>NZ_JAERSF010000001.1:0-1568898 GCF_016735615.1 Flavobacterium tagetis
AAAAAATTTTTGAAGCTTTTTTTTCGCCTCATCTTTTCGTTTTTCTTACCAGTCTGCCAAGGAACTTTCCGTGTTTTGCGGGGTGCAAATGTAAAAAGCTTTTTCTTTTCCCGCAAGCTTTTTCGAATCTTTTTTTTCTGAGAATTTCTTCCCTCAATTATCATAAAGCTGCCGGAATGTCTAAGAGCGTTTTTCGCTGTTGCGGGTGCAAAAGTAGAACCTTTTTCCGCTTCTGCAATACTTTTGACCGGCTTTTTTAAATCTTTTTTCAAGTTATTTCCTAACTGTCTCATAACGGCAGGTTTACATTTTAAAGTTTTTTCATCCGCTGTGGGTTTTTTCTGAATTACGATGCAGTTTTCTTAGTTTTGCCACGTTTTATCCTTCCTGTTTTGAGGAGTTTTCAAACTTTGATGCCCTTTTTGAAGATAAAACTTCTCCTGGAAACAGCTCCCATAGCCCCGATAGAAGCGGAAATCCTTTTTGTGCCGGGGTTCGGCACAAAAAGATTGAAGCGGATAGCGGGATCAGGCTACTAATTAAACGCAAAATTCCAATATTTTAAATTCCAAATTTCAAAACTGCCGATAAAAAGGCTTCGCTGTGCTCTGACTGACAGCCGAAGTTTTCTCCTTATATATGTATACAAAAAATAAACCCGACAGGTTTTTAAAACCTGTCGGGTTGTAATCGAGACTTACTCTTATATATAGTATAATTTAAAAACTATACATTATATGTATTACTCATTCAAAGCATCTATTACTTCTTTTGTAATTTGAATGCTTTTTAGCTTTGCTTGGTGATCGAAGATTGGACTTGTCACCATTATCTCATCGATTCGGATATAGTCAATAAACTTTCTCAAATCGGTTACTAACTGTTCTTTGTTTCCTGTAAAGGTTCCCGCTGTCATTTGATTTACATGGAAACGTTCTGCTTCATTCATGATATCATCTAGCGATGGAACTGGTGGTTGCAATCCTTTACGATCATTTCTAATTAGATTTAGAAACATTTGATACAAACTTGTCGATAGCAATTCTGCTTCTTCATTGGTATCTGCCGCAATGATATTTACACAAGCCATTGTTTTTGGCTGATCTAAATACTCTGATGGCTGAAAATTTTCTCTATAAAATTCGAATGCCTGAATCATTAGTTTTGGCGCAAAGTGTCCTGCAAAAGCATAAGGCAATCCATAAGCAGCCGCTAGAGCCGCACTATCCATACTTGATCCTAAAATCCAAATTGGCACATTTAGCCCCTCGGCCGGAAATGCACGCACTTTTCCTGTGGCGTTTTCAGAAGAAAAATATTCTTGAAGCTTGCTTACGTTTTGCGGAAATCGCTGTGCTTGCTCAAAAAAATCTTTTCGAATCGCTTCGGCAGTTGGCTGATCTGTTCCTGGTGCTCTTCCTAAACCTAAATCGATTCGGTTTGGATAAAGTGTCTCTAAAGTCCCGAATTGTTCGGCAACCACTAAAGGCGAATGATTAGGAAGCATAATTCCACCAGAACCTACACGGATATTTTCGGTTTGACTTGCCACATAACCAATTAAAACCACAGTTGCAGTACTTGCAACGTGTGCCATATTATGGTGTTCTGCCAACCAGATTCTCTTGTATCCTAGTTTATCGGCTAATTGCGCTATGTCTTTTGTTTTTTGGAATGTTTCTGTTGCGTTGCTATCTTGGGTGATAATCGCAAGCTCTAATATTGAGACTGAAATTGGTTTTTTCATATAAATTAAGGCTAAAATGCAAAATTAACTCATTTATGCGAATGCCTTTTGTTTTCTAATGTTAATAGAATTATAATATTCTCAAATCATCCAAATTGTCTATTTTTTAATAATTAATTATTGTTTTACGATAATTAATTATACATTTGCAATATCAATTTAACTTTTTATTGTATGAAGACTACTCATATTGTTTCGAGAATATTATTTTATTTCACACGATTCTTAGCTGTTGTTTATTTTTTCTTGGCTGCTTATTCGGTTTTTACTTTAGTAACAGGATTATTTCTAACATTTAAAGATAGCGGAAAGTATTTTCAGGTTTGTTATCCGTTCACTACACATCCTTTAATGTTGGGTGATTACAACCTGCCATATATTCTTTTTGATTTTCTGGCTCCGCTGAGTCTTTATGGACTTTTCTTTTTACTGAGCAGTAATGTCTTTAAGGTCTTCTTTCAGCCAAAATTGTTTACTCAAAATGGAGTTGTACACTTAAAACGTTTTTATATATCCAATTTATTCATTCCGAGTATCGTGATATTTTTTGCATTCTTCTTCGTTCCTTTAGATAATGAAGTGGCGCTTTTTATCATATTGCACGGAATGCTTGGCGCTTTTGCTTATTTTTTAGCTGCCATTTTTAAACAAGGTTTAAACCTTCAAAACGAACAAGATTTATTTATATAGCTATGCCAATAATTGTAAATGTTGATGTAATGCTTGCCAAACGCAAGATGCAGAGTAAAGAATTGGCAGAGAAATTAGATATAACGCCTGCTAATTTATCGATTCTAAAAACTGGAAAAGCAAAAGGTATTCGATTTGATACTCTTGAAGCTATTTGCAAAATACTAGACTGCCAACCTGGTGATATTTTAGAATATGTAAGCGAGTAGCTTTCTTTTAAATCAAATTTTCTGAATCTAAAAATCGGCTTTTTGAGGCCGACTGGTATTCTATTGCCTAAAAATTTCAAATCATCATTTATATAATCATCAAAATCAATCAAAAAATGAACAGTTTATCTATCAAAAATCTCAGCAAAACGTATGAGAACGGCACGCAGGCGATTGACCATTTATCGCTTGAAATTTCTAACGGAATGTTTGGCCTGCTTGGACCAAATGGTGCAGGAAAATCAACTTTAATGCGAACTATTGCTGCTTTGCAGGAACCTACTTCTGGAGTTATCGAGTTTAACGGAATAAATATTCTCGAAAACCCAATGTTTATTAGAGAGAATCTGGGATATCTTCCACAGGAATTTGGCGTTTATCCAAAAATTTCTGCTTATCGTTTATTGGATCATTTGGCAATTTTGAAAGGAATTGTCAATAAAAAAGAACGTCACGATCAAATTTTGTATCTGCTGCAACAAACTAATTTATTACAACACAAAGACAAAGCGGTTCATTCGTTTTCGGGTGGCATGCGTCAGCGCTTTGGAATTGCTCAAGCTTTGTTGGGAAATCCGAAGATTATTATTGTCGATGAACCAACTGCAGGACTTGATCCCGAGGAAAGAAACCGCTTCAATAATCTATTGAGTGAAATTGGCGAAAGCATTATTGTAGTTCTATCAACGCATATTGTAGAAGATGTTCGCGATTTATGCACTAAAATGGCAATTATTTCTAACGGAAAATTGATTTTGGAAGGAAACCCAAATGAAGCGGTTGATTCTTTGAAAGGAAAAATCTGGACAAAAGCGATTCATAAAAACGAACTCAAAAATCATCAAGAACACTTTAATATTATTTCCTCTCATCTGAATTCAGGAAAAATCAATATTCATGTTTTTTCTGAACAACAGCCAGATTCTGGTTTTGAATTGACTTCTCCAGATTTGAGCGATGTTTACTTTAATATATTATCTCAAAATCAACTTAAAAAATAACGTTATGCTTTCTAAATTAATTCAATTTGAATGGCATAACAATACCAGAAACTGGACATTTTATGCCACCTTTATTATTTATCTGATTCTCGGCTTTTTTGTGAGTGCTTTTGCGAACTTTTCGTTCTCGGGTGCTTATAAAAATAGTCCATTTGTACTGACTTACGCGATTGGCTTGATATCGTTAATGACAATTTTCTCCACCACACTTCAAGTTGCACAGCATTTTTTAAAAGAATACGAAACCAAATTTGATTCAATAATCTTCTCTACTCCTATTTCTAAGTTTTATTTTTTGGGAAGCAAATTTATTACAGCTTTTGTAATTGCTATTTCTTCTTTTGGAATGTTTATAATCGGAATGATTGTCGGACATCAAATGTCGTGGATTCCTAAAAGTGAAATTGGACCTTTTGAAATTATCAATTACATCTGGCCTTTTCTTGTTATCGTTGTTCCCAACATATTTTTATGCCTTTCGATTCTGGCAACGATGGCTTGGCTCACGCGAAGTAAACTTTTTGTTTATGTTGGCGGCTTATTCATTTACATATTATATATAGCGGGTTCGATTTTTTCTAATTCGCCTTTATTTGCAAATGCTTCTCCGTCTTCCGCGAAAGCGATGTCTTTAGCAGCAAAAATAGATCCGTTTGGTTTAGCAGCATTTTTAGAACAAACGAGATATTGGACATCAATTGAAAAAAACACCCAATTGGTTTCTCTTTCAGGCAATTTTTTATTGAATCGAATCTTTTGGATTTGCATTTCTTTCCTTCTAATTTTTGTTTCGTATAAATTATTTTCATTTCGAAAAACAAAAACTAAAAAGATAAAATCAGTTAAAATCAGTAAAAAAGAGATACAAATGTTTTCTACTGTAATTACGAAACAGCAATTTAAAACCTCAAAACATAATTGGGCTGTTTTTAAAAGCAATTTGAAAATGGATATTTATTTGGTTTTAAAAGGAATTCCATTTTTACTGATTGTTCTTCTGTTTTCGGGATTATTAATGATTGAGATTTCAGATGAAATTGACGGAGGAATTAGATTGGCAGAAAAAATTACCGATACAGCTTTGATGATTTCTACAATTATGGATCGTTTGCCCTTCATATTAATTCTGGTTACTCTTTTTTATAGTAGTGAATTATTGAATCGAAGCGAAAATTCGATGTTTGAAATGCTTGAAAATACTGCTCCTTATTCTCAGTTTGTTGTTTTGATTTCGAAATTGACAGCACTTTTTATGATTCCGATAATCTTAATAGGAATTAGCATTTTGATTGGAATTGTTTTTCAAATCATACATGCAAATGCACCGATTGAAGCTGGACTTTACTTTTCGATGTTTTACTATATCGGATTTCCATTGTTTTTGATTTCGATTTTGATAATCGCCATTCAGACTTTCATTAAAAACAAATATTTAGGATTGGGAATTTCTGCCTTTATTGTTCTCTTATTTTGTACTGGAATTGGAGAACAATTAGGAATTTCGCATCCATTATTTCGATTCGGAGATTCTTTTAAAAGAGAATATTTTGATTTGAATGGTTTCGGAAGTTATACTTTTCCGTTTCATATTTCAATGCTCTACAATTTAGGTCTTGCTTTGATGTTGCTCACATTGACTGGAATTTTATGGAAACGAAATTCTACTATTCTAAAAACTATTCGTAGAAATTCATTTAATACTATTCAAAAAACAACTTTTGCTTTTGGAAGTATTCTTTTCATCGGTTTTGGAAGTTATCTTTTTTATAAAACAAATATTGAATATCCGTATTTGACCAAAGATGACGTTAACAATTGGAGGGAACAGTACGAAAAGCAATTTAAAAAATATACAAATCTTTTACAGCCAACGATAGTTTCTGTAAAAAGTAATGTCGATTTGTTCCCAGAAGAAAATCGTTATAATGTAAAAGGCGCTTATGAATTGGTGAATAATACTGAAAAACCTATTGATAGTTTACTCCTATATATAGATCGAAATTCGGAACTGACTTCTGTTGAAATTGAAAATGCGAAAAATCTAGATGATGTTTCTAAATTTCAGCATTATTGGTATCGTTTGGAAAAACCTTTAGAACCTCATCAGAAAATAAAAATGAGTTTTTCTTTTACCTCAACTTGGTCGCCGTTTGAAGGTCATACTGCGTTTAATTCGATTATTGAAAATGGTTCGTTTATGCGAATAAGCCGTTATTTTCCAACTTTTGGTTATCAAGATTCTAACGAAATCAGCAGTGAAAAAGAACGGGCAAAAAGACATTTAAAACCGCAAATACCACTTAAAAAGCTTGAAGACAAATCGAAAACAACAAATGATTTTATTGATTATGATGTTGTGGTTTCGACTTCTAAAAATCAAACGGCAATTGGTGTTGGAGATTTAGTTGGGAATTGGACCAAAGACAATCGCAATTATTTTCATTATAAATCAAATGGAAAGATTCCGTTTCGATTTGCTTTTTCTTCTGCCGATTATGAAATCCAAAAAACGAATTACAAAGATATTTCTATTGAAGTTTTTTATGATAAAAGACATTCAAGAAATGTTGTGAAACTGATTCAAGATGTAAAAAATACGTTAGATTATTGCCAAAACAATTTTGGAAAATATCCATACAAAACCATTCGTTATGCCGAAGTTTCTGCTTTCGCTGATGGATTTGCGGCGACTTCATATCCGTCGACGGTTTTTATGAAAGAGAATTTTGGATTTTACAGCAACTTGAATAATCGCGATAAAGAAGATATCATCAATCAGTTGACGGCTCATGAATTGTCGCACGAATGGTGGGGTAATTCACAAATCAGTCCTGAACAAAAAGAAGGAAGTTGGATTTTGACTGAAACTTTGGCGCAATACACGGAACTGATGTTGTATGAAAAAGAACATGGTTTGGAAAAAGCGCTCGAAACTTTAAAAATTCATTTGGATTTGTATTTAAGTAGTCGAAGTTATGATCCTGAAACGCCTTTGTATAAAACAAATTACGAAACCCCACATTTACCTTATGATAAAGGAATACTGGTCATGCATCAATTAAAAGTTTTAATTGGGGAAGAAAAAGTGAATCTGGCATTGCATAATTTCTTAAGCCATTATAAATATCCTAATCCAATTCCAGATTCTGAAGATTTATTGAAAGAGATTTATTTGGTTACAGATTCTAAACTCTATCCAAAACTGGATGAAATGTTTAAAAAAATCATTACTTATTCTTCTAAAATTTCTAAAGTTGAAAGCGTAAAAAAGAATAATCTTTATGAAGTTTCTTTTAACGCTAATTCTAAAAAATATATTGAAAATGCTACAGGAGTTCGGAAGCAAATTGACAATGATAAAACAATCGATATTGGGATTTATGATGAAAACGGAAAGTTATTTCGTTATACATTTCCAATCAAAAACAATATAGTTGAAGGGAAAATTAAAATCAAAAACAAACCTCAACGAATTATGATTGATCCTCTTTTAATGAATATTGACACTTTTATAAAGGATAACGAGAAAGAGATTGATTAAGTTTTTTCGTTGCGTATATTTTTAAACACATAGAATCATAGATTTTTTTATCGCTAAAAGGCGTTTCACTTGCATTAATTCACATAGCTTTCTATGTGTTAGAAACAAGTTTCTTTCAACTTCCTTTTTAGACAAACGAAAAACTATGTTTCTATGTGTTTATTTTTTTATCAGATTTATTTTTTCAATTGAATGAAAATCTGTTTGTGCGTTATTTTTCCATCATCTTTTATTTTCAAATCTTTATTCGATTCGATTTCAAATTTTGATGACGTTTCTACATTTAATGAAATATCGCGATTTCTAAAACTTTCTGGAATTTCTGGAAGATGAATTGTTACAGCTACTTCTTTATTTTTCTGCTGAAAATCGACTTTAATTCTGTCTCTTAACCAAATATATTCATAAACTTCCTGCCACGGCGCCATCCAGATTGAGTCATTCCCTTTTAAACCGTATTTATTGGCAAGCGTAGTCATATAATATTTGAATTCAGGAAAACGCATACTTAGATTCCACAAATTTGTATTTCCAGTTCCGTGCGTGAATTCGTTAAACCAAACAGGATCTTTTTGTTTTACAATAGAGTCTATCGTTTTTAAATATTTATCCATCGTTTTAAAACTTGTTGTGTCTTTTGAACTTTGAACAAATGTTCGGGCAGAAATCATTTTATCTAAATCTACTTTTGAATCAACTTTAAAAACTGGACCGACACCATAATAAGACGCTACAGAAAAATGTCCGTTATTAAGTGCTTCTTTTTCGTATTCCAAATAATATTTTTCATCACCTTCTCCACCAGGAACTACAAAATGAGACATTTTAAAATCTAGATTTTGCTGTATTGAAGTTGTATTTTCGGTTACTTCTGTTTTGTAGTTTGTTCCGTGTTTTGTGGCATGATGAAAACTATGGTTTAAAATATCCCAGCCAGCATTGTACATTTCTTTTACTTCTTTCCACGAAAGATGTCCGCGATTTTCTGGCAAATCACGTATTGAACCTCCATTGATTGCTAATGCCAATTTAAACGGAATTTTATTTCCCATTCCGTCCGAATAAAAAAGTCCTTCTGAAACTGTTCCATCTCCGCCTTGATCGATTTTCCATTCGTTAATGGATGAATTACTGATTTTTCCTCCATTCAATAATGGAAACGCAGTTAAATAAGCCGATCTGTAGCCATCGTCAAGCGTAAAACTATACGCTAAATGTTTGTTGTATTTTAAAGGAGAAACGGCAATTTTTACCTTATCAGCCGATTTCAGTTTTATTTTGAATGAAATAGTTTTCGGTTTTGAAGAATCTTTTTGAATAATTCCTTTAGAAAAACTATTAAAGCTTCCGAAGATTACGGCAACTATTATAAGTAGAATTCGTTTTGACATAAATTTTAGTGGTTCTTTTACGATCTAAAAGTACATTTCTTTTTGAAAAAATATTTTAAAACTGATTCTGTCCTTAAAAATAATTTGTTCTGAATGAAAAAAGAGAACAAATTTTAAACCTAAATTTGTACATTAAAACACCTATTCGGTTTTAGCTTATCTGCAAATGACACACAAAATTTTAATTATAGACGACGAAGAAAAACTAAGAAATCTGCTCGCGCGAATTATAAAATCGGAAGGATTTGAAGTTTTTGAAGCCAAAGATTTAAAATCTGGTTTTAAAAAATTGGAACAAACCGAAATTGATGTCGTTTTGTGCGATGTAAAACTTCCTGACGGAAACGGTGTTGAGTTTCTTCAAAACATAAAAAACAGTTTTCCTCTAACAGAAGTAATTCTGCTAACTGCTTTTGGAAATATTCCCGATGGAGTTCAGGCAATGAAAAATGGTGCTTTCGATTATATTGTAAAAGGCGACGATAACGATAAAATTATTCCGCTTCTCTATAAAGCGGTCGAAAAAGTACATTTGCAGAAAAAAGTTCAACAGTTAGAAAAACGCATTAATGATAAATATTCTTTCAATACCATTATTGGAAAATCGAAAGGAATAGAACAAGTCATTGATCTTGCACAAAAAGTAGCCAAAACCGATTCGACTGTTTTACTTATGGGAGAAACCGGAACCGGAAAAGAAGTTTTTGCACAGGCGATTCATGAAAACAGCAATCGTGCAGGAAAATCTTTTGTGGCTTTGAACTGCAGTACTTTTACAAAAGAAATTTTAGAAAGCGAACTTTTCGGTCATAAACAAGGCGCATTTACAGGAGCTGTAAAAGATAAAAAAGGTTTTATTGAAGAAGCAAATGACGGAACTTTGTTTCTGGATGAAATTGGTGAAATGCCAATTGATCTTCAAGCAAAATTATTGCGTGTTTTAGAAACTTCCGAATATATTCCCGTTGGAGACACGACTCCAAAAAAATCAAATTTCAGATTAATTGCTGCTACAAATCGTGATTTAAAAACAGAAAGTGATGAACATCGTTTCCGTTCTGATTTGTATTTCCGTTTGAATATTTTCGAAATTAAATTGCCTTCTTTGCGAGAAAGAATTAAAGATATTCCGCTTTTGGCTAATTATTACGTGAAGCAATTTTCAGAAAAAACGAATAAAAAAGCACTACAAATTGCGGATGACTTTTTACAGAAATTAGAGAATTATTCCTGGCCTGGGAATATCCGTGAACTTAAAAACGTCATCGAGAGATCGGTTATTTTGAGCAATGGAGATATTTTGACTTCAGATGTTCTTCCTTATGAAATGCAGCATCAAGCTGAAAATAATTCGAAACCAATGTCTGCTTTCTCCATGCAAAGTGTTGAGAAACTCCATATTCAAAAGGTTTTAAATTACACGAAAGGAAATAAGGCTGAAACCGCGAGATTATTGGAAATTGGGATCGCGACTTTGTATAGAAAGTTGGAAGAATACAATATTCAGCTGTAGTCCTGCAAGGTTTTCATAAAACCATCCAAGAATCAGAACAAACCTATCATTTCAATAAAAGCTTATCATTTTGATAGGCTTTTTTTATGCCTAATTTTTGGCACAAAACTACATTCCTTTTATTTACAACACTTTAAACTCAACTTGACTTTTTCGGAACATCTTTTGGCATAAAGAGGAAGAACATTAAAAATTCATTCCAAATGAAAAATCAAGTAACCTCAATCTACAAACAAGCCGAACGGTTTGCTGAGATAACCAAAAAATCTATTATTTCTGGAAATATCGTTCGTGCTAAAAAATGCTTAGCCCTTGCCGAACGGTTATTTATAAGCGGAAGCATCGAAACCAAAAATGCCATTTCTAACGTGTACGTTTTTTCAGTTTCATCTTTTATGGAAATGCGTCACTGCAATATTTCTCATCTTTTTCCACAGACACTTAAAGCAGAATATATCAAACAGGTTAATGCTTCGGGAGTCTAATGTCAATGTTGTATGTGAAAAGTAAGATGTACTTATCATTTTTCACATACAACATTTGACTTCTCACATTTTACATTTTACAAATCTAAATTCTAAAATAATCATGGTCACAATCCTCCTTCTCGCTTTAGCAGTTTTACTGTTTGCGATTTGTTTTCTGTCAGTTGAATTCTTTGAAAAAATCTAAATCATGACTGCACTATTTATTGTTTCAATCGCCGTTTTCCTGTATTTGATTTATGTATTAATCAAACCCGAAAAATTTTAATAATTGTGAAATGTCAAAAGTGAAATGTTAGATGTCTTTCATTTTAAATCACATCTCACTTTTCACAACTTCACATTTCACTTTTTACAATCAACAACTCACAATATTATGAACACAGAATTATTAGGCGTCATAGGTATTTTTATCCTTACCATTATTTTAGCTATTCCGGTAGGGAAATATATTGCTAAAGTTTTCTTGGGAAATAAAACACTTCTTGACCCAATTTTCAATCCGCTTGAAAAATTTATTTTTAAAATCAGCGGTATCAATCCAGCTGAAGAAATGAACTGGAAACAGCACTTAAAAGCACTTTTAAGCATCAATATGGTTTGGTTTTTTCTTTGCTTTTTTGTTCTGCTTTTTCAGGGTTCTTTACCACTAAATCCAGATAATAATCCATCGATGTCGCCTGATTTGGCATTTAACACCACTATTTCATTTGTTGTTAACTGTAACTTACAGCATTATTCTGGCGAAAGTGGGGTTTCGTATCTATCGCAAATGATATTGATGTTTTTGCAATTCGTTTCGGCTGGTGTCGGAATCGCTGCTGCTGCAATGGTTTTTACTGCAATGAAAGAAAGAACTACAGATAAACTGGGGAATTTCTATAATTATTTCGTAAAAAGCTGTACTCGCATTTTATTACCGCTTTCAGCAATCGTCGCTATAGTTCTAGTTTTCAGCGGAACTCCAATGACTTTTGAAGGAAAAGACGCTATTACAACTTTGCAAGGTGATCAGGTTGAGGTTTCTCGCGGACCAGCTGCTGCTTTTATTGCCATTAAACATATAGGTACAAACGGCGGTGGATTCTTCGGAGCTAACTCTGCTCATCCTTTAGAAAATCCTACTTATTTTACTAATGCCGTTGAACTTTGGGCACAAATGATTGTTCCCTTTGCGATGATTTTTGCACTTGGATTCTTCCTTAATAAACGAAAATTCGCTTACATCATTTTTGGTGTTATGACCGTTGGATTTTTACTTCTTGTAATTCCGACAATCTCAAGCGAAATCAACGGAAATCCCGCTATTGCAAAAATGGGAATTGCACAGACAACGGGAGCTATGGAAGGCAAAGAAGTTCGGTTCGGACCAGCTATTTCAGGTTTCTGGAGTATTGCTACAACAGTGATTTCTACAGGATCTGTAAATAGTATGCACGATAGCGCAATGCCAGTTTCTGGCGCTATGCAATTATTATCTATGATGGTCAATGCCTTTTATGGCGGATGCGGTGTTGGTATTTTGAACTACTACATTTTCATTATTCTGGCTGTATTTATCTCCGGATTAATGGTTGGTCGAACTCCAGAATTTTTAGGTAAGAAAATCGAAGCGCGAGAAGTTAAAATTGCCGCTTTTATTGCCATTCTTCATCCTTTATTGATTTTAGCAGGAACAGCTTTGGCTTCTTATTTTGCTGCAAATGATACTGCGATGGGATACTGGTTCAGCGGAAATGCCACAGGCTGGTTAAATAATCCAGGAAATCACGGATTCTCAGAAATGTTATACGAATACACGTCAAGCGCTGCCAACAATGGTTCTGGTTTTGAAGGATTGGGAGATAATAATCCGTTTTGGAATATCACTACAGGAATTGTATTACTTCTAAGCCGTTTCATTCCGATTATTGGTCCATTAGCAATTGCAGGCTTACTAGCAGGTAAAAAATACATTCCGGAGAGTGCAGGAACTTTAAAGACTGATACATCAATTTTTGGAATCATGACTTTTGCCGTAATCGCAATTATCGCTGCTTTATCTTTCTTTCCAGCCTTGGCTTTAGGTCCATTAGCAGAATACTTTACACTAAAATAATAACTCATTTTTCAATGCTTAAATTATTTTAAACACATAGAAACATAGATTTTTTCTTTTCTAAAAGAGATGAATAAAAAGAAACTAGTTTCTAACACATAGCTATCTATGTGTATTAATGCAAGTGAAACGCCTTTTCCTCAAAATAAAAATCTATGTTTCTATGTGTTTAGAAAAAAAGTCAACTAAAAATATAAAGAAATGACTAATAATAAATCCACATCATTGTTTGAAAGTAAGCAGGTAAAAGAAGCTTTATTGCAATCTTTTGTGAAGCTGAATCCGAAAATGATGATAAAAAATCCGGTAATGTTTACCGTAGAAATCGGAACTGCTATTATGTTTGCCGTTTGCATTTCGATCTTAATGGGCGCAAACGATCAGGGAAGTTTTATCTATAATTTGATTGTTTTCCTAATATTACTGGCAACACTTTTATTTGCCAATTTCGCTGAAGCCATTGCTGAAGCACGCGGAAAAGCACAAGCCGACAGTTTAAGAAAAACCCGTGAAGAAACTCCTGCCAGACAGATTTTGCCAAATGGAGAAATCAAAAATGTAAGTTCTTCAACATTAAAAAAAGACGATATTTTCATTTGTGAAGCGGGTGATTTAATTGCTGCTGACGGAGAAATTATTGAAGGTCTAGCAACAATTGACGAAAGCGCCATTACAGGAGAAAGTGCTCCTGTAATTCGCGAAGCTGGTGGAGATAAATCTTCGGTTACAGGAGGAACAAAAGTGCTGTCTGATAAAATTAAAGTAAAAGTAACTTCTGAGCCTGGCGAAAGCTTTTTGGATAAAATGATTGCTTTGGTTGAAGGTGCAAGCCGCCAGAAAACGCCAAATGAAATTGCTTTGACAATTCTGTTAGCCGCATTTACTTTAATCTTCGTGATTGTGTGCGTTACGCTAAAACCGTTTGCCGACTATGCTAACGCACCCATCACGATCGCGGCTTTCATTGCTTTGTTCGTTTGTTTGATTCCAACTACAATTGGAGGTTTACTTTCTGCGATTGGTATTGCAGGAATGGATAGAGCTTTACGTGCTAACGTAATTACAAAATCTGGTAAAGCGGTTGAAACTGCCGGAGATATTGATGTACTGCTTTTGGATAAAACCGGAACGATTACAATTGGAAACCGAAAAGCAACCAATTTTTATCCAACAAAAGGAATTTCTTTTGATGATTTTGTGAAATCGGCTGTTTTAAGTTCACTTGCCGATGATACTCCTGAAGGAAAAAGTATTTTGGAGCTAAGTGAAATGATCGATGTGAAAAGTGAAACAAAAGCAAGTTTCTTAAAAACTACTTCTGATATTTCACACACTATAAAATTTACTGCTGAAACTAGAACTTCTGGAATCGTATTGAAAGACGGAACTAATATTCGAAAAGGTGCTCAAGACGCAGCAAAAAACATTGCGCAACAAGCCGGAAATTCTTTCCCTGAAGATACAGCACAACAAGTAATTTCTATTTCTTCTAATGGAGGAACACCATTAGTTGTAATCAAAAACAATGAAATTCAGGGTGTTATTGAACTCCAGGATATTATTAAAACCGGAATGAAAGAACGTTTTGAGCGCTTGCGCCGAATGGGAATTAAAACAGTTATGGTTACAGGAGATAATCCCCTGACAGCTAAGTTTATTGCTGAGAAAGCTGGTGTAGATGATTTTATTGCTGAAGCAAAACCAGAAGATAAAATGAATTATATCCGAAAAGAGCAAGCCGAAGGACGCCTAGTTGCCATGATGGGTGACGGAACAAACGACGCTCCTGCCCTTGCTCAAGCCAATGTTGGTGTTGCCATGAATAGTGGAACGCAAGCAGCTAAAGAAGCTGGAAATATGGTCGATCTTGATAATGACCCAACGAAACTAATTGAAATTGTAGAAATTGGAAAACAGCTTTTAATGACTCGAGGAACGTTGACGACTTTCTCAATCGCCAATGACGTTGCTAAATATTTTGCTATCGTCCCTGCGTTGTTTATTACTGCAATTCCAGCACTTCAAGGTTTAAATATTATGCATCTGCACAGTCCTGAAAGTGCGATTTTATCGGCTGTGATTTTCAATGCGATTATCATTCCGATCTTGATTCCGCTTGCGCTGAAAGGTGTTGATTACCGACCAATTGGAGCAAGTGCAATCCTTAAAAGAAACCTTTTGATTTATGGTCTTGGCGGATTGATTGTTCCTTTTATTGGAATCAAAGTAATTGATTTGATCGTAACTCTATTTATGTAGTGAAATGTGATTTGTAAAATGTGAAATGATGAAAAATCTACATTTTACTTTTAACAATTTACAAATCACTTTTTACATCTAACATTTTACAATACAAAAAAAATGAAAAATCTATTTTCTATAATAAAACTTACTGCGGTTACTTTAATCTTGTTCGCAGTTATTTATCCTCTTGCGATTTATGGAATCGCACAAATTGCTCCAAATCAAGGAAAAGGAGAAACGATTTCGGTTAACGGAAAAGTGGTTGGTTACCAAAAAATTGGTCAGAAATTCGATAAGTCGAATTATTTCTGGGGAAGACCTTCGGCTGTTGATTATAACGCGGCGGGAAGTGCAGGAAGTAACAAAGGTCCAAGCAATGCTGAATATTTGGCTTTGGTTCAAAAAAGAATTGATACACTTTTATTAGTTCATCCTTATTTGAAAAAATCTGAAATTCCTGCTGATATGATTACGGCTTCAGGAAGTGGTCTAGATCCAAATATTTCTCCACAAGGTGCTTTGATTCAGGTAAAACGAATTGCTAAAGAGCGACATTTAGCTGAAACGAAAGTAAAAGCTTTGGTTGAATCTAAAATTAATACTGCTGTTGTTGGTCCTGAAACGGTTAATGTTTTGGAATTGAATGTGGCTTTGGATGCGCTTCGCTAAGATGTTAAAGTTCTAAGATACTGAGATTCTAAGTTTTTCTATGCGCATTCTTGTCATTTCGACGTAAGGAGAAATCACACTCGTAATTCGACAAAGATTGGCGATTAACTGTGCGGAGTTTCTAGTGTGATTTCTCCTTCGTCGAAATGACAAACTAAACGATAAAAACTAATCTTTAAAAATAAATACCTACAAGGTTTTAGAAACCTTGCAGGAAACGAAAACGCCTTTTTACCCCAAATGCCCTAGCCCCGATAGTAGTGGAAATCCTTTTGTGCCGGGGTTCGGCACAAAAGATTGGAACGGATAGCGGGATTAGCTCCTAAAAAAATCTACTAATAAATAATAGAATACCACAAAAATGAAAAAAATAATACTTACTGCTTTAATCGCTTTTGGTTACAGCAATTTACAAGCACAAGAAGAATCTAAAAGTCCATTCACATTTTCAGGATATGTTGACGCTTATTACAGTTATGATTTCGGGAAACCGGAAAATCATACTCGGCCAAACTTTTTTTACAGTTACAATAAAAGCAACGAGGTAAACCTGAATTTAGGAATGGCGAAAGTGAATTATTCGAAAGAAAATATTCGAGGGAATTTTGCCTTAATGGCGGGAACTTATGCCGAATATAATATGTCTGCCGAGCAAGGTTTGTTGAAAAATGTTTACGAGGCGAATGTTGGTATAAAGATTTCGAAAAACCATAATTTATGGGTTGATGCAGGAATTATGCCTTCGCATATTGGTTTTGAAAGTGCGATTGGAAAAGACTGTCAAACTTTAACCCGAAGCATTTTGGCCGAGAATTCGCCTTATTATGAAGCAGGAGTGAAAATTGGTTATACTTCTGATTCTGGAAAATGGTATTTAGCAGCCATGTATTTGAATGGCTGGCAGAGAATTCAGAAAATCGATGGAAATCAAACGCCTGCTTTTGGAACACAAGTTACGTACAAACCATCTGATCGGGTTGTTTTGAATTGGAGTACTTATGTTGGAAACGAACAGCCTGATATTGATAAAAAGTGGCGTTACTTCAATAACTTTTATGGACAATTTAAATTAGCTGAAAAAGTGAATCTGACAACTGGATTTGATATTGGTTCTCAGCAATCGGCAAAAGGAAGCAATAAATACGACACTTGGTTTTCGCCTGTTTTGATTCTGCAATACAAACCAACTGATAGAATTCAGCTGGCAACAAGAGGAGAATATTATAGCGACGAGAAAGGCGTGATAATCTCAACTGAAACTCCAAACGGATTTAAAACTTACGGATTTTCAGCTAACTTTGATTACTTAGTTACTGACAATGTTATGTTTAGAATTGAAGCCAGAAATCTATCAAGCAAGGATGAAATCTTTACAAATAAAGACAATCTTCCAACGGATACGAATACGTTTGTAACGACTTCTTTGGCAATTAGCTTCTAGCATAGTGAAATGTTTTTTGTAAAATGTAAGATGTACTAAAGATTACGCAAGACATTTTACATTTTACAGATAACATCTTACCTTATAAAACATGGAAAACGAAAACAATGCACAGCATTTTCTGGATTTGATTCAGAAATCACGGAAAGGAAAATTTAAAATCTACATTGGGATGAGTGCCGGCGTGGGGAAAACTTTTCGTATGCTTCAGGAAGCACATTCGTTATTGAAAAACGGAATCGATGTAAAAATTGGCTACATCGAAACGCATATGCGGAAGGAAACGCATGAACTATTAGCTGGTCTTCCGATTATTCCGAGGCGGACTATTTTTTATAAAGGAAAAGAGCTCGAAGAACTCGATGTTCAGGCGATCATCAACCTTAGACCAGAAGTGGTTATTGTTGATGAATTGGCGCATACAAATGTTGAAGGAAGCAAAAACGAAAAGCGCTGGCAGGATGTTTTGGAAATTCTCGATGCAGGAATTAATGTGATTTCGGCAGTTAATATTCAGCATATTGAGAGTTTAAATGAAGATGTAAAACGAATTACGAATATTGATGTTCAGGAGCGTATTCCTGATAATGTTTTACGATTGGCTGATGAGGTTGTAAATATCGATTTGACTTCAGAAGATTTAATTGCGCGACTAAAAGAAGGAAAAATTTATACGGCAGATAAAATTCCGACTGCTTTAGCAAACTTTTTTAAATCGGAGCAAATTCTGCAATTGCGTGAATTGGCTTTGAAAGAAGTCGCAAGTCAGGTGGTGCGAAAAGTAGAAAGCGAAGTTCCTAATTTACACGCTTTACGGCATGAAAAATTGTTAGCTTGCATTAGCAGTAATGAGAAAACTGCTAAAATCATTATTAGAAAAGCAGCCAGATTAGCCAGTTATTATAATGGATCGTGGTATGTTTTGTATGTCGAAACGCCAAAAGAAAGCAGCAATAGAATTGCACTAGACAAACAAAGGCATTTAATTAATAACTTTAAACTCGCAGTGCAATTGGGTGCTGAGGTTATTAAACTGGAAAACTCAAATATTACAAATGCTATTTTGACAACGGTAGAAGAAAAACAAATTACAACAGTGTGCATCGGAAAACCACATTTTAATTTGTTTAAAGTAATTTTGTCTACAACAATTTTCAGACGTTTGCTGAACAAATTGTCATTATCAAATGTTGATCTTGTAATACTCTCGTAAAATGTGAGATGTTTTTTGTAAAATGTGATTTTCTTTTACATTTTACGTTTTACATCTTACAAACAACATTTTACACAAAAAATAAAATATGAGAATTAAAACCAAATTGAATCTGGGTGTTGGATTGTTATTTTTAATGATCATCATTCTCTCATTAGTGAGTGCTTATTCGGTTTTTCTGATTAAGCAGGATACCGAAAATATTTTAAAGTCCAATTACAATACGCTGGAATATTCCAGAAATATGATTTTTGCTTTAGACGGAATGAAATCAGGGTCAACAGAAACGATTCGGAGTTTTGAGGAAAATCTCGAAAAACAGACTCAAAATATTACAGAGCCAGGCGAAAAACAAGCTACAGAAAAGCTTAAAGCCAGTTTTGCCCTTTTAGACACAAACAACTCCGACGAAACTGTAAAAACACAGATTCGTCAGGATATTTTTGCGATTATGAAACTGAATCTAGATGCCATAAAACAGAAAAGCGACATTGCTAAACATTCGGCCGAAACGGCTAATTTGTCGATTGCCATTGTGGGAAGTTTATGCTTTCTGATTGCTTTTAATTTATTGGTTAATCTTCCGAATAATATTGCCAATCCGATTAAAGAATTAACGCTAAGTATTAAAGAAATTGCCAATAAAAATTATTCAGAGCGTGTTCATTTTACTAGCCATAGCGAATTTGGAGATTTGGCAAAATCGTTCAATACTATGGCGCAAAAGCTTGAAGAATATCATGACAGCAATGTTTATAAACTCCTTTTTGAAAAGAAACGACTGGAAACTCTGATCAATAATATGAACGACCCGATTATTGGTCTGGACAACGAAGGGATTGTTTTGTTTGTGAATGATGAAGCACTGAAAATTATCGGCCTGAAATCGGAAGATATTATTGGAAAACCTACCTCTGAATTAGCCGTTTCTAATGATTTGATTCGTTCTTTGATTCTGAAAGAAAGTGAAACTCCGAAAAAACAGCCTCTCAAAATTTTTGCTCACGGAAAAGAAAGTTATTTCGAAAAAGAAATTCACAACATCACCATAACACCAACTGGCGAAGAAAAAGAAATTAATATTGGTGATGTGATTATTCTGCGAAATATTACCCTTTTTAAAGAACTGGATTTTGCTAAAACCAATTTTATTGCCACCGTTTCTCACGAATTAAAAACGCCGATTGCTTCTATAAAACTAAGTCTTCAATTGCTTGAAAATGGAAAAACGGGTGACATGAACGACGATCAGAAACAATTGGTTGAAAGTATAAAAGATGATAGTCAGCGATTGTTGAAAATTACAGGCGAATTACTGAATTTATCTCAATTGGAAACTGGAAACATTCAGTTGAATATTGGAAAAAGTAATCCGCACGAAATTGTGAAATATGCCGCAGAAGCTGTTAAAGTTCAAGCCGATCAAAAACAAATTCAGTTAGTTGTTGATGCCGATGAGAATCTCAAAAGCGTAAAAGCCGATGCCGAAAAAACAGGCTGGGTTTTAATTAATTATTTATCTAATGCTATTAGATATTCATCTGAAAAAAGTACGATTCTCATTAAATTGAAAGAAGAAAATAATCAAATGGTTTTTCAGGTAATTGATACTGGAAAAGGAATTGATACACGATACAAAGACAGAGTTTTCGATAAATATTTTCAGGTTCCAGGAAGTCAGAAATCTGGCACGGGATTAGGTTTGGCGATAAGTAAAGAATTTATCGAGGCACAAAACGGAAGTGTTGGTGTTGAGAGTAATTTAGGATTGGGAAGTACATTTTGGTTTTCGTTGAAAGTTTAGTTTTTTTGCCACACTTGAGCAATAGCGAACAGGCAAAGCGATTCACTAATTTTGATTTAAAATAATTCGTGAATTCGTGGCAAAAAAAAAATATTTGCATCACTTTTATTACGTTTGTCAGTCTGAGCGAAGTCGAAAACCTTTCATACTGTATAGCCCTTCAACTTCGCTCAGGGTGACACTCAGAATAATAAAAAAATAAGCCAATCTTAATTTAACCACATCATTTAAAACCAATAAATTAAAGTTCGCTTAAGGTTCAATTAAGTGCAAAATACCAGTGTTGAACATTCGTTACTATTGTAAAATATAACTACAAAAACAATGTTCCGCAAAACGATTTTCCTTGTATTTCTATTCGGATTATTTTCTGCAAATGCGCAGCAAAATGATTCGATTGCAAAAATTGACAGTACATCCAATCATTTAAAATTCAATTACAAACAATTAATCATTCCATCGGTTTTAATTGGTTATGGTGTTATTGGTCTAGAAAGTGATCAGCTTCTGAGTTTCAACTCTCAAATTAAAAAAGAAGTAACTGAAGATATTGACGAGAAAGTTACAATTGATGATTTCTCTCAATATGCACCTGCCGTATCTGTTTATGCTTTGAATGCTTTTGGCGTAAAAGGTAAAAACAATATGCGCGATCGTTCGGTTATATTGGTGACTTCGTACGCGATTATGGCGACAACAGTTTTAGGTTTAAAATCGATTTCACATGTAGAAAGACCAGATGGAAGTTCGAACAACTCCTTCCCTTCCGGACATACTGCAACTGCATTTATGGGTGCCGAATTTCTATACCAAGAATACAAAGACAAATCTATTTGGTACGGAATTGCAGGTTATGCCGTAGCTACAGGAACGGGATTATTTAGAATTTACAATAATCGTCATTGGTTAACTGATGTTGCTGCTGGAGCGGGAATCGGAATTTTGAGTACCAAAATTGCTTATTGGATCAATCCGTATATTACAAAGAAGTTATTCAAGTCAGATTCTGAGAACAAATCGACTTCTATGATTATGCCTTTTTATAATGGACAACAATATGGTTTGGGATTTGCGAAGGTTTTTTAGATTTTTTAGCCACGAAGGCGCTAAGACACAAAGTTTTTTTCAAGTTTTTTTTGATGAATAGGTTTGTGTCTTAGCGCCTTCGTGGCTAAACCCTTGTTATGTATTCGAAGTATTATTCTTAATCTCCCTAACTTCTCTTTTCAATTCTAAAAGCAAATCTTTCATTGCACCAGTTTCCGTCGTTTCTTGTTTTTTATCTGAACGGCCGATATTGCATTCGTATTCCCAAATCTCCAAAATATCAGAAGCTTTCACTTCATAATTTGGATAAAAACTGTTGTCTGATTCTAAAACCAAAGCGTTCTTTTTGTTTTTATTGAGACGTTTGTAAACCATTCCTTCATTTTTAGTAATCAAAATATAGGTTTTGCCGTCCATCACATCTCCCAGTTTTTCCACATAGCGACCAATAATAATTGAACCGTCTTCGTGTGGAGGCATTGAATCGCCTTCAACGGGAAATCCACGATGTTTTCCAGGTCCTAAAAACGGAAGTGTAATCTGCTGTAAACTTTCAATATATTCAGGATCAGCATATCCGTTGAGGTAACCGGCTTTTGCTTTTTGAGATACAATTTCAATAAAATTTTCTCCAAAACTATCCACTTGAATTGGTAAAATAAGTCGATTTCCTTCTAATTTTATCAAATTTTGCACATCAATTTTTCGTATATCGACAGATAGTATTAAGTCAATACTCATATGAAAATATAATGCAATCTTCTTTAGAATATCATACGGTGCTTCCGAAGTTCCGTCTTCGTATTTCACGTATCTTCCTCTGGTAATGCTAAGGTTTTCAGCTAATTTCTCCTGTGATATTTTATGCTTAACCCTTAACGCTCTGATGTTGTCTGAAAATAAGGACATAATAAATTTGTTATAATTTGGAACAGCAAATATACACAAAATGTTCTAATCTGTACTAATTTTGCTTTGTACAAAGAATTATTTTTTGAAGTGATTACGAAATTAAACAATATAAATACCACTAAATCAATTGAACTATACTTTCCAGACATAAGTTCGGAAGTAAAGCTGCCTTTTTTTGACGTTGGTATCAGCGCCGGTTTTCCTTCACCTGCTGATGACTTTATTGAATTATCTATTGATCTCAACAAAGAATTCATCAAACATAAATACACTACTTATTTTGCCAGAGTAAAAGGACATTCTATGAAAAATGTAGGCATCAATGACGGTGACTTATTGATTATTGATAAAAGCCTTGAACCCCAGAATAATAAAATTGCTGTTTGTCAAATCGATGGGGAATTTACTGTAAAACGTATCAAAATAGAAAAAGAGATTATCTGGCTTATTGCCGAAAATGAAGATTACAAACCTATAAAAGTAACCCCTGAAAATAATTTTGTAATCTGGGGAATTGTAACTCATAGTATCAAAACTTTTTGAATTTAATGTCACGTTGAGCGAAGTCGAAGTACTTTATAACATAAATGGTCTTCGACTTCGCTCAGACTGACAAAATAGAACAAAAACACATTTAGAAATGTTTGCTTTAGTCGATTGTAATAATTTTTATGCTTCTTGCCAAAGAGTATTTGAACCACATTTAAGAGGAAAACCTATTGTTATTCTCTCCAATAATGACGGCTGTGTTATTTCGCGTTCTGATGAAGCTAAAGCTTTAGGAATACCAATGGCAATCCCTGCTTTTAAATACGAATCTATTTTTAAGGAAAAGAACATTTTTGTTTATTCTTCAAATTATCCGCTTTATGGAGATATGAGTAATCGGGTAATGAATCTCCTTCGGACTTACACGCCTGAAATTGAAATTTACAGTATTGACGAAGCTTTTCTAAAGTTTTCGGGTTACGATTTATTTGATCTGAATATACTTGGCTTAAAAATGCGCAAAGAGGTCACACAAGGAACAGGTATTCCCGTAAGTGTAGGTTTTGCGCCTACCAAAGCGCTAGCCAAAATGGCGAATAAAATTGCTCGAAAATTTGCTGATCACACACAGAATGTTTATTGCATTGATTCTGAAGAAAAAAGAATCAAAGCCTTAAAATGGGCTAAAATTGAAGATGTTTGGGGAATTGGGAGAAAACATGCTAAAAGACTTAAAGCAAAAAAAATTAACACAGCTTATGAATTTACACAGCTTCCTGATGCTTGGGTAAGAAAAGAAATGTCTGTAGTAGGGCTTAGATTAAAACACGAATTAGAAGGGAAACCAACTTTAGAATTAGAGGAAGCATCAGACCGAAAAATGATTGCCACAACAAGATCTTTCGAAAAAAGGTATACTACTTATGAAGAAATATCAGAGCGAATCAGCACATTTACAGCCTCTTGTGCCGAAAAACTAAGAAGACAGAACTGTCATTGCAATATGGTAACAGTCTTTATCCAAACTAGTTTTATAAAAAACGAAGAATCTCATTATTCAAGAAGCATTACAATCACAACAGATTTCCCTACCAATTCTACAATAGAACTAAATGCAGCAGCTCAAAAAGGGTTTAAAGCTATCTTTAAAAAAGGGTATCGCTATAAAAAAGCAGGTGTAATTGTAATGGGTTTAACACCAAATAGCGAAACACAGCTGAATTTATTCAACACTTCGAACCCTAAACATCAACCTTTGATGAGTGTGATTGATCAAATGAACCGAAATTATGGCAATAACAAAATTAAATTCGGAGTACAGTCTTTGGGACGACAATGGAAAATGAAACAAGACAGATTATCTCCCAAGTTCTCTACTCTCCTTAAAGATGTCATTACAGTTAAAGCTTAATTAAATATCAGAAAAAGAACATTTTACGTTATATACAAATGAAGAAGCAAGAATATGCCATAGTCGATATTGAAACCACAGGCGGTAATGCCAGTGGAAGCCGCATTACAGAAATTGCCATTATTATTCATGACGGTACAAATGTGTTGGATCGTTACGAAACGCTTGTAAACCCAGAACAGGACATCCCTCCTTCTATTTTTGGACTAACAGGCATTAATAACGAAATGATTGCCAATGCGCCAATTTTCGACGACATTTCAGAAAAGGTTCTCGAAATGCTTACTGACCGTATTTTCGTAGCACACAATGTCAATTTCGATTATTCATTTGTTCATCATCAGCTGGAACAGGCCGGTTTTAAATGGTCTGCAAAAAAACTTTGCACAGTTCGTGCTGCACGAAAAATTAAACCAGGATTAGGTTCTTATAGTTTAGGGAATCTTTGCAATTCTTTAAATATCAATTTAGAAAACCGACACCGTGCAGGCGGAGATGCAGATGCTACTGCCTTATTATTTTCTCTTTTGTTAGAATGGGACGATGCTGGAGAAATTGAAAAAATGATCAAAAAAACAGCGCAAGATCAGCGCTTGCCTCCCAATTTACCACAAGAAGATTTTAATAACTTGCCAGATAAACCTGGAGTCTATTATTTTTATAATCAGGCGAAAAAAGTGATTTATGTTGGAAAAGCAATCAACTTAAAAAAGCGTGTTACTTCTCATTTTACAGGAAATAATATCAAACCGCAAAGACAGCATTTTCTAAGAGACATTCACGGAATCTCTTTTGAAGTCTGCGCTACCGAACTTATGGCACTTCTTTTAGAATGCACCGAAATCAAAAAACTTTGGCCAACTTACAATAGAGCCTTAAAACGTTTTGAAGCTAAATATGGCATTTATCAATACGAAGCTCGAAATGGCTATAAATATTTGGCAGTTGGTAAATTAAGTAAATTTCAGACTTGCATTCATGAGTTTAATAGTCAATACGATGGCATTAATTTATTGCGAACTCTAGCTGAACATTTTGAAATCGATCATCGTTTTTGTAAATACACGAGGCCCGAAGAAGGTGATTTTTTTCAAAATAATGAAACCAAAGATTTACCAGAGGTTTCATTTCATAACGAACAAGTCGACAATGCTATCGAATTTTTATTGAATAACAGACCCAGTTTTGCCATTATAGACAAAGGAAGATCTTCAGACGAAAAAAGTTGTATTTGGATAGAAAATGGTCATTTTCATGGAATGGGTTACATTCCGAGAGATGTTGCCATTAACGATTCTGATGAGGTTAAAAATTATGTTACACCTTATAAAAGCAACCAATATATCGAACAGTTAATTTTTGCTTATGCAGAAAAACATCCAAGAAAAATATTCTTTAACAAACAACTTTTCATTTCCTAAAACCGAATACGAATAAAATAGAGCTGTAAAACTAAAATCTGAATTATGACACTATTTAGCGATACCGAATTATTTACCACAGGTTTGGGAGGAAAAAAAATATTTGACATTCCAGATTCTGAATTGATTTTGATTGATAACTTCTTCAGTAAAGAAGAATCTGATAGCTTTTATGAAAGAATACTTCGCAAAACCAAATGGAGAGAACATCAAATGGAAATTTATGACAAAACCTATACAGTTCCTAGAATGATTGCTTGGTATGAAGACAAAGATAATGTTGGAGCAGACCCAAAAGGTCCAGATTGGACTTATGAATTGTTAAAAATAAGAGGACGTGTCGAAAAAGAAACACAGCTCGATTTTAACACCGTTCTACTCAATTTGTACAGAGACGGAAACGATGGCGTAGGCTGGCATAGCGATAAAGAGCACAATACAGGACCAAATCCTATTATTGCTTCGGTTACTTTTGGAGAAACTAGAATGTTTAAACTTCGTCATAAATTCAGAAAAGAAATTCCGCCAATTGAGATTCCGCTGCATCATGGTTCTTTTTTATTAATGGCTGGAACGACTAATAGTTTTTGGCAACATCAAGTTCCAAAAACAGCTCGAGATGTTTTGCCAAGGATCAATCTTACCTTTAGAAGAACTAATCGAAATCTTTGATTTTTATAGCATTGAATCTTCAAAAAGAAGTAATTTCTACTTAAAACAACGTAAGATATTCCTTCTTTAAAAAGTTAAAACATGCACTATATGAACCTTTTACTAGGCAAAACCTATCTTTTTTACTATTTTTGCAACCTTTTTTAAAATACAATACCGTAATGGCTTATTCGAACAATGATTTATCGCGTTTCTTAGACGCACAGAACAAACTTTATCTTACCGCTCTTTCTGAAATCGGAAAAGGGAAAAAAGAGACGCATTGGATGTGGTTTATTTTTCCTCAAATAAAAGGCTTAGGAAAAAGCGATACTGCAAATCTTTATGCCATTAACGATCTAAAAGAAGCTACAGATTATTTGGAACATCCAATTTTAGGAAAACATTTAATCGAGATTTCAGAATTGTTGTTGACTTTTAAAATGAAATCGGCGGATGGAATTTTTGGAGATTTAGATGCTCGAAAATTACGTTCATGTATGACTTTATTTTCTTTGGTCGAAAATGCAAATCCGATATTTCAAGAAATTCTGGAAGCTTTCTTCTCTGGAGAGACAGATCCGCTTACTTTGTCTATTATTAATTCAACTATAAAATCTGTTGACGAGCCAGTTACAATCTAACTAGAGTTTTCAACGATTATTTACATTTAAAAGACACTAATTTTAGTGTCTTTTTTTTGTTCGCAACCATATCATTTACTAAAATCAAGTCTTTAATTTGTTCATTTAAAAATAATTAGCATTAACTTGCATACTCAACCTCAAATCTAAACCAAATTATGAATGAAAAAATCAAAACTTTACAAATCATCCATCTTGGCATTTGTGCTGGAACAATTATTTTCTATTTCATTATAGGAGATATTTCATTAGAAACACTAAACATTCCTGCTATTGATTCTAATTCAATACTATATCTTATTATTCCAGTTCTTGCCTTTGTATTAAGTAGTATATTATTTAAAGCACAATTAAAACAGATTGACCCGAAATTAAAACTTGAGGACAAACTTCCTGTTTATCAAACCGCTTCTATTATGCGATGGGCAGTTCTTGAAGGCGCAGCCTTTTTGATATTATTCATAAAACCTGAATTCATCCTATTCGGAATACTTCTCATTATTTATCTTCTTTATCTAAGACCTACTGAAGAAAGAATTACCAATGATTTATCTAATTATTAAAACCTATAAAGCATAAAAAAAGCACCTTGAAAATATCAAGATGCTTTTTTTATGCGTTTTTAAACTTAAAATATTATTCGCTTGGTTTAGTTAAATAGTAAACTGGAATTCCAGTTAACATAATTAATACTCCCCATCCACAAGTTGAGAATTTCGTAATTAATAACGAAATACAAATTGCCGACGCTACCACAATATACAACATTGGTAAAAATGGATATCCAAACGCTTTATAAGGTCTTTCTGCATCTGGCATCTTTTTTCTTAGAATAAAAATTCCGTAGATGGTCAGGATGTAAAAAATCAATACAATGATAATTACAAAATCAAGCAAATCGCCATATTTCCCCGTCAGACACAAAGCCGAAGCCCAAATACACTGCGCCCAAAGTGCCCAAGCAGGAACGCTCGAACTATTTAAAACAGCTGCTTTTTTGAAAAATAAACCGTCTTTTGCCATGGTGTAATATACCCTTGCCCCTGCCATAATTAATCCGTTATTGCAGGCAAAAGTCGAAATCATAATCATAATTGCAATAATCAGCGCTCCGATATTTCCAAAAATATAATCTGAAGCCACAACTGCAACACGGTCAAATTTTGCTGTTGCAATTTCATCAAACGGAACAACAGCCAAATACATAAGATTTGTCACAACATAAAGAGAGGTTACTATAAAAGTTCCTAAAAACAAACTTAGACCTACATTTCGTTTCGGATTTTTAATTTCTCCCGCAATAAAAGTCACACCGTTCCAAGCATCACTAGAGAATAATGATCCTACCATTGCCGCTGAAATTCCAGAAATCAAAGCAGTTCCACTAATTGGCAAC
Source organism: Flavobacterium tagetis (assembly GCF_016735615.1). Taxonomy (GTDB): domain Bacteria; phylum Bacteroidota; class Bacteroidia; order Flavobacteriales; family Flavobacteriaceae; genus Flavobacterium; species Flavobacterium tagetis. The sequence continues at coordinate 28,018 of NZ_JAERSF010000001.1, forward strand.
CATGACCCGCTTTCTTTATCAAATGTTCTCGTACTCCAACCGTCTGCCCAGTTTGCATCCCAAATTGAAGCTTTCGCAGCAAGCGTTAATCCGAAAACGACTAATCCCAATAACGATAAAATTTTAATTATTGTTAAAACGGTTTGCAGAATTTTTCCATTTTTCACTCCACGGCTATTAATAAAAGTCAGAATGATAATGGTTAAAATTGAAACAAGCTGGGCTGCATTCAATTTAAATGCTCCGAGTTCGTAAAGAATATTTTCATCACTTAGCGGTTCATACAAATAAGCTGCAAATTTAGAAAAAGCCACTCCTACTGCCGCAATTGTTCCGGTTTGAATAACTGCAAAAAAACTCCAGCCGTACAAAAAGGCAATCAGTTTGTTATAAGCTTCTTTTAAGTAAACATATTGTCCTCCAGCTTTAGGAAACATTGCGCTCAATTCGCCATAACTAACCGCTGCGACAACGGTAATAAATCCAGACAAAAGCCAGATTAAGGTAAGCCATCCTGCCGAACCTACTTGCCTGGCGATATCGGCGCTTACAATAAATATCCCGGATCCGATCATAGAGCCAACCACAAGCATGGTTCCGTCTAAGAGTCCGAGTTCTCTTTTAAAATGTTCTTGGTCGTTTTCTTGCATTTTTATTGGTTTAGGTTGGCTAAAGATATACTTTTTTCTGAAATCTCAATCTTCACTGATAATTTTTAAAAAAAATAAAAAAGTGCAGAAAAACTTACTCTTTTACGGTTTTACGTAATGTTGTAATATTTATTTTACATAGATTTGAGTAAAAACAGAAGCATATATCTGTAAAAAATCAATTCTTACAAGCCGAGAAACAGACACTTTGTCAATTATAAACCTCAGAAATTTAACCTAACGTTTCAATAGGAATTTCAGGTACTTTGATATAACTGCAAATAAATTAATTGAGCGGATTGCAAAATCTAAAGTTAAAATCTGAAAGGCGGAACAACTTAACCCAAATCCAGTACCTAAAGTTTTCGTCTCTAAAGGCTAGTATGCTTCAAAAGGGAAATAAAAATCATGAAAAATTTAAAAACTTATTTTAGCATTTTAATCATTTCATTAACTACGAGTGCATTTTTTTTGGCTTGCTCTAACGATGATAACCAGCAACAAACTGCAAGTTCTACAAAAAAAGAAGCTGTAAGCAAAACAGCAACAACAAACAAATCGGCTCTAGCAACAACAGAAACATGCTGCACGCCATTATTGTCTGCTTCATTTATCTGTAGAGGAAGCGGATCAGGAAGCGCTGGAGGATCAGTTGATCTATCTCTTCCATGTAATAATGACTGGTCTGTAGTTTCTAAAATTGATGTAAGCCTTTCTGACGGAACAAGATTTACAGTAACTTCTCCTAGCAGTTTATACAATCAAACTCAAGGAACTTTGACGCCGCCATATAATATCAACAACAATAAAATTCGCTTACCTTTTATTAATTCAGAATGTCTGGCAGAAATAACATGCTATGCTACATTTTACTTTAATAATGGCTGCCCGACAGTAACTACAAGCGTACTTACATTAGGACCAGTTGCAACATCTAACTAATTTTTAATTCTAGAATTCAAAAACTGCAAAAATTTTTTTTGCAGTTTTTTTTCACATTACAGTTTAAATAAGTCTTCTATTTTAATTTCTAAATCACATGAAAAAAATCACTTTTTTGCTTTTATTCTTTTTCGCTTCATTAAACACATTTGCTCAAGATATTACTGGTGATTGGAAAGGCCTCTTAAAAGTTCCAGGTGCCGAGCTTAATCTAGTTTTACACATTACAAAAACTGAAAACGGTTTGAGTGCAACTCTAGACAGTGTTGACCAAAAAGCATTTGGAATTCCAGTAACTACAACGGTATTCGAAAATTCAACACTTAAATTCACTGTTGCCAATTTACAAATAGAATATGAAGGTGTTTTGGAAAAAGACCAAACCATCACGGGAACTTTCAAGCAAATGGGACAGCCGTTACCTTTGGTTTTGAAGCGTTAGAAATTTTCCCTAACTTTAAATAAAAACAGCATCATGACTTGGGATCCAAAAAAATATAACGAATTTAAAGCAGAACGTTCTAAGCCTTTTGATGATCTAACAAGTCATATTATTGACAAACCCAATCTAAAAGTTATCGATCTCGGGTGCGGAACAGGTGAACTTACTAAAAAGCTGTCCGAAAAACTAACCAATACTAACGTTCTTGGCATTGACAATTCGGCTGAAATGTTGGCTAAAGCTCCAATACAAGAAAATCTTCAGTTTAAAGAAAAAACAATTTTAGAGCAGATTGAAGATGAAACCAAATGGGATTTGATTTTTTCCAACGCAGCATTGCAATGGATCGATAATCATAACGAACTTTTTCCGAAAATTATTTCTCGTATAAACCCAGGCGGCCAGTTGGCAGTTCAGATGCCACAGCAAAACGAAAACATTTTAAACAAAATACTTTTACAATTGGTGCAAGAAGAACCTTTTGCCTCATATCTCAAAAATTGGATACGCCCTTCTCCTGTATTGACTTTAGATGAATATGCAAAAATCCTGTTCGAAAATGGTGGCACAGATTTGGTACTGTATGAAAAAGTTTATCCTATAATTTCTAATAAAAAAGATGACTTTTTTGACTTTATTTCAGGCTCTGCATTAACGGTTTATCAAGAAAGATTAAAAGAAGAAGAATTTGCAAAATTAACAACCGAATTCAAGAAGAGAATAGATGCTTATTTTCCTGTTGTACCATCTATATATGCCTTTAGAAGATTGATTATTTATGCTAAATTCTAATCGTATAATCTTATAAGATTCTTTGTCAATCCTTAAACAAAAATAAGGCTTCGTATTTTTTGCTTAACGTTATCTTTTTATTCCTTTTTTATCTTCAAAATTGAGGTTTAAACTCTTTTTACTTCAATGCAAAACTGCTAAAAACTTCATTACAGAAGCAAAAAACATTAAAAACAAAATAGTTAAACAAAAAAAATTCGAAATAAAAATATTTTTGCTTAAACACTATAATTTTTAGTAAAACTATAAGATAAATTTTATTATATTTGAGAGAATCATTTTAACAGCATTTACAAACAGCAAAATATCTTAACAAGTGTTTAATGTTATATAAAGATTAATCTGCCCGTTTTTCTTTATTAGTAATTACAAAAAAACACATAAAGGGAGCCTTTTTATTAACCTACTAATTTTAAGATTATGTCTAAACTGCGAGCTTTAAAAAACTTTCGTTTCCCAAATGTTTTCATCCTAATTTTAATCGTTTTTATTTCTTGTGCTTTATTAATCTGCATCAATTTTTTTACAATTAAAATCTTATCCGCCAACAGGGCTTATGTAAACGGAGAATCTCATTACTCAAAAGGGCAAAAAGATGCATCGAGACATTTAATCACCTATTTATTTACTAAAAATCCTTCGCAATGGAAACTATACCTAGAAGAATTAAAAGTACCTCAAGGTGATGGCATTGCAAGAATCACACTTTTGAAAGCTGGAGACAATAAAGCTGCTAGAGAGGGATTTTTAATTGGGCGAAATCACGAAGATGATTTAGACGATCTTATTTGGCTGTTTGACAATTTTAAAAATGTAAGCTTTTTATCTAAGGCCATAAATGAATGGGGACAAGGAGATAAATTAATTTTTGATTTATTTGTTATTGGCCAACAGATTAACGCCAAAATTGAGCATAATATACTAACTGCTGAGGATCAGAAGAAATATTTGAAACAAATAAGTGCAATAAGTGATCGATTAACGGTTAATGAGCGTAATTTTTCGAATACATTAGGTGAAGGAACACGAAAAATAAAGGATTTGCTTATTATTACAAATATCTTTTTTATTCTGGTTATAGTCTGCAGCGTTTGTCTTTATTATTCTATAATGGTCAAAAGGTTATTGGTTTCGAAAAAAGAGACGGAAGTAAAAAATGAAAATCTTATTATCGTAAATCGCGAATTGGACCGATTTGTTTATAGCGCATCACACGATTTGAGATCTCCCATTACTTCATTAAAAGGTCTTATCGAAATAACAGCATTAGAAGATGATGTACAGCAAGTTCGAAATTATTTACAAATGATGCATCACAGTCTTGAAAGGCAAGATCAATTTATTAGTGACATTATTGATTATTCTAAAAATAAAAGAAAAGAAATAATATTAGAACCGGTAAGCCTGAAAGAATTATGCAATGAAGCTATCCTGCAATTAATGCATATTGAAAATGCAAACAGAATTAAATTTACACAGGAACTTTTGGTAGATCAGATTGAAAGCGATGGACTTCGTTTAAAAATCATTATCAATAATTTGCTTTCTAATGCTATAAAGTATGCAGACTGCGATAAGAAAGAAATGTTTATAACCATTAGAACTTATTTTAGCGAAGGCGTAAATAAAATTGAAGTATCCGATAACGGAATCGGAATTCATGACGACTATAAAGCAAATATTTTCGACATGTATTTTGGAACAAACAAAAATAAAGGTTCTGGTTTAGGCTTATATATCGTAAAAGAAGCTGTTGAGAATATCAGAGGAGATATTTCTGTTTTTTCAGAAAGCAGTGTTGGAAGCAAATTCATCGTAACAATACCAAATTCGTATGCCGTATAGATCTCAATTTATAATTATAGAAGACAATCTGATTGATCAATTTGTCACTAAAAAGCTATTGAAAAAAGGACTCGATATTAATCCTGCTTACATAGCCAATAACGGAAAAGAAGGAATGAATTGGATTCTAAAAAATCAGAATCAAAATCCACTAATTATTCTTTTAGACATTCAAATGCCAGTTATGAATGGTTTCGAATTTTTGGAAGAGTTTGACAGACTACCTGAAGATGTAAAAGAGAACATTGAAATTTTTGTGCTTTCTTCGACTTTAGATAGTGACGAAATCAAGAAAGTCAAAGAAAATAAATACGTCTCTGATTTCTGGAACAAACCTTTTAGATTAGAAATATTGAAAAATGCTTTTCTTTCAGTTTAATTCAAAACACGATTTACTTGAGAGAAAGCTCTTGTGTAATATGGTTCTTTTGTAGAAGAAATCATAACACCACCATGAGTTGATGAATGTACGAATTTAATCTCACCATCAACATTTTCGACAACCATTCCTACATGATTTATATGACGTCTGCCGTTGGTTCTAAAGAAAATTAAATCGCCTTTTTGAGCTTCCTCCGAAGCTACTTTTGTTCCTATTCGAGATTGTTCTATTGAACTTCTAGGGAGTTTAATATCAAAATTGCCAAAAGTACAGAACATTAATCCTGAACAGTCGAAACCTGCTTTTGTTGTTCCGCCTGAACGATAACGCGTTCCGATATTTTCAGTTGCACTTGCTATAAGCCTATCAATTAATTCTGAATAATTTCCTGTTCTAACAACAGTTGAATCTTTTATATCTGGAGCAGTTTCTGCTACTTGACTTGATGATGCATCTTGCTTCACATTAGTCTCTTGCAAAGTTTTTGCTGCCTGTATAGCATCTGCTTTTTCTTTTGGAACACGAATTTTCAATAAATAACCAACAGGAACTTTTCCTTTAATTGATGGATTCTGACGTTCTAACTCTGCAACCGTGATGCCATATTCTTTAGAAATACCGTATTTTGTTTCTTTGGGCTTAACTTCTCTATAAAGCTCCACATCTGTTGAAACCACTTCCGAATTAGCTGGAGTTTCACTTGGCGAACTAATATTTGACGCTACGTTATTTGAAGGAATATTTATTTGCTGCCCTATTTTTAAGCCTTCGCTTTCCAACGATGGATTTGCTTTCTTTAGATCATCAACAGAAACATTGTATTTTTTAGAAATTCCCCAAAGTGTTTCTTTGGAAGCTACTTCATGAGTGCCTGAAGTATTTACAGAAGAGGTATTATTATCTGCAATTTCAACATTTTTAGATTTTGTCTTTGCAGTAGTTTTATTTTTATTCGGAATTAAAAGAACTGAATTTAGTTTTAATATTTTAGGAGCGTTTGGATTTGCATCTGCAATGTCTTTTACTTTTACTCCATATTTCTTAGCAATAACAGAAAGGTTATCTCCTTGTGAAATTTTGTGCTTAATAAAATTATCCTGCGCAAAAGCTCCCACACTGAAAAAAAACAATACTATTATTAACCGATAAACCATACTCTCTTTCTTAAAGTTTTTATACTTTTTCTATATTTTACATTAATTCCAACTCAAAAAAGACAAATATATTGCCTAAAAAGCGAATTTAACTTTTTAAAGTAAAAAAATCGGTATTTTTAACAATTATTTTACCTCAAATTAACAGCCTCGGCATAGAAATTGAGCCAACTTTTTGAAAAGCAGTTTTTTATAAAAAGTTGCATTTTTAAAAATTTTCCAACCAAACTAAAACCAATATTGTGAAAAAACTACTCTACATTGTCATTTTACTGCCTTTTATTACAAATGCGCAAACAATAAGCGGAATTGTTAAGTCTGAATCTAATAATTCACCAATCGAAGATGCAAACCTATATGCGTTAAGAGCTCAAACTGGAACCATAACCAATGATAGCGGGGAATTTTCACTAAACAGAGTAAAAGCAAATGATACAATTCAGGTGTCACATATTGGCTACACTCCGACTAAAATTGCAATTACCGATCTTAAAAAATCAAATTTTATCATTTTACTTAAAGAGGATATTGAAACTCTTAATAATGTTGAGATAACAAATCATCAGGCAAAATTAAAATCTAAGCTTGACTTTACTAAGCTTGAATCTTTAAACAATGTTCTTTATTCTTTTGGTTCGACAGTAATAAATGGCAAAATTTATATTACAGGCGGAGATACCAGCGAAGAAGAGAATGCACTAAACATTTTAAAGGAAAGAAGCATAAGCTCTGACAACGATCCTAACTTCGAAAAAAAATATCGAGATTTACTTCAAATGAATGTTGCTAAAAAGTTTTACAAAGAAGATCTGCTTATTTATGATCCTAAAACAGATGTATGGGAGAAATCAGATATAAAATTCAAGAGAAGAGCCTATCATAATATAAATTATTACAATAACACACTCTATGTTTTGGGAGGAAAAAGAGTATCCACAAACCAAAGATTTGAATATTTAGAAAACGAAATTGAAGTTTTTGACATTACTAAAAACTCGATTGCAATTGACAAAACCAATCCTCATACAGCTGCAGATTTTGCTTCTTTTGTTTATAAAGACAATATTATTGTTATGGGCGGTTCTATAAAAAAGACTGAAAAAGGACAAAAAACCTTCACAGACAAAGTACATATGTACAATATCACTTCTGGATTATGGTATGAGTTAGAAAAAATGCCGGTTGCCAAAGAAGTAAAAGGGGTTTTGATTGGCGATAAAATTTTCACCGTTGGAAGCAAAGACAACAAAAGCTTATCTGAGATTCAAAGTTTTGATTTAACAAATGAAACTTGGAAAAATGAAGCGACTTTAATTTCTCACTTAGAAAATCCAGCAATTGCTTACAATGATAATGACATCTACCTTCTCGAAGATGGAAAGCTGTCAATTTATAATACAAAATCAAAACAAATTAAAGAATACTTTGTTGATCTTCAATTAAGAGGCGCTACCATGCACTTTATAAACAACAAGTTGTACATTATTGGAGGTTATTCTTTTGGCTCGTTCATGAAGCTTCCTTCATCAAAAGTGTATAGCATTTCTATTGATGAATTTGACACTACAGCACCAAACCGCATTAGAATTTTATCACAAAACAACGTAGCTCAAAGAAATTAGCTCGCAATAAAAAATGCTCTGTAAAAACAGCATTTTTATATCTTATTTTCTTTAAATTGAAGCCGCCTCATTTTCAGCTAAAAATCTATTATTATTACAATTGCAGTTCAAAAATTTAATACTAAATTTACTTCAAACCAATAGCTAAACACAAAGTTTAATACGCTTTTCTAAGAGATTTTCTTAAGTCCAATCCAAGATAAAACTTATTTGCTGTGAAAAAACTACTTTACATCGTCATTTTACTACCTTTTATTACAAATGCACAAACAGTAAACGGAATTATTAAATCTCATGCCGCTAACTTACCAATTGAGGATGCCAACGTCTATGCATTACTCACCCAAATTGGGACTTTAACTAATGAGAAAGGAGAATTTTCATTGAATAATAAAATAAAGCCAAATGACACTCTTCAAATTTCTCATATTGGATACATTACATCAAAAATGGCAATTGCAGATTTAAAAAAGTCAAATTATATTATTTCGCTAGAAGAAGATATTGAATCCTTAAAAAACGTAACTATTGCCAACAATAGGTGGTCGAAACTAAAATCCAAACTTGATTTCACCAAACTGGCACCTTTAGAGTACGGTATTTATTCTTTTGGCTCTTTGGTAGCAGATGGCAAAATTTATGTTGTTGGAGGTGATAATAGCGAACAATGGAATGCTTTAACTAATATAAAATCAAAAGACATTGGTGGCGGTGACCCCACAAGATTTAACGATCCTGTTTTTGTAAATAAATATCTCCAAGAGATTGGAGGGGATCAAAGTAAAGTTTTTTACAAGGGAGACCTCTTTATTTATGATCCAAAAACAGATGTGTGGGAGAAATCAAAACAGAAATTAAAAAAACGAGCCTATCATAGCATAAATTTTTACAATAATACTCTTTATGTTTTGGGAGGAAAAAGAGGCCCCTTAGGCAATAAAAAACATGAATTTCTAGATAATGAGATTGAAGTTTTTGACCTTAACACAAATCAAATTGCAATTGACAAAACAAATCCGCATAAAGCCGTAAACTTTGCTTCTTTCACCTACAAGGACAATATTATTGTTATGGGTGGATCAATAAAATCAACCGTAAGAGGTGCAAAAACTTTTACAGACAAAGTACATCTGTACAATTTAACTTCTGGATTATGGTATGAGCTAACAAAAATGCCAGTAGCCCAAGAAGTAAGTGGAGTTTTGATTGAGGACAAAATTTTCACGATTGGCAATAGCGACAATAGAAGTTTTTCTGAAATTCAGAGTTTTGACTTAACAACTGAAAGCTGGAAAAAGGAAGCAACTCTACTTTGTCGACTCGAAAATCCTGCAGTTACAAACCATGACGACACTATTTATATATTTGAAGATGGAAAACTATTGGTTTACAATACAAAATCGAAACTAATTAAAGAATACTCTATAAAGCTTGAGCTAAAATCTGCTGCAATGCACTTTATTAATGACAAATTATATATTATTGGCGGATACAATTTCACCAATTACTATACCTCTCCTTCATCAAAAACATACAGCATTTCTCTAGATGAATTTGAAACCACAAGACCTGACCGAATTAGAGTTTTGTCGCAAAATAATTTAGCAAGCGGAAAGTAATTTCATCAATAAATTTTCTCTAAAAACAAAAGCCCTGTTCTCACAGGGCTTTTAATATATAAAAATCTAAAATATTAAGCTTTTCCAGCCGCAATTAAGTTTAATGCAGAACCTGCAACAAACCAGCCAATTTGACCTTCGTTATAGGTGTGGTTCGCCAAGATAATATCTTTTGTACCATCTGCGTGAACAAATTCTAATGTTAATGGTTTACCTGGAGCAAATTCTGTTAAATCTAAGAAATTGATGGTATCATCTTCCTGAATTTTATCGTAATCTGCTTCATTTGCAAAAGTCAATCCTAAAAGACCTTGTTTTTTAAGGTTAGTTTCATGAATACGAGCGAAAGATTTCACCAATACCGCTTTAACCCCTAAGAAACGAGGCTCCATAGCAGCATGCTCACGAGAAGAACCTTCTCCGTAGTTATGATCTCCAACTACAATAGATGGAACTCCAGCTGCTTTATATGCACGAGCAACAGCAGGAACAGCATCATATTGACCCGTCAATTGGTTTTTAACTGAGTTTGTTTTTTGGTTATATGCATTTACAGCTCCAATCAACATATTGTTTGAAATGTTATCTAAGTGCCCACGGAAACGTAACCAAGGTCCAGCCATAGAAATATGGTCTGTAGTACATTTTCCGAATGCTTTGATTAACAATTTAGCACCTGTGATGTTTTTACCATCCCAAGCATCAAATGGAGCTAATAATTGTAAACGCTCTGATGCTGGATTAACCACCACTTGAACATTTGAACCATCTTCTGCTGGCGCTTGAAAACCTGGATCTTCGGCATAGAAACCTTTAGCAGGAAGTTCATCACCCGTTGGCTCATCAAGCATTACTTCTTCTCCATCCTCGTTGATTAATTTATCCGTTAATGGATTAAAGCTTAAATCACCTGCAATAGCCAAAGCAGTTACCAATTCTGGAGATCCCACAAAAGCTAATGTATTTGGATTACCGTCTGCACGTTTTGAGAAGTTACGGTTGAAAGAGTGCACAATTGTGTTTCTTTCTTCTTTTTCTGCTCCTTCTCTATCCCACATACCAATACATGGTCCGCATGCATTTGCGAAAACTGTTGCTCCAATTTTATGGAAAGTATCAATAAAACCATCTCTTTCGATTGTAGAACGAACTACCTCAGAACCTGGAGTTATTGTAAATTGTGATTTTGTTTTCAAATTTTTATCTGCAACTTGTCTTGCCAATGATGCTGCACGAGAAATATCTTCATAAGAAGAGTTTGTACAAGAACCAATCAATCCTACTTGGATTTGTAATGGCCAATTATTTTTAACTGCTTCATCTTTCATTTTAGAAATTGGAGTAGCTAAATCTGGAGTAAAAGGACCATTTAAATGCGGTTCTAATGTAGATAAGTTTATTTCAATAACTTGATCAAAATATTTTTCTGGGTCTGCATATACTTCTGGATCTCCAGTTAAGTAAGAAGCAATTTTATCTGCAGCGTCAGCTACTTCTGCTCTATTTGTAGAACGAAGATAACGGCTCATTGAATCATCATATCCAAAAGTTGAAGTTGTAGCTCCAATCTCAGCTCCCATATTACAAATTGTTCCTTTACCTGTACAAGACATTGCTTTTGCACCTTCTCCAAAATATTCTACAATCGCTCCAGTACCACCTTTTACAGTAAGAATACCTGCAACTTTAAGAATAACATCTTTAGGCGCTGTCCATCCAGATAATTTACCCGTTAATTTAACTCCGATTAATTTAGGAAATTTAAGCTCCCATGCCATTCCAGACATAACATCTACAGCATCTGCTCCACCAACACCAATTGCAACCATTCCTAAACCACCTGCATTTACAGTATGAGAATCGGTACCAATCATCATTCCACCTGGGAAAGCATAATTTTCAAGTACTACCTGGTGAATAATTCCTGCTCCTGGCTTCCAGAAACCAATTCCGTATTTATTAGAAACAGAAGACAAGAAATCAAAAACTTCATTACTTTGTGTTTTTGCTCTAGCTAAATCTGTTGCAGCGTCAATCTTTGCCTGAATCAAGTGATCACAGTGAACTGTTGTAGGAACCGCCACTTTAGATTTTCCGGCATGCATGAATTGCAATAAAGCCATTTGCGCTGTTGCATCCTGACACGCTACGCGGTCTGGTGCAAAATCAACATAATCAACTCCTCTTCCAAACGCCTTAGTCGGATTTCCTTCCCAAAGGTGATTGTATAAAATTTTCTCTGTTAAAGTAAGTGGACGACCAACAATCTCACGCGCTTTATCAACGCGTGTAGGCATATTTTCGTACACTTTTTTAATCATTTCGATATCAAAAGCCATAGATTTTTTGTTTTTATTATTCTTTTTTGAACATGACAAGTTACAAAAAATAGAACAATTATTACTAAAAAAGCCCGAGTTTTACGACTCGGGCTTTTAAAATATTACAAAATAATCTTTGGATTACATAACTAATTGTTTGTTAGAAGGTGCGAACTTAGTTAAGTTGATACCATCTACTGCTGCAGTATATTCTTCCATAGTTGGAGTTCTACCTAAAATTGTAGAAAGAACCACAACTGGTGTAGAAGAAAGTAATGATTCTCCTTTTTTACCTTCTTTATCTTCTACAACTCTTCCTTGGAATAAACGCGTTGAAGTAGCCATTACAGTATCCCCTTTGGCTGCCTTTTCTTGGTTACCCATACAAAGGTTACATCCAGGACGCTCTAAGTATAACATGTTTTCGTATTCAGTACGAGCAGCACCTTTTGGAGCATTATCGTCAAATTCGAAACCAGAATATCTTTGTAAAACTTCCCAATCACCTTCAGCTTTCAATTCATCAACGATGTTGTAAGTAGGAGGAGCAACTACAAGAGGAGCATTAAACTCAACTTTTCCTGTTTGTGCTTCAACATTTTTCAACATTTGAGCAAGGATTTTCATATCTCCTTTATGAACCATACAAGAACCTATAAATCCAAGATCTACTTTTTTCTCCCCACCATAGAAAGATAATGGTCTAATAGTGTCGTGAGTATAACGTTTAGAAACGTCTTTATTATTAACATCTGGGTCAGCAATCATTGGCTCGGCAATTTGATCCAAATCAACCACAACTTCAGCATAATATTTAGCGTTTGCATCTGGAGTTAAAGCTGGTTTTTCGCCAGATTTAATTTCAGTAATTCTCTTATCAGCTTTATTGATTAAACCTTGAAGAACTTGTCTGTCGTTATCCATTCCTTTATCGATCATGATTTGGATTCTGCCTTTAGCAATTTCCAATGATTCGATCAAAGTATCGTCTTCCGAAATACAGATAGAAGCTTTTGCTTTCATCTCTGCAGTCCAGTCTGTAAATGTAAACGCTTGGTCAGCAGTAAGAGTTCCGATGTGAACCTCAATGATTCTTCCTTGGAATACGTTTTCACCGTTAAATTGTTTAAGCATTTGCGCTTGAGTAGCGTGAACCACATCACGGAAATCCATATAACCTTTCATATCTCCTTTGAAAGTTACTTTTACAGATTCTGGAATTGGCATAGAAGCCTCTCCCGTAGCTAATGCAAGAGCAACAGTTCCTGAGTCAGCACCAAAAGCAACACCTTTAGACATTCTCGTGTGAGAGTCACCACCGATAATGATTGCCCATTCGTCGATAGTAATATCATTAAGTACTTTATGGATTACGTCAGTCATTGAGTGGTAAACACCTTTCGGGTCACGAGCCGTGATTAAACCGAAGTTATTCATGAACTTCATCAATTTAGGAATGTTAGCCTGAGCTTTTTTATCCCAAACAGAAGCAGTATGACAACCAGATTGGTAAGCACCATCAACAATTGGAGAAATAACTGTAGCCGCCATAGACTCTAATTCTTGGGCAGTCATAAGACCTGTAGTATCCTGAGAACCTACAATGTTTACTTCTACACGAACGTCAGAACCAGCATGCAACACTTTTCCTGGAGCGATACCAACAGCATTTTTGTTGAAGATTTTTTCAACCGCTGTTAAACCTTGTCCTTCGTTAGAAATTTCTTTAGACGGAGCAAATACAGCAGGAGCCTCAATATCTAAAACTTTTGCAGCAAATGTTTGTAACTTTTTACCGAAAACAATTGCATAAGATCCTCCAGCTCTAATGAACTCTTTTTTCTGAGGCGTAAATGATCTAGAAATATCAATTAATTCTTGATCACCGTTATATAATTTTTTAGTTTGAGTATTAATAGTCAAAACAGTTCCTGTAGCAACAGAATAAGCTTGCTCAAGAATCGGTTCGTTATTTTCGTTCAATACTGGTTTCCCGTCTGCATCAACTTTTTTAACCCAGTTTTTAAGGTCGATTCCGATACCTCCTGTTACGTCAACTGTAGTTAGGAAAATTGGAGAAATACCATTTGTACCTCCAACAATTGGAGCAATATTTACGAATGGAACATACTTACTTGCTTGTTTTCCTGTCCAAAGCGCAACGTTGTTTACACCTGACATTCTAGAAGAACCAACACCCATTGTTCCTTTTTCAGCAATTAACATAATACTTGCATCTGGATGTTTAGCTTGTAATGCTTGAATTTCCTCTTGTGCTTGAGGTGTAATCATACATTTACCATGAAGTTCACGATCTGAACGAGAGTGAGCTTGGTTTCCTGGAGAAAGTAAATCTGTAGAGATATCTCCTTCACCAGCAATATATGTAACAACTTTAATTTCTTCTGCTATTTCTGGAAGTTTAGTGAAGAATTCAGCTTTTGCATAACTTTCGATAATTTCTTTAGCAAATACATTACCAGCTTTAAAAGCTTCTTTCAAACGATCAGTATCTGCATCGTAAAGGAAAACTTGCGTTTTAAGAACATCTGCAGCTTGTTGAGCAATTGCCGCATCGTTTCCTAAAGCTAAATCTAATAATACTTCAATTGAAGGTCCACCCTTCATGTGTGATAATAGTTCAAAAGCAAAAGCTGGAGTGATTTCTTTTACTATAGATTGACCTAAAATAATTTCTTTTAAGAACTTAGCTTTTTCACCTGCTGCACTTGTAGTACCAGGCAAAGTATTGTAAATAAAAAACTTAAGAGAGTCTTCGCGATTTGCGTTATCAACATCTTTAATTTGAGCAATGATTTCGCTTAATAATTCAGCTCCATCAATTGGTTTAGGGTGTAACCCTTGATTTTTTCTTTCTTCAATTTCTTGAAGGTAATCCTGATAAATATTCATAATAAAAGCGGATTTATTTTTTTGAGGCAAATTTAAGCATTAAACCCGATAATTAAAAAAAATATAATAGAACAAGCCTTTTCAAAAATTATTATTGCTAAAAAACGATTTTCACTGCTTGTTTTTACCAAAAACTCAATTTTATATCAAAATAATGAATTATTAACATTTAAAAATCTTTTCTTTAACAAAGTCGAAATTTGATGTTATAAAGGAAGTGAGATTTTACCTCTATTTTCGCAAAGAATCTTTCTAAATAAGCAATTATAACGTTATAGTTAGGATTTTTAGCGTCGCCGAAACGTCATTAATCGATTTTGCTTTTTTGTAAAATCACAAGATTTAAATCACATAAAAACAAAAAATCCCGACAATAGTTTATCGGGATTTTAATTCGTATTTCTTAAAAAAATTACATCAATTTTTTAATTATTGTCTCTTCAGTAATTCCTTCTGCATCAGCTTTATAATTTTTAATAATCCTATGTCTCAAAATACCTGTTGCAACAGCTTGAACATCTTCAATATCTGGTGAAAATTTTCCGTTAAAAGCGGCATGTGCTTTTGCTGCTAGAATTAAATTCTGCGAAGCTCTTGGTCCTGCTCCCCAATCTAAATAGTTCTTTACAAAATCGTTTGTCAAACTATTATCAGGACGTGTTTTGCTTACTAATGTTACTGCATATTCAATAACATTATCTGCAACTGGAATTCTACGAATCAAATGCTGAAAATCAATAATTTCCTGCGCATTAAATAAGGGATTAATTTCTGTCTTAACATCAGAAGTTGTTCTTTTTACTACCTGAACTTCTTCTTCAAAAGTTGGATATTCTAATTTAATAGCAAACATAAAACGGTCTAACTGGGCTTCTGGCAAAGGATATGTTCCTTCTTGCTCAATTGGGTTTTGAGTTGCCAAAACAAAATAAGGCAAATCTAATTTATGATGCTGACCTGCAATAGTTACCGATCTCTCCTGCATAGCTTCCAACAAAGCAGCTTGCGTTTTTGGAGGTGTTCTGTTTATCTCGTCTGCCAAAATAATATTAGAGAAAATTGGCCCTTTAATGAATTTGAAATTTCTATTTTCATCCAAAATTTCGCTTCCCAAAATATCAGAAGGCATTAAATCTGGCGTAAATTGAATTCTCTTGAAATCTAAACCTAAAGCCTGAGATAAAGTATTTATCATTAAGGTTTTTGCCAAACCTGGAACTCCTATTAAAAGTGCGTGTCCTCCAGAAAATATACAAAGTAAAATTTGATCTACAACGGCGTCCTGCCCTACAATGATTTTCGCTATTTCTTTTTTTAATTCGTTTCTTTTTTGAACTAAATTGTGAATTGCTGTTACGTCAGACATTTATGAATGTATTTAAAATTAAAAAGAGTTAATTCTATGAATTCATAAAACTAACTCTTTTTATTTATTTATTAAAACTTATTTTTTCAACCAATTGTTTGCAAAAGAACAGTCTTTATACTCTCCAATAATTTTAATGTAAGTATCTTTAATTTTAGCATCAAACCATTTTGCTATTGCATTGATTTGCTTTTCTTTTAATGCTAATTCTTTAATTTTTGTATAATCCTTAGCATAATCAGCAGTGTGCTCATCAATTCTATTGGTAACAGTGATTAACTTATATGTCTTTTTACTTTTATCATCAGTATTTAAAAGTGGTTGAGAAATCTCATCTCCTTTTAAATTTGAAACTTGACTGTACAATTGCGGATCCATTTTAGTCAACTCAAATCTAGTATCTTGCGTTGTAGGATTTACCAATGTTCCTCCGTTTGCTCTAGTTTCTTTTTCATCAGATTCTGTTCTTGCCGCTTCAGCAAAAGTTACTTCTTTATTAACAATTTTATTTCTAATAGTAGTAATTCTTTCTTTTGCTTCTTTTAAAGCTGCTTCTGAAACAGTTGGAGCAATCAAAATATGACGAAGCTCAACTTCTTGCCCTTTAATTTTTTCTACCATTATGATATGAAAACCAAAAGTTGTCTCAAATGGCTGCGAAATTTCTCCCGCTTGCAAACTAAAAGCTACATCTTTAAATTCTTTTACAAATGGAGTTTTTCTTGTCATTTTATAATATCCTCCATTTGGTGCAGATCCTGGATCTTGCGAGTATAAAACTGCTTTTGTTGCAAAACTAGAACCTTCAAGAACATCTTGTCGAATAGAATTTAATCTATCAATAACTTTCTGTTTATCTTCTTTAGAAATTTTAGGTTCAATTACAATCTGAGCTACTTCCATTTCAGCTCCAAAAGTTGGCAATTCATCTTTTGGGATTTTCTTAAAGAAATTACGAACCTCTTCTGGAGTAATTTCAACATCCTTAATAATCTTATCTCTCATCTCTGAAGCTAATTTCTGCTCCTTTAAGATATCTGCAAAATAAGTTTTAAATTCTTCTACAGAGCTTTTTTTATAGTATTCAACTACTTTATTGATATCACCTACTTGTTGAGTCATATAATTAAGACGCTCTTCCATCATACCTCTTACCTCTGCATCACTTACAATAATACTATCTTGAATGGCTTGGTGAGCATATAATTTATCCTCCAAAAGTTTACCAAGCATTTGACATCTTGTAATATCTTTTATAGATCCTCCTTGTGCAGTAATCTCTAAAAAACCTTTATCGATATCAGAATCCAAAACGATGTAATCTCCTACAGTCGCAATGATTCCATCTATTTTTAATTTTCCGCCAGAAGGAGTTTCAACTGGTTTTTGGGCAACGACATCAGGAATAATTTCTTGCGCTGTGATGATTGAAGTAAAAAAAAGAAAAAAACAAATTGTTAGTGCAAACTTGTAATCAATTGTTTTTAGCTGTAATTTTTTTAATAGCATTATTTTAATTTTTATTTGAATGTAAGCCTGTTTTAGATAATCCCTCTAAAATTATTGATGTTGAACTTAAACATAAATAATTAAAGTATAGTTCTTTCGTAACTTATAACGAACAAAAATAACAATTCAATTACATAATCCAACTATCCGATATACTATTAACAAAAAATTATAGGATAGTTCTATTCCAACCCGCAAAATCTTCTCTTCTATTTTTCTAATACATGAAAGACAATTCTATAGTTGTTTTTAAAATTTGAATTTAAACGACAAATAAACATCTAATTATAAGCACTATAAAAAAAGTTCTCAACACTACAACGTTTTCGTGGCAAACTATTTTCTTACAAATTAAAATTAAATCAAAAAACATTTACTTTAGATGCGTAATTATCAAATTAAGCTATCAAAATTTACCAATAACACCATTTTTTAAGCTTAAAAACAATAATTACAAAACTTACTATTTAACTTAACCACAATCTACTATGAAAAAACCTATTTTAAAATTATGCCTTATTATGGCATTTAGCGCTCTTCTCTATTCGTGTTCTGAAAATGAAATCAACGAATCGGATGCAAAAGCTGAAAGCCAAAAATTTAAAGTTATTGATGTTACTCATCACGATGGAAAACCATTTAATACAGGAGTTACTAGCTCTTCTCCAACAGGAAAATATGTCGACAATCCCGGAGGAGGTGTTATGATGCAAGCTTTCTACTGGGACGTTCCTTCGGGAGGGACTTGGTGGAATACCGTAAGCAGCAAAGTAACCGCATGGGGTAACGCTGGAATTGGTTCTATATGGCTTCCGCCTGCTTCAAAAGCACAAAATGGAGCTTTTTCTATGGGATATGATCCAACAGATTATTTTGATTTTGGAGATTATAATCAAAACGGAAGTATCGAAACCAGATTTGGATCTAAAACTGAACTGGTAAACTTAATTACTGCTGCTCACAACGAAAACATCAAAGTTTATGCAGATATCGTAATAAACCATAACAGTGGTGGACAATCTGAAGCAAATCCATTCACAGGAACAAATACGTGGACTAATTTCACGGGAGTTGCTTCGGGTAAATTTCCTCGTAACTATAATGATTTTTATAAAAATAGCTACGGAAATAATGACGAAGGATCTTTTGGCGGGTTTCCAGATTTATGCCATGCTGCACCAAATGTTCAGAACTGGCTGTGGCTACGTACTGACGGAGTTGGTAAATACTATAAAAATACCATGAAATTTGATGGATGGAGATTTGACTATGTAAAAGGATTTGGTGCATGGGTCGTAAATTCATGGAATGCTAATGTAGGTGGATTTTCCGTTGGAGAGTTATGGGATTCGAATGTAAATGTATTAAATGACTGGGCAAACGCAGCTAATAGTTCTGTTTTTGATTTTGCTTGTTATTACAAAATGAATGATGCATTTGATGGGAACAATTTAGCGTTATTGAATGATGACATGATGTGGAAACGTAATCCGTACAAAGCGGTGACTTTTGTAACCAATCACGATACTGATGAAATTTGGAGCAAAATGTTAGCGTACTCTTATATATTAACTCACGAAGGTTATCCAACTATTTTCTACCGAGATTACGAAGAATGGCTGGACAAAAACAAACTAAATAATCTGATCTGGATTCACAATAGTAAAGCAACCGGAACAACTTCTATTTTATATTCTGACAATGACGAATATGTGGCAAGAAGAAACGGTTACAACGGAAATCCAGGATTGGTAGTTTACATCAACAACTCAGATGTTTGGCAAGAAAGATGGATTCAGACGAATTGGGCCAATACTCAAATTAAAGATTTCACAGGAAATTCATCTTGGTACCCAACGACTCAGGCAGACAAATGGGTTAAAATACAATGTCCTCCTAAAGGATATTCAATTTGGTCAATTAATCAGTAATTTTAAAAATGACTATTTAAGGCTGTTGCAAAACAGCCTTATTTTTTTCTAAAAAAACCTTTCCAGAATAAAGACTTCCAAATTTACGAACTGAATATTTTTATAAAGCCGTATTTAATAGTACTTTTGCAACCTATTTATACGAAATATGAGCTTTTTAAAAGAAATACAACGCAGAAGAACATTTGGAATCATCTCGCACCCCGATGCCGGTAAAACAACTTTAACTGAAAAATTACTGTTGTTTGGAGGGGCTATTCAGGAAGCGGGAGCTGTAAAAAACAACAAAATTAAAAAAGGAGCAACAAGTGACTTTATGGAAATCGAGCGTCAGAGAGGTATCTCGGTTTCGACTTCTGTGCTTGCTTTTAATTATAAAGATAAAAAAATCAATATCCTTGATACTCCTGGACACAAGGATTTTGCCGAAGATACCTTTAGAACTTTAACCGCTGTTGATAGTGTAATTGTTGTAATTGATGTTGCAAAAGGGGTTGAGGAACAAACAGAAAAACTGGTTGCTGTTTGTAGAATGCGTAACATTCCGATGATTGTTTTCATCAATAAATTAGACCGTGAAGGTAAAGATGCTTTTGACCTAATGGATGAAGTTGAACAAAAATTAGGATTGAAAGTTACACCACTAAGTTTCCCAATCGGAATGGGTTATGATTTTCAAGGAATTTACAATTTATGGGAAGAAAACATTAACCTTTTCAGTGGAGACAGCCGTAAAAA
This sequence comes from Flavobacterium tagetis, assembly GCF_016735615.1. Lineage (GTDB taxonomy): Bacteria > Bacteroidota > Bacteroidia > Flavobacteriales > Flavobacteriaceae > Flavobacterium > Flavobacterium tagetis. Next base: position 48,244 of record NZ_JAERSF010000001.1, read on the forward strand.
TATTGAAGAAACAATTGCTTTTTCTGATGTGCAAAACAATCCAGAATTGGATAAAATTGTGGGAGAAAAAGCTGCTAATAAGCTTCGTGAAGAATTAGAACTAATTGATGAGGTTTATCCAAAATTCGAACGTCAGGATTATTTGGATGGAAAAATTCAGCCAGTATTCTTTGGTTCTGCTTTGAATAACTTCGGAGTTCGTGAACTATTAGACTGTTTCATTACAATAGCCCCGTCTCCAAGAGCAAAAGATTCTGAAACACGCACAGTTGAGCCTACAGAAGAAAAAATGACTGGATTTGTTTTTAAAATCCACGCTAACATGGATCCAAAACACCGTGACCGTTTAGCATTTATTAAGATCGTTTCTGGAACTTTTGAAAGAAATAAACCTTACTACCACGTTCGCCAAAAGAAAAATTTAAAATTCTCTAGTCCGAATGCATTCTTCGCTGAGAAAAAAGAAATCGTTGATATTTCTTATCCTGGTGACATTGTTGGTCTGCATGATACAGGAAACTTTAAAATTGGTGATACTTTAACCGAAGGCGAAATCATGAGCTTTAAAGGAATTCCGAGTTTCTCTCCAGAGCACTTTAGATACATTAATAATGCCGATCCGATGAAAGCTAAGCAATTGGAAAAAGGAGTTGATCAGTTAATGGATGAAGGTGTAGCTCAGTTATTTACTTTAGAAATGAATAATCGTAAAGTTATCGGAACGGTTGGAGCGCTTCAGTATGAGGTAATTCAATATCGTTTGGAGCACGAATACGGTGCTAAATGTACATACGAGAATTTCCCTGTACATAAAGCTTGCTGGGTAAAACCTGATGATGCTAAAAATGAAGAATTCAAAGAATTTAAACGTATTAAACAAAAATTCTTGGCTCATGATAAGTACGGACAATTAGTTTTCTTAGCAGATTCTGATTTTACAATTCAAATGACACAAAGTAAATATCCAACTGTTAAATTGTACTTTACATCTGAGTTTGATTAATAATTCACTTTAGATTAAAATATAAAAGGCTGTCAATTTATTTAGACAGCCTTTTTCATTTACATTCCCCAATATGTAAATTTGATAATTATCGTGTATAGTTAATTCCTAATCCGCCTGCAATATAGATTTTAGTAAGTTCATCAGCTGAAATAATTATATTTTGTTGTAATACATTATCTTTTAGTAAACTCATATTAAAAGGAATTGTTTTCGAAAGATAATAATCATTGGCCGTAATTGTGACTTCAAATGCTTTAGAATTCTTCGCAATTAATATCGGAATTAAAAACTCCCCTGTTTTTGAACTCATTTTTACATTACTCTTTGAACCATTAATAGCAATAGCTAAATTTTGATATATTTTTTTATCGAAAGGTTTATTTGTTTTGGCATCAAGCAATTTTCCTTTTATAAAAATTGATTGTTCTTCTGTATTTTGAACGTAAGCAACTTTTCCAACTGTATAATGTACTGGTTCTGGAACCCTAATTTCAGTTTCAGCTGCATTTTTTTCTTGTGCGGTTACATTTGATGCTAACATAATTGACGCCGCCACAGCTGCATATTTTAAGTTATTGATTTTTGATGTTTCATTAAACTGAAATTCTTCTGCCAACTGAGTTGTTTTTAATCTGGCACAAATATTTGTGTTTTTGTTATCTGAAATGAATTTTGCAACTTCAGAATTCGTCTTTTTGCTTAAATCAATTACATTTTTCATACAGGAATTGCAAAATGAACCGCTTTCATTTGGAGTCATTTTATCAAAATTTTCAGAACATGGACTTGCTATTTCTAAGGTGAATTTCTTTTTCATGGACATATCTTTTTAAGTTAAAAAATCTGTAACAGACTATTTACTTATATAGAGTACATTTTCGCGAAAAAGGTTGGGAAGAAAACATAAAAAAAACGCTAATATTGGATTAGCGCTTTTTTATAATTTGAATTAAATCAACCTTACTAAGTTATTATATTTCAAAATTCGTTTTTTTAGGCAACAGCAAGTTAAAATAATACTCATTTGAAAAGAAAATTAGTCGACTAAAGTGAATTAAATCCGACAAACAACATTTTATTATCTATTAAGCATTAAAAAAAGCCCCTTAAAAAGGGGCTTTAAATTTTATGCTTGTCCTGTTGGACCAAAATTAAGCGGAATTGGTGCTTGCTCCGTTTCTTTGATTTCGCCATGAGCTGCCTCAAATCTATGGATATTTTCACCTATTGCTCGCAATAATCTTTTAGCATGTTGTGGTGTCAAAACAATTCTTGACTTTACCTTGGCTTTAGGAATACCTGGCATAATGCTCACAAAATCTAAAACAAACTCTGATGATGAGTGATTAATTATCGCAAGATTGGAATAAATTCCTTCTGCAATGCTTTCATCTAACTCGATGTTAATTTGCTCTTGTTGTTGTTTCGGATTACTCATAGTTTCCTAATTAATAAATGTATTCTTCTTTATTAGCCATCATTTCGTTGTAATCATCTTTAGATCCTACGATAGTGTTATCGTACTCTCTCATACCAGTTCCCGCAGGAATTCTGTGTCCAACAATTACATTTTCTTTTAATCCTTCTAAATCATCTACTTTACCAGCTACAGCAGCCTCGTTAAGTACTTTCGTTGTCTCCTGGAATGAAGCCGCAGAAATGAATGATTTAGTTTGTAACGAAGCTCTTGTAATACCTTGTAAAACTGGCGTTGCAGTTGCAGTAATTACATCTCTTGCTACAACAAGATTTTTATCTGTACGTTTCAATAATGAATTCTCGTCACGTAATTCGCGAGGAGTAATGATCTGACCTGGTTTCAATACTGAAGAATCTCCAGCATCTTCAACCACTTTCATACCATATAATTTGTCATTTTGAATGATAAAGTCTTTAGTATGGATCAATTGATCTTCTAAGAATAGAGTATCTCCTGGATCTTCAACTCTTACTTTACGCATCATTTGACGAATAACTACCTCAAAGTGCTTGTCATTAATTTTTACCCCTTGTAAACGGTAAACCTCTTGAATTTCATTTACCAAGTACTGTTGTACAGCAGCTGGACCTTGAATTCTTAAGATATCATCTGGTGTAATTGCACCATCAGACAATGGAACTCCCGCTCTTACGAAGTCATTTTCTTGTACTAAGATTTGGCTAGAAAGTTTAACTAAATATTTCTTAATCTCACCAAATTTAGACTCGATAACGATCTCACGGTTACCTCTCTTAATTTTTCCAAAAGATACAACACCATCAATTTCAGATACAACAGCAGGGTTTGAAGGGTTACGAGCCTCAAGCAACTCAGTAATTCTTGGAAGACCTCCCGTAATATCGCCCGCTTTAGAAGAACGACGTGGAATCTTAACTAATACTTTACCTGCTTTAATTTTCTCACCATTTTCAACCATTAAGTGTGCACCTACTGGTAAGTTGTATGAACGAATCAATTCACCTTCTTTACCATAAACTAATAAAGTTGGGATTAATTTTTTGTTTCTAGCCTCAGAAATTACTTTTTCTTGGAAACCAGTTTGCTCATCAATTTCAACCATATATGATTGTCCTTGCTCTAAGTCTTCGTAAGCAATCTTACCTGTAAACTCAGAAACAATTACACCGTTATATGGATCCCATTTACAGATTACAGTTCCTTTTGCGACAGTATCACCATCATTAACAAAAATACTAGATCCGTAAGGAATATTATGCGTATTTAAAACAATTCCAGTTCCTTCGTCAATTAATTTTAACTCAGTAGAACGTGATACAACGATATCAACTTCGTTACCTTCACTATCTTCTCCTTTTACTGTTTTTAAATCTTCAATTTCAAGTCTACCCGCAAATCTTGTAACAATACTAGACTCTTCAGAAATACCTCCAGCAACCCCTCCAACGTGGAACGTACGAAGTGTTAACTGTGTACCTGGCTCTCCAATAGACTGAGCTGCAATAACTCCGACAGCTTCCCCTCTTTGTGTCATCTTACCAGTAGCTAAGTTTCTACCGTAACATTTAGCACAAATACCTTTTAAAGCTTCACAAGTTAATGGAGATCTAACTTCTACTTTCTCAATTGGAGAAGCTTCGATAGTTCTCATAATTGCTTCAGTAATTTGCTCACCAGATTTAACCATTACTTCGTTAGTAAGAGGATTGATAACGTCTTGTAATGCAACACGCCCTAGAATTCTCTCTCCTAAAGATTCAACGATTTCCTCATTTTTCTTCAATGCTGCAACTTCAACACCTCTTAAAGTCCCACAATCTTCAATGTTAACAATAACATCTTGAGAAACGTCATGAAGCCTTCTTGTCAAGTAACCAGCATCGGCCGTTTTAAGAGCCGTATCCGCAAGACCTTTACGCGCACCGTGAGTAGAAATAAAGTACTCAAGGATCGAAAGACCTTCCTTAAAGTTAGAAAGAATCGGGTTTTCAATAATCTCACCACCACCAGCAGTAGATTTTTTAGGCTTAGCCATCAAACCACGCATACCAGTTAACTGACGAATCTGCTCCTTAGAACCCCTCGCCCCAGAGTCAAGCATCATATATACAGAGTTGAAACCTTGTTGGTCTTCTCTAATATTTTTCATTGCTAACTCTGTTAACTGAGCATTTGCTGAAGTCCATACATCAATAACTTGGTTGTAACGCTCGTTATTTGTGATAAGACCCATGTTATAGTTAGTTGAAATACCTTCAACTTGCTCTCTAGCATCTGCAATTAATTTCGTTTTTTGTTCTGGAATTCTAATATCACCTAAAGAGAATGATAAACCTCCTCTAAATGCGAATTTATAACCCATATCTTTCATATTATCCAAGAAAGCTGCCGTTGTAGGTACATCAGTCACACTTAAAATGTGTCCGATAATATCTCTAAGGTTTTTCTTAGTCAATACGTCATTGATATATCCAGCTGCTTCAGGTACTACTTCGTTAAATAATACACGTCCTGCAGTTGTCTGGATGATTTTGTACACTAATTCTCCGTTCTCATTAAAATCTTTTGCTCTAATTTTCACACGAGCATTCAATTCTAATCTTCCTTCGTTTAATGCAATATTTACTTCTTCAGCAGAGTAGAAAGTCAAATCCTGGCCAATAATTTTGTGATCTTCAGTAGAAATACGCTCTTTGGTCATATAGTATAGACCCAAGACCATGTCCTGAGAAGGTACAGTAATTGGAGCACCATTTGCAGGGTTCAAGATATTGTGAGAAGCCAACATTAATAATTGAGCCTCTAAAATAGCCTCTGGCCCTAATGGTAAGTGAACCGCCATCTGGTCACCATCGAAATCGGCGTTGAATGCCGTACATACTAATGGGTGTAACTGGATCGCTTTTCCTTCAATTAATTTTGGCTGGAATGCCTGAATACCAAGTCTGTGCAAAGTAGGAGCACGGTTAAGTAATACTGGGTGTCCTTTAATTACGTTTTCAAGGATATCCCAAACTACAGGCTCTTTTTTGTCAATGATTTTCTTAGCAGATTTTACTGTTTTTACAATACCTCTTTCAATCAATTTACGGATAACGAAAGGTTTGTATAACTCAGAAGCCATATCTTTTGGCAATCCACACTCATATAATTTTAACTCAGGACCAACGACAATTACCGAACGAGCAGAATAATCTACACGTTTTCCTAAAAGGTTTTGACGGAAACGTCCTTGTTTACCTTTTAATGAGTCAGATAATGATTTTAATGGTCTGTTTGATTCTGTTTTAACAGCAGAAGCTTTACGAGTGTTATCAAATAATGAATCTACAGATTCTTGTAACATACGTTTCTCGTTTCTTAAGATAACTTCTGGAGCTTTAATCTCCATCAATCTTTTCAAACGGTTGTTACGGATGATTACACGACGATATAAGTCATTCAAATCTGAAGTTGCAAAACGACCTCCATCAAGTGGCACAAGCGGACGTAATTCTGGCGGGATAACTGGAACCACTTTCATAATCATCCATTCTGGACGGTTTTCGCGGTTTTCGTTAGACTCACGGAAAGACTCAACAACTTGTAATCTTTTTAAAGCTTCCGTTTTTCTTTGTTTAGAAGTCTCGTTGTTAGCGCTGTGTCTTAATTCATAAGATAAAGCATCTAGGTCAATACGAGCTAATAAATCCATAATACACTCTGCTCCCATTTTGGCAACAAATTTATTAGGATCTAAATCATCTAAATATTGGTTTTCTTGCGGAAGAGTGTCTAAAATGTTTAAGTATTCTTCTTCAGTTAAGAAATCTAATCTTTGTAATGATTCTCCATCTGCATTTTTAGCAATACCTGGCTGAATTACTACGTATCTTTCGTAGTAAATGATCATATCTAATTTCTTAGATGGAAGACCAAGGATATAACCAATTTTGTTTGGAAGAGAACGGAAGTACCAGATATGAGCAATTGGCACAACAAGGTTGATGTGTCCTACTCTATCACGACGTACTTTTTTCTCAGTAACTTCAACACCACAACGGTCACAGATGATACCTTTGTAACGAATTCTTTTATACTTACCACAAGCACATTCGAAATCTTTTACTGGTCCGAAGATTCTTTCGCAGAAAAGTCCGTCACGCTCTGGTTTGTGAGTTCTATAGTTAATAGTTTCTGGCTTTAAAACCTCTCCTCTTGATTCTTTCAAGATAGATTCTGGTGAAGCCAATCCAATAGAGATTTTGTTAAATCTTTTTACTGGATTCTTATCTTTATTATTGTTTCTGTTATTCATCATAGTTTTTACTATTGATTTATTTGCAATTAAAAAATTGAATTTAGATTTATAATCTACTCCTAAAAAAATAAGAGTTAATCATTCAGCTACTACCTCGGGTTACTTCTCTAAACCCCAAAATTAAATTTGAAGTGCTAGTTATAAAATGCCTCGCATTGTTATAAAAAATCGGAACGGTTTACGGGTATAAATCTTTAAAAACTTATTATAAATGAGTAATCAGTCCCGATAAAAATCGGGACTGATTCCAAAACTTTTATTATTCTTCCAAACGAAGATCTAATCCTAGACCTTTCAATTCGTGCATTAATACATTGAATGATTCTGGTAAACCTGGTTCTGGCATAGTTTCACCCTTAACGATAGCTTCGTAAGTTTTAGCTCTACCAATAACGTCATCAGACTTAACAGTTAAGATTTCACGTAGTGTACTAGAAGCTCCATAAGCCTCAAGTGCCCAAACCTCCATCTCTCCAAAACGCTGACCTCCAAATTGAGCCTTACCTCCAAGTGGTTGTTGCGTAATCAATGAGTATGGTCCGATAGAACGTGCGTGCATCTTATCATCAACCATGTGTCCTAATTTAAGCATGTAAATTACACCCACAGTCGCTTTTTGTGCAAAACGCTCTCCAGTTCCACCATCATAAAGATATGTATGTCCGAAACGTGGTACGTTAGCTTCATCAGTCAAAGCATTGATCTCGTCAAGAGAAGCACCGTCGAAAATTGGAGTAGCAAATTTTCTACCCAAGTTCATACCAGCCCATCCAAGAACAGTCTCATAAATCTGACCAATGTTCATACGTGAAGGTACCCCTAGTGGATTCAATACGATATCTACTGGTGTTCCATCTTCTAAGAAAGGCATATCTTCATGACGAACGATTCTAGCAACAATACCTTTGTTACCGTGACGTCCCGCCATTTTATCACCCACTTTTAACTTACGTTTTTTAGCGATGTAGATTTTAGCCAATTTCAAGATTCCAGATGGTAACTCATCTCCAACTGTAATAGTAAATTTCTCTCTTCTTAAAGCTCCTTGTAAGTCGTTCAGCTTAATTTTATAGTTATGAATCAAATCATTAACCATTTTATTAGTAGCATCATCAGCAACCCATTGACCTTTGCTTAAGTGAGCGAAATCTTCTACTGCGTAAAGCATTTTTTGAGTATATTTTTTACCTTTTGGTAAAACTTCTTCGCCCAAATCATTCATTACACCTTGAGATGTTTTTCCGTTAACGATCAAGAATAATTTCTCTACCAATCTGTCTTTTAATTCAACAAATTTAGTTTCGAATTCCATTTCTAAAGCGCCTAAAGCATCTTTATCCTGAGTACGTTTACGTTTATCTTTTACGGCTCTTGCAAATAATTTTTTGTCAAGAACTACACCATGTAAAGATGGAGAAGCTTTTAATGAAGCATCTTTTACATCACCTGCTTTATCCCCGAAGATTGCACGAAGCAATTTCTCCTCTGGAGTTGGATCTGATTCTCCTTTTGGTGTAATTTTTCCGATCAAAATGTCGCCAGGTTTAACCTCTGCTCCAATTCTAATCATACCGTTTTCATCTAAATCTTTAGTAGCTTCTTCAGAAACGTTAGGAATATCGTTTGTTAACTCTTCGTTTCCTAACTTAGTATCTCTAACCTCTAATGAATAATCATCAACGTGGATAGAAGTAAAAATATCATCACGAACTACTTTTTCAGAAATTACAATCGCATCCTCGAAGTTATACCCTTTCCATGGCATGAAGGCAACTTTTAAGTTTCTACCTAAAGCTAATTCACCATTTTGAGTAGCATATCCTTCAGACAATACCTGTCCAGGAGCAACTCTGTCACCTCTTCTTACAATAGGCTTCAAGTTGATACTCGTACCTTGATTGGTTTTTCTAAATTTAATAAGATTGTATGTTTTCTCATCAGCATCAAAACTAACCATTCTCTCGTCTTCTGTACGATCGTATTTAATAGTAATGATATTAGCATCAACATATTCAACAGTTCCGTGCCCTTCAGCATTGATCAATACTCTTGAATCTGAAGCTACCTGACGCTCTAAACCTGTACCAACAATCGGTGCTTCCGGACGGATCAAAGGAACTGCCTGACGCATCATGTTAGATCCCATCAACGCACGGTTCGCATCATCATGCTCCAAGAAAGGAATCAAAGATGCAGAAATCGAAGCGATCTGGTTAGGAGCAACGTCTGTATAATGAACTACTGATGGCTCAACAACCGGGAAGTCTCCTTCCTCACGAGCAATAACATTGCTTGCTGTAATTTTACCTGTAGCATCCATTTCAATGTTTGCCTGAGCAATCATTTTACCTTCTTCTTCTTCAGCACTTAAGTAAACTGGAGTACTTTCTAAATCAACTACACCATTTGTTACTTTACGATATGGAGTTTCGATGAATCCCATTCCGTTTACTTTTGCATAAACACCAAGAGATGAAATCAAACCAATGTTTGGTCCCTCAGGAGTTTCAATCGGACATAAACGACCATAGTGAGTATAGTGAACGTCACGAACCTCGAAACCAGCTCTTTCTCTCGAAAGTCCACCTGGTCCAAGTGCAGAAAGTCTTCTTTTGTGTGTAATCTCAGCTAATGGATTCGTTTGATCCATAAATTGAGATAACTGGTTAGTACCAAAGAAAGAGTTGATAACTGATGATAATGTTTTAGCATTGATCAAATCAATTGGTGTAAACACCTCGTTATCTCTAACGTTCATTCTCTCACGAATAGTTCTAGCCATACGTGCTAAACCAACACCGAATTGTTGAGACAATTGTTCACCAACTGTTCTAACACGACGGTTTGACAAGTGATCAATATCATCAATCTCTGCTTTAGAGTTAATCAATTCGATCAAGTATTTTACAATTGTAATAATATCTTCTTTGGTAAGCACTTGCTTATCCATAGGGATATCTAAATTCAATTTTTTGTTCATTCTGTAACGACCAACTTCACCTAAGTTATAACGTTGATCAGAGAAGAACAATTTATCTATAATACCACGAGCAGTTTCCTCATCAGGCGGTTCAGCGTTACGCAACTGACGGTAAATGTGCTCTACAGCTTCTTTTTCAGAGTTTGTTGGATCTTTTTGTAACGTGTTGTGGATAATAGCATAATCTGCTTGATTGTTATCCTCTTTGTGTAACAAAATAGATTTTACGTTAGAATCAATGATCTCTTCAACATTATCTTTGTCGATAATAGTATCACGATCAAGGATGATTTCGTTACGTTCGATAGAAACTACCTCTCCAGTATCCTCATCTACGAAATCCTCGTGCCATGTGTTCAATACACGCGCAGCAAGTCTTCTTCCAATATATTTCTTAATTCCTGTTTTAGATACTTTAATTTCTTCAGCTAAGTCGAAAATCTCAAGGATATCCTTATCTCTTTCGAAACCGATAGCACGGAATAAAGTCGTTACAGGTAATTTTTTCTTTCTATCGATATACGCGTACATTACGCTGTTAATATCAGTAGAGAATTCTATCCAAGATCCTTTAAAAGGAATTACTCTCGCAGAATAAAGTTTAGTTCCATTTGCATGGAATGACTGTCCAAAGAAAACCCCTGGAGAACGGTGTAATTGAGATACTACAACACGCTCGGCACCATTAATAACAAAAGTACCACTAGGAGTCATGTAAGGAATTGTTCCAAGATAAACATCTTGTACAATAGTTTCAAAATCTTCATGTTCTGGATCTGTACAGTATAGTTTTAACCTAGCTTTTAAAGGCACACTATAAGTAAGACCTCTCTCTATACATTCTTGAATTGTATAACGTGGCGGATCAACAAAATAATCTAGGAATTCCAATACAAAGTTGTTTCTTGTATCTGTAATTGGGAAGTTTTCCATGAAGGTATTGTATAACCCTTCGTTGCCTCTTTCGTCAGATTTCGTTTCTAATTGAAAGAAATCTTTAAAAGATTTAACCTGAACATCTAAGAAATCTGGATAGTCAGGGATATTTTTTGTAGAGGCAAAATTCAATCTTTCAGTCTGATTTGTTATCATCAATGGACAAAATTTTGATTAAAAAAAAGTAATTTATTTTTGTGTATGAACACACTGTTTAATCTATACTTTCTTATTATAATCAATACATCTTTAAAAATTAATTCTATAAATTAAGTCTAATTTTCTTTCTTCGTATTGATCAAAAACTTTTTCGTATTTTAAACTATGGGATAATAAAATTTGATATATTTTATTATACGAAAAATGGTTTAGGTCTTTGAGTGTTAACTCAAGACCTAAACCTAGTTCTTAAACTGAGTTTAATTATTTAAGCTCAACAGTAGCTCCAGCCTCTTCTAAAGATTTTTTAAGACCTTCAGCCTCTTCTTTAGAAACACCTTCTTTAACGTTGCTTGGTGCACCGTCAACTACATCTTTAGCTTCTTTAAGACCTAAACCAGTTAATTCTTTAACTAATTTTACAACAGCTAATTTAGAAGCTCCTGCATCTTTCAATACAACTGTAAATTCAGTTTGTGCTTCTTCAGCAGCACCGTCTCCTCCTCCAGCAGCAACTACTACAGCAGCAGCAGCAGGCTCGATTCCGTACTCATCTTTTAATATTGTTGCTAATTCGTTAACTTCTTTAACTGTTAAGTTAACTAATTGTTCTGCGAATTGTTTCAAATCTGCCATTTTTTCTATCGTTTAAAATGATTTGTGTAAAAAATATAATTTAATTATTGTGCGCTAATTAAGCAGTAAGGAAGCAAACTCCCTTACGATAATTACTCTGCTCCTTCTTCTTCGCTTCCAGCGAATTTGTTTTGTAAAGCAGAAATAATTCTTTGAGCTGGAGATTGTAATAATCCTATGATTTCTCCAATAAGCTCTTCTTTAGATTTAATTGTAGCTAATGCATCTAATTGGTTATCCCCAATATATACTTCAGAATTGATGTAAGCTCCTTTTAAAACTGGTTTATCAGATTTCTTACGGAAATCTTTGATAATTTTTCCAGGTGCGTTAGCAACATCAGAAATAAAGATAGCACTGTTACCTGATAAAACTGTAGGTAAATCACCATAATCATTATCAGAAGCTTCCATTGCTTTTGCAAGCAAAGTATTCTTTACAACCTCTAATTTGATACCTGCTTTAAAACAAGCTCTACGCAAGTTTGAAGTTGTCTCTGCGTTTAAACCAGAAATATCAGAAATGTAAATGATATTTGTACCAGCTAACTGCGCAGTTAAATTTTCAATCGCGATTGATTTTTCTTCTCTAGTCATACTAAAAATTTTTAACTACCAATTATACTGCTTTTGGGTCTAATGCGATAGCAGGACTCATTGTGCTTGTAAGGTGAATACCTTTAATGTATGTACCTTTAGCAGCAGTTGGTTTAAGTTTTATTAATGTTTGAATAATTTCGTGTGCGTTGTCAACAATCTGCTCAGCTCCAAAAGAAACTTTACCGATTCCTGCGTGTACGATACCAGTTTTATCAACTTTAAAGTCAATTTTACCAGCTTTAACTTCTTGAACAGCTTTAGCAACATCCATAGTTACAGTACCTGTTTTAGGGTTTGGCATTAAACCTCTAGGTCCTAAAATACGACCTAATGGACCTAATTTACCCATAACAGCTGGCATAGTAATGATCACATCAACATCTGTCCAACCGTCTTTAATTTTTTGTAAGTAATCGTCAAGACCAACGTGATCTGCTCCTGCTTCTCTAGCTTCCGCTTCTTTGTCTGGAGTAACCAATGCTAATACTTTAACGTCTTTTCCTGTTCCGTGAGGTAAAGTAACTACACCTCTAACCATTTGATTCGCTTTTCTTGGATCAACACCCAAACGAACTGCGATATCAACAGACTCATCAAATTTTGCAGAAGCAACAACTTTAATTAATGCAGCAGCATCTTTTAAAGAGTATAATTTGTTCTTTTCAATTTTTGAAGCAGCCTCTTTTTGCTTTTTTGTTAATTTTGCCATTTCTTTTTCTTAATTAAAAAGGAGCATCTCCTGATACAGTTATACCCATAGATCTAGCCGTTCCAGCAACCATACTCATAGCTTTCTCGATTGTGAAAGCATTTAAGTCAGGCATTTTGTCTTCAGCAATAGTTCTAATTTGTTCCCAAGTAACGCTAGCTACTTTTTTACGATTAGGCTCACCAGAACCAGATTTTAGCTTTGCAGCTTCCATTAACTGAACTGCTGCTGGAGGAGTCTTAACAACAAAATCAAATGATTTGTCTTTGTACACAGTGATTTGCACTGGACAAATTTTGCCAGGTTTATCTTGAGTTCTAGCATTAAATTGCTTACAAAACTCCATGATATTAACCCCAGCAGCTCCTAAAGCAGGTCCAACCGGTGGCGACGGGTTCGCAGCACCTCCCTTAACTTGTAGTTTAACTACCTTACTAATTTCTTTAGCCATTTTTAAAAAATTTAACACTGTAATCAATGGAAGCGATTACAATGGTTTATTATAGTGTAACAAAAAATTATACTTTTTCTACTTGCATAAAGCTTAATTCCAATGGAGTTTTTCTTCCGAAAATCTTAACCATTACCTCAAGCTTACGCTTCTCTTCATTGATTTTCTCAACAGATCCATTAAATCCATTGAAAGGTCCATCAATAACCTTAACCGTTTCACCAACACTAAATGGAATAGAACGAGTATCTGTATTAACAGCCAATTCATCCACTTTACCTAACATACGGTTTACTTCAGAAAGTCTTAAAGGCACAGGTTCCCCTCCTTTAGTTTCTCCCAAAAATCCAATAACACTAGTAATTGACTTAATAATATGAGGGATTTCACCAACCAAGTTAGCTTCAATCATAACATATCCAGGAAAGTAAACTTTATCCTTAGATGATTTTTTCCCATCTTTTACAGTAACTACTTTTTCAGTAGGAACCAAAACTTGAGAAACATAATCCTCCATACCTAATCTCGCAATTTCAGTCTCGATATAAGCTTTCACTTTATTCTCTTGACCACTAACTGCTCTAACTACGTACCATTTTTTCACATTATTATCTGCCATCACAAAAAAATTATCCTTTTAACCAGTTAAAAAATCCAGCCAAAGCTTTTGCAAAAAATTCGTCTACTCCCCATGTTGCCAAAGCGAATAAAATCGAAAATACAGCCACAACAATTGTCAATTTTTGAACTTCAGCCCAAGCTGGCCAAGTAACATTTGACTTTAACTCTTCGAAAGCCTCTGATAAATAATTAGTAACTTTTGTCATTTGATATATTTTTTATTGCACGGGCGGAGGGATTCGAACCCCCATCAACGGTTTTGGAGACCGCTATTCTACCCTTGAACTACGCCCGTAATTAAAGCCAGTGATTTCAAATAAGAAATCACTGGCTTTTATTTATTTATAGAATTACTCTACGATTTCAGTAACCTGACCAGCACCAACTGTTCTACCACCTTCACGGATAGCAAAACGTAAACCTACGTTCATAGCGATTGGGCTTAATAAAGCAACCTCAATAGTTAAGTTATCACCTGGCATTACCATCTCTACACCTGCTGGTAAAGAAATAACTCCTGTTACGTCAGTTGTACGTACGTAGAACTGTGGACGGTAGTTATTGTGGAATGGAGTATGACGTCCACCTTCTTCTTTTTTCAAGATATAAACCTCAGCTTTAAATTTAGAGTGTGGTTTTACTGAACCTGGCTTAATAATAACCATACCTCTTTTGATATCAGCTTTATCAATACCTCTTAACAATAAACCTACGTTATCTCCAGCTTCACCTCTATCAAGGATTTTACGGAACATCTCAACTCCTGTAATAGTAGAAGTTAATTTTTCAGCTCCCATACCAATGATTTCAACAGGATCTCCAGTGTTAGCAACTCCAGTTTCGATACGACCTGTAGCAACAGTTCCACGACCTGTAATTGTAAATACGTCCTCAACTGGCATCAAGAATGGTTTAGCAACGTCACGTACTGGCTCTTCGATCCAGTTGTCAACAGCTTCCATTAATTCGATAATTTTAGGTACCCAGTTTGGATCATTGTTTAATCCTCCTAAAGCAGAACCTTGAACTACAGGACCATTATCTCCATCATATTCGTAGAAAGATAATAAATCTCTAATTTCCATTTCAACAAGCTCTAATAACTCAGCATCATCAACCATATCCACTTTGTTCATGAAAACAACGATTCTTGGAATACCAACCTGACGTCCTAAAAGGATGTGCTCACGAGTTTGTGGCATTGGACCATCTGTAGCAGCAACTACTAAGATAGCTCCGTCCATTTGAGCAGCACCAGTAACCATGTTCTTTACGTAATCCGCGTGACCTGGACAGTCAACGTGAGCGTAGTGACGGTTAGCAGTTTCGTACTCTACGTGTGATGTATTAATAGTAATACCTCTTTCTTTCTCCTCTGGAGCGTTATCGATTTGATCAAACGATTTTGCTTGACAGTAACCAGCATCTGACAATACTTTTGTAATTGCAGCAGTTAATGTAGTTTTTCCGTGATCTACGTGTCCAATTGTACCTATGTTTAAGTGCGGTTTGGAACGATTAAAATTCTCCTTTGCCATTTTACTTAATTTTTAATCTTAGTTATATATTAATTTTCAATTTCCTACTTACTTGAGCCAATGTCGGGATTTGAACCCGAGACCTCTTCCTTACCAAGGAAGCACTCTACCCCTGAGCTACACCGGCAGAGAGTTCTTATTTTAGATTTCTGAATTTAGATTCCAGATTTTTAAAAACCTAAAACCCAAAACCTTAACCTCTTTTATTTGTGGGGAGAGCAGGATTCGAACCTGCGAAGTTCACACAGCAGATTTACAGTCTGCCCTCGTTGGCCGCTTGAGTATCTCCCCTAATTTTAAAATCTCATTATCTTAAAGAACCAATTTCAAATCGCATTTGAAATTTATTGAGCCGATAGAGGGACTCGAACCCACGACCTGCTGATTACAAATCAGCTGCTCTAGCCAGCTGAGCTACATCGGCGAATGCATTAAAAAAGTCCGCTATTTCTAACGGACTGCAAATGTAGCTATTTTATCTTTTAATCAAAACATTTTTTAAAAAAAATTTCAATTAAATGTGCGCTCTTATTTTTTCCTTCCTTTTTACAAGCAAACGTTCTAACGACTCTGCAGAAAGCTCAACCGCTTCTTCAAATGTTTTACACTGTTTTTTTACCAAAAAATCATCACCAGGAACATTAATCTTTATCTCCACCACCTTATTCTCCTTATCACTTGTTCTTTCTACTTTTAAAAAAACATCTGATGAGACCACACGATCGTAGTATTTCTCTAGCTTACCCATTCTTTCTTGGATAAAATCGACCAATTTTCTGTCGACAGTAAAATTAACTGCATGAACATCTACCTTCATAATAAAAAATTTAGGATTAACATTTAGAACTACTATTTATTTCTAGGATGCGCATCTTTATACACTTTTTTAAGTTCCGCCAAACTATTATGAGTATAAACCTGCGTAGATGCCAAACTAGAATGCCCTAGCAACTCTTTAACTGAATTCAAATCTGCCCCATTATTTAAAAGATGTGTTGCAAAAGTATGACGAAGCACATGCGGACTTTTTTTTACCTTTTCTGAGACCCTACTAAAGTATGAATTTATTAAACGATAAACAAAAGATTCGCTCAATTTTAACCCTTTTTTCGAAACAAAAAAATAGTCCGAATCAATCAAACTTTCCAAACCATCGCGCTCCTTTATATATGAATCAATTTGACCTGCAATAATTGGCAAAATAGGAATAATACGCTCTTTATTTCTTTTCCCTAAAACTTTAATTGTATTACTTGAAAGATCAACATTTTTAACCATCAAATGAATCAATTCAGCCCGACGCATTCCTGTAACATAAAACATTTCAACGACAAGCCTATCCCGAACACCTTCAAAGTCAATAGAAACATCTATCACAGCAAGCAAATCTTTCAATTCTTTTTCCGAAAAAGGAACCTGAACAGTTTTCGGAGTCTTTAAAGATTTATGCTTCAGCATAGGATTAACTTCTATACATTTAATCTTCAAAAGAAATCTATAAAAAGCTTTCAAAGAAGCCATCTTCCTATTAATGGAAACATTTGAAATATTCTGATCAACCAAAAAAACAATCCAGCTTCTAACCAGACTATAACTTACCAAATCAATACTTTCCTGATCAAAAGATTCCTTCACAAAAACCTCAAAAGAAGCCACATCACTCAAATAAGCTTCAACCGTATGTTGAGAATATTTTTTTTCCAATAAAAGATAATCCAAAAAAGCTTCTTTATTCGTTTTCATAAAATCTAAAAATTAAGCACAAAAAAACCGTTAGTATCAAAATTAAAACATTTTGACCACTAACGGTAATTATTTTCTAAAAGCTGATATTAACTTTCTAAACTATCTTTCAAGCCTTGAATGTAAGCCGCTTTTTGGATTTGAGCTCTTTTGATAACAGAAGGCTTAATAAAAGCAGTACGTGCTCTTAATTGACGAACAGTTCCTGTTTTATCAAATTTTCTTTTATAGCGCTTTAATGCTCTATCGATATTTTCTCCGTCTTTAATTGGTATAATTAACATAATATAGACACCTCCTCTCGTTAAGGCTGCAAATGTATATATTAATTATGAATTATGAGTTATAAATTTTGAATTATTTTTCAATCAAGACTTGAAATCGGAAAGAAAAATCATTTCACCCCCTTCATTTGCCTTTTAAAACACTATTCTTTCAACAAATTTCTGGAAATAACCAATTTTTGAATTTCAGTTGTCCCTTCGCCTATAGTACACAATTTAGAGTCTCTATAGAATTTTTCTACTGGAAAATCTTTAGTATAACCATAACCTCCATGAATCTGAACTGCATCATTTGCAATTTTCACACACGCTTCTGATGCATACATCTTAGCCATAGCCCCAGATGTAGTTACTGGTTTATGCTGTTGTTTTAAGTATGCCGCTTTATGAAGCAACAATTCCGAAGCTTCGATTTCTGTTGCCATATCTGCCAACTTAAAAGAAATTCCTTGGAAATTACTAATTGGCTGCCCAAATTGATGCCTTTCTTTTGAATACTTTAACGCAGCTTCATACGCACCTTTTGCAATACCCAAAGATAGAGCTCCGATAGAGATTCTTCCACCATCAAGAATTTTCATAGCCTGAACAAAACCTTCACCAACCTCCCCTAATCTATTTGCATCAGGAACACGACAGCCATCAAAAACTAATTCAGCTGTTTCGCTTGCTCTCATTCCTAATTTATTTTCTTTTTTACCAGATGAAAAACCTTTCATGCCCTTTTCAAACACAAATGCTGTCATTCCTCTAGAATCGCCTTTTTCTCCAGTACGAACAATTACAACAGCAACATCTCCAGATATACCATGCGTAATAAAGTTTTTTGCACCATTTACAATCCAATGATCGCCGTCTTTAACTGCAGTTGTATTCATTCCCCCTGCATCTGATCCTGTATTATGTTCTGTAAGTCCCCATGCACCTATATATTCGGCTGTAGCCAATTTTGGAAGCCATTTTTTCTTTTGCTCTTCATTTCCAAAAGTTAAAATATGATTCGTACATAAAGAATTATGCGCCGCAACTGACAACCCTATTGAAGGATCTACTTTTGAAATTTCTTCTATAACTGTAATGTATTCATGATAACCTAAACCTGAACCTCCATATTCTTCTGGAACCAAAACTCCCATGAAGCCCATCTCTCCAAGTTGCTTAAATAATTGTATTGGGAAAATTTGCTTTTCGTCCCATTCCATTATATAAGGTCTAATATTTTTTTCTGCAAAGTCTTTTATAGACTGTGCAATCATTATTTGCGTTTCGTTGTAATCAAAGTTCATGAGTTAGTTTCTTTTAGAACTCCAAATATAAACTAATTATTTTTGCTTTTTCAACAGGAAAATCTTTAATTTTTGCTAAATCCTCAATATTATTAAAATTTCCATTCATACTTCTATACGTTACAATTTGTTTTGCGAGCCCATGTTTAAAGTACGAAAATTGAGCTAATTCTTTTAATGATGCTTCATTTACGTTTATTTTCTTCAAAGTTGAAGGAATTACAGCTTTAAAATGACTATTTAGCTCATTTATAACTTCTGGCGAAAGTCCCCAAATATCTTTCATCTGCTCCATTGACACAAATGATCCAACGATTTCTTTCTGCTTCAAGATTCTCGAGGACAACCCTTCTCCTATTCCGTAAATTTTCATCAAATCTTCTTGTGTTGCCTCATTAATATTTTTTATTTCTAACTTTTCTTTTTTCGGAAAGCTTTTTACAACGAATTCTTTTTTCTCCACATTATAGTTCTTTTTATTCTGCTTCCAATCTGGAAATTTAAACAAAGGAGAAATTTCCTTTAACAAAGAATCCGAGACTCCAGTAACTGCCTGAAACTCTTCAGCCGAATTTACATATTTATTTTCTTTGCGAAATGCCATTAAGCGATCTATTTCTTCCACAGACATCCCGAGCTTGTATCCTTTATAATCAGAAATAAAATTAGGGTTGAAAAGATAATTAATAGGGCTTGCCTTTTTATCATCTAGCTTTTTCTGATCGATTTCTGACTGTAGAGCAAGCCATTGCTCTTTTTCAGAACTTTTACTTTCTGAAATATTAAAATCGGATAAATAATAAAACAGTTGCAACCCTATCATAATAATGAAGAGCATAAAAACACCTATCCGTTGCTGTTTAGTAAAATGAAAATACTTGTTTAAAGACTTAAAATTCATAAATAAAATTACTTTCGAAGAATAACTTAAGAAAAATCTTTCAAATTTATTAAGAAAATTAGTAAGAAAAGTAACTTTTAAAAAATTATCGAATCTCTTATAAAAGTCCAATTAATTTAATGAATGTCAATACTTAGAGAATCTTTCTTACGAGTACTGTAAAAAAAACAAAGATTTTATAACTTAAAACATGATAATTGTTTTTATTTTTTACAAAAAACAATACATTTGGCACTTAATAACAAATAAACCAATAAAATAATATGTCAATTTGGAGAGTTAAACCTATATCAGCCTTTGAGGCCGATATGAAAAAGAGTGATTTAAAGAGAGTCCTAGGAAAATGGAGTCTTACTGCCATTGGTGTTGGTGCCATTATCGGTGGGGGAATTTTTGTACTTACAGGTACTGGGGCTTATTATCATGCAGGTCCAGCATTAGCAATTTCGTTTATCATCGCAGGTATTGCGTGTGTATTTGCAGCTCTTTGCTATTCTGAATTTGCTTCTATTTTACCTGTTGAAGGATCTGCTTATGCATATGCTTACGGTACAATTGGAGAAGTCTTTGCTTGGATAATTGGATGGGGACTAATTCTCGAGTATGCAATGGGATCGATGACTGTAGCAGTTTCTTGGTCCGGATACTTTAATAAATTGCTCAAAATATTTCACATTCACCTTCCTGATTGGCTAACTACAGATCCTGCAAGCTACACAGGAGAAGGTTTTTCTATGAATCTTCCAGCTTTCTTGATCGTTATCTTAGTTATTTCATTACTTATTAAAGGAACAAAAAGTGCTGCTAAAGCAAATAACGCAATTGTTATTCTTAAAGTATCTGCTGTAATCTTTGTAATTATTGCCGGTCTTTTCTTTATTAATACTGCAAACTGGAGCCCATTTATTCCTGAAGCAACTCAGATTGTTGAAAAAGAAACTACTCATAATGCTTACGGAATTGGAGGTATTATCTCTGGAGCCGCAGCTATTTTCTTTGCTTATGTTGGTTTTGATGCCGTTTCTACACAAGCTGGAGAAGCTATCAATCCTAAAAAAGATGTTCCTTTTGCAATTATCGCTTCTTTATTAATCTGTACTACCTTATACATTCTTGTTTCTTTAGTATTAACAGGAATGATGAATTACCAAGACTTTAATCCACTAGGAAAATATCCTGAAGCTATCAAAGCTCCTGTTGCTTATGCTTTTGATATTGCAGGACAAGGCTGGGCTGGTTCTATTATTACTGTTGCCGCAACTATTGGTTTGATTTCTGTATTAATGGTAATGATCATGGGGCAATCCAGAATTTTCCTTGGAATGTCTAAAGATGGTTTAATTCCGCAAGTTTTCTCTAAAGTAAACCCTATTTCTGGAACGCCAAAAACAAACTTAATGATTCTTGGAGTTATTATCGCAACTGTTGCTGCTTTTACACCAATCAACAAATTGGCTGATATGACAAGTTTTGGCACTTTGTTTGCCTTTACAATGGTTTGTATCGCAGTTTGGATTTTAAGAGTAAAACAACCAGGATTAACCAGAACATTTAAAGTTCCTGCTTTACCAATTATTGCGGTATTAGGAATTGCAATCAATTCTTATTTAATTTTTAATTTAAGTAAAGATGCACAGTTATTATCTTTTGGATGGCTACTTCTTGGTATAATTGTATATTTTGGATATAGCAAGAAAAGATCTAGACTTAACAATACTACAGAAGAATAACAAATACAACTTTATAAAAAAAAGCTCCAAATTTACATTTGGAGCTTTTTTTATAAATCAAATACTGACGTTCTTTTTGAGCGAATTAAATCTTTTAGCCTAATCCAGAAAGCGAGAGTTAAATAAACTCCAAATCCTAAACCGACTGTAACAAAAGAGATGTAGATAAAAAACAAACGCACACTCGTTACACGCATTCCGAGTTTATCTGCTAGTCTTGAAGAAACATGAAAACCATATTTTTCAAAAAAGAATTTAAGTTTTAAAATTGCTGACATTTCTTTTTTTGATTTTAGATTTACAAAAATAACAATTATCTAATTATCAAATTTTCTAATTCGCTAATTATTTTTAAGCAACTCTAATCCGATAGCACATTTTAGGCAAGCCTTACGCTCACAATATTCATTTTTAAGCTCTAATAATGTCTGACTTTCAAATGCTGTTTTTGAATTGATTCCAAACGAATTAAACTTGTCTATAATGGCATTTTTTTCTGAAGCCACTTCATTTACAAAATCAATTAAATTTTCTGAAATTGATTCTCCAATAATATTGGAATAAGTAAATTGAAGCGGAATAATCGTATTTATAATCAGGAGATCTATAAATGATTTAGAAAGCGTTTTAGACTTCTTCGGGCTCTCTTTGTCAAATTGATAATGATCTTGCCAATATGAGCTCGCAGACACACTCAGCAAACGATATACATCATCTACTGATTTTAATTCGATAATCTTAGAAAACAAATTTTGATGTTTATGGTATAAAGCCCCTAACTGAGAGAGTCTAATTGTTGGAAAATTATCTGGGCGAAGTTTAAAAAACTGAAGAGGTTCTATATATGTTTTTTCTATTTGATATTTATGCAGTAGATAAAAATAACGAAACTTGAGATCTTTATAATAAACATCTTCTTTTTCTGCTTCTAACAATCCAGCAACACCAAAAAGCAGCGCTTCTAAATTTTCAGCTTCAAAACTTTCTTTTCTAATTATCGAAAACGGAATTGCCTTAGAAATTTGTAAAAAAGAATCTCCATTGGTGTTTAATCCAAAATTCTTTGCTAAAAGACAAAATAAGACTGCCTCCCAATCTTGACCAGTTTCTTCCAGTAATTGATAAACAAACTTTGATTTTCGTTCTAACCGCTCAAAAAATAATCTTTCCTGCCAGTTTTTAAATATAAACCCATCAATTTCTTTTAATTGTCTTTCGCAAGAAATCCATGTTTTTGGAGCAAATAATGCATTATAATTTTCGATTATTTCTTTTGACACATAATCTTTGAGAACTAAAACCGGGATTTCAGTATTGTTTTCTCTAAAAATAGCTGTGTCATTCTCCCAAACTACATGAAGGATAACATTTTTATAAGCTGGATCTTTTTCGTGATTATGCAAATACCAATCTGAAGATTTTAAATGAATCTCTATATTACCCGCCCATTTTTGATTTCCAATTTCGATATGTGCATTAAAAAAATCTGGTCCAGAAAGTTCTAGATAATCACCAGTTTTAAGAATAGTAATTAATTCACCTTGGACAGATTTTAAATTCAAGGCATCAAACTTCTTGAATTTCCAGAGATAATGCAGAAAGTCTTCTTTCATTTTAGATTCTATAGTGTAATTACAAAATCTAAAAGTAATTAATTTTTAATACTATTCTTACAAAATAAAAATATTTAACGAAGCATATATAGTTTAGCACAAGCTCTTGCATCTGATAACGCTTCATGGTGATTGAGCTGAATTTTCATTTTGCGACAACAATCGCTTAGTTTTGTTGGCTTAATGCCTTTTGCTTTGTAGATTTTAACTGTGCATTCCCATTTTGTAGCAATATTCAAATCGTCATAATTTAAGCCATGAAGCAGCATTGTTTTCATTAAAACATTCCGATCAAAACTTTCATTGTGCGCCACTACAACTCTATTTTTAAGCCTCTTTTCAATCTCGGGATATATCTGAAAAAAAGATTTTGCATTGATGGTATCTTTAGGATAAATTCCGTGAACACGAATCGTAAAAGGATTATACTCGTTATTTGGCGGTTTAATTAAAGAAACATATTCGTCTATAATAATTCCGTTTTCGACTGTCACAATACCCACCGAACACGGATGATATCCTGTTGCAGTTTCAAAATCGATAGCTGTAAAATTCATTTTAATTTTTTAAAAGACAAATCCATAAACCTAATTGCATTACAACAAGGTTTATGGATTGTTTTTGTTTATAAAGGCTTACTTAATTGAGCCTATAATATCATATTTAGTAATAATATGATGTTGTCCGTTTCCTAAATCGACCAAAACAGCATCATTTTCTTTGCTGAAAAGTTTTGAAACTTCTTCAATTGGCGTTCCTAATTTTACAATCGGGAAAGGTTTACCCATTACTTCTTTAATTGGTTTTTCGGCAACATTTTTATCAGCAACATAGCTTCTAAATAAATCCGTTTCATCTACAGAACCCACAAATCCATTGATGTCAACAACCGGAATCTGCGAAATTTTATATTTACGCATACGCTCAATTGCATGAGAAACCAATTCTTCTGTACGTACCACAATCAGTTCCTTATCAATATGATCTTTTATAACGTCTTCTGCTTTTGTTACGTTTTCTTCTAAGAATCCGCGTTCACGCATCCAATCATCATTGAACATTTTACCTACATAACGGCTTCCAGAATCGTGAAATAATACCACAACAACATCTTCTGGTTTAAAATGCTCTTTTAGCTGTAATAAACCTTTTATACAAGCTCCTGCAGAATTTCCAACAAAAATCCCTTCTTCAAGAGCAATCTTTCTAGTATAGACTGCAGCATCTTTATCGGTTACTTTTGTAAAACCATCAATTAGAGAAAAGTCAACATTCTTAGGCAGAATATCTTCTCCAATACCTTCTGTTATATAAGAGTAAATTTCGTTTTCGTCGAAGATTCCTGTTTCGTGATATTTCTTAAATACAGAACCATAAGTATCAATTCCCCAGATTTTAATATTCGGATTTTGTTCTTTCAAGTATTTTCCAACTCCAGAAATAGTTCCTCCTGTTCCAACTCCCACAACAAAGTGTGTAATTTTTCCGTCTGTCTGTTTCCATATTTCTGGTCCAGTCTGCTCATAATGCGCCAACGAATTTGACATATTATCATACTGATTTACATACCAAGAATTTGGGGTCTCTTCTGCCAAACGCTTTGAAACAGAATAGTAAGAACGTGGATCTGTGGGTTCAACATCTGTAGGGCAAACAACAACTTTTGCTCCAACAGCACGAAGAATATCCATTTTTTCTTTAGACTGTTTGTCTGAGATTACACAAATTAATTTATAGCCTTTTACGATTGCCACAAGTGCAAGTCCCATTCCTGTATTTCCAGAAGTTCCTTCAATAATAGTTCCTCCAGGTTTTAGTCGGCCATCTGCCTCTGCATCTTCAATCATTTTTACAGCCATTCTGTCTTTTACAGAATTACCTGGATTAAAGGTTTCGACTTTTGCCAATACTAACGCATCAATTTCAGCAACAATTTTGTTGAGTTTTACCAATGGTGTATTACCAATTGTTTCTAAAATATTATTTGAAAAGTCCATTTTTATTTAAGTTTTATTAAGTGGTTCTAAATAATAAGCCAGTTTTTATTGGAAGAAATTCCAAACCAGACCAAAGCGCAGTACAAAATCACGATACGGATTATGTGGTGCAGCATAATAATTACTTTGTGAAAATAAAGCATTAAAATGCTCTGCTTTTAAATAAAAACGAGTCTGGCGTATTCTGGCATTTACAAAGAAATCGAATGTTGCAAAACCTCCAATTTTCTTATCCTGCTGTACAAAAAATTCTGCAATTACAGGGTTATAATCATCTCCGTAATATTTTGTCATATAATTAAATACAAGTCCGGCTTGCATAAACAATGCTTTTTTAAAGAAATGATTAGAATAATAGAATGTATTTCTAGTTACAAAATCAGGCACATTTAAAACTAAATCTGACTGATCTACTTTTTGATACAAAAGTGTATTATCTAGTGCAAAAGGTCCAAATTTAAACTCTCGACTTGCTTTTATTTCTAAATAATTAATCACATTTCCGTACTGCATTGGTTTAACGATTTGTTCACTCACTGCTTTCTGAGCATCTGTAGCCATATCTGTGAAATACAAATGATCTTTTAATACCGTATATTGAACTTGTCCAGTCAACCAAGGAGTTGTAATTTCTGCACTTAGCGAATTAATTTTTTCATTTTTAAAATTATTTGACCAATTGTACGAAATCCAGCTACTTTGGTACAAATTATAATTGTTATTAGGCAGTTTGTTGATATTGCGATATCTAAAATCAAATTTAATTTTTTCGCTCATATCATATCGCAACTTAGCATCTAAATCTGAAAGCGATTCCTTGGTGATTGACCTTGAATACAAAAATCTACCATTCCATTTGTTTTTCTGATATTCATATTGAGCACCAAAATTATTAAACTGTAAATACAAATTGTCAGGAACAGCATTTCCATCTGCATCAACAATAATTCGGCCGTATTGGTAATTTGATCTGTAATCGTCTACAAAAAATATAAATTTCCCTAATAATGAATTTTCGTAAGCTGCCCCTACCTTATTATACAGTCTTTCATATTTAGTTTGATCATTAATATTACTTGCTGCGTAAGACTCTCCAAATCGCTGTATACGCGTAGTCGATCCATCATTGGCTGTTATAGTAGAAATTACAGTTGGCTGTTTATACTCATAATCTTTGTACTCATAATTAAACTGATGCGTTATATATAGGTTATTACTTCCATCAGTTGGGTTTACCCTAAAAGCATGATCAAAAAACAGTCTTCGTCCTTTTAAAAAGGATTCTGCATCAGTCAAATAAACCTGTAATCTTTGTCGGTTTTTATAATCTTTATTATCACTTTCAAAATCAGCATCGTTCGTTATACCTCCATTTTCTTCATTCAATATATCCTGATTCGTAAAATGAGCGTTTATTGCGTAACGTTTATTGGTTGTTGCATAACTGGTTGTAATTCTTAAATTTCCAGCACTGACCAATTGATTGTTGTAATCTCCTTCAGATCTTAATCCTTTATATGCAATTGAAAAATTAAGATTTTTAGAAGCATTTAATGTGATAAAAGAATCTACATTTTGTCCTTTTTTTATAGTCGTATTAAAAAATAACTCTGTAAAAGGAGTTGCAACAGAATAATATCTAATTTGATCTGCTTGCATATAAAGCGAATGCTTCCCGTTAAAACCAATTTCAGGATATGGAGAAAAACTGGTTAAGCTATATTGCAACGTGTTTAAAGGCTGGCCTATATTAGATAATTCCTGAAGTCCAAAAAGATCTTTTCTAAGATGATTTTGTCTGTAAGCACTTTTAATAGTCAGCGAGGTATCCGCATAAATGGTATCATGTTCTAATGTCACAATTTTATACTGATCTATCGTCGCTATTTTTTGTTTTTTCTTTTTTACGGTATCTGTTATACTAGAATATTCCGTATTCATATCTAAATTATTTTTAGAAGCAGTTTTTTTTTCTTGCGAAAACAATAAAGTTGGAACAACTAATAGATATAGAAAAATGAATATTCTCATTTGATGGCTTTATATAAAATTATTTCGAAAAAATTTAGTGAAGCAAAGGTAAAAGATAAAAACGTATAAATAAAAAAACATAATATATAATATGAAACTAGAATTGTTTCGGTCTTTAGGAAACGAAAACCCCGTATACAAAAGTATACGGGGCTCTCAAAAAAAATCAAAATATTTATTTTTCTTATTCCCAAATTGGGTATAAATCAATTTTAATCATCAACTTAATTGATATAGAACATTCTAAAGATTAGAATTTATCCCAGAACAATTTAGTATTTAATAAATCTCCACCAATATCAGCAGCAGCTTTAGTATAATTTGCCTTATTTATACTTGCTTCTACACCTGGATAAGTGTATCTAACTGGTACAGTGAAAATAAGCTTATTGATAGCTGCTTGTGGTGCTTTTAATACAGGGAAATCCAATCTTCTGTAAGATGTCCATGCTTCGTATCCTCTGTTATAAAGAGCAAACCATGCTTGATTACCAATTTTTTCTTTATACGTAGCTCCACTTAACGGATTATTATAATCTACTTTTGGGCTCGCAATATAAGCATCAATAGCAGCAGTATTAGTTACTCCCCAATCTGCCATAGAAGCTCTAATACCTGCATCATAGTATACTTTTGCTTGAGCAGAACCACCTGGAATTAAACTTTTCTCAGCAGCTTCTGCTAATAAGAAATTCAACTCAGCGAAATCAAAGATATTTCCTGGAAAAGCAGGATTATTTAATGTAGACGTTATTTGCGAGTAAGTCGTATAAACATTTCCTGCACCATAAGTTCCACCAACAAATGTTCTTCCTGCAGGAATAACAGGAGCTGGAGAAGTTAGATTAGTAAAATATTTAGGCATCCTTGGGTCACCGCCAGGAACAACAGCATCCATAGCAGAAACAAAAGGCTCAGCAGGAATAAAATCAAATCTCTGACTAGTTACTAAATCAGCATACAATGGATTTTGATTTCCTGATGTAGTCAAATAAGTCAATTTTGTATTATCAGCATTACTAGCCAAAGCACCAGAAGCTAGAGCTGCCTGAACTTGAGTAGTTGCGTATGCTGGATCAATATCAGACATATTAACTGCCATTCTAATTATCAACGAGTTAGCAAATTTCATCCATTTCGCATTACTTGCAGCATTACCTGAATAGATAATATCCGCAGCACCAAAGTTAGCTGCTGCACTATTCGTTTTTAAAACAGCAACATCTGCATTTAATCTTTTAATAAGATCTATGTAGATAGTTTTTGCATCATCATAAGCTGGTAAAGGATATTTCTGAATATCAATTGCCTGTGTGTAAGGAACGTTTCCAAAAGTATCTACCAATACACTATAAGCATAAGCTTCCAAAATATCAATAAGCGCCAATTTATTTTGCTTAATTGCCTCATCTGCAGGAGTTGCAGTAGCTGTTGCTGCAATCATAACTCTTGAATCATGAAAATCAGCTAGAACATCTCTGTACAAAACCAAAAAGTGCGTATCAGGAATTTTTCTATTTGTAATGTTATACTGGCTTTCATCAGGATAAGTAGTTTCCGTCCATTGTTGTGCAAATAATCTAAAAACATTATTATTTACACTAGTACTAACCATTTGATCGACTAATTTTTTCTCAGCATTTGTAAACAAATATTCAGCTTTGGTGGTTGTTGGTCTTTTCGGATCAACATTCATATCTGTAATGTCTTGGCTGCACGAAACCATCATACCTACCACAGACATTAATAAAAGTACTTTTTTCATGATTTAAAATTTTAATGTTAGGTTACAACCAATGTTTCTTGTTGTAGGAAGTGAACCTCCTGAATAACCTGATGATAAGTTACCTGAACTTATACCACTTTCTGGATCTGCATCTGGAAGATTTTTACTGATGATCCATAAGTTAGAACCTACTAAAGAAAGACGTAAATCATTCAAACCTGCTTTAGCTATAAATTGTTTAGGGAAGCTATAAGTAATACTTACCTCTCTTAATTTAACATAACTTGCATCGTAAACAAATGCTTTTTGCGGATTATTGTTGTATCCATAGATACTTCCAGCTACTTCAGGACTTGGCGTTCTTGTAGTATTAGGAGTTCCATCTTCATTTACTCCTGGTAAAATAACACCTCCACCATTAGCAAGTGTATTTCTTACAGGGTTTCCAAGCTCATTGTTTCCTGCTGTAGAAGTATATAAACCAGAGCTTTGTCCATAATATTGGTCAAGAGAGAAAATATCTCCTCCTTTTTGAACATCAATTAAGAAACCTAGAGAAACTTGTTTGTAAGTAAATTTGTTACGAATACCTCCAATCCAATCTGGAGTAACATTACCAATTACATTATTAGTAGTTGCAGTTTGTAAATACACTCCATTTTTAGTTACTCTTTGACCGTCTGCACTGTAGATATAATCTTTTCCAAGAATATCTCCATAAGCATGTCCTTTTGTACCAACGATACTAACACCTCCTTGGAATGTTCCAATTGTTAAAACATCAACACCTGGTGCTAAAGCTACAACTGTATTCTCATTTTTAGACCAGTTTAGGTTAATATCCCACTGGAAATCTTTTGTTTTGAAAGGAGTTGCATTGAACACTACCTCAATACCTTTATTTTCTACAGATCCTGCGTTTACATATCTAGAAGAGTTACCAGTTGCAGTAGAATAATCTACTGGGAAAATTTGATCTTCACTTAAACTTTTATAAACACTTACATCAAAACCTAATCTTCTGTCAAGGAATTGCATCTCTAAACCAAGTTCTTTAGATGTAGTTTTTACAGGGTGCAAATCTGGATTGTTAGCAATGTTCGGTCTTGAATAAAGTTGGTTTGAACCAAATGGGTTAAATTTAGTAAATACATCTTGCAATGCATATGCGTCAATACTTCCTTGTGGATTCTCTGCATAACTTGCTCTAAGTTTACCGAAAGATAACCATGGTTGATTAATATGACTTGTGAAAACATAACTTCCAGAAACAGAGTACGTATTAACATCGTTGTCGTCTTGTGGCAACATAGAGAATGCATCATTACGTACAGTTCCTTCTAAATAAAGGAAATCTCTGAACCCTACCGAAGCAGATGCATAAATACTGTTTACAGCTGTGTTATCTTCAGCCTCAATTGGGAATGGAGAAGCATTTACTGAATTTGATAATGCATAGATTCCTGGAATAATAAGTCCTCCATCTGTAGAAGCTAATGTAGAAGTACGTCTAGTTCTTAAAGCATTATAACCAACTAAACCTGTTAATGTGAAATCTTCAGTAATTTTTTTATTGAAGTTCAATGTAACCTGATAGTTTTGCTCAGAAAACATACCAGTATACTTTTGGTATCCTGAACCAACAGCTAAACGGTTGATTCCAAATGTTCCTGCCAAAGATCCTACTGCTTTTCTCTCTTCACGTAATTCTGAATAAGTATCTGTACTTATTTTTCCTGTAGCGTTTAACCAATCTGTAAATTTATAATCTAACTGACCATAACCGATGAAACGATTTCTTTCGTCTGTTTGGTAGTTTCTATATCTTGTAAAATATGGGTTATCCCAATATTTAGGATTTGTATTTCCATTAGCAGGATCTGCCATGTTCCATGAAATATTTTGTCCGCCTGAATTTTGGAAAACTTCTTTTTGAGATTGAATATCTACGTTAGTTCCCCACCATTGACGGAATAAACCAGCAACGTTATCACCACCGTAACCAGTAGTGTTTCTACCCATTGTAGTTTGAGCTAAATAATTTGCAAAAACACTTGCAGATAATTTATCTGTTAATTTGTGGTTGAATTTAATACTTGCATTATTTTTCTTCAATTCACTATTTGGCAAAATACCATTCTCTTTATAGTTGTTGTAATTGATAACAAAGTTGCTTTTATCTGTACCCCCTTCAAAAGAGATTGAGTTATTGAATGTTTGTGCTGTTTGAAAAAATGTAATTGGACCATTTTTAGCAGCAACCCATGGAGATTTTTGTCCAAATTTTGAAGAATATGGAGAATAAGATTCCCAAGTATAAACAGAAAGATTTGGATCAAACGCAACACCGTAAGAAGCATCATCTGTTGTACTTACAACTTGGTTACCATTTTTATCTATAACAAAAAATGCACCTGTTGGTCCAACTGGAGTCCCTTTTGGATTACCATTGGCATCATAAGTTGGTCCATATCCTTGACCATATTTGTTTTGGTAAACAGGGAAAGTGTTTTTATCAACTGATCCAACACCAAACTCACTAGAAATAGTAATTCCCATACCTTTTTGAGCTTTACCTTTTTTGGTAGTAATCATAATTACACCATTACCAGCTTGAAACCCGTATAAAGCAGATGCAGCAGCACCTTTCAATATATTTAATGTTTCAATATCATCAGGATTAATATCCATACCAGCATTACCATAATCATAAGTATTACGTGCTCCTGCTGTTTGTGCTCCATTACTAGAGTTCACATTCGAGTTATTAATAGGCATACCATCAATAACAATAAGCATTTGGTTATTTCCAGTAAGGTTTTTAACACCTCTTGAAACTACGTTTGTAGATCCTCCAAAGTTTGTATTTCTTCTAATTTGTACCCCAGCAGATTTACCAGAAAGATCGTTAAGGAAGTTAGGACCGGCAGTACCACCAACTAAGTCTTCTCCTTTTATTTCCTGAGTAGTATACCCAAGAGCTTTTTTCTCTCTCTTAATACCTAATGCAGTTACTACTACACCTTCAAGTTCAACTGATGAACTTACTAATTTTGCATTTACAGAAGTTGAGCTTGCTGCAATTTCTTGGGTTTTCATCCCAATGTAAGTAAATACCAAGATTTGATTTGGGGATGCTTTGATAGAATATTTTCCATCAAAATCTGTTTGTGTTCCAACTTTTGTTCCTTTAACTAAAACACTCACACCTGGCAAAGGCATTCCTGCGTTATCGGAAACAATTCCTGAAACAGCTCTTTCTTGCGCAAAGGTAAGTTGCGCTATAAGTACTAATAATAGCACTAAGAATCCATTAAACTTTAGTTTCATTTTATAAATTTTGAATTAGTAAGTCGCAAACATCTTAATATTTTCTTAAAGCAACAACCCGATTTTCGGGTAACTCATAACTATTTTTTAATATTTCTTTAACATCTGATTTTTTTAAAATACTTAATTAGCATAAAAACAACACTATATGTAATTTTATACATAAAATACTGTAATTTGTTCAACATTAATATTAACATTTAATTAACATTTAAAGGAAGAATAACCTCAAAAAAATGGATAAAATTCAAAAAAAAAGACAAGTATTATCTTATAAAAAAACTTAGGAAATAAAACATTTTCAACTGAGAATGTTTTATTCCGGCTTTTTTTCCATTTATACTTCTTTATTTTAACATAATAAATTGTAAATCAATTCTTCTAAGTTTTATAAATGTTAAATTTCAGCCTATTTTGCTCCTCTTTTTAAAAATTCATAATTAAACATTTTTCAAAAAAAATCATAAAAAGCAGATGTTTTTCCTTGTTTTTACTGGGATCACAGATTTAAACTCATTTTAAAAAATGGCCAAATTTGCATCAATTTGGAATTTTAAATATGACAATTCTAGAAGGACAAATTTCTCTCTGTTTTCACTTAAATTTTGTTAATGATTTTTAGAAAAAAAGCACCATATTTGCTTTTTAAAAACTAAAAAATGCTCGAAAAAAATTTCTCTGGGTTTGTTTTAGAAACGGGAACTGATGAGGCTGGCAGAGGATGTTTGGCTGGACCAGTTACTGCTGCAGCTATAATATTACCCGAACATTTTGAAAATCAAATTCTGAATGACAGTAAACAGTTGTCTGAAAAAACAAGAGCACTTTTAAGACCTATTATAGAAGAAGAAGCTTTATGTTTTGCTGTTACGCATTTATTTCCAGACGAAATTGATGAAATAAACATTCTAAATGCTTCGATGAAAGGAATGCAGGAGTGTATTTTAAAACTAAAACATATTCCTGAATTTATTATTGTTGATGGAAATCGTTCTTTGAATGCCAAACTGGGACTTAAAAACACCTATGGAAAACAGTTTTCTAAAGATGAAATTGCGCTTTTAAAATCGATTCCGAATCAAAGCATTATAAAAGGCGATGGGAAATATTTAAGCATCGCTGCCGCGTCTGTTTTAGCAAAAACCTATCGTGATGAATACATGGATCAAATTCATGAAGAATTTCCAATGTACAACTGGAAACAAAATAAAGGATATCCAACCAAAGAACATCGTGAAGCCATTAAAGAATTCGGAACTACAAAATACCATAGAATGAGTTTTAGGCTTCTACCTGAGCAGTTAGAACTCGATTTATTTTAATAAAAAAACGACCTAGATAATAGGTCGTTTTTTTACTTTTTATTTTTTACTTTTTACTTTTTAAAAACTCAGCAAATGTTTTTGTATCATAATAGAAAGGTCTAACAGAAGTAATTTTTCCATCTTTCAAATCGAAATGTTCCGAAATTGGAACCGACATTGTTTTGCCCGACTTTTTAGATTTGCAGTTTATTGTAAAATAAATGATTACTTCATTTTTAGAAGCATCGCTAAAATAAGTTGGTTCTTTCTCTATTTGAAGATCAAAAAACTCTGTTGATTTTGTAAACATTTTAGTCCATTCACTAAAACCAATATAAGTTCCGCCGTAAGGTAATCCAGCTGCCTGATTGTAAATTGAACCATCTGCCACTACAGTCGCCAATGCATCAAGATCTTTTGTTTTAAAAAGGCTTTCGTAATATTTTGCTACTACTTTTAAATTATCAGTTTCTAAATTTTTCAAAATATCAGCTTCAGACAATGTTGCTCCTTTGTCCCAGAAACCAATAATTTTACTAACCTGACCCTTTCCATTTAAACGTGCAAAATCACGGCCAGCCATTATAAGGTTATTTTTAGAATCGAGAACCTTCCATTCCCACGTAACATAATTGTCTTTTACAATTTTTGGACCCGACGTTAATACAGCATCTGGGTTTTTCTTATAAAACTCGTTGATCACATTATTAAATGCGGCAATCCCTTTTATAGAAGCCGAAGGATCTTCAAAGGTGCTGTCTTCTAACCAGATTGATTTAATCATCTTTAATCTGGTATCGCTATTTTTTTCCTGCCACACTTTTTCATAAACTGCAACTGGATATAATTTATCTTTCTTTTGGGCAAAAAGACCATTAAGCACAAAAAGGAAACAGAATAAGTAGATTTTTCTCATAAGCAATCAGGAATAAAATGAAATTTAAATTTAATAGTATAAAACCAAATTTAGCATAAATAGCTAAGAGAATTACAAGAAGTCTAGAATTTGCCATCCCATCAAAATCTTAACTTTTGCGAAATGGTTTTTCCGTTTTTTGAATATAAATTTAAGAAAAAAACTGCTTTCTATTAAAAAAACAAACCTAATTTGCTGTTCAATTCACCACTTAAAATAAAAAACCCGTTTCAAAATCGATACTTGAAACGGGTTACTTTTTATTAGGAATTATTTTTTAAACAAATTCGGCTTCGAACAGCTCAGTTAAATGTTTGATGATTTTAACTTTTACTTCTTCTTCGTCTACTTTTTCTACTCCAAGTTCAACGTTTAAAGAAGTAACGCCTTTTCCGCGAATACCGCACGGAATAATATTATCAAAGTAACCTAAATCGACATTTGCGTTTAAAGCAAACCCATGCATGGTTACCCACCTTGAAGCACGAACGCCCATTGCACAGATTTTACGTGCAAACGGAGTTCCAGCACCAAGCCAAACACCTGTTTCTCCTTCGCTTCTACCCGACTCTAAACCATATTCTGCCAAAGTCAAAATAATAGATTCTTCAAGCAAACGAAGGTATTTATGAATATCTGTAAAGAAATTTTCTAAATCTAAAATCGGATAACCTACAATCTGTCCAGGTCCATGATACGTAATATCGCCTCCACGGTTAATTTTATAGAAAGTCGCGCCTTTCGCTTCGAGCTGTTTTTCGTTTAATAATAAATTCTCAAGGTCACCACTTTTCCCTAAAGTATAAACATGCGGATGCTCTACAAAAAGTAAATAGTTTGGCGTTGGGAGATCTAGTTCTTCTCTTCTGTTCTTGATTTTTAAATCGACTATATCTTTGAAAAGTTCTTCTTGATATTCCCAAGTCGACTTATAGTCTCTTTTGCCCAGATCCTGAAGTTGGATTTTTTTGTTCATTTTAATTATTTTTCAAACTCAACATCAAAGTTAAGCTTGTCGGGATTCTCCATATAATCCGTAAAAGAGTATTGAATTGTAATTGATTTTCGATCGTCACTAAACAACGCAGTTGGATTAGAGACTTTCTTAATTTTTTTTGGAAAATGATAATTTACAACATAACTAGATGAAGCAAACATCATTTTTGACATATCTGCCGCAGAGTCTTTTGCTTTTGCAGCTTTTTTTTGCTGATCTACTACTGCTTTTCTTGTAAATTTCTTTCCGTCATAAGTATAACTTAGCTTACTGCCATTATCTCCAAAACCGCTTCCCATAGGATTTGCACCTCCTTCTAATTTTTGAAGCGTACCTAATGTTTGTAAAATATCTTGAAGTTCATTTACATTTTTAAAATCAGTTGCCATTATCATTTGAAACTGTTTTTTCTCCGAGCTCATTTTTGTTGACACAACAAAGTTTTCCAACTTTTTAAGCTCTTGTTGTGTTTCTGGTGACAACTTAGCAATACTGTCTTTTTTCTCTTCAAATACTTGCTTGAAAGTAAAAGTAGTATCAATATCTTTTTTAGCATCCCCCATTTGCCCAGCAATCTGATCGCCCGCCATTTCCATTAAAGCAGAACCATCCATATCTACAGAGAATTTTCCAGTTCCGTTATCGTTTATATAAATATTTTCAGTGAAAGTACAGCTAGTTAAAGTCGCTATTAAAAAAGAAAAACCAAGTAGTTTATATAATTTCATCGTAGTTATATTTTTATCAAAGATACAAAGACTATTTTTAAAAATACATTTTATTGAAAGCTCCAATTATTGTTCAAATTCAACTTTAAAACCAAAATCTACATTACTTTCCTGCATGTTATCCAAAGGCACTTCTACAGTAAAGCCTTTTCTATCTTCTGTTATAACTGCTTTTTTGAGTGAGACGGTTTTGATTTTTTTAGGAAAATGATATTCGGCAATATACCTGCATTCCTTTAGCATTTCTTCCATTTTTTTAGAGAATGGATCATCGCTTTTTTCTTTCTTAGCTTCTTTTTTCTTTTTAGCTTTTTTATCGTCTTTAGCAGGCGTTACAGTCTTAATAAAAACCTTTCCATCATAAAAAATAGTCGTGGTTGCTTTTTCTTCAGGCTTGGGCGCGGCACTTAAAAGTCCTAAATTCTTTTTGTCTGTAGCAGCCAATCCTTCTAAACTTTCTGCCGGAGTTGCAATAGATTTATAGCCTGTTCCACTAGGAAAATCAAATGCCATAGCATATTCAAATTGCTTTTTTTCGTCATTTATCTTTATGCTCACTTTAAAATTCTCTAAAACTTCAAGTTTCTCTTTTTCTTTCTCAAGTATCTCTAGTTTTTCTTTATCTCCATCTGGAAGTTTAGAAATACTGTCTTTTATTTTTGCTAGAACATCTTTGAAAGTAAAAGTGGTATCTAAAACTTTATTAACTTTTGTCGAATCTGATTTTTTCATCCCCATTTTATACATCGGAGACATATCAAAACCGTACGAAAAAGTTCCAGAACCATCTTCGTTCATAGTCATCTTTTCTTTAAGGATACAGCTAGTAAAACAAAATGCAATAAAAAAGCAAAGTAGAATTTTTTTCATAATTGAGGTTTAAGTTATTCAAGCGAAGATACTTTCTTTTAAGAATTATTTTAGTTTCATTTTAAAACAACTTCAAATTTGTCATTTAAGGCTTTATCCAAACCCTGTAAATGAACAACTTGATATTAGAGCATATTTTACATTTGTTAGAAACACGTCTATTCCAACAGCTATCGATGCCGACTAAAGTTGATTGAAACCCAATAATTTGATGTTGCAAAAAATCTAAAAACTGCATTAAAAAATCTACATTCTTTTCTTTATCTTTGCACACTTAAAAAAATAAAGCAAAAATGGCATTATCAGAACAAGAAATCATCAGAAGAGAAAAACTTCAAAACTTACGCAACTTAGGAATCAATCCTTATCCAGCTAATCTTTTTCCTGTAAATCATACATCTAAGCAGATAAAGGAGTCATTTGAAGAGGGTAAGAAGGTTATCGTTGCGGGTCGTTTGATGAGTGTTCGTGATCAGGGTAAAGCTTGTTTTGCTGAGTTGCAAGATAGCGAAGGACGTATTCAATTGTACGTAAATCGTGATGTATTGTGTGAAGGTGACGATAAAACTTTATACAACCAAGTATTCAAAAAATTAACCGATTTAGGAGATTTTATTGGTATTGAAGGTGAATTGTTTACTACACAAGTTGGTGCAAAATGTATTCGTGTTTCTGGTTTTACTTTCTTGAGTAAAACTTTGCGTCCGCTTCCATTGCCAAAAGTTGACGAAGAAGGAAATGTTCACGACGCATTTAATGATGCTGAGTTACGTTACAGAATGCGTTATGTAGATTTAACTGTAAACCCACAAGTTAAAGAAACATTCATCAAACGTACTAAATTGTTCAGTGCAATGCGTGGTTATTTTAACGACGCTGGATATTTGGAAGTTGACACTCCGGTTTTACAATCCATTCCTGGTGGAGCTTCGGCGAGACCATTTATTACGCACCATAACTCGCTTGATATTCCGCTTTACATGCGTATTGCAAATGAGTTGTATTTAAAAAGATTAATTGTTGGTGGATTTGAAGGTGTTTATGAGTTCTCTAGAAACTTCCGTAATGAAGGTATGGACAGAACACATAACCCTGAGTTTACTGCAATGGAAATATATGTAGCTTACAAAGACTACAACTGGATGATGGAGTTTGCTGAAGGTTTATTGGAGCATTGTGCGATTGCTGTAAATGGTACAAGCGAAGTTACTTTTGGCGAGCACAAAATAAACTTTAAAGCGCCTTATGCACGTGTCACAATGACAGATTCTATCAAACACTTTACAGGTTTTGATATCTCTGGAAAAACAGAACAGGAATTGTTTGAAGCAGCACGTGGAATGGGAATCGAGGTTGACGAAACAATGGGTAAAGGAAAATTAATTGATGAGATTTTTGGAGCTAAATGTGAAGGAAATTATATTCAGCCAACTTTCATTACTGACTATCCAAAAGAAATGTCTCCGCTTTGTAAAGAGCACCGCGATAATCCAGATTTAACGGAGCGTTTTGAATTAATGGTTTGCGGAAAAGAAATCGCAAATGCATATTCTGAATTAAATGACCCTATTGATCAAAGAGAGCGTTTTGAAGATCAAATGCGTTTGGCTGCAAAAGGTGATGATGAAGCAAACGGAATTATCGACGAAGATTTCTTAAGAGCTCTTGAATACGGTATGCCTCCTACTTCTGGAATGGGAATTGGAATGGATCGTTTGATTATGTATTTAACAAACAACGCTTCTATTCAAGAAGTTTTATTGTTCCCACAAATGCGTCCTGAGAAAAAACAAGCTCAGATCGAATTGACAGAAGAAGAAAAAGTGATCATTACTTTATTGAAAGGAAACGAAAATAAAATGGATTTATCTCAACTAAAAGTTTCTGCTAACTTAAGCGGTAAAAAATGGGATGCTTCTATGAAAAACTTATCTAAACATGGTTTGACTAAAGTTGTCGTTGATGGCGAGTTTAAATTTGTGGAATTGGTGGGGTAAATTTTAAAAAATCCAATTTTGGAAATTCCAAATTCCAAATTGATTTACATACTTCAACCCCGACAGGTTTTAAAAACCTGTCGGGGTTTCTTTTTTTAAACGAATACTTCTTCTCATCAATACTTAAAACTGAAATCAAAACTCATTTTTAAAAAACTGAAAAACAATACTTTAATTCCACTAAATTGTTTTACAAGAAAATACTTTCATAAGCCTTACTATAACATTAAAAAACAAAACAAATTACGACTCTAAGTTAATATACAATTGATATAGTTTTTGCTTTTTTTAGCAAACAAATTACTACATTTGAAAACAAAAATAGACTTTCAATCAAGTCTATTTTTTTTTAACCCAAACCCATTCAATTAACATTTTTCAACCAATAATCTAAATGAAAATTAGAAAGATCGCCCCAAACGAAGACTTAGAAACAACAATCAAGAAAAAAAGAAACCGTTACAAATTTGCAATCGTCGCTGTTGTTTTTGTCTCAGCAGCATCATTTTTAGGATTTAAATATTTTACACCTAAAAAGGAAGCCGTTTGTTTAGCCACAGATACCAAAATCTACGATGCTTACAAAGACGCAGTTGTACTTATAAAGCATAAATATGGATACTTTGCTAAAATTAACGGAAAAGAATTTCAACTTAATGTTGAAGACGCTAAGGAAGAAACCATTTACGGAACTGGCTTTTTTGTAGATACAGAAGGAGACATGATAACCAATAGACATGTTTTACAGCCATGGGATTCAACTGAAGAAGAGAGCGAGAAAGTAAATACTAATATTCGAAATCTACGAATGAAGATTGCTTCTATTCTTACTACCGATGTTTCTGAAGATGACTATGAAAGCTTTATCAATAACAACTGGTCGCATGCTTCAATCTCATACGAAGAAGGTGAAGGAGAGGGAGAATACGAAGAGTCAGGTGAAGAAACTACTGAGTCAGCGGGTGAAGAATTTGTTAGCTCTAATGAAACAGAAACAGATACAACTCAAGCATCAACAGATATTGCCGCATCTATTCCAGTGAAAGAATATGTTTCTGCAGAAAATATTGAGGTATATGTAAAAACTGTAGGGATTGAAGTGGCTCTTCATAATTCTGATGGTGAATGGATTAATTGTGAGATTAAAAAAGTTTCAGATGACAGCAATATTGATTTAGGCATTTTGCAAGTAGCCAATCATAAAACTCCTAAAACAGTTACCAACATCATTAGCCTTGATAATATTGTTGACAATGATACTTCTCTAGCTCCGGGGCAAAAAGCGATAATGGTGGGCTATCCAATGGGAATCGATTTGGCTCAGACAAATTCTGGTATAAAAGTACAGCTTTACAATGGTCAGATAAGTAAAGAATCTGACGGCAATAAAATTCAATACAGTATAACTTCTACACATGGCGCTAGTGGTTCACCAGTTTTTAATGAATGTGGCCAACTAATTGCTGTTAATTTCAGTGGATTCGATCAGGTTCAGGGTTTCAATTTTGGAATTGTAGCAAAGCATATTCAATCACTTTAGTCAAAAAAAAAAGACTCTTAAATCTAAACGGATTTTGACATTTCAAATCAAATAAAAAATCACGCTTATTAATTATGAATAAATTTTTCACTATCTGTACGCTACTGTTCTTTAGTGCCGCTTTTTCACAGATTCCAACTCTGGATGTCGAAAATCAGAAAAAAAATTCGGTAATCTTACAGGAAGTACAAATCGAAACCAAAATTTTAGGAAATCTTGCCTCAACTACGGCTACTTATACATTCTATAATCCTGGCGACAGAATTTTAGAAGGAAATTTTACACTTCCATTGCCAGAAGGAGTAAGTGTAAGTGGCTATGCATTAGATATTAACGGAAGCTTAAGAGACGCTGTTCCCGTTCCAAAAGAACGAGCTAAAGAAGTATTTGAAAGTATTGAAAAAAGAAATGTAGATCCAGGTATTATTGAAAAAGTAGCTGGAAATAATTTCAGAACCAGAATTTACCCGATTACAGCTAGAGGCACCAGATTTATAAGAATTACATACAATCAGGAATTAAAAAATTCGGCTACTGATTATCTGTATTTTTTAAGTTTTGCCAATGCTGTTAGGATTCCAAAATTCAATCTGAAAGTATTAGTTAATGAAAGTCTGACAACTCCAAAAATCACAGAAAATCCAGATGGAAGTTTTGCTTTTCAGAAACAAGGAAATCAATGGATTGCTGAAATTAAAAAAGCGAATTTCACGCCAAATGAAAGCCTAAAAATAAGCATTCCAAAAGTAAACGAGTCTTCTAGTGTGATGCTTCAAAAAGCTTCTGACGATAAATCTTATTTTGCGGCAAGTGTTTCGATGAATTTCCCTGTAAAAGAAAAAGCAAAATCTCAAAAAGTCGCTATTATTTGGGACAACTCATTCAGCGGATCAAAGAGAAACCATCAAAAAGAACTAGACTTTCTTACTGCTTATTTTTTAGAGAACAAGGATATTGCAGTCTCTTTTGTTCTTTTAAATAATACTCTAGAAAAAACAGAAGATTTTGCTGTTTCTGGAGGAAACTGGAATGCATTAAAAGACAGAATTCTGAATCTGAAATACGATGGTGGAACTGACTTTGGCGCTTTAAAAGAGATTTCATCAATAGACGAATATCTTTTGTTTTCTGACGGAATTTCAAATTTTGGTGATTTAACTTTAAAATTCAAAAAACCAGTCAACAGTATCGTGAGCACGCCAACTTCTGACTTTAATTTGCTAAAGCTTTTAGCATCACAATCAGGAGGGAATTTTATCAATCTTAACGAATTAGACACTCAAACTGCTCTAAAAACCTTCAAAAGACTTCCTATTATATTTTTAGGCTTTAAAGAAACTAATACGCTTCAGGAACTGTTTCCAAATGTTGGAACTGCCGTAAATGAACCGGTAAACATATTTGGAATTTCATCTTCGAACGTAAGTAAACTTACTGCTGTTTTTTCAGTAGGAAATAAGAAATTTGAAGTACCTGTAGATTTTAGTAACGCTGTACAAGTAAACAATTGGCCTATTGCGCAATTTTGGGCGCAACGAAAAATTAATGATCTTGAACTTAATTCAACACAAAACAACGATGAAATAAGAAATCTGAGCGAACAGTTTGGAGTTGTAAGCAAGAACACTAGTCTTATCGTATTGGAAGATGTTAATGATTATGTACGTTTTGGCATTACTCCTCCAGAGGAATTATTATCAGAATACAATAAAATCGTTTCGCAAAACAAAAGAGAAGTTTTAGAAAAAAGAAGAAATCTTTTATCTAAAGCTTTTGATAAAACGCGAGAACTGACAACTTGGTGGAATAGCGAATTTAAGCCTACGGAAAAAAAACAGTATCCAAAAGTTTCTAAGCAATCACAAAAATTGTCGTCGGCAGAAGAAAGTGTTGTTAGCGATAATGCTGTATATTCTGCAGAAAGCAGAGCGGGTGATAAAAAAACATCCTCTGGAAAAATAACTTTGGTAGATGTTGAAAGCACTCAAGAATACATGAAAGATTTTCAATCTTTACAGTCTCCCGAATTGATTTACCAGAAATATCTTGAAAATCGTCCGAAATATGAGAAACAGGTAACGTATTATTTTGATGTTTCTAAACTGCTATTCAAAAAAGGAGACAAAGCACTTTCGCTAAAGGTTTTAAGCACATTAGCCGAACTTGATTTGGAAAATGAAGAATTGTACAAAACGATATCTTATTTATTGAAACAGAGAGGCAATTATGAAAAAGAATTGTGGATTACTCAAAAGATTCTAGAATGGAGACCTTTTGATCCTCAAAGCCATAGAGATTATGCATTAGCTTTAGTTGACAATAAAAAACCTCAAGAAGCTCTTAACATCTATAAATCTATGCTTTATCAGGAATATACCGATGAGATTTCTGTACGAGACAATGGTATTGAAGAAATCTTGATTATGGAAATCAATAATATTTTGAGTCAAAACAAAAATGTTGATGCAAGCAAAGTAGATGATCGTCTAAAAGCC
This sequence comes from Flavobacterium tagetis, assembly GCF_016735615.1. Classification (GTDB taxonomy): domain Bacteria; phylum Bacteroidota; class Bacteroidia; order Flavobacteriales; family Flavobacteriaceae; genus Flavobacterium; species Flavobacterium tagetis. The sequence goes on from NZ_JAERSF010000001.1 coordinate 91,126, forward strand.
AATCTTCCTGTTGATATTCGTATTGTTATTAACTGGAATAAAGACAATACAGATATCGATCTTTGGGTTACAGATCCAAGAGGAGAAGATTGCTCTTACTCGCATAGATCTACAGAAATTGGAGGAAGATTAAGCAACGATTTCACTCAAGGTTTTGGTCCTGAACAGTTCTTATTAAAAAAAGCAATTAAGGGAAAATATAAAATCAAGACTAATTTCTTCGGCGAGAGACAGAATATTCTTTCTGGGCCAACGACTATAATGGCAGAAGTTTACCTTTACTATTCTGATGGTAGACAAGAACGAAAAATTGCTGTTTTCCAAAGTCAAAAAGAAAACAAACGTGAAAGCGATAGCAAAATTCTAATTGGAGAATTTGAATTTTAGAAATTACAAACTTCACTAATATTTAAACCCGACAGATTCTTAAAACCTGTCGGGTTTATTTTTTATCCTAAATCACAATTTAAAACGAATACTTCTCCAATTTTCCACTCTGAATATCCAAAACCTTTGTGCTTTCTTTTGGAACATCGCCTTTTATAACTTCTTGAACAGACGGATTAGATGGATATTTACCACCTTTCATTTTTAAAAGATGAAATTTTCCTCCGCTTTCAAATATAAGATCATAAAATTTTTCTGTTGATGAAGTGGTTACATAAATTGGAAAATCGGTTACAGTGAAACGATTGATTATACTTCCGTCATTCTTCAAGATATAACCTGAACAGCCTCCACTTCCACAGAAATAAGAATTTGAGAAACCAACAAAATATTCGTTTTTCTTATCATTATTTAAATCAAAAGCATCATAATAAAAATAACGATCGTCTTTTGTCAGTGCAGAAATATCATTTTTTAATAAAACCAGCAATTGTTTACGGATTAATTCTACCGCCTTGTCTTCTTTTGGAGTAACTTCGCTCAAATCTGCCGTCCCGCCAAGTGTTTTAGACAATGTGTCTTGAACAACTGTTTTTACTATATTTTTTGAATTGTCTTTATTCTGGCAAGAGCTCAATGCCAAAATTGAGATTAGAATTAAAATCTTATTTTTCATAATCTGATATTTTAAATTCGTTATAATTTACACTAGTAATGCGGCTTTATTTTCAATATCATTTTCCGTTAGCAATGATTTTATATTGTTAAAAGTCACCAAAGCAATCTGCGTTAAAGCTTCGTTGGTAAAAAATGCTTGATGCGCCGTTACCAAAACATTCGGAAAACTCATTAAACGCTGAATTGCATCATCCTGAATAATGTCTGCCGAGAGATCTCTAAAGAATAGTTTTTCTTCCTGTTCGTACACATCAATTCCTAAATAGCCAATTTTCCCTTCTTTTAAGCCTTCAATAACCGACGACGTTTCGATTAACCCGCCACGGCTTGTATTGATAATCATAACACTATCTTTCATAAAAGAAATAGAAGTGGTATTGATAACATGTTTGGTCTGTTCATTCAGCGGACAATGGAGCGAAATAATATCACTCGATTTAAAGATTTCTTCCAATCCTACAAAAGAAACACCGTCTTTTTTCATCTCTTCATTTTCAACAATATCATAAGCCAAAACTTTACAGCCAAAACCTAATGCAATTTTAGAAAATGCTTTTCCTATATTTCCTGTTCCAATAATTCCGATTGTTTTTCCGAATAAATCAAAGCCTAATAATCCGTTTAAAGAGAAATTCTGTTCACGAACTCTATTATAAGCTTTGTGCGTTTTTCTATTTAAAGTCAAAATCATCGCCATGGCATGTTCGGCAACCGCCTGAGGAGAATATGCAGGAACACGACAAACTTTTATGCCGTGATTTTTAGCAGCTTCCAAATCGACATTATTAAATCCAGCACACCGTAAAGCAATTATTTTTACTTTTTTTTCTGCTAATTGTTTAATAACTGTTTCGTTTACAATATCATTTACAAAAACACAAACAATCTCGCACTCTTCAATTAAAGCTACTGTCTGAGGATTTAACTGTGTTTCAAAAAAATCTAACTGAAAACCAAAGTCTTCGTTATATTTATTGAAAAACGTTTTATCGTAAGGCTGAGTAGAAAAAAAGGCAATTTTCTTGTTTGCTAAGGTCATGGAATTTAATTTTTAATAGTTCCTTAAAATTACGGATTTTATTTTAAAGTCTATTTAAGACATAAAAAAAGAGCTTGTTAAGCTCCTCATTTATCTTAAGTCTCAGCTATTCCTGCAACTGCTACTATTTTATTATTTCTTAATTTAATTTCAATACCATGTTCGGTATCTAAATTATAACGAATTGGTATTTTTATCTCATTTCTTTTTAAAATCCTTATGTATAATATTTCTTTAATGTACTCAAAGTGTTTTTCTTTAGTATCAATATTTAAAGGTTCCTCTCCTGATTGTCTTGGGTCTTCATAATATTTCGCATAAATCTTTTTATAGCGAAGAAACGTTTCTTCTTTTATTTGAAGTATAACATCTTCAATATTTTCTAAAAAACTACTATACGTTTTTTCAAAATCATCTAATTCTTCATTTGTTGGAAATTCTTCGATTTCTTCTCCATCTTCATCAAATTCTTCTCCTAAAAAAACTTGAATTTCGTCATCTTTAAAATGAGAATTTTTAAAAAGCTTATCTCCTGAAATTCCTGCCCAGTCTTCTTGAATCTCTCCCCAAAATTTATGATTCATAATTTATACTTTTTTACAAACTTAAAGCTTAATCAAGTTTGTAACAAGTTATAAATATAATATTAAAAGCTTTATATATTATTTTTTAAAATTCCCTTTTGGCAGATAATACAGCCATCCAAAACCAATTAAAAATAAAATAAGCGAACCTATAAATGCTGGAATTAAAATCTCTTTATTGTTATCTAATGCATTGTTTAACGCAGCATATAACAACCAAATCTGAATGCTTACATTTAAGATTAAAACAAATATTAAAGTAGACAGAATAACATTCAACTTATTAGGATTTGCCTGATTTTGACTTTTTCTAAATGTACTCATAATCTTTATTTTAAACTATTAACTTTCTTTATTTTCGAATGCTTTCACGAAAATCTTTTCTCCTTTTAAAACCACTTCTAACTGAGGCAAAGCTCTTGGCGGAGGTCCTGCAATTACATCTCCCGTCAAAGCATCAAAAGAACCTTCGTGGCACGGACAGTGAATAATTCCGGTTCCTGGCTTGTAATAAACAGCACAAGAAAGATGCGTGCATTTTTGTTCGTAAGCTCTAAACATCCCGCTTTCTAAATGCACCAAAATATACGGAATGTTACTTCCTTCAATTACAAATCCTCTTGTTCCTCCTAATGGAATATCTTTTATTTCACACACAAAATGTTCTCCAACAACTTCTTCGCCAGGCAATAAATAAGCTTTTGCTGCAACCAGTCCGCTTCCAACCATTAAACCTCCTGAAACCAGCGTAAGGAATTTGGCAAAATCACGTCGGCTTACTTGTGTCGATTCTTGTTTTTTATATGGAAAATCTTTCTTCCAGTTTTCTTTTAAATTATCTTCTTTAGACATGGATTTTAGATTTAGAATATTCTTAATTCGCTGCTTCCTTTTGGCATCATGATATTCACTTTTGTGTTGACACGTTCTTTCCCAAAAACAAATGAATTTACAGGAGTGCTGTTAGGGCGCATTTCTTCGATCTGAGCACGAGTTCCATAAAACAGTGCGCCACTCGGGCAAACTGTAGCACACATTGGCTTTTTGCCAACGCTTGTTCTGTCATAACACATATTGCATTTCATCATTAAATCGTATTCTTCCATTTTCTTCGGAACCCCAAACGGACAAGCCATTACACAATTGGAGCAGCCAATGCAACGCTCTGTATTTGCGGTATGAACTACGCCAAATTCGTCTTGCGAAATCGCATCAGCAGGACAAACATTGGCACAAACCGGATCTTCGCAATGCATGCATACCTGAACCGTGGTTTGAATCGTTACGGCACGCTCGACATAATTAACATGAATCATCGATTCCTGACCATTTGTTTCACATTCCGAACACGCCATTTCGCAGGCTTTACAGCCTATGCATCTTTGTAAGTCTACAAAAAACTCTTCGTTTTTATTATAATTAGTCAAATTCATGATTCTTGTTTTTATAGATTAAACACTTGCATAAGCATTTGATTTGTCTGATGAATTTTCTATTTCTCCCAAAGGTTCCAACTTACAAGCACAAACTTTGAACTCTGGAATTTTTGAAATAGGATCTAATGTTCCAGGTGTTAACTGATTGGCTGATTTTTTCCCGGGCCAGTGATACGGAATAAAAACAGTATCTTTTCGAATGGTTTCTACAATATTGGCAGGAAAAATTCCTTCACCTCTTCGGGTTGAAACTTTTACTAATTCTCTTTGCTTAATATTATATTTCTGTGCCATTTCAGGATGAATTTCTAACAAAGGTTCAGGAAACTGATCAACCAATTTCCCGATTCTTCTGGTTTGTGTTCCGCTTAAATATTGAGATACAACTCGTCCAGTCGTTAATATTATTGGATATTCATCATTTGTGATTTCGCCAGGCAATTTATAAGGAGCTGGATTAAAATGTGCTTTTCCGTCTGGAGTTGCAAACTTTTTATCTTCCCATAATCTTGGCGTTCCAGGATGATCTTCGGTTGGGCATGGCCAGAAAACGCCCATATTATCTTCTACTTTTTTATAAGTAATTCCGTTGTAATCAGCTGTTCCCCCTTTTGATGCAACTCGAAGTTCATTAAAAATGGCCTCGCTGTCGGCGTAAGTAAATCTTTCTTCTTCGCCTAATCTCTTTGCTAATTCTAATAATATTGAAGTATCTGTTCTAGCATCTCCCGGAGGTGTAACAGCTTGTCTGATTCGAATAACGCGGCCTTCAGCTGAAGTTGTCGTTCCTTCTTCTTCTTCTTGCAATGAACCTGCTAAAACAATATCGGCATGACGCGCTGTTTCATTCAAAAAGAAATCTATGGCAACGTAAAACTCTAATTTTTCAAGGGCAGAACGCACATAATTATTGTTTGGAAGAGATACTAACGGATTAAAACAAATCGAAATCAATCCTTTTATTTCACCGCTGTGAATGGCTTCGATAATTTCATAAGCTGTAATGCCTTTGTGAGGCATATCTTCTTCTTTAATCTTCCAGACATCGGCAATGTATTTTCGATGATCCATATTTTCTATATCACGATTTCCGGGCAGCTGATCACATTTGTGGCCGTGCTCTCTTCCTCCCTGACCATTTCCTTGTCCAGTAATGGTTCCGTAACCACAATATGGTCTTCCAATTCTTCCTGTTGCCAAAACCAAATTGATGCATCCTAATACATTATCAACACCTTTAGAATGATGTTCTATTCCTCTTGCGTGCAGTAAAAAGCTTGTTTTTGCTTTTCCCCATAATTCGGCCGCTTCTTTAATTTTTTCTTTTGAAATTCCTGTAATTTCTTCTGCCCATTCTAACGTATAATCCTTTACAGCATCTATGGTTTCTTGAAATCCTGAAGTATGATTATCTATAAAATCGTGGTCTAACAAATCATGATCTACGAGATATTTCAACATTGCTCCATATAAAGCCGAATCGGTTCCAGGTCTTACATCCAAGTGAACATCTGCCGTTCTTGCCAATGGAATAACTCGCGGATCAACAACAATTAATTTGGCTCCTCTATCTCTCGCTTTCCAGATCCAATGGGTTAAAGTGGGAAACGTCTCGCTTATATTCGCTCCAGCAACTATAATAACTTCAGCATATTCTAAATCGGAATAATTGTTTGAAGCGCGATCTAAACCAAATGCTTTCTTATTTCCTGCACCAGCACTTACCATACAAAGACGTCCGTTGTAATCTAAATTTCTTGTTTTTAAAGCCACTCTGGCAAATTTCCCAACCAAATAACTTTTTTCATTGGTCAACGAAACTCCAGATAACATTGAAAACGCATGTTTACCATATTTCTCCTGAATTCTTTTGATTTCAGAAACGGTTTTATCCATAGCTTCATCCCAAGTGGTTTGTTCAAAACCTTTGCCTTCTACCCTTTTTATTGGATGCAATAATCGATCTGGATGATTGTTCTGCATGTATCGCTGAACACCTTTTGGACAAAGACGACCTTCATTGAACGGGAATTCCATCCAAGGTTCAAAACCAACCACTTTATTGTCTTTTACAGATAATTGAATTCCGCACTGCATCCCGCAGAAACAGCAATGTGTTTTAACCGTTTTGTCTGGTTCATCACGCCCTGAATAACCTTCTTTTGGCGTATAATTCAAATGCGGACCAAATGCCTCAATTATTTTTTCAGTTGATACAGGTAGTTTTGCCATGATTTTTTTGTTGTTTTTTGTTTCAGCTTCAAGTCATATTAAAGAGACCTGAAACCTGACACTATAATTTTATCCAAATAAATTTCCGCCTTCAATTCTTGCTTTTAAATGTGCTTTCGCCAAACGATCTCGTTTTCCTTCTGGACTTAAATCCAAGTGTGAATTACCTTGATCATCACTAAAGTCAAAACCTAATTGTTTGGTTACTATTTTTAAATCATCAATATGAAGCTGAGTTGTAAAAGGTTTTCCAGTTTCTTTGCAGATGGCCATCCCTTTTTTCATTCCTTCCTTTTTGTAAATATGCGCACCAATTTGAGCCGGTCGCTGAATGATGTGGAAGAACTTTCCAAAGGGAATCCATATCAAAAACATTATAACCGTTACAGCATGAATTACGGCTAGAAAATCATACGCGAATCCTTTCATAAACTGATACGAATACGTTAGGCATAATCCAGTGACCGAAATAGCAATTAATAAAAGAAGTGGCAGTAAATCGCCTTCAAAAGTCTGTGTGGCAATTAATCCTGGATTGGTTAAACGTCTTCTTAAATAATAAAGAGAACCGAAAATAACCAGATAAGAAGACCAGTTTAAAGCATGGAAAGTTAAAAATGCCATAATAGAATCCAATCTGAAATCCATTACTTTAAAACCAAAAAAATGAGCTTCGTAAACGGAAATAGAATTGGGTGCCAAAGTAAAATGAATCCATCCAAATGTAAGCGGAAAAGTAATAGCAAAAGCCGAAAAACAGCCAATTGCAATACAAAAATGGGCCAGCCATCTGTATTTTCCTCTTGGATAAATGAATTTCTGAAAAGCGATATTCTGAACTGATTCTTTTCCTAAAAACCACAAATGCGAAAATACTTTTCCTGTAAAGAGAAAATGAATGCCGCGTTTGAAATACATCCAAGTTGGCGGGCGTTGCAACCAAACCGTATAGCGATACACTACTCCGAAAAATGCAAACAACGTTCCGAACAGATAGGTAACCAAAGCCGCATCAAAATTTTGCAATTTTCTTGATCCATAGAAAACCAATACGACCATAAAAACCGAAGCGGCCGTTGCAATTAATAAAGCTTTTGTATTAAATGTTTTTTCTTTCATGACAGATTATTTTCGATCAATATCTTTAGCCATTTCAGGCAGTTTTTCTTTTGTCATTTTCACAATTACACGATGCATCCATATTAAACAAGTTAGCGACAATGCTAAAATAAAGAGCCACGAGCTCGTCCAGAATCCTGTAAATGATAATAAATACCCGAAAATAATAGGCCCGAAGAATCCGCCTAAACCGCCTAAGAGTCCGACCATTCCGCCAATTACTCCCACTTCATTAGGAAAATAATCTGGTATATGTTTGTAAACAGCAGCAGAACCAATTCCCCACGAAATTCCTATTAGAATAACCAAAACTAAATACACCCACATATTGGCTTCAAAATGAATTTGTGTAATTCCTTCTGCCAATAAATCTTTCTTTTGCACTTTTTGGTTTTGCTCTACAACCACTTCCTGCCATGTTTTTTTGGATGGAAAAAATTTAGAATGCGGCTGACTTTCGTCTTTCTGGGCGATGTTATATTCTTTATCATCTATTACAATTTTATCTGGTGCTACAGACGTAACTGTTCCTGCTTTGCTAGATAACAACCCACTTCCTGATGTTGTAATATCCATTTTCGGAAATAATAGTAAAAAGCTCAAAACGACTGAAGAACTCAAAACCCAATACATCACTTTTCTAGCCCCGAATTTATCCGATAAAAAACCTCCAAAAGCACGTACGACACCTGCAGGCAAACTAAAACAGGAAGTAAAGATTCCGCCTAAAACTAAAGTTGTGTGATAGACATTCATAAAATTTGGCAGAAGCCATTGTGAGAAAGTAACAAACGACCCAAATACTAAGAAATAATAAGTTCCGAAACGCCAAACACGCACACTCTTTAAAGGCTGTAATAATTGTTTTACCGTTTTGGACTGTGCTTCGATTTTTTTGTTTTTGGCAAAAATCAGAAATACAATTCCCATCAATAATAAAGCAGAACCGTACAGAATAGGCAGCCATTTCCAACCATTTTCAGGATCGCTTTCTGAAAATGTACTTAATAATGAAGGTGCAAGAAATGGTGTAATTGAGGCTCCTGCAGTTCCCATTCCGAAAATTCCTAAAGCTCTTCCCTGCCATTCTTTTGGATACCAAACAGAAGTTGATGCTACGCCTACAGCAAAACTAGTTCCGACCATTCCGAATAAAAAACTTAAAATGGCAAAAACAGTAAAAGAAGTCGCAAAAGGTAAAAGAAACAATGGAATTGATGCCAAAATCAATAAAGCAGAATGCACAATTTTACCTCCAAATTTATCGGTTAAAATTCCCATTGGCAATCTCATAATCGATCCTGTAAGAACAGGAATCCCTAAAAGCCAGCCGATCTGTACAACACTCCAGTTAAAAATTTCCTTATCAACTAAAAAAGTGACCAGTACTCCGTTGAGTGTCCAGCATGCAAAACAGATTGCAAATGCCAAAGTGTTTAAAAAAAGGATGCGGTGGGCTTGGGAAAGATCTGCCATAGAATAAAGTATTAAATTGTGTTTTTGAAAATCTATTACTGAAATATGGGAATCATGGAAATTGCTTTTACTAAACAACAAAAAAGCAATAGTTTACTAAAGTTAAAAAAAATATCCAAAGCAAAGCACTTACTGTCAAATATTTAGCGTTATAATAATCTTATTTAAATTCATTCTTAGAAAAACTGGTAATCAATCTGTTAAATAAAACACAATTTCAAAAGAGTGATTAAACCTGTTTTAATTAATAAAGTCTAATCTGTAAACAATTAAAAAACTTGAATATGAAAAAATTATTTATTGCAGCTATGTTATTTGTTGGAATAGCAAGTTTTGCACAAGAAACGGATCAAAAACCGGCGCGTGAGCAAAGAGAGAGAATGACTCCGGAACAGCGTAATGAGAAACAGCTTCAAAAACTGACTACAGAATTAAGTTTAGATGCTAGTCAGCAAGCACAGGTAAAGCAGCTTTTAGCAGATAGAAGTGCAAAAGCTGAAAAATTTAGAGAAGCTAGAAAAGAAAAAAAGGATAGCAACACAAAACCAACTGCTGAAGAAAAAGCGGAGTTCAAAAAACAAATGGAAGACGAAGTTGCAGCAAATGATGCTAAAATGAAATCGATCTTAAAAGCTGATCAATACACAAAATGGAAAACCCTTCAAGAAGAGAAAAAAGACAAAATGAGGGATAAAATGAAAGAGCACAAAAAAGATAAAATCTAATTTGATGCAAAAAAAAGAGGCTTTGAAAGCCTCTTTTTTGTTATTTAAAATGTTTTCGATACTTTATCAATCGCATTGATTGTAAAATCTAAATCTTCGTAAGTTAATGCATCTGTAATAAACCACGTTTCGTATGCAGATGGTGCGATGTAAATACCTTCTTGCAATAATCCGTGGAAGAATTTCTTGAATGTTTCATTATCCCCTTTTGCAGCAGTTTGGAAATCGGTAACTGGATTGGCATCAAAGTGAACCGAGATCATAGAACCAACTCTATTAATGGTAAACGCAACATTATTTGCTTTTAAAACTCTATCAATTCCTGCTTCTAAATAAGCTGTTTTTTCTTCTAAACGTGTAAAAACTTCTCTGTCAGAATCAAGTGCTTTTAGCATCGCCAATCCCGCTGCCATTGCTAACGGATTTCCAGATAATGTTCCCGCTTGGTAAACTGGTCCAAGAGGAGCTAAATAATTCATGATTTCTTCTCGCGCCGCAAAAGCTCCAACTGGCAATCCGCCACCGATAACTTTTCCGAAAGTCACGATATCAGCATCTATACCATATAATTCCTGAACTCCTCCGCGAGCCAAACGGAAACCTGTCATTACTTCATCAAAAATCAATAAAATTCCGTTTGCAGTACACAAATCTCTTAAACCTTGCAAAAATCCTTCTTGAGGAGGAATACATCCCATATTTCCTGCAACTGCTTCAATGATAATCGCAGCTATTTCTCCTTTATTAGCTTCGATTAAAGTTTTTACATTCTCTAAATCATTGTATTTGGCTAACAAAGTATCTTTTGCAGTTCCTTCTGTAACTCCAGGGCTATTTGGCGAACCAAAAGTTACAGCTCCACTTCCTGCTTGAATCAAAAATGAATCTGAATGTCCGTGGTAACAACCTGCAAATTTTACAATTTTATCTCTTTTTGTAAATCCTCGAGCCAAACGAATTGCACTCATACAAGCTTCTGTACCTGAATTTACAAAACGAATTTTATCAATATTTGGAACCATAGAAACAGCCAAAGCAGCGATTTCAGTTTCCAATTCAGTCGGCATACCAAATGAAGTTCCTAGTTTTGCTTTTTCAATAACAGCATCAACAACTGGCTGATAGGCATGACCCAAAACCATTGGTCCCCAAGAGTTAATATAATCTATTAATTTGTTTCCATCTTCATCATATAAATAAGCACCTTTGGCACTTTTTACAAAAATCGGAGTTCCGCCAACGGCTTTAAATGCTCTTACTGGTGAATTTACTCCTCCCGGAATTACTTTTTCTGCTTCAGCAAAAAGCTGACTACTTCTTTTATATAACATTCTTATTTTTGATTTTAGAATTCAGATTTTAGATTAAAACTGAAAACCTATTTTAATTTCTAGATTAATTTCAACAGAACTAAAAACTGCCACTGAGACTGAATACTAAAAACTGAACCTGACCACTTAATTACTTAACCTTAAGTCTCTGTCCAATTGAAATAGCATTATCCGTTAGATTATTTTTTCTTTTTAAATCTTCAACCAATAAATTGAATTTCTTTGAAATGGAATACAATGTATCTCCTTTTTGAACTTCGTATGAATTTGGATCATATTGGTTCATATTGATCTTTGGATCAGAAGCGACATCATAAGATGATTTTTTAGGTGGAGCCGAAGTATTAATTGGCACATAGTTTCTTCCTGTAACCTGGCAATCGTATTGATGTAGATTATAACGTTCAATATAACTAATCAACTTATCTGGATATTTCGGATCTGTTGCATAACCAGCTGCTCTTAATCCTTTTGCCCAAGATTTATAATCGTCTTTTTCGTAAGTAAATAAAGTTGCATATCGCTTTTTCCCAACCAAAAACAAAGCATGATCTCTATAAGATTCTGATGCCTGAGGATATTTTCTGAAACATTCCTGAGCCGAATCATCATCGTGGCGAACACTTTCTCCTAACCAATCATTATGACATTTTATACCAAAGTGATTATTAGCATCTACAGCCAAATCTCCTCTTCCTGCGCCCGATTCTAAAATTCCTTGCGCTAGAATAATACTCGCTGGAATTCCGTACGTTTTCATGTTTCCCATTGCAATATCTTTGTAAAGCAAGACATAATTATTAATCAAATCGCTGGTAACAACTGTTTTGGAAGTAGATTGAATAACCTCAGTTGTATTATTTGTAGAAGGGTAATTTTTACCGATAGGCTTAACAGGAGTACTTCTTTTTGTCGCTGCCGTTCGAGATTGAACTGCTGCCGCTTTTTTAGTCGTCGCGATAGCAGGCTTACTAGAAGAGCAGCTTGCTAAAGCTAATATTACGAGAAGTAATACAATTTTTTTAATCATTGGTTTTTAGTATTGGTAATTTCTTCTGCTTCAACTTTATATTCATTCCATCAATTCCCTGCAATCCACCTGTGTGAATGAGTAAAATTTTTGAATGTGCAGGAAAATAATTTTTGCGGATTAAATCTATAACGCCAAAAACCATCTTTCCTGTATAAATTGGATCTAAGGGTACTTTATTTTCTTCAAAAAAAGCATTAATAAATTCGATTAATTCTAAATTTATCTTTCCATAACCTCCAAAATGATAGTCAGAAATTAAATTCCAGTTATCTTTTTTTGCAAAAATACGAATTTCATCGGTTAAAAAGTCACCTTTTAACGCTGGAAAGCCCAAAATTTTCTGATTTTGCAGCGAACTATTAATTAATCCCGAAATCGTGCCGCCTGTTCCAACTGCGCAACATACGTAATTAAAAACCGAATCTTCTTCGGTTAAAATCTCCTCGCAGCCTTTTACTGCCAATTCGTTTGTACCTCCTTCTGGAACCAAATAAAAATCGCCAAATTGCTTTTTCAGCTTTTCTATAAATGAAGTTTCGCTTTTTAAACGATACTCTTCTCTTGAAACAAATTCAAATTGCATTCCGTTTTCTTGGGCAAATTTCAAGGTTGGATTTTCTTCTATTTTATCTAAAAGCTCATCGCCTCGAATTATTCCGATGGTTTTGAAACCTTGTTCTTTTCCCGCATAAGCAACTGCTGCAATATGATTGGAAAATGCTCCGCCAAAAGTCAGTAAAGTGGTTTTATTTTCGGCTTTCGCCTGAAGTAAATTGTATTTCAATTTTCTAAATTTATTCCCCGAAACAAAAGGATGAATGAGATCTTCACGCTTTATAGTCAACGAAATATCATTCGGAAATTGAATATTGATGGATTGATTGAAAACTGGATTCATTTTAATTTAATATAATGTAGAAACTGGAAAAAAGATCTGTTTTTCAGATAATTTAAATCGGCTTCTTTTGTGTAAGCTTCTCTTTCAAAACTAATATTTCGATACGCTACATCTTTGTTTTTGTATTGAATTAAACGAATTAAAAATTCCAGAACATACCAAATAAAGAATGGCAGAACTAGCATTTCTAGCTGTTGCCTCAAATGTATTTTTTCATGATTTACAAAAGTCCCGTTTGCTTTATCAAAATCATATTTAACTAAAACGAAAGGAAATAAAGTCATTCCTCGATACCCTTTCGGAATTAAATATTTAGCAACAATCAGAAACATTGGCTGTAAAATTTATAAATTTGTAGCTATAAAATTGTTCGATTTCAATAAAATCATAATCAAATATTTATATTTTTGATTTTAGTTTATCCGAAAAAGAACCCGAAGCAGATTTATGAAAGAGCAAAGTAATGAAAATAAATTAATCGAAGGCGAAGATTTTTACTATACGCCCGAAGGTTACAAATGCTTTACTGAAAAACATCATTTAAAACGTGGTTATTGTTGCAAAAGCGGTTGTCGCCACTGTCCGTACGGATATGATAAAAAAACAGGAAGAATAAATAAAAATTAGAATACCACAAGATGAAGGTTTTTATCAATAAAATTATACCTGAAGATGGCATTAAATTGCTTCAAGACAAAGGCATTACCTTTACAATAAATCCAACAGAAAATGCATTGTCAAGAGAAGAGTTTATAAAAAACTGTCAAGAACATGATGCGTTGCTGAATGTTGGAACAAACAAATTTGACGAAGATTTTTTTCAGCAATGTCCCAATTTAAAAGGTATTGCTTTGTTTTCTGTCGGATTTGATTCTGTCAATATTCCATCGGCAAACAGCAGAAAAATTCCTGTTGGAAATACGCCCGATGTTTTAAGCAGAGCGACATCGGATGTTACTTTTTTATTGATGCAAAGTGTTGCGAGAAAGTCATTTTTCAATCATAAAAGAATTTTAAATAATGATTGGGGAAGTTTTGACCCTTTGGCCAATTTAGGACAGGAACTTTACGGTAAAACGCTGGGAATTTTCGGTTTGGGAAGAATTGGTTTTGAAATGGCTAAAAAATGTAAGGCCGCATTCGGAATGAACATAATTTACCACAATCGTTCGCATAATGAAATTGCCGAAAAAGAATTGGATGCGAAATATGTAGATTTTGAAACGTTACTCGCAGAAAGTGATGTTTTGAGTGTTCATTCGAATTATACAGAAGAAAATAACGAAATTTTCAATAAAAATGCTTTTGCTAAAATGAAATCTAATTCGATTTTCATCAACACGGCAAGAGGAAAATTTCATAATGAAAATGATTTATTTGAGGCGCTAACGAATAGTATAATCTGGGGCGCAGGATTGGATGTTACCAATCCTGAACCAATGAAATCAGATAATCCGTTATTATCACTTCCTAATTGTTGCATTTTACCACATATTGGCTCTGCAACTTATGAAGCTAGAAATGCAATGGCGATTTGCGCGGCTCAAAATATTATTGCGCTTTTTGAAAATAAAAAAATGCCGTTTTGTGTTAATGAGGAAGTTTATATTTAAAATTCCAATTTTTTAAATTCCAAATTCCAATTTAAAATCAACAATCTAAAATCTAAAATTATAAATGGATATTCGTTCAAGAAAGTTTAAGATTACGATTTACAAATCGTATCATAGGTCGGATATCCGTTATCCCTAGCTCTTTTTAATTAGAAAATGTGACAATTTGAAAATGAGTCAATTTGAAAATGAGGTAATTAAAATAAATTTTAAATTCCAATTTCGTCGGCTAATATTTCGCTCCTCTGGAGCTTTTATATTGGGGTTACTGTTTTTCTATATATATATTTCGCCTTTCCAAGGCTTTATTTTATCAGCTCCAGAGGAGCTAAATATTTATAGAAACAATTAACCGTCAGTCACATTTAAGCCCCTGCGGGGAGGCATAATTAAAAAAACAAAAATTAATCTGTTGTTAATCTAACCGCAATATCTTAGCTTCTTAGAACCTTAGCAACTTAGCATCTCTAAAAAAAATGACTTTCAAAGAACAAATACAACAAGGAATACCTTCTATATTACCAGCAAAGCAGGCTTACGATCCAGCAATTAATCATGCTCCGAAACGAAAAGAAATTCTTTCGGCAGAAGAAAAAAAGTTGGCGCTGAAAAATGCTTTACGCTATTTCGATCCAAAACATCACGCCGAATTACTTCCTGAATTCTCAGAAGAATTAGAAAAATACGGCCGTATTTATATGTATCGTCTTCGTCCAGATTACAAAATGTATGCAAGACCAATTGACGAATATCCAGGGAAATCATTGCAGGCGAAAGCGATTATGCACATGATTCAGAACAACTTGGATTATGCAGTGGCACAACACCCGCATGAATTGATTACGTATGGAGGAAATGGAGCCGTTTTCCAAAACTGGGCGCAGTATTTATTGACGATGCAATATTTGTCTGAAATGACAGATGAGCAGACTTTAACCATGTATTCAGGACATCCGATGGGATTGTTTCCTTCGCATAAAGAAGCGCCAAGAGTTGTGGTTACCAACGGAATGGTGATTCCTAATTACTCGAAACCTGACGATTGGGAAAAAATGAATGCATTGGGAGTTTCGCAATACGGACAAATGACGGCTGGAAGTTATATGTACATTGGCCCTCAAGGAATTGTACACGGAACGACAATTACGGTTTTAAATGGTTTTAGAAAAATAAAACAAAATCCTGAAGGAAGTTTATTTGTAACTTCTGGTCTTGGCGGAATGTCTGGGGCACAGCCAAAAGCAGGAAATATTGCAGGATGTATTACCGTTTGTGCTGAGGTAAATCCGAAAATTACTAAAATTCGTCATGAACAAGGTTGGATTAATGAAGTAGTAACTTCTACAGACGAATTGGTTGCCAGAGTTGCTTTGGCGAAAGCCAATAAAGAAACCGTTTCGATTGCTTATTTAGGAAATGTAGTTGATGTCTGGGAACGTTTCAATCAGGAAAATATCAAAATTGATTTAGGTTCAGATCAGACTTCACTTCATAATCCATGGGCTGGAGGTTATTATCCAGTTGGAATTTCATTTGAAGAAGCAAATGATTTGATGGCAAATAATCCCGAATTATTCAAAGAAAAAGTTCAGGAAACTTTACGTCGTCATGCAGCAGCAATTAATAAACATACTGCTAAAGGAACTTACTTTTTTGATTACGGAAATGCCTTTTTATTAGAAGCTTCTCGTGCAGGAGCAGATGTAATGGCCGAAAATAATATCGATTTTAGATATCCGAGTTACGTTCAGGATATTATGGGGCCAATGTGTTTTGATTACGGATTTGGCCCTTTCCGCTGGGTTTGTACTTCTGGAAAGCCTGAAGATTTACTAAAAACAGATGCGATTGCGTGCGAAGTTTTAGAAAAAATGGCTGAAACTGCTCCAAATGAAATTCAGCAGCAAATGCAGGATAACATCAAATGGATTAAAGGTGCGCAAGAAAATAAATTGGTCGTAGGTTCTCAAGCTCGTATTTTGTATGCTGACGCTGAAGGTAGAATTAAAATTGCAGAAGCTTTTAATCAGGCGATTGCAAAAGGAGAAATTGGTGCAGTTGTTTTAGGACGCGATCATCATGACGTTTCTGGAACTGATTCGCCTTACAGAGAAACTTCAAACATCTATGATGGCTCTCGTTTTACTGCCGATATGGCCATTCATAATGTGATTGGAGACAGCTTTAGAGGAGCAACTTGGGTTTCTATTCACAATGGTGGCGGAGTTGGCTGGGGAGAAGTTATAAATGGCGGATTTGGTATGGTTCTTGATGGTTCTACAGAGGCCTCAAAGCGTTTAGCTTCAATGCTTTTCTGGGATGTTAACAACGGAATTTCAAGAAGAAGCTGGGCACGAAATGAAGGTGCTGTTTTTGCTATAAAAAGAGCAATGGAAGTTGAGCCATTATTAAAAGTAACTTTACCTAATCTAGTCGATGAAAGTTTGCTTTAATTAAAATTGAGAACATTAATTCTTAGATATATGAAAACACTTAAGTTAATTCCGTTTTTGCTACTGCTGATACTTACTTCTTGCAGCACTGTGACCGTTTATTCTGATTATGACAAAACTGTCGATTTTACGCCTTATAAAACGTACGCCTATTTTAAGCCCGGAATTGACAAGGTTGAAATATCAGATTTAGATAAAAGAAGAATTCTTCGTGCAATTGATGATCAAATGCAAGCTAAAGGATTTACGAAAAGTGAAAATCCTGACTTGCTAGTAAACATTTTTACTAAATCAAGAGAGCAAGTCGATGTAAACCAATTTACAGCTGGTTGGGGTTATGGCTGGGGCTGGGGTTGGAATCCTTACATGATGTATGGAGGACAGACAACAGTTTCTACTTCTACTGAAGGAACTTTATACATTGATTTAATCGATGCTAAAAAGAAAGAAATGATTTGGCAAGGTGAAGGAGTTGGAACTTTGACAAGAAACATCGATAAAAAAGATGAAAAAATTGCTGAATTCGTTGCTAAAATTTTAGCACAATATCCGCCAGTAAAAAAATAATTTTTACATTTGCTGTTCAATCAACAAGAAAAATGACAAACTTTAACAACATTATTATCGCTATTATTAGCATTATTGCAATTCAGCAATAATGGCGAGGTGCTATATAAGTTTGTAAAATATAATTTATAGAAACCTCCCAATTGGGAGGTTTTTTATTTTAAGAATAATTAAAAAGTCGCCACGAATTACACAAATTAACACGAATTACTTTTACGCCGCTTCTACATAAAGATTAGTGAAAATTTGTGCAATTCGTGGCAAAAAAAACAAAACACCATGAGTTTATTTGAAGAAGTACTTAATGCCCAAAAGCATCTCGAAAATGTAGTTGCTGCAACGCCTTTAACGCAAAATTTGAATCTTTCAGACGAATTTGAATCGACTATTTTATTAAAAAGAGAAGATTTACAAATTGTTCGTTCTTATAAAATTAGAGGCGCTTATAACAAGATTTCTTCGCTAAACGAAAAAGAAAAAGCAAACGGAACTGTATGCGCCAGTGCAGGGAATCATGCTCAAGGCGTTGCCTATTCCTGTAATCTTTTAAAGATCCATGGTAAAATTTACATGCCAAAAACCACTCCAAAACAAAAAGTAAAACAAGTTCAGCTATTCGGAAAATCATTTGTTGAAATTGTTTTAACCGGAGATACTTTTGATGATGCTTATGCATCGGCAACTGCAGACGCCATAAAAAACCACAAAACATTTATACATCCTTTTGATGATGAAAAAGTAATTGCTGGGCAAGGAACTGTAGGATTGGAAATCTTAGAAAGCTATAAAGAACCTATCGATTATGTTTTTGTGCCAATTGGCGGCGGCGGACTAGCATCTGGCTTATCAGAGGTTTTTAAACATTTGAGTCCGCACACCAAAATAATCGGCGTTGAACCAAAAGGCGCTCCTTCAATGAAAACTTCAATTGAAGAAAACAAAAATACACCATTAAAAACAATCGATAAATTTGTTGATGGTGCAGCAGTTAAACAAGTTGGTGACAAAACATTTGAAATCTGCCGTTATAATTTAGAAGATATTATTTTGGTTCCAGAAGGGAAAGTCTGCACAACCATTTTAAGGTTGTATAATGAAGAGGCTATGGTTGTAGAACCTGCAGGAGCTTTAACAATTGCCGCTTTGGATTTTTATAAAGAAAAAATTAAAGGCAAAAATGTGGTTTGCATTGTAAGCGGAAGCAATAATGACATTGAAAGAACTGCCGAAATAAAAGAGCGTTCCTTGCTTTACGAAGGCTTAATGCATTATTTTATGATTCAGTTCCCGCAACGTCCTGGAGCATTAAAAGAATTTGTCAACAATATTTTAGGTCCTGATGACGACATCACTTATTTCCAATTTGCCAAGAAAAACAGTCGTGAAGTAGGTTCTGTTGTCGTTGGTTTAGAATTGAAAAACAAGAATGACATTATGCCAATTAAATTAAAAATGACCGAAAATGGTTTTGAGTTTCAATATCTGAATGACAATCAGGATTTGTTTACGCAATTAATTGGATAAAATAAAAAAACAAAGGCTGTCAGATGGGATGACAGCCTTTTCAAATTCAATACAAATTACTAATTGAATTGTGGATGTAATTATTGCTTCAAGATTTTTTTCGAATAAGAACCTTTACTATCGTTAACTTTTACAACGTAAACGCCTTTTGGCAATCGAGATATTTCTATTTCAGCTTGATTTCCTTTTACAAAATTCACATTTTTCTTTAAAACTGGCTGTCCAGTAATATTAAAAATCTGTACATCAGCATCTCCCTCATGATTGGTATCAATTTTCAAAGAATCATCTGCTTCATCAACAAAAATTGTCATATCATTTGAACTTGCATTTTCAACCGCAGCGGTTTGTACAGCTAAAGCACTTTTTGCTGCAGAAGATTCAACCTGTACCAACTGCCACTGCTGATTTAAGCCTCCTGTATAAGCCCAAACCTGAATATTGGCACCATTTGCTGTAGAAACGTTTTCAACATCAAGCGATTTGCCACTGTTTACATTTATAATTTTGTAATATCCTGTGCCAAGACTTGTTACTGTCCACTTAAATTCATTTGAAGATGAGAACGTTTTTTGCTGAACTTTTAATCCATCACCTGTACCGTTGTTTTCAACAGCCAAATACATTCCAGTCGATTTTACAATGATGTAATAATTCCCGCTTCCGTCAGAAACAAATTTCCATCGCTGGTTGCTTCCTCCCCCGTTTGTAATATCATATTGCTGGATTCTGCTTCCGCTTGTTGTAGCATTATCAGCAACGTCTAAACCTTTATTGCTGTTTCTAGATATAATATTATAGTATCCTGGAAAACCTGTTGAGCCAGCTGTTACGGTAATTGCACTCGTTGCTGTTTTTGCTCCATCAACAGTAGTTGCTGTGATAGTAGCATTTCCTGCTGCAATTGCCGAAACCAGTCCGCTTGAATTTACTGTTGCAACAGAAGTATTACTAGAGCTCCAGTTTACTGCAGTATTTGTAGCATTATTAGGAGAAACAGTTGCTGTCAATTGCTGTGACTGACCCGCTGTAAGTGTTGCAGAAGCCGGACTCACACTAACTCCCGTAACCGCAACTGGATTTGATGCTCCCCAAGTAAAAGTAACCGCAGAAGATGCTGGAACTTCATAATTAAATGCAGATGACCCAGAAACTACTTTTATTGTATTTGATGATCCGCCAGAATTATAAATTACAAGTGCTGTTGAACCATCAGGATTTTTAAATGCAACTGAAGAAATACTTCCACTTGTGCTCGAAGAACCAATTCGTACTGCACCTGGTTTTACGTATTTGGAAATCTGGCCAATAATATAATACGCAACATTTTTAGTATAGCTTGTACTATTATTAACTGTAATCGCGCCTAAACAAGTAGTGCAACCTCCAGGAGTGCGGGGACCAAAACTTGGGTTATTAGCAGCATTCCATTCTAAAACTGTTTTAGACCAGTTATTTGTGCTTCCGATAACAACGTTTTGCATGTGCCAGCCAAAATCTCCACTAAAACTTCCGCCCGAACCAGTGTATTGTTCTGTAAAGTAAACGTTTTTATTAGTTTGAGTTTTTACCGTTGACATTGCCGAGATGTTTCCTAAATACAAGTGAAACGCTGCTCCATCAACATACGAGCTGTTATTTAAAACATCAATCGGATAAGCTGTATTATCGCAATTGTGGTCAAAAGCAATAATTTTAATGTTTCCATAACCCGCTGCTGCCATCTGAGGACCAAGCTGTTGATTAATGAAGTTCTTTTGCTCTGTAGAATTCATCAGCATACTTGGTTCGTTGTTTGGATTTTCTGGTTCGTTTTGTGGTGTAATTCCCCAAATATTAATACCTTGTGCTTTCATAGCATCAAAATATTTTACGAAGTATTTTGCATACGCCGCATAATATTGCGTCTGCAAAGAACCTCCAACCCATGAACCATTAGATTTCATCCATCGCGGTGCAGACCATGGTGTAGCTAAGATTTTGATGTTTGGATTAATCAACAAGATCTTTTTAAGGATTGGAACCAAATAAGTTAAATCAGGTCCATTCAAACTGAAATTGTTCATGTTGGTGTCGCCCGAAGTTTCGTTATAACTGTAAGATGAGCTACTTAAATCTGAAGCTGCAATACTAATACGAACTACGCTTGCATTTAATCCCGTTGTCGGATTGTATAAATCATTCAACAATTGGTTTTGCTGTGTGGCAGCCATTCCAGAAATGACTTCGCAGCTTCCTTCGGTAAGTGTGTAGCCGAATCCGTCCATAGTTTGGTAAGTTGTTCCTGCGTTTACTGTTACAGTTGAAGGATTGGTTCCTGAATTGGTTCCGAAACTTACAGTAGCTTGCTGCTGTAATAATTTAGTCTGATCTCCTGTAGTCATAAAAGGAGTTACCGTCTGAGCATTTAAGCTGTTCATGAATAAAAGCGTACCGCAACATAATAGTTTCAACGCTTTACTTACCCGAATTGTAGGTGTTTGAGTAGTTTTGTGCATTCTTTTGTGGTTTTGGTTTGATAATTAGTTTTTTCTTATTTATTCAGTTTTATTTTACTAAAACATCACAATATTATGAGTATTTTTACAACATTCTTAATTTTTTAACTTTACAAATACACATCAAATTAAAAAAATCGATATAACAAAAACTAATCTTATTGTTTTTCAAGGCACTGAAAAACAATATTTTAAAAAAATAAAAATCATAAAAAACTTACCTGTTAAAATCGAAATAACTTATCATAAAATAAAAAATCTATACAAATCCTTACAAAATGTGATTTTGCCTAGTAATTAAAGGGCATATGACAATTATCAGGGAAGTAAAAGAAAGATATATTGTATTTTTGCAGCTTACTTAAAATACAATAAAATGACGGCTTTAAAAGATATTTCGACAATAGAAGACATTCAGCAAATGGTTAATAGCTTTTATGCAAATGTTAGAAAGGACGATTTAATTGGGCCGATATTTAATGATAAATTACAAGACCGTTGGGAACCTCATCTTCAAAAAATGTACAATTTCTGGCAAACCATTTTATTTGATGTTCGCGCTTATTCTGGAACGCCTTTTCCTCCGCATAAACAATTACCTGTAGACAAAACCCACTTTGACCGCTGGATTGCTATTTTTAATTCAACAATCGATTCTCAATTTGCTGGGCCAATAACCGAAGAAGCTAAAATGCGCGCTACCAATATGGCATTTATGTTCAGCCATAAAATTGAATATTTTAGAAATGCAGAAAATGAAATGAGAGATGCAATAAAAAAATCTTAAAAGATTTCTTTCAAATAAAAAGCAGAATTTTATATTTGATAAAACGAATTAAACCCAAATCTATATTCTTTTATTTATGAAAAAAGTAATTTTATTTATTGCAATCTGCTTCTCATTTTTTAATCAATTATCAGCACAATCTCAAACGTCAGCTTCTAATTTATACAAAGGAACATTCGATGGAAAAACTCCTGTAACGTTTTATATTAAAACCCAAGAAAATCAATGCACTGCCGACTTAGACTACATTGCAATTTATCGCTATAAATCGAACAAATGGATTTATCTGAATGTTACGCAGAATAGAAAAGTTGAAAATGAATTTATCATGGTGGAACATGGTTTTAGTGGTGTTTTGATGTTAAAGAAGATAGGAAATACTTTTTCTGGTTTATGGATTAGCCCTGATACTAAAAAGCAGCTAAAAATAGAAATCAAAGAAACGTCAATGACCAAAAAAGAAATTGAAAACTATGAACAAACGTTGGAAAGGGTAAGTTTCGAAAATAATGACTGTTAAAATCCTATTTCTTTCAGCTCTTTAAAAATCTATAAAAATGCAATAAAAGTTAATTTCGAATAAAAATTTTGTGATGGATGGTAAAAAATCGAGCCGTAAATTCGTAATTTTACATTTTAATCTACAACGTTTTCGAAATGAATCCAAACATTGAAACCAATCCGTTATTAGAGCGATTGCCTAAACATTTACAGCAATTCATTAAACCTCAAGATTATAGCGATTACACTCCTATTAATCAAGCAGTTTGGCGATATGTTATGCGTAAAAATGTAGATTATCTTTCTAAAGTTGCGCATCATTCTTATCTGGAAGGTTTGCGTAAAACGGGAATCGAAGTTGATTCTATTCCGAGCATGTATGGAATGAACCGAATCCTTAGCGAAATTGGCTGGGCAGCGGTTGCCGTTGACGGATTTATTCCGCCAAATGCTTTTATGGAATTTCAGGCTTATAATGTTCTTGTTATTGCATCTGATATCAGACAATTGGAACATATTGAATATACTCCTGCTCCAGATATCATTCACGAAGGCGCCGGCCACGCTCCTATTATTGCTAATCCTGAATATGCTGAATATTTAAGACGTTTTGGTGAAATTGGCTGTAAAGCAATTTCTTCTCACAAAGATTATCAAATGTATGAAGCGATTCGTCTGCTTTCTATTTTAAAAGAAGCTGAAGATACTCCGCAGGAAAAAATCGACGAAGCTGAAAAAGCGGTTGCTGATTTACAAAATGATATGGGAGAATTGTCTGAAATGGCACAAATTAGAAACCTACATTGGTGGACAGTTGAATACGGTTTGATTGGAACCGTTGAAAATCCAAAAATATATGGTGCTGGATTGCTTTCTTCTATTGGAGAAAGTGCACACTGTATGACAGATAATGTGAAGAAAATCCCTTATGATATTTCGGCTGCGAATCAGAATTTCGATATTACGCAGTTACAGCCACAGCTTTATGTAACTCCAAATTTTTCTTATTTAAGTTTAATTCTGGAAGAGTTTGCCAATAAAATGGCTTTGCGAACTGGAGGTCTTTCTGGAATTCAAAAACTGATTCAATCGAATGCTTTAGGAACTATTGAATTGAGCACTGGACTGCAAATTTCAGGAGTTTTTACGAATGTTATTGAAGAGGAAGGAAAACCTGTTTACATTCAAACAACAGGAAAAACAGCCTTGGCTTACCGCGAAAAAGAATTAGTGGGTCACGGAACTTTAACGCATCCGCACGGATTTGGAAGTCCGATTGGGAAATTGAAAGGTTTTAATCTTGCAATTGAAGATATGAGTCCGAAGGATTTACAGGCTTATAGTATAGTGGAAAACGAAACTGTAAAACTGGAATTCGAAGGCAATATTATTGTGGAAGGTGAAATTATAACAGGTTCGCGAAATCTTCACGGAGAAATTATTTTAATCAGTTTTAGAAATTGCACCGTAACTCATGGAGAAACTGTTTTGTTTCAACCTGAATGGGGCAATTACGATATGGCAATTGGCAAAAAAGTGATTTCAGCATTCTCAGGTCCAGCCGATGTCAATAGTTTTGACTTAATTAATATTGTTCCTTCAACAAAAACTATCAAAGCAAAACATACTGAAGAGCGCGATGAATTAGAAATTTTATACGCCACAGTTCGAAACATTCGAAATAATAAAGACTCTAAATCGGAATTAAAATCTGTTTTTGAGAAACTAAAAAGCAACCACCCTAATGACTGGTTATTATCTGTTGAAATTGCAGAACTTTTGAAAGATTCTGATGAAAAACAACTTCTACAGGAAGTTTTGGTTTATTTGGATCAATTGAAAGAAAGACGTCCTGAAATTGCGCATTTAATTTCTGGCGGATTGGATTTGATTTTTGATAATTTGCCACAAAGGCACTAAGACGCGAAGTTTTTTTACGTTTTTTTAATCTCGCAAAGATGCAGAGTCGCAAAGTTTTTTACTTTTTAAAGTTTACTTTGCGACTCTGCGTCTTTTGCGAGATTTTTTTTTATAGCTTTGAATTCAAATCCTGAGTTAACTCTTTTTCAGATTCAATAGTTTTTCCATTATACTGCAATTTCCAGCCCATTGAATTTGTCATGATTAAAATCTTAGACAATTCGCTTATCAGTCTATTTTGGGCATTGGTCTTAAGAGTAGAATTTTCGATTTTCTTAGCCAGATTGGCTTTTATCGATTTATTGATTTTATTGTAATCATCTCCCGTAAACGGATTTAGTTTGCTCTGTTCAACATCATAAAACTGAATATCTGGGTTTATGGTGATTTCTTCTTTCGGAATATTTAAAATCGTAATGGTTTTATTTTTTTCATCAATATCATATTTCATCTGATGAAGATCATAAGCCACCGTTACGTTAGCATTGACCACAATAAGTGCTTTCTTCTCAAAAGAAATCATGTCCATCAAATATTTCTGCTGATTTTTATAGGTAATGACTTCTGAAAAATGCCCTTCTGTAACAACCAATTTCCCAACATTAAGAATCTGCTGCTGAATTAAATTAGTATTATACTGAATGTCAGAATCGTCTTCTTTTTTGAACTGGCAATATTTAAACCCCAGAACAATTATTAAAACAATAACTCCAACACCTATAATTCTTTTAATCAAGTTTTGCATTCCTCTAAAATATTTTAGACCAATTTACTTCTTTTTTTAGTTTTTTTCGCCACGAAATTGTTTCTTTTTCTGCCACGAATTCACAAATTTTCTCCAATCAATACGGATACTTACAATTGAATTTCACAAAATTTGATTTGTGAAATTAGGAAAAATCTATAGACAAAGAAATTAGTGAAAATTCGTGAAATTCGTGGCAGAAAAAACTTTAGAAAGGATATCCGATAGCGATATTCAAAATCAGATTGTCTTTTCTCCAAGTACTGCTTCCAAAATTAATGTCATCAATAATCCAGCGCTGACCATCTGGCAATGCTGGATTTCTAAGCGGAATAGCCAAATCTGTTCTTAAAACAAAAAACGACACATCAAAACGTAAACCTACTCCAGCGCCAACAGCAATTTCTTTCATAAAATCTTTTGAAATTTCTGCTCCAGGTTTGTCCGGATCGGCATGCAAAAGCCAAATATTTCCTGCATCCAAAAACACCGCTCCTTTCACAATACTAAATAATTTTGCTCGGTATTCAGTATTAAATTCTAATTTCAAATCAGCTGATTGATCAGGAGTATAATTATTATTTGTTGTTGGCGGAATAACATAACTACCCGGTCCTAAAGTTCGTGCTCTAAACGCTCGAATACTATTTGTTCCTCCTACTACAAACTGTTTAGATGCTGGAAGTGTTCTCGAATTTCCGTAGGCAAACCCAGCACCGACAATCAATCTACTGGCTAATTCGCTTTCTTTTCCGAGTTTTAAATAATGCCTGAAATCGGATCTTATTTTTACATATTGGCTAAACGGAACATCAAAGATTTTTATGGTATCATTTTTCTTAATGTTGGCTCCAGTAACCGCCCCTGTTAAATTTCCAGCCAAATCTAATTCTCCATTAAAATAGATTGTATGTTTTTTGCGCTTCTGCATCGTGTTGGTATACGTATAATTGTATGTTGGGCCAAAAATCAACTGCTTCTCTATTACTTTTCCTAATGCTGGATCATCATTTATATCTTCTAAATATTCTGGCGTTACATGATTTGGACTTACATAAGTCACATCAATCACATTTAACTGATGTTCTTTTCGCATATTTTCTTTCCATAAATAACCAAAAGAGGTATTGAAAGAATTCAACGCATATAATTGTGTACGTTTTTGGTATTCATAACGAATTGTTGCTTTGGTTCTTGGCACATATTCGCTATTTCCTTCAATATGAAAAGGCGTTATAAATCTCGGCCAAGTTAAACTAACTTCTCCTCCAAGTTTATAAATATTTTTACCTTTATTAACGCCACCTAACTGAAAATCGGCTCCGCCAAAAATCGAGGCAGTAAACAATTCTGCACCACCCAAAAAGTTTCTATTATTCCAATTCAAATTCAATTCTGTACCAGTATAGCTTGCTGAATTGGTTTTTCCAATAACTTCAACACGAATAAACTTTTTAGGCAGAAGCGTTAAGTAATAATAAGAGTCCAAAGCATTGTCAATACTATCTGAAGGCTTAAATTCGTTTTTAACAAAACTGAAAGTTCCTAGATTTACAAAACGGTTTAAAGTCAAATTATGATCAGTTCTATTGTATAAATCGCCTTTTTTAAAATAGATTGTTCTGTCATAAACTCTTGGTTTAAAAGTTTCTGCAGTATCAATAATCGTAAAATCTTTGTACTGTGTGATATTCTTTTTTCTATAAACCATACTATCGTTGGCCAGAGAATAATTCGGATACACAAAAATGTTATTTATGGTATAAGCTCTTAAAGCTTTTGCAGGAGTTTCGTCTTTAATAACCAATCTGATTTTTACTTCATGATCGCCTTTGCTGCTGTCTACTTTTGCCAGAAGATAATCAGGACTGAAATAGTAATATCCTTTTTCTTTCAATCTGGCATCGATACGTTCTCGCTCTGCTTTTATAACATCTAAATCATAAGGTTTTCCGACTTTCAATAAACTGCGTCGGCTTGATCTGGCAATTATTTTTGACATTTTTAAAGAATCATCAGGAAAAGTCACGCTTTTAATAACATATTGTTTTTTGGGAACAACAGTATATTCTGCTGTAGCTCTTTTATTGTTTACGGTAGAATCGGCGCTAACGCGAGTTTTAAAATAACCTCTGTTTTCTGTAAAGTTTCGCAAAACTGAAGCATTATAATCTAAATCTACTTTGCTGAAAAGAACTGGTTCTTCTCCGACTTTAGTTCGAAGCCAATATCTAAATCCTTTTTGTTTTTTAGGTTCTCCGGCAATATTATAAAACCATAATTTCGGGCGTAATCCTAAAAAAATTTTATTCGGTTTTGGGCGCAAAAGTCCTTCCAACTCCGTTTCGAGTGCTTTTCTATCTTTCTTTTTCATAATAGAATCTTTCACTTTTACCGAACCGCCTGTATACAACAAATCGCCTTCCGGAAGATATTTTGTATTACTGCATCCAAAAACAAAAAACAGGGATATCAGCACAAAACACTTTGCAAAATGGTTATTTATATGATTACGTTTTTTGTTCATTTCCTTCAATTTGATTTTCCTGCAATTCCTCCTTCTCTTTATCTTCCTTCTTTTTCTGTTTTTCTTTTTCTTTTCGAAGCTTTTCTTCCCTTATCAATTCTTTTTCTTTTTCTGTGCGATGGAAAAGTTCCCTGAATTTATTGTAACTCATCGTAATAATAAAAGCAACACCCGTTTCTATCACCTGTCCTTCAACTGCCACTTGATATTGATTTTTTCTGTAAGCACGAACCATATAACGGCCGTCTTTAGTCAATTGATAATCCAGAGCAACGTCGCCAGCAATATTGGTACTTTCTTCATTGGCGCGCTCCGCTCCTTCCACTCCAAAACTGCTTCCAACAGTTACTTTCAATCTGTCATCCAACAGTTTTTTAGAAACTTCTACATTCAGATCGGTTCTGTTTTGCATCGTTCCAGAAGTATAATCTTCAGACGATTCTAAATCGAAATTGACTTCAAAACCTGTAATTAATTCTCCAGCCAGATTATTCAATTGTTGCGAAAGAATCTTACTCACACTTTGTCTTGCCATTGTTTCAGCACTGATTCCTCCACTTTGACTCGCAAACGGATTTTCACCCACAAAACGATTTAATAACAAAAGGGCAAAAACCTGTTTGTTTAATTCTGCGGGATCTTGCTCTAATTGTTTCAACTTGGTTTGCGTCATTTTAACTACATCTGTAGAAACATTATAATTTCCATCCGGCAATACAATTCCAAAAGAAATTTCAGGCTTCATTAATTCGCCGTTCATTTTCAATAAAGTCTGAAACGGAAGTTTTTGTTTGTAAGTGTTTTGTACCGCCTGAGTCTCACTTTGTAATTGTTTTCCAAGTAAATCAATTGGTGCGGCATCAACCTTGTAAATAGCCGTAATATTGACATTTGCCATCGTAGGTTCGCCATTCCAGGTTATAAAACTTCCTTTTTGAATATCAAATTTTCTTTTAATTCCGTTAAAATTCATTTGATAAGCACCATCCGAAAACTCATATTTTCCTGTCAGAGTTGTTTTCCCGGATTTATCGATTCCTCCAACCAATTCAGCTTCTCCTTTTAAGTTCAAATAATCTCCGTTTGATTTATCAATCAGTAAAGTCAATTCTGCTTCCTTATCAATTGTAATGGCAACGTTAACATCCATTCCTTTTAATTCCGATTGATCTAATTTATTCTGAAGATCAACTGTTTGTTTAAGATACATATTATCTTCATCGACAAACTCCACAATTCCTTCACGATCCGCAATTGAAGGATCTGACTGTGGCATAACCACCGTAAACTTAGTTTCTTTATTTATTTTTAAAGTTCCGTCAACAACCGGACTTTCTAAACTTCCTTTGATATTTAATTTAGTATCCAAAAATAAATCTCCGTAGAACAAATCATTGTCGGCAGCTTTAGAATGAATTGCTCTAAAATCGTCAGCTTCAACCAGCAGATTAAAATTATACTTTATAAAATCAGCCGATTGAATAGTTCCATTCACGAACAGTTCATTATCATTTTCATCTAAAAGAGAAAATTTATCAAATGAAATTATTCCCTCATTGAAAGTGATTTTTTCTTGTCCGGTTTTAAAATAAGAATTAAGCTGTGTCACTCTGAAACCGGCATCATTAAAGTTCAATTCCCCATTCACTTTTGGAGCCGAAGTATTTCCTGTAACTTTAAAATTCCCTGATAAGAATCCTGTTCCTTCGGAAATATTTCCCATGCTGAAACCTTGAATACTTTTGATGTACAGCTTATTGATTGCCATATCTAAATCAAAACTGCCTTCCGCAATTTTATATTCTCCGGTAAGTTTTACATCATTTCCTTCATCGCTCAAAACGACATTAGCTGAAAGAGTATCTTCGGTTTTATTATCAACTTTTATTTCTAAATCGCCAACTTTCGAACCTTTAAAAGTAAAATCATCTATTTTTAAATCAGAGGTAAAAGTCGGTTTGGTCATTATATTTTCGACTAAAGCATTTCCGTTTATCAAACCTTGAATCATCGATTCATCTTTAGAAACCATATTCATAATGGTTCCCATTTTAAAATTCACAAAATCAACTTGCAACGGCGCATTATTTTGTGTTCCCTGAGACTGAATCTTCAATTGGTCTCCTTCCTTATTCAAATAAAACTTATTGATATAAAGTCTCTTATCTCCAAATTCAATTGCGTTTTCGGGATCGACTGTCCATTTATCATAATTTAAAACAAAACTGTCGGCATCAATTTTAAAAATGTTTTTAGAGTCTTCATGTTTTAGGTTTCCGGCAATAAAATATTGCTTTTTTTCTTTGGCATCTTTTACTTCTAACGCATACGTCAGTTCATTATTTTCTACTTTTCCTGATAAGCTCGTAAACGGAATTTTAAGAGATCCGCTTTCTATAGTCGCCACAGAAACCAAATATTCTAAGGCATTTTCTTTGGTTTCGATATTTATTTTTCCGTCCGAAATAGTGTTTCCGCCATACACAATACGCGGAATTGTTCCTTTTACTTCTAATGAATCGACCTGACTGTTATATTTTCCGTTTATTGTAAAAGGCTCTAAAGCAGTCAGTTTTGGTAATAATTTCAAAAGCACAGGATCATTATCTACTTTCAAAGTAAAAGCTAATCTTTGTTCATCTGATTCGGCGTTTACTTTTGGATTTTGAAGGTTAACATATTTAGACAATGATTTTTGAATTGAATTGGCCAAAGTCGTCAATTTGTATTTTCCCGTAACTTCTGCTTTTAGAAATTGAGACGAAATTTTAATTGAATTACTGTCTTTATCTGCAAAAGCAAACACTCGAATGGAATCTAAAACAATTGGCTCTTTGTCTTGCAAAATCTGAATGTTGGACAAAAACACTTTTCCGTTCAGAAAATCCGGATTACTGTTGGCAATATCGGCATCTACATTTCCGCGCAGTTTCATTGGGGCGGCATGAAGATTTAGTTTTTCTAAATCGGCTATATCGAGATTTAATTTCAGTTTTACGGTCGGATATTTATCTTTTGTATCTCCGCTTGCTGTTAAGTTAAAATTCAGATTTGGATCTTCCATTCCTGATTTTACTGCGAACGATCCATTTTCTATATTTCCTTTTAAGGTTAAATCTTTATAAGTATATCGATTAAAGACTGCTTTTTTTACAATTCCGTCAACCACAGCCTTTGCCGTTTTTGGATCTAATCCGTTTCCTTTTACTTTCGCGTTAAGCGTAATTTTCCCGATTGAATCGTTTTTGATTAATCTGCCTAAATCGAACTCATTTAAGGAAACTGTCGCATCGTATTTTTCTCTTTTCTTAACACGCTGATCAAATAAAGCATCAACTTTTGCATTTCCGAAACTGCTTTTTAAAGCCAGATTGGTTTTGAAATTCTGAACCGAACCTTTAAATTTTCCTTGTAAACTCAACTGCGACGGAAGCTGAATGTTTTTTGGAATTGTTCCTGGCGGCACAAACATATTAATGTCTTTTGCGGTGCTCGACATTTTTTTAATATTCAGATCGTAATAGGCTTTTTCTGCATCTGGCAATCCAGCGATTTTCCCCGAAAGGGAAACTTTTGTCATTCCGATACCGCTCATTTCGAATTTGGAAATATTCAAATCTTTTACTTTTCCGCTAACACGGCTGTCCACATACAAAATCGCATTTGGATTGCTCTTAAACGGATTGATGTTTTGAAGCGTTGGCACAAACAATAAAATGTCTTTGAAACCGATTTTGGATTCTTTCAAGTTGGCATCAATAGACAGATTTCCTAAATCCTTTTGAAGCGATGCTAATGATTTGTATTCGGCTTTGATTTTATCCTGAACAAGCGTTTGAGGCGTTTTTAAATACAAATTTTCTAAAGACGCATTTTTCGGTCCGTAAAAGAAATTGGTTTTTAAGGATTGAATCTGCAAACCGCTTTTTTCATTAACAGTAAGCTTATTTATATTTCCCGAAATCGTATCGTTTCCGTAATACAATTTCTCTGCTTCAAAATTAAATTTACTCAAATCCAAATGACTGTAATCTAAACCTTTTGCAACAGGTTTTGACTGCATATCATCAAATTTGAAAGCAACATTTTCGATATTAACTTTGTTTAATTTTGTTTTCCAGCCCGCTTGTTTTATGGCAGTTGTATCTAAATCTGGGGTTTTAATTTGTTTGTCTTGAACCCCTAATCGTAGGTTTCCGCTTAAATCTTTAACTTCGAAAGTATCGAAATCTAAAAGCTGTTTGTTCAGATCGATTTCATTTACAGCTAAATTTAGGTTTCCTAAACGAATGCCCGAATTTAGTTTTGAATCTTTATTATCGTATAAAATATCAATCTTAGACAAAGCAATTTTATCTAACGCTAATTTAAAATCTGGACGTTTTGAAATTGTATCGACGGTTTTAACCGAAACCTCTGCAATTTTCTCCACTACATCCTGATCTAAAACTACTTTTAATCCGTTTAAATTAATCGTCGGAATATTAAAATCCATTTGATCGAGATCAAATTTCTTGAATTTGGTATCAAAATGGGTCAGATTTACTCGAATATCATTTTTGGCGAAATCGTCTTTAAAATTGAATTTAACCTGATCGAGATTTACTTTGACAACCGAGATTTTAAAAGTTTTTGCATTTGGATCTTCTACTTTCGGTTCTTTGGATTCGAAAGCCTTTATGATGTAATCAAAATTGAAAACGCCGTCTTTATTTCTTGATATATTCGCTTTTACATTTTCAAGCGAAACCGAATTGATTTCGAGTTCACTATTAACGAGTTTAAAAAGATCAACATCAACCTCTAATCGTTTACCTGCCAGTAAAGTATCTTTTTTTTGATCTTCAAAATAAAAACCTTCCAGCACTACATCTTTAGGAAATTTGATTAGAATTTTATCTAGAGATACTTTGGTTTTTATCTTCCCTTGAAGATACGTTATAGCTTTATCCTTAACAAAATTTTGAACTGATGGAACCTGAATTAAAATAATGAGAAGTAATAATAATGTAATCAGAGAACCCACACACCAAAGCAGTATACGAAGTGTTTTCTTTAAATAGTGAATGGATTTCTTATTCATACGTCAATAAAATCGTTAAGATTAAAATTGCTTCTGAAAAAAGCAGGATTAGACATCTTACAAAAATGTAAAATTTAAACCTTAACAATTTACATAATTATGAGGAATTATTCTAAAATTTTATGGCTAAATAATTTTTTATGCCACAAAGACACTAAGACTCTAAAGTTTTGTTTAGAATTTTATATGAGGTAGTTTTTCACCTAAAGCTTCTATTTTTTGCTGTAGTTTTGCCAGAAACTTTTGGTGCTGTTCTGATTCTGGATTAAAGCTTCGATGACGAAGGCTTTTTTGGATTTCGTCTATTTCTTTCATCATAGGGGCACTTTCTTCTGAAACATAATTTTCACTGAAAAGCTTCCAGATATAATCTATCGCAATCTGATTTGGATGTAACATATCTTCGTTGTAGAAACGATAATCACGAAGTTCGTCCATCATGATTTCGTATGAGGGAAAGTATGCAGTGTTCAGTTTTGAGTGTTCAGTTTTTAAAACTTGATGCAAAGCTGTAAATAAATGCGATTTGCTTAATTGGTTTTCTACAAATCCATCCTTAATATGACGTACTGGAGAAATGGTGAAAATGAAGTTTATATTGGAATTTAAAACTTGAATGGCTTCAATTGTATTTTGAATACTTTTTTGAATTGCTTCTGCTGACAATAATTCTTTCGAAAATTGTTTTTGAGGCACTTTATGGCAATTGGCTACAATTTGGTCTTTTTCAAGATTTCTGTAAATCCAAGAAGTACCAAAAGTGATGATAATATGGGTCGCTTCTTTAATTTGCTTATGGGTTTCTGTAATTGCTTTATTTAATGATTCCAACAATTCTTGTCGATCGAAATTGCTTAAATCGGAATGCACTTCGTAACTGTGCCAGCGTTCGTTATGAAAAAAAACATCTTTTTCTTCAAACAATTCTTGTTTAGAAATTCTGCTAAATAATTTCTCAATTGAAATGGGATTAAAAATTATTCCAAACGGATTAGTTTCGTTCTGAAATTTAAAATAATCGAATTTCTCTGCCATATTTTCTGCAAAACAAGATCCAATAGAAAGTATTTTCGAATCGTAATTGATTGAATTATTACTTTTTGAAATTGGGATTTGGGTTCTGAATTGCATGATTTCTAAATTTAAACACGAATTTCACCAATTTTAATCAATAAAAAAACCAAATACAAAAAGTATTTGGTTTGTAAATTTAAAATATTAAAACTATACTCTATTGATAAGTAAATGTTACATCATCTTGAGCATCATCAGTAGATGTTTTATTTAAAGGAAACCCGTTTACATTATAAACATAGTTTAAATATTCCTTGTAAACAGATATATCATTAGGTGCAGATGCAATTGTTGTAATTTTTTCTACAACATTATTGCTTCCAAAATCAGTAATACCAAAATCTCCGTGAGCCATATCATGTCCAAAAAGCAAAGTTCCTTCTAAAGCGATCAAACTAAGTCCCAAAATATTTTTTAACGGATTATTTTTATTATCATATTTATATTCATAAGTGTAATTATAAAATGGAGCAACAGTATATTCTGTATATTTTTTTACAAGGTTTCCATTTTTAAAACTTAAAACTACTATTCCGTCTTCCGCTTCTTGAGAACCTCCTCGAAATGTTTTATAACTAATGGTTCCATCTGTATTATGTGCATATACTAACTTAAAAACAGGATCTGCTAATCCATTATGTATCGACAGATATGTTAATGTCTTTAATTTACCATTTTCATATGTGTACAATGTTCGCCCTGATAAATTATTAAAAGTAAAGCCTTCTGCTTTCGTAATCAAATTCCCTGTATAAGTAAATACGGTTTTCATTACATCAGCTCCATAAGGGCAGGAAATACTTAAAATTTTATTGCCATTTAAATTAAATGTATTTACCTGGTCATAAAATCCAATATTAACCATATCACCATTGTTATATTCATAAGTTCCCATCTTGTAACTTATTGCTTTAGGCAAATCGCTTTGTGTTGGCAATGGCTTGGGTGAAGTTTCAATATCATTTGAACATGAAGATATAACTCCCGTAATAACAAATAACAAATAACAAAATCTCTTTTTCATTGTTTTTTCAATTAAATAGTTAAAACACAAAAAGAGGGTTTTACTATCCTATTTGTTACCCGTAAAAGTCTAACTTACGACACTTTAAGGCATATTCTAAGACATCATGCCTTCAAACATGATCAAACCAAATACAAAAGTACTTCGCCTTTTACAGTTTTTTTTAAAAGAATTAATACATATATTCAACAATTTCAATTATCCTTTCTGTATAATAATCATATGTTGTTTTCTTTATTGGGTATCCTTTTTTATTGTATTTATATTCCATTCTAAAAGCATGTGGTTCAAAAATTATATTTGATGATGGCCCTTGAATATTCTTTACATAATAACGACTCATATTATTATTTGAAGACATATTTATTTCATAATCAAAACTATACTGATCGAGTAATAAATTTAAGCCCTTAATATTTTTAAAGGCATTTTTATTTGTATCGTACTCATAATTAACAACACTAATAACATCATAACCATCTTCCCAATTATATTCGGACTTCATTATATTTCCATCAATTATAGTAATTACATCTTTTCCAGTTCTTTTTGTTTCTTCCCATGTATCAATCTCTAAATCATACGTTTCTTTAGTTATTGAACCATCATTGTTATAATTATAAATATATCTTATTACTGTACCATTTACAAATTTAGCAACAGTTTTCAGCTTATCATTTTCATAAGTATATAAAGTTTCATAACTTTTTGTTTCTTCTCCTTTATAGAAACTATAAACTCTTTCCTTCACGATATGACTACCATCATATTTATAATCTCTTTTACCATTTTTATTTGTTATACTCACGATTTTATTTCCGTCATATATAAAATTGGTATCATAATTTTCAGAAGGAGAAGTGGGATATATTGTCTTTAAGGTTTTAGGTAAAATTGCATTTTCAGAATGATAGTATTCTTCGTTGGAACAAGAATTAAAGACTAAAAAAATAACTGACAAGCAACACACTAACTTCTTTTGCATTATATTTTATTTAAAGATTTAAAGCAAAAAAAAACATTTCTATAAAAACAAGTTTCCACTAAAAGTTTTAATTACATTAAAATAAGACAAACCTAAAAAAGTAGGTTATTTCGTCTGTTTTTTTTAATAAAATTGCATTTAATTTAAACTGTACAATTATGAGAGAATTAAAAATTCTGTTAATATTCTTAATGTTAGCACTATCATCTTGCCATTCGGATGAAAGAGGCACTAATCCAAAATCGATTTCATCCAAAGATAGAACTCCATTAATCTGTACATTTGATCTAATAGAAAATTCGAATAATTTGACTTCAAAGCCTAATGCAGCCATAGTAAATTGGCGTTGGCAGGCAGGTCAAACCGTTAAAATTAAATTTTTGGATGGTGAAATTGCTTGGCAGGAAAAGGTAAAAAGCATCGCCAATGAATGGACTAGATATGCTAATCTAAAATTTGAATATGTAAATAAGGATGAATATGCTGATATTAAAATTGGTTTTTTATTAACTGGAGAAAATAATTATTATGGGGCTTGGTCAGAATTAGGCGCCAAGGTATTATATATGAATCAGGATAGACAAACTATGCGTTTAGGTCCTCTTACAGCAACAAGTGAAACTACAACTAGAAGAACAATATTACACGAATTTGGACATGCATTAGGACTGCATCATGAAACTACTAACCCAACAGCAAACATCCAATGGGATTTACCAAAAGCTTATAAGTATTATAGTTTGCAATTTACCAAAGAGGAAACTGATTTATTTATAATAAACAAAGTAAATGTCTCTAATTATAGTGAATACGATCCGCTTTCAATAATGCATTATTATATACCTGCCTCAATTACAAAAAATGGAATTGGAGTAGATGCACAGACTGTTTTATCAGAGATAGATAAAAAATCCATAAATATGTGGTATCCTTTTCCTTTTGTATCTGTTATGGAATCTGGACAAAGCTTTAATGATCTACGTTGGAAAGATCGCATTCAATCGAACAATAAAAGATATTCTTTAGAATTTACTCCTGGTTTTTTACGAATAATGGATGTAGTTGAAAAAAAGATAATTTGGGAAGTTGGAAATATTCGATATCCTCGTAGAGCAATTTGTGATTTTGAATCAAATGGAAATATTATATTAAAAGGAGCTAAATATACTGCAGCAACGATAGAAACCATTTGGAGTAGCAATACATCTGAGTTTCCTGGCGCAACATTACATTTACAAGATGATGGAGATCTTCAATTAATTTATAATGGAACTGTAAAATGGTCTTCTAAAAATGGAAAAATCTAATTAAGTAAAAAAGCCAAATACTTCTGTATTTGACTTTCTCTAAATTTAAATATCACTTAGTTTTAATATGTATATTCTATTTCATATTCAATATTTTTTCCTCCTCCATCAAATGAAGTATGTCTAGTTGGATAAGAAACATCATTATAAATATAAGTTGTTAAATACACCGATGGATTCGGAAATTCAGTTGTTGCTCTTGTAGTTTTTACAATATTGTTAGTCCCAAACCCATCAATTTCGTTTAGTAATAAATTGAAACCTAATATGTTTTTGAGGGGATTTTTTTTGGAATCGTATTCAAAAACTAATGTTGTGGTTGAAGAGCCAGACTTTTGTTCCTCTTTTATTAGGTTTCCATCTTTATAAGTTAAAGTTCCTTCTCCATCTTTACTTTCAGTTTTCTTTACATTATCAACCGTATAATTAATGTAAGAAACGGTTCCATTGGAATTATGAGTATAAACCATCTTCTCAATAAAATAACCGTCAGGATATTCGGCACTTATCCTTTCTCTAAAAACTCTCGTTTTTAGTTTTCCATTTTCATAACTATACGAAACTTCTTCACTTTTGATTTCTTTTCCATTTTCTATATCAAATTCTTCTTGCTTAATTATTACATCTCCATTGTATGTAAATACTGTTTTTGAATCGTCACGAACGATACTAAGAATTTTATTGCCATTATAAGTTAGGGTTCCTTTACTATTTGTACCTAGATAAATAGAAGGATAAACATAAGAAATTGTCTTTGGCAATGTAGAATCGGTTTCTTGTGAAGGAGATTTCTCATCACTAGAACATGCTGTTAATAGCAAAGCTAGAACACCAAATAGCCATAATTGTTTTTTCATAATTGAGAGATTAGTTATACTTTTCAAAAGTAAGAAAGCCAGAAGCATTTGCAACTGGCTTTTTATAATATTAATAAACTTGTTCAAATATTAATAAAAATATTCAATAGTACCGAAGCTATCAGATCCTGTATTAACTTCTTTAGTTGGGTATCCTTGATCATTATAGGTAAAAGTGCTATTTCCCCATAAATCACCATCTGCTGTATCTGTTAAAATATTGAATTTAACTCCATTTCCTTCTCCATCAACAAATGCAATTTTATCCATTCCTGTAATATTTTTAGTAGGATTGTTTTTACTGTCATATGTATATTTATGGTCTGGCTGATTTGCAGTAATTGCAAGGATTTCGCTTACTTCGCCATTTACAAATTTAATTGTTGATGTAACGCCTCCGCTTGTTTGAGTTTCACTATCTCCAGAATATGATTTTACCGAAATTGTACCATCAGCATTGTATATATAAACTTCTTTATATCCCCAATCCATATTTGGTTCTACTCTAACAAAAGTCGTCAATTTACCTTCGGCATTATAAGAAAAAGTATTTATCTGATCTATCGTCCCGTCAGGATATTTAAATTCTATTTTAGTGATTAAATCTCCTGTATAAGTATAATACAAGTTTGCGTCACCTGTATCGTCTATAGAACTGACAATTTTATTACCATCATATTTATAGTTTGTAGTATATTTTTCTCCATCAGAATTTGTAACAACTGTTTTTTTAAGTAACACATTCGAAGAATCTGAAGAAGAATCATCACTTGAACAAGAAGCTAACACTAACGTTAAAGCTCCAAAAAGACATAAAATTTTTTTCATTTTGATTTGGTTAAATTCGTTGTTGATGCAAACTTAACGCAACCCAAAATCAAAACCTTACGGGTTTCCTCATTCGAAACAAATAATACACTTCAAACATTTTTCAATATATTGTTGGCAAACAATATAACCACAATAATTACCTTATTTTAAAAAATCGAAAAGTAAAAAACACGTGTAAACACCTAGCTTTTTTCCTATATTTTAATTTATCAAAAAAATTACATTTTTAATAACAAAAATGAACTTCACAAACTAAAACAATTCCTTATTTTTGCATCTTCCATTTTTTTTAAATCTTATATGAAATTACTATATACCTACATTATCAGACACAAAATGCTCTTGTTTTTTGCGTTGATAATGGCTACCATCAACATTTGTTTCAGTTTGTCAGACTCTGTAATTACAGGAAAATTAATGCAAGACTGTGGTGTCGGTCTGGCAAAATACAAAGGAAACGAAATAGGATTTATAAAATCTTTAGCCTTCTGGCTTGGGCTTTCGCTTGGTGCCGCTATGATTTCCAGAATTACAAAAAACTTCCAGGATTACTTTACCAACGTCGTAATTCAGAGAACCGGCGCGCAAATGTATACTGATGGAATCAAAAAGTCTCTTGACCTTCCTTATGCAGAATTTGAAGATCAACGAAGCGGCGAAACTTTAAGCAAACTGACAAAAGTTAGAATTGATTCAGAAAAACTGATTACACTTTCTATTTCTTTAATCTTCCAGACTATTATCGGCTTCATTTTCGTAATCGTATATGTTGCCAGAATCGATTTCAGGATTTCGATTATCTTCTTAATTACGGCGCCAATTATTGCTTTGGTGAGTTTATATTTAGGAAAAAAGATCAAAATCGTTTCTCGAAAAATTGTCAATCAAACCAATGCATTGGCAGGTTCTACCACCGAAAGTTTAAGAAATATCGAATTGGTAAAGAGTCTTGGCTTGACTTATCAGGAAGAAAAACGTTTAAATCTGAATACTTTTAAAATTCTTCAATTAGAATTACAAAAAATCCGTTTTATTAGGAGTTTAAGTTTTATTCAAGGAACAACTGTTCATTTCTTAAGAACTTGTGTTGTTTTTGCCTTGTATTACTTTTTATTTGGAGGAAAAATTATCGTTGGAGATTTATTGACAATGGTATTTTTTACTTTCTTTATTTTTGGTCCTTTACAGGAATTAGGAAACTTTATTATTGCTCTTAATGAGACGAAAGTTTCGATGGAAAATTTCAAAAACTTATTGAATGCTCCAAAAGAATTTCGCCCGAAAACACCAAAACATATTGGTGCAATTCAGAAATTGCTTTTCCAAAATGTCAGCTTCCAGCACAAAACAGCCAAATTCAAAGCGGTTGAAAACATCAATTTCGAAATCAAACAAGGCCAGACCGTTGCTTTTGTCGGTCCGTCTGGATCTGGAAAAACAACTTTAGTAAAATTATTAGTCGGTTTGTATACTCCAGAAGAGGGTCAGGTTTTATACAATGATATTGATTCTACCGAAATTGATTTACTAGATTTAAGAAAACAGCTTGGTTTTGTAACGCAAGACGCACAATTATTCTCGGGAACAATCCGCGAAAATTTATTATTTGTTAAGCCAAATGCAAGTGACGAAGAACTATATGATGCTTTACAACGTGCAAGTTGTGATAAACTTTTAAGACGTGCAGAAGATGGTTTAAACACCACAATTGGCGAAGGCGGAATCAAAGTTTCGGGCGGTGAAAAACAGCGTTTATCTATTGCAAGAGCTATTCTTAGAAATCCGAATTTATTGATTTTTGATGAAGCGACTTCTGCTTTAGACTCTATCACTGAAGAAGAAATTAATGATACTATTCGTAATATTTCAGATAAAAATAGAATTACGGTTTTAATCGCTCACCGTTTATCAACTGTAATGCATGCTGATAGAATTTTTGTTCTGGAACAAGGTAAAATCATCGAACAAGGCAAACATGAGGATTTGATTGTAGAAAAAGGATTGTATTACGCTATGTGGCGCCAACAGATTGGCGAAAGAAAATAGTTTTTTTTAAGGTTCTGAGGTGCTAAGATACTAAGGTTCTAAGTTTTTGCCTACTATTTGTCATTTCGACGAAGGAGACCCGAGCGATAGCGAACAGGCGAAGCAAATCTCCACAAGTAACTCCGCAACGAAAATTCAATCTTTGTCGAGCTTCTCACGAAGATTTCTCCTTCGTCGAAATGACATAAAATGAGAAAACCCTATAAACACAAAACCCGACAGGTTTTAAAAACCTGTCGGGTTTGTTGTAAATTATAAAACTTAGTTCTTTAGTACCTCAGAACCTTAGAATCTTTATTTAACAAAATCTACCGCTTTAGCCAAAGCCTCTCCAATTCCGTCAACATTTTTACCTCCTGCAGTTGCAAAGAAAGGCTGACCACCACCACCACCTTGGATGTATTTACCTAATTCGCGAACCACTTGACCAGCGTTTAAGTTTTTACTTGCTACGATTTCTTTAGAAACATAGCATGTTAACATTGGTTTTCCTTCATGTGCTGTAGCTAAAACAATAAATAAATCGTTGTAAGCATTACCTAACTCGTAAGCTAAATCTTTTGCTCCCTCTGGGTTTAAATCTACTTGCTTAGCCAAGAATCGAACGCCATTGATTTCTTGCAATTCTTTTGCCAAATCAGCTTTCATGTTTTTAGCTTTATCTTTTAATAAAGCTTCCAATTGTTTTTTCAACTGAGCATTTTCATCTTGCAATGCTAAAATTGATTTTACAGGATCTTGAGCATTTTTAAGCGCTTCTTTAATTTCAGCTAAAGAAACAGCTTGAGACTCAAAATATTCTTTTGCTGCTTCACTAGTAATTGCCTCAATCCTTCTGATTCCAGCTGCAACTGCTCCTTCTGAAACAATTTTAAAATGCCAGATGTCAGATGTATTTGCAACGTGAGTTCCTCCACATAATTCAACAGAATCTCCAAATTTAATGGTACGAACTAAATCTCCGTATTTCTCTCCAAATAAAGCAATTGCGCCATCTTCAAGTGCCTGCTCTTTCGGAATTGCTCTTTTTTCGATTAATGGTAAACTCTCACGAATCCTTGCATTTACGAAGTTTTCTACTTCTACTAATT
The DNA here is from genome assembly GCF_016735615.1 of Flavobacterium tagetis. Lineage (GTDB taxonomy): Bacteria > Bacteroidota > Bacteroidia > Flavobacteriales > Flavobacteriaceae > Flavobacterium > Flavobacterium tagetis. The sequence continues at coordinate 133,497 of NZ_JAERSF010000001.1, forward strand.
CTTCATCAGTTACTTTAGAGAAATGAGAAAAGTCGAAACGTAAAGATGCATTTCTTACCATCGAACCTTTTTGCTCAATATGAGTTCCTAAAATCTTACGTAAAGCTTGGTGCAACAAGTGCGTAGCCGAGTGATTTGACGAAGTTTTAGCTCTTTGGTTTGCATCAACAACCGCGTTAAAAGTTCCCGTAAGGTTTTCTGGTAACGATTTTGCTAAATGTATCGTTTGGTTATTTTCTTTTTTCGTATCGATAATATAAACGATATCTCCGTTTTGAGCTTCTAAATATCCTTTATCTCCCGTTTGTCCTCCGCTTTCTCCATAAAAAGGAGTTGCATTGAAAACTAATTGGAAAATCTCTCCGTCTTTTGCACTTTCAACTCTACGATATTTAGTGATTTTTACTTGCTGTGATAATCTGTCATATCCAACAAATTCCTGAATATCATCTTCAACAAGTACATTCCAGTCACCAGCAGTTACTTTAGACGCTGCACGAGATCTTTCTTTTTGCAATTGTAATTGTTCTTGGAATCCTTCTTCGTCTAATTTCAATCCTCTTTCAGAAAGAATCAAAGCTGTTAAATCGATTGGGAATCCGTAAGTATCATACAATTCAAATGCTTTTTTACCATCAACAGTATTTGTATTGTTATTTGAAATTACAGCATCTAAAAGAACTAATCCTTGATCTAATGTTTTCAAGAATGAATTCTCCTCTTCACGAATTACATTCGAACAAAGTGCTTTCTGCGTTCTGATTTCTGGGAAAGAATCTCCCATTTGCTCGCTTAAAGTTTCAACCAATTTAAAAATAAACGGCTCTTTTGTTCCTAAGAAGGTAAATCCGTAACGAATTGCACGACGTAAAATTCTACGAATTACATATCCTGCACCCGTGTTAGAAGGCAACTGACCGTCAGCAATAGCAAAAGCTACCGCACGAACGTGATCTGCAATTACACGAATAGCAATATTCATTTTATTCTGTTCCTCACTAATGCCTGTTACATCATTAGTGGTATATTTTGCTCCGGTAATGGTTTCAATTTCTCTAATTAAAGGCATGAAAACATCTGTATCATAGTTTGATGTTTTTCCTTGTAAAGCCATACACAAACGCTCAAATCCCATTCCGGTATCTACGTGCTGTGCTGGAAGTTTTTCTAAAGATCCATCCGCTTTACGATTGAATTCCATGAATACGTTATTCCAGATTTCAACTACCTGTGGGTGATCATTATTTACCAAACTTTTTCCTGAAACCAAAGCTTTCTCTTCTTCAGAACGTAAATCAACGTGAATTTCAGAACATGGTCCGCATGGTCCCTGATCTCCCATTTCCCAGAAATTATCTTTTTTGTTTCCAAGAATAATTCTGTCTTCGTCGATTAAAGTTTTCCAGATATCCCAAGCTTCTTGGTCAAAAGGAACGTTATCTTCTTTACTTCCTTCAAAAACAGAAACATAAAGATTTTCTTTTGGGATTTTGTACACTTCTGTCAATAATTCCCAAGCCCAGTTGATCGCTTCTTTTTTGAAGTAATCACCAAAAGACCAGTTCCCTAACATTTCAAACATAGTGTGGTGGTAAGTATCAATCCCCACTTCTTCAAGATCGTTATGTTTTCCTGAAACACGAAGACATTTTTGCGTATCGGCTATTCTTGGACTTTTTGGAGTTCCGTTTCCTAAGAAAAATTCTTTAAACTGGGCCATTCCCGAGTTATTGAACATTAGGGTTGGATCATCTTTAAGAACAATAGGAGCTGAAGGAACAATAGTATGCCCTTTACTCTCAAAAAAATCTAAAAATTGTTTACGTACGTCTTGTGATTTCATATTTAAATTAGAAAAATGTGTCAATTTATTGTGTCAATTTGATAACTAGATAATTAGCTAATTAATTCATTTGATGATGCGTTAAGTTTTTGATAATGTAATTAAAAAACTTATAATTTAAACAATAAATTGCCTATTTTGCGCATTATCTAATGATAAAATAGCCCCAATATCTAATCATTAATCCTCGTAAAAAAGTGTCGAATAACTGAAACAATTAGCAGTTTTATTCGACTAACTCATTTTACAAGGTGCAAAAATAGCGTATTTTAAAATATGGCGAAAGTAAAATATTATTACGACCCAGAAAATCTGGCTTATACAAAAATAAAAACCAGAAAAAGAATAAAAATAGGTTACGCATTCTTGTTTTTACTGGCATCGGCTCTGTTTGGTTTCTTAGTTTTTGTTCTTTTAATTAACACACCTTATTTCGAAACTCCAAAAGATCGTTTACAGGCACGTGAAATTGAAAATTTGAAACTACAATATGCCATTTTGAATAAAAAACTGGATGAAATTGATGAAGCTGCAGATGCTTTAGAAGAACGTGATAATAATATTTATCGTGTTTACTTCAATAAAGCTGAAATTCCAGATTCGATTCGAAAAGCTGGTTTCAGAAGTTCCGACAGATACAAAACACTAGAAGGATATAACAATTCTCAATTGGTTTTGAATGCAACAAAAAGAGTTGATAAATTATCGAAGCAATTGGCAATTCAGTCTAAATCTTTAGATGAGATTTTAAAATTAGCTGGAGCTAAAGAAAATTTATTATTGGCTATTCCTGCCATTCAGCCAGTTCGAAATGAAAATTTAAAACGTGTCGCGTCAGGTTTTGGATATCGCATTGACCCTTTCACGAAAGTGAGAAAAATGCATAACGGAATGGATTTCACCGCCAATACAGGCGCTCCAATATACGCAACAGGAGATGGTGTTGTGGAAAGAGCTGACAACACAGCTTCAGGATACGGAAATCATGTTGTGATCAGGCACGGTTTTGGATATGAGAGTTTGTACGCGCATTTGAGCAAATACAATTGTCGTCCGGGGCAGCGTGTAAAACGTGGCGATGTTATTGGTTATGTTGGAAGCACAGGAAGATCTGAAGGTCCGCATTGTCATTACGAAGTGCATAAAGACGGTAAAGTAGTCAATCCGCTGAATTTTTATTATGGAAATATTTCAGCTGTAGAATATGTTGCGATTTCACAAATGGCAAACCAAGAAAATCAATCATTAGATTAATAGTACAAAAAATACTATTTTTGAAGTAAAATAGAAAAAAACGAATCATGCATATTGAACTTTCTAAAGACAAAAGATATTACAGTATTGGCGAAGTTGCCAAAGCTTTTAATGTCAATGCTTCTTTGATACGATTTTGGGACAGCGAATTTGACATTCTAAAACCTAAAAAAAATGCAAAGGGAAATAGAATGTTCACTCCAGACGATATTACCAATCTTCAATTGATTTATCACTTAGTTAAAGAAAGAGGATTTACGCTTGAAGGTGCCAAAACACACTTAAAAGAAGGCCAGAAGAAAACGTTAGATAAATTCGAAATAATACGTAAATTAGAGTCGATAAAAACGCAACTGAACGACATAAAAAACGAATTGTAATTAAAAATAGAAATAAACTTAAATCAAAACAAACATGAAAAAGTGGTTAATCCCTGTAGGAATTATTGTAGCACTTATTGCTATTATCGCATTTTGGTCGATTGGTATTAAAAATACTGCTTTACAACACAGTCAAGCTGTAAATAAAGAATGGGGAAATGTTCAAACGGCTTACCAAAGACGTAATGATCTTATTGGGAATTTAGTAAACACTGTAAAAGGTGCTGCTGACTTTGAAAAAGGAACTTTAACTGCTGTAATAGAAGCTCGTGCAAAAGCTACTTCAGTAACAATTGATCCAAGCAATGTAACTCCAGAACAATTAGCAGCATTTAACCAAGCTCAAAGTGGAGTAACTTCATCTTTATCAAGATTATTGGTTTCTGTTGAGCAATATCCAACTTTAAAAGCTAATGAGAATTTCTTGAAATTACAAGATGAATTAGCAAGTACTGAAAACCAGATTTTAACAGCTAGAACACGTTTTAACGAAGCGGTACAAGTTTACAACGGATATGTTTTAAAGATTCCAAACAACTGGTTCTTGAGCGAATACAAAGAGAAACCATACTTTGAAGCTTCTACTGGAGCAGACAAACCTGTTGAAGTAAAATTTTAAGAATACCTAACTAACTCTAAAATCATTTTCATGTCAAAAGTAGAAGATTTTTTAACCAAAGAAGAAGAACAAGAAATTGTTGAAGCTATTCGTATGGCCGAAAATAATACTTCTGGCGAAATTAGAGTACATATAGAAAAAACAACTTCTAAAGTCCATTTTGATAGGGCTTTAGAAGTTTTTCATGAATTGCGAATGGATGAAACTAAACTGAAAAATGGTGTATTGCTCTATTTTGCCGTTGAAGACAAAAATTTTGTGATTTGTGGAGATAAAGGAATTAATGATTTAGTTTCTAATGATTTTTGGGATTGCACCAAAGACATTATGGTGAATCACTTTAAAGCTGGCAATTTTAAACAAGGAATTGTTGACGGTATTTTGAATGCCGGCGAACAGCTTAAAAAATATTTTCCTTCTCAGGAAGATGATGTAAACGAACTATCTAACGAAATCTCAAAAGGATAAATAATGAAAAATTCCAAAATTAAAATCCCAAATTCCAATAGAATTTTTCAGATTACTTTTTTATTTATCGCATTATTTATCAGCAATGCTATTTTTGCGCAATTTGAGATTCCACCAAAGCCAAGTTTTCAAACTTCTGTTTACGATTACGCTAACATTTTAAGCTCTACAGAGAAAGCACAATTAGAAGAAAAACTAATTCGTTACTCCGATTCGACTACCACTCAAATCGTAATTATCACTATTGAAAGTTTAAAAGGAGAAGATGTAAGCCAATTAGCAACAAAATGGGGTCAAACTTGGGGAATTGGAGGAACTAAACAAGATGATAATGGAGTTGTTATTCTTTTAGCTAAAAATGAGAAGAAAATTGCCATTAATCCAGGGTACGGACTTGAAGATCGTTTAACGGCAGGTATTGGCGGAACAATTATCAGAAACATCATTATACCGGAATTTAAAGCAGGAAGTTTCTACAACGGTCTTGATAAAGGAACTGATGCCATTATTGATGTTTTTAAAGGAAAATTTAAAGGCGAACGCAAACAAGCCAAAGGACAAGATTTCCCTATTCTACCTTTTATCGTAATTGTTGTAATTGTTTTGATCTTACTTTCTCGAAATAAAAGAGGCGGCGGAGGAAATTCTGGCAACAATGGCGGCGGTCCTAGCCTGCTCGATGTTATTATTCTGAGTAATCTTGGAAGAAGTGGCGGAGGCGGATTTGGAGGCTTCGGCGGCGGATCATCTGGTGGTGGTTTTGGCGGAGGCGGTGGCTTCGGTGGCGGATTTGGCGGTGGCGGTTTCTCTGGCGGTGGATCTAGCGGAGGCTGGTAATTTATTCTGGTTCTAATTTTCTTTGTTTCAGGTTTCAAGTTTAGGTTTCAATCTTAAAAAATCATACATTTACATTTTACAATTTATTAATAGATGTTATCACATAAAGCAAAATACGCCCTTAAGGCCTTACTTTATTTAGCAGAACAAGACGAAAATCACATTTCTAGAACTGTAGAAATCGCTGATGGCGCTAACATTCCTAAAAAGTTTTTAGAGCAGATTTTATTAGATCTAAAACGCGGTCGTTTTGTAAGCAGTAAGCAGGGAAAATTTGGCGGATACTATCTAATTAAATCCAAAAACGATATCACTTTGGCAGAAATTCACCGATTATTTGACGGTGCAATTGCCCTTTTGCCATGCGCTTCTTTAAATTTTTACGAGCCTTGCTCTGATTGTAAAACCGAGTCCGAATGCAGTCTTCGTCACGGTTTAATGCTAATTAGAGATAAAACTTTGAAGGCTATGGAAGGCATCACAATCGCCTCATTGGTAAAAAAATAAAAAAATATTTTCTAAAGTCTAGTAAATCGATAGAATTAATTATATATATTTGCCAAAAATAATTAACTAATCATTTACAAAATTTTAACTCATGAAAGTACATTCTAGTAAATCAGGTGGACAAAATCTTTTGCAAAAAAAACATAATTATAATTTCACAATCGTGAATACTGCTTCATCTATGATGTGTATGTGTTGGTAAAAAAAAATTTAATTTTAAATTCTACTAATCATATATACTTAATATAAAAAATGAAGACATCTATAAAAAATATACTTACAATACTTGCAGTTTTAACATTCTCAATCTCATTCGCGCAAAAAATTGACGGGGTTGTTACAACAGATCAAAATATTCCTTTAGAAGCAGCCAATGTGGTAATTAAAGGAACAACTTTTAGCACAATTACAGATTCTGAGGGAAGATTTTCGATAGAATCACAAGGAAAATTACCGCTTACAATCCTAGTTCAATACATTGGCTATAATACCGCTGAACTTGAAATTACAGCTATCCCTGCTTCACCTTTATTGGTGACTTTACGCGAAGAAAACAAACTTGTTGAGGTTGTAGTTTCTTCAAGAAGAAGAATTGAAAAAGTACAAGACGTGCCTATTGCCGTTTCTGTAGTTACAGGAAAACAAGCAGAAGCAGCAGGAGCTTTCAACGTAAACCGTATTAAAGAATTGGTTCCTTCTGTACAATTGTATTCTTCTAATCCAAGAAATACTGGAATCAACATTAGAAGTTTAGGTTCACCATTCGGACTTACCAACGATGGTATCGATCCTGGAGTTGGTTTCTACGTAGACGGTGTTTATTATGCGCGTCCTGCAGCAACTACTTTAGATTTTATCGATGTAGAACAAATCGAGGTATTACGTGGCCCACAAGGTTCTTTATTCGGAAAAAACACAACTTCTGGAGCTTTTAATATTACATCTCGCAAACCAAGTTTTACAACTGGTGCCGATTTTGAATTGAGTTACGGAAATTACGCCTTTTTACAAGCTAAAGCTTCTATCACTGGAGCATTAGGGAAAAAAGTTGCTGGTCGTTTATCTTTCTCAGGTACACAACGTGATGGTTTAATTGATAACATTGCGACAGGAAGACCAACCAATACTTTAAACAATCAAGGTTTTAGAGGACAATTATTATGGACTCCTACTGAAAATACTAACATTACTTTTGCAGGAGATTTAACAACACAGCGTCCTGACGGATATGCGCAGGTTGTTGCTGGTGTTGCCCCTACCCAAAGGGCTGCATACCGTCAGTTTGATGCTATTATTAAAGATTTAAATTATCAACTACCAAGTTTAAATGCTTTTGACCGTAAAATAGATCACGATACACCTTGGCGTTCTGGACAAGATTTAGGAGGTGTTTCTTTAAACATTGACACTAAAATTGGAGGCGGAACTCTAACTTCTACAACTGCATGGCGTTTCTGGAACTGGGACCCGTCAAACGATAGAGATTTTACAGGGTTACAAGTTTTAGCTAAATCTCAAAACCCAACAAGACAAACTCAGATTACACAAGAGGTTCGTTATGCTGGACAATTAACTTCAAAAATTAGCGGTGTTGCAGGAGTATTCTTTATCGATCAGACTTCTCAAACAGATGGTACAGAAGAATCAGGAAATGCTCAATGGAGATTCTCTCAAAGTTCAACTAGTCCATTATGGAAAACTCCAGGTCTTTTTGAAGGATACGGAATTAAAACTGATGCAAGAATTAGAGCTTCTAGTGCTGCAGTATTCGGACAGCTTGATTGGGCTGTTACAGAGAGATTCCACATTTTACCTGGTTTGAGATATAATTTTGATAAAAAAGACGCAAGTTATTCTCGTAAAACTTATGGAGGTCTTCAGACTACAGATCCTGCCTTATTGGCTTTGAAAAAATCGGTTTACTCTGATCAAGCATTTGATTCAGATACTGACAATACAGACTTTTCTGGAAACTTAACGCTTACTTATAAAGCATCAGACAAAATCAACGCTTATGCAACTTATGCAAAAAGTTACAAGCCGGTTGGAGTTAACGTAGCTGGTCTTCCAACAAATGCAGCGGGACAGCCATTAACTGAACTTGCAGTGGTTAAGCCAGAAAAAGTAAATCATTATGAAATTGGAGTAAAAACTTCTCCTTTCAAAAACTCAATTTTCAACTTAACGTTCTTTAATACTGACATCAAAGATTTCCAAACCAACGTTCAGGCAGCTGAATTAGGTGTAAACCGTGGATATCTTGCCAATGCGGATAAAGTACGTGTAAGAGGTGCAGAATTGGATGCAAGTTTTGTTATCAATTCGCATGTAACAATTAATGGAGCGGCAACTTATACAGATGGTAAATATGTGAAGTTTACTAATGCGCCACTACCTTTAGAAGAAACTGGAGCACCAGTTGCCTTCAAAGATGTTTCTGGAACTGAATTGCCAGGAGCTTCAAGATGGGCAGGTTCTCTTGGAGGTGAACTTTCGGACAACGCAAAATTCTTTGGTAATGCTGGAAAAATCTTCTTTGCTGCTGACGGATACGCTCGTTCTGAATTTTCTTCAAGCCCTTCGGCTTCAAAATATTTAGTAGTACAAGGTTATGCAATCTTTAATGCTCGTTTAGGTTTCCGTGCTTCGCAAGGTTTATCTATTCAGATTTGGGGAAGAAACCTTTTCAATAAAGATTACTATGAGCAATTATTGCCTGCAGGTGGTAACACAGGTCAATATGCTGGAGTTCTTGGTGATCAAAGAACTTACGGCGTTACATTTAAGTATTCACTGTAAGATGGTTAGTTAGTTTTAGTATTAAAAAGGGATACATTTTAAAATGTGTCCCTTTTTTTTATTTCACAAAATAACTTTCAAATCAAATTTTAAAATAGACGGAAATAAGATCATTTGTATAAATTCGCAGCCTGAATTTATAGTTTTTGAACAGATCTTTTAGATTACTTTTTATTATAATCTTTCTTTGTCAGCTAATTACTGGGCAAAATCAAAGAAATATCGACCAGCAGACTTTGACTTGGATTCGATACTATAATATTTTTCCGTTATCCGAAAAATGGGCTATTCATTCTGAATTTGATAATCGAAGCTTTGTAAAACCTGTTCATGAGAATCTTTTCGTTATACGATCTCAAGTTCGTTACAGAGCGACTAATATGATGGATTTTGGTGCCGGATTTGCCTTTTTTAGCGTCAATACTCAAAACCCAAACCTTGATCCTGATTATTCTGTTCCTGAATATCGTGCACAGCAAGACCTTACTTTAATTAATGATATTGCCAAAATCACTTTTCATAATCGCTTTCAACTAGAAGAACGATTCATTCAAAAAGCAGATAAAAACGGACTTTTAGACGAATTCTCATTTGCATACCGATTCAGATACCGTTTACAATCTATGTTTACTCTATGGGAAAAAGAAAGAAGAAGCATAAAGGGAACTATTTCAGATGAAATTTTATTTAATTTCGGAAAAGACAATCGTAGAAATACATTCGATCAAAACCGTTTTTATATTGCGCTACGTTATCATTTCAATCCAAATCTTGGTTTAGAATTGGGTTATTTAAAGAACTTTCAAAGACGCGCAAGCGGTGTAGATTTCTACGATCGTGATATTGTAAGGTTTACGGTTTATCATAGAATTAATCGTAAAAAGTTATGAGTTATGAATTATGAGTTATGAGTTATACAAAAAATGCCTGTCAAATTAAATTTGACAGGCATTTTTTTAACCTTTGAACCTTTGTTCCTCTGAACCTTTGCACCTTAAAAATCAAGACCCCCTCTGTCTCTTTCCTCCTTTTTTACTTTCGGCAAAGTTTCCAATTTTATAGGCTAAAGAAAACATTACATATCGTTTTAAAACGGTGTTTTCTTCATCTCTAATTGAAGTTGGTGAAATGGTTCTTGTTGCACTTTGGTTCTGATTTAAAACATCATACACTTTTACTTTAGCATATAATTTTTTATCTAAAAATCCGTAAGACAAACTCGTATTCCAAAGGAAGAAATCTTTTTTGAAATCGTCTGAAATATTTGAATTATAAGTATATCCAAAGTCATTTCCGAAGATTAAATTAGCTGGCCAATATGATGTTGTCTGCATATTAATTCTGTGAATTACGTTTGAAGTGGCGTCTCTTGAATAGTTTTCATATCTCGTTTCGTTATACGATAAACTATAAGATGGCGCAATCGAAAGCACTTCTCCATAATCATAAGAAGCATAAACACTTGGCGTAACGACAACCGATTTTGCATAATACAAAACAGCATTTGTAAATCCTTTATCAAAATTATAATTACCGCTTAAACGCAAACCATATCTGATAGTATGAGCATCTTTTTTAATCTGCTGGTTCCAGTTTCCTCCAACCGAAGCCGAATAAGTTCCTGAAATATTTACATAAGTCGTATTTCTTTTTCCGCTGTCATCATAAATCGAAGTAGAAACAATATCATTACTGTAATAATCTCCTTTAAGAAATAAACTGTACCCAGAACGCGTTCTAAAATCAAAATTCTTAAAATCGATGCCCGTTGTACTTTTTTCAATCGGGTTTAGATTTGGATTTCCAATTACACTATTTAACGGATTATTTAAATCTGCAACTGGCATTAATTGTGTTGCCGACGGAAGCGCATTAGAATAATCGTATTTAAAAGTCAAATTTTTAGAACGATTAAATTTATATCTAAGCTGTGCTGTTCCGTAAGGAAGCATATATCTCTTATTCAAATCTGTAGCTTGATTCAAGTAAAAAGAATGATTATCAAATTCTACAATTGATGTTCTTGAATTTACATTCAACGTAAATTTACTTTTCTGCCAAGTAATACCAACTTTCGGTGCAATCGAATTTTGTTTTGATGTAGTATAATTGGTCAGCGATAAATTTAAATCTGAGTATTCTTGCGATGCATCATCAAAATTGAATGTTTTTTGATCGTTCATAGAACTTTGCCAGTCAAAATCGGTTCCGAAACGCAGTCGAAGCGAATCTGTTACAGGCTCTGTATATTCAAGATCAAGCGAATAAGCATCACTTTTTGATGTATTTTTTGCATTCTGATTTCTTTCATCATTTGGTTTATTATCCTGATAAAAAATAGTCTCAGAAATATTGATTCCGTTCGAATCATTTTTAGTGTTATTGTTGTTAAAAACCACACTTAAATTACGCGATTGCTTCTTAAAAGTTTTATTGAAGTTAATACTGTTAGCAAAACTTGTATTTGAACTTTCTGTGTGCGATGTTGCCGTACTTTCGTTCAATGCATCGCCATTTTCATTTTCAGAAAAAGTCGAAGAAGACGAATTGCTGTTCGATTCTGATAAATTCAATTTAGGAGCAAAAACAATCTGCATAGTAGGATTGATTTTGTATTCCAGTTCAAAATTTACTTTGTTTCCTGTGTTTTCATTTCTAGTTTTAGAATCTGCTTCGGTTAAAATATTTCCTGTTGGCAACAAACTAAGCTGGTTTGATTTACTTTCGTTTTTGGTTATAGCATTTGTAAAGTTGTAACTGCTCATAAACTCCAAATCCTTTGTCCAATCATCAGAATAATTAATTCCGGCCAAAGTAGACTGCGTAATTCCCTTTCCTCCACTGCTCGCGCCTTGACTTCCTCCTTTTGCATTTCTTCCGCCTCCCATATTATCAAAAACCTCATCCATAGAAAATCCGGTCGAGTTGATATTGTTTGACGAAGCCAATACGCTTATTTTTTGCTTATTCTTAAAGAAGTTCATCATTAAACTGCTTTCGTAGCGCTCGTCTGAACCATATCCACCAAGGACTTTTCCGAAATAGCCTTTATTTTTCTTTTCGTCAATGGTAATATTTATACTCGAATAATCTGAAGTCGATTCTTGTTTAGCCAGTTCTTCTTTTTTGGTTTTAAAATCAGAAACTTGAACTTTTTTAATAATATCAGCCGGAAGGTTTTTAATGGCAATAGCTCCATCTTTATCAAAAAATGCTTTTCCGTTGACTAAAACCTGATTGACTTCTCGTCCATTTACCGTAATTTTTCCCGTGTTATCAACATCAAATCCTGGCAACTGTTTCAGTAAAGTTTCCACATTTGCATCTGGACGCACTTTATAAGAACCTGCATTAAATTCTAGAGTATCTTTTTTAATGGTAATTGGCGGTGCTTCGCTTTTAATTACCACTTCATTCAAGACATTGGCATTTTCAAGCAGGTACAATTTACCAAAGTCTTTACTTTCTGTAAGCGCTTTTTGCTCTTCAAAATAAGTTTGATATCCTGTATAATTTACTTTTAAGAAAACTGGCTTATCATACTTTTTAGTATTGATAATAAAATTTCCGTTTTTATCGGTTGTAGCATATTCAATAATTGTTGAATCTTTTACGGCTGTAAAATAAACGGTGGCGAGTTCAAGCGGAAGCTGCGAGTTGATATCAACTACAGTTCCTTTAATAACGATATTGTTTTGTGCATTTGCCGAATAAACAAAAGCTAGAAACAATAGTAATGAATAAATTCTGGTCATAAAATTAGGTTAGTTAGATCAGTAAGACTTAAAAAAATGCAAAAGGTTTAATTGTATTTTTTACATTTATTCAAATATAATGCCAATAAAAAATTGATACTATAATAAAGATAGACACAAAACATAAAAAAGTCCCCTATTCAGGGGACTCATTTTTTTATTTTTCTCTTATATAAATATCGATTGGAACTCCTGCAAAGTCCCATTTCTCTCGAATTTTATTTTCCAAATACCTTTTATAAGGTTCTTTTACATATTGAGGCATATTAGCAAAAAATACAAACTGAGGTGTTTGTGTTGGCAATTGCATACAATATTTAATCTTTACATATTTTCCTTTTGTTGCTGGTGGCGGATACGCTTCAATCACTTTCAACATGTACTCGTTGAATTTTGAAGTCGCAATTCTTTGTTTTCTGTTTTCGTAAACTTGAACTGTTGCTTCAAGCGCTTTTAATAAACGTTGTTTCGTTAAAGCAGAAACGAATAAAATTGGCACATCTGTAAATGGCATCAATTCTTTTTTGATTTTATCTTCGTAATCGCGAGTAGACATCGTATCTTTTTCTACTAAATCCCATTTGTTTACCAAGATTACAACACCTTTACGGTTTTTCTCTGCTAACCAGAAAATACTCTGATCCTGACCTTCAAATCCGCGTGTTGCATCGATCACTAAAATACAGATATCAGCATGTTCGATAGCACGTACAGAACGCATTACAGAGTAAAACTCTAAATCTTCTTTTACTTTTGCTTTACGACGAATACCAGCAGTATCAACCAAATTAAATTCGAAACCAAAACGGTCAAATTTAGTATCAATTGCATCACGAGTTGTTCCAGCAATATCAGTAACAATATAACGATCTTTACCAATCAAGGCATTGATAAAACTAGATTTTCCTGCATTCGGACGACCTACAACTGCAAAACGAGGCAAATCTTCTTTAACCTCAACTTCTGGTTTTTCTGGGAAAGCTTCAATTAAAGCATCTAATAAATCTCCTGTTCCGCTTCCTGAAATACTTGCAAATGTGAAATAATCTCCTAAACCAAGATTATAAAACTCAATTGCATCTTTCTCACGCATTGCGTTATCTACTTTATTTACAGCCAATAAAACTGGTTTTGTTACTTTACGAAGCAATTTTGCAACGGTTTCATCCATTGGCGTAATTCCTTCTTCAACATCAACCACAAAAATAATAACATCGGCTTCGTCGATAGCAAGCTCTACCTGTTTACGGATTTCACCTTCGAAAACGTCATCAGACCCTCGAACGTATCCACCTGTATCAATGACAGAAAACTCTTTTCCGTTCCACTCGCTTTTACCATAGTTTCTATCACGGGTAACCCCAGATACTGAATCTACAATAGCTTCTCTTCTTTGTATCAGCCTATTAAAAAGGGTCGATTTCCCTACATTAGGTCTTCCTACTATCGCAACAATGTTATTACTCATTTTATTGAATTTTAGTCCCGATAGCTATCGGGATTAGATTTAAGATTTCACTTTTTGATTATATAACAATAAATTATAAGTCAAAAATGCTTTATTTAAATTTTTTGCAAAGGTAGTTAAAAAAACTACTAATTTGCTATCCCGATAGCTATCGGAACTAAGTACCTAAGTTTTTATTGTTTTTTTTGCATAATTTTCAGGAGCTAATCCAGCTATCCGCTATATCTTTTCCTGGCTAAAGAAGCCAGAAAAAGGATACCGCTCCTATCTGGGCTAGGACACCTATTTTCAAAAGAACTTTCGTTTAACGATTAACCGATTAAACAAAAAAACTACTGATTGTAACCAAATCGTTTCAGCATATTTGCGTTGCTTCTCCAGTTTTTGTTCACTTTTACATAAAGTTCAATATGAATTTGTTTTCCGAAGAATTTCTCTAAATCAGCACGGGCATCGGTTCCTACTTTTTTCAAAGCGGCACCTTTGTGTCCAATGATGATTCCTTTTTGTGTGTCACGCTCCACCATAATTACTGAACGGATTCGTATAATATTGTCGGTTTCATGAAATTCTTCTGTTACAATTTCTACTGCGTATGGAATTTCTTTAGCGTAATTCAATAAGATTTTCTCACGGATTGTTTCATTAACAAAGAAACGCTCTGGTTTGTCTGTTAATTGGTCTTTAGGGTAATACGGTGGTGATTCTGGCAATAATTCGATAATTCTTCCGAAAACTTCTGGAACATTGAAATTCTGCAAAGCCGAAATCGGGAAAATTTCTGCATTTGGCACTTTTTCTTTCCAAAAAGTAACTTGCTGTTCTAACTGTTCTTGGTTTGAATTGTCAATTTTATTTAAAAGTAATAAAACCGGAATCTTAGCATGAATGATTTTCTTGAAGAAGTCTTCGTCTTTCAAATCCTGCTCCCCTATTTCGACCATGTAGATTAAAATGTCAGCATCTTCAAAAGCCGATTTTACAAAGTTCATCATCGATTCTTGCATTTCGTATGCTGGTTTGATGATTCCAGGAGTATCAGACAAAACCAATTGAAAGTCTTCTCCGTTTACAATTCCTAAAATTCTATGACGTGTAGTTTGTGCTTTTGATGTAATGATCGACAATCGTTCTCCAACGAAAGCGTTCATCAATGTTGATTTTCCAACATTTGGATTTCCGATAATATTTACGAAACCTGCTTTATGTGACATTTGCATGATATTTTAAGATGCAAAGGTAGTCATATCAACTCAATACAGAAAATAAAACATTTTTTTAAGTTTTCGTTGGATTTCTAAAAAATCGGCGTATCTTTGCACCCGAAACATCGCGGGATAGAGCAGTAGGCAGCTCGTCGGGCTCATAACCCGAAGGTCACAGGTTCGAGTCCTGTTCCCGCTACTAAGTAAAAACACCACTTGAAAAAGCTGGTGTTTTTTTATTCAAAATTTTATCAGCTTGTCGGACTCATATCCGCCGCCGCGGGCACAGGTTCGAGTCCTGTTCCCGACCGCTACTAAGAAAAAAGCTTCAGATTTCACTGAAGCTTTTTTTGTTTTTACCTTTTTTTCTGATTCTCTTTGCGGGCACAAATTGTAAATATGCACTATCGCTGTCTACACATTGGAGAGATCGATTTTTTATTTCGTCCTTTTTGCTTCTATCTTTTTCCCATTCTGCAATAAAAACAAATTTGAAATTTCTCCTTTTTCGTTCTTTTCAAACTGAATTTGGGCATCTACTACTTTATAGAAAAATAACTTTTCACTTTCTGCGAATATTCGGAACGTATTTTGTCCTGTTAATTGTGAAAATAGTTGGTCTTTATCTAATGAAATTTTGATTTCAAAATCTTTTTCAACTTCATAAGTTCCAACAAACTTTTGAAGTTCTTCGGTAGTAACACTAATTTCTTTTCTGAATTTTTGCACCGGCAATGGTTTATTATACAGAATATTTCTAATTGCTTTAGAAGGTATTGAAACGTTGTTGTGATTTTGAAGTATTATAATTGTTTTATCATTTGTAAGATGCCTATCGATAAAAGTTACATAACCTGGCCAACCTCCATCATGGTTTGCAATTTTTCCAAAATCAACATTTTCTTCAATTCCCCAGCCAAAACCATAATTCCTTTTAGCTCCGTCTTTCAAAGTTGCTAATTCAAAAACTGATTTCATTCCCTCTTTTGTGAGTAATTTATTGTTGTATAATGCTCTATCCCAAATCAATAAATCGTTTACAGTTGAATTAACTCCTCCGTCTCCAACAATACCATCAAGCCAAACAACTATTTTAGTTTCTTCCAATTCATCTGGTAAAACATATTTTTTCAAACTATCTGAGTAAACATATCCAAAAGCATAATTGTCAATTTTCTTTGGCGATAATCTACGATTGTAAACAAAGGTATTTTTCATTTTCAACGGTTGGAAAATAACTGTCTTTAAATAGTCAGCGTATGTCAAACCCGATGCTTTCTCGATTATTGATGCTAATAGTGCATAACCTGTATTACTATATTCCCATTTAGTATTTGGCTCAAATAATATTTTTGGATGATGGGTACTAAATATATTAATTATGTCTTTGTTAGTGGCGATTTTAGATTTGTCAAATAAACTATCCATAAGTTGCATATAGTCTGGTAGACCCCCAGTATGATTCAATAAGTTTCTTACAGTTATACCTTTATAAAAAGAAAGTTCGGGTAAGTATTTATTGATGTCATCGTCCAAATTCAACTTCCCTTTTTCTTTAAGTATCATTATCCCCATTGCTGTGAACTGCTTTGAACAAGATGCCAATTCAAAAATCGAATTTTCGTTCAATTTTTCTTTTGTTGTTTCGTTTGCAAGTCCAAAACTATGGCTATAAATAACTTTCCCTTTTTCTGCAATTAGAAAATTTCCATTGATTTTCTCTTGTGAATAAAGAGAATTAAGTAAACTGTCAATTTTTTGAATTCTTCCTTGTCCAAATGTAAGATATCCAATTAAAAGAAGTCCGATTGTAATTGTTAATTTCATTTTTTATTTCTGGTTAGTTAATGTCGGTGAGATGTTTCAAATATATATTTTTTTCACTACAAACTGTCAGAAGGACATTAAATTTGATTGATGTTTTTTTAGTTCTTATATGAGTGACTATACACGAAAAAAGTATAGAAAAAATTAAGATGCACATGCTAAAACATTATAATAATCCATGATCTGGTTAGATATTTAAATGCTTCTCACTACCAAAAAAAACACCACTCATTACAAGTGGTGTTTTTTTGTTTTTACCAATTTATTTTATATTTAGCATCAATTATTTTTTAATTTATGTCCATTATAAACACAGGCTAAAATAACGAAAAACACACTGCATAAGGAAGATAGAGATCTTATGTTATTCCAAAAATTCCAACGGTCTTCGAAGATATTTCTCATTTGCTTCGCACTTGCGCTTGAGGCACTTGCAAGATCAAACAACTCCAGAGTATTATTGAGAGGAACGTTTACAAATACAGTTACAGCAAACACACCAACTGAATAAAATAGTGTCGCTATAAAGAGCAACAGAAACGATTGCTTTTTGTAGCGCAGAAAACTGGTAATTGGAAGCAAAAGTAACGTGCCAAAAAAACAAATGAAAAATGGTATATTCTGAATCTCTCGATTGATGTTCTGCATGGCATTTAGAAATTCCTTATCGTTTAGTTTTCCCAATCCCAAACTCACCGAAATCGAGTATGAAAAGAAAAGCCCAGCCATTAATGCTGTTGTCGTTGCTGTAATAATTAGTAGAATGTTTGATGCTCTCATTTTAATTGGAAATACTAACTGTTCTTTTTAAATATTCATTGGTATTTAGTTGACGAATCATAAAATCAGCAACTTCCTTACGGGCAATTTTTAGATTGAGTTTTTTATAATTTCCGTCAAAACCTATGCGATACGTATTGGTAATTTGGTCATCTGTAAAAGCACTAGGCCTAACAATTGTATAATCCAAATTACTGTCCAAAATATATTTTTCTTGCAATTTATGGTCTTGAAATGCTTTTTTTAGCAACATTCCGAACATAACATGTTTCCAGATAAAATTAAGATTTCCATAGCTTTCGCCCAAGCCTAGTGTCGTTTGGCAAATCAGCCTCTTTGATCCTTTTTTCCTCATTGCCTCAATAATTTTTTTTGTTCCTTCTGCGCGTATTTTGCCTTTTCTACCATCGCCTAAGGCACAAAAAACTGCTTCTTGATTCTGCAGCGCGTTTTCAACATCATTCAAACTCAAAACATCACCTACACGAATATGAAGGTTAGGATGAGAAATGGTTTGTAGTTTTTGAGGATCACGAACAAAAGCCGTTACTTCATCACCATTTTTTAATGCTTGTTTTACGATTTCAATGCCAACTGTACCTGTGGCTCCAAAGATTATTACTTTCATTTTATATCAATATTTAAGATTAGTGATACAAAATTGCAATAGATAAATGCCTTAAAATAGAATAAAAGCGACAGTGGCAATTATTTCTCAAATGATTTTGGAGTTTTACCGGTAAAAGCCTTAAAAACTTTTATAAAATGAGATTGATCTGAAAACCCATTTTGATACACAATGTCGGTATGTTTTTCATAATCTTTAACCGTCAATTGATCCAAGGAGGCTTGAAACTGGATAATCTTAGCAAATTGCTTAGGAGTAAGCCCTGTTTCAGTCAGAAATCTTCGCTCAAAGGTGCGAATATTGAACTTTAGCTTACTGGCGATCGAACGGATGCTTTCCTGACCTTTTGTTTGAAAGATGCATTCTATGCCTTGTCGTATTTCAAAATCAAGGTTTTCCTTTTTCTTTTCAAAATACCGTAAAAGCAATTTTGATATAATTTCAATTTTATCTTTTACGCTTTCACTCAATCCCAATTGTTTTTTGAGCCACTTCATATCTTCTTCAGTATCATCAAAGTAATAGCAATTATCATTTATGCTTTGAGGCAGAATATCGAAAAATGTTTTCAAGACAAACGGATACAACTGAAAAACGATAATAAGAAATGCGCCCGAAATCTCAAGTTCAATTGGCAGAATGGTTTGGCCATAAAGAAAAACTTCTGGCATCTTTTTATCGTGAGGCTTTACGATTAATCCGTGATCAGTTTGCTGAAACATCAAACCTGGACAACCGTCTGCAAAAAAAGGCAATGTCGTATCTGTATTTTTATCTTCATTTTCAAACACCCATATGTTTTTCACAAAAAGCGAAATAGAGTCTTCGGGAACAATATTTTGATAGTCCATATTATTGTGATTACCGATTTTATATCTATCAAATATCTGAAAATTTTTCAAAACGCAAATTTCGAGACATTTACGAAACTTTTCAATTGTCAAAAGAAGTAACAATCTGTCGATTATTCAGAACTAGCCATTTTGTAATACCTAGAAAACACGCTCGACAGAAATATTTTTTTTCTATCTTCCCAAAATAAAATTTTCTAAAATGAACCACCTGTTTTCGATAAAAAAATCATTTTTATTCAGTTTCATTGTACTAACAAGCTATTTCTTGGTTTCTTTTCACATAAAAACCGAAGAACAGACTACTTCTTATAAAACCAAAAAAGTTCTGATTTTTTCTAAAACTAATGGTTTCAGACATGAAAGCATTCCTGCCGGAATTGCAGCGATAAAAAAATTGGGACAGGAAAATCATTTTATTGTCGATGCTACTGAAGATTCTTTGGCAATTAATTCAAAAAACTTAAAGCAATATCAAGCTGTTATATTTTTAAGTGCCTCAGGTCATGTTTTAGGCGAAAATCAAAAATTGGCTTTACAAAAATTCATAGAAAACGGAAATGGTTTTGTCGGCATTCATTCGGCCACAAACTGCGAACCAGATTGGTCTTGGTACACAGAAATGATCGGCGGAATCTTCGAGGGTCATCCTGAGCCACAGAATGCAAAACTTATCATTGTAAATCATGAACATTCGTCTACAAAACATCTTCCTGCAATTTGGGAACGAAAAGACGAATGGTACAATTTTAAATATTTAAACCCAAACGTAAATGTGCTTATAAAGATTGACGAATCTTCATATAAAGGCGGTAAACATGGCGAAAATCATCCTTTGGCATGGTATCATGAATATGATGGTGGCAGAATATTCTACACAGCTTTAGGACACAGCTCTGAAAGTTACAACGATCCTCTTTTTGTACAGCATTTACTTGGCGGAATCACTTATGCTATCGGCAGATAAAAAGATAGCATAAATATCAAGACTTACAAACTTGCCATTTTTAATTTCACAATCTTTCATAGTTCCTTCATACTGGAAGTCAAGCTTGCCCATTATGCTTTTACAATTCTTATTTTCCGACTCAACAAATGCTTCAATTCTGTTAAGTTCTAAATTATCAAATCCATAATTACAAATTAACGGTATTGCTTCTTTGATAATTCCATGTCCCCAAAAATCTGGAATTAACCAAAAACCAATTTCTGCTTTTTTATGTTCTTTACTTAAATTATTTAATCCCGCCGCTCCGTAGAATGTTTTATTGTCAGCAGAACAAATAGCAAACCAAATTCCAGTATCGTTTTTTTCAAGGTCAGCAAAGAAAACCATTTGTTCTTTTGTTGCTTCCAATGTTTCAAAACTCACTCCATAATATTTGATAACTTCTGGATGTGAAAGTCCTTTGAAAACATTTTCAAGATCACTATCTGCAAATTGTCGCAGCAAAAGTCTTTCTGTTTTTATTGTTGGAAATTCTTTTTTCATGATTTTTTGTCCGTTACTAATTATCAGTTTCCGTGGTCAAGATTAAAAATAACTCATTTATTTTCAAACATGTAACTAAATTCAATTTTATTTATTGGTGTTCCGAAAGCTGTTTGGTGTCATACCTGTCGATTTTTTAAAAGCATTGTGAAAAGTTGTCTTCGAAGTGAATCCAGATTCTAATCCTATTGCCAGCAGGCTGTAGTTTTCATAATCCGAATCGAGAATCATTTCTTTCACGGCTTCAACCCTATAGTTATTTATGTAATTGGCAAAGTTATCTCCCGTAATCACATTGACGAGTTGTGAAACATATCCCGCACTTATTCCCAGCTCTTCTGCTACTTTTTCTCGGTTTAAATTGCTGTCTTTATAAATTTGATGCTCTTCGCAAAGTATTTCCAATCTCTTAAAATAAGGGTTTTCTTTTGTAAAGATTTCTAAGCCATTAGCGTCATTTCCTCTTTTAATAGGTACTTCTTCAACAAATATTTCATCGTCTAACAAAGTCTTATTATTTAGCAATTCTTCGATTTCAGTTTTATTGTCAGCCAACCTGTATCTGAACACACCATAATATGCCGTGCAATGAATTAAAAATGTAGCAAACAACGCCAAAATCTGCATAACATATGAGAGATCATATTCAAAAAGCAGCCCTGTCAAAATAACCACCATCCAGGAAAGCATTAATGCATAAACCAAAAACCATAGAAAAGTGATCCATTTCTTTTCTTGTTTATCTTTTGAAAATTTAATAAAACCGAAAGTATAAACAGCCATAAAAGGCATAAATAACAGAACAAGATAAAAATCAAAACTTCCTAAAGTTTCTAGAAAACTTTTAAGAAAGTGCGGAATTGTAAAAATATGTGCGACAGCATCACAGTCATAAAAAACATTTGTAATGGCTGAATATACAAACGGAGCATACAGCCATCGAATCTTTTTCGAATTTCTAATTGGATGGTTTACCTGATGTATAACAAACATAAAAATGAGAACCGGAAAAAGAAATGCCCATTCTACATTATCCAGAAAACGCAGGAAAGGCATACTGCTGTAAAGATCAATTATTTCGAAAACGAGATTGGCAATAAGCACCGAAAGCGCAAATATTGCATAAGCCAGATATCTATTGGCATTACTCTTAAATAGTGGTGATTTTAGAATAATTGTTCCAAGAACTATTCCTTGAAAAATTGCCGTGTTAAAAAAAATAGTAAAGATCAATCTATATAGTGGTTATTTAGTTAGGATGCTGTTTCTGTTTTTTTTTAGGTAATTACCTATAATTTTCCATCACGAAACTATACTTAATTGATTTTATTTACTGTTAAAGGAATTACAATTAAAACTAAACAAAATGACAATTAATAAGATCTGAATTACAAATTATCATTCGATTATTCTGTAAAATCTTTAATAGAATTGGCTTATTTCAACGTTTCATGTTCCTAAGAAAAAGTTAAGAAACAGCTAGAAATAAGTACCAATTTATCCACTTTTAAGCTTTTGAAACCTCTGCTAATTTTGCTTTTTTGAATTTTGGCATCAAATAATTCAAAACACTATTTTATGAAAAAAATTTTATTGTTAGCTGTTTTTACAGTTTTAGGATTTGTGAATGTAAATGCCCAAGAAATTAAATTTGGAGCTAAAGCGGGTTTAAACTTTGCAACTATCAGTGAAGATAATACCGAAAATGCTGATTTTGTAACATCGTATAACATTGGTGTTATGTCAGAAATTCCATTGTCTGAAAAGTTCTCTTTTCAACCCGAAATAATGTATTCTCGTCAGGGATATAGTTTCAATAATGATGTAATTGCTATGAATTATTTGAACATTCCCTTAATGGGAAAATACTATGTAACAAAAGGATTGAGTCTTGAAGCCGGACCTCAGATAGGTTTTTTACTTTCTGCTAAAAGTGAAAAAACAGATGTAAAAGATTCGTTTAATACTTTTGATTTTGGTGTTAATTTTGGCTTAGGATACAAACTTGAAAACGGGCTTAATTTTGGTGTAAGATATAATCTGGGATTAACTGACATTAATAATGTAGATAATTCTTCTATTAAAAATAAAAACGGAGTATTTCAGGTATCTGTTGGTTACTTCTTTTTCTAAAAACATTAATAAAAAAACACCACTCGAAATGAGTGGTGTTTTTGTTTCCTTAAATATTGAAAGCTTCTGAAACCTCATAATTCTACATTGATCAGAGCAATTCTTTTAATACCTTTTTACCGTTTTCATTATCTGGATTTAATTCAACAGATTTTTGATACATCTTAATGGCATCCTCTTTTCTACCACTTTGAAGCAATGCTTCTCCGTAGCTATCATATATATTTGAATTATTTGGAAAAAGTAATGTTGCTGAAGCGAATGTTAAAAGAGAATTGTCTGTTTTTTGCGATCTAAGAAATTGATATCCTAGTCTATTAAAATCTCTTTCTGTTGCTTCATAATTGCTTGGATTTTTTAAATATTCTTCAATTAACTGATTTGCTTTTTCTTTATTTCCACTTTCAAGTAAACTGCCATAGACTCTCGAAAGACTCTGCAAAGGCATTTTATAAGGCTTATTATCAATTAATTTCAAAACTTCACTGGCGGTCGTAAGAACCGGACTTGCAGTATTGGAGAGCAAAATGACTGTATTATTTCTAGTAATATTATGCATTAAAATTGATGTAAGCCCAGTATTGAGTCCATCATGAAAAACTATTTTTTCATTAGTATCAGTAGTGTACATCGCCCAGCCCAAACCATAGGCTATCTCTTTTTCATCTATTCGAAAAGAAGCAATTTTTCCATCATTAAGTTTTGCTGGTGTCAGCGCTTCTTCTAATTCTTTCTTACCTAAAAGCTGATTGCTAAACAATGCTTTTTGGTACTTCTGTAAATCTAGAGCCGTACTTACAATTCCTCCAGGTCCATAAAAATTACTTTTTTCATCTATTAAAAAAGTTTCTTTTAAGGTTTGAACATTCACTACACTAGTCGAATAAAAGTTGGGATAAGTATACAATTCTACCTGATTTGGCTCTTTAATTCTTCTATCTTTAGGAAGAAATGAATCTTTCATTTTAGCTGGTTCGAAAATATTTTGTTTCAAATAATCTCTAAAACTAATTCCAGTTACTTTCTCTACTATCAAAGCAGCAAGACAATAATTAACATTATTATATTCCCATTTATCTCCTGGAGCAAATGAAAGTGGCACTTTATTTTCAATTAATGCAGGTATAATATCTTCATTAGAAAAAACCTTTTCTGGCTTTTCTTTTATTGCATTATCAAATAGACGATAGTAGTTACTTACTCCCGAAGTATGGCTCAATAAATGTCTAATGCTAACATTTGGATACGGAAAATCCAGAAGATATTTTTGGACTGGATCGTCTATATTCAATTTCCCTTTTTGCTTAAGTTGCAGTATTGCTGTAGAAGTAAAGGTTTTTGATACCGATGCAATTGTAAATAGAGATTTTTCATTGATTTTTTCGTTCTTTTCGAAATTAGAATATCCATAAAAATTAGAAAAGACTTTTTCTCCCGATTTTGAGATTAAAACACTGCCATTAAAAAGATTATTTTTAGCAAGAGTTGAAAAAAAATCTTTTATCTCTTGCCCTGAGATAGTACTTGTAAAAAGTAAAACTGTAAAATAAAGAACGATTTGTTTTTTCATTTTGATTGATTTGATTTGATTGATGATTGATTTTTTAAACGAAAATAATGAAATCTTATTACTACAATTCAATAAAGTTATTTCTTATATTGGTCATTCATAAATTTCAATTGCAAACCAAATTATTTCTTATTTAAAAATTCTGTTTAACTGTTTACCAGAAGTCCAAAAATCAAATTAATATGAAAAAAATGAGAATCCGTTTAGCTTTATTACTTTTTATTTGCTTTGCATCTTCAACATCATTTGCTCAATTATCATCTGTAAAAATTGATTCTTTAATGCAAAATGCTCTTCAAAGATTCAAAGTCGCAGGAGCATCAATTGCTGTGGTTAAAGATGGAAAAATAATCCATTCGAAAGGATATGGAGTTGGTTCAATTGAAACCAAAAAAGCGGTAGACGAATACACCAATTTTCAGATTGCATCTAATTCTAAAGCTTTTACAACAGCCGCATTATCTATTTTAGAAGATGAAGGCAAATTGAAATGGACCGATAAGGTTAAAGATTATTTGCCTGAATTTAAAATGTATAATGATTATGTTACAGAGAATTTTAATATTCAGGATTTAGTGACGCATCGAAGCGGACTTGGATTAGGTGCTGGTGATTTGATGTTTTTTCCTGACGAATCTAACTTTACCGCACAAGATGTGATAAAAAGTTTTCAGCATTTTAAACCTGTTTCTGCCTTTAGAACCAAGTTTGATTATGATAATTTGCTTTATATAGTTGCTGGGGAAATAATTGCAAAAATTAGCGGAATGAGTTTTGAACAATTTGTACAACAAAGAATTATAACTCCTTTGCAGATGAATCATACGTTTGTTGGAAGTTTGCTAAATGATAAAACAAATCTCGCTGTACCTCATTCTTCAACATCTGGAACAATAAAAACCGTTGAAGCTTATGATATAGGAATAGCAAGTGCTGCAGGAGGTATTTACTCTAACGTTGCTGACATGGCAAAATGGATGATTGTGCGTTTAAATAAGGGCAAATATGGTGAAGATTTAAAATCGTCTCTGTTTTCTTTAAAAAATCATGACGAAATGTGGCGTTTGCATACCATTATGCCTACAGATTCTGACCCTAGATACAATTCTCATTTTAACGGTTATGGGTTAGGATGGTTTATATCAGATTCAAAAGGGAGTCTTAAGGTAGAACATACGGGAGGATTGCCAGGAATGTTATCAAAAGTAACGCTGTTTCCTGATCTGAACTTAGGAATTGTGATTCTAACGAATACCGAAAATGGAGGTGGCGGTCTTTTTACTGCAGTATCAAACACTATTGAAGATCGTTATTTAGGCCTTAATGATTATGGCTGGACAGATAAAGTAGCCCAATGGATGAGCGAAGACAGAAATTCAAGCGATGACGTAACCAAAAACGTTTGGAAAAAAGTAGCTTCTGCAAAAAATGTCAAAATAAAAAATGAAGATTTTATTGGCATTTACGAAGATAGCTGGTTTGGAAAAGCAGAAGTATTTTTAAAAAATAAACAATTGTGGATCAAATGCCTTCGATCTCCAAAGTTAAATGGACCCATGGCTTTTTATAATGCCAATACATTTGCTGTAAAATGGGAATACCAAGCTATGAATTGTGATGCTCTTGTAATGTTTTCACTTGACGAAACAGGTAAAGCCCAATCTATTAAAATGAAAGGCATTTCTCCAGATATCGATTTTAGTTTTGATTTTCAAGATTTAGATTTCAAAAGAGTAGAAAAATAGAAACTTCTTTTTATCACGATTAAATTTAAGTAAAGCTTCAGAGAAATCTGAAGCTTTTTTGTTCTTATACTAACTAACGCTCGAATCGGCAAAGGGAGCCTCTCAGTGAATATAATTTCCAAAATCTAAAATCAATGATTTATTGTCAGAATGGATAAAAAGAACTCTAACCAAACTCCCATCGTTAGTATCAATCAAGTATTCATAACTAATTATATCCCATAAGTCAATTAGATCAAAAATGTTCCTTTTTACTGTTTCTACTAATTGATTTAGATTGTCAATATGATAATTGCTTCTGAATATATCAGGCGCGTTGTTGAATGTTGCTAAATGATTAAGACACCATGAAAAATTCTCGCTTATTCTCTCTCTGATGCTAGTAATATCTTTTCTTGTTGGCTGAATCTTGTTAAGGAAAAAAAATTCTGTACCCAAATTGTTTGGAGAGGAAAATACAAATCGATCTTCATCAGTTAATCTTTTATCAGTACTAACTTTTATATCAAACATTGTCGGGTTATATCCGTCTGACAATACACTCATGAAATCGGAAAACAAACGAATTGAATTTTCCAATAACTTGATCCGAATCAATTCGGTCTCATTCTCTATCATATATTTTCTTTAAATCAACAGTTGCTCACATATCTACATGAAAAGTCCCATGCATAATCAACCAAATATAGATAATTCCTAATTCGTCGATCATAAATTTAGAGAAATCTGAAGCTTTTTTTAATAAATATACTTTAGCGAAATAAAATCCGTTATCCCTTTACAATTATTTAATATTACGTTTTCTCAATAACTGATTTTATATTATTAAATGTTTTCTTAAATTCGCGATTCCATAATGAAATCATTTGTTTTTATTCTAAAATTGTGATTTTCATATAAATACCACATAAAACAAACTTTATAATTATTAAAAACAAATTATATTCTAACTACAATTCAACACAATGCTTAAAAAACACAACCCCAAATTTTTATTTTTTATCCTTTTAACCTTATTTTTTTCTGCTTCTGCATTTTCTCAAAAAAGTGTTTATGCTGGAATCGAAATTGGTCGTAGAGCCATAAAAGTTTCTGTAATTGATGTTAGCAACATCAGAAAAGCCGATTATAAAATCCTTTCTTTCTGGACTGAAAGAATTCCTTTTGCTGATCACATTGACTCTAAAGGCGAACTTACTGCAGAAGACATTACTAAAACTACCGTTACAGTTACCAACCAATTACAGAAAATTAGAGCTGAAAATAAACTTCTTGAAGAAAACATCTTTATTGTAGCAGCTCCAGTTTTTGCATCTGCGCGTAACTTAGATGTTCTAAAAAACAAAATTGCTCTTTTAACTGGAAAACAATTAGAAGTATTAGAGGTGAACGAGGAAGCAAAAACTCTTGTAAAAGGTGCTATTCCTCCTGTTGATTTTGCTAATGCTTTCCTTCTTGATATTGGTGCTCAAACTACAAAAGGCGGTTATATCGACGAACTTAAAGACGGTAAATTAGAATTTGTTCCATTAGAACTTAGTTTTGGAACCATGACACTTACTGATGCTGTAGAAAAAACAGTGGTAAACAAAAGTCAAGTAAACGATATGTCTACATATCAAGAAAAATCTTTTGATTATAATGTGATTCTACGTAAAAAAACAAAAGAATTATTTGATGCAAATCCTCCTTTGGCAAAAAAGGATAAATTATATTTATCTGGTGGAGCTGTTTGGGCATTTTCAACTCTTTTCTATGACGAGAATGTTAATAAAGAGCATTATGTTGCTTTGACTCTTCAGGATGTAATCGATTATGATGCAATTCTTAAAAACAACTTTAATAAGTTTACTAATCTTGCAAAAACAAACAAAGAGGCTGCAAGAGTTTTAAGCACTTACGATCAAAAATATTTGATTTCGGCAAACAACATTCTTGTTACTTGTCTTGAAAGTATTCCAGACTATGCAACAAAGAAAATTTACTTTGTAAAAGAAGGACAAGTAATCTGGTTGATCTCTTATATTGCTGATCGTTCGAAAAAAATAAATACTAATTTTTAAGGATTTATTCTCCTAACATATTAATATCATAAAGCTCTAGAGAAATCTGGAGCTTTTTTATTTTAAGTCATTTCATAAGAGCAAAATGGTTTCAAGTTATAATTTGCAACCATGCTTAACATTCAAAAAAGTATAGTTCTTCTATTAAAGTCTAATTTTAAAATCAGGAAAAAATCTTACATGAAATAAAACTTCCCGATTATGAAAAATTTAACCGCTTTTTTTATTACTGCACTTTTAGCACTAACAGCCTGCAAAAAAGAACAATCAAAAGATAATCCAGAAAATGCAAGTGCAACGTCTACGGACTCTATAACTGCTATTGCAAAAGAAGCTTGGATATACGGATATCCAATATTTTATAATTACAAAACCATTTATGCCAATGCGCTGAATAAAGGAGACAGAGCATACGCAGGTTTTAATAAATTTAAAAGCTTCGCTAATAGCGCTACTCCCGCAGATACTCTAGTTGTAACAATAAATAATGATACGCCTTACTCTATGGCAGCGCTTAATGTTTCTGATGAACCTGTTGTTCTTGAAGTGCCTAAAATGGAAAGTGACCGATATTACGTAATGCAATTGGTAGATTTATATACCTTTAACTACGAATATATTGGAACTCGTGTTACTGGAAACAATGGCGGAAAATATCTGCTTGCAGGACCAGACTGGAAAGGTGAAACGCCAAAAGGAATTGACAAGGTTTTGCACTCAGAAACCAACTTAATATTTGTAGTCGGACGAACTCAGCTTCATGATCCTGCTGATATTTCTAATCTGAAAAAAATACAAAGTCAGTATAAAATAACTCCGCTACACGAATATACAAAACAGCCTGCACCACCAGTTAAAAAATACAACTTAGAACTTCCTGTTTGGAAAGAGAGCGATTATGGCACTCCGCAATTTATTAATGTATTAAACTCTCTATTACAATATGCGAGCGAAGACAGCAGTGAAAAAGAACTGAGAGCCCGTTTTGCTAAAATCGGACTTGTACCAGGCACTGCTTTTGACAGCAGTAAATATCCGCCAGAAACGATAAAAGCAATCGAAAAAGGAATTGCAGAAGCAAAACAAGAATTAGAATCAAAAGTAAGCGGTCTTAAAGACTTCGGAAATCTTTTTGGCACTAGAGCCGAACTTCAAAATAATTACCTAAATCGTGCAATTGCAGCGGCTGCTGGAATTTACGGAAACACAAAAGAAGAAGCTGTGTACACGGGAGCTAGTAACGACAAAGACAATCAGCCTCTTTTAGGAAATAATAAATATGTTATAAAATTCAGTAAAGATCAGCTTCCTGAGGCGAAATACTTTTGGAGTTTAACGATGTATAATCTTCCGAAACGTTTTCTGGTTCCGAATCCGATTAACAGATATTCTATCGGTAATAAAACAAAAGGTTTAAAGTATGAGCCAAACGGAGATTTGGTTATTTATCTGCAAAGCACTTCGCCTGGAAAGGATAAAGAAAGCAACTGGCTTCCGACTCCGAAAGATGAAAAATTCATGTTTGTTATGAGAATTTATGGTCCAGAACCTGATGTAATCAACAATGTCTGGAAAATGACTTTACCAGAAAAAGTAAAATAATCATTCATTGATAAAGCATAAAAGCTTCAGAGAAATCTGAAGCTTTTTTTTGTTTCTAAAATAATCTATTAAAAATTTCATCATTTAAAAACTATATCGCAATATTGCAATATTAATATAACCAACATGGGAGCAACTAAAACTGAACATTTTACAGACGCACAAAATCAAATTGCTACAATTGCCAAAGCATTAGGGCATCCTGCAAGAATTGCCATAATCGAATATTTATTAAAAGTAAACGAATGTATTTGCGGCGATATCGTAAACGAACTGCCTCTTGCCCAGCCTACAGTTTCTCAGCACCTAAAAGAGTTAAAAAATGCGGGAATCATTAAAGGAAATATTTCTGGAAATGCAATTTGTTATTGTATTGATGAAAAAACAATTGACATTTTAAACTCCTACTTTTTAAACATTACACAAACTATTTCAAAATCAAAATGTTGCTAAAACATTTTTTTTGACAAAGTGTATCGTAATATTGCAATTAACAAATAAATAAAAACAAGATGAAATTATCAGAAGTAAAACAGATTTTACCAACATTGGAGAATGTTGAGTTTCAATTGGAAAATGGAACTTTTGTGCCAGAACATTTTCATGTGACGGAAGTTGGCGTAGTGACCAAAAACTTTATTGATTGCGGCGGAGTAATCAGAACTGAGAAAGCAGTAAACTTTCAGCTTTGGGATGCCAACGATTTTGAGCATCGCTTAAAGCCTAATAAATTATTGCACATCATTCAATTGTCTGAAGACAAGCTAAACATAGAAGATCTAGAAATTGAAGTAGAATATCAAAACAGTACAATTGGTAAATATGATTTAGAGTTTAATGGAAAAACGTTTATTCTAAAAAATAAAACCACAGCATGTTTGGCACAAGATGCTTGCGGTATTCCAGCAGAAAAACAGAAGATCAATCTTACTCAATTGACCAATGACACTGCTTCCTGCTGCACGCCAAATTCAGGATGCTGTTAAAAAATGAAAGAACTAATCTTTAAACACAAAAAACCAATTATAATAACCTCCTCTGTTATTTTGCTGCAGCTTATTTTTGGTTTTGAACCAAAATTCTGCATTATAAATATCATTTGGTTATTTGTTTAATTATGAAAAAGAAAATACTAATACTTTGTACAGGAAATAGCTGTAGAAGCCAGATTGCTGAAGGCTATATGAGATTTTTTGCAGGAAATAAAGCTGAGGTTTACAGCGCTGGTGTAGAAACTCATGGCGTTAATCCGAAAGCTATTTCGATAATGAAAGAGGATGGAATAGATATTTCAAACCATACCTCTAATAATATTGACGAATACACCCATATTGATTTTGATTTTGTCATTACAGTCTGCGATAATGCAAAAGAACGATGTCCATTTTTTCCAACCAAAGCAGTCAAATTTCATTATAATTTCCCCGATCCTGCAAAGGCAACAGGAACTGATTCTGAAATAATGGAACAATTTAGGAGCGTTAGAGAGCTCATAAAAGAGTATTGCAAAAATTTTGCTACAGAAAACTTATCATAACAAAAAGCTTCAGAACAATCTGAAGCTTTTTGTTATTCCTCAACCAACATTTCGTTAATAATATCTAGCAATTCCATTTCGTCAGTAGGAAATAAATGAAGTGCTTGTTCTAAAACCAATCTGACATCTATCGAAGGGTTTTTATGATTTTCATTTTCTAAAGCCATAATACAAAGCTTTAAGGTATTTGTGATCAAACAGCCTAATTCGGAATAATTTAAAACCTTTACCTCAACATTACAGCTTTTATTACCCGTTGGTTTCAAAATATTTAAATATTGAACCGATTGTTTTTTGATGTATTCTAAGTCTTTTAATTCTTTCATTTCTATAATTTATTCTTTAATAATCAGATATTTATTCATTAAGTGAATTTGACAGCATCACATTATCAAACAAATATAAGCAAAAAACAGACGAATATGACTGGATTTATATATTCCTGTTTTTTTAACTACTTCATTTTAATTTTCAATAAATAAAATAAGAAGAGATGAGAAAGAATGAAGTTCCCGAATCTGTAAAGATTGTTGGAAATAATATAAGAGAGATTGTCAAAGAGAAAGATCTCAAAGTCCGACATGTAGCTCATGATGCAGATCTTGATATTGAAGCTTTAAGAAGATATATGCTAGGAAAACAAATTATGGGTATTGATAAACTTATTCGAATAGGTAAAGCCTTAAATGTTCCTTTTTCGGAATTATTTCGAAATATGTAATTAAAACCAAAAATGCGTAAACCCAAAAGGACTTACGCATTTTTTCTGATGAAACATTATAAAAAACGCCGTTTATCTTCTTCTTCCGCCGCCTCCGCCGAAGCCTCCACCTCCACTAAAGCCACCTCCGCCACGAGAACCGCCTCCCATTTGTCCTGCACTTGGTCTTGACGAAGAGCCTCCTCCTCTATTAAAATTGCCTCCTGAAGAGCTTCCTCTATTAAGATTTGAAGTCCCTGCACTTGGCGATGAACTTTGACGTGTTCTTCCAGATGCGCTAGTATTTCCTGCACGATTGGAATTTCCTGCTGATGGACGTGTACTTGCTGAAGGGCGCGAATTACCTCGATTGGTATTGTATCTATTATTGGTCGAATTATCTCGTACTGTAGTAGATCTCGATCTATTATTATTGTAATTATTAAAACTGTTTCTGTTATTTATATATACATTGTTATGCCCGCCATGATAATGTCCGCCATGATAACCATGATGATGGTAATAATGGTTATGACGATAAATTCCAACCGCCATTACAGTAAAAGCGGCGAAATAAGGCGGATAAAATCCGTAATAATAAGGTGGATAATATGGCACGTAAGCTGGTGAATATACATATTGCACAATTGGCACTGTTTCTACCACAACTGCCGTTACTGCTGGCGAACTTTGTACGGGTTCGTCTCCTGTATAGGCAGGGTTTGCTGTTTTTGCTGGCGAAGATTTAGCTACTGGTTCAATAACATAATCTTTTCCATACAGAAGCTCATCGCCTACAATCTGCATTTTCACCTTTCCGTTTTTATCTTTATCGACCAAAATAACAGCAACGTCTTGATTTTCCTTCTTGTTTACAGCAACCTGCAGAATAAAAGTAAACGAATTACCATTTTTCTTTGTGACTACTTTTATAAAGTCTACTTTTTTATCCAGATCCAAATCCAGATTATTGATTCCTGTTTTTTCCAGATTCAGATTTTTTTCAAATTCCTCGATGGTTTTTGATTTCTGGAACAGAGACATTACAGCATACAGATCAAGATTATCGCCAGGAAGCCCAAGTTCTGGACCATCATTATCAGATTGGCAAAAAATCAACTGGGCAGACATGATTAATGCAACGGTCAAATATTTTGTAAATTTCTTTATCATAGTAAGAGTATAAAATATTAATAAGCGGAGTAGAAAATGATTCTTTCTATACTTTCTACTCTGTACCCAGAAATCGTTTATTGTTTTTTCGTTTTATCCAATTCTCCAATAAAAGGAATAGCATCTTGAATTTCAGCTCGTATGGTTACTTGCAAATACTGTTCAAGTTGCACAAATTTTGCAGCATTGATTCCGCCAATAGCTTTCACCAGTTTAGAATGTGTTTTGGTAAGCAGTTTTTCAGCTTCTTGATTATACTTTAAATTCGAAGATGTTAATTCTGTAGCTTTAGCATCGCTCAGCGTAGCATAATTCTTTGCATAATCTTCAAGAATTTGAATCTTCTTTTGACTTAAAGCTTTGCGCTCTGATTCGTAATTGTCATAAATCGGCTGAAATGCTGTAGCCTGTACATCTGTTAAACCCAAATATTCTTTGACCACTTCTGCTTTAGATTTTCCGTAAAGATCTTGGATTAGTTTTATCTCATCAACAGAACTTTGCGCAGCGGCATTCAATCCAAAAACCAATGACAGTATAAATAGTATTTTTTTCATAATCTTTATTTAGTAAGTTATTCTATCAATCCATCAGAAGCGCTCATGTCTCTTACACAAACATATTTGCCATCTCTTTTTTCGAAATAGCTCATGTAGTTTCCGGTATTAATTGGCGTTTTAGTAGAATCTATTACTTTATAATATCCTACTTCTAGAACCATATTTCCGTCATGCGAAACAAAAACTTCTTTGGTTTCAAATGATATCGTATTGGTATTATTAGTCAAATCTGATTCTAAAAACTCATATCTAGCATCTTTACCAATAATTGGTGGCCTGTTCTGATAAAAAGTTATCGCATCGTCTGCATAATATCCTATTTCTTTTAGCTGACCTGCATTGTATGTAGCAGCATATTCATTTTCTTTTGCCTGAATTTGCTTCTTGATTTCTTTTAGGTCAATTACAGTATTTTCGTCTTTTTTTGTGTTGCAGGAAACCAATAAAGCACAAAACCCTGCGAGAACCGCTCTTATCACTATTTTATTTTTCATACACATTAAATTTTCAAGTTGATATTACATTATTCCCTTTTACTAACAGACCAAAAAGCAGCTGTTGCCTTTAGCAATGATTTTATCAGCATCAATAATAGTATTAGGATCATAAGTCTAGATTTGCTTAAAAAATAAGATTAATATTCTTCGAATATCTTTTGAAGTTCTGCCAAGCTTCTTTGTTTCAATAATGCTACTGACAATAAGATTCTAGATTTCTGCGGATTCAAAGCGTATGAAGCAATAAGTCCAAGTTCATCATCATTGCATTCTACATTACGGCTTACAAGTCCAGTTGCAACTCGCGTGCTTCTAACTACTATAATTCCTTTTTTACTGGCTCTTGCACAAGCATCTAATGAAGCTTTGTTCATATTTCCGTTTCCTACTCCAGCAATTACAATTCCTTTGGCGCCACGCTCTATTGAAGCATCAATTAAATCTGGTTTCATATCTGCATCGGCATAAATAATATCTACGCGAGGGAAAGAGCTAACGCCCTTCACATCAAACTCTGAGTTTTTCCCAAATTTTTGACTAGGGTAATTAAAGAAATCATTCGTCCCGTAAGAAGTAATACCGATAAGTCCACGAAGCGGAGACATAAAAGTCTGAACAGCAGTTGTACTCACTTTTGTTAAAGATTGAGCTGAATGAATCCAGTCATTCATTACCAAGAGAACTCCGCGTCCTTTTGCTTTAGGATCACCGGCTACTGCAATCGCATTATAAAGATTTAAAGGCCCGTCTGCACTAATTGCCGTTGACGGACGCATTGATCCAACAAGCACTACTGGTTTATCTGTTTTTGTAGTTAGATTTAAGAAAAAGGCCGTTTCTTCCATCGTATCAGTTCCGTGCGTAATTACAAAACCGTCTACATCGTTGCTGTTGGCTAATTCATTAATTCGATTAGCCACTTTCAGCATAATTTCAAAAGACATATCCTGAGATCCTACATTCGCAATTTGCTCGCCTTTTATATCGGCCACTTTTAAAGCATCAGGAATTGCATTTACCATCGCATCAATGGTAACCTGCCCCGAAGTATATCCTGATTGTACCCCAGTTTTAGCAGAACCTGCAATTGTTCCTCCGGTTGCCAATATTAGAACTTTCGGCTTAGCCTGTCCGAACATGCTGATATTTAGCGATAATATCAGCAGTAAAATTATTTTTTTGCAAAAGTTGATATTTAATTTCATGTTTTTTCTGTTTAAAGTTGAGGTTTATTTTTGGCCTGTTAAAGTTGCTGGATCAAGCAGTTTTTTAATTTGATCTTCTGTCAGCAATTTCTTTTCGCGTATAAGTTCTAAAATACCTTTATTGGTTGCCAATGCTTCTTTGGCTAGTTCAGTTGTTTTTTCGTAACCCAAAACAGGATTCAGAGCAGTTACAACACCAACACTTCGATCCATATAATGCGCCAAAACGTCCTTGTTTACCGTAATGCCATCGATACAGTTTTTTCTAAATAATGGCATTGCTTTAAAAAACAATCCTTGAGATTCCATCATAGCGATGGCTTGAACAGGTTCAAAAGCATTTAATTGCAATAAACCAGATTGAGCGGCAACCGTTACAGTCAAGTCATTCCCCATAACTTTAAAACACAATTGGTTCATAAGTTCTGGCATAACCGGATTTACTTTTCCTGGCATAATTGAAGATCCTGGCTGAAGTGCAGGCAAATTGATTTCGAAAAAACCAGTACGAGGACCAGAAGCCAAAATGATCAAATCGCTGCTTATTTTTGCCAATGCAACTGCCATACTTTTAAGTGTAGAAGAATACATTACAAATCCTTGCTGGCTGGTTGTGGCGGCAATTAGATCTTTGCTCATTACGATTGGTTTTCCTGTAATTTTGGCAAGATGTGCAGCTACTTTTTCAGCATAACCTGGAGAAGCAGTAATACCTGTTCCAATAGCTGTAGCTCCCATATTTTGTTCGCATAGATAGACTTCAGATTTTTTCAAAGCACTAATCTCTGCATCAAGCTGATTTCCGAAAGCATGAAATTCCTGGCCTACCGTCATTGGCACAGCATCCTGTCCTTCTGTTCTTCCCATTTTTAGGATGTCTTTAAATTCATCCCCTTTTTTATGGAAAGCTTTAGCCAAAAGATCGGCCTCTTTAAGCAGTTTGTCATTATGAAGCAGTAATGCCACTTTTATAGCTGTTGGATACACATCATTTGTTGATTGTCCCATATTAAGATCATCGTGAGGTTCAATGTATTGATATTCTCCTTTTTTATGACCGCTCAGTTCCAATGCAATATTGGCCAAAACTTCGTTCACATTCATATTAGCAGAAGTACCAGCACCACCTTGATACAAATCAACCAAAAATTGATCGTGATATTTCCCGTCAATTACAGCTTGGCAAGCTTTTTCTATAGCAGCCAGCCTGTCTTTTTTAAGTCGGCCTACATCAGCATTTGCACGCGCCGCCGCTAGTTTAACCATTGCAAAAGCTTTTACATAATCAGGATAAGATTGCGTGGTCAAACTACTTATCTGAAAATTTTCTAACGCACGTGCTGTCTGCACACCGTAATAAGCATTTGCTGGGATTTGTTTTTCTCCTAGAAGATCTTTTTCAGTTCGAGTCTGAGCATTAAGAATGCCTAAAGACAATGCGAACAATAGCAGGTATTGTACAGTTTTACACATATTTTCTTTTTTTTATTGATTAAAAAACAAAAGGCTTTTACTGATTTCTTTTATAAAATGATTGTGAAAAATTATATCTAAAAGAAAACTGTATTTTATTTATTGAAGTACTCCATCCGTCGTTGAAGTTTTCGCGGTTACCCCACTGAAATTCTACTCCAACCATGCAATTTTTTACAGGAGTGTACAACAGATTTCCAAGCACATACTGTCCCTTTTTAAAAGCGTCATCTGTTTGTCCGTCTGAGTTATCAATATCAATCATAGAATATCCTATTGCGGTACTAAACTTGTCACTCCAAGTATGATCTAAGAAAGCAACAACACCAACTAGAGGAAGCGCAACACCTTTTACAGGAGTTACAAGATTACCAAAATTGTTTTCGATACCTATATCAACCGGAGCATCGTTCATGTAGTTTTGTATTCCCTCTCCATATACAACCTGTCCTCTAAAAACATCATTTTTACTAAAATTGATATTAGTACTTAAATTAAGTCCCCAGCCTACTGCGTCTCCAGACAAATCATACTGATCATTATTCTGATCTTTCCATTCGATTTTTCGAACGATACCAGCTAACTCAATATACCCCCATTTTGTAGCGTGATGATATTCTGCAGAAAGATCTGGTAGCGGAAATCTTGCTTTTACCCCTTGCAATTCCACACGATTTGCATAATCTCCCTGATCGGCACTTGCTCCTGGTCTTTCTAATGCAATGGTTAAACGGGTATCGCCTTGAATTGGCATATAACGTATTTGAATATTTCTAAAAAATACCATTCCTGTTGGTCCCCAATATTCTAACGAATTCGGGAACACACCAATATCCATAAAAGGGCTCCAAGTTTGTCCAGCTCCAAATTTTCCTAATTCGGCATAAGCATGGCGAAGACGAAAAGTAGTCTGTCCCGCATCAACACCTGTACCGAACAATTCGAACTCAAAATGAGTTTTTAATTCGCCAATTCCTGTGTCAAAGTAATTTTTAAAACCTAATCTAGTCTGACGTACAGAAGCATAGTAACTGCCATCTGGACCGTATTGATCCTTAAAAGCGGGCAATTTGGTAGGTCTAACCACATCGTACCAATCTGATTGTATCTGATTGAAATTATAACCGACATCGGTCATAATAAAACCGTAGATTTCCATGCTTTTATTCCCTTCATCTTGAGCCTGAACAAAAGCGGAAATGAGAAAACAAGTTATGAGGAAATGATGCCTCATAGCTGTCATTTGCAAAAACCTTTTTTTCATAATGATTATAGTTTGTTTACTGTGGGATACAACTTTTAATCTGATTTTTGCAGTCCTGGTTTAAAATAAAAGTCATTTTATTTTAAAAAATCGATATTCCTCAGTACGAATTTTTATTCACCTTAAAAGCTTTTATCTGATCCTAAAAGTTTTTAATATGGGAATGCAAAAATTTCAACACTTTTATAATACAGTCTTTTTTTGTTAAAAAAAGCACCAAAACACAGGTTTTTCATTGATTATCAAACAAATATAATTAATACAATAGTACAATCAGGGTTATTAACCGTTACATTTAACGGTTAAAAATATCAGATAAATAATACTAACATGTTAAAAATTTTCATAAATTTATATCTCCATAAACATTTGGTTTTTAACATTTTATACGCCCCAGTGACTTTTTTTTGACATTAATAATTTTCAAATAATTTATTATGGATATAAAAAAAATCCCCTCGGATAAAATCTATGATGAGCTGGAAAATGTTTTGAAGTTTTATTCTTTTAAAAACTCAACACTGCTAAGTAACTTTCTGCGCTATATTGTGACAGAGACTATAGATGAAAGACAGCAGTTTATCAAAGAATATTCTATAGCTGTAAATGCTTTAAGCAGGCCTTCTCATTTTAATCCTCATGATGATGCAATGGTTCGAATTCATGCAGGACGCTTGAGAAAATTGCTTCATGAGTACTATTCTACCGACGGAAAAGACAATCCGCTTATTATTCACGTCCCGAAAGGCGGTTATGTTCCAGAATTTATTCACAACAACAAAATGAGAGCTACTGATCTCCATGTCAGTACCAATAAAACAAATCCGGTGATTACGGTTTTTCCTTTTAAAACAATCGCTCATCGACCAGATTTAGAAGCTTTTTCACAGATTCTTTCCGAAGAAATTAGCGCAGAACTTTCTCGTTTTCAGGATATCTCTGTAATCGGCCATTTCCCTTCTGATGTTATTTCAAAAATTAACGAAAATGTTCTAGAAGCTGCTAATCTTATTGGAGCTGATTTTATTATTACAGGACATATTCAAATTATTGATAACAAATTGCAAATCAGAATCAATCTGATAAATTCTTCTTCAGGAAAGTTTATAATGACCAAATTGTTTACACCTGCAACTTTAGATGACGGCATTAGACTTCAAAATGATATTGTCAAAGATATAGTTTCTACTATGGGTGGCTATTATGGTATTATTTTTAATGAAATGGTGAGAACTGCTCCATCTAAAATTTCGAATAACACCGGAATTCTAAGAGCAATCTGCAGTTATCATGAATATCAGCGCTCTTATTCTATCGAAAATTTTGCTAAGGCTCTGTCCAATTTAAATGAAGCTGTAGAATTAGACCCAAATCATGCAATTGCTTGGGCAATGCTGGGCGAAATGCATTTAGCTTCTATGGCATTAGGATTAGATAATTGTAAAAAAACGGTAGAAAAAAGCAGTCATTGCGTTACAAAAGCTTTAAATATTGATCCTAATTGTCAGCAGGCTTGGTATGCCCTAGCCATTATAAACTGTTTTAAAAAAGATCAGGACAATTGTCTATCAGCGGCAGAACAATGCCTAAAGATAAATCCTAATTCTTCTGGTATTGCTTCAGGAATAGGTTGCGTATTGATTTTTGCAGGTTATTTTGAAAAAGGGTTTAATTTATTAGAAAATACAATCCGCATAAACCCCTCACATCCATGGTGGATTAATGTTGGATATTGTTACTATTACATCCATAAAAAAGAATACCAAAAGTCTTTATATTGGGCAGAAAAAATGGATTTTAGCGAGACTATTTGGGATCCCTTATTAAAAGCTGTTTCTTTATCCCTCTTAAGTGAAGATGCAAAAGCAAAAGTCTATTTAAATAACCTTCTAGAGCTACAGCCTCAAACAGCAGGAGAAATAAAAGAAACGCTTTCTAGTTTCATGTTTTCTGATGAAATTGTTTTTAGAATCATTAACAGCTTAAAAAGAATTGGACTAAAAAATGACTTTTAAACTCTAAGAGATTTAATCAAAAACTACGCAAGCCTTTTATTTAAAAAGCTTGCGTAGTTTTTGATCTAAAAATGCAATTTAGTAGATTGTTTGATATAACTCATTACAAATGAACTCTGCACTTTGCTTATATTAGGAATATCTGAAAGCTTTCTAATAAAATCATTAAACGATTCTGGATCTTTCACTACTACTTTTAGAACATAATCGAAGATTCCGCCAGTTACATATCCTTCAACAACCTCATCGAGTGCGGCAACTTGTCTCGAAAATTCTTCTACAAGCTCCAAACGCTGACTGTTTAAAGAAACATTAATAATTACTGTAAAATTTAACCCTACCCTTTTCGGATCAATTATCGCTACATAATCTTTTATATAACCTTCATTTTCGAGTTTTTTAATTCGGTCATAAACCGAAGTTCTCGACATGTTGAGTCTTTCCGTCAAATCTGTAATATCAAATCTTGCATTCTCCTGAAGGATTCGAAGTAACTCTATTTCTTGTTTGCTTAATTCTTGCATCGGATTTTTTCCAGTTAAAGTATAAAAAATAATTCAATTTCGTACAAAACACACAAAATCATAACTTTAAAAATATTAAATACATATTTAAATCACAAATATCGATCTTTATTCTCCATTATATACTTTTGCCTGTACAAAACATATTTCAAGAATAAAAAATGAACAAATATATTATCATTGTTGCTTTGGGCGCATTAAGTTTCGGAATGCTTTCTTCTTTTGCTAAAATCGCTTATGGAGAAGGCTATTCTCCTGCCGAAATCACTTTGACGCAAGCACTTGCAGGAACCCTAATTTTATGGTCGATCGCAATTTTTAAAAAACTAAAAAACGGCCATAAAATGGCATTAAACTGGAAATTGCTTTTGGCAGGAATCACAATGGGATCTTCTGCTTACACTTATTATTTATCTGTTGCTTATATTCCTGCTTCGTTGGCAATTGTGTTATTAATGCAGATTACCTGGCTTAGCATTTTGGTCGATTGGATATTTTTTAAGAAAAGACCAAATACTGTTGAGGTAGGTTCAGCACTTTTCATCATATTAGGAACTGTTCTCGCAGGGAATCTTTTAGATCTAAACGATGCTAGTATTTCTTTTACAGGAATAGGTTTGAGTTTATTATCGGCAATCCTTTATACTTTATATATTGTTTTTACAAGCAAAATTGGCAAAGAAACCCCAATGTTTGAAAAAAGCGCTTTAATGACCAGCGGATCTGCAATGATTATATTTTTAATCAATTGCGAAGCTATTACCACAAGCACACATTTAGATTTCGGATTATTGCAATGGGGAACATTTTTAGCCATTTTTGGGACAGTAATTCCGCCAATATGTTTTACAGTTGGAATGCCTAAAATAGGTGCAAGTTTGAGTTCTGTTTTATTAACGCTAGAATTGCCTGCTGCCGTTTTTTGTGCACACATTATTTTGGGCGAAAAAGTTACTTTTCTCCAAATTATCGGAATTGCAATAATGCTTGGCTCAATTGTTTATCTTAATGTTTCTAAAGCTAAAAAAGCAAAAATCATTCAAAACGAAACTGTAATATGCTAATCAATATAGACGGAAATAATCTCTACGCCGAATATTACAATGAGTTTGAAGATCGTCCAACAATTGTGTTTCTGCACGATTCTTTAGGATGCACAGCACTTTGGAGAGATTTTCCAAAACAGATTGCCGAGCTTTGCAAATGCAACATTCTAATTTATGACAGATTGGATTACGGAAAGTCAGATTCAATGCCAACTTATGTCCGTCCCGTAAATTATTTAGAATTGGAAGCTGCTGTTTTAAATACTATACTAGAAAAACTAAAAATTG
Source organism: Flavobacterium tagetis (assembly GCF_016735615.1). GTDB lineage: Bacteria > Bacteroidota > Bacteroidia > Flavobacteriales > Flavobacteriaceae > Flavobacterium > Flavobacterium tagetis. The sequence continues at coordinate 175,605 of NZ_JAERSF010000001.1, forward strand.
AAAATGCTATTTTATTTGGACACAGCGATGGAGGTTCGATTGCACTGATTGCAGCAAGTAAATATCCGCAACGCATTAAAATGGTTATTTGCGAAGCAGCACATATTTTTGTTGAAGAAATTACGCTTAATGGTATTCGCGAGGCTGTCGTTGCGTATCAAAACACAAACTTACCTGAAAGACTGCAGAAATATCACGGAAACAAAACCGAAACTATTTTTAAAGCTTGGACTGAAACATGGCTCAGCTCCGATTTTAAAAATTGGAACATAGAATATCTTCTTCCTGAAATCAAATCTCCTTTACTGTTTATTCAAGGTGAAAAAGACGAATACGGAACTTTAGATCAAGTCAGAAATACAGTAAGTAGCGTATCCGGAAAAGCGGAAAAATGTATCATTCCAAATGTTGGACATACTCCACACAAAGAAGCTCCAGAAACTGTACTGGATAAAATCGTTGCATTTATAAAAGCTAACGACTAAGCCGCTTTCTTTGCGACGCGTTTTTTCTTTTCTAATAATTTAAGATGATTTTCGGCACATAGAATTTTCTCAGTTGTACCATTTTTTTGTATCTCAATGAGATAATGAAAATCTCTTTCTTTTGAAGTCGATTTTATTATAAGTCCCTTTTTAAAATCCATTTTTCTTTCGATAATGGTTCCCTTGTAAGATATCCCACTCAATGCTGTGTAGGAAACATCTTGTCCTTTTACAAATTTCATTGTTTTAGCCGTTTGTTCCTAATATTTGCTAATACTTCTAAATTTGAAAAACCAATGTTAAGGGGGGAAATCAGTTTTTCTATTTCGGCGAATGTATAAAGTTTTGACAATCTACAACCCCGTATTTATACCTGTTTTTTGAATTTTAAATATAGTTATTTTTTTAATGTAAAAATAACCTTCCCAAAAAAAATTGATACAATTTAGAACAGCTCATTTCGCTCCTTTTTTATAATGAATTCCTAGTTTTGAAAGAATGAATTTTCATTCCAAAAACAACTAAAAAGAGCAAAAATGGTACAGGAAAGAGTGATGGAGAAATTGGCAATTTTAGCAGATGCAGCCAAATATGATGTTTCTTGCTCATCGGGACAAAGCACTAGAAAAAACAAAAACAAAGGTTTAGGAGATACTGGAGGAGGAATTTGCCATGCTTTTACCGAAGACGGACGATGTGTATCTCTCTTAAAAATTCTGCTTACCAATCATTGTATTTTTGATTGCGCATATTGTGTGAGCCGAAAAAGCAACGATATTAAACGTGCTGCTTTTACTGTACAAGAAGTGGTCGACTTGACAATAGGTTTTTATCGAAGAAATTATATCGAAGGTCTTTTTCTAAGCTCTGGCATTTTTGACAATGCCGATTATACGATGGAACGTCTAGTAAGAATTGTAAAGAAGCTTCGATTAGAAGAAAACTTTAATGGCTACATTCATCTAAAAGCAATTCCTGGTGCCAGCGAAGAATTACTAAAAGAAGCTGGGCTATATGCTGATCGTTTAAGTGTAAATGTCGAAATGCCGACAGAGCAAAGCCTTAAATTGTTAGCGCCAGACAAAAATCATAAGGACGTGATTAAACCAATGCAATATCTTAAAAATGAAATTATTGGTTATCAGGAAGAGAAAAAATCCAATTACAAAACGCCTCTTTTTGCTCCAGCAGGACAGAGCACGCAAATGGTGATTGGCGCAACAAAAGAAAACGATCTGGAAATTCTCGGAATGGCCAATTATTTTTACGAACAAATGAAAATGCGTCGAGTGTATTATTCTGGTTATGTTCCAATAAGTTATGATAACAGACTTCCCGCAATTGGCACTCCAGTTCCTATGATTCGCGAAAACCGTTTGTATCAGGCTGATTGGTTAATCCGTTATTATGGATTTAACGTAAACGAAATTGTTGGTTTTGATCAGCCTAATCTTGATTTGGATATTGACCCGAAATTAGGATGGGCGCTGCGAAATTTACATCAGTTTCCTGTTGATATCAATACGGCAGATCTAGAATTAATTCAGCGAATTCCCGGAATAGGATTTTTGAGTGCTAAAAAAATTGTATCTGCTAGAACTTTCAAAAAATTGCAGCCAGAAGATTTAAAGAAACTAGGAATTGCTTACAGCCGTTCGAAGTTTTTCTTGGCTTTTTCTACGCCTTTTTATTTACAGAAAGACTTGACTTCTCTTCAAATAAAAAATCAGATTTTGAATTTGCAAAACAGTAAATACAAGAATAATTTTTCGAACCAGCTCTCTTTATTTTAATTAAAATGACACAGATTATTTATGATGGAAGTTATGAAGGCTGGCTAACAGCTGTTTTTGAAATCTACGAATACAAACTAAAAGATATTGTTTTTGCCAAAGAAGAGATTTCAAACACTTTACTTTTCTCCAACACACATTCTATAACAACTGATAGCGTAAAAGCAAATCGTGTTTTGAATGGCTTGCAACAGCGTCTTTCTCATCACGGTTTCAATAATCTTTATTTTGCTTTTTTATCTGAATTGGATCAGATTGAAGAAATCTTATTTCGATTTGTTGAATATTCTTTTTCAAGTCCAATCAATATTGAAGGAGATTTAAGCCGAAGCGAGGTTTTAAATGTAAAAAAAGCAGCACATTTAACTGGAAAAGAAAGTCATAGAATGAAAGCTTTTGTTCGCTTTAAACTAACAAAAGACAGACTGTATTATGCCATCATAGAACCCGATTGTGATGTTTTACCGCTTATCGAACAGCATTTTAAAAACCGCTATGCCGACCAACGTTGGCTGATTTACGATTCAAAACGCAAATACGGAATTTATTATGACCTTGAAAATGTTTCAACAGTTGAAATGCAATTTGAATCAAGTCCGTCTTCCAGTTTTCTAGCCGAAATAAATGATGAAAACGAAGAATTTTTCGAGAATTTATGGCGAAATTATTTCAAAAGTGTCAATATTGAATCCAGGAAAAATACCAAACTTCACATCAAACACATGCCAAAACGATACTGGAAAAACCTGACGGAGAAAATCCCAAACCTCAACAAAAAATGATATTATCTAATCCGATAGGTTCAAATCAAAAATATACTTTTAACACATAGAGACATAGATTTTTGCACCAAAAAAGAAAGCAAAAGAAACAAGTTTCAACACATAGATAAACTATGTGCATTAAAATTAGTGAAACGCCTTTTTTTTAAGACTTCAAAAACTATGTCTGTATGTGTTAAAATACTTTAGACAAAGATATTATTTACTTTTTTTAAGCGCATCCAGCAATTCTACCATATCGACTACAGCATAAGTAGAGCAATAATCTGATACGGCATATGGCAAAATTAAACTGTTGTTATGAATAATCGCTCCACAAGAATACACCACATTTGGCACATATCCTTCTCGCTCATCTTCTAAAGGGGAAAGCAAAGGTTCTGTAAGTCTTCCTATTTCTTTTGAGGGATCATCAAGATCAAATAGCGAAGCACCAATACAATAGCGTCTCATTGTACCAACTCCATGCGTAATGACAAGCCAGCCTTCCTCTGTCCATAATGGAGAACCACAATTTCCAATCTGAGTTAATTCCCAATTAAATTTAGGTTTTTGCAAAAGAATTGGTGTGTTCCATTGTGTTACACGATCAGAATACATAATATAATTGTTCACTCCATCAATTCTCGCTAGCATGGCATATTTACCTTTTATTTTTCGAGGAAACAAAGCCAGATTTTTATTCTGAGCGCCTTCTCCATGAAGTGGCATAACTCTAAAACTATAAAAATCTTCAGTAGAAATTAATTTGGGAAGTATTGTATGTCCGTTATAAGCTGTATAAGTTGCCATAACACGATCTGAACCGTTATCATCAACAAAACGCACAAAACGAGCATCTTCTATTCCGCGACTTTCAGAATCAGAAATCGGAAAAATGACACGTTCTGTTATATCCGAATCGTGTTTGAACTGCAAATCGTAAAAAGAATTCGCCAGCCACAATATTTCTTCTAGGGCAACTTTTCTTTCTTCTCTAATTAAAGGATCTTTTAAAGCTTCAATAAGCGTGTTTTTCAGCACAGCAAATTCAAATTCCTCAGGAAGATCCTGCATAATCTGAGCGATATATTTATCAGTTGTATGCATTTCATACAGCTTGGTCAAAAATCGCTCTTTATTAAACAATGTTTTATGTTCGATTTCTGCCTGATCAATATGATTTCCTATCTTCATAATGTGCAGATTATTGTCACGGTCTAAAATGGCTCTTCTAAAAACAATCGATGAAATATGGCCTTCGCCCGTTGCACGAAAAGAAATAATTACTCTCATTTCTCCCGCTTCAAGCCCCGTTTGATCAAAATCTTCTACGATAGACGGATTAAAAATCGCAGCCGATTCTATGGCATATTCCATTGTGCAATAAGACCCAATAAGCATTTTGCGGTCTAGAGATAAAGCTTCATAGTCAATCTGCATTTCCTCTATTATAGGACGAATTCTTTCGCAGTGTCTAAAAAATACAGCCGAGATATTTCGATGCCTTCTGGCAAATTCGCGAAGTGTCTGCTCCAAAGTCTGCAGTACTTGTTTCTCATCCAACATCATTATCCGAAGCACCATTTGCTGGGTCCTTTCCTGCCCATTCATAAAATATCGGGCAACAACTCTTTTAGAATCTGGCAACAACTTTACATTTTTTCGAACTACGGATACTCGCATAACTGGAAATTTTATGATAACATCATTAAAGGAATCATTTATTACACAACAAGTTAGTGAATTTTGTTAAAGAAAAAAACTTAATTTTTTATTAAACTTTGAATTGGTATATAATTGAAGGTTTTATTCGTACCCATTTCATCAAAACTTTTTTCATAATTTCGTCTTTAAACCAGCAGTTTAAAACCATGAAGAATAAAGTTAAACTTTTGAGAGAAGAAAAAAACATGACTCAAAATGAACTTGCCGAAAAATCGGGTCTTTCATTACGAACCATTCAGAGAATTGAAGCTGGAAGCATTCTTAAAGGTTTTACCTTAAAAACAATTGCCGAAGCTCTAGAAACCAATCCCGAAAATCTTATTTTCAAAAAGGAAAGCGTCCAAATAGAAAGAGCCAAACTGATTAATCTTTCTGTTTTATCTGGGCTTATCATTCCGTTTGGGAGCATCATTTTTCCTTTAATTTTAACCTACAAAACTAAAGATGAAACAAACAAAGAATTAGGAAAACAAATTGCAAGTGTTCAAATTGTCTTAAGCCTTGTGATTTCTCTTTTAATGATTTTAAGTCCGTTTATCCAAAAAATATTTACTTTAAAATTTCCTCTTTTTATTATTCCTTTAATTGCATATTTGGGCTTAAAACTCCTGATTGTTTTTCTAAACGGAATCAGTTTAAACCAAAAACAAGAGTTATCTATAAAACTGAAAAACAACTTCTTATAATTCAAGTCATAAAAATGGCGTAAAACTGTCGTATTGTTTTCGCACGAAAATCGGAATTGAAATCCGAATCTTGCAGAAAAAACAGACCATGAAATTATTTAAGAAAATTGCATTCGTATTTTTAGCTATTATCGTTTTATTCTTGATCGGAGGATATTTTTATTTTCAAAAGAAATTTACTCCGCCAGAAAACTATTTAAATGTTTCAGGAGTTGCAGAAAATATTCCGGCAAAATGGATTTCGAGCAACGGCAACTCCCATTCTGCTCTACTTTTACCTGTTAAAATAAAAGAAATCAATCAGACTTTCTATATGCAATTTGATTCGGGTTCGCCTATTACTGTTTTTTACAAAAAATCAGTAGAATCAATTGCAGCAAAATTTCAAAATCAACTGATCATTTGCAATGAAAACTCCTCAATTTCTACTGCTTTTACAATTGGAAAAATGAATATATCTTCAGATAATTTTGAAGTTTTGAATTATGGTGAAAAAATCAATTTTGACGATTTAAAAGCCGTGGACATAATCGGTACAATTGGAACCGATTTATTAGAAAAACGTGTTACTGTTTTAGATTTCAAGAACAATCAATGTTCATTCATCGAAAAAATCAAAGAAGATGATTTCACCGATTTTGAATTCAAAAAACGTAAAATACTCATTCCTTCCGTTATCGAAAATGAAAAACTAAAACTGCTATATGATTCTGGAACTAGCGGTTATGAACTCATTACAACAAAAGAAATCTGGCAGCAATACCGCAATAAAAACAGTAAGATAAAAACCGAAAAAGGAAATTCGTGGGGAAATACTTTGAGTGTTTATTCCGCTTCCGCGAAAAAGAAAATACAATTTAGAAAAATAACATTGAACCTTTCTGAAGTTACTTATATCGAAGGCACTTCAGATCTTCAAAAATTCTTGATGAAACGTTCTGGAATGCAGGGAATGATTGGCAACAAACTTTTCCTGAACCACAAATTGATTCTAGACTGCAAAAACGAAAAATTCAAATTGGAATAAAAAGTAAAATTCTATAATATTAAGTGTTTTTAAGAATTGATTTCAATGATGTTTTTGACGCTCTCAATAAAAGTTTCGGTCTCTTTAATTTCTTGTTTTATCAATTGATAATGGTCAGATAAATTGTGCTGTTCCATCATATCTTTTTTTAGATAATTAATCATCGATTCTAGACTTCGCGTGTCTTTTTGATCTTGCCTTTTTAATTCGCGCTGTTTGCTTTCCAGATATTTTAAAGTCTCTGCTAACTTTTGAACGTTTAATTTTCTCAACCTTTTATTTTTAATAGTGATAACAATAATAGCTGGAAATGCGAAAATTCAATATGCTCCAAAAACCAATATCATTTGAATTTAACTCCGTTCCCAGCCATTATTATTGGTACTTACGAATAAATCGATTACTTGGATTTCAGAAAATTCATATTTTTTTATAATATTTCAGTTTAAAAACCAAACAACTGTTTTACAGCATTTTACATTAAAAACATAAAAAATGAAGCCAAATTATTCAGTAAAAATCACAACTTTCAGATTCTCAAAACATTACCTAAAATCATCTAAAATTGTGAATATCTATTTGAAGATTTAACTATTATTTCTGCTGTAAAATTTATCTTTGGCATCCTTAAAATTTAAAAAGAGATGAGCGCAACTTGGTACGAATGCAAAGTAAAATATAGAAAGACAGATGAAACTGGAGGACAAAAAGTTTTAACCGAGCCTTATTTGGTCGATGCTTTGTCTTATACAGAAGCTGAAAAAAGAATGACTGAGGAAATGGCCGCTTATACTAGTGAAGAATTTAAAATCACGGCTATAAAAGTGGCAAATTATGCCGAAATTCATCCTTTTGAAAACGCGGACAGATGGTTTAAATCTAAAATCACTTTAATCGCTTATGATGAAGAAAGCGGTAAAGAAAGAAAAACAAGCATGTATATGCTAGTTCAGGCAAATGATGTTCGCGAAGCTTATGACAATACACTTCACATAATGAAAAATACAATGGGCGAATATTCTATTCCTGCTATTACAGAAACACCAATTATGGATGTTTTCCCTTATTTCAGCGGTGAAGAAGGCGAAACAGAAATGCTGGAAAGATTTAATGCACTGAAAGCGTCTAAACCAGAAAAGCCAGAAGCAGAAATTATCGACCACATGGAATTTGAAACTGTCGAGGAATAAGACCTTTCGATCAAAGATATTTTCTGAAAATTTGAAAATAAAAAAAGCAAAATAGATTTCTATTTTGCTTTTTTTATTTTTAAGCTATTTCAATAAAGCATTTTTGCCAATGGCGTCACTGCCGAAGCTGATTTGGGCAATAAGGATGTAAGTGCATCAAATTGTGTTGGACTAATATTCTTTTTCATTTTGGATATAAAAGATTCTCTAGTCGTGGTCATTTTAGAAGTATAACCTGCCTTGTCAGTAGCCATTGTAGGCAAAATATTCTTCTTTTTGTTTAGAGTCTCATTTACCAATGAATTTACAATCGGTTTTTGAGCATCTGTTAATTTCAATTTTGGAGATAGTACCCCCATAACCTGATTCGCTAAACTAGCAACATCAAAACCGGGTACTGCCGCTGTCGACGCCTTACTTGCCGCTTTTGTAACATCTCCTATACTTTGTGCATTTGTAAATGAAATTGTCCCTAAAAAGACAACTAAAATCAATAATTTCTTTTTCATGGTATTTTCTTTTAAAGTTATTTGCTTGATAATAAAGGTAATAAAAATCTTAATCCAACTAACACTTGAAAATTATAAATATCTAAACATCTGCACTTTACTTCTTTTTATTCAAAAACATTCCCAATATTCAAAAATCAAAATAAGTCCTATCTTAGCTACAGAATTACGTGTTGATTTGAAACCACTTACAGCACAAAACCAAACAAGCCTAAGAAACCAAAATCTACATGAACAAAAGAACACTTATTTTAATTGGGTTTATCATTTTAAAATTTGCACTTCAATGTGTTTTAGTGAGTCCAGAATACGATTTGCAACGCGATGAATATCTGCATCTGGATCAAGCGCATCATTTGGCTTGGGGCTATTTGTCTGTTCCGCCAGTTACTTCTTGGTTTTCGTATATTATTTATCTACTCGGAAATTCAGTTTTCTGGATCAAATTCTTCCCTGCCCTATTTGGCGCTTTGACGCTTTTGGTGGTCTGGAAAACTATAGAACTTTTAAAAGGCAATCTTTATGCTTTAATATTAGGTGCTTTATGTGTTTTGCTTTCTTGTCTTCTTCGTCTCAACACACTATATCAGCCCAATTCTTTTGATGTTTTATGTTGGACTGCATTTTATTATTTTCTGACACAATACATTACTTCAGAAAACACAAAATGGATTTATTTCGCTGGAATAACTTTCGCCTTGGGTTTCCTGAACAAGTACAATATCGTGTTTTTGTTTCTCGGATTAGTTCCCGCTATTTTACTTTCTAAACAACGAAAAATACTGACAAAAAAAGAGTTTTATTTTGCTCTGATTTTAGGATTAATACTAATTCTTCCGAATCTTTACTGGCAATACAGCAATTATTTTCCGATTGTACACCACATGAAAGAATTGGCCGAAACGCAATTGGTTAATGTAGATCGAGCTAATTTTCTTAAAGAACAGATTCTCTTTTTTATCGGCGGATTATTGGTGATTTTAGCTGGACTTTATTCGGTATTATTTTACAAACCCTTCAAAAACTATCAGTTGTTTTTTGCAACATTTGTTTTCACTCTTTTGATTTTTATTTACTTCAAAGCAAAAGCCTATTATGCAATCGGATTATATCCAATATACATTGCTTTTGGAGCTGTTTTTTTATCGGAAATTTTAAACAACGGATGGAAACGTTTTCTAAAGCCTGTTTTTATCTTACTTCCGTTATTGTTTTTTATTCCGATGTACAACATTGCTTTTCCAAATAAAAGTCCAGAATATATGGTAGCGCATTCAGAGAAATATAAAAAAATGGGAATGCTTCGCTGGGAAGACGGAAAAGATCATCATTTGCCTCAGGATTTTGCTGACATGTTGGGTTGGAAAGAATTGGCCAGAAAAACAGATTCGCTTTACGCATTATTACCCAACCAGAAAGAAACTATTGTTCTTTGCGATAATTACGGACAAGCTGGCGCAATTAATTATTATACTAAAAAGGGAATAAAAGCGGTTTCTTTCAACGCTGATTATCTGAATTGGTTTGATCTCAGCATTAAATACAAAAACTTGATCCGTATTAAGGATTTCGAAGAGAATGACGAAGAAATGAAAGAAACAAGTCCGTATTTTGAATCTTCGGTTATTGGAGGAGAGGTTAGAAATCAATATGCAAGAGGATATCGTGCTACGATTTTTGTTTTCACGAATGCTAAAATCGATATCAATAAAAGATTAGAGCAGGAAATCAATGAAGAAAAAAACAATATCATAAATGATTAATTTCAAAGACATATCTTATTTAAAAACAGGAAATCTAAAACAGCAAACCGCTTTCCATATTTTAACTCAATATAAAATTTTGGAAAATCTTGCCGAGTTTGATCCTATTTTGGTTGGCACGATTCCGATAAATATTGATATTGAAAATAGTGATTTGGATATTGTATGCTATTGGAAAAACAAATCTGATTTTATTGAAAGAATTAAACATTTGTTCGAAAAAGAAAACCATTTTTCTATTCGAGAAATTGTAATTGACAATCAAGAATCGGTTGTTGCAAACTTCTTTATTGAGACTTTCGAGATAGAAATATTCGGACAAAATGTTCCAACAGAACTCCAAAATGGCTACAGGCATATGGTTATTGAAGACCAAATTCTGCTTTCTAGAGACGAAAACTTTAGATTAGAGATTATAAAACTGAAAGAAAATGGCATAAAAACCGAACCTGCATTTGCCTTGCTATTAGGCTTAAACGGAAATGTTTACCAAGAATTACTGGATTATAAAATCTAAGAAAAATCGTCTTTTAGAAAAATTATAAAAAATAAAGTACTAAAATTGTTTGCATAACCGTATTTAGTGTGTATCTTTGCACCCGAAACATCGCGGGATAGAGCAGTAGGCAGCTCGTCGGGCTCATAACCCGAAGGTCACAGGTTCGAGTCCTGTTCCCGCTACTAAGTAAAAACACCACTTGAAAAAGATGGTGTTTTTTTATTTAAAATCTTGACAGTTCGTCAGACTCATATCCGCCGCCGTGGGCTAAGTAAAAGAGCTTCAGAAAAATCTGAAGCTCTTTTATAACTCATTTTAATATTTTAGTTTTAATATAAAAATAAAAGGTAAAAAAATCAATAGAGTAATCTCTGAAACTTTTCTTGAGGGATTGCAAAAAAATTAATTTCCTAATTCCAATTGATTTTTAACTAATTTAAAATAATCAGCCTTATTTTTAACTAATTGCTCATGATTTCCAATCTCGGAAACCTGACCATTTTTAAGAACTATTATCTGATCAGCATTTTTAACAGTACTCAAACGATGTGCTATAATTAAAACCGTTTTCCCTCTAAAGAATTTTTGCAAATTATTATGAATATTTTTTTCATTTTCAGCATCTAATGCAGATGTTGCTTCATCAAAAAAAATGTAATGTGGATCTTTATAAATAGCTCTAGCAATAAGAATTCTTTGTTTTTGCCCTCCTGACATCCCATTTCCAGAAGCTCCGATTTTGGTTTTATAACCTAATGGCAAGCTGTCTATAAAATGCTTAATATTTGCGACTTTGGCTGCATTTTCTAATCTTTCCATATTAATTTTCCGATCACCACAAACTATATTTCTTTCTATCGTATCAGAAAATATAAAACCATCCTGCATGACAACTCCACAATTCTCACGCAAATTTTTAGGTGAAAGATTCTTTATATTCTCTGAATTAAATAGCACATCTCCTTCTGTTGTTTCATAAAATTTTAATAGCAATTTCATTAAGGTAGTTTTCCCACTTCCACTTGAACCAACTATAGCTGTTATTTTTCCTTCTGGAATTATAAAATTAATATCCTTTAATACATAAGGAGATTTAGTCCCCTCATATTGAAATGAGACATTTTTCAAAAATATTGCCGAATTCTCGCTCCTAACGAAGCATAATTGTCTATGATCTTTCTTTTCTTCTGTCTCATGATTTTGGACTTCATTCAAACGTTCTAAACTTAATTTTGCATCTTGCAATGAACGAAAAAAACTAACCAATTGACTAACTGGAGAATTCAACTGACCTACTATATAAGAAACACTTAATAATTCTCCTAAAGTCATTTTTCCTTTCACAACCAGAGTAGCCGCTAAGAAAGTCACAACAATATTTTTTATTTGATTTAAAAAATCAAAACCAGACATTTGAATTTGATCTAGTTTTAAAATTTTAATATTTATTTCAAACAATTTTTTCTGAATAATTTCCCATTCATTACGCTTAAAATCTTCAAATTGATTGATTTTCATTTCTGTTACTCCATTGATTATTTCAAATATTGAGTCTTGATTTTCGCTACGTTGCTGAAATTTTAAGTAGTCTAATATTCTGCGTTTTTTTAACCAATAAAATGACCATGAAACAGAAACAATAGTTAGAAGTAAGTATACCGCCAATATTAAAAAATCATAGTACCATAAAACCCCAAAAAAAACAGAAAATGTAATAATTGAAAAAAAAGTTAACAAACTCTGTGAAGTCAAAAAGTATTCTATTCTTTCGTTATCTTGAATTCTCTGATTAAAATCTCCCATCAATTTTGTTTCAAAAAAAAATATTGGCAACTCCAGTATTTTTTTTAGAAAACTCGAGATTATTGTAATGCTTATTTTGGTTCCCATAAATAGCATTAACCAATTTCTAATTATATCAATTATGATTGAACCCAAAAACACTAGTAATTGTGACAACAAAATAATACTTATAAAATTTAAGTCTTTTTTGTTTACTCCTTTATCTATTAAGTTTTGAGTAAGAAATGGAAAAATTAATGTTAAAACACTTCCTGATAAAATCAGGATAAACATATAAGATATTTGTTTTCTGTAAGGCTTTAAATAACCTAAGATATACTTTAAATCTAAATCATCATTCTTTGGTGGTATCAAGTTAAAAAATAATTCTGAAGGCTGTAAAAACAACAATATACCATCCTTTTCATCAGTGATCCAAGATTTTTTAAAAGTTTCTTCACGCAATTTAATAAGTCCATGTGCTGGATCGGCAATGTAGAAAGTTCTTTTTTTTGAATATCTATTTTTTGAAATCTTATATAAAACGACAAAATGATTTTGATTCCAATGAAGTATTACTGGAAATTCTTCTTGTTCTGCTAACAACTCATTAATAGATATTTTTGCTGCAAAACTTTCCAAGCCAATGGCATTTGCCGCTTCAACAATTCCTAATAAAGAAACTCCTTCACGTGTAATAAAGGAGTTTTTTCTAAGGTATTCTAATCCATATTTTTTACCGTAAAAACTTGTTATCATCGACAAACAAGCTGGACCACAATCCATCTGGTCTTTTTGTTTAACAAATTTCATTAACTTATTGCGTACATAAATTTATCCTTGATAATTTCGATTTTTTTATTTTCATCAAAGTTGTGAATACAATATTCTTTACCTTCATGTTCTATTGCTTGTTGTGAACATCCACCATTACAAATAGGCAATATTTTACAACTTAAACATGGTGGATTCTTAAATTTTGAATTCATTCTTTTTTCATATTTTTCATTCCATTCAATTGTGCCATCTTCATTTAGAACACCTTCCTTTGAAGCAGATTCAAAGTCACGAGCGGTACATTTGTAAACTTCACCATTGTAATTAATAGTTGCATGATTATTTTTGTCAGCATAACACGAATTGCGTACCGTATCTAGATTTAATCCTTTATATATCGAATTGAATCCTTTTTCTCTAAATAGATTAACAATCTTCTGAACATCATCATTAATATCTTTTTGTTCTTGCCAGACCTCATGAAATGAAAAGTTTAAATTTTTTTTATCTTCATCAGTTAGAATAATAAAGTCATCAATAATTAAATGTAATTTTTATATTGTTTCCTCAGAAATATTCAATCGTACACTTACTTTAAATTTATTTTTTAGACACAAATGAATGTTATTCACTATTTCGTCATAAGAGCCTTTTTCTTTAGAAACATATCTAACTTGATTGTGCCTTTCTCTATGTCCGTCCAATGTAATTTGAAAAAAGCTAACACCATTTATTCTGCAGCTATCTAACATTTCCTGATTAATAAGCAAGCCATTGGTCGTAAAACCAGATGAAAAATTGATATTTTTCTCTTTCATTTTAGGATAAATATTCTCCAATATTGGCTTAACAGTTTTGTCAAAATACAACAACGGCTCACCGCCAAACCAACTTAAATGAAATGTTTCCATTTTTTTTCTTTCGGCAAGAATATTTTCAATTAATTTCACTACAGAAATTAAAGTTGTATTGGTCATCTTAGATGCTTTGATATGAGTTTCATAACAATACCAGCACTTAAAATTGCAATTCATTGTTGGATTAATCGTAAGCTGATAAAAAGTCTCATTATCAAAATCAAATTTTCTAGATAATTCTTTTACTTTTTCAATTTCATCTTCATCCTTATCTACTAAGAAACCTTTTTCAATCAGATGTGAATAAAATTCAGGATGGATTTCATTTAACTCTTCAAGATTATTTTCTCTTACCGCAGCTAATAAAATTTCATGTAATTCGGGATCCAAAATTGTAAAATCATTAGCAAAAGCATTATATCCGATTTTTCTATCCTCGTAATTAAAAAATGAATTAAATTGACTATATTTCATCATAATCTTTGAAAAGTTGGTGGTTATAATTCAATAACCACCATTTTTAAATTATTAATTGTATACTTTTATGTGCATTGTATTTTATTTGTACAATCTCCATTATTACCTGTACAAATTCCATTTAAGCAAGTATCATTAGAATTCTCAGCATCTTTCTGTCCTCCTTTAATTTTACTTAATTGATCATCAGTAAGTGACGAAAACCCTCCCACAAATTTATCCTTATTAACAATCAGCCATGATTTTTTAAAATTTTCCATTTTACTTTATTTTTAGTTATTAACAAGTCCCAGTATTATTACAAACACCTGGATTTCCACTTTTCGTACAATCATTTTCGTTTGTACAAACTGCGTTTGTGTCAGCAGCATCTCTTTGACCTCCTTTGATTTTCAATATTTGATCGTCACTTAAGGATTCAAAACCTCCATTGAATTTATTGCCGAAGACCTGTAATCTCGCATTTTTAAAATTTTCCATTTTAAGTCTTTTATTATTAACAGCTACCATTTACGCAAGAGCCAACATTAGTTTCTCCTGGACAAGAACCATTTAAACAATTTGTATTTTGACACTCCGCATCCTTTTGCCCTCCATTAATTTTCCTCATCTGTTCTAACGATAGTGAAGAAAAACCACCTTTTAAAGCAAACTCATTGTTTCCTTTTGAATAAATTAATTTCGTTTTTTTCATTTTTTAATCAGTTTAAATTTATATTTAATAATTACTCACATAGCAACAAATATTTTATATTGTTTTATAACAATCAATATTCGTAAGTGACTACGAGCAAATTGTATTTGAATTGTATGAGCAATCGAATTGATTTACATTACATAAATTTTGCTCTTTTTCTTTTATACCTCCCTTAATCTTAATTAATTCTGATGGACTCAAAAAAGAAAAACCTCCTATTAGTATTCCATTCTTTTCAATCAATTTACTTTTTAAATCTTTTTTCATAATTTCCTTATTTAATTATTTAATAAAAATTAGTTTGCTCTTTGTATTTCTTCCTGGTTTCCAAGTTTTCGTTGTTTTACACCAATTTTATTACTTCCAATTTTGTATAATAATGAAAATCTCATACTTTGAGTATCTCTGTATTGCATAAAACTTTGATCAATATTATTTGAAGTGTAACGCATTGTTACTCGGTCAGATTTCAAAATATTAGTAAGTAGTAATGTTAACTGCAGTTTCTTGTCTAAGTAAAAATGCTTGAACGAAATATCAAGATTGGAAGCTGGAGATTTTTTTACTTGCATAGACATTGATTGAAAATCATACCAATAAGCTCCTTCTATAAAAAATGTTTTTGCTTTGTTTGCAGTAAACGTATGGCGAGTTTCAAAACCTCCCCCTGCTCCTGAACCTGTAGCCTCTATTTCAGGTATATGACTTTTATACTCTACATAATAAAAATAAATACTAGAAACTGTAGACCATCGTTTGTTAAAATCAAAATTTATAGATTCATCAAAATTTACTCTATTATAGTCGGCATAATTTTCCCATGTGGCTGTTTGAGTATTATCTAATTGTGGAATGTTAATTTGACTAATATTATTTTTACCTATTGTATAACTAGCGGAGCTAGTAAAGATGCTTTTGTAACTATGTTTGATTTCTGCATTGTATACGAAAGATGGTTGTAAAAAAGGATTACCAAATACGTAACTATTTATGGAACTATATCTTCTCGCTGGATTTACATAATCATATCCTGGTCGATTAATTCTTCTGTTCAATGAAAATGAAAATGAATTATTTTCATTTACTGTATATGTTGCAAACAATGTTGGAAAAAACTTTGAATAGTTTTTTCGATTAGTTATATTTTCAGTAAGGACGACTCCCTTAGTTTGTGTGTTTTCGAAACGCAAACCAACTTTAAATTCCCATTTTTTTATTTTTTTGTTTGCTGAAAAATAAACGGCCTGAGTATTTTCTTGATAGTCGAATTGAGTTTCCTGATTAAAAACATCTTCATTAGCTATATTATCATAAAAAAGAAGATTCACAGCACTATTGGTATTAATAAAACTTAACTTACCTCCATATTCATAATTTGCAAAATGACTTGGAATAGTAAAGTCAATTTTACCAGCATAATTTTTTATTTCGAGATTACCTTTATTAATGACATTATTATCCAGAATGACATTATTGTCCTGATCAAGAATTATCGAATTGAATGGATTTATTTTGTCATTCTTATAAGTCAAATAATCTAAGTCAAAAGTCATTACTTTACCTTTATCATTTAACTTAGTAACTCCATTTACATTTAAAGAAGATCTCGAATAGTCTATTTCAGAATTACCATTTGAAGCATAGATATTTTCCAGATCGCCTGTTTCTTTATTAGTCACAATAGAGTTACTGTAATCATAAATTGTCGGTTTATTTATCGCCCCAATGTATTGTACTCCAAGAGTGGTTTTATCTGTTACTTTATAATTAAAAATAATTGTAGGTGTAATGAATGCTGTATTATTCACATTGTTTAAATACACATTCCAGAAGGATGACGGATAATTATATGTAATATAGTTGTCATAAAGTGTTTTTGATTTATTAAATCCTAAATCGGCTAAAAAACTAATTCTCTTTTTTTGAAATGAAAAATTTGCTCCCATAATATCTGAAAAATATGTTGCTTGCTTCATTGTATTTCTCAGTGTCATGTTCCAACTATCATTTTTAGGCCTTTTTAATTTAATATTAATCAAACCACTATTCCCTTCTGCATCATACTTCGCCGGGGGAGTTGTAATGATTTCTATAGATTTTATATTGTCTGATGCAATTGATTTCAAGTAATTCACAAGATCCTCTCCAGAAAGCTGAATTAATCTGTCGTCTACCATCAATCCGACACCACTTTTACCTACCATAGAAACAGTTTCATTTTGTACGCGAATTCCGGGAGCAACTTTTAGTGCATCCAAAGCATCACTGCCAGATGTGGCAACACTATTTTCTACATTAAAAACAAGTCTATCAACTTTTCGTTCAATAAGTTTTTTTTGAGATTTTACCATAACTTCATTTAACATTTGTCTATTATCCATTATTCCAATAAATCCTAAATCAATATTATGATCGAGATTTATTTTTTTTCTCCATAAAAAAGCATCAAATTGTTTTATTTCCAAAATATAAGTCCCTGCATATGCATATAATATAAATTCTCCATTCCTATTAGTCATTTCACTTTTTATAGGAATTGAATCTTTGGTAACCAACAAAACTTCAGCTAGCTCAATGGGATTATTTTTAAAATCCACTACTTTTCCACTTATTTTTATTTGTGCGAACAAAGCTGAGCTATAAAAAAAAACAATCACTAATAATCTTATCATATATAATACAAATTAAGCCTTATTGGCATATATAATTACAGGCAGGTGTAGGAGCTAATCTTAAAAATTTCCATTTATCACATACTAATAATCAATTAAAAAGTAAGAATAATTTTATATTTTTCAAATATCTGGGTAAATTATCAAAATTTAGTTGTCATATTTAGAATAAAAAATTCCCATTCAATTTCAAAAAAAATAAGATTTTTCTTGTATTTTTATAATTATTTTAACTTTAGATT
Organism: Flavobacterium tagetis; assembly: GCF_016735615.1. Classification (GTDB taxonomy): domain Bacteria; phylum Bacteroidota; class Bacteroidia; order Flavobacteriales; family Flavobacteriaceae; genus Flavobacterium; species Flavobacterium tagetis. Next base: position 193,550 of record NZ_JAERSF010000001.1, read on the forward strand.
CATGAATATCGGAGAAAACATTCGGAAGTATAGAAGAGAAAAAGATCTTAAAGCAGAGCAAATTTTTGAAGAGATAGGAATTAGTCAATCCACTTATTCGAAAATTGAAAACAATAGATGCAAAGTTGACATCGCTACTTTAATAAAAATAGCGTCAGTACTCAATATTGACGTCGTTGAATTATTGAGTATACCCAAAAAACCTGCAAAATATGATGAGTTAAATCTTTTAATAAAAACTCTGGAAGACAAAATAGTTTTACTGAAAGAACAGAACTTTTTATTGAAAGAAGAAATAGAAATACTTAAAAAAAAGTAGTTTGCTGACCACACTTATATATATATATGATAACTCACACAAAGCTACCTTATTTAATTAGACACATTTGAAGTATCATATTTTCCTTAAACTGTAGTATTATTACAGCTGTAAATGTTTTTTGATACTGATGCAATTGTAAATTGAGATTTTCTATTGATTTTTTCTTTCTTCTCAATATTTAAATATCCATAAAAATCAGAGAAAATAATTTGTCCTGATTTAGAAATTAACACACTGCCATTAAATAGGTTATTTTTAGCCAGTGTTGAAAAGAAATCTTTTATCTCTTGTCCTGAAACACTACTTGTAAAAAGCAATGCTGTAAAATAAACAACGATTTGTTTTTTCATTTGACTGACTGATTGATTGATTGATTGATTGATTGATTGATTGATTGATTGATTGATGATTTTTAAACGAAAATAACAAAAGATTACTACTACAATTCTTTTTTTTTAATATATTATTACTATACATTTCAAACTAAAACAGAATCGAACCACTAAAAACAAAAAAAACTTCAGATTTTTCTGAAGCTTTTTACATTCGTTTGTGTTCATTAGCAGAACGCTTTTACAGTCGAGGAAAATATATCTGATTTCTAACTTTTTTCCAGTTCTGTTTCAGTATGCATCACACATGCCCACTTATTATTTTCTTTAATCCAAGTAGAAGTACAAACACATTTAATTGGTGCTTTTTGACTTTGATCTACTATCTCAAAATCGAGACGATATCCTATTATGGCAGTATTTTCGGCTATTAGACTTTCTTTTACATCATAGATGTTCAGCACTTTTATTTTATTGGTCTGTCCAGAGTCAAACATATTTTTGAAATCAGCTTCGCTGATACTTTGAATACCGTTTTTTCCGGCAACTATGCAAGGAAACAGCGTCAGATTTCTTACCGTTTCATAGTTATTATTTTCAACTCCGTGCCAGTATTTTTTTTCCAATTCTATAATTTGTCCTTCCATATTATCTCGTTGTTAATTAGACTTTTCACAAATTTCACATTAATATTGAATTAAAACTCCTCTTTTAACATAGATTTAATTCAAGCTTCTTATTTATAAATCTGGTTTTGGCCCTTTTGAAATGATGGATCTCATTACCCCAGGAAACCATCTTTGCAACCATACAGCTAATTTTCCATGACCTGTAAAAATGTAATTTCTCTTTCGTTTCAAAATAGCCTCTACCATCACTTTTGCAGCTTTATCAGTTGGCCACATTAAATTTGACGGTCGTGGATCTTGTTGTTCAGGATGCCAAATTCCGTCATTATCAGTTCGCGCAATCTCCGAGACCACAAATCCGGGATGAACCGTAGTGCAGCTCACACCTGTGCCCATTAATTCAACCTGCAAAGTTTGACCAATAGAGTTTACAGCAGCTTTTGAAGCACCGTATGCACCCACATTAGGATTAGGAAGATAAGCGCCAACACTTCCAACTAAACCAATTCTTCCTTTGTTTTTCTTTAAATGTGGCAGTGCATATTTTACTGTTAGAGCTAATCCAGTCACATTGCCTTGCAATTGCCTATTCCAATCTTTGGCTGTTAGGTTTTCTATACTTCCGAAAACGCCAAAACCAGCATTGGCTACAACCACATCCAAACTCCCCCATTCTTTAATGATTTGTTGGACTGCGTTTTCAATAGAGGTGTCTTCCATTATGTCACACGGAATTACCAATGCTAGTCCACCTGATTGCCTAATCTCGTCAGCAACTTCATCCAACAGTTCTTTACGCCTTGCAGAAAGGACAACTTTATATCCTAATCTTGCGCATTCAAGAGCCATCGATTTTCCAATGCCAGATGAAGCGCCAGTTATCCATATTACGTCTTCTTTTGCTTTTGTCATTTTTACTACACTCATTTCAAACATCTAATTTATTCATTATAAACCAGATAAACAAAATAAAGACTTTTCATAATCGCATATTCACGAGCTGTAAGTTTACCTTATTTATTTCTCTAAATTCGATATATTTACAAAGAAAATCCAAATCAATGCGCACTATCTATCAAAGCCCAAAAATAATTATTCGCGAATTTTTACCTCGAGAGAAGCAGACATTCTTAGACCTTTTTAAAGACGAACAGGTTACCCAATATCTTCCTGAAACTTCGCCTGAACGATATGTCGAAATGTTTAACGAATTGCTGGAAAATTATGAAAAGAAAAATCTCAGCAGATGGGCAATATTTAGTGCTATAGACAATGATTTTATAGGAATGTGTGTTGCACGTGTTTTTGCGCACAACACAAACCAGATAGAAATCGGATATGTATTAAGCCGAAACTACTGGGGAAAAGGTATTGCTACAGAAGTATGTAAGGCTCTCACGCAGTATAGTTTTGCAAATACAGATACCAAAGAAGTTGTAGCTATAACAGATCTTGACAACACAGGATCGCAAAATGTATTGCAAAAAGTTGGATTTGAACGATTAAGCAATTTGATAAGAAATCAAGAAGAGCTAGCTTATTTTAAGATAGAAAAGGTGTAATTCACTTTATAATTTCATGTCAAATATTTTTTGTTCTTTGGTTTCATTGAAACCAATTTTAGAATAAAAAATATGAGTTTCTTTTCGAACTGTGTTGCACCTCACCCTTATTTTAGTGCTATTTTTGGAGTTCGCCCATTCGATTACTTTTTCAACTAAAATTTTACCAATTCCGTTTCTTCGGTAATTTTCATCTACTACTAGACCTCCAATTTCTACAAAAGAATCAGATTCAACCCGCAGAGAATAAAAGCCGTGAATCCAGCCAACAATATTCTCATTATAAATACATACAAAAATACTATTGTCTGTATTTTTTAAAATTTCCGAAAGTCGACTATGCATTTTTTCAATTGTTGATTCATAACCTAATTGATTGGATAGCTTGCTTATAAATTCAACATCATTTAATTCTGCTTGTCTTAAAAAAAATTCCATACTTATAAATTTAATACCTTGCATTATGATGATTTATAACGAAATTAAATCCATTCCTTGAATTTGCAAAATAATCTACTGCACAATTGGCAAATAATCTTTTAAGGAAGATTTTATCAATTCAGTAAGAAAGCTTGTCTTTATAATTTAAAAAAGTTATAAAAATATTCTTTCAAAAATAAAATTACTCAATATTTTCAAAAATATTTTTCTCTTAAAAGAACAAGCATTTTCTACACGTACACACAAAACAATCAATTATCAATCAAATAAATACAACTTCATTAACTCAGTTACAGAAGTAATATTGATGGTTCAAAATGATTTTCATTCAAAAAAAATCAAAAAGTTTTTTCCAAAATGCTTTGTACATCTCAAAAATAGTTGCATTTTTGCACCCGCAATAGCAAAGCAGGTCCGTTCGTCTATCGGTTAGGACGCCAGGTTTTCATCCTGGTAAGGGGGGTTCGATTCCCCCACGGACTACTTACTAAGACAAAAGCTTCAGAGAAATCTGGAGCTTTTTTTGTTTATATTTACTCCGTTAAATGTTTTAAAAAAGACAATCAAAAAATCAACCCAAATCTTAAAATGAAACACAAATTAATAGCCCTTTTATTTGTATTCGCCTCTGCAAATATGTTTGGACAAGCGCCCGACAGCAAAACTAATTATACCAACAGCAAATTACCCGCAGAAGAAGCTGTTACTAATAAATCTTTAAAACCATTAAAAAAAATCTCTTTAGACGACACCTCCATTTTAGTTTACGATTACGATGGTTCTCTTTTTTCTTGGGATTTAGAAGTAGAAAGTATTGTTTGGACAGTAAAAGCTTCGGATGCTCATACTGAAATGTGCGCTAATAAAATAACGATTCATGACGGAGTGGTATATATTCCGTTTATTAATGGCGAAATTTATGCCGTAGATAATGGCACCGGAACTATTTTCTGGAAATCTAGATTAGGAAACATCACAGACCAGATTGTTTTAAAAGATCAGACTCCGATTATAGCTAATGGAAAACTTTTTATAACTGCTCAAAATCAAAATCAGAGCAGTAATTTATACGCTTTAGATCTAAAAGATGGAAGTTTAGCTTGGAACTACAAATTAGACACTCCAAACAACGATATTGAGCCATTGTTTTTTGACAATAAAATCTTTACTCAAAGCGGAACAAATGTTTATTGTTTTGAAGCTAATACTGGTAAGTTGCTTTACCAAAAAAGCTTTGACGAAACCATGACCGGAAAACCTGTTACCGATGGCGAAAGTGTTTTTATTGCTGGCGACAAAAATTGGCTGTATGCTTTAAAACCAAACAGCTTAGATGTTTTATGGCAGTTTAAGATAGACGAAAACCAAAACAATGTGAAAGAGCGTATAGTATGTCACGACAAAAAACTATACTTTGCAGCACAAGGTCCTGAAGTTTCCTCAATTTATGCTGTCGATTCTAAAAAAGGAACTCAGCTTTGGAAAACAGATTTTAAAGGCGATAATGTCCAATACATCGTTAAAGAAGTAGATAATCTTTGGGGATATACTCTTAACAAAAAACTTTTTGAATTGGATTTATCTAATGGCGAAATAGCTTTTGAAGAAAAACTGACTACGTTGCCAATTTCAAATATTGAATTTCCTGCCGATGACAACTTACTTTACTATTATTGCGATGCAGGCTTAATTCAGTTTGATTTAAAAGAAAAAGACGAAAACGTATACTACATGCGAACTTCGCTTAAAGATGATCCTTACAGCGCTTATTTAAAGATTATTCGATAATAAAAAAAGAAGCTTTTTCACTTAATGAAGAAGCTTCTTTTTTTTGTTACTCTTTTGAGAAAAATTTATGCTCTAAACAAAGCATATTTATTGTAGTTATACAAGACTTTATCATAAGGAACATAAAGCGAAACTATTTTCTCTGACGATTCATTGAATGTGATTCCGTTGTGTTTCCTGAACAAGTAGATTTCTCTTAAGCAATTAGAAAGACTTTGGTGAATTTCACTTGTAAAAGTTGGCAGTTTTTTGTCGCCCACCAAAAGATCGATCTGATAGTTTGAACTGCTTTTTGACAAATTGTTTCCAATAATTCTAATTGTAAAAGTAGTTGGTTTTCCGTACTGTTCACCTTGATATTGTAGTGTCATGATTTCTTCTTATTAAGTAATTAGTAATACCGCTGATTAATTCGGTTTTTGGTTCTCCGGATACTTTTTATTAAAGTTATAAAAATTTAGACAAACATAAAAAATTCAATTCTAAATTAAATGTTATATTTTTAAAAGACGAAACCTCTAGAAACCATAAAACCGTAACACAGTTACGGTTTTGGCAATTAACTAAATATATTTAATCAACTTGTTTAACGAGTGTAAAATTCATTCATAAGCATCGATTAATTTTGGGTAAACTATTGTAATTTATTTTCTTGGTTTATTTCTAATAAAAACGGATTTCCATTTTCGTCTATCATTGTCACATTTAAAGCATCCAATAAAGCTATCTTTTTTGAAACTTCTCCTGTAAATTTATTATATGAAAGATTCAATTCTTCCAAATTGCTAAGCTTTTCAATTTCCTGCGGAATATCTCCTGTAAAATCGTTATTAAACAAACTAAAATTCTGCAATGCATTCCAATTAATAATTTCGTTTGTCAAATTTCCTGACAACTTATTATCGTTTAAAAGCAAGATCTTTAATCCCGAAATTTTATAAATAGAAACAGGAAGTTTTCCATTAATCTCGTTATTAAAAACAGCTAAAATTTCTAGCTGATTCAGTTTTCCAATCTCCGACGGAAGCTCTCCTGAAATAGTATTCATAAAAAGCTCCAAATCTTTCAATTTTCCCAATTGGCAAATAGAAGCCGGAATTACACCAGACAATTTGTTGTTGGCAACATTCAGCAATTCCAATTCTTTCAGATTAAAAATCGACGAAGACAAGCTTCCTTCAATTTTATTCTTTTCCAGATTGAGAGATTCTAAATTTACAAGATCATACAGCGCTTCAGGCAATTCTCCTTGCAGATTATTGTCTGCTAAATTCAACGCAACTACTTTTCCATTTTCAACTTTAACTCCGTACCAGGTAGAAACAGACAAACTTAAGTCCCACTTCTTTTTCCATTGCAAACCATTTGTTGCATGATACAATTTTGTAAGTGCCTCTTTTTCTTTATCAGAAACGGTATCTGCCAAAACACTTAGCGAAAAAGCAAATACTAAAGAAAAGGTTATTAAAATTTTCATAACAGATTTGGGATTTGTTACTAGCGTAAAATTATACAATTCACAGCTATAATACACTAAATATCGGCAAACTGTTGAAAAATTTTTTATTTGTAGGATTAATACCTCTTTTTATATTTTTCAGAAACCTACCCCTTTTTTAATTACATTTGAACAACTAATTCTAAAAACCTCATATCATGCAAATTAACTTCGCCGCTTTATTCATTGCAGCCATTGTCACACTCGTAACCGGTTTTATCTGGTACAGCCCAAAAGTATTCGGAACTATCTGGATGAAAGAAAATAATCTTACTCAAGAAGAGTTAAGAAAAGGAAATATGCTTAAAATATTCGGACTAACGTACGTATTTTCCCTAATGATCACTATGACTTTAATGTCTTTAACGATTCATCAGTCTGGCGCAATCGGAATGGTTGGCGGACCGCCTTTAATGGATAGTGCAAAACCTTCATTTGCTGCTTTTATGGCAGATTACGGAATGGCATACAGAACTTTTAAACATGGTGCGCTTCATGGTTTTATGTCAGGACTATTTTTCGCATTTCCGTTAATCGGAATCAACGGCTTATTCGAAAGAAAATCTTGGAAATATATTTTCATTCATGCTGGATATTGGATTCTTACCTTAACTCTTATGGGCGGAATCATTTGTGGATTTGCTTAATATCACTAATAAAAAACCCGTTTGATAAACTTACTTCAAACGGGTTTTTCTTAATAATAACTTAAAGCAGATAAGTTATTACAAATATTATCTAATTTTGAAGAAATTAGCTCACTCTTTTGAATACAACATATTCTTTCCAGATTTACAAAAGCGCATCTTTATTGCCTGTAGAATGGAACTCGCTTGCAGCAAATAACATCTTTTTGACTCGAGAATATCTCGAAGTGCTGGAAAACTCTTGTCCAGTAAATATGACTTGTCATTTCATTGCACTTTTTGAAGAGGAAAAATTAATCGGAATTGTGTTAACACAGTTCTTATTTGCAGAGAAACTAGAATCTTTTGGAGAACGTGACAAATGCTTAAAAACTTCGGTACGCAATTTTGCCTTAAAAAATTTCGCTTCTCACGTTTTATTTGTTGGGAATAATATGCTTACAGGACAAAATGCTTTTATTTTTGACAAGAACATCAAAGAATCAAAAGCGATTAAAACACTTCATAAAGCAATTAATCAGTTAAAAAAAGATCTGAAAGAAAGCGGAAAAAAAGTTCACATAACCAGCATAAAAGATTTTACAGCAAAAGAAATAGAACCGCTTCGAGCTGAATTTAAAAACAATTACACCTTTTCGACCCAACCCAACATGATTTTCAACATCAAAGAAAGCTGGAAAACCGAACAGAATTACATCGATGCCTTGTCAAAAAAATACCGTGATCAATACAAACGCGCACGAAAAAAATCGGAAGGAATTATAAAACAGCAAATGTCACTTTCCGACATCAGACAATATGAAGATATTATTTATGACCTCTATTTTCATGTTGCCAAAAATGCACCTTTCAACACCTTTTTCTTAGCTCGCAACCATTTTAGTTTTTTTAAAGAAATAATGGGAGACAACTTTCTTCTATATGGTTATTTCTTAGATGAAAAACTAATTGGTTTCAATACTTTAATCAAAAATGGCAACGTAATGGACACCTATTTTTTAGGTTACGACGAAAGCATTCAACGAGAAAAAATGCTGTATTTAAATATGCTCTACGACATGATTGCATATTCTATCAAGAAAGGCTTCCGTGAAATTGTCTTTGCCAGAACTGCTCTCGAAATCAAAAGTTCCGTTGGCGCAAAACCTGTAAAAATGTATGGTTTAATTACGCATAGCAACGCTTTAATTAATCATAATATTTCCAGATTTTTTAATTATTTGGAACCCAAAACAGAATGGCAAGAACGCAATCCGTTTAAATAAAACTTACGGAACCGCAATTTTCATCTGCTTATGCAGAATATCGATTTCCAATGAAGTCTGGGCGCCGCAATATTCTCCATCAATTTGAAAATTAACGGGATAATCAGTTTTAATTTCTGCTTTATTCGTTGAAATAATTACGATATCCTCAGAGTCAATAGGCATATTTCCGGTAATTATTTTTCCGATTAGAAGCAGATCAAGACTTTTCAAAATCACCAGCTCAAACTTTCCATCATTCATAGCGCCATTCGGATTGATGATTACACCCGTTCCATATTTCTGCGAATTGGCAATTACAATCATTCTCGCAACATGCTGTACCGTTTTATTATTTGCTGAAATTGTTGCCACAAAAGGCTCTTCAGATTCTTTAAGCGTCGTAAAAGCTTGGAGCGCGTAACCCCAAAATCCTCGAACATCACTTTGCTCATAGTTTTTAACCAGATTGGCATTTAAACCAAGGTCGCTTAAATGAATGCTTTTTTTGCCGTTGATGCAAATCATATCCATTTCTATATAGTGATGTAAAAAGGCTATTTTAAGGTTCTCCTCTATCCCATCTGGAAGATTCAAGTCTACCGAAAGTCCGTTTGCAGAACCTGCAGGCAAAATCCCGATTATAACATCTTGATCTTCCATGGCTTCTGCAACCATTTTTATCGTTCCGTCACCTCCTGCCACAACAATACGTTCTGGCTCAGATTCATCATATAAAGATTGTATCGTCCTTAAATCATTTTTTCCTGTAGTTTCATACACTTCCAAATCAAAATGATTGGTTGCCGCAAACTCTTCGACAGCATCAATCAAATCAGATTTATCTAAGTCTCCAGAAATAGGATTTACAACAAATAGAATATTCTTTTTCAAAATTTTATCTTTAAAATCAATTAAATTAAGTAAATTACAGTTACATAAATATACGTAATTAATGAAACCAATTCTACAATTATATCGCGGTTATGCAAATGAACAAGAGCTAATTGTAATGGGGCACGTTTTAAAAAGGGAAAACAAATACAATTTTGAGAAAAGGAAATTAAAAAATGCTACTTCTATTCTTCGATTGTTCAGAATAAAAACCATTAAAAATTTTGATGTTTACCTTCACTACAATAATGAAGTAATTCACACCAAAACACTTGACGACGGTTACTTTAACTTCTGTATTCCGCTAGAAAAAGAAACTCACTTTGGATGGATGTCCTATGAAGTAAGTATAAAATACCGTAACGAAACCACAACTTGCAAAGGCAGTTTTATAAGACCACACAAAGGAAAACTCGGAATCATATCTGATATTGACGATACTTTTCTGATTTCACATACCAATAACTTCTTTCGAAAACTTTATATTCTATTATTTAAAAATGTAAACGACCGTAAAGTTTTTAATGATGTTGTACCGCATTATCAAGCTTTAAGTTCTGCGGGAAGAGATAATGTAGAAGAAGTAAATGCATTTTTTTACATCTCTAGCAGTGAATGGAATTTATACCGATTTATTGCCAAATTCACGCAAATTAACAAACTCCCAAAAGCTGTTTTTCTCCTAAAAGATATCAAACGTGGCATTACCGATTTCTTTATGAGCGGAAGAGGAAATCACGATCATAAATATGAAAAAATCAAACATGTTGTTGAGTTTTATCCAACACTTAAATATGTTTTAATGGGTGATGATTCTCAGCACGATCCAAAACTCTACGAAAGAATCTGCAAAATATTTCCCGTGACTGTAGTTGCCGTGTATATAAGACAAACTGGAAAATCTCCTAAAAAAGAAGTCCAAAAGATTTTAAAAAATCTGGAAAGCATAAATGTTTCGGTGTGCTATTTTAAAGAAAGTAGCAAAGCGATAGAACATTCTAGATCTATTGGGATTATTAAGTAGTTTTTAAAACTTAAATAATTTGGGCGAGACAACATTAGAAAAAGTGGGCCAACATACTTTGTCTTTATTTGCCCACTTTCTCTAATGCTGTCGGGCTGTACGCGCTACTTCGGTAGCTTGCTCCCATCCCTCTCGCGACCAATCTTTGTCGAGCTACTTACGAAGATCCCTCCTTCCTTGGAATGACATACTCTGTGAAAAATGAGCAACTTTCATCAGCCTAGATTGATCCTAAAAAATAGATTAGCTCCTGAAAATCAAAAAACCTTTATCAAAGTTTGAAACTTTGACAAAGGTTTACATATATTTTCGAGTAATGTGACTGTGACCGAGACTATAGACTAAGCATTCATCCCTTCAATATCTTCTGAGACAACTTCCCAATCAATTAATAATTGCTCTAAATCTTGTTTCTTTTTATTGTAAGCCGTAAAAAATGAAGCGTCTTCGATGTGTTTATCATAATTAGTTTCAAGCATTTTATCGTCATGCTGGATCTGTTTTTCTAATTGCTGAATCTGACTTTCAATTTTACTTAATTTGTTCTGAAGTGCTTTTCCTTTCTTCTGATCTTCATAAGATACTTTGGCAACTTCTTTTTCTTTTGGAGCTTCCTTTTTCACCACATCTTTTTTCTCCACTTCGCGCATATTTTCAAGATTGCGTTGTTCTAAGAAAAAGTTGATGTCTCCAAGATATTCTTTAATTTTTTGATCTTTAAATTCGTACACTATATTTGACATTCCTTGAAGAAAATCCCTGTCGTGAGAAACTAATAATAAAGTTCCGCCAAATTTTTGAAGCGCCGCTTTTAAAACATTTTTAGATTTAATATCTAAGTGGTTCGTAGGCTCATCCATCAGCAACACGTTGATTGGCTGTAATAACAATTTACAAAGTGCCAAACGGTTACGTTCTCCTCCAGAAAGGACTTTTACTTTTTTCTCAACATCATCTCCGCGGAATAAAAACGAACCCAACATATCACGAACTTTCATTCGGTTTGTATCGGTTGCCGCATCTTCCATTGTTTGAAGCAAAGTAATTTCTCCATCTAAATATTCAGCTTGATTTTGAGCAAAATACCCTAATTGCACATTATGCCCTAATTTGATATTTCCTTGGTATTCAAATTCGTTTACTAGCGCTTTAATGAAAGTCGATTTTCCTTGTCCGTTTTGTCCAACAAAAGCAATTTTACTTCCTCTTTCAACCAACAAACTAATATCTTTAAGAATCGTTTTGTCTCCGTAAGCTTTTGTTACATGTTCAGCTTCAATAACTACTTTTCCTGGTTCTTTAGAAACTGGGAAAGAGATATTCATTACCGAATTATCATCTTCATCTACTTCAATTCTTTCTACTTTATCTAATTTTTTAATCAACGATTGCGCCATTGAAGCTTTTGAAGCCTTTGCACGGAATTTCTCGATTAATTTTTCTGTTTCTTCAATCTTCTTCTGCTGATTCTTTTGAGTAGCCAATTGCTTCTCGCGAATTTCATGACGAAGCTCTAAATACTGAGTATATGGCTTATTGAAATCGTATGCTTTTCCTAACGAAATTTCGATTGTTCTATTCGTCACATTATCCAAAAACATTTTATCGTGCGATACAATTACCACAACTCCAGGATAATTGCGAAGGAAATTCTCCAACCAAATGATACTTTCAATATCTAAGTGATTGGTTGGCTCATCTAGAAGCAATACATCATTAGACTGCAATAAAAGTTTTGCCAACTCAATACGCATTCTCCATCCTCCAGAAAAAGTCTCGGTTTGGTTATTAAAAACTTCTCTTTTAAAACCTAAACCTAAAAGGATTTTTTCTGTATCTCCCACATAATTATATCCACCAAGAAGATCAAAACGATGTGTGTAATCAGACAAATCTTCTATAATCTGCCCATATTCTTCACTTTCATAGTCGGTTCTTGTAACCAATTGATGATTGATTTCTTCTAGTTTTTTCTCTACAGCTTTAATTTCTGTAAAAGCCTCATACGCTTCTTCCAAAACGGTTCTTCCATGTTCAAAATCAATATCCTGACGCAAGAATCCCATTTTTATATCTTTCTCTTGAGAAATTACTCCAGAATCAGGTTTAAAATCTCCAGCTAACATTTTTAGCATTGTAGATTTACCTGCCCCGTTTTTACCAACAAGACCTACGCGGTCGCCGGCACCCAAACGAAAAGTAACTTCTTCAAATAAATAGGTTCCTCCAAAAGAAACGGAAAGATTGTGTATATTAAGCATAATGTATTGCTGTAAATGTAAAGGCTAGAAAACCTTTTTTATTCATTAAATAAATAAACTGTAAAAAGACAAATATCCTGTTACAATTTTGAAAGTGCAAAAGTATAACTTTTAATTGAAGTTTTTATACTGAAAAACAATAGCTTTTGTAATATTCAAAAACTAAAAGCCTTGTTTAATTCAGAACTTTCCTTATTTAGTTAAGCCAAAAAACAATTGCATTGAGAATATATCTTTTTTGCATTTTAGAAAAAAGAAAAATTGTCATGGCAAACATTTTACTCAAAATCAAATCAGCATAAGCTGTAAGTTTTTATCCTGATTTAGTAGCTTAAAGCCTCAAAATACTTTATATTTGCTTTAAATAATTACTCCCATTCACACTGGTATCCAAATACAATCGAGGTGAATTGAAAGACTATAAAATTTACTTAAAAATGTTCAAAAGAGGCTCCAAACTAAATAGCATAATAACAGGAAGTTGTCCAAAATGCCAAAAAGAAAGCATGTATGAAGACACAAATCCGCTTCATTTAAGTAAAGTTCTCAAAATGAATGAGCATTGCAGCCACTGCGGCTTTAAATACCAGATTGAACCTTCATTCTTTTATGGTGCCATGTATGTTAGTTATGCCCTAAATGTAGCTGTAGGTGTTGCTGCATTTATTGTTTCATTTGTTTTTTTTAACACCACAATAGAGCAGTCATTTTTGGCAATTATTATAACACTGGTTCTTTTATTTCCATTTGTTTTGCGGCTTTCAAGAAACTTATATATTAATATGTTTGTTTCTTACGATCCTAATGCTGGCAAAAAGTAAGGCCTTTCAAATATCTTTTATGGAATCGTTTAATGTCAGCTTCTCTGTCTAGCGGAACATTATTCTCGATATGATCGTATAATGCTTTCGCCATTGCCGGACCAAGCATTACACCGCGTGTTCCCAAACCGTTAAGAATATGCAGAGACTTATGTTCTTCATGCGTTCCAAGCAAAGGTCGTCGATCTGCAACCGTTGGGCGGACTCCAGCAAAGTGTTTTACTATTTCAAAATCGCAATTAATAATTTCTTTAATACGCTCCAAAAGCTCTTGCTTGCCTTCTTCTGTAGGCTCAGCAGTTTTATCATGCCAATTGTAAGTTGCCCCAACTTTGAATAGATCGTTGCCTAGAGGCAAAATAAAAACGCTTGTATTTACAATTACATCTAGATTCAAATCTGGTGCTTTTATAATAAACAATTCCCCTTTTGTCCCATCTAGCGGAAGATAGTTAAAGAAAGGATTTTTATGCATTCCAAAGCCTTCAGCAAAAATGATATGGCGAGCCTGAATATTTTTATATCGAATTTCTGAATCTAAAAATTCAATGTGACTAAAATCAAAAGATTCTTCTCTCAACAAATCATTCTCAAGTAAATATTGCCTATACACATCTAGCAATAAAGCAGTATCAACATATCCTGTATGCAAAACTTCACCGTAGTCGAATGGAGAGTCGATGCTTTTATATTTTTTTGAAATTAATTTAGTAGACAAAAAAGGAGCTAGATTTATTTTATCTGAAGCTGCAAACCAATTGTTCTGCTCTTCAATTGAAAAGAACTTTCTTAAAACTGGCATTTTAAAGTTGAATTTCTCTTTGAGCTTCTCTTCTACTTTATCATAAAACTCGTTCATCAATACAAGTTGCTCTTTTGCATTCCAGACTTCACTAAAGCGCTTTAATATTACAGGATTATACAAACCGCCAGCAATTCTAGAGGAATTCTGAGATTTGTCATCTAAAAGTAAAATTGATTTGTTGTTCTTAAGGGCGACTTCGGCAAAAGAAATTCCAGCCAATCCAGATCCGACAATTAAATAATCAAGCATTGTAGTATATAAATAAAATAAAAAAACTCTTATTACAAAGGTAGCAAGAGTTTTTCTTATTATGAGTTTATCGACTTAGTAATTCCACATATCTTCCTCAAAATTACGAATCTTCTCTTTCACTCTTTCAGATTCTAACAATTGACTTTGCGCATTGTCTCTAATATAATCTTTAATTTCACGATCACCATACACATTTTCCTCTTTATATATTACAGAATTAAAACGTCTCGAATTCAAGATTTGATCAAATGAAATTGGCAATGCCGAATTTTGATCGTTGAAAGCTTTTCCTTCATGTAACACCTCACGGGCATTTGGAAAGAAGACCCAAAAGAGTTCAATATAATCCTTTTCATCACTATTCATAGTATATACATCAGGGGTTATAGGACAAATTCCAAGTAAACGATATTTTAAATCACTTTGTCTCTTATCAAAATACCAAAAACCTTTAATCTTATACATACTCACATCTGCAGCCGTTAAATCCTGTTTCAAGATATATTCAGCAGGGACCGTTCTTGTTGGCCCTACTGTCTGGTCTACATAAGTAACTTTTTTATTCTTACCTGTACCCGTAACGACTTTCTTCTTAACAACACGAGTCCTATAATCATCAGGATACTGATTGATTAGCTCTCGCCCAGCATCTGTTGTATCAACACGCGATAAAGCACCTTGAATATCTTTTAAAGACTTTTTTGTATTGAAATAACTATCAGTATAAACTTCAGTAATTTTGCCACTTCTAATACCCTTCGTTAAAATATCATAAAGTGAGCGCCTATCTGGGCCTATGTTAGCAGTATCTACTGGAAAATATAATGGAAAATTGATTTTTTCATTTAAATCGATAATTTCCCAAACCATTTTTCCCATCAAAACATCACGATCATCGACATAACCATATGCTAATGGTTTATCGTTATCAGATATCATTTGGGCTGCCGTCCTAACTCCAATCTGATCAGCGGTTTTGGCATTAAGTAAATTAGACTGAGCATTAGAAGACAAGCCTCCAAGAACAGTAACAATAGCAACTAATAAATTTCTTACTTTCATCATGATAATTTTTTACAAGACATTAAACGAAATTTTATTATAAATATTGTTATTTTTCTTACATAAATATAAATTAATTAACCTAATCCTATTCAGACGGGTGTTTATTAATTTATGGACATAAAAAAAACTCTTACTACAAAGGTAGTAAGAGTTTTTTAATTATTATACTATGTATCAACTTAGTAGTTCCACATATCTTGCTCGAAGTTGCGAATTTTTTCTTTCACTCTCTCAGATTCTAACAACTGATTTTGTGCATTGTCTTTCATGTAATCACTAATAGCTCTGTCTCCATAAAGATTTTCTTCTTTGTAAACCACAGCATTAAAGCGTCTAGAATTTAAAATCTGATCAAATGAGATTGGAAGAGCTGAATTGTTGTCGTTGAAAGCTTTTGCTTCATGCAATGCTTCTCTTGCATTTGGGAAGAATATCCAAAACAATTCAATATAATCCTTTTCATCACTATTCATGGTATAAACGTCTGGAGTTACTGGACAAAGTCCAAGTAAACGATATTTCAATTCACTTTGACGTTTATCAAAATACCAGTAACCTTTAATTTTATACTGAGTAACATCTGCAGCAGTTAAATCTTGTTTCAAAATATATTCAGCAGGAACCGTTCTTGTTGGTCCAACTGTTTCTTCAACGTAAGAAACCGATTTGTTTTTACCTTTACCAGAAACTACTTTTTTCTTCACAACACGTGATTTGTAGTCATCTGGATATTGGTTGATCAACTCTCTTCCTGCATCTGTTGTATCAATACGAGACAATGATCCTTCGATGTCTTTCATAGATTTTTTAGTGTTAAAATAACTGTCAGTATACACTTCAGTGATTTTTCCACTTTTAATAGCTTTAGTTAAAACGTCATAAAGAGAACGTCTGTTAGGACCAATATTAGCTGTATCTACCGGAAAATACATTGGAAAGTTAATTTTTTCATTTAAATCAATGATTTCCCATGTTGTTTTTCCCATCAAGATATCTCTATCATCTACATAACCATAAGCCAAAGGCTTATCATTATCAGATATCAATTGAGCAGGAGTTTTAAGTCCAATCTGATCAGGAGTCTTTGCATTAAGCAAATTAGATTGCGCATTAGAAGCAAAACCTCCAGCGATAGAAACAATAGCTATTAAAAAATTTCTTACTTTCATCGTGGTATCGTTATAAGATATTGAATGTAGTTGACACTACTTTATTATTGTATTTCGTAAATTACAGGAGCAGTTCTTGGCAATAAATAACTACCAGCTCCAACAAGTTTAGTTTTAATTTCAGAAATAGTAACTTGGTCTCCTTTACCTGCTCTTGAAAGTACTTGTTTACATTGTGCATTCATTTTGTTTCCTGAAACAACAACTGTAGGCTGTCCAGCAATTTTCATATTGAATCCAACAACATCTAAACCAACTTCAAAATCAAAATCAAGAAGTTTAGCTCCAATAGTAGCAATCTCTAAGTTAGATTTAGGACCTTTAACAACTCCCATCTCACCTCTAATTGTTCCTGTTGGACCAGGAATACCTTTAATTCTGAATGTTTTCTTATCAGTTACTTTATCACCGTTTGGTAAAGTACCAGTTACAGAAATTGTAGTTTCAGTACCTTGACCTGGGCTCATGTTATATTTTCCTGGTTTTCCAGCAGAAGATAAACCTGGAGCACTTGCAACAATTTTGTTAGCATCAACACCAGCAAAAGATACAGAGATTGGGTTAACAACTCCTCTATACACAACGTTCATTTTATCTGCAGAAATTGTAGCAGCGTTTGGTCTTGGAACTACAACGTATTTACCAGAGAATTTTAAAGGAATATTTTTTCCATCCTCTAAGAAAGTAAATTGTCCGTTGATGTCTTGTTCTCCAACTCCACCAGCAGTTAAAGAGATAACAGCTTGTCCGTTAACAATTTGTCCAGGACCTTGGAAAGAAGTTGGTGTAGTGTTTTCGTCATAACGACCTAAAACAACTTTACCAGTAACTTTTTCTCCTTGGAAATAAGCATTTTTATCTAAAACAACGATTGCTTGGTAGTTGCTGTAAGAAGCAGCAGCAACTGCAGCTTTACCTAATGCACTGTTGTAAACGTCAGTTTCAACTTTTTTAACGTCATTTTGCCAAGCTGAAAGTTTTGCAGCTGTAGCAATTGCAGGAAATCCTTTAAAGTGGTACGCTAAGTATTTTTCTTTAAGCCCTTCTTTATTTTTAACATCAGAAACATCAAATTTCTTTTCAACCTCTGCAATAATTGCAGCGTATTTTTTGTCTGTTCCTAAAGCCGCTTTGATATCAGCTTTATATTTTTCGATTTTAGAGATAATTTCGTTACCTTTTTTAGTGTAACCGTCTCCTGTAAACCAGTCGTCGATATTATCTCCTCTATCCATAGACTCATAAGGCATTTTTCCAGTTGCTTTATCAACTTCAAAACCTTTAACTGCCTGAGCTTTTAGAGTAGCTATATAATCATAAAAATCTTTTGTAATTGTTTCAACTTTGTGAGCTGTTACTGCAGCAATAGCAAATTCTCCTTTTGCCTCAGCAGCTTTTTGATCTAAAGAGCTTAATAAACCAGCGTTTGACTCTGTAGAACTAGTGTTTGCACCTTCGAATTTTTCATTCATCAAACCAAAAGCAGAAATTACTTCTTTTGATACGTTCATTGCTAACATTGCGATGAAAACCAGGTACATCAGGTTAATCATCTTCTGTCTAGGGGTTAATTTTCCTCCTGCCATTTTTTTCTAATTAGTTCTTTATTAATAAATTTAATATTTAGTTAAAAACTAATTATCCTTTGTTACTCATTGCAGAAAGCATACCACCGTAAACGCTGTTTAAAGAAGCGATGTTTGCAGTCATTGATGCCATTTGTTCTTTTAATTTAGAAGCGTTTTCAGCGATTTCTTTGTTAGCTTCAGCATTTCTAGAAGCGCTTTCTAATTGAACTTTATATAAACTGTTTAATGATTCCATTTGAGCAGCAGCAACAGATAATTCTTCAGAATATTTCTTTTGACCTGCGATTGAATCTACAGTTGGAGCAATTCCTTTAGCAGCAGATTCGAAGTTTTTGATGCTGTTTCCTAAACTTGACATTAATTCACCGTCAATTTTAGCTTCTTTTAATAATGTGTCTAATTTTTGAGATAATAATCCTTGAGCGTCAGTTGGAGTTTCAGCTTTAGCTTTTTTCTCTCTAGCTTGTCCATTAGCTAATTCTGGGTAAACTAGAGTCCAATCTAGTTCTTCTTCAACTGGTTCGAAAGCAGAAAGCGCGAAAATTAAAGCCTCAGTAACTAATCCTACTGAAAGCATAACTGTACCTGTTAAAGGTCCAATCTCAAAGTGAGTAATTTTGAATAACGCTCCAACGATTACCACTGCCGCTCCCATACCATAAGCGAAATTCATTGCTTTTTTACTTAATAATGCCATAATACTTTTTTTTTAGGTTTAAAATAGATTTGTTGGATATTGAATTAATTATAAATTACTTTTTTCTGTTTCCTGTAACTTGAGTACCCATGTAATCTTGTACAGTTCTGAATCCGATGTAACTTCTAGCAGAATCAGCATATTCGTGGTCACGAGTGCTTACCTGTAGGAAATAAGCAACATCTTTCCAAGAACCTCCACGAACTACTTTTCTTTGATTTTTACCATCGATAACGTTTGGATTCATTGTTGATACATACTCGTAAGCGTTTGGATTATAAGCTGAATCTGTCCACTCAGAAACGTTTCCTGCCATATTGTATAATCCGTAACCATTCACATCGTATGATTTAGCTTCAACTGTATAAAGAGCTTCGTCAGCAGCATAATCTCCTCTACTTGGTTTGAAGTTTGCTAAGAAACAACCTCTATCACTCTTAGTGTAAGGACCTCCCCATGGGTAAGTTGCAGACTCCAGACCTCCTCTAGCAGCATACTCCCATTCCGCCTCAGTAGGTAATCTGAAAGCATTTACTAAGTCACGTCCTTTTTTCTTAGATTTAATGTAGCTGTTTTTGTTTAAAGTTCTCCATGCACAGAATGCTTTAGCTTGTTTCCAAGTTACACCAACTACTGGATAATCTCCGTAAGCCTTATGCCAGAAATAATCATTATGCATTGGCTCATTATATGAATAAGCAAAATCTTTAATCCAAACTGCAGTATCAGGATAAACATTTACCTGCTCAGTTTTTACGAAGTCGCTTCTTTTTCCAACTTTTGCTTTTGCAGCAGCTTGAATATCCATCCAAGAATAACGGAATTTTAATTTATTTACATCAATTGTTCTTAAACCATTATATGATTCTTCAATTGGCAAATACATAGAATCCATTACTTCAGCGTAATACTCATCTGGATATGCTTTAGTATCTTTAATTAACTTAACTTTTCTGTTTAATTTTCTTCCAGCATACGGATCATCTTTTGTACCAACACTATAGTAGTTATCGTACATATATTTATCATAAGCCGTCATTTTTTCTGGATCAGAATCGTTAAAAGCGTAGTCAGCAATGCTTCCTGCTTTTTTACCTTTTCCATCAGTAGCTTTTTGCCCTGTTTCGTCTGCTAAAATTGCTAAACGAACTCTCATTGTAGAGTCTTTTACCCACTCCACAAATTGACGATACTCACTATTTGTAATCTCAGTTTCATCCATGTAAAATGAACGAACAGTTACAGTTTTAGTTGGAGCATCTTCTACGTTAGCTAAATCAGCATCTGATTTACCCATAATAAAAGATCCACCCGGAACTAATGTCATTCCATAAGGCTTCTCAGGATGCCATTTCCCTCCAGTAACACCGACTAATTCACCTTTGTCACCAGACTTACCACAGCCGATTACTAGTGTTAACATTGCTGCAAATGCAATAAACTTCTTCATATAAATTTGGGATTATCTATTCATTATTAAAAGTCCGTAAACGTATTTATTATTTATCTAAAAAACAATACTACTTGCGAATTTATTTTATCGTTCAAAAATAATGTTAAATAAAATAAAAAAAAAATATTTTATCGACAAACTGTAGCAAAAAATCGATGTAAAACGTTAATTTTTATATTATATAAATATTTTCTTACTAATTTATTTTAACCCTTTTAAACAGGTTTTAAAAACTTAAGAATTCACTTAATTTTTTGATCTATAAAGCATTTTTTCGTTGTGCTTTCCACCATCTTTCCGGCAATTCTTGATTGCAAGCCGACAAATATTCGTCGTAAGAACATGGTAATAACGTATTTCTTTTCAATTTATTGCTGCCGTTTGATTCAAATGGAATTTCTATCCACCAACGGTCAGTTTTATCACTTTTATAGAATATCAATTCTTCATCATCTAGCGGAACAATATACTTCAAATAGTTTGCTCGGCTTCCAAATGGATATTCTTTTGAACGATAATGATACCCCTCAATAAAATACCATACAATCTGAGCAATAATAACCGATTCGGCTAATGTGCTATTATGATTAAATACCCCAAAAGAAGAAACTTTATCGCTAATACCAGCATATCTAGCTAAAGCACAAACCTCTTTTCCATTAAATCCGTTTGGCTCAAAAGTAACCATATTTCCTGAAGCAGAAGACTTTACAGAATTCAAATCTATACTAACCAAGTCTGCATCTCTAAAAACAGGCTCAGCCAAAGTAATTTTATTAGAAATTTCGCCTAATCGATAAGCATCAAAAAACAGCTTCTGGATCAAATCGATTTCTTCTTGCGAATTGTAATAAGTCTGATATCCTATATTACAGTAGTTAAAAAGGTTATTTGGCTCGTCTATAATAATCTTTGTTAAGTATGAATTAGCAGAAACTGACTCATTTTCCTTACCAAAATCAAATTTATTATCTACTGCAACCAAATTTACCATCTGCTCCAAATCATCATAAGCGCGATACAAAGCATAGGTCAAATCCTGAGAACCTCCCAGAACTATAGGAATGACTTTATTCTTAATTAATGTAGCCGTAACTTTCTTTAATGCATAATAAGTATCTTCTACTGAATCGCCCGCAAGAATATCACCTAGGTCTGCAATGGAAGCATCCCAGTTACCAGGAAACATACTATAAAGCTTTTTACGCGTAGCAGAAAGATTAACTTCGTTAATCATATTAATGTTGGTACGGTCTTCTAAAACACCAATTATAGCAATATTAATCTGCGCAATATCAGGAAACTGATCTTGGGTATGAAAGACAACTTTGCTTCCAAGCTCTTGTGAAGACAGTGCGCCGACGAATTTTACAATTCCGTCATTAACTGGTTCTAGAAAATCAAATTCCATTTATACTTATTTCTTTTTAGCAGCCGTTTTTTTAGCTGGAGCTTTTTTAGCCGTTGTTGTTTTTTTAGCAGCCGTTTTCTTTGCTGGTGTTTTTGCCGCGATCATTTCTTGAACTTGAGCCAATGTTAATTTTGTTGCATCAACATCTTTACTCAATTCAATTTTGATTTTTCCTTTTAGAATTACAGAACGTCCCCAACGAGCTTTTTCTACTACAATTCCTTCTTCTTCCCAGTTATGAATAACTTTGTCAATATTTTTCTGAAGTTTTTCTTCAATCAGTTCTTCAACATCAGATTGAGAAAGGTTATCAAAATTGTATTTTTTGTTTACGTTTATAAAAAGTCCGTTCCATTTAATGAATGGTCCAAAACGTCCCACTCCTTTTTGAACAGCTTCTCCTTTGTAAACTGCAATTGGCGCATCAGCAAGTGCTTTTTCGTCAATTAATTCCTGAGCTCTTTCTTTCGAAACATTAAGCGGATCTTCTCCTCTTGGCAATGAAATAAAAACACTTCCGTGACGAACATAAGGTCCGTAACGTCCATTATTTACTTCAACTTCTTCTCCTTTATATTCTCCTAAACTTTTTGGAAGCAAGAATAAATTCAAAGCTTCTTCAAGTGTAATGTTTCCAATATTTTGATCAGCCATTAAGCTGGCAAACTTTTTATCTTCATCGTCTGCTTCTCCAATTTGAGCCATTGGTCCAAATTTTCCTAAACGAACAGAAACTTGTCTTCCGTCAGCATCTTTTCCTAAGATTCTTTCTCCACTTTCACGTTCTGCATTTGCCTCAACCTCTTTTACATTTGGATGAAACTGATTGTAGAAATCTTGCATCATTTTTGCCCAGTCAATATTTCCTTCGGCAATTTCGTCGAAATCCTGCTCTACTTTTGCAGTGAAATTGTAATCTAAAATGTTTCCGAAATTCTTTACCAAGAAATCAGTTACAATTGTCCCGATATCTGTTGGAACTAATTTTCCTTTATCAGAACCTGTATTTTCTTTTAACACTTTTTCGCCAACTTTACTGTTTTGCAAAGTAAGCTGTGTATAATTACGTTCTACACCTTCAAGAGTTCCTTTTTCAACATAATTTCTATTGATAATTGTAGAAATAGTCGGTGCATATGTAGATGGACGCCCAATTCCAAGTTCCTCTAGTTTTTTAACCAAAGATGCCTCTGTGTAACGTGCAGGCGGTCTTGAATATCGTTCTGTGGCTGTAATATAGTTATTAGCCAGTTTTTCGTTTACTTTTAAAGCCGGAAGCATACCTTCTTGCTCTTCCTCGTCGTCATCATGTCCTTCTAAGTATACTTTTAAGAAACCTTCAAAAAGCAATACTTCTCCTGAAGCTGTAAAAATTTCATCATGATTATCTGCTTCAATTTTTACGTTTGTTCTTTCCAACTGCGCATCACTCATCTGAGATGCCAAAGTTCTTTTCCAGATCAAATCGTATAAACGAGCTTGGTCACGGTCGATATTTACGGTGTGACGAGACATATCTGTTGGACGAATTGCTTCGTGCGCTTCTTGAGCTCCTTTGTTCTTATTTGCAAAAACTCTCGGCTTAGAGAATTCTTTTCCGTAAGATTTGATAATTTCTGCCTGTGCAGCATCCATCGCTTCCTTAGAAAGGTTCACAGAGTCGGTTCTCATATAAGTGATAAGTCCCGCTTCGTATAAGCGCTGTGCTAACTGCATGGTGATTCCAACTGGCAAATATAATTTTCTTGCTGCTTCCTGCTGTAACGTAGAAGTTGTAAAAGGTGCTGTTGGAGATTTTTTGGTAGGTTTAGTTTCTAAATCGGCTACCTTATATTTAGAACCGATATTTTGATTTAAGAAATCTTCGGCTTCTTTTTTAGTATTAAAGTTTTTCGGAAGTTTTGCTTTGAAAGCTTTTCCTGCTTCGTTTACAAATTCTGCAACAATTGAATATGTTGCAACTGCATTAAAACTTTGTATTTCGCGTTCTCTCTCTACAATCAAACGTACAGAAACCGACTGTACACGACCTGCTGAAAGTCCGCCTTTGATTTTTCTCCATAAAACAGGAGATAATTCATAACCTACTAAACGATCCAGCACACGACGTGCTTGTTGCGCATTTACTAAGTTATAATCAATTTCTCTTGGATTATCAATTGCTTTAAGAATTGCAGATTTTGTAATCTCGTGAAAAACAATACGTTTGGTTTTTTTTGTGTCTAACTTTAATTCTTCCGCCAAGTGCCATGAAATAGCCTCTCCCTCGCGGTCCTCATCGGATGCTAACCAAACCGTTTCGGCATTCTTAGAAAGTGATTTAAGTTTCGTTACCAAGGCTTTTTTATCCGGAGAAACTTCATATTTTGGTTTAAAACCATTTTCTACATCTACTCCTATTTCCTTTGATGGTAAGTCTGCTATGTGACCATAACTTGACTCCACCTGAAAATCACTCCCGAGGAATTTCTCGATCGTTTTCGCCTTTGCAGGTGACTCCACTATTACTAAATTCTTTGCCATTGCTCTATTTTTCTGCAACAAAAGTATTTATTTTTTTTAAATATTAACCTTACGAATGCATTTTTGAAGTATTTTGATATTATGAAACTTAAAATTGCAGATTTATCTGTAATAATCTCGATAATATATATAGGTATAACTTTTAGTGATTTCTGACCGAGAAATGTGCTTTTTGAAACCATAATTCCTAGCCCAGATTGAAACGGATTGCCCGGAGTAAAAAAAGCAAAAGTTTCTTGTTGGAAAAAAGCGACCAACGGAAGCTCTTTTTGCAACATTAGAAACTTTGCTTTTTTTATGAGGACAAGTAGTGGAAAGCTGGAAATAGCTTCTAAATAATTATGAATTGTTAATTGTTAATTTCTCTTATATTTTTCCTGACTAAAGTCTGCAAATGAATCCTCTATCAATAATTCTCAAAACATTGTTAATTCTTTATCTGACATCTTGTCATATTCGTTTCAATTACGCTATCTTTGCACTTTGAATTTTTACAATGGAAAAGATTATTGAAGAAAGCAAACAGGGCGAAAGTCTTGTTTTGGAAAATAAACCTGAGAATACTAAAAAACTATTTATAGAAAGTTACGGCTGTGCGATGAATTTTTCGGACAGTGAAGTCGTGGCTTCCATTTTGTCTGACGGAGGATATAACACAACTTCAGTTCTTGAAGAAGCTGATTTGGTTTTGGTAAACACCTGTTCTATTCGTGACAAAGCTGAACAAACAATTCGTAAGCGTTTAGAGAAATACAACGCAGTAAAACGTACGAATCCGAAAATGAAAGTGGGTGTTTTGGGCTGTATGGCTGAGCGTTTGAAAAGTCAGTTTTTGGAAGAAGAGAAAATAGTTGATCTTGTTGTTGGTCCTGATGCTTACAAAGATCTTCCGAATTTATTGGCAGAAGTTGAAGAAGGACGTGACGCCATTAATGTAATTTTATCAAAAGAAGAAACTTACGGAGATATTTCGCCAGTTCGTTTAATGAGTAACGGAATCACAGCTTTGGTTTCAATTACTCGCGGTTGCGATAACATGTGTACGTTCTGTGTTGTGCCTTTTACGAGAGGACGTGAGCGTAGCCGTGAACCTCAAAGTATCATGAATGAAATTCAGGATTTATGGAATAATGGCTATAAGGAAGTTACACTTTTAGGTCAAAACGTTGACAGCTATCTTTGGTACGGTGGTGGTTTGAAAAAAGATTTTGTAAACGCTTCTGAAATGCAAAAAGCAACTGCAGTAGATTTCGATCAATTGCTTGAAATGGTTGCTGCTGGTTTTCCCAAAATGCGTATTCGATTTTCGACTTCAAATCCGCAGGATATGCATGAGAGTATTTTACATGTTATTGCGAAATATTCAAACATTTGTAAACATATTCACTTGCCAGTTCAGTCTGGAAGTAACCGAATTTTGAAAGAAATGAATCGTCTGCATTCTCGTGAAGAATACATGGCTTTGATTGACAAAATTAGAGCTATTGTTCCAGATGCTTCGATTTCACAAGATATGATTGCTGGTTTCCCAACCGAAACTGAAGAAGATCATCAAGATACAATGAGCTTAATGGAATATGTAAAATATAATTTTGGTTATATGTATTCGTATTCTGAACGTCCTGGAACTTTGGCTGGAAGAAAAATGAAGGATGATGTTGAAGAAGAGACCAAAGCCAGAAGATTGCAAGAAATTGTCGATTTACAGCAAAAGCACGCTTGGTTTAGAAGTGAGGAATTTGTTGGTAAAACAGTTGAAGTTTTAGTAGAAAAAGTTTCTAAGAAGTCTAAAGACGAATTCTCTGGAAGAAACTCGCAAAGCATAACGGTAGTTTTTCCAAAAGAGAATTATAAAATTGGAGATTTCGTAAACGTAAAAATTACAAGCTGTACAAGTGGAACTTTAAAAGGTGAAGCGGTTGGGCTTAGCAGCATGAATTAAGTTTTTTTTTTGCCACAGATTAAAAGGATTAAAAAGATTTTTTTTTAATATTTTTCTTACTTTTAATTTTGTACCAAAATTAAAATACTTATGCAACATTATAGAGAAAAAGATACTTACAAGATTATTGGAATCTGCATGGAAGTGCACCGAAATCTTGGCCCAGGATTATTAGAAGTCGTTTACAAAGATGCTTTAGAATTAGAGTTTAAAGAAAATAATATTCCTTTTGAAAGAGAAAAGGAATATTCAATTGAATATAAGGGAACTATTTTACCTCATAAATTTTATGCAGATTTTATTATTGATGAAGACATTGTTTTAGAGGTAAAAGCAATTAAAGAATTTTCAAATGAACATATTGCTCAGATTTTAAATTACATAAAACTATCAGACTCAGAAGTAGGATTGCTTGTAAATTTTCAAACAAAATCTCTACAATATAAAAGATATATTTTATAATTTAGGTAATCTGTGTTAATCATTTTAATCTGTGGCAAAAGAAAAAAATATACATGGAAACAGTTCAAGCAATAAAACAGCGATTTGAGATTATTGGAAATGATCCGAAATTAAATCGTGCTATCGAAAAAGCCATTCAGGTTGCTCCAACTGATATTTCGGTTATGGTAACTGGGGAAAGTGGTGTTGGTAAAGAAAATATTCCTAGAATTATACATTCACTTTCGCACAGAAAGCATGGAAAATATATTGCCGTAAACTGTGGCGCAATTCCAGAAGGAACTATTGACAGTGAACTTTTCGGACACGAAAAAGGAGCTTTTACAGGCGCAACAAGCACTCGTGAAGGTTATTTTGAAGTGGCAGACGGCGGAACAATCTTTCTTGACGAGGTTGGAGAATTACCATTAACAACTCAAGTAAGATTACTTCGTGTTTTAGAAAATGGTGAATTTATAAAAGTAGGTTCGTCTCAAGTTCAGAAAACCAATGTGAGAATTGTTGCGGCAACAAACGTGAATTTATTTAATGCTATTGAAAAAGGTAAATTCCGTGAAGATTTATATTATCGTTTAAGTACTGTTGAAATTACTTTACCTCCTTTAAGAGAAAGAAACGACGATATTCATTTGTTATTCAGAAAATTTGTAGCCGATTTTGCTCATAAATACAAAATGCCACCGCTAAGACTAGATGATGATGCTGTTCAGCTTTTACAAAAATTCAGATGGAGCGGAAATATTCGTCAGCTTCGAAATGTGGCAGAACAGATTTCTGTTTTAGAAACCAATCGTGATATTAGTCTTGCTACTTTACAATCTTACTTGCCAGCCGAAGGAAGCAATCTGCCTTCTGTTATTAACGACAGCAAAAAAGAAAGTGACTTTAGCACAGAAAGAGACATTTTGTACAAAGTGCTTTTTGACATGAGAAGCGACTTGAACGATTTGAAAAAACTGACTTTAGAATTGATGAAAAATGGAACTTCTAAAGTACAAGATATTAATCCGAATCTAATTCAGAAAATATACGGAAATCAGCAAAACGACAGCGAAATTGATTTTGAAGAAGAACCAAGAACAGCTGTTATGACAACGCCTTCTGTTCGAGAAGACAATTATCAAATGCAGGATGACAATTACTTGTTTGCTGAAACTATCGAAGAAGAAGAAATTTTGCGTTTGGAACAAAAAGAAATCGAAATGATCAAAAAATCATTAGAAAAAAACAAAGGAAAACGTAAAGCAGCTGCAGATGAATTGGGTATTTCTGAAAGAACTTTATACCGTAAAATCAAACAATTCGATCTATAAAAATAATTAAATTACAATTTCTAAATTCCAAATCCCAATCATTATATTTGACCACAATTGGAATTTGAAACTTTAAACATTGGATTTTTTCCAATATACATTATGAAAAAAATATATTCTCTTTTCGCCTTATTAAGCCTTTTTATGTTGAGTGGCTGTTCTGTTTATAATTTTACAGGAACTGGAAAAATTGATGCAAAAACATTTCAAGTTAACTTTTTTCAAAACAATGCAGACTTAATTGAACCAGGAATCGATAGAACTTTTACATTGGCTTTACAGGATTTGATAATGAATCAGACTAACTTAAACTTAGTTAGCAATAGCGGTGATTTAGTTTATGAAGGTGAAATTACAGACTACCGAATAACTCCGATGACAGCAACTGCAGATCAGCAAGCTGCACAAAACCGTTTATCGATTCGTGTCAATGTTCGTTTCACAAACAAAAGAAAAGAAACTGATGATTTTGAAAAATCTTTTGAATTCTATTATGATTTCCCTGGACGAGACCTTCCAACAGGATCTGTTTTAAACGAAGCTATCAGAGTAATTTTTGAGAGAATCACCCAAGACATCTTTAATCAATCATTGGCAAAATGGTAATTTTACCTGTTTGTTTAATCGTAAAACCGTTTAATCGATAAAACAACCAAAAACAAATAAACTATTAAACAATTAACCGATAAAACAAAAAATAAATAATGAACGTTAGCGATTATACCTACTTAATGAACAAACCCGATGCTATTACAGAAAAGCAGGCGGACGCATTAGGAAGTGTTTTGAATGAATTTCCGTATTTTCAAAGTGCACGCGCATTGCGATTAAAAGGGCTTTACAATCAGAACAGTTTTAAGTATAATTATGCTTTGAAAGTTACCGCAGCATATACAGCTGATCGTTCTGTTTTATTTGATTTTATAACTTCTGAGGCTTTCACTTCTATTCAAAATGATTTTTACGAACAAAAACTGAGAGATCTTCTAGAAATTACTGTTTTTGACAGTGAAATTATTTCATCAGAGCAAATTCAGAAAGCAATTGAAATAAAAACCGACATTGAAGAACAGCCTGTTTCAGATGCAATTAAAGATGTACAAGCCACTTCTGCTGAAACGTCTTCGGTTATAGAATCTGTAAAAATTGAAGAAATTGTAAAAGCTGAAGAACCTATACAAACTGAAGAAATAAAACTTCAAGAACCTATAGTAGTTATTGAAGAGCCTAAAAAGTTTCCAGAAATAGATCCTTCTATTTTTCTAGCAATAAAAGAAGCGCATTCTGTTACTTTTGAAAAACCAATAATAAAAGAAGAGCCAAAACAACTTCCAGAAATAGATCTTTCTATTTTTGCTGCAATAAAAGAAGCACAAACTGTAACTTTTGAAAAGCCTGTAGTAGAAGAAATAGAACAGAAAATTGAGTCTGTTGAATCTAATATTTCTAATGATGTAGAAGAAGTTGAAACAACTCTACTTTCAGAATCAGTACAAACTGAGGAATCTAAAATTGACCGTATAGAAAACTCTATTTTAAGTTCTATAAAAGTTGCTGAAACTCCTTCTGTGCCTATACCTGAATCTATAATTGCAGTTGAAGAGCATAAATTTGATCGTATTGAAAATTCTATTTTAAGCTCAATTAAAGAATCAGAAGCCGCAACTGCCGAACAACCTTCAAAAACTGAAGAAATAAAAGCTGAGCCTATTACAGAAGATCCTGTTCTAAATTCGACCGAAGAAGACGAAGATGACAGCGTTATCGAAGAAATGATTATTCCTGAATTTAAAATGAATTCTGTTGAACGATCTATTCTTTCTTCAATCAAAGAAGCTGAAACAAAAACGCCTGAAGAACCAAAAGAAGAGATTCTCGAAGTTTTGCAATCTGAGGATAAAGAAGAAGAGCAAATCATAGAAGAAAATGAACAACCGATTGAAGAAATAATCGAAGAAGAAGAGCCTAATGAACCCGCAAAGACAGCCGCAGAACATTTAGAAATCGGAAAACCTTTGGATTTTTCTCTTAGCGAAAAACATTCGTTCCAAGAATGGTTGCAATTATCTAGAACAGAACCTATTGACCGCTCAAACGAAATTTCTCCAGAAGAACAAGCTAAAATTGAAGCTGCGAAAGAAGAAGAGAGACAAAAAAAGGCTGAAATTATCGATAAATTTATCGAAAACAATCCAAAAATCTCTCCAATAAAACCTGGCAACAGTGCTCCAGCAGTTCAAATTGAGACCTCTGTAGAAGACAATTCGTATTTAATGACGGAGACTTTGGCTAGAGTTTATCTGGAACAAAAGAAATATACAAAAGCAATTCAAGCATATGAAATATTAATTTTGAAATATCCAGAAAAAATTACTTTCTTTGCAGACCGCATATCGGATATAAAGATTTTACAACAAAATAACAATAACAATAATTAAGTAATGAGCACATTTTCAATTTTTTTAGTTTTAATTACAATAGTTTGTTTTCTATTGATCATCGTTATCATGGTACAAAACCCTAAAGGAGGCGGATTGTCGTCTACTATCAGTGGAACTCAAATGTTAGGTGGAGTACAAAAAACAACTGACTTTTTAGATAAAAGTACTTGGACTTTAGCTACTGTTTTAATTGTGCTAATTTTACTTTCAAGCTTAAGCTTCTCTGGATCTTTAAGCGATACAGAATCTAAAATTATTGACAAAACTGAAGCTCCTGTAAATGCACCTGCAGCTCCAGCGCAAGGAACTACACCAGCTCCTGCAACTCCAGCACCAGCTAAATAATAGAAGCTCTATATAAAATTTAATGCCAGCCTGTCAAAGCTGGCATTTTTTTTAAGAAATAATGTCAGTTTTTCTAGCATGGCACAGTTTCTGGAAGTTTATAGAACAGAAAAAAATCGTATAACTTATAATAATATAAAATCATGGCTTTAAACATTAAACCGCTTTCAGACCGCGTACTTATTGAGCCTGTTGCAGCTGAAACTAAAACTGCCTCAGGTATTTTTATTCCAGATACTGCCAAAGAGAAACCACAAAAAGGAACTGTAGTTGCAGTAGGAAACGGAACTAAAGATCATACAATGACTGTAAAAGTTGGTGATACTGTTCTTTACGGAAAATATGCAGGTACTGAATTAAAATTAGAAGGCACTGATTATCTAATCATGCGCGAGGATGATATTTTAGCGATTATCTAAAAATATTGTATTAAGTACGAAGTACTAAGAACTTCATTTAACTTGAAACAAATCAAACTTTAAACAAAAATTAAAATGGCAAAAGATATAAAATTTGATATTGAAGCACGTGACGGATTAAAACGTGGTGTTGATGCATTAGCAAATGCTGTAAAAGTAACTCTTGGACCAAAAGGTCGTAACGTAATTATCGGAAAATCATTTGGTGGACCAACAGTTACTAAAGATGGTGTTTCTGTTGCAAAAGAAATCGAATTAAAAGACGCATTAGAAAATATGGGTGCGCAAATGGTGAAAGAAGTTGCTTCTAAAACCAATGATTTAGCTGGTGACGGAACTACAACTGCTACAGTTTTAGCTCAAGCAATCGTAAAAGAAGGTCTTAAAAACGTTGCCGCAGGTGCAAATCCAATGGACTTGAAACGTGGTATCGACAAAGCTGTTGAAACTATCGTGGCTGACTTAGCAAAACAAGCTAAAGTTGTTGGAAGCGATTCTGATAAAATTCAGCAAATTGCTTCTATCTCAGCTAACAATGATGAAGTTATTGGTGAATTAATCGCTACAGCTTTCGCTAAAGTTGGAAAAGAAGGTGTGATCACTGTTGAAGAAGCTAAAGGAACTGATACTTTTGTTGACGTTGTTGAAGGAATGCAGTTTGACAGAGGATACCTTTCTCCTTACTTCGTAACTAATCCAGAGAAAATGGAAGTTGAATTAGACTCTCCATACATCTTATTATATGACAAAAAAGTATCTTCTTTAAAAGAATTACTTCCAGTTTTAGAGCCAGTTGCACAATCAGGAAAACCATTATTGATTATTGCTGAAGATGTTGACGGAGAAGCTCTTTCTACATTAGTAGTAAACAAATTAAGAGGTGCTCTTAAAATTGCTGCTGTAAAAGCTCCAGGTTTTGGAGACAGAAGAAAAGCAATGTTAGAAGATATCGCAATCTTAACTGGTGGAACTGTAATTTCTGAAGAAAGAGGTTATACTCTTGAAAATACAACTATCGAAATGTTAGGAAACGCAAAAAGAGTTTCTATCGATAAAGACAACACAACTATCGTAAGTGGTGCTGGTGAAGCGGATATCATCAAAAACCGTGTGAACCAAATTAAGGGTCAGATGGAAACTACTACATCTGATTATGATAAAGAAAAATTACAAGAGCGTCTAGCTAAATTAGCTGGAGGTGTTGCGGTTCTTTATGTTGGTGCTGCTTCTGAAGTTGAAATGAAAGAGAAAAAAGACAGAGTAGATGACGCTTTACACGCAACTCGTGCTGCTGTAGAAGAAGGAATCGTTGCTGGTGGTGGTGTTGCTTTATTGAGAGCTAAACTTGCTTTAGCTGACTTAAAAGCTGATAACGCTGACGAAGCAACTGGAATCCAAATCGTTTCTCGCGCTGTTGAAGCTCCATTAAGAACTATCGTTGAAAATGCTGGTCTTGAAGGTTCTGTTGTTGTAGCTAAAGTTTCTGAAGGAAAAGGTGATTTCGGATACAACGCAAAAACTGATGAATATGTAGATATGCTTACTGCAGGAATTATCGATCCGAAGAAAGTAACTCGTGTAGCTCTTGAAAACGCTGCATCTGTTTCTGGAATGATCTTAACTACAGAATGTGCATTGATTGATATTAAAGAAGAAAATGCCGGAGGCGGAATGCCAATGGGAGGCGGAATGCCAGGAATGATGTAATTCATTCTCTTCTTAAAACTTAAAAGCGCTGGATTTTTATCTGGCGCTTTTTTTTGATAGCCACGAATTCACAAATTATATTTTCAATTCTGTGTGTTTATTTTTTTTGCCACAGATTAAAAAGATTATCACAGATTATAATTCTTTTAATCTGTGTAATCTGTGGCTAGTAAAAATATAGCTAAAGATTATAAAATAATTCGTGAATTCGTGGCTAATCTCCTCAGTCAAGTCGTGGCTATCTTTTTTATTTAACATTCTCTTTTTCTTTAAAAAATCTGTTATCTATACCTTTGCGGTTCTATTTAAAATTGCACAATGAGAAAATTCACAACTCACTTTTTATCTTTTACATTTTTACTTCTTACTACTTTTTTACAAGCCCAAAATAGCAAAAACAATTACGTAGTTTTAGTTTCTATGGATGGTTTTCGCTGGGATTATGGGAAGATGTATAATCTTCCTAATCTGAAACAAATTGAGAAAGAGGGCGTTCATGCTAAATCAATGAAACCTTCTTATCCGAGTAAAACCTTCCCGAATCATTATTCAATTGTAACGGGGCTTTATCCAGATCATCACGGAATTATTAATAATGTTTTTTATGATGCTTCTTTGAATCAGTCTTTTTCATTATCAAGCAATGCAAAAAATGATTCGAGATTTTATGGCGGAAATCCGATTTGGAATTTAGCTGAACAGCAAGGCGTAAAAACAGCCTCTTTCTTTTGGCCAGGTTCTGATATTGACAAAAGAAACCCAAGTTATTTCAAAAATTATGATGGCAAGATTCCGTATGGAGCAAGAATTGATACCGTTATGAAATGGCTGCAGCTTCCAGAAAAACAGCGTCCTCATTTGGTGACTTTATATTTCGACGAACCAGATCATACCGGGCATAATTTTGGTCCGCTTTCTCCAAAAACTGAAAAAACAGTGATCAAAATGGATTCAATTATTGGAGAAATATCTAGAAGACTAGATCAATTGCCTATTGGAAAAAAAATCAATTTGATTATTGTTTCAGACCACGGAATGGCCACTATTAGCAATGATAAAAAAGTAGCGGTGTTAGATTATTTAAAACCAGAATGGTTAGGTTATAAAGACGTAATTAACCCTATTATGAGTTTACAGGCAAAACCAGGCTATCAAGATTCTATTTCAAATGCTTTGAAAAAAGTGCCTCATATTAAATTTTGGAAATCGACTGAAGTCCCAAAAAGATTGCATTATGGAACAAATCCTCGTGTCCATGATTTTGTTATTGAAGCTGATAAAGGCTGGAGTTTAGTAAGCAAAGAAAGCACGCATATAAATGGAGGAACGCATGGCTATGACAATGAAGAAAAAGATATGCATGCCATCTTTTATGCAAAAGGTCCAGCTTTTAAAGTCAATAAAAAAGTAAAAACGTTTCAGAATGTTTCAGTTTATCCTTTAATTGCTCATATTTTAGGTTTACAAGTGGGAGAAATTGACGGAAAGTTTAGCGACGTAAAATCGATGCTTCGTTAATTAGATAATCTGGCAATTAGAAAATTTGCTAAGGGATTGAATGTCAACCTGAGCGAAGTCGAAGGGCGCTCCAATTGGCACGTGGGCTTCGACTCCGCTCAGCCTGACAAACCTATAAATGCAACAAACCCGACAGGTTTTAAAAAACTGTCGGGTTTATTTTTTGATATACATTGCGTAGATGCACTGCAGCGCATCTCTACAGAAAATCGATTTGAATTAATTCACAATTAATAATTCACAATTAACAATTAACAATTATCAAGACACCACCTTATAAGTAGGATCTTCAATAACATTAACTTTAATAACAGCATCAGCATTTTTTAATAATTGTCTGCAATCGGCGCTTAAATGCTGCAACTCAACTGTTTTATTTATCTGATTGTACTTTTTAGTAATATTACTTAAAGCTTCAATTGCTGACATATCAGAAACACGACTTTCTTTAAAATCAATAATAATATGATCAGGATCGTTCTGGATATCAAATTTTTCTAAAAAAGCAGTAGTTGAGCCAAAGAATAATGGTCCGAAAATTTCGTAATGTTTTATTCCGTTTTCGTCAATATAGTGTCTTGCGCGAATTCTTTTGGCACTTTCCCAAGCAAAAACCAAAGCCGAAATAATTACCCCAATTAAAACTGCTAAAGCCAGATTATGCAATACAATTGTAATTAAAGCTACTAGAATTCCAACAAAAATATCATGTTTTGGCATTTTGTTTATAATCCTGAAACTTGCCCATTCAAAAGTAGTAATGGCTACCATCATCATAACCCCTACCAATGCTGCCATTGGCAATTTTCCAATTACGGGTGCACCAAAAAGAATAATCATTAAAATAGTCAAAGCGCCAATAATTCCCGCAAGTCTGGCTCTAGAACCAGCTCCAAGATTTACCAAAGTCTGTGCAATCATTGGACACCCTCCCATTCCGTAGAAAAAACCGTTTAAAATGTTTGAACTTCCTTGTGCAATACATTCTCTATTACTGTTTCCTCTTGTTCCTGTAATTTCATCAACCAAATTCAGCGTAAGCAAACCTTCTGTCAAACCAACAGCGGCAACAATTACCGAATACGGAAATATCACTTTTAAAGTTTCGAAAGAAAATGGAATATTCGGAATATGAAATGGAGGAAATCCACCTTGAACCGAAGCAATATCTTCAACCGTTTTGGTTTCGATATTAAAAACAATTACGATTGCAAAAACGACCATAATAGCGACTAAAGATGCTGGAACGGCTTTTGTAATCTTCGGAAAAATTAAAACTATAGCAATTGTTAAAGCAACTAGACCTAACATAATATATAATGGAGTTCCTTGAAGCCAAGAAACCTGTCCATTGACAACGGTTTTAAACTGTTCCAGTTGCGACATAAAAATTACAACAGCCAAACCATTTACAAAACCAAACATTACAGGCTGAGGAACTAATCGAATAAACTTTCCAAGTTTAAAAAGTCCTATACAAATCTGAACAACACCGCCAAGAGCGACGGCAGCAAAAACATATTCAATTCCGTGCGATTTCATTAAAGCGATCAAAACAATTACCGTTGCTCCCGCTCCGCCCGAAATCATTCCCGGTCTTCCGCCAAAAATAGCAGTGACTAATCCTGCAATAAAAGCGGCATATAAACCAACTAATGGTGGAAATCCAGCCAAAATAGCAAACGACAACGATTCTGGAATCATGGTCATTGCTACAGTTAAACCTGCTAAAATTTCGTTTTTATAATTAACTTTCTGGCTAAAATCGAAGAGTTGGAATGCTTTTTTCATGGCGTAAAATTAGAAAAATAATACGCAAAAGAACAGACCTTTTAGCTGATAAAAAGGTATTAGAAAAACAGTTCAAAAAAAACAGTTCAATCAGACTAACTGTTCGAGAAGAAAAAGAAAAATAGAAAGTATAAAACTTAACATTCCAGATTTATTTTAAAAATTAGAATTATTACACAAAATACTTACAAAAAATACAAACACGTTAGCGTATTTACACCTGTTTTTTAGAAATAAAAAATGCAATTTATTCTAATCGTACACAAGTAAAGCCTAAACCGTACAAATGACTAACAACTTTATCATATTGCAAATCAAAACCTTCTACTCTTAAAATCTTGTCGCAATCCTCCAAATCAAAATTAATTTTACAATCTGGAAACTGATTTTGCATCATTGTTATAATATAATCTCGATCAGATTCTTTCTGGACATTTGTTTTAAAAATTTCCACAATCTTCTCTGCTTCTTGTAATTCTTTAAACTGGTACATTTTTATTTTTTATTAAAAAGATTATAGAAACTCAAGCTCAAAAATAATAGAGAAATCCTTATTTTAATAGCAATTTTATATCAATGGCGTATGATTTATTCGAATGGCGTTGGTATAAATTATTCTTGATAAATGCTTACAAACTATAGGATTATATTATTTTTGCCGCTATGACAATTGCAAAAATCTACCAGAATTTTTTTCTACGAAACTTAATCGTAAATACACTTGTTTATTTGGTTATTTTGGCCTGTATTTACGACGAAATAAGACTCGATGGGCATAGCTGGTCTTATATTCTCAGTAAAATTGCTATGGGATATTTCCCTTGTATTGTCTGGATTACGGTTTTTAATATCTGTATCATT
Organism: Flavobacterium tagetis; assembly: GCF_016735615.1. Taxonomy (GTDB): domain Bacteria; phylum Bacteroidota; class Bacteroidia; order Flavobacteriales; family Flavobacteriaceae; genus Flavobacterium; species Flavobacterium tagetis. Next base: position 230,776 of record NZ_JAERSF010000001.1, read on the forward strand.
AATCCTTTTTTATTCCACAAAAGGTTTAAGATCTTTTTTACACTTCTTGCCATTTATTGGACTGGTTTTTACTTTTTTATGAATTGGTTTTTTCCGCTTGTCGGATTAGGAAATTTAAAAACTCTTCAAATTGTATCACTTATCATAAATGGCTGTTTTTTCTATTTTCTGCATATTGTAATCAGTAAAAAAATGAGTCAGGCCGATAAAGATATTATGAATTTTAAGTCGGAGCTTTCATTTTTAAAACAGCAGCTGAATCCGCATTTTTTACTAAATGCCATGAATAATCTTTACGGAGAAGCCTTGGCAGAACCAGAAAAAGTTCCAGACAGAATCCTGAATCTCTCAGACTTGCTGCGCTACCAGATCGAAGCTTCAAAAAAAGATTTTGTTTTAATGCAGGAAGAAATTGCTTTTATTAAAAAATATATTGAATACTATACGTTTAGAAACGAAAGACTCGCTGTAACGCAAAATATTGAAGGAGTGCATGATCAAATCGAAATCCCGCCTTTGTTCTTTTTGCCCTTGGTAGAAAATGCAGTAAAGTTTTCTGCCGAAACGGCCAAACCATTTATTAATCTGGATTTGAAAGTAAATTGCCGAAGTTTATGTTTTACTCTTAAAAACAATTGTTTAGATACAGAATCACGGCTTTCGAGTACAGGAATCGGAATTGAAAACCTAAAAAGACGTTTGGAAGTATATGGTTTAAAACACACTTTAAGCTGTAAAAAAGAAAAAAATATGTTTGTTGTAAAATTGAGTATATGGCACTTACCTACCGCTGTCTGATAATCGATGATGAATCGCCGGCACATAAAGCCTTGATTTCGCACATCTCCAAATTTGACGAACTGGAACATTCCGGAAGCGCATTTAATGGTATGGAAGCCATAAAACTGCTTAACGAAAACCAATATGATATTATTTTTCTTGACATTAATATGCCTGTCATTTCTGGTGTAGAATTGATGGAACTGCAACCCAAACGTCCGCTTACAATTGTAACAACGGCTTATTCCGATTATGCACTTTCAGCCTACCAAAACGATGCTATTGATTATCTTTTAAAACCGATTTCGTTTGATAAATTCTCAAAGGCGATAGAAAAAGCTAAAACGTATCATTCAGGAAATAATCTTAAAAAAGAAAACAGCGACGACGAAAAAGTACTTTCTTACCGTTCCAACGGACAAGCAATTGAAACACCTCTTTCTGATATTTTGTATATCGAAAGTTTAGGAAATTATATGAAATTGTACAACTGCAAATTAAAATCTCCGATTGTCATTTACGGTTCTCTTGCCAGTGTAAGTGCTGAAATTGATTGTACGCACTTTATACAAGTACATCGGTCTTTTATAGTAAATACGACTAAAATTTCTGCCATTACTGCTAAAAATCTTACTATGTCTAATGGCGATGTTATTCCTGTGGGAAGGAAGTATCAAATTTTGCTAAATAATCTTTCGATTAGATAATTTGTCAATTTGGACAATTAGATAATTTTTGAAAAGCTCATCTTTTTTATGTTGGGCTTTTTCTATTAAATCATTTTTATACAAATGAAAAGCTTCTTTTTTTGCTCAATCCTAATGCACCATAAAAACTCCATATTCCCAATAATTACTGGTATTTCAAACTCTAAAAATCATTATTTTAATTTGTTTTAAATCTACAGCGACTACCCTATTTCTTTATTTTGTTAATTATTTTCTTAAAAAAAATGACGAACCAAGCAACTTTTCCTACTTAATTATTTAAATTCGCCAAATAAGCAATCCCCTAAGCTATTTATAAACCAATGACCATTTTTAATTTCTTTAAAAGATCTACTACAAAATGCCCGAGATGCCTTGGAAAAAGATTTGTTGATTGGGATGATATCCGCCGTTTAAACCGTCAATTAAAATGGAGTCCTGCGCCATGCGCGTACTGCGATGCAACAGGAAGAGTCCCCAAAGAAATGCTTTCGAAAGTTGCTGTAGATTGCATGTACCTGACCATAGACTTGCCAGAATCTGTAATCGAAAAAATAAAAGAAGGCGATCTACAAACGATTGAAAAAGGAAAACAGCGCGAACTTTTTGTAGATCATCTTATACAATATACAGAGCATCATTATCTTGCTCAAAATCTAGATGCCGAAAGCATTGCTAATTTATATTTGGAATACGAGGCAGAAAAAGCTCCTTTTGCTGTTACCAAAGAAGAATTAATAAAATATATTCAAGGTGTAATCGAACTTAAAAAAACGGTATTACAATAACCTTTGCAACTCAATTACTCAAAATCTTTGACCATTTACAAAAACAGGTAAAAACACCTATAGCCGCTCTATTATTTTGTTCTAATATTGTTATGAATAATTTTTAGTTTAGGCAAGGTTTTCTAATAGAGAGCTTTTTAATTTTTTGTCACTTTTTTTTTGGAACAGAAAGTGGAATTTCAAATCGCTGGTACCGATTGGAAATTTCACTTTTTTTTGTTCGTCATCCTGAGGAACTTTAAATTCTCTGTCTCTTTACCTCTTTATACCTTTGTATCTCTACACCTTTTCCCCTAAGAAAAAAGCAGTATTTTTGCGTTCTGTAAAAGCCACGAAATTAAGTCCGCATGACTAGAGAACATTATATTCCATTTAACAAAGAATTTTTACTGGAACAGCAAATCGCAACATTTGCTGAAGATTCACAAAAAATTAGTGATTTTAAAAAGCTGTTCGAAATCATCGAACATTATTATCATTACGAGTCTTTTAATCTTAACAGAAATCTAAAACAGCATTACGCTCTCTATGATCCAGATTTAAGTGAAAAAGAGCGTGAGCAATTTATCAATAAAAGCAATTTCCCAATTTTTAAAGAAACGTTGCTTAAAGTTCTAGAACGCGGCAATTACTACAGAATCAACCAAAAAGCGTTAAACGATGCTTTTAACGAATCTGATTTGATTGGATTGAATCTTTCTATTGATTTTAATGCCTTTAAAGATTTCGAACTTTATGCACGAGGCCATCATAAAGCAAAAGAAAAAATCAAAAAATATTTCTTCTGGACCAAAGAAGTCGAAATTGAATATTATGATCGTGTCTTAATTTACCTCAATTACAGCGAAGCTGATTATCTAAAAGAAAAGAAAGTCAAATTAGGTAAAATGCCAATCGATCCGGGTTCAATTGCATTGAAAATATTCAAACGCGTTCCTAAAAACGATCTTGAAACTATTTTTCCAAATGCCATTCCTAAAATGTCTCTTAAGGATAAATTGCTGCTTTGGGTTCCTGGTGTTTTTGGTGGACTTTCGTTATTGAGCGCCAAGGTGATTCCAGCCTTGATCAATATGTACGACGCGTATCAAACTGGCGAAACAATCGATTTACTAAACAGTAAAACTTCTTTAAATCAAGGTTTAATAGCACTTGGAATTTTAGGAGCATATTGCTTTCGTCAATACAATAATTTCATAAATAAGAAAATCAGGTATTCTAAAACGCTTTCTGATAGTTTGTATTTTAAAAATATCGGAAACAACAGCGGTGCGTTTTATTCTTTATTAAATTCTTCTGAAGAAGAAGCTTTAAAAGAAACTATTCTTGCTTATACATTTTTACACGAAAGTAAAAAATCCTTAACCACTGAAGAGCTAGACAATCAAATTGAATCTTGGTTTAAAACCAAACTAAATGCCGATTTGGATTTTGATGTAAACGATGCTTTATTAAAGCTAAAAAGCATTGGTTTAGGAATCGAAACTAATGGAAAATGGAACGTGATTCCGCTCAATGAAGCGCTTATTGCCATTGATGAACTTTGGGATAATGTTTTTCAGTACAATCAGAAAGCTAATGCTCTAAAATAATTAAAAATGTATACTTACAAATGTTCCTGCTGCGGAGAAGTTTTTGATCAAATGCCTTTGTGTTTTGGAAACGAATTTCCTGCTTATTATTTTACAATTCCACCCGAAGAAAGAGAACAAAGAATTGAATATGGAGGAAGCTGGTGTTATGTCGATGAAGAACATTTTTTTCATCGTGGCAGATTAACCATTCCTATTATTGATTATCACGAAGATTTGGTTTTTAATGTATGGACTACAATAAGCGAAGATAATTTTTGCCTACGAATGGATTTATGGAAAGATCCAAATCGAATAAATCAAGAGCCCTATTTTGGTTGGATGCAGACTGACGTTCCCACTTACGGCAAAACTATATCTCTAAAATCAATCGCCATTGAACAAGGTTTAGGATTGATTCCTGAAATAAAACTGATTGAAGAAAATCATCCTTTAACTTTAGATCAGGAAAACGGAATCACATTAGAAAAAGCCATTTCGATTGTAGATGAAATAATGAAAATACAGCACGGTAAAAGCTAAAAGAAATTTTATTAGATTTACGCATCTAACCTTTAAAACCACAAGCAATGAGAACATTAGACCAATGGTTTGCTGAATATGCTGTAAGTCATCAGAACCCAACCAACAAGGCGATTCATTACATTTGCGTTCCCGCGATTTTCTTTTCTATCGTAGGTTTACTTATGAGTATTCCAACCAGGATTATTGCTAATACTCTAAACCTAAATTTGCCTATTATTGAAAATTGGGCTTTTATAATTTTACTTTTTGTTCTTGTTTTTTACATTAGATTATCCGTTTCTATGGCACTAAAAATTGCTGTATTCTCTGGAATCTGTTTAGTTATCAATTATTATATCGGACAAATTGTACCGTTGTGGGCATTCTCAATTGGCGTTTTTGTTATTGCTTGGATAGGACAGTTTTATGGTCATAATATTGAAGGCAAAAAACCTTCTTTCTTAAAAGATCTTCAATTTTTATTGATTGGCCCTGCTTGGGTTGTTGAGAATTTGTTTTCGAAGAAGTAAACTTGTCCATTTTCAAAATGATATTGCATTAGTGACAAATAATTAAACATAAGTATTCTCTTATTTTTAAAATAAAAATGTACTTTTGACATACCAAAAACAAAATCATGATACAGTTAATCTGGGGAATACTAAACGTTTCACTGTTTTTAGGGCTTATTATTTTTTGCGCAAAAAAAGCAACTGAAATTCGTAAAAAAGTGGGTTTGTCCGTTGCCATTCTCTTTTCTTTTTTTGCTTTATCTTTTATCACAAGACCAAGCAATGAACAAAAAGATAAAAAATTTGAATTTGAAAATAGGGAAACCGAAAAACAATCTTTAAATCGCAATACCTATCTTTCAAAAATTACCCTTGAAGATGACTTATGTACAAAATTTGAATTGAATGTAATTTGTGATGGTGAAAATGCGCGTTCAGCATTAATTCAGAGAACTGGATTTATGGGTGGCACAGAATGGTCTACACTTTATATTAATATCAATAAAACAGAAAAGAAAAATACCTTCCAATATCAGGCTGGAGGAACTAGAAAATGGATACTTCTTGGTATAGAAATATATTCAGAGTATAAAGAATTTAGCGGAATGAGCGAATTTAAACCTGCTTTCTAACGTTCTTTAAATCCTAAATCAATTCTAAAAAAATAAAGGACAAAGAAGAATTTTATCTTTTTTGTCCTTTTCATTTTTAAAAACATTTAAAACTGTTCACATCAAAACAAATCAACATCAAATGAAAAAAGTTTTTACATTTATTACAATTTCAATCTTAATTTCTGCCTGTAAAAAAACTGAAAATAATGCCACTTCTACCATTTCAAAAATAAAAACTGATAGTGTTGCACTTAACCACTCAGCATCAGTAGCCGCATCAGATTCCGAAGCTCTTTTAGATTTATTCACCAAAAGAAAAAAAGAAATAGTTTTAAAATTAAAATCTATTTCTGCCGAAGAGTCCAACGCTTTGTATGAAAAGTATTTTGAAGAAAACAGTACCTTATTACAAGAAATAGCAGGAAAAGAATCTCCCGTATTAGATAGATTTTATAATGAAGACGAAGCTGATAAAAAAGCTGTTAAACTTTTAGGTGAGAAACTTTCCAAACATCAATTACAGTTTTGGGAAATTGGAGAAGGCTATGTAGAAATAGAACCTTTACATGATTTCTACTATACTATTTTCAAAGATTACATAACTAGCGATTACAAAGATTATCTGTACTTAAAAAGCGAAGAAAACAAAACGTTATATTCTGCAGATGCTGGACTTGTGATCTCTTTTAAAGATCTAGGCGACAGAGTAATTTCTTGGGGAAAACTTTATGACCAAATACCCAAATTCAAAACTGATTGAATCTGTAAAAGATGAATACAAAAATTACCAAATGGATTATCTAATTGGCCAGGATAATACGCCAACCGCAGAACGAGCAACAGATGAGACATATATTTATCCTGAAAACATTCAGGAATTTAACCGATTCATGAAAAAATATCCAAAAAGCCCTACTGCTCCTCTAATTAACTTGTTTATGGAAAACTTTAAGACTGAAAATATTTCGGATTTATTAAGAGCTGAACAAGATAAATTGTAAAATTTTAATTGAAAAATAAGTTTAACCTTTAGAATCTGAAATTTGAGAATCTGGCAACGGTCATTATTTATAGTATTCTCTTTGTATTTTCTGTTTATTACATTTTTGAAAATTCTAAAAAGCAACCAAAGTAAATTGTAAGCTTGCGAGAAAAGCGTAGAAATATCTATAATTTAGAAAGTGCATTCCTTTAATAATTAAAAGAATGCGCTTTTATTTTTTGACCGTGACGGTACAAAGTTCTATTTATTTGTAGATAATTTAAAACTAGAAATACTTCATTCTAAAATTAAACTGCAAACCAATTCCCGAAAGGGAGAATGAGATATTAAATGACAATTTCATAATTATCACAGCAACTTTATTGGTATATAAATATCTATAATATGATGATTTTCGGGATGCGATTTAGGATCGTTTAAATGACTTAAAAAGAAATTTCTGTTATCTGGCTGATATCCATTTTCTTCAAACCATACTTCATAAATATAATTCCATGTTTTAAAGCATTCAGACATTGGCGCTTCTTTGTGGAAAATAGCATACAATCCGCCACTTATCGTTGTATTCCCAATTATACCTTCTCCAACTATTTTTTCAGGAACAGACAAACAAACATCTGCTTGAAGCATTCCTTCTAAATTAGCATTACTTCTATAAACAGTTAATGCTTTTGTTTCAGGAAAATTTACCAAATTTCTTGGGGAAGCCCAGCTAAAAAGCTGTTTAAACATATCTTCAAATGTTTCACTATCATGTTTGTGAATATTCAGATTTCGAATGTAAATAACGTTAAATGCATCCAGTTTTTTGATTTCAAAATCAAGTTTCATAGTTTCACTCATTTCAATATTTTTTAAATTATTTAATTTGAGTGCAAGATAGTTTTCGATTTCAGACTGCATTTTACCAATATTGCTATCTATTATACCAATATTGCTATTTTTATGTAACTTTCGCCATTCACTGGGAGTTACATGTTTAACTTCACGGAAAGCTCTTGAGAAAGACGAAATACTTAAGAAACCACATTCAGATGCTATTTCGCTAATTGTTTTGGAAGGATTGTTCATTAAGAAAAATAAGGCTCGTTCAATTTTTGCATTTTTAATAAAATCATTAATTCTTGTTCCTGTTACTGACTTAAAAATTCTATGAAAATGAAATTTTGAAAAATTCGAAAGAACAGCCAATTTCTCTAAAGAAAGTTCTTCATGAAGGTTCTCTTTAATATAATCTATACTCTTATTAATTCTAAAATAATACTCTTTAATAGACTCTTCTTTTGTCATGCTTTTGGATCTATGATATTGTTTCAACTAAAGATTCCTTGATGTGTAAAATAATATTGTAACCAAAGTTAAGAATGTATTTATACATTCTTAGGCTTTCAAATTTTATGGTGACCTTGACGATACATAATTCGAATCTTTTGTTCGAAGACTTAAAGATTCTAAATGAGATTTAACTCTTTTTATTTTATAATTGGTTTAAGAAAATTATTTTAATATACTTATTTAATATAAAGCAAGATGTGTCTAAAATGAATACTCTTATGAAAATTAGTTCTATTTTAGCAATTATAATAAACGACTTAATAACTTGATTCTTGCTAAGATAAAATGGTTAAGGCTGCTGTTTTATAAAATGTATAAGCAAGTAGTTGATTAGCTTACAATGAATCAGTCAATCGTTTTTCAGAAAAAAAGTTAGTTATAATTTTAAGAAAATATGCTATATCCTATTAAACGCAACAACATCTATGGTTTTATTAATGAAAAAGGCGAAATAATTATTGAGCCTAAATTTAACTATACTCGAGATTTTTCAAATCAAGTTTGTGTTGTTTCAAATAATTTACAAGAGACTAATTTTGAATATGATGGAAAAATTTATTTTTACTCAACTTCAACAATTATTAATAGTAATGGAGATATATTATTCCCGTTTAAAAAATATTTAACAATTGATAAATATTCTGATGATGTAGCTTTTTGTTATAATGAAAAAATAAAGAGGCATGGTGTTATCGATAAAAATGGTGAAGAAATAATTCCATTTATTTTCTCAACTTCTGAAATTGAATATTCGTTATTTTCTGATGGTCTTGCAAGGATAAAAAGAGATGGAAAATATGGTTTTATTAATAAAAACAACGAGGTTGTAATCCCATTTGATTATGATAAAGCAAGTAATTTTCATAATGGTTATTCACTTGTGAAAATCAAAAACAAAGATTTTTTAATAAATAAAAACGGAGAAATATACAAAACAAAACATAGTGTAATTTCAGCGTTTTATGAAGATCGAGCAATTGTTAAATTAAAAAACAAATATGGGTTTATTAATAAAAATAATGAGCTTGTTATCGATTATTTATATGATAGAATAGTAGGTATTTTTAATGAAGGACATTGTTTGGTGAAAATCGGAGAAAAATATGGGCTAATTAATACATCAGGAGAGACGATAATTGAATTTAAATTTGATGAAGTAAGATGGATCGGTAATGGTGTTTTCCCTGCCAAAATTGGTAAAAAATGGACCTTAATCAATTTCAAAGGTGAGATGAAATTTGAGCCAAAATTTGAATTCATAAATGATTTTAATAAATTCAATGAAAATATTGACTATTTTGATGCTAAACTTACAAGAGCCGAATTTAATAAAGAGGATTATTATATAGATACTTATGGTAATTTAATCTCGAAAATTAAAACTACAGAAAGAGAAGTTATATATACCGAATTAATTGAACTTCTATGTAAAAGTCCTGAACAAAAACAAGTTTGGGATAAAGCTGAATGGAGTTATGATGGTTTTTCTATTACTAAGAAGGGAGCTATAAAACCATTTTATTTTATTTTGAAATGGTTTAAGAATAATAATTTATTAACAGATGAAGGTATAGATGCCTACAATGATAAGAACAATTTAGAAATAGGACTTTACCGATCTATGTTTAAGAAAAATGCGGCCGGTTTTTTAGATTACTTTTATGATTATTGGTATGAAAAACAACATATTGCTAATTATCAGATCGATCCTGATTTAAAATTTGAAGAGGACGAAAATATTGGGAAATATTGGGAATTTTACAAGCAAAATTTCTAATTAAGCTCTCTTTACAGAATTCAAATTGAATCTTATTTAACTGCCCGCTAGATATCGAAGAATTGAAGATCCCTGACGGAGTTCGAATCCAAATTGCTTGTAGGCATTGACTTTATAAAATGAAGGGAAATTTTAAAATTTATCGAACCATAAAAAAAGCCTAAGAATCAATACTCTTAGGCTTTTGTTTTTATAGTGACCCCGGAGGGGTTCGAACCCCCAACCCTCAGAGCCGAAATCTGATATTCTATCCAGTTGAACTACGAGGTCAAAAAATATTTAAATTTCAATTTTTAAAATTCCAAATTCCAAGTTTAGTATTGGAATTTGGAATTTCTATATTGAGATTTCCAATTTGGAATTTGGATTTTCTTTATTGGAATTTAAAAATTACGAAAGTAATTTTTTCACAATTGTAGAAATGGTTTTTCCTTCAGCAGTTCCACCTAATTGAGCAGATGCTAATCCCATAACTTTACCCATTGAAGCAATTCCAGAAGCTCCTGTTTCAGCAATGATTTTTGCTACTACAGCTTCTACTTCTTCTTCGCTCAATTGAGCTGGCAAAAACTTCTCGATTACAGCAACTTGAGCCAATTCTGGTTCTGCTAAATCTGGACGGTTTTGCTCTGTAAAGATTCTTGCGCTTTCTTTACGAGTTTTAACCAATCTCTGAAGTAATTTAATTTCATCCTCTTCAGATAAATCTTCTTTAGATCCTGAAGCTGTAGATGCTAATAATAATTCTGATTTTACAGCTCTTAAAGCTTCTAAAGCTACTGTATCTTTCGCTTTCATGGCGTTTTTAATTTCGTCCATGATTTGTGTTTGTAAACTCATGTTATATTTTATTTGAATAAGCTATTGCTTATTATTGATGTATTAATTTGGCCCTTCGACTTCGCTCAGGGTGACAATAAGATTCACTTTAAAAACCTATTTAGGAAGTCAAATTTTGAAATTCTGTGCGAAGATAAAAAAAATAACCCGAAAATTAAATCCAATTTTCGGGTTACCCTATATTATGATTCTAAAAATTAATCTACGTTATCGTGCAAAAATGAATTGTTTGAACGTAATTGCAAATCATTATTACTGTCTGTTCCAACAGAGATTCTAGAATTTGTATTATTAGACTGAGAATTAGACAAATCTATTCCTAATCTCTTGTAAGCTGGCTCTTTTTCCAACTCATCGATTCTAGAAACATTGTTATGGAATTTATAGTTAAATTCTTTTAGTTTCTTTCTTCTTTCTTCTGCTCTTAAACGCAATGTTTCTTCAATAGTTAATTCTAAAGGAGAAACTTCAGAAGTTGTTGAAATATCAGGTTGACTTGCAAAATCAGGTCTTGCTTTCAACGTGATGTTTAATTCCTCTGGAATTGTAGGTTCAACTACTTTTTCAACTGGTTTAGAGGCCAATAAATCATTTTCAACTTCCATATATTCTTCTAGAGAATATTTAATAATTCCGTTGTCTGAAACTTCAGTTACCGGAACAAATTGTACTGGATCGTTTACTTTAATATCACGGGTTTCATTTGTCAATTCAAACAGAACTCTGTTATCTTCAATAACTGGCTCTCTTCTTACAGGCTCTTGCTTAAACAAAGGAAGATCAAAAGAGAAAGTTGTTTGTTCTTCTTTTTCAAACACTCTTTGCTGTTGTACTGGCTGTATTGGCTGTTGTTGCTGCACTTGCTGAACAGCTGGTGTTTCAGGTGCAGAAATTGTAAAATCAATATCTGTAATTGGCGAAACAATTTCGAAAGTTACATCTAAATTTTTGATAAACTCAGACATCACCACTAACTCTTCCTGATTAATTGCTGGAGCAACAGCTTGTGCAGTTGGAGTAAATGTTTCATCATCGTCAATTAAATCAAAAACAACTTTATCTTCTACTTTTGCTGTTGGTGTATCAACAGTTAGGTCGAAAGAAGCAAGCGGTTTATTGGTTAAATTATGAACACTTCTTTGCTCATCTTCTAACGTATGAATGATTTTCTTTGGTTCTGTATTTACAATTTCATTTTGTTGTTCTACATCAAAACCTGTAGCAATAATAGTTACTGCAATAGCTTCTCCAAGAGTTTCGTCTTCACCAACTCCCATAATAATATTTGCATTGTAACCAGCTTCATCTTGAATGTGATCGTTGATTTCTCCAATTTCATCTAGAGTAATCTCATTAGTTCCAGAAACGATAAGCAACAATACGTTTTTGGCACCCGTAATTTTATTGTCATTTAACAACGGAGAATCTAACGCTGAAACAATAGCATCTTTAGCTCTGTTGTCACCTTCAGCCACAGAAGATCCCATGATCGCAGTTCCACTGTTAGCCAAAACAGTTTTCGCGTCACGTAAATCGATATTCTGAGTATAGTGGTGCGTAATTACTTCGGCAATACCTCTAGAGGCTGTTGCCAAAACTTCATCCGCTTTAGAGAATCCAGCTTTAAAACCAAGATTTCCGTATACTTCTCTTAATTTATTATTGTTGATTACAATTAAAGAATCTACTTGCTTACGCAATTTCTCAATTCCAATAATTGCCTGCTCCTGACGCACTTTCCCTTCAAATTGAAACGGAATCGTCACGATACCAACTGTTAATATTTCTCTTTCTTTTGCTAATTGAGCAATTACCGGAGCTGCACCAGTTCCAGTTCCTCCACCCATACCAGCAGTGATAAATACCATCTTAGTATTTTTATCCAACATTTTTTCAATATCCGAAATACTTTCGATTGCCGACTGCTGTCCAACGTCTGGATTTGCTCCTGCTCCTAATCCTTCAGTCAAATTAACTCCTAACTGAATCTTATTTGGCACTGAACTATTTTGAAGCGCTTGCGAATCGGTATTACAAACGATAAAATCCACGCCTTTAATACCTTGTTTGAACATGTGGTTAATTGCGTTACTTCCGCCTCCACCTACACCTATTACTTTGATTACATTTGATTGATTTTTTGGTAAATCAAATGAAATACTTCCAAATTCTGAGTTGCTCATCATCTTTTTGGTTTTTTGAAATTCTTATTAAGTACATTTTTTACTTCTTGACTTGGGGCAAGAAATAATCCTTCTCTTTTTATTATTCTGCGTTGTCTAAAAATTCTTTGATTTTGTCGACATATCGATCAAAAAATGATCTTCTTATTTTTGTTTCGGTAGATTCATTTTTAGGAATCCTTTGACTTACGGTTTCTCTAGATTCTTCAATGGTTTCTACTTTTTCAACGTAGTTTTCTTCAACTTCGTATCGCTGCACTGGCGGAGCAGTTCTGTAAACAACTTTTGGCTGTTCTTGAACCATTTCCAATCTAACAGCACTTTGCGAACTGTTTTCGATACTGTTCATTACTAATCCTACTGCAGTTGCAAATAACGGACTAGAGATTTCTTCACTAGAGTTTCCTGCTAAATGCTCGTTCGGATAACCAATTCTAGTATCCATTCCTGTAATGTATTCTACCAGCTGTTTGATATGCTTTAATTGCGCACCTCCACCTGTTAATACAATTCCAGCGATTAATTTTTTACGAGGATCTTCATGCCCATAAGCTTTAATCTCTGCAAAAACTTGTTCTACAATTTCCACTACTCTTGCATGGATAATTTTAGATAAGTTTTTAAGTGAAATTTCTTTTGGCTCTCTTCCTCTCAAACCTGGGATAGAAACAATTTCGTTGTCTTTATTTTCACCAGGCCAAGCAGATCCGAATTTTATTTTTAAAAGCTCAGCTTGTTTTTCAATAATCGAACATCCTTCTTTGATGTCATCTGTAATTACGTTTCCTCCAAAAGGAATTACAGCTGTATGACGAATGATACCATCTTTGAAAATAGCTAAATCTGTTGTTCCGCCTCCAATATCGATAAGCGCAACACCAGCTTCTTTTTCTTCCTGACTTAAAACAGCATCAGCCGAAGCTAATGGCTCTAATGTTAATCCAGACAATTCAATTCCTGAGCTCTGAATACATCTTCCCACGTTTCTGATTGAAGATGCCTGTCCAACTACAACGTGAAAACTAGATTCTAATCTTCCGCCGTACATTCCGATTGGCTCTTTAATTTCAGACTGTCCGTCAATTTTAAATTCCTGCGGTAAAACATGAATTATTTCTTCTCCCGGTAACATGGCAAGTTTATTCACCTGATCAATTAGGAGCTGAATATCTTTTTCTCCAATTACTTCTTCTGGATTATTTCTGCTGATATAATCAGTATGTTGAATACTTCTGATGTGCTGTCCGGCAATACCCACAACTACATCTTTTATTTTGTATCCTGAATTATTTTCTGCTTCAACTATAGCCTGCTGTATAGACTGAATCGTCTGCGTAATGTTGTTTACTACTCCTCTGGCAACACCCAAACTTTTGGATTTGCCAATGCCCAAAATCTCCAACTTACCATATTCATTTTTTTTGCCAATCATGGCAACGATTTTGGTTGTTCCAATATCTAGACCTACTGCAATGTTATCTTTTTCCATTTTCTATTATTTAGTGCAAACTACTTGTTCCGTAAACCTAAGGTCAATTTTTTTGTATTTGTATAACGAACTATCTAAAACTGCTTTTTGAAAGAAGGCTTTATAGTTTCTAAATTTCTTATCAACATTCATCGTTCTGCCAAAATCTATGAAGTAATCATAGTTACGATTAAACATTTTTAAGCTTCCATTCGGCATAATCTCTATAGCAATGATGTTTTTTTTCAAAAACGCATCGTCATAAATTGTGCGAAATAAAGCTGCTAAATCTTCGTTATTTTTTTCATTTATTGCCCCTGAAACAAGAGGAACTCGCGCAGTGAAATTGTCCGACAAGGGCATTTCATTACCCTCATAGTCAATATAAAAAGAAGCGCCGCCATCATAAACTCTTGCTATGGGCGTCTTCTGTTTTACTACTGCTTTTAGAACTCCATCAATACTTACAAAAACATTTGACTTCTCAATCATGTCTTGCGTATCGAGGGTTTTCTCTATCTTATTCAAATCTAGTTCATCTTTTCTAATACTGGAAGCGTCTCTTTTATTTTCTATCAACAATTTATTAACCGTTTCCGGCTTCACAAAAAGCGTATTTTCTCCTACAAAAACGACCATAGATTTTTTCAATTTTCGATCGCCATTTCGATGCTGTGCGAAAGAATATAGAAAAAGAACTAGTCCGAAAATAAGTACTAATCTAATATTTGCCCAATTAAATATTTTCATTTAAAATCTTTTTAATTGACGGAACCATTTCTCCCAGATCACCAGCTCCAATTGTTACAATAATAGGTGCATCACTGGCTTTGATTTCACCTAATAAATCTTCTTTTGCAACAATTTTTTTGTTCGAATTTGTCATTTTACCCAAAAGCCACTCAGAAGTCACTCCTTCCATCGGAAGCTCTCTTGCAGGGTAAATATCCATCAAAAACACTTCGTCAAACTGAGACAAACTTTCTGCAAATCCGTCAACGAAATCTCTTGTTCTGCTGAACAAATGCGGTTGGAAAATCGCCAAAACTTTACGTCTTGGATACAATTCTCTAACTGCCTGATGAACAGCATTTATTTCTGTTGGATGATGTGCATAATCATCAATATATACTAAATTTTCGCTCTTAATCTGATACGAAAAACGTCTTCTAATTCCGTTGAATGAAGCAATGGCTTTTGCAATAGAATCGGTTGGGGTGCCGTAAGTTTTAGCCATTGCAATAGCCATCAATCCATTCATTAAATTGTGTTTTCCAGGCAATCCGAAACGTAAATCTTTCATAATTTCTGACGGCGTTTGCACGTCAAAAACATAAGCCCCATCTTCAATACGAACGTTATAAGCCTTATATACAGCATCTTCATTTATAGCACATTGAACCCCGTCTAAAGGCAATTCTTTGGTAATGAAGAGATTATTTTTATCTTCAACTTTTGAAGCAAATTCTCTAAACGAAGCTTGAATTGCATCGCTAGTTCCATAAATATCCAAGTGATCCGCATCCATAGAAGTTACGCAAGCAATATTTGGATGCAAATGCAGGAATGACCTATCAAATTCATCTGCTTCTACAACCGTCACAGTTTTACCGCTTCCTATAAGATTTGAATTATAGTTTTCTACAATTCCTCCAATAAAAGCTGTAACATCGGCACCGCTTTGAAATAAAATATGTCCAAGAATACTTGATGTTGTTGTTTTACCATGTGTTCCAGCAACTGCAAAACAAAAAGTGTCTTTTGTAATGATGCCAAGAACTTCAGCACGTTTTTTAACCTCGTAATTTCTTTCAATAAAATAATTCCATTCTGAATGTGTTTTTGGAACTGCCGGCGTATAAATTACCAATGTATTCTCTACATAATAATCACTCGGAATTAAATTTATATTATCTTCAAAATGAATATCAATACCACTTTCAATCAATTCACTAGTCAGCATAGAAGGCGATTTGTCGTAGCCTGAAACTTGTTTTCCAATAAACTTGAAATAACGAGCTAAAGCACTCATTCCGATGCCTCCGATACCAATAAAATAAACGTTTTGTATTTGATTTAAATTCATTTTTATTTGCTTTAAGCTGTAAGCTTTAGGCTTTAAGCCTTCTACTTTACTTATTATTTAATTAACTTGACAATCTCTGATACAATATCTTGTGTTGCTCTTGGTTTTGCCAGTTTTTTAATATTATCACTTAATTGTTTCTGTTTTCCAGAATCTTTCAGCAGCGCTTCAAAAACAATGCTAAACTGACTGTCAAGCTCAGATTCTTTCAACAAAATTGCACCTTTTTCATCTACAATTGCCTGTGCATTTTTAGTTTGATGATCCTCAGCTACATTAGGCGATGGAATAAAAATCACTGGTTTTCCAACAATACATAATTCTGACACCGAAGAAGCACCTGCACGTGAAATTATGACATCTGATGCAGCGTAAACAAAATCCATTCTTTCAATAAAATCAACCACTTTTACATTTGGCTGATTGTATTTTTTGTATTCTTCAAAATATAATTTCCCACATTGCCAGATTACCTGCACATCTTGCGAAAGAAAATTTTGCAATTCTTTTTCAATTAACTGATTGATTCTTCTTGCTCCTAAACTTCCTCCAAGAACCAACAATGTTTTCTTATTTGGATCTAAACCATAGAAAGCAATTGCTTCTTCACGTTTACTTTCAATATCAATCAAATCTTGACGAACTGGATTCCCTGTTAAAACAATTTTTTCTTTTGGAAAAAAACGCTCTAAATTTTCATAAGCCACACAAATTGCATTTGCTTTCTTGCTCAACAATTTGTTTGTAATTCCTGGATAAGAATTCTGCTCCTGAACAACCGTTGGAATTCCTGCCGAACCTGCCGCTTGCAATAAAGGGCCGCTGGCAAAACCACCCGTACCGATTACCACATTGGGCTTAAACTTTTTAATTATCCTTTTTGATTCCAATAAACTGCTTGCCAGCTTAAGCGGAAACATTAAATTTTGTAATGTCAATTTTCGCTGTAAACCAGCAATCCAAAGACCTTTTATTTCGTAACCTGCCTGAGGCACTTTCTGCATTTCCATTTTATCTCTGGCACCTACAAAAAGAAATTCTGCATCAGGAAATTGTAATTTTAATTCATTTGCAATTGCAATCGCAGGATAGATGTGCCCTCCTGTTCCTCCTCCGCTAAGTATGAATTTATACTTTGTCATCTGTCTAAAAATTACAACTTTTTAAAAAATTTTTATATTTTAATCTTATTTGTTTAAAACCGCATTCATCGGATTTCTTGAATTGTCTTCTATCGAATACATTGCCTCTTCTTCATATATTTCATCTGCTGGTAAATCCTCTTCTGCCATTTCTTTATCTATCAATCGCTGTAAGGCTTCTTTTCGTTTTTCTCTCTCCAATTTATCCTCAGCAATTTCTTCTTCTTTTCTTGTTACACTAATGATAATTCCAAGTCCAAGACAGGTCATCCAAATCGAACTTCCCCCGCTACTTATCAACGGAAGTGTCTGCCCTGTAACTGGCAATAATTCTACCGCAACCGCCATATTGATCATTGCTTGAAATATCATCGGAAACCCAACACCAACGACAACTAATTTTCCAAACACTGTAGGAGCTTTATGCGAAGCAATTACAAATCGGAACAATAACAACAAATACAGAATAACAATTGAAACTCCTCCAACCAAACCGTATTCTTCTACAATAATGGCATAAATAAAATCGGAAGAAGATTGCGGTAAAAAGTTCTTCTGAACACTTTTTCCTGGACCTAATCCACCTAATTTTCCAGATGCAATTGCAATTTTTGCTTTCTCAATCTGATAATCATCTTCGTCTGGTTTGTCTGTTGTAAAATTCGTAATACGACTTTCCCAAGTTGAAACCCTGCTGAAGAATCTTGAATCTGGAAAAGCTTTTGCCACTAAAAGGAAAAATGCTAACATTGCGACTCCTGAACCAATGATAAAAGCAATATATTTTAATGGATATTTACCAATAAATGTCAGCATCAAAACCATTGCAAAAATTAACGCCGTAGTCGAAAAGTTTGCTGGAAGAATTAATACTAATGTGATAAATACTGGAACCCAAAGCTGAATCAACGAGGTCTGAAATGGCTCATTTTCTTCTTTAGTCTTTGACAAATAACGCGCTACATAAATAAACAAAACAATAGATGCCAATGTTGATGTCTGAAACGTAATTCCGATAAAGGGAACCTGAATCCAACGGCTAGCGTTTGCGCCAGCAATAACAGTTCCTTTTAAAAGCGTATAAAGCAGTAAAATCCAAACCACTGGAAGCGCAATCTTCGAAATGGCTCTAAAATAGTGATACGGAACTCTATGCACCCAGTAAATAATTAAGAATCCGATACAAATATGTGCCAGATGTTTTACCAAATACCCTAATGTATTTCCTGTCCCGTGCCCAATATAAGCCAAATTACTACTCGCACTAAAAACAGGCATAAACGAAAACAACGCCAATAAGGCCACAAATGACCATATTACCCTATCTCCTTTTAGTTTGTTTACTAATTGCTTCATTGTAGATTTCTGATTTTAGATTTTAGATTATTTTCCCAAACCTTCGGTTTTTATTGATTGATTCTTTTATTTACTGTTTTTAAACTACTCACAAAAATTGCTGTTAATTCATTTGCTTCTTTTAACAACGTTTCTAATTCCTCTTTAGCAATCCACATTTTTTCTTTTATAATTTCTAACCAAAACAAAGTTTCATCTGCTTCTTCTAAAACTATGTTCATTTTAGAAATAAATTCTTTATCACTTCGAGCTCTGCATACCGCTCGATAATTCGCACCGACTGATGTTCCACTTCTCACTATTTGACTTGCAATAGATCTAATCACATTGCTATTTGGAAGCTTCTCAGCTAAATCAATTACCATCAAAGAGAATCTCTTTGTTCTCACCTTCATTTCATTCGTCGTCATATTCAAAAGAACTTATTTGAGTTCAAAGATTGGAAACAATCTAAAATCTGAACTCTAAAATCTAAAATTATAAATTGTGTACCGCTTGCTTAAATTGTTTTCCACGGTCTTCGTAGTTTTCGAACAAATCGAAACTTGCGCAGGCTGGAGACAATAAAACTACATCGCCTTTTTCTGTTAATCTTTGAGCAGTTTTTACTGCATCATTCATGTTATTTACTTCAACCATAATATCAACAACGTTTCCAAAAGCATCAATAATTTTACGGTTATCGATTCCAAGACAGATAATTGCTTTTACTTTTTCGCGTACTAACGACATTAATTCGTTGTAATCGTTTCCTTTATCAACACCTCCAACAATCCATACTGTTGGCGAATTCATACTATCCAAAGCAAAGAAAGTAGCGTTTACATTTGTTGCTTTTGAATCGTTGATATATTGAACGTTCTGTATTTTTAATACTTTTTCTAAACGGTGTTCAACACCTTGGAAATTAGATAGACTTTCACGAATCGTTGCATTTCTAATTTGCATCAATTTAGCTACAGAGCTTGCTGCCATGGCGTTTTTCATATTATGTTTTCCTTCTAACGCAATGTGTTCTGTATCCATTGTAAACTCTTCTTGGTTGATCTTTATTTCCATTTTGTTGTTATTTATAGAAGCCCCTTCATCAAATTTTTTCGTCAATGAAAAAGGAATTAGTTTTGCTTTTGTTTTGTTCTTCTGTAACCATTCTGTACTTGCGATATCATCCGCATCGTAAATGAGATAATCATTTTCAGTCTGGTTCATTGTTATTCGGAACTTCGAATTGATATAATTTTCATATTTATATTCGTATCGATCTAAATGGTCTGGACTTATATTGGTTATAATCGCAATATCGGGTCTGTAATTTATTATTCCGTCTAGCTGAAAACTGCTTAATTCAAGAACGTAGGCATCAAATTTATTCTCAGCCACCTGCCAGGCGAAGCTCTTTCCAATATTCCCTCCCAATCCGACATTTAATCCTGCATATTTCAACAGGTGATGGGTCAGCATTGTGGTGGTTGTTTTACCATTACTTCCCGTAATACCGATGGTCATTGCTTCTGTGTAAGGAATCGCAAATTCAATTTCCGAAATCACTTTCACTCCTGCCGCAACCAGCTTTTTCACTATCGGAGATTTATCTGGAATTCCTGGGCTTTTCATTACCACATCTGCATTTAGAATTAAATCTTCTGTATGCTGCTCTTCTTCCCAGGCTATTTTATTAATGATAAGAACTTCTTTGTAACTCTCTTTTATTTTTCCGAAATCGGATACAAAAACATCATATCCCTGTTTCTTACCGAGGATCGCGGTTCCTACACCGCTTTCTCCTCCTCCTAAAACTACTAGCCTCATTTATCTCAGTTTTAAAGTGATGATTGATAAAATGGCTAACATTACAGCAACAATCCAGAAACGGGTTACGATTTTACTTTCGTGATATCCCTTTTTCTGATAATGATGATGAAGTGGCGACATCAGGAAAATTCTTCGTCCTTCTCCGAAACGCTTTTTGGTATATTTAAAATAAGTTACCTGAATAATTACTGAAGCACTTTCTGCTAAGAAAATTCCACAGAATAAAACAATCAATATTTCTTTACGAACTGCAATGGCTAATACCGCAATGATTCCTCCAATTGTCAAACTTCCTGTATCTCCCATAAATACAGAAGCTGGATAAGAATTATACCAAAGAAAACCAATCAATGCACCAACAAAAGCCGAAATAAATACCGTCATTTCTCCCGAATTGGGGATGTACATAATATTCAGATAATTTGAAAAAATTATATTACCAGAAACGAACGTAAAAATCCCGAGTGCGAGGACGGATATTGCAGAGGTTCCTGCCGCGAGTCCATCAATTCCATCTGTTAAATTAGCCCCATTTGAAACCGCTGTGATAATGAAAATCACTACTGGAATAAAAATTAACCAAGCCCATTTCTCATATCCATCTCCCATAAAAGACAATACTTCAGCATAATCAAATTCGTTGTTTTTTACGAAAGGAATTGTCGTTGCTGTAGATTTTTCTTCAATGCCTGCTGGTACAATAACTGTTGAATTTACTACAGTTTTAAATACATCTGTACGGCCAGTATCTGTTCTTACCGTTACGGCAGGGTTAAAATAAAGAACTGCTCCAACAATAATTCCAAGACCAACCTGTCCAATTACTTTAAAAATACCTTTTAAACCTTGCTTGTCTTTTTTAAATATCTTGATATAATCGTCAACAAAACCAATAGTTCCCATCCATAACGTAGTTACAATAAGCAACACGATATAGATATTATGTAATCTTGCAAATAACAAAACTGGAATTAAGGTTGCAACAATGATAATTAACCCTCCCATTGTTGGTGTACCAGCTTTTTCATTCTGACCTGCAAGACCAAGCTCACGTACAGTCTCTCCAACTTGCTGACGGCGTAAAAAGTTAATTACTCTTTTACCATAAATAGTCGACAGAAGCAACGAAAGCATAAATGCCAAAGCTGACCTAAATGTGATGTACTGGAAAACTCCTGTTCCAGGAATGTCCAATGTTTTATCAAAATATTCAAATAAATAGTACAGCATATTTTCTTATTTTTTTAAATTCCAATCTCGAATTAAATTCCAATTTTTTAAAACCCTAAATCCAAATTTTATTGGGATTTGGATTTTGAAATTCCTTTTTGTTATTTATTTAGTTGTTCTAAAATCTCTTTTACCGTTTCCATATCATCAAAATGATGGCGAACACCATTTATTTCTTGATAAGTTTCATGCCCTTTTCCTGCAATTAAAATGATATCTTTAGGCTGAGCCAATTGACAAGCCGTTTTAATTGCCTGTTTTCTATCAGTAATTCGCAGCATTTTTTTATAGTTGTGAGGCTCAACTCCCTGCTCCATTTCGCCCAAAATAACTTCTGGATCTTCATTTCTTGGGTTATCCGAAGTCAAAACTGCTTTATCGCTTAAATCTGAAGCAATCTTTGCCATAATCGGGCGTTTTGTTTTATCACGATTTCCTCCACAGCCTACTACAGTAATTAGCTGTTCATTTTTAGTGCGAATATCATTTATTGTTTTCAAAACATTTTCCAAGGCATCTGGCGTATGGGCATAATCTACAACAGCAGTAATTCCGCCATCTGATACAATATACTGAAAACGACCTGAAACACTTTCTAAATCAGACAGTAAACGCAACGCTTCAAGACTATCAATTCCTAGCTCTACTGCGGTTCCATAAATCGCTAAAACATTGTATGCGTTGAATGTACCAATCAGTTTTACCCAAACTTCATTCTCATTGATTTTCAACAATAATCCAGACAATTGGCTTTCTAAAATCTGCGCTCTATAATCTGCATAAGATTTTAAAGCGTAAGTCAATTTTTTAGCCACTGTATTTTGCAGCATCACCGATCCATTTTTGTCATCAATATTCGATATAACAAAAGCTGATTTTGGAAGAGAATCAAAAAATGACTTTTTAACATCTCTATATTCAGCAAATGTTGGGTGATAATCTAAGTGATCGTGAGAAAGATTCGTAAAAATTCCGCCCACAAAATGCAAAGCTTCTGTACGTTTCTGGTGAATTCCATGCGAACTTACTTCCATAAAACAATGCGTAACTCCCGCTTCAACCATTTCATTCAAATAATGATTAATAGTTAAAGAATCTGGTGTTGTATGCGTTGCTGGATATTCTGTTTGATCTACTACAATTTTTACCGTTGACAATAAACCAACCTTAAAGCCTGCTTTTTGAAACAACTGAAATAATAAGGATGCAATAGTCGTTTTTCCATTTGTTCCTGTTACACCAACTAATTTTAGTTTTGCAGATGGATCTCCAAAATAATTAGCTGCCATAAAAGCCAAAGCCGTATTGGTATCTTTTACTTGAATATAAGTTACGTCATTGGCAGTATTTGCTGGAAGTGTATCGCAAATAATTGCTTTTGCTCCAAGTTGAATCGCTTTCTCAATATAATCATGCCCATCTGAAAGCGAACCTCTGATTGCCACAAAAACATCATTTGTTTCTACCTTACGTGAATCAAATTCAATTTTAGAAATAGCAATATCTGTTGAACCTTTTACTGATTCAATAGCTACTTTATATAATATGTCTTTTAATACTTTCACGATAATTCTAATACAATTGTTGTGTTTCTGCTAATACTGGTTCCCGCTTGAATTGATTGATTCTTCACTTTCCCCATTCCATTTACTTTAACTTTCAAACCTAAATTTTCTAGTAAAGCAATCGCGTCCATTCCTGGCATTCCTTTTAAATTCGGAACCTCATTAAGCTTTTTATTGGCTTCAGCCGTGTATTTATCATAACTAGCATCCTGCTTTGGAATTCTAGTATCTAATTTTTTAATTTTATTTGTTGAAGGAGCATCTGTAAAAATCTTCTGAGCAATTCTTTTGAAGACAGGCCCCGCAACGTCAGCTCCATAATAGTTGTTTTTAGCTGTATTTGGCTTATGAACTACAACAATACAAGAATATTTTGGATGATCTGCCGGAAAATATCCTGCGAAAGAGGAAGCATAATACATTCCTTCTCTTCCCGCATTACCATAATTTACCATGGCTGTCCCTGTTTTTCCTGCCATCGAAAAATCTTTTGAATACAACTTAGATCCTGTTCCTTTTTTCACCACATTCGCCAAAACTGCTTTTACTTTTTTAAGTGTTTCTGGCGAACAAACCTTCGAATTCATTACTTCTGTATCAAACTTTTTAATAGTCTTATTCCATTCTTTAATTTCTGATACAAATTGAGGTTTTACCATTACCCCATTATTCGCAACTGCATTATATAATGTTAGAGTCTGCATTGGTGTAACCGAAACGTTATATCCAAAAGCCATCCAAGGAAGTGTAGTTCCTGACCAATGTTTGTCTCCTGGCTGTGGAACATAAGGTCTTCCCTCTCCTTTAAAATGCAATCCTAATGGCTTATTTAAACCCAAATCATTGATGTGGTTTACAAACTTAGAAGGGTTGCTTTTGTAATTATCATAAACCGCCTGAACCATTACTGTATTTGATGAAAGCTCAAATCCGCGTGCTAAAGTAACTTTCCCGTAACCACCTTTGTGCGAATCACGAACAGCTCTTCCATAATATCTGATTTCCCCACCATGACTATCGTAAACTGTACTTGTATCAGCTACTTTATCTTCTAAAATTGCCATCAAATCGACTAATTTAAAAGTCGATCCAGGTTCGTGAGATTCAGCAACCGCGTAATTTGTTGTTTCGTAATACGATCCGTCTTCTGCTCTTCCTAAATTTGAAATCGCTTTTATGTAACCTGTTTCCGTTTCCATTACTACAACACAACCGTGATCTGCCTGATAATCTTCTAACTGTTTTAATAAAGCATGGTGTGCAATATCTTGGATAAAAACATCTATAGTCGAAATCACATCGTAACCATCAATTGGATCTACTTCGTTTACATCACGAATTGGTTTCCATTGACCTTTTGCAATTTTTTGCTTTAGAATTTTTCCGTCTTTTCCGTTCAAATAATTTTTAAAAGCCCATTCAATTCCTTTTCCTACTTCAACTCCAGTTGCAGGATCAATACGGTCGTAACCAATTGTTCTTTCTGCAATTTTACCAATCGGATGTTTTCTAACCGTTTCCTGCTCAACAATAATTCCGCCTTTAAAAGCTCCTAAATTGAACAATGGAAAGCCTTTAATTTTTACATATTCGGTATAGCTTAAATTACGAGCAATTAAATAATAACGATTTTTATTGGCACGTGCTTTTCGCAATTCTTTCTCGTAATATCCTGATGGTCTTTCTAAAACAGTCTCTAGAGAATCTGATAATTGTTTTACATACTTCTCAAAAGTTTCTGTTTTTGGTGCTTTTGCATCAAAACGAATCTCGTAATTCGGAATTGATGTTGCCAGTAAACTTCCATCAGCAGAATAGATATTCCCTTTGTTGGCTGGAATTACAAAGTTTCTTACAGTACGCTGTTTTGCCAATTTTCTGTAATAATCTCCCTCAACCCACTGAATATTGGTTAATTTAACAACAATAGCAATTGCCATCAAAAAGATGAAAACTGCTACGAGGTAAATTCTGTAGGATATATGTTTATCGTCTACTGCCATATTCTTTTAAAGAAACTTTTTTCTTCTTCTTTTTTAACTTCTATTTTCACTGGAGGAACTGTCGACGGAAAAATTTGTTTTTCTAACATTTTATCCGAAATGGTCGACTCCATTTTTAACTTCATCAATTCTGAACGTCGATCTACAAATTCTGATCTTAGTTCTTTTACTTCATTATTTAATTTCGCGATTTCAAAAACCTTTTGTTCGTATCGCTGTGTATTGGCAATCATCAAAATGGCCAGCAGAATTATAAAGACGATAAATCGCCAATTTTTCACTGCATCTTCATGAATCAGGAATCTTGCTTTTAATATGCTAAATACGCCACTTTTCATTATTTCCTACCTTAATATATATTATAGCTTTTCTGCAACTCTTAATTTGGCACTTCTTGCTCTATTATTAATCTTGATTTCTTCATTATCCGGAACAATCAGTTTTCCGATAGTTTTGAATGGAACTGAAAAGTTTCCGTAAAAATCTCTTTCTGGTTCTCCTTCAAACATTCCGTTTTTAATGAATCTTTTTACCAATCGATCTTCTAAAGAATGATATGAGATTACAGAAAATCTTCCTCCTGGTTTTAAAACCTCCAATGACTGCTCAATAAATTCTTTTAGAACATCCATTTCCTGATTTACCTCGATTCTGATTGCCTGATAAATCTGAGCCAATACTTTGTTTCGAACTTTCTCTGGCAAAAACTTTTTAAGAACTTCTTTTAACTCTTCAGTTGTTTTGATTGGGTAATCTCTTCTTGCTTCAACAATTGTTCTTGCCAAAACTGGCGCGTTTTTCAACTCCCCATAATCAAAAAAAACACGACGTAAATCCTGTTCTTCATATTCGTTAACCACTCGATAAGCATTTAAATCATTTCTTTGACTCATCCGCATATCTAACTCGGCATCAAATCTTGTTGAGAAACCTCTCTCAGGAACATCAAACTGATGTGATGAAACTCCCAAATCTGCCAAGATTCCATCAACCGCTTTTACTCCGTGAAAACGTAAAAATCTTTTTATGAACCTAAAATTCTCGTTTATAAGAGTAAACCTTTCATCTGGCAATGCATTTGCAAGCGCATCTTCGTCTTGATCAAATGCAAACAGCCTTCCGTTTGGCCCTAATCTTCTTAAAATCTCTTTTGAATGACCACCGCCCCCAAACGTAACATCTACATACACACCATCAGGTTTAATATTTAAACCATCTACTGTTGGATGAAGCAAAACCGGATTATGATATTCCATCTTCGTCGTCATTAATATTTCCCATTACTTCTTCGGCTAAATCTGCAAAATCCATATCTTCGCCGCTTATTGATTTTTCGTATAAATCTTTGTCCCAAATCTCAACTATATTAACCGCAGATGAAAAAACCACATCTTTAGAAATGCTTGCAAAAGTCACTAAGTCTTTTGGCACAAGTAATCTACCCAATGCATCAACCTCAACCACTTTAACACCAGCAGTAAACCTTCTAATGAAATCGTTGTTCTTTTTTACAAAGCGATTAAGCTTGTTGATTTTTTTCATCATCGCATCCCATTCTACCATAGGATACAATTCTAAACACGGCTGAAAAACAGAACGCTTCAAAACAAATCCGTCTTGAAGAGAAGCCGTCAACTGCTTTTTTAAAGGGGCAGGCATCATTAGCCTTCCTTTAGCATCGACTTTACACTCATATGTTCCAACAATTGTGTTCAAAAAAACTAGTTAACATGTTATACAGCAAAAATATAAAAAATATTACCACATTTTACCACTTTATACCACTTTGTTAATAAGTTTAACCACTTTACTACCACATTCCATAATTTACAATCAATCAATACCTTAACTATTAATTAACAGATTCTTAAATACGTTATTCATTCAAAAAAATAATGCGCTAATTTTCTTAAAAAATTGATTATAATGCATATTTCTTAACATTTGAATATTTTAACAAATACCACTTTAATTACTGATTTTTAATGATTTACAAGTTCTACTCAAATTATCTAGTTAAAAAATGGCATCAAAAATTCATTTTTGTGTAATTAACCCTATATTTGTCGAAATTGAAATTGGCATTAGATTAGATGGACAAACACTATAAAAAAGAAGGCAAATACAGCTATTTCGAAGCTGGAGAAGGAACTCCGATCGTTATTCTGCATGGTTTAATGGGAGGTCTTAGTAACTTTGATGGTGTAGCACAATATTTCCCAACGAAAGGATATAAAGTTGTTATCCCAGATTTGCCAATATACACCCAAAGCATTTTAAAAACGAACGTAAAAAGTTTTGCGAAATACGTAAAAGACTTTATCACTTTTAAAGGGTTTGATAAAGTTATTCTTCTAGGAAATTCTCTTGGAGGACACATTGCTTTGTACCATACAAAGCTTTATCCTGAGAAAGTTGCCGGACTTGTAATTACCGGAAGTTCTGGACTTTACGAAAGCGCAATGGGAGACAGTTATCCAAGAAGAGGCGATTACGAATACATCAAAACAAAAGCTGAAGCTGTATTTTATGACCCAAAAATCGCAACTCCGGATTTGATTGATGAAGTTTACGCGACGGCTAATGACCGAATCAAATTGATCAAAACTTTAACAATTGCAAAGAGCGCAATTCGCCATAATATGGCTAAAGATTTGCCAAAAATGGACGTTGAAACTTGTATTATCTGGGGTCGAAATGACTCTGTAACTCCTCCAAATGTAGCTGAAGAATTTGATAAATTATTACCAAATTCAACTTTATACTGGATTGACAAATGCGGACACGCAGCAATGATGGAACACCCTCAGGAATTTAATGATATTCTTGAAAAATGGCTTACTGAAAAGAATTTTTAGCCGTTAAAATTTATTTTTTTTAGGAGGTTTTAAAACGAAAGATTATGAAAATTAACACCGCCGAATTTATTGTCAGCAATTCTGACGCATCAAAATGTCCGAAGGATTTTTTGCCAGAATACGCTTTTATTGGAAGATCAAACGTAGGTAAGTCATCTTTGATAAACATGCTTACCAACAACAAAAACTTAGCTAAAACATCTGGAAAGCCAGGAAAAACACAATTAATCAATCACTTTAAAATCAATAATAACTGGTTTTTGGTTGATTTACCTGGTTACGGATACGCAAAGGTTTCAAAGAAAACAAAATCAATTTTTCAGCAATTTATTACTGACTATTTTGAAAACAGAGAGCAATTAGTTTGTGCTTTTGTTTTAATTGATATTCGCCACGAAGCACAGAACATTGACATAGAATTCATGTCTTATATGGGCGAAAGCGAAATTCCATTCTGCATTATTTTTACTAAAGCAGATAAAATTAGCAAAACGAAAATAGATTCGCATATTGCAGCTTACAAAAAACAAATGTTTGCCAACAACTGGGCCGAAATGCCACAGTATTTTGTAACCTCATCTACAGAATCAATAGGAAAAGAAGAACTTTTATCGTATATCGATCAAGTGAATCAGGAAGTTTTTAAAAACAACTCAGAATTTTAAAGTTTAAATTCCAATTTTTTGAAATTTCAAATTCCAAACTTTAGAAACTCAAAATATTAAATCCCAAATTCCAAGTCTTAAAATTGGAATTTAGGATTTTTTTATTGGAATTTTATCACTGTAGTTTTTTCTTCGTTGCTCTCCTAAAGTTCAAGGCCCTCCATTCTTTATAAATCAAAAATTGATAAAGAATGTAAAAGAGCGAATTGAAAAACCAAAAATCGACTACAAACGGCTCCGTAAGTATTATGGAGTCGCTATTTCCAGATAGAAAAATACCGGCACTACTTGTTACATAAATAATGAGCCCGTTACAGAAATAAAAATAATTATGCTTATCAGTTTTTAAATTTGACACAATAAAATAAAATGCATAAAATAGTAGCGGAATAGAGGTTATCGCCACTTCTACTAAATTAAATTCCCAATAAAGCGAAGGTCTCTCATAATATTGATATCCTAGAAAAAGCAATACCAAAACAAACACAATTACCATAATCTGTTTCAATACTTTATTTGAAAAACTTTTATAAAAGAATAAGTTTAGTGCAATAAACTGGAAATTAAAATAGTAGTGTGAAAGGAAAAAATTAGAATTAGGATAAAGAAACCCTATAATATGGCAAAGCAATTCCACACAAAACAAAAGAACCAAATAAGCTGTTATAATGCGATATAAGACATCTCTGTTTTTGCAGGTCACAAAAAACCGTATCGCATTTGCAAGTAAAAAAAACAATCCGACAAGGCTTACCAGAAAAGGAAACAGCATATAATTTGTTTTACTCAGACAATGTACAAAATAAAAAATCCCAAACCCAATATTTAATATTGGAATTTGGGATTTCTTTTATTTGAAACTTGACTATTTCGTAAGCTCTAATTTTTCTGCGAAGTAATCACAGAAATCTTTCATCGTGTCAGACATTTTTTCGTCGTCTGTTGCACGTTTGAAAGTGTCCGACATAGCTACTAAAGTCTGGTGGAAGAAAATCTTCATTTCGTCTACCGGCATATCTTTTGTCCATAAATCGATACGCATGGTTTCTTTTGCTTTACTATCCCAAATTGATAGCATTATTGCTTTTGCTTCTTCAGCTTGAACTCCACCGTCTTGCGCACTCCATGTTAGTTTTTCAGGAACGCGGTTTTCGTCCAGTTCTATATTAAATTTAATTTCTGAATTTATATTTGCCATTATTTCTTAGGTTTATATTTTGATTTTTCGAAAATTTCTTTCGGCTCAAGCTTGAACAATTCAGCCAAAGAAACATCATTATTATTTTTCATGTAAGAACGTACCATCTGCCAGCCAATCCAAGCTCCCACTCGCCCTGGAGAATCGTTATCTATTTCTAAAAAGAATTTAGAAAAAGGTGCTGAAGCTATAAATCGCGCTCTCAACTTTGGATCTTCACTATAAAGCATTTCATTTTCTATGAAATAACGCCACATATAGGCTTCGTTTTCTTCACACCATTTTATCTGCTCTGGAGTATACCCCATTTTTTCTGCATCTGTATATTCAGGAATCAGCAAATCTTTTGCATAAAGCTGTTTTCCTTCAAAAATCATTTGAGCAACCAGACTCTTATCAATTGAATTTGGAATATTTCGATAAGAAAAACTAGAAACCACGTCTGGCATAATCTGTCTTTCTTCAAAGTTCTCTTTTAAGTAATTTGGAAACTCATAAAACTTATGATCTTTTCCTAAATACAATTCTAAAGCCACCACTACAAGACTGTCTGCATAAATTGATTTAGCATTATAGTCCATTTCTCCAATAACGGTAATTACTTTAGGAATTTTAGTTTTAGGAAAATAATATTTTACGTGCTGAAAAAGCTCATTAAATTCTTTGCGAACAGGTTCAAAATTGCTGTATTTTTTCTGAACTTCTTCGTAAACTTCTTTCCAAATCGGATCATTCATTTTCTGAATCCAGACATTATCATCATTGCCAGGAAAGAAAAACGGATATTGCTTTTTTACTTTCGCAAGATCTTGGGGTTTAGTTTCAAAAAACACCTTATCAAATCGTTCCACTTTAATATCAACAGGAATTTCTTCTACTTCTTTTTCAACCTTACTTTTTTGATTGCAAGACAAAAAAAACAGGCACAGAACCACTGCAAAGCGATATATTTTCATTTTATTTTAATTAGATTTGTGTTATCAGAATTTTAAGTAATAGCATACTCAAAATAATTCTGCAAATATACATCCCTGCATTTTAAAACTTAAACTATTATGGCTAAAAAAAGCACAATTCAGACAGAAAAAGTAAATACGCACATTGTAGAGTGGTTAAAAAATTACGCTACTAATGCAAAAGTAAATGGTTTTGTAATTGGAATCTCAGGAGGTGTAGATTCTGCAGTAACATCAACTTTATGCGCACAGACCGGACTGAAAGTTTTATGTGTAGAAATGCCAATTCATCAGGCAGAAAGCCAAGTTTCAAGAGGGAGAGAACATATTAATCAGTTAAAAAAACGTTTCCCAAATGTTTCTGATGTTAAGACTGATTTGACAGAAACTTTTGAATCGTTTAAAACTGCCGTTCCTTCAACTGAGGATACAGCAAAAGTAAATTTGGCTTTAGCAAACACACGTGCACGTATTAGAATGACTTCTTTATATTATTTAGCAGGAATTCATGGTTTGCTTGTGGCTGGAACTGGAAATAAAGTTGAAGATTTTGGTGTAGGTTTTTACACAAAATACGGAGATGGCGGCGTAGATTTAAGTCCGATTGCTGATTTAATGAAATCTGATGTATATGCTTTAGGAGAATTTTTAGAAATTCCCCAGTCAATTTTAACAGCAGCACCTACAGACGGATTATTTGGTGACAATCGTACCGATGAAGACCAATTAGGTGCAAGTTATGACGAATTAGAATGGGCAATGTTAGCTTCGGAGTCAGGAAAGACGGCGTCTGACTTTGAGGGGAGAGAAAAATCTGTCTTTGAAATTTATAAAAGACTAAACACCAACAACAAGCATAAAATGGATCCAATTCCTGTTTGTTTAATACCAAAAACGTTAAAATAACACATTTTAACATTCTCTGCGAGTTATTACAGAATTTATTTATTAATTTTACCATTCCAAAAACATGAACAATTCTAAAAAAGGTAAAAATTATGATTAAAGTATGTCTAGCAGACAATCATCCTGTTACGCACTTTGGCGTTAAGTCTTATTTTAAAGACCACGATCAAATTTCAATTGTTGCCAACGTAGGCAATTTTTCAATGGTTAGAGATATCCTCCAAACTAAGGAAATCGATATTCTAATCTTAGACTTAGAGTTAGAAGGTCTTTCTAGTATCTTCGAAATCAAATCAATCCTGAAAAATTTCCCAAAAACAAAAATTGTTATTTTCAGTGATCTTGCTGAGCAAATGTACGCTCCAAACGCAATTAAAGCAGGGGTTTCTGGGTATGTACACAAAACAGAAAAACTTGAAACATTAGGTCATTCTATTATTAAAGTACACGAAGGAAAAATTATCATCAACGAAACAGTACGCAAAAACATGGCACTTATTGCTAAACAAAGCAAAAGTGAGCGTCTGTACAGAAAACTTTCTAACCGTGAAATCGAAGTTTTACGTTATTTAAGTGATGGTAAGAAAAATAACGAAATCTCTAAAATCTTAAATCTGAACGAAAAAACAATCAGTACTTACAAACTGAGATTATTAACAAAATTAAACGTTACTAATCTAGTTGACTTAGTTAACAAAGCTAAGACTTTAGAAATTATTTAATCAAAGTCGAAAATCTTAGCCTTTTAAGAGAATCGAAAATTATAAAAACTCTATCTATTTTGAATTATCAAATTAGATAGAGTTTTTCTCTTTTTAATGATATGGCACCACTACTCGCCCTAGTTTTTTCGAAAAATTATTAAGTAGTTTAGAATAATCAATCACCATGCTTAAAATCTCCGAATTGTCTTCCTGCGGATTCGTCAGAAGAGAATTCTTTAATTCTGCTATGATTGCAGACACCAAGTACCATCGCATAGCAAATATGGTCTCAGAAACATTCTGCTCAATTGTTTCACTTTTTTGTTTTGGAAAAATATTCTGCCCTTCCCAATTATGAATGGTCAACCTTTCGTCTTCCATTAATATATTGGTCACTTCTTGAGCAAATTCAGGTTCTAAATGCATCAAATATCTATCTAAACTAAAAGTTTCATTCTGATTATAAAAATCAATAATATTAGTGTAAATATTTTTAAATAAAACATTCGACAACTCTATCTCATCCTCCTGAAGACTTAAATATATTTTTTCGAATACTTTATACTTTCTTTTTTCAGAAACCTCTTTTACATTTCCTTCTTCATCAGCTTTCAAGAAAACATCTTCAAAATCTTCTACTACACTTCCGTACAAAAGTAGAACCTCAATTACTTTCCTTTCGAAACCATATAAAATATCAACTTTTTGAGCTTGTTGCGGCGGGTTATACCCTTGATCTCCTGGATAATCGTAACCTTCGGGCGGACCTGTCCTTGGATCTTCAGGATCTCCTCCTGAAAAGGTTCCTGCCTGCGGAGGCTGATTCCTAACAACCTCAAAAGGCTTTTGTTCTTGTTTCTGCTTTTTATTCGCTTCAGCAATATCTTTCTGAATAAGCTGCGCCAAAGTACTCGTAAGAACCTGCTCCGAAATATCCATAATTCGAGCACATTCTTGAATATATACTTCTCGCTGAATACGATCTGGTATTTTAGAAATACTCGCCACCATATCACGAATCAGATCGGCCTTTTTTATCGGGTCGTTTTTAGCTTCGCCCATTAAAATCGAAGCCTTAAACTGTATAAAATCTTTACTGTTATTTTCTAAGTAAGCAACTAAATCATCATGCGAATTTTTACGGGCAAAACTGTCTGGATCTTCTCCTTCGGGGAAAGAACAAACACGAACGTTCATCCCTTCTTCCAAAATCAAATCAATCCCTCGAATCGCCGCTCTTAAACCGGCAGCATCTCCATCAAAAAGAACGGTGATATTTCGTGTCAAACGATTTATCAAACGAATCTGATCCGGCGTTAAAGCTGTTCCAGACGAAGCCACAACATTTTCTATTCCAGCTTGATTGAACTGAATCACGTCGGTATAACCTTCTACCAAATAGCAGTTATTTTGCTTAGCGATAGATTGTTTTGCATGATAAATTCCGTAAAGGACTTTACTTTTATGGTAAATATCACTTTCTGGCGAATTCAGGTATTTTGCAGCTTTTTTATCATTGGTTAAAATACGTCCTCCAAAACCCAAAACTCGACCCGACATACTTTGAATTGGAAACATTACGCGTCCTTTAAATCGGTCAAACGGGCGGTCTTCTCTTGGAATTGTTAAACCGGTGCTTTCTAGAAACTCTAATTTATATCCTTTTCCTAACGCCTCTTTTGTCAGAGCATCCCAAGTTTCTGGAGAATATCCTAAGTTGAATTTTTTAATAGTTTCGTTGGTAAATCCTCTTTCTTTAAAATAAGATAAACCAATCGCTTTTCCTTCTTCAGAATTAACCAAAACATCCTGAAAATATTTGGCCGCAAATTCAGAAACCAAGTACATACTTTCACGAAGATCTGTATTTGCTTTTTCTGCTTCTGTCTGTTCTGTTTCTTCAATTTCGATATTGTATTTTTTAGCTAAATATCGAATGGCTTCTGGATAAGTAAACTGCGAATGTTCCATTAAGAATTTAACAGAATTCCCTCCTTTTCCTGTACTAAAATCTTTCCAGATTCCTTTTGCTGGAGAAACCATGAACGACGGTGAACGCTCATCTGAGAATGGACTTAAACCTTTAAAATTACTTCCTGCGCGCTTCAAATTCACAAAATCACCAATAACCTCCTCTACTCGAGCAGTTTCAAAAACAGAATCAATGGTGGCTTGTGAAATCAATGTGTATTAAATTTTAAAAGTTGAGAGCTTGCAAAAATACGTAAATCTTGTTGGAATTTTAATCATTTCAAACCAAAAAAAGCATCTCTCTCGAGATGCCCTTTTACTAACTAAACTTAATTTTATATTTAATTGAAATCGAAGCGCAATCCCAAAGAAATATTATTTTGATCAATACTATTTTTTTCAAATAAAGGCTGTAAATCATATTTCAAATACAAACTTGTCGATTTGTAGCCGACATATGTACTTAATCCATAATTAAAATCATTTACATTAAAATTACCCTTTGTTTTTTGCTTCACATCATTTCCAACTGCATCGTCAAAACATAAAATTTGTTTTGATTTTACTCTAAATCCTGCATAACCTCCTATACCAAATCTGGCACTTTTATGGGATTTAAAATAATTAACGCCATC
Source organism: Flavobacterium tagetis (assembly GCF_016735615.1). Classification (GTDB taxonomy): domain Bacteria; phylum Bacteroidota; class Bacteroidia; order Flavobacteriales; family Flavobacteriaceae; genus Flavobacterium; species Flavobacterium tagetis. The sequence continues at coordinate 265,966 of NZ_JAERSF010000001.1, forward strand.
TCGAATTTCTTTTTTAGTAAAATCAAATTCCAAATGCAATGGCACCATTACATATACATTTCTAAATCGGGATTCGTCTAAATGTACAGGACTCGTCACTAAATCGGTTTGTGCGCCATTTTTTTCAAAATAGCGATCATCTGTCGCTCGCAAATTATTATACATCAAAGACATTCCGTATTTAAAATGCAACAAATTATCTTCTTTTAAAATTCTAGTGTTCCCAGTTATTCCCCATTCATAAAAGTGAGACTGCAAATATTTAAAATCTGAATGGGCAACTTGGCCATCTGTCACTAAATTATTTGCGCCAAAAGCAAAAACAAATTGAGTAGTGGTTCTTTTTGATTGACGTTTATCAACATCTTTTTGCCCGTGATACACTTTCATGGAAGTAAGATTAATGATTGTTTGATCTCCTTTATCACAATCATTGCAATCGCCAATTATAATTTTTGTCCCTTTTCTTTTATTTGCATCTTCAGCCTCAATTTTTCCATCAACTCTATCTTGAACCAATTGACTTAGTTTATTTTCTTCGATAGCAACATTTGTTTCGATATTAGCAGCGCGAACTTTAGCCTTATTTAATTTAAGCTCTTCTGCTTTTTCTTTAGAAATTTTTCCTTTTGAAGCTTCATTGTCTAATGAATCCACTTCCACTTTTAAAGCCTTTTTTTCATCCTCTGTTATTTTTTTAATTTGATCGGCAATTGCTTTTGCTCTTACTTCAAACGGAATTTCTTTAGGCTCTCGTCCTTTATTTGACCCAGTTTCTGGAACACTATTATCAACTACTTCAAGCTTTACATCTTTAAACCAAATTTGACCGGTTCCATCTAATAAAACTCCATACGTAATTGATGTTGCATCCTTTGGCACGAATAAAACAACTTCATATTTTGTCCAATTAGTTGAACCTTTTATAGGTCTGCTCTGCATATTATCAAAAGCAAGTACACGAGCTGAATAATAATCGACCCGCATCCAAAGTCCAGCCCAAGAATTTACGCTTTCAGTCTTTACATAAGCAGTCATTTTAAGCGTTTTATCCTGATACAAATTAGATTTTACAGATTTCCCAAGACTTCCAAAACCTTTTACTTTGCTTTGAACTGATTTTATTGTAAAGATATTTTGATCAGTGGATTCTGGATTTTTTTCAAAATTCATTTCATATTTTACAGGATCATGTTGCCAATAAGACCAATCTAAAACCTTTTTATAACTGCCACTCTCCTGTGCTGATAATTTAGTTGCCATGACAACTATCATCATAGTAATTAATATAATTTTTTGCATGATTTCGTTTTTTGATTGATGATTGATGATTCTTTATTTATTCTTCGTAATTCCTATTTGCTATAGCGCTTTTTACAGCCTTCAAATTTTTATTAAATTTATCTAGTGCAGATTCTCTATAAGATTGATTTAATTCTGTTTCAGCGTTTAATAATAAATCATTAGGATTTACCGAAACAGCTTTTCTATTTTTTTTAATTACCTCATCAGCAGATTTTGTTTCGACTTTACCATTAACTTCTGCTAATAATTGTTCTGCAGTAATGTATTTGCTTTTATTTTCAGATTGGTGATTTTTATTTTCAAAAGAGTTAATTATTGCGCTATCTCCTTTTAAATCATTCTTAGCTGAAAGCTCCACTTTACTCTCAAGTTGTTTTGAATTCTTGTTTTGATTATGAATGCCAACAACAGCTATCGCATTTTTTATTATTGGTTTCTTATTATGATTATTGACACTTACAACATTATCTTTACTTATCCCTACTATATTTAAAGTGTCTCGATTTATTTTTTGTTCTAAGACTATTGGCGTATCCTTTTTTATTTCTACAATTTCAGAACGATTAAAATAAATTGTGCCAACCAATAAAAACCCGATGAAGCTGGCCGCGATATACAACCATTTTCTTTTTGATTTTTTTGAATCAAGTTTAATCGGTTTTTTCTCTTCGGCTACACTCAACATCGCATCCAATCTATCCCAGGCTTTATTGCTTGGTTTAATTTCGCGTTGGTTTAGTTTTTCACGGAAATCCTTTTCAAAATTATTCGGTTCCATTATCTTGTCTTTTTAAAATAGTAATTTGTGTTTGCAGCATTTTTCTAGCATGCGATAATTGCGATTTTGATGTGCCTTCATTAATTCCTAACATCTTGGCAATTTCATTGTGTTTGTAGCCCTCGATTGCATATAAATTGAAAACCATTTTGTAGCCGTCGGGCAAAGCATCAATTAAATACTGAATCTGTTCTACTGTAAACTGACTGTCGATTTCATTAAAACTTTCTTCTACAAAAAACTCATCTTCGGCAAATTTTACTTTTTTCTGAACTCTTAAATAAGAAATACATTCGTTTACCATAATTCGGCGGATCCAGCCTTCAAAACTTCCTTTATGCTCAAAGTTTTTTAGATTCGTAAACACTTTCATGAAAGCTGTTATCATTACATCTTCTGCTAATTGAATGTCTTTTATATATTGTCGACAAACACTCAACATTTTCGAAGAAAACTTACTATAAATCTGCTGCTGTGCCTGACGATTGTTATCGGCAGCCAGCTTTATGATTTTGGTTTCTTCTCGATGTAACGAAATAATTTTCATTAATAAGCTTTTCGGTTTGGTTTTGGTTTTAGAAATAGACTTCTATTAGCATAGACGATTGTCGATTTGAAATGGTTGCATGGAAGTGAAAAAAAATTCCAAAAAATAAATTCCAAATTCCAACTACAAGGAATACACAACTGATTTACAAACAAGTAAATCAATTATCTAATTGACAAATTTTCTAATTATTTAATTAAAAAGATTATTTTTTTCTTTCAATAACGTAGTTGACCATCAAAGTTAAGGCGTCTTTATACTCAGAATCTTCGAAGTTTTGAAGAAGAGAAAGTGCTTCCTGTTGGAATTCGACCATTTTATTTTCGGCGTAAGCCAAACCATTATTATTTTTCACAAAGGCAATAACTTCTTTTACGCGTTTTTTGTCTTTGTTGTGGTTTTTGATGGAGTTTATCAACCATTTTTTTTCTTGCAGAGTACAAGTATTTAAAACGTGAATTAAAGGCAAAGTCATTTTTTGCTCTTTAATATCTATTCCAGTTGGTTTTCCTATGGCTTCTTCACTGTAATCAAATAAATCGTCTTTGATTTGAAATGCCATTCCGATTAACTCACCGAATTTGCGCATGTTTTCAACCTGAATATCATCTTCTATCACAGCTTTCGCGCCAAGCGCACAACAAGCCGCAATAAGCGTTGCAGTTTTCTTTCTGATGATTTCGTAGTAGACATCTTCTGTGATATCAAGTCTTCTTGCTTTTTCTATTTGAAGCAATTCACCTTCACTCATTTCACGAACGGCAACTGAAATGATTCTCAATAAATCAAAATCGCCATTATCTATAGAAAGCAACAAACCTTTAGACAGTAAATAGTCTCCAACCAAAACGGCAATCTTGTTTTTCCAAAGTGCATTGATTGAGAAAAATCCGCGGCGGCGATTACTGTCATCCACAACATCGTCGTGTACTAAAGTTGCAGTATGAATAAGCTCAATTACCGAAGCTCCACGATACGTTCTTTCGTTTACAGTACCGCCTGAAACCATTTTAGCAGTAAGAAAAACAAACATCGGACGCATTTGCTTTCCCTTGCGGTTTACGATATAATAAGTGATTCGGTTTAATAACGCAACCTTAGAAGTCATCGATTCATGGAACTTTTTCTCGAAAAGTTCCATCTCGGTAAAAATAGGCTGCTTTATTTGAGACGTAATATTCATTTAGACTCCAAATATACTATTTTAAATAAAATTACGTTGTTTATTTTAGGTTAGGATTGTAATATTTTATGTCTTATTGCCGAAAAAAACACCAAAAATACCTCTAACTAATACTAATTTGAATTCATTAACTAAAAAAAGAACCTAAAATTATTTATTTATGAAAACAAAATTTTTATTAATTAGTACTTGTATTAGTATGTCTTTTTTCATCAGCTGTAGTTCTGATGAAAAAACAAATGACGGATCTGGAGTTGCGATTACCAACCAAGAAATTATAACCAATTCTAAAATCGATGCTTCTGTAGAGGATGTTACTAATATTGCTGAAGACCAGTTTAGCTCTCAGCTTAATGTAAATTCAAAACCAGGCGGACCAATTAAAAATTTTCTTCCAAGCTGTGCCACAATTACTACAGTTCTAACCAACAATACATGGACAAAAACGGTAGATTTTGGTGCTGAGGGCTGTACGCTTAACAACGGAAATACAGTAAAAGGGAAAATGGTTGTTTCTTTTTCAAATGATTTTACTTCTTCCACACAAACCATCAGCTATACTTTTGAAGGATTTTATCATAATGGCAAAAAAATTCAGGGAAGCAAAAGTATCGTGAGAACAATTAAAGAAACTGATTTATTAGTAACACCACACCCTGTTTTAACTGCTTCTATTGACTTGACAATTACTTTTGATGATGGCGGAGTTTATGCTAGAAAAGGAACTTTGACTAAAGAAATGACTTCTGGTTACGATACTTGGTTTGACTGGGATGATAACGTTTTTGTAGTTACTGGAAGTGGTTCTACAACTTTCCCTAACGGAGATACTTTTTCGGCAGAAATCACAACTCCTTTAGAGTTTGATGCGTCTTGCAGAAAATCTATTGCGGTAAAAGGAATTGTTTCTATAACTAAAAATGGTGCTACGGCAACTATTGATTACGGTAGCGGAGAATGCGATACTCTTGTAAAAGTAACAAAAGATGGAGTTACAGAAGAAGTAGATTTGAAAAAATAAGCATCCTTTTTGTCCAGAAAAAAAGCATTAAAGACAAGAGATTTCTCGTTTTTAATGCTTTTTAGTTTTTATAATTTTAAAAAGATTAAGCTTCTTTGTTGGCTAACTGACCGCAAGCAGCATCGATATCTTTTCCTCGGCTTCGTCTCACTTTTACCACTACTCCAATATTTTCAAGCGCTTTTATATAAGCCATAATCGATTCTTCTGAAGCTTGTTGGAATTCTCCATCATCAATTGGATTATATTCAATTAAATTGACTTTACAAGGCACATATTTACAGAATTTAACCAAAGCATCGACCGAAGCTTTATCATCGTTGATTCCTTTCCAAACTACATATTCGTATGAAATTTTACTTTTTGTTTTTCTATACCAATATTCTAAAGCTTCTCTCAAGTCTTTTAAAGGGAAATTTTTACTGAAAGGCATAATTCGTGCACGTGTCTCATCTATTGCTGAATGCAGAGAAACTGCTAGTTTAAACTTCACATCATCATCTGCCATTTTCTTGATCATCTTCGGAATTCCTGAAGTCGAAACCATGATTCGTTTTGGAGACATTCCTAAACCTTCTTCTGAAGTAATCATATCGATTGCTTTAATGACATTATTATAATTCATTAAAGGCTCTCCCATTCCCATAAAAACAATATTAGAAAGCGGATGATTATAATATAAACGACTTTCTTTATCTATAGCCAAAACCTGATCGTAAATTTCGCCTGGTTCTAGGTTTCGCATTCTTTTTAATCTTGCTGTTGCGCAGAAATTACAATCTAAACTGCAACCAACCTGACTAGAAACGCAAGCAGTAGTTCTTGTCTCTGTCGGAATTAAAACCGATTCTACCACAAGTCCATCATGAAGTCGAACGGCATTTTTTACAGTTCCATCACTACTCTTCTGCATGGTATCAACTTTAATATGGTTGATTACAAAGTTGTTTTCAAGCATTGATCTTGTAGCTTTTGCTACGTTTGTCATATCTTCAAAACTGTGTGCGCCTTTGCTCCACAACCATTCATAAACCTGATTACCACGAAAAGCTTTATCTCCATTTTCAACAAAAAAATCGCGAAGCTGTTCTTTTGATAAGGCTCGTATGTCTTTTTTCTCCATTTGCATGCTACAAAGTTAATTTATTTCCAGTATTTTCTAAAACTTAAAGCACTTTCCATCTTTTTTTCTTGATTTCTTTCCAAAAAAGACAGACTGAAAAAATGATACGAGACATCTTCAACCAACGCACACAATAAACTAACAAGCAATTACTTACACTTCATTTTCTTTTCTTTAGAGATAAAATCTGAGTGATAATAGGCTATTCCCTCCTTTACTATAACAATTTAATAAAACTTTAGCCATGATTTTTATCATTTCGTTTTGTCCGCGCGCGCGATAATTTTGGTCTAAGAAATAAGGACATCTTTTGATTCTTTAACCACTAATTGATTTTTAAAGCTTCCTTATTTAAATGATTAACCTATACTTTATCAACATGAAAACAATTCAATCATTTTTACTGACAGTAATTTTTACAACAATGGCATTACAGGCAAATGCTCAAAAAAATTATAGTGTGGCCGCAAATTCTACTTTTGAAGTAGCAGGAACTTCTACCGTACACGACTGGGTAATGAAATCTACAGAAGGAATAGGAATGGCTAACTTAATAGTTAAAGATTCTAAGCTAACAGGCATAAATAGCTTAAGAATTTCATTATTAGCTGAAAGCTTAAAAAGTTACAAAGTAAGCATGGACAAAGTTGCTTATGAAGCTTTAGATACTGAAACACACAAAAATATTGAGTACGTTTTAAAATCTGCTGAGAAAATAGATGATAACACGTGGAACTTGACAGGAGTTTACACTATTGCAGGAGTGAGTAAAGAATACAAAACTCAAGTAAAGGTAACCACTAGTAAGGGAAATATTATTCTGCAAGGTTCTAACCAAATTACTTTTGGCGATTTTGAAATGACTCCTCCTAAAGCTGCCTTAGGAGTTGTAAAAGCAGGAAAAGATTTAACTGTAATCTTCAATATTATTCTGAGCTAAAATCTTAATTGGTTATGTTAAAGAATTCTTCTTTTTTAACTTTTTGTTAATTCAAACTAAATGTTAAAAAATATCAATTTAACAAGATCAAACCTCTCTTTTTGCTTTAGCAATCGATTCTCTAAAAAATGAAAACGTTGTAGTTATTAAATACCTATTTAATAAAATTTTTAACAATGATTTTTATCATGCACAAAGCTGATTTATAGAAAGATCTTTGATTCAAGTTAAAACAACATTCTTAGTACTAAATAGAAACTGGCCAACTATTCACTTATTTTTTCACAATACAAACATGACAAAAATGAAAACAAATACATTAAAACTTTTAGCCGTTGTAACAGCATTTTTAGGAATCAGCACTTTTGCGACAGCACAAAAATCATATACTTTAGATAGCAAATCAACTTTTTCGGTAGCTGGTACATCTACACTTCACGATTGGGAAATGAAATCTGCGTCTGGAACCGGAACAGCATCTTTAAACATTGCCAACGGAAAACTAACTGACATAGAAGCTTTGACTGTAACTCTTTTAGCAGAAAGTGTAAAAAGCGAGAAAAAAAGCATGGACAAAGTAGCTTACGAAACTTTAAAAACAGACAAAAACAAAAACATTAAATATGTTCTTAAATCTGCTGAAAAAGTAAACGAAACCACTTGGGAACTAACAGGAACTTACACCATTGCTGGAGTTAGCAAAGTTTACAAAACTTCTGTAAAAACAACTGTCACAAAAGATGGCTTAAACCTTCAAGGAAGCAACAAAATCACTTTTACGGATTTCGGAATGAAGTCTCCGACAGCAATGCTTGGAACAATAAAAACAGGTCAAGACCTAACAATAAAATTTAATTTAAACTTTAATTTATAAACGCCATGAAGAAAATTTATATTCTATTCGTCACATTAATCAGCACATTTGCTGTTCAGGCACAGGTCAGTTTTGGAAACATGCAAAACCAAATCTCTAGAGGAAAAGACGGTATCAACGTTTTCGACGTACAAAAAGACAATAGAGAGTTTAAAGGTCTTAGTATTGATCTTGGTGGTGCTTTCAACATGGATTTTCAAGCAACAAATTCTTTCAACAACCAACCTCCTACCATTACAACTACGACTAATACAGCTACTGGAACTACCACTAGATCAATTACTGGATATCGTTTAATGAATAATGAAAACAATTTTACTCTTCCAGCTGCTGATATGTATATTGGTGCTCAATTGTTTGATGGAGTAAGAGTGAATTTAGATGTTTATTTAGCTTCAAGACATCACAATGATTCTTATGTAAAAGGTGGATACTTACAAATTGACAAGTTAGACTTCATCAAAAAAGACTTCTTGGCTGATGTAATGAAATATGCTACAATTAAAATTGGGCAAATGGAGAACAATTTTGGTGATGCTCACTTCAGAGGTTCTGATAACGGTAATACAATAAGAAATGCATTTGTTGGAAACAATATCATGTATTCTTTCACTACAGAAATGGGTATGGAGGTTTACTATAACAGAAATGGATTGGTTAGTATGTTAGGTGTTACAAACGGTAATTTAAATCAAAGTAATGAAGAAGTTTTTTACCCTGCCGGACCAAACGCTAACACAACACATAGCCCTTCAATCTTAGCTAAACTTGGTTATGATAAACAGCTTAATGAAGATTTAAGAGTAAGATTAACTGGTTCTTATTACCATAATGCAAACCTTGGTAACGCAAACATATATTCTGCTAATAGATCAGGATTTGGTTATTGGGGTATATTAAACAATAACGCTTATAAAAATACTATTACTAAGACCGATGCTAATGGTACTGTTATTTCTACAACCACTACTGATGTTCCTACTAGTTTCAGTAAAACATCTACTCCAGAAGCAACTTTCAATCCTAATTTTAAAAACTGGGCTACTACATACATGATTAACCCTTTTGTAAAATATAAAGGACTTGAATTCTTTGGAACAATCGAATTAGCTTCAGGAGGAGACAAAGCTGGTACCGATGACAAACGTACTGCTAATCAATATGCTTCAGAGCTTATTTACAGATTTGGAGGAACTGAACAATTCTATATCGGAGGAAAATACAATACAGTATCTGGAAAATTATCTAATGCTGATGCTAAAAAGGTTACCGTAGATAAATTTGAAGCAAGTGCTGGCTGGTTTATGACTAAAAACATTTTAGCTAAATTAAACTACGTTAATCAAAAATATAAAGATTATTCACAATTTACAGGAGATCCTGCTACTGGAAATCTAAACAACTTTTATGGCGGTAAATTTGAAGGTATAGTATTCGAAGCAACAATTGCATTCTAATATAAAAAAAATGAAAACGAGATTTTCAATCTTAATTATGGGTTTAGTAGTTTTCTTTTTCTTAGGAAGTGCTAAACCCACTTTTTTTCCAGAAGATACAGCTGTGGTAATAAATAAAATAAAGATAGAAATCACAGGTTTATCAACTGTGGGCAAATACAATTGCTCAAACACCTTTTCTATAAAGGATACTGTTTATGTAAACTCAGTTAAAAAAAACACTTTTAATACCGATATCAAAATGTCCAACTTTGATTGTGGTAATAAAATAATGACGAAAGATTTACAAGGAACGGTAAAAGTCAAAAAATTCCCAAACAGCACGGTTTCCATAAGTGATATAAAACCAATGGGAAAAAATTACAAATGCAGACTAAACTTTTTCATAACCGATAAAACTCTTAAATACAAAGATTTTATACTCTATAATACTGATGATAAAATTCAAGGAACACTTAGTTTGAAATTCTCTGATATTGAACTGGAACCACCAGTAAAAATGGCTGGATTGATTAAAGTAAAAGACGATATTGTAATTAATTTCAGTTTATATAAAAACTAATTTTTTTGTTCTAAAAAAAATTAATGCCCAGCAACATAATTTCAAAATTTTGGCACAAGAATTGTCTAGCTCTTAAAAGAAAAATAATCTTACAAAGAGCTCAATCATTTTAAAATTTGTAATTTTATTTTTCAGCCATTTAACCTTTAAGTTTTATCAACCTAAAAAAAATGAAATTATGAAAAAACAAATTTTGAGTTTAGCTGTTGTTGCCTTATTAGCATTTGCTGTTCAGTCATGCGAGAAAAAAGAAAACAAACCTGCAGAAGATGAATTAACGCTTGGAAACAAAGTCGATTCTCTAACAACAGATATTGAAGAAGTAAAAGACAGTGCTGTAAGCAAAGCTGAAAGTGCCGCTACAAAAGCTAAAGATGCTACAGAAAATGCAGCAAATGATGTAAAAGATGCTACTAAAAAAGCGGCTAATGATGTTGAAAACGCTGCAAAAAAAACAGCAACTGATGTAAAAGACGCTACTAAAAAAGGAGCTGAAAAAGTAGAAAATGCTGCTAAAGCTGCTAAAGACGGAACCGTAAAAACAGCTAAAGACGTTAATGAAGCTTTGAAAAAATAATACCTGTTTAAATCTTAAAATGAACCATTCGCAAAACGAATGGTTTTTTTATACCCAATCACAAGCAGATAATTTTGTATTTTTGCCTTCAAATTACAAGATACTACAACATGCATTTTATATCGCAAGAATTAGAAGATTATATCGAACAGCATTCTGAAAACGAACCAGAATTGTTAGCGAAACTGAATAAAGAAACTTACCAGAAAATACTTTTGCCAAGAATGCTAAGCGGTCATTTTCAAGGCCGTGTCTTAAGCATGCTCTCAAAATTGATTCGTCCAGTCAATATTCTTGAAATCGGAACATATACTGGCTACGCTGCTTTATGCTTATGCGAAGGAATGCAAGAAAATGGTCAATTACACACCATTGACATCAAAGAAGAATTAATCGATTTTCAGCGAAAATATTTTGATATGTCTCCTTGGGGAGAACAGATTTTTCAGCATTTAGGAGAAGCAGTAAACATTATTCCAGATTTAGACTTAAAATTTGATTTGGTTTTTATTGATGCTGACAAAGAAAACTACTTGAACTACTGGGAAATGATTGTTCCAAAAATGAATAAAGGCGGTATCATTTTATCTGATAATGTTTTATGGAGCGGAAAAATTCTGGAACCAGTTCATCCAAATGATGTCAGTACAAAAGTGCTTTTAGAGTACAATCAGCTTTTAAAAAATGATCCTAGAGTTGAAACAGTTTTATTGCCAATTCGTGATGGATTGACGGTTAGTCGTGTTCTATAATTTTTAGATTGTAAGGTTCTATTCAGCTTTTAAACATTTTATAATGATTCACTCAAAACAAATTGATAGCGAAGGATTTTCAATAATTAATGATGTTTTTACAGAAAATGAAATTGAAAATCTAATTTTATTGATTGACAATAAAACTAAAAATGATTCTGATAATTCGACTTTTAGAAAATCTGAAGATTTATTTGCAATTAGACAGTTTCATAAAGAAGTCCCAGAAACCCTTCCTTTTATTTTTAATGAAAAACTACAAGACATTATAGAATCTAATTTTGGGAAGGGCTTTTTTATAACGAAATCAATTTATTTTGACAAACCAGAAAAATCAAATTGGTTTGTAGCCTATCATCAGGATTTGACGATTTCAGTCGATCAAAAAATTGAAATAGAAAATTTTGAAAATTGGACTGTAAAACAAAATCAATTTGCAGTACAGCCACCTACAGAAATATTAGAAAACAATTTCACAATCAGAATTCATATTGACAAAACCACTAAAGACAATGGTGCTTTAAAAGTAATCAATAATTCACATTCAAAAGGAATCTTAAGAATTGAAAACCTTGATTTCGAAAAAGAAAAAGAAACAATTTGCGAGGTCGAAAAAGGCGGTATTATGATCATGAAACCGCTATTATTTCATGCTTCCAATAAAACTACAAACAACGAACGCAGAAGAGTTATTCATCTTGAATTTAGCAAACAACAGCTCCCAAATGGTTTGGAATGGAGCGAAAAAACAATCATTAACTAAGGTTCTGAGATAATAAGCTACTAAGATTCTAAGTTTTATGCTACTTACTTGCCTCCAGCTTTAGCCGGAGGTATATAATTTTACTCCCCCAAGGCTTTAGCCAAATACTTTATAATATTTGGCTAAAGCCTTTTACTTTGCTCCAAAAAAAACTCCAGCTAAAGCTGGAGTCAACTCAAAATATATTTTTATTCAGTTCAAAAACTTAGAATCTCAGAACCTTAGAAACTTAGTATCTTTTAAAAAAACTATCCCGGAAAATACTGCGGTTTCAGTTTTTTATAAACTAGATAAAGTAAAAATCCGAAAAGTGCTCCAAAGAAATATCCTGTAAGGATATCACCTGGAAAATGCAATCCCAAATAAATTCGGCTGTAAGCAAAGATTAAAGGCCACAGAAATATAAACCCGAAATATTTAAAATAGCGCTTTAAAATCAAAAATAAGAAAGTTGCAACCGCCATAGTGTTGGCTGCATGTCCAGAAAAGAAACTAAATGATTTTCTAACCTGTACAACTCTAATAATTGTGTTCACTTCTGGATCATTGCATGGTCTCAAACGTTGAAAAGTATGTTTGAACAAATTACAGGTTTGATCAGTAAACGCAATCAGAACGGCTATAAAAAGCAACAAATACAGGGTTTGTTTTCCTCCTATTTTTTTATAAATAAGATAGAATAGCAATAGGAAAAATGGCGTCCAATACAATTGATTGGTAATAATAAGCCATAATTTATCATATGTTTCAGAACCTAATCCGTTAAGAAAGATTAAAAGATCTTTATCTAATTCCTGTATTTTTTCAAGCATTACATTTGGCGTTTAATAGGTCCAGAAAGAGTATCAATATCTTCTTTTACTTTTTCGATTTCAGTTGCAGTATCTCCTAAAAGATTTCCTGTATCTCCAAGTAAATTAGATTTTGCATTATTAATTTCTGCATTGATATTTCCAGTAATATCATTCAGAGATTTTGAATCAAGACCATTAGCCTCTGCTCCTTTCTGAATTTCGCTTTTAATATCATTAGTTGCATTTTTTAATTGAGCCATAGCTTTTCCCATTGTACGTGCGATTTCCGGCACTTTATCAGAACCAAAAAGCATTAGCACTATAAACAGTATGAAAACTAATTCTCCTCCTCCTATACCAAACATAACTTTTATTTTTGTTGTCGCAAAGATATTAAACTTTTCAGGTTAGAGTTTTAAAATTAACTTAAAAAGTCCTTTAAAATATATTTCCTAAAAAGAAAAAAGTTCATCAAGCTTTCAAACCTGATGAACTTTTCATTCTTAATTTTATTTTATTTAGTCAAATTTTGACTTTGTTTCAACTTTTGGCCAAGAGTTATTGGTTACATCAATATCTGCTGTTAGCAATTGCGGATCAATTTGAATGCTCTTAATTGCTTTTGTTGTAGCATAAACTTTTCTAGCCGTTTCATTACTTTTTCTCCAGATTTGTGCTGGATATTTGTAATTATCTTTAGAACCATCTTCGTAAGTAATCTCAACTAAAATAGGCATAATCATTCCGCCTGGTTTGTTAAATTCTACTTCATAGAAGTACTTAGGAGATTTAATAGAAGCTTTTTCTTCAGCCGTAAAAGTCTGATCTACATAATCTGCCAAAGGCTTGAAATCTTGTACTTTTAAAGCTTTTTTCTTAGAATCGCTTACTTCTGCATTATCTCCAGAAACTAAATAAACAAAAGGTCCTTTTTCGAATCCAAAACGTCCTTTTCTAACTTTTACGTCTTTAATATCTGCTGTTGGAGTATCTGAAACGTAATATTGTTTTACATCTTTAATTCCGATATCTACGAAATCTGTTGAGTAGAACCAACCTCTCCAAAACCAATCTAAATCTACTGCAGAAGCATCTTCCATTGTTCTAAAGAAATCTTCTGGAGTTGGGTGTTTAAACTTCCATCTATTTGCATACGTTCTGAATGCGTGATCAAATAATTCTCTTCCCATAACTACTTCTCTCAAAATATTAAGACCTGTAGCCGGTTTTCCGTAAGCATTATTCCCAAATTGGTGGATTGTTTCAGAGTTTGACATAATTGGCTCCAAGAACTTTTGATCACCGCTCATGTAAGGAACAATATTTTTAGCTGGACCTCTCCTTGAAGGGAAATTTGAATCTAATTCTTGCTCAGCCAAATACTCTAAAAACGAGTTCAAACCTTCATCCATCCAAGTCCATTGGCGCTCATCAGAGTTTACAATCATTGGGAAGAAAGTGTGTCCAACTTCGTGGATAATAACACCAATCATTCCGTTTTTAACTTCTCTGCTCGTTACACCATTTTCATCAGGGCGACCATAATTCCAACAAATCATTGGATATTCCATACCTTGATCTTCTGCAGAAACAGAAACTGCTTTTGGATAAGGATAATCAAAAGTATGAGAAGAATAGCTTTTTAAAGTATGAGCCACAACCATTGTAGAAGTTTCTCCCCAAAGCGGGTTTGCTTCTTTTGGATAAACAGATTCTGCCATAACAGTTCTGTTTCCGATTTTCACAGCCATTGCATCGTAAATGAATTTTCTTGAAGAAGCAATTCCGAAATCACGAACATTTTTAGCGCTGAATTTCCAAGTTTTTTTCTTTTCAGAAAAACCTTTTTCAGCTGCTTCTGCTTCTGCCTGCGTTACAATAACTACAGGTTTATCAAATGATTTTTGTGCTTGCTCGTATCTTTTTACTTGTTCAACAGTAAACACTTCGCTTCTGTTCATTAATTCACCTGTTGCATCGATTACGTGATCTGCAGGAACTGTAATATTTACATCGAAGTTTCCGAAAGGAAGAGCAAACTCTCCGCTTCCCCAAAACTGCATATTTTGCCATCCTTCAACATCATTGTAAACCGCCATTCTTGGGTAGAATTGGGCAATTACATATAATTTATTGCCATCTTTCTCGAATAATTCATATCCAGAACGACCGCCTTCTTTTCTGTAGTTGTTAATATTATACCACCATTTGATTGAGAATGAAATTTTTTCTCCTGGTTTTAAAGGTGAAGTCAGATTAATACGCATCATGGTTTCATTGATCGTATAAGACATTGCACTTCCTTTAGCATCTTTAACTTGTTCAATATTAAAACCGCGCTCTAAATCTTTTTTCAAATATTTAGAAGAAAAACCATCAAGCGGCAAAACCTGATTAATTTTATCACTTTCTGCTAATGAACTTTGGGTATTTGCTTTTGCCTGATTTTGATCTAATTGAATCCATAAATATTCCAAACTATCTGGCGAGTTATTTGTATACGTAATGGTTTCAGATCCGCTTAATTTTGAATTTTTATCATCCAATTCAACATCAATTTTGTAATCTGCTTGCTGTTGGTAGTAAGCTGGCCCAGGTGCTCCAGAGGCTGTACGGAACATATTTGGAGTTGCCAGCAAATCATACATTTGGCTAAACTTGTTGGTATCGTACTTTCCCTGTTGTTTAGTAGGTGTGGTTGTTGCTTTATCCTGCGCAACTAACATTGCAGGAAAAAGTAATAATAATGAAAGTTTTTTCATAAAATTTTAATGGTAATTTCTTTAGGCTGTGAAAATAGTAATTAAAACATTAATTTTATCAATACCTTAATATTTTAACAATTCTTTCCTTGAAGATTCTGTAAAAAGAACACTTCTTTTTGTATCAAATGCTGAAATATGTGTAATATTTTGCTGTTCTGAATTCCAATCTACCAAAATAGTATTTGAAATCTCAAGCGTTTTGAATTTATCTACATCCTTAATTCTGGAATAACAGACCAAAACATCATCAGCCTCGACTTCTTTAGATAAAAAAGTTATCGCTTTTGATTGCCCATTTATTTTAATTAAAAAATGTTCTGATAGGTATTTTTTTAATAATTCAACATCTGCTGGAGTTTCCTTGCTTGTACCAACAAATGTCTTTTTGTGATACTTTTTCTCCATTGCATTATTCAAATCATCAATAAAAATGCGGGAAGTAATTTGTAACATCTTTTTTTCAGCTGCATAATTAACCTGAAAAACGCCAACATAAAATTTATGAAAAGCAAATGCCGAAGACAAAACAAACAAAACTCCCAGCAAAGGGAAAACTAACTTTTTTTTCATTTTTGAACAGCCTCAGCTTTCTTAAATTCTTTATTCTTATTGATCATAAAATCCATTAACTGAAACTTCTGATCTGGATCTACCAATTCTTTTGAATGTGGATCGTTTGAGCAATACATCAAGAAAAGCTCTACTTCGTCATCTTTAAGATTAAGTGTTTTAGAATAAAAATCTTTTGTGAAGTTATCTTTAGCGTATTCTACAAAAGCAATATCTGTAATTTCTTCTTCCCTTACTTCGTCTTTTTTACTTAAAAGTTTTTTGACGTCTTTAAAGATTCGAACAAAATCGGTTCCATATTTTATAGTCTGATCCGAAAGCATTGCGTTGTTTTTTGCAGTAGATTGTTTATCATCCTCAAACTGCATGTCTACATATTTTTGAGAACCGCCCTGCAGTGCTTTTACTTTTAGTTCTTTATGAACAACAACTTCTTTAAGCTGATTATTAACCAAATCCAATTTTATTTTTAAAAGAATCTCGGCACAATCTTTTTCAGTTAAAACGACTTTTTTTGATTGAAATGTCAAGCCAGAGAATAGTAAAGTATCTTTTGGCTGTGCAACAATATCAAACAAACCGCCAGAACCAATAAATGTCCTAGTATTTGCATTAATATTCATTACATAACCACTTTCTATGGCTAAAAAATCATTGATAACCTGACCGTGTAATGGCTTCCTGAAACCGTTTTGCCCTAATACAAATTGACAAAATAAGCAGACAACGAGCACTCCTAATTTATTTTTCATTTTCGAGAATTGTTAGATATTTTCTTGCTAGATCTGTGATTAAAAACATACTCATTGTTTTGTTTTTAGTATTCAAAGATACAGCAAAATCAGCATCATCTACACAAAATAATTGAAATCCTTTTATGTCATCTACAGGAATTTTCAATCTATCTGTATAATAGTTCTCCTCAAAAAGATACTCAAGCTTTCTAAAAAGCATTTCTTTTTTCTCTACGTTCACTTCTTTTTTCAGCATCGCGGTGCGCCCCGAAATCTTATTTAGCAACTTGTCGATTGATGTTGAAGTAGCCGTATAAACCTTTCGCTCGGCAGGCGTATATTTTTTTTGTCCGTACGGAATAATTCCTAAATTTTCAGCTGTTATACTAGCATTTTCATTAACAACAACTTCTTTCAGCTCCACTTCTTTGGCAGCCATTTTTACAACTAAAGAACTAACCATCAAATCTTCTGCAGAAATTCGGCGTTTAACCGGATCCAAGTTCACAGCCGAAAAAACCAAAACATCGCCTTCTCGAACAGCAATCGAAAAATTACCATCAGAATCTGAAACAGTAGCAGCTTGAGTAGCATTATTTATAATATTCACCCCTTCAACAGGAGTAGATTGCTCCTGCACCTTCCCTACTAATAGTTTAACATCGCTTTTTTGCCCAAAACCAATCTGAACAAAAAAAACAAAAACAATTATCGATATAACCCTACTTATTTTCACCAGCAATCATTTCTTTATACTTTACAGCCAATTCTCCCAAAAGAAATTCCGTAGAAGTTTTGTTTTTAGAATTCAAAATCACCGTAAACTTCTCATTTTCTATAGCGTAATATTCAAAACCTTTTACATAATCCGCAGGAATTTTCAATCGGTCAATAAAATGATCTAGACTAAACATATTCTCCAACAGCCTCATAAAAAATTCTTTCTTTTCAACTGCAACTTCTTTCTTAAGCATAGCTGTTCTTCCTGAGAAAAAATTCAGCAAAGGATCTGCAGAGATAGAACCTCCTGCCATTGTTCCTCCATTTGCCGTAGCATTCAACGCAGTTGCGGTCTGCAATTTGCGTTCTGCCGCAGTATATTTCTTTTGCCCCATCGGAATCACACCCAGTCTTTCGGCATTAATATTATCATACCTTTTTACCACAACCTCTTGCAATTGATACATAACCATATTAAGATTGACAGTAAAATTAAGATTTGAAAAATCTTCTTGTTTCAGCAAAACTCTTTTTTCTTTAAAGCTTATTGAAGAAAAAACCAGAACATCATCTGCTTTTGCTGAGATAGAAAAAGATCCAGATGAACTTGTTGTAACCGTTTCTTCTGTTTGCGCATTAATCACATAAATACCTTCTAAGTCTAAAGTATTCGAAACCACTTTACCATTAAAAACAGATCGATCTTGGGCTTGAGACCAGCAAGCCTGTCCCGCAACAATAATTAAAAAACAAGTAATTTTCTGAATCAAAATATAATAAATTAAAAATATTCTTAAAACGGTAAAAATATCTCAAGTCGTTCCAAATTTAATATTAATGACTTCGTAAAAATATGTTAATTAAAATGGTAAAAATTAAAACAAAAACAGAGTTTTTAATACCTTTAACAAACAAAATTTGAGTTTAAAAATCATGAAAAGCATTATTATCGCAAGTACTTCTACTTTGCACGGAGGCAACTACTTAGAATATATTTTACCTACTTTAAAAACGCATTTTAAAAACTGTAAAACAATCTTATTTATTCCTTATGCTCGTCCTAGTGGAATTTCGCATGACGAGTATACAAAAAAAGCTGCAGAGGCATTTAACACAATTAACATCAATGTTAAAGGAATTCACGAATTTGAAAATCCGCAAGACGCGGTCAAAAATGCAGAAGGAATTTTTACAGGCGGAGGCAACACCTTTTTACTGGTTACCCAACTTTACAAAAACAACATTATGCAGTTACTTTCTGAAACTGTAAAAAATGGCACTCCTTACCTCGGATCAAGTGCAGGAAGCAATATTTGCGGTTTATCAATGCAGACTACAAACGATATGCCCATTATTTACCCTCCAAGCTTCCAAACTTTAGGATTAATTCCATTCAATTTAAATCCGCATTATCTGGATGCCGATTTACAATCTAAACACATGGGAGAAACTCGCGAAACAAGAATAAAAGAATTTCATGCATTTAATTCAATTCCAGTTTTAGGTTTAAGAGAAGGAAGCTGGCTGGAAGTTAAAGGTGAAAAAATTACTTTAAAAGGAGATTTATCTGCTCGCCTATTCAAACAAAACGAAGCTCCAACAGAGTTAGAAACAGAAAGCGACTTGAGCAATCTGAAGTAATTTTAAAACCATATAAGTCATATAAGCCTACCAAAAGCTAAATTCAAAAACTTACCTCAACTTAAATCACTTATATGGTTTTAAAAAAGAATAGAAAACAAAAAAGCCTCAAACAATGTTTGAGGCTTTTGAAGAGCGAAAGACGAGGCTCGAACTCGCGACAACCAGCTTGGAAGGCTGGAGCTCTACCAACTGAGCTACTTTCGCATTAATCGGGTGCAAACTTAAAAAATTTAATTTTTAAAACAAAATAAAAATCAAAAAATTTATTTCACATAAAGTAAAACATGTTTACTTTTTAGAGCGAAAGACGAGGCTCGAACTCGCGACAACCAGCTTGGAAGGCTGGAGCTCTACCAACTGAGCTACTTTCGCATTGGTTGTGCAAATATAGAAAGAAAGTTCAGTTCAAAACAAGCTTTTGAGCAAAAAAAATCAATAAAAATCAACATTTTTTTATAACTTATTTAAAATTAAAAAGTTATAAAAGCAATATTTTTTCAAAAAATCATGATTACAATTAAAGAAATTACCTCGAAAGAGACTTATGCTGTTCGCCAACCTGTTTTAAGAAAAGGAAAGCCTATCGAAAGTTGCATGTTTGAAGGCGATGATTTAGAATCTACTCATCATTTCGGTTTATTTGAGGACAAAAATTTAACAGGAATTATTTCGTTATTCGAAAAAATCAATCCTATATTTGCCGCTCAAAATCAAGCCCAGATTAGAGGGATGGCAGTTTTAGAAATCCATCAGAAAAAAGGAATTGGAGAAGCTTTGGTAAAACATTGCGAAACCTTTTGCAATGAAAACCAAATAGATTTAATTTGGTTCAATGCCAGAACTGCTGCTGTCGGATTTTATCAAAAAATGAATTACCAAACACTTGGCGAAGCATTTGAGATTAAAGATGTTGGCGAACATTATTTGATGTTTAAAAAATTATAAAATGAAAAAACTTTACTCTTTGGTAGTAATATGCCTTTTTTTTGGCTGCAAAAAAGAAGACCCAAAACCTACACCTATTATCAAAAAAAAGGTACCGGCAATTATACTTACTGATGAGAGAACAGTTGAAATAGACACTGCATTAATAGGAACTTTTAAAAGCGAAACCCTAAAACAGTTTTATGTTGGGTCTGAAAATCAAACTGTATGGGGAAATCTTAAAAAAAGAACTTTTGTTTTAACGCAATTAGAAAAATCAGAAGAATTAGGTTTAGAACCAGAAGATTATAAAATATCTAAGCTAAAAAAATTCGAGAGCAAAGTCGCTTCGCTTAGTGATAAAGATTTGGCTACGTATGATATTTTACTGACTTATAATTTCGAAAAATATCTTAATCATATATATAAAGGAAAGTTAGACCCTAAAAAACTGTATACCAATTGGGATTTAGAAGAAAAGGAATTTGATGTGAATTCCGTTTTAATTAAAGGCTTCAACAAAAATAAATTAGATAGCATTGTTGAAAACATTCAACCTAAAACACAAACTTACAAAGAGCTACTAAAAGCTCTTGAAATCATTAATGCTTTTCCAAATGACAATGTAAAAACTATTGAATCTGCTGATAAAATTGTTTTAAATGATACTAATCCCGCTTTAATAAATATTAAAAAAAGGCTTTTGTATTGGAATGATATGACTGGAAAAGATAGTTTGTCAACAATTTATAATGAAAAAACATTTGAAGCAGTTAAAAGATTCCAAGAAAGACACGGTTTAGCTTCTGACGGAGTTATCGGAGCTGGAACTATTCGTGCTTTAAATTATTCTAAAGAAGATAGAAAAAAGCAAATAATTGCCAATTTGGAGCGTTGGAGATGGTACCCGTCTGAATTAGCCGAAAACTATTTCATTATAAACATTCCCGATTACAGCTTAAATGTTGTTGAAAATAAGGACACCACTTTAGTTAGAAACATTGTAGTAGGAACAAACAAAAGAAAAACACCTATCATTACTTCTTTTTTAAAAACGGTTGTTTTTAATCCGACTTGGACTGTTCCACCTACAATTCTGAAAGAAGATGTCGTTCCTGCAATGAAAAGAAACCGAAATTATTTGGCTAATAAGAATATCACTATCTACGATACTGCCGGCAAGGTAGTTTCTCCGATGGCATGGAATGAGAATAAACCAAACAACTATCGCTATGTACAAAGTCCAGGTTATGACAATTCGTTAGGTTTAATGAAAATTTTATTTCCAAACCACCATAGCGTTTATCTTCACGATACAAATCATCGTAACATTTTTGGGCGCAATAATCGTTCTATGAGTTCTGGATGTGTGCGTGTCGAAAACCCATTGGAACTTGCCCAACATATATTAGATGTTGACGGAAACTGGCCACAAGACAGAATTGACACTATTATTGCAAGTAAAACAACAATGAGTTTCAAGATTACCAAGAAGTATGCTTTATACCAGTGGTATTGGACAGCATGGAGCAAAAAAAATCAGCTCATTTTCAGAGCTGATATTTATGATCTAGATTCGGATTTATATGCGCAATTAAGAAATTAGCCTCTCTTCCATCGCAAAACTTCTTGAAGGATGGTAGATGTATAAACACGATTTGTCTTTTATTAATTGAATAATTTCGTTTGTCAATTCAACTGGAACTGCTGGACATCCTTGGCTTCTGCCCAATCTTTTATGATTTCTGATGAAAGATTCAGATACGTAATCTGCGCCGTGCATTACAACACCTCTTTCACGTGCGTTGTCATTGACACCATTTTCTAAACCATCTAAACGCAATGAAGCACCATGTTTTCCTTGGTAAATTTCGCCAGTTGAATAAAATCCTAAACTGCTTTTAAATGAAGAATTAAGGTTTGAAAATGCTGAAGCGAATTCTTCTCCAGTATTTCTTCCGTGAGCGACAAGCGAATTAAACAAAATTGTATTACTAGTTAAATCAATCACCCACAGACGTTTTGCGTTTGATGACAAACTAAAATCAATTAGTGTTAAGATATCTTTCTTAATCACTCCTCTTTCTTTCAACAAATAAAATCCTTTCAAAGCTTCCGAGAAAGTTTTAAGTTCAGGCATTTTAAAGTTGTTGGAATTTAATGAATTATAAACGCTCTCGATTTTAGAATCTACTGTAACTTTTTCGACTTTAGCAATCGCTTTTACAGTGGCATTTTTTTTAAGGTCGGGTGTGTTTTTTGAATCTTTTCCAAAAGACAATAGCAAAAACACAAATAACGGATAAATTTTGTAAATCATTGAATTTCTTTAGGTTAAACAAAAATTTGGGTATCGCAAAAATATAAAAAAATCACGCCTTGCAAAATACGAGCCTGATTTTCAGGCCTTTTTTGTTTAAACTTTAACATTATTAACATAAAAACCATATTTCTGTAAGATTTTTTCTTATGCTAAAAAACCTAACATCCTACCTGATTTTCTTAAAAAAACATCAAAAAATGGGGATCTTGAAATTAATACCTGATTAAGTAAAACAAATTGATGTAATAATTTCCTAATTTATAAGACTTTCTATCTCCAATCAACATTTTTTCGATCTAAATACTGTCAAAAATAAAGTTAGAAAAAGGGCGTAGTGTGAATTAATTTTAAAAAATAAAGACTTCTACAATTAAATTAATATTTTTTATCTGAGTTCATTTTATTAAATATAAATGTAACATTCCTCAGGTTTCAAACTTTAGAAATGCCTTATATTTGTAGAAAACAAAAATGCAATGAACAAAAAAGTTATCCTTATGATTTTAGATGGTTGGGGAAAATCTCCTGACCCTAAAGTATCTGCAATAGACAATGCAAATGTTCCTTTTATAAACAGTCTTTATAAAAACTACCCAAGCGCACAGCTTAGAACTGACGGATTAAATGTTGGTCTTCCAGAAGGACAAATGGGAAATAGCGAAGTTGGACACATGAATCTAGGCGCAGGAAGAATTGTATACCAAGATTTAGCCAAAATAAATTTAGCTGTAGAACACAAAACTTTAGCAAAAGAGCAAGTTTTAATTGACGCTTTTACTTATGCTAAAGACAACAATAAAAAAGTACACTTTTTAGGATTAGTTTCAGATGGAGGTGTTCACTCACATACTTCACATCTTCGCGGATTAATCGATGCTTCTCAAGAATATGGTTTAGATCAGGTATATGTTCACGCTTTTACAGACGGACGTGATGTTGACCCAAAATCTGGAGCAAAATATATTCATGATCTTGAAGATTACATTAAAGATACTCCTGTAAAAATTGCTTCGATTGTTGGCCGCTACTATGCAATGGACCGTGATAAACGTTGGGAACGTGTAAAATTGGCTTATGATCTTCTTGTTAACGGCGTTGGAACTCCATCAACAAATGCTGTTACAAGTATTTTGTCAAGCTACGAAAAAGACGTTACTGACGAATTTATTGAACCAGTTGTTATCGTTGATGAAAATGCAAAACCTCTTGCTACAATTGTTGAAGGCGATGTTGTAATATTCTTTAACTTTAGAACTGACAGAGGACGTGAACTTACTGAAGCGCTTTCTCAGCAAGATTTCCACGAGCAGAACATGCACAAACTAAACCTATATTATGTAACATTGACAAACTACGACGAAACTTACCAAAACGTAAAAGTAGTTTACAATAAAGATAATATCACTGAAACTCTTGGTGAGGTTTTAGAAAAAGCTGGTAAAAAACAAATCAGAATTGCTGAAACTGAGAAATATCCTCACGTAACATTCTTCTTCTCTGGCGGTAGAGAGATTCCTTTTGAAGGTGAAGAGAGAATCTTAAGAAATTCTCCAAAAGTAGCAACTTACGATTTGAAACCAGAAATGAGCGCTTATGAATTGGCTGATGCTCTTGTTCCTGAATTGAACAAAGGCGAAGTTGATTTCGTTTGTTTAAACTTCGCAAATGGAGATATGGTTGGACATACTGGAATTATGGAAGCTGCAATTAAAGCTTGTGAAGCTGTTGACGCTTGCGCGAAAAAAGTAATCGAAGCCGCTCTTGCAAATGATTACACAACAATCGTAATTGCCGATCACGGAAACTGCGAAACGATGATCAATCCTGACGGATCTCCAAACACGGCTCACACAACAAACCCAGTGCCGATTATTTTAGTTGACAAACAACTAAAAAATATCCAAAATGGTGTTTTAGGTGACATTGCTCCTACTATTTTAGAATTAATGGGAATTCAGCAGCCAAATGCTATGACTTGTCATTCACTTCTATAATTTCACCATATAAGTTATATAAGTTCATTAAATAGAACTTAAAAAAATCTCGCAAAGACGCTAAGTCGCAAAGAAATTTATAAAACTTTGCTCCTCTGCGACTTTGCGAGAACTATTTTACACACTCTCTAATTGTCATCCTGAGCGGAGTCGAAGGCTTATGAAACTTAAAAGCGCTTCGGCTCCGCTCAGCCTGACAATCGTATACTTTGAAATGTTTTTTATCAAACAATAAAATAATGATAAATCTGCTCCACTCCATAAATCACAAGCCCAATAACACCTCCAACCAAAGTTCCATTAATTCTTATATATTGAAGATCTTTTCCAATTTCTAATTCCAATTTTTCAGAAACCTCTTTTCCGTCCCAGCTTTTTACGGTTGACGAAATCAAATCTCCAATTACTTTTTTATTATTCAAAAGCATCGAAAGCAAATCGTTTTTAATAAAACCATTTATTTTGTTAATCACAACAGGATCTTCTTTGATTCCGTTTCCAAAAGTCTGAATCAATCCAGCAATATTATTTTTAATGGAAGAATCATTACCTTTATTTAGATCATTGGTAATTGACAATTTAATTTCGTCCCAAATACTATTAATATAATCCTGAACCTCTTTCTTTCCAACAAAACCCAAAATCATATCGTTGATTTTTACTCTCATTTCTTCTGAGTTTTTTACTTTTTCCAAGAAATTAAAAATGTATTCATCAATTTTTAGACGCACTGCGCTTTCAGGCTTTTTAGCTTCATTTAAAAAATCCTGTAAACCATTAAAAACACCTTCTGTAATACTTTTATCAGCCAACCCAAAGCTTAAAAGCGGGGTCGAAGCTTTTACTTTTTGCCTAATTAAATCTTTATTATTAGTTAATTCAGTGCTTATCACTTCAAGCAGATTCGTCAGCATCTGATTTTTTAAATTCCCTTTTTGCAAAGGTTCCAATGCCAATGCTACCCAATCGCCAAAATTTATTCCCTCTATTTTTTCCTTAAACTGAACCTGAATAAATCTTCTAACATCTTCATCTTTTATTGTTCTTAAAATTCCCGGAATAATATTTACAGCTACTGCATTGGCAATTTTATTTGCATTTTCTTCCTTCGAAAGCCAATCTGAAGCTTTGGTTGCAAAATTGAATTCGTCTAATTTTACTTCTAATTTTTCTCGGTCTAAAAATTCCTCAGAAACAAAATTTCCTAAGTTCTCTCCTATTTCATTTTTCTTAGTCGGAATAATCGCTGTGTGCCAAATCGGGATTCCCATTGGATGACGAAAAAGTGCCACAACGGCAAACCAATCTGCAATTCCGCCAACCATTGCCGCCTCGCTAAAAGCTTGAAGTATTGGAATTTTGAAGTAAATTGCAATTATAAAAAGAAGCACCGCGAAACCCAAAAGCGACAAAGCAGTTGCTTTCATTTTTTTTAACGCTTTCACTTTAGCTATATCTTGATCAGTTGAAATTTCCATAATTATAAACATTTGCACTACTAATTTATGGCTTTTTTCTGAAAGCCTCACGAGTTATTAGCCACGAATTCACGAATTGCATCAAAACTTCACGTTTAAATTCTTTATTAATGAAGTTTGTGAAATCCGATTTTTAAGATTTTTATTTGAGATAATTTGTGAATTCGTGGCGAAAAAAAATTACATAAAAAATGAGATAAAAATTGTACTTTTGCCAACTGAAAATGGAAAAAATATGATTATCCAAAAAACTAGAGAGGAAATAGAATTAATGCGCGAAAGTGCTTTAATCGTATCAAAAACATTAGGAATGATTGCTTCTGAAATTAAAGAAGGAGTTACAACATTATATCTTGACAAATTAGCCGAAGAATTTATTCGTGATCACGGTGCAGTTCCAAGTTTCCTTGGATTGTATGATTTCCCGAATTCACTTTGCATGAGTCCAAATGCTCAGGTTGTTCACGGTATTCCTAATAATACACCTCTAAAAAGCGGTGATGTTATTTCGGTTGACTGCGGAGCTTTTAAAAATGGTTTCCACGGAGACCACGCTTACAGTTTCGAAATTGGAGAAGTTGCACCTGAAGTTAAAAAACTTTTACGCGTAACTAAAGAATCTCTTTACGTTGGAATTAGAGAATTTAAAGCTGGAAATCGCGTTGAAGATGTTGGAAATGCGATTCAAAAATATACTGAAGCTCACGGTTACGGAGTTGTTCGTGAATTGGTTGGACATGGTGTTGGGCAAAAAATGCACGAAGAACCAGAAATGCCAAACTACGGAAAACGTGGTCGTGGAAAACTTTTTGTTGAAGGAATGGTTGTAGCAATTGAACCTATGATCAACATGGGAACTAGAAACATTAAACAACTTAAAGACGGCTGGACAATCTTGACTGCTGACGGAAAACCTAGCGCGCATTTTGAGCACGACGTAGCTTTAATTGATGGAAAACCTGAATTATTATCAACTTTCAAATACATCTACAAAGCTCTTGGAATTGAAAGCAATGAAGAAGATGAATTCAGACAAGTTCCGTTAATCGTATAAATACAACCCCGAATCAAACCTGTGAAAAAACTATTTAAATTAGTCCTTAATACAATCCCGCGTCCAATATTAATTCGTTTGAGTTATGTGGCGCGTCCAATTTTAGCTTTCTCTTTAAAAGGAGATAAATTTACAGATCCAATTGACGGAAAAAGTTTTAAATCGTTTTTGCCTTATGGATACGGAAAACAGCGTAACAATGTACTTTCACCAAGTACACTTTCTCTAGAAAGACACCGTTTGCTTTGGTTGTATTTAAACGATCAGACTGATTTTTTTACAGCACCTAAAAAAGTATTGCATTTTGCTCCAGAACAAGCTTTCTATAAAAGATTTCGCAAGCAGAAAAACTTAGATTACACAACAACTGACTTACTTTCGCCACTGGCAGATGTAAAAGCAGATATTTGTAATTTGCCTTTCAAAGACAACGAATACGACGTTATTTTATGTAATCACGTTTTAGAGCATATTCCAGACGATACAAAAGCAATGCAGGAATTATTTCGTGTTTTAAAACCAGGCGGAATGGCAATTTTACAGATTCCTCAGGATTTATCACGTGAAGTTACATTTGCCGATGATTCGATTACAGATCAAAAAGAGCGCGCTAAAATCTTCGGACAATACGATCACGTTCGTGTTTACGGACGCGATTATTTCGATAAATTAAGAAGTATTGGTTTTATTGTGATCGAAGAAGATTACACTAATAAAATTGCACCAGAATTGGTTGAAAAATACTGTTTAGCAAAAGGCGAAATTATCCCGCTTTGCTTTAAACAGGAAAACTAATTTTTCACCATATAAGTTCATTTAATAAAGAGTTTTCAAAATACTAGATTTGAAAACTCTTTATTTTTTGCCCAATTCCCAAATATAAGCCTAACCAAATCCCTAAATCTTGGAACCTACAAAATCATTTCAGTTCTGTTTTGACATCAGTTTGGAAAAAAATCTGAATGTCTATATTCCAACTGCATACATTGTTGAGAATACTAATGAAATCAAATATTTAGATAAAAAAGCAAGTCCCGATGTACTTGAAAGTTTCGGAATCACTTTTGACAGTCTAGATTCCAACTCAAAAAGAATATTAACGGCTTGCGATTCTCTTAAACCTGAATTTATTTTTAAAAAATTCGGCGCTAAAATTAGATCAGCCAAAACAATTGCTGATTTACAGAAAGATTCAAAAATTAAATTTGCTATTCGTCAACATTTAAAATTCAATCTAAGTTCGTTTTACGATTTAATTGTAAAAGAACAATTTCCTCTATCTTTAAACCTCGGCCCTGAAAAAGATTTTTACCGTTCAAGAGTCAGTATCGAACCACTTGATTTTGAGCCACAGATTCAATTTGATAAGCATGCCGAAGGAATTACTTATACACTTTCTTTAAAAGAAAATGAAACCACTTTTTCTCCAATGGATATCAAGGCAGAAATTCTTTTGGATGAACCAGGCTGGCTGATCATTAATAAAAAATTAGGACAGCTAAAAGAGTTGAACTCTAAAAAACTAATGCCTTTTTTAAAGAAAAAATCTATTGAAATACCATCAAAATTAGTTGATGACTACTTCAAGAGTTTTATTCCTCAAATCGCAAAGAAAATTGATATTGAGGCGACAGGTTTTGAGATTGAACTTCGTGACAAAATTATTTCTTGCACCATTCAGCCAATTCATGATTTCTTCAAAAACTGCTATTATCTCAATCTTTATTTTGATTATAATGGATATTCATTTGATGCGAGCAAAAATAAAAAAACACATTCTTTTGTCGATTTCAGTGTTGCCAATGAACCTAAAATAATTCAGTTTAAAAGAAATCCTGACGAAAGTTTATATATTGATAAATTGAATGAAATTGGTTTAACCAAAATCAAAAACGAATTATTTGGATTAAATTCAGAAGCTGAAAACACAGATCCTTTCATCAATATTCAGCTTATTATTGATCATAAAGAAGAACTGAAAAGTTTAGGTTTTACTATTGAAAACCTAAAACTGGAAAGTAA
Organism: Flavobacterium tagetis; assembly: GCF_016735615.1. Lineage (GTDB taxonomy): Bacteria > Bacteroidota > Bacteroidia > Flavobacteriales > Flavobacteriaceae > Flavobacterium > Flavobacterium tagetis. Next base: position 294,870 of record NZ_JAERSF010000001.1, read on the forward strand.
AGAAATCATCACTGAAAGCCATACTATTTCTGCTTCAAAAGAAACAGTTGGCGATTGGTTTGACATTAAAATAATAATTACCGTTGGAAATTATAAAATCAATTTCAGCGAAATTATTCCGAATATAAAAAGCAAAGAAAGACTTTTTGCATTGCCTGACGGAAACTACTTTTTGATTCCGTTAGAATGGTTTAGCAAATATGGTTCTTTGGCAAAGCTGGCAAAAACAGAAAATGGCGTTCTTTTGTTGCGTAAAAGCAATTTTACTGCTCTGGACGGAATTTCAGAAATTGACAGTGATTTAGATCAAATTCATCAAGCTGAATTTACAGGTTCTGACTTAATAAAAGCAACTTTAAGACCGTATCAAGTTGATGGAGTAAAATGGCTTTTAGGACATTTTAATTCCAATATGGGTGCGTGTCTTGCTGACGATATGGGACTTGGAAAAACGTTGCAAACTTTATCTGTTTTGGTTTCTGTACAAGAACAATTAGGTTTTACTACCAAAACCACCAATTTTGATTTGTTTGCCAACGAAACTACTATTGAAAGAGAACCGCTAAAGGCCTTGATTGTTTTACCTTCTTCATTGGTTTTTAACTGGTTTAATGAAGCTGGAAAATTCACTCCACACTTTTCAAAAATGCAATATGTTGGTAACGATAGGAAATCTTTAGCAAGCAGAATCAATTCGACCGATTTGATTTTCACAAGTTACAGCATCATTCATCGTGATATTTCCATTTTAGAAAAATACGATTTCCGTTATCTAATTTTGGACGAAAGCCAATACATCAAAAACAAAAATTCTAAGATTTTTAAAGCCATAAATAAAATCAGTACAGGTCATAAAATTGCCTTGAGCGGTACACCAATCGAAAATTCGCTTGACGATTTATGGTCGCAAATGCAGTTTATCAATCCTGAGATTTTGGGCAGTTATGCTTTTTTCATGGAAAATTTCAAAAATCCGATTGAGAAAAAGCAAAATGAAGAAGTTTTAGCAGAATTAAAAAATCTTATTCAGCCTTATATTTTAAGACGCACAAAGGAACAGGTTTTAAAAGATTTACCAGAATTAACCGAGCAGATTTACTATTGTGACATGGATCCTGAACAGGAAAAATTATACGAGAAAGAAAAATCTAAGGCTCGTAATTTCTTGCTTAAAACTGATGGATCTCCTGATAAAATTAGTATTATTAATACTTTGATGAAATTACGCCAATTGAGTAATCACCCGAAAATGGTTGATCAAGAATCTGAAGTTGATTCTGGAAAATTCATTGCGGTTACTAATTATTTAGAAAACTTAGTAAAAGCAAAACAGAAAGTCATCATTTTCAGTTCATTTGTCACCAATTTGAATTTCTATACCGATTGGTGTAAAGAAAACAAAATTGAGTTCTGCGAAATTACAGGTGAAACTCCAGCAGATAAGAGAGAACAGCAAGTTAAAATGTTTCAAGAAAAAGAAAATCCGCTCTTATTCTTTATTTCTCTTAAAGCGGGAGGTGTTGGTCTAAATATTACAAAAGCCTCTTATGTTTTATTCTTAGATCCTTGGTGGAATCCTTTCGCAGAAAAACAAGGTGTTGCGCGTGCGCATAGAATTGGACAGTTGAATAAAGTTAATGTGATTCGTTTTATTTCTAAAAATACAGTTGAAGAAAAAATTATCAAACTTCAAGAAAACAAAAAATTATTGTCTGATTCTCTTTTAGAGGAAAGTTACATCAATGATGAAATTGAAGGCAACTTAGAATATATTCTGGGCTCGTAATTGTTAAACCCAATAGATTGGCATCTTTTTCGTTGTATAAAATTGTTATATTTACAAATCTTACAACGAAATACGATGCCAAAATTTTTATATTCAAGCTTTATATTCCTTTTTATTTTCACTTTAGCGAAAGCTCAAGAAAAAGAAATCGATCCTCCTTATAACATCAAAACTGTTTCTTTTATTCAGAATGGCAGTAATGTTCCGCCAATTTTCGAATTAGGTTCTCCATTTACCTTTCAATTTGATGATTTATTTGGTAATGAAGCTAATTATTACTTTGAAGTTATTCATTGCGATTACAACTGGTTTCCGACAGATATTCCAAAAACGGACTATATTCTTGGAATGGATAATCAGAGAATTACAGATTTTTCTAATTCGTTCAATACACTGCAAGTATACACGCATTATAGACTTTCTTTTCCAAATCAGTTTACGCAGCTACTGAAACTTTCTGGTAATTACATGCTGCGAATTCTAAATGAAGATAGAGAACTCGTTTTCTCAAGAAAATTTATATTGCATGAAAATCATTGTACCGTTGGAGTACAAGTAAAAAGGAGTCGTAATCTGAGTAATATTGATTACAAACAGAATTTAGATTTTGCTATTTTATCCAATGATATTGCATTTCAAACCCCATTGCAAAATGTAAAAGTTCTTCTACTGCAAAACGGAAACTTTCATACTGAGATAAAAAATATTGTTCCTCAATATACAATTGGCAATCAGCTAGTTTATAAATATGATAAAGAAACCCAGTTTTGGGGAGGAAATGAGTTTTTATATTTTGAAAACAAAGATATTAGAGCAGCCAATAATAATGTTGCCAAAATAGGTTCAAACAATGATATCTACAATGCGTTTTTATACACAAATGCCGCAAGGGGAAATCAGATTTATACAAATTATGAAGATGTAAATGGAAATTTTGTTGTTAAGAACATAAACGGTTCTAACAATGATATTGAAGCCGATTATGCTTGGGTTTATTTTACACTCTCTGCTCCTGCTTTTAGAATGAACAAAGACATTTATATTACTGGAATGTTTAACAACTACAGCCTTTCTCCAGAATACAAAATGGATTACAACAATGACAAAGGAGTTTTTGAAAAAGCCATTATGATCAAGCAAGGTTTTACTAATTTTCAGTATACCGTTGCAGATAAAAAAGGCGTCGTTGATTTTGAAAATGCCATTGACGGAAACTTTTATCAGACTGAAAACGAGTACACCATCTTGGTGTATTATAAAGAAGCAACCGATCGTTATCAGCGTGTAATTGGAAAAGGAAATGCAAACTCTATCAATATAGTCAATTAAAACAATGTTAAGGTTTTAGATTAAACGATTTTTTTTCGTAGCTTTGCCACTATAACACTCACATATATACGGCGTTAGTATGGTTTCTCAAATTACACGAGGCATAAAAATATCTGTTTTGACTAGTTTTGAAGGTACATACTTCAAGAACTACAAGATTCATTTTGCTTTTAGCTACGTAGTTACCATCGAAAATCATAGTAAAGATTCTGTACAGTTAACTTCTCGCCACTGGGAGATTTTTGATTCTTTAAATGATTTAGAAGTTGTAGATGGCGAAGGTGTAATTGGTAAAAAACCAGTTTTAAAACCTGGCGAAAACCATACTTACAGTTCTGGCTGTTTATTATCGTCTCCTTATGGCGCAATGAAAGGTCATTTCAATATGATCAATTTTACTACTACAAAAACATTCAAAGTAATTGTTCCTACTTTTAGAATGTGTGCTCCTTTTGCATTAAATTAAGATATAGTTTACAACTATTGCTTTTATCGTTATCTTAATCATAAAATTGTCAATTTATTAATTTATCCTTTGTACTTTTGTGCAACGTTAGATTATTCGTAACAAAACAAATCGTCTAACTTTAAATTGTCTAATTCACAAATTTTAAATAACATGCTTAAAGGATTTTTCCATGTACCAAAAGCGGTAAACGAGCCTGTAAAGAGCTACGCACCAAACTCACCAGAAAAAGCTGCTGTTCAAGCCGCTTATACCACAATGTGGAATTCTCAAATTGACGTTCCTTTATATATTGGAAGCGAAGAAATTAGAACTGGAAATACAAGAAACATTATAGCACCTCACGATCACCAACACGTAGTTGGAAAATATCATTTAGCTGAAAAACAACATATCGAAAAAGCAATTGCAAATGCACTTGAATCAAGAAAAGCATGGGCAAACTTAGCATGGGAACAGCGTGCTGCTATTTTCTTAAAAGCTGCTGAACTTATCGCTGGACCATACAGAGCTCGTATTAACGCTGCAACAATGATTGGTCAATCTAAAAATATTCACCAAGCAGAAATTGATGCTTCTTGCGAATTAATCGACTTTTTACGTTACAATGTTGAGTTTATGACTCAAATCTACAACGATCAACCAAAATCAGATTCATCTGTTTGGAACCGTGTAGAGTACAGACCATTAGAAGGTTTTGTTTACGCTATTACTCCTTTCAACTTTACTGCAATCGCTGCAAACCTTCCTGCAAGTGCTGCAATGATGGGTAACGTTGTGGTTTGGAAACCAAGTGATAGTCAAGTATTTTCTACAAAAATCATTTTAGAAGTTTTCAAAGAAGCTGGAGTTCCTGACGGAGTTATCAACGTAGTTTTTGGAGATGCTTTAATGATTACTGATACTGTTTTAGCTAGCCGTGATTTTGCTGGTGTTCACTTTACAGGATCAACCCATGTATTTAAAGATATTTGGGCTAAAATTGGTGCAAACATTCAAAACTACAAAACGTACCCAAGAATCGTTGGTGAAACTGGAGGTAAAGATTTTATCATTGCTCATCCAAGCGCAAACGTAAAACAAGTGGTTACAGGAATTACTCGTGGAGCTTTCGAATTCCAAGGGCAAAAATGTTCTGCTGCTTCTAGAGCTTATATTCCACAAAGTTTATGGCCATCTGTAAAAGAGCAATTAATTGCTGATGTAAAATCTATGAAAATGGGTTCTCCAGAAGATTTTGGAAACTTTATTACAGCAGTTATCCACGAAGGTTCTTTTGATAAATTAGCTAGTTATATTGATCAAGCTAAAAAAGATGCTGACGCAGAAATTATCGTTGGAGGAAATTATGATAAATCTGTAGGTTACTTTATTGAGCCAACAGTTATTGTAACTACAAACCCAAAATATACTACAATGGAAACTGAGTTGTTCGGACCAGTTATCACGATCTATGTTTACGAAGATACTAAATGGGAAGAAACTCTTGAATTAGTAGATACTACTTCTGAGTACGCTTTAACAGGAGCTGTATTCAGCCAAGATCGTTATGCTATTGAAGTAGCGACAACTAAATTACAAAACTCTGCTGGTAACTTCTACATTAATGATAAACCAACTGGAGCAGTTGTAGGAATGCAACCATTTGGTGGAGCAAGAGCTTCTGGAACTAACGACAAAGCAGGTTCTGCATTAAACTTGTTACGTTGGGCTTCTCCAAGAACTATCAAAGAAACTTTTGTAACGCCAGAAGATTACAGATATCCTTTCTTAGGTTAATCCAATTTAAAATTTCAGGTTTAAAAGTTGTAAATCTGACTTTATATAAAAAAGCCGATCCTCTTTGAAGATCGGCTTTTTTACTTACAACAATGTTTTTGTAATATTTTTCTTATTTATTTAAAAATCAATGCTTTAAAAGTTTTAAATACCTTATTTTGACACTTTAAAAACTTTTTGTTCCCTTTCAAAAAAAACCATCCTCCTACTTTTGCTTCAACATTAAAAGTTAGAATAAATTAACAGCATAAGTATGAGAAATTTAAATAATGTTCCTAAAGTTATTATGGAATCTAAAAGTATTGGGCATTCCATTAATTATAAATGGACAAAAAAGAAAATAAATCAACTTTTAGACCCTATTGAAGGAAACGAAGACCTTGAAGAAACCTTAATGCAAATAAACCATAAAGGTTCAATTGGTTTGACTGCAGCATTATTAGAATGGGTTTACTGGCGTTTTACAGGTTACAGCCAGGCTATAAATGACACACAAAAGCGAATTGAAGCTCTTTGGTGTTCTATCAATAATCGCGAACAGACAAATCCTTTATTATTTGACACCGATTTTGAAATTCCAGCAACTGGCTCTGTCAACGGCGCTCTATGGATTGCATTAATGAATGTGAGAATGATAGATGCAAGATACCGCAAAGGCTCATACTTTTTACAAAATGACCTTGTCGGATTAGTATTATTAGCACGCCATATTACGCCAAAAAAGAAAAAATTTGACAATTGGTTTGCTCAAACCATCATCAACTTAACTCATTCTCATCCTAACCTGTACAAAAATGATGTATTAGATGAGACTGATGAAGCTGTATACGACTCTTCAAACGAGCCTCTAATCTGTAGAGAATTTTTCTTTGATGAAAAATTCGAATATTCAGTTGAAGCATCAGAGAATGCAATTCATGGTTTCATTGGTAATTTAAACCTTAAAGCGAACAGTTTTTTAAATTTTCCGAAAAAGGCTTCGTAATTTTAAACTGTTTAGTTTTGTTCAAAAAAAATAACCCGCTTAGGATTTCCTAATTGGGTTATTTGTTATTAAGGCTTAAATTTTAATGGAAGATGAACCACTTTTTTAGTTTCAAAAAATTCGTCTTCAAAAAAATCAGCTAGATCATATAAAGTTGCATTTGGAAAATCTTTTAACTCCTCGGTTAAATCACCACCTTTTAAATAAAGAATTCCATTTTTTAATAGGTGTTTATGCTGTTTCTTGATCTTATCTTTAATCCATGAAACAAAATCAGGCATATTAGTAACGGCACGACTCACAATAAAATCAAAATCACCTTTTACCAATTCGGCACGCTTTTGTTCTGCTTTTACATTTTTTAATTCCAAAGCATCAGCAACGCCTTGAACCACTTTAATTTTTTTAGCAATAACATCAATTAAATAAAAACGGGTTTCAGGAAAAAGAATCGCTAACGGAATTCCAGGAAAACCTCCACCAGTTCCAACATCTAATACTGTTGCACCTGGCTCAAATTTCATAACTTTAGCAATTCCTAATGAATGCAAAATGTGTTTTGTATATAAAGAGTCAATGTCCTTACGCGAAATAACATTGATTTTTTCATTCCAATCGTGGTATAAAAAGTCTAATTTTTGAAATTGTTCAATTTGAAGATCGGTCAAATTGGGAAAATATTTCAATATCTCATCCATTGCTATAATTTTTTAACAAAAGTACTACTTTACGATTGAAATATTTAACTCAATTTTGCAAATTGAAAATTTATAATAATTACCTTTGAAATCTATTTAAATTAATTATGAATAACACTGCTCCAACTTTTGCACGGCAAGACAATTTAAAGTTTTTTAGAACGCTTAACTCTCGCGTTAACAATTACTTTAAAGAAAATAATATTAAAAAAACCGGAAACTGGAAGTTACACTTAAAAGCTGTTATTCTATTTGCTGTTTTTTTAACTCCGTACTTTTTAATTCTTACGCTTAACATGCCATTTTGGGTTATGTTACTTTTATCAATTGTGATGGGTGTAGGAATGGCTGGTGTTGGAATGAACGTTATGCATGACGGAAATCATGGTTCTTACTCTACTAAAAGCTGGATTAACAAATTTATGGGCGGAACAATCTACGTTCTGGCTGGAAATGTTTATAACTGGCAAGTACAGCATAATGTATTGCATCATACTTATACTAATATTCCGGGACATGATGAGGATTTAGATGCTGGAAGAATTATTCGTTTTACAGAACATGCAGAATGGCATCGTTTTCACCGTTTCCAACATTATTACTCTGTTTTCTTATACGGTTTATTGACTTTCAATTGGGCTTTAACAACCGATTTTAAGCAGATGAGAAACTATTTAAAGAGAAAACTATCTTATGGTGAGCCAAAAAATCCAAAGATTTTGTGGACAACACTTATCATCACTAAAATGATTTATGTTTCAATCTGGATTGTTTTACCAATCGTAATTGGAATTACATGGTGGAAAGTGCTTGTTGGCTTTTTTGCAATGCACTACACAGCCGGATTAATTCTAAGTATTGTGTTCCAATTAGCACACGTTGTGGATCATACTACAAACCCAACTCCAAACGAATTAGGAGAAATGGATAACACTTGGGCAGTTCACCAATTGTATACAACAACGAATTTTGCTCCAAAAAATGCAATTGTAAACTGGTACACAGGCGGCTTAAATCATCAAATTGAACATCATATTTTCCCAAATATTAGTCATATTCATTACGGCAAAATCGCAAAAATTGTAAAAGAAACAGCAAAAGAATGCGATTTGCCATATTACGAATACAAAACAATGCGAAGTGCTGTTATTGCACACTTCAAACATTTACGCGAATTGGGAATGAAACCGAAATTAGCAGTTTAAGAACTAAAAGAAATCTATTAATAATTAACCTTCCTTAATCAACACAGCAAATTAAGGACATTCAAAAATTTTATAATGAATCATATTCTTTCGGACAGAATCAACAACTTAGCGACTTCGCAAACATTGGCAATGGCCGCTTTAGCTCGCGAATTAAAAGCACAAGGAAAAGATATCATCAGCTTAAGTTTAGGTGAGCCTGATTTCAACACGCCAGACTTCATTAAAGAAGCAGTAATAAAAGCAGTAAACGAAAATTATAGCACTTATTCTCCAGTAGAAGGTTACCTTGAATTGAGAGAAGCAATCTGCAGAAAATTCAAAAGAGACAATAATTTAGAATACAAACCAACTCAAATCGTAGTTTCTACAGGAGCAAAACAATCATTATACAACATTGCACAAGTAATGTTAAACGATGGTGACGAGGTAATTTTACCAGCACCTTACTGGGTTTCTTATTTCGAAATCGTAAAACTTTCTGGCGGAGTTCCAGTTGAAGTTCCAACTTCTGTTGAAACCGATTTCAAAATCACTCCAGAACAATTAGAAGCTGCAATCACACCAAAAACAAAAATGATGTGGTTTTCTTCTCCATGTAACCCATCTGGGTCTGTTTACAGCAGAGAAGAATTAACAGCATTGGCAAAAGTTCTAGAAAAACACCCAAATATTTACGTAGTTGCCGATGAGATTTACGAGCACATCAATTTCTCAGGAACTTTCTGTAGCATCGGTTCAATTCCTGGAATGTTAGACAGAACAATCACTGTAAACGGAGTTGCAAAAGCATTTGCAATGACAGGATACAGAATTGGATATATTGGAGCACCGGAATTTATCGCAAAAGCATGTACAAAAATTCAAGGACAAGTAACATCTGGAGCAAACTCTGTGGCACAACGTGCTACAATTACAGCTGTAGATGCTGATCCAAGCGTATTAAACCACATGGTTCAGGCTTTCCACGGTCGTAGAGATTTAGTTGTTGGATTATTAAAAGAAATCCCAGGCGTAAAAATCAACGTTCCAGAAGGTGCATTCTATGTATTCCCAGACGTTTCTTCTTTCTTCGGAAAAACTTTAAAAGGACACGAAATAAAAGATGCAAACGATGTTTCAATGTATCTTTTAGCAGAAGCAAACGTTGCAACAGTAACTGGAGATGCTTTCGGAAATCCAAACTGTATTCGTTTCTCTTACGCAACAAGCAACGATATTTTAACAGAAGCATTACGCAGAATCAAAGAAGCTTTGACTGCATAATAATATATTAAGTTTTATTAAAACGGCTTAAGGTTCAAAAGTTTCATCACTTTTATACTTTAAGCTGTTTTTTTTTATGAGAACAAATCCTCGCACTTCCTTCGTCAGGCTCCAGGCTCTCCACTTCTATCCCTCACGCAAACAGCATACGAGAAATATCATTTTCAAAACAAAACTTTTGAGCATTTAAAATTGGCGAAATTCGAGAAATTCGCGGCGAACAAAAAAACAGTTTCAAAATTCCCATTCTACAATATTGTAAAACTTCAAATGTAATCCTGTAAAGCAAAGCATGTTATAATTGCAAACTTTGTAACATATTAATTTCAAAAAATTATATGTCATGACACATGCAGAAGAAACCACAACAGAAACAATTAAAACCTTAGAAGGATTAATTTCAATTCTTGAAGATGGAAAACTAGGATATACAGATGCAGCAGAACATGTAGAAAATCAAGCCATGAAAACTGACTTTCTTGAATATGCCCGCGAACGTGCTTTATTTATTGTAGAACTACAAAACCAAATCAATAAACTAGGAAAATCAACAGATACTTCTGGAGGAGGGCCGCTTGGAGTTCTACACCGCGCTTGGATCGATATTAAATCTGCATTTACAGGCGGTGATACAGAAGCCATTATAAATGCTTGCATCACTGGTGAAGAAGCAGCTATCGAAAAGTACAAAATGGCACTCGAAGAAAATCATTTGGAACATGATCAAGTTTACATTGTATCGAAACAATTAAACAGTATTCAAAATACTTTATCACAAATTAAAATGAGAGCAAATTAATCGATCGATTCATGCTTTTTTTGAGAACTGCTCGGTCTTCGGATCGGGTGGTTTTTTTGTTTATTGAATTTGAAAAATAACTCCTACATTTGTCGCGCAAAAAATCTTAACTAATCAAAACTCAATAAACTTTATAATGCGCTTTCTATTTACATTCGTTCTTTTTATCAGTTACTTTACCAATCATTTAAGAGCCCAAACAGAAGGCAACTTCATTAAGGCATCTATAGGTTTCGCTTCTAGCAGTTCTTATTACATCGAAAATTATGGAAGTCAGGAAGAAGTAGATGTTATGGGGGACGGTCTTTACCTTCAAGGTGAATATATTTTAGGAGTAAAATCTTGGTTTAGTGTAAGGCCTTATGCAGGAGCTATTTTTACATCTGTCCAAAAAGATCAGGATCTTACAAATCAACCCCAATACAAAGTAACCACAAATGCTTTTTTACTAGGAGGAAAAGTTCGTCTTTGCGCGCCAATTCCATGGGTTGCACCATTTATCGAAGGTGGTATTGGAACTTCGATAGGTAAATTCGAAACATTTACGCCTAACGTTAATTTTAATAAAAGTGATGCTTTACTGCACATCCCATTTAGTATTGGACTTGCAATTGGAAGAAAGCACAGTTTCGAACTTGGAATTTCCGGATACTTTCATCCGGCCGCTAAACAATCTAATGCAATATTAGGATTTGGATATACATTCCCTTTAGATTAACATTTTTTCAAACTTTTAATCAAAGATTTCATTTATCATCATTCCATATTAAGTTAACAATTTCAAAAAAATCGCTTCATCACTAGCAAACTCAAATAATTTATTAGACCTTTGCACACTTTTTTTCGGGAATACCACAAAAGTCTAAAGTTTTAGAAATGAAGAAGAAAATCGAAATATTAGCTCCTGCTAGAGATTTAATTGGAGGAATCGCTGCCATAAATAGTGGCGCCGATGCTGTATATATTGGTGCACCTCAATTTGGTGCACGTTCTAACGCCAACAACTCAATCGAAGATGTTGCTGAACTTGTAAAATACGCGCATTTATTTAACGCACAGGTTTTTGTGGTAATGAATACCATTTTATACGATAACGAATTAGAAACGTGTCGTGCCATGATTTGGGAATTATACGATATTGGTGTCGATGCCTTGATCATTCAAGATATGGCGATTATGGAAATGGACTTACCTCCTATCGTTCTTCACGCAAGTACTCAAGCCAATAACCGTGATGCTGATAAAATTAAATTCTTAAAAGATGCCGGAATCAAACGTGTCGTTTTAGCGCGTGAGTTAAACCTGCATCAAATTAAAACAATATACGATCACGCTGATGTTGAGTTAGAGTTTTTCGTAACTGGAGCTTTATGCGTTTCTTTCAGCGGAAACTGCTATATGAGTGTGGCAAACGGAGAGCGTAGCGCGAATCGTGGTTCTTGTGCACAAAACTGCCGTTTACCTTATAACTTAATCGACGGAAACGGAGATACTTTAATCAGAAACAGTCACTTACTTTCGATTAAAGATTTAGATATTTCAGATCAGATTCCGAATTTGATTGAAGCGGGAATTGTTTCTTTCAAAATCGAAGGTCGATTAAAAGACGTAGCTTACGTTAAAAATAACGTATCTTATCTTCGTCAGAAATTAGACAGTTATTTAGAAGGTCCAGGAAGCGATAAATACACCAAAGCTTCTTCTGGAAAATGTACATATACTTTTGATTCGGCATTAAACAGAACTTTCAACCGTGGTTATACCGATTATTTCGTTAACGACAGACACAGTTCTATTGGTTCTTGGGAAAGCCCAAAATCAAAAGGTCAATATATCGGTAAATTAATCCGAACTGTTGGCGGCGCTTACGAAATCGAAAACGGCGAATTATTAAACAACGGTGACGGACTTTGCTTTATCAACGAAAATAATGAAGCCGACGGAATCTACGTAAACAAAGCCGAAAACGGAAAAGTATATCCAAACGTCCTAAAAGAAATCAAAGACGGAACTTTCATTTACAGAAATAACGACGCTGCTTTCATCAAAATTGTAGAAAGAGAAGACAGCGCCGTTCGTAAATTGAGCACTACTTTATTGCTTACTGAAACTGAAACCGGTTTCCAATTAATCGCAACCGATGAAGACGGAAATGTTAGCACAGTAAATTTAGAACATCCAAAAGAGCAGACAAAAACTGGCGAATCTATCGAAGAAAACATTAAAATACAATTAGCAAAAACTGGTTTCACACCTTACACTGCTGATGAAATCAATATTATGTTTTCTCAAAACTGGTTCCTTCCTATTTCAAAAATCAACGAAATGAGAAGAACGGTTTACGATCAGTTGACAGAAATTCGTTTGGCAAATTACGTTCGTGAAGAACACCAATTGGTAAAAACGTCACATCCATATCCTGAAACTAAATTGGATTTCATGTACAACGTTTCGAACAAAACAGCACGTAAATTCTACGAACGTCACGGTGTAACCGAAATCGAAAAAGCATTCGAATTACAATGGGATCCAGGAAAATCTCGTGTAATGACAACTAAATATTGCATCAAATACGAATTGAAAAAATGCCCAATTCACCAAAAAGATATCGTTGGCGTTAAAGTAAAAGAGCCATTGGTTTTAAAACAGGGAGAATTAGAATACAAACTAAAATTCAACTGTAAACCCTGCGAAATGGAAATCTGGGAAAAAGATGCAGAATTTGAAATTGAAGAAGATCATATTCATTAATTTTTAATTTTTTTTACCGCTAAGAACGCTAAGAAATACGCAAGGTTCGCAAAGATTTTAAACCAATCTTTGCGAACCTTTTTTACATCTAAATAAAACCTTGTGTGCTTTGCGTAAATCTTTGCGCTCTTTGCGGTTAAATTAATTTGCAAAATCAGCGCGAGAACTTCGCGGTTAAAAAAAGCTTTTTCCCTACTTTTACTACTTAAACACTACAACACTCCAAAATGAAAATATTACTCCTAGGCTCGGGCGAATTAGGCAAAGAATTTGTCATTGCTGCACAACGAATCGGACAAACCATAATTGCAGTTGACAGTTACGAAAATGCTCCTGCAATGCAAGTTGCACACAGTTTCGAAGTCATCAATATGCTTGATGGCGAAGCACTTGACCGAATCGTAGCCAAACACAAACCAGATTTTATCGTTCCCGAAATAGAAGCCATTCGAACTGAACGTTTTTACGATTACGAAAAACAAGGCATTACTGTTGTTCCTTCAGCGAAAGCGGCAAACTTTACTATGAATCGTAAAGCCATTCGTGATTTAGCTTCAAAAGAACTCGGATTACGTACAGCAAAATACCAATACGCAACCTCAGCAGAAGAACTTCAAAAAGCGGTTCAGGAAGTTGGAATTCCGTGCGTGGTAAAACCGTTAATGTCATCTTCTGGAAAAGGGCAATCAACAATTAAAACAGAAAGCGACATTGAAAAAGCATGGCAATACGCAGTTGCTGGTTCGCGTGGCGATGTTATCGAAGTAATTGTTGAAGCTTTTGTAAATTTCGATTCTGAAATTACGCTTTTAACGATTACGCAAAACGGAAATCCGACTTTGTTTTGTGCTCCAATCGGCCATAGACAAGAAAGAGGCGATTATCAGGAAAGCTGGCAACCGGCTTTGGTTTCAGAAAAAGACTTGTACGAAGCTCAGGATATGGCCGAAAAAATTACCGAAGCACTTGGCGGTGCCGGACTTTTTGGCGTTGAATTTTTCCTTACGAATGAAGGTGTTTATTTCTCTGAGCTTTCTCCACGTCCACATGATACAGGAATGGTAACTTTAGCAGGAACACAAAACTTCAACGAATTTGAATTGCATTTACGAGCTATTTTAAGTCTTCCAATTTTTGAAATTACTTTAGAAAAGGCTGGAGCAAGCGCTGTAATTTTAGCTTCAGAAGATTCTACAAATCCAACTTTTACTGGAATAGAAAAAGTTGCAGCTTTACCAAAAACCGATTTCAGAATTTTTGGGAAACCAACTTCAAGACCCTATCGCAGAATGGGAGTTGTTTTAAGCCATGATTCACTTTCAACACCAATTAACGAAGTAATAGAACGCGCCAAAGAAACGGCGAAATCAATCACTGTAAATTCTTAATCATGAAAAATATACTTTTAGCGACTTTCCTTTTTATTGGAATCGCAGTACAAGCACAGGACAAAAAGAAATTTGACAAACCAACAGTCGTTGAAGCTTCTTGTGGAGAATGTCAATTCGGAATGAAAGGCAAAAGCTGTGATTTAGCAGTTCGTATTGATGGAAAATCTTATTTTGTTGACGGAACCACAATTCACGATCACGGAGACGCTCACGCAGAAAAAGGTTTTTGCAATGCGATCAGTAAAGCATTAGTTACGGGAGAAATCAAAGGAGACAGATTCAAAGCAACTTCATTTACCTTAATAGACGATAAAAAATAATGGCATTAATTCTCGAAAATATTGCCAAACACGTTTCTCTGACACCAGAAGAACAGGCACTTTTTTTATCTAAACTAGAAACCAACACTTACAAAGCCAAAACGGTTTTACTAAATGCTGGCGAAGTCTGCAAGCATTCTTATTTTGTAAACTCTGGAATCTTAAGAAGTTTCAACATCAACGATAATATTGTAGAACACGTTCTTTCTTTCGCTTGCGAAGGTTGGTGGATGAGCGATATGTACAGTTATTTTTCACAAAAACCAGGGCAGCTTTTTATTGAGGTTTTAGAAGAAGCTGAAGTGGTTTCGTTATCCAAAGAAAATCAAGAACAATTGTATCTTGAAATTCCAAAGCTAGAACGTTTTTTTAGAATTCTGATTGAAAACTCTTTAGTTGCAAATCAACAAAGATTAATGGATAACTTGAGTTTGCCTGCAGAAGAACGTTTCGAAAAATTCACCAAAAAATATGGAACATTAGTTCACAAAGTTCCTCAAAAGCAAATCGCTTCATTTATTGGCGTAACACCAGAATTTTTCAGCAAAATGAAAGCACGGCTTTTGAAAAAATAAAATTAAACCATTAAGACATTAAGATTCATTAAGCTAGACTTAATCTTTCTTATTTTTTAAGAATATAAAGCTTAACTTTCTTAATATCTTAATGGTTAAAAAAAGAATTAAAATTGCTCAACCTCTGTAGAGTGTTCCATCGCGGTTATTGCTGATTTTCCTAACATTACCGTGTTCTGAACAGCATCGAAATAAGAAGTTCCTACGAAAGCCTGATGTTTTACGGCTCTGAATCCAGTTTTTTGTAAAGCGAATTCGCGTTCCTGCAATTCAGAATACCCGGCCATTCCACGTTCTTTGTAGGCTTTTGACAATTCAAACATACTTGTATTTAAAGCATGGAAACCTGCTAAAGTGATGAATTGGAAAGCATATCCCATTTCAGCTAAATCTTCTCTAAATGTTTCCATTTCAGCAACTGATAATTTCGCTGCCCAGTTAAAAGAAGGTGAACAATTGTACGCCAGCATTTTATCTGGGAATTCTTTCTTCATTGCTTTCGCAAATTTTCTAGCGTAATCTAAATCAGGATTACTGGTTTCCATCCAAATTAGATCAGCATATGGCGCGTAGCTTAAACCTCTCGCAATTCCCTGATCGATTCCGTTTTTTACATAAAAGAAACCTTCAGCAGTTTTTTCTCCAGTTAAAAATTTTCTGTCTCTTGGGTCAGCATCACTCGTTAATAAATTAGCTGCATCGGCATCTGTTCTGGCAACAATTAAAGTTGAAACTCCCATAACATCTGAAGCCAAACGAGCAGCAATTAATTTATTAATCGCTTCTTGAGTAGGAACCAAAACTTTCCCGCCCAAGTGTCCGCATTTTTTAGCAGAACTTAATTGATCTTCAAAATGAACTCCAGAAGCTCCAGCTTCAATCATCGATTTCATTAATTCGAAAGCATTTAAATTTCCTCCAAAACCAGCTTCGGCATCGGCTACAATCGGAACCAAATAATCCTTTTTATCTTCAATTTTATTTACAATCTGAATTTGATCGGCACGCAATAAAGCGTTATTAATCTTTTTTACCACCATCGGAACGCTGTTTACAGGGTAAAGTGATTGATCAGGATACATTTCTCCTGCCAGATTTGCATCGGCAGCAACCTGCCATCCGCTTAAGTAAATCGCTTCTAAACCTGCATCGACTTCCTGAATCGCCTGATTTCCAGTCAACGCTCCCAAACCTGCAACATAATCCTGACTTTTTAACTTTCTCCATAATTTCTCAGCTCCCATTTTTGCAATAGAATGCTCAATTTTATAAGACCCTTGAAGCGTTACTACTTCACTTGCAGTGTAAGGACGTTCAACGCCTTTCCATCTTGGGTTCGTAATCCAATCGTTAATCAATTCCTGAATTCTGTCTTCTGTTGTTTTCATAATATAGTTTAGTTAAAGTGGTTCGTTAATATAGTATTCAGTTTTTATCTTCCTGATCTCCTAAATCTGCGGGAGAAATTATTCGCTCGCAGATTTGGCAAATTGAGCAGATATTAAAAGTTTTATAAATATTTATAGCACGGAATCGTTAGGAAATCCACAAAATGCAGGTTTACAACTAATCTTTCTAGCAATTTTTCAGCTAATGGAAACTGCTGTTTTTCGTGATTTTCTTCTCCTACTTCTTCTTTGAGTTTTCTAAATTCATCTAAAGCCAATTCGTGATAATAAGCCAAATCTAATTTTCGGCCATTATCCAAAATCACTTTATTTTGAAGCCATTGCCACAATTGCGATCTCGAAATTTCGGCAGTTGCAGCATCTTCCATCAAATTATGAAGCGCTGCCGCACCTTGTCCGTTTAGCCATGAAGCCAGATATAAAACCGCTACATTTATGTTTTTTCTAACTCCGTTTTCTGTAATCAGTCCAATTGGCGGTTCGATCAAATCGGCTTCTGTAATTTTTCGATGTTCTCTTTTTACATGAATCTGATTTGGAGTTGGCATTCCTTTATCAAAAACTTCTTTAGCTATTGGAACCAAATCTGGATGCGCCACCCAAGTTCCATCATGACCGTTTCGAACTTCACGCTCTTTATCAGTTTTTACTTTTGCGAAAGCGACAGCATTTGCTTCTTCATTATTTCGAATCGGAATTTGCGCTGCCATTCCGCCAATTGCATGAATTCCTCTTTTATGACATCTCTGAATTACCAAATTTGAATACGCATTCATAAAAGGTGAAGTCATATTTACCTGATCACGATCAGGAACAATGAATTTTGGATTTTTTCTAAACTTTTTAATGTAGGAGAAAATATAATCCCAACGTCCGCAGTTCAAACCAACAATATGTTCTTTCAATTCATAAATGATTTCGTCCAGCTGAAAACTTGCTGTAATGGTTTCAATTAAAACCGTCACTTTTATCGTTCCTCTTTCTAGCTTCAAATAATCCTCAGTAAAATCAATTACAGTATTCCACCATCTTGCTTCCAGATAATGCTCTAATTTCGGAATGTAGAAATACGGTCCAGAATTGTTTTCCAAAAGTCTTTTATGATTATGAAATACATACAAACCAAAATCTACCAAAGAACCCGAAACTTCTTTTCCTTCAATTAAAACATGCTTTTCAGGCAGATGTAAACCTCTTGGGCGTACAATCAGCGTTGCGATTCTTTCGTTTAAATGATAGGATTTCTGCTTCACCAAATCCGTAAACGTGATGGTTTTGTTAACGGCATCTATCAGATTCATTTGTCCATCCATCAGGTTTTGCCAAGTTGGTGAAGTGCTGTCCTCAAAATCAGCCATAAAAGTTTTAGCACCAGAATTCAGAGCATTGATAATCATTTTTCGGTCAACTGGTCCAGTAATTTCAACTCTTCTATCTAGTAAATCTTTGGGAATTTCTCCAGCTGTCCAATTACTTTCTCTGATGCTTTTGGTTTCTGGAATAAAAACCGGCATGATTCCTTGATCAAAAGTGACTTGTTTCTGTTCTCTCTGTAAAAGCAATAATTTTCTTTGCGATTCGAATTTTTTATACAATTCGATAATAAACGCAGTCGCTTCTTCTGTCCAGATTTTTGGATAAGCAAGCTTTTTGTCGGCTAGGAATTCTATAGCCATTTCAGTGATTTCTAATTGGTTTTTCATAGCTGCAGATTTTAATTTTTAATTTGATTAAACAGATTTTCTATTCAATCATTTTCGTCGAATCAAAACACATTAACCATAACTAATTCATAGTTAATAAGTTTCAACGATACAATGTTATAAAAAAGTTTTTTACAAAACAAGCGAACGTTCGCTAAATTTTAAAAATATTTTTTTGGCGATTATTTTTAGATTACTTACATTTGGATTATGGATATCGAAAAAGACTATATAAAGCTGATTTTTGGACTAAAAATGAAACAAGTTCGTACGCAAAAAAACTTGTCTCTTTTTGGCTTGGCCAAACTGACTAATCTTTCAAAATCGTACTTAAACGAAATTGAAAAGGGGAAAAAATATCCGAAAACAGATAAAATTTTGCTTTTGTGCGAACATTTGGACGTGACTTACGACCAAATGGTGTCTTTAAAACTCGATAATAACCTCGCCCCGATTGGTGAAATCTTGAAATCTGGAATTTTAAAAGAGATTCCATTGGAACTTTTTGGAATTCAGGAAGCCGATTTAATTGATATTATTGCGAATGCTCCAGCAAAAGTCAATGCATTTATTAGTACTATAATCGAAATTGCACAGCATTATAATTTAAGCCGAGAAAGTTTCTTTTTGGCTGCTTTGCGTTCGTATCAGGAAGCGCACAGCAATTATTTTGAAGATTTAGAAGATAAAGTAATTGCGTTTTCGAAGTCGTTTCAGATTAATCTGGATTCTAAAATCAGTATTGAAGAATTGGAAGCAATTTTAAAAGAAGAATATGAATACAACATCAAAGAAATTGCTTTTACAGATCAAGAGGCTTTGGGCGATTTACGTTCTATTTATGTTCCGAAAAGTAAAACTTTATTGCTTTCAACCGAACTAGATGCTCCGCAGAAAACTTTTATCTTAGCTAAAGAAATTGCCTATAATTATTTAAAAATATCCGATCGTCTACTGACTTTCAGCTGGATCAAGTTTGAAAATTTCGATCAGGTTTTAAATAATTTTTATGCCTCTTATTTTGCAGGTGCTTTAATATTGCCGAGAAAATTAGTTGTAGATAAAATCAATTCTTTTTTGGAAAATGAAAATCCAAAACCGGAAGAATTTGTTCAATTAATTGAAAGTTTTGAAGTTTCGCCCGAATCTTTTTATCAGCGATTAACCAATTTATTACCGAAAGATTTTCAGCTTAAAAACTTATTTTTCTTAAGATTGTCACATAAAATCGATTCTGATTTTTATCAAATAAATAAAGAATTACATATTACGCATCAGCAAGAACCGCACGCCAACGAAACAAATGAACATTATTGCAGAAGATGGGTTTCTGTAAAAACAATTGATGAAGCCATCAAACAGAACAAATCTCATTTTTTTGATGCTCAAATATCGAGTTATGCCAATAGCGGTAACGAATATTTAGTTTTTTCATCGGCTACAAAAGATCCTTTTTTGCATGATACGATCCGAAGTATTTCTGTTGGAATTTTGATTAATCCAACAATGAAAAAGAAATTCAAACTCATTGACGGAAAACCTTTGGTAAAACGAATTGTTGGTGTAACTTGCGAAACTTGTGCTGTAAAAGACTGTTTAGAAAGAGCTGCTCCGCCAATTGTTTTAGAAAAAAAGAAACGCCATGAGAATACGGATGCAGTTGTACAGCAGTTTATGAATCAATATAGTTAGAATGCCATGAAATATTTTGCCTTACTAATAACCTTGTTCTTTATCAACTTCAACCAAAAAACGGACAAACTTACTGGCCGTTATAATTATTTGATTGAAGACGATAATGCCTACGTTCAAAAAGATAAAATTACTTTTAAGGACAGCGTTTTTGCTTTTGATAACAAATATCTGCCAAAAGGTAAAATTTCTTATGGCAATGTGATATTATTGGATAATTTCATTAATACTGATTTGATTATCAGCATTCCAAAAGATCAGATTAAAAAAGATACTATTCCTTTTTTTATGCATGACAAGAAAAGTTCTTCTGCGAATTATCTTGATGAAGTGGTTGGAAAAGGGAAATTGGTTAGGATTAAATAAAAGTTTTTTAATAATCTCGCAAAGACGCGAAGTCGCAAAGATTATTTTCTTTGAATACAATTACTCAACGCAATCTTGCAATCATGAGGAACTGAAATCTTTAAGTTTTTGTCTCAATAACTTCTTCTGAAAATAAAAATTTCTAATCTAGCCCCGATAGAAGTGGAAATCCTTTTGTGGTGGGGTTCACCACAAAAGATTGCAACGGATAGCGGGACTGAACGTCTTTTGAAAACCAAAATCTCTGCTTCAAAAAAACTTAGAAACTTAGCATCTTAGAACCTCAGAATCTTTCTTAATCTACATTAAGTGCTTTTCGTCTACATCGACCGTATCTTTGTACTATAAAAATAACAAAAGGACAAAATCATGGAAAATATAGTATTGCACAAAGCAGAATCAAGAGGAAATGCAAATCATGGATGGTTGAACGCTTATCATAGCTTTAGCTTTGCGAGCTGGTACAATCCAGATAGAATTCAGTTTGGAGCACTTCGTGTTTTAAATGATGATACAATTGCTGCCGGAATGGGTTTTGGAACTCACCCTCACGATAATATGGAGATTATTACGATTCCGTTGGAAGGTGATTTGGCTCATAAAGACAGCATGGGAAATACTGAAGTAATCAAAAATGGCGACATTCAGGTAATGAGTGCGGGAACCGGAATTCAGCATAGCGAGTTTAATCCAAATGCAGATCAGCAGACTAAATTGTTGCAGATTTGGTTGTTTCCGAATAAAAGAAATGTGGCGCCACGTTATCAGCAAATTACTTTAGATGTTGCAGACAGACATAACAAATTGTCTCAAGTTTTATCTCCAAATGCAGATGATGAAGGTGTTTGGATTCACCAAGATGCTTGGTTTAATATGGGTAATTTCGATTCTGGAGTTACTGCTGAATACAAAATCAAAAAAGAAGGAAACGGAGTTTATGCTTTCGTTTTGAAAGGAAATGTAACCATCAACGGTCAGGAATTAAATTCTCGTGATGCAGTTGGAATTTCAGGAACTGATACTTTAAACATTAAAGCCAATACAGATGCTGAATTTTTATTAATGGACATTCCGATGAATTATTAATTCAAACAAAAACAATTAATACCTGTACTTTGAAACGATAATAAATCTGTAAATCAGATTATTATCGTTTCTTTTTTTCTTCCATTTCAAAAAAGAAAGACTAACTTTATAAGTAAAAAAATTGGTCTGACTTTAAAATTAAACTAACTCTTAAAATTTTAAACCATGAATCCAAATAATCTCATTAAAGAATATACAAACGGCGAAGTAACAATCGTATGGCAATCTGGAAAATGCATTCATTCGGCTAATTGTGTCAAAAACAATCCAGATGTCTTTCGTCCAAAAGAAAAACCTTGGATTACTCCAGAGCAATCTACAACTGAAAAAATAATTTCTACTGTTAATAAATGTCCGTCGGGAGCTTTGACATTTTACATGAATAATAAAAAATAACTTTTCGACTCTGCTCAGAGCGACAACGAAAACACAAAATGTGATAATCAAAAACTTATCACATTTTTTATTTCTTAATCTAGGTTAAGTGCTCTAGGACAACTGTCACCGTAACTTTGTCCTATCAAAATGAAACAAATTAATTATTTAAAAAAATAAAATTATGGCAACTACAAAATGGTCAATTGACCCAACTCACTCAGAAATTGGTTTTAAAGTTAAACACATGATGTTTACTAATGTTTCAGGAAAATTTGGAACTTATGATGCTTCTGCAATTACAGAAGGCGAAAGTTTTGATAATGCAGATTTCAGTTTTTCTGCTGATATCGCTTCAGTTGACACTGCAAACGCAGATCGCGATGGACATTTAAGAAGTGGTGATTTCTTTGACGCTGAAAATCATCCAAAATTAACTTTCAAATCTTCTGCTTTCAAAAAAATTAATGATGGTGAATTTGAATTAACTGGAGATTTAGACATTAAAGGTGTTTCAAAAACAGTGAAATTCCCAGTTGAGTTTAGCGGAATCATGACTGATCCTTGGGGAAATACAAAAGTAGGTTTAAGCATAGAAGGAAAAATTAATCGTAAAGATTGGGGTTTAAACTGGAACTCAGCTCTTGAAACAGGGGGTGTTTTAGTAGGTGAAGAAGTTCGTTTAAACATTGAATTACAATTTGTAAAACAAGCCTAATTAAGCATTCTCGGATTTAATTGGTTGGTTAAGAAATCCTGTATTTTTAGTATGGGATTTTTGCTTTTAACAACGGGGCTTCGACTTCACTCAGCCTGACATATGATATCTTTAAGAATACGATTGTCAGGCTGAGCGAAGTCGAAGCCCTTTTTTACTTTATACTTCTAAATTCAGTCGGCGACATTCCTGTCTGTTTTTTGAAAAAGCGGGAGAAATAGGAATAGTCTTCGTAGCCAACTTTGAATGCGACTTCATTTACAGCTAATTGTTTATCAATCAACATTCTTTTGACTTCTAGGATTACTCTATCCATAATTACTTCTGTCGCTGTTTTTTGAAGAATTTCATTGCAGATTCTATTCAGATGCTTCAATGTGATATTTAGTTTTTCAGCATAAAACGAAGGCAGTTTTTGGGTCCTGAAATATTCTTCCAAAAGCGATTCAAACTTGTTGATTTTTATATTATATGAATGCGTTTGATGCGAATAGGTTTCTCCATATTTTCTCGCTACTTCAATATGAATGCAATCCAATAAATTCAATAATTTATCTAACTGATATTTATTAGCCTGACTATTTTCCTGAATTAGCAAATCAAAATATGGAAGGATTTTAGGAATTTCCTTTTCTTCAAAAACCATTTCAGGTCGGTTTTGAATGGAATGGTAAAAGTTGTAATCGTTGATTTTTTTCTGTCCGAAATACAAATTGTACAATTCCTGCGAAAAGATAATTACAAAACCTTCTATATCTTCAGATAAATTCCAATGATGCATTTGTCCAGGCTGTAGCACAAAAAGACTTCCTCTTTTGATTTCAAACTGGTCAAAATCGACTTCATGCAATCCAGAACCTTTAGTAAAAAAGACCATTAAATACGAATCATGACGATGCGGTTCTTCGACAAAACTGTGATTTTTTAGATGTTCTGTAAAAGTATTGACATAAAAATCACGGTGAATATCGTTACAGCTAAAATTCTGAACGCTATAAATGGGATATTTTTTCATAACAAATGTCTTTATTGTGCTATAATAAGCGAAGATACTAAAAAGACTTTTATAGAACTCTGAATTACCTTTGTATAAACAAAAATTAACAATATCATGTCAAGCGCATTAACTCATATTTTAAAAAACGAATGTCCTGTTTGTCATAAAGGAAAAGTTTTTACAGACAAGAACATCTTTCTGAATTTTAGCTTTCCAAAAATGAATGAATACTGCAGTCACTGCAATTATAAATTTCAAAAAGAACCTGGTTATTTCTTTGGCGCTATGTATGTAAACTACGGACTAACTGTTGCTCAAGGAATTGCGACGTATTGTATTGCACAGTTTTTCTTTGAGAAAAATTTCGATTTAAGAATCCTTCCAATTATTGCAGTTTCCATCACTTTACTCACACCTTTTAACCTTCGATTTTCCAGATTAGCATGGATTTACATGTTTAAGGATTATTCGAAATAAAAAAGTATTATTTTTGCTTTTCAATTGAAGCTAATTTTCAATTCAAAAAAATAAAAAACAAATTAGACAAATGAAAGCATACGTATTTCCGGGTCAGGGTGCACAGTTCACAGGAATGGGTAAAGACCTTTATGAAAATTCGGCTTTAGCCAAAGAATTATTCGAAAAAGCTAATGAAATTCTAGGTTTTAGAATTACAGATATCATGTTTGAAGGCACTGCCGAAGAACTAAAAGAAACCAAAGTGACACAGCCGGCTGTATTTTTACACTCTGTTATTTTAGCTAAAACTTTAGAAGATTTCAAACCGGAAATGGTTGCAGGACATTCGTTAGGAGAATTTTCAGCTTTGGTTGCTAATGGAACTTTATCTTTTGAAGATGGTTTAAAATTAGTTTCCCAACGTGCATTAGCAATGCAAAAGGCCTGCGAAATCACTCCATCTACAATGGCTGCTGTTTTAGGTTTGGCTGATAATGTTGTAGAAGAAGTTTGTGCTTCTATCGATGGTGTTGTGGTTGCTGCTAACTATAACTGCCCAGGTCAATTAGTTATTTCTGGTGAAACTTCAGCTGTTGAAAAAGCTTGTGAAGCAATGAAAGCTGCTGGAGCAAAACGTGCTTTAATTTTACCTGTTGGAGGCGCATTTCACTCTCCAATGATGGAACCTGCAAGAGAAGAATTGGCTGCCGCAATTGAAGCAACCACTTTCTCTACTCCAATTTGTCCAGTATATCAAAACGTTACTGCAAATGCAGTTTCTGATGCAAATGAAATTAAGAAGAACTTAATTATTCAATTGACTGCTCCTGTAAGATGGACACAATCTGTACAGCAAATGATTGCTGACGGCGCGACTTTGTTTACTGAAGTTGGTCCTGGAAAAGTTTTAACTGGATTGATTAATAAAATTAATAAAGAGGCCGCTACAGCTAATGCTTAATTTTAAGTGTTCAGTATTCACTTTTTAGTAATCAGTTAAAAACTATACATACAAAAAGCTCTGAAAAAATTTTGTTTTTCAGAGCTTTTTGTCATTTCGACGAAGGAGAAATCTTCGCAAGAAACTCTACATAGAAAGTCTAAAAACTTTGCCGAGCTACTTGCGAAGATTTCTCCTTCGTCGAAATGACATACTAAAAGAATACTACAAAACCTTCTTTTCTTTCTTCTTGTAATTCACAATAAATACCCCAAGAATAATTAAAACTGTAGCAATAATAAAATCAATCGTAATTACTTCATCTAAAAGCAACCAACCTAAGAAAACAGCAATTATGGTATTGATGTAGGACAAAATAGAAACCTGAACAGCTGTAACATGTTTTAGTGCATAATTATAACAAAAGAAAGCAATTACAGATCCGAATATTGATAAATACAAAGCCGCAAAAACACTTTTTGAACTCCACGAGTTAAAATTTGGATTTGGTGAGAATATTGAAGCCAAGACTAACTGAATACAAGATGCGATTGTAAATTGGTAAAACAAATTGAGCGTTATATTTTTCGATTTATTAGCATGCGTTTTGGTATAAATTGTTCCAGCCGCCCAAGCCAAAATTGCAAATCCCATAAATATCATTCCTGTTCTGTAATTAACATCTAAAAATGATCCGAGTCCATCTTTAAAGATAAAAACTACACCAGAGAATCCAATAATTACACCTATAAATCCCTTTAAACTCATTTTTTGCAATCCAAAGAGAATACTTCCTAAGAAAATAAGGATTGGAGTCAGCGCATTAATAACCGATGCTAATCCACTTGGGATATTCTGCTCTGCAATTGTCATAAAACCATTTGCAATTACAAGCATTAAAACCGAAGCAATAAGCTGCTGTTTAAAATTCCCCCATCCAATCCATTTTAATTCTTTTTTGTATAATAAAATGGTCATCATAATTAATCCCGCAAGACCTTGACGAATTGAAGTTACAAACCAAGGCGGAATCGTTTCAACGGCAACTCTAATTCCTAAAAAGGTCGTTCCCCAAATAATTCCAACAGCCGCTAGGGCAAATATTAATTTATAATCTAAACTTTCTTTCATGATAATTAATAGCTAAAAAAAATCCCAAACTATATTGCTATAATCTGGGATTTCAAAAATTTATAATTTTATTAAAAATTACTTATTCCTCACTTTTTGTTCCCATTTCCAAGCACTTGCCATCGCTTCATCCAGACTTAATTCAGCCTTCCATCCTAAGACATTATTTGCCTTATCTGTATTTGCGTACGCCTCAGTAATATCACCTTCGCGACGAGGCATCATCTTATAAGGCAAGTTTTTACCGCTGACTTTTTCAAAACTGTGAATGACTTCAAGAACAGAACTTCCTTTTCCTGTTCCTAAATTGAATGTTTCAACTTTTGCTAAATTCTTTTTATTCAACAAACGCTGTAAAGCAATTACGTGTGCTTTTGCTAAATCTACTACGTGAATATAATCACGAACTGCAGTTCCGTCTGGTGTTGGGTAATCGTTTCCAAAAACAGATAATTCCTGACGTAAACCTACTCCCGTTTGTGTAATAAACGGAACTAAATTTTGAGGAACACCCAACGGCAATTCACCAATCTGTACAGATTCGTGTGCTCCAACCGGATTAAAGTAGCGTAATAAAATAGCGCTGATATTGGTAACTTTAGCTGTATCTGTAATAATTTCTTCTCCAATCTGTTTTGTATTTCCGTAAGGAGACATAGCAGTTTGAACTGGAGCATCTTCTGTAATTGGCATTTTTTCGGCTTGACCGTAAACCGTACAAGAAGAACTGAAAATAAAACTCGCTTCAGGTTTTTGCTGTAATTCCTGTAAAAGATAAACTAAACTGCTAATGTTGTTTTCATAGTACAATAATGGCTGTTCAACACTTTCACCAACAGCTTTTGAAGCCGCAAAATGAATTACACCAGTAACATCATTATGTTTTTTAAAGAAATCCCGAACGTCGCTTTTTTCTCTTAAATCAATTTTTTCGAATAAAGGCGTTTTTCCTGTAATCGCTGTAATTCCTTTTAAAACATCTTCTGAAGAGTTTGAAAGATTATCAATTATCACAACTTCGAAGCCTTCATTTTGCAATTCGACTACAGTGTGAGAACCAATAAATCCCAATCCTCCTGTTACTAATACTTTCATTTTGTGGTTGTTTGTTATGTAGTTAATTTATATGCCTGTCTAGCAATAAGAATCCATTTATTTTTTTGTTTCTGCCAAACCAACATTATTCCTATTTTAATATCTCGATCTATACCATCATCTTTGGTATGAGCCGATAAAACATGTCTAACGATAGCAACATCATTCTGAATTGTTATAGTTTGGTTTTGAAAATCGATAGAAACAAAATCAGATTTTCCACTTACTATTCCTTCTATAAATTCAGCTTGGTTTTGAAAATTGCCATTAGAATGAACATAATTCAATTGATCAGAAGTCAACGCTTTTAACTTTGCTCCATCAGCATCAATCATTGCCTGTCGCAAGATTTCAACCTGACTTTTTATAGCATCCTCTTCTTTAGCATTCGTTTTTTGAGAAAAAACCGAATACTGAAAAAATACCATTAAAAGTAAAAGACTAACTCTTTTCATTTTTATTTATTCAAAAACTCTAAAACAGAATCGGTAATAAATTTAATCTGTTCGTCGTCAAGTTCAGTATGCATTGGCAAAGCAATTACCTCTTGCACCAATTGGTTTGTAACAGGAAACTGCTCCTCTTTGTAACGCGGATCTAAATATGCTTTTTGAGAATGCAACGGAATTGGATAATAAATTGCACAAGGAATTCCTTTATCTAATAAATGTTGCATTAAAGCATTTCTATCAGCATCTAAAATTCTCAATACATATTGATGAAAAACGTGATCATTTTCGTTTGCATCAAAATCTGGAGTTATGATATGTGCATTTCCAGCGAAAGATGCATTATATTTAGTTGCCGCTAAACGACGTGCTTTATTATACTCATCTAATAAAGGAAGTTTTGCATTTAAAACTCCGGCCTGAATACTATCTAAACGTGAATTCACACCTACAACGTCATGGTGGTAGCGCTCGTACATTCCGTGATTTACGATTCCGCGGATAATGTGCGCCAATTTATCATCATTTGTAAAAATTGCTCCTCCATCTCCATAACATCCAAGGTTTTTAGAAGGAAAGAATGAAGTTGCCGCAACGTGACCAATTGTACCAACTTTCACCTTTGATCCAGATTTAGAAATATAATCTGCGCCAATTGCTTGAGCGTTATCTTCAATTACATATAGATTATGTTCTTTAGCAATTTCCATAATCGCATCCATGTTCGCAGCACGTCCAAATAAATGAACTGGAACAATTGCTTTTGTTTTTGGTGTAATGGCTTTTTTTACTGCATCAATATCGATGTTCATATTATGCAAATCAACATCAACTAAAACAGGAGTTAACTGCAATAAAGCAATAACCTCAACAGTAGCAGCAAAAGTAAAATCGGCAGTAATTACTTCATCACCTGGCTTCAAATCTAATCCCATCATCGCAATCTGCAATGCATCTGTACCATTTGCACAAGGAATAACATGTTTTGCTCCTAAATAGTCTTCAAGATTTTTTTGAAACTGATGAACCAAAGGTCCGTTGATGTAAGTATTTGTGTCTAAAACTTCTTGAATTGAAGCATCTACAGTAGATTTTATTTTCTCGTATTGACTTTTTAAGTCAACCATTTGTATTTTTTTCATTTCGAATAATATTTAAAAATTAAAGACTCTATTTTTAATAGAAATCTCTAAAAGGAGGAACAAAAATAGTTATTAATAGCTTCAAACCAATGAAAATAGTCGAAAGAAATGTAATTTAGCTGCAAAAAAAATTACATGCTTTTTTTATACAATCTAGCCATATATCTTGCAGGTTTTTTCTTAAAAATCATAGCATTGTTTAGTCCGAAAATTAAGCTTTTTATTGAAGGCCGAAAAAATGTGTTTTTAATTTTAGAAGAAAAAATCAAAGAAGATGACAAAACCATTTGGTTTCATTCCGCTTCTCTTGGAGAATACGAACAAGGACTTCCTGTTATAGAAAAAATTAAAGAAAAATATCCTGAACATAAGATAATTATAACCTTTTTTTCACCATCTGGATACGAAGTGCGTAAAAATAACACAGTCGCTGATGTTACAGTTTATTTACCGCTTGATTCTAAAAGCAACGCAAAAAGATTTTTAAAGTTGGTTCATCCCGAACTTTCATTTTTTATTAAATATGAATTTTGGCTGAACTATTTAAAGGAACTAGAAAAAAGCAAAACGCCAACTTATTTAATTTCTGGGATTTTCAGAGACAATCAGATGTTTTTTAAATGGTATGGCGGTTTCTACAGAAAAGCACTAAATGCTTTTACTTATTTCTTTGTTCAAAACGAAAAATCAAAACAAAAGATAGAAAGTCTTGGCTTCAATAATGTAATTGTTTCTGGCGATACTCGTTTTGATCGTGTAAATGCTATTTTAGAAAGAGACAACCGATTGGATTATGTGGAGAATTTTAAAAACAACCAACCGACGATAGTTATCGGAAGTTCATGGCCAAAAGATGAAATTTTAATTGCAGAATACATTAATCAAGCACCTGATTACGTAAAATTTATAATTGCACCGCACAATATCAAGCAAGATCAAATCTCAGATCTTCTATCAAAAATTACAAAATCGACAATTTTATTCTCAGAAAAAGAAAATAAAGACCTTTCAGGCTATAATGTCTTTATAATTGATACGATTGGAATTCTTACTAAGATTTATAGTTACGGAACCATAGCGTATGTCGGTGGCGGATTCGGAAATCCTGGAATACACAACATATTAGAACCTGCTACTTTTGGAATTCCAATTGTAATTGGTCCAAACTATTCGAATTTTGCAGAAGCTGTTGCTTTAGTAGAAATCGGTGGTTGCGTAACAATTTCAACGAGCGCAGAACTTAAGGCCGTTTTTGATCAATTATTGAATGACAAAAACTTTCTAGAAGAAAAAAGTAAAATCTGCAAATCATTTATTCAAAACAATAAAGGAGCTACTGAAACGATTATAAAACTCATCTCATAACCTTTTGATTTGCTAAAATTGTTAAATTTGAAGAAATAAGCAAAAACAATTCTACCTAAATATTCTTAAAAAACAGAACAAACCTTAAATCAGAGAAGCTAAACAACTGATTTTCATAGAGATTATTCAATAAAAAAATATTTAGACTAGAAATTAGATAATTTAAGAAAAATTTATAATTTTGGCATATTCTTTGATAAATAAGATAAACGTGAGCAAGGAAAATATTTTAAAAAAAAAGTGAAAAAATATTTTACATATTAAAAAATTTATATCTTTGCCACGAATTAATAATTAACCTTTTATAATAAAGTAAGATGAAAAAAGTATTTTTAAGTTTAGCTGTTGTTGCTGTATTAACTGTTGTATCTTGTAAAAAAGCTGACGCTGCTGCTGAAGCTCCTGCTGTAGATTCTACTGCTGTTGCTGTTGATTCAGCTGCTGCTGTTGTTGATTCTGCTGCTGCAACTGTTGATTCTGCTGCTGCTAAAGTTGATTCTGCTGCTGCCAAAGTAGAAGAAGTAAAAAAATAATTAGAACCTAAATTCTAACGATTTTAAAACCATCTTTATAGATGGTTTTTTTTTGTGATTAATTTTTCCTTTAATCCACTTCAACAATAAAAAAAGCGTTCGTAACTACGAACGCTTTTTTTATTGCCTATATTTTTTTTTCTTACTCAGCCGCTTCTTCTAATTCTTCCTCAGATTCCTCATCACCAAAAATTGATTCACTCGAAGAAAAATCCAAAATCTCCGATCTTGAAGAATACGTTACAATTTCTTTTATTCCTTTCTGCAAAAGCAATTCTGTACTATATTTTCGACTTGTAGCAAAGTGAACATCACCAAGCATCAATTTAAAAAAATACTTTCCGCCAGAGCCTTTAAATTTCAAAAATTTCGCAAGATCAATATTCGCTTTAAACTTCTCAATATCTTCTTCGCACTCAAACCTCAATTCATAACTTAAACTTGTAAAAATCACTTTCCCCTTTCGAGAAGTAAACGTAAACTTATATTCATCATTAAATCGCTTGCTAATTACAAAAGCACCCATTTAGAAATTTTAGATTTTAGATTTTAGATTATTGATTTTAGATTTTTAAAATCCTAAGATTCGAGATCTCAATAAATTTACTATGTAAATTCATTCTTTGCAAGTCTACAAATAAAAAAAGCCTCTTCAAAAGAAGAGGCTTTAGTACTCAGAGCGGGACTTGAACCCGCACGAACATTGCTGTTCACTGGATTTTAAGTCCAGCGTGTCTACCAATTTCACCATCCGAGCATTGTATGGTTTTAGAGCGAAAAACGGGGCTCGAACCCGCGACCTCGACCTTGGCAAGGTCGCGCTCTACCAACTGAGCTATTTTCGCATTTTCAAATTTTATTAAGAACTGCAACACTTGATTTGTTTCGTATTGCGAGTGCAAATTTAGGACATTTATTCAATTACACAAGCGTTTTTTCAAAAAAAAATCGACTTATTTTATAACGTTCTGATAACCTAAAGTTTAAAATTGAAAAATTTTTGAATTTTATTTTTTAACCAACATTCTTTTGATCTCATTCAGTTTCATCAATGCTTCTACCGGTGTAATTGCATTAATATCGAGATTCAAAATCTCTTCTTTTATCTCTTCCAACAAAGGATCATCTAAATTAAAGAAACTCATTTGCATTTCTTCATTTGCCGATTTTATTCCGTTTAAAGCATCACTTGAATGATTCTTTTCTAATTTCTTTAAAAGCTTTTGCGCTTTCGAAATAACCAATTGAGGCATTCCAGCCATTTTTGCTACGTGAATTCCAAAACTATGTGCGCTTCCTCCTTTTACTAGCTTTCTAACAAAAAGAACGGTATCCTTTAACTCTTTTACTGCCACATTGAAATTCTGAATTCTCGGCATCGATTCCGTCATTTCATTCAGCTCATGATAATGCGTCGCAAAAAGCGTTTTAGCTCTTCCTGGGTGTTCGTGCAAGAATTCGGCAATTGCCCAAGCAATCGAGATTCCGTCATAAGTACTTGTTCCTCTTCCAATCTCATCTAACAACACCAAACTTCTATCTGATAGGTTATTCAAAATAGAAGCCGTTTCATTCATTTCTACCATAAAAGTAGATTCTCCCATCGAAATATTATCTGAAGCTCCAACTCGAGTAAAAATCTTATCGACAATTCCCATTCTAACGCTATCAGCAGGAACAAAACTTCCCATTTGAGCCAAAAGCACAATTAATGCCGTTTGTCTTAAAATTGCTGACTTACCCGACATGTTCGGTCCGGTAATCATAATAATCTGCTGCATTTCTCTATCTAAGAAAACATCATTTGCAATATATGGTGTACCAACAGGCAATTGTTTTTCAATCACAGGATGTCTTCCGTTTTTGATATCCAATTCGAATGTATCATCGATTTCAGGCTGCACGTATTGGTTTTCAACAGCCATTTGCGTAAATGAACACAAACAATCCAATTGCGCAACCAAATACGCGTTCATTTGAACTGGTTTAATGTAAGTAGAAATCCACGCTACTAATTGCTCAAAAAGCTCACTTTCTATTTTATAAATTTTTTCTTCTGCTCCTAAAATTTTGGTTTCGTATTCTTTTAATTCTTCAGTAATATAACGCTCTGCGTTTACCAAAGTCTGTTTACGAATCCATTCTTCTGGAACTTTATCTTTATGGGTATTTCTAACTTCAATATAATATCCGAAAACATTATTAAAAGAAATTTTCAATGAAGAAATTCCTGTTCTTTCAGATTCACGTTTTTCAATTCCTTCTAAAAATTCTTTTCCTGAAGTCGAAATCGCACGAAGCTCGTCCAATTCTTCATTTATTCCGCTCGCAATAGCATTTCCTTTTGAAATTGCAACAGGCGCATCTTGATTTAAAGTCGTTTTAATTTTTTCGCGAAGCAGATCGCAAGCATGCAAACTGTCTCCGATTACTTTAACAGCTTCCTGCGGACTTTCTAGCGCAAGAGTTTTAATTGGAATAATGGCATCCAAAGATTCCTTTAAATACACGATTTCACGAGGAGAAACTTTTCCTGCAGCAATTTTAGAAATTAAACGTTCCAAATCTGAAATCTGTTTAATCTGATATTGAATATTATGCAGAATTTCAGGATTTGACTTTAAATAAGCCACAACTTCATGACGGCTTTTTACTTTGTTTGCATCTTTTAAAGGCAAAGCCAACCATCTTTTTAACAAACGTCCTCCCATCGGAGAAAGTGTTTTATCAATAACATCCAAAAGAGTAACTGCATTCGGATTATAGCTGTGATATAATTCTAAATTTCTAATCGTAAAACGATCCATCCAAACATAAGCATCTTCAGCAATACGCTGAATTGCAGTGATATGCTGTACACGATTATGCTGCGTTTCTGACAGATAATACAAAATAGCACCAGAAGCAATAATCCCTTCTTTTAATTCCTCAACACCAAATCCTTTTAAGGAATTCGTCTGGAAATGCTTTGTCAGTGTTTCTAAAGCATAATCTTCTTTATAAATCCAATCTTCCAAGTAAAAACTATGAAAATCTTCTCCAAAAGCAGTTTTAAAATCATTCTTATTATTTTTTGGAACCAAAACTTCGCTTGGATTAAAGTTCTGCAGTAATTTATCAATGTATTCTGCATTTCCCTGAGCGGTCAAAAACTCTCCTGTCGAAACATCTAAAAATGAAATTCCGATATTTTTATTAGCAAAATAAACGGATGCTAAGAAGTTGTTTGATTTTGATTGCAAAACCTCATCATTTAAAGAAACTCCCGGAGTTACTAGCTCCGTTACACCTCTTTTCACGATTGTTTTAGTCATTTTTGGATCTTCCAGCTGATCACAGATCGCTACACGAAGTCCAGCTTTTACCAATTTTGGCAAATAAGTATTTACAGAATGATGCGGAAACCCAGCCAGCGCTGTTTCGGTATCAGACCCTGCTCCTCTTTTAGTTAAGGTTATCCCTAAAATTTTAGAAGCTCTAATGGCGTCTTCTCCAAAGGTTTCATAAAAATCTCCTACTCTGAAAAGCAGACATGCATCAGGATATTTAGCCTTGATTTCGTTGTACTGTTTCATTAAAGGTGTTTCCTTCACCACTTTCTCTTTAGCTGCCAAATTGTAATGTTTTTAAATGAAAAATTAAGACAGCGAATTTATGCTTTTTTAGCCGCATATGAAAAGCTTCAAAAATTAAAATATTTTAAGATATTTTTAGTTACTGATTTAAGTTTTTTATATAGCTTTGTTTATCATTTAAAAAAAGACCCTTAAAGATGAAAAAAATAATTTTATTCGCTATGTTGGCTGTTGCTGGTATCACGGCTACAAATGCACAAACAACTAAAAAAGCTAAAGCTACTAAAGTTGCTAAAGTTGAAGGAGCAGGAATGCTTTTCGAAACTGAAACTATTGACTACGGAACTATCGCTCACAATGCTGATGGAAAACGTGAATTTGTTTTTGTTAACAACGGAACTAAACCATTAATCATTACTAACACTACAGGATCTTGTGGTTGTACTGTTCCAACTACTCCAAAAGAACCAATCGCTCCAGGAGCTAAAGGTATTATTGGCGTAAAATATGCTACTGACAGAGTTGGTGCTTTTACAAAAACTGTAACTGTTACTTCTAACGCAGAAGGACAACCAACAAAAATCCTTACTATTAAAGGTACTGTTTTACCAGATCCAGTAAAAAGCTAATCTGAAAAACATTTAAAATAATCAAAAAGCTTCCTTAT
Organism: Flavobacterium tagetis; assembly: GCF_016735615.1. GTDB lineage: Bacteria > Bacteroidota > Bacteroidia > Flavobacteriales > Flavobacteriaceae > Flavobacterium > Flavobacterium tagetis. The sequence continues at coordinate 329,922 of NZ_JAERSF010000001.1, forward strand.
CTTTGGAAGCTTTTTTTATTACTAGAATTTAAAACGATGAGAAAACTCGAAAACAGCGAACTAGACCGTAAATCAATTGAAGATTTTAAAAAATCGGAGAAAACCCCTTTAATATTAGTTTTAGACGATATTCGAAGTCTTCACAATATTGGTTCTGTTTTTAGAACAGCTGATGCGTTTTTGATTGAAAAGATCATTTTATGCGGTATTACTGCAACTCCACCAAACAAAGAAATTCATAAAACCGCTCTTGGCGCAACTGAAACTGTTGCTTGGGAACACCATGAGAATGTTTTGGAAGTGATTGAAAATCTAAAAAAAGAAAATGTGCTCACAATGGCTATTGAGCAAGTTGAAAGTTCTGTATTTCTTCAGGATTTTAAAATCGAAAAAGGCCAAAAATATGCTTTAGTTTTTGGTAACGAAGTTTATGGTGTATCACAAGAAGCTGTTGCAATCTGTGACGGATGTATTGAAATTCCTCAGCTAGGAACAAAACACTCTCTCAATATCTCTGTAAGTGCCGGAATTGTAGTTTGGGATTTATTTCAAAAAATAAACTGGCCTGAATAAAAACAAACAGCCTTTTTCTTAAAAAAATGTGATTTTACTATATTTTCAAACCATAAAATGTTAGAAATGTAAATATATTTTTTTATTATTATAAAAGTGATACTTTTATAAAATGAAAAATAATTACTCTGTAAAAATTTCTTTTTTATTCATTTTACTGCTGTCCGGTTTCATTGGATTTGCACAACAATATACCCCAATTCCTGACCCAAATTTCGAACAAGCTTTAATCGATTTAAATATTGATAGTGGCACTATTGACGGTCAGGTATTGACTGCAAATGTTACCAATGTAAAAATATTAGAAATTCCTGGCAGGAATATTATTGATTTAACAGGAATCGAAGCTTTTACACAATTAGAGTCCTTAAATCTAGGATTAATAGATCCTAATAATCCTTATAGAAGAAATAAAATCGCTTCTTTAAACCTTTCAAATAATTTAAAACTTAGATATTTAAATTGTGGCTATAACGAACTCACAAACATTGATCTGGCAAAGAATACTGCTTTAGAAGTTTTATTTGTAGAGAATAACAAATTAAACAGTTTAGATGTCTCAACAAATGTACTTTTAAAAACGCTCTTTTGTTTCAACAATAGATTAACCGCTTTAGACATTAGAAATAACACTTCTTTGACAAGTTTAAGTTGTACCGCAAATCAAATAAGTTCTTTGGATTTATCTAAAAATCTCCTCTTAAGAGATTTAAGTTGCGCTTCGAATAATTTATCAAGTATTGATATTTCTAGAAATATTGATTTAGAATATTTCAATACACTTGCTAATCATTTAACTTCTCTAAATGTTACAAGCAACACAAAGCTCTTAGTTCTAAATTGCCGCTACAATCAATTAACAAGTTTAGATGTCTCAACAAATAGCAATTTAATTAACTTTTGGTGTGATTATAACCAATTGACTTCTTTAAACTTAAAAAACGGACAGAATTCAAGAATTACTGCTATGGATTTTAAAACCAATCCAGCTCTTGCCTGCATTCAAGTAGACAACGAAAATTATTCTAATGCCAATTGGTTCGCTTATAAAGACAACACTTCCAATTATTCGAACGATTGCAACCGATTCGCAGCTGTTGCCCCACCAAAAATAAAAGCCACAGGAGATCAATTATACTGCCCTAAAACTACTATAAATATTGTGGAAGATGTTACTATAACAAATGATCTATCAGATACTGGAACTGAGGCAGTTTATATTCAAATTTCTTCAGGATATTCTAGCGGCTTTGACAAACTAGAACTTTCAAATCCTACAGCACATTCAAATATTACCACAAACTGGGATGCAACTGCTGGGAAACTTACATTATCTAGTCCAACGGGAGCTGATGTTGTATATTCTGATTTTGTTGATGCTATTAAAGATGTTGTCTTTACAAATTCTTCTGCAACAGCTTCTGGAATCAGGACATTTTCTATAACAATGGGTAAAGCAAATTATTTACCATCTACACAACATTATTACGAATATGTTCCAAGTATCGGAATAACATGGACATCTGCGAAAGATGCAGCGGCAACCCGTACCTATTATGGCCTTCAAGGTTATTTAGCCACTATATTGTCGGCTGATGAAGCCAAATTAATTGGTGAGCAAGCTTCTGGAACGGGATGGATTGGAGGAAGTGATGCCGAAACAGAAGGTGTCTGGAAATGGGTTACAGGCCCAGAAACTGGAACTATTTTTTGGAACGGAAATGCAAATGGCTCGACACCAAATTATGCTTTTTGGAATACAGGCGAACCTAACCAACAAGGTGATGAAGATTATGCTCACATCACCCAGCCCGGTGTTGGGATAAGAGGTTCTTGGAACGACTTATCCAATACAGGAGATACCACTGGTAATTATCAGCCAAAAGGATATGTGGTGGAATATGGAGGAATGCCTGGTGAAGCCCCGCTAGAAATTGCTACCAGTACCAAAATCACAATTCCTGTAGCAACTCCAGCTATTGATCCAACTCCAGTTTGCGATTCAGGAAGTTTCTCCTTTAATGCAACATCAACTGCTGGAGCAACAATTAGATGGTTTGACGCTCTAGTTGGCGGAAATTTATTAGCAACAGGTCCAACTTATACTACCCCAACAATAACGACAACTACAACTTATTATGTTGATGCTGGCTGCGAATCCAACCGTAAATCAGTAAAAGCAAATGTATATGCTACTCCTTCAACTCCTATTGCAGAACAAGAAACATATACAAATTGTGGTCCAGGAACTTTAACAATTAAAGCCACTTCAAATATTGGAATTATAAACTGGTATACTTCTCCAACTGATCAAACAAGTATTTTTCAAGGAACAGCTTTTACCACGCCAACAATTTCATCCAATACTACTTATTATGCTGAAGCATCAAATAATGGATGCGTAAATACTACCAGAACTCCTGTAAACATTGTAATTTACACTCCACCAGCGGTTACGGATGAGACTTTGCCTTTATGTCAATTTCAATCCATAACATTAGATGCAGGAATTACTGGAATGAGCTATTCATGGTCAAATGCTAATGAAACCTCTCAACAAATTACGGTTAGCAAAGGAGGTAAATATACTGTAGTTGTTACAAGTCCTGAAAACTGTTCGAGTACAAAAACAATTATTGTTGAAGAGCATATGATTCCTCAAATTGCACGTGTGGATGTTGAAGGCACAAGAGCTATTATTTATCCTGTAAAAGCAGAAGATTATTTTGAGTACTCTGTTGATGGCGTTAATTATCAAAATTCAACTGTTTTTTATGATGTTCCTGGCGGATTACAAACTGCTTATGCACGAGAAAAAAGTGGATGTGGTGGAACTACTAAACAATTTGTAGTTCTTGTTTTCCCTGCTTTTTTTACGCCAAACAATGATACTTACAACGATGTATGGGAAGTAACGGGAATGGAGAATTACCCTCAGGCCGTAGTCACAATTTTTGATCGTTACGGAAAACTAATAGCACAATTAAGCCGTTTCAAAATGAGCTGGGATGGCACATTAAATCAAGTTCCTCTTCCTTCATCTGATTATTGGTATGCATTAAAAGTAGACGATTCAATGCCAGTTTTAAGAGGACATTTTACATTAAAAAGATAATATGAATATAGAAACCATTCGAGAAATCTGTCAAAAACTGACTGGCACAACCGAAGATATAAAATGGGAACACGATCTTGTATTTTCAGTAGGTTCAAAAATGTATTGCGTAGTTGGACTTGACCAAAATCCAACATCAGCTTCATTTAAAGTTTTGGATGAAGAATTCGAAGAAATGAGCAATAAACCTGGATTTAAACCTGCGCCTTATGTTGCTAAATACAAATGGGTTTTAATTGATGATATTACGCGAATGAAAAAATCAGAATGGGAAAAATACATTCAGCAGTCTTATCGCCTTGTTCAGGAAAAACTATCTGCAAAACTTAGAAAACAGCTTGGAATAATATAAAATTTAAGAAGCAGTTTTATTCTTAATTTCATTTAAAATATAAAGATAATCTTCGTGATTTTTTACAAAATCACGGTCAGAAACATCAATAATTAAAACATTCAAATCGGCTTGGGATTTTATGTATTCTAAATAACCGTTATTGATTTTTTCTAAATACTCAGCTTCAATATTCTGTTCATAAATACGTCCGCGCTTTTTGATATTTTGAAGAAGGCGATCTGTATTTTGGTACAAATAAATATACAAATCTGGTTTCGGCATTTCTTTGTAAATAATATCGAACAGATTTCTATACAAACGATATTCATCCTCAGCAAGCGTGATTTTTGCAAAAATCAGTGATTTAAAAATATGATAATCTGCAACTATAAAATCTTTAAACAGATCAAACTGCGCCAAATCATCTGCCAATTGTTGATAGCGATCGGCTAAAAAAGACATTTCTAAAGGAAACGCATATCGATTCTGATCTTTGTAAAACTTTGGTAAAAACGGATTATCTGCAAATCTTTCTAAAACCGTTTTTCCGTTAAAATCTTCTGCAATTTTGTGTACTAAAGTCGTTTTTCCTGCTCCGATATTCCCTTCAAAAGCTACATAATTAAAGTGATTTATTGGAATTTCGCTAATCGGACTTTTCAAATCCTGAACAACCGTACATACACTGTCATCTGGAGTAATCGAGATCAATTCTGAAATTGTTTTCTGCAAAATAGGATGTTTCCAATTCAACTTTAAATCTTGCATTGGCAACAAAACAAAATTTCTATTCTGCATTAATGGATGCGGAACCTGAAGCTTTTCTGTATCAATTATTTCAGCATCAAAAGCAATCAAATCAACATCAATAATTCTAGATTGATATCCTTCTTTATTCAAGCGAATTCTTCCCAGTTCTTTTTCGACTTTTAAAATCTGATTGAGTATTTTTTGCGCAGACGAATAGGTGTGCAAAAGAAGTGCACAATTATAAAAAGCATCACTTTCAAAACCCCATGCAGGTGTTTCATAAAGTTTTGAAACCTGAATGACAGTTCCCACATTTTGGTGTATTAAATCAATACATTTCTGAATGTTTTCTAGTCTGCTGCCTTGGTTGCTGCCTATCGATAAAACGACTTGATGCTGTAATTTCATAATTAATGCAAATTAACTAAAACTATTTTAGAATTAACCAATATATTTGTGAAACGACGTCTCAAATCCAATCATAAATTTAGAAGTCTAATTTGTAACAATTTGCCCTTTTTCGCTACTTATTAAAAAAATATACATATGAAGTTTTTAGGAAATGTAATTGCCACAGTTATTGGTATTTTTGTATTTATTATGCTCTTCTTTTTTGGAGTAATCTTTATCGGAGCCATTTTTGGTGGAGACGACAGTGTTTCTGTTAAATCGGATTCGGTTATTGAATTGAATTTAAAAGAAATTAAAAACGATTACGCAGGGAAATATAAAGATCCTTGGGTAACAGTCTTTTCAGATAAAAAAGGCATCGGCATAACCGATGTTATTAATGCTATTGAAGCGGCAAAAACTGATGACAACATCAAAGGAATTTCAATCTTAAATGATGAATCTTCTCTTGGTCTTGCGCAATATAAAGATTTAAGAAATGCTCTTGAAAGCTTCAAAAAATCTGGAAAATTTGTCTGGGCATATGCGAATACTTATTCTCAAAAAGAATATTATTTAAATTCTGTAGCCAACACCATTTATTTAAATCCTGCTGGAGATCTTGATTTTAAAGGTCTTTCTTCTGAAATTATGTTCTTCAAAGATTTTCAGGATAAATCAGGAATTCACATGGAAGTTATTCGTCACGGAAAATATAAAAGTGCTGTTGAACCTTTCTTAGAAAATAAAATGAGTGATGCTAATAGAGAACAAATCACTGCACTTTTGAACTCTATTTGGGCAACTGTTTCAGCTGATATTTCAAAAAGCAGAAATATTCCGCTTCCTAAACTAAACGAAATTGCAAACGGACTTCTAGCAAGAACTCCAGAAATGGCCAAACAACAGCATTTAGTTGACATCATTGCTTACGAAGATGTTTATCACGATGCGATTAGAAAAGCTTTAAAAGTAGACAAAGACGAAGATTACAACAAAATTTCGATCTCAGATTATACTCAAAACCACGTAACAACAGCTTTAGCTAATACTGCAACAGATCAGATTGCTATTATTTACGCTCAAGGCGAAATTGGAAGCGGCGAAGGAGATGTAAATACAATTGGGGAAGGTTCTATGAGACGTTCTTTGCAAGAAGCTAGAAAAAATGACGATGTTAAAGCTATCGTTCTTAGAATTGACAGTCCAGGAGGAAGCGCACTAACATCTGATTTAATTTGGAGAGAAATCGAAATTACCAAAAAAGTGAAGCCAGTTGTGGTTTCTATGGGTAATTATGCTGCTTCTGGCGGTTATTATATTGCTTGTAACGCCAATAAAATCTTTGCTGAAAACAATACCATCACAGGATCTATTGGAGTTTTCGGAATGCTACCTAACTTTAGTCCATTGGCAAACAAATTAGGAATCAATTCTGAGCAGGTTAAAACCCACGAGAATTCAGCAAACTACAGTCCGTTTTTACCTGTTGATGAGAAATTCAAAGCCTTTACTTTAGAAGGAGTCGAAAAAATCTACAACACTTTTGTAACCCATGTTGCTGAAGGACGTAAAATGACTTTTGCACAAGTTGATTCTATTGCGCAAGGAAGAGTTTGGTCTGGAACTGAAGCTTTAAAAATTGGTTTAGTTGATAAAATAGGTGGATTGAATGATGCGATTGCTGAAGCAGCAAAAATCGCTAAAGTAAAAAAATACAGCACTCAGAATTATCCTGAATACGAAAAAACGTTAAACGATCTATTGGGTAATCTTCCTTTTGCAAAATCAAAAGAGGCGTTTATAAAAGAAGAAATTGGAGAAGAGAATTATCTTCTTCTTGAACAGGTAAAGAAATTCCAAAAACAAAAAGGAGTACAAGCCATATTGCCTTACGGAATCAATATTTATTAATTCGGATTAAAAGATGAATAAAGTAATTCTTTTTCTAACGGTTTTGTTTTGGAGTTTTTTAAACGCCCAAACCAAGAAAGAAATCACGTTTAAAGAAACGCCTGCGATCTTAAAAATAAATAACGATCAGATTTTTGGTACGCTGACAACGCCAGATTTGACGAAAAAATTTCCAGTTGCTTTAATCATTGCTGGTTCTGGTCCAACGGATAGAAACGGAAATAATCCGATGATGAAAAACAATTCGTTAAAAATGCTGGCAGAAGCTTTAGCAAAAAACGGAATTGCATCTTTGAGATACGATAAAAGAGCTATCGGAGAAAGTAAAGCTGCCGGAGGATCTGAAAGCAGTCTCGTTTTTGAAAATTACATCCAAGATGCAAAAAGCTGGATTAATTATTTAAAACAAGATAAACGTTTTTCTAAAATAATTATAATTGGTCACAGCGAAGGTTCTTTGATCGGAATGGTTGCCAGTGCAAAAGCCGATAAGTTTATCTCTATTGCAGGAGCAGGCGAACCGGCAGATCAGATTTTAAAAACGCAGATTGGAGCAAAGTCAATGAAACAGTTAAATGACATGACTTTTCCAATTATTGATAGTTTAAAAAATGGATTTGAGGTAAAAAAAGTTGATCCGATGCTGAATTCTCTTTTCAGACCAAGTGTTCAACCTTATCTAATTTCATGGTTCAAATATAATCCACAGACCGAAATCCAAAAACTTACAATTCCTGTTTTAATACTACAGGGAAATAATGATATTCAGATTGCTGTAAAAGATGCCGAAAATTTAAAACAGGCAAACAAAAATGCAGAACTTCAAATTATTGACAAAATGAACCATATTATGAAAACTATTGATGGCAATCAAGAAGATAATATGGCTAGTTATAATAATGAAACACTTCCTATTTCTGAAATCCTAGTTGAAAAAATAGTTTCATTTATTCAGAAATAATAAAATAAACATCCTAAAAAATCCGTTTTGAAAATAGTTCTCAACGGATTTTTTATTTTATAAATTTTAATAAATTTCCTACACAATTAAGAAAACTTTATCTTCAAACTCTAGTAAAAAAAACTATTTTTGCAGGAGTCGATTTTAAAAATGTAAACCCTCAAATCTATTTATATGCTAAAAAAAGTTTTAAAAATAAGTGCCATAGTTATTGTGGTATTTGTTGCTGCATTATTTGCCATTCCTTTTTTATTTAAAGACCAGATTAAGTCCAAAATCGTTGAAGCCATCAACGAAAGTGTTGACGCCAAAGTAAGTTTTACAGATGCCGATTTAAGTTTGTTTAAGAATTTTCCAAACGCAACAGTTGGGATCGAAAAATTAGTTATCATTAACAAAGCTCCTTTTGAAGGCGACACTTTAGTTTCGCTTGGAGAATTGAATTTAAAAATGAGTATTAAAGAGCTTTTCAAAGGAAAAGAAGAGCCTTTAAGCATTCAGGGAATTAGTTCTACTAACGGATTAGTAAATATTATTTTCAATAAAGATGGTGTTGGAAACTTCGATATCGCTTTAAAAGACAAAAAAGAAGAAACAAAAACCGAGGAAAGCAAACCTCTTGCATTAAAAATTCAGAACTATAAAATCGAGAATTTTACTTTTAGATACATCGATCAAGGTTCTAAAATTAAAATGGTAATTGACAGTTTAAACCACGAAGGAACTGGAGATTTCACCAATTCGAAGCTAGATTTAACTACAAAATCTACTGCAAAAGTTTCATTAGACATGGATAAAATAAATTACATGAAAAATGTGAAACTAACTCTTGACGCTGTTCTTGGAATTGATTTAGAGAAAAGCAAATATACTTTCAAAGAAAACAAAGCCTTAATCAATCAATTGCCTTTAGAATTTGATGGATTCATTCAAATGGCAGAGAAAGCGCAGATTTACGATTTAAAGTTTAAAACTCCAACTTCTTCTTTTACCAATTTCTTAGGTTTAATTCCTTCGGCTTATGCTGCAGGTTTAGACGGAGTAAAAACTACTGGAGATTTTACCGTAAATGGTTTTGCAAAAGGAGAACTTACGGACACAACAGTTCCGAAATTTAATATTGAAATTGCATCTAACAATGCCTCTTTCCAATATCCTAACCTTCCAAAATCAGTTCAGAATATTGTAATTGATACTAAAATCATTAACGAAACTGGAATTTTAAATGATACTTATGTAAACCTAGATAAGTTATCTTTTAGAATTGATCAGGATGTTTTTAACGCTAAAGCGAATATTAAAAACATAACGGTAAATCCTATTATTGACGCGGCTTTAAAAGGAACAATCAATTTAGCTAATCTTTCAAAAGCGTATCCAATTAAAATGGATAAGCCTTTGGCAGGTATTTTAAAAGCTGACGTTACCACTAATTTTGATATGGCTTCTGTAGAAAAAAGCCAGTATCAAAACATCAAAAATGCTGGTACAATGAGTTTGTCAGGATTTAAATATACTGACGAAAACAATAAATCGATGAACATCAGCATGGCGTTGGTTGAATTCAATCCGAGCAGAATTAACTTAAAACAGTTTGATGCAACGACTGGAAAAAGTGATATTAGCATTAACGGAGTTTTAGAGAATTTCTACGGTTTTATGTTCAAAAAACAAGAATTGAAAGGAAACTTCAACATGAGTTCTAACCAATTGGCTGTTGATGATTTCATGACTGCTGGCGAACCTGCAAAAGAAGAAACTAAGACTCCAGCAAAACCAGCTGATGCAATGAAGATTCCTGCTTTCTTGAATTGTACATTGAATGCAAAAGCAACAACGGTTTTATATGACAATCTAAAATTAAAAGATGTTTCTGGAAGATTGCTTATTAAAGATGAAAAAGCAACTCTTGAAAACTTTAAAACAAATATTTTCGGAGGACAGATTGGTCTTAATGGAGCTGTTTCTACAAAAGAGAAAGTGCCAACTTTTGATATGAACTTAGGTTTTAACCAAGTTGATATTGCACAGACTTTTACACAATTGGATATGATGAAAAAAATCGCTCCAATTGCTGGAATCATTAACGGAAAACTGAATTCAACTATCAAACTGAATGGTAATTTGGACGCCAAAGAATTGACTCCAGATTTAAAGTCTATTTCAGGAGATTTATTAGGCCAATTGTTATCGACTACAGTAAACGCTAAAAACTCAACGGTTTTAAATTCGCTTACTTCGAACGTGAAGTTTCTTGATTTAAACAAATTGAATCTGAACGATTTGAAAATGGCATTGACTTTTGATAACGGAAAAGTAAATGTAAAACCATTTGATATTAAATATCAAGACATAAAAGCTACTGTTGGAGGAACTCATGGTTTTGACCAAACGATGAATTACACAATTAAGTTTGATGTTCCTGCCAAATACTTAGGAACTGAAGCCAATAATTTAATTGCAAAAATGTCACCTGCCGATGCTGCAAAACTGGATAATATTCCAATTAATGCTTCTTTGACTGGTAACTTTTCAAATCCTAAAATCAGTACAGATATGAAAACTGCTGTTAGTAATTTAACTACGCAATTGGTAAATCAGCAGAAAGAAAAACTGACTCAAAAAGGTACTTCAGCACTTACAGATTTAATAAACAAAAACACTAAAGCAAAAGATACGACTCAGGCTGCTAAAACTGAAAAAGAGCAGAAAACTCAGGAAGTAACTAAAAAAGCAAGTGATTTATTGAACGGATTGTTTAAGAAAAAGAATCCTTAATTAAGTTGTAAGCTTCTAAGATACTGAGACGCTAAGTTTAATCATAAAAAAATCCTGTTCTTTCGAACAGGATTTTTTATTTTTATATTGCTTTTGACAAACCATTCAATCTACCATTATTCAAGATTGTATTTATCGTTTGTATGTATTTCCTTTTCGTATAGAGATTTACATCTATACCGATACTGCAATTATCGTAGGGTTCGTATTTTTTTAAACTAGAAACAGAAAACAGCCCGATAGTTGGTGTATGTACTGAACTCGCTAAATGCATGATTCCGCTATCTGCACCAATAAACAACTCCGCATTGGCTATTACCGATCCTATTTCGCGAATATCTTTACTATAAAATGTTGGTGCTTTAAATCCGATTTGGGATACATTTTCTACAGGCAGGATTTCAATAATGTTATAATCTTTATATTCTGCAGTAAGCTGAGAATAAAATTTTTCCCACCACTCTTCTAATAAGCATTTTGTTCCTGTTGCGTAAGTGAAAATGCAAATTGTTTTTTTATCGTTATTGGTCAGTTCTTTAAGTATTTTTCTGCCTTCTGTAATTTCAGAAGCCGATAATTTAAGGTCTACAGGAGCAATTATTTTATTGCTATTTGTTGGCATTCTCAATTTTGACAAATAGTTTCTAAAATTATAAACAGGATACTTTGCAATATGCTCAAAATCGCTTTTTTGTTCTGCCAATTCTTCACCAGAATCTCCGAAAAATTTGTATTTGGCATTTGAAAACTGAACCGCTAATCGGCCTGAGGATGAGTTTTGATCAACATTAATAGCTAAATCGTAGTGTGCTCTTTTTAATGAAATCCAAACCTTTGAGTATTCTACTAAACTTTTAAACGGTTTTTTAGGCAAATGAATTATTTTGTCAACCGCATCGTATTTTTCAAAAATAATTGGAGCTAATGTTCCTTTTACAAATAAATCAATTTTACAATTTGGAAACATTTCGGACACTTCCTGAACAAGGGGCGTAATCAATAGAAGATTTCCTAACCTTCCATTTGGTCTACAAATGAGAACTTTTTTAATTTCGCTTTTGTCGACCAAAATAAAATCGTTCTGCATATTCGCTTTACCAACATTCTTAGTCAGATTGCGCATTATGCTACGCCTGTGTACATTTATTTTGCTTAAAATACTCATTTATGGAATAATTTACGAGTTATAAATCTTAAATTAATTTTAGAAAATTGTAATCAAGAGACAGCTTCAAATCTAATCTCTTTTATTTTCTAAAAGTAAATTCTTCCAATAAGCATTTGTTACAAAATTGTAATCAAATGTATCAATATTCGCATCTTAATGTCTTTGGAATTGAGTTAAAATTACAATAAATTATCATGTAATCAACAATACAATAGATAGTTAGCTCAAAAACATCGACAACTCCCCAGAAACTCTAGACGTCTATTGTGACCACATAACCTTCTGAACCACGAACATTAAAAACTGTTCCATTTTCAAATAATAAGTACTGGCCTTTAATTCCAGTTAATTTTCCGCTAAAAGAAGGCGTCTTATCTAAATTTAAACTATTCACTTTTGCAGGATAGGTTAAAACTGGATATTGAAGTTCGTAAACATCATTTTTTTCAGCATAAAAATAATCTCTAACTTCTTGAGGAATCAGACTTTCAATTTTGGCTTTTTCCGCAATTAAATCAAATTTTTCAACCGAGTTTTGCAACATTTTTCTCCAATTGGTTTTGTCTGTATAATGATCTTTTAGCGCCACTTCGGTTATTCCGGCCAAATATCGGTTTGGAACCTCAACAATTGCAATCGCTTGAGAAGCACCTTGGTCGATCCAACGCGTTGGAACCTGTGATTTACGAGTTACACCAACTTTTATTTCACAAGCCGAAGCCAAATAAACAATGTGAGGCTGTAGCTGAGCTTTTGATTCATACTCTAAATCTCTGTCTGCAATTCCCAAATGCGCAGTACTCAATTCTGGCCTCATAATCCAATCTCCAACAGCTGGGCTTGAATAAAAACATTCATAACAAAAACCTTGTCTGTATATTTTTTTCTTTTTACCGCAATTCAAGCATTGGCATCCTACAAAATTGATTTCAATTTCTTTATCTAATAATTGATTCACGTTTAAGAAACTATCTTCGAAAACTAAATAATATTGAATTGGACTTCCAAGTTCAGTTTGCATTTTTGTCAGTACGCCTTGATATTGCATTCGTTTTTTTATTTATAATTGCTGATTTAGATTTATCAAAAGATTTAAAGTTTTTTGTGTTAAAATTCGACTTATTAAGTAGAATCTTTACTTCAAATAGAATTGTTTTTTACAAAAAAATACTATTTTTGATATGAAGACAAAGTTACTATTTGTCTCTCGATATTCAAATTTTAAGTTTTTTGTTTTACACAGATTGTAAGATTTAAAACCTAAAATCAGTTAACTAAAAAACAGATTCATGCCTTTATCTATTATCAATTCGTTTGCATCTTGGGTCCTAAAACAAAGGATTCACCAAATTGAACTTTTTTTAAAATACCCAAATGAAGTTCAGGAAGAATTATTGCACAACTTATTGACGGCATCTGAAAATACAGTTATTGGAAAAAAATATGAATTCTCGTCTATAAATTCCTATCAAACTTTTGCAGAAAGAGTTCCAATTGCCACTTATGAAGAATTACAACCGCTAATCGAACGTACTCGTTTGGGCGAACAAAATGTTTTTTGGGAAACTCCAATTAAATGGTTTGCTAAATCGAGCGGGACTACAAATGCAAAGAGTAAGTTTATCCCTGTAAGTAATGAAGCTTTGGAAGACTGTCATTATAAAGGCAGTAAAGATCTTTTGTGTCTTTATCTAAATAATAATGAAGATTCTGAATTGTTTTTGGGAAAAAGTCTTCGTCTAGGCGGAAGTTCTCAGATTTACGAAAACAACAATACTTTCTTTGGAGATTTATCGGCTATTCTGATTGAGAATATGCCTATTTGGGCTGAATTTAGCAGTACGCCAAGCAGCAAAACTTCGCTGATGAGCGAATGGGAAACGAAAATTGCCGCCATTATCAACGAAACTAAAAATGAAAATGTAACCAGTTTTGCAGGAGTTCCTTCTTGGATGTTGGTTTTAATGAATAAAGTTTTAGAGAATACAGGAAAACAGAGTTTATTGGAACTTTGGCCAAATCTGGAAGTTTATTTTCACGGAGGCGTAAGTTTTTCTCCTTATAGAGAACAATACAAAAAGCTTTTGCCAAGCAAGGATTTTAGATATTACGAAATATACAATGCTTCTGAAGGCTTTTTTGCGATTCAGGATTTAAATAATTCAAGTGACTTATTATTGATGCTGGATTACGGAATTTTCTATGAATTTATTCCGATGGATACTTTTGGAACTCCAAACCAAAAAGTGGTTCGTCTGGCAGATGTTGAATTGAATAAAAATTATGCTATAGTTATTACGACAAATTCTGGTTTGTGGCGTTATTTAATTGGCGACACGGTTCGTTTTACTTCTTTAAATCCATATAGAATTAGAGTAACGGGAAGAACTAAACACCACATTAATGTTTTTGGCGAAGAATTAATGGTTGAAAATACTGATCAAGCAATTGCTAAGGCTTGCCTGGTTACTCAAACAGAAGTTATCGATTATACAGTTGCTCCTATTTTTATGCATGATAAAGAAAAAGGCGCTCACGAATGGATGATTGAATTTAAGAAACATCCAGCCGATGTGGGGCTTTTCCAAAAAGTTCTGGACGAGACATTGCAAACCCTAAATTCTGATTACGAAGCGAAACGCTACAATAATATGACTTTAAATCCTTTGGTGATTAATGTTGCCCGCGAGAATCTTTTTTATGATTGGTTGAAAGAAAGAGATAAACTTGGCGGTCAGCATAAGATTCCGAGACTTTCGAATCAGAGAGATTATTTAGAACAATTGAAAGAAATGTGCTAAAAAACAATATAAAATGAAAGACACAAAATTCAGCGAAATGACCACTGAAGAACTGATTAAAAACCAGAAGACATTAAAAAACGTGAATACCGTTTTTTGCGTTGTGCTTTTTATGCTATTCGTTTTAAATCTATTTATCGTTTTTATGAAAGGCTTTAGCGCTATGAATATTATTCCTATTGCTTTGTTGCCTATTCTTTTCTTGAATCTGAAAAATTTGAAAGAGATAAAAAAAGAGTTGGAATCTAGAAAATAAAAATTTAATTCCACTAAACCCGCATGAGGGATAGAAGTGGAAATCCTTTTTATTTTTTCTTTAAAAATAAAAAGATTGGAACGGATAGCCCGGCCCGCCTTTTTCTGGCGGGACATGCCTATATAAAAAACCTCAGCCTTTTATTGTAAAGACTGAGGTTTGTTTTTTATTTTGATTGTCGAGTTACTTGTGGAGATCCCTCGTCCCTCGGGATGACAAAAAATGGGTCGGGTTCTTCGACTTCGCTCAGGGTGACAATTTGTAAATTACATCATATCGATATATCTATCGTGGTATCCTAATAAGTATAAAACACCGTCAAGACCTAAACTCGAAATTGAAGTTGAGGCGCTTTCTTTTACTTTTGGTTTTGCGTGGAAAGCAATTCCTAGACCAGCTAAGTTTAGCATTGGCAAATCGTTGGCTCCATCTCCAACCGCGATTGTCTGGTTGATGTGGATTCCTTCTTTTTCGGCGATTGCTTTTAGATATTCGGCTTTTTTCTGACCGTCTACGATATCTCCTAAATATTTCCCTGTCAGTTTACCATCTTTTATTTCTAATTGATTGGCGTGAACGTAGTCTATTCCTAATTCTTTTTGAAGATATTCTCCAAAATATGTAAATCCTCCTGAAAGAATTGCCGTTTTATAACCGTAATATTTTAAAGCTTTCATCAAACGGTGTGCTCCTTGAGTTATTGGCAGATTAACAGCAACGTTTTGTAGAACTTCCTCACTCAAACCTTCTAGAAGTGCCATACGTTTTTTAAAGCTTTCGTTGAAGTCAATTTCACCATTCATAGCCGATTCTGTAATCGCTCGCACTTGATCTCCTACTCCATTTAATTCTGCAAGCTCATCGATTACTTCTGTTTGAATTAAAGTCGAATCCATATCGAAGCAAACCAAACGGCGGTTTCTTCTGTAAATATTATCTTCTTGGAAAGAGATATCAACGTTGAGTGTTCTAGAGATTTCCATAAAACTCGCAGTCATGATGATCTTGTTTACAATTTCGCCTGTTACAGACAATTGAATACAAGAACGCGGATATTCTTCTTTTTCGACAACAGAAGTTCTTCCTGTTAATCTAATAATAGAATCAATATTTAAATTTTGATCTGACAATATTTGAGTTACTGCAGACAATTGTGATGCCGCCAGTTTCTCACCCAAAATATTGATGATATAACGTTGTTTTGATTGTGATTTTACCCACGTTTCATAATCTTCGATAGAAATTGGAATAAATTTCACTTTAATTTCCAATTCGTATGCTTTAAACAAAAGATCTTTTAAAACAGGTGCTGAAGAAGATCCTGCGGCAATTTCGAACAAAATTCCTAATGAAAGCGTATCGTGAATATCAGCTTGCCCGATATCTAAAATATTGGCATCGTAAGTTGCCAATACAGCTGTCAATCCTGCTGTAACCCCAATTTTATCGTGTCCAGAAACTTTTAATAAAATTATTTCTTTGTCTTCTGCTGCCATTTTATCTTCTTGATATTAAAGCGACAAAAATCGGCAATCTCCCGATGATAAAAAAGTATAATCATTGTTTTTTTGAAACAAAAAAGCACATTTTCATGTGCTTTTTAGAGTAATTTAACAATTATGTTCTACTATCAAAATAACATAACTTTTATATTATTTCATTCCTTCGTTTTTGTCAAAACTCACCATCCAATTGATGCCGAATTTATCTTTAAACATTCCAAAATAAGATCCCCAGAAAGTATCGTTCATCGGCATTTCTACTTTTCCTCCTGCCGAAAGTCCGTTAAAGATTTTATCGGCATCTTCTCTGCTTTCTGCATTAATAGAAACAGAAAAGTTATCGCCAAAACCGACATCTCCGTATCTTGGATGCGTATCGCTTCCCATTAAAATACTATTTCCAATTGGAAGAGATACGTGCATAATTCTATTCAAAGCTTCTTCAGAAAGCACTTCACCTTCTTCTGCCGGAGCATCTTTAAATTTTCCGATATACGGAAAATCTCCACCAAAAACTGATTTATAAAACAGAAATGCTGCTTCGCATGTTCCGTTAAACATTAAATATGGATTAACTGCTGTTGCCATGATATTATTTTTTAAATTGTTAATTCTAAATTATCTTTCTTCTATTCTCTTTCTTCCAGCTTTACTTCTCAGATAACTCTTTAATTATATCCATTCCTTTTGGAAAAGCTTCTTTGAAATAATCAATATGTTTTTCTATTACATCGACTTCTACATGAAGATCAACCACATCGCCTTTTTGATCTAAACGATAAGTTTCCATTGCTCCAATCCATTTCTCTGTTTCTTCATTTGGCGGAACTTCTTTATGATCTTTTAATTCGCCCATATGTTTAAAAGCCATATATTCATTCGGAATTTTAGTTTCAATCAAACTATTCATTCCTTCTCCTCCTGGCCCTAAAAAATAAATTTTATCGCCTTCGTTCCAACTAGTTTCAACGTAACTTCCTTCACAAAAAGCGCTTGTCCACTTTCTGTAAGTTTCGTCGTCCCATAAGACTTTCCAAATTTTTTCTTTGGGAGCCTTTATATCGATATTAAAAACTAATTTTTCCATATTAATCTGGTAATTTACTAAAGTCCATAAATAAAACATTCCAACGATGACCATCCAAATCGGCAAAACCGCAGCCATACATCCATCCTTGGCTTTCTGCAGGAGGAGCAAAAATAGTTCCGCCAGCTTCTTTGACTTTTTCAGCCAGTTCATCAACTTCTTCTCTGCTTTCTGCATCTATCGAAATCAAGACTTCAGAGCTCGATTTTGTATCGGTAAGACTATTTTGAGAAAAACTAGAAAATAGCATTTCTTCAAAAAGCATTATTACAAAATGTCCTTCACCTACAATCATGCACGTCGAACTTGGCGTATCATGCTGTTCATTAAACGAAAAACCTATTTTCCAGAAAAAATCTTTCGCTTTTGCTACGTCCTTTACAGGAAGATTCAACCATATTTGTTTTGTCATTTTTTGTTTTTTTTGTTGGGTTAAATATTTATTTCTTTTTAAACCATATCAGTATTATTTAGCATTCTATTTTCAACCTTTGACCCTTTGTTACTCTGCGCCTTTGTACCTTAATTAGCTTCAATATAACTTTTAAAGTTATCCAAAATCGCCTGCCAGCCTGCACGCTGCATTTCTTCTGGATTTTGAGTTTCTGGATCAAAACTTTCTACAATTTCAACTCCATCTGCAGTTTCTGCAAAAGTAATTTCAACCTTTCTTCCGTCTCCCATAACATACGAAAGCGCTTGGTTTGGTTTTACTAAAGTAAACTCCCCTTCAAAGTCAAAACTCATACTTCCGTCTTTTGCAGCCATAGTCGATTTGAATCTTCCTCCCTCTCTTAAATCGGCTTCTGCATAAGGTGTGTGCCAATCAGGAGAAGCAAAACTCCATTTTGTAATATGTTCTGGAGTATTCCAAAAATTCCAAACTTTGTCAAGAGATGCATTAACGGTGTTTTTAATTGTGATCATTTTTGTAGCTTTTAAATAATTTATTTTTCGTTTGATTTGTTCTTACTTAATTACATATTTTCTGGAATCTGACTTTCATCCATAAAGAAAACTTCCCAATGATGTCCGTCTACATCTAAAAAAGTTCTTTGATACATCCAGCCATAATCTTGAGATTGCTGGTAATCTGTTCCTCCAGCCTTAATAGCCTTTTCCATCATTTCATCTACTTGTTCTCGCGTTTCTACAGAAAGCGCCATAAGAGCTTCGCTGGTCGTTGTAGAATCACAAATTTGTTTCTTTGTAAATGTTTGATAAAACTCTTTTATCAAAAGCATCACAAAGATGCTTTCGCTTATAACGATACATGCTCCCTTATCATTTGTAAATTTAGGATTGGTTGGAAAGCCTAGTTCGTTAAAAAAAGATATTGCGCGATTTAAATCTTTTACAGCAAGATTTAAGAAGATTTTTGTTTTCATCTTTATAAAATTACGAATTAATTAAAACAAATTTAATTTTTTAAGATTACTTAAAATGTCAATAAAAGCCATTTTTAGGGGCATTTGAGACAATTTGCTTATTTTTGCTTCTTACTAAAATTCCAAAAAACCAAAATATCATGAGCACGAAACTAGGATTAATCATTCCTCACGATTATAAATTACTAAGCATCGCGGCAATATTAGAGGTATTCGAAACTACGAATAAACTTACTCCTGGAATTGAAAAACCATTTGAAATTATGATTTTTCAGTCGCAAGAACAAACCGATCAGGGAAATTTATTTGGATATAAAAGCAACGCTATTGAAACTTCAGAAATTATTCTGGACTTAATTTTAATTCCCGCTTTTACGACTGATAATATGAGCGAGATGATTAAAAAGAATAAAAGCTTTATTCCGTGGCTTCAAAAACAGCACAAAGCAGGAGCCGAATTGGCGAGTTTTTGCACTGGAGCATTTTTGTTTGCCGCATCAGGTTTGCTGAATGAAAAATTAGCTACGACACATGTTGATGCCTGCAGCGCCTTTACAAAAGCTTTTCCGATGGTGAAACTTAAACCCGAAGAAACCTTAACAGCCGACGGAAGCTTATACACCAGCGGCGGATCAACCTCAACATTTCATTTACTAATTCTTTTGGTTCAAAAATTTTGCGGTAATGAGATGGCAGTTAAAATAGCCAAAATATTCTCTATCGATTTGAACAGATACAAACAAAGCTATTTCAGCACTTTTAGACCCAATCACTTACACAATGATTCTCTAGTTGCTCTATTACAGCAAAAAATTGAGAATCAATACCATTCCATCGAAAAACTGGAAGAAATTACAAAAGATATCCCAACAAGTACCCGAAACATGACACGCCGTTTCAAACAAGTGACAGGAATTCCTCCGATTGAATATTTACAGAATATAAGAGTCGAAAGTTCGAAGAAGTATTTAGAGCAAACCCAGCTTTCGATTTCAGAAATTATCGAAAAAACAGGTTATAACGATCCTAAAGCTTTTAGAAAAGTTTTTTATAAAATGGTTGGTATGAAGCCAATTGAATATCGAGAGAAATTTAGAGTGCAATAATTTTTAGAAGCAGATCAATTCGTTTTCATAAGAACGTTTTGTCCTGCTCTACACTGTATTCCCGACAAACAAAAACTACGGCTAAAAAGCCTTGTTTTTCTAAATCGGGAGATGCCGTTTCGATCAGGGCTATCATAGAACTTTTGTATTCCATAAAAAACTGAATAAAAAGACAATAAAAAAAACCTGTTCAAAAAATGAACAGGTTTTTAGAAAATATATTTTCAATAATTAAGAAGCAATCTCCATACGCTTCAATAAGTTTTTACTTAACGTATGTTCTGCATATTCTTTATCGATTGTCAAACTAATATCGTCAGATGTTGGCAGTTCATACATCGCATCTGTCAAGATAGCTTCACATAAAGAACGTAATCCACGAGCACCTAATTTATACTCTAACGCTTTATCTACAATAAAATCTAAAGCTTCGTCAGTAATCGTAAATTCAACATCATCCATCAAGAATAATTTCTGATATTGTTTGATCAATGCATTTTTAGGCTGTGTTAAAATTGCACGAAGCGTTGCTTTATCCAAAGGATCCATGTGTGTTAAAACCGGTAAACGCCCAATAATCTCAGGAATCAAACCAAAGTCTTTAATATCTTTTGGTATAATATATTGCAACAAATTGTCTTTGTCAATATTGTCAGTGTTTTTAGAAGTTGAGTAACCAACTGCCTGACGGTTTAGACGTTTTGAAATAATACGTTCTACTCCATCAAAAGCTCCACCAGCAATAAACAATATATTTTGTGTGTTTACCTCAACAAATTTCTGGTCTGGATGTTTACGTCCACCTTTTGGCGGTACATTTACAACTGTCCCTTCTAATAACTTCAATAATGCCTGTTGAACACCTTCTCCAGAAACGTCACGTGTGATTGACGGGTTATCGCTTTTGCGAGCGATTTTATCAATTTCGTCAATAAATACGATTCCTCTTTCTGCTTTTGCTACGTCGTAATCAGCAGCCTGAAGCAAACGAGTTAGAATACTTTCAACATCTTCTCCAACATAACCAGCTTCTGTCAATACAGTTGCATCAACAATTGCCAACGGAACATCTAACATTTTAGCAATAGTTTTTGCCACTAATGTTTTTCCTGTTCCTGTCTGACCAACCATGATGATGTTACTTTTTTCAATCTCAACTTCATCATCCAATTGCTGTTGCATTAAACGTTTGTAGTGATTGTAAACCGCAACCGACATTACTTTTTTAGTCTGATCTTGACCAATAACATATTGATCTAGGAAAGCTCTAATTTCTTTTGGTTTCTTTAAAATCAAGTCCCCAACTAATTTTGCGCTTCCGCTAGATTTTAATTCTTCTAAAACAATTCCGTGTGCTTGCTCAATACACTTATCACAAATATGTGCATTAATACCTGCAATTAATAAATTAGTTTCTGGCTTCTTTCTTCCACAAAACGAACATTCTAATACTACTTTTGCCATTCTATATTTAGTTACTAAGCTGCAAAGATACTAAGTTTCTAAGCTTTTTTAAATTAAAACTTTAAAACTTAACTCCTTACAGCTTAATATTTTATTTTTTATTTGAATTTCAAATCACAAAGAACACTTAGAATCTTAGCGTCTTAGCAACTTAAAATCTTTTATAAAATTATCCTCTTCTTAATACTTCGTCAATCATTCCGTACTCTTTTGCTTCATCTGCTTTCATCCAGTAATCACGCTCACTGTCTTTGTGCACTTTGTCAAAAGTTTGTCCAGAATGTTGAGAAATGATGTTGTAAAGTTCATCTTTTAATTTCAACATCTCACGTAAGTTGATTTCCATATCTGTTGCAACTCCTTGTGCTCCTCCAGATGGCTGGTGAATCATTACTCTTGAGTGAGGCAACGCAGAACGTTTTCCTGCTGCACCGGCACATAATAAAACCGCTCCCATAGAAGCCGCCATCCCTGTACAGATTGTTGCTACATCTGGCTTGATGTATTGCATAGTATCATAAATTCCTAAACCTGCATAAACACTTCCTCCTGGAGAGTTTAAGTAAATTTGAATATCTTTTGAAGCATCAGCGCTTTCTAAAAATAACAACTGAGCCTGAACGATATTAGCAATCTGATCGTCAATACCTGTTCCTAAAAAGATAATTCTGTCCATCATTAATCTTGAAAAAACGTCTAATTGAGAAATATTCAGCTGACGCTCTTCAATAATATATGGAGTCATGTTTGTTGGAGTCATTGCTGCTACGATTTTATCGTAATACATTGCGTTTACTCCTTGGTGCTTTGTAGCAAATTTTTTGAATTCTTTACCGTAGTTCATATTTTTAGTTTAAAGTTGAAAAGTCTAAAGTCAGCATGTGACTTAAACGAATTAAACAAAGTTCATACCTTTTTATAAGAGATGCCAATTTGTCTTCTTTTTATAATAGAAGTTTCGTTATTGAAATTTAAGAAATAATTATTTCAAATCAACGATCTTTTTAAAACAAAAAAAGAGCGTCAAAAATATCTTTTGACGCTCAAATATAACTTTTTTTATCTTTCAGTTTCTGTAATAAAATCTTAAAATTTGACTTTACAACTTTTGACTTTCAGATTAAAATTTATTCTCCGTAAGAAGCTGCAATAAATTCTTCGTAAGTAACCTCTTTAGTTGTTGGGTTAGCTTTTTCTTTGAAGATGTCTAACATTTTAGCTGCTACAACTTGCTCAGAAAGTCTTTTCACTTCGTCTTGGTTAGATAAAACTCTAGCCACGATTCCTTGAACTTCTTCGTCGGTTGGGTTTGTTTGACCAAATTGAGCCATTTGCTGTCTGATAGCGTTTGATGTAAACTCTTTCAAGTCATCAAATGTAATTTGGATATTGCTTTGAGCTAAAGCTTTTCCTTCGATTAATTGGAAACGTAAACCTTTTTCAGATCTTGCGTATTCAACTTCAGCTTCTTCTGCTGTTAATTTTTTCTCACCTACAGTTTGCAACCATTTTTTCAAGAATTCAGCTGGTAAATCAAATTTTGTGTTTTCGATTAAGAAATCTTGAACATCTAATAATAATTTTTGGTCAGCTTGCTGAGCGAATTGTGCCTCAGCATCTTCTTTAATTTTAGCTTTTAAATCTTCTAAAGAAGCAACTTTTCCTTCACCAAAAAGTTTATCAAATAATTCTTGGTTTAATTCAGCTGGCTCAGAACCGTTGATAGCTTCGATAGTAAAGTTTACTTCAACATCTAAACCGTGAACACCTTCGTGACCTACTTTTAAGTAATCCATTAATTGGTGATCGTCTTCAAATAAGCCTTTTGTACTTACTGTAACAACATCTCCAACTTTTTTACCTGTGAATTGTTTTTGAGCTTTTTTACTGAATGCATCAACAGCGATTGTAGTTGTATTATTGATTCCGTTTGCTTCGCTAGAGAAAGTTCCAGTTAAGTCAGATTTTGCATCAGAAACTTCTTGAGGAACTGCTTTTCCAAATTGTTTTTGGATACGCTCAACTTGTCCGTCGATTAATTTATCGTCAGCAGTAACGATATATTTTACGATATTGTTTTTAGCTTCAAGATCAATTTCGAAGTTTGGCACTAAACCAATTTCGTATTCGAAAGTTAATTCTTCAGCATCCCAGTTAAAATCTTCGTTTACTTTAGCAAGAGGAGTTCCTAAAAGATTTAATCTTTCAGATTGAATATAACGCTCTAAAGCCAAATCAACTACTTTTTTAATCTCTTCTTGTTTGATACCTTTTCCGTATTGTTTTTCAACAAGATCTTTAGGCACTGCACCTTTTCTAAATCCTTTTACTTGCGCTAAAGGCATTTTTTCGTTAATTCTTTTTGCTACTTGACCTTTATAATCCATATGAACAACGTTCATAACGATTGTCTCGTTTACAGCGTCTATTGCTACTCTTTTAATATCCATCTTCTTCTTTAATTTACATAATAAAATTGGGTTGCAAAATTATAAAATTTTTGCAACCCAACCAAGTTTTTAATCTATTGTATTTGAAGCAGTTTTAATCTGCTTCATTTGTTTTATTTATCGTCTCCAAGTATTTTATAAGTAATAGATTGAAGTATAGACAAAATAATACTGAATAGCAATGCTGTCCAAAATGAATTTACTGCAAAACCGCCTACAATATTAGTGCACAACAAAATAATTATCGCGTTGATTACCAGTAAAAACAAACCTAAAGTAACAAAAGTAACGGGCAAAGTTAAAATCACTAAAATTGGTTTTATAAAAACGTTCAGCAATCCTAAAACTACTGCAACAATTACAGCCGTACCAAAACTAGCAACATGAACCCCAGTCAAAATGTTAGATAATAATAAAACCAAGGCAGCAGTAACAAGGAGTCTAAGTAATAATTTCATAGTTATTCTGGTTTAAAATTTATTTAAAAGTACTATTTTTTATCAAAAATAACTACTCTTTTAAAAACGTAGCAGTCAATTCAAAAAACATCTTCGGATTTTCTGCATGAAGCCAATGTCCTGCATTTGGGATGGTTTCTAATTTTAAATTTGGAAAATGTTTACGAATTCCATCAAGATCAGCATCTTGAATATATCCAGAATTTCCGCCTCTAATAAATAATGTCGGATTATTAAAAACCAAATTATCAGCCAAAGGTTTTCCAATAGCATCGAGATTATTATTAAATGCTTCAAGATTAAATCTAAAAGCCAATTGTCCTGGCTCTTTCCAATATAAATTTTTCAAGAGGAATTGTCTTGTTCCGAAATCAGGAACATATTGTGACACTATTTCTTCTACATCATTTCTGCTTGGTTTTACCGAAAAATCGACAGCATTTAATCCTGCCAAAATCTCTTGATGATGCTGTTTGTAGAATCTCGGACCAATGTCCGCCACAATCAATTTGTCTACAATTTCTGGATGTGTCGTTGCAAAAAGCATTGCTACCTTCCCCCCCATTGAATGCCCAAGAATATCAATTCGTGCTAGATTATTTGCTTGGCAATATTCATAAACATCTTGAACCATCGCTTCGTAACTCCATTCGTCTGAATGGAAACTACGACCGTGGTTTCGTAAATCTAAAATATGAACCTGAAATCCGGCTTCTACATATTGTCCTGCTAAAGTTTTCCAGTTATCAGACATTCCGAGAAATCCGTGCATGATGACAAATGGTTTTCCTTCTCCTTCTATTTTTGAATAAAGCATATTTTTAATTTTTTCTTTTTAAAGAATTATTTCAATTTATTCAGATACATATTTACAGTATTATCTAAACCAAGATAAAGTGCCTCCGAAATTAAAGCATGGCCAATAGAAACTTCTAATAAACCTGGAATGTTTTCTTTAAAAAATTTGATATTATCTAAACTCAAATCGTGTCCTGCATTGATTCCTAACCCCAATTCATTTGCCAAAACTGCAGCTTTAGCATAAGGATCAATTGCTTTTTCGTTTCCTAAACTATATTGATGCGCGAAAGATTCTGTGTATAATTCAATTCTGTCAGTCCCTGTTTTTTTTGCACCTTCAATCATTTCTAAAATTGGATCAACAAAAATCGAAGTTCTGATTCCGTTTCTTTGAAATTCTTGAATAACTTCAGTTAAATAATCTTGATTTTTGATGGTATCCCAGCCTGCCGACGACGTAATTGCGCCAATTGCATCTGGAACCAATGTTACCTGATCAGGTTTGCATTCTAAAACTAAATCAATAAAATTATGCTGCGGATTTCCTTCAATGTTATATTCTGTTGTAACAACTGCTTTCAAATCGCGTGCATCTTGATAACGAATATGACGCTCGTCTGGACGCGGATGAATTGTAATTCCTTGTCCGCCAAATCGCTGAATATCGACAGCTACTTTTAATAAATCGGGAACATTTCCGCCTCGAGCATTTCGAAGCGTTGCTATTTTATTGATATTAACACTTAATTTTGTCATATAAATAGATATTAATTCTAGTAATCTTATATTTGTTACGACAAAAATACAAAGTAAAACAGAGCAGTTTTCGGTATTTTTTGATTATTTTGCATCAAATATCCTCAATTGATTTATGACAGAAATTACAAACTATATCACAAACGATTTCAGAGCGATTGACAGTCAAGAAACAATTGCTTCGATTCAGGACTTTTTTATCGATGTAAATTTTTCTCATTTTCCGATTTTAGAAGATGGTGTCTTTATTGGAAGCATCTCATCTGACGATGTTGAAACATTTGACATTGAAAAAAAAGCAATCGATTATAAATACACTTTAGAACGTTTTTTTGCCAGAAAATCGATGATTTGGCTAGATGTTCTAGAAGTTTTTGCAAAAAACCACACTAATCTTCTCCCAATTCTTGACGAGAATAATAACTACATAGGTTATTATGAAATGGAAGACATCATGAAGTTTTTTCAAGAAACTCCATTTTTAAAGGAACCCGGCGCGATTATTATTGTCCAAAAAGGTCTTTTGGATTATTCTATGAGCGAGGTTACCCAAATTGTAGAAAGCAATAACGGTAAAGTTCTAGGATGTTTTGTTTCTGAGGCTGATACAGAAAATGTTCAGATTACTGTAAAAATTGGTTTAGGAGCAATTAATGAAATCATTCAAACTTATAGAAGATATGGTTATGAAATCATTTCTGAACATCAGGAAGACACCTATATCAATAGTTTAAAAGAACGATCAGATTACTTAGACAAATACCTTAATATATAAGTTATGAATGTGCCAATGGGAAAATTAGTTAATTAAATGATTTTCGCATTTCCCAATTATCTAATTAACACATTGACAAATTCTCTAATTTAACAACGAATGAAAATAGCCATTTACGGACAATACTATCAGAATAGCACTGAACCTATTATAAAAGACATTTTCAATTTCTTTAATGCCAACAACGTAGAAATGGTAATTGAAGAAAATTTCCTGAACATGCTTTATGAAAAACAGCTTGTAAAAAAAGAATATAAAACTTTTTCGCCAAGTACTGCTTTAGACAATAGTTTCGAAATGCTTATTAGTATTGGTGGCGACGGTACAATTTTAAGAGCCGCAGCTTTTGTTCGTAATTCAGGCGTTCCTTTGTTAGGCATAAATGCAGGAAGACTAGGTTTTCTAGCCAAAGTTCAAAAAGAGAATATTGATATTTTGCTTCAATATGTTATTGATCAAAATTACACAACTTCAGAACGCACTTTACTAGGAATTACATGTGAACCTTATAATGAAGCTTTCAAAGAGCTTAATTTTGCCATGAACGAAGTAACAGTGAGCAGAAAAGATACTACTTCGATGATTACTGTAGAAACTTATTTGAATAACGAATACCTAAATTCATATTGGGCTGACGGATTAATCATTTCAACACCAACTGGCTCTACAGGTTATTCTTTAAGCTGTGGCGGACCAATTTTAACACCAGATGTCAAGAGCTTAGTCATTACGCCAATTGCCCCTCATAATTTAACTGCCAGACCTCTTGTTATTCCTGACGATACCGAAATCACACTGCGAGTAACAGGAAGAGAAGACCAATATTTGGTTTCCTTAGATTCTAGAATTTCTTCAGTTAAAAACGAGTCGATTTTAAAAATTAAAAAAACAGATTACAAAATTAAAATGGTTGAAATACCAGGCGAAACCTTCTTAAAAACATTAAGAAACAAACTGCTCTGGGGAGAAGATAAAAGAAATTAAACTCTTTTCTGATTCTTCACTATACGATAATACCACATTTTCTCGTTCTGCATGTAGTGAATCATCATTAAATGGCTCAAAATCATAACGTAAATTGAAAAAAAGGCACATTTAACTAAAGGAACTTTGATTCGTATTGATAATTATTATATTTGCACGCAATTTTGAATTAAATGAAGAAAATTTTTAATTTATTGTTATGTTTTTTCCCCTTTATTACACTTAATGCTCAAATCAATGAGCTTGGTGTTTTTCTTGGCGGAAGCAACTTTGTAGGCGATGTTGGAAAAACAACTTATATCGCTCCAGAAAAACTAGCTTTTGGTGTTCTTTACAAATGGAACAGAAGTCCGAGACATTCATGGCGCTTCTCTTATACGCAATCAAATGTTAGCGGAAATGATTTCAAATCTGATGAGACAGGCCGAAACCAAAGAGGCTATCGTTTTGAAAACAATATAAAGGAACTTTCTGCTGGTTTGGAATTCAATTTTTTCGACTTTAATTTGCATGAAGATCGCACAAAAATAACTCCGTATGTTTTTACCGGTTTAAATTACTTTTTCTACGATAACTTATACCGATACACTACAAGCCCCAATACCGTATACGCTCAAAAAAATCAAAGTACAGTGGCCATACCTATTATATTAGGTATAAAATCCAATATTACACCACGTTTCATTTTAGCTGCTGAAGTTGGCGCGCGTTATACCTTTACAGATAATATAGACGGAAGCAATCCAAATACAAACAATCCAAATATCATGAAATTTGGAAATTTAAATAATAATGACTGGTATATTTTTTCTGGTATGACTTTAACATATACCTTTGGAAAAAAACCATGCTATTGCGCATACTAAAAAATGAATTTAATAGAATCAATAGATCACACAAATTTACCTAAACACCTTGCCATTATTATGGACGGTAACGGACGCTGGGCAAAACAACAAGGTTTTTTGCGCGCGTTTGGTCACGAAAATGGCACAAAATCTGTAAAAGAAATAATTAAAACCTCAGCCAAACTTGGAATTGAGTATTTAACCCTGTATGCTTTTTCTACAGAAAACTGGAATCGTCCAAAACTTGAAGTTCAGGCGTTAATGAAAATATTGATCAATTCATTAAAAAAAGAACTAGTAACCCTTCAAGAAAACAATATCAGACTTAATGCAATTGGAAATCTTGATAAATTACCAAAAACAGCCCAAAAAGAACTTTTGGATGTTATGGAAAAAACTAAAAATAATACTCGCTTAACCCTTACCCTCGCTTTAAGTTATGGCTCCAGAGAGGAACTGGTAAATGCTGTAAAAGCAATTAGTGATAAAGTTAAAAATAATATAATTTCAATAGACACTATTGACGATTCAATTATAAATGAGCATCTTTACACGCAAAATTTACCAGACGTAGATTTATTAATACGAACAAGTGGAGAACATAGAATAAGTAATTTTTTGCTATGGCAGATTGCCTATGCAGAATTGTATTTTACTAATGTCTTATGGCCAGACTTTAAAGACCAAGATTTATATGAGGCTATTATTAGTTATCAAAAAAGAGAACGTAGATTTGGAAAAACCAGTGAACAAATTAAATAATTTTTTAGTGTTGCAAAAAAAAATACAAATAGTCCTTACCCTTTTACTTTTGGGTAGTTTTTCACAAATTAAAGCACAAGAAAGAGTTCCTTTTGATCAAGGGAAAAAATATATTCTAGCTAAAGTTTCTGTTGTTGGTAAAATAAGCTTCAATGAGCAGACTGTTGTAACCTTTTCTGGACTTCAAAAAGGTCAAGAAATCACTGTTCCTGGAGAAGAAATCAGTAGCGCAATTAAAAAATTAGGAAAACTTGGTTTATTTGACGAAATCGCTTTCTACGTTAACAAAGTAGAAAACGATAGTATCTATTTAGATTTAGATATCGTTGAACTTCCTAAATTAAATGAAGTTAAAATCGTTGGTGTCAAGAAAAGCAAAGTAGAAGGCTTAATTAAAGATAACAATTTGACTAAGAACAAGATTGTAAACGAAAACTTAATCACTACGACAAAAAATTACATTGAAAATAAATACAAAAAAGAAGGTTATTATAACACAAAAGTTACTATAACAAATACTCCAGATACTATCAATGGGCATCAAGTAAATATGCTTGTTCGAATAGATAAAGGAGATAAGGTAAAAATAAGCAGCATTGACTTTATTGGAAACAAACAACTAACAGACAATCAGTTGCGTGCTGCAATGAAAGACACGAAACAGAAAAACTTCATTCGCGTTTTCAAAGCTTCCAAATTTATTCCTGAGAAATACAAAACTGACTTAGAAAAAGTAATCGCAGCTTACAAAGAAAAAGGATATCGTGATGCACGTATTATTTACGATTCTGTACAGTATAGCAAGCAAAAGAATACACTTGCAATCAAGATTAATGTAGAAGAAGGAAACAAATATTACTTCGGTAATATCAAATTCTTAGGTAACACTGTTTATTCAGATCAGCTTTTAAGCCGTTATTTAGGAATTAAAAAAGGTGAAACTTATAATGGAGTTTTACTAGAAAAAAGAATAGCCGATAAGACAAAACCAGATGCAGAAGATATTACGAATTTATACCAAAATAATGGTTATTTATTTTCAAATATCAATGCTGTAGAGGTAAAAACAGTTAACGATACGATCGATTTTGAGATTAGAGTTACTGAAGGGCCTATCGCTTATTTCAACAAAATTACTGTTGTTGGAAATGATAAAACAAATGACCATGTTATTTACCGTGAGTTAAGAACAAAACCTGGTGAAAAATATAGCAAAGAACAATTAGTTAGAACTATTCGCGAGATTGGTCAATTAGGTTTCTTTGATCCTGAGGCAATTGATCCTAAATTTAAAAATGTTGATGCTGGAGCAGGAACTGTTGATATTGAATATAATGTAGTTGAAAAAGGATCTAGCCAGGTAGAGCTTCAAGGAGGTTATGGTGGTGGAGGTTTCATCGGAACATTGGGACTTTCGTTTAACAACTTCTCGGCGCGTAAAATCTTCGATAAAGAAGCTTATAAACCGTTACCAATGGGAGATGGACAAAAAGTTGCTCTTCGTTTACAAGGAAGTACATATTTCCAAACTTATAGCTTATCATTCTCAGAGCCTTGGTTTGGAGGGAAAAAACCTGTACAATTTAGTTCGTCTATTTCATACAGTAAGCAATTTCTTAACAATTACATCACTAGAACCGTTGATAAAAGCAAAAGTTTTAATATTTTTACAATCCAAGTTGGTTTAGCAAAAAGATTAACCGTGCCAGATGACTACTTCGTGTTATCACAATCTGTAAGTTATCAGCACTATGACTTGAACAATTATAACACAGGTTTGTTTACTTTTGGTAATGGTGCATCAAGAAACTTAGCTTATACTATTGGACTTTCAAGAAGTAATAAAGGGGTAAATCCTATATTCCCTACTTATGGTTCTGAATTTAGTATTACGGCAAAAGTTACTCCTCCATACTCATTATTTAATGGTATTGATTATGGCGATTTACAAAACCAAAAAGAATACAAAACACAATATACTGGAACATCAGGAAGTGGTATAGACGGAAAACCACTTAATAATGGTGACTATGTTAAAACAGAAACTGTAAACGGTCAAACTGGTTATGTAAGCGTTGGTTCTGATTACTCAAGTGCCGATACAGACGTGGCAAAAGTCGATCAGAAAAAATACAACTGGTTAGAATACTATAAAGTTAAATTTAAAGGAGACTGGTATACTAAAGTTTATGGGAAATTAGTACTAAGAACCTTAACAGAGTTTGGTTTCTTAGGAGCTTATAACCAAGAAAGAGGTGTAATTCCGTTTGAGCGTTTTTACTTAGGAGGTGATGGTATGGCAAACTACTCAATGGATGGTAGAGAAACAATTCAGTTGAGAGGTTATCCAAATAACTCTTTAACTCCTGTAAATGCAAATGGAGATGCGATTGGAGCAACGATTTACAACAAATTCTCTATGGAATTGCGTTATCCAATTACATTAAAAGCATCGGCATCTATTTTTGCCTTAACGTTCTTAGAAGCAGGTTCTTCTTATCCAACGTTCAAAGATTATAACCCATTTGACTTAAACCGTTCTGCTGGTGCTGGATTACGTGTATTCATGCCTGCATTTGGATTATTGGGTATTGACTTTGGTTACGGGTTTGATGCTCTTCCAGGACAAACAAAAGCTAATGGTTGGGAAACACACTTTATTATTGGACAACAATTTTAAAGAAATAACGTTTGGTTAAAAATCATCAAATAAAGTTATGTTATGAGAAAACAATTTTTATTTATATTTTTAGCCTTGATTGTAGCAAATACAAGTCAGGCACAAGGAAAGACTACTCGAATTGGCTACATCGACATGGAATATATTTTAGAAAATGTTTCCGATTATAAAGAAGCCAAATCACAATTAGAGCAAAAAGCTCAAAAGTGGAAACAGGAAGTTGAGGCCAAAAAATTAAATATAAATAATTTGAAGGAAAGCTTAAAAACAGAAAAAGCTTTACTTACAAAAGAATTAATAGAAGAAAGAGAAACTGAAATTAAGTTTCTCGAACAGGAAATGATGGATTATCAGCAGAAACAATTTGGTTCTGATGGAAATCTAATGAGACAAAAAGCAGCTTTAGCAAAGCCTATACAGGATCAGGTTTTTACTGCCGTACAAGATATAGCCGAAGCAAAAAATTATGATTTTGTTTTTGATAAATCATCAGATCTTACCATGCTTTTTAGCAATAAAAGATTTGACATTAGCGATCAAGTTTTAAGGATTTTAAACCGTACTGAAAAACGTGAACAGCTGACTAAAAAACAATTGAAAGAGCAAGAAGCAAAAGAAAATATTGAAAATGCGATTGACGAGAATCCAGCAATGGCTGACCGTCAGAAAGCACTTGACGAGAAAAAAGCGGCGAGAGAAAAGCTAATTCAAGACAGAAAACTAGAACAGGAAGCTAAGAGAAAAGAATACGAAGACAGAAGAAAAGCTTTACAAGAAGAGAGAGAAGCTAAAAAAAATGGCACGGTTTCTGGAACAGCTCCAGCAACAGCGGCTCCAGCCGCAGCAGCAGATGCTGCCAAAACAAGCTCAACTGCTAAAACGGCAACGCCTACAGCTACAGGAGACACGCCTGCCGGTGAACAGCCTGCAATGACAAAAGCAGAAGAAAGACAATTACTTTACGAACAGCGTAAAAAAGAATTGGAAGAAAGAAGAAAGAAAATTTTAGAAGAAAGAGAAGCGGCTAAAAAAGCAAAAGAAGCCGAAACGCAAAAAACAAATACGACCAATAATTAATTAATATTTTAAAAATGATGAAACAAATCAAAACTTTACTAATTGCTGCAATTCTTATTTTAGGAGCAAGTAACACAATGAACGCGCAAGCGAAGGTAGCTCATGTTGATGTAAGCGAGATCATGTCGAAAATGCCTGCTATGCTAGATGCTCAAAATCAACTGCAAAAATTAAGTGGTACATATGATGCTGAATACAAAAAAATGGTTGACGAATATCAAGTAAAAATCAAAAAGTACGAAGCTGAAGCTGCAACTGTAACTGATGCTGTAAACGGTGAGCGTTCTAAAGAGGTTCAAGATATGCAAAAGAGAATTGTTGATTACAGAGACAATGCTCAAAAAGAATTACAACAAAAAGAAACTGATATCGTAAAACCTTTAATGGAAAAAGTTAGAACTTCTATCCAAAAAGTTGGAAAAGCTAAAGGGTTCCAATACGTTTTAGATGGTTCTACTTTATTATTAGCTGATGGTCCAAACATCACTGCTGACGTTAAAAAAGATTTAGGATTCTAAGAAGTTAAATCTCTAAAATCAAACTGCTCAATTTTTATAATTTGAGCAGTTTTTTTTTACAAAAAATCAAAGCTAATCTTTGGTATTATTTCAAGATTTCACTTAACTTAGAATTACGAATTATATTTAAAAAATAGTAAATTTGCTTTATGATAAATAATAATCCTATAGGCGTTTTTGATTCTGGCATTGGCGGAACTTCCATCTGGAGTGCCATTCATGACCTTCTTCCAAATGAAAAAACCATTTATCTGGCTGACAATAAAAATGCGCCATATGGTCAAAGAAGTAAAGATGAGATTGTTGCATTAAGCAAAAAAAATGTGGAATTTTTACTTGAAAACAACTGCAAATTAATTGTTGTGGCCTGCAATACAGCAACTACAAATGCTATAGCCGAACTTCGTGCAGATTATGACATTCCGTTTGTTGGAATTGAACCTGCCATTAAGCCTGCTGCAAACAATTCTCAAACGCAGGTTATTGGAATCCTAGCTACAAAAGGAACACTTAACAGTGAACTCTTTAATAAAACTGCTGAGATGTTTCACAACACCAAAATCATTGAGCAGGTCGGACATGGACTTGTACAGCTTATTGAAGATGGCAATTTGTACTCACCAGAAATGACACAATTATTGGAGTCATATCTTCAGCCTATGATTGAAGCTAATATCGATTACTTAGTTTTAGGATGCAGCCACTACCCTTATCTAATTCCTCAGATAAAAAAAATTCTCCCAGATCATATTAAAATAATAGATTCAGGAGAAGCTGTTGCGCGCCAGACTAAAAATCTGCTTCGCGATAAAGTTGGTTTTTCAGAAAGCACAGATATTGATCCTGTATTTTATGTCAATTCTAATCCTAAAGTTTTAGAATCAATTTTAGAATATAAATATCCGGTAATCAAAAAAGATTTTTAGATTATTATTCAAACTTTCGCTTGACGAACCAAATTCCGTCCAATGATAAATTGAGCGATATTTTATGATAATTTTCTTTTATTAAATCATTTGCGATTCTGCCTTTCTGTCCGTAAGAATAAGAAATGTTAAGTGACGAAAATGTGTTATCAATGGGCAGATTTAGTCCAATAGAAACAGATGCACTATTTACACGCTGTTTATCAACTTCAAGATAACCATTATCAAAGTTTATACCTGCTGCGTACCCTACTCTATCCCAATATCTTCTTACATTCTTTGTGGCGCTATAGGTCAATCCCAATGCGAAACGATCTTGATTTACAAATTCGCCATAAAGTTCAGATTGATTGGTGTTTTTCCAGAAACTTTTTTCATAATCTAAAGTCACATTTAAATTGTTTTTAAATCGCTTACTGGCTCCAAAACCAATTTCTAAAGGCATATAATAATCGTCGGCATCTGAAGCTTTGTCGGTTTCAACAGAAGATTCTACCTCATCTGCAATACTTGTTACAGATTGTACTTTGGATGCATTTATCCTTGTGGGAACCTTAAGCGTTGTTCCGATTGTAAATGTCGAATCTATTTTAAACTGAACTCCTAATGTTGCACGAATCCCTCTATAATCTGTTTGTTTATGAACGGTAGCAATTGTATTTGAAATTAAAAAAGCACGATCATCAACTGTGTTCCCAAAAAGCACCGTTCCAGTTGCTCCCACTGTTAATTTTTTTCCAAATCTATATCCGTATGAAAAATCAAGATTATTCAAGCCTCCAGATCCTTGTGCCGTTACATAATAATATTCCTGACTATCGGCAATTGGAAGTTTTAAATTTGAGATTTTAAATACTGAACTTGAATATGGACGAAGTGCCAAACTAAAACCCGAATTTTTAGTGACAGGAAAAGCAAAAGCCAAATGAGAAAACTGAAAATTATTTCGTTTTTCTGTACGAGTATTACTCTGATAAGTTGTAGCAATAGCTTTTCCTCCAATGTCAAAAAGAAAATGATTCTGATACATAAACCCTAAAGACGCTGGATTTAAATTATTAATAAAAGTATCTGAAGGTAACGCAATTCCTGAACCGCCAATTGAAGGCAGGTAACCAAAATCTGAATCATACAAACTTCCAACGCCATAAAGCGAATATGGAGAACTTGAAATACTTTGAGAAAACGAAGTCAGCGACATTAAAAGGAAGCAACTCCATAAAACAATTTTATTTTTCATTTAGTAAGAGATGTAATAAATTTTCAGCTGAATTTTATTGTTCAAGTGTTTTTGATCACCTAAAACTATTCGGTTAACAGATTGTGCAATTCCTGGCAAGGTTAAAATAAGTGAAGATCTGGAATCGGATTGCTTTAGCATTTCTTTCTGCAGAAAAGCTCCCACAGAAATGTAATAGCCTACATTTTCATTAAATTCATCGCTCTTCTGGTTCAATTTGCCATAGACTGAAGTACCAGCTGCATTTACTAGAGTACCACTTATCCGATTCAAATTGTCACCGACATAAACAGTGAGAGAATCTGCTAAAGGATATTTCTCTGAATAAGAATTATTGACAGGTTTCAAAATCAATTCTGCATCGACAATAGCTCCATTCGTCGAAATATTTTTAAACTGTTTAATATTCGGAAAATCGACTCGACAAGCTACTCCAGTTCCAGACTGAATGTAGCCTTGATTATTGGTTAAAAGACTAGATAATTTACTAGACGAAACTGGAAGGTTTTGAAGAATCGTCCCTGTTTTATCCGATGAAATAGAGTTAAACTGTTTAGTAGCATCTAAAATTTGAAAATCGAGTATATAGGAAACCTCTTCAACATCTGCCTGATATTTTGAATAATACATTCGGACTTTACTTGTTGAAACACTAAAACCAATAGCACTCGACGAATTTGATGTTTCAGGCACAAGCACCAATCCTTTTAAATACTCTGTAAAACTATCGTAATCTGTAATTTCCCTTTTTTTTATTTTTTGAAAAAGTGCCTCTCCAAATTCCTTACTCATCTTGACATTAATAGAATCTTTCTGAAGAGGACTTGGCCTATATGAAATTGTTCCTAAACTTTCAGAGCTGTAACTCAAAGTTGAATTGTTATAGAAATTATCGTCTTCACTATTGGGCTTAACCTTTTGAGTTAATCTATGTATGTTAAATGTCTGAACTTTTGTTGTATCTCCGTAGTAATAACGATCGTACTTAAGAATCATAGAAATGGAATCAAACACATAATTGACAGACTCTGTATCTGAACCCACACTAGACAAAGCATAATTACTAGTAGAAAGCTGAAAGTAGCTATCCGATTTTACTTTTCCGAAAATAGGATCATCGTAGTTTCCAATTAATATTCTACTTCTATTTGAAGTTGCCAGCGAGTCAAAATTGATGGTTGACATTTCTACGGTCACTGTATCTACCATGATTACTTTATTGCTTAACGCGAGATAATCTGACCCAACAGTAAATTCTCCGGTGTCTGTATCTGTACCACATGAAAATAAGGTTAGTACAAAAAGCAGTATCAATATAAACTTGTGCATAATTAATTTTTTGAGCAAATATAAATTGCCCGCTTTGGCAACACATCATAACATATACTATCGTGCTCTTTTAAGCTACAAATTCTATAAAACAATCTATAATCTGAATTCTGCTACCAAATTTTAATTCGACGCGAAAAATGGCGGTTTTGTCTATCAAAACACGTCGTATATATATCTTCTTTTTTTAAAGAGGTTCATCCATCTAATTTTGAGCCAATAAAATAAATAATGAAAGTAAGGTTTTTAATTTGTTCTCTTTTTTTGATTTCATGTTTAGGTTTAAAAGCTCAGGAAAATTTTAGCGCTGCTGTTAATTTCAAAACTGAGCCAACAGAAAAGGTAAATTTTAGCGAAACAAACATTGCTGTTTTTTATCAAAAGAAACTGGGAGCAAAAAGCAAAATAACGAACACATTAGAATATTCTAATCTGAAGGTGAATTACGAATTGAATCCCTATGATTTTTATGCAGATCAGGATAAATTCAATCAAATTCAAAACAAGTTTGAGTATTCGTCTGAAATAACAGAAAAAACAAAATGGCAACTTTCTATTATTCCGACAGCAAATTTCCAGAACAAATTGGATTTTTCAGATGTTACTGTTTTAGGAAGTTTAGAAATCAGCCATCAGATTGGTTCAAAACTGAATGTAATTGTCGGAGTTGGCAGAACGTCCATTTTTGGAGCGCCAAAATTTACACCAATTGTTGCTTTTGATTATAAAATGAATGAGAAAACCAATTTTAGAATAGGATTCCCAGATTCAAAAATTTCTTATTCCAATAATGATAGAAACAAATTTAGTCTGACAAATAGTTTTAATGGAAACTTTTATCGTTTAGACGAAATTTCTAATACAGAAAACAATGCTGAAAAAGCCATTTTATCGCAAATGACATCGGCTTTAGAATACGAAAGAAATGTTGGAGGCAATTGGTTTTTAAATTTTAAAGCTGGTTATGATTTCAACAAAAAATACAATTTACTAGATAGCAGTGACCATGAAGTTTACGATTATAATATCGGAAATGGTTACGTTTTAGGAATCGGGATCAAATACAAACAATAAATATTAAATACACTATGATTAATCTAAAAAAAGGAATTTTATTCACAGCGCTTTTTTCGAGCCTCTTTTTTATAAGTTGCAGCAATGATAATGACGATGATGATTTGGTAGGAAACTGGATTAAAAAATCTGCCTTTGACGGCCCTGCAAGATCTAGTGCTACAAGTTTCGTGATCGGAGATTATGCTTATGTAGTCGGCGGCTATACTGGCGATGTTTATTTAAAAGATTTATGGGTTTATAACTCAAATGGAGATTATTGGGAGCAAAAAGCAGATTTTGGCGGTATAGGTAGAAGTTCTGCTTCTAGTTTTGCATTAAACGACAAAGGCTATGTAGGTCTTGGGTATGACGGAACAAACAAACTGAAAGACTTTTATCAATATGATCCTTCTGCAAACAGCTGGACACAAAAAACAGATTTTGCTGGAACAGCTCGTTATGCTGCTGTTGGTTTTCAGGTTGGCGGCAAAGCGTATTTTGGAACAGGTTATGACGGAAACTATTTAAAAGATTTTTATCAATACGATGATCAAGCCAATACTTGGACTTTAGTAAATGGTTTCAGCGGAAACAAAAGACGTAACGCGACTGTTTTTACAATTGCAGACAAGGCGTATTTGGTAACTGGTGTAAATAATGGCGTTTATCAAGAAGATTTCTGGGAATTTGATCCATCAACAGATGTTTGGACAAGAAAACGTGATATCGATAAAGATACAGATGACGATTACAGTTACAACGACGATTATGCTATTGTGCGTTCTAATGCTTCGAGCTTTTCTATGAACGGCTTAGGATATGTTGTTGGTGGTGAAAACATCAAAACAGTTTGGGAATACAATCCTGCAACTGATTTATGGACAGAAAGAACTCCAATGGAAGGTGCTACAAGAACAGATGCTGTTGGTTTCTCAATAAATAACCGCGGATTCTATATGTTAGGAAGAGTTGGCTCTACTTACTTTGATGATGCTTGGGAATTTAAGCCATTAGACGAACAAAGCGATGATGATAACTAATATTAAACAATACTTCTGGAGTAATATCCAGAAGTATTTGATAGTTTTTGCTACTCTTCTTTTTGCCGCTTGTGCAAAACAGGAAACCTTAACAACTGCTTCTTTTAAAACAAATTCTGGATGGGGATATACAATTGCTTACAAAGAAAAAGTTTTAATTAAACAGTCTGTTATTCCCGTAATAAGCGACACTAAAAGCTTTGAAACAGAAAACGATGCCCTAAAAGTTGCTGATCTTGTTAAGCAGAAACTCAAACAAAACTTATCTCCAACGGTAACCAAAAATGAATTAATTTTATTAAAAATAAAATTGTAAATGCAGATCGATACCATTAAAAATACAGGCTACAACAAAATATTATTCCATTTTATGATATGGATTTTCTTTATTCTGACTTCATTAATTCAGTTTTATGAAAGTCCGTTTAAGCTCGACAACGATTTTTACGCCCAATGGCTTTCGGGAATATTATTGTTTTATCTGAACTATTTTTATTTGGTTCCAAATTATTTGCTACAAAAAAAATATTGGCTGTATGGTGCGTTTGCCATTGGTCTGATTGTTCTATTTATGGTAATAAGGTTCAATTATTTTGTTCCTGAAATTAGACATTTAAGACCTGAAAAAATGATACATTCTGAAACCATTATTCGCGACCCCCATTTTTTTCCGAGAGATGGCAAGATGCATCACAGAATAGAAATGAGACAGCCACTTTTTTTTAAAATTGCTCCTTCATTTTTCTATATTCTTATTATTACGATCTCAGCCATTATTAGAACATTAACTGAATTTTATAATAATCAGCAAAATAAACTGATCGCCGAAACACATAGAACAAATACAGAATTAATCTATTTGCGTAAACAAACCAATCCGCATTTTTTATTTAATTCTCTAAACAGTATTTATTCTCTGGCACACAAAAAATCTGATTTGGTCCCTGATGCCATCGTAACCTTGTCTGAACTTATGCGCTATATGCTGTATGAGACTGACAACAAAACGGTGGCTTTAGAAAAAGAGGTCAATTATATTCAGAATTACATCGAATTGCAAAAACTTCGATTAAATAATATTGAAGACATTGTAATCAATGTTCATGGCGATACAAAAAACAAGTTTATTGAGCCTTTACTATTGATTTCTTTTGTTGAAAACGCTTTTAAATACGGAACTGATTATAAAGGCGCAGCCCACGTAAAAATCAAGATTCTGATAACAGATCACAATCTTGACTTTTGGATCGAAAACACCATTGAAAATTATGTAAAAGATCCTGAAAATTCAGGTATTGGATTAGTAAACATCCAAAGCCGTCTCGATCTTCTTTATCCAAACGCACACGAACTGACCATTACTCAAGATAATGAATATTACCGAGTTCATTTGAATTTAAAGTTAGACGAAATAAAAACCGCAATTCACTAAAGAAAAACTGATTATGGACAGAAAAAAATTCATCCGAAATGGTATTTTGGGCATTGCATCATTGGCAACCGCTTCAAAATTTTTAGAATCTTGTTCTAAAAGCGACAACGATGATACCGACTCAAGCAATTCTGGAGACGGAAGCTGTACCGTTTCTCCTTCAGAAACAAAAGGCCCATTCCCTATTAAAACGCCAAGTCAGCTGGTTTTAGAAAATATCAAATCTGACCGTGTTGGAATTGCACTATTGATTAATTTAAAAATTGAAAACAAGAATAACAATTGCGAACCTCTTTCTGGAGTTTTAGTAGATGTCTGGCATTGTGACAAAGATGGAAATTATTCTGAATATGGTGGTACGCAAATGCAACAGACCGATTATACTTCTGTTCATTTCTTGAGAGGAAGACAAACTTCAAACACCAACGGAGAAGTTTCTTTTATTTCAATTTACCCTGGCTGGTATCAAGGAAGAGCACCGCACGTGCACGTTGAAGTTTTATCTAACACAGGAGCTTCATTATTAGTAACTCAGATTGCGTTTCCAGAAACAATTTCTAGTCAGGTTTACTCCAGTACCAATTATGCCGCGCATGGCCAAGCAGATACAGCAAACGCAAAAGACAATGTTTTTGCTGATAGCTTAGCCGATGAACTGGCTACAATGACTGGAAATTTAACAGATGGTTACACGCTTACAAAAACGATAACCGTTAACGCATAATTTTGATTTGTAAAAACCAGTATTTTATGAAAATTTTAAAACTTAATTTACTGGTTTCAAACTACTTTTGAATGCGAAATAAACTTTAAAAAACTAATTCAGAAAAGATGAAATGTGTAATTATTGATGACGAACCTTTAGCTGTAGAATTATTACAGGACTTTGTCAAAAAAGTAGATACTCTTGAATTAATAAACACTTTCAATAATGCTATTGATGCCGTTTCATTCATCAATCAGAATAATGTTGATCTGATTTTTCTGGATATCCAAATGCCTCATTTTTCTGGAATTGATTTTTTAAACACCATAGAAAAAAAGCCTCTGGTTATTTTTACAACCGCTTATTCTGATTATGCTGTAGAAGGAT
This sequence comes from Flavobacterium tagetis, assembly GCF_016735615.1. Lineage (GTDB taxonomy): Bacteria > Bacteroidota > Bacteroidia > Flavobacteriales > Flavobacteriaceae > Flavobacterium > Flavobacterium tagetis. Next base: position 371,734 of record NZ_JAERSF010000001.1, read on the forward strand.
TTAATCTTGGCGCTGTAGATTATTTAGTAAAACCGATTCCGTTTCATCGATTTTTAAAGGCCGTTGTAAGAGCCCAGCAAGTTTTACAGCCTATCGCAAATCAAGCAATTGCAGAAAACAATAATACGCCTGAAATTGAACAGGATTTTATGTTTGTTAGAGCTGAATATGAAAATGTAAAATTGAATTTTGCTGATATTCTTTTTATCGAAGGTCTTAAAGATTATGTCAAAATTTATACAACCGACAATAAATTTACTCTGACCTTAATTAGCTTAATAAAGCTTGAAAATTTGCTATCAAGCAAAGGTTTTGCAAGAATTCACAGATCATATATTATCAATATCAAACACGTAAAATCAATTCAAAAAAACAAGGTATTAATAAGCGATAAAAGAATTCCAATCAGCGAAAGCTATAAAAATACTTTCTTCGAAAAAATCAACCTGTAATTTTTTAAAATCTCAAAAAAAGAAAATTCCAAATTCCAAAAAAGTCAAACCTTGGAATTTGGAATTTTTTATTATTGGAATTTTTAAAGTTTAATCTTCGTTTTTAAACCAGCTCGAATACATGACGTAATTATTCGAAATACGTTCGATTTCGCCTGCAAAGTCAGATTGATCAATGTCTTTTACTTTTTTGGCAGGAACACCAGCGTAAATACTTCCAGAAGTTACAACCGTGTTTTGAGTTACTACAGCTCCAGCGGCAATTATTGCATTACTTTCTACTACGCAGTTATCCATTACAATTGCTCCCATTCCGATTAAAACATTATCGTGAATCGTACAGCCGTGTACAATCGCGTTATGTCCGATTGAAACGTTGTTTCCTATAATTGTTGGGTGCTTTTGATATGTACAGTGAATTACAGCACCGTCTTGAATATTTACTTTATTTCCAATTTTTATAAAGTGAACATCTCCTCTCACAACAGCATTAAACCAAACACTGCAAGATTCTCCAAAAGTAACATCTCCTACAATAGTAGCGTTCTCGGCAACATAACAATCCTCTGGAATAAGAGGCGATTTTCCGTTTACAGATTTAATAAGCATAATAATAATTTTAGTTAACTGCAGGACAATTACAGTCGTAACGTTCTTTTTTGCAGAATAAATTAATTCCTAAAGTAATTTGATGAAAGGCGCCTGTGTCAAACTTAACATCTCCCATTAGCTGAGTATAAGTATAAGCAAACATAAAATTCTTGAAATTAACCCCGACAATTGGTGTAAAGTATTGTATTTTTTGAGATGACACTCCACTTCCAGAAATATATTGTGCCCCATCAAAACCTCTTCTATAAGATAAAGCCGCCCATAGACTTCCAAAATCCATACTTTTATAGGCTTTCATATTTAAATCGAGTGTTTTAGCCTTTGTCTGATCAAATAGCTGGAAAAGAATAGAAGGCTCCCAAGTCCAACTACTATTTTTTCCGAACACATAACCAGCACTAAATAAAAACTTTCTAAGATTATCACTTTCATAATCTGTATAAAGTTCTCTTCTAGTTTCTAGCAATCCTTGAACTGTTGCGTGCGCATAGAAATCCAAATAATTATACGAAGCTCCAATATCAAGATTAAAATAAGAATCTTTCTGAATCGACCCAAACACAATTGGATCAAAAGTTCCTCCAAATTTTGTTTCGTCCAATTGGCTTTGTATTAAGCCTCCACTAATACCAAAAGACAACTGATTTAAATCCAGTTCATCTCTCGAAAACATAATATGATGTGCGTAAGTCAATTTCACACCTTTTTGAGAATGATATCCGTTTTCATCGTTAAAAAGAATAATACCAGCTCCAGAACGTTCTCCTATTCTTCCGTTAAAACTTAAAGTTTGCAAAGATGGAGCTTCTTCTTCTCCAAACCATTGTTTTCTTGCTGTTAATCGTATTTTGGCACAGTTCGCCGCGCCAGCCATAGAAGGATGAATTAGGTAATAATTATCAGACAAATAATCCGAATAGACAGGTATTCCCTCCTGGGAGTAAGAGTAAAAAGCAGTAATGAGAAAAATTAATAAAACCTTGATTTTAAATTTCATAAAGACAATTTTGTTTCCACATAATTTTCACTCTTGCAATTTAACACGATTTATTTGAAAAGAGTCTTAATTATTTCATTAAAAAATCAAATATAGCCATTAGTAGAAAATAACTTTATTAAATTTGCAAAAAATATATTACCATGACTAAAATCACTATAAAAGAGACTCAAAATCCAACTATATTAAAGTTTGAATTTGAGGATTTTATTACTCAGAATCAAAACTTTGAGTTCAAAAATATTGATGAAGCACAAGCTTCTCCTCTAGCACAACAATTATTCTATTTACCGTTTGTTAAAACAGTTTATATCTCTGGAAATTTTATCGCTATTGAAAGATATAGCATTGTTGATTGGGATGATGTAAAAGACGCTGTAGCGGAACAAATAAGTGCTTTTGTTGACAAAGGTGGCGTAATCATTAAGATTGATGAAACAAAACCAAAAAAACAGCCAATTACAGTTTACGGAGAAACAACTCCAAATCCTTCAGCTTTAAAATTTGTTGTAAGCAGAATGCTAACTCGTAATGCTGTAGAATATAAAAATATTGACCAGACAGCTTCTTCTCCATTAGCTCAGGAATTATTCAAATTTCCTTATGTAAAAGAAATTTTTATTGATGAAAATTATATTTCAGTTACGAAATATGAAATCAATAACTGGGATGAAATCACTTTAGAGTTAAGAACTTTCATTAAACAATTTATCGAAAACGGAGGAACCGTTTTAGACGAAAGTTTAATTGAAACTAAAGCCAAAACTGAGGCAACAAAAGACGAAGCTTTTGATAAACTAGATGTTACATCACAGCAAATCATTAACATCTTAGAAGAATATGTAAAACCAGCGGTAGCTGCCGATGGAGGAAACATTGCTTTCGAATCTTATAATGAAGATGACAAAACAGTAAAAGTATTATTGCAAGGTGCTTGCAGCGGATGTCCTTCATCTACATTTACTTTAAAAAGTGGTATCGAAAATATGTTAAAAAGCATGCTAAACGATGAAGCTATTAAAGTAGAAGCAGTAAATGCTTAATTGCTAAAAGAAACAAATAGAAAGCGTCTCAATGAGGCGCTTTTTTTATTGTTAAACACTATATTTCAATTATTTATCATTAAAAAAACGAGTAATTCTATAAAATTAATTAATATTGCATTCTTAACCAATTAATTAAAAACCATGGGATTATCTTCATTTTTTAAAAATTTGTTTGGCTCAACCAAAGAGTCTGTAACTGAATTGGCAAATAATGCCGAAGAGACTTTTGAACAAGCAAAAGAAGCTGCTGTACCGTATATTGAGAAGGCAGAAGCTTTTGCAGAAGAAACTATTGAAAAAGTAAAAGAAGTTTCGGAACCGATCATTGATAACGCTGCAGAATATGCTGATAAAGCAAAAGATACGGTAAGCGAATATGCTGATAAAGCAGCTAAAGTAGTAAATGACGTAGTAGATTCTGTAAAAGAGAAAACAGCTTCTTTGGGAACTAACGAAACACCAGAAATCGTTTCTGAAACTGTAGTTGACGAAAGCGAGAAAACAGTAGCAGAAGTAGAAGAAATAGCTGACGACGCTGCTGAGAAAGCATAGACTCATTTTTCGAATAATGTAAATATTCTTATATTTGCACTACTAATATACCTTCTCTTATGAGAAGGTTTTTTTATTTTAAAATCTATGAATCTTAGTCCAGAACAAGTCAGTAAATACATCAGTCGTTTTATTGACATTTTAGTTGATTATTCACCAAAACTGATTTCTGCTTTTTTAATCCTATTTGTTGGTTTATATGCCATCAGACTAATTAATCGAATTATTAGAAAAATAATGATTCAGAGAAATCTAGATCCAACATTAACCAAATTCTTATCTGATATTTTATTATGGGCGTTGCGAATATTATTATTTGTAACCTTTATTTCTAAATTAGGAATTGAAACTTCGTCTTTTGTTGCCATATTAGGAGCAATGGGTCTTGCGGTTGGTTTATCGTTGCAAGGATCGCTTTCTAACTTTGCAGGAGGAATGCTAATTATCGTTTTCAAACCTTTCAAGGTTGGAGATACGATAGAGGCACAAGGTGTTATTGCAACAGTTCTTGAAATACAGATTTTTGTAACCAAAATGCTTACGGCAAATAACCAGACTGTGTTTGTTCCAAATGGTTCTTTATCTAACGGAAATATCATCAATTACTCAATGCAGGGAGAAAGAAGAGCCGATTTGACTTTTGCTATTTCCTATGATTCTGACATTAAAAAGGCTAAAGAAATTCTTTTAGATGTTTTAAATAAAAATCCTAAAGTATTGAAGAAACCTGCACCAGAGGTTTTTGTAAAAAATCTATCGGCAAGTTCTATTGATTTTGCTGTTCGTCCTTGGGCAAAAAATGCCAATTACGGAGCTGTTTTCTCTGAAACTTTAGAGAATTGCAAAATAGCATTGGATGAAGCTGGAATTGCAATTCAACCGTACACAATACAGAAATAATATGTTTAACTCGTGGGGCAAAGAATAAAATAATTTTATGCTGCGAGTAATATCTAATTTAATCTGCTAAAATCTTATCAAATCTGTGTGAAATACTTTTTTACGCAGATTTTTTTTTATGCAGATGCAAACAGATTAAATTTAAACATGCGTTAAAATTCTTATTCTTGTTTCTTTGGAGGAGCAATCATAAAATCTTTTAAATAATAAGGTTCAAAATAAGCGACATCTACAGTGTCGCTTTTTTGATACTTATCAAAACTGATTTTACTCATTGCTTGTGCAGAAGGATATTTTATGTTTTCTAAAAACACAAAATTGTCTTTAGTCAAAACTGGTTTACATTTTTCAGCACAATCGCCAACAAAGTAAAGTTTGTCTGTATATTCTTGAAATGAATTTTCGTCAATAATTTCTGCTTTAATCTCTCTTTCCAGTGTCAAATCTGACTTAAAAATGGCGCTGTAAACTTCCATACGGCGTGCATCTAACATTGGTATAATTTTTCCGTCTGTAACTCCTGCTTGCGATGCTAAAGTCTGCATCGTATCAACAGCAATCAACGGAATATTTAAAGCATAACACAAGCCTTTTGCTGCCGAAACACCAATTCTCAGACCTGTATATGATCCTGGCCCTTGGCTCACAGCAACGGCTTTTAAATCCTGTGCCGATATTCCTGCCTTTGCTATTACCTCTTCAATAAAAACATGAAGTTTTTCTGCATGCGAATACCCTTCATCTGCCAATTCACTGCAAACAATGGTCTGACCATCTTTTGCTATAGATACAGAACAATTTTTAGTAGCCGTTTCGATATTGAGAATAAAAGACAAAATGTGTAGTTTTAAAAATTAATTATTGGTGTCAGGCTGAGCGAAATAGAAGCTAGCATTAAAGCCTTCGACTTCGCTCAGGGACAATATGCTTAAATATTATTTCTTAGGAGCTTCGGCTTTTTTAAGCTTTACTTTATCTCCAGAGTTCAGATCTTTAGAAACTGTTGTATATGGTCCTGTAATAACAACATCACCAGATTTTAGTCCAGAAGTTACTTCTATATTAGTATCGTCTTGAATTCCGGTTTTAATGATTCTAATTTTAGCTTTATCTCCAACTTTAACAAAAACACATTCGAATTTTTTATCGCTTTTTGGAGCTACTTTTTTATCCTCATTTGGATCTTCAACTTTAAAATCTTTTACAGCAGTAGTATCCGATTTTACTACAACAGAACTAATTGGCACTGCCAATACATTTGTTTTTGTTATTGTAATAATATCAACTGTAGCAGTCATTCCAGGTCTAAAAGGAGAATAAGTACTTGGTTTTCCTTCTAACAAATCTTGATATGAATCTTTAAGAATGCGAACTTTAACTTTAAAATTTGTTACCTGATCTGAAGTCAATGTAGTGCTAGCAGAATTAGAAATACTGGTTACAACGCCTTTAAATTTCTTTTTTAAATAAGCATCCACTTCAACATTTGCTTCGTCTCCTATTTTAATTTTTACAATATCATTTTCGTTTACGTCAACTTCAACCTCCATGTTGTTCAAATTGGCAACACGCAAAAGCTCAGTTCCTGCCATTTGCTGTGTTCCTAAAACTCTTTCTCCCAATTCTACATTTAATACAGAAATAGTTCCATCAGCAGGAGAATAAATTGTTGTACGCCCTAAATTGTCTCGAGCTTCTGTTACAGATGCCGAAGCGCTTTGAACATTGTAATAAGCACTTTGTTTTGTTGCTTTGGCAACTTCAAAAGTAGAAATGGCTTTATCCCAATCAGATTTTGAGATTACACCTTTGTCATACAATATTTTATTACGCTCATAATTTGCTTTTGCCTCTTTAAAACTAGCGTCAGACTGAGTAAGACTTGCTTTTGTTCCAGCTAAATTTGCAACAGATCTATCTAATCCAGAGGTATATAAATCTGGATTTATTTTCACTAATAAATCACCTTTTTTTACTACCTGTCCTTCTTTTACATTTAATGAAATTATCTCGCCCGAAACCATCGAAGCAATTTTAACTTCAATTTCTGGTTGGATTTTACCTGTTGCAGATACTGTTTCAACAATTGTTGAAGCCATTACTTTTGCAGTTTCTACTTCTGTTCCTTCGTCTTTATTTCCTATTATTCCACCATTTTTAAGAGCCACTAAAGCAATGATGATTATTAGTACACCACCAACTAAGAAATAAATTGTTTTTTTTGACATAATAAATTATTTTGTAATAATTGGAACAATTGGAATTCCGAAATAAAACTCTAATATTTTGATTTTAAACATGTAATCGTATTTTGTTCTAATAACATCAGACTGCGCATTAGTCAATAATGTTTGAGCTTGTGTGAAATCAAATGAATTCATTAAACCAACATCATATTTTTCTTTTGCATAATTGTAAGCCTGCTGTCTTGCTTCTAAAGTTACAGTAGAAGATTCATAAGTATTTAAAGCTCCTCTTGCATCTGTAAAAGCAGTATAAACGTTACGTTGCAAATCTAAACTTTTTTGCTCTAAATCTATTTTAGATTTTTCTAAACTTACTTTATTACGTTCCACATTATTCTTAACCGAGAAACCATTAAAGATAGGAACATTTAACTGCAATCCAAAATTATGTCCTTTATTATCACTAAACTGCTGGAATATAGGATCTGGACCTACAGTATATGGATTACCGTTTGCATCTAACTTAACTTGATCACTATAACTTGCTCTCGTATTAAACCCGTAGAAACCTGAAAGCGTTGGCTGATAAGCCCCTTTAGCTATAGTAACATTTTTTTCAGCGATTTCAAGATTTGTTTGCGCTAATTTTAACTCTGTTCTAGTTTCTTTAGCTTTATTATAAATTTCAATTGGACTCTGAGCTAAGATATTATTTTCATCCGCTACATTTGTGTCGTCAACTACATCAAAATCCGCAAATTCTTTTAATTGTAAAAGCTGTGCTAAACTCAATTTAGAGATTAGCAAATTATTCTCAGAAACCGCGATGTTTTGTTTATCAGTTGCTACAGTAGCTTTCAAATCAAACAAATCTCCACGCGGTATAGTTCCTGCATTTACCATTTCTTCAGAACGAGCATATCTTTTTTCATCGATTGCTAACTGCTCTTTTTTAACCTTTAAATCTTCTTTATTAGATAAAATTTGTAAAAAGGCACTGGCAACATTCAGAGAAATATCTTCCTGCATTTTTAATAGCTGATAATGAGAGGCAATAATACTTAATTTCGCCTTTCTCATAGTGTTTTGATTCTGCAGGCCTTTGTAGATGTCAACTCCTGCATTTATACCAACTGAAGAATATTGTGTAGTCTGATTACGTAAAATACCCGTTGTGACATCCTGGTTCAAACCGATGTTCCAAGAGTGAGAAGCATTTCCATTTACAGATGGAAGATAATTACCTAAAGCTCCTCTTTTATCGATCTCAGCATTTTTTACATCTAATTCAGATAGTTTTACCGTGATATTATTTTCGAGTGCATATCTCACACACTCTTCCAAAGTCCATTGTTTTGATTGCGCCTGTCCAGTTAATCCGAATCCGAATAACACTGCAAAAACCAGACTATTATATTTATTTATTTTCATATACTTTTAATGAAGGCGCAGTAAACCAAACTACGCAAATTTAACATTTTTAAAACCAAAAGATCCTTAACCTTTCAAATTAGCTTATTTTTTTTCTTTGTCTCCTTCGTTAATCAAACCTTGATTCCAGATTTTAATTTTATCTGTATCATTTACACCACTTTTAACTTGAACGTAGATTCCGTCACTAACCCCAAGAACCAAATCTCTTCTTTGAAATTTCTGTGGAGCAGTTTCAACTTCTACATAAGGCTTTTGTGTTTTTTTGTCAAATTGAACCAAAGATTCTTTTATTGCCAAAACTTTCTCTGCTTTTTCTAAAATAATTGAAGCATTGGCACTTAAACCAGCTCTAATAAAAGTATCATCTCTGTTAACCATTTGTGCTTTAATTTCAAACTGGATAGCTCCATTTTCTGTAACTCCTTTTGGAGCAATATAATTTAAAACAGCATCAAACTTTTTATTTTCGATGGCACCAACTGTAATCTCAATCGGCATTTTTTCTTTGATTTTTCCAACTTCAGATTCGTCGATTTTTCCAATAAAAATCATCCTTCCAACATCGGCAACACTTGCGATTGTAGTTCCTTCATTGAAGTTATTACTTTCGATAACTTGATTACCAACTTTTACTGGAACATCTAGTACCATTCCGTTCACTGTAGAACGAATTAAAGTATTGGCATAATTTCCTAAAGAAGAAGTTGTTCCAGTTTTAACAATATCTAAACCTTGTTTTGCAGCTAAGTAGTTTTGTTTTGCCTGATTGTAAGATAATAATGCAGCGTCATAATCATTTGCAGAAATTACATCTTTCTCAAATAATGTTTTCTGCCTTTTATAGATTTTTTCCTGATTATCTAATGCTATTTTAGCGGTCTGCACCTGATTCTGAGAATTGCTTACATTCGAAACATTTGCTACAACTCTAATCTTAGCAATCATATCGCCAGCTTTGATTTTTTCACCCGCTTTGATATACACTTCTTCAATAATACCTGAGATATTTGGTTTGATTAGAACCTCTTCATCAGGCTGAATATTACCTGTCGCAATAGTATTTTTTACGATGGTCTTGATTTCTGCTTTTTCCGTTTTAAATACAATCGGAGATTCTTGGTTTTTAGCATACAAATAGTACAGCGCGCCAAAAAAAACAACTGCGATAAATATTAAAATGGTTACGGTTACTCCTTTTTTCATTTGTCTAGGGTTTAATCGATTTATTTTGATTGATAATTTATTCTGTTCTTAATGCATCTACAGGTTTAACATTGATTGCTGTCTGCGCTGGGATAAATCCGGCCAGCAAACCAGATCCGACCAATATAATTAATGCCACAAATACAACTCCTAAATCTACTGTTGGATTCGCAAACATAGTATTTTGATCTGCAGGCATCGAGTCTAAGGCCATATTTAAAACTGCTATAATTCCTGTGGCAACAGCAATTCCGAGCATACCAGAAATAATAGTTAAAAATATAGACTCAGTTAATATTTGACTTCTAATTGCTCCAGGGGTTGCCCCTAAAGCTCTTCTAATCCCAATTTCTTTTGTACGTTCTTTAACCACAATTAGCATGATGTTCGAAATTCCGATTACGCCTGAAATCAAAACTAATGTCCCTACGAAATAGGCAATTACTTTTAAAATATTGAATAAGCTTTGCACTTTATTAAACTGCTCATACAAATCAAAATTTCCAACTGCTCTCTCATCCGTCGGATTTATGGAATGCAATGATTTTATAATCTCTAAAATTTTAGGTTTTAAATCTGTAATAGAGGTTTCGTCTTTTGCAGTAAGCGCCATCCATCCTACTTTATCTCCATAATTAAAGGCTTGCTGAAAAGTTGTAAAAGGAATAAAAATATTCTTTTGCTCTTGTTCTGCATTTCCTCCTTGTTGTTTAGACTTATAAACTCCAACAACCATAAAGTTGATGCTGTTAATTTTGATGTACGTTCCAACAGCTTCCTCTTCTTTACCATAAAGTTCGCTGATAACTCCTTTCCCAATTACGCAAACTTTTCTTTTTTGCTCAATATCCTGTTGGTTTACAAATCTTCCTTTAATGATATCCATTGGCTGCTGTTTAATCAGCTCTGGATAATCTCCGTAAATTGTGAAAGCAGAAGTTTTGGTTCCTCTTACTACGTTATTTGTTCCATTAAAATCACCTAATTGATTTCTCGGCGAAACATATAATAAATCTGGCAATGCTGCTTTAAGCGCTGTTACATCACTATTTCTAAAATCATAACGTCTTGTTTTTGGCAAACCTTTATAAGCTTTTGAAGTAGTCTGACTCCACATAAACATGGTATTAGTCGCAATTCCATCAAAACCTTTTTTGATTCCATTTTCTAAACCATTACCTGCAGCAAGTAAAATTACCAAGATAAAAATACCCCAAAAAACACCAAAAGCCGTCAGAATAGTCCTGAAGGGATTGGCCGTTAAAGCCTGTAAAATCTCGTCCCAATTATCTTTTTTAAACATAACTATTCGTCTCTAAGTGCTACAATAGGTTTAATTTTTGCTGCTCTATACGCTGGAAAAAATCCTGCCATTGCTCCTGCAAAAACAAGTAATACCAAAGTAGTTAAAGCTACACTAAAATCTACTTCTGGATTTCTGAAATATTCACTCTGCACCATCGGGCCAACAAATTCTAATAATGCAAGACTAGCCAATAATCCGACAAAACCTGCAATAGTCGTAATAAAAATTGACTCATGAAGAATCATCGTGATAATTGAAAAAGGCGAAGCTCCTAATGCTTTTCTAATCCCGATTTCTTTTGTACGTTCTTTTACTATAATAAGCATAATATTACTCACTCCAACAACACCCGCTATAATAGTACAGATACCAACCCACCAAAAGAAGAGTCTGATATATAAATTTAAATCGTAAAACTGCTTGGCATCTTTAACTGAGTTGTACACTCCTACACCACCATCATCTTCTGGCGCAACAACATTTTTACTCTTTAATAAGTCTTTTAAATCTTGGGTAAATTTTTCTGACTGAGCCAATGCTTCGTCATAATCTTGCGTCTTTTTTAAGGTAAAAAACAAGTTGCTGATTTTATCACCTCCGCCGAATGTTTTCTGAACTGTAGTCAATGGTAAATAAGCACGGGTCTCTTCTCTTTCTCCTCCAGGGTCTGTAAAAACACCGACCACTTTAAAGTTGATATTGTTAATCAGAATCTCTTCTCCTATTGCCTCTTTATCTTTAAGCAGATCGGTTTTTAGCTTCATTCCGATAACAGCAACTTTGGCGTTACTTTCTAAATCCTTGGCATTAATATAGCGACCTTGAACTATGGTTAAATTTTCAATTCCGCCATAATCCGGATTTACTCCTCTAAACTGATAACTTCCCGATTCTTTGCCATAAGCAAAAGCCTGCCCCCAGTAATTATTTGTTGAAGCTCTGAGATCTAGTTTATCTTCAAATTTCTGCACCGATTGATTATAATCGCTATTGCGAAATTGAATCTGCCTTCCTGGATTTAGTCCTTTGTATTCTTTAGTAGTTGTTCCAGACCAAACTTCTATAATTCCAGCAGCATCGCGTTCGAATTGTTTTTCAATTCCATTTTGAAGCCCTTTACCAGCACCAAGCAAAATCACAAGGATAAAAATCCCAGAAGCCACAGAAATTCCCGTCAAGAATGTTCTTAAACGGTTTTTAGAAATGGCCTCAAATATTTCCTGCCAGCGTTCAATATTAAACATAAGACGAAGCTCTAACTTGTTCTACTTTTTTATCATCGATAATTAATCCATCTTTTAGGACTACATTTCTTTTGCACATTGCGGCAATATCAGGTTCGTGTGTAACAATTAAAATTGTTTTTCCTTCGTCATTTATCCCCTGAATAAGCTCCATAACTTCATACGAAGTTTTAGTATCAAGAGCTCCCGTTGGCTCATCGGCAAGCAATACTTTCGGATTGGAAGCCAATGCTCTCGCAATAGCAACACGCTGTTTCTGACCTCCAGAAAGTTCATTTGGCAAGTGATGAACATGAGAACCTAATCCTACTTTTTCCAAATATTTCATCGCAATCTCATAACGCTCCTTTCTTTTAACGCCTTGATAATACAACGGCATTGCAACATTATCTAATGCCGTTTTGTAATTTATTAAGTTAAAAGACTGAAAAACAAAACCTAAAAATTTGTTGCGATATTTCGAAGCAATTGTTTCGTTTAATTTCTTTATTGGTGTTTTATCTAAAATATAACTACCAGAATCAGCTTCATCCAAAATTCCTAAAATATTAAGAAGTGTCGATTTACCTGAACCTGACGAACCCATGATTGCTACCAATTCTCCTTCTTCTATATTAAAATTAATTCCTTTTAATACATGTAATTGCGAACTTCCCATTTTATAGGATTTATGTAAATCTTTAATTTCAATCATGGTATTGTTAATTTTTTTAGACAATGATAACGTTTTTATTAAGTAATTTATGATAATAAAAAGTTAATAATTTGGATTACCTATTTTAGTATTAGACTTCCTTTTTTAGTAATTGTTACACTTTTTTTTAGAAAATATGATTGTTTTTATAATTTTACCTTGTCTAAAAATTCATATTAAAATGAAACTAACTTCTATTATTTCAATTTTTTCAGCACTTGCCGTATTAACAAGCTGTTCTTCAACTTCAAAATTAGAAACTTTAAAACCGGAACCTGACGATGCTAGCCCATTAGTTTATGACAGCAGCCCTTCTTTTATCAACCTTCCGATTACGATAAAATTAAAAGATATTGAAAACCAAACCAACACTCTTCTAAATGGACTAATTTACGAAGACAATAATATAGAGGATGACGACATTGAGATGAAAATCTGGAAACAAGCTCCGGTCAAAATTCAAAATGATCCATCAAATCCCGATAAAAGAATAAGAACCATTTTACCGCTTAAAGCGAATATTAAATACCGAATCGGTACAAAAAAAATGGGGATAGAGCTGTACGACGTTAGAGAATTTAACTTAAACGGGGTTATAACTTTATCTAGTGAAGCCACTCTTAACAACTGGAAACTAACAACAAAAACGGAGTTCAAGTCTCTAAATTGGAACGAAAGCCCAACAATGACCGTGTTTGGCAAAAATATGCCGATTACTTATTTGATAAATCCAGCGGTTTCTATTTTTAAAAGCAAACTTGAAAAGGAAATTGATGGTGCAATTGAAAAATCAATGGATTTCAAACCAAACGTTCTTCAAGCCGTTGAAAAAATATGCACTCCTTTTCAAATGAGCGATACTTATGAAAGCTGGTTGCGAATTGTTCCGATAGAAATTTATTCTACAAACGCAAAACTAAAAAACGATTCTTTCTTGCTTGATATGGGAATGAAATGTAATATGGAAACCATAGTTGGAAAACAGCCAGAATCAAAATATAATGCAAACAAAATTGCTCTAAAACCTGTTGCCAAAATTCCAAACCAAATCTCGGCTAATATTGCTGCGATTTCAAGCTACGTAGACGCCTCTAAGATCATGACCAATAATTTTGCTGGTCAAGAATTTGGTTCTGGCAGTAAAAAAGTAACCGTAAAAAATGTTTCAATTTGGCATAAAGATGGTAAAATGGTTATCGCATTAGATGTTCTAGGATCTATCAACGGAACACTTTATCTAAATGGCTTTCCGTCATATAATGCTCAAACAAAAGAAATCTACTTTGAAAAGCTAGACTATGTTCTGGACACCAAAAGCAAATTGATGCGTACTGCAAACTGGCTTGCGCAAGGATATATCCTTAGAAAAATGGAAGAAAGTTGCCGTTATTCCATCCAACCGAATTTAGAAGAAGGCAAAAAAAGCATGGCAAGTTATTTAAAGAATTATTCACCAATGCCTGGCGTATTTGTTAACGGAAAAATGGAAGATATTCAGTTTGATAAAATACAGTTAACCAATCAAGCAATTATAGCTTTCATCAAAATAAACGGAACAGTGAATGTCTCGGTCAATGGACTTAAGTAAAAAAGAAAAGCAGTGTAAATTACACTGCTTTTTTCTTTTTAGAATACATTCGATAAATCAAATATCCTATTATTAATACGAGTAAATATGGAATTACCATTAAATAAACAATTCCGTCATTTACCGCTTCTGCTTTTTTAGTATTAGAATCTCCTCCTAACGCAGCACGGCACATGGCACATTGAGCGTTTGCTGAAATTCCAATGAAGAAAAAACAAATTCCAAAAACTAAGGCTTGGAATTTGGATTTTAAAAATTGAATATTATATTTTTTAGTGTACATAATAAGGCGAAATCATTAAATAAACAATCACTCCCGTTACAGCAACGTACAGCCAAAGTGGAAAAGTAATTTTAGCTATTTTTCTGTGTCTGTCAAAACGTTTTGCAAGCGCTCTTACATACGTAATCAAAACAAGCGGAATAATTGCGATTGACAATAAAATATGTGTTATAAGGATAAAGAAATATACATAACGTAATACCCCTTCTCCTCCATATTTTGTAGAATCTGAAGTCATATGATACGCTACATACATTACTAAAAATGCAACTGATAATGCAATAGCCGAAGTCATCAATCTTTCGTGTAATTTTTGGTTTCCTTTTTTAATTGCTAAAACAGCCCAAACCAACACAACTGCAGTAATACCATTTGTAGTTGCGTAAATTGGAGGCAAAAATGATAACGGCTCTACATTAATACCGAAATCTTTTAATTTAACTCCGAACAAAATTGCCACAACAACAGGAATTATTATTGAAACCGCAATAATAAATTTGCTGAATTTTTTCTCTAAAGTATTATCTTCCATTTTTATTCTGCTAATAAAATTTTAATGTCTTCTTGAATATCCCTAACTCCTTTTTTATCTAAACCATCGTAGTAAATACTCGGATTTCCAAACTCGTCTTTTCTGCAACGAATATTCCCATCTTTATCAATTAAGGCAAATAAACCAGAATGCTCAAATCCACCGCTTACTTTATCATTTTCTCCCGCATAAAGGTTAAAGCCTTTATTTGACAAATCCATAATTACGTTTCTGTCTCCTGTCAGGAAATTCCAATTAGTAGACTTCACTCCAAGCAATTTTGCATGATCTTTTAAAACCTGTGGCGTATCATGTTTTGGATCAATTGTAATTGAAACAATTCCGAAGTTAGGATTTCCAAAAAAGGTCTTTTCTATTTCCAGCATACTCATATTCATCTTTGGACAGATCGAAGGACAGGTCGTAAAGAAGAATTCCAAAACATATACCTTTCCTTTATATGTTTCATTAGAAACTTTGACGTTATCCTGATTCGTCAATTCGAATTTTGGAGCAGGACCAATTGTCAATAGCTTAGCATCTTTTGAAGATTTTACTCCTACATTATCCAAACGATTCCCTTTTACTACGTCACCGTTTTTAACTCGATCTACAATTTTAGGAATGGCGTAAATCCCAAAAATCAAAATAACAAAAGAGATTCCAATATATGATTTGTTTTTGAACATTATAAATTATTTTAAAGTTGCTTTGTAGCGTTATGATTCTTCTTTAAAGCTGCGCGGTATTCGTAAAGAATAATCTTGAAATCGTCAAGCATTTCATTACTCAACTCAGATGGATGAAAAGTATCGTATCCTTCTTTATACTCTTTCTGATCTTTTCTTCCTCTCAAATTACGTTCTTTATCGATAATATAAACGTTAGAGGTTCCAAGGTTTTCATTCAGCTTTTCTTTTAAATGCAATCCGTCATAAAACTTCTGAATTTCTTCTTTTGAAGCAAAAACAAAATTCCAATTCTTAACATCTGTAAAAGGAGATAATGCATCAACAATTTTTTGCGCTTCTTTTTCAGTTTCTGTTGGACATAGCACCACAAACTGAAGATCTTCAAAACCGTTGTAACGTTTGTAGATCTTTTCATTTAGATTAAAATAATTACCTCTGTTTTCTAAAATGTTTGTTCCAGAAAAACCAAGTACAGTAATTTTTTTATCAAGGGAGATTTTTTTTCCGTTTAATGAATTCCAATTTCCAAAATCGGCTACTTTAGGTGTTATTACAGGAAGAGTAGTAAAACTATTTACACCAGAAGCAAAGAATAAATACGCTACAATTGGCAAAACAAAAAGTACAAAGAGAACTATATTTTTTTTCATTGTATTAACGGAGAATTATTGAGGTACAAAAATAAAAAAAGCTCCGTAAATCGGAGCTTCTTTTCGAATTAATATCATGTTAAAAATTCCATTTAATAGTAGAATCTTTAAAAACCCCATAAATATAATGTCCTTCTGTTAACAGAATAAACAATAAATATAAAACTAGGAAGATAACAGGAGAAACTACAGACCATCTAAGGCTGCTTTTTTCACCTTCCATGTGCATAAATGCCCATACAATATAATATGCTTTGAAAACTGTAAGGATATAGAAAATCCAGTTTAACAAATTCAAACCAACAAAATGAGTAAACTCTAATGATGCAGGTTTATAGATACCTAAAATAACTTCAACTGTAGTTACTACTGAAAGCAATCCGAAAACAAACCAGATTCTTTTTGTATTTGATACGTGCTCGTGTGACATAATAATTAAATTCTAAAAGATTAAACTAGGTAGAATACTGTAAATACAAATACCCAAACTAAATCTACGAAGTGCCAGTATAAACCAACTTTTTCAACCATTTCGTAGCTTCTTCTTTTCTCGTAAGTACCTAATAATACATTAAAGAAAATGATGATATTGATAATAACTCCAGAGAATACGTGGAATCCGTGGAAACCTGTAATAAAGAAGAAGAAATCAGCAAATAATTTGTTACCGTACTCGTTTCTGATCAAGTTAGCACCTTCTACTACATATTTAGCGCTAGCTAAATGTTTTTCAGATTCTTCTCTTGACAAAACTGTCTTTTTCTTTTTATCTGTAAGTTTTTCTGTTCTGATTAAAATTTCAGGATGAGCTTTAAAACCAGCCTGAACTTCAGCAACTGTATAAGTTGGAAGAGATTGTGCATCTTCCATGAACCAAGTTGAATGGCTTCTTGTTAAAGCTTCTCTTTGTTCTGGCAATTTAACAGCAAAATCAGCTAAAGCTACTCTTTTACCATCTTTATCCACAAATTGAAGTAAACTTCCTCCAACTGTTTCAACTGCACCATATTCTCCTTTAATGAAGTTTTTCCATTCCCAAGCTTGAGAACCAACGAAGATTAAACCTCCAATAATAGTTAAGAACATGTAAATAGCAACTTTTGTCTTTTTCAATTGGTGTCCTGCATCAACAGCTAATACCATTGTTACAGAAGAAAAGATCAAAATAAAAGTCATTAATGCTACATAATACATTGGAGCCGCAACACCATGCATAAATGGGAAGTGAGTGAACACTTCATCAGCCAAAGGCCAAGTTTCAATAAATTTAAATCTAGAAAAACCATAAGCTCCTAGAAATCCAGAGAATGTTAAGGCATCTGATACGATAAAAAACCACATCATCATTTTACCATAACTTGCTCCTAAAGGCTCATTGTGACCGCCTCCCCAAGTTTTTTCGTCGTTGTTTGCAGTAGTAACTGTCGCTCCCATAAAAGATATTCGTTAAAAAGTTCCCAAATTTACGTTTTTTTCTTATTTAAAGAAATATAAAAATAAAAATAAATATACCCATAATAAATCCAAAAAGTGCCAATACATCGCACCTAGCTCTATCCCAAGAGTTTGAGTCGAATTGTATTTTTGTTTAAAATGATTATAAATTATAATTAAAAGTGAAATTAATCCGCCAGCTAAGTGCAACAAGTGTGTAACTGTCACCACATAAAGAAAAGTTGTAGTAATTGAACTACCTTCTCCTGTAAAGTAATACCCTTCAGCAACGATTTGTCCAAATCCTTTGAATTGTAATACTACAAATAAAATTCCTAAAGCCAAAGTTCCAAGAAGCAATCCTGTAACTGCACTTCTATTGTCTTTCTGAATAGCTTTTTTTGCCAAGTGAAAAGTAACGCTACATGCAATAATTACTGCTGTACTCCAATAGAAAGCCGAAGGAAGTTCAAAATTCTTCAACCAGTCTGCTCTCGATTTACTTACTACAAATGCACTTGTCAAACCAGCAAACATCATGGTCATACTTACCATCGCGAAAAGCAGAATCAGTTTTGCTGATTTTGATTTCCTTACTTGTTCTTCATTTGTTTTCAATGTCATTTCCATAACAATTATCTTAAAAATTTATCTACTATAAATACAATTTGCAAAAGCGAAATATAAGAAACGCTTACCAGCATCAATGTTCTTGCTGCTTTTGCGGTTCTTAGCTTATACAAACGAACTGCATAAAAAAGCATCCAAATCCCCAACAGAAACACTAAAACTGCTGCAATTGGAGAAATAAACAATTGTCCTGTAAAACCTAATACCGGTAATAACGACGCTATGATAAGCCAAATTGTATACAATATGATTTGCAATGCTGTTCCTTTATCTTTTTTACCTGTCGGAAGCATAAAGATTCCTGCTTTCTCATAGTCTTCATACAAAAACCATCCGATAGACCAAAAATGTGGAAACTGCCAAAAAAATTGAATCAAAAATAAGGTTCCTGCCTCAATACCAAATTCGCCTGTCGCCGCTACCCATCCTAACATAAACGGAATCGCACCAGGAAAAGCTCCAACAAAAACAGATAAAGAAGTAACCGTTTTTAATGGCGTATAAATACTTGTATATAAAAATATAGAAATCGCAGCAAACATGGCCGACTTCGCATTTATTGTATAAAGAAGTGCAATACCAATAATAGTAAGCAGACTTGCCACTAATAAAGCTACTTTTGGAGACATACGTCCTGAAGGAACTGGACGGTTTTTAGTACGGTCCATTAAAGAATCAATATCTTTTTCGATTACTTGGTTAAAAGCGTTTGAAGCTCCAACCATACAGTAACCTCCAACTGCCAAAACAGCCAAAACACTCCATTTAAAAGGATGATCAGAATCTACTCCTAATAAATATCCAGCGATTGAAGAAAACAATACACTAATAGCCAGACCAGCTTTAGTAATCTCTTTAAAATCTAGAAATATTGATTTGATTGATAATGTATTTTTTGCAGCGTTCAATACCGTTGTATTTTGTGTATTTTTTTTGAGTGGTGCAAATGTACAAATTAGATTGTAGAATATAAACCTATAAAAATAGATTTTTTTCAATAAAGCCTTTACAAATTAAGATCTCAGCATTCTTTAACACTATTATTTCGAAAAATCTTATTAAAAAGACTAGTAATCAAAATACCAATTAAAAATATCTGAACGTAATCCAACACTAAACCAAGTTGTACTTTGCTTAAAAGTTACTGCTGTTTCTTGAGTTGGGTCAAAATTTCTGTAGATCAAACTTCCAAATAACTTCAAGTTTGTCATCGGGTTAATTAAATATCCTCCTTGAACATCAGCAATAAAAACACTAGTTTTATTTCCCTGTCCAATTTTTACACCTGTATCGTACGGACGTTTCACGTCATAACTTTTATAAATATTCCCTCCATAGTTATAAGAGTCTGCTGCAGTATCAAAATCTAAACCTCTGGTTCCAACTGTCAGCTTAGCATCGGCAAGCCAACGCCCTTTGTGGTATCTTGCAATTGCGATAAGTTCTTTAAAATTTCCTCCCCATTGATGACCAACACTCTGATTGTTGTGCCCGTAATTGGTAATAACTGCACTGTGCGAGTATACGTACGGACGAACGCTATTCAACTCAACCTGAAGCAATAGATCTTTTACATTAAATGCATTGAAATATTTTGCTCCGAATTGAAAGCCAAATTTGTTTTTCCAGCTTTGATTCCCCGCTCCAACATCAGAAACAGAAAATTCATCAATTAAAAATTGCGAATACAGATTTATACTATTATTCCATTTGTATTTACCTGTAATTCCCAAAAGTGCATTTCCGCTTTTAGACGAAGATCCAAATTCTACCGCACGATAAAAAATAATCGGATTAACAAAATTAGCATCAAAACCTCTATTATTAGTATTTGTCCAAACTACAGATTCAAAAAAACCTAAGTTTACTCTATTCGAAACATTCCAGCTCAAATAATGATTTGCCATGAATTTTGTTGCGTAAGTTTTTTCAGCCGTTACTTCTGGACGAACATCTTTCATCCACATATACGTATTGGTATATTTAATTTTCCAAAATTTAGTGTTGATTTTAAAGTATGGGTACGGACTTGCTCCATCGCTTTCCAACAAAGAACGATAACCATCACCTATAAAATTTCTTCCGTAACCCAATTGAAAATCAAATATTTTTCCCGGAGCGAAGGTAATATTCGCTTCTGCTAAAGGGAAATCATAAGCATCTGTCTTGAATCTTTTTGCAATTCCAACCCCCGGAATTATCGCTGGATTTCCACCTGATGGCTTAATAGATTCAGCATAATCGTTAAAATATCCCGCAAATCGTCCCTGACTTTCAAAAAATGTAGTCGTAAAGTTGATTTGTTTTCCCAAACCTCCTCTAAAATTAATTGCTCTAGTGTTCACGTAAGTATAAGAAGCATCAAGATCTGAAGCTTTACCCATTTGTAAATCCACAATCGGATTTAAGGCAAACCAATAGTCTTCTCCTTGAATCTGAACTAAATTTTCATTCCACCATTTTCTTCCTAACCAAGTTGAAGTTTTTTTCTGCAATGACTCATTAACCGCTCTTAAATTATAATACTTTGAAACCTCAGCGTAAGTATAAGGCTTAGATGCCGTGTGATTATTACTCCCGACTTGATTCATTTCTGCATCAAACTGTGCATAATAGCTGTGAGAAAATGGGATATTTAAATGACTATCAAATTCAGGATTATTGTATTTTTTGTATACAATACTATCCAATTCTGTCATTGGTTTCTCTGCGGGTTTTAAAATTTCTGCCGCTGCCTGAGCTTCTGCTGCAAGCTGTGCCGAACTTTTTAATGGTATATCAATAGAAATAGTATATTTAGAATACGTTGGCTTTCCGTTGTAAGTTGAAGGTTTTATTTTTGGAAATGTCCCGAATACTCTTTTTGCCTCTTCAGACAATTCTTCTGTTTCTGCAGAAACATAAATCACTTTGAATTCTCCTTCGACATTTACTTCAAAAAGTAATTTTACTGCTCCTTTGTAATTGTTTTGTTTTAATTTTTCAGGAATTTGAAAATTGTTAAACACAAAATCCTGAACTTCTTTATAAAAACAGGTTTCTAATTTTTTTCCTTCCAAATTTTCGCAGTTAGGAAAAACTGGAAATTTCTCTGCTACGAAACCAGGTTGAACCGAAGAATTACCATTTTGCTGAGCAGAAACAATAAAGAACGAAGAAATTAAAACAAGGGACAAAAAAAACTTATTCACTTAAAATTGGGGTATTTATTTAATATTGATTTGGGGAAGTTTCTCCATTTGCAATTGCTTTTGCTGCCGAGGTACCTATACGTTTTACTCCTAAACGAATCATTTCTACAGCTTCTTCAAATGACCGAACTCCTCCTGCTGCTTTTACTGAAAGTGGCGAAGCATTTTCTAGCATTATAATTATTGCTGGAACTGTTGCTCCATTTGGAAGACCATTCTCTGTTTTATAAAAACCTGTAGACGATTTCACAAAAACAGACTCAAAATCATCTTCTTTAAAATTAGAAACTACAACATGTTTTATTAAAGAAGACAACTGAATAATTTCTTTATCTGTTAAAGCCGCAACTTCGATAATCCATTTTACTGTTTTATCATTTGCCAATCCTATCTGTGTCCCGATTAAGATTTCTTTTTTTACTAAATCGAGATCGCCATTTTTAAAAGCCTCATAGTTACAGACAAAATCTAAATCGTCAGCTCCATTTGCAATGGCTTCGTTTGCTTCCATAATTTTGTCTTCTAAACTTGACTTTCCCTCTGGAAAATCAATCACGGTTCCAACTAACAAAACAGAATTGGCTTCTGCAATCATTTTTTTTGCCAAAGAAACATATTCGGGACGAATCATTATTAGTTTAAAACCTTCTTGGATTGCTTCGGCTATTGCATTTTTAACCACAACAGTATTTTCTGCTTCCGAAAGACCAGCTTGCGATGCAGTTTTTAAATACGTAGAGTCTAAATATTGCTTTACATTCATTTTGTTTGAAGTTGCAGAAAACCAGCACAAAAGTACATTTTAAATTGAAAAAACACAGCTTTTTAAGTGCCTGATTTTATTGTAATAAAAAACCCACCGAAGTGGGTTTTCTAAATTATATTTTATCGATTTGCTTTTTAAATCCGATTGCAGAAAAAACTGCAACAAAAGCTCCAAGTGCATTTGCTAAAATATCTGTGACATCTGCGCTTCTTGTTACTGTAAGAGCATTTTGAAGGATTTCGATTGTAATTCCGAAAAAAACAGAAAATATAAAAGAAATTAAATACGCTTTATATTCATCCGAATCCTTTCCTTTTAGTTCTTTTTTGAAAAACAAAATCCATGAAATTGTAAATCCAAAATGAAAACAGAAATGTACAATTTTATCAATACTCGGAAAATTAACCGCTGGTATATTACTAGAATCTGTTAGACAAAAATAAGTAATGATTCCCGAGCAGATAATTGCCCAAATTAATAAGAGTTGTTTAGGCACCGATTAAATCTTTATAAGCTTGATCAGATAATAACGTATCAATTTCTGAAGCATCAGCAATTTTTATTTTAATCATCCATCCAGCTCCATAAGGATCTGAATTTACAGTTTCAGGAGCACTTTCTAAATCATCATTAAAAGCGATGATTTCACCTGTTAATGGTAAAAATAAATCAGAAACTGTTTTTACAGCCTCAACTGTTCCAAAAACTTCATCTTTATCTAGTGTCTGGTCTAAAGTTTCTACCTCAACATACACGATATCTCCTAACTCTTTTTGTGCAAAATGAGTAATTCCTACAGTCGCAACATCTCCTTCGATGCTAACCCATTCGTGATCTTTTGTGTACTTTAAATTTGCTGGTATGCTCATAATAGTTGTGTTTGAAAATTGATTGTTTAAAATTTAAGCCACAAATGTAATAATCTTCTAATAAAATCTAGTTTAGAAACTAAAATTTAATTTCCGAAATTATAACGAAGTGTGAAACCTGATCTTATATTCGTTAAAGGGAAAGAAGTTGAAATAACTGCTTTCGAGAACGAATGGTCATAATAGAATATTGCTGTTAAGTTTTTACTGAAAGCATAATCTGCTGTCAATTTCAACGTCCATATATTCTGTCCTGCTGCTAGCTGGTTATTATCGTAATCTAAATAGCGAACTAGAGTTTCGTTATTTCGATATGAAAAATCGGCTTTTATATTGATATCACTTTTAATAATTCCAGTCGGATTATCTGCCAATCTAGACGAAATAATTACATCTTTAAAACGATATCCTACTCCTACTACGTACTCTACTCCTCTAACTTCTGTCAATAAATTATTGTCAAAACTCATAGACAAAGCACGGTCTTTTTTAACTTCTGTTAATAAACGGAATGAATTTTTCAGCTCAAAATCAACTCGAAGAAGCGGACTAAACTGCTCTACTAAGTTAACATTAGACATAATCGTTTTATTAAAAAAGTTCGTATTTACGTCTTGACCACCTGGGTTTTCTAAATAATCAAAGTTAGATCTAAACTGGCTAATTGTATAAGATGCTCTATAATTATGCTGTAATGAAAAACGTCTAAAATGATCTTTAAAATATTTATAACGCATTAAACCATTGTATTTCACATTCCAGTTCGGAATAGGGAAACTTCTAAAAATACTTGTCGAACTACTTGAAGCATCTCCTCCTGTGTAGGCCGCCATAAAGGAAGGCAGCAAGACAGCTTGATTACTTTTTGAGAAACCAATAGGATATCCTTCATTTGCAACATATATTTTATAATTAGGATCTGTTTCAGCTGGAATAGGATTATTTGCATCTCCATATCTAGGAATTGCTCCTCCACCATAGTGCTCTTCTGCCAAACGATTTGCAATAACCAAACGATTGCTTCTAAACTCGTCAAATGCAGCTGAAACCGTTTCCGTACTTGTTGAAAATGCTGTTTTAATTAATACCGTCGAAATAGAAAACATCCCATAGCTGTATGGTGATAATGGTATGTACTCTCCTGTATTTTGGTCTACACTATATTGTTCTGATGAGTTTTCAGAATAAGCACGATCCATAGCCAAATCAATTTTTAAGTCAGGCAATAAATCAACATTTGCTGTTACTTTCAAAAGTTTATTGCTTACCTGCGTAAAGTTTTGGTTAAAATTCTGATAGCTGGTCAGCCATCCGTTTTTAGCCGCTTCAAAACGAACATCATCTTGGCTACCAAATACGAATCCTAAAGAAGGTTTTGATGTGCCAAAGAAACCAACGCCTGGAATATAACCTGGTAAAACGGTACCATTATTTTTTGTATAGTTAATCTGAACGTTTTTAATACTTGTCAAAACTCCAATCAAGCCATCATAAAAAGGATTGCTGCTTGTAACAGGTTTAGCTGTATTTACAATTTTCTCTCCTGGTTTTGGCGGTGCCGCAGGTTTTGTTGCTTTTGCTGGTTTTGAGCCTGGTGTCAGACCTAAATATTTATACAGTGTATTCATATTTAATGTCGTAGACAGAGTATTCGAATTAGCATTCTGAACTGTATTCCCTAAATCCCAAGATGTTCCATTTTCATCAACATACTGAGAAAGTGCTGTTGATGATCTTTGCCAATTGTAATCTGCCGTATACGAATAAGTAGCTTTTACGAAACTGAATATTGGAATTTTATTAATTGGAATATCATAGTTTAAAACCAATTGCTGTAAATGCTGGTTTGGTATACCGGTATCAAAATAATCATCCCAGATATTAAAGTCTTCTTTTGGAGTATTGTCGTCATTCAAAAAGTTTCTTACAATATTATTAGACGCCGCAGTATAATTTAATTTTAAAGATTTTGTCAAATTAAATCCAAAACCATATTGATAGTTAAACGCAAAGTTTCTTCTGTAAAGAGGATCCAAACCAATACCTTCTACATCAACCTGTCTGTACTGCTGGCGATTACTTTGTCTTAAAATATTAGTATTAAACGAAACATTCGAAGGAAGATAGTTTATATTAAAGTCGCTTAACAATTTCCAATATTCACTTGTTTTCATGAATTTGGTCTGCTTAAACGGAACTACTTCTTTTGGCTGAAAAGTATAAGCATAGTTAACCGAAGTATTAGATTGCTCATCTTCATAGTTTTCAACTTCATAATCATGTCGTTCTACCTGATTATACGATTGAGAGAACGTAAAGTTTTCTACATCATAAACGTGCGGTTTTTGTTCTGGCGCTCTATCCTTTCTTACCCCAATAAAATTGATACTTTTACGCTTGGTATAATCTACTGCTCGCGTTCTAATATTATCTTTTTCTGCTGGGTCTGTCGTTTCTGCTATTAACTGATCTAATTTAATATCCTGATTAAACGGATCATATTCTGGCGTGATAACTTCTTCCCCAATTGCATAATTGAAAGGAAGATTAATACCCCATTTTGGAGGAAGCAGTTTCCCTAAATTTATATTAGTTACAATGTTATACTGCTGGATGTCTTCACGATCTCTCTCGTTGGCTCCTTGCTCCAAAGAACCAAAACCAATTGTACTTTTTTTACCTGAGGCAGACAATGTCATTAAATCGGCCATATTAGTATCTACATTCAGCAACGCAGCCATACCGCCTTTGTTTTCCAAGTCAGACATACGAAGTTCATTAAACCAAACTTCTCCCAGAATATCTTTATGGTTTGCTGCACTTTTTACTCCGACCATCAGATTTCGGACTAAACCAAAATTTGGATTTCCTTTAATACCTAAAGTTAATTTACCATCTTGGTCACCACCTTCTACATCAGGATCTCGGTCTGGATAATAAATACCGTTTATATCTCTTTTTGGCGAGTTAATATCGATATTCATCCCTAAGATTTTCATTCTTGTCAATAAAGACAGGGCCAAATCAATACTATTTTCTTCAAGCCAGACCTGATCTGCGCTAATTGTACAAGACCCACCTGTTCTTGTTATTTTTAACGGAATCTCAACTTGATAAAAGTTCTGTGTAAAGTCGTTACCAAAACGAATAAATCCGATCATTTCATCATCCAAAAGCTGCGTCTCATTTGGAAGTGATTCTGCATGAAGGAACATTTTCAGTTTTTTGTACTGACGCATATCAACACTTACATTTTTGAAAACTGCTCTTGAATCTTGATATTCTAATCCTGAACCTGCTATTCGAACCGCCAAAGACTGCTCGTTTTGGTTAATGATTGTATTATTATTGTACAATTGCTCTCTTTGAACTCCCGGCGGAATAACATAATTTACAGGGCATTTTGTACCATTTTCTTGAATATTCACAGCAGCAACATCAAATTGAGTTCCGTCATCATCAGGGTTTGTATCATTTGCATCCAGTGTTCCTGTATACTTTCTCCATTCTCCCCTAACCAAATCTAAAGCTCCAAAACGAACCGTCATTTGCTCATTAAACCCAGTCATAAACATACGCATGAAACGAATCGATCTAAAATCGCTAATATTCCCAATCGTGTTTTGAGGTTTTGAAACAGGAATTTTAAACTGAATCCACCTTGCATTGGTTGAACTTCCATTTGGAAGTTCAACATTTTGAACTTCTCTAATATCTGTGATATAATTTTCTCCAACCTGCATTCCAGGTCTTACATCAATACTATATTCATAATATGCATTGATTGTACTCATCGTATTGTCACGATTAATATCTTCAACGTCTGGAAGAGTTGTAGAACCACGGTTTGGATCGTCAACACTTACTGCAGAGTTTCCTTCTGTCCCATTATATTTTTTATAGCGCTCCAAAACGCCTCCTTCTGTATTTAAGAAGTACTTATAGTTATCTGCAGCTGGATCTTCTTCTCCAGCATAATTGGTATAAACAGATGCTTCTTTTGCGTCTGGCAAACCGTCTAAACCAACATCTTGATTCTTACGATTGTCTGGATTGGTATCAAATGCATAAATCAATGATTGAGACGCTGGCACATCTCCCCAAATTGGCTGCGGATTAACCATTACTTGATCTGGCCCTAAACCATTTTCATACTGTTTTCTCCCGTCTTTCAGAACATCTTCAGAAACCTCTCCTAAATTGAAATAAATTTTTCCACTATTAGTACCTTGAGCTTGTCCATTACCAACATAAGGGTCAAGCACCCAAAACTGAATGTATTCGACATTTCCTTGCTCAAAGTTTGTAGAGTTCAAAGCACGCATAATTCCCCCAAAATTACTTGATGGGCTACTAGCTCCAAAATTAGGATTATTATTATACGGTCCTCTATCTGATGGATAATACGTCAAATCTAACGTATTAATAACCTGAATCTGTCCTTGTGCAATATCTGTATTTGGATAAAGCTCTTTGCTGTAAATTCTTCTCGTCGTATTTAAGGACAAATCATCATTTGAAATTCCAGACGGTTTTGAAGTAAAGAAAATTGGATCAATAGTGTACCAAGATAATTTAGCTCGCTTATAACCATACTCTAAAGTATTGGAGTTTGCATTAAAAGTATTATCTGTAGCAGAATTGATAAATGGTGTTGAAGCCAAACTCCATGCATACGCAGACCTCATATCGATTGTAGTCTGAGTACCTTCAAAATCATCTATATAAATAGTAGCTTCTCCTTCAAAATCGCTTGCTTTTGGAGCATCAGGTTTCAAAAATGCAACTTCCCCGCGAATAGAAAGATTAGAAGGAACATCTGTGTCTATATTTGGCAATTTATTAGCTAATCTTGTCAAAAATGGAACTTCTGTTGAATAGTTTCCGTTGAAACCAAAAATACTATTATTTACAGATTCTTGTCCGTAGCTTGATTTTTGAGTAAAAGGACGTTCTGTCATTTTTAAGAAAGTACCTCCAACAACAAACTTTTCAGAAATTTTATGTTCAATATTAAAGCCCATGAATCTTCTTGTCTGTTGACCGAAAATTGAATTGTTTTCTAATGAAACTTCAATCGGCGTATTAGAAGCTTGAAGTGAAGGATCTAATATCTGTACTCTCCCTAATTGATAATCTACACTATAATCAATACCTTCTACTAAAACACGTCCTGCAGCAGTTACAACAACAGATCCCTGCGGAACGTTAAAAGCACCGATTGGAATACCATTACTTCCAGAAGATTTATATTTTCCTCTTAATAAGAATTTGTTTTTATCACTATCCTGCAATGCACCTGCCTGAGTATTTTTGTACATGTTTCTAAATACATACTTCTTCTGGTTTGGATTGTATGTAGTTGGATCATTATAACTTTCCCCTGAATTGGTGTTTAATTTTCTAAATAAAAGCTCACCAAAAGGCTCTTTTGTTGTAAAAATAATTCGTGCATTCTGTACGTCAACAGTTACTCCTGGAACATAATCAAAGAATCCGTCTCCTCCTGTCTGCGGATCATTATTGTAATTTAAACGGTCAAGATTAAATACATTCAATAAAGGCGTTTGCTCTACCTTATCGTCTGGTCCTGGATTTGGAGGGAAAGTACTTCCTGTTACTGGTGTAATATAATTTATTGGCGAAGGATCCGTATAAAGAATATTAAGTCTAAAATCCTCTTGTTTGATTTGATAAGCCTGCGGAATCTGATAAACGTTTTTCATCATCAAGTTCCAAACTGGATTTTGCACATTTGTCAAACTACTTTTCAGCATTTTTAAAACCAAACTCTGCGTTACAATTGCCTGATTGGCATTGTTGTTTCCTGTAACTACAGTTGCATCTACACCATCACTCCCGAATTCTCCTACTTGATAGGTTTTTCCTCCAACAGTATATTCAAATGCAACTGCTAAAATCTCGTCATTGGCTAAACGCTGTTGTAACGAAATGTAGCCTAACTGTGCATTAAAAGTAAATTCGTTTGCAGTTAATTTTCTAGCATTTTCGAGAACAGAATAATCGGTTCCTTCATTTACGTTCGTGTTATTAAATCCAGATTTTGCTGTTACAATCTCTCGAATATTAGAATTTAGGTAACTTCCTGCTTTTCCAATTGATGCTGGATCGTATTTGTTATTTGTATTATCGGTCGGAGAATCTATAGGATTATTAAAAAATCCTGCTGGATTTGTAATTACAACAACTTCATTATCTGGAACACCAGAAACCTGTCCTTCTCCTAAATCCTGAAGTGCAATAACGTTTCTTAAGTTATTATTTGATGTAGTTACTCTATTCTGTTTATTTGTTACCCATACTTCAATTCTCGTAACTTGAACACGGCTATCAATTAATGGATAATTTCTAAGAGAAGCATCGTACTTATTTCTAAAGTATTGTGATAAGAAGAAATGTCGGTCATTATCATAATCTAATGCAAATAAATCAAAGTTTTGTACGGTACCGCCACCCTCTGCGACTATACTTTTGGTTTGTGACTTCTGTTCTGAGAAAACTCCCGTAACGGTTGTCTTACCAAATTGCAATTGGGCTTTCACACCAAATAAACTTTGCGCACCACGAATAAGTGTACTATTTAATGGCATGCTAACGTTACCCACCTCAACTTTCTGAACAATATCATCTTCTGAAGGTGTATAAGCCAGTTTAAATAAATTCTGAAAAGCA
Organism: Flavobacterium tagetis; assembly: GCF_016735615.1. Taxonomy (GTDB): domain Bacteria; phylum Bacteroidota; class Bacteroidia; order Flavobacteriales; family Flavobacteriaceae; genus Flavobacterium; species Flavobacterium tagetis. Next base: position 401,688 of record NZ_JAERSF010000001.1, read on the forward strand.
AACGTTGATTGTGTATCGTAATTGGCATTTACTTCAAGACGGGTTCCAATTTTCCCCATCAAACTCATACTGATTCTTTGATCAAAATCAAAAGTTAAAGAAGATCTGTTTCTTGGCGAAAATGAAGGGTTGTCTTGTTTGGTGTAGCGCATACCCAAGTCCATTTCTACTGATCCTGTGGGCTTTACATCTATGGTATTACTTCCAAAAATGCTTTCAAATAAACTCGAGTTGATGTAATATCTTGGCAATAAATCTTTTTTGGCTGCTTCGGCGCCAGCTTTTTTACCATCAATGGCATCTGATTTTTTTCTAAAATAATTTCGTCTTGATTCTTTTAGAACTAAATCTTCGTATTCTTTTGGAGTTAAAATTAAAGGGTAATTGATAGAGAAACCATCAACTGAATTAGTGTAAATATAACGATCTGTAATAGGATCGTATCTGTATGCAGAAAGCACGCTCGGAGGATCTTCGAGCTCTATCTTACCTACTGAAAACTGAGTTTTAGTTGTATCTTGGGCCGCCGGTGTGACCTGTGCACGCAAAACATTACCGCAGAGTAATACCAGCAACAAAATACAAATTTTACGCATAGAATTCTTTTATATAAAATGAAATTTATAAGCTTTTTAAAGCCTTTTTGATAATTGTTTCAGCAGTAGCTTCAGGATCTTCTTTTACAATTCTGTCCACCACTTTTTCAGAAGCTTTTCGCACAAAACCTAGAACTTCTAGAGCAGATAACGCTTCATCTCGGTTTCTATTGTTTTGAACAGCAAAAACTTCATCAATATTATACAATTTAACAACTTTTTCCTTTAAATCTAGTATAACCCTTTGTGCTGTTTTGTTCCCAATCCCTTTGATAGACTGGATTATGCCTACATCTCCAGATGCAATGGCATTTATAATTTGCTTTGGCTCTATTGACGAAAGCATTGTTCTTGCGATTCCGGCTCCAATTCCTGAAACAGAAATCAGCATTCTAAAAATTTCGCGCTCTGATTTTTCAACAAAACCGTATAAAGTATGCGCATCTTCTTTAATTTGAAGATGCGTATACAATTTTATATTTTCAGAATTTGGAATTAAGGAGAAGGTGTGAAGTGATATATTCACCTGATAACCAACTCCACCACAATCAATTACAACCTCTGTAGGATTCTTTTCTACTAATCTCCCCTGCAACTGTGCTATCATAAATATAGTTTATTAGTATCAAATATAACAAAAATGCCATAAAACTACGACAAATTTGTTCAATCCTTGTAAGAACGTTTATTGTGTTATTTTATTCTTTTTGCTTTCTTTTTCCTGTGCATCAATAACAGCGATTGCTGCCATATTAACCATTTCTTCAACGCTAGCACCTAACTGGAAAATGTGAACTGGTTTGCCCATACCCATCATTATAGGTCCAATTGAATTCACCTTATACAATTCTTTCAACAATTTATAAGTAATATTTGCTGATTCTAAATTAGGGAAAACCAATGTATTTACTTTTTTTCCTGCTAATTTAGAAAATGGGAATTTCTCCTGAAGCATTTCTGGATTTAAAGCAAAATCTGCTTGAATTTCTCCATCAACAATTAACTCTGGGTGATTTTTGTGTAAATAAGCAACAGCTTCTCTAACTTTTGAAGCGCTTTCGCTAGTTGAAGAACCAAAGTTTGAAAACGAAACCATTGCGATAACTGGCTCAATTCCGAACATTTTTGCTGTTTTTGCCGTCATAATAGCAATGTTAATCAAATCTTGAGCAGATGGATTAATGTTAATTGCAGTATCTGACAAGAACATTGGTCCGCGAGATGTAAGCATCATGTTTGCAGTAGCAATAAGTGAAGCGTTTTGAGCTTTTGGAATCAACTGCATCATTGGTTTTACAACAGAAGGATAACTTCTAGAGTGCCCTGTTACCAATGCATCTGCCTCTCCTTCATTAACCATCATTGCTGCAAAGTAGTTTCTTTCGCGCATGAATTTTTCTGCATCTAGTTTAGAAACACCTCTTCTTCCTCTTGCTTCCCAAAATGATTTAGCAAATCTATTACGTCTTTCTGCTTCTTCATCTGTTTTAGGATCAATGATTTCAAGATCAGCATCAAAACCTAATTCTTGTTTCAATTCTAAAATCACTTCTTTGTTTCCTAACAAAATTGGGAATCCGATTCCGTCTTCGTAAACAATTTGAGCTGCTTTTAAAACGTTTAATTGATCTGCTTCTGCAAAAACAATTCTTTTTGGATCTAACTTAGCACGGTTTGTAATCAAACGCACCATTTTGTTATCGTTACCCATACGTTCGCGCAACACATCTTCGTAAGCTGCCCAATCTGTAATAGGATTTTTTGCTACTCCAGATTCCATTGCTGCTCTTGCAACTGCAGGCGCTACAACCGTAATCAATCTAGGGTCGAATGGCTTAGGAATGATATATTCTTGGCCAAAACCTAGTTTTGTTGCACCGTAAGCTACGTTTACTTGCTCTGGAACTGGTTCTTTTGCCAAAATAGCTAAAGCTTTTACAGCCGCCATTTTCATTTCTTCGTTTATTTTTGTCGCTCTTACGTCTAGCGCTCCTCTAAAGATATAAGGGAAACCTAATACGTTATTTACCTGATTAGGAAAATCTGAACGTCCCGTAGCCATAATAACATCTTTACGAGTTTCTACAGCCAAATTATAGTCGATTTCCGGATTTGGATTTGCCATTGCAAAAACAATAGGATTATTTGCCATTGTCAATAACATTTCTGGCGAAAGAATGTCTCCAGAAGATAATCCGATGAAAACATCAGCACCTTTTACGGCTTCGTCTAAAGGAATTTTAGTACCATCAATAGCATACTTTAACTGTAAATCTGATAAAGACGGATTGTCTTTTGTTAAAAGTCCTTTACTGTTGTACATTAAAATGTTCTCTACTTTTACTCCAAGCGAAACATATAAATCTGTACAAGCAATAGCAGCAGATCCTGCACCAGAAACTACCATTTTTACATCTTCTGCCTTTTTTCCTGCCAATTCAAGTGCATTGATTAAAGCTGCAGAAGAGATAATTGCCGTTCCGTGCTGATCGTCGTGCATTACTGGAATATCCAATTCTTCGATCAATCTTCTTTCGATTTCAAAAGATTCTGGAGCTTTGATATCTTCTAGATTGATACCTCCAAAAGTTGGAGCAATATTTTTTACAGTCTGAATGAATTCTTCAACATTTTCTGTATCAATTTCGATATCAAAAACATCAATATCTGAGAAAATTTTAAACAATAAACCTTTTCCTTCCATTACAGGTTTTCCTGCTTCTGGACCAATATTTCCAAGACCTAAAACAGCTGTACCGTTTGAAATTACGGCTACTAAATTTCCTTTTGCTGTATATTTATAAACATCTTCTTTGTTTGCTGCGATTTCTAAACATGGTTCTGCAACTCCTGGCGAATAAGCCAATGATAAGTCTCTTTGGGTTGCATATTTTTTTGTTGGAACTACCTGAATTTTTCCTGGAGTTGGCTCTGCGTGATACAGTAACGCTTCTCTTCTTTTACTCTCTTTGTTCATTGTTTTTAGCTTTTATTCTAGCTTACAAAGATATAAGTCTTGTTTTAAAATGGCGTCTTTTTAGCATTTTCTTTTCCTAAAATCTATTCGAATAAATAAAAAAAGTCCAATAGAAATTGGACTCGTTTGAATTTTTATCGTTTTTAGGTGTGCTTTATTGAGAAATATAAGAATTCAAATGGTTAATTGTGTCTTTCTGAATTTCTATAATTGCCTTCACTACATCACTGATTGAAATGACTCCAACCACATTTCCGTCTTCTAAAACAGGGAGGTGTCTTATTCTTTTTTCGCTCATAAGTTCCATACAATCTTCAAGATTATCTGAAAGTTTTACTGTAAAAACATGACTTTCCATAATCTCATGAACAAAAGTTTCTTTTGAAGATTTATCTTTCAGTACAATTTTTCGAGCATAATCTCTCTCCGATAATATTCCTTTTAAAATATTATCATCCATAACTAAAATTGCCCCAATGTTTTTTTCTCCCATAACTTTTAACGCATCATAAACCGTTAAATTGGAGAAAATAGAATAAACATTTCTTCCTTTTGCTTTAAGTATTTGATCTACAGTCATAATGAAAAATTTTTAGATTTATAAAGTTAAAACAAAAACCAACACAATTGGCAACGAAATCGATTTTTTAAAACATAATCAATTCATTTTAAACATAATACATCAAAATTTATATTTTCAAAATTATAGTGTAAAAAACAAAATCGTTTGGAATGCTTTTTTGATAAAAATTAGATTTTTTAACTATAAGTATTTCGTTACTCTGTAATTTAAAAAATACTTTATAACTAAAAAAACCCCTTTTCTAAAATTTAGAAAAGGGGTTTTATAATTTATAAAGAAGATGTTTTACAGTGATACAATAATAAACTCGCTTCGTCTATTTTGCATGTGCTGTTTTTCTGTACATTTTACTCCGTCTGCACATTTGTTTACTAATTGCGTTTCTCCATAACCTTTGGCACTTAATCTATCTTCGCTGATTCCTTTTTGAACTAACCAGTTTTTGGTTGATTGTGCTCTTTTTTCTGAAAGAATCTGATTGCTTTCTGAAGAAGAACGGCTGTCGGTATGCGAACGAATATCTAATTTCATGGTTGGATATTCATTTAAAAGATTCACCACTTTCATCAACTGTGGTTCTGATGTTTTCTTGATTGTTGCTTTACCTAAATCAAAGAAATTCATAGGCAGATTTAACAGTTTTGCAATATCTACTCCTACTCTTATAGAACCCACTTTTACTGGACTGATTGTCGTTTTTTTAATGGCTACAGTTTTTGCCACAAGAGGCTTAAACACTTTATTTAATGCGATAAGTTGAGTTGTTTCTCCTTTTTCTTTAAGAATTGTTACCACAACTTCTTTGGCATTATAATCGTTTTTAGCCGTTCTAATGGTGTATTTTTTACCACATCTTAAGTCAGGAAAAATGTAGTTCCCTTTTTCGTCTGTAGTAATTGTTCCAACTGGATCAAATTTTTCATTAAACAAAGTCAGAGAAGTATTGGCTAATATCTCATTTGTTTCTGCATCTGTAACTGTTCCAGATAAATTTTGTTCACAGATTAATCTTCTAGTTTCTGTAAATCTGTAAATATCATCTAAACCTAGTCCGTTTTCTCTGTTTGAAGAAAAGTAACCGCTTCTGCTTTTACTGTTAATACTGAAGGCAAAATCGTCTTGTTTACCATTTACAGGTTCTCCAACATTTAGAACATCATCATAAGTTCCGTTAGCTTTAATACGAGAAGCAAAAATGTCTAATCCACCTAAACCTGGACGTCCGTCTGTAGCAAAATATAATTCGTTATCTCCCGAAATAAAAGGAAAAGTTTCTCTTCCTTCTGTATTGATTGCTGATCCTAGATTTTCCGGTGTCCCAAAAGTTCCGTCTTGATTGATTACAACTTTGTAAATATCAGACTGACCGAACGTTCCTGGCATATCTGATGCAAAGTATAATGTTTTTTCGTCAACACTTAAAGCTGGATGTGCCGTACTATATTGGTCGCTATTGAACGGAAGTTCTTTTACATTCTGCCATATATTATCGATAAGCTCAGCTTTGTATAGTTTTAAAAGTGTTACGTTTTTGTCGTTACTTCTTCTTTTACCATCGGTAAAATTATTTCGGGTAAAATACATGGTGCGTCCGTCTTTTGTAAAAATCGGACTTGACTCATTAAAATTGTCTTTTTTTCTTTTTACTAAAAGTTCCGGCTTTCCAACACTTCCATCTGGCATTAAATCGGCTGTATACAATCTAGAAAACGATCTGTTTGTCCATTGAAAATTGGCTTTAACAACTCCGCCCGTATCGCGCGCAGAAGTAAAAATAATTTTATTGTTGTAAACAACGCTTCCGTAATCTGAATATCTAGAATTAACTCCGGCATCAGCAATTTGAAATCGGCCTGAGTTTTCTTTAATTTCTTCCAAATAGTTTTTATCACTTCTGATTAAATCTGCTCTTTTTTCTGCAGTTGCCTTTTGATTGAATTTCTGCAAAATCTCATCAGACTTGCGATAATCTCCTGCTGATTTTAATGATTGCGCATATCGGTATAAATATTCAGCATCTTGGTTTTCATTTATTACAAATAACTGTTCGTACCATTTTAATGCGCTTTTTAATTCTCCATTAAAATAATATGAATTTGCCAAACGCTGAATTATTCCTTGGTCGGTAGTCTGCTCAGTTACCAAACTCTCGTAAACTTTTATTGCATCCGCGTAAGCGTACTCTTCGTATTTTTTATCTGCATATTTTATGTTCATGTTTGTGAATGGGTTTTGTGCATTCACATTTGAAATAAAACTAGACAGTAAAAAGATCAAAATTAATTTTATAGCTTTCATAGGTTGTATTAAAAGAATCTTGGGGATATCATTTTATTGAAATTATTAAAGAATTCGAATCTTAAGAAAATCTCGTGAGATCCAGAATTGTATTTTCTTAATTGTGTCGTTTCATGGTCGTAACCATAACCTATATACATTCCTTTTGTAACTTGAAATCCTGCCATTGCACTCACAGAGGCGCTCCAACGGTAAGCAAGTCCTAAAACGAATTTGTCGTTGAACATGAAATTTCCAGAAACGTCAACTTGCAAAGGCGCTCCTTCTACCATTTTGGCCATTAAAGCTGGTTTGAATTTGATGTATTCTAAACGATCCAGATTAAATACATAACCTGCTATTAAATAGTAATTGATTTTCTCTTTGAAAATAGCCACATCCTCTGAATCATAACGATTTGTTTCTATAAAATTAGGAACCGATAATCCGATGTAAGCTCTGTCTGAATGATAATAAATTCCCGCTCCAACGTTTGGTGAAAATTTATTTTTTAGATTCTGAAATTGCGGATCGTCTTGATCTTCATAACTCAATTTATTAATATCGATATTGAAAAGATTGGCTGTTCCTTTTATACCAAAAGATAAATTCCATGATTCTGAAGTCGGAATTGTATAAGACAAATCTGCTGATAGCGTATTTTCTACCGTTGGTCCGATTTTATCATTTACCAAAGAAACTCCAAGTCCTAAATCGCTATTTTTTAAAGGTGTATTAACAGAAAATGTGCTCGTTTCTGGCGCTCCATCAAGTCCAATCCATTGTGTACGATATAAACCAAAAACGCTTAAAGCTCCTCTTGAACCTGCATACGCTGGATTGACTTCGATTGTGTTGTACATGTATTGTGTGTACTGCGCATCTTGCTGCGCATATGACACAATCGAAAAAAACATAAAAACTAAAATTAACTTTTTCATTTATTAAGTTTTAGAACGGCTTAGCTTTACCTAAGCCGTATTCCATTTTATTTATTAAGGTATAAGTAACCAGATTCTTGGTGAGACTTCTGAGCGCTATCTTTGTATTTTAAGATATAGAAATACGTTCCAACCGGAAGACCATCTGTTTGTTTGATAGTAGAACGTCCGTTAGAATATCCAACAAACACTCGATCGTTATTATTATACTGATCTATATTGAAAACCAAAACTCCCCAACGGTTATAGATTTCAACCGTATTATCTGGATAACATTCAATTCCTCTAATGTAGAATCTTGCATTCTTGTCATCTCCATTTGGAGAGAAAGCATTCATTACTTTAATAGAACATCCGTTTAAGTCTAAAACTGTTGGACTATCTCCGCTGTTACTTGCATCATCTGACTGATCTTCGACAACAACTCCTCTTACACTACTTCCTTTTACAGTTGCCTGATTACTCACACTACCTCGATTAATATCTTCTTGAGTGATTTTGTAGACTGCTGTAAAATTCGTTTCATTAGATTCGTTCACTCCCAAATTAATTGCTTGTCCAGAAACTACCACTCCTGGCAATGGATCGTTTATTGTAATTCCAACTAGAGGTACATTTCCTGTATTGGTTACTGTAAACTTGTATGTAATGGTTTCTCCTGCATTTGCAAAACCACTCTTATTTTCGTCATTGAAAACTGCTGTTTTGATAACCGAAATAGCTGGCACTTCAACAAAAACATTTAATACAGCTGTCGAACAATTTGTACCATTAGCTTTTTCGCAAACCTGATAAGTCAACGGATAATTTCCTCCTGGCGTGTTTGGCTTAACATTTACCGTTCCGTCAGCATTCCATTCAAAATATGGGCTTTCTGTTACAGGTTTAACTATAACATCTGCAGGATTTATTGGCTGTCCGTTTATCAAATCATTTTCTAAAACATTTACAAATTCTAATGAACCATTGATACCGTCTGCACTAACATCATTATCATTATTTAAAGTAATTTCATTAGTAGTTGGCGGAGCTGGATCTGCAACATTGTCAACTGTAATTTTAATTACTGCCTGACTGCAATTTGATGTATTTGCAGCTTCACAAATCTGATATGTCAGTTCGTAAACTCCGTCTGCTGTATTTGCAGCAATGTTGATTGAACCGTCTGCATTCAGTGTAATATTTGGATGTACTACTGGAACCGATAAAACAACTTCTGAAGCTTTAATTTTTGCTCCGTTTAATAAGTCATTTTCAAAAATATTAATGTTAGCATCTGCTCCTTTCTTTACATTTACAGGTCCCGCTTCGTCATTATTTGCTTTAATGCTAAATGTTGGACGTGCATTACAATCTGGCGTTGCTGGCGGATAAGCAACAGAAACGGTAACTGTTGGATTTAATGAAAATTCAATTTTTACTCCATTTCTAGTAGCTTCAAATCCGTCTGCTCCTTCTGACCATATTCCGTTATTTAAAATCCATCCTGGCCAATCTGTTCCATTTTGGTTAATGTCAATCTCTGCTCCTGGCCATAAAATGTTTCCGCTTAATGGTAGATTGGTCTGAGTTGCCACTACATTATTATTGCTATCAATCCATTTAACAGTCAATAAATTATTTGCTGTGAAATTTTCTGGCGAAACTGTATAATTAACATATGGAACATTGTTTGAACAATAGCTATTTGCAACTACTGTCATTTTTGGTTCTGCTACTGTAACTTTTACAGTATTTGAATCACAGTTATTCGGATTCAATTTTTCGCATATTGTATATGTCAGTTCATATTCACCTGCAGGTGCACTAGGTGCTAGTACAACATTTCCATCTGTATCTACCGTTAAATATCCTTTTGGATCAGCTTGAGTTACTTTAAGATCTACGTCTGATGGAGTTAATTTATTTCCATCTTTAGTATCATTCTCAAAAACGTTGATTACTTTCTGCGGAACATTTACTCCAACTGCCGATGGCACTAAATCTTCATTTGCTACAAGGTTTCCACCTGTAACTTTCACTACTGTAATTACCGAATCACAATTTGTTGGATTTGTATTTTCACAGATTTTATATTCTACATTATAATCTGCTGCTGGCGTATTTGGCGCAACAGTAATTGTATAATCTGAATTTAATGTCAATCCTGTCGGAAGCGTTCCTATAATTTCAAACTTAACTTCTCCCGGTGCTGTTCCAACTGTGATTGGGCTTCCGTTTAACTTGTCATTTGCTGTCAATGAAATTGTCGTTCCTCCAATATTTCCGTTAATTGGAGTTATTACATCTACAACTGCATCAATTATTGGCGTACCAACTGTTACCTTCACAGTGTTTGAACTGCAGTTGTCTGGATTCAGTTTCTCGCAGATTTCATACGTCAGCTCATAATCTCCCGCTGGAGAATTAGCTCCTAAAACAATATTTCCGTCTGCATCTACACTCAGATATCCTTTTGGATCTGCCGCTGTAGTTTTAAGCGTAACATCTGACGGATTTAATGGCTGAGCATTTTTTGTGTCATTATCAAAAACATTTTTTCCTAATGTCTGAGGAACATTCGATCCTAAAACTGATGGAATTTCATCTGCATTTGCCACAAGGTTTCCTGCTGTTACAGGTACTGTGATAGTTACTGAATCGCAGTTTGTTGGATTAGTGTTTTCGCAGATTTTATATTCTACATTGTAATTTCCTTTTGGCGTATTTGGCGCAACTGTAATCGTATAATCTGAATTTAAAGTTAATCCTGAAGGAAGCGTTCCGATAATTTCAAATTTAACTTCTCCCGCTGCTGTTCCAACCACAATTGCATTTCCTTTCAATTTGTCATTTGCTGTTAATGCTATTGTTTTTCCTCCGATATTTCCATTTATTGAAGCTATCACATCTTCAACTGCATCGATTACCGGCAAACCAACTGTAACTTTCACAGTATTTGAACTGCAGTTGTCTGGATTCAGTTTCTCGCAGATTTCATAAGTCAGCTCATAATCTCCCGCTGGAGGATTAGCTCCTAAAACAATATTTCCGTTTGCATCTACACTCAGATATCCTTTTGGATCTGCCGCTGTAGTTTTAAGCGTAACATCTGACGGATTTAATGGCTGAGCATTTTTTGTGTCATTATCAAAAACATTTTTTCCTAATGTCTGAGGAACATTCGATCCTAAAACTGATGTGATTTCATCTGCATTTGCAACAAGGTTTCCTGCCGTAACCGGTACGGTAATAGTTACTGAATCGCAGTTAGAAGGAACTACACCTATTTCGCAGATTCTATACTCTATATTATAATTCCCTTTTGGAGTGTTTGGTGCAACAGTAATAGTTCCACTTGCATTTAATGTCAATCCTGATGGCAAAGTGCCAACAATATTTATTGCAACTTCTCCAGAATTGATTCCAATTGCAGCTTGTTTTCCATTTAATGTATCATTTCCTATTAGAGATACTGTTGTTCCACCAATATTTCCATTAATTGGATCAATAGTATCTAGCACTGCGTCTATTGTATTTACAACTTTAACTTCCGCAACTGCTGTTTTACAGTTTGATGGATTCGCAGATTTCTCACAGATTTCATAAGTAATGCTGTAAGTTCCGCTTGGCGTGTTTGCCGCTAGAGTTACGTCTCCGTCTGCATCAACGCTTAATGGCCCTGATGAATCTATTGTAACGACTGTATTTCCAGACGTAACGAATGCTCCGTCTAAAGTGTCGTTTGTTTTTACATTTCCGACAACTGCTGCCGTAGATCCTGAAGATTTTGTTCCGAAATCATCTTTAACAGCCGCTAGATCATTTACTATTTTAACAGTTACAGTAGCCGAATTACAGTTTCCATTATTCGCAATTTCACAAATTGAATAATCAAAAGTATAAGTCCCCGTTGGTGTATTTGGTTTAACTGAAACCGTACCTGTCGTACTATTGAAATCTAGTACTGATGGCAATGAACCATTTATAGTAACATCAACATCATTAATATTTACTTTATTACAATTTAGCACATCGTTATCAAAAATATTAGAAATAACAGTTCCGCCAGATACTCCATTTGATGCAGAGATCGTATCGTCATTTGCTTCAATGATTCCAATTACTTTAACTGTCTGAATGCAGGTCTGCGTATTCCCTGCCGCATCTGTTGCCGTCCAAGTCACTGTAGTATTACCAATTGGGAAACTTGTCGGCGCATTATTTGTCACCGTGACTGCGCCCGTGCAATTATCTGAAGTTACAGGAGTTCCTAAAGCAACACCTGAAGCTGTGCATGAATTGGCATCAACCGAAACTACCACTGCCGATGGACAAGTAATTAATGGTTTCTGAGTATCTTTAATGATCACTTTCTGAATTGCAGTTTCCACGTTTCCGTTTCCATCGCTAAAACTCCAGTTAATCGTATAAGTCCCTTGTGCTGAATAAGTCAGCGGGTCTGTAGTTGTTCCCGTAACTGCTCCTTTACAGTTATCAGTTGTGGTCGGAGCCGTTACTGTTACAGAACATTCGCCTGTAGCATCTGCCAATGTCGGTTTTACAGGTTTCTGCGTGTCTTTAATGATCACCTTCTGAGTCGCTGTTTCTACGTTTCCGTTTCCGTCGCTAAAACTCCAGTTAATCGTGTAAGTTCCCTGAGCATTATATGTCAGTGGATCTGTTGTTGTTCCAGTCACTGTTCCTTTACAGTTATCAGTTGTTGTAGGAGCAGTCACTGTAGCAGAGCATTCTCCTGTAATATCTGCTAATGTCGGTTTTACAGGTTTCTGCATGTCTTTAATGATCACCTTCTGAGTATCTGTTTCTACGTTTCCGTTTCCGTCGCTAAAACTCCAGTTAATCGTGTAAGTTCCCTGAGCATTATATGTCAGCGGATCTGTAGTTGTTCCTGTAACCGTTCCAGCACAGTTATCTGTAGTTGTTGGAGCTGTTACTGTTGCAGAGCATTCGCCCGTAACATCTGCCAATGTCGGTTTTACAGGTTTCTGTGTGTCTTTAATGATCACCTTCTGAGTCGCTGTTTCTACGTTTCCGTTTCCGTCGCTAAAACTCCAGTTAATCGTGTAAGTTCCCTGAGCATTGTATGTCAGCGGATCTGTTGTTGTTCCAGTCACTGTTCCTTTACAGTTATCAGTTGTTGTAGGAGCAGTCACTGTAGCAGAGCATTCTCCTGTAATATCTGCTAATGTCGGTTTTACAGGTTTTTCTGTATCACTAACATTAACTGTAGACACAGCTGATGTTTGCTCGCAACCTGTTACTGTATTTTTAACTTTCACTTTATAATCTCCATCAGAATTTACAACCAGTGAAGAAGAAGTTTCCCCAGAAATTATATCATTATTTTTATACCAAACATAAGTTGGTGAATTTGCATTTGTTGTTGTGGTTAAAGTAGTTGTTAAACACGCTGTTAATATCCCTCCAATCGAAATCGTTGGATTAGGATTCGTTGTTACATTAACTACATTACTTTTTGAAGTACAGTTCGATGTATTAGTAGCAATAACATAATATCCATTTGCTGCAGAAAGATTGCTCCATTCTAATGCAGAACCATTTCCAGTTTTTGCAGATTGAACAGTTGCATTACTAGAATCATATAATTGATAATTAACTCCATTAGCTGAAGTTGATGAAGAAATTGTTCCATTTCCTCCTGGCGAAACACAAATTGTACTTCCTGTTAACGATAAAGCAACTGGTAATGAATTTACTGTTACTACTGTACCTGCAGATGCTACACTTGTACAGTTTCCGTTATTAGTTGTAACTGTATATGAACCGCTCGTTGTCGCACTATAAGTTTTATTTGTTGCACTTGGAATCGCAACTCCATCTTTATACCACTGGTTTCCAGATCCTGCAGATGATGTCAGTACAACACTACCTCCTGAACAGAATGTTGTGCCTGTTGACGCAGCAGAAATTGTTGGTGTTGCAGGTAGTGGATTTACTGTTACTGTAGCGCTAACAGCTAATGCTCGGCTACAAGTTCCATTGCTTACGTTAGTTAAATTTAAAGTACTATTTGAAGTTACATTTGACACCGTAACTATAGCTTTTCCATCAGATCCTATTGTGACCGTTCCAGAAGCAGCCCCTGTATAAGTCACAGCATTTCCTGATGTTCCTGATATTGTAAAAACAGCATTTGATCCTGAACAGACAGGACTATTTGCAGCAAGAGTAGCTGCAACTGGTAGAGTATTTGCTGTTATCATAGCTGTAGCAGTATTATTACCTGTAGGATCATCCACATTAGATGATGTAATAGTTGCGGTATTAGAATAAGCCCCTGTATCTTTAACTGTAGCAGTTATTGTCAATACTGCACTTGCACCACTATCTAAACCAGAAATTGTCCATATTCCTGAAGTGTTATCGTACGAAGTTCCTTTTGAAGCTACCGAAGAAACATAGGTATAACCTGAAGGAAGTTTGTCTGTGACCGAAACACCTTCTGCATTGGAAGGTCCTAAATTTTTAGCGGTTACAGTAAAAACAACGTCTGAACCCACACACTGACTAGAAACATTAACTGAATTTTCTACAGTAACATCACTACAAAGTGTAACTGTAATAGGAGTAGATTGTGAACTAACTCCACAAGATAATGTTGATGTTACAGTGTATGAACCCGTCTTGGTAACAGTTATGGTATTTGAAGTTTCTCCTGGAATAACCGTTCCATTATAACGCCATTGATATGGTGCAAAGTTTGCATCTGTCGTTAATTTTGCCGATTGTTTTAGGCAACCAGCTACACCGATATAAGTTTCTTTAGGCGCTGACGGCTGCTGTGCAAAATTTGAAAAAAAAGCGGCCATTGAATAACCGTTACCTTGTTGCGCTATAGAAACCGTAAGCTTTGAATCACTATTAAGGGAAATTGTATTAGGATTTCCAATTTGATCCCTAGTAAAGTCAATTATGTACCAACCTGTCGTCCCTAATTGACGTCGAGTAGTATGAAGAGTCTGTTCCAAATCAGTGCCATTAATGAAAACTTTATTCGAAACACTTTTTAACAATACATAACCAAAATAATCTAATGAAGCATTGGTATATCCTTTAAATGCAGAAGTCTCAACAAAATTAGACCCTCCACATTCCGAAACTGGTGCAATTGTAGAAATATCAACTTCACAACCATCAGCTGTACCAGAATAAACCGCAACATTATTAGTTGCAGAAATTCTTGACGAAGTAAATGCCGTACCAGAAACTCCGTTTCTAAAAGTATAAGACTGCCCCGCATTTAGTGACGAAGTGACTATTGGAGAGCCTACTACATTTCCGTTAGTTCCATAAGTGGTTATTGTCAGTACAGTATTATCTTTCGTCACTACAACAGTAGTTTGCTCTGCAGTATTATTACCTTTCCCTCTTTCAAGAAAATATTCCGTACCTAAAACAGATGTTGGAGGCAGTTGATCAAAAGTTCCATCACCGCATGCCTCTGGAGTATCTATTCGTACTCCTGTATTCATTACAACAGGTCCAGATGACTCAACCAAAGAGCCGATCGCAGCATTAAACAAATAACTTTGTCCAGCTTTTAATGTTGTTGCTACACTCCCATTTACTTTTACTTGCGTATTATTACCAATTGCCATTACACTGTAAAAAGGTCGCTCTTGGTCTGATGTTCCCATATTACGATAATACCCAACTCGAAATTCTACACCTATCCCAGCATCACCAAAACTAGTTAATGATGCATTACCTTTAATTCTAGAATCTCCACCACCTCCTATTGCGTCTGACGCAATATTTCTTAAATTTACTGAAATAGCTCCTCCGCTAGTAGTACTTGTAACTATTATACCTCTATCATTATAAACTGTACCAGCACTGTTATAAGTTAAAGCATCGGTATTTGGGTCTCCCACGAATCTATAAACCGCTGGAGTTCCTTTAACAGTAGTAAGAGAATTTGAACTAATAGATGTACCATCTTTTGTTAAACTTACAGCACTACCATCACTTTTAGTTATTGTAAAACTAACAGGGGTAGTTGAATTAGTCGCAATTATAATTTCATTTGCTCTACTAAAATACTGCCATGGTGCTGGTGCTATGTAATGTTTTGTAAAAAACTGAGCAGAAGCACTGTGTGCAGTTAGTAATAAAAAAACAATAAGAAAAATTAGTCTAGAAAATCCAGACTTACAAAAAGTAAAGTTACGCATAGACAACTTGAGTTTGTGGAACAGAAATTTTGGACGCTAAAAAACGGATGATCGTTTTTTGCATCTTGATGAGATACGTGAAAAAATAGAAAATGGATTTAAAAAAACTAGAAATAGTTTTTTTAAGACTTACATACAAAAAAGGCATTATGTAGACCATTGTCATATAGTAAATAAAGACTAAAAAAGTCTTTCTGGTTTTAAATTAAGTAGATTTGGAAAGCGCGAAAGTATATCTAGGAACGACAACTATCCTCATTATTCCGACAAAGTGCACATAAACTCGTTAAACAACCGTTTTTAACAATTGTTCATCACTTTAAAATCAAAATTCTATAAACATTTAGCAATAAAACAGTTGAATTTTCTTAAATATTTGCAATAATCAAAAGTTCTTACAGAATTTATTGACAAATAAGTAATTAAACGTAGGAAATAAAAACGATGAAATAGGAAATGACACTTTCAATAAAAAGCACTGAAAACCAACAATATAAACAAAACAAACGTTGATATGCTATTGCAAAAACTTGATGTTACGTTTTAGTCCGTCAAATTTTGTTCTCTTGATAGGTGAATTTTTAAAGACTGTTCGGAAAGTTTCCTCTGTAATCTCTAACCAGTCTTTTTTAGTAAAAGAAAGCAAATCTGGATTCGGATTAAACAAAGGCTCCGAGTGCGGTTTAGAAAATCGATTCCATGGACAAACATCTTGGCAAGTATCACAGCCAAACATCCATTCATCAAATTTTCCTTTCATTTCTTCGGGAAGATTTTCTTTTAATTCGATGGTATAGTACGAAATGCATTTACTTCCATCTACAATATAGGGAGCTACAATTGCCTGCGTGGGACAGGCATCAATACAAGCGGTACAACTGCCGCAATGATCTGTTACAGCATGATCATATTCTAATTCTAAATCAATAATAAGTTCGGCTATGAAGTAAAATGAGCCAACTTTTTGAGTAATCAAATTACTATTTTTTCCAATCCAACCCAAACCGCTTTTGGCCGCCCAAGCTTTATCCAAAACCGGTGCAGAATCGACAAAAGCACGTCCAGAAACTTCACCAATATTTTCTTGAATAGAATGAAGAAGTTCTTTCAGTTTATCTTTGATCACAAAATGATAATCTTGTCCGTAGGCATATTTAGAAATCTTAAAACTTTCGTCATTTTGAAAAGAATCTGGATAATAATTCAGTAAAAGCGACACAACACTTTTACCATCATCAACCAATAAAGTCGGATCTAAACGTTTGTCAAAATGGTTTTCCATGTAAGTCATCTGACCATTCCGATTATTCTTTAACCAATTTTCAAGTCGCGGCGCTTCTTCCTCTAAAAAACCTGCTTTAGAAATACCACAAGAAAGAAAACCAAGTCTTTTGGCTTCTTCTTTTATAAACTTCGAATATTTTTCTTTAGAATTAATCATCACCTTTCAGAAAAAACAACTTCAACATCAACAGGTTTTAAGGTAATCAAAGGATTAAAATTGACCGTATTTCTTACTGAAACAACTTTATATTTTTTAATAATATGGGAAATTGCCAAACACATTTCATAAATAGCAAAACCAGCACCAATACACATTCTTGGTCCTGCTCCAAAGGGATAAAAATATTGCATAGAATGTTTTTTCTGTTCCCCTAAAAAACGATCCGGATTGAATTCTTCTGGATTATCCCAATATTTTGGATTTCGATGCAACTCATAAAAAGAAACACCAATTAAAGTATCTTTTTTTATATTAAACTCACCTAAAGAATCGTCCTCTACATTTTGTCTGTCTGTAATCCAAGCAGGCGGATACAAACGCATTGACTCATTCAAAACTGCATTTATATATGTCATTTTCTGAAGCTGTTCTACAACATCATCGCTTTCCGATTCAACTTTAAGAATTTCTTCAAATACTTTTTGTTGGACATCTAAATGGCTTCCGAGCAATTGCAATGTAAAAGTGAGAGCATTTGCCGTTGTTTCATGTCCAGCAATAAAGAGAATTTTAATTTCATCTATTAATTGTTCAACAGACATACCCTCTCCAGTATCTTCATAACAAGTTTCCAAAAGCATGTTCAATAAATCATTCACTTCATTTTGAGAAGCAACTCTCTCTTCAATAATACCTCTAATGATTGCATCATTTTCCTTCGCTAATTGAAGGTGATTTTTTACCTGACCGCTAATTGAAAACCACCATGCTTTATGTGGCAATCTAATTTCCTTAATTAGAAAATTCTGAACCGCCTCAATAATATATTTTATTCGGTTAAGTTTTTCTTCTTCAATAGAAAATTGAAATAATGATTTAGCGACAACATTAAATGCTACTTCGCTCATCATCGGAAAAAGATCTACTTTTTTATCTGTGACAATTTCATTGAGCTCAGAAACAATAGTTAGCTTCATATTATCAACCAACTGATTCATTTTTTGCTTATGAAAAGCAGGCTGAATAAGTCTTCTTTGTTTGAGCCAAAATTCTCCATCAACCGTTAAAAGACCTTTTCCTAAATATTTAGAAAGATAAACAGACTGGAATTTAGATTTATAATAATTCTTTTGATTTTTCTGTAGTATATACTGAGCAACGTCATTATCTCTTGACAAGATAATATGTCTTGATTTTCCAATTCGTATAGAAAAAGAGTCTCCAAACCGCTCGAAATATTTTTCATGATACGGTATCGGATTTCTACGGACTCCTTCAGCATCCACAAAAAATCTTAAAATAGAGAGCTTTGGCGGATAATTATATTTTTTACTTATAGACATTCTATTAGTATTAAAATAATTCTCCTTGAGTATTTGTATTTACTTTTCCAAGATGTTTATAAGCCTTATCCGTAACTTCTCTTCCTCGAGGTGTTCTCATGATAAATCCTTCTTGAATTAAAAAAGGTTCATATACTTCTTCAACGGTTTCACTGCTTTCACTAACCGCCGTGGCCAAGGTTGAAAGTCCAACCGGACCTCCTTTGAATTTATTAATAATCGTCAGCAATATTTTATTATCCATTTCATCAAGACCATGCGCATCTACATTAAGTGCTTTTAAGGCATATCTTGAAATTTCTATATCTATTCTTCCATTTCCTTTAATCTGGGCAAAATCACGAACTCTTCTTAGCAAAGCATTTGCGATACGAGGAGTTCCACGGCTTCTTCCTGCAATTTCAATAGCTGCCTCTAAATCAATAGGCATTTTTAATATAGAAGCACTTCTTTCAACAATAGTGGTTAAAAGTTCAGTTGTATAATATTGCAATCGAGAAGATATCCCGAAACGTGCACGCATTGGAGCAGTTAATAATCCTGATCTAGTTGTCGCCCCAATCAAAGTAAAAGGATTTAAATTGATTTGAACCGTTCTTGCATTTGGTCCCGATTCAATCATAATATCAATCTTGAAATCCTCCATTGCCGAATACAAATACTCCTCAACAACTGGACTTAATCGATGGATCTCATCAATGAATAAAACATCTCTTTCGTCTAAGTTAGTTAGCAAACCAGCCAAATCACCAGGCTTATCCAATACAGGACCAGAAGTAATTTTAATACCAACCTGAAGTTCATTTGCCAATATATTTGCCAAAGTAGTTTTCCCAAGACCAGGAGGGCCATGAAAAAGTGCATGATCGAGTGCTTCGCCACGCTGATTAGCAGCAGCAACAAAGACTTTTAAATTTTCCAAAACTTGATCTTGTCCAGCAAAATCATCAAATGACAGCGGACGCAATCTTTTTTCAAGATCTAACTCTTCTGAGTTATATCCTTTAGTAGTAGGATCTAGATTTTCATTCATCCCACAAAGATATATAAACTAATCAGTTTGTAAAACAGTTAATCTGAACGATTAAAATTTTAACTATACAAAAAAGGCTGTCATTTCTGACAGCCTTTAATTATTTTTTAGTGGTGTAAAACTTCTTCACCTTCTTTCATTGGTACATTTTGAGGAACAAAATCTACATCATGATTAGGGTTACTGTAGTCATACGGCCAACGATATACGTGAGGAATTTCTCCTGGCCAGTTACCGTGGATATGTTCAACTGGAGTTGTCCACTCTAAAGTTGTAGATTTCCATGGGTTTTGAACTGCTTTCTTACCGTAGAAAATACTGCTAAAGAAGTTGTATAAGAATACTAACTGAAATGCACCTCCTACAAGAGCAAATGTTGTAATTAAAACATTCACATTTTGCAAATCATCAAATAATGGGAAGTTAGTATTTGTATAGTAACGTCTTGGTAAACCAGCTAATCCGATAAAGTGCATTGGGAAGAAAACTCCATAAGCACAAACTGCAGTTACCCAGAAGTGAATATAACCTAAGTTTTTGTTTAACATTCTTCCGTACATTTTAGGGAACCAGTGGTAAATACCAGCAAACATTCCGTAAAGTGCAGAGATACCCATTACTAAGTGAAAGTGAGCAATTACGAAGTATGTATCGTGAACGTTAATATCTAGTGTACTATCTCCTAAAATAATCCCTGTTAAACCTCCAGTGATGAATGTAGAAACCATTCCGATAGAGAATAACATTGCAGGGTTAAATTGTAAGTTACCTTTCCATAAAGTTGTAATCCAGTTAAATGCTTTTACAGCAGAAGGGATTGCAATCAATAAAGTTGTAAAAGTAAATACAGATCCTAAGAAAGGATTCATACCTGAAATAAACATGTGGTGACCCCAAACGATAGTTGATAAGAATGCAATTGCAAGAACTGACATAATCATCGCTCTGTAACCGAAAATTGGTTTACGAGCATTTGTTGCCATAATTTCTGAAACAAGACCCATCGCTGGTAAGATTACAATGTAAACCTCAGGGTGACCTAAGAACCAGAATAAGTGCTCAAACAATACTGGAGAACCTCCTTGGTAGTGTAAGACCTCTCCTGCAATATAGATATCAGATAAGAAGAATGAAGTACCAAAACTTCTATCAAAAATCAATAATAAAGCTGCAGATAATAAAACTGGAAATGAAATAACACCAATAATAGCTGTTACGAAAAATGTCCAGATTGTAAGAGGAAGTCTTGTCATAGACATTCCTTTAGTTCTTAAGTTAAGTACAGTAACAATGTAATTTAAAGATCCCATCAAAGAAGATGCGATGAAAATAGCCATAGATACTAACCATAATGTCATACCTGTTCCTGATCCTGGAATTGCTTGTGGCAATGCACTTAAAGGAGGGTAAATTGTCCATCCTGCAGATGCTGGTCCAGCTTCAACAAATAATGAACATAACATTACAACTGCAGATAAGAAAAACAACCAGTATGAAATCATATTCATAAATCCAGATGCCATATCTCGTGCTCCAATTTGAAGCGGAATCAATAAGTTACTAAACGTTCCACTTAAACCTGCCGTCAGTACAAAGAATACCATAATGGTACCGTGAATTGTAACTAAAGCCAGATAAATATCATTTGCCATTACACCATCAGGTGCAAATTTATCTCCTAATAAAACATTAAATATTTTGAAAGACTCTTCTGGCCACGCTAATTGCATTCTAAAAAGCAAGGACATTGCAATCCCAATTACTCCCATAACAATACCAGTAATCAAGTATTGTTTAGCAATCATTTTGTGATCAATACTAAAAATATATTTAGTAATGAACGTGTCTTTATGATGATGTTCGTGCTCGTGATCGTGTCCGTGATCGTGACCGTGCGCTTCTGCTGACATATATTTGTACTTTAAATTTTCTTAATAATATTATTTCATCGCAACTTTAGCTACAGCCGCTTTAACAGTATCGACAACAGTTTTAACAGTGTCAATTACTTTTGCAGCAGTATCTGTAGTTGGTGCAGCTCCTTCAGCTGGTTTTTCAGCAGCAGCAGCCGCTTTAATATCTTGAGCTAAAGTAGTTTTCTCACTTAACCATTTTTTGTAATCCTCTGGAGAATCAACTACAACTTTCATTTGCATGTTATAGTGAGAAGCTCCACAAATTTTATTACATAATAATAAATAATCAAATGTGTAAGGATCCAAAGCTGTACCTCCTTTTGCAACTAACTCAGCACTTTTTTCAGCTCTAAGTTTGTTGATGTGTGCAACTTTTTCAACCATAAATGGCAACTCTCTATATTCTGCAGTAGTATAAGTTGGAACAAAAGCAAATTCAGTAACCATACCTGGAACACAGTTCATTTGTGCTCTAAAGTGAGGAAAGTAAGCAGAGTGCAATACATCCTGAGAACGCATTTTAAAGTGAACTTTTTTTCCTTTTGGAATGTGTAATTCTGAAACTACAATATCATCTTGAGCATTAGGATCAGACATGTCAACTCCTAATGTATTAACTCCTTCAATTAGACGTACGTTAGCTTTACCTAAAACATTGTCTTGTCCAGCATATCTAGCTGTCCATTTAAATTGTTGAGCGTATAATTCGATTTCGATTACATCTTCATCTTTATCAACAAACATAATGTTATTCCAAGCATATAATCCATAAAGAATCAAACAAGCTAAAACAACAGATGGAATAATACTCCAGATTGCTTCTAGTTTATTACTATCAGCAAAGAATAATGCTTTTCTATCCTTGTTTCCTCTGTTTTTAAAAGAAAACCAGTAAAGCAAACCTTGCGTAATAACTTGAACTGTAAAGATCAAAACCCAAGTAATATTCATTAAATTATCTACTAAACCACCGTGCTCAGAAGCAGGAGTATGAAGTACCAAATTACCCCATTTTAGTAAACCATAAATCGTAAATATATATATGAAAGCTAAAAAGCCAAACATAATATATCCCTGAACGTTATTGTCATTATCTGATGCAACCTGAGAATCATCAGAAGACGATCCCACCTGAGTAAGATCAAATATCTTCGTCAATTGCCATAATGCAACCGCTAATAAAACTAAAACTATAATTACCAACAAACTTGTCATCTGTTTACTTCTTTAAATATTAATAATGAAAATGTTTACTTTCTTCGATGAAAGGATTTCTTTTTGCAAGCAAAGGAGACTTAGTTAATGCAGTAAATACAACAAATATAAATAAACCTAAGAAGAAAAGAATCGATGCAATTTCAGGAACTCCAATAAACCATTTGTCTCCTACTGTACCAGGCATAATCATATTAAAGAAATCAACATAATGACCTAATAATATTACAATACCTGCCATTACAACAACCCAGTTAAGACGTTTGAAGTCAGTATTGATTAGTATTAATAATGGGAAAACAAAGTTCATAACAACCGCTCCGAAGAAAGGAAGGTTATATAATTGAATTCTTGTTACAAAATAAGTTACCTCTTCTGGAATGTTAGCATACCAAATCAACATGAATTGAGAGAACCATAAATAAGTCCAGAATACACTAATACCAAACATAAACTTAGCTAAATCATGGATATGACTTGTATTTACATACTCTAAATATCCTTTTGATTTTAAATAAATTGTTACTAATGCAATAGTTGTAATACCACTTACAAAGAAAGAAGCAAATACATACCAAGCAAACAATGTACTAAACCAGTGTGGGTCAAATGACATAATCCAATCCCAAGCCATGATAGACTCAGATACAATAAAGAATACTAAGAATCCTGCAGAAGCTTTGAAGTTCTTTTTGTAGTAAAGATCATCATTTGCCTCATCTTGCTCTAAACAGTTTTTTCTAGAGTAATAACGGTATAAGTTCCATCCTAATAAAAAGATAGCTGCTCTTACAATCCAGAAAGGGAAGTTTAAATAACCAGATTTTCCAGCAATAATTGCATCATAATTAGCGTTTTTAGGATCTGTTACACCTTCACCTAACCAAACAAAGATATGGTTGAAGTGCAATCCACATAAAACTAAGATGATAAAAAAGATAACAGAACCAGCCGGTAAATAAGCTGTGATACCTTGCATAACTCTAAACAAAACTGGAGACCAACCTGCTTGAGCAACTTGTTGGATAGCATAGAAAGCTAAAACTCCCATTGAAAGCAGTAAAAAGAAAATACAAGCTACATATACAGCAGACCAAGGCTTATTTTGCAATTGGTGCAATACGTGCTCTAAATGTTTTTCGTGCTCATTTGCACCAGAAACTTCAGTATGTGCAGCTCCTTTGTGAGCGTCATGTGCAGCTTCAGCAGCTTCATGATGACCTGCTTCTTTGTGAGATGCCTCCGCTTTTTCTTCATGTGCAGCACCATGTGAACCATGTTCATCTGCAGCTAGTATTTTTTCAACTTCTTGAATATCTTTTGGTGCACTTAAAAAACCATACCCAATTCCTAATAAACCAACGGCCATTAAGATGATAGAAAAAGTTTTTAATTTACTTGAAAATGTATACATATCTATTACGATCAGTTTGTTCAACAATTATAATTGGCTTCTTAGTTTCAGAACATAGTCAGCAACTAACCAACGTTCGTGAGCACTTAATTGATTTGCATGTGAACCCATTGCATTTAAACCATAAGTCTCAACATGAAAAATACTTCCTTCAGTGATCTCTCTGTCTTTATAGCTAGGTACTCCAAGAAATTTCTCTCTTTCAACCAATTTACCTTTACCGTTTCCAGTTGCACCATGGCAGCTGATACAGTAAATTTCGAAAAGTTCTTTCCCTTTTCCAGAGTTTTTCTCTTCTTCTGTCAATGGTGATTTTAAATTAGCTTTTGCTAATTCATAACCAGCCGTTGAATTTTCATATTCATAAGGTTCAAAACCTCTATTGATAGTTCCTGCAACAGGAAGCTGTCCTTCTTTTCCTCCCTTAAATATTTTTGCTTCTGAATATGGCTCGTAAGCAACAGACTCATACATATTTGGGAAATACTGATAGTTCGGTGCCGAATTATTGTGGCAAGATGAAACTAAAATAGTTATACCAACTAAAAGTGTTATTTTATATATCCTTTTCATAGCTACAATTAATTCTTTTCTATTACTTTAACTTCAACAGCTCCAGTTCCTTCAAAGAAAGAAACTAACTCAGCTTCGTTATCATTTACAGCAACCTCCATTAAAAAGTGGTCATCAGTTGTTCTTACATCTGGGTTTTCAGCTTCTTTAAAAGGCCATAATCTACTTCTCATGTAAAAAGTAATTACCATTAAGTGAGCTGCAAAGAATACAGTCATCTCAAACATAATTGGCACGAAAGATGGCATATTTTGGATAAAACTAAAACTTGGTTTACCTCCAATATCCTGCGGCCAGTCATGAATCATGATGTATCCCATCATTGTAGTTGCAACAGAAATACCAACACATCCATATAAAAAAGCACATATTGCTAATCTTGTTGGTGCTAGTCCCATGGCTTTATCCAATCCGTGAACCGGGAATGGAGTAAAAACCTCTTCAATATGATGATGAGCAGCTCTAGTTTTCTTTACTGCATTCATCAAAACGTCATCGTCATTATAAATGGCGTATATAACTTTATTACTCATGATGTGAATCTTTACTGTTTGCTCTTTCTCTAATGTAATTATCTCCTGTTCCTTTCAAAATTGTTTTAACCTCTGCCTGAGCAATTACAGGGAATGTTCTAGAGTATAATAAAAACAATACAAAGAAGAAACCAATTGTTCCAATGAAAATTCCAATATCAACAAATGTTGGTGAGAACATTGTCCAAGAAGATGGAAGGTAATCTCTATGTAAAGAAGTAACAATAATTACGAATCTTTCAAACCACATACCGATGTTTACAACAATCGAAATGATGAATGAGAACATGATACTTGTTCTTAATTTTTTGAACCACATGAACTGAGGAGAGAACACGTTACATGTCATCATTGACCAATATGCCCACCAGTAAGGTCCAGTAGCTCTGTTTAAGAATGCATATTGCTCATATTCTACACCTGAATACCAAGCTACGAATAACTCAGTGATGTAAGCAACACCTACGATAGATCCAGTAATCATGATAATGATGTTCATTAACTCGATATGCTGTAATGTGATGTATGCTTCAAGGTTAGATACTTTTCTCATAACGATAAGCAATGTGTTTACCATCGCGAATCCAGAGAAAACCGCTCCAGCAACGAAGTATGGAGGGAAAATTGTTGTATGCCATCCAGGAATTACAGAAGTAGCAAAGTCCATAGATACAATCGTGTGTACAGAAAGTACAAGTGGAGTAGCTAAACCAGCTAATACTAAAGATACTTCTTCAAAACGTTGCCAGTCTTTTGCTCTACCGCTCCATCCAAAACTTAGGATAGAATAAACTCTTTTATTAAATGGTGTAATAGCTCTATCACGAAGCATTGCAAAGTCAGGTAATAAACCAGTCCACCAGAAAACTAATGATACTGAAAGATACGTTGAAATCGCGAATACGTCCCAAAGTAAAGGTGAGTTAAAGTTTACCCATAACGATCCAAATTGGTTTGGAATAGGTAATACCCAGTATGCTAACCATGGACGTCCCATGTGAATAATTGGGAAAAGACCTGCTTGAACTACTGAGAAAATAGTCATAGCTTCAGCAGAACGGTTGATGGCCATTCTCCAACGTTGACGGAAAAGTAATAATACCGCAGAAATTAATGTTCCGGCGTGACCAATACCAACCCACCAAACGAAGTTAGTAATATCCCAAGCCCAGCCAACTGTTTTATTTAATCCCCATGTTCCGATACCGGTAGATACGGTGTAAATTATACAACCTAACCCCCAAAGGAAGGCTATTAATGCGATTGAAAATACAATCCACCATTGCTTGTTTGCAGGCCCCTCAACAGGTGCAGCTACATCTACAGTTACATCGTGATAAGATTTATCACCAATAACTAAAGGTTTTCTAATGGGTGCTTCGTAGTGAGACGACATAATCCTTTATATTGTTTCTTAATTAATAATTTTACTAAGTATTTCTAACTTTAACATGGTAAACCACATTAGGTTTTGTACCTACATGCTCTAATAAGTGGTATGATCTTTCGTCAGTAGCTAATTTAGCAACTTTACTTTCTTTATCATTTACATCACCAAATATCATCGCTCCTGAAGAACAAGCACTAGAACAAGCTGTTTGGAATTCACCATCTCTAACTGGACGGCCTTCGTTTTTAGCTTTCAATTTAGTTGCTTGTGTCATTTGGATACACATAGAACATTTCTCCATAACACCACGAGAACGTACGTTAACGTCTGGATTAAGAACCATACGTCCTAAATCATCGTTCATATGATAATCGAACTCGCTGTTTTTGTTGTATAAGAACCAGTTAAAACGACGTACTTTATATGGACAGTTGTTTGCACAGTAACGAGTACCAACACATCTGTTGTAAGCCATATGGTTTTGGCCTTCACGACCGTGAGAAGTTGCAGCAACAGGACAAACTGTTTCACAAGGTGCGTGGTTACAGTGTTGACACATTACAGGTTGGAATGCAACTTGAGGATTATCTCCTGCTTTTTCCATTTCATTAAATGTAGATAATGAACTAGATAAACCAGCAATTCCTTCTTTTCTTTCATTATCACCTTCAAAAGTGCTTTCAGAAGAATAGTATCTATCGATACGTAACCAGTGCATATCACGGCTTCTTCTTACCTCTGCTTTACCTACAACAGGAACGTTGTTTTCAGCGTGACAAGCGATAACGCAAGCTCCACATCCAGTACAAGCATTTAAGTCAATTGAAAGGTTGAAGTGGTGACCAGTTGTACGATCAAAAGATTCCCAAAGGTCTACAGTAGTAGCCTCAACTTCTTGGTGATCTAAAGATACCATTGGCTTTTCATTCCAATGTTCAGCATCTTTAGTATTGAATATTTCTAAAGTAGTTTCTTTAATAATATCTCCTCTACCCATTAAAGTTTTCTGACCTTGAACACAAGCGAACTCATGTACTCCTCCAGCTTTAATAATAGATACTGATTGAACATTATTGAAACCTTTATATAAAGCGTAAGCATTTAAACCTACTTGCATTTCTTCTTTTAGAGCTGCTTTACGTCCGTATCCAAGAGCTAGTCCTAAAGTACCAACTGCTTGACCTGGCTGAACGATAACTGGAACATTTTCCAATTTAGTTCCGTCAACAGTAATAGTAGCATAACTACCATTCAAACCTCCGTTTGCAACAATTTCGTTTGATAAACCAAGTTTTTTAGCATCAGCATTAGAAACTGTTACATAGTTATCCCAAGAAACTCTTGTGATTGGATCTGGAAACTCTTGCAACCAAGGGTTGTTAGCATGTTGTCCATCTCCTAATCCTGTTTTAGTATATAATACTAATTCGAATTCACCAGCAGATTTAGATCTTGCAACAGCATTTGCAGCAGTAGCAGCATCAATAGCTCCTCCAGATAATGCTGAAGTTCCTAAAACAGCAACACCGTCGTGTAAAACTTTATTCCAAGAAGCACCTGCAGTGTAAGCACCAGAATTTGCTTTTAAGTAGTCATAATAAGTACCAGCAGTACCGTTTACTGACAATAAGATATCTTGAAATTGTTTTGTATTAAAAATAGGACGGATTGTAGGCTGAGTTAAGCTATATGTTCCACTTGTAAGCTCTAAATCTCCCCAAGACTCTAAATAGTGAGGAGCTGGCGCAGCAATCGAAACAATTGATGCAGTTTCATCTTCTTTTAATGAAAATGCAACTGATGTTTTAACTTTTTTCAATCCAGATACAAAAGAAGCTGAATCAGCTAAAGTGTAAACAGGATTAACTCCGCTCATAATTAAAGTGTGAACACTTCCAGCATTCAAATCTTTAATTAACTGTGCAACTGCAGCATTAGATCCTTTTCTAATTTGTCTTGCTCCAGCAGTACTAAAAGCCTCACTAGCCAATACTTGATTGATAGCTAAAACTAATAATTGAGCATTTTTATCTTCAATTCCAGATACTAAAACTCCTTTTGAACCAGCAGCTTTAAGCTGTTGTGCAGCTTTTACTACTTCAGTTTTAAAGTTTCCTTCTAAAGCTACAGGAATAGAAGCACCTACAACAATATTATAAATTTGAACTAAAGCTTGCTTTTGAGCAGCTACAGTCATTGGAACACGCTTATCAGCAGCAGCTCCAGACAATGTCATGTTTGATTCAAACTGAAAGTGACGAGACATTTTTCCGTTTTGCGGAATACGTCCTTGTGCATATCCAGTATCATATCCTCCACCTTGCCAGTCTCCTAAGAAATCAGCTCCAACAGAAACGATTAAAGAAGCTTTTGAAAAATCATAATCAACTAAAGCTCTTTGACCATAAACAGCTTCAAAAGCATCTAATGCTTCAGATGAAGAAACTGCATCATATACAACGTGCTTAGCGTTTGGATTTTTTGCAATAAACTCTCCAATTAATTTCTCTGTAGATGGACTTGCTAAAGTATTAGTTAATAACACTACTTGACCACCTTTAGCTTTAGCATCTGCTAAACTAGATTTGATTTTCAAATCTACAGCTGACCAAGAAGAATTTTGACCATCTACTTTTGGCTCTTTTAAACGAGCGCTATCATACAGACCTAAGATAGATGCATGAATTCTAGCATTCGCAGAAAATTTAGCTCCAGCAATTGTATTGTTTTCAATTTTAATTGGACGACCCTCACGAGTTTTCACCAAAAGATTAGCAAAATCAAATCCATCAAAAACTGTAGTTGCATAATAATCCGCAACACCAGGAATGATTTGCTCTGGTTGCAATACATAAGGGATAGACTTGTGAACCGGACCTTCGCAAGCAGCTAATGTTACAGCCGCCGTACTAAACCCTACGTACTTTAAAAAGTCACGACGTGAAGTTCCTGATGTAGCTAAAGCCTCAGCATTACCTAAAAATTCATCAGTAGGAATTTCTTCAACAAATTCGTTATTTCTAAGCGCCTCAACAATAGAGCTATTTTCTAGCTCCTCAACACTTTTCCAGTATTTTTTGTTTGATGACATTGTATATATATATTAAAATCTTAATAAATCGATTAATAGTGGCATTTACCACACTCTAAACCTCCCATTTGCGCTGCAGTCAATTTCTCTACACCGTATTTTTTAGAAAGTTCAGCATGAATTTTGTCATAGTAAGCATTACCTTCCATCTTAACATCAGTTTTTCTATGGCAATCAACACACCATCCCATTGTTAATTTAGAGTATTGCTTCATTATTTCAAATTCTTGTACTGGTCCGTGACAAGTTTGACATTCAATACCAGCAACAGAAACGTGTTGAGAGTGATTGAAGTAAACGAAATCAGGCAAGTTGTGAATACGAACCCATTTTACAGGCATTGTTTTTCCAGTATAAGCTTGTTTAGTCTTATCCCATCCAACAGCATCATATAATTTTTGGATTTGTGCATCGTAGAACGCCTTGCTATACTCAGGAGTAGCAGTAGTTTCAGCAACCTCTGAAATGTTTTTATGACAGTTCATACAAACATTTAAAGAAGGAATACCAGCTGTTTTACTTACACGAGCAGCAGAGTGGCAATATTTACAATTGATTTCGTTATCACCAGCGTGAATTTTGTGAGAATAGTGAATTGGCTGAATTGGCTCATAATTCTGATCTACACCTACTTGCATTAAGTATCCATAAACAAAATAACCACTAGCCAAAAGCAAGAAGATTGCAGTTACTAAAACCAAGAATTGGTTTTTAGCGAAAGCTTTCCAAATCGGAAGTCTTTCTTCTTTTGGAGCAACCTCAATACCGTTTTTATTTGCAACTTTAGTTAAAACCTTGTTCACCATGAACAACATCACAACTAAAATAGCCATTACAAGAGCAAGAGCTCCTAAAATAATGTTATTTGAAATAGCACCATCCTGAACATTTGTTCCAGGAGGAGTTGCAGCACCTCCTACAGCCGCAGCTGGTTCAGCCTTAGGCTCAGAAGTATAAGCTATAATATTAT
Organism: Flavobacterium tagetis; assembly: GCF_016735615.1. Taxonomy (GTDB): domain Bacteria; phylum Bacteroidota; class Bacteroidia; order Flavobacteriales; family Flavobacteriaceae; genus Flavobacterium; species Flavobacterium tagetis. The sequence goes on from NZ_JAERSF010000001.1 coordinate 432,182, forward strand.
CAATATCTCCTTCAGACAATTGAGGAAACGAAGTCATAACAGCTTTGTTATTTTCCTCAAAAAGTTTAACAGCAACAGGATCACCTGACTTAATCATGTCAGAACTGTTATGCACCCACTTGTAAATCCAAGCTTTGTCATGCTTATCAGCAACGCCTCTTAAGGCTGGACCTGTTGATTTAGCATCTAATTTGTGACATGCAGCGCAATTTGCATTAAAAAGTTCTTTCCCTTTTACTGGATCACCGCCTCCTGCAGCTGGAGCAGCCGCAGCAGCCTCAGGCGCCGCCGGAGCAGCAGCATCTTGAGCAAATGAAGTTAGGGAGAAAATTAACGTTAGCGATAAGCCAAGCAGCAATTTTCTTGAGATCGAATTATGGTTACCCACCTTTTTCATATAGTATAAATAATTGTCTACTAATTTTTGGTATGATTTTTTCTGTACTAAATCCAGCAAAAACCTATACCCTCTTTTAAAACTTGCACAAAAATACGACTTATGAGCTATTCTCAAAACCTTAAAATAGTCTTAATTATCAATTTATATCAATTCTAAATAATATTAAAATTTTACACTCAAACTTTAAATAGTATTTTTGCATAAAAACCATCACATTATGAGAATTTTAAGTCCTTCAAAAAGCCTTTTATTAACAATTACAACGATTGCTTTCGCGCACAATATTAATGCTCAAGACCAAAATTTAACACTGAATCAAGATCCTAAATTTGAGCAATTACTAAACGAGAAACGAAAAATTAACACGTCAATAAATACAAACGACACTTACAGAATCCAAATCTTCAGCGGTAAAAGCGATGAAGCAAAAAAAACGTTATCGGATTTCAAAAGAGAAAATTCCAATATTGACGGAACAATCATTTTCAACACTCCAAATTATAAAGTAATTGTTGGAAACTTTAAAACCAGAATAGAAGCCGAAAGAAATTTGGCAGAAATCAAAAAAAGATACAAAAGTGTTTTCCTGCTTAAGCCAGGGAAGTAATTCACAAGAAAAAAAAGCGAGATTTCCATCTCGCTTTTTTTTGTTTCCATCATAGCTCAAACAATCTCATCAATAATCAAACGACATTCATCTGCCATAATCGGCTAAATTTCTAAAATCCTTTTAAACAGTTTTCAAACTAGTTTACCACTTTAATTCCACTAGCCAAAAAACGAATTTCTTCTTTCGGCGCTTTAATAGCCTCAATCTCCGCTTTTGTCTTTTTAGCATCTTTCGCATAGTGCTTTAACTCTTCAACAGATGTTACTTTTCTTTCTACACTTCCTTCTAAAACAACATTTTTTCCTTTTACTGCCATTGGCACAAAAAAGGCATAATCTTTCATTTTAACAAAGAAAGATGTCCCATCTTCTGTTTTAACACTTACCCAACAACCTCTTTTAGGACAAACATCCGTCACTTGCCCTCTAACAGCAATACTTTCAATTTTATTTGCAACATCGAGATTTTTCTCTAATTGCCTAACCTAAATCGCCTTGCTTATCAAAGCATCTGAAACATCCTCTCCATAATAATCTCCAACTAAAGCATTGCCCATTGGCAGAGCCGGTTTTTCCACAGCTTCTTGAGCACAACACAAAGCAGAAAAACACACAAGCAAAACAATCGAGTAAAAACCTTTTTCCATATTTCTTTATTTTAATTCAACATATCAAAACTTGAATAAACTAAAATATACATTTATCCTCAATCATCACTCATTAATTTAAACTCAAAATTCCGCAAACAAAAAAGTCCCAATTTTCATTGGGACTTTTAAATATATCAATTGAATTTATTTCAATTTCTTTTTAATTGCTACTTCGTGGTAAGCTTCAATAACATCATTAATTTCGATATCATTAAATCCTTTTATTTGGATACCACAATCGTAACCTTTAGTTACTTCTTTCACATCATCTTTGAAACGCTTCAAGGCAACTAGCTCACCTGTATGAACCACAACTCCATCTCTAATAACTCTAATTTTAGAAGTTCTCAAGATTTTACCATCAGTCACCATACATCCAGCAATTGAACCAACTTTAGAAATTTTGAAAATCTCACGAATTTCAGCATTACCTAAAACTTCTTCTTTCATTTCTGGCGCTAACATTCCTTCCATCGCATCTTTCAAGTCATCGATAGCCGCATAGATAATAGAATAGTAACGGATATCGATTTCTTCTTTATCAGCAAGCTGTCTAGCATTTCCAGCTGGACGAACGTTAAATCCAATAATAATTGCATCTGATGCAGAAGCCAAGTTAACATCAGTTTCTGTAATTGCACCAACACCTTTGTGGATAATATTGATTTGAACTTCTTCTGTAGAAAGTTTAGAGAACGAATCTGATAATGCTTCAACAGATCCATCCACGTCTCCTTTAAGAATTACGTTTAGTTCTTTAAACTGACCAAGAGCAATACGACGTCCGATCTCATCAAGTGTAATATGTCTTTGTGTACGAACAGATTGTTCACGCATTAATTGAGAACGTTTAGATGCAATTTGTTTTGCTTCTTTTTCATCTTCAAATACATTAAACTTATCACCCGCTGTTGGCGCTCCGTCTAAACCTAAAACTGACACTGGAGTTGAAGGACCAGCAGATAAAATTGTATGTCCTCTTTCATCATGCATTGCTTTCACTTTACCATGATGCTTACCAGCCAACATATAATCTCCAATTTTCAAAGTACCTTGCTGTACTAAAATCGTAGACACATATCCTTTTCCTTTATCTAAGTAAGCTTCAACAACAGTTCCCTGAGCCGCTTTATTTGGATTTGCTTTAAGATCCAAGATCTCTGCTTCTAATAAAACTTTCTCCAGTAATTCTTTTACCCCTGTTCCAACTTTCGCAGAAATATCATGTGACTGAATTTTTCCACCCCAATCTTCAACAAGTAAATTCATACCCGCCAAACGCTCTTTAATTTTATCAACATTCGCGTTTGGTTTATCAATTTTATTGATTGCAAATATAATTGGCACTCCCGCAGCTTGTGCGTGAGAAATTGCCTCTTTTGTTTGTGGCATGATATCATCATCCGCCGCAACTACGATAATAGCAATATCTGTAACTTGAGCTCCACGCGCACGCATCGCTGTAAACGCCTCGTGACCTGGAGTATCTAAGAATGCAATTTTTTGTCCGTTATCTAGAGTAACTCCATACGCTCCAATGTGCTGAGTAATACCTCCAGACTCACCAGCGATAACATTTTCTTTACGGATATAATCTAGTAAAGATGTTTTACCGTGGTCAACGTGACCCATTACTGTCACAATTGGCGCTCTTGTTACTAAGTCTTCTTCTCTATCTTCTACAACTTCTATTGCTTCTTCAATATCTACTGTAATGAACTCAACATCATAACCAAACTCATCAGCAACAATTGTCAATGTTTCAGCATCTAGACGCTGGTTCATGGTAACCATGATACCAAGAGACATACAAGTTCCAATTACTTTAGTAATCGGCACATCCATCATAATTGCAATTTCACCTACAGTAACGAACTCAGTAACTTTAATTGTTTTACTTCCTTCATCAAGAGCTCTTTGCTCATCATCAGATTTCTGACGGTGCGTTTCTCTTTTATCTCTTCTATATTTAGCCGCTTTAGATTTTCCTCCTTTACCTTGAAGTTTTTCAAGAGTTTCTCTAATTTGGTTTTTTACTTCTTCTTCTGTTGGCTCAACTTTAGCCACAATTGCAGGACGGTTTCCTTTTACAAAACCAGGTCTTTGGCTTCTGTTAGCATTAAAACCTCCGCCATTATTACCTTGAGCAGGCTTATTTGGATTTGGCGTTCCAGGCGCATTACCTGTAGCAGGTTTTGGCGCACCAGGCGTACCCGGTTTTGGACCAATTCTTTTACGCTTGTTTTTATTTGCGTTATTATTATTGCCAACTCCAGGAGCTCCAGGTTTATTCTGAGCCGCTTTAGGATCTTCTTTCTTTTTCTTAGGTTTATTAAATTGAGATAAATCAATTGTTTGACCTGTAAGAGTAGTTCCTGTAAGCTTTTGATATTGAGTTGTAATAGTTTCCTCTGAAGTTGTTGGATCAGTAGACACGATAGGCTCCTGAGCAACTTTAGATTCTGCTTTAACTTCTTTTTTCTCAGTAATAATAGGTTCTTCTTTTTTAGTTTCAGAAACAGGAGTTGAAACAACTGGTTCAGATTTTACTGTTTCATTTTGAACAGGCTTTTCTGGCTGCACAGGCGCAGCAACAACTTTTGGTTCTTCAACCTTAGCCGTTTCCTCAGAAGGAGTAATCGCAGGTTTTTTTGGATTTAAGTCAATTTTACCAACTTGTACAGGTCCCGAAACAACTGCTCTTGCTTTAATTATTTCTTGCTGTTTTTGACGCTCTTCTTCTTGTCTGCGTTTGTCTTCAATTTCTTTCTCACGCTCTACACGTAATGCTTCTTTTTCTTTTCTTTTTTCTTCTCCAACCTCTTTAGAAGCCTCCTTGTTCCCCTTATCGCCCGCAAATTGGCTTTGAAGGATATTAAATTCGCTATCAGAAATTTTTGCATTAGGATTTGCATCAATAGCAATTCCCTTATCTTTTAGATAATCTACAGCTCTTTCTAACGAAATATTTAATTCCCTTAAAACCTTGTTTATTCTTATTACTCTCTCTTCAGACATATAACCTTTTTATTATTACCTTTTTCGTTGTGTTGTTAGAGCAGATGTAAGCTATTGCTTAATTATCAAACTCTTCTTTTAGTATCTTCATAACATCTAGAATAGTTTCCTCTTCTAAGTCTGTTCTTCTTACTAAATCTTCTACATCGTGTTTCAAGATACTTTTTGCAGTATCCAAACCGATTTTTGCAAACTCTTCAATTACCCACTCTTCGATCTCATCTGAGAACTCTGTCAATTCAACATCGTCTTCATCTGCAACAGTACCGGCAACATCTCCTTCACGAATAACATCTAGCTCATAACCTGTCAATTGACCTGCTAATTTGATATTGTGACCACCTCTACCAATTGCTTTAGAAACCTCTTCTAATTTCAAGAACACTTCAGCTCTTTTGCTTTCTTCATCAATCTTGATAGAAGAAACTTTAGCAGGGCTTAAAGCTCTTGTTATAAATAATTGAATATTGTTTGTATAATTGATTACATCAATATTTTCATTTCCTAATTCGCGAACAATTCCATGAATACGAGAACCTTTCATTCCCACACAAGCTCCAACCGGATCAATTCTATCATCGTAAGAATCAACAGCTACTTTTGCTTTTTCACCAGGAATACGAACTACATTTTTAACTGTAATTAAACCGTCAAAAACCTCTGGAATTTCTTGCTCAAATAATTTTTCCAAGAACTTCTCAGAAGTTCTAGACATAATAATTTGAGGCTTGTTTCCTTTTAATTCAACGCTTTCAATAATTCCACGAACATTATCTCCTTTACGGAAGAAATCTGATGGAATCTGTTTTTCTTTTGGAAGCACAATTTCATTTCCTTCATCATCAACTAAGATAACTACTCTTGGACGTACGTGGTGCACTTCTGCTGTATAAATATCCCCGATAATATCTTTAAACTGCTTGTATAAGTTTGTATTATCGTGTTCGTGAATTTTAGATATAAGATTCTGACGAAGCGCTAAGATAGCTCTTCTTCCTAAATCAATCAATTTTACTTCTTCAGAAACTTCTTCACCAATTTCAAAATCCGCTTCAATCTTTCTTGCTTCAGTCAATGTAATTTCCTCATTTTCAAAATCAAGATCCTCATCGGCAACAATTACTCTTCTTCTCCAAATTTCCATATCACCTTTATCAGGATTAATAATGATATCGAAATTTTCATCTGAACCGTATTTTTTCTTTAATGCATTTCTAAATACGTCCTCTAAAATTGCCATAAGCGTTACACGATCAATAAGTTTATTGTCTTTAAACTCTGAGAATGAATCGATTAATGCTAAATTTTCCATGCGAATTTTTTAATTAAAATTAAAATGTTACCGTAACAACTGCCTCTTTAATTTCTGTATAAGGTATTTGTTGCTCTTTTTGAACTGTTTCTTTTCCTTTTCCTACTTTTTTCGGTTCTCTTGCTTTCCAAGACAAAATTATGAAAACATCATTAGCTTCTACCAATTCCGCTTCGATTTTTTCTGTATTTGTGGTAACAATCAACGTTCTACCAACATTTTTCTTGTATTGTCTTATCATTTTAAGAGGAGTTCCTACTCCAACCGATGCTACTTCAAGCGAAAAATCCTGCTCTTCACGATCCAGATTATTCTCGATTGCACGACTAACGTCGATACAGTCTTGTAGCGCCACTCCATTATCTCCGTCTAAACCGACACTAATTTTAAAAGAATCCGAAACCGCCAAATCAACCAAAAAGACTGATGGTTTTTCCAGAAGAGCTTCCGTAATTAATCCGTTTACTTTTTCTTTAAATGTCATAATTTTATAAAAAGAGGGGACACTTAGTCCCCTCATTATTTAGATTTTAATAAATAACAGTGCAAATATAGTGTTTTTTTTATAAATCAAATAAATTGATTGCTCTAAAATAATTTCTTATCTTTATATAGCATTAAAAACGCGAATTATTCATAATTTTTAACCCTCAAAATCATGAAACGAATTTTAGTACCTACCGACTTCTCAGAACATGCAGAAGACGCTTTAAAAGTTGCCTCTCAAATTGCAAAAAAGAACAATTCTGAGCTCATTCTTCTTCACATGCTTGAATTGCCCCAGCAATCAAACGATGCCATATTAGGAGGAACCAGCATTCCTGAAACCATGCTTTTTATGAAGAAAGCAAACGAAACGCTTGACGAAATCGCCTCTAGAGATTACCTAGAAGGAATTCCGGTAACTGAAATTGTAAAGATGGACAAACCCATACACGGCATCACCCAAATTAGCAAAGATTACGACATCGACCTAATTATTATGGGCTCTCACGGATCTTCTGGTGTTGAGGAGCTATTAATAGGCTCCAACACAGAAAAAGTAGTAAGAAACTCAGAAATCCCCGTTTTAGTCATCAAGAAAAATATTCCGAATTTTAATGCATCTAATATTGTTTTTGCTTCTGATTTTTCAGACGAAGCAAAAAAACCATTTGAAAAGCTTTTAAGTTTCACCAAACTATTTGATTCAAAACTCCACTTAGTCACCATCTGCACACCTAACAGCTTCAAACCAACTCACGTAAGCGAAAAAGCAATGAATGATTTTGTAGCAGAATTTGACATTACTAATTATACTACTCAAATTTACAACGATACCAATATTGAAAAAGGAATTATAAATTTCTCCAATAGAATAGACGCCGATATTATCGGAATGTGCACACACGGCAGAACTGGTTTTGCACATTTCTTTAATGGAAGCATTAGCGAAGGCCTAGTCAATCATGCCGTCAAACCCGTTATAACACTAAAAATCTAACATAATTATTTTCTTCTTAAAGCTTCTCCAATGAGAAGCTTTTTTTTATGCAAAAAAATGAGCTCCTCAACAAAGCACAACTGAGCTTCACAACAAAATCACCAGCCTATATAATGCAGAAATTTGTCAAATAGAAATTCATTAAAAACAACAACATGAAAACAATAGACAAAATTTACATTAATGGAGAATTTGTTACTCCAAATGGGACCGAGTATTTTAATTTAATTAGCCCTACAACAAACGAAGAATTAGGACAAGTTCGTCTAGGCAACACAGAAGACACTCAAAACGCAATTGAAGCCGCAAAAAACGCTTTTAAAACTTTTTCAAAAACAACAGCCTCAGAAAGAATTCAATATCTAAAAAACATCAAATCTGTTATCGAAAAAAGAAAAGATGACTTTATCAATATAATGACAGAAGAATATGGAGGAACATTTCAGTTTGCGAGCGTGAGCTACGATTATATGCTAAAGAGTTTTGACTCCGCAATAAACCTCCTTAACTCTTACAGCTTCATTAAAACAATGGGAGAATCTGAAGTTCAAATGACACCAATAGGCGTTGTCGGAATCATCATTCCTTGGAATTCAAGCAATGGTTTTATATGCAGCAAACTATCTACAGCAATCGCAGCTGGATGCACAACTGTAATTAAGCCTAGTGAAATGAGCGCCCAACAAACGCAATTAATCTTAGAATGTCTTCATGAAGCAAACCTCCCTAAAGGCGTATTTAATATTGTAAATGGATTAGGCGAAATTGTTGGTGCCGAAATAAGCAGAAATCCAGATATCGCCAAAATATCTTTTACAGGATCTACAAACGTTGGAAAAATAATTGCAAAAGAAGCTGTCAATACCATGAAAAGGGTCACTCTTGAACTTGGCGGAAAATCTCCAAACATTATTCTAGACGATGCCGATTTCTCAAAAGCGATTCCGCTTGCACTTGGCGCAGCATTTATGAATAGCGGACAAGCCTGTATTGCAGGAACCAGGTTATTAATCCCAGAAGACAAATTAAACCAAGTAAAATCTCTTATCAAAGAAACAATTCCAAATTTCATTACTGGAGATCCCAAAAATCCAAACACCGCAGTTGGACCAATGGTTAGCGAAAAACAGTTCAATCGTGTTCAAGATTATATTCAGACCGGAATCAATGAGGGCGCAGAAATACTAAGCGGCGGACTTGGAAAACCTGAAGGATTAGAAAACGGAAATTTTGTAAAACCAACTGTTTTCATCAACGTAAACAATCATATGCGTATTGCAAGAGAAGAAATATTCGGACCTGTTTTATCTATTATTACTTATAAAACCGAAGAAGAAGCAATTGAAATTGCAAATGACACCACTTATGGACTGCAAGCTTATGTAAGTTCATCAGATTCGAAAAGAGCTTACACTGTCGCCTCACAAATTAACGCCGGACGTGTACAAGTTAACGGAATCGGTCACGACCCAATGGCACCTTTTGGCGGATTTAAACAATCTGGAATTGGACGCGAATTTGGAACAATTGGCCTTGAAGCTTATTTAGAGCCAAGAGCATTAATTCAGCCAAAATAATCTTCATCAATCTGGAAATCTTTAAACCAAAGATTTCCAGATCTTTTAGTATTTTTACAATATGAGCATAAAACCAAATACAAAGCCCAAAATTCTCTACTCTTGCTATTACTCACGCAGTCGAGAGGGCGAGCATTTCATTCCCGAACATGTTTTTAGTTATCAGATTTCTGGTGAAATGATTGCTTCAGACAGAAAAAACACTTTTCACTCAAAAGCAGGAGATTTTCGCTTTAGCAGAAGAAATCATCTAGCGAAGTTCATCAAGATTCCGCCAGAAGGAGGAGAATTCAAAACGATTTCTCTTTTTCTTGACCAGGAAATTTTAAGAGAAATCAGCAAAGAATACAATTTAAAATCAGATAAAAAATCCGATTCAGAAGCAATGTTTTCATTAGCTCCCCACCCACTTTACAAATCTTTCATGGAATCATTGATTTCTTACCTTGAAGTAGAACAAGAAAACAACGAGGCTTTATTCAATTTAAAAATTAAAGAAGCCATTCACCTTTTATTAAAAGTAAATCCAGAACTAAAAGATATTTTATTTGATTTTAACGAACCTGGCAAAATTGACCTTGAAGCTTTTATGAATAAAAATTTCCACTTCAATGTTCAAATGCAGCGATTTGCATACTTGACAGGCCGAAGTCTCGCCACATTTAAAAGAGATTTTCAAAAAGTATTTCAAGAAACACCCGGAAAATGGCTTTTAAACAAAAGACTTCAGGAAGCTTATTATTTAATTAACCAAGGAAATCCACCATCTGAAGTGTATATCGGTGTTGGCTTTGAAGATCTCTCGCATTTTTCCTTTTCATTTAAAAAGAAATTCGGAATCGTTCCTTCTTCTTTAAATCATAAATAATAAAAAAACTCCCATTTAAAATTTACACAATAAAAAAAGCCTCTCATTTCTGAGAGGCTTTTCTGTTGGTCTACTAGGACTCGAACCTAGAAAGACGGCACCAAAAACCGTAGTGTTACCATTACACCATAGACCAGCAGTGCGGTTAAGCGGGTGCAAAATTAAAACTTTATTTAATTTATGCAAATTTTAAAGCAAACTTTTTTTAAATAAAAAAAGTCTCTCATTTCTGAGAGACTTTTCTGTTGGTCTACTAGGACTCGAACCTAGAAAGACGGCACCAAAAACCGTAGTGTTACCATTACACCATAGACCAGCAGTGCTGTAAAGCGAGTGCAAATTTAAGTCTTTATTTAGTTTGTGCAAACTTTTTGGCCAAAAAAAATCATTTTTTTTGATTTTTTTTACATTCAAATCCGCTTCAACTTCAAAAACTCCTCATAGACAATACATTACTTTTCACTTATAGTTTTGTAGAATTTTTTGTTAATGCTCGTTTCTTTAAGTAAAAAAACATTTTCTTTGTAGGATAGAAAAACATTCAAATTTTTAACACCTAAATATGGCACAATTCAATTTCAATAAATGGAATACAATTATTGGTTGGTTTGCATTTGCAATCGCTTTAATAACTTATACATTAACAGTAGAACCTACAATGAGCTTTTGGGATTGCGGAGAATATATTGCTACCGCAGCTAAACTTGAAGTAGGTCACCCACCAGGAGCTCCACTTTTCCAGATGATGGGTGCGTTTTTTGCCATGTTTGCAATAGATGCTCAGCATGTGGCTCTTATGGTCAACATGATGTCTGTTTTTTCTAGCGCATTTACCATATTATTTATGTTCTGGTCATCGTCTATGATTTTGAAAAAGATCGTAGGTCGTTTTGCTGAAATTGATCAAAACAATTCGATTGTTATTTTAGGAAGTTCTTTTGTAGGCGCCTTAGCTTATACATTTTCTGATAGCTTTTGGTTTAATGCAGTAGAAGCCGAAGTTTATGCAATGGCTTCTTTATTAATTGCTCTGCTTTTCTGGCTTGGTTTACGTTGGGAGCAAGACATGGATAAGCCAAAAGGAAACAAATGGCTTTTAATCATTTCATTGGTTATTGGTCTTTCGTTTGGAGTTCACTTCATGGCTCTTTTGACTATTCCTTCTATTGGATTCTTATACTATTTCAAACACTACGAAAAAGTTACTATCAAAAACTTTCTAATTGCTAATGTAGTTGTTATTGGAATTTTATTATTCATTTTCAAGTTATTGCTTCCATTAACTATGGCATTTTTCGGAAAAACCGAGATTTTCATGGTAAACAGTATGGGACTTCCATTTAACTCAGGAACTATCTTTGTAGCATTATTATTTGTTGCCTTTTTCTATTTCGGATTAAAATATACTAGACAGAAAGGTTTAATATTCTACAACACTATTATATTGTGTATTTTATTTATCCTAATTGGTTTCTCAACTTGGTTAATGCTTCCTGTTCGTGCAAACGCCAATACGGTTATTAATGAAAACAAACCATCAGACGCTACTGAGGTTTTGGCATATTATAATCGTGAGCAATATGGTGTAAATCCTTTATTTTACGGACCTCAATACACTGAACTTTTTGCTGGTCTTGATGCTAAAACTCCTTATTTAGACAAAAAACCAAACTACGAGAGAGATTATAAAACAGGCAAATACATTATTACCAACAATTATAAAAATGCAGAACAAAATTCTGACGACAATCAGAAAGCAATTCTGCCAAGAATGTGGAGCACAGAAACGGGTCACATTCAAAACTATATCAACTTTACAAATCCTCCAAAGTTCCGAATCAATCCTAATTATAATTATGATGAAGATTTGGCAAAATACGGAATCGATGCGAGCCAATTGAGCGAAGATGAATACAATAAAGCTACAGCTCAATTGCGTAACGAAGTTGAAAAAACAGTTTCTGAGTTCAGAAAAGCTTATGCTCAAAAACAAATTGATAACGAAGGTTACGTAAAATTCTTAAGAAGCTACGGCGAATATTTACTTATCGAAAAACCAACGACAGCAGACAACTTCAGTTTTATGTTTGAATATCAATTTGGATATATGTACTGGAGATATTTGATGTGGAATTTTGTTGGACGCCAAAATGATCAGCAAGGTAAATACGATAATTTGGACGGAAACTGGATTAGCGGCATCAAAGCTTTAGATTCTGTACATTTAGGTTCTCAAGACAATCTGCCAACAGATGTTTTAAACAACAAAGGTCGTAACGCTTATTATTTCCTTCCTTTTATTTTAGGATTAATTGGTATTATGTACCACGCAAACAAAGATTTGAAGAGCTTCTATGTTCTTTTGGCTTTATTTTTATTTACAGGAATTGCACTAAAAATATATTTAAATGAAAGACCTTTTGAACCTCGTGAAAGAGATTATGCGTTAGTAGGCTCCTTCTATGTCTTTGCCATTTGGATCGGATTTGGTGTTTACTCACTCTATGAAAGTTTATATAAATACTTGGCTCCAAAAATTGCTGGACCAGTAATTATTGCCGGAAGTTTATTGGCAGCTCCTGTTTTAATGGCTTCTCAAAACTGGGATGATCATGATAGATCTGGAAAATACACTGCTGTTGCAATGGCAAAAGCTTACTTAAGTTCTTGTGATAAAGATGCAATCTTATTTACCATTGGAGATAATGACACCTTCCCTCTTTGGTATGCACAAGAAATTGAGCATTTTAGAACCGATGTGAAGATTGTAAATACAAGTTTATTTATGACAGATTGGTATATCGATCAGATGAAAGCGAAGTCTTATGAATCGAATCCGTTGCCTATTTCTTTTGTACATAGCCAATATGTAGGAGATAATTTGGATTACACGGCTTACATTCAGAAAATTGATACTCGTTGGAATATTAAAGATTTTATCGATTTCATCAAAAATCCTAAATCTACTGTTGGCTTACAAAACGGACAAACAATCCATTTCTATCCAACAAATAAGATTAGAGTAAATGTGGATAAAAATACTATTATTCAAAATAAAGTAGTTAATCCTAAATATTACGATTCTATTGTTCCTTATTTAGACATTGACATCAAAGGAAGCGCATTATACAAAAACCGTTTAATGATGCTTGATATCTTAGCAAATAACAATTGGAAGAGACCAATTTACTTTAGTGGTGGTGCTTTTGATGATGAAGATTATTTATGGCTAAAAGATTATCTGCAATTGGACGGAATGGTGTATAAATTGGTTCCAATCAAAAATACTCCTTCTAAAGATGGCGGGCCATTAGACATGGGACAAATCGATGCAGATAAAATGTACGATATTGTAATGAAATGGGATTGGGGCAATAGCAATGGAAACATCTATCACGACCCTGAAACTAGAAGAAATAGTATTACGTACCGTACCAATCTTTCGAGATTAATGAACCAGCTTATTGCTGAAGGCAAAATTGACAAAGCTAAAAACGTAATCAATTTAGCAATGACCAAAATGCCTTTGGACAAATATGGCTACTATTCATTGGTTGAAGCTTTTACTGATGGTTATTATAAAGTTGGCGAAAAAGCTAAAGCACAAGATCTTTTAAACAAATTGGTTCAGAAATATAAAGAAAATCTAAACTATTACAGTACATTGACTCCTTCTGACCAGACTGATCTAGCTGTAGATATTATTACAGATATCGAGCGTTACAGAAGCTTACTGCATGTAATGGACGATAATAAAGACACTGCTTTTTACAACCAGCACAAAACTACATTTAACACTTACGTAAATGTTTTTGAGCGTTTCGGACGTGAAAAAGAGTAAATAATATACGAAAATCTTACTTATTAAAAAAATGCAGCGCTATTTGATAAATAGCGCTGCATTTTTTAATTTTATACATATAATACAATTTTAATTCAAAATGAGCTTCTATTGGGTAAAAACTAACGCATTTATTAAAAAGGTGTTTTCTAAATATTGCTGGGACATTCCTAACAACGAAAAGAAAATATACCTCACTTTTGATGACGGCCCTACCCCAGAAATTACAGACTGGGTTTTATCTGAATTAAAAAAATTTGATGCAAAAGCTACTTTTTTCTGCATCGGAAAAAACATTAAAGCGAATCTGGCTTTATTTGAAAAGTTAATTACTGATGGACATTCAATTGGCAACCACACCATGAATCATGTTAATGGATGGAAAATCCATACGAATGAATATATCGAAAATGTAAAAAACTGCGCTGCTGTTTTAGATGAACAGGAGAAAGCTCCTCATCGTCTATTGTTCCGCCCTCCTTATGGAAAAATCAAAAAAGCACAGTCTAAAATCCTTAGAAGTTTAGGATATAAAATAGTAATGTGGGATGTTTTAAGTGCCGATTTCGATCAAAGCATTACTCCAGAAAAATGTCTAGAAAATGTAACCAAAAATGTAAAATCTGGTAGCGTAATTGTTTTTCATGACAGTATTAAAGCTTCTCCAAATTTAAGATTTGCTTTGCCTCGTACACTGCATTTTTTGAAAGAAAATGGATATAAATTTGATATTATTCACTAAATAACATCAACAAAAGAGAAGTTATTTAGACGTTAAATTGTTCCTGAACAATTCCTATTATAGTATTGGCATCAAGCTCTCCAGATTGCCTCCAGATCATTTGTCCTTCTTTGTAAATCATTAAAGTTGGAAGCCCTTTAATACGAAGTGCTTCTGCTAGTTCCTGATTTTTATCTACATCAATTTTGATTACTTTGGCTTTATCGCCAAGCGCAGCAGCTACGTCCTTAATAACAGGATGCATAGAAACTGAAGATTCATTCCAATCTGTGTAAAAATCAATTAACACTGGAACTTGGGCATTTATTAGTTCTCCAAATTTTGACATAAAACCAAAAAATTAAGTTTTTTAAATCTCTTAAAAGAAATAAATATTATACAAATGTAGCATTTTTAACGAATTAACCGACATTACGGCCTTTTTTTAGTTCAATTACTGTTATTTCAGGCATAATTCCTACTCGTCCAGGATAAGCATGAAAACCAAATCCGCGGTTAACATAAACGTATCTTCCGACGTTTTCGTACAATCCTGCCCATTGTTTATAAATATACTGTGCCAAACTCCATTTAAAGTAACCCGGAATCTCAATCCCGAACTGCATACCGTGCGTGTGGCCTGCAAATGTCAGATGGAAATTCTTCGGGTGATCTTTAATTTCGGCATCCCAATGGCTTGGATCATGGCTCATTAAAACTTTAAAATCGTCTTTATGTACGTTTTCAGAAGCTTTGTTTAAATCACCTGCTTTTTTAAAATTCACTCCCCAGTTTTCTACACCAATCAGAGCAATTTTATCATCACCTTTCTGAATATAAGTATGTTCGTTCAGCATTAATTTAAAACCAATTTGGCCATACAAATTTTTAATTGCCTTAAAATTTTCGTCTTTTTCTTTTTCAGACGGCCAAGTCACATATTCGCCGTAATCGTGATTTCCTAAAACTGCAAACTTTCCATATTTATAATCTTTAATACGACTAAAAGTATCCAGCCAAGGATGCATTTCTTTAGCATGCGTGTTTACAATATCTCCTGTAAACAAAATCAAGTCTGACTCTTGTGCATTGATCAAATCAATGGCATAATTTATTTTCTCAGGATTATCAAAACTTCCGCTATGGACATCTGAAATCTGTGTGATTTTAAATCCATCAAAAGCATCTGGAAGATCAGGAAAAAATACAGTTTGTTTGATTACTTTGAAATTATATTTCCCTTCAAAAATTCCATAAATAATAGAAAGAAACGGTATTGCAGCTAAACCTAAAGCGATCTGACTTACAAACTTTCGTCGATCAGGCATCATCTCTTTTCGAGGAGTATTGTAAACAAAATAATTTAAGATGCTTGCCCCTATTCTAAAAATATCCTCTCCAAACATTATTAGCGTAAGCACAATTTTTGGCACATATACCGTCAGCATCAAACCTGTGGTAAACATAAATTGTCTTGTTTGTCCAACAGAGCGATCTACTTGCGAAAAAGAATAGATAATAAAGACTAAGACCAGTAAGCTTATAACTTGATAACTAATCAAAACCCAACGAGTTTTGACTAAAGTTCGAAAAGCTTGATATGAATAGAACTCAATAAATAATAAAAGAGCACATAGAATTACAAAACGAAGGATCATTTAATTTTTAGTTTTAAACAAAGTAACAAAGAATGCGAATTCTATTTCTTTTTATTATAAAAATTTTAACGCTGTTAAACATAAAAAAAGCTGAAAGATGTCTCTTTCAGCTTTAAACCTAACCAACCTTTAAAACTATTTAATCTCAAGACTTAAAGTCTCGTTTACTTTGCTTTTGGAGCCTCTGGTTTTGCAGCTTCTGCTTTTTTCTCACCTTTAGCTTTTTTGTTTGCTTTTTTATCTTGTTTTTCAGTTTTCACTTCTTTTGTTTTTGCTGGTGCTGGAGTTGTTTGTGCACTTGCCATTGCAACTGTTCCTAAAACTGCTACTGCTAAAATTGCTAATTTTTTCATGACTTTAAATTTTTATGATTGTTATTTTCATTATTTATAAGTCAAAGGTATAACCACAAAATGAAGACAAAATGAAGAAGAAGTCTTACAGAGAAGTTTAACTTTTAATTGTGATTTTGAAACCGTAATTTAAAAGAAGTGCCTTCTCCTAGTTCAGATTCGACCGTGATTTCTATATGATGGAAAGAGGCAATACTCTTAGCAATCGCAAGACCTAAGCCCTGCCCTTCCTGATCATAACTTATTCTAGTAAAACGACTGAATATTTTTTCTAGTTGCGATTCATCCATCCCAATTCCAGAATCTTTTACCAAGATAAAATAATGATTATCATCATAACCGTCTTCAACGATAATCTTTCCTTGTGGTTTATTATACTTTATGGCATTGGTCACCAAATTATAAATTAGAATATGAATCAAGGTTTTATTTCCAGTGAAAACAAAAGTGTTTTGCATTCTATTTTGAAATTGAATTTCTTTATCATCTATACGATCCTGAAGGTCTTCTTGCAAATCAGAAACGATTTCACGAAGATTAATCTCTTCATTCAATTCATATTGATTATTATCTATTCTGGAAATCAGCAATAAATTATTAATGATTTTTTTCAGCATATCCAGCGTCTTTAGAGAACCCGCAATTTTATCAACCGCATTATCATCTAAAGATTCGTTCTGCAACAAATTTTCAAGCTTATTTTTAAGTAATGCGATCGGAGTTAAAAGCTCATGCGAAACATTCGAAATAAACTGCTTTTCTTTTTTAAAAACTTCGGCAATACGATCCATCATTTGATTCAAAACAAAATCCAATTCCCGAAAGTCTCTTGAAGCCGCTTTTATCGGAGTATGATCAAACATTTCAGGTTCGTTTACACGCCTAATCTTCGTATCAATAATTTTATAAAATGGTTTTAAAAGATATTCAATATAAAAAGTATCAGCCAAAAAAGTAATAAATAGGATGACCACAAAAACAATGATAATAAAAAGCTTTATTACAAAAGTCAAATCGTTTACCTCACTTAAGCTGCTTCCAATTTCAAGCTGATAATCTTGTCCTTCGTAAGTAAAATGATGCTGCAATATTCTGTATTCGCTTTCTTCATTTTCAATCTTGCGATATTCATTTGTAAAAGTTGTTTTCTTTTGATGCGGTTTTATTGGCATTTTTGAAAGCACCAAAAACTCGCTGTGAAGTGTCGAAAACTCAGAAAAAGTTTGAGTCGAATCATCTTGATTTTCTATAAAATCATTGATTTCCTCTTGATTAAGATGCTCAATAAACTTTTTCTTTTTCTCCAGCAGACTATTATTAATGTGATGGTATACCACATTTTCTACCAAAATAGGAAGCATCAGCCATAAAATCAAAATGACCAGCAGTCTGGTCATGGCATTAAAAATGGCTAATTGATGTTTTATTTTCACAAGAATAGATTTATTCGTTTATACGATAGCCAACATTTCGAACAGTTTCAAACCAATCTATCGAAGTATGTTTGTCTAATTTTTTACGAAGATTTCGAACGTGAACATCGATAAAATTGGAATCTGAATTGACTTCTAGAATGTCACCCCAAATATGTTCTGTTAATTGCAATCTTGTAATGACACGATTTTTGTTAAGAACTAAATACTGAAAAATATCAAATTCTTTTTTAGTAAGACTTAAAGGAGTTTCATTAAAACTCACTTTATAATCTTGCAGTTGCAATAAAAAGCCATGAATACTTAAATTATTTAAAGTAAAACCATGAATCCTGCGAATTACAGCAAACAATCTGGCTCCCAATTCTGTTAAAGCAAAAGGTTTTGTGAGATAATCATCGGCTCCAAGATGAAGTCCGTTAATTCTGTCATCCAATTCTCCGCGTGCTGTAAGTACAATTACAGCAATCTTTGATTTTGTTTTTCGAATCGTCTGCAAAACTTCAAAACCGTCTCCATCAGGCAAACCCAAATCCAACAGCATCGCATCATAATCATTGCTCCCAAATTCTTCCAAAGCATCGGCACAGCTATTGGCAATTTTACAGATATAACCTGCATTGCACAGAAAATCGTAAACTTCTACGGCAAGTTCTTTATTATCTTCAACAATTAAAACATTCATAAACAAAGCATTTAAGCACAACTAAAATTAATCAATTATCAAAAGTCCAGCTGCACATTATTAAAAAATTAACGAATGAAAAAAGCTGATAAATTTCTTCATCAGCTTCTTCAATCGCATTCTCATAATCATTATTCCTGTTTTGCTTTCGTTACAATGCTACAAAAACAAAACGAGAGCAATTTTTATTTGTTAGCTTTTGCTGTTTCTGGCTTAGCCGCTTCTGTTTTTGGAGCTTCAGTTTTTGCTGATTTTGCTTTTTTATCAGATTTGTGTTTAGGATGTTTCGTTGCTTTTACTTCTTTCGCCGGAGCTTCTTTTCCATCTTTTGCAGGAAATGCGTGAACCATTGCACTTGTTCCTAAAACTGCTACTAGTAACATTAATAAATTTCTCATGATTTCTAAGATTTAAGAATTAATAACCTTTTAATTACAGATCAAAATTACTTTCGTAACATGAAGAGAAAATGAAGAAATCACCGAATAAAAATTTTTAACTTGATATTAACTTTTGCGATTTTTTCTACCATATAAGTTATATCAGTTCATTTAAAAACTCTTCACAAATATGTAGACGCACTGCAGTGCATCTCTACAAGCACATCTCTACAGGCGCATCTCCGCTAAAATCAACTTATATAAGTTATATGAGTAAAAAATTTCTTTTTTGATTAATTTTTGCAACCTCAATTGTTTATTTTTACAGACTAATATTTTTAATATGTCAACTCAAAAACGCCTTTTTCTTCTAGATGCTTACGCATTAATTTTTCGTGGTTATTATGCCTTCATAAAAAACCCGAGAATCAACTCAAAAGGAATGGATACATCTGCAATTATGGGTTTTATGAACTCACTTTTGGATGTTATTAAAAGAGAAAAACCAGACCACTTGGCCGTTGCTTTCGATAAAGGCGGAAGCCATGTAAGAACAGAAATGTTTGTTGAATACAAAGCCAATCGTGATGCTACACCAGAAGCAATTAAAATTGCTGTTCCTTATATTCAAGAATTATTAAAAGCCATGCATATTCCGATTATCGAAATCGAAGGCTGTGAAGCCGATGACTTAATTGGAACAATCGCTAAACAAGCAGAAAAACAAAATTACAAAGTCTTCATGGTAACGCCTGATAAGGATTTTGCACAACTAGTTTCTGAAAATATTTTTATGTATAAACCTGCCCGAATGGGTAACGGAATCGAAATATGGGGTGTTCCTGAGGTTTTGGCAAAATTTGAAATCGAAAGACCAGAACAAGTAATTGATTTTCTTGGAATGATGGGCGACGCTGTAGATAATATTCCTGGATTGCCAGGTGTTGGTGAAGTTACAGCTAAAAAGTTCCTGAAAGAATTTGGAACCATGGAAAACCTTTTAGAAAACACGCATTTACTAAAAGGCAAAATGAAAGAGAACATCGAAGCTAATAAAGAAAAAGGGATTCTTTCTAAAAAATTAGCAGCAATTATTACCGATTGTGATGTTACTTTTAATGAAGAAGACTACGAACTTTCTCGCCCAGATATTGAAAAAACTGATGCTATTTTTCAAGAATTAGAATTTAGAAGAATGGCAGAACAGTTTGACAATTTATTTAAAACCGATGGCACGCAAACTGCTGCTCCAGCTCCTGATGCCAAATTATACAAAAAAGTACAACCTAAAAATGAAGACCAATTTGATCTTTTTGGAGGCGGAAATACGAATGGAGAAAACGCTGAAATCGAAAGAACTTCGTTTTATAACACTTTAGAAAACACAGAGCATTTTTACCAAACCATTCAAGGCGATTTAGGCATTAAAATGCTTTTGCAGAATTTACAAAAACAGACTTCGGTTTGTTTTGATACTGAAACCACAGGAATCGATGCTTTGCACGCAGAATTGGTTGGAATGTCTTTCTCTTACGAAAAAGGAAAAGCATTTTATGTGCCGTTTCCAGAAAGCCAGGAAGAAGCAAAAGCTTTAGTAGACAAATTTGTTCCGTTTTTTGAAAATGAAAACATTGAGAAAATCGGACAGAATTTAAAATACGATCTAAAAATTCTTTCTAATTATGGCGTAACCGTAAAAGGAAAACTTTTTGATACGATGATTGCGCATTATCTGATTAATCCAGATATGCGTCATAATATGGATATTTTGGCAGAAACGTACTTGAAATATTCTCCAAAATCTATTGAAAGTTTAATTGGTAAAAAAGGAAAAAATCAGCTTAATATGCGCGATGTTCCTTTGGAAGATATTAAAGAATATGCTGCTGAAGATGCCGATATTACTTTACAATTAAAAGAAATATTCACAACCGAATTAGACAAAACAGAAACTAAAAAGTTATTTGACGAAATCGAAATTCCGTTAGTAAGCGTATTGGCAGACATGGAAACCGAAGGAATTCGTTTGGATGTAGATTTCTTAAAAGCAATGTCTTCTGAAATGGAAGTTGAAATCAAAGCTTTAGAAGAAAAAATATATGAAACTGCTGGCGAAAAATTCAACTTGGCTTCTCCAAAACAATTAGGAGATATTTTGTTTGATAAACTAAAAATTGGCGGCGCAAAGCAAAAGAAAACCAAAACGGGACAATATGCAACTGGCGAAGAAGTTTTGACTTATTTGGCCAATGACAACCCAATTGTAAAACAGATTTTAGATTGGCGCCAGATGGTAAAACTGCAAAGCACTTATATTTTGGCTTTACCAGAACAAGTTGATAAAAAAACGTTACGCGTTCATACCGATTATATGCAGACTGTTGCGGCAACTGGACGTTTGAGCTCTAATAATCCGAACTTGCAAAATATTCCGATTCGTACCGAAAGAGGCCGTCAGATTCGTAAAGCTTTCGTGGCACGCGATGAAAATTACACTTTAATCTCTGCCGATTACTCGCAAATTGAATTAAGAATTATCGCTGCTTTGAGTGGTGAAGAAAATATGATTGCAGCTTTCCAAAATGGAGAAGACATTCACAAAGCAACCGCAGCAAAAGTTTTTGATGTTCCTTTAGAAGAAGTTTCCCGCGAACAAAGAAGTAATGCAAAAACAGTAAACTTTGGAATTATATATGGTGTTTCTGCTTTTGGTTTGAGCAACCAAACTTCACTTTCTAGAAGCGAAAGTGCTGCATTGATTGATGCTTATTATAAAACATACCCTCGCCTAAAATCTTACATTTCAGAACAAATTGAATTTGCACGCGAAAAAGGTTACGTACAAACTATTTTAGGACGTCGCAGATATTTAAAAGATATTAATTCTGCTAATGCTGTTGTGAGAAGTGCTGCTGAACGAAATGCAGTAAACGCTCCTATTCAAGGAAGTGCTGCCGATGTCATTAAAATTGCGATGATCAATATTCATAAAAAACTTCGTGACGAAAACTGGAAATCAAAAATGTTGCTTCAGGTGCATGATGAGCTTGTGTTCGATGCTCACAATGATGAACTCGAAAAAATCCAGCCAATGATTAAACATGAAATGGAAAATGCTTTTAAAATGTCAGTTCCTTTAGAAGTCGAACTTGGAATGGGTAAAGATTGGTTAGAAGCGCACTAAAAAAATTATTCTTCATACTTAAAAAGCCGTTCAAAATTGAACGGCTTTTTAATTCACCAAAAACAACATTGTAAGAATTTTACTTTTACTACATTTACAACTTTTATAACAACCTTTAAAGATTTAAAAGAAAGTAAAATGAAGAAATATTTCTTATCCCTATTTCTACTTTATTCAACAATTGCAATTTGTCAGAGCAAGATTTATTATCTCGAAGGAACTTTAGGCAAAAGCACTATTTTTATGACTGTTCAAGTTTATAAATCGGACAATGAAGCCAATCTCAATGCCGTATATTTCTATAAAAGTTCATTAAAAGATATTAAGCTGGAAGGAAAATTAAAGGACGGTAATAATTTTACTTTCTACTTTAAACCTGGCGATAATATTACTGAGAAATTCTACCTGAAAAAATCGGGCAATAATTTTGATGGATTCTGGTATGATGCTAAAGAAAAACAATTGGCTGTTCATCTTGAACCTGTAAATTTTGATAACTATAAATCAAATCTCAAAATTAGATTTGAGGATGAACGTCTCAATCTGGTGAAATATAAATTCCTTGAATTTAAAAAACAGAAAACCACAATTTACAATAACAAAGAATTTGTTTGGTATTCTGAAAAACATTGCGATACAGATTTCTTTAGATTGGGAAATAATTTTTCAGAGAAAAATAAAACTTTGATTAATCCTGTTTTAGAGAAAATACATATTGAAAATACATTAGCTCAGCTTAATTGTGCATCTAGTTTTGGATATAGCCAAGGGAAAGGCATTGAAGGAAATACAACAATTAATTTTCTGAACAATGACTTATTAGGTTTTCAAGTTTCGATGTTTTGGGATTGCGGAGGTGCTCATCCAGATTTTGGAAGCAGTGGATATCTAATTGATTTAAATAATGGAAAACAATATGGAATTGATGACATTCTAGCTTTTGACAAAAGCGTGACTGGAGACAGTGAAAATAATTTTGATGCTTTTTCAAAATATAGAAATGACTTTTTTTCTCCTAAATTACTTGCTGTAATTAATTCTCAGGAACATTTTGAAAAACCAAAAAATGAAGATGATTATTGCGATTACACCAATGAAGAATATTGGGATTTTCCATCTTGGAGTTATACCGAAAAGGGAATTGAATTTACTCCAATCTTTTATAGAGCCGCAAGATCTTGCGAAGAACCTTTTTTAGTTCCTTTTGAGAAATTGAAAAAGTATAAGAACCCTAAATTTCCTTATGAGTTTAAATAAAAAAATCCCTTCGCTATGAAGGGATTTTTAGTTTTATTTTTTTCGAGTTGACTCTCTTTCTTTCAATTTTGTCTTAATGACGATTGTTTCGTATTCTGAAACTGTTCCTTCAGGCTCTTCTAACCTTTCGATTAATCTTTTTGCAGCCACTTCTCCAATTTCAACACCATGCTGACTTACTGTTGTCAAACTTGGCGATAAACGTCTTGAAGCTAAAATTCCGTCTGCAAAACCAATAATCGAAATATCTTCTGGAACTCTATATCCTTTTTTCAAACTTACTCTTAAAGCTGCAACCGAATCATTTTCGTCCAAAGCAAAAATTCCATCAATTTTATTGTCAAAAATTGCATCAATTTTACTTTTCATATCTTCTTCAGAATCGGTACGAAGAATAATTTTTTCATTAACCGGAATATTATTGTCTGCTAAAGCTTTTAAATAGCCATCAGCTCTTAATTTCCCAACACTTAAATTATCTACAGAAGATATTAAGGCAATATTTTTACATCCAAGATTAATTAAATGCTGTGTTGAATTTAGTGCCGAATCAAAATCATCCACAACAACCTTATCACAATCTACTTCATCAGCAATACGGTCAAACATCACGATTGGTGTTCCATCATTAATAATTTCCGAAAAGTGATTGTAATCTTGAAGTTTTTGAGCTTCTTCAGAAACCGAAAGGATAAATCCGTCAATGGTTCCATTACTCAACATTTCAAGCGTGTGGATTTCCTTTTCTAAAGATTCGTTAGAAATACAGGTAATTACATTATATCCTTTTTTATCGGCAACTTTCTCAATACCGCTAAAAACTTTCGCAAAGAAAGAATTTAGAATATTAGGAATAATTACCCCTATCGTTTTGGTTTTACGATTTTTTAAATTTAGACCAATAACATTCGGCTTATAATTTTTGAGTTTGGCATACTCCTTAATCTTAACCTTCGTTTGCTCACTAATTTCCGGACTATCATTCAGTGCTTTAGACACTGTTGACACAGAAACTCCTAGTTCTTTCGCAATTTGTTTTAGAGTTGCTTTAGCTTTCATCTATAAAAGTTTATGTAATTAATACAAATATAGTAGAATTACCGAAAATAAAACAAAAAACAACCATTTGTCTTTCAAATTATACCATCTATTCGAAAAAAAACTATAAAAGAAGATTTTTCTGAAACCGCATCTCCTAAAATTTCGTTAATAATTAAATACCAAAGAACTAACAAGACCAATGTTGTTAACCTAATAAAAAACTTGATTATGAAAAACGAAGTTAAAATTCATGAAGTTGACCCTTCACTGAATAGCAGAAGGAGCTTTCTTAAGCTCAGCGGATTAACATTAGTAACCACAGGTTTGGTTCTAGCTGGATGCAGCGACAATGATAACGACAATAATATGGAAGACACTTCCTTGCCAGGAGTTAGAAATGGCATTTTTGACTTAGGTTCAGGCGACTTCGGTGTTCTTACTTATGCTTATGCCCTCGAGCAACTAGAAGCAGACTTTTATACTAAAGTTGTAAATTCCACAAACTTTAATACAGTATTTAATGACACTGAGCGCCAAGTTTTGACAGACTTATATCATCATGAAGTAGTTCACAGAGATTTTTTCAAAGCGGCTTTGACAGGCGCGCTTCCAGATCCTGGTTCGCAATTACTCCCAACTTTGTCTTTTACATATGGCTCTTTAAACTTTAACAGTCGCAACGAAGTTTTAGCTACTGCAAAAGCTCTTGAAGACACAGGAGTAGCCGCTTACAACGGGGCAGGAAGATTAATTAAAACAGCAGATTATTTATTATTAGCAGGAAAAATTGTTTCGGTTGAAGCCAGACACGCATCTGCGATAAGAAGTTTAATCAACCCAAATTCTAAAGATTTTGCTGGAGATGATATTGTAAATATGTCAACAGGATTAGATGACGCAAAAGATCCTTCTAAAATCCTGCCGATTGCCGCCAATTTTATTACTACAAAATTTACAGCTAAATACTTGCCTTAACCACAACCAGTAAAACTTAGAAATTATGAACATTTTAAAATTTATAGAATCCTTTACTGACGATAATTTATTGAATAGTACTGGTTCTCGCAGAGACAGTTTTTCGCAGTTTGGAAATATTGGAAAAAATTTAGCCTTAGCATCAATTCCTTTTGGATTGTCGGCTCTTACCAATAAAGCTTTCGCTAAAGACATTACAGCAACTCCTGCAACTCCAATCGGAGCTTTGCAATTTGCTTTGACATTAGAATATCTTGAAAACGAATTTTATTCGATGGCATTAGATTCTGGTGTCATTCCTGCTTTAGAAAATGGAGGAAGAGATTTAAAAGTCTTTCAACAAATTGCAGATCATGAATCTGATCATGTTAAATTTTTAATAGCCGGTTTGGGCGGTACCGCAAGCCCCAACTTTGTTCCAAAACCAACTTTTGATTTTACTGTTGGCGGGACATTTGACCCTTTTCACGATTATCCGACATTTCTAGCTTTAGCACAAGCCTTTGAAGATACAGGAGTTAGAGCATATAAAGGTCAAGCCGCAAACTTGATAACGGCACCCGATTTATTGACTGCAGCATTACAGATTCATTCCGTTGAAGCACGCCATGCTTCTGAAGTGAGAAGATTACGAGGTTTAAAAGGATGGATTTCAAACGCTGAAAGAGGCGCTGGCATGCCAGCAGCAACTCAAGCAGTTTATGATGGCGAAGGCGTAACGGTACAGGCTGGGTTTAATACCGCCGCCGCTTTTGGCTCCGCAGCAGGCTCAGAAGCTTATGATGAGCCACTTACAACACAACAAGTAGTTGACATTGCCAATATATTTATTGTGTAATAGTTTTTTCTTTCTAAATATTTAACCGTCTTTACCTTATTGTAGAGACGGTTTTTTTAGTTACTAATTAATTAAAAAACTGAGTCCCTGATTTTCAGCAGATAAAATATTCTTTCAGGTATTTGGTTTTAAAATAATTAATTGTACTTTTGCATCCCCTTTATTGGGGATGGAATGTTTAATTAAAATAATATTATGGACGCATTAAGCTACAAAACAGTTTCAGCAAGCAAAGCCACTGTAACTAAAGAGTGGATTGTTGTTGACGCTGAAGGTCATAACTTAGGACGTCTTGCTTCTAAAGTTGCAATGATCTTAAGAGGTAAGTACAAGCCAAGTTACACACCGCACGTTGACTGTGGAGATAACGTAATTGTTATCAACTCAGAGAAAATTAACCTTACAGGTACAAAAATGAATGACAAAATTTACATGCGTCATACAGGTTACCCAGGAGGACAAAGAACTTTAACTGCTAAAGTATTGCAAGCTAAAAATCCAGCTGCATTAGTAGAAAAAGCTGTAAAAGGTATGTTACCTAAAAACAAATTAGGTGCTGAACTTTTTAGAAATCTAAATGTTGTTGTAGGATCTGAGCACACTCACGGAGCTCAAAAACCTAGAACTGTTAACCTAAATGATCTTAAGTAATGGGAGTTATTCACAAAATCGGTAGAAGAAAAACCGCTGTTGCACGTGTATACGTTTCTGAAGGAACTGGAAACATCACTGTAAACAAAAAAGAATTCGCAACTTACTTTCCAACTGCAACTTTACAATACAAAGTTTTACAACCGCTTTCTATGACAGAAAACGCTAGTAACTTTGACGTAAAAGTAAACGTTTACGGAGGTGGTACAACTGGTCAAGCAGAAGCTGTAAGAATGGCATTAGCACGCGTAATGTGTGAAGTTAACGCTGAAAACAGAGCTATCCTTAAACCAGAAGGTTTATTAACAAGAGACCCAAGAATGGTTGAACGTAAGAAATTCGGTCAGAAGAAAGCTCGTAAGAGATTCCAATTCTCTAAACGTTAATATTACCTGTCTTGTTCAGATGGGACAAGACATTATCAATTATTTATTGAAATTAAAAAACACAGTTATTGTTGCTCTCCTATCGAGGTAGGATATAGTTTAGCATCTAAATGTATGAAGCCAGAGAAATCGCCATTCACACATTGCTAATCAACAGAACGTAAACTAGTACAAAAATGGCAAACAAAATAGAAGTAAAAGAATTACTAGAAGCAGGTGTTCACTTCGGACACATGACTAGAAAATGGGATCCAAACATGGCTCCTTACATTTATATGGAGCGTAATGGTATTCACATTATCAATCTATATAAAACTGCAGCTAAAATCGAAGAAGCTAATGAAGCTTTGAAAAAAATCGCTGCATCAGGTAGAAAAATTTTATTCGTAGCTACCAAAAAACAAGCAAAAGACATCGTTGCTGATAAAGCAAAAGCTGCAAACATGCCTTACATCACTGAAAGATGGCCAGGTGGAATGTTGACTAACTTCGTAACTATCAGAAAGGCAGTTAAAAAAATGTCTTCTATCGATAAAATGAAGAAAGATGGCACTTTCAACACTTTATCTAAAAAAGAGCGTTTACAAGTTGATCGTCTACGTGCTAAATTAGAGAAAAACTTAGGTTCAATTGCTGATATGTCTAGACTACCTGCAGCATTGTTCGTAGTAGATATCAAAGCTGAACACATCGCAATAAAAGAAGCTCAAAAATTAAACATTCCAGTTTTCGCAATGGTTGATACGAATTCTGACCCAAGAGAGGTTGATTACGTGATTCCTGCAAATGATGACGCTTCTAAATCAATTGACAAAATTTTATCTTTAGTAACTACTGCAGTAATCGAAGGTCTTTCAGACAGAGGTGCTGAGAAAGAAGTTGAAGCTGCTGAAGAAGCTCCTGCTGCTGAAGCTGAAGCTGCTCCTGCAACTGAAGAATAAATCAAATTTTAAATTCCAAATTTTAAATTCCAAAGTCCAAATACAAAATTAAAAACGTTATGTTGATAATTTATTAAAATTGGAGTTTGGGATTTAAATGCTGGAATTTTTTACTTTTAACATTAAAAATTCAAAATATTATGTCAACAATTACTGCTGCAGACGTAAATAAATTAAGACAATCTACAGGTGCCGGAATGATGGACTGTAAAAAAGCTTTAGTTGAAGCTGAAGGAGATTTCGATAAAGCGATCCAAATCCTTAGAGAAAAAGGACAAAAAGTTGCTGCTAACCGTTCTGACCGTGAGTCTGCTGAAGGAGCTGCTGTTTCTTTTATCAATGCTGACAACACTAAAGGAGCTATCATCACTTTAAACTGTGAAACTGACTTCGTAGGTAAAAACGAAGCTTTCGTTGCTTTAGCTAAAGATTTAGTAGAAAGAGCTATCAACTTCTCTTCTAAAGAAGAATTATTAGCTTCTGATTTCAACGGAATTACAGTTGCTGAGAAATTAATCGAGCAAACTGGAGTTATCGGTGAGAAAATCGAAATCGGTGGTTTCGAAATTTTAGAAGGTGCTTACGTTGGATCTTACGTTCACGTTAATAAAATTGCTGCTTTAACTGCAATTTCTGCTCCAGTTGCTAATGCTGAAGCTTTAACAAAAGATATCTCTATGCAAGTTGCTTCTATGGGAGCTGACACTTTATCTTACAAAGATTTTGATCCTGCTTTCGTTGAATCTGAACTTGCTGCTCGTATTGCTGTAATCGAAAAAGACAATGAAGAAGCTAAACGTTTAGGAAAAACTTTGAAAAATGTTCCTAAATACATCTCTTTCTCTCAATTAACTCCTGAAGTTATCAAACAAGCTGAAGAAGATGCAAAAGCTGAATTAAAAGCTGAAGGTAAACCAGAGCAAATCTGGGATAAAATTCTTCCAGGTAAAGTTCAACGTTTTATCTCTGACAACACTACTTTAGATCAAGAGAAAGCTCTTTTAGATCAAAACTTCATCAAAGATGACAGTAAAAAAGTTGGTGATTATGTAAAAGGATTCAATGTTGAAATTACAGGTTTCAAAAGAGTTACTTTAGGTTAATATATTATTTTCAATATTAAAAAGCCCGAATATTTATTTATTCGGGCTTTTTTTACTTCGTTTAATTTTCAACTGGAAAATTTCTTGCTCTCATCAATGCATCAGATTGTGGCGCATGACCTCTAAAATTCTCATACATCTCTTCATTATCAATAGTATTTCCAACACTTAAAACTGTTTCATAAAGACGTTCTGAAACATTCTTATCAAACGGTCCGTCTGCTTCCAGAAACGCTTCATAAGCATCTGCATTGATCACATCTGCCCACAAATAACTGTAATAGCCAGCCGCATATCCATCACTTGAAAATATATGTGCAAATTGCGGAATTCTGTGTCGCATCACAATTTCTGACGGCATATTAATTTCATTTAAAACTTGCGCTTCAAATGTCTGCGGATCGATTGTTTCGGTTGTTAAATGCAGTTTCATATCAACAAATGAGCTTGAAATCGTTTCTACTGTTGCAAAACCCTCATTAAAATTTGCTGCTTTTCCTATTCTTTCTACTAATGATTGTGATAAAGGCTCATTAGTTTTATAATGAAGCGCAAACTTATTTAAAACCTCTGGCGTTGCTAGCCAATGTTCCAGCAACTGAAACGGAAACTCAACATAATCTCTCGCAACTGAAGTTCCAGAAAGACTTGGGTAAGTAACATTAGAACATAATCCATGAAGTGCATGACCAAATTCGTGAAATAAAGTCGTTGCATCATCCCACGAAATCAAAACAGGTTCGTCACTATTTCCTTTTATGAAATTGCAATTGTTTGACACAATAGGAAGTACATTGCCTTTTATTTTCTGCTGATCTCTATGCGAATTCATCCATGCCCCTGAACGTTTTCCTGTACGAGCGTAAGGATCAAAATACCAAAGTCCTATTGCTTCTCCTGTCTTTTTATTATTCACTTCCCAAACACGAACATCGGGATGATAAACAGGAACATCAAATAATTGCTTAAAACCTAAATTAAACAACTCGCCTGCCGTCCAGAACATTCCTTCACGTAAATTTTCCAGCTGCAAATATTGCTTAATTTCATTTTGGTCTAAATCGTATTGTGCTTTACGCACTTTTTCTGCATAATAGCGGTAATCCCAAGGCTGAATTCTAAAATTTTCTCCCTCTTTATTTACCATTTCCTGCATAGCAGAAACATCGTTTTTTACTTTTTCTACAGCAGGTTTCCATACAGAATGCATCAAATCTAGCGTTTTCTGCGGATCCTTGGCCATCTTGTTAGACAAACTCCATTCAGCAAAGTTTTTAAAGCCTAAAATTTTCGCTTTTTCAGCTCTTAATTTTAAAATAGACACAAGTGTTTCATTTGTATCATTTTCATTCTTATTATCGCCTCGTTTTACGAATATATCAAAAGCTTCTTGTCTTAGACTTCTCTTGTTTGAAAAAGTCAGAAAAGGTTCAATTGAAGATCTTGTATTTCCAATACATCCCAAAACATTTAGATTCCTTTCGTTAGCTTCGGCAATGGCCGCATTTTTAAATTCTTCAGGCAAGCCATCAAAATCCGCTTCTGTTTTTAATTCTATATATTGATCGTTTTCTTCTGCTAACAATTTTTGGCTAAATGATGTAAAAAGCGTTGCTAATTCTTGATTAATCTTAGCCACTTTCTCTTTATCTTGTACTTTTAACTCTGCTCCTTCTCTAACAAAATCGGTATAATAAAGCCATAGCAAACGTTGCTGCTCTTTCGTTAAATTCTTCTTTTCATCCGATTTGTACAAGGCTTCAATTCTAGAGAACAGTTTTTCATTTTGATACAATTTATCATTAATCTCTGCCAATTTTGGCGACATTTCAGTGTCAACTGCATTAAATTCTGGAGTACTTAGATTAGACCTGTAAATACCGTAAACTGCATGAATTCGATCCAATTTTTCACCAGAAAGCTCTAAAGCTTCAATTGTATTCTTAAATGTCGGTTTTTCTGGATTATTTGCAATTGAATCAATTTCTTCTAATTTTTCCTGAATAGCAAATTCTATTGCAGGCTTAAAATCTGAAACTTGATATACTCTAAAATCTGGAACTCCTCCGTAAGGCCCAGACCAACTTTTTAATAATGAATTATCTAACTCTATTGGTGTTTTCATAACAAATGCATTGATTAATTCTGTACAAAATTTCAATTAGAAAAAAAGCAACAGAATCTCAAAATTAACCAATCGAAAGCAAACTTCATACACGAACGAATTATAGTTTCAAAGATTTAAAAGAAATAGTTTATTTTTGAAATATCAATACCAAAAATCAAATGTTTAGAACCAGAAGAGAAATTGTTTTTGTAATTTTATCAGGGATTTTTATCACCAATGCTGTTGTGGCTGAGTTAATTGGAGGAAAATTAATTCAAATTGGCCCTTTTGTAATGAGTATAGGTATTTTGCCTTGGCCGATTGTATTCCTAACTACCGATTTGATTAATGATCATTTTGGTGAAAAAGGTGTAAAAAAGCTTTCTTTTATAACTGCAGGTTTGATTGCTTATGCTTTTTTGATACTTTTTATGGCCATTACAATTCCAGCTGCAAAAGGAATCAGCCCTGTAAATGACGATCAGTTTCAGGCAGTATTCGGGCAGAGTATGTGGATTATTGTGGGAAGCTTAATCGCTTTTATGGCTTCTCAGCTTATAGATGTTTGGATATTTTGGTTTTTCAAAAATAGAACTGGCGAAAAGAAAATATGGTTAAGAGCAACAGGTTCTACTGTAATTTCGCAATTGTTTGATTCATTTATTGTTTTAGGAATTGCTTTTTGGCTTCCTGGAAAAATTGACTTTGACACCTTTATATCCTCAGGGTTAATAGGATACACTTTTAAACTAGCAATAGCTATCTTATTAACTCCAGCAATTTATTTAGGTCATTATTTGATCAAAAAATATTTAGACGAAGATCCTGCACACAAAGGATAAATAAAAAAACATTTAGGTCATGAAAAAAAATTGCTTGCTTATTTTATTCTCTGTAACCTATTTCTTTTTCAGCTGTGGCAATGACGAAAAAAAACAGCCTAAAAAAGTCATTCAGTCTGTTAATGAGTTAACACCTGCTCCTGTCAAAAAAGGTGCAAAAATTTCATCAAAAAATATTAAGGCCTCTAAAGAATTTGTGGCAGAAAAAACTACTGTAAATCAAAAAGCCTTTGCTGTAAAAAATGCCATTACGATAACTCCAGCTCCTAATCTCGAAAACAAAACTCAAAATGCAAATATGGATATCAAAAAAGAAGCAAATGACAAATTGCTAAACTTTATTAATATTCGAAAGATTCTCGATAATTGCAAAATGGGCCAAACAATGACACAAAAAGAACTGACCCAAAACTTTGAAATTCCTGAAGAAGCTGTTAAACTAGTTAAAAGTGTTACTAAAACTGCCGAAAATGAGTTATCTGTTAAATGGAAGTCAACATGGCTCGTCGAAAAAGTATCAGATGCCGAACTTGAAGACGGCAAAATGAAAGTAGTCTTTAAAGCCAATAAAATGTACACTTCTGGCAATGCTATTGGCATTAAATATAACCGAAAAATCTATACCAATTTAGTCATTGTGGGACGTTCTGCTTATATTCCGAGTGTAAAAGGATATAGCTGGCAGATTGGAAGATAACGAAAGAAAAAAATTACCAAACACAAAAAGCCAAACTCACCTGACACTCAATTAATTACATGTTAACAATAAAAAAATACGAAAAAACTTAATATGTCCACTTGGTTTTCTTTTAAAAGATTTTACTTTTGCCCTAACATTTAACAAATAAAATCCACCCAAAAATGAAAAAACTAAGTATTTTTTTTGTGTCAGTATTGGCACTAGGTTTAACTACAGTATCTTGTAGCAGTGATGACGACAAAGCGTCTATTGAAGGAAAATGGGAAGCATCCCAAGAGGGAACTATTGTAGATGGGAAAGAGATAATGGCCCCAATTGTTAACGAAGGAGGTTGCAGCAAAGGTTTTCTTGAAATTCAAGCAGGAGGAAAAGTAATTGATCACTATTCTGAGTATTCTAATTCAAAGTGTGAAGATTATAACGATAATGGAACATGGACGAGAACAGATAATAAAATAACTTTTAAATATGGTACTGATTCAGGAGATACTGGAGAAATTTTAGTATTAGATAAAAATACATTAAAAATTAAATATACTTACACATACAACAACGAAGTATCTGAAATATACATCATTGAATTAAAACGTAAATAGTTATTGTTTTTTAACTTTTTTAAAACCTCAAACTTCTTTCGTTTGAGGTTTTTTTATACATTTAAAATAAAAAATGGAACCAATAAGATGCGGCTGGTGCTCCGCCAGCGATTTATATAAAAAATATCACGACGAAGAATGGGGAACTCCTGTTTACGACGACCCAACTATTTTTGAGTTTTTAATTCTAGAAACTTTTCAAGCAGGTCTAAGCTGGATTACCATTTTAAATAAAAGAGAAAACTTCAAAACTGCTTTTGATTATTTTGATTATAAAAAAATTGCTAATTATTCTGAAGATAAAATCGAAGAATTAATGCAAAATACTGGAATTATTCGAAATAAACTTAAAATCAACTCTGCCGTTTCGAACGCTCAGGCTTTTATGAAAATCCAAGAAGAATTTGGAACTTTCTCTGATTACATCTGGAAATTCACAAACGGAAAACCAATCGATAATAAGCCAAAAACTCTACAAGATGTTCCTGCCACTACTCCAATTTCTGATGCAATCAGCAAAGATTTAAAAAAACGTGGATTTAAATTTGTCGGTTCGACGGTTATTTACGCTCACATGCAAGCAACTGGAATGGTCAATGATCACGTGGAAGATTGCTTTACCCGAAAGGAAAAATAGTCACAGTTTTCAGTTTTTTTGAACCAGAAACTTGAAACCTGAAACTTTTAAACAAAAATTACATATATTTGCTTCACACTTTAGGGGTGTCTACAACTTGTAGGCTGAGATTTTACCCTCTGAACCTGATCTAGTTCATACTAGCGTAGGGAAAAGTAAGATGACTTCTTGAACGCATTTCTATGCGTTATTGTAGCCATTCCTAATGTGTATCTATACACTAAACTAAAAAGGAATGGAACTAAAAATCAATCAACAAACTAAACAATTCAATGCTGAATCGCTAAGCGTTCAATCATTGCTCGATCTCGAAATTCCGCATAAACAAAACGGAATCGCCGTTGCTGTCAACAATACTGTTGTTCCAAAACTCAAATGGAACGAATTCCTCGTACAAGAAACTGACGAAATTTTGATCATTTCTGCTACGCAAGGGGGATAAAGGTTAAAATTCTAAAATAAAAAAAATCCAAATTCCAATTATACATTGGGCGTAAACGCACTGTAGTGCGTCTCTACAATTCACATTTTACATTTTACATCTCACATTTACAATATACAAGCTATGACAAACGAAGAACAAATATCAAGAACCCCGTTTCCGAATTCTAAAAAAGTTTATATCGACGGAGAAATTCATCCAATAAAAGTAGCGATGCGTGAAATTGCTTTGAGCGACACCAAACTTTCAAATGGCGGAATTGAGAAAAATCCACCTGTAACAGTTTATGATACATCAGGCGCTTACACAGATCCGAATATTGAAATTGACATTCGAAAAGGATTGCCTCGTTTACGCGAAAATTGGATCCTTGATCGAAATGATGTCGAAATTTTAGATGAAATCACTTCAGATTACGGCTTAAGCAGATTAAAAGATGAAAGTTTGAATCATCTTCGTTTCGAATATTTGCACCAACCAAAACGCGCTAAAAAAGGAGCGAACGTAACGCAATTGTATTATGCAAAACAAGGCATTATTACTCCAGAAATGGAATATATTGCTATTCGCGAAAACCAAAGAATTGAGCTTTTAAACGAACAAACCAAAGCGATGCAATGCCAGCACAGCGGAAACAGCTTTGGTGCAAATACTCCAAAAAATAAAATCACTCCAGAATTTGTTCGTTCTGAAGTTGCCGCAGGACGAGCAATTATTCCAAACAACATCAACCATCCAGAAAGCGAACCAATGATTGTTGGTCGTAATTTCTTGGTAAAAATTAATGCCAATATTGGTAACAGCGCCGTGACTTCAAGCATTGAAGAAGAAGTAGAAAAAGCCGTTTGGGCTTGTCGTTGGGGAGCTGACACTATTATGGATTTATCAACAGGAAAAAACATTCACGAAACCAGAGAATGGATTATTAGAAATTCTCCTGTCCCAATTGGAACTGTTCCTATTTATCAAGCTCTTGAAAAAGTAAAAGGAATTGCCGAAGATTTAACTTGGGAAATTTTCCGCGATACGTTAATTGAACAAGCAGAACAAGGGGTTTCGTATTTTACGATTCATGCAGGAGTTTTACTTCGTTACATTCATTTAACAGCCAATCGTGTTACAGGAATTGTTTCGAGAGGTGGATCAATTATGGCGAAATGGTGTTTATTTCATCATAAAGAAAATTTCTTATACACACATTTTGAAGAAATCTGCGAAATCATGAAACAATATGATGTTGCTTTTTCTCTTGGAGATGGTTTGCGTCCGGGTTCGATTGCTGATGCGAATGACGCAGCTCAATTTGCAGAATTAGAAACTTTGGGAGAATTGACCAAAATTGCTTGGAAACATGATGTTCAGGTTTTTATTGAAGGGCCAGGTCACGTACCAATGCACATGATTAAAGAAAACATGGACAAGCAATTGGAGCACTGTCATGAAGCGCCATTTTATACTTTAGGCCCTTTAACAACAGATATTGCACCAGGTTACGATCACATCACATCGGCAATTGGAGCCGCTATGATTGGCTGGTATGGCTGTGCGATGTTGTGTTATGTAACACCAAAAGAGCATTTGGGCTTACCAAATAAAAAAGACGTAAAAGACGGTGTAATCACTTATAAAATTTCAGCTCATGCTGCAGATTTAGCAAAAGGTCATCCAGGAGCACAATATAGAGACAATGCTTTGAGTAAAGCTCGTTTTGAATTCCGTTGGGAAGATCAGTTCAATTTGGCCTTAGATCCAGATACTGCAAGAGAATTTCACGACGAAACTCTTCCTGCCGATGGTGCAAAAGTAGCGCATTTCTGTTCGATGTGCGGACCAAAATTCTGCTCTATGAAAATATCTCAGGAAATTAGAGATGTCGCTGCCGCAGAAAAAGGAATGCAAGAGAAATCAGAAGAGTTTATTGAACAGGGGAAAGAGATTTATATATAGTGAGATGGAATTTGTAAAATGTGAAATCTTTTGATTTTCACATTTTACATCTCACAAAAAACATTTTACATTTTATGATTGTGATTACAAATCCTTTTTTTGTTGAAGATGAAATTCAAATGCTAAATTCTTTATTGGAAGAAGGATTGTCTTTGCTTCATATTCGAAAACCTGATTTTTCGGAGTTGGAAATGGCGCAATTTATTCATCAGATTAAATTAGAATTTCGTACAAATTTGGTATTGCATAATTATCATCATTTAGCGAAAGATTTTGGTGTTGAAAAATTCCATTTTTCTGAAAAAGAAAGAAAAAGTATGAATGATTTTCCTGCAAGGTTTTCAAAACCTTTTAGGTATAAATCAACATCAACACATTCAATTGAAGATTTTAATTCTCTTGAAAATTTTGATTATGCTTTTCTAAGTCCTGTTTTTAAAAGTATTTCTAAAGAAAATTATTTTCCTGAAAAAGATCTTTTCAAAGCAATAAAATCACGAACAAATCATAAAACAAAAGGGGTTGCTTTAGGCGGAATTGATGCGAAAAACATTCAAAAAACCTTAGAAAATGGTTTTGATGATGTTGCGCTTTTAGGAAGTATTTGGAACAATGAAAATCCGTTAAAACAATTTAAATTATGTCAGAAAATCGTCCATTCGTACTTACAATCGCAGGTTTAGATCCTTCTGGAGGCGCTGGAATTTTAGCTGATACTAAAACATTTGAACAGCACAAAGTTACTGGTTTTGCTATTGCAACGGCTAATACCATTCAGACTGAAAATGAATTTCACAAAATTGAATGGATCAATATCAATTTTGTGATACGATCTATTGAAGTATTATTTCAAAGCTATAAAATCAGTGCTGTTAAAATCGGGATTGTACCCTCTCTTTCTTATTTAAATCGAATTCTTTCAACGATAAAATTGATTTCTCCTGATACAAAAATTGTCTGGGATCCAGTCTTAAAATCGACTACAAAGTTTGATTTCTTAAACATTGAAGATCGTTCAGATCTCAACCAAATCCTTTCCAAAATCAATTTGATTACACCCAATTATATAGAGATCGAACAGTTATTTCCCGGTTTTATAAAAGATCATCTTTGGATTGAGAATGAAATTTCGACTGCAATTCTGCTCAAAGGTGGTCATAATTCGAATGAAATTGGAAAAGATCAATTGTTTTTGAAAAATAAAATTCTTGATTTATTCCCGACGGAAAAAGATTGTCATGAAAAACATGGTTCAGGCTGTGTCCTCTCTTCTGCAATCGCTTCAAATTTAGCCCTAAATCAAACTATAGAAGAAGCCTGCAAAAATGCTAAAATCTATATTGAAAACTATCTAAGTTCAACTACCTCCTTAATCGGATATCATTATGTATAACAAACTACAATATATTTCGCAAGGCGAAACAATTGACGACCAATTACGCAACATACACCTGGCACTTGATGCTGGATGTAATTGGGTACAAATGCGATTTAAAAATCAAATGCCAAAAGACGTTTATACTTTAGCCGAAGCAGTAAAACCTTTGTGCGAAGAATATCATGCGAATTTTATAGTAAACGATGATTTACATCTCGCTAAACAAATTTCGGCTGATGGCGTTCATTTAGGACTAACAGACACAAAAATCGATGAAGCAAGGGCAATCTTAGGTTCTACAAAAATTATCGGAGGAACTGCCAATACTTTTGAAGATATCCAAAACCATGTAGAAAATGGTTGCAATTATATCGGATTGGGGCCTTTCAGGTTTACGGCTACGAAAGAAAAATTAAGTCCGATTTTGGGACTATCAGGTTATTATGATATTCTTCAAAAACTGAAAAAAAACAAAATCGACATTCCTGTTTATGCCATTGGCGGCATCACATTACGTGATGTTAGTCCGTTAATGGAAACTGGAATTTTCGGAATTGCCATTTCTGGAATCATTACTGAAAGTGATGAAAAGGAAAAATTAATTCAACAATTAAAAGAAAAATTGTATGCAAACATCATTATTTAATATTGGAGATAAGAGCTTTAAATCCCGTTTATTTTTAGGAACAGGAAAATTTGGTTCGAATGAAGAAATGGAAAATGCTATTGTATCTTCAGAAAGCGAATTGGTTACGGTTGCCTTAAAACGTATCGATCTGGAAACTGATACAGATGCTATTTTATCGCATTTAAAGCATCCGAATATCAATTTATTGCCGAACACTTCAGGTGCAAGAAATGCTAAAGAAGCCATTTTCGCAGCACAATTGGCTCGTGAAGCTTTAGAAACAAATTGGGTAAAACTGGAAATTCATCCTGATCCGAAATATTTAATGCCCGATCCAGTTGAGACTTTAAAAGCGACTGAAGAATTGGCGAAATTGGGTTTTATTGTGCTTCCTTATATTCATGCTGATCCTGTTTTATGCAAACACTTAGAAAGCGCTGGAACTTCGGCTGTAATGCCTCTGGGTTCTCCAATTGGAAGCAATAAAGGTTTAAAAACAATTGATTTTTTAGAAATCATAATCGAACAAAGTACGGTTCCAATTATTGTAGATGCTGGAATCGGAGCGCCTTCTGATGCAGCAAAAGCAATGGAAATCGGTGCTGATGCCGTTTTGGTTAATACTGCCATTGCTGTTGCTGGAAATCCAAAATTAATGGCTGAAGCTTTTAAGGAGGCGGTTATTGCAGGAAGAAAAGCTTTTGAAGCTAAAGTTGCTAATCAGCAAAATTATGCTTCGGCTTCTAGCCCCTTGACTTCTTTTCTTTATGAATAATTTTAAACGCAAAGTTCGCAAGGTTTTTTCGCAAAGCACGCAAAGCTTGGCGAACTTTTAAAGCAAAAAAAAGAACTCAAAGCTTAGCGAACTTTGCGTATTCTTAGCGCATTTTGCGTTAAAAAAACCAAAACAAAATGAAAACATTCAAATCTATTTTTGAACAATATAATTGGGATGAAATTCAAACCAAAATATACAAAACCACATCAAAAGATGTCGAACAAACTTTGGCTAAAACCAAATACAACCTCGATGATTTCTTGACCTTAATCTCGCCTATTGCTCAAAACTATTTAGAGCAAATGGCACAAAAATGCCATGAAATAACCAAGAAACGTTTCGGAAAAACCATCCAAATGTATGCTCCGTTATATCTAAGCAACGAATGCCAAAATATCTGCACCTATTGTGGATTTAGTTTAGACAATAAAATAAAAAGAAAAACGCTTACCGATGCCGAAATAAAACTTGAAGTTGAAGCTCTAAAAAAAACTGGCTTTGATCATGTTTTATTGGTTACAGGCGAAGCTAATTATACCGTAAACATTAATTATTTCCTGAATGCAATTGATTTAATTAGAAAGGAATTTTCGATTATTTCTGTTGAAGTTCAGCCACTTTCTACCGAAGATTATCAGCGATTACATGATGCAGGAGTCTATTCGGTTTTAGTTTATCAGGAAACATATCATCAGGAAGTTTACAAAAAGTATCATACAAAAGGTAAAAAATCAAACTTTGATTATCGATTGGAAACTCCAGATCGAATTGGAACTGCTGGAATTCATAAAATTGGTTTAGGCGTTTTACTAGGTTTGGAAGATTGGAGAACCGATAGTTTCTTCAATGCTATGCATTTAGATTATCTTCAAAAAAAGTATTGGCAGACAAAATATTCAGTTTCTTTCCCCCGCCTGCGTCCAGCTGAAGGAATTATCGAACCCAATTTCATTATGGATGATAAAGATTTGACACAATTAATCTGCGCCTATCGTTTGTGGAATGAGGATTTAGAAATTTCTATTTCAACTCGCGAAAACGAAAAATTTAGAAACCATATTATTCCGATTGGTGTTACGAGTATGAGTGCCGGTTCTAAAACAAATCCGGGCGGTTATATTGTTGATCCGCAATCTTTGGAGCAATTCGAAATCAGCGATGAACGTTCGGCAGAAGAAATTTCAAAAATTATTAAAAATGCAGGCTATGAACCCGTTTGGAAAGATTGGGATAAAGCATATAGTTGAAAGTCTAAAGTCATAAAGTCCAAAACTTCATCTTAAAATTCAACTATAACCATATTCAAAGACTTTCGCTCTTTGACTTTTCAACTTTAAGACTAAATTAAAATGAGCATTATACAAGAGTTTCTTCGTTATAACAGACAAACTATCCTTCCTGAAATTGGGGATGAGGGACAAGAAAAATTAAAAAAAGCCAGAGTTTTAGTAATTGGAGCTGGTGGTTTGGGCTGTCCGATTTTACAATATATTGCAACCGCTGGAGTTGGTTTTATCGGAATCATGGATTTTGATACGATTGAAATTCACAATCTCCACAGACAGATTCTATATACCGAAAATGAAATTGGTCAGCATAAATCAATTGTTGCTAAAGAAGTCGTTTCTAAACTAAATCCGCTCATTGATTCTGTTGCAATCAATGAAAAATTAACGGTTGAAAATGCATCAGAAATCATTCAGCAATATGACATTGTTGTAGATGGTTCTGATAATTTCTCCACTCGCTATTTAGTAAATGATACTTGCGTTCAGCTTAACAAACCGTTAGTTTACGGAAGTATTTTAAAATTTGAAGGTCAGATTGCAGTTTTTAATCATAACAGTAAAAATCTTAGAGATTTATTTCCTGAAATGCCCGATCCTAAAGATGTTCCAAATTGTAATTTGAATGGGGTTTTAGGAACATTACCTGGAATTATAGGCAATATGATGGCGCACGAAACTTTAAAATTAATTCTCGAATTGCCAACTTTAAATAATGAATTAATAATCTTTAATACTTTGAACTGGAACTTTACAAAGTTGAATTTCTAAAAAACAACCTCATCACCTACGCTGATAATTCCAGAATTTAGACTCACAATATTGGTTCCGAATAAAACCGAATTATCAACATTTCTGTATTTGCTCAGGGTTTTTAAAGGTTCTTTTTTCAAACGCCCATTTTCTGGATCATTGTTCACCATAACACATCTTCCGCATGGTTTTATGTTTTTAAACTGAACACCACCTATTGCAAAAGTCTTAAAATCGTCTTCTTCATGAGGATTTTCAGTGCTTACAACAATGTTTGGACGAAATCTTTTTATGGTAATTTTTTCATCCAATTTATCATTCAAAAAATCCAAGCTTTTAGATCCAATCATTAAATATGGATAACCGTCTGCCAAACTCACATTGAATGTTTCTTTTAATTTAGAACTTTCATGTTTACGAGCTCCATTTCTAAGTATTTTAACCAATTTACAATCAAAACCTAAATGCTGGCTGAACCATTTTGAAGTTTCAAGATTCACCTCAACCACTTCACTTTTATCATCCCAAACATTTACTTCTATAGCATTTTCTAAATGTTCGTCTACAGAAAATTCATGTTTTTTATCCTGAAAAGTAACGTTGATTTTTCCGTTTGAAATCTGCGGATAAAATTGGCTCATAATACGATGTTCTCTCTGTGTCAGCATCTGATTTTCTGCATCAATAAGCATCCAACGGCGATCATTTTCAAATCCCATTTCTTCAGCTTTTGCAGATTCAAGACTAATTCCTGCCAAACTCTTTATCGGATAAATATAAATTTCTTTTACACTGTAAATTGCACTCATTTTCTATTTACTTTTTAAAATGGACATAAACTCTTCACGGTCAATTTCTCTGCAGCCTAAGCTCTCCAAATGCGGATTGTAAACTTGGCAATCCAATAATTTATAATTTTCTTTCTTCAAATATAAGGCTAAAGCAATAAAAGCTGTTTTTGAAGCATTTGAGACTTTAGAAAACATACTTTCTCCACAAAAAACATCTCCCAAATCAATTCCATATAAACCGCCAACCAAAACATCATCTTGCCAAACCTCAACAGATTTAGCAATTCCTTCTTCATTCAATTTGCAGTATGCATTTATCATTTCATCAGAAATCCAAGTTCCATTTTGACCTTCACGTTTTATCTGCTGGCAGTTCGAAATTACTTCTCTGAAATTTTTATTATAGGTTACTTTAAAGATTTTCTTATTGAGAATCTTTTTCATGCTTTTGGATATCACCAATTCATCAAAAAACAATACCATTCTTGGATCTGGCGCCCACCACAAAATCGGTTCTCCTTCATTAAACCAAGGAAAAATACCACTTTTGTAAGCCAATAGTAAACGTTCTGAGCTAAGATCGCCTCCAATAGCTAATACCCCTTCTTCATCGGCTTCTGTAACCGGTGGAAAAAATAAATCGTTGAATAGATAATACATTTTTAAATAATCAATTTTTTAAATTGCTTCGCCAATTCGCTATCGCTCGTGTCCAAATTTCAAGATTTGGAGATCAATAAAAAAAGAATCAAAAATAAAATTCCAAATTCCAAATTCACGTTAATGAATTGGAATTTGGAATTTATAATTTTAGAATTTAAACCTTTTTTAGAACGGTAAATCGTCTGGTTCGTCTTCGTTTATACTTGTTGCTGGCGCAAAAGTTTCTGCAGCTGGCATTGGCGCCCCTTGTGCAGGTCCTTCTGGAGCTAATCTTTCAATTCTCCAACCTTGAATACTATTGAAATATCTAGTTTCTCCTTGTGGATTAACCCATTCTCTTCCTCTTAAATTGATAGAAACTTTTACTGCATCTCCTTGTTTATAGCTACTCAACAAATCGCATTTATCTTGTGTAAATTCGATTAAAATATGTTGTGGATACTGCTCCTCAGTAGTAACAACTAACTCTCTTTTTTTGAATGAGGCACTAACTTGCTGCTCTGGGTTAACCACTTTTACTTTTCCTGTAACTTCCATCTTCGTCTGTATTAATTATTGTTTCTATTTCTTTTATTTCTTAGCTAAAAGCACTTTCCAAGCCGATTCTACATCGCCATTATCCAGATATTTTTTGGCTTCTAAATGCACTTTTTTCTGGTCGTCTGAGCTTAAAACTCCTTTGACTGCGAAATTTTCTTTCACAAATATAGTAACTTCTTCTTTTGTAGGCAAGGATTCTATATTGCCTAATTTTCCTAAATCATTTCCATCTAAAACAGAGCTTTCTTTTATAAAATCGGGTATCGCATCTACGCCTACCCCCAATGTTGTCAAGGGTTTTGCCACTTCAAAAAGTCCTTGATTAGATCTTGAATACCAATTATTTCCAAGTCTTGAGACCAAATCAATTTTGTGCTGATCAATTGCTCCATTTTCATCTAAAATCGATTCATCAATATGAATTTTCACCACTTCGCATAAGATCAAATTTCCTGCTCCACCTTCTGTTCCTAACGGAATAATCTGTGTAATCTTACATTCAAACTGAACAGGAGATTCTTTTACGCGATATGGTTTTACTAAATCTGAAGGAATTTGGGTTAATCCAGCTTTAATAAACTCGTTTACTCCGTCTGCATATTCTGTACTTGCCAATGATGTTTGTTGTACAATATCATAATTAACAACATTTATTACCACTTCGCGAGTAGCTTCAGCGTTAATTAAAGTATGTTTAATCGTATTATCGCGAACACGTCTTGATGGCGAGAAAACCAAAATTGGCGGATTGGCACTAAATACATTAAAGAAACTAAACGGAGATAAATTTGGAACTCCAGTTTCGCTAATTGTACTTGCAAAAGCAATAGGTCTCGGTCCGATTGAACTCTGCAGATAGCCTTGCAATTTGGCCGTTGGAATCTCTTTTGGGTTAACGCTGATCATACTTTAAAATTTAGACAGAATCTGATTTTAGCAGCTACAAAAGTATTGAAATGGTTTAATTCGAAGAAATAGTTTTGCAGATAAAAACGAAAAAATCTTTCTATCTCGGCAAAATATAAAATGTGTATATTTCGTTATATTTATACCTCAAAAAAACTGATATGTCTTTTTCTGAAAGAACAAATACAACCCGCTGGATTATTATTTCGGTATGTTTTATAATCATTTCTCTAATTCTTTGGAACACTTATACTTTCTTCCAAATATTTAAAAATGAGGAACGTTTGAAAATGAACCTTTTTGTGAAGGCTCAAATTTCAATAGTTAATGCTGATGAAAATACTGATGTAGAGCTTCC
Source organism: Flavobacterium tagetis (assembly GCF_016735615.1). Classification (GTDB taxonomy): domain Bacteria; phylum Bacteroidota; class Bacteroidia; order Flavobacteriales; family Flavobacteriaceae; genus Flavobacterium; species Flavobacterium tagetis. The sequence goes on from NZ_JAERSF010000001.1 coordinate 476,898, forward strand.
TCTTCAAATTTTCAACAACAACACTTCGATTCCGGGTATAATAATGTTGTATGATAAAGTGGTAAGCGCGGTGAATGTTCCTGACGAAATTCTTAATGATAAGAAAAAAAGAACTGCTTTCTTAAATAAACTAAAAAATGAAAATGAGCCAATCACTTTCGAATATGCTCCAGGAAAATACCAAACTTTATATTATGGTAACTCTTCATTACTGAATAAACTCAAATATTATCCGATCGCGCTACTTCTGATTATATTTTTATGCATTGCCTTAATTTATAACTTCTATAAAAGCACCAAAATGGCAACCCAAAACAAACTTTGGGCGGGAATGGCGAAAGAGACAGCACATCAGATTGGAACACCGCTATCTTCATTAATTGGTTGGGTTGAAATATTAAAAACCGAAGATATAGATCCGTCAATTAGCACTGAAATTGAAAAAGATATTGAGCGTTTGCAAACCATTACTGATCGTTTTTCTAAAATTGGCTCAGTACCTGTTTTAGAACTTCATGATATTGTAGAAGAAACTAAAACGGCTTATGAGTATCTGCAATCTCGTTTTTCTAAACAAGTTACTTTTTTGTTTAATGCTCCCGATTCTCCTATTTTAGGAATGATAAATCCAACATTACATAGCTGGACTATCGAAAATTTGGTTAAAAATGCTATTGACGCGATGAAAGGAAAAGGAACTCTGGATCTTCAAATTGAGCAAGATACGCATCAGGTAAAAATTAACATTAAAGATTCGGGTACTGGAATTCCTAAAAAACAGTTTAAAACTATTTTTGAAACTGGATATACCACAAAAAAACGCGGTTGGGGACTTGGACTTTCTTTAACTAAAAGAATTGTCGAGGAATATCACAATGGAAAAATAAAAGTACTGAATTCTGAAATTGGGAAAGGAACTACTTTTCAGATTTCATTAAATAAAAAAGTGCAGTAAATTTATTACTGCACTTTTTTGTTTTTTTTATAGTTTTCTAACTTCACAAAGGCTTAGACATCGCTCAGCCTGATATGCATAAAATCTTTACAAATTTGATTGAATATCTTTTGCTAAAGCTTCAAACTCTTCTTTTGAAAGTGAAACTTTATCAATAAAACGCATTTCGTCCATATGGTTTAATGGGATCAAATGCACGTGTGCGTGAGGCACTTCAAGTCCAACAACCGCAATTCCGATTCTTTTGCATGGAACTGTCTTTTCTAAAGCTGCAGCTACTTTTTTAGAGAACTTCATTAATCCTAAATACAATTCCTCATCCATATCAAAAATCTTATCGATTTCTTGTTTTGGAATACAAAGCGTGTGTCCTTTTGCGTTTGGATTTACATCTAAAAATGCTAAATAGTTTTCGTCTTCAGCAATTTTATAAGCTGGAATTTCTCCATTTACTATTTTAGTGAATATTGAACTCATTGTTTATTCGTTTATTTGGTTAATCGTTTAACCGATTTAACGATTAAACGGTTAAACTAAAGTTAGTCTCTTGAGATTTCTAGAATTTCAAATTTCAAAACTCCATTTGGAACTGTAATTTCAGCTACTTCTCCAACAGATTTCCCTAATAAACCTTTCCCGATAGGAGAAGTTACAGAGATTTTCCCTGTTTTTAAATCAGCTTCGCTTTCAGCAACAAGCGTATACTTCATTTCCATTCCATTGCTTTGGTTTTTGATTTTCACATTCGATAAAACCAAAACTTTAGAAACATCTAATTGAGATTCGTCAATTAATCTTGCATTTGCATATACTTCTTCAAGTTTAGCGATTCTCATTTCTAATAAACCTTGCGCTTCTTTTGCTGCATCATATTCTGCATTTTCAGACAAATCACCTTTATCTCTTGCATCTGCAATATCTTGAGATGCCTTTGGACGCATTACACTCTTTAAATGCTCCAATTCATCTTTTAATTTTTTTAATCCTTCAGCTGTATAATAAGATACTTTACTCATAACTTCATCGTTTATATAAATACAAAAAATCCCATCGCGACGGGATTTTCTTACCACAAATATACTATAATTTTTAATAGTACATAATTATATGTTAATCATATATAGATTTCAAATCTAAATAAATTATTTTTGTTTTAACTAATTCTTATTCAAATAATGAAAAAAATCTGGTTCTTTATCGCATTTACTGCAGTTTTATTCGCTTGCAGTGACAATAACAGAAGCAATAACAATCCGAACATTCCTAACTATTCGGTAAATGCTTATCTCGACACTAATCTTCCAACATACAACAAATTAATGTATCCGAGTAATCCAGTATACGTTGCCAATTATGGAGCAAAAGGAATTATTGTGATGAAAACTGGCGAAGGAACATATACCGCTTTTGATGCCGCTTGTCCGAATCAAGCTTTAAATTCTTGTACCGCAATGACAATTGATGGAATTTATGCGGTTTGTTCTTGCGACAAAACACAATATAATTTATTTACAGGACTTGGCGGAAAAGAATATCCGATGAAACAATATCGTGTCGAATCTTCTGGAACTGTTATTCACGTATACAACTAAAAACAAAAAAGCCTGAAAGTACTTTCAGGCTTTTTTGTTGTCTAACTTAATTAGAATTTCAAATTCAAACCAATTAAGAAATTTGTTCCCGCTTGTGGATAATAGTACGGATAAACATCCCACATTGCTCCATTTGAAACATATTTTTTATCGAAAATATTATTCACCAAAGCTGTAATCGTTATAGATTGAAAAATCGTTTTTGGCTTTATTTCGTACGATGCATTAAAATCATTTACAAAGTAATCTGCCAATTTAGCTGCCGGAAGCTCAATATTGTTCATATATTGTTCTCCAACATATTTTTGCAATAATGAAAGATATAATCTTTCTATCGGCTTATACACAATCACGTTTCCTGCAATTACTTCTGGAGAATAAGCAATTTTAGTTGTTCCGTAAAATTCGCCATCAACAGCCAAATCTACATTTTTGTTGCTGCTTAAAGTAAAGTTTGGTCTTAAAGTAAATTTATCAGAAAGTGCAATTGTTGCATCAAATTCAAAACCTAAACGGTAACTTTTCTCTGTATTCGCACGAATCGGATTTCCAACATCGTCTAATCTTCCCGTTAAGATCAACTGGTCTTTGTATCCCATGTAATATACATTAGAATTCAATTGAAATTTCTCTGAATTGAATCTCCATCCTAATTCAAAATCATTCAGCTTTTCTGGTTTTACATTTCCGCCTTCGTAATCTGTTCTATTTGGTTCACGATTTGCTCTTGCGTAAGAGAAATACAAAGTGTTTTTTTCATTGAAAGCATAATTCAAACCAGCTTTTGGATTAAAAAAGTTGAAAGTATCATCTACTAAACCAGTTTCTGCACTATTGGCTTTGTAATGAACTCTTCTGTATTGCAAATCTCCATAAAAACTTAATTTTTCTGTGAATTGATAATTGGCTTTAGCGAAAATATTACCATCTGTTTTTGATGAATAATCGTCGTAATAATGATCTCCTAATTCAGATTGTGAAGCGTATCTTGCCCAAATTACTTTTCCGAAATGATCGCCTTCATATTTATTCCAACCTCCACCTAAAATAACATTTAGTTTTTCTGTTACATATTTAGCAGAAAAAGTAGTTCCGTAAAAATCATTATCTAACCATTTCTGACGAATTAAATCAGTTTCTGTAACTGTCCCAACTGGATTTAAGCCATAATCAGCCATATCAGAATCTTCTTTGTAGTTTTCATAATATCCTTTACCTTTCGTATAATGAAATGCTAGGTTTGTGCTCCATTTATCAGAAATAGATTCGCTCCAGTGCAATTGATAATGATCCTGGTTATAATTATCGGTTTCATTATCATAGAAACGTACATTTCCTGCTTCATCTGTATACATTCCTGCCGAATTGAAAGTGCGGTTTTCATTTAAAGTTTCCCCATCGATTCCGTTCCAAGATTGATACGTTTTTTGAGTTCCTCCAAAAACTAACGCTTTAATTAAAGTTGTTTTACCAACGTAAGTTCCTTGCAAGAAATACGATTTTAAATCTGCACTTCCACGATCAATGTATCCATGTGTTTTTATTGTAGACAAACGACCTGCAATTTCAAAATGATCATTTAATAAACCAGTACTAAATTTTACTGTGTTTTTAAAAGTATTGAAAGATCCAGCAGAACTTGAGATTTCGCCAGTGGCTTTATTAGCATAACTATCCGTTAGCATATTTAAACTTGCACCAAAAGCACCTGCTCCATTTGTAGATGTTCCAACGCCGCGCTGCAATTGAAGACTTTCTACAGAAGAAGCAAAATCAGGCATATTTACCCAAAACGTTCCCTGACTTTCTGCATCATTATAAGGTATTCCGTTTATGGTTACATTTACACGAGTAGCGTCGCTTCCACGAACTCTGATTCCAGTATAACCAACACCGTTACCAGCGTCTGAAGTTGTTACAACCGAAGGAAGATAATTCATCAGAACCGGAATATCCTGACCTAAGTTTCTATACTTGATTTCCTTTTTATCCATATTACTAAAACTCACTGGAGTCTTAGAAGTAACACGAACTGCAGAAACCAATACATCATCAAGCTGATTCACTTTGGTAGAATCCTGCTGCTGTGCAAAAGAACAAAAAGTAAAGAAAATAGATAAAAGAGTAAAGAAAATCGATTTGGTTCTATTAAGATTTTCAACCTTAGAACCTTTAAACCTTAGTGCCTCAGCACCTAAAAAATTAGTTTTCATTCGTAAAGAATTACGAATAAAAGGGGGAATTATTCTTTTGTTAAATTAATAAATGTGTTTCCCGACAAAATAAAGTGTGCACGCTCGATAGTGTCGTTTTCCCTTAGCAACATTACTCGCTCAGGTTCTTTGGGTATGATCTCAGCTCGTTATTTAGAGCACCCCTTTGAGACAATGCAAATGTAATGTTAAAATATTTAAAACTCCAAAAAAGAAATTCCAAATTCCAAACACTCGCTTTTTCATGAATAACTTTGAAATTTGGAATTTTAAAACTTGAAATTTATTCCAAGTTTGGTTTTCTTCGAGATTGCTTTAATTCAGAAACATTCTTTTTGTCTTTGATTCTTTTCCTAATTACCGCTTTTGGAATTTTTGTTGCTTTCCTAACTTTAGGAACATAAAGTCCTTTTTTGATAATTTCCAGAAATCGTTTGGTTACAATTTCTTTGTTTTTAAGCTGACTTCGGTCTTCTTCGCAGTTTAAAATCAAGATATTTTCAGAAGTCAACCTTGCTGCTATATTTTCTTGCAATAGTAATTTTTCGTCTTCAGACAAAGCTTGAGAAGCATTTAAATCAAAATTCAGAACTACCTTAGACGAAACTTTATTCACGTTTTGCCCACCAGAACCGCTGCTTCTAACGGCCTTAAAGCTTAACTCAGCTATGATTTTTTCTGAATCCATACTATTGTGGCTGATGTGCCGCTTTTAATAAATCGTTTACTGTTTTTACCGGATTAAAAGTAATCAAAGGAACAGCCACAAAAATAGTAAGCCAATTTGCCATTGAACCATTCCATAATCCTGGTAATTCATAATTTTTGACAGGTTTGCCATCAACACTTTTTTCTACAATAAAACCAGTTTTTTGATCAACAAACTCTAGTAAATCAAACCTTTCATCTTTGTAATTTTTAATTCCGCAAACTAAATCTACTGGATTAAAATGTGTTGCCTCTGCCAAGATTTTTTCTTGCTTTTTATCCTGAAGATCAATTTGAGATGTTTCTACAATTTGCAACGATTTTATTCCCTTTTTATTCATAACCCAAAAAGGACCTCCACCTGGCTCACCTTCATTTTTAACCATTCCGCAAACACGAATTGGCCTGTTTAAAAGTTCTTTAAGTTTACTTATCTTATTTTCAAAAGTAAATTTATTGAAATCTGTTGTCATCTCAACATTAAAGTCTTCTTCCAAAAAATGAAGCATGTCTTCAACATCATTTTCTTTAATTTTTCCTTGGTCAATTAACCTTAGATTTTCAAAAACTTTCTGCTGCATTTCGATCAAAATACCAGCCAGAGCTTTTTTATATAATGTAATTTGATCAATATGATTTTGAATTACATTATCTATATTTTTAATAAAAATTATATCTGCATCGAGATTATTAAGATTCTTAATTAAAGCTCCATGTCCTCCCGGTCTAAAAATCAGACAACCATCTTTGTCTTTTACTAATTTATCTTTTGCATCAACTGTAATAGAATCTGTACTTTTACTTTGATAAGAATATCCAATATCGATCTTAATTCCTGACGGTTTTTCAATTTTGTCTTTTACTTCAATAACTGCTTTTTCAAACAATTGCTGATGTATTTCTGAAACTGTAAAATGCAAATTAGAAACATTTTTAGAAGAAGCATAATGAACACATTCATTCAAATGTTCCTCTATCGGATTGGCAATATGAGTACTATATTGATGAAAAGGTAAAACAGCTTTTGGCTTATTTGCAGAACTGAAATATTCTGTCGACAGCAGTGTTTTTATAAAATAATAATTCTTATAGTCCCTTTCTAGAGTCTCAAAATCTGGATAAATTTCTCTTAACTTTTTATCTACTGTTTCAAAAAATGGAAACTTCTCCATACCAACAATAAAAATAGCAAGCTCTTTGTCATTTTTTCTGTTGATATAAGCATTTATGGTTTCTTTTTTAATGTCAAAATCATTCAGAAACGCCGTTAAAAACTTATACATTCTTGTTGCGGCACCAGAAGCGGGAACAAATTTTTTAATTTTAAATTTATCTTTCTGCTCATCAAAAAATAAAGCTTTTTGCTGAAATTCGTTATCAGATAGATTTAGAATACCGTCATTTATCGTGGCTGGTCTTATGAGATTACTTTTAGCAATTCCCTTTTTAAAACTTTTTAACTGTTTTAAAATAGCTTCAAATGAAATCCCTCTATTGTAGATTTGCACAAAATCATTTGGAGAGAAATCATGCTCTTTAGCAATAGTCAAATTATCAATAATCGCCGTTGCTTTTGCCAATCTTGTCTCTTTATCTCCAGATAAAATTATAAAAGGCTTTTTGGTATCTATTAAAGTCTGTTTAAAAACAGAAAATACAGTTTCTCTTCCTTCAGGAGTATCACGAATATCGTCTTTCTCCCAAGGAACATCTATGTCCGTCAAGAAAAACAAATCGTATTCATGTTTTAGCGCTGCTTCATTTAAAAGCGGATCACAAAAACCATAATACATTTCAGAAAATACTTTGGTTACCATTAAGTTGGTATCGCAGAACAAATATTTCTTAGCATTTGCCAACTTTTCGTTTTCTAACGCTGTCTGCCCATACGCAATTGGCATCATATCATCGGCTACACAAATATGCTTATTCTCTTCCCATTTTTCTTGTAGATAGTCGCGTGCAAACTCGGGAACCCATTCGGTTTCGTAGTAATCTGCAAGCTGTTTTGCTAAGGTTGTTTTACCTGTACTTTCAGGACCAAACAAAGCAATTTTTATGATGGTTGTTTTTTGCTGTCTAAGATCTTTCTCCATTCTAAATAAGCTGAAATAGCCAAAATTGTAAAAATTATATACTGAAGTGAAAGCATCCCTAAGCCACGATACGCGTAGAGAGGCACAACAATAATATCACCAATAATCCAAAGTGTCCAGTTTTCTATTTTTTTTCTGGCCATATACCACATTCCTGCAAAAAATATTCCAGACGAAATCATATCAACATAATTGTCTTTATGAATTTCGTAATCAAAATATTTATAAATGCCGAAAACTACAAAAACAGTCACAATAAACAGTAAGATTCCGATTATTTTTTCATTAAAATTTGTACGGGTAATAGGTAGATTATCTTCAGCAGTTCCTCCTTTTGCCCAAACATACCAACCGTAAATACTCATTATAGAAAAATAAGCATTAATAATCATGTCTCCTATATAACCGGCAACATAAAGAAGATATACCGATATTGCCGTAGCAATTAATCCTGTTGGATATACCCAAATATTTTCTTTTTTAGCAAACCAAACACTTAAAATTCCGCAGACAAATACCAGGAACTCCAATGCAATATGCCATAACGGTGCATTTTTATAACTTTCTAAAAAAAAATCTATCATGAAAACATGGTATTTGGCGTTTATTATTCAAAAAAATGACTGTTGTTTTCAAAAGCAGTTCCAATAACAACCAAATCTGCACCAGCCTGATAGGCTTTTTGAATTCCTTGCAAATCTACAATTCCTCCTCCAACAATAACAGGAATTTGAATGTTTTGAGAAATAAGTTCAATCATTTCTGTTGGAACGGACTGTTTAGCGCCACTTCCCGCTTCTAAATAAATCAACTGATTTCCTAACATTTCTCCTGCTTGTGCTGTCGCCAAAACCAAATCAAGATTTTCGCGACTTAAGGGTTTTGTTTTACTTACACGAGCAACAGCGGTTTCGTTACCGCTTTCTATCAAAATATAACCTGTAGAAATAACCTCAAGATTAGTTTTTTTAAGAATTGGAGCGGCCTGAACCTGATATTCAATCAAATAATCTGGATTTCGGCCAGACAATAAGGATAGAAACAAGATACCATCTGCTTTTGGTGAAATCTGAGAAGGATCTCCAGGAAACAAAATAACTGGCAGAATTGTCTTTTGTTTTAATGCAGTAATTAATTCTTCTAAAATATTGTTCTGAACAATACTTCCTCCTACAAAAACATGAGTTGCGGGCGACTCATTAATTTTTTCAATTAAATGATCTACTTTTTCCAATACGATTTTATCAGGATCCAAAAGCACCGCCAGTAGTTTTTGACCGTTGCTTTTAGCTTCTAAAATCTGTTGTCTAATAGTGAGTATTTGTTCTTGCATACAAGGTGTAAAAGTAAAAGATTTTTAATGCAGAAGAACTATTTTGAATGAATTATATTTGTTCAACGTCTTTTGATAACGTAAATAACATATTATGATTACAGTTGAATTACTAGAAAAGTACGGAGTTATAAAAAAATCATTTGATAAAAATGATATCATTTTAGAAGAGGGGAATCTTCCATCGCACTATTACCAGATTATTTCTGGCGAAGTAAAAATGAGTAATTATAATGATGATGGACGTGAATTTATACAAGGCATTTTTTATAACGGGCAATCTTTTGGAGAACCCCCATTATTCTTAAATCAAAAATATCCAGCAAATGCAATAGCTGTAGAAAATACTGAGATTTTCATTCTTCCAAAAGGAAACTTCATGAAACTTTTAGAGGAAAATCCAAAAGTGAGCATCAAAATAATAGAAAATCTAGCGCAGAGATTGTATTATAAATCGGTAATGGCGGCAGAAATTTCGACACACGAACCCGAACATCGCGTATTGAAGCTAATAGATCATGGTATTGCCTATTTTAATTTTCAAAAAGATAAAAATGGGTATTTGATTAATTTTACCAGACAACAAATTGGAGATTTGACTGGTTTACGCGTTGAAACCGTCATTAGAGCGATAAAAGCATTAGAAAAAAAAGGCGAATTGAAGATTATTAACCGAAAAGTATACAGATAAAAAATTTTCCGTTTTATGATTAAAATCATAAAATGGAGTACTATTGTGGGTGTAATTTTGTTGGTATAAAAAACTGAATATCATGACACTATACCAAACAACATTCGACATTTTCAATAGAAACTATATGGGCTCTGCTGCAATGGCAGTAATTGGACAAAGCTGTTTAGGAGGCGCTGCAGCTATGTATGTTTTAGCCAACGGAACTTCAATTCCGCAAATGATCCAACTAGGAATTATTGTTTTAGCTTGTGTTTTCGCAAATACATCTATCTTGGCACAAATGAAACATAAAGTAGTTTTCAATCTTATTATGCTAAGCACATTTTTAAGTTTGTTCTTTATACTTTTAAATAGTTTAATTCTATGAGAAAACAAATAGAAAATAGAGCAGATGTTTCCTTTTTGGTTCATCAGTTTTATACTAAAATAAGAGCCGATAAAGAAATCGGCTTTTATTTTAATGAAATGATTTCTGATTGGGATGCGCATCTCGAAAAACTGACTGATTTTTGGGAAACCAACCTATTTGGTGTTCGCAAATACAAGGGAAATCCGCATGCTGTCCATAATGAAGTTGACGCTCATTTTGATGAGAAAATCACAACAAACGAATTCGGAATCTGGTTGAATCATTGGTTTCAAACCATTGACGAACATTTTGAAGGGGAAAATGCCGAAACACTAAAAAGACGCGCCCGTAAAATGAGTACTTTTCTGTACATGAGTATGTTTCAGCATAGACAAAAAGAAAGCGAGATTTAAAATTCTTTTATTTAAAAGGCTTACGATTTACTTTGCGGAGTTTCTTGCGAAGATTCCTCGTTCCTCGGAATGACAAATTTGAAAATAAATCTTAAAATTTGGAATTTGGAATTTGGAATTTGGAATTTTTATATTAAAACGTTATTTCTCAAAAGCATAAACCAAAGTAAAAGTTCCTTCAAAATTATCAGATTTGACTTCCTGATAATGCACATCGAAATCTTTAACTAAATCATCAAAATGAAGACTTGCCTGCGTTTGGGTTTTATCTAAAGAAAAGTTGTCTACATTAATATGATCTTTAAAACTTATACCTTTTTCATTTCTTATTTTAAAGATCGCCTCTTTGGCTCCCCAGATAACGGTAAGTTTTTTTATGTATTCTTCTGTAAAGTTCGGTTCTAGATAATCACATTCATAATCGGTGAATTTATCTGCAATTCTCTGAATCTTTTCTCGTTGCAATTCCATATCAATTCCAACCTTTTCTTTGCTTATAATTATCGCAGCAAAATGGTAAGAATGTGTAATTGAAATATGATTATCACAATCGAAATAAGGTTTCCCGAATTCGTCATAATGCAGATCTTTATCTGTAAACCCCATTTCTTGAATCAGCATTCGTACACTTAGGAAAGCACGCTGATGCATCTGTGATTTCATTCCATCCAGTCTGCGCTGTGTCTTTTCTTTCAGGGTAACGCGACTATACAATTCTTCAAAAGATTCGGTTATTTCCCAAATTAGGATTTTAGTATTTTCGTTGAATTGTATGGTCTGAAATAAAGGCATTACTTTTTAATTATAAATGGTAAATGATTAATTATAAATGTTTGGTGGTAAATTTTAAACCATACAAGTCATTTAAGAAAATATAACTGCTGGCTTAAAGAATGCATTAGTAAATATAAGCAATTCGCGACAAAGGTAATAGTTTCAGAATCTTTTTTAAATGAACTTACATCAGTTATATGGTTAAAAACAATTTTAAGAGTAACATTCTAGAGATTAAGAAATTAAAGATTTCACAAATCTGATAGAAATTAGTAAAAATAAAAAGCTATTCCTTAAATTTGCAAAAAATTTACAATTATACAAATATAATATAAATGAGTACTACAACTACGCCTTACGTGGCTTTCAAAGTAAAAGACATTTCTCTAGCGGCTTGGGGAAGAAAAGAAATTGAACTAGCTGAAGCTGAAATGCCAGGTTTAATGGCACTTCGTGCTGAATACAAAGACGAACAACCATTAAAAGGTGCTCGTATTGCTGGATGTTTGCACATGACGATTCAAACTGCTGTTTTGATCGAAACTTTAATTGCTCTTGGTGCAGAAGTTACTTGGTCTTCTTGTAACATTTTCTCTACTCAAGATCAAGCTGCTGCTGCTATTGCTGCTGCTGGAATTTCTGTTTACGCTTGGAAAGGTTTAAATGAAGAAGAATTTGACTGGTGTATTGAGCAAACTTTATTCTTTGGTGAAGACAGAAAACCATTGAACATGATTCTTGATGATGGTGGAGATTTAACTAACATGGTTATTGATCGTTACCCAGAATTGGTTCCTGGAATTAAAGGTCTTTCTGAAGAAACTACAACTGGTGTTCACAGACTTTACGAAAGAGTAAAAGCTGGAACTTTACCAATGCCTGCTATCAACATTAATGACTCTGTTACTAAATCTAAATTTGATAACAAATACGGATGTAAAGAATCTGCTGTAGATGCTATTCGTCGTGCAACTGACTTAATGTTAGCTGGAAAAAGAGTAATCGTTTGTGGATATGGTGACGTAGGAAAAGGAACTGCTGCTTCTTTTAGAGGTGCTGGCTCTATCGTAACAGTTACTGAAATCGATCCAATTTGTGCTTTACAAGCTGCAATGGACGGTTACGAAGTGAAAAAATTAGATACTGTAATTGCTAATGCTGATATCATCATTACAACTACAGGAAATAAAGATATCGTGGTGGGAAGTCATTTCGAGAAAATGAAAGACAAAACTGTTGTTTGTAACATCGGACACTTTGATAACGAAATCGACATGGCTTGGTTAAACAAAAACCACGGTGCTTCTAAAATCGAAATCAAACCTCAGGTTGACAAATATACTATCGCTGGAAAAGATATCATTATCTTAGCTGAAGGTCGTTTGGTAAACCTTGGTTGTGCTACAGGTCACCCAAGTTTTGTAATGAGTAACTCATTTACAAACCAAACTTTAGCTCAAATCGAATTATGGAACAACAGCGCTGCTTACAAAAACGAAGTTTACATGTTACCAAAACATTTAGATGAAAAAGTTGCTGCTTTGCACTTAGCTAAATTAGGCGTTGAATTAGAAACTTTACGTGAAGATCAAGCTGCTTACATTGGTGTTGAAGTTCAAGGTCCATTCAAACCAGAGTACTACAGATACTAATCTATTTTAGATTTAATCCCGATAGCTATCGGGAGTAGATCTTAGATTTAATTACATATTTCAAACCCGACAGGTTTTAAAAACCTGTCGGGTTTTGTTTTTAACAGACAAAAAAAGATTTCTTTTCAAAAAATTGTACTTTTATAAATATCTCCTTACTTTTAATAATCAAAATAAGAATCTATTTATCAAATACTTAAATAGTAAAAAATTGAAAAAAACATCCTATTTATTCGTATTCTTGTTTTTACTTAGCCTTCCGCAAATTATTTTTTCTCAGGAAAAAAAACCTAAAGTTGTATTGGTCTTAAGTGGTGGTGGTGCAAAAGGAATTGCGCATATTCCTCTTTTGCAAAAATTAGATTCACTCCACATCGTTCCAGATCTTATTGTTGGAAACAGTATGGGAAGTATTATAGGTGGTTTGTATGCAATGGGATATTCTGGTGACAGTATAGAAAAAATCACCAAAGATATTTATTGGGATAAATTGCTAGGCGGAGGCCAGTCATTACGAGCTGTAAGTGCCGAAGAAAAAAGAGAATTTCAACGATATTTAGTCGGAATAGGTGTTAAAGACGGAAAACTTAACAGTATTGGTTCTCTGTTAAATGATCAAAATCTAAGAGAATACCTTTCTGAATTAACTTTCCCTGTATACAATGTTAAAGATTTTGATAGTTTGCCCATTCCTTTTAGGGCGATGGCTACAGACTTAGTTGAAGGAAAAGAAGTTATTTTAAGCAAAGGAAGTTTATCTTACGCCATGCGTGCCAGCATGTCGCTGCCTGCCATCTTCAAACCAATGCCTTACGGAAAAACAGTTTTAGTAGACGGTGGAGTATTAAATAATTTCCCTACCGATGTTGCCAAACAAATGGGTGCCGATATTATTATTGGAAGTGATGTCGGAGGCGGAATGGAGCCTGTCGATAAGCTAAACAATCTTATGACCATATTAATGCAGACCAGTATGTTTCCGAGTAACATCAAAAATCCTGCAAATCGTGATTTATGTACAATACTGGTCGATCACTTGCCTAATCTGCGCTTCTCTACTGCCGATTTTGCCAATAGCAATGAAATCTACAAAGACGGTAAAATTGCCACAAATCAAAATCTTCCCGCTTTAATTGCTTTATCAGAAAAGTTAAAGGGATTTCAGCAGCGAACTCACAAATTGCCCGATATGCCAAATGAGTTTATATTGGACACAATCGTTTATAAAAAAATAAGCCCCGAAAATATGCCTCTCGTTGTTGGAAGAGCAAATCTTAAAACTCATGTAAAATATACCACCAAAGATTTAATAGCTGGCATTAATAGAGCAATGGGAACCAATCTCTTTGATGAGATTACGTATAGCTATTTCATTAAAGACGAAGATAAACTAGGAATTACATTATTCGGATTTGAACGCGCTAAAAATCAATTAAATACCTCAATCCATTATGATACTTATAGAGGTGTCGGAATAATTTTTAACTACACAGGAAGAAATGTACTTGCAGATGCATCGCGTCTTCTTTTAACGGTAGATATTGCCGAACAGCCAAAAGCAAGAATCAATTATCAGAAAAATTTTGGACAGCATAGAGAATGGTGGTGGATATCTGAAGCTTATGGAGCTTTACTTCGCCAAGAAATCTACATCAATGGTAAAGCATCAGACAATATACTTTACAACACTGTTGAAGTTAACAATGAAGTAAACAGAAACTTAAATTCTCTAAAAAGTTATGTCGGTTTTGGACTAAATTATAGCTACACAAATCTAAAACCAAAATATGACCGAGAATATAATCCCAATTCTCTGAGTATTAATAACTATAGCTTTAACAACATCGAATTCAACTTGCATTATTCTTATAATGACATGGATCGAGTTTTCTTTGCCACCGACGGAACCATTATAAAATCTAACATTGCGAGATCATTTCTTACCGATCTAGACGCCTCATTTTCAGATCCAGACTTAACACGTGTTTCAGGCTCTACAAATGGCTACACCAAATTTGGTTTAACCTATGAAAAGAGATTGCCTATAAAAAAGAAAATTACCGGAATCATAGGATTCGATTCTTATTTCATCTTTCAGGATAAAGTTAAACATGACGATATTCCGTTTTCAGGGTTTGGCTATGCTGCAAAATATTTTATAGGAGGCATTATACCAAGTTCTGGCAGCAATCGATTCTCGTTTGCAGGACTTCATGAGGACGAACTTAATGTTACACAATATATGGGACTCAAACTTGGATCTCAAATAAACTTAATAGGAAAAATTTATCTTACTCCTCATTTCAATCTTGCTTCTGTTGGTTTTGATAATTTCAACGATTATATAAAACATGCCTTCAATCCAAAAGGAAATTGGGATGACAACATCGATACCAGTTTAGTAATATCAGGAGGCGCAGCAATTTCCTATCAGTCCATTTTAGGCCCGATTCATTTTGATACTTCATGGATCAATAATATAGACAAAGTAAGATTATTTTTTAGCGTAGGATTATCACTCAACCCATAAGAGAAATAATTAAATCCAAAATAATTTGGGCGTGCCATAATTTAAGAAAAGGCCTAATATGCTTTGCGCGCATTAGGCCTTTTCTTAAATTATGTCGGGCTATCCGCGCTACTTCGGTAGCCAGCTCCTATCCCTCACGCTCACATAGACTAACAACCAATTAATTTAACAAGACATTTACAGCTTTTATTAGTTTATAAATTTAAATTTGAAGTTCAAATTCATAAAATGACAGCAGAAAAAATCTCTCCAATTGCATTCAAATTAAGTTCCGAACTAATAGAAAACATCAACGCTAAAGATTTCGAAAACTTAAAAACCAACTTCGGAATTAATTCAGCTGTTTTTGAAGAAACCAAAAAAGAATTATTCGACTATTTTGAAACTGAAAATTTACCAAAACTGAAAATTCTTGAAACTCATTTCAGCATTTTCAAATATAATACCACTGAAGGATTTGGTATTGAAGCAAAAATTTTCACTCTCGACAATAAAGAAACCGAATTGACTCTACACACAGAATTCTATAATAACACCTTGAGATTTAAGTTAATTGAAGTAATGTAAATCTGCTTTTTTATTCCAAAACATCAAAAATGATCGAAAAAATTTCCTGTCACATACACGGTTCAAAAGAAATGTCTTTCACTTGCATACATATCGCAACGGCAATAGATTCAAAAAATCAAGTTGGCTTTTACTATTCAGAAGCCGAAGAAGATCTACCGCAAATTGCTTGGTGCGGTTCCTGCGAACAATATCTTTTGGATAATGGCGAAGATTGGACTAATACTTTTGAAACCTTAGCCGATTTTAAAATGTTATGCTCCGATTGTTTTGACGAAGCAAAAAACAACGAAACAGAAGTTCATATCCGATAAATACTTTCCTATGAAAAAGATTCTCATTCTTTTTATATCCTTTCTCTTTAATACTTTGGCATTTTCTCAAGGCAATGACATTTGGACTGCATTTCCTAACAAAGACACCACATTAACTGGATTTAAAGACAAAAACGGAGTAGTAAAAATAGAACCTAAGTTTAACGGTTTTACCATTGCACGCAAATTTGAAAACATAATTGCTGTTACTGAAGAAGAAAACAGTAGATGGAAAAGCTATTATTTAACCAAACAAGGAAAAATTGTTGGGCTAGACAGCTTATATATTTTTGACAATGGCCCCGATTGTGAAAATGAAGGATATATTAGATTTAGAGATCACAAAACAGATAAAATGGGAATCTTTAACAGCGAAGGAAAAATCGTTATTCCAGCCATTTATAGAGACTTGACAAAAGTAAGAAACGGGATGATTATCGTTTTAAAAGATGCAATAAGAACAAAAATTGACGATGAACATTTTACCTGGACTGGCGGAAAAGAGTTTTTAATCGATATCAATAACAAAGTCCTCATCGAAAATTTCTCGTATAATGATGATCTGAATTTTTATTCTTTAGAAAAGTCAAAAGAACCTAGCAAAGACCAAACAAGAGACAGTTTTCTTGGAGTTGACGGACAATATTATTCTTTTATAAATTTCGATAAAGAGTTTAAATATTGGCTAGAAAACATATTGCTAAAAGATTTATCTAAAGCCAATTTAGAGAAACATTCTTTCGATAAAATCACGTATTGGAAAGAACCAGACGGTTGGATCAATGCACCAAAAACGAAATTCATAAATCAAAATTATACTTATTTAAAACTAAAGCTCCAAGAACTTAAAAATTCAAAAACAGATTATTTTGTTTCTTCTGACGGATTAAATCAGTTTATTTTTGAATCCGACGAATACGACATTTATTTCAACAATTGCAATGAATCTAAAGATTGGATTTACCCAACAATGGATGTTGTAATAAATCCGAAAAGGCAAAACGATCGCGGACAAGATCATTTCGAGTTTCTAAGAACCGATTACGGATATAAAATGATAAGCGTTTCTTCTAGAACAGATAATCTTAAATAATTCTTTCCGCTTTAAAATTTAACTTTGTAAAAAAGTAACTATGAAGAATTTTCTATTTTTATTTCTCGCTATAATTTTCGAAATCATTGCAACTTCAGCATTAAAAAAATCTGAAGAATTCACCAAAATGCTTCCAAGTATTATTACCATTATTGGTTATTGTGGTGCATTTTACTGTTTGAGTTTTGCCATTAGAACCATTCCGGTTGGTTTTGCTTATGCAATTTGGTCTGGCGTTGGCATTGTTTTAATCACGATTATAGGTGCCGTTTTCTTCAAAGAAATTCCAGATTTGCCTGCAATTATTGGCTTAGCTTTAATAATAATTGGTGTTATTGTGATTAATGTTTTTTCTAAAACTACTGCTCACTAATTTAAAACTTAAAAGAAAATGACTTTTAGAAATGCTGTTATTTCAGATTTAGAAGAAATGCAAAAATTGTATGTAGAAACCATTCAATCTGTTTGCAAAAACGATTATAATCCTGAACAAATTGAAGCGTGGACTTATGGCGTAAAAAATAAAGAACGTTGGATTGAAGTTATTGAAAAACAATTTGTTTTATTAGCCATTATCGAGAACCAAATTACTGGATTTGGAACCTTAAAAGACAAAAATTACATTGATTTCTTCTACATTCATAAAGATTTTCAAAGACAAGGAATTGCAGATAAAATTCTAAAAGAATTAGAATTAGAAGCTAAGAATCAGCATTCAAAAATTATAACTTCAGATATCAGCATAACAGCAAAACCATTCTTTGAGAGAAAAGGATTTGCTGTAAAAGCTGAACAAAGAAATATTCGTTTGGGCGTTGAATTGATTAACTATAAAATGGAAAAAGAAATATAATGAACAATTTAATCTCGCAAAGGCGCAGAGTCGCTAAGTTATATTTTTAAGTTCACTTACCTTTGTGGGCTTACTTTGATATCCTTCGACTTCGCTTATAAAGACAAGATTGAAAAAAAACTTTGCGACTCTGCGCCTTTGCGAGATTAAAAACTTTGCGAACTTTGCGTAAATCTTAGCGTGCTTTGCTGTTAGAAAAAACTCAGCAAGTTTCGGATTTTATACCTTCCAAAACCAATCGATCTTTGTATTATAAAATGGAAAGAAAATGAACACACAGGAAACCATCAATTATAATCGTATCGCTGAAGCTATAGATTATATCAAAGCTAATTTTAAAGATCAGCCTAATCTGGATGAAGTGGCTGAAAAAGTGCATTTGAGTCCGTTTCACTTTCAGAGACTTTTTAGTGAATGGGCAGGAACAAGTCCGAAGAAGTTTTTACAATATACAAGCATCGAACACGCCAAAAAATTACTCAAAGAAAATCAGGCAACCGTTTCTGAAACGGCTTATGAAACAGGATTATCAGGAACAAGTCGTCTTCATGATTTGTTTGTAAATATCGAAGGGATGACACCTGCCGAATATAAAAACGGAGGAAAAAATCTTGAAATAAATTACAGTTTTGCCGAAAGTCCGTTTGGGAATATTATCGTTGCATCGACTTCAAAAGGTGTTTGTTTTATGGCTTTCGCCGAAGATGAAATAACAGGACTTATTGCATTGAAAGATAAATTTCCGAATGCGTCTTTTACCCAGAAACTAGATTTGGCACAGCAAAATGCACTATTTATTTTCCAAAATGATTGGAGTAAATTATCTGAAATCAAACTGCATTTAAAAGGGACCGATTTTCAACTGAAAGTTTGGGAAGCTTTGCTTAAAATTCCAATGGGACAGCTTTCTACTTATGGTTCGATTGCGCATCAAATTCAAAAACCAAATGCTTCTCGCGCTGTCGGAACCGCAATTGGCAGTAATCCTGTTGCGTTTTTAATTCCGTGCCATCGCGTTATTCAGTCTTCTGGAACCTTTGGTGGTTATATGTGGGGAAATACCCGAAAAACAGCCATTATTGGTTGGGAAGGTGCGCATATAAATCCATAATTTTTTTAGCCACGAATTCACAAATTATTCTTTTTAAAATCTTTGCGATTATTTATTCGAATTAATCCAAATAATATTAAATAAAGTATTTAAAAGAAAATTCGTGAATTCGTGGCAAAAAAACCAAATCTCAAAACCGCAAGTTTCGGATTTTTTACCCTTTCCTATTTTAGAAACTTTGCATTCTAAAATCATACGAAATGGAAAAACTAAAAAACAAAACTGCTTTTATTACAGGCGGAACCAACGGAATGGGTTTTGCAACTGCTCAGGAATTTATTAATAATGGAGCAAAAGTAATTATAACGGGACGTAGTGAAAATACAGTAAATAAAGCCGTACAAGAATTAGGAAAAAATGCAATCGGAATTGTTTCGAACGCAGGACAGTTATCAGACATTTTCGAACTTCAAAATCAGATAAAAAAGTATACTGACAGTATAGATATCCTATTTGTAAATGCCGGATATGGAAAATTCAATTCTATTGAAAACGTTACGATTAAAGAGTTTGATGAGGTTTTTGATATGTTGGTTAAAGGAACTTTTTTTACCGTACAGCAGGTTTTGCCATTAATGCCAGAAGGAAGTTCGATTATTTTAAATACTACTTTTTTAACCGATATTGGCCAGTCCAATATGTCAATTTATACAGCTGCAAAAGCTGCGGTTCAATCTTTTATCAAAACTTTTGCGGCAGAATGCACTTCAAAAAAAATACGTGTAAACGGAATCAGTCCGGGTTATATTGCCACAAATATTTTTAATAATACGGGTATGAATCAGGAAAACATCAAAAATACAATTGACGCCGTTACGCCTACTCTTCCGTTTAAACGTTTTGGAGAACCTTCAGAAATTGCCAAAACAGCACTCTTTCTAGCCTCAGATGATGCTTCTTATATTCACGGAATTGAATTAAGAGTTGACGGCGGTTTATCAAAAACAAAACCATGAAAACAAAAATAGAATCTCTAAATTGGGAAAACATCACAGAATCTATGCACGAAAATGGATTTGCCGTTCTACAAAATATTCTGAGTAATGATGAATGTGAATCATTAAAAGCCAATTATTCGAATCCCAATTTATACCGAAAAACGGTTGTAATGGAACGCTACCGATTTGGCTTAGGCGAATACAAATATTTCAATTATCCGCTTCCAGATTTAATTCAGAACATTCGATCTGCAATCTATCCGAAATTAGCGCCAATTGCAAATGCTTGGATGAAAGTCTTAAATATCGATACAGTATTTCCAATCAAACATGAAGATTTGCTAAAACAATGCCATGACAATAATCAACTGAAAGCTACAGTTTTAATTTTAAAATATGGCAAAAGCGGTTTTAATACACTTCATCAGGATTTATATGGCGATGTTTATTTCCCTATTCAAATTGTGCTTTTTTTAAATGAACCAGATGAAGATTTTACTGGCGGCGAATTTGTTTTGACACAACAAACGCCAAGAGCACAATCTAAAGCGATTGTCTTAAAACCTAAAAAAGGAGATATTCTAGTTTTTACAACCAATTTCAGACCTGTAAAAGGTACGAAAGGCTATTATCGTGTGAATATGAAACATGGTGTAAGCGAAGTACATTCGGGTGAAAGATATACACTGGGAATTATTTTTCATGATGCGCTTTCGTGAATATTTTTTTTTCGCCACGAATTCACGAATTATTATTTTAAATTCTTTGCGATTATTTATTCGAATTAATTCGAATAGTTTCTGATAAAATATGTAAAAGAATAATTCGTGAATTCGTGGCGAAAAAACAAAACACAAAACAGTATGTTTGAGCATAACAAAATAACCGATTCAGATCTTCGAAATAAAATTAAAAAAGGCGAAATTTGTTTCGGTGGCAATCAAAAATTAAAAATCTACGGAACGCTTAAATGTTCTTCGGGGAAAAGAATGAAACGGGAGAATCGTGTCTTTTTTTCTTCTGAAAAAGATGCCAAACAAAATGGTTTCAGACCTTGCGGTCATTGCATGAAATCAGATTATCAAAAATGGAAAAATGGACTTATTTAATCCGCAAATAGACGAAACTACAAATCTGCTTCCTAAAGATGGAACGGTGAATTATTACGGAAAATTATTTTCGAGAACAGACGCCGATTTCTATCGTGATATTTTACTAAATACAATCGAATGGAAAAATGACGAAGCCATCATATTCGGAAAATTAATTTTAACCAAACGAAAAGTGGCTTGGTATGGCGATCAGGAATATGAATATACTTATTCGAATACCACCAAAAAAGCTTTGCCTTGGACGCCAGAACTTTTGAAGCTAAAAAAAATAATTGAAGAAAAAACAGGAGAAACTTTCAATTCTTGTCTGCTGAATTTATATCATACAGGAGAAGAAGGAATGGCTTGGCACAGCGATGCTGAAAAAGATTTGAAGAAAAATGGCACAATTGGATCTGTAAGTTTTGGAGCCGAACGCAAATTTGCTTTCAAGCATAAAGAATCTAAAAAAACGGTTTCTATGATTCTGGAACATGGAAGTTTATTGGTTATGAAAGATGAAACACAAACACATTGGTTACATCGTCTTCCTCCAACAAAAAGCACTCAAAAACCCAGAGTCAATTTGACTTTTAGAACGATTGTGAGATAAAATGTTACTTCTTTTTTGTGGCAACATTTTCGTACGAACGTATTAAAGCATCTTCAAACATTTCAGGTCTTACTCTTGAAAGCTCGACAATTGTCCAGCCTTGTTTTCCCCATTTGTTTGGAACTTCATAGAAAATCTTTTCGCTTGACGCACAAAAAACGGATTGATCAATTTCGTTTAATTTTAAAACGGCGTGATTATTTTTTTCATCGAAGGTGGCAAAAATCTTCTTTTTAATTCGGAAAGAAGTTTTCTCAAAATGAGGTTCTTCTGTTGCATCTGGAAATGACATTGCTAACTTTCTAAATTCTTCAATTGAAACCATAATATCATTTTTTAAAGATTAAAATTTAGATTTTACCAGCCTTGATTCAGTCCGTTTTTAAGAACCTCATCATATTTTTCTTTATCAAAAGAATATAAGTTTGGAGCTTTGTGCGCTCCGTTGCTTTTCTTTTCATCAAGCTTGGTAAGGATTCCTATATTGGTAATTTTGCGTAAAAAGTTTCTTCGATCTAGCTTTTTATCCAAAATCGTTTCGTATAATTTCTGTAATTCTGGAATGGTAAATTTCTCTGGCAATAAATTGTAACCAACTGGCATTAAATTCAATTCGATTCTTAAAGTATCTAATGCTTTATCCAGAATTTCACGATGGTCCAAAATAAGCTCGGGAACTTCTTTATGATCAATCCATTCTACAATTTCATGTCGTCCTGTCGGGTTAGGAAGAATTTTCGAAAAATCGACCAAAGCATAATATCCAATTGTAACAAAACGGCGCATAAGCCATTTTCCTTTTGCCTCTTCAATTTTAAGGTATTCTAGTGTTTTTTTATCAAAATGCTGCTTGTTACGATCTACTTTTCCAAAGGTTGCAAATTGTCTTAAAAAAACACCATCAACACCAGTTCTACTATTCAATACCGTGATTGCAGCAGTATCTATATCCTGATCAACAGGAATAAATCCGCCGGGTAAAGACCACTTATTGGCACGTTCTACTTTAATCAATAAAACTTTTAACTGATTATCGTGAAAACCAAAAATAACACAGTCTATAGAAAGTCCTGGTTGGTAATTTTCGTTATTATCTATAATGTCTTTTAACATCAGGTTTGTATAAATTCTTTCCTTTAACTCTGCAATTTACTTCATTTTTATAAAACTAAAATATTTTCCAAAAACAAAGGATTGATTTTCACCAAAACAGAAGTGTTGAAACTACAATTTTAACGAAAATTTAAAATCAAATTTAAAATCAAATTTAAAAAAAATAAGTACATTGCGTCATAATAACACATTAATGATTTTAATTGTTAAAATCTGAATCAAAAACAAAGAAAAATAATACAAACAGCTACTATTTATCTTCAAGTGAGTGTAGAAATTTAAATGTAGAAAGTTATGAATGCCAATCCTTTAAAAAATTTTAATCAAAAGATTAGAAGTAAAATTCTCAATTCTTTTGGGTTTGTTTCTAAAACCTATCTTTTGGAAGCTTCATTGAAATATAGTGAAGAACAGGAAAGAATTTTCAACGAGATGATTGTTGAAACTGATGCAAAAAACAAGAAAGCAAAACAAGAAGCATTTGACAAAGCTTTGTATGCTTCTTATAAAGGAATTGGTGCTATGGATTTTGTAAATACTGTTATAAAATAACCTTGTCCCTGTTTATAGTTTATAATGTGGCCTCACTTTTAGTGAGGCTTTTTTTATTATAAATTTTACAATAAAATGAAAGAAAATGGTCATTTATTAATTATTTTAGCCGTTTTAAAAGTAAGAATATACCCCTATAGAAAAAGTACATGGAAAACATCATTGAATCAGAAAGCTACAAAATTCAAAAACCAGAAAACTGGGCACCTACAATTAACGAGGATCAACTTATTGATTATATAAAAGAATCCGATTTCTCCAACAAACAAGTTGAAGAAGGGCGTGATTTCTGTTACTTCTTAGATAAAATTTACTACACAAGCGATACTGAAAACAGCGAATATGCTTGCGTTGCTTATACGCTTAACGAACCTTCAAACCTTGAAAGCGCTTCGGTAAGAGATGTTGTTATAGAAGAAAATGAAACTTATGTTATACACCGAATCAGTGTTTTGAGAGACGGTGTTTTGATTGATAAAATTCCTGATACTAAAATTAAAGTTTTAGATAGCGAAAATCAAAGTGAAGGCGGTATTTTGAGCAGCAATAAAAAAGTAAATATTACCATTAAAGATTTACGCCTTTATGATGTTTTGATTACTGAAGATTCACGTACAAAGGTTTTTACAGATCGCGATTTTATGCGAAAAGAATTTCTTAAATATGTGTATGTAACACCAAGCACTTATTGGGCTTATGGCAAATACAAATTTTCTTTTATTAATGACAGAAAAGAAGCTATTAAATACAAAAAAACTTTCTTTAGAGATAAAGAGGGGAATGTTATAGAACCCGAAATCAGTTACCTGAAAAAAGGAGAGCGTTTTGTTATCGAAAAAGAAAATTACATTAATTCGTTTGACGTTAATAGAGAAATTGCTCCTTTTATTGATTTTGCTACAGACCGTAATTGGATTGATTTATCTAATTATATTTCTCCGCTTTACGAAGAAATATACAGCAAATCTTCTTTAACAGAATTTGCTCCAAAACTGGTAGAAAAGTTGGATGCAATTGCAGATCAAGACGAAAAATTACAGTTTGCAATTGATTATGTGCAGAATCACGTTTACTATATTTATAATGCTGATGAAATGAATGGCCACAAACCGCAAGAACCATCAGTAACTTATGAAAATAAACAAGGAGATTGTAAAGCAAAGTCGGTTTTACTAAAAGTAGTTTTAGATTATATTAATGTTGATGCTTCTGTAGTTTTGGTTAATTTCAATTCAGATCATTACATTAAATATTACCTTCCGTCGCTATTGACTTTTAATCACGTTATTGTAAAAATCAATTACAAAGGCGAAACTTATTTTGTTGATGCAACTTCGAGAGATGAATTTGGATTAGTTGAAAATCGTGGCTACATCTATTTTATGCATTATCTTGAAGTTAAACCGAATCAGGAATTGCAGATTAAAGAGTCTTATAAATTTCCTTACTATGGCATAAATGAAAAAGTAGATTTTAGTGCTCAAAATAATTTGGGTCAGCTAAAATTGGTTACGACTTATAAAGGAAATCGTGCCAATTATATGCGTAAATATTTCAAAAATACTAACAAAAGAGAAATCATTGACAGCTGGAATAACTTCTTGTTCTATGCTTTAAATTATTCTAGCGATAGAAACGGAACTGATATTAGAACTATTTTTAAAGATGCGTCGATTGAAATTGTAAGTGATGATAAAAAGCTGAACGAGTTTACAATTCAGTATAACACTTCGATCGAAAATCCATATTTTACAGATCCTGAAAAGAATCGTTTTTTAATGTATTTTGATCGAAATGTGGTTAAAAACTCAGCGCGCGACTTTATGCATAGCGATCTTTCTTTCTGGCATAATTTTGATAATGAGAAATACGAGATCAATTTAACGACAGATCAGAAAATAGATACTCAGGAAAAATACACTGTTCAAGAAAGTACTATTGCTAACCCATATTTTGATTATACAAGCCGTAAAAAAGTAACTAAAAATGGCGCTTCTATAATTGTCGATTTTAAACCACTGATCAATCTAGAAATTCCAAGTGAAGATTTTGAAGATTTTAGAAATGCGCATCATGAAGTTGCTGACAGTAATTTCGGAATTGGAATTGATATTATTGAAGAAGGCTTATTGAATATGCTGAAATATAGTTTTAAGAAACGACTTAAATAACTTTGATAAAAAAAACGGGGCTCAAAAGAAGCCCCGTTTTTTATTTAGTTTACTAATTCAAAATCAGATTTTAATTTAATATCTGCTGATGAAGTTCCAATCATAACTTCGAAATCTCCTGGTTCAGCAACCCATTCTATTTTATCATTATAAAAAGAAAGCTTCTCTTTATCAATTGTGAATTCGATTGTTTTAGATTCTCCAGCGTTTAATTTCACTTTTTGGAAATCTTTCAATTCTAAAACTGGTCTTACTACTGAACCGAATTTATCTTTCAAATACAACTGAGCTACTTCTTCTCCAGCAACTTTTCCAGTATTTTTCAATTGGAAAGAAACTTTAATTGTTTCATTGCTTTTTATTTTAGTCGAAGATAATTTCAATCCTGAATAATCAAACGTTGTGTAGCTCAAACCATATCCGAAAGGATATTTTGGAGAGTTTTTCAAGTCGATATAAGCCGAAACATAGTTTGTTGAATTTTCATCTTTAGCTGGTCTTCCCGTGCTGAAGTGATTGTAATAAATTGGCACTTGCCCTACTTCTCTCGGGAAAGTCATTGGCAATTTTCCAGACGGATTATAATCTCCAAATAAAACATTTGCAATTGCATTTCCAGCTTCAGTTCCTAACCACCAAGTGTAAACAATTGCAGGAACATTATCTGCAGTCCAGTTAAAAACTAAAGGTCTTCCAGCATTTATTAAAACTACAACCGGTTTTCCTGTTGCCTGAATTGCTTTTACTAAATCTTCCTGAACGCCTGGTAAATGAAGATCGCTTCGGCTTTTTGCCTCACCGCTCATATCACGTCTTTCACCAATACTCAAGATTACAACATCTGCTTGTTTAGCTGTTGCTACAGCTTCTGCAAAACCATCTTTGTTTGTTCCTTCAATCTCACAACCTTTTGCATATAACAATTTAGTGTTTTTACCCACTTTATTTTGTAAACCATCCCATTGCGAAACAATCCATTTATTGTAATCAACTTCTGGAAGTTCTACAGACCAGAAGCCCATGTTCTCTTTGTATTCTTTAACCATTGGCCCAATAAATGCAATTGTTTTTACATTCTTAGAAATTGGCAAAGTCTGATTTTCATTCTTTAATAAAACAATACTTTTCTCAGCAACTTCAAGAGCCGCTTTTCTGTGTTCTGGATTGTTTAATGCTTTTTCAGCACGTTTTTCATCAGAATATCTGTAAGGATCATCAAATAATCCTAATTCGAATTTCTTGCGAAGAATACGTCTTACTGCATCGTCAACCAAATCAATAGAAACTCTGCCCTCTTTTACTAACTCTGCTAAATTCTTACGGTATGCATTGCTTTCCATATCCATGTCACTTCCTGCAGTAATTGCAGAATAAGCAGCTTCTTTAAGATCTTTAGAGTAACCGTGTGCTACCATTTCTCCAATTGATCCCCAGTCTGAAACTACGAAACCTTGAAAGTTCCATTTTCCTTTTAAGATATCTCTTTGCAAATGTGCATTTCCAGTTGCTGGAATTCCGTTGATATCGTTGAATGAATTCATAAATGTTGCTGCACCAGCGTCTAAAGCCGCTTTAAATGGCGGTAAATAGGTTTCCCACAACATTCTTTCGCTCATATCTACAGAATTATAATCTCTTCCTCCAACTCCAGCTCCATAAGCCGCAAAGTGTTTAACACAGGCCATAACTGAGTTTAAATCTCCAAGTTTATTTCCCTGAAAACCTTTTACTCTTGCGTAAGCAATTTTAGAACCTAAATAAGTATCTTCTCCTGCTCCTTCCATTACACGTCCCCAACGAGGATCACGGCTAATATCTACCATCGGTGCAAATGTCCAGTGAATTCCGCTTGCTGCTGCCTCAGTTGCTGCAACTCTTGCTGCTAATTCAATTGCCTGTAAATCCCAGCTTGCTGCTTCTGCTAAAGGAAGCGGAAAAGTGGTTTTATATCCGTGAATTACATCCTGCCCAAACAACAACGGAATTTTAAGTCTTGACTGCATCGCCAATTCTTGATATCCTCTGGTATATTTTGTACCGATAACATTTAGCATCGAACCAATTAAACCTGCTTTTATTTCAGCTTGTTTGTTTGGGTTTATTGTAATTGGACCCGTTGCCTGGTTATCGCCAGTATATTGATTTAACTGACCAATTTTTTCTTCGATTGTCATTTTCTTCAATAGATCATTGACTTTCTGATCTATTGTCTGCTGTTGTGCCGACGCTAAAAGCGAAAGCATAAACAGCATAATTGTTGTTGTTTTTTTCATGTGTTTAAGTTGTTTACCAAACGTAAGTTGCTACTGCACCTGCGTTTAGAGTGGTTGTGGTTTGTTTTTGGTTGTATTTAATATTAAATGTTGCAGCTGAAGCTCCGTCATTTTCTACAATTAAAACGGTCTGTCCAGATGGCGTTTTAAAAGCTACATTGTATAAATCTCCCGCAATATTACTTCCAATTCTCACCGAACCTTCTGGAACAAATTTAGAAGCATGTCCGATAATATAATATCCAACTTCTCTTTTAATATTTTGGTTCTGATCAATCATCAAAGCTCCTTTGCAAGTTGAACATCCTCCTGGAGTAAAAGGTTTATAGAATTCATCATTTGCCAATCCCCATGAAAGTGCATTTTTACTCCAGTTTCTCATTGAACCGATTACTACATTTTTTACGCTCCATTTCAAGTCAGTTTCAAAATTAGTTCCTGAACCTGTGTATTGTTCGGTAAAATACAAATCTTTATTTGGAAATTCGTTATGAACAGTCGTTAAAGCGCTAATGTCTCCTTCATACAAGTGAAAAGCCGATCCTGTTACAAACGGATTTGCTTTTGAATCTCTTAAAATCGTCAAAGGATATTCTGGTTTGTTACAGTTGTGATCGTAAACAATGATTTTAGTTTTTATGTTTGCTTTCGCGAAAGCGGGACCTAAATGATTGCCAATAAAATCTGCCTGTTGTTCTGCCAACATTAACAAACTCGGATTGTTTCCCGGATGCAATGGCTCGTTTTGAGGTGTAATGGCATCAATAACAATTCCGTGCGATTTCATTGCTTGAATGTATTTTACAAAATACTGCGCATAAACTCCATAGTATTTTGGCTGTAAGCTTCCGCCTTTAGAACTTCCGTTATCTTTCATCCAAACTGGAGGCGACCACGGAGAACCCATTATTTTTATTTTAGGATTTATAGCTAGAATCTCTTTTAAAACCGGAATTACATCGTCTAAATCTGGACCAAGATTAAAATGTTCCAAATTCATATCGGTTTGTCCTTCTGGCATATCATCATACGAAAAAACTTTTTCATTCAAATCTGATGCTCCAATACTTATTCTTAAATAACTTAGACCAATTGCATTGTCTTTTCTTGAAAATAATTCCTGAAGTAACGCTTCTCTTTTTGCCTTATCCAATTTTTTGATAGCCTGAGCGCTTCCTCCTGTTAGAGAAAATCCGAAACCTTCAATGGTTTGAAATTTCTCAGCTGGATTTACTTCAATGGTCTGATTTGAATTTGTTTCTGAACTAAAAGTCAAATCAGTTTGTTTTTTAAGTTTTGAAGTTTCATCTGTAGTAGTAATCCAAGATTCTACTTTTCCAGAATTGGCAGTAACACTTTTTGAAGATCCACAATTGAACTGCATCGCAATTAACGGCAGTAAAACCAGGATTTGAAGTTTTTTGTTGATGTTTTTCATTTTTAATCTATTTCTATTAAGACAGGCAAATGATCCGACGGATATTTTAAATCTTTAGAATCACTTAACACTGCGTGTTTTTGAACTTTTAGACCACTATTTTTTGAAATAAAAATGTAGTCTAATAATAATGTTACGGGTTCGTTATGTTTGAAATCATTGAAAGTTCCAGAAGGCCCGAAAGGTTTCTCTATTGAAACGTCTCTTGTATCATTCATCACATTTTTGATTTCTTTAATCTGTTTTGTATCTGGTTCTGAATTAAAATCACCCATTAAAAAGGCTGGATAATTTTTAGTGTTCAATTCTTTCATTTTAGAAAGAACAAGCTGTACGCCTTTTACTCTAGCCTCTTCACCCATATGATCCAAATGCAGATTGAAAACCCAAAATGACTTTTTAGTTTTTAAATCTTTAAAAAGTCCGTACGTACAAACTCTGTTGCAGGCTGCATCCCAACCTCTTGAAACTACATTTG
Organism: Flavobacterium tagetis; assembly: GCF_016735615.1. Lineage (GTDB taxonomy): Bacteria > Bacteroidota > Bacteroidia > Flavobacteriales > Flavobacteriaceae > Flavobacterium > Flavobacterium tagetis. Next base: position 506,812 of record NZ_JAERSF010000001.1, read on the forward strand.
GAGTTTCAGACAACCAGAAAGTGTTAGATTGTTCGACCTTAAAACGATCTTTTTTATAATAAATCGTACAGGCTTCTCCCAATCCGCCTTCTTCTCTTCCTACTCCAAATCTGCTATAATTTGGCAAAGCCGATGCAATGTCTAAAACTTGATTTGGCGTTGCTTCTTGAACTCCGAAAATTTCTGGACTATAAAACCCAATTTGAGAGGTAAAATAATCCTTTCGTTTTGGCCATGCATTTTCTCCATCTGAAGCAACATCCAAACGGATGTTATAAGTCATAATCTTTAAATTCTGACCATAAAATGAGTTCACGGCTAAAAGCAGCATTACTGCAAAAACAAGTTTGTTTATCTTTTTCATGTTAAAAAATTTTAATCTTGTAAATCTAGCGTTTACGGGGCTTTAAAGAAAAAAATTTGTTTAAAAGTTATGTTAATTGTACACTCTTACGTAATCAATTTCGTAAGTTGCACTTTTGAAATTTGGATCTACTGTTCCTCCAAAATTTCCTCCCATTGCTAAATTTAGAATTACAAAGAATTTGGCATTAAATGGGGTTGTACTTGAGTTTTTGTAGGTATAAAATAAATTATCATCTACATAAAATTTGATGTTCTCGGCATCCCATTCGGCAGCATAAATATGAAACTCAGTTGTCGAATTTGGAGCTGTTGTCGTTTTTGTATCTGGTGTATTTCCTGAACGTCCCGGAGAATGCAATGACGAATGAATGACATTTGGATTGTTTCCAACTGATTCTAAAATGTCGATTTCTCCACATAACGGCCAGCCTGCAGTATCAATATTGTCTCCTAACAGCCAAAAAGCTGGCCAAGTGCCACCGCCAACAGGCAATTTTGCTCGAACTTCTGCTCTTCCGTATTTAAAAGAAAATTTGCCTTTTGTCAGCATTCTTGTAGAAGTGTATTGGCTTCCTTGGTAAGCTTCTTTGATTGCTGTGATTTTCAAAAGACCTCCTTCAATTTTTACATTTTCGGAGCGGTTTGTATAATATTGTAATTCGTTATTCCCAAAACCGTTTCCATTTCCTAAATCGTAACCCCATTTATTAGAATCAGGAGCTCCGTCTGTATTAAATTCGTCTGACCAGATTAATTTTCTGGCTACAAAAATATTTACTGTTGTAGAAGTATTAGTATATTTTATTCCATTAAATACCGTAACATCAATAGTATAGGTTTTTGTTCCAGGTTGAGTAAACTCATATGAAAAGCTGTTGGCTGTAAACTCTTTTGTTTCATTGTTTACCACAACTTTATATGACTTTGCATTAGGAGCATCGATCTTTAAATTAATTTTTCCGCTTCCGTCTCCATTTGGCATTTCAGCAGTTTTTCCAACTACATCAACTTCCACCGAAATTTTATCGGGAGCTACCACGACAGGAGTATCGGATGTATCATTGTTACTGCTGCACGACTGAAATACAAATAATAGGATTAAAGTAAATGCTGCTGCTCTATTTGCGAGATTGATTATTTTCATCTTTTTATTATTTAAATGGTTTGGTTAATAAATTGAATATCAAGATAAATATTATTTCTTCTACTTTTTGTTTTTGTTCACAACAAAGTCAAAATAGTTCAGATTAAAACCTCCTTTTTCAAATACAGCTTTTACTTTATTTGAACCTGATTTCAATACAACATTTGATACAATTACCGTTTTCCATTTATCATTTGCTCCCGTTGCAGGAAGCGAAATAACTGCTGATTTTATTCCTCCATCAATTTCTAAATACAATTTCCCTTCTGCTTTTTCGCTCGAATAACGAATCGCAACATTGTAAGTTCCTTCTATTGCATCAACGGTATATTGAATCCATTCTCCATCTTCGATAAATGAAACTTGATAACCATTTGAATCTTTGTCTTTACATGGCAAAATATCAACTCCATCATTTCTCATACTGTTACCGCGATTCCATTGCTCGTCTTTTCCAGTTACCGATCTATAGTTTACAAAATCAGTGTCTGAATAAGCTTTTCCGTTGGTTCCTAAATCGTAATGCGTTGCAGCAATTTTACCAGGAACTGCATTCTTCTTGTATGGTTTTGTATCATCAGTCTGTACTTGTCTGAACATGGCGTCTACCACATCTGGTTTAACGGTTACGTTTTCCATTTTGTAATTGTCTGCCATTTTCATCAAGGTCTTTTTTGCAAATTCTGGTGATGGTTTCTGTCCGCCATCTTTCCAATATTTCAACAGAACATCATATTCAGGAATTTTGGTAACAGAAGCTACTCCTGCGATATTGTCTATTTTTTTCATTGGCCAAAATGCCCAACCAATATTATGGCTTTCAACCAAGGTTAAAACATCCTTAAACCAGACATTAGAATTCTCTCCACTTTCTCCCATCCAGATTGGCACATTGTATTTTTCTCTGTACTCTAGCATCTTTTCGATAGAAGCTTTGTCATTATAATTCCAATATTTATGAAAACTTAAAGCCAGATTATCATCCCATAAAGGAAAAATTCCATTGTAGTTATTTCCCCAGCAGTTTCCTTCAATAAAAATTAAATGATTGGTATCAACTTCACGAATGGCTTTTGTAACTGCAACCATCAAATCTCTTAAAGGGCCGTTTGAATTTTCATCACAGCCGTTTTTGTTTGATCCTGTAAAATTCCAGTTTGGCTCGTTGATAATATCATAAGCTCCAATCCAAGGATTATCTCGGTAACGAGAAGCCAATTTCTTCCAAAGCGCAATCATTTTTTTCTGATTGGCTTCACTCTGCCAAAGCGCTGGTTTTGTAGTATCAAAATCTGAAATCGCAGCATCATTTCCTTGTCCGCCAGGAGCTGCGTGCAAATCTAAAATCAGATATATTTTATTTTCTGCACACCATTTCAACAAATTGTCAGTCATTGTAAAACCTTCTTCTATCCAAGTGATTTCATCATTTTTTTCCTGCTCGATGGACGGTGTGTAAAGATTGTAATGCATTGGAAGACGAATAGAATTGAATCCCCATTTTGCTAAAGAATCCACATCTCGTTTTGTAATTCCGTTTGCCTTGTACGCAGCGTAGAATTCTTTTGTTCCCTCCTCACCAATTACATCCTGTATTTTTTGCCTAATTTGATATTGCGGACTAGCAAATGGCTGCGTCTTGAGCATATAACCTTCCTGCACCATCCATCCGCCAAGGCCTAAACCTCTTAAAAGAACATTTTTACCATTTCCGTCTACTATTTTTTGTCCGTCTCTGTGCAAGAAACCTTGCCCAAAAGAAGCAATCGAAATTAGAAGCTGTACTGTTAAAATTATTTTTTTCATATCGAATTGTCTCTAAATTTATTTCCAAGTATAAGTTCCAACTGATCCCGCTTCTAGCGAAGTTGTTACCCATTTCCCGTTAAATTTTATATTGAAAGTTTCTGTTGCAGCACCATCATTTTCAACAATTAATACTTTAGAACCAGAAGGCGTGATAAATGCAACATTTTGCAAGCTTCCGCCAGAATTGCTTTCGATTCTAGTAGATCCCATTGGGACAAATTTTGAAGCATGTGCAATAATATAATACGCTACATTACGCTCAAAACTATCGCCTGAAGTTATAGTTATAGCACCTTTACACATGTTACAGCCACCATCTGTATGGGGTCCAAAACTTGCATTATTTGCCACATTCCACTCTAACGCATTTTTACTGTAATTTCTCATTGATCCGATAATTACATTTCGAAGATGCCATTTTAGATCGCCTTCAAATTTCCCATCAGAAGAAGTCCATTGCTCTGTAAAATATACGTTTTTAGTCGGATAAGAATTGTACACATTAGTTAAAGCACTAATATCACCAGCATATAAATGAAAAGCCGATCCGTCTACAAAAGGAAATGCATCTGCATCTGCTAAAATTGTTTTTGGATAATTTGGATTATCGCAATTGTGATCATAAGCAATAATTTTTACGCTTAGATTTGCTGTTTTAAACGCAGGCCCCAAGCTGTTTTTTATAAAACTTGCCTGATCTGTTGCCGACATATACATACTTGGATTGTTTCCGTCATGTAGAGGTTCATTTTGAGGAGTTACGGCATCAATCGTAATTCCTTCCGCTTTCATCTGCTGAATGTATTTTACAAAATATTTAGCGTAAACATTATAATATTCTGTTTTCAGTTTTCCACCTTTAAAACTAGCAACATCTTTCATCCAAATAGGCGCAGACCAAGGCGTTGCTAATATTAAAATCTTCGGATTAATTGTCAGAATTTCTTTTAACATGGCAATTAAATTTTTGTCTTTATCTAAACTGAATTTATCTAGATTTAAATCTGTTTCTCCAGCCGCAAGATCATTATAAGTAAAAGGCGTTGCATTTAAATCTGAAGCTCCAATACTGATTCTGATATAACTTACTCCAATTGAATTTTCTCCATTCCCGAATAATTCTTGTAAAAGAGCAGTTCTTTTTGCTGGGTTTAATTGGTTTATAACATCTACACTTCCTCCTGTTAAGGTATACCCGAAACCATCGATTGTCTGATATTTTTGAGTAGCATTAACTTCAATATTAGCATATGCATTTGCTGTTGTGCCAAATCCTAAAGTTCCAGGTTGTTTTGCCAATAAAACACTCTGATTTCCTTTTGTCAACCAGAAATCAACATCATTTGTAACAACTACAGGAGGATTTACAACTGGCGGATCTACAGGCGGGTTTTCTATAGGATCACTTGAAGAAGAGCATTTTACTTGGGCCATTACGACTGCCATAAAGAAAAACGCTTTTATGACATTCTTTAAATTAAACTTCATTTTCTGTGGTTTTTTAGTTAGTTCGACAATTAGTATACAATAGTCTGTATAGCATGTGCCGGAATAGTAATTGTCGTTTTTCCTTTTTGATTTTCTAAAGAATAGACAACTTCTTTTTCAGATTGATTCATTACGATCGTAATCAATTGTCCGTCAGAATTTTTAAAAGAAGTACTCAATAAAGATTTGTCGCTTATGGTTTCAAGCACTCTTTTTGCGTTTGGTCTAATGAATTTTGAGAAATGGCCAATATAATAATACATTGGAGTATAAATCAATTCATCTTTTGTGGTATCGGCATGGATTGGCGCAAAACAGAAATTGCCAACATGATTTGGACCTCCGTTCTGGTCTAAAAGAATATTCCAGTCTGTCCAACCAACTGTTCCATTATTAAAATCATGAATCATATTGATTCCGTAACGCTCTGCATTTCCCCAAAACTGATATTTTGAAGCATCAAATTTTTCGATACATCCTTCTGTAAAAAGCAGGTTTTTATTTGGAAATGCTTCGTGAACTTTTGCCACAGACTCGAATTGAGGCGGGCCACCATTCCACGTTTCGTACCAATGAAATCCGATTCCCCAAGCATATTTAGAAACTTCAGGATCCGAGAAAACAAGATTGGCTCTTTTGGTTAGCATGTCTCCGCGATTGTGATCCCAGATAATAACATTTTTAGACCCTAATCCTTCTTTTTCTAAAGTTGGTCCAAGATGATTTTTAAGAAAGTCTCTTTCTGCTTCTGGAGTATAAGTACAAGATTCCCATCTTTGTTTAGCCATTGGTTCATTCTGAACTGTTAGTCCCCAGATTGGAATTCCTTCTTTTTCGTATTCTTTTATAAACTTCGTATAATACAATGCCCAAGATGGTGCAAATTCAGGCAATAAAACGCCGCCGTGCAAAATATCATTATTGTCTTTCATGAAAGCTGGGGGACTCCATGGGCTAACAAATAAGGTTAGTTTCCCGCCGGCTGTTTCAATTGCTTTTTTGATTAAAGGAATTCTATATTTTCGATCGTGGTCAATATTAAAAGTCTTTAAATCTTTGTCTCCTTCAGAAACATAAGTATAGCTGTCACTGCTGAAATCACAGCTGTGAATATTTGTTCTAGCCAAAGAATATCCAATACCTTTATTTTTATCATAATAAGCATTTAAAAATTCCTGTTGTTTTTTTGGCGATAATTTTGCAAAAACTTCAGCGCTTGCATCTGTAATTGCACCCCCTATTCCGAGAAAGGTTTGGTCTGTCTTTTCAGTATTTACTAGAATAGATACTGTTGAGTTTTTTTGTTGTTTAGTGTTGTTTTTTGAAATCAAATTATTTGATAATGTCAATTTCAAATTGGTGTTTTCGGCAGTAGTATAAACCTTTATTTTATTATTTTTCTGAGCTGTTATTTTCGAGGTAAAACAGCTTAATTGCATTAAGACAAAGGCTGATAAAAATATTTGAGAGGTAACTTTCATGTTGCTTAAAAAATCGTTTTAAAATTAAAAAGCAAGAGAAGACTAAAATGGATGATTCAAATTAGTCCTCTTCATTACTTTACTACAAAATATTAATAAACAAGTGTTTGTATAGCGTGTGGCGGAATTTTCACTTCTGCCTTTTTATCTCCAATAATTAAATTGTAGGTAAGGTCATTTGCTGATTGGTTCATGACAATAGTGGCCATGGTTCCGTCAGCATTTAAAAAAGAGGTACTCAATAAAGCGCTTTTGCTTACTGCAGTACTTACTCGCACAGCATCTAGACGGATAAACTTTGAAAAGTGTCCAATGTAATAATAAGACGGCGTGTAGATTAATTCTCCTGTTGAAGTATCTGCGTGAATTGGTGCAAAACAGAAATTTCCAACATGATTTGGTCCTCCAAACTGGTCTAAAAGAATATTCCAGTCTGTCCAAGCAACTGTTCCGTTATTAAAATCATGAATCATATTGATTCCGTAACGCTCTGCATTACCCCAAAATTGATATTTCGAGGCATCAAATTTTTCGATACATCCTTCTGTGAACATCAATTTTTTATCTGGATAAGCTTCATTTACTTTTCCAACATTATCAAACATTGGTGCTCCGCCTGACCAAGTTTCGTACCAGTGGAATCCCATTCCCCAAACATATTTTGATGCTTCAGGATCTGAGTAAATTACGTTTGCACGGTAATTCATCAAATCACGGTTATGATCCCATACAATGATTTTTTTATTTCCAAGGTTTTCTTTTTTCAAAGTTGGTCCAAGGTAATTTTTGATAAAATCTCTTTCTGCTTCAGCTGTGTAAATACAAGATTCCCAAGTCTGGACTGCCATTGGCTCATTTTGTGTCGAAGTTCCCCAAATCGGAATTCCTTCTTTTTCATAAGCTTTTATAAACTTCACATAAAAGTTTGCCCATGTCTGATAATATTCAGGAAGTAAAGTTCCTCCTTTTAATACATTTTTGTTGCTTTTCATAAAAGCATTTGGTGACCAAGGAGCTACATAAGTAGTCAATTTTCCACCTGCTTTTTGAATGGCTTGTTTGATCAAAGGAATACGAAATTGTCTATCATGATCAATAGAAAAAGTCTTCAGATCTTTGTCTCCTTCTTCGATATAAGAATAGCTTCCACTGCTAAAATCAGAACTTTGAATTGTTGTTCTTAGCAAAGAATAGCCAATACCTTTTTGCTGATCGTAGTAAGCATTTAAAAACTCTGCTTGTTTTTCTTTTGAAAGTTTAGCAAATATTTCGGCACTTGCATCTGTAATTGCCCCTCCGATTCCCATAAAAGTCTGAAACTTTTTGGCTGGTTCTACAAAAACAGAAGTTTCTGTTTCTAAGGGTTGTTTTGCGGCAGAAAAAGTCAAATTATCTGTTGTAGTCAATCGTAACTTTGAGTTTTCTGCAGTAGTATAAACGGTTATTCTTTTGCCGTTGGTTGTAAACTCTTTTTTTGTTTTTGGCTGTTGTGCAAAAGCTGCAGCAGAAAACAAAAGGCATAAAATTTTTAGGCTATTTTTTTTCATTCGCTTCCAATTATTATGTTTTTAAATTGAAGTTTAGAAGAAATCAAAATCGAGTTCTACCTATGAAGGATTTAAAAAATAGCCCATACTCATAATGATTATGGGCTATTTACAACCAAACTTAAACTTAAACTTAACTTAACTTTTTATTTTCCTCTGAACTCAACCTTTTTGATTGTAATTGGCTCATTAGTACTTTTATTACTTCCCGATCTAATTACAAGGTAAATTTTTCCACTTTCAGAGAATTTAACAACATTGGAAACTGTACCGGTTACTTTATTTTTCTTACAGCCAATTGCAGACAATCTTCCTGCAAATTTAGATGTTCCGCAGCCATCCCAAGTACTTATTCCCATTACTACGTTATCATTATATTCAACACCTGGTTTTGGCTCTGATGTACCAGCATATACTTCAAACCAAGTCTCGTCTAAACCGCTAGGGCAAGAAATTGTCATGTCTATAGTATACTCTCTGTCTTTTACAACGTCGATTGCCTGATAAATACCTTCTTGAGCTCCTCCTCCTGGTAAATGAATGGTAGCACCATTAGCACCATAAGACCAAAAAGCCGTTCCTGACGGACTTAATTGTGCACTTGTCCATTTAGCTTGATCTGCAGCTGTAGCAAAATTTCCACCTTGCACCAAGTTTCCTTTTGCAGGGTCTGTTTGTGCTACTATAATTTGCTGAGAAGAAGATGCCATTGCTGCTCCAGCTCCCACGGCTGTGTGCGTTATAGTATATGTTCCTGCATCAGGTAAAGAAATCACTTGATTCATTTTTCCATTACTCGCACCATCGCCTAGATCCCATTGCGAAAGAATTACTCCTTTAGGCTGTGCCGTTAGAAGATAAGTATTCATAGCACCTGCAACAGGCGTTATAGTAAACGAAGCATCAACATTTGTAGCTACAAGAGGGTTTTCATTAACTTCTTCGCTACAGCTATTTAGTGTTCCTAATGCTAAAGCTAGCATTAGGTATACACTTTTTCTTAAATACATATTTAGGTTCATTTCTTTTTGCTTTGGTTAATTAGTAAATACTATTGGTAATTAGGATTTTGTTTCAATTTAGTACCATTAAGTTCTGTATACGGAATTGGTAAAATTTCATCCGTTCCTGCATCAAAACCTCTATCTGACAATGCTGCAGCAGCATCTCCCCATCTTACTAAATCGAAGAATCTATGTCCTTCACCTGCTAATTCCATTCTTCTTTCATGCTTGATAGCTGCTAATGTAACAGGAACAGAAGCTAATCCAACTCTTTCTCTAACCGCATCAAGTAAAGCTTGTGCTCTTGGCCCAGATCCTAAAGCTTCTGCTTCCATTAAATAAGTATCTGCAAGTCTAATTACATAAGAATTTTGTTTGTAGTTCAACTCTGAGTTACCACCACCAGTACTAACATCTGATTGTCTTGGAAGATATTTGTTTAAGAAATATCCAGTATCTTGGTAAGCTGGAATATAATCTGCTTTTCCTGCTGCTTTTAAAGCTTTTAAGTCAAGAATTGTAGCTCCTAAACGTGGATCACCTTGCATAGCATCATATAATTTTTGAGTCGCAACGTTGAAAGCCCATCCTGCTGGAAGATCTGGTGCATCAGAACCTTTTGGTCTAGAGTAACCTCTAGGTCCAACCATGATGTTTAAAGAGTTTCCTTCATCTTTACCTTGTCCCCAGAATGTCCAATCAGAGTTACCGGCACTACTATGAGATACCTCGATTAATGATTCTTCATTGAATTTGTTTGATGTTACCCATAAGTCACTATATTCATCCAATAATTTATTACCATATTGGTTTACCGCTCCTGGAGTACCGTTTACTTCAGCTAAAACTGCAGCTGCCTGAGGTTTTTTACCTTCAAATAAAAACACTTTCCCTAAAAGTGCCTGGGCAGCTCCTTTGTTAAATCTTCCTGCTTCAGTATCTTTTACCACAGTATTTGGTAAATCTGCAATAGCTTCTGTTAAATCTTTTTCTATTTGAGCATAAATTACCTCTGGTGCAACTTGCTCAGGAGTATAAATTGTCTCAGTAGTTAATGGGTCTAAAACTAAAGCAATATTTTTGAACATTCTTACTAAATTAAAATAGTAAAGCGCTCTCAACGTTTTTGCTTCAGCAGCAAATCTCTTTCTAACTGCATCATTCATAGAAGCAGCTGGTAATTTAAATAATAACAAGTTTGCTCTAGAAATACCTTGGTAATGATCGTTCCAATAGCTTGATGGAATTGTAATTGAAGAAAGTGAGTGCGTAGAAAAATTTTGAATTCCAGTTCCGTCTGTAGAGCTACCTCCACCAGCGTAAAAATCATCAGAACCAGCATTTAGCATTGCTACTAAGTTTTCAAAACCTCCCGTATTTTTTCTCATCGGATCGTAAACTCCCACTAAAGCAGCATAGCATTGCTGCTCATTAGAAAAGTACGTACTTGTGTCAAATTTTCCTTCTGGGTTAGTGGTCACGAAATCTTCAGAGCAAGATCCTAGAACAGCCAGTGCCACAGCCACATATATATATTTAAATTTTATCGTTTTCATGATTCTTTATTTTTTAAAATTGAACGTTAACTCCGAACAAAATAGATCTTGCTTGTGGATAAACTCCTTTATCTATACCAAAAACTTGGCCTCCAATTTCTGGATCAAATCCAGTATATTTTGTAAAAGTGATTAAGTTTTCCCCTGTTAGATAAAAACGTAATTTATCAGCTCCAATTTTAGATGATAAACTAACTGGCATTGTATATCCAAGAGTTACCACTTTTAAACGGAAGTAATTTCCATCTTCCAAGTAAAAATCAGACATGTTAGTGTAGTTTTTATTTGGATCATTATTTGTCAATCTTGGATAATCGTTTGAAGTTCCTTCTCCAACCCAACGCTCTAAAGCTTTTGTCTGGTAGTTTGCATTAAGTACATCTAACCTTCTTAAACCTTGGAAAATTTTGCTTCCTGCGGCTCCTTGAGTAAATGCCATAAAGTCAAAGTTTTTATAGTCTAAGTTTATTGTAAAACCGAAAGTATATTTAGGGATATTTGTTCCTAAGAATTGTTTATCATCATCAGTAATTTTTCCATCGTTATTAGAATCTACCCAACGGAAATCTCCAGGTCTAGCATTTGGCTGAATTAAGTCTCCTGATGCATTTTTGTATGCTGCAACTTCTGCCTCATTTTGGAAAATCCCAGCTGTTTTATATCCGTAGAATTCATTAAATGAATGTCCAACTTGTGTTCTAGTTACAGGTCCCATAGATTGGAAAGAAGCATCTCCAACAATGAAATTAGTAGACGATCCTACATAAGTAATTTCGTTTTTCAAGTAAGCAAAGTTTGCATTTACACCTAAATTAAACTCTCCAAGTCTTTTCTTATATCCTAATTCAACCTCAAAACCGCTGTTGTCCATATCTGCAATGTTAGCAGAAGGTGCATCAGTTGCTCCAACATATCCAGGAATTACAACGTTTCTTAAAATTCCTTTTGTTGATTTTTTGTAGTAATCAAGTGTAAGAGAAAAATCATTAAATAATTTTGCATCAAGACCTACAGTAGTTTGAGATGTTTCTTCCCAACCTAAGTTTGCATTTGGTAAAGTAGAGTTTCCGTATCCAGTTGTGATAGCTCCTGAATTTCCAATAGTATAATTGTAACCTCCTACAACTGTAGCTCTATATTTAAATTCTTCAATATTGTCATTACCTACTACTCCGTAACCTCCACGGAATTTTAAAGTATTTACTATATTGTTTTCTTTCCAAAAACCTTCTTTAGAAACTACCCATCCTAAAGAGAATGATGGGAAAACTCCCCATTTTTTGTTTTCACCAAAACGAGTTGATCCATCACGACGAACGATTCCAGTAAAAAGATACTTCTCCATATAATCGTAGTTGGCACGTAAAAACAATGAAGCCAATTTGTGTTCTACTTTATCGCTTGTTCTTGTTGTTCTGTCTGTTTGAGGAATGTCAAAATTCCAAGAAGCATCTTTGTAGCTTGTAATTGGCAGACCGAACATTGTTGTTCCTATAGTACTACCAATATTTTCTACGTAAGCACCTTGCCCTGCAAGAACACTCACGTTATGTTCTCCAAATTTGTTAGCATAAGACAAAGTATTTTCTAAAGTCCAAGAAAGTGCTTTTTCATTATTTTGATTGTAGTTATTTCTGTCAGCTTTCATATTTGGGTTTAAGAAGTTAACCGGAGTAAACATTTCATTCCCCCAATATGCCAACTTACCACCAAGTGTTGTTCTAAATTTTAAATGACTAGTAATATTAGCTTCTAAATAAGCATTACCAACAAAATCGTCTGACCAGTCAAATCCTCCTAATCTAGTTTGAGTATATGCAAGAGGGTTTGTCATCTCTTGTTGTACTAAAGAAGAAATTCCATAAGGATTTCCATTTGCATCTCTAATCACATTTGGATTTGTATAATAACCTGAGTTTGCTACAGCAGGATCAGTAACTACTAGTGGAGTAAGCGGATCTAAGTTAATTGCAGAACTTAAAGGTCCTCCAAACTCATTGTTTACGTTACCAATTCCTTTTGTTTTTTGGTGTGTGTACCCGAAAGTTTGACCAAAAGTAAAATAATTAGAAATTTTGTGAGTTGAGTTTAATCGGAAGTTTTTCTTTGTATAGTTAGAAATATCAGTAACAACAATACCTTCTTGATCTTGAATTCCGAATGAAGCATAGAAAGTAGATTTTTCACCACCTCCACTAATACTTAACTCATGTGTATATCTAAAAGCTGAATCATTAAAAATTGCATCTTGCCAATTTGTACCTTTACCATAAGATGCAGGATTTGCGTATTTAATACCTCCTCCATCATTTAAAGATTTTTCATTCATTAAAGTTGCATACTGAGTAGCATTCAACATATTTAATTTTTTAGCTGGAGCCGAGATACCTGCAAAACCATTATAGTTTACAGAAATTTTTCCTGACTTACCTTTTTTAGTAGTAACTAAAATTACCCCAGTAGCCGCACGAGTACCATAGATTGCAGCAGACGCAGCATCTTTAAGAACCTCGATAGATTCGATGTCAGATTGATTGATAAAACCAACGGCACCAGCATCTATAGCAATTCCATCAACTACCCATAAAGGATCATTTCCACCTTCTCTAAAGGTAGTGATACCTCTTACACGAACTTTTGACTTTTCTCCTGGCTGTCCAGAAACTGCAGCAACAGAAACCCCTGCTACTCTACCCTGTAAAGCCTGTTCAACTCTTCCGTTTGGTACTTTTTCAAGATCAGCCGATTTTACACTAGAGATTGCTCCAGTTACAACAGATTTCTTTTGAGTACCATATCCAACAACTACAACCTCATTTAAAGATTGCGATTCTGGTTTTAATTGAATTGTAATTTTTGTTCTTCCGTTTACTGCTTCAGTTACTGTTGCGTAACCAATAAAAGTAATTGTTAATGATCCGTTTGAAGGCGCTTGAATCTGGAACTTTCCGTCAAAGTCTGACGCAGTAGATTTTGTAGTACCTTTTAATAAAACTGTTGCGCCTGGAACAGGCAAACCATTTTCATCATTAATTATTCCATTTACTGTGACATCCTGAGCCACAGCTATAACCGAGAATAACAAAGATGAAATACAAAAAACAAGTAATTTTGTTAATTTCATTTTTCTAAAAATTTTGGTTAATTAATTAGTAATTTGATGCAATACTAAAACTTAATTTTTACTTTTCATATCTAAAATTCACTACAAAAACACATCAAAAAGAAAAAAATAATATTATAAAAACACATCAAAAAAAACACAAACAATTGATTTTAAATATTTTAAAAAAATAATAAATAGTACTAAAGAAAAGTTAATATCAAAAAATAACACTACATTATATTTTGAGCAAAATAAATCAAATAAAATTATAAAACTACAACGTGATAGTGCTAGTAAACAAACTGTAAATAGCTATTTTTAAATCAATTACAAGAATAAAATGTCATTTTTTTATAAATTCTAAAAAACTGAGAATATCATTTTTTTACCGTACTTTTTTTACATTATCAGCAATATTTTTATTGTAAGTAAAAACTTATTTTAATAATTTTTAGAGGAAATTACTGCTTTTTTTATCTCCGAAAAAGCGAATAATGCTGAAATTGAATCATAAAAAAATTGAAAAAACATCCAATTTTAAAGAACTAAGATGTAAACATCAATTTTAGACGGTTTATCAACTTGGCGTTTGGATTTATTTTGAAATACATTTTTTAAGACAATTGTCTGTAAAATGAAATCCATTCCAAAAAAGCTCACAAATAAGACCTAAAACAACTTGTTTCTCCATATAAGCATCCGTTAATACTACCTTAAATAAAAATCAAAAGGAATTTGACCAGAATATGGCCTAAAAATCAAATAATAAGAGTTCTTTTTGATTATCAAAGCTCATTATCAATAAAACACATAACCATTTAATTCAACTAAATTTTGATTTAATGCAAAAAAAAGCCCGTAATCGAAATTACGGGCCACCAGGCAATAAACTTAACTTAAACTAACCATAGTTTAAATCTTAAAATACACTTTCATCATTAGAATGAAGCGTAAATAAGGTTTGAAATTCGAAAAAGGAATTTTTTAGTCTTCCTTTTTCGAAATAACTAACACAAAATATATTATTCAGGCTTATAGACAAAAGTCCAACCTGTTGTTTTATCTTTTAAACTTCTTGGTACATACAATACTAATTTGTCTTCTGTAAGTGTAATAATAGTATATTCATTAGCGGCATTTCCAGCCTCGTATCCTAAAATTTTCGAATTATTAATGAATAACTTTTTATTAGCAATATCCATAACAAAACTTCCCTTCTCAGCTGTTGCAGAAGCTGTTTGATAGTGATTATAATTTGCAGCTCCATTTAAGTCAAAATGCATTTTGCCACTCACATCTAACGGAGGACAACAATCTCCCGCATTCCACCAAGCAGTCATAGCCGTACTAGGATCATCTGGAGGAGACATAAACCAATAGGCATCACCTGTTCCTGCAACGCCATCAAAAACCCATGTCTTACCAGCTGCAGTGTTAGTACTCACTAAATCATACCAATCTTGATCTAATGGAGTATCCAGTTTGTCTACTTGTACATCTATCGTTTTTGAGAAAAATTCGCCTCCTAAAGTTCCTACGAATGTAAAAGTTGATTTACCAGGAATGGGATAAACAATAGTTACTTCATTCGTAAGAGCTTTTCCTAAATTATAGTCCCAGTACCCTGTAACACCAGGTGTATTCATACTTAAGGTAATTGTATTACCTTTTGCAGAATTTTGTGCCGAAGTTAATTCAACTCCAGCAACATCTGTAGAATTCTCTAAATGCTGCTCATCTACAATTGGGTCGCACGCTGAAAAGACCAACGTAAAGGCAGCAATTAGTAAATATTTTATATTATGAATTTTCATCTTTCTAATTATTAATAGTTAATAAATATTACCACCCCGGATTTTGATTATAAACTCCATTTAATAGTCTTATTTCAGTTTCAGGAATCGGAACTAACCCTTTAGTTTCAGATCTGTATTTTACACTATAATTAGCATCAACACCAGAGTTTCTAACTTGAATCACATCATTAAATGCTGTATCTACATCTCCCCAACGAACTAAGTCAAACCAGTGCAAACCTTCAAAAGCTAATTCATGTAAGCGTTCCGTTTTAATATTGTCAAGAGAGTATCCCACTGGTCCTAGATGAGCTCTTGCTCTTACTGCATTCATACCGTCTGGCGTTTTAGTAATTTCAGAATGCATTAGTAATACATCGGCAAAACGCATAAAAATAAAGTCTTGAGCATGCATTAACTGCATATCTGTAATTTTCCAATCATACATCTGAACAAACATTCCAACATATGATCCTTTACCGTTATCGTGCTGTAATGCAACATATTTTTTGTTAAAATACCCTGTTTCATGATCTCCTTTATCTGCTGCATAACCAGCTGTTCCTTGTTCTGCTTTACCCACTTCAAGTATAGATCCTCTTTTTCTTGGGTCGGCATCATCCCATCCTGCAAATAATTTTGGATTTACAGTACACCATCCCCAACCTTCTCCAAAAGGCGCTAATGAGTTACCACGCAATGAATTAAAAAGAGCAAGTCTATTAGTATAACTCTGACCATTTGTCCAATCCCAGTTACCAAAAGAATATCTTTGCATAAACATCGTTTCAAAGTTTCCTGTTCCAAATGTTGGTGTAGCACCATCTTGACCTACCCATGATAAGCCTTCTGCTGTAGCCCAAGGCAGTAAATTGTCATTTTTAGCACTTTTGTTTACGTAAGAGTATGGCCAAAGGTTTCTAAAATCAGAGGCTAGCTTATAACCACTATTATTGATGCAATCATCTAAATAAGTCGCAACTTGTGTTGCAGTTAAAGTACCGCCTCCAACAAGAGGTAAATCTGCCGTTGCTTGCTTTTCGATATTACTCATGTAACCTGTATAAAACAAAAACACACGTCCTAAATATGCTTCCGCAACCCATTTATTAGCGTGACCATATCTTGCAGTCGGAATGCTAGTAAACGGTGTAGAAGGCATAGTTTCAATGGCTAGTTTTAAATCAGATGCGATTTGTGCGAATGTCTCACTATAAGTCGATCTAGCAACTAATCTATCTCCATCATATTTTATAACCAATGGTACTCCACCAAAGAATTTTGCTAATCTGAAGTAAAAGAAAGCTCTCATAAACAAAGCTTCTCCAAGAGCTTGCTTTTTAAAGTCATCTGCTAGTTGTGGTGTATCAAAATACTTAGAGAAATCTGCATCTGGAACTTTTTCAATAATGGCATTTGCTCTCGAAATTCCGTTATATGATTGTCTCCACATATCGCGATAGGTATCTTCTGCAGGATCTTCAAAATTATCTACCCATTTTGCCGATTTATCGTCAGGACCTCCCCCGCCAAGCATCATATTGTCCATCAAGTTTGCCGCTACTTGTTCTTCACTATGAACATTGGCTGTATAGATAGCATTGTAAATACCTGCCATTGCTTCGTCTATATCAGTAGGAGATTTATAAAAACTAGTTAAACTTTTTTCTGAAAGGTTCTCCGTATCCAGTTCATCATTACAGCCATACACTGCAAAAATTGCTGAAATTGCTACTATATATCTTAGTTTTTTCATTGTCAATGTTTTAATATTAAAAATCTGCACTTAATCCAAACATTACTGTTCTAGATTGTGGATATAAACCTAAATCTACTCCTGAAGCCCATGAATAGTTTGTATTATCTCCTCCCCAACGTACTTCTGGATCCATACCATCATACTTTGTAAATGTGTATAAGTTATTTACAGCAACGTAGAATTTAAGATTTGAAATAAATTTAATGTCTTTCAATAATTCATTAAAATTATAACCTACTGTTAAATTGTTAATTCTTAAATAATCAGCATTGTGCATGTAGATATCCGAAATATAATTTGTATTTCTATTTGACACAGAACTTAAACGAGGCATTTTGTTTGAAGTTCCCTCTCCGTGCCAACGATCAAATACATCTGAAGTATAGTTTTGTTTTGGACTATCAGCAAATGATCTGTACGATTGCATCACCTGCATACCATATTTACCAGCCATTGTTGTGTTCAGATAAATATTTTTGTACTCAAAGTTTAATTGGATTCCTAATTGGAAATTTGCATTTGGATCTCCAAGAATTACTTTATCTTTTTCATCAATAACACCATCGTTATTTTGGTCAACAAAACGAACATCTCCAGGACGTTGGTCACTAAAATACGGCTGGCCTGTAGGTCCTACATAAGCATCAGCTTCTTGTTGGTTCTGCAAAATTCCAGCTGTTTTAAAACCGTAGAAAGACCCGATTGGATAACCTACTTGCGCTCTAGAAATTTCTGATGTTCCTTGTGATAAAACGTGAGGCAAACCATTAATTATACCATTTCCATTGTCAATCCTTGTAACTTCATTTTTGTTAAAAGCACCGCTTAAAGTTACACCATATTTAAAATCCCCTGCTTTATCTTTCCAAGATAAAGAAAGTTCAAAACCTTTGTTTTCAATATCCCCACCATTTTTGTAAGGATCATCAGCACCAGCTGTTCCTGGCAACTGTGCTTTAACCAACCAGTCTCTAGTTGTTTTCTTATACCAGTCAAATGTTACTCCTAATCTTGAATTGAAAAAACTTGCGTCTAATCCTAAATCTAGCTGTTCAGATGTTTCCCAGCTAACTGTTGGATTAGGTACTGAGGCAGGATATGCAGTCTGGCCAGAAACCGGTTTAGTATCTCCAAAAAAGTAACCAGGAAAAGCATATTTAATACTAGATGTATAATAGAAAGCATAATCTGTATATTGGTTCCCATTTTGTCCCCAGCTTGCTCTCAACTTCAAGAAATCAAGGTATTTTGAAGTACCAGCCATGAAATCCTCCTTGCTTAAAACCCATCCAGCAGCCACTGATGGGAAATTACCATACTGATAGCCTTTGGCAAAATTGGAAGATCCGTCACGACGTATAACAGCAGAAAGAAGGTACTTTTCTTTATAATCATATTGTGCACGTGCAAAATAAGACATAATTGCACCTCCACCGGCAGCTTTATCAAAACCTGTCGTATTAATATCTGCTATAGAACTTGGACTTTTCGTATTGTCTAAATAAGCATATTTTGGATCATTAGGAAACGACAAACCATTTCTTGAACCGTATATATTATTTTCAACAATTCTTTTCCATAGCTCTGTACCAATTACAGCATTAATATTATGATTTCCTATTTGTTTTTGGTATGCAAGAGTATTTGTCCAAGTTGAGTTTGCACCAAAATATTGAGATTGTGTAGCTCCATCAACTGCATCATCGTAAAGCACTCCTAAATGGTATGTTGGGTTCATCGTTCTGTTATAACCAAACCATGAATCAATTCCGTAAACCGTTTTAAATCTTAAGTTAGAAATTGGCTCAATCTCTAAAAATACGTTACCAATAATTTTATGATCTTTTGGGTAATTGTAATTACTTCTATAATACATTACCGCTAAAGGATTGGTCTGATTTGTATTTAATCCATCCAATGTTGGAGTAAATCCATATTCATTTATATTTCTGTCAATCGCTGTTTGCCAATAAGCAGGTTGTAACGGGTTTTGTGTAAGAGCATTGTGCAAATCATTCCCGTAAATATTTCCATTTGAAACATCTCTTTTTTGAATATTAGTATAAGTTACATTTTCTCCAATAGTAATGATGTTATGGCTTTCATTCTTCTTCAAAACCATTTGCGTATTCATCCTAGTAGTTAATCTTTTAAAACCAGCATCTACGATATTTCCACCTAGTATACCGTCTTGATCAAAATAGGAAACCCCAAATGAATACGTAATATCTTCAGTTCCACCTGTAATGTTAATAGAATGATTTACTACAGGAGCATCTTTTTTAGACATTTCATTTATCCAATTAGTTCCTGTCCAGCCGTTTTGCAATTTATTCCAGATCTCTTCTCCAAGCTGCGTTCCTGCTCCCGGATAATTTCTCTCTAGCCAGTCGTTGCTAGTTAACATCGCTTTCCAATCGTTTGGAGCAAGTCCGTCGTTAACTCTTCCTTCATCTTGAATGTACATATATTCTTGTGCGTTCAAAGGATCCAGATTTTTGTAGATGTTTTGAATTCCAAAATATGTATCATAAGAAATTCTAGCTGGTCTTCCTTTACGTCCTTTAACGGTAGTTACCAAAACGACCCCATTTGCCGCTCTAGAACCATAGATTGCAGCAGAAGCCGCATCTTTAAGAACATCTATAGATTCAATGTCTGAAGGGCTTAGATAATCTATATCTCCAACAGCAACTCCATCTACGATATACAACGGATTTGAAGATCCAATTGTACCAATACCACGAATAACGACTTTTGTACCAGCTCCTGGCGCACCACTATTTCTTGTAATACTAATACCTGGCGCAATACCTTGAAGAGCTTCCATAGCCGATCCAGTATTCAATTCCTTTAGTGTTTCTCCTTTTAAGTTTGTAGAAGCACCAGTAATCAAAGCTTTCTTTTGTGTACCGTATCCGATAACTACCACTTCATTTAAGCTTTGAGATACTGCTTTAAGAACAATAGTAAGCTTTGTTTTGCCCGCTATCACCTCATTTACAGTTTCAAAACCAACGAAACTAATTGTCAAAGTTCCGTTAGAGGGAGCACTAATCTGAAATTTCCCATCAAAGTCAGATGCAGTTGCTTTATTGGTTCCCTTTACTAAAACCGTCGCACCTGGGACGGGTAATCCACTTTCATCATTAATGATTCCATTTACAGTCACATCCTGAGCTAATGCGACAACAGAAAACAGTAATGACAAAACACAAAAAATAAATAATTTTGTCAATTTCATTTTTCTAAAAATTTTGGTTAATTAATTAGTAATTTAATGCAATTATAATGTTAAATTTTAATAAGTATTAGATTAAATTTCTTTACAAAAACACTTCAAATTAAATTTTAACACACTACAAAAACACAACATCTATTGCATAATTAATTAATTTACAATACTTTAATTTTGAAAAAAAAATGTTACAAAAATGTTAATTAAAAAAAACGTATATTACATTAGTTTAACAACAACTATTACGTTATAAATTAAAAATAATTTAAAAAACGTGATTAATTCTGATTGATAAATCAACAGTTTAAAAACAAAATAGAGCATTTATAATAAAAATATATTTAAAATTTTATGAAATTCTTAGTTAGGTCTTATATAATAATTTCACTATTTTTCTTACAAATAAAAAGTTTCTCTCAGGTAAAAAATATCGGAATTCCAGATATAAAAAATTATAAAAGATCAGAATATAAAGGAGGAACCCAAAACTGGAGTATAGATCAGGATAAAAATGGAAATATTTATTTTGCAAACAACAGCGGTCTAATTCAGTTTGACGGTTCAAACTGGCATAAATACTCTTTACCCAATAAATCGGAGATTAGAAGCTTAAAAATTGATGCTCTAGGAAGAATATTTGTTGGAGGAAACAATGAATTTGGGTATTTTAAAAATGATGAAAAGGGAATTTTAAAATATCATTCTCTCTACAATTTATTAAGCCCCATAGACAAAGAGAATATCAACTTGATCTGGAGAATACATATTTTTAATGGAGAAGTCATATTCCAGTCTTTCAGCAAAGTCTTTTTTCTTAAAAATGAGAAAGTTACCACGCTTACTGCACCACACAAATTTCAATTTTCATTTTTAGTCAACAATCGCTTATACTTCCAAGACAAAACATTGGGATTACTTGAATACAAAAACAGAAAACTTACAGCAATAAAGGGCACTACTGTGTTTAATGACAAAGAAATATGGTCACTTTTTCCTTTGTCGAATAACAAATTATTATACGCTACTTTAGAAAAGGGTCTTTTTGTATCTGAAAATGGCATTATTAAACCGTGGGCGACAGAAGCCAATGAATTTATCAAGAAAAACACTTCGCTAGGCGGATCCATAATCAAAAACAAGTTTATAATACTAAATTCTGTATTAGACGGGGCCATTATCTGCGATTTAAATGGAAAAATAA
Source organism: Flavobacterium tagetis (assembly GCF_016735615.1). Lineage (GTDB taxonomy): Bacteria > Bacteroidota > Bacteroidia > Flavobacteriales > Flavobacteriaceae > Flavobacterium > Flavobacterium tagetis. The sequence continues at coordinate 528,307 of NZ_JAERSF010000001.1, forward strand.
TCCAGCATTTAAACCGACAAAAAGGCATTCAGAACAATACAATTCTAGCCTCATTTATAGATAACAAAGGTAATATTTGGCTTGGTCTTGATAATGGTATCACTTTTATAAATGAAAATTCGCCTTTCTCCTTTTTTGATTATAGCTACAATATAGGTACAGTATATGCCTCTACAATGCATAATGGAAATCTATATGTAGCCACAAACCAAGGTCTGTTTTACCATTCTTGGGGAGGTTCTTTTAAAGACAGCCCATTTACAAGAGTTGAAGGAACTATTTCACAGGTTTGGAATATTCAAGTTCTAAATAATGTATTAATATGTGCCAGTAACAGTGGAGCATTAATTATCGAAAACAACCGAGTATCAAAAATACTTGACAACAAAGGGTATTTTGGATTCAAAAAAATCCCTGACCATGAAAATTATATAATAGGAGAAAGTTATAATGGCTTTTCAGTCTTTAAAAGATCAGCTTCTGGATATGATTATTTACATCAGGTCAAAGGATTTGATGAAACGACTAATAATTTTTCTGTAGAAATAGATGCAAATTATTTATGGTTAAAGAAAAATCCTTTTTTATATCAGGTAAAATTATCTGAGGATTTACAAAGATTTGATTTTATAAAAAAGCACGTCAATATATCAGAAAAGTATAAAGGAATAAACAGCCTTCAAAACATTAATGGCAAAGTATACTTTCAGGTAAAAAATCATTTTTTCAGATATTCTGTAGAACAGGAAACTTTTTTCGAAGACAAAAAAATTACAGACTTATTTAACGGAATTCCAACTATTAACACTTTAATAGAAGATTCTGCAGGAAACCTCTGGTACGCATTTAATGAATCACTTGGCGTATTAGTTAAAAACAAAAACGGAACTTTCACAAAGAAACAAGCCATTTTCTCAAACCTAAGCGGAAATTTGGTAAACAATTATATATCTGTAAATGCGATAGATCCTCAGAACATTTTTATAGGACTAACAGATCGTTTAGCTCATTATAATTCAACAATTCCAAACACTTTTATGGCAAAACCAAAAGCTTTTATTGAGAGCTTTTCGAATCCTGGAGACACTATTTTAACAGGCAATTTAGACAATAAACTGGAGTCATACAGCATACCATACAAATACAACCGTGTCAAATTCACTTTTGCATCGCCAACATATGAGAATCAGGAAAATGTAATGTATTCGTATAAATTAGAACCTTTTGAAGAGAATTGGCGCGGATGGTCATCGACAGCAATAAAAGAATATACCAATTTGAGAGAAGGCAATTATGTAATGAAACTAAAAGCCAGAAATAGCTATGGTATAGAATCTAATATCACAGAAGTGGAATTTACAGTATCTCCGCCTTGGTACAGACACTTTTTGGCTTACCTATTTTATCTAGTGCTCATATTGCTTGGCGCGTATATAATCTCAGTTAGAATTAAACTGAAGATTAGAAAAAACAGATATTATGAAACCATTGAACAAAGAAGGCTTTATCTTGAAAAAGAGTCTAAAATTAGACATGAACAGCATGATCTAGAAAAAGAAATTGAAAAGCTGAAAAATGACAAGCTTCAAATCAAAATCTTAGCAAAGGACAAAGAACTAGTAAACAACTCTTTACAGGTTGTGAAAAAGAACAAAGTTCTAAATGGAATCATTCATAAACTGAAAGATATTGACACTGGAATTTTAGACGAAAACACCAAATCTGAGTTTAGCAAATTACATAAAAGCATCGTAAAAGAAGTAAATACCGATAAAAGCTGGAAAGACTTAGAAAAGCACATTAAAAACGTTCATTTTGAATTTTTAAAGCGATTAAAAGGACAATATCCAACCATTTCTCCAAGAGAATTAGATTTATCTACTTATTTATTAATGAATATGTCTACCAAAGAAATAGCCGAAATTATGAACATTTCTACAGGTGGGGTTGAGTTAGCCCGTTATCGTTTAAGAAAGAAATTAGGACTAAACAAAAAAGAAAACCTAATCGGGTTTTTAATGAGCATTTAAAAAAGAAGCCATTCAGTATTGAATGGCTTCTTTTTTAAATATATTCTAACGTTCTCTCTAAGGCCATGCCTCGCGAACCCTTTATTAATATCATATTAGAATCAAATTTGAAACTCTTTAGAAATTCAGTAAAATCATCAAATGTTTCAAAAAACTGAATATTTTCATTCGAAATCTTATTGGCAAAAAATGATTTTCCTAACAAGAAACATTGAGCTTGCTTTTGATCTGCTAAAGAATCAACAATGACCTTATGCTCGTATAGACTTTCATCTCCCAGTTCGAACATATCTCCAAGAATCATAATCTTATTTTTCTTGTCTAATTGCAGAAAGTTTGTAATTGCCACCGCCATACTACTCGGATTCGCGTTATAAGCATCTAAAATGATCTCATTTGAGCCTTTTTGCATCATTTGAGACCTGTTGTTAGCAGGAATATAATTCTCAATAGCGCTCTTTATATCGCTTTCTTTTACATCAAAGTATTTCCCAATTGCTGCAGCTGCATTAATATTATTAGCGTTGTAAAGTCCAATTAAATGAGATTCTACAGAAAAATTATTGTATTCAATTGTAACAAATGGATTTGCTGTAATATTCTGAATGTTTAAATCTGCATTTTCTTTTTTAACTCCAAAAGTAAATGATTTAATGCCTTTTGATTTCTCAATCTGAATTGGATCTTCGAGATTTACAAAAACAGTTTTCTGCTTTGCCGCAAGATATTGATACATTTCACTTTTACCCGCAATTACTCCCTCAACTCCACCAAAACCTTCCAAATGCGCTTTTCCAAAATTGGTTATATATCCAAAATCGGGTTGCGCAATTTGACATAAAAATTCGATTTCTTTTTGATGATTGGCTCCCATTTCAACAATTCCAATTTCTGTTTCTTTTGTAAAAGAAAGCAATGTCAACGGTACACCAATATGATTATTTAAATTGCCAATAGTCGCTTTTGTTTTAAACTTTTTGGACAGCACAACATTAATCAATTCCTTTGTCGTGGTTTTTCCGTTACTACCTGTCAAGGCAACAATTGGAAGTGCTAAATAGTTTCGATGAAATCTTGCCAATTCCTGAAGCGTTTGCAAACTGTTTTCCACCAAAATAGTTCTACTGTCAATAAAGTAAGATTCATTATCAATAATAACATATAAAGCCCCTAATTCTAACGCTTGTTTAGCAAACGCATTAGCATCAAAATTTTCTCCCTTAATAGCAAAAAACATCGATTCTTTTTCGATTTTTCTTGTATCAATTGACAAGGAACTACACTGTAAAAATAAGTTATGAATGTCTTGAATATTCATTTATAAAATTTTTAATAAGTCATAAAAGTAGAAAAAAAACAATAAAAAAATTCCAAATTCCAGACTGAATATTCAGTTAATGGAACTTGGAATTTTTTATATTTTAATTCCTAAATCTTAGTTTCTAGGAGATTTTCTTCTTTCAGATTTTGAACCTACTCTAGACATTGCACATCTGAAACCAATGTAATCAGTTGCCATATCTTGAGGGAAGTATCTTCTTTGAGCTGGATCTAACCAGTAAGCTCTATCTCTCCAAGAACCTCCTTTGTAAACTCTTACTTTATCATCGATTAAAGTTGTACGTTTACTAGAGTTATCATATTTTCTGATCATTTTCCCTAAACTGTCTGTTGTAACATTATGTTTAGGAGAGTTGTACATAGCTTGATCTGCTTTAGATCCAGACTCTGAGTCTCCAAAATCAAAATATCTAGATGATTGTTTATCACCATCTCTGTAATTGATATTGTCACTTGTACTAAAGTTTTGTCTCAAATACGTTTCTTGCTCGTCAACTGGAACCTGTGCAATTTCTCCAGGAAGGTTTCTTGCAACAACTTTACCGTTACTTAAAGTGTCATATTTAATGTTAGAAGTAGAAACGATTTCAAGTTTACCGTCTTTACCAATTTTATTTTTAGCATATTGATTTCCTCTGTAATAGTTAAAATCGTTTGCTTCATTATCAATAATTGGTCTATAAACGTCAGCCACCCATTCTGCTACGTTTCCAGCCATATCATAAAGACCGAAATCGTTTGGTGCATAACTTTTCACTGCGTTTGTAATATCAGCACCATCATCAGACCAACCTGCAATTCCACCGTAATCACCGTTTCCTTGTTTAAAGTTAGCCAATTGGTCACCTTTGTTTTTACGTTTGTTAGAACGTGTATAATCTCCAGACCAAGGATATTTCTTTTGTCCTTTGTAGATGTTGTATTCTCTTTGTCCAACGTCTGCTGCTGCAGCATACTCCCATTCTGCTTCAGTAGGAAGTCTATACTCTGGCAAAATGATACCAGAAGAACGTTGAGCATAAACATTTTTTTCTTCAGGAACTACACCGTCTTTACCTGCTTTTGGTCTTCTTCCGTTAGGGTTTTTCTTTAACACCAACTCTTCATTTCCACCATAAGTTGTAGATGGAGACGCAACGTAAGCTTCTGTGTTAAATAAACTTTCAGCACTTACATCATTTGTTTTAGCACCTTTTTTAAGATAACCGTTTTTTTCTAAAACAGCCTCGTTTACACGGTCTGTTCTCCATTTACTAAATTCAACTGCTTGAATCCAGTTAACACCAACTACAGGATAGTTAGCATAAGAAGGGTGTCTCAAATAGTTATTAGTCATCGTTTCGTTGTATCCTAAACGATTTCTCCAAACTAATGTATCAGGAGATGCTCCTTCGTAAATATTTTTGTAATTTTCTTCTGTTGGTGGGAAAACTTTCTTTAACCACTCAAGGTATTCTAAGTACATACCGTTCGTAACTTCGGTTTCATCCATATAGAATGATTGAACGTGTTGTTGAGTTGGCGTGTTATTCCAATCGTGCATAACATCATCCTGTACTTTACCCATAGTAAACGTACCTCCTTCAACAAAAACTAAACCAGGACCAGCCTGTTGTTTTTTACCTGCATTTCTGGCAGCAGTTCCATTCTGACTATCTACATCCCAGCCAGTAGCTCTAGAAGCGTGAGTGGAACTCGATTTTTTGCTACAACTAGCCGTGCCCAACATCAATACCATTGACATCATTAACTGCAAGACTACAATTTTGTTTACTTTCATACTCATTCTTAGGTGATAAATTTAGGTGCTGCAATATAATAATTAACATTTAATTGGCAACATCTGTTCTAATAATTTTATTTAGCTGTTTTTTACCAGAAAATAACCTTTAGTTACGAACGCAAAAATATACTTTTTATTATTACTATAACATGAAATACTATATTTTTACTTACTAATTATTTTTTAATTAAATTTCGCCTTTTTAACCTATGAAGCAAGCATTTCTAATTTACATTTTTTTAATTCCAATCCTCTCGTTTTCACAGCTAAATGGGACCATAGCAATCGATTGGCAAAATAAAAAAGAGGTAAATTATGGCGAAAACAAAATCGTAATTCCGTACTTCTCAGGAAGCAGTTTCCGCTTCGACATTACAAAAAAAAGCATAACATTGCTTCAAAATCTAAATCAGTCTGGCATTTCAAACGGCAGTTCAGCACAAATTAGCAACATCGTTTACGAATCAATTTCAAGAGCTGATTTAGGAGATTTAACACTTGAAAATATCCCTGAGAAACCAAATGAATCGGTAATAGTTACGAACGCTAGAGATATACGCTATTCTTTTCTTTCTTTATCTCCTATAATTAAGGAAGGAAACAGCTACAAACGCATAAAATCCTTTTCTTACTTTATTAGCAATGCAAACGCAAGAACTTCAACAGCGGCTTCATTTCAAAAATCGGCAGCAATAACGAGCTCTGTTTTAGCTTCTGGAGACTGGTACCGATTTTATATTCAGAAATCAGGCGTTTACAGAATCAATAAATCTTTTTTACAAAGTTTAGGATTTGATGCTTCTAAAATTGACCCAAGAAAAATCAAAATTTACGGAAATGGAGGAAGAATGCTCCCTTTAGCCAACAACGCTTATTATCCTGATGATTTAATCGAAAATGCAATACAAATTTCAGGAGAAAACGACGGTGTTTTTAACAATGAAGACTACATTCTTTTTTATGCCGAAGGAACAGACAATTGGAACTCTGAAAGCCAAACCAACTTAAATCTATACGACACTAAATCCTATTATTATATTACGGCTTCTGGCGGCGATGGAAAGCGAATTCAAAACCTAAATCAGCCTGCAGGGAACATCACTTTAGAGCTAAACACGTTTGATGACTATCAGTATCATGAAATGGACCAAACAAACATTGCGCATCTTGGCCGTCAATGGCTCGGAGAATCATTCGATATCAATCAGGAACAAGAGTTCTCATTTAGCTTTCCAAACCTAGACACCTCTATACCTGTTAAAATAGAAGTAAGCGCAGCAGCGGCATCTTTTACCACTACTTCTTTTGCAATATCGGCAAACGGACAAAGTGCAGGCTCTATAAGTTTTCCTCCTTTAATTGCAAACTCCGACACTAAATATACTACTGGAAAATTGCCGTCAAATAACCAATTTACAGGAACAGATAACATAAAAATAAAACTTACCTATAATAATAATGGTATCCCAGGATCAAAAGGCTACTTAGATTACATCAATTTAACTGCAAAACGAAAACTTTTAGGAACAGGTAAGCAATTTCATTTTCAATACAACACTGCAGGTTCTACAGCTGGAATTGTGAATTACACAATAGGGAACGCATCTGGATTAACTCAAATCTGGGATGTTACTGACCTATATAATGTATCTAAAATAGAAAATACTAATCAGACTTCTTTTAGCTTTAAAGCCAATTTAGGAGAAGTTAGAAAATACGTAGCAATAGATCCATCCGATTATTATGCTCCGCTAAAAGAAAATCAGTCAAAAATTGCGAATCAGAATTTAAAAGGAACCATTTTCAGAAACAACCAAAATACTTTCCAAGATATCGATTATGTAATTATAACTCCCAAATCTTTAGCCTCGCAAGCCGAAAAATTAGCCAATTTTCACAGAAATAATTCCAATTTAAATGTAAAAGTTATTGCATTAGAAAACATCTATCAAGAATTTTCTTCTGGCAAACAAGACATTGCCGCTATTAGAAATTGCATCAGATATATTTATAGCAACGCATCTTCGCCAGATAAAAGAATACGTTATGTAAACTTATTCGGCGATGCTTCATTTGACTATAAAGATCGTATTTCGAATAACACTAATATTGTACCTATATATCAATCTCTAATAAGCAACACTGTCGGAGAAGCTTCATTTGCCTCTGATGATTTTTATGGATTAATGGATTCTAATGAGGGAGTTGTAATTCCTTCTCTTGCTGGAATTGATATAGCCGTGGGAAGAATGCTAGTTTCAAACAACTCCCAAGCGCAGGAAATGGTCAACAAAGTCTTAGAATATCATGATACAAAATCTTATGGAAACTGGAGAAATAATGTTGTTTTAATTAGCGATGACTCCGACAAACCAGGCGATCAGACTTTACAATCAAATCAAAATGCCCTTGCAGACCAAATTGCGACTGAAAAACCTTTTTTCAATATCGACAAAATATTTTTAGACGCTTATACACAAGAAGCTTCCGCAGGTGGGTCACGATATCCAAAAGCGAGGACTGATTTTTTTAATGCTTTTGAAAAAGGTGCTCTGATATTTAATTACCTAGGACACGGTGGTGAGGACGGACTAGCAAGCGAAAGAATTTGGGAGAAATCGGACGGACAAAACCTGACCAATCAATACAAATATCCTTTATTTATTACCATTACCTGCGAATTTTCTCGTTTTGATGATCCAACGAGACCAACTGCCGGTGAATATGTTTTCTGGAATCCAAAAGGAGGCGCTATTTCAATGCTGACAACAATTCGCGAAATCGGACAAACAAATGCCGAAGAATTCAACAAAACACTAAGCAAAAACCTTCTTTCTTATGGTTCAAATCAATACAATACTATTGCAGAATCATTAAGAATATCCAAAAATGAAAATCCTAGCTCTGCCAGTAACGTTGTCTTTTACTTAGGCGATCCTGCTTTAATGCTCGCAGTTCCAAAACCCCGAATTAATTTAACCAAAGTAAACGATATTGTGATTTCGCAAGCAATCCCTGATTTAAAATCATTATCAAAAATTAAAATTTCTGGAGAAATCACAGACGAAAACAACACACTTTTAAGCAATTATAACGGAGAATTGGCAACCGCTATTTTCGATAAATTAATTACAAATACCACCTTAAACAATGACGGTTTTAGTCCTCCAATGCAATTTAAAACTCTTGGAGAGACCATTTTTAGAGGAAACGCATCTGTTACCAATGGACAATTCGAATTTAGCTTTGTAGTCCCAAGAGACATTAGAATTCCTGTTGACAATGGAAGAATTAGTTTTTATTCGAAGAAAAATGAGTCTTTAGAAAACCAAACGGGCTACAACAACATCATCAAAATTGGAGGAATTAATGAAAATGCACCTCAGGACAATATAAATCCAAAAGTGAAGTTATATATGAACGACGAAACCTTTGTATCTGGAGGAATTACGAATGAATCGCCATTTCTTTTGGCCTTTTTAGAAGACGAAAACGGAATTAATACAGCAAGTGGAATCGGCCATGATATTGTCGCTATTTTAGATGGAGACGTAAGTAATCCTTATATTTTGAATGATTACTATCAAACAAAATTAGACGATTACACCAACGGAAATTTACGTTTTCCATTCCGAAATTTAGCTCCTGGACTGCATACTATAAGTTTTACTGCTTGGGATGTTTACAATAACCCCGTTACAAGTGAAATTCAATTTACAGTTGTAGGAGATGATAGCTTGACATTATCTCACGTTCTTAATTATCCAAATCCATTTTCTACTTATACACAATTTTGGTTTTCGCATAATAGACCTTACGAACCATTAGACGTACAAGTACAGGTAATGACCATTACAGGAAAAGTAGTCTGGACAAAAAATCAAACTGTCACGACAGAAGGATTTTTATCTAGAGAAATAACATGGGATGGAAGAGACGATTTTGGTGACAAAATCGGAAAAGGAGTGTATATTTACAAACTGACTGTAAGATCTAATTTAACAAATAAAAAAGCAGAAAAATACGAAAAGCTTGTCATCCTATAATATTATATATATTTGCACCACCAAAAACACTAGTCCCATAAATGAAAAAACTATCACTTTTATTAATTTGTATTTTTAGCATTTACACTTCAAAGGCTCAAGAATCAAGGCCAATTGTTACTGGAGTACCCTTTTTATTAGTCGCTGCTGATGCTAGAGCAGCAGGTTTGGCAGACCAAGGTGTCGCCACTTCTGCAGACGTTTTCTCTCAACAATGGAACCCTGCTAAGTATGCATTTTCTGAAGATGCACAAGGTCTTTCCATCAGTTACACTCCTTATTTAACAGATCTTGCCAATGATATTTCATTAGGCCAGATTACGTATTATAACAAAATCAACGAACGAAGCGCTTTTGCCGGAAGTTTTCGCTATTTTGGTTTTGGAGGAATCGAACTAAGATATACTGGAGACCCAAATGAAGCCGTAAGAGAAGTAAATCCAAACGAATTTGCTTTAGACGGATCGTATTCACTTAAATTAAGTGACAAATTCTCTATGGCAGTTGCAGCGCGTTTTATTAACTCAAATTTAAAAGTCGCTTCAGAAGAAGTTGACGCTACATCTGCAAGCTCATTTGCTGTTGACGTAGCTGCTTTTTATCAATCGGAAGAAGTTGCATATAGAGACTTCAACGGAAGATGGAGAGCTGGTGTCAACCTTCAGAATATGGGACCAAAAATCAGTTATGACAATGACAATGTAAGTTCAAACTTTCTACCAGCTAACTTAAGATTAGGAGGCGGTTTTGATTTTATTTTTGACGATTATAACAAATTTACTTTAAGCGCCGAGCTTACAAAACTTTTAGTTCCAACTCCTCCAGGAATCGGAACACCAGTAGATGTAAATGGCGACGGGGATTATGATGACCCTGAAGATATTTCTCAACAAGAAGCAACAGATATTGGCTATAGAAATTATAACGATATTGGCTGGTTTGAAGGAATGTTCAAATCTTTTGGAGATGCGCCAGGCGGGTTTAAAGAAGAAATGAAAGAGGTAACCTATAGCATCGCTGGAGAATATATGTATCAAGATGCTTTTGCATTCAGATTAGGATATTACCACGAAAGCCCAGAGAAAGGCGCTAAACAGTTTTTCTCTTTAGGAGCAGGATTTAAATACAACATCATGAAAATTGATGTTTCGTACTTATTCTCAGCTTCGAAAATAAAAAATCCTTTAGAAAACACACTTCGTTTCTCATTAACGTTTAACTTTGGAGACAAATACGATAATTACTAAAGAGAAAAGATTACAATAAAAACAATTCAATCCAAATTCCGGCATTTTAGGAATTTGGATTTTTTTTCCCTTAAAAACAGATGAAAGAAATCAATATAACAACTTCATTTACAATATTTGATAATCTAAATGAGCTTCCAGCAGAAATTCAGGAGTTAATGAATCAAGCTATCGAAGTTAGAAAAAAAGCTTACGCACCTTATTCAAAGTTTAAAGTTGGTGCCGCTTTACTTTTAGATAATGGAAAAGTGATCTTAGGCTCTAATCAGGAAAACGCAGCTTACCCTTCAGGACTTTGTGCTGAACGAACTGCCATTTTTTATGCCGGAAGCACTTATCCAGAAGCAAAAATCTTGAAAATGGCTATTACAGCAGCTTCAGATACCAATCAAACCACTGCTCCTATTCCTCCGTGCGGATCTTGCCGACAATCAATAGCAGAATATGAGATAAAACAAGATACACCAATAGAAATCTATTTTATGGGAGAAATTGGCGAAGTTTACAAATCGTCATCATTAAAAAATTTGCTCCCATTGATGTTTGATAAAAAGTTCTTGTAAAAAAAAGCCAAAAAGTATCGTTTTAATTTTAGTTCTTAAATGTAATGTCTTATTTTTGCATCCCGACCTTTCGGGCGCAAATTTGTGGGAGGAAACTATTTTGCGTTACAGGCACAATAATCGATAACACAAACAACTTTAGCAAAAGAAAGAATTCAGATGAAAGAAGTTACAAAAGAGGTATATTTAAAGTGGTATGAAGACATGCTACTTTGGAGAAAGTTTGAAGACAAACTTGCAGCGTTATACATCCAACAAAAAGTTAGAGGTTTTCTACACTTATATAATGGTCAAGAAGCTGTATTAGCAGGTGCATTGCACGCTATGGATTTGACCAAAGATAAAATGATTACTGCTTACAGAAACCACGTACAGCCAATTGGTATGGGGGTTGATCCAAGAAATGTAATGGCTGAGCTTTTAGGAAAAGCAACAGGAACTTCTAAAGGTATGGGAGGTTCTATGCACATTTTCTCTAAAGAACACGGTTTTTACGGAGGACACGGAATTGTAGGTGCTCAAATTCCTGTGGGAGCTGGTATTGCTTTCGCAGACAAATATTTTAATACTGGCGGTGTTACTATGACTTACTTTGGTGATGGTGCTGCTAGACAAGGTTCTCTTCACGAAGCTTTCAACATGGCTATGTTATGGAAACTTCCAGTAGTATTTATCGTTGAAAACAATGGTTATGCAATGGGAACTTCTGTAGAAAGAACTGCAAACCACACTGACATCTGGAAATTAGGTTTAGGTTACGAAATGCCTTGCGGACCTGTGGACGGAATGAACCCTGTAAAAGTTGCCGAAGCAATGCACGAAGCTATCGAAAGAGCACGTCGTGGCGACGGACCAACTTTCCTTGAAATGAAAACGTACCGTTACAGAGGACACTCTATGTCTGATGCACAATTATACCGTTCTAAAGAAGAGGTTGAAGAGTACAAAAAAATCGACCCAATTACGCAAGTTCTTGACGTAATCTTGGATCAAAAATATGCTACTGAAGAAGAAATTGAAGTAATTGACCAAAGAGTTAAAGACTTGGTTGAAGAGTGTGCGAAATTCGCTGAAGAATCTCCATATCCAGACTTAAAACAATTATACGATGTAGTATACGCACAAGAAGACTATCCATTTACACCTCATAAATTATAATATCATGGCGATTAAAGTAACAATGCCTCGTTTGAGCGATACTATGACTGAAGGAACGGTAGCAACTTGGCTTAAAAAAGTAGGCGACAAAGTAAGCGAAGGTGATATCTTAGCTGAAATTGAAACAGACAAAGCAACTATGGAGTTCGAATCTTTTAACGAAGGAACTCTTTTACATATCGGAATTCAAGCTGGAGAAACTGCTCCAGTTGATTCATTATTAGCTATCATCGGTAAAGAAGGAGAAGATATTTCTGCTCTTTTAGCTGGTGGTGATGCTCCTGCTGCCGAAGCTCCAAAAGCGGACGCTCCAGCTGCCGAAGCTCCAAAAGCGGACGCTCCAGCTGCCGAAGCAAAAACTGAAACTGCTGCTCCTGCAAAAGCAGCTGAATTACCAAAAGGTGTTATAGTTGTAACTATGCCACGTTTGAGTGATACAATGACAGAAGGTACAGTAGCAACTTGGTTGAAAAAAGTTGGAGATACTGTAGCTGAAGGAGATATTTTAGCAGAAATTGAAACAGACAAAGCGACTATGGAGTTTGAGTCTTTCAATGCTGGAACATTATTATACATCGGAATTCAAGAAGGAAGCACTGCTCCTGTTGATAGTTTATTAGCGATCATCGGACCTGCAGGAACTGACATTTCTGGAGTTGCCGATAACTTTACTGCCGGTGGCGCTGCAACTGCAAGTGCTCCTGCTGCTGAAGAAACAAAAGCTGCTCCGGCTGCTGCGCAAGCTACAGAAGCTGTTGCTGAAACTTCAAACGGAGGAAGAATTTTAGCTTCACCATTAGCTAAAAAAATCGCTTCTGACAAAGGAATTCAATTAAGCCAAGTTAAAGGATCTGGAGAAAACGGAAGAATCGTAAAAAGCGATATCGAAAACTTTACTCCATCTGCTCAAGCACAAACTGCTGCTTCTGCTCCTGCTGCTAAACAAGAAGCATCTGCTCCTGCTGCACCAAAAGTATTTGTTCCTGCTGGTGAAGTTTACACAGAAGAGATCAAAAACTCTCAAATGCGTAAAATCATTGCAAAACGTCTTTCTGAATCTTTATTCACTGCTCCTCACTACAACTTAGTGATCGAGGTAAGCATGGACGAAGCAATGCAAGCTAGAGCTGCTATCAACAGCGTTCCAGATACAAAAGTATCTTTCAACGATATGGTAATCAAAGCTTGTGCTTTAGCATTGAAAAAACACCCAAAAATCAACTCTACTTGGAAAGAAGATGCTATCATCATTAACCACCACGTAAACATTGGTGTTGCTGTAGCTGTTGAGGACGGATTAGTTGTTCCTGTATTGAAATTTACTGATGCTATGAGTTTATCTCAAATTGGCGGTTCTGTAAGAGATCTTGCTGGAAGAGCTAAAAATAAAAAACTTGGACCACAAGAAATGGAAGGAAGTACTTTTACAGTATCTAACCTTGGTATGTTTGGTATTACTGAATTCAATTCAATTATCAACCAACCAAACTCTGCTATCCTTTCTGTAGGTGCAATTGTTGAGAAACCAGTAGTTAAAAACGGTCAAATCGTAGTTGGAAACACAATGATGTTATCATTAGCTTGCGACCACAGAACAATTGACGGTGCAACTGGCGCTCAGTTCTTACAAACATTAAAACAATACATCGAAAGCCCAGTTACAATGTTGGCGTAATCTTTGTTAATTTTATAATTAAATCCCATTTTGTTTATTCAAAATGGGATTTTTTATTTAATTTTCATCCTCAAATTCAAAACCTCACAAAATGAAGAAACTAATTCTTGTCGCTTTATTTCTGACAGCAATTGCCTGCCAGAAAAAAGAGCAAACAGAAAAAACTGTTGCTGTTACAGACGAACACAGTTACTCTAAACCAGAACTCGCTGTTGCAAAACATCTTGATCTTGACATCAAAGTTGATTTTGACACTCAGACAATTTCAGGAAAAGCATCTTGGACAATTGACAACATCAGTAAAGGAAATGAAATTATCTTCGATGAAAACACTTTAAATATCACTAAAGTAACTTTAGGCGATGACGAAAAAGAAACGAAATTCGAGCTTGGAAAAGACACAGAATTTCACGGAAAACCGCTTCATATTACCATTGAACCAAACACAACCAAAGTAAATATTTATTACAATACTACTAAAGACGGGGTGGCTTTGCAATGGCTAAAACCAGAGCAAACTGCAGACAAAAAGAAACCTTTTGTTTTCTCTCAAGGCGAAAGTGTTTGGTCTAGAACTTGGATTCCATGTCAGGATTCACCAGGAATTCGTTTTACTTATAATGCTAAAGTTACAGTTCCTAAAGATTTATTGGCGGTTATGAGTGCTGTAAATCCACAGAAGAAAAATGATACTGGAGTTTACACTTTCAAACAAGACAAAGCAATTCCGTCTTATTTAATGGCAATTGCCGTTGGAGATATTGAATTCCAAGCAATCGACAACAGAACTGGAGTTTATGCAGAACCATCTGTTTTAAAAAGCGCAGCGTACGAATTTGCCGAGCTTGGAAAAATGGTAAATGCTGCTGAAAAATTATACGGACCATATAGATGGGGACGTTATGATGTTTTGGTTTTACCACCAAGTTTCCCTTATGGCGGAATGGAGAATCCGAACTTGACTTTCTTGACTCCAGGAGTACTTGCAGGAGATCGTTCGCTTACAAGTTTGCTTGCACACGAATTAGGACACAGCTGGAGCGGAAACTTAGTTACAAATGCTACTTGGGATGATATTTGGCTAAACGAAGGTTTCACCACTTATGTTGAACATAGAATTGGAGAAGCTATTTTTGGAAAAAAAGAATTTGACATGCAAAATGTTATCACCAACAAAGAATTGGTTGATAATGTTGCTGAATATGGAGACACAAATCCAGATACAAGATTAAAAGTTAGCTTGACAGGAAGAAATCCTGATGACGGAATTAGCATGATTCCTTATGTAAAAGGATATTCTTTTTTAAGAGTTATTGAAAATGCCGTTGGACGCGATAAATTTGATCCGTTTATCAAAAATTATTTCGATTCTCATGCTTTCCAATCTATCACAACTGAAGATTTTGTTAAGTATTTGAACGAAAATCTTATCAAAGGAGACAAAGCTTTAGCAGATAAAATTCAATTAGATAACTGGATCTACAAACCAGGAATTCCATCAAACATCGTCCCTGTAAGTTCTGCCGATTTTGATGCAATTGACGCTATCCAAAAAAGCTGGAGAGAAACTGGAGTTGCAGGTTTAAGTAAAAAAATCACCACAACTGCAGAAAAACAACATTTTATCGACCATCTTCCAGCTGATATTACAGCAAAAGAAATGGAAGCAATTGATAAAGAATTCAACTTTACTAAGGGAGGTAATTTCATTATTAAACGCCAATGGTTTGTTCAGGCAATTCGCCATCAATACAAAGCTGCAGATCCTGCAATTGAACAATTCTTAATTGGAAGCAGTAGAACCGGCTCAATTATGATGCTTTATAAAGAAATGGTCAAAACTCCAGAAGGAAAAGTTTGGGCTAAAAAAGTTTTTGATAAAGCAAAATCTGGTTATCATGCAACCACTATTCAGGATGCTGCAAGTGTTTTGAAATAATTTTTTCGAAAATATAAGTTTAAAAGAGGCTGTTCTTTAGGAACAGCCTCTTTTTTTTACGTCTTATTTGTCATTCCGACGAAGGGGAAATCTTCACAAGAAGCTCAACAAAGATTGGATTCTCATTGCGGAGTTACTCGTGAAGATTTCCCCTTCGTCGAAATGACAAGATTGTGTTAATTATTTGCAGAATTTCTAAGTGCGATCCTTCCTTCGTCAGGATGAAAAACTATGCGAAAAACAATCTTATAAAAACGAGAGCCCTAGCCCCGATAGAAGTGGAAATCCTTTTGTGTCTCGTTTCTTTAACGAGACACAAAAGATTGGAACGGATAGCGGGAAATAGCTCCTAAAAAAAAGCAGGGAAAATTATCCATCACATAGCGTACATTCTCCATGTTCTAAAATCTGCAATCGTCGCAACTTTGTAATGTCAAAAGACAACAACAAATAACAACTTTAAAAATTAAATAAAATGGCACGATTAACAGCTTTAAACCCAGAAGAAGTAACAGGAAAAACTAAAGATTTATTCAACGCAGTTCAGGCAAAATTAGGCGTTGTACCAAACATGATGAGAACAATGGGAAATTCTCCAGCAGTTCTTGAAGGATATTTAAACTTAAGTGGTGCTTTAAGCCACGGAAAATTAAGCGCAAAAACAGGAGAATTAATCGCTCTGGCAGTTTCAGAAAGCAATTCTTGCGATTACTGTTTGGCAGCTCATACTTTTATTGGAGAAAAATTAGTGAAAGCAGATCCAGCAGTTTTAAAAGCAGCAAGATCTGGAAATTCTGATGATGCAAAAACAGAAGCGATTTTACAATTAGCTAAAACACTAATCAGCAAAGGCGGTTTAGTAAATGACGAAGATGTAAATAAAGCCAAAAATGCAGGAGTTTCTGATGCCGAAATTGCAGAAACTATCGGTCACGTAGCTTTAAACGTTTTAACAAACTACTTTAATAATGTAGCAAATACAGAAATTGATTTTCCAGCAGTTTAATCAAGATTTACACATTCACTATAACAAAAAACAATTTATAAAGATAGCCATGGATTTATTTCATGGCTATCTTTATACTTTCAAAAACAAAAACTCATGAGTTCTCAAAATGTTTTTACTTTAATCAATCCGCAGAATGGAAATTTGGCTTTTAAAATTCTTCCTTTTGATGATAATAGCCATTTTGACCATTTACAGCGCAATAATTATTATTCTTTGATTTGGGTGACCAAAGGAAAAGGCAAAGTGAAAGCGGATTTTGCCGAACATCATTTTGAGGAAAATTCTCTTCTTGCCTTTTCTCCTTATCAACCTTTTATGCTTTGTGTGAATGAACCGATCGAAGGAATTGCGATTCATTTTCATCCTGATTTTTATTGCATTCATATGCATCAAAAAGAGGTTTCCTGCAATGGCGTTTTATTCAATAACATTTATCAGCCACCGTATGTTCATGTCACAGAACAAGCGGAACAGACTTTTAAAATGGTGATTGAACAAATGAAAGCTGAAATTCAGAATGCTGAATTGGCGCAGTATGAATTACTGATTTCTTATTTGAAGATTTTTCTAATTACGGCTTCGAGATTAAAAACAGAACAATTGGAAGAAATGAAATCGGTTCCGGATTCAAAAGAACCAGTAATTCTTCAAAGCTTAAAAGATGCAATTGAACTGAATTTTAAAACCAAACATTCTGCAGGAAATTATGCTGAATTATTGAATATTTCTCCAAAAGCATTAGCCAAAATATCCAAGAATTATTTCAATAAAACTTTGACTGATTTAATTTCGGAAAGAATTATTATTGAAGCTAAGAGAGAACTTTATCTAACCAACAAAACGGTAAAAGAAATCGCTTACGAATTAGGTTATGACGACGAACATTATTTTAGCCGTTTCTTTAAAACCAATGCAGATGTTTCACCTCAAATTTATCGCGAGACAGTAGGATTTGGCAAAATGGAAGCTTAATTTCTGTTCTTCGCTTCAATCCATTTTGACATGTACATTGTACTTTTAAACGCATGATGTTGAAGCAGATTTCCCATAAAATTATGAAGACGATGCCTTTTTGAATCAATCAAAAGTAAATTTACCAGTGAAATCAATTGATTAGAATAATTGCTTTTTTGGTAGCATTCATTAATGATTGTAATTCCATTATTCTGAGACTGCTTCCAAAGATTTTCATTTTGATATAGCGCAATAGCTTTTTTAGCAAATTCTGCTGGATCATCTTCAATAAAACCATTCCAAGGCAAACCGTCGTGCATAGCTTCAGAACCAACAGCTGTTGTTGCGCTTGGTGTTCCGCATTGCATAGCTTCTAATAATTTTCCTTTCAGACCTGCTCCAAAACGAATTGGCGCTAAAACTACTTTTGCATTTTTTACTATTTCATTGGCATCTTCTGCCCTTCCCATAATGTGAAAACCATTTTTAGGCTGATGCAACTGCAATACTTTCTGCGAAGGATAAGCGCCATAAACCTTCAAAACTGCTTCTGGAAAATCTTTTTTTATAGAAGGCCAAATGGCTTCTTTTAAATATTGAACGGTATTCCAATTTGGTTCATGAAGAAAATTTCCAATAAAAACAAAATCATTTCGTTTTTCAAAAGAAGGCAATTCTAGCAAGTCTTCTTCTTTCATTTCATCAACCAAAAAAGGAAGATAAAAAAGCAAATCTTCATTGATTTTGAAAACATCTTTTAGAGTATTCATCTCAAATTCAGAAATAATCAAAGATAAATCGCAACGTAAAACACTAGCAATTTCTCTTTTTGCCACTTCTTCAGACAGTAAATCTTCTAGTTCGAAAATCCGGTTTTCTTTAAAAGCTTTTTGCCTTGCAGTTCTTAAACAATGCAAATCTTCAGTATCTAAAATTCTGATCGCTTTTGGACACTTTTCAACCACTCGCCAACCAAACTGTTCTTCGACCATAAAACGATCAAACAAGACAACATCCGGATTTAATTCGACTATAAAATCATCAAAACTTGAAGAATTAAGTTCGATGCTTTTTTTTATTACTCCAAATTCAGACAAATCAACCATAAAATCGCTGTCCTGTGCCGCAGTTGCAAATGTAATTTCAAATCCATTTTCTTTAAAAATAGAAATCAATTGCATCATTCTTCCGCCTGCAGCAGAAGACTTTGGCTCGGGCCAAACAAACCCAACAATTAAAAGTTTTTTTATTTGATTCATAAACTTTGTTTCACATTACAAAATAATGCTTTTTTCCGCGGATTTGCACCCAATTTCCTGAAATTCGATCGTAAAAAAACACTAATTTTGCAAAATCTAAATGCTGGGAAATTATGTTAGGATTAAAATTAGCTACAGACCCTCGCTGGGTAAATATCGTTGAGTCAAATATCGAAGAAATTTTAACGGATCATGCCTGGTGCGAGCAAAAAGCGGCTTCAAACGCGATTAGCATCGTCACTTACAACTCTGAAATTGAAGAACTGGTAACCGAAATGCTTGAAATTGCCAGAGAAGAACTGGAACATTTTCAAATGGTTCATAATATCATTAAAGAACGCGGACTTACGCTAGGCCGTGAAAGAAAAGATCATTATGTAAACGAGCTTTTTAAATTCATGAAAAAAGACGGAAGCCGAAGAGATGCACTTTGCGACCGATTATTGTTTTCTGCAATGATTGAAGCTAGAAGCTGCGAACGTTTTAAAGTGCTTTCAGAAAATATCAAAGACGAAAAATTAGCTAAATTCTATCGCGATTTAATGATTTCTGAAGCCGGACATTACACTACTTTTTTAGGATTTGCCAGAAAATACCAAGACAATATTGATATTGATAAACGCTGGAAAGAATGGATTGAATATGAAGGTTCTATCATTACCAATTATGGTAAAAAAGAAACCGTTCACGGATAAACTACGCTCTTTTTATTACTCTATTTAAAAATATAAATACCACAATTCGCTATGCAGAAAAGTAAATCCAGATCAATCGTTTTTAAAATTGCGAAGTATTTCGGAATAACTTTCGCGGTTATTTTAGGATTATTATTTTTAACGCCTATCGTCTTTGAGGACCAAATTAAAGAGCAGATAAAGAAAACGGCGAACGAAAGATTAAGCGCAGAACTAAATTATTCTGATGTTTCGGTGTCGTTTTTTCATCACTTCCCTTCGCTTACTTTAACCTTAGACAATTTAAGTCTGAATGGCTCAGCACCATATACAAACGAAAAATTCATTACTGCAAAAGAGGTTTCTTTCGGAATAAATGTGGCGAGTCTGATTTTCAGCAAATCGGTAAAAATTGATCAGATTTATTTATCGGATTCTTTTATAAACGTAAAAGTAAATCCGGAAGGAGAAGCGAATTACAACATTTACAAATCACAAGAACAGGCTTCTAAAGCCAAGGACAGCAGTGACACTGCGCTTAAATTGGAACGAATCGAAATTTTAAACAGTAAAATTGTTTATGATGACAAATCGACTAAAGTCCATTTTGACGCATATGGATTCAATTATTTAGGAAAAGGAGATTTAAATAAAGCTGTTTTTGATTTATATTCTAAAGCAAACATCGAAAAATTAAATATCGTTTACGAAGATGAACCTTATTTAATGAACAAAAAGGTTGATGCTGATTTGATTACAAAAGTAAACATCAACTCGCTTTCTTTCTTTTTCCAGCAAAACAACCTTAAAATCAATCAGCTTTTGGTCGATTTTAAAGGAAAATTTGATATTTTGAAAGACGGCTACAATATGGATTTTGTTATTAAATCTAATAACAGCAAACTTTATGATGTCTTTACAGCGCTACCGCCAAAATACATAACATGGCTTTCTAAAACAGATTTAAAAGGAAATACAAATCTGTTGCTGACTTTAAAAGGTAAATATATTACTTCTGAAAATATCGCTCCTGATCTGGATTTGGATGTAAAAGTAACTGACGGTTTTGTCAATTATAACAAAAGCGCATTTCCGGTTTCAAATTTAAATTTAGATATCAAAACAACTGTTCCCTCTCTAAATCCAGATTTGGTAATTGTGGATGCCAAAAACTTATCGTTAAACATTAATCAGGATTATTTAAAATCGAAATTCTTGGTTAAAGGTGTAAACACGCCGGATATTAATGCTGATTTTAAAGCCAAAATTGATCTTGAAAAATTAATGAAGGCACTTGGAATTCCTGATATTGAATTAAAAGGAACTTTAGCTGGCGATGTAAAAGCAAACGGAATCTTTGACCAGAAAAACAAGCGTTTTCCTGTTACAAACGGAACTCTTAATTTGGATAATGGATATTTAAAAACTCCATATTATCCAAACCCAATTACTGATATTACGATTAAATCGAAAATCGAAAACCAGAAAGGAACATTTGCAGATTTGAAAGTAAGCTTAACGCCAACTCAATTTACTTTTGAAGGCAAACCTGTTTTTGTACAGGCTGATTTAAGCAATTTTGATGATTTGAGTTATGATGTAAAAGCTAAAGGCGAATTAGACATTAACAGAATTTATAAAGTTTTCTCGCAAAAAGGTCTTGATCTTGATGGTTTTGTAAAAGCCGATGTATCTTTAAAAGGAAAACAAAGCGATGCCGAAAAAGGAAATTACAGCAAATTAAACAACAAGGGAACGCTAGAATTAAGAAATATCGGAATTGCTTCTGAATATCTTCCTAAGAAATTCATCATCAAAGAAGGAATTTTCAAAATCAATCAGGATAAAATGTCTTTCAATAATTTCCTTGCTGCATACGGGCAATCTGATTTTAAATTGAATGGATATTTACAGAACGTTTTCAATTATGTAATGACTAATACTGGTGTTTTAAAAGGTTCTTTCAAAGTTACTTCGCGATATATCAATGTTGACGAATTCATGTCTAGAGTAGACCCTAACACACCTGTAACACAGACTTCTGCTCCAAAAACCGAAACAAAA
Source organism: Flavobacterium tagetis (assembly GCF_016735615.1). Lineage (GTDB taxonomy): Bacteria > Bacteroidota > Bacteroidia > Flavobacteriales > Flavobacteriaceae > Flavobacterium > Flavobacterium tagetis. Next base: position 550,049 of record NZ_JAERSF010000001.1, read on the forward strand.
CCATCTGAAAACACTCAGACTGGCGTTATTATTATTCCAACCAATTTAAACTTACAATTGATCGCCAATGCTCAAAAAGTATATTTTGACAAATTAAATCTTCAGAATGCAACTGGAAATCTAACCATGAAAAATGGCAAATTGACTATGCAGAATACTGGTTTTAATTTAATTGGATGCAACGTTTCAATGAATGCCAACTACCAAGCTATAACACCGCAAAAAGCCAATTTTGATTACGCCATAAAAGCTACAGATTTTGATATTAAAAGAGCCTATAACGAAGTCGAAGTTTTTAGAAAAATGGCAAGTGCTGCCGAAAAAGCACAAGGAATCGTTTCTTTAGATTACCAATTAAAAGGCCGTTTAAACGGAAATATGGATCCTGTTTACCCTTCTCTTGTCGGTGGCGGAACTCTTTCTGTAAAAGATGTAAAAGTGAGAGGTTTGAAAATGTTTAATGCTGTAAGCAAACAAACAAATTCTGAGTCTATGAAAAATCCAGATCTTTCTAAAGTTGACATCAAAACAACAGTTAAGAACAATATCATAACCGTAGAACGCTTTAAATTTAAGTTTGCAGGCTTTAGACCAAGAATTGAAGGAACAACAAGCTTAGACGGAAAATTAAACTTAAAAATGCGTTTAGGACTTCCTCCTTTTGGTATTTTCGGAATTCCATTAACTGTTACTGGAACTCAAGATAATCCTAAAGTAAAAGTGGGCAAGAAAACAGAAGATTTAGAAGAAACCAAGGATACTGAGGAATAAAATCCTAAATTAAAAAATTCCAAATTCCAAACTGGATCTCTACATACCAACCTTTGTCAAAGTTTTGAACTTTGACAAAGGTTTTTTCTTTTCCAGAAAATTAAACTATAAATATCTGCTTCGAAACATACAAAATTCCTTTACCCATCAACCATAACAACAAAGCTAAACCAAGCAATTTCCAAGCCCAACCTCTTCCCCTTTTCCAATTTGAGAAAAAAGAAAAAGCTTCCATGTACTTTATTATTACAAACAGGGTTGATCCTATAATAGCAAACCAAATAACTTCGTTTAACTGAAAATAAAACCCATACATTAAAACGGCACTAAGAAAAAGTAACGCAACCAATTGTATAAAATAATAGTTTCTTGAACTGTATTTATGATTCATTTTTAACGATAAAACTAAAAATGACAAAATCAATAAACTTACTAGAGCGGAAATAATATTATAAAAAATAAGATTTTCTTGCAGCGCCAATACTATCGTGACAACAACCGCAACAACAGTACAGGCCGCTAGAGAATTAATACTTCTATCTCTATAATCTTCTTTATGAAAGGGAAATAAAATAGGATAAATATACTTTTCTAAAGAGCGCCAGAAAGGCAAAGCATAAACCGCAGCGATTCCTGATAAAACCACTTCATAATTATAAAAAACATCGGCAGGAACTTTATACAACACATATAAAAGCGCAAGTGTAACTATAAAAGCCGGAAAACATATCGTTTTTATGGTTTCCCAAGAATCTTTGCCCCAAAAGTTATTTTCTATTTCATAAACATACTTCTTAATCCAGTATTCCTTTGTAAACAAAGCCGTAGACTGGCTCCATAATAAAAACAAACCTAGATGAATAATTACAGTTCGCAATACAAATTCTTCAACAATACAGCCATAAATTATGCACACTACTCCAATTAAAAGCAATTCAAGAGTTAACAAAACAGGTGAAAACAGAATTTTTAATACTGGCGCAATATGATGAACTAAAAACTGAATGAGCAGACTCCAATATCTTTTAAACAAAGCAACGACAGCACAAATAGCAATAAATGCAGAAAGATAAAACATCCAATTGGTCAACAATTGCGTCTGCATCCACAATTGTACAGCAGAATCTTTTTGAGGAGTATAAATAATATCTGAATTTATGAAAACCTCTTTTGCTAATTCATCTCTTAGATCATTAGATAAACTAGGAAACTCATTTTTATGCGCGTTCCAAAACTGATCCGTGTTGAAACCATTCTTTTTTAGAACTTCAAATTCATACAGAACATTTTTATGCTCATTGTTTAGCGAATTCAAATAAATGGCAGTACTATCCGATAGAACTTTACCGTAAGTGTTTATACAGAATAAAAGGGCAAATAAGAATATTTTTTTCAACTTATACTTTTTAAAGAACTGAAGATATCTAATTATCCTCAGCCTTGCAAATGTATTTTTTTACTAAACCACCTTGAGTAAAAAATAAAAAACCCGCTCTTTTCAGAACGGGTTTTCTATAAAAAGTAATCTATGATTATTATGCCTCGAATGGAATAATAGATACATAAGATTTGTTATCTCTTTTCTTTTGGAACTTAACAACTCCAGCAACTCTTGCGTGAAGAGTGTGATCTTTACTAATGTAAACGTTTTCACCTGGATTGTGTTTTGAACCTCTTTGTCTAACGATGATGTTACCAGCAATAGCAGCTTGACCACCATAAATCTTAACGCCTAGACGTTTTGATTCTGATTCTCTACCATTCTTCGAACTACCGACACCTTTCTTGTGAGCCATGACGTATGAGTTTAAATATTGTTATTATTCTTTAGTAGTCTCTTTTTTTGCTTTTGGAGCTGCTTTTTTTGCTTTTGGAGCTTCTACTTCTTCAGTAGCTGCTTCTTCTGCTACAACTGCTTTTTTAGCTGCTGCTTTTTTAGTTCCTCCTGCTGCAGTAATACCTTCAATTACAATTTGAGTAAGATATTGTCTGTGACCATTTCTTTTTTTGTATCCTTTTCTTCTTTTCTTTTTGAAAACGATAACTTTATCTCCTTTTAAGTGTTGTAACACTTTAGCTTCTACTGAAGCACCTTCTATAGCTGGGGCGCCTAAAGTTACATTTCCATTGTCATCTAATAAAAGAACTTTGTCAAAAGAAACTTTTGAACCTTCTTCATTAGCTAAACGGTGAACATAAACCTTTAAGTCTTTGCTTACTTTAAATTGTTGCCCTGCTATCTCTACGATTGCATACATATCAAATTGATTTATTGAATTTTAAGGTTGCAAATATACAACTAATAATTTACTATGCAACCCATAAAAGCAAAAATATTTTCACCTAAAAAAACCTTGTTTTTCAAGCATTTCCATACAGAAAACAAAATTAATTTAAAGTAAAAGATTGTTAAAATAGTATTTATTTGAAAACTATTCTGCAATTCCTAATTAAAAAAAACTATTTTTGGTGTAACCAAAATCAACTCTTGTCTACCTACTATTGTTGATATTTTAAAATTATTAATCTTTATGAAAAAATCAATAATGATGTTAAGTGCTGCATTAATGCTTGGCGGAGTGGCTCATGCCCAAAAAGTAGCTTTTGAAGAATACGATTTAGACAATGGACTGCATGTCATTTTACACAATGATCCCTCTGCTCCTGTTGTTATCACTTCGGTAATGTATCATGTTGGATCAAAAGACGAACGTCCTGACCGAACAGGTTTTGCACACTTCTTTGAACATTTATTATTTGAAGGAACCCAAAATATAAAACGTGGAGAATGGATGAAAATCGTTACTGCAAATGGCGGAGTAAACAACGCCAATACCTCAGATGACAGAACGTATTATTATGAAGTTTTTCCTTCTAACAGTTTAGAATTAGGCTTGTGGATGGAGTCTGAAAGACTGATGCATCCTATCATCAATAAAATTGGTGTTGACACTCAGAATGAAGTCGTAAAAGAGGAGAAAAGAATGCGCTATGACAATCAGCCGTACGGAAATATTCTTCCTGAGGTCAAGAAGAACATGTTCAAAAAACATCCTTACAGATGGACTACTATTGGTTCTATGAAGGATTTGGATGCTGCAACTCTTGAAGAATTTCAAGCTTTCAACAAAAAATTCTACACTCCAAACAATGCTGTTTTAGTCGTTGCTGGAGATTTCGAAAAAACAAAAACAAAAGAATGGATCCAGAAATACTTTGGTCCAATTCCGAAAGGCGAAGAAGTTAAAAAACAAACTTATGTTGAAGATCCGATTACGCAGCCAATCACAGCCACTTATGAAGATCCAAACATTCAGATTCCAATGGTTGTTGCTTCTTACAGAACACCTTCAATGAAAACAAGAGATGCAAGAGTTTTAGATCTAATTTCTTCTTATTTAAGTGATGGAAAAAGCTCTAAGCTTTACAAAAAAATAGTTGACGACAAAAAAATGGCGTTACAGATTGGTGCAGTTGGATTTAGCCAAGAAGATTACGGAATGTACATTCTTTATGGTTTGCCAATGGCTCCCTATACAATTAATGACATCTTAAAGGAAATGGACGAGGAAATTGTAAAAATCCAAACTGATCTTATTTCTGAAAAAGATTACGAAAAATTACAAAACAAATTCGATAACAATTACGTAAACGCCAATTCAAGCGTAGAAGGAATTGCAGAAAATCTTGCTTCATACTATTTACTTTATGGCGACGTCAATTTAATCAATACTGAAATTGACATCTATCATTCTATTACAAGAGAAGAAATCAGAGAAGTTGCCAAGAAGTATTTGAACCCAAATCAGCGTTTGATTTTAGATTATATTCCGACAGCCAAATCTCAAAACTAAGAATATCGAATCATGAAAAAAATACATACTTTTTTAATCCTTATTTTCCTAACTGGAATTATGCAAGCACAAGATCGTCCACAACCCAAACCAGGAAATGCTCCAGTAGTCAACATCAAAAAACCGCAGACCTTTGTTTTATCAAACGGAATGAAGGTTTTAGTTGTTGAAAACCACAAATTACCTAGAGTGAGCTATACACTTACTTTGGATAATGCTCCTTTTACTGAAGGCAATAAAAAAGGGGTTGATGAATTGACCAGCAGTTTAATCGGAAACGGAACTAAAAAAACAACTAAAGAAGCTTTTAATGAAGAAATTGATTTTTACGGAGCTAACATCAATTTCACTTCTCAAGGCGCTTACGCAAGTACATTATCAAAATATTCGGGACGTGTTTTAGAACTTTTGGCAGAAGGAGCATTACAGCCAAATTTTACTCAGGCAGAATTTGACAAAGAAAAAGCAAAACTTTTAGAAGGTTTAAAAGCCGACGAAAAAAGTGTTCCTGCCATTTCAAATAGAGTTGTAGATGTTTTGGCTTTTGGAAAAAATCATCCCGCGGGAGAATACCTTTCTGAAGAGACTGTAAAAAATGTTACGCTTGCAGATGTTCAAAACAATTACAACACTTATTTCGTTCCAGAAAATGCTTATTTGGTCGTTATTGGCGATGTTAAATTTAAAGATGTAAAAACAGCTGTTGAAAAATTATTCAGCGGATGGAAAAAGCAAGCTGCGCCAAAAAACACTTATCCAAATCCGACAAACGTTTCAAACTTACAAATAGATTTTGTTGACGTACCAAATGCAGTTCAATCTGAAATTTCATTGGTAAACACTGTAAATTTAAGAATGAGCGATCCTGATTTTTTCCCTGCTGTTATTGCAAATCAGATTCTTGGAGGCGATTTTAATAGTTATTTAAACATGAATCTTCGTGAGCAACATGCGTGGACTTACGGAGCAAATTCAAGTATTGGAAGCGGAAAATATGTCACTAAATTTAAAGCATCTTCTGCTGTAAGAAATACGGTTACAGATAGCGCAGTGGTACAATTTGTAAAAGAAATTAAAAGAATCAGAACAGAAAGAGTCGATCCAGAAGTTTTAAGAAACGTAAAAGCAGGTTATATAGGAAGATTTGTAATGCAGGTAGAAAAACCTCAAGCTGTTGCACGTTACGCCTTAAATATTGAAACAGAAAAGCTTCCTGCTGATTTCTACGAAAAATACATTCAAACCATTAATAATGTTACTGCAGACGATATTTACCGCGTTGCCAACAAATACTTTTTATTGGACAATATGCGAATTGTTATTGTTGGAAAAGGTACAGATGTAATTCCTGGTTTAGAAAAATTACAAATTCCAATTTCCTATTTCGACAAATACGGAAATCCAGTTGAAAAACCTTCAACAAAAAAAGAAGCGCCAAAAGATATTAGTGCAAAAACGGTTTTCGAAAACTACATTAACGCTATTGGCGGAGAAAAAGCGGTTACAGCTGTTAAAACATTATACATGAATGGCTCAACAACAATTCCACAAGCTCCTACTCCATTGACTTTTACATCTAAATTAGATTCAAAAGGAAAAATGATGGTTTCACTTTCTATGGGAACTATGAATTTAATGAAACAAGTTGTTAACGAAAAAGGCGCTTACGTTGAACAGCAAGGACAAAGAAAAAACCTTGAAGGTGAAGATTTAGCCGAAATGAAAGCTAATGCAGCTCCATTTGAAGAACTGCAACTTGTAAAAAGAACTGATCTTAAAGTGGAAGGAATCGAACCAATCAATGGAAGCGATGCTTACGTAATTAAAGATGGTAAAACAAAATATTATTACGATGTTAAATCAGGCTTAAAAACTGCTGAATCTAAAGTTCGTGAACAAGCTGGAAAATCAGTTGAACAAATCACTAATTTTAATGATTACAAAGAAGTAAAAGGCGTTAAGGTTCCTTTTAACCTAGTTCAGAATGTTGGATTTGAATTAGACATTAAAATGTCTGACATCAAGATTAACGAAGGAGTTTCTGAAAAAGATTTTCTTTAAGATACTAAGGTTCTGAGATACTAAGACACTAAGTCCCTAAGTGTTTAAGATTTTAAGGCTTTGTCAAAGTTCGAAACTTTGACAAAGCCTTTTTTTATTTACTAAGTTCTGTTAGGCTCAATGATTTGGTACTATTAAGAAAAAAGCCTCTCTTTTGTCAGGCTGAGCCCTTCGTTCCTCAGGATAAACTCCATCGAAGCCCCATTCCAATTGGCGCGCCCTTCGACTTCGCTCAGGGCGACATACATATCAGATTACATTTTACCTTTTACAAGTTACATTTCACAATTCAAATCACTTCTTAGCCGACAAATAAACTCCGATCAAAATAATAAAAGCACCAACAGATTGAATTGGCGTCAGGAATTCGTTATCCAACAATCCCCAGAAGAATGCTACAATCGGAATTAAATACGTTACTGATGTTGCAAAAACTGGCGATGACATTTGAATCAGCTTAAAGAACAGAATATTGGCGATTCCTGTTCCTAAAACACCTAAAATTGCCACAAAAAGTGTAGAATGCTCCGTTTCTGCAAAATGTATTTTCTGGCAGATATCGGTTGCACTTAAAATGATTAATGCTGGCAAAAGCAAAACCGCAAAATTTCCTGTTGTTATGCTTACAGAATTTAAATCGTGAAGATATTTTTTAATCAGATTTACGTTGATCGCATAACTAAGTGTCGCTATAACCACCAATAAAACATATAAATAGTTTTGCGTTCCACTCGCAGAATCTCCACTTAAAACCAAAAGCAGACAGCCCACCAGTCCAACAAAAACACCCAAAACTTGTCGTTTTTGGAACTGAATTCCAAAAGCAATAATTCCTAAAATCAAAGTATTTAAAGGCGTTAGCGAATTTAAAATCGCCACAATAGAACTATTAACTTGAGTTTCTGCAATGGCAAAAAGATACGCTGGCATAAAAGTTCCAAAAAGTGAAGTTATTGCAACAAATTTCCATTGGCGTCGGGAAATCTTTTTTAGACTATTAAAACCTACAATTAGCAAAAACAAAGCGGCAAAAATGATTCGGAATGATCCTACCTGAACAGCGCTTAAACCGACCAATCCTTTTTTTATTAGAATAAATGAGCTTCCCCATATAAGAGAAAGAATCGCTAAGTAAATCCACTTTAACTGTTTTGTTTCCATAAATCGTATTTTACTGCAAATTTGTAATTATTTTACGAACTGACGGCTCTCTTTTTACTAATTTTGCAAACAAGTAATTAGCAATCTAAAATTTAATATATAATGAAAATTTCAAAAATCTTATTCGCTGCAGCAATCGCTGGTTTAGTGTTTGTTGGCTGTAAAAAAGCAGAAGACAAAAGCCTTGAAGTCGTAAATAAAGAAAAAAGTGCTCCAAAAGAACATAAACCAATCGCAGCAGAAAATCTCCAAACTGCAAGCTTTACAATTGACGGAATGACTTGCGCTGTTGGATGCGCTAAAACCATCGAAGAAGAATTAGCAAACCTTGACGGAGTTGAAAAAGCAGTGGTTGATTTCGATAAAAAAACTGCAACTGTAAGTTTTGACAAAACAATCCAAAACTCAGAATCTTTGACAAAAGTAGTTCAAGAAACCGGAGACGGGAAGACATATAAAGTTTCTAATTTTAAATCTTAATTCAAGATATTTGATAATAAAAAAGGATCCTATTCGGATCCTTTTTTATTTTTATTTCCATTTCAATGTTTCCATCAAACGCTGCATATCGTTTTTAACATAACTTGCGGCAGGCATAATCGAATCAAAATTTGGTTTTGCATAAAAGTACATCGAGCCAATTAAAAAGTGCTTTGTACTGTCTGTAACATAAAACTGAGAGTTTGTAGCTGCGTTTCCGTCTACTTGATAAAACATTCCATAAACCTTTTTTTCTGGATTTAAATACGGTTGTTCTAAAATATCATCAGCTTTAATAACGTGCTCATAAGTTAGTTTTTGAGCATCGCGTAGTAATTTATCAATATTGCCATTTACAGGCTTGTAAGTTAAATAAATAGTTGCTTTCATTTTAGGATATGTGATCGCAAAACCACATTCTTTTTCTCCTTTTATAATAGCATCTTCATTCATTTGAAAAGTGAACGGACAAGTATTTTCAAAATTCACATATTTTGCTTCTGGATAATCTAATCGCAGGTAACTGGCTGGTTTAGGCAGAACATCATTTTTACAGCTTATAACCGTAAGCGCAAGCAAAATTGCTGTTATTGAAAGTATTTTATTAAGCATTTTTATTTATAGTTACTTTTATTTGTTTTACACGCTTTTTATCTACTGTTTCTACAGTGAAAATACAGTTTTCAAAAGGCACTTTTTGATCTTTTTTAGGAAAATTGCCCAAAATCTCCAGAATAAATCCAGCCAATGTTTCGGCTTCTCCCTTATGAGATTCAAAAACATCTTCGTCAACATCTACAATTCTGTAGAAATCTTTCAGGTTTATTTTTCCTTCAAAAAGAAAATTATTTTCATCTATTTGCGAGAAATTCAGATTTTCATCATCAAATTCATCACTAATATCACCCACAATTTCCTCGATAACATCTTCTAAAGAAACCAATCCAGAAGTTCCGCCATATTCATCAACTACGATTGCTAAGTGACTTTTTAAGCTCTGAAAATCCTTCAATAGATTATCCAATTTTTTATTCTCAGGAACAAAGAACGCTTCTCTGATCAAAGAAGTCCAATCAAATTCTTCTTTATCAATATGAGGCAATAAATCTTTTACGAAAAGCACGCCTTCAATCTGATCAATATTATCTCGATAAACTGGAATTCTAGAAAAACCTGTTTCAATTATCTTAGGATAAATTTCTGCGAATGTTTCTGATATTTCCAATGCAAAAATATCAATTCTCGGACTCATTACCTGCTTTGTATCGGTATTTCCGAAAGAAACAATTCCTTCAAGGATTTTCTGTTCTTCTGTTGAAGTTCCTTCCGAATCCGTAAGTTCCAATGCCTGAGAAAGTTGATTGACAGAAAAATTACTTTTTTGTTTTCCTAATTTATTCTGAAAATATATGGTAACGGCACGCATTGGCAAACTAATCGGCGAAAGCACTTTATCTAAAAATGCCAGCGGATAAGCTACACGTTTAGCAAATCGAATACTATTTCTACTCGCATAAACTTTAGGAAGCACTTCGCCAAATAATAAAATCAGGAAAGTAACCAGAATTACTTCGAGCGTAAATTTGAAAGCTGGCGAACCTACATTGGCAAAAATACTCTGCCCAATATAGCCAAACAGAATTACTACGCCAATATTAAAGAAGTTATTTGCAACCAATAAAGTTGCTAAAAGCTTTTTAGGCTTATCTAATAAATTTGAAATAATTTTTCCTTTTGCAGGGTTATCGTTTAAAGAATTGTCGATATCTTGCTGTGATAAAGAAAAAAGGGCAACTTCAGCACCAGAAACAATTGCTGAAAGAAATAACAAAATAAATATTCCGACGAAACCAATAATTAAATTAGCGTCAAGATTGGTAGAAAAAAGTAAACTGGGCTCTGGGTCCAAATTGTATAAAATTAGTTAAACATCTCTTAAAAGGGCAGATCATTAATCGGAAGCCCTTCAGGAGCATCAAAGTTAGTGTTTTTTGCCGACTCTGTATCCTGGTTTTGTTTAGTATATGCAGTTTCTTTTTTCGTTGTCAGGAAAGTAAACTCCGTAACCTGAATTTCGGTCGTATATTTTGTAGTTCCATCCTCTGTTTGCCACTGACGAGATTTTATTCTTCCTTCGACATAAATTTTGTCTCCTTTAGAAAGATATTTTTCGCAAATCTCAGCGGCTTTATTACGCACAACCAAATTATGCCATTCTGTAGAAGTAATCTTTTCATTGGTCGTTTTATTGATATACACCTCATTGGTAGCCAGCTGAAAACGTCCGATGCAGTTTCCTCCATCAAAATAATGCATCTTTACATCATCGCCTAAATGGCCAATAAGCATCACTTTATTTAATGTTCCGTTCATAGTTTTTGGTGGTATTTCTACCAAAGATACATTTTTTTAGCAATTTATTTCTTGCTTTTCTATAAAATTATATATCGCAATAGGAAAAGGAAAAGTTTTTAATTTTTGGAAATCTATTCCGTTTTCAATTTCCTCTTGCACCTTAATTTTCCAAAATTGGATATGCAGATGTTGATGCGAAAGCTTATGAACAATGGTCGATTCACTGCAATCTTCTATACTTATAATAGTGTATTCTGAAAAAATTTCTTCTTTTGCTCTTTTGGAAACTTCATCAAAACCAACAATTGATTGGGTTTCTAACAACGGAAACTCATACAAATTATGCCAGATTCCTTTTTGGGTTCTTTTTTGTATTAAGGTGTTTCCTAAAACATCTTCCAAAATCAAATAATTAAAGTAACGATTGGTTACTTTAAGTTTTTTAGATTTAACGGGAAGCATATTCACTTTTCCTTTTTGCAATGCAGCGCAACTTTCGTTAAAAACACAAACAGAACAATCGGAACTTTTAGGAACACATTGCATCGCCCCAAACTCCATTATAGCTTGATTAAAAAGGGCCGGATTATCTTTTGGCATTAATTCTTGCGCCAAAGCCGTAAATTCTTTTTTGGTTGCTGGAAGCGCAATATCAGATTCAATATCAAAATAACGAGATAGTACCCGAAATACATTTCCATCAACCACAGGAACCAATTCATTATAAGAAAAAGAAGCAATTGCCGCCGCTGTGTATTCACCAACTCCTTTGAGTTTTAGAAGTTCTTTATAAGAATCAGGAAAAACTCCATTTAAATCATTACTTATATATTGAGCCGTTTTATGAAGATTTCGGGCACGAGAATAATATCCTAAACCCTGCCAAAGTTTCAAAACTTTCTCTTCTGAAGCATCTGCTAAATCTTTTACTGTAGGAAATTCTTTAGTAAACGAAAAAAAATATGGCATTCCTTGCGCAACTCGTGTCTGCTGAAGCATAATTTCTGAGAGCCAAATATGGTACGGATTGACCGTTTTTCGCCACGGCAAATCACGCTTGTTCTGTAAATACCATTTTATCAATATGTTATGAAAATCCATTGCAAAATCCTTAGATTGCAAAAGTAAATGTTTATGTAATTAAAATTTAACGAATTAGCTTGATTAATTATTTTTTTAATTCCTATATTTGCAAACTCAAAAAAATAGTACACCATTTATAAAATAAAATAGGAAAGAAAATGACGAAAGCAGATATCGTAGCGAAGATTTCAGAGAAACTAGGTCTTGAAAAAGGAGACGTTCAAGCAACAGTAGAAACTTTTATGGAAGAAGTTAAGACTTCTTTAGAAACTGGAGACAATGTATACCTTAGAGGTTTCGGTAGTTTTATCGTTAAAACTAGAGCTGAAAAAACTGGAAGAAACATTTCTAAAAACACTACTATTAAAATTCCAGCACACAACATTCCTGCGTTTAAACCTGCAAAAGTTTTTGTAGAAGGGGTTAAAACAAACAACGAAGCAAAATAATATTAATTAACATAAATCGACACAATATGCCAAGTGGTAAAAAAAGAAAGAGACATAAGGTAGCTACTCACAAACGTAAAAAAAGAGCGAGAGCTAACCGCCACAAAAAGAAAAAGTAGTTTTAAACTACTTTTTTCTTTTTAAACGTTCATTGAAATTGAAAATTAGTACTCAGTCATCAGTTTTTAGTGCTCAGTCCACTGATTACTTAGAACTGCGAACTGCCAGCTAGTTTTCACCGGGTTAATACCTGTTAAAAATATTGTTTAATCCATCCTTGTAGAAGTTGATGGTTTTTGTTTTTTGGTTTTGGTTTTCTTTACCAACAACTATCAACAAACAACCTACAACCAATTCACGGATAAAAATTTACAGTGTGAATAAAGAATTAATCATTAGATCTAGTTCTGATGCAGTAGATTTTGCCTTATTAAAAGATGGAAAACTAATTGAATTACACAAAGAGGAAGAAAAAAGCAACTTTCAGGTTGGTGATATTTTTATTGCCAAAATCAGAAAACCAGTTGCTGGACTTAATGCTGCTTTTGTAAATGTAGGTTTCGAAAAAGATGCCTTTTTACATTATCACGATTTGGGTCCAAATCTAGCTTCTCAGCTGAAATTCATAAAACTTGTAAGCGCAGGTAAATTAAAAGATTTCTCCCTAAAAACCTTTCAGTTTGAGAAAGAGATTGACAAAGATGGCATCATTACTGATATTTTAAGTGCCAATCAATCTGTCTTAGTTCAAGTAGTTAAAGAACCTATATCTACCAAAGGCCCAAGAATAAGTGCTGAGCTTTCTCTTGCCGGAAGATTTATTGTTCTAGTTCCTTTTTCTGATCGTGTTTCTATTTCTCAAAAAATAGAAGACAAAAAAGAAAAGGATCGTCTAAAAAAACTTGTTCTATCGATCAAACCTAAAGGATTTGGTGTTATTGTTCGTACAGTAGCAGAAGGCAAAAACGTAGCCGAATTAGAAAAAGATTTGCAGAACCTGCTTGGCAGATGGTCTGCAATGTGTAAAAAATTACCAACTGCTCATCATCCATCAAAAGTATTAGGAGAGCTAAATAGAGCTTCTTCAATATTAAGAGATGTTTTTAACGATACCTTTAGTGGTATTCAAATAGATGATGAAGAGTTGTACCATCAAACGAAGGAATATCTGCAAGAAATTGCTCCTTCAAAACAATCGATTGTTAAGTTTTATCAATCAAATGACACTCCGATTTTTGAGAAATACAATATAGAGAGACAAATCAAAACTTCATTTGGCCGAACTGTTTCCATGAGTAAAGGTGCTTATCTTATCATAGAACATACCGAAGCTCTTCACGTTATAGACGTAAATAGCGGAAACCGTTCTAATAAAGCGACCAACCAAGAAGACACAGCCATGGAAGTAAATATGATTGCCGCTGCAGAAATCGCAAGACAATTACGTCTGCGTGATATGGGCGGAATTATCGTAGTTGATTTTATCGATATGTCTAATCCAGAAAACAGGAAAGTTTTGTTCGACTTCTTGCGAGAAGAAATGAGCGACGATAAAGCAAAACATAAAATATTACCGCCGAGTAAATTTGGTTTAGTCCAAATTACAAGACAGCGCGTAAGACCAGAAGTGAATATCAAAACCAGAGAGGAAGATCCTAACAAACATAATGGTGAAATTGAAGCTCCAATTTTAATCATTGATAAGATCACCGCTGATTTAGAAAGACTTTTAAAAACCCACAACAAGGTTGTGCTTAATACACACCCGTTTGTGGCTGCATACCTCAGCAAAGGTTTTCCATCATTACGTTCAAAATGGTTTTTTGAACATAAGAAATGGGTGAAAATCATACCTCGTGACGCTTACACGTATTTAGAATACCATTTCTACGACAAAAAAGGAAATGTTATTACAGAATAAATCAAAAACCGCCTTTCGTGAGATTGGCGGTTTTTTTGTGCTTTTTTATAACATCTTTTATGTCTTATACTAACACAAAAAAAGCTTATGCGTTTACAAAATATTTATTTTTAAAGTAAGTTTATATAATCTTTAAAAGATAATAAATGAAAATTGTTACTACTTATAGTTTTGAGAAAAAAAAATATACCATTTACCCTCTCATAACAATCCTTTTTTTGCTTTCTTCGAAAGTGACTGCGCAAAACGACACTATCTTTTTTGATAAACAATGGAAAATATCTACCAAAGAAGTCGCTTTTTATTACAGAATTAAGCCTTTAAAAATAAAAACAAAAGATGCTGTAGGATATAAAATAAAGAATACTGACTCTCTTTTTACAATTAAAGACTACTATTTAAATAGTAATAAAATACAATTTCAAGGCTATTCTAAAGATTACAATGGTGACTATTTAGTCGGGAAAGCAAAATGGTATAATGAAAACGACGACACAATTGAAACGAGAGAATTTAACTATAGAAAAAACAATGCTACACCAAGATTTAGGATTCCAGATTGGCCTATACTTTATTTAAATTATTCAATTGCCAACAAAAGTCTTTTAACTGCAGGTATGGAATTTTGTTTAGATTGCCATACTGACAACAAACTCTTCATAGGTGCTGGATACGGAATTACAAACAGCTACAATGACAAATACTATGGTTTTCCAGATCTTCATTTATCATTTAATACAGAATATTTTCTATTTTTAAAAGCCGGGAGTTCTACTAAAAATGCATATGCAATGGGAGGCGTAACCTTTTTAAACATGATAGATTTAGGCTTAGGTTATTCACTTCCATATAACAAAGAAAAAATTCCAACTTATCAGGGATTTACCACTTCAATTACGTTCCGATTTACAAACAATAAAAATGTATATAGCAAATTCAAAATCATGTAATACATTCATTATTCCTTGACAATTTCAATTTTTCTTCTGATTTCATTTCCAGAAGCATCTACCACTGTTATGTAATGTATTCCTGTTGTTGGCGTAATAGGCAGTTCATGAAAAGTTTTTGTTGTTGCTGTATAAACATCATCAACATACCAAAATAATTCTTTATCCCTTTCAGAATAAGCTACTTTTAAAATTACGGGCTGCACATTGCTATTAAAATCCTTTGTTAAGTAGATTTTACTGTTAGCTTTCGGATAAATAAAATCCATTGTAATGGTTTGCGCTCCTTCGCAACCTTCCTTGAATGGCGGCAAAGGCAAATACTCTATATGCTGGCTTTTGTAATACCACGCCATGACAGGAGGCAATACAAACCAGTTTTTAGTAACAATATTTTCAACACTTTCGCAACTGCTGTTTACCTGAAACTGCTCAGTTTTATCTAAATGAATCGTTCTGTGATACGGACAAACTTTAGTCGATTTTCCTTTTTTAGTAACCCATTGCTTAATTTTCGGACAATTGTCTTTTGCCAAATAACCACTTAATCTGCAAACCTCAACTTCGGCTAAATCATTATATGGCGTATCAAACCATTTTTGCCTCGGCAGCAAATTAAAAACATCGAACAAAATTGGCGCCGCACTGGTAACTCCTGTTAAAGTTGGTCTTCCTTCTCCAGTTGCATTTCCAACCCAAATTCCGACTACATATCTTGAATTGCTTCCTATTGCCCAAGCATCACGATTCCCGAAACTAGTTCCTGTTTTCCAAGCAATTTTAAGCGAGCTATCATAAAACTTCCATGCTTCATCTCCTTCAGGCCTGTTAACCTCTTCCATAGCGTTATATGTCAACCAAATTGATCCTGCACCTAAAATATTCTTCTGGTCGGTTTCTGAGCCAAAATCGGGCTTAAAATCATTTTTATAATTGAGTTCGATAAATTCGTTAGTTCGATACTTACTCTTATTTTTAGTGTAATAATTAACCGTAGAAGAAAGATTGGAGTATGTTCGACATAAATCCCACAAATTACTTTCAGCTCCTCCTAAAATCAACGATAAACCATAATGATCTGGGGTTTTATTTATGTTCTTTAATTTGAATTTCTGCAGTTCTTCATAAAACTTATTTACAGTAAATTCCTGCAACATCAAAACCGCAGGGATATTCAACGAACGTGACAAAGCGCGATGTGCAGGTACAGCTCCGTCAAAAGTCAAATTAAAGTTTTGAGGAGTATATCCAGAAATCTGTGTTGGAATGTCAGCAACTAAAGTATTCGGCAACAATTCGCCATCATCTAGCATTGCACCATACAAAAGTGGTTTTAAGATACTTCCTGTACTTCTTGGCGCGTCGATAATATCAACGTCTTTTTGATGATCTTTATCTGTTGGAGAATTTCCCACATAACTAATCACGTTTCTACTCTGAACATCAATTACCAAAATCGCCAAATTATGCACTTCGTTCTGTTTGTACTGATTGTAATAATATCTCGCAATTTGATTGACCCGATTTTGCAAAACATAATCAATCGTAGTTTTTACTCGTGTTCCTTCTTCGTTTTTTGCTACTCTCTGCAATAAATGTGGTGCAATTTGAGGCAAATCATACGGTTTTTGAGGCAGAGGTTCTTCTATTGAAAGCTCATAGGTCTGTTTATCAATAATGCCTTCCTGATGTAATTTCAATAAAAGTCGGTTTCGTTTATTTAATAGCTTTATTTGATTTTTTCCCGGATAAATTAAACTTGGCGCATTGGGCAAAACAGCTAAAACTGCATTTTCAGCCCATGATAATTGATTGGACTGAACGCCAAAATAACGCCATGAAGCCATTTCCAATCCCACAACGTTCCCACCAAATGGAGCGTGCGCTGCGTACATTTCCAGAATTTCATTTTTAGAATAGCCTAACTCCAATCTTGTAGCGAGAATAATTTCTATTATTTTTTCGAAATAGGTTCTGTTTTTTCCTTTTCGGGAAAGTCTGATTACTTGTTGCGTCAGCGTACTTCCGCCTCTGACCACTTTTCCTGCTTTTCTATTTTGCTTAAAAGCATTTATCATTGCACCTGGATTAAAACCAGGATGTTTATAAAAATATTCGTCTTCAAAATAAACAATGCATTTCTTGAATTTATCAGGTACGCTGTCCTGCGCAGGAAAACGCCATTGTCCGTCTCGGGCAATTTTTGCTCCGAGAAGTTCTCCTTCTTTGCTTTCTATAACTGTAGAATACGGCTCTTTGAATAAAGTTCGAGGTATCGAAAAATAGTAAATCAGCAAGAGCAGAAATGCAATTGCTGATTTTATTTTGTTTCTTTTTATCCAGTTTAGAATGCGTTGGAAAAACGCTTTTAATTTATTTTTCAATGCCTATTTTTTTTAACCGCAAAGGCGCTAAGTTATCGCAAAGGTCACAAAGTTCTTTTTTGCTCGCAGATTCAGCAGATTTAGCAGATTTTTATTTTTATCTGCTTGATCTCCAAAATCTGCGGGAGACTTTATTTAACAACTTCAACCCAGAAACCTTTTGTTCTTGCCAAGAATGTATTATCATACATTGCTTCACATTGCAATCCAGGCAAATAATAATTTCCTAAATAAGATGCATTTAGCAGAATTCTGAAAACTTTGGTTTCTCTGGCTTTCATTCCGAAATAGAAATTTGTTCTGTCATCACGGATATCAATATAATCGGCAATGTTGTTTACGGCATCTCCATAATCTGTGAAACGAGTATTTACGATTTCGAATCCAGAAGGCAGAATTTGCGATAATGCAACATTTTGAACGCTTTCTCCTCTTTGATTTTTAATTGTAACCTCAGCAACAAATTCAGTTCCCTGATTGATTCTCGAAACATTGATTACACTTCCTTTTCTGTTTTTGAAAACTATAGAAGCCGTAACATCGCTTTGAACCGCATTTTCTTGTCCGATTGGCAATATTCCTGTATTCAATACACGAACATAAACCGTATTGGCTTTATTGTTTTTCAACATAATGCTATTTGTTCCAGAAGCGACAGACAAACTACGATCTGCAACCGATTTACCTGTGTTTATTGTTTCTCCTTTTCCGTTTTTACTAAATTGAATATTGATTCCTTTTGAACCATTACTTACTGCAAATTTCGACATTGCATATAGGCAGTAAGCCGTTGTTTGTGTACTCATCCATTGGTTAGCCGACATTTCTTTGGCTAATTTCGTTGCCGTTACAAATGCTTTTTGTTTTTGGTCTAAAAGAAGCATTGTTTCAAGAGCCATTGCTCTATTTCTTTCGCTAGAACCATAATAGTAATAACTGTATTCATCTGAACTTCCATCAATGCTGGTTTTCAAGAATAAACTTTGTCCAGCCGATTTTTGTCCTGCCAAAACATAAGCCGCGGCCAAACGAAGCATACTTTCATTCGAAATACCTTTTGTTTCACGCAATCTGTTCATTGATGATAAATCGGCATTTCCTGCTAATGCTAAAGTATATAAACGATATGCCTGCGCTAAGTCATTTCCGTATTTAGGTTCAAAACGCCATTGTTTTGCTTCTTTCTGCTGATAACCTAACCATTTAGATTTGAAATTAATCGGTAAAACATATCCTTTTTTCTCTGCTTCAATCAAGAAATGTCCAGCATAAGAAGTTCCCCAATCGTCTGCAATTGCATTTCCTTGCCAATAAGGCATTCCGCCGTTTGATAATTGGAAATTACCCAATCTTGCAATTCCAGCAGCAATATTTTTCTGAATCAGATCTTTTCGTTTCGCATCAATATCAGCCACATCTCCCAAATACAATTGAGGGAAAACTGACGAAGTAGTTTGCTCTACACATCCATGAGGATACTGAATCAAGAATTGCAACCTTCCATTCAAATTCATTGATGGCATTGATGAAACTTCCAATCTTGCTTTATTACTTCCTGCAATTCCAAAGGTTTTCCATGAAATTGTTTTAGTACTATTTGGCGTTAAAACAACATCTGTAAAAGTACTCGTAACTGGATTCGGATTTGTCATATCGATTTCAACATCATAAGTTGATTTCTCGCTTCCAGATGTCGCAATAACCTGAACTTTTGCAATTCCAGTTGCAGAACCGACAACTAAATTAAAATACGCCATTTTTTCATCTGGTTGCGCAAAATTCAGTTTCTGAACGGCACTTCCAGCAACTTTCAATCCGTTGCTTGTTTTTACCTGAATTGTAACGTTTTTAATTTTATTTTCAGTCGCAAAAACCGTTACAGGCAATGTCACTTTTTCTGATGGTGAAATTTTTCTAGGTAACGAAGCCAATACCATCAGTGGACTCTTAACCTGCGTTGCTTTTTCAACACTTCCGTAAGCACTTGTATTTGCGTCTCCAGCCACAACCATCGTTCGAACTGAACCAATATATTTCGGCAGTTTTAATTGGTGCGATTTTGTTTCTCCTTTCCCTAATTTAAATGGTCCGTAGTATAACACAACAGGTTTAAAACGGTTTGCTTTTTTAGCTTTTCCTCCACCTAAATCCTGGTCACCACCAATACTGAAAATCTGGTTTATTTTTCCGCCATAAGCGCCAATTACATCATCATAAATATCCCAAGTTTTCACTCCTAAAGCTTCACGAACGTAGAAACTATCCCATGCATTTGGAGTTTTAAAACGAGTTAAATCTAGAAGACCTTCATCTACAACAGCAATTGTATAAGTCATTTCTTTACCTGATTTTTCGCCTACTTTAACTGTAAAAGGCTGTTCTGGCCTAAGAACATCTGGCATGTTTAACGTTGGAGCTAAAATCGTGTTTTTATCAACTACTTCAATCGGAACGATTCCGTACATACGAATCGGCGAATCATTTTTGGTCGAAGCGTGAGGCTGTAATAACGTGATATTGAAATACACATTTGGTGCCATTGCTCCTGTAATCGGAACCTCAACTTTTGTTTCACCTTTTTTAGTTTCGGCCCAAATCGTCTGCACTACTCTTGATCCGTTTTCTACTGAAATTAAAGCTCTTCCGCCTTCGCTTGAAGGGAAAGAAATTTGTGCTTTTTCTCCAACCGCATAATTCTTTTTATCCGTAGAAAAAACTAACATATTAGCTGTAGAAGCATCTCTGTTTCGTGTTTTTCCAGACCAGATTGGCCAGTCGATATTTACGGTTAAAGATGTTGCATGACCATCTTGCTGATCGGCAACACGAATTAAATAACGTCCCCATTCTTCGTCTGTCAAGGCAAACTGGAAACTTCCTTTTCCACTTGAATCAGTATTGATTACAAAGGTTTTGTATGAAGTCGTTGCATTTGATGAGTTGTAATTTGATAAATTATCGCTTGATGAATCCCACCACCATCTCCAGTCTACTTTGTAAACTCGTACTTCGAGATTACGAACTGATTTTGGTCTTCCGTTTTCATCAACCGTTACCACATCAAAACGATTGTTTGTTCTCGTTTCAAGCATGCTGTATTTGTTCAGTTCTGGCGTTTTGAGTCCAACATAGGTTTTGTACGGAGAATAAGTCGTTGACATAACATCTGTACTAAAATCTCCACCTTCTTCATATACTTTTGTGATGAATGAAGCGCGCAACATTCCCGGTGCCTGACCTTGTAATCTTGGCTGAATATTTACTGAAGCTTTTCCGCTTTCATTCAATTTTCCTGAGAAAATATTAATTTCTTCTGTACTAAATTGACGGGCCAAATCATCAAAAGTATATTTTTCATAACCTTTAAAAGTAGTTGCCTGCTGAGAGAATTTCACCTGCATTTCTACATTCAAATTCTTAGCAATTGCGCCATGTAGCCAAGTTACTTCCAGATTATCTGTATTTGGATAAGAAGCTGAAAGTGTTTTTCTGCTAAAGGTATTTTTGATTTTTAAACGATTCGGTTTAATCGTTTCAATCTTAATGCTCTTATAGAATTTAGCCCCACCAACACTTACCATAGCTTCCCAATTTCCTGTTGGCGCATCTTGGTTTGTTGGCACGGTAAAAGCGTAATGGTTTAAATCGTTTGTTTTCTGAACTGTCTGATAAACCGTTTTACCATTCGGATCATTTAATCTGAATTTAATTGGATGCGATTTTGGAAGTTTATTTGCCGCATCATTCAAAATAAATGACAGGTACAAATTATCTCCAGGGCGCCAGACACCTCTTTCTCCGTAAATAAATCCTTTTAAACCTTTTTGTAAAGTTTCTCCCGCAACATCAAAATTACTGACAGACAAGGAAAGTCCGTCGTCTAATTTCACGTAAGTCGATTGATCACCTAAAGTTACAATTGCGAAATAAGCAAATTTATCCAATTGGAAAGACGCAATACCTTCACTGCTTGTTGCTTCTGTTGCTATTTTTTGCTGTTGGAAATTATACAAATCTACTCTTGCATTTGAAACAGGCTCGGTTGTAACGATATTGTTTACGGCAAATAAGTATGATTTGTTCTCGCCTCTTTTAGCAATAACTCCTAAATCTGATGCTAAAATATTAGTAGTAATTCTAGCATTGTAAAAATAAGAACCTGTACATGGATCCTGACTTTCTCTCCAATCATAATCATCATAATAGTAATAATCGTCGTAAGAGTTTCCACTGTAGTTTACTTCATTTTCATCAACTTCTTCTTCCTCAGCCTCATCTTCGCTATTATCTGATGTTTCGCATTTATAAAGCGAGTATTTCTTTTTATAAACAAATTCAACTCTATAAATCGCTCCAGGTTCTGGCTTGATAATTTTAGATAAATCTAAAGCATACGTATTCCATTTTGCCAGATTTACGAGCGTGCTTTCCCTTAAATTAAGCGTCGTTTTGGCAATTGGCTGCGCTACTTTCTTGAGATTTTGTCCGCCATTTAATTCATTGTATTGCAAAAACTGCAGAATATTGTTCTTATAGATTTTATAAACCTTTACATCGACTGCACTTAAATTTACGGCTTCGAAATTCAATTTTAAATTATTTGAGCTTGGCAGAATTGTTCCGTTTTTAATAAAACGAACATTAGGTTTTACTTGATCAAAAGAAATTTTTTCATTGTAATTATTTTCTAGTTTTTTACCATATTGACTTTCAATTCCTTGAAAAACTTCTAACAATAATTCTCCCGTTATAACTTGTTCAGGTTCTTCGTCTGGCACTAACTCAACAGCTTCTTCTGCAACTGCGGCAGCTGAATCAACTACAACTGCGGCTGAATCAACCGCAACAGCTGCCGAATCTACAGCAACCGCAGCTGGTTCTGCTACAGCTACAGCTATTGGTTCTTCTTTTTTAGGCGCATTTTGATTCGTAAAATATACTTTAAGTAAATTCCCTTGTGTAGAAAATTTCAGGTTATTGGTATTTTGAATCGAAACCAATCCAGCAAAATCCTGACCTTTTTCTAAAGGTTCTGAGAAATTAATTAAAACCTGCTGATTGTTTCCATCTGGAATTTCAACTTTTATAACTTTAAATTCGTTGATGCTTGTAATCGGAAAATCGATTTGTCCCTTCTGATCGATGTCGAAATCATTTCCGTCATATATAATTTCTAAATTCGAAGCTTCTGATTGACGTTGAATACTGTCAATTATAAAACGAAATTCTTTTGCAGGTCCGTTTGTTTTCTCAAATTTAATTTTAAGATTATTTCCGTTATGTTTAGCTTCAACCAGCTTTTGAGCAGTTTCCAAATCAATATTATCTGCTGTTTTTAAAACACAGTTTAAATATTGATATTCTTTACTGTACGATTGAATATCCCCAGTATTTATAGTAAAATCCTGTTTTACCGTTTTGACTGTAAAATTGAATTTAGACAGTTCTTTTTCTTTCTCTTTCGGAATGGCCGTCAGCTTATCTAAGTTTAAAGTAACCTGATATTCTGTTCCCATTTTAAGTTTTTTCTCCGGAATAAAAGCTAAAGTATTTGTTGAAAGTGCAATAACTTTTCCGTGAACACTTGGCGAAATATCGAACAAATCATCATCTAATTCCTGATTCGGTTTCCAGTCATTTTTATCGAAAGCCAAAACCACACGAATATCAGAATCTGCAGAAACTATTCCGCCTGTAAAACTGGTAATGTAATCTTTGAATAATGAAAAATCGGAATTGAAATCTGCAGCTGATTTGCGTCCGCAGGATTGGAAAATAAAAAACACAAAAAATACGAGAAATAGTCCTTTTGCTTTCACTTTTATCTAGAGTTAATCGGTTAATAAACTAAATAATTTATGCGAAATTTCATCAGAAGCCATAACAGCAAAATCGCAATTAAATTATTATAAAAGTAAAATATTTCCTGAATTCTTTAAGAAGAAAATTCTCTAATAATGATTATTTAACTTTTGTTGAAGTTTTATCATTACTCTCAGAGCTCAGAACCTAATTTTGACAACACTTTATCCATTTCAAGAAAGTGTTCTTCGGTATTTGAGGAATAATGCATTTGATTGCCGTTTATGACAACAATTATATCGTCCGAATGATTTCCATAGAATTTTATCCCTTCAACCCATTGGCTGAAAAAGACTCCTTTATTTGAAAAATTCTGAGTAATGAAATCTAATTCATTTGGTTCGATTTCATAAAATGTATCACAAGTAAAATCTAATGCAAAACT
Source organism: Flavobacterium tagetis (assembly GCF_016735615.1). Taxonomy (GTDB): domain Bacteria; phylum Bacteroidota; class Bacteroidia; order Flavobacteriales; family Flavobacteriaceae; genus Flavobacterium; species Flavobacterium tagetis. The sequence goes on from NZ_JAERSF010000001.1 coordinate 573,765, forward strand.
TGCTTGTAAATACGCCATTGCAGTGAAAAAATCTGTCAAAGTTCCTGTTTCCAGATTCCATTCTTTTTCATCATAACTCATGTAAACTGGAGGATTAGATTTTGACAAATCATCTTTGTGAATTCCCCATGCACATGCCTTTTGATTTTCAGAATAAAATATCAAATAATCATCGTTTCTATAATATTGAAAACGTTCTGGAACAATCAACAAATCCTGTGTATGATTTAAGTTTTGATTCTTACCTAACTCAGCATAATAATCAACGAAAACATTAGGAAGCTGTCCGAAGATATCTTTTACAATTTGAATTTCATCGTTTGTAAAACCATTTGGCTCTGCAATATGAAATAACTTTTTTATCACTGAAAAATCTGTCATGCCATTTAGTTTACTTACGTCTTTCAAGAAAAAAACGTTTCATTAAATCGGCAGCTTCGTTTGCCATTACACCAGAAACAACAGTTGTTTTAGGATGCAGTTTTGTTCCCATATTTAAGAATCCACGTTGTTCATCTCTTGCTCCAAAAACGATTTTAGAAATCTGGCTCCAATACAAAGCTCCTGCGCACATTTGACAAGGTTCTAAAGTCACATAAAGCGTACAGTCTTTCAAATATTTTCCGCCAAGGAAGTTTGCGGCTGCAGTTATGGATTGCATCTCAGCATGTGCCGTTACATCATTTAGCAACTCAGTCAAATTGTGACTTCTAGCAATAACTTTATCAGCCACAACAATTACAGCTCCAACAGGGATTTCGCCTTTTGAGTAGGCTTCTTCTGCTTCCTGCAAAGCTTTTTTCATGAAATATTCGTCAGTAAAAGGATTTTCCATAGATGCAAAAATAGGATTTTAGAACTTATTTTTTATTACTTTTAAATCGTGATATTAGAATATGGAGAGAAAACATAAAATAACTGCTCAGACAAACTACAAATTGCTTTTGCCAATACTGTCTGCGGTTATTACTTTTTTCAGTTGCCAAAACAAAGAAGATAAACAACAGAAAGTTATTGAAGTTGTCAAAGATACTTTGACAGCAAAACCAAATGTTTTAGATACAACTGCAATTAGCACTAAAAAATTAGATCAAGCACCCGATTTATCAAAAGCAGAGCAAACTGAATTAAAACAAGCGACACCAATAGCAACTAAAGAAGTTGATAAAAACAAATCTTCAAAATCCGATAAAGTAAAAAAAGATGATTTGCAACCCACTCTAAAACCCCTTTCAAATACAAATGCTGAATTTCCTGGTGGAATAGAACAATTTCATAACTTTTTTATGAAAGAATATAAAAAACCAGAAGATGTAAGTTATTGGAAACTGAATTTCACTCTCGCATTTGCCGTAGAAAAAAATGGTGCTGTCTCTTTTCTTGAATGTTCGCCAGCAGTTGAAGAACCACTGCAAAAAGAAATTATCAGAGTTTTAAGTTTATGTCCGAAATGGCAACCGGGCGAATCGAATGGAAAAAAAGTTAGAATGCAATATTCTGTACCTATTTTATTGAAGTAAGACTCCACGGAAAAATTAAATTTAAAACCGTAAATTTGCTTTTTACCATACAATGAAAAGCGATTTACTTTCCAACATATACAATCCTGCCGATTTGCGTCTTTTAAAAGAAGAACAGCTTGCTCAAGTTGCTCAAGAACTTCGTCAGTTTATTATTGATATCGTTTCTGTAAAAGAAGGGCATTTGGGAGCCAGCTTAGGCGTTGTAGAGCTTACAATTGCTTTGCATTATGTTTTTAATACTCCTGATGATTTACTGGTTTGGGATGTTGGACACCAAGCTTACGGGCATAAAATACTGACCGAAAGAAGAGAAAGTTTTGATACCAACAGACAGATTGGAGGTATCTCTGGTTTCCCGAAAAGAAGCGAAAGCGTTTATGATACTTTTGGCGTTGGACATTCTTCTACTTCCATTTCTGCAGCACTCGGAATGGCAATTGCTTCTAAACTAAAAGGTGATTTTGACAAAGAACATATTGCTGTAATCGGCGATGCTTCAATTGCAAGCGGAATGGCGTTTGAAGGACTTAATCACGCTGGAGTTACAGATGCTAATATTTTGGTTATTCTAAACGATAATGCGATTGGAATTGATCCTAGTGTTGGCGCTTTAAAACAATATCTAACTTCAGTTAAGAACGGGAAAAATCCTCGACAAAATAATATTATTAAATCTTTGAATTTTGATTATTCAGGGCCAATAGACGGTCATGATCTTCCTAAATTAATCAAAGAATTAAATCGTCTTAAAAAGATAAAAGGCCCTAAATTCCTTCACATTGTAACTACAAAAGGAAAAGGATTGCAGCAGGCCGAAGAAAATCAGGTGAAATATCATGCACCTGGAAAATTTGATGCTTCAACTGGAGAAATTCATTTAAAATCAGAAGAAAATCTTCCTCCAAAATATCAGGATGTTTTTGGTTTAACCATTTTAGATTTAGCCAAAAAGAATGAAAAAATAATCGGAATTACACCTGCAATGCCGTCTGGAAGTTCATTAAAATTTATGATGGACGAATTACCAGATCGCGCTTTTGATGTTGGAATTGCAGAACAGCATGCTGTAACGCTTGCTGCGGGAATGGCCACTCAAGGAATGATTGTTTACTGCAATATTTATTCGACTTTTTTGCAGCGTGCTTACGATCAGGTAATTCATGATGTGGCGCTGCAAAATTTACCTGTAATCTTTTGTTTGGATCGCGCAGGATTAGTTGGCGAAGATGGTGCAACGCATCATGGAGTTTTTGACATTGCATATTTGCGTTCGATTCCGAATATGATAATCTATGCTCCTTTAAACGAAATTGAACTGCAAAACATTTTGTATACGGTTCAATTAGGAATAGATCATCCTATCGCAATTCGATATCCAAGAGGTCGCGGAGTCTTGCCAAATTGGGAAGTAGAAAATTTCGGACATTACGAAAAAATAAATTGGGGCGAGGCAAAATATCTAAAAGATGGTACGAAAGTTGCTGTGCTATCGGCCGGAACAATTGGAAATAATGTTATAGAAGCACTAAAAGAATCAACCAATTCTGAAGAGATTGCGCACTATAACTTTAGCTTTATTAAACCACTAGACTACAGCATATTAAATGCTGTTTTTTCAACTTTTGAAAAGATTATTACTATCGAAGACGGAGTTAAAAACGGCGGTTTTGGAAGCGCAGTTTTAGAGTTTGCAGCATCAAATAATTTCAAGAATTCTATTGAAATATTAGGTGTTCCAGATGAATTTATCGAGCATGGAACAGTTAATCAACTGCAACAATTGTGTAAAATTGACGTTAAAAGTTTAATAAATCTTTTTTCTAACGGTTCAAAATAATTATTTTGCGACACCAAAAAAAAAAATTACCTAATGAAATTATTGCGTTCTACCCTTTTGCTATTATTGCTTTTGTGTACTTCTAATAACTTTGCCCAGATTATACAAACAACTTTAAGCCCGAATCAAGCACTTAAACCGCCTTCTAACTGGTCAGAAAAAAACCAACTTGGTTTTGACCTTTCACAAATTGCTTTTGTCAACTGGAGTGCAGGGGGAACAAGTTCTATCTCAGGATTGTTTAAAGGAGAATTTTCTAGAACTTATATGAAAGGGAATCATAAATGGTTTAATGAACTTATTATGAAATATGGTCTAAATAAACAAGAAGATATTGAAACGAGAAAAACTGATGATGCGATTCAGTTCAACTCTACTTATGGTTTTAGAAAAGACACCGCTTCAAATTGGTACTATTCAGCAAAGTTTAACTTCAATACGCAGTTTACCAACGGTTACAATTATCCTAATCGCGACGTTCCTATTTCTAGACCATTTGCACCTGCATATGTATTTTTAGGAGCTGGAGCCGAGAATTCAAATAAGGAAAAGAACAGAACATTTTATTTCTCACCAATTACATTAAAAACCACATTAGTATTAGATCAAAATTTAGCAAATCAAGGTTCTTTTGGTGTTAAAAAAGCCGTTTATGCGCCAGATCCACTAGATCCTACACAACAGATATTAATTGAAGAAGGTCAAAAGGTAAAAACCGAATTTGGTATACTTTTAACGGCTTACTCGAAAAACGAAATTTATAAAAATGTTTTTTATGAAAACAGACTAAGCTTATACACAGATTATTTAAATCGATTTGGAAATGTGGACATTGATTATGACACACGTTTAGACTTGGTTGTAAATGCTTATGTTAAAGCGAATGTTGGTGTTCATCTAATTTACGATGATGATATTAAAAATAAAGTAGATGTTATAGATCCGACCACAGGAGCAAAAAGCCAAGTTACAGAAGGACCAAAAATGCAACTAAGACAAGTTCTTGGAGTTGGTCTGGTTTACGCTTTCAAATAAAATACAGCAATAAAAAATGCCTCTTTCAATTTGATAAGAGGCATTTTTTTATGTCTTTTATTTCAAACAAAAACTGTTTATCGCTTTTTCTGTCCCTGAATTGTTTCATACAATTCAAGAGCGTTTCCGTCTGTCAAAAGCGAAACGTAGTGGCAGATATGCAATAAACGTTCGTATAAATTAGTTTTGTCTAAATGATGTTTTTCTGGCAACATTTTTAAAATCAATTTATCATAGTTTGAAGCTGTTCCTTCATATTTATTATTGAATGCTGTAATAAACTTATCCAGTAATGTTTGAATGATTTGATAGCCTACAATTTCTTTTTCTATGACTTCTCGGCTTTGGTAGATTTTATCAACACTTAATTTGATAATATCATTCATTTGTGCTTTGTATTTGCTTTTGTCTGTTAAAGCATATGGAAAGTTACCTGCCAAAATTGCTTCTTCATTTTCAACAAAAACATTTACAGCATCATTAATTAATGTGCCAATTGCTAATGCCCTCAAATAACTGATACGATCTTCTTTTGTAGTTAACGACTTGTATTTAGAAACTCCAATATTGTCTTTTACCAGATTAATCAAGTATTCTAAAGCAAAATCTTCAGAAACCAAACCTAAATTGATTCCGTCTTCAAAGTCGATAATTGTGTAGCAAATATCATCTGCAGCTTCAACTAAATACGCTAAAGGGTGTCTTTCGAAACCAATATCATCTCCAGATTTATTGGCAATCATGCCCATATCTTTGGCTACTTCTTCAAAAAATAATTTATCAGATTGAAAGAATCCATATTTTTTATCGGCGATATTATTTGTTGGTTTCTTAGGAAGGCTTTCTTTTGGATATTTCATAAACGCTCCCAAAGTTGCATACGAAATACGAAGCCCGCCTTCAATTCCTGGACGGCTTGCCGTAAGAACTGAAAATCCGTTAGCATTTCCTTCAAAATCAATTAAATCTTGCCATTGTTTATCTGTAAGCTGGTTTCTGTATTTCTGCCCGTTTCCGATAGAAAAATATTCTCCAATTGCTTTTTCACCAGAATGCCCAAAAGGCGGATTTCCGATATCATGAGCTAAAGAAGCGGCAGCTACAATTGCACCGAAATCATTCATATGGTAACCGTGTATTTCTTTCAGATAAGGATATTTCTCTATAATTTTTTTTCCAACCAAACGCCCAAGCGAACGCCCGACAACTGAAACTTCCAAACTATGCGTTAAACGCGTATGTACGAAATCGGTTTTAGAAAGCGGAATAACCTGTGTTTTATCTTGTAAACTTCTAAAAGCAGATGAGAATATAATTCGGTCATAATCTACCTCAAATCCTAAACGAGTATCATCTTGTTCTACACGTAATCTTTTGCTTGTATCTCCCTGACGTTTTAATGATAAAAGTTGCTCCCAGTTCATTGTTGAATTTTAGATTTTAGATTGATGATTTTAGATTAATCATCTGGACTCCAAAAATACGTTTTATTTAGGATTTCATTCAACAAAATATACTATTTAAAAGACAAGACCCAAGGCGTTCAGATTAAGCACAATTTTCTACTTCAGTATTACATTTTTGAAGTATTTTTTGAAAATAGCCAATGCTTCCTGCTTGCTTTCTGGAGTTGGTGGTGCAGTATCTTTTAGCGAATACGGCATTTTCAAGAGTTCCCATTTTTGGGACCCCAGCTGATGAAACGGTATAATTTCTACTCGTTCAACTGTTTTATAATTGGCAAAATACTGTCCCCATTCTTCCAAATACTGTGACTGGTCTGTCCATCCCGGAACTAGCACATATCGCAACCACATAGGTTTTCCTGTAGATTCTCTGTAAGCAGCCACTTCTAGTGTATTCTTATTGGTCAAACCTGTCAGCTGATGATGTATCGAATCATTGATATGCTTTACATCCAGCAATAAAATATCGGTGGCATCAAAAAGTTCATGGGCTTCTCGATTATTCAACCTTCCATTTGTATCGAGACAAGTCGTAATTCCTTCTTCGTGCAAACGTTTAAAAAAATGAAGCAACTTGGTTCGCTGCAATAATGGTTCGCCTCCTGATACAGTGACACCACCTGTTTTTCCGAAATAACTTTTTTGACGAATTGCCCTTTTTACCAACTCTTCTATTTCGACCAAAGAACCTCCCTTGACATCTAACGTATCTGGATTCTGGCAATACAAACATCTAAACTGGCATCCTTGCACAAAAACTACCATTCTGATTCCTGGTCCATCATGAGTACCAAAAGTCTCAAGAGAATGTATTCTTAAATGGTTCGGATCGTCTATGTTTAATTTAACCGCCTCAATATCTTGCAATGGAAAATACATCATATCTGAATAAAATTTGAAAGGCTGGCCTAACTAAAGCCAGCCTTTATTGCTCTTAAAAAATTTAAAATCACATAGCTTCATGGAAGGTACGAGCAATAACTTCCAGTTGATGGGCTCTTGATAATCTTGTAAAGTTTACTGCATATCCTGAGACTCTAATTGTAAGCTGAGGATGTTTTTCTGGATGATTGTATGCATCTTTCAGTGTCTCACGATTCAATACATTTACATTTAAGTGATGCGCCATCTGTGCAAAATATCCATCTAACACATTTACTAAATTGGAAGCCTGTTCTTCTTTATTATCTCCTAATGATTTCGGAATCATAGAAAATGTATTCGAAATTCCGTCTTGAGCATCTTTATATTCCAGTTTTGCAACAGAATTTAAAGAAGCAATTGCCCCACTATTATCACGTCCGTGCATTGGATTTGCACCTGGAGCAAAAGATTCGCCATCTTTACGCCCATCTGGAGTTGCTCCAGTATTTGTTCCATACATTACGTTTGATGTAATTGTTAATAACGAAAGTGTTGGAGTTGCATTTTTATATGCGTTATGTTTTCTAAGTTCTGTAATAAAGAAAGAAGTCACTTCTTTAGCAATTGTGTCTACTCTGTCATCATCGTTTCCAAATTTAGGATAATCACCTTCTATATTAAAATCTACAGTCAGTCCGTTTTCATCTCTTACAGGTTTTACTTTTGCATATTTTATTGCTGATAATGAATCGGCAATAATAGAAATTCCAGCAGCTCCGTAAGCTATATCAACATGAGGATCTGAATCGATTAGTGCCATTTGAGCTCTCTCATAATAATACTTATCATGCATGTAGTGAATAATATACATTGATTTCGCATAAACTCTTGCCAACTCTTTCATTGTATTTTTAAAAGCATCATATACAATATCATAGTCTAATACTTCATCATTAATAAACGGAATATCTTTCATGATTAAGGTACCTCCTTTTTCTTCTCTTCCTCCGTTTAAAGCAATTAATAATGCTTTAGGCAAGTTGGCACGCGCACCAAAATGCTGAATTGATTTACCAATTTCCTGATGAGAAACGCAACAGGCAATTCCGTAATCATCAGAACCGCGGTTTGTTCTCATTAAATCATCATTTTCATATTGAATTGATGATGTGTCAATTGAAACTTCGGCACAGAAATTTTTAAACCCCTCTGGAAGATCTTCTGACCAAAATACTGTCAAATTAGGTTCTGGTGATGCTCCCAAATTATATAATGTCTGAAGAAATCTGAAGGATGTTTTTGTAACTTTTGTTCTTCCATCATTAAACATTCCCCCTATACATTCTGTTACCCAAGTCGGATCTCCTCCAAAGATTTCATCATACGCTCCAGGTCTTAAATGACGAACCATTCGTAGTTTCATTACAAATTGATCTACTAGTTCTTGCGCTTCATCTTCTGTAATCAATCCCAGTTCTAGGTCTCTTTGTATATAAATATCTAGGAACGAAGATACATTACCCAATGACATTGCTGCTCCGTCCTGCTCTTTAACAGCTGCTAAATAGGCAAAATAAACCCATTGCACCGCTTCTTTTGCATTTTGTGCAGGATGAGAAATATCAAAACCATAATCTTCTGCCATTACAAGCATATCTTTTAAAGCACTAATTTGAGCCGAAATTTCTTCACGAAGACGGACTTTGTGCTCTGTCATTTCACCATCAATCTTAGCGTAGTCTTCTCTCTTAAAAGCAATAAGCTGATTTACACCATACAAAGCCATACGACGGAAATCTCCAATGATACGACCACGGGCATAATTATCAGGAAGACCGGTTAAAATATGTTTAGAACGATAATCTCTAATTTCTTTATCGTATGCGTCAAAAACTTTTTCGTTATGGTTTTTAGCATAATTAAAGATATCCAATACACGATCTGACACTTGCAATCCCCTTTCTTTTACCGCAGACTCTACAAGTTTAATACCGCCAAAAGGTTTCATGGCACGTTTTAGCAATTGATCGGTTTGTAACCCTACAATTACTTCATCTTCTTTATTGATATAACCTGGTTGAAATGCATTAATGCTTGAAATGGTTTCTACATCTATTGCCAAACATCCGTTATTAGCTCTTTCTTGCAATAATGTTTTTTTACAGATATCCCATAAATTGGCTGTTTTTGATGAAGGTCCACATAAAAAAGAGGAATCTCCGTCATAAGGAGTAATATTTCTAATTACAAAATCCTGAACATTTACTGATGTTTCCCATTTGCCAGGTACAAATTCAATTTTTTCGACACTTGCTTTCATAACTCAATTGATATTAATAGATTTATCATATCAAATTTCGATATTACTGCAATCAAAAAACATGATAATAATCAACATAACACGTTAATTTACTGAAAATTACGAAAACGTTATCGATAAATAAGCCTGTCTTTTGTCAATAAATAAAAAAAAGATGCTTCAGAAAAATACAAAAGCATTTTATACAAAAATTAAAACTCTAAAGCTGTACTATGTTTGATTTCTCCCATTACAAAAATGCTATTGGTATTTCCGATGTTTTCTATCGTTGATAATTTATTCATTACAAAATCTTGATAACTAGCCATATCCTGCACCAAAATCTTCAGCATAAAATCATAATCTCCTGCTATATTATAACATTCTATAATTTCAGGAAGCGCCACAATATCTTTCACAAAATTGCTTCCGACATTTTTTGCGTGTTCTTTTAAACGGACATTACAAAAAACAGTCATGCCGCGGTTCATTTTTTGTTTGTCTAAAAGCGCTACATATTTGGTAATATAGCCATCTCTCTCTAATCTTTTAATTCTTTCATAAACGGGAGTAACCGTCAAGAATAATTTACTAGCAAGGTCTTTTGTGTTGATATTGCAATCTTCTTGAAGGTATTTCAAGATCAATAAATCGGTTTTATCTAAATTTTCCATAGTTTTTTTTACGGCTAGAAGCTCATTTTAAACAATTTCAAAGTAATTAAATCTTTAAAAATCTATTTTAAAAATACATTTTACTAAAATAAACCTCAAATATAAGTTATAAAAACCAAGAACGTAAATTTGCTCAGTAAAAAATACTGAATCAAAAATGAAAACAAACAACTTAGGTTACCCAAGAATTGGCAGCAACAGAGAACTGAAAAAAGCCAGCGAATTGTATTGGGCGGGAAAAATTTCGGCAGACGAACTTTTAGATGCTGGAAAAGAAATCCGTCTTAAAAACTGGAAATTACAAGCCGAAGCAGGAGTTGATTTAATTCCTTCTAATGATTTTTCTTTTTATGATCAAGTTTTAGATTTGACTTTAACTCTTGGAGCAATTCCAGCACGATATCACGAATTGGCAAAAAGCAATTCGTCTCTAGACCTGTATTTTGCAATGGCAAGAGGGTCTCAAAAAGACGGACAAGATGTTGTGGCAATGGAAATGACAAAGTGGTTCGACACCAATTATCATTACATTGTTCCTGAATTCACAAAGAATCAAAAGTTTGAATTGTTTTCTGAAAAAATAATCAATGAATTTAAAGAAGCAAACGCTGCAGGAATCAAAACAAAACCTGTTTTAATTGGACCTGTTTCTTATCTTTTATTAGGAAAAGAAAAAGAGGAAGGTTTTAACCGAATTGATCTTCTTGATAACTTACTTCCTGTTTATTTCGAAATTCTTGAAAAACTGCAAGCCGAAAATGCCGAATACATTCAACTAGATGAACCTTTCTTGGCTTTAAATTTAACTGATAAAGAAAGAAACGCTTTTACGAAAGTGTACAATGAAATCAACAATCGTTTTCCTAAGCTTAAAATCGTTTTAGCGAATTATTTCGATTGTTTTGGAGAGAATTTAGAAACTGCTTTGGCTTTGCCTGTTGATACTTTCCATTTAGATTTAGTTCGTTGTCCACTTCAATTGAATGATATTTTAGATTCAGGAAAATTAGCCCAAAATGCAAATCTTTCTCTTGGAGTTGTTGACGGAAGAAACATCTGGAAAAATGACTTTAAAAAGTCTTTAGAATTAATCAAAAAAGCTACAGATGCTTTAGGCGAAAATAGAGTTTTAATAGCTCCTTCTTGTTCACTAATTCACAGTCCTTGCGATTTGGATTTAGAAACAAATGATCAAACTTTAACACCAGAAATCAAACAATGGCTGGCTTTTGCTAAACAGAAAATCAGCGAAATTGTTCTTTTAAAACAATTTGCTTCTAATGAAGTGAACACTAAAAACTCTTCCGATTACAAAGAAAATGTTTTGGCAAATGAGAACCGAAAAACTTCAAAATTAATACATAATAACGAAGTTAAAGAGCGTGTAGCTGGAATTACAGTTTCAGACGATAAACGCAAAAGTGTTTTTCCATCAAGAAGAAAAAGCCAGATTGAAGCTTTAAAACTGCCATTATTTCCAACTACAACAATTGGATCTTTTCCTCAAACAGCAGAAGTGAGAAGCTGGAGAGCAAAATTTAAAAAAGGTGAATTAACGGCTCAGGAATACAATGATTTAATCGAAAAAGAAACCGAGGCAACCATTCGTTTTCAGGAAGAAACAGGAATCGATGTTTTAGTTCATGGCGAGTTTGAACGTAACGATATGGTGGAGTATTTTGGAGAACAATTATCAGGATTTACTTTTACAAAAAATGGCTGGGTTCAGAGTTACGGAAGCCGCTGCGTAAAACCTCCAGTTATTTATGGCGATGTTTCTCGCCCAAACCCGATGACTGTAAAATGGTCACAATACGCACAATCTTTAACTCTAAAATGGGTAAAAGGAATGCTTACTGGACCTGTAACAATTCTACAATGGTCTTTTGTACGAAACGATCAGCCTCGTTCTGAAACTTGTACACAAATCGCTTTGGCTATTCGCGATGAAGTGGTTGATTTAGAAAAAGCTGGAATCAAAATCATCCAGATCGATGAGCCGGCCATTCGCGAAGGTCTTCCGTTAAGAAAAGAAGAATGGGCAAAATATTTAGATTGGGCAGTTCGCGCTTTCAGAATTTCTGCAAGCGGCGTAAACGACGATACGCAAATTCATACACACATGTGTTATAGCGAGTTCAACGATATCATTCAGAATATTGCCGATATGGACGCAGACGTTATTACAATTGAATGTTCGCGCTCGCAAATGGAACTTTTAGATGCTTTTGCCAACTTTAAATATCCAAACGAAATTGGACCTGGAGTTTACGATATTCACTCTCCGCGAGTGCCTTCAAGAACAGAAATGGTTCGTTTACTAGAAAAAGCTTCAAATGTAATTCCGGTAGACCAGCTTTGGGTAAATCCAGATTGCGGTTTAAAAACCCGTCATTGGGACGAAACCAAAAAAGCACTGATTGAAATGGTTGCCGCAGCTCAAGAAATGAGAACAGCTGTAGAAAATCCTGTGACTTAATACCTTTAAATAGTTTTTGTTTTTTTATGCCAGCAAATGAGGCCGAATATTAGTTATGATTCGGTTTGGCTTCATTTTGCTGGTATTTATTTTTTTAGGAGCAGATAAATCTTCGCATTCAAAATAACGTTCGGTCCCGCTATCCACTATATCTTTTGTGTTGAACCCCAACACAAAAGGATATCGTTCCTATCGGGGCTAAGCCACAAATTTTAGTTTTCAGAAGAACTTTTACAAACAAAAAAGCGCTCCGATTGGAGCGCTTTCCTATTTTCATAAAGATCTAAAACTAGAAGTTTTTAGAAATTCCGATATTTACTGTTTTTCCAAAATTGACGAAAAATTTGCTATAATCATCATCATTGTAACTTAACGTTTGATATCCTAATCCACCAATACTAAAGTTTAAACCAAAACCTTTTTTCATATTAATAAAAAGCGCTGGAGTTATACCTGTATAAAAACCATCAGCTTTATTATCTGACACAAGCGATCCATTTTCGTAATTTTTGATTTTTTGATTTTGAAATCCTGCCCCTAAATCAGCAAAAACTGAAAAAGTTTCGTTTAATGGCATTGTATAACGTACAAAAGCTCCTGTTTTAAAATTATTAGCTTTACCTTCATCTTCTCCAAGAGTGCTTTTTGAAGAAACTACCGAAAATTCGACTCCAGCTGTCCAGTTATCATGAAATTGATATCCGATCTTTGGAGAAAACTCAAAAGCATTATTTTTTGATAATGCAATTTCTCTGTCGATTTTTTCAGAAGTATAACCAATATTACCTCCAACCAAAATTGTTCCCTTTTGGGCATTTGCAAAACTAATCATAGCCAATGCAAGAATAAGTAGCATTTTTTTCATAAGTGATATTTATTAAGATTTCACATACAACAAACAATTAAAATACCAATATAGAAACCTAATTATTTCCTTAACGATTAATTAAAAACAACTCATTTTAAATAGGTTAAAAATTAAAATAACAATAAGAAAAGGTTATAAAAAAAGCGCTCCTAATTGGAGCGCTTTCTGAAATTGAATATAAAAACTAAAGATTAGAAGTTTTTAGAGATTCCAATGTTAAATGTTTGACCAAAGTTGAAGTAGAATTTACTGTAATCAGCTCCATTGTTGTCAAAGCTTAATGTTTCGTATCCTAAACCACCAATGCTGAAGTTAAGACCAAAACCTTTTTTCATGTTGATGAAAAGAGCTGGAGTTACTCCAACATACATACCGTCTGCTTTGTATTTTGAGAAAGCATTTCCAGGACCGTATACTTTGTCTTTTTGAGTTTGGAAACCTGCACCCATATCAGCAAAAACTGCAAAAGTTTGGCTTAATGGCACAGAATAACGAACAAATGCTCCTAATTTGAAGTTGTTGTTTTTTTCTTCGATTCCAGCAGTTGTTTCGTTGTTAGATGAACTTACTGCAAATTCTCCTCCTACTGTCCAGTTGTCGTTAAATTGGTAACCTACTTTTGGAGAAAAAGTAAATGTACTTGTTTTGTCTTCGCTAAATCTGTATTCTGATTTTTCAGAAGTGTAACCGATGTTTCCACCAACTAAGATTGTACCTTTTTGTGCGTTTGCAAAACTGCAGATAGCTAAAGCAGCCATCACTAGAATTTTTTTCATGATTTGGGTTTTATTTTAATTTTAGCATTCCCTTAACAATAACGATGCCGTGAATACTGGGCTGTTCATTTTTTTTATAATTACTTTAAGAGATAAATTTTTAGCAATCGAAACTATTTCTAGTTACTTTTGTAACAAATAAAAAGTCATGTCGATAGAAGTAAACAGTATATCAAAAAGTTACGGAGAGCAAAAAGCTTTAAATGAAATTTCTTTTAAAATTGAGAAAGGAGAAATCGTAGGATTTCTTGGTCCAAACGGAGCTGGAAAATCTACTTTGATGAAAATTTTGACCACTTATTTACTTGCCGATAGTGGCTCAGCCCTTGTAAATGGTCACGATGTCATGACAAACGCAAAAGAGGTACAACGCTCGATCGGGTACTTACCAGAACATAATCCGTTATATTTAGATTTGTATGTTCGTGAGTATTTGGCTTTTAATGCCGATGTTTACAATGTGCCAAAATCAAGAATTGAAGAGGTAATTCAACTGACAGGACTGACACCAGAAAGCCATAAAAAGATCGGTCAGCTTTCAAAAGGATACCGCCAACGCGTTGGATTGGCAAATGCTTTGCTTCATGATCCAGAGGTTTTAATTTTAGACGAACCAACTACTGGACTGGATCCGAATCAGTTAATGGAAATTCGTAATGTGATTAAAAATGCAGGAAAAAATAAAACAGTTTTTTTATCCACACACATTATGCAAGAAGTCGAAGCAATCTGCGATCGTGTCATAATTATTGACAAAGGTCAAATTGTTGCAGACAATAAATTAGACCATTTGGTTACCACCGATAAAGAACAAGTTATTGAAGTTGAGTTTGATTACAAAGTTGAAGAACAGCTTTTGGCTAGACTAGAAAATATTGCTTCGTACGTAAATACTCATGACATGACATGGGAGCTTACTTTTGTTACCGATAAAGATATGCGTCCTGCAATTTTTGACTTCGCCAACGAAAATGGATTAAAAACTTTACAATTGAATCAGAAAAATAAAAATCTCGAAGCTGTTTTTAGAGAAATCACGAAATAAGTTCTTCAGTTTTTCCATAAAAAAGCGGTTTGTTTTATATAAAACAGACCGCTTTTTTATTTCGCATCATAGTCCTTTTCTCTACAAACCAGCAAATTAAGGCTTTTTTGTAAAAAATAATTACTATTTTTATTTAGACTTGTTATAAATAGTATTATATTTGGCAAATCAAATTTTAAATGCCACGGTATGTTACGTATACTCCTAACCCTCAAAAAACTTATTTCTGCTGTTTCAAATAAAGCAATGCATTATCAAAAAAAGTTTTTAGAACAATTAGAACAAATTGCACTGCAATAAATTCTGATTTTAAAAATTATAAAGATTATGTTCTAAATCTCGGTTTAGAATCTGCCAAATTGAAACAACATGAAAAAAATTATAACCTCTCTTATGCTTGCTTTTTCGGTATATGATGGATATTCTCAAACAGAAAAAGAAACCGATAGTATTGTTGAAACCACTATAAATGCTTTAGATGAAATCGTGATTGCTAGAAAAAAAGTACTATATACTCAAAAATCTGATCGTCTTGTTTTTAATGTAGAAAACAGCATCGTATCTGAAGGCGGGACCGCGCTTGACGTATTATCACGTGCGCCAGGCGTTGTTGTGTCTCAGGACGGCGATTTGTCTATTCGTGGACAGCAGGGCGTTGCGGTAATGATAAACGGTAAATTGACGCAACTTTCGCAAAAAGAATTGGCAAATTATTTAAAAGCAACAACCTCATCCAACATCAAACAAATTGAAGTAATCACAAATCCTTCTTCTAAATACGATGCAGCAGGAAAAGCCGGTATTATCAATATTATCCTCAAAAAACCAAATGCTTCTGGCTTAAAAGGAACTGCTTTTGCCAGTTATGGAAGAGGCAGAAAAAACAGAACCAATTCTGGCTTCAATTTAAATTATAACAAAGATAAATGGGGCGTTTTCGGAAATTATAGTTATACTTTCCGTGGTGAAGAAGAACATAAAAAGTTCAATCAGATTCAGTATACAGACTTTACTCGCAAAGAAATTGCTTCTACAAATCATCAAACCTCTATTACAGATGAGCCTTTAACTTCTAATAATTTTAAAATCGGAACTCAATACGAAGTGTCTCCTAAAACGAATTTAGAGTTTTATGTAGATGCAAAAATCGGACGTTATGAAAACATGGCCGATGGAACAAATACAGTTTTTAATACTTCAAATCAGCCTATTTTTGATGCTTTAACTTACAATGACAGTAAAGAAAAATGGTTTGATTATACGTATGCTTTTTCTGGAGTACATAAGTTTAATACAGAAGGCAAAAACATGTCTTTTGATTTTGAATACGAAACTTCTAAATTTAGATCTAATCAATTTCAGAGTGCAGATAATACCGCAAACGCAACCATTGTAAATGATCGTCGCGGATATATTCCTTCTCAATTAAAAGTTTTTACAGGAAAAGTCGATTTTGTTAATCCATTAAAAGAAAAACAATCTATTGAATGGGGCTTTAAAACAAGCATTAAAAACAATGATAATCCATCTGTTTATGAATATTACGAAAATAACGAATGGAAAATTGATTTTAATTCAACGAACCATTTTGAATATAACGAACAGATTTATGCTGCTTACGCGAATTATAAATATCAGCTAGAAAAATTAAACATTCAGGCTGGTTTAAGAACTGAATATACTGCAATAAATATTGATCAGAAAACGCTCAGCGAACAGCATAAAGATGATTATTTAAAATGGTTTCCGAGCCTTTCCTTAAAGTATGAATTTACCAATAACCATTCTGCTCATGCTTCTTACAGCAAACGAATTAATAGACCTAGTCAGTTTGATTTGAATCCGTTTCGTTTTTATGATGATTCATTTAATTATTCGCAAGGAAATCCAAACTTAATTCCTGAGATTACAAATGCTATGGAAATTGGCTACGCCTGGAAAAGTAATTTTATGGCTTCTGTTTATTTCAACAGTACCAAAGATGTTTTCACGGAAGTGTACAATTATAATCCTGACACGAATACAACCGTGACAACTCAAATAAATGTTGACAAATCATACAATTACGGAATTAACATTACCAATACCGCTGAGCTAAACAAATGGTGGTCTGTAAATACTTTATTTAATGTTTTTGAAAATAAATTTATGGCAGATATTTTAAACAGCAATACGATCGATCCGATTATGACTTTGAATGTTAGTGTGCAAAATTCATTTGCTATAACTGAAACCTTAAAAGCAGAAGGAAATGCTCAATATCAGTCAAAATCCAATCTTGGAATTTACCAGAGAGATGGTTTCTTTGATTTCAGCATTGGGATTTCAAAACAAGTTTTAGCTAAAAAAGGAAACATTAAACTCAATTTTACTGATGTTTTCAACACCAACAATTTTACTATTAAATCTGCAGTTGCACAAACTACTATTGATAAAAGATATGAGTTAGACAATCGTATTGCGACAATTGCATTTACATACCGTATATAAAAGTTTCGTTCTTTAAATACCTTGTTTTTTGTTTTTTTTTTGTGTTAGTCAAGAGCCTGTTCCTTCAAACGGGCTCTTCTACTTTTTTTAAGTTTATAATTCTGAAAGCACTTCTCGCATTTCCTCAATTACAAGTTTGACATCATCTTCTCTAGTTCTCCAATTCACAAAAGAAGCTCTAATTCCTTTTTTACCTTGATAAACCGTTGGTGTCATAAATACTTTTCCAGTATCATTCAAAGCAGATAAAAACTCATTCACCTTTTCCTGATTTTGCTCACCTTTCAGCGTAAAGCAAACATTATTTAAACGAATTGGTGCCAACAACTCAAAATCATTTTCTATTAATGCATTTCCAAAATGCAAAGCCAGTGCTGTGCTATTTTCAATAATATCTCTAAAACCTTCTTTTCCATATGCTTTAAGCGAAAACCAAGCAGGCAGAGCACGCAAACGACGAGAATTTTCAGGAAGTACATTCAAATAATTAAAATTTTCTAGAGGATTACCTAAATAAGGAGCATTAGAATTCTGAAACGTCTCAATCTGGAGATTTATATGCTCTTTTTTAATTAAAACAAAAGCGCTCTCATAAGGTACATTCAGCCATTTATGACAGTCAATGGTAATACTTTCTGCACCTTCCCAGCCTTTTACAAATTGTTTGTATTTCTCTGAAACCGCAGCAAATCCGCCAAATGCGGCATCAATGTGCCACCAGAAATTATATTTTTCTTTTAATGCCTCAATCGCTTCAAAATCATCAAAATCGGCAGTATTGACCGTTCCTGCACTTGAAATCAGAATAAAAGGTTTTCCATTTAATGTTTTGATTTTTTCTTCTAAATCGGCAATATCCAAAGCTTCACGATTTCCTTCAATTGTTTTTACAACCGTGTAATTCTGACTTCCAATTCCTAAAAGTGACAAACATTTTACAGAAGAAGAATGCGGTGTTGCTGTTAAGATATTAATTGGTTCTGAAATTCCGTTTTTAGCAAAATCTTTTCCAAACTGTTTACCAAACCATTGTCTGGCAACACCAAGCGCAGTAAAGTTTGACATCGTAGCACCTGTAACAAATCCGCCTAAAAATGAATCTGGGAGTTCTAACAGTTGCAATAACAAATTAATGGTTTCAAATTCTATTAATGCCGATACTCCACCTTGTGCTTTTACAGCCTGAGTATTTTGATCATACACAGAAGCCAGCCAATCGCCCACAATAGATGCTGGTGTTGAGCCTCCTGTAACAAATCCCCAGTATCTTGGTCCCGGAGAAGAAACCATCAAAGGAGCCAGTCTCTCATTAAATTCCTTTAAAGCTTCGATAGATCCTAAACCTAATTCATTTAAAACGGTTTTAGGATCAATTGAATAGCTATTGGACGTTGGAACGTTATCAATATTATTCAAAAAATCAACGCCTTGCTGTTTTGTTTTTTCTAAGATATTCTCAAAATTATTGAGATCGTGCTGCAGTATTGAATTCATAAGTTTGTTGTATTGGTTATGTCGCGCAGATTGCGCGGATGAGAAAGATTAATAAAAAATTGTATTTTTTTAAAGAAGAGCTACCACTTCGTCTTTTCAGAGAATCTCGAAACCATCATCGAACAGATTACATCTCCGTTGGCATTTAACAAAGTCGCAATTGGATCAACCAAAGTGCCAAGAATCATTGCAACTGGCAATGCCTGCTCCATCGGAAAGCCATAAACTGTTATAGCGAGAATTTCTCCAATATAACCGCCGTTTGGAATTCCTCCCTCTACAATCGAGACGACTACCGTAATTCCGAGAGCCAAAAGAATCGTCATCGGATCTGAAAAATTTTTACCAAACATGGCAAACAAAAAAGTTATTTTTAAGATGGATGACATACTCGACCCATCCTTATGCAAAGGCGCTCCAAGCGGAATTACCAAATTACGCACATGAGCCGGAATTCCCATTTTTTCTGCTGCTGCTAAATTGGCTGGAATAGTCGCAATACTGCTGCAGGTTCCAACCGCTGTTAAAGAAGGCATTATATTATTGCTCCAAAAAACCTTAAAAGCTCTTTTTCCGCCAGCAACAAGCGCATATAAACTAAAGAACACAAAGAAATAAAACACGCAAGCAGCATAATAAACTGCCATTGGTTTTGCATAAACTCCAAGTAATTGTGGTCCAAAAACTCCAACTTGATAAGCAAAATAAGCTCCTAAACCAATTGGGGCAAATTTCATGATGATGTTTAAAAGCTGTTTCATCACCTCGTTTCCTGAATCTAGAAAACTCTTGAAAGCATTTCCTTTTTCTCCTGATTGCAGTGTTGCAAAACCGACTAAAAAAGAAAAAATAATTAACGCCAGCATGCTTTTTCTGGACAATAATTCGAAAAAATCATTGGCTGTAAGCAGTTTTGCAATCTGATCTCCTGCTGATCCTGAGGCTACTTCTTCAAACGGAACTTTGGCAATTGCAATATCTTCATGAATTGGAAAAAGATAAACGGCAAAAATCATTACAATGGCCGAAATCAAAATGGTAGCTAGAAAAACAAGAACCATGATAACAAACAGTTTTCCTAGTTTTTCTGTCCGTTCCAAATTCGCAACCGAAGAGCCGATTGTGAAAAATATAAGCGGAATAATGGCTGTAAAAAGTAAATTCAGGAATATATCGCCGAGTGGTTTTATAATCAAAACATCTTCTCCAAACACCAATCCGAAAATACTTCCGATTATAATTCCGCCAAGAAGCCATAAAATACTGCTGTAACTCTGCAAAAAATTGATTTTCTTCACTTCCATAATGTAGAGAATTATAATTCAGAAGGGTTAATAATAAAGAATGAAAGTACTCAAAAAACTGTGGAAATTTTGTTTGCCACAGATTAAAAAGATTGCAAAGGATTTTTAATCTTTTTAATCCGTATAATCTGTGGCAAAAAACTATTTTTCCAGAACAATAGTAGTAAAAGCTCTGTCAACCAATTCGCCTGTTTTACTTTTTACTTTTTCGGTCTGTGTTTCTGTATAAACAATTTTAAAATCTGTTTTTTTGATTAACACCTGCGCTTTTTGAGTGCTGTACAATTCAAATTCGAATTGAGTAAAAGGCAGAGTTTTCATGAAATCTTCTTCGGCAAATGTCAAACAGAAAGTACCGTTTGGCTTTAAAACTCTGTAGATTTCTGAAAGTAATTCTTCAGGCTTCTGCCAAAAATAAATCGTGTTTACAGTAAATATTTTATCGAATAATCCATCTTCAAACGGAATTGTATTTCCGTCATAAAGCGAAAAGAAAGCCTGTTTTTGAGAAACAAAATTTCGATTGATCTGGCGCGCTTCCTGAAACATCAGTTCCGACATTTCCAGTCCGTAATATTTTAGCTTTTCAACTTGTTCAAACAGAAATTCAACATGTCCAGCGTTACCGTGACCTAATTCCAGAATTCTGTTTTCGTTTGAAATAT
Source organism: Flavobacterium tagetis (assembly GCF_016735615.1). Taxonomy (GTDB): domain Bacteria; phylum Bacteroidota; class Bacteroidia; order Flavobacteriales; family Flavobacteriaceae; genus Flavobacterium; species Flavobacterium tagetis. Next base: position 594,584 of record NZ_JAERSF010000001.1, read on the forward strand.
TTAGATTCTGAATCGAATGTTTGGTCATATTGATGTTCGTTTCGTTCATCATATTGGCCATTTCAATTCCTTTTTCTCCCGATGGACGTTTTAATTGAGAGGCTATGGCTTGTAGTTCTTCTTGTTTCATGGTACTAAAGTTAAATTCCAAAATTTAAATTCCAAATTCCAAACCCTCTTGGTCATTGTGAGGAACGAAGCAATCATACTAACAAAAGTACAAAAGATTAGCAACGTGAGATTGCTTCGTTCCTCGCAATGACATTAAAAAACCTGACTCGCGATCTGGCGGATATTCTCAGATTTACCCATTGAATAATAGTGTAAAAATGGAACTCCTGCGGCTTTTAATTCTAATGACTGCTGAATCGCCCATTCGATTCCGACTTGTTTGATTTCAGCATTATTTTTGCATTTGTCTACAGCATCGATTAAATCTTCTGGTAAATCGATTCTGAAAATCTGAGGTAAAACTTGCAAATGTCTTTGAACAGCAATTGGTTTAATTCCAGGAATAATCGGAATTGTGATTCCCATTTCCCTTGCTTTTTCTACGAAAGCAAAATATTTAGCATTGTCAAAAAACATTTGTGTTACTACATAATCAGCTCCAGCGTCAACTTTCTCTTTTAATCTTTTTAAATCTGATTGTAAAGATGGTGATTCCAAATGTTTTTCAGGATAACCCGCAACTCCAATACAGAAGTCAGCTTTGTTATCAGCATCCATTACTTCATGAAGATATTTTCCGCAGTTCAAATCATTAATTTGTTTCACCAAATCAATTGCATAATGATTACCTCCTGCTTTTGGCACAAAAGATTGTTCGTCTTTCATTGCATCGCCTCGAAGTGCCATTACATTGTTAATTCCTAAATAATGACAGTCAACCAACATGTACTCGGTTTCTTCTTTGGTGAACCCCCCGCAAAGCAAATGCGGAACCGTATCTACATTGTATTTGTGTTTTATAGAAGCGCAAATTCCAAGTGTTCCTGGACGCATACGAGTCAGTTTTTTATCCAAAAGTCCGTTACCTCGATCAATGTAAATGTACTCCTCGCGAGAAGTCGTTACATCAATAAATGGCGGATTAAACTCCATTAACGGATCAATATTATCGTATAATTCCTGAATACTTTTCCCCTTTTGAGGCGGAATAATTTCAAACGAGAATAATGTTTTTCCTTTAGCGTTTTCTATATGTTCTGTTACTTTCATTATTTGAATTATGAGTTATGAGTTATGAATTTTGAGTTTGAATTGTGTAAAAAATCTGAATCAAAAAACGTAAATCAATCTTTTTTATTTGTTTCAAGTTTCAGGTTTAAAGTTTCAAGTTACCCTAAGCAACTTGAAACTTTAAACCTGAAACTTGAAACTATTTCTAGTCTGCTATATTAGGGTTTAACCATTTCATTGCGTAATCAAGCGGTACATTTCGGCGTTTGGCATAATCTGTCACCTGATCTTCTTTTATTTTTCCAAGTCCGAAATAGCGGCTTTTTGGGTTTCCGAAATAATATCCTGAAACCGAAGAGGCTGGCCACATTGCCATGCTTTCTGTCAGCTTTACTCCTATTTGTTTTTCAACATCTAAAAGTTTCCAAATTGTTGGTTTCTCTAAGTGATCTGGACAAGCAGGATAACCTGGAGCCGGACGAATTCCTTTATAATTCTCCTTAATCAATTCTTCGTTGGTTAAAGATTCTTCGCTGTCATAACCCCAGAAATCTTTACGAATTCTCTCGTGAAGATATTCGGCGAAAGCCTCAGCAAAACGATCTGCAAGGGCTTTAACCATAATCGAATTATAATCGTCTAGATTCTTTTCATATTCTGCAGCCCATTCGTCAACACCAAAACCTGTTGTTACACAGAAAGCTCCCATATAATCTTCTATTCCGCTTTCTTTTGGCAGAATAAAATCGGCTAAAGCAATGTTTGGTGCACCTTTCGTTTTTTGTGACTGCTGACGAAGCGTTAAGAATTTCTCTAAAACTTTTCCGTTTTCATCACGCAATTCGATATCGTCGTCATCCACTTGATTCGCTGGGAAGATTCCGTAAATACCTTTTGCTTTTAATTTTTTCTCCTCTAAAATTACTTTTAGCATTGCCTGAGCATCATTAAAAACAGAAGTAGCTTCTTTACCCACAACCTCATCCGTTAAAATTGCTGGATATTTTCCGTACAATTCCCAAGTCTGGAAAAACGGCGTCCAGTCGATATATGGAACCAAAACATCCAATTCAACTTCGATCGTTTGTGCACCAATTACTTTTGGTTTAACTGGAGTATATTCAGACCAATCCAATGGTAATTTGTTTTTACGAGCATCTTCAATTGTCAAGAAATTTTTATCTCTTGAACGATTTAAGAATGTTTCTCTAAACGAGTCGTATTCTGCACGAATATCTGCCGCATATATTTTTCTATTATGATCTAAAAGATTTCCTGCAACGGTAACAGCTCTCGAAGCATCGTTAACGTGAATTACCGTTTCTCTATATTGAGGTGCAATTTTCACGGCCGTATGCGCGCGCGAAGTCGTTGCTCCTCCAATCATAATCGGGATTTTAATATCTTGTTTGTCTAGTTCTTTGGCCAAATATACCATTTCGTCAAGCGAAGGTGTGATCAGTCCACTTAATCCAATAATATCCACTTCATGTTCAATTGCAGCCGAAATAATTTTCTCCGGAGGAACCATTACTCCTAAATCTACAATCTCATAATTATTACATGCCAAAACAACCGAAACGATGTTTTTACCAATATCGTGAACGTCACCTTTTACAGTTGCCATTAGGATTTTTCCGTTTCCTTGTTTGTCTCCAGCTTGTTTACTTGCTTCAATAAATGGCAATAAATAAGCCACGGCTTTTTTCATTACACGAGCCGATTTTACTACCTGTGGCAAGAACATTTTTCCGCTTCCGAATAAATCTCCAACCACATTCATTCCAGCCATTAAGTTGATCTCAATAACTTCGATTGGTTTTGTTGCTGCCAAACGCGCTTCTTCAACATCTTCTTCAATAAAAGCATCGATTCCTTTTACCAACGAATGTGTAATACGTTCCTGAACAGTTCCAAAACGCCATTCCTGAACCGTTTTTTCATCACTTTTTGCTTCACCTTTTACACTGTCAGCAAAATCTAACAATCTTTCGGTTGCGTCGTCACGTCTATCTAGAATTACGTCTTCAACATATTCTAATAAGTCTTTCGGAATATCATCGTAAATCGTCAACATCTCTGGGTTTACGATTCCCATCGTCATTCCGTTTTTAATTGCGTGATATAAAAACACCGAGTGCATCGCTTCACGAACGGTGTCGTTTCCTCTAAAAGAGAATGAAACGTTACTTACTCCACCGCTGATGTGCGCATGAGGAAGATTTTCACGAACCCATTTTGTTCCTCTAAAGAAATCCAATGCGTTCAATCTATGCTCTTCCATTCCCGTTGCAACTGGGAAAATATTTAAATCGAAAATAATATCCTGCGGAGGAAAACCAACTTTGTTCACCAAAATATCATACGAACGCGCACAAATTTCCACACGACGATCGTAATTATCGGCCTGACCAACTTCGTCAAAAGCCATTACAATAGCAGCTGCTCCGTAACGTTTGATTAATTTGGCGTGGTGAATAAAAGCTTCTTCTCCTTCTTTTAACGAAATCGAGTTTACAACGCTTTTTCCTTGTACTACTTTAAGACCTGCTTCGATGATTTCCCATTTCGAACTGTCGATCATAATCGGTACTCTCGAAATGTCTGGTTCTGCAGCAATTAAATTCAAAAATTTAGTCATTGCAGTAACACCATCAAGCATTCCTTCATCCATATTAATATCGATGATTTGTGCTCCACCTTCTACTTGTTGTCTTGCAATATCAAGCGCCTCGTCATATTTCTCTTCCTTGATTAATCTCAAGAATTTTCTTGAACCTGTTACATTAGTACGCTCACCAACATTCACAAAAACACTTTCCGGCGTAATAATCAACGGTTCTAATCCTGATAATACAAGGTCTCTTCTTTTTTCTGTCATTTCTTTCTAAGTTACTAAGATCCTGAGATTCTAAGGTTCTAAGTTTTTTATTCTATATTTTTTAGGTGTTTAAACCTGTAATCTTTTATTATTTTGGGCGTGATTCGCCGCGGCGAACCGGGCTATCCGTTACAAGTCCTCGCTCTTCCTTCGTCAGGCTGTGGGCTTTTCACTTTTATCCCTCATGCGAGTAAGGTTGCATTTTTATAATGTTAAACCGCAATATTTTTATCTCAATTTTTACTATTACTTTCTATAGAGAAATTTCGTTTAATGATCGAAGTAACTCATTTATATTATTTTTTGCCGACACTTCATTCGCTAATCGCAACCTTTTTACTCCTAAAATGGCATCTGACAGAGTAGCACTTCCGGATTGTTTAATATTCTTTCTAAACCTCAATTTATTTTGATAATACAATTTATATTCTATTGTAGTTTTGACCGTAAAGGTCATACCAAAAAAAGGTTGATCAACAGAAATCAAATTAATTTCAAGAACCCAATTCTCATCATTTGCAATCGAATCTATTTTCGAAAATACTTCAGATTCGATAACAGACTTTTTGAATGCTTCTTCAAAATTTTCATTAGAAATCTTAGATGTCCATAGTGGATTTGTCTTTTTTCCACCTGTAACAGATTTAATAAAAATTTTATCTCCAACTTTTTTTTCGGTTTTGTAATCTTTAACCGTCATTCCTTCAATAGTTGCTGACGATGCACATCTCGCAAGTAAAGCTGAAAGAAAGACTAATAAAACTAGATGTTTAATTTTCATTAATTATTTCAAAAAAAATTACGCAATAATCGGTGCCACCCTAGGCTTATAATCTTTCGCAACCTCAGCCATTAATCTAATATGATCTGGAGTTGTTCCGCAACAGCCTCCAATGATATTAATTAAATTATCATCTAAATATTCTTTAATGAAGGCTTGTGTTTGTTCTGGCGTTTCATCATATTGTCCGAATGCATTTGGCAATCCTGCGTTTGGATGTGCCGAAACATTAAAACTTGTATTATGTGCTAATGTTTTTAAATACGGTTTCAACAAATCGGCTCCAAGAGCGCAATTGAATCCTACGCTTAATAACGGAATATGTGAAACTGAAATCAAAAACGCTTCAACTGTTTGTCCTGAAAGTGTTCTTCCTGAAGCATCGGTAATCGTTCCTGAAACCATTATTGGAATATCTAAATTACGTTCTTCTTTTACTTCTTCGATGGCGAAAAGCGCTGCTTTTGCATTTAAAGTATCAAAAATTGTTTCTACTAAAAGCAAATCACACCCACCATCCATTAAAGCTTCTGCTTGCTGTTTGTAAGCGATTCTTAAATCGTCGAACGTTACGGCTCTGTAACCCGGATCGTTTACATCTGGCGACATACTTGCTGTACGGTTTGTCGGTCCGATTGAACCGGCTACGAAACGTGGTTTTTCTGGATTTTTTGCGGTAAACTCATCGGCAACCTCGCGTGCAAGTTTTGCCGATTCGTAGTTTAACTCATAAACCAAATCTTCCATGTGATAATCGGCCATACCGATTGTCGTTCCTGAGAAGGTATTGGTTTCTACAATGTCAGCACCTGCTTCGTAATAAGCGGCATGTACATCGCGGATCGCTTGTGGTTGTGTTAGGGATAGTAAATCGTTGTTTCCTTTTAACGGATGTGGAAAATCTTTGAAACGCTCTCCTCTGAAATCTTCTTCTGAGAAATTATAGCGTTGCAACATTGTTCCCATTGCTCCGTCAAGGATTAGGATATTTTTTTTTATTGCTTCTTGAATTGTAATTGCCATATTCTTTTGCCGCTAAGGCGCTAAGGCACAAAGCTTTTTTAATTATAATTTTTGAAGGTTCTATTTAAACCCGACAGGTTTTGAAAACCTGTCGGGTTTAACCTTCTATATTTTTTTCACATTAATTCCAAAAGTGCACTATTGCCGGCTCATTAGCCCCGATTGAAGTGGAAATCCTTTTGCTTTTTTCTTTAGAAAAGCAAAAGATTGCAACGAAAAGCGGGAACTATTGACTGCAAAAATGCGCCAATGATTCGCTCCTTCTACTGAATTGCTTCGGTAAATATTGTATGTTGTCTGGAAAAGTTTTGAGAAATACTGTATGTATTTGTGTTATCTATCTTTAATACTGGAAAATGTCGTATAAAGTAGAATTTAGCACCTTCTTTATGATAAAGGGTTGCTAAGGTTTCATCGGGTCTATCCCTCCGCCTTTCGTGATAACGAACAATAATTTTAAGAACAGTGCAAAGGTATGAAATAGGCTTTCTATTTGCAAATGTTTTTTTTGAAGTTGCTGAGAGGCTAAGATACTGAGATTCTAAGTTTAGAAATCTAATTATGTTTTATTTGGTTTAAGAATATATTGCTAAATCCTTGAAACTATCATTGTTTCTTTTTACTTGCTTTTGCAATAGGATTAAAATCTAAACAAAGTTGAAGCCAATACTCCATATCCTGATTTCTTGTCCAACCAATTTCGGTAATAAAAGCATAGTTTTTCATTGGCTTTTCTGCATTAGGCATTGGTAACACATCATCTCTTTCTATTGCCTTTAAATAAGCGGAATCATTTATTCTGCATAACAAAAGATTTTCTCCAACTTTTTTATCTAAACGAGTTCCACAGCATAATTTGTTATCTACCATAAAAACAATACCACCAAACATTTTCTTTTCGAAAAAATCGGCGCCTTTATACTGGAGAAAAGTTCTAATTCTCTTCGCATTATCTTCGTCGAAAGCCATATATTTAGATTCTAAGATTCTGAGTTACTAAGATACTGAGTTTAAAATTCTGTTCAATAAAAAAGCCCAAACTAAAAGTTTGAGCTTTGTATATAAAAACCTTAGCGTCTTAGTCCCTTAGAACCTCAGCACCTCCAGATTAAACAATCGCTTTCACAACTGCTTTTGGAGCTTCTTTACGAGTTCCGTCGAAACCATCTACTCCAGAAACCGTTGTATATTTCAATACGTATTTTTTACCTGGGTTGATGATTGAATAAGCAGCTTGGCACATTAAAGTTGCTTCGTGGAATCCGCAAAGGATTAACTTTAATTTTCCTGGGTATGTATTTACGTCTCCAATAGCGAAGATTCCTGGAATATTTGTCTGGTAATCTAATGCATTGTTTACTTTAATGGCATTTTTCTCGATTTCTAATCCCCAGTCGCCAATTGGACCTAATTTTGGTGTTAATCCGAAAAGCGGAATGAAATAGTCACATTCGATTTTACGGTGTGCTCCGTTTTCTTCGATATCTAATGATTCTACGTGTTCAGCACCGTTGATTCCAACTACTTCTGCTGGAGTGATTAATTTGATTTTTCCAGCTGATTTTAGTTCCTGTACTTTTTCAACAGAATCTAAAGCTCCTCTAAATTCGTTTCTTCTGTGAATTAAAGTTACTTCTGAAGCTACGTTTGCTAAGAAAATCGACCAGTCTAATGCTGAATCTCCTCCTCCTGCAATAACAACTCTTTTATCTCTAAATTTCTCAGGATTTTTGATGAAGTATTTTACTCCTTTATCTTCATAAAACTCGATATCTTCGATAAGTGGTTTACGAGGCTCGAAACTTCCTAATCCTCCAGCGATTGCAATAACCGGCGCGTGGAATTTAGTTCCTTTGTTTGATGTTACAATGAATGTTCCGTCTTCTTGCTTTTCAACTGTTTCAGCACGTTCTCCTAAAGTAAATCCTGGCTCAAATTGTTTAATTTGCTCCATTAATCCGTCAACTAAATCTCCGGCTAATACTTCTGGGAATCCAGGAATATCATAAATTGGTTTTTTTGGATATAACTCTGATAGTTGTCCTCCTGGTTGTGGAAGCGCATCTAAAATGTGGCATTTTAATTTTAACAATCCTGCCTCAAATACGGCAAATAAACCTGTTGGGCCTGCTCCAATTATAAGTATATCTGTTTTAATCATTATGTTGTTGTTTATAATCATTCTTAATAACGCAAAGAAACGAATAAATCCTTGTACTTTCAATGATTTTTATCATTAATTTCTTTCCGAAACTTTTTTACTCTCTATTTTTTAATGAAGAGGTAATCTCATTCATTCTTTTTACCTTTTCTTCAAAATTGCCTTTAAGTGTTTTTCGGTATTCATTCAAGTTCTCAACCATTTGATTGATATCTTCCGGAATTACTTCCTCAAAAAACTCCCTTAGTCTTTTTGCTGTTGTTGGCGATTTCCCATTTGTTGAAATGGCAATTTTCACATTCCCTTTTGTTACGATTCCGCCCAAATAATAATCGCATAAATCTGGTGTATCGGCGATATTACAAATCAGATAACGTTTTCTTGCTAAATCGTAAACCTTTTTATTTACTTTCAAATCGTCTGTACAGGCAATTACCATGTGACGTTTTTTAAGCATTTTCTTTTTAAACTTTTTTTCCGTCAATTTAATTGAAGGATGTTTTTCTGCTAAAACCTTAATTTCTAAATGAAAATCCGGTGCAACTACCTCAACATTTGCATTCGGACTTGACTTAAGCAAGAAAGAAAGCTTTTCCAGACCTACATTTCCTCCGCCTACAATCAGAACATTTAGATTGTGAAGCTTTAGAAATATTGGATATAATTCGTTTTGTTCCATTTTAATTTAATTTCATCTAAACAAAATTAGATGATTTTATTGAACATTAGGAAAATCTAATATTTCAATGTTAATCGTTGTCCCCGGATTAAAATCGGGCGCTACAATATGGATCGTTCCTTCGGAACTTTATTGCCGGATGATACCCTTTGACAACATCGAGTTGAAACCCGACGCTACAATATGAATTGTTCCTTCGGAACGCTATCATCGGAACTTTATCTTGCGATTTCTTTTGATAGAAATTCTTCGTAAAATCCTTTTAGTTTGTTGCTTTCGCGGACAACTTCGCCTAGAACAATGATTGCCGGTGAAACTAATTCTTTTTGTTTTACAACTTCTAAAATCGAATCAACTGTTCCAACTCCAACTTTTTCTTCCGAAGTTGTTCCGTTTTGGATGATTGCAACAGGTAAATTTCCTTTATCTTCTTTTTGAAACAAATCGATGATTTGAGGCAATTTGTGCATTCCCATCAAGATTACAACTGTTGCTGATGATTGTGCTGCCAAAGCTACATCTGAAGATAATTTTCTATCTGATGTTGTTCCAGTAATCGCCCAAAAGCTTTCTGAAACTCCACGTTTTGTAATCGAAATTCCCTGACTTGCCGGAACCGCAACTACTGATGAAATTCCTGGAACTACGATCGTTTCAATTCCGAAACTTTCTGCAAAATCAATTTCTTCTCCACCTCTTCCGAAAATGAATGGATCTCCGCCTTTTAATCTTACAACGTTTCCGTACGTCAGTGCATTATCCACAATCAACTGATTGATTTGATCCTGCGTGTAAGCATGATTTCCGATTCTTTTTCCAACAAAAATTCGGATGGCATTTTTAGGCGCATAATCCAGAATTTCTTCACTGGCTAAAGCGTCGTATAAAACCACATTTGCTTCAGCCAATGCTTTTACAGCTTTCAGCGTCAGTAAATCGGGATCGCCCGGACCTGCACCGACTAAAGTTATTTTGGGTTTTATATTATGCATTTGCTAATTCCTGTGCTCTGAAAGTTTCGATTTTATCAAAGAAAACAGTTGCTTGTGCAATGTAATCTTTAGCGAAAGCTTCAGATGGTTCATTTTTATTAATCTGGTAAACCAAATCTTTAAAAGTTGAATTCAATTCAATTTTACTAGTTTCGATGAAAACAGTATCGAACAAATCTACAATTCCTGCGTGGTGATTTGTTTTTTGGTTTTCTGACAATAACAATGCTTTTGCTCCATTTACAAATCCGGCGTAAGCGTGGTAAATAGCATCTGACCATTTTTTCTCGTCAAAAGATTCCTGAGCCAAAATCAATTTCTCTTTAGCTTCAAACAACAATGTCGCTACTAAATCGATCACTACTCCAGCACATTCTCCAACTCCAACTGCTTTTACGTAATTGTCTGCATTACCCCAATCTACAAAATCAGCTTCTGTTAAATTGGTTACATCTGCGTAAGGTTTTAAGATTTCGTAGAAATATTTTTCTCCTTTTGTATCATAATAATCAAGGAATTTTTGTCCGCTTCCGTTAGCATCAAAATCATTTAAAATGGTACGCAACGCATCAGGACCTCTACGACTAGGTACTTTAATTACTTTATCAGCAAAACGTCCTGCTCCATTTCCTAATCTTCCTCCACCCAATAAAACCTGTAAAGCCGGAGCCACCAGTTTTCCTGAGTTGATAGACATTCCCTGGAATCCAATTGCAGACATATTGTGTTGTCCGCACGCATTCATACAGCCTGAAATTTTAATTTCGATTTCGCGGTTGTTTAAATACTGAGGATATTCTGCACTTAAAACTCTTTCTAATTCTTCTGCAATACCGGTACTACTTGCAATCCCCAAGTTGCAAGTATCAGTACCCGGACATGCCGTAATATCTCCAACTGAATTATATCCTAACTGAACAAAATCCAATTTGGCTAATTCTTGGTAAAAGAATGGTAAATTCTCTTCTTTTACGTGACGTATTACAATATTTTGACGCAATGAAAAACGTAATTCATTTGCTGCGTAATTTTTAATTAAAGCGGCTAATAATCGTGCTTTATCAGTGTAAAAATCTCCTAATAAAACTTTGATTCCAATTGCATAATAACCGTCTTGTTTCTGCTTTATTACATTCGATTTTTTCCAAGCTTCATACGCTTTTGTATCTTCGATTGTAACTTGCGGAACTTCTAATACTGGTTCTGGAATTGGACCATCAAAAGCGGTTGTATCAATTTCGTATGTTTCAAAAGCGATGGCTTTTTTCTCTTTTTCAACCAAATCAAGGAAAGCGTCTTTCCCCATTTCTTTGATTAAGAATTTCATACGTGCTTTCATTCTTTTAGCACGTTCACCGTATCTATCAAAAATACGGATGATTCCTTCTGCAGTTGGAATAATTTCGTTAACTGGAACGAATTCTGAAAGCAATTCCGCATGTGCTGGCTGAGATCCTAAACCTCCTCCAAACATGATTTTGAAACCTTTTTGCCCGTCTTTAATTTTCGGAATAAATCCTAAATCGTGTAAATAACTCAAAGCGGTATCTTCATCAGAAGATGAGAACGAAATTTTGAATTTACGTCCCATTTCCTGACAAATTGGGTTTCTTAACAAATATTGAAAAAGTCCGTGTGCATAAGGCGAAACATCGAATGGTTCGTTTACGTCAACTCCAGCCAATTCGCTTCCTGTAATATTTCTAACGGTGTTTCCACAAGCTTCACGAAGTGTGATATCGTCTTTAGCTAAATCTGCCCAAAGCTCAGGAGTTCTGTCTAAACTCACGTAGTGAATTTGGATATCCTGACGCGTTGTAATGTGCAAACGTCCTGTAGAATATTTGTCTGAAACTTGTGTGATACGCACCAATTGCTCGCTGGTCACTTTTCCATATGGCAATTTGATACGAATCATCTGAACGCCTTCCTGACGCTGCCCGTAGATTCCACGCGCTAAACGAAGGCTACGAAAACGCTCATCATCAATTTTTCCTCCACGGAATAAGTGAATCTTTTTTTCTAATTCGATAATCTCCTTCTGAACTACCGGATTTTCTATTTCTGTTCTAAAACTTTCCATTTTGTTTTTTGGCTTTAGGCTTTAAGCTTTAGGCTCTAAGCTTTTTAAACTTTGTGTCTTTCCTTATTTAAGCTTAAGGCTTATTGCTTAAAGCTTATAGCAGGTTTACCTAATAAATCCTACTCCTGCTGTTGTGTTTGTTGCTGTATCAATTAAGATAAAAGCTCCGTTTGATTTGTTTTCGTTGTATGAATCAAAATATAACGGTTTGCTTAATTTGATCGTAACTTCTCCAATTTCGTTGATTGCCAATTGTGAAGCTTCTGTCGTTCCTGAGTAATCTGTAGCAATAGTATTTTTAATGCTTTCTACTTTTGCTAAAACTCTGTTGGTATTATGTTGTACCAAATATTTAGTTCCTGCAACCAGTTTTTTACTGTCCATCCAGCAAACTGTTGTGGTAATGTCTTTTTCAATTTTTGGAAGCTCGCTTGATTTTACAATCATATCGCCTCTTGTTACATTGATATCATTTTCTAATTCGATTGTTATTGAAGAACCTGCAGTAGCTTCATCAAATGTTTTATCGAAAAAGTGAATTTTAGTAACTGTTGATTCTGTTAAAGAAGGAAGAACTGTTACAGCATCTCCCACTTTAATTGAGTTTCCATATAATTTTCCTGCGTAGCCTCTAAAATCGTGGTATTCTTCTGTTTTTGGACGAATAACCGTCTGAACTGGGAAACGCGCTTTTCCTGCTTCATAAACATCATGAGAATGCAATCCTTCTAAATGTTCTAAAACAGTTTGTCCTTCGTACCAAGACATATTCTCTGATTTGTCCACAACATTTCCACCGTTGATAGCACTTAATGGAATGTAACTTACGTTCTGTTCTTTGAAAGTACTTTTTGCATTTAAAGCCTCAAAATCAGCTTTGATTTTATTGAAAACTTCTTCTGAATAATCTACCAAATCCATTTTATTGATGGCAACGATTACTTCTTTTACTCTCAATAAGTTATTAATGAAAAAGTGACGGTATGTTTGCTCGATAACTCCTTTTCTGGCATCAATCAAAATGATAGAAACCTGAGAAGTCGAAGCTCCTGTAACCATGTTTCTTGTATATTCTACGTGACCCGGAGTATCGGCAATAATGTAACTTTTCTTTGCAGTCGAAAAATAAATATGCGCAACGTCAATCGTGATTCCTTGCTCTCTTTCTGCTACCAATCCGTCAGTTGCCAAAGAAAAATCAAGATAATCGTATCCTTTTTGTTTACTGCTTTTTTCGATTGCTTCTATTTTATCAGTCGTCAACGATTTTGTATCGTACAATAATCTCCCGATCAAAGTACTTTTTCCGTCATCTACACTTCCTGCTGTTGCTATTTTTAAAACGTCCATTCTGTAATATTTTGTTTCAGGTTTAAAGTTTCAGGTTTCATGTTCTCTCGAAACTTTTAAATCTGTATGTTTTTGTTTTTTTGATTCTTCTTACTTCTAACTTTTAACTTCTTACCAAAAATTAAAAGTACCCCTGTTGTTTTCTTTTTTCCATTGCAGCTTCAGAACGTTTGTCATCAATTCTGGCTCCTCTTTCTGAAATTGTTGATGATCTGATTTCTCCAACTACTTCTTCGATTGTTGCTGCATAAGATTCAACAGCTGCTGTACAGCTCATATCTCCAACGGTTCTGAAGCGAACAATTCTTTCTTCGATTTGTTCGTCTTCTTCTTGGTACACAAAAGGAGAATGCGACCAGATTAAACCGTCTCTCAAAAAAACTTTTCTTTTATGTGAGAAATAGATTGACGGAATCTCGATTTTTTCTTTCTCGATATAACTCCAAACATCTAATTCTGTCCAGTTTGAAATTGGGAAAACACGAACGTTTTGTCCATTTTCAATTTTTCCATTTAATATATCAAACAACTCAGGTCTCTGATTTTTTTCGTCCCATTGTCCGAAGTCATCACGAACAGAGAAAATACGTTCTTTCGCTCTTGCTTTTTCTTCATCACGACGCGCTCCGCCAATACAAGCATCAAACTTAAATTCTTCAATTGCATCTAAAAGTGTTGTTGTTTGCAAACTATTTCTACTTGAGTATTTTCCAGTTTCTTCAACTACTTTTCCTTCATCAATAGCATCCTGAACATTACGAACGATAAGCTCTAAACCTAATTCTTCTACCAATTTATCTCTGAAAGCAATCGTTTCAGGAAAATTGTGTCCCGTATCAACGTGCAAAAGAGGAAACGGAATCTTAGCAGGGAAAAATGCTTTTTGTGCCAAACGCACTAATGTAATAGAATCTTTTCCTCCTGAGAAAAGTAAAACCGGTTTGTCAAACTGTGAAATTACTTCTCTGAAAATGTATATCGCTTCACTCTCTAAAGCGTTTGTTTTTAATACTGAACTCATTGTTTTTTTGTTTGATATTTTGTGAGTTTCAAGTTTTAGATTTCAAGTTGTATCATCTAAAAATCTCCACTCTTTATTCTATAATCTATATTCTATTCTCTGCAGAAGTCTTGCTTCTTTCTTCTTGTCTCTAAAAAGTCTTTATCTACTCTTTTTTCGCACTATGAAGCCCACACTCTTTATGGCTCGATTCCCACCACCATCTTCCAGCTCTGATGTCTTCACCTGGAAAAATTGCTCTGGTACAAGGCGCGCAGCCAATGCTTACAAAACCTTGTTTGTGTAAAGCATTTTGAGGAACATTGTTTTCAGATAAATACGTTTCAACTTCTTCTAAAGTCCATTTTAATAACGGATTGAATTTTATGATTTCGAAGTTTCCGTCGTATTCAAACAAGTTTAAATCTTGTCTGTTTTCTGATTGTTCCGCTCTTAAACCCGTAATCCAAACTGAATTTCCTGCTAAAGCTTTTCTCAACGGAACTACTTTTCGAATAAAACAGCATTCTTTTCTGTTTTCAACTGAATCGTAAAAGCTATTTGGCCCTTTTGTTTTCAGAAGATTTTCTACTGAAGCTGCTTCTGGAAAATAAACTTCAATAGGTCTTTTATACTTTTTTAATGTTTTGTGAAAAACATCATACGTTTCCTGAAATAATCTTCCTGTATCTAAAGTAAAAACGGTAATATCAGTATTGCTTTTTGCAATGAAATCTGTAATTACCTGATCTTCCTGACCAAAAGAAGTTGAGAAAATTACTTTTCCCGGAAATTCTTTTGCTAAAAAAACTAAGGTTTCGTCAAGCGAAAGAGCTGCAGTTTTTTCTAATAATTCTTGTACAATACTCGCACTCATAAATCTCTCCTTTCTAAAATTATCTTTTACAATAATTTAGATAATGTTTTTAAACTCAATATTATAATTAGAATCCCAACAGCAATCATCATTGGTTTTCTTTTAATTCTTGTTACTAAAAATGCTGCAATTGGTGCCGCAATAACTCCTCCGGCAATTAATCCGATAATAACCTGCCAGCCGTGAATACCTCCAAAAAGCATGAATGTGATTCCGCTTGCAAATGAAATTGCAAACTCAGCAGCGTTAACAGAACCAATTGTATATTTAGGATTTCTTCCTCTTCCTAATAATGTTGAAGTTACGATTGGCCCCCAGCCTCCACCACCAACTGAATCCATAAAACCTCCAAATACAGCTAAAACACCCAATTTTTTAGTTTTCTTTTTTTCAACATTTTTCTTCAATGCTTTTTTGATGATAATCGCAGCCAAAACAATCATGTAAACTGCAATAAAAGGCTTAATAACATCACCGTCAATTACATCAGACAATAAATAAGCACCAGTTATAGAACCTAAAACGCCTGGAATCAATAAATGCTTTACCAATTTTTTATTGATGTTCCCAAAACGATGATGAGACAGTGCCGACGCCCCCGTTGTAAACATTTCTGAAACGTGAACTGCTGTACTGCTCACAACTGGCGGAACTCCATAGGCTAATAAAAAAGACGTTGAAGTGGCTCCGTACCCCATCCCTAAAGCACCATCTACTAATTGAGCAAAAACGCCAATTAAAAAGAATGCTAAAAGATTTTCATCAAAACCTTGTATTAAACCATCCCAAGAAAATTCAGCGTGATGATTATATATTAGTGTAGCTACCAAACCTAACAACAAAACTACAGGTATCACAACCCATAAATTTTCCTTTGATAAAGCATTAGACTTTACCGCTGTGTTGTTTAACTTAAGTTCATTTTCCATGTTTTAAGAATTTGTTTTTGTTCTTAAAAATCTATTACCCTATCGGCTTAGTAGATTACTTTGCAAATGTACTACATATTTCGAAATATCAAAACAATATATTTACTTTTTTACAACAGCTATTCTGCTCTAAACCAATATAGAAGATATTTTAAAGAACGATTAGTAAATTAATTTAACAAATTATGTACTGCTCCTTAAAATCTTAACAGCACACCCTAATTTTGTGATTTGTAAAAATACACATTTAATCTCTACCAAATCTATAGGATAATTGTAAAAATGTTACTATTTTAGCGCCAAATTTTTTTTATGGATTTTCAGATTGGTCTTGTCATTGCGGGTTTAGTAGTTGGGTTTATTGTTGGATTAACTGGTGTAGGAGGCGGTTCTTTGATGACGCCTATTTTATTATACTTTAATATTCCGCCTACAACAGCAGTTGGAACCGATTTACTTTATGCCGCATTTACTAAAGCCGGAGGAATTTTTGTACATAACAAAAAAGGCAATATCAACTGGAAAATTACAGGTTGGCTTACTTTAGGAAGTGTTCCTGCCGCTTTGATAACTTTATGGATACTTCACAGTATTAAAACAGATATCGAAACTATAAATCGTGTTATCAAACAAAGCTTAGGCTGGGCATTATTATTTACTTCTGTCGCTATTATCTTCAAACAGAAATTAATGAAGTTTTCACAGAAACACGCCGGCGATAAATTTCATAGCGAAAGCACTACTCAAAATGCTTTAACCATTGGGATCGGTATATTGCTCGGCGCAACAGTAACTTTGACATCTATTGGAGCTGGAGCATTAGGAACTGTAACTTTATTTTTTCTATACCCATTACTGCCAACACCTCGTTTGGTTGGAACTGAAATTGCACATGCTGTCCCTTTGACTTTAGTTGCTGGAATCGGTCATGCTTCTATGGGAAATTTAGATTTAGGATTATTAGGCCAATTACTAATGGGATCGCTTCCAGGAATCTACATGGGAAGCATGTTAAGCGGAAAAGTGCCGGATCAGCTTCTTAGAAATGCTATTGCAGTAATGCTTTTCCTTGCTGGATATAAATTGATATTTTAGCATTCAAACAAAACATATATAAACAGAAAGACCAATTCAAAAATAATGAATTGGTCTTTTTTATTTGGTTTAAAGCATTTCTAAAAAGCAATATCTGCCAAAGAATTACTTTCTAATATTTTAAGTGTATTATCTCTAACCTCTGTCATTAAACGTCTTGCTGCACAGGTTGATTCATCGTCGCAATCATCACATCTTTCGTAGAAATTATGACTTGCACAAGGCAATAAGGCAATAGGTCCTTCAAGAATTCGATATACTTTAGCCATACTAATATCTTTTGGATCTTTGATTAAATAATAACCGCCACCTTTTCCTTTTTTTGCACCAAGAAAACCCGAGTTTCTTAACAGCAGTAAAATACTTTCTAAAAATTTTATCGAAATATGTTCGCTTTTCGCAATTTCGGCAATCTGAACTGGTTCGTTATTTTCGCGTCTTGCTAAATAAGTCAAAGCTTTGATTCCGTATTTTGTCTTTTTTGAAAGCATCTTTATGTTTTAGATTTCAGCTTTTCAAGAGTTAACTGATTGCTGTAAATTATTAAACAACAAAAATATGCTTTTTGTTCGAACTATCACAAAGAATAAAGTTAAATTCTACTAAATCTATCAAATTACTTCCTTTGGCTCATTTCAAACACACAAAAATAGGCTTTTTATATAAACCAAAAAAAAGACGATTTTCAATAGCAAAACGTACTATCAAAAATCGTCTTTATATATTAGAAATTGAAAATCTAAAATCTTAAGTCTAAAATCTAAAATTAAGAAAGTGCTTGTTTCAAATCTGCAATTACATCTTCAACCGTTTCCAAACCAACAGAAACACGAACTAAACCTTGCGTGATTCCAACTGCTAATTGATCTTCTTCAGATAATTTACTGTGTGTTGTTGAAGCCGGATGCGTAACAATTGTTCTTGTATCTCCAATATTAGCAGATAATGAGCAAAGTTGAATTGAGTTCAAGAATTTTCTTCCTGCTTCGATACCACCTTTAATTTCAAATGCAATAATGTTTCCACCTGCTTTCATTTGCTTTTTAGCAATTTCATACTGTGGATGCGATTTCAAGAACGGATATTTTACGCTGTTTACATTCGGATGACTTTCTAAAAACTCAGCTACTTTTAAAGCATTTTCGCAATGTCTGTCTACACGAACCGCTAAAGTTTCTAAACTTTTTGAAAGAACCCAAGCGTTAAACGGCGATAAAGCTGGACCTGTGTTTCTAGAAAACAAATAAATCTGTCTGATTAATTCTGCATCTCCAACTGTTACTCCACCTAAAACACGACCTTGTCCATCAATTAATTTAGTTGCTGAATGGATTACCAAATGCGCTCCAAATTTAATTGGTTGCTGTAAATAAGGCGTTGCAAAACAGTTGTCAATTATTAAAATCAAGTTGTGCTTTTTAGCAATATTCCCTAACAATTCTAAGTCAATTACATCAACTCCAGGGTTTGTTGGAGATTCGGCGTATAAAATTTTTGTGTTTGGTTTAATGAAACTTTCGATTGTTTCTGGTTTATTGATTTCGAAATAAGAAGTTTCGATATTCCATTTCGGAAAATAAGTCATAAACAAGGCGTGAGTCGAACCAAAAACACTGCTCGCAGAAACAATATGATCTCCAGAATTCAATAACGCAGCAAAAGTAGAATATACTGCTGCCATTCCTGTTGCGAAAGCATAACCTGAATCGGCACCTTCCATTTTGCAGATCTTGTCTACAAACTCCGAAGTGTTTGGATTGCTGAAACGGCTGTAAATATTTCTTTCTTTTTCTTCTGTGAAAGAAGCTCTCATATCTTCAGCATCTTCAAAAACGAAGCTTGATGAAAGGTACAAAGGCACCGAATGTTCTAAATATTGAGATCTTTCTAATTGTGTTCTGATGGCTTGTGTTTCAAAACCAAATTCTTCTGTATTCATTGTGTGTTGTTTTTTTGTTTTTTTGTTTGCTTCGCCAGTTCGGCTTCCAGCCTCGTGTCAAGTCTCAGGTTTCAAGTTTTAAAAACTGAAATCTAAACCAAAAACAAGTCAATTATTTATGCGCAATCTGAGCATTTTCTAATTATCTAATTGATTAATTATCTAATTGATTAATTATCTAATTTATAAAGCTTCGTTGTTCAAGACAACTTTGTATCTAATTGTCGCTGTTGGCTCAACTGTTTTGGCAACTGAACAATATTTCTCAAAAGAAAGCTGTGCTGCTTTTTTTGCTTTATCAGGATTGATTTCTCCTTCTAAATAAAAAACCACATCGATTTCCTTGAAAGGTTTTGCTTCTTCTATTTGAACTCTAGTTCCTTCAACCTCAGCATTGAAAGAAGTGATTTCCTGACGCTGTTTCTTTAAAATTGAAATCATATCAATAGCGCTGCATCCTGCAACTCCCATTAATACTAATTCCATTGGACTTGCACCTAAATCACTTCCGCCAAATTCGGCTCTGCTATCAACGTCAACTACGTGTCCGCGTTCATTTTTTACTTTAAAATGAAATGCGTCATTTACTCTGTTTAAAGTTACTTTCATTGTGTTGTTATTTTTTTTGTTTTTTAATTCAAATCTAAAATCTACAGTCTAAAATCTGCAATCTAAAATCAATTACCCTTTGTCAGATAATCTCAAAATATCTCCAAAAACTCCTCTTGCCGTTACCGCAGAACCTGCACCAGCTCCCTGAATAACGATTGGACGATCTCCGTAAGATTCTGTATAAATTTCGAAGAAAGAATCAGAACCTTTTAATCCACCTAATGCAGTATCTTTTGGCACTGAAACTAATTTAACTTCTAAATTTCCTTTATCATTCTGCAAATCTCCAGACAATTCACCAATATATCTCAATACGTGATTTGGCTGTTGCTCAGCTTTTATTTTAGCATAAATTGGGTCGAATTCTTTTAATTTCGTCAAGAAATCGACAGCGCTTCCTTCACGTAAGTGCTCTGGAATTAGGTTTTGAATTGAAATCTCTTCAAACTCATTTTGTAAATCTAATTCTCTAGCTAAAATTAATAATTTTCTGCCAACGTCATTTCCACATAAATCTTCACGTGGATCTGGTTCTGTATATCCATTATCAATCGCTTCTTGCAAGATTTCGCTGAACGGCGCATCTTTCGCAGAGAAATTATTAAATAAATAACTCAATGTTCCAGAGAAAACTCCTTTAATTTTAGTGATATTTTCTCCTGAAAGATGCAATAATTTAATGGTATCAATTAACGGTAAACCTGCACCAACATTGGTTTCGTATAAATAGTTCTTTTGGTTTTCTGCCAAAGCTTTTCTCAATTCTTTATAGAAACCATAAGTCAATGTATTGGCCACTTTGTTAGAAGAAATCAAATCAAAACTGCTTTCTACAAGCGGAATATAATTCTCAACGAAAGTCGCACTTGCAGTATTATCAATTGCAATTAAGTTTTCTAAATGGTGTTCGTTTGCGTAAGCAATAATATCTTTAATCGTGTAAGTTTCTCCTTTTGTCTGAATATCGTTTTTCCAGTCATTTGTAACT
Organism: Flavobacterium tagetis; assembly: GCF_016735615.1. GTDB lineage: Bacteria > Bacteroidota > Bacteroidia > Flavobacteriales > Flavobacteriaceae > Flavobacterium > Flavobacterium tagetis. The sequence continues at coordinate 615,156 of NZ_JAERSF010000001.1, forward strand.
CCATATTTGTTCAAAAGCAATTTTTTAGAATTCGCTATAGCGAAAACATTCAGTTTAATGTCTTTACGCTTCTCAATTGCTGCAGCCGATTCTAAAATCTGATTGATTAAAGTTCCACCAACTAATCCGTGACCAAAAATCGCAATATTGATTTTCTTCGAAACTCCAAAAATTTCTCCGTGAATTACGTTAAGCGCTTTGTTTAATTCCTCTTTTTTAACAACCAAACTCACGTTTTTACCTGTTACAGTGTTGTTAAACAAAATCGGAACAATTTTATTTTTGATTAAAGCAGTATATGGTTTATGGAAAGTGCTCAAATCCTGTCCGATAATCGAAATTACAGATACATTGTCTGTAACCGTAATCTGATTTACGTCTTTAGAATAAAAATCATTTTCAAATTCTTTCTCTAATTCAACCATTGCAAGAGTTGCTTTATCAGTTGCTACAACAAGACCAATTCCTCTTTCTGAAGAACCTTGAGAAATGATACTCACACTAATATTGTGATCTCCCATTACTTTAAAAATTCGAGCATCAACTCCTGCTTTTCCAAGTAATCCGCGTCCTTCAAGATTTACAAGAGAAACATTTTCTAAAACAGAAAGCGTTTTAATTCCTTCTTTAGAAGAATCAGATGTAATTAAAGTTCCGCGGTTTTCGTGGTTGAAAGTATTTAAAATACGTAAAGGAATATTCTTTTCTAACAAAGGAATAATTGTCTTAGCATGAAGAATTGTAGCTCCAAAATTTGCAAGCTCATTTGCTTCATTAAACGATAAATATTCGATTTTTTTAGCATCTGCAACCAAATCTGGGTTTGCTGTGTAGATTCCGTCTACGTGCGTGAAGTTTTGTAATTCTTCTGCATTTAAGTAATTTGCGATTAACGAAGCGGTATAGTTACTGCCATTTCTACCTAAAGTAGTTGTGTCGTTGTTGTTATTAGATCCAATGAAACCTGTAACTATATTAACCGTTTCTCCGTTATGTTCTTTAAAATAATTTACTACGTTTTTCTTTGAAAGCTGTTCTAATGGCTGTGCATCGCCAAATTTTGAATCGGTTTTCAACAAATCTCTCGTATCTACAAAATTGGCAGGAATTCCTTTTTCCAATAAAATAGCCGTCAATAATTTAGCCGAAAGCAATTCTCCTTTTGACAAAATCTGATCTTTGATTTTTTTGCTGTAATCACCAATTAAGCTTACACCTTCAAAAAGTTTGTCTAAGACATTAAACTCTTCAGACAAATCAACTTGTGGGTAATCTGATATTTGATATTTTTTAAAATTCTCTAATAATTCTTTGTAACTGCCGTTTTTAGCAGCAATGCTTAAGATAAATTCCAATTCGTCTGTAGCATTTCCTCGTGCAGAAACTACAACGGCAATTTTTTCACCTTGATTTACTTTATCTGAAATGATTGAAACAACTTTGTTAAGTCCTTCTCCGTTTGCTAACGATTTACCTCCAAATTTTAATACTTTCATTTTATTTCTTTATTGTTTCTGCCTTAAAAATGTCGGCAAGTAAATGATCTAATTGTTTGTACTCGATTAAAAAAGCGTCATGTCCGTGAACCGAATCAATTTCGCTATAGAAAACATTGTCTTTAAACTTCTTCAATTCTTCGTAGGTTTCTACATTTTCTTTTGCTGTAAAAAACAAATCTGAATTGATTCCGACAATATGAATTGAAGCTTTTGTTTTAGCCATTAAGTTTTCAAAACTTTCACTATTTCTAGTAATATCAATTGTTTTAAGCAACTGATTCATTAATTTATAAGAAGACAACTGAAATCTTTTCTGCAATTTTTTCCCGTGATGTGCCAGCCAGCTTTCGATATTAAAAATCAAAAGATCTTGATTGATCGTACGCTGGAATTTCTCTTTGAATGATTCTGGCGAACGGTAACAAAGCATGGCATGAATTCTAGCATCTTCGATTGGTTTCGAAGAATTATTGAGAATTTGCTCTTGTAAAAAGCAATTTGCAATAAGCCAATCCGTCGATTTCCAATCGCTTGCAATCGGAATAAGGTTTTCTGTAATGTTTGGTGCTAATGCCAAGATTTCCCACGCAATTCCGCCTCCGACAGAACCTCCAATAACAGCAAAAAGCTTTTCAATTTGTAAGGCTTTAATTCCTTCAATAAAGATTCTTGCAATGTCTCTTGCTGTAAAATCTAAATAGTTATCGATTAAGAAAGAGTTGCTTCCGTTTCCAGGAATATCGAAGGCTAAAACGGTATAAACAGCAGTATCAATGGTTTTACCTTCGCCAATTAAGTCATTCCACCAGCCGTTTTCGCCAGTCACCTGCGAATTTCCAGTTAAAGCATGATTAACCAAAACAATAGGGGCGCTGTGCAAAGGCTGTCCTGCAAGCGTAAAACTTAATGGTATAGAATGATAAGTTGCACCACTTTCTGTGATGAAATCTTGAATTATAATGGGATTTGGTATATTTTCCAATTTCAAATCTATTGTATTATTGACTTGTATATGGAAATATTAGAAAGAAAAACTAGGTTTAACTAGAAAAAATCTTGTTGTTATCTTTCCACGTTTGGCGTGGTAGAATGTAGCACCTTCTTCGTTTTACCGAAGGGTTGCTAAGGCTTCATCGGGTCTAATCCCTCGTCCTTTCTTTATAACATTTCAATATTTGTTTGAACTTAACGAGTGCAAATTAACTACTATTTTCTCTAACAAACAAATTTTATCTAAAAGTGTTTGTTAAATTTCTGAGACTTACTCTAGCAAAAACTATTATACGCAAAAATTTACCGAACAAAAATGCCCAGTAAAATTAAGCAGGTTTTACCCTAGTTTATGATGCTTTTTCTGTTTAGATAAAAAGCGTATCATTTTCTTTTGAATACATCAAAAACAATAAAGAGTTCGGTGCTTTTTTCTCAGCTCCTTTAGCTTCTTCTGTGATTCCAGCCTCAGCTATTCCGAATCTTGGGTGAGCTAATTCGTTTGTTGGTGGCGGATTATTTTTTCTAGTCCTTCTGTTTTTCAAATTTGAAATTTTTTCTGCTAAGTAGTTCAATGTGCTCATGATATTAAGTTTTAGTTAAGTTGCGTTTTATAATCTTTATTTCTCGTTTATCTTTTTGTTAAATCGTTTTCTGGAATAAAAAAACCCTTTTGGATTTTTCAGATACCAAAAGGGTTTAAGTTTTTACACTCACGTATACTTTTAGTATCAACAGACGTATGCGCAAATAAGCGCGACAGTAAACATCTTGTTCATCTGTAAGGATTTATTCATCTGTGATTTATATTGTTTATTTAAATTCTGCATTTGTTGTAAATTAAAAAGCCTCCTAGATATTTCTTAGGAGGCTCTTACTATATTATTATTGTATTCTTACAATTTTTTAAGCAATAGACACCCCAGCCTCGGTCTTAACCGAAATGGCACAAAACATTTTGTTGACTTTTAAGTTCATTTGATTTCTAGTAGTTTTTGGGTATAACAAATATGCAAATATTTTTTTTATTACACAAATTAAATTCAAGAATTTAATTACAAAAATCGTTGAAAATGTGTTTTTTAACGTCAAAAAACATCTTACAAAAACGAAAACGAAATAATAAAGGTAAAAAACTTACAAATTAGACTCGTTTTTCTTAATAATTCCATTTGACAAATCAGTTTATCAAAGAACCTTTTTCTTTTTTTTCTAAAAAATTACAGCCAGACCGCTTCTTTAGTCCTAATTCGCTCCACAATTTTTAGGATATCGGTTATAATTCCTCTCGAAATTGCCTGTTTGCATGGCGGAGCACTCTGAATTACAATTGGAATATCAGCGTAAGATTTGGTATAAATTTCAAAAATAGCATCAGAACCTTTTAATTGTCCAATTGGAGAATCGACTGGCTCCGAAATCAATTTAGCTTCTAAAGTGCCTTTTTCCACATCAAACTCTCCCACATATCGAAGCACATGATTTTCGGCCTGAGTAATTTTGGCAATCTTAAAAGATTTATCAACTGCGTCTTTATTCAGCACTCCATTTTTTTCCAGATGTTCTTCAGTTATAAAGGATTTGATTTTAATGTCTGAAAACTCAAAATCTTTTCCGATTTCTCTGGCTAATATCAAAAGTTTTCTTGCAGTATCATTTCCCGATAAATCTTCTTTAAAATTTGATTTCATTAAACCTAAAAGACTCGCATCTTTTAAAACAGATGAAAATGAAACGTCTTCTGCTGAAAATCTATTAAAGACGTAACTCAGATTATCTGAGAAAACCCCTCGAATCTTTGTGATTTTTTCTCCCGAATAGTACAAATCTCTTAATGTTTGCAAAACAGGAATTCCAGTTTCAACCGATGTTTCATACAAAAACTCCTTGTCATACTTTTTAAGATCTGCTCGTAGTTCTTTATATAAGTCTATCGGAAGCGTGTTGGCTTTTTTGTTTACTGCTACAATATTAAATCCGTTTTTGATTAGCGTATTATAGTGTTTCACCAATTCATCACTCGCTGTTGCATCTACGGCAATTAAGTTTTCAAATTCGTTTTCTTGTGCAAATTCGACAATATCTTCTACTTTAAAAGGAACTGCCAATTGTCTAAAATTGGTTTCCCAAGAATAGCCGACGCCTTCTTTCTCAAAAAAAGCAACCGTCGAATTGGTTATAATAGGAAAATGAAAATCGACATTTTTGCTTTCGAGAAAAAAATCCTGACTTTCAATAATCTGATTAATCAAAGTGCTTCCGATATTTCCAATCCCAAAAAGGATAATGTTTATTTTAAGCTTTGACATAATTTCTAACATTTTAATTTTTTAAAACCATATAAGTGATGTAAGTTCATTTAATCTTTTTTGCATCACAAAGCTAGACACACTACAGTGCTGCGTCTTTACATTACGCTTCTTCTAAAATCCACTTATATTTCTTATATGATTTAATTTATAAAGATGCTTTTCATAAAAAATTACCTTTAGCAAAACCACTCGCTAAAGGCAATTTTTCAAACAAAAAACAAAAAAACCTAATTTTTATTGATGCTGAATTGTGAAAGCGATACGCTCTCAAAAACAGTTTGCAGATCTGCAATTAAATCTTCAATATCTTCAATTCCCACAGATAGACGAATTAAATCTTTAGAAACTCCTGTTTCTATTTGTTCCGCTTCTGTTAATTGCTGATGTGTTGTACTTGCAGGGTGAATAATTAATGATTTTGTGTCACCAATATTTGCAAGTAAAGAGAATAATTTTGTATCATCTACCACTTTTTTGGCTGCATCAAAACCTCCTTTTAATCCGAAAGTGATAATGCCGCTTTGCCCTTCTGGAAGATATTCTTTAGCCAAAGCATTATATTTATTCGTTTTTAAACCTGGATAATTTACCCAAACTACCTCATCTTGTTTTTCTAACCATTCAGCTAGAGCCAAAGCATTTTCACTGTGTTTCTTGATTCGAATTGGAAGCGTTTCTAATCCCTGAATAATCTGAAAAGCATTAAATGGACTCAAAGCAGCACCAAAATCACGCAGTCCTTCAATTCGTGCTTTTGCTATAAAAGCCGCATTTCCTAAAGCTTCATGATATACTAATCCGTGGTATCCTGCAGATGGTTCGGTAAATTCTGGGAATTTTCCGTTTGCCCAATCAAAGTTTCCTGCATCAATGATTACACCTCCTAATGAAGTTCCGTTTCCTGCGATATATTTTGTTAAGGAGTGAATTACAATATCGGCACCATATTTAATTGGGTTTAATAAATAAGGTGTCGCAACTGTATTATCTACTATAAATGGCACTTTGAATGCTTTGGCTTCGGCCGAAATTGCTTTTAAGTCTAGTACGTCTAATTTTGGGTTTCCAAGAGACTCAACAAAGAAAGCCCTTGTGTTTTCTTTTGCCGCTTTGGTAAAGTTTTCAGGCTTTGAAGGATCTACAAATGTGGTTTTAATTCCTAATCTTGGCAAGGTAACTTTTAAAAGATTATAAGTTCCTCCGTATAAACTATTTGATGCAACGATATGATCTCCTGCTTTTAGCAAAGTCAATAAAGTTGTTGAAATTGCAGATGCTCCAGAAGCGGTTACTACAGCTCCAATTCCGCCTTCGAGTGCAGCAAGACGCTGTTCTAAAATGTCATTTGTTGGGTTGTTTAATCTCGTGTAGATAAATCCAGCTTCGGCAAGACCAAATAAATTGGCAGCATGATCTGCGCTATTAAACACATATGATGATGTCTGATAAATTGGCACCGCTCTTGTTCCTGCGTTTTTAGTTACGTCGTGTCCTGCGTGTAATGCGTTTGTTGCAAATTTTTGTGTACTCATGATTTCTTAGTTTTTTAATATTGTTAATGCGTTTATATATTGTAATTGATTTTAATTTTTGAAATTGATTTAAGCTAAAATATCTTCAGCTTCTTCTTCAAGATCATATAAATGAAATAGTAATGATTTTTGTGTTTTTGTCTGCTGCGCAGGATCATATTTCAGCGTTTCAGTCGATGTCTCTTCCGAATTATTATTTCTTAATAAGTATTGAAATGCGATTGTATTTATATCTAGTGTATTCATGATTTAAAATTTAAAATGTTGAAAATAAAAAAGCCCTTTCGGATGGCGACCAAAAGGGCTTATAGTTTAACTATAACAAAGATTGTCTCTTTCACTTTTGGCAACAGCAAATTGGGATGCACATTTGCATCATCTTACAACACATCATATTTCTTTTTGCTATTGTTTTCATTTTGATTTAAAAATTGAATTTGACTATTTTTTTAAATTCTACTAATTCGATAGAGTAAATGTAATAAGTATTTTTATAACGACCAAATTAAAATTGAAATTTTGTATTATTTTTTTAAAGATTTCTTTCAAGCCTTTTGTTTAAAAGACTTGAAAGAAATTATTTTAATTAGAATTTAAAGCTCAAACGGGCAAAACCAAATCTTCCGTTCAGTCCGAATTGAGAAACTGCTCTTGAATAAGCAAACTGATTCGCATTTGTCAAATCCGTACTTGGCGCTGGCGACAAAGTTGGAGTTGTATTTGTAAAAGCTGGAGTTGCAGGGTTATTTCTATCTGGATAAACATCTCCTATATTATTAACTCCAATTGTTGCTCTCAAATGCTCGTTGATCTGATATCCTAAAGACAAATCGGTAACCAATTTTGCGCTGTATTCTGGATGTTCGTACACAGAAGAAAATCCGTCCAGATTAACATCTGTTGCTCCTGGATCTGTAACTTTTCCGAAATAACTGTTTCTTAAATAAATATCTAGTTTTTTAATACTGAAAGTAGTCATCAAATTGGCTTTCAATTTTGGAATCGCTTCTTCTAAATACACTCGACTTGATTCTGGGAAGAAAGAATAAATATAAGGTTCTCCTCCTTCATTTACTATAGATTGCGGAATATGCAAATCTCCTACTCTTTTGGTTTCGTTGAAACTAAATGCAAAATCATTTTTAATGACAAAATCCTGAATTACATCGTATTTCTGAGAAATTACCAAATCAATTCCTTTTGTTTCAGAATCGATTCCGTTTGTCCAGAAAGAAGCTCTTTCTACACCCTTCAAATCAAATGCTTGCTGAAACAAAGTCAACGCCTCTGCCTGTTCTGGCGAAGTTGCAGCACCGATTTGTGCATCTGTAGGTCTAGAATATTGTCCAGACAATACAATTCTGTCGTTGATTCTTGTAAAATAAGCATCAGTTGCAATGGTTATGTTAGCTTCAGGAATTTTGAATGTAAATCCTGTACTGATGCTTTTTGATTTTTCTGGTTTTAAGCTTTCAATTCCAATACTTTTTGCTGCTTGTGAATCGTTGGTAAAATAACCCACTTGGTATGGAGAGCCGTTGATAAACTGGGTAGAGCTTGACTCAAAATATCTTTGCTGCAAAGAAGGCGCTCTAAAACCCGTTTGTCCAGAAATTCTCCAATTGATATTATCATTTAATTTTAAAAGAGAAGCTAGTTTGAAAGTCACTGTATTTCCAAAATCTGAATAATTTTCATAACGCGCAGCTCCATTTATAAGCCATTTTTCAGTGGCATTCAATTCTAAATCAACATAAGTGGCACCACTTTTTCTGTCTTTTTCTTTAGCATCCGAAGGCTGAAATCCTGAAAATCCTTGCGCTCCTGCTCCACGTTTGTTTCCGAAGAAGTCAGTTACAATTAATGGTGAATTGCTTGGCAAGATTCCTGAAACTAAATTTCCGTTGACATCATATAATCCGTAAGAAGCTTCTTCTCCTGCTTTAATTTGGTAATTTTCATATCTGAATTCACCTCCAAAAGCAACGTTCAACCCAGAAAGAACATCCAATTTTTTGCTAAAGTCTAAATTGGTAGTGCTCTGTAAAAACGAAACTTTTCCGGCATCAAAACTAAAAGGAGAATTGGTTCCTAAAGTCGCGTTGATGGAATTATTCACATCATAGTTAAAAGAGTTTGTTCCTAAGTTGGTGCTTAAATCGGTATCAAAGCCAAATAATTGCGTATTTACACCAACTGCTGCAGAAGCATCTAAAATTTTCGATTCAATTTCAGGCAAGAATCCGTTTTGATACACTTGCGTGAAAGTACCAGAACCATTTGGCAATCTATTGAACGCATACGATTTACCTCCTCTATAAGAAACCCCTCCAAATGAATATAAAGAAGTAGTTTCGCTCAAAGGATATTTTGCATTAAAATACAATTGTCCTGTAGCCAATTCAGACTGTCCAACACTCATATTATAATCACTTCTCTGCTGATTTCTGTAAGCTAACTCATTATTAGTCACATCAAAATTTAAAGCCGTTTGCATTTGTGCAATTGTCGATGCTGATGCAATAGCGTTTTGCTGTGCCGTTGTAAAATAACTTACTTGTGGTGCATATTGTTTTAAAGAAGACAAAATCTGAGCTGAATTTGTAGTCGTATTAATATTACTAAATAAAGAGTTGATTTCTACTCCATCTTGCGCAGCTCTATTTTCGACTGCATTGTAGGCATTAAAAATAGCATTGCTTCTAATTCCTGCTCTGCTTGTTGCTTGTCTTGTTACCGCAGTTCCCGTAACATTCAAGAAACTGCCAGGTTTGCCTAATGAAGTTCCGTAGTTTAAATCGATTTGAGCAGTTTGTCCGTCTGCGCCTCCTTCAAAATTGTTTGATCCCGAAGATAGATTCGCTCCATATTGAATTCCTCCTGTCAGATAATTGGCGTTTTTCTTTAAAACAATATTGATAACTCCAGCAATCGCATCAGAACCATATTGTGCGGCAGCTCCATCTCTTAAAACTTCAATTCTTTCGATAGCAAAAGACGGAATCGCATTTAAGTCTGTTCCCACAGATCCTCTTCCTGGCGATCCGTTTATGTTTACTAAAGCACTTGTATGTCTTCTTTTTCCGTTTACTAAAATTAAAACCTGATCTGGCCCTAATCCTCTTAATTGTGCTGGATCAACGTGGTCTGTTGCATCTGCTGTAGATGTTGGATTACTCGTAAATGACGGAGCAACATAATTTAAAATTTGAGTTACGCTGGTTTGCGGTGCTCCTTTTGTTATTTCTGATACGTTAAAAACATCTACCGGAACTGGCACATCTGTTTTAACTCTGTTCTTACTTCTTGATCCAATAATAGTAACTTCAGACAGTTCGTTGTTTTTTAAACTATCCTGCTCTTTTTTGTTGTCTTGAGCATAAAGTCCTGAAAATGTCACAAGACCCAAAACGATTAGTACATTTTTCTTCATTTCTTCTTTACTGATTAATTAGTTTTTTTGGCTTAAAAAAAATCTTACAGGTTTCATTTTTGCAATAAAAAAACCTCTGCGGTTCGGCAGAGGTTCTATTTATATTTTATTGAAAAATAACTACAATAGCGTCTCTGCGGATAACTCCGGCATCTTACAAGACATCATATTGCAAACTGTAAATTTCATTTGTTTCTTTTGTTTTAACGGGGCAAAGTTGCGAACTATTTTTTAATCGACCAAACAAAAAGCAAAATATTTTCTATTACCCTATCAAAATAGTATGCTACTGTTAAATTTCTGTCATAAAAAATAAAAAAAGTTGAACTTTAATTTGCAAATCAAAATGGTTTCATACCTTTGCACCCGAAATAGAGGAAAAATTTGAACTGATTGCAACCTCTTCATAATGAAATGATTTCGTTATGAATGCTGAGAAATTAATTTCAGCAGTAAAAAATGCTAAAGCAGATACTCTCCTTTAGCCCTTTTTAGCAATCATTTCCTCGCTTAAATTTAAAATTAATACATTTTTATTACATTATTATGGCTTATTTATTTACGTCAGAATCTGTTAGTGAAGGGCATCCAGACAAAGTTGCAGATCAAATTTCGGACGCTTTAATTGACAACTTTTTGGCATTTGACGCTGACTCAAAAGTAGCTTGTGAAACATTAGTTACAACTGGTCAGGTTATTTTAGCAGGTGAAGTAAAATCGAATACTTATCTTGATGTTCAGCAAATTGCACGTGAGGTAATCCGTAAAATTGGATATACTAAAAGTGAATATATGTTTGAAGCGAATTCTTGTGGAATTCTTTCAGCTATTCATGAGCAATCTGCAGACATTAACCAAGGTGTTGACAGAGCTAAGCCAGAAGAGCAAGGTGCAGGTGACCAAGGAATGATGTTTGGTTACGCTACAAACGAAACTGAAAACTACATGCCATTGGCATTAGATTTATCTCATAAATTATTACAAGAGTTAGCTATTTTAAGACGTGAAAACAAAGAAATCACGTATTTACGTCCAGATGCTAAATCTCAAGTAACTTTAGAATATAGCGACGATAACAAACCAACTCGTATTGATGCGATTGTTATCTCAACTCAGCATGATGATTTTGATGAAGAAGCTGCAATGTTAGCTAAAATCAAAAAAGATATTATCGAAATCTTGATTCCAAGAATTATCGCTAAAAACCCAGAGCACGCTCATTTATTCAACGATAAAATCAACTACCATATTAACCCAACAGGAAAATTCGTTATTGGAGGTCCTCACGGAGACACTGGTTTAACTGGAAGAAAAATCATTGTTGATACTTACGGTGGAAAAGGTGCTCACGGTGGTGGTGCATTCTCTGGAAAAGATCCAAGTAAAGTAGATAGAAGTGCTGCTTATGCAACTCGTCATATCGCTAAAAACTTAGTTGCTGCTGGTGTTGCTGACGAAATCTTAGTTCAGGTTTCTTACGCAATTGGAGTTGCTGAGCCAATGGGTATCTTCATTGAAACTTACGGAACTTCTAAAGTAAACTTAACTAATGGTGAAATCGCTAAAAAAGTAGAAGCTATCTTCGATATGCGTCCTTACTTTATTGAGCAAAGATTAAAATTAAGAAACCCAATCTATAGCGAAACTGCTGCTTACGGACACATGGGGCGTAAACCAGAAACTGTAACTAAAACTTTCTCTGCTCCAGGCGGAAACGAAAAAACAGTTACTGTTGAGTTGTTTACATGGGAAAAACTTGATTTTGTTGACCAAGTAAAAGCTGCATTTGGATTGTAATTCAGATCTATAGACTAACTTTGATTGTTAGACATTTTAGATTAGCTAAACATAAAAAAGCCGGTTTCTAATTCTAGAAATCGGCTTTTATTTTATACTGATAATTCTTTATTAATACGTTCCGTTACTCATTTTAGTTAAAACTTCTTTCATTTGATTTGCAGTTTCTACATCAATATCACTAGTAATAAATTTTACTGCTAAAACCTGTGTTTCGATAGCTTTTTGTGCCTGCCCATCTTTATAATACAATTGTGCTAAAGTATCTAAATAGTACGGATTATTTTTAGATATCACCAAACTATATTCAGACCATTTAATTGCCTCTTTAATAAAGTTTGAATTCTGTGGTTTTAATACCACTGTCCATGCTGCATTGTTGCAAATATCCGAATGGTAAAGCTTAAACGAACTCCATCCATCATAAGAATAACTTGAGCTAGAATCTAAACCTCCAAAAATAGCGTCTAATTTTTCAATCGGACTTGGTCCTGCTAATGTATTATCAAAATACATATTGAACTCTCTTAAATAAGTTATGTTAGAACCATCTTTTTCTTCAATTTGGCTTAAATAGTAGAAGTAATTTCTATAAACATCAAAATTCCCTTTTCCAGAAGCAATGATTTTCTTATAAATTGAATTGATTTTTTCTTTATTCATTTCTCCAGAAACTCCATCTTGAGAAAGATAAAGATTTTGCTGCAATGCATCTGAAATTTCAGAAACTACATTTCCAATGGCATGAAGTTCTCCTTGTTTACTATTAAAATTAGTACGATTACTTTCAATATCTTCTGAGTGATTTAGTAAATAATCGATAGCCAAGAAATCTGTATCATTTAGAATTCTGTCTGTATTGAAAAGCTGTTTTGTAAATCCTTGATTTTTGATTTCTTTAATAATTGTCTCAGCCAAATACATGTTTATGGCTTTATCTTTTTGATGTGCCTCAATCAATTTTTTCCAAGTTTGAGCTACTTCTTTCTGATCTAGAGCCGTTTTTGTAATTACAAAATCAGTAGAATTAGGATCGTTTACAGAATAATCTGAATCATAATCATAAGATGCTTCTAACAAAGCCGCTTTATTAAAAGCACTAATTAAATCTGCATCTGAAGCTTTTTTGTTCTTTAAAACTTTATCTATAGAAAGGAACGCATTTGCTTTTTGAAGCCTCTTATAAAAATCACCATAGTAGCTAAACTGATATTGCTGCGTTGTTAAATCTGATTTTGCAACAGCAAGCAAATCACCGTTTCCACTTAAAACCAATAGGCTTGGATCATTAGTGATTTTATTATTTTTCAGCCATTTTTTATCATCGGCTCCAGCCAAATAATAATTATAGATGTCATAAAGAGCATTATAAGAATCATACATATTATATCCTGTCTGCGTTTCCTGCTCTTTTACAAAAGCATCAAAACTTTCTTTTGCAGTTTTATTCTTGTTGTCAACTACAACAACTAGAAACTTATTGCTCGCAGTTTTAGTAGATTCTATTGCTTTTTTTAAACTATTTTCGATTTTCAATTTAAAATCATAAGTCGTATACGCTGGTGGCGCAATTGTAGCATCAAGCGGCGCAGCTTCCACTACTGCAGCAGCACTATCTATTACAACTTCAGAACCAAAATCATCATTGATTAAAGTATTTTCTTTTCCTGGATAAGTCCACTTTGGGATAATTTGTGTTTCTACAGGAACTATTGCAGCAACTTTAATTGGTTGCTCCTGTTTTTCGTTGATAAATACCAAAGGATCTTTTCCATATTGATCAGAAATTTTCAATTCTTTCGTTTTTTGATCAAAAGATCCAATAAGATTTAAATCATTTAAAACCGCTAAATCATAATTGATTGTTACTTCTGAAACATCTTTTGGCAATGCATATTTATTTACATCACTTTTTCCGTCATAATCTTCATAAACCAAATAAAGAAAATCGGTTTTATCTATTTCAAACTCTAAATCGGTATTTGTCCATTCAGGATCAACTTTCGATTTTATGTCTGAAAGTTTCTGGTATTGAACAGATTCTGAACCTTTTTGGGTTCCTATATAAAATGAGTAATAAGACGGATTCAAGAATTTAATCTTAACTTTTTTTGCCTTTTTATCTTTAACAAAAGAAAGATCAAATATGTTTACTTTATTATTAGTGCTTTTTAAGAAAACTAGCGAATCGCCTTTAATCTCATAACCTCCCGAGTAAAAAACCAATTCGTATTTATTATCCTCTAATAAATTTAACTTAATCTTCCCCCCTTTGTTTGTAGATAAATAGGTTCCTTTTTCAATGCCATTTGTTTGAGAGAAAGAAACAAACATTCCAGCAAACAAGAGTAAAAAACTCCATGTAAAATTGCGCATGATTACGTTTTTAGTTGTTAATAATATAGCGCAAAGATATTTGATTCTTCATTAAACAAATCACAAAAACCACAATATTAGCAACAAAAATACTACAAATTGTATTTCATTGAAAATATGATGTAGCGTGGTTGAACCGTATATTGAGAAACTCGTGTTGAGAACTGCGAAAAGCTGTCATCATTAAGATAAGTGGTGTTCAGCAGATTGGTTGCCGAGATTTTATATTCCCATTTGCTATTCTTTTTTTGATAAATTAAACTGGCGCTTAAAAAATCATATTCGTTATCAACGGTTTTATCTCCATTATAATAATGGTAGAATTCGTATTCTGAAACAAAAGAAAAACTATCCAAGAAATAATAATCTAACCTTGCAAATGGTTTATCAGTGTAAAAAGTTGAACCGCTGTATTTATTAACCAAAAGGTTATATCCAAATTCGATATTTGGAAGATTTTTATAATTTGTTGAAGCTCGTACAGTATAACTCTGACTGAAACTCTCTGTTGTTGACAATTGATTGTTCTGAATATTATTGAATTTTGACCAATTAAAAGTTGCATTTGCAGAGGCTTTATAATTCTTTAAAAACGAACGCCCATAATTTCCCATTCCTGTAAAAGTCTCATCAGCTAAATTGGAATTGTACGGAACAGAAGACTGATTAATTCCGTCAAAATTGGCTTTTGTTTTAATGGCATCTACTTTTCTTGTATAAGTTGCATTGGCAAAAATGTTCTCGAAATTGAACATATTATACTTAAAATAACGAAGCGAATGCACTTGTGAAGTAGCATTTTCTAAGAAACGATTTCCGCGGAACAAACTGCTGTAATCAGATAAAACGTAACCAGCTGCCAATTGATTAATATCGGTAAAATCATTTGTAAGAGAGAAATTATAAGTAAGTGTTTCAGACTTTTTGATTTGATATAGAGCAAAGAAATCGGGAAGCACTTTCACAAAATTCTGAGAATAATCAGTTCCCAATTGTCCATTTATCATTTGATATGTATGCAGACTTACTCCAGGCGTCAAAGTAAATTTTCCAGTCAAGATTTTATAATGAAAGCCTACAAAAGCATCATTAAATCTGTAATCTACATCGTTATTATTCTCTGAATTATTTAAATCATTTCTGTCTCCATTATCTAACATTTGAAAAATATGAGAATCGAAGTTCTGATAAGAATAGGTATTTCCTAATGTAATATTGATATTACTTTTTGGCGTTACCATATAATGGTAATCCAGTTTGGCATCTAGCTTATTAGTTTTTACAAAACGATTCTGGTTGTAATCATTTCTAGATTGTGTAACATCATATCCTGACAAAGCAAAAGGAAGCGTTTGTAAATTGGCATTATAAAATGGATTTTCGTCCTGATATAAATGCTGCATTTCAAAAGCAAAAATATTTTTAGCACTTTGTGTATAATACAAACTCAAATTTTGGTTAACAGAAGTAGGATCTTGCTTTTTAGTTGTAAAAATATCTTCTGAAGTCGCGACATTCTGAACAATCTGTTCTCTAAACAAATCTGAATATTCTTCTTGTTTTGTCAGCTTTGTTAAGATGTCATAATCAAACTGAAATTTGTCGCTTGGCTTGTATGTTGAACTTAATTTAAAAAGACCCAAATTATTCTTTTGACTTGTATTTTCATCACGTCTCTGCTGATCTCCAGAATCTAAAATTGTTGTCTGAGATTTTGTTTCTAATTGCGTTTTTGAAGTCGAGAGAATCCCAAAACCACTTAAATTCCAAGCTTTATTAACTGAATAAGCAAAGTTTGTTGCTCCAAATTTGGTTTCAATTTCTTTAGCGCGATTGTTTCGAAGCAATGAAATTCCTAAATCATTAGAAGAAACATTAAAATTGCTGCCTCCTTTTTTCATCACATTTTTAAAACCTCCTGTAAACTTAAAGTAATCCTGTGCTGTAAGAGGCAATTCGCCAATATTATTAAAATTGGTAATTAAATTAATACTGTATTTTGGACTGTAATAGAACAGTTTCGGATTAATGATATATCTACTGTCCAATTCTGCAACACCAATTCCTGCAGTAACGTCTCCAAACCAAAAGTTCTTTTTGCCTTCTTTCAGTTTAATATTCATCGCTACATTATCCTGATCGTTTTCTAGACCTTTTAACTGGCTTATTTCGTTATAATTTCTTAAAACCTGGACTTTATCAATAGCATCAGCAGGAATATTTTTAACACCTAGTTTTGTGTCTCCGTCAAAAAAGTCTTTTCCTTCCACCATTAATTTACTGACTTTTTTCCCTTCAACTTCGATTTCTCCATCGGCATTTACCTCAACTCCTGGAAGTTTTTTTAAGACATCTTCAAGCTTTTTTTCGGTTCCAGATTTAAAAGAATCAGCATTATAAACAATTGTGTCACCTTTTATAGAAACAGGCATTTCACGAACAATTTCAACACCTTCCAATTCTATTCCTGCGCCATCCAAAACAATATTCTGATTCATATTTTCAGACTTTGTTGACACTGAAATTTCTTTAGACTTCATTCCCAAATAACTCACTTTAATAGTATAAGCAGTATTAGGTTTTAAAGTCAGCTGAAATTTTCCTTTGTCATTCGTAATTCCATAAGAATCCATTGCTTTTGTACCATTATTAATAGCCATAATATTGGCCATTTCTAACGGATTTTTCTGTTCGTCCTGAATCAAACCGTCAAAACGGACACTTTGCGAAAAGGAAATAGAAGTAAAAAGTATGGCAAATAAAAAAAGTATCTTATTCATTATAAGAATATTGAAATTTTGGATTTTGAAAATTGGAATTTTAAATACATTATCTTCCCATTGGAGGAGGCCCGCCTGCACGGCCGCGATTCATCTCCCTGAATCCTTCCATTTTTTTAATTACCGTTTCATCGTATTCTTTCTGAGAAATTACTTTTCCTTTCTTAGAAGGTTTTATTTCCACTTTATCTTTGGCATTCAAAACAATTTTCGAACACAAGATTGTAGTTGTTCCATCGTTAATTTCTAAAATTAATCCTGGAAGTCCCCAGTAATTTTCTGGTCCTTGATTAATCGGAATTTCTGGTGTATACCAAGCTGTTACAACTATCTCTTTTGGAATTTCAAAATTGTCTGCGAAATTGGTTTTTGTCTCGCCCGAGGTCTTTTTAACTTCGTCTTTTTTGTCGTCATTGTTTTTAGGTCTAAAGTTTCTGAAATCAGTTTTGCTAGCCTGTTTTACTGCTGTCGCTTTGAAGCAATTGTAACCACCTATTTGTTTGGTTTCCTGTTCTAATTTCCATTCTAATTTTGGAAGAGAATCTACAACAAGAAATTCCTTGCCCATAAATTCTTTATCGACCGTATACGTTTTTGCCTTTACATCTTTATAAAAAGTACCGCCACCGCCAGTAAGTGAGCCAAACATAACTCTAAAACCTCCTTGCTGTTGACCAGGCGCTTCTAGCTTTTCCTCTTCTTTATAAATTGATGCAGCTTTATCGAAATTTAAAATGAATGTTTTTTCGAGCATTTTTTTCATGCGCTCTTCCATGTTTTTCTGCATTTCTGGCGTAATATCTCTATTTCCGCGCATTCCCTCAAATTTTGGCGCCTGTGTTTTTGACTCGTAAACGGCCATTCCTTGAAAATCTTTTTGAGCTTGAATTTGCATAGAAACAAGCAGTAAAGTCATATAAAAAAATATCTTTTTCATTTCATTTTCTTTAAGTGAGTAAATCCGACAAAACTTACATTCAAATGTATTATTAATTTTAAAATTCAAAAAACTAAATATATAAACGGCATTAAGGTATAGATAGAACCGCTTATTTTTTAGACTATTAGATTTTAAAAAGGTTTAAGGCTCAAAATTGAAATTTTAAAGAGAGTTTTTTGTAATTTGGTACTCTTGTAAAATAATTTTCAATTTGTAAAATGGTGCAAAAAATTATATTTTCTTTATTTCTTTTCTGCACTTTTCATGCGCTTTCAGCTCAGGATTTGAGTATAAATCCAACTTTAATTTCCCAATATAAAAATACTTCTGATACGTTTTTAGGATATGATGCTTTTGGATATTCTTATCAGATAACAAATAATGTTTTTAGTAAAATTAAAGGAAAAGAAATCTTCGAATACAAGAATGTTTCTTTGGGAAAAATCACGAAAGTTGACCTTCAAAATCCGTTAAAAATTGTTTTGTTTTATGAAGATTTCAATAGTGTTGTTTTGTTGGACAATCAATTAAATAAAATGACCGAAATTAATTTTTCGCAGAATGCAAATCCAATTGTAGTAAGTGCCATCGGAATGTCTACGCAAAATCAATTATGGATTTATAACACTTTAAACCAGCAGATTGGTCTTTTTGATTATTTAAAAAATGAATACAAAACGGTTTCAATTCCGCTGACTGAACCTATTCAGTATTATCAAACCGATTTTAATACTTTCTATTGGATTGACAAGAAAAATAATTGGTACTCTTGTGACATTTTTGGAAAGATAACTTCGTTAGGGAAAATTGCTAATTTTGATAAAATTTCTATCGTTAACTCTTCTCAATATCTTTTCGCTAAGGGTAATTTATTGTATTTTAAAGGATTTAATAAATCAAATCCTGAGGTAATTTCTGAAATTAAAGTTTTAGAAAAAACCTTTGACAATTTTTATTACAAAGACCAAATTTTATCTATTTTTACAGCTACAGATATATCAAATTATAAAATCGTAACACCGTAATGCACATAGCAATAGCAGGAAATATAGGCGCAGGAAAAACTACTCTGACCAAATTATTGGCGAAACATTTCAAATGGGAACCTCATTATGAAGATGTAGTTGACAATCCGTACTTGGATGATTTCTATCATCAGATGGAGCGTTGGTCGTTCAATCTTCAGATTTATTTCCTAAACAGCCGTTTCCGTCAAGTGCAGCAAATTCGCGAAAGCGGAAAAAAAATCATTCAGGACAGAACGATTTACGAAGATGCACATATTTTCGCTCCCAACTTATATGCAATGGGATTAATGACAAGTCGTGATTTTGAAAATTACACGTCTTTGTTCGAATTGATGGAATCATTGGTTAAAGCTCCAGATTTATTGATTTATTTAAGAAGTTCGATTCCGAATTTAGTTGGACAAATTCACAAACGTGGACGCGAATACGAAAACTCTATTTCTATCGATTATTTAAGCCGTTTGAATGAAAGATACGAAGCTTGGATTCAGACTTATAGCAAAGGAAAATTACTAATAATTGACGTTGACAACATTAATTTTGTTGACAATCCTGAAGATTTAGGAGATATTATTAATAAAATTGATGCTGAACTGAACGGATTATTTTAAAACATAATCTACACAAATATAAAAATGCCTCTAAATAATTTTAGAGGCATTTTCTATTTTAATAAATTCTGTCAAAGTTATTATTTTGCAGCTTCAACTTTTGCTAAAACCTCTTCTTCGGTTCCTTCAAAAACTTCTGTAGTTGTTTTACCATTTTCAGTTTTAGTAACAGTTCCAGTGGTTTTACCGTTGATATTTTTAACCTCAACTCGAACCGATTGTTTCTCATATTTACTAGTATCAAAACAATCTGTTTTTTGGTATTTTCCAGTTTTGTCAAAGTGTGCTAAACATTTTGCCGTTTCTTCTTCAGAACAACCTTTTTCTTTGCACATTTTAATACATTCTTCTTTTGTCATTCCAGACATATCACCACATTTAGACATTCCTACATGCATTTCTGTTTTAGCACAGCAAGAAGCTTTTGCAGCAATATCTGACGGAGCGTGCCCTTCGCCCAAAATTGGCGCAATTACCAATCCGATCAAGCAAGTTAATTTGATTAAGATATTCATTGATGGCCCAGAAGTATCTTTAAATGGATCTCCAACTGTATCTCCTGTTACTGCTGCTTTGTGTGCATCAGAACCTTTATAAGTCATTTCTCCGTTGATCATAACTCCAGCCTCAAAAGATTTTTTAGCATTGTCCCAAGCACCTCCTGCATTGTTTTGAAAAACTGCCCAAAGAACTCCAGAAACCGTAACTCCAGCCATATACCCTCCTAACATTTCAGCGATTAATTGATTGTTATCTGAGTAAACTAATTTTCCTAAAAGCACAATCAAGATTGGAAAACCGATCGTTAAAATCCCTGGAAGCATCATTTCACGCAAAGCAGCTTTTGTAGAAATTTCAACACATTTTCCATATTCTGGTTTTCCTGTCCCTTCCATAATTCCAGCAATTTCTTTGAACTGGCGACGAACTTCATACACCATATCCATTGCCGCTTTTCCAACAGAATTCATCGCTAAAGCTGAGAAAACTACCGGAATCATTCCACCAACAAATAACATCGCTAAAACTGGTGCTTTAAAGATATTAATTCCGTCAATTCCTGTGAAGGTAACATATGCTGCAAACAAGGCCAATGAAGTTAAAGCAGCAGAGGCAATTGCAAACCCTTTTCCTGTTGCTGCGGTTGTATTTCCTACTGAGTCTAAAATATCGGTTCTAGTACGAACCTCTTTTGGCAATTCGCTCATTTCTGCAATACCTCCAGCATTATCAGAAATTGGCCCAAAAGCATCGATTGCCAATTGCATTGCCGTTGTAGCCATCATGGCTGAAGCTGCCAAAGCTACTCCGTAGAATCCTGCTAAAGCATACGAAATCCAAATTGCCACAGCAAACAATAATACAGTTGGGAAAGTCGAAATCATACCTGTTGCTAAACCTGCAATTACGTTTGTTCCTGCTCCTGTAGAAGATTTTTGAACAATGGCTAAAACTGGTTTTGTTCCTAATCCTGTATAATATTCTGTTACTGATGAAATAGCACCACCTACAACTAATCCTACCAATGTAGCGTAGAAAACACGCATTGATGAAATCGCTTTAGAACCTTCTCCAAAAAAAGTCATTTGCATTGTTTCAGGAAGCATGTGCTGTACTAAGAAGAAACAAGCCACAGCTGTTAAAACAATAGAAACCCAGTTCCCTATATTTAATGCTTTCTGTACTTGTGCTTCTTTAGCATTATCATCTGAGATCTTTACTAAAGTTGTTCCGATAATTGAAAATAAAATTCCGAAACCGGCAATAGCCATTGGAAGCAAAATTGGTCCAATTCCGCCAAAAGCATCATTGATACTTCCACCCATATCTTTTATCACATAGTTTCCAAGAACCATTGCAGCTAGAACAGTTGCCACATAAGAACCAAATAAATCGGCACCCATACCTGCAACGTCTCCCACGTTATCTCCCACGTTATCTGCAATTGTTGCTGGGTTACGAGGATCATCTTCTGGAATTCCAGCTTCAACTTTCCCAACTAAATCAGCTCCAACATCTGCTGCTTTTGTATAGATTCCACCGCCAACTCTAGCAAATAAAGCAATAGATTCAGCTCCTAATGAAAATCCTGCAAGAGTTTCTAAGACAACCGTCATTGTATCGGTATCTTTCCAAACTCCTCCAGAAAATAAATGAAAGAAAATGATAAAAAATGATGTCAAACCTAAAACAGCCAAACCTGCTACACCTAATCCCATTACGGTTCCACCACCAAAAGAAACTTTTAAAGCCTGTGGTAAGCTAGTACGTGCTGCCTGAGTGGTTCTAACGTTTGTTTTTGTTGCTATTTTCATTCCCATATTTCCCGCTAAAGCAGAGAAAAATGCACCAAAAATAAATGCAATTACGATTAATAAATGTGTTTTTACTCCTGGAATAAAAGTAATTCCTGCCAAAGCTAAACTGGCAATAATTACAAAGATGGTTAATAGTTTGTATTCAGCTTTTAGAAAGGCTAAGGCTCCTTCGTAGATGTAATCTGAAATCTCTTTCATCTTACCGTCTCCAGCATCTTGTTTTAAAACCCAAGTCCTTTTTATTCCCATGAAAAGTAATCCTAAAACTGCCATAATAATCGGCAGGTAAATCATAAATGCATTCATAATATTTTAATGGTTTTGGTTAATAGTCAACAATCTAACTAAAACGAATTTAAACAAAAAAGCAATACTCCTGACGGCAGTATTGCTTTTTTTATATTAGAATACGGTTAAAATTATTTAATGCTAAATAATCCTGCTGGTTTATTTTCAATATCATCAAAACGCTTTGTACACTCAGCGATAATATCGTAAGCTTCTTTAACATCTCCCCATCCTTCTACATCTACTTTTTTGTTTTCAAGATCTTTGTAAACTTGGAAAAAGTGCTCGATTTCTTTTACTAAGTGCGGATTGATATCAGAAAGGTCATTTAATGAATTCCAGATTGGATCTGAAACTGGTACACAAATAATTTTCTCGTCTGGTCCTTTGTCATCTGCCATGTGGAAAACACCGATTGGCTTAACCTCCATTACACATCCAGGGAAAGTTGGTTCGTTTACCAAAACTAATACGTCAAGAGGATCACCATCTAAAGCTAAAGTTTCTGGAATAAATCCGTAATCAGCTGGGTACATCATTGAAGAGAATAACATTCTGTCGAAACGCATTCTTTTAATTTCAAAATCGTACTCGTATTTATTTCTGCTTCCTCTTGGTATTTCGATCAATACATCGAAAGTCGTTAATTTGTCTGCGGTCATTTTTGTTTTTTATTGTTTCTATAATTTCGGTTGCAAAAATAACTAAAGAATCTAGTTTTACAATAAAAAACAAGGTTAAATTATCCTCATTAGAGTTTAAAAAACAAGCATTTAATAGCTAATTGTTCTATTTCTTTTTTTCAAGTAATAATGCCAGAGTAAATAGGTCGCATAAGAACGATACGGACTCCATTGTTCAGCATGAATTTCCATTTCTTGTTTATCATGAATATTCAACAATTCCTTGATTGTATTTATGACTGCTATATCTCCTAACGGGATTAAATCGGGTTCTTCAAGACAGAACATCAGATAAATATCTATTGTCCAATTGCCTATTCCTTTTAATTTAATTAGCTCTTCGCGAACTTGTTTTGCAGATTTTGAAGCTAAACTTTCGATATCTAATTCTTTGTTTAAAACCGCTTCCGCTAAAACTTTGATATATCTTGTTTTCTGACGGCTTACTCCAAGATTTCGAAATTCTTCATCAGACAAAACCGCCATGTTTTCAGGATTACAAGTTGTAAAAGCTTTAATTTTTAAGAATGTGGTTTTCGCCGAATCTATAGAAACCTGCTGCTCAAGAATTAATAAAACCAAAGTTTCAAAACCTGGAGGACGTCTAGGGATTGGTGGCAATCCATACTTTTCTATGATTTCTAGAAATATTGAATTTTTAGAGGAAAGGAAATCTATGGCTTCTTGCATGATTATAGTTTTCGAAAGTAAATCAAATTTAAGAAAAATGGAGTTAGTTCTCGCAAAGTCGCTAAGTCGCTAAGTTTTTTTTATCTCTCGCAGATTTTGCAGATTAAGCAGATAAAAATCTGATCTCGAATCTCAATGATTATTGAAAGCTAGAAACAAAAAAAAACGCAAAGATTTAAAACCTTTGCGACTTTGTAACTTTGAGCCTTTGCATCTTTAAAAATAAAATCCGAAAGATCCTTTTACTGCAAATTTATGAGCATCAGGCATATCTAAGTAATTTCCTCTCCAAGAAAAATCAATACGGAAGACTTTAAAAATGTTTCCAATACCAGCATGATATTCATAATACACTTTTTCAGGAGCATTATAAGGCAATCCAGAAGCATTTATGGCACGATTGGCATCAGAAATTGTTCCGTGGACAGCTCTAACTCCAATATATTCTCTCCAATTCAGTTTTCTCATGAAAGGAATTCTAGCGAACAATCTTCCTCCAAAATCATGATTCCATTGTAGGGTTGTATATTGATCCGTTACGAATTCGTAGAAATTCAGGTTACTGAATGTATTTTCAATTGTAAAATAAGTCTGGTTACCAGGAATTACACTCATCAAACCTAACGGAATTGTACCGAATGTTTTTCCTGTTTCAACTGTAATATTTGTTCTTCCTAAGGGACCAATAATAATTGGCTGTCTATAGAAAACTTGAATTTTTTCGTAAGCAAAATCGCTGTCAAAAACGCCTTTTAATCCATAACTGAAATTCACAAAGAAATGACTAAAAGGACTATCAACTAAATCTCTTTCTACGCCATAACCAATAGTTTTTCTGTTTGGCATAAACTCAAACTGAATGTTTGCCTCAGATTGTTTTACCATGCTTTCGACAACTCCAGCTGGATTTTCCGCGGTTGGTAAAGTTGTATAATAATCTAAACTAAATGTCTTAGAAGCCGATTCTAATGTTCGATATGAAAGTCCAGCTGAGACAATAAAATTCTTTTTAGGCTCCATTTCAACAGAAACATTACTTAAATTGATATTGGTCAATTTTCCGTTGCTTCCGGTCGTGAACAATGCCGAAGATGCAAAACTTCGCCCTAAAACATCATTTGTAGTGGTTAAACTTGCACCAATCTGCTCAATGTCGCGCCTATTTCCACCAGAAATAATAACTCGGTTTTTCTTGTCAACCATCCATTTTCCAGAAACACCATATTTGAATTTATTATCATCAAATCCATATGCTGTATAAGCCTGAATACGCCATGGATCGTTTGGTCCGAAATAAGTTCTTCCACCTACCCTTAACCTTATACCTTCAACTTCATTGTATCCGAAAGTTGAGAAAATTGGTCCGTAATCGAAGTTTTTAAATTCAATGTAACCGCTTCCTAAAATCGAGACGAGATTATACAGCTGCTTAAATCGCTTGACGGTTTGCAATGTATCGAGCATCTTATAAATTCCCTGCTCGTCTTTATTTAATTTTTCAAAACGATTTTCTTCCCAGAATTCAGGCGGTCGGTCGTAAACGGCATTGTCTATAAAATTGACTTCTTCTTTATAGAATTTCTCAGGTTTCTGAATGTTGAATTTATGATTTCGGTATAAAGTCGTTCTTTTTCCATAAACTCCTTTCGATTTTTCTTTCTTGTTTAAAGCAAAATCAGACATCATATAATCACGGGTCAAAAGGAAAACAGAATCGTTTTCAACCTCAAATTCCTGTTCGATATAAATATCTTTTACCCAGTTAATATTGGCACTTTTTGTAACACCCATATTAATTTTCTTGATGGCAAAAGTGGTGTCATTAACCCAAAAATCTCCTTTAAAAGTCAATTCGTTTTTACGTCTCGGATAGAAAACAATATTATAACACCATTTTTTATCGACAAATGCGCTGTCTTTTAGGACATAATTGTAAACATCGATTCCCGTTCTCGAAAGTGGACTCGTAAAACTTTTATCAAAAAATTTAAGATGATTGTCGTAAATATTATACTCAGAATAAAGATCTTTTACAAAAGATAAAATCTGCTGGTTTCCGTTAAAACCAGACATTTTATTTCCAGTTAGATTTTCTTTTACCTTTTTTAGTTTGTTGTCACCATAAACATCATAAACCGATTCGTTTATAAAAATTGGCAAATAAGTTTTCCCTGTAACATCTGAAGTATCAACGTGATTAAAGATAAACTCCATTCCTTTAAAAAGCTTATTCTTCATGAATGCACTATCAATAGTGTTCATGTCAAATTCTACTTTTTCGTACTTCTGCATTTGATATTGATTAAATAGGTATAATCCGTTTTTACGTTTTCTTTCCCAGATTTTTCTCAAAATATCCAATGCCGGATTATTCTTCTTAGAAGTTTTTCCAGTATAAATTACAACTTCGTTAAGCACTTGCTCTTCGAACAAAACAATTTTAAAATTATAATTAACTGCTTTATCTAAAGGAACTTCTTTATCCGAAAATCCTGCTGAAGTAACCAAAAGCGCAGTATAGGTATTTGGTGATTCTAAATAAAAACGACCATCTTCATTTGAAACAATCCCAATATTTGAACCTTTAAATACCACATTTGCAAAAGGTATCGGCTGATTGGTTTTGTCCAAAACAATTCCACTCACCTTAGTTTGTGCAGTAGCGACATTCGCAAAAGCAAATAAAAAATATAAGAGAAGTAGAGTTAATTTGTTCATTATAAAGTAAAAAAAAACTTCACCAATCCATGTTGTCTGATGAAGTTTTATGAGTATTTTGTATTTGTATTATTTGTATAATACTTTTTTAACTGCTTTTACTACATCACCTGCATTTGGCAACCAGTCTTTAAGCAATACTGGAGAATACGGTGCAGGAGTGTCTGCTGTTGTAATACGTTGAATTGGCGCATCAAGGAAGTCGAATGCTTGTTCTTGAACGATATAAGAGATTTCAGAAGAAAGGCTGGCAACTGGCCAAGCTTCTTCAAGAATTACTAAACGGTTTGTTTTTTTAACCGATTTTAAGATAGCATCTTTGTCCATTGGACGAACTGTTCTTAAATCGATAATCTCACAAGAAATACCTTCTTTTGCTAATTCATCAGCAGCGATAAAAGCTTCTTTGATGATTTTTCCGAATGAAACGATAGTTACATCTGTTCCTTCACGTTTAACATCAGCAACACCTAGAGGAATTGTGTATTCTCCGTCTGGCACTTCACCTTTGTCTCCATACATTTGCTCAGATTCCATG
Organism: Flavobacterium tagetis; assembly: GCF_016735615.1. Classification (GTDB taxonomy): domain Bacteria; phylum Bacteroidota; class Bacteroidia; order Flavobacteriales; family Flavobacteriaceae; genus Flavobacterium; species Flavobacterium tagetis. Next base: position 641,689 of record NZ_JAERSF010000001.1, read on the forward strand.
AAAATAACTGGATCGTTATCACGAATAGCTGATTTTAAAAGTCCTTTTGCATCATAAGGAGTTGAAGGAACTACAACTTTTAAACCTGGAGTATTAGCAAACCAGTTTTCTAAAGCTTGTGAGTGAGTAGCTCCTAATTGACCAGCAGAGGCTGTTGGTCCGCGGAAAACGATAGGCACATTAAACTGTCCTCCTGTCATTTGACGCATTTTAGCAGCGTTATTTATAATTTGATCAATACCAACTAAACAGAAGTTGAATGTCATATATTCTACAATAGGGCGGTTTCCGTTCATTGCAGAACCTACTGCAATTCCTGAAAATCCAAGCTCAGCAATTGGAGTATCGATTACTCTTTTTTCACCAAACTCAGCAAGCATTCCTTTAGAAGCTTTGTAAGCTCCATTGTATTCTGCAACCTCTTCTCCCATTAAATATATGGATTCATCGCGACGCATTTCTTCGCTCATCGCTTCACAAATGGCCTCTCTAAATTGTATTGTTCTCATATTTTATATTGTATGTTGAATTTTCTGAAGAGCAAAAATAAATATTTTAAATAACTTAAATGCAAAAATTGAATTTAAAATCGCATGAACTTCTATCTGTTCTCAGGTTTTAACTTTTTAAACTTTATTGTGATATTTACGAAATCGATATAATAACGTATAATTCACACTTAAACTTACTTAAAACATTTTCAGACAAACTTCTATCGATTTGTTTAATTCTTGTTTCTCCAAAATTCATTCATCTAAACGTAAAAAACAAAAAATTAGTATTTATCAGACAAAATTAATTTGCTTTCAGACTGATGGTTATTGCAAAATTCCTAACAATCAGACAAAATCAATGTTTTTTATTTTTTAGATTCCGATGAAATCCATTCAAAACTACAGAATCAGCGAAATCGTAATAGTTTTAAAAAATATTATGCATGCATAGTATAATTATTCCAAATTAAATTCTAAATTTGTAAAAGCATATTATAAATTCAAAATATATACTTATGAAAATACTAGTTTGCATCAGCCATGTGCCTGATACTACTTCAAAAATCAACTTTACCAATGGTGATTCAGAATTTGACACTAATGGTGTACAATATGTAATTAACCCTAACGACGAATTCGGTCTTACACGCGCTATATGGTTTCAAGAACAACAAGGAGCAAATGTAACGGTTGTAAACGTCGGAGGTCCTGATACTGAACCAACTTTACGTAAAGCTTTGGCAATTGGAGCAAACGAAGCAATTCGTGTAAACGCAAACCCAACTGATGGTTTCTTCGTTGCAAAACAATTAGCAGAAGTAATTAAAAACGGTGGTTATGATTTAGTAATTGCTGGTAAAGAATCTTTGGATTACAACGGAGGAATGGTTCCTGGAATGATTGCTGGAATCTTAGGACACAACTTCTTAAACTCTTGTACGGCTTTAACTGTTGACGGAAACAATGTAAAAGCTGTTCGTGAAATTGATGGTGGAAAAGAAACTGTAAGCACTACTCTTCCTTTAATCATTGGAGGTCAAAAAGGTCTTGTTGAGGAAAAAGATTTACGTATCCCGAACATGAGAGGAATTATGACTGCAAGAACAAAAGCGCTTACTATTCTTGAGCCAGTTGATGCAGCTGTAAATACAAAAGCGGTAAAATTTGAAAAACCAGCTCCAAAATCAGCAGTAAAATTAGTTTCTGCAGATAATTTAGATGAGTTAATCAATTTATTACACAACGAAGCGAAAGTAATCTAGTATTCAGTTATCAGTTTTTAGTGTTCAGTTTAAAACCTGAAACCTGAAACTAAATAACCTTTAAACAAAAACATTATGTCAATATTAATATACGCAGAATCTGCAGAAGGAAAATTTAAAAAAGTTGCTTTCGAATTAGCTTCTTACGCTAAAAAAGTAGCTGAATCATTAGGAACAACTGTTACTGCTTTAACAGTAAACATCAGTGATGTAAGCGAATTAGGCAAATACGGAGTTGATAAAGTTTTAAAAGTAAACAATGATAAATTAGCTGGTTTTAATGCAAAAGCTTACGCTGATGTTATTAAACAAGCAGCGGAGAAAGAAGGGACAAAAGTTGTATTGCTTTCTTCTACAACAGATAGTATTTATCTTTCACCGCTAGTTGCTGTGGCTTTAAATGCTGGTTTTGCTTCAAATGTAGTTGGATTGCCAGTTAGCACTTCTCCATTTCAAGTAAAAAGAAATGCTTTTTCAAACAAAGCTTTCAACATTACACAAATCGATACAGATGTAAAAGTTCTTGGTTTAGCTAAAAACTCTTACGGACTTTTTGAAAGCGCAGGAGCTGCGGCTGCAGAAGATTTCAATCCAAATGTTGGAGATAATGACTTTGGTGTAAAAGTAGAATCTGTAGAAAAAGTATCTGGAAAAGTTTCTATCGCCGATGCAGATATCGTAGTTTCTGGCGGACGCGGATTAAAAGGTCCAGAAAACTGGGGATTAGTAGAAGATCTTGCTGCTGTTCTTGGTGCTGCAACTGCTTGTTCTAAACCAGTTTCTGATTTAGGATGGAGACCTCATAGCGAGCACGTTGGACAAACAGGAAAACCAGTTGCAACAAACTTATACATTGCTATTGGTATCTCTGGAGCGATTCAGCACATTGCAGGAATCAACTCTTCTAAAGTAAAAGTAGTAATCAATAACGACCCTGAAGCTCCTTTCTTTAAAGTTGCTGACTATGGTGTAGTTGGAGATGCTTTTGAAATTGTACCTCAATTAACAGAGAAATTAAAAGCTTTTAAAGCTCAGCATTCTTAATACAAAGAATTCTCTTTAAAAATATTGCTGCCTAAAAACAAGATGTTGTATCTTTGTTTATAGGCAGCTTTTTTGTTCCATATTTTTTGATTAAAATTGCAGCTTTATTTTCCAAACCAAAATAGTATTAAAATAAGGCGCTAAGTGCCTTTTTTACAAACATATATGAGTCTAGTAAAATTATCCATAAAAGGAATTTCATACAGTCAAACTCAAAATGGTGCTTATGCCTTAATTTTGAATGAAGTCGACGGCGAGAGAAAATTACCTATTGTTATTGGCGCTTTTGAAGCCCAGTCAATCGCTATTGCTTTAGAAAAAGAAATAAAACCGCCACGCCCGTTAACACACGATTTATTCAAAAATTTCGCTGAAAGATTTGATATAGTGGTAAAACAAGTTATAATTCACAAATTGGTTGACGGTGTTTTTTATTCAAGCTTAATCTGCGAAAGAGACAAAATTGAAGAGATTATCGATGCAAGAACTTCTGACGCTATTGCCTTAGCATTACGCTTCAATGCTCCTATTTTTACTTATAAAAACATTTTAGACAAAGCTGGAATTTATTTAAAATCGAATACTGCTGAAACAGATTCTGGCGCTCAAGAAATTGATGATGTCCTTTCAAACCCTGAAACTTTCGGACACGAAGAAGAAAGCAACCAATCCGGAGACGTTTACGCAAAACATTCTTTGCAGGAATTAAACGAACTTTTAGACCAAGCCGTTTCTCAGGAAGATTACGAAAAAGCCGCAAAAATTAGAGACGAAATCTCTAGAAGATAATTTTAAGGCTGTAAGTCGTAAGCTTTAGGCTATAAGCTTAAAGCACAAATATAAAAAACAAACTTTAAGCATTAGGAAAAAGCCTAAAGCTTAAAGCCTAAAGCTTAAAGCAATCATGAAACAATACTTAGATTTAGTAAAACACGTTTTAGAAAATGGCAATCAAAAAGGAGACCGTACCGGAACAGGAACTAAAAGCGTTTTTGGCTACCAAATGCGCTTTGATTTAAGTGAAGGTTTCCCAATGGTTACAACCAAAAAACTACATTTAAAATCGATTATTTACGAACTGCTTTGGTTCTTAAAAGGAGATACAAATATAAAATACCTTCAGGAAAACGGAGTAAAAATCTGGGATGAATGGGCAGATTCTAATGGCGATTTAGGGCCAGTTTACGGGCATCAATGGCGTAACTGGAACAGCGAAGAAATCGACCAGATTTCGGAATTGATTACGGAGCTAAAAACAAATCCAAATAGCCGAAGAATGTTGGTTTCTGCATGGAACCCTTCTGTTCTGCCAGACACTAAAAAATCTTTTGAGGAAAATGTAGCCAATAACAAAGCAGCTTTACCTCCTTGTCACGCATTTTTTCAGTTTTATGTCGCAAGTCCAGATCCTGAAAAAGGAGAAACAAAAGGAAAACTTTCTTGCCAATTATATCAGCGAAGTGCAGATATTTTCTTGGGAGTTCCTTTTAACATTGCTTCTTATGCATTGCTAACTATGATGATTGCACAAGTATGTGATTTAGAGCCAGGTGAATTTATTCACACTTTTGGCGATGCACATATTTACAATAATCATTTTGAACAATTGGAACTGCAATTAACACGTGAACCAAAACCATTACCAAAAATGATTTTAAATCCAGAGATTAAAAACATTTTTGATTTTGATTATAATGATTTCACACTTGTAGATTACGATCCGCATCCTGCTATAAAAGGAAGTGTTGCAGTATAAAAAACAAAAATCCGCTTTAATAGCGGATTTTTTTATACAACTAAAACACTGTTTTCGCTTCCAGCGTAATCATTCCATTTATAAGAATCGGCTTCTGGGTCATTTACATAATTCCCGTCAATCAGATACTTAAATTCGTAAATAGCATCTTTAACCAAGTCGTAAGTTGCTTTAAAAGTACCATTTTTCAGTTTACTCAAAGCTCCTTCTTCGGCATTCCAATTATTGAAATCTCCAACAACAGCTGCTGAGTTTGCATCTTTCGCATCTATTGAAAACGTAACTTTACATACCGGCTTCGTTTTCACAAATTGTTTTTTCAAAGACATAACTATTTCATTTTTAGATTTATACATCTAAAATTAATTAAATTCGGCGAAACACTTACTACCGTAAGAAACGATTTATGATAATTCTAAAAACAGTATATTATTTTCGCTTTATTGGTAATTTAAAGCGGTTAAAATTTTGTTATTCAAATTATTGGAGCATCAAAAATTAAATATTCCACATTCAAAATATTGACTTTCGAAAATAAATTTTAACTTTATGATCTCATTTTTATCTTATGGAAAAAGAAGTGCACGAACAATACGAATACGCTAGACGCCGATTAAGACAAAAAAAGGTCTTATATTTTCATTTTGTTCTTTTCCTGCTAGGAAGTTTATTTTTATTTATTGCCAATAGATTTTTTGGCTTTGGAGAAGGCACAAGTCAAAATTGGTGTATCTGGGGTATTACAATCTGGCTTTTCCTTTTTATTCTTCATTTTATAAAAGTGTATATAACAGACCGTTTTATGAATAAAAAATGGGAAAGAGAACAAATTGACCGCTTAGTTGCTTTACAGCAAAAAAGAATCAGCCAGCTTGAATCTTCTATTAACGAAGAGAATGAAAATAAAATTTAGTTAAGCATACCATGATTATAATGATAGCGGCTGCAGCCGAAAATAATGCGCTTGGAAAAAACAACGAATTAGTATGGCATTTACCAAATGATTTTAAAAGATTTAAATCGCTTACCACTGGCCATCATATTATTATGGGAAGAAAAACTTTTGAAAGTTTCCCGAAACCCTTACCAGATCGCGTTCATATTGTAATTTCACGTCAAGAAAATTATAAACCAGAAGGATGCATTGTAGTAGATAGTATTGAAAAAGCAATTGCTCTATGTCCTGAAGATGATGACAGTTATATTATTGGCGGTGGCGAAATTTACAATCTCGCTCTTCCTTTTACTGATATTATTGAATTAACAAAAGTTCACCATTCTTTTGAAGCAGATGCTTTTTTTCCTAAAATCAATAAAAGCGAATGGATTTTGGTAGAATCTGAAGAAAACTATAAAGATGAAAAGCATCTTTATGATTATACTTATGAAACTTACATTAGAAAATAAATAAAAAACATCCTCTTTTTACGGAGGATGTTTTTAAATAATTGATTTTTGAAGCTTAACTCGCTCAAGAAGAATTTTGTTTAAAAAAAATCACAAATGTCGAGAAACATTTGTAAAACTGAATAACATTTAATGTTATTTGAGACCTTGGTCTCAAACGCCTTTAATAACAAATACCACTAAGATATTAAAGGCAGAAAATTAAAATTTCCAAAAACAAATTTAATCCTAAGAACGTACTTTGCGCTTAATATAGTATTTCCCCCCAAGAACAATACTTTCAAAACTCTTTCATGAACAAATGAATTACCAGCACAAAAAAAGTAACCATCTGTTTAAGTCATAGCGACATTATCAATCATTAAAACTTTAATCATTTTTACTTGAACAAAGTTGCTCATAATAGCGCTATTAGACAATACCAAGATTTAGGGATTTTGACAAAATACCTAGATTTAGGGATGGCAAAATGCCAGCTTAATCTGTTTTAAAATAAATCCTCTAAAACATTTATTTTACAAATTAAAAAACTCAATTACAGTTAAACTAGATTGTTTATATTTGTCCAAATTAAAAAAATGTCTGAAAAAGTAACTCCGTATAAAGACTCTTCTTTAGGTAAAAAAGAGCAAGTAACCCAAATGTTTGATACCATTTCTGGGAATTACGATAATTTGAATCGTGTAATTTCATTTGGTATCGATGTTAAATGGCGCAAAAAAGTATTAAAAATAGTATCAGACAAAAAACCAAAAGTTATTCTTGATATCGCAACAGGAACTGGCGATTTAGCTATTTTAATGTCGCAAACTAATGCCGAAAAAATTATTGGTCTAGATATTTCTGCAGGAATGCTAGAAGTGGGAAAAAAGAAAGTAGAAGAAAAAAAACTTTCAAATGTTATTGAACTAGTTTTAGGAGATTCTGAAAATATGCCGTTTGAAGACAATTATTTTGACGCTATCACAGTTGGCTTTGGCGTAAGAAATTTTGAAAACCTAGAGAAAGGCTTTTCAGAAATCTTACGAGTTTTAAAACCAAATGGCGTTTTTGTTATATTGGAAACTTCTGTTCCAGATAAATTTCCTTATAAACAAGGTTACAATTTCTACAGCAAAAATATACTTCCGTTAATCGGAAAATTATTTTCTAAAGATAATGACGCTTATGGCTATTTATCTGAATCTGCCGCCGCTTTTCCTTATGGAGAAGCCTTAAACAATATTTTAAGAAAAACTGGGTTTATAGATGTTGTGGCAATGCCTCAAACTTTTGGTGTCGCAACAATTTATTCTGCATCTAAAAAATAGTATGAAAAAAGCTGTAATCTTATTTTTATTAGTCTTAGCGACAAAAGGACATTCGCAATTTGCTAAAAATATGTTTAGCAAAGATCCTATTATTAATCTTGAAAACTGGCAAAAGCAACGTATTTACTTTGGCTACTATTTAGGTTTTAATAGTTTTGACTTCAAATTTGATTACAAAACGCCTGTACAGGAAGATATTCAAGTAAAAAAAACAACTGGTTTTAACGTGGGAGTCGTGGCCGATTTAAGGCTTCAAGAATATATTAACCTACGTTTTGAACCAGGTTTGTATTATACTAAACGTGATCTTTATTTTCCCGGTATCAGCAATAAAGAAAGCGATTATTTAAGAGAGGTAAATAGTACTTACATTCACTTTCCTTTATTACTGAAATTTTCTGCCTTGCGTACAGGAAACATTCGTCCATACTTAGTTGGCGGTATGTCTACCACTTTAAACTTATCGAGTAACTCAAAATCTAAAGACGATAATTTTGAGCAGAAATTTAGAGTAAAACAATGGACTGCTGCTTATGAATTAGGTTTAGGAATTGATATTTTTACAGAATACTTTATCTTTTCTCCTTCTGTTAGAGGAATGTTCGGCATAACAGATGAGCTTATTAGAGATAATACTCCAGACAGCCCATGGACAGGAAACATTGATTCAATGAAATCAAGAGCGCTTTTAATAAATTTCACTTTCCATTAAAACAAAATATCAACTATTTCGTTTAAATTCACTAAGAATAATTGCTGTTGCAGTAGCTACATTTAAACTTTCAGTTTTTTGAAGCTCTCCAAATCTAGGAATTGTGAGACGGCTGGTTACTATTTTTTCAATTTCTTCTGAAATACCGTTGGCTTCATTACCCATAATAATGATGCCACTCTGAGGTAATTGGGATTGATAAATATTTTCTCCATCCATAAAAGTTCCAAAAACTGGCAGTTTAGTTTGAGCAAGAAAAAGTTTTAAATCAATATAGTTTACATTTACTCTGGCAATAGACCCCATTGTAGCTTGTACCACTTTCGGATTATAAATATCTACTGTTTCTTTAGAACAAACAATCTGCTTAATACCAAACCAATCGCAAAGGCGCAAAATAGTTCCTAAATTTCCAGGGTCTCTAATATCGTCTAATGCTAAAATTAAACCCGAATCGATTATCTTCTTTTCGGCTGGAATTTTAAAAACTGCCAAACAAGAATTTGGAGTCGACAAAGCACTTATTTTTTTCAGTTCTTGCTCATTAATAAGAGTGCGTTTTGAAGCATGGACAGTTTCAAAATCATTTAATGTGGTGTATAAATGTTCTAATTCAAAATTGGATTGCAGCAATTCTTGAATTACTTTTACTCCTTCAGCAAAGAATAATTGATTAGCAAAACGTTGCTTTTTTTGATGTAAACTAGAGATAAGCTTTATTTGGTTTTTACTAACCATAAAATAATGTACTTTTGAATTAAATATTAAAAAACACTTGAAAAATAATTCCACAAAAATAATAGCATTTCTTCTAATTGCAATATTAATTTGCGCTTGTAATGCCGTAAAAAGAGTTCCCGATGGAAAAAACCTTCTTGTAAAAAATAATATTTTAGTAAACGGAAAAGCGACAAATGACGAAACAGCTTCCAACCAAATGTACCAAAAACCAAATGGTAAATTATTAGGTTATAAGCTTCGATTAAATTTATACAATTTAGCCAATTTAAACCCAGATTCTACTTATCAGGCAAAATTCAAGAACAATCCTGGAAAGTATGAGCGAATGTCTAAAATATTCTCTGCAAAACAAGTAGATCGTCTTGGACAATCTTTTTATTACAAAGGAATTCATGAGTTTCTAAAAAATACTGGAGAACCACCAGTAATAATAGATACTTCAAAAACTAAAAAATCACTATTACGTTTAAAATACTATTATTTCAACAATGGTTATTTTAACGTTCAAACGGATTATACAATTGATACTACTGGAGTAAAAAGAGCCGAAATTAACTATAACATTACTACAGGACCGGCTTATAAATTGGATACTATCAAAACCAAAATAATGACGCCTGCATTAGATTCATTATATAGAACCAACAACGATCCTTCTTTATTAAAATCTGGAAATCAATACAAAACTACAGATTTTGAGGAAGAAAAAAACCGCATTACAACATATTTTAGAAATCACGGCGCTTATTATTTTCAGCCTACGTATGTGACTTTTGACATTGATACAATTGGCAAAAAAGCTAAAGCAGATGTCACTTTAATTATCAACAACAACAATATTCAAGAAAGAGATTCTAGTCGTACAGAACCTTTTAAACTATACAAGATTAGCGATGTAAATATTTACACCGATTATTCTGCTACAAATGCCAAGAAAAAACCAACCGACAGTGTAACTTACAACAATTTTAACCTATACAGTTACAAAGGTTTAAAATACAGACCACGTGCTATTACCGATGCTATTTTCATTTCAAAAGGAAGCACTTTTGCAGATTTCAGAACCACTCTTTCTTCTCGCTCTTTAAATAATTTAAGAATTTTCAACTATCCATCTATTCAATACGAAGTAGACAAAAGAGATTCTACAGCTCAATCTCTTATTGCTAATGTTTATTTGACTCCGAGAAAAAAATACAGTTTTGGAGCTACTTTGGATGTAACACACTCTAATATTCAAGATTTTGGAATTGGAGCTAGTATTTCTGAAACGATTCGAAACGTATTTAACCGAGCGGAAACTCTCGAAATTTCGGCTCGTTTAAATGTTGGATCTTCTAGAGATATGGCTAACCCAAACAATAATTTCTTTAATGTTTCTGAATATGGTTTGGATATGAAGTTGAATTTCCCAAGAATTTTACTGCCTTTTGGAACCGAGAAAATCATTCCAAAAAGTATGATTCCGTATACCTCTATATCTTCTGGTTTTTCAAAACAGCGAAATATTGGTTTAGATAAAGAAAACTTTACAGGGGGTATTTCATACAACTGGACACCAAAACGTCACAATTCAGCAAAACTTGAATTGTTGAACGCGCAGTTTGTTCGCAACTTAAATCCAGACAATTACTTTAATGTTTACACCTCTTCTTATGATGATTTGAATGGAATTGCACAAAATTACAACCAACAAACTTCTAATGTTGATGAACACGGAAACTTAATTGTACCTACGGGAACAACAGGATTTACTAATGATGTATTAACAGGACAAACTGCTCTAACACCTACTGACTCTCAATATCAAGAAGTTGAAAGCATCGAAGAAAGAAGAGTTCGTTTGACTGAAAATGATTTCATCTTAGCGACAAGCTATTCTTTTACCAAAACAACTAAAAAAGATTTGGCTGATAATAATTTTTATCAATTTAGAACCAAAATCGAATCTGCAGGAACTCTATTATCAGCTGTTTCATCAATTGGGAATTTACCTAAAAATTCTAGAGGCAACTACGAGATTTTTAACTTAGAATATTCAGAATATATTAAAACCGAATTTGACTATATCAAACACTGGGACTTTGGAAAAGAAAAAGTTTTAGCAGTCAGAAGTTTCTTTGGAATTGCAATTCCGTTTGGAAATTCAAACTATATTCCGTTTTCACGAAGTTATTATGGTGGAGGTTCCAATGATAACCGTGCTTGGCAACCTTATGCTTTAGGACCTGGAAGCACCAATGCTGTAAATGACTTTAACGAGGCTAATATGAAAATCGCTGCAAGTGCTGAATTTCGTTTCAAAATTTTCGGTGATGTAAAAGGAGCTCTCTTTGCAGACGCCGGAAATATCTGGAATGTGCTCGATAATGTGATAGATCCGAAAGCAAAATTTGATAACTTAAACGATTTAGAAGAAATTGCATTAGGTACAGGATTTGGTTTAAGATACGATTTGAGTTTTTTTGTGATTCGTTTAGATTTAGGCTTTAAGACTTATAATCCGGCACATGAGAAGGGAGATCGATGGTTTAAAGAATACAATTTTGGACACTCGGTTTTAAATTTTGGTATAAATTATCCGTTCTAATGCTAATTAATTCTTATTTTTGCAACCTAAAAACTAAAAACAACTATAAAAAAAATTACAATGGCACACAACATTAAACCAGGAGTAGCTACAGGAGATCAAGTACAAGAGATCTTTAATTATGCTAAAGAGAAGGGTTTTGCTCTTCCAGCAGTAAACGTTACTGGATCAAGCACAATTAATGGAGTTCTTGAAACTGCAGCAAAACTAAACGCGCCAGTTATCATTCAATTTTCTAACGGAGGAGCACAATTCAACGCTGGAAAAGGATTATCAAATGCAGGTGAAAAAGCAGCAATCGCGGGAGGAATCGCGGGAGCAAAACATATTCATACTTTGGCAGAAGCTTACGGTGCAACTGTAATCTTACACACTGACCACTGTGCAAAAAAACTTTTACCTTGGATTGATGGTTTATTAGATGCTTCTGAAAAACACTTCGCAGAAACAGGAAAACCATTATTCAGTTCTCACATGATCGATTTGTCTGAGGAGCCAATCGAAGAAAACATCGAGATCTGTAAAGAATATTTAGCTAGAATGAGCAAAATGGGTATGACATTAGAAATCGAACTTGGTATTACAGGTGGTGAAGAAGATGGTGTTGATAACTCTGATGTTGACAGCTCAAAATTATATACTCAACCAGAAGAAGTAGCTTACGCTTACGAAGAATTATCTAAAGTAAGCCCTAAATTTACAATTGCTGCTGCTTTCGGAAACGTTCACGGTGTTTACAAACCAGGAAACGTAAAATTAACTCCAAAAATCTTAAAAAATTCTCAAGATTTCGTACAAAACAAATTCAACACAGGGCACAATCCGGTTGATTTCGTTTTCCACGGAGGTTCAGGTTCTACACTTGAAGAAATCAGAGAAGGTATTAGCTACGGAGTTATCAAAATGAATATTGATACCGATTTACAGTTTGCATACACTGAAGGAATCCGTGATTACATGGTTAAAAACCTTGACTATTTGAAATCTCAAATTGGAAATCCAGAAGGTCCAGATGCTCCAAACAAAAAATACTATGACCCAAGAAGATGGGTTCGTGAAAGTGAAGTGACATTCAATGCAAGACTTGAACAAGCTTTTGCTGATTTAAATAACGTAAATACGTTATAAAAAAAGTATTCAGTTTACAGTTTTAAGTATTTAGCAATCTGAATACTTAAAACTGAATACCACTGGACACTGAAATTTTATTACTGAACACTGAATACTAAAAGAAATGGCTTGGTTTAAAAGACAAGAAAAAGGGATTACGACCGCGACAGAAGACAAGATGGACGTTCCGAAAGGATTGTGGTACAAATCTCCTACTGGAAAAATTATTGATGCTGACGAATTGGCGAGAAATTTATTCGTAAGCCCTGAAGATGATTTTCACGTTCGAATTGGAAGCGCAACCTATTTTGAAATTTTATTCGACAACAACGAATTTGTTGAGTTAGATAAAAACATGACTTCTAAAGATCCTCTGCACTTTGTGGACACAAAGAAATATGCAGATAGATTAAAAGATGTAATGGAAAAAACTCATCTTAAAGATGCTGTACGTACGGGGGTAGGAAAATCTAAAGGAAGAGAACTTGTAATTTGCTGTATGGATTTTGCATTCATCGGTGGATCTATGGGAGCTGTAGTCGGTGAGAAAATCGCAAGAGGTATTGATCACGCTATTAAAAACAAACTTCCTTTTGTAATGATTTCTAAATCTGGTGGAGCTCGTATGATGGAAGCTGCTTATTCTTTAATGCAATTAGCAAAAACTTCTGTAAAACTAGCTCAATTAGCTGAAGCTAAATTGCCTTATATCTCTCTTTGTACAGACCCAACAACTGGAGGAACAACTGCATCTTACGCAATGTTAGGAGACATCAACATCTCTGAGCCAGGCGCTTTGATTGGTTTTGCTGGCCCTCGTGTTGTTCGCGATACTACAGGAAAAGATTTACCAGAAGGTTTCCAAACTGCCGAGTTCTTATTAGAGCACGGTTTCTTAGACTTTATCACGCCAAGAAAAGAATTGAAAGATAAGATCAACTTATATATCGATTTGATTCAAAATAATGATATTAGATAGTTTTAAAACTACTTAAAATAGAAATCCCAAGAAATTGCTTCTTGGGATTTTTTTATATCTTTATTTCAAATCTTATTCTTTATGGCTAGAATTTTTATTGGTTTTATGATTTGTTTTTTCTTTTTGAATTGTAGCAAAAAAGAAAATCAAGAAGAAAACATTCCATATATAATTTCTCAGGAAAATAAAGAAAAGATCATCGAAAATGATACGATCCCTCCTCCTCCTCCTATTCCTGGATATCTGTTTTATGGAACAAATACTTTTATAATAGACAAGAACTCAAAAGTATATTATTTTCAAAGAAACGAAATCGGTCATATTTGTGGGAATTGGAAAAAAAGCGATACAATTCCGTATTTTATAAATCTTCAGCCGAAAGATTTGATTGAAATATCATCTAATGCAATTTCTGATTTTATAAAATCAAACTATAAAGATAATTTTAGAAACATCACTTTTATAGCTTCTAAATTAGACACTTTACAATCGAAAAATTACTTCAATCTACTTGACGCTATTAAATCTTCACTAAAAAATTATGATTTATATTTCACAAGGAAAACCACTCAAGAAGAAGATACCGTTTTAAAATACAAGAAAAATAATGAGTATTATGACTCGGAAAACATTAATTGGGACAAAAACAGAATTACATTTCCTTTTATAAAACCAAAGCTAGAAAAGACAAAAAAATAAATTACCCCGCTTTTCTCAAATCCTTTTTCAATTCTTTTTCTGCAATTTTATAAGCAAGTTTTTCACGCCAAACTGCATAACGTTCTCTAAAAATCACTTTTATACCGCTGTCTACGGCTCCATGCATAAATAAGCTCCAAACGCTGGCTATTTTTCTAGACCAGGATGCATCCCATGCGCGAAGTGTGAGCGAAAAAGAACCATCAACGTAACGCATCCAATGCCACATTCCTGTTGGCATAAACAACGTATCGCCGTGTTCTAAGAAAACTTCATAACCCTCTACTCCTTTTAGAGCTGGAAATTTTTCAAAATCAGGATTGGCTACATCGTAATCTTCTAATGCATAAGTAGTATTCGGGATGCAATAGAGTCTTTTTTTCCATTTGTAGTCAAATAAAATAATATGTTTTCGACCTCCGAAATGAGTATGAAAAAGATGTGGCAAATCGATATCATAATGCAGAAAAGTAATCGCCTTAGAACCGCCAAAAAACATGGCAGGCATACTTTCTATAAAACCTCCCATTAATTCTTTTGGAACTTTTACATCGTCAATTAATTCGGGTCTGTGCTTGAAAAGATTAAAGAAGAAAATACGCAATTGTGTTGGTTCGCGTTTTATCAAATCCAGATATTCCCCAAATCTCATACTTGCTATAGAAGCGTTGATCACTTTTGTTGGATCTGCTTTTGAGTTATCTACAAGTTTAACCTCTATATCTCCCGCAATTTCCTTAAAATATTCTGTTGACCATTTTTCTCTTGCAGGCCAATCTTTTGTAAGCCCTTTTATGATTAAAGGCTTTTTTTTATCTAAATAATTTCTTTTGAAATCCTCTCTAGAAATAGACTCAACAACATCGACAGATTTAAGATTAAAGCTCATTGGTTTAATGGTTTAGGTTCTTGGTCTATCAAAAATATCTAATTATTTCGAGCCGTCAAAATTTACAGTAAAATAACACAAAAGTAATATTACATTCCTGTACGAATTGCTTCTACTGGATCTAGATTTGCCGCCGAAACTGCTGGAAGAATCCCAGAAATCAAACCAATAAGAGCTGCTAAACCGGTTCCTAAAAGAATATTTCCTAAACTTAAAACAAATTCAAAATCGAGGACCTTTGTCAAAATCATCGCAATTCCCCAAACCATAAGAAGACCAATGATTCCTCCAATAACTGATAAAATAACTGCTTCAAATAAAAATTGAAATAAGATAAATTTATTTTTTGCTCCTAATGATTTCTGAATTCCGATAAGATTTGTTCTTTCTTTAACCGAAACAAACATAATATTTGCAATTCCGAAACCACCAACCAAAAGAGAAAAACCACTGATAATCCAACCTACAAAATTCATCTGACCTAAAATTCCATCAATAAAATCAGTAAATCCAGAAAGCACATTAACAAAAAAATTATCCATTTCTCCCGCTTTCATTCCGCGAATTGCTCTAAGTTTTTGAGCAATTTCAGCTTTGTACGCATCCATATCAACACCTTTTTCAGGCTTTAAAACTATAACTGGAGTCATAGAATCACTGTCTCCATACATTCTTCTTAAGAAATTTGCCGGAAGATAGACCGAAGTATCATTACTATCTCCAAAGAATCCAGCGCCCTGTTTCGCCATTACACCAATAACAGTGAATCGCTGTCCATACAAACGGATGTTTTTCCCTATCGGATCGCTTGAACCAAAAAGCCCTTCAGCTATATCATATCCCAAAACAATAACAGCAGTTCCTGAGTTAGATTCTGATTCATTATAAAATCTACCTTTATCAAAACTTAATCCATCAATATCGACCATTTCGCTTGATGCCGGAATAATATTTACATCGCTAACTGTTTTAGAATCGTATTTTAAACTTTCTCTGTTTACAAAAAGCTGATATGCTACTTGGTCGGTGTTATTCATTGAATTTTTTAAACCGATATATTCGTCATATTTTACATTTGGAAACTGTTCTCTTTTCCATTGTGGAATTTCAGACGGTCCAAAACAATATTTCATTAAATAAATCGTATTTTTATCTAAGCTACTCAAATCTTTAGTGATTTTTTTATCTAAAGAGTCAACAGCAGCCAAAACAGCGATAATTGAAAAAATACCAATCGTTACGCCTAAAAGCGACAATAAAGTTCGCAATTTATTATTTCGCAAAGCATTGATAGCAAAACTCAAACTTTCTTTTAATAATCTTAGATAAACGATCATATTTTTGTATTTTTCAATAAAGTAAAATTCAATAATTTAAATTCAAAAACCTAATAAAAGTTAACTTACTCATCAGTAGATTTTTTTAGCATTTTGTTACACTAATTTTTTTTAATATAATATATAAAAAAACTACTTTTGCAGTCTCAAAATCATAACTACACAATGAGCACAACTAAAAAAATACAATCGGCATTAATTTCTGTTTTTTCTAAAGATGGATTGGAACCAATTGTTAGAAAATTACACGAACAAAATGTAACACTTTATTCAACTGGAGGAACTGAAGATTTCATCAAAAACCTTGGCATCCCAGTAGTTCCTGTTGAAGATATCACTTCATTCCCTGAAATTCTTGGCGGAAGAGTAAAAACTTTACACCCGAAAATTTTTGGTGGAATTTTAAATCGTCAAGACAACGAAAGTGATGTTCAGCAAATGAAGGAATTTGACATCCCTCAAATCGATTTAGTAATTGTTGATTTATATCCTTTTGAAAAAACAGTTGCTTCTGGAGCAAGCGAACAAGATATTATCGAAAAAATTGATATCGGAGGTATTTCATTAATTCGTGCTGGTGCAAAAAATTTCAAAGACACTGTAATTGT
Source organism: Flavobacterium tagetis (assembly GCF_016735615.1). Taxonomy (GTDB): domain Bacteria; phylum Bacteroidota; class Bacteroidia; order Flavobacteriales; family Flavobacteriaceae; genus Flavobacterium; species Flavobacterium tagetis. Next base: position 658,627 of record NZ_JAERSF010000001.1, read on the forward strand.
AGCTTCTGTTAACGAGTACAGCTTACTTTTAGATTTGATTACAGAGCAAGACGGAGCAACAACTTTAGAAAACAGAAGATTGTTTGCTACTAAAGCATTCCACGTTTCATCTCACTACGATGGAGCTATTTTTAATTATTTCAATACAGACGAGACTATTTACAAAGAAAGCATTGCAAACGGTCAAGTTTTAAGATATGGTGAAAACCCTCATCAAAAAGGATTCTTCTTTGGAGATTTTGACGCAATGTTCAAAAAACTTCACGGAAAAGAATTGTCATACAATAACTTATTAGATGTTGATGCTGCTGTTAATTTAATTGCTGAATTTAAAACTGACGGACCTACGTTCGCTATTTTAAAACACAACAACGCTTGTGGTTTGGCTTCAAGAAAAACAATCAGCGAAGCTTATTTAGCAGCTTTAGCTTGTGATCCTACTTCAGCTTTTGGAGGAGTGTTAATTTCTAATACAAAAATTGATTTAGAAACTGCACAGGAAATCAACAAGTTATTCTGCGAAGTTGTAATCGCTCCAGCTTATGATGATGAGGCAGTTACAGTTTTACAAGAGAAGAAAAACAGAATTATTTTAGTACAAAACGATGTTGAATTACCAGCTCGTCAAGTAAGAACTTGTCTTAACGGATTGTTAATTCAGGATAGAAATAATATTACGGATAATAAAGAGCATTTAAAAACCGTTACAATTACAGAACCTACTGCTCAAGAGATCGAAGATTTGATCTTTGCTTCTAAAATCTGCAAGAATACAAAATCAAACACTATTGTATTTGCTAAAAACGGAACATTGATTTCATCAGGTACAGGTCAGACTTCAAGAGTTGACGCTTTAATTCAAGCAGTTGACAAAGCAAAAGCTTTTGGATTTGATTTAAATGGAGCTTCGATGGCAAGTGATGCATTTTTCCCATTTCCGGATTGTGTAGAATTAGCTAAAAAAGCAGGAATAACTGCTGTAATTCAGCCAGGAGGTTCGATAAAAGACGAATTAAGTATAAATTATTGCAATGAAAATAATCTTGCAATGGTATTTACAGGAACTCGTCATTTTAAACATTAATTTGTTTAACTTTGTTCGATAAATAATTTATAACATTTTAAACCCCTAAAAAACTTATGGGATTTTTTGATTTCATGACCGAGGATATTGCGATAGACCTTGGAACCGCAAACACTTTAATCATTCATAATGATAAAGTTGTCATTGATAGTCCATCTATCGTTGCACGTGATAGAGTATCAGGCAAAATCATTGCTGTTGGTAAAGAAGCCAACATGATGCAAGGTAAAACACATGAAAACATCAAAACTATAAGGCCTTTGAAAGATGGTGTAATCGCTGATTTTGATGCTTCGGAAAAAATGATCAATATGTTCATTAAAAGTATTCCTGCATTGAAAAAAAGAATGTTTACTCCAGCTTTACGTATGGTTGTATGTATTCCTTCTGGTATTACTGAAGTGGAGATGAGAGCGGTGAAGGAATCTTGTGAGAGAGTAAACGGAAAAGAAGTTTACTTGATTCATGAGCCAATGGCGGCGGCAATTGGTATTGGTATTGATATTATGCAACCAAAAGGAAACATGATTGTCGATATCGGAGGTGGTACAACAGAAATTGCTGTAATCGCATTAGGCGGAATTGTTTGTGACAAGTCTGTTAAAATTGCGGGTGACGTTTTTACAAACGACATTGTGTATTACATGCGTACACAGCACAACCTTTTCGTAGGAGAAAGTACTGCTGAGAAAATTAAAATTCAAATCGGAGCGGCGATCGAAGATTTAGATGGACCGCCAGAAGACATGTCTGTTCAAGGTAGAGATTTACTTACTGGTAAACCAAAACAAGTAGATGTTTCTTACCGTGAAATTGCAAAAGCATTAGACAAATCTATTCAGCGTATTGAAGATGCGGTAATGGAAACATTATCTCAGACTCCTCCTGAATTAGCAGCAGATATCTACAACACTGGTATCTATTTAGCTGGTGGAGGATCTATGTTAAGAGGTCTTGACAAACGTATTTCTCAAAAAACAGATTTACCGGTTTACATTGCCGAAGATCCGTTAAGAGCAGTTGTACGCGGAACAGGAATGGCTCTTAAAAACATCGCTAAATTCAAAAGTATCTTAATCAAATAAGATTCAAAAATAACAATCAATATACTTTTATAAGGGTCAGATTTTAATATTTGACCTTTATAAAAACTGAAACCTTAAAGCATATCCTGAAACAAAATAACCAGACAAGAAATGCAGCAAATATTTAATTTCCTTATAAGAAACAGTAATCGATTGCTGTTTTTGCTGCTTTTAGGTATTTCGTTGACGCTCACAATTCAATCGCATTCCTACCACAGAAGCAGAGTAATCAGTTCGGCTAATTTTTTAAGCGGAGGTGTTTATGAAAGAATTAATCGTGTAAACGAATATTTGAATTTAAGAGCCGAAAACGATGAGCTTGTATTAGAGAATGCAAGGTTAAAAAGTCTTTTGTTTAACAAAGAAGACACTACCAAAGCACCATTGCCAGATAGTATTAAAGGTATAAAACCTGCTGATATCATTGTATCAAAAGTAATTCATAACACATACAATACACACGAAAACTATATCACTTTAAATTCCGGCAGCAAAGAAGGAGTCAAACAAGATATGGGAGTTATCAACAGCTTAGGTATTGTCGGAGTAGTAGACAATACTTCTGCAAATTACTCAACTGTTGTGAGTATCTTGAATATGAAGTCACATATTAATGCTAAAATCAAAAAATCCAATCACTTTGGTTCTTTAACTTGGGATGGAAAAAGCACAGGATTTGTTCAGTTAGAAGATGTACCAAGATTAGCATCAATTAGAAAAGGTGACACCATTGTTACTGGAGGACAATCTGTTATTTTCCCAGAAGGAATCAATATCGGAACAGTAGATGTTATATACAAAAAAGAAGGCACAAGTTTTTATGTTATAAAAGTTAAGTTATTTAACGATATGACAAACTTGGGTCATGTATATATTATCAAGAGCAAAGACAGAGAGGAACTTATTAACTTAGAAAACAAAAACAAGGAAAAAAATGAATAGCGCTCTGTTAGTCAATATTTTTCGATTTATTATGTTACTGGCAATTCAAATTGTTATCTTCAACAATATGAATTTCTTAGGATATATAAGTCCTTTTCCGTATATCTTGTATATTATTCTATACCCCGTAAACAGCAATAAAGCAGGCTTAATTGTTTCTAGTTTTTTACTTGGACTTACAATGGATATGTTCTGCAATTCTGGAGGTGTACATGCAACTGCTTGCGTTATTTTAGCCTATTACAGGCCTTACATTTTTAAATTTTCTTTTGGTTTAAGTTATGAATACCAAACTATTAAACTAAATGAATCTTTAACACCAGAGCGATTTTCATTTATACTAGTTTCGGTTTTAATGCATCATATTGTATTATTTGTTTTAGAAACATTTCAATTTAAATTTATCGGGGACATTTTACTCCGAACCTTATTTAGTTCTATCTTTACTATAATCACCTCAATAATAATAATTTATCTTATTAAGCCCAATAAACGATGAGAAAAGTCTTGCTGCCCACTATAATTATTATTGCAGCGTCTTTGCTAGTGATTAGGATTTTTTACCTGCAGATTATTGATGATTCTTTTAAACTGAAATCAGAAAATAATGCGATAAAAAAAGTATATGACTATCCTGAAAGAGGTTATATTTATGATCGTAACGGGAAACTTCTTGTTGCGAATCAGGCTTCTTATGATATCATGGTTATTCCAAGAGATATAAAAAAAGACCTAAATATTGCCGAGTTTTGTGCTCTTTTGAATATTACTGAAGAAGAATATCATAAGCGCATTGAAAAGGCAAAAGTCTATAGCCCAAGACTTCCTTCTGTATTTTTATCTCAGCTGAATAAAAATGAATTTGCCGCTTTTCAAGAAAAGATCAGAAAATATGATGGTTTCTATTTTCAAAAACGTTCTCTTCGTGATTATGAAGTTGATTACGGTGCCAACATATTTGGTTTTATTACTCAGGTAAATGAAAAACAAATTGAGCAGAATCCATATTACAACAGTGGAGATTTAATTGGAAAGCAAGGTGTAGAACAAAGCTACGAAGAGATTTTACGCGGAATAAAAGGTGTAAAATACATTCAAAAAGACAAATATAACAGAGAAATTGGTCCTTATAAAGAAGGGAAATACGATACTATCGCCGTAGCTGGAGAAGATATCAATTTAACTATTGATGCCGAACTTCAAAAATATGGTGAAGAATTGATGATTAATAAGCGAGGAGGAATTGTTGCCATTGAACCTAAATCTGGAGAAATTCTAGCATTGGTTACTGCTCCTTCTTATGATCCAGGTATTTTAGTAGGACGTCAGAGATCTAAAAATTATACGCTTTTATATCACGATTCTATTGCAAAACCTTTATATGACAGAGGACTTTTAGCAGAGTACCCTCCAGGTTCACCATTCAAAATCCTTACAGGTTTAGTTGCACTTCAAGAAGGTGTAGTAAATGAGCAGACTACTTTTATGTGTCATCACGGATTTAGTTATGGCGGAGGCCGATTCATGAAATGCCACGGTTTTGGTCCGCATCAATTACATAACGGAATTTACAATTCCTGTAACACTTATTTTGGACAAGCATACATGCTTACAATCAATAAGTACAAGGATCCTGGCCATGCTGTTGATGTATGGAGCGGTCATATAAAAAGTTTTGGCTTAGGACAATTTATGGGATACGATTTGCCTATTGGAAAACGAGGAAATATTCCAACTTCTAAAACATATAAAAGAATTTATCCTAATGGAGGATGGAGAAGCTCAACAATTGTATCTAATGCGATTGGACAAGGAGAGGTTTTAATGACCCCTATCCAATTAGCGAATATGATGGCAACTGTCGCAAATCAGGGTTATTATTACACTCCTCACATCATTAAAAAAATTGAAGGAGAAAAGATAGACGAAAAGTTCACCACAAAACACGTGACTACGATCGATCAAAAATATTTCCCGCCAGTTATCAGTGGACTATTTGATGTTTACAATAAAGGTACAGCTTACAGCCTTAGGGTAGAAGGAATCGATATTTGTGGAAAAACAGGTACGGCCGAGAACTTTGCCAAAATAAACGGTAAAAGAACACAGCTTAAAGACCACTCTATATTTGTTGCCTTTGCGCCAAAAGACAATCCGAAAATTGCGATTGCAGTTATGATTGAAAATGGAGGTTTTGGAGCAACAGTAGCAGGTCCGGTTGCGAGTTTAATGATTGAAAAATATCTAAGAAAGAAAATTACAAGAACCGACCTAGAAATAAGAGTATTAAATAAAAGTTTACTTTCAGAATATGCTAAAGTCGGCGGAATAAGCGATGCTCTTAAAATAGAGTCTGTACCAAAAGATTCTGTTTTACAAGCAAAAATTATAAAGCCAAAAGCGCCAGTTACAACGGCACCAAAAACCGAAGTCAAAAAAACAGCAGTAGACACAACTAAGAAAAACTAAGAAGAGGATTATTTCAAATGAAAAATCAAAGTGTAAAAAATAATATTGATTGGATAAGTGTCTTTATCTACATTGCACTGGTAACTTTAGGCTGGCTGAATATCTATTCGTCCTCTTTATTATCAACCGATGGAACGTATCAAAAACAGCTTATTTTCATCTGCTGTACTATTCCGTTGATATTTGTTGTGCTTTTTGTTGATGGTAAATTTTACGAAAAATATGCGAGCATCATCTTCGGAGTTTCCTTATTATCCCTTGCAGGATTATTTCTTTTTGGAAAAACCATAGCAGGACAGCGATGCTGGTACGCCATAGGAAGTTTTACTTTACAGCCTTCTGAGTTTGCAAAAGCTGCAACCTCTCTTGCATTGGCCAAATATTTGAGTGACACACAAATAAACTTAAAAGAAACTAATAGACAAATTCAGGCTTTAGCCATTATGCTATTGCCAGTAATATTGATTTTACCACAGCCAGATCCTGGGAGTGCTTTAATTTATAGTGCGTTCATCCTTGTTTTATATAGAGAAGGTTTGCCTTCTTGGTATGTATGGACAGCATTTATAACCATTGTTCTTTTCGTTCTTACTTTAGTTCTAGAACCATATGCCGTTATCGGAATGGCTTTTATAGTCTTAGCCATTATACATTTTAAAGGCAGAGTAGTTGACAGAAATATCATTTTAAGCGGAATTTTATTAATCCTAATCTCTGGATTTGTTTTTTCTGTTGATTATGTATTTGACAACGTTTTTAAACAGCACCACAGGGATCGTTTCAATATTTTACTAGGTAAAACTGTAGACATGAAAGGTATTGGATATAATACTAACCAGTCTGAAATTGCCATCGGATCTGGAGGATGGATCGGAAAAGGCTTTCTTGAAGGCACACAAACAAAAGGAGGATTTGTTCCTGAGCAACATACCGATTATATTTTTACAACTGTTGGTGAAGAATGGGGTTTTGCAGGTTCTTTTGTTGTTATTCTACTTTTTGTGAGTTTATTGCTTCGAGTAATTTACTTAGCCGAAAGACAGAAGACGAAGTTTAGCCGGGTTTATGGTTATTGTGTTGCCGCGATTCTCTTTATCCATTTCTTTGTAAACATCGCGATGGTAATTGGGATTTTCCCAACAATCGGGGTTCCTCTGCCGTTCTTTTCATACGGAGGTTCTGGACTCTGGGGATTCACTATTTTGCTGTTTATTTTCCTTAAAATGGATGCGAATAAAGTAAATGAATGGTAAAAGTTTTTAAACATTCAATTTTCAAATCCTAAATTCCAATTCAAAATATCTCTTATATTAAACTATAAATAAATTTCATATAAAAGCTGTAATTACGTTTTAAGAACTAATTACAGCTTTTTTAATTTTATATTTTGCTCTATTACTTTCTTTTTTAGATCCGAATAGAATAATCCATACAATAAGAAAACAGACTTTAAACAACAAGCATAAAAAAATCCGAAGTTTTAAGCTTCGGATTTTTTTTTATTTCTTATTAAATTATATCTCTTCGTGTGGTCTCTTTTTCAAAAGTTTCACTAAAACAGGGAATGTCGAAATAATGATGATTATAATAATGATATATTCAATGTGTTTCTTTAAATCTATTCCTTGTTTTAAGAAAACGCCATATAAATAATGTCCTGCGAAAATCAATATAAATGACCAAAGGAAAGAACTCAAAACATTATAAAACATAAATTTCTTTCTGTCCATTGAAACGATTCCAGCAACAATTGGAGCAAACGTTCTGAAAATTGGCAGGAAACGCGCATATATAATTGCTTTTCCTCCATATTTTTCAAAGAAGTCTTTTGATTGCAATAAGTACTTTTTCTTAAACCAGAAGGTATCTTCTTTTTTAAATAAATAATAACCGCTTTTTGCACCAAACCAATAACCAGTCATATTACCTAAAACCCCCATTATAGCAACTGCTGTAGCAAGCAAAAACACATTTAAAAAATCATTTGGAATGTAGGCAACATTTTCAATTAGATCGCGACTGTAAATACCTGCCAAAAAAAGTAAACTATCTCCAGGCAGAAAAAAGCCTGCAAAAAGTCCTGTTTCAGCAAAAACTATAAACAGAACGATAAACAACCCAATCTGAAAACCTCCAACGCTTAAAGTAATATAAAATTCAGGGTTTAGTAACTGGGTCCATTCAAAATTATTCATAAAAGGAAAATTGGTTATCTTATAAGTTCGTGAAAGTAACAATAATTTACCTTAACCACAATAAAATGCGGTATTTTAAACATAAATTAACTATTAAAAAAAGCCCAAACAATTTGTCTGGGCTTCTTTTTCAAATTATTCTCTCACGTACTTGCAGCAGCTATGCAAGTTGTCGTAATCTGCTACAGTCGCTTTAACTTCCTTAGTATCATGACCTGCTTTTGCAATTGCTTTATTCAAGTCAGAAGGAGAACATTTTTCTTCGTTTAAAATAACCGAAAGCTGATGCGAACTCACATCCCAGCTTGCTGTTTTTACTCCCGGAACACCATAAGCCGCTTTTTCAATTCGCTTCTTGCATTGTTCACAGTTTCCATTTACTTCTGTTGTATATTTTAAGTTCTTGTTTTTCTTAGTTTGAGCTTGAGCTGAAAAGCCTAAAAAAATCATCATTGCGATTAAAACTATTTTATTCATTGTATTTAATTTTATTGTTATTGAAATTGTTATTTAATTTTAAATCTAAGTCCTGCATAGTACATCTGTCCAAAAATTGGTGCATATGCAATTGACGCATCAAAATTAGATCCAAAAGGGTCATTTGCCCCTAAAATTGCTTTTTCTTGTCTATAATTCCCTATATTTTCTCCCCCAACATACACTTCAAAAACTGGAGAAAAAACTCGAGTTACTTGTGCATTCATTACAGCATAAGAAGGTGAAAAATCAGGAAACTGATCTTCTGAAGGGTTTGAAGCCGTATACGGCAATTGCTGTTTTCCTGACCAATTATATGTAAAATCAAACCTCCATTGCTTATCATTATTCATCGTTGTTTCATATTCTAAATTTCCCAAGAAACGATGTTTAGCCTGAAGCGGTCGTTGGAATGTTCCTCTCAAATAATCAGTCTGAATGTCATAATATTTATAAGCTGTTCTTAAGTTTAAATTATGAATCAATTCGTAATTGAACTCAACCTGAAGACTATTTGCAAAAGAACTTCCTTTCAAATCATAAAACAAGACCTGTTGCGGACTTTGCATCACGTCGACAACTGCCTGATTTTGAAAATCGGTTCTATAAAGATCAAAACCTGCATCGGCATTTCTGTTGAAAAGACGAAATTTCTGCGAAAAACTCACTCCATAATTCCATGCAATTTCTGGGTTTAAACCATATACTTTTCCACTAGAATCTAAAATTGTGAACGTTCTTGAACTAGCAAAAAGCTGTTGGTTTTCGGCAAAGATATTAGCCGAACGCTTTCCTCTTCCTGCAGAAAAACGAACTACTCCATTTTTCCAAGGATTATATCTCATGTGCAGTCTTGGCGTAACAAAAACTCCCAATCGGTTATGATTATCTACTCTTCCTCCTAGAATCAAACTGAAATTATCTGTATTATCATAAGTATATTCAAAGAAAGCACCAACTGAATTGTCAATTCTGCTTACATCTGTTAGGTTTACAAATTCCTGATATTGGTCATAAGTAAAATTCAAACCAGTTGAAAACTTATGCATCGTATTATTAATGATGGAATTGAAAATCAAGTTAGAATAAAAACTATTCTGTTTGATGTCATATTCATTTAAACCATAATAAGAATCTTGTTTATGGCTATTAAATGCGTTTTGAAATCCGATACTTTGATACGGCATATCCTTGAAAACATATCCAATTTTTGTTGAAACATCAAATCGTTCAGTATTAATTTCAGATCCCCAATAATTGGTTGTTCCGCGATCACGATCTTTATCAAAGTCCAATTCTCCAGTTTGTTTTTTATCATTCATATACCTGAAATTGATAAAACTCACCAAACCGCTTTCTGGATTGTAATATTGGTAACGATTTAAAACATTGATTTGTTTTCCTAACGGATTATCGAGAAAACCATCCTTGTTCATATCATTTTTTGCCACACGTGCATTTCCGTGCACAAATAAACTGGTTGCCCATTTATCTGATAGTTTTTTATTGAAATGAGTATTTAATTCAAAACGAGAATCTGTGGAACCATAAGCATTCAGAAAGAAAGGAATATCATTTAAAGGTTTTAAAAGTTCTGTATTAATCTGACCCGAAATACTTTCGTAACCATTTATAACACTCCCCGCTCCTTTAGTAATTTGAACGCTTTCAATCCAAGTTCCTGGCGTAAATGATAATCCATAAGCTTGAGATGCTCCTCGAACAGAAGGAATATTTTCTTCTGTAATCATTAAATAAGGACTAGTTAAACCAAGCATTTTAATTTGCTTAGTTCCTGTTAAAGCATCGGAAAAATTAACATCGATTGACGGATTAGTCTCAAAACTTTCGGCCAAATTACAACAAGCTGCTTTAAGCAGTTCTTTACTGGTAATTACAGATGTATTGGCTGTTACTGTAAAGGATTTTTTAATTCCTTTTTGCTTTTTAGTAATTTTTACTTCTTGCAGATCTTCCTGTGAAAAGGCACAAACAGAAAGCAAAAACGCCGCAAAAAGCATTATATTTTTTTGCATAAAAATTGATTTTAATGTTTAAATAGAATTACATTTTTGATGTTTTTTTCAAGAACAAAACAATCAAAATGTAAATGCGAAGCCTTAATCAAGACTTGCATTGCATCTTAACATTAAAATCAGGAATAGAAAATATACTGATGATATAATTTAAATAAGGGAGGTGCATTCGCATCAGCATAATACGAAAGAACTTCTTTCTTTTTAAAACTTGGAATTTCTAAAAAGACTAGAGGTTTGTAATCTTGTATAACTGCTGGGAAAGCAAATTGAAAAAAGAAAAATTTGATAGTAGCATTGTCTGATTTCTTTTCGAAATGAACAACTTTGTCTTTACAGCAAGAGTTTTCTTTCTCTTTAGAACCGCAACATTTCTTTTCAACAACAGGTTCTGCTGTAGTTTTTAAAGAAACCGAAGCAATTTCTCCGCCACAATAATGTACGTCAAAAGCAAACCCTATATTGGAAACCAATAAAAGGAACGCCAAAAACAGACCTGTACACTTTTTCAAATTCATACTGCAAAGCTATTTAAAAACTGCCGATAAAAAACCAAAACAAATGTTATTTTTTAATTTTTTGAAGCTGATAATAAAATCCTGGAACAAACAATAGCACCAAAATTGGCTGAATTATAAATCTTCTCACATAAAAAAGAAGCCAAGCGCAATCTGGAAAAAAGTTCAATATAATATAAAACGAACTTAAAAGCATAACCAAAAAGCAGGCATATACAAACAGGCTAAATTTAAAAATATCGCGATCTTGAAATAGGGCATAAATTAACCATAGAGATAGTGCAGAGTTTAGAAAATAACGAAGAAAAAGCGACCAGAAAAGCTTTAAAGTTTCTACTTCAGGATAAGGGCTCGAATGAAAATCAGCCTCAAAGTATTTTAGAAAAGGATCATAAAACAATTTTCTTTCAAATGTCCTAATCAACGCAAAACCAATTACAACAATAATTGCAACAAAGATTTTAGATTTATTTTCTTTTAAATTATTTAGCATATTTTGAAAATCTATTAATCCAGAAAATCCATAAAATAAAGACATACCCATAAATCACCAAAGGAAAAAAAGTACCATGCAGAAATCGAGTGTATTGAGGAAAATTATATACAAGGACTATCAAAAGTGAAATTCTAATGACGTTCAAAATATAAATAGATACAAGCCCTAAGATTATAAAGAGAAGTGTCTTTTTCAAGTTTCCGGAAAAAGCGGCAACAAACGACACAAAAAGTATCATCACGCTTACAGCATTGCACCCTTCTGTTATACGAGCTATAAATTTGCCATTTAAGATAATCTCCTGCCAAGGATTTTGAGAGCTTTTTTGAATTATTATATCGTAATTAAAAAGTTCTAGCAGCTGTTCTGAATTTTGTCCAGCTAGTGTTGTTACAGCATCAAGTTCTTCAGCTTGATAGCTGTTTAAAAACAACTTATAAAGCAGTGTAAGAACAATATATGTCAGAAAAAAGATGCTTACAAAAATCAGGAATGGCTTAAACCGGACTAAATATTTTTTCAAGAGATTTTTTTTTCAAATTTATGTATTTTTTGAGTTCAGCTTTAAATACTTTTGTATAAAATTTTACATTATGACATTTCAAGAATTACAACCAAAAATAAGCACAATTGTAGCTGGTAATGAAACAGATAGAGACGGTAAATTATTGGCAATATGCCAGCTTTTAAACGAAAACGTGGAATATTACAACTGGGTTGGATTTTATTTTGCTAATCACGACGCTAAAACTTTACATTTAGGACCTTATGTTGGTGCAGAAACTGACCATACTGTTATTCCGTTTGGAAAAGGAATTTGCGGACAAGTTGCCGAAAGCAATGCTAATTTTGTTGTACCTGACGTAAAAGCACAAGACAATTATATTGCCTGCAGTTTAACTGTGAAATCAGAAATTGTAGTCCCTCTATTTGTTAATGGGGTAAACATTGGTCAGATTGACATTGACAGCCACGTAATTGATCCGTTTACAGAAGCCGACGAAAGATTTTTAGAATTTGTGAATCAAGAAGTTGCTAAATTATTCTAGAAGAACTATTTTTAAGATAAAAAATAGCACTGAATGAGAAGACCTCTCCTCTTTTTCTTTCTGATAATTTCAGTTCATCTGTCTGCACAAATTAATATGGTTTCTAAAAAAATCTTTTTAGACTCCTTAAATCATGAATGCACTCCAGAAAACTATGCCTATACAAGAGTAATTACCAATTATTCTCAAAAAAGCACACGTTATGTAGTAACCGATTTTTATAAAAACGGCAGAAAGAGAATGACAGGTTCTACTCTAGATCGTGATGTTTTAAAAAAAGACGGAGAATTTATTTACTACTATAAAAATGGGGCAAAAGAAACCGTAGTCAATTATTCTGATGATCATAAAAACGGAAAAGAAATTAATTGGTACGAAAATCAAAGTAAAAAGTGTGAAAAACAGAATCTTTGGGATCCGAAAACGAAAAAAACACAAACTTTGATCCTTAATTGCTGGGACGAAAATAAAAGTCAGACTGTCGTTGATGGAAATGGAGATTATGAGGAAACTGATCAATTTGTAACGCAAAAAGGACCTCTAAAAGGCGGGTTGAAACAAGGTGTCTGGGAAGGAAATGATGCTGTTCGAAAAATTACTTTTGTAGACAATTACGATCGTGGGGTATTAATTTCGGGCGTAAGCACCGATGCAAACAATGTCAAATTCTCATATTCCTCTTTCAATGAAAAACAATCTGGAAAAAAAACTCAGAAATTAAAGTAGAAGGTTACCGAAACAAGTCAAAAAAGAGAATGTAAATCATTAAAAGCAAATTTATTACTCCTTATTTTTAGATTCTTCTATTTTTTTTTGATTTTTCTGTTTTTTTAATCTAATTTTGCACCCGTCTTACAAAAGTTGTATTGACATACATAAAAATCATTAAATAATATTGGAATGTATTTAACTAAAGAAAAGAAAGAAGAAATCTTCGCACAACACGGTGGTGCAACAAACACTGGAAGCGCAGAAGGTCAAATCGCGTTGTTCACTTACAGAATTTCTCACTTAACTGAACACTTGAAAAAAAATCGTCACGATTACAACACTGAGCGTTCTCTTGTACTATTAGTAGGTAAAAGAAGAGCTTTGTTGGACTACTTGAAAAAGAAAGATATCAACAGATATCGTGAGATTATCAAAGTATTGAATATCAGAAAATAATCAATATAGAAAAGAGGTGCGAGAGTGCCTCTTTTTGTTTTTACATTACAGCTATTTATAATAAGCATATTACAAGAAAAAAAGTTTGGTTTTTCATTGGGTTTTAGATAACAACAACTACACACAACAACAACTACAACACAACTAAAACCCATTGTATAATCAAAAAGGAAAAATTTATGATTCCACAAGTTTCACAAGAAATTATCGATTTAGGAGATGGAAGAAGCATCTCAATCGAAACTGGTAAATTAGCAAAACAAGCCGATGGTTCAGTTGTTGTACGTTTAGGAAATTGTATGCTTTTGGCAACTGCAGTTTCTGCAAGAACATCTAACCCAGGTGTTGACTTTTTACCATTAACGGTAGATTACCGCGAAAAATTTGCTGCTGCAGGACGTTTCCCAGGAGGATTTTTCAAAAGAGAAGCTAGACCTAGCGACAGCGAAGTATTAACAATGAGATTAGTTGACCGTGTATTGCGTCCGCTTTTCCCAGACGATTACCACGCTGAAACTCAGGTTATGATTCAATTAATGTCTCACGATGACAATGTTATGCCAGATGCATTAGCTGGTTTAGCAGCATCTGCAGCATTAGCTGTTTCTGACATTCCATTTTACAACTTAATTTCTGAAGTACGTGTTGCACGTATCGACGGAAAATTAGTAATCAACCCAAGTAGAGAAGAGTTAGAAAAGTCTGATATCGACATGATGATTGGAGCTTCTATGGATTCTGTTGCAATGGTTGAAGGTGAAATGAAAGAAATCTCAGAAGCCGAAATGGTTGAAGCAATTAAATTTGCTCACGAAGCTATTAAAGTTCAAATTGTTGCTCAACAAAAATTAAGAGCAAAATTAAGCTCTCAAGAATACAGAACTTACGAAGGAGAAATTGAAGACGAAGCTGTTTACGCAAAAGTAAAAGCTGCTGCTTACGATAAATGCTATGCAATTGCTCAAGAAGCTTCTGGAAAAGCTGAAAGAGGCGAAAAATTCGCAGCTGTAAAAGAAGAAGCAAAAGCTTTATTTACTGAAGAAGAATATGCTGAAAATGCAGATCTTGCAGGTTTAGTTGGAAAATACTTCTACAAAACAAACAAAGAAGCCGTTCGTAACGTAATTCTTGAAAAAGGAATTCGTCTAGACGGTAGAAAAACTACAGAAATCAGACCAATTTGGTGTGAGACTGACTATTTACCATCTGTACATGGATCTTCTTTATTTACACGTGGAGAAACTCAAGCTTTGGCTACAGTAACTTTAGGAACTTCTAAAGAAGCTAACCAAATCGATTCTCCATCTGAGCAAGGTGAAGAGAAATTCTACTTACACTATAACTTCCCTCCTTTCTCTACTGGTGAAGCAAAACCATTAAGAGGAACTTCAAGAAGAGAGGTTGGTCACGGTAACTTAGCTCAAAGAGCTTTAAAAAATATGATTCCTGCAGATTGCCCTTACACAATCCGTGTTGTTTCTGAGGTATTAGAATCTAATGGTTCTTCTTCTATGGCAACTGTTTGTGCTGGAACAATGGCTCTTATGGATGCTGGAGTTCAAATGACAAAACCAGTTTCTGGTATTGCTATGGGATTAATTACTGACGGTGAGAAATTTGCTGTATTGTCTGACATCTTAGGAGACGAAGATCACTTAGGAGATATGGACTTTAAAGTAACTGGAACTGCTGACGGTATTACTGCTTGTCAAATGGATATCAAAATCGAAGGATTGCGTTATGACATTATGGAACAAGCTTTAGCACAAGCTCGTGATGGACGTTTGCATATTTTAGGAAAATTAACTGAAACTATTGCTACACCAAGAGCAGAAGTAAAAGCTCATGCACCAAAAATCATTACTAGAACTATTCCTGGAAACTTTATTGGAGCATTAATCGGTCCTGGAGGAAAAGTAATTCAAGAATTACAAAAAGCTACAGGAACTACTATCGTAATCAACGAAGTAGACGAGCAAGGAGTAGTTGAAATCTTAGGAACTGATCCAGCTGGTATTAAAGCTGTATTAGCTAAAATTGATGCTTTAACTTTCAAACCTCAAGTCGGGGAAGCTTACGAAGTAAAAGTAATCAAAATGCTTGATTTTGGAGCTGTAGTTGAATATACTGCTGCACCAGGAAACGAAGTATTGCTTCACGTATCTGAATTGGCTTGGGAACGTACTGAAAACGTTGCTGACGTAGTTAAAATGGGAGATGTTTTCCAAGTGAAATACTTAGGTGTTGACCCTAAAACTAAAAAAGAAAAAGTGTCTAAAAAAGCACTTGTTCCAAGACCTCCACGTGAGGATAAAAAAGAGTAATCAGATCTTAGTTTACTAAAGGTTTATTTATAGAAAACCCCAATTCTTAATCGAATTGGGGTTTTTCAATTTAAAAAAGCTGCTCCCTATTTCTTTATTTAATGGTTAGAAAACTAAAAATTATCAGAATATACAACTTATCAAGTTACTCTATATTTTCAAGCTTTAAATATACTATAAATATAGTTTTTTCCTCTTTGAGGCGAATTCCATAGAATTTTTATTACATTTTAACACTGTGGCGTGATTTTTATAACATTTTTTTAATACTTTTGAACCCAATCAATCCAAAAACAAAAAAATCACATTTCCTTTGAAAAATTACAAAAAAAAAGCGATTTACCTGTCGTTATTTGCAAGCCTGTTAAACATATCGTATTTACATTCACAATCTGCTGAAAAATCTTCATTATACGATTACTTCGACCAAACAGTCGGAAAAGACAATTTAAATATTAACAACGGAATAGTTCATAGCGAACCTTTTCGCCCAATTGCTGGTAAAAACAGATATTATGCTGAAGAGTTTAATATTGGCGATATTAGTTTTGAAGGCCAAATTTATTCTAATGTTAATCTTAAATATGACATTTTAACTGACCAAGTTGTTTACAAACAAACTGGATCTTCAGAAAACTTACCGATTAATTTAATCAGCGAAAAGGTTGATTATTTTTTCATTAAAAACAAAAAGTTTGTCAACATAAAACCTGATTCAAATAAAGCTATTGCCATTACCAAAGGCTTTTATGAAGAAAGCTATGCGGGCGACAACGTTTCTCTTTATATTAAACATTATAAAGAAAAAGTAAAAGTTTTCCAGTCAGATGGGGTTTACTACAATTTCATCTATAAAATCAATTACTTCCTAAAGTACAACAGCCATTTCTACAAAGTAGAATCAGAAAAAGATTTCAAGAAAATTTTCCCTGACTACAAAAAAGATATCAGTAATTTTTATAATACTGATAAAAAATTAGAACGTTCCGATAAGATGAAATTCATGGAAAATCTAGCAAAACAAATCAATGGTCTTTTAAAAAAAAGTTCTAATTAAATGAAAAAAATTACTCTTATTCTATTTTTAATCGCCTTTCAACAAATAATTTATTCCCAAGTAATTAGCGACAAAATAACAGTTGAATTTAAAAATGCAAATATAAAAACTGCCATTCAAGACATCGAAAAAGTATCTTATTACAAATTCTATTTTGATGAAAAATGGCTAGAAAACGACAGTACTTCAATATCTAAACAATATAAAGAAGTTAGAATTGGTGAAGTTTTGGAAGATGTTTTTCAAAACACAAGTTTCAACTTTTATGTTTCAGAAAACAAAGTTATAGTTACAAACAACAGTATCATCTATAGTCAATTGCCAGATGATTATTTCGGAATTCCTCTTGAAAGAGACGAAAACGGAATGATCAGCCCAATTTTCTATCAGCAGTATGATTCGATCAAAAAAACCAATTCAAGAAACCCAAATAAAAATATTAGAGATATTGTTTTAATTGGTAAAGAAGTAAAAAATCAGAAAAAGAAAACCTACACCTTATCTGGTATTATTAGAGGCGGAAAAAACAATGCTGGAATTGCAAATGTTTTGGTAAAAATACCAAACACAGAATATTCTGCCACTACAGATAAAAAAGGACATTACAGCTTGCAAGTGCCTGGAGGTTTAAACGTTATAGAAACAGAAACTTTCTCTTATAATAAAGTGACTAAAAACATCATGGTTTACAATGATGGCTCATTAAACTTTTCGTTAACCGAAGATATAAATCAGCTCGATGAAGTTTTAATTAAAACAAACAAAAGCAAAACAGCAAAAGCTGCCATTACTGGCGTAACCACTATTGATGCTGAAGGAATTAAAAACGTTCCTCTAGTACTTGGTGAGCGTGACATTCTCAAAGTAGCCCTAACTATGCCTGGAATAAAAACTGCTGGAGAAGGTTCTTCTGGATATAATGTTAGAGGTGGTAAAGAAGATCAAAACTTATTTTTATTAGATCATGCTACTTTATATAACCCGTCGCATTTCTTTGGTTTTTTTACAGCTTTAAATCCTTATACGACTAAAAAAGTTGATATTTATAAAGGTAGCATTCCTGCTGAATTTGGAGGTAGGTTGTCTTCTGTTTTTGACATTACATCTAAAACTGGAAGTTTCGACGAGTTTCAAGGAGAAGGAGGTATCGGGCCAGTAACCAGTAATTTAATGCTTTCTACCCCTATTGTAAAAGGAAAATCTAGTTTAGTTGCAGGAGGAAGAGCAACTTATTCTGATTGGATTTTAAAAACCTTAGACGATGAAAATTTAAAAAATAGCCAAGCTTCATTTTATGATTTCATCCTTAAATACAATCATAAAATAAACGCTAAAAATGATATTGAATCTACACTTTACTATAGCCATGATAAATTTAGTGTATCATCAGATTCACTATATAAATACAGTAATAGATTAGCGACTTTAAAATGGAACCATACCTTCAATGAGAAAAACAAAGGTTCTTTGATTGTTACTAATAGTGAATACAAATTCAACATTGATTACCAATCTGAAGGCGTTAATAATTTTGATTTTGGCTATAAAATCAATGAGACTCAGGCAATGCTGAAAATGAATTATTTATATAACGAAAAACACAAATTCAGCTATGGTATATCGACAAAACTATATTCTGTTGACCCAGGATATTTAAATCCAACAAACCCTCAATCGACATTAGTTCCGATTGATGTTGAAACAGAAAAAGGATTAGAATCTGCAGCATATATTGGAGATAATTTTAAAATAAGTGACAAATTCTTACTTGACTTTGGTTTACGTTATTCAACTTTTGCTGCCTTAGGAAAATCTACTCAGCGAATTTACGAAGACAATGTTCCTATTAGCGATGCAACTGTAATTGACACCAAAACATATGGCAATAACGAAGTAATTAAAAGATACGGAGGTTTAGAACCTAGAATTGCCGCTAGATATTTCCTTGCAGACGATTTCTCTGTAAGAGCAAGTTATGATAAAACTTATCAGTATATTCATTTATTATCAAATAACACAACGCAGTCTCCGACAGATATCTGGAAACTTTCTGATTTAAATGTTAAACCAGAAAGTGCTCAGCAGGTTTCTCTAGGCTTTTACAAAAACCTAAAAGGTGGCGATATTGAATTTAGTTTAGAAGGATATTATAAGAGATCTAAAAATATCCTAGACTACAAAGTTGGTGCAGAATTATTGTTAAATGAAAATATTGAGACCGAACTTTTACAAGGAGAAGGAAAAGCTTATGGAGTCGAAGTATTAGTTAAAAAACAGGTTGGAAAATTAAACGGATGGCTTGGATATACATATTCAAGATCCTTAATAAAACTTGACAGTCAGTTTAATGAAGAAAAAGTAAATAACCGAAAGTACTTTGCTTCAAACTTTGACAAGCCTCATGATTTTAGCGCTGTTTTAAACTATAAAATTACAAAGCGTTATAGTTTTTCAAGTAACTTTACTTATCAAACTGGTAGACCAATTACGTATCCTATCGGACGATACGATTATGGCAACGAGCAATATACCGTTTATAGCGATCGTAACAAATACAGAATTCCTGATTACTTCAGACTTGACCTCGGTTTGAATATCGAAGGAAATCATAAAATCAAAAAGTTGGCTCATAGCTTTTGGAATATTTCAGTTTATAATGTGTTAGGGCGTAACAATCCTTATTCTGTGTTTTTTGTTACAGATAAAGGACAGATTAAAGCTTACAAAACATCTATTTTCTCTGTTCCAATTCCAAGCATTACTTATAATTTCAAGTTTTAAAATCATGAAAAAAATTACATATAAAATCTCTCTTTTCTTAATACTCGCATTTGCAATTAGCAGCTGTACAGAACAATATGTGTTTCAGAATACTGATTTTGAAAGCGCTCTAGTAGTTGAGGGAACCATTACAAACGAACTTAAAAATCAAACCATAAGACTTTCGCAAGTTTACCAACTTGAAGAAAGCGGTCCGAGATTTGAAAAAGGAGCAAGTGTGTTTGTTTTAGACGATAAAGGAAACGAATATCAGTTTACTGAAAAAGATACGGTTTACGAATCAATTACACCTTTTAAAGCTGAACCAGGAAGAAAGTATCAGCTAAAAATCAAAACGAGAGAAGGTAAAAATTACACTTCAGACGAACAGATCTTAACTACAGAAACTAAAATTGACAACCTTACCGCAACTGTTGAAAATGTTGGTGGAGAAAGAGGAGTACAAATAAATGTAAATAGTTTTGATCCTAATAATACTTCAAAATATTACAGATATGAATATACTGAAACTTACAAAATCATTGCCCCAATGTGGGACAGTAGAGAAGCAATTATAGTCGATATTCCCGCAGATCCAGGAAATCCAATTGAAGGAACCCCTCCATCACCTGCTTCAGAAGTTATTGTTGTAAGACCAAGAAATAAAGAAACTAAAACATGCTTTTCTTCTAAAAAATCAAATGAAATAATCTTGAACAACACCAATAGTCTTAGCGAAGACAGAGTACATTTTCCTGTACGTTTTATAAGTAATCAAAATTATATAATCACAAATCGCTATACTATTTTTGTAAAACAATATGTTCAAAGTTTAGCAGCATATACTTATTATAAAACACTAAAGGAATTATCATCTTCAGGCAGCGTCCTTTCTCCTAAACAGCCAGGTTTTTTCTATGGAAACATGAGGTCTGTAGAAAATCCAACTGAAAAAGTCATCGGCTTTTTTGAAGTATCTGCAGTTTCATCTGAAAGAATATTTTTTAATTATGCCGATTTATTCCCGAATGAACCTCTTCCTCCATATTATGAAACCGATTGTAATATACGTGATTTCGTTGACTGTATAGGAGATCCTCCTTGTGCAGGCGTGCAGCTACGTACTGTAATAAGAAGTCGTGAACTAGTACATTTTTCATCTAATTTATCTTCATACGGATTAGTAAAACCTGCTTGTGGAGATTGCACAACATTTTCATCTAATATTGTTCCTCCTTTTTGGATAGATTAATCTTTATAAAATTCATGAAACACTTTTCAATATATAATCAAACCAATATTCTAGGCAGAATAAAGCATTTGTTGATTTTAATGTTTTTATTAATTCAAAGCGGATTTATTTATGCTCAGAATTCACAAAACAGAAATGATATACCAACCATTTCAACGCAAGAAACTATTTTTCTTCATTCAAACACAACTAGCTTTTTGACTGGAGAAACATTGTATTTCAAACTGTATTGTTTAAACCCGTTAAACAATAAAACCAGCCAAATAAGCAAAATTGCTTATGTTGAATTAATTGACAGTGAGAAAAAATCACTTCAAAAAAATAAAATATATCTTGATAACGGAATTGGAACTGGAGAATACTTTATTCCAACGACTTTAAAAACTGGGAATTACAAAGTCATTGCTTATACAAAATGGATGCTGAATAATCCCAATTCGCAAAAATATGAAATAGATATTTTCATTATCAATCCGTTTCAAACTCAAGAGCCAAATGATAACATAACATTTGACCTAGTAAACCCGCAAAATACCGCAACAGCAATTCAAACTGTAAATTCAAATACAGGAAATGATAAAAGAATTGATTTTGAATTTGACAAAGAAGGCTATTACACTAGAGAAAAAATCAATTTAAAATTGAAGTCTTTAACTGGAACCGTTGAAAAAGGAAATTATTCTGTTTCTATTAGAAAAACAGATCAGATTCCAACTTTAAAACAGCTGACACCAGCAGAATTTGCTAAGAAATCTTCAGAAAGCTATGTTAATTTTACAACTGGTTCGTTTACTTATATTCCAGAAGTAAGATCTGAACTTATTACAGGTTATATCACATCTAGCAGTAATCAAAATATTGCTGACAAATCGATTGCTTTATCGTTACCTGGAAAAGAATATGTTTTAAAAATTGTAAAGACAAATGCTCAAGGAAAATTTGCGTTTTTATTAGATCAATTCCCTAATTTCCCTAATGCAATTTTACAGGTAATTGATGAAAAAAGAGCTGATTACACAATCGTTTTAGATGCTTTTCCAAAATTTGACCCTTCATCATTACAATTTACTTCAAAACTTAATTTGTCTCCAGAGCTTAAAAAAGACATTGAAGAAAGATCTACAGCAAGCCAAATTCAAAACGCTTACTATCAAATCAAAAAAGACAGCTTAGTTACGGAAGCTGTTATGTCGCCTTTCTTCAGCACAATCGAAAAAACTTATATTTTAGACGATTATACAAGGTTTCCAACTTTAAAAGAAAATATTGTAGAGGTTCTTGTTGAACTTTATTATAGAAAAAATAATGGAAAATATGAACTTCATATTAGAAACGATCAAAAAGACCTACAAATGTACGGTCCGCCAATGGTTCTAGTTGATGGATTATTAATTCAGGATCCAAGTGACCTTTTTGAATACAATATGGGGAACGTAAACAAAGTAAGCCTAATTTCTGAACCTTATGTTTATGGTCCGAATCTGTATGGAGGTTTAATTAGTTTTGAAACTAAAAACAATGAATTTTCGGAGAATTATGCGAAAAAGTATTTAAAAACTATGGAAATTCAACGTCCAAATCCTCAGAAAGTATACAACAATCCAGATTATGCAGCTGGAAATAAATTACAGAGAATTCCAGATTATAGATATCAATTGTTATGGAAACCAGATATTAAATTGGACTCCAAAGAAGAAAATTTATCATTTTATACTTCTGACATTAAAGGAAATTTTGAGGTTATTGTAGAAGGCTTTACCGAAAATGGACAGCCTGTATACGTTTCAAAAAATATTACTGTAAAATAATTACATAAAAAGCAGAAAACAAAAGCCTTGATTACACTGTAAATCAAGGCTTTTTCAATTTAATACAATTAAAGTTTTCAATTTATTAAAATAAAACATTCTTTTTTGTAACTTTTTCGATACTCCTTACGTATAACCATTTGTACACTTTAAAAATAGGGAGACAACAACATGAGACAACTTAAAATCACCAAGCAGGTAACTAATCGTGAAACTGCATCGTTAGATAAATATCTACAAGAAATTGGAAAAGTTGACCTAATTACCGCTGATGAAGAGGTAGAATTAGCACAAAGAATAAAGGCTGGTGATCAAAGAGCTTTAGAAAAACTAACAAAAGCCAACCTACGTTTCGTAGTATCTGTGGCTAAACAATATCAAAATCAAGGATTAACTCTTCCTGACTTAATTAATGAAGGAAACTTAGGTTTAATTAAAGCGGCTCAACGTTTTGATGAAACTCGTGGTTTTAAATTCATTTCTTACGCTGTATGGTGGATTCGTCAATCGATTCTTCAAGCTCTAGCTGAACAGTCTCGTATTGTACGTTTACCATTAAATAAAATTGGTTCTATCAATAAAATCAACAAAATGTATGCTTTATTAGAGCAATCTAACGAGCGCCCGCCTTCTGCTGAGGAAATTGCAAAAGAACTTGACATGACTGTTAACGACGTAAAAGAGTCTATGAAAAACTCTGGACGTCACCTATCTATGGATGCTCCTCTTGTTGAAGGAGAAGATTCTAACCTTTATGACGTATTACGTTCTGGCGAATCTCCAAATCCAGATAGAGAATTAATTCACGAATCTCTTCGTACTGAAATCGAACGTTCTTTAGAAACATTAACTCCAAGAGAAGCAGATGTTGTTCGTTTGTATTTTGGTCTTGGCGATCAGCACCCAATGACTCTTGAAGAAATTGGTGAAACTTTCGATCTAACTCGTGAGCGTGTTCGTCAGATTAAAGAAAAAGCAATCCGTCGATTGAAACACACTTCTAGAAGTAAAATCCTTAAAACATATTTAGGATAAAACAATATAAATTTCAATGTTTTTAAATCCCAGATTAGATTACAATTGGCTTGGAATTTGGTTATTTTAAAATTGGAATTTTACCGCAAACAACAGTTTGATTGACTGTTCGTTTTTTGATTGATGATTGAAACTCCGGCTGATTACCGGAGTTTTTTATTTTTTACTGAAAAGTTGTTACCGCAAAGACACAAAGGATAATGCAAAGTTCGCAAAGTTTTTATTTTAAAAGAATACAGAGAGCACAAAGCTTTGCGAACTTCCTATTCTTGAATAATCTTAGATAAAAAA
This sequence comes from Flavobacterium tagetis, assembly GCF_016735615.1. GTDB lineage: Bacteria > Bacteroidota > Bacteroidia > Flavobacteriales > Flavobacteriaceae > Flavobacterium > Flavobacterium tagetis. Next base: position 682,672 of record NZ_JAERSF010000001.1, read on the forward strand.
TTTTGCGAACTTTGCGAAAAATCTTATCGCTCTTTGCGTTTAAATAACTAAGTACAGTAAAAAAAACCTCGCGAACTTTGCGTAAATCTTAGCGTACTTTGCGGTTAAATTACCCCATTCATTATAAAAAAATTATCTTTGCAATAAAACAACACACAAACAAAAACAATGAAAAACACACTTATTGCTCCTTCAGTTCTTGCTGCCGATTTTGGCAATTTACAGCGCGATGCAGAAATGATTAATAACAGTCAGGCTGATTGGTTTCATATCGACATTATGGACGGAGTTTTTGTTCCGAATATTTCTTTCGGAATGCCAGTTTTAGAAGCTATTTCAAAACATGCAAAAAAATATATCGATGTTCATTTAATGATTATTGATCCAGATCGTTACATTAAAACTTTTGCCGATTTAGGTGCAAATGGACTTACTGTACATTACGAAGCCTGCTCACATTTACACAGAACACTTCAAGCAATTAAAGCTGAAGGAATGAAAGCAGGTGTAGCCATGAATCCACATACAAATGTTGATTTATTAGAAGATATCATTAATGATATTGACGTAGTTTGCATTATGAGCGTAAATCCAGGATTTGGCGGACAATCATTTATCGAAAACACTTACGATAAAGTAAAGAAACTAAAAGCGCTGATAACGCGCAAAAATGCTTCAACATTAATCGAAATTGACGGTGGTGTAACCAGCAAAAACGCAAAACAATTAGTCGAAGCTGGAGCAGATGTTTTAGTGGCTGGAAGTTTTGTTTTTAAAGCTGAAAATCCAACAGAAACAATTGCAGATTTAAAAAGCCTTACCACTTTTTAAAGTTCAAAAACAAAAAAGAAAAGTCCAAAAATAATTTTGGACTTTTCTTTTTTAAATAAAACCTACTTAGGTTCAATCCAATAAGGATTCACTTTAAGTTTTTCTACAACATATTGAATGACTTTCTGAGCTTTTAAACTATTTCCAGATTCATCTAATGGCGGCGAAATAACAGCAATTCCAAACTTACCAGGACATATTGCCAACATCCCTCCTCCAACACCACTCTTTGCTGGAAGTCCTGAATTAAACAGCCAAATCCCAGAATTATCATAAAGGCCTGCAGTTGCCATTACAGGCAAAGTGTACATTACTGTTGTCTGACTAACCACCTTATTCTTGGTAACAGGATTAACACCTCCATTTGCCAACGTAGCGGCCATTATAGCAAGATCCTTTACATTTACATTCAATGCACATTGTTTTGTATAAAGATCTGTTGCCTGTACTGGATCAAAATATATTCTGTTATAAGCCAATAACAAATGTGCGATGGCTTGATTTCGCAAATTATCACTAGCTTCACTTATATAAACAGGACGATTTATAGAAAGCTGCCTTCCCGCAAAATCACTCTGAATTTTCTGAATCTCTTTCCATTTTGCTATAGAATCATTACCACGAATAAGACTCGTGGTTGCAATCGCTCCAGGATTTACAAGAGGATTTATTTTATCACCTTTATGCATTTCTACCGCAACAATAGAATTAAATGGCAATCCAGTTGCGTTTACCCCTATTTTGTCTTGTAAAAATTGTGACCCTTCTTGTTCAATTACTTTTGCCATCGTAAATACTTTCGATATACTTTGAATTGAAACCATTGACGTTATATCTCCTTTTGTATATACAGCTCCGTCTGCAGTAACAAGCGCAATACCAAAAATATTGGGATCAACATTGGCTAGCTCTTTAATATAGTCGGCGTTTTTACCTTCTTTTAAATCTTTAAATTTATTAAAAGCGTCGTTAAGTGCATTTTCTATATTTTGTTTATTCAGTATTGTTTGGCTATAGCCGTGGTTTATGATAAAAGCAATCATTAAACCAGCAAAAATCAATTGCTTGTTCATTTTAAAAAAAGGCATTCTTATTTATATTCTAGATTAATTTATAGGTAAACAGTATTTAATTAAAAATCTTTACTACTTTTTAGATTTTTAAGATTGGGGAAGAAATCAATTCCAGTCATTTTTTCTAAAGTTTCGATTGAAACAACAAAATCATAAATAGATTTGTCACTCTTTTCGTTTGGGACTAAAAATGCAATTCCTTTGTGTTCTTTACCATTTTTAGCTAAAACAATTTTATAGAAATACTTAGGAACAGCAACTTTTTCGGTTCCTATTTTTTCGTCTGAATCTTTTGCAATTCCGCCAGTTACTACGTAAATATCATTGTATTTTCCTGCCCAATAACGAGTCTTCTGTTCTAATCTATTCCAAATTCCGGCATTAAATTCTTTTTTCTGCGGAGAAATATTCGAAGTATAAAAAGTATCATTATAAGCATCTTTACTAAACTCCATATCTCCTGCAGGACAAAGATGACCTTTATCATAACCTGATTTTTTATAATTTCTCCAATCGGCTGAGCCCGTTGTTACTTTTGGATCTTCTATAAAGTAAGGCCTTTTATAATCATTATTTTTCAAATATTCCTTCTTCAGTTCGTAAGCTACCCATTCGGCCTGCTCAAACTTTTCATTATAAGAAAGTGTGTAATATTGATGTTTTACAATCTGTTTTGTTGTCGAAGTCGGGAGATAAGCAATTGTATATAAAGAATCTTTGTGAGTAGAATTCCCTTTAAAAGAAACCACTTCATTACTATTTGTCTCTTCATTAATTTTTGCATTTTCTTTTTTACATGATAGTAATGCAAAACTCAGCAAAATGAAACCTAAAAAACCTTTCATATTTCTATTTTTAAAAGCGAACTTACAAAAAAACGCTCCATAAATTCAAAATTTATAGAGCGTTTTTAAACAAATTAAATTCTTTTCGAACTTAAGACTTTACAAGTTTATCCTTTTTCATTTTAGGATTAACTGTATTTTTCACCAAACTTTTTGTTTGTAAATCATCTAATACATTTAAAGCTTCTTCTACATAAACATCTTTTGATAAAGCTTGGTGCCATGCATCTCTTTTTTCTTTTAAAGAAGCGTCAGCTTTCATTTCATCTTCTTCATACGGAAGAGATTTAAAAATCAAGTTGTTTTTATAGTCAGAAATTGGCTTGTATTTTTTTCCTTCATTTTCAACTTGCTCCTGAGTTTCTTTAAAACTCTTAATATTTAAGCTGTATACGTTTTCTTTGTTTTTAACATCGATCCATTTCGCATTATCATCAATTAGTTTAAATTGAGGATTTTGGGCAATTCTATTTCTACTGTTATTAATTGCTTTAGTAAAGTTCTCATTAGAAGTCCATGTGCTGTAATCAGCTGGATCAATTTTATCCCAAGGCATTGCATTGTCAATATCTCTCTCGCCCATTTTTAAGTAAGCATAACGATCCGGCATCACAACATCACTATGAACACCTTCAAGCTGAGTAGAACCTCCATTTATTCTATAAAACTTCTGTCCTGTAATTTTCAATGCTCCAAGATCTCCATAATTTGCATTACGAACAAACTGATTTAAATCTAATACATTCTGAACAGTCCCTTTTCCATAAGTTTGTTTACTTCCGATAATTACACCACGTTTGTAATCCTGAATTGCAGCAGCTAAAATCTCAGATGCCGAAGCAGAAAAACTGTTTACCATGATAACCAATGGACCATCCCACTCGATTTTTTTATCTTTATCATATAAAACTTCTTTCTTTTTACCAGCAGATTTTACCTGAACAATTGGTCCTTCTTCGATAAATAAACCGGCAATATCAACAACTGTCGAAAGAGATCCTCCACCATCGTCACGAACGTCTAAAACAATACCATTAACGTTTTCTTGTTTCAATCTTTCTACTTCACGAGCAATATCTTTTCCTGCATCTCTACCGTCTTTATTTTCAAAGTCAATATAGAATTTAGGAAGATAGATTACTCCATATTTCAGACCATCTTTCTCAACAACACTAGATTTAGCATATGTTTCTTCAATTTCAACAACATCACGAATGATAGAAATTACTTTGATAGAACCATCTACTTTTTTAACTGTCAGTTTAACTTCAGTTCCTTTGTGACCTTTAATTTTTTTCACAACATCATCCAAACGCATTCCAACAACATCTACAGGCTCTTCGTTTCCTTGTGCCACTTTCAAGATTAAATCTCCAGCTTCAAGCTGTTTTCCTTTCCAAGCTGGACCTCCAGAAATTAATTCGTCAATCTGAGTAAAGTCGTTTTTCTTAGTCAAACGAGCTCCGATACCTTCAAGTTTTCCACTGATATTTACATCAAAACGATCTTTTTCTTCTGGTGCAAAATAGCTTGTGTGCGGATCAAAACGAGCCATAATAGAGTTCAAGTAAACTGAGAACCAGTACTCTCTATTCAAATCTTTAATTACACTAAAATTATCATCTAAAGATTTTAAAGAGCTTTCGCGAGTTTCTTTTTCTAAAGTTTCAAAAGATTTCTCTTTATAAGCTGGATCTTTTTTCTTCTTTTCTTCTTCAATTTTTTGTTTGGTAACTAAAGAAGAAAGAGTCGATAATTTGATTTGTTTTCTCCATCTTTCATTAATCTCTGTTAAGTTTTTTGCATACGGCATTTTCTCATAATCCGCATCAAAATTCTCATCTACATTATAGTTAAATGGCTGAGCTAAAATCGTTTTATAACGTTTTTTACTTTCCTCCATACGCTTCATCAACCTTGTATAAGTAAGGTTGAAGAAAGTAATATCTTTATTCAAAAACTGATCATCCAGCATTAATTCATACTGCTTGAACTCATCAATATCTGACTGAAGGAAAAATCTTTTTGAAGGATCTAAAGCATCAATATAATCTTTAAAAATACCTTTTGAAAACTCATCATTTATTTCTGCTGGACTATAATGTCCTTTTTCAATAACAAATGCTAGTAATTCTAAAAGTGTCTTGTCTCTATTCGGATCTGGGTCGATTGTCCTATCGGCATTCATCTTAAATGCGAATAATGTAAGCGATAAGCACAATACGGCTATGAGTATCTTATAATTTCTTTTCATAAACTTTATAATAGCATTCATCAATTTTTTTATCTAAGTTACGTTAAAAACTATGCCATGAGAGCTAACGCTTCGATAATTTTTTGTTAAAGATATAAAAATGTTTAATTCGTAAAAAAGTTCTTTACCTTAGTTGACAAATTTTGCACTATTTGTGACTTCTCGCAAATAATTGTGATTAATTTTGTTCTTAAAATCCTACAATTGTTAAAACTACACATAATTTTTATTAAATGAAAGCTGAGAAACCACTTATATTAGTAACCAACGATGATGGTATTTTGGCTCCCGGAATTAGAGCCCTTATTAGCGTTATGGAAACAATAGGCGATGTCATTGTTGTTGCTCCAGACAAACCCCAAAGCGCAATGGGACACGCGATCACGGTCAACAATACTTTATTTATAGATAAAATCTCTAAAGACGACACAATTGCAGAATATAGCTGTTCTGGAACTCCTGTAGATTGTGTAAAACTGGCAGTAAACGAAATCTTGAAACGTAAACCTGACTTGTGCGTTTCGGGAATCAATCACGGATCAAATTCTTCTATCAATGTTATTTATTCTGGAACCATGAGTGCGGCTGTTGAGGCTGGAATTGAAGGCATTCAGGCAATCGGATTTTCTCTTTTAGATTTTGATTGGAATGCTGATTTTGAGCCGATCAAGTCTTTCGTAAAGAAAATTGCTTTAGAAACCCTAGCTAATAAACTGCCTCCAGGAGTAGTTTTAAATGTAAACTTTCCGAAATTAAAAGAATCTGAAATTAAAGGAATAAAAGTTTGCCGTCAAGCGAAAGCGTATTACGCACAGAAATTTGACAAAAGACAAACTCCATTCGGGAAAGATTATTACTGGCTCGCCGGAAAATTTGTAAACGAAGATAAAGGCGAAGATACCGACGAATGGGCTTTGGCAAACGGATATATTTCGGTAGTTCCAGTACAGTTTGACTTGACTGCCCACCACTCTATTCAGCAACTTAACACTTGGAAATTAAATGACTAAAGAAATAGTAATCGGTTTTTTAATCGGAATTTTTACAGCTCTTTTAGGAAGCTATCTGTTTATCACTTTTTTCACCACATTTGACATTTCGCAAGGATTTCAAATGATTCGAGAATACGGATATCTTGGAAAAATAATTACTATAGGAACACTTTTAGATCTTGGCGTGTTTGCTATTCTTTTAAAAAGAAATAAAGAATATATGGCTCGAGGCGTAATTTTAGCCGTGATTGTACTGGCAATTTCGACATTAGTTATTTAAATCTTATCTTTGCTAAGTTCCCTTTAATGTTACAACTTTAGCACATTTACAAAAAAACAAAATGAAATATTACATAATTGCAGGAGAAGCCTCTGGAGATTTACATGGTTCAAACTTAATGAAGGCGTTATACGTTGAAGATCCAGAAGCAGAAATTAGATTTTGGGGCGGAGACTTAATGCAAAAAGCAGGTGGAACTCTGGTAAAACATTATCGCGACTTGGCTTTTATGGGCTTCATTGAAGTGGTTTTCAATTTAAAAACCATTTTAAACAATATTAAAATCTGTAAAAAAGACATCTCAGAGTTTAAACCAGATGTGATTATTTTTATTGATTATCCAGGTTTTAACATGCGAATTGCAAAATGGGCAAAAGAATTAGGCTATAAAACGCACTATTATATTTCTCCACAAATTTGGGCTTGGAAAGAAAACAGAATTAAAGCCATCAAACAAGATATCGATAAGATGTATGTTATTTTGCCTTTTGAGAAAAGTTTCTACGAAGACAAACATCATTTCCCTGTGGATTTTGTTGGACATCCGCTTATTGATGCGATTCAGAATCAGCCTGCTTTTGATGAGGCCTTGTTTAGAAAAGAAAACAATCTAGGCGAAAAACCAATCGTTGCTGTTCTACCTGGAAGCCGCAAACAGGAAATTACCAAAATGTTGAGCGTGATGCTAAGCGTTGTTGATGATTTTCAGGATTACGAATTTGTAATTGCTGGCGCTCCAAGTCAGGAATACGAATTTTATCAGCAATTCTTAAAAAATAAAAACATTGCATTTGTTTCCAATAAAACATACGATTTACTTCGTTCTTCGACAGCTGCATTAGTAACTTCTGGAACTGCAACTCTTGAAACAGCCCTTTTTAAAGTGCCCGAAGTGGTTTGCTATAAAGGAAGTGAAGTTTCGTACCAAATTGCGAAACGAATTATCACTTTAAAATACATTTCTCTTGTAAATTTAATTATGGATCAAGAAGTTGTGACTGAATTAATTCAGGGAGATTGCAACAAAAAACGAATCAAAGAAGAGCTTCAGAAATTATTAGAGCCTAGTCATCGCAATAAAGTGCTACAAAATTACGATATACTAGAACAAAAATTAGGCGGAGTTGGTGCAAGCAAAAACACCGCAAAACTCATTGTTGCCGATTTAAAACAAAACTAATAAATCTGATTTTGAAAAGAATACTCCTTTTTCTGCTTTTAGCAATCGCTTTTACTTCTTGTAAATCGACTTCTTCTGTTGTAAACAAAAACGAATCTAAAAAAGAAAACAGAGCTTTGGTTAATAATTTAATTGAAAAAGCAACCGATAACATTGGTGTTCGTTATAAAGCTGGAGGAACTACAAAAAGCGGATTTGATTGTTCTGGATTGGTTTACACTACTTTTGAAAGTGAAAGCATCAATCTTCCGAGGAGTTCTTATGAACAAGCAAAAATTGGAAAGGTAATTCCGTTGAATGATGCCAGAAAAGGCGATTTAATTTTCTTTAAAACCAACAAAAGCAAACAAATTAATCACGTTGGATTGATTACAGAAGTCAATTCTGATGAAGTAAAATTTGTTCATTCCTCAACTTCAAAAGGGGTAATAATTTCTTCTACAAAAGAACCTTATTATAAAAATTCTTTTGAGCAAGTAAACAGAGTTCTTCCGTAAAAGAATATTTTTTTATTATTTTTCTTACAAATAATTAATACTTTTATGCCATGAAAGTATTAGATTTTCCGTTAGTAAAAATTACAATTGCCTTTACGCTTGGTATAGTTGCCTCATATTATCTGCGTTTTTCTGTTTCGACAATTACTTTTTCGGTCTTATCATGCTTCATTGCATTTTGTATAGCTTTCTTTTGGCATTTAAAATACAATAAGAAATCTATATTACTTGGAGCCTTAAGTTACTTTTTATCTTTCTGTATCGGCGCTTTTACAATCATTAGCCATACCGAAAAACTTCAAAAAGACAATTACACCCATTTTAAATCTGCATTTGAAAAAAAACAATCTCTTACCTTAATTCTTAGAGAAAAACTAAAAAGCAACGATTATAGCGATCGATATATTGGCCTTATAAAAACAATTTCAGCGAAAGCATATTCAGGTAAAGTAATTGTAAATGTTCAGAAAGACAGCACTCAAAATCGTTTAATAATAGGGAATAGTATTAAACTTGAAACTGTACTTCAACAAAATAAGCCAAATAAAAATCCGAATCAGTTTGATTACAGCAGGTATTTGGCAGACAAACAAATCTATGCGCAGATTTATTGTCAGAAGAAAGAAATTCTGGTTAGCAAAACAATTCAAAAAGACATTTGGTACTATTGTGCAAAATTGCATTCGAGAATAATTTCCAATCTCGAAAAATCAAAATTCAACAAAGCTGAAATGAATGTTGCTTTAGCATTAATTCTAGGCCAGCAGCAAGAGATTTCACAAGACATTATTCAAGATTATCAATACTCTGGAGCTACGCACATTTTATCTGTTTCAGGACTCCATGTGGGTTTTATAATGCTTTTCATCACTTTCATTCTCAAGCCAATTCCAAACACCAGAAAAGGTTCTTTTTTTAAATTGGCGTCAATCTTGATTTCATTGGCTGGTTTTGCTATAATTTCTGGCTTATCTCCTTCAGTTTTAAGATCTGTAGTGATGTTCTCATTTGTTGCAATTGGGAGTCATTTACGACGAAATGGTAATATCTATCACACATTATTAGTTTCAATTTTATTGATATTGCTTTTTGAACCGTATTTTTTATTTGATGTTGGTTTTCAATTAAGTTACATCGCATTGTTTTTTATTCTTTGGCTACATCCTATTCTAAAAAACATATACAAACCAAAGAACAAGTTGATAGTTTATATCTGGGAAGCTTTGACTGTTTCATTTGCAGCACAAATTGGTACTTTGCCTTTATGCCTTTATTATTTCCATCAATTTCCGGGTCTGTTTTTTGTCACAAACATCATTATTCTACCTGTTTTATCTTTTATCATGATTGCAGGAATTGTCGTTATGATTATCGCCATTTTTACAAGCCCGCCTTTATTCATGACAATAATTTTTGAGAAAAGCATTTATCTTCTAAATCTTATGATTCACGCTGTAGCTTCTGCTGATTCATTTGTCATTAGAGACATAAGTTTCAACTTCTATAATTTATGGGCATTCTCACTCTTTATAATTGGCACCATAATCTGGATTAAAAAACCGAGCTTTAACAAACTGATATTGGCGCTTGCTTCAATTATTTTAATCCAAATTTCTTTTATTTTGACTAAAGCAGAAACCGAAAACAAAGAAGAATTGATTATTTACAATGAAAAAAGCAACACAATTATTTCTGAGCGCTTAGGAAGAAACATCACACTTTATACTAGAGATACAATTCAAAAGAACGTTAATAAAAGAAACATAAATTCTTATCTCGTTGGAAATTCAATCAGCTTAAACAAAATCGAAGAAATTAAAAATGTGCTTTATTTTAAAAACACCAAAATTCTAATAATTGACAGCACTAAAACTTTCTCAGAAAAAATTCAGCCAGATATTTTAATCCTTACTCAAACCTCAAAAATAAATCTGGATCGAGTGCTGGAAAATATTCACCCAAAAGTTGTTATTGCAGATGGTTCAAATTCAAATTCAATTCAGAAATACTGGGAAAAAAGCTGTCTTCAAAAAAATATCCCTTTTCATTCAACAAAAGAAAAGGGATATTATCAATTATAATTTTTATTCTGGGTTTAAAATCAAACTCGATTCAGAAATCCATGATTTAACACCAGAAGCTTTATAGCCTATAAGTCCTAATTTATTAAAATTGGTTTTTCCTTTTCTGCTAGTTACTTCAGAAAAACACACTTGCGGAATTTCTTCAATTCCAAAAGCATTTTTTAATCGCAAATTTTGTTCTCTAGTTGCATCAGAAATAGAAGGATCAGAGAGATCAAGCTTAACCAAAATAACATTTTTACGTGACCATTCTTCAAAATCTCGAGTAGAAAAAATTTCATTCTGAAGTTGAGGATTTACACCTTGGCTCGTAAAAAAAATCAGTAATGGCTTTCTCTTTTCTGCACTAGCAGTTACAGCATCATTGATATCTGTTTTCCATATTATATTTTGGGAATTCATATAAAATGGGCTTAAAAACAATAGTAGGATAAGTAGATTTTTTGGCATATAATTTTGGTTTTGGTTATGTTAATAAAACTAAAATAATACAAAAACAGAATCCAATAAAGATTTTAAGCAATTATAAATCAAGTTATAAGAATTAAAATCAAATTGATAATATACGAGCTGTTTTTTAATAAATGTAAAATAAACACTATATAAAATAATCAAATTCTCGATTTCTTTTAAGAACAAAAAAATCCCCTCCTGCAAAACAGAAAGGGGACTAAAAAAAATTAAAATAAAAGTCGAATGAAATCGTTTACTATTCTGATGGATGTAGAATTGCATTTGATTCTGCAATCCAAGCTTTCGCTCCTCCAGGTTTATAGGCAATTTTTCCTAAAGCACTAAATGTAGTTTTGTTTTTCCTTACTGATGCCATTGCAAAGCATACTTCTGGAAGATCTTGAACTCCAAATGCATTTTTCAATTTTACATTTTGCTCACGATCACTATCTGAAGCATTCATGTCAGATAAATCTAATTTTACTAAGACCACGTTGTCTCGTGACCACACGGCAAAATCGGGTGTTTTAAAGATTTCATTTTGAAGATTTTCGGGTACACCTGAGGCAGTGAATAAAATCAACATTGGTTTTTTCTGGTCATTACTTATAGCAATAGCATCTGTCATGTTTGTTCTCCATGCTAAGTTTTGTGCTTGCATCATAAATGAACCTAAAAAAAACAGTAGGATAAGTAATTTTTTAGTCATATAAATTGGTTTTGGTTAGATTAGCAAGACGAAATTAACATTATATTTTAGTTATCCAAATTTTATTAGAACAAAAAATACATTATATGTTTTTTTATATATAATAAAATATAAAATACTCAATTTAAAAGATCTTCCTAAAGAGTTTTTCCTACTAAACAAAAAAAAGCCTCTTACACAGTAAGAGGCTTTTCAATATTTTAAAATCTAAATTTATATTTTTTTAGGATGCACTATTCCTTCCGCAACAGTCAACCAAGCTGATGGCCCACCTGCAACATATCCTGTTTTACCAAGACCTTTAAAGTTTACCCTTCCATCTTTTGTTTCTGCACTAGTAAAGAAAACCGTCGGAAAACCTTGAATTCCGAAAGCCTGTTGCAATTCGTTATTCTGACTTTTAAGTTCTGGTGTCTGAGGAACAGATCTAGGATAATCCAATTCAACTAAAACCACATTATCTGTTGCCCACTTTTTAAATTCAGCAGTCTTTAAAACTTCATTTTGCAAGCGAATACACCAACCACACCAATCACTGCCCGTAAAAAACATCAGCATAGGCTTTTGTTCCTTATTACTTACAGTAATTGCTTCTCTAACATCTGTATACCATTTTAATTCTTGTGCTTGAAGATTAGCAGCACCAATTAAAAACAAAGCAATAAGTACTATTTTTTTCATAATGGAAATTTTATACAAATTTATGCAAAAAGTGATTACAATTTAATTATTTAACTTCTTGCATTAATCTTCTGATTAACGGAGTTAGAACAATAAATGCAATACCTGCAACAAGAGCATATACGGCTAATTGATAATATCCATCCGTGTAAGCAATAAGTTTAGACATTAATGTAGTTCCAGTATTGGCATTAGACATTTCAGCTCCCAACTTACCTGCAGCAAACTGTCCGAATGCACTAGACAAGAACCATAATCCCATCATCATTCCGAACAATCTTTTTGGAGATAATTTAGTTATTACCGACATCCCGATTGGACCAATACATAATTCCCCAAGTGTATACAAAAGATATCCTAAAGCAAAAACATCAAGAGAACTTAATCCGTCTGCATTTACAAAGAATCTTGCACTGTAAAAGATAAAGAAACCTGCCGCCAATAAAATAAACGACAAACCAAATTTAACAACTGTATTAGGCTCTATTTTACGGTTAAACATATAGATCCACAAAATCCCAACAAGCGGGCTAAAAATAATAACATAAAGAGAGTTTATACTATTATTAACCACATTAGGATCAATACTGAAGAACAACAATTTATTCGTTAAATTATCTTTCGCAAATAATGACAAAGAACCTCCAGATTGTTCTGAAATTGCCATAAACATAAAATACGCAAAAATAAAGATAAAGGCAGCCAAAAACTTAAGTTGCTGCTTTCTCTCTTTTATCATTATCAGTTCATATAAAAAATATCCCAATGCCAAAATTCCGATTGTATACATAAAATACTCCGTAAAATCAGAATTAATAACCATTATATAAACCAATGGAATTACAGCAAAAGAACCTAAATAAACTGCTATTTCGTAAAGATTACGTTTTTTAGGTGCCTGATTTTGTAATGGAGAATTTCCAATTGGCGCCAAATGTTTTTTAGTCAAAAGGAAAGTTATAACTCCTATTATCATAACAATCGCTGCAGAAAGAAAACAAAGGCTCCAAGAATAATTCTTTCCTAAATAAATTGGTATTGCACCTCCAAGCATTCCACCAATATTAATTCCAGCATAAAACAATCCGTAACCTGCATCACGACGACCATCATTTTCATGATATAGCTCCCCTACCATCGAAGAAACATTTGGTTTAAAAAAACCAGTTCCGATAATAGAAAGTGTTATTCCATAATAAAAGAAATCATGCGGATTTGCTGCAATAAGCAAATTCCCCAGAATCATCACAATTCCACCAAAAAGAAGCGACTTTTTAAACCCTAAAATTTTATCGGCAAAAATTCCACCAATAAAAGTAAATGCATAAACAAACGCTTGAATTGCACCATATTGAAGACTTGCTTGCCCATCAAGCAGACCTAATTGATCCACCATGAAAACTGCCAAAACCCCTCTCATTCCGTAGAAACAAAAACGCTCCCACATTTCAACCAAAAACAAATACCACAATTGCTTTGGGTACTTGCCTTTAAAATTTTGAATTCCTTCTAAAGTAATATTGTTTTCCATTCTATCTAACACCGTGCATTAATTTTTTTAATAGTGGCGTTAAAGCAAATAATAAAATTGCAGCAATACCTGTCAGTACAACAAATACCATAAAAAATTCATATAAATTATGGATTTCAAATCCTGCAAAAATTGGATTTTGTGCACTAATCTGATGATGATCCAACAAAGCCAACTGGTCTGCTGAAAGCGTTATTTTTTTATCTAAAACTGCTTGAAGATCGATTCCTAATTCTTTTGCTTTTGCAAATTTATCACCAGTTGCTGGTAAGATAGAACCTAAAGTCCCTCCTAATGCATATCCTGAAGCATTTGACAAAAAGAATACTCCGTATAATAATGACGCGAAACGTTTTGGAGATAATTTACCAACCAATGACAAACCAATTGGAGACAAACATAGTTCAGCACATGTATTTAAGAAATATAATAAGATCAACCATTTGACTAATAAAAGCCCTGAAGTTCCGATATAAGAAACCTGAGTCGCAATCATAAAGAAACTCACAGAAATGATTACCAAACCAGCTGCTAATTTTACAGGAGAAATTGGTTCTTTTCCTTTAGCTCTTAAAGTATCCCAAAGAATACTGAAAGGAACTGCTAAAAGCACAACAAACATTCCGTTAAAAATTTGAACCATTGATGGTGGCATTGCCCAACCAAAGAAATGTCTGTCTGTTTGATTATCTGCAATAAAAGTTAAAGATGAACCAGCTTGTTCAAATGCTGCCCAAAAGAAAATAATAAAAAACGATACGATGTAGATTACATAAATTCTATCTCTTTCAACTTTAGTCAAAGACGTGTCTGAAATAATTAATCCTGCTAATGCCAAACCACTTGAATAAATCAAAGTATAAATCAAGTTCTGACCAACCACATAGTGGAAAAAGAATCCTAAAGCAACAAAAGCAATTCCTGCACCAATAAGGGCTTTAGTAGAAAAATTTGCTTGCTGTGCTTCTCCTTCTTCAAAGTCTGAAGCGTCATTTTTAGAAGGAAGTCCTCCTAATGGTTTTCCTTCTGGAGAAACTACATATTTATTTTTCAAGAAGTAGAAAAGAACGGTCCCTAATAACATTGCAGTAGAAGCAGCCAAGAATCCCCATCTGAAAGCGTGAATATCTCTAATTCCGCCTGCATCTTTAACATCTCCCAATAAAGGACAGATAGACTGACCTAAAAATGCTCCGATATTAATACCCATATAGAAAATAGTAAAAGCACTATCTAATTTTGTTTTTTCTTGTTTTGGATACAAACTTCCAACCATACTAGAAATGTTTGGCTTGAAGAATCCGTTACCAAAAACAATTACTCCTAAAGCAGAGTACATGATGATTTTTGCTAAACCTAAGTTAGATCCAAAAACACTTCCGCTCGTAAACAAAAGCAATTGTCCAATCGCCATTAACAACCCTCCTAAAAGAATACAGTTTCTGTTTCCTAAATAACGGTCAGCAACAAAACCACCTAACATTGGTGTTAAATAACAAAGTCCAAGAAAACCTCCATAAATTAATGACGCTTCTTCTTCCTTCATCAACAATGAATTCACAAGAAATAAAGTCAATAAAGCTCGCATTCCATAAAAATTGAACCGCTCCCACATCTCCGTTCCAAATAATACCCAAAGTCCTTTTGGATGCGCTGTTTTTACTTGAGTTTCTCCCATATTATTCGTTTATTTAATTATTTTTAGATTATAAATTTTCTTTGATAAAGTTTGTCATTTTAGTATAAAGCTGAACTCTCGTTTTTCCGCCATAAATACCATGATCTTTATCTGGATAAATTTGAGAATCAAATTGTTTATTTGCCTGAATTAAAGCTTCCATCATCTGCATCGTGTTTTGAACATGAACGTTATCATCTGCAGAACCGTGAATCAATAAAAACTTACCTTTTAATTTATCCACATGGTTTATAGGTGAGTTTTGGTCATATCCGCTTGCATTTTCTTGCGGAGTCTGCATGTATCTTTCTGTGTAAACACTGTCATAAAATCTCCAGTTTGTAACCGGAGCAACTGCGATTGCCATTTTAAACACATCGTTTCCTTGGAAAATACAGTTAGATGCCATAAATCCACCATAGCTCCATCCGAAGATTCCAATTCTTGAGGCATCAACATAAGGATAATTACCAATTACTTTTGCTGCATCAATCTGGTCTTCAACTTCGTATTTTCCTAATTCTTTCTGAGTTACTTTTTTGAAATCAGCCCCTTTATAACCCGTACCTCTTCCATCAACACAAGCCACGATATAACCTTGTTGTGTTAATGAAGCGAACCAGTAATCATTAGAATTATTCCATTGATTTGCTACCTGCTGAGATCCTGGACCTGAATATTGGAACATAAAAACAGGATATTTTTTTGAAGGATCGAAATCTTTTGGTTTCATAATCCACGCATTTAATTCGTTTCCTTTTGCTGTTTTTAAAACAAAGAACTCTTTTGAAGGAAGATCATACGATTTCAATTTATCAGTAAGAGCCTGATTATTCTCTATAACCTGAATTTCTTTTCCTGTTTTAGCCTCGTTTAAAGTATAAATCGTTGGCTGAGTAGTACTAGAGAAAGTATTTATAAAAAATTGAAAATTTGGACTAAAAGTAGCTTTATTAGTCCCTTCTTTTGAAGACAAACGCACTTTATTTTTTCCATCTAAACCAATTCTGTAAAGATCTCTGTTGATAGAACCATTTTCTGTAGATTGATAGAAAATAGTTTTTGTTTTTTCGTCAAAACCGTAGTATGAAACCACTTCCCAGTTTCCTTTTGTAACTTGATTTTTAAGTTTTCCGTTTTTATCATACACATAAATATGATTAAAACCGTCTTTTTCGCTAGTCCAAATAAAACTGTTGTCTTTTAAGAAAGTTAAATTATCAGTAATATCTACATAAGCTTTGTCTTTTTCATTTAAAACCACTTTAGAACTAGCAGTTGTACCATCAATAAACAGTATATCTAAATTATCTTGATGGCGATTTAAAATCTGTGCAGAAAGTACATTTGCATCATTTGTCCATTGCATTCTCGCAATGTAGAAATCATTATATTTTCCTAAATCTACTTTTTTGGTTGTTGCTGCAGCTACATCATAGATATGCAATGAAACTTCTGAGTTCTTTTCTCCTGCTTTAGGATATTTAAAAGTTTCAATTTTAGGATACAAATCTTTATGGAAGATTGACATTGAAAACTCAGGAACCTCGCTTTCGTCAAAACGAATATAAGCTACTTTTTTACTGTCTTTACTCCAGTCAAAAGCACGTACAAATGCAAATTCTTCTTCGTAAACCCAGTCAGTAATACCGTTTATAACCGCATTTTTCTTTCCGTCTGTTGTAATAGCCGTAGATTTTTTTGAAGCTACGTCATATACATATAAGTTATTTTCTTTTGCATAAGCGATTTTTGTTCCGTCAGGTGAGAATGTTGGTTCTTGGATTTGAAAATCAACAAGTTTAGTCAGAGATTTTGTTGCGATATCATAAAGAAAATAATCAGCAGTAAATGAGTGACGGAATATTTTAGAAGAATTACAAGCAATTAAGATCTTTTTTTCAGAAGCATCAAAAGTGTAGCTGTTAATTCCGCTGGCAAGTTCTTTGTAGTTTTTAGTATCAATAAGATTTGATACTTTTTTCAGTGTCGCAAAATCGTATAAATCAATCTGCATACTTCTGCTCGCCTGATCAACATTTAAAACAGTATATTGATTTGTATTTTTTAGCGATTGCAGTTCATCCATTCCTTTAGCCCGGAAAGTACCACTAAAAACATTTTCGACAGTTATCTTCTGCTGTCCAAAAACAACTGCAGTTAAGAATAAAAGTACTGCAGTAAATTTGCTTGTATTCATTAGAATTATTTTAAATATAAAAAGAGCCCAATTTTAGTAAAAAAAATAAACATAATACACATTTTAAGTGTTAAATGTTAAAAAAAATAACGATTGCGTACTTTCATGTCTGAAATAGATTGCAATCAAAACTCTTAAAATAGTATCTTTGCCACAACATTATTATTTAATACATTGAGAATGAACAACGCTGTTGCCGGATTTTCTAAATTATCCAAAAAAGAAAAAATCAACTGGATTGCAAATGAGTATTTTTCAAATCCTGAAGA
Source organism: Flavobacterium tagetis (assembly GCF_016735615.1). Taxonomy (GTDB): domain Bacteria; phylum Bacteroidota; class Bacteroidia; order Flavobacteriales; family Flavobacteriaceae; genus Flavobacterium; species Flavobacterium tagetis. The sequence goes on from NZ_JAERSF010000001.1 coordinate 700,229, forward strand.
GGCGCAAAATATTATAAGAAATTACTGGAATTCAGACGAAAAGCTTCAGCAGCTTCATGACGAATTTATAGAAAACACCATTACAAACCTTTATATCCCCCTTGGAGTTGCTCCTAACTTTTTGATCAACGGAAAATACAAAACAATTCCGATGGCCATCGAAGAAAGTTCTGTCGTTGCTGCAGCTTCAAAAGCAGCAAAATACTGGTCGACAAGAGGCGGATTTAAAGCTACAATTATAGATACCGAAAAAATTGGCCAAGTTCATTTCACTTATAGCGGAGATGCCGAAAAGTTAGCTGAGTTTTTTGACCAAATCAAAGCAAAATTCTTTTCAGAAACGCAAAGTATTACCAAAAATATGCAACAGCGTGGAGGCGGTATTCTAGATATTAAATTAAAAGACAAAAGAAGTTTACTAGAAAATTACTATCAGCTTCATGCCACTTTTGAAACCAAAGACAGCATGGGAGCCAATTTTATAAATTCTTGCTTAGAGCAATTTGCCACTACTTTAAAAGAAGAAGCTCAAAATTCTGACTTATGCCAAAATGGTGAAAAGCTAGAAGTTGTAATGAGCATTCTTTCTAACTATGTGCCTCATTGCCTTGTTAGAGCCGAAGTTTCTTGTCCAATAGAAGATTTAGCGGAAAAACACATTACAAATCCTCAAGAATTTGCTGAACGTTTTCTTCAGGCAGTTCAAATTGCAGAAGTTGAACCTTTTAGAGCAGTTACACATAACAAAGGCATCATGAACGGCGTAGATGCTGTAATTCTAGCAACAGGGAACGATTTTAGAGCTGTAGAAGCTGGCGTACATGCTTATGCTTCAAGAAATGGTCAGTACGCAAGTTTATCACACGCCAAAATTGAGAACGGAATTTTTACTTTTTGGCTTGAAATTCCTTTGGCTGTTGGCACTGTTGGCGGCTTAACCTCTTTACATCCTTTAGTAAAATTGTGTCTCGAAATTTTAGAAAAACCTTCAGCTCCAGAATTAATGGAAATTGTAGCTGTTGCTGGTTTGGCACAAAACTTTGCTGCATTGCGTTCCTTAACTACAACAGGAATTCAGGAAGGACACATGAAAATGCACCTTAACAACATCATAAATCAATTTGAAGCTACCGATGAAGAACGTCATTTAATTAAATCCCACTTCAAAAAAACAGCCGTTTCTCATAGTGCTGTGGTAGAATTTATTGAAAACTTAAGAAAATAACCTAGTTAAAAAATCCAATATTTTAAATTCCAAATTCCAATGTTAGTTCTTGGAATTTGGAGTTTCAGATTTGGAATTTATAATATAAAATAAGTATGTCAACAACCTTTTACAGTAACGGAAAACTATTTATCGCTGGTGAATATCTCGTTTTAGACGGAGCAGATGCATTTGCGCTACCAACAAAATTTGGTCAGGATTTAGTAATTGAAGCCTCAGGAGACAAACAAATCGAATGGAAAAGTTACGATTATGATAAACATTTATGGTTTGAAGAAACCATTTCGTTTGACGAAGTTGTAAAAGGTTCGGATTCTCACATTGACACTGTAAAATCAACTTTAGTCAACATTTTACACGAAGCTTATATTTTAAATCCAAAATTTATTGATAATGCTAACGGATATAAAGTTAGTACACATTTGAGTTTTCCAAAAAACTGGGGACTAGGAACTTCTTCTACTCTTATCAATAATATTGCACAATGGACAGAAATTAATGCTTTTACTCTACTAAAAAACAGTTTCGGAGGAAGCGGTTATGATATTGCATGCGCACAAAACAACACTCCAGTTTTATATCGAATAGAAGATAATTTTGTACAGCAAGTTGAATTTAATCCTGACTTCAAAGAACATCTTTATTTTGTTTACCTGAATAAAAAGCAAAATAGTAAATCTGCTATATATTCATACAACAACCACAAAGGCAATCATCTAGCAGCTAGCGTTGCAGAAAACAATAAAATCACTAATGAAATACTTCACGCCAAAACATTAAAAGAATTTGCTTCTGCAATTCAGAAACACGAAATTCATTTGAGTAATGTTTTAGAAATGCAGACTATAAAAGAGGCTATTTTTCCTGATTTTAATGGTGTAATAAAAAGTTTAGGAGCTTGGGGAGGCGACTTTATCCTAGTGGTTTCAAAAGAAAATCCGAAAGAATATTTCTTTAATAAAGGATACGAGACTATTCTGACTTATGAAGAAATGATCTTATAAATCATTTCAAAAAAGTTATTTAGTTTACTTTTTTACTGTTTTTAACCTCTTTTGTCTCTAAACGGCGAACAGATTTGTCTTGCTCATTTGACTCTATAAGTCTATTATGCAAGCGTTCTGCCATTTTTTCGATGCTGTTGGTGATTGAATCGTAAACCACTTCCATTCGACGATGTTTCTCTTCTTTTACTGCTCTTAAAACATCCTCTACAAAGATTTTATCATATTTTTCAGCAACAGAATCGTGCGTATTGGTTAATCTAATCACGTTATCGTTGCTCAAAATAGTAACTTTAAAATGCTGTTCTTCGTTACTCAAATAATACTTCCCACCCAATTCATCAACATTGATGTCGGTGCTGCCTACTTTTAAAAGCTCGATAATAATACCATAAATATGACTTTCTATTTTGGTATATACTCTCTGCTTTCTTCTAAAAAATTTAAAAGTAAAAAACATTAAATGATTGGTTATTAAAGCTTTTGTTTTTTAAAATATTTATCTTCTATATTTTATTGTGTGGCAAAAGCCAAAAATATGTTAAAGTTAAAAATCGAGCAAATTAACTGTAATAATTTGAAAATCACAAGTTTTTTAAATTAAATTTCGATAATCCCTATATACTTTAAGAAAATTAACACAAAGTAAATTTTCTTATTTTACAAAAAAAAAAGAAACCCGAAACATTAATATGTTTCGGGTTTCTTTTTATGATCAGCTACTTTTTAATTAGTAGTTAAATTGCAGTCTGTTATCTTCAATTTTAGCATTGTTTTTCAACGCTGGTAATACTCTGCTTGCATCAGATGCACTTTGAGCTTTTACTTTCTCTACATAAGCAGCGTGATTAGCAATTGCAGGAGCTTTTACCGTTTTGATGTTTTTTACAACATACACTCCAGTATTTCCTTCAATTGGAGCAGAGATTTTGTTTGCAGTTAAAGCAAATGCATTACCTACAACTCTCGGCTCTTGTCCAACTCCACCAGGTAAAACTGGATTATCAAGAGTTACATCAGCTGCTTGCTGAACAGCAACCCCTGCAGCTTTAGCGATAGCTTCAAGGCTTGAACCTTGCATTTTAGCTTTTAGCAATTCTGCTTTTTTCTTGTTTTTTAAGATTGGCTCTACATAAGGTCTTGCCATATCAACAGAAACTAAACCAGATTTGTTTTCACCTTTATATTGTGCAATAACGTGTCCGATGTTTGCAATTTCAAAACGTTTTACATCTCCTTTGCTTGTTTCTTTATCAAAAGCCCATCTTACAATGTTACGTTGGTTTCCTAATGGTCCAAACGCTTCATCCATAGCTTTTGCATTAACTGGCTGAGCAACTTTTAAACCTAATTCTTTAGCTGCAGCGTTGAAATCTTTATCAGCAGCATCCATTTCGAATTTAGTTGCTAATGTAAATACTTTATCAGAAGTAGCTTCAGAAGGCTCAATTTTTTGAGCGATTGTAGCTAAACGAATTCCGTCTTGTTTGTCTGTAATTTTGATAATGTGAAATCCGAAAGGAGTTTCTACTAAACCAACTTTACCAATTCCGTTGCTGAATACAAAATCATTGAAAGGTTTTACCATTTGGTTTGGCCCAAAATATCCTAAATCACCTCCTTGCTGTGCAGATGAATCATCAGAACTTGTAAAAGCCAACATCATAAAACTATCTGGATTAGCTTGAACTTGCGCTAAAATTTCTTCAGCTTTAGCTTTAGCTTCTTCTTTAGTTCTTTTCTCTTTTGGATTTGGAGTTTGAGACCCTTCGTAACCAATTAAAATATGGCTAGCTTTTGCATTAACTCCAGCTTTAAATCCTTGAGATTTAGAAATTGCATAATATCTTCCGTAAACGTATGGTCCGTAGATTGCTCCAGCAGGCAAGCTGAATAATTTATCAGCATCAACAGCTGGCAATGCATTTTTAGGAACATAAGTAGAATCGTAAGGAACATCAGAATTTGCATTTACAAATTCAGCAAGGTTTGTAGCGTTTCTAAATCCTGGCAATGTATCGTTTTTACCAGTTTTTGCATTGTAAACAACACTTCCTGATAATAACGCAGTTAATTTAGTTTTAATTTCAGCCTCATCTTCTTTAGAAGCTTTATCTTCAACTAAAACGTACTGAATTTCTCGAGTTGCATCTGCTTTGAATTTTTTCTCGTTTTTCTTCATGTAAGCTACGATCTCATCATCAGAGATTTTTACTTCACTATCTTTAATAGAAGAATATGGAGCAGCTGCAAAAGCAAAACTTACTTTATTAGTTTCCATTTCATACTTTAATTTTCCTTCACTAGCAGTTGTGTAAAGTCCTGATTTGATTAAAGTATTATAGATTTGAAATTTCGCATTCAATTCAGCATCTTTCTCTTTTTGAGAGATGTATTGCGCTGCTTCTGGGTTTGATTTAAAATAATCTTTAAACTTAACAACATCAAAAATTCCTGCTGCGTTTAAGAACATTGGGTTTTTACCAATATTTGGATCAGATTTTAAAACCTCTAAAATGTGTTTTTCACCAACTCTCAATCCTAATTTATCAAATTGTGATGACAATAAAGCTATTGAAACTTCTTGATCCCAAACTCTGTTTGCAGCTTCAGTGGAAGTTATGCCTTGCCCACTTTTTTCAACATTACTAACTTTAACTCTAAAGTCTTCAAATGAAATATCTTTTCCATCGATGCTTCCTACATCTTTTGAACTTTGACCAAATGTTCCTCTTGTGAATAGATCTTGTATTATAAATGCAAATAATGCAAGTGCAATAACTCCTATCAATAAAGCGGAACGCTGTCTAATTTTTGCTAAAACTGCCATTTTATTATCGTTAATTTTATATTCAGTTTGCGAAAATACAATTATCTAGTTAATAACAATACAACTAGCGTTTTATTTTCAACATTTTTTTTCATTAATTTAAAAAATCAGTCTTTAATTGTCAATTTGACTAGTTCTATTTTCTTATTTGAGGCCTCTTCAATAAAAAAATGAAACTTATCTATTACAATTTTATCTCCTTTTTGTGGGATTTCTTTTGTGTGATACACGATAAAACCTCCTAATGTACCATAAGAATCCTCTTCTGGAATCATTAATTTATACACCTCATTCAAATACTCGACATCTAATCGAGTTGAAAACAAATACTTGCCCTCTCCTATTTCTTCTTCGATCAATTCCTCATCCAAATCATGTTCGTCTTCAATTTCGCCGAAAAGCTCTTCTACAATATCTTCAATTGTAACAATTCCCGAAGTTCCTCCATATTCATCTAAAACAACGGCAACATTTTTTCGTTTTTTGATTAATAAATTCAGTACATCTTTTATTAAAATCGTCTCTGGAACAAATTCAACCGTCATTAAAACTGACTTTATTGTAGATGGTTTTTTAAACAAATCAAAAGAATGAACATAACCAACAATATCATCCAATGAATTCTGGCTTACGATAATTTTAGAATATCCTGTTTCTATAAACAATGCTTTAAGATCATCTACAGTATCAAACAAATCTATATCTACAATTTCTGTTCGAGGCGTCATAATATCACGCGCCTTAACAGCCGAGAATTCTAATGCATTTTGAAAAATCTGAATTTCAGAATCCACTTCTTCATCTTCTTCAACTGTACTCATTTGTTCTGTAATATAATTTCCGAGTTCAATTCGGCTAAACAAATGAATTTGACTTCCTTCTGTTTTGAAAAATTTACTCAGTACAAAATCTGCAATCCAAATAAAAAAAGTCGAAATGTAATAAAATAATCTGTAGAATAAATAAGCCGGAAGCGCCAGAATCTTGATTAAAGAATTGGCATAAATTTGAAAAAAAACTTTCGGAAAAAATTCTGAAGTCAGCAATACGATGAATGCCGCAAGAAGTGTCTGAATTAGAATATTCCACCAATCAGAAAAGACAAAACCAAAATAAGCCATCCAATTTAAAATGAGATCGCCCATAAAAAAACCATAAATCACCAAAGCAACATTATTGCCAATAAGCATGGCAGCAATAAACTTGGAAGGATTTTCGGTTAGTTTTGTTAAGATTCGAGACAGAAAATCGTCTTGTTTCTTTTCTATCTCGAGATAAATTTTGTTAGCGGATGTAAAAGCAATTTCCATCCCAGAGAAAAAGGCTGCTAGTATTAAACATATTATTATAATACTAATTTCCATTTTTATTGATTTTTGTTTCGATCGTTATGCCTATTAAGAAATCTTCTCCTAAAGAAAAACATAAAAATAGCCATTCCCGCAATTACAAAATAAAAAGGATAGCTCTCATCTCCTTCATTTAGTTTTACTATACCATCGTAAGTAAAGAAAACTGCAAAAAGAATGTAAACGTATTGTGTATATTTTAAATAACCCATAATATTATAATTCTTCGTCTGATTCAATTTCGCCACTTATTCGCTGCGAATTAATCACTTTAAAATCTTTGCTAAAATCTATTCCTTGACCATAGGAAACCCCTTTAATATCGGTTAATTTGAACTTTCGTTCTGTATAAAACCACTCGTTTTTCTGATCGAAATACAATTGTTCTGTTTCTAAAACCTGTCCTGCTTCAGAAGTAATTTTCACTTTTCCGATCAAATCAATGATTCCTGTATTTTTATACGAAACCGCATAATTTCCTTTAATAAAGGTACGTTTTTGCTTTTTATCATATAATGTAACATCGATTCCTTTCGGGAATTCTGTAAAAGGAAAATCAAGATTTGAATAATCTAACATTTTTGGACTTATCAAAACTCCTGTAATGCGTCCAGAATCTGTGTATTTAATATTTACAGTATCAGCGTCACTAGCAGGAACAAATTCTGAGAAGTTAATTTTCTGAACTTCTTTAAAATTACTTTCGCATCCAAAAAACATTGTCACAGCAAAAACTGTGACAACTATCAGACTATATCTTTTTGGTAAATTCATTTGCCAAATGTAGTAAATTGTAATGAGCTTCTAAAAGATAAAATATTTTGTTTATTGGAATTTACTCTTCACAAACCATTTGTCATTGAAAGAGAAACTCAAGCTGAAATTAACATAATTCTCTTGCACTAAATCTGCAGAAGTTGTACCACGCTTACCAAATTCAATTCCAAAATTCACATTTGAGAAAGACCCTGGAATCGGAATTCCCGCTCCTAACGTCATTCCGACATCTTTAATTGACTCATTATTCACGATCAGACCAATTTTCTCGTATTTTAAACCAGCTCTATAAGTAATCCTGCTCATGTAACTAGTAAAAGAATTATAATTTGGAAGATAATATCCTCCTAACGCATATTTAGAATAGCTCTCATATCTCACATTACTTGCAGCATTATAATAATTTGCTAATTGTCCGTCTCCTTGAAAGGTCATATTTGCCCCTACAAGCCATTTTCTAGATTCACCAATACCCACACCAATACTTAACTTGTTTGGAAGTTTTAGTTTAGTTGCTTCAGCTGGAACCACAATAGGTTCTGGATCTCCTTGAACAGAAATAACTCTTGTATTATCCGAATTCAGATTACTTGCAAAAGAATAGCTCAAACTAGAAAATATACTCGTTTTATTATAGATTTTTTTCTGGTACATTGTTCCAAAACTGAATGCCATACCTGAAAGCTCTGAGGTATTAACTTCTGCTGTTCCGTTTTGAACTCCAGTAATAGCTTCTACGCTCGTAGTTGTTATTTTTCCAAAATTATATTGTGCATCTACTCCAATATTCCAGTTTTGCATTATTTTATATGATAAACCGAAATACACTTTATTTACACCACCTTTTCCATCAAGCTGAGAACTTACTGCTCCTTCTGTAGCTGAATTATCCTCGCGGATTTTGTATCCTACTGAAGTTACAGGAATCAAACCAAATGAAGCACCGAATTTTCCCATTGGAATTCCTAATGCCAAATAATCAAAAGTAGAACGCTGCGCTTTTTCTGAAGTAGAAGTTGTTTTTAAATTTGAAGTTGCAAATGTTCCCCCAACTGTAAATGTTGTTTGGATTAAGCTGGCATAACTTGCCGGATTTTCTAAATTTAAGTGAATCGTATCTTGTTCTACCGCAACTCCTGCCATAGATCTGTTTTCAAGTGTTCCCTTGAATCTCACATCTCCTATTCCGAAAAAAGAATAAGGCGAAGCAGTACCTTGTTGAGCGAATGAAACGAACGATATAAGCAAACAAGCGCTTAGTATTACTTTTTTAATCATTGTCGATTTTATATTGATATGTTTGGCTCAAACTCTCCAAAAGGAAATTTGAATTGGCAAATATGGTATTTTTTAATCGTTTAGCCAAAAAATCTGCATCACCTCCCGTTAAAATTATGATAAAATTTGAAAACTCTTTTCGATATTCATCGATAAAACCGTCAATCTCATAGACGAAACCATTGACAACACCAGAATGTATCGCTTGTGCCGTAGAGTTTCCTACATAAGAATCGGGCTCTTCTAAGGTTAGTAACGGCAGTCTGGCCGTAAAATTATGCAGTGATTCATATCGCAAACGGAGACCTGGAGAAATAGCTCCTCCTAAATAATTGTCATTTTCGTCGATAAAATCGTAGGTAATGCAAGTTCCAGCATCTATGACCAAACGGTTTTGTTTAGGAAATTGTAGTGTTGCTCCTGCTGCCAAAATCATTCTGTCTATTCCCAAAGTTTTTGGTGTTGCATATTTATTATGGAAAGGAAAAACATCTTCTTGGGTAAAAAAATGAACTTTAAGTCTATTTTCGAAAGTTAAAAAGGATTGTTTTTCGATATTTCCTACCGAAGCAACAACCAAGTCGGAGCATTTTGGATATTTCTCTAAAATTTTTTCAATTTTTTTTTCAAGTTCATTTTTTTCAAAAACAAAACTTTCGAGAGTAGTATTACCCTCAAAGACAGATGCTTTAATTCTGGTATTTCCAACATCGACCGTTAAAATCATATTTCCTTTTTTGCTTTTGCGAAGATACGAATTGATTTTTTCTAAAAAATGTTTTGCACAAACCAAAAATGATTATATATTTGCACCCGCAACAAGCACGGTACCTTAGCTCAGATGGTAGAGCAATGGACTGAAAATCCATGTGTCCCTGGTTCGATCCCTGGAGGTACCACAAAACCCGAATAGAAATATTCGGGTTTTTTGTTTTTTTATACTTTTCGGTTTTTTTAACCGCAAAGAGCGCTAGGATTTACGCAAAGGTTCGCAAAGTTTTAACAATTAAACTTTGCGAACCTTTGCGCTTTTTCTTTGTGCCCTTTGCAGTTAAATCCTTTTCAAATTTTCTTTTGTGAGCCAATTCAAAAAAACCTTGCGAACCTTTGCGCTTTTTCTTTGCGTCTTTGCGGTTAAATTCAAAAGTCAACAAATAAATAGTTTTTGTTAAAAAAGTATTGACTGAATAAAAAAATATCTTCTATATTCGTAAAACTGTATTTTTCTTTTTCATTCATTAACAAGATCTCAAAGCGGTTTTATGAGCAAAACTTCTACTAAAGGCATTTGGAAAGTAATTTCAGCCTCCTCTATGGGCACCATGATTGAATGGTACGATTTTTACATTTTTGGCAGTTTGGCTGTCGTAATTTCAACAAAATTTTTCCCTAGCGACAATCCAACGGCAGCATTTTTATCTACTTTAGCCACATTCGCCGCAGGATTTGTAGTTCGTCCATTTGGAGCTTTGTTCTTTGGAAGGCTTGGCGATATTATTGGGCGCAAATACACTTTTATGGCTACCTTATTATTAATGGGCGGTTCAACCTTTTTAATTGGCTGTATTCCGAGTTATGAAACGATTGGCTTTCTAGCTCCTTTATTAGTTTTGATTTTACGTTTAATGCAAGGCCTTGCTCTTGGAGGAGAATATGGCGGAGCCGCAACTTATGTAGCTGAACACGCTCAAGCTGGAGAAAAAGGTTATTGGACTTCTTGGATTCAGACTACTGCTACTGTTGGTTTATTTATTTCCCTGATGGTTATTCTGGCAACAAAAAGTGTGCTTTCTGCCGAAGCCTTTGATTTATGGGGATGGCGCGTTCCTTTTTGGGTTTCAATTGCCATGGTTGGAGTTTCCTATTTAATTAGAAAAAACATGGATGAATCTCCTGTTTTCGCAAAAGCCAAAAAAGAGGGAACAACAAGTGCGAACCCACTAAAAGAAAGTTTTGGAAATAGATATAATTTAAAATTTGTTCTTTTGGCTTTGTTTGGAGCTACAATGGGGCAAGGTGTTGTCTGGTATACGGGACAATTTTATGCAATGAGTTTCATGAAAACCGTTATGAATGTAGATTCCTCACAAGTTGATGAATTATTAGGAATTGCGCTTTTATTTGGAACTCCATTTTTTATTGTTTTCGGATGGTTGAGCGATAAAATCGGTCGCAAATACATTATGATGTTCGGTATGCTGATTGCCATACTTTCCTATAGACCTATTTACAAGATTATGTACGATACGACTGATGTGAACAAGAAAACAGAGATTCTTGAAAATCCAAAAGTTACAACTGAAAACAAGGCTGACGGGAGTTCGATTACTATTACAGAAAAAAAATATACAGACGGCACATCCGTGGTGGAGAAAAAAACGTATCTGAACAAAAAAGATGCTCAAACTAGTGTATCAATACTAATTAATTCAAGCGATAAACGGACATTAACCTTATTAGTTTTTATTCAAGTATTATTTGTAACAATGGTTTACGGTCCGATTGCAGCATTTTTAGTCGAAATGTTTCCAACTAAAATTAGATACACTTCTATGTCATTGCCTTACCATGTTGGAAATGGAATTTTTGGCGGATTGCTTCCTGCCATTTCAACTTACTTTGTATCACACGCCAAAACAGCAGGCAAAGCTGATTTTTATCTGGATGGATTATGGTATCCTATAATCATTGCCGGAATCTGCTTTGTTATTGGAATGATTTATATTGACAACAAAAACAAAATTACTCACCTTTAAAATTTACAAAAAAATGAATGCGATTAAACAAGTTTTAGGGGCGTTATGGATTGCTTTGGCCGCAGCAGCTGCCTATTTTTGCGTGTTTGAATTTGGTTTACCCAAACTACTTTCAGATCAACAGGACGATTTAGTATTTGGTGTAATTATTCTATTTATACTAACCCCTCTTATTGTTATGGGATTAGGAACATTTGGGTATTATTCTTTAATTGGAGAATATAACGACCCTAAAAGGAAAAAATAAACAATACCTTATATACCACAAAAAACCACTTAAACAAAAAAGGCTGTCCATTTCTAGACAGCCCTTTTTCATTACTAACCAAACCTAATTTTTAATAAACTTCACAACACGAACTTTATTATTCTCGTCAAACGTCTTTACGAGATACAATCCAGAAGTTAAACCACTTACTGAGAATTGATAATCTGCATTTCCATTTGTATTAAATGTCTTTACTAATTGTCCTGTAATAGAATAGATATCTACTTTTGAGGTTTTAAAACCTAAAGTAAAATAATCGGCGACAGGATTTGGATATAAGCTTACCTGATTTCCATTTTCAAAATCTTCTATTGCTAAATTTGCAACTTTGTTTCCGTAAATTCTATATTCTCCTGCTGGAAGATTTACTGGAACATTAACATCTGTTACTGTGATAGTGGTATTATCCATTAAATTATACCAAGTTCCTACATACGGAAAACCAGTTGCAAGGTTTTGAGCCGTAGTATCAAAATTTGCTAAGATCAAAACATCTTTTAGCTGTGCAGAAGTCAAAGTGCTGTTTGTAATTTTGATATTTACTGTCAAAGAAGCCGCATTGTTCATTGTTGCTGTTCCTAAAAATACTGGCTCCATTTTTTTAAGCGTAATCATCTTAGCCCAATCGTTGTAAATTTTATTTCGATTAGAATCACCCAACCAATTTTCTGTCCATTGCGGCTGTGGTTTTGTATCTAATTTACAATCACCTGGAGTTGAAGACGATTCATCATTTACAGTTCCATTATTACAGCTAAAAATAGAATCATCCATTCCTAGTTCTCCAAAATGCCAGATCATTTTTGGTCCTGGAATTAATAAAGAAACCGCACCAATAGCAGACATTCTTGATAGTGCTGTATTTAATGTCTTTACATTATAACTTCCGTTTGAAGCTCCGTATTGTACATTTTTATACATCAGACGTTCTTCGTCATGGCTTTCAGCATAACCCATTAAACGATTGGCAACAAAACCACGATTTGCACTATTCATTCTATAAATATTGCTTTCAGAAGCATATCCCATTGACAATTGATTGTACTCTTTTGTCATTTTACCCCACATCATAACACCTTTACTTGGTGTTTCTGTAACTCTGTAATTTGCCCATTGCTGTTCTTCAGCATCAGACCCTAAGTGCTCAAAAATAGTATAATGTGTTGGATCTATTGCCCAAGAAAAATCAGCGTATTTTTTCAGAATATCTACACGATCTTGTTGGTATGAATCGGTACAAACATTATCGCTTGACGTGCATAATTGTGTAAATCCTTTGGTTAAATCCCAACGGAAACCATCTATTTTATATTCTTCAATCCAATGTTTGATAACTCGATTTACATAATATTGCGTTTTTAATGATTGATGATTAAAGTCTTCACCTACACTATAACTGTGTTTTGCTACAGTATTAAAATAAGGATTCTCTGCAGTTGGCGATCCAAAACCGTCTCCATCAGGATCATTCATCCACATTCTCACCATTGGATTTCTTCCAAAAGCGTGATTTAACGCAACGTCAAGAATTACAGCAATTCCGTTTTGGTGGCATAAATCAATAAACTCTTTTAATTTATCTGAAGTTCCGTAAAACTTATCCAAAGCCATATGAAATGAAGTATTGTAACCCCAGCTTTCATTGCCCTCAAATTCCATTACAGGCATTAATTCGATCGCATTGATTTTAAGATTTTTAAAATAATCTATTCGATCAATTAAACTTTGATAACTTCTTGATGCATCAAAATCACGAACTAAAACTTCATAAACAACTAATTTTTCCTTTTGTGGTTTTTCAAAATTAGTTACCTGCCAATTATATGGGCCCTGTCCTGTTTTTAAAACTGTAACCTCAAAATTTTGTCCTGTTGGATAAACAGGCATATTTGGATATTTTGAAGCAGGAATTGAAGAATCGTCATAAGGAGATAATACTAAAGTTGAATATGGATCTGCAATTTTTACCATTGATGGCGAATTTACAAGTGGCGTTGCATCGACAACCCAATACTGATATGTATTGTTTTCACCTGAAACTAAACCTGTAATTTCTAACCAAAACTTCCCAGAAGACGGGTCTTTTTTCATGGCATAAGCCGATGTTGGCTGCCAATTATTAAAACTTCCCGCTACATATACAAAATCTTTTAGAGGTGCATCTAACACCAAAGTTGCCTTTGTAAAATCGGCAGAATTATAATTAATTCCATCAACCATACCTGCTGGCATAGCTTCAGAAACTGTATTCGGATTTATAACTACTGCAAATTTCTTTGAAACTACGGTTGCTCCTTGAGTAGCAATCAATTCATAATTTTGATTCGCAGTAATATTAGTATGTGTATAAGAATAACTTGAAGTACTGGTATTTGAATTGATTGTCGTTCCGTTAGCTTTTAAAGTATAACTCCCCGCACCTCCAGTATTTGTTGCCATAATATTAAAACTTGAACCAGAATTAATGATTGTGGTACTATTTTCGGCTGGAGAAGTCAAAGTAACTTGAAAAGATCCTACATTAAGAAAAAAATCAGAACATGATGGCGCCAATTTCATCGTCTGACTTCCATTCGCGCTTCTAAATACAATTCCCATTTTTGTCGCAGCAGTTTGCTGAACCGATGTTAATCCAAAATAGACGCTAGGAGTAATTGTAATGCTCCATGTTCCATTTGCGTTTTTAGTCATTAATCCAACACCATCATCTGCTCCCCAATTTCCTTTAGCAGTTTGCCAAGGACTTGCATCTGTGCCTATTCCAGAATGCATATAAACTTTTGTTGGATTTGTTCCCATTGTATTGCAGGTACTAGATGCAAAAGAAGCCGTAATCGTAATAGGCTCATTGACCTGAAACACTGCTGGTGAAACCGATATTTGTTGAGCATGAATAGCAAGTGTCAGTAAAAAGAAAATAAAAAGTATTGTTTTTTTCATAATCTCGTGGTTTGTGTGGTTAGTTAGTTTGATTAAAAAAGGGCTATCTGGAGATAGCCCTTTTTTTTGTAAATTACATTAAAACTAGTCTAACGTGATTTTTTTCGCACCATTGTCAATAGTTAAAACTCTTTCTCCAGTTGGTCCAGTATATTTAAAGTTACTATCACCATCACCAGCGTTTACTAATTCATCATCGATAGTGTAACCTAATCCTGAATAGTAAGTATAATTATGACTTGCATCCCAGTTACCATTACTTGTAAAGTTATTTCCTAAAAATTCTCTAAATGCTTCTCCGCTTTTAAGAACAACTTTTACTTGATAAACATCTGTTTTACCAACTACTAATGGGAATTCTGTTTCAGCATCACCATCCCAAGACCATCCTCCTGGAGTAGCAGCACCAACTAACCAGTGAGAAGTTGCTAGTGGAGTGTGATAAGGAGTTGCTTTAAAAGTATAGAAATTAGAATATTGCGCTTCTGCTCCAGTACCAACTGTCGCTTTGATACGAATATCAACATTGTTTTCTTCTTTCTCAATAAAACCACCGTTAATTAAAGCTGAATTTAATTCTGCAACAGTTAAAGCTCTGTAACGTTCTGTTGTTGTAGTAACTGCAACAGGTGCAGCAAATTTTGTTCCTGCTTTTGCAATTTCAATTGTATAATTAATAACAGTTGCTGTACCATCGTATTTTGCATAATCCCAAATTACTGTAGTCGCAATCTCTTTTTCATTTTCCTTTGTTAGGACAATATTAAAATCGTTTTGTGGGCTAAGCAAAACCGGTGCTGATTCTGGTGTAATTACCGGTCTGTCTTCTACATCATCAGCATTACATGACACTGCTAATACACCAATGAATGCGATTAAAATTTTATATATATTTTTCATTTTATTTACTTTTTATAAGGGTTAGTTAGTATCCTGGATTTTGTTTTAAAGTTGGGTTTGCTTGAATAGTTCGTGACGGAATAGGCATCAAGTCTCTGAATGAGTCTGTACCACTACCATTTTTTACGCCACCTTTCCATTGCCAGATTTTAGACGATCCTGTGAATTTGCCAAAACGAATTAAATCTGTTCTTCTATGACATTCCCAAAACAATTCACGTCCTCTCTCATCTAAAAGAAAATCTAATGTTAATTCAGAATTTGTAATAACACCTGCACCAGCTCTTGCTCTAATTTTATTTACATATTCTAAAGCTAATGCAACATTACCAGACGATGCACCTCTTAGTGTAGCTTCAGCGTACATTAAATACACATCTGACAATCTGTACATTGGAAAGTCTGTGTCTGGCATATCTGGTCTTTGCGCTTTAGAACCATCAGAATTTATATTTGTAAATTTTGTCACCGCATAACCGTTAGTAAATACTCCATAATCAGCTATATCCAAAGTTTGTCCATCAGTAAAAAATGTCCCTCTCTTATCAGAAGCTGCATTTACATCAGGAAATAATTGAACAAATTCTGGTCTTGTTCTGATACCAGACCAACCTCCATCCATTCCTTGATCGGCACTAACCATTTTTCCTCCTATAGATGCGTGCAAAATAAAACTCATACCTCCACCTATTGCTCTAATTGCATTTCCATCTCCAACAATTGGGAAAATAACTTCAGTTTGCGCTCCATTTCTATTATTATCAGCAGAAAATAAGTAACGGTAAGGTACATTTGCAAAAGTATAAGCAGAACCCGTTACAATTTCGTTACATATTGTAGCTGCTTCATTATATCTTTCCGTTCCTGTATATACTTTGGAGTTTAAATAAATTTGTGCTAATAAAAATTTAGCAGCTGTTTTATCAACTCTACCATACTCATTTGATCCAGATGGAGCCAAAGTAGCATCCATATCTTTTAATTCTGACTCTACAAAAGCAAAAACTTCTGCTCTTGTTTTCTGTTCTGGATAGAAAAATCCAACAGGATCATTTTCAGTAGTAATTGGTACATTTCCAAACAAGTCCATTAAGTTAACATAAGAGAATGCTCTTAAAAAACGTGCTTCTGCTCTTAAAGTACTCACTTCTGCTTTTAAATTAGCATCAACACCTCTCGCAGATAACTTCTCATCTGTTGTTTGTCTTAAAAACTCATTAGCCACACTGATTTCATAAAAAGCTCGTGAAAAAATTCCGTACAAGAACTGATTACTTGGGCTCCATTTTTGTCCATTTATAGCTGGCAAACCATCATCACTCCAAGCAACAATAGCTTCATCCGTTGGAAACTCCTGAGTAACAAACATCAATCTAAGGTAACTACTGAAATCTCCTCCAAGTCCAGAAATATCAGCTTGTCCGTCACCATCATTACCCCCTACATACAAACCTGCATATAATTTTGCCATTACTTGCTTGTACGATGCTGGATCTTGAAAAAAGTCATCAGAAAGAAACTCATCATCATCTGTTGGCTTCACATCTAAGTCACTCGTACATGAAGTAAGTGTCATACTTAATCCTAATATAAATAGGAGAAAATAAGATATATATTTAAATGATATTTTCATTTTGTTTATTTTTTAAATTTAATTTTCAATGTACTATTAGAAATTCGCGTTTACTCCAAACAAGAATGTTCTCGCTCTCGGATAAACATTATTATCTATTCCGTTGAATTTTTCAGGATCTAAACCATCGTATTTTGTAAGTACGAAGACGTTTTGAACTCCAGCTGTAAATCTTAATGAAGCCGCTTTTAATAATGTTTTATCAAATGTATATCCTAATACAATGTTGTCTAACTTAATAAAAGAAGCATCTTTTACGTAATAATTAGAATAATTACGTTGTGTTCCGTTAGAGTTACTTTCAGTTGTAAAACCTGTATTGTAATAATCTTTTGTAATATTTGCTAGATCTGAATCTCTTCTTAAACCTGCTTGCAAATATCCTTTATCAGAACTTACGTTATCGAAA
The DNA here is from genome assembly GCF_016735615.1 of Flavobacterium tagetis. Taxonomy (GTDB): domain Bacteria; phylum Bacteroidota; class Bacteroidia; order Flavobacteriales; family Flavobacteriaceae; genus Flavobacterium; species Flavobacterium tagetis. Next base: position 717,598 of record NZ_JAERSF010000001.1, read on the forward strand.
ATATAGTTTCCTAAACTAGCTCTCCAGTTCATTACAAAATCGAATTTTTTGTAATTCAAAGTAGAATATAACCCGAAAGTATAATCTGCTGTTGGTTTATGATATTTATAACGGTCAGCATCTGTAATTACACCATCACCATTTCTATCAGCATAAGCACCTTGAATAGGTCTTTTGTTTGCATCATATAATTGCTCAAATACAAAGAATGAATTTGGCGCGTACCCTTCTGAGTGAATTAACACCTGATTTCCTGTACCACCAGCAATTACATCACCAGTAATATACCCTTGGAATCCAGGAACCTGAACTCCTAAATCAGAAATTTTCTGATCAATGTACGTTACGTTAGCAGCAAGATTCCATGTTAATTTATCATTTTTGATAATATCAGATTGAAGACTAAACTCAACCCCTTTTGTTCTTACGCTACCAATATTACTATATCCTTGATTTCTAATATTTGCTCCATCTGGAACTGGAATCTCAGCCAAAAGATCATTAGATTTTTTATCAAAATAGTTAACAGAACCCGTCAATCTTTCTTGAAAGAATCCAAAATCAACCCCAAGGTTCATTTCAGCTAAGTCTTCCCATTTGATATCTTTGTTATATCCTTCTGGCCTTGCTGCTCTATAAATAACACCATCAAAAACATATTGTGTATTTAGCGTTCCCAATGTTACACGCTGCAAATAATCGTATGCACGCGGAATATCTTGTTGCCCAGTGGTTCCGTATCCAACTCTTAATTTTAAACTAGATAAAGTTTCATTGTCCTTTAAGAATGCTTCTTCTGCTAAGTTCCATGCAAAAGCACCTCCTGCAAAATTACCCCATCTATTTTCTTTAGAGAAACGTGAAGTTCCGTCTCTTCTATAGTTCACAGTTAATAAATATCTACTGTCATATCCTAAATTCAAACGTCCAAAATACGACTGTAAGTTAACGTCTGCATCTGTTGTAACATCCGCAGGCGGATTAGGCTGTTTAATATCTCCTGAGTTAAATCCTTCTCTCTGGAATAGCTGATAGTTGTAACCAGCTGTAGCATCAATTTTAAACTTACCAATATCTTTAGTATAATTAAAGTATGTATTTAAGTTTTTGTTCTGACGAGTATCTGTATAATGAGTATATCCTCCTAAATTAACCCAGTTACCTTTATCAAATGTGTTAGGCTGGTATCCTAAAATACTTTCAGTACTGATTGCATTGTAACCATCACTATCAAATTTATCGATACCTGCTTCGGCAACGATTCTTAAATCTTCAAAGAAATGAAATTTATAATCTAATCTAATATTACCCCATTTTCTTGTAGATGTTGCTCTTCTGTCTTCTTGATTTAATCTTGCTACAGGGTTTCTCGCTGGCAACAATGGTACATTTCCATTTGCTTCTAACCATTCAAAGTATCCTCCATATCTAGAACCTTCTTGATAAACTGACTGTGTTGGATCAAATATAATAGCACTACTAATTGCTGCTCCTTCATTTTGAAACTGATTTTTTCCAAAAGCTAAATTTCCTGTAATATCGATTTTTAAATGATTATCAAATAAAACTGGATTTAACGATAACGATGTCGTAGTTCTCTCAAAAGAAGTATTCATTAATATTCCAGGATTATCAACATTACCTACAGATAAACGCACAGGAAGTTTATTAAATAATGAACCACTTACCGATATGTTATTATTTGTTGTAAGGGCCGTGTGAAAAATTTCATCCTGCCAATTAGTATTTGCTGTACCAAGTAAAGCTTTTTGAGCTGGAGTACCGTTTGCATTTACAATTGCACGATATTCATCAGCATTCATAACATCAACAGTATTAGCAACTGTATTTATACCAACTTGTGAACTGAAATTTACTTTCACACCACCTTTAGTTCCTTTTTTAGTTGTAATTACAATTACTCCATTTGCAGCACGAGAACCATAAATTGCTGCTGCAGAGGCATCTTTAAGAACAGTGAAAGATTCAATATCATTAGGGTCAATTGTAGATAAAACACTAGTTGCCCCATCAGGAACTGAATTACTCATTGGAAGTCCATCGATAACAATTAACGGCTCATTAGAAGCACTTAAAGAAGACCCTCCACGAATTCTAATATCTGCCTTCGCTCCCGGAGCTCCTCCTCCAACAACATTAACACCAGCAATACGTCCGCTGATTAATGTCTCAGGAGTTACGTTAATCCCTTTATTAAAGTCTTTTGCAGCAATTTGAGAAACAGATCCTGTTGCATCTTTTTTCTTCACAGTTCCGTAACCAACTTGCACCACAACTTCTTTAAGCTGATTGGTGTCTTCTTCTAAAGTAACGTTAAGTGTTTTTTGACCTGTGTACTCAATTGTTTCTGTTTTGTAACCAATAAAAGAAACAACAATTTTGTTACCATTTTTAACATTTGATAGCTGGTAATTTCCATCAAATCCAGTTGATGCACCATTTGGAGCACCTTGTACATTTACATTTACCCCCGGTATTGGCTGACCTGTCGTTTTATCAACAACAGTCCCTTTTAAAGTGTTCTGAGCCAACACTGTAAAAGGCAACAATAGGAATAAAAATAACAACTTTTTGTAAATTGTTTTCATACTTTTTGTTTAAATTAGTTTTGAGTTTTTGAACGTTAGTTAAGTTTTTAATTTTACTTCGAATTTCAAAATTATGAATTTATTAACATGCTCGACAGCAGGCACTTTTTATTGCTTTACGAAAACGTGGTAGTGTTGAAAACTTTCTATTTTTTGTAATCTTTCAGTGTTAAAATTGCAAATACCAAAAATATTATACACCTTTATTATTAATTAGATTTTTTTCGATTAACTCCATGAAACGTAAAATAACACTCAAACAGATTGCAAAGGAACTCGACGTATCCATTTCAACTGTCTCAAAATCACTCAGAAACAGTCTTGAAATTGGAGAAGAAACACGCCTAAAAGTTCAGGCTTTTGCAAAGTTTTACAACTATAAACCGAACAATATTGCCCTTAGTTTAAAAAACCGAAAAACGAAGAGTATCGGTATTATTATTCCCGAAATTGTACACTACTTTTTCTCTACTGTAATCAACGGAATTGAACAGGTTGCGAACGAATATGGCTACAGTGTTGTCATCTGTGTATCTGATGATTCTTTTGATAAAGAGGTTCTAAATATGGAGATGTTAGCCAACGGCAGTATTGATGGTTTTATCATGTCTCTTTCTAAAGAAACGCAGTATAAAGGCGACTTTCATCACATTACAGAAGTGATCAATCAAGGAATGCCCGTAGTCATGTTTGACCGCGTTACCAACGACATTTTATGCGATAAAGTAATTATTGATGATAAATCTGCAGCGTATGAAGCCGTTCAGAGTTTAATCGACAGCGGACGTAAAAAAATCGCACTCGTAACAACAGTTGATTATGTAAGCGTTGGAAAATTAAGAACTGACGGTTACGAAAAAGCTTTATTAGATAACGGATTACCTTTTAATGAAGATTTAATCATAAAAATTGAAGATGTCGATACTTGCGAAATAACCATTTCTGAGCTTCTGCACGCCAGAGCTTTCGATGCTGTTTTTGCTGTAAATGAACTTTTTGCAGTAACAATTATTAAAACCGCAAATAAAATGGGATTGAAAGTTCCCGAAGATATAGCCGTAATTGCTTTTACTGATGGGATTATTTCTAAATATTCGACTCCAACCATTACTACCGTAAGTCAGAGTGGCGAAAAAATGGGGAACAAAGCGGCTAAAATGCTTATAGAAAGAATAGAAGCCGAAGAAGATGACGACGAAGAACACAACGAAAATTATATTACAGAAGTCATAGAAACTCATCTTATAAAACGAGAATCTACTGACTAATTTTCTAAAAATCAATACTTTCTAAAGCCATAAAAAATATTTATGGCTTTTTTATTAGCATATATAAAAAAATAATTTATAATTTTACGCCCGTCAAGGCTTTTAGTTTTACTTCGAAAGAAACAAAGTTTTGATAAGCAAAGCGCTTATCGTATAATTTTCACAAATTACGATAATGGAAAAGCGTAAATTAAGTTTCTGGGAAATCTGGAATATGAGTTTCGGTTTCTTAGGAATCCAAATGGGGTTTGCACTACAAAATGCAAATGCCAGCAGAATTCTTCAAATTTTTGGTGCCGACGTACATGAACTTTCGTGGTTCTGGATTATTGCTCCCCTTATGGGATTAATAGTGCAACCCATTATTGGTCATTACAGCGACAAAACCTGGGGAAAATTCGGCAGACGAAAACCTTTCTTTTTAGTAGGAGCCGTTTTAGCTTCGGTGGGATTAATTTTAATGCCACAGGCTAATATTTTCATTTCTGTTTTACCTGCCTTATGGGTTGGAGCGGGAATGTTAATGATTATGGACGCTTCTTTCAATATTGCAATGGAACCTTTCAGAGCACTTGTTGGAGACAATTTAAGAACAGATCAGCGTACTGCAGGATTTAGCATTCAAACTTCTTTAATAGGTTTTGGAGCCGTAATCGGTTCTGCATTGCCATACATTCTTACGAAATACTTTGGCGTACCAAATAGCACAGTTCCGGGAAGTGTTCCGTTAAACTTGACGTTATCATTCATCATTGGCGCAGCAGTTTTAATCGGTTCAATCTTAGTTACATTATTCACAACTAAAGAATATTCGCCAGAAGAATTGGCAAAATTTGAAGACCCGCAAAATGATGCGATTTCAGATTCTGAGGAAAAATCAAAAATCACAGACATCTTTACCGATTTTGCAAAAATGCCAACTACAATGCGTCAGTTAAGCTGGGTACAGTTTTTCTCTTGGTTCGGATTGTTCGGCATGTGGGTTTTTACCACTCCAGCAATCGCACACCACATTTATGGTTTACCTTTAGAAGATACATCAAGCCAGCAATATCAAGACGCTGGTGACTGGGTCGGAATCCTGTTTGGTGTTTACAACTTAGTTTCTGCCATTGTCGCTTTGTTTTTCTTGCCCTATATCGCTAAAAAAATTGGAAGAAAAGCAACACATTCTCTTTCATTAGTTATTGGAGGAATTGGATTAATCTCCATTTATTTCATGCCAAATGAAGATTGGGTTGTACTTCCAATGATCTTAATCGGAATTGCTTGGGCGAGTATCCTAGCAATGCCTTACGCTATTCTCGCGGGTTCAATTACACCGAAAAAAATGGGAGTTTACATGGGAATCTTCAACTTCTTTGTTGTTATTCCACAAATTGTAAACGCTCTAATTGGTGGTCCAATTGTAAAATACCTTTACAATGGAGACGCAATTTATGCCTTAGTTACTAGCGGTGTTAGTTTCTTAATCGCCGCAGCTTTAGTATCTAAAGTAAAAGACGTAGACGACTTTACTCAAAAATCATAATAAAGAATTTTCCACACAATGAGCAAAAAAGCATTCATATTCGATCTTGATGGAGTGATCGTTGATACCGCTAAATACCACTTTTTGGCTTGGCAAAAAATTGCCAAATCGTTAAATATCAATTTTGCGCACGAAGATAACGAACTTCTAAAAGGTGTTAGCCGTGTTCGTTCGCTAGACATTATACTTGGGTTAGGAAATGTTCAGGCTACTCAAGAACAAAAAGATCAATGGTTAATTCAAAAAAATGAAGATTACCTATCTTATTTAGTTGACATGGATGAAAGTGAGGTTCTTCCAGGAGTTTTAAAAATTCTAAAACTATTAAAAGATAAAAACCAAGGAATTGCATTAGGTTCTGCCAGTAAAAATGCAAGACCAATTTTAGAAAAAACAGGCGTTCTGTCTTACTTTAATGTTATTGTTGACGGAAATGACGTTACCAATGCAAAACCAGACCCTGAAGTATTCTTAAAAGCGGCTCAATTATTAAATATTGATCCAAAAGATTCAATCGTATTTGAAGATTCGGTTGCCGGAATTCAGGCGGCAAACATAGGAGAAATGGTAAGTGTGGGAATTGGTGAGGAAACAATTTTACATGAAGCTGACTATATTTTTAAAGATTTTACCCAAATCACAGCAGACTTTATAGAAAAATTAATCAATTAGAAAATGTGCCAATTAGATAATTTCTGAATCGTACAGTTATCTCATTTTCTAATTAACTCATTATCAAATTAAACAAATGAATCAAGATTATATAAAACCAGACAATTGGTCAATTATCGAAGAAGGATTTGACGCAGAACGCGTAAAATCGTCTGAAAGTCTTTTTAGTATCGGAAACGGTGCTATGGGACAACGTGCCAATTTTGAAGAAACATATTCAGCAGAGACTTTCCAGGGAAGTTACATCGCTGGGATTTACTATCCAGATAAAACAAAAGTGGGCTGGTGGAAAAACGGTTATCCAAAGTATTTCGCTAAAGTTCTTAACGCTCCAAACTGGATTGGAATTGACATTGAAATCAATGAAGAAAATCTTGATTTGAACACGTGTACAGAGGTTAGAAACTTCCGCAGAGAATTGAATATGAAAGAAGGATGGTATAATCGTTCTTTTGAAGCAGTTCTTAAAAACGGAACTGAAATCGCGGTAAATGTTCGTCGTTTTCTTTCGTTAGATTTAGACGAAGCCGGAATCATTAAATACGATATTACACCTTTAAACAAAGATGCAAAAATCGTTTACAAACCGTATATCGATGCTGGTGTAACGAATGAAGATGCTAACTGGGAAGAAAAATTCTGGGAACCGCTTGAAGTTAAAAAAGGTACAAACGAAGCTTTTGTAACGGCTCAAACGTTTAAAACGCATTTTAAGGTTACGACTTTCATGCACAATACAATTTTGGCAAACGGAGAAAACATCAATGTTTCGCCATCAACAATCGATTCAACGGTAGATAAAGTTCAATATACTTACGGAACTATAATTGCAAAAGGACAAACCTCAACAATTCAAAAAATTGGAGGTTATACGGTTTCTTTAAACCATGAAAATACTTTGGCCGGAGCCGAAAAAGTAATCAAATCTGCTGTTGCTTTAGGTTACGAAACCTTACTTCAAAACCAAATCGATGCTTGGGCAAAAGTTTGGGAAATGTCAGATATTACAATTGAAGGTGATGTAAAAGCACAACAAGGAATTCGTTTCAACATCTTCCAATTAAACCAAACCTATTCAGGAAAAGATTCTCGTTTAAATATCGGTCCAAAAGGATTCACGGGAGAAAAATACGGTGGATCTACTTATTGGGATACTGAGGCTTATTGTATTCCATTTTACATGGCGACAAAAGACCAACAGGTTGCAAGAAATCTGTTGACTTATCGTTACAATCAATTGGGCAAAGCGATTGAAAACGCTAAAGATAATTTAGGTTTCAAAAACGGAGCTGCATTGTATCCGATGGTTACCATGAATGGTGAAGAATGTCACAACGAATGGGAAATCACGCACGAAGAAATTCACAGAAATGGGGCGATTGCTTTTGCGATTTACAACTACAACCGTTACACTGGCGATTACTCTTATATTCCAGAAAAAGGATTAGAAGTTTTAATCGGAATTGCGCGTTTCTGGCACCAAAGAGCTTCTTTCTCAAAAGATAAAAATCAGTATGTAATTCTGGGAGTTACAGGACCAAACGAATACGAAAACAACATCAACAATAATTTCTACACCAATTATATTGCAAAATGGTGTATTGATTTTGCTGCTGAACAAATTGAAAAAGTAGCTTCAGAATATCCTGCAGATCACAAACGCATTTTAGACAAAGTTAGCCTTTCGGCGAATGAAATTCAGGAATGGAAGAAAGTAGCAGATGATATGTACTTTCCAATTTCTCAAGAACTTGGAATCTATTTACAGCAAGACGGATTCTTAGACAAAGATTTAGTTCCTGTAAAAGATTTAGATAAATCACAGCGTCCAATTAACCAAAAATGGTCTTGGGATCGCGTTTTACGTTCGCCTTACATCAAACAAGCCGACGTTTTACAAGGTTTTTATTTCTTCGAAGATCATTTTTCTAAAGAAGAATTAAAACGCAATTTTGAGTTTTATGAATCATTTACGGTTCATGAGAGTTCACTTTCTCCTTGCGTTCACTCTATTCAAGCTGCAGTTTTAGATAAAATGGACATGGCATATACATTTTATTTAAGAACTTCTCGTTTAGATTTGGACGACTATAATAAAGAAGTGGAAGAAGGTTGTCATATTACATCAATGGCCGGTACATGGATGAGTATCGTGGAAGGCTTTGGAGGAATGCGTGTTAAAAATGACCAATTGCACTTCTCTCCAAAAATCCCAAAAGAATGGAACGGTTACTCTTTTAAAATTAATTTCAGAAACCAAATTCTTAAAGTAGCTGTAAATCACAACGAAACAACTTTTACTGTAGACGGCGATCAAGATTTAACAATTATCGTTAACGGAAAACCTGAAATTGCAAGTAAATTTGTACAAATAAATTAAATTACAATACACTAAAAATCTAAAAAACATGAAAAACTTATTTTTCGCAAGTTTAATCTTGTTGGCATTCAGCTCTATTGCAGAAGCACAACAATTAAAATCACCCGAAGGAAAGTTCGTAATGGAATTTTCTCTTCAAAACGACGGAACTCCAACGTACAATTTAAAATACAAAAACAAAGAAGTTGTAAAAACCAGTAAATTAGGTCTTGAACTTAAAGATGACAAAAAATCTTTATTGAACGACTTTACAATCGCTGACACTAAAACTTCAACTTTTGATGAAACTTGGAAACCAGTTTGGGGAGAAGTAGATCACATTAGAAATCATTATAATGAATTGGCGGTTACTTTAAACCAAAAAAGTACAGACAGACAAATCGTAATCCGTTTCCGTTTATTCGACGACGGTTTAGGATTCAGATATGAATTTCCGGCACAAAAGAATCTTACTTATTTTGTAATTAAAGAAGAAAGATCTCAATTTGCTATGACTGGAGATCATACAGCTTTCTGGATTCCAGGAGATTATGACACTCAGGAATACGATTATACAAAATCGAAATTATCAGAAATTAGAGGTTTATCTCAAAAAGCATATACTGCAAACGTTTCGCAAAAATCTTTTTCACCAACAGGAGTTCAGACTTCTTTGATGTTAAAAACGGCTGACGGAATCTACATCAACTTACACGAAGCAGCTTTGATTGACTATTCTTGTATGCACTTGAATTTAGACGATAAAAACTTAGTTTTCGAATCTTGGTTAACGCCAGATGCAAAAGGAGATAAAGGTCATATGCAGGCGCCAAATCATTCGCCTTGGAGAACGATTATCGTAAGCGATGATGCTAGAGAAATCTTAGCTTCAAAAATGACTTATAACTTAAACGATCCATCAAAAATTGACAATACTTCTTGGATTAAACCAGTAAAATACGTTGGTGTTTGGTGGGAAATGATTACAGGAAAAAGCTCTTGGTCATACACAAACGATTACCCAACAGTTCAATTGGGTGTTACTGATTTCGCGAAAGCAAAACCGAACGGAACGCACGGAGCAAATAATGCTAACGTAAAAAAATACATTGATTTCGCTGCTGCAAATGGTTTTGACGCTGTTTTAGTTGAAGGATGGAACGAAGGCTGGGAAGACTGGTTTGGACATTCTAAAGATTATGTTTTTGATTTCTTGACTCCTTACCCAGATTTTGATGTAAAAGGTTTGCACGAATATGCTAAATCTAAAGGTGTAAAAATCATCATGCACCACGAAACTTCAGGATCTGTTCGTAACTACGAGCGTCACATGGATGCTGCTTACAAATTCATGAACGATAACGGATACGATGCTGTAAAAAGCGGTTACGTAGGTGACATTTTACCAAGAGGTGAAAACCACTACAGCCAATGGATTGTAAATCACTATCAATACGCTATAGAAAAAGCAGCTGATTATAAAATTATGGTGAACGCTCACGAAGCAGTTCGTCCAACAGGAATCGCGAGAACGTATCCTAACTTAATTGGAAACGAAGCGGCAAGAGGAACAGAGTACCAAGCGTTTGGAGGTTCTAAACCAAATCACGTAACGGTATTGCCATTTACACGTTTAATTGGTGGTCCAATGGATTATACTCCGGGTATCTTTGAAATGGATATCAGCAAAATGAATCCTGATAACAAATCGCATGTAAACAGTACAATCTGTAACCAATTAGCTTTATACGTTACGATGTACAGCCCGTTACAAATGGCTGCTGATACTCCGGAAAACTACAACCGTTTTCCAGATGCATTCCAATTCATCAAAGACGTTGCTGTAGATTGGTCAGAAAGTAAATATATTGAAGCTGAACCTGGAGATTTTATCACGGTTGCGCGTAAAGCAAAAGGAACAAACAACTGGTTCGTAGGAAACGTAAACGGAGAAACTCCTCGTACGTCAAACATCGATTTCAGTTTCCTTGAAAAAGGCAAAAAATACACGGCAACAATTTATGCTGATGCAAAAGATGCGCATTACAAAACGAATCCGCAAGCTTACGTTATCAAGAAAATTGCTGTAACCAATAAATCAAAATTATCTCAGTTTTCTGCTCCGGGAGGAGGTTATGCGATAAGCATTATCGAAAACAAATAATTTAAATTAACCATATAAGAAATGTAAGTCCATTTAAATAGAAATCCCCCAGTTTTGTCTTAAATGTTCTTACATTTCTTATATGGTTTAAATTCATCTTTACTATGAAGAACCTAAAAACAAACCACACATTCTATAAAATAGTTTTAATGGTTTTGCTGTTTTCCGCTTCCACGAAAGCGCAAATCCAAAAAGTAGAACCACCATTTTGGTACGCAGGAATGAAAAATTCGGAACTGCAGATTATGTTCTACGGAAAAAATATTGCACAATATGAAGCTTCGGTTTCAAACAATGTTGCAATCAAAAACGTAGAAAAAACAGAAAATCCAAACTACCTTTTCGTAACCATCGACACAAAAGATGTAAAAGCTTCTGAATTAGTTTTCTCTTTCAAAAACAATAATAAAGTTGCCTTTAAACAAAAATATGTTCTTAAGGAAAGAAGAGCAAATTCGGCAGACAGAAAAAGCTACGATGCCTCTGATTTAATTTACCTAATCATGCCAGATCGTTTTGCTAACGGAAATACTAAAAATGACAGCGACGCTTCTTTAACAGAAAAAGGAAACCGTCAAGATCCAAGCGGACGTCACGGCGGAGATATAGAAGGAATTATCAAAAACCTAGATTATATTTCGTCTCTTGGCGCAACTACAATTTGGAGCACGCCTTTATGCGAAGACAACGATAAACAGCATTCGTATCACACTTACGGTCAATCGGATGTTTACAAAATCGATCCGCGTTACGGAACAAATGACGACTATGCACGCCTTTCTGCAGAAATGCATAAAAAGAACATGAAACTGGTTATGGATTACGTAACGAATCATTGGGGAATTACGCATTGGATGATGAGCGATATTCCAACCAAAACATGGTTCAATCAGTTTGAAACTTTCACTCAAACACACCACAGACGTGAAGTAATTACAGATATTCACGCTTCAAAAATCGATCAGGAAGTTTGTGTTGATGGCTGGTTCGTTCCTTCAATGCCAGATTTGAATCTTAGAAATCCTCTTGTTGCCAAATATTTAACTCAAAATGCCATTTGGTGGATTGAATTCGCCAATCTTGACGGATTTAGAGTAGATACTTATAATTATTCAGATAAAACGGCAATGGCAAATTGGGCAAAATCAATTACAGACGAATATCCGAATTTTAATATTGTGGGTGAAATCTGGATGCACAATCAGGCGAATTTAGCTTTTTGGCAGAAAGACAGTAAAATTGGTGCGATTGAAAACTACAATTCAAACCTTCCATCTGTAATGGATTTTACGCTTCAGAGTCAAATCACTTCTGCTTTCAGTGAAGATGAACCAAACTGGGACAGCGGATTGATTAAATTCTACAACAATTTTGCAATGGATTTTTTATATCCAAATACCAATAACATTTTGGTTTTTTCCGAAAATCACGATACAGATCGTATGAACGAAAAGTTCAAATATGATTTGCCGAAATATAAATTGGCTATGACTTTGTTAGCAACAGTTCGCGGAATTCCACAAATCTATTACGGTTCAGAAATCGGAATGGGCGGTGATAAAGGTAAAGGTGGTGATGCCGATATTCGTCAGGATTTTCCAGGCGGATGGGCTGGCGATAAAAACAATGCTTTCACCAAAGAAGGAAGAACTGCAGAACAAGCAGCTTACTTTGATTTCAGTGCAAAATTATTCAACTGGAGAAAAACAAACGAAGCCGTTCATTTCGGAAAAATGATGCATTATATTCCTGAAAACAATACATATGTATATTTCAGATATACAGATGCTAAAACGGTAATGGTAGTTTTCAATAACAATGCAAAAGAACAGGCTGTAAAAACAAACCGTTTTAAAGAAAGCATCAAAAACTACAAATCAGGAAAAGATGTTATCACAGGAAAAATATTCGATTTAGCTTCTGAAATTACTTTAGAACCAAAATCAGCTCTGGTTTTAGAACTAGAATAAAAACGAAATACGTTTAATTTTTTTCGCCACGAATTCACGAATTTTTTATTCTCAAAGATTGTCAAAAAATAATTCGTGAATTCGTGGCGGAAATTTATAGATATGTTATGAAAAAATACACTTTCCTTTTTTTATCTTTAGTATTCATAATTACGGGTTGTTCTGGCTCAAAATCAGTTACAATGAATAACGAAAATACTTCAAAGACACCTTTCGTCTGGGAAGGAGCAAATGTTTATTTTTTACTTACAGATCGTTTTTACAACGGAGACACTTCAAACGACGTCAATTTTAACCGAACCAAAACTCCGGGAAAATTACGTGGATTTGAAGGCGGTGACATCATCGGAATCACAAAAAAAATCGAATCAGGATATTTTGAAAAATTAGGAATCAATGCCATTTGGCTTACGCCGATTGTCGAGCAAATTCATGATGGCGTTGACGAAGGAACCGGACTGAGTTACGGTTTTCACGGCTATTGGACAAAAGATTGGACAGCTCTAGATCCAAATTTCGGAACAAAAGAGGATTTAGCTAATCTGGTAAAAAAGGCACACGAAAAAGGCATCAGAATCATTCTTGATGGAGTTATCAATCATACCGGACCAGTAACTCCAGAAGATCCCGTTTGGCCTTCTGATTGGGTTAGAACTGGCGTTGTCTGCGATTACAAATCGTTCGAAAATACAACCATGTGTACGTTGGTCGATAATCTTCCAGACATAAGAACAGAAAGCATTCAGGAAGTTGAACTGCCTCCTTTCTTAATTGAAAAATGGAAAAAAGAAGGTCGTTACGAAAAAGAAATTGCTTCTCTTGAAGAATTTTTCAAAAGAACAGGTTATCCAAGAAGTCCAAAGTATTACATTATAAAATGGCTTACCGATTATATCGTAGAATTCGGAATTGATGGCTACAGAGGAGATACTGTAAAACATACAGATGAAAATGTTTGGGCAGACTTTAAAAAAGAATGTGAATACGCCTTTGAAACTTGGAAAAAACATCATCCTTTACAAGTTCTGGATCAAAATCCGTTTTATACCATCGCCGAAATTTACGGTTACGGAATCAGCGGAGGGCAAGATTATGATTTTGGAGATCGAAAAGTAAATTACTTCCAAAATGGTTTCAACAGCATGATCAATTTTGAATTTAAATGGAATGCTGCTCAAAGCGATTATGAAGGTTTATTTTCTAAATATTCAAACGCTTTAAATAATGAATTAAAAGGCTATTCTGTCCTTAATTATATGTCTTCGCACGACGATGGCCAGCCTTTTGATGCCAATAGAACCAAAAGCATCGAAACTGCCAATAAACTATTATTATCTCCAGGAATGTCTCAGGTTTATTATGGAGACGAATCAGCTAGATCTTTAGTTATCGAAGACACTCAGGGCGATGCAACTTTACGCTCTAATATGAATTGGGACGATATTCAGAATAATCCTGAAACTCAAAAAACACTTTTGCATTGGCAGAAATTAGGTCAGTTTAGACGAAATCATCCTGCGGTTGGAGCTGGTGTTCATAAACTGATTAATCCGTATCCTTATACTTTTTCGAGAACGTTTACACAAGGCACTTTTACAGATAAAGTTGTTATGGGAGTAGATTTACCAAAAGGTAGAAAAGAACTTCCTGTTGGCGATATCTTCCCAAACGGAACAAAACTAAAAGACACATATTCAAATCAGGAAGTAGAAGTTATTGATGGAAAAGTGATTATCGACAATGATTTTGACATCGTTTTACTGGAACTGATTTAACCGCAAAGAGCACAAAGTTTTTTAGCCACGAATTCACGAATTATTTTTACAATCTTTGAGAATAAAAATTCGTGAATTCGTGGCTATTTAATTTTCACAAATCATTGTGTGCTTTGCGTAAAACTTTGCGACCTTTGCGGTTAGAAAAAACACTGCAAAATGCTAAAAATTGCACATCGAGGCGCCAAAGCCTACGAACCTGAAAATACTTTACAAGCTTTTCAAAAAGCCCTAAATCTAAATTCAGACGGAATTGAACTTGATGTTCATCTAAGTTCCGACGAACATATAATCGTAATTCACGACGAAACCATCGACAGAACTACAAACGGAAAAGGACTTGTAAATGATTTTACTTTAGTAGAATTAAAATCATTTTTGATTGATGGAAAATATCAAATCCCAACTTTAATCGAAGTTTTTGATTTGGTTGACAAAAAATGCCTAATCAATATCGAATTAAAAGGTTTAGGAACTGCTTCTAAAATTGTTGCGTTAATTGAGAAATATATTTCAGAAAAAAACTGGAAATACGAGGATTTTATCATTTCAAGTTTCGAATGGAATATGTTGGAGGAAACAGCAAACCTAAATTCAAATATTCCGATTGGTGTTTTAACAGAAGAAGATATAAATACTGCTTTAGCTTTCGCCGAAAAAATAAAAGCAAAAGCAATTCATCCTGATTTTAATTTATTGAATATTGAAAATGTTCAACAAATGCAGGAAAAAGGATTTCTGGTTTTACCTTGGACAGTAAACACAGAAGAAGACATTCAAAAAGTAAAAAGTTATAACGTAAACGGAATTATCTCTGATAATCCAGACAAAATATAAAAGTAAAATAGCCACGAATTCACGAATTATTTTTTTACAATCTTTGAGAATAAAAATTCGTGAATTCGTGGCTAACAAAAAAATATGATCAAAAATTTCGACATAATCATCGTTGGCGGAGGCGCTGCAGGTTTTTTTACCGCAATTAATATTGCAGAGAAAAATCCGAAACTGAAAATTGCCATTTTAGAAAGAGGAAAAGAAGTGCTTTCTAAAGTCCGCGTTTCCGGAGGTGGACGATGCAACGTAACACACGCTTGTTTTGAACCCAATGAATTAGTAAAATTTTATCCCCGAGGCGAAAAAGAACTTCGCGGGCCTTTTCATCAATTTTGTTCTGGAGATACTATCGAATGGTTTGAAAAACACGGCGTAGAATTAAAAATTGAAGAAGACGGAAGAATGTTTCCTGTTTCCAATTCATCCCAAACTATTATTGACTGTTTCCTTAAAGCAACAGAAAAACTAGGCATAAAAGTGCTGACAGGTCAAAGTGTTCAATCTATTTTCAAAAAAGAAAATCACTGGAAAATAGATACTCAAACGGATAATTACGCTGCCGAAAAATTAGTAATGGCAACGGGAAGCAACCCAAAAATTTGGGAAATGCTTCAGGAACACGGACACGCTGTTGTAAGCCCTGTTCCTTCCCTATTTACTTTCAATATCAAAGATTCTAGAATTAAAGAATTACCAGGCGTTGCGGCACAAGTTACTGTAAACGTAAAAGATACCAAATTAGAATCGACAGGACCTTTATTAATTACCCATTGGGGAATGAGCGGACCGGCAATATTGAAACTTTCGGCTTGGGGCGCAAGAATTCTGCACGATAAAAATTATCAGTTTACAATTTTGGTAAATTGGTTAAATGATGTTGATTTTGAAGATGCTGAAAAGATCCTAAAAGACTTAAAACAGGAACACGCTAAAAAAGCAGTTTCTAAAAAATCGCCTTTTGATTTCCCAAACCGATTGTGGGAAAGTTTGGTTCTGGCTTCGGGAATTGATTCTGAAACGAAATGGGCAGATTTATCTAAAATTCAATTGCAAAATCTAACTTCACAACTGACAAAAGCTGAATTTAAAGTAAACGGAAAAAGTACTTTTAAAGAAGAATTTGTAACGGCGGGCGGAATCGATTTAAAGGAAATCAACTTCAAAACCATGGAAAGCAAAATTCACGAAAACCTTTATTTTGCTGGCGAAATTGTAAACATCGACGCTATTACAGGCGGATTTAATTTTCAGAATGCCTGGACAAGCGGGTTTATTCTGGCTCAAAATATTTAATACAAAATGAAATTTAAAGGAATTATTTTTGATTTAGACGGCACGCTAGTAGATTCATTACACGATATCTCAGATGCGATGAATAAAGTACTTACCGCTCTAAGTTACCCAACACATAATTACGATACTTACCAGTATTTTATCGGAAGCGGTTTACGAAATTTGGTAAGCAAAGCTTTGCCTGCTTCAAACAGTTCTGATGATGAAATAGAAAGCTGTTTTGAATGCATGGTTGATGAATACTCAAAAATCTGCACATTGAAAACAAAACCTTATGACGGAATTGTTGAATTGCTTGAAAAACTGACTTCGCAAAACATTAAAATGGCAGTTTTCTCCAACAAAGCCGACGAATTAACGAAGAAAATAGCATCAGAAATATTTCCAAATCACTTTGACACAGCGGTTGGTTTGAGCACAGAAGAACTTAAAAAACCAAATCCGTTTGAGGCGATTGAGATTAGTAAAAAATGGAATTTAAAACCAGAAGAAATCCTTTTTGTAGGCGATTCTGATATTGATATGAAAACTGCTTTAAATGCTAATATGTTTCCTGTTGGCGTAACTTGGGGTTACAGAACAGAACAAGAATTGAAAAACAGCGGTGCAAAAACAGTTATTAATAAAGCTTCGGAACTGATTGCTATTTTATAAAATCATGAATCCTTCTTTACAAAAACAAATACTATCAATCGCTTCGTTTTCTGAAAATGAAATTGAGACAATTGATTCTTGTTTTGAATATGAAAAGTGTACGACGAAAGAATTTCTTTCTTCAATGGGAAAAATCAGCAACAAGATTTTCTTTATTGTCGAAGGTCTTGCTCGTGTTTATTATTTAAAAGACGGAAAAGAAATCACCACTTATTTAAGCTGTGATGACGGTTTTATTACTTCGTATTCTAGTTTTATAAATCAATCTGTTTCTTTTGAAAATATTCAGTGTATTGAAGATTGTGAAATGCTTTCGATCACTTTCGAAAAAATGCAGTTTTTATATAATGAAATTCCGAATTGGGAACGTGTCGGGAGAATTCTTGCTGAACAGAATTACCTCTGTATGGCAGATCGTGTTTTAAAACTCCAAATGATTCCGGCAAAAGAAAAATACCAGACTTTCTTGGCTTCAGCTCCAGCCAAAATAATCCAGCGAACACCTTTAATTTACATCGCTTCTTTTCTCGGAATTACGCCAGAATCTTTAAGCAGAATCCGTCAAGATATTTCTTAACATTTATCAAGTGGATTAAAAAACGGAATTCAAATCTTTGTCAAAATAAAATTTGAAAAAGATGAAGAATATTACCAAAGACGTTTACCAAATTCCCTTATTTCCAAGAAATGCTATCAATTGTTATTTGATTGAAGATGTTTTAATTGATGCAGGAATTCGAAGCTCTGCAAATACAATTTTAAAAGCTTTAAAAGACAAAACGGTAACCAAACATATCTTAACGCACGCTCACGCCGATCATCAAGGAAGCAGCAAAATTATCTGCGAAACACTGAATATTCCTCTTTTATGCAGTGAACCCGAAAAAGAATTTGCCGAAAACGGAAATGTAATAACAGAATACCCAAACCCGAATCATATCATTTCGAAATTTCAGAAAAACTTCTGGGCAGGAAAAGGACATGAGGTTTCTCAAACTTTAAAAGAAGGTGACCAAATTGGCGGATTTACCGTAATTGAAACACCTGGACATTCAAGCGGACATATCTCTTTTTTCAGAGAAAAAGACGGCGTTTTAATTGTAGGCGATGTAATGACCAACATGAACCTTTTAACAACAAAAGTTGGTTTACACGAACCTCCTTATTTATTTACAAAAGACAAGGAAACCAATAGAAATTCAATTCTAAAATTGGCTTCGCTAAAACCAAAAATACTATGTTTTGGTCACGGACCTGTTTTGTTTAATAATGGAGAACTGGAAAAATTTGTTCAAAATATATGATAGTTTTTATTAACAAGAATTTACATATTCCGTAAGTTTTCGTTAAGACTATTCTAATAATTTTACTATCAACTAAATACCACTAGATGAAAGTAAAATTACTCACCACAATTTCTTTTTTCACTTATCAGCTCAGCGTTTCTCAGACAGAAAAACTATTAAGCGGAAAAGTACTTTCGCAAAATATTCCACTTAATAAAGTGGAAGTAATTAATAAAACTGCAAAAACGAGTACGACGACAAATGAATTAGGTGAATTTTCGATTCTCGTTCGTTCAAAAGATAGTTTGCTTTTTTTCTCTAAAGATTACTTTTTTAAAAGATTAAAAGTTTCCCAAGAAAATATTGATCAAAATAATATTGTGGTCAGTATGATTTTGAAACCTGAAGAGTTGGATGAGGTTGTAATAACGAACATAAAGTTTCCCAAAGTTGGATCAGCTGACGAAAATTCAACTATTGTACCAATGGGACTAATATCTACAGGTGTTTACAACGGAACGATCCCAAATGGAATGGATTTAGTCGCTATTTTCAATTTGTTTAGAGGAAAAAGAAAAAAAGAGCAATTTAAATTCAAGGAATTGGATTTCAAAAAATTAGCCGAAGCGACTGTCCCATTAGATTTCTTTACAAATAATTTGAAAATAAAACCGGAAGAAAAAGAACTGTTTTTACAATTTTGTGATGCTGATCCACAGGCTAAAGTTCTTGTACAGCAGAAAAATTTACTATATACAATGGATTTTCTGCATACTAAAAACAAAGAGTTTCAAAAATTAAATTCAGTAATTAAAAACTAAAAGTCATTACATGAAGGTAAAATTACTAACCACAATTTCTTTTTTCACTTATCAACTTTCTATTTCTCAAACCGAAAAATTACTTCATGGAAAAGTTCTTTCTCAAAATAACATTCTATCGAATGTTGAAGTTATAAATAAAACTGCCAAAACCAGCACTCGAACAAATGAATTTGGAGAATTTTCAATTTTAGTTAAAGAGCAGGATAGTGTATTATTTTTTTCAAAGGATTACTTATTTACGCGATTGAAAATAACTTTGAAAGATCTAGAAAAAAGATATCTCATTATTGAAATGACTCCAAAAGCTGAAGAATTGGAGAATGTTATAGTTTCAAGATCTATTTTTAATAAAACTGATATTAAAAAAATCGCCAATAACAAGGAAGAAATAAATGAGATTAAAAATCGTAAACAGTTTGATGAGGTAACTTCAAAAGTGACAGTTTATGACGGAAGGATCAAAAATGGATTAAATTTCGGCTACCCTATTTTTGATAAACCAAAGAAAAAAATTGAGCCTCGTGACGATCGTTTTAAGAAACTTGTCATTGCTTCTTGCTCTCCTGATTTCTTCATCAAAAATTTGAAAATAAAACCCGAAGAGAAAGAAATTTTCTTAAAATTTTGTATTGCCGATCCAAAATCTAACACACTTTTAGAAAAATCAAATGATTTGGAATTGATAGACTTTCTATATACAAAAAATGAAGAGTTTAAAAAGTTGAAATAGTTTAACTTGAAACTAAATTTTACTTATTCAACCACCAAATGCTAGCATTCAAAATAGTAGCAAATCCAACCCAAGCTAAATACGGAATCAGTAAATAGCCTGCAGTTTTATTGATTTTGATGAATTTCAAATAGGTTTCATAAATCATCAACCATAAAAGAACAATTTCGATTAAAGCTAACATCGGATTTTTTAGTCCGAAGAATAAATAAGACCATATTGAATTCAAAATTAATTGAATGATAAAGAAAAGCAATGCTTTTTTAACTTCTTCTGTATTTTCTTTTATTCTGTCCCAAACCAACGCAGCTGCAATTGCCATTAAAATATAGATCACAGTCCAAACTGGCATAAAAATCCAGTTCGGCGGATTAAAAACTGGTTTTTCCAGCATTACATACCAAGTTTCAATATTTGGTTTTGTAACCACTCCGGCAGAATAACCTACTGTTAAACAAATTACTAAAGCTATAGCGATTTTTACGAACTTATTCATGAATTCTAATTTTGAATTCAAAAATAGTCAAAAGAAAAGTTTAAACCATTATGGATAAAAAATTATCCCTTTATGGCGAAAAAACTATCTTTGCCAAAATTTTATAATTCATGTTAACAGCAGCTGATTTTATACCAAATCCATATACTTCAACAATCGAAAACGGAAACTTTGAATGGAGCGCTCCAAGCAACATTGCCTTAGTGAAATACTGGGGGAAAAAAGAAAACCAGATTCCAGCAAATCCTTCTGTTAGTTTTACGTTAAACAATTGTAAAACAATTACAAAATTGGCTTTTGAAAGAAGAGCAAACCAAAATGCTTTTTCTTTTGATTTACTTTTTGAAGGAAAACCAAAAGAAGATTTTAAACCAAAAATTCAGAAGTTTTTAGAAAGAGTTGAGATTTATCTGCCGTTTTTAAAGGATTATCATTTTACGATTGATACTCAGAATACATTTCCTCACAGTTCGGGAATTGCATCATCGGCTTCTGGAATGGCAGCATTGGCAATGAATTTTATGAGTTTGGAAAAATTGCTAAATCCTGAAATGACCGATGATTACTTCTATCAAAAAGCCTCATTTTTAGCACGTTTAGGTTCTGGAAGTGCTTGCCGAAGCGTAAAAGGAAATGTAGTAGTTTGGGGAAATCAGGCCAATATTGAAGGAAGCACCGACTTGTTTGGAGTTGAATTTCCATATACTATCCATGAAAATTTCAAGAATTATCAAGATACTATTTTATTGGTTGACAAAGGCGAGAAACAAGTTTCGAGCACAGTTGGGCACGATTTAATGCACAATCACCCGTATGCAGAGAGACGTTTTGCACAAGCGCACGAAAATCTCGATAAATTAATCTCCATTTTCGAAAGCGGAGATTTGGAAGAATTTATTAAAGTGGTAGAAAGTGAAGCACTGACTTTACATGCCATGATGATGACTTCGATGCCATATTACATTTTGATGAAACCAAACACATTGCAAATTATAAATGCAATTTGGAAATTCAGAAATGAAACCCAGATTCCAGTATGTTTTACACTTGATGCTGGTGCAAATGTACATGTCTTATATCCTGAAAACGTTAGCGAAAAAGTACTTCAATTTATTCAAGACGAATTAGTTGTATTTTGTCAGAATAGTCAATACATTTGCGACAAAATTGGAAGCGGTGCATTATTAATTGATAATTGACAATTGTTAATTAATAATTGATTAAATTTATGGAGAGAAAAAACATCATTAAAGAAAAATCATTTGCTTTTGCAATTGAAGTGGTTAATCTTTATAAAGTTTTAGCTGAGAAGAAAGAATTTGTTTTATCTAGACAAATGTTGCGATCGGGAACATCGATTGGCGCCAACATTAGAGAAGCTGAGCATGCTCAAAGCAGAGCCGATTTTATTCATAAATTATCTATTTCATTAAAAGAAGCAAACGAAACTGAATATTGGTTAGATTTGCTACATGAAACGAAATATCTGTCTGAGATAGAATTTCTAAGTATTAAACCTAAAATAACAGAGTTGTTACGTTTGTTGACAAGCATCGTAAAAACCACAAAAAGCATATAATTATCAATTGTTAATTATCCATTTTCAATTATGAAAGGACCACTATTTTACTCAAAAATATTACTCTTTGGAGAATACGGTATTATCCGCGACTCTAAAGGACTTTCTATTCCTTATAATTTTTATAACGGCGCTTTAAAAAAAAGCGAAGAACCTACAGAAGAAGCAATTTCATCAAATAGAAGTTTAAGAAGTTTTGCTTCTTATCTTGAAGTCCTACATACACAGCAACCAGAATTGGTTACTTTCGATTTAGAAACTTTAAAAAATGATGTTGAAACTGGAATGTATTTCGATTCTAGTATTCCACAAGGATATGGCGTCGGAAGTAGCGGTGCGCTTGTTGCAGCTATTTATGACAAATACGCTACAAACAAAATCACTGTTCTAGAGAATCTGACTCGCGAAAAATTATTACACCTAAAAAATATATTTTCTCAAATGGAAAGCTTTTTCCACGGAAAAAGTTCTGGTTTAGATCCTCTAAACAGCTATTTGAGTATTCCAATCCTGATTAATTCAAAAGACAATATTGAGGCAACTGGAATCCCGACTCAAAGCTTTGACGGAAAAGGTGCTGTATTTTTGTTAGACTCAGGAATTGTCGGAGAAACAGCTCCAATGGTGAGCATTTTTATGGAAAACCTAAAGGATAAAGGTTTCCGTGCAATGCTTAAAAATCAGTTTG
Source organism: Flavobacterium tagetis (assembly GCF_016735615.1). Lineage (GTDB taxonomy): Bacteria > Bacteroidota > Bacteroidia > Flavobacteriales > Flavobacteriaceae > Flavobacterium > Flavobacterium tagetis. The sequence goes on from NZ_JAERSF010000001.1 coordinate 740,333, forward strand.
TGAAATATACAGATGCCTGCGTAGAGAACTTCCTGCATGGCGATATGAAGTCTTTGTTTACCAATACCAAAAAGCTTTCTAAAGTTGTTTTAAATCACTTTAAACCAATGATTCCAGAACAATTTCACGGAATTTGGCAGCACGGAATTGACTCTAACGATTATTATCTAAAACTTTGCGGTTCTGGAGGAGGCGGTTACATTCTTGGTTTTACTGAAGACTTAGAACGTGCAAAAGCAGCTTTAAAAGATTATAAGCTAGAAGTCGTTTATCAATTTTAAATATAATCTCCTAAAAAACAGATAATTATTTGAATACGCTTTCCTAATATTTAATCCTAAAAAAGTTACTGAATATGAAAAGTATTTTAAAAATTATCAAAGCAACTTTTTTAGGAGGACTTGTGTTTTTAGTCCCGTTAGTCGTTTTACTGATTGTTCTAGAAAAAGGATATGGCATTATTCAAAAAACGACACTTCCGCTTGTAAGCAACTTACCAAAAATTAGCGTTTTAGGACTTGCAATTCAAGAGTTTATTGGAATATTAATCATAATTCTAATATGTTTGGTGGCTGGATTATTAGCAAAGACTGCCAATGCAAAAAAACTCGTTGAAAGATTAGAAGATGGCGTTTTGAGCTTTGTCCCAGGGTATTCATTTATGAAAAACATGAATGAAAATATATTGGGTTTAGAATCTAAAGACGATTTAAAAGTAATTTTAGTTCCTACAGATGCAGGTTTACAATTTGCTTTTTTAATAGAGCAAGTCAGTGATGAGAAATTCACGGTTTTTATACCAGATGCCCCAAATCCGTGGAGCGGATCGGTTGTTTTTGTCGATAAAAAAGATATTACAGAAATCGATATTACACAAAAACAAGCTTTGGCTTGTATTAGAAAACTGGGCTATGGTTCTAAAGAATTGTTAAAAAATAAACTCTAAATTTTTGAATTAAAAAATATCTTTTAACTTCCCTCATCTAATCCAACAAACCACACTTTATGTTAAGCAGACAGCAAAAACTTTTAATAATGAAAATTGTTAGTTTGTTCTCTGTGGTTAGAGGTTATAACATTCCAATTATTGTTTTAGCTCAGTACTTATCAGCCATTTTTATATTGGCGCCCGAAATTAGAGCATTAGATATCTTACTTGATTTTCATTTATTTTTAATTGTTTTTGCTTCGGCTATTACAATTGCTTCTGGATATATTATCAATAATTTTTACGACAGTCAGAAGGATTTAATTAATCGTCCGAATAAATCGATGCTCGATCGTTTGGTTAGTCAGAAAACTAAATTGAACGTTTATTTCAGTTTGAATTTTCTTGCCGTGTTAATGGCTTTTATAGTTTCCTGGAGAGCTTTCTTGTTCTTTTCAGGTTATATTTTTATGATTTGGTTTTATTCGCATAAAATTAAAAAGTATCCAATTATTGGGAACTTAATGTCCGCATTACTTGCTGTAACTCCATTTTTTGCTATTTTACTTTATTTCTACAATAAGATTTCGTTTGAAGAAATTGAGAATCACATGAGTCATTTTGTAGTAATTTCTGCCCACGCGGTTTTCTTGTTTCTACTTTTATTGATTCGCGAAATGATAAAAGATTTAGAAAATCTAAAAGGCGATTTAGTAACAGATTATAGAACAATTCCTGTTTTGTATGGTGAAAAAATATCTAAGCAAATTATTACGGTTTTGACTTTGTCTACCATTTTGCCTGTTTACGTTTTGGTTAATATTTATGACGTTGGCTATATGGACATTTATTTTTATGTGTGTTTTGGGGTTCTTCTTTTCTTTTTGATTTATTTATGGAAATCTGACTCCAAAGAACAATATCTAAGACTTCATAATGTTCTTAAGTTCCTGATTGTATCTGGCGTTTGCTGTATTGTTCTTATTAATCCAAGCGTCTTATGGCATGGTCGTGAATTGATCTCTAATTACTAAAGCTTTTTAAGCTCCTACAGATCTGGCAGATTTAGCAGATTTTTTTCTTTATGTGGCTCTGTGCAAACTTTATGAATCTCTGTGAAATAACAATCTTTAAAAGAAGCCAATTGATTGTTTTTTTAGCCCCGATTGAAGTGGAAATCTTTTTATTTTTTTCTTTAAAAAATAAAATATTGAAACGGAAAGCGGGAAACCATGCCTCAAAAAAAGCCAATTGCATTGCTCCTGACCATCTTAAAATAAAGCGCTATTAATCTAAGAACATTGAACTTAAGATTTATTAGCAGGAAAAAACTATCTTTGCACAAATTAATGATTCTATGAACAACAAGGAAGGCAACAATAAAAGAGGCGGATCGAGACCAAACAGCTCACGATCAAACTCTAACAAGCCAAAACCTCCTATGGCTAAGCGCGCGCAAGGGCCTAAAAAAGTAAAACCTGAAGTTAAAGCTGCTCAGGAAGCTGCTGCTGAAAAATTGAGAAAGCAAAATCAGCCAGCAAAGAGACAAAAGGCTTCTGATGAAATTCGTCTGAACAAATACATCTCTAATTCTGGTGTTTGTTCTCGTCGTGACGCCGACATTTATATTCAGTCTGGAAACGTTAAAGTTAACGGTACTGTAGTTACAGAAATGGGTTATTTGGTAAAACTAAATGATGTTGTAAACTTTGACGGTGTTACATTAACTCCTGAAAAGAAAGAATATATTTTATTGAATAAACCTAAAAACTTTACAACTGCCTTTGATGAAGGCCAAGAATATCGTAACGTTCTAGAACTTGTTCGTGGCGCTACAAATGCAAAAATTGCTGCTGTCGGAAGAATGGACAAGAATACGACAGGTTTATTATTGTTTACTAACGACACCGATATGATTCGTAAATTTACATTGCCGAATCAGAAATCGTCTAAAATCTATCAGGTTTCTTTAGACAAAAACTTGAAATTTGAAGATTTAGAAAAAATCAGCAAAGGTCTTGTTCTTGACGGACACCGCGTTTTTGTTGAAGAAGTAAGCTATATTGATAATGAACCAAAAAGCGAAGTTGGTCTTAAATTGCGTACGGCTAACGTAAAAGTGGTGCGTTCTATTTTTGAATCTTTTGAATATAATGTTTTAAGGATTGACCGTGTTTCGTTTGCTGGATTGACCAAAAAGAACCTGCCTCGCGGAAACTGGCGCTTTTTGACCGATCAAGAAATCATCAATTTGAAAAACACATAAGCATTTTTCAAATTTAAGTCATAATCAAATCCTGTTTTCTTCTTGAAAATGGGATTTTTTATTTTTAAAAACTAAAGAAATTATGTCCGAAAAGGGTAAAAATAGATCTTCCGATAGATTGGTTTTTATCTTCTACTGTTTCGTAATTTGAAAAACCTAGGATGATTTTAATTCCGGGAGGAATGCTGTTTAAAATATCTCTTTTTTGATCTTCTAAAAGGAGTTTTAAACTTTCTATTAATTGAAGATTGTATCTTAAGTAAGACATTACAAGTAATGCTGAAAAGTTAAGTATTTCTCTGGCTGTTTCGCTTTTAATGCCAACTTCGTTAGAAACCATTTCTGAAATTCTGCCTTTTTTATTAGAAAACAATTCTTTCAGCAAAATATTTCCTTCCAAACGGTAACAGTCGTCGACTGATAAAATTCTGCCTGCATTAAAATCTACTTCTTGGTAAAAAGTGGAATCTTCTTGGATTAAAGAAACAATTTCAGAGTAAAAATCAGATTCTTCAGCTTTGTTGTAGAGTCCCATTAAAATTGTGCCGATCGAGACGTCTATTCCCTTGATTAAAAGTGCATCATTCTCAAAATAAAACTTGTTTAACTTGGAGACAACATTAGAAGAAATAAAGCGTCTAAGTTCAATTTGTAGGTTTGGGGTCATACTCATAACTTAAAAAATGATTATTTATACTTATTTAAAATAACCGACAAAGTGAGGCTTTTCATCGATTATCGTGATAAAAATATAAAATATTTTAACATTTCCAAAAATTAAGTTAAAAATTTAGGTGGTGTATTTTCAAGCATTTAGCCCTAAAAATTAACAAAATGAGTAAATATAAAGCTTAACGTAACTTATAAGATACAAAAATTATTTTTAAAATTTTAAGAGTTTTTTTCAAAAAATCAAAAATATAAGAAAAAGCTTAAGGTCAAAATTACCATTTAGAAAATAAGTTGCCTATTTTGCCAAAGGATAGTCAGAAAAATCCCGAGATAAATTACAGAAAAAAAGAAGTTCACAAAACTCGATGCCAAGAATCCAAGAACAGAACCTGTAGCCGCTTTTAAAGCCCGTTTATGGTTTTGAGAATCATATAATAATTCGCCAACGAGCGCCCCAACAAATGGTCCTATAATAATTCCAAACGGAATAGGCGCCAGAATTCCAACAATCAAACCAATATTGGTTCCCCAAACTCCATACGAACTTCCTCCAAACTTTTTAGTTCCTTTTGATGGAATTACATAATCCAAAATGGTAATCGTTACCATCAAAACAAAAGTGATTCCTAGAACCCAGTAATTATTTTCTACTGCCTTTGTAAGATATAGCAACAAAAGTCCAATCCAACAGCTTGATAATCCAGGCAAAACAGGTAAAAAACTCCCAAAAACGCCTACAACTACACATATAAAACCCAACAGTACTAAAAGTAAATCCATAATATTTTTGTAAATTTGCCCTTACAATTTAAGCAATTATAAGATATGCGAATTTTTGTTAAAATAGCCTTCTCTTTATTCTTTGTATTTTCTATTCCCGAAAATACTTTAGCTCAAGCTAAGAAACTTTCTGCAAATGACCAAATATTGCAGGATAGCCTTTATAATAGCAACAAGAAAAAAGTAATAAATTTTTCGATGAAAGATTTTGATAAACTTTTTTTTGAATATTTCAATAAGAAAAGTGATGCTGATAATATTTTAACAAAAACCGAATTTTATAATTATACCACTCAGATTGCAGCTTTTTCTGATAGACTTGTCAAATTATATCCTAATCAAAAAGAAGTTGCAGAAAAAAACAAAGAAAACTGGCTATCTGAAAACTATGAAGATTATCTAGAATACAAAGCTTCGCAAAAAAAATAATCGTATTTTTGTTTATACATTCAATTCTAAAACTTTGAAGCAGTTTTTCCCTTTTTTTATTTGTATCCTTTTCAGTTCTTGTCAATATTTTGAGAAGCAGGTTCCGTCTGAAAAAGAGTTACTTCAAAAAGAGCTAAAATCGATCAATTGGAAAGAAGTTGACGAATATCCTTCTGTTCCTAATTGCGATAAAATTGCCGATAAAAAGCAGCGCCAGCAATGTTTTTTTGAAGTTATGTCAAACCTTATACAGGAAAAACTAAACGTTGACACTCTGTCTATACTATATCCAGAATTGGATACTATTGAAGTAAAAGTTACTGTTTTCCCAAATTCAACCATGAAGTTCGAACCTCAGTTCCCGAAAGATTCTGTAGCGTATGACACCATAAAAATAGATAGTATTCTGCATGCTCGCCTAGTCGATTTCCCGAAAGTAAATCCTGCTATAAAACGAGGTATTCCGGTAAAAACACAATTTATTCTGCCTGTAATTATAAAAGCAAAAGACGAGAAATAGTTTTACTAAGAAGTTATTTTTTAAACTGACGATCTTTCCATTCATAAGAGCCAAACAGACTATATAAAGCAACTGTAGAGCTAAAAAACGGATATAGCAAACTACTCAACAAAAGGCTTTTTATTCTCATTTTAGTCAAAAATTGATTCGTTATTGAAAGCAAAACATAATCAATTACAAACTTAAAAAAAGCAAAAAGCACAAAAATTGGATAAGACCAGATTCCGAAAATCATAAAGAAAAAGCCAATTACAAAACTCAGATTTCCAAAGAAAACAATTAAACCTAATAATTTCCCTAAAGAACTTCTATACGAACTAGTTTTAGCCGCCCAACGCACTCTTTGATGAAATAACGCTTTCCAATTTTCAGTTGGTTTTGTAATCACAATTGCTTCTTGAGCTTTTAAATAATGAACTTCATTGGGAAACTTTTCGATTGCTTTCTGCAATAAAAAAACATCATCTCCGCTAGCTATTTTGTCGTTTCCATTAAAGCCATTCAGTTTATCAAACAATGATTTTGTATACGCAAAATTAGCTCCATTGCACATAAAACCTTTATGAATTCCGAAACTTCCAATGGTTGCGCCTTGTAAACTTGTTAAATCTAATTGCTGAAAATGATCTAAAAATAAGTTTTCACATTGATACGTTACAGCGCCAGCTAACATCGAAACTTTATTCTGCTGAATATAATTATCAAAAGTTAATAGCCAGTTTTTAGGAACAATACAATCGGCATCTGTTGTAATAACCCAATCTGTTTTTACATGTTCCATTGCCGTTGTAATCGCATCTTTTTTTGGAGAATTTGAAACCCGAATATTGTCTATTTGTGAAATGTGAAATGTGAAATGTGAACCTTTAAACTTTTCATTTGAGTTATCGTCTACCAGAATTACTTCAAATAAATCTGTCGGGTAATTTAAATTCGAAAAACTCTCCAAAAGTACAGGCAAATTTTCTTTTTCATTTCGAAACGGAACTATAATGGTAAAACTGGTCTTCGGTTCTAAATCTGTTTTTCGATATTTTTTCACTTTCAAAAAACCATAAATCAGCAAAGAAATGCTCAGAATATAAATTGCCAATATGCTGAATAATACCGAAATCATTCTGCTGTTTTGGTTTTAAAATTCAGCACAAAATAACTTCCTAAAACTACTGGCAACACTACATTCAAAAACCACATTAAAGTGCTAATGAAAATTACAATCCATTCGTTTACTCCCAAAATTCCGAAGAAATAAATCGCAACACTTCCTTTTACTGCAAAGTCTAAAAACTGAAAAGTTGGTAAAGACGAAGCCAAAAAGTAAACTGATGTAATCGCGGCCATTAAAGTTAAGTAAGGCAAATCGACATCAAAACCTAAAAACAAAAAGTAATACTGATGCGAAAAAACCAAATAACGGCAGATTCCTAAAAAGATGTTTTTTTGATGAACGGATTTTGGAATTTCATTGATTTTATGAATCAATTTTTCAATTGAATAGCCTTTTACTTTTATCTTTTTAATGGAGAATAATAAAATCAAAATCAGTACAAATCCACCAAAAAGAATGAGAACTGTTTTGGTCGTAATTACATTAAATTCAGCATTAAAATACAATAATCCGAAAATTCCAAAAATGATCGTTAGAATCATCTGAATTCCGTTGCAAATTAAGTTTAAAAAAACAACTTTTTTAGCTTCAGATTTTGGGTAATACAACGCTTTTCCAGCGTACTCTCCTACTCCATTTGGCGTAAAAATTCCCGCCGTTAAAGCGGCTAAAACCTGTTTTGTAGCTTCATAAACCGATATTTTATGAATAACCTGCGCAAGATTCTGCCATTTCAAAATCTCAAAATAACGATTCAAAACACTCAAAAGTAAGATAAACGAAATTCCTAAAACCGACTGGTTTTTCTTGAACAAAACAATAAATTTCTGCCAGTCTAATTTGTCGTTGTTAGCCAGCTGATTATAAATAAAATAAAATGCGCCGCCAACAATTAAAAGTTTGGCCAGAAGAACTAGGAATTGCTTAGCTTTGTGAGGAATTGAAATCATGCCGCAAAAGTAATCAAATGTGGCAATTAGGAAGTGAGAAAATGAGTCAATTTTCTAAACTTGAAACCTTAAACTTGAAACCACAATCTCTTGACACAAGAACGCATCATATTAGGCATTGACCCTGGAACCACAATTATGGGTTTCGGATTGATTAAAGTAATCAATAAAAAAATGGAATTTCTGCAACTGAACGAATTGCAACTTTCCAAATACGACAATCATTACCAAAAACTAAGAATCATTTTCGAGCGAACTATTGAACTAATCGAAACGCATTGTCCTGACGAAATCGCGATTGAAGCGCCTTTCTTTGGCAAAAACGTTCAATCGATGTTGAAATTAGGTCGTGCTCAAGGCGTTGCGATGGCTGCGGGACTTTCAAGAGGAATTCCGATTACTGAATATGAACCTAAAAAGATAAAAATGGCGATTACCGGAAACGGAAATGCCAGCAAAGAACAAGTTGCCAAAATGTTGCAACAGCTTTTAGGTTTAAAAGAGTTACCCAAAAACCTAGATTCAACAGACGGTTTGGCAGCTGCAGTTTGTCATCATTTCAATTCAGGTAAAGTCATAGCTGGAAAGAGTTATTCGGGCTGGGATGCTTTTGTGAAACAAAACGAGGATCGGGTTAAGAAATGAGTCAATGTGTCAATGTGTCAATTTGATAATTAGATAATTCTTTAAACAACGAATAAATTATCTAATTGACTAATTATCCAAATTATCTAATTAAAAATGTCCGGCATCTACATACATATTCCTTTTTGCAAGCAGGCTTGTCACTACTGCGACTTTCATTTTTCAACTTCAATGAAAAAGAAAGACGAGATGGTGTTGGCATTAGCCAAAGAAATCATTGTACGTAAAAATGAATCCGAAAATGAGATTGTAGAGACTATTTACTTTGGAGGTGGAACTCCTTCGGTTTTGTCAAATGATGAAATCAACTTTTTAATTTCAGAAGTTTATAAGAATTACAAAGTTGTAGAAAATCCTGAAATTACGCTAGAAGCGAATCCAGATGATTTGTGTGCGGAACGAATTTTTGAATTATCCAAAAGTCCGATAAATCGTTTAAGCATCGGAATCCAGTCTTTTTATGAAGATGATTTGAAAATGATGAATCGAGCTCATAATTCGGAAGAAGCCAAAAAATGCTTGGAAGAAGCAACAAAATATTTTGATAATATTTCATTGGATTTAATTTACGGAATTCCAGGAATGAGTGACGAAATGTGGAGACAGAATATCCAAACAGCTTTAGATTTTGGCATTCCGCATATTTCGAGTTATGCTTTGACGGTTGAACCAAAAACAGCTTTAAGCAAATTAATTCAAACAGGAAAAATTGCTGAACCTCAAGATGAAGTGGCTTCCAATCATTTTATGATTTTAGTTGAAATGCTTCAGAAAAATGGTTTTATTCATTACGAATTATCCAATTTTGGAAAAGAGAATTATTTTTCTAAAAACAATTCGGCTTATTGGCTGGGTAAAAAATATATCGGAATTGGTCCTTCTGCACATAGTTATGACGGCGAAAAAAGAGGCTGGAATATTGCAAATAATTCATTGTATCTAAAAGCAATTCAAAACGATGAACTTCCTATTGAAACAGAAATCTTAACTATTTCTGATCGTTATAATGAATATATTATGACGGGGTTACGAACAATTTGGGGAGTTTCTTTAGAAAAAATTGAAAAGGAATTTGGATTGGAATATTTGAATTATCTGAAAAAACAATCTCAAAAGTTCTTAAATGACGATTTGCTATCGATCGAAAACAGCATTCTTAAACCAACTCCAAAAGGAAAGTTTTTAACAGATGGAATTGCTTCAGATTTATTTTATCTAAATTTGGATGAATAAAAATTAGCCACGAAGGCACAAAGGCTCAAATTATTAAACTTTGTGATTTAGCGTCTTTGCGGCATAAAAACCAAATTTGTGTTAGCAAAAATCAACAACTTAGAAATCGACTTATCAAAACCCATTGATATTTCTATTCCTTTAACCAATACAGATGAAAATCCGATTGCTTGGTATATTGAAAAGCCAGTCATTGAACCGGTAGTTTTTGGGGATTGGATTGGGAAAGTTTCGGAGGGAAAATCATCAACGAATTTCAATAATATTTTCTTCAATCCGCATGGGCATGGAACGCATACGGAATGTCTGGGGCATATTACAAATGATTTTTATAGCATCAATCAGTCGTTAAAACAGTTTTTCTTTTTTTCTAAATTGATTACTGTTGAACCTGAAAAAATTGGAGAAGATTTCGTGATTACGAAAGAACAAGTTCAAAAAGCTTTGAGCGCTTCGACTCCGCTCAGCGTGACAAAATCGGAAGCGATTATCATTCGAACGCTTCCAAATCAAAAGGAAAAAAAATCAAGAAAATATTCCAATACCAATCCGCCGTATTTGTCTGAAGATGCCGCGATTTTCATCCGCGAAAGCGAAATTCAGCATTTACTGATTGATCTTCCAAGCGTAGATAAAGAACATGATGAAGGAAAATTATTAGCGCACAAAGCATTTTGGAATGTAAAAGACACGCATAATCTAAATTCTGACGCAAGATTTAATGCCACAATCACCGAAATGATTTATGTTTCAGACGAAATTGAAGATGGAGATTACATACTAAATCTTCAAATCACTTCGTTTGAAAATGACGCAAGTCCATCAAAACCGGTTCTATATAAAATTGCAGATTTTAGATTGTAGATTTGCTAAAAACTGAGACTGAGACTTAACCTGAACACTCAAAAACTGAACACTGAATACTAATGATAACCGTTTCAACAGATAAAACAAAACTCGATGTTCCGTTTATACAGAACTTTTTAAAAGATATTTATTGGGCTGCGGGGCGAACTATGGAGGAAGTTCAACGAACCATTGATGCTTCAGTTTGTTTCGGAATTTATTTGGATGACAAGCAAATTGGTTTTGCACGCGTCATAACCGATTATGTGGTTTTCGCTTATTTAATGGATGTTTTTATTGATGAAGAACATCGCGGAAAAGGCTATTCGTCTATTTTAATTGAAACGATGATGAAAGAACCCCAACTCCAAGAAGTAAAAATCTGGCGCCTAGCAACAACTGACGCTCACTTTTTATATGAGAAATTCGGATTTACAAAACTGAATCATCCTGAAAAGATGATGGAAAAAATAGTCAAATGAAAACAGTCCTAAAACTAGAAGAAATAGCTTTATTCATTCTGGGAATATTTCTCTTTAATCGTTTAAATTATGAATGGTGGTGGTTTCTTGTTTTAATTCTGGCTCCAGATTTATCGATGATTGGTTATGTATTTGGAAACAAAGTTGGAGCGTTACTTTATAATATCTTTCATCACAAAGGAATTGCGCTTTTAATTTATGCTGTCGGACTTTATTTAAGTATCGAAGTTGTGCAATTAGCTGGAATTATTTTATTTTCACACTCGGCAATGGATCGTATTTTTGGTTACGGTCTTAAATATGAAAAAGGTTTTAAATACACTCATTTGGGTGAAATTGGTAAATAAACTGCTATGAATCTAGAAACGTTTTATGAATATTGCCTTTCAAAAAAAGGCGTCAGCGAGCATTTCCCTTTTGATGAAGATACTTTGGTTTTTAAAGTGGGCGGAAAGATGTTTGCTTTATCTTCTCTTTCACAATGGGAAAAAAACGAGCAATCTGTCAATTTAAAATGCGATCCAGACCGCGCACAAGAACTCAGAGCAGAATATGACGAAATTCAGCCAGGTTATCATATGAGCAAAGTCCATTGGAATACGATTTCTTTAAACGGAAATCTTCCAGACAAATTCGTCAAAGAATTGATAGACCATTCGTATGAATTGGTTTTCAAAAGTTTGACAAAGAAAATTCAGAACGAAATTACTGAATTAGAAAATTAGGCATTACATTTGCAGGGTGAGATCAAAACTTAACAACCCCAATCAGTTTGCAAATTAGCATTTTATAGCATCATGAAAGAACAATTTAAAAAATTTCTAAACGAAGAACAAGATCCAAAAGCGATTGAAAAAATCACTTCGAAACTTAACGATTTATTGATGAAAGGCGAAGAAGTTGGATACATCGCAGTGCAAAAAAAGCCTGCAATTACTGTTTTTCCTGATAGTATTGTATTAACAAACAAACGTATCATTATCTGCAAGCCTAAAAATTTAGGTCTTTCTATGGATTTTACAGATTATACTTGGGATGATATTGCTAGTACTTTTGTAAAAGAAAACATCTTAGGTTCAGAATTCTCATTTGGAACAAAAACAGATTTAGCTATTTCTATTGATTATATTCCGAAAATTCAGGCTAGAAAAATTTACACTTATGCTAAAGAGCAATTAGATTTATTGAAAAATCCTGTTCAAACAGCAACTCCAGTTCAAGAATCTGCTGAACCTGTTTTTGAAGAAGAAATTGAAGATGAAATTGAAGAAGTAGAAACAGAAGAAGTAACAAGCTTTGCAGAAATTTTACCAGCTGCACCAGTTGTTACAGAAACTTTTGAACCTCTTCCAACTCAACCAACTCAACCTGTTGGAGACCGTAAATTAAGCGACTTATCTAAAGAAGAACTTTTTGATAAATTACAGAATTACAAAAAACTTCTTGATAATGGTTTGATCATGCAAGGAGAATACGATGCATATAAAAAAGAGATTTTAAGTTACATGTAGGTTAGTCTTAAAGTCAAAAGTCGAAAGTCTTAAAGTTTTTGACTTTGTCTAAAATAAAAAGTCCTAAATAGAAATTCTATTTAGGACTTTCTTTTTTAAGTCTGCATTTCGACTTTATGACTTTAGACTTTCAAACTTTCGACTTATAAAGTCGCCTTCTGTTTTTCTACGAATTTATGTGATTGCAGTTCGAGTAACTCTTTTGCGTTTTTTCTTTGTAGATCAAATAAGCCTTTATCTTCTGCGATATCTGCGTAGACTTTATCATGCATTTCAGCGCTTGTTTTAACCAATAAATCGCGTTGATATTTGTTTTGCGCCAAAGTGGCTTTCATAGCGGTTTCGGCTTCTTCTTGTTTGAAATCAAACTCCCCTTTTGGCGCTAATAATTTGGCAATAATTGGAGATGTTTCGATTGCCAGAAACAAAAGCATAATGAAAAATGACGGCAGCCAAGGCAATTTGTTCAATGCATTGATACGTGCCATTAGTCCGTCGAAACCTTCTATGATTGGCTGGGTCTGCGAAACTTTTTTGTCTAAATCGGACTGAAGCTGTACGCCTGCTTTTTCTTTTTCGGCAATTTTAGCTTCGTTGGTCTTTTTAAGCGTTTCGAATTCTTTTAAAGCTGCATCGTGTTTTTCACGTTTTTCTTTGTAAACTGGACCTTTTCCTAGTTTTTTAGTTCCGGCCGTTCCTTCGGCTTCAGTAATATAAACCGAATATAAATCGTTTACTTCTTTCTCTTTCTTTACAATATCAGCTTTTAATGCCGCGATTTCTGCCTTATTCTTATCTAAATCTGTTTTGAAATAAGTCCCGATTTGTTTTTTGTTGGCCAATTCCATTTCGTTTTTCTCTTTCAATAAAACGGTATTGATTTCTTTTTCGAAAATTTTAATTTCTAAAGGTTTCGAAATCACAATAGCAATAATAATAGCCAAAGCAATACGCGGAGTTGCCTGCAGAAATTCGTCTAAGAAACGATCTCTTTTTTTAATCGTAGAAACTATAAATCGGTCCAGATTGAAAATCAACAAACTCCATACAAATCCAAAAATCAAGGCAGGATAAATAGAATCGAAAACGGTAAAAAGTGCATAAGCACTGGCTAAGAAAGCCATAACTGCTGTAAAGAATACTGTGGCACCAATACCAACATATTTGGTTTGTTCGCCTTCTGAACAGTCTTTCAAGAGGTCTCTATCGACTCCTGAACATAGGATAAAAAATTGTTTTAACATGATTGATGATTTTTGATTAAGATGATAAGGCAAATTTAAAGCCAAATTTTCAAATACAGTCAAAATATCAATTTCTTTTTAGTTGTGAATCAAACGTTTGAAACTTTAATGTTAGTTAAACATTAATAATTATAAGCAATAACTGACTAATCATAACACTATGTTAATTTTTTTTCAAGGCTTTAGTAATACACGGGTCTTAGTTTCGCAACCGAAATCAAACTAAACACACACAATGAAAAAATTTTATCTATTAACAGCATTCTTTTTATTCGCCTTTGCAGGTTTTGCTCAGAAAGCTATTATATCTGGAAAGATATTAGACGCCGATGACAAACTGCCTCTTCCTGGAGCTATGGTTCAAATTGTAGGCGAGAAAAAATATACCGTTTCTGATTATAACGGTCGTTTTGAGTTACTAAATATTAATGAAGGAACTTATAAAATTGAAGTAAAATATATTGGATATACTACTTTAACTCAAGAAATAAAAGTTGAACAAGGTCGAAACAATGTAATCGACTTTGCTCTTAAAGCTTCTGAAAATGAACTGAAAGAAGTTGTTGTTGGAGACATTTTAAAAGGTCAAGCAAAAGCACTGAATCAGCAGAAAAACAATAAAAATATCGGAAACGTAATCTCTTCTGACCAAATGGGGCGTTTCCCAGATGCTAATGTGGGAGATGCTTTAAAACGTGTTCCAGGTATCACAATGCAGAATGATCAAGGTGAAGCTCGTAACATTATTATTAGAGGTTTGGCTCCGTCTTTGAACTCTGTTACTTTAAATGGCGATAGAATTCCATCTGCAGAAGGAGATAACAGAAACGTACAAATGGACTTAATTCCGTCTGATATGATTTCTACTATAGAAGTAAACAAAACGCTTACTTCAGACATGGATGCAGATGCGATTGGAGGTTCTGTAAACTTAATTACAAGAGCAACTCCAAACGGAGAGAGAATCTCTGCAACTCTTGCTGGAGGATATTTGCCAATTCGTGACCACGCTTCTTATACGGCTGGTTTTGTTTACGGTAATCGTTTCATTGACAACAAATTAGGAGTGGTTTTCAGCGGTTCTTACAACAATGTCGATTACGGTTCTGATAACATCGAAAACGAATGGGTAAAAGATGATTTTGGAAATGAATATTTGCAAGCATCTGAAATTAGAAAATATGATGTACAACGTATTCGTCGAAGCGGATCTGTTGCTTTAGATTATAAATTCAACGACAATAACACGATTTTTGCTAATGCAATCTACAACTGGAGAGATGATAGAGAAAACCGTTTTAGAACTACTTACGATGATATTGAGCCACTTTATAATGGTGAAGAAATTGTTGGTTTTGAAGGTCGTGTAAAACGCCAAACAAAAGGTGGTTTAGACAATAGTAGAAACAAAAATAGAAGGTTAGAAGACCAAAGAGTTCAGAATTATTCTATTCGCGGAGAACACTTAATCAATTCTACTTTAGATTTAGACTGGTCTGCTAACTATGCAAAAGCAAGAGAATATCGTCCAGGAGAGCGTTATATCGAATACCGTCAGAAAGGTTTAGAAATGTTCGAAGATTTATCAGATATCAGATTTCCTTTGATGACAACTGTTGGCGAATCTGTTGACGAATTTAAATTTGATTCTGTTACTGAAAACACAGATGAAACAAGCGAAAGCGAATTTGGTGCAAAAGTAAATATCCGTTTCCCATTCTCTGTTATTGCTGGAGAAAAAGGAAGATTGAGAACTGGTCTTAGACTTCGTTTAAAAGAAAAAGAAAGAAACAATATGTTCTATTCTTATGAGCCAATTAATGATGATATGGAATTATTATCTCAAGTTCCAACAAGCTATTTTGATGGAAAAGATTTTAATCCAGGTAGTAAATATGTACCAGGAACTTTTGCTTCTGCAGCTTTCTTAGGAAGCTTAGATTTAAACAATCCTGCTTTATTTGATAAAGAAGCAGATCCAGCAGAATATTTAGCGGTAAACTATAATGCGAAAGAAAGAATTACTGCTGCATATGTAAGATGGGATCAAGACTTTAACGATAAACTTTCTATGGTTTTAGGTTTCCGCGTGGAAAATACTCATATCGATTATACAGGAAACCGTGTATTGGATGAAGAAGAATTAGAGAGCAAAATCAACAATACCAACTCTTACACTAATTTATTGCCAAGTATTTCATTCCAATACAATGCAACAAAAGATTTAGTATTAAGAGCTGCCGCTACAACTGCATTAGCTAGGCCAAACTACTATGCACTAGCTCCTTATGTAAATAATATTGCTGCAGATAAAGAAATTACAGCCGGAAATCCAGATCTTAAAGCTACTTATTCATACAATTATGACTTCATGGCAGAGAACTATTTCAAATCTGTTGGTTTAATTTCTGGAGGTGTTTTCTACAAAAGATTAAATGATTTTATTTACAACTACAGCGACAATCAATATACTGATGCGAAATTTGCTGCAGATTTCCCTAATCAGGCAAACCCAATTCCAGCGGGAGAAAACTGGTCATTTTTACAATCAAGAAACGGAGAAAATGTTGATGTTTATGGGTTTGAAGTTGCTTTTCAGCGTCAGTTAGATTTCCTTCCTGGTAAATTCTTGAAAGGATTTGGTATCTATTTAAATTATACGTACACGAAATCTAAAGCAAGCGGAATTGCTGACGAAGACGGAAACGAAAGAAATGACATTAGTCTTCCTGGAACAACACCTCACATGTTTAACGGATCTTTATCTTGGGAAAACAAACGTTTCTCTGCAAGAATCTCAACCAACTTTACCTCTGATTATTTAGATGAATTAGGTTCTGAGTCTTACAAAGATAGTTACTATGACAAGCAATTTTTCTTAGATGCCAATGCTTCTTATAAAATCACTAAACAATTACGTGTTTTTGCTGAAGCAAATAACTTAACAAACCAACCTTTACGTTATTACCAAGGAGTTGCTGCTCATACAAAACAAGCAGAATATTACCAGCCGCGTTACAATTTCGGACTGAAATTAGACTTGTAATCTGCACTTTTTTAAAATTCTTAAATTAGACAGAGTTTATCGCTCTGTCTAATTGCATTAAAATATATAATACAAATGAAAAATAAATCTTTAGTTGCTTTTTTACTTTTAAGCTTATCATTTACAGCTTGTAAAGACGATAAATTAGCGCCAATTCAGCCAAATGCCGTTAAACCAACAGCAGTTACAGAGGCTCTCCCTCACGATACAGACGATCCTTCAATCTGGATCAATCCAACTGATGCTTCAAAAAGCATAATTTTTGGAACAGATAAAGACACAGACGGCGGTTTATATGCTTTTGATTTGAATGGAAAAATCCTTAAAAAATCAATTCCGTTAAAACGTCCAAACAATGTTGATATCGCTTACGGATTGATCATTGACGGAAAAAAAGTAGACGTTGCCGTTACTACAGAACGTGAAGAAAACAAAATTAGAATTTTTAGTTTACCTGATTTAGAGCCAATTGACAATGGCGGAATTCCAGTTTTTGACGGAGAAGCAGAGCGCGATCCAATGGGAGTTTCATTATACACTCGTCCAAGCGACGGAAAGATTTTTGCTATTGTGGGAAGAAAAACGGGCCCATCTGGAAGTTATTTATGGCAATATGAACTTTCTGGAAACGGAAAATTTGCAGCTGCAAAAGTGGTTCGCAAATTCGGAACTTACAGCGGTAAAAAAGAAATCGAAGCCATTGCTGTCGATAACGAATTAGGTTTTGTTTACTATTGCGACGAACAGGCTGGAATTAGAAAATACAAAGCAGATCCGGCTTTAAATGATAATAAAGAATTGGCTTTCTTTGGTCAGAAAGATTTCAAAGCAGACCATGAAGGAATTGCTATTTACAAAAAAACAGATTCTACAGGATATATTCTGGTATCCAATCAGCAAGCAAATTCATTTATGGTTTATCCAAGAGAAGGCGCAAACGGAAATCCAAACAATCATACTTTATTGGCAGAAGTTCCGACTTCTACAATCGAATGTGATGGTGCAGATGTTACGAGCGTAAACTTAGGGCCAAAATATAAAAACGGACTTTTTGTAGCGATGAGCAACGGAATGACTTTCCATTATTACGCTTGGGATTTAATTCAGAAACGCATAGACGAAGCTAAGAAATAAAGATTCAAGGTTTTCAGTCGCAGTTTCGTGTTCAGTGTCTATTTTTTTTACTGCGATTGGAAACCAACTAAAAAAAGCTGTTCATTTCTGAACAGCTTTTTTATTTTGAATTAAATAATTCCTTTTATTCTGTAATTGGTGCTCCTGCTAAGATTTCAGCATTTGCAAACTCTTCAAATTTCGCAAAATTAGCTTTGAATTTATGTGCTAATTCCAACGCTTTTTTATCGTATAAATCTTTGTCTTCCCAAGTATTTCTAGGATTTAAAATTTGCACTGGAACATTTGGACAATCTTGAGGAATTTCAATTCCAAATACTTCATGATTTTTAAACTCTACATCATTCAATTCTCCTTTTAATGCTGCAGTAATCATAGCACGAGTATATTTAAGCTTCATACGACTTCCTGTTCCGTAAGCTCCTCCAGTCCATCCTGTGTTAATTAACCAAACTTTTACTCCTGCATCTTTCATTTTTTTGCTCAACATTTCAGCATAACGGGTTGGGTGCAAAGGCATAAATGGTGCTCCAAAACAAGCAGAGAAATTAGGCTGAGGCTCAGTTACACCAGCTTCTGTACCAGCAACTTTTGCTGTATACCCAGAAATAAAGTGGTAAGCCGCCTGACCTGGAGTTAATCTTGAGATTGGAGGCAAGATTCCGAAAGAATCAGCCGTTAAGAAAAATATATTTTTAGGATTGTGTCCAACCAAACCTGGCTGTACATTATCAATATGTGTAATTGGGTAACTTACACGAGTATTTTGTGTGATAGAAACGTCATCAAAATCTACTACGTTTGTTCCTGCTTTGAAAACCACATTCTCTAAAAGCGCTCCTTTTTTGATTGCTCTAAAAATGTCTGGTTCATTTTCTTCTGTTAAATTGATAACTTTTGCATAGCATCCGCCTTCAAAATTGAAAACAGTGTTTTCATTTGTCCAGCCGTGCTCATCGTCTCCGATTAATTTACGCTCTGGATCTGCAGATAAAGTTGTTTTTCCTGTACCAGACAATCCGAAGAAGATTGCTGTATCTCCAGCTTCACCAACATTGGCGCTACAGTGCATTGGAAGTGTATTTTTGAAAACTGGAAGAATAAAGTTCAACGCAGAGAAAATTCCTTTTTTCATTTCTCCTGTATAACCTGTTCCGCCAATTAAAGCAATTTTTTTAGTAAAATCTAAAATAGCAAAATTAGACTGGCGTGTTCCGTCTACAGCAGGATCTGCCATAAAACTTGGAGCACAAACTACTGTCCATTCTGGAGTAAAATTAGCCAGCTCTGAAACTTCTGGGCGTAAGAACATATTGTAGCAAAACAAGTTTGACCAAGCAGTTTCTGTTACAACACGAACATTCAATCTATAATTTGGGTCAGAACACACATAAGAATCACGAACAAAAACTTCTTTGTTTGATAAAAATGCTGTTACCTTATTATAAAGCTTTTCAAAAGCTTGGGGCTCAAATGGGATATTTACATTTCCCCACCAAACTTGATCCTTAGTAATATCATCTTTTACGATAAAACGATCTTGCGGAGAACGACCTGTAAATTCACCTGTATTAATTGCTAACGCTCCGGTAGAATTCTCAACACCTTGACCTGACTGCAAAGTAATCGCATGTAATTCATCTGCAGATAGTTGATAACGAACTTTTGCATTTTCAATTCCTAACTCTTTTAACGAAATCGATTGCGCGAAAACTGTATTAGTGTCCATAAATTTTTAAGTTGTGTGTGATTTTTTGTTTAGAGCAAAATTACAGATTAATTTTAATTTCTTTTAAAATAATTAAATTTCACTTTGATTTCTATCAAAAAAGAAAAATTTCACTTTTAAAATTGCAAAAAGAAAAAAATAATCGCTCTTAATTTGTTTATTTACAACCTTATGCGCGAATTTGTTATATTATTTTTGTTTGACAACAGAAAATACAAAAAAGTCACACAAATAAAGTTATATGTTATTTATGTGACAAAATTAAAGATTAATTCTTAGACAGAATTTTTTTTTCGGGATTTTATGATTTTCTCTTCAAAATCGTAAAGAATAATAGCGCCCAAGCAATAATTAATAAGAAACCACCAAAAGGTGTTGCGAATACGATAATTTTAGATTCGAACAAAGTGTAGTCTTTTGTAGCCAATAAATAAATCGAACCGCTAAAAAGAAGAACACCCGCAACAACCAAATTATAGATTGCTTTTAAGGTTTTTTCTGCGATGTCTTTTTGTGTAGATAAAAATAGAAGAAATAGAGCGTGATACATTTGGTAACGAACACCAACTTCAAAAGTATTTAATTGGTCAACCGAAAGATATTTTTTTAATAAATGAGCACCAAAAGCACCCAAAATAATAGCTAACATACCAATAAAAGCTCCAGTTAAAATGATTCTTCTTTTCATAATATATCTCTTTTGAAATTTCAAACAAAAATACTTCAAACGAACTGAAAAACCTCCTTTGTTTCTGGATTATTTAGAACAAAATCAAATTATTTTTTGGGTTTTGCGAAAAAAATAATTTAATTTTCTTTAATTTGAATTGTTATATTTATAACAATTAAATATATTTGTGTTAAATATTTAAGACATGAGAAACATTTTAATATTTGGAGCAGGAAGATCTGCATCTTCTTTGATTCGATATTTATTATCAAAATCTAATGAAGAAAAGCTGCATTTAACAGTAGCTGACCTTTCATTAAATCTTGCGAAAGCAAAAACACAAGATCACCCAAATGCTACTCCGCTTGCCTTAGATATTTTTAATGCCGACGAAAGAAGAAAAGCTATCGAAAATGCGTCAATCGTAATTTCAATGCTTCCCGCACATCTGCACATCGAAATCGCAAAGGACTGCGTCGAATTCAAAAAAAATCTTGTTACAGCATCTTATATTAGTGATGCCATGCAGGCTTTAAACGAAGAAGTCATTAAAAACAATCTGATTTTTATGAACGAAATTGGTCTAGATCCAGGAATCGACCACATGAGTGCCATGAAAGTCATTGACGAAATTAGATCTAAAGGAGGTAAAATGCTTTTGTTTGAATCTTTCTGCGGTGGACTTGTTGCTCCTGAATCTGACAATAATTTATGGAACTACAAATTTACTTGGGCTCCACGAAATGTTGTTTTGGCCGGACAAGGCGGCGCTGCCAAATTTATTCAAGAAGGAACTTATAAATATATTCCGTACAGCGCTTTGTTTAGAAGAACCGAATTCCTTGAAGTAGAAGGCTACGGAAAATTTGAAGCGTATTCTAATCGTGATTCTCTTAAATATCGTTCGGTTTACGGCTTAGATGATATTCTTACCTTATATAGAGGAACCATAAGAAGAGTTGGCTTTTCGAGAGCTTGGAATATGTTTGTACAGCTCGGAATGACTGATGATAGTTATATTTTAGAGGGGTCAGAAAATATGAGCTATCGTCAGTTCATCAACTCTTTTCTTCCATATCATCCAACAGATTCTGCCGAAATTAAAACCCGATTGATTTTAAAAATCGATCAGGATGATATTATGTGGGACAAACTTTTGGAATTGGATTTATTTAACCCAAACAAAAAAGTAAATCTGCCAAATGCAACTCCCGCACAAATTTTAGAAAAAATCTTAACCGACAGCTGGGCTCTTGAACCAGAGGATAAAGATATGATTGTGATGTATCATAAATTTGGTTATGAATTGAATGGAGAAAAGAAACAAATCGATTCTAAAATGGTTTGCATTGGCGAAGACCAGACTTATACTGCAATGGCAAAAACCGTTGGTTTGCCAGTTGCAATTGCGACATTATTGATTTTAAACGGGAAAATTACAACTCCAGGCGTTCAGCTTCCTATTAAGAAGGAAGTTTACGAACCTATCTTGAAAGAATTAGAAGAATATGGGGTCATTTTTAACGAACAAAATGTACCTTATTTTGGATACAATCCAGACTTATTTTAGTCTGGGTCTGCATTGTTTATTTTTAGAATTTTTTTTTTAATTAGTTTTTTGATTTTATCCGCTTCCTCCATCAGAAGCGGATTTTTTTCTTTTAAGAAACAAAGAGACGAAGGTTTTATGCTTTGCACAAAAAAAACTATTCTGCTGATTGAATGGTAATTGGTAAAGAATATAACACTCTAACTGGTTTTCCGTTTTCACTACCTGGAATCCAGTTTGGCGAAAGTTTTAAAACACGAGTTGCCTCCTCTCCTAGTCCGTATCCTGCATCTTTTACAATCGTAATTTCAGATAAGCTTCCATCTTTTTCAACCATAAACTGCATGTATATTTTGGTGTTTATATTATTTTTTGAAAACTCTGCCGAAATTTTAAAACGTTGTCCCACAAACTTATAGAACTCCAGCATTCCTCCTGGAAATTCAGGTTGTTTGATTTCAGAATCGCCGGCCTTATACACCTTATTGTTTATAAAATTAACGTCTCGAGCGACAGCTTCAGAACTAAAAGCAAATAATAATACAATACAAACGGCAACAACCGCCAGTACTTTAAATACAGCCTTTGCAACAGATTCTTTTTTAGTCATCATTATCAAACGTTTTTTGGTTATTTGATAATTGATATTACTTGCCAAAGCAACAGTATGTTTACTTGAAGCAAATTGTAATAATAAGTTCTGATAGCTTTTAACTTCATCAAATTGTTTGTTTACGGCTTCATCGGCTAAAAATTCATGATTGAGTTTTATTGCTTTTTCAAACAAAACAAACATCGGATTAAACCAAAATACGATTTGCAAAACCTCAACAAAAAGAATATCCAAAGTATGTTTTTGCTGCAAATGCGCTTTTTCATGAGCGATTAATTCTGATGGAATTTTTCCATCTTTAAAATCTTCTTTACTGATAAAAATAGCATTCCAGAAAGAATGTGGCAAAATCGATTCTTTCATCAAAACAAGCTTCTGATCGTCTATAAATTCTACCGAATTCTTTTTCATTTTCAAGAAAAAAGAAGACACATTTACAGCAAATCGAATCAGTAAAATTGCTGCAATAAGAACATAAATTGCACCTAAAAAGAAATATATGATTTCATTGTATGAAACTTCGTTTAAGATTGATTTATTTGACACAATCATTATTTCATCTAGCTGAATTGTTTTAATTTTTGACTGAAAAAATGATGCAATCGAAAACAATTGCAACGGAATAACTAAGCTGAAAATCAAACTTCCGAGAAGATATGCGCGGTTGAATCGAAACATTCTTTCGTTTTCTAACAACAATTTATACACCGCATAAAAAACAGCAAGCAGTAAACCCGATTTTAAAAGATACGTTATCATTTTTTCTTTTTTTGAATTTCTGAATCGATTATTTTTTTAAGATCTTCCAATTCCGAAGATGATAAATTGGTTTCGGTTGTAAAAAACGAAGCAAACTGTGAAGCCGAATTATTAAAGAAATTGCTAATCAGCCCTTTTACATGTCTCGCAAAATAGTCTGTTTTCTTTACCAGCGGATAATATTCTCGAGAATTTCCAAATTCGTTATACGCCACAAACTTCTTATCGATCATCCTTTTCAGTAAAGTTGCAACCGTAGTTGTTGCCGGTTTTGGTTCCGGATACGCTTCGAGCAAATCTTTCATAAAAGCCTTTTCAAGCTTCCATAAATGCTCCATTAACTGTTCTTCTGCATTTGATAATTGTATCATGGTTTGATATTTTCAAGTTTTTCTATTTCTGGCAATTCTTTTTTATACTCTTCTAAATTCCAATCAATGTTTAATTTTACTGCATAGTCCGCCATTGTACCAAGTCCCACCTCGGCACGTCTTTTATCTACATTATCTGGATCTATCATTGGCGATATATACATTTTATTGGTCTTTTTATTCTTTGCGGCCTGACTTCCATAAATTTGTGGCCTTCCTTCTCTCAAAGCTACTCGATCTTCTAAATACGCTAGATTTGCAGGATTTGCATTGCCATTTTTAACGGCCTCTCTCATCATAGGCAGATATTTTTGCTGATATTGTAAATCGGAATGCTGAATTACCAAAAACAAAGTCTGATTCCCTTGTGTTCCTACCACATTTTTTCCTAACCAGCCCCTTTCGTCCAGTATTTTCATCACCTTAACGAGGTTAATACTGTCTTTTCTTTCCATAATCTTTCCAATGCTGTCAATTTTCTTTTTATCAGGTTTTGAGGCTCTGTAAACATTCATAAATTCTCCTCGAATTTCCTGATCTTCGGTATAAATCTCAGCAAGTTGTTTTTCTAACGCCTTATCAAAATTTGCTCCAAGAATATCCAATTTCTTCTGCAGCTTATCAATTGTTTTATTCCATTCTTTTTCTGAATGCAAAGGCTTTAAATCATTATCAATTTTTATATGCGCCATATTCTCGTAACCGTTATCTATAGAAAGATTCAGCCATTTAAATGCTTTTTTATGCTGCCTTGCCATAGAAGCAGAACAACCGGCGTTGTATAAATCTGTCGATGATTTTTGCTCTATTTTAAAAGCTTTTTCATAATACGAAACAGACAATTCATAGTTTTTTGCCGTATAAGAAGAATCTGCTCTACGAACCCAGTCTTTGTAAGTTTGAGCGTTTAAAAAGCCTAAGTTGATTACAAGTAAAATAAAAACAATCGATTTTTTCATAGGCTAAATTTAGTCTTTTATTAAATTATACGCTCTCAGATTGAGTTTCTTTTGTCATGAACTTATTTTTAATAATCACTCTTACTTAACTTTTCTTTTGGCGAATGATTTCCTCCAATTCTGGCAGTTCTTTTTTATAAGCTTCAACATCCCAAGTTCCATTCCAATATTTAAGATAATCCGATAAAGTTCCCAGTCCTACGGACGCTCTTCTTTTATCTACATTATCAGGATCTTCAAGCGGAGAAACAAAAGGTTTCTTCGTTATAGGATGATTCATTACCTGACTTCCATAAATTTGTTTTCCTCCTTCACGTAAAGCTACTCTATCTTCTAATAAAGCCAAAGAACTCGCTTTTGCATTTCCTTTTTTAACCGCATCTCTCATCATAGGCAAATACTTTTGCTGATATTTCAAATCGGCATGTTGAATTACCAAAAACAAGGCCTTATTAGCCTGAGATCCAACAACGTCTTTTCCGACCCAACCCTTTTCATCTAATATTTTGATAACCCTAATTAAAGTTATACTGTCTTTATAATTCATGATTTCACCAATACTATCCAAAGCTTTGCTTCCCGGACCAGCTGTTCTATAAATTTTCATGGCTACACCGCGAATATCTTGATCTTCTGCATAAATATCCAAGAGTTCTTTTTGCAGAGCTTTATCGTAGTTAACTTCAATAATATCTCTTTTCTTTTGAAATTTATCGATCATTTTTTTCCAGCCTTTGTCTGCATGCAAAGATTCTAAATCTCCATCTTTTTTCATATGAGCAATATCTTCATATCCATTATCAATTGCTAAATTCAGCCAATTCAATGCTTTTTTATTTTCCTGAGCCAAAGCTGCAGAACATCCTGCACTGTAAAAATCACCAGAATCTTTGTTTTCTACTTTAAAGGCTTTTTCGAAAAAATCAACAGACAATTTATAGTTTTGTGCTCGGTAGCAAGAATCTGCTTTTTGAGTCCATTCTTTATAAGTTTGGGCTTGCAAGAAAAAGCAGTTCATTAAAAGAAAAGAAAGCGTGGTTATTTTTTTCATGGTTTAGAGATTAGTTAGTTTATTTAATATTTTGTTCCGAAATCAATTCTCCTTTATCGTAATTCTTGATATTTTTTAATTTTCTGTTGTCCGAATAAAACTTCCATTCTCCAAAATAAAACCAATGCGACTGAACCGAATCAGTCTCAAATTTAGTTTTCCCTTTCGATTCCAATTTTCCGTTTTCGTAATAACTTTTCACGACACAGACTCCGTTTTTATATTTCTCTGTTTTATAGATTTTTCCGTTAATGTAAGATTTCCACTTTTTAACCGGAAGATCATTTTTATAATACTCATAGGATTTATAATTTGTTCCGTCTTGCGAATAACTATCAATCCAAACACCTTCTTTTTTCCTGTCAATTTTCTGATTGATCGGTTTGCTTTTACAGCTCAAAAGCGTTAATCCGCAAAACAATAGTAAAAAAAGCTTTTTCAAATTATTCATTGCTCTACAATTATAGATTTGTTTCTACAAATGTAGAGTTAAATTTTAAATATGCAAGAAAAAGAGTTCTTTTTTTTAAGGTGCAAAGGCTCAGAGATGCAAAGTGACAAAGGTTTTTCTTTTGAATCTTAAAAAATTCAAAATATTGGAAACAAAAAAATCCGCTCATTTCTGAACGGATTCTATTTTTAAAAATACTGCTGAAAATTTTAACCGCAAAGAACGCAAGGATTTTATTTAAGGTTACGCTTATAAACGCAAAGTTCGCAAAGCTATATAGATAAAGCTTTGCGAACTTTTATAAATCTTACTTAATACTTTGCGTAATCCTTAGCGTTCTTTGCGGTTAAAAAACTACTTAGATAGCTCCACAAAATACTTGTAAAACAACGGAATAGTCTCAATACCTTTCAAGTAATTAAAGATTCCGAAATGCTCATTTGGCGAGTGAATTGCATCAGAATCCAAACCAAATCCCATTAAGATTGTTTTACTCTTTAATTCTTTTTCGAATAAAGCCACAATCGGAATACTTCCTCCAGAACGAACCGGAATTGCAGGAACTCCAAACGTTTCTGTATACGCTTTGTTTGCTGCCTGATAACCAATGCTGTCAATTGGTGTAACATAACCTTGACCACCGTGATGAGGCGTAACTTTTACGGTAACTCCAGCTGGAGCAATGCTTGTAAAATGTTTTGTGAAAAGTTCTGTAATTTCTTCCCATTCCTGATTTGGAACCAAACGCATCGAGATTTTAGCAAAAGCTTTACTCGCAATAACCGTTTTAGCACCTTCGCCAGTATAACCGCCCCAGATTCCGTTTACGTCTAATGTCGGACGGATTGAGTTTCTTTCGTTCGTTACATAACCTTTTTCGCCATATACATCGGCAATGTTTAAAGCATTTTTATATTTTTCTAAGCTAAAAGGCGCTTTTGCCATTTCTGCTCTTTCTTCTGCAGATAATTCTTCTACTTTATCGTAGAAACCTGGAATTGTAATATGATTATTTTCGTCGTGAAGCGAAGCAATCATTTTTGCCAGAATATTAATTGGGTTTGCCACAGCTCCACCGTATAAACCTGAATGCAAATCGCGGTTTGGTCCTGTAACTTCTACCTCAACATAGCTCAAACCTCTTAAACCTGTCGTGATAGACGGCTGTTGGTTAGAGATCATTCCTGTATCTGAAATCAAGATTACGTCGTTTTTCAGTTTTTCTTGATTGCGCTCTACGAACCAAGCCAAACTTGCAGAACCTACTTCCTCCTCGCCTTCGATCATGAATTTTACGTTACAAGGCAACGTATTGCTTTGCACCATTAATTCAAGCGCTTTTACGTGCATGTACATCTGACCTTTGTCGTCACATGCTCCACGCGCGAAGATGGCTCCTTCTGGGTGAATATCTGTAGTTTTAATAACAGGCTCGAAAGGTGGCGAAGTCCATAATTCTAATGGATCTGGCGGTTGTACGTCGTAGTGGCCGTAAACTAAAACCGTTGGAAGATTTGGATCTATTATTTTCTCTCCGTAGATAATTGGGTAACCTGGAGTGTCGCAAGTTTCGACATAATCGCACCCTGCTTTTGATAAACTTTCTTTTACAGCCTCTGCTGTGTCAATAACATCTTGAGAATATGCAGTGTCGGCAGAAACCGACGGAATCTTTAATAATTCGATCAATTCGTTGATAAACCGATCTTTATGTTGTTGAACGTAGGACTTAATATTTTCCATTTAAATTATTTTTATAGAAACCCAAAAGTACAAAAAAGAGAATTAAAAAAAATTTTCAAAAAATGCTTTGATAATTCAAAAGTATGCCTATCTTTGCACCCACAATTACCGCGGATATGGCGAAATTGGTAGACGTGCCAGACTTAGGATCTGGTGCCGCAAGGCGTGTAGGTTCGAGTCCTATTATCCGCACAAAAAAAAGCTTCTGAATAGATTTTCAGAAGCTTTTTTGTTTTTACTACATTCTACTTTTTGTTATTAAAGTTGTTGATAAGCAGTTTACTACATTATTATATTTCCATTTTCAATTTTTATTTTTGGGAAAACTCATTTACTAAAATTAAATAGTTCGAAAAGTCCCGAAATGAAAATATTTAAAAATCGAAAAATGATTACATTAATCTGCCTTATTGGAGTAAGTATTTTAACAATTGTAGTTGCTGTTTTTGATTTTAAAGAAAAACAAAAAGAGAGTAAAGAAGCTTTAGAAAATGAAATAAAAAGATCTAAAGAGACTCAAGAACAGCTGAATAAAAGCAATTCAATTATAGAAGAGAATAAAAAAATAATGGAAAGTCAACAAAAAGTATTTACAAATACAATGACTGTTATTGAACTACAAAATGAGTTAAATAAAAAAAATACAGAAATTCACGAACTTCAAAAAAACGTTTTAAATAATCTAATAGGAAACAAAAATCTTCCTCTTATTGTTATAGGAAAAGGAAAGAGTTTGAAAACAGACGAAACAATTGATTATTATCTTTTTTCTTTTCAAATAACAAATAGAGGAAATACACCTATTAGAGGAGCCAAAGCTTTTATATGGGATCAATATCATTCATGTTTAAACGAGAGTGTCACTTATGAAAATTCAAATAATGATTCTTTTACGTGCTTAACAAAACCCTATGCCGATACTGAAGGTGCTAATCGCAATATATCAATAGGTAATTTACCTGCACAAAATGGGTATACTGAATTCTATAAAACAGAATTACCTCAAAAAATAAAAAACTTTCGATATCATGTAAAGATTGAATGGGACAATGGATGGGTCTATTTTGGAATAAAAGGATCCAATGATATATTAGATAAGAATAATATCCCAATATCAACCATTGAGGGCTATCAAGATTATCTTGGTAATACTGAGAATAAATGTGTTAGTTTAATTCCGTAATCACTTTCAAATAAAAATACGTCCACAGTTTTGCTATTCCAAGAACGAGAAATCTCCACAAAAAACTCGACAAAGATTGGCTTTCCGTTGCGGAGTTACTTGCGAAGATTTCTCCTTACGTCGAAATGACAAACTACGCGGTACTTCATCTTTATCAATTCATCTCTATCAATTCATCTTGACGAAAGGAGCTTTTGAGCATAACCAACGGTTTGTACGCTTTGAAAAAAATTGTGGGAATCACTTTGGATTTTTTTGTCGGCCTGCTTTTTATTTCTCCTTTCGTCGAGATGAACGATGCTCAATTATCTTACTTAGTCAACATCTAAATAAGGATCTAAAACTTCTGCCAATCTGTTGAGCCAGTAAAAATTATCATCGACATGACACAATTCAGAATCCAAAGTTTCGCAACCTCGCATCGAACTTAACGAAAGAGCATAATTAACCTGTCGTATCATTTTCGCCATATCTTTTACATCTACAACATCACTAAAAAAATCTTTTAGTCTAGTTTCTACTTCTTTAGAAAAACACTCTGTAGTCATTATCTTATTTTTTAAACGTGGCAAATATAATATTTTTGAACACATAAATGTAACCAAGGCAAAAATAAATCTTAAGAATTTTGAAATATGGATATTTCAGAAGAAACCTTTATTGCAAATCTTGGGACTCACATAAGACAATTGCGTGAAAAAAAAGGCTTATCACAACAAGCTTTGGCTGATGATTGTGATATAAAAAAAAATCAGATAGGCAGAATAGAAAGAGCTGAAATAAATACCACTGTAAAAACCCTTGTAAAAATTGCCAATGCTTTGGATATTGAACCTAAAGAATTGTTTAATTTTCCTTTGAAGTAATAATTCGGCTAAAGCCTTTTCCCTTTCAATCATAAAAACCTCCAGCTAAAGCAGGAGGCAATTCATATAATTTTCTTATTCCATAAAGCATATCCGTCTAGTTTGTCATTTCGACGTAAGGAGAAATCTTCGCGAGAAACTCGACATAGATTGGCTTTTCGTTGCGGAGTTTCTAGTGTGATTCCTCGTTCCTCGGAATGACAAAAAAAGAGCGAAAATCCTTTTAATCTTAATAATCTGTGGCAAAACAAAAAACAATTCAGAAATTTCTTTAATTATTTTGCTCTTTAGTATTTAAATATTCTTACTTTTAAAAAACCAAAAACCTATTTCTCAAAATTTCGCTTGTTTTTAAAGTCCAAAAAACAATTAGAACACATGAGAAAATACAGATTACTAGTCATTTTTTTAGCAATTATTGCTGTCTTTTATTTTGCGAGAACAATTCGAAGCTTTACCGTTCAGCACGAAACCAAAACTCTTAAATCGGAACATTTTATTGTTTCCTATAACGGAATTTATAAAAGCGAGGCCGAAAAAGTCAGCAAACATCTCGAGGAAAATTATTCTAAAATAAGAGAAAATCTAAAAGATATAGAACATGACCCGATAAAGGTTTTTGTTTACGGTTCGCAATTCAAATTTAATGAAGCGACAGGTTTAACAGAAAATACAAAAGGCACAAGTCGTGGTCCAAACGAATTTCATTTTGTATGGACGAATTGGTTTAATTCTATTTTTCCAGACGATCCGCTAAAAACGGCTTTGCATGAGTTTACGCATTGCGTTCAGCTGAACATATTAATCTATAAAGCAAAAGACACCATCATCACCCAAGACCGACTGACTTTTGAAAAGGAATTTGATAAAAAGTTTAAAGCCGAATATCCGCGCTGGCTTTGGGAATCGATTAGTATGTTTGAAGCAAAAGAAGTAAATACATTAAGCGTGAAATACGCCAAAAGCAAAAACTTGACTTTAGAAGATTTAAATCACGGCAATCAGATTTACAATATTGGCTACACCATAATCGAATATATGACCCAAAAATGGGGAAAAGATATTCTACCAAAATTGATTTCATCTTTCGGCAACATCGAAAAAACATTGAACGTAACGCCAGAAGAATTTGAAAAAGGATGGATGGCTTTTTTGGAAGATAATTATTAAAAAAACTTTGCGACTCTGCGTCTTTGTGAGAGATTCTTAAGTTTAATACTTTAAAAATTAATCTCGCAAAGACGCAGAGTCGCAAAGTTTAGAATTTGGAATTTATTTACCCAATATTTCAATAATCTTATCCACATTGATTTCACTATAGTCATTTATATAAAAATCACATGGTGGAAGCTGTTCTTTTGTATGCGTGCTCAAAACGCCTACGACTTTCATTCCGGCATTTAATCCTGCTGTAATACCCGAAAAAGAATCTTCGAAAACCACACAGTCAGAAGGAGAAACTCCAACTCTTTCTGCCGATTTTAAATAGACTTCTGGATTTGGTTTATGAAATGTAACATCTTCTGACGACATCATCGAATCCATTTTTTCGTCTAGTTTCAGGAAATTGGCAATTAAATCCAAGTTTGCACGAGGCGCAGATGTTGCAACAGCTGTTTTGAAACCACGAGATTTTAATTCGTTTAAAAAATCTATATAATGCGGAATCGTTTCGACTTTGTCTTTGTAGATCTCACGGAACATTCCTTCTTTTTCGTCTTCAAGCTTAATCAATTCTTCTCCCGCAATCGGACGTTTGAAGAAATGCGTCATGATATAACTATTGTGTTTTCCGTACATATGCTCTTCAAATTCTTCCTGCGTGTACGGAACATTATATTTATCGAAAAACTTTTCAAAAGCGATTACATGATGCGGATTTGTGTGTGAAATCACACCGTCCATATCAAAAATTACACATTGCTGGCTCATAATTTTTTATTGTTTTAAAGCTCGCAAGATACTGATAAGTGTTGTGTACCGCAAAGTTTAATTGGCCTCTTCAGATAACTATCAGAAGAAAATGTTTTTCTACACTTATTATTTTCGAGATATTTTACGAATGTTAATGCCATTTGCCCTATTTTCTATAAATACAAGGTCTTCATTTTTATCAAATTCTATTCTGCCAATTCCATTAATTAAAGCATCCTTAATAGGACCATCTTTATAACCTCTTTCATTCCCAAACATAGAAGTTGCTTTTCCGTCTGGTGTAATTTGCAAAATATTATTTTCTTCAGTTGACACATAAATATTGTCTTTTTTATCAATAGCAATACCTTGTGCATCTTCTAAATTGGTATAAATTTCATCTACCCCATCTTTTTTAACAGTAACGATAAGTGTTGTCACTACTCCATCGGGCGTTACTTTTCGAATTCCTTTGGCTCCCATATTTTCTTTCACATACAAAATACCTTTACTATCCATAGCCATAAATGCTGCAGAACTGAATCGAGCTTCTTTTCCTTTACCATCACGCGCGCCTGAAGCATCAATAGGATCACCTGCTAAAAGGGTTAGCTCTCCTGCAGGGGTACGTTTTAATATTCCTGGTCCGGTAGAAAGGTACATGTTGTCATTTTTATCTATAAAAATTCCCATCGTGCCAGAACCAATGTCAGATTTTTTTAAAAATGTACTCACAACACCATTTGGAGTTATTTTTCGAACAGCCTCATCATTACTCCCCAAAACATAAACATTTCCCTGAGAATCTGTTGAAAGGGCAGAAATTGTTGTAAAAGAAGCTGTTTCGCCTACACCATCTGAATCTTCATATTTACCAGAACCAGCAAAAGTTGTTACTACACCGTTTTTATCTGTTTTTTTAATGATTCTAGATTCAAAACTCGCAACATAAATATTACCGTTTGCATCCATAGTTAATGCCGATGGAAACTGCATGGTAGCAAAAACATTGGTTGCAATTGTGCTGACTGTTTGGTATGTAGTATAATTATTTCCTTCTGAGTCACTCGAACAGGAAACACCTGCAACAGCCAATAAAAGTAAGATGATTTTTTTCATAGGTTCTTAAGATTTTGGATTTGATTTTGAATTAGTTAAAACAAAACTAATAGAATAATCTTTCAAAAAACATTATTTCCAATAAAAAAAACACAATTTAACTTTCTTACCCAATCCAAATTTTACTTTTAACCAAAGTCATGGTTTGTCTCAAATGCTGATTGCAAGCAATAAGAATAATCAAAACCACTAAACCATAACCAACAATCGTATAAATTTCCATATCAGCCAATAAAGTTGATTGTTTGGCAACCGTTCCGAAAACTTTCTTTAAGGCTAAAGCATTCGCATTATCTGCAGAATACCCTTTGGCAATAAAACTCTGTGTTGTGCTTGCAATGGTTTGTTGCGCTTCGGGATTTTCTCCTGTTACAAATTGGCTTAATTTCAAGAAGTGCTTTTTATTTAAGAAAACAACGGCATTCTGCATAACGCAAAATCCAATGGTACTTCCCCAAAAACGCCCTGAAACACCCACAATTCCTGAAGAAACTGCCATATTTGCTGGAACCGATGATGTGGTAAATAAGATTAGCGGAACAAATAAAAACCCTACACCGATTCCTTGCAAAATATATGGAATGATAATATCGCTCAACGCTACATCTGGCACAAAAAGAAACGTAAACCAGAAATGAAATATCGCTATAAGCGTAAATCCAATCATGAAAATGATTTTAGTTGAAACAGATTTCATCAAGAAAAAAGCAGCTAAAATTAATCCGATTACGTTTCCTAATCCGTTTATGTACTGAACGCCAGCCACACGCGAAGGATCCCAATTCCAGATGGAAAACATCGCCGAATGGCAAAGACTCAACGTTGCCCTGCTGATATAGAAAAGGAAAAACAATAAAAATCCTATTCGCAGATTAGCGTATTTTATCACTTCAAAATCAAAACTTGGTCTTTTTACCAAACGTTCTTTAAAGATGAATAATCCGCCTGTAATTAGTGAAATCATCAAAATCAAAACCATTTCTGAAGACTGCAACCAATATTTCTTTTCTGCATAAACAAAAAAGTAGGCACCGCAAAGAATCGAAATTAAAACCAAAAAATAACTCATCCAGTCGATTTGATACAACGGAATCTTCTTTGTAATTCGGTGCCCTCTGAAAGTAACTAAGATTAAAAAGACGTTTAAAACTTGTAGTCCGCCCGAAACATACAACATGTATTTCCAGTCGTAATGATCGAGAAACCACACGGCGATATTCATAATAAAAGGCGTAGACAACAACAGCGCCCCATAGTAAAATGAAAACCCAATAATAATGGCATTTTTAGTATTGAACTGTTCAATAAGCAATTGTCTAATCGTAATAACAGGAAGTGCCATCAGGATTCCTTCGGCAACTCTCATCAATAAAAAAACCGGAAAATTGGTAATATACGCCGATGAAACAATCGTAATTCCGATTAAGGAATAAACTGCCATCAGGTAATTTTTTGCAGGAAAAAAACTTGAAAATCGACCCTCTATTAAAATGGTTGCCAGTAGAGTTCCGTACGTAACGCACATCGCAAACTGCAAATCTTCGGGCTCAATGTCCAGAAAACTCGCCGCATACGTTACGTTTGACGTATAAACTCCCAATAAAATCATAGAATGCAACAAACAAACGAACAAAATAATAATGATCGCCCATTTTGGAACCCATGATTTAAATATACTTTTATCTTCCATTTTATTTGTGCTCAGCAACAACCGTAATGTTCATTCCTGCTCTTAAAAAATCGGTTTGTTTGTCTTGTTCTTTTAACTGAATTCTTACCGGAATTCTTTGTTCGATTTTTACGAAGTTTCCAGTCGCATTGTCTGGAGGAAGCAACGAGAATCTCGCACCACTCGCAGGCGATAACGAAGCAATTGTTCCCACAAAAACTTTGTCGTTTATAGCATCAGCTTTGATTTCTACTTCTTGCCCAACCGTTAAATATTGCAATTGCGTTTCTTTAAAATTGGCCGTAATCCATTTTTCTTTACTTACAATAGAAAGCAAAGACTGCCCTTCTTTTACCATTTGTCCTGGCTGTAAAGTTCTTTTTCCAACCCATCCGTCATAAGGCGCTGTGATTACAGTGTACGAAAGAAACAATGCTGCATTATCTGCAACAGCTTGTTTTGAAGCAATATTTGTCTGCGTTGTCGGAACATTCGCTTCAGCAACAGAAGTGCTTAAAGTAGCCGAATGGATTCTGTTTCTCATTTCCGAAAAATGCGCTTGCGCCGACTCGTAATCTGCTTTAACTTTTTCTAATTGTTGAGAAGTTGCAGCTTCTTCACTCACCAAAGCTTTATATCTTTCGTATTCTAATTTTGTTTTCCAAAGGTTTGCTTTGGCAGCTTCTAATTGTGCTTCGTTAATTGCTGTGGTACTCGCCGTATTAATAGCATTTTTTTGAGCCACAACACTATTTTGCTGCGCATTTTGAACATCGGCAAGAGCCACATTCAATTTCGATTTATATTCTCTATTATCGATCACCACCAAAGTATCTCCTTTGTGCACAAACTGATTTTCGTCAAAACGAACTTCCTGCACATAACCTGTAATTCTCGACATAATTGGCGTAACGTACTGCTCCACCTGCGCATCATTGGTTTCCTCGTGATTTCTGTTAAACACATAAAACCAAATTCCCAAAATAACCCCGCTTATAACCAGCGTACACGCAATAATTGTTATTAGTATATGAAACGTTTTATTTCTTTTAGTTTCATTTTTTATCTTAACCATCTTTTTTATCTCTTTATCTTAGTTCTTTCTTTAAGTCTTTTCTCTTGCTTCTTGCCTCTTCCAAGTCTTTCCTCTTGCTTCTTGTCTCTAAGGCTTTAGCCTACTCTTTCACCAGCATCTAACTCTGAGGCATAATTCCAGCCGTGTGCATCATTTCATAATGCTTCAAAACAGCATCCAATCGGGTAGAGATTTTGTTGTATTTTGCCTGAAGCAACGCATTATCCGCATCGACCATTTCGGTAATTAAAACCAATTGGTTTAAATATTTCAGTTTTACGATTCGGTAGTTTTCTTCGGCTAAATCCAAAGCTTTGTCAACTACGACAAATTTTTCAAGGATTTCCTCATACTGCGTATGCTCTTTGTACAACTGATCTTGAATTTCTTCTTTTATAATTTCAGTTTGCATTTTCTGCATATCAATTTTAGTACTCGCTTTAGCCACTTTTGTTTTGTTTTTATACAAAGCCGAAAGATCAAAACGCGCCTCGATTCCCACCTGTCCTAAAGTGTACAAGTACGGATTTGGCGGAAAAAATTTGTAGTTTGGATAATAAAAACCATAATTTCCGAAGAAGTTTACGCTTGGCAAATAATTACCTTTTACCAATTGCAATTCTGTTTTACTAATGTTTAATTCTTGGCTTGCAATTCGCATTTCTTCATTCTGCATTGCCTTGCTCAGATAAAAATCATACGGATCTACTCCGTTCATTTCGTCCAAACTTGTAGTAGTATCAATCGCAATTTCTTCGTTTTCCGGAATCTGGATCAGCGTTTTCAGATCGTGAAGTGCGATTTTAATGTTTTTGGAGTTAGTTAACGCATTCAATTCGCGATCTGAAAGCTGTAATTCGGCACGAATAACTTCGTTTTTCGTAACCGTTCCGTGTTTTTGAAGCGATTGCACTTCTTTTAATCGGCTTTTTTCTTCTTTGATGTTTTCCTCAAATATTTTTTGAAGTTCCATCATTTTATAAATCGCCAGATAGTTTGCAACAACTTCCAGTTCAATATCATTTTCTGTTTTTTCCGATTTTATTTTTGCAATTTCGTTTTCCTGATTCGCAATTTTAATCGCGTTATTAATCTTGTTTCCAACGTAAATTGGCATTTTAAAAGTTGAATTTACCTCGTAGATTTCAGGAATTGCAGGCGTAACTTCTTTATCTTTTAAGAAACCACTTCCTTTAAATTCTGTAATGTTGGTAATTCTAGAGTACATCCCGTTTAGTTGTACATCTGGTAATCTAAGTTCTTTTCTTTCTTTGATGTTTTGCTCGGCGAGCGTAATCTCCAGTTGAGACTTAAGGACTTTTTTGTTGTTTTCCTTCGCCAGTTTCATCGCTTCTTGTAAAGAAACCGTATGAACTTCCTGAGCATGTAAACTATTGAATACTAAAACCATTAGTAAAATCAATAGGCTTCTGGGAAAACAATCTTCTTTAGAGTTTGTTTTTGTAAGGAACATGAATATTTGAATAATTTATGCTGCAAAGTTCCTTCATTTTTTAATTGGCTGATGATTCTAAAAAGTCAATAACATATTCATTTCGGACAAATGTTAAAATTGTATTTCCCGAAAACGCTATATTAAAACACTGAAAAACAATTTATTACAAAATAGGTTTGAATTGTGATATTTCACGCAGATTTTAATAGTTTTGAGCAGAAGGCGCAGATTTTTATTTTTTGTTCTCGCAGATTTGGCAGATTGTGCAGATTATAAAGCATTTAAAAAAGTCTCTCAAATCTGCGGAATCTGCGAGAGATTTTTTTTTACGCATGGAACAAAAAGAATCTTCAAAATCAGCTAAAATCTATTAAAATCTGCGTGAAACAAAATTTTTACTTTCGTCCTAAAATCTCTTCTCTGTTTAAGTAATCAGAAGGTCTTTGGCCTAAAATCTTGAAAAAAGTGTTACTAAAGGTCGGAACACTATTATACCCAACTTCTAGAGCTACCTCTTTTACCGAAAGTTTTCTTTCTAATAAAAGTTCAATCGCTTTAAGAATTCTTCGAATAGTGTAATATTGAATAAAAGACATCTTGAGATCTTTTTGAAATAAGCGATACAAAGAGCGTTCGCTAAAGCCAAATTCATGAGCCACATCAGCAAAGAGAATAGTTTCTCCGAGGTTATTTTCAATATGTCGAAGAATTTTTCCTAATCGTTTATCTTTGGGCTGAGGGAGTTCTAAGGGTAAATTCGTATGACATATTTGAGGAAGAATTGCCTTTATAGCTTTTGCAATGACAAAACTCGGACTTCCCTTTTTCAAATCTCCGTTCCATTGATTAGTAAACATCATCATTTGAAGCAATAAATTGTTTACTGGGTAAATGCCTTCACTTTTGTAGAAATCATCTTCATCCTTTTCAACCGGGAAATATAAATTTCGCATCATTACGTGTTCCGACTTCGGCTCAATACTATGCTCTAATCCAGCAGGAATCCAAATAAAATGTCTTGCAGGCAAAAAATATGATTTGGTTTCAGTTGTCACAAAAACTACATCACCCTCCGCATATAACATTTGCGCCTTGTTGTGTTTATGTGTTGGAACCAGCAATTCTCCCATTATATCATGATGACAGTAAATGCTTTTTTTATCAGCATCTACTTTCTTGATATAATATTTATCTATTTTGAATGTTGATTGTTCCATAGTATAAAGATAGGAGAATTTTAACCGCAAAGCACGCAAAGATTTTTTCTTAAGATTACGCTTATAAACGCAAAGTTCGCAAAGCTATACGAATAAAACTTTGCGAACTTTGCGTAAATCTTAGCGCTCTTTGCTGTTAAATTTCATAAACTGTATAAAAGCAAAAAAGCTTCTCATTAAGAGAAGCTTTCTACAAACTTAGGCGGTCTGGACGGGACTCGAACCCGTCTCGTCTCTAGACGAGATGCCAGACATGTATTCTAACCTGCTTAACCTTTCTTATTTTTGGCCGTAAATTAAAGCTTCAAGAGATTTTCTATTTAGCTTTTTTAACCTCAATTCTTCAACCAAAGCTTCTTTTTTAGTTTCAAATGCTTTCGAATAAACCAATTTCCATGGTCCTTTATTAGCCGTATATCTACTTCTATTTTCATTATGATAAAGCAACCTTTGAGAAATATCTTCACTAAAACCTTTATAATAAACATCAAAAGTTTTAGAATAAATTATATAAACGTAAAACATAAATTAAAACTTAATAGTAAAAAAAAATGCCTCTCATAATGAGAGGCATTTTACAAACTTAGGCGGTCTGGACGGGACTCGAACCCGCGACCCCATGCGTGACAGGCATGTATTCTAACCAACTGAACTACCAAACCCTGCGTTATTGCGAGTGCAAAAATACAACAGATTTTCGTTTCTGCAAGCGTTTTTTCAAATAAAATTTAGACATTTTTTTAATTGGTTAAATTCCAATATTTTAAAAATTCAGGTTTTAATTAAAAAGTAGGAACTTTCTTTTACTTAACCGCAAAAAGCGCAAGGCTAAAAGCAGAATCCCAATAACTATTGGAGCAAAGCTTTATTAAATTATAGCTTTGTGGACTTTGCATCCTCAAAAATACCTTTGCGAACTTTGCGTATTCTTTGCGCTCTTTGCGGTTAAATCTTTCTGGAATTACGTGTGTGATTTCTCTTTTCGGTCGAAATGACAAACTGTACGATAAAATTGGAATTTGGAATTTTTCTCGAAGTTTCGGGTTTGGAATTTACCTTTACAAAAGGTCTTAAATCAAAAAAGCCATCCACAAAAGTGGAAAGCTTTTCATTGGTCTAACTACTAAACCAGCTACGAGTTACAAAGTCGTAGCAAAACAACACAACTAATCTTAGATACCGTTTTTGGGCAAAAAAGCCTTTCTTAATAGAAAGGCTTCTCCCAATATTGCGGTCTGGACGGGACTCGAACCCGCGACCCCATGCGTGACAGGCATGTATTCTAACCAACTGAACTACCAAACCTCTGCGTTATTGCGGTTGCAAAGATATAACAGAATTTCGTTTCTGCAAGTGTTTTTATAAAAAAAATGAAATTATTTTTTAAAATATCACCCAAAGTTTTGTTTTTCAACCAAATATGTAGTCAATATTTTTTCAAAATTATCGCCAACATTTACCGGAACGTACTTAATTTGGTTCTTTGCGCAGGTTAAAGCCAAGTTTTTAAAATAAGTCTCTACCCTTTTTTCGTACTCTTCTTTTACATTATCCGCAAAAATAGACACCTCATCTCCCGATTCTAAGTCAATGAATTTTCTTGGCGTATTATCAAAATCAAACTTCAATTCCGTTTCATTATCAACTACATGAAACAAAACTACTTTGTGTTTGTTGTGTTTTAAATGCTGTAATGCGTTGAATAGTTTCTCATCATCTTCGGTCTGAAACATATCGGTAAACAAAATAATCATCGAACGGCGATGCATTTTCTCTGCTATTTGATGCAGATACGTAATCGTATCAGTCGTTTTTTTGACTTTTGGTTGAACCAATAATTCTTCCAATTTGTTCAAAAGCATTCTATGATGGCGATCACTTCCTTTCTCGGGAGCGTAATATTCGTATTTATCTGAGAAAACGCTTAAACCAACTGCATCACGCTGTTTCTTTAAAATATTCATCAAAACCGCCGAAGCCAAAACCGCAAAACCAATCTTCTTTTCATAAAAAGGCTGATTCGATTTTAGTTCAGGATAATGCATCGATGACGAATTGTCTACAATCAAATGACAACGCAAATTCGTTTCTTCCTCAAAACGTTTCGTGTACAAACGATCGGTTTTGGCAAACAATTTCCAGTCGATATGTTTGGTGCTTTCGCCTGCATTATAGACTTTATGTTCGGCAAATTCGGCCGAAAATCCATGAAACGGACTCTTGTGCATTCCCGATATAAAACCTTCCACAACCTGATTCGCCAGCATTTCGAGATGCTGAAAACTGGAGACTTTTTCTATTTCCGATTCGATTTTCATTCGGTTTCCTTTTTAATATTTTGTGCTTTATAAAGCAAATCTGTCGCCTGAAACAATTTGCGTTTCAAGATCGGACTAAAATTAGGGTTTTCTTTTAAGAATCGCTGTACTTCATCAAAAGCAAATTTTGACGAATATTTCCCAACGGTATTATCCAGCCAGTCTTTTGGAAAGAAAATATCTCCTGTACGCTGAATTTCATCAACCAAATCTAGTGAAAATCTAATATACTTTTGTGCACTTTCCTGACGAAGTGGATGATTTACATTTGCCAAACCAACAGAAACCCAAGATTCTTTTTCACGGTTTGCATCGTCTTTCAAAGATTCCATAAAAGCATTTCGAACCGATTCATCTTTCGATAATGACGGAAGCAAAAACTCAAAACGCTTTTGTTTGTCCGGATTTGTAAACGAAGTTCTGGTTTTTTCCAAGATTTCATCGGCTTTTGAATGGTTGAAAATCGCCAGATTCATCGCCATATTGGTGTAATCGTCTTCGTTTAATTTCAAATTCGGAATAGAAATTTCTCTGTTCCAAACCTTATATAAACTGGCTTTCGCCGAATTAGAATACGCAATCGAACTGAATAATCCGAATAATGTCTTTTTGATATTAGATGATAAATTAGCCTGCAAACGCTCGTATAAAACGCCTTCAAGTTTTTTCTGCAATTTGTTCTGCTGTTTTTCGGTAAAAAATCTCCAATAAATCGTATTTAAACTTCCCGAAACAATTCTCAAAACCAATTCGTTTTGTTCTGTTTGAATTCCCTTTAAAAAACAATCAAAAGCCTTTTCTGGCGAAACATTTCCAATCAAAGTATTTTCATAAAGATTACTATAACTGGAAGCTCTAGCCATTTCATCTTTCAAATCAGCAATATAATTTAAATTATTCCCGTCAAGCGGAAAAACACCGTACCCAAAACCATTATAATTGTAAACAATCGCAAGCGGTTTTTCAATTCCTATAGCTTCTTTTACAACAGTATTTTTGTCATTAATATTGATTGATAAAACTTTTACCTCTTTAGCATAAACTAAACCTATCTGAAAAACCTGAGGCCATATATTCTCTGATTTATCTTCTGCTTTTTGCTGAATTTCAAAACTTTTGATTCGGTTTTTAGTATCATATTCTATTTGATCCATAAAAATGGCTCTTCCCGATTTATTTACCCAGACATCGCTCCATTTTTTCATATCAAGCGGAGTTTCAGCATCGAGAAGTTCTACCAGATTATTCCAATCAGCATTGTCGTTGGCGTATTTCTGAATGTATTTTTGAATTCCTTTCTGGAACGCTTCCTTGCCCATCGAAGCCTCTAACTGACGCATCATAATTGGCGCTTTGTTGTAAATAATCGCACCATACAACGAACCCGCATCTTTCAAATTTGCCAAATGCTGCTTGATCGGATGTGTTCCTAAAGATCGATCTTCCGCGAAAGCGCTAGGATAATGCGCCGTAAAAAATTGCAGATTATGATTGACTTTCGGAAAAATCGGATTCATGATTTTATCGGCCATGAAGTTGGCAAAAACCTCTTTCATCCAAACATCATCAAACCATTTCATGGTTACCAAATCGCCAAACCACATATGTGAGGTTTCGTGTGCGATGAGTTTTGCTCGGTTTAGTTTTTCGGTGTCGGTTGCGCTGTTGTCCAGAAACAAAGTTGATTCTCTGTATTGAATTGCGCCGACATGCTCCATTCCACCATATTGAAAAACAGGAATTGAAGCGAAATCTAACTTCTGAAACGGAAATTTATAATTGGTATATTTTTCTAAAAAGTCTAACGATTGCTGATGCAAATTGAAAATAGTATCAGCGCTTACGCGAAATTTCTCTGGGCTATTTTCACGATACAACATCGTCATTTCTAAACCTGGCTTTTGTGTCGCGCTTTTGAATTTTCCTGCAACAAAAGAAAACAAATACGTACTCATTTTGTCCGATTCTCCAAAAGTGTAAGATGTAAAATCTCCCTTCTCGAGTTTCTCCACGACATCGGCTCCAGCCAAAACCGACCAATCTTTTGGCACAGAAAGTCTGAGTTTGTAAGTCGCTTTCAAATCTGGCTGATCAAAACAAGGAAATAAAGTACTGGCACGGTCTGGAACTAATAAAGTGTATAGGAAATCATCGTTTCTATTTAATGACAAATTACCTGCAATAAATGAAATCGAAACCGTATTTTTTCCTGAAACCAAAGTCGAAATCGGAATTATAATATGACCATTTTCATGAACAATAGAAAGCTTTTTTCCGTTTGCTTCAACCGTTTTTATATTGGAAGTTTTCTCTTTAAAATCTAAAATCAAAGGCTGACTTAAATCTGACAAACTCAAATTTACAATCAAATTAGAGTTTATATTTTCTGCTTTCTGATTCGGAATTTCAAAAAACAAAGTGTATTGAAGATCTGAAATCTGTTTTTTACGAAAATGTGCCAACTGTTCAGAAACGCCGTTTTCAAATAATTCATTTGCTTTTGACTGAGAAAAACTATTGAAAATCAAAATAAAAAAACAAAGAAGGCTGTAGAAAATTTTCATTTTTAAGGAATATAAGATTTGCTAAAATTAACAAATGCATTGATTTTTCGCAAACAATTACTGCAACAACATTGCATTTAAGAATAAGATTTCTATATTTGCAACACTATTGCATTAAACAGCGTAAAAAACCTCATCTAGAAGTTAATCTTCACGAATGAAAAAGAAACTTAAATTTATAAATCTCTTGATGCCTTTGATTGTATTGTTCGCAATACTTTTTCCGGCTGTCCATTCGTATGAGCATATTTTAGACACTCATAATTGCAAAGAGAAATTAGAGTTTTCTATTTCCGAAAAACCACAATTTAAAGCCAAACTGCATTCGTTTCATAAATGCTCGATTTGCGATTTTAAATTCAGTGCAGTTGGCACATTTGAAATCAATGCTTTTCAGTTTTTCAAGAATAATCCTGTTGTAAAACACATTAGCTTTTACAGCAAACCGCATTTTGCATTTTTTAAGGGCGCTCTTTTCTCACTTCGAGCCCCGCCTTTTACACTTTAATATTTTTTTGTGCTCTGTTTTGCTTTGGCAATTCGGCTATTTACTTGTTTTAATGATTTCAAAATCTTGAATCATTAAATAGCGATTTCATTCATTTAAGCAATTAAACAAGTATTGTCATTGATATTGTCATTGATATTATTATTGTTTTCCGCTTTTTCCGCACAAGAAAACCTCAACTTTTTATCGATTAACAAATTCGAACTAGATCCCAATTCCGGTTTTAGTTACGGCTGTACCGTTTTAAGCATTTGTTTGTTCTCGCAAAGTCGCGAAGACGCAGAGTTTAGGACAATTTTCTTTGCGTCTTCGCGACTTTGCGAGAGCTAAATCAAAGAAAACCTTAAAGAAAAAATCTTAACCTAATGTCTTTAGCTAAAAAAGCTTAAAAGTATTTATAACCTCTTTTACAACCCAAATACCCTTTATAAAATGATCAAAATCAAATTAGAAAAAAATGAAAACAACTAAACTCATTCTGACCTCGCTTTTTGCGGCAATTGCTTTTACAAGCTGCAGTAACGACAATTCAGAACAAAAACAAGCGATTCCTAAAATTAATAAAATTGAACTGGGTCTTAGCAACAGCGAAACAGCAACTATTGGTGTAGATTTCCATTTTAATGCAGAAGTAACTGCTGCTGACAAAATCGAAAATGTGCAAGTAAAAATTGTGCAGAGAAGCACCGAAACATACTCAAAAGTCTGGTCGCACGAAATTACGTGGACGCAATATGCGGGCGCAAAAAATGCCAATGTACATAAGCATTTTGATATCCCAGAAGATGCTGTAGCAGGGAAATACGACTTCATCATTATAGTAAACGATCAAAACGGAAGCAAGTTAGAAGTGAAGAAAAACTTAACTATTATAAATTAAAAACATGAAACAATTAAAGCTTTTAATGGCCATTTTGGCTCTTACTTTTATTTCATCCTGCTCCAGCGACAAAGCCGAAATTGACACCGAATATCCTGTAATTGACATCACTGGGACGAATGCTTTTCCGATTCAATGCAACACGATC
The DNA here is from genome assembly GCF_016735615.1 of Flavobacterium tagetis. Classification (GTDB taxonomy): domain Bacteria; phylum Bacteroidota; class Bacteroidia; order Flavobacteriales; family Flavobacteriaceae; genus Flavobacterium; species Flavobacterium tagetis. The sequence goes on from NZ_JAERSF010000001.1 coordinate 784,939, forward strand.
GAACGCGGAAAAACTTTCACTTTCAAAGCCACTTTTAATGACAATGTCGCTTTGGGTTCTTACAGCCTTGACATTCATCACAATTTCGATCATCATACACACAGTACAGAAGTGACAACTTGTGAAATGGAAGCTGTAAAAAGTCCTGTAAAACCAATGCTTTTCATCAACAATTATACTATTCCAAACGGAGTAAAAACTTACGAAGCAACAGCACAAATCACCGTTCCTGCGGATGTTGATCCCGGAGATTATCATTTTATGATTCGCTTGACGGATAAAGAAGGCTGGCAGACGCTGAAAGGTTTAAGTATTAAAATTTTATAAGATCAGATTAATGAAGAATGCCCTATCCATATATTGGAAATATTGTTTTTTACTCATCAGTTTATTAATTACGACGGAAGCCGTTTCTCAGAATAAGCCTTCAGAAAAGAAACCAGAAATCAAGGAACTTGACGAAGTTTTAATCAGCAATAATGCTGTTCAAAAAAACAAAAAAGAAGAATCGCTGAATGTTGAAACGGTAAACAACAGTTTTATTCAGCGTAATCTTGGCGGGAGTTTGATGCAGTCTTTGCAAAAATTACCTGGCGTTAAAACTATTTCGATTGGTTCTGGAGGTTCAAAACCGCTTATTCGTGGCTTGAGTTTCAATCAGGTTATTGTGGTGGAGAATGGTTTGAAACACGAAGGCCAACAATGGGGCGCTGATCACGGATTAGAAATCGATCAATATGCTGTAAATCGGGTAGAAATTATAAAAGGTCCTTCTTCATTTATCTACGGATCTGATGCTGTGGGCGGCGCGATAAACATTAAACCTTTGCCTCTTCCGTTGCAAAACACTTTTGGCGGAAGTGTTGATCTTACCGGAAAAAGCAACAATGCACAATTGGGAAGTTCTATTAATTTATTTGGAAGAAACAAAAATTGGTTCTTTGATTCTCGAGTTACCACAATGGATTATGGCGATTATCGCGTTCCGACCGATGTGGTTCATGTATATAGCTATGCCGTTCCGTTATACAAAAATCATTTGCGAAATACGGCTGGAAAAGAACTCGATTTTCATTTGAGCACAGGTTATTCTGGAGAACATTTAAAATCTGTTTTCTATTTCAGTAATGTGCATACTAAAAGCGGATTTTTCGCGAATGCGCATGGACTCGAACCTAGAAATGTAGATCTAGAATTACACGACAAATCGAGCCGTGATATTTTGATGCCTTATCAGCAGGTTAACCATTTAAAGGTTAGCAATACGACTTCTTTTCGGTTGGGAAATCATGCTTTTGAGACGCAGATTGGTTTTCAGAATAATTTTAGAAGAGAATATAGCCATTATGTCAATCACGGCTATATGCCTCCAATTTATCCTGAAGACATGTACGCTCCGCAAGATTTGGAACGTCAATATGATAAAGATGTTTGGTCGTTTTCTGCTAAAGATGAATTCAGAATTCAAAATCATCAAATTACGGTTGGTTCGAATGTAGTTTTTCAGCAAAATGAAATTGGCGGATGGAGCTTTTTAATTCCGTCTTTCACACAATTCAACGCGGGTTTATTTGCTTACGATAAAATTGAACTGAACGAAAAGTGGTTTTTAAACGGCGCTGTTCGTTACGATTACGGAAAAATAAAAATGAAATCGTATTACGATTGGTTTCAAAGTCCGGTTTCCGAAAACAATCAAACGGAATTGGAATATTTACAGCGTTCTCAAGATTTGACCAAAACTTTTGACAGTTTTACATGGTCGATTGGTGCAAATTACAATCCTGGAAAACTTTCGCTGAAAGCCAATTTGGGTTCTAGTTTTAGAATGCCAATTGCCAAAGAACTGGCTTCAAACGGCGTAAATTATCATTATTTCCGATTCGAAAAAGGAAATCCGAATTTAGATGCCGAACGTTCGTATCAATTGGATTTAGGTATGGAATGGAAAGCGCAAAACTTCTCTTTTCAACTGACTCCGTTTGTAAACTATTTTCCAAATTTCATTTATCTCAATCCAACCTCGGCTCATGATATTTATTACGGCGCAGGAAATCAGGTTTTTGAATATGAACAAAGCAAAGTCTTTCGCTATGGCGCAGAATTTCAGACGAGATATTATTTCCTAAAATCTTTAAGTGCAGAAATCGGTGCCGAATATCTTTATTCGGAACAAAAATCAGGCAGTAAAAAAGGTTATACACTTCCTTTTTCTCCACCGCCTTCTGTTTTGTTTGGATTGAATTATGAACCTCAAATCCCATTTTTAAAAGAACCTTATTTTTCTGTTGATTATCGTTTTACGGCACAGCAAAACAATATCGTTCCGCCTGAGAAAAAAACGGCTGAAAGTCATGTTTTTAATGTGGCTTTTGGCTCAAAAGTTAAGACCGGAAAACAGGATATCAGCATCAATATTCAGATCCAGAATTTATTTAATACAAGATATTTAAATCATACCAGCTTTTACCGACTTATCGAACTTCCAGAAGCGGGACGAAACATTATTGTTTCTATGAAAATTCCGTTTTCGGTTTCGCGATAAGTTCAACCATTCAAAACTCAATTATTTACAAATTTTAAACCCTTTATTACAATGAAAAACAAGTTTTACAAACTACTATTTTTATTTGCTTTATCGCTTTTTGCGGTTTCATGTAGCAACGACGATGACAACCACGACGATCATGATCATGATCACGACACTTCGGAAGAACATACATTTGTTAGAGTTTTACTTTCTGACGAAAAAACTACAGAGCTAACGCTTTTTGATCCGCATGAAGATAAAATCAGTTCTTTTACGGCAAAATTTGCTAAAGCCTCTTTATACACAACAGAATCTGGACGTTATGCAGGACTTGTTCACAGAGACAATAATTTTGTAGAAACTTTCGACAGCGGATTGGAATTACACGGCGATCATATTGATGTAGATGATGTTCCGAAATTTGGAGTTTTAGCGACAAGCGCATTAAAACCAACGCATTTTAAAAGTAAAATTGGAGAAATCCTAACTTTTAACGACGGAGACGGAACGCTTTCTGTTGGTAAAGAAGCCGATGTGAACAAAGCTGGTTCAACGTTCAAAACGATAAATGCAGGCTTATTGGCGCATCACGGTGCAATGGCGACTTTTACAAACGGAACTTATGCGATTACAGTAAAAGATAATTCAGTAACAGGAACGCTTCCTGAAAAAGTAAAAATCATTGATAACACAGGAAAAACACTTTTTGATGCTAAAATTGCGACAAAAGGAATTCACGGAAACGCTTCAGACGGTGTTTATGCTGTTTTTGGTTCGTCAAGCGGAATTTTGGTTGTAGAAAGCAACGGAAACCAAAAACTAATTGATCATCCAACAGATTTTGGAACAGCTTGGTTTGGAAGTATTTTAGAAACGGCTTCGACAGGAAAATTCATTGGTTACACTGCCACAAAAGGCGCTTATTTAATTGATGTAGTGGCTAATACCGTAAAACCAATTATTGCGAATACAACCATTATGCAATGCAAAACGAGTTACGATCGTAAAAAACTAGCTGTTTTATTGCATTCTGGAGAGTTTAGACTTTATGATATCAACAGTTTACAAGCTATAAAAGAAACTAAAGCGATTGCAGAAACAGCTACAGATGCCACATTAAAACCTCAAATGGCAGTTACAGATCGTTTTGCTTATATTACTTCGCCAACAACTGGAGAATTAGTACAGGTAAACCTTTCTACATTGGCAATCAAAAAGACTAAGGTTTCTAGCACGCCTTATATGATTACGGTTTTAGGTTATGAAAACAGTGAAACTCACAGCCATTAATAAAAGGTTCGATGCCACGAATTTCACAAATTTCCACAAATTTAATTAGTGTTAATTCGTGAAATTGCTTCGCCTGTTCGCTATCGGTCGGGTCGTGGCAAAAAAATAAAATAAAAAAGGTTTGACTTTCGTCAAACCTTTTTTATATAAATTGCAATCTAAGATTACAATAAAGCGTCTAAACTATCTGCGTAGGCTTGTTTCGGAGCTACTCCTACTTGTTTTCCTACTACTTCACCATTTTGAAACACCAAAACGGTTGGTATGTTACGCACACCATATTTTGCAGCAAATTCTTGGTTAGCATCTACATCTACTTTACCAACAACTACTTTACCAGCGTACTCTTCGCTTAATTGGTCAATGATTGGACCAACCATTCTACAAGGACCACACCATGCTGCCCAAAAATCTACCATTACTGGTTTATCTGATTTTAAAACTACTTCATCAAAAGTAGCATCTGTTATTGCTAATGCCATAATATATTAAGATTAAAATTAGGTCTGAAATATTAACTTTCAAACTACAGTACAAATTTAAAAATTTAAAATAAATCAAACACCATTACTAAATTAGTTTTCGTTATAAATGTATTATCATTAATTATAAGCTATTTAACTTTAAAATTACAATTTATTTACTTGAAAATCAAACCAATAAAAAGTTAATGTTTTTTGTAGTATCTTTAATACATTCAAAATTCGGCTACTATGAAAGAAGCTTTATCCAAAACAAAATCCTTTCTGCAATCTGATTCTTTTAAAAAATACGCCAAACGTTTTGGATATTTTATCTTGGGTTTAATTGCCATTCTTTTGCTTGCCTGCGGAGGTTTGTCTATATACTTCAATCGAAATAAAGCCGAAATTATTGCTAAAGTCAATACCAAGATCAACGAAAACATAAATGGTAAATTTCATATTAGAGATTTTCATTATAAGTTTCTTACTGGTTTCCCAAACTTTACATTGGCGCTTAATGATGTCGAAATAAAAGACAATCAATGGCAGAGTCATAAACACACTTTGCTGAGAGCAAAAGAAATTGAAGCGCGTTTGAATATTTTGAGTTTGTTGCAACACGAAATCAACATTCATAAAATCTTAATCAACGACGCCGATATTTATATTTATAAAGCCGAAAACGGTTATTCTAATGCCAATATTTTTAAAGCCAAAAAGAAGAAACCAAAAACCGATAAAGAGAAACCCGAAACTACTATTGACGAAGTAAACCTCAACAAAGTTCATGTTATTATTGATAATCATTTGGGACATAAATTGTTTGATTTTGATGTGGCGAGTTTAGAATCTAAAGTAAATTATGGCGACAACAACTGGCAGACCAATCTATATTTGAAAACCAAAATTAATAGTCTCGCCTTTAATACCGTTCACGGAAGCTTTGCTAAGGAGAAAGTTCTTGAAGGCAATTTTGATATTTCGTATGCTGAAACCAATCAGAAAATAGACATTAAAACCAAAGGACTTAAAATTGGTTCTGACGTTTTTGATATTATTGCTTTCTTTAATATCGGGAAAAACAATTCGCTGTTTGGAATCAATATCGGGACGGATATTTTATGGCGAAATGCTTCCAATTTATTATCGGCAAATATTAGTTCGAAACTTAACCAATTTGACATCAAAAAACCGATTAAGGTAAACTGCGATATAAAAGGCGATCTGAATGTAGAAGGCGATCCGAAAATTGTGGTTCAGGCAGATATCCGTGATAACGAATTAACAATTCCTGATGGTTTGTTTACGAATTGCAGTTTTAAAGGAATTTTTACTAACACTTTTAAACCCGAAAAGGAATCCAGCGATCCAAACTCCGCCATTATTCTCACCCATTTTAAAGCCGAATACGAAAGCATTCCGTTAAAAATTGCGCAAGCCGTAATTAATAATCTTGAAAAACCAATTGCTACTGGGGTGGTAAATGCCGATTTTGACATTTCGAAACTCAACGGAATGACGAATGAAAAAATTCTTCATTTTGAAAGCGGTCATGCCAAAGCCAATTTGAAATTTCAGTTTGATATCGTCGATCTGTACATCAATAAACCCAAATTTACGGGCGATGTAGATATTGCTGATGCCACATTCGATTATATTCCGAAAAAAATTCACGCCGAAAAAACGGCTGTACAATTGTCTTTTACGCAAGAAGCGCTTTACATTAAAAAAATTGCCTACAAACACAAAAAGAACATTATCCGCATTGATGGAAAAATTGATAATTTCTTGAATCTCTATTACGATGCACCCGAAAAAATGGTCGTAAACTGGAATATTTACTGTCCAAATATTGATGTGAAACAGTTTATAGGCGTTTTAGAAAATTCTCCGAAACAAAAAGTGGCAGAGAAAAAACCAGTCAAAAAGAATGTCAATTTTACAAATCAGTTACGATCTGTAATAGAAAAATGTGCCGCTGTAATTAATCTCAAAGCCGATAAAATCACTTATGGATCACTTACGGCAACCAATACTCTAGCCACAATCCAGATGCTAGATTCGAAGATTTTGCTTAAAAACGGAACACTGCAAACTTCTGGCGGAAGCATAACGTTTAGCGGTTCTGTACAGCCAAGTGGCAACCAATATGTTTTTACTTCAAATGCGCAGGTAAACCGAGTTGATATTGCGAGCTTTTTAAGGTCTTTTAATAATTTCGGAATCAAATCTTTCAGTCCAAAAAATATTCGCGGACGATTAAGCAGCAATGCCAATGTTGCGGGTTTAATGAGCAGCACGGGAGATCTGATTGTCAATTCGATGAAAGGAAAACTGGATTTTAATGTCAATCAAGGTGCATTACTCAATTTTGAACCGATTATGAAAGTTGGAAAATTTGCTTTTCCGTTTCGCGATGTAGAGAATATTACTTTTAGCGATTTATCGGGTTCGCTTAATCTGCGCGGAGAACAAGTCGATGTCAATAAACTTACTATAAGTTCTAGCGTCTTAAACTTTGACGTTGTCGGAATTTACTCTTTTGGTCGAGGCACCAATCTCGCCCTAACCATTCCGCTAAGAAATTCTAAAAACGATGCCAAACTCGCCACCAAAGAAGAACGAAAAGCCGTTCGCGAACGCGGTATTGTCCTGCATTTGATTGCTTATGATAATGAAGGGAAAATGAAGGTTAAGTGGGGGAAGAAGGATAAGGGGTGATTTTCGTTTTTAAAAAAGTTAAAAACATTTTGCTACAACAAAAAAACACTTTAAATCTCATATTTTTACGTAAGATATTTAATACAATAAATAATTGAGAAATGAGATATTCAGTAGAAATAATTTTTGGAAAAGATCAAATTAGAAAATACAATAACAACGAAGCATTTAATGACTTTGAAAAAACAGTCAATTTTAAAAAATACACATTTGAAACTCAAGTACAAAGAAATTCTTTCTATAAAGGAATGTCTGAAACTATTGGCTGGATGGAATTTGAAGTTGTAAAAGAATTTGAGGAGAATGACCAAATCGGAATAGAGAAAAAAGAGGAAGATCGATTTGACTATTGGAGTTTTATACAAAAATTTTATCCTAAATATCATCAATGCAACAGTGTTTTGCTTAGTGAAATTTTAACAAAAAAACTTGATGGCGAAGAGATTTCCCAAGAAGATGAGGAATATATAAGAGATTGGGATGTTAGGAACGAATTATTAGAAATTGACAAGGAATTACTATGCAAAGCTTTTGAAAATTATTTTACCATCATGTATCCCGAAAAATAATTAATAAAGTATAATCATATAATAAGGTATATAAAATTGACTCTTACATTCTATTAAACTTTTACTTATGAATTTCTCTTAATTTATCCACCAAAAAAAATAGTTTTATATTTTTTTGCTCTAAGGTTTTATGACAAATTAGACTTTAGTATTTATTAGCTATATTTACTAAAGACAAATTTATCCAAAAATGCCACCAAAAAACCTCTGGACACGAGAAGAATTAATCGTTGCCTTTAACCTGTATCTTACAATTGAGTTTGGAAAGAGCCATTCTAGAAATCCTGATGTAAAAAGATTGGCCGAAATTATAGGAAGAACTCCTGGCGCAATATCAAGAAGACTAGGGAATTTTGCAAGTATAGACCCTTTTCATCAACAAAGAGGTGTAAAAGGTTTAGATCACGGAAAGAGACAAGTTCAACCGATTTGGGATGAATTTTTCGAAAATAAAGAAGAATTATTATTTCAAAGCGAAGAAATCTTAGCTCAAAAAGAAAATACTCCTCTTCAAAGCAAATACAAAGATATTCTTGAAGATTTAAAAGATTTAAAGGGAGAAACTGTTCTTCGCGAAGTAAAAACAAGAATAAATCAATGTGTTTTTAGAAAAATAGTTTTAACTAATTACTCGTATAAATGTGCAATTACAGGTATTGATATTCCTGAATTATTGCATGCCAGCCATATAATTCCTTGGTCAACAAGTGAAGAACATCGTTTAAGCCCTGAAAATGGAATTTGTTTTTCAGCACTTTATGACAAAGCTTTTGATAAGGGATTAATTGGAATTAATACAGATCTCAAAATCATATTTTCAGAAACTTTAAAAAAGAAAAAGAAAACAGAATACTTTCAAAAATATTTTGCATCAATAGAAAATCAAGAAATACTTAAAGCAAAAAAATATTTACCAAAGAAAGAATTTTTAGAACATCATTTAGATACAATTTTCAACAAATAAGATTCATAAAAAAGCCACTTTCCCAAGTGGCTTTTCTCATTTCTTACTCAATCCCCAAATAAGGATCAAGAATTTCGGCTAATTCATTTAACCAAAAGAAACCATCTTCAATATTTACGGTTTCGGTTTTCATAAATCCATCTTCTCGTATTGCATTTAACGCAATAAGGAAATTGACTTGCCTAATGGTTTTTGCCATGCTTTTAGAATCAATTGAATTGTTGAAGAATTCTGTTAACCTCAATTCGGTTTCTTTGGAAAGGGTGTTGGTACTCATAATCTTGAATTTTAGGAATAAAAAACCCATGTGGCTTAGCTGTCCTGCGCATTCAAGAACGCGCTACGGTTGTTTCCAATAACGTCAGCATACCACATGGGCAAGAATTTTTTTGTGTTCATAATCTTGAATTTTAGGAACTCCAAATATATGAAAAACAAAAACAAATTGTAGGTTTTTTCTTTGTTTTAAAAATGAAATACTCTAAGTATATTTTCTCCAAATCGAAATTACAAAATTGAAAAATAAATCAATTTAAAATTTCATAATATTTCCTTAACCTACTTGTCTTTTATCTTTAAAATCGATAAGTTTGAGAATGAATCATTAAATTTTATTTGTTATGAAAGTACAAATCAACACCGACAAAAACATTGAAGGAAGTGCAAGATTAGAAAGTTATTTTTCTGGAGAGGTAGAAAAAAGCTTAGACCGTTTTCAAGATAAAATTACTCGCGTAGAAATTCATTTTGGAGATGAAAATGGAGAAAAATTCAGCTTGCATGACAAAAAATGTGTGATTGAAGTTCGTCCTGTAAAACTACAGCCCATTACGGTTACAGAACACGCAGACACTCTAGAAAAAGCTTTTAGCGGTGCATTGGCAAAAGCTAAAAAAACATTGACGAGCACTTTCGAGAAGATAAAAGAACATTAATTTTTTTTAAACCATATAAGTGATATAAGTTCATTTTAAGTTTACTGAAAAACTTTATATCACAAAAAAAGCGAAGCACTTTTAGTACTTCGCTTTTTTTGTGTGAAAATCTTAAATTCTCTTATATCACTTATATGGTTTACTTTATTTAGGTAACGGTGCGCCTACTGCAATATCGCAACGGTGGCCTGGTTTTCCGTGTGGCGGATTCATTCCGTCTGCTACTGTAGCTTCAGTGCCTTCCGTACTTAACAAAGCTGGAACTGGGTTTGATGCTGGCGGAGTAACCGTAAAGTTTTGAGTAACTGTTCCGCTTTGAGTTGTATTTGCTGTCGTTGTATTTTTAGCAGGAGCAGAATTTAATGGCGCTCCAACCGCAATATCACATCTGTGTCCAGGCTGTCCGTGTGGCGGATTCATTCCTTTTGCCACTTTTACTGGCGTAGCAGTTGTAGTCGTTACCATTTTCTGCTGCTGAGTCGGATTTACTTGCACCGTTTGTCCTTGAGTTGCCTGCACTTGCTGTGTCGGCGCAGAATTTAAAGGCGCTCCAACCGCAATATCGCAACGGTGGCCTGGCTGTCCGTGAGCAGGATTGATTCCTTTAGTATCGCTTAAAACTGTATTTGGGTTTGCTGCAGGGTTTTGCACCACTGGCGTAGCTGGTTTAGTTGTATCTTTTGCAAGTCCTAACCTTACTAATTCTGAAGTTGCTGTACTTTCTTGCGGTTCTAATTCCTTTTTACAGGAAACGAACAATAGAGAAGTTACAGCGAGTGAACTTATAAGTAATTTTGCCTTCATGACTGGGGTATTTTTATTGATGAATCAAATATAGTGGTTTTTGAGATATTACACCATATAAGTAATGTAAGATAATTTAAGCTTTACTTACACTTGCCACAAAGGCACCAAGGCGCAAAGTTTTATTTTAAAGATTCTTAGTGCCTTTGCGGCAATAATTCGTTTTCTTTAGTTTTCTTATATCACTTATATGGTTCAAAAAAAATTATACCTTTAAACTCAAATACTATATCTCATGAAAAAAACACTTTTACTCCTTTTGTTTGTTGCTTCTTTTGCCAATGCACAAACAGACAAAAACAAAATCAATCAGACTCTCGACACGTGGCATAAAGCTGCGGGCGAAGTAAAATATGATGCTTACTTCAGTACATTGGCAGACGATGCCATTTATATTGGAACTGATGCTACAGAAAATTGGACTAAAAAAGAATTTGCCGTTTGGGCAAAACCATTTTTTGATAAAGGAACAACATGGAATTTTAAAGCCTTAGAACGTCATATCTTTTTTGATAAAAGCGGAAAAATAGCTTGGTTTGATGAATTATTAGACACACAAATGAAAATCTGTCGCGGTTCTGGAGTTTTAATAAAAGTGGGGAACGAATGGAAAATTCAGCATTATGTTCTATCGATGACTGTTCCAAATGACGAAGTTGATGCCGTAACCAAAATAAAAGCACCAATTGAAAACGCTTTGATTGCAAAACTTCAGAAAAAATAAAACATTTTACGGTTTTCTTATTATAAACGTAACTTTTTGAGCACATAAGAAGCGCTGTTAGCAGATTAATTTTAATTAATTCAGCAAAAACAGTGCTTTTTTGTAACTTTAGAATAAGATACTGTCAAAAAAACATGCCGTATTTTACAAAATCGATCAAAATAAAAGCCACACCTCTATTTTAACAGCCTTCAAAACAAGAATATTTATTTTTTTCTAACTTTGACCCTAAAAAAAATAGGGTTAAACAAAGTATTTTAAAAATGAAAATAGAAAAACGCTGGATTATATCCTTTATTATGATCAGTGTCGTGTGTACGATAGGTGCATTTTGGCCAACAGTTACAGAAAATAATTATGTTTTATCAGAATTCGGAACTACAGATAATATCGTTCCTGCTGATGTTGCCTGGATGCTTACTTCGAGCTGTCTGGTTTTAATCATGACCCCAGGATTGTCTTTCTTTTATGGCGGAATGGTAGGCAAGAAAAACGTTATTTCTACTATGCTTCAAAGTTTTATTTGTTTAGGTGTCGTTACGCTTTTATGGGTTGTAGTGGCATTTAGTTTGGCTTTTGGAGAACCAGTTGGTTTTGGTTCTGGAGATCATTTTTACAGCTTTTTCGGAAATCCGACCACTTTTGCTTTTATGGATTATGTTGGTGTTCTGCCACATAAACAATTGGCCAATACGATTCCGTTTATGCTTTTTGCTTTGTTTCAAATGAAATTTGCCATCATTTGTCCTGCTATTATTACCGGTTCATTTGCAGAACGCGTTCGCTTTATTTCTTATTTAGTTTTCATTAGTTTATTCACGATATTTATTTATGCTCCTTTATGCCACGCCGTTTGGTATCCAACAGGTGTTTTAGGAAGCTATTTTGGCGTTAAAGATTTTGCTGGAGGAACTGTAGTACACATGAGCTCTGGTTTTGCAGCTTTGGCTGGAGTTATTGTTTTAGGAAAAAGAAAAAACAGCCAGCATATTCCAACCAATATCCCGTTTGTGTTATTAGGAACAGGAATGCTTTGGTTCGGTTGGTTCGGATTCAACGCTGGGTCTGCTCTGGCTGCCAACGGAACTGCTGCTATGGCTTTTGCAACCACTACAACTTCATCGGCTGCAGCTATGTTAACTTGGATTTTCTTTGACAGAATGAACGGAAGAAAAGTTTCTGCTCTAGGAGCTTGTATTGGAGCTGTTGTAGGTTTAGTTGCTATTACACCTGCCGCAGGATTTGTTTCGGTTCCAGAAAGTATGTTCTTCGGTTTCATTACGGCTTTGGTTTCTAACACGGCTGTAAACTGTAAATATTCTAAAAAATTCGATGATACGCTTGATGTTTTTGCTTGTCATGGTGTCGGCGGAATTATGGGAATGATTCTAACTGCTATTTTCGCTCACGGCGAAGATGCAAGTTTACTTCACGGCGGATGGAATGTTTTTGGACATCACATGATGGCATTGGTTTTGGTATCAATTTTTACTTTCTTCGGAGCTTATTTCTTATTTAAAGTAACCAATTTCATTATTCCGCTAAGAGTTTCAGAAGAATCAGAACACATCGGATTGGATTTATCTCAGCACGATGAATCTCTTGACCCAAAAGCACAGCCAATTACTGAGCCTCATTACGGTTAAGATTTTTTTTCGCCACGAATTCACGAATTATTTTTAAAATAAAATTCGTGAATTCGTGGCGGAAAACTTTTTAAACCTAATTACGCTATTTTCATTCGTTTATATTCCTTAATTTTGCCGAAAATTTTTGTAAAAGTGGGAAGTAAAAATAAACTAAAAAGATTCAGAGAAAACGAAACATTTCAAAACGTTTTTCAACCAACCAGAGAAGAAGTTGTAGGCGATTTAATGCCGTTAAAAGGAAAATGGAATTCTGATTTCTTTAAAAATGATAATCCATTAGTTTTAGAATTAGGATGCGGAAAGGGAGAATATTCTGTTGGATTAGCTGAAAAATACCCAGACAAAAATTTTATCGGAATCGACATTAAAGGTGCGCGTTTCTGGAGAGGTGCTAAAACTGCTGTAGAAAACGGACTTCATAATGTAGCTTTTGTTCGTACTCAAATCGAATTGATCAATCATATTTTTGCTGAAGGCGAAGTTGACGAAATCTGGATTACTTTCCCAGATCCGCAAATCAAATATAAAAGAACTAAACATAGAATGACCAATTCTGAGTTCTTGAAATTATATAAAAAAATCCTGAAAAAAGACGGTGTTGTAAACCTTAAAACCGACAGCGAATTCATGCATGGATATACTTTAGGATTGCTTCACGGTGAAGGTCACGAAGTTTTGTATGCAAATCATAACGTATATAAAAACGAAGGAAGTCCTGAAGTTGTAACTTCTATCCAGACTTTCTACGAAAAACAATATTTAGAAATTAATAAGGCAATTACGTATATTCGTTTCAAAATTAAAGACTAACTTTAATTTTGAAACCTTTATCTAACCCATTTTAATAACTAAATGACCTACCTTACTCCTTTAATTTCAGGTTTTATTGCCGCTGCCATTGGAACTATTCCGCCTGGATTGCTCAATATGACGGCTGCCAAAATAAAAATGAAAGAAGGGAAAAAGAATGCGCTGTCATTTGTAATTGGTGCGGTTTTAATTATTTTTTTTCAGGCTTATGTTGCCGTTTTATTTGCGCGCGTCATAGACAATCGTCCAGATGTTGTCATATTATTACGTGAAGCTGGTTTTATCATTTTTTCTATCTTAACCGTTTATTTTTTCTTTTTTGCAAAAGATCCGATAGCTAAGAAAAAAACCAAACTAAAGAAAACCAGCAAAAAAAGCAGTTTCTTTCTCGGAATGCTTCTTTCTGGTTTAAACTTTTTTCCTATTCCTTATTATGTTGTAATAAGCGTAACGCTTGCTTCGTATCATCTTTTTGTATTCGAAAACACAATTATTTTAACCTTTGTATTAGGCTCAGTTCTTGGAGCTTTTGCAATTTTATATAGTTATATTGCTTTCTTCGGAAGAATAGAAAAGAAAACCGATTACTTCATGCGAAACATGAACACTATTATCGGAACCATAACAGGATTAGTTGCTCTTGCAACACTTTTTAATATTCTGAATTACTACTTCGGATAAATAAAACTAACCAATAAGAGATTAAGAAAAATTAAGTTTTTATCTTTATTAACTTCATATCTTAATGGTAAAAATATTTTAAAATGGCAGAAGAGAATTTTTTCGAAAGAGTTTATGTAATCGCCAGACAAATTCCGTTTGGAAAAGTTACTTCGTATGGCGCTATCGCGAAAGCATTAGGTACAACTCGTTCTGCAAGAATGGTAGGTTGGGCAATGAATGCCTGTCATAATATGGATGATGTTCCTGCGCATAGAGTGGTAAACCAAAAAGGACTTCTAACAGGAAAACATCATTTTGATGGAACCAATTTAATGCAGCAGCTTTTAGAAAATGAAGGAATCAAAGTGGTCAACAATCAGATTGTAGATTTTGAAAAGCATTTCTGGAAACCTGAAGTTGAATCGTAAAAATCATTTTAACCATATAAGTGATATAAGTTCATTTAAACATTGTGTTTATATCTCTCGCAAAGACGCGAAGTCGCAAAGAAAATTTAAAATAAGCTTTGCGACTTCGCGTCTTTGCGAGATTAAAAACCATGCTCGATATTTATTCTCTTTGAGCAGACGCAGAGCATTGCGTCTCTACGAAAAAATCTTTGCGTCTTAGCGCCTTTGTGGCAAAAACACTAAATCAAGCAAATCACAAAACTCGTTTTATCTTCATCAGTTTGATAACTTAGATAACCTCCATGTGCTTCGATAATATTTTTAGAAAGCGTCAAACCAATTCCTGCTCCATCTTTTCTGGTAGTGAAAAATGGCAAGAAAACTTTATCTCTAATTTCGGTATCTACTCCTTTTCCATTGTCTGAAATCACAATAAAAAAGCGATTATTTTCTGTATAACTAGAGACAATAAGTTTCTTTTCTTCTTTTTCTTTTAAAGCATGAATACTATTGGTAATCAAATTGATAATTACCTGCTCCATCTGATTTTTATCAATCATAATAGAACGGGAACTATGAATTTCATTTATCAACTCGATTCTTTCTTCCTTCAAAATTGGATTCATAATTCGAAGACAATCTTCAAACAAGGCATTTATTGGTGTCATTTGTTTGTTTGGAGTTGGTAGCATTGCCAGTTTACGATAATTCTCAACAAAAAACTGCAAATGATCACTTCTATTTATGATTGTCGAAATACTGCTTTTGATGTCTTCAAAATCATCTTCTTCCAATTCTTCTTGATCTACAATATGAAGCAGATTCTGCGAAAGCGCACGAATCGGCGTTAGCGAATTCATTAATTCATGCGAAATAATCTTCATTAAATTAATCCACGCTTCTTTTTCTTTCTTCTCAATCACACGCTGAATACTGTCCAATAAAATAATAAAGTACTCTTTATTATAAGTTTGCGTATGCGAAGTCTGAAGCATAAAAGTCTGCAAGTCTTGATCTTCAATTTTGATAGAAATAGCTTTTTTAAGTTCAGTAAAACCAACCTTTTCAATCTCACTGCATAAACTTGGAAGATAATTTTTAAGATATTGCCAATGATTTACTTTTGGCACTTTGAACAGTCTTGAAAAACAGTCATTCATTATAAAAATCGACCAATCCTCATTTTCTTTTTCTAAGATCAAAGCCGCAGTATCAATACTGTTCAAAATCGAACGATAGATTAATTCTTTGGAAGTCTGCTCTTGTTTCTGAACCTTTAAAGTGTCATATAAAAGGTATAAACTATTAAAGCTGTCCTTTTTATGCTCTTCTGGAAAATGGGCAGAAAAGTCATCATGCAGAATAGAGTTTATCGTTTTATCATAAAACATCAATTGGCTTTTGACAAAAAAATACATTTCGAAAAGGAAAATCAAAACGAAAACCCCAGCCAAAATGCCATTGAATCGAAATCCATTATAAAACAATAACGCACTGCAAAGAAAGAGCCCCATGACAAACACAACTCTCACAAACAACGCATTATAAAACTTCCAGTTCTTCATTATTTTTTGAATTGCCTCCAGCTTTAGCTGGAGAGATATATTATTTATAGAAATAGGCTTTAGCCAAAATACTTATGTTTGGCTAAAGCCTAAAACCTCATCTCAATATTGACATCCAGCTAAAGCCGGACGCTACGCATTTTCTTTAATTTTTCAAATCGTATTTTTCTATTCTTCTGTATAAAGCAGCGCGAGACAAACCAAGTTCTTCAGCGGTTTTACTGATGTTTCCATTGTATTTAAAAAGTGCTTTTTCGATGGCGCCTTTTTCCATTTCAGATAGCGGATTCTCATCATTTTCCTGAATTTCTTCAAAATCTAAAATATCCAAATCTATTACCGAAATCGTATTGTTTTCAGCCAAAATCAAAGCGCGTTCAATCTTGTTTTCCATTTCTCGGACATTTCCTTTCCACGGATATTTTTCCAGATAAGATGCAGCATTTTCTTCAAAACGCCAGTTTTCCTGATTGTATTTTTCGGCAATCTGTTCCAGAATAAAATTGGCCATTGGCACAATATCGTCTTTTCTTTCACGCAAAGACGGAAGATTTATTTCCATTGTATTAATTCGGTACAGCAAATCTTCACGGAACGTTTTATTTTTTACTTCGGTTTTAATATCGCTATTTGTAGCGGCAATAACACGAACATTTAATGGTCTTGGCTTGCTTTCGCCTAAACGCGTTACGGTTTTCGTTTGCAAAACATGCAATAATTTAGCTTGAAGATGAAGCGGAATATTCCCGATTTCATCTAAAAAAATAGTACCGTTTAAGGCATTTTCAAAACGTCCTGGAGTATCGATTTTAGCATCAGTAAAAGCTCCTTTGGCGTAACCAAAAAGTTCGCTTTCAAACAGATTATCACTTAGAGAACCTAAATCGACATGTATAAAAGGCTGATTTTTTCTTTCTGAATGCTGGTGAATAAATTCCGCAAAAACATACTTTCCTGTTCCGTTTTCACCCAAAATCAAAACATTGGCATCTGTTCTAGCTACTTTTTCAGCCATAGAATATGCTTGTTTTATTTTTGCTGAAGTGCCCACAAAATATTTCTTTTCAGCTTTCTCTGCTTTTTCTAATGCTGTTTTTTTGCTATTTTTTCTGCTTTCAATAAGCGCTTTATCAATAACTTCTAACAATTTTTCGTTGTTCCAAGGCTTTAGAACATAATCAAAAGCTCCAATTTTAATACCTTCTACAGCGGTTTCAATTTTACCAAAAGCGGTCATTAAAATAACGACTGTCTGCGGAGAAAGCGTTTTAATTTCTTTCAGCCAATGAATTCCCTCGCGCCCATCTTCAAAACCAATTCGGTAATTCATGTCCAGCAACACGACATTTATGTCATTTTCGTTTAAGATTGAAATGATTTTTTTAGGACTATTAGTTGTAAAAATGGTTTCAAAATGCTTTTTAAGAATCATTTTTGCAGAAAAAAGTATTTCTTCCTGATCGTCGACAACTAATATTTGGGCTAGTTTTTTTCTCATTTGGTCTTTTTTCTGTCCGCTTCCGAACGGTCAACTGTTCATTATCGGACACTGCTTTTTTGAAGTGTTTCCTAAAGCCTCTTTAAATTCAACACTTTACAAATAATAAATTTTATGGCACAGTATTTACCTATTGATTATCAGTAAAATAAATTATAAAATGGACACGGTAATTCCTCGTAAAAATAAAAAATTTAGATATCTCGCAATAGCAATTGCTGTTTTTTTAGTTTTGCTTACCATCTCAGTTTTTGCTTTTAACACCAAAAGAACTTTAAATGTAAAAGCAGACGAATTGGTAATTCAAAAAGCAGAAAAAGCCTTTTTTGAAGATTTTGTCGTTTTTCAGGCAAAAGTAGAACCTTTGAATGTAATGCTGGTAAACGTTACCGAAGGCGGTTCTGTAAAAGAGATTTTTGTAGAAAATGGCGCGATGGTTACCAAAGGGCAATCGCTGGCTCGTTTGTACAATCCGAATACAGAATTAAATTATCTTACTCAAGAGACTGCTATTATTGAGCAAATCAACAATTTAAATACTGGAAAATTAAACATTAGAAATCAAGAATTAAACTTAAACAAAGATTTAGTTTTGATTGAACACGATTACAACGATGCAAAAAGATTGTACGACATGAATGCAAAGCTGTATGAGAAAGATGTGATTTCTAAAAATGACTGGAATACTTTTAAGGAAAGCCTTCGTTTTCAGGAAGAGCGCAAAAGAACAATTCAGCAGAGTATTCAAAAAGAGAAACAAAGCAATCAAGTTCAGATCTCTCAAATAAACCGTTCGATCCAGACTATGGAAAAGAGTTTGGATATTCTTAGAAATAACAAAAAGAACTTTTTAATCACAGCACCAGAAACAGGACGATTGACTTCTTTTGAACCTGTTTTAGGAAAAACTTTTCAAGCAGGCGCAAGCATTGGAAAAATTGATTCTAATAAAGGATACAAATTGACTGCCGAAGTTGACGAATTTTATTTGGAAAAACTTAGAGAAGGATTAAAAGGACAAGTAGAATTTAAAGGCAAAAATCTTGAAGTTATCGTGACTAAAGTAATTCCCGAAGTTAAAGGCGGACGTTTTACTGTAGAATTAGCTTTTGCTTCTAAAGAAAATATTGTACTTCAAGACGGACTTAGCTTTGGCGTAAAATTGATTTTATCTGAAAAGAACAAAACTTTAGTTATTCCGAGAGGCGCTTTTAATCAGGAAGCAGCAGGAAAATGGATTTTTGTAGTAAACGGAAACAAAGCCGTAAGAAGAAATATCAAATTAGGACGCGAAAATCCTTCTTATTATGAGGTTCTAGAAGGTTTAAAAGAAGGCGAATCTGTAGTTACTTCTTCTTATACCGATTATAAAGATATTGAAGAACTTTCTCTAAATAAAGAATAGTTTGTTTTGTTTCAAGCTTCAGGTTTCAAGTTAACGCAACGAAAAGAACATGAAACTTGAAACCTGAAACAAACAAAAACGCAATCATCATTTCAATCATCAATCAAAAAACGTATTTAATAACATTTCAAAACCTTAAAAATTATGATCACAATTCAGAATTTAACCAAAGTTTTTAGAACAGAAGAAATAGAAACTGCTGCTTTGAGCGGTATCAACGTAGAAATAAAAAAAGGAGATTTTTTAACCATCATGGGACCTTCGGGCTGTGGAAAATCAACTTTATTAAATATAATCGGGCTTTTGGACAGCGCAGATGGCGGAAGCTATAAATTATTAGATCAGGAAATGATTGGTCTGAAAGAAAAAGGAAGAGCGCAAGTGCGTAAAGAAAACATTGGTTTTATTTTTCAAAACTTCAACTTAATCGATGAGCTTTCTGTTTACGATAATATCGAACTGCCATTGCTTTACAACAATGTAAAAGCTTCTGAAAGAAAACAGAAAATTGAGGCTATTGCTGAAAAATTAAATATCTCTCATCGTCTGAAACATTTTCCGCAACAGCTTTCGGGAGGACAGCAACAGAGAGTTGCGGTTGCAAGAGCTTTGGTAAATGACCCTAAAATTATTTTGGCCGATGAGCCAACAGGAAACCTAGACAGTAAAAACGGTAATGAGGTAATGGAACTTTTAACCGATTTGCATGCTAAAGGCGCTACCATTTTGATGGTTACCCACTCTGATTATGATGCTTCTTTTTCGCAAAGAACCATTCATATGAAAGACGGAGTTATATTTTCTGAGAAATTAAATCAACGAAATGTTGATGTTTTTATGGACGCTAAATAATAAAGTGATGATTAAAATTATTGTTACTGCATTTGTAGTTCTGGTAGAATTAGTGTGCAAAATATTTACTATGATTTAAAACCCGAAAGGTTTACCAAAAACAACCATATCAACTATAAAAAATATACTTCAAAATGATTTTTAACTGGTTTAAAATATTTATATATCATTTAAAGCAAAGCAAACTGTTTTCGTTTTTAAATGTTTTAGGACTAAGCATCGGAATTGCGGGCGTAATCTTTGCCATTTTGTATTGGAACAATGAGCATTCTTATGATCAATGGAATCCTGAAAAAGAGAATACCTACATGGTCCTTAACAGACTTAGCAATGGAGACACATGGGGTTCCAATTCTATTCCGTTTGGCGAGACTTGTAAAGCTTCTATTCCTGAAATAGAAAATGTGTGCTTCTTTCATACTTGGTACGATGAAGACATAATCAAATATCAGGATCAAAAACTGATGACAAAAGACATCCTCTCTAGCGATGAAAATTTCTTTGATTTTTTTCCATTTGAAATTATTAAAGGCGCTAAAAGCAATATTCTAAAAGAAAAAAATAGTGTTGCAATTTCTGAAGAACAGGCATTATTAATGTTTAAAAATGAAGATCCTATTGGAAAATCTATTTCTTATGGAAATAAAAACTATACCATAAAATCGGTATACCGCATTAGTAAACCATCATCTATAGAACCTTCTTTTGTTTTTAGTGATGTGAAAAGAGAAGGTGACCTTGATGCATGGGGAAATTTTAATTATGGTTTACTAATTAAAACTAAGAAAAATGCAGATGTTTCTACTGTTTTAAAGAAAATGCAAAATGTTTATTTTGTAAATAGAACCGTAAAAGATGCCAAAGAAAGCGGCATGACCGTTGAACAATATGTTAAAGAAAACGGTGAAATAAAAGTCATTTTAGATCAATTGAAAACGTCTCGCCTTTACGGAACCAAAAGTTCTGCTGGTCAAAACTATCCTGAAGGTGTAGGAAATTTAAAATTGCTTTATATCATGGCGGGCTTGTCTGTTTTGATTTTAGTTTTATCATTGGTAAACTACATCAACCTAGCAACAGCATCGGCTATAAAACGCGCAAAAGAAGTTGGGGTACGCAAAATTGTAGGCGCTTCAAAAAATCAGATTATTATTCAGTTTATTTTCGAAACTGCAATAATTGTAACATTAGCTATTTTGTTTGCCTTAGCAATTGTAGAACTTTCATTGCCATATTACAACAATTTTTTAAACAAAACACTGACTATGAATGGCAGTGAATTCTACCTGCAGCTCATTTTCATTTTTGGATTAGTTATCGTTCTTGCGGGTATTTTCCCTGCCATTTATATCTCAAATTTTGAAACTCTAAAAGTTTTAAAAGGTAATTTCTCTCGTAGCAAAGGAGGCATTTGGATTCGGAATTCGATGCTTATTTTTCAGTTCGGAATTGCGGCTTTCTTTATCATTGGAGCGCTAATTGTCAATTCTCAAGTAAAATATATGATGGAGAAAGATTTAGGCTTTAGTGGTGATCAGGTCATTTCTATTCCTTATAATACCGTGGACAGACTCAAAAGAACTGATGATTATTTAGTTTCAAAACAAGAAATTAAAAAAATACCGGGAGTTGTTGATGTTACTACATTTGCTGGAGCTTTTGGAGGCAATTCAGGTTCAAGTTCAGGATTTAAGCACAATGGGATTTTTGTACAGCCAAAAAACATTGAAATGGATTTTGGTTTCCTAGATATGATGAAAATAAAAATAGTTAAAGGCCGCGATTTATCTCCTCAATACGCTTCAGATACTATAAGCGGCATGCTTATGAATGAAACATTGGTTAAAATGTTAAACCTGAAAGATCCAATTAATACCGTTATAACTTCGGGATGGAGCATCAACAATGGAGACAATTTAAAGTTTAAAATTGTTGGAGTTGTAAAAGATTTCAATTTAACCGGATTACAAAATGAAGTTCCTCCAATGGTTTTTATAAATCTTAAAACTTTAAAATGGAATAACTTTAGTAATGTTCTTGTCAAGGTTTCGCCAAATAATTTAACAGAAACGTTAGATAAATTGAAATTATATTGGGAGAAGAATGTAAACCCAGACTATCCATTTGACTACGAATTTGTTAACAAAGGATTTGCGAGAACTTATGCAGAGCAAGTGAAACAAAAAAACCTGTTTTTTATTCTAAATTTGGTTGTAATTATAATTGCTATCTTTGGATTGTTTGCTTTGGCATCATTTTCGATGGAGAGAAGATTGAAAGAAATCGCCATTAGAAAAACTTTAGGAGCTGAAACAGATATACTCCTAAAAGAATTATCGAAACAATATATTGTTTTCTGTTTTATAGGATTTGCAATCGGAATTGTTCCTGCTTATATATTATTACAGAAATGGCTTGAAGATTTCGCTTTTAGAATTGGAATATCGACCATTCCATTTGTAATTGCCCTGATTTCTCTTTTGATTTTAACTTTAATAATTGTTTTAACAAAAGCATTTCAGGTTACTAGAATAGACGTTTTAAAATATCTAAAATACGAATAAGCTTGTAGACCATTTTTTTTAAAGAAGCCCGACAGATTTCAGTAAAATCCGTCGGGCTTTTGTTTTTAATCTTTCATGGTTACAGAATCATTGTAGATCAGCTTATCCAGACTTTGGTCACGATCGTATACATCTGGAAAAAAATTAACTTCTCCATTATCCTGAACCCAGCATGTAAAATAACCTATATAAACAGGAATTTTACGTTTAAGCATACAAGTAGTTTCTTTTCCGCCATTCATAGCACTTTCTATTTTATCCGCTGGCCAGTCTGGATCATCTTTTAAAATATGTAATGCAAGCTGTTTGGCTTCTTTCACATTTATACAGCCGTGGCTAAAAGTACGTTTTTCAAATTCGAATAAACTTTTTGCAGGCGTGTCGTGCATATAAATATCGTTTGGATTCGGAAACATGAATTTTACTAATCCCAGAGAATTTTTAGGTCCTGGTTTTTGCCTTACTTTACCTCCGTTCCATTCCATATTATGTTCTTCTAAATAGTTTTTATCACTTGCAATCTGGAGTTTCAACTCGTTTTGAATAATACTTGTCGGCACATACCAATACGGACTAAAAACGATTCGATCCATACTTCCGCTAAAGATTACCGTTTCGCTTAGCCTATTACCAACAAAAATGTCCGAAACTAGATCATACTTTCCATTCTTCACATAAAACAGTCTAAATGAAGGAATATTTACCATAACATACTCATCCGCTTTAGCCAATTTGGTCGGAATCCATCTGCATCTTTCCATATTCAGCATAATGGTTCTAATTCTCTTGCTAATCGGCTCATTCATCTGATTGATAATATCTCTGGTGAGAGCATAATTTATTTTTAGGTTATATCTTTTTTTATAGTTTAAAACTCCTGCCATTAATTCTTCGTCATAAATATCACTTCCAGAATCTTGTTTTAAATCTCCAACTACAAACAGACGGTTTCTAATTTGCTTTATCGCAATTGCAGTATCGTCTGGTCTTAAATCTTTAAAAGTAGCACTGTCAATCGCAATTTTCTGCCATAGATTATCGGTTTCTATTTTACGGTATTTTTTAAGCGCATCTTTCAATCTGTAGTATTGACTAAATAAAAGATTATCATCTTTATCCAATCGATCAGAATCAACCATTAAAGAATCTAGAATATGAGTGTACGAAATAGATTTTGCAGGCAAATACCATCCTATTTTTTTCAGTGTAGCAGGATCAACTCCAGAATATACATTACTGGCATAGAATACATACATACTGGTTAGCAGTAATTCGGTATCAAGCTGCGATGGTTTGTTTGAAGAACTTTCGTTAAAAGCCTCATCAATTTGTTCTTTATAGGGCATTTTTTCTTCAATTCCCTGATCTTTCAAAACATTTACTTTCTGATATAATAAAGATCCAAATTCGGTTATACTTTTATCATCATACCAAATAGATTTGTACGCTTTGGCTTTATAAATCCCCTCAACATCTTTCTGATATTTTTTAAGCTTAGGATATTTTTTAAAAAAGGCATTAATCGAAGCCGCGTCAATGGTAATGACTGCGACAGCTTTTCGATTTGTTACATCAGTCTTGCTTGTAGCATTGTTGGAAAATGAATTGAATGAAAATGCAAAAAAACTGACTGTAACAATAATTAAAGAAGAAGTAAAATTTCGCATATTTTTAAAGTTTTAAATTGGTAGAAATAACTTTAAAAAAAATACCGAAAACCCAATAAATTACTCAAAAAAACCTTAGTTTTCACATATTTTTTTCATATCTGGCAATCATCGATTTGGGCTATCAAATATAACGAAGTTTTGTGAGAATTTTAATTTAATTAGAAGAAAACTTTTATAAAAATCATTCCTAATAAACAGATTCTTAAATTCAGTTTTCTACAAAAAGTTATGTTGAATAATTTTGAATAATCTCAATATCAATAATTACAATTCAAAAACGCTTAATTTCCGAACTTAATCTGTTATCTTTGCACCCTAAAATCAGTTTAAATAAATATAATCTTATAAGACTGGTTGGAGAATAAAAAAATAGCCCATTACAATGAAACTAGATAGAAAAGAAATTCTAAAAGCCTTAGAGACAATCACTATTGCTGGAGAAGGAAAAAATATGGTTGAAAGCGGTGCTGTAACCAATGTTATTACATTTGGAGATGAAGCTGTTGTAGACCTTGTATTGCATACACCTGCTATGCACATCAAAAAAAGAGCTGAAGATGATATTAAAAAAACCATCCATGATTTAATATCGCCAGATGCGAAAGTAAAAGTAAACATTAAAGTAGAAGCTCCAGAAAAACCGGAAATTAAAGGCCGTGCAATTCCTGGAATCAAAAATATTATCGCAGTTGCTTCTGGTAAAGGAGGAGTAGGAAAATCTACTGTAACTGCAAACTTGGCTGTTACACTTGCCAAAATGGGCTTTAAAGTTGGTGTCTTGGATGCTGATATCTACGGTCCTTCGATGCCAATTATGTTTGACGTTGAGAATGAAAAACCAGTTTCTGTAACAGTTGACGGAAAATCAAAAATGAAACCAATTGAAAGCTACGAAATCAAAATGCTTTCAATCGGATTTTTTACAGCGCCAAGCCAAGCTGTAATCTGGAGAGGACCAATGGCTGCAAAAGCATTAAATCAAATGATTTTTGACGCAGATTGGGGAGAATTAGATTTCATGCTTCTTGACTTGCCTCCTGGAACTGGAGATATCCACCTTTCTATCATGCAGTCGCTTCCAATTACTGGAGCTGTTGTAGTAAGTACTCCGCAAGCAGTAGCACTTGCAGATGCTAAAAAAGGTGTGGCAATGTTTATGCAGGACAACATCAATGTTCCTGTTTTAGGAATTATTGAGAATATGGCTTACTTTACACCAGAAGAATTGCCAGAAAACAAATACTATATTTTTGGACAAGAAGGCGCTAAAAACCTTGCTAAGGATTTAGGTGTACCATTTTTAGGAGAAGTACCAATTGTACAATCTATTCGTGAAGCAGGAGATTACGGTCGTCCAGCAGCATTGCAAACTGGTTCTCCAATAGAAACTGTTTTTGAAGAAATTACTAGAAATGTTGTTCAAGAAACAGTAAACAGAAACGAAAGCCTACCTGCAACAGAAGCTATCAAGATTACAACAATGGCTGGTTGCTCGGCAGTAAAAAAATAATTAGATAATTGAGATCATGTGACAATTAGATCATTTTAAAGAATTTTCTAATTGACACATTTTCTAATTGACACATTCATATTATGACAACAGAAGAATTAACAAGCAATGTTTTATTGGCCTTAGACGAGATAAGACCATTCTTAAAATCTGACGGTGGAGATATTTCATTAATTTCTATTGAAGATGACAAACATGTAAAAGTTCGTTTGGAAGGAGCTTGCATTAGCTGCAGCGTGAATCAAATGACACTAAAAGCAGGTGTTGAAACAACTATAAAAAAATATGCGCCACAAATTGAAACTGTGGTAAATGTGATGTAACAAAAATCAGTATTTTTTTCAAAATTAAACCTTCAGAGTTTAACAAGAATAATAAGTGATTTATCGTTTGATTAATAAAATGATAAAATAATAGCCAAAAAAAGATGTTTTTTGTCACATTCACAAAAAACAACGCAAAGATTTAAGAGTTTCTGTTAAGGAATTGTTACATTTTTAACTTAAATTTGTCACATAACCCTAAATCATTAAACTATGAGAAACTTTTACGCTCTTTTTTTATTATTTTTCGTAAGCGCTGTAAATGCACAACAGGGCCAAACACTTTTTGCTGAAAAAGCTTGGGTAAATGAATCTGAAGAATGGTCAGATTTTCAATATTCGGGACAAATTATTTTTTCTACGAATGGAAAAACTGAAGAAGGCGCTTTACGAATTGGCAATTATGATTTTTTATATGACCTTTGCGAAGGAAAAGCAAAGTTCTCAAGTAAAACAACTTATAGTTCTGCCGATTTCTCGCATCCAAGAAAACTTAGTGCACAAACAGACAAACAAGGAATTTTAAATTCTACTTACGAAGGAACTTTAGTTTTCCAGTCTGATAAAGATTATTATTCTGTTATCTCCCTTGTAACAATATTAGAAAAAGGAGGCAATATTATTGGTGTTAAAATGCGCCTTAAAGAAGGCAATCGAAAAGAATATGCTTTTAGCTTAAAAGAAAAAAGTTAAAATTAATAGAGAATTTGAACACGTTTTCAAATTCTACAATAAAATTCCCATAATTAAAATGGATGTATTAATAAAAATTAAAGATCGTGAGGGAGTTATACACGAGTTACAAGCTCCAACCGATATGGCAATGAATATAATGGAGTTATGCAAAGCATACGAACTTCCTGTTGAAGGAACCTGTGGCGGAATGGCCATGTGTGCTTCTTGCCAGTGTTATGTTCTAAATGATGTTGCACTACCAGAAATGGGTGATGATGAAGAAGCTATGCTTTCAGAAGCATTTTACGTGAAATCTAATAGCCGTTTAGGTTGTCAGATTCCAATTACTGAAGACTTAGAAGGTTTAGAACTGGAATTAGCTCCTGAATACTAAAAATAGAAAAAGCGAGAATAAAATGGTTCTCGCTTTTTTGTTTTTTTTAATACTTTTTTATCAAATCATCCAAAGAAAACTCCTTTAACAATTTGTCCAAATATTTACCTCTACTGCTCAATTCTCGCTGGTAAGGAGCAAACAAACTGGTCGATTTATTCAGTTCGTCATTCAGTTCTTTCAGGTAATTTTCTTCTTCTATTGTCTGCGATGACGACTTATTAGCGATAAAATCTAAAATTCGTTTGATAGCGATTTCTTTTTCGATAATAGCATTTTCGTCATTATTCAAAGTACAGATTCCGTAAACACCTTTACAGTAATAATTCCATTCTTCTTCTAAAGCATTTTCTACTTTTTCAGGATTTATTTCTCCATTTTCATCAAAAACATTTCCATACGCAAATGCTTTATTCTGATGATTGTTTAAATTCAAAAGCAACTTCTCTTTAAATTCCTTTTTCAATTCTTCATAAGATTCCGTCCTATTCTTCTTAATCAGATCTACAATATTTTGAGCAAAGTATCTTAGGGATATCGTCAATGTATGCTGATCATTTAAAGGTGAACTAATCGTTATTTCTGAATTAATTACATAAGAAGGTGACGGAATTAACTTTTTTTCAATAAGCTTATTTAATTCATCATCCGATAATCTTGTAAGTCTTTTGACTTCTTCAAATTCCAGATAATTGTCTACGATATAAGCAAGATTTTCATCTCTCATCTTAATTATTGTTTAAAAAAATTGATGGATCAAAAGGCTCAAATTCTCTTTCAGAAAAAGCTTCGGTCAAAACACCAGACGAACACAACCAAGTAATGGTTTCTTCCAACCTATTTCCTGCTTTATAAATCATTTCGCTATATCTTGGCAGAACATAATATTGATTGTTTAAGAGAATAATTTCATCACCATCGAAAGTATCTCCAACTCTAATAGAGTTTAGCACTTCTTCTTTAGTTAAAACTTCTTTTCCTTCATCCCAAAACCAATATTCAGTAATACGGTTTTTCCATTCTTCTAGAGTTAAAACAATAGTTTCAGGAAGATAAACCCTTACATAAGTTCCTCCAAGAATTCCGCTTCCGTATGTTTGAACATATTCTTTATAATCTTCATCAAAAGTTATATTGAGCGTCTTTTCGCAAGCCAATATATCTTCTTCATCAGCGGTAAAAAGATCTGTTTTATTGGTGTTGTAATTAGGAATTATTTTATAGTTATCGAAATTCATAAGGTTTAAATTTTAATCGCTAAGTTACTATTTATTAAAACCATTTCTCACAAAAAAACCGTAATTACATTACTGTAATTACGGTTTTCTCTTTATAACAATTTTATTTAATCTCTCGATTATACCAAACCTGCTTTAATTAAATATTCAGCAATTTGGATTGTGTTTGTCGCAGCTCCTTTTCTTAAGTTATCAGCAACAATCCACATGTTTAATGTATTTGGCTGGCTTTCATCACGACGGATTCTTCCAACAAAAACATCATTTTTACCTTCTGCATATAATGGCATTGGATAAGTAAAGGTATCTAAATTATCTTGAACTACTACTCCATCAGTATTGTGTAAGATTTCGCGAACTTCATTTACATCAAAATCATTTGTAAACTCAACGTTTACAGCCTCACTGTGTCCTCCAACAACTGGAACACGAACAGCAGTTGCAGTAACTCTGATAGTGTTATCACCTAAGATTTTTTGAGTTTCGCGAACTAATTTCATTTCTTCTTTAGTGTATCCGTTTTCTTCAAAACTATCGCAGTGTGGAATCGCATTTCTGTGAATTGGATATTTGTAAGCCATATCGCCTTGAACTCCAGCGTACTCGTTTTCTAATTGTTTCACCGCTTTTACACCAGTTCCTGTGATAGATTGGTATGTAGAAACAATGATTCTTTTAATGTTGTATTTTTTGTGCAAAGGCGCCAAAGTCATTACCATTTGAATAGTAGAACAGTTTGGGTTTGCAATAATTTTATCTTCTTTAGTTAAAACATCAGCATTGATTTCTGGAACTACCAATTTTTTAGTTGGATCCATTCTCCATGCAGAAGAGTTGTCGATAACAGTTGTTCCTGCAGCAGCAAATTTTGGAGCCCACTCTAATGAGGTATCTCCACCTGCAGAGAAAACAGCAATATCAGCTTTCATGTCAACAGCTGTTTGTAATCCTACTACTTTATATTTGGTTCCTTTGTATTCAATTTCTTTTCCAACTGATCTTTCTGATGCAACAGGAATTAATTCTGTAACAGGAAAATTTCTTTCTGCTAATACTTTAAGCATTACTTCGCCTACCATTCCAGTAGCGCCTACAACTGCAATTCTCATTTTTATATTTTTAAATAATCAATTAATCTAATTTTGTAACGCAAAAGTAAGTATAATAAAAGTCTCTGCAAGGCGATTCACAAAAAATAACAAATTGTTACAAAATAAACATTTTGTAAAAAAACCGCCTCTTTAAAAGGCGGTTAAATTAGACTTAGTGTAGCGGTATTATATTTTTATTTATTTTTCAATAAATCTCTAATCTGTATCAATAATTCTTCTTGAGTTGGTCCAGCTGGAGGCGGCGGTGCAACATCTTTCTTTTTAGCGTGATTAATTCCTTTTATTATCAGGAACAAAACAAAAGCCACAATTACAAAGTTAATTACTGCCGATATAAACACTCCATACTTTACACCTCCAAAAGCAGTTAATTGTTCAATAGTCGATAAATGCGCAGCATCTAGAGCTGGTTTCAACAGCAATGGCGTAATTACATCTTCAATAAATGAGCTGACAATTTTACCAAAAGCAGCTCCAATGATCACCCCGACAGCCAGGTCAACCACGTTGCCTTTCATTGCAAATTCCTTAAATTCTGAAAAAAATCCCATATCGTATCTGTTTATATTTATAATTAAGCAATATCGAAAATACGCAATTTTATTGGAAATTCTTAATATTATCTAAAAAATACCCTCTTAACACGCTGCGAAATACTCGTCATTATCTCATACGGAATTGTTTT
The DNA here is from genome assembly GCF_016735615.1 of Flavobacterium tagetis. Lineage (GTDB taxonomy): Bacteria > Bacteroidota > Bacteroidia > Flavobacteriales > Flavobacteriaceae > Flavobacterium > Flavobacterium tagetis. The sequence continues at coordinate 814,963 of NZ_JAERSF010000001.1, forward strand.
TAAGGCTACAGCCATCTCTATCACAGTCGGGCTTTCGCCAAAAATAATTACCGAATCGCCTTCTTTGCAATCGATATGGCTAACATTAACCATCAGCATATCCATGCAGACGCTGCCCACGATTTTTGCTTTCTGATTTTTAATGGTTACATATCCTACTTCATTACCCCATAATCTCGAAATTCCATCTGCGTAACCAATCGGGATTGTGGCAATCCTGGTTTCTCTATCGGCCATAAAACGACGTCCGTAGCCTACGCTGTCGCCTGCAGGAATTGTTCTAATTTGAGAAATTATTGATTTTAATGTCCCAACATTTTCTAAATATTTCTGTTCTGCAGAATCATTTGAAACTCCGTATAATCCAATTCCTAAACGAACCATATTATATTGCGAATCGTGAAAATTACTAATTCCTGAAGTATTCAAAGTATGTCGTATTGGATTAATGTTTAATGCTGCCATTAATTTTGAAGACAGTTTTTCGAACAAAGCAATCTGCTGTCTCACAAAATCAAAATGTTTTGGATCATCGCTTGTTGCCAAATGCGACAGAATACTTTGCACGCGAACAGTTGAATTTCCTTTTAAAGTCGCAATTAGTTCATCGATTGTATTGTTTTCAAAACCTAAACGATGCATTCCCGTATCCATTTTGATATGAATTGGATAATCTTTTAAGTTTTTTTCTCGTGCAATTTTCAAAAAGGCATTTAATCCTTTTAAGCTATATATTTCAGGTTCCAACTGATATTGAATCATAGATGGAAAACTAGTCGATTCTGGATTCAAGACCATAATTGGCGCTTTTATTCCACCGTTTTTTAGCGATATTCCTTCATCGGCAAAAGCCACACCCAAATAATCTACTTTATGGTGTTCTAAAAGTTTAGCAATTTCTAAACCTCCGTTTCCATATCCAAATGCTTTTACCATAACCATCATCTTGACACCTGGTGCCAGCTTTGATTTATAGTAATTAAAATTATGACTGATCGCATCAAGATTAATTTCAAGAACTGTTTCGTGTGTTTTCTCTTCAAGAAACGAAACAATCTCTTCAAACTGAAAAGACCTAGCTCCTTTTATTAGAATCGTTTCATTATTGAATTTCAGATTATCGATGTCAGCTATAAAATTGGCTGTATTTTTAAACATTGTACTGTTTGGAAATTTAGCTGCAAAGGAAGAAATCGTTGCGCCAATACCAAGTACGCGGTTTATTTTATTGTCTGAAATTAACTGGGCAACTTTAGAATACAATTCTTCATTTGTAAACCCACTTTGGAAAATATCTGATAAAATAACCGTTTTAGAAGCACCTTTTTTCTTCTGGCTCTCTAAGAAATCTAAAGCAATTTTAAGTGACTGAAAATCGGAACTGTAACTATCATCAATAATACTGCAATTGTTAATTCCGTTTTTTACCTCCAAACGCATTCGAACAGGATACAGCATTTCAATTCTATTCTGAATCGTTTCCTGATCGTAATTAAAATGCAATAAAACTAACAAACAAGAAATTGCATTTTCTACTGACGCAGAATCGTTAAATGGAATTTCTAAACTAAAAACCTCTTTCTTGTATTGGTATTGAATAAAAGTATGATCGCCTTTATGTTCTCTTTTTTCGATAAAAACATCAGCAGTTTGATCTGTAAAACTCCAAGAAAACAATTTTCTTGGATGGAGCATATATTCAGCAGCAAATTGAGATAAACAAGAATCTACCACTTCATTTTTTTGATAAATAATGATTGGGCAATCTTTAAACAAAAGCAATTTTTCATCAATTTTCTGCACTAAGTTTAAAAAACCTTCGTCGTGCGCAGAACCTATGCTCGTTAAAATCCCAATATTCGGTTTAATGATCTTTTCAAGTTTGATCATTTCATTTACTGTCGAAATCCCAGCTTCGAAAATTCCTAAATTATGTTTTTCATTAATGGCAATTACCGAAAGCGGAACCCCAACTTGAGAATTATAACTCTTAGGGCTTCTAATAATATTATAATCTGGGCTCAATAAGAAATTAAGCCATTCTTTTACAATCGTTTTACCGTTGCTTCCTGTTAATCCGATAATTGGAAAATGAAAACGGTTTCTGTAATAGGCAGCAAATTCCTGAAGCGTCTGAAGCGTATTTTCCACAACCAAAAAATTAGCTTTATCTGCATAACCTTCTGGAATATATTGCACAACAAAATTCTGAACGTTGTTTTCTATTAAATCGGGAATAAACGAATGAGCATCATTATTAACACCAGCCAGAGCAAAAAATAATGTTTTAGATCCGTTTTGAAGCGAACGGCTATCAATTGAAATATGATCGATAAAAACATCAGCATTTGAACCAGTCCATTTGGCGTTTAATACTGAAAGCAGGCTTTTTATATTTATGCTCATTTAGAAATTTCTTTTTTTCAAATTTAAAAAAAGGTTTGCCACTAATTTCCCAAATTTTCACTAATTATTTTATTTGCCGCATTCCTTAAATTGTTGCCACAACTTAAAGGATTTTATAAATGAATTGCGAAAATTATTGTAATTCGTGGCAGAAAACATTTATTGAGTATATTTGTTTTTACACACAAATTTCCAAGTTTTGAAAAAGATACTTCCACTCTTCTCCTATATATTGCATCCGATTTTTATATCGCTGTACGCGACTTTGTTTTACTTATTTTACAAAGACGATGTTTTCAGCACTCAAGAAAAATATTTCGTTTTAATTCAGATATTAGTAATTAATATAATTGTACCTGTCTTATTTTATTTACTTCTAAAATCAACAGGACATGTAAAATCGATAATGCTGAGCCAGACTTCAGAACGAACAATTCCGCTTATTCTGCAATGCTTTTTGTATATTTTATTGGTAAAAAGAAGTATTGTAATTACACGTTATCCTGAACTTCATTTCTTTTTTCTTGCTGCTTTATTCAGCACTATTTTGGCATTAGTATGTGTCCTTTTTAAAACAAAAGCAAGCTTGCATATGGTCGCAATCTCAGGTTTAACGATTTTTGTTATCGGATTAAACATTCATCTTCAGCTACATAATCCATATTGGCCAGCTTTACTTATTTTATTATCAGGAATAGTGGCTTCATCCCGCTTAGAAATGAATGCACATACTTCTAGAGAAATATTAATTGGGCTGTTTGTTGGGATAATGCCACAGCTTTTATTTTTATACTTGTGGCTATAAAATATAAAAGATCAATCCTGCGTTTAAGGTTTTCATATTGATCTTTTCGCCATTCAAAGTTGTTGCTGACTTAAACAAAGGGCTTAAACCATAATACACATAGACATTCCAAGTATTGTATCCTGCGGCAAGATATGGGCCGTACTGGAATTTATTAATATCAGCGTTATTCTTGATTTTATATGTTTTTTCACCATCATCAAGAGTAGAAGCATTTGAAAAAACATAACTTAATTTTACTCCCCCATAAATACGCCAGAACTTTGTGCTTTCGTAAGTCGAATTACGCCATCTGAATTCAATAGGAAGATCTACCGAATATTGTCTGTAACGATTGGAAACAAATTGCCCATAATCGTTTACTCCATATATTGTTTTTCCTGATCCGTCTTCAGAAATGGTAAGATTCTGATAATAATTCTGATAACTCAACCCTAATCCAGCAGCAATAGCAACAGTTCTCGATTTATTTACTGGCATATCGCGCAAGAAACCTCCAGAAAGTCCAAGAGAAAACTTATTCTGTTTAAAATCAACTGGAATATCGGTAAACATATTATAAGTAACCGAAAAATAAAACTGATCTTCTCGATACAGAGAATCTATTTTTACAACTGGTTTTATCTCAGGCTTAACGTCTTCTTGCGCAAAAGAGTTAAAAAAAGTGAGTAAAAGTAAACAGCTAAAAATAATTCGCATATCGTGGTTTGGTTTTAGAGAGATGATTATAAACAAACGCTTCTCTACGCTCATTTATTTCACATACAAATATAATATAATGCTTTCTGTAGTAAAGATAAGAAGTAAAAATATTCTCATTTTGCCTGCGAATAAAATTAATTGCTGCATTTCTTTCAATAAATCAATTCGTTGAAACAAAAAATTAATCAATTTTCTTTTTATCTTTTATACCTTTGCAAAGCATGAAAAGAAAGCAGCTCATATTAAGTTTGTCTTTTGCTGTCACAATATTATTCTCGATATTGTTTCAGTCAATACATAGCTATGAGCATATTGTAAAACAGCTTTCAGAAAAACAATGTCATCATAATTACAATGATCCGAGTGGCGAAATAACACACCAGCATCATGATTATGACGTTTGTTTTGTTTGTCATTTTGCTTTTGAATCTTTTATTCTTCCGCAAAATTTCTCTTTTGAATTTCATTCATTTAATAGAGAAACGCCTTATTTCTTCCCTTTTTCAGAGAAGATTTTTTCTATTTCAAACACTTCGTATTTCTTACGAGGACCGCCCTTAGTTATAGTTGCTTAAAATTTCGATTATTCGAAAAACATCATATTTCTTTTTAATTAAAATTCAAAACAACATTGAGTTTCCTAATCCTATTTTTATCAATTAGGATCAGAATGCTTTATTGTTAATTTTTGGTTTTCATTCAAAGAAAAAAATCCATTTAACTATAGCATCATTTTCAAATGAAAAAATTTATAATTGCCCTTATTTTAGGGTTTTCGGGCATGCTTACTGCTCAAAACTCGGTTTCTGGAACGATAACCGACAATCAAAACAATCCATTACCTGGAGTTTCTGTTTATGCTCCTGAATTACATAAAGGAACAACGACAGATGCAAACGGAAAATACGAATTGAATAATCTTCCAAACGGAAGCCTTCGCATTGCTTTTACATATGTTGGATATGCTAATCAAAATAAAACTATCTCAAAATTGCTTAAGCAAAATACGTTAGACATTACTCTTGAAGAATCTATTTTAGAAATGGATGAAGTAGTGGTTTCAACGCCTTTCAACAAACTGCAATCGCAAAACGTAATGAAGATTGAGCACGAAAGCATCAAAACATTACAGCAAAAAGGAACCTCAACTTTAATTGAAGGTTTGGCAACAATTCCGGGAGTTTCTCAGATTTCTACAGGAACTTCTATTGGTAAACCTGTAATTCGCGGACTTAGCGGAAATCGTGTTTTGGTTTATTCTCAAGGTGTTCGTATCGAAAACCAACAGTTTGGAGACGAGCATGGTTTGGGTTTAAATGATGCCGGAATTGAAAGCGTTGAAGTTATTAAAGGTCCTGCATCTTTATTATACGGTTCTGATGCTTTGGGAGGTGTTTTATATTTCAATCCAGAAAAATTTGCAGATGCAGGAGATTTTAAAGCTAATTTCAGCCAAAAATATTTTACCAATACACAAGGAAGCAATTCTTCTATTGGATTGAAAACTTCTACTGAAAACTGGAAATTTTTAGCTCGTGGAAGTTACAATACGCATTCTGATTACAAAATTGCTGACGGAGACCGCGTAACAAATTCTCGTTATAACGAAACTGATTTTAAAACTGGTATTGGTTATAGCAATTCGACTTTTTCAAGTGTTTTAAGATACAACTACAACAAACTGGATATTGGAATTCCAGAAGATGGAATTGCAGAACAATCTTCAAGTAAAGACACTCAATTTCCGAGACAGGGAATTTTTAATCATTTATTGAGTTTAAACAACGTTATATTTTTTGAAAACTCAAAATTGGATGTTGATTTAGGATATATTGCTAACGATAGAAGTGAATTTGAAGACAGCAATGAAGCGTCTCTTCACATGAAATTGAATACTTTCAATTATAACGCTAAATATCATTTTCCAAAATTCGGAAAAATAGAAACTATTTTGGGAGTTCAAGGAATGCATCAAACCAATAAAAATTCTGGAGAAGAATATTTAATTCCGGATGCCACAACCAATGATTTTGGTGTTTTTGGAACTGCAAATTACGAATGGGACAATAGCGTTATTCAAGCTGGATTGCGTTTCGACAACCGTAATATTACTTCGATCGCTCACGGAACTGAAGGCGAAGAAGGTTATTTTCAAGCTTTAGACCGATCTTTTGATAGCTTTAACGCTTCTTTAGGTTATAAAACAAAACTAGCAGAACCATTGACACTTCGTTTAAATGTTGCCACAGGATTTAGAGCTCCGAATTTAGCAGAATTAACTTCAAACGGTGTTCACGAAGGAACAAATCGTTATGAAATTGGAAATGCTAATTTGAAAACAGAGCAAAACGTTCAGACCGATTTGAACTTGGAATACAAAAATACGCACTTTGAATTTTTTGTAAACGGATTTTACAATCATGTAAACAATTATATCTATACTTCGCCAACTGGAGAAGTTCTGGATGATAATGATGTTTTTGCTTATGTTCAAGATAATGCACAATTGTATGGTGGAGAAGTTGGTTTGCATTTTCACCCGCACCCGTTAGACTGGTTACATTTTGAAACTAGTTTTGAAACAGTTACAGGTAAAAAAGAAAACAAAGATTATTTGCCTTTGATTCCTGCAAACAATTGGAATAATACACTTCGAACTGAATTTAATATCAAAAACTGGCTTAGTGAAGGTTTTGCATCTTTGAATGTTTCTTCTACTTTCAATCAAGATAATGTAAGCGGTTTCGAAACGGCTTCTAAAGGTTATACTTTGGTAAATTTAGGTTTTGGAGGAACTGTCAAATTAGGAAAAACGGCTTTCGATATTAACTTAAATGGAAACAATTTATTTGATAAAAAATATATTGCACACCTTTCTAGATTAAAAACAGACGGTATTCCAAACATTGGAAGAAATATCGTTTTGGGAGTTAACTTTAATCTGTAACAATTTTTAACCATATAAGACATATAAGCAATTAAGCCATGCTTATGTCTTATATGGTTTAATTTTTCATTTCAATTTTCACAACAAAAAACACTATTTTTGTTATAACAGATAAAAACTAACTATGAAAAAAACATTTTTATTAATGGCAATTACAACCGCAGGAGTTTCGTTTGGACAAGGCAAAATGCAATACCCGCAAACTAAAAAAGGAGAAACTGTTGATGTTTATTTCGACACCAAAGTAAGCGATCCGTATCGTTGGTTAGAAGACGACAAATCTGCTGAAACGGGTGCTTGGGTAAAAGCTGAAAACGACGTTACCTATGATTATTTAAATAAAATTCCGTTTCGTGAAGAACTAAAAAAACGAATGGAAACACTTTGGAATTACGAAAAAATCGGAGCTCCATCTAAAGAAGGAAAATTTACTTATTATTCAAAAAACAACGGACTTCAAAATCAATCAGTAGTTTATAGAAAAGATGAAAACGGGAAAGAAGAGGTTTTCTTAGATCCTAATACTTTTTCTAAAGACGGTACAACTTCGCTTGGCGGACTTGATTTTTCTGAAGATGGAAACAAAGCGGCTTATGCAATTTCTGAAGGAGGAAGCGACTGGAGAAAAGTAATTATCATTGATGTGCTTTCTAAGAAAGTTTTAGAAGATACTTTGGTTGATGTAAAATTCAGCGGTGTCTCTTGGCACGGAAATGAAGGCTTCTACTACTCTAGCTATGACAAACCGAAAGGAAGCGAATTATCTGCTAAAACTGATCAGCACAAATTATATTTCCACAAACTGGGAACTTCTCAAAAAGACGATAAAGTAATTTTTGGAGCAGACAAAAAAAGAAGATATGTTGGCGGGTATGTTACTGAAGACAATCGTTATTTAGTAATTACAGCTGCTAATTCTACTTACGGAAATGAACTTTATATTAAAGATTTGACTAAAGCCAACAGTCCTATTATTACAATCGTTGATAACTTTGATAGCGACAATAGCATCATTGCCAACCAAGACAACAAATTGTTTATTGAAACAGATTTTAATGCTCCAAACAAACGCATTGTAACGGTTGATGTAGCAAATCCGAAACCTGTGAATTGGAAAGATTTTATTAAAGAAACCAAAGATATTTTATCGCCTTCAACTGGTGCAGGCTATATCTTTGCCAATTATACCAAAGATGCTGTTTCATTTGTACAGCAATATGATTACAACGGAAAATTAGTTCGCGAAATTAAACTTCCTGCAGTTGGAACTGCGGGCGGATTTAGCGGTAAAAAAGATGATAAAATTTTATACTACAGCTTTACCAATTACACAACTCCTGGAAGCATTTATTCTTTAGAGCCAAAATCTGGTAAATCTGAAGTTTATCAAAAACCAAAAGTAGATTTCAAAAGCGAAGATTACGAGTCTAAACAAGTTTTTTACACTTCAAAAGACGGTACAAAAGTTCCAATGATTATTACGTATAAAAAAGGAACAAAACTCGATGGTAAAAACCCAACAATCCTTTATGGATATGGCGGATTCAATATTAGCTTAACTCCAAGTTTTAGCATTGCTAATGCTGTTTGGATGGAAAACGGAGGTGTTTACGCAGTTGCCAACTTAAGAGGTGGTGGTGAGTATGGAAAAAAATGGCATGACGCAGGAACAAAGCTTCAAAAGCAAAATGTTTTTGACGATTTTATTGCAGCAGCAGAATATTTAATTGCACAAAAATACACTTCATCTGATTATTTAGCTATTCGCGGAGGATCTAACGGAGGTTTATTAGTTGGTGCAACGATGACTCAGCGTCCAGATTTAATGAAAGTGGCTTTACCAGCCGTTGGAGTTATGGATATGCTTCGTTACAATGCTTTTACAGCAGGTGCTGGATGGGCTTTTGATTACGGAACTGCTCAAGATAGCAAAGAAATGTTTGAATACTTAAAAGGATATTCTCCAGTTCATAATGTAAAGCAAGGAACTCATTATCCTGCAACAATGGTAACTACTGGTGATCATGATGATCGTGTAGTTCCTGCACATAGTTTTAAATTTGCTTCTGAATTACAGGAAAAACAAACAGGAGAAAACCCGGTTTTGATTAGAATTGATGTAAAAGCTGGACACGGTGCAGGAAAATCTGTTGCCGCTACAATTCAAGAGAATGTAGATATCCAAGCTTTCACGCTTTACAATATGGGTTTTAAAGCATTACCAAAGAAGTAATACTTTAAGCTGAAATTTTTTAAGCCACGAATTCACGAATTTATTTCTGAATATCGTGGCTTTTTCTTTGTCTTAAATTACACAAAATTTCTTTTTCTTTTCTCTCGTAGATTTTGCAGATTGAGCAGAGTAAAATAATAATCTATTTTAATCTGCATACATCTTTTCAAATCTGCGTGAAATAAATTCGTGCAATCGATACAGATTTTTTAAACATAGAGATTAAAATAAATTCGTGAATTCGTGGCTAACTTTTTTAAATAAACCATTTACACTAAATTTGAAAAACTTAAAACTTACACAATGGAAATTATAAAATGGGGAATTATTGGCTGCGGAAATGTAACCGAAGTAAAAAGCGGACCAGCTTTTCAGAAGGCTCCAAATTCTGCTTTAGTTGCGGTTATGCGCAGAGATGCGGCTCTTGCTGAAGATTATGCAAAACGCCACAACGTTCCAAAATGGTATTCTAACGCTGAGGATTTAATAAATGATCCAGAAGTTGATGCTATTTATATTGCTACTCCTCCATCTTCTCATAAAGAATATACTATTTTATGTGCCAGAGCCGGAAAACCAGTTTATGTAGAAAAGCCAATGGCTTTGACGTTTGAGGAATGCAACGAAATGATCAATGCTTGCAAAGAACATAATGTTCCCTTATTTGTTGCTTATTACAGGAGGGCTTTACCTCGTTTTTTGAAAATAAAAGAAATTATTGATCAGGGAAAATTAGGAACTATCAGACATGTAAACTGTGTTTTATATCATCCTTTTGAAGCACGTTATGATGATGAAATCAATCTTCCGTGGACCGTTTTGCCACATATTTCTGGTGGCGGAATCTTTGTCGATTTAGCTTGTCATACTTTAGATTTCCTTGATTTTGTTTTAGGTCCGATAAAATCAGTTCGTGGACATGCTACTTCTCAGCTAATGGCTTATCCTGCCGAGGATGCAGTTTCGATGTCATTCTTATTCGAAAACGGAATTCACGGATCTGGTATTTGGAATTTTGGAAGTTTTGAACGTTATGATAATACTGAAATTGTAGGTGATAAAGGGAAAATTTCATTCTCTACTTTTGGAAACGATCCGCTTCATATTCAATATGCAAATGGAGAAAAAGAAACTATTACGATAGAAAATCCATTACATATTCAGCAACCGTTTATTGAAACTATTATTGCTGAATTATTAGGAAAAGAAGGCGCTTCTCCATCTAAAGGAACTTCTGGTGCAAGAACTACCTGGGTTATTGATCAGGTTTTGAAGGAGTTTAGAGAAACTTCCAAATAATATTTTACAAAGTCATTGCGAGGAACGAAGCAATCACACGCGGGAGTCGACAAAGATTAAGTATATACTTTGCAAAGCATCTAGTGAGATTGCTTCGTTCCTCGCAATGACAAGCAAAAAAAACAAAAAAAAGGATATTCTCTCGAATATCCTTTTCTTCAAAAAACTATAAAACTTCTATAAAAAATTATAGGCTGTATTTTACACCTAATGTTAATCCTAAACCAGAAATACCAACATAAGAGCTTAACTCATCCATTTTATCATTTGGTCTAGTTGTATCTGCCGTATCTGATGTAGCAGTATTTGGATTGAATAATGGATTATTAGAATTTACATCCAATTTCTTGTGATAGTTTGTATATCTCTGTGATGTAGTTCTAGTTGCTAACGCATCTTGTCCATTTACAGTATATTCTGTAGTTTCTTTAGTCTTACCATGAACAGTAAAGTTACGGTATTCTAACTCTGCGAAAGCAGAAATGTGTTTTCCTAATTTATAAGATGTACCTAATGCAGCCATAAATCCAATTGTTGGATTTGGTTTCACTACATCTTTAGAATAGATATTATTTTTAGCTACTTGATTAGCACCTACATAAGTCAAAAGCTCTCTATCTGTTTTAATATCTAATGTACCATGAATTGGCACAATAACTCCAACTTTAGTATATGGTTCAAAACCATGTGCATCACCTAAAAACATTACAATAGAAGGCGCTAAATCGAATGCTTTGATTTGCCCTTCAGCTGTAAAACTAATGTATGTAGCAGCAGTAGTAGCTGGATCGTATCCATAAAGTCTATCTGTTGTTTGAGCCATAGTCTTGCTATTACTGATATAATAGTTTGCAGACATTTCAACTCCTAAACGAGTAGAAAAACGGTAACCAGCAGTAATACCACTTCTGAAACCTTGTCCAAAAGAACCTGTTATACTTTCTCTTGAAACTAATTTATTGCTAGTTAAAGTACCTGAGTAGACATCTCTGTTTGGTGCCTGGCCTCCAACTTCTGGAAACTCAGTTGAAGCAGTTTGGTTGAAATATGATCCTCCTAATTTAAAATACCAGCTTTCTGGTTTTTCTGCTTTTTCTGTCTGCGCCATTGTGGCCATAGAGCAAACTAATAATCCTAATAAAAATAGGTTCTTTTTCATAATTTTGATTTATTGATTAGTACAAACATAGAATATTTTAACATATTCTTACGGTTTGCAAAGTTAGACTTGGAACGAAAACGTTGTAATTTTGGGCAATATTACTAAAAAAGTATTATGCACGCATATTTTTAACATAAAAAATTAACATCTGCTCAAATTTTAACTGTTAAATTTTTAGTTGAGTTTAAAATTAATCTGCATTTTCTCCAATTCCTGCAATAATTCTGCTGAAATTTTAACTTTCAGACGGCGGCTAGGCATCGTTAATTTAGTTACCACTTTTATTTCTTCAACCTCATTTACTTCTTGAATCTTTGCATTTCCTTCTCCTTCTTCATTTTCATTTTCATCTTCAAAAACAGCATCATCAGCTTCAAAATCTGTTGGGGTTTCTACCTCAACCAAGCGCTTTATCTTTTCTAATTCCATGATTTCAAAAGTCACAGAATTCTCTCCTTTGTTTTCAGCAAACAAATGACTTAGTTTATGAATAAACTCTGGGTGAAGATCTTTAATATTCAACAGTACAATCAATTTTTTAGCGAAAGCTTCCAGAATATCCTGCAATTGTCGAATCTCAACAAACTGCATCCTAGGATCCGATTTTTTCCCTGTATCATGATTGACCCATCCATCTTTTATCATAATTTTCAAGAAAGCAAAATTGTTCTGAATTAAGAAATGGCGGAATTTCAAATATTCTTCTCCAAAAATCTTAAACTCATAACTTTCGTCATAACCTTCTAAATTGAAAGCCGCCCAACCTTTTCCGTTTTTAGCCACACGATGCTGCACGTTATTAATAATTCCAGCAAACATTAGGTTTTTTCCAACATACTCGTTCATGCTTTTCAACGATTCTAAACGAGAATTACAGAAGTATTTCATTTCAAATCTAAAATCATCAAGCGGATGTCCAGAAATATAAATTCCGACAACTTCTTTTTCTTTCGCTAATTTCTCCATTGTACTCCAGTCTTCGCATGGCGGCACAACTGGTTCAGCAATCTGGACTTCACTGCTTTCTCCAAATAAACTTACTTGAGAAGAATTTTCATTTTCCTGAAACTTCGATCCGTAACGCATTGCTTTTTCGTAGAATGTAATTCCGTCGCCATCATCGTGGAAATATTGTGCTCTGGTTGTTCCTTCAAAAGAATCGAAACCTCCAGCCAATGCTAAATTTTCGATTGCTTTTTTGTTAGCAGCACGCAAATCAATTCGTTTCGCTAAATCAAAAATCGATTTATATCTTCCGTCTTTTCTGTTTTCTACAATTGTTTCAACCGCTCCAGAACCTACTCCTTTAATCGCTCCCATTCCGAAACGAACGGCATAATCATCGTTTACGGTAAATTTATAGTATGATTCGTTTACGTCTGGACCCAAAACCTGCAATCCCATTCGTTTACATTCTTCCATAAAGAACGAAACTTGTTTGATATCGTTCATGTTATTCGAAAGTACCGCTGCCATATATTCCGCAGGATAATGCGCTTTCAAATAAGCCGTTTGATATGCAATCCAAGCATAACAAGTCGAGTGCGATTTGTTGAAAGCATAACTCGCAAAGGCTTCCCAGTCTTTCCAGATTTTCTCCAGAACTTTGGCGTCGTGACCTTTTGCTGCCGCTTGTTCAACAAACTTCGGCTTCATTTTATCTAGTACGTCTTTTTGTTTTTTACCCATCGCTTTACGCAAGACGTCGGCCTCACCCTTTGTAAATCCTGCCAAAGACTGAGACAAAAGCATTACCTGCTCTTGGTAAACTGTAATTCCATAGGTTTCAGAAAGATATTCAGCACAAGCATCTAAATCGTATTTGATTTCTTCGTCACCATTTTTTCTTCGAACGAAAGACGGAATATACTCCAAAGGTCCCGGACGATACAATGCATTCATGGCAATTAAATCTCCAAAAACCGTTGGTTTCAGATCTTTCATGTATTTCTGCATCCCAGGTGACTCGTATTGGAAGATTCCAACAGTTTCACCTCTTTGGAAAAGCGCATACGTTTCTTCGTCATCGATTGGGAAAGTATCAGGATCTAGTTCGATTCCTGTTCTGTATTTTACCAGTTTTACGGTATCTTTTATCAGCGTAAGGGTCTTCAGACCCAAGAAGTCCATTTTCAGCAATCCGGCGCTTTCTGCAACCGAGTTATCAAACTGTGTTACATATAAATCCGAATCTTTTGCTGTCGTTACTGGAACGTAATTCGTAATATCCGATGGTGTAATGATTACCCCGCAGGCGTGAATTCCCGTGTTACGCATCGATCCTTCCAGAATTTTTGCCTGCTGAATGGTTTCTCCTGCCAAATCATCTTCATTGGCAATCGCGATCAATTCTTTTACATTATCAAATTCGTCCGAACGAAGGGCTTTTTTGACTTCTTCTTCACTCTCCGAAATAAAACGCGCCAGATTCCATTTTGACGGCATCATTCCTGGAATCAGTTTTGCGATTCTATCGGCTTCAAATAAAGGTAAATCCAATACACGCGCCGTATCACGAATCGCCGATTTGGTCGCCATTTTACCATAAGTGATAATCTGGGCCACCTGTTTTTGACCGTATTTGTTGATTACGTAATCCATTACACGTCCACGACCCTCATCATCAAAGTCGATATCAATATCGGGCATCGATACACGGTCAGGATTTAGGAAACGCTCAAAAAGCAAGTCGTATTTAATTGGGTCAATGTTGGTAATTCCGAGACAGTATGCAACGGCCGAACCCGCTGCAGAACCACGACCCGGACCAACCGAAACGTCCATTTTTCTAGCTTCGGCAATGAAATCCTGTACAATCAAAAAGTAACCTGGATAACCCGAGTTTGAAATCGTCATTAACTCAAAATCCAAACGCTCTTGAATCGATTCGGTTATTTCGCCATAACGTCTTTTGGCACCTTCCATAGTAAGGTGTCTCAAGTATTTATTTTCCCCTCTTACACCACCATCTTCTTCATCTTCGGGTACCATAAATTCTTCTGGAATATCAAATTTTGGAAGCAAGACATCACGATAAAGTGAATATATTTCGACCTTATCTATAATTTCCTGAATATTGATAATCGCTTCGGGCAAATCGGCGAAGAGTTTTTTCATCTCGTCTTGCGACTTGAAATAGTATTCCTGATTTGGAAGTCCGTAGCGATAACCACGTCCGCGTCCAATAGGCGTTGCCTGCTTTTCACCGTCTTTTACACAAAGTAAAATATCGTGCGCATTGGCATCTTCCTTATTTAAGTAATACGTATTATTAGTCGCAATTAACTTAACATCATGTTTTTTTGAAAACTCAATCAGGGTTTTATTGACACGATTTTCATCTTCCTGATTGTGCCGCATTACTTCTAGATAGAAATCTTCGCCAAATTGTTCTTTCCACCAAATCAGAGCTTCTTCGGCTTGGTTCTCACCAATATTCAGAATTTTACTCGGAATCTCTCCGTATAAATTTCCAGACAAAACCATGATATCTCCCTTATATTGCTCCACAATCGCGCGGTCAATCCTAGGAACATAGTAAAATCCGTTTGTATAAGCAATCGAAGCCATTTTAGCCAAGTTGTGGTAACCTGCTTTATTTTTAGCCATCAACACAACCTGATAACCGTTGTCTTTTTTACTTTTATCTAAATGGTTTTCACAGATATTAAACTCACAGCCAACAATTGGTTTTACTTCGGTTTCTGTTGGTTCTTCTCCAGCTTCAACCAAAGCTTTATTTTTTCCAGAAGCTGCTTTGTTATGGTTCATCACGGCGCTCACAAAGTGGAAAGCTCCCATCATGTTTCCTGTATCTGTCATGGCAACAGCTGGCATTCCGTTTTTAGCTGCAGCGGCCACTATATTTCCAACTCCGATAGTAGATTGAAGTACCGAAAACTGTGTATGATTGTGCAAATGTGCAAATTTTGCAGCTTTAAAATCGGCTTTATCTTCTTCTGAAACAACATTTTGTGTATCTTCTCCTGCTAAAGCTTTAAGCTGTTCTCTGATTTTATCAGAAGCCGCTTTTAAATTGATGTGTTTTAAACCAATAAGTTTAAACGGCTCTGGATTTCTTTCCTGAAAGTCTTTAAAATATTCTTTAGGAACGTCTAATTCTTCTTTTGTAAAAACTTCTCTTCTAACCAATTCCAAGAAGCAACGAGTAGTTGCCTCAACGTCGGCAGTTGCGTTATGCGCTTCCGCGAAAGGCTGATCGAAAAGATAGCTGTGTAATTCGGTCAAAGTTGGAAGTTTGAATTTTCCTCCACGACCTCCAGGAAGCTGTAATAACGAAGCAGTTACTTCGGTACAAGTATCCAAAACAGGCATTGAAGCCATTTGAGACTCCACTCCCATTCTATGGAATTCGGCTCCCATAATATTAACGTCGAATCCTAAATTCTGACCGACAATATATTTCGTTTTGCTTAAAGCAATGTTGAATTTCTCCAAAACTTCGGCCAACGTGATTCCATCGGCTTCAGCCAATTCAGTTGAGATTCCGTGAATACGTTCAGCATCATACGGAATGTTAAATCCTTCTGGTTTTACCAAATAATCCTGATGCTCAATAAGCTGTCCCATTTCATCATGAAGCTGCCACGCAATCTGTATACAGCGAGGCCAGTTATCAGAATCGGTTATCGGGGCATCCCAGCGTTTTGGTAATCCGGTTGTTTCGGTATCGAATATTAAATACATAGAGTTGTAAAAGTCAAATTTTAATGTCCAAAATTCCAAATCTTACATATTGCAAAACATTGACAACATGAAACATAACAAAATGTGAAATAAAAAATCGGAGGAATTCAAATTTACGCTTTTTTTACAGAAATAAAGAAGTGAAAGTTGTTAACAAAAGCATTTTTAACATGATTACGAAAGAGCCACAAAAACCTTAAAAAATCATTTATTTTCTCTTAAAAACTTCAATTATTCATTTTGGATACTCATTGTACCAAAATGAACACTTTTAAGCTGTAGTGTATCCTGAACTTTGCTTCATCAAATTATAACAATTAAAAAAACAATAATCATGAAAACAATTTTTATCACAGGCGCATCATCAGGTTTAGGAAAAGCAACAGCAAAATTATTCCACGAACAAGGCTGGAATGTAATCGCAACCATGAGAAATCCGGAAAAAGAAACTGAACTTTCTCAATTAAAAAACGTAACACTTTTACCTTTAGACGTTACCGATTATGATCAAATTCAAAACACAGTTAAAAAAGCACTTAAAATTAGTGATATTGATATCGTCTTTAATAATGCTGGCTATGGCTTAATTGGTCCATTAGAAAGTCTCTCTGATGATCAGATCACGAAACAATTGGACACTAATTTATTGGGAGTAATTCGCGTTACGAATGCATTTATTCCATATTTCAGAGAAAGAAAAAATGGTTCATTTATTTCAACAACATCTATCGGCGGATTGATCGCTTTCCCTTTAGGATCAATCTATCACGCAACTAAATGGGGATTAGAAGGCTGGAGCGAAAGTATGGCTTACGAACTAAATCCTTTTGGCATAAACATTAAAACCGTTTCTCCTGGAGCAATCAGAACAGAATTTTTGCATGGTTCTCTTGACACAAGCACTCTTCCAGAATACGAAACAATGACCAACAAAATGTTTGGAAGTGTTGACACCATGTTTGAAATGGCATCGACTCCAGAACAAATTGCCGATGTTGTTTACGAAGCTGCTACGGATGGGAAAAACCAATTAAGATACGTTGCCGGTGAAGATGCAAAAGCACTTTACAAACAAAGACTAGAAGTTGGGGACGAAGTTTTTCGTTCTGAATTTGGCAAACAATTTTTTGGGGAATAATTCATTTCAAACTAATACCGTTCAGGTTTCAAGAAGCCGAACGGTATTAGTCTTTTAAATTTTCATACTTTTATATCATGGAAAAGAAAAACAATATTCCGGCAAAAATCTCTTCTATATCGCAGTTTCATGACTTGCTTCGACTCCCAAAACCCCTTCATCCGATGGTGAGTTTGGTAGATAATACGCAGTTGGTCATCAATGAAGATTTAGCTAATCATGCCTTTTTGCTTGATTTTTATAAGATCTCTTATAAGTTTTCTACCAAAGGAAAAATGGGCTACGGTCAAGGCTATTATGATTTCAACGAAGGCGGACTCATGTTTGCTTCTCCAACTCAATTAATTTTTACTGAAAATGAAGAAGGCGTTGAATATGGTGGCTATACACTTTTATTTCATCCTGATTTTATTCGAAATTATCCTTTAGGAAAAAGCATCAAAAAATATGGCTTCTTTTCTTATGACACCAATGAAGCACTGCATCTTTCAGACGGTGAGAAAACAATTATTATAGGATTATTACAAAGCATCGACAATGAACTCAATACGGCAATTGACGAAATGAGTCAGGATGTAATTGTTTCTTATATCGATGTTCTGCTGAATTACAGCAATCGTTTTTACAAACGACAATTTATTACCAGAAAAACCATCAGTAACGATTTATTATTAAAAGTCGAAGAAACTCTGGATAACTATATTAGCAATGCAGAAACCTTAAAAAGAGGATTGCCAACAGTAGAATTTCTGGCATCTCAGATTAATGTTTCAAGTCATTATCTCAGCGATATGCTTCGTAATTTAACTGGATTAAATGCGCAACAGCATATCCATTCGAAATTAATAGAAAAATCAAAAGATTTCTTGATTACGACCAATCTTTCAGTAGCAGAAATTGCTTATCAATTAGGTTTTGAGTATCCTCAGTCATTTAGTAAATTATTCAAAAAGAAAACCAGTCTTACTCCATTAGAATTTAAAAATTCATTGAATTAATCTTTAAAAATACTGCTCTCAAAAAATCAATTTCTGCTTCAAAAAATCATAAAATTTCATAAAAATACACTTCTTGGATGTCGTAGTATTTTGATGTTTTATTAAATCTAAATAACGTCCAAAAAACTCCTTTCAAAGCTTTAAAAAACTCAAAAAGCATTCTTTTTGCAGAGATTTCAAAACTAACAATTATTACTATTTTTATACATTTTGTTAGATTTTTTTAATCAAATCCTTATATTTTGTATTGATTTTGAGATAAATTTGCAAACTATTAAAACAAAAAACAAACAAGGAAAATTTAAGCCGAAAAAGAAAAAGCAAATCAGTTTCTTAATCATTTTTCTTTCAAATTTTGGTCTGTAAAAGCCGTTTGGCAATTTGTAAATTAGTTTGGGTATCGTATATAATGAAATATCGAAATTGACGCTTTTTTATCTTTTTTTACTTTTGTTTTGCTATTATAATGAACAGGAAATTGCTGTGGTTACAGAAATTACAATTAAAAAAAATAAAAAATGAGTAAGACATTATTTGACAAAGTATGGGATTCACATGTTGTGCGTAAAATTGAAGATGGGCCAGATGTGTTTTTTATTGACCGCCATTTCATTCATGAAGTTACGAGTCCTGTTGCTTTTTTAGGATTAAAATCAAGAGGCGTTAACGTATTATATCCGGAACGTACTTTTGCAACTGCTGACCACAATACACCAACCATAAACCAACATTTACCAGTTCAGGATCCGCTTTCTGCTAACCAGCTTAAAGCTCTTGAAGACAATGCAACCGAATACGGAATTTCGCACTGGGGATTAGGTCACCAAAAAAATGGAATTGTACACGTAGTTGGTCCTGAAAACGGAATTACTTTGCCAGGTGCTACTATTGTATGTGGTGATTCGCATACGTCTACTCACGGTGCTTTTGGAGCGATTGCTTTTGGTATCGGAACATCTGAGGTTGAAATGGTGCTTTCTACTCAATGTATTATGCAACCTAAACCAAAGAAAATGCGTATTAACGTAAACGGTAAATTAAGCAAAGGTGTTGGTCCAAAAGACGTTGCACTTTATATTATTGCTCAATTAACTACTTCTGGAGGTACAGGTTATTTTGTTGAATATGCTGGTGATGTTTTCGAAAACATGACTATGGAAGGCCGTATGACAGTTTGTAACTTAAGTATCGAAATGGGTGCTCGTGGAGGTATGATTGCTCCTGACCAAACTACTTTCGATTTCTTAGAAGGAAGACTTTACGCTCCTAAAGGAGAAGCTTGGACTAAAGCTGTTGAATACTGGAAAACACTAAAAACTGATGCTGATGCCGTGTTTGATGCTGAGTTAAACATCAAAGCAGAAGATATCGAACCAATGATTACTTATGGTACAAACCCTGGAATGGGAATTGGCATCACAAAACATATCCCGAATGCAAAAGAAGTTGAAGGTGGTGAGGAAACTTACAAAAAGTCTTTAGCTTATATGGGCTTCAACGAAGACGACGTAATGATCGGAAAACAAATCGATTATGTTTTCTTAGGAAGTTGCACAAACGGACGTATTGAAGATTTTAGAGCTTTTGCCGAAATTGTAAAAGGAAGAAAAAAAGCAGATAATGTTACAGCTTGGTTAGTTCCAGGTTCTCACGTTGTTGAAGCGCAGATTAAAGAAGAAGGAATTTTAGATATTTTGACTGAAGCTGGTTTCGTATTACGTCAGCCGGGATGTTCTGCTTGTTTAGCAATGAACGATGATAAGGTTCCTGCTGGAAAATATGCAGTAAGTACTTCAAATAGAAACTTTGAAGGTCGTCAAGGTCCTGGCTCAAGAACGCTTTTAGCTTCTCCAATTATGGCGGCAGCGGCGGCAGTTACTGGAAAACTAACAGACCCAAGGGAATTATTTTAATTCTCGCTGTAAGCTTTAAGCAATAGGCTTTAAGCTAAAAATTCAATACAAAAACAATGCTGTAGAAAAAAGCCTAAAGCTTACAGCCTACAGCCTAAAGCAAAAAAAACAATGGCATACGATAAATTTAATATACTTACAAGCAGCGGAGTTCCGTTGCCAATTGAGAACGTAGATACAGATCAAATCATTCCAGCTCGTTTCTTAAAAGCTACAAAACGTGAAGGTTTTGGAGACAACCTTTTTAGAGACTGGAGATACAACGGAGATGATACTCCAAAAGCAGATTTCGTTTTAAACAACCCAACTTACAGCGGAAAAATTCTTGTTGGAGGAAAAAACTTTGGTTCAGGATCTTCTAGAGAGCACGCTGCTTGGGCAGTTTACGATTACGGATTCCGTGCTGTAGTTTCTAGTTTCTTTGCAGATATCTTCAAAGGAAACTGTTTAAATATTGGTGTTTTGCCAGTTCAAATCAGCCCAGAATTTTTAGCAAATATTTTCAAAGCTATAGAAGCTGATCCAAATACAGAATTAGAAATCAATCTTCCAAACCAAACAATTACTTTATTGTCAACTGGGGAGCAAGAATCATTCGCTATTAACGGTTACAAAAAGAACAATTTAATTAATGGTTTTGACGACATTGATTACTTACAGGATATGAAGGAAGATATTAAGGCTTTCGCCGATAAACTTCCGTACTAATAGAAATATCATTCAGTCTATTAGACCCGACAGGCTTCAAAACCTCTCGGGTCTTTCTAAATTAATAATACAAACCCACTATCATTTCGAATTTAAAGAAATATAGAATATCAATATGGAAAAAAGAAAAATTGAAATAATGGATACGACGCTTCGTGATGGTGAACAAACATCTGGAGTATCATTTTCTGCTGCAGAAAAACTGACCATTGCGCAATTGTTGCTGGAGGAATTAAATATTGATAGAATTGAAATTGCTTCTGCCCGCGTAAGCGAAGGAGAATTTCAGGCCGTAAAAGGCATTACTTCGTGGGCTGAAGAAAAAGGATACATCAAAAGAATTGAAGTTCTTACATTTGTTGACGGAGGCGTTTCAATTGACTGGATGAAAAAAGCCGGTGCCAAAGTGCAAAATTTATTGACCAAAGGTTCAATGAATCACTTAACGCATCAATTAAAAAAAACTCCGGAACAGCATTTTTCTGAAATCGCTCAAATTATTTCTTTAGCAAAAGAAAATAATATTGAAACCAATGTTTATCTGGAAGACTGGAGCAACGGAATGCGAAATTCTCCTGATTATGTATTTCAATTTTTGGATTTCTTAGCAACACAACCAATCAAAAGAGTTTTACTTCCAGATACTTTAGGTGTTTTAATTCCTTCTCTGACTTTTGAATTTATTTCGAAAATTAGAGCAAAATATCCAGACATTCATTTTGATTTCCACGCACATAACGATTACGATTTAAGCGTTGCCAATGTTATGGAAGCGATAAAAGCTGGAATAAACGGACTTCACGTAACCGTAAACGGAATGGGAGAACGTGCTGGAAATGCACCGCTTGAAAGTACTGTTGCCGTAATCAATGATTATATGCCAGAAGTAAATATCGGCATTAAAGAAACTTCGTTGTATTCTGTAAGTAAACTGGTTGAAACTTTTACAGGTTATAGAATTCCTGCAAACAAACCAATTGTAGGTGACAATGTTTTTACTCAAACTGCCGGAATTCACGCCGACGGAGACAACAAAAACAATCTTTATTTTAATGATTTGCTTCCGGAACGTTTTGGAAGAAAAAGAAAATACGCTCTTGGAAAAACTTCAGGGAAAGCCAATATCGAAAAAAATCTTCAGGAGCTAGGTTTAAAATTAAACAACGAAGATTTGAAATTGGTTACCCAAAGAATTATCGAATTGGGCGACAAAAAAGAAACCGTAACCAAAGAAGATCTTCCATACATTATTTCTGATGTTTTGGATAGTCATACTTATGAGGAAAAGATCACAATAAACTCTTATATGCTGGTTCATTCTAAAGGAATGCGCCCATCTACGACTTTATCTTTAAATTTAAACGGAGAAATAATCGAAGAAAATGCACAAGGAGACGGTCAGTTTGATGCTTTTATGAATGCTTTATCTAAGATCTACAAAAGCAAAAAACTAACGCTTCCAAAATTGATTGATTATGCCGTGAGAATCCCGCCGGGAAGTAGTTCTGATGCATTGTGCGAAACCATTATTACATGGGTTAACAACGGAAAAGAATTCAAAACCCGCGGATTAGATTCAGATCAAACTGTTGCAGCGATTATTGCAACACAGAAAATGTTAAACGTGATTACCGATTAGAGGTACAAAGGTTCAAAGGCGCAAAGGAACAGAGTTTTTTTAATCTTGTTTCTAAACCTTTGAACCTTTGCTCCTTTGCCACTATGAACCTTAAAATAATAAATATTTAAAAATGAAATTAAACATAGCCCTTTTAGCCGGAGACGGAATCGGACCAGAAGTAATAAATGAAGCTGTAAAAGTATCTGATGCTGTTGCAAAAAAATTCGGACATGAAATCACTTGGAAACCAGCTTTAACTGGAGCAGCAGCGATTGATGCAGTGGGAGAACCTTATCCAGATGCAACGCACGAAGTTTGTAAAAATGCTGACGCTGTTCTTTTTGGAGCAATCGGCCACCCTAAATATGACAACGATCCTTCTGCACCAGTACGTCCAGAGCAAGGTTTGTTGAAAATGCGTAAAGCATTAGGTTTGTTTGCTAACGTAAGACCAACTTTTACATTTCCATCTTTATTAGATAAATCTCCATTAAAAAGAGAAAGAATCGAAGGAACTGATTTAGTTTTCTTAAGAGAATTAACAGGCGGAATTTATTTCGGTGAAAAAGGAAGAAAAGATAACGGAGACACAGCTTACGACAACTGCGTATACACAAGAGCCGAAGTACAGCGTTTAGCTAAAAAAGGTTTCGAATTGGCCATGACTCGTTCTAAAAAATTATGTTGCGTTGATAAAGCAAACGTTTTGGAGACTTCACGTTTATGGAGAGAAACGGTTCAGGCAATGGAAAAAGATTACCCAGAAGTTGAAGTTAGCTACGAATTTGTTGATGCTGTAGCAATGCGTTTGGTACAATGGCCAAACTCTTATGACGTATTAATTACTGAAAACTTATTTGGAGATATCTTAACAGATGAAGCTTCTGTAATTTCAGGTTCAATGGGATTAATGCCTTCTGCATCTATGGGAGCTGAAGTATCTTTATTTGAACCTATTCACGGTTCTTATCCACAAGCTACAGGATTAAATATTGCAAATCCAATGGCTACTATTTTATCTGCTGCGATGATGTTCGAAAACTTCGGATTAATGGAAGAAGGAAAAGCGATGAGAGATGCTGTAAACAAAGCTTTAGAAGCTGGAGTAGTTACTGAAGATTTAGCTAACGGAGGTAAAGCATACGGCACTAAAGAAGTTGGTGACTGGTTAGCTGCGAATGTATAATTAAAGAAATCGTAGAGACGCGCCGCAGTGCGTCTTCTCGTTATATTAGACGCACTGCGGTGCGTCTCTACAAAAAACAACAAAAAAAGGGATCAACTTTCGTTGATCCCTTTTATATTTTAGAAAAAAAACATTAATATTCTCTTCTGTTTCCGCGATCTCCGCCACGGTTGTTTCCGTAACCACCACGATCGTTTCCTCCGCGGTTGTTATTAAAACTTCTTCTTTCGCCCTCTGGTTTTGGCTCAGATTTATTTACAACGATTGTACGACCTGAAACAACAGCACCGTTCAATTCGTCGATAGCTTTCTGAGCTTCGCTATCATTTGGCATTTCAACAAAACCAAAGCCTTTACTTCTTCCAGTAAATTTATCAGTAATAATTTTAACAGAGTCAACTGTTCCATAAGCCTCAAAAGACTCTCTTAAATCTGCTTCCTCAATACTGAATGGAAGGCTTCCAACGAAAATATTCATAGATATTTATTTATAATAAAAAACAAATGTAGTCTTATTTATATCTAATCCACCATATTATCAATTAATTTAAGTTTTTATTCTGATTTGATGAGGCCAAATCTAGAAATTAATTGTTCACAGGAACAAAGTTTGCCCCCTGTTCTACTGGAATTTTATAAAAAACCCCCTCCGAAAAATGCATTGTTTGCTTTTCGGCATCAGAACTAGTATTAACTGCTGTAAATTTAAAAGTTCCAGAAATGGTATTATCAACTGTATTATACTCTGTAACAACAATTTCTCCATTTCCTATATCTGTACCAGTGCTAAATTCTGCTTCCTGTCCTTTATATGTGTTTTTATAAATGGCTTTTATATTATCATTTACACCCAAAACATACGTTTTCTCAGCCGGTTCAGGAATCTGAAATTTGATTTTCTCATAACCTAAAGAACCTTCAATAGTAAAAAACCCATTCGTTTCGGTTCCAGCGTTATAAACTTGAGCTCTCCAAAAAGCATTGTCTTTTAAAGTTTGAAAAGCTGGATTATTAAATCTTACATCCTCTGTACAAGACACAAGGAGCAGTAAAAGTGATAAAAAGTAAAAGTATTTTTTCATATTTAAAATGAATAATTGATACAAAAGTATCGCATTAAGAGCTAAATACTTAATTTAAAAAGTCAAAAAAATGCTAAAAAAACAACTCACATGTATTTAATCTCTTTTAAAACGTGTTTTTCATAAAAAAATTATATCTTTGCGCCCTTAATTAACAGAGGTCGAGTACCTCAAAATTTAATCAATAAGATTATGTCAGTAAAAATTAGATTACAAAGACACGGTAAAAAAGGAAAACCTTTTTACTGGGTAGTAGCTGCAGATGCACGCTCAAAAAGAGATGGTAAATACTTAGAGAAAATCGGTACTTACAATCCAAACACTAACCCAGCAACTGTTGAGTTAAACCTTGACAGCGCAGTTAAATGGTTACACAATGGTGCTCAACCAACTGATACTGCTAGAGCTATCCTTTCTTACAAAGGTGCTTTATTGAAACACCACCTTGATGGAGGAGTTCGTAAAGGTGCTTTAACACAAGAGCAAGCTGATGCTAAATTAACTGCTTGGTTAGAAGCAAAAGCTGGTAAAGTTGATGCTAAAAAAGATGGTTTATCTAAAGCAAAAGCTGATGCTAAAGCTACAGCATTAAAAGCAGAGAAAGAAGTTAACGCTAAGCGTATAGCTGACGCTGCTGCTGCACAAGCTGAAGCTGCTGCCGCTGCACAAGCTACTGAGGCTACTGAAGAAGTTGCTGAAGCTACTGAAGAAGCTCCTGCTGCTGAAGAGAATAACGAAACAACTGAAGCATAATTTTACTTAGCGATAATGCGTAAAGAAGATTGTTTTTATTTAGGTAAAATCGCTAAAAAATTTAGTTTCAAGGGTGAAGTCTTAGTCTATTTAGACACAGATGAACCTGAGTTATACGAAAATCTGGAATCAGTGTTTGTTGAAAGCAACAAACACTTGGTTCCTTTTTTTATTGAAACAAGCTCATTACACAAAAACGACTTTTTAAGAGTTCGTTTTGAAGATGTAAATACTGAAGAAGATGCAGATGCTCTTGTTGGCAGTCCTATTTATCTTCCTTTAACTATGTTGCCAAAACTTACAGGCAACAAATTTTACTTCCATGAAGTTATTGGTTTTGAAATTGAAGACAAACGTTTAGGCGTTTTCGGAAAAATAACTTCTATTAATGATTCAACTGCACAGCCTCTTTTTGAAGTTTTAAATGGTGAAGTTGAAATCTTAGTTCCTATGATTGATCAATTTCTAGTAAAAATCGATCGTGAGAACAAAAAAGTAATCATGGATCTTCCTGAAGGTCTTATTGAGATGTATCTATAATTTAGAAATTCCAATTTTTTAAATTCCAAATTCCAAGCTTTAGTGGAGTTGATTTTCAATTTTTTAAATTCCAAATTCTTTAAATAGGAATGTTTTATTCTTTTGAAAGAAAAAACTTATTTTTCGGTAGTTTCTTTATATATTCACACTTTAAAAAATTGGAATTTGGAATTTTTAATATTGGAATTTAACTAAATGAAGCCATACAATTTAGAAGAGAAAACTTTTTTGTTTGCCAAAGAATGTCGACTTTATATAAGATCGTTACCCAAAAACACTTCGAACATCGAAGATGGAAAACAACTTATAAGATCCTCTGGTTCAATTGGTGCTAATTATATTGAAGCAAATGAAAAATTAGGCGACAAAGATTTAATTTTCAGACTTAAAATAGCTCGAAAAGAAGCTAAAGAATTGAAATTTTGGTTGCAATTATTAAATGATCTGAATCCTGATCAAAACACACTTTCAGAATCTTTATTATTTGAAATTGAAGAGTTACGAAAAATTCTCTCTGCCATAATTACCAAAACTTCTAAGCAGTAAATTAATATTTAATCTTACTTTTGCCACTCAACTAAATTGTCCACTTCATTGGAATTTGGAATTTTTTAAAAATTGGAATTTTATATTTATGTTTAAGTTTAAACAATTTTCTATTAAGCAAGATAAAACCGCTATGAAAGTTGGTACCGATGGCGTTTTATTGGGTTCTTGGGCTCCTATTTCTCATAACCCTTTTAGTATTTTAGATATTGGCGCTGGAACTGGAATTATTGCTTTAATGCTTGCTCAACGATCTAATGCTGAACAAATTGATGCTCTTGAAATTGATGAAGATGCTTATGAACAGGCTGTAGAAAATTTTGAAGCTTCCCCATGGAGCGATCGCTTATTTTGCTTTCATGCTGGTTTAGATGAATTTGTAGATGAACCAGAAGATGAATACGATTTAATTGTATCCAATCCTCCTTTTTATGCAGAAGATTATAAAACAGAGAACGAACAACGTGATTTAGCTCGTTTTCAAGATGCAATGCCTTTTGAAGAATTAGTTGAAGCTGCCGATTTATTACTTTCAGAAAACGGAATATTTGCTTTAATTATTCCTTTCAAAGAAGAAGAAAAATTTATCGCCCTAGCAAAAGAATCAGAACTTTATCCAATAAAAATCACAAGAGTGAAGGGAACTCCAAAATCGGAAATTAAACGCAGTTTATTGGCTTTTAGCCGAAATGAAGTTCCTGAGATTGAAATCGATGAACTTGTTATTGAAATCGATCGCCATGTTTATACACCAGAATATATTGAATTAACTAAAGAATTTTATTTGAAGATGTAAAACATCTTTGTCAAAGTTTTAAAACTCTGACAAAGATTATATTTAGATTTTCTATTTCCCATTTTTAGCAAAAAGAACAGCTCTTTCCAAAACTTCATCTCTTCCTTGCTGAATTCCTAAAATAGTAGGCTTAACTTCAATATCAGGAACAATTCCGATTCGTTGGGTTTCTTTTTTGTTTGGATAAAAAACACCATAGCAAGTAAATGATGAACCAAATCCTTTAATGATTTGAAATCTGTAATTTGCTCCATCAGCTCCTCCAGTTTGACTTCCAATAACTACAGAATTAGGAGCCGTTTGTAAACTCATTACGGTAAACTCAGCATGACTTACAGCTTTTTCATTTGTTATAACAATTACTTTTCCTTTGTAATGATCTGGATTGTTTTTTCCGCACTTCTGAATTCCTTCTCTCCAATAATAACGTCCAGGATAATTTACATCTGGATCAAGAAATCTGGCAAATTCTTTCTCTTCAGGATTAAGCCAATCTACAATTGGATACATAACCTCGTGTGGTCGATTTCTATTGTCGAAAATTATTGCATTTGTATTATTTAAGGCTAAAATTAAGGCTGGAACATCTGCCGGATCAAGTTCATCAAAATCAACATAACCAATATTGCCTTCTAAAATTTTCCATTTTTCTTTATTTGGAAATTGAATTTTTAAATCTTCATACACATATCTATTAATAGACTTTACTGTAGTTTTCCCATCTCGAATAAACTCGATTTCAAATGAAGGTGTTTTTCCATTAAAAATTGCCCAATATGCATTCTTTAAAACAGATGGTTCGTTAGATCCTTCTACATATTTTCGGTTTTCTTTCAAAATTTCTGCAATAGTCTTCCCTTCTACTTTTGTAATTACATCTCCAATTTTAATATCATTAACTTTTGCCAGAGAATCATTTTTCAATGCAACAACAATTGCTTTTTCATCAATTATATTAACATCTACAGGAATAAATTTATCACCAAAATAGTCAAACAATTGAGCCATACTAGTCGCAGCGTGAGTATCATTTAGCTTTACAGAAATCTCGCGCATTGCTAAATTAAAATCTTTTTCAGACTCTGATGTATAATATCTTGGTAGCATTTCATTTAATACTTTATCCCAATTTTCATCCATTTGATATTTATATGGAAAGAAATATTCGATGTAATTCCAATATCTAAAAAGGGCCAAAAGACGTAAATTTTTATCAGTCCATTTAAAATCAGCATATTTTACCTCGTTATTAAACTTAAGAGGCACATCCCCTGTATGAAGCTCGTAATTGACATAGTATTGTTTACCTTGAATTCTGTTTTCTTCAATAAACTTTAATTTTTTAGAAAGAGATTTCGAAAACAAGTCATTTTTATTGAACCAAGACAAGTCAAAGTTTTTATCAAAATATTCTTTTTTTGACTTTACCACTTCTGCTTTTTTAATTTCACCTAAAGAAACAATCCAATTTTCTATTACTAAAGAAAATGCTTCCGAAGTCTTCGCTTCTTCAACTTTTGGCAGAATTTGAAATAGTTGTTCATCCCAGTTTTTACTGCCGTTTGCAACATTTGGATGATAATATTTTAAAAATCCCCAAACTTTGCAAGTTGCTGCGAGTTTTTGAGTTTCTGTTATTGGTTTTGAAAAAGAGAATTGAAACAATAGTAAAAATGCAATAAGTACTGTTTTTTTCATTTAAAGATTTAGGGGTTTAGGGTTAGTTAAAGTTAATTTTAAACTTGTTCAAAAATATTTTTAAACTGATACAGAATTCTTTCGATTAAATGCAGATCTTCGGTTACAATTTCTGCGCTTCCTTTCATTTCCTGCTGAAAGGCAATCTGTTTATTGTATGATGTTTTTAGTCCGTCTGGAAGGGCTACGTCTATAAGCAAGTTTCCATCTTTGTCGGGAACCAGCGAAATGTTTTTGATTTCGCCCTTTAAAACCCCAAACTCTCTGTCAGGGAAATTGGCTAGACGAATATTGACCCGTTGCCCCACTTTGATTTTTCCTGAATTTAAAGCCGGTGCTTTTACTTTTCCTATAAAACTGTTTTTAGCATCGGGAATTATTGAAAACACATTATCTCCAACGTTTATGGTCTGGTTTTCATTCCAAACTTGCAGAAAAGTGACTTTACCGCTAATAGAAGATTTTAGCGCATAGGCCAATTCCCAGTCTTTTATCACTTTTTTAAGCTGATAAAACGACTGCGATACGCTACGCCCAAGATTTACTTCTTCTCTAGTGCTATTTATCTGCAAATTCTGACTTGATTTTGTGTTGTCAATCAAAGAAGACCTTAATTGAGAAATCGACGATAATAAACCTCTATAATTTTTTTGCGCCTGAAGAAAACTTAATTTTTTAGCTTCCATTTCCTGAGCAGAAATAATTCCTTTATTGAACAAGGTTTCAAAACGCGCAACTTCATTTTTCTGAAGTTCCAATTCCCGTTCATTAATTATTTTCTGTTGCTGCAGAATTTCTATTCTTTCGGTTATCTGAATTTTTTCAGACTGTTGCGCCCTGCTTTCCACTTGAAAAGGATGCAAGTCTTTATTTAATTCCTGCGCCTGATAATCTTTTTGGAATACTGCAAAGGCACTTTCTATCTCTCCTAACTGTTTATTTTGCAATAATGCGAAAGGAAATTCTTTTTTGGAATTATTTATATCATAACCATCAACAATATTTTTAAGCACAAAAACATCTTTGTAATTAGCTGTGTTTTCAATAATAGCCAGTGTACTATTTTTAGAAACAAAGGTTTTATTTTTAACCAAAATTGCTTCAATGCGTCCAGAAGATTTTGAAACTATTTTCTCCGGCGGAATATTAGTGGTAATTACAATTTCGGTTTTTACAACATCTGGATATTTGACAAACCAGGAAACAAAAAACAGCATGATAATGATGGCAAATATCAGAACGGTTCCCCATCGTATCATCCAATGTGGCACTTTGGTTAGGATATCTTGAACCTCTTCGCTTCTTAACTCAAATGTATCGTTGTTTTCTGCCATAATTAATTTCCTAACTGCAATTGGTTTCTAACCAATTCAAAATAATTTCCTTTCTGTTCCACCAATGCCGAATGATTTCCGATTTCGATAATTTTCCCTTTATCCAAAACCACAATCTGATCCGCATTCATAACCGTACTCAATCTATGTGCTATTACCACAACTGTTTTATCTTTGAAAAAGATGTCTAGTTTTTTCATAATCTCCTTTTCATTATTCGCGTCTAATGCTGAAGTCGCTTCATCAAAAAACAGAATTTCAGGATTTTTATAAACCGCTCTGGCAATCAGAAGACGCTGTTTCTGTCCGGTACTCATTCCTAATCCTTCTGCACCGATTTTGGTATTATAGCCCAATGGCAGTTCACTTATATATTGCTGTATATTGGCTACATCTGCTGCGTAAATCAATCGCTGTTTATCAATTTTTTCTGCTCCAAAGGCAATATTGTTCGCAATGGTGTTGCTGAAAATAAAACCTTCCTGCATTACGGCTCCGATATTAGATCTCCATGCATGCTGAGATATATTTTTAAGCTGTGTATTCCCAATCAAAACTTCTCCTTTTTCAGGTTCGTAGAACTTTAAAAGCAGTTTCATTAAAGTTGTTTTTCCGCTTCCGCTAACTCCTACTATCGCTGTAACTTTATTAGACGGAATTATTAGGCTTAAATTATCTAAAACAGGAACATCTGATCCTAAATAACGAAAAGTAAGGTTTTTAATTTCGATATCTGCATTTTGCGGCACATCGCTTGTTTGATGGATTTCCTGTTGCAATTCATCTTCTTTCTGATGAATCTCTGATAATCTGGCAAGCGAAATTTTAGCATCCTGCCATTCTCTCACAAATTCGATCAATTGGGTAATTGGGCCATTTAAGCTTCCTACAATTGCACTTATGGCAAGCATCATCCCAAGTGTTATAGAACCGTCTATTACCAGTTTGGCTGATAGAAAAATGATAAATATGTTTTTTAATTCATTAATGACCGAAGATCCTATTGCCTGTGTCTGTTCTAAAGCCAGTCCTTTTATCGAAATCCTGAAAAGTCTTGCCTGAACATACTCCCAACCCCAACGGTTTTGTTTTTCGGCATTATGAAGCTTAATTTCCTGCATCCCGTTTATGAGTTCCATTACTTTATTCTGTTCGTTGGAAACCTCTGCAAATCGTTTATAATCCAAAGCTTCCCTTCTTTTCAAAAACAGAACGATCCAGCCGAAGTAAAGTAAGCTTCCTGCAAAAA
Organism: Flavobacterium tagetis; assembly: GCF_016735615.1. Classification (GTDB taxonomy): domain Bacteria; phylum Bacteroidota; class Bacteroidia; order Flavobacteriales; family Flavobacteriaceae; genus Flavobacterium; species Flavobacterium tagetis. Next base: position 846,786 of record NZ_JAERSF010000001.1, read on the forward strand.
AGACTAAAAAAATCTTGAGATTGAAATAGGCCAAAACAGCCCCCATAACAAACATATTAATTACAGAAAAAAGAACATTAAGAGAGGATGTCGTCAATATCTTTTCGATTCGGCGATGATCGTTTATTCGCTGCATAATATCTCCTGTCATTCTTACATCGAAAAAAGAAATTGGCAGATTCATTAATTTGATGAAAAAATCTGAAATAAGAGAAATATTGATTCTGGTAGATAAATGCAGTAAAATCCAGCTTCTGACAAGTTCCAAGCATGTTCTTCCTGCAAAAACAAAAAGCATAGCAAAGAGAATCAGATAGATAAAATGGATATTCTGGTTCTGAATTCCAACATCGACAATACTCTGAGTTAAGAAAGGAAAAATTAAATTGAGCAAACTGCTCGCAAAAAGTCCAATAGCAAGCTGAACAAGAAATGATTTGTATTGAAATAAATATTGGGTAAGAAATCTAAATCCTAATCCTGAATTTTCCTCTTTATCAAAATCAGATTGAAAAAAATTTGGCGTTGGTTCGATCAATAATGCAATTCCTTCTTTTGTTTCATCATGGGCATTATTTCCAATCCAGAACTTTACAAATTCTTCTTTATCGTATTTTAAAAGACCAAAACCTGGATCTGAGATATAATATTTCCCTTTTTTTATTTTATAAAGTACTACATAATGATCTTTATTCCAATGCAGAATACATGGCAGCGGAGCTTCTTCAATTCTTTTTACAGAGAGTTTTACTCCTAAAGTTCTAAATCCTATTTTTTCGGCAGCATCACTCAAAAAAAGCAAATTACTCCCTTCACGAGTTGTTTCGCTAAAATTCCTCAACTCCTGAATATTGATTGTTTTACCGTAATATTTAGCAATGATTTTTAAACATGTCGGTCCGCAATCTTTATTATCTGCCTGTCTATAATGAGCGAATTTTTTCAATTTATTTTGATTTATCCTCGACCAATTTAAGAAAAAAATTTCTTGTTAATCCAAATCCATAAAAAAAACAGAGAAGACCTAAATCTTCTCTGTTTCAGTATTTAAAAACAAATTTTTAGCAACACAATTTCTTTAGGACATGGCCGCGGTTACCCTAACCAAATAAATTAACACAGCGACCAACTCCTAAGAATCTCAGTACCAATCATCAATACTGAGAATATGCTCAATGTTCCACGATCGAGCGCCTATACATTCAAAAAAAACATGACTAAATTCTAAATAAGGCTATATCGGTTACTTTTAAAAAAGTTAAAAATCAACAACAAAGACGACTTGAATCACAAATACCCGATGATGTATTTAGCGGACAAGTTTCGCCTAATGGTATTAAAATGCATCCTGCTTGTAGGGCATAAACCCAGCATTCTGGAATTCCTCCTTTTATAGTTTTCTGCTCATTTCTATTAATGTGCTGAGCACCTTCAAGGCTTAAAATTTTCTTTAACATATTTAATACCGTATTTCTTAGATAGTAAAAGAGAAAATACTCTCTGTTACTATTTAAAGATTAAAAATTAGCAAGCATAATATTTTTCGACACCAGCATCATTACAATTCAGTTCTTGTGAATACTCACTAGCCAAAATGCTTTTTTGCTCTTTTTTAGTAAGCTTTCTTGTTTCTTTGCTCTTTAAAATTTTTTCTAACATAACTAGTTATTTACGTTTTTTTGGTTTAAGCCTCAAATCTGTAATAACTTGATGCTTAAAAAAATCTTCTAACAGCTTCCAACATAATTATTTGGTATGCAGTTCCAGTATGCCGTCACAGTTCCAAATTCTGTACATCGTTTAGCTTTAAATCCGTCTTCACAAATTGGAGCATGATCTCCATTTATTGTTTTCAGTTCATTTGCAGTCAATTCTACTACGCCTTTCAATTTCAAAATGTTCTTTAACATGTCCGCAGGTTTTAAAATTTGGGTTAATCATTTCTATTTTTAACAGTCGAAACTTCTGTTTTTATACCTCCTATGCTATTTTTTCCAAAACTTGAACTTCCTCTACAAAATCATTTAAGAAATACTTCAATTCATTCAATTCATATTCATTTGGAAATAGCCTTTCATTTACAATTTTAATTGGTGTATAATTAAAATTGTTCATAGAGCACCAATCGTATTGTTTCTGAATTTCCTGATTTATCATCATGCTTACAGAATCAACATTCCATTTTTTAAGCCATTTTTTGTATATCATTCTCTTGATGTACCAATCTGAAATTGCCTCAACCGTTTTTCCAGGTGTTGTTCTGTTAATGGCCAAAAGTCTTTCTACAACTGCTTTATAAGGATTATCGTTATTTTCTGGATTAATATTAAAAAGAACATTCAAAAATATTTTGTCTGGAAATTTTAATACTAAATCAAAAGCCTCTTGAAAAGTCTTATAACAATGTCCGCAACTTGGACTAAGAATTATAGAAAGTCTAACTCCTGCATTTTTATTGCCAAATGTCAAGCCTCTTAAATCTTCAAATCCTTTTGTATATTTTACTTTTTTAGACAAAAAATTTAATAAAGAGTAATTTCTTTTAAATTTCTTAAGTTCCTTTAAAGAGTTTTCATTATCAAGCATTTTTCTAATCATTACTTTAACTGTTGCCCAGATTGGTATTAAAAGCAATAAAGAAAATACATATGGGAAAATTTCATTAAAACTAAAGTTCAATTTAAAAAGGTCTGACGAAAACCAAATAATACTCTGAACTAATATTAAAAATGATATTGCTAGACACATAACACACCATTTTTGGATCTCGAATTTTTGAATCCAAATCGAACACACTATTATTGGAATAGCTAACAAACTCAAAAATCCAACAAAAACAGCTGAGCCTAAAGGCTGAACCAATATTGCAACAATACTTGAGCTAAAGAAAAGCAAAGGCAAATCTGAAAAACTCAACCATTTATTTGCAATATCATCATTAAAACTTATCACAGAGTGACAAGAAGAATTTGTACTTAAATTGCAGAATTTTGAAATTACTGTATTTTTAACTCCCCATCTTTCTTGTACAATAAATATACTTACAACTAAACCAAGAACTGATGTTACCAAAAAAGAAGCGCTAAAGAGATCAAAACGATTATAGAAAAAAGACAATCCTCCTACAAGTACAAGTGGCATAAAATATTTTAACCAATTATATTCCACTTTAAGATTATCCCTTGCTACTACATTGTTTGGCTCAATGGCAACAATTACACCATTCCAGTCTAAAAGGAATTTATCATAAGATAATTTTTGAGTTCCTTTTTTTGTGGTTGTGATTCTAACACCGCTTTTAATCTTTTCGACTAATATTAATTCATCTTTAAAATACGCCAAAAAGTTTGAAGGCAAATCTTCAATCTGCTCTTTCGAAACTCTTACTGCTGCATTCTCTACAGAAAGCAAATCAAACGAATCTGTAATGGCAAACAAACTCGGATAATTTGGATGAGACAAAAACAGGTCTTTGAACTCATTCTTTATGTCTGAGTAGCGATTGATTTGCAGAAATTTTTGGACCAGTTTTAACATCGTTTTTGATCGTTTTTAAATCATAATTACACTGCAAAGATTGGGGTTTTTATTGATAAAAATCACATAAACACATACATTTTATTAATTATACCACATACAATTTATAAATTATACCAAGTATAGTGCTTGTTTTAAGTTATTGATTTGCAATATTTTACATGTTTGTTTTTTCAATAAAAAGCTCAGAAAACCCATTTTCGATTAACGGTTTTGCTTTTTATCTAGTTTTGGATAGGCAATAATATAAACATTAAAAAACATGAAAATCAGACGCATAAAAACAGTTGATTTTTGAATAAAAAAATCACAAACCAAGTTTACCAAAATGACTTGAACTAGTCAAAATTGAAACCTAAAGATTATAAAAAATACTCCCAAAAACGAACCTAAGCAGTACCTTTTTTTAGAAAAATTAACTTACAAAACAAAGCCTATTTCTTACTGCTTTTAAGTCTAAAAAATCTTATATAAACCATTTTTAGTGCTGTTTTTAGCATTTAATAAAATTGCACAAAAAACATTTATGAAAGATTTATAGTATTAATTTTTTAATTCAAATAATTATTAAATCATGAAAAAAATAACAAATTAACATTCGAAGATTTTGAACTAGAAACAATTTCTAAAAAAGAAAAAGACAAATTAAAGGTGGTCACACGAAGATCCAATAGAACATAGTAACTCCGAAAAGTCTGCTGCTGGAAACAATTAAGCAGAATTTGAAAACATTTAAAAATAAATCCAAAAAAAATCAAGTCATGAAAAATAACAAATTAACATTCGAAGATTTTCAACTAGAAACAATTTCTAGAAAAGAACAAAAAACAATTAAGGGAGGAGAAGGAGAACCGCTTCCTGATCCAAATCCGGGAAAAGGGGATGGTGGTAACGGAAGTACATAAAAAATAAAAATTACAATTTATTAAAAACTAAATATTATTCGCAAACTGAGCTGGAGACACTCCAGTTCTTTTGCGAAATGATTTTGCAAAAGAAACCGCATTCTTAAAACCTACACTTTCTGCAATTGCCTGTGTAGAATATTTACGGTATAAATGATTTGTAATCATTTGGTTAATAACATAATTAATCTTCAATTCATTAGAATATTCACTAAAAGATTTTCCAAATCTTTTGTTCACTACATAAGAGAGATAGGTAGTATTGGTTTTTATTTTTTTTGCGGCATAAGAAAGCGTAAAATCAGCATTTAAATATTCGAGCTTTTCTTCTAATGCTAACAGTTTTTCAACTATCTTATTTTCTTTAGCCTCATCAATGCTCAAGTTCGCATTTTCCTTTTTTATAGCAACATCTTCATTTTCAAGAACCTCCATTGCTGCTTTTTCATCAGGTGCCTCTTCTATTTCTGTTTTTTCAAGTTCTTTTTTCTCTAGATTAGATTTAAACTCTTCAATTAAAGCATTCATTTTCTTTTGAGCTCTATTTTTATCCCTGATATTTTTAATAAGGAAAAATACAATTCCGATTACTAGAATTACATAAAATATTTTCAGTGCTTTATTCCAAAATACTTCATATTTATACTTCTCCTGAACGCTAAGCATCTCGTCACTAAGATCTGCTGTTCCCAGTTTATAGTTAACCTCTAATGTCTCTTCTCTAAGATTTCCTTCATATTTTTCGTAAGAGTCTAAGTATATCTTAGAGTGCTTATAAGCCAGTTCAGGTTCATTTTTAATACTATAAATTTTAGCTTGTATATAATTAGACTTAAAATAACTATTACCCATAGTTTTATTCTTTTGGCTAATAGAATCTACCTTTTTTAAAAATATAAGAGCTTTATCGTATTTCTTAGTAGAATAATAAAGATCTCCTAAATTATAATTGGCAATTTGATACAATTTTTCATTATCAGTCTGTTTTGCATAAAAAGAGATATCGTAATAAATTTTTTCAGCATTTGTATAATCCTTTTTAAACAGATAAATATTTCCTAAACTAAGTTTAGAAATAGTCTGATTGTCAATAAATTTATCAGAATATGATATACCTTTTTTATAATAATACTCTGCAGAATCTAATAGATATGCTTTCTCTCGATTCTTGTAGTAATATCCTTCATAAGCGTTTCCGAGATTTGTATATGTATTGCTTTTGGAATTCTGAAACTGATCTTTTTCATACAAACTCTCATTCTTATCTAGAAATGCATTATTCTGTCTTAAGATTTTTATAGACAACTGATAATTCCCAACGCCTTCATTTAATAAAGCAATATTGGCTTTAAATTTTACAATTTGAACAACATCATTTATTTTGGAAGAAAGTTTCACCCCTTCCTGATAACTGCTGAGAGCTTTACCATAATTTGATCTTTTCCAATAAGTAAGACCTCTGTAGTTGCATAAATATGCATGCAGCTTTATTTTATTATTAGACTCTGGAATTTTAGCTAAATGCTTTAGCGCTTCTGCATACATTTTATCAGATTGATCAGCATTACCTTTTAGTTGATACAGGTAAGAACCAGCACCATACGCAAATGCTTGATGAAGCTCATTTTTAGACTTAAGTATCTGATTCACAAAAACTAAACCTTCATCATAATTTCCATTAATACTAAAACGGATTTTATCCTGTAATTCTAAGTACTTTTGTTCTGTGAGCTCCCCTGTAGTTTGAGCAGCCCCACTGGAAAATATTAGTAGTAAAAAGAAAAAAGAGATGATTAGCCTCATTAAGTTTGTTTTTGGAATTCAAAAATAGTCTATAAATTATCAATAAACTACAATTAATTTGCCAAATTCCTATTAATTTTATTTTTACCATATATAAATATAACAATTTTAGCTCTATTTGTTATATTTATATTATGTAAATTTGCTTTGCTAAAAATTAAACAACATGAAACCAGACTTATTTCAATCTCCAGATTACTACAACTTAGACGAATTGCTAACAGACGAGCATAAATTAGTTCGTGAATCAGCACGTGCTTGGGTTAAAAGAGAAGTCTCTCCTATTATAGAAGAATACGCTCAAAAGGCAGAATTTCCTAAACAAATTATAAAAGGTCTTGGCGAAATTGGCGGTTTTGGCCCTTATATCCCTGTAGAATATGGAGGAGCAGGATTAGATCAAATCTCTTACGGATTAATTATGCAGGAAATTGAAAGAGGTGATTCTGGTGTAAGATCGACCTCATCTGTACAATCTTCTTTGGTAATGTATCCTATTTGGAAATACGGAAACGAAGAACAGCGCATGAAGTACTTACCAAAGCTTGCCACTGGTGAATATATTGGCTGTTTTGGTTTGACAGAACCGGATCATGGTTCAGATCCTGGAAGCATGATTACCAATTTTAAAGATATGGGTGATCATTATCTTTTAAATGGTGCTAAAATGTGGATTTCGAATGCGCCCTTTGCTGATATTGCTATTGTTTGGGCTAAAAATGAAGAAGGCAGAATTCATGGTTTAATCGTTGAGCGTGGAATGGAAGGATTTTCAACTCCAGAAACTCATAATAAATGGTCGCTTCGTGCATCTGCAACAGGCGAACTGATTTTTGACAATGTAAAAGTGCCAAAAGAAAACCTATTGCCAAACAAATCAGGTTTAGGTGCTCCGCTTGGCTGTTTAGATTCTGCTCGTTATGGAATTGCTTGGGGAGCGATCGGTGCAGCAATGGACTGCTACGATACTGCTTTAAGATATGCAAAAGAGAGAATTCAGTTCGGAAAACCAATTGGCGGAACTCAATTACAGCAGAAAAAATTGGCTGAAATGATTACCGAAATTACAAAAGCGCAATTATTAACTTGGCGTTTGGGTGTTTTAAGAAACGAAGGAAAAGCTACAACAGCACAGATTTCTATGGCAAAACGTAATAACGTCAACATGGCAATTACCATCGCTCGAGAAGCAAGACAAATGCTGGGAGGTATGGGAATCACTGGCGAATACTCAATTATGCGCCACATGATGAACCTAGAAAGTGTTATTACTTATGAAGGAACACATGATATTCATTTATTGATAACTGGAATGGATGTAACTGGAATTCCCGCATTTAAATAATTGGTAATTATTAAAATATACACAAAATCAATCTAAAAAGCTTCTTCTTGACGGAGAAGCTTTTTATCTTTGCATCAAAATTTTTTAAAATGAATATCGAAACGATAAACAAAAGCATACAATCACAAAAAGACCAACTACTAAACCACTCTTTATACAATAAGATTCAAAACATAGATGACTTACACAGCTTTCTAGAAACTCACGTTTATGCTGTTTGGGATTTTATGTCACTTTTAAAAGCCTTGCAAGCTAAACTTACCTGCACCACAACACCTTGGTTTGCAACCAAAAACCCAGAAACTCGTTATTTAATTAATGAAATTGTTCTTGCAGAAGAAACCGATTTGACAATTGATGGAAGAAGGCAAAGCCATTACGAAATGTATCTAGAAGCTATGGAAGCGTGTGGAGCAAATACAACTGGAGTTTTAAGCTTTTTATCAGAAGTGCATTCGCTTCACAATATATTTGTTGCCATCAAACAAAGTTCGCTGCACCCAAATGTAAAATCGTTTTTGGACTTTACTTTTAGAGTTATCGAAGAAGGAAAACCACACGAGATTGCAGCAGCATTTACTTTTGGGAGAGAAGATTTGATTCCGAGCATGTTTACTCAAATTTTAAAGAATTTCCAGAAAAACCTTCCAGATACAGATCTAACAAAATTGCTTTATTATTTTGAAAGACATATTGAATTGGATGCCGACGAACATGGACCAATGGCCATGCAGATGATTACAGAATTATGCGAAGACGATGCCCAAAAATGGAAAGAAGTCGAAGAAGTTTCAGTTCTTGCATTAGAAAGACGTATCGCACTTTGGAACGCCATTGAAGAAGAAATCGTTATGAAAACCGAAATGGTTTAGTTTTTTTAGAAGCAGAACCACTCATTTTCAAAACATCTTTAGTCCCGCTATTCACTATATCTTTTGTTCTGAACCCCAGAACAAAAGGATATCGTTTCTATCGGGGCTAGATTAGATCGTATCATTTTCAAAAGAAACAGAGAACCCTACTTCTTCGATTTCCAAATAAACCCATCCAACAAATAATGCGTAAACTGAGGAACCGTCAGCAAAGGAACTAACAAAATCTGCCAACTCGAAAAATCAAGATTAGTAACGCTAATATTCTCATTCCAAACAAAAAGTTCCCAAAGAAATTCTTCCGAAAAGGCAATTAAAAACAAAATTCCAATATAAATTAAAAGTCCTCTGTATTGTTTCAAAAAAGACAATCGTCCTAATTCTTCATCAGATTTTCCATCAATTTCTTTAAAATAAACTAAAGCCATGTACGGAATTCCATGCGAAACGACATTCAATAAAGTAAAAATCAAATCATCATTAAAATAGACGATTCCGAAGTACCAAGAAAGCGCAGTTCCTAGAATAATGCTGTTTTTCGGAATATTAAAAAAACGGCTTTGAATAGATTTTACAGCGGTATAGACGACATACAGAATCAAAATTGCAATGTAAATCCAAAACAGGATTTCTAGAATTCTTTGGTTTTCAAATCTAAAAAACTCATTTTCTACAAACCAGTTAAACTTTCGCTTTGACGAAAAAAACCAATACAGCATTGGGTATCCCGTTGAAGCATAAATCGTCAGATTATCAATCCAAACCGAAATTTTGGTCTTCATTTCTTTTCTGGCGTATAATCTCATAAAGCCATATTGCTGTCTAATGAAATGAAAAACAGCCACATAAGCCAGAAACGACCAAAAAACTAAACTCCCAAAGGAGAAAAGTACAATTCCGGTTACGAAACAAAAAAGTGGCAAAAGAATCAATCTTCGTTTTTGTTTCTGAAACTCATCAGCAACAAAATAAGTTTTGAATAATGTTGCATAAACGTGCGCCACATCTATAAAAACAATCAAAAAAAGCCAAGTGTAAAAAGAATAATTTTCTTCAATCTGAGCGATATAATCCTGAAAAATAAAAATGATCGCCAATACAAAAAATGACGGACCAATTATAAAAGCCAAATCGGTTTTGGGTTTATGAATCCAAGGTTGTTCCATCTACAATTTCATTTACAACATTAATTCCTTGATGAAAAGCTTCTTCAAAAATCGAAATTCCTGATAAATCGCTGTGCGCGAAATAGATCTTATTTTCAATATTCTGTTTAGCCTGCTTTTTTGATTCTCCAAAAATAAAACCTGGCGCAGGCGAAATCATTCCGTGACCTAATAAAAACACTTCAATATCTTCTGCACATTCTTCAATATCAGGATGCGCGACTTTTAAATCATTCAAAACAAAATGTTTCCAGTATTCTTTGTCTTTTTTATAAAGCTCTTTTCTAGTTTTCTTCAAATCAGCCGAAGAAAAACTATAATAGTATGTAATCACTTTTTTATCCTGAATCTGATTTACAGTCTGATGCTGATCGTAAACATATCCCAAACCTTTTGCATCATAAATGACATTATCCCAAGAAAGCGGAAAACTAAAATTATCCGATAAATCGTTTACAATCAGCGTTGCCAAAAGCCAAGGCGTGTAATGAAAATCTTTGGTAAACACTTTTCTGTCTTCAATCAAATATTGGTTTACAAACTGCGGAGAAGCCATTATCACTTTATCGGCAATAATTTCAACCGAGGTTTTCTTTACATCATCAAAAGCTTTTACATTAACCTTATTATTCTCTATTTTAACTTCATAAACCAAATGATTTTTCAACGATTTGTCTTTCGTATATTTTTTCAAATGATTAGCCAAACGTGCATTTCCTTCGGACCACGTTAAAACGCTGTCGTGCTTTTCGGGGGTAGAATCTTGTTTTCTTCCTGCAAAATAATGAATTCCTGCCCAAGCCGAAACGTATTCGATTCCTAATCCAAAATCGTCTTTGCAGCAATAATCGATATAATTAAACAAAGGTTCAGACGTAAAATGATTGTCTTTAAACCATTGTTTCATGGTGATTTTATCCAAGGCTCTCGTCTTTTCGTCTTTAGAAGAAAGATAAAGCGGAATATCAAACAAATACTTCTGATCTTCTCCTTTGGCAGTTCTAAACGCATCCATTTTTTTGAAGAATTTATCAAACTCTAAATCATCAGAAATCAAATTTCCTTCTTTAGGAACAACACCTTCCTGCCAATTATTTTTATAGAACAAACGTTCGTCAGGCGCGAAAGTCAATTGTAATTCATCAAAAACAGGAAAGCCTTTTTCATCATAACCTTGAATTATCTTTTCTTCTTCCAGAAAATGAAGCAGTTCTTTATCCTGAAAATTCGGCAATGGCAAATAATGCGCGCCCAAAGGATATTTAGAATATTTATTTTCTCCGTTGGAAGAATTTCCACCTAAATGATTTTCCAATTCTACGACCAAAAAATCTGAAATTCCTTTTTTATGGAATTGACGCGCCGCGCTTAAACCCGAAATTCCACCGCCAACAATCAAATATGGAATTTCAATTTTCTTAGTTGGTTTAGGAAAATCTTTAATCCATAAACGATGCCCAAGCAAGTGCTTAGTGCCCGATAAACGAATCATCAGTACGGCAATTTTATCAGAACAAAATTGCAGAAACGGAACCGCAATTAACGCCGCACCAACTACTTTTATAAAACCCCTTCTGGATTTATTGCAGTTTTCCCCACTCTTCATCAAAATAGCGTACTAAAATCTGGTTGTCTAAACGATTGATTTCTATTTGGTTCGAAATCATATCATTCGTAAAATAATTAAATCGGTCGAATTGATAATTATAGAATTTCAATCCGTCTGCTTTTCGGTTTACAGAATTAAAAGTCGTACCAAAACCGTTTATCGCAATCGTATAACCCCATTCGCCAAACGAAGGTACATAAGCATGATATGCATCAACTTGCGGAAAAACCTGCATTACCGTTTTATTAATGCACCAAAATGATTTAGGCGCAAAATAAGGCGATGTGGTTTGTATAACAACCGCTGCATCTGGCTGTAAAATGGTTTTTATAGTTTGATAAAAATTAAGCGAATACAATTTCCCTAAACTATAATTGGACGGATCCGGAAAATCGATTATCGCAATATCGTATTTCTCTTTGTTATTTTTCGCCCAAATATAAGCGTCAGTATTGATTACTGTAACTTTAGTGTTATTCAACGAATTCTGATTGAAATTCGTCAATACCGTATTGGTTTTGAACAGCTTTGTCATTCCTTCATCCAAATCTACCAAAGTCACTTTCTGAACGTCTTTGTATTTCAGGATTTCACGAACCGCGAGACCGTCGCCTCCGCCTAAAACCAAAACATTTTTAACGCTTTTAGCCATCGACATTACAGGATGCACAAGAGCCTCGTGGTAACGATATTCGTCTGCAGAACTGAATTGTAGGTTATTATTCAAATAAAGCCTGTAATCGCTCTTATTATGCGTTAAAACGATACGCTGATAAGGTGTCGAATTCGTATAAATGATATTCTCTCCATACAATTTCCCTTCTGAATAGGCTAGAATATCATTCGAGAAAATAAAAACAGCCAGTAATAATACAAAAGAGAAAATGGCCTTTGCTTTCAAAAAATAAACGCTTTTTAGTTCTCTCTTTAACAAAAAACAAAGAACAATAGCGATACTTACATTAATCATTCCGAAGAAAAGAGAAGTTCCCATGATTCCTAATTTCGGAACTAAAACTAACGGGAATAAAATTGATGCCAGCAAAGCACCGATGTAATCAAATGTAAAAACATTTGAAACTAGATCTTTAAACTCTACTCTGTCTTTTAAAATATTCATTAAAAGTGGAATCTCCAATCCGACTAAAAATCCCGTTACGAAAACAAATAAATATAAAATGAACTGGAAAGAGCCCACATTTTCAAAAAGCAGAAACAAAACCACAGAACTCAGACCTCCAATAAGTCCGACCAAGATTTCGATTTCTACAAAAGTGTTGAGCAGATTCTTATGAAAAAACTTTGAAAAAAAAGAGCCTATACCCATCGAAAACAGGTACACGCCAATAATAAATGAAAACTGCTTTACAGAATCGCCTAGTAAATAACTCGCCAAAGTTCCCGCAACCAATTCATAAATTAGTCCGCAAGTGGCAATTATAAATACAGCAAAAAGTAAAAGAAATTCAAACCTAAGAAACTTTTTACCCATGAATTGCGGCACTAATAATCATGGAAATTCCGATGATAAATGCTGCCAAAACAATGGCAACAGCAATATTATTTTTTTCTACAACTTCTTTCCAAGTATTCTCTGGAGTCAGTTTTTCGATAATATAATAACCGATTAGCAAAATAACTATTCCTAAAAAAGAATAAAGAATTGAGTTTACTATTGGCTGTGCGTGAAATAATTCCATATTTGATAGTTTTTATTTGTGGTAAAAATGATTGTATGATGAACGGCTTCCGCTCGTTGTTGATTTATAATTTTCTGTCGATTCACAATCGCAGATTCTATTTCCAGCAATAGTAAAATACAGGTAGACACCAAAGCAAGCAAACCCAATAAGTAAGGATGTGATATTGTTGCGTATAAAATCGAAAATTCTTTTCATAATTTGTTTAATCTTGGTAGCGAGAATACGAGCTGTCAGCCCATCTATCTCTTTCAAAACTCAATTTAAAAAATCGTATTATAAAATAAATGGCAATCATACCAATAATAACCAGCCAAACATTTCTGCTAGAAGATTGGTTCCAGATCACATTTACACGCATTTCAGTATTAGTAGCATCTTCCGGAGCCTTCATTGGCGTGATTAAAAGATGATATTTACCCGCTTTTACGCCACAAATATTAAACTTCTCAGACTGGCTTCCTTCTATCCAGGACTCTCCTTCCGAATAACCATGATAATATTCTATGTCTTTACTTGCATAAATTTCATCACCGTTATCTTCGTTTACCAAAGCAATATTAAGATTCGCCCACGAATTATCAACATCTGAAGAAACCTTGATTGTCATTGGAGCCGAACCTCCATTTAAAACAAAAGCTTCGCTAGTTATTTCTTTATTATTAAATTCACTAAATCTTATTGATTTCGAAAAAACATTTTGTTCAGGCTGGTCTCTATAAATTAACCAATTTGAAATAATAATTAATAAAGCGATAAAACAGAAAATTATTGCCGTATTTCTAAGATCAAACATCGAAGGCTGAATAATGTTTACGCCAAACTTATATGGCAGAAAAACTTTCTTAAATGCTTTCCTAATATCTTCTTTTTTAATGTACTCACCATAAAATGCTGTATCGACCTTATGCAAAGATTCAATAGAAATCATATAAGGAGGCCTTATATACTCAACGACATGAATTATGGTATTCTGCGGAAGTTCGAAATCAAAAAAACCTTCTGCATTAATGATTTGGGTATTCGAATAATCATAAATATCATAATCCTCCCCATCATGCTCTAAAACCAAAGGATGCGACTTAACATTAAAAGTCTCTTCCATTTCAGTTAATAAAATCCAATGGCCTTGCGAAAGCGAGAGATAAAGGAACTCCTTTTTATCGTTTTGAAGAATAAATTCGGTCCATTTATAACTTTGAACACTTTTAAACAAGATTCCAGTTACCTTATAATTGCTTCCTTTTAAAAATCCGATATCACCAATTGCCAAAGGAGCGTCAGTCCCTTCAGATTTATACTTGTTTTTTCTTCTAAACTTTCCCTCATCATCTCGAGCATATAAACTATGGCACTTTGGACAAACAAAATTGATAACTTCAAAACCAACCTCTAACTCGGTTTCTGTATTACAATCGTAACAAGGAATCTTCATATCTTATCGGTTAATTTCAAAATCTTTAATAATTTCCGCTTCAAAATAGGCAACATAATCAGCCATAACGGCACGCACTTTATGTGCATTATCCTGAAGATAGTTGCACAAATAAACATCCAAAGTCAACTGATTATATTCTGGCCAAGTGTGTATACAAATATGTGATTCTTTTAGGCAATAGGAAATCGTGAAACTATCATTCTCAAAATCATGAACAACTGCCCCAACCTTCTCAAGTTCATATTTTTCTAAAATAGAATTGGTAACTGCAACAAAACCTTTGCTACTAGTAAGCTTCAAAGTTTGATCGACATGTAGAGTAACCAGTTTATGCAATCCTGGCGAATAAGGAGGTAAATCCATTAAGTTATTTATATTACACAGGAGCCAAATATATAATATTTCCCGAACAAAATAATGTGGAAAACCGTATTTTGAAAATAACTTTTTAGGACTATGTTTTTGTGATTTTTTCTTATTTTAGATTTTTTGCAAGATCTGATGAATCAAGATTTTTTGATTTATAATCATCAAACTCTTTTTGTTCTAAATCAATATCTTCAAAACTGATTCTATTTTAATCGAATAATCTCTCTAAAAAATAGAGACGCGATTAATCGCGTCTCTACGGATTGTTTTTTGTTCTATTTTCCATAAAATTTGTCTTTATCCCAATTCAACGGATTGTTTTCTATATAATTTTGTATGGTTTCAAAAGATTTTTCATTTCTAATGATATGATCATGAAAACGCGGTTGCCAACCAAAATCTGCATGTATTTTTTTCATCTCAAAAGAACATCTTCCTTTATACCATCTTATAATTCTCGAAATATTATCGTGCAACATGGGGTTTTTATTCCCAGCAAAACCACCTGTTTTATATATTGTTTCGGGTAGAGACGCGATTAATCGCGTCTCTACGGAAACCGATGCGTTTTTATCGATAATTAAAATCCCATGAACGTGATTTGGCATAATCACAAAATTACCCAATTCGACATACGGAAAATGTTCTGGAATATCTAACCAATATTTTTCTGCCAATATTCCTAATTCCGATGCCTCCAATTTAGAATCAATAATATCTCCAAAATAAAATTCCCTATTTTTAGTACAAATAGTTATAAAATAAGCACCATTTGCACCATAATCCCAATTTTGCAATCGCGAAGATGGAATTCGATATTTATTTTTAAATTTTTGAGACATTGTTCAACAGATTTTTCGAAAGGTGTTCGTAATATATAATCCTGAAATTGATTGTCGCTGATTTTCCCATGCAAATATTGTAAAATCGAAACTGCCCAAAGTTTTTGTTCAATAAGTTTTTTGGGCGTTGATATTGTAGTTTATAATTTGGCAATAGAGACAATTAATAAAAAAACCTCGAAATATACATTTCGAGGTTTGGTATTATTTTAATTAAAATTTGCAGAAAGGAAGGGATTCGAACCCTCGATACAGTTACCCATATACTAGCTTTCCAGGCTAGCTCCTTAAACCACTCGGACACCTTTCTATTTTGGTCTGCAAATAACACAAAAAAAATTGAGTTTAAAAAGTAAAATTAAGATTCGTTTATACTTTTTCGAAATTCTTCCATAAACAATTTAACTGCCTTTTTTTGGTAACTGCCAATTGTCAGCATAAACGAATCTCGCTTGGTTACGACTCCTGTAATCTGAATGGCTTTTAGGCTATGCTCCCAGCCTTTCAATGCTTTTTCGGCTACAATGGTTGCCCAATCGCTGTTTTCTACCATTTGCAATAACGCATGAATCGAGTTTAATTCTATCGAAATTTTTGGGTTCATGTTGTGTTTTGCAAATAGCAATTCAACATATTCTCTTGAATTGGAACCTTTTCCCGGAAGAATCAACGGTACTTCATCTAATTTCTTAAATGGTATTTTTTCTAATTCAGCTAAAGAGTTCGATTTTGAAACCGCCATAACCATGTTTGAAGTAAACAAAGGCACTTTCTGGATTGGTGGACCAATTTCGTGTGATGAAATGACCAGAACCAAATCCAATTCATTATTAATCAGTTTTTGTTCTAAAGCTTCTGTTGTACCATATTCTACAATTATTCTTAAATTCAGATATCTTTTGGCAAAGGCGTTTACAACGGGCAAAATTAATAATCCGAAAATATAGGTTACACCAATTCGGAGTTCTCCACCAATCATTTCGTTTAAATCTTCAATGGCCTGTTTTCCGTTTTCTACATTTTCGACCACTTTTTTGGCATGAATCAGAAAAACAGCTCCCGCTTCTGTCAATTGAACTTTCTTGCCAATTCGCTTAAACAATGGCATTCCGAGTTCTTCTTCGAGTTTTTTTATTTGCTGTGAAAGTCCCGATTGCGTTACAAAACATAATTCTGCGGCTTTGGTAAAGTGCAAAATCTCAGCCGTTTTAATAAAATATTGCAGTTGATAAATTTCCATATTGATAAGTTTTACTACTTATTATCAGTAAAATTATTAATTTTTCTAATGAAATCATAATTCCGACCTTTGTATCAAATAATAAAGATTATGTTTAAAGCCTTAAAATCAAGAAATTTCAAGTTATTCTTTTACGGACAATCTGTTTCAGTTATCGGAACTTGGATGCAGAAAACTGCCGTAAGCTGGATGGTTTACAGTATAACAGGATCAGTATTTTTATTGGGGTTGGCGACTTTTTTAAGCATGATTCCGTCTTTGTTTCTAGCACCTCTTGCAGGAAGTATTATTGGACGTTACGACAGACATAAAACTATTTTGTTTTTACAATCTCTTGCTATGCTTCAGGCAGGAACTTTAGCTTTACTGATTTATCTCAAAATTTATAATATCAATTTTATTCTGGCTTTGAGTTTAATTCAAGGAATCATCAATGCTTTTGATATGACTTGCCGCCAAACCATGATGATTGATATTGTCGACAATAAAGAAGATCTTCCAAACGCAGTTGCGCTTAACTCGACTATGAACAACTTTGCCAGAATCGCGGGTCCTGCGCTTGCGGGAATTATTCTGCATCAATATGGAGAAGATATCTGTTTTATCGGAAACTTTGTGAGTTATGTTCCTGTTTTGATTTCGCTAATGATGATGAAAATCACACCGCATATCAAAGCCGAAAATAAACTTAAAATGCTCGACGATCTTATAGAAGGACTTGATTATGTGAAAAAAGAAACCGAAATGGCAAGAATGCTCTTGATGCTAACTTGCAGTAGTTTATTCGTAATTTCTTTTAATACATTAATGCCCGTTTTTGCAAAAGATATTTTTAGCGGAAATGCCGAAACTTTCAGCTGGTTCGAAAGCGCTGCCGGAATTGGTTCTGTTATATCTGCAATCTATTTAGCCAATTTAAAATCGGCTGAGAATATGGGAAAACTAATGATTGCTGCCAGCTTATTGTTAGGATTTAGCATTATTATTCTAGCGATTTCAAGCAGTATTACAATTGCATTGATTTGTATGACTTTGAGCGGAATCGGAATGATGGGACAAACTTCTTCTATCAATATTTACATTCAAACGCATAGTATTGTGAGCATGCGTTCTAGAAGTATTAGTTATTATATGATGGCATATCAGGGAATGATTCCTGTGGGAAGTTTAATTATTGGTTATGTTTCTCACTTTATAGGTGTAAGAGCTACTGTTGCGCTTCAAGGCGTTATCTGTATTCTTTCTGTGATAGTGTACTTGTATTACAAGAAACACAAAGCTTCTGATGAATTGGAAACTTGTCCTGTGGAATATAGAAATTCCAAGTTTTAAAAAATTCCAAATTCCAATTACCCGCAATCTTGTCATTTCGACGTAAGGAGAAATCTTCGCTAGGAACTCCGTTCCTAATGGCGCCAATTTTTGTCGAATTTCTTGTGTGATCCTTCCTTCGTCAGGATGACTAACTGAAACGATTAAAGGAAATTTTCAACAAAATCCCAAACCCATCTTCTACTTTTGGAATTTGGAATTTTTCTATTGTAATTTAAATCTATGATATTTCTCCGCGAAGTGCCGTTTCAAAAATATCTTTAAACTCGTTTTGAGGAATATTATGCCCAAGCAGATACATCAATTTTGTAATTGCGGCTTCTGTTGTAATGTCTTTTCCAGAAATAACGCCAAGAGATTTTAAAGCTGTACTGGTTTCATATTGTCCCATATTTACACTTCCGCCAGAACATTGGGTTACGTTTACAATATGCATTCCTGATTTGATGGCTTTTTCTATTAAGTTCAAAAACCAATCTTCGGTTGGAGCATTTCCAGAACCGTAAGTTTCTAGAATAATTCCTCGCAATCCTTTAGTAGAAAGGATAGAAGCTAAAACTACTTCGCTCATTCCAGGGAACATTTTAATGATGGCAACATGATTGTCTAAATTCTTATGAACAATCAGCTTTGCATCTTTATTTTTTGGAAGAAATAAATGTCTGTTTAATTTTAAATGAACACCAGATTCTACCAATTCAGGATAATTTGGTGCTGTAAAAGCTCTAAAATGTTCTGCATTTACTTTAGAAGTTCTGTTTCCGCGGTACAATTTGTACTCAAAATACAGACAAACTTCATTAATAACAGGTTTTCCGTCTTCTAAAAGCGAAGCAATCTGAATTGCTGTAATCAGGTTTTCTTTAGCATCAGTACGCAAATCTCCAATTGGAAGTTGCGAACCTGTAAACACCACTGGTTTTGACAAATTCTCCAGCATAAAACTCAATGCCGAAGCCGAATACGACATGGTGTCTGATCCGTGAAGTACCACAAATCCGTCATAAGCGCTGTAATTTTCCTCGATAATAGTGGCGATTTTAGTCCACATTTCAGGATTCATATTCGAAGAATCAATTGGATGTTCAAATGAAATCGATTCGATTTCGCAGTCCAATTGTTTAATTTCTGGTATTTTCTGAATCAATTTACCAAAATTGAAGGCTTTAAGCGCTCCTGTTTCAAAATCTTTGCTCATCCCGATGGTTCCTCCGGTATAAACCAATAATATTTTTGCTTTAGATGACATCTTGGTATTTTAATTTGTTGACAACAGGATTGGCGTACATCGCTAAAAATCCTTGTCTTGTCACAGGATTATCGCTTCCGATTCTCATTTCTAAACGACGCTCAAAAAGCTGTTTTTCACTCTCTTTGTATTTGTGAGCGAATTTATCTGTTTCGTTTAAAATATCGTAAGCAATAAAATTTGTCGGCCATAATTGGTAGTTTTTCAAAATAACATCATCAATCGTTTGTGCCAAAGCCTGAACTTGCTTATTTGCATTGTCATTTTCAGCCACAATCTGATCGATTTCTGTATCTAGAACATCGCCAACAGAAATATGTATTCTTTTTTTAGTTCCCATGATACCGCTTATAATGGTCATGAAATCTTCATTTTTGTCTTTTACATAGACTTCGTTATTTGCTTCTGCCATTAATTGCGGCATTTTCAAAACATCAGTCGGATCATATTCATACGAAATAGAAACCGGAACAATTCTCAATTTCTTAAAATAATCCATTAAGTTTTCTTCATCAGACCCCATTCCAATCATTTTTAAAACTCCTGGATTGGTTTCGTCGTTTCCATCTTTTGTTCTTCCTTCTCTTTGTGCAATCCAAACCGAACGATTTTCGCGAAGCAATAATTGTCCCATATATTCAGACAATAGCTTTGAACTTTGCAGCATTTCACGAGGCGTCAGTCCTCTTAAAACCAAAAAATTTCTATTTAATTTTGCTAAAGTTGCCAAGAAAGCTTTCTTCACCAAATTGTCACCAATTGCCGAAGCGGTCATCACTAAACCGTGTTCAAATAAACAAACATTCAGTAATGTAGTATCTAGAAGAATATCTCTATGGTTGGAGATAAACAGATAAGAAGTATTAGGTTCCAGTTTTTCAAAACCTGAAGTTGTAAGGCCTTCAGAGCTTTTTTCTAAAACTTTCTGGATTGTATTGTAAATAAAGTTGCACTGAAAATCACGAATAGAATGTGTTTTCTTTAATTGTTCCTTCCAAACCTCATCTTCTACATCCGGAAATGTAAAGTTCATCATGGTTTTCATCATAGGATGATTAACCACACCATGAAGTGCTTCATTTATTTCGGAATCATAAAACGGTCGAATGGCATCAAATCTCTGCATTATTTATTTGGGTTTAAGTGGGCAAAAGAACAAAAAAAAAATTAAAGTTTTGTAAGGCTTAAGTTAAATACCAAAAACGTCTTTTGAATTTTGCGTTGTAATGGCTGCAATTTCTTCGGCAGAAACACTATAAATTTCGCTTAATTTAGCTATAACATTGACTAAATAACTGCTTTCATTTCTTTTTCCTCTATACGGAATTGGTGCTAAATAAGGAGAATCTGTCTCTAAAACGATATGTTTTAAATCGATTTGATTTAAAAACTGATCGATTTTTCCGTTCTTAAACGTAACAACACCGCCAATTCCTAATTTCATTTTGTAAGAAATAGCACGTTCTGCTTGTTCTAAAGTTCCGGAAAAACAATGAAAAATCCCAAATAAATCTTCAGATTTTTCTTCTTCTAATACCTCAAAGATTTCATCAAAAGCTTCTCTGCAATGAATTACAATTGGCAATTTGTACTGTTTTGCCAGCTGAATTTGTCTTTTAAAAGCAATTTGCTGTTCTTTTAAATGCGTTTTATCCCAATACAAATCGATTCCGATTTCACCGACAGCGTAGAATTTTCTTTTAGACAATTCTGTTTCCACATGCGCCAATTCTTCCAGATAATTATCTTTTACGTAAGTAGGATGCAAACCCATCATTAGGAATATATTTTCAGGATAATTTTTCTCCAAATCGTACATAGACTGAGTTGCCGCAGCATCGATTGCAGGAATAAAAAAACGAGTAATTCCGGCATCAATAGCGCGTTGAATCATTGCTTCACGATCCTGATCAAATTCTTCAGAATACAAATGCGTGTGGGTATCGGTAATAATAGGTGTTGAATTCAAGTTTGTAATTTTAAAGCGTCAAAATTACGACAATATTAAAAGAATAGCAATTTCGTAGAGATTAAGGGACGTGGATTTAACGGATTCACTTCGCGCAGACGCTATGAATACGGATTTCTGTTTAGCTAAAAATAAAAAACCTTTGTCAAAGATTAGAACTTTGACAAAGGCCAGAACAATAATCACCTAATTTAGTTATTCTGATGAACGAAGGACCTCACAAGAAGCTTCGAGGAGAAAACCCCCATTTTTTCTCTCGATCAGCTAGTGCGATCCCTCGTGCTTCAGTACAACAAACAAGCTTTATTTTCCATTTTCTATATATAGCAAAGCGCGTTCCAAAACCTCGTCTTTGCCTTGTTGAACACCTAAAATTGTTGGTTTTACTGTAATATTTGGTACAATTCCTACACGTTGGGTTTCTTTTTTATTTGGATAAAAAACACCCGCGGAAGTAAAACTGGAATCGAATCCTTTTATAATTGTAAAATAATAATTTGGTCCATCTGCTCCTGATGTTTGTGTGCCAATAACTGTTGCATTTGGAGCTGTTTGAAGACTCATTGCTGTTTGCTCACCAAAACTATGTGTTCCCGAACCTACTAAAACAATTACTTTTCCTTTGTAATAATCTGTATTGATTTTTCCGCACTCCTGCATTTCATTATTAAAGTAATAACGTCCAGGATAACTTAAATCTTGATAAAGCAATCTCAAGATTGGTTTAGGTTCTGAATTTAAATAATCACTAACTAAAAAATCTGTGTAAGTTGGTCTGGCTCTCACATCAAAAATAATAGATTTAGTGTTTTTTAATTCTTCCATCATACCTGCAATCTCTTCTTTTGGCACTTTACTCATTCTTACCACACCAATATTGTTTTCTAGTATTTCCCATTTTGCAACACTTTTGGGTGGCGTTCTTTTAATTTTTTCGTTTGGATAACGATGTACTTTTTTAACAGAAGTGATATTATTTCGAATAAATTCAATTTCAAATTCATCGTTATTGCCTGTAAACATTACAAAACCAGAATTCAAATCTGCAGCAGCCCTATTTGAACCCTGCATATACTTTGAGAATTCTTCTGCTTTTTCTTTAATACTTACTCCATCAAGTTTTGTAATAATATCTCCAATTTTTAAATCATCAATTTTAGCCAACGAGTCATTAGCTACACTTACAATCACCGATTTGTTATCTACCAATCTAGCGCCAAATGCGGGGTATTTTTCACCGCCTAAATATTTAATCATATTTGCGCTCATTGTTGATGCATGCGAATCGTTAAGTTTTATTGAGATTTCTCGCATTGCCAATACAAATTCTTTTTCAGACTTTGGATCCGAAACATGGGGCAGAATTTCTATAAGAGCTTCATCCCAATTCTGATCCATTACATATTTGTATGGAAAAAAATATTCAACATAATTCCAGAAACGGAATAGACCTAAAAGACGTAAATTTTTATCTGTCCAATTAAATTGTGCATATTCTGGTTCATTTATAAACTGAAGAGCTATGCCTTTCCCTTCTCTGTTAACATAATAATTTGAACCCTGAAACCTATTTTCTTCAATAAATTTCAATTTACTTGAAAGACTTTTTGAAAACAGCTTTTCTTGTTGTGTCCAATCTAAATTTAGATTTTTATTAAAATAATCTCTCTTCGGGTCATCTAATTGGGGTTTATTTTCTGGAATATTTCCCAATTCATCAATCCACTTTTCTATTACTGTAGCATATTCTTCTTTTGTTGAAGCGCTTTCTACTTTTGGTAATATTGTAAAAAGTTGCTCATCCCAATTTGTTTTTCCAGCAGCAACAGCAGGATGATAATATTTTAAGAATCCCCAAACTTTACAAGTCGCGGCAAGTTTTTCTGTCTCTGTAATTTTAGCGGCGCTAAAAATAGTTTGAGAAAAAATAAGAAGTAAAATCAGCGTAACTTTTTTCATTTGGTTTTTGGTTGGTTTAAATTGTCTTTGGAGCAAATTCTTTTAAAAAGAAAATCGAATTTAGAGCTAAAATTCCAAATTCGATTGAGGTTTCCCGTAAAAGGATAAAATTTTTCTTAATAATAACAATTTATTCCAATTCTTCTAGTAAATGTTCCACATCTTCATAATCTTCATAATCCTGCGAAATGGTTTCTAAAACTGCTTTACATTCTTTATACTTTCCTTGTTTTAGCTTAGATAAAGCTAGATTCCATTTTGCTTTTTCTTTATAAACAGAATTCCCTGCTTCCAATTCTTTAAAAATGTTTTCTGCTTTTACGTATTTGCTTACTTGCAATAATGAAACGGCATAGAAATATTTAATTTCGTCTGAATTGTTTTCTTTCAAAATCATTTCAAAAATCGGAATCGCGGTTTCATATCTTTTTCCGTTGAAATTATTCTCAGCTTGCTTTAAAATTGCTTCAGATACACCTCTTTCTGTAAAATAAGCACTTTCTGGATTGCTGTAATCTTCAAAATTAGGATAATGTCGATAATCGAAAAAAAATAGACCAAACATAACAATTACAGATATCGCCGCAGCAAAATACCAAGGCTTAAGCGATGCTACTTTATGTCTCTTTTTATTGAAGTATTTGTCCGAAATTTTAGTCAAGTTTTCTATAAAAGAGAGGCGATCTGGTTCTGTCTCTAATTGATTTTCTTTTTGAAGATAAATTTCTTTAAAGTTTTCAAATTCAGAGAGAAGAGCTTTGTCATCTGATAAACGTTTCTCCAGACTATTTTTTTCGCCAATATCTAGTTCATCTCGAAGATAATCATTGAAAATTTTGTGCTTCTTTTGCTTTTGGTCAAATGCTTCGATTTGCTCAATTAGCCCATGCGCCGATTCGTTTCTGGAAACAACATTTTCGTAAATAGGAACTTTTTTATGCGTTGAATTTTCTAATTCTCTAAGCCAATGCCTTTTGCATAATGAAAAAAAACAAGCATCAAAAGGACAATCTAATTGCAGTTGATCTGCTTTTGCTTGATCAAACAACAAAATCATAATTTCCTGAATTACATTTTGAGCATCTTCTTTGTCGCCAGAATTATTAGTAATAAACTGAACCACCTTCGGAGCAAATTTTTTATAAATCATTTCAATAACCACAGAATTATTAGCAACAATTCCGTCGATATATTTTTGATCTGGATGAATTTTATTTAGATCCATAAAAAACATTTTATAGCTAATTTAAAAAAAAGAATCTTACAAATTTAAAAAACAAGAAGTAACAACATCATAATCAACCGCATATACACTAAAAAAGTCGATTATTTTTAAAAAAAATTAAACGAAATAGAAAGTTACCAATTTATTACTGAATAAAATGAGAAACCCTAGAAAATCTAAAAAAGTCTCCAAATTATATCTCCTGTATCATTAGTTTTTTGGATGTAATTGCTTTATTTTTGGGTTTCAACATTACAAGAATGGAAAATCTTCACGAAATTCTCAAAATAGAGAAGTACAAAAAAATAAAGTTTAAAATCACTAAAACTCAGCATCTGCAGATAAAAGCCAAAATAAATGGCGTTTCTGGCAATTTCATTTTAGATACAGGCGCATCAAATACTTGCGTGGGTTTTGAGTCTATTGAACGTTTTGAGCTTGCTGCAAAAAACTCTAAAACAAAAGCTTCTGGAGCTGGAGGAACCGGAATGACAACACAGATTTCGTCTCAAAATAAATTACAATTAGGAAGCTGGAAAAGCAAAAATTTTAGCATCGTAATTTTTGATCTTTCGCATGTTAATGAAGCTTTACAGTCTTTTAAAGCTAAACCTGTTCACGGTATTATCGGCGCTGATGTTTTATTGGAAGGAAAAGCGATTATTGATTATTTTAATCATTATTTGTACCTTAAGTAGAAAAATTCCAAATTCCAAATTCCAAATTCCAAATTCCAAATAAAAAAGTCTTCATTAAAATGAAGACTTTTTAGTTTTATACTATTCCTTAATTATTAATTTCTGTTTTCGGAATGACATGTTTTTTCAATGAAAAATAAGCAACTACTGTACTCAACAACATTAAAACTCCTCCTAAAATAAAAGGCGCTCCTGCAAACTTAAATGGCGCATCATCATGAGTGAAAAAGTAAAATGTATTGGCCATCATTGGTGGACCAATAATTGATGAAGCACTCATTAAACTAGTCAAAGTTCCTTGAATTTCTCCTTGTTCACTTGGTTCGACTTTACTTGCTACGACAGATTGCAATGCTGGACCAGCAATTCCGCCAAGGCAATACGGAATTAAAAACACAAACATCATCCAGCTTTCTGTTGCAAAAGCAAACAATAGCATTCCGATGGTATATAAAGCTAAACCAATGTAAATGCTTTTCTCATTTCCAATTTTCGGATTGATATAACGCACTAATCCGCCTTGTACAACGCCGACCAATAAACCGATTATTCCTAACGAAATTCCGATCATTCTTTCGTCCCAATTAAATTGGTAAATAGTGAAGAAACTCCAATTGCTTTGTACGGCATGAGAACCTACATATAAAAGAAATATCGCTACAATTAAACCTATTAATGTTGGGTGTTTTCTTAATCCTAAAATGGCTCCTATTGGATTGGCACGTTTCCAATCGAATGGTCTGCGATTTTCTTTTTTAAGCGATTCTGGCAGAATGAAAAATCCATAAAGGAAATTTAACATACACAAAACTGCCGCCGCATAAAAAGGAACTCTAGAGCCATACTGACCTAAAAGTCCGCCAATAACGGGTCCGATGATAAATCCTAATCCAAAAGCGGCTCCTACTAAACCGAAGTTTTTTGCTCTGTTTTCGGCCGTACTGACATCAGCAATATACGCTGAAGCAGTTGTAATGCTTGCTCCTGTAACTCCTGCAATAATTCTTCCGATAAAAAGCCAGATAATGGTTGGTGAAAATGCTAATAATAGATAATCTAACGAAAATCCGAAAAGGGAAATCAAGATAATTGGCCTTCTACCATATTTATCACTCAAATTTCCAATTACAGGAGCAAATACAAATTGAGTTATCGCATACGCGAAAGTCAACCAGCCACCTATTTTTGCTGCTTCGCTGATATCTCCGTGAATCAATTCTTCGATTAATTTTGGTATTACAGGAATAATAATTCCCCATCCTGTAATGTCTATTAACATAGTTATGAAAATAAAACCAATCGCTGCTGACTTGTCTTTTTGTAGCATAATAATTTTTGTAAGGTGATGCAAATAAACAGATTTTTCAATTAACAATAAAAAAATCCCAAATTCCAATTTAAAAGAATCTGGGATTTTTTATTGTGAAATTCCGAATTCGGGCTCGGAATTTCACTATCAAAAATTAAAACTATTAATGAGTGTGTTTTGGATTAAAACCGTCTTCGCTTAATTCAGTATGCACATAATCAGCATGCATTTCTGCTTCGTAGTCGATTTTTTCTCCTTTAGAGAATTTTTTAATGATTTTCTCCATAATATCATAGATTACCGGAACCACGATTAACGTTAGGAATAATGAAGAGATCAAACCTCCAATAATTACCCAAGCCAATCCGTTTTTCCACTCTGCTCCTGCTCCAGATGCTAGTGCAATTGGGAACATACCAAATACCATCGCAATTGTCGTCATCAAGATCGGACGTAAACGAGCGTGGTTTGCTTGGATTAGAGCGTTTCTGATTGACTCTCCAGCTGCTCTTCGCTGATTGGTATAATCCACAAGCATGATCGCATTCTTACACACCAGACCAATCAACATGATTACCCCTAAGATAGTAAATATATTTAAAGTATTGTTTGTTAATGCTAGTGCAAATAAAACTCCAATGAACGAAAGCGGAATAGCAAATAATACGACAAACGGGTGAACGAAACTGTCATATAATCCAACCATTACAAGGTAAACCAAAATAATAGCGGCCAATAATGCGATTCCTAAAGTACCAAATCCTTCAGATTGGTTCTCTTGGTCACCCCCCCAGATGTAATTAACTCCTGTTGGTTTTTGCAATTTATCTAATTTTGCTTGCCATTGCTGAACGATTGTTCCTGCTGGAACCCCAACGTTCTGACCTTGTACAGTTACAGAAGCTGTTTTATCTCTACGCTCTAATTTACTTGGTCCAGAACCTTCTGTAATAGTTGCGAATTGGTTTAATTTAATCTGCTGGCCTGCATTGTTTATGAAAATCAAATTACTAACGTCTGTGATGTTTTTTCTATCAAATTCGTTGTATTTAATGTTGATGTCATACTCATATTCACCAGCTCTAAATTTACCATCCGTATTACCACTATAAGCTGTCTGCATGGTTAAACCAACTGTTTGAAGTGTTAATCCTAACGCAGCCATTTTATCTCTGTCAACCTGAACGTTGATCTCAGGGTTTCCGTCCTCAACTGTTAATTTAATCTCGGTTGTTCCAGGAATTGTACGTAATTCTGCTTCGGCAAGTTTAGCAAATTTCATGGCACTTTCTACGTTCGGACCTGTTACGATCAAACCTAAAGTTGCATCCTCAGCAGTACCTAAGATACCTACTGGAACTGTTTTTACTTTTGCACCAACTAAAACTTTTTCTAGTTTACGTTTCACTTTTGCAGCATATACGTTGGCATCATCTGTACGATCTTTTTGATCAATCATTTTAACGTCAATCTCTGCTTTGTATGCAGTTGCCTGAGCAGCTCCTAAACCTTCACTGGTTTGACCAACAGTTGTAATTTGGCTGAAAACATATTTCTCCCCTTTTAAGAAAGCTTCTGCTTTTTGTGTCATAAAGTTGGTTTGCTCTAACGAAGCATCTTTTGGCATCTCAATTTGCACTAAGAACTCACCACTATCAGATGATGCGAAAAACTCTCCTCCAATGTATCCACCTCCCATTAACCAGAAGATCGTACCAAAGAACATTACAACAATAACAACCATTGTTTTAACATAATGATCTAAACACCAGTTTAATAAATTAGACACCCAATCAGTAAAACGAGTCAAGTAGCTTTCAAATCCAAGGATAATTCTTCCGAAAAGATTTTTACCTTCTATATGCTCTAATTTTCCAAAACGAGAAGACAACCAAGGAATGATGGTAAACGAAGCCAATAATGAGAACATCGTTGATATAATTACCGTAACACAGAATTGTGTAATAATGTTCGATACCAATCCTGTACTCATTGCAATTGGCAAGAACACTACCACAATTACTAATGTAATCGAAGTTACAGTTGCACCAATTTCGGCAGTTCCATCATAAGCAGCACGAATTCGGCTTTTACCCATCTCCATGTGTCGGTAAATATTCTCCAATACCACAATCGCGTCATCCACAAGGATACCAACTACAAGAGATAAACCAAGTAAAGACATTAAGTTAAGCGTGTAACCTAATAAGTAAATTCCAATAAATGTTGCAATCAACGATGCTGGAATAGATACCATTACGATTAATGAGTTTCTAATACTGTGCAAGAAGAACAACATTACGAATGCTACCAGAATAACCGCGATTAACAAGTCATGTACAACAGAATCTGCTGCTTCAAGAGTAAAGACCGTACTGTCTTTTGCTACTTCTAATTTTAATTGAGCCGATTTATAATCGTTCTCTAACGTTTTAATTGTTTTAATCAATTGCTCACTTACCGCAACGGCATTTGCATCTGATTGTTTTACAATTTGAAGTACAATCGCACTTTTTTGATCTACTCGCGCAATTTTCTCCGCGATTTTTTGAGTATCCTGAACATCAGCGATATCTCCTAAACGAATTTGAATTCCGTTTTGAGAAGAAACTACTAAGTTTCTTAATTCGTCAACATTTTTATATTTACCCGCTAAACGGATTAAGATTTTTTGATTACGAGTCTGGATGTTACCTGTAGGGAAATCTAAGTTTGAACTCAAGATTGTCTGTTGCACCTGCGGAACTGAAAGTCCGTAACCTTGCATTTTTACTGCATCAAGGTTTACCTGAATCTCACGCTCTTGACCACCAATAATGTTTACCTGAGCAACCCCTTGTACACGAGATAAAACTGGAGCAATCTTTTTATCGATCAAATCGTAGAAAGCTGCTTCGTCCATTTTACCATTCGCACCAAGCGTCATAATTGGTAAATCACTCAAAGAGAATTTAGTCAATGACGGCGGATCTGCATCATCTGGCAAGTCACTCAAAATCGCATTGATTTTACGCTGTGCATCGTTCATCGAAATATCAACATTTGCGTTTGAAGTCAATGTGATCGACACAATCGAAAGACTCTCGTAAGATTTCGAATCGATTTTTTTGATATTTTCAAGAGACGCAATCGCATCTTCAATTTTCTTTGTTACAGTATTTTCAACCTCACTAGGAGAAGCTCCAGGATATACAGTTGAAACCGTAATTACGTTGGTTTCAAATTTTGGGATCAGCTCGTAGCCTAATTGGCTGTAACTGAATAATCCACCTAGTGTCAGAATTGTAAACAATACAATTACCAACGACGGACGTTTTATGGATATTTCGGCTAATTTCATATATTTTTTCTTTATGCTTTAAGCTGTAGGCAATAGGCTTTAAGCTTTGAAATTGCTTATAGCCCATACCTTTAATGCTTATAGCCAAATAATTATTTAATAATTTCTACTGTATTTCCGTCTTGTAGGTTGATTTGACCAGTAACAATTACAGTTTCTCCGTCATTTAAACCATTAATAATTTCAACTTTATCTCCTAAAATTCTTCCAGCAATTACTTTTCTTAATTTAGCAACACCGTTTTCTACAACAAAAATTTCGTTACTGCTCACACTTCCAACAAATGCATTTCTAGGAACAACTTTCAAGTTTTGTTTTTGGTTTTTAGCACCAAAGTTTGCAGTTCCGTACATACCTGCTTTTAGGTCGTTGTTAGCATTGTTTGTAATTTCAATTTCCACAGGGAAATTTAAAGAAGCATCTGCTTTTGCTGCGATGAAAGTAATTTTTCCGCTAAAAGATTTATCAGGATAAACACTCGCTGTGATGTCTACAGTTTGTCCTAATTTTAAACTAGCAACTTGAGTTTCGTTTACTGTAACAGTCAATTTTAATTTAGAAACATTTACAATATCAAATAAAGCAGTTGCAGGCATTCCAGCTAAAATAGACCCTGGCTCGATGTATTTTTTATTGATGTATCCGTTAATTGGAGCTTTTACTCTTGTGTCTCCAACATTAATTTTAGCTTGAGTGTAGTTAGACTGAGCATTAGTTAAAGCTAATTTTGCTTGATCTAATTGTTGTTTTGTAACCCCACCAGTTTTGAAAGCGTTTTCATATCTAGCATAATCAGATTTTGCGTTTTGATATGCTGCTTCAGCTGCTTGAGCGTTTACATTGATAACATCACCTCTTACTGTTAAAAGAGTTTGACCTACTCTTACATAGTCACCTTCTTTAACTAAAACACTAATTACTTTTCCAGATTTTTCAGCAGAGAAAGTCAACTCCTGAATTGGTGCGAAGTTTCCGTTTGCAGTAAAACCTAAGTTAACATCTTCTGTTTTTACTGTAGCCACTTTTACAGAAACTGCTGCGTTTTTTTCTGCTACAATAGCAGTTTTCGCTTCGTTTTCTGCTTTGTTCTTATTTAAAATGTAGCTAACTCCAAAAAAAGCTACAATTATGATTACGACTGTTATAATTATTTTCTTCATTGTAATAATTTGTTATTTAGTAAGAGATTTAAGTTCGCCTTTCGATTTGATTAGAGATATTTCGGCAATTTTATAATTTAAAACTGCTCTTGTAAAGTTATTTTGAGCTTCAAGTGATGCGTTTTCTGCATCTAGCAAATCGGTTAAAGATGCTAAACCTTGAAGATAATTGTTTTTGGTGTTTCCTAAGATTTCTAACGCCAAACGCATATTTTCTCTCTGATTTTCGATAGTTACAAGATTATTATTAATCTGTGTCATTGCATTTCTATAATCTAAATCAAGAGAAAGTTTTGTATCTTTGATGTCTTCTTGTAACTCTCTGATTTGAACATCTGCTTGTCTTACTTTTGCACGAGTTCCGAAACCTGTAAAGATTGGCACGTGTAGGTTTAAAGCAATTGCAGAGAAATCTGACCAATAAACTCCTTTATCTGGTTTTGCAAACCAAGGCATTTCAGGTCCTTGTCCGATATAATTGTAACCTGCAGATAATGAAAGTGTAGGATAATAACCTGCTTCAACAGCTTTTTTATTGAATACTAAAAGTTCTTCTTGTTTTTTCAAAAGTAAATATTCTGTTCTGTTTTCAATATTTGGCTCTTGTGTTAAAGCAGCTGGCACAACTTCAAATTCTTCTTTTGGCATAACGATTTGAGTTTCAATTGGCATACCCATATAAAACTTTAATGCATTTTCCTGTAACTCGATCTGATTTTTAACCTGCTGACGATCTGTATCAATATTAGACATTTTTACGATAATACGATCTAAGTCAATTTTTTTAGCTAAACCGTTATTAAACTGTCCTTGCACGATATCACGAACTTTTTGTGTATTTACATAGTTACTATCTAATAGAATAAGTCTTTCTCTTTGTACATAAACTGAATAGTAGTTATTTGCAACTCTTTCAATAACTTGTTCTTCTGTCAATTGATCATTTATCTGATAAAACTCACGAGTCGTCTTTGCAGCTCTTAAACCTGTAAAAACAGATTGATCAAATAATGCTTGAGTTAAAGAAAGTCCTGCAGTTGATGTCCATTTCTGTCCAAATGCTGCCTGAATTGTAGTTCCTGGCTGTCCAAAACCTGCACCGTCGATAACTGTGGTCTGAATTACCGGATTATACGTTAAACTTCCGTTTGCGCTAATTTGCGGTAAAGCTCTCGAACGTATTTCCTGAATCTGATACTCACTATTCTCTACCTGAAGCTTAGCTTTTTTAGCATCGGCTTTATTTTGAAGCGCATAATTGACCGCGTCTTTCAGGGTTAAAGTGGTTTGTGCGTTGACAGACAAGCCAATGGTGCACAAAAATATAAGAAGGATTCTTTTCATAAGTAGTTAAATATTTATTTTTTAAATTTTGAGATAGTACCGTCATTTTCCATCCTCACTCAGAATAATGACGATTAAATATATTTGGATGAATTAATTATTTATTCTTTTTAGCTGCTTTTCCAATTCCTCTACTCCTTTTACAGTAGCCATTGCGCGCGTATGATATTCTAATGCTTCCAGCTCAATTCTTTGTGCTTCACTTTCAGAAACTGTATTTTCATTTATATGAAAAACCAGTGTATAATAAAACTTAACATAAACCTCTACATTCAAATCGCTTCTGTAAAGACCTTCACGAATTCCCTTTTCAATGTTTTCTCTAAAAAGCTGTGTACATTGATCAATTTCGAATGAAAGAATATTTTGATAGATTTCAGGATAATGCTTCTTTAACTGATAAATTGGAGACGTGTCTATATTATTTTTAAACATGTCACGAAACATTTCTCTGATCTCAAAATTCTCATGAATAGCATTAAAATTCTTTGCAATAATCGTATCCATGATTTCGTGTACCTGGCCATGAACCAGCGAAGTGCTTTCTTCAATCAGAACTTCTTTATTGCAGAAATACTTGTAAATCGTTTTTTTCGAAATACACATTTCACCCGCAATATCGTCCATTGTAACACTCTTAAAACCAAGCTTTAAAAATAACTCGCTTGCTTTTGCTATAATCTTCTCTTTCATTTTAAATTCTCGATTGCATCACAAATATACTTTGGAAACTAAAATTAAAAAAATAGTTTCCTGTTTATTTGTAATAATTTTACATCAATTTATTGATTTAGTAAGATTTATATGCTAAATTCTAAATTTGCTATAAGTTTAATGTCTTTTCCTAAGGCTGCACCCGAAGTATGATTAAAAGAGCTGTAATCCAAACCAAAGTCTTCACGTTTGATGTTTCCTTTGATTTCAAAAGCTACTTTCTTTTCTCCGTTATAAATATTTTCTCCAAGAAATTCAGCATCCAATTCAACTACTCTGGTGATATCTTTTATCGTTAGATCTCCTTTGAAGAAATTAATGTTCTGATTAACTTTTTGAAATGATGTTGATTTGAAACTGATAATTGGATGCTCATCTTCTTCAAAAAAATCCTGAAGCTGTAAATAAGCATCTATAGATTGGAAACTTTCTTTTTTATTATTGATGTCTAATGAGAATTCGACAGAAGCATCTTCAATCTCATTATCTTCAATATTCACATACCCATCAAATTTATTTGAGTCTCCTCCCAAATAAGCAGTTCTTGATCGTCTCATTTCTAATAAAACATCTGACTGGCTTGAATCTAAGGTCCATTTTGTTTTCATAAATAGCTGATTTAATTGATTTTAAGAATCATTAAAACTCTTCATGGAAACTTTTACAGTGTTCTTAGTTTCCATTTTATCGCTGCAAATATAGACAGGAAACTCTGAATACCAAAAAAGTTTCCAAGTTTTTTGGAAAAAAATTTAACATCTTAGAAATGAGACGAATTAAAAGCCTGTTTAAAATGATTCATACGCTTTTAACATTTCATCCTTAGAAATTCATATTTGAATTGTATCTTTGAGCCGCGAAATCAGAATTTATTATGCACGATATAAGTCAGTACCAAGATTTTTTTATCAATTATCTACAAAGCCAAAACATACATAAAGAACCTAAAAATCTTTACGAACCTATAGAATATATTTTAGGACTTGGCGGAAAACGCATTCGTCCCGTTTTAACTTTAATGGCCGCAGAGGTTTTTGATACTGATTATTCGATTGCGCTTCCAGCTGCAATGGCGGTTGAAGTTTTTCATAATTTTTCGCTAGTTCATGATGATATTATGGATGATGCGCCTTTGAGAAGAGGACAAATTACCGTGCATGAAAAATGGGATTTGAACACTGGAATTCTTTCAGGAGACGCCATGCTTATTTTGGCTTATCAATATTTTGAGCAATACGAGCCGATTGTTTTTAGAAACCTTGCCAAATTATTCAGCAAAACAGCGCTTGAAGTTTGCGAAGGACAGCAATGGGATGTAGATTTTGAAGTTCGCAAAGATGTTACGATTCCGCAATATCTTAAAATGATTGAATACAAAACGGCTGTTTTGGTTGCCGCTGCCATGAAAATGGGCGCAATTGTTGCTAAAACTTCTGAAAAAGAAGCTGATTTAATTTACGATTTCGGACTTAATTTAGGATTGGCTTTCCAGCTTCAAGACGATTATCTAGATGCTTTTGGAGATCCTGAAACTTTTGGAAAACAAGTTGGTGGTGATATTATAGAAAACAAAAAAACCTATTTATATCTAAAAGCTTTAGAGTTTTCTTCTGATGAAAAAGCTTCTGAATTAGAAAAATTATTCACGCTTCAACTGGAAGATAATACAGAAAAAATAGAAACTGCTAAAAACATTTTTAACGAATCTGGAGCATCACACGCCACGCAAGAAGCCATCGAAATGTACACTTTTAAAGCTTTTGAAACGTTAGAAAAAATGGAAATCAGCAATGAAAAGAAAATCGTTTTGAGAACTTTCGGAGAGAATTTAATGGGTCGTAAAGTTTAGCATTCAGTAAAAAATCTAAAATCTCATGTTTGTAGCACCAGTAAATACCGAATCATTATTAGCGCAAGCGCAAGCAGAGACTTTATACCTTAGTCTTATTGAACAGCTTAATAAAGATTTTAATTTGGCGAATGAAGGAATCGATTTTCCGTTAAGTATTACGCCAGACGAATTAAAGATTCAGCTTCACGAAAAAGTCTACAGAATGATTCAGTATAAATTTGCTGAATATTTAAACCTACTCTACATCATTGATGTTCCCGAAAATGAAATCAAACAATTAGATGGTTCAGATTTGGTAATTCTTGCCGAACAAGTTGCTTTCTTGATTTTGAAAAGGGAATGGCAAAAGGTTTGGTTTAGGAATTATTATAAATAAAAAAGTCACATAGGTACAAAGTTGCAAAGCGACAAAGGCTTCTTTACTTTGCACACAGTTTTTAAATATTTATAAAACTTTGAACCTTTGTTACTATGAACCTTTGAGCCTTTAAAAGTAAACCCTCACAAAAGGCATAAATCCAGAGCCATAAAGACTTTTATTAGGATCATATAAAACATCATAACGTGCTCCAATAGTCACATTTCCTGTTCTATAACCTGCCCCTAAATATAAGGCTGTATTCCAATAAGAATCAGAAAAACCTGGGTGATAATAATTGTCTTCGTAGTCGGTATCGACCTTAACTTGTTCCAATTCTGCAGATAATTGGAGTTGCGGAATTGGGTTTACGAGTGTGATAAAACTTCCGCCATAAACAAACGATTCGTAATAATCTCTTTGGTATAAATAACCAAACTGCAATCCAACTCCAAGGGCAACAATTTCGTTGACATTGTAAATGGCACTTGGCATTACAGAGATGTTGGTGTAGCCTGAACCAAAGCCAAGACCTAAACCACCTCCAAATTGAACTTTTTCCCAAAAATGGTTACTGTTGTCTATGACATATTTTTGTTGTGCAATACTATAACTTGAAAATAAGACGGCCAAAATCACAAAAAAATATCTGCAATCGATTGAAAATTGAATTTTATTCATAGTTAACGTTTATTTTAACAAATTTTTACGTAAAAGTACGTAAAAAAAAGATTTAAATAAATGCGATTGTTGTACTTTTGCCTTTCTATATAACAAAAAAGTATATTCACTCATATTATGGATAGGTTTTCATTTTTAAACGCAGCGCATACTGAGTTTTTTGCACAATTATACGATCAATATTTAGTTAACCCAGACAGCGTTGAGCCTAGCTGGAGAAGTTTCTTTCAAGGTTTTGACTTTGGACAAACGACTTATAATGACGAAAATCCGGTGCAAACGATCGTTGAGTACGTGACTAGCGATAACACAGATTATAGTCAGATTTCTGAAAAACTAAAGAAAGAATTTAACGTTCTTAAATTAATTGACGGATACCGTACGCGCGGACATTTATTCACGAAAACAAATCCTGTTCGTGACCGTAGAACTTCATCTCCAACTTTGGATATCGAGAACTTCGGATTATCTACAGCAGACCTTTCAACTGTTTTTGATGCAGCTCAAACAATCGGAATGGCGCCATCTTCTTTGCAAGATATCGTAAATCGTCTAAAAGCTATTTACTGCCAGCATATCGGTATTGAGTACATGTACATTAGAAACCCTAATGTAGTAAAATGGATTCAGGATAAATTATCTGTAAATACGAATCAGCCGAACTTCTCGTCTGACGAAAAGAAAACAATCTTAAATAAATTAAACGAAGCTGTTTCTTTTGAGAACTTCCTTCATACTAAATATGTTGGACAAAAACGTTTCTCATTAGAAGGTGGAGAATCTATCATCCCTGCTCTTGACGCTTTGATCGAGCAAGCTGCTGAAAAAGGTGTTGAACAATTCGTAATGGGAATGGCTCACCGTGGTCGTTTGAACGTTTTGGCAAACATCTTCGGAAAATCTACTCAAGATATCTTTGGTGAGTTTGACGGAAAAGATTACGATCAAGAATATTTTGACGGTGACGTAAAATACCACTTAGGACTTACTGCTGACAGAAAAACAAGATCTGGAAAAAGCATCAACATCAACTTAGCACCAAACCCTTCTCACTTAGAGACTGTTGGAGCTGTAATTGAAGGTATTACAAGAGCAAAACAAGAAAGACATTTCCCAGAAAATATTTCAAAAGTATTGCCAATCGCTGTTCACGGTGATGCAGCTATCGCTGGTCAAGGTATTTTGTATGAAATCATTCAAATGTCTTTATTGGACGGATACAAAACTGGCGGAACAATTCATATCGTGATCAACAATCAGGTTGGTTTTACAACAAATTACTTAGACGCTCGTTCTTCTACTTACTGTACAGACGTTGCCAAAGTAACGCTTTCTCCAGTATTACACGTAAATGCTGACGATGCTGAAGCTGTTGTTCACGCTGTATCTTTTGCATTAGACTACAGAATGCAATTTGGGCGTGACGTATTTATCGATTTATTAGGATATAGAAAATACGGACACAACGAAGGTGATGAGCCACGTTTTACTCAGCCTGTTTTATACAAAATCATTGCTAAACATAAAAACCCAAGAGACATCTACGCAGAGAAATTACTTTCTGACGGTGTAATTGATGCTTCTTACGTGAATGCTTTAGAAAAACAATACAAATCTCAATTGGAGGAGAACTTAGAAGCTTCTCGTAAAAAAGATTTGACTATCATTACTCCATTCATGAAAAACGAATGGGAAGGTTTTGTACAGGTGACAGACACGCAAATGCTTCAAAAAGTTGATACTTCTTATCCAAAAGAAAAATTAACTCAAATTGCAAATGCTATTTCTAATTTACCTGAAGACAAAAAATTCATCAGTAAAATTCAAAAATTAATCAACGACAGAAAAACAATGTTCTTCGAAACTAATCTTTTAGATTGGGGAATGGCAGAACATTTAGCTTACGGATCTTTATTACAAGAAGGTTTTGATGTTCGTATTTCTGGACAAGACGTAGAAAGAGGAACTTTCTCTCACCGTCACGCTGTAGTTAAAGTTGAAGATTCTGAAGAAGAAGTAATCTTAATCAACAGCCTTGAAGACAAAAAAGGAAACTTTAATGTTTACAACTCTCACTTATCTGAATACGGAGTTTTAGGTTTTGATTATGGATATGCATTGGCAAGTCCAAAAGCTTTAACTATTTGGGAAGCACAATTTGGAGATTTCTCTAATGGAGCTCAAATTATGATTGACCAATACATTTCTTGTGGTGAAGATAAATGGAACAACCAAAATGGTATTGTTCTTTTATTACCGCACGGATATGAAGGACAAGGTGCTGAGCACTCTTCTGCAAGAATGGAGCGTTATTTACAGCTTTGTGCAAGACATAATATGTATGTTGCTGATTGTACAACTCCTGCTAACTTCTTCCACTTATTAAGAAGACAATTGAAAACGAATTTCCGTAAACCATTGGTTGTATTTACTCCAAAAAGTTTACTTCGTGACCCAAGATGTGTGTCTCCAGTAGAAGATTTAGCAAACGGAAGTTTCCAAGAAACAATTGATGATACTACAGTAAACAAAAAAGATGTTAAGACATTAGTTTTCGTTACTGGTAAATTCTACTATGATATTACTGCAGAAAGAGAAAACAACGGAAGAAAAGACGTTGCAGTTGTTCGTATTGAGCAATTATTCCCTTTCCCAGTTGAGCAGATTAAAGAAATCATTGCAAAATATCCAAATGCAGATGATTATGTTTGGGCACAAGAAGAGCCTAAAAACATGGGAGCTTACAGCTTTATGTTAATGAACTTTGATCTTGTAAAATGGAGATTGGCTTCATTAAAAGCATACTCTGCTCCAGCATCAGGAAGTTATACACGTGCTAAACGCCGTCATGCAGATGCAATTAGAATGGTATTCGATAAAAACTTATTTAGATAATTAAAAAATAATTGTTTCAGGTTTCAGTCCCGATAGCTATCGGGACTGAAACCATACAAACCTTAAACAAAAACAAGATGATTTTAGAAATGAAAGTCCCATCACCAGGGGAATCAATAAAAGAAGTTGAAATTGCAACTTGGTTAGTAAAAGACGGAGATTATGTAGAGAAAGATCAGGCTATTGCTGAAGTTGATTCAGATAAAGCTACTCTTGAATTACCTGCTGAAATGAGCGGTGTAATTACACTAAAAGCTGAAGAAGGTGATACAGTTGCAGTAGGTGCTGTAGTTTGTTTAATTGATACAGATGCTGCTAAACCAGCAGGAAGCGGATCTGCAGCTCCAGCGGCTGAAGCTCCAAAAGCTGAGGCTCCTAAGGCTGAAGTAAAAGCTGAGGCTCCAAAGGCAGAACCAGTTCAAGCTCCAGCAGCTACAAGTTATGCAGCAGGAACTCCATCTCCAGCAGCAAGAAAAATATTAGACGAAAAAAATATTGCTCCAGCTTCTGTAACAGGAACTGGTAAAGGTGGAAGAATCACTAAAGACGATGCTGTAAATGCAGTACCATCTATGGGAACTCCAACTGGTGGAAGCCGTGGAACTGAGCGTGTAAAATTATCTATGTTACGTCGTAAAGTAGCAGAAAGATTAGTTTCAGCTAAAAACGAAACTGCTATGCTTACTACTTTCAACGAAGTAAACATGACTCCAATTAACCAAATTCGTAATGAATACAAAGATGCTTTCAAAGCTAAACACGGTGGTTTAGGTTTAGGTTTCATGTCATTCTTTACAAAAGCAGTTACAAGAGCATTACAATTATATCCAGACGTAAACTCTATGATGGATGGTGATTACAAAATCAACTACGATTTCTGTGATATCTCTATCGCTGTTTCTGGACCAAAAGGATTAATGGTTCCTGTTGTTCGTAATGCTGAAAACTTAACTTTCCGTGGAATTGAGGCTGAAATCAAAAGATTAGCTTTAAGAGCTCGTGACGGTCAAATTACAGTTGACGATATGACTGGTGGAACTTTCACAATCACGAACGGTGGTGTTTTCGGAAGTATGTTATCTACTCCAATTATCAACCCTCCACAATCAGGAATCTTAGGAATGCACAACATCATCGAGCGTCCGATTGCTGTAAACGGAAAAGTTGA
Source organism: Flavobacterium tagetis (assembly GCF_016735615.1). Taxonomy (GTDB): domain Bacteria; phylum Bacteroidota; class Bacteroidia; order Flavobacteriales; family Flavobacteriaceae; genus Flavobacterium; species Flavobacterium tagetis. Next base: position 886,865 of record NZ_JAERSF010000001.1, read on the forward strand.
GATTCACCCAATGATGTATGTTGCTCTTTCTTACGATCACAGAATCATTGACGGACGTGAGTCTGTTGGTTTCTTAGTGGCTGTAAAAGAAGCTTTAGAAAACCCATTAGAATTATTAATGAATGGTGACGCTAAACGTGCTTTAGAATTATAATTTTTAAGTAATTTTCGACAATATAAAAGCCTGTTCTTTCATTAGAATAGGCTTTTTTTTGCTTAAAATTAACTTAAGATTAGCTTAAGATGTTAATTTTTTAAATAAATGTAAATTTTACCCCTTAAAAAGTATTTAATTTAGAATAAATAAGAATAACTTGTTTAGTTGCTATCCAACAATTAAATTTGCACTATCAAAATTAATTCTAAATAAAAATGAAATTAAAATTTACGATTTCGCTCTTAACTTTTTGTTTTTTCTTGTTGATTGGGAATACGATTACGGCACAAGAAAAAGCAACTATAAAAGGAAAAATATCTTTAAATAATAATGAATCTCCTGAAGGGATTTCTCTAGCTTTAAAAGGTACAAGGTTTGGAACAACTACCGATGAAGAAGGTAATTACAAAATAAAAAATGTTAAACCGGGAGCTTATATCTTAAAAGTTTCAGCTGTTGGTTATAACTCATCAGAAAAAAAGATTACCATTACAGAAGGACAAGAATTAACTGAAAACTTCAATCTTACTTCAAATTCAGAAGAATTAACAGAAGTGGTTGTAAACGGTCGCAAAAATAGTTTCGTCCGTAAAGACAACCAACAAGTTTCAAGATTGCCTCTTAAAAACCTTGAAAACCCACAGGTTTACACTACAATCACTGGAGCTGTTTTAAAAGAACAAGTAGTTACAACATTTGATGATGCTTTAAAAAATGCACCAGGTGTTACACAACTTTGGGCTTCAACAGGTCGTGGAGGAGATGGAGCAAGTTACTACTCATTAAGAGGATTTCCTGTTCAAGCAACAATTGTAAACGGTGTGCCAGGTTTAACAAACGGTAGTTTAGATCCTGCAAATATTGACAGAGTTGAAATTATTAAAGGGCCTTCTGGAACTTTATTTGGAAGTAGCTTAATTTCTTATGGAGGATTAATCAACACAACAACTAAAAGACCTTACAAAGGGTTTGGTGGAGAAGTAAACTATACTGGAGGAAGCTACGGACTAAACCGTGCAACTGTAGATCTTAACACTTCGCTTAACGACAAAAAAACACTTAACTTCAGAGTTAATTCAGCATACAATAAACAAGAAAGTTTTCAAGATGCTGGGTTTATAGAATCATTTTTCATAGCACCATCATTATCTTATGAAGTGAATGATAGATTATCATTCTTAGTAAATACAGAATTCATGAGTAACGAAACAACAAACCCAACAATGTTGTTTCTAGACCGAGCAAATCCGTTAAGAGTTCACAATATTGCCGAATTAAAATACGACAATAATCGTTCTTACACAACTAACGAATTAACGATTAAAACGCCTTCTTACAATATTCAGGCGCAAATCAATTACAAGCTTTCTAGTCAATGGACTTCTCAGACTATTTTCTCGACAAGTAATGCTAAGTCTACTGGAAATTATGCCTATTTATATGAAGGAACTAGTAATAAGGCATTTTCTTCTATTAAAGAAGGTATTGTTTTAGCAAGATTTTTCAATTACCAAGACAACAAAAACACCACTTTTGACATACAGCAGAATTTTATCGGAGATTTTAAAATCGGAAATCTAAGAAACAGACTTGTAGTTGGTTTAGATTACTACAACAGGGTTGGTCTTGATCGCGGTACAGGATATTTTGGAAATGGATATGTTTATATTGGGGACGATTTAGCCTCATTCAACGCAATCTTTGGCCCTTCAAATGGTGACACGGGAGATTTAACAAAAGCTGGATCTGATGCAATTGTAGGAAACGCTCCAAGAAACAACAGTAAAACAAAACAAGAAGTTTACAGTGCTTATTTCTCTGATGTAATTAACTTCACTCCTGCTCTTTCTGCAATGGTAAGTTTACGTGCAGATCGTTTTATAAATAGTGGAGATGTTTCAACTGAAGATGATAACTACAACCAGACTTCTTTATCTCCAAAATTCGGATTGGTATACCAACCTATTATTGACAAAGTGTCCATTTTCGCAAACTACATGAATGGTTTCTCAAACGTAGCTCCAGGCGAAAATGTAAATGGGACAGTTAGAACTCCTGTAACGTTCGACCCTGAACACGCCAATCAAATAGAATTTGGTACAAAATTGAATATTTTTAAAGATAAAATTTATGCTACTTTAAGCTACTACGATATTAAGGTTTCAAACATGGTTTATAGCGTTAGACCAAATGCAACCGACGTAACAAACTACCAAGACGGTGGACAACACAATAAAGGTTTTGAAGCTGAATTTATTGCTAATCCAATTACTGGTTTAAATATTGTTCTAGGGTACAGCTATAATGATGCAACTCTAACAAAAGGAGATGCTGACTTTGTAGGATTTAGACCAGAAAGTGCTGGAGCTTATAACTTGGCAAACTTATGGGCAAGCTATAAATTCACTAACGGATTATTAAGAGGATTTGGTGTAGGATTTGGAGGAAATTATGTTGGAGATAACAAAATCATGAACCGATCAGTTTCAGGAACATTTACAATTCCAGAGTACACTGTACTTAATTCTTCTTTGTTCTATAACACTGAAAAATTTGGTATAACATTAAAATTAAACAATATTGCTAATAAAGAAATCTATGACGGATGGTCAACAGTACATCCAAAAGATCCTAGAACTTTTGCCGCAAGTTTTACTTATAAGTTTTAACAAAAGTCAAACAAAAACACCTTTCTTCACTGGAAGGTGTTTTTTAAATTCTAATGATTATGATTACAATTGCCAGCCTTATCGTTTTCTTAGCTTTTTATACACTGTATTACACTTCGAAAAGAGCAGTGTTGTCCTATGATCTAGGTTTTGAAAAATGGATGCAGAAAAATCCAAAGCAAACCAAGATCATCGGATTAATGCTTTTGCTTTCTGCTTATGCAATGTGGCTTTTTACACAATCATTAGGTTGTGGTACTTTGATGTTTTTCATTCAACTTATGACTGTGGGAAGTTTAATCATTATCCTTACTCCTTTAAAAAAGATAAATAGCAAATTGCTTCTAGCGCTACTAATTTTTGTTGCCGCAACTGAACTTTATTACAACTAAAACTCCACTTTAAATTATAATATGCCAGCAAATCCAAAATATCTAAACCCTTCTTTTTGGCCTCGTTTTTCCAAAATTACTGCTGCAATTTTAGGCGGATACTTTGTTTCTGTTACTTTTCATTTGGCTTTAGCTGCTTGGTTTAGTCGAAAAGATATCTTAATCACAATGGCTTTCAGTGGCTTTATTCTTTGGGTAGCCTTAATGATTATTGCTTTCTTGGCCAAAAGCGGTTGGAAAATTTGGGGAGTTTACATTTTGTTGTCTTTACTTTTTTGTCTTTTCATTTATCTCGGTCAAACCTATAATACGGCACAATAATATTTATGAATAACCGTCATTACAATATCTATTTTCACACGCATACTGTCAGCGGAATCGTTATCAGCTTAGTTCTTTTTGTAATTTTCTTCGCTGGATCCTTTTCTTTTTTTAGAGATGAAATCATCAATTGGGAAAGAAGTGAATCTACAGCAATCACAAGAGAAATTCAATTAGATTATAATGATGCGCTTCAGCATCTTGACAAAAAATATGTTTTACACGGAAGAAATCTTACCATTTCTAAACCGTCTGTAGAAAATAGGGTTGCTGTATACATGGAAGGAACCAAAGATACACTGGCTCCAAAAAAACAACAGGCAGGAGAGTTCTTTTATCTGGACAATAAAAATTACAAGAGCTATACTTATGAAGAGTCTTATTCTTTAGGTGAACTTTTATACCGTCTGCACTTTCTGGCTCAAATTCCATATCCTGCAGGATATTATTTAGCTGGATTTACAGCTTTGTTCTTTTTGTTCGCCATCATAACAGGAGTTCTGCTGCATTGGAACAAAATCGTTTCTAACTTTTATATGTTCCGTCCGAAAGAAAAATTAAAAACACTTTGGACAGATGCGCACACAGCATTAGGAATGATTGGTTTACCATTTCAGTTTGTATATGCGGTTACAGGAGCGTTTTTTATGATTAAACTTTTAATTGTAGCACCCGCTGTAATGGCTCTGTATAAAGGAGATCAAGATAAATTATATAAGGAACTGGAATATACTGATCCTGATTATAAGTTTGAAAATAAAAAACTGGCAAATCCATTTAATATTAATGAACTGGTTGCCAAAACCAAAAAGAACTGGATCGATTTTGAAATTACCCGTGTTTTTATCCAAAATTACGGCGATGCCAATATGCATGTTTTGGTTGAGGGTGAACTTTTAAGCCACAAAAAATTTACAGGAATTGGAAAAGTAGTTTACAGAGTTGCTGACGGAAAAGAAATTGCCAAAAAAGACCCTATTGCACAAACGAGCTATTTAGATGTTGTAAAAAATGTTTTATATAGAATACATTTTGGAGATTATGGTGGATATGCATTAAAAATTGTAAGCTTCATTTTAGGAATTATAACTTGCTTTGTTATTATCTCTGGAGTTATGATTTGGCTTGTTGCCCGACAAAAAAACAATATGCCAGAAAAGAAGAGACGTTTCAACGCTGCTGTTGTTCGTATTTACTTAGCGATTTGTTTAAGCATGTATCCAATTACGGCATTGGCTTTTATAGGAAGCAAAATTTTCTACCCTTTAAGTCAGTCTAATTTATATGCACTTTATTTTGGAGGTTGGTTATTACTTACAATCTTCTTTATCATTAAAAAGAATGATGCCTTCACCAACAAGTTCTGCCTGATTTCAGGAAGCATTTTAGGATTCTTGATTCCCGTTACAAACGGAATCGTTTCTGGAGATTGGTTTTGGAATTCTTTTATGCAAAACAAATTTCAGATTTTCTTTATAGATGTTTTCTGGATTTTCCTTGCTGGAATTTCTTTATACACAGCGTATCATTTAAAACCTAAAAAAGTCGTTTCTTAATAAAGATCGAATTTTCTATATAACAGTACTATTTTTTTTAGTCCCGCAATTCCAATTGGATTGTGGGACTATTTTTTTATCGGCAACTACTCTTTTTATTGCAGTTATTCATAAATTATTTCTAATCACTTGTCCCTTATAAATTTTGACCATACTTTTACGTTTTTAAATCAAAAAATGGGATTCAAAACCAAAATACGTTTTATACATAAATGGCTCGGACTAATTTCTGGGCTTATTGTTTTTATAGTCTGTATTACGGGTTGTATTTTCTGTTTTCATGATGAAATAAAAGACATTACCAGAAAAGAATGGCGTTTGGTTGAACCCCAAAACAAACCTTTTCTGTCACCATCTCAGCTGCAGGAAAAAGCAAAAGAAGCTGTCCCTGCAAACAAAGCCAATATGATCGCTTATTATGGAAAAAACAGATCGGCAATTGTTTATACTTATTCAGATACTGGAAATCTGTACTTATACTTTAATCCATATACCGGAGAATATTTAAAAACTGAAAATCCGGAAACTGACTTTTTCATTATTGTAGAATACATTCATTTATATCTTCTTCTACCCGATTATATCGGAAAGCATATTATTGGCGGTGCAACTATCATTTTTATTTTATTGCTCATTTCGGGAATTATACAATGGTGGCCTAAACGAACAAGTGACATCAAAAGAAGTTTCACTATAAAATGGTCAGCAAAATGGAGACGCATCAATTACGACTGGCATAATACTACTGGTTTTTACATTTCTATAATAGCCTTAATCTTAGCTATAACAGGACTTACTTTTACCTACGAATGGGTTGGTGACGGAATTTATAAATCTTTCAATTTTGGCGGAGACAAGGCTGCCGAAACAAAAACACCAATAATTGACACTACCATATTTAAAATAAATTCGGTTACAGCAATTGACAAAGCATTTATTCAAACTCAGAAACTTCAGCCAAAAGCAGAAATGTTTTTTATAATGATTCCGCAGCAAAAAGGCGATATTGTCAGCACAGGAGCTTACCCGCATACATTACGTTATGATCAGCAGAGTAACTATTATTTTCATCCATCAAGCGGAAAATTAATCCAAAGCCAGATTTTTGATAAAAAAAGCCTCGGACTGCAAGTTGTCGAAATGAATTATGGAATACATACGGGACAAGTTTTGGATCTTCCTGGAAAAATTATAGCTTTTACCGTAAGTTTAATTGCCGCCGCACTACCCGTAAGTGGATTTATAATTTGGTTTGGAAGAAACAGAAAATCTAAAAAAGTAAAAGCATAAAAAAACCGTCCAGAAGTATCGGGACGGTCTCTTTATAAGTGATTTTTGAAATTATGACTAATTTCTGTTTGCTAAAGCATTTTTCTGTAAACTTTTAACTGAGCTTACTTTATTGTCTACATAAGCAACTTCGCTTAAACTGTTTTCATTAAAGTAAATCCATTTTCCTGTTTTAACTCCGTCTGTGTATTCTCCAACGGTTTTTTTATTTCCTTTTTCGTCATAAGATACCCAAACACCGTCTAATTTACCGTCTTTAAAAAAGCCTTCTTGCTGCACTTTACCATTGTCATAGTAATAGGTTGCTTTTACCTTGTTCCCAGCAGCTTCTAATTCAGGCTTTCCTTCTTGTGCAACTACAATTCCAGAGAACAATATTGCAGCTAAAATTACACTCTTTTTCATATCTTTAGGTATTTAATGTTAAGAAATCTTTATCAAATATAGTTAATAGTTTACATTAAAAAAACTTTTGCTTAACAATTTGGTAACATTGAATAAAAACTTAACATTGGAAATTTTCCGAAAAAGAAAAAACCAGCGCTCAAGTACTGGTTTTACTGGTATTTTATAAATATTTAAATTTTACGATAACGTTATAAATTTCGTAAATAAATTAGTTCAATAATGCACTAAGTTGCTTATCAAGTTCAGGATCAGATGGTCTTGATGCATCAGATTTCAGAATATTGCCTTGCGGATCTATTAAAATAAATCTTGGGATTCCTGTCACACCATAATTCACAACAAACTCAGATTCCCAATCTTTATCCGCAAATAATTGAACGCCTCCTAATTTTTTATCTATTACAAACTTTTTCCATTTTTCATTGTCTTTTGCTTTGTCAATAGAAATGCTCACAAATTCAATATTCTTTCCGTTATATTTCTCTTCAATCTTTTGTAGATAAGGAATCTCTGCTCTACAAGGTGCACACCATGTTGCCCAAAGATCAATGTAAACATATTTTCCTTTTAAATCAGAAAGTTTTGTTTTTCCTCCTTTATAGTTTTCATAGTCAAATTGAGGAGAAGGTTTTCCGTTAAGCTTACTTGCTTTATAGGCACTTTCATAACGTTCATTTGAGAATTGATTAAAACGCTCAAAATTACTTTTCATGGCAACGATAAATTCTGGATCAAATGATCCTTTCTCCAGACTTTCAACATCTGCTTTATTCTTGGCCGCTAGTATTACTTGAAATTCCGCTGGCTCTTTAGAAAATGCTTCCTCTAATTTTTCATTTCTTAAAGCTTGCTGTGCCAAAAAGTTGCTTTCGTTTACACCTTTACCATTAAATACAATTGTTTCATCAAATTCTTTTGCATTCATTGTTAGATTAACTTCCGAATCTGGTTTTAAATATAAATTTGAAGATTCTGTTCCATCACTAAACATATAAAATCCTTTTGGAGCATCAAATGTTGCCGCAAAAACTCCATTTTTATCAATTGGAATTACTTGCCTGAAATTATCCCTTCCTTTAATAACCAAAGTGTCGCTATTTCTATTGGCGATTTTAGCTGTGAACTTAATTGAATTTTTGCTTTGAGCAACAATATTTAAAGCATTAAAAAGTACTAAACCTGCAACAAAAAGTTTTTTCATAGGTATTACGATTAGTTTTTAGATGAATCAAAACTAAAGAAATTAAAGCTTCGGATTTTCACAATTAACAATTTATTTGAAATTATTCTGAATCAACTTATCACTTTACTATATTATCTTGAATTTTGTATTTACTTTTGCAGTCTAAAATTTTGATTATGTATAGAAGTCATAATTGTGGCGAATTAAACGCTTCAAATATTAATACCGAAGTTACACTTGCGGGCTGGGTTCAAAAATCACGTGATAAAGGATTTATGAATTGGGTCGATTTACGCGACCGTTATGGAATTACTCAACTTATTTTTGACGAAAGTCGTACTGATAAAAACGTTTTTGAATTAGCAAAAACACTTGGCCGCGAATTTGTAATTCAGGTAAAAGGAACTGTTATTGAACGTGAAGCTAAAAACAAAAACATTCCAACTGGTGAAATTGAAATTTTAGTTTCAGAATTAACGATTTTAAATACTGCACTTACCCCTCCTTTTACAATTGAAGATGAAACTGACGGCGGAGAAGATATCAGAATGAAATACCGTTACTTGGACATCAGAAGAAATCCAGTAAAAAACAGTTTATTATTCCGTCACAAAGTGGCAATGGAAGTTCGTAAATATTTATCTGATTTGGATTTCTGCGAAGTTGAAACACCTTACCTAATCAAATCGACTCCAGAAGGAGCGAGAGATTTTGTTGTACCAAGCCGTATGAACGAAGGACAATTTTATGCTTTACCACAATCTCCACAAACTTTCAAACAATTATTGATGGTAGGTGGAATGGATAAATATTTCCAAATTGTGAAATGTTTCCGTGACGAAGATTTACGTGCAGACCGTCAGCCAGAGTTTACTCAGATTGACTGCGAAATGGCATTTGTTGAACAAGAAGATATTTTGAATGTTTTTGAAGGATTGACAAGACATTTATTAAAAGAAATTAAAGGTATTGAAGTAGACAAATTCCCGAGAATTACTTACGACTATGCCATGAAAACATATGGAAACGACAAACCGGACATTCGTTTCGGAATGAAGTTTGGAGAATTAAACGAATTTGCGCAACATAAAGAATTCCCTGTATTCAATGCAGCTGAATTAGTTGTTGGAATTGCTGTTTCTGGGGCTGGGAATTATACTCGTAAAGAAATTGATGGATTAATTGACTGGGTAAAACGTCCACAAGTTGGAGCATCTGGAATGGTTTACGTAAAATGCAATGAAGACGGAACTTATAAATCATCTGTAGATAAATTCTACGATAATGAAGATTTAGCAAACTGGGCAAAAGCAACTGAAGCAAATCCTGGCGATATGATTTTTGTACTTTCTGGTCCTGCTAATAAAACTCGCGCACAACTTTCTGCACTTCGTATGGAATTGGCAACTCGTTTAGGATTACGCAATCCTGAAGAATTTGCTCCATTATGGGTTGTAGATTTCCCATTATTGGAACTTGATGAAGAAAGTGGACGCTATCATGCAATGCACCATCCTTTTACTTCTCCAAAACCAGAAGACATGGCGTTATTGGAAACAGAACCAGGAAAAGTTCGCGCAAATGCGTACGATATGGTTTTAAACGGAAACGAAATTGGTGGTGGATCTATTCGTATTCACGATAAAGCGACTCAGCAATTAATGTTCAAATATTTAGGATTTACCGAAGAAGAAGCAAAAGCTCAATTTGGTTTCTTAATGGATGCTTTCCAATTTGGAGCACCGCCACACGGAGGATTAGCGTTCGGTTTAGATAGACTTGTTGCTATCTTAGGAGGACAGGAAACAATTAGAGATTTTATCGCATTCCCTAAAAACAATTCAGGACGCGATGTCATGATCGATGCTCCTGCTGCAATCGACGATGCACAATTGAAAGAACTTCGCATCAAAGTAGATATTGCTTAATTTGAAGTAAATTATTCATAAAAAAACAAAAAGCCGCTGAAATTTCAGCGGCTTTTTGTTTTAATCAAATTTTTAAGAAAAATCTTAAGCCTTGATTTTTTTGAATTATCATATTCTTACAAACGCAATGTTTTTATATTCTTACAATTAATGATTCGCAAATTATGGTATTTTATAAACAAATTGATGCAATAAACCGCGTAAAAACACTGTAAATCAATAATTTTTACAAAAAATTAACACGTATATGTCTTTTGTATGATTTTATATATTACATTTGTTTATTATAAATTATTATTACATTACAAATGCGTACAGGTACAGTAAAATTTTTCAATGAATCTAAAGGTTATGGATTCATTACAGACGAAGAAACAGGAAAAGACATCTTCGTTCACGCTTCAGGAATTAACGCGGAAGAATTACGCGAAGGTGACCGTGTAAGCTATGAAGAAGAAGAAGGAAGAAAAGGGAAAGTTGCTGCTAAAGTAGCAGTAATCTAAGAAAAATATAGCAATTTATTTTTTTTGCCTCTGAATGGTCTCAGAAGACGTCCCGAAAATATCGGGACGTTTTTTTTATCTATAATCTTAAAAAAATATTAAAATAACTCAATGTTATTTATAATGAATAAAAATTAGACATAAACGCGGTTCGGCACCCTACTTAAATCCTTTTTTAACTTGTGTTTTACAGACTTCCAAGTTATCTTTGTGGCTCATTTTTTAAGTATAAAATCGAAGTTTATGCAATCTGATCAATACAGTTACATTCCTATTTTAATGCAGTTTATTCTAGCTGTTGGTTTTGTGGTAGGAACAATCATTATTTCTGGAAAATTAGGACCTAAAAGATCCTCTGAAGTTAAAGACAAAAACTTCGAATGTGGTATCGAATCTGTAGGTAACGCTCGTATCCCATTCTCTGTAAAATACTTCTTAGTTGCCATATTGTTCGTATTATTCGACGTAGAGGTTATTTTCCTTTATCCGTGGGCAGTAAACTTCAAAGACTTAGGAATTGAAGGAATGTTAAAAATGTTAGTTTTCATGTCTTTGCTTTTAGTTGGTTTCTTCTATATCATCAAAAAGAAAGCATTAGAGTGGGAATAATAATTTTAGATTTTAGATCTGAGATTTTAGATTTATCTAATATTGAGATTTAAAATTTGAATTCAAATTTAAAGTACTGATTTAAAAAATTGATTTTACCTTTTACGATTTCAAAAATCTAAAACCTAAAATCAGAAATCTAAAATAAAATGAGCGATTCAAAAGTAAATATGGTTGCGCCGCCAGAAGGAGTTACTGGTGAAGGTTTCTTCGCTACAAAACTTAGTGATGTTGTTGGTTTAGCAAGAGCTAACTCATTATGGCCGCTTCCTTTCGCGACTTCATGCTGTGGTATCGAATTCATGGCAACAATGGCATCTCACTATGACTTAGCTCGATTTGGTTCTGAGCGTGTGAGTTTCTCGCCAAGACAAGCCGATATGTTATTAGTTATGGGAACTATTTCTAAAAAAATGGCCCCAATTTTAAGACAAGTATACGAACAAATGGCAGAACCTCGCTGGGTTATTGCTGTTGGAGCATGCGCTTCGTCAGGAGGAGTATTTGACACTTACTCTGTTCTTCAAGGAATTGACAAAGTAATTCCTGTTGATGTTTATGTGCCAGGATGCCCGCCAAGACCAGAACAAATTGTTGATGGAGTTATGAGACTTCAAGACCTGGTAAAAAGTGAATCTGTGAGACGAAGAAGCTCACCTGAATACCAAGAATTATTAGCTTCATATAATATCTCATAAGATGGCTTTAGAAAACACCCTGATCCAAGATAAACTTACTGAAACATTTAATAACGATGTTTTCAATTTTCAGCAAGAAAGAGATATTTTTTCTTTAGAAGCTTCGGCTGATAAAATTACGCCCCTGATTCTATTCCTTAAAAATGATCCTGAATTACGTTTTCACTTCTTAACAGATTTGTGCGGAATTCATTATCCAGATAACGAAACAGAACGCCAGTTTGCAGTTGTTTATCATTTACACAACTGGTACGAAAACAAAAGATTAAAAATCAAAGTTTTCTTAAACGGCGAAAAACCAGAAATTAAATCGGTTTCAAACATTTTCTTGTCTTCTAACTGGATGGAAAGAGAAACTTTCGATTTTTACGGAATCGACTTTATAGGACATCCTCAATTGAAACGTATTTTAAATATGGATGAAATGTTGTCTCACCCAATGAGAAAAGAATTCCCATTGGAAGACAGCGGAAGAACAGATAAGGATGACCGATTCTTCGGAAGAACAACAACAAATTGCTAAAAAATAATTCAACATTATAAAATGTCAGAACTATTATTACCACCAGAGCATCGATATGCTAAAATAATTAAGGAGAGACTAAACGAAGACGGAAGCGAACTTTCTGTACTGAATTTAGGTCCGACTCACCCTGCTACACACGGTATTTTCCAAAATATCTTGTTAATGGATGGTGAAAAAATTCTTGAGGCTGAGCCAACTATTGGCTACATCCACAGAGCATTCGAAAAAATTGCCGAAAATCGTCCTTTTTATCAAATTACACCTCTTACAGACCGTATGAACTATTGTTCCTCTCCTATCAACAATATGGGATGGTGGATGACAGTAGAAAAACTATTAGGTATTGAAGTTCCTAAAAGAGCACAATATTTAAGAGTTATCGTTATGGAGCTGGCTCGTATTACAGACCACATTATCTGTAACGGTATTTTGGGTGTTGATACTGGTGCGTATACTGGTTTCTTATACGTTTTTCAATTTAGAGAAAAAATCTACGAAATCTACGAAGAAATTTGTGGAGCTCGTTTGACTACAAATATGGGAAGAATTGGTGGTTTTGAAAGAGACTGGTCTCCAGAAGTTTTCAAAAAACTAGATAAATTCCTTGAAGAATTCCCACCAGTTTGGCAAGAATTCCAAAACTTATTCGAGAGAAATAGAATTTTCCTTGATAGAACTGTAAACGTAGGTGGTATCACTGCCGAAAAAGCAATGGCTTACGGATTTACAGGTCCAAACTTACGTGCTGCCGGAGTTGATTATGACGTACGTGTAGCACAACCTTACTCCTCTTACGAAGATTTCGATTTTATTGTACCTGTTGGAAAATCAGGAGATACGTACGATCGTTTCTGTGTTCGTAATGCTGAAGTTTGGGAAAGTTTAAGCATTATTCGTCAGGCTTTAGAAAAAATGCCTCCAGGCAACGAATATCATGCCGAAGTTCCAGATTACTACCTTCCTCCAAAAGAAGACGTTTACACTTCTATGGAATCTTTAATTTATCACTTTAAGATCGTAATGGGAGAAGTTCCTGTACCAGTTGCAGAAATTTACCACCCTGTAGAAGGAGGAAATGGAGAACTTGGTTTTTATTTAGTAACAGACGGAAGTAGAACTCCATATAGATTACATTTCAGAAGACCATGCTTTATTTATTATCAAGCATTCCCTGAAATGATTAAAGGTGCTATGCTTTCTGATGCAATTATCATCTTATCAAGTTTGAACGTAATTGCAGGAGAATTAGACGCCTAACAGATTGTAGATTTTAAATTGTAGATTTTAGATTGCTGAATGAAAATGCAGATTTTAGAATTTAGATTTAAAATTATAATTAAGAATTGTAAAATTCAGATTGAAGAATCTAAAACTTAAAACAAAGATTGCAGAATAAGGATTGTAGATAAAGATTTGAAAAAATCAAAAATCTAAAATCTAAAATCTAAAATAAAAATGGAACGTAAACATTACAAACAAGAAATAAACATGACTGAGGCATTGATGAATCGCATCAATGAATTAATCAGTCATTATCCTGAGGGCAAACAAAAATCGGCTTTATTGCCTGTTTTGCACGAAGTTCAGGATGCACATAACAACTGGCTTAGTATTGAATTGCAAGATAAAGTTGCCGAGATTCTTCAAATAAAACCAATTGAGGTTTATGAAGTGGTTACTTTCTATACGATGTTCAACCAGAAGCCAATTGGTAAGTACATGTTTGAGTTCTGCCAAACTTCTTGCTGTTGTCTAAGAGGTGCCGAAGATTTAATGGATTATACTTCTGAAAAATTAGGCATTAAAATGGGCGAAACAACTCCAGACGGAATGTTTACCATTGCTGGTGTAGAATGTTTAGGTGCTTGCGGATACGCTCCGATGATGCAGCTGGGAGATTTCTACAAAGAAAAACTGACAGAAGAGAAAATCGATCAGATTATTGCTGATTGTAGAGATGATAAAATAATATTACACGATAAATAAGATGTCACAAAAAATATTATTAGATAAAATCAATATTCCTGGAATTAAAACCTATGAAGTATATCGCCAAAATGGTGGTTACGCTTCTGTAGAAAAAGCTTTAAAAACATTAACTCCGGACGAAGTAACTGAGGAAGTAAAAAAATCAGGATTACGTGGTCGTGGTGGTGCTGGTTTCCCTGCGGGAATGAAATGGAGCTTTATTGATAAAAAATCAGGAAAACCAAGACACTTAGTTTGTAATGCCGACGAATCTGAGCCTGGAACATTCAAAGATAGATTTTTGATGGAATATATTCCTCACTTATTGATTGAGGGAATGATTACTTCAAGCTATGCTTTGGGCGCTAACTTATCGTATATCTACATTCGTGGAGAATATATGTGGGTTTTCAAAATCTTAGAAAGAGCAATCGCCGAAGCAAAAGCTGCCGGATGGTTAGGAAAAAATATATTAGGATCAGGTTATGATCTTGAACTTCACGTACACTGTGGAGCTGGAGCATATATCTGTGGAGAAGAAACAGCATTAATCGAATCATTGGAAGGTAAAAGAGGAAACCCTCGTATTAAACCACCTTTTCCAGCGGTTTCTGGTCTTTGGGCAAATCCAACTGTGGTAAACAATGTGGAAACAATTGCGACGGTGCCATGGATTGTAAACAATTCTGGCGATGATTATGCTAAAATTGGAATTGGACGTTCTACTGGAACTAAATTAATTTCTGCTTCAGGGCACATCAAAAATCCTGGTGTTTACGAAATTGAATTAGGTTTAAGTGTTGACGAATTCATGAATTCTGATGAATATTTAGGAGGAATGTCTTCAAGCAGACCTTTGAAAGCATTTGTACCTGGAGGTTCTTCTGTGCCAATTTTACCAGCTGAATTGATTTTCAAAACAGCAAATGGCGAAGACCGTTTAATGACTTACGAATCTTTAAGTGATGGTGGTTTTGCTACTGGATCTATGTTAGGTTCTGGAGGATTTATTGTGTACAATGACACTGCTTGTGTAGTTAGAAACACTTGGAACTTTGCTCGTTTTTACCACCATGAGTCTTGCGGACAATGTACTCCATGCCGTGAAGGAACTGGATGGTTAGAAAAAATCTTATGGAGAATCGAAAACGGTCAAGGCCGTGAAGAAGATATCGAATTATTGTGGAGCATTCAGAGTAAAATTGAAGGAAACACAATTTGTCCACTTGGTGACGCTGCTTCTTGGCCAGTAGCTGCAGCGATTCGTCACTTTAGAGATGAATTTGAATATCACGTTCGTTTCCCAGAAAAAATTAAAAATAGAGATCACTTTGTTGCCGAGCCTTTCTCACAAGTTAAGCATTTAGTTGGCGGTAAAGTAATCGTTTAAAAAATATATAGCAGAAAGTTATAAAGTTAAAAATATTAAAAGGACAGCAACTCTTTTGAATATTCCGACTTTCAACATTCAAATCATAAAGAGATGAAAGTAACCATAGACGGTCAAAGTATAGACGTAGAACCAGGAACAACAATCCTGCAGGCTGCACGTATGATTGGAGGGGATTTAGTACCGCCAGCCATGTGCTATTACTCAAAATTAAAAGGCAGCGGCGGTAAATGTCGTTGTTGTTTAGTTGAAGTTTCTAAAGGAAGTGAAGCTGACCCACGACCAATGCCAAAATTAATGGCATCTTGTGTAACAGGATGTATGGATGGTATGGAAGTAAACAGTAAATCGTCTGCAAGAGTAACTGAAGCCCGTAAATCTGTAACAGAATTTTTATTAATCAATCACCCATTAGATTGCCCTATTTGTGATCAAGCTGGTGAATGTGATTTACAGAATTTAAGTTTTGAGCACGGAAATCCGAAATCACGTTACATTGAAGAGAAAAGAACATTTGAACCAGAAGATATTGGTCCAAATATTCAACTTCACATGAACCGTTGTATTTTATGCCAAAGATGTGTGCAAGTTGCAGATCAATTGACAGACAACAGAGTTCACGGAGTATTGGATCGTGGTGACCACGCTAATATTTCAACTGGAATTTCTAAAGCGATCGACAATGAGTTCTCTGGAAACATGATTGATGTTTGTCCAGTTGGAGCTTTAACAGATAAAACTTTCCGTTTTAAATCAAGAGTTTGGTTTAACAAACCTTATAACGCACACAGAGAATGTACTACTCCAGGATGTTGCGGAAAAACTACCGTTTGGATGTTTGGTGGAGAAATTCAGCGTGTAACTGGTCGTAAAGACGAGTACCATGAAGTAGAAGAATTCATCTGCAACAGCTGTCGTTTTGATCACAAAAATGTGAATGACTGGGTTATTGAAGGACCAAGAGAATTTGAAAAAGATTCTGTTATCAACCAAAACAACTACACTCAAAAATTAGAGAAAGTTACAATCGATACAGAAAAGAATATTCTTTTAGGTAGAGATATTGACCGTAAAAAGATTAGTATGGCTGCAATTCCATTAACTGATAAAGATCAAAAATAGTAAGAAATGGAAAGTGCATTTATTATAGAAAAAAGTGTTGTTATTGTTGTCGTTTTTGCGGTAACAATGATCATGGCGATGTATTCTACTTGGGCAGAACGTAAAGTTGCTGCTTTCTTGCAAGATCGTGTTGGACCAAACCGTGCTGGATGGGGAGGTTTATTACAACCACTTGCAGATGGTATGAAATTGTTCTCTAAGGAAGAGTTTTTCCCAAACACACCAAATAGATTTTTATTCGTAGTTGGACCTGCAATTGCAATGAGTACCGCTTTAATGACTAGTGCTGTAATTCCGTGGGGAGATCGTTTGCATCTTTTCGGAAGAGACATTATTCTTCAAGCTACAGATGTAAACATTGCCTTATTATACATTTTCGGAGTTCTTTCTGTTGGAGTTTACGGTATCATGATTGGTGGATGGGCTTCTAACAACAAGTTCTCTTTGATGGGAGCTATTCGTGCCGCTTCTCAAATGGTTTCTTACGAAGTTGCAATGGGATTATCAATAATTGCTTTATTGATGATGACTGGAACAATGAGTTTAAAAGAAATTTCATTACAGCAACAAGGAATGAATTGGAATGTTTTTTATCAGCCATTATCATTCTTGATTTTCTTAATCTGTTCATTTGCAGAAACCAATAGAACTCCTTTCGATTTAGCAGAATGTGAAAACGAATTAATTGGAGGTTACCATACAGAATATTCGTCAATGAAAATGGGATTCTATTTATTTGCTGAATATGCGAGTATGTTTATCTCTTCTACTATTATTTCTGTATTATTCTTTGGTGGGTACAACTATCCTGGAATGCAATGGATGGTAGAAAATGTTGGTGTAAATACAGCAAACTTATTAGGAATTGGAGCATTATTTATAAAAATATGTTTCTTCATTTTCTTTTACATGTGGGTACGTTGGACAATTCCAAGATTTAGATATGACCAATTAATGAACTTAGGCTGGAGAATATTAATTCCGCTTTCGATTATTAATATCATGATTACAGGTGTTGTTATTTTAAGACACGAAATCTTAGCCGCTTTAGGATTCTAAGAACTGTAATTAGCTTCAAATAAAAACAAAATAGATTTTGAATTTGATCGATGTCAAATTATAAATCATAAACTATAATAGTAAAAATGTCAATAGAAACTATATCATTATCGGGTAGAAAAAAGGTGGTGTCAAATAAAGACATGTCTTTTGTTGAACGATTGTATCTTGTGGCGATTGTAAAAGGTTTGGTTATTACAGTAAAACACCTTTTCAGAAAAAAAGTTACCATTCATTACCCAGAGCAGGTTCGTGAAATGAGTCCAGTTTACCGTGGTCAGCACATGTTGAAACGTGATGAACAAGGCCGTGAAAACTGTACAGCTTGCGGATTATGTGCATTATCATGCCCTGCAGAAGCGATCACTATGAAAGCTGCAGAACGCAAACCTGATGAAAAACACTTGTATAGAGAAGAGAAATATGCAGAAATCTACGAAATCAATATGCTTCGTTGTATTTTCTGTGGTTTATGTGAAGAAGCTTGTCCAAAAGACGCTATTTACTTAACTGAATCTAAAGTATTAGTTCCTGCTAATTACAATAGAGAAGATTTCATTTTCGGGAAAGATAAATTAGTAATGCCTTTAGAAATGGCTTTGAAAAACGCTCAACTTAAAAACGCTAACTAAATGATACATATTCCTGATTTTGCACACGCAACAACTGTTCAAGTTATCTTTTGCTTTTTAGCGTTCATTACCGTTATTACTGCTTTCTTGACTATTTTCAGCAGAAACCCGATTCATAGTGCCATCTACTTGGTAATTTGTTTCTTTTCAATCGCTGGTCATTATTTACTATTAAATTCTCAGTTTTTAGCTGTTGTTCATATAATAGTCTACTCCGGAGCTATTATGATTCTGTTCCTGTTTACCATCATGTTGATGAACCTGAACGAACAGCGAGAAGTTCACCGACCTAGAATTACACGTTTAGGTGCTATTATTTCTTTCTGTTTAATACTGATTGTTTTGATTACAATCTTTATTAACTCGAAACCAATTGTTGGTGAATACGATTCTACTGGAGAAGATTTCCAATCAATTAAAGTTTTAGGTAAAATATTATTGAACGAATATATGGTTCCGTTCGAATTTGCTTCGATCCTACTTTTGGTTGCTATGATTGGAGCAGTTCTATTGTCTAAAAAAGAAAAATTAAATAAATAATGGGTAATATATTAAATCAAATAGGTATTGAAAACTACATCTTTTTAAGTGTTGTACTTTTCTGTATTGGTATTTTTGGTGTATTGTACAGACGAAATGCTATTATCGTTTTCATGTCTATCGAAATTATGTTGAATGCGGTAAACCTTTTATTTGTTGCTTTTTCAACTTATCATCAAGATGCGCAAGGACAAGTTTTTGTGTTCTTCTCGATGGCGGTTGCTGCAGCCGAAGTTGCGGTAGGATTGGCCATTTTAGTTTCTATCTTTAGAAATATCGGCTCAATCAGTATCGATAATTTAAAAAATTTAAAAGGATAATCAGAAATGGATACCAATTTAGCTTTAATTTTAGTTTTAACTCCTTTACTAGGTTTTCTAGTAAATGTCTTTTTTGGAAAAAGCTTAGGCAAAACAGTTTCTGGTGCAATCGGAACTATTGCTGTAGCAATTTCTTTTGTAGTTTCTCTTTTACTTTTTAATCAAATAACTTCAACTGGAAAAGGAATCGAAGTTACTTTATTTGATTGGATTCAAATCAGCAACTTAAAAATCAATCTTGGATTTTTATTAGATCAATTATCTGTTCTTTGGTTACTTTTTGTAACTGGAATTGGATCTTTGATTCACTTATACTCTATCAGTTACATGCACGATGATGAGAATATGCACAAGTTTTTTGCGTATTTAAATCTATTCGTATTCTTCATGATTACACTTGTAATTGGAAGCAACTTATTAGTTCTTTTCATTGGATGGGAAGGTGTTGGACTTTGTTCTTACCTATTAATTGGATTCTGGCATAAAAACCAAGATTACAATGATGCTGCTAAAAAAGCTTTCATCATGAACAGAATTGGAGATTTAGGTCTTTTAATCGGTATGTTCATCATTGGTTCAATGTTCTCTACATTAGATTATGCAACTTTAAAAACGGCAATTGCTGGAGCTACAAATTTAAATTTACCATTACTTTCTCTAGCAGCTTTATGCTTGTTCATTGGGGCTTGTGGTAAATCTGCTCAAATTCCGTTATACACTTGGTTGCCTGATGCGATGGCTGGACCAACTCCAGTTTCTGCATTAATCCACGCGGCTACGATGGTTACTGCTGGTATTTTTATGGTAACAAGATTAAATTTTGTTTTTGACCTTGCAACAGACGTTCAAAGTGTAATCGCAATTATTGGAGCAATCACTTCATTAGTCGCTGCTACAATTGGATTGGTTCAAAACGATATCAAAAAAGTATTGGCTTACTCTACAGTTTCTCAATTAGGTTTAATGTTTTTAGCATTAGGATTTGGAGCTTATGAAGTAGCGGTTTTCCACGTAATCACTCACGCTTTCTTTAAAGCTTGTTTATTCTTAGGATCTGGATCTGTAATTCACGGATTACACGGTGAACAAGATATGCGTAATATGGGTGGATTGCGTAAAGCAATGCCAATTACATTCTGGACTATGTTGATTTCTTCATTAGCAATTTCAGGAGTTCCATTTTTCTCAGGATTCTTTTCTAAAGATGAAATTTTATTGACAGCTTTCCACCACAGTATTCCATTATACGTTGTTGGATCTGTTGCTTCAATCATGACAGCTTTCTATATGTTCCGTTTAATGTTCTTGACTTTCTTCAAAGAATTCAGAGGTACTGAAGAACAAAAACATCACTTACACGAAAGTGGTTCATTAATTACTATTCCGCTTATCATCTTAGCTATTTTAGCAACTTTTGGCGGATTGATCAGTTTACCTGGAAACAGCTGGTTAAATGGATACCTTGCTCCTCTTTTCACAAAAGTAGCAGGTGAAGAACACCATTTAGGCGCAACTGAATACACTTTAATGGGTGTTGCAGTTTTAGGCGGATTACTAGGGATTTTAATTGCTTACATAAAATACTTTAAACAAGATAATGTTCCAGAATCTGATGAAAACATTACTGGTTTAAGCAAAGTGTTATACAACAAATATTATGTAGACGAAGTTTACGACGCTGTATTTGTAGCACCAGTAAATAGTTTATCTAAATTCTTTAGAGATTATATCGAGACAGGATTGTCTGCTCTTGTTTTTGGATTAGGTAAAATAGCAAACGAAATTGCTTTCCAAGGAAAAAAATTACAAACCGGAAGTATAGGATTATATCTATTTGTATTTGTTTTAGGACTTTGTGCAATTGTTTCCTATATATTTTTAGCTCAATAATATTATTACTATGAACGTTTCTACTATATTAATTATACTTTTAATTGGTGCATTTGCCACTTACTTTTCTGGTGACAAACTAGCTTCAAAAGTTGCTTTACTTTTTAGTTTAGCCGCTTTAGG
This sequence comes from Flavobacterium tagetis, assembly GCF_016735615.1. Classification (GTDB taxonomy): domain Bacteria; phylum Bacteroidota; class Bacteroidia; order Flavobacteriales; family Flavobacteriaceae; genus Flavobacterium; species Flavobacterium tagetis. Next base: position 908,149 of record NZ_JAERSF010000001.1, read on the forward strand.
ATGTTCAATTGTATTATTGAATAATTATAATGCTGGCGAAAATATCAGCGTAATCAACAGCTGGATTAATCAGCCAAAAATTTCTTTCGCTTTAAATGGTGATGGTCTTGGGCTTGCAATGGTTTTACTAACTGCAGCTTTAACTCCGATTATTATATTTTCTTCTTTTGGAAATGAATATAAAAATGCAAAAAGCTTTTATGGATTAATCTTGTTTATGGCTTTTGCCATGGCGGGAACTTTCTTAGCAGCTGACGGTCTTTTATACTATATCTTCTGGGAGCTAGCGCTTATTCCAATCTACTTTATTGCTTTGATCTGGGGTAATGGCGATGCTGAAGAGCGCAGAAAAGCAGTGGTTAAATTCTTTATTTATACACTTGCTGGTTCGTTATTCATGTTGACTGCTTTTATTTACTTATACACAAAAGCTGGTTCTTTCTTAATCGAAGATTTATACAAAGTAAACTTATCTGCTTGCGAGCAATTCTGGATTTTCTTGGCTTTCTTCTTAGCTTATGCTATCAAAATTCCAATTATTCCTTTCCACACTTGGCAGGCAAATGTATACCAAAAAGCACCGACTGTTGGAACAATGCTTTTATCTGGTATTATGCTAAAAATGGGATTATACAGCGTACTTCGTTGGCAATTGCCACTTGCTCCAATCGCAGCTAAAGAGTACATGCATATCTTTATCGCTTTAGGAATTGCAGGTGTAATTTATGGTTCAATTGTAGCGTTGAGACAAAAAGATTTGAAAAAACTATTAGCTTATTCTTCTCTTGCTCACGTTGGATTAATTGCTGCTGGATCTTATACTTTAACGCTTGATGGTTTTAGAGGGTCAGTTATGCAAATGATCGCTCACGGTTTCGTTGTGGTAGGATTGTTCTTTGCTGCTGAAGTAATTTTTAGAAGATACGAAACTAGAGAAATTGGCGGAATGGGCGGAATTCGTGCGCAATCTCCAAAATTCACATCGATGTTTTTAATCTTAGTATTAGCTTCTGTTGCATTACCAAGTACATTTAACTTTGTTGGAGAGTTTACAGTATTATACAGCTTATCTCAAATTAATATCTGGTTTGCTATCCTTGGCGGTACTACTATTATTCTAGGAGCTTACTATATGTTAAGAATGTTCCAGCATGTAATGTTAGGAGAAACTAACTCTAAAGCTTTTGCTGATGTTACGCTTAACGAGGGAATTTCATTTGCTGTAATCATCGCGGTTTTATTATTCTTTGGTTTCTATCCAAAACCAATTACAGATTTGATTACACCAAGCTTGGAAAACATTTTACAAGTTATCAATAAGAACTAATATTTTAAACAAAAATAAATTAGGATTTAAGCTTAAAATTGAAATCCTAAATCAAAAAGATAAAAATGAATACATTAATAGCTATAACAGGATTGGGTATTTTCTGCCTATTGTTTGAAATTCTTAATTTAAGAAAGGCGATCGTTCCTATTACCATTTTGGGTTTATTAGGCGTATTAGCACTTAATTACTGTGAATTTGGAGCAGAACAAAGTTATTACAATAACATGATAGCAGTGAGTAAGTTTTCTACAGCTTTTTCATCATTGTTTATCGTTTTGACTATTTTCCTTGTAGCATTAAGTCACAATTTTTACCATAATCACCCAACGAAAATTTCTGATTATGTTGCTATTAAAGTTTTCTTACTAGCTGGAGCTGTAGCGATGGTTTCTTTTGGAAACTTAGCTATGTTCTTCTTAGGAATCGAAATTTTATCTATCGCATTATATGTTTTAGCGGCAAGTGACCGTTTGAATATAAAGAGTAACGAAGCAGGTATGAAATATTTCTTAATGGGATCTTTTGCATCAGGAATTATCTTATTCGGAATCTGTTTGATTTACGGAGCAATGGGAACTTTTGATATAAGTGAAATCCACGAAAGTGCTTTATCTGCAGAATTACCAATCTGGTTTCCTATTGGATTAATTTTAATGATTATCGGAATGTTATTTAAAGTTGCAGCTGTTCCTTTCCACTTCTGGGCTCCAGATGTTTATGAAGGTTCTCCTGCTTTGACAACTGCTTTAATGAGCACATTGGCAAAAGTAGTTGCAATTGCAACTTTATTTAAACTGATTGCTGGAATGAACTTTATTTCTTCATTAGAAAATCAAGATCTATTACATACTTTTGAAGTTATCGTGGTTATAATCTCAATTACCTCAATGTCTGTAGGTAATATTATGGCATTAAGACAAGTAAACGTAAAACGTATGCTTGCTTTCTCTGGAATCTCTCACGCAGGTTTCATGTTAATGACTTTACTAACTGTTTCAGCTTCAGCAGGAGTTTTGTTATACTACACTGCTGCTTACGCATTAGCAGGAATCGCAGCTTTCAGTGTGATTTTATATGTATGCAGAGATCAGGATAATGAAGATATTACAAATTTCCACGGTTTAGGAAAAACAAATCCGCTATTGGCTGCAGTTCTTACAGCTTCATTATTATCAATGGCCGGAATTCCTATTTTCTCTGGATTCTTTGCTAAGTTGTTCTTATTCAATCAAACAATTCAAGCAGGATACATTGGTTTAGTAATCGTTGCAGTAATTAATTCTATCATTAGTGTTGGATATTATTTCAAACTAATCATCGCAATGTATTCTAAAGAACCTAATCAAGAAAGAACAGGAAGACCATTCCTTATTTATGCTACAGCTGTAGTATCAATTGTTTTAAATATTGCTTTAGGTTTATTCCCATCGTTAGTTTTAGACTTATTGAAATAAGAAAATTTCTTTAAATTAAAATATTGAAAATCCATTAAATTAGTTTTAATGGATTTTTTTTTATGTCTTAATAAAGAACAGAAATTCATGTTAAAAAATTCTTCTATGCAAGTGCACATCAAAAAATCTCCATATATTTGAATTCAATTAAATGTATTAAAATATGAACTTTAATTCAAAAAATCCATTTTTAAACAGTAAGCGTTTTTCGTCTAATACTGAATCAAGAACAGAAGTACACCAAGCTCAGATTATTGATTACAATCAAGAAATGACGGTGTCTGGAACAATTAACAAAACAGCAATCTTATTTCTAATTTTATGCGGAGCTGCTATGGTAACATGGTGGATGGCTTTTAATGGAATGAATCCGATGTTACCTACAATTGGAGGTGCAATTATTGGTTTTATTTTAGTATTAGTTTCTTCATTCAAACCACAGCTATCTCCTTACCTAGCGCCAGGATATGCTTTATTCGAAGGATTGTTCATAGGTGGTATTTCTGCGATATTTGAATTAAAATTTCCAGGAATCGTAATCAATGCAGTTGGTGCAACTCTTGTTACTTTCTTGGTTTGCCTTGGTTTGTACAAATTTAGAATCGTAAAAGTTACAGAACAATTCAAATCTGTTGTGGTTGCTGCAACGTTAGCAATTGCAACTTATTATTTAATTTCTTGGGTTGTATCAATGTTTACAAGCTGGACACCTGTTCATTATGGAAATTCCATGATGAGTATCGGTATCAGTGTTTTTGTTATCATTATAGCAGCACTTAACCTTTTCTTAGATTTTGATTTAATTGAAAAAGGTGCAAGAGAAAAAATGCCAAAATTTATGGAATGGTATGGAGCAATGGGATTAATGATCACATTGGTTTGGTTGTATATTGAATTCTTAAGACTTTTATCTAAACTTTCTAGTAAAGACTAATTGTCCAAAAATATTAATTCAGGCCCTTTTGAGTAAAATCAAAAGGGCTTTTTTTATTTCTAATAGACTAAAATTTGAATGCCAATTCAATATTCTAATAAAATCTTCTAAGAATAATCTTTTATTCAAAACACAAAAAGAATCCATTTCCTACAAAAAAATAAAATGTAATTTATGTAATAAAAAAAAATTACAGATTATCCCCATTCATTTTGTTTAAGGTTTAAAATTACTAAAGGCGAGAAAAATACGGCTTTCCGTACTCAACGACTAATATGTAATAAATTACAATTAATGCAATTTATTACATTTTTAATATTTTAAAAGCTCAATAATTCAAGTATCCTCTTTTTTTTAGCAAAAAAATTATACTATTTAAAATTAATATATAATTTTGTGTAATCGATTACAATTAAACCACTTGAAATCGAAAGTAAAAACCACTTACTTATTTTATTAACTATCTTAAACAAACCTTATGAAAAAAAACCTACTTTTCGTGGCTGTCTTTCTCATGACAGTTCAATTATGGGCCCAAACTATCCAAATTAATGAAGCTTCTGGCTGGTTGGAAACTGCTTTTGTAAAATGGCAGCCAGTCAGTGGTGCTCAGACCTACAATGTCTATTACACTGGCAACGGATTTACAGACCAAAAAATAGACGACCAGCTTATTAGAAGTTATGGTTCTTATTTCCGTGCTGACATTCCGGGACTTAAAGCCGGAACTTACATTGTAAAAGTAAAACCTGTTGTAAATGGCACAGAAGGAACTGGAGCCACAACAGGAAATCTAACTGTAACCGCACACGACAGAAACGGATTTGCTTTTGATGGCGGGCGTGTTCCAGGAGGATACAAAGCAGACGGAACTCCTAAAGACAACGCGGTAATTCTCTACATTACCCAAAATACTAAAAACACAATTTCAATGAATATTACTGGTGCAAGTTCAAATCCTTGTATTGGTTTACAGAATATTCTTTACGCTATCAAGAAAGGAAAAGACACTCGTCCGTTTATTATCCGTTTAATCGGAAATATCACTGATATGACGGTTATGGAAGGTGGAGATGTTGTTATTGAAAACGCAAACAATGCTTCGAGTTATGTTACCATTGAAGGTATTGGAGACGATGCTGTCGCAAATGGATGGGGAGTTAGACTGAAGTCGGCTTCAAACATCGAAGTAAGCAATCTTGGATTTATGAACTGCAATAGTACCGCAGGCGATAACGTAGGAATGCAACAGGACAATGACCACGTTTGGGTTCATAATTGTGATTTATTCTACGGAAATGCAGGAAGCGATGCTGACCAAATAAAAGGCGATGGTGCGCTTGACAATAAAACTTCAACTTATATCACATTATCTTACAACCACTTTTGGGATAATGGAAAAGCAAGTCTTTTAGGTTTAAGCGAAGGAACAACTTCTGGACTTTATATTACTTATCACCACAACTGGTTTGATCATTCAGATTCACGCCATCCTCGTGTACGTTATTATTCAGCACATATTTACAACAACTATTATGACGGAGTTTCTAAATATGGAGCAGGATCAACTATGGGATCTTCGCTTTTTGTTGAAGGTAATTATTTCAGAAATAGTAAGCATCCAATGCTAACTTCACTTCAAGGTTCTGATATTTGGGACGAAGCAAACCAAGTGAATAATGCTGGAACAATGGGAACATTCTCTGGGGAAGCTGGAGGAAGCATTAAAGCTTTCAACAATACTTTTGACGCTTCTAACGGAACCAATAATATGCGTTTTGTAGCTTATAATGACCCTAATCCGTTGTACAATATCTCAGGAAAAATAAGCTCTACAACAGATTTTGATGCTTATGTGGCTTCTACAAGAGGAGAAGTGGTAAGCAGTTCTGTTAAATCTAAATCGGGCGCTAATGTTTACAACAACTTCGATACAGATGCTAATTTATATGTAAAAAATTTAACTATCGATACTCCTGCCGCTGCAAAAACAAAAACGACTCAATATGCAGGACGTGTTTCTGGAGGAGATTTGAAATGGACATTCAACAACGCTACAGATGATACTTCTTCTTTAGTTATTACAGCATTAAAAACAGCTCTTACAAATTACACTGGAAATTTGGTCGCTGTACAAGGAGAAGGGAATCCACCTGCTGGAACACAGACTTTAACGTTAACTTCTGCTTCAAACAACAATCAAACGGTTGTAAGCGGAACAGCAATTTCTTCCATCGTATTTACATGGGGCGGAGATGCAACTGATGCAACTGTAACGGGATTACCTGCTTCAGGTTTATCTTTTGTAAAAAATACTACAGCTAAAACTATAACTATTTCGGGTACCCCAACTGCAACAGTTTCGTACTCAATTGCAACTTCTGGAACTAGTGGTTCCCCAGCCACTGGTTCAGGAACTGTAACAGTTACCGCTGCTGGAAACCAAACATTAACTTCTAGTGGCAACAATAGTCAAACGGTTTCATCTGGAACTGCTATTGCTTCAATCGTATTTACTTGGGGCGGAAACGCAACAGATGCATCTGTAACTGGATTACCTGCTTCTGGATTGTCATTTGTGAAAAATACAACAGCAAAAACTATAACTATCACTGGAACTCCAACTGCAAATGTTTCTTACACTGTAACAACTTCAGGTACAGCTGGAACGCCAGTATCTGCATCAGGAACAATAACAGTTACTACAGGTTCAGGCGGAGGATCTGAATTACATAATTTTACAACATCTGGCAAAACAAGTACATTCTACTCTATAACAGGAAATATGAATTCAACTCCAGGTTCTGTAACTTACAATGGTTTAACACTTACTGAACGTCTAAAAATAGAATCAAGTACATCAATAACTTATACAACAACAAGTACGTCTACTTTAACTTTGGTTTTCGATTCAAACTTTACGGGAACTATTAAAGTAGATAATGTTTCTTATACGGCATCAGCAGGTATCGTAACGGCTTCAATTGCTGCTGGTTCTCACACTATAACAAAAGGCTCTGTTGCAAATCTATTCTACATCAGCACAGTTTACGGCGGAAGCACTTTAAGAATGGCTGTTGCAACTGAAACTGCTGCAAAAGAAAGCATAGAAACTTCACAAATAATCTTGTATCCGAATCCAGTTTCAAGCACTTTATACTTATCAGACCCAGAACAGAAAGTACAAAAAGTACTTATCTACAACATTTCTGGAAATCTAGTGATCAATTCTGGAAATTCTCAAAGCATTGATACAAACGGTTTAATTCCTGGAACTTATCTAGCAAAAATTATTACTGTTGATGGATCGATAAACCAAACACTAATTAAAAAATAAAAACCAAAACTTAACTTAAAAAGGCTTCCAAAATTGGAAGCCTTTTTTAAATTTCAAATATTATCGAATTACAAATCAAATTTAATCCCTTGTGCAAGCGGAAGATTTGTCGTATAATTAATTGTATTTGTTTGACGTCTCATATAAATTTTCCAAGCATCAGACCCTGATTCACGTCCTCCTCCTGTTTCTTTTTCACCACCAAAAGCTCCGCCAATTTCAGCACCAGAAGTTCCAATATTTACGTTTGCAATTCCGCAGTCAGAACCTGTTGCTGATAAAAATCTTTCGGCTTCGCGCAAATTATTGGTCATAATTGCAGAAGATAAACCTTGAGCAACACCATTTTGAATTTCGATTGCATTTTCTACTTCACCAGAATATTTAAGTAAATATAAAACTGGAGCAAATGTTTCATGTTGTACAATTTCAAATGAGTTTTCAGCTTCAGCAATCGCAGGTTTTACATAGCAGCCGCTTTCATAACCTTGGCCAGAAAGCACTCCTCCTTCTACAAGGATTTTTCCGCCTTCGGCTACAACTTTATTCAAAGCCGCTGCATACATTTCGACAGCATGCGTATCAATTAGTGGACCAACATGATTGTTTTCGTCAAGCGGATTCCCGATTCTCAACTGTTTATAAGCCGCAACCAATGCATCTTTTACTTTATCATAAATACTTTCGTGAATAATCAATCGACGAGTTGAAGTACAACGCTGTCCAGCTGTTCCAACAGCTCCAAAAACAGCACCAATAACGGTCATTTTAATATCGGCATCTGGAGTCACAATAATGGCATTATTTCCTCCTAATTCTAACAACGATTTACCTAATCTCCCCGCAACAGTCTGAGCAACAATTTTCCCCATTCTAGTAGAACCTGTCGCAGAAATAAGCGGGATACGAGTATCAGCAGTCAACAACTCTCCTATTTTGTAATCACCGTTTATTAAACACGAAATTCCTTCTGGGAGATTGTTTTCCTTTATTACCTGAGCTATAATGTTTTGACAAGCAATACCGCAAAGAGGTGTTTTTTCTGAAGGCTTCCAAACGCAAACATCACCAGAAATCCAAGCTAAAGCTGTGTTCCAAGACCAAACAGCAACTGGGAAATTAAACGCTGAAATGATTCCGACAATTCCCAACGGATGGTATTGTTCGTACATACGATGTCCTGGCCTTTCAGAATGCATTGTTAATCCGTGAAGCTGACGTGATAAACCAACAGCAAAATCACAGATATCTATCATTTCTTGAACTTCACCAAGACCTTCCTGCAATGATTTTCCCATTTCGTAAGAAACCAGCTTACCAAGGGCTTCTTTATTTTGTCTCAATTTTTCTCCAAACTGACGCACAATTTCACCACGCTGTGGAGCAGGAATTAATCTAAATGTTTTAAAAGCTTCTGCCGCTGTTTGGATTGCTTTTTCATAATCTTCTGCAGTTGACATTTTTACCGAAGCAATTAATTTTCCGTCAACAGGCGAATAACTTTCTAGAATTTCTCCAGAAGAAAAGTTATTAATTCCTGTTGATGTTCCTTCATTTATTGTCTTGATGCCCAATTTATCAAGAGCTTCCTTCATTCCAAATTGCGATGCTATTGTTGTCATTGTAACTTTTTTTGTTAAAATTGTTATATTTTTATGTAAAGATATTCTTTTCGAATTAATTTCCCATTGTAGTCAATTCATAAATAAAAGTAAATTTAAGCTTATTTTATAGTATTAACAGAAACGAAACCTCAATATTGAATTTATTTAATGAAATTTGCATTACTTAAAATTAAAAATATGACCTCTTATATTCGGCTTCTCCTTTGTTTTCTTTTAATAACAACCAATATATTTTCTCAAAAAACAAAAACTTCTTTTTCAGTAGTTCCATTAGGAGTAATGGGCGGAATAGACGAAAAAAATCTTTCAGCTTATTTAATCGCTCCATCAAATACAACTGATTATATCTGTCTTGACGCTGGAACTGTAAATGCAGGAATCGAAAAAGCTATTGAAAAGAAAACTTTCAAAGTTTCGACAAGCGAAATTTTACGAAAATACATCAAAGGATATTTGATTTCGCACGCACATTTAGATCATGTTTCTGGTTTGATCATAAACTCACCTGCCGATTCTTCAAAAACGGTTTATGCTACTAATAAATGCATGGAAATGATGGAAAACCATTATTTCAACGATCAGACTTGGGCTAATTTTGGAGACGCAGGGCCCGGATTTCCTTTAAAAAAATACCATTTTCAGACTTTAAATTTGGGAGAAGAAACTTCTTTAACGAATACCAAAATGACCGTTAAAGCATTTTCTCTAAGCCATGTTAATCCGTTTGAGAGTACTGCTTTCTTAATTAAAAATGAGAATGATTATGCGTTATATTTAGGGGATACAGGTCCAGATGAAGTAGAAAAGAGCAATAATCTTCGTGATTTATGGACAGCTGTTGCACCATTGGTTAAAACCAAACAATTGAAGGGAATTTTTATTGAAGTTTCGTTTCCTAACGAACAGCCAGATAAATTTTTATTTGGTCATTTGACTCCAAATTATTTAATAAAAGAACTTCATGTTCTAGAGGATTTAGCTGGGAAAGGTTCTCTTGAAAACTTTAAAATTATTATCACACATTTAAAACCTCCAGCAAAGAATATTGCAAAAATTAAAGAGCAGTTAAAAGCTCAAAATGATTTAGGATTGAAGATTATCTATCCTGAACAGGGCAAAAAACTCGAATTATAGAAACATAATTTGTAAGTTATTTTTTATAATTTAGCCAAATAAATTATATTAAATGGAAATTGTTTGGTCAAAAAAAGCAAAACATAACTTTTACTCTATTCGAAATTATTTAGAATTATATTGGTCACCATTAATAGCAGAAAAATTTATTCTCGATGTATTAAGAGTAAATAAGTTATTAGAAAAAAATCCTCAAATAGGAAAATATAGGGATGATTTAGAATGCCGGGAAATAGTAATCTCAAAACATATCACTTTATATTATGCAATAAAAGAAAATCAAATAAAACTGATTGCTTTTTGGAATAATCGCCAACGACCTTTAAATCCTTATGATTTGTAAATCTATATAAGTTTTTTACTTCTTAATTCTGCCAGCATTTCTTCATGAGTAATAAAATCTCCATTTTCGAGATCACGTTTACCCTGCTCGATTTCCTCTTTTAATTCTAATCTAAAGTTTTCTTCTGGAGAAAGAATTTTAGCAATAGAAAGCATTTCATCGGCAGAAAAAGTCTGAGTCTTTAACTTACGATAGAACGTTGGACTTGGAATACCAACTTGCTCAATAATATAGCTTTTTTTAAAGGGTGATTTGTTCATTAAACTCTCAATATTATCGACAATATTTTTATATGCAATTATTTCTTGTATCATTTTTGATATATTTATGAGTTATTTGTAATACAAATATACTTCAAAAATGATACAATCTTCTTTTTTAGCGTTAAAAAAATAACCCAACAAGCTTACAATAATTGTTGGGTTATTTTTATATGTAATTAACATTATTTCTTCGCTACAAACCTAGGATCGGTTTCCATAACAATACCACATTTATCACAAGTTCTTAATTCTTCTGAATTGTAGAAGTGTTCAAAATGAGGAAGAAAATCTTTCTCTATATTATGAAGTTCAAAATACACTTCATACAATTTATGATTGCAGTTATCGCAATGCCAAAGCAAACCATCTGTAAAACCTTGTCCAGCACGTTTACGTTCTATTACAAGTCCGATAGAACCTTCTGAACGAACAGGAGAATGAGGCACTTTTGCAGGATGCAAATACATATCACCGGCATTTAATTCCATTTCTTTACGCTGTCCATCTTCCTGAATGACAACCTTAATACTTCCTTCTAGCTGATAAAAAAGTTCTTCTGTTTCGTTATAATGATAATCTTTTCGAGCATTTGGACCTGCAACAATCATTACAATGTAATCTCCAGAATCAACATACAGGTTTTTATTCCCAACAGGCGGTTTAAGTAAATGACGGTTTTCGTCAATCCATTGCGTCAGGTTAAAAGGTTTTGCTATAGCCATTTTTATTCAAAATTTATGAAAAGCTAAGGTAGTGAAAACTCATTAAAACTCTTTTATCAAATAAATATAAACTGGAAAATGGTCACTAAAGCCAGCATCCGCCAATGTATTTCGCAACGGATAACCTTTATATGCTCCTGAATTCTGAATAAGGTAAGGTCTATTGAAAATGCCTGCTTTCCAAAAATTAAAAGTCAAAAAATCTGTTTTCACTAAAGAAGCTGTCATGATAATTTGATCAAAAATATTCCAAGAGTCACGATATGCAATGGTTCCTAAACCTTTATTGGCAAGGTCTCCAAAAGGATTAAAAACTCCAAATTCTGAAACTTCCGTCTTTATACCCTTCGCTCCTAACCCCGCTTTTATACTTTTATTAAACGGTCCATCATTAAAATCTCCCATTGTCAATACTTTTGCCTGTGGATTAATGCGCTGTAATGAATCAATTATTTTTCTATTCAGTTTTCCTGCAGCTTCACGAAACATTGTCGTTGCCTTTTCACCGCCAGATCTAGATGGCCAATGATTTACGATAATATGAATTTCTTCATTTTCTAAAAACCCTGAAACCAAAAGCTGGTCTCTTGTGAAAACACGATTTTTATTTTCTTTTTTAACTTCAACTTCATCATCTAAAACTTCTGATTGTTCCTCTTTTTTTGAAATTTCCTTTTTATAAATAAGTAATGGAATATTTGAAAAGGACGTGGGACGGAAGTATTTTTTCTGATAAAGCAAAGCGACATCAATACCACGTTTGTCTGGTGAATCAAAATGAATGATTCCTAAATCCAAAGGCTGTAATTTTGGTTCTTTAATTAAATCTTCTAAAACATTACGGTTTTCGATTTCAGCTCCACCGATTAAAGTCGGAGCATTTGAATTTTCTGGCGTTCCAATTTCAGATATCACTCTTGCTAAATTTTTTAATTTTTGCTGATATTTTTCTGCCGTCCAATGCTGTGCCCCATTTGGAGTCCATTCGTCATCATTTGTAAATTCATCATTTATAGTGTCATAGAGATTTTCGAAATTGTAAAAAGCAACTGTATGTATTTTATACTTTTTGGATTGAGATTGCGTTTGAATTGAAAAAAATAGAATTATTAAAAAGATTCTGAAAAAGTGCATGTATTTAGTATTTTAAAAAATATTCAATATTAATCTTTTTTATTTAATTGTAAGAAAATTCAAATAGATTTAAAATCTAAAATTTCTATATTTGTTTTTTCATACAAAATGAAAAGAAGCAAATAATGATTATGAAAAACCTTTTAGATAGTAAGAAGCCAAATATTCTGTTTCAACTCGCATTTCTTATTTTTGCTTTACAATCATTCAACTGTCAATCTCAACAAAACATGATAACACCGCCTTATTTACAAAAAGGAGATACTGTCGCACTTTTGGCAACAGCAAGAAAAAACATCGACGACAATTTAAAACCAACAATAGATTTATTGCACAGTTGGGGTTTAGAAGCTGTAATTGGATCAACAATTGGTTTAGATTATCATCAATTGGCTGGAACAGATGAACAGAGAGCTGCCGATTTTCAGAAACAAATGGACAATTCAAATATTAAAGCGATCTGGTGCGTTCGTGGCGGATATGGCACTGTTAGAATGTTAGATTTACTAGATTTTACGAAATTTAAACAGCATCCTAAATGGGTTATCGGTTTTAGTGATGTAACGGTGCTTCATAATCATTTGAATACGATGGGCTATAAATCTATTCATGGTATTATGCCGGTAACCGTTCCTAGAGCGACGCCAGATGCTGTAAGTTCATTAAAAGCAGCTTTATTTAACGAACCTATTTCCTACTCTATCAGCCCAAGTCCGATGAATCGTTTGGGAAGCGCAACGGGAGAATTGGTTGGAGGTAACTTGTCTATTTTATATAGTTTGTTAGGATCTCCGTCTGCAATTGACTGTAAGGACAAAATTTTATTTATCGAAGATTTAGATGAATATCTGTATCATATCGACCGTATGATGATGAATCTAAGACGTAATGGATGTATTGAAAATCTAAAAGGAATTATCATTGGCGGAATGACAAGCATGAAAGACAATGAAGTGCCTTGGGGTAAAAATGCATTAGAGATTATTGATGACGTAACAAAAAAATACAATATTCCAGTAATTTTTAATTTCCCAGCCGGCCATATTAGAGACAACAGAGCTTTAATTATGGGAAATACCGTTTCTATAGAAGTTACATCTTCTGGAAGTACGGTTACTTTTAAAAAATAATACAGTCAAGCTCCTTATTTAAGGAAATCTAACAATACCACATAAAAATCTCGGAGAGACGCAAAATCGCAAAGTTTTAAAATGCTTTGAGGTTTTGCGTTTTTTCGTGCAATAACTTCATTTCATAAAAATAATTTCTCAGATTCACACTGAAAACTGAGACCGAGACTGAATACTATAAAAATGGCAGAACACAACGATTTAGGAAAATTAGGAGAAGATCTCGCAACTGCACATCTCGAAGAAAATGGATATTCAATTCTAGAGCGAAATTTTGTTATTCAAAAAGCAGAAATAGATATAATTGCACAAAAAGATAATGTTTTGGCGATTGTTGAAGTTAAAACTCGTTCGAGTTTAGATTTTGGTTCTCCGCAAGATTTTGTGAAGCAAAAAAAGATTCAATTACTTATTAAAGCAGTAAATGCCTACATAAACGATAGGGAAAAGGATTTTCAGGAAGATTTAGAAATCCGTTTTGACATCGTTGCGATCCATAAAAACGGGGAATCATTTGCAATTGAACATCTTACCGACGCTTTTTATCACTTTTAACATAATTTTTCATTGTTATAATTGTAACAATTTGTTTTTTTATTTATATTTGCAAAGAATTATAACATCGCAATGTTAAATTAACAAACCAACTCAACTGTTACCAAAAAAAAAAAAGAATTATGAAAACTGTTTCTTCTATTGTAGAAAACTACATTAAAACAAAACCATTTTTATTAAATGCCCTGTCTCTCGGAATTATTAACCTAACATCACTTTCGCGAAATATTATGACCGAATTAGAAAGTGAGTTTGGTAAAGAAGTAAAACAAGGCGCTGTAGTAATGTCTTTAAAACGACTGACAGAAGAACTAGATTTTAAACTGAACCACAAAATCAATAAAGTAATTAAAAATATCGGTGAAATCACGGTTCGCTCTGAACTTACAGATTACACTTTTGCAGCGTCTGAAACTGTTTTAAACAAACAAGCAGATTTGATCTCTGATATTAATGCTTTATCTGATATTTTTTATACCTCATCTCGTGGAGTAAATGAAACGAATATTGTCGTGAGCAGCAGTGTAAATCACTTAGTTGAAAAACACTTCATGAGAGAAAAATTAATTCAGAAATTGGATAATTTGGCTTCTATTACTGTAAAATTACCTAAAGAAAATATTGTTGTTCCTGGTATTTACTACTTCATTTTCCAACGTTTGGCTTGGGAAGGAATTATCATCAACGAGGTAATTTCAACTTCAAATGAATTTACTATTCTAGTCGGAGAAGATCAAGTTGATGTTGCTTTTAAAGTAATTAAAGACTTGAAAAACTAATTAAAATATGATTTAAAGAATCAGCTTTGATTCTTCTTTATAAACAAAAATCCTTTTGTCTTTTTAATGAAAGATGAAAGGATTTTTTCTTTGAATAAAAGGTTGCATAGGTATAATTTCATTTTTAGCAAATAAGAATATTCTCAAAAGACAAATTCTTAAATAAATCTTATTTCGAAAAAGCGTCAATATGACACTTACTTGTAAAATGCCACTTTGCACTGCTTTTTATGTCTTTTTTATAAAAAACTAACAAAAAATCCGAATTAAGTTTTTTTACATATGATTTGTTGAGAATAATATTTTTATATATTTGCGAAGAAGTCAGACATCAGACCTCGCATTTGATAGTTTAATACCATTGGAATTAAATAAACGCAATTAAATTGTTAGAAGCGGCCAACCATAGTGAAAAATTATTGGTAAGTGAACTCAAAAAAGGAAACGAAAAAGCCTTTCGCCAACTTTTTGATTTGTACCGCCAAGATATTTATGGATACAGCATCAGTCTTCTAAAATCAAAAGAGGCAGCGGAGGAAAATGTACAGGATGTTTTTTTAAAAGTATGGCTCAATCGCGAAAATTTAGATGTAGAACAATCTTTTAAATCCTACATTTTTACCATAGCTAGAAATCAGGCTTTTAATGTTTTGAATAAGGCTACTAATGAAATTTTATTGAAAGAAGCTGTTTTCTACGAAAGTCAGAAAACACATGAATACGGAGATTATGCTGTTCGCGAAGCAGACTGCAAAAAACTCCAAAAACAAGCTATAAAACAGCTCCCGCCCAAACGACGGCAAATTTTTAAAATGTCGCGAAAGAAAGGAATGAGCTACGAAGAAATAAGCGAGGAACTCGGAATCTCGATAAATACAGTCCGGAACCAAATGAGTAAAGCGCTCGAATCGATGCGCGGTTTTTTTCAACTTCACGATGAAATTATCTAACCAAAACCACAAATATTGCCCTTAAAATCACTCTTCGGAGTGATTTTTTTTTGATTACTTTTTTGCCATAGATTTAAAGGATTTTCACAGATTATATTTCTTTTAATCTATAGCAAAACCACTTTATTTAAATTTATTTCAAAAAAACAAAACAACTCAAATCTCTAAAAATCAGAAGAATATGCGATTAAAAATGTTAAAATTTAAAAAATTATAACGTTTGAGTAGTACTTAAATCTCTTTCAACTGTATTATAGAAACACAGAACCTAAAAAACATTCTTAATGAATTCAAATTCTGAAATAAAAACGCTTTTAGAGAAGTTTATCTTAAATCAATGTACTGCCGAGGAAACAGAACAAGTTGTTGCCTATTGTCGAAATAACAATCTTACTGAAGAATTTCCGACTGTTGAAGAAGTAAAAAATCTATTGGGCGAAATGCCAAAAATGGATGAGCAAAAAGCAGATTCTATTTTTGACAATATTTTATCTGCGTCAAAAGAACAAGAAACCATTATAGAGTTACAGCCTAGAAAATCAAATTATAGAAAATATATTGCTATTGCAGCTTCCGTTTTGGTTCTCTTGGGAGTTGGTTTTGGCTACAAACAAGTTTTCCTAAATAAAACTGCCGAAGTCCCTTTCGATTTTAAAAGCACTGATATTGTTTTACAAATGGAAGACGGAAGTGTTCAGATTATTTCTGAAAATGGTAAAGTTCAAGTTCGCGATAAAAATGGAAATATTATCGGAAACCAAAGCGGCGATAAATTAGTTTACGAAAATAAAGCTAATTCTGATGAACTAGCTTACAACACTCTTAAAATTCCGTTTGGCAAAAAATTCCGTCTGCAATTGTCTGATGGAACGATGGTTCATTTAAACTCTGGAACTACTTTAAAATATCCTGTAAAATTTATTGCTGGAGAAAATCGCCAAGTTTATCTAGACGGAGAAGCCTTTTTTGACGTCGCAAAAGACAAGAAACATCCCTTTATTGTAAATGCTGACAACTTAAATGTACGCGTTTTAGGAACTCATTTCAACGTTTCTAATTATCCTGAAGATGCGGTTACCGATGTAGTTTTGGTTGAAGGTTCTGTTGGAATGTATCGTTCTAACGAAGAATTTGATGCTTCTAAAAACACAATCTTAAAACAGGGATATAAAGGAAGTTTCAACAAAGAAAATACTTCGATTTTCACTAAACAGGTTGCTACAGAAATCTATACTTCTTGGATAGATGGCGGTCTGACTTTTAGAAATATGACTTTCAAAAATATTATCACGAAACTTGAAAGACGATACAACGTAACGATCATTAATAAAAATGAAAAATTGGCTAACGAGAAATTCAATGCCAGCTTTAAAGAAGAATCAATTGAGAATGTTATGAGTTATTTTAATGATGTTCATGGCATTAATTACACTATAAAAAACAATCAAATACTAATTAAATAACCATAAAACCAATACAATATATGATGAGATAACATTACGGGAATAAAAAAATCGGAAAGAGCTGCGAACAATTTCCGATTAACTAAGTGATTGAATATAACGAATTAACTACAATCAATTAACAAAATTATGAAAAAAAAATCTAAGAATAATGGGTTTCTATACTCATTGTTCCAAAATGACCTAAAATTGAAATTAACTACTCTACTTATTTTGGTCGCCATGTTTAATATCAAAGCAAGTACTTATGCTCAAAAAACAAAAGTTACCCTTGAATTAAACAATTCAACAATCGAAAAGGTTATTGAGACCATTGAACAAAAAACAGATTTCAGATTTATCTATAAAATGAATGATGTCGACTTAGATCGAACGGTTTCCATTTCTGTAAAGGAGCAATCGATATATGTAGTTTTAGACAGAATTTTTAAAGGAACCCCAACCGAATTTAAAATTCGCGACACACAGATTATCCTAAAAAAACCTGAACTAAAAACGCAAAATATCGACGATGAAAAAGAAACAATTTCTGGAATTGTTACCGACGAAAATGGTGCTCCGCTTCCTGGAGCTTCTATTATCGAAGAAGGTACAAAAAACAGTGTTGTAACCGATTTTGATGGTAAATTTAAATTTACTGTCGA
This sequence comes from Flavobacterium tagetis, assembly GCF_016735615.1. Classification (GTDB taxonomy): domain Bacteria; phylum Bacteroidota; class Bacteroidia; order Flavobacteriales; family Flavobacteriaceae; genus Flavobacterium; species Flavobacterium tagetis. Next base: position 925,946 of record NZ_JAERSF010000001.1, read on the forward strand.
AAGCAGTTCTTCTGTAATCTTGGTAAGTTTTGTAGGATATAAAACTAAAAAAGTTCCTGTTGGAAATGGCGTTTTAAATATTCAATTGGAACCTGATGCTACCAATTTACAAGAGGTTGTTTTGGTTGGTTATGGTTCTGTTTCTAAAAAAGACGTTACTGGAGCTGTCTCTACAATTAATGCAAAAGACATGAATCAAGGTGCAATTGTAAATCCGTTGCAATTAATTTCAGGGAAAGCTGCAGGTGTAAATATTAACCAAATTGGTAGCGAACCGGGTTCTGGTCCAAGTGTGCGCATTCGCGGAGTAAGTTCTTTAATTGGCGGAAGCGACCCTTTGGTTGTAGTAGATGGAATTCAGGGAAATTTAGATTTACTAAATTCTATTCCTCCAACAGAAATTGAATCTATCGATATTTTGAAAGACGCCTCAGCTACAGCCGTTTATGGATCTAGAGGAGCTGCTGGAGTAATTATCGTAAGAACTAAAACGAATAAAACAGGAAAAACAACTTTTGAATATGTAGGTTCTTCTTCTATCGATTTTATTCCAAAAAAATTAGATTTTCTAAATGCTGATCAATGGTGGACTGCAGCGCAAAGTGTTGGGGTTCCTGCATCTGCAAATCATGGTGCAAATACAGATTGGTACGGGATTTTAACACAAACAGGGTTTACACAAACACATACGCTTTCGTTTGGTGGCGGAACTGATAAATTCAGTTACCACGGATCTGTAAGTGCTATTTTGCAAGACGGTGTTGTAATTAACTCTAACAATAAAAAATATATTGCAAGATTACAAGCCACTCAAAAAGCTTTGGATGACAAATTAACTTTAACTTATAGTTTAACTAACGGAATTAGTAATACGGCCAGCAGTGTACAAAGTATCGGTAGAGTAAATCAGGTTTCAAACTTAATTTCTCAGGCCTATCAAATGCGTCCTACTGATCCTGTATTTGAATCAGATGGGACAACTTATTATACAGATCCTAACCTATTTCAATATTTGAATCCTTATGCGGCTCAACAAGAAATTACTAATGAGGGAAAATATGATAATTTATTCGGAAGCCTTAAAGCAGATTTAGATATCGTTGATGGTTTACAGGCTGGTTGGTTTGGAAGCTGGAGAAAAGCAAATAATTCAATCGGTTTTTATAATCCAGCAAAATCTACAGATGCAAACGCAATTAACCAAAAAGGTTTTGGAAATATTAATAATACTCGTCAGGAAGAGAAATTAATGGATATTAGTTTGAATTACAAAAAAACATTTGGAGTTCACTCTATTAATGCTTTGGCCTTGTACGAATGGCAGTACCAAAGCAAGCAAGAAAATTACTCTCAAGTAAGAGGTTTTATTAATGATTTAGCAACTTATAATAACCTTCAATTAGGCGACATTACTAAAGCTCTTCCTGGTGACATTAAATCTTCTAAAGAGGATAGAACTCTAGCTTCTTTTTTGGCAAGAGTAAATTACTCTTTACTAGATCGTTATTTGGTTACAGCAAGTATTAGACGTGATGGTTCTTCTGTATTTGGAGAAAATAACAAATGGGGTAATTTCCCATCTGCTTCTGTAGCTTGGCAAATTGCTAAAGAATCATTTATGGCTAATCAATCTGTAGTTAATGATTTGAAACTACGTGTAGGTTATGGTGTTACCGGAAACCAGCAAGGGTTGAAACCTCTAAGTTCTCTTTCTTTGGTTGGTGCCTCGGGGACAACTTATTTTGGAGGTTCTCAAATTCCAAATTACAACATCACTCAAAATGGCAATCCAGATTTGAAATGGGAAACAAAAAAACAAACCAATATTGGTCTTGATTTTAGTTTAATTGACAGCCGATTGAGAGGTACAGTTGATGTGTATACTGCAACAACAGATAATTTATTATTTGATTATACAGTACCTCAGCCTCCTTACCCACATGACAAAATTAAAGCTAACGTTGGTAGTATAAGAAACAAAGGTCTTGAGGTTGCTCTGGCGTATGATGTAATTCGTAATGAAAATACAACTTTTACTTTGGCAGGAAATGTTTCCTTTATGAGTAATGAGGTTCTTAACCTAAGCGGAAGTATCAATGGAGTAGCATTAAATACAGATTATGTAAGTTGGGGTGCACCGAATTCTTATTTGATAAAAGGACAACCAATTGGTACATTTAATATTTTACAACACCTAGGTAAAGATGCTGCTAACGCTGAAACGGTAGTAGACCAAAATGGTGATGGTGTTATTGACCAAGGCAGTATGAGTCTGGATCGTGTAATGCAAGGTTCTGCTTTACCAACTTATACTTTTGCATTCAATCCAACTTTAAGATATAAAAAGTTTGACGCTTCTTTATTATTAAGAGGATCTGGAGGGAATAAAGTTTATAACACTGTAAATCAACGTTCAAGTTATATGGAAAACATAGGAAAAAGCAATGTTTTACAAAGTGCTGTTGATTTAGGTATTTACACCTCGCAATATTCTTCAAATTTATGGTTGGAAGATGGTTCTTTTGTTCGTTTAGAAAACGTTACTGCAGGATACAATTTTAGCTTTAAAGATCGATTTATAGAGTCAATTAGACTTTCTCTTACTGGAAACAACTTATTCCTTATCACAAAATATTCAGGTATTGATCCTGAAATTAACTTAAGTGGTAGTGGTGACGTAAATGATTATTTTGGAGGAGACAGAGGAATTTATCCTCATACCAGAAGCATTTCGTTTGGTGTAAACGTTAAATTTAAATAGTAAAAGAAATGAAAATAAAAAATATATTTTTAGCAGGAAGCATTTGTTTCATTGCTTTGACAGGTTGCACCAATGTTGAAGAAAACGTGTATGATCAATATCCTGCAAAGGATTTTTATGGATCTCCTCAAGGAGCTGACATAGCCTTAGCAAGTGTATATGCACAGATTCCTGGTAATTGGAATGGTGTTGGTTATGCCGGCGCCGATATGGGTTGGTATGACTTAAATTCCATGTGTGTTGATGATCAAGTTATTCCTCACAGAAATACAGGTGACTGGTCAACTGAATTTGCAATTTTGTTCAAACATCAATGGTTGCCAACAGATGAAGTAGTTAGAAATACATGGAACTGGCTTTACAAATCAATTTTCAATGCCAACCTTGCAATACAACAATTGGAAGACTCTAAAGCTGATGCATCAAAAATTGCTGAAGCTAAAGTTTTAAGAGCTTTTTTCTATTATTTATTAATTGATGATTTTGGAAGTGTTCCTTTTTACACAGATAACAATATTACTGTTGACAAAATTCCACAAGCAAGTCGTCAAGTAGTATTTGATTTTGTAGTATCAGAATTAAAGGCAAATGTTGATCTACTGCCAGGTACTAAGGGTGGCGAATTTTACGGCAGATTCAATAAATGGGCTGGATATACTTTGCTTGCTAAGGTATACTTGAATGCAGGTGTTTTAACTGGAACTCCAAAATGGGAAGAATGTTTGGCGGCTTGTAATGTTGTAAATGGCGGAGGGTTCTCATTACATCCCGCTCTTTCAGATGCTTCAAGTCCATTAGGAAATAAATACTACGAATTGTTTGGAGATGTAAGTCCACAAGATGAAACTATTTTATCTATTTATACTACCGTTGATGTTGTGGGTCGTAATATTTTTACAGTACGTAGTTTGATTGGGCCACATGCTAATGCTTTATTTGGTTATAGTGGCTGGAACGGATCTGTTATTCCAAAAGATTTTTACCTAAAGTATGACGATAAAGATATTCGTAAAAAACAATTCTTATTAGGGCCGCAACCAGGTAACGTAAATTATACATTAGACATCACTTCATTAGATAATCCAGGAGCAGGTGCCCAGGAAGGTGTTAGAAATGTTAAGTTTTATCCAGCAGGTTCAATGAACGGTGGCGGAGCTTCAAATGATTTCCCAATTTACAGATATGCTGATGTTATGTTAATGACAGCCGAATGTAATGTTCGTTTGGGCAATGCAGGAGCAGCTAAACCTTTAGTTGATGCTATTAGAACTCGAGCTGGTCTTGCTGCTTTAGCTTCAAACCCTACTCTTGATGATATTTTTGATGAAAGAGGACGTGAATTAAATTGGGAAGGGCATCGTAGAGAGGACATGATTCGTTTTGATAAATTTTTGTTGCCAAATGAATTCAAAGGTGCTTCAGAAGAATATAGAAAAATATTCCCTATCCCAACTTCAGCTTTAAATGCAAATCCAGGACTTAAACAAAATCCAGGTTACTAAATCAGCTAAATATTATGAAAAAATATATAAATAAATTAGTCGCATTACTTGCATTAGTAATCGTGACTACTTCTTGTGAATCTGACGCAGAATTAACCGTTTTAAAATCGGTTAGTTTTCCTGCTGCAATTACATCTTCTTCTAGTAAAATTGTGCTTACAGAAGATACCGCTGACGATACTGCAACAACTATTTCTTGGCCAGCTGTTGTTTTCCCAATTGAAGCTCCCGTTTTATATACGGTACAATTTGATCTACCAGCAAATACTACTGGTGCAAAGGCGTGGTTAAATGCTAAAGTATTCGAAGCTGGAAATGATGTTTTGAGTAAATCTTTCACTGTTCGTGATTTGAATAAAATTGCAACTGATTTAGGAATACAACCAAATGTAGAAGGAAAATTAGCCGTAAGAGTCGTGGCTGCCATGGACAGAAATATTTATTCAGATCCAATTGAGATAATGGTTACTCCTTACGAAAAAGCAGTTGTTTTTGGCGAAATTTATATGCCTGGAGATTATCAAGGTTGGGCAGTTGAAACTGCTTCAGCTTTAACAGCAATTGAAAAAGGAATTTATCAAGGATACATGACTGCTGAAGGCACTGCACTAGCATTCAAATTAAATACTGCCAGAACATGGGCTGAATTTTACGGTGCAGGTGCTACTAATGAAGATTTAGTTAGAATGGATGATGATAATTTATTTCTTCCAAGTGCAGGTTCATACCAAATTAAAGTAAATTTGAACACGCTAAAATGGTCTGCTACTCCTTATTCATGGGGAATTGTTGGAACTGCTCAATCTGGAGGATGGGACAACAGCACGCCAATGAGTTATGATCACCAGACTAAAACATGGAAAGTAACAGCAGACTTAGTTCCTGGAGCATTAAAATTCAGATTGAACAACAAATGGGACGTTAATTACGGACCTAAAGATGCTACAACAAATACTATTAATCGAGACGATCAAGGTTCTTATACCATTACTGAAGCAGGAACTTATGAGGTTACCTTCACTATTGAAGAAACAGATCCAAATACAAATGGCTATCCTGCAACAGCAACATGCAGTATAGTTAAAAAATAATCTAGCACATTCATACTTGTTAGATTAGTTTTGAGTGAAACCTGCCTTTCTGAGCAAAAGGCAGGTTATCTAAAAAAATAAAACTGCCGCTCAAAACCTATCCAATTTAATTTTTAAAATTATGAAGTCTAACTCCAATATTTTTCTTGCTTTACTGCTTTCAATAGCTTTTGTATCGTGCAGTTCTTCTGAAGAAAATCCGAAACCAGATCCAAATACAGGAACAGGAAACGAATATCAGCAGTATGGATCACCATTTGATAAAGTTGCAGCCAACGAAGATGCCGTAATTTATCAGGTAAATGTGCGTTCTTTTAGTCCAGAAGGAAATTTGAAAGGTGTTCAGAAACGACTTGGAGACATTCAGAAACTAGGTGCCAATGTCATTTATTTAATGCCGATTTATCCTGTTGGAAAAATAAAAACGGCTGGTAAATTAGGTTCGCCTTATTCTATTAAAGACTACAAAGCCGTTAATACTGATTATGGGACATTAGAAGATCTTCAAGCTTTGGTTACTGATGCACACAGCAAAAATATGGCGGTGATTTTAGACTGGGTTGCCAATCATACTTCTTGGGACAATCAATGGATTACAACGCATCCTGATTGGTACCAAAAAGATGCCAGCGGAAACATTACGATTCCGCCTGGAACAAACTGGCAAGATGTGGCGCAGTTAAATTACACCAATTCAGAAATGAAAAAAGCCATGATTGACGCCATGTCATATTGGGTTTACAATGCCAATATTGACGGATTTAGATGTGATGCAGCCGATATGGTTCCGATGAATTTCTGGTCAGAAGCGATTGCTAAAATCCGTAAAATTAAAAATCAGAGAATGATTTTAATGGCAGAAGGCACTAGAGCCAATCATTTTGATGCAGGATTCGATTACACTTTTGGATTTACCTATTTTGGCGCTTTAGAAAAAGTATTCGCAGAAGCTCAACCTGCAAGTTATCTTCAAACAGAAAGTTCTAAAGAATATGGCCAATTAGATGCCTCAAAACGAATTGTGCGTTATACAACAAATCATGACGTTAATCTTTCTGACGGAACTCCGCTTGAACTTTTTGGAGGAAAAAAAGGGTCTCTAGCAGCGTTTGTAATTGCATCAAGCATGAAATCTGTCCCTATGATCTACAACGGTCAGGAAATTGGGTACAACAAACGCATCGATTATTTTGACAATGTTCCTATCGATTGGTCTACAGCAGATAATGAAATGCTTTTAGAATATCAGAAAATAATCGCATTTAGAAATTCTAGTGAAGCACTCCGAAAAGGAAAATTAACCGGATATAGCAGTAATGATGTTAGTGTATTTACAATGGAAACTGCAAATGATAAAGTTCTGATTGTTGCCAACATTAAAAACAAATCACTTAAATATACTGCTCCTACAGCTTTAGCCAACACAAATTGGACAGATGCATTAACTGGAAATCAAATTGCAATTGGTGCGGAACTAAATTTAGAAGCTTATCAATATTTAATACTTAAAAAACAATAAACGCTTCTAATAAAACTAGATTTGCAAAAAACTAAATAAAATGAATTTTCAATCCCAAAAAACATTGCTTCAAATGCGTTTGAGCAAAAAAACAGCGCTTTTATTTTTTGTTATCCTAAGTGTATTTTCACTTCAGGCACAAGAAATAACTTCGCCAGACAAAAATATTTCTCTAAAATTTGAATTAAAAGAAGGCGGAATCCCGTCTTACCAATTATCATACAAACAAAAACCAGTTATTAAGCCAAGTTCTTTGGGTTTAGAGCTTAAAAACAACGCTTCGTTTATGGATGGTTTTACCATTACAAATACAGCACAATCTTCTGTTGATGAAAATTGGAATCCGGTTTTAGGAGAAGAAAAAACAATTCGCAATCATTATAACGAATTGGTTGTCACTTTAGCGCAAGCGAAAAACAATAACAGATTTATTAGAATTCGTTTCCGTTTATTCAACGACGGATTGGGATTTAGATATGAATTTCCTAAACAAAATGACCTGAATTATTTTGTAATTAAAGAAGAACGCACCGAATTTCAATTGGCAGGAAATCATAAAATTTTCTGGATTCCAGGAGATTATGACACCAACGAATATGCTTATACGACATCAAAGATTTCAGAAATTCCTTCTTTGATGAAAAAAGCAACTATTGAAATTAATGCACAACAGCCAATAAAAGAATTGTCTGTACAAACGCCATCAATGATGAAATCAGATGACGGTTTATACATTAATATTCACGAAGCAGGATTAATTAACTATCCCGCAATGTACCTTGAAGTTGAAGCTAAAACTAACAAAATGACAAGTCATTTGGCACCAGATGCCGTTGGTGCAAAAGGCTACATGCAGACTGATGCTCAAACACCATGGAGAACAATTGTAGTAAGTGATAAAGCAACAGATATTTTAGCTTCAAAATTAATTTTAAACCTAAACGAACCAACAAGTTACAAAGATGTTTCTTGGATTAAACCAGTGAAATACATCGGAATTTGGTGGGAATATTTTGTTGCAGGAAGAAGTACTTGGGCTTTTGGAAAAGAAAACAACGTAAAAATGACGGATGATTTTACGAAACTTACTCCAAACGGTAAACACGGAGCCACAACAGAGCGTGCAAAAGAATACATTGATTTTGCTTCTAAAAATGGCTTTGATGCAATTCTTATCGAAGGTTGGAACATTGGCTGGGAAGACTGGATTGGCAATTGGAAAGAAGAAGTTTTTGACTTTGTAACAGCTTATCCTGATTTTGATGTAAAAGCAGTTCATGCTTATGCAGCTTCAAAAGGGGTAAAAATTATTATGCATCATGAAACTTCTGGATCGGCAACCAATTACGAGCGTCGTCTAGATCGTGCTTTTCAATTTATGAATGATAACGGTTATGATGCTGTAAAAACAGGTTACGTAGGACAGATTATTCCGCGTGGTGAACATCACGACGGACAATGGATGGTGAATCATTACATTAATGTTGCCAAACGTGCTGCCGATTATAAAATTATGGTCAACAGTCACGAAGCTGTTCGCCCGACAGGATTAAACAGAACTTTTCCAAACTGGATTGCTCAGGAATCAGCGCGCGGTACTGAGTTCGAATCTATGGGAGGATTAGCTCCAGATCACACTACAATTTTACCATTTACCCGTTTAATGGGAGGTCCAATGGATTATACACCGGGAATTTTCCAGACCGATCTTTCATATTACGGAACAGGAAGTTTACAACGAGTAAACACCACTTTAGTAAAACAATTGGCTTATTATGTAACTATGTACAGTCCGCTGCAAATGGCTGCTGATATTCCAGGGAATTATGAGCGATTCCCAGATGCATTTCAGTTCATTAAAGATGTTGCCGTAGATTGGGATAACAGTTATATTTTGGAAGCTGAACCTGGAGATTACATTACAATTGCCCGTAAAGCAAAAGGCAAAAACGAATGGTTTATTGGCGGAATTACAGATGAAAATGTAAGAACAGCAAACATTGCATTTGATTATTTACCTGCAGGAAAAAATTTCGTTGCCACAATTTATGCCGATGCTAAAGACGCCAATTGGAATCAGAATCCACAGAAATATACTGTTACTAAAGTTATCGTAAACTCAAAAAGTAAACTGAAGCAATATTTAGCTCCTGGCGGTGGTGTTGCCATCAGCATCAAAGAAGGAACTGCTTCAGATTTAAAAGGATTGAAAAAATTATAGATTAACAGATTACTAAGTTTTTTTCGCCACGAATTCACGAATTTTTCAAATTAAGATTTTCACATAAATACTTAATTCGTGAATTCGTGGCAGAAAAACTATTGCCCAAACTCGGGCTCAAAAAACTTACTATTGAAAACTATTAACCACAAATGTTTGTCGAATTTAAAAACAATGCGAGTGAGAATGAATTTTAGTTAGAAATGCCGACAAGTATGCAAAAAACTATTATTATGAAAATCAAAATTACCCCTAGATTATTTCATATTACCAAAGCAATATTTTGCTTTCTATTATTGTTTGCAGGTTCAGTTTATGCACAAGATCCTGCGCAGTACGGGACACCATTTGCTGGCGTGCCAGATACACGAGATATCAACATGTATCAGGTGCATATTCGTCCGTTTAGTGCCAACGGAGATTTAGCAGGAGTAACTGCCCGATTAGACAATATTAAAGCACTCGGTACGAATGTGATTTATTTAATGCCAATTTTCCCCCACGGAACCGATTCCCGAAGTTCGGCTTCACCCTATTGTATTAAAGATTTTAAAGCTGTCGGATCTGAATATGGCTCGCTGGCCGATTTAAGAACTTTGGTTGATGGCGCACACAGTCGCGGAATGGCTGTAATTTTGGATATTGCCATCAATGGAACTTCTTGGGATAATGTCTGGACGGTTTCACATCCTGAATATTACAAACGAAGCGGTACAACGATTCAACAATTAGGTAACTTCTCCGATATTGCAGCACTTGATCTAAATAGTACAGCAACAAGAGCAGCGATTAAAGACGCTATGCGCTATTGGATTTTTGCGGCCAATATTGACGGATACCGTTGCGATTATGCGAACAATCCTCCTTTAGATTTCTGGTCAGAAGTTAATTCAAATCTTCGCGGAATTACATCTCATAAATTATTAATGTTAGCCGAAGGAGACAGACAAGAAAACTTTGAGGTTGGTTTTGATATGAATTATGGAGACAGATGGTTTCATGCAGGTTTGTATGATATTGCTGGCGGAGGACCTGTTTCTCAAAGAATTCAAGATCAGACTACTTACGAATACGCTAAAGCAACCGGAAATCAGCAAATCGTTAGATACACTGGAAACCATGATACATACACCAATGATGATGGTGTGAGAAGGCCATTTGTTGTATTTAAAAATCACAACGGAATTGTTGCTAATTTCTTAGTTTCAGCTTATATGAGAGGTGTTCCTTTTTTAATGAGCGGACAAGAAATCGACTACGAACCAAAAACCGATTGGCCTTGGACAAACTTTAAATTCAACTGGTCTCAAAACCCAACTGCCGCTGCAGATTTTGCCAAAATCTTAAACTTTAGAACTACAAGTGCCGCCATCAGACGAGGTGATTTAACAACGTATGCCAACGATGACATTAGTATTTTTACAAAAACATTAGGTTCAGAAAAAGTAATCGTAATGTCGAATTTGAGAAATGCAGCAAAGTCGTATGTTATTCCAGCGGCTTTGGCAGGAACTTATGTAAATCCTTACAACAATAATGCTTCTGTGACTTTAACTGCAGGTTCTACACGTAATTTTGCTGCTTACGAATATTTAGTTTTAACCAATACAAATGCACCGGTAGTTGCGGTAACAGGAGTTTCTGTTAGTCCGACAACAGTAACAGTTGGTTTAGGAACAACACAGCAGTTAAATGCAACGATTGCTCCAGCAAATGCAACAAACCAAAACGTAACTTGGACCTCAAGTAATACGGCTGTGGCAACGGTAAATGCATCTGGATTGGTTACGGCTGTTGCAGCAGGAACAGCAACAATTACAGTAAAAACAGTTGACGGAAATAAAACAGCAACTTCGGCTATAACTGTTGCTGCAATTCCAGTTTCTTCTGTAGCGATATCTCCTACCTCAGCAAGTTTATATGCAGGAAATACACAACAGCTTACAGCGACAATTTCGCCTGCAAACGCAACAAACAAAAATGTAACGTGGACTTCAAGCAATACCGCAATTGCAACGGTAAATTCAAGCGGACTTGTAACAGCGGTTTCTGCAGGAAATGCAACGATTACAGCAGCAACACAAGACGGAAACAAAACAGCTTCGGCTACAATTACAGTTAATCCGAATACCAATTTTACGGTTTATTTCTACAAACCATCAAATTGGGGAACTGGAATTAAAATCTACTATTGGAATACTTTACCAACAGGAGTTTTAGCTACTGTAAACTGGCCTGGAGTAAATATGACGGACGCTGGAAATGGATGGTACAGCTATACATTTACCAATGTAACTTCGACCAATTTAATTTTCAATGATGGAACAAACCAAACTGCAGATTTAAGCAGAGATAAAAACGGATGGTACATGAACAGCGCTTGGTACGATTCTAATCCAGGAACTGGTGTTGCGGTTACTAGTGTTAGTTTAAGTCCAACGACAGCTTCATTAAACATTGGCGGAACACAGCAATTAACCCCAACAATTCTTCCTGCAAATGCAACTAATAAATCGGTAACATATAGTTCAAACAATACAGCTGTAGCAACTGTAAATGCTTCTGGTTTAATTACCGCTGTAGCGAATGGAACGGCGACAATTACCGTTACAACTGTTGACGGAAATAAAACCAGCACTTGTTTGGTATCGGTTACAACAGCTTCTGGCGGAGGAAATTATTACACTATCAAAAACAGATGGACAGGCGCCTATTTATCTGACGCAGGAACAAATACAGGTTACGGAACAACCGTTTCTGGCAATAATTATAAATGGCAGAAAATCGCTATTGATGCCACATATTTTGTTCTTAAAAACGTTGCAACAGGAGAATTAATGAATATTGAAGGCCAGACAGGAAATGTACAATGCAACATTACCGATACTACTTTTTGGAGCGCACAATGGTCTAGCGATTATATTGATGGAACTTGGGTTCGTTTAAGAAACAGGTGGCAGACAGGAAATATTATTCATATCGAAAACCAGACAGGTTCTGCGCAATACGGAAATTCACAAGACGGCTGGTACAGCGCTCAATGGCAATTGGAACCAACTACGGTTGGAACATCAAAAATGGCTTTAAATGTTGAAGAAGTTTCGAAAACTGAACCGTCAATTAGTATTTATCCAAATCCGGCAATTAACAATGAATTTAATATTTTAATGCCTGAACTAGCAAGTGGAGATTCTGCTGAAATTTTCGTTTCAGATTTGAACGGAAGAACTCTTTTGACAGAAAGACTTTCTTCTTCAGGACAAATTAATCATCATTTATCTACAGGAATTTATATAGTGAACATTGTTTCTAAAGATTTTAATGTGACCAAAAAACTGATCGTTAAATAATTCATTATAATCTATATATTTAAAGGCATATGAAGTTTCCATATGCCTTTTTTAGATAAACAATCAAAATGAGGTTTCCCGTATAGATTTCATTATATTATTTCATTTTTTTGCGGAGAAATTTAATCCCTAAATAATGAAAAAAAAATTACTCCTATTATCAATCCTTTTGTCTGGACTGACGATATTTACTTCTTGTTCTAGCAATGATTCTGGTGATGACACTCCAGCTGCAGCGGAGCCACTACCTATTGCAATTTCTGCCACTTCTTCTGAAATTCTTACAATTGGAGAAACCTTTGAAATTACGGGAACTAACTTTTTAAACAAAGATTATCCAACCAAAATTTTTATTAACGGAACAGAGGTAACTGCAAAAGAAATTTCAAACACTAAAATTGTATTATCTATTCCAGATGGTTTAATAACAGGCACTAACACTTTAAGAGTGCAAATAAAAAATGTAAATAGTAGCGTTGTCAATTTTTATAGCATAACAAAGGGATGGACAAAATTAACAACACTTGGAAATTTAGACATCCAGTCATCCAGCGTTCTTGACAATAGTAAAACTATATTTTCGTTTGTAAACAATATTACATCTGATAATGGAAGTTTTTGGGGTGCTCCCAAAAAACTAGAAGCTAAATCTACAGGTTATGAACAAGTTTATATCAATCAGTCTGGAAGTTATGGTGATTTTAGAATGATTGACGATAAAACAGGAGCTTTAACAAATACTATTGCTGGCTTTTTTACTGACAATGGTTTTGAAACACAAAAAAGAATTGATGTTGATAATCATTTTAGCCCAGCCATTAATGGTCTAAAAATTGGTTATTTAGACAATAACATTTGTATTCTGACAACAATGATTAGCGGTCAAATTTACACAGCCGATAAAGGTGCAACAATTACTAAAAGCGATCCTCCTGCTTGGGCTACCATTACTGGCAGCGTCGGAGGTGTAGGAACTAGATTGTCAATTTCAGCTTTTGGAAAATCAGTATCTGACAATAAATTTTATCAGGTTGGAGTACTTTATACTCCTAAAAATGGTGTATACAATTCCAAAAACGTGATCCTACAATCTGAAACAGGATACAACAACTGGGTTGTAAAAGATTCTATTTCTAAACAAATCAACTCAAAAATATATCCTTCTAGTTATAAGTTTGTAAATATCAATAAAATATTTGGACTAAATAATGAAGATAAAACATTATATGCTTCTACTGATATGCTTCAAACATGGAGTCCGGTAAAAACTGACGTAAAAGCTTTTTTTCTTAGAACAGAAACACAATGGTATATTCAATCTGGAGATAAATTGTTTGTAACGAAAAACTCAGGTGCTTCCTGGGAACTAGAACTAGAGCTTCCTGCTGGTTCTGTTATAAATGATATTTCTTTTGCTAAAACTAAAATAATTGTTTCTGGAAATAAAGGTTTACATTATCTAAAATTAGAGTAATAATCTGATTTTAATTTAATTATAAAAATGGCGTATGAGATTTATACGCCATTTTTTATTTTATTTTGCCACGACTCGAGCGATAGCGAACAGAAGAAGCAAATTCGTGGCAACTCTTTTCTAAAACGAATAATTCACAGCGAATCCAAAATCATTCTTAAATGTGATATCGTTTTTTATAACTGCAGGTTTAAATGCCAATCTTTCATCTACATTAAATTGCGATAAAGCCGCATCTATATTGGCATCAATAATATTTAAAACATAAAATCCAACTATAAATAGAGCTGATAAATCTCTGTATCGCTGATATTCTTTTTGAGCAGATGTCAATTGGCTTTCTGTTAAACGTGCTAAAAATTCAGAATCACTTTTTTTACCTTCAAGCCTATTTTTGTATTCGTCTCTGTATAAATTATATTTTTTCTGATTGTCAATATAAAAATAAGTGCTCGTGCCAATTGCCCCATAAACTAAAGGAACCTTCCAATATTTCTTATTGTAAACTTGACCTAAACCTGGCAAGACAGCCGAATAAAATGCAGCCTTTGCAGGACGAAGCGGGTCAATGGTTTCCGATTTTAAGGAATCTTTTGAAATGATTTTATTTTTTCCTTGAGCGAAAATTGTAGTTGATCCTAAAAATAAAAATAGAAGAATAAGTTGGTTCTGCATATAAAGTTGTCTTTGAAAATTTGAGTCAAAGAAAACTTTTTAGTTCTAAGATTTTTCTTAAATAAAAGATAAAGAAAGCTTAATTTTTTTTATTTTGTTTGTCACGAATTCATTAAATAATATTTTATGTTCTCGAAAATTTTTAATGTCCCTGAAAAATTGATTTTTTTAATTATAGCTCAAAATTTCAAGAACAGTACGAGATTTCCGTATAACTTTTTATTCAATTTTTTTTTAATTTTATAAGAATATCTTCTTAATTTTAATAAGATCTAGTGTAGATGATTTTTAGTTTCCATTTAAATTAAATTTTGATACCATTAAAAAGATAATAATATTTTCTAAATACATTAAATTATAAAATATATGAAGATCTCCCCTTCAATTGCTATATTAACATGCTGGTACGGTGATTATCCTTGGTACTTACCCTATTTTATAAAATCTTGTAAATATAACCCTTCTATAGATTTCGTAATAATAACTGAAAATAAAACTATAATACCTAACAAGCCGTCGAATGTGATAGTAGTTAATAAGTCATTTGATGAATTTAAAAATAATGCAAGTTTTAGATTAGGATTTCAAGTGGCACTAGACACCCCATACAAATTAAACGATTTTAAACCCGCATATGGTTTCTTATTTCCTGAAATTATCTCAAAATATGATTTTTGGGGTCATGCTGACATCGACATGGTATATGGGAATATCCGGGGATTTATGACAGATGAGCTTTTACAAAATTATGACATATTAACTAGTCGCGAAGATTTTATTATGGGTACATTTTGCTTATTCCGAAATAATCAGCAAATGAATACACTTTTTATGAAAAGTCGAGATTATAGATACATTCTCACGAATGAACAATATTTTTCTTTTGATGAATGCAACTTTTTATTTGAAGAATTAGGTTTAGGGCATTCAATATTAGATTACCCAAACAATCTTCAGAGCATGACATATCTTGCAAAAAAAGGAAATAAAGAAGGGAGTTTTAAAGCTTTTTTTGATCGCTTAATTATACGAGGAATGTCTAATAAAATACGATGGGATAACGGATTAATAATTTATGATGACAAATTTGAATGTCTGTTTTATGATATGATTGATTATAAAGTAAAATGTAAAAATAAAAATGCTAGTTCTACTATCCCTGATATCTTTTATTTTAATGAAAAAGGCATAAAAATAGTTTTATAACATTATTGTATATTAAAATAATTCAAGAAATATAAATTGTTTGATAAATCAATTATAAGTAAAACTAATCTCTAATAGTCAAAATCTATTACTTAATTTTTAATCAATTAAGCAAATGTTATTAAACTGTCTATTCAGTTTTAAAAATATCTCTAAATTGATATAATAATCGTTCAATCAAACGTAAATCATCAGTCAAAATATCGGCAGTACCGTTCATTTCTTGTAAAAAAACAATTTGTTTTTTATAAGATGTTTCCAGACCATTCGGTAATAATACATCAATTAATAAATTACCATCTTTATCAGGTGTTAATGAAATTCCTTTTATAATTCCTTTTATAATTCCAAACTCACGATCTGGATAATTTGCGAGCCTTATATTAACTATTTGACCAACTTTTATTTTACCTGAATTTTGTGCAGGAGCTTTCACTTTTCCTATATATCCTTTTTCATTTGATGGAATTATAGCAAATACATTTTCTCCAGCATCTACAGTCTGATTTTCTGCCCAAAGTTGTAAAAAACTAACTTTACCATCTATAGAAGAACGCAAAATGTAATTTAGTTCCCAATCTCTAATCGCTTTTTTTAGTTGATAAAATGCACGTATTAAATTACGCTCTAAGTCAACATTTTCTATATTTTCATTAATTTTAGTTTTATTACTACTCCTTTGCAATTCAATTAAAGATGATTTTAAAGAGGAAATAGAACTTAATAAAACCTTATAATTTCTTTCAACTTGAAGATATTCTAACTTGTGTTTCTCTAATTCTTGTACGGCTATAATCCCTTTTTTAAACAAATTCTCATATCGCTCTAAATCATTTTTTTGTAGAACTAGCTCGCTTTGATTAATACTTTTCTGTGATTCAAGTAAATTTAATCTTTCTCTTAACTGAATCGATTCATAACTTTGTGCGACACCTTCTATTTTAAAGGGTTGTAATTTCACATTCAAGTCGTATGCACTGCTTTCCTTTTGAAAAACAGCAAAATAGCTTTCTACATCTCCAAGCTGAACATGTTTTAGTTTATCAAATGGAAACCTATTTTTATAAACATTCATTGTGTCTAAAATGCTTTTTAGTTTCAAAACATCGTTGTAATTCGCGGCGTTTTCAATTACTGCTAATGGTGTGTTTTTAGAAACAATTTTATTCTGTTTAACAAGAATAGCTTCAATTTTACCAGACTTACGAGCAACTAATTTTTCAGGTGGAATATTTGATGTTATTATAATTTGAGTTGTAATAACATCTGGGTATTTTATAAGCCATGAAGTAAAAAACAACATTAAAATGATTCCAAAAATCATTAAATTACCCCATCTAATCATCCAATGTGGTACTTTGGTAAGAATATCTTGTACTTCTTCACTTCTTAACTCTATAGATACATTCTCCGGCATTTTTTCTAATTAAAAAAATTAATAAACTATCTATTTTACAAAAATCTAATCTGCTAATTGTAATTGATTTCTAACCAATTCATAGTAGTTACCTTTTTTCTTTACTAATTCTTTATGATTTCCCCTTTCAACAATCTTACCTTTTTCCAGAACTACAATTTGATCAGCATTCATAACAGTACTTAGCCGATGTGCGATAACCACTACTGTTTTGTCTTTAAAAAAGATACCTAATTTATGCATTATCTCTTTTTCATTATTTGCATCAAGTGCACTTGTAGCTTCATCAAAAAATAACATTTCGGGATTTTTATAAACTGCTCTCGCAATCATTAATCGTTGTTTTTGTCCTGTACTCATCCCAACACCTTCCATTCCTATTTTAGTATTAAAACCTAACGGATAGTCTCCAATAAAATCTTTAATATTAGCTACATCAGCAGCATAATTCAATTTTTCTTTATTTACTGAGTCAACACCAATAGCAATATTATTAGCAATACTATCACTAAAGATATAGCTTTCCTGCATTACAGTTCCAACGTGGGATCTCCATGTTTTTTGAGCAACATTTTTGAGATCTAACATTGAGACAGAAGAATTAGTTTTGTAAAGGGACGAAACTTCATTAACTGAAGACGAATTGAAAGTTTCGCTTGCAAGACTTATACTTCCGCTATTGGGTTCGTAAAATTTTAACAGTAATTTCATCAAAGTTGTTTTGCCGCTCCCACTAGTACCAACAATAGCAGTAATTTTATTACTCGGGATAGTTAAATTTAAGTTTTCTAAGACATTGGTATCACAACCAATATATTTAAAGCTTACATCTTTTATTATAATGTCACTATTTTCAGGAATCTCATGTGCTTGGTTTTGTTCTTGCTGAGTTTCATCTTCTTTTTCGTGTATTTCAGACAATCTAGCTAATGATATTTTTGCATCTTGTACTTCACGAATAAAATTAATAAGCTGTAAAATTGGCCCATTCAAACCCCCAACAATACCACTTATTGCAAGCATCATACCCAAAGTAATTTCTCCATCAATAACTAATTTTGCGGACAAAAAGATGATCACAATATTCTTTATCTCATTAATGAAATTAGAACCTATATTTTGAGTTTGCTCTAAAACAATGCTTTTCACCTGAACTTTAAATATTCTTGCTTGTACATATTCCCACCCCCATCGCTTTTGTTTTTCAGCATTATGAAGTTTTATTTCCTGCATTCCATTAATCAGTTCGATTACTTTGCTTTGTTCCTGAGAAACCTCGGAAAAACGTTTATAATCTAATTTTTCACGTCGTTTAAGGAATACAACTACCCATAGAAAATAACAAAAACTGCCTAGAAAAAAGACAAGAAAAATTTTCATGCTATAATATGCTAAAACGGCGCCCATTATAAACATATTAATTAATGAAAACATTACATTTAATGATGATGTTGTAAGTATTCTTTCGATACGATTATGATCGTTTATACGTTGAATAACATCACCAGTCATTCGTACATCAAAAAAAGAAATAGGTAAATTCATTAATTTTATGAAAAAATCTGATATTAAGGATATACTTATTCTTGTCGAAAGATGCAACAAAATCCAGCTCCTTATCAATTCTAACCCTGTTTTTCCAACAAAGAGAAATAATTGTGCAAATAAAATCAGATAAATAAAGTGGATATTTTGATTTTGAATTCCTACATCAACAATGCTTTGTGTCAGAAAAGGAAATATAAGATCTAACAAACTTCCAGCTAATAATCCGATAATTAATTGAAATACAAAAGCCTTATATGGATAGATATATTTAAGTAGAAAGGAAAATCCAAAAGTATTATCTTCAGTTTTTTCAAATTCTGATAAATGAAATTTTGATGTAGGCTCTACTAATAAAATAATTCCCTCATTAGTTGTTTCATTGGCATTATTACCAATCCACAATTTTAAAAAAGATTGTTCATCATATTCCAATAATCCAATTGCAGGATCAGAAATATAATAGATACTCTTTTTAATATTATAAAGAACTACGTAATGATTCTTATTCCAAAATAATATACATGGTAGTGGCGCTTCTTTTAGTTTTGTTAATGAAAATTTTACACCTACTGACCTAAAACCAATTTTCTCCGCGGCATCACTAAGCATTAGCATATTGCTACCTTCCCTAGTGGTTTCACTATAATCCCTTAATTCCTGTACTTTAATAGATTTACCATAATATTTGGCAATAATTTTTAAACATGTTGGCCCACAATCTTTAGATTCGGTTTGTATATAATTTGGGAATTTTTTCAATTTTTTAATTCTTAATTTTTATAATTTATCTCGAATGATAAATTTTTGCTTTACTTATAAAATATTTGTTTGGGATATTTTTTGGAACTTTTTTAGGATTATACTCTTTTTTCAGCCAAAACAAATGATACATTATTCCTTCAAATTGATTTTTGTAATAAATCCTTCCATTCTCAAAAGTTATTCTCCCTATTAATCCTTCAAGAAGAATAAAATCAAAATGCGCAACAATTTCCTGATCTAATTCTGCTCTCTTAATAAGATGCGTAAAACTTTCAACTTCTGTCTCAAGATCAAATATGGATGCTCCTGCCGTTAATGAATCCCAAACAAAACTGCATTCATCAAAACAGTAATGTTTCGCTTCTGAAAATACTTTTTTGTAATCCTTACTTCTCATAAAAAAAGTATTCATCTTTTCATTGTTTTTATACAAAGCAAAACATCCAGTAGTATAATCGTGCCTAAGACTTATGAAATCAAATTTATCAAGCATTTCGGTGGTAATAAAATCTCGGACATTTCCATAAATAATATCCAAATCGCTTTGTCCCCAAAAATCGTATCCATTTATAATTTCAGGGAATAAAAAGCCATATGCTGGTTTAAAATCGCAAAGTTTATACGCATAATCGATATTAACCTGGAAACCAAGTTTTTCTGATGCTGATTTTATTATCTCTGATAATGTTCTGTATATAATTATTACATTATCGGGTTTGTTTGGTATAACTTCTGTATTATCCGTGATAATATAAAAATCCACAGTAGGATTGAAACTACAAGAATTTATGTAATAAGGAAAATACCATGGATAAGGACCGTACCAGCAAGTAATAACTGCAATTGATTTTAATTTCATTTTTTTTATTTAAAATTCTTCATCTATTAAGTCACCTACAAAAAATTGCAAGCTTTTTCTATCGTACATTTTAGGATATTCATAACCATTTATAAAAATAGCTGGTGTAAAATTATAATCGTTTTCTGCACACCATTTATATTGTGATCCAAATATTGCATCAAACTCTGAAGTGGCGTCTGTTGGAAATAAACCAAACCATTCCTTTGTATTTTTAATTTCAAACCAATTTCTTAAGGCTTTTTTAAAAGTTGCCTCTCCATCTTCTTGGTATATTTTCATTAAACTTCTGAACAGTTTCTGAGAATCTTTAGTCTCTGATTCCAAATCTGCTTTTAAGATTACTTGAATTTGCACATCATCGTTATACTTTTCTAAAATAGTTTCTATAACTTCATGGGCGCCTTTACAGTGACTGCAATAAGGATTTGATATAACTGTAATTTTTGTTGTACTTTCTTTGTTACCCAAAATAATTGGGCTTTCTGGAAGTTGTGCTTTCTCTTTGGCAAATAATGAATTTTTAAAAACATCATAATTTCTCTCAAATCGAAAAGATTTTGAAAGCTCTTCTTTAAGTTCTTTTTGTTTTACAAACAATTTTTTTAGGTTGTTCCAAACAAACAACACAACTAAATAGATAAATCCAAAAAGAATTACTGATGCGAATGAAAATGAAATATTATCTTTTTGAAAAACAAACAAATACGCAAATTCAAATATAATATTGCATGAAATCAATAAACAGATAGGACACCATTTTTTTTCTACAATTTTTTGATAATATATTGATAGAAACAAAACAGGAATGGCTACGATAAGCATTATTTTCTGGATCGAAAAATAAACTTCTGGATTACCATTAAGTATAAAACTAAATAATCCTAAAAATTGCGAAACAAAGAAAACGATACTTAAATCACTAAAATTAATAATTTCAAAAATTTTCCATTTTGCCGAACCAACTACTTCTGTACAACTTGTTGAAGCTGTTATATTACAAAAACTGCTAATAATTTTACTTTTATTATCAAATAATTCTTTAAGTGCTCCAATTGAAAACAAAATTCCTAAAACAGGAAAAATAAAAAATAAATTTGTTCTTAAATCTTGATTACTATAAAACAATACAGTTAAAAAGGTAACCAAAACAAAAACTGGCAAGAACCTGTTGTAATTCTTTTTATTGTCTTTAATTATATCTTCTGTGTCTTTTTTTTCGGCTAAAAGTACAATTCCTGCCCAACGATCAACTAATTCTTGTTTTGAAATTAACTTTGTTATTTTTTCTTTTGTAACTGAATAATTTTCGCCTTTCTTTTCAACAAAATTAAGTTCATTATCACCTGATTTTTCCATCAATAAAGCCATAAATCTCTCCGGCAATAAATCTATTTGATTGGAACCTAAACGAGTAGCGAGATTATCAATTGAAAAAAAACTTAAGGTGTCAGAAATTGCTAATAAAGAGGGATAATCAGGATGAGACTTTATTTGAAACTCAAATTCTGCTTTATCAATTGTGATTTGCTCTTTTTGCAAATAATCGAAGAAATGGGTAAAATCTTGGTTCATAAATTTATGATTGTATTTTAAGATATTTTCTGTTTGTTTTTTAGAGATGCTTTAGCGCTACATTTACTTCATTAATAAATTTATTTTAAATATTAAGATCCTTTTTTATGGTTTATTTTATGTAGACTACTGTGTTTATTGATATTGATAAAATTCAATATTGGCTTTACTTTTTTCAAGTGTTAAACCATAGGTTTGTAACTCTTTTATTGTTTCTTCTATTGAGTTGTTTTTCAGAATAAAATCGTATTTGTTATTGAGATTAGTTTCATTTTTTATTATTACATTATAAAAAACACTCATACTTTTAACTACATCGTCAATCCCTACATTAGAAAAAAGAAAATGCGTTTTGTTTTGTCCATTTTTTACATCGTTCTCATTAGTAACTTCTACAAGTTTGTCCTTGTTTTTTAATCTTAGCACATATACTTCTGAATCAATTATTTTTATATTTTCATGTAGATTTAAAGATTTTAAAATATTATTTCTAATATCTTGTTTTGGCTCTAAATTTTTATAAAACTTATTTTTATAAAATAAACTATAGTAACTCTCTTTAAAATTTTCCGGCAAAATAATTTGAGATTCTAACACATTAGATAAATCTGACAGAATTGTATTTAATCTATTATTTAAGTCAAAATACAAACCATCTTCATTTAGAGAATTAACTTTCATTTTTATCTCATTTTCTTTCCCATTTAATAAAGTAAAAGAATATTGAGTTTCTGTATTATAAATTGCTTTATATACAATATCAATTATTCTTTCTTCTGTTGGCTGGACAAACTTGACATCATCAATTCCATTCGATTCTGAATTGTCTGAAATTTTTAATTCTTCATTATTAACAAATTTATTTAATATTGCCTCGTTTAAAAGTTGTGGCGAACCAACCCATTTTACAATTCCTTCCTTATTAATAAGTATGGTACGTGGTATACTTACTGATCCATCACTTTCTTCTATAAAGCTTTTAAGTGTCTTTCGCGTTTGATCACTTACTACTATTGAATTGAACGTTATCCGATTTAAAGTTCTCAAAACTTTCTCAGGCTTTTCGTCTGTAATTGAAATGAAAATTAAATCTTTTTTGTTTTTAAATTTCTCTTGAAATTTGTTCAAATTAGGAACTTCTTCTAAACATGGCCCACACCAGGTTGCCCAAAATTCTAATAAAATATATTTGTCTTTAAATGATATATTTTTGGGAATATTAGAAATATAATCTGTTACATTAATTTCTGGCGCAACGTCACCTACTTTAATTTGGGCTTGAATCGATAACACAGAAAACGAAAAAAATAGTACTACTATAACTTTGTTTTTCATGATGTTTAAAATATTACTGCAACATTCTACACTACTTTTTAACGAATGTATCATACCATTAATTGAGTTTTAGTAAAGTATAATAAATTAACTTTTTGTACTTTTTAATGGATATGCAAATGAAGGTAAGGCGTCACTATACATAATGCCTAATCATTTCATTCTTTATACACAAGCTCTTAATATTCCTCCATTAGAGCAAACAGGCAGTCCTTGACTTAGATCCCAAAAGCGGCAATCACCACAAGTAGTTCCAATACAACACTGTACAGCACTTCCAGCCATAATATTTTTCATTTCCGTTCTGCTAAGTTTACCCTCTACAGTAACAAGGCTAATTTTTTCTAGGTTTTTCATAATTTTATTGTCTACTTAATGGGTATTTATTTTATTGTTTTATCTACGTAAACTTCTCTCTATAACAAATTTTTTGATTGATTTTAGTCCAGATTTTGAAGATAGATGTTAAAAATGAAAAATATTCTATTACAGTTACCTTCCCCTTGTATCAATATAATTAGCAAGCCGTTAAGACCCCTTGTTGGCAATAAGGTGTTCCTTGACCTACTCTACAAGCACTACAATTACTTCCTATACAACACATATATCCATTACTACCTGCCATAACATTTTTCATTTCTTTTCTGCTAAGTTTGCCCTCTATATTGACAAGGCTCATTTTTTCAAGTTTTCTCATGATTTTGTTTTTAAATGTTACAGATATTCATTTTTTTTGAAATTCAAAAGAACTAAAGACACTATTTTTTATAGTGCCTAATCATTCTTTACATAAATGATTAACTTCAAATTTGAGACTACTTCATAAAGGAATTGCCCAACTAGGATCCCGCACATGCTCTTGCTTGAGATCCACTGGCACACATAGGAAGTGAACCTTGTGGTAGTTGGCGACAATCACTGCAAGTAGTTCCTATACAACACTGATATGCACTCCCAGCCATAATGTTTTTCATTTCCGTTCGACTAAGTTTACCTTCAATATTTACAAGATTAATTTTTTCTAGTTTTTTCATGATTTTGATCTTTATATTGTTAATACTTATTTTTTATCATTTTACCCTACAAACTTCAAGTCTAAAAAACATGCATCTACATTAATTGATTTTAGGTAAAGTATTCTGATATTATTAAAAATCACATGACCTTGTTTGACCACTACTGCAATTAGAAATTGAACCGCTAGATAATGGATAGCAACTACTACAAATAGTTCCCACACAGCACATGAAGCCGCTTCCAGCCATAATGTTTTTCATTTCTTTCCTGCTAAGTTTGCCTTCAATATTCAAAAGGCTCATTTTTTCTAGTTTTCTCATGGTTTTTAATTTTAGTACAATATTTTTACCTAAATTTACAAGTCACTTTCTTTGACTAACAAGACTCTCTTTTAAGAAATTTTTAGCCTAATTTTATACTCGATTTTGAGGATTATTACTCAAAATGAAAGGCACCAAATTACTGGCACCTCTCAATTGTTATAACAATCTAATTAACAAGCAGTTACAGTTGCTCCGCCACTGCAAACAGGTATTCCTGCTCCTCCGCCATACTCTCTACAAGAACTACAATTAGTTCCTATGCAACACTTAAACCCACTACCAGCCATAACATTTTTCATTTCTTTTCTGCTAAGTTTGCCTTCGATATTTGCAAGACTCATTTTTTCTAGTTTTTTCATGATTTTTTGTTTTAATGATTATTAATAAAAATTTCTGGCTTATCCAGAATTATCCTAAAATCACTTTCTCAATTTACAACGCGCGTTTTGTTTATCTCAAAAATGATGAAAGAATATGTTCCAAATTTGTGATTAAAATTTAATTGCCCCAATCCTTTTTTCGTAATATTTTATGCACATTAAAACATAATCATTATTTTTAGTGCAAAAAAACTCACATGATAAAACAAAAATTAACAAATAAACGCACAGAAAGAAATTTTTCACAAGAAAAAATGGCGGAACTACTGGGGATATCTCAATCGCAATATAATCGCAGAGAAAATGGAGTTACTAAAATATCAAAAAACGAATGGGACAAAATGGCAAAAATCCTAAATACTACTCTTGAAAGTATTTATGAACCAGAAGACGGTATATATATAATAGACAATAAAAGTTCAGGCGATAACATTTCACATGCTCAAAATAATTTTCATCAATTACCAAATCATATATTAGAAACAATGAGAAAATATATTGAAAAATTGGAAGACGAAAACCAAGTTCTAAAAGACGAAATTAAAGTGTTAAAAAATAATTGTTAAATTAATATCGCATTTGATATAAGGGCTGTGATCATTTTTTAGTTTTGTTACTAAAATAAATTTTAACTAAAATTATTTCAAAAAAGAAAAGTCTTTAAGATTCTTACTCTTAAAGACTTTTCTTTTTATTTTCACAATGATTAAGTTTACTCCTCAAACAATTCCATCAATTCCAACGCTCGTTTTATCGACTTCACATTTTCAAAAGTCAATAACAAACGTAATCCATTAACGGTTTGTTTTTCTTTCATTTTGCAAAGATTGCTATGATTCTGAACAAAATTCAAGACATTTCTAAACTTCACCGATTGGTAATAATCAGATTGTTGATCGGATACGAAATAACCAATCATTTTTCCTTGCTTCAAGACTAATTTCTCAATTCCGACTTTCGTTGCAATCCATTTTATTCTGATGCTGTTTAATAAAGAAACAGCTTGTTTTGGCAACGGTCCGAAACGGTCAATCAATTTCTTTTCGAATTCCTGTAAACCTGCTTCGTCTTTTATTGCTCCCAATTCGTTGTATAAAACCAAACGTTCAGAAACGTTATTGATATATTCATCTGGAAATAATAATTCAAAATCGGCATCGATTTGAATGTCTTTTACGTATTCTTTTGTATCGATATCATTTTCTTCAGGATACAAATCTTTGAATTCATTTTCCTTCAATTCTTCAATCGCTTCATTCATGATTTTTTGGTACGTATCAAAACCAATTTCATTAATGAAACCGCTTTGTTCTCCACCTAATAAATCTCCTGCTCCACGAATTTCAAGATCTTTCATTGCAATATTGAAACCACTTCCCAATTCGCTGAATTGTTCCAACGCCTGAATACGTTTTCTAGCATCTTCAGTCATAGAAGAATACGGCGGACAAATGAAATAACAGAATGCTTTTTTGTTGCTTCGCCCTACTCGACCTCGCATTTGATGCAAATCTGATAATCCGAAATTATTGGCGTTGTTGATGAAAATCGTGTTGGCATTTGGAACGTCCAATCCGCTTTCGATGATTGTGGTTGCCACCAAAACATCAAAATCTCCGTTCATGAAACCTAACATCAATTCTTCAAGTTTTGCTCCGTCCATTTGTCCGTGACCGATTCCGACTCTTGCATTTGGAACCAAACGCTGAATCATTCCTGCCACTTCTTTTATATTTTCGATTCGGTTATTGATAAAGAAAACTTGTCCGTTTCTTTGAATTTCATACGAAATCGCATCACGAATGATTTCTTCATTAAAACCAACAACATTTGTTTCAATAGGATAACGGTTTGGCGGAGGCGTTGTAATTACAGATAAATCTCGAGCCGCCATTAATGAAAACTGTAAAGTTCTCGGAATTGGCGTTGCAGTTAATGTCAGCGTATCAACATTCGCCGCAATGGTTTTCAGTTTATCTTTTACGTTAACTCCAAATTTTTGTTCCTCATCAACAATCAATAAACCTAAGTCTTTAAAAACCACATTTTTGTTTACTAATTGATGTGTTCCAATAACGATATCCAGCTTTCCTTCGGCTAAATCTTTTAAAGTCTGCGTTTTTTGTTTTGCCGTTCTAAATCGGTTTAAATAACCAATTGTAACCGGCATATCTTTCAATCGTTCAGAAAAAGTTCTATAATGCTGATAAGCCAAAATCGTAGTCGGAACCAAAACAGCAACTTGTTTACTATTATCAACCGCTTTAAAAGCAGCACGAATTGCAACCTCTGTTTTTCCGAAACCTACGTCACCACAAACCAAACGATCCATTGGGCGATCGCTTTCCATATCGGCTTTCACTTCTGCCGTCGATTTCATTTGGTCTGGCGTATCTTCGTAAATAAACGAACTTTCCAATTCGTTCTGAAGATAACTGTCGGGCGCAAACTGAAACCCTTTTTCTAAACGACGTTTTGCATAAAGCTGAATCAAGTTGAATGCAATATGTTTTACGCGCGCTTTGGTTTTTTGCTTTAAAACCTTCCAAGCGTTCGAACCTAATTTATAGATTTTAGGAGGCGTTCCGTCTTTTCCGTTGTATTTTGAGATTTTATGAAGCGAGTGAATGCTCACATACACAATATCATTATCGGCATAAACCAATTTTATGGCTTCCTGGGTTTTACCTTCTACTTGAATTTTCTGTAATCCGCCAAACTTCCCAATTCCGTGATCGATATGCGTTACGTAATCGCCAACAGAAAGAGCAGTCAGTTCTTTTAAAGTAATATTCTGCTTTTTCGAATATCCATTTTTAATGCTGAATTTATGATAACGCTCAAAAATCTGGTGATCTGTGTAAGCCGTTATCTGATTTTCTTCATCAATAAAACCTTGATATAAAGGCAGTACAATTGTATGATAATGTTTCCTGATATTTTCAGAATTCGCTTCGTCTAAGCTTTCAAAAATATCATGAAAACGTTTTGCCTGCGTTTCATTCGAACAAAACAGATAATTGACATATCCGTTAAAATGATTTTCGCTTAAATTATTCAGCAATAAATCAAATTGTTTATTGAAGGATGGCTGAGGCTGAATATGAAATTCGAATTTCTTGGTTGTTTTATAAACTGGTCTTGAAGCCAATTCTACAACTGAAAAATCTAAAGATCTTTTTATAAATGAAGCCTGATTTAAGAACAATTGCTCCGGCGTAGCATGTTTTATTTCTTTCGAAAGTTTCTCAAAAGCTTCTTCTGCCCTTGCAAATTGTTTATCTAATTGGCTAAAAAGTCCTTCAGTGTTTTGAATGAAAAGAACTGTTTTCTCCGCAATATAATCTAAGAAACTCTCACGGTTTTCTTGAAAAAGTTTATTCTCAACATTCGGGATAATCGTGATTTTTTTATGTGTTTCTACCGATAATTGCGTTTCAACATCAAAAGTTCTGATGCTATCTACTTCATTTCCAAAAAATTCAATTCGGTAAGGATGATCATTTGAAAATGAGAATACATCGACAATTCCTCCACGAACCGAAAATTCTCCAGGTTCTGTAATAAAATCTACTCTTTTAAACTCATATTCAAATAAAACCTCGTTAATAAAATCGATAGAAATTTTATCGTTTAACGCTACTTTTAAAGTGTTTTTATCGAGTTCTCTTCTTGTTACTACTTTTTCAAAAAGTGCTTCTGGATAGGTAACAATTACGGCTGGTTTTTTTCTTGAATTAATTCTGTTTAAAACCTCAGCACGAAGCAAAACATTGGCGTTGTCTGTTTCATCAATCTGGTACGGACGACGAAATGAAGCAGGGTAAAACAATACATCTTGTTCTCCAATCATCTGTTCCAGATCGTTTAGGTAATATGCCGCTTCTTCCTTATTGTCTAAAACAATCAGAAAAGGCAGTTCGGTTTTCCTGAAAACAGAACGTATTATAAAAGAAACAGCAGATCCCAACAATCCGCTGATGTTCATTTTTACCTGATTTCCTTCCAGTAAACTTTTAGCAATCTGCTCTGCTTTTGGCAGATTATCGTAGGTTGTATATAAGGCGTTTTTACTCAACTTTTGGTATATTTTTATCTAAAGGCGGTGCCGAACTCGGAATCGCGCGTGTTGTGTCTAACATTCTAAGGAAATCTTCTTCTCCTTGTTCTTTAGGTATTTTGGCTTTTTCGACAATTTTATCCATTTGTCTTTCCAAAGAAATTAGTTCTTTATTGATTTCCTGAATTAAAAAAACTACTTTATCATCTGGAATTTTACTTAAATGAATAAATAAATCCAGCATTTTAATTTTTGTTATTAAAATAGAAATACGGCTTTTAATCTGAGGCTGGTTAAATTGTGCCGGAATATTATTGTTTAAAGCCATTGCTTTCTTAGAAATAGCAGCCGATTTTTTCTGAAAAGCTCCAATTGTTTTTCTTGGTTTTTCTCCAATCTCTTTCATAAATTCACGCCATTCTGTCCACGAATTTAATTGTGATTCAGAAATTTCGTTAATTGGCTCATCTAGAAAAGTCCAACCTTTATTTATATTATTAAAAATAGCTTCTTTCTTTTTTGCTTCTTTTGCATTTTCTGCAAGGCGTTTTTCATTTTCATTTTGGCAAGAAAACAATACAGTTGTCAAAAGCAGAAAAAGAGATATTTTGTATTTCATTTATTAATAATGTTAGGCTGCAAAGTTACGAAGTAAATTTACAAATATGAATTCTGTTTTTTGCTAAAGATTCTATAAATCAAGGTTATCTTTTTCTTAGGCGATGAAGCCAAATAAGACGTTTTTTTTCGTTTCAATTCTATTAAAAAAGCTCTTTAAAACAAAAAATAAAAAGACACAAAGACACACCTCCTGTAAAAGCGAATAATCCAACAAAAAAACTTTTTAATTATTGAATTAATAATTTATAATTCTAGAAAGTAGATGTAATTGCGAAAACGTTATATTTGTGTCTCTAAAATTCTCGGAAAAATGAATCCAAAAATATTGATCATTGGCGCTTGCGGTCAGATTGGAACAGAGCTGACTCAAAAGTTGCGCAAAATATACGGAACAGAAAATGTAATTGCTTCTGATATCCGAAAATTAAATACTGATGTTGTAAATTCAGGCCCTTTTGAAGTGGTCAATGCTTTAGATTTTAATCAGATCGAACATTTGGTTGAAGTGCATAAAATTACAGATGTCTATTTGATGGCTGCACTTTTATCGGCAACTGCCGAAAAAAATCCCGCATTTGCTTGGGATTTGAATATGAATTCGCTTTTTCATGTTTTAAATTTAGCGAAAGCAAAAAAGATTCAGAAAATTTTCTGGCCTTCAAGTATTGCGGTTTTCGGACCAACAACTCCAAAAGAAAACACTCCGCAATATACTGTAATGGAACCTTCTACAGTTTACGGAATCAGTAAACAAGCCGGCGAAAGATGGTGCGAATATTATCATAATATTTATGGCGTTGATGTTCGCAGTATTCGTTATCCAGGTTTAATTAGCTGGTCTACTCCTCCAGGCGGTGGAACTACAGATTATGCTGTTGATATTTTCTACAAGGCTATTGCTGATAAAAAATACGAATGCTTTTTATCATCTGAAACCAAAATGCCGATGATGTATATGGATGATGCCATTGATGCAACAATCAATATCATGAAAGCACCGGCTGAAGAAATCAAAATTCATTCTTCATACAATTTGGCTGCAATGAGTTTTACTCCAACAGAAATTGCTGCAGAAATCAAAAAACATATTCCTGAATTTGAGATTACTTATAATCCAGATTTCCGTCAGAAAATTGCTGACAGTTGGCCAGCAAGTATTGACGATTCTTCTGCAAGAGAAGATTGGGGATGGAATCATAAATTTGATTTGGAAACTATGACAAAAGATATGATTGAACATTTGAGTTAAATTTTCAATTATCATAAAAAACAAAAATCCCGTTTAGAAATTCTAAACGGGATTTTTTATATTCAATTTTGAAGATTATTTCACTTCAAAAACATTGTTTGTCTGCTTAACATCAGCCATTAATCCGCTTGGGTCGATAGTAATTTTTTTGATTGACGACTTATTTTTGTCAATTGTAAAACTATAGTTTTGCTGTGCCCAAGCCCAATCTTCTAGAACTGTTCTTTTCTCGTTAGGGTTTGGATTTGGTTTAATAAAATTCATCATTCTTAACGGAATGTAGAATGTTTCAGAAGTTCCGTCAGTATAATCCACTTTTAAATCGATTGGCATTGGCATTCTTCCAATTCTTTCTAAAGAAACCGTTGTTTTTCCTGCATTATCTGCTACATCTTTAATTCCGTAATCGATCGTATTTGTAGTTTGTGTCCAGTCAATTAAATACCAGTCTAACTCCGCTCCAGAAACTCTTTCAGCTGTTCTTTTAATGTCGTTTGGAGTTGGGTGTTTGAATTTGAAATCGTTGAAATATCTTTTTAAAGTTGCATCAACATTCTCTTTTCCAATTACATATTCTAATTGAGAAAGGAAAAGACTTCCTTTAACATAAGAAGAAATACTGTAAGGACGGTTTTCATCATAACGATCTCCATGAGTTGTCTGCGGCTGTTCTTTACCAGAATTTACTAAACTGTAATAAGCTTTATAATTTCCTACAAAAGGATTTACCTCTTTTTTGTCTCCTTTTAATTCATTCAAAGCACTGTCTTCGATATACGTTGTAAAACCTTCGTCCATCCAAGGGTGTTTTGATTCGTTTGAAGCCAAAATGTGTTGAAACCAAGAGTGCCCTAATTCGTGCGTTGCTGTTCCAAGAATTCCTTCTAGAGTGCCGTTACCTAACATTAGAGTACACATTGCATACTCCATTCCACCATCTCCACCTTGAATAAATGAATATTGTTTGTATGGATAAGCTCCAACTCTTTGGTTGTAATATTCCATTACTTTAACCATTAGAGGTTCTAACTGTTTCCAGTTTGCAGTTGTTTTTTCATTGTTTTTGTAAAAGAAATGCAAATCGACATCGTTTGGTCCTTTAACAATATCATGCGTATATTCTTTATCAGCAGCCCATGTAAAATCGTGAACATTTGGCGCAATAAAATGCCATGTAAGTGTTTTAGCTTTTTTAGGATATGTAACTGTCACACCAGCATCTTGATAACCATGTCCAATAGAATTTTTGTCTTGCAAATATCCAGAACCGCCAATTGTGTAATCTTTATCGATTGTAATTTTCACATCAAAATTACCCCAAACACCGTGAAATTCTCTTGCGATGTAAGGATCTGCGTGCCATCCTTCAAAATCAAATTCAGCTAATTTTGGATACCATTGCGACATAGAAAGTTCTACCCCTTCAGAATTGTTTCTTCCAGAACGACGAATTTGTACCGGCACTTGTCCGTCAAAATCTAAAGTAAAAGTTGTTTTAGAATTTGGAAGAATTGGTTTAGCTAAAGTCACTTCTAAAATTGTTCCTGAAACTCTAGTTTGAGCTACAGCACCATCTTGTTTGAAGTTTGTAATTTTTAAATAACCAATTTCATTTGGTTTTAAAGTTTCAATACGGCTTTGTTTTACTTCTTTTCCGTCAGCTTGTTTTACTTTGTTTACCATTCTTCCGTCTGGATCTTTAATAAAATGAAGACGCGCATCCATTTCGCTTCCTGGCTGAAATGCGTTTGGAAACAAATGATAGAATACTTTTTTAAGAGTATCAGAAGAATTATTGGTATAAACCAATTCTTGTTTTCCTTTGTACTGATAGTTTTTTACGTCCATTGAAACCTCCATTTTATAGTCAGCGTGCTGCTGCCAATATGGGGCGCTTTGTGCAAAAGCCGAGTTAAAACCTAAGCTTAGGAAAGAAAGTAAAATAATTTTTCGCATGTTTATATGTAATAGAAAATGGAAGAGCGTTAGCCCTTCCATTGGATTAATAGTGTATAATCGTTTATTTTTTAGACATCTTTTCTGCCATTAATAAGGCATTGTAAGCATTTACCATCTTAGCGGTTTTTGATGATTCTGAAGAAGAAACAGCTGCTGGTTTTTCTCCAGGATTTTCACTTTTTCCTAAAACAACCGTTGAAGGAAGCGCTACTCCAGAGTCCATTAAAATCTTTTTAACTTGAGCCGCTTTTAATTTTGGATAGTACGAACGAATTAAAGCTGCAACACCTGCTGCATTTGGAGATGCCATTGATGTTCCTTGCAAATACTTGTATTTATTGTTCGGAACCGTTGCATAAATTTCTTCACCTGGAGCAAAAACGTCTACGTTTATTTTTCCAAAGTTTGAAAATGAAGCCACAACATTTTCTCCGTATGATTTATTGATAGCTCCAATTGTAATTAAATTATCTGCAAATTCTTTTACGTTGTCTTTAGAATCGTTTGGATAATTGATGTTTTTTGTTTCATCGATATTGTAACCGTCGTTACCAGCAGCATGAACAATTAAAACATCTTTTTTAGCTGCATAAGCAATAGCATCATAAACCCATTGTTTGTGTGGAGAGAAGCTTTTTCCAAAACTTCCGTTGATTACTTTTGCTCCATTGTCTACTGCGTAACGAATTGCCAAAGCAATATCTTTATCGTACTCATCTCCATCTGGAACCGCTCTCACAGTTAAGATTTCAACGTTTGTCGCTACTCCATCTCCTCCTAAATTATTCCCTCTAACTTGAGCAATAATTCCAGCAACGTGAGTTCCATGAAGCGCTTTCTCTTTGTCTGGACCAAAAACAATATTATTTCCATAATGATTGTTTTTAATGTCTTCTGGATTATCTCCTACGATTTTTCTTCCGTCGTAATCTTTATTTAAATTATATTTTAACTGATCTTCAACTTGTTCTGCATACTCATTTAATTCAGCTTCTGGGTCAAAAGTTGGTCCAGCATTTGTGAAAATCTGAGTCATAATTCTTTTACTTTCTAAAACTTTTGGATTTGCCGAAGTAATTGTGCTTAAATCTTCAAGTTTATAATCCGCTTTATTCAATTCTTTTTTAATGGTATTATGAATATCTAATAAACGGTCTACTTGTTGTTTATCCAGTAAAGCTTCTCCATACTTTTCATTATATTGTGCTAAAGCTGCTTTATATTCTGCAGAACCGTCATCAGCTTTTTTTGCAATACGAGTCATTTCTAGATTTTCATGAACAGCATCTCCAAGGAAATTCCATCCGTGAACATCATCGATAAAACCATTTTTATCATCATCGATTCCGTTTCCTGGAATTTCTTTAGTATTTGTCCAGATCATTCCTTTTAAGTCTTCATGCTCAATATCAACACCAGAATCTACAATTCCTATAATTACTTTTTGTCCTTTTTTACCTTGTA
This sequence comes from Flavobacterium tagetis, assembly GCF_016735615.1. Lineage (GTDB taxonomy): Bacteria > Bacteroidota > Bacteroidia > Flavobacteriales > Flavobacteriaceae > Flavobacterium > Flavobacterium tagetis. The sequence continues at coordinate 960,314 of NZ_JAERSF010000001.1, forward strand.
GTAATTCAGCATAAGCTTTGTCAACGCTCATTCCTGGAATTGAGTCTTTGATTAAATCAAGATGACTCCATCTTTTTAATTCGTTTTCGGTAAGAGGAGCTTTTTTTACAACTGTCGCGGGTGCTTTAATAAACTCTTTTGATGTTGAAACCTGCGCCTGAACTGTAGCGCTACATCCTGCTAAAACAAGCAATGCAAAAGCAGTTAATTTAATAGGTTTTATATGACTCATGTATCTGTAATATTAAGTAAAGTTAAAAGATGGGTCTAAATTATGCTTTTTTGTTACAAAAAACTAACTGTTAACAATGTGTTATGAAATTTTGACGAAAAATACTAAAAACTAAAATTCTCTCAAACATTTACCATTCAAATCATTATAAATGTAATTGTATTCATTCAAAAATATACTCATAATGCTTTGAACGGTAAAAAAATCAACAAATAATATAGTCTTTACGGCATCCCGTAAGGTTTACCAGTTTAAATCGAGTATACTTGCGCGACCTAATCCTAAATTTATTCTATGAAGACAAAACTACTCTTATTGCTGTTACTGGCAAGTTTTTCTATCAATGCTCAAACCAACTTAGTCTTAAATGGCTCGTTTGAAAAATGGTCAGGAAATACTTTGCCTAACAACTGGACTACTACCAATGCTGTATATCAAATTTCGGATACACAAGGATCTTACGTTGCAAAATTATTCTACAACGCTGCATCTCCTAAAGTAACAACTCAGGTACCAATGAAAGCGGGTGTTACTTATACAGTGAAGTTTAGGTATAAATATGTTTCTTCTAATTACAGCGGGCAACATCCTATTGCATTAAACATATCACAAACTGGAAGCGGAAGCACTTTATCTACCAGCGCTTTTGCAACAAACAATTTATGGACTGAAAAAGTAACTGAGTTTACTGCTGACTCCAATTTATCTTATGATTTATCTATTTCAACTTTTAGTTTTGACGGACAATCTTTTGAGGTTTTAATTGATGCTGTTCAGGTCTATGTTAAGGGGACTGAGCAATATACTGCTATTCCTAGTTTAAATTTTGAAAAAAAACTAATCGCTCTTGGTTATGACTCTGGAGCAACAGATGGGAAGGTGCCGACTATTAACATTAATGAATTAACTTTTTTAGATGTTTCAAATAATGCTATAGGTGACTTAACAGGTATTCAAGATTTTGTGTCTTTAACTGGTTTAGATTGCAGCCAAACAGGCTTAACTACATTAGATGTTAGCAAAAACGTTAATTTAACTAGACTAGATTGTCATGGTAACAGTTTAAAAACATTAAACGTTAGTAAAAATGTGAACCTATCTTTTTTATCATGCGAATCTAATTATTTAGAAAGTATTGATGTAAAATCGAATATTGCTCTTAAATACTTGCTATGCGGTAACAATGGAGGTAATAATGCCATTTCTTCTTTAGATTTATCACAGAATATTAATCTTCTGGAATTACGCGCTAATCGCCAAAAACTATCAACTATAGATGTATCAAAAAACATCGCCCTAAAAGGTTTAGATGTTTCTTCCAACTCAATATCTTCTTTAAATTTATCTTCAAATCCTAATTTAGAATCTTTAATGTTTAGTGAAAATAAATTATCAACACTAGACATTAGCAATAATAAACTTCTTAAATATCTAGAATGCAGTTCAAACGAATTAACTTCATTGGATTTAAGCAAACATACTGCATTAATATTTCTGAACTGTTTCAATAATAAGCTGAAAAGTCTCAATATCAAAAATGGAAATAATGCGAATTTTGAATTGAATGATGGCATTCCGTTTACAGATATGTATACAGTTATGTCAAGACCTTATTACAGTTCTTTCTTAAACAATGTAGATTTAACTTGTATTCAGGTAGATAACACTGCTTATTCTAACACTGCTTGGTCCTCAATAAAAAATGCTTTCACTTATTATAACACTTTAGACTGTTCACTTTCTACTATCCTTGTAGACCCAAAGTTTGAGGATAAATTAATAGCCCTGCAAATTGATAAAGATGGTAAAAACGGAAGTGTCTTGAATTCTAGCATTAATAATATTACTGCTTTAGATCTTTCAAACAGTTCAATTACCGATTTAAGCGGAATAGAAGGTTTTACTGCTTTAAAAAGTTTAAACGTATCAGGAAATGCATTAAAAAAATTAGATATTTCTAAAAATACAGCCTTAATTACCTTAAATACTTCTGGTAATCCTGCTTTAACTTGCATTCAAGTTGCTAATCTTGATGCTGTGGCAAATTGGAATGTTACAAAAGACAATACAACAACTTTTAACCTTGACTGTAACGTTTATACACTTATTCCTAATTCTAACTTTGAAGATTATCTTATTTCTCTAGGCATTGACAGAGATGGTAAAAATGGAAAAGTAATTACCGAAAACATTCAGAATCTTTCTACCTTTAGTGCAAATGGAAAAAACATTACAGACTTTACAGGAATTCAAGATTTCAAGTCTCTAACATCATTATTTGTAGAAAATAACAAAGCTACAAAAATTGACGTTTCTAAAAATACAGCTTTAAAGACGTTAAGTCTATATGGAAATAAACTATCAGATATTGATGTTTCTAAAAATACAGCTTTAACTTATTTAAACATTGACGATAATTTGCTAACAAGCATTAATCTGACTAAAAATACAGAATTAACAACTTTCTCATCTTCTGGCAATAAACTGACAAGCATAGATGTTTCTCAAAATACTAAGTTAAATAATCTGTGGGTATCCTCAAATTCATTGGCTAGCTTAGATGTTTCTAAAAATCTAGAATTGGTTCAATTGTCTTGTGGTAACAACCAAATAAGAACACTAGATCTTTCTAAAAACACTAAATTAACATCAATATCTATAGGTGGAAACAAACTAGTAAATCTGAATCTTAAAAATGGTAACAATACCATTGTCCAATCTCTATATCTAGTAGGTAATCCAAATTTAACTTGTATTCAAGTAGATGATGTCGCATATGCCAATAAAAACTGGGCAGATAGAAAAGATGCAACAGCAACTTATTCTTCATCTGCGTGTCCAACTATTGTTCCCTACACTCTAATTCCTGATTCAAATTTTGAAGACAAATTAATTGCAATAGGTATCGATAAAGACGGAAAAAATGGAAAAGTTGAATCAACCAGTATTGCCATTTTAGGTACGTTAAATGTTTCAAACAGCAACATTAAAGATTTAACTGGAATTGAAGACTTTGCTTCATTAACTTCACTTGACTGCAGCGGCAATCAATTGAAAACAATTAATGTTGCTAAAAATATTGCTCTGACAAAATTAAATGTCAGCAAAAATCAATTGACGACTTTGGATGTCTCTGCCATTGCGTTGCTAGAAGATCTAAACATTAGCAATAATGCATTTACATTTGTAAGCATTTACAACAACCCACGTTTAAGCCGTTTAAACTGTAGCAATAATGCTATCACATCATTAAGCATTTCTGACAAAACAAATCTTACTGCTTTAAGCGCAAGTTTTAATAAAATTAGAAACTTAGATGTTTCTAAAAATACAATGCTGAAAGAATTGGATTGTGCTTCTAATGACATGTATAATCTAAACTTACAGAATGGAAACAACGTAAATATGCAAGGTATGATTTTCGGAAATTTCACTGAAAACCCTAATTTACTTTGTATTCAAGTTGACGATGCAGCATTTTCTAATGACAAATGGATTGCTAAAGATGCAATAGCAAGTTATTCGACTATAGCATGTGGAAACCATACAGGTTATACAACAATTCCAGATTCTAAATTTGAAGATAAATTAATCGCATTAGGCATTGATAAAGACGGAAAGAATGGCAAAGTTGCTACGATGAGCATTAACAATGTGACTACTCTAAATGTATCAAAAAGTGAAATTGCAGATTTAACTGGTATTGCAGATTTTACTTCATTAGTTTCATTAGACTGTAGCAATAATACGCTTACAAAAATCGATTTATCTAAAAATCTTGCATTGACAAATGTAAATGTAACTAAGAATCAATTAAGCATTTTAGATCTTTCTAAAAACACAAAACTTACCATCTTAAGCGCAAGTTTTAATAAAATTGAAAGTTTAGATGTTTCTAAAAATATCGCTTTAAAAGAAATCGATTGTGCTAGCAACAATATGTATAACTTGAATTTGAAGAATGGTAACAATGTGAATATGCAAAGAGTAATTTTTGGAAATTTCACTGAAAATCCTAATTTGCTTTGTATTCAAGTTGATGATGCAGCTTTTTCTAACCAAAATTGGATCGCTAAAGATGCAACTGCATCGTATTCTTCTCAAGCTTGTCCGGTGAACTTAAGATACACATTAATTCCAGATCCAAATTTTGAAAAATTATTAATTGCCAACAAAATTGATACGGATGGTGAAAATGGAAAAGTTCTAACTTCAAATATTTCAAAAATAACATATTTGAATCTTTATGATGCTACAATAAAAGTGTCTGATTTAACAGGTATACAAGATTTTACATCTTTATCAACTTTATATTGCTACTCTGCTTCATTAACATCTTTAGATTTATCTAAAAACGTAAACTTGACAATGGTTGACTTTTCAACTAATAAATTAACCTCTGTAGATTTATCTGCTAACACCAATTTAACAGCCGTAGTAGCCTATAATAATGAATTAGCAAGTTTAGACGTTTCTAAAAACACTGCTTTAAAATCTTTAAGTGTTTATCGAAATAAATTAACCAGCTTAAATATTTCTAAAAACACCGCATTAACAAGTTTAGATGCTTCTAGCAATCAGATAAGCAATTTAGATATTAGTACAAATACAAATCTAACAAAAATAGATGTTTTCAATAATCAACTAACTTCTTTGGATTTTTCTAAAAATCTGCTTCTGAAAGAAGTAAGAATTAGTAATAATAAGTTCGAAAACATAAGTGTATCTAATCTTAACGCTCTAACATCTTTATCAGCAAATGACAATCTACTTACTGCAATTGACATATCTCGAAACACTGGATTAATTGCTCTTGAAATGTCTAATAACAAATTAAGTGCGATTGATGTTTCATCAAATACTGCTCTTACTGCTCTAGGTGTTTCGAATAATCAATTAAAAACTTTAGATATCACAAAAAACAAAGCTTTGGTTGGTCTTTATGCAAATAATAACCAATTAACAAGCTTGGATATGAGAAATGGAAAAAATACATTGATACAAAATTACAATTTATCACTTGGCACTAATCCACAATTATACTGCATTCTTGTTGACGATGTTACTTATGCAAATGCCAATTGGTCTTCTAGAAAAGATGCAATTGCTAAATACAATACAGAATGTACTGGCGAATTAACTTTAGCTTCAAATAACTTTACTGTAGAAACTAAAGGCGAATCTTGTTTAGGTGAAAATAATGGAGAGATTAGCATTGTTGGAAAAGCTTCATTTGCTTATAATGCAACGATAAACGACAAGCCTTACACGTTTACAAACAATGCTTTAAAAGTTACAGCATTAACTCCAGGAGTTTACAAAATTAAGATTACTATTCCTGAGACAATTTTTGAGCAAATTTTTAATGTAACCATTCAGAAAGGAGCAACGACTACAGGAAAATCCGAGGTAAGCGCTAAAAATGTAAATGTTGAAATTACAGAAGGAACTGCTCCTTTTACAGTATTTGTTGATGGTAGAGAACAATTCCAGACAACAGACAACAATTTTACAGTTGCTCTAGATAAAGCTGGATTAGTTGAAGTAGCAACCGCAAAAGCTTGCGAAGGTGTTTTTGCTAAAAAAGTTACTTCTTACGAATTAGGAACAATGCTTTCGGCTTATCCAAATCCTACTTTTGGCAGTATCGAAATCGAAATTCCTAATACAAAAACTGAAGTTTTAATTGAATTATACAACTTTGGCGGTCAATTAGTTTCTAAAAGAAATTACAATACCGAAAGTGGTAGAGCAATTTTAAATCTTGAAAATTTACCATCAGGAATTTATGCTGCTAAAATCTATTTGGAAACTCCAGAGTACATTAAAATCATAAAAAAATAAAAAATGAAGAATTCTATATACCTGTCAATAATCTGTTTAGTATTTGCAGCCTGTGGAAGTGGAGGCGGAGATGATCCTGTTACTCCACCAACAGCAAACACAGCTCCTACAGTACCTGTATTGAGCATACCTGCAGACAATAAATTATGTTTAGACAATAATGTTTCTTTTCAGTGGAATGCTTCAACTGATGAACAAAAAGATGCTATTGTTTATCAGATTCAAATTGCAAAAGACAATGCATTTGCTCAACTTGTTAACACATTAGATAATTCATCTCTTTCAACAAGCGGTTTACCATTAGAAAAAAACACTGCTTATTATTGGAGAGTAAAAGCAACAGATGCTAAAGGATTATCTAGTGCTTATTCTTCAACATTCAAGTTTTATACTGCTGGTACAGCTGTTGTAAATCATTTGCCGTTTGCTCCAGAAATAATATCTCCAGCAATCAATGCGGCCTTGAGCGCATCAACTGCAACTTTAACTTGGAATGCTTCTGATGTTGATCTTTCTGATGTTCTTACTTATGATGTTTATTTTGGAACTGCAAATCCGCCAACAGCAAAAGTTAGCGAGAACGCAAGTTCAAAATCATTTGAAGTTGCGCTTCAACCAACAACACAGTATTACTGGAAAATTGTCGTAAAAGACAATAAAGGTGGTGAAACCGTAGGTCAAGTTTGGAAATTCAAAACCAACTAAACCTTAAAAATTACAATTAGTTAAAATCAAAAATCCCATTTTCAACAAATGAAAATGGGATTTTTTTGTAACGTACTGATTCTATTTGTTTCGTTACGTCTTTCCGTAAAGAAATCTAAAACGAAATTTGTATAATTGCTCTGGCAAAATCTATAAACAGTTTATAAAAACAAAACTGCTTATTGCTGTTTTTAGCAGGTTTTTCAATATAAATTCGTCTCAATTAATTAACCCAAATATTAACTCTATGAGGAAAATTTTACTTTTAATTTTAATTCTTTCTTTTTCACAAATAAATGCCCAGTGCTGGAAAACAGTAGCCACTGGAGCTGGTTACACTGTTGCCTTAACAACAGATGGTGTTCTTTGGTCTTGGGGAGAAAATGGAAGAGGACAGTTAGGTATTGGCAGTTTTACAATAACAAACACGCCTACCAAAATAGGAATAGATAAAGATTGGAAAACTGTATCAGCAGGACAATCCTTTACTGTTGCATTAAAAACAAATGGAACTTTATGGGCTTGGGGAGATAACTTTTACGAACAACTTTGTGATGGTACAAGGACAAACAGCAGCTTACCTATTCAAATAGGAACTGCAACCGATTGGACAGCGATTTCAGCAGGGGATGGTTTTTGCATTGCTTTAAAAGCAGATGGTACTTTATGGGGATGGGGAAATAATTATAAAGGACAGCTGGGTGATGGGACCACTAACAATAAAAATACGCCCACCCAAATAGGCACAGCAAATGACTGGCAAACAATTGAAACAGGTTCTGGTTACAGTGTTGCTATTAAAAAAGACGGAACACTATGGACATGGGGGTCAAATTCATTTGGTCAATTAGGCGATAATACTCACACTGACAGCCTTCTTCCAAAGAAAATTGGAACATCAAGTGATTGGAAAACCATCTCCGCTGGTGTATCCCACAATATGGCTATAAAAACCGATGGCAGCTTATGGGGTTGGGGAGAAAGTGCATATGGAAATTTAGGTAGCGGCTCCGGAACAGATTTCTATGTTCCTACAAAAATAGGAACTTCTACAGATTGGAAAACTATTAGTTGCGGTGGAAATCATACCATTGCTATAAAAAATAATGGCTCTCTGTGGGGTTGGGGATACAATTTAGATGGAGAATTAGGCAATGGGGCAAATGCAAACATTATGGCTCCTGTTCAAATAGGGTCAGCAATCAATTATGAGACTATAGCTGTTGGTTATTTTCATACCACCGTCATAGATACAAACAACTCTCTTTGGACAACAGGCCGAAATTCTGAAGGACAATTAGGTCTGGGGACGTTTGCCAATAAAAATGTGACAACACTTTTGGCCTGCCCTGGGACATTAGCAGCAACAACAGCTTTTACAAATGTAAACTGTTTTGGCAATACAGGATCAGCATCTATAATATCAGTTAATGGCGGTACTGCTCCATATACTTACCTTTGGTCTAATGGAAAAACAACAGCTTCTATAACAGACTTAGCAGCTGGAACCTACACTTGCACAATAACAGATGCTGCTTCATTATCAATCACAAAAAGCTTTGATATTTTGCAACCAGTAGCTCTTACTGCTAACGTAATTGTTGAAAGCCCTGCCTGCGGTGATGTGAGTAAAAATGGACGTTTGACCGTTAATGCTTTGGGAGGAACTTTACCATATCAATACGCTATCTCAAATAATCCTTATCAAGGCTCAAATGTCTTTGCTGATTTGCCTCCTGGAATGTATCAAGTAATGGTAATAGACAAAAACGGATGTTTAGTTCAAATTGTAGCAAACATCGAACCAGGCAATACACCTCCACCATATACATATCCAGATGTACAGACATTTAATAGTACCGCAATTGTAGCTAATTTAAAAGCTAGCGGAGTCAGCCTTAAATGGTATAGTTCTGATACAGAAACAACTCCTCTAGATTTATCAACCCCTTTGCGTACAGGCAAATATTATGTTTCGCAAACACTCAATGGATGCGAAAGCGCAAAAGCAGCATTTGATGTATCTATTCAGCCCGTTTCAGTAAGTGATCCAATACCAACAGATGGTTTGGTTGCTTATTATCCTTTTAATGGAAATGCGAACGATGTAAGCGGAAACAGATTAAATGCGAGTGTAGCTGGTGCTACTCTAACTTCGGATAGATTTGGAAACAATAATAGTGCTTATAGTTTTAATGGCGTAGACAATTTTATAAATGTTTTTATGCCAAATATTCCTCAAAAAAATTCTTCAAGAACAATATCTGGATGGTTTAAAACAGATAATGTTTTTACCAATCCTAATAAATTTGAAACTTGTATTTTTAATTATGGCAACGCAGAAAAACTGCAAAGGCTATCCCTTTATATTTACAGCAAAGGTTATCTTGAACCTATAACAGGTTCAGATTTTTCTAATGATGACTTTTATGTAAACAATTTTAATTACGCAAACAATGATTGGTACTTCTTTACACTTACTTATAATGGCACAAAACTTTCCTTATATGTAAACGGTAAGTTTGTAGATGAAAGAACTGTAAGTTTAAATACTACCAATAATATTTTCCGATTGGGAGAAAGATATCCTGATAATAAAGATGAATGGTTTAAGGGAAAAATCGACGATGTTGCCATCTGGAATCGTATTTTAACTCCAGCGGAAATTTCGGCTTTGTATACTCCTGGTGAGCAACCTCCTTATACTTTAATTCCTGATCCGAGTTTTGAACAAAAATTAATCAATTTAGGATTGGATAATTTTCCACTTGATGGAAAAATCCTCACATCTAATATTAACACCTTAACTTCCTTAGATGTTAGTAAAAGTAATATTTCAGATTTAACGGGAATACAAGACTTCGTATCACTAACTGATTTGAATTGTAGCCAAAATTCATTAACAACATTAAACATAAGTAAAAATACCGTTCTAACTACTCTAGATTGTAGTACCAATAGAATAACCTCTTTAGACGTAAGTAATAATATTGCTTTGCTTAATTTGAGCTGCTATTCGAATCAATTAACATCTTTAAATGTTAAAGCAAATACGGCGCTAACAAAGTTAGATTCGGGTTCAAACCAATATACTTCTTTAGATGTAAGCTCAAATACAGCTTTAACATTTTTGGGATGTAATACAAGTCAATTAACCACTTTAGATGTAAGTAATAATACAGCTTTAAATCTGCTGGATTGCCGCGAAAATAAATTAACCTCATTGGATGTTTCTAAAATCACTACTCTAACAGAATTGTATTGCCAATCTAATCAATTAACAAATTTGAATCTAAGCAAAAATAAAGTTTTAGAATTTGTAAACTGTTCAAAAAATCAGCTAACCACTTTAGATGTTAGCGCAAATACTTCCTTAGTTGGATTATATCCTAATTCCAATCAATTAACGAGTCTAAATTTAAAAAATGGAAACAATGATAAACTTGTCTATCTAAATTTTGTTAATAATCCAAATTTAACTTGTATACAGGTCGATGATGTGGCTTACGCTAATGCAAACTGGTCTAGCAAAAAAGATCTTACTGCAAGCTTTAATAAGAACTGTAACGATGGGTATACTTCAATTCCCGATCTAAATTTTGAAAAAGCCCTAATTGCCAAAGGAATTGATTCTGGAACTCCAGACGGAAGAGTTCTTACTTCAAAAATAGCTTCGGTAACTGAATTGTTTATTATGGGCGAATCAATTACGAATTTATCTGGAATTCAAAATTTTAAGTCTATAAAAACTCTTTTTTGCGATGAAAATCAAATTACCAGCATCGATATTTCTAACAATATTACTTTAGAAAATTTATCTATAGGCGATAATCAGTTAAAAGATTTGGATGTTTCTAAAAATATAGCTTTAAAAAGTCTCTATTTTCACAACAACCAAATAGACAGCATAAATGTTTCACAAAATATAACTTTAAGATCGTTATATATGCCTGGAAATAAGGTAAGAGATTTAAACGTTTCAAAAAATACTGCTTTAGTGCACTTAACCTGTAGTTCTAATTTATTAACTACGCTTGATATTTCTCAAAATACAGCTCTTGAAGATTTAATTTGTGATCATAATCAATTAACAGAATTAGACATTACTAAAAATATTTTACTGAACGGTTTGTATTGTAACAGTAATAAACTAACCACTTTAAATACTTCAAAAAATACTAATCTAATCAGGATCGAATGTGATTCTAATCAAATTACTCGTTTAGATACTTCTAATAATCCTTTATCAGGAGGTTTGAACTGTAGTTCTAATTTATTAACGTCTCTTGATATTTCAAAAAACACTTCTTTAGATTATCTAAAATGTGCTTCCAATCAGTTAATTAGTCTTAATTTAAAAAACGGAAACAATACCAAATTCATCAATACCACTATGGTTGATAACTTAAAAAATAACCCAAATTTAACCTGCATTCAAGTTGATGATGTAGCCTATGCGAATAAAAACTGGATGAATGCTAAAGATTCTTGGGCTACTTACAATACTACTTGTACAGTAGAGTATGTGGCGCTTCCAGATGCTAATTTTGAACAAAGGTTAATTGATTTAGGAATTGATACTGATGGTCTTAACGGAAAAATTACAGTTGCTGATGCAAGTTCGATAACAACTTTAGACCTTTCAAACAGCAATATTAAAAATTTAACTGGTATTGAATATTTTACTTCTTTAACAACTTTAGATATAAGCAATAACCAAATTACTTCGCTTGACGTAAGCAACAATTTGCTTTTAGAAACACTAAACGCTTCTTCAAATCAACTTACTACATTAGATTTATCCAAAAATACTAGGCTCAGAATTGTATATGTTGTTAATAATCCTTTGGTTTATTTAAATCTTCGAAACGGAAACAATGCTAATTTTATTCTGCCATCAAATACTGGAAGAAAATCTGCTTCTACATTGTATACCACTTTCTTAGGACTTAACTCTCTTAGCTGTATACAAGTTGATGATGAGAATTATTCAAATGCAAATTGGTCAAGCATCAAAGAATCGACCACTACGTATTCTAATACTTGTAAAAGTCTAGGCATTGATAAATCTGAATTTAGTCAAGTCGTTGTATATCCAAATCCAACAAAAGGTGAAATAACGATTAATAATATTGCATTAGACAAAGCAACAGTTTATAACTCGTTAGGCCAATTGGTAAAATCTTTTACTTTAAATAATGCAAATACAAATAATGCGATCGACTTATCTGGCTTGCCAAGAGGAGTTTATTATGTGTATTTAATTAATGGAGATGCCGCTTCCGCTAAAAAAGTCATAGTAGAATAATCGTCCCCTTTTTCAAAAAATAAATCCCATTTTCAATACTAGAAAATGGGATTTATTTATGATTCCACGGTATGCGTTACGGCTTTCCGTAAAGAAACATTCTCATAAAATTGTATACTTGCATGACTAAATCCAAAAACTGAACCTATGAAAATAAAACTACTTTTATTGCTTTTATTAGCAAACTTTTCAGTCTATGCCCAGCAATACACATTGATTCCTGACGCTAATTTTGAGAAAAAACTAATCGAATTAGGAATAGATTCTGGAACTCCAGATGGAAATGTTTTGAGTTCATCTATTGAATCTGTTACAGAGTTAAATCTTTATTACAGCAACATTTCTGATTTAACTGGAATACAAGGTTTTAAAGCTTTGACATCTTTAAATGTAATGTCTAACAAATTATCGACAGTCGACCTTTCAAAAAATTTAGCTTTAAACTATTTGTCAATTAGCTACAACAATCTAACAACATTAGATATTTCACATAATACCGTTCTCGAAAACTTAACAGTAACAAATAATAAAATCCAAAACATTGATGTTTCAAACAATCTTAAATTAAAATATTTTGCTTGTTCATCAAATCAGTTAACTACTATAGATGTTTCAAATAATAAAGAACTGGTTTCACTTAATTGCCAATTAAACCAATTAAAAAGTTTAGATCTGTCTCAAAATAAATTGCTAAGTCTTTTAACATGCTCAGAAAACAACCTCCTTACTAATGTAAACTTAAGAAATGGGAACAATAGAAATATGCAAATAGCACCATATGCTATTGATTTTACGAAAAACCCATTGCTTACCTGTATTTTGGTTGATAACCCAATTTATTCTAATGAAAAGTGGACAAGCTTTAAAGAAAAATCTGCATCATATTCAACTGTTGACTGCTCTCAGATTACTGCAATCCCAGATCCAGCTTTTGAAGACAAATTAATTTATTTACAAATCGATAAAGATGGCAAAAATGGTACTATTTTAAACACTAGTATTTCAAACATTACTGCATTGAATGTAGAGAACAGTAACATCAAAAACTTAACTGGAATTAATGGCTTTTCAAACTTAAGCACTTTAAATTGTTCCTCAAACCTATTAAACGCTTTAGATCTGTCTCAAAATAAAGCGCTAACTTTTATAAATTGTGGTTCTAATAATTTAACGAGCTTAAATTTAAAGAATGGAAATAATAAAAATTTAGATCTAAATTCAAGTTTTACAAAAAATCCAGATTTAACTTGTATTACTGTTGACGATGAATTTTACTCCAATCAAAAATGGGCTAATATTAAAGATGATGCAGCAAATTACAATTTAGACTGTACACTTTATGCCATAATTGATTCTAATTTTGAAAAAAAACTAATCGAATTAGGCATCGACAAGGATGGAGTAAATGGGAAAATTTCTGTTGAAAACTTAGAAAAAATTACTTCTTTAAATTTATCAAATAGTAACATTACCGATCTAAAGGGCATTGAAAATTTTACAGGATTAACCTATCTTGATTGCAGTGGCAATAATATTACTACGATAGATGTTAGTAAAAATTTAAATCTTACGAAATTAGATTTAAATTCAAATCAGTTAACATCGCTAGACGTTACAAAAAATACTAAGCTTTTAAATTTATCCTTTGCTTACAATGAGGTTTCTACTATAAATTTAGCTAACAACAAAGAACTTTTGTTTTTAAACACTTCTAAAAATCTGCTTACCAATTTAGATTTAACCTCAAATACAGCACTCTCTCTTATTGACTGCAGCCGAAACAATTTAACACAATTAAATGTTTCAAATGCACCGGAGCTAACTTATTTGATAATAGACCTTAATAAGATTACTGCATTAGATCTTTCTTTCAATACTAAACTTACAGATTTATATTGTAGCAATAATGAATTAACCTCTTTAGATCTAAGCTATAATATTCTCTTAAAAAGATTAAGTGCATCTTGGAATCAACTCACAACTTTAGATTTATCTCATAATCCTTTACTTGAACTTGTTTTTGTAGAATTCAATCCATTAAACTCCTTAAACATTCAAAATGGAAACAATAAAAACTTTGTTCTTCCTTCAGTTAGTGGTAAAATGGCAGATGATACAATTATATATACTAGCTTTCTAGGAAATGCAAAACTAAATTGTATACAAGTTGATGATGAGAATTATTCAAATGCAAATTGGTCAAGCATCAAAGAATCGACCACTACGTATTCTAATACTTGCAAAAGTCTAGGTATTGACAAATCTGAGTTTAGCCAAGTCGTTTTATACCCAAACCCAACAAAAGGTGAAATAACGATTAATAATATTGCATTAGACAAAGCAACAGTTTATAACTCGTTAGGACAATTAGTAAAATCTTTTACTTTAAATAATGTAAATACAAATAATACGATCGACTTATCTGGCTTGCCAAGAGGAGTTTATTATGTGTATTTAATTAATGGAGATGCCGCTTCCGCTAAAAAAGTTATAGTAGAATAATCGTCCCCTTTTTCAAAAAATAAATCCCATTTTCAATATTAGAAAATGGGATTTTTTTATGTCTAATTTATTCTGTTTAAAGAATCTCTTCGCAAGTAAAAACATCTTTTAATCGAACACCTTTTTCAGTGTGCTCAACCGTTATAATTTGATTGTGCGCATCATGTTCTAAAAACAAATAATGATTATTATCTGCTGCCAAATTCAAGAATTTTGATTTCTCAGGCATTGTCAACAAAGGTCTTGTATCATAACCCATTACATATGGAAGCGGAATATGCCCTGCTGTTGCTAATAAGTCGGCACAAAAAACAATTGTTTTGTCTTGATATTTGATATACGGAATCATTTGTTTTTCGGTATGGCCATCAACGTAGTAAATATCAAAACCAAGTTCTTTTGCAAATCCAAAATCAGATTCAGGCCTTTCAATAAAGTTTAATTGTCCGCTTTCTTGCATTGGCAGAATATTTTCAGACAAGAAAGAAGCTTTTTCGCGTGCATTAGGTTTTGTTGCCCATTCCCAATGATTTTGGTTTGTCCAAAATTTGGCATTTTTAAAAGCTGGCTCGTAACCTGTTTTATTGGCATTCCATCGAACACTTCCTCCGCAATGGTCAAAATGAAGATGCGTCATAAAAACATCTGTAATATCATCTCGATTAAAACCATATTTTGCCAAAGACTTATCTAAAGAATGTGAGCCCCAAAGCGAATAATATCCAAAAAACTTTTCTGATTGTTTATCGCCCATTCCAGTGTCAATTAAAATAAGACGATTTCCGTCTTCAATCAATAAACAGCGAGCCGCAATATCGATAAGATTATTGGCATCGGCAGGATTGGTTTTATTCCAAATGGTTTTAGGAACAACGCCAAACATTGCGCCTCCGTCTAATTTAAAATTTCCAGATTCGATAGGGTAAAGTTTCATGAGAATGATTTTCTAAAAAGAACAAAGCTAGAAAATTCAAACTCCTTTTGCTAAAATTTAAAGCCAAAAAACTTTTATTCTAATGTAACCGATGTGCTTCCCATTATTTCCTGCTTATCAAAGTAATTCACAAAATAAGTTCCTTTCTTAAACTGGTCAGCATTCAAAACCCCATATGCATTTACCGATTTACCTTGAAAATCGGTACTTACTATAAAACTATAAACAAGCGCTTTATCATTTCCAAATTCAATCAGCTTATTATCGCCCAGAACAGTGTTTTTCTGATCTAAAACCTGAACATAAAAAACTCTTCTTCCTGTCTTTGCAACTGCATTTCCATTAACCGTAAAACTAATTTTTAATTTTTTGGTGTTCTTTGCTTTCGTTGTTTCCAGTTCTGCTCCAGAGTTTTTTTCACGAAGTGCAATTGCTTTAAAATTGCTTAAGTAAAGCTTTGAAGCATCTTTGAGAGTCGATTCTAACTTTTTTTGTTTAGATACCAAAGTGTCATTTTCTACCTTTTGATTGTACATGACAACATTCTGACTTTCAATTTCTGTCAATAAATTTTTATTTTGAGATTTCAGTTTTTTAATTTCCTGAACTCTATTTTCTAACGATGCATTCAAATCTGAAAGCTGATTGCGATAAACTTTAATCTGCTCCGCCGATGGATTATTAGAAGCTTTAATAATAGCGACTAAATTCTCAACATTTTTACGCTCTAATTCTAATTCCTTAGATAAAGCTGTTTTTTCTAAAATAGCCTGATCATATGCATTTTTTAATGTATTTAAAGAATCTAAAATATTCTTTTGCTCACTTGTTTCTTTACTTTCAAATGAGATTATTTTGGCAATATTTTCCTTTTTACCTTCATTGTTATTTTTATCAGGCTCACTGCTAAAAACCAAGACTACAGCACCTACTCCTAAAACAAAAATTAAAGCAAACAAGGGTTTAAACCACTTTATTTCATTTTGTTTTTTCATAATTACTCCTAATTTTCTGCAAAAATATTGAATAAAAAACGGTTATAATCAGTAGAAATACTTGTTTTTTAACATTTAGGAGCGATATTTGCAACTTAATTCTAAAAAAGTTCCTTTTGGAAATTTAAGAACTGTTTTTAAGATCGATTTTATCAAAATAAGTATTATCTATTTTCTCATTTGTTATAATAATGTGAACCGTTATGGAAAAAGGTTTTTAAGTCGTATCTTTGCAGACAATTTCTATTTAACATTGAAAATTAGCGCTTTAAATCTGTAATATTTTTTATACAGAAGTAAAAAGTCCATTAAAAACAAACATCTAAGAACCATGATAAAAGTTTCTGATACTGCCAAAAAGAAAATCATCGACTTAATGAAAGACGACGGTTTTGATGCTGCGCACGACTATGTAAGAGTTGGTGTAAAAAGCGGCGGATGCTCTGGTTTATCATATGAGTTAAAATTTGATAAAACCAAAAACGACGACGATAAAATATTTGTAGACAACGATATATCTATTGCTGTTGAAAAAAAATCATTCCTTTATTTAGCTGGAACAATCTTAGAATTTTCTGGCGGATTAAACGGAAAAGGTTTTGTTTTCAATAATCCTAACGCGAGCAGAACTTGCGGATGCGGGGAATCATTTTCTCTTTAGTCAAAAGCTGAAAGTTCTCAAGTCATAAAGACTTCGATTTACTTTCGAATTTTAGACTTCAAAACATTAGACAACAACAAAAATAATGAGCAAATACACCGAAGACGATTTAAAGATCGAACTGGAAACTAAAGAATATGAGTACGGATTTTATACCAATATAGAATCTGAGACTTTCCCTATTGGCTTAAACGAAGAAATTGTAAGAGCAATTTCTCTAAAAAAAGAAGAACCTGAATGGATGACCGAATGGCGTATCGAGGCTTTCCGCGCTTGGAAAGAAATGATTGAGCCAGAGTGGGCAAACGTACGTTATGAGAAACCAGACTTTCAGGCAATTTCATATTATTCAGCTCCAAAACAAGTAGATCCTAATAAAACTTTGGATGATGTTGATCCAGAATTATTAGAGATGTACAAAAAGTTAGGAATTTCTATCGACGAACAGAAAAAAATGAACAATATCGCTATGGATATTGTTGTCGATTCTGTTTCGGTAGCAACGACTTTCAAGAAAACTTTGGCAGAAAAAGGAATTATTTTCTGTCCAATTTCTGAAGCAATTAAAGAACATCCAGAATTAGTAAAAAAATATTTAGGAACTGTTGTACCTCAAAAAGACAACTTCTATGCAGCATTAAACTCAGCTGTTTTCTCTGACGGAAGTTTCTGTTATATTCCAAAAGGTGT
The DNA here is from genome assembly GCF_016735615.1 of Flavobacterium tagetis. Lineage (GTDB taxonomy): Bacteria > Bacteroidota > Bacteroidia > Flavobacteriales > Flavobacteriaceae > Flavobacterium > Flavobacterium tagetis. The sequence goes on from NZ_JAERSF010000001.1 coordinate 978,185, forward strand.
AAAATGCCCAATGGAACTTTCAACATATTTCAGAATCAATCAGGCAGGAACTGGACAATTCGAAAGAACTCTAGTTATTGCTGACGAAGGAAGCTACGTTTCTTACCTTGAAGGATGTACTGCTCCAAGTCGTGACGAAAACCAATTGCACGCTGCTGTGGTTGAATTGATCGCTTTGGATGATGCTGAAATTAAATATTCTACCGTTCAAAACTGGTTCCCTGGAAATAAAGAAGGAAAAGGTGGAGTTTACAACTTTGTAACCAAAAGAGGTTTATGCGAAACAAACGCTAAAATTTCTTGGACACAGGTTGAAACAGGTTCTGCTGTAACTTGGAAATATCCTTCTTGTGTATTAAAAGGAGATAATTCAGTAGGAGAATTTTATTCAATTGCTGTAACCAATAATTTCCAACAAGCTGATACCGGAACTAAAATGATCCATTTAGGAAAAAACACTAAATCGACTATTATTTCTAAAGGTATTTCGGCTGGAAAATCTCAAAATAGCTACCGTGGTTTAGTGCAAATTTCGCCAAGAGCAGAAAATGCAAGAAACTTTTCTCAATGTGACTCATTATTAATGGGTAACAATTGCGGTGCACATACTTTCCCTTATATCGAAAGTAAAAATCCATCTGCAAAAATCGAGCATGAAGCAACTACAAGTAAAATTGGAGAAGATCAGGTTTTCTATTGCAACCAAAGAGGTATTCCGACTGAAAAAGCGATTGCCTTAATTGTAAACGGTTTCAGTAAAGATGTCTTGAATAAACTTCCAATGGAATTTGCTGTTGAAGCTCAAAAACTATTAGAGATTTCTTTAGAAGGATCTGTAGGTTAATTTGAAGATGGAGAATAAAACAGTCATCATTTTAGGTTCTTCTAGAAAAAACGGAAACACAGCAAAAATTGTGGATCAACTTTCGAAAGAACACAACATTGATGTAGTTAATTTAAGTGATTATAATATTTCCTATTATGATTACGAAAGCAAAAATTTAGGCGATGATTTTTTGCCTTTAATAAGAAGAATTATCGAACAGTATGATACTTTAATTTTTGCAACGCCCATTTATTGGTATAATATGAGCGGAATTATGAAGGTCTTTTTCGACAGGATTTCAGATTTAATCCGAATTGAAAAAGAAACTGGAAGAAAACTAAGAGGGAAAAAAATCGGGGTGATATCAAATTCTCACGATAATGAAACTGACGAAAGTTTTTATATTCCGTTTCAAAAATCAGCCGATTATTTAGGCATGGAATATTTAGGACACGCGCATTTTAATGCCAATATCCTAAACCAAACAACAAAAATAGAATTGACATTTATATAAAATAAAGAACAATGTTATCAATAAAAAACCTTCACGCCGCGATTGGTGATAAAGAAATCCTTAAGGGAATTAATATAGAAGTTAAAGCTGGAGAAGTTCACGCGATAATGGGACCAAACGGTTCTGGAAAAAGTACACTTTCTGCTGTTATTGCAGGAAACGAAAACTACGAAGTTACAGACGGAGAGGTAATTCTAGACGGAGAAGATCTTGCTGATTTAGCTCCAGAGGAAAGAGCACATAAAGGTGTTTTCCTTTCTTTTCAATATCCGGTAGAGATTCCTGGAGTTAGCGTTACTAACTTCATGAAAACCGCTATCAACGAAACTCGTAAAGCAAACGGTCAGGAAGAAATGCCAGCAAACGAAATGCTGAAAGTAATTCGTGAGAAATCTGAATTATTAGAAATCGACCGTAAATTTCTTTCTCGTTCTCTTAACGAAGGTTTTTCTGGAGGAGAGAAAAAAAGAAACGAAATCTTCCAAATGGCAATGCTTGAGCCAAAATTAGCGATCCTTGACGAAACAGATTCTGGTCTTGATATCGATGCTTTAAGAATTGTTGCAAATGGTGTAAACAAATTAAAAAGCGACAAAAACGCTATTATCGTGATTACACACTACCAACGTTTATTAGATTATATCGTTCCTGATTTCGTTCACGTTCTTTACAACGGAAGAATCGTAAAATCTGGAGGAAAAGAATTGGCTTACGAATTAGAAGAAAAAGGATACGACTGGATTAAGGCAGAGAATTAGTCAGTCATAAAGTCGAAAGTCAAAAGTCGTAAAGTCGAAAATACAATATGAGTAAGTTCAAATCTTTTGAGGAAATAAATTCTTGGCAAAAATCTCGAATCTTCAATAAGAAAATATATTTGATTACTGAAAATTCTAATTTCAAAAAAGACTTTGATTTTGTTAGACAAATAAGACGTGCATCACTTTCTATATCATCAAATATAGCAGAAGGCTTTGAAAGAAATACAGACAAAGAGTTTATTTACTTTTTATATGTAGCCAAAGCATCAGCAGGAGAAGTAAGATCTCAATTATATTTAGCTTTTGATTTAGAATATATTATAAAAGAAGAATTTGAAATGCTTTTAGAATCGATAACAGAAATATCGAAATTATTAAGCGGTTTCATTAAATATTTGAGCCCAAAGTCATAAAGTCGAAAGTCATAAACTTTATGCTTTAATTCTTGACCTTTTGGCAAAAACAGTCGACAATCCTAAGTCTTTCGACTTTCGACTTTCGACTTTAAGACTAAACAGAAAAATGGATTTAAAAGAAAAATTAGTATCGTCTTTTATGGCTTTTGAAGAGCGTGTTGATGTACATTCAGATTTACATGACATACGCACAAATGCTTTAAAAAACTTCGAAAATAAAGGTTTCCCAACCAAAAAAGAAGAAGCTTGGAAATATACATCGCTAAATGCCATCTTAAAAAATGACTTTACGGTTTTTCCAAAGCAGGAAAATGCAATCGAATTTAATCAGGTAAAAAAATACTTTTTACACGAAATCGATACGTACAAATTAGTATTTATCGATGGCGTTTTCAGTTCGCATTTGTCTTCTACAACGCATGACGGAATCGATGTTTGCTTGATGTCATCAGCATTGACCAAACCAAAATATAAAATGGTTATTGATACGTACTTTAATCAGATTGCAAGTAAAGATGACAGCTTGACTTCATTGAATACGGCTTTTGCAATTGAAGGTGCGTTTATCAATATCCCGAAGAAAAAAGTGGCTGATAAACCAATCGAGATCATGTATTTCTCAACTGGAAACGAAGCAGCTTTAATGGTTCAGCCAAGAAATTTGGTTATTGTGGGCGAAAATTCACATGTTCAAATTATCGAGCGTCACCAAAGTTTGAACGAAAATCCAGTTTTGACAAACTCTGTTACTGAGATTTTTGCTCAAAAACGTGCAATTGTTGATTATTACAAAATTCAAAACGATAATAGCGAAGCGAATTTAATCGACAACACTTATGTTTCTCAACAACAAGAAAGCCACGCTTATGTGCATACTTTCTCTTTTGGTGGAAATTTAACTCGTAACAACCTAAACTTTTACCATTTCGGAGAAAGATTAACAAGTACGTTAAACGGAATTTCTATCTTGAATGACAAACAACACGTTGACCATTATACTTTGGTAAACCACGCACAACCAAACTGCGAAAGTTTCCAAGATTATAAAGGAATTTTCTCTGATCGTTCAACAGGAGTTTTCAACGGAAAAGTTTTGGTAGAAAAAGAAGCTCAAAAAACAAATGCTTTCCAAAAAAGCAACAATATTTTATTGAGCGACAAAGCTACTATCAACGCAAAACCACAATTAGAGATTTTTGCTGATGACGTAAAATGTTCTCACGGATGTACTGTTGGACAGCTTGATGAAACAGCAATGTTCTACATGCAGTCACGTGGAATCCCGAAAAAAGAAGCTAAAGCTTTATTGATGTACGCATTCTCAAATGCCGTGATCGAAAGCATTAAAATACCAGAATTAAAACAAAGAATTACTAAAATCATTGCCACTAAATTAGGCGTGAATTTAGGATTTGATTTGTAGTCAGGTTTTACCGCAAAGGCACAAAGGTTACGCAAAGTTCGCAAAGGTTTATTATAAAACTTTGCGAACTTTGCGCTTTTAAAACAATTTTATTCTTCTACTTTTTTAAATCTTCTCTTAAAAAAGAATACAAACAATGAAAAAATACTGCAAAAAACAATAGCAGTAATTTCATTAATCCATATACTATATATTAAAAACCCAAGACTCCCAATAAAAATTATTGTACTAACTAAATAATACAAAAATCTAAGTTCTTCATTTAATTTTACTTTCATAACTGCCCTAAATTACTTTTTCACAGAAGAAATAACCTCCTTCAAAAACCCGTTAAAATCAAATCCTGGTTCTTCTTCTCTCACTCCCATTCTTACAATTACCATATCTAAAGATGGAATAATCGCCACCATTTGCCCTTGGTAACCACTGCAATAAAACATATCTCTAGGAACATCTGGAAATTTCCCTCCAGCGTTTAACCAAAATTGCGCTCCATATTTTCCATCAGAAGTATTCGTTGGAGTTGCAGTATATTTTACCCAGCTTTCGTCAAGGATTTGTTCGCCGTTCCAGTTTCCTTTATGAAGATATAATAATCCGAATTTTGACCAATCTCTTGGCGTTGCCCATCCATAAGATGAACCTACGAAAGTTCCTGACATATCTTGTTCAACAATCATCGAGTTCATTCCGATTTTATCGATTACAGCGCTGTACCAAAAGTCAAGATATTCCTGTTGTGTTTTAAATTGCCTTCTTAAAATAAGAGACAAGAGATTTGTAGTTCCTGAAGAATAGTTCCAATGCGTATTTGGTTTGAATTGAGCTGGTTTTTCCAATTGTACTTTACCCATATCTTCTGCTTGGAAAAGCATTTTTGTTGCATCGCAGATTGTGCTATAATTCTCTTCCCATTCTAAACCAGAATTCATATGAAGTAAATCGTTAAGCGTAATATTTTTACGCTCATCATTTTTCCATTCTACAACTGGAGCAGGTTTATAAATATCAATTTTCCCTTGTTTAGCCAAAACTCCGAAAGCTGAACTTGTGATACTTTTTGTCATTGACCAACCTAAAATTTTACTGTCTTTATTAAAACCTGTATCGTATTTTTCGGCAATCAATTTATCTTTATATAAAACTACAACAGCGCGAGTTCTTTTAATTCTTCCACCTGTTTTGTCGAATGCATTATCAACTGCTTTTTTCAGTTTCGAATAATCAATATTAGAAAATGAAGTGTCTTTTGGTTCATTATTTCCATATGGAAAAGGAAGATTGTTTTCTAATTTCGTTCTTTTTGGAAGAAGATACGGTTTCGAAACATCAAAATCATCATTAATCAAAGTCGCTCCTAATCCTTCGCGATAAATCGCTTTTCTTTCTTTCAACCCATAAACAGAAGAAATGGCATATTTTCCAGCATCATCAATTGAGTTTTTAGCCAAGTCGACCAAATTGATATCATTATCCGTTTTCTGAATTAAATCCAACGGGCGATTATCTATAAAATGCCCAGACGCGACACTTTTAGCTGAGAAACCAGAAATTAAATCAAGCTTTGGATAAGTCGTAAATCCAAAATATAAAAAAGCAAGAACCACAACAAGCAAAAGTACTTTGAGAAATTTTTTCATGATAGTTAGTTATTTTTAATGCAATATAAATAATTTATGTTCACGATTTTAGAACCCAAATTATAAATCTGGTTCAGATAATTCAGAAAACAGAACAGATTTTTACAGAATCAGCATTTGCGCCTTGTGACAATGGCATCATAAAAGGAAATTATAGAATTACTGTATAAACAAATTTAGTTTTAGTACTTTTGTAAATAGATTTTTTCTAAATAAGACATGCTAGATATTCAAAAAATAAGAGCTGATTTCCCGATACTTTCTGAAACTGTAAACGGAAAGCCATTAGTATATTTCGACAACGGAGCTACTTCGCAAAAACCACAAGTTGTGATTGATGCAGAAGTAAAATATTATCAGGAAATCAACGCCAATATTCACCGCGGCGTTCACACTTTGAGCCAGTTAGCAACTGATGCTTACGAGGTTGCTCGCGGAAAAGTAAAAGATCACATCAACGCAAAACATGCTCACGAAGTGCTTTTTACTTCGGGAACAACGCACGGAATTAACTTAGTTGCAAACGGATTTGCTTCTATTTTAAAACCTGGCGATGAAGTTGTCGTTTCTTCATTAGAACACCACAGCAATATTGTGCCTTGGCAAATGTTATGCGAAAAAACTGGTGCTGTTTTAAAAGTTATTCCAATCGATGATAATGGAGAATTAATCATTGACGAATTTGACAAATTGCTTTCGGATAAAACGAAAATCGTTACTGTAAATCATATTTCAAACGCATTGGGTGTAATCAATCCAATCAAATATATTATTGATAAAGCGCATTCAGTTGGAGCTGCAGTTTTAATTGATGGCGCGCAGGCTGTTCCGCATTTAAAACCAAATGTTCAGGAATTAGATTGTGATTTTTATGCTTTTTCTGGTCATAAAATGTGCGGTCCAACGGGAACTGGAATTTTATACGGAAAAGAAGAATGGCTAAACAAACTTCCTCCTTATCAAGGTGGTGGAGAAATGATCAAAGAAGTTACTTTCGAAAAAACAACTTATGCAGATCTTCCTCATAAATTTGAAGCTGGAACGCCAAACATCGCTGGCGGAATTGTTTTAGGAACTGCAATTGATTATCTAAACGAGATCGGTTTTGATAAAATTCATGAATATGAGAATGAATTGTTAGAACACGCTACAAAACGTCTTAACGAAATTGAAGGCATACGAATTTACGGAAACACAAAAAATAAAGCTTCTGTAGTTTCATTTAATATCGATGGAATTCATCCGTATGATGTTGGTTCAATTATAGATAAATTAGGAATTGCTGTTAGAACCGGGCATCATTGCGCGCAGCCAATCATGAATTTCTTCTGTATTCCGGGAACGATTCGTGCTTCATTTTCTTTCTATAATACAAAAGAAGAAATCGATGCAATGGTTGATGCTGTTAAGAAAGCACAAACTATGTTAAGCTAAAAAAACTAAATATGCGAATAGTATCATTATTGCTCCTGACACTTTTTATTGCTACGGGATGCTGCAGTCAAAAAAAAGCAGACATGAAATCGACTCAAATTGAATATTCTGCAATGTCGAGAGGTTATTACAAGAGTATTGTAGTCCAAAACAAATCGGTTTCGGTTGTTAAAGAACGTAACGCAGAAGCTGTTAAAAGCAATATTGATGATGCAAAATGGAATAAAATTGTTGATGCTTATTCAAAAGTAAATTTAGAAAGTCTTTCTACGTTAAAAGCACCAACAGACAAACGTACTTATGATGGTGCAGCAATAGGAAATTTAAAAATAACTAAAGATGGAAAAACATATGAAACTCCAGGTTTCGACAATGGTTTTCCGCCAAAAGAAATCGAAAAACTAGTAAATTTATTAGTTGATTTTTCTAAAGAATAATTATGACGATAAAAGAAATACAAGACGAAATAATAGATGAGTTTTCAATGTTCGACGACTGGATGCAGCGTTATGAATACATCATCGAACTAGGAAAAAGTCTTCCGTTAATCAAAGAAGAGTACAAAACCGACGATAATTTAATCAAAGGCTGCCAATCAAAAGTTTGGTTGCAAGGTGAAGAACAAGGCGATAAAATCGTTTTTACAGCAGATAGCGATGCTATTTTGACGAAAGGAATAATTGCAATTTTAATTCGCGCTTTCTCAAATCAAAAGGCAAAAGATATTCTAGAAGCTGATACTGATTTTATAGACGAAATTGGTTTAAAAGAACATTTATCTGCAACACGTGCCAACGGTTTGGTTTCGATGATAAAAAACATCAAAATGTACGCTTTGGCTTTTGATGCAAAAAACAAAAATTAAAAAATTTTAAACCATTAAGGCATTAAGATTCATAAAGTAATAAGCTTAATTTTCTAACTATTAAAAGAGAATTAAGCATACTACAAAACTTAATTCCCTTAATATCTTAATGGTAAAAACAAAAATAAAAATGGAACAAGAAATAGACACAAACGAATTAGGAGAATCAATCGTAAGAGTTTTAAAAGGCATTTACGATCCTGAAATTCCTGTAGATATTTACGAATTAGGATTAATTTACGACGTAATGGTAAATACTGATTACGAAGTAAAAATCCTTATGACACTTACATCTCCAAACTGCCCAGTTGCAGAAAGTTTGCCAAGAGAAGTAGAAGAAAAAGTAAAAGCAATAGAAAACATTAAAGATGTTGACGTTGAAATTACTTTTGATCCGCCTTGGAGCAAAGATTTAATGAGCGAAGAAGCTAAATTAGAATTAGGAATGCTTTAAAAAATAGTCATAAAGTTCAAAGTCATAAAGTCTCAAAGTAAAAGGCTTTATGACTTTCGACCTTCGACTTTCAGACTAAAAAAATGGAAGAAATTATCAATAAAGTTGCCAATAGTGCTTTAGAAGTTTTTGATCTTGAGGATTATTACCCAAAAGGAATGCGCGTGCAGATTGACATTTCGCAATGGCTTTTGGAAGGATTTTTATTGAAAGAAAAAGACTTTAGAGAATACCTTAAAAACCACGACTGGTCACAATACCAAGATCAATATGTTGCTGTATACTGTAGCACAGATGCTATTATTCCCGCTTGGGCACTAATTTTAGTGAGTGTTCATTTGGCTCCTTTTGCAAAAAAAGTTGTTAACGGAACTATAGAAGATCTTGACGCTAGCCTTTACGAAGAGCTCTTAAGCAAGATAGATTATTCTGTTTACAAAGGCAAACCCGTTATTGTAAAAGGCTGTTCAAGAAAGCCGGTTCCAATGCGTGCTTATATTTTAGCAGCAAATTATTTACAGCCATTTGTCCGCAGTATTATGTACGGCGAAGCATGCTCTGCAGTGCCTTTATACAAAGAATCTAAGAAATAACCTGCAATAACACTACAACAAACCTTAACTTTCCATTGGTTTTTAGTATATTTGATTATACACTCTAAACTAAAAACCATGAGAAAGCTAACCTTATTACTTTTCATTTTAGTAAACTTCACATTTGTACAAGCCCAAAATTCAGAAAAAGAGTTAATTCAGAATACTGAAAAAGCAGTAAAAAAAATTAACGATACTATAGAAGGCGAAGGCTGGAAAACAAAAGGAACTGTTTCTCTTTTACTAAACCAATCGAGTTTTAACAACTGGATTGCAGGAGGCGAAGACAGTTTTTCTGGAACATTAGGAATCAATTATGATTTCAATTACAAAAAAGATGATTTAACTTGGGACAACAAGGTTTTAGCATCGTACGGTCTTCTTCAAACCAAAAATGATGATTTCACAAAAAAAACAGATGACCGCTTAGAGTTCAATTCTATACTCGGAAAAAGAGCTTTTGGAGAATGGTATTATTCATACTTTCTAAATTTTAGAACACAGTTTTCAACTGGCTATATTTATGATCAAGATGCCAATGGAAAGCAAATCAGGACTGAACAAACCAAATTTATGTCTCCTGGCTATCTAACAACAGGGCCAGGTATTTACTGGACAAAAGATGACAATCTTAAAATAAATTTTGCTCCGCTAACTTCAAAATTCACTTTTGTCGATAATGCCTATACAACTGGAATTGATAGATTTACAGGCCTTCCATATGTAGACGGCAGTTATTTTGGCGTTGACGAAGGTAAAAGTATGCGTTATGAACTTGGTTTTTATGCTTCAGTTTATTACAAATTAGCAATCATGACAAACGTTACTGCCGAAAACACACTTAATCTTTATTCTAATTATCTAGAAGACCCACAAAATGTAGATATAAATTATTCATTAAATGTCATAATGAAAATCAACAAGTTTTTATCTGCTAATTTATCGTTTCAGGCTATTTATGATGATAATGCGTTTGCAGGACTTCAAACTAGAGAAGTATTTGGTCTAGGAGTCAATTTTGGGTTTTAATTATCATAACAACTAAACTTTAAAATTTATAATGCCACAGATTAAAGGATTATTTCAGATTAAAAAATCTTTTAAATCCTTTAATCTGTGGCAAAACAAAAAGAGCTTTTGATAAAATCAAAAGCTCTTTTGTTATTCTTCATCCTTTTCAACTGCATCCTTATAATCAGGATACAAGAAATTATTATAAGGAAAACGTGTTATATGAATCTGGCGGACAGCTTCATAAACTGTCTCTCTGAACTCTTCAAAATTCTCTTTATTTCTAGCAGAAATAAACAATGCGTTATGCTCTCCTACATTACTCATCCAAGTTTGTTTCCACTCGTCAAGCGTCCAGTGTTTTCTGGTTCTTTCTGTGATCAAATCATCTTCGTCGATCGTAAGATGTTTATAGGCATCGATCTTATTAAAAACCATAATAGTTGGTTTGTCGTTGCTTTTGATCTCTTGCAAAGTCTTATTTACAGACTCAATATGATCTTCAAAATCAGGATGTGAAATATCCACCACATGCAAAAGCAAATCGGCTTCTCGAACCTCATCTAAAGTACTTTTAAACGAATCTACCAATTGAGTTGGCAATTTTCGAATAAATCCAACTGTATCAGAAAGCAAGAAAGGAAGGTTTTTAATCACCACTTTTCTAACTGTTGTATCTAAAGTTGCAAACAGCTTATTCTCGACAAAAACATCGCTTTTACCAATTGCATTCATCAAAGTCGATTTTCCAACATTGGTATATCCAACCAAAGCTACACGAACCATTGCTCCACGATTACTTCGTTGAATACTCATTTGTTTATCGATCGTTTTGATTTTATCTTTCAATAACGAAATTCGGTCACGTACAATACGTCTATCGGTTTCAATCTCCGTTTCTCCAGGTCCACGCATACCAATTCCCCCTTTTTGGCGCTCAAGGTGTGTCCATAAACCAGAAAGTCTTGGTAACAAATATTGACATTGTGCCAATTCTACCTGTGTTCTAGCATATGAAGTTTCAGCTCTCTGCGCAAAAATGTCTAGAATTAAGTTGGTTCTGTCTAGAATTTTACAGTCAATAATTCTTGAGATATTTTTCTGCTGCGATGGCGTTAATTCATCATCAAAAATTACAGTCGATATTTTATTTTCTTTTACAAAAAGATTGATGTCATCAATTTTCCCTGTCCCCACAAAAGTTTTCGGATTAGGGCGTTCCATTTTTTGCGAAAAGCGTTTAATAACTTCACCTCCTGCGGTAAAAGTCAAAAACTCCAATTCGTCTAAATATTCATTTAGTTTTTCTTCACTTTGATTCTGAGTAACAATACCAACGATAACTGTTCTCTCAAAATTTATAACTTCTTTTTCTAACATAGTCTTGAATAAGGTGCAAATTTAATCATTTGTCCGCTACAATCAATTATACAATTTTGTTTTTACATTTATATTTAGAAGAATAGACTTCAAAAAAAAATGGAACCCGTCAAGATAAACTCAACAAGGTTCCACTTACTCAATAAATGGTCTAAGTTTAAAACTTTTATTCGTAAATAAACGTTTTTTCCGTTTTCACAATTCCGTTTTCTTCTATTTGAGAACAAGAAATTGGGTAATTTAATTTGTTGTATTTGTATTTTCTGCTCACCGCAACTAAAGCTGTTGATGATGGACTGAAATTCATTTCGTTATTATAAGAAATCGATTCAAACTCAAATTCTTCTTCATGATAAGAAATCATCGGAACGATTACTTTGTAATTATCTCCAAAAAGGTTTTGAACGATTAACTGATCAACCGATTTTTTATCGTCATAAGTATATGATTTTGAGATTTTATCTCCAACCAAACCTTTGTGTCTTGACACGTTATCATTTACATAAACATATTCCAATTTTCCAATAATCGCCTTATTTCTATCGCGAGAAGTACGTCTTACAATAATTCCGTTTTCGACAAGATATTCAATATCATCTACTAAATTCTGATGATTGGTACTCTTTTTTGTTGTTACTTTTACCCTTGCTCCTTCATAAACAAATGAAACAGTTTTGGTAATGTAATTTGGACCTTCCTGATACTTTTTCACAAACTTGGTAATATTGTTATCCGGATTATAAGTATAATTGATTACTTCTTTCCAGTCGCTTCCCACTTTATCTTTTACAGACATATCCAGCAAGCCATTTTTGTTATAATAGAAATGCTGTACAACATCTGAAGTAGTAATAGTTTGAAGTTTACCGTCTTTAAAAACCATTGTTTTATTAACAATTTCGCCGTCTTTAGAGTTTTGGTAATTTGTTTTTACAATGTTAATCTGCTTTAGTTTAACGTTGTCTTGACTGTGCATCAAGAAAGGAAACACCATCATTAAGATGGCAATAAAGTAGGTTTTCATGTGGTATTGTATTGATTTGGGATGACCAAAGTACGAAATTCAATTAGATTTTAACGTTTTGAAATACAAAAACTACAAACTTTTCAACAATACTCTAAAAATCAGCACATTATTTCAATTATTCTAAATTACTTGCTATTTCTCTCCAAATATCTTTATGTCATCTACCATAAATGCACCATTTAGTGTTTTGTCTTTTCCAGAACCAATGTACTTAAAAGCAATATTTATGTTTCCAGAATAAGCAGAAAGATCGATTCCTCCAGAGCTGATAAACTCACGGGTAGGCGTTGAAAGTGTTGGAATTTTTGCTTCCAATTTTGTCCATTTTGCTTTAGTCACGCTTGCGCCATCAAAATTTGTTGAAACGTAAACTTCCAGCGTATTTAACGGAGAATCAACTTTCAAATCGTGTTGAGCACTTCTAAACGAAAGCACCGCATTTTTATACCCTGTTAGATTTATTTTAGGTGAAACAAGCCAAGCCACATTTTCGGCTGCGGTCGTACTCGTAGTATTAAATTCTGCATAGCCATTTCCAGAATATACCATGCTTTTCCAGAGTTTTGTGGCTTTTTCCACAATATTGCTCCAGCCTGGAAGCGCAAAATTCACATTACTTTTAACTGACTGAAAATCTTCAGCAAAAAATGGAGTATTTCTTTTTCCGTTCATTACAATATCACTTTCATATCGAACCATAAATTGATAGTCAGTACCAAATTTTGTTAGAATTCCCTTGACTTTTCCACTTCCTTCTGGCACATCATGATCTGCAAATTTTGCATAACTACTGGTTCTAAAAATAACTTGATTTCCTGTTTTATCTCTCAAATACCAGTTTGTTGAACCTCCAACATTATTAGATTCTTCAAAGTAATGACGCCCTAATGCTGCCTCTGTAAATTCAACATCATTTAATTCAATTAAAGTATTGAGTTTAGAATCTGAAAGAGCCTCTTCTACAGAAAGTGATTTAACCAATTGGCTCTCATCTATATTTGCACACGAAGCGTTTAATACATTTTTGTATTCGTTTTGAGAAATTCTTCCAATTGTCGGATCTCCTGCATTGCTTACGTACAAACTTCCTATTCTTAAACCTCCGTAATACAAATCTGTGAATTGGTTTTTAAGTTTTACAAATACTTTATTTCCTACACGGTAATCAATGTAAGTGTTTGTTGCATCAATAGGAACACTAAAACCAATTGCTGGCACTTTTTCTGTTTCTTTGGTCTGAAGTGAAATAGTTTTAAAAAAATTACCTCCTTCATCGCTTGAAACTACATAAGCTTCTATAATGTCATCATACAAATATTGCTTGGCTGTTGTACCCGAAAGCTCATAGACTTTTTCTACACTTTTATTTACAGTAAGATTTGGCTGAGTGCAAGCTAATTCTGGAGTTTCGACTTCTTTACTGCAGCTAATTAGGCATAATGCAAAAAATATAATTAGGTTTTTCATGAGAAATAGGTTTTCAGTTTATAAACCGATTGTAAGATTTAGAAAATAAGTTCGGCCATAGCCATAATAATATCTTGGGCCAAAAGATGGTGTTCTGCTTGAAGCATCTTGATTTAGCGCTCTAAAATTGGCATTTCTTGCCTGTTCAAAACCGCCTGTTTTATATATTAAATCCAAAACATTATTTACACTGGCAAAAAGCCCCACATATTTTTTATGGATACGCCAAGATTTGCCTCCGCTCAAATTCAACAATGTAACAGGATTAAATTTTTCCTGCTTTAGCAATTCATTTCCTCTTTCTGAAGTTGCCTCAGGAAAAGGAAAACCATTGGCTGGATTGATGTAAAATTGAGATGTTCTAGAAATTGGCGAAACATCGATATAACTTTCTACCAAATAATTGATGTTCCCACCAATCCACCAAAACTTTGGATTGCGATATTCCAATCCAAATGAACACGCTTGCTGTGGAGTTCCTGGCTGTTTATAATTCTTTAAATAAGCTGGCCCAAAATCAAAATTAGTTTGCGCTCCTTCTTTTGCTCTATTGGCATCATTTACAATCATTACATTTGGATTACTGCTATAGATATAATTTCCAAATGCTGCCGATAAAGTTGTTTTTAATGTTGGCCAAATTTGATATTCAAAACTTAATTCTACTCCCGTATTTTTCTTATCCAAATTGGTCAGAGTTTGGCTGACAAATGCATTTGTTGCATCATAACCAGAACCGTTATCAAAAATTCCTTCGGCATAGAAATAAGAAGTTTTTGAAGTATTTTTAATTGCAGTATAATAAGCTGTTAATCGCAATTTGAGTTTTGCTGAACGGTATACGTAATTAGCTTCAGCACTACTAATATTCTCACTTTCGACCCCATCCACAACATTATTATTCAATCGTGAATTCGAAAAAGTATTTCGAAGTGAAGGCGCTCTTGTAAAATGTGCTCCATTAAAAAACAACAATTGTTTTCCTGAAATTTTATAAGTGAAACCGCCTTTGAAGCCGAAATTCTCAAAATTTACTTTCTCACTTTTCCCCAATGAATTTGTCGGGTATAACCCGTTTTGATATAATCCTTCTCTTTGATAATCTGACATAGAATACGATTGTGCCAAGAAGAATTCTGTTTTATTGTAACTAAATTTAAATTGTGCAAAAACATCTAAAGTATTGGCTAGTAAATTATAATTATATCCGTAAATATCTCCTTTTACGACTTGGCGCTCTGGATGCTGTAAGTCAGATTGAGAAAGGCTACCTTTGTAAAACGGATCTATATCTTCAAAATACGCTCCGCCAAGAAGGTCTAATAAATACTGAAAATTATGCGATTTTAATTTCTTAAAAGTAAATCCGCTATCAAAAGAAATATTGGAAGTTATCTGTCTATTCAGATTTGAATTTACAGCAAAAGTCTGATCATCTGTTCTATCTTCATAAAGCACATAATGACTCTGCGCAGGCTCATATCCATTAGTTCCTAGTTTTTGATTAGCAAAATACATTTCGCCCCAATTGATCTGCAGATTTGCTAAAAAAGTTATTTTGCTTTTTTCTGCGTTATCATAATCCGGAGTAAATGCACCAGAAAATTCTCCTTGCTCTTTCGCGTAAAGCGAGCTAAAATAACTTGGCATTTTTTTATAATAAACAGGATCTGGACTATCAGCATTTTGATAATCAATATTACTATTTCCTACTTTTCCGAATTGATACATTACGGCAGAATTCAGATTGGTTTTATCATCAATTTTAAAATAATGGTTTAGCATAAAGAGTGGTTCTTCTACATTTTTCACTCTTGCATTTCGTTTTTCGCCATTCTGAAATCCCCAATATGAGTTATATTTTTCGCCCATTAAATTGGTAACCTCAGCTGTATTAGAAGAGTTTTTTCCTCGAGAATTTGGAGTATAAACCCCTGTAAAGTTGATTGAATTCCTATTGTTTAATTTCTTTTCAACACTAAGGAAAAAAGAGTTGGCATCGAAGTTTGTGCCTTCAAAATAACCTTCATCGGCCCAACGTTTTCCAGCGGAAACCACAAAAGCCCAACCAGAAGCATTCATTCCTGAAGCATAAGTGCCAATTGCTCGACATAAATAAGTAGTATTGCTTCCCGAAAGTGTAAGCGACGCACCTTTTCTATACAAAGAAGCACGTGTAAAAATCTGCTGAGTACCTAAAACACCTCCAAAAGTATAATTGGAAGCTGCTGTTCCAACTGAAAATTCCTGGTTACGAAGCAGATTATTTAAACCGCCCCAATTGCCCCATTGCGGTCTGCCATCGTAGATTTTATTCATTGCCATTCCGTTGAGCATCATAGTTCCGTTTTCGCTATCTAAACCACGAATACGAAATCGAGCTTGCCCCCAATTGAATGCCGATGCTTGCATAAAAGCATCTCTTGAAGATTGCAAAAGTCCAGATGTCATTTCAGATGAACTATTATCATCTGAAAAATCATTATCTGATAAAGTAATTAATGCAGCAGGAACCTCATCTGAATAAGTATCTTCTAATTGTAATATTCCAAGATTGATATTCTGTCCAGCGTTTGACTTTACTTTTAGAAGAAAATCTTTGTATCCCTGACTTCTGAGTAAAAGCAATTGTTCTTTTTGAGGAAATATATGAAGTTCGAATTTTCCTGATATTGAAGTAAGCTGCATCACAGCCGTATTTTGTATTGTTACCACTACATTCTCTAGCGGATTCTGCGTTCTGGCATCAATAACAATTCCTGTTACTGTTATTTCCTGCTGTGCAAAAGCAAAATTAAAAAAACAAAAAATAAAGAAGACTGCGTAATTTTTTACCATTAAAACCTATAATTAACTTTGAAACTTTTTAGGATGATAGTCCTTAATTCAAAAGATAAAATTGGTTCTTGGAAAAAGAGAAACTTAAACTTCTAAGTTAGAAATTCAAAAATAAAAAAAATATTTAATTATAAGTAAATTCTTTCAAATTTATTTTAGTTTAAAGAAAGAATAATCAAATAATGATAATTTTAAAAAGTTGATTTATTAAGCCGATGTCCTAATTTTAGAAACCATAAAAGCAATCAGCACTCCAAAAATTCCGATAAAGGCAAATGAAAACTGCAACCCGAAGCTTTGTGCGATATGACCAATTACCGGTGGTCCCATTAAGAAACCTAAGAAACTTACACTCGAAACAATCGTTAAAGCTTCTCCAGCAGGAACGGTTGGATTTTTACCTGCAATGCTATAAACGGTAGGAACAATTGTTGCAACGCCTAAACCTACAAACATAAATGCGATTGTACACGGAATGATATAAGGAAGAAAAACAGCTGTAAAAAGTCCTGCCGAAATCATCACACCGCTAATTTGCATAACGCGTTCGCGGCCAAATTTGTTGATTAATCCGTCGCCTAGAAATCTTCCGCTGGCCATCATAATCATGAAAGAAGTATAACCTAAAACCACTAAAGGTCCAGGTGCTTTTACAATATCTTTAAAATAAACTCCGCTCCAGTCGAACATAACACCTTCGCTAGCCATACTGCAGAATCCGATGACGCCTAGCCAAAGTAAAGCTGTATCTGGTTTTACAAATAGTTTTTTCCCTTCTTCTTTTGGTTTCTTTTTTTCTTTGGCTCTAACCAAAAATTTAAAGTTAAAGGCTACCATCAATAAAACAATTCCGGCTACAATTATAAAATGATGCAGCGGACTCAATTTTAAAGCCAACATTCCTAAACCTACTAGCGCGCCAGTAAATCCGGCAAAACTCCACATTCCGTGAAAAGAAGACATGATTGTTTTTTTAAACAAAACTTCTGTGTAAACTCCTTGAGTATTTACGGCAATATTGGCAAGATTTCCGAACACGCCAAATAGAAATAATCCTAATGACAGTTGCAATGATGTTGTTGCCAAACCTAAATTTATTAAGCATAAAACATACATTATTAAAGAGAAAATCAGAATGCGATGGCTACCGAATTTGGTTACCATTTTTCCTGAAAAAGGCATAACTATTAGCTGTCCAACCGGAAGTGCAAAAAGTATAGATCCTAAATCGCCTTCTGTTAAATGTAAAGCAGTTTTGATATCTGGAATTCTGCTGGCCCATGTGGCAAAACTCAAACCCATTCCGAAATAGAACATTCCAACAGCAAAACGAATGCGATTTAAATATGAAGCTTTGGCTTCTCTAAATACTTTCTTGATTTTGGCTTTGGTCTGAAAAAGCGATAATGGATTAATGTTTATCAGCATATTGAATTTTATTGGAATGTTGTCAAAAATACTAAAAACGCTCGTTAAAGCGCACAAAACCTAAGGTTATACACAATATACAACGTTATTGTTTATAAATTCAATGGTTTTTATTTGAATTTAGCTTATTAAAATTACAACATTTCAACTTTATTTCTGGAATTGCGGTCAAAAAAAAGACGCACAATAGTGCGTCTCCATTTTATTGTATTCCGATTACCTTTTGTTGTGCATTACTCGCAATCGCAGCTTCTATAACCTGCATTACTTTTACACCTTCATCTGCGGTAACAGGTTCTTTTTTATCGTTTGTAATTGATTCGTAAACGCCATCGAAGAAACTGAAATAATTGCCTTGAAGCGTTGGGATTTTTTCTCGCACAATTTTACCGTCAATTTCGGTATGCAAAAGTCCTTGCAAGCTTACATCTTCAGTTCCCCAAGAATCTAGGTTTGGCTTTTTCCCAATTTTCAAATCATCTTCCTGAACATCTCCACGAGGTTTTAAAAATGAGCCTTTTTTTCCATGCAAAGTATACGCTGGATTGGCTTCTCTCACAAAAAATCCTGCTTTTAGACGGACTCTGAAATTAGAATAAAACAAAGTCAGGTCGATCCAATCGTCTACAACAGAATTTTCTCTGGTTACGCGAATATCTCCAAATACTGCTTTCGGGCATCCAAACAGACTTATCGCTTGATCTATAATATGCGGTCCTAAATCTTTTAGAACTCCTGCTCCATCATTGGCAGTTTCTTTATGCGCTTTCGGACTCAATAACGGATTATATCTGTCAAAGTGAAATTCGGCTTCGACTAAATCTCCTAAAACGCCTTCGTCAATTACTTTTTTTACGGTTTTAAAATCGCTGTCCCATCTTCTGTTCTGAAAAACAGCCAATTTCAAGCCTTTTTCTTTTGCAATTTTTGCCAATTCTTTTGCTTCTGCGGCCGTTGTAGTAAACGCTTTTTCTACCACAGCATGTTTTCCCGCCAAAAGCACTTTTTTAGCATATTCGTAATGGGTTCCAACTGGTGTATTTACAATTACCAAATCGACATCGTCACTTAATAATTCGTCTAGCGAAGCGTAACTTTTTACGTATGGATAATCTTCCTGAATTAATTTTTTGCTTCTTTCCCAAGAACCTAATAATTCAAATCCTTCGTGAATATCTAAAAACGGAGCGTGAAAAACTTTCCCTGACATTCCGTATGATAATAGTGCTGTTTTTATCTTTTGCATTGGTTTTGTTTTAGTTTTTTCGCCACGAATTCACGAATCTATTTTTTAATTCGTTATCCCGATAGCTATCGGGAGTGGCGGAAAAAAAATTTAAAGTTTAGCTCTTTCGTATTGTTTTGGCCATTGAATATCGTCGTTTAATGCTGCGGCAAAATCCAAAGGCAGGTTTGGGTTTCTCAATGATTCTCTAGCGAATAAAATCAAATCGGCTTGATCCAAATTTAAAATTTCTTCTGCTTGTTCTGCTTCTGTAATTAATCCGACTGCACCTGTAGCAATATTCGCTTCTGCTTTCACTTTTTCTGCAAAAGGAACTTGATAACCTGGCCCTAATGTTATTTTCTGATGCGAAACCAATCCGCCTGACGAAACATCGATTAAATCTACTCCTTTTTCTTTTAATATTTTAGAAAGCTGTACAAATTCTTCTGGATTCCATCCGTTTTCCGCCCAATCGGTTGCTGAAATTCTAACAAACAAAGGTAAATCCGAAGGCCATTCTGATTGGACTGCTTCTACAATTTCTAATGTAAAACGGATTCTATTTTTGAAACTTCCTCCATATTCATCTGTTCTTACGTTTGTTAAAGGTGATAAAAACTGGTGTAGCAAATATCCATGAGCCGCATGGATTTCTACAACCTTATACCCTGCTTCGACTACTCTTTTGGTTGCTGTTTTAAAATCGGAGATCACTTTTTGAATTCCGTTTTTGTCTAATTCCTCTGGAAGAAATGGCTCGCCTTCATGATACGGAATCGCACTTGGCGCAACAGTCTGCCATCCGCCTTGAGCGAAATCTAACTTCTTGTTTCCAAGCCACGGAGCCGAAACACTTGCTTTTCTTCCTGCATGCGCTAACTGAATTCCAGGAATAGAATTTTGAGAAACTATAAAGGCGTTGATTTGTTTTAGCTTTTCGATATGTTCATCTTTCCAAATTCCAAGATCGGAAGGAGAAATTCTAGCTTCTGGAGAAACCGCTGTTGCTTCTTGAATAATAAGTCCGGCACCTCCGCTGGCACGGCTTCCTAAGTGGACCAGATGCCAATCATTTGCAAATCCGTCAATTGCAGAATACTGGCACATTGGCGAAATCGCAATTCTATTTTTTAAAGTGATATTTTTTATAGTAAGAGGAGAAAATAATTTCGTTGCCATATACTTGTTACTTTTAATGATTTTATACTACCAATTGAGCAAGGCAGTGTTCGAAAAGTAAAGTTACGGCATCTTGTTAAAACGAGAAATCTAAATGTTTATTAATTAACAAACATTTAAATCACATCTCATTTATTTTAATCAATGAAATTATTTAGCCATTGCCTTGCCAAGAATTTCTCCTTTATCAAATGCATAAGCCATTATTAACATAACTACAAAGCCTAAGACCAAAACATAAAACAAGTTGCTTTTGAAAAACTTCATATTATAATTTTTTAAATTCATAATTTTTATTATCCTTATCAAAGGTTCTATCTATTTTAAGCAGAAAAGAATTTTCCAAAAATGTAACCCGAAAAATAGGCTGCAGCTATCAAAATAAAAGCAGTATACATAACCTTTAATGCTGTTGGAGTTTTTTCAAAAATATCATCCATGATCATTTTTTTTTGTTGTTTGTAAATCAAATATAAGAAAATATCTTACAAATTCAACTTTGAAACATTAATTTAAAATTTCCTTTTTTTTGTAAAATCAACACTATTATATAGTAAGGCATCATGTTTGTAACATAATCAGCAAATAGGTTACTAATAAAATAACGTTTAATTGATTTGTAAAAACTTACCTTAATTATTAACAAACATTTAAAATCTTAAACACTATCTTGCATACTTATATTAAAATAGAAAACGCTACTTTTGTGCGTTAAATACGAATTAAAAACAAAAAATGGATATAGTTATCAAACTCTCTCAATTTCTATTGAGTTTATCTTTACTTATTATTCTTCATGAATTAGGGCATTTTATCCCTGCTAAATTGTTTAAAACTAGAGTCGAAAAATTTTACTTGTTTTTTGATGTTAAATATTCACTTTTCAAAAAGAAAATCGGAGAAACAGAATATGGTATCGGATGGCTTCCACTGGGTGGTTATGTAAAAATTTCTGGAATGATTGACGAAAGTATGGACAAAGAGCAAATGGCTCTGCCTCCTCAGCCTTGGGAATTTCGTACTAAACCAGCTTGGCAACGTTTAATTATTATGCTTGGCGGTGTTACGGTAAACTTTATCTTGGCTTTTATTATCTATATCGGAATGGCATTTGCTTACGGAGATACTTATATTGCTAATGCTGATTTAAAAGACGGTGTTGCAATTGAAAACCCTGCTATGCTTAAGGCTGGTTTTAAAACCGGTGATAAAATTATTTCTATTGATGGAAAGGCTGTAGAAAATTTTGACAGCGATATGAACATGAATGTAATCATGGCTAAACACGTTTTGATTGAAAGAAACGGACAACAACAAACGATTACAATGCCAACAGATTTTGTTGATCAGCTTTCTAAAACAGAAAAAGGCTTATTAGTAGGCATTAGAATGCCATTTGTTGTGGGCAAAGTTACTGAAGAATCTGAAAATACTGCTCTAAAACCAAAAGATTTAGTGGTAAGTCTGAACGGACAGAAAATCAAATATTTTGATGAAGCTAAAGCTATTTTAGAAAGCAATAAAGGAAAATCTATTCCTGCTGTTGTTTTGCGTGATTTGAAAGAAACTCCTATTACAGTAAAAGTATCTAATGCAGGGAAACTTGGAGTTGCTGTTGGCGGTTTAGGAATGGATTCTTTAGAAAAATTAGGTTATTATAAAGTAAGTAAAAAAGAATACGGTTTCTTCGAATCGATTCCGGTTGGTCTTCAAAAAGGAAAAGATCAATTGGTAGGTTACGGAAAACAATTGAAAATGATTTTTAATCCAGAAACTAAAGCTTACAAACAAGTAGGTGGTTTTGCTGCGATTTACAACATTTTTCCAAGTTCTTGGAGCTGGGAAGTTTTCTGGTCAATCACTGCTTTATTGTCGATTATGCTTGGAGTTATGAATTTATTGCCAATTCCGGCACTTGATGGTGGACACGTGATGTTTTTATTGTATGAAATAATTAGTGGTAAAAAACCAAGCGATAAATTCTTAGAGAATGCGCAAATGGTTGGTTTTGTTTTACTTATTTCACTACTACTGTTTGCTAACGGTAACGACATTTACAAAGCAATTGTAGGCAAGTAAAAAAAAGTCAAAAAAAGAGTGAAAATGTTTTTGAGAAACTAAAAATAGTTTTATATTTGCACTCGCTAAAAAGAGCAATACTTTCCTCCTTAGCTCAGTTGGTTAGAGCATCTGACTGTTAATCAGAGGGTCCTTGGTTCGAGCCCAAGAGGGGGAGCAACTTTTTTTAGCAAACATATTAACCTTTTAAGGTGATTCCTCCTTAGCTCAGTTGGTTAGAGCATCTGACTGTTAATCAGAGGGTCCTTGGTTCGAGCCCAAGAGGGGGAGCAAAAAAGACTATCAGAAATGATAGTCTTTTTTTTTGCCCAAATTTCAAAGTTTAAAAATTCCAATATCATAAGACTGCTTATTTAACCGCAAAGTACGCGAAGGTTTTACGCAGAGAACGCTAAGAATTTTTTATCCGAGATTTAATAGGAATCTATAAAAGAGATCGCAAAGGTCGCCAATCTGTGTCGATATGCGAGTGTGATTTATCCTTCGATTGAAATGACAAAACCATTCCATTAAATAAAACAAAAAAAGCTCGCAGAGCTTTATAAACGCAAAACTTTGCGAACTTAATCTTTAGATTTAACTCAAAATAACCTTAGCGAACTTTGCGGTAAAAAAACTTCACACAAAAAAAGCTCGCAGTGCTTTATAAACACAAAGCTTTGCGAACTTAATCTTTAGATTTTGGATAAACTCCACATTAAAATAACTTTGTGCTCTTTGCGTAAATCTTAGCGTACTTTGCGTTAAAAAACTTTTGCACAAACCTTATCGTCCTTTGCGGTTAAAAAAAGACAAAACCTATTTCATAGTCAAAGTTTCACTCTTAAACCTTTTCATTAAAGTATTTGCTTTTTCATCTTCATTAATTGCTTTTAAAGACTGTGCGTATCTATAATAGTAAATAACATCCAAATCTTTGGCTTGATCAAACAACTGTGTGTAATAGCCCGCTGCGGCTGTTAGATTGCCTTCAAAATAAAATCGGTCGGCTACTTTTTTAAGCATATCGATAGATTTGTAACCTTTATCAATCACTTTTTCATAAGTGTCAACCATATTAACAGTGACATATTTGGAACCTGTAGCCACAGGTGCCGCAATTTCAACTTTAACAGGCTCTACGAAGGCAGACGAACTTGCAACTGTTGTTTTTGTTTCTATTGCATTTGGAGCTACTTTAGGTTTTCTTTTTACGTAATTAGGAATTACTGTTCTTGTATTATTAGGTCCAAGATCGTAGGTGTCGACCATGTCCAATTTTGAAACTTGGTAGGTAATAATTCTACCTCCAAAAAGCTTATTTATTCTTTCCTCTACGTAATACGATTGTATTACCAAATCATCTGTAGGGAAACTATCCGTCAATAATGTCGTTTTTCCTGGCGCTGGAGAAGCAGAGACACTGTTTGTGCTCTGAGCAAAACAGCCGAGAGAAAATACGAACGCAAGTGTACATAAAATTGCTTCATACTTTTTCATGATTTTTTGAATAAAATTAATTCTCCTATTAAAAAACTCAGACTAAAGATACTGATTTTCTTTTAGTTAGCTTTTATTCTGACCATGAATTACTTAGAAAGCCGATAAAGTACTTCTTTTTACGCATTTATCATTTGAACACAGGCTTTTGCATTTCTTCGTCTGAAAATAGCTCTAGCACTTTTGCCAACATTTTACTGGTTCTAATGCGACCATAAACTCAAAAAAGCGCCGTAATCCAAAGATTACGGCGCTTTCTATTTTTTTAAAACTCTCAGAATAATTAAACCCCTAATTTCTTAGCAATTTCAGCAGGAATTCCTCCTTTGTTTACTAGTAATGCAGTAGTTTTATATTTTACGAAGTTCTTAGTTACAAACAAGAAGCCTTTGTAGTCGTTTGTTTCTCCCCAAGAATTTTTTACGATATAGTATTCTTTTCCAGTTTGATCTTTTGCAAGACCAATAATGTGCATTCCATGGTCGTCTGTTGTAGTGTAGTTATCAAACGCAGCCTGACGCATTTCTGGAGTAATTTCTGGTTCAGCTTTTGGTCCGTTAAACATGTCTGCTTTTTCTTCAGCCGTCATATCGTCGAATTTTTTAGTTGCAACGTAAGCTACACCATTTTTCCAGCTAAAGCTTTTCTCGCTAACATCTGTTGCCCAAGCTACAGTATATCCTTTTTTAAGCGCATTGTCGATAACGTCTGTCATATCGTTCAATTTTACGTTGTAAACTTGATCCAATGACCAGTTGTCTGGCACCATCATAGTTGTTTTTTGGTAGTATGGAGCATTTGTAAAAGATGACATTTCTACATACTCATCTGGGTTAATTCCTACTACTTCTTTAGCAAAAGATTGTGGCGTATAGCTTTTTCCTTTGTATGTGAAGTTATCTGGCACTTTTCCTAAATAAGAATCAATAACAGCTGAGTAAGCTTTTTGCCAGTTTGGAGTCAATTCTCCGTTCGGGTTTTTAACTACTGCTGCAAGAACACCTTCAATAAGAGAGCTCATTTCAGCAAATTTGTTTTTGTCTGTTCCGTAGTTTAAACCTGTGTAAACTTCTCTTGGTACAGTTCCGTATTTTTTGTACATATTAATTACATCATGAAGAGCACCTCCATCACCAAGCGTAATTGCTCCGTGCATACGAACATAGTTAATCCCTTTTTCTACATATACGTTTCTTGCAGAATAAATTTGAGATAACTCAACAGGCTGTTTTCCTAAACGAATCATTTCTGACTCTAAGAATGAGTTTGTTGAGTAGCTCCAGCAAGTTCCAGATGATCCTTGAGATTTTACTGATGTTGTTCCTAGGTTGATTACTTCTGTAAATTTGAAGTTCTCTTTACTTTTGTCGCTAGCATTTAATTTAAGTGAATTTACTAAAATGTCTTGCGCAAAACAGCCTGCAGTTCCAGCCAAAAATATTGAAGCAGCAAACACTGATTTGAATGAAAATGTATTCATAAGTTATGTTTAAGATTTAATAAAATTAGTCTCAAATGTTTCCAATTTGTTACAAAACAATTAAATATTATACAATTTGTGCAATGTTTAGTTGTTAATATTTTCTTAATGACATTAATTATTAAGGTATTTAATACAAAAAAGCCTCAATATGGTATTATTGAAGCTTTTTGAGTTTTTTATTTATAAATCAACTTCTTACAAGTCTTTTGCTTTTTTTAGCTATCGCATCCAGTTACTTCCAAAAACGATATAGTAAGCCCATTCTTCGTTTCCTTTAGCCACATCGACACCCATGCGAAGTTTGAACTTTCTGGCAATGAGATATCTAAAACCTGTTCCGTAGCTGTACACAACGGGTTTGGCAAAAGCTTGATCCCAATCGTTAAAGGCGCTTGCAAGGCCTCCGTAACCCATAAGACTCCATCTTCGGTACAAATCCCATCTAAATTCTAGTTCAGACACAATACTGGTGTTTCCCATGTATCTCGCTGCGGGAATTCCTCGCATATTGATTCCCGGTTTTAAATAAAAAGGCGGACTCCCCAACGCCTGCTCTCCTTCAATCCTTAGTCCGCCAATTAGAGTTTTCGCCAACGGATAATATCCAATTGCCGATAAATTGATACGCCATGCCTGATAATCGCTCCCCAATGCTTTATCTGACCAAAAGAAATCAGATTGTATTCTTATTCCTTTATCTGGCGTAAATATATTGTCACGTCCGTCAAATTGGAGTGCAAGTCCAAGCTGACTTATGGTGCTTTTAATATCTTTTGGATCTACAAATGGTGGCGGAAGATTAAAATTGGGCAGGTTAATTTTTGAATTTAAAAATAAATACTGCGGTCCTGCACTCCATTTTGCATTATTAAACTGTTTGAGCCATTGTGTATAAAAAATGGTTGATTTAAAATTAAGTTTAAATTCTTCGTCATTATGATTAGGCAGATTATTGGCATAAAATGATAAATTCATATCGCCATAAGCTGCAAAACCACGATATAAGATTTTAGATTTTACCAATGTTGCTGAGCGAAAAGCTCCTGCCAGCCAGCTTTTATTTGCAGTGTACATTCCTAATCCTCCTGTAATATCTGGATTTACAAGACGTTTGGTTCCGTCTGCTTCAATAACTGGTGGACGTTTTTTTAGGAAAACTGGAGCAACAGCAACTCCAAATCCGCCTAAAGCAGGTTCTGTAACAATGGTTGGCACTACTAAGAATCCGTTGGCATAGATAAGAAAATCACTTAAATCGAAAGCTCCATCAAGAGAATCTTTAAAAACTACTTGGTGCTTTTGTGCGCTTAAAACATTAAACGATAAGATAATCCAAAGCAAAAACAGAAATTTTGTATGTATAGTTTTTTTGTTTTTCATAGAATAATTATCGTTTTAGATTTAAATTTTCACTTTGTCAAAAAAATTCAGCAATTATTTTTTCTTAAAACTGAACACGTGCGCCAACGTAATAAAGAAAGTATTTCCTTGAAATCTATTTACCGCGTTTACTTCGCCAATCCATCTAAAACCTGCCGAGGTCATACAGCCAAGATGCAAGTAATTTACCTCAGCGCCTAGTCCGCCAACTCTGTCTTTGTCTGGTTCGATTATGAATGCATTTCCTACCGGAATTTTATCATCTGATACTTTATATTGCAAGTAGTAAATAAGACCTGCATTGAATATGCCTTTTGGAGCCGTTTTTTCAGCATTCATACAATAAAAGGTTTTCCCTAAACCACCTTCAATGCTCAAAATATCTCCTGTTTTAATATCGGTATCTTTCTTTTTTCCGTTGATTTCATAAGCGGCCAATGCAGAAAAATGGAAGGTCTTTTTATCATTAAAATATACTGTTGTTCCTGCAGAAAACTCATTCATAAACATTCCTAAACCGCTATTATTGCTTCCTCCCGCTTCAAATTTTCCTGTTGGCAGATACATTTGATAACTGAAGACAAAATCGGCTCTTTTGTTATGCCATCCTAATTGAACGGGCTGTACGTACATATCTGTAAAAGCAAAATCACTTTTAGAATCTACGTAACCTCCTTGAATCGTATTAGAAGCGCCTGCTAATAAAATGGAAGCCCCATAATTGGCCCCTAAAATTTTAAAATCACTTACATAATTGGCACCAACTCCTGTGATAAACATGGTAAGATTAGGATCTCCTACTTTATCTCCGTCGCTATCTCTTAATGAAGATGCGGCATAAATATATCCTGGAATATAAACACTCAACGTCTTTTCTGGAGCTTGAGTTCCCGATTGGAGTCCCATTGCGCCAAGTATATGTCCTCCTTTTAATTGGGCATTGCTGTAAACAGAAACCAATAAAAACAGTGCTGTAAAGGCTAACTGTGCTTTTTTTCCGGAATAAATATTTTTTAATTTCATGATGGAATATTTTGCATTAAGATCCTGTAACAGCCATTACTTATTATTTTTTCAGAAAAACCTTTACTTAAAGTAATATGCTCCTGAACGGTCAGGATTTATTCGGATTGTTTTAAAGTATTCGGAAGGAGATTTTCCGGTGTGTTTTATAAATGCCCTGAAACAAGTTGTTCTAGATTTAAAACCAGAACCCCATGCCATGCCTTCCAATGATAAATCTTTCCATTCTGGATCATTTATTTTTTCTTTGAAATATTCAATTCTTTTAAGGTTTACATAATCCTGGAAATGAAGTCCGAATTCAGAATTAATTAAATTGGATAAATGATGTACTGATATTCCTGTTTCATCAGACAAATCTCTGATTACAAAATCTTTCTTTAAAAACAGATTTTTAGAGTTTAGCTCATAATCTAATTTTAAAAGGTATTCTTCTCTTTTTTCGAGAGTTAGTTCATTTGCAATTGGAAGCGCATTTTTTGTTTCTTTTGTTTTTACTACTAATGTATTGTCGACAACAAAATCAAATGTCTCTTCTTCATCATGAAAAATTTGGGGTCTGAAATAAAGCCATCCGACAGTAAAAAATAATACCGAAGAAATTAACACATAGCAGGAAAGGTCTGTTGCTTCAACTTTTTTCAGTAAAAAATGATGAACAAAAAGTGCCGAAAACAAAAACAAAATCATAAGATTGTACACTCTAATCCAGTTTATTACTTTACTATGATGAAATTGGTTTCCTTTAAATTTTTTCAGATCATAGTTTAAAATCAACATGGTTTGAAAAAATACATAGAAAAGCCAAATTGTCAAGGTTAAAACTGAAAATGGATTTTTGATTATGGTTGCAATATAATCGACAGCTTTTATATTGGTGTAACTTCCAACATAAACAACTAGCGTTAAAAAGAAATAAATAGCAAATGGCACAAAATGAAGCCAGTCGTATTTTCTGAAACTTTTATTTAATGATAAAATATTTCTAACGTACAAAAATGAGCATGGGGCGGTTAAAAATATAAACGCTTTTGTAATAGTAAGTAGATCTGGGAAATTTTTAAATAAATTGGCCGAAAGATAAAAATTGTAGATACTTACTACCGCCAAACTCAGCAGAAACATTCCCAAAAAGAAACTTTTCGAGTAATTTTTTTTGGAAAATAAAACCATGATTGCAGTAGCAAGGCCCGCAATAGTGGCTATAAAAAAGAATAGAGAAAGTAAAATATCGATCATTTTTTAAGTTTAATTAGTTGTATTAGAAAATTCTCTTAAAATCTTAAAAATAGAATACGATGGGGGCGTATGTATAAGGATAAAGAATTGTACTTGCCAAAGTTCGGCAAGTACAAAATCTTCATTTTTAGTTATTTTTTAACTGCTCCTGGAGGAAAGCCAGCTAATATTTTTTTGATTGCATCGTTGATGAATTGTTCAGGATTGTCTGGTCTGCTGTCAATTTCAGCATTTCCTATTCCCTGCCAAACCAGTTTATCTGTTTTTGTAGACACAATG
The DNA here is from genome assembly GCF_016735615.1 of Flavobacterium tagetis. Lineage (GTDB taxonomy): Bacteria > Bacteroidota > Bacteroidia > Flavobacteriales > Flavobacteriaceae > Flavobacterium > Flavobacterium tagetis. The sequence continues at coordinate 1,007,631 of NZ_JAERSF010000001.1, forward strand.
TCTATTACCAATGAGCCATCAACATAATCGTAAGTATTGAATGTTGTATTAGCACCGCCCATCATAGCACCACCACCCCAATAACCGTATGGACGATACATTCCGCCATAACCGTAAAAGTCTGTGTTAGCACTAACCGATGTTTTGTTTTTTAGGATAGAAACGGCATTCACTTTTAAATCAGGATTACTAGATTCTGTAAATCCTTTTGCCAGCATTTCGTTTCGAATTGCTTTTGCAACACGATCAACATTTAACTGATTTACTTGGCCTTGCTGCGCTTTTAAGTCATAAACCGCAAAAGTTTTGTATTCGCTGAAGTTAGCAGAATGATCATAATCAGTTGTAACTTTTACAGTTGGAGAGCAGCTGTAAAATAAACCCAAAAATAAGACTGGGATTATACGAAGACTTGTTCTTTTAATATTCATGTTGTGGTATTTATTAAATTAATAATTAAATCAGTTTAACTCATGTATTAAAATCGTAAAAATCTTGAACGTGGGGCGGAACAGATGTCAATAATTGCTCGTATAACACAAACTATTACTAAACAATTACTTAGATCACTCTCAAAGATAAATCATTTTCTTTAATTAACAGTATTAAATAAATAAAATCTTACTTTGTGGTTTTCAAGCATATTTTGTTCAATATTTTAAGATTTTTTAAAGTTTTATTTACTTTGTACAGCTACATATCTTTTCTATTTCTTTTAATTGTAAAGAATCAGATTTCTGCAGCTATTGGTAGTTTTCCATGCTTTATCGCTTCGAGCATTTTATTATAATCCGACTCGTTTTGATCGGCATACAAAACCGAAAATTCTGAAATGGCATCGGCAAACTCGTTTGTATCTCCAATATAACCCGAAATCATAGAAGGATCTCCTGAACGTGCATGAGCTCTTGCAAGTGCCCACCCGCAAGCTTTGGCATAATCTGCCATATTTTTAGGTTTCATAACCTCTAAAACCGGTTTTATTTTGGCATCTCTCAGCTGTCTTATATAAAAGAATTTGTCCTTACTATCATTTGTCCAACCCAGAAACATATCAGATGCGGACTGCATTAGCTTTTGTCCCATCACAATACGTTCTCCTTGATGAATATATTTACCCTTTGCTTTTACATTTCCCTCCAATACACTTTTTCTGGCTTCTTTAAACTGTAAAAAAATAGGTTCGCCTGTAGCAGACATTAGCAGACTAATGCCACAAAGAGTTCCAACACTTCCTACACCCACCACTTTTACCACAATATCATGAAGCATGTATCTGCTTAACAAAATCTGTTTCTCATCTGAAAGCGATTCTAGATACCTTTTATGGATAATTTCGCCCTCTTTGGCAACTTGCTTTTCAAGATCTCCGCTTGGGTGAAATATCAAAGGCGGATCATCTTTTATACGTGCTCTAGCTCCGTCAAAATAAGTCATCTTTGCAAACTCTTTTTCATGAGCGGTATATTCTGATGCCTTTTTTATTCTCTTTTGGTCAAACTCTTTGAGTTCTTTATCATGTCCTAATTCAATCAGTTCTGCTAAATCAATATCTGCATACCAAATCTGGAGAGCCGATAATTTACTGTAATCCAACATGTGTCGTTTGTAACTATCAGCAACATGCCAAGCAAATTCTTTACTGTTTTTATTAGAAAATTTTCGCCATCTTCCTGCAATAACAAAACTGGCCGCCAGTCGTTTTACATCCCATTCCCAAGGGCCTGGATATGTTTCGTCAAAATCATTTATATCAAAGACCAATTTTCGTTCTGGAGTTGCAAATCCTCCAAAATTCATTAAATGGCAATCCCCGCAAAGCTGCAGGTTTATTCCCGATACAGAAGTATGAGCTAAGTCAGCAGCCATAATCGCGGCGGCTCCTCTATAAAATGCAAAAGGCGATTCCATCATTCTTCTGTATCGAATCGGCACTAGACTTTCTACTCTTCCTATACTAGTCTGAATCAAAATGTCTACTGGATCTTTTCGGTTTTTAAAAGAATTCCATTCCTGGTGCTTCGCCAAAGGTGTTTTTTTTCTTATCGAAGCTCCTTTTTCATAACGCTGTGCCTTTGATATAATGGGATCAAAAGGCTTCTCGATACTATCCGCAGATTTTTCAGTCATAATGATGGTTTTATTTCACTTCTGTCAAATCACCCATTTTCCAAGTTTTCTCAAAAAATCCTTTTTCTGGACCATAAAAACGAGCCAATAATTCAAATTTTCCTTTTGGATCTGTCGGAACCCAATTTGATTCTTTTCCAGCAGGAGCTTTCGCACCAAAATAAATATCTACAGAACCATCGCTGTTTTTTTGAAGTCCAGGCGATGTTGAAGCACGGCTGAAATACTTCATGTCTTTTATTAAAGCATGCGTTTCACGATCATAAGCTGTAACAGACCAGTATAATTTTACAGGAACATTTGGTGGCAGATGCAATTGATATAATTTTGAACCGTCAAATTCTTGCCCTTTGTCGTCTTTAATTGTCATTAAATAAAATTGTCCTGTTCCCAAATGTTTTGTGCTGAAATAAGCTATAGAGTAACTAATAGCTCTCTCACTTACGGGATAGATATTTGGCGCTTCATAATTAGACATTATTGCTTTTACAACATCTTGTGAAGCAGGTAATGCCCAATTTGTTCCATCATAATAAGGAGGTGTAAATATCTCTTCGTACTTTTTATCAATCCAAGCATGAGCATCTTTTATGGCAGCGTTTAAAATCTCTTTTCTTCTTGAATCAGCCTCAAAAGGTTTGCCTTTTTCAATGCCAATTGATTTCAGAAAATCAACCATAACTAGATCTCGAGTCAGCCACGGTTCTCTCTGTACAAACTGATTTAAAAGTTCGAAAAAATGAAAATTGTACGGAATTATATTGCTGAATGGAACTTGCAATAAATCGACAAATTTTGTAACCGGCGGATTTGATGCCTGAGAATAAGGATAAATTTTTATTCTTTTTCCATAATCAATTGCTCTCTTAAGATCATTCGGACTGCCATCTGTAAGATTTGAACGCAAAATTGCAAAACCAGTATAAGTAGAAGAAGGCATTGCAATATATCCTGCTGGAACTTTATCTTTATAATTTGGTGGCAATATCAAGTATTTCCCTCCTTTTCCTTTGTCAACGCCTGCTGGACCAATATCTTCTATTGCGGTTTGCCAGCCGTCATCTAAACTTCCTGTTAATGAGGAATTTCCTTCTGCAGGCGGAATCTCTAATACAATTGGGCCTTTTCTGGTATCATATAAAGGATTTATATAAACCACATCTGGATTTGGTGTCAAGGTTTGATTTTTTGAATTTATTAATCCTGACCAATAAATAATTTCATTAAAATTACCTTTTGCACTCGTCAGACTTTCATTTAATAATTCGAAATTAACTGCTGGCATTCCCCAGATTACAGCTTCAATTGCACGATTATAAATAATTTGTTCTTGCAGATTTGCTGGTTTAAAAGCACTTGAAACAGATTCTGGAGCAGTGTTTTCTGTTTTTTCTGAGGAAGTTTTATTGCATGAAAAAAATAAAGCAATAAGAAAAAGTGAAATTATTTTAGCCTTCATTTTTATACTATTTAAAAAAATTAAAATGATATTTTCTAAAAACTCTTATCAAAGATTATTGCGGAAATATAAAAGCTACTACCGCTCTCAATCCCCAATCTGGTCTTATGTTTGAATGTCCAACAACTGGAATTAAAGGCATAACGGCAAACTGCATCGTCTGACCGCCTAATTTTGTAATTGCACCAACGTTCGGACTAACTGTAATAAGGGTTGTATTGCCTTGCCAGTTTTGGGTAATTTCTGAAGTGATTCCTAAACTCGCTCCACTTTTGTAACTATGTGTTAGGAATATTTGTGTATAGAACTGATTGAAATCTGCTCTATCAGCATTTCCTGCAACAGACCAAATTTGATTGGCCAAAAAACCTATAGAAAGCCCTTTTCCTTGGTGCATCACCAAAACACTTGGACCAATTCCAAATTTTTCTGTTCCCAAAAGTTTTTCCGTGGCGGTTGGCACTAAAAAAGCAGGACCAACTCCTAATATGATTCCTTTTGTTTTTGGAGCAAAAAATGCTGTTACAGTTGCATCACTTAAACCGAACTCATGAGTGTTTTCTCCTGTAACATCCTGCTGATCTACAACTGGAAGAATATAACGAGTAATTAAGTTTAAATTTTCACTCAATTTAAAAGGAACAACAGGCTGTATATTGATCTGATATTTTATTCCATTATAAGGACCAATTCCATAAGTAAGGTTGTTTTGCAACGGAACACTAATTAAACTCGCTACGGGATTTGCCATTTTATCGGCAAGTTCTTGTGCGCTGTTTCCCGGTTTTGCAGGTTCTTCTTGAGCTGAAATTGTAAAAGTGACAAATAGTAGCAATATTGCTAGAAAAGAATTTTTCATACGGCTTAAAAACTTATTAATTAAAAACTTCAACTCTTTGCCTCCTTAATCTGCAAACAATTCTTTTTCTCTTACTCTGCAAAAACTTTTTTCCAGTCTTTCTGCATATCAACAACATGCCATTTATTTTTTGCCGCTGCATTTAATGAAGCATTATCTTTTTCTTGATACTTGTACTCTCTTATTGAATCGTTATGATTTACAAGTAATTGAAAAGATGGATATTTATTACCCTGCGAATAAGTTAGCATTGCAATATCTCCTGCACCGCCTTCGTTGCCGCAAGCAAAAACTGGTCGCTGTCCAATGTGCAATTGAATACCGACAGGTTTTCCTTCTTTATCGTTAAAATGATCTAGAGCTGCTTCTCGCTGTACTGCATTTTTAGTGGCATCATATTTATATTTAAAAGAAGTTCCTACAACTTGATCTTTCGGAATTCCATAAAAATCTTGAGATATTGCCCGTACCACTTCTATTGTTCCTCCAGTAACGATATAGGTTTTGAATCCATTGGCACGGAGATAGTTCAATAGCTCTAATTGTGGCTGATAACGTATTTGTTTTACCGGAACATTTTTACCAGGATATTGTGCGCTTTTAAAAAAGTCATTCACAGAAGTTTCAAATTCATCTTCCGTCATTCCGGTATGAGTTGCTGCAACCAATTCTATAAGTGCTTTATCGCCCCCTTTTTCGAAGAAAGTCTTGTCTTTTTCTATAACTGCTTTAAAAGGTTGTTTTTGCGCCAATTCAGGTTTTGTTTCTACCATTTTTTTGACTCTATAAAAAGCAAAAAGTTCTTGAACATAAGGCTTTTCGGCCCAAAGTGTTCCATCGTTATCAAAAGTTGCAATTCTGTCTTCTACCGGAATAAAATCTGGACTTCCTTCTTTTGTTACTTTTTCAACGTAGGCAATAATATCTTTTTTTAAAGGGCCATCATTCCAGCTTGGCAATGGATCACCGCTATTTGCAGTAGTTTCTGTTTGTTTATTTTCTGTTGGAGAAGTTACTGTATCCGATTTTTTACAGGAAAAGAAAAACAAAACCGTCAGAGACAATATATAGATACTTTTTTTCATGATGTTTATATTAATAAAGAGATTCAGATTTTTCAACCTGAATCTCTTTTGTTATGATTTATTTTTTCTTTTTTGAAGCTGTTTCTTCTTCTTTTACTTTAGGCAAAACATTTTTCTCCACATACTGATCGGCTTTAATACCCCTTAGAGTCTGCTGCATAATCGTAGTCGGATTAAAACTAGGCGGAATAGAACGTGGTGGATAGTCTTTAAAAGTTTCTGCAAAAACAAAAACATCATTCATAACACCATACATTGTCTGAACATGATTTAACTGCCAATCCCAAAATGTGTTAGAAGTGAAATCAGCACGTTCGTATGGATCTTGAAATATGTTAAATATTTTTTGCAAACGTAGTTCTGTAAATGGTTCTGCCCATACTCCAAGAGTACCAGGACTACGCTGCTCTGCAAAAACATATTTGTAATCTCCTTCTCTCAACCCTACTAAAAGACCATCATCATCAGAATAGAAGAATTTATCTCTAACACTTTTACCCCCTTCTAGCAACTTTGTTTGATCAAAACCATCTAGATGTACTTTATAACTTTTTCCATTTGCATTATATCCTTTCAAAAGTTTATTAACCAAATCAGGTTCTCCTGCAATAGATGCAAAAGTTGGCATCCAATCGTTGTGGCTCATTAATTCGTTAGTGATTGTTCCTGGTTTAATATGGCCTGGCCATCTTACAATGCAAGGTACACGGAAAGCTCCTTCCCAGTTTGTGTTTTTTTCTGAACGAAAAGAGGTCATTGCCCCATCTGGCCATGTATTCATATGAGGACCATTATCTGTTGAATATACTACGATAGTATTGTCTGCAATTCCTAAATCATCCAATGCTTTTAAGATACTTCCAATAGTTTCATCGTGTTCAATCATACCATCAATATACTCGCTATCTCCATGTGTATATCTTCCTCTATGTTCTTTTCTAACGTGTGTACGCAAGTGCATACGAGTAGCATTAAACCAACAGAAAAATGGTTTTCCAGCAGCATTTTGTCTCTTGATAAAATCGATGGCTGCTGCAGAAGTTTCATCATCAACAGTTTCCATTCTTTTTTTAGTAAGAGCTCCAGTATCTTCAATTTTTTGTTTTCCAACTCTACCAAAACGAGGATCTGTTGTCGCATCATCAACATTTGTTGCTACACATTTTAATACCCCTCTTGGACCAAATTTTTTCAAATATTCTGGGTCTTTTGGATAATCTGGCAATTCTGGTTCTTCTTCCGCATTTAAATGGTACAGATTTCCAAAAAATTCGTCAAAACCATTTACAGTTGGCAAACTTTCATTTCTATCTCCAACGTGATTTTTACCAAACTGCCCGGTAACATATCCCAAATTTTTCATTACACCCCCAATAGATGGATCTAACTGGCTCATTCCCATTGGTGCACCAGGAAAACCTACTTTTGTAAGCCCTGTACGAATACCATGCTGTCCTGTTAAAAAGGCCGCACGACCAGCAGTACAGCTCTGTTCTCCATAATAATGTAAAAATCGCATCCCCTCATTAGCCAAACGATCAATGTTGGGTGTAGTATATCCCATAAGTCCATCACTATAAGCACTTATATTGGTAATCCCGATATCATCACCCCAGAGTACCAGGATATTTGGTTTTTTGCTCTGTGCTGTAACAGAAACTCCAGAAAAAAACAATAAAACGAATACCTTTAAAATATTCGTGAATCTGCACTTTAATTTGATTTGTTTCATGATAAAAAAATTCGTTAGTAATTCTTATTGTATGAGTTTTGAAATCCAAAAAATAAAGGGAAAAACGGTAAGCTTTCAAAAAAAAACACTTTTAAAGCGAGGTTGCATTTTTTCGATGTGTTTCAAATTCATTTTATTTTAAAATCTGAAACAGAATATTTTTAACTTTTTCTTAAGTATCTCAAATTTAACTAGTAAAAGAGCGAACTATTGAATTTATAAGGCATGAACTTGTTTCATATTATAATATGAAACAAGATAATTGCAGAATCTGCACCAAAATGTTTCATTTTATAAAATGAAACACCTCAAACTGCCAGAAAATTAAGCAGTTGTAATTCTGGTTATAAAAAAGCAAAAAGGAAGATATAGATAATTTGAAATGATTTTTTGTGTAGATATTTTCTAATATTTTAGTCAAATGAAACAAGAAAAACCTTTCTTTAGTCTAAAATTTTATTAGATTCTCAGAAAATTAAGTGGTAAAATGTCCACAAAAAGACAAAATACCAAATTGGGAAAGTAATTTTACTTTTATAAAAAGTCTTAAAAACAAAAAGCCGCTTAATAAAAAATTAAGCGGCTTTTTTAAAATTTATTTGAAGTGATTATTCGATTTCAGAAACTCTCATCGTGTTAACCATTCCTTTATCTTTAATTGGCATTGCTGCAAGGTTGATTAGATAATCTCCTTTTTGTGCATAACCTTTATCAATTGCGATTTGATTTACATCTGTTACAGTATCGTCTGTACTTTCTTCATTATCATAGTAGAAAGATTTAACTCCCCATAATAAATTCAATTGTGTTAAGATTCTTCTGTTTGAAGTAAACACTAAGATATGAGCCGTTGATGGTCTCCAAGCCGAAATTTGGAAAGCTGTATAACCACTATTTGTTAAAGTACAAATTGCTTTAGCTTCAATTTCGTTAGCCAATAAAGCTGCTTGATGACAAACTGTTTTAGTAACAAAACGTTTAGTTTTAATTTGTGGTGTGTTTTGTGGAACTTGAATAAGTGGTGAATTCTCAACAGCCTCACAAATTTGTGCCATTCTTTGAATAACTTGTACTGGGTAGTTTCCTGTAGCAGTTTCTCCAGATAACATTACAGCATCTGCACCATCCATTACTGAGTTAGCAACGTCGTTTACCTCTGCTCTTGTTGGAGTTAAACTTGTAATCATTGTTTCCATCATTTGGGTAGCAACGATAACCGGAATTCTAGCCGTTTTAGCTCTTCTGATCAAATCTTTTTGTACCAATGGAACTTCGTGAGCAGGAAGCTCAACACCTAGATCTCCACGAGCAACCATTAAACCATCGCAATATGCTACAATTTTGTCCATGTTCTCAAGAGCTTCTGGCATTTCAATTTTAGCAACGATTGGAATTTTAACCTCTGAATGTTTTGCGATTAATTCTTGCAAATCTTGTAAATCGCGTGGAGTCTTTACGAATGAAAGTGCGATCCAGTCTACTTTTTGTTCAACTGCAAAAATTGCATCAGCAATATCTTTTTCTGTTAAAGCTGGTAAAGAAATTTTTGTGTTTGGAAGATTAACTCCTTTTTTAGATTTTAATTCTCCACCTTGAATAACTTTAGCAACAACCTCTGTTTTTTTATCTGTAGAAACAATTTCAAAAATAAGTTTACCATCATCAAGCAAGATTCGCTCTCCTGGGTTAACATCATTTGGGAAATTCTGATATTTCATGAACACTCTTTTTGATGTTCCTATAATATCTTCAGCAGTTGTAAAAGTGATTTCGTCTCCATCATGTACAACAGTTCCTTCTTCCATTACACCAACTCTAAGTTTTGGTCCTTGCAAATCTCCTAGAATTGCAGTTGTGTAACCAAACTCTTCGTTTAATCCTCTAATGATATCGATTTTTTCTTTTACTCCTTCGTAATCTGCATGCGAAAAATTGATTCTAAACACATTAACCCCAGCATCGATCATATCTTTAATGATCTCTCTTGTACTACAAGCGGGCCCAAGTGTAGCAACAATTTTGGTTTTCTTGTTTGTTAGCATTTTTTTTAAAAAATTAGATTGTTTTTTGATTTTATCTTGTCTGTATCAACGGCATAAATAGCCGCAATACTTTCTATTGTGTTTAATTTTTGTTGAATTTCTGAAAAATTAAGCGCCTCTTCGCTATTATCAATTTTCAGGAAAAAATCGACTTTTTTAAATTCAGGAAGTAAATGAATTGTTGTCGAAACCTCACTTGTTTCATTAGAAAACAAATTCTGGAAATCATTTGTACTCACAGAAATGATTTCATTTTTATTCTGAATTAAATTCCAAGAAACAGCTTTTTCTTCATCATAATAATAGAATCTAGAAAAATTTGCTTCACCTTCCTTAGTTTGAGCATGGATCTCGTTTTTGCTCTTACTTAAGTTGATCGGAAGGATTTTATTTATAAAATAGGCCAATCTATAATCTTCTAATGAAGTATGAATTGCCATTAAATAATAATCAATTTCGTCAAATTCGTCTAAATCCAATTTATGAATAGCCATGTCTTGAAAAATCAAGTTGTAAATATACTATTTCTAAACGGAGCATCAACAGTTATGACATGCTTGTTTTGTTAAATTATAAACGAAAACGTTGTAGCCTTGTGATAGTTACAACATTTTTACAGCTATTTCTTGTCAATTTTTTCTTGAAACGCAAAATAAGCTCTCTGCGATGCTTTTTCTTCTGCTTTCTTTTTTGATGTTGCTCGCGCTCTTGCGACAACTTTATCATCAATACTCAATTTGACACCAAATAAGCGTTGGCCATCTATACCATTATCTTCAAAAATGTCATAATGAAAAACTCTTTTTTCTTTCTGACACCATTCGATAACAAGACTTTTATAACTTATAACTTTCCCTTCTAGTCGAGCAATATCGACATAAGGGGTAACTACTCTTTTTTGGATGAATTTTTCGCAGAAAGAATAACCTTTATCCAAATAAATTGCTCCAATCAGAGACTCAAAAATGTTACCATGAATGTTTTCTCCAAAATGCTGAATTGGCACTTTACTTTCAACAAACTGTACTAGATTTAAGTCTTTTCCTAATTCATTTAAATGTTCTCGGCTCACAATTTTTGAACGCATTTTGGTTAAGTAACCTTCGTCGCCATTTGGAGCTTTATTAAATAAATGTGCAGCAATAACGGCACTTAACATAGCATCTCCTAAAAATTCTAAGCGTTCATAATTTATAGGATGCCCATTCTGATCTAATTTATTAGAAGAGCGATGCGTAAAAGCTCTCCGGTAAAAATCAACATTTGTAGGCGGAAAACCAAGAATTTTCTGAATAGTGTCAAAAAAAATCCCGTCTTCTAGAGAACGGGATTTAGAAAATATTTTTTTGATAATATTCATATACAGAAAATTAATCAGCTAGTTTTTTAAACAATACGCAAGCATTGTGTCCACCAAAACCAAATGTATTACTCATAGCAACATTTACTTCTCTTTTTTGAGGTTTGTTTAGAGTAAGGTTTAAAGATGGGTCAATGTTTTCGTCAACAACTGTATGGTTGATCGTTGGAGGAACAATTCCGTGCTGCATTGCCAAGATAGAAGCAATAGCTTCAATAGCTCCAGCCGCACCAAGTAAGTGTCCTGTCATCGATTTTGTAGAGTTGATGTTGATGTTTTTAGCATGATCTCCAAAAACTTTGCTAATCGCTTTTAATTCGGCAACGTCTCCTAATGGAGTAGAAGTTCCGTGAGTATTGATATGATCAACCTGATCAGGAGTCATACCAGCATCTCTCAATGTGTTTTCCATTACTGCAATAACTCCAATTCCTTCCGGATGTGGTGCAGTTAAGTGGTAAGCATCAGACGACATACCGCCACCGCCAATTTCGCAATAGATTTTTGCACCTCTTGCTTTAGCGTGTTCGTAATCTTCAAGAACCAAAGCTCCTGCTCCTTCTCCTAAAACGAAACCATCTCTGGTTGCATCAAAAGGTCTTGAAGCTGTTTCTGGACTTTCGTTTCTTGTAGATAAAGCGTGCATTGAGCTAAATCCTCCCATACCTGCAATTGTAACAGCAGCTTCAGAACCACCAGAAACAATAACATCACACATTCCTAAACGTATGTAGTTGAAGGCATCGATTAATGCATTTGCAGAAGATGCACAAGCAGAAACCGTTGTATAATTTGGCCCCATATACCCGTTACGCATAGAAATGTGCGCAGGAGCAATATCGGCAATCATTTTAGGAATAAAGAAAGGATTGAACTTTGGAGTTCCATCACCCTTTGCATAATACAATACTTCATCTTGGAAAGTCTCTAAACCTCCAATTCCTGCTCCCCAGATAACACCAACTCTTTGCTTGTTTACGTTATCATTTGTGATTCCAGCATCTTTAATAGCTTCATCACTGGCAGCAATTGCATATTGTGCAAATTTATCTAATCTACGAGATTCCTTGCGATCCATGTAATCTTCAATATTGAAGTTTTTTACTTCGCAGGCAAATTTCGTTTTGTGTTTCTCGGTATCATAATATGTGATCGGAGCGGCTCCGCTAACCCCATTCACAAGTGCATTCCAATATTCCTGGATATTATTCCCAATAGGAGTAAGTGCACCTAATCCTGTTACAACAACTCGCCTTAATGCCATAAATATGTGTTTTGTACTTTAAACAAATAAAACCCACGCTTTCTTAACTTATTGTTACTTAAGAGCCATGGGAATTACAATATAAATATATCTTTTTGATTGAAAATCAATCGAAATTTAAAATTTAAAAAAAATAATAACACCCGATTTTTAGAAAATCCAATTTTTCAAAAAACAAATCCCAATTTTGGAATTTGGACATTCAAATTTTGGAATTTTTAAAATTCGGGTGTGGTATTATTATTTTTTTGCTTCTTCGATATAAGAAATAGCTTGACCAACAGTAGCAATGTTTTCTGCTTGATCATCTGGAATTTGAATATCAAATTCTTTTTCGAATTCCATAATAAGCTCAACAGTGTCTAATGAGTCAGCTCCTAAATCATTAGTGAAGCTTGCTTCTGTTACAACTTCGTTTTCGTCAACACCTAATTTGTCTACGATAATCGCTTTTACTCTTGATGCAATGTCTGACATAATCTTTAATTTTAGAATTTAATTTGTTGGCAAAAATAAAAAACTTTATTTTAAAACCATGATTTAGTTAATAAATGTAACACTAATTTATAAAATTAATTTCAAGAAAGGTCCTTTAAAGCTATTTATTTTCGATTTTTATTCCGTTTTTTGCAGTCTTAAAACACACAACTTTATGAAAAAAATTATCGTTTTCGCCTCAGGATCAGGAACTAACGCAGAGAACATTATAAAATATTTTTCAAACACTGAAATTGCAAGGGTCGTTTCGGTCTTCACAAATAATGCCGCAGCAAAAGTGATTGAAAGAGCAAAAAATCATCAAATTCCAGTCGAAATCTTCTCAAAAAACGAACTTTTGGAAAGAAACGTACTACAAAAAGTACAAGAAATCGACCCGGATTTGATAATCTTGGCTGGCTTTTTATTAAAATTCCCAGAAAACATAATCGAACAATATCCAAATAAAATAATCAATATCCATCCAGCACTTTTACCTAATTATGGAGGCAAAGGAATGTATGGAATGCACATACATAGAGCAATTATAAACAATAAGGAAAAGGAAACTGGAATCTCTATTCATTATGTTAACGAAAACTACGATGAAGGCGCTATTATCTTTCAAGCAAATGTAGCCTTAACAGACGAAGATACTCCAGAAACGGTTGCTGAGAAGATTCATGAGCTGGAACAGAAACATTTCCCAGAGATTATTCATAGAATCCTTGAGGAAAATTCCAAAATTTAAATTCCAAATCCCAAACAATCTAAAGTCTAAAATTATTAATGAATCACGAAGTACATATATATACAGATGGCGCGGCAAAAGGAAATCCTGGTAATGGTGGTTACGGCGTGGTAATGGAACTGGTGGGAACTCCACACAAAAAAGAATTTTACGAAGGCTTTCGTCTTACTACCAATAATAGAATGGAACTACTAGCTGTAATTGTTGGCTTAGAAAAACTAAAAAAGCCAAACATGAAAGTTCTTGTAGTTTCAGATTCTAAATATGTGGTTGATTCTGTTGAAAAGAAATGGGTTTTCGGTTGGGAGAAAAAAGGTTATAAAGACAAGAAAAATCCAGATTTATGGAAACGTTTTTTAATTGCATATCGAAAACATCAAGTAGATTTCAAATGGATTAAAGGCCATAATAATCATCCACAAAATGAACGCTGTGATCAATTGGCTGTAATGGCATCCATGCAGCCGAAACTTTCGGTTGACGTTTATTACGAAACCATCGGATCTAAGGAATAAAAAAACGCATCAGAAATCTGATGCGTTTTTTGTAGCAACTTAAAATCTTACTAATTATTCTTTATCCAAATCTTTTGCAGTTTTAAATCCTGTCAAAAGTCCGATTCCCGCCATGATGAAAATGATTGAAGGATAAACTGCACCATCATCTAGAGACGTATAAGTTGTAATTAATAACGCTAGAAAAATTCCAACACCACTTCCTATTAATAAGAAAGCTATATTTACAACAAACACTTTCCAAGCTGGAACTCCGTTTCCTTTTCCTTGTAAAAAGATACTCGCATCTACTCCTTTTTCTATAAGAGCCAAACGCTCTCTATTTCTTGTTGAATAAATTAAATAAACAATTCCGAAGATCATTAAGAAAAAGCTAATTGGAATTAAAATTTTGTCGTCCATGATATTTTACGTTTTTAATTGATTGATATATTCCATATGACGAAGGTTTTTAAATTGAGGTTACAACTTTTGGTGAAAAATTTCAAATTTTAAATCCCAAACTCCAAAACTAATTGATTATCAATTAATTTTGATTCTGAGAAACTTTGTAAAAGTTCACCTATATACATATATAATATGTAAAGAATTAGATTTTTTGGAATTTGGAATTTATTTTCAAATTTCTTGTAACCTAAACAAGCAAACTATCGTCCTATATAATATGAGCGTATTAACTGATCAACATTATATCGATAAAATTCTGCAGGGCGAGACGAATGCTTTTTCCGTTCTTGTGGATCGTTATAAAGATATGATTTTTACTTTGGCACTAAAAATGGTGAAAAGCCGGGAAGAAGCCGAAGAAGTTGCTCAAGATACGTTTATTAAGATTTATAATTCATTGAATAAATTTAAAGGCGATTCTAAATTTTCGACTTGGATTTATAAAATTGCTTATAACACGTGCCTAGACCGTTTGAAAAAAAACAAAAAAGAAGATTTGAATATTTCTATTGATGATTTTTCGTCTCATTTAATTAAAACAATGGACAATGCATTGAGTGCTTTAGAGGAAAAAGAACGAAAGCACACCATTCAGAAATGTTTAAATTTATTACCGAGTGATGAAAATTTCCTTTTAACCTTATTTTATTTTGACGATCAGAATTTAGAAGAAATTGGAAAAATAATGAATATATCGGCCAATAATGCTAAAGTAAAGTTATTTAGGAGCCGACAAAAATTAGCAGTAATTTTGAGACAGCAGTTAGAACCAGAAATAATCGAATGTTATGAGAGAGAGCGATAAAAATATAGAACAACTTATTGAGAAGATAATGGCTGAAAATAACCTGCAGTCACCATCAATAGATTTTACTTCTAAAATTATGGCAAATGTTCAAATTTTGGAAGAAAAAAAATTGATAACATACAAACCTTTAATTTCGAAACCAATCTGGATTTTGATCGGATTGGCTGTAGCTGCATTAGTAATTTATGTTTCCTTTTTCTCCGTTTCTGAAACTGATTTCAAAATTGATGAAGTCGGAAAATTATATTCTGATAGAATGTCAACAGCATTTACTGGAATTCATTTCTCTAAAAATATCTTGTATGCCATTTTGATTGTTCCAATTATGATTTTGGTTCAGATTGGGATTTTGAAGAATTATTTTGACAAAAAGTATCAACTATAAATTTAAAAATGAAAAATAAAACAGCAACTTTTAAACACATTCAAAGACCAAAGAAAACATACATATATTCCTTTTTAATGTTGTTGTTATTTGTTACTAGTTATGCATCGGCAATTCCATCAACCTTTACCACTAAGGAAATAAAATTTGTTAGCGAAGGAATTTCACTTGCGGGAACTATTTTTATGCCTAACAACATACAAGCTGCCGTTGTAATTGTTCATGGATCTGGGCAAGAAAAAAGGATGATAGACTTTGCCACAACTCTTGCCAACAATGGAATTGCAGTTTTAACTTATGACAAACGCGGAGTCGGAGAATCAGGCGGCGTGTATGCAGGACCTGAAGTAGGAACAAATAATGTTGATTTTGCCAATCTAACTCTTTTGTCTTTAGATGCAAGTGCTGCTGTAAATGCTTTATCTAAATCCTTATCAAATAATAAAATATCAATCGGTTTAATAGGCGGTAGTCAAGCTGGATGGATAATTCCATTGGCTGCAGAGAAAAATAAGAAAGTCAAATTTATGACAATCTTTAGCGGAGCTCTTATAACGGTTAAAGAACAATTGAGATTCCAATTTTATACAAATGGTGATCAAAAATTCTGGGACACGCACTCTGAAGAAGAGGCAAGAAAACATGTATTTAATGATCCAGACAAATATGAGTTTGTTGATACAAATCCTATTGATGTACTTTCTAAATTATCTATCCCAGGAATTTGGATTTTTGGAGGCAAGGATATTCAAGTTCCTGTGAATTTATCAATCGAATATCTTGCTAAATTAAAATCAACAGGAAAACACTATAAATATAAATTGTTTCCAAATCTGGGACACAATACAGCATTTTCAAACTCTGAAGAACCGATGAAAGATGCAATCAATTGGATTAAAAATACAAGCAAACTAAAAAATCAGAAGCAAAAAAACTAAGATCGAAGAAAATGCTGTAAAATATTCGCAATTATTTTCAAAAAAGTTGCATCTTAAATTCAAAAAACCTATTATAAACACTGCGAAAAATCAATTTTAACCCATTCATTTACAATAGTTTTACTCCGAAATCGTTGTCATTTTTTTAAGAAAATTTTGAGAACCTAAACCATTGCAAGATTGTAACTTATGAAGTATCTTTGCACCCTAATTCGAAATTCATAAAATGAATAAACTATTGATTGTTGGAACAGTTGCTTTCGACGCGATTGAAACTCCTTTCGGAAAAACAGATAAAATATTAGGTGGTGCTGCAACCTACATCGGATTATCAGCGTCATTTTTTAACTTGCAATCGGCCATTGTTTCTGTAGTTGGCGACGATTTCCCTCAAGAACATTTAGATCTTTTAACTTCAAAAAATATTGATATCTCTGGTATCGAAATTGTAAAAGGCGGAAAGACTTTTTTCTGGAGCGGTTTATACCACAACGATTTAAATTCTAGAGATACTCTTGTAACGGAGTTGAACGTTTTAGCTGATTTTCAGCCGAAGGTTCCTCAAAACTACAAAGATGCTGATGTTGTGATGTTAGGAAACTTGCACCCATTAGTACAAAGCAGTGTTCTAGATCAAATGGAGAAAAAACCAAAATTAGTTGTTTTAGATACAATGAACTTTTGGATGGATTGCGCTCTTCCTGAATTATTAGACGTTATTAAACGTGTAGATGTTATTACAATCAATGACGAAGAAGCTAGACAGCTTTCTGGCGAATATTCATTAGTAAAAGCAGCTTCTAAAATCCAAGACATGGGACCAAAATATGTGGTGATCAAAAAAGGAGAACACGGAGCACTTTTATTCCACAACAGAGAAGTATTTTTTGCACCAGCTTTACCATTAGAAGATGTTTTTGACCCAACTGGAGCTGGAGACACTTTTGCAGGTGGTTTCTCTGGATTTATTGCGCAAAGCGAAAACATTTCGTTTAACAACATGAAGAATGCAATTATTTATGGTTCAAATTTAGCTTCGTTCTGCGTTGAAAAATTTGGAACTGAAAGGATGGAATCATTAAGCAAAGCCGAAGTAGCGATTCGATTACAGCAATTTAAGTCGTTAACTCAGTTTGACATAGAAATATAATGCCTAAGAGCCTCGGATAAAACGGGGCTTTTTTTATTACGTTAATACACACAACTTACAACAACACACAAATAACAAAAAACAATGAGCGACGCTTTAAAACACGAATGTGGGATAGCTTTAGTTAGACTACTTAAACCGCTTGAATATTATAAAGAAAAATACGGAACTGCTTTTTACGGAATCCAGAAGATGTATTTAATGATGGAAAAACAGCACAACCGCGGACAAGACGGAGCTGGTTTTGCAAGTATCAAATTTGATGTTGAACCTGGACAACGCTACATTAGCAGAGTTCGTTCAAATCATTCACAACCTATACAAGATGTTTTCAAACAAATCAATGAGCGTGTTAGTGAAGAACTAAAAGCGCATCCAGAACTTGGAGACGACATGAAAGAGCTAAAAGCAAACATTCCATATATTGGAGAATTGTTTTTAGGTCACGTTCGTTATGGAACTTTTGGAAAAAACAGTATAGAAAGTGTTCACCCATTTTTACGTCAAAGCAACTGGATGCACCGTAACTTGATTTTGGCAGGAAACTTCAACATGACCAATGTTAAAGAACTTTTCGAAAATCTTGTTGAATTAGGACAGCATCCAAAAGAAATGGCTGACACTGTGACTGTAATGGAAAAAATTGGCCACTTCTTAGACAAGGAAGTTATGCAATTGTACCAAGACTGTAAAGCTGAAGGTTACTCAAAAAGAGAGGCTTCTCCAGTAATTGCAGAGCGTTTGGATATTGCAAAAATATTAGCTCGTTCGGCTAAAAACTTAGACGGTGGTTACGCAATGGCTGGTTTATTAGGTCATGGTGATGCTTTTGTTTTTAGAGATCCAGCAGGAATTCGTCCAGCTTACTTTTATCAAGATGATGAAGTAGTAGTTGTGGCTTCTGAAAGACCTGTTATTCAAACGGTATTTAATGTTCCTTTTGAAAGTGTTCAGGAAATCGATCCAGGAAACGCGTTGATTATCAAGAAAAACGGAAAAGTTTCTATGAACCAAATCTTGGAACCAACCGTTAAAAAAGCTTGTTCTTTTGAAAGAATCTATTTCTCAAGAGGAAGTGATGCTGAAATCTATCAAGAACGTAAAGATTTAGGAAAATTAATTTTACCTGCTGTACTTAAAGCAATTGACAGCGATACAGACAACACTGTTTTCTCTTATATTCCAAATACAGCCGAAACTTCTTTTTATGGTTTAGTTGAAGCTGCTCAGGATTTCTTAAATCAGAGAAAAAACAATTATATTCTAGAAAATAGAAATACATTAACAACAGAAACTCTTCAGGAACTTTTAGCTGTAAAGATTCGTACAGAGAAAGTTGCAATTAAAGATGCTAAACTTAGAACTTTTATTACTGAAGATAGCAGCCGTGATGATTTGGTTGCTCACGTTTACGACGTTACTTATGGTGTAATCAAACCAGAAGACAATTTGGTAATTATTGACGACAGTATTGTTCGTGGTACTACACTAAAAATGAGCATCATTAAAATGATGGATCGTTTGAAACCAAAACGTATCGTAATTGTTTCATCGGCACCACAAATCCGTTACCCAGATTGTTACGGAATTGATATGGCGAAACTAGAAGGTTTAGTTGCTTTTAGAGCAGCGCTTGCTTTATTGAAAGAAAGAAACCTATACCATATTGTAGATGAAGTTTATGCTAAATGTAAAGCACAAGAAAATTTCCTTGACAAAGATGTTGTAAACTACGTAACAGCAATTTATGATCAATTTACAGATGAGGAGATTTCAGATAAAATTGCAGAAATGTTAAGCTCACCAGAAATTAATGCTGAAGTAAAAATCATTTTCCAAACCGTAGATGATTTACATAAAGCATGCCCTAAAAATTTAGGTGACTGGTATTTTACTGGAGACTACCCAACTCCTGGTGGAAATCGAGTTGTAAATCGTGCTTTCATGAATTTTTACGAAGGAAAAGACGCTAGGGCTTATTAATAAAATACTAACAAAAGGTTAAATTGTGCATTTCATCGGTTTTTTTTGCCGTTCATCCTATTTCTTTGGTGAAATTGAAAAGCTATGATACTTTTGAAATACCATAACATTAGTAGGTTAAGTTTATGGTAGATTTGGGGCAAAAAGGGTGGAAGCAATTCCACCTTTTTTATTGGAATTAACTCAAGCATTTTATAAACAGCCGATTACATCTCTTCATCGGATTTACTTACCTTTCATCTAAAATTTTTTCATCACAACAATAACTGGCATAAATTTACTATACCATAACATTAGTAGGTTAGTTTATGGTAGATTTGGGGCAAAAAAGGCGGAGTAATATCCGCCTTTTTTATTTTAAACACATAAAGCATTGAAAATCAATTGATTAAATGAATTTAATCGGATTTAATTGCCTTTCATCTAAAAAATTTTCTTTATAAAAATGTCCGCCATACATTTACTGAACCATAACATTAGTAGGTTAGTTTATGGTAGATTTGGGGCAAAAAAGGCGGAGTAACATCCGCCTTTTTTATTTGAAATAAATCCAATAATTTTCACAAATAGCCATTATGAGCGTTTTATCGGATATTATTGCCTTTTGTCTGAAATGTTTCATTCAAAAAAATATCTCCCATACCTTTACAGGACCATAACATTAGTAGGTTAAGTTTATGGTAGATTTGGGGCAAAAAAGGTGGAAGAACTTCCACCTTTTTTATTTTCTTTTTCAGAGAAAAGAAAATAGAGTATAGAATAAAAGACTTTTAAAAATTGAGCATAAAAAAAAAGACGAGCCATAGGTTCGTCTTTTTTTTTATGCTCAATTTTCTTATTTGTCTAAAGCAAATCTTCTAGCAACTTCTGTCCAGTTAATTACACTGAAGAAAGCTTCAATATAATCTGGTCTTCTGTTTTGGTAGTTTAAGTAGTAAGCGTGCTCCCAAACGTCCATTCCTAAGATTGGAGTTCCACCGTGACCAGCAACTTCTGGCATTAATGGATTATCTTGATTTGGAGTACCTACAACTTCTAATTTTCCTCCTTTTTGAACTGTTAACCAAGCCCATCCAGAACCAAATTGTGTTGCACCAGCTTTAGCAAATTTTGCTTTAAATTCTTCGAAAGATCCGAAAGAAGCTTCAATCGCTGCTAATAAATCACCAGTTGGTAATCCTCCTCCGTTTGGAGACATTACAGTCCAGAATAAATTGTGGTTGTAGAAACCTCCACCATTGTTACGAACTGCAGCGTTAGATTTATCTAAGTTAATTAAGATGTTTTCGATAGTTTTTCCTTCTAAATCTGTTCCAGCGATAGCAGCGTTAAGATTTGTCGTATAAGCGTTGTGGTGCTTTGTATGATGGATTTCCATTGTACGTGCATCAATATGTGGTTCTAATGCATCGTATGCATAAGGTAATTGTGGTAATTCAAAAGCCATGGTAAAATGATTTTTATGGTTTATAATAATTTATTCCAAATTTAGACATTTAACTTTGGAATTGAAAATACTATTTCGTTATAATTGAATTAAATTCGCTGATAATTTACATTTTTACAATATAAACACCTGAAAATCTTCATTTTCCATTAAATGTAGTCATTGTATTTTCTAAACCAGCTGTTCCAAAAGTTCTAATAATTTCTGCTGAAGTTTCTAAACGTTCTGGAAGTTTTGCTTCTTCTTCAGCTGTCCATTCTCCTAAAACATAATCTACCTGCTGTCCTTTTTTAAATTGATCACTTATACCAAATCTGTAGCGTGTATAATTTTGCGTATTCAGAACCAAATTGATGTTTTTAAGTCCATTATGACCTCCATCACTTCCTTTTGGCTTGATTCTAATAGTCCCGAATGAAAGGTTTAAATCATCTGTAATAACCAAAATATTCTCTAATGGTATATTTTCTTTATCCATCCAATATTTTACTGCTTTTCCGCTTAAATTCATGTAAGTATTTGGTTTAAGCAGAAAGAAAGCTCTTCCTTTGAATTTATACTCAGCCAAAGAACCTAGTTTTACGGTTTCAAAAGAAAGTCCTTCTTTCTTAGCTAAAAAGTCTAAGACTTTAAATCCGATATTGTGTCTCGTATTTACGTATTCCGCTCCTATATTTCCTAAACCTACTATTAAATATTTCTTCATATTATCTTCTATGTTCTCTTCTTTTGGTGTTGATGAAAACAGTTTTTTTATCCATTTTATCATGATTGCAAAAGTAAGATTAATTAGAGAATGTGACAATTTGTTAATTAGATAATTTGAGAATGCGGCAATTAGACAATTGCTTGCTGGTTGTGATTTAACCGCAAAGATCGCAAGGGTTTTGCGCTAAGAACGCTAAGAAATAGCTTTTACTGAGATTTGCAAAGAACACAAAGACTTCGACTTCGTTCGGCCTGACAACTATGAAAAAACTTAGTATATCAGACTCTTAGCAATTTAGAACCTTATGAAAAAGATATTTTCTCGCTAGCCCTGACAGGAGCGGCATCCTTTTTCTGGCTTCTTTAGCCAGGAAAAGATACAGCGGATGGCAGGAACGTCACGTCTTATGAAAACGGAAAGTTGCTGCTCCTAAAAAATAATTAGAAAATTTGAGAATGTGACAATTAGAGAATTTCTTTTAAAAAAAAACTTAGCATCTCAGCACCTTAGAAACTTAGAAGCTAAAAAAAAAGCCCCAATCGTAAGATTGAGGCTTTTTGTATTGAGTTGAAAAAAATTATTTTTTCTTTCCTTTTGCAGGAGCTTTTGCAGCTTTTGCAGCCTCTTGAGCAGCTTTCATAGCAGCACGAGAGATTCTCACTTGACAAACAACAGTGTTGTCTGGGTGCATAATTTTGTACTCTGGTTTTCCAACTTTAGTAACGTATAATTTGTTACCCATTTCAAGTGGAGTGATGTCAGCTTCAACGAAATCAGGAAGATTTGCTGGTAAAGCTTTAACTTTTAATTTACGTTGGTTTAAACGTAAAACACCTCCCGCAAGAACACCTTTAGATGTACCAACGATTTTCACAGGAACTTCCATTGTGATTTCTTTATCATCAAATAATTGGAAGAAGTCAATGTGTAAAATTTTGTCAGATACTGGGTGAACTTGGATATCTTGCAAAATTGCATTGAATGATTTTCCTTTTCCAAGTTCGATCACAACAGTGTGAGCGTTTGGAGTGTAAACCAAGTTTTTGAATGCAGTAACGTCTGCTGAGAAGTGTACTGCCTGGTTTCCTCCGTATAAAACGCAAGGTACCTGTCCAGCATTACGTAAGGCTTTAGTTGACACTTTGCCCACGCTTTCTCTTTCTGATCCTTTAATTGTAATCGATTTCATTGTAAAAAAATATAGTTATTAAATAAATATTCTATTTTGCTGTAAGCTTTAAGCAATAGGCTTTAGGCTTTTTATGCAAAGTATATAAGCTTATGGCCTAAAGCCTACAGCTTACTGCTTTTACATAATAAATTTTCCACTGATGGAATTGTTGTGGTGAACCATTTGCATTACCTCAGCAAATAAAGGTGCGCAGCTTACCACTTTTATCTTTTTTGACTCTTTCTTTAACGGAATAGAATCTGTTACGATCAATTCTGTTAATTTTGAGTTTTCAATTTTCTCGTATGCTCCGCCTGATAAAATAGCATGCGTACAAATTGCTCTTACACTTAGCGCTCCTTTTTCGATCATAAGGTCTGCCGCTTTCGCTAAAGTTCCTCCTGTATCGATCATGTCGTCTACTAAGATTACGTTACGTCCTTTTACTTCACCAATAAGCTCCATAGTGTCGATAACGTTGGCTGCTTTTCTTTGTTTGTAACAGATTACTACATCTGATTCTAAAAACTTAGAGTAAGCATATGCTCTTTTTGAACCTCCCATATCTGGAGATGCAATTGTTAGATTTTCTAATTTTAAACTTTCTACGTATGGTAAAAAGATTGTAGACGCAAATAAATGATCTACTGGTTTTTCGAAGAATCCTTGAATCTGGTCTGCGTGCAAATCCATTGTCATGATTCTTGTTGCTCCTGCAGCTGTTAGTAAATTAGCTACTAACTTGGCTCCAATTGGAACTCTTGGTTTGTCTTTTCTATCCTGTCTTGCCCAACCAAAATAAGGCATAACAGCTGTAATATGTCTTGCTGATGCACGTTTTGCCGCATCAATCATTAACAACAATTCCATCAGATTATCTGCACTTGGAAAAGTTGAACACACGATAAAAACGCGTAAACCTCTTATTGATTCTTCGTAAGACGGCTGAAATTCTCCATCACTATACGTTGACATCGTTACTTTTCCTAACGGAATCCCGTAATCTTTTGCAATTTTTTCTGCAAGATAAACACTTTGTGAACAAGCAAAAATTTTAGCTTCTGGTTCTAGGTGCGACATTGTAATTTGTTGTTTTATTCCGTTATTTTTCTACAATTCAACTTTATTATTTAAATAAAGCAGAAAGCGTATAAATGTCTCGGATGTAGTTAGTTGTGTGTGCTTCGTTTTAACGAGCTGCAAATTTATAAAATTTATTGAACACTGAAAGCAAAAAATTAAGTATTTTTATTAGAATTTTTAAAATTATTTTTTACATTTGCACCGTGTTAAAGGAATGGCGCCATTTATGACTTCATTCTATTGCGTTAAAATAACTGATTTATCATTTATTTTTTCGTCTGCTACGCCCGGATGGCGGAATTGGTAGACGCGCTGGTCTCAAACACCTGTGGGAAACCGTGCCGGTTCGACTCCGGCTCCGGGTACGAAAAACCTCTTCTTAACGGAAGAGGTTTTTTTATTTTTTATCTATCTGCATATAATTTTAAGTTAATTCCTCAACCTAATCTATTTTACTAAAGATTATAAATTAGATAACTAACCAAAATGCAATATACCAAATCAAAACTACTTTCTTAAAAATGTTATTACTGGATCAAGATTACCAATGATTGTATGACCACCAGTTCTGTAGACTGTTGTATCAACCACTCCTCCTGATTCCACAATATTATGAAACATTTTCTCTGTATCCTTGTAACCAACCCTACTATCTGTTGTATTCCATGAAATATAACCTTGACTAGACACCAGTGATTTATAATCTAATGTAGGATCAAAATGAGGTACATCTGCATAGGAAGAGAACTCTGTTAAAACGTTTAATTTTGTCACAGGAAGTACAGCAAAATATTTTTTGAAAAATTTTAGTTTCTGAGCACCATAAAGCGAATGTAATCCTCCATGAGAGATTCCTCCGATATAATAGTCATTACAATGTCCATAAGTTTTCTCCGCCCAAACAAGAACCTGAGTAAGCTTAGAAATATACGCTTTACTATAAGCTAATCCTCCATCTTCCCAATAATCAGAAACGGTTTTTTTATTTGGCAAGTCAAATTCTATTACTTGCCAACCCAAGTTCGATAGACTATCAACAAAACTTACATTCACAGGATCATTCATTAAGCAAGTACGATGATTATAAATTCCATATACACAACCATGTATAAAAATCAATCTTTTACCAGCAAACTTTTTGTTCGGGTTATGATAAACGAAATTTGAATCTGTAAACAAAGACCTATAAGATGTGTCAATCTTACTTAAATTAAGTTTCAAATTATTAATTGTCACAACATTGCTATCAATTTTATTTTCTTCACAAGAAAAAACAAAAATTAACAATGTTAAAATCGCAAAAAAAGTTGCTTTATAGTATAGTGTTTTCATTTTATAAATTAATAATATAAAAGTATGATACATTGAAATTTAGCTCAAATATAAATTTAAAATTCTGTTCTTGAACATCCTTACAAGAATTCTTAGCAAGCGATGCATAATGAGTCATATTATACAATAAACTATACAACATAAACCTCACAACTCGCATTATGCAAAACTGAAAAATTGCACGAATTAGCTATAAAGCATAATTGATTTGCTTTTTGATGCAATTCTAAAGCCAATTCAACTTTATCTGAATTTGAGATTTTTACTTTCGGATATAATCTTGCCTCAACAAAACGCCCGCTTCCGTCTGGATTTACTTCTAATGTTGCTTCGGCATTGTCTGAATATTCTAAAACTTCTATTCCATTTTGAGAGCAGACATATAAATAGGACATCATGTGGCAGGAAACCAAACTGCTTAACAATAAATCTTCGGGATTATATAATGAAGGATCGCCTTTGAAAGCTTTTGCTGCTGAAACGTCTAAAACCGGTTTTCCTTCAATTTGAATTTGATGACTTTTACTATAGAATCTTTTGGATGATTCTTCTGGGTTTTGTTTTGAAATCCAGTTTAATTGTGCTTTGAATAGATGTTTCATTTCGCTAAGTTAAGATTTTTCCAAACTTGGGATAAATTAATCTCGCAAAGTCGCGGAGCCGTATAGTTTATTTTCTTGGCGTCATTGCGACTTTGCGAGATTAAAAAACAATTCTATTGATTGAATTTTATTGACCCAATTTAGTCAAATCTGAATCTGGTCTTTTAAACGGTTCTGATAAAAACTTATTTGCGACTGCATTAAATACTTCCGGACTTGAAGCTGGAGCAAAATGCGTTTCGCCAGGTAAAATACAAAGCTGTGCTTTAGATAAATTTTCAAAAATTTCGACCGTATGCTCATTTCTGATTACATCCCTATCTCCAGCTATTACAAGCACTTTTGCTTTAATTTTTGACAAATCTTTAGTTGGTATATTAGGTTGATCTACTAAAAGTCCTGAAAGTTGTTTCAACAGATTCCAATTTTCGCTCGTGTCTTTTTCTTTAATTTTCGAAATAACCATTTTTCTCATACCCTGAATGTCTTTTATCGCGTACGAGTTAACAGCCGTAGAATCTGGCCTTAAATTGGCGCCCATGGTTACAATTTTCTTTATTTTTGACTTCCCTGAAATCCCCATTTGCAGCCCAACAATTCCTCCGTCACTCCAGCCAATAACACTTATCGAATCTAATTTTAAGTGATTAACCAGTCCTTCCATATCTTTTGTAATTTGCACATAGGTAAGAGAATCCGTTTTCAATTCCGATTTTCCTTGTCCTCTACTATCGATAGCAATAACTCTATACTTGCTTTTGAAATAATCAATTTGATTTCCCATTGATTCAATACTACCTCCGTTTCCGTGAATCAATAACAAAGGTTCGCCTTTTCCGTATTCTTCATAATAGATTTTAGCACCATTGAGTTCAACAAATTTTCCGACAGCGGAATTTTTACCATAAGGCGTATCAAATTTAAAATTCATCTGAACCTGGGCGTTTGCTATTACACATACAGAATAAGCTAATATGGCCATTAGCAATTTGACTGGTTTCTTCATAAGTAAGTTTTTTTTTGGATAGTTATTTCTCAAATGTAAGAAAGATTCTAAAAATTTAACAAAATACTTATCAAAAATATTCACTCTAATATTTACAAACAAAAAAACCTCGAAAGCACAAACTTTCGAGGTTCTTAGAAATTACTAAATTAATAAACAGATTCTAAAACTATTTCTTAACTGAAAACTTAAAAGTAGTTTTCGTTTTATAATTTTCTCCTGGGTTTAAAACCGTTGTTGGGAAATTTTTGTGGTTTGGAGAATCTGGATAATGTTCTGTTTCTAGACACAATCCTGTTCTATGTGCAAAAGTTCCTCCGTTTGGCATTGGCAAGGTTCCGTCAAGGAAGTTTCCAGAGTAGAACTGAATTCCAGGTTCGTCTGTTGTCATTTCCATAACTCTTCCGCTTGCTGCATGATATACTTTTGCAATAATTGTTTTTCCTTTTTCAGGGTTATTCAACACCCAGCAGTGGTCATAACCTTTTCCTTTTTCTAACTGGTCATTTTTAGCATTGATGTCTTTTCCAATTAATTTCGGAGTTCTGAAATCGAAAGGTGTACCAGCAACATCTTCTAATTTTCCTGTCGGAATCAAATCTGCATCAACTGGAACTAATTTATCAGCATTTAAAGTCACTTCGTGATCTAAGATGGTTTTGGTAAAATCTCCTGATAAATTGAAGTATGAATGTTGAGTTAAATTAACAACTGTTTTTTTGTCTGTTGTTGCTTCGTAAAGCACTTCCAACTGATTATCATTTGTCAAGGTATAAGTCACAAAAACCTTTAAGTTTCCTGGATAACCTTCTTCCATATCTTTACTTACATAAGATAATTTTAAAAAAGCTGTATCGCCAGATTTAACCTCATCTGCTTTCCAAACTACATTAAAAAATCCTTGCGGACCTCCGTGCAAAGCATTTGGAGCGTTGTTTAAAGCTAATTGATATTCTTTTCCATCTAATGAAAATTTACCTTTTGCAATTCGGTTTCCATATCTTCCGATCAAAGCTCCGAAGAAAGGATTTTCTTTTTCATATTGCGCTAAAGAACTAAAACCGATTACTACATTTTCAGAAACACCTGCTTTATTAGGCACTTTCAAATCTGTAATTCTTCCACCAAAAGTGATGATGTCCACTTCCATCCCGTTTTGGTTTTTCAATTTATAGCTTTCTACTTTTTCTCCTTTAGCAGTAGTTCCGTATTCCGATTTGTCAATTGTAACTAAAGCTTTTGCATCGGCTTCCGTTTTTTCTGTATCAGCTTTTTTATCGCCTTTACACTGAACTGAAACTATAGCAATACCAAGCATGCTTAATATGAAAAGAGAGCGTTTTAATACATTCATAAATGATAATTTTGGGTTTGTAAAAAAGTTAAATGTTAGATGTAAATTGTTAGATGTGAAATTTAATCATTTTAAAAATGTAAAAATTACCTTTTTAAGTTTTTTCACATTTTACATCTTACAAATTACATTTTACTGCCTTACAGGCCATGTTGAAACAAATGGAAATACGCTTCGTTAGCATTGATTTTATCTTTAAACTCTCTTACAGTTGTTTTTTCATCAATTACCAATAATTCGATTCCAGCGATGTCTGCAAAATCTTCCATATATTCTGTTGTAATCGACTGGCTGTAAACCGTGTGGTGCGCTCCTCCAGCTAAAATCCAAGCTGTTGCTGCAACTTCTAAATTTGGTTTACAATCCCATAAAACTCTAGCGACAGGAAGTTTTGGTAATTCTGCCATTGGTTTTATAGCTTCAACTTCGTTCACGATTAAACGGAAACGAGTTCCCATATCCACCAAAGAAACATTGATTGCATCTCCTGCAGGCGAATTAAACACCAAACGTGCAGGATCTTCTTTTCCGCCAATTCCTAATGGGTGAACTTCGCAAGAAGGTTTTCCATCAGCAATAGATGGACAAATCTCTAACATGTGAGATCCTAAAACGTATGATTTTTGTGGTGTGAAATGGTACGTATAATCTTCCATGAAAGAAGTTCCGCCTTCTAAACCAACACACATTACTTTTAAAGCTCTAACCATTGCAGCTGTTTTCCAGTCTCCTTCTCCACCAAAACCGTAACCATCGGCCATTAATCTTTGTGTCGCAATTCCTGGAAGTTGTTTCCAAACGCCAAGGTTTTCAAATGTATCTGTAAAAGCGCCGAATCCTCCTTCTTCAAGGAAAGCTCTTAATCCTAATTCGATTTTTGCCGCTTCAACCAAAGAACTTCTTTGTGCTCCGCCTTCTTTTAATGAATCTGTTAAGTTGTATGATTGCTCGTAAACTGTTAATAAATCGTTTAATTCTTTGTCCGTTACTTTTTCGATATGTTTGGTAACATCTGAAGAATCGTAACCGTTTACAGACATTCCGAAACGAATTTGAGCTTCAACTTTATCACCTTCTGTAACGGCAACTTCACGCATGTTGTCTCCAATACGAGCTACTTTTAAGTTTTGAAGTTCGTCCCATCCAAGAACTACTCTTGACCAGATTCCTAATTGTTTTTGAACTCTTTGATCTTCCCAGTGTCCAACAACAACTTTACGTTTTTTACGTAATCTAGACATGATAAAACCAAATTCACGATCTCCGTGAGCCGATTGGTTCAAGTTCATGAAATCCATGTCTATGCTTCCCCACGGAATTTCAGCATTATATTGTGTATGTAAATGGCATAATGGTTTTTTAAAGATATTTAAACCGCCAATCCACATTTTTGCTGGAGAGAAAGTATGCATCCAAGCAATAATTCCGATACAGTTTTTAGCAGAATTTGCTGCCAAACAAACATCTAAAATCTGCGATGGAGATTTCACCACATCTTTGTAAACCACTTTTACCGGAATTGAAGACGAAGCGTCTAATCCTTTTGCAATAATTTGAGAATGTTCTGCTACTTTTCTAAGTGTTTCTTCACCGTATAATTCCTGGCTTCCTACTACAAACCATACTTCTTTTTGAGAAATGTCTATCATTTTGTTATTTTTTGTTTCAAGTTTCAGGTTTCAGGTTATTGGAATCTGAAAACTCGATTTGTTATATTATTGTTTCTGTTTTGTTTGTTTCACATTCCAAATTTTACGTCCCAACAACTTGAAACTAAAAAAACCTGAAACCTGAAACAAAGCCTTTACTGTCCGTAATACGAATCTTTTCCGTGTTTACGGTTGTAATGTTTCTTTATTAATGAATCTTTTAATCTTGGTGCGTTTGGATTTATTTGTAAAGTCAAGTAAGCCATTTCTGCCACAACTTCTAAGACCTTACTGTTGTAAACCGCTTTTGCTGCATTTTTTCCCCATGCGAATGGACCGTGATTTCCAATCAAAATCATTTCTACTTCTTCATAAGAAAGATTCTTTTCTTTGAAGCAATCTAGAATCTGAATTCCGGTATTGTGTTCGTAGTTTCCTTCAATTAAATGATCTGCCATCGGGGGCGCACACGGAATATCTGCCGTTAAATGATCGGCATGCGTTGTTCCGAAAATTGGAATATCTTGTTGCGATTGTGCCCAAGCCACAGAATAAGTAGCGTGTGTATGAGCCACTCCGCCAATATTTGGCCAATGTTTGTATAAATAAGCATGCGTTTTTGTGTCCGATGACGGACGCATTGTGCCTTCAATAACATTATTATCAAAATCGACAATTACGATATCTTCAGGTTTTAAATCTTCATAAGGAACACCGCTTGGTTTAATGGCAAAAACACCATTTTTTCTATCCACGGCACTTACATTTCCAAAAGTATACACCACCAAATTCAATGCATTTAACTGCATGTTGGCTTCGTAACATTCTTGTTTTAAATCTTTATATTGAGAGCTCATGTTGCGATATTTTAAGGTTTGGATCTGCAAAAGCACTTAATTGTTCGTATCCCAAAAGCAGTTTATGATACGCTTCAACTTGGTCTGTTTGAGGGAAATATTCTCCGTCGAAATCACTTCCGATTTTCTGGCTTGCTTCGATTACATTTGGATAAATTTCAGCTGCAACGGCTGCATAGATTGCTGCACCTAAAGCTGGTGTTTGGTCTGAAGCTGCAATTTTAATTGGCTTATTTAAAACATTAGCCAAAGTCTGCATGATGAAAGGAGATTTTCTAGCAACACCGCCAATTCCGATTACGCTGTCAATCTTCACACCTTCTTCTTCAAAACGATCTACAATTTTCTTCGCTCCAAAACAAATTGCGTTTACTAAAGCTTTAAAAATATGAGGTGCTTTTGTTCCTAATGATAAATTTGAAATGGCGCTTTTTAATTCCTGATTAGCATCTGGAGTTCTTCTTCCGTTAATCCAGTCTAAAGCAATTGGAAGACTTTCTGAAACGGGGATTTTCTCTGCTTCTTTTGTTAATTCTACAATTAATTTATCGCTGAATTCCTCTCTTAACTGCTCTTTTTGAGCCTCATTTAAAACAGATGAAGAACCTAATAAATGTTCTGTCGGCCACATTAAAAGTTCTTTGTACCAAGCCAATAAATCTCCAAAAGCAGATTGTCCCGCTTCTAAACCAATAAATCCTGGAATAACAGATCCGTCAACTTGTCCGCAGATACCGCGAACCGTTTTTGTTCCCACCTCATCATAAAAACCCACAAGGATATCGCAAGTGGAAGTTCCCATAACACGAACTAAAGTATTCTCTTCGATTTTTGCTCCAACTGCTCCAGAATGCGCATCGAAGGTTCCAACAGCAACAACTGTTTCTGTTGAAAGTCCTAAACGCTCTGCCCATTCTTGGCTTAATTTTCCAGCAACTAAATCTGAAGTATAGGTTTCATCATATAAATTACCACGAAGCTGTGCTAAATACGGATGTAATTTTTCTAAAAATTCAACTGGCGGCAATCCGTTCCAGTCTGCGTGCCACATTGCTTTGTGTCCCGCAGCGCAACGGCTTCTTTTGAAGGTTTTTAAATCTTTATCTTCAATTAACAAATACGTCATTAAATCGCAGTGCTCCATCCAAGTATGTGCTGCATTTCTAACCGCTTCGTCTTGTCTTGCAATATGAAGGATTTTTGCCCAAAACCATTCCGAAGAATAAATTCCTCCAACGTATTTTGTTACGTCTTCTCCACCCCAGCTTACTGCCAGTTCGTTAATTTCGTTTGCTTCATTTATCGAAGTATGATCTTTCCATAATACCATCATGGCATTTGGATTTTCTTCAAAACCTTTTGTCAAAGCCAATGGCGTTCCGTCTTTTGTAACCGGAACTGGAGATGATCCTGTTGTATCGATACAAATTCCTTTTACCAGTGAAGGATCAACTTTACTTTCTTTAACTACATTTTGAATTGTAATTTCCAAACCTTCGATATGATCCAAAGGATGCTGGCGAAACTGGTTTATAGAGGCATCACAATATTGCTTGTTTTTCCATCTTTTGTAATGAGAAACATTGGATGCCAACTCTTGTCCATTTTCAGCGTCAATCAGCACCGCGCGAACAGAATCTGTTCCGTAGTCCAATCCTATTACATAATTTTTCATTCGTATTTTATTTTAAAATATTGACAAATATAGAGATAAATATTTTATAAGTGTACAAAAAACACTTAATTGAAATTGCATAATTCATTTTTGCTATAAATGCATTAAAACAGCATTTTAGCACCTTTTCAAAAAATAAATGTTAACAATACATTTATAACATTGCGATTATTTCATCTAAAATCCAGAAAATCGCATCTGTCCCGAAAAAAATTTAATTATTTAAATGTTATTTTCCCTCTAAAACCAATACCGAAAATGGTGGAATTGTAATTTCTAACTTTCCTTTTTTGTTTTCAAAACCTTTAAAAACAACTGGAATAATTTTATTTGGGTTTTCGAAAGAGTTATAATCCTGAAGTTTTGAAGCTGTAATTATACTTGCGGTATAGCTTTTAGCGCCAAGCGAAGCCACATCAATTTCCACTTTATTTTTATTTACGGCATCAACATTTACTAATGAAATATGAACCAATCCGCTTGCATCTTTTGAAGCCGAAGCCGAAACTGCTGGAATACTTTCTCCGTTAAAAGTATAAGAAGGTGATTTAAATTCGATCGGAATCAATTTAGCATCTTGATGTACGCTGTACATTTTCATGACGTGATAAGTTGGCGTTGTAATCATTTTGGCTTTGTCGGTCAAAATAACCGCTTGAAGCACATTAACACACTGCGCCAAATTTGCCATTTTAACTCGGTCTGCATGATTATTGAAAATATTTAAAGTTGCGCCTGCCAAAACTGCGTCTCTCATAGTATTTTGCTGATATAAAAATCCAGGATTTGTTCCTTTCTGAACTTCATACCAGCCTCCCCATTCGTCTACAATCATAGCCACCTTTTTTTCTGGATCGTATTTGTCCATAACAGCAGCATGTTTAGTCACTAATTCTTCCATTTTTAAGGCAGACTGCATGGTTAAGAAATACTCTTTTTCGGTAAAATCAACATCGGCACCTTTTTTGTCCCAATTGATTACAGCATAATGATGCACACCTACACCGCCAAGCATATTTAACGGAATATTTTTCATTAAAACTTCTGTCCAATTGTAATCAGAACTGTTTGCTCCAGACGCAATTCTTGTAATTCCACCTGTATTTCCCCAATCAGACATAAAAGTGGCAAACTTTTTATATTCGTTTGCGTAATAATCTGCGGTCATATTTCCTCCACATCCCCAAGCTTCATTTCCAATTCCCCAGTATTTTACTTTCCATGGCTCGGTTCTTCCATTTTTCTTTCTCATATCACTCATCGGACTTTTGCCTCCAAAATTGGTATACTGCACCCAGTCTGCCAATTCCTGAACTGTTCCACTTCCAACATTTCCAGACAAATAAGGTTCAGCGCCAAGCAATTCGCACATGTTTAAAAAATCGTGCGTTCCAAAACTATTGTCTTCTGTTACTCCTCCCCACCATTGGTTCACAATTGTCGGACGCTGTTCTTTTGGACCAATTCCGTCTTTCCAATGATACGTATCGGCAAAACACCCGCCTGGCCATCTCAAATTTGGAATTTTTAAATCTTTTAATGCCTTTACAATATCATTTCGAACTCCGTTGGTATTTGGAATTTTAGAAGTATCTCCAACAAAAAATCCTCCATAAATGCAATGTCCCAAATGTTCGGCAAAATGACCATAAATATGCTTGCTAATAATGGGCGAATCATTATTGTTTTTTATCGAAATTGTAGTGATTTGAGAAAATGCGAACTGACAAAACAGTGCCAGCACCAAAAGGAAAAGTGGTTTTTTCATAATGTGGTTTTTAATGGTAAGTAAGTTTTCAATAAAGCAATTGAATGCTTTTTTTAAGTTTTAAAGCAGACTTAAATAGCAATTAAGTGTGGTTTAAACATTTGTAAATGTAGTTAAAAAATTAACTAATAGTCAATTTAACCATAATTAAAAACAAATTTCCCAACAATTCCTTTAAAATAATTAGAAAGCAATATTTAGAAAATTTGTTATAATAAAAAACTTTGCACTAAATTTGGACACTTCTAAGCCGAACAAAATTTTATCCGCAATTCCCATAATTGTAAACCAAAAAACACATTTTTCGTAACAAATCATAATTAAGTGTAAATATCACATTAATAATTATGAAACCTTTTAGGAAGTTTATATATTTACCCATCCAAATTAATTATATATGCTAAATAGTTATAGCTCTGCTGATAAAGTTTTATTGGCGGTAGATTGCATCATTTTCGGGTTTGATAATGATGGTTTGAAAATTCTTTTGATTCAAAGAGATTTTGAACCAGAAAAAGGAAAATGGTCCTTGATTGGAGGATTTCTAAAACGCGATGAAGTTTTAGACACTGCAGCAACCAGAATATTAAATACGTATACAGGTCTTAACGATATTTATATGGAGCAATTACACGCTTACAGTGAAATCGATCGTGACCCTGTAGAAAGAACCATTTCGGTTTCTTATTTTGCTTTAATTAATATCGAAAACCATAATGCTGAATTGATTCAAAATTATCATGCTGAGTGGTTTCCGATTAACGACGCTCCAAACTTAATTTTTGACCATAACGAAATGGTTCAAAATGCCATAAAGAGACTTCGTTACAAAACTTCTGTAAAACCAATTGGTTTTGAATTGCTTCCTGAGAAATTCACCATGCGTCAGCTTTTAGAATTATATGAAGCTATTTTGAGCAAAGAATTAGACAAACGAAACTTCATCAGCAAAATTAATTCGCTTGGGATTTTAAACAAACTTGACGAAAAAGATATGCAGTCGTCTCGAAAAGGTTCTTACTTGTATACCTTTAATAAGGAGAAATACGAAGAGAAACTGCAAAACAACTTTGCACTTAATTTATAATTAAACTTTTTATTATAAAGAGTTCCTTACTATAAGAGCAGATTTATTTTCGATCTGCTCTTTTATTCCTTTCAGAACCATATCGGCAAGAATTTTTCCCATTAATTCAAAATTGGTCGAAATAGTCGTAATTCCGTTTGCGGCAATTTTCTTCAATGGCGTTTCATTGTATGATATGATGCCAAAATCCTCTCCCAATTTTAAGTTTCTGCTCATTGCATTTTCTATTACCAAAAGTAGGTCGCGGTCATGAGGAATAATATATAAATCTCCAAAAGCAATAGACTGATTGCTGAAATCTGAGATAATTTCATAATCAAAACTATAAGCCTGACAAAACAATTCAAAACCTAGTTTCATTCCAGCAGGTTCTCTAAAACCAGGGAAAATCAAGATCAGTTTCTTATATTTTGACAATCTAGACTTCCCCTTCATTAAACCTTCGTAAATATCTTTTTGATGATTTTGATAAATCGCCGGAAACATTTTTAAATCTGGATTGGTTTGATCCAAAATAATTACGTCGCTTACTGGTAGGGTTTTTATAGAATCGACGACATCATTTAAGTTCGTCGGCATAATAATGTATTTCGTATAATTTCCGTTGCTGTCGCTTATCAGTTTTTTGAAAACCTGAACATTAAAATGATGAAAGAAAATATCGACCTGAACATTTTTTCCAATATTTTTTAAAAACGAATTATAAATGTCTTCTTTGAAAATATTTAATTCATCAAAAAGCAGAAAAATCTTCTGAGTTATAGTGATTTCAATGCTTTTAACGTAATATCCCTTTCCTGGGATGGCATAAATAATTCCTCTTTTCTTCAATTCATCATACGCCAATAAGACCGTATCTCGAGACAAAGAAAAAGCCAGACAGACTTTATTTACCGACGGAAGTGTATCACCTTTAATTAAATTTCCTTCTTCAATCGCTTTTTCGATTGAAAGAATAATCTGCTTATATTTTGGCAGACCAATGTTATTTTGAATTGAAATTATGTTCATAATAAAAGTCATTTTGACTATAAATAACAAAAACTGGTAGGTACTGGTATGCAAAAATAATAAATGTTTCTATTTTTGGATTTCATTTTTGGTAAAAATTATATGGAAATAAAACACATATCGCATTTAAAAGAGACTCACAATTGCAAATTGTTTGGTTTAATGCCTAATAAGGAAGAAATTTATTCTTTTGATCTGGTTAACAAAAACGGAATGAAAGTTCAGATTATCAATTATGGTGCAACGGTAACTTCTATTCAAATTCCGGTAAACGGAAAATTAACAGATGTTGTGTTAGGGTTTGATAATTTAGAATCGTATTTAGAATCATATAATTTACCAAGTGCTCCGTATTTCGGAACCACCGTTGGACGTTACGCTGGACGTATTCATAAAGCATCTTTTAGTCTAAATGATATCGAATTTAAACTAGATGAAAATAATAACAGTAATACGCTTCACGGCGGCGACATGGGATTTGGAAGAAAAATTTGGAATGTAGCAAACGTAATTTCTGGAGAAAATCCATCCGTTACTTTTAGTCTTTTGAGTGAACATCTGGAAGAAGGTTTTCCTGGCGAAATGACGGTTTATTTGACTTATACATTAACAGAAGAAGACGAATTAAAATTAGAATATAAGGCAATTTCAACAGAAGATACAATTATAAATTTGACACATCACAGTTATTTTAACCTTGATGGTCATGACGGAAATGTTCTAGAACAGCAAATGTTTATCAAATCGGCTAAAATGCTGGAAACAAATCCAGATAATATTCCAACGGGAAATTTTACCGATTTGAACGATCATGATTTTGATTTTAGAGCTCCTAAAAACTGTCCGTTTCCAATTGACAATTCTTTTGTAGTAAATTCTAAAACTGAAATTGTAGCACAACTAATTAGTTTGAAAAATAAATTAAGAATGAATGTTTATACCGATCAGCCAAGCGTACATATATATGTAGGCGGAAATTGTTTCGGAAAATTAAAAGGAAAAGAAAATGTCGATTACAATGCTCAAAGCGGTATTTGTTTTGAAACGCAGAATTTTCCAGATGCACCAAATCAAGCTCATTTTCCTAATGCTGTTTTGAAAAAAGGGGAAGAATACACGCAGAAAACACTTTACAAATTTGAAACCATAAACTAACTATTTCTATAATACCACAATTACAACAACTATAATGAATGATATTTTAATACAAAATACTGTTGCTTTTTTTGAGAAATCTTTCGGGTCTTCTCCTCAAAAAACGGTACTTTCTCCAGGCAGAATCAACATCATTGGAGAACATATTGACTACAATGACGGTTATGTTTTACCTGCTGCAATTGACAAAGTGATTTGCTTTGCTTTTGAAAAAAATAACACCAATACTTCTAAAGTAATTGCAATCGATTTGAATGAAGAATTTGAAATTGACTTAACTCAGGAAGTGAAATTGAGTGATGTCGTTTGGACAAATTATATTCGAGGCGTTATTAAGCAATTGCAAGACAACGGATTTTCTTTTGAAGGTTTCAATTGTGTTTTCAGCAGCAATATTCCTGTTGGTTCTGGATTATCTTCTTCTGCGGCTTTAGAATGCGGAATGATTTTCGGAATCAAATCTCTTTTCGATTTAAAAATTGAGAAAAAAGACATTTCATTATTAGGGCAAAAAGCAGAACACTGGGTTGGCATCAACTGCGGAATTATGGATCAGTTTTCTAGTGTTCATGGTCTTGAAAACAAAGTAATTCAGCTTGACTGCAATACTTTAGATTTTGAATATCACAATGCCGATTTCAAAGATTATTCACTGATTTTATTTGATTCTAATGTAAAACATTCTCTTTTTACATCAGAATACAACACCAGAAGAATTGAATGTGAAGAAGGTTTATCGATTATAAAAAGCCATTTTCCAGAAGTGAAAACTTTTAGAAACGCTACAGAAGAGCAAGTTTTGAGCCTTAAAGATAAAATGACTGAAAAGGTTTTCAGCAGAGTTCATTTTGTGGTAAAAGAAATAAACCGCGTCATCAAAGCTTGTAAAGCTTTAGACCAAGGAAATATTGAGCATTTAGGCGAATTGCTTTTTGAAACTCATTACGGATTATCGCAAGAATATGAAGTAAGCTGTGAAGAATTGGACATGCTTGTTGATACCGCAAAAGAAGACGATGCTATTATTGGTTCTCGACTAATGGGAGGCGGTTTTGGAGGCTGCACTATTAATTTAGTTAAAAAAGGGCATGAAAATGAGGTTAAGCGTAAGTTTTCAAAACTTTATTTAGATACATTTGGAATTGAATTAAAATTCTATGATGTAAAAATCTCAAACGGAACAACGCTACTTTAAAAACCACAACACAGTACAATGAAAAATTTTGACATTAACGAAGATCCGCACAGACGCTTCAACCCATTAATTAACGAATGGGTATTAGTTTCGCCTCATCGTGCAAAACGCCCTTGGCAGGGACAAAATGAAACTATTTCAACCGAAGAACTTCCTAAATACGACCCAACTTGTTATTTGTGTCCGGGAAATGTTCGTGCCAACGGAATGAATAACCCTCAATACGAAAGCAGTTTTGTTTTTGAAAATGATTTTGCTGCAATGAAGCAGGACGAAATTATTTTTGAAGACGATATTAAACATACTTTTTTTAAAGCAAAACCAGAACAGGGAATTTCAAGAGTAGTTTGCTTTTCGCCAAGACACGATTTGACTTTACCAGAAATGGAAATTGCCGATATAGAAAATATCATTAGAACTTGGCAAAAAGAATATACCGATTTAGGAAATATTAAATTCATCAACCACGTTCAGATTTTTGAAAACAAAGGAAGCGTTATGGGCTGCAGCAACCCGCACCCACACGGCCAAATTTGGGCACAATCTTCTCTACCAACTCAGGTTGAAAAAACACAAAACAGCTTAAAATCGTACTACGATAAAAATCAGACAACATTGTTAGAAGATTACGTAAAAGCCGAGTTGAAAGCTGGCGATCGTATCGTAATCGAAAATGATCATTTTGTGGCATTGGTTCCGTTTTGGGCAATCTGGCCATACGAAACCATGATTATCAGCAAAAGAGCTGTAAACAAAATCACCAATTTTACTGCCGATGAAAGTACCGCTTTCGCGAAAATCTTAAAGCAACTTACAACGAAGTATGATAATTTATTTAATACTTCATTTCCATATTCATCAGGAATTCACCAATCGCCAACAGATGGTCTAATCCATCCAGAATGGCATTTCCACATGCATTTTTATCCACCTTTGTTGAGATCTGCAACGGTAAAGAAATTTATGGTTGGATATGAAATGTTGGGCGAATCGCAGCGTGATATTACACCTGAAAAAAGTGCTGAAATTTTGAGACAGCTTTCAGATGTACATTACAAAAGCCTAGTAAAAGCGTAACGGTTTGGTGTTGTACTTCATCCAAAACTAAAAATTTAACACAATTCCTGTTGGATAAATGTAAAAAACACATTTACTAATAGTTGATTTCTAAATTTTTATTTTACATTTGGCTTCTGCTTTATTTTCGCAAAAAAATAACAGAAATAAAACACATCTTGCATTTTTAACAAGATTTGACAACACAAAAACTTATTTTAAAACCACATAAACAAACAACCCTATAATAATTATTTAAAATACTACTAACAATGAACCAAAACCTCGCTTTCGCAGACTATGCGGTTTTTATTATTTATTTCATCGTAGTCTCGGTCTACGGTTATACCGTTTACCGCAAACGTAAACAAGACGAACAAGATGCTAAAGCTTACTTTTTGGCTGAAGGAAATTTAACTTGGTGGGCAATTGGAGCTTCTCTTATTGCTTCTAATATCTCTGCAGAACAGTTCATCGGAATGAGTGGTGAAGGATTCTTCTTAGGAATCGCT
The DNA here is from genome assembly GCF_016735615.1 of Flavobacterium tagetis. Classification (GTDB taxonomy): domain Bacteria; phylum Bacteroidota; class Bacteroidia; order Flavobacteriales; family Flavobacteriaceae; genus Flavobacterium; species Flavobacterium tagetis. Next base: position 1,047,685 of record NZ_JAERSF010000001.1, read on the forward strand.
GTTGCTGCTTACGAATGGCTTGCCGCTATTGCACTTATTATTGTTGCTGTATGGTTTATTCCTGTTTATCTTAAAAACAAGATTTACACGATGCCACAGTTCTTAAAAACACGTTACAACGAATCTACTGCTTTGATTATGGCGGTTTTCTGGTTGTTCTTGTACGTTTTTGTAAACTTAACTTCTATTCTTTATTTGGGAGCTGTTGCCATTAACGGTCTTGCTGGAGGTCAATATCTTCATGCGATAATGATCGGATTGGCTGTTTTTGCTCTATTTATTTCTCTTGGAGGAATGAAAGTGGTAGCTTATACAGACGTTATTCAGGTTGCCGTTTTAATTATTGGAGGTTTGGTAACTTCTTATATCGCATTGGTAACTGTTGGAGAAAAGTTAGGAATAAGCAGTAGTGCAATTGAAGGATTCAAAGTATTAATGACTGAGGCGCCTGAGCATTTTAAAATGATTATTCCAAAACCAACTGCAACATCTTCTCAGCTTGAAATCGATAAATATTTAACTTTCCCTGGATTGTTATCTTACGCTGCTGGTATCTGGATCATCAACTTAAACTATTGGGGATGTAACCAATACATTACACAAAGAGCCCTTGGAGCAGATTTACAAACCGCTCGTACAGGAATTTTATTCGCTGGTATGTTAAAATTATTAATGCCGCTTATCGTAATGTTACCTGGTATTGCTGCTTACGTTTTATACACAAACGGACATTTACCACAATTAGTTGGCGGAAAAGACGGAGCTTATTCTGCTGTATTAACTTTCTTGCCTACAGGTTTAAAAGGACTTTCTGTTGCTGCTTTAACTGCTGCAATTGTAGCTTCGTTAGCTGGAAAAGTAAACAGTATCTCTACAATCTATACATTAGATATTCATAAAAAATACATCCAGAAAGATGCTGGCGAAAAACAACAAGTAAACATTGGTAGACTTGCCGTTTTTGCTGCAATGCTTTTAGCAGTTTTATTTACTTGGAATGACGTTTTAGGAATTGGTGGTGTCGGAGGATTTACCTACATCCAAAAATACACAGGATTCATTAGCCCTGGGGTTTTTGCTATGTTCTTCTTAGGTATGTTCTGGAAAAGAACTACTGGAACAGCTGCAATCGTGGGTGTAATTTTAGGATTCTTATTATCAGTTTTATTCAACGAATACGCTCCAGCTTTATTTGGAAACGACACACTTTTATACACAGCATACTCTAACGGAAAAGGAGCTTTCGAAATTCCTTTCCATATCTGTATGGGATTATCATTCTTATTTACAATGATTGCCATGATTCTGATAAGTTTTGCTGGTCCAAAAGTAAACCCAAAAGCATTCGAGACAGAACCTGGAATGTTCAAAGTACAGCCACAGACTACGGTTTTAATCGTAATTACGTTACTGATTATCGTGGCTCTTTATGTTAAGTTCTGGTAATAAATTATCAGTTCAATTCTCTCTATTTTTACAGCTGTTGTTTGTCATGAACAACAGCTGTAAATTTTTAAAAAGGTTGCTATTGAATTAAAAATAGCCACAGATTAAAGGATTAGAATGATTTTCACAATCTACTTTTGTCAGGCTGAGCGGAGTCGAAGCCCACATCCAATTGGAGCGCCCTTCGACTCCGCTCAGGGTGACAATCTAATTCACAAAACAAGAATTTTAAATTATAATATATAAATACCATGCAGTTATCATTAACCCAAAAAATCATTATCGTTACTGGCGGCGCAAAAGGAATTGGTTTAGGAATCGTGAAGGTTCTGGCCGAAGAAAATGCAATTCCGTTTATCGTTGGACGTAACGAAAATGACAACATCAAAGCCGTAGAAGAATTAAAAGCCATTGGAAAAGAAGCGCATCAAGTTGCTGCCGATTTAACAAAACCTGAAGACTGCAAAAAAGCCGTTGAAGCCGTAATCGCAAAATTCGGTAGAATTGACGGATTGGTGAACAATGCCGGCGTTAATGACGGTGTTGGATTAGAAAACGGAAATTATGAAGATTTCGCTGCTTCGCTTCATAAAAATTTAGTGCACTATTATTTAATGGCGCAACACGCACTTCCATATCTTAAAGAATCAAAAGGAGCTATTGTAAACATTGGTTCTAAAACCGCAGAGACGGGTCAAGGCGGAACCTCAGCTTATGCCGCTTCAAACGGAGGTAGAAATGCTTTAACCAGAGAATGGGCGGTTGAATTATTAAAATACAGCATTCGTGTAAACGCAGTAATTGTCGCTGAATGTTACACACCACTTTATGAAACGTGGATTAATACTTTTGAAAACAAAGAAGAAAAACTGGCTGCAATTACCAAAAATATTCCGCTAGAAAACAGAATGACAACAGCGGAGGAAATTGCGAATATGGTGGTTTTCTTATTGTCTGAAAAGTCAAGCCATACTACCGGACAGATTATTTATGTTGATGGTGGTTATACGCATTTAGATCGTTCTATTTAATTTTTTTTTAGCCACGAATTCACGAATTATTTTTTGATAATCGTTGAGAATAAATTTATGAATTCGTGGCTTACTTTTTTATTTCACTCAGATTTCACAAATTTTTAAATCACCTTAATTTGTGAAATTCAAAATTTTATTTTTAACGCATCTACTGTAATTTTTTTTATCATTTTAATTCGTGAATTCGTGGCTATTTCTTTTCAAACAGATTTGAATACTTTTTAATCTTTATTCCCGATAGCTATCGGGAGTGGCAAAACTAACCTTTGCATTATTCTTAAAATCCGAAGGCGTAATTCCTTTAACTTTTTTGAAGAGTTTATTAAAATTTGAAGCCGTTTTATAACCGCATTCATACGCAATCTCAGACATGCTTTTATCGGTTTCTAATAACAATTTACAGGCATTCGAAATTCTGATTTCGTGCAGATAATCCACAAAATTCTTCTTCGTTTTTACCCTGAACATTCTGCAGAAAGACGTTCGTGTCATATTCGCGACAGCGGCAATTTCTTCTAAGGAAATATTCTTTTTGTAATTTTTATTTACATATTGAAAAACCTCCGAAAGACGATCTACTTTCGAATCCTTTTGCATCAAAGAATAAATTTCATCATTGATATAAATCGTATCCTGACTTTCAGAAAGAATAGACAAAATTTCAAAAAGTCCCACGATAACTTCAAAGTCTTTTTTAGCAACTAACTTCTCTAGTTTCTTTGCGATCTGTTTATTGGTTTTTCCGATAATCGAAATTCCTTTTCCTGCCTGAAAAAAGAGTTCGTTGATTTTTTGGGTTTCTTTTAATTCGTAAAAAGTCGGTCCGAAAATATCTTTATGAAAATATACAACAATCGAATTGGCTCTTAAATCTTCAATTCCCTGATAATATTTCTCATCATTCAGCCAAACATGCGGAATATCAGAACCTAAAAAAACCATGTCTCCGGGTTCAAACGGCATAACGGAATTTCCAATTATTCGCTTGCCGAAACTTTCTTTTACATACACCAATTCCAATTCCGGATGCGAATGAAAGGGCGCTTGAAAAAAAGGTTCCATACGATTCAGCACCGAAACCTTCGTGTTGAGATAAGACGTTATTTTGGTTTGTTCCAATTTCATACTGCAAAGATAATTAAAGATTACATACGGACAATATTAGACTATTAACGAATATGTAAAAAAGCTAATTTTATTTTTCGTTAACTGCCCGAATTTTATACAAAATCAGAGGATTAATTTGTTATAAAAGGAAAACAGTGACATCAAAAAAAAGAAAAAAACAACAACACAATGTCTGAGAATAACACAAAAAAACTGGTTGTAAAACTGCATCCAGATGATAATGTATTGGTTGCCTTAACCGATCTTCAAAAAGGTGAAACGATTCATTTTGAAAATGAAACTTACGTTTTACAAGACCTCATCAAAGCCAAACATAAATTCTACATGCAGGACATGAAGCAGGGAGAAGAAGTAAATATGTACGGTGTTTTGGTTGGAAAAGTGCAAAACGATTTGGCAAAAGGAAGTTTAATGACAACCGAAAACCTTAAACATGCCGCAGATCCGTACGCTTACAGAAATGCTTCTTACGAATGGAATGCGCCTAATGTTTCAAAATTCGAAAACAGAACTTTTAAAGGTTATAAAAGAAAAGACGGACGCGTTGGAACAGCAAATTACTGGCTTTTTGTTCCAACTGTTTTTTGTGAAAACAGAAATCTTGACGTAATCAAAGAAGCATTACACAAACAATTGGGTTATGCTGTAACGGACAAATACAACCAATTTACACATGAATTATTGGAAGGTTATTTGAACGGAAATGACATTAACGATATCAATATTGAACTAAATCCGACTCCAAAAAACAAACGTGTTTTTGAAAATGTAGACGGAATCAAATTTTTAAATCACCAAGGCGGTTGTGGCGGAACACGTCAAGATGCTTCTACTTTGAGCGCTTTATTGGCTTCTTACGCGAATCATCCGAACGTGGGCGGAATCACGCTTTTGAGTTTAGGATGCCAGCATTTACAAGTTCAAGATTTTGTAAACGATGTAAAAAGACAAAACCCAGAGTTCGACAAACCGTTGTTTATTTTTGAACAGCAACAAACAGAAAGCGAAGAAGTTTTGATTACAAATGCCATCAAAAAAACTTTTGAAGGTTTGATTGAAATCAACCAATACGAAAGAACTGAAGCGCCTTTAAGCGATTTATGCATTGGTGTAAAATGTGGCGGAAGCGACGGTTTCAGCGGCGTTTCTGCAAATCCTGCTGTTGGTTATACTTCGGATTTAGTGGTCGCTTTAGGCGGAAAAATTCTTTTGGCTGAATTCCCAGAATTATGTGGCGCTGAGCAGAATTTAATTGACAGATGTGTTACGGAAGATAAGGCTAAAAAATTCATCGATTTAATGGAATCTTATGATGAACTGGCACATAAAGTGGGTTCTGGTTTCCATATGAATCCGTCACCGGGAAATATCAAAGACGGTTTAATTACAGATGCTATCAAAAGTGCTGGAGCAGCCAAAAAAGGCGGAACTTCACCTGTTGTTGATGTTTTAGATTATACAGAACTAGTTACAAAACCAGGTTTAAGTTTAGTTTGCACACCAGGAAATGATGTTGAAGCTACAACCGGAAAAGCAGCTTCGGGAGCGACTTTAATTTTGTTTACAACGGGATTGGGAACTCCGACAGGAAACCCAGTTTGCCCTGTAATTAAAGTGGCAACAAACTCGGTTTTAGCAACCAGAATGAAAGATATTATTGATATTGACTGCGGGCCAATCATTAGTGGTGAAAAATCTATTGAAGAAATGGGCGAGGAAATTTTAGAATACTGCATCAAAGCGGCAAGCGGCGAAATTATTCCGAAAGCGGTTCAATTAAACCAAGACGATTTTATTCCGTGGAAACGCGGCGTATCTTTGTAAAAGACTATTAAAAACAACTCATAAAAATTTATATCAAATGTTTTCATTACAAAATAAAAAAGCAATTATCACAGGCGGTGGAAGCGGAATTGGAAGAGCGATTTCGGTTTTATTGGCAAAACAAGGAGCTGAAGTTCACGTTTTAGAATTGACAGAAGAAAGCGCAAAAGAAACCGTTGAAGAAATTAAAGCTGCTGGCGGAAGTGTTTTTGCTCACGCTTGCGACGTTTCGAACCACGAACAAGTAAATTCAACTTTCGAGAAAATCGGAAACATCAATATTCTAGTAAACAACGCTGGAATTGCTCACGTTGGAAAAGTAGACACAACTTCAGAAACTGATTTTGACCGTATCATGAATGTAAACGTAAAAGGCGTTTACAACTGTCTTCACGCTTCAATTCCTGCATTAAGAAATTCTGGCGGAGGTGTTATTTTGAACTTGGCTTCGATTGCATGTTGGGTTGGAATTCCTGACCGTTTTGCTTATTCTACTGCAAAAGGAGCTGTTATGGCCATGACTTTATCGGTTGCAAAAGATTATTTGAATGATAAAATCAGATGTAATTCTATTTCTCCTGCGAGAGTTCACACTCCTTTCGTAGACGGATTTATCGCTAAAAATTATCCTGGAAAAGAAGAAGAAATTTTTGAAAAATTATCACAGTCACAGCCAATCGGCCGAATGGGAAAACCAGAAGAAATCGCAACTTTAGCCTTATTCTTGTGCAGCGACGAATCTTCTTTCATCACAGGTTCAGATTACCCAATTGATGGTGGATTTATTAAATTGAATAACTAAAAAAGGAAATAGCCACGAATTCACGAATTAAAAAGATTAAAAAATTTGTGAAATCTGTGCGAATTAAAATAACCGCGAATTTCACAAATTATGATTTGTAAAAATTCGTGAATTCGTGGCTAAAAAAAATACATATTACTAAAAAAATTAAAATATGAAACTTATTAGATTCGGAGAAGAAGGAAAGGAAAAACCAGGAGTTTTACTAAATGATAAAAGATATGATGTTTCGTCTATCGTATCAGATTACAACGAAGCTTTTTTTGAAAACGATGGTTTAGCAAAATTAGAAGAAGCCTTAAAAAATAATCCATCTTTACCAGAAGTTAGCGATTCAGTACGTTTAGGTTCGCCTGTTGCGCGTCCTTCAAAAATTATCTGCATCGGGTTAAATTATGTAGATCACTGCGAAGAAACTGGCGCTGCAATTCCAGAAGAACCAATTATTTTCTTCAAATCAACCACTTCTTTATGCGGACCAAATGACAATTTGATCATCCCAAAAAACAGCGAAAAAACAGACTGGGAAGTAGAACTAGCTTTTGTTGTTGGTAAAAAAGCAAGCTACGTTTCTGAAGAAGATGCGCCAAACTACATTGCAGGATATTGCCTTTTGAATGATTACAGCGAAAGAGCTTTCCAAATCGAGCGTGGCGGACAATGGGCAAAAGGAAAAGGTTCTGACACCTTCGCGCCTCTTGGGCCAATTATGGCAACTCCGGACGAAGTGGGCGATGTAAATAACTTAAAAATGTGGCTTACTGTAAACGGAAAAACATTCCAAAACAGTAATACTTCAAACTTGATTTTTAAAATTCCATTTTTAGTACATTATTTAAGCCAGTTTATGACATTGCTTCCTGGCGATGTAATCAGTACAGGAACGCCTCCAGGAGTTGGATTAGGAATCAAACCAGATCCAATTTACATTAAAGCGGGTGACGTAATCGAATTAGGAATTGAAGGTTTAGGCACAAGCAAGCAAACTGCCGTAGCGTATCAACAAAACTAAAATTATGGCAACTCAAAAATTCTATCTGGCTTTAGACTTAAAAGACGACGCCAATTTGATTGCAGAATATAAAGAACTGCATGAAAATGTCTGGCCAGAAATTAAAAAAAGCATTCAAGATTCTGGAATTGAAGTCCTGGATATTTATTGCACGGGAAATCGATTGTTCATGATCATCGAAGCTGATGCCGATTTTACTTTCGAGAAAAAAGACAAAGCCGATGCTGAGAACGAAAAAGTTCAGGAATGGGAAACTTTAATGTGGAAATTCCAGCAAGCTTTACCTTGGGCAAAACCGGGACAAAAATGGATTTTAATGGATAAAATATTTGGATTATAATTCAAAAAAAAGCCCTGATTATTCAGGGCTTTGTTCTTTTTGCATATTTAGTAAATACGCCATATTCGCTATTACGTGATCATGTTTCTTGACAAAAGGATTTTCTTCGTTCCAAACATATCCTGCTAATACAGAACATATTTTTTCTTTCACATCTGGATTTTCAGGTTGGTGGAAAAACAGCGTCTGTAGATTTCCTGTATACCATTCTTGAACGTAAGTGGTAAAAACAGCAATTCCGCGTTTCATATATTGCGTGAATTCCACTTCCCAATCAACAGGAATTCCTTGTGATTCTTTCAAATATAATTTTGCGGCCAACATTCCAGATTCAGTTGCAAAAGCAACTCCCGAAGAGAAAACTGGATCTAAGAATTCAGAACTATTTCCCGTTAAGGCAAAACCGTCACCATACATTCTTTTTACGGCTCTTGAGTAGTTTTCTAATTTAACTGGCTCAAATAAAAATTCTGTTCCCGCAAATCTTTTAATATAATAATCCGATTTCTGAATGGCATTTCGAAGAGCCTCAGCATTGTCTTTATTTTCAGAAAGTGAATTGATAAAATCGGTTGGACCCACAACGCCTAAACTTGTATTTCCGTTAGAAAACGGAATTACCCAAAGCCAAACTTGAGTTTCCAGAATGTCAAATGAAATTTGAGTTCCCTCTATTCCTTCTTCTCTATTAATATCTTTGACATGGGTAAAAATCGAAGAATGCGGATCTAGTTTTGATGGCGTATCCAGATCTAAAAGTCTTGGTAAAACGCGTCCGTAACCACTCGAGTCAATGATAAATTTAGCGTGAATTTCTTTTAGGTTTCCGTCCTTATCTTTTACAATAGTTTTTGAATTTTTCCCTTCAAAAGAAACTTCCAAAACTTCAGTTTCAAATTCCAGATCAATTCCTTTTCTAACAATTTCCTGAGCCATTGTATTGTCAAAATCAGCTCTTGGAACTTGCCAAGTCCAATCCCAACCTTCGCCAAATTTTACACTAAAATCAAAATTGCAGATTTCTTCACCTCTGATAAAACGAGCTCCTAATTTCTTTTCGAAGTTCATCGCGTCAAGGGCGTCAAACAATTCTGCTTCAGCAAAATGATCCATAACACGCGGAATAAGGCTTTCGCCTACTACAAGTCTCGGAAACTTCGTTTTTTCTACAACTTTTACCTTTACGTTGTTTTTAAAAAGATACGATGCCGAAACACATCCAGACGGTCCTGCACCAATCACTAAAACATCAACAAACTCCTTTGTCATATTAGAATTATTATCATTAATTAACCTACATTTGCCATCATCAAAATAACTACATTTATTTTGATAAATAAAATTAAATTAGCACAACCAAAATCGATTTAATGAATACAATAAATGAATATCTAAGTTTAGCAGAATTTGAAGCCATAATCTTTGGGAAAAACAAAGTTGCCATAAGCGATGTGGTTCAAAATCGAGTAAACGAAAGTTTTAATTTCTTAAAAGAATTCTCAGGAAATAAAGTAATCTATGGAGTAAATACTGGCTTTGGTCCGATGGCTCAATATAGAATTAAGGAGTCAGATCAAATTCAATTGCAATATAATTTAATCAGAAGCCATTCTTCTGGAACTGGAAAACCTTTAAATGCTGAGTCCGCAAAAGCAGCAATTTTAGCACGATTAAATACCCTTTCTTTAGGAAATTCAGGAGTTCATTCTTCTGTTATTCATTTAATGGCAGAATTGATCAATCGAGATATTACGCCTTTAATTTTTGAACACGGTGGTGTTGGTGCCAGCGGTGACTTAGTACAATTATCACACTTAGCTTTGGTTTTAATTGGCGAAGGAGAAGTTTTTTATAAAGGAGATAGACGCCCAACGGCAGAAGTTTTCGAAATTGAAGGTTTAAAACCAATTCAAGTAGAAATTAGAGAAGGTCTGGCATTAATCAACGGAACTTCTGTAATGACAGGAATTGGAGTGGTAAATGTTCATTATTCTAAAAAATTATTAGACTGGTCGTTAAAAGCTTCTTGTGCAATTAACGAATTAGTTCAAGCTTATGATGATCATTTTTCTGAAGAATTAAACCAGACTAAACGCCATAAAGGACAACAGGAAGTTGCTGAAAGAATGAGACAAAATCTTTCTGACAGTACTTTAATCCGTAAAAGAGAAGATCATTTATATTCTGGCGAAAACACCGAAGAAATCTTCAAAGAAAAAGTTCAGGAATATTATTCATTACGTTGTGTTCCTCAAATTTTAGGACCAGTTTTAGAAACTATAAATAATGTAGCTTCTATTTTGGAAGACGAATTTAACTCGGCAAACGACAACCCAATTATAGACGTAAAAAACAAACATGTTTATCATGGCGGAAATTTCCACGGAGATTATATTTCGCTAGAAATGGATAAATTGAAAATCGTTATTACAAAATTAACGATGCTGGCAGAACGTCAATTGAATTATTTATTGAATTCAAAAATTAACGAAATTCTTCCTCCATTCGTAAATTTAGGAACATTAGGATTTAATTTCGGAATGCAGGGCGTTCAGTTCGTTGCGACTTCAACAACTGCCGAAAACCAAATGCTGTCTAACCCAATGTATGTACACAGTATTCCAAACAACAATGACAATCAAGACATTGTAAGCATGGGAACTAATGCGGCAGTGATTACATCAAAAGTAATTGAAAACTCATTTGAGGTTTTGGCAATCGAATTAATCACAATTGTTCAGGCAATTGATTATTTGAAACAAAAAGATCAAATTTCGTCTACAACTAAAAAATGGTATGACGATATCAGAAATATAATTCCAGAATTTAAGGAAGATCAAGTAATGTATCCTTTTGTTCAAAAAGTAAAAGATTATTTGATCAACAGTTAAAAATCTTTATTTTACAGTATTAATATTGAATCTTAAAATCATGAAAAAGTCACTTGTTTTTTTATTGCTAAGCTGCATTCAATTTGTTAATAGTCAAGAATTAGCATTAGTTAAAAAAAATTCCAAAATTGGATATATCTCTAAAGATGGATCTTTTAAAATCGAACCTCAATACAAATCTGCAAGAAGTTTTTCTGACGGATTAGCTGCCGTAGAAAATGGCGGAAAATGGGGTTTTATTGATGCAAAAGGAAGCTGGGTAATTCCAGCCGATTTTAAAGATGCTAAAGATTTTAACAGCGGAATCGCAGTTGTACAAAAAGACAAAGACTGGGTTTACATTAATACAAAAGGAGAAGTTCAAAAAGGACCAACTACAGACAAAGTATTTGATTTTAATGACGGAGTTGCTTTTTTCAGACAAAACAACAAAGTGGGGTTAATCAACAACAAAATGAATGTTGTTTTAGAACCAAAATACGATCAGATCAAACCTTTTGAAAATGGTTACGCCAGAGTAGAACTGAACAAAAACTGGGGAATTATTGATGCTAATGGAAAAGAATTGGTTGAACCAGTTTATGCCGAAGTAGGAAATTATTTTAAAGGAACAACTTGGGCTAAAAAAGATAAAACTTTCGGATTGGTAAGCGGTGGAAAATTTATTCCGGTTGAAGGAGCCGAAAAAATCTGGGATTTTGAAACTCAGGATTTGACTTTTGCTAAGAAAAACGGAAAAATTGGTTATATCGATTTAAAAGGAAATTGGGCCATTCTTCCTATTTATGATAAAGGAAAAGCGTTTTCAAAAAATTTAGCTCCAGTCTTGGTTGGAAAAAAATGGGGATTCATTAATCCAGAAGGGAAATTTGTGATTGAACCAACTTACAGCGATGCAGAAGTTTTCAGTACAAATGGTCTGGCTCCTGTAAAAGAAAGCAATTGGGGATTTATAAATGAATCTGGAAAATTGGTTATTCCAACTCAATACGGGATTACTGCAAATGCCATAATCGCAATGTTTGTACAACAAGACAAAGGATTTATTGATGGCGTTGCACGCGTAAAAAACGAAGGAAAATGGGGATTTCTAAAACCAGACGGAACTGTATTAGCCAACCAATGGTTTGAAAATGCTGAACTGTTTTCTAAAAGTGCCGAAAAACCACAACCAGTAGCTGCTCCTGCTGAAAAACCAAAACAGGAAACTAAAGCTGCGACAAAACCAGCAGCAAAGCCTGCACCGAAAAAAAAGAAATAATATTTATCTCCAAATAAATTAGACATTTGCATAAATGAAATCGCATTCTATAAAGCGGTTTCATTTATGATGAATAAAAATAAACCCTACATCAATGAAGTGTGTATTAGTAACAGGCGGTTCGAGAGGAATTGGAAGTGCGATTTGTAAAAAACTAGCCGTAGAATCCGATTATCATATTCTGATTAATTATCATTCGAATAAAACAGCTGCCGAAGAGACATTACAAGAAGTACAAAAATTAGGCGCAACAGGAGAAATCTTAGGTTTTGATGTTTCTAATTTTGAAAACGTACAAAATGTTTTAACTGCTTGGCAGGAAGCAAATCCTGAAAAATTGGTTGAAGCAATTGTAAACAATGCCGGAATCACAAAAGATGGTCTTTTTATGTGGATGACACCAGAAGACTGGAACGGCGTTATGAATACAAGCGTAAACGGTTTCTTTAATGTTACACAATTTTTTATTCAAAAAATGCTACGCAATAAATACGGCCGAATTGTAAATATGGTTTCGGTTTCTGGAGTAAAAGGTACTGCAGGACAAACCAATTATTCGGCTGCAAAAGGTGCAATTGTAGCGGCAACCAAAGCTTTGGCTCAGGAAGTTGCCAAAAGAAATATTACTGTAAATGCTGTTGCTCCAGGTTTTATTAGAACTGACATGACGAGCGAATTGGACGAAAAAGAATTATTAAAGCTCATTCCGGTTAACCGTTTTGGCGAAGCCGAAGAAGTGGCAGATTTGGTAAGCTTTTTGATTTCTAAAAAAGCAAGCTATATTACAGGAGAAATTATCAATATTAACGGCGGAATATATTCTTAAAGAATACTATGTTTGCGAAGATTATTTAAAGTTTTTTAAACATAGAAAATTGCTCGCAATCCCGATGGCTATCGGGAGCTAAGTCGCAAAGTTTAAGCAAAAAGACTTTAAAAAAACTTAGTGCCTTAGTGCCTTTGCGGCAAGATTAAAAAATTACACTTTAAGGATAAAAAATTACTTTTGAAAGACGATGAATAGACGAGTTGTAATTACTGGAATGGGAATTTATTCTTGTATCGGAACTTCTTTAGACGAAGTAAAAGATTCGTTATACGAAGGAAAATCTGGTATTCAGTTTGATACTGAACGTAAAGAATTTGGTTTCCAGTCGGCCTTAACAGGGATGGTTCCGAAAGCCGATCTTAAAAATTTATTGACGCGCAGACAACGTATGAGCATCGGTGAAGAAACCGAATATGCTTATATGGCCACTATAGAAGCTTTAAAAAACGCTAACATTGATGATGCTTTTTTTGACGAACGCGAAGTAGGTATTATGTACGGAAACGACAGCGTTTCTAAAGCTATTATTGACGCAACAGATATTGTTCGCGAGAAAAAAGACACCGCTCTTATTGGTTCTGGCGCTATTTTTAAATCGATGAATTCTACGGTTACGATGAATCTTTCGACGATTTTTAAACTTCGAGGTATCAATCTTACCGTTAGTGCAGCCTGTGCCAGCGGTTCTCATTCAATTGGTTTGGCTTATTTTTTAATCAAAAGCGGTTTTCAAGATATTGTTATTACTGGCGGCGCTCAGGAAATCAATAAATATGCTATGAGCAGTTTTGACGGATTAGGCGTTTTCTCTAACCGAGAAGGCGATCCAACAAAAGCTTCTAGACCTTTTGATATTGGTCGTGATGGATTAATTCCGAGTGGTGGTGGTGCAACTTTAATTTTAGAAAGTTACGAATCTGCCATTGCACGTGGTGCCAATATTATTGCTGAAATTGGCGGTTACGGATTTTCATCAAATGGCGGACATATTTCTACTCCAAACGTAGAAGGCCCCGCAACAGCAATGAAGCGCGCACTTGACGATGCAAAATTAGAAGCTTCAGATATTGAATATATAAATGCTCATGCAACCTCAACACCTGTTGGAGATGCTAATGAAGCTAAAGCTATTTTTGAGGTTTTTGGAGAAAAAAATCCTCCAGTGAGCTCTACAAAATCTATGACAGGCCACGAATGCTGGATGGCGGGAGCCAGCGAAATCATTTATTCTATCTTAATGATGCAGCACGATTTTATCGCGCCAAACATCAATTTGGAAAACCCAGATGAAGATGCGTCAAAATTAAATTTAGTTAAAACTACGTTAAACAAAAAATTTGACATATTTTTGTCCAATTCTTTCGGTTTCGGAGGAACCAACTCTGCGTTGGTGGTTAAAAAGTTTAAATTGAACAATGAATAAAGAAGAGATTATAGCAAAAATTAATGGTTTTTTAGTTGATGAATTTGAAGTTGATAATGACGACATTGAACCAAATGCTAATTTAAAAGATACACTTGGGTTAGACAGTCTGGATTATGTTGACTTAGTCGTTTCAATAGAGGCAAACTTTGGTGTAAAACTAGTTGAAGCAGATTTTGTTGGAATTTCTGATTTTCAAAGTTTTTATGACTTAATCGAAACTAAAATCAAAGCCAAATCAGCTTAAATGAGTCAATGGGATGGTAAATCCAAAGGAACTGTTTTAGGTTATAAAATATTCGTTTTTTTAATTCAAAAAGCGGGTGTAAAAGCTGCTTATGTCTTACTTTATTTTGTTGCTTCCTATTATTTTTTATTTCTAAAAAAAAGCAACAGAGCCATTTTCTATTACTTTAAAGAAAGACTTCAATACTCCTATTTCAAATCCAAAAAAATGGTTTTCAAAAGCTATTATACTTTTGGACAAACCATTATTGACAAAGTTTCTATTTCTGCAGGAATGCGAAACAAATTTACCTACGAGTTTGACGGAATAGAAACACTCAAAAAATTACTTGCCGAGAAAAAAGGAGGCGTCCTGATTAGCGCTCACGTTGGTAATTTTGAAATTGCAGAACATTTTCTGGGAGACATTGACCTTAATTTCCAGATAAATTTAGTGACGACAGATTTAGAACATTCTGCCATTAAAAATTATCTAGAAAGTGTTTCTCAAAAACCAACCGTAAAATTTATCATCATTAAAGAAGATCTCTCTCATATTTTTGAGATCAATGCTGCTTTGGCAAATAATGAATTAATCTGCTTTACTGGCGACCGTTATTTTGAAGGAACTAAATCTCTTTCTGAAAGCCTGCTTGGCAAAGAAGCCAATTTTCCTGCAGGTCCATTTTTAATTGCTTCACGATTAAAAGTTCCTGTCGTTTTTGTTTACGTCATGAAAGAGCCAAATCTTCATTATCATTTGTACGCAAGAGAAGCCGAAGTAAAACATCGAGACGAAAAAGCACTTTTGAAGGAATATGTAAAAAGCGTAGAAAGCATTCTTCATCGATACCCTTTACAATGGTTCAATTATTTTGATTTTTGGAACGACATAAAATCTTAATTTTTTAGCCACGACCCGAGCGATAGCGAACTGGCGAAGCAATTCACGAATTTCGCTAATTATTTGTACCGAAATTTTAGCTGTGAATTTCACTAATTTACATTAATCTATTTTTTGTAAAATCATAACTTTTGCACGAATGATAATTCGTGAAATAAATGTCATTCATAATTTAAACAAAATCATTCATAACAGCTGTATTTTGAATAATCCGTGAATTCGTGGCTAATAAAAAAACGTTGGTCGAAATAAGAAAATTCGTTTAAATAAATTTACTTACTTTTGCGAACCACCAAAGCCAAAAAAACCTAATGAAAAATGTTCTCGTAATTTATTATTCCCAATCTGGACAATTGGAATCTATTGCAAGAAATATTGCAAAACCATTTCTAAATTCAGAAGAAATAAATCTTACTTTTCACGAAATACAATTAGAAAAACCATTTCCGTTCCCTTGGAACAAAGAATCATTTTTTGATGCGTTTCCAGAATCATTTTTACAGATTCCAACAGCATTAAAACCAGTTCCAGAAGAAATCCTAAATACAAAGTTTGATCTAGTTTTATTTCATTATCAGGTTTGGTATTTATCTCCTTCAATTCCGATCAATTCATTTTTGAAAAGTGACGATGCCAAGAAAATCTTGAACAATACGCCTGTTATTACTATCAGCGGTTCAAGAAATATGTGGATTATGGCTCAGGAAAAAATCAAAGTTTTACTCAGAAAAGTCAATGCCAATTTGGTTGGAAATGTAGCTATGGTAGACCGCGTAGGAAATTTAATCAGCGTTATTACAATTGTAGAATGGATGTTTTCTGGAGTTAAGAAAAAGTATTTAGGTATTTTTCCGCTTCCAGGGGTTTCAGAAAAAGACATACAAGAATCGAGTCAGTTTGGAGAAATCATGCTTGATTCTTTACAAAAAGACAATTTAACACAATTACAACCAAAATTAGTAGAGGCAGGCGCTGTAAAAATAAGTTCCTATTTAGTGACTGTTGACAAAACGGCCAATAAAATTTTTAATAAATGGTCAAACATCATTTATAAAAATCAAAAAAACCGAAAACAGCTGCTTAAAGTATTTAATGTTTATTTATTCCTTGCGATATGGTTAATTTCACCAATAGTGTATATATTGCACCTTATTACCTATCCGCTTAAGTTAAAAACTATAAAAAAGGAAACTCAATATTATCAGGGAGTTTAGAAGACGAAATTTAGATTATGTTTGAAGTATATATTACAAAAGCTGCAAAATATTTGCCAAACGAAGCCGTTTCAAATGATGAAATGGAAGCCTACTTGGGCCTTATCAATGATACTGCTTCAAAAGCAAGACGTATTATTTTGCGCAATAATAAAATTACAAGCCGATATTACGCTGTTGACAAAGAAGGAAAAAGCACACACAGCAATGCCGAATTAACAAGAAATGCAATTTTACCATTATTCGACGAAAATTTTACGCCTCAAGATGTAGAAGTACTTTCATGCGGGACCTCAACTCCCGACATTTTTCTGCCTTCGCACGCTGCGATGGTTCATGGTCTGCTAAAAAATAAATCGGTAGAATTAAACTCTTCAACAGGAGTTTGCTGTGCCGGAATGAACTCTCTTAAATTTGGTTTTCTTTCTATTAGATCTGGAAATTCAAAAAATGCAATCTGCACAGGATCAGAAAAAGTTTCTACTTGGCTGAATGCTCAAAAATACAATCACGAGGCCGATAATTTAAAAAGCCTTGAAGAACAACCTATTATTGCTTTCAAAAAAGATTTCTTACGTTGGATGTTATCTGACGGTGCTGGAGCTTTTTTATTAGAAAACAAACCAAGAGGACCAATTTCACTTAAAATAGAATGGATGGAAGCTTTTTCGTATGCGTACGAATTGGAAACTTGCATGTATGCTGGAGGTGATAAATTGGAAAATGGAGAAATTAAAGGCTGGAGCGATTATTCTCCAGAACAATGGCTAAACGAATCTGTTTTCTCAATAAAACAAGACGTTAAATTATTAGACGAATTTATCCTGTCAAAAGGTGCAGAAAGCATGAAAGACGCCATGGATAAAAACAATATTAAATCGGAAGATATCAATTACTTTATTCCTCACGTTTCTTCTAACTTTTTTGTTGAAGGATTGAAAAAAGGATTAACTGAAAAAGGTATCGGAATGAGCGATGACAAATGGTTCATGAATCTTTCTCGAGTAGGAAATGTTGGCTCTGCTTCTATTTACCTAGCTCTTGAAGAATTATTGAATTCAGGGAATTTGAAAAAAGGAGATAAAATTTTATTATCTGTTCCAGAAAGCGGAAGATTTTCTTTTGCTTATGCATATTTAACTGTTTGCTAATGGAAACAATGGCACTTCTAGAAAAAGAAATGGTCGAAAATTTACTGCCACAAAAGTTTCCTTTTGTGATGGTAGATGCTATGCATTCTTATTCTGAAACTTCTTTGGTTGCTGGTTTAGAAATTCAAAGTAATAATATTTTTGTTGCTGAAAATACTTTTCTGGAAGCAGGACTAATCGAACACATGGCACAATCTGTGGCATTGCATACAGGATATCAATATTTTTTAAGAAACGAAATTGCGCCAACTGGTTATATCGGATCTATTAAAGAAATTGAGATTAAAAAGCTACCAAACGTTAACGACAACATTCAATCGGAAGTAACAATTCTACAGGAATTTGCAGGAATTACTTTAGTAGATATTGTGACCACTTTAAACAATGAAGAAATTGCCAGAGGACAAATGAAAACTGTTTTGGCAAAATAAAACAATAATGAAAGCTACTGCTGTTGACATACAAAATTATTTACCGCACCGAGCGCCAATGCTTATGGTGGATTTAATTTTGAATATTGATTCGAGTTCAGTAGAAACTGTTTTTCTTGTTGAAGCAAACAATATTTTTGTTCAAAACAATACTTTTATTGAAGCAGGCTTAATTGAAAATACCGCTCAGACTTGTTCGGCAATTGTTGGAAAAAAATACTTTTTTGATGACAACGGAATTGAAAATGAAAATGTAAACGTAATTGGATTTATTAGTGCTTTGAAAAATGTAAAAATTCATGCGCTCCCAAAAGTCGGTGACACTATTATAACCAAAGCAGATTTAGTTTCGAAATTTACTGGCGACGATTACACTTTATGTACAATGAGCTGTAAAAGTTCAGTCGAAGACCAGATACTCTTAGAATGTGAAATTAACTTGTTCATTCAGAAAACAATTTCAGTTGGATAATTTTAAAAAAGTCATTTCACATTTAGGAATTCGAATCGGGATTTTATTGTCATTGTTTGGATTATTAGTCTTGTATTGGAGCTTCGTTTATGACCCGCATTCACTTTGCGATCAAGACCAACATAGACATACAGATGCAGGTTTAGGAATGTTTTTTTTAGCATTATTCATCACTGTTTTTTTCTATTTTGGATTATTAATAGAAATGATTTATTTATTCGTGAAGAATAAGCGAATTTTAGCTTTCGCAAATCTTGGATTTTTAATAATTAGTTTATGTATACTTTCAATCTGTATGTTTCTAATAAATTAAATTAGCAAAATGGAAAAAGATCAAGTACCTCAGGATCAAAGCAACTTAACGAAAAACAACGTTAAAGAACTTTTGTACGCAACAGATGAAAATGGTAATTATACCACAACATTAAGTACAGGCTGGGAACCTAAAACAATAGCACTTTCAAATTCTATTGACGAAATAAACGAAAGAATTGCCGATGCGAAACAGCAGGTTTTAAACGGCGAAGTAAGTCCGATTGTGTATTTTATGGAAGCCAATAAAATGGATCTTAACATATTATCCAGTTACGTCGGGTTTTGGAAATGGCGCGTAAAAAGACATTTTAAACCTAGTGTTTTTGCAACTTTAAGCGATAAGGTTTTACAGAAATATGCCGATACATTTGGAATTTCAATCGAAGAATTAAAAAACAGCATTACCAAATAAATGGAATTAACTTTCACACATCATCAGTCTGCTCATTGCGAGAATGGAGTAGCGTCAAATCTGCTAAAAAACAGCGGACTAAACATTAGCGAACCGATGGTTTTTGGTATTGGCTCTGGATTATTTTTTGTATATCTGCCTTTTATAAAAGTTAATCATGCACCAGCAATCAGCTACAGAACTTTACCTGGACAGATTTTCAATAAAGTTGCAACCCGTTTAAATTTAAAAATAAAAAGACAAAAATTTTCTTCTATAGCAAATGCAAATAAAGCATTAGACGAAAATTTAAAAAATAATATTCCAACCGGATTACAAGTTGGCGTTTACAATTTAAGTTATTTTCCAGACGAATATCGTTTTCACTTCAACGCGCACAATTTAGTCGTTTACGGAAAAACCGAAACCGAGTATTTAGTGAGCGATCCAGTAATGGAAACCGTTACGACTTTAACTTATGAAGACATGAATAAAGTACGTTTTGCCAAAGGAGCTTTTGCACCTCGCGGACAAATGTACTATCCGATTCAGATTCCAAAAGACGTTGATTTAAAAAGCGCCATCATTAAAGGAATCAAAAATACATGTCGAGATATGCTCGCGCCAATGCCAATTGTTGGTGTTCGCGGCATTAAAATGGTTTCTCGCCAGATTCGTAAATGGCCTGCAAAACATGGCGTTAGAAAAGCCAATCATTACTTGGCGCAAATGGTTCGCATGCAAGAAGAAATTGGAACTGGAGGCGGTGGTTTCCGTTTTATTTATGCGGCATTTTTACAGGAAGCTTCGGTTATTTTGGGCAACGAAGAACTGAAAGCGCTTTCTAAAGAAATGACTCAAATTGGAGATTCATGGCGTGATTTTGCCGTTGAAGCTTCAAGAATTTACAAAAATAGAAGTGCCAAAGAAGACGCCTACAATACTATTGCCGATGAACTTTTGGACATTGCCAATAGAGAAGAAATCTTTTTCAAAAAACTAAAAAAAGCGATCAGCTAAAACACTATTTTGCAATCTATCATTCAAATAGAATCCCTTTCGAAAAAGTACAAAAATGCAGAAATGTATTCTTTGAACAATGTTTCGCTAAATATAAATGAAGGTCAGATTTTTGGCTTGCTTGGACCAAACGGTGCCGGAAAAACAACCTTAATTTCCATCCTCTGCGGATTGGTAAAACCAACTTCGGGACATTTTACAATTGATGGTTTAGACTATCAGCATCAGGCTTCAAAAATTAAAAAAATCATAGGCGTTGTTCCTCAAGAATATGCTTTGTATCCAACATTGACTGCCAGAGAAAATCTGCTTTATTTTGGAAGCATGTACGGTTTAAAAGGTTCTGATTTAAAAGATAAAGTAATCGAAACGCTAGATCTTTTAGGTTTATTGAAATTTGCCGATAAACAAGTTCAGACTTTCTCAGGCGGAATGAAACGCCGTGTCAACCTGATTGCCGGAATTCTTCATAATCCGAAAGTTTTGTTTTTGGATGAACCAACAGTTGGTGTCGACGTGCATTCTAAAACTGCCATTATCGATTATTTGAAAGTGTTGAACCAAAACGGAACGACTATTATTTATACCTCACATCATTTGGCTGAAGCCGAAGATTTCTGTTCTCAAATTGCCATTTTAGATCAAGGACAAATTTATGCGCAGGCAACTCCGTCAGCATTAATTGAATCTACAAAAGATGCTCGAAATCTCGAAGATGTTTTTATTTCATTAACTGGTAAAGCGTTGAGAGATGATATATAAAATTTGGATGTCGGTAGTAAAAGAATTCCTTTTGCTAAAAAGAGATTTAGGCGGACTGATTATTTTATTTGTCATGCCTTTGGTTCTGGTAATTGCCGTAACCTTAATTCAAGACAGTACTTTTAAAGCGGTGACTGATTCTAAACTTCAGATTCTTTTGGTCGATAAAGACCATGGATCTGTTTCTAAAACCGTTTTTGAAAATTTAGAAAAAAGCAAATATTTTACCGTTGTAACACAAATCGACAATAAACCGATTACTGAAGAAATTGCAAAAGAAAATGTATACAAAGGAAAATTTCAATTGGCAATTGTAATTCCAGAAAACCTAAGTTCTGATTTGCAAGAAAAAGTAAATCAGAATGTAGAAAAAATCGTGAGCAATTTAGGATTGACGGACAGTACAACGGCTGCCGAACCTCAGCGCGTTATTAATGAAAAAGAAGTAAAACTGTATTTTGATCCAGCGGTACAAATGAGTTTCAAAAATGCGGTTATGAGTTCGATTGATAAAATGATTTCGCAGATTGAAACCAAATCAATTTACAGCACTTTTCAAAAACAATTAGGCGAAGAAACAATCGATTTTGAGCAAAAGAACTTTATTACTTTCAAAGAAATAATCCCGAGAATCAACAACAAAGAAATTCGTCCAAATTCCGTTCAGCATAATGTTCCGGCGTGGACACTTTTTGCAATCTTTTTTATCGTGATTCCGTTATCTATCAATATAGTAAAAGAAAAATCGCAAGGAACTTTTGTTCGATTAAGAACCAATCCGGTTTCTAATTTAGTGGTGATTATCGGGAAAACCATCACCTACTCGATCATCTGCATGATTCAGTTTTATATGATGGTTGCAGTTGCTGTGTTTTTATTTCCATCAATCGGATTGCCTTCATTAAACATCGAAGGTCATTTCTTGCTGACAAGTGTTGTAGCATTATTTTCAGGTTTTGCAGCCATCGGGTTCGGAATTTTATTGGGAACTGTGGCGAGTACACAAGAGCAATCTGCTCCTTTTGGTGCCACAAGCGTGATCATTCTAGCAGCAATTGGTGGTGTTTGGGTTCCTGTTTTTGCTATGCCCAAAATCATGCAATATATCGCAAAATCATCTCCAATGAACTGGGGATTAGAGGCTTTTTACGATGTATTGCTTAGAAACGTTTCTTTCGTCGAAATCATACCAAGAATAAGTTTATTATTTTTGTTTTTCATTATTACCACTTCCATCGCATTATTTTATGATAAAAAGAAAAGAGCAGTTTAAAGAAGCTACAGATCTAACCGTTTCGCACGAAATCAGGATTCGTTTTAACGAAACAGATCCGCTTGGAATTGTTTGGCACGGCAATTATATCACTTATTTCGAAGATGGACGTGAAGCGTTTGGGCGTCAACATGGACTTACGTATCTGGATATTGCCAAAACGGGTTATACGACGCCAATTGTAAAATCGACTTGCGAACACAAATTGTCTTTGCGTTATGGTGATGTAGTAACAATTGAAACCACTGTTGTTGACACTCCTGCGGCTAAAATGATTTACCGTTTTAAAATTATTGATGACAATGGAGAAGTGGCCTGTACAGGCGAAACCACTCAGGTTTTTTTAGATGCAGCAGGAAATTTAATGCTGACAAATCCGCCTTTTTATGAGGAATGGAAAAGGAAAGTTGGGTTGTTGAAATAGTTTTTTTTTTGCCACAGATTACACAGATTAAAAGGATTTAAAAAAATCTGCTCGCCCAAGTGATAGTGAAGAGGCGAAGCAATCTGCCAAATCTGCGAGCAAAAATTTCACGAAATTAAAATCATAAAATGTCAAGAGAAATATATATCACAGAAACGAATTGTATCACGCCTTTAGGTTTTGATGTTGAATCTAATATCAGCGCCATTCTTAGTGGTGATTCTGGAATTCAGCTCCATAACGATGTTTCTTTGATGCCGAATCCGTTTTATGCTTCGATTATTTCTGATGAAAAAATAAACAGTGCTTTTTCAAAAATCAGCGCTGATACCAAATATTCCCGTTTAGAGAAAATGATGATTTTGGCTTTAGAACCTATTATCAAAAACTCAAACGTAGAACTAAATTCAAAAACGGCTTTTATACTTTCTACCACAAAAGGAAATGTTACCGCTTTAGCAAATAATTCTGAAGAAAGTTTCAACAACGCACATTTAGATGTTTTAGCTAAAAACGTTGCCAATTTCTTCGAATTCCAAACTCAGCCAATTGTGGTTTCGAATGCTTGCGTTTCTGGAATTTTAGCCGTTTCTGTTGCCAAAAGAATGATTCAATCTGAACTTTACGACAACATTTTTGTAGTGGCTGGCGACGAAGTTTCAGAATTTGTTTTGTCTGGTTTTAATGCATTCCAAGCGATGAGCGAGCAACCTTGTAAACCGTATTCTAAAAACAGAACCGGAGTAAGTTTAGGCGAAGCGACAGCAGCTATTTTAGTTTCGGCGGAAGCCAAAAATGCTAAAATAAAAGTGATTGGAGATAGTTCGATAAACGATGCCAATCATATTTCTGGACCTTCAAGAACAGGTGAAGGTTTGTTTAGAAGCATTCAGAATGCCTTAAAAGAAGCACAAATTGAAGCTAACAAATTAGATTATATTTCAGCCCACGGAACTGCAACTCCTTACAACGACGAAATGGAAGCGATTGCGTTAACTCGTTTAGATTTACAAAACGTTCCTGTAAATAGTTTAAAAGGTTTTTACGGTCATACACTTGGCGCTTCGGGATTATTGGAAACGGTTATAGCGATAGAATCTGCCAATCAAAATACACTTTTTGAATCAAAAGGTTTTGATGAAATTGGGGTTAGTGAAACAATCAATGTTATTGAGAAAAACGAAGAAAAGAAAATTGATTATTTTCTGAAAACGGCTTCTGGATTTGGAGGTTGTAATACGGCTGTGGTTTTTGAAAAAGTGAAATAAATAATAACAGAACTATTTATTAAAGAATGCTGAACCATTTAATTCTCTTTCTTTTAAAATAGTATCAACAATTTTAATGATTTTAATTTTTGAAACATTTTGATTCTCTAAATTCATAGTAGAATATACAGTATCAACAAGCACTTTTGATAAAAAGCCTTTTTGTTTTAATACTGGATATTTTTCGTAGAATTTCATGAGATATCAAATCTATAAAATTTAATTCCAACTTGTAAATAAATCTTACAAGTTCAACATAGTTAATTAAAAAATGAAGCTATCAAAATTCATATTTATAACACTCACCATTCTTTCATCTTTTGGATGTAAGAAGAAGTGCCTAAATCTGAATTTGAAAAAGAGGTTTTAAATAGTGTTTTTGTCGAAATTGTAGATTCTATTTATATAGATCGAAGAACTATGTACCCTCCTCCAATGCCAAGATTAGATTTTAAAACAAATAAAGAAGATACAATCGGTTATCATGAAAAATTAAAAAGATATCAGATTGAACAAGACAGTATTAAAAA
The DNA here is from genome assembly GCF_016735615.1 of Flavobacterium tagetis. GTDB lineage: Bacteria > Bacteroidota > Bacteroidia > Flavobacteriales > Flavobacteriaceae > Flavobacterium > Flavobacterium tagetis. The sequence goes on from NZ_JAERSF010000001.1 coordinate 1,072,055, forward strand.
TGACAAAAACAGAATTTTAATTGGTGTTTATGATTTTGTAGTAAGTAATGGAATTAATGATAGCAAATTTGACTTGACTCCTTTTAAAAATAATAAAAAGTTTGATTTTCAATATACATCTAAATTTCCTGAAGAAATATATTGGGACATAAACGACAAAAAAAGCAAAATGCCGGTTGGCACTATTAAAGTTTATAAAATTTATTTCAATAAAACGAGGACATATGGAGTTTTATCTGTCCGCGCTTCATGTGGGGGAGGAAAATGCGGAAGAGGATTTGAGATTACAATTGAAAACAAATCCGAAGAATGGCATATTACAAATATTGTTGATACTTGGGTTTCATAAAAATTAATCCTTAAAATGATTCAAAAATCTAAGAAAAGTATATTAAAAATAGGAGGCATTTTATTGTTTCTTTTTCTTTTTTATAAGTTAGGAAATGCATTTGCCCCAGGAAGTTATCCTTATGCCGAACATTATGAATTTAATTATTCCGAGCAAAAAGTAGTAGAAGCAATCGAAATAATTAAAAGAGAAAATATAAATTTAAAAGTCGGAAAAGTCTGGGAAGATACTAACCCAACAGATCATTGGAATCATATATATTTTAATTTTCATAACAGAATGTTGTTAACATGGTTACGATCAGATGGCGAAAATAAAACAATATTTGCATTTGTAAGCATACAGGGCGAAAACTCTAAGTGGAAATCTATCAATAATGATTTCGGTTATTTCGAAAATCGAAAAATTAAAAAGGAATTTGAGAAAGAGATCGTAGAAAAGATAAAAAAACAATTAATGAAAAGTTCTCATTAAACAAATGACTCAAAACAAAACCTACATACAATCCTACATCACCATCCAAAACAACGAAATTGTTTTGAACGGAACTTCTGTATTCAAAACTGAGCCAACAGATTTTGCTGATTTCTCTAAACAAGCGTATCGTAATTTTGAAATGCAATATCCAAAGTTTTTCAAAATGGATGCTTTGAGCAAACTGGCTTTTTTGGGATCAGAATTGCTTTTGAGTCCGATAACCTCAACAGAGCAGGAAAATAATATTGCTCTGGTTTTGGCCAATAAATCGTCTAGTTTGGACACCGATGTAAAATATCAGGAATCTATTTCAGACAAAGAAAACTATTATCCGAGTCCGGCGGTCTTTGTTTATACGCTGCCAAATATTTGTTTGGGCGAAATAAGTATCCGCCATCAGCTGAAAAGTGAGAATTCTTTCTTTATATTTGACACCTTTAACACCGAATTTATGTCGAATTATTCGAATATTCTTCTGAATACGAATAAAGCAGATGTAGTTTTGTGCGGTTGGGTAGAATATTTTAACGACAATTATAAAGCTTTTTTATGTACAATTAGTACAGAAGAAAATGCAAAATATACAAACGAGACTATCAATACATTATACAATAAATAATCATGGAAGCATTAAAAGAAGAATTAAAAAATAAAATCATAACGACTTTAAACCTTGAAGATATCGCAGTTGAAGATATTGCTGATAACGATCCTTTGTTTGGAGATGGTTTAGGTTTAGACTCGATTGATGCACTTGAATTGATCGTGATTTTAGATAAAGATTACGGAATTAAATTAGTAGATCCGAAAGAAGGAAAATCTATTTTCCAATCTATCGAAACTATGGCAGCGTATATCAGCGCAAATAGAACGAAATAATCGAAATAAATTTTGTCAAAGAATGCTAAAACTTAGCGACTCTGCGACTTTGCGAGATTAAATTTATAAGCTTTGTTTATTAGCTGAGAAATATGCTCGCAAAGACGCGAAGACGCAAAGTTAATCTAAAATCTAAAATCTAAAATGGCAAGAGGTGTTGCAATAACGGGAATGGGAATTATCTCTGCGATTGGTAATTCGGTTGAGGAAAATTATATTTCGCTGACCGAAAACAAAATCGGTATTTCTCGTATTCAAAATATTTCGACTGTTCACGCAGATGTTATCAAAGTTGGCGAAATCAAAAAAACCAACGAAGATCTTGTTGATGAACTGAAATTAAATGAGAATAATAATTTCTCCAGAACCGCTATGATTGGCACTTTGGCAGCAAAACAAGCTGTTGAAAATGCTGGCATTACCGATATAAATGAATTTAGAACCGGACTTATTTCGGCTACAAGTGTAGGCGGAATGGACATGACTGAAAGACATTATTACGATTATTTCGAAAAACCAGAATTGACCAAATACATCACTTGCCACGATGGCGGAGATGTTGCCGAAAAAATTGCTGAAGAATTAGGTTTAAAAGGAATGGTTACAACGATAAGTACTGCTTGTTCGTCTGCAGCCAATTCAATTATGTTGGGCGCGAGATTAATCAAAATGGGAAAACTAGATCGCGTAATTGTGGGCGGAGCCGATGCTTTAGCAAAGTTTACCATCAACGGATTTAAGACTTTGATGATTTTATCTGACGATTACAACAAACCTTTTGACAACACTAGAAAAGGATTAAATCTTGGTGAAGCAGCCGCTTTTCTAGTTTTAGAATCGGATGAAATTGTGGCTAAGCAAAACAAAAAAGTGCTGGCAAGAGTTTCGGGTTATGGAAATGCAAACGACGCTTATCACCAAACTGCTTCTTCAGAAAATGGAGACGGCGCTTATTTGGCTATGAAAAAAGCATTTGACGTTTCGGGTTTAAAACCTTCTGAAATTGATTACATCAATGTTCACGGAACCGCAACGCCAAACAACGATTTATCTGAAGGAAGAGCTTTACTTCGAATTTATGAAAATGAAAAAGTTCCAGATTTCAGTTCTACAAAACCTTTTACAGGACATACATTAGCGGCTGCAGCTGCAATTGAAGCTGTTTATAGCGTTTTGGCTATTCAGAATAATGTGGTTTATCCAAACTTGAATTTTGAAGTTCCGATGGAAGAATTTGATTTGAAACCGCAGACAACTTTAAAAAATAAAACTATCGAACACGTTTTATCCAACTCTTTTGGTTTTGGAGGAAACTGTTCAACTCTTATATTTTCAAAAAGCTAATGACAAAAAGAACCTATATAAATGGAGTAGGCTGTATTTCGACTCAAAAAACATTTGATACTGTTTTTTTGGAAGAGGCTATTGTAAATCATGAAGAAAATGTACTGGCAATTGTTCCGCCAGCATACAAAGAATATATTTCGCCTGCTGCGAGCCGACGCATGGCAAAAGGTGTTAAAAACGGAATCGTTGCTTCGGCTTTGGCTATGAAAGATGCTAATGTTGAAAGTGTCGATGCCATTATTACTGGAACTGGTTTAGGCTGTATCGAAGATTCTGAAAAATTCCTAAAAAGCATTTTAGATAATAACGAAGAGTTTTTAACTCCGACTTCTTTCATTCAATCTACACATAATACTGTTGGAGCGCAAATTGCACTTTTACAACAATGTAAAGGTTATAATTTTACGTATGTAAATGGCGCTGTTTCTTTTGAATCGGCTCTTATTGATGCTAAAATGCAGATCGAAGAAGACGAAGCCAATTCTATTTTAGTGGGTGGAGTTGATGAAAATGGTGATTATACTACTTCCCTTTTTAAATTAAACGGACGTATTAAAGCAGATAATACTGCTCCATATGATGTTTTGAATTCTACAACGAGCGGTGCCGTTTATGGTGAAGGCGCGAGTTTTTTTGTTTTAGAAAACGAAAAAAAAGAAAACACTTATGCCGAACTTCTGGATGTTTCTATAATAAATACTCTAGAAAAAAATGAAGTTGAAGCAGCAATTCATTCATTTTTAAAATCTAATAATTTAGAAATTTCAGATATCGATGCCATAGTTTTAGGTTTTGATGGAAATGCTGATTTTGAAAATTATTACCGAAATCTTGCTGAAAATTCGTTTGCTCAAACTCCTGTTTTGTATTACAAACATTTAAGCGGAGAATATGATACCGCTTCTGCTTTTGCTTTTTGGATGGCTTCTAAAATATTGAAAACTCAAGAAATTCCTGAAATCGCAAAAGTGAATAGTATTGAAAAATCAGAGTACAAAACGATTTTATTATACAATCAATTAAACGGAAAAAACCATAGTTTTACGCTGCTGTCAAAATGATAACGCACAAAAACATATCACTGTTTTTTATCTTTTTATTGCTTTTATTGTTTCTTCTGAACCTTTACATCGCAATCTATTTTCTATGGTTTGTCGTTATAATTCTACTTTGGATTGGTATAAATGCTTTTGGTTCCTCTAGAATTTCTTCCAATTATCATGTAAAAACATTTTGCAGTAATCCGTTAGAAACGGAAAAAAAAATCGCGCTTACTTTTGATGACGGTCCAAGCATTTATACTTTGGAAGTTTTAGAACTTCTGAAAAAATACAATGCCAAAGCGACTTTTTTCTGTATCGGAAAAAACATTGAAACGCATCCTGAAATTCTTCAGAAAGTGATTGATGAAGGCCATTTAGTTGGAAATCATTCGTATTCGCATTCTAAGTTTTTTGATTTTTATAATGCCAAAAAAATAACGGAAGAACTTCAGAAAACAGATACGCTTCTGGAAAAATTCACTTCTAGAAAAATCAACTTTTTTCGTCCACCTTACGGAGTTACAACTCCTTCGATAAGAAGAGCTTTAAAAGTAACAGGACATAAAACAATTGGTTGGAATATCCGTTCTCTTGATGGAGGAACAAGAAATCAGGAATTAATTTTCAATCGGTTAATTAAACATATTTCTCCTGGCGGAATCGTACTTTTGCACGACACAGGCGAACACTCTGTTTTGGTCTTGGAACAGTTTTTGCAATTTTTACAGCAAAATAATTATCAAGTCGTTTCGATTGAAGAACTTTTGAATCTAAAAGCTTATGCAAACTAAAATATATCTTTTCCTATTTTTAATTATCAGTGGTTTCAACCTATCAGCGCAGGAACAAAAAATGACCGATGCTGAAATTGCGTCTTTTAAACAAGATGTAAATGTTGTAGCCAAAAAAATCAAAACCTTGACTACTGATTTTGTTCAGTACAAACATTTAGATTTTTTATCGAAAGACATTGAAACTTCAGGAAAAATGGTTTTTAAAGAACCTGCTTTACTTCAATGGCAATATAAAAAACCATATAACTATAGCATCACTTTCAAAAACGGAAAAATCCTGATTAACGACGAAGGAAAGAAAAGCGCCGTTGATATTGGAAATAGTAAAATCTTTGCGAGAATCAATAAATTAATCGTTGGAAGCGTAAGCGGTAATATGTTTGATGATAAAGAATTTGCGATTTCGTATTTTAAATTGAAAGGTCAGAATCTTGCGAAATTTATTCCGAAAGATGCGACGCTGAAAAAATACATCAAACAGATTGAACTGACTTTTGACAAAGAAGAAGCAACAGTGGTTCAGGTAAAATTATTAGAATCATCTGAAGATTATACTCGAATTGTACTTAAAAATAAAGTGATCAATGCAAAAATCGACGATTCAGTTTTTACTAATTAATTGCTTTCTGGCAATTGTTTTAATCTCTTGTGGCTCGGTCACAAAAAAATATACGCCTAAAAAATTAGACAAAACGTCTTATACCGTTCCGTATTTTTCAGACTCAAAAACCGATTATGTTTATAAAACCAACATCAGTGTTTACGGAAATGAATTGTCTGGAATCTTCATTGCCAAGAAGATAAATGACACTACGCATCGAATAGTTTTTACAACAGAATTCGGAAACAAATTAATGGATTTTGAAATCTCAGATACCGATTTTAAAGTCAATTCTATTGTTTCTGAATTGGATAGAAAAATATTGATTAATACTTTAAAAGAAGATTTTCGATTGCTTTTAAAGAAAGAGTATTTGATTCAAGAGCAATTCGAAAATGAATCAGATGACATTTATAAATCGGCAGATGGCAAGCGTGACAATTATATTTTTATCTCCAAAAAAGATCAGATATTAGAAAAGATCGTTCATGCTTCTCAAACAAAAGAAAAATTTACACTGTTTTTCAGTTCAGAAAACAATATTTTTGCCGAAAAGATTCAAATAATTCATCAGAATATTAAATTGAAAATTGAGCTGAATTATTTCAAATCAGAATAAAAAACTTAAACTAATCCTAAACTTTAAATCAATTAGAAATGAGAAATTTTGTTGTACTTGCATTTGTTTTATTAATCGGAATCCAAGCAGAAGCGCAGGTAAAAGTTAGCCCTGGACTTAGGGGAGGTTTGAATGTCTCAACATTAAGCAATATCGATGATAATAGCTCAAAAACAGACTTCTACGTTGGTGGATTAGTGAATATTAAATTCAATAAATTTTTCTCAGTTCAGCCAGAAATAAATTATTCAAGACAAGGTGATGAAGGAAGATACTTTGAAAATGGCCGTTATTATTCTGAAAAGTATGAGCTAAATTATATAACGCTTGGAGCGGTTGCTAAATTTAACTTTGGAGGTGGTGGTTTTCATCTATTAGCAGGACCATCATTAGATTTAAAAGTTAGTGATAATTACATTAATTCTAATCCAGAGGATTTTGACCTTGCCTTTGTTGGTGGTTTGGGCTATACATTACCAAACGGACTGACTTTTGAAGCGAGAATTAAGCAGGGATTAGTTGACATTTATGGCTATAATGGATATCATAATGATAATGATTATTATTACGATGATGTGATTTTGAACCAAGTTTTCCAGATTGGTATCAGCTATACATTCAAGACAAAATAAAAAATATGATTTTACAAGATTTTTATAAAATACTATCAGAAGAAAAAGTATCTGATTCAAAATATACTGTTACAATTTTAGTCAACGAAAAACATGAGGTTTTTAAAGGACATTTCCCCGGAAATCCTATTATGCCTGGTGTTTGCATGATTCAAATTATTAAAGAACTGACAGAATCTATTACCAAAAGTTCGCTGATGATTCAATCTTTGGCAAATGTAAAATTCATGGCGCTGATTAATCCTGAGGTTACACCAGAATTACGATTAGAACTTGATGTTACAACTACTGAAGATGGTTTAGTAAAAGTGAAAAACACGACTTACTTTAACGACACTACTGCTCTTAAATTGAGTAATGTGTACAAAAAAATATAATTATGAAACTGTTACTAACATTACTTTTATGGGTTAGTTTTGCTGGAACGCCAGATTTGGCTTCTATCCGCAAAATGTATTCTGATGTAGCAAAATCTGAAACCAATGCTAAAGAGTTTGTAACAAAGCTTTCTGGTGTTTCAAATAATGATGATAAGATTTTAGTAGCCTACAAAGCAGCTTCTATTTTAGTAGATTCTAAATTCGAAAAGAAATTAGGTCAGAAAATGGAGCGTTTTAAAGAAGGCGCAAAATTACTTGAAGCAACAATAAAAAGCGATCCAAGCAATATAGAAATGCGAATGATCAGACTGAGTGTTCAAGAAGATGTTCCTGGTATTACGGGCTACAAGAAAAACATCAAAGAAGATAAAAAATTCATCACGACATATTATGCTTCGCAAGGTGCTGTTTTGAAAGATTATCTTAAAGACTTTGTTTTACAATCTAAAAGTTTCTCTGAAAAAGAGAAGCAATTTGTGAAGTAAGCTCAAAAAATACCACATGAAATCACAGCAAGAATTACTTAGTTCGACTAACTTTTGCGTTATTGTACCTACGTACAATAATCAAAAAACGCTGAAAAAAGTACTGGATTCTATTTTAGATTTCACCACAAATGTCATTATTATCAATGACGGTTCAACCGATTCAACTGCCGAAATTCTAAAATCATATTCGCTGCTAACTCAAATTCATCATCCGAAAAATTTAGGAAAAGGAAGAGCGCTGAGAAACGGATTTAGAAAAGCGCTTGAACTAAATTTTGAATATGCCATTACAATCGATTCTGACGGTCAGCATTTTGCAACAGATATTCCTGCTTTTTTGGCAGCAATTCAAGAAGAGCCAAATGCTCTTTTGATTGGAAGCCGAAATATGACACAGGAAAATGTTCCGAAAAAAAGCAGTTTTGGAAATAAGTTTTCTAATTTCTGGTTCAAGTTTGAAACTGGAATTAAACTAGACGACACACAATCTGGATTTAGATTGTATCCGCTTCGTTTGCTTCCAAAACGTTTTTATACCAATAAATTTGAGTTTGAAATTGAAGTTATTGTTCGCGCTGCTTGGAAGGGAATTGTGGTAAAAAATATTCCGATTCAGGTTTTATACGATCCTGCCGAAAGGGTTTCGCATTTTCGACCGTTTCAAGATTTTACCCGAATCAGTATTTTAAATACGGTTTTGGTGACCAATGCATTGCTGTATATAAAGCCGAGAGATTTTTTTAGAAGAGCTAAAAAAAAAGGTTTTAAAAAATTCTTTTTAGAAGATATTTTAGAAAGCAACGATTCTAATTTTAAAAAATCGGCCGCAATTGCTTTAGGTATTTTTATCGGACTTTCTCCTTTCTGGGGATTTCAAACCATATTACTTTTTACTTTTGCCGCTTTGTTTAGGCTCAACAAAGTCATTGCTTACCTTACTTCAAACGTAAGTTTCCCGCCTTTTATTCCGTTTATTATTTTTGCTTCACTTCAAGTTGGAAGTGTTTTCGTATCTAGCGATGCGCCACTGGTTTTGGACAGTTCAATCACTCTCGATGATATTCAAAAAAATGCTACGCAATATATCGTAGGAAGTCTTATTTTAGCAACCGTTTCAGCACTATCAGTTGGTCTCATAAGTTATTTGCTTTTAACGGCTTTTAGTTCTAAAAACAAACCGAATATTTAAGTTAAGTTTGCCACAGATTAAAAGGATTAAAATGATTTTTATATCCAGTTTGTCAGGCTGAGCGAAGTCGAAGCCCACGTCCAATTGGAACGCCCTTCGACTTCGCTCAGGGTGACAAACTAAAGCTAATCTTTGAATTGCGTCAAAAAATAAAATTACCATGCATCAATACTTCTATGCCATTCATTTGTTTGTAAACCGAAGAAAATCTCTTTCGGTTCTATTGGCTGTTTTGATGCTTCTAGTTTTTGGATTTTTCGCTTCAAGATTGAAGTTTGAAGAAGATATTACCAAACTTATCCCGACCAACGACAAAACCGATGTTACTGCCAAAGTCTTAAAACAATTAAACTTTGCCGATAAAACTACCGTAATTTTCAGTTTGGATAAAAATGGTTCTGCCGAAGATTTAAAAGAAATGGCAACTGTTTTTTCAGATAGCGTTTCTAAATCTTGCAAACCGTACATAACAGGAATTCAAGGAAAAATTGACGAAGAAAACATTCAAGAAACTATTGATTTTGTTTACAACAATCTGCCTCTTTTTCTGGATGATACTGATTATAAAAACATAGAGCAAAAACTGCAAAAAGACAGTATTGCAGGAACCGTTCAAGGAAATTACAAATCGATCATTTCTCCTTCGGGATTTATAACCAAAGATTTTATTCTACAAGATCCGTTTGGGATATCTTTTATTGCTTTAAAAAAATTACAGCAATTAAATATTGGCGATGATTTTACGCTCGAAAATGGTTTTGTAATGACGAAGGATAAAAAGAAATTACTGCTTTTTATTACTTCAAATATTCCGTCGAGCGAAACAGAAAAGAATACCATTTTTGCTGAAAAACTGAAATCAATTCAGGAAAATCTAAATACCCAATTTAAAGGAAAAACGTCTATTAGTTATTTTGGTTCTGCATTAATTGCAGTTGCCAATGCCAATCAGATTAAAGGAGATATTATTTTAACAACATCAATTGCGATGTTTACTTTAATGCTGATTCTAATTTTATTTTATCGCAAAGTCTTAATTCCGCTGATTATTTTTCTGCCAACGGTTTTTGGAGGTTTGTTTGCGGTTGCCTTTTTATATTTTGTGAGAGAACAAATCTCAGCAATTTCATTAGGAATTGGTTCTATTTTATTGGGAATTACGATTGATTATTCTATTCACATTCTCACACATTATAAGCATAATAGCGATGTAAAAACGTTGTACAAAGACATTACGATGCCGGTCATCATGAGCAGTTCTACAACTGCGGTTGCTTTTTTATGTTTGCTTTTTGTAAAATCGGATGCCTTAAACGATCTCGGAATTTTCGCTGCCGTTATTGTTATGGCAACGGGAGTTTTCTCTCTTTTGATTGTTCCGCATTTATACAAACCAACAGAAAATCCAGCAGATCATAAAAAGAATGTGATCGATAAAATGGCTCATTTTTCTTTTCATAACAATAAAATCTTAATCGGACTTTGCGTTATCATTACCATAATCTGTTGTTTTACTTATAATGATGTCGGTTTCAATAACGATTTATCGCAACTGAATTTTATTCCGAAAGAAATCAAAGCTGCCGAAAAACAATTGGAAGAAAGCACAAGTTTAACTTCCAAAACTATTTATGTTGCTTCATACGGAAAAACCATGGAAGAAGCTTTGCAATACAACAGTAAACTTTTTGAGGATTTATCTGCAGCAAAACAACAAGATAAAATTTTAAATTTCAGTTCTGTTGGCGGAATTGTACTTTCGCAACAAGCTCAAATTGAAAAAATTAAGAAATGGAATTCGTTTTGGAATTCGCAGAAAAAACAATTTGTAAAATCTGAATTAATCTCAGAAGGTGCTAAACTTGGTTTTAAACCCACAACATACAATCTGTTTTTTGATCACTTAGACTTTGATTTCAAACCAGTTTCTGCATCTGAATTTTTAAAAATCAAAGCGCTTCAATTACAAGAATTTATAACCGAAAAAAATGGTTTTTATACCATTTCAACTTTAGTAAAAGTATCGCCAGAACAACGAGATACTTTTGTAAAATCGGCTTCCACAAAAGAAAACATAATTGCGATTGATCGCCAGCAGATGAACGAAACGTTTTTCAGCACTTTAAAAACCGATTTTAATTCGCTTGTAAATTATTCTTTTGTAGCCGTAATTTTAATTCTGTTTTTCTTTTTCCGAAGAATCGAATTGGTTATCATAAGCTGTATTCCAATTGCTTTGACAGGAATTGTAACCGCAGGAATTATGGGCATTTTTGGCATTCAGATGAACATTTTCAGTATGATTGTCTGCACTTTAATTTTTGGTCACGGAGTCGATTTTAGTATTTTCATGACCAGTGCCTTGCAAAAAGAATACACCAATGGCGTTAACGAAATTGCGATTTACAGAACCTCAATCATCTTGGCCGTTATCACGACAATCTTAGGAATCGGCGCGATGATTTTTGCCAAACATCCTGCACTTACTTCGATTTCACTGGTTTCTTTAATCGGGGTTTTTGCGGCGCTGATTATTACTTTTATTTTCTATCCGATTTTATTCAAACTGTTTTTATCGAATCGTCCGAAAAAAGGAAATCCGCCTTTTCAATTACGAACATTTATTCATGGTGTAATTTCATTTGCTTATTATGGTTTGGGCGGAATCGTAATGTCGATTTTCAGTTTTACGATCATGCCGATCTTGCCTTTCAGCAAAAAATCAAAAATGAAAGCTTTCCGATATGTGATTTCAAAATTCATGAAATCGGTATTGTATTCGAATCCGTTTATTCGCAAAAAAGTCGTTAACAATTTCAATGAAACTTTTGAGAAACCAGCCGTAATTATTGCCAATCATTCTTCGTTTCTAGACATTTTAGCAATCGGAATGCTGAGTCCAAAAATCATTTTCTTGGTGAGCGACTGGGTTTACAACTCTCCTATTTTTGGCGGTGTTGTGAGAAAAGCAGGTTTTTATCCCGTTTCTGAAGGTTTGGAGGGCGGTGTTGAACATTTACGCAAAAAAGTAGAACAAGGTTATTCTTTAATGGTCTTTCCAGAAGGAACACGTTCAGAAAATAATGTGGTGAAACGATTCCACAAAGGTGCTTTTTTCCTTGCCGAAGAATTTAAAATTGATATTATTCCGGTGGTTATTCATGGTGCTTCGGAGTTAATTCCGAAAGGTGATTTTGTCATTCACCACGGAAAATTGACGGTTACGATTTTAGAAAGAATTGCTCCAGATGATCTTTCATTTGGAACTAATTATACCGAAAGAACCAAACAAATCAGTTCGTTCTTTAAGGCCGAATATCGCAAAATAAGACAAGAACTTGAAGGTCCAGATTATTTCAAAACAATGCTTATTAACAGTTACGATTATAAAGAAATCGAAGTTGGAAATAGCGTAAAAAAGGATTTAAAACAGAATCTGGAAGTCTATTATAATTTAAACAAATACATTACTCCAAAAGCAAAAATCCTTCATTTAGGAAGCGATTACGGCCAGTTGGATGTTTTGCTTGCTTTACAGGAACCACAGCGAAAAATAGTTTCTTTTATAAATGATGAAGAAAAATTGCTGGTTGCCAAAACGAATTATTTAGTTAAAAAGAGGAAAATAACATATCTCGAAAAGTTAGAATCGGCATTTGAAAATCAATATGATATTGTTTTAATTTCTGACGAAAGCTATCACGATGAAATCGAAAAACGGGTTCTAAATGTTTCTTTTATAATTTTAGTCAATTCTTCTCGTTTAAAAAGTCAGTTTGAGAATTTTGAAATTGTTTCTGAAGAAAATGCTTTACTAGTTTTAAAGAAAAAAGGATGAAAAAACAATACGATGTAGTCATAATTGGCAGCGGTTTAGGCGGATTGGTTTCTGCTGTTATTCTGGCAAAAGAAGGCTACAGCGTTTGTGTACTCGAAAAAAACAATCAATATGGCGGAAATCTTCAGACTTTCGTTAGAGATAAAACCATTTTTGATACCGGAATTCATTATATCGGAGGTTTAGGCGAAGGCCAAAATCTTCATCAGTATTTCAAATATATTGGAATAATGGACCATTTGAATCTGAAAAAATTAGACGAAAATGGTTTTGATATTATTTCTTTTGATGATGATAAAACCGAATATCCGCATGCGCAAGGTTTCGAAAATTTCATTCAGCAACTGACAAAATACTTTCCTGAAGAAAAAGAAAATCTCTTCGACTATTGTCAAAGAATAAAAGAGGTCTGCAAAGCATTTCCGCTTTACAATCTAGAATCGGAGGGAAAATATGACGATGAAATTTTAGCGCTCAACGCGAAAGAAACCATCGATTCTTTTACTGAAAATGAAAAACTGAAAGCGGTTTTAGCTGGATCCAATTTTCTCTACGCCGGAATTCCAGATAAATCGCCATTTTACGTTCATGCTCTTGTGGTCAATTCGTATATCGAAAGTTCATGGCGTTGTGTAAATGGCGGAAGTCAGATTACCAAACAATTGCTGAAACAGCTAAAAAAATATGGTGGAGAATTTTTCAAACATAAAGAAGTCACCAAGATCGAAGTCGAAAACCTAAAGGTAAATTCGGTACAAATGAAAGACGGAACCGAAGTTTCTGGAACGTATTTTATTTCGAACATAGAACCAAAAACGACTTTGAAAATGGCGGGTCAAGAGAACTTTAGAAAACCGTTTTTCAATAGAATTCAAAATCTTGAAAGTGTACTTTCTGCTTTCAGTTTGTATATCGTTTTTAAACCCAAATCTTTTAAATACATCAATCATAATTATTACCATTTTAAAAGTGCAGATGATGTTTGGACCGCTTATGAATACGACGAAAATTCATGGCCCAAAACCTTTATGGCATCTATGAATCCGTCAAAAAAAGACGAAGAATGGGCAGACGGAATGACGTTTTTGACTTATATGAAATATGATGATGTCAAAGCTTGGGAAGATACTTTCAATACCACTTTTGAAGAAAACGACCGAGGAGAAAGTTATGAGGATTTCAAAGCTAAAAAAGCTGCCAAATTTTTAGAAGAAATCGAGAAAAAATTTCCTGGAATAAAAGAATGTATTAAATCGGTTCATACTTCTACTCCACTTTCCTATCGCGACTACATAGGTGGAGACGGCGGAAATATGTACGGATATGTTAAAGATTCTAATAATCCGATGAAAACTTTAATTCCGACTAAAACTAAGGTAGAAAATCTTTATCTTACAGGCCAAAGTATTAACATGCATGGTGTCTTGGGAGTTACGGTTGGAGCGGTCATAACTTGCTCTGAAATTGTAGGAAAAGAATATCTGCTGGAAAAAATTAAAAAAGCATCTGAATAATTGAATCATGAAAAGCCGAATTTTTTATTTCTTTCTTATCGGTTTTTTAAGCTTGATGACTTCCTGCGGTACTTCAAAATCAAAAAAACATATTCCAGATATCGCTGCTTTTAATTCGACAAAACCTGTTGTTGAAAAAATATCAGACAGTATTTTTCTTTCTGGAAAAAACTCACTTTTAAAAAACAAACAAGGTCTTTGGGAATTATATGTAGAAGGCGATCCGCTCGAAATTGGACTTTCGACTGGCGCGCTGACTGATTCTCTTTTGCACAAACAGCAGCGTATTTTTTTCTCGAAAATAACCGATTTAATTCCGTCAAAATTCCAGCAGAAAATGCTTCGTCAGTTTTTAAAATGGTACAATCGAAAATTATACTTGAATGTTCCCGACGAATATCAAACCGAAATTTATGGTGTTTCGCAATATACTTCGAATGACTTTGATAATATCGCACCGCAATATCAGCGCAGTTTGTACTTACATGCCGCTCATGATATTGGACACGCGTTACAGGATTTGGCTTTAGTGGGCTGTTCTTCTTTTGCGGCTTGGAACGAAAAATCGGAAGATGGAAATTTAATTCTGGCTCGAAATTTTGATTTTTATGTGAATGATGCTTTCGCGGAAAATAAAATTGTGGCCTTTATCAAACCAAAAGAAGGATATCCTTTTATGATGGTAACTTGGCCAGGAATGATTGGCGCTGTTTCTGGAATGAATTACGAAGGATTGACTGTAACCATAAATGCTTCTAAATCTAAAATTCCGCTTAGCGCGAAAACTCCGATTTCGATCTTGACTCGCGAAATTTTGCAACATGCGAAAAATCTGGACGAAGCCATTGCCATTGCAAAAAAAAGAAAAGTCTTTGTTTCTGAATCCATTATGGTTGGAAGTGCCAATGATAACAAAGCCATTTTAATTGAAGTTTCTCCAAATAAAATGGACGTTTATGATGTTCCAAACAGCGATCAATTAATTTGTTCGAATCATTTTCAAGGTGAAGCTTTCAAAGAAGATAAACGAAATCTGGAACAAATTGCCAACAGCCATTCCGAATACCGTTATGAAAGAATGCAGGAATTGCTATCTGAAAATCCGAAAGTAAATCCTGAGATTGCTTCGGAAATTCTTCGAGACAAAGAAGGCTTAAAAAATATTTCTTTAGGATATGGAAATGAAAAAGCCTTGAATCAACTTTTGGCACATCACGGAATTATCTTTAAACCAAAAGAAAAATTAGTTTGGGTTTCGGCAAATCCGTTTCAATTGGGTGAATTTGTCTGTTATGATTTAGATTCGATTTTTGGTGAAAACCATGATGCAGCAAAATCTTTTCAAAAAGAAAATCTGAATATTGCCAAAGATCCTTTTTTGGAAACAACCGCTTTTCAAAACTTTAAAAAATTTAAAATTGAAGATCATAAAATAGATTCTATTTTAGAAAAGAAAAAAAACGTTTCTCCCGAGTTTCTTCAGAATTATCAAGCGTTAAACCCTAATTATTGGGTTGTATATTATAAGGCAGGATTGTACTTTTACCAAAAAAAGGAATTTCTTCAGGCAAAGCTTAATTTTGAAAAAGCTTTAAGCCATGAAATTACTACAGTTCCTCAAAAACAAGAGATTGAAAAATATTTAAAAAAAGTCAAAAGAAAATTACAATGATTCCAGCAATAGAAAAAGATTCTTTAGAAGAGATTAAAATTTTTCAAGAAAAAAAATTAGCCGAACTTTTAGCTTATATCAGTGAGAATTCTCCTTTTTATAAAAGACTTTTTGCAGGACAGAATATTGATATTTCGAAGGTAAAAACACTGGAAGATTTACAACATTTACCTGTTACAACCAAAGAAGATTTACAGCAATATAATGATGATTTTTTGTGCGTTCCGCAACATAAAATTATAGATTATGCCTCGACCTCGGGAACTTTAGGCGATCCCGTTACTTTCGGTCTAACTGATTCTGACTTAGATCGATTGGCTTATAATGAGGCTATTTCATTTGCCTGCGCCGGAATTGCAGAAGGCGATGTGGTACAATTAATGACCACAATTGATAGAAAATTTATGGCTGGTTTGGCTTATTTTCTTGGTCTTCGAAAACTGAAAGTTGGGGTAATTCGTGTTGGCGCTGGAATTCCAGAAATGCAATGGGATTCTATCCTAAAATACAATCCGTCTTATTTGATTACAGTTCCTTCTTTCCTTTTAAAATTAATCGAATATGCTGAAATGCACGGAATCGATTATAACAATTCAAGCATAAAAGGTGCAATCTGTATTGGGGAATCTTTGAGAGAACAAGATTTCTCCATGAATATTCTATCGAAAAAAATCACCGATAAATGGAATATTAAGTTGTTTTCGACTTATGCTTCTACCGAAATGAGCACCGCTTTTACAGAATGTGAACACGGAAAAGGCGGACATCATCACCCAGAATTGATCATTGTTGAAGTTTTAGACGAAAATAATCAGCCAGTAAAAAACGGGGAAACGGGCGAATTAACCTTTACTACTTTAGGAATTGAAGCGATGCCTTTACTGCGTTTTAAAACGGGAGACATGGTTCAGTTTCATGATGAGCCTTGCGCTTGCGGAAGAAATACTTTACGTGTTGGTCCAGTTGTTGGCCGTAAAAAACAAATGATTAAATATAAAGGTACAACGCTTTATCCACCAGCAATGAACGATGTTCTAAGCAGTTTTGATAATATCGAAAATCATTTGATTGAAATTTCAACTAACGATTTAGGCACAGATGAAATCCTGATTAAAATTGCGGTAAAAAATCAAACCCCAGAATTTTTACAAGAAATAAAAGATCACTTTAGAGCCAAATTGAGAGTGACTCCAAAAATAGAATTTGCTTCAAAAGAAGTTTTGAATCCGCTGGTTTTTAATCCAATGAGCCGAAAACCAATTCGATTTTTTGATTATAGGTCTTAATATAGGAGCAAAGTAACAAAGCAACAAAGGTTCAAAGGCTGTTAATCAGTACTATAAAAAGCCTTTGTCACTTTGTTACTTTGAGCCTTTGTCTCTCGAATTGTGCCAATTCGACTAAAATGTTGTAATTTTGCAAAAAATTACGAAGATGGTCAAGATTGGCAACATAGAATTACCCGAATTTCCTTTATTACTAGCACCGATGGAAGATGTTAGCGATCCGCCGTTTCGCAGATTATGCAAAACACATGGCGCTGACATGATGTATTCTGAATTTATTTCGTCGGAAGGATTAATTCGTGACGCTATAAAAAGCCGCATGAAGCTGGATATTTTTGATTACGAACGCCCTATTGGAATTCAGATTTTTGGTGGTGATGAAGAAGCAATGGAAATGTCATCTAAAATTGTTTCTACTGTAAAACCTGACTTAGTGGATATCAATTTTGGATGCCCAGTAAAAAAAGTAGTTTGTCGTGGTGCTGGAGCAGGAGTTTTAAAAGACGTTGATTTGATGGTACGTTTAACCAAAGCGGTTATCAAAGGAACAGATTTGCCTGTTACAGTAAAAACGCGTTTAGGCTGGGATGATAGCTCAATAAATATTGATGAAGTTGCAGAAAGACTTCAGGATATTGGCGTTCAAGCTTTAACTATTCACGCTAGAACTCGTGCGCAAATGTACAAAGGTCATTCTGACTGGTCTCATATTGCACGTGTGAAAAACAATCCAAGAATTACAATGCCAATTTTCGGAAATGGCGATATTGACAGTCCAGAAAAAGCATTAAAATATAAAAATGAATACGGAATTGATGGTATCATGATTGGCCGCGCCGCGATTGGTTATCCATGGATTTTTAACGAAATCAAACACTATTTCAAAACTGGCGAGCACTTGCCTGCTCCAACGGTTATCGATCGTGTTGAAGCAGCCAGAAACCACTTAAAATGGTCTATGGAATGGAAAGGCGAACGTTTGGGAATTGTAGAAATGCGTCGTCATTATACAAACTATTTCAAAGGAATTCATTCGTTTAAAGAATTCAAACAAAAACTGGTTACCACAGATGCTCCTGAAGATTTATTTACGATTATGAAGGAAATTGAAGAAGTTTATTCTGGATATGAGTTTGTTTAAAATAAAAAAGACCTTCATTTCTGAAGGTCTTTTCTTTTAAAAATATTTAATTTAAAGATTCTAAAATCTTCTCTGCAATTTCATTTTGCCCTTTTTCGCTGGTGATATAATTTCTATCCTTTTCATTAGATAAAAATCCCATCTCTAAATGTACCATAGGACACTCTGCGTTTTTTAAGATATAAAAAGGTGCTTCATTTACATATCTCTTTGCTAGATTTCCTGTTCCAGAAATCTTATTTATTACCGTTTCTGCAGTCTCTTTCGATTGATCGTAAAATGTTTTCTTTGAAGAAATACAAGCTCCCACTCCATTTACTTTATCATTTACATTAGCATCAACGTGTAATGAAATCACTAAGTCGGGTTTAAGGTTGTTTATAATCCTAGTTCGTTCTCTTAAATCCATGCTGGTGTCTCCGTCACGAATTAAAACGATTTCAAGATTCTCATTTTTATTCAGTTCTTTCATTTTAACAGCAACTGCTTCGGTAATTGCTTTTTCTTCAAATCCTTTTACATCTGCACCTACATCATAACCTCCATGACCTGCATCAATAGCAACGATTTTTTTATCTAATGGTCTAAAAGCCATAAATCCGAATATGGCTAAACAAAAAACTACTAAAACTTTGATTTTGGTTTTCATAAATCTACTTTTTTGGTTTAAATAGATTTAACGATTAAAACTAAGAAATATTGTACAAACTAAACTTGAAATCTCTTCCACTTTCCTCTTTTATAGAAAAAGATTCCAGTTAAAGTTATCGCCGTTTCAGCTACAGGAATGGCAATAAAAACTCCTGTCGGTCCCATATTAAAATGTTTTGCAAGAACAAAAGCTAATGGAATTTGAAACAGCCAAAATCCGAAAAAGTTAATTCCTGTTGGTGTCCAAGTGTCTCCAGCTCCGTTAAACGTGTTAATTAAAACCATTCCGATTCCGTAGAAAATAAATCCGATGCTCATAATCTGCAATGCTTCAATCGCAATGGTTTTAACCTGTTGATCATTCGTGAAAAACGAAATAATATATTGTCCAAAAACCAAAGTAATAATCATAATCGAAGCCATGAAAATTACATTATATCTGGCAGTTGTATAAACTGATTTTTCAGCTCGTTCGATTTGTTTGGCTCCTAAATTCTGACCAACCAAAGTCGCAGCGGCATTACTCAATCCCCAAGCTGGAAGAATAAAAAACATCATAATTCTCAATGCCGTTTGATAACCTGCAGAACCGTGATCACCGCCTGTTGTTGCTACTAATTGTGCCAAGAAAATCCAACTGCAGGAAGCAATTACAAATTGCAAAATTCCAGGCGCGGCGATTTTTACTAAAGCTTTGATTTGTTTAAAATCGGGAGCGAAATAGGGAATCTTAATCTTCAGAATTCCACTTCCAAAAAACAAATGATATACTTGATATAAAACTCCAATACTTCTTCCAATAGTAGTTGCCAAGGCTGCACCAACTAGTCCGAAAGCTGGAATTGGTCCGAAGCCATTAATTAGAACTGGACATAAAATAATATTACAAATATTTGCAATCCAAAGGCTTTTCATTGCAATGGCAGCATTTCCTGCTCCGCGGAATATTCCGTTTATTAAGAACAAAAGCATAATGCACAAACTAGAGCCAATCATAATCTGAGTAAATCGGAAACCATGTTCTGCAGATTCTACAGAAGATCCCATCAAAATTAAAATCTCTTTGGCATAAATAACTCCAAAGATGCTCATCAAACTGTTAACTGCAAATGCAATTATGATGGCTTGCATTCCAGCTTTTGCCGCAGCGACAGGATCTTTTTCTCCAATTCTTCGTGCCACAACTGCTGTTGCAGCCATACTCATTCCAATTGCGAGAGAATAAATTACTGTCAATACAGATTCGGTCAAACCGACGGTCTGAATGGCAAAACTGCTATGTTCTAAATGCCCAACGAAATATAAATCGACTAGAGCAAAAACCGATTCCATCATCATTTCTAAAACCATCGGAATGGCCAATAGAATTACTGCTTTCTTAATACTTCCAGAAGTATAGTCAAAAGATTCGTCGCCTTTTAAAGCTTGTTTTAAAGTGGTAAAAAT
This sequence comes from Flavobacterium tagetis, assembly GCF_016735615.1. Classification (GTDB taxonomy): domain Bacteria; phylum Bacteroidota; class Bacteroidia; order Flavobacteriales; family Flavobacteriaceae; genus Flavobacterium; species Flavobacterium tagetis. The sequence goes on from NZ_JAERSF010000001.1 coordinate 1,092,401, forward strand.
TTTAGAAAAGAAGCTTTTCTTTATAGATGTTTCTGTCATGATATTTTAGGATAAATGATAAAATTGGTCCAGATGTATCTTAATCTGAACTAAAAAAGTAAACGTAAGTATCCTAATTATTCTAAAAAAATAAAATAGGATTAGGCAGAAACAATCATATGCTGTAGTTTTTTAAGGCGGTAAATATAATTAATATTTCTTAAGAAATTATTAATCAAGTAGTTTTTTACTTACGCGACTACTTGCAATTAAGGAAGCTACAAAGCCTAAAGAAATAATTGTAGCCATTACGATTAAAACATTTTCGACTGTAAAAACAACTGGATAGGCCAAGGTTGGCGTGATCATGATAAGCTCAAATTTCTGCTGTAATATCACGAGAATGATACCTAAAGCAAGTCCGATTAAGCCACCAAAAACACTTAGTAAAGTTCCTTGCAACAAAAATATCTTTCGAAGATCACCAATGTCAGAGCCTAAATTGAAAAGGGTTTTCAGATTACCCTTTTTTTCTAAAATCATCATAATCAATGCGCCAATCAAATTAAAAAGAGCCACAATGATTACTAATGTAAAAATGAGATATACCGCAATGTTTTCGGTATTAAGCATTCTATATAAAGACTCATTTAGCTGTGCTCTATTTTTTAATGTGATTTTATTTTTAAAAATAGAATTTAGCTGATTTTTAATAGCATTCTCATCAGCATTTTCTTTTAATTTAAATTCAATTCCAGAAATTTGATTCGGTTTATAGATTAGTAATTCTTGTACTAAACTTAAATCTGCAAATACATATTTCGAATCTAAATCTTCACTGATTGAATAAATTCCAACAGGCAAAACATCTATTTTAGTGAAAGCTTCTTCTGGATTTTCAATTGCTCCTTTTCCAGGTTTCGGAGCAAAAATCTGAAGTGGATTTTCAAAATCAAGAATTCCCATGGAGAAATTTTGTGCTAAACCGTACCCAATTACAACCTGAAAACTGTCTGGTTTCAGCCATTGTCCATTAAAAAGTTTTTTCTTGATATCGTTAACCACCGGATATAAACTGTCAATGCCTTTCAAGTATGTAACTTGCTGTTTGTCTTTGAACAAAAACAAAACACGTTCTTCTATGATTTTTGTGTAAGAAGCAACACCATCTATTTTTTTGATTTGTTTTTCTTGATCTGGAGTAAGCAAAAAAGATTTTCCGTAAGTACTTGTCAATTTTAAATCAGGATCGATTTCGTTTGTGAAAGAAAGACTGAAAACCTTTAATCCGCTGAAAACAGATAAAACTACAAACAAAGCCATTGTACCAACAATGATTCCCATGCTGGCAATACGGTTAATAATATTGATAGCATTGTTTTTACTACTGCTAAAAATATAACGTTTGGCTATGTATAAAGGGAAATTCAAATTATGACTTTCTTCTTTTTTCTAAAAGATCACGGTTTTCTATTGGGTTTTCTTTTCCTGCAAGTGCGTTGTCAATTTTCTCTATATAATCTAGAGAATCATCTATAAAGAATACCAAATTCGGAACACGACGTAATTGCAAACGTACACGCTGCGACAAATCATGTTTAATTAAATTTGAATTTGTTTTTATTGCTTCTAAAGTTTCTTTGGCTTTTTCTTGTGGAAAAATGCTTAAATATACTGTCGCTATAGATAAATCTGTAGTTACACTTACTTTGGATACTGAAATTACCAAGTTTGTAATTCCGTTTTTTCTCACTTCACCTTGCAAAATGTCAACCAGATCTTTCTGAAGAACACCGCCTATTTTTTTCTGTCTATTTGTTTCCATACTGCAAAAATAATACTTTTAAATTCAATGGTAACAATTTCAAAACAACTTCAATCTTAAATTAGTATTTATTACTTGAAATTAAAATCAAAACGAGTGTTTTTCCATCCTCATTTCAAAAAAATGCTATCTAATATACGACTTCTTCCTATTTTTTCTGCTGACAAAAGTCATCTTTCTTTTGCTAAATATTGATCAATTTTGATCTAAATCTAACACATCTAATTATGAAAAAGAGAGAACCAATTAGCCACATCATGACCAAAAGTGTAATTACAGTAAGTCACAATGATGATTTAAAAAATGTTGTAGAAAAATTAAAATCCAATTCTATACGACATCTTCCAGTTGTTAATGGAAAAGATGTAGTCGGAATTATCAGCCGTACTGATATTAACCGGCTTACGTTTGGTGCATTGTTCGATGGACAAGATGGTGCAGACGAAGCTATTTTGGAAATGCTTACAATTCCGCAAATAATGACTTCAAAACCTAAAACCGTCTCATCAGATCTTATTATCAGAGATTTGGCAGAAATTTTCGTGAAAGAAGAATTTCATGCAGCACCGGTTGTTGACAAAGGAGAATTAAAAGGTATTGTAACTACAACTGATGTTTTAAAATATTTCTTAGAAGAAAATTATTAATACAAAAAAGGGAGCTAAATGCTCCCTTAAATTTTTATCTGCTTTGCAACCATCCTTCCGGATTATTGTTTGATGTATTTTGCAGAATCAAGAATTTAATAATGGTTTTTCCTGTGTCACCACTTGTTCTCACTTTTCCGATGTTTTGCTTAATTGTCACTTTATCACCTTGACTTACAGAAACAGAACTTAAGTTTTGATAGACGGTAAAAAAGTCTCCATGCTGAATTACAACTGCTTTATTTACTGGCGATAATACAATAACCTTAGAAACTTCACCGGCAAATACTGCTCTAGCGCTTGCGCCATCTTCGGTAGTTATCTCAACTCCAGAATTATGAACAGTGATTGAAGGGTGCAGCGGGTGTGGCTGGTCTCCATAACCAAGAGAAATAAATCCTTTTTCTACTGGCCAAGGCAATCTTCCTCTGTTTGCTTTAAAGTCAGCTGCTAGAATTTTATCTTCAGGCGTCAATGCAATTTTTGAAGAAGAAACTGGTGCTTTTGCTTCACTCGAACCTGGATTTGCTTTTGCTCTTTCTGCAGCAGCTTTTCTATTGGCTTCTGCAATAGCTTCACGAATTAAACGGTCAATTTGTTTATCAATACGTTTAGATTCGTTTTGTTTTGATCGAATATCAGCAGCAATTTTGTTTTTATCTTTTTTAAGAGCATTAACTAATTTCTGCTGTTCTTTTTTCTCTGCTTCCAGAGTAACTTTCTCTTTCTGGTTTTCAGCAATTACTTTCTTTTTTATTTGTCTTTGCCCATCAAGTTTTGCATTAAAATCTACTAATTGAGCGGTTTTAGATTGAATTTCGAGACCTTGGTTTTTTCTAAAAGTAGTATATTGTTTTAAGTATTGTGCTCTTTTGTAAGCTTGCAAGAAGCTTTCAGAAGATAAAATGAACATCGCTCGGCTTTGTTCAGAACGGCTTTTGTACGATTTTAAAATCATCTCAGCATAGTCTTCCTTTAAAACTTTTAGTTCTTTTTTAAGTTTATTTACCTGAACCTGATTAATGTACATGTCATTACTAATCAGCCTTTCTTGTTTCGCCGTAGTATTTATTAATTTCTCTTTTAGCTTAATTTTGTTCGCCTGAATCAAATATTCGTTCACAGCAGATTTCTCTTTTTTGCGAACAGACTGCAACATCTTTTCGTTATCTCTGATTTCCTGCTGAATTTGAGCTTTACGCTGTTCCAGTTTTTCTTGCTGAGAATCCTGCGCCCATACAAATGTAGTGGCACAAATTAAAACTAGACTTAGGAGAAATTTTGGCATGTTTCTGTTTTTATTTTTGCAAATTTACTTAATTGTAACTTTTTTATAACCGCTAGGAACGCTATACGGAAAAGAAAGTTCTTCATTAAATGAAATATTGTTGTAATTCAAATTAATACTTGTTTTGCCTTTTGGCTGAACGGCATTGATTTCTATACTTGTTGGCAGTGTCCCTTGATCAAAAGTTTTAGTGTCTGAATAAGCGATTTGCAACGTTCTATTTTCAGACGGCTGAGAAATCTCTTCTTTCTGAATTAAATATTTTTCTCCATCTAAGAAAAAGGTCTTTTTTAAATTCGCGTCTTTTTCTTCATCAAGTCTAAATAAATTATCTACAATTGTCTGCGTATATTTTCCTTTTCTTAAATCGTCAAAAGCTTCTCCAACCAATAGATTTTGAACTTTTGAATAATCTAAATCTGTTCCAAGCCATTTGCTTAAACTTGTAAAATCTCCTTCGTAATAAGTTCCGTTCATTTTTTCATAATAACTTACTGCAGAAGGTGTTATTAAAGCTTTAGCCATTGTTATGCCTAAAAAACGAACACTTATTAAAATCTGCTTGTCTTTTTCGATTCTAATCTCGGCAGTTACATTTTGGCTTTGTTTTTCATCAGCATATCTTGCACTTGCTTTTATGTATAAAGTCGAAAAATCTAACTTGTTGTCGTAATGTTTTTCAATTACTTTTTTGTCTTCTTTCTCTACAATTGTCTGGCCTGTATTTCCTTGCACCGCTACTGCTTTGGATTTACATGAAATTACGGCAATAGACAATACTAGTATTGATATATATCTTTTCATCTAAATTTTATTTTTTCTTTTTTAATACTTCATTTGCCTTCAAAAAGTATTCCTCTTTTTTCTTTGCATCTCCCAATCCATTGTACGCCTCACCTAACTGAATATTAAAATTTGATTCTAATTTTATGTCATCTACTACATAATCAAGACCCATTTCTAAGACGATTTTTGCATTTTTAAATTGTTTCTGCTGATTGCTTCCTAAGCCAGCATAATAGTAAAACTGAGCCTGACTCGGATAAACTTCAATCAGCATCATGGCTCTTTTCGTCATTGGTTCATATTGTTTTGTCTGAGAATAGGCATCCAGCAATAACATATTCGTTTCTAAATCTGTATCTGAATTGGCGCTTAAATCTTTTTCATAATATTTAATTGCATTTTCAAACTGTCCTTTACTATGATAAAATTTTCCAATTTCTTTGGCAACATCTACATTCTTATCATTATCAAAATAAGAAATAGCTTTTTCTAAATCAGCAGAATACTGTGGATTTTTATTTACATAAATCAAAAATTCATTCAAAGTTCTATGTTTGATTTTTGAATCGATTTTTGAACTTGCCAAAATCACATTCATCGATTTTATAGCTTTATCTGCCTGATTGGCATCTAAGTAGGTTTTGAACAAACTCACCTGCCCCCATTCCGAATTTGGAATTTCTTTAGCCAATTGTTTTGCTACTTCAAGCGATTTCTCATTGTCATTGTTTTTTGAATACAATAAAATAAGATTCAAATAATTGGATTCTTCTTTCGGATCTTTTTTAATTTGCTGAATTAGATTATCAATTTCAGCATTCTGATATTTTCCCTGAGATAAAATCTGAGCTTTATAAATTTCGCGATCAGAAGATTTACCGAACTTATCGTTCATCTCATTAATTGCTGTCAATGCTTTGTCATACTGATTGGTAATCATGTATAACGAAATCAAATCGTCTTTATACTCTTCGTCAAAAACAATTATTTTTTGAATAATTTCGATCGCTAGAGGATAGTTTTTTGTTTCGTAACTTACATCATAAATTCCGAGCCAGAACCATTTGTTTTTAGGATCAAGTTGTGTGGCTTTTTCAAAAGCAATCTGTGCATTTTGATATTCTTTTAGCGCAAAATAGTTTTTTCCTAATTCAAAATAAGCAACTGCATCATTGGGTTTAAGTTTAATACATTTCTCCAATGATACAATCGCTTTATCATAATTTTCAATTCCTTTCTGTTTTAATGATTCATAAAATGAGTCTTGATATTCGTCTGTTGCCATAGCAATATCCTCGGGTTCTGTCTGAGCAAAAACCGAAAATGATGTGCTGAATAAAGCAAAAACCAATATTGTAAAAACTCCTTTTTTAATCATTTCTAAAAATTACATTTTAAACAAAACGAAACTTTCTTAATTTTTATTTTATTCTAAAACAGCGTAATCTCCAATACTGATACTTGTAAATTTGCCATCGTAACTTACATGGTTTCCGATCATTGCATTATCTAAAGCAGCATTTTTAATTTGAGAATAAGTCTGAATCAAACTATTTTTGATTGTACTGTCTGTTACATGACAACCATTTCCAAGAGAAACATTTGGACCAATCGTAGTGTTTTTCAAAACCACATTTTGTCCAATATAACAAGGAGGAATAATAGTTGAATTTTCTAAAGTTACACCATAATCTACTAAATGCTCTCCGTCATTGTGAAGAAAACCTAACATTCTTGTGTTTGTTTCAACCGTAACATCTTTGTTTCCACAATCCATCCACTCATCAACACTTCCTGTTTTGAAAACTTTTCCGTTTGCCATCATCGCTTTAATACCATCATTAATCTGGTATTCTCCACCATTCTGAATGTTATTATCCAAAACATTTTGAAGTTCGTTTCTTAAAATTCCAACTTCTTTAAAATAATAAATTCCGATAACAGCTAAATCGCTAACAAACTCTTTTGGTTTCTCAACCAACTCTATAATTTCATTATTCTGGTTCAGTTTTACAACACCAAAAGCTTCTGGCTGATCTACTTGTTTTACCCAGATTACAGCATCTGCTTCTGGATCTAATTCAAAATCAGCTCTAATTAAAGTATCTGCGTAAGCAATTACAGCTGGTCCAGAAAGAGATTCTTTAGCACACATAATCGCGTGTCCAGTTCCTAAAGGCTGATCTTGACGATATATTGAAGCTTTTGCTCCTAATCCTTTAGCCAAATCTTCTAAGCTTGCTACAACATCCTCTCCAAAAAAAGCTTCATCTCCTAAAATAAAAGCAACTTCTTCAATTGGTTCTTTTAATATTTTGGCAATATCTTCAACTAAACGGTGTACAATAGATTTTCCTGCAACTGGAATTAACGGTTTTGGAACGGTTAACGTATGAGGCCTCAATCTTGATCCACGGCCTGCCATTGGCACAATTATTTTCATTCTTTAATTTGATTTTATGGGAAGATCTATCAAAATCTTCATTGGGTTTGGTCTTTGTTTTTCTATTATTTTACTCCAGTGCTTCCAAAGCCTCCTTCGCCTCTTGATGTTTCAGAAAGCGCTTCAACTTCAATCCATTCAGCTCTTTCGTGTTTTGCTATAATCAGCTGTGCAATTCGCTCTCCATTTTCGATTACAAAATCGTCATTAGATAAATTTACTAAAATTACTCCGATTTCTCCTCTGTAATCTGCATCAACAGTTCCAGGCGAATTCAAAACGGTTACTCCTTTTTTAGCAGCCAGACCACTTCTCGGCCTTACCTGCGCTTCGTAACCAATTGGCAATTCAATAAAAAGTCCTGTTTTTACAATTGTTCTTTCTAAAGGTTTTAACGTAATTGGTTCTATAATATTGGCACGCAAATCCATTCCTGCAGAAGCAATCGTTTCGTAATTTGGTAAATCGTGCTGTGATTTATTGATAATTTGAATTTTCATTTTTGAATATAATTTTCTTAAAACGTCTTATTTTTTCATTATTCCTTTAATGGTATCTTTTTCAAAATGATAGACCATATACATAAAGATTAAAAGAAGCGGAATTCCAACATAATATTTTTCTCTAAATCCGTAAAAAGAAATAATTGAAAATACTATTGAAACGCCTAAATAAGTACCAATCTTGTTCATATCATAAGGAATTGGATAATATTTATTTCCTAAAACATAAGAAATAAGCATCATACTTCCATAAGCCGAAATGGTTGCAATTGCAGACCCGTAATAACTGTACTTCGGAATTAAAAGATAATTTAAAATCAAAGTAACAATGGCACCTACAATAGAAATGTATGCTCCAATTTTTGTTTTATCTGTCAATTTATACCAAACCGACAAATTGTTGTAGATACCCAAAAAGAAATTTGCCAAAATAATTAATGGCACAACTTTCATGGCTTCCCAATACGATTTGTTGTCTAATAACAAATATTTTAAAACATCTGCAAAAACGATAACTCCTAATAAAATTAACGATCCTAGAATCACAAAATATTTGGTGATCACGGCATAAGTCTGTGGTGCGTTTTCATTTTTAGCATGACTAAAAAAGAAAGGTTCTATTCCTAATCTAAAAGCTGTTGCAAAAAGAACCATAAACAATCCTAATTTGTAACATGCAGAATAAGCTCCAACTTCAGATTTTGCTAAGTTTTCTGGAAGTAAATAACCTAATAGAATTTTATCAAAATGCTCATTTACCGCAAAAGCTAAACCAGCAACCAAAATCGGAAGCCCATATTTCATCATTTTTTTCCAAAGCACTGGATCAAATTTTCGTCCAAGCGAAAGATAATTTGGAGAAAGCACAATAAATGTTGCCAAACTTGCTAGAAGGTTTGCAATAAAAATATATGCTATCTGGAAATTTTGTACATATAAATTATCCCAAACAGAATTTGGATTTGACTCTGCCAATTTTGGAAGATAAATCAAGAAAAATATATTCAGTAATAAATTTATAACAACATTTCCAATCTTAATTGCCGCATAAACCATTGGCCTTTGATTGGCTCTAAGCTTGGAAAATGGAATTAAAACCAAAGCATCCAATACCAAAATCCATACTGTATAAGTAATATACTGAACATCGACTTCGGCAAGGTTTGCCAAAGTATTTCTAAATATTAAGCCAGCAAAAAGAAATAAAATTGAAGTCCAAAATATTGAAATAGTAGAAGTTGCAATTACGTTTTTCTTATCATCCTCGGCACTGTAAAATCTAAAAAATGCAGTTTCCATTCCGTAGGAAAGAACTACATTAAAGAAAACCATCCAAGACAATACAATTGAAACTTCACCATACTCTGCTGTTGGTAAAATTCCTGTATATAACCTCACTAATAAAAAACTCAGCATTCTCGGTAAAACTGTAGCCAGTCCGTAAATTGCCGTTTGCTTAAATAGGTTTTTATATAATCCCAAAATATAATTCTAATAATGTTTGTAAGACAAAAATAACCATTTCTTTTGTTTAATGGTGCTTTTGTTGATGCAATAAAGAAAACTTCTAACTGTTTTTAAATAGTCATTTTCTTTTCATCCAAAATTTTGACAAAATGAAATCCTTTTGGAGCATATCCTTGATTATAATAAAATCTATGTGCGCCAAAATTTCCAGTAAAAGCATCCAAAACTATACTGCTACAATTTAATTCTATTGCTTTCTTTTCTACATAATCGGTAAGTAATTTTCCGATTCCTTTAGATCGATATTCTGGATTAACAACAAAATTGTCAATCTCAAGATATTTTCCAGTCCAAAGTTTTGTAGCCGACCAGCAGCCTGTTAAGCCAAGACAAATGTCATCTTCAAAAACTGCAATTTGAATATAATTATGAGGAAGCATTTCAGAAAGAAAGTCTTGATACTTTTCTAACGATATATTTGGATATAAAAATCGAATCGTACTTATTTGAGCTGTCATATCTTCAATGGTAGTAAGCTCTTTAATATGTAAAGTCATGTTTTAAAAGAAATAGAATTCAAAAATACTTAAAATATAAGGTAAGCGAAGAGTAATTAAACTTTGAAAATAAATTTTAACAAAAAAAGAAGAATTATTGTACAAATCAATCTTAAAATACTTATCTTTAACTAATTATAACAAGTTTTTTTAACAGAACATGTGAAATATATAAAATTTAGTTAAAAATTATGTAACATTTTTTTTACAGTCTTTGATTAAATTTGTTTCAAAGGGAATGAGAAAGCTAGATACAACCCTTTAAAAAAAAGAAGCACTGGGACTAATAAAGCTTGTTTGTTCCCATAAAAGACAAAGCATAAGGGATTGATTCAGCTGTAGTAACCCTAAAAAAACAGAGCACTGGGACTAATAAAGCTTGTTTGTTCCCATAAAAGACAAAGCACAAGGGATTGATTCTGCTGTATTGTAACCCTTAAAAAAACAGAGCATTGGGATTAATAAAGCTAGTTTGTTCCCATGAAAGACAAAGCACGCAGAGTTATCTGTCTATTTTTATAAAATGGTAGTGATTCTCAATTTAACTGTAATTTGAGAATCACCATTTTATAAAAATATTTTTAAAAAAGAATAAAACTTCCAATAAAAAGAAAAGCCAGCATTTAGCTGGCTTTCTTTTTTTATTATAGGATAGATTATCCATTCAAAGCTTCTGCTCCACCAACAATTTCCAAAATCTCACTTGTAATCGCAGCTTGACGAGCTTTGTTATAAGTTAATTTCAATTGGTTTCTTAAAGCAGTTGCATTATCTGTTGCTTTGTGCATTGCAGTCATACGCGCTCCATGCTCAGAAGCAAATGAATCGCGGATACCTTTGTACAATTGTGTTTTTAAAGACTTAGGAATTAAAGCCAACACGATTTCTTCTTTACCTGGTTCAAAAATATAATCTCCAGAAACTGCAGCAGCATCAGTATTGATAGGTGCTAACGGTAAAAACTGTTCTACTTGAACAATTTGAGTCGCAGCATTTTTAAACTGATTGTAAACTAACTCAATTCTATCGTATTCTCCAGTTAAAAACTTTTGTGTTAAATCATCTGCAATTCCAGCAACATTTTCAAATGTCAAATTATCAAAAATTGCATTATGATGACCGTGGATTTTATGCGTTTTGATTAAAGCATCTCCACCTTTTTTACCAATGGCAAAAACGTCAACTTGCTTTCCAGCATAAAAATCAGTACGGTTTTTAATCTCTTTAATAATATTCGAATTGAAAGCACCACATAAACCTCTGTTTGAAGTTACAGCTACTAACAATACTTTTTTTACTTCACGTTGTGTAGTGTAATCTCCTCCTATTTCACCTTCTAGTGTAGCAGAAAGATCTTGCAATAACTCCGTTAATTTCTCGGCATAAGGACGCATTGCAGTGATTGCATCTTGTGCTTTCTTCAGCTTTGCAGCAGAAACCATTTTCATAGCCGATGTAATCTGCATCGTCGATGAAACGGAAGTAATTCTATTACGGATTTCCTTTAAATTTGCCATCTATTAATTAGAAAATGTGACAATTTTAAAATTAGATAATTAGAATAATGATTAACATTTTCTAATTATCTAATTTACCAATTATCTTATTAGTTATATTTTGCTGAAACTTCTTTTGCTGCTTTTTCGATAACATCTGTAATTGCGTCATCTAATTTTCCAGCTTTCAAAGCGTTAAGTGTATCTTTATGTTTGCTGTTTAAGTAAGCTAAGAAATCTGCTTCGAATTCTTTTACTTTATTAACAGGAACATTTCTTAATAAGTTTTTAGAACCAGCGTAGATAATCGCTACTTGGTTTTCAACTGTATAAGGATCATTTAAACCTTGTTTCAAGATCTCAACGTTTCTTTTACCTTTTTCAATTACGTTTAAAGTAACAGAATCTAAGTCAGAACCAAATTTAGCGAAAGCTTCTAATTCACGGAATTGAGCTTGGTCTAATTTTAAAGTTCCAGAAACTTTTTTCATTGATTTAATTTGAGCATTACCTCCAACACGAGATACAGAAATACCTACGTTAATTGCAGGACGAACCCCAGAGTTGAACAAATCTCCATCAAGGAAAATCTGACCATCTGTAATAGAGATTACGTTTGTCGGGATATATGCAGAAACGTCACCAGCTTGAGTTTCGATAATTGGTAAAGCAGTTAATGAACCACCACCTTTTACGATAGATTTAATAGAATCTGGCAAATCATTCATGTTTTTAGCGATACCATCATCAGCGATTACTTTACAAGCACGCTCTAATAAACGAGAGTGTAAGTAGAAAACGTCTCCAGGATAAGCCTCACGTCCCGGTGGTCTTCTTAATAAAAGAGAAACCTCACGATAAGCAACAGCTTGTTTAGATAAATCATCATATACGATAAGAGCTGGGCGACCAGAATCTCTGAAGTATTCTCCAATTGCTGCACCAGCGAATGGAGCGTAAACTTGCATTGGAGCTGGATCAGAAGCATTAGCAGCAACGATAACTGTATAAGCCATTGCTCCTTTTTCTTCTAACATTTTTGCGATTCCTGCTACAGTTGAAGCTTTTTGTCCAATTGCAACATATATACAGAATACAGGTTTTCCTGCATCGTAGAATTCTTTTTGATTTAAGATTGTATCGATACAAACAGTAGATTTTCCTGTTTGACGGTCACCGATTACAAGCTCACGTTGTCCACGACCAACTGGAATCATAGCATCAACTGCTTTTACTCCTGTTTGTAATGGCTCAGTTACTGGTTGACGGAAAATAACTCCAGGAGCTTTTCTTTCTAAAGGCATTTCGTATAAGTCACCACCGATTGGTCCTTTTCCATCAATTGGAAAACCAAGAGTGTTAACAACACGTCCTACCATTTGCTCACCAACTTTAAGAGAAGCAATACGTTGAGTTCTTTTTGCTGTAGATCCTTCTTTAATACCAGTTGATGGTCCTAATAATACAACCCCAACATTATCCTCCTCAAGATTCAATACGATACCTTCCATACCGTTATCAAATTCCACTAACTCTCCATATTGTACATTAGATAGCCCGTAAACACGAGCAATACCGTCTCCAACTTGAAGTACTGATCCTACTTCCTCTAGTGTAGCACCAGATTCAAAACCTTCTACTTCCTTTCTTAATATTGCTGAAATTTCAGCAGGTTTGATTTCCGCCATCTTAATTTATAATTTAGACACTTTTTGTGTTATAAAACTAATTACTTAACTCTCTTTTTAATACTTGTAATCTGTTAGCAACTGAAGCGTTGTACTGATTATCTCCTATTCTCAAAATAAATCCACCAATAATTGAAGGATCTACTACATTTTCTATTGTAATTTTTTTATCTGATAAAGTAGCAACTTTTGCCAAAACTTTAGCTTCTAAAGCAGCATCCATTGGAATAGCTGTAGTAACTTTTGCTACTTCAACCCCATTGTTATCATCAAATAATTTATTGTATTCTAATGCAATTGCATATAGAATTTCAAATCTTTTGTTTTCAAATAATAAACGGAACAATCCTTTTGTCACTCCATTTACATCTGCAAAAACTTCTAAAAGAGCACCTTCTTTAACTTCAACAGTTGTTGTTGGGTTTTGAATAAATGTGCTCAACTCTTCATTACTCTCAATTACTTTAGCAATTGATTTCATATCGTTATTGACAGCTTCGGCAACACCTTTAGAGTTTGCTAAGTCTAGAATTGCTTTTGCATAACGAATTGCTGCTCTTGTACTTGCCATAATCTTAGTTTAACTTTACGTCACCTAACATTTTCTCAACCAATTTAGTTTGAGATTCTTTGTTAGATAATTCTTCTTTCAATAATTTTTCAGCAATACTCAATGATAGAGAAGAAACTTGAGATTTCAATTCTGCCATTGCAGCATTCTTTTCGCTTTCGATAGCAGCTTTAGCTTGATCAATCATTTTTTGACCTGCTTCTTGCGCTTCGTTTTTAGAATCAGCAATCATTTTCTCTTTCATTTCGCGAGCTTCTTTCAACATCGCGTCACGTTCAGCACGAGCTTCATTCAAAATTCTTTGATTGTCAGCTTGTAAGTTTTCCATTTCTCTCTTTGCGTTTTCAGCAGAAAGCAATGCATTTTTAATACCTTCTTCTCTTGCAGTAATAGATTCCATAATTGGTTTCCAAGCAAATTTTACTAAAAGTAAAATCAATATTACCAAGATTAAAGCTTGCCAGAAGAATAATCCGAATGAAAAATCGTTAATTAACTTATCCATTTTATATAACTATATTAAATATTTAATTTCTTTTTTAAAAGTAACAACATCTTTAACCAACCGTTAAAGATGCCGTTATTTCTCTCTTTATTATTTTCCTAAGATTAAAGCAGCGAATGCTAAACCTTCTAATAAAGCCGCGATAATAATCATCGCAGTTTGAATTTTACCAGCAGCTTCTGGCTGACGAGCAATAGCGTCCATAGCAGATCCACCGATTTTACCTAAACCTAAACCTGCACCGATTACTACTAAACCAGCACCTACTAAAGTTGGAATTGTTCCCATAACTATTTATATATATAAAATTAAACTTCTAAATTAAATAATTGCCGTTTCGTCTTCGTGGTGGTGAGCGTGATCATGATCTTGAACAGCCATACCAATAAACAATGATGATAACATTGTGAAGATAAACGCTTGTAAAAATGCAACCAAAATTTCAATAACAGAGATAAACAAAGTCAATCCTAATGAGATTGGCAAATCTGCTGCTAAATTTTTTCCAACAAAAATCATTGCAATTAAACTCATAATTACTACGTGACCTGCAGTAATGTTTGCGTACAAACGAATTAATAATGCGAATGGTTTTGTTAATGTTCCTAAAATCTCAATTGGAGCTAAGATAATTTTCATTGGAACTGGCACTCCTGGCATCCAGAAGATGTGTCCCCAATAATCTTTGTTTGCACTAAATTGAGTAATGATAAATGTAAAGGCTGCTAAACAAACTGTAATAGCAATATTTCCTGTTACGTTGATACCTAGCGGAGTCATTCCTAATAAGTTCAAGATCCAAACAAAGAAAAATACAGTTAATAGGTAACCCATATATTTACGGTATTTTTTCTCTCCAATATTTGGAACTGCAATCTCATCTCTAATGAAAATTACAAGTGGCTCTAAAACTCTACCAAATCCTGTTGGGATTGGTCCTTTTTTGTATGATTTTGCTAATCCAGTAAACATAAAGAATAATAATACTGATACGAAAAGCATTGAAACAACATTTTTAGTAATTGAAAAATCTAATGGTTTTTCGTTTGATGGATGACCGTGCTCATCAAAGTTGATTGTTCCAGCAGCATCTGTTTTGTAAATTTTACCGTGAACTAATTTGTAGTAGCTACCATCAACTTCTGCAACTTCTTCTCCGTGGTGTAATTTTGAAGAAGAGAAAACTTTTAAACCTCCATCAATAAGGATAACCGGTAATGGAAAACCGTAGTGTTTATTTTCTTTTTCATCTGAAAAGAAAACAAAATCATGAGAATCTTGTAAGTGGTGATCAATAAATGCATCAACTTTTGCCTTTGGGTCAAGAGCAACATGCTCTCCTTCTTCGTGAGCATTATGTGAAACTACTTTCTCTTCGTGAGTCGTTTCAGTTTGAACATGCGTCGAATCATTCTCTTGATTTGCAAAACCCATAATAGGTAGAGAAGCTACAAAAGCTGCAAGAATAAAGCTGAGTGGTTTGTTTGAAATCACCATATCGTGGAAAATCTTATTTTTTTACGTTTCTAAAATTTGGTGCAAAGGTACATTTTTTATTAATATTCAAAAGGATATGAAAAATTATTTTTAAACCTTGTTTTAAAGAATTGTTATTTTAACGCTTTTCATTTAATAATCGGACAGTTAAAAGCGTCTGAAATAACAAAAACAGCACAAATGTTACAAAAAAACTAACTTTTTCAACATTGCTTTCTCCCGTTTTATTTTTTAAGATCGGCTGAAGGGCTAAATAGGCTAATAGCATTTGTGTAAAAGTTCCGAATAAAAATACCATTCCGACAATTTCAAAATTCTTCTTTTTTACTACTAATAATATAAGGTATAATAAAGACGAAATTGCGAAGAAAGAAAAATACAGTAATTCTAAACTGTAATGAAAGCTCTCCGTATTAATTTCACTAAAGAAAAAAACTGCTTTATGAATAATATATGTTCCTAAAGCGAGACATAACAAATAAAAAATCTGTTTGTAATTTTTTGTAAGCATTTGAAATAATTTTAGTGCAAAGATGCAATTTTTATCTCAAGCCATTTTATATACAAACTACTTTGTTTTATTGATATCATTTACTTGTCGGATTACATTATACAATGCAACTCCAACACCGGCTAATACAAAAATGGTATTATAATAAACTTTTGGACTTGGATGTTTCTCATCAAGCCAAGTCCCAAAATAAGAAAACACAAAAATGATTACTCCCATTTGAAAGGGAATATTAATAAATGCTAACCATTTATTTCTTCTATCATTATTCGGTTCCTTTTCCATCTTCTAGCATGATTACAGGATTTGAATGGGCAAGCATCGTACAGGTTGCTGTAAAGTCAGCTCCTGGTTCTATTGAAAGTTTTCCTACTGCTACCTCTCCGTGTATTTGAGCAGTCGATTTAATATTAAGGGTTTCTAGAACTTTTATCTTTCCGTGAAATTCTCCTTCAATATCAGCATTATTACAAATTATTTCTCCTTTAACGGCTCCTTTGGCCCCAATTACTATTTTGCCCTGTGAAGTAAAATTTCCAATCAATTCGCCATCTAATCTAAAATCGGCTTTTGAGACTATATCTCCTACTATTGATGTTCCTTCAACAATTCTATTTGTTTTTCCTAATTGTTCAGTTCCGTTTTTTTTTACTTTTTCAAACATGGCGGTTAAGATTTAAGGGGTTTTTGGGGTAAGGTATGCGTCTAGATTCTTTTTAATCTGAACAATTTTGTAATTATCATTTGATATAATTATTGCTTGATCTGGGATTTTATATTTCTTATCATCTCTAAAAACTCCTGCAATATCATTTGCATAAGCTTCAGATTTTAAACCATGAATAACTACAAAACTTTCTGTTTTATTGTATTTATCCAAAGATGTTGTCAATCTTTCGTAGTTTTCAACTAATAAAAACACTCTAATTGCTTCTTCAATTCTTTTAACCGCTTTTGTATCGTTGTTAGAAACACGATATACTATTTTCCAATTTTTAGTATCAGTTGTTGTAAAATTAAGTTTCTCTAAAACAGGAACTTGTTTCTCTAGAATTTCTCTAGCATTTCTGCCTTCTTCACTATTCGGATAATTATCTGCCACATTCTCAAGTCCTTTTTTATAAGCTTCTAAACCGTATACTTTTCCTAAAGTGTTAGCTTTTAGCAATTCGTATTTTGATACAATATCGTCTCCCGAATATTGATTAATAAGATTGTCAATATTAGCTAAGACTTCATCAAAATGTTCTTCTTCAAAAAGTTTATACCATTTTTGATATTCTTTGTCTGGACTAGAATTTGAGTTGTCTTCTTTATTATTTAAGATGTGGGCATATCTCGAATCTGGATATTTCGAAGAAATCTCAGCTTTCATGGCCTCCGCTTTTGCCAGGTCTGTAATTTGATAAATTTTATACAAATTATACATGGATGGCAATACCAGTTTTTCTTCAGGATTATTTTGAAGTAATTGTTCTAGTTTATCGCTGGCCAAATTATATTCTTTAAACTTCTCCTTATATATAAGTCCTAATTGATAGTATGAAAAATTACGTTCTTTGCCAATACTGTCCATAGCAACCTGCGAAGTTGGAAGCTGTTCTACATAATAAGCTACCGTATATTTTTCTGGTACAATTGTATCATTCAATGCGTTGGCAACTTCTTTTGCAGCAATTGTATCGTTGATTGCATCACTATTGGCTCCTTTTATTCCTGCCAATCTCCAGTTTCCGCCCATAGTTCTGCTACCCCACATTTTTTTAAATTGCAATTTTCCATAAGCTACAGTTGTAGGATTATAAAAATAAAATGTGCTTCCATTATCATTACTGCCTGGAGGCATACCGATTCCTTCTGGTTCTACTGGTTTACCTAAAGAATTAGGGTTAACGGCTCCATTTCCTGAAAAATCTGCTTGGGAATTTCGATCAATATTCGCCAATCGTTCTTTTTCTTTTTCCTCTAAAAGTCTTTTCGCTTCGTCTTTCTTTTTAAGTTCTGCAATATAATTTTCGAAATAATCTTTCTTTTCGTTTGGTGGCAAATTGTATACCTTAATAATACTGTCATTGCGTTTTGCAATCGCTTCGTATTTAATTACGTCATCAAGATTTTTTCTGTTTTTTTCTATAAAGGCAAATTCTCGAGTTTTAGGATCTAACTTTACCAAAGTACTATCATAATACTTTGCTGCCATTGAATAATCTGTATTTTTAAAATACATGTTTCCAATGTTTCTGTAAGCAGAAGCCATCAAGTATGGGTCTTTTGACTTTCTTCCTAAAGATTTATTGTAGAACAATAATGCATTTTCTTGGTCTTTATTTTTCTCGAAGAAAACTCCCATTTCATAAAACAAAAGGTCATAATATGGACGGTTCTCTCTATTTTCTACCAGTTTATTGTAAGCTTCAATAAACATATTCTTATCACCATTTTCATAATCAAACATTTGTGCTTTTTTTGCGTAAGCATGCATCATATACTTACGATCTGCTTTTCTGTTTAAATCAATTACGGCATTATAAAAATAAATGGCACTGTCACGCTGCCCTTCTGCCTGATACATCTGGCCAAGAATAAAACGATATCTCGCACGTTCTTCGTTACTTTTAGTAAATTGCTCCGCAACTTTAAGTTTAGAAACGGCGCTATCTTTTTGTTCTAAATTCAGATAAGCTTCTGCCAAAAGAGCATTTGCATCTGCGTAAGTCTGCTTATCTAAATCTGTTTTTTTAAGTAAAATTTTTATGTTTTTAAGAGCAATTGCATCATTACCTAAACGCATATTGGTTTTCTCGCGCCAGATTTTTGCTGTATAAATATTATTGCTTTCTGGATATTTGTATAAAATATAATTGAAAGCCTCAATTGCAGGAATAAAACGCTGATCGTAATATCTTGCTTTACCAAGCATAAGATATGCCTCATCCATCTGCCAGTTTCTTTCTCTTCCTCCAATATTCATAGAGTGTTTCTGAATGGCTTTTGTAGCTTTAGTTTCTGCTTTTTCAAAATCAGGATTTTTAGCTTTTTCGCCTTCAGAAAAATTTTCATCGAACTGCATTTTTTCAATTGGCAGCTGTTTCCAAAAATTATCTTCGTTATTGGCCTGAATAGATTTTAAACCTTTATCAAGGCCAATTCCCCCATTATAAAGAATATTGTATTTTGTCCCAATCGAGTGAGAACTTCGAGCCAAAAAGGTATTTTTTTTGGTAGAACAAGCTATCAAAAAGAATAAAAAAATGGGAATAAAACTATATTTAAGAGTATTCTTTTTCAATAGAAAAGAGTTTAAAACACATAACTACTAAAAACCAATTTTAGTATAATCACTTGTAAAAATACGCTTCTTTTTGAAATATAGAAATTCTTACACAGCAAAAAATAATTCTAGTTCTTGTAAGGTCTCTTTTGAGGTCTGAATATCTTTCACTATCTCACCTTTATTTAGAGCTACAATACGATCACAAACTTCTACGGTATGCTGTAAATCGTGGCTTGAGACTAAAACTGTTACATTTGGATCGTCGGCTAATTCTCTAATAATTTTTTTTAATCGGCTAACTGTTGTTGGATCTAAATTTGCAAAAGGTTCGTCTAAAATTACAACTTCAGGATTACCGATAAGTGTGGCAATAATACCCACTTTTTTCTGATTTCCTTTAGATAAATCACGAAGGTATTTTTTATTATTCAAAATTTCGCCGTTAAAAAACTCTTCATGTTTCGCTAACAGTGCATCAATATCTGCTTTGTTTTGATTGCGTAAATCGCCAATAAAATAGAAATACTCTTCTGGAGTTAAATATCCGATAAGGAAATTTTCATCTAAAAATGATCCCGTAAAAGATTTCCAATTCTCACTTGTATTTACTTGAATATGATTACTTTTTATATATCCTGTTGAAGGCTGAATTAGATCTAAAAGCAAACTGAAAAAAGTTGTTTTTCCTGCTCCGTTATTTCCTACCAACCCGAAACTTTGCCCTTTTGGAATTTCTAGATCACTAATATTTAAAACTGTTGTTCCGTTATATGTTTTTGAAAGCTGATTTACTTGTATCATTATAATTTTAGATTTATTAATTTACTAATTGGCTAATTCTCTAATTATCAATTAACTCTTTTGTTTGTAAGCACTTATCGTACTGTACTTTTCTTTTTTGTACCTCTTTTCAATTAATGAAAACACTTTTTCTTTAAAGATAAAACCTAAGACTCCTGCTCCTGCAACCAAACTTAATGCTACAGTTTTATCTGCAAAACGAAGACCAAGCCAATACAATACTAAAGGCAGAAATATTTTTGGCAAAGACAAAAGCATCGAATTCACATTAAAGGCTTTTTTATCTCCAAAAGCTCCTCCAGCATTACTCAAATCAATTGGCGTTTTAGTAAAAGCACCTCCTAAAAGCACCAAATGAGAATTGACTCCGATATTATAAACCGCGCCAACGACAATAGTTAGGTAAACTTCCCATCCATATAAAAGATAAAAAGAAGCCAGAATTGTAGAAATAAAAGTAGCAATTACAATAAGCCACCATTTTGCGGTAATATAACCTCTATACGGAATATTCTGAGTCATCATTAATTGATAATACGAACTGTCCCAGCTTGGTACAAACTGGCCAAAGACAAATAGAAATCCTCCAGAGACAAATATTCCGGCAAAAATTTGCATAGCAGGCGGCTGGTGCGTATTTCCGAAAAAAATCAATCCGTAGAATAAAAAGATCACACTCATTACTATAGTGGTTTTTGACCTTTTATTTCTTTTAATAAGTTTAATGTCATTTTTAAGAAAAGTTCCTAAAGTCCCAAATTGATTCAGCCAAGCCAGATTTTCTGTTGATGCCACATCGTGTTTTACAGAAAGGCCTGCGTCTAGGTATAAATTCTTTTCGAAGTATTTAAAAGTAAAAATATAAAGTCCGATTAGTATTAAAATCGGAATTAGAAACACTCCATCAATATCATAGAAGTTCTGAAAAAATGGAGTTGTAAATAGAGTAATATCAAATAACTTGTAATATTGCGCACCCCCTAAAACTATTATCGCTACTACAAAAACAGCAAACAATTTGTCAATATTACTTAAGATAATATTCAGGAAATTATTAATGTATATCATCGCCATTATTCCTAAATGCCAAAAAATAATCTCGACAACATCATATCCATTCAAAATTAACACGACTGAAAACGGAATAAAAAATAAAGCATGTACCCAATTAAAAAAAGACAAAGCCGTTTTGCCTAAAGAAAAATGAACAATTGTTGGTTTCTTAAAAGGGAGGACTAATAAAGGTTTAATATTCAAAACAGGAATTGACTGCAATAACAATCGAATTATTAAATCTAAAAGAAAATAGTAAAAAAGAAATTTGTTGACTGTTACTAATGGTTCCAATTTCATATCCTTTAGAACATAAAATGCTCCAACGCCCATTGCGACAAAAATTAATGAAAAATAGATCATCAAAAAGCCTATTATAATTTTCATTGCCAGGTTTTTACCGAATGATGCCGACCTAATAAAAGCTTTCCATTCGAGGTAAACAAACTTCTTAATCATGGTTTATGGTTTTAATATTTTTGTAGTAAGAGACCAAATGTAGGAAAACGTTACAAAAAAAGTTAAAAAAAATAATTTAGTGCTAAACTTTTAATAGTGGTTTGCTACTTTTGCATAAAAATTCTATCATGCCTTCATTCTTAAAACTTATAATTAAAGAGGTTAAACGCGAAACTGCAGATGCTGTTTCTATCCTTTTTAATGTTCCTGAAGAACTAAAGCCAGACTATAAATTTATAGCTGGACAATATATAAATTTAAAACTAACTCTTGATAACCAAGAAATTAGACGTGCTTATTCTATTTGCTCTGCACCAGATAGCGGCGAACTAAGAATTGCTGTAAAAGCAGTAAAAAATGGTCTTTTTTCTCAGTTTGCCAATACAAAACTAAAAGCAGGAGATGTTCTTGAAGTTGGTCATCCAGAAGGTAAGTTTACTTTTGAACCAGATGCTGAAAGACAAAAAAACTATGCTGCATTTGCTGCAGGAAGCGGAATTACTCCAGTTCTTTCTATTATAAAGTCAGTTTTAAAAAATGAGCCAAAGAGTTCATTTGTATTGGTTTACGGAAACAAAACTCCTGAAAGTACAATCTTTCACCAAGAACTTCACGATTTACAATTACAATATGTAGGCAGATTTTTTGTGCATAATGTGTACAGCCAAGCAAAAGCCGAAAATGCTTTATTTGGAAGAATTGAAAAATCGGCTGTAAATTTTGTTTTAAACAACAAACACAAAGAACTTCAATTTGATAAGTTTTTCCTTTGCGGACCAGAAGAAATGATTAATACTGTTTCTAATGTTTTGAAAGAGAAAAATGTAAAAGAGTCTGCTATTAAATTCGAATTGTTTACTTCTTCTTCTGAAGAACATGCTATTCAAGGTTCTCAAGAAGGACACACAAAAATTACTGTTTTGGTAGACGATGAGGAAACTACTTTTGAAATGTCTAAAAAGCAAACTATTCTAGATGCTGCTCTAAAACAAGGTGTTGACGCTCCTTATTCTTGCCAAGGCGGAATCTGTAGCAGCTGTCTAGGACGTGTGACAAAAGGAAGTGCAGAAATGACAAAAAATTCTATTTTGACAGACAGTGAAATTGCTGAAGGTTTAATTTTAACATGTCAAGCGCATCCAACATCAGAAACTATTTATGTTGATTACGACGACGTATAATATTTGATAAATTCCAAAATATAAAAATCCAAATTCCAAACTAAAATGGAATTTGGATTTTTTTTTGATTTATATTCACAATTCTTCCCGTTATGAAAAGATTTCACTGACATTGAAATAAAATCAAAATTTCATTAAAATATTGCCGATTTTTCATTAAATTAGAGGTAAAATTATGGCAATATCAATCTCATCCTTTTGAGATTTTGCAGAGCTAAATCAAATTTGTCAAACATTTAAACATTAAATATCATGACAGCTCACGTACAACACTTTCATCTATATCTATTTATTATGTTGGTTGTAACTGCTTCGCTTTGCGTTCTGGCAGTTATTATAAAAATGAAAAACAGAAAAGGTCCTAAGTTGCTTGAAAGAGAAAAATACAATTCAACTTTGACTGAAAAAATGGTAGAAATTAAAAAGACCGATTCGAATGTTTTTAATATCTGGCCTTATGTAAGCAGGCTTAAATCGGCTAAAATTTTATCTAAAAAAATTAAAGATCATGACTTAATTTATAAAATATACAGAGATTCATCTGATAAATTCGAGCATATTCTGTTGTCAACCGAAGACAAAAATAACTTTGTCACCATTATAGTAAACAAAAAAAGAAAAAAAACAATCGGATATTCTTTCCTTGATTCTAATGAAAGATACGATCTAAACAAAAATATTGCTTAAAGATTAAAAAAAACTTCTCCATAAAAAGAGAAGTTTTTTTATTTTATAAAAGTTGCTCTACAACTTTGTCAACAACCTGTTGTGGTAAAATTGTCCTCATAGCATCTTCATAACCTTCAACAATTTTATTTCCATAAACTGATGTTGGCAATTTTGGATATTGATTTCGGTCTGAAGTCAGTGCGTTTTCTAAACTTTGATTAAAAGGCAAAAATCCTGCATAAGGATGCGTAGCGCCCCAAAGTGTAACGACTTTTACACCAAGCATTGCTGCAATATGCGCATTTCCAGAATCCATAGAAAGCATCACATCAAGATTGCTTATCAATTGTAATTCTTGCTGAAATTTAATTTTCCCAGCCATATTAATTACATTTTCAAATGGTTGTGCAAGAGAATCTAAAATTTCGATTTCTTTTTTTCCTCCACCAAAAAGTAAAATTTTATATGATGAATTTTTAGCCAATTTTGCAATTACTTGTTTCATTAAATCCAAAGGATAAACTTTAGAATCATATTGGGCAAAAGGTGCGATTCCTATTAATTTCGAATTTTCCCTTCCTATAATTTCTATAATATCAGAACTTAAGGTTGCCTTTTCAGGAAATTTCGGATTTGATAAATTTAATAGAAAACCAAGTTCTTCAAACACTTTAGCATGTCTTTCGAACATAGTTGGTAATTGTTTGAAAATCTTGTTTTCTTCACGCGTTAATTCTTTTTTACCTTCACGGCCTTTATCAACAGTTGCTCTTTTTTTTCCGCTTAACGCGAAAAGCAAACTCACAACCTTAGATCTCAAAACATTATGAAGATCTGCAAAAGCATCAATTTTCAATTTTTTTACATCCGAATACAACTTTAAAAGTCCTAGAAATCCCTTGTGTCTTTCCTTTTCATCAAAAGCAAAAAATTCAAGATTCGGAATTCCCTCAAAAAAAGGTTTGAAAAATGGACGCGAAATAACTGTTAATTTTACCTCTGGATACTGTTTTACAAAAGCTCGTAAAACAGGAACCGTCATGGCGACATCTCCCATTGCGGATAGTCTCATGACGGCTATATGCTTAATTTTGCTAGACAAGTCTGCCAAATTATTTTTTATTTTGATATAAAACTGGATTCAAATCATCGTCGTTGTACATTTTCATTTGTTTGTACACCTTCATGAATTTATCTCCGTTTTCGATATCTGTCAACAATTCTTCAATTGCTGTAGATAAATCTGTTCTTTGTTCTAAAAGAATATTTAATTTTTCCTGACATTTATCTCTGTGCTCTTGAGAAGCTTCTGCACGATTAGCTTCTTCATGCATATGATAAATTTTTAAAGCCAAAATCGACAATCTATCAAAAGCCCAAGCTGGACTCTCAGAATTGATTTTCGCTCCATCTTTTACCTTTACATCACTATATTTCTGTAAAAAGTAACTATCTATGTATTCCACCATATCAGTACGTTCCTGATTTGATGCATCAATTCTTCTTTTTAATGTTAGAGCTGCTACAGGATCAATCTGCGGATCGCGAATAATATCTTCAAAATGCCATTGAACAGTATCAATCCAATTTTTTAGATATAACAAATGTTCGAATTTATCTTTTGGATATGGATTGTTTATTGGCTGGTCAACATTATCAAATTGGTGATAATCTTTGATGCTTTGTTCGAAAACTGAATATGCTAATTTTGAAAACATGTTTTTATTTTTTTATAAAACAAAGATACTTTTTATACTTTTATACTTTGAAAAAAAAGGTTAATTTTTCAACTATTCATAAAAAACAATCGCTCTTATAAAAAATATTATGAAAATCCATTATATCTCTGAGAACAACAGTGTATTAAATCATTTTTTAGGCCAGCTCCGAAATGTAAATGTTCAAAACGACAGTATGCGTTTTCGTAGAAATATTGAGCGTATTGGAGAAATTATGGCTTATGAACTGAGCAAAATTTTGCCGTATAAAAAAGTTGATATTCAAACACCTCTTGGAATTAAGAAAACTACAGAAATTGATGCAGATTTAGTTTTATGCCCTATTTTACGGGCTGGATTACCTCTTCATAATGGTTTTTTAAATTATTTTGATCATGCTGAAAACAGCTTTGTTTCTGCCTGCAGATTTCACCCAAATAATGACGATGAATTTGAAATAAGAGTTGAATATCAAGCCATTTCAGATCTAAATAATAAAACTGTTCTGCTTCTTGACCCAATGCTCGCTACAGGACAATCGATTGTTGCTGTTCATAAAAAACTAATAGAGAATGCTGCTCCAACAGAAATACATATTGTTGTAGTTATTGCTGCTCCAGAAGGAATAGCCTTTCTTGAAGAAAATCTTCCTGAAAACTGTCATTTATGGGTAGCATCTCTAGACGAAAAACTAAATGAGAAAAACTACATTGTTCCAGGTCTTGGCGACGCTGGTGATCTTGCTTACGGAAGCAAATTATAACTGAGAGAAAAAAGTAAATAAACTACACACAATCAGAGTATAATAAACAATTTCATTATTCAGTTTCTGCTGCATGTATTCTACGTGGCTAGTTGCCATAATGCTTAATGGTGCAATACTAAACAATAATAAATCATTGCTTTTATTTGGCGAAATGATGTAAACAAATGCCGCTATAAAAAAGCAAGCTACTATTTTCTTATATGAAGAATGGACAATTTGAGGTCTGTTTGACAATGTCATTAACATCGAAGTAACAAAAAACAGAGCTACAGCAGTGTATATTGAAAGTGCCGCATTTTCGTAATTATTCTTAAAATAATCAATTCTAAAATCAATTACCGCTCTTTCTTGAATGAAAGTTATAGCATCAAAATTTAAAATTAAAGATGTCATATAGAATAAAATTGTTACTGCCAAAAGTGCTATAAAAGGCAAAACCCAGTTCCTATAATCTCTTGAAACGTGAAAAATAATTGAGATGTAAACCAATATTAAGAAAAGGATGCTCCAAAATTGAAATAAAGAAGCTACAAAAATCCAAAACGCAGCATCAAATATTTTTTCTTTTGATGCTTTTAGGGATTGTAACGAAATTAATCTTCGAAGTGCCAATAAAATGAAAAAATTGGCATAGATAACATTTGAGTTATTAAATATGGTTGGGAAAAATAATATAAACAACAAATAAAAAAGTATCGCGTAACCATTGTCTTTACTGAGTCCGTTCTTTTTTACAATGAAATTAATCATGAAAAAAGAAGCCAAAATAAAGCACAACAAACTCACTTTTTGAAAAGCCAAAAAATAAGAAGTAACCCAAGATGGGTCTTTAATTTGGAACATAAAAAAGAAAACCAGTATTAAAATTACAACCAATGAATAATTTAATGGCGTAGATTTTTTAAAAACACTTGTTATCATAAGGATATTTTATACTTTTGTGATTGTAAAGATAATACTTGTTTAAAAGGAAAAACCTAACAAGTTGAAAAAAGATTTGGTTTACCGAATTTTATCTTCAAGGCATTACACAACAATAAATAACATATAATTTTTAAAATTATGACAGCTTTTTTTGAAGGAATTCAATACCTATTCGTTAACATTTTGTTTGCTCCTCTTGACTTTTTACGTCATTTAGAATTAATTACATGGTTTGGTGCAAACACTATTAACTGGATTTTTATGATCATCTGTGCATGCGCAATCGTTTATTGGATTAAACAATTACGTATTTTTGATGACGCTGGAACAGAAAACCAAGATACAACGGCTCATTCATTTTTAAAATAAAAAACCAAACCCTTTAATTAAAAAGGGCTTGTGAATTTTATTTTTAGATTAAATCGAAACCGATATCTTTTCTAAAATACATCTTATCAAAGCTTAGTTTATCTATGTTTTGGTAAGATTTTTTTATGGCCTCTTGGAAATTATCTCCGTAAGATGTTATTGCAATTACACGACCTCCATTAGTAACGACATTTTCGCCATCTAATTTTGTTCCTGCGTGAAAAACTATTGAATCTGTCACATTTTCTAAACCAGAAATTACTTTTCCTTTTTCGAAATCCTCAGGATATCCGCCAGAAACAACCATTACAGTTGTTGCACTTCTTGGATCAACTTCTAAATTAAAGTCTCCTAATTTTTGATCTGCAACTGATAAAAACAATTCAACTAAATCAGATTTTAATCTTGGAACTACAACTTCAGTTTCAGGGTCACCCATTCTTACATTGTATTCAATAACGATTGGTTCTCCTTTTACATTGATTAAACCAATGAATACAAAACCTTTATATTCGATTCCGTCTTTCTGGAAACCTTCAATTGTTGGTTTTACGATGCGCGTTTCAATTTTTTCCATCAAAACAGCATCTACGTAAGGAACTGGAGAAACTGCTCCCATTCCGCCTGTATTTAAACCTGTATCACCTTCTCCAATTCGTTTGTAATCTTTTGCTGTTGGAAGAATTTTATAGCTTTTTCCATCTGTTAAAACGAAACAGCTTAATTCGATTCCGTCCAAAAATTCTTCGATAACCACTTTAGAACTTGCCGCTCCAAATTTCTCGTGAACCAACATGTTTCTAAGTTCAGTTTTTGCTTCTTCAAGATCCTGAATAATCAAAACGCCTTTTCCTGCTGCTAAACCGTCTGCTTTTAAAACGTATGGTGGCTGTAAAGTTTCTAAAAACTCGCATCCTTTTTCAACCGTTTCAGCAGTAAAACTATCATAAGCTGCAGTTGGAATATTATGTTTCATCAAGAATTCTTTTGCAAATTCTTTACTTCCTTCCAATTGTGCACCCAATTTTGATGGACCGATAACTGGAATATTTTTCAAACTTTCGTCGTTTTTAAAATAATCATAAATACCTTTCACCAATGGATCTTCTGGTCCTACGACTACTAAACTTATATTTTCTTTAAGCACTAATGCTTTTACTGCTTCAAAATCTGTCGCAGATATGGCAACGTTTTCAGCGATTGCAGCAGTTCCTGCATTTCCAGGCACTACAAAAAGTTTTTCGCAAAGCGGACTCTGTGTCATTTTCCATGCAAATGCATGTTCTCTTCCGCCTGATCCCAATAGTAAAATTGTCATGGTGTTGTTATATTTAGTTGTGGTGCAAAAATAATTGCTTTTGAACGTAAAAAATAATTAAATCTTAAAAACTTCGTGATTCTTGGTTGTTAGTAATTGCTAAATATTATTTTTGACGAAAATTATCCCGAAAAATGATTCGTCTTTTTGATCTTTCGCTAAAGCTAAATGGTTTTCCAATAAAGAAAGCTAAAGCTGAATTGGATAAAATTGCTCATTTTTCTGAAGAAGAATTTGCTTCGTTTCTTGAAAACAAAAAAGCAGAAATCGTTGATTTTCATTTAAAAAACAACTCATTTTACAAAGAATTAGCAGGAAATGCAACCGCACAAAATTGGAAAAATCTTCCTATTTTAAATAAACAGAATTTACAAAAACCGCTGGAAGAAAGGCTTTCAAAAGGTTATTCAAAAAAAAATATTTACCTCAACAAAACGTCTGGATCTAGCGGAACTCCTTTTATTTTTGCTAAAGACAAATATTCTCACGCTTTAACTTGGGCTTCCAATATTATGCGTTTCGGTTGGTTTGGGATTGATTTTAATCATTCGTATCAAGCTCGTTTTTACGGAATTCCGATGGATTTTATTGGATACCAAAAAGAACGTTTCAAAGATTTTTTAACGCATCGTTTTCGTTTTCCTGTTTTTGATTTATCGGATGATGTTTTAAAGAAATTTCTAGAAAAATTCAGAACTAAAAAATTCGATTATATCAACGGTTATACGAGTTCGATCGTTTTATTTGCCAAGTTTTTAGAACAGAAAAATATCATTTTAAAAGAAATTTGTCCGACTTTAAAAGCTTGTTTTGTTACATCAGAGATGCTTTTTGAAACGGATAAAAAACTCTTAGAAAAACAATTTGGAATTCCAATCATCAGCGAATATGGCGCTTCTGAACTAGATTTAATTGCTTTTGAAAATCCTCAAGGAGAGTGGCAGGTAAATGCAGAAACTCTTTTTGTAGAAATTTTAGATGAAAACAACAATCCTGTTCCACATGGAACAGAAGGAAAAATCGTGATTACTTCGTTATTCAACAAAGCAAATCCTTTCATTCGATATGAAATTGGCGACATTGGAATTCTGGACGAAAAAAGTACGCCACAAAAACCAATTCTAAAAAAATTAACTGGAAGAACCAACGACGTTGCAATTCTCCCAAGTGGAAAAAAATCGCCTGGTTTGACGTTTTATTATGTAACGAAAAGCATCATTGAAGATGACGGAAACGTAAAAGAATTTATCATCAAACAAACTAAAACAGACACTTTTGAAATCGAATAT
The DNA here is from genome assembly GCF_016735615.1 of Flavobacterium tagetis. Taxonomy (GTDB): domain Bacteria; phylum Bacteroidota; class Bacteroidia; order Flavobacteriales; family Flavobacteriaceae; genus Flavobacterium; species Flavobacterium tagetis. The sequence goes on from NZ_JAERSF010000001.1 coordinate 1,121,985, forward strand.
GTTGCTGATGCAGCATTAGTTTCAGAACAAATTCAAAAAATAAAAGAAGCAATTGATTTGTATTTAGAACCCAATCTAAATTTCACTTTTACTCGAAAAACAGTTTTAGAAAGAACCAATCGCGGGAAACTAAAACAATTTAAATCTTATTTATAAAATATAAATAAAATCTTACGTTTGCTTTTTTTAACTAAAAACTTATGGAAGATCACTCTTTACTTTCTGAAGAAACAATTTCTAATAAAATATATTTTATCCGTGGTCAAAAGGTGATGCTTGATCGTGATTTGGCTTTGCTTTATGGAGTAGAGACAAAGCGATTAAAAGAACAAGTAAAAAGGAATTTAAACCGTTTCCCGAAAGACTTTATGTTTGAACTTACCAAGACAGAATTTCAAAATTGGAGGTCGCAATTTGCGACCTCCAATTCAGAAAAGATGAGTTTACGATATGCACCAATGGCTTTTACTGAATATGGTGTTATGATGCTTTCAAGCATTTTAAAAAGCGACAAAGCCATTCAAACTAATATTCAAATTGTGAGAATTTTCACGAAAGTGAGACAAATGCTTTTGGATACAACGGAAATTAAAATTGATATTCTACAGATTCAAAAGAAGTTAGAGAATCATGATAAAAATATCGAGTTAGTTTTTTCTTATTTAGATGAATTAACTGAGAAAAAAGAAAATGAATCTGAAAGAGTAAAGATTGGTTATAAAAAATAATTCTCTAAGGTCACAAATTGTGATCTTAAAAAATTCTTTAAACTTTCTTTATACACTTTGGTTTGATTATCAACTGAGTAAACAAAAACCGAACCATCAATAAAATTGAAAAAACAAGATTATATCCATGAAATTCCCTGTAAACTCCAAAATTGTGTTTGATCAATTTGAATTTTGAAGAAGAAACAGAATCTTTTCTAATCCTGTAAAAAGCTAAAGATTCTGGAACTGGTTTTGCTGTTTTAATTTGTTTTAAAATTGTAAGCCATATTCTCCAATCTTGTCTTTTTTGCGACGTCTCCAAGATAATTTTCCCAAAATAATCTGCGTCATAAATGGCTGTCAAATTGCCAACATAATTGCAGAAAAACAATTGTTTATAAGTTAACGGATTTGGTGATTCAACTCTTCTATTCAAATCATTTCCTTCCTCATCAATAGAATCGTAAAAGCTAAAAGTAAAGTGTAAATTATTTGCTTTTAAAAACTGAATTTGCTTTTCTAATTTCTCAGGAAACCATAAATCATCAGCGTCTAAATAGGCAATATATTTTCCTGTCGCTTTTTCTAAAGCGGCGTTTCTGGCAAAACCATTTCCGCGATTTTCAGATAATTTAAAAAGCTTTATTCGGCTGTCTTTCTTAACAAATTCTTCAATTATAGCAACCGTATTATCTGTAGAAGCGTCATCAACCAAAATCATTTCCCAATTTGTATAGGTTTGATTTTGGGCTGATTCTATTGTTAATCTAATGAACTTTTCAGTATTAAATGTTGGTGTTAAAATAGATACTAAATCGTTCATTAGAATTTATTTTCTTAAAAAGTGGAATTTCTATTTAATATAGCTTGAAAAGTCTTTGTGTTCTTCTTTCGCAAGTTCTTCAGGAGATAAAGATTTGAAATACTCATAAGTAATTTTCATTCCTTCTGCTCTATTTACTTTTGCTTCCCATCCCAGCAATTCTTTTGCTTTTGTAGTATCTGGCTGACGCTGCAATGGATCGTTTATTGGCAAAGGATGATAAACCACTTTCTGGTTTGTTCCCGTCAGTTTTATGATTTCTTCTGCGAAATCTTTAATCGTGATTTCGTCTGGATTTCCAATATTTACTGGGTAAACATAATCTGAATGCAATAATCGATAAATCCCTTCAACTTGATCGTCTACATAACAGAAAGAACGAGTCTGCATTCCGTCTCCAAAAATTGTTAAATCTTCTCCACGAAGTGCCTGACCAATAAAAGCTGGAATTACACGTCCGTCGTTTAATCGCATTCTTGGCCCGTAAGTATTAAAAATACGCACGATTCTAGTCTCTACGCCATGAAACGTATGATATGCCATCGTGATAGATTCCTGAAAACGTTTAGCTTCATCATAAACACCTCGAGGACCAATTGTATTTACGTTTCCGTAGTATTCTTCCGTTTGTGGATGTACCAAAGGATCTCCGTAAACTTCTGAAGTCGATGCAATCAAAATTCTCGCTTTTTTAACTCTCGCCAATCCTAATAAATTATGCGTACCTAAAGATCCTACTTTTAAAGTCTGGATCGGAATTTTTAAGTAATCAATCGGACTTGCTGGCGAAGCAAAATGCAATATATAATCTAAATCGCCTGGAACATGAACAAACTTCGTTATATCATGATGATAAAACTCGAAGTTTTCAAGTTTGAATAAATGTTCAATATTCTTAAGATCTCCCGTAATCAAATTATCCATTCCAATTACAAAGTAACCTTCTTTGATAAATCTGTCACATAAATGTGATCCTAAAAATCCTGCAGCTCCAGTGATAAGTATTCTTTTCATGATAAATTTTAAAGATGCACAAATATCTGCCTTTTAAATTAGATATAAAACCATCCAATAAAAGAAGTTTTGATATTTCAGGTTAACAGTTCATATCAATTTATCTATTTTTACCAAGAATTAAAATCCATTGTATTGAAAGTTGTACATATCATAGAGGCCCTCGGTGGAGGCGTTTATACTTATTTTAATGATTTATCGACCTTCTTTGGAGATCATGATAGAGTAAAAAATATTGAGACTACAATAATTTACAGCGCAAACCGAAAAGAAATAAACAGAGAAAAAATTAAATCTGAATTTTCGAGTAACATAAATTTAATAGAGATTAATATGTTACGAAATTTTTCTCCTATTCAAGATTTAAAATCTGTAATTCAGTTAACTAAAGAGCTGAAAAAAATAAATCCAGATGTTATTCATCTACATTCATCAAAAGCAGGTGTTTTAGGCAGAATAGCTTCTTTCTTTCTGTTTAAGAAAAAGAAGCTTTATTATTCTCCACACGGCTATTCTTTTCTTAGAACGGATATTTCAAAAACTATTCAAAAAATATATTGGTTGATAGAAAAAAGCACTCAAGCGATATTTGGAGGTATAACTATTGCCTGTGGCGATACTGAGTTTGAAATTGCTAAAAAAATGGGTAATTCAAAATTGGTTCGAAATGGTGTTAATATCAATAGTTTACAACAAAATTTTATCGAAAATAAAAATGATAAGCTTACTATTGGAATTATGGCTAGAATTACCGCGGCAAGAGATCCTTCTCTATTTAATAAAATTGCCTTAAGGTTTCCTGAATATAATTTTGTATGGATTGGTGATGGTGAATTAAAACCTTTAATTACTGCCTCAAATATTAAAATTACTGGGTGGATTTTGAATCGAGAAACTGTTTTAAAGGAATTAAATAAAGTTGATGTGTATATGCAGATATCTTTATGGGAAGGTTTACCAATAGCAGTTCTAGAGGCAATGGCATTAAAAAAACCTATTGTTGCTACTAATGTTATTGGAAATAAAGATGCCGTTCTAAATAATGAAACAGGTTTTTTATTTAACGATATAGAAGAATTAAATGAGTTTTTTAAAATTTTAGGCAATAGTAAAACAAGAGCAATTTTTGGAGAAAAAGCTTTTGAAAGATGTCAAGATTTATTTGATGTAAACAAAAATTTTAAAGATTTAATTGCGATTTACAATCAATAATTTTTTCTGAATCCAATAACTTCCAAATACGGAAAGCCAAAATCCGCTGAAAGCAATTCCGTCAAAGCGAAGTAGAAAGTCATCTACTAAATTTGAAGTTAAAAAAATTAAAAAAAACGAAAATATCAAAGCATTCTTTAAATCGTAACCCAAATAACCTATCGTAAAGATGTAAAGTACAACTACTAGCGGTCCGAGAATACCAAATTTTAATAAAAAATCAAGAAACTGATTATGAGTTGGAAACTCATATTTAGCCAAAAATTGCTGGTTTGTTTCCTTATAATACTTATTCAATTCTGGCTTTCCATCTGATGCACCAACTCCGAAAGGAAGATTTTTAAGTGATAATTCCCAAGCCGACTTCCATATTGAAACTCTAGTAACCAGCGAATTGAAAACTTTAATCTCAGGATGGTCAATTTCATCTAGTTTTCCCACTTTATCCATATGAGCAAAAGTTACTGTTGAATATTTTTCTTTCATATAAGGATCCTTTTGAACAAATAAAAAGAGAATTCCAAAGAGTAAAACCAAAAGCGGTATTGCAATAATAACGAGTCTTTTAATATTAAACTTTGCTTTAATTTCTAAAAACAAAACAATTAAAAACCCTGCAAAAATGTTTCCTAAAGCCATTCTGGTATTAACAAAAAGCACGAAGAAAAAGGAAAGAAGAAATATAATAATCCAGAATGTTTTGGTTTTTAATTTTTTTTGCTGGCGAAAAGTATTAAAAACAAAATAAAAGGCACAAACGCAAACAAAGGCTAAATGCATATTTAATGCTGGCGCATGAATTCCTATACTGTCTGCAAATTGATATCCCATTTCCCATAAATGAATTCCGTTTAGATACTTCTGCATTAACTCAGGGTAAAAGAGATTGAATCTAACGAAGAATAAAAGCAGAATCAAAGTTGTCGCAATAGTATATGTTTTCGTAAGTTTCAAAAAGTCTACATATTGAAAATTTCCAATAATAAATAATGGGAAAACGATTAACGACATGCTTTTTTCAATAGCTTTTAATCCTTTTGTAAATGAATCGTTATTCCAAAACATTAGCAATTCAAGTAAAAACGGCGAAGCTATACAAGCCATTAAAATAAATGATGTTTTCGAGTATTTCAGTTTTTTTAAAAAAAACAAATTAAATGCAGCAAATACTATTATCAGAAATGAGCAGGGTTTTCTGAAAATCATTGCGATAGCAATCAAACACAAAAAAACATGAAAGATTTTACTAAAGTTTTTTTCTGAAATGTTCATAGTATAATGCAAAATATATTAATGGAAAAATACCTGTTTTATGCTTAACCGCAGAACCTAAATCTGGTTCAAAAATACCCTGAATTATAAAAAAAGAAAGTAAAATAAAGAGCGCAAAAAGTTCATATTTATAATTTTCTCTGTCTTTTAAACATTTTGAAAAACGAACTAATAAAATATAGGATAATAATAACTGCCAAATAACAAAAACAAGAATTTGTGGCGAGAGTAAATGCTTTAATCCGTTTATGGGAATATTTACCGTAAAAAATCCGTAAAAAACAGAAATGACTTCTCCATACCATGTATCAGGTTTTACAGGCGGAACGATCATCGAATTTGCATCTGCAGATCCCATTCTCGCGTTATTAACAACCTCACGGCTTATTTCTGAAAAATATTCTCCTTTTATAATTCCGTAGCTCAAGGATAGAAAAAAGGCAATCAATAAACCATAAAAAATGGTTGTCAAAACTCTATTCTTAAAATTAACAAAGCTTATTAAGTACATTCCGTACGTTATTATCGGAATTAAGGCAAAATAAGGACGATAAAAAGCACCAAAAACGATTAATAAAAGAAAAGATATAAATATCGTTTTTTTGAAAGAAAATTGCTTGTTTACACACATAAAAGCAATTGGTGTAATAAACAAAAAAGTAATAAATTCTTTTGATGGCATGGATATAAAAATAGCCATCATAAAAATTCCTAGATAAACTAAAATGTTCTTGACATTTATTTTTTCAAAGTCATTTGGAATTCCTATTTTATACAAAATAAACATTAATACAGGAAATTGTAAAAGCGCAATTACTGGAAATGGTAAATGCCTAAGCCCCGTAATCTTATAAAATAAAATGGTAAGCGGATAACTGCCAAAATAACCTATTTCGTTTCCTTTATCAAAGGCAATAATAGCCGCATCATAAAAGAATCTTGGAGGCAAAACAAAAAAAGCAGCAAAAGCAACAGCTAAGTTTAGCAGTGCAATAAGCAGGAAAGCAGCTTCGCTTTTTTTGATTACAGTTTTCATTAGTATATTTTTAATGTAAAAAAATCTTGATCTTGTCTTTTTTATATATAACAACTGCAGAAACAAAATTCCAGAAAAAAGAACTGCAGAAAAAAGCAGTGGCTGCACCGGTCATTCCGTAAATTGGAATCAAAAAACGATTTAATATAAAGTTAAGGATAACCGCTCCTATTAAAATAATCTGAAAAATATGCTGTCTTCCCGTCATATTCAAATAAACTGGAGCCGAGCCAAATAAAGAACAAATTCCCTGGCCAATTATTAAAATTAGAAAGGATTGCTGCGCTATACTATATTGGTGCCCAAACAACGATAAAACATATTCTGAAAATAGAGAAATTAAGGCAATTACTGGGAAACTAATGCAAAAAATTAAACGAGCACTGTTTTGTAATGTTCTTTTTAATTCTATCATATTCTGACTAGAAAAATACTCTGCAATTTTTGCTGAAACTGTTATGTTTACCGTCAAAATAATGACAGAAATAATTGTCATTATTTTAACTCCTACAGAATAAAAAGCAACTGTTTCATCGTTTTGATACTTTTTTAAAAACATAATATCAAAAGACATTAATAAAAACATTGCCATTCCGCTTATTGCAATAGGATATGATTTTGTAAAAATCTCTTTTGAGGTAAAAATCTCTTCTGTTGTAGTCTCAGTTTTATTAAAATAAATAAATATTAAAATGGAACTAAAAAGTGCTAAAAAAACAAAACCAATTAAAAAAACATCTACCAAATAGGTTTCTAAATGCCAATAAAATAAAACAAGAGAACCAATTATTAGCGGAATATATTTGATAATATTTCGAAACAATTCAGCAACATACAGTTTGTCCATCGCTCTGAAGACTTCTGTATTTAAAAGTGATAGTCCATGAAAAAATAATATAACTGAACTTTTTAAAAGAATGTCATAAACCTCATCATCCAGAAAATAAGCATTGATCCTGTTTTTATCAATTAGAAGAAAAACAATTAAAATTATTAGTGAGACTAAAAATAGCATACCCACCATTTTAACATAGACTTTTTTCAATTGTGTAAGTTCGTTCTGGCTTGCCAGTCTTCCTTTAAAATATAAAATGGATTGATCAAAACCTAATAGACAAATACTTCCTATTGCTAAAAGATAAGAACGCACAAAATCATACTGCCCTACTAATTTTGGACTGTACGATTTTGTTAAAAACAGTGTGAAACCAAATAACAAAATAACTCCAGAAATTCGCAAAGCCAAAGTTCCTAAACTCTGTTTTATGAAGGAGTTTTTTGAAATTCTTTCAAAGATCTTAAGCGTTTTCAAACCTATATTATTTAACCTGAGCTTTCAAAAGCTGGCTACGATAAAACTTTAGAAATAAATGAATTAAAACGAAAAGAAAAAGGAATAATATAGGTAAAATAAGCTTAAAGTTTCCATTTGTGACTTTAATACTATTTATGTTTAAAGTCGAATTAATTTTCTTAATTGTTTTATCGTAGTTAATTAGTTTTAATCTGTTTTTACCTTGATCGATTATTAAATACTGTTTAGTTTTAATAATATCATTGAGCTGAGTGTTTTCATTATAATAAACCAGCTTATCGTTTTTTGGTGCGTTCTTTACAGTACTTGAAAAGCCATTTAAAACCTGATCTATCTGAGCAATAATAGTATCATTTTGAATAATTTGCTGTTCTAGATTTTTGTAACCTATTTTTTGCAGTGCATTAAAATATTCCGAGCTATTTAAATATTTTAGCAATGGTTCTACGATATCTTTTTCATCTGTAATTTTGTTGGTTACAAAAGAAATCGAATGAAAAGTGTAGTTTTTACTTGTTACGTTGTCTTCTAGAACTTTTTTGACTTCGCCAACCTCAGCCATTAATTTAATCAATTCGAAATTCTGCTCTTTGTCTTCAATAAACTTATAAACATCAGCAATAGGCTTAATCTCGATTTTTTTTATCGATTCTGGGTTCTGAATTCCAACTTCATTTTTCAAGAAAACAGCGTCTCCGGCAATAATTTTAGATTCTATTAAATCTACTTTAGAATAAAGATAATCGACACTTCCGAAATTTGGAGTTACAATAACCTGATTTTCAAATGTTTTTTTATTTGAATCTAAAAACCATCCTAGTCCAAAGCCTAAAACAACTAAAATCAAAACGATAATCCAATTGCGAACAAAAAAATGAATAGATCTGAAAATCATGGCATTGATTCTGTCAAAAAAACTTCCAATGCTTTTTGAAAGCTGAAAAATATCAATCTCCTGATTTGAATTATCTTGCGGTACTTTTGTACTCATCTAAAGCTTTATTTTATATTGAAAATCTGTTCTAAAATCTTAATGGTAATCAAATATGTTGGTTTAACCCCAGTTGTTCCCAATCCGCCTGAAGCTAGTGTACTTCCTGTTTCTAAAGGATTGTCTGAGGCATAATAAGCATAACGAACTTTAATATCATGCGGTACGCTTTTTCTAATTTTTGAAGCAGACTGAATCGCTTTTTGATAATAAGATCCTTCCATTTCAAGACCAATTACACCCCAAGTAGATTCGTGGAAAAATTTCAATAAATCTCTGTTTTGTAATGAAGTTCCAAGAACGGTAACCATAGCACCTTCATAAATATCAATATCATTTCCTTCAAACATTGCGCCTGTCAATTCATTTTCGAAGAAATAATTATCTGCAGTTCCTTCGTTGATATGTGCAGACGGAATCATGATATCGCCTTTTCCTCCTTCTAGAATTCCAGCTTTCCCCATAATAGAAACCGATTTTACATTAAGTAAAGTTTCTTTTTTGAATGGTTTTAAAAGCTCATCAATAGTTTCGTACGCTTGTTCTCCAAACGCATAATCCATTACGATTATAACTGGTTTTTCTTCACCTACATTAGCATGTGAAAAAGCTGTTTTTGACCAATCAATTTTAGCTGTGTCAAAAATCTGAACGTCAATATTTGTTCCTGAACAATCTGGCAACGAAATCATTCCGTTTTTTAAAGCCAAATCTTCTACTTGAGATCTTATTTCTTTTGAACCCGAACCACTTAATTCTTCATAAATAAAGAAATCTGTTTTTCCTTTATATTTTGTTTTTAATAATGGCGTTGCAAAAATCGAATTCATTACACTGTGCATATTGGCACTAATAACATGAATTGGTCTTTTCAGTAAATCGTTTGCTTTTAAAACTTCTTTTATGTTTGTTGCCCAAATTTCTCCGTGAATGTGATGTCCAAGGCGCTCACGTAAAACCGGACTAAAAGTGATGGTGCGTTTGTTATTTTCAACAATTTCTTCAATTGCCAGTTTTCCTAACCAATAAATAACATGCAAGAAGCGATCTGGTGCATTTTCTGAACCAAAAGCATCGTAAATATCTAAAACTTCCTCAAAAGTTCTCGCTAAAATATTGGCAACATGCGAAATTGCTTTTTCTTTTTCAACTTGAGAAAGCTTTTTAGTCTGCATAACGGCTTGCTCTAATTTCTGCCAATCGCGCGAAACTTCTCCTCCATCATCAATTAAAACTCTATTTTTAATTTTATGAGATTCAATGAAAATGAAAGTTAAATGTGTCAGGATATCATAAATATCAGAACGTCCACGAGTGATTTCAACATTCATTTGTTCTTCATCGATTCTGTAGCAATTTCTTCTTCTTTTTGGAGGAACAATTGGCTGAAAATGTGATTTAGAATATCCTTCGTCTGAAGTTAAATTGATAAAACGGCATTGCTCGATTCCGATTGGAAGACGTTCAATCACGTACAAAAGTCCGTTTAATTCAACTTTTTCTTCGGCAATATTTCCATAAATTTCTGGACGTAAAGCCAATAATGATTCGCGTAAGCTGTCGCCAGAAACTCCCATTGGTTTGTAAAAACCACGGTTGAATAAATGGCGCATTGTAATGTACATTTTTTCTATTGCCGCAGAAGATTCCTGTGCTCTAGATCTTGATATATGTTTAGTTTCTTTCATGTCTTTTTAATTTTAAAAATCTTCTCCATTTGTAAAGAAGATACGAATATTTCGATCAACGAAAGTAGGAATTATATAGATAACTTTAATGAATTCGCATTTAACAAATTGTTAGATGGTCTTTTTAAAAGATAAATTTCACTTCAAATTATCTGCAATGTTTCTGTCATTTGATAATCTCGGAATCTTATTCTGTCCACCCAATTTTCCTTGCGATTTCATGTAATCTTGAAATCCGTTTTTAGAAACCTTTGTAATGACTACTTTTCTTAGAACATTTCCGGTAATTAAATCGTCATAATAAATATTCTGCTTACGCATTGAACTATCGATCGTTTCAGCAAAAACTTCCATGTTTTCAGGCTCTTTTTCAAATTCGATCAACCATTCGTGATACGGAAGTCCGTTTGACGGATTAATTTGAGGTGCAACTGTAAATTCGTTGATTACAATATTAGTAGAATTTACTGCTTCTTTCATTGCATTTTCAACTTCATTAGCGATAACGTGTTCGCCGAAAGCTGAGATATAATGTTTAATACGTCCAGAAACCATAACACGATACGGTGCCAAAGATGTAAATTGAACAGTATCTCCAATATTATAACGCCAAAGCCCTGCATTGGTAGAAATAATCAAAACATAGTTCACTCCTACCTCAACTTGACCAATTGTATATACTTTCGGGTTTTCGCTAAAAAATTCATCAGCTTTTATAAACTCATAGAAAATTCCAGAATTCAAAAGTAGCAACATTCCTTTTTCTTTCTGCGAGTCTTGGTACGCAAAAAAGCCTTCAGATGCAGGAAACAATTCTATACTATCTACCTTTTTGCCAATCATTTGTTCAAACTTGGCGCGATAAGGTTCATAATTTACACCTCCGTAGATAAATAGATTGAAATTTTTGAATATTTCGCTAATCTTTTTTCCACCACTTTTTTGCTGCAAACGTTCAAAATACATCTTTACCCAAGACGGAATTCCCGAGATAACCGACATATCTTCTTTTATAGTTTCGTCTACAATGGCATCGACTTTGGTTTCCCAATCTTCTATGCAATTGGTTTCCCAAGATGGCATTCTGTTTTTTTGAAGATATTTTGGAACAAAGTGTGCTACAATTCCAGAAAGTCTTCCAAATTTTATTCCGTATTTTTCAGTTAAAATGGGACTTCCCTGCAGAAATATCATTTTTCCGTCAACAAAATCGGCGTTTCCTGTTTCGTTGATGTAATGCAAAATGGCATTTCGAGCCGCTTCTATATGAAATGGCATAGATTCTTTAGTTAGCGGAATAAATTTTGCGCCAGAAGTTGTTCCAGAAGTTTTAGCAAAATATAATGGTTTTCCTTTCCAAAGAATATCAGCTTCTCCTTTTACAACCTTTTCGACATACGGTTTTAGATCTTCATAATCTCTAACTGGAACACGTTTCTGAAAATCTTCAAAAGTTTTTATTTGATTAAAATGATGATCTTTTCCAAATTCGGTACTTAATGCATTTTCAATCAAACTTTTAAAAACCTTTTGCTGAGTTTCAGCTGGTTTTTCTGCCCATCTAAGCGTTTGTTTATATATTTTTCGGGCAAAAATTTTCGCCGCAATTGACTTAATTGACATTTTTAGTGGTATTATTTTTTGTCACTTTTCTTTTTGTCTTTAGATTCGGCCTTCAATTCTTTTTCTGTTTCGGCTACATCTTCTCTTAGTTTTATTTCAGCATCCGATGCTTTCATGTTTACATCTGAAGCGTCTTCAACAGATTCTGCCAATATAGAATCTTTATTAAATTTTGAATATTCTAGTTCACCCTTTAAAACTTTCTGAATCCCTTTTATATAAATTTCATTCTGTTTTAAAGCCGTTTCTAAAGAATCTGATTTAATTGCTAGTCTTGTAGCGTTTCGTTTCAATTCTGTAGAAGAATACCCCGGAATAAATTCTCGAAGGGGCGTAAAAGCAATGATAAAAGTAGTAACCAAAATTAGAAATATTCCGCCTAAAGTAAACGTTACAAAAACATTCATTAAAGTAAGTCTAAAAGAAAATATCTCTTCAAAAGTGTCTTCATTTAAAATTACTAATCGGTTTTTAATGAACAGTTTTTTTCTAAAATTCCTTTTATTTTTTTGAGTCATTATGCTTCTTTATTCTAGCAAATATAGTAATTAATCATCACGAAATTTGTTCGAAAAATTTCATGAAGAGCTATAATTTACGATTTTATAAAATATTTAACGCGGTCTAATCGAAATATTTTAAACTAAAAATACTTCTATTTCGTATATTTCTATATACCTTTGCGGAATAATTAAGAAAAACAATTTGCTTCGGCATTAAATATATTAGTCATGGGAAGATTAGGTCTTACAGAAATCCTTGTTATCGTAGGTATTGTGATATTACTTTTTGGAGGTAAAAAAATTCCAGAATTAATGAAAGGTTTAGGAAGTGGAATTAAGGAATTTAAAAACGCTGCTAAAGACGATCAACCTGCTGCTTCTAAAAAACAAGAAGAAGAAACAAAATAAGAAATTCGAAAAAATTAAAATCCCAGATTACAATGTAATCTGGGATTTTTTTATGGTCTATAATGAACCTACTCCAATAGTTTTGTCATTTCGACCGAAGGGAGAAATCGCACAAGTATTTCCGCACAGAGAATCTTCAATCTTTGTCGAGTTACTAGTGTGATTTCTCCCTTCGGTCGAAATGACAAGATTGTAAAAAATCGGAATTTTTACAAAATCATCGTCAATTGAATTCTCTTTCTATCCTCATCAACCTCAGTAACTTTTACATCAACGTGCTGGTGTAATTTTACCACTTCGTTTACATCACTCACAAATCCAGCTTTTAACTGCGAAATATGCACTAAACCACTTTCTTTGATTCCGATGTCAACAAAACAGCCAAAGTTAGTAATGTTATTAACTATTCCTGGAAGAATCATTCCGGTTTTTACATCTTTAATCGATTTTACGTTTGCGTCAAACTCAAAAACCTTAGCTGACTTTCTTGGATCTAATCCCGGCTTTTCAAGCTCTTTTATGATGTCTTTCAGTGTCAATAAACCAATTTCAGATGTAACATACTTTTCTGGTTTAATAAGCGCTGTTTTCTCTTTATTTGCAATTAATTCATTCAATGAAACATTCAAATCCTTCGCCATCTTTTCAACAACTGGATAAGCCTCTGGATGCACCGCCGAATTATCCAACGGATTTTTAGCATTAGTAATTCTAATAAAAGCTGCTCCTTGCTGATACGCTTTGTCTCCTAAACGAGGCACTTTTTTTAGCTGTTTTCTATCTTCAAAAGGGCCATTTTCAGAACGATATTGTACAATATTTTCCGCCAGCTTCTCTCCTATCCCACTTACATAACTTAGTAAATGTTTACTTGCCGTGTTAATGTTAATCCCAACTGAGTTTACGCAACGAATCACAGTGCTATCCAATTCTTCTTTAAGTTTCGTCTGGTCAACATCATGCTGATATTGCCCTACTCCAATTGCTTTCGGGTCGATTTTTACCAATTCTGCCAAAGGATCTGAAAGTCGTCGACCAATAGAAACCGAACCACGAACCGTCACATCGTAATTAGGAAATTCTTCTCTCGCAATTTTTGATGCTGAATATACCGATGCTCCCGCCTCAGAAACCACAAAAACCTGAACTGGTTTGTCAAACGCGATTTTTTTGATGAAAAATTCAGTTTCGCGAGAAGCAGTTCCGTTCCCGATAGAAATGGCATCAATTTGATATGCGTTTACCATCGAACGGATTTTCTTGATCGCCATTGTTTCCTCGTTTTGAGGCGCGTGTGGGTAAATCGTTTCGTTGTATAATAAATCTCCTTTTTCGTCCAAACAAACTACTTTACAACCGCTTCTAAATCCAGGATCAATTGCCAAAATACGTTTTTCTCCCAACGGCGGAGCTAATAATAATTGTCCTAAATTGTTAGCAAAAACCTGAATCGAGTTAGCATCAGCTTTGGCTTTTGCTTCTTGTAAAGTTTCATTTCCAATTGCTGGATTCAATAAACGTTTATAACTATCCTCAATTGCTAATTGTAAGTGAGCTGTTGTATTATTTTGTTTTTTAATGATAATTTCGTCAATAACATCGTAGGCATCGTCGATATCAACATCTATCTTCATTTTGATAAAACCTTCATTTTCTGCACGAAGCATTGCTAATAAACGGTGCGCTGGGGCTTTTGTCAGCGGCTCTTCCCAATCAAAATACTGGTTGAATTTTTGTGCGCCTTCTTCCTCTGCTTTCTTTTTAACCACTTTTGTAGCAATGGTCGCTTTACGCTGAAACAATCTTCTTAATTGTTTACGAACATAAATATTTTCGTTGATCCATTCAGCTACAATATCTCTTGCTCCTTGAATTGCCGCTTCTTCATTGATAACATTTTCATTAATGTATTGCGTCGAAATAAAATCGATATCAGCATCACTTTCAGATATAATAAGTTTAGCTAAAGGTTCAAGACCAAATTCGCGCGCGACATCGGCTTTTGTTTTTTTCTTCTTTTTGTATGGAAGGTAAAAATCTTCTATTTCTTGTAAATCAAAACTGTCTTCAATTTTTTTCTTCAAATCTGGCGTAAGCGCTTTTTGCTCTTCTATCGATTTTAAAACCGCTTCTTTACGTTTTATCAACGTATCGTATTCTTTCTGCAGTTTTGCAATCTGTTCAATTACAGTTTCATCCAGATTTCCGGTTGCGTCTTTTCTATATCGAGAAATAAACGGAATCGTACAATCTTCTTCTAATAATTTTACTGTGTTTTGAATACTGACTGCGGGAGCCTGAACAGATTTGGCAATGAATTGAATGTTAGTCATACTTTTAATGAAATGATTTTCTTACTTAAAAATGATATAATTTACTTGTTAAAGCATTTCTGCAAAATAGTAAATCATTCGGCTAAAATAATATCTTTGTTTCTAATTTTAAGCCTATGGAAGTTTTATTACTATATTTTTTATTTATAAATATTCTCGTTTTTATTTTCGCGGGATATGACAAATCTCAAGCTCGAAAAAACAAAAGACGAATTCCTGAAAATACCTTGTTTTTCATGGCTTTAACCGGAGGATCGCCAGGGTTATTAACAGCAATGTTACTATTTAGACATAAAACGAGCAAAACTTCTTTTATTGTAAAGTTCGTTGTGATTTTAGCAATTCAATTAGCACTTATAATTGCTTATTTAAACTATAAAAAGTAGATATTAACATTGTTGATAATTCAAAAAATACATTTTAAAACACTGAATAATAAATACTTAAAATAAAAAACCGAGCAAATTAAAAATTGGCCCGGTGTGATTATGAATAGGTGCGAAGCACCGAATTTTTTTTGACTTTTTATGCGCAAGCAATTTTATTCACTCTATTTTGGTGTCTTCCACCTTCAAAAGCTGTATCTAAGAAAGTTTCAACAATTTCAACAGCTTGATGAATAGATGTAAATCTCGCTGGAATACTCACAATATTGGCATCATTGTGTAAACGCGTCAAATACGCGATTTCTTTTGTCCAGCATAAGCCAGCTCTTACCTTCGGATGTTTATTAACAGTCATTGCAATTCCGTTACCGCTTCCGCAAATTACGATTCCAAAATCAGCTTTTCCTTCAGATACATCATTGGCAACTGGATGTCCAAAATCTGGATAATCTACAGAAGCATCAGTATCTGTACCGTAGTTAGTTATTTCATATCCTCTCGCTTTCAGCATTTCAACAATTGCTTTTTTATATTCTGGACCTGCGTGATCGTTTCCTATCGAAATTTTCATTTTTCTATATCTATTAAGTTGTGTTATGCAAATTTACTCAATTAATAAATGGTTGCCACGAATTACACCAATTTTCACAAATTATTTTCTTTATAGATATTATATCAACAAAGCAATTTATAATTAGCATACATTCGTAAATTCATTACAAAAACTCTCATTTTACAACTATCTTACTGTCAAAACCTTATCAGTTATTAACAATTTTAATAAGTCTATAACTGTCTCACAATCAATGAAGAATAAACAGAATATTTGTTAAAATTTTAAGGTGTTAATAGCAGTTTGTAATTGCTTGATATTCAATTAACTTTAAGTTAACAGAAAATGTTAATAAGTTCGAAAAGAAAATTAGAACTTTTTTTTGGTTGTGTCAAAAAAATACCTAATCCAAAACTGGATTTAAATATGCAAGAAAAGTTTCGTGAATTTTTGGAAAAGTTATCAATATAAAAAATACCATTTTCAACAGAAATCAACATATCAACTTATCTACAAAATCAATTCAATTTTGGTTGTCAACCGTTGTTAATTAAAATACAAAAAGTCTTATAAATTAGTCATTTAACCAAAAATAACTATGTTGATAACTCAGAATAAATAAGTAAAACGAGATTTCAATGGCTTCAAAAAAAAAATTATTCGACATATTAACAAGCTATAATAACAACCAAATTTTTTTAAATTTTTAAAAATCTTTTTTGTTGTATTTAATATATGTTGAAAACTAAAAAAGTTGAAATTGAAAAAATTTGATTTGAGTTTGAATTTTACTTCTGATTTGAATTTGTTTTGAATCTTGTTTCAGACGATTTTAAGTGGATTGTTAAGATTGTCTAGAATTTGTTGGACTTCTTCGAAATCGTTTGGATGAACTTTGAGTTTGATTCCGCCCAGTGCATTGGAGTAAAATGGCATTACAGAGAGCGTCATTTCGTTTTCGAAAAAATAAGGAATTCCTTCTTGTTCTAGTAAGTGTTTGAGAACTACGGTTTCGTGCAGATAATTGAATACGGCGATCGTTTTAAAGCTTTCCATTTTAGGTCTTTTTGTAAATGTACGAAAAGTTATAATTTTAATAATTCTATTTGTTAAAATCTGTAATCTGATTTCTTATTCGTAATTTTAAACCTTATTAGAAAAGATATATGAGTAAGAAAATTAGAAAGCCGATAAAAAAAGAGAAAGATTTCTCTGGGAAGATCCTGAAGATTTTATCGCAAAATGCTAATAAGCCATTCAATTACAAACAGATAGGAGCAAAGCTAGAACTTGATGATACAAAAAGCAGAAATCAGATTATAAAAGATCTAAAGATTCTTGCAGCTCAGAAGAAAATTATAGAAACAGAACCTGGAAAATACTTAGTAAAAGCCGTAAGCCAGGATTACTACGAAGGAACGATAGATATGACGAGCAGAAAAACGGCATATTTTATTTGTGACGAATTTGAAGAAGATGTTTTTATTCCGACCAATAATTTGAATCGTGCTTTAGATAAAGACAAAGTAAAAGTTTACGTTTATAACAGAAGAAAAGGAAAAAGACCTGAGGGTGAAGTAATTGAAGTTATAGAAAGAGATAAAACAGAGTTTGTAGGTGTAATTGATATGCAGCCAAATTTTGCTTTTGTTTCGACTGCAAACCCTAAAATGTATACCGATATTTTTATCCCTAAAGATAAAATTGGTGAAGCAGAAAACGGTGACGTTGTTTTAGTTAAGATTGAAGATTGGCCAAAAAGAGCTGATAGTCCGTTTGGATCTGTAATTCGAGTTTTAGGAAAACCTGGAGAACATAACACAGAGATTCATGCTATTTTAGCTGAATATGGTTTGCCAGCAGATTTTCCTGTTGAAGTAGAAGTATTTGCACAAAAACTGGATACTTCCATTCAGGAATCTGAAATTGCAAAACGTCGTGATATGCGTGATACGCTTACGTTTACGATAGATCCAAAAGATGCAAAAGATTTTGATGATGCCTTGTCTTTCAAAAAGTTAGAAAATGGAAACTTCGAAATTGGAATTCATATTGCAGATGTTTCATATTACTTGGAAGAAGGAACAATCCTAGATGATGAAGCATATCAGAGAGCCACTTCGGTTTATTTGGTAGATAGAGTAGTGCCAATGCTTCCGGAAGTATTATCAAACTTTGCCTGTTCGTTACGTCCGAATGAGGAGAAATATACTTTCTCAGCAATATTTGAAGTTTCTCCAACGGCTCAGGTTATCAACCAATGGTTTGGAAGAACAGTAATTTATTCAGATCAACGTTTTGCTTACGAAGAAGCTCAGCATATTATTGAAACAAAAGGAAATAATACGATTCCAGTTGATATTTCTATTACTGGGGATTCTTATGTGGTTTCAGATGAGATAGTTGAAGCTACTTTGAAATTAGATGAATTAGCTAAGATTTTAAGAAAGAAAAGAATGCAGCAAGGCGCTATTTCTTTTGATAAAGTGGAAGTGAAATTTAATCTTAACGAAGAAGGAGAACCAGAAGGAGTATATTTTAAAATATCAAAAGATGCCAATCATTTGATTGAAGAATTTATGCTTTTGGCTAATAGAAAAGTGGCTGAATATATTGGAAAACAAAAGAAAACCTTTGTTTACCGTATTCACGATGAACCAAATGAAGATAAACTGATTGCAATGCAAACTGTTATTGCTAAGTTTGGTTATAAAATTGATTTTAGAACAAAAGGTGATATAGCGAAATCTATAAATGCTTTGATGGAAGAAGTAAATGGTAAGAAAGAACAAAATCTTATTGATACTCTTGCGATTAGAAGTATGAGCAAAGCCAAATATTCGACTGATAATATTGGTCACTACGGTTTAGCTTTTGATTATTACAGCCATTTTACATCGCCAATTCGTCGTTATCCAGACGTAATGGTACACAGATTGCTGCAGTATTATCTAGATGGGGGAGCTTCTGTAGACGAAGAAACCTATGAAACTAAATGCTTGCATTGTTCAAACATGGAAAACTTAGCAACAAATGCTGAGCGTGACAGTATTAAATACATGCAGGTTAAATACATGCAGGATCATCAGGACGAAGAATTCCTTGGAGTTATTTCTGGTGTTACCGAATGGGGAATTTATGTTGAAATTGTTTCTAACAAATGTGAAGGAATGGTAAGAATCAGAGAAATAAAAGAGGATTACTATACTTTTGACGAAAGACAATATGCATTGGTTGGAGCTACTTCAAACCGATTACTCCAATTAGGAGATGAAATTTATGTGAAAGTAAAAAATGCCGACTTAGTGAAAAAACAACTGGATTTTCATTTTTTAAGACGAGCAGAATAAATATTAATTTAAAAATAAAAGTATGAAAAAGCTAATTATAGGAGCAGCAATTTTATTTGTACAAATGTCTTTTAGTCAAGTTACCAAAGAGTTAGGTGATTTTGATACCGTAAAAGTATTTGATAAATTAAGTGTAAAATTAGTTCAAGGATCTGAAAATAAAATTGTAATAAAAGGAACAAGAGAAGCAGAAGTTGAAGCTGTTAATAAAAATGGTATTTTAAAATTAAGAATGCCTTTTCCAAAGCTTCTTTCTGGAAATGATCTTGATATAACTTTGTATTACAGACATATAGAATTGATTGATGTTAATGAAGGAGCAGAAGTGAAAAGCAGTGAAGCCATCAAAGCTACTTCTTTTAAAGTGAGTGCTCAGGAAGGCGGTCTTATAAATGTTGATTTGGATGTTGATAAACTAAAAGTAAGTTCAGTTTCAGGAGGTAAAATTACTTTAACTGGAAAAGCAGCAAATCAAGATGCAAGTTTAGGAGCTGGAGGATATTTACTAGCAAGTAAATTAGAGACGTCTCAGACTACTGTAAGCGTTTCTGCGGGCGGAAAAGCAGATGTTAATGCTTCTACCCTTGTCGATGCAAAAGTGAGCGCAGGAGGCTCTATTTACATTTATGGAAAACCAAAGCAAATAAACCAGAAAACTGTTTTTGGTGGTAAAATAGAAGAAGTAAAATAACAAGTCGTATTTTGATGATAAATGATATTCTGGCTGGACTCCCGTGGGGACTTGTTCTTAGCTTTATGGTTGGTCCAGTATTTTTTGTTTTATTAGAAACCAGCATTACAAAAGGATTTAGAGCTGCAATTGTTTTTGATTTAGGTGTAGTATTGGGAGATATTTTCTTTATTGCTATTGCTTATCTTGGAAGTTATAGACTGATTTCCAGTTTGAAAGATGATCCAGCACTCTTTATTTTTGGCGGAATAATTATGCTTTCTTATGGTATTATATCGTTTGTAAAATTAAAGAAAGAAGAAAAAATAAACGATGAAGAAATTGACCGAGACATTTTGAAAAGAAACTATGGCAGTTTGTTTGTAAAGGGCTTTTTACTTAACGTTATTAACATTGGTGTTCTTGGTTTTTGGCTTGCCGTAATTATTTCTGTAGGACCAAAATTAGATATGCAGACTCCTAGAATGATGACATTTTTTACTGCTGTAATCATCACTTACTTATTAATTGATTGTGCTAAGATTTTATTAGCCAAACAGTTAAAATCAAAAATGACTCCAACAAATATTCTTAAAATTAAAAAAGGAATTAGCGTGGTTTTAATGGTTTTCGGATTTGCTTTAGTAATTCAAGGATGGTTTCCTAAAGAAAAGCAAATGGTTAAAAATGCTTTTGAAAGGATAGAAAAGAAATAGTTGTTAATAACTCAATATTATAAAATTAAACCTCTGAATTTCAGAGGTTTTTTTGTGTTTATAAGTCATTGAGAGGAGCGAAGTAATCTCACTTGCATGAGTTTATAAATTGTCTATATACTAAGTAAGATTGCTTCGTTCCTCGCAATGACAAGACATAAAAAAAACCTTCAAATTGCTTTGAAGGTTTTGAGGCATCGTCCGGATTCGAACCGGAGTAGGAGCTTTTGCAGAGCCCAGCCTAGCCGCTCGGCCACGACGCCATTACTTGAACGGTTGGCAAAAGTAACTAAAATCTTTAAATTTCAAAAGTTTCACACTAACTATTTTAAAATTTTAGGATTTTAATTTTCAAAATTACTTTCTAATTTCTGTCATTTTTATAGTAACTGACTCAACATCACCACCAATAGGCGGATTTATTTTAGAAACCCAAACTGTTGTTTTTTCTACCATTTCTATCTCTGCCAGTACACGAATATTGATTCTTTTAGCAACATGTTCTAATAAATGCGAACGAATTGCCATTTCTTCGGCTACAATTTTGTTCAAATGAACATAATCTACAGTGTCTAAAAGATGATCTGTTTCTGCCGATTTCTGTAAATTGGTTTTAATTTTTAAATCTACTTTGTAATCAGATCCAATTTTTCCTTCTTCAATTAAACATCCGTGGTAAGAAAAAGTACGGATATTTTTTAATTTTATAACTCCCATTTCTAAATTTAGTTTCAGGTTTTAAGTTTCAAGTTTAGAGTAAGTTTCCAAAGAAAACCATAAACCATAAACTATAAACTATAAACTTTTTTATCTTTGCTAAAATTACTATAAAATAATGGCATCAGAAGAGAAATCACTCAATTTTATTGAACAAATCATAGAGGAAGACGTAAAATCAGGTCTTTCAAATACTAAACTTCGCTTTCGTTTTCCACCAGAACCTAATGGATATTTACACATTGGGCACGCGAGTTCTATTGCGTTAAATTTTGGTTTAGGAATTGATTATCAATCTCCTGTGAATTTACGTTTTGATGATACAAACCCTGAAAAAGAAGAGCAGGAATTTGTTGATGCTATTAAAAAAGATGTGGAATGGTTAGGTTACAAATGGGCTGAAGAATGTTATGCATCAGATTATTTCCAACAATTATACGATTGGGCAGTTTTATTAATTAAGAAAGATAAAGCTTATGTTGACAGTCAATCTTCTGAAGAAATGGCAATCCAGAAAGGAACTCCAACAACTTCTGGAACAGATAGTCCATACAGAAATCGTTCTGTTGAAGAAAACTTAGATTTATTCGAAAGAATGAAAAACGGTGAATTTGAGGCTGGTACACATATTCTTCGTGCAAAAATTGACATGAAATCAACAAACATGTTAATGCGTGATCCTATCATGTACAGAATTTTACACAAACATCACCACAGAACTGGAGATGCTTGGAAAATCTATCCAATGTACGATTGGGCACACGGACAAAGTGATTATTTAGAACAAATTTCGCACTCATTTTGTACACTAGAATTCTTGCCTCACCGTGAATTATACGATTGGTTTTTAGATCAGATTTTAGATGAAAATAAACTACGTCCAAAACAAAGAGAATTTGCTAGACGTAACTTATCACATACTGTTGTTAGTAAAAGAAAATTACAGCAATTAGTTAAAGAAAAGCATGTTAACGGTTGGGATGATCCAAGAATGTCAACCATTTCTGGATTAAGAAGACGTGGTTATACAGCTGCTTCATTACGTAATTTTGCTAATACAATTGGTATTGCAAAACGTGATAATTTGATCAATGTATCGGTTTTAGAATTCTGTATTCGTGAAGATTTGAACAAAATTGCACCTCGTGTAATGGCTGTTTTAGATCCTGTAAAACTGGTAATTACCAATTATCCAGAAGGAAAAGAAGAGTGGTTGGAAGCTGAAAACAATCAGGAAGATGAAAATGCAGGTTTTAGAAAAGTACCTTTTTCTCGTGAATTATACATTGAAAGAGAAGACTTTTTAGAAGAAGCTCCAGCTAAGTTTTTCCGTTTGACTTTAGGAAAAGAAGTTCGTCTTAAAAATGCTTATATTATTAAAGGTGAGTCAGTTGTAAAAGATTCAGAAGGTAATATTACTGAAATTCATGTAACGTATGATACCGATTCTTTAAGTGGAAGTGGGACAGAAGCAAGCCAAAGAAAAGTATCTGGAACATTACATTGGGTTTCTATTCAACATGCTTTGGAAGCAGAAGTTCGTTTGTACGATCGTTTGTTTACAGATGAAGCTCCAGACAGTTATAAAGAGAAGAATTTCTTAGATTTTGTGAATCCAAATTCATTAGAAATTGTAACTGGATATGTTGAACCAAGTTTATCAACAGCTCAAAATGAGGATAAATTTCAGTTTCAACGTTTAGGATATTTTACTGTTGATAAAGATTCAACTCCTTCAAAACTAGTATTTAACAAAACTGTTGGATTGAAAGATGCTTGGGAAGAAAAGGGTAAAAAAGAGGAAAACAGCATTAATAATTCTTTGAAAGATATTAACAAATATTTTAAAGTTGAGACTAAACCAGAAAGAATTGCAATTGAAAGTGCAATAGGGGAGAACATCAAAAATATCTCTAGTTTTTCTCTTTTACAGAATTCTTTAAAGAAGAATATCAACAATAATAAGGCTTCGCTGTTGTTTTCTCAGTTTATTTTAAAGTATTCAAACTGGAAATCTACAGATTTTGAAGAAGAAGATATTAAGAAATTATACTCAATGTCTCTAAAAAGTGAATCGACTTATGTTAGATCAAAAGCACTTTTAAATTTAAGAGATATTGAAAGTGAAAGTTTCAAAAATCAGTTTGATGATGAAATTTTGAAATTATATTCAAATCCACCAAAAAATGCTTCTGAGAGAGAAATTGAAATTCTTTCTGAAATGGTGAAGAAGTAATATCAGATAAATTTATTAAAAGCGCTTTTATAAGCGCTTTTTTTTATTATATAGATTAACTATTAAAAAGTAAAATTTTATAATTTTTATAGATTAAAACTGACTTTCATAAATTTAATTTAATCGAAAATAAAATTTTATTGGATGAGGAATTCATTTTTTTATTTTTAATCTATTTAGAAAGCTTTATTTTTATTTTGTTCTTTTTTTAGGTTCAATTTTTGTTCTAAATCCGTAATAATAAATTTTAATTATTTAAAATATATAATTTTAATATTTTATCTATTATTAATATAATCTATCAAATTTAGTATTTTTATTTATTTTATAGATTAAAATTGACTTTCATAATTTAATTTTAAGAGCGAATAAAAAATAGTTGAATAGAGAAGACCTTTTTCTACTTTTCATTCATTAAAACTCTTTATTTTAATTTATTACTTTTTTGCTTCCAGTTTTCTTCTAAAAAAACTTAAATTAAGGTTTTTTCTTATTTTTTAATTTTTTGACTTCAATTTTTACAATTATAAGTTTTGATTATTATTATAGTTTAAAATTTAGTTTGTAATTATTATTTATAAAAATTACTATAAAATTTAAAACTATAGTTTTTTATTATTTTAAAGCTCTTGATTTTAATTTTATATATATAAATTTTTATTATTGATTTTTCAGAACTTTAGTTTTTAATTATTATTTATAAAAATGATTAAAAATGTAAAAATAATAGTTTTTATAGATTGATTTTAACCTTCATAAATTGATTTTAAGACGTTTTTTAAATCGAATTAATAAATAACTCATTTTTTTAATTATTGTTTATTTACGGTCTTTATTTTAGTTTTTACTGTTATTTTAGTCAGTTTAACGGGTTGTTAACACACAATTGTTTATAAAACTGCTATTTTTAACTCAATACCAAAAGTCAGAGATGATTTTTGTAAAAAATTAAAATTTGCCGTAAAGAATCTAAGTTGAAATTTATTGTTTTTAGAAACTCGTAATTTTTTATAATAATAGATTTTCAAAACTGATTTCCTAAAAAGACAATTTTATGTTCTCATTTTTATTATGATGGAATTCTGATAATATTTCCCGTAAAAAATATTTTTTCAGATTGCATCATAATGTATAAAATTCCATAATGTTGAATTTGAGTGAAAGTTTAGTTTTTAAATTTCAGGTCTGACAATTTTTAATTTAAATCTAATTATCATGAAAATTTTATATTTCGCAGTAGCATTATTATTTGCAAACGTAGCAATTTCACAAACACATCAAATTACAAAACACAACGGAGAACATCTTGATGTGAATTTTATTAAAAACGAAAATGGTTTTGTTTATTATTCTTTGAATGGAAGTTCTGAAGAAATCAAAATCAGTAAATATGCAGTTTCATCTATTACAAATAAAGAAACAAAACAAACTCAAAAAGTTTCTGATAAAATAGTAGTTGATTCAAAAGACGATTACAAAATGGTAACTGTTCTTCCACAGGACAAAACAATAGGACTGAAACAAGCAGCTAGTTTTACAGGAGTCTCAACAAGGACAAAAGGCGAACCGCCAATTGCAAATCAGAACCAGACTGCTATGAGAATCAAATCTAAATCGGCTTCAAGTGGTTATCCATTTGTTAGTATCGTTGAAAAAGCAGATGGTAAGTATGAAGCTGTAGCTTATGTGTATTAATAAGATTGTTAATTTTTTGTAAATTGCAATTAATCAAAGTTTTATCATTTTAAAAAAGAGTATCTTTATTAATAATTTTAAATTGTAACTATCATGTCTAAGAATTTAAATACAGCAGCAGCAATTTTAGCTGCAGCGGCTGCAGGAGCGGCAATCGGAATTTTATTTGCTCCAGATAAAGGATCAAAAACAAGAGCAAAAATTAAGGAAGGTATCGATGATGCTAAACATAATCTGAAAGATTCTTTTGATGCCAGCTCTGAAGTTCTTCGTGAAAAATTTACGAGTGCTACTCATAATCTTGACGGAACTTTGAATGAGTTACTTTCTAATGTCAGCCATAAAACAGAAGAAGTAATTACTTTTTTAGAAACTAAATTGGCTGAGTTAAAAGCACAAAACGCTAAACTTCAGAAATAATATTTTTATAAAGCACATTACTTGCTTATTTTTATAAGAAAGTTTTGTGCTTTTTTTATCTAAAATTTTAAATATGGCTTTTGAAGAATTAAAAGAAAACACTGAAAAAGTTCAGGATCAAGCTAAAGAATACATTGAAAGTCATTTAGCTTATTACAAACTTTGGGGTTTTAAGGTTGCAATGAAATCAACAACTTTAATCTTTAAGTTTACTTTGATTTTATTGTGTTTCAGTATGGTGATGATTTTTGGATCTTTCGCCGCAGCGTATGCTTTTGGTTCTTTGTTTGAAAGTAATGCTCTCGGATTTTTGACTGTAGGAGGAATCTATCTGGTAATAACCATTTTGCTTTTCTTTATAAAAGACAAATTTGTTGAAGGACCAATCTTGGAGAAATTTTCAGAAATCTTTTTTAATGATTAATTATGGAAAGAAAAAAATACTCTTCGTATGCTGAGATTGAAAGAGATCTAGAAATTTTGAAATTAGAAAAAGAAATCAATTATCAGAAATTGGTCTTAAGTTTTCAGAAAACTAAGGAAAGTATCACACCACAAAATATTGTAAATGGTTTTATTTCATCTTACACAGATTACTTTTCAAATTCTTATGTAAAAATTATACAGACCATTTTACCTTATGTAATTGGTTGGTTTATAAATAGAAAAAGAGGCGATTAAGCCTCTTTTTCATTTTTATATTATTGTTGGTCTTCCGGTTGAATGTCATCTTCATAACCTGATTGTCTCTGAATTGGTTTTGGTTTGTCGACTTTTTTATTATGTTTTTTCATCATTTCGCCAACTTGGTTTGATGCAGTAAATGATGCGACCATATTATTTAACATGTCACTACCAGCCTGAGGAGAATTAGGAAGTAAAATTAAATTAGAATTTGCGTCAGCTCCAATTGCTTGTAAAGTATCATAATGTTGTGTTACTACAATTAGGGCAGAAGCTTCTTGAGAATTAATTCCAACTTGGTTCAAAACTTCAACACTTTCTACAAGACCTCTTGCAATTTCACGACGCTGATCTGCAATACCTTGTCCTTGTAAACGTTTACTTTCTGCTTCGGCTTTTGCTTTTGCAACGATTCTAATTCTTGAACTTTCTGCTTCAAATTCAGCAGCGGTTTTTTCTCTATCAGCAGCGTTGATTCTATTCATTGCATTTTTTACTTGGATATCTGGATCAATATCAGTAACCAAAGTATTGATGATATCATATCCGTAAGTAGACATTGCTTCGTTCAATTCACGTTTTACTGCAACTGCGATATCATCTTTTCTTTCAAAAACATCATCCAATTTTAGTTTTGGAACTTCGGCACGAACTACGTCAAAAACGTAAGAAGTAATCTGATCGTGTGGATATTCTAATTTGTAAAATGCTTCATATACTTTTTCTTGAATTACTTTGAACTGAACAGAAACTTTCATTTTAATAAAAACGTTGTCTCTAGTTTTAGTTTCAATGATAACATCCAATTGCTGAATTTTAAGATTTACACGTCCGGCCAATCTGTCAACCAACGGAATTTTAAGTTGTAATCCTGAATTTCTTACACTCTGAAATTTTCCAAATCGTTCGATAATAACAGACGATTGCTGTTTTACAGTAAAGAAAGACGACATGAAAATGAAGAATGCCAATACTAAAAAGATAATAAATGCTGTACTCATGGTTATTTAGTTTAATTTATGAATTTCGGTAAATTACGAAAATTCTTCTAAAAAGGAATTATCAAACATTAAAAAAACGCTAAGAACATTTGGTCGATGTTTCTTAGCGTTTTCTATTTTTGAATGAAATTTTTAATTATAAAGTTTCAATTGCTTTCTGAATTCTAGAAATAGTTTCTTCTTTTCCAATGATTTCAACAATGTCAAATAGGTGAGGACCTTTCAAAGCTCCAACTAAACTTAAACGAAAAGGTTGCATTACTTTACCCATTCCGATTTCGTTTTTAGTTAACCAATCTTTCACGATTGCTTCAATATTTGCAGAAGTAAAATCTTCGATATTTTCTAAAACAGAAATCAGTTCCTGCATTAAAGTTGGAGTTTCTTCTTTCCAGTTTTTGCTTGCTTTTTCATCGTAAGATGTTGGAGCTTGGAAAAAGAAATCAGTCAAATCCCAAAATTCAGAAACGAAATTTGCTCTTTCTTTAATCAAAGAAACAATTTTCGTAAGATCATATTTAGATACATCAATGCCTTTTTCTTCTAAAATAGGAGAGAAGGTTTTTGCCAAATCTGCATCATTTTGTTTTACTAAATATTGGTGGTTGAACCATTTGTTTTTTTCTGGATCAAATTTTGCTCCAGCTTTGTGAACTCTGTTCAAGTCAAAAGATTGAGTCAATTCTTCTAAAGAAAATAATTCTTTATCAGTTCCATCGTTCCATCCTAATAAAGCTAAGAAGTTTACAACTGCTTCTGGGAAAAATCCTTTTTCTCTGTAACCAGATGAAACCCCTTCTTCAGTTTTCCATTCTAAAGGAAATACAGGGAATCCCATTTTGTCTCCATCTCTTTTTGATAATTTACCATTTCCAACTGGTTTCAAAATCAAAGGTAAATGAGCAAATTCTGGAGCTTCCCAACCAAATGCTTTGTATAATAAAACATGAAGAGGCATAGAAGGCAACCATTCTTCACCACGAATTACATGTGAAGTTTCCATCAAATGATCATCAACAATATTTGCTAAATGATACGTTGGCATTCCGTCACTTTTGAAAAGAACTTTATCATCCAAAAGATTCGTTTCAAACTTAACATCTCCACGAATAATATCTTTCAAATGTAAAGTTTCATCAACCGGAGTTTTAAAACGAATCACATAATGTTCTCCATTTGCAATTCTTTTAGCAGTTTCTTCAGCAGAAATTACTAAAGAAGTATCTAACTTTTCACGATTGTGGTGATTGTAAATAAATGTTTTTCCTTCAGCTTCGTGTTGTTTTCTATGTGCGTCCAAAGCTTCCGGAGTATCAAAAGCATAATATGCCCAACCAGAATTGATTAATTGATCTGCATATTGTTGGTATAAATCTTTACGTTCGCTTTGTCTGTATGGACCAAATTTTTCATTTTTTCCAACTGTTTCTTCAGGAGCAATTCCTAACCATTCAAGAGCTTCCATAATGTAAGCCTCTGCACCTGGAACAAAACGAGTCTGATCTGTATCTTCAATTCTTAGATAAAAAACACCGTTATGTTTTTTTGCAAATAAATAATTAAATAGGGCAGTACGAACTCCGCCAATATGTAACGGTCCAGTCGGACTTGGTGCAAAACGCACACGAACTTGCTTTGACATTTGTTTAAAATTTTGTTGCAAAGATACGATATTAGTCAAAAGCCAAAAGTCGAAAGTTTGAAAGGTTTTTAGCTGTGTGCTAAACTTTTGACTTTCGACTTTTGACTTTCAGACTTATTGTTATAATTACTACTTTTATAGGTTATAATTCAAACAGATTTATTTTGAAAACATCATCTGCAATATATCAAAAGTTAGAGGCTTTCATTAAGAAATATTATACCAACGAATTAATAAAAGGGATCTTACTTTTTACAGGTTTTGGTTTATTATATTTTCTATTTACGCTTTTTGTAGAGTACTTTCTTTGGTTAAAACCTCTGGGAAGAACTTTTCTATTTTGGTTATTTGTTGGAGTTGAAGTTTTCCTTTTAGTTCGTTTAATTCTGTTTCCGTTATTTAAATTATTCAAACTTCAAAAGGGAATTGATTATAGCCAAGCTTCAAAAATTATTGGAAATCATTTCACAGAAGTAAGCGATAAGTTGACGAACTTTTTACAATTGTCTTCAGAGAATAATCCTGAAAGTTCAGAATTAGTTTTGGCTTCAATCGAACAAAAAGCAAATTCCTTACAACCAATTCCTTTTGGAAATGCCATCAATTTTAACGCTAACAAAAAATATTTGCCATTAGCTTTAGTTCCAATTTTGCTTTTTGCTGTGTTTTATATTTCTGGAAATAGCAATGTAATTTCTCAAAGTTTGAATAGAGTAGTGCATTTCAATTCTGCATTCTTGCCACCAGCTCCTTTCAAATTTGTGGTTTTGAATTCGAATTTGCAAGCAGAACAAAACAAAGATTTTGTGATTAAAATGGAATCTGTTGGAAACGTTGTTCCTGAAAATGTCATGATTCATATTGGTGATGAAAGTTATTTTATGGAATCTCCGCAAGCTGGAAAGTTTGAATTTAAAATTGAAAAGCCTTCTGAAAATATTCAATTTTCTTTTGAAGGAAATTCGGTTGTTTCAGAAGAATATGAATTGAAAGTTATTACAGTTCCATCAATCGCTAACTTCGAAATGGTTCTAAATTTTCCTTCTTATCTAAAGAAAAAATCAGAAACAATTCAAGGAACTGGAAACGCAATTGTACCTGAAGGAACAACTGTAACTTGGAAAATGAATACCAAATCTACTCAAGAAGTAGTATGGAAAAGAGATAATGAAGAATTTAAGTTCAATAAAGCAGAAAATGAGTTTAAATTAGTAAAAAATATAAGTCAAAATACCGAATATCAAATACTTACGTCTAATGATAAGGTTAAAAACTACGAAAAACTAGATTATCAGCTATCTGTAATCAAAGATCAGTTTCCAACCATCAATGTGGGGCCAGCACCAGACAGTTTGAAGCTGGATAAGAACTATATCTTGGGTAGATTAGGTGACGATTACGGACTTTCGAAATTACAAATTGTATACTACGAACGTAACAAACCACAGTCTGCAAAACGTGGAAATATTCCTGTGAAGAGTGGAGTATTTGATCAGTTTGTTTTTAATTTTCCAAGTAACCTTCCAGTAGAAGAAGGAGTTTCATACGAGTACTATTTTGAGGTTTTTGATAATGATGCACCACACGGATTTAAGTCTACAAAGTCTTCTACATTTTCAGATCGTGTAGCTACAACAGATGAAATTCAGGATCAAGAATTACAACAGCAAAATCAAAACATTAATAGTTTATCTAAATCTTTGAAGAATCAAACCAAGCAGATTTCAGAAATGGATAAGCTTCAGAATACAGGAAAAGAAAAAGATAATTTAGAGTTTAAAGATCAGCAAAAGATTAATGATTTTATCAAACGTCAGAAACAACAAGACGAAATGATGAAACAATTTTCTGAGAAAATGAATCAGAATTTAGATAAGTTCAAAGATGATAAGAAAGATAAAACTGCTGAAGATTTACAAAAGCGTTTAGATAATGCACAGAAAGATTTAGAAAAAAATCAGAAATTATTGGATGAATTAAAGAACTTAAATGACAAATTAAATAGTGAAGAACTGTTTGATAAGATGGAAAAATTTAAGCAAATCAGTAAAAACCAATCACGTAATTTAGAACAATTGGTTGAGCTAACCAAACGTTTTTATGTTTCGAAGAAAGCAGAACAGGTTGCTGAGAAACTAAACAAACTGTCAGAACAACAGGAACAGTTATCAAATAAAGAGAAAGAAAATACTAAAGAGAAGCAGGACGAAATCAATAAATCTTTTGATAAGATTCAGGAAGATTTAAAAGACTTGAAAGAAGAAAATAAGACTTTAAAGAAACCTTTAGATATTCCGTCTGATGCTTCAAAAGAGAAAGATGTAGACAATGATTTGAATAAAGCTTCTGAGGAATTAAGTAAAAAGAACACATCTGGAGCTAAACCAAAACAGAAAAGTGCTGCAAAGAAAATGAAGTCCATGGCTCAGGAAATGCAGAGCGAAATGGAAGGTGGAGAACAGGAACAATTAGAAGAAGATGTAGCAATGCTTCGTCAGATTCTGGATAATCTTTTAGCATATTCTTTATCACAAGAAGATGTGATGAAACAGTTTAAAGCAATGAAATTAGGTTCATCTACATTTACAAAAAACATTAAGATTCAGCAGAATTTAAAACAGCAGTTTAGACATGTTGATGATAGTTTATTTGCACTTTCATTACGTAACCCAAAGGTAGCAGAAGACGTAACTAAAGAAATTGGAAACGTACAATACAACATGGATAAAGCGATTGAAACTTTAACCGATGTTCAGATTCCAAGAGGAGTTTCACATCAGCAATATGCGGTTTCATCAGCCAATAAGTTAGCCGATTTCTTAAGTGATTTATTGAACAACATGCAGATGTCTATGCCTAAACCTGGAGCTGGAAAACCAAAACCAGGAGACGGACAAGGAATGCAGTTACCAGATATTATTCAGAAGCAAAAAGGTCTTGCTGATAAAATGAAAGAAGGAATGAAACCTGGACAGCAACCCGGAGATAAACCTGGTGATGGTAAAGACGGAAAGTCTGGACAAGGACAAAATGGACAGGGTAAAGATGGTCAAGGTAAGGAAGGCCAAGGAAACAAAAGTGGTGATAAAGGAACTTCTGGTAAAGATGGAAAGAATGGAAAAGGGGAGAAGAATGGTAATGAAGGAGAAGATGGAGAAGGCGATGCAGAAGCTATAATGGAAATCTACAAAGAGCAAGTTAAACTTAGAGAAGCGCTTCAAAAAGAATTAGCAAAGAAAGGTTTGGATGCTCAGGGGAGGTCTATTATTGATCAGATGAAACAATCTGAAAAACAGATTTTGAATAAAGGATTTAAGAATGAGAACCTACAACGCATTCTAAATATCCAACAAGAATTATGGAAATTAAACAATGCAGTTCAGCAACAAGGTCAGGATACACAAAGACAATCTGAAACTAATAAGGCAGAATTTACTAATAGATCAAATACGTTACCAAGTTCACTATTGGAATATTTAAACAGTGTGGAGATATTAAACAGACAATCACTACCTTTGCGCTCGAATTTTAATCAAAAAGTTCAAGAATACTTTAATACAAAATGATAAATTTTAATTACGAAACAGATTTTACTTTAGGAGACGAGCAAGCTTTTAGTGAGTGGCTTAGTGCTGTAATTGTTTCTGAAGGAAAGAATGAAGGTGAGATAAACTACATATTTTGTGATGATGAATTTCTTCACAAAATCAATGTAGAATATCTAGATCACGATACCCTAACAGATATTATTAGTTTTGATTATACTGTTGGTAACGAGTTGAATGGAGATATTTTTGTTTCTGTAGAACGTGTTGCAGACAACGCAAAAGACTTCAATGTTTCCTTTGCTGAAGAACTTAAAAGAGTACTATCTCACGGTATACTTCATTACTGTGGATACAAGGATAAGACCGATGAAGATGCTCAATTAATGAGAGCAAAAGAAGAAGAGAAGATGAAGATGTTTCACGTGGAACAGTAGTTAAACATCTTTTTAATATATATGTTCCACGTGAAACGTTTTGTTTTTAGATTTTTTAACGTTCCACGTGAAATATATTTAAAGAGAATAAAAGAATTTATAGCGTTCCACGTGGAACGTTAATATAAAGAATTTGAATAAAAGATTAAATCGTTCCACGTGGAACGATTTTTTAAGATTGAATTTAAAAGAAAAGACCAGGGTGTTTCACGTGGAACATGATTTTAAAATGTTCTTTGGAGTTTAGAGTGGAGATTTAGAAATGTTTCACGTGAAATATTTATTTAAAAGATTATGTTTTGGAGTTCTATTTGAGAGTTCTATTTGAGAGTTCTATTTGAGAGTTCTATTTGAGAGTTCTATTTGAGAGTTCTATTTGAGAGTTCTATTTGAGAGTTCTATTTGAGAGTTCTATTTGAGAGTTCTGATTTGAGAGTTCTGATTTGAGAGTTCTGATTTGAGAGTTCTGATTTGAGAGTTCTGATTTGAGAGTTCTGATTTGAGAGTTCTGATTTGAGAGTTCTGATTTGAGAGTTCTGATTTGGAAGTTCTGATTTGGAAGTTCTGATTTGGAAGTTCTGATTTGGAAGTTCTGATTTGGAAGTTCTGATTTGGAAGTTCTGATTTGGAAGTTCTGATTTGGAAGTTCTGATTTGGAAGTTCTGTTTGGAAGTTCTGTTTGGAAGTTCTGTTTGGAAGTTCTGTTTGGAAGTTCTGTTTGGAAGTTCTGTTTGGAAGTTCTGTTTGGAAGTTCTGTTTGGAAGTTCTGTTTAAGGAAAATAAAAAGATGTTCCACGTGAAACGTTTTTATTTGTTTTCTGAATTTGAAAATATCAGTTTGCAGGTTTTAGTTTGAACCTGAAACTTGAAACCTGAAACAAAAAATAAAAGTTCCACGTGGAACAAAGAAAAAATAAATGTAATTCTAGAAACCGCGTCAGCGGTTTTTAGAGAATAGTAAAACAAAATGTTTTTAGAAGAATACGATGTTATTGTGGTTGGTGCAGGCCATGCTGGTTCTGAAGCCGCGGCAGCGGCCGCAAATTTGGGATCGAAAACTTTATTGGTTACAATGAGTTTGCAGAACATAGCACAGATGTCTTGTAATCCTGCGATGGGGGGAATTGCAAAAGGACAGATCGTTCGAGAAATTGATGCGCTTGGAGGATATTCAGGAATTGTTTCAGATCGAACTGCAATTCAGTTCAAGATGTTGAATAAATCGAAAGGACCTGCAATGTGGTCGCCGAGAGTTCAAAGTGACAGAATGCGTTTTGCAGAAGAATGGAGAATGATGTTGGAGGCAACTCCAAATTTAGATTTTTACCAAGAGATGGTAAAAGGGTTGATAATCGAAGATGGAAAGATAAAAGGAATTAGAACTTCACTTGGTGTGGAGATTCGTTCCAAATCTGTTGTTTTGACAAATGGTACTTTTTTGAATGGTTTGATTCATATTGGAGAAAAACAATTCGGAGGTGGTAGAGCAGGAGAAAGTGCTGCAACCGGAATTACCGAAGATTTGATCAAAGCAGGTTTTGAAGCTGGAAGAATGAAAACAGGAACGCCACCTCGAGTAGATGGACGTTCTTTAGATTATTCTAAAATGAATGAAGAAAAAGGTGATGCAAAGCCAGATAAGTTTTCTTATTCAGATGTGACTTCTCCTTTAACGCATCAGCGTTCTTGTTACATGACATATACTTCGTTGGATGTTCATGATATTTTGAGAGAAGGTTTTGATCGTTCTCCAATGTTCAATGGAAGAATCAAAAGTTTAGGACCAAGATATTGTCCGTCGATTGAAGATAAGATTAATCGTTTTGCAGATAAGGAACGTCACCAATTATTTGTGGAGCCAGAAGGATGGAATACTTGCGAAGTTTACGTAAATGGATTTTCAACTTCACTTCCAGAAGATATCCAGTTCAAAGCGCTTCGTTCTGTAGCAGGTTTTGAGAACGTGAAATTCTTTAGACCTGGTTATGCAATCGAATATGATTTCTTTCCTCCAACGCAATTGAAACATACTTTGGAAACAAAGTTAGTTGAAGGTTTATATTTCGCTGGACAAATTAATGGAACGACAGGTTATGAAGAAGCAGCTTCTCAAGGTTTGATGGCTGGAATAAATGCACACTTGAAAGTACACGAAAAAGATCCATTGATTTTAAAACGTGATGAAGCGTACATCGGAGTTCTAATTGATGACTTGATTACGAAAGGAACTGAAGAGCCGTATCGTATGTTTACATCGAGAGCAGAATATAGAACATTGTTGCGTCAAGATAATGCCGATTTCAGATTGACTCCAATGTCATATGAAATTGGTTTAGCTTCTGAAGACCGTTTACGAAGAATGGAAAAGAAATTGAACGAATCTGAAAAGATGGTTCAATTCTTCAAAGAAACTAGTGTAACGATTGCAGAAACAAATCCGATTTTGGAAGCAAAAGAATCTGCGCCAATTTCTCAGGGAGATAAAATGTTTAAGATTTTCTCTCGTCCGCAAATTGAATTGGAGGATATGTTGAAATTTGAAAAGGTTGATGCATATATCAAAGAAAATGATTTGGATGAAGAAATTGTAGAGCAAGCCGTAATTCAGGTTAAATATTCTGGTTATATCGAAAAAGAAAGAAATAATGCAGATAAATTAAATCGTTTGGAAGAAGTGAAAATTCCAGACAATTTTGATTATAATAAAATCAAGTCGATGTCTATTGAAGCAAAACAGAAATTAAGCAAGATTCGTCCTGTAACTATTTCTCAAGCTTCAAGAATAAGCGGAGTATCACCAAGTGATATTTCCGTGCTTTTGATTTATATGGGAAGGTAAAAAAGTTTGCAGTCTCAGTTTTCAGCTTCCAGTTTTTACTGAGACTGTAAACTGGGACTAAAAACTTTTAAATGTTCCACGTGAAACTATAATGTTTTTGGGTTTTTATTTCAGAATCGAGAATAAATCTAAAATCTAAAGTCTGAAATCTAAAATTGTTTTCTGTTCCACGTGAAACCTTTTGCTGAAATAAGAGTGATTTTTTGAAATAATTTGAATTATCAATGGTTTCAGATGTAAAGAAAAATCAGATTTGAAAAGGATATTATTTTGTAAAGAGGATGAATAAAGTAGATTTGCAATTGTATTGAATTATCAATTTTGAAGAAATCAAAAAGAGTTTAGAAGAATAAAAGAAAAAAAACAAAAATCCTAAAAGCGATAAAATTTCGTTTTTAGGATTTGCTATAAATTAAACCCAAATATCTATAAATTTAAAAAATGAACGTTTTAAACAAAAAACATTTTCTTACTGTAAAAGACCATTCTGTTTCAAAAGAAATTTTTGATTTGTATTACGATGAAGAATTAGATATGCTAATTACTTCTCCACAACCTGAACTTCAAAATTTGGGTAAATATTACGAAAGTGAAGATTATATTTCGCACACAGATAACAAACGTTCGTTATTTGAAAAAGCATATCATTTTGTAAAAAATATTGCGCTTAAGAATAAATTGAATCTAATCAATAGCCAGCAATCGAAAAAAGGAAAACTTTTGGATATTGGAGCTGGAACTGGAGATTTTCTTCTAACAGCAAAAAATGATGGTTGGGAAACCATTGGAGTAGAACCAAGCGATCGAGCAAAAAATATTGCTAAAGAAAAAGGGATTTCATTTGTAGAAGAAACTAGCACTTTAGAAAGTAATTCTTTAGACGTAATTACAATGTGGCACGTTTTAGAACACGTTCCAAATTTAGAACTTCAGATTCAAGAATTGAAGCGTTTGTTAAAACCAACTGGAACATTAATTATTGCGGTTCCAAACTATAAATCGTTCGATGCGGGTCATTATGAAACTTTTTGGGCTGCTTATGATGTGCCGATTCACTTTTGGCATTTTTCTAAAAAATCTATTCAATTGCTTTTCGAAAGAGTAGATATGAAATTAGAAAAGATACTTCCAATGAAGTTTGATTCTTTTTACGTAAGCCTTTTATCCGAAAAATATAAAAATGGAAAAATGAATTACATCAAAGCTTTTTTCATTGGTTTAAAATCAAATTGGAAAGCAAAAAGCTCAAAGGAATATTCATCGCATATTTACGTTTTGAAAAACAAATAAAAAATCAAAAAATCATTTTAGCCATTTTGCCTCTAAAAGACAAGATGGCTTTTTTAGCTAACTCAAAATAAGACAAAAAATACCTAAAATATGGCAATAACATTGGTTTATGACTATATTTTTTTCGATAAATAAAAACAATATCATAAATTTTACGCATTTTTTAAACTTTATGTTGATGCTATTGATTTTTTTATATTTTTGTCTTCAATACTTAAAAAAATAGAATTTAAAAAAATGAAAAAAGCATTAGTTATTATCGCACTTTCAGTTTTCGCAGTTTCTTGTAACAAAACAGCAGAGGTAAAGGAAGTAAAAACAGCTTACGTGGATACTTCGGTTTTGATGAAAGAATACACTGAGGCAAAAGATTTAGAGGCAAAGTACAAAGCTCAAGCGGAAGAAAAAGGTAGACAATTACAAGCTGAGATTTCACGTTTTAAACAAGACGCTGCTAGTTTTCAAAGTCAGGCACAAGCAAACGGTCAAGCTTGGGCACAGCAAAGAGGTGCTGAATTGCAAAAAAGAGAGCAGCAATTAGGTTATGCACAACAAGCATTGGCTCAACAATTACAACAAGAAAGTGGTGTTGAGATGGATTCTCTTGTTAGTGGAGTTAAAAAGTTCATTAAAGATTACGGAAAGAAAAACGGTTACTCTTACATCTACGGAACAGGAGATGCTGCAACAATTTTGTATGCTGAAGAGAAATACGATATCACAAAAGAAATTATCAAAGCTTTAAATGATAAATACAAAGCAGAGCCAAAAGCAGATGCAAAACCAGCAGCTGAAACAAAAGAAGGCGAAGCAAAAAAATAAAAAACTACCAAACTAACTAAATTACTGAAAACCTAAATCCACTAAGATTTAGGTTTTTTCTTTTTATAAAAATGCGGTAATTTTATTATTTAATACAAGCCTAATGCAGAACGTTTCAGAAGCGGCAGCTTATACTTTGCAATTCATTAATCAGACTCAAAAATCTATTTTCCTTACCGGAAAAGCAGGTACGGGGAAAACTACGCTTTTGCGCGAGATTATCGCGACAACTCATAAAAATACTGTGGTCGTTGCACCTACGGGAATTGCAGCTTTGAATGCTGGTGGTGTCACAATCCATTCCATGTTTCAACTTCCGTTTGCTGCATTTATTCCGTCGTACGAAGGAAGTGCTCAATTTACCGAAACGGTGAAGTTTGAAAACAAAGAATCATTGCGACGTCATTTCAAAATGAATAACGTCAAGCGAAATGTAATCAAGAACATGGAGCTTCTTGTGATTGATGAAGTGAGTATGATGCGCGCCGATTTGTTGGACGCGGTCGATTTCATGATGCAGACTGTTCGAAGAAATACACAGCCCTTTGGTGGAGTCCAAGTTTTGTTTATTGGCGACTTGTTGCAATTGCCGCCGGTTATTCGTGATGAAGAATGGCGAACGCTGAAAAACTACTACCGCGGGAAATTCTTTTTTCATTCTCATGTTCTCCAAACGTATCCGCCAATTTATATCGAATTGTCAAAAATCTATCGCCAGACCGATGATGCTTTTATCTCGGTTTTGAATAATTTGCGTAATAATCAGATCACTCCAGAAGACATAGCTGTTCTAAATCAGTATGTTAAGCCAGATTTTGACTTTAAAGAGAACAAAGGTTATATAACGCTTACAACGCATAATGCCAAAGCAGATTCTATCAACTCACAGTCAATCAGTGATTTAGATGGAAAAGAATATATATATACGCCATTTGTGGTAGGAGATTTTCCAGAAAAGATTTTTCCTGTCGAAGAAGAATTGAAATTGAAAGTGGGCGCGCAAATCATGTTCGTCAAAAATGACCTGTCTTTTGAAAAGAGATACTTCAACGGAAAGATGGGCGTAATCAAATCGCTTTCTGATGAAGAAATCTTTGTTCACTTTCCAGAAGAGAACATGACACTCGAAGTGGAGAAGTACGAATGGAAAAATATCCGATACAAAGTCAACGAACAAACCAAAGATATCGAAGAAGAGGTTCTAGGAACTTTTGCACATTACCCAATCAAGTTGGCGTGGGCGATTACAGTGCACAAAAGCCAAGGTTTAACTTTTGACAAAGCAGCGCTCGATGTATCGCAAGTTTTTCTGCCTGGGCAGGCCTATGTAGCACTTTCGCGTTTGCGTTCGTTAAACGGGCTTATTTTGCTTTATCCGATGCAGATGAATGGCATTTCGAACGATCAAGATGTGATGGATTACGCTTTGAATAGAGCGACAGAAGAAACTTTGGAGAAAGCGCTTCACTTCGAAACCAAAAATTTTATTCACAACTATTTGATAAACAGTTTTAATTGGGGAGAATTGGCGCAAGAATGGCGAAATCATCGTTTCAGTTATAACGAAAATGCGGCAGGTTCGGAGAAAACGAAACATTCGGTTTGGGCGCATAAGAGAATGGAAATCATGGAACAACTTTTAGATCCTTCGCAGAAATTCATTTCGCAACTCAATAAAATTTTTATCAAAGAAACGGTCGATTTGTTTTTTGTGAAAGAAAGGGTAGAAGCGGCCTACGATTATTTCTTCAAGGCGATGGATAAATTGGTAGATGATCTGATTTATAAAATGGCTGAAATTCAAAAATTTAAAAAAGTAAAAGAGTTCTACGAAGAGCTTAACTTTTTGGAAGATCTTCAGACTAAAGCGGTTTTGAGATTGATGAAAGCTAAGTTATTGATCGAAGTGGTTGTTGCCGGTGAAGAAATCAGTAAAGAAAAGCTGACGTCGCCAAATATTAAAAATTACAAAATCAACAAAGCGGAAAGGATAAGAGAAGAGCTGAAAACGACAAATACAGACATTTTTAGAACCGAAGAACCCGTTGTTCGATACAAATCAGCTAAGACAGAGAAAAACGAGCTTAAAACGGCTAAAAAAACGACAGTCGAAGAAACATATGATTTGTGGATGGAGAAAAATTCGATTGAAGATATTGCAAGAATGCGTAAATTGAATGTTCAAACTATCGAAGGACATTTGATAAGACTTATCCAAACGAAGAAAATCGAAATCACCGATGTTCTGCCGTATGATAAAATTTTGGCCTTGCGTGAAGCGTTTCAGTTTTATCAAGAAGAATCTTTGAGTCCTTTGAAAGAAAAATATGGAGATGATTTTACTTGGGACGAGCTAAAAATGTTCAAAGCGAGCATTAATTAATTTTTTGAACGTCCCACGTGAAACATGGTTTTCTGTTTTTCAAAAATCTAACTTCTAACGCATTAATTTTTTTTTGACATGAAAACATTTAAAATAGTACTAACAATTTTGGTGTTTAATTCTTCGTTTTTGATTGCCCAGGATTTGAAACCAGAATACCAAAAGTTCATTTCGAAATTTATTCAGGAAGTAAAAGCAGGTGATAAAGAAGCGATTGCCAAACGAATCAAATTTCCATTTAAACGGGAGTATCCAATTCCTTCAGTGAAGGATAAGGCAGATTTTATAAAAAGATATAACCAAATTTTTGATATGGTTTTAATTGAGAAAATATCAAAATCGGATCCAGCAAAAGATTGGTCAGAAGTGGGATGGCGCGGAATTATGCTAAATCGTGGAGACATGTGGATCGATATTGACGGAAGAATTATCAGCATCAATCATCAATCTGATGAAGAACTGAAAATGAAAAATTCGCTGATTGCAGCACAGAAAAAAGAAGTAAATACTTCACTTTCAAATTTTAAAGAGCCAGTTGCAATACTTGAAACTTCAAAATTTAGAATCAGAATTGATGATCTTGGAAATAATAATTATCGATATGCTTCCTGTTCAATTAAGAAGAAAATGACTGATGCTCCAGATCTTGTAATTGAAAATGGAGTCTTCTTCGCAGATGGAACAGGAGGAAATCATCATTACGAATTTAAAAAAGGTAATTTCAAGTATGAATGTCATTTCATTGTTTTAGGCGAAAAAAATTCGGCGCCTGCGGCGTTACTAGTATATCAGTCCGGAAAAGAAATTCTATCTCAAGATGCAAAAATTGTTTCACGATAAACATTTAAAAAAGGCCTAATTTAAAAATGAATTAGGCCTTTTTAGTTATATAGCTGACATTGCTTTTTCCAGCTCTTTTTCCTGTGTAATCTGATTTAGTTTTAATTTCTGAATATTTACCTCATTTTCTTTGGTTTTAATTCTCTGTTTTTGAATCTCTTCTTCAGAAATAGAAGATGTGGTTATTTTGTTCTCAATTTTCTGATTGGCAAGTTCCAGTTTGCTGATTTTTTCTTTTGTCGATTTCAAATCGTTTTCAGATTTAGATAGAGCTTTCTTTTTGCTTTCCAATTCCTTCTGCTCTTTTTTCAGCTGATCAAGTTTGTAGTCGAGTTTTTTATAATTTTCTTTTAAACTTTTTTGCGTTTCAAGATCAGCTTTTTGACGTTCTATTTCTTGTGCAGTGTTTGAAATTTGTTGAGCAAAAAATGATTGTGAACTCAGCAATAATAAGAGAAGTAATGTTTTTAAAAGTTTGTCCATAATGTTTAAATTTTCAAGCGAATTTATTCGAAGAAACTTTTACACAATGTGAATTTAAGACTTAAAAGCAACAGAATAGGACAAAAAATCCCGCTCGATTAGAACAGGATTTTTTAAATTTTTATAGATTTTCGACCAGAATCCAAGCTTGTGGATTTTCGCCTTTTTGTATTTCTTTTTGAGCTTGTTCTGCTTCTTTCATTGTAGTATAGCTTCCATACAAAACAGGAAATAAGCCATGTTTGTTTTCTTTCAGCATTCTAGCTTTGTAACCATCTTTAATTAGTTGATCGTAAGCTTTTTTTGCATTAGCTTCGCTTCTAAAAGCACCTGCCATAATGTGATAAGGCATTGTTGTTTCAACAGTTTCTACTTTAGCTGAATCAACAGAAAGAGTTACAGCTGGAAGTGGACTTTTGATAAAAAAAGTGGCTTCTTGAATTTTGTTCTGTACTTTTTTCTGAACAGCTTGTTCTACAACAAGTGTTTGGTTATCAATTTGATTTTGATATAATGGATAACCAATGCTTCCTGTAATTCCAAGTCCTAAAACAAGAATTGCAGCATATCGCAAGAACGGATTTGAAGATTTGGTTTCTTCTTCGTTTTCGTATAATAAAACAGCATCTTTTTCTTTTGCTGCAATTTTTTCGATTTTTTTCTCGAATGCCTCTTTTTTCACCATCGGAGAAACAAAAGGACTCAATCCAAATGAAGTAGCCAGAAAGTTAGTCTGATCGTTTGGTTTGAAAACGATATTGCTTTCAGAATTTAAACGCAGTTCTCCAATGTTCTTTAAAAGAATTACACCTTCTTCTTCCAGTGTTTTTTTCCAATTCAAAACTTCAAATGCAATTGCGCTAACTGCAAAACCGTAAGATGTTTTTTCAGCTTGTGCAATATGATTTGCCAACAATCCGTCATTATTTTTAATACGACTGTTGAAAGAAATGGTTTTTTTTGGTGGAAAAAACGAATTAGTGCTTTCATTCAGCTGGGCAGAATGTGTTTCTGTTAAAAATGCACCAAATCCTGGAACCGTTACACACTGATAACGATACAATAACTGTGAGATATATACTTCGATTTTCATATTAACAAAGTTAGGCAACGAGTATAGTTATCAAAATTTTATTCACAATTTTTATTAACAATTCGGAATTATTTTTAGACAATTCGTTTTCAGTATATTAACTTTTTGATTTTCCTTTCTAAATAAGGCACTTCAAAAATATTTTATAATTTTATTAAGAAATTACTTTGTTTTATAGATATTTGCGCTTCAATAAAAGTAGATTTAATTTTTCTATTTTACATAATGTTAAAACAAAATGACAGATCAGGAATTGTTTAATTTGCTTGCCTTATTGAAGGTCGACGGAGTGGGAGATATAATGGGTAAAAAATTACTTAATTCGTTTGGTAATGCTTCTTCTATTTTTAAAGCAAAGAATTCTCAATTGGCTGCCGTTGATGGAATAGGATCTGTTTTATTGAAAAATTTGAAAGATAAAACTGTTTTTGAAAAAGCTGACAAAGAGCTTTCATTTATAAAAAATAACAATATTCAGGTTTCTTTTTTTCAGGACGAAAATTATCCAGAACGGCTTAAACATTGCATTGATGCACCAATTCTGATTTTTACTGCGGGGAATTTGGATTTAAAAAACAAGAAAATAATCAGTATTGTTGGTACAAGACAAATTACCTCTTACGGAACTGATTTCTGTAGAAAGTTGATTGAAGATTTGGCTCCTCTCGATCCTGTAATTGTAAGCGGATTTGCTTATGGAGTTGATATTGTAGCACATCAAGTCGCAATTGATTTTAATTTACAAACTGTTGGTGTACTCGCTCATGGCTTAAATCAGATTTATCCAAGAACTCATAAAAAGTACATGGCTAGAATGGAAGAAAACGGCGGATTTATTACTGAGTTTTGGAGCGATTCCAATCCTGATAAAGAGAAATTTGTTCGTCGAAACCGTATTGTTGCTGGTATGACTGAAGCTACAATTGTAATCGAATCTGCAGATAGAGGAGGATCTTTAATTACGGCAAATATGGCCAACGAGTACAATCGTGATGTTTTTGCTGTGCCTGGTAGAGTGACTGATAAATACAGTCAAGGTTGTAATAACTTGATTAAAACGCAGAAAGCAAATGTGTTGACAGATGCTGCTGATTTAATCTACATGCTAAATTGGGACATTAAAGAAAAACCAAAAAACATTCAGAAACAGCTTTTTGTAGAATTAGAATCCGAAGAACAGAAGGTTTATGATTTTCTTCTAAAAAATGGAAAAGAGTTATTAGATATCATTGCAATCGAATGTGGAATTCCGATTTTCAAACTATCTGGAATTCTGATTAGTATGGAATTGAAAGGTGTTATCAGGCCACTTCCTGGAAAACTTTTTGAATCAATTTAACGCAGAAAATCCTATATTTTATTTTCGCGTAAAATGTTTGTACAATCGGTATAAAATATAAATCAGTAATAAGCCAAAAACTATATTTAGAATTTGGAATACATACGAAGGAACATTATAATCTTCAATATACTTATCCATTTTTTCGTTTTTAAATGATTAATATTCTTGAAGTTACAAAAAAATAATTGAAATAGACATTAAAAGAAAAACGCTGACCAATTTTAAAATGATCAGCGTTTCTTTAAAAGATAGTTTTTGAATTATTTCTGAAATCCTAAAACTTCTCTAACTTTTGCTAAAACACCATCGGCAATTACAGAAGCTTTTGCAGCACCTTTTTTCAACAAAGCGTCAACTTCTTCTAGGTTGTTGATGTAATAATTGTATTTTTCTCTTTCTGTTTTGAATTTTTCTGTAATTAATTCAAACAAAGCTTGTTTTGCATGACCGTAACCATAGTTTCCGCCTAAGTAGTTTGCTCTCATTTGGGCAGTTTGTTCTTCGTTTGCTAATAAAGAATAAATAGCAAATGCATTACAAGTATCTGGATTTTTAGGTGCCTCAAGCGGAGTAGAATCTGTCTCAATGCTCATTACTTGTTTGCGTAATGTTTTATCATCCAAGAAAATATTGATGATATTGTTTGCAGATTTACTCATTTTTCCTCCGTTTGTTCCTGGAATCAGCATAATGTTTTCCTGAATTTTTGCTTCAGGGAGAACAAAAGTTTCGCCCATTTGATGATTAAAACGAGCCGCAACATCGCGAGTGATTTCTAAATGTTGCAACTGATCTTTTCCAACAGGAACAAATTCAGCA
Source organism: Flavobacterium tagetis (assembly GCF_016735615.1). Lineage (GTDB taxonomy): Bacteria > Bacteroidota > Bacteroidia > Flavobacteriales > Flavobacteriaceae > Flavobacterium > Flavobacterium tagetis. The sequence goes on from NZ_JAERSF010000001.1 coordinate 1,166,876, forward strand.
TCATATAATAAAATATCGGCAGCCATTAACATCGGGTATGTAAAAAGTCCAGCGTTAACATCATCCAAACGATCTGCTTTATCTTTGAAAGAATGTGCCAAAGTCAATCTTTGAAACGGAAAAAAACAGCTTAAATACCAAGTCAATTCAGTAGTTTGAACCACATCAGATTGTCTGTAAAACGTCACTTTTTCAGGATTTAAACCACAAGCAAGCCAAGCTGCAGCAGTGCTATAAGTGTTTTCTCTTAAAGTTTTTCCGTCTTTAATCTGAGTGATTGAATGCAAATCGGCAATAAACAAATAAGATTCATTTGCTGGATCGTTTGATAATTCGATTGCCGGAATAATTGCTCCTAATAAATTTCCTAAATGCGGTGTTCCTGTACTTTGAACTCCAGTAAGTATTTTTGCCATTCTAGTTTTTTCTAAATGCAAATGTCGTGATGTTTTTTTTAATCGCAAAGTGTGCAATGGTTTATCATTAAGTTTTGAATTTTTTTGTGAGTTATTTTAACGCAAAGGGCACAAAGGATTTTCGCAAAGAAAAGAAGTATGTTTCTTTTAAGAGATTTGCTTTTCGATAAGTTCACAAAGTTTTTATAAAATATAAGAAAATGTTTATAAATTTAGCTTTTTTAAATTATGACAGAAAACGAAATATCAAATATTGTAATTGGATTAGCGATTGAAATTCATAAAAAACTTGGGCCTGGATTATTAGAAAATGTGTATAAAGAATGTTTGTTTTATAAAATTAAACAACGTGGATTTCTTGTTGAAAAAGAAAAATCTTTGGCATTAATTTTTGAAGAAGTTAAGTTGGATTGTGGATTCCGCATTGACATACTTGTGGAAAACAAATTCTAATTGAGATAAAAAGTGTGGAATCACTTACCGTTAATCATTTAGCACAAACATTAACCTATTTAAGACTTGGAACTTTTAAGCTAGGGTTGCTCATAAATTTCAATGAAAGTCTCTTAAAAAATGGCATTAGAAGAGTTGCAAATAATTTATAGATAAAGCTTTGTGAACTTATCGCAAAGCAAACCCCTTCATAATAATCACTTTAAAAACTTTGCGAAAATCCTTTGTGCCCTTTGCGTTAGAAAAAGCTTGCACTTAGAAAAAAAATCTTGATTAAAATTCATTTCTGTTTTCTTACATTTGAAGCTATGAAAATATTTAAAATTGCTTTTTGGATTCTTTGGAGAGTTTGGTTTTACATTTTGATGGCGATTCCGATACTCATTATGTTCCCTTTTCTGGTCGTTTCTATCCTTTCTGAGAAAGGATATCCATATTTCTTTAAAATGGCCCGCATTTGGGCTAAATTTATCCTTTTCGGGATGGGTTTCTATTACATCGTAAAACGCGAACAGAAGCTCATTAAAGGCAAAAGTTACATGATTGTGGCCAATCATACCTCGATGACCGACATTATGCTAATGCTGGCGCTTATAAAAAATCCGTTTGTTTTTGTTGGAAAAAAAGAATTGGTGAAGATTCCGCTTTTTGGGTTTTTCTATAAACGAACCTGTATTTTGGTTGACAGAAGTTCTTCTAAAAGTAAAAATGAAGTTTTTAAAAGAGCCCAAAATCGTCTTAACCAAGGTTTGAGTATTTGTATTTTTCCTGAAGGGGGAGTTCCAGATGATGAAAGTATTTTGTTGGACGAGTTTAAAGATGGAGCATTCAGATTGGCTATTGATCATCAGATTCCGATTGTACCCATTGTTTTTCCAGATAACAAAGAACGTTTTTCATATACGTTCATGAGCGGAAGTCCAGGAAAAATGCGTGCGCGAATTTTACCTTTCGTTGAAACAAAAGGATTGACAAGCGATCACAGAAAAGAGTTGAGAGACCAAGTTAGAAATATGATTTACAATGGTTTAATTGATTTTCAGAAATAATAGCCATTAGAACATTATGTAAAATACAAAAGCCGGTAGATTTAATCAGTCTACCGGCTTTTCTTTGAATTAAAAACCCCCTATTTTTATTCAAAAGTTATTATCTGTGAATTATCTTTTCTGAAATAAAACGTAATACTTTTTTAAATTTTAATTTGGTTTTTCTTCGGTTTTTATTGTACAACAATTCCATTTTTTCTTTCATGGTTAAAAATATTAATGGTTGATAATAAAGAGTTTAGTTAATAACTCAAGTTAATGTCACATTATTATAGATTAGGAAAAATTAAAAAGGTTGCGTCAGAATTAAAAAAAATTGATTAAACCCGCCAGATAAAAATATCTAACGGGTTTTTACTCAAATAACCAACCAATGTAAATTCTAAAAAAACGCCAAATTGATATATGGCAGTACCAATTGCAAACTGTTTTTTTTTAATAGATGAGAGTTTGGTAAAAAGGTTGCGTAGAAATTTCATTTTTTTTCAAAATAAAAAAAGCCGAGCGATTTTTATATAATCACTCGGCTTTTAATGTGTCTTTTTTAGACTTATTTTTTAGGCATTAGCCAATTCTTTTATGTGTTCTTTAATTTTAATTTCCAGTTCTTCAGCAAGTTCTGGATTGTCTTTAATTAAAGTTTTAACAGCGTCACGTCCTTGTCCTAGTTTTGTATCGCCGTAGCTAAACCAAGATCCTGCTTTTTTAACGATGTCAAATTCAACAGCTAGGTCTAAGATTTCACCAGTTTTAGAAACTCCTTCGCCGTACATAATGTCGAATTCGGCAGTTTTAAATGGCGGTGCCACTTTGTTTTTAACAATTTTAACTTTAGTTCTATTTCCTATTACGTTTTCACCATCTTTAATTTGAGCAGAACGACGAATATCTAAACGCACAGAAGCGTAAAATTTAAGTGCGTTACCCCCAGTTGTAGTTTCTGGATTTCCGAACATAACACCAATTTTTTCACGAAGCTGGTTGATGAAGAAAACCGTACAATTTGTTTTGCTGATAGTTCCAGTAAGTTTTCTTAAAGCCTGAGACATCAAACGTGCATGAAGACCCATTTTAGAATCTCCCATTTCACCTTCAATTTCACTTTTTGGAGTTAAGGCTGCAACAGAGTCAATTACAACAATGTCTATAGCTCCAGAACGAATAAGATTTTCTGCAATTTCTAAAGCTTGCTCTCCGTTATCTGGTTGAGAAATGATTAAATTCTCAATATCAACATTTAATTTTTCAGCATAATTTCTATCAAATGCGTGCTCTGCATCTATAAAGGCAGCGATACCGCCTGCTTTTTGAGCTTCTGCAATTGCATGAAGCGTCAAAGTTGTTTTTCCAGAAGATTCTGGACCATATATTTCGATAATTCTTCCTTTTGGATATCCGTTTACTCCAAGAGCTAAGTCGACACCTAGTGAGCCAGAAGAAATCGTTTCTACTTCTACAATGGCTCTGTCGCCCATTTTCATTACGGTTCCTTTTCCGTAGGTTTTGTCAAGTTTATCAAGCGTTAATTGTAGTGCTTTTAATTTGGCTTCTTTCTCTGAACTCATTTTTTTCTAAATATCTTAAATTATTATTTTGCCTTTCTGGATAAAAATAAGAAAATTCTGCTGTATTTTTATTAGTCCGTTTTATAATTTGTAAAATTACTTCTTTTTTTGAAGTTTGATTGTTCCAAATTGTCACAAAATCGTTCTATAAAAATAAAGCCTTTAATTCTGTAGCATCAGAAGGTTTTATTTTGCCAGCAAGCAGTAAACTCAATTGTTTACGGCGAAGGGCAGCATCAAAACGTTGGATTTCTATATCCGTTTCTGGAATAATTGCAGGTACTTCAACTGGCCTGCCAGTGTCGTCAACAGCAACGAAAGTGTAAATAGCTTCGTTGGCTTTAGTTCTATTTCCAGATTCGCGATCTTCTACCCAAACGTCGATAAAAACTTCCATCGAACTTTTGAAAGATCTTGATACTTTTGCTTCAACAGTTACAACGCTTCCAAGCGAAATAGCTCTGTTAAAAGCAACGTGATTTACAGAAGCCGTTACAACAATTCGGCGCGAATGTCTGCGGGCTGCAATACTTGCTGCACGATCCATTCTGGCTAATAATTCACCACCAAATAGATTGTTTAAAGGATTTGTTTCGCTCGGTAAAACTAAATCAGTTAAAATAGTTACAGATTCTGAAGGATGTTTTGGATTCATTTTTTTGATCTAAAATTTAAAAATTTGTATTGGTTAATTTAACCAATAGACAGCCATAACGGCTGGTATAAAATATATAACAATGGTCCTCGCACCATCGTAATCTTTTGCAAGTCTTTGCCCAAAAAGCATCATTAGTAAAGAAATACATGAAAAGATAGCTCCGTAAAAACCAAATTCTCTTCCGTTATTTGTGAATAATTGGATTCCTCCAACAACACATAAAATACCAGAAATTAATTCCAAAATTAGTAAATGCAAAAGAGCCAATGGAACTTGATTTTTTAATGGAGTTTTAGCAAAGTGCTCTTTAAGCCAAGCTACATTATCTTTCCAGTAAAAAATTTTCTCGTAACCCGATTGTAAAAAAGTTAAAGCTAAAAAAGCTAAAAGTAAAATTGAGGCAACATTGTTCATTATGATTTATTTTTTATGAATTAAACGAGTCAATTTGATCGATAAATCGGTGAGGATTATCTTCGCATTTCCATTTCTTTCAATATGGTACATGGCATCTGAAAGCTCTTTGAATATTTCGTGAATGTTATTTCCGTTTACAAAAGGAGCAAAATTCTCTAATTTGAATTTATCCACCTTAGGTTCGATATAAACTAAGTCTTGAGCTTGGTAATTTAGCATAAGAGCTTGTCGAAACATTTCGATGCAGTATTGAATGAATTTTTTCTGGCTTTCACGACCAAGCGCAGCAATCTGCTCGCTCCAAGAAATTAAATCCTGAATAGCGGCAGCATTTCCTTTTGCTCTAAAAGCAGCTCGAACCCAATTGACAAACCATTGTTCGAACGGAAGATCATCGTCGTCTTCTTTTAAGAGATGAAGCGCTTTATTGAAATTCCCTTGCGCTTGATGCGCAATTTTTTTGGCTAGATTAGGATCTATATTTTCTTGGGCAACCAAAGCTTCAGCGATTACTTTTTCTGGAAGTCCGTTAAAGTGAATTACCTGACAACGCGAACGTATGGTTTGAATAATATCTTCTTCGTTTTCTGAAATCAGAATAAACATCGTTTTGTCTGACGGTTCTTCCAAAAGTTTCAGAAGTTTATTTGAAGCCGCAATATTCATTTTATCTGCCATCCAGATAATCATGATTTTGTAGCCGCCTTCATAAGATTTTAGCGAAAGCGATTTTAAAACTTCCTGCGCATCTTCTACACGAATTTCTCCCTGTTTGTTTTGTACGCCGAGAATTTTATACCAATCGAACAAACCTCCGTAAGGCATTTCTTGAATAAAGCTTCGCCAATCCTGAATAAAATCTAAACTTTTTGGTTTTGTTTTTACGTCTTCGGTGGTAACCGTGGGGTAAATAAAATGGAGATCGGGATGTGATATATTATCAAACTTAAGATTGCAAGAATCGTTTCCGTTCGAATTTTCGTCGCCAGTATTGCTGCACAAAATGTATTGAGCATAAGCAATGGCGGTTATTAAAGTACCAGATCCTTCTGGACCAACGAATAATTGTGCGTGAGGAATTCTACCAGAAGCAGCACTTTTTATCAAGTGGCTTTTGATGTAATCTTGACCTAAAATTTGAGAAAATTGCATGGGGCAAAGATAAAAGAAAATGTGTAGTCAAAAATTTTCCAGATGAGATTATTTGTAAGCAGAAATTTTCAAATTTAGTAACTAAGTCTTAGGACGTTTTTTTGAATTTTTCTGGATCATTTTCGACAGAATTTTGTTAATAAATCTCTTCAAGTTAGTAAATATCAAGGTGTTTTTGTTAATATTTTTTTTCTAAAATCGACAAACGTATGTTTTTTTTGGTTATTTATTGAGTCAATTTTATATTTTTTATAGTTAATATCTTACGATTTTTTAATTAACATTTTTAACAAAAAGCACGTTAAAACGCACATTTTCTCGACATAAGGCCAGTTTTTAAGTTTTTTTTAAGGTTTTTTTTTGAAAAAAAAAAGAGTTGGAGTTGTAATTTAAGTTAATTTATATATTTTTGTTTTTATCAACAACCAATTATAAAATAAGAATCTATGAAAGGGAAAATTATTCTATTTAGTGCTTTTTTTATCTTAACTACTGCGGCTGTTTCAGCACAAGCTAAAAACGCACCGAGAAGTATTATTAGTACAACTGCTCTTATCCGAAAATACCATGATCAAAAAGAATTAAGTGGTATGCAAAAGGGTGAACTTTTGGAATTATACATCGAGCGTATCAAAGTATTAGTTAAAACTCTCCCTTACATTGCTTTGGTTACAAAACCTGGAGTTACTATGGCAGACCTTGGTATTCCAGACGATAGTGAACACAAAAAAGTTTTGGATGCTCAAGCAGTTGGTACAACAACATTCTTAGATACAACAGTAGAATTCCAAAGAAAAATGATGCCTTACTCTGATAAAGGAAATCTAATCGCGGCAATTTTATTCTACGAAAGTACATTGAAATCATTACACGAGTTCAACGATTTGAACGAAATGTAATAAAGTAATTTTTTAAAATCTTTTTGGGAAAGTCTAAGTGAATACCAGCTTTGACGTTTTCGAAAAACAAAATAAAAAACAACTCACTCTCGAGGGTTCTGAAAAATTTCAGAAAACCCGAGAGGAGTTTTTACATTTACGCATACCCAAATTTATTATTAACCGTAATACCCCCCCTTATCATGAAAAAAATTACTCAATTGATCTGCGTTCTTTTGACAGTTGCGAGTATGAATGCTCAACAAGAGAAAGGAATTATGGGCTACACCAATTGGTTAAACAACTGGACAGAGTTTAAGCCTAATAAAGTTGACTATGGAGAAGCAAACCAAATTTTAGCAGGAAATATTTCTGTTAATACTAAGTTGCTGAAAAGAAATATATACGTTCTGCAAGGAAACGTTTATGTTACAAACAATGCTGTTTTAACTATTGAACCTGGAACAGTAATTATCGGTGATTTCGAAACAAAAGGAACATTGGTAATCACTAAAGGAGCACAATTAGTGGCTGATGGTTTAGAAACAGATCCAATCGTATTTACTTCAAACCGCAGTATGAAAAAAGCGGGAGATTGGGGTGGAATTGTAATCCTTGGAGATGCACCAATTAACAAATTCGGAAATGTAGGTTCTTATAACCTAGATCTTGATCCTACAATGACTACTTATGGTGGAGACAATGTAGCTTCAAACTCTGGTGTTTTAAGATTCGTTAGAATTGAATTTGCTGGTAAAAAAGTAAAAGGCTTAGATACTTTCAATGCTTTAACTTTAGCAGCTGTTGGTAACAAAACAGTTTTAGAAAATATTATGGTAAGTTACGCTGGAGGTGATTCTTTTGGAATCTTAGGTGGTGACTTAAATGCTACAAAATTTGTATCTTATAAATCAGTTAACGACGACTTTAAATTTTCTCAAGGAGTTCAATGTCGTTTCTTCAACTCTTTAGCAGTTAGATCTTCTTACTTCTCAAGTACTAAAGATGGATCTCGTTGTATGGAGGTTAGATCTTTTGAGAAGAAAAGTGAAACAGATTTCACTAAAAAACAAACTTTAGTTGTTGCAAGCAATATTACAATGGTTAATGACAGTGAAAACATTAACGCTGACATTCAAGCAGGTTTAGTAAAAGAGGCTGTTTATGTAGCTGAAAATGCTTCTCTTGAAATGAAAAGAAGTGTAATCTCTGGATTCAACCCTGCAGTATTATTAGATAGCAAAACTGAAATCAATGATGCCAACCTTAAAAAAATCAAATTTGAGGAAATGTATTTCAACTTATGTAAAGGAAATATCTTTACTGAATACAATTCGAACAATGAAGATTTAGAGAGCTGGTATGGAAACAGTGTTTTCTTTAACGTTTATTCACAAAGTGATAACAAAGAAACATTCATTGATATCTTCAATCCTAAAAAACCAGATTTCAGATTACAATTAGGAAAAATCACAGCTTCTAGCGGTAATAGATAAATAGTTTCGATTTTTATTTCCCACGCGTAAATTTTATTAATTAAGTCCCCAGACACAATTTATGTATCGTCTTAAGGGCCCAAATAAAGATCAAGACATAATGGTATCTACGAAAAAATATTTTTTATATATAATATTTTTGGTTTCGCCTATATCGTTAACTCTATATGCACAGAATACAGCAGAAAAACCTACAAAGGCTGCTGGTTCTGAGTGCAGTTTAACTTTGGCTTGCATTAACCAAAACGAAAATAATAATAGTGCTGTTATTGAAAACAGCAATTTTAATCAGTTTATAGTAGGGATGTCCAACCCCAAGGACAGCCTTACTATAGCAGCTGAATCAAATACTGTATCTAAAGACTGCGAAGAAAACTCGACACTTGCTGCAACTTCAATTCTTGCAAAAGAAGTAATTGAAAATTACAAGTATGATTTCTCTGAAACATTCATAGATATCTTGTTTTTTGAGCGTATAGATCTAGCAAGAACACGCACTATATGATTCAAAAAATTACTTTATCTTTTTTTAAAGTTATTCTATTATTTAGCATTCTACTGTTTGCTAGATCGAATTCCTATGCTCAAACTATAGTGCCTCTCCAGTTAGATGGTCTAGAAAAGCTTTGTGCTGGGAATTCGTTCAATGAATTCTATGCAACATTCAGTTATGTTAATTTTCCTGAAGGGACAACATTTGTAGTTGAACTTTTAGACGCTTCAAACAATCCAATTGCTACAACATTATTGCAGACTGTAGATGTTTCTGCTACTCAAAAAACAATAAAGTTTGCTGTACCAACAAGCTTAGTAGGTTCTGAAACATACGGATTAAGAGTTAAAAGTTCTACTTCAACAACGAGTCCAAGATTTAAGAATTCTCTAGGTAACACTTCATTTCCTGCTTATTTTAAGGATTATGAGACTACATTTTCTATTAATAACAAAGACACAAATGCAACACTTTGTGCAGGAGGTAGCATAACTCTTTCTATTGACAATGCAACGCCATCGGTACCATCTTCATCTCCTGTAAACTATCCAAATCTTAAATACACTTGGTATAAAGATAATGTCGCTATTACAGGACAAAGTGGTAAAACGTTAACTGTAAATGCAGTCGGAGATTATTATGTCGTTATAGACTATGGTTCTTGTACCGACGTGAACTTTAGTTCAAATCACGTAAATGTTGCAACTACTTCTTCAGGCTCTGCAGTTACTATCAATTCTAGTTTAGGTAATCCATTTTGTGCAAGCGGTACAGGTACAATCTTAACTGCGACATCAGGAAATAAATATCAGTGGAAAAAAGATGGTAATATTATCAATGGCGCTACAAATAGAACCTATTCAACAAATGAATCTGGAGTTTATTCTGTAGAAGTTGACTTTGGAGGATGTACTGCTATAGGAACTATTAATCTTCAAAGCAATGGTTTCAATGCTAGCATTGATGCTCAAGACGGATACAAATTAAGTGAAGGAGAAACTTTAACGGTTACGATAACAACAGATGCTGTCAATCCAACTTACGAATGGTATTTGAATGGAAATTTAATTGCCGGCGAAACTTCAAATTCTTATTTAGTTGCTGTTAAAGGTAATTATACAGCAAAAGTTTCTCAATCATCTGGTTGCGTTGCAAACAGAGAATTTTCATTTAAAATAAATGGAGATTCTGGCCCATCAAGCGTTATTCCAAATATCATCAAATTATCTGGAGATATTCCGTATTGGAATATTCCGGACGAATATAAAAATGCAAACACTAAAGTAATGATCATTAGTTCAAACGGAGATATGGTTTTGGATGTAGTGAATTACCAAGGCGATTGGCCTCAAAGCAATATAGATTTTAAAAATGTAAATCCCGTTTATTACTATGTCATTCAGTCCGACACAGGTGAAAAAAAAGGATCAATAACTGTTATAAAATAATATGAAGAAACTTTTACTATTCATCACGTTATTTTACGGTTTATCAAATGTACTCTATTCTCAAAATGCTACCGAGGATGGAGTTGTTTCGTTTTCATTACCCATAAGAAATTCTTTAAAGTTTAATAGATATTTAATTAACCCAACATTTAGTTTTGTTAGAGAATCAAATCCTTATGTAAGTTTCTATAACAAAAGACAATGGGTTCAGTTTGATAATGCTCCACAGACTTATTTGGCCAATTATTCTGGACGTTTTAGAGAAAATGAAGCATTTGCAGTTGGATTATTTCAGCAAAATTACGGTCTTATGACTGTTTTTGGAGGAGTTGCCAATTTCGCTCATAATATCGTTCTTGAAGAAGATAGCAACTTAACTTTTGGTTTAAATGCAGGAATTTATCAAAGCGGTATAAATACAGGAAAAATTATATCTGATGATTCAACAATTTTAACTGGAGATTTTCCAAAAAGCACTCTTTTAACGGTAAATCCAGGGATTAACTACGGTACTACTTTTTTTGATTTCGGATTAGCTATTAACAATTTAGTACTTTATAATTTCGGATCTGGAATGGTAAAGGAAGACCCAGAAAGAGCTATTCAATTGCATGCCATGTATACGGGATACATTGACAGTTATGGCTTTTTTGACAGAAGTAAATTTTCTGGAATTGTTAGAACAGAAATTAAAAAAGACAAAACAGTTATTTCAGGTTTAGGAATGCTTGCACTTCAACAAGGAGTTTGGGCACAATTAGGCTATAATACATTATATGGAGTTTCAGCAGGACTTGGAGTTAATATCTCTCCAAGTATTGCCATTGAATATAATTACGAAAGAGGAATGGGCAATTTCTCTAATTTAGGTGGTTCTCATGAATTTGCTATTGCCTACAAATTCAAAAATAGAAATTACTATTACGGAGATGACGATGAAGGTTCATTGATTGATCCTTCAAAACCAAAATCTGTACCAGCAAAACCAAAATCGGAAGCAACTCAGGTTAACAGAACTGAAATTGCTGAAAAAAATAGATTAGCTGCAGAAGAAAAAGCAAAAGCAGATGCAGAAGCAAAACAAGCAAGATTAGCGGCAGCAGAAAAAGTTAGAGCTGACGCTGAAGCAGCAGCAAAAGCAAAATTAGAAGCAGATAATAAAGCTAAAGCAGACGCTGAAGCTGTTAAAATAAGGTTGGCTGCAGAGGCAAAAGCTAAAGCAGATGCTGCAGCTGCTGCAAGAGCACAAACTGCAACAGCAAATAGAGCGGTTGCAGCAACACAAAAAACACAAGCTCAATTGGCTGCTGACAAAGCGAGAGCAGATGCAGAAGAGCGTAGAATAAAATTAGCTGCAGATAACAAAGCTAGAGTAGATGCTGCGGCAGCGGCAAGAGCACAAGCGGCTGCAAACAAGCCTACAGCTACAGTTGCTCAAAAAACACAAGCTCAATTGGCTGCTGATAAAGCAAAAGCTGATGCAGAGGCAATGAAATTGAAATTGGTAGCTGATGCAAAAGCTAAAGCAGATGCAGAAGCAGCGGCTAAAGCAAAAGCAGAGGCGACGAAAACAACTGCAGCGCCACAAAAAACAGCGGCACAATTAGCAGCAGATAAAGCACAGGCAGATGCTGAAGCAATGAAATTGAAATTAGCTGCGGAAGCAAAAGCAAAAGCCGATGCAGAAGCTGCAGCTAAGGCAAAAGCAGAAGCTGCAAAAACAGCTCCAGCGCCACAAAAAACACAAGCTCAATTAGCTGCTGAGAAAGCAAAAGCAGATGCAGAAGCGGCAAGACAAGCAAGATTGGCGGCAGCTGAGAAAGCTAAAGCAGATGCAGAAGCAGCAAGATTAAAATTAATTGCTGACAATAAAGCAAAAGCAGATGCTGCTGAAGCAAAACGTAAAGCCGATGCCAAAGCAAAAGCAGAAGCGGCAGACATGCAATCAATATTAGCTGCAGATGCGAAAGCAAAAGCAGATTCAGATGCATTGCAAGCACGTTTAGCTGCAGAAGCAAAAGCAAAAGCGGCAGCTGAGGCTAAGACTAAAGCTTCTATTGATGCAGCTAACAAAGCAAAAGTCGCTGCAGATTTAAAAGCAAAAGCTGCTGAAGAAGCTGCACTTAAAGAAAAAGCCGCTGCAGATGCCAAAGCAAAAGCAGATGAAGAAGCAAGACAAGCACTTATAGCTGCAGAAGCAAAAGCAAAAGCCGATGCAGAAGCACTGAAAATAAAACAAGCTGAAGAGGCACGCCAAGCACAATTAGCTGCAGAAGCAAAAGCGAAAGCAGATGCTGAGGCACTTCAAGCTAAACTTGTAGCAGATGCTAAAGCTAAAGCTGATGCGGAGGCTGCAGCAAAAGCGAAATTAGAAGCAGAAGCAAAGGCAAAAGCCGATGCTGAAGCAGAAAAAGTAAGATTGGCCGCAGAAGCAAAAGCACAAGCAGATGCTGAAGCAGAAAAAGCAAGATTGGCAGCTGAAGCGAAAGCAAAAGCAGATATGGAGGCTTTACAAGCGAAACTAATTGCTGATGCAAGAGTGAAAGCAGATGCAGAAGCTACAGCAAAAGCAAAAGCCGATGCTGAAGCCAAAAAATTGAAAGAAGAAGAAGATGCCCGTCAAGCGAAATTAGCAGCAGAAGCAAAAGCGAAAGCCGATGCTGAAGCAGAGAAAGCAAGATTAGCAGCAGAGGCAAAAGCAAAAGCAGACGCTGAAGCAGAGAAAATAAGATTAGCGGCTGAAGCAAAAGCAAAAGCTGATGCAGAAGCCCTTCAAGCTAAACAAGCAGCTGAAGAAAAAGCTAGAATTGAAGAAGAAACTCGTCAGGCAAAATTAGCTGCAGAAGCAAAAGCAAAAGCTGATGCAGAAGCATTACAAGTTAAACAAGCAGCTGAAGAAAAAGCTAGAGTTGAAGAAGAAGCTCGCCAGGCTAAATTGGCCGCAGATGCAAAAGCAAAAGCAGATGCTGAAGCTTTACAAGCTAAATTGGCAGCAGACGCTAAAGCAAAAGCAGATATGGAAGCTCTTCAGGCAAAATTACTTGCTGATGCAAAAGTAAAAGCAGACGCAGAAGCAACCGCGAAAGCGAAAGCAGAAGCAGAAGCTAAAAAATTACAAGAAGAGGAAGATGCACGACAAGCTAAGTTAGCTGCAGACGCAAAAGCAAAAGCTGATGCGGAGGCATTAAAAGCAAAACAGGCAGCTGAAGAAAAAGCTAGAGTTGAAGAAGAAGCTCGCCAAGCGAAATTAGCAGCCGATGCAAAAGCAAAAGCAGATGCAGAAGCTTTACAAGCTAAATTGGCAGCAGACGCAAAAGCAAAAGCTGATATGGAAGCTCTTCAAGCTAAACTTTTAGCAGATGCAAAAGCAAAAGCAGATGCAGAAGCTACTGAAAAAATGAAAGCTGAAGAAGAAACAAGATTGTTAAGAGAAGAAGAGGAGCGTCAGGCAAGGTTAGCAGCAGAAAAAGCGAAGGCAGATGCAGAAGCTACAGCACTAGCGGCAAAAGCTAAAGATGATACAGGAAAAGCTATTGAAAACTTAACAAAATCGGTTGAGAGTACAAGTAAAGTACAAACGGATTTACTAGATCAGTTTAAAGCAACAGTTGCAAATAAGCAAAAAGACTTGAATGATCTGAAAGAGGAGAATGACTTAAGTGAAAAAGGTATTTATAAAGAGCCAAAACCATTCAAGAGTGTAGCGGCAGAAAACAGTCAGATTGAAGCATTAAAAGTTCAGATTGCTGATGCAAATAACAGCATGAAAAATGAGATTGCAAAGCTGACAAATCTTTATAACGAAAGGCTTAAAAAGTTCCCTAAAGATGATCCTTTGAATAAAGCTTATCTAGAAAAGATAAACGAATTGAAAGCGGCTCAGTTGAAAATGGAAAGAGAAGGCGCTGCTTTAATTGCCGATTTAGAGCGTATTAAAACAGAGACTGAAATTGAGCGTAAACGTAGAATTAAACGTGCGGCTTATGAGAATGATGAAGGAAGATATGCGCAGGATGTTGCCGCTCTTAAACGAATTAAAGAGACAACGAAACTAAGCAGCACGCCACTGAAAGCAAATGATTTTGATTTTGGTGAAGAACAGTCAAATATGCAGATTATTAAGAATATTAAAAATTCTGATAGCGGGTATTATATGATTATTGCGGTTCACAACAGTGTAGAGAAACGTGATGAGTTCTTAGCAAAAGCAGTTGCTGCAGGACGTTCGGATATTAATTTCTTTTACAATGTGACAACAAGTAAATATTACATCTATTATGAGAAGTTCGATGGTTTACAAGAGGCAACAAAAGCTTTAGAAGCAAAAGGTAATAAACCATACAACGGAAGAATGGCCATTGTAAAAGTGGAGAATTAGTAAAAACAGTAGTCTCTCTTAAAAGCTAAGAGAGACATTGAAATAAATGTTATCAAAAACAAATTTTTTTATTCACTAATGCCCCTTAGAGGATAAACAGAAGTAACAAAAAATGATTATGAAAAAACCTACTACTTTAAGAACGCTGATTTTTGTTTTAGCTCTGCTATTCAATTTTGCTTCCTACTCGCAAAATTGGGTTGCGTTCAATTCAAAGCTTAATTCAAGCTCGAATGAGAATTTATTCTTAAAAGCAAATAATCAGTTTAACGGTCAATTTGGTCTTGGGACTAATTCAGAAAATGGACCTGGGAAACCTGCTTTTGCAATGGTCAATCCAGCAATTAAGTATGCACAGTCTCCTTACTTGGGTACAGTTTCTATCTGTCCAAATGATGGTAAAGAGTTGCCAAAATTATTTCTTTGTGGAAGTAATGAAACTAGGGAAATTAAAACAGGACTCGTAAATCCAATATCAATTGTTTGGGAAAAATTTAATGCAGGAGGTTCTTGTTTAAATGTTTTGAATACCAATTGTGCAAATGAATCATCAGCCGCTTCATGCTGGAAATCTGTTGGAACTGCAGTTGATTATGTGGCAAGCGAAGCAGGACAATTCAGAGTTCGAATTGTAGATAATGCAGGTATACCATATACCTTTTATTTTAATGTGTATCAGAATACGCTTGATCCAGGCGCTATTGCTAAAAATGATATTATTAAATATGGTACAACTTGTACGATTAACGGAAAAATTACAGTTAACGGTTTTGGAGGTGGTTATGAATATGGATTAACTACAAGCACTTCTCCACCATCAACATGGCAGGATAGTAATATTTTTAATGTTACGGCAGCAGGAAGCTATAACGTATTTATCCGATTAAAAGGAGTATCAGGTTCTTGTGATTTTAAAGTTCCTAATATTGTAATTGAACTTAAAGATTTTTCAGTTGGAACTCAAATAAATTCGCCTAAGTGTAGTGGAGAATTAGGTAGCATTAGAGTATATAATATTAATAAAAATGCCAATTTACAATATATATACAAACTTAGCGGACCTACTAATATTACAACTCCTGCTACAACTGATTTCGAGCATACTTTTGTGGGTTTAACATCAGGAACTTATACAGTAGAAACTACAATTGTAGGTGCACCAAACTGTATGAAGGATACAAAAACAAATCAAGTAATTGTAGCTAGCCCATCAACTTTAAGAAACACATCTACTCAAACGAAAGATTTAAGTCCATGTGCAACAGGAATAATTACTGGTTCTGCAACTGGAGGAAAAACGCCATACCGCTATTCTGTAAATATTAATAACGCAGGATTTGTGAATGTTGCAAATGTTGATGGAGAAGTTACGGTAGCCCAATCAGGAACTTATGTAGTGCGTGTGGAAGATGCAAACGGATGTACAGCAGATAAAACATTTACTATTGGTGCTGTTGAGAAACCTACGTATACAGTTCAGAAAGTAGATGGAAATTGTACGGGAGGTAAAGGAAGCATTACCATAAATATAACAGAAGCAAAAGGATTTACTGATTTGCAATATAGTATTAACAATGGAGCGAGTTATCAGACAGGAAATACATTTACAAATCTAGACTCTGGAATTTACTATGTAATTGTACAGTATAGAAAAAATGGTGTGACTGGAAATAGAGGTTCTTATTGTACAGATGCACCTATAATGACTACAGTTGGAGCGGCAAACCCGTTATCTGCTTCTGCAGGTATTGCGGCTTTATCAGGTTGTGGTCCTGCTGGAGAAGAAGAAAAAGGTCTTGCTCGTATTGTGAACCCACAGGGTGGTATTCCTTTCCCTGGAGCAAATCCGTATCAATATAAATTTATGGATTCTCCTTGGCAGAATTCAAATGAGATGTATATTAAGCCAGGTGGTCCATATACGTTTAGTATAAAAGATGCGGCAGGATGTACTTACGATATGACAGGTATTTATCTAGATCCAAAACCAGCAGCTCCAGAAATTAAAATTTTAGATCCTGTATTCAATTGTGATGGTTCGGCTACTAGTACTGTTCAGGTAAATGGTGGAGTGCCAGATGCAAAATACAGTTACAAATATTACATTGATGGTTTCCTTAACCCGAATACGCCATCAAATGTATTCTTAAATGTTCCCCAAGGTCCTCACACTATTACAGTAGAATATACTGTAACGAGTGTAAAAACATATAGTAATTTATTAGTTGAAAGTTTCGGTAGTGGAGGAACAACTACAACACCAGGTATTGCAGGTACATATTGCTTCAATGACCAAAGAGTTGATCCACCATATACTTGTTCTTTAAATGGTACACCTACACGTTCAGTAGAGGATAACCAGTATTCTGTTGCAAATGACTTTTGGAGAAGTGATGATTATGATAACAGAGGAAGATATACAGGAAATGGAGCATGGTATCACTTTAAAGACCACACTACCGCAGGTAGTGCGACACCAGATTCAAAAGGAAGATTTTTATTGATCAATATCGGAAAAGCAGCGGGAGATTATGGTGTTTTATATAGTAAAGATATTGTTGACGTAATTCCAAATCAACCGGTTTTAATTGACCTTTATGTAGGTAACTTACTTAAACTTGGTAAAGATGGGGATTCGCCAATTCTTATCTTCGAATTAGTTGATGAGGATGGCAATGTAGTTGCAACTGATAAAACAGGAAAAATTGCTGAAGATAAAAATGGACCAGAAAGAAATAAATGGTTACTAAAATCATTAGCATTAAATCCAGGAGATAACAAGAAATTAACTTTCAAAATTCGTTCAGGAAGTACGGAATATGGAGGTAATGACTTAGTAATGGATGATATCTGGGTTCGTCAGATACCAAGAGCATGTGGTACAGTACAGGATTTTGATATTACTATTGATCCATCAAAAGTTTTCAATGCATCTGTAACAGGAGTAAAAGACGTGCTTTGTTATGGAGATAAAAACGGAGAAATTACTATAAGTGCAGTAAATTTTGATCCTAAGAAAGGATTCCAATATTCTATAGATGGTGGACTAAACTGGACAACAATAAAACCAGTACCAGCTGCATCTTCTGGAAGTGTAACGCTTAAAAATCTTGAAGGCAAAAACTATCAAATTCAAGTGCGTTATGAAGATAAGGCAGGAAGCTGTTTAGTACCACTTACTCAAGATGTTAAAGCACCGCCAGTTTTAGATGTAACAGCAACGATTTTTAAACCAGCAACATGTATAGAAGGTGCTACTATTAGAGCAAAAGCAACAGGAGGAACTCCAGCTTATGAGTTTGAACTTTTGGATGCTGCTACAGGTGCGGTTGTAAAACCAAGGCAGCCTGTTTCAGATCTAGTTAATATGACCACTGATTTTATAGATGTCCATAAAGGAGTATATAAAGTAAAAGCATATGACAAAAATGGCTGTAAAAATAATGTTGATGTTACAATCACTGTTAATACGCCAGACCCAATTGAGGCAGTTTTAGCAACAAGTTCAAACCTTTGTTATACTGCTACCAACAAAGCGACTATTGTAGTTACTGTAAGAGGTGGTACGGCTCCTTTTACTTATAGCATAAATGGTGCGCCAGCTGTTGATTCTAATACTTTCAAAGATTTAGTGCCAGGTTCTTATGTAATCACGGTAACTGATGGAAATGGTTGTAAAGATGATACAGAGGCAATTGTAATTGAACCAGAACTTACTGTTGCTGCTTCTGTAACGCAAACATTAAAATGTGTGGCACCGCCAGCAACAGCTTCTGCAATTATTACAGGTAAAATTGAAGGAGGAAAATCTCCATTTGGTGTAACTCTTGTTTCAGGTCCAGGTGCAGGAACATTTGCTTATCCAACTTCTGATACATTTACCTTTACAGCAACTGTACCGGGTACTTATACTTTTGAAATTTCAGACTCGCAAAAGTTTGTTTGTAAAACTACAGCACAGGCAGAAATTAAAGCGCCTACTAAACCAGTAGCTTCAGCTGCACCTGAAAACCCTAAATGTTATGGTGCCGCAACAGGATCTGTTGTATTGTCAGGTTCTTTAGGATCAGGAAGTGGTTATGAATATAATTTTAATAATGGCGGGTTTAAAACAAACGCAACCTACACAGGATTAAGTGCCAATACTACTTATAGTTACCAAGTTAGAGACGATAACGGATGTGTGTCTGATGTAAAAACATTTACATTAACACAACCAAGCGAATTAAAAGGTGATATTAAAGCAACAGAAATTGGATGTAATGGTAATAATACTGTTAAGGCTATAGTAACTGTTACAGCAAGTAACGGTACAGGTCCAAAATATCAATATAGTTTTAATAACAATACCAGCTATTCAACAAAAAATACATACGAAACAGATATCGCAGGTGATGTAACGGCTTATATCAAAGATGAAAATGGTTGTGAAATTGGGCCATTAAAAGTTACAATTGCTGCTAAAAATCCAATCACGGCTATTGATATTGTTTCAGATAGTGGATTAAGCTGTCCTGCTAATACAGCTACTGTAACTATAAAAGCGCAAGGTGGAGTTGGTCCAATAAAATATAAAATAATTACTCCAACAGTTTCTGCGGAGAATACTGATGGTATTTTTGCTAGTCTAAGCCCAGGATTGTATACATTTCAAGCAACAGATAAAAATGGATGTAGTCTAACTATAGATCATACTGTATCTGGTATTCCAGCAATTAAGGTAACAGGTACTGTAGAATCCCCTGTAAAATGTTTTGGAGATAAAGGTTCTGTACAATTTGTTGTTTCAGGAACAACAAGATTTGCTTATAACATTGTAAATAGTGCAAATGCTTCAGTAGGAAGCAATACTGATACAACAAATTTAACTATCGATTTAACTAATTTGCCAAGCAGTAATTATACTATTACTGTTACGGATAAAGTTACTAATTGTCAGGCTCAATATACTGTTAATTTAACTCAGCCAGCAGCTGCGATAAATGTAACAGCAACAGCAACTAAGATTACTTGTAATAACGGTAAATCTGATATTACAGTAGTGGTTATGGGTGGAACTAAAAATTATACTTATGCTGTAGCGAGAAGTACAGATCCAAAACCGACAGTATTTGGTACAAGTGAAGTTCTAACAGTTGATACTAATTTAGGAACAAATGTAAAATGGACCGTTTATGTAAAAGATGCTAATGGATGTGAAGGAAGTTTTACAGTTGATATTGAGAGCGAACAAAAACCAACAGTTACGGCTGTTTTAGATAGTCAGTGTGGACCAACTGGTACGGGTAATATTTTTACGATTACGGCTACTGGTAACGGATTGGCACCATTGAAATATAGTATCGATGGAACAACTTTTAAAACAGGAAATACATTTAATGTTCCAGCGGGTATTTATACAGTAACTGTAGAAGATAAAAATGGTTGTAGAGCAACTGCTCCTACAAGTATAGTGGTGAGCGAACCTTTAACAGCTTTAGCATCTGTTACTAAAGGATTGGATTGTACTGCTACACCAAATGCACAAATTACTGTTGACATTACAGGTGGTAAAGGATCTTATAATTATACTATTAAAAAAGGAACAGCAGCAGCTGGAGGTGTAAACACAATTACAGCAGGACCAATTGTACTGTCTGTAGCAGCAGCTGATGCAGATACTTATGAATTTGATATTACAGACGCTAACGGATGTAATGTAAAAGTAAGTGCTACAGTTTTACCAATAACAAATCCTGTAGTATCTGTAAAATCTTTTGTTAATCCGTCTTGTGATGGTTATAGCGATGGTGCTGTAGAATTACAGGCAACAGGTGGATCTGGTAGTGGCTATAAATTTAATTTTAATAATTTAGGATTTAGTGATGACACATATTATTCTAATTTAGGAGAAGGAACTTACCCATATGAAGTAATTGATGGAAAAGGATGTAAACATAGCGGTTCAATTACTTTAACAGCACCTGAAAAACTAATTGTTTCAATTGATGTAGTACCATTTTCTTGTGATGTAAACAGTGCTAAAGTACCGGGAACAGTTACTTTAAATGTTACTTCTGGAGGAACTGCACCATATAGATATAGTTTTAATGGAGGAGGTTTAAGCGGAGCTCCTGGAGCTAACGTATTAACTTTAAATGATAATACTGCAGGAACAGATCAGTCTTATACTTATACCGTAACCGATGCAAACGGATGTTCTGTATCTGGTAACGGAGTTTTAAAAGCATTAAACGCACCTAAAATTCTTGAAATTAAAGGAACTCCTATTTTCTGTCAACCTGCTACAAGACAAGTAAGTACAGTTACAGTAACAAAAGTTGCTTCAACAGGTGTAGATCCTGTAACTTATGCTATTATAGAGCCAGCTTCTCAAACAGGGAATGTTACAGGGGCAACTTCTGGAGTGTTTACAGATCTACCAGTAGGGATTTATAAATTTAAAGTAACAGATAACAACAAATGTTTCGCTATTGGTACATACGAAGTTAAACCAGTTGTAAATATTGACCTAAATGCTTCTATCTCTAAACAAGTATATTGTAAAGATGATAATAGCGGAGTAATTTTATTAAATGTTTCAGGTTTTAATACAACTTATAAATATAGTGTTAATGGTGTAGAGACTACAGGTGTATCTGCTTCAACAGTTACTATACCTAATTTAGCTGATGGAGATTATAGCATTATTGTTACAGACGAAGAAACAGGATGTACAGATACTGCAACATTAAAAATTACAGAACCTGTAAAAGCATTGACTGCTATAATAGACCAAAAAAATGCGAACTGTAAATCTGCAACGTCTAAAATTACAGTAACTGCCGATGGTGGAACTGGAACTTATACTTATGCTTTTGTACAAGATGGAACTGATCCTTCAACAAAATATCAAGCGAGTAATATAGCAGATCTTGGCATAACTCCAACTCCAGATTGGGATGTTTGGGTAAAAGATGCTAACGGATGTACATTTAAAATAGATGTTAATGTTAAAGTAGATGCAGCACCTACAGTTACTGCTTCGGCTGTTGGACAATGTTTAGGAGATGGCGATTATACTATTACAGCAAATGGCTCTGGAGTAGGAACTTTAGAGTATAGCATTGATGGTACAAATTTTAAAACAGATAATAAATTTATCGTAACAGTTGCTAAAGACTATACTATAACAGTTAGAGACGGAAATGGTTGTATTGCAACTACAACTGCTCCAATACATGTTTATGATAAAGTAACTTTAAGCGCTAGAATAGACAAGAACATTACTTGTACTGTTGGTAGCGAAGCAGCGATAATTACATTAATCCCTGGTGGAGGAAATCCTGGATATACATATACAAGTAATCCTACTACTGGAACTTTTACAAGCCCAGGAGTATTTGAAACTACTACACAAGGAAATTATATATTTACAGTAACTGATGCAAATGGTTGTTCTGCAACTATACCAAGTGCTGTAATTATTAAAACACCAACAACTCCAGTAATTACATCTGTAACTCCAATAAATATTTTATGTAACGGAGCTACTACAGGTGCGCTTACAATAGTTTATGACAATACTAAAGGTGTAGGACCATTTGATATTAAAGTAGAACAATATCAAGATTTAGCGCATACTATTTTTGTTAATGATTTTGGTACACAAACCACAGGATTACCTGCAGGTTATTATGTTGTAACATTAAAAGATTCTAATGATTGTACAGTTACAGCATTTGCACAGATAACAGAACCAGATCCAATCAAGATTGAGTATAGCTTTAAACCTCTTAAATGTACTGGTAAAGGAATCACTGAAGGTAGTATCACGATTGAGAAGGTAACAGGTGGAACCGCAGATTATAGTTATATCGTAACTGGTATTGGTGGTTATTACAAAAGATTTGATAATCAAACAGGTGGTGTTGCTCACTTTGAAATTGTAAATTTCGGATTATATCAAATTAGAGTTGAAGATAAAAATGGTTGTGCGCCTGGTATCGTAGAGGATATTTTAATTGCGGCACCAGTAACCGAATTAGGAATTAAAGTTTCTACAACTGCAGATTGTACAAATGGAGGTAAAGCTACAGTTGAAATTTTAGGTGCTTTTGCAGGAAGCGGTGCTTTCCATTTTAATATTTACAATGGCACACCTCAAACATGGATTAAACCTGTTAATCCAGCAGATCCAACAGATCCAGCTGTTATTGCAAATATTGCAAATGGATGGATAGATGAAACTTTCCCAGGAAGTAAAGTAGCAGAATTTACAGGTCTTACGCCTGGTAAAACATATACTTTTATCATTTACGATGAAAGCACAGAATGCTATTATTTCCAAACGTCAAAAGACCCTATTCCAAGTACATCAACATTGGCAATAGAAAGTTTTACTCCACAAAACATTACATGTAAGGGAGCAAATAACGGAAATGTAAGTTTTGATATTAGAAGCCCTTATGCTACTCCAGTAAATGTTAAATATGAAATTTTTACTGCATTTACGAATGTTTTAATGGGTACTGCTGGAACAACAACAATTCCAGCTGGTGCAACAGTTACAATAAACCCTGCATCGTCGGTGCCATTGCCAGTAGGAACGTATTATGTTATAATTACAGAAACTTCAGGTGGAAATAGCGGATGTGGAGTTCCTTCTGTGAATTTTAATATCAAAGAATCAACGGAATTATTAACGGTTACAGCTTCTGTTTCTAAAGATGCAAATTGTAAAAATTTATCAGGAATAATCACGGCTAGTGCAGTTGGTGGAACTCCTTTTGTTCCAGTTCTCCCAGCTACAGGACCAGCATATTTCAAATACATGCTGTTATTACAAACAGATGCAGCACCAACAGATCCTAAAGATACACGTTGGGTGACTAACAATACTTTCTTTGCAAATGCAGCAAATTATACTGTATATGCATTAGATGCTTACGGATGTATTGCAGAATATGATATCTCTTTAACAAAAGATGCAGATCCTGTTGTTGATATGCCTGCACCATTCTGTTATGACGGATCTACGCCATTTACAATTACAGTAACAGGTACAACAGATCCATCAATTGCAGATGCGCCAACATATAGCGTAAACGGAAGTAATTTTACAACAAATCCAGATTTCGAGTTCAATGCAGCTGGAAATTATGATATAACAATTAAAGATGGTAATGGTTGTACAGACACTAAACGTTTTGTAGTTTATCCGCAATTGAAACTAAAAGTGGAGAAGAAAAAAGGTTTAGATTGTACTCCAACACCAAATGCTCAGATAGAACTTATAGCTTCAGGCGGAGAAGGATCTTCTTATGTTCTTGAGTATTCATTAAATGGAACTGGATACTTACCAGTAACATTAACAGCAGGAAATATTTTCAATGCTGCTGTAGCCGGAGATTATATTTTTAGAGTTACTGATACAGGTAACCCTGCAACTCCGTCTTGTTTTGTAACAGAGAAGTTGAAAATAGATGCAATTCCTGCAATCACATTTGATACAATTGAGACTAACTTAACTTGTGAAAACAGCGGTAATGGTGCAATAACAGTTAATGTTACTGGCGGAGTGGGACCTTTTAAATTCACATTGACAGATGGTACAACTACTTGGGGTCCTCAAGATGAAAGTGAATTCACAGGTTTAGATGCAGGAACAAATTATACTGTTACAGTGCAAGATGGTACTTCATGTACATTACAAAAAAATAATATTGTAATTACAGAACCTAAAGCTTTGGCTGCATCTGCTTCAGTTGCACCTTTCAACTGTGATCCAGTAAATAATGCTGTTCGTAAGGCAATTGTAACAGTTAATGTTACAGCTGGTACAGGTACAGGACCATACAAATATAAGTTTGGTACAGCTACAGATTATGATGATAATAATACATTAAGTGTTGATAGTAATTTTACAGGTATCAAAACAATTAGTTATTCTGTTCAGGATAAAAACTTATGCGTATTTAACGGTACAGTAGATGTTGATGCATACAAAATGCTAACTGGATTAACAATTACAGGAACTGATGTTACTTGTATAGCTACACAATCTGATGTAACGGTTGTTGCAAATGGCGGTTATCCAGGTTACACTTATGCGATTGTTTCTCCTGCATCGGCAGTTGGAAATATTACTGGTGCAACATCAGGAATTTTCACAGGTCTTGATCCAGATACTTATAGATTCAAAGCAACAGACAGCAATGGGTGTTCAATCGAAGGGAATCACACAGTTGAGCCTGTAGTAAATATTACAGCTTCTGGTGCAAACGTGAAAAATGTAGATTGTAACGAAACACCAGCACAAGCTAATGGTTCTGTTGCATTTACGATTGCAAACTTCACAGGTGCATACACATATAATGTAAGCGGACCTGCAACAGGTACAGCGACAAAAGTTAGTTACACAGGTTACGATGTAATTACTGTAACAGGACTTCCTATAGGGAAATATAAAATAGATATTGAAGATTCAGTAACAGGCTGTAAAGCTTCAGCAGAAGCAGAAGTAGGTCAGCCAGCAAACCCTATTGCAATTTCAATAGTAAGCAATACACATGCTAACTGTAAATTTGGTGCAAAAGTTACTGTAAAAGGTGAAGGAGGTACTATTGGTACAGGATACAAATATGCATTTGCAGCCGATGGAGCGACTCCAGTGTTTGGTGCTAGCGCAAGCAGCGTTTTAGATCCATCAAAAACTTGGATAGCTTACGTTCAAGATGCTAATAATTGTACAGCACAAATTCCAATCCCAATTGTAGTAGATCCAAACCCTACTATTGATAGTGTTAGCAATGTATGTTATACAGGTGGTCCAATAACAGTTACTCTTTCAGGTACTGTAGCAACTGGAACAGGTGCACCTAGATATAACATAGGAAACGGATGGACATATGATGATACTTTTAGATTAGATGCTCCGGGCGATTATGAGTTTTCTATTATGGATGGTAACGGTTGTACTTCGGTTACGAAGTTTAAATACACATTAAACCAAGAATTATTGTTAACAGCAACTTTACGAGATGATATCACTTGTAAACCAGGTACTGCAGGAGATGCTGTCATCGATTTAGTAGCAACTCAAGGCGCATATACATTGCCTTACAAAACTATTCAGTACTCAAAAGATGGTGGCTCATTTGATGATGTTCCATCAATGCCATTTACAACAAGCGATTCAGGAACTTATACTTTTAGAGTAGAAGATGCAGCAGGTTGTGTGGCAGTTTCTAAAGAAGTAATTGTTTCTCCTAAAACAACTCCTGAGTTTACATACACTAAAAAGGATATTAGCTGTTTTGGAGATAACAACGGAAGTTTTGCCATTACACCAAGTGGTGGTCTTGAACCATATCAATATAGTATTGATGGTGGAGTAACTTATGATCCTCTAACAAGCGAATATATTGGCTTAGCTAAAGGAATATATCATGTTTATGTTAAAGACGCTAAAGAATGTTTTGTAACACATGATATTGAAATTATTGAGCCTGCTCAATTGGATGTAACTCCTGTAATAACTCCATTTGGATGTAGTACAACTAATAATATTGTAGATGCTGTGGTAACACTTAACGCTACATTTGGTACGTCACCATATAGCTATAGTTTTGATAACGGAGTGAATTTCTCTGATATTATTAATAGTATCCCAGTTAATACTGCAAAAACAATTAAATATGTTGTAGTAGACAAAAACGGATGTAGAGTTTCAGGAGATGCAGTTGTAAACCCTTATAACCCACCAAAAGAAATTACTCTAGATGCAACACCTATCTATTGTAATACACCTGGAGCTGTAACAACGGTAACGGTTACAAGTGTTACTGGACCACCAGCAGGAACAGCGTATACTTATGAGATTACTAGCCCAGCTGCTTTTGTAGTTTCTAATAATACAGGAGTGTTCCCTAATTTAGTAGCAGGTAACGTATATGAGTTTAAAGTAACAGACGATGCTTCTCATTGTTATGCAACAGGTTCTATTGAAGTTAAGAAAGCATCAGAAATCAGTGTTATAGAACAATCATCAAATGATGTTTTCTGTAACGGAGATAGTACAGGAGCTATTACATTTGAAATTAGCAACTATATAACAGCAGGACAATACAATTATAACTTAAGTCCAAATCCGTTAGCGATAGTGCCAGTTCAAACAGGTGATGTAGTTACGTATACAGGTTTAGGTGCAGGAACTTATACTTTCACAGTAACAGATAATGTATCTGGTTGTACAGACGAGGTGACTAATTTCTTAATTGATCAGCCAGCTAATGCTCTTGATTTCACTTCAGTGGCTACAGATATCAACTGTATCAAGAAAACGGCATTAATAACAGTAACAGTTGCGAATGGTACAGGAACGCCAGGTTACAAATATGCAGTATTAGAATCAGGTGATACATCTGCTCCAGTTTATGGAGACAGTAATGTACTTGAAGTAGATACTGATAACGGAACAAAACTTGCGTGGGATGTGTATGTGAAAGATTTGAACAATTGTTCTCTTACAAAAGTTCAGAATATTTCTACAGCACCACTTCCAGGAGGTATTACAATTGATCCTTACAGCCAATGTAGAGACAACATTACAGGTAAATATACATTTACAGTGCGAGTAGCTTCAGGTGTCGGACCATTTACATACAGCTTAAACGGTGTAGATTTCCAAGACAGTGAAACATTTGTAATTGATAATCCAGGTGCATACACTGTTACAGTAAAAGATGCTAATGGCTGTACAATTACAGCACCAACTCAAGTAGTTATTTCAGACGAATTAGTATTAAGCTATAGTCTTGATTTATTGCCTAGTTGTGATGAAAACGATGGAGAAATTAATGGTAGTGCAACAGGAGGTTCGTCTAGTGCAAACTATATTTATACATTAGACAATAATGGTTTCCCACAAACAGGAGCGAGCTTTAAATTTATAAAAGTTTCTTCTGGGCATCACTTTATTGAAGTGTATGATACAGTAACAAAATGTACAGATAGAGTAGAATTTGACATTAACCCAGCATTACCAGTTTCTGGATTTAAAGTAACAGGAACAGGAGTAACTTGTTTTAGTTATACAAACGGAACTATTACAGCTTCTATTGATTCAGGAGCATTAAATGACGGCCCTATCAAGTATGAGTTATTTGGTACAACAAAAGGAAGCCCAGTACGAGATGTAAATTTACCAAAACAAGATAGTGGTACATTCACAAACCTTAAACCGGGAGATTATACAGTAACTGCTGTTTCTGCAAGAGGTTGTAGAACACCGTTACCGTTTAGAGTAACTGAACCAGATCTTATTACAGTTCAACCACCAGTGGTGAGCCAATATAAATGTACAGCTGATAATACATCTAACTACGCTACAGTTACCGTAGATATGAGCACAATTCTGGGTGGGTCAGGTAAATATACATACTTCCAGTTTATTAAAAACGGAACAGATATCGTTTATGAAGGACCTTCTAACGTATACACTGAAACGGATTACGCTGGAGGAAAATATAGTGTAAATGTATTTGACAATAAAGGATGTATGGGTACATCTCTAGAAAGTGAAGTATTCCCATTCGTTGCAATGGATAGAATTGATGTTGCAATTACGCCAATAACTTGTGCAGTAAACGAAAGCATAGTAGTTAGCGTAAAAGCATTTGATGGTAGTACAATAACGCCTTTAGAGTACACAGTTACAGGAGTAAAAGGAACTGTATATAATCAAACATATACACATGGTTCATTTACAGGTTTGGCAATCGGACAATATGTAATCTCGGTAAGAAATCCATTAACTGGATGTATTATTAAGAAAGATCATTTTGTTAACGATCCAAATACATTCGATTTAATTGTAGAAAACTATAGCAACATCACATGTTATGGAGCTTTAAATGGAAGTGTAGATTTAGTTCTAGTAGATAATTTAAAAGTACCAACTGATGACGCAGGTAAATTTGATTATACTATTACAGATAATTTAGGAAACCCAGTTACAGGAGGAAGTAGTGATGCAACAGGAAAAGTAACTGTAAGCGGTTTAGAAGCTGGAAATTATAATGTAAAAGCGGTTCTTGTTGGCTCACCATATTGTGAGGTTGAGACAAGCTTTACAATTCAACAGCCAGTAAAAGCGCTTGAGATTTCTGAGATACACAATCCAATTTCTTGTTCACCAGGAAACGATGGAAGAATTGTAATCTCTGCTGACGGAGGATGGCCAGGAGTTTACCAATATGAATTGACTGGACCAGTAACTTCACTATACTCTGATAAATTTGAATTTACAGATTTACCAGAAGGAACTTATACATTAAAAGTAAAAGATCTTGGAGGCTGTGAAGTAACAACAACAGTACAATTAAATAATCCGTTGCCTATAACTGCAACTGCTACAGCAACAGCGACAACATTGTCTTGCTATGGAGCTACTGATGGAATAATTACAGTTTCTGGTGTAACAGGAGGTCAAGGAAGTAACTATGCTTACATCTTAAACATGTTATCAGTTACTCCAGTTATCTCTACTGTGTCTCAAGATTCACCAATCTTCACAGGATTAGGCGCAGGAAGATACTCAGTAACTATTGTAGATCAGCTTAATTGCTCAGGAACAACAGTAGAAGTTACTATTAGCGAGCCAGCAGAAATTGTTCCAACATTAGAATTGGCTACAGGTATTACTTGTAAAACTGATGCAACGTTAACACTAACAGCAGTTGGAGGAACAGGAACTTACGAATATAGTGCTGATAAAAACTTTACAACAGTATTAGGTACATTGCCAGCAACGTTCCCAGTATCAGTTGGAGATCACCAGTACTTTGTAAGAGATACTAATGGATGTATTTCGTCTATCTCTAATAACGTAACTATAGATGAATTAGAACCTTTAACATTAGATGTAGACTTAAGCAATGCTATTGTTTACTGTAAAGGAGATGCAACTGCGGCAATTGATGCTGTTGCAAAAGGAGGTTTAACAAATTATCAATATACTTTATTTGATGGCAATGGTAATCAATTGAGACCAGCGCAATCTGAAGGATATTTTGATTTGCTTCCTCAAGGAACTTACGTTGTACGCGTAGATAGTGGAGATTGTCAATATGATTCTGCTGCGATAGTAATTAATGAGCCAAATGAAGGTCTTACAGTTACTTCTACAGCAACCGATGCAACATGTTTCGCTGCAAATGATGGAAAAATCACAGTGACTGCATCTGGCGGTACAGGTGTAATTAAATATGCAATTTCACCAAACTTAGGTTTATTTGATGAAAAATCAGTATTTGATCGTTTAGCACCAGGTAAGTATACAATTTTAGTACAAGACGAAAATTCTTGTTTCAGAATCCTTGAGCACGAGATCAAAGAACCAAACTTATTAGTAGGAAAAGTTCTTGGTCCAATTGTACAGGAGATTTGTGATGGTGATAAAGATGGAGAATTCAGTATCGAAATTTCTGGAGGAACACCTCCATATACAGTAAGTCTAGATAATGAAAACGGAACTTATGTAGCGGTTAATGGTACTCAGCATACTTTCAGTGCTCTTAAAGGAGGAATCCATAATGTGTACATCAAAGATGCAAGCTGTATTACTATGTTAGAGGTAGCAATGGATAAAGCTGTTATTCTTAAGCCTGTTGCAGAAGTAACATACGACTGTGTTAACAATGCACAAGCAAATATGGTAATTGTGACAATTGATGCTTCTAATACTAATCCTACTGATGTAGATTACTCATTAGATAACAGTGGAACATACCAGCCAAGTAACATTTTCACAAATGTTCCTGCTGGTGATCACTTCATCGTTGCAAGACATACTAACGGATGTGAAGTGCCAACTCCAATCTTTACTGTTAATGCAGTTGCAGAACTTGGTTTAATAGACATCACAAACCAAAGCAAAGACATCAATACAATTGTTGTACAAGCTTCTGGCGGAGTTGCTCCTTACGAGTACAGCTTCAATGGTGAACCATTTTCATCATCTAATAGTTATAGAATCTATAAAACAGGTGATTATGTGGTTATCGTTAGAGACAAAAATGGTTGTGAGGCTACAATAACTGTTCATGGTACATTCTATGACTTCTGTATGCCAAACTACTTTACACCTAACGGTGACGGACAAAATGATACTATTGGTCCAGATTGTGGTGCATTAGCTTACAAAGAATTAACGTTTGATATTTATGACAGATATGGTAGAGTAGTAGCGAAATACCATGTAAACGGAAAATGGGACGGTAGATATCATGGAAATGAATTGCCAACAGGTGATTACTGGTACGTTCTTAAACTGAATGATCCAAAAGATCCTAGAGAGTTTGTTGGACATTTCACATTATACAGATAACAAAATTATAGCCCCAATGATGTTATCTAAAAAAATTATTACAATGAAAAAGTTTATTTTATCCTTAGTACTCATGGCTGTAACAACAAGTTACAGCCAAGAGTTAAACCTACCAGTGTTTACGCAGTATTTAGCTGATAACCCTTTTATTCTTTCTCCTGCGTATGCCGGTATTGGAGATAATCTTCGTATTAGAGCCAACGGTTTGACACAGTGGGTCGGAATTAAAGATGCACCAGATAACCAGTCATTGTATGCAGATTTCCGTGTTCTGGATCGTTCCGGAGTAGGTATTTCATTGTATAATGATAGTAACGGTAATACAAGACAAACAGGAGCAAAAGTTTCTTTTGCGCACCACTTGATTTTGGATTATCGTACAGAACAGTATCTTTCATTTGGTATATCGTATAACTTTAATAGTTTCCGAATCGAAACCGGAAACTTTACTGGCGATGTAAATGGTGTTCCAGTAGCACTAGACCCATCAATTACAGACAATCGTTATAACTCAAATAATAACTTTGACGTAAGCGCCTTGTACCGCAACAGAGGATTTTATTTAAGTTTTAACGCCAATAACGTTTTAAAGAAAAACACTGATAAGTATAGAGGAGTAGAACCAGATCTACTCTCTAACTTTCAGGTATATTCAGGATTCACTTTTAGAGATGGAGAAAACAGACGTATCGAATACGAACCATCGGTTTTCTTACAGTACTTTGCGAGTGACCAGCGTTCTACAACCGATTTTAACTTCAAATACAGACGTTACAATCGCTACGAAGATTACTATTGGATTGGAGTTTCTTACCGTTTCTTAAACGACCAGTTCCCAAAACCTTTGGCAATGGGGCCAATGGCAGGTTTTATGAAATCTAAATTCTATTTTGCATATTCTTACCAGCTTATGTTTAATGGTCTTGGATCTTATAATTCTGGAACACACTCAATCACAATCGGATTCGACTTCTTACAATCTATCAGTAACTGTCCTTGTACACAAAGTCCAGTTCACGATTAGATAAGTAATTTTTATCATCTTTGAGAATAATTTTGTTTGTTTTCATAATTTACAACGTTTTCGTTTTTATTAATGGATTATTTTTGCTTTTTTGAAATTTAGACTTCGTTAAAAGTCCTATATTTGTTATTCTTTCAAAAAATTAAAAAAATTAGCAGATGAAAACTTTAAACGATTTCGATTTTAAAAATAAAAAAGCAATTATCCGTGTTGACTTCAATGTGCCGTTGGACGAGAATTTTAATGTAACTGATACAACACGTATTGAAGCAGCAAAACCAACAATTGATGCTATTTTAGCACAAGGTGGAAGTGTGATTTTAATGTCGCATTTAGGAAGACCAAAAGGAGCAGAAGAGAAATATTCTCTAAAACATATCTTAAAAACAGCTTCTGAAATTTTAGGAGTTGAAGTAAAATTTGCTGAAAACTGTGTTGGAGAACCAGCTCAAACAGCAGCAAAAGAGTTAAAGCCAGGCGAAGTTCTTTTATTAGAAAATTTACGTTTTCATGCTGAAGAAGAAGCAGGAGATGTAGCTTTCGCTAAAGAATTAGCTTCTCTTGGAGACATCTATGTAAACGATGCATTTGGTACTGCTCACAGAGCGCACGCATCTACTACAATTATCGCACAATTTTTTCCAAACGATAAATGTTTCGGAACATTATTGGCAAAAGAAATTGAAAGTTTAAATAAAGTTCTTAAAAACAGTGAAAAACCTGTAACTGCTGTTCTTGGAGGTTCTAAAGTTTCTTCTAAAATTACTGTTATCGAAAATATCTTAGATAAAGTAGATCACATGATTATTGGAGGAGGAATGACTTTTACTTTCATTAAAGCTCAAGGCGGAAAAATCGGAGAGTCTATCTGCGAAGATGACAAATTAGATCTAGCTCTTGAAATTTTAAGATTAGCAAAAGAAAAAGGCGTTCAGGTTCACATTCCTGTTGATGTTATTGCAGCAGACGATTTCTCAAACAATGCAAATACTCAGGTTGTAGATGTAACTGCAATTCCTGACGGATGGCAAGGTTTAGATGCAGGTCCAAAATCTTTAGAGAATTTCAAGAAAGTAATTTTAGAGTCAAAAACAATTCTTTGGAATGGTCCATTAGGAGTTTTTGAAATGGAAACTTTCTCTAAAGGAACAATTGCATTAGGAGATTATATCGCAGAAGCTACAGAAAATGGAGCATTTTCATTAGTTGGTGGTGGAGATTCTGTTGCAGCAGTAAAACAGTTCGGATTTGAAGATAAAATGAGCTACGTTTCCACTGGTGGCGGGGCTATGCTTGAAATGTTAGAAGGAAGAATTTTACCTGGAATCGCAGCGATTTTAGACTAAAAAATCACAATTAACATTTTTTTAAACAGTTTTCTTCAATAAAGGGCTTAGATTTGCAAAAATACAACTCTTGTAATTGTTTGAATTACAGAATTTTAAAATAATGTTATATGATTGTAAAGAAATTATCGTTAGTGGTTTCGGCTTTCTTTTCGTTAGCTGTCTGTGCGCAAGAAACGGCAAAGGCAGATATAGAACTGAAACCAGAGGTTAAACTTTCATATTTAGATTCTATTAAGAGTACATTCAAAAAAAATGATCTTGCTGCAAAAGTGGATAGTTTATGGATGAACGAATTAGTAAGTCTGGATATTTATGATGATCTTACCAAAGACATTCAAACCATTAACAAAGATGTTACTGTTGATGAAGAACTCCCAACCGAATTGCTAAAGCAGCGTTTGGCAGCGATGAATCAGAAATCACCTTTTGAGATCGAATACAATCAAGGTTTAGAAAATATAATAAAGTCATTTCTTAAGAACCGTAAAAAATCGTTTTCTCGATTAATGGCTTTATCAGAATATTATTTCCCAATCTTTGAGGACGCTTTTGCTAAACAGAACGTTCCTTTGGAAATAAAATATTTAGCCGTTGTAGAATCTGCTTTAAATCCTAAAGCAGTTTCTAAAATGGGCGCAACGGGACTTTGGCAGTTTATGTACGGAACCGGAAAACAATACGCTTTAAAAATTGATTCTTATATCGACGAAAGAAGTGATCCTCTTAAAGCTACTGCAGCAGCTTCAGAATACATGACCAAAATGTTCAATATTTTTGGTGACTGGGAACTGGTTTTAGCTTCTTACAATTCAGGTCCAGGAAATGTTACCAAAGCAATTCGTCGTTCTGGCGGAAAAACAAAATACTGGGACATTCGTAATTATCTTCCAAAAGAAACTCAAGGTTACGTTCCTGCTTTCTTAGCAACAATGTACCTTTTTGAATACCACAAAGAACATGGAATCAATCCAGAAAGAGCTGTGGTTAAAAACTTTGAAACAGATACTGTTGCAGTCAAAAATCAAATGTCTTTCAAACAGATTGCAGATTTATTAGATATGCCACAATCTCAAATTCAGCTTTTAAATCCATCGTATAAAATGGGAGTTGTGCCTTTCTACCAAGGAGAACAGCATTTTATCCGTCTTCCAAAAGATAAAGTAGCAACATTCGTTTCAAACGAAGAGCAAATTTATGCCTACGTAAAATATGATAAAGATTTTAGAGCAACATCATCTAGATTGGCTGTAAAATATGCTCCAAAAGCGAAACCAGCAGCTGTAAAACCAGCGCCAGTTGATAATGGTGATTTTGAATTTTATAAAGTTAGAAAAGGAGATAATTTAGGTGCGATTGCCGCGAAGTATGACGTAAGTATTTCAGATATTAAAAAATGGAATAACTTAAAAACAAATGCTGTAGCAATCGGAAGAAGCCTAAAAATCAAGGCAGAAGAAGAAGCTCCTGTTAAAACGCTTCCTGCTGTAGACAAAGAACAAGCAATTGCATCTACAGAAAATAAAGAGAAAACAGCCGTAGATATGGACTATGTTGTAGTGGCTGGAGATAATTTAGGCAGCATTGCAAAGAAATTCGGTACGACTATTGCGGAGTTAAAAGAACTTAATAATTTAACTTCAAATAACATTGGTTTAGGAAAAACATTAATTATTTCTAAAGCAGCGATCGTTATAGAAGAGCCAACTTCAACAGCAATTGCATCAAACTCGGTTGATTCATTCAAGAAAAAAGCACCTTCTAAAAATGTAAGTGAAGATTATTACGTTAAAAAAGGAGATTCTTTATACAGCATTTCTAAAAAATATCCTGGAGTAACAATTTCAGATATTAAAAAATGGAATGGTATTAAAGATGAAGATATTAAACCGGGAATGAAACTTAAAATAAACGGATAATAGAATAATCTTATTAAATTTGGGTTTTATTTCATAAATTAAAAAAATGAATAAAACCCATTTTTTATTGCTATTAGTTCCATTTTTCCTGACTTCTTGTTTCAAAAGTGAAAAACAAGAAACAGTTTCTGGAAAAACCAATACCATTTCGGTCATTATTGATGATCAATTGTGGTATGGAGAAGTAGGCGATAGCATCAGAAATAAATTTGCCTCACCAGTTCTTGGACTTACCCAAGAAGAACCGCTTTTTACCATAAATCAATATCCTGCTAGATTGCTTGAAGGCTTTGTTACCGATAGTCGAAGCATTATTGTGGTCAAAAAAGCACCTACAGATAAGTTTGAAATCATTCGAAGCAAAACATTGCCTCACAATACTTTTCGCATTTACGGAAAATCTGTAGAAGATATTATCTGTAGTCTAGAATTGAATTCTTCGCAAATAATAAAAATTATTCATGATGCCGAAATTCAGAAAATTCAAGAAGACAATAGTACTTCACTGTTGAATAAAGCTATCATAAAAAACAAATTTCACATCAATATTCAAATTCCAATAGGATATGAATATATGTTGCATAAGAAGAAATTCATTTGGCTTAAAAAAGAAATCATAAGCGGTAATACCAGTTTATTGATTTACCAGATTCCGCTTTATAATTTCAAAAAGAAAAAAGACGTTGTAAATGCTATTGTCAAAATGCGTGACTCAATTGGTAAATACATTCAAGGACGTGAACCCAATACACAAATGATTACCAGTGAAGCTTACGCGCCTTATTTCTCAAAAATAATGTTGGACAATAAAGAAGCCTTTGAAACAAAAGGAACTTGGGAATTGAAAAATGATTTCATGACCGGACCATTTATCAATTATGCCATAATAGACCCAACTTTTAATCGAGTTTTGGTTATCGAAGGATTCTCTTATTCACCATCTCATCAAGAACGCGATTTAATGTTAGAACTTGAAGCCATTATAAAAACAGTAAGAATAGACAAACGATAAGGATTGCGGTTAAATTGCTAAGTATATCAACCTGAAACCAGAAACAAAAGAAAACAAACAAAAAATTTCGTACTTTTATTTAACAAACATAAAAACAATTAGTTATGAAAAAATTAACCGCAACATTAGTAATAATAACGCTGTGTTTCATTTCTTGTAAAAAAGAAGTGAAGGAGGAAACGCCCACTACAACAGCTACGGATTCTATTAAAACTGAAGAACCTGTTGCCGAAGCGCCATTAGACTCTGCAGCACAGATGAAAGCCTGGCAAGAATATTCAACACCAGGAAATCCGCATAAAATACTGGCTGATGAAGTTGGAACATGGAATTGCGATATGACATTTTGGTCTGATGCAAATGCAAAACCTGAAAAAGAAACTTCTGTTGCAGAAATCAAAATGATCTTAGGTGGCCGCTTTCAAGAAGCAACTTATAAAGGAACTATGATGGGACAGCCATTTGAAGGAAAAGGCACAGTTGGCTATAATAATGCTACTAAAGAATATATTTCCACATTTATTGACAATATGGGAACAGGAATGATGACTAGCACAGGAAAGTATAACGAAAGTGCCAAGACTATAGAATTCAACGGAGAAATGGCCGATCCAGTAACTGCAAAAAATACAAAATATAGAGAGGTTTACACTATCGTAGATGCTAAGACCCGAAAAATGGAAATGTACGATACAAAAAACGGAACAGAATATAAAAGCATGGAAATCGTAATGACGAAAAAATAAATTTTCTGTTTAGGTTCAAAAGTAACAAAGTTGCAAAGGCACAAAGATTTATTTCTGCGAGATATAGCTTTGTGTCTTTTGCAATTTCTATAAGAAACTTTAGCGCAACTAAAAAATAATATAACTTAGCGCTTTCGTGCCTTTGTGGCAAAAAGTAAGTAAGAATGGAATTAAGATGGGAAATAAAGCCTTTTGAGGCGTTAACTGTTCATGAGTTATATGATTTACTCAAACTAAGAAGTGAAATCTTTGTAGTGGAGCAAAATTGCGTTTATTTGGATCTTGACAGCAAAGACAAGAAAGCTTTACACCTAATTGGAGAGTTTGAAGGTAAAATTGTAGCCTATTCGCGCTTATTTGACGCAGGAATTAGTTTTGACAATGCTTCAATTGGAAGAGTTACTGTAGATGCCAATTACAGAGATAGAAAATGGGGACATGAATTAATGCATGAAGCCATAGCTGGAATTAAATCTAATTTTGGAAAAGATAAAATCACGATTGGAGCGCAATTGTATTTGAAGAAATTCTACGAAAGCCACGGTTTTGTTCAAACCAGCGAAATGTATTTGGAAGATGATATTCCACATATTGAAATGGTAAGAGAATAAAAATGAAGTAAATCCGTAGGGATTTTTAGCATATTCCAATAAGCGAAAAAACTTGGAATCTTAGTAACTCAGTATCTTAGAATCTTAGAAAAAATTAAATTTTAGTAATTACAAACTCCACCCGCCGATCATAATTATCACCTCTGCCTAAAGGATATCGATTGCCGCATCCAACATAAGTCATGCGACTTTTAGATACTTTTTTGGACATTAGATAATGGAAAACAGTTTTGGCGCGATTCCAAGAAAGTCTTCTTTCTTTGGTATCTCTATCAATTCCGTCGCTATAAATTTCGGGAGTGCAACATACATGCCCTCTAATTTCAAAATTTAGACCTCTATGATTTTGAAGTATTACTGCAATTTTATCCAGTTCTTTTTTAGAATTGCTTGTAAGCTTAGCACTTCCAATATCAAATAAAATAGACTCTAAATATACTTTATCTCCAACTTTTAAATTGTCTTTGAATGAAGTGTGAACTCCTTTTCCGAAACTATTTTTCTTAACAACAATTAAATCAACCCGCCGATTTCGGAGACGTGTCTCGTATAGATTCTCTACCGTATCTGGTTTTACGACAACACGCCCTTTTCCTTCAAGAATAACAATTTTACTCTGTTTGAATCCATTCGTAATTAACAGATTCTGAATTGTATTGGCTCGATTATTAGACAATGTAAAGTTATACTCATCGTTTCCGCGATCATCACAATAGCCATAAATCTGTATAGACTCTACTTTAGAAGTGTCTATGTTTTTTATAAAGTTAGAAACCACACTGATTTGTTTTTCTGTCAAATCATATTTGTCAAACTCAAAATAGATTGTTTCAACAGGTTTTTGTTGTGCCGTTACTGTATAAAATGAAAAAAGAGTCAGGGCTAGAGTTATCTTCATTCACTACATTTTTAAAATCGTCTTATATTCTGTTTGGTTATTTAATACACTAACTGCTCTTTTAATTTCTGAATTGTTTTTTAAATAATACTGATACAAACCTTCTTGATATTGATATCTCTTTATCAATTCTTCCAAAATCATGTTTTTGATTTCTTTTTGGTTTTTGTCCAGTAAAGTAGTTTCGCTTTTTTCTAAAGCATTCAACAATTGCTGATATTCGGCAGTAATGGTCTCGTCTATTTTTTCTTTTTTAGCTGCAGCTAAAGTATTTTTCAAAGCCACTTCAGTATCTGTGTCAAAAGTGATTTTATTCGTTTTTAGATATTGTTTGAAAGCGGTATAATCTGCATCAGTCAAAGTAGGAATCTTATCTCCCAAATTTGGATTTTTGTAATAATACGTTGTAGCATAATCAAAAACGCCATCGTTTTTAATTAAAGCTGTTGCAATGGCACTAGTTTTTGCTTCTTCCAATTCGATATCTGGCAAAACTCCTCCGCCATCATAAACCGTTCTTCCTTTTCTGGTTTTAAAAGCATTGAAATTTTTAGAATCAGTTTTCTGAGCCACGCCATTTTTATCTTTATGCGCATAATCCAAAGCCTGAATACATCTTCCAGAAGGCGTATAATATCTAGAAATAGTAACTTTCAGTTGCGTTCCATAAGTTAAATCGACTGAGCGCTGAACCAAACCTTTACCAAAACTTCTGCTTCCTAAAATCACCGCACGATCTAAATCCTGCAAAGCACCCGAAACAATTTCAGAAGCCGAAGCGCTTCTTCCGTTCACTAAAATAGCTAACGGAATTTCAGTATCAACTGGTTCTTTTTGTGTTTTATAAGTATTGTTATGTTTTTCAATTCTAGATTTAGTCGTAACAATTACTTCATTCTTTGGAACAAACAAATTGCAGATATCAATCGCTTCATTTAATAAACCACCTGGATTTCCTCTTAAATCCAAAACAATCTGTTTGGCTCCATCGGCTTTTAATTTCTCAAGAGCATCTTTAACTTCAGCAGAAGCTTTTCTGCTAAAATGTGCTAAAACAATATATCCTGTTTTGTCATCAATTTTTCCATAAAAAGGAACCGATTTAATATCAACTTCATCCAAAACTAAAACAGTAGTGCTTGGTTTTCCTTGACGCAAATATTTAATGTTGATTTTAGTGTTTTTTGTTCCTTTCAATAATTGAGAAGCATCATCTTTAAAATCAGCAATTAAAACATCTCCAATTTGGATAATTTCGTCACCAGCTTTTAGCCCCGCTTTATCGGCAGGATAATTTTTATAAGGCTCACGAACAACCAAACGATCTTTTTTTCTAGAAATCAAAGCACCAATTCCTGTATATTCTCCAGTATTGTTGATTTTAAAATTGACAACATCCTGTTCGTTAAAATAAACCGTATAAGGATCCAGACTTCCCAGCATACTCTTGATGGCTTTATCCATCAAATCGCCAGGATTGGTTTCGTCAACATAATTGGTATTTACTGCTTTAAACAAAGTTGTGAAAATTTCAATCTGTTTGGCAATTTCAAAGAAATCTTCTCTAAAACTGGTTCCAATAAACAACATTCCAGCCGCAGCGACTGGTATAATAAATTTCTTTTTGAAATACGGATACATGATTATTCTTTTTTTCTTCTTTTAAATCTTTTTTTTATAAAATAGGCAAATACACAAAATAGGATAACAAACGGCCAAACGCTGATTAACGATATTAAAAAATCGGATAAACTAAAGAATCCAGATTTAACTGCGTTCCAAAGTTTGGAACCGTAAGATATTTTAACACCTTCTTTTTGGGCAATTGTCTTATAAAATTCAATGGTAACGGTGCTTAAAGAAACTTGGTTTTCTAAATATTTTAATTCACCTTCTTTAGCTTCAATTTCTTCTCGAATCGCAGAAATTTGTTTTTCAATTTCTAAAATCTCACTTACTTTAGTGGCTTTCTGTAAGATTTCAATATAACGTTCTTCCAGTTTTTTCTTTGTTTTTAATCTGGAGGTAAGATCAATATATTGGGCTGTAACATCTGTAGCAGAAATATCTTTACGTTCAAAAAATGAAACTCCCTTAGAAATGGCAGTTATAAATGAATCGAAATTTTGACTTGGAACTTTGGCGGTAATGTTTCTGTATAAAGTATTATAATCTTTTCCTTCAGAGTCATTTAAGATACTGCCTTGATTTGCTTTAATTGCGTTTTGGATTTGTTGAAAAGTCTTTTCAAGATCATCTGTTTCGAATTTAATCGAAGCATTTTTAATTATTTTCTTCGGTACATCTGGTAAATCTAAACCTGCGCTTTTATAAGCAGGAGTTATTTGAGCCATCGTTACACCCAGATTCTCAGCTTTTGCTTCAGATGAAGCTTCACTTTTACTGCAAGCTGAAAGAATAAAAAAGAAAATAGATAAAAAGAAAAGTTGACGCATAAAATTTCAATTTAGAGCTAAAACTACGATTTTTTTGTCTAACTTGATTAATAATCTTACGTTTTGAAATTTAGGCTTCTGTTTTCGTATCAGAATCTTGAGGTTTGTTGATTTGAGCTGCAAATTTCTCAAACAATTGAATCATTTTGGTGTTGATTTCTTCGTAAGATAAACGGTCTTTGGTCTGATAAAAAAGCATTATCGAATACGGCTGATCCAGGTTATCCAAAAGTAAATGTTTATTCAAACGATAGGTTTCTCTCAAAACTCTTTTGAAGTAATTTCGATCAACAGCTTTCTTGAAATATTTCTTAGAAACCGAAACGCCAATCTTGGTTTGTTCTTCTGAATTTGCTTCCGTTTGACGGTAAACTAAACGAAGCGGATATTTGGATACCGATTTTCCTTCAGAAAACAGTAAACCAATTGTCGTTTTGCTTTTTAAACGCTCATTTTTAGGGTAAGTAAAGTTCATTTAATTCAGAAAAAATTTGCAAATTCTAGTGCAAAGGTACAATTAAACCATAAAAACAGTTATTGTTTTCAATTTTAATAAGTCTAAAAATTTATTTACTACTTTTGCGCATTAATTTTTGAAGCATGGAAAAAATTATTTCTTATCCAATATCGGTAATTTATTATTTATTATTTGGTTTATGTTTGGCTGTTTTTCATCCAATTCAGTGGATTTGTTTAAATGTTTTTGGTTACCAGGCTCATAAAAAAAGTGTTGATTATTTAAATTTCTGCCTTTTAAAATGTACAAATCTTGTCGGAACAAGATATACAATTGAAGGTGTAGACACGGTTCCGAAAGGTGTGCCAATCATTTTTGTGGCAAATCACCAAAGTATGTACGATATCGTGGCAATGATTTGGTACTTTAGACGTTTTCATTGTAAATTTGTAAGTAAGAAGGAGTTAGGTAGCGGAATTCCGAGTGTTTCTTTTAATTTGAAATACGGAGGATCTGTCCTAATTGACCGTAAAGACCCTAAACAAGCGATACCAGTTATCAAAGGCTTGTCTGAATATATCGAAAAAAACACAAGATCTGCCGTAATCTTTCCAGAAGGGACAAGAAGTAAGACAGGAGTACCAAAAGAATTTGCGCAAAGCGGTTTAAAAATTTTATGCAAATATGCACCATCTGCATATGTTGTACCGGTAAGCATCAATAATTCTTGGAAAATGGTAAAGTTTGGTTTTTTTCCTGTTGGTTTAGGAAATCACCTGAAATTTACGGCTCATAAAGCTTTGGCTGTTAAAGATTACAAGTTTGAAGAGCTGATGGAGATTACTGAGAAAGCAGTTAAAGAAGGAATAAATGAATATAAACAGGTTTAAGTTTTAGTCCGAGCTAAAACGTACAACCCAAATCTATAATAAGTAATGTCTATAAAAAACATTAGATTAGAAGTAATGCAGTTTTTGGAAAAAAACGTGGATAGCTTCGTTGAACAGTATTTAATTCCAGTGGAAAAAATTTGGCAGCCGTCGGATTTCTTACCAGATTCTCAAGGAGAAAATTTCTTTGAAGAGGTAAAAGAATTACGCGAGATTGCAAAAGAGCTTCCGTACGATTTCTGGGTTACGCTTGTTGGTGATACTATCACTGAGGAAGCTTTGCCTACATATGAGTCATGGTTAATGGATGTTGAGGGAATAGATCAACAAGAAGAAGGCCAAGGAAACGGTTGGGCAAAGTGGGTAAGACAATGGACTGGAGAAGAAAACCGTCACGGTGATCTTTTAAATAAATACTTGTATTTGTCTGGTCGTGTAAATATGCGTGAAATTGAAATGACTACACAACACTTGATCAACGACGGTTTTGATATTGGAACTGGAACTGACCCGTACAAAAACTTTGTATATACTAGTTTTCAGGAATTAGCAACTTATGTTTCGCATAATAGAGTAGCGCAGATGGCTAAGAAATTTGGCGATAACAAGTTGTCTAAAATGTGTAAAATGATTGCAGGTGATGAAATGCGTCACCACCATGCATATAGCGAATTTGTTACTAGAATTTTCCAAGTTGATCCAAGCGAAATGATGTTGGCTTTTCAATACATGATGAAGCAGAAAATCGTTATGCCGGCTCACTTTTTGAGAGAATCTGGACAAAAAATTAGCACAGCTTTCGAACAATTTTCTGATTCTGCACAGCGTATTGGAGTTTATACTGCAAATGATTATGTTGAAATCATGCAGAAATTAATCAACAAATGGGAAATCGATAAAATTTCTAATTTAAGTGATGAAGCTGAAAAAGCGCGTGATTATTTAATGAAATTGCCAGCTCGTATGGCGAAAATTTCTGAAAGAATTGTAATTCCGCAAGAGTCACATATCTTTAAATGGGTTGAACCTGCTAGACTTTAAATTTTAGATCTTAGAGTGTAGATTTCAGATTTCAGATTTCAGATTTTTGATTGGAATTTGGAATTTAAAATATTTGAAATTTTTAAAGCAATACTGTTGCTTTAAAACATATTTGTTGATTGTTGAAGGTTTAAAACTTTTGGCAATCAACATTTTTTATAAACCGTAAAAACTTCTGTATGAGCGACTCAGCATTAATTATTAAAACCATTGCTTTTGTAAAAGAAAAACTAAACGATGCCGAAGGCGGACATGATTGGTTTCATATAGAACGTGTTTACAAAAATGCTATTTTGATAGCGAAAGAAACAGAGTGTGATCTTACAGTTGTACAATTGGGAGCATTATTGCATGATATTGCTGATAGCAAATTCCACAACGGAGATGAAACGATTGGTCCAAAAACAGCAAGAGCTTTTTTAGAAGCTCAAAATGTTTATGAGGTTATAATTGACCATGTTGTCAATATCATTGAAAATATCTCTTATAAAGGCGGAAATTTCGAGAGAAAGTTCTCTTCTGTCGAATTGGATGTTGTTCAAGATGCTGATCGCTTAGATGCAATTGGTGCAATTGGCGTTGCAAGAGCGTTTAATTACGGTGGGTTTAAGAACCGAGCTTTACACAATCCAGAAATTGCTCCAGTTACCAATATGACAAAAGAGGAATATAAAAAGAATAACGCTCCAACAATTAATCATTTCTACGAAAAGCTTTTACTTTTAAAAGATAAAATGAATACCG
Organism: Flavobacterium tagetis; assembly: GCF_016735615.1. Taxonomy (GTDB): domain Bacteria; phylum Bacteroidota; class Bacteroidia; order Flavobacteriales; family Flavobacteriaceae; genus Flavobacterium; species Flavobacterium tagetis. The sequence goes on from NZ_JAERSF010000001.1 coordinate 1,210,792, forward strand.
AAAAAGGAAAAGAAATAGCTGCCGAAAGGCATCGTTTCATGGAAACTTTTCTGGCTCAATTTTATGCAGAGTGGGAAGGGTTGAAGTAGGTTTTCTTTAGATTAAAATATAAAAACGGCTCTAATTTAGAGCCGTTTTTTATTTGGTGATGATTTAATTATTAGAAGCTTACAGATTTATAATTTGGATTTTAAAAGACACATCATTACAAAAGCACATAAAAATCCAATTGAAAACCATAATAATTTTGTAATAACGTTCTTTCTAGATATTTCTCTCTTTTCAAAATTTGTCATTTTGAGTTACTTTAGAATATTTCAAAAGTAATTTATGAGAAAGATATGGCTTACTGGAATAAGTTTTTAAATTATTAAAATAAGACATTTTTTCTTTTAGTCTCAACTATAAGTATTTAATCTTGCCTATTTAGTCTTTTTCTTATCTAACTTTCTGAACAAAATTTTGAATAGCATTCTTGAATTCTTTGTTCTGCTCATAATACAAAATATGTCCGCCATCAATAATTGTAACCTCTTGGTTTGGAAATTTAAATAAGCGATAATGCTCTGGACCAATGTTATTGTCTTTTGTTCCTGAGATTACTAGCGTTGGAACTTTAATTGAAGCAGTTTCTTTTGTAAAATCACTAAAATATAACGGGCCACTCAATGCATGCTGAGCAAAAGAAGAATTTCTTTTTTCACTATTATCAATACTGTCCAGTTTTTCAACAGTTGTTTTATTGTCTGATAATATTTTATAATCAAGATTGGCTTTTTTAATTTGCTGTTTAGCTTCAAAGAAAGTGTTTAGTATTGAACCCTTGTCTTTCACAGGAAAATCTTTCCCGAGAGTTTTGCCCATAAAAGCAATTTGATTGAGAAGTGAATCGTTTATGTCAAGAGTGGCATTCAATAGAATTAAACCTTTTACATGTTCTGGATATTTCTCAGCATATTTAGTGGCTAAAATTCCGCCGAAAGAATGTCCAATTACAAATACTTTATCCGTTTTAAGATGAGCTCGAATTTCTTCGATATCATCAATCATTCTGTCCATGCCATAATTGTTATCTGTAGGAGATCCAGAACGGCCGCATCCTCTTTGGTCAAAATAATACATCGTTAATTTATCTTCTAGAACATTTCCGCCAAACTCTTCAAAAGATTTGCTCCACGCGCCAGGACCGCCATGTACAAAAATACAGACTTCGCCTTTTCCAGAAACTTTCAAAAATAACGGAACTCCGTCTGAGGTTATAAAAGCATTATTGGAATCTTGCTTTATATTGGTTTTTGTTTGGCTTATACCGCTCTGTGCGAAACACAGAAATAAAAAGAAAAGTAAAGGAGTTTTTAATTTCATTTTTAAAGTTTTTTTTCTGCTGTTTTAATTAGGATAAATGTATAATTAAAACAGCAGAGAAAAAACTAATGATTACTTTTCATTAAGAAATAAGTAATAATTGTAGCACAGAAAAAACCTATTGCAAACCATAATAATCGAGCCACTCTATTGTCTCGTATTATTTCCATTCTATCTTCTTGTGTCATCTTTGAATAATTTAAAAGGCAAAAATAGTTTTAGAAAATATATTAATAAGTTACTTTAGGGTTTAAAAGCAATACAATAAGACATTTTTATCATAAAAAAAAGCCGTTCAAAATGAACAGCTTTTTTACTTTGTACCTATGAACCTTTGTCTTTTTGTCCCTTTTTTAAGAACATCCACAATCAGTTCCTCCGCCGCAGTCTTTTTTCTTTTTCGATTTAAAGAAGAACTTTTTGATCAAAAAAACAACTGCAAATCCTAATATCGCAAAGGCTATAATTTCTTGAAACATAACTTTTTATTTTAAAAGTTGATACGCAATTAATGCGGTAAAATAAGCTAATCCGCTCATGAAGACTAACTGCATTGCTGGCCATTTCCATGAATTGGTTTCTTTTTTTGTAATCGCCAATGTACTGGCGCATTGCATTGCAAAAGCATAAAACAGCAGTAAAGAGATTCCGGTTGCAAAGTCAAATACTTTTTTTCCGGTATCTGGGCGAATTTCTGCCTGCATTTTGCTTTTTATGGTCGACTCATTATCAGTATCTCCAACACTATAAATGGTTGCCAATGTTCCTACGAAAACTTCGCGGGCAGCAAACGAACTGATTAAGGCGATTCCGATTTTCCAATCGTAACCTAAAGGCTGAATCGCAGGTTCTATTGCTCGACCCATTAATCCGATATATGAATTCTCTAGTTTTTGAGAGTTAACTTCATTTTCAAATTGAGTTTCGTCTAAAGTTGTGTTGACAAACCTTTCTTTAACAATAGTTTCAGCGTCATTAAATTCTTTTCCTGGACCGTAAGAAGCTAAGAACCATAGAATAACCGATATTGCTAGAATAATTTTACCCGCACCAAGAACAAATGCTTTGGTTTTTTCTACTACATTGATTCCGACATTTTTGAAAAGAGGCATTTTATAGCTTGGCATTTCAACAACGAAATACGTTTTTGATTCTAGCTTCAAAACCTTATTCAAAATATAAGCCGATAAAATAGCCATAAAGAATCCTAAAACATATAATGACATAAGAGTTAATCCTTGAAGATTTAATACTCCAAAAACTCTTTTGCTCGGAATAACCAATGAAATAATAATGGCATAAACGGGTAACCTTGCCGAACAAGTCGTAAATGGCGTTACCAAAATAGTGATTAAACGCTCTTTCCAGTTTTCAATATTTCTTGTTGCCATAATTGCCGGAATCGCACAGGCAGTTCCCGAAATTAAAGGCACGACACTTTTTCCTGAAAGCCCAAATCGGCGCATGATTTTATCCATCAGGAAAACCACACGACTCATATAACCGCTTTCTTCCAGAATAGAAATAAATAAGAACAGGAAAGCAATCTGCGGAATAAAAATAATAACTCCGCCTATTCCCGGAATAATTCCCTGCGAAAGTAAATCGGTCAAAATACCGCTTGGAAGTTCTGCTGCAACCCAACTGCTTAATGAAGCAAAAGTGCTGTCAATGAAATCCATTGGAATAGTTGACCAGCTAAAAATCGATTGGAAAATCAAAAACAGAATCGCAAAAAAGATAACGTAACCAAAAACCTTGTGCGTTAAGACACGGTCAATTTTAGCACGAATGTCTTTTGCCATCGAAGTATCGACTTTCAAACCTTCTTTTAAAACATCATTGATAAACTGATATCTTTTAATGGTTTCTTTCTGTTGTAGACGTTTTAATTCTGAATGCGATTTGGTAAATGTACCTCTGATTTCATTCCGATCTAAATTCAAGAAATTAACATCTTGCGTAATTACCAGCCACAATTTATACATTAATTGGTTTGGAAATGCTTTTTGTAATTTTTCAAAATATTCGGGGTCAATTACAGAAGCATTTAAGCAAGGTTCGTGCGTAATGTTTTTATAAGAAACAATCAGCTCTTTTAATTCTTCAATACCTAAACCTTTGCGTGAACTTACTAAAGCAATTTTTGTTTTTAGCTTTTCTTCTAAATATGGAATATCCAAAGAAATTCCTTTTCGTTCCATACGATCAGACATATTGATAACCAAAATTGTTGGAATTTCAAGGTCTTTTATCTGAGTGTAAATTAGTAAATTTCGTTTCAGATTTTCAACATCTGTCACCACAACTGCTACATCTGGATATAATTTATCGTTTTTGTTTAATAAGAGTTCAATAACGACACTTTCGTCCATAGAACTTGCGTTCAAACTGTACGTTCCTGGTAAATCTAAAATATTTGCTTTTACGTTATTGGGTAATTTGCAGAAACCCATTTTCTTCTCAACCGTAATTCCAGGATAATTCCCAACTTGCTGGTTAAGACCTGTTAATTGATTAAAAACAGAAGTTTTTCCGGTATTTGGATTTCCGATAAGGGCAACATTGATATTCTGAACACTCATTACAAATTGGTTTTGATAAGTTCAACTTCAATTTCACGAGCTGTTTCAATACGGATTGCAACATGAGAACCATTTATGTCTAAATATAATGGATCGCCAAAAGGAGCAACCTGCAACAATTCAACTAAACTGCCAGGAAGACAACCCATTTCTAATAATTTAAGTGGAATAAGATCGATATCAAAATCTTTGATAATGGCTTTTTCGCCTTTTTTCAGAGTGTGTATTGTATTTTGCAAGCTTATTTAGATTGAATTTAGATTGCAAAAGTAGGCAATTATTCTTTATTCCAAGGTATTTAACACTTCCACAAATGCTAAATGTTTCTAAAAATGGGGGATTTTACTCTTGAGAAAGGAATTCGATGTCTTCTAAAAGGCGTTTTATGTCTTCTTTATTTGTTCCGTCATAAAAACCTCTAACGCGGCGTTTTTGATCGACCAAAACAAAATTCTCTGTATGCACCATATCATAAAGCTGATCTGGCCTACCAAGTTTCACGGCCAAATACGATTTTCTGGCCATAGTGTAGATTTCTTTTTTATCGCCCGTCACTAAATTCCACTTGCTGTCTACAACACCATATTTTATAGCATAAGCTTTTAAAACAGAAACACTATCAACTTCTGGAAAAACAGTATGCGAAAGCAGCATTACTTTTGGATTGTTTAAAACTGCTTTTTGAACATCTACCAAATTGGTTGACATTTTCGGGCAGATTGATCCGCAGGTTGTAAAGAAGAAATCGGCAACATAAATCTTTCCTTCATAATTTTTTTGTGTAATGGTATCACCATTTTGGTTGATGAAAGAAAAATCGGCAATTGTGTGGTATTTGCTTTTATATTGAACGGTACTGTCTACCAATTCAGGATTTACATCGGCAGGATTATAGATTGGGAGCGTCTTTTTAGGTTTCAGCGCAGAATAAAACAAAGATATCGTAACAACCGAAAACACTATCAATACAATAAAGAATTTGCGGTATTTATATAAAAGCGATTTCATAAAAATAATTTGGCGCAAAAATACAAAAAGCAGATTCTAAAAACTTTACTGTATTATTTTTTTAACAGCCTTTTGTAACTTTTACAAATGCTTGTAGACAAATAAATCAAACTGTTAGAACTCTAATTGTGAAATTTGTTTGTTTTTTTGACTTTACAGTTAGAATTTTAACATAATTTTTAAAATAATAACAATATGTTTGTATTTTCCCTTAAACAATAATTTTTTATGAAAAAACAATTTGCTAAACCTGTGTTTGGTGCGATATCTGCAATGTTTGCCATAACTGCAGCTCAAGCTCAAACAGCGCCAAAAGAGCCAGGTATTAATGTATCTTATATGGATACTAAAATCAGCCCAAGTCAGGATTTTTTCAAATATGTAAACGGCACTTGGCTGGAAAAAACAGAAATTCCGAGCGATCGTACGACATGGGGAAGTTTTAATGAATTAATTAAAAGAACCGACAAAGATGTGATGGAGGTTTTAAAAGAAGCTTCCAAAAATCCGAAATACAAATCGAATACAGATCAGGGAAAAGCAGTTAATTTATTTAATACTTACTTAGATTCTATCGGAAGAAATAAGAAAGGAATCGAACCTTTAAAACCATATCTGAAAAAAATCGATGCAATTAAAAGCATTGCTGATGTTCAGAAATATTTGGTTGAAATGGAAAAAGAAGGAAACGCTGGCTTTTTCGGAATTTACATTGGTGCTGATGATAAAGACAGTTCTAAGAACTCTGTAAATTTAAGTCCAAGCCAATTAGGTCTTTCAGATAAAGATTATTATACTTCAGAGGATAAAGATTCTAAAGAAAAACGTGCGAAATATGAATTGCATGTTGCAAGAATGCTTCAGTTTATTGGAGAATCTCCAGAAAAAGCAAAACAAAGTGCTGCTGAGGTTTTAGCTCTTGAAACAGAATTGTCGCAGCCAAGATTAAATAGAGTTGAAAGAAGAGACAGCCGTTTGCAATACAACCCGATGACAATTGCTGAACTTCAAAAATTAACTCCAGCTATTAAATGGAATGAATATTTTGCAGGTTTAGGAATTACTAAATTAGAGACTGTAATTGTTTCGGAGCCTAAATATATGACGGCGCTAGAAACGGTCTTCAAAGAAAATAAAGTGGCACAATGGAAAGAATACCTGAAATGGGATTTGATTAACAGTGCTGCAAGCAAACTGACAACAGAAATTGATAATGCTAATTTTGATTTTTATAGCAAAACATTAAGAGGCGCAATAAAACAGCTTCCGTCTGAAGAAAGAGCGCTTAATGTTGTGAACGGAAATGTTGGTGAAGCCCTTGGAAAACTTTATGTAGAAAAAGTTTTTCCAGCCGAAGCTAAAAGCAAAGCGATTGATATGATTCATAATGTTATTACGGCTTACCAAAATCGTATTAACAATTTAAGCTGGATGTCTAAAGACACAAAAGCAAAAGCAATCGAAAAGCTGAACAAAATAACGATTAAAGTTGGATATCCTGACAAATGGAAAGATTACTCAGCCTTAGAAATTAAAAGTATTGCAGAAGGAGGAAGTTATTTTGAAAACACTAAAAATTTAGCACTATGGAGATTTAAGAAAAGTATCGACAAATTGTCTAAACCAGTTGATAAAACAGAATGGCATATGTCTCCGCAAACGGTAAATGCGTATTATAATCCATCTTACAACGAAATTGTATTTCCAGCAGCAATCTTACAGCCGCCTTTCTACAATTACCAAGCCGACGAAGCGGTTAATTACGGTGGAATTGGTGCTGTAATCGGACACGAGATTTCTCACGGATTTGATGATTCTGGAGCACGCTATAATGCTGAAGGAAATTTAGTGGATTGGTGGACAGAAGACGATTTAAAACAATTTACCACTTTAGGAAATGATTTAGCAAATCAATACAGTGCTCTTGAGCCATTACCAGGCATTCACGTTGATGGTCATTTTACATTAGGTGAAAATATTGGAGATCTAGGCGGAATCAATGCGGCTTACGATGGTTTGCAGTTGTATTTAAAGCAACACGGAAACCCAGGCTTAATTGACGGATTTACTCCTGAACAAAGATTCTTTATTTCTTGGGCTACCGTTTGGAGAACAAAAACAAGAGATGAAGCGATTAAAAATCAAGTAAAAACAGATCCGCACTCACCGGGAATGTACAGAGCTTATGTGCCAATTCAGAATGTTGATGCTTTTTACAAAGCTTTCGATATTAAGAAAGGGGATAAAATGTATGTTGAACCAGAAAAACGAGTTAAAATCTGGTAATCAAATTATAGAAAACTAAAAAAGGCGCTTGATAAAAGCGCCTTTTTTATGGAATAAAAGTCAGTTATTTTAACTGACTGTAAATGTAAGCTTCAATTGCTTTTAATTCTTCATCAGACATTGTTTGTGTTATGGCAAAATTGGTTTTCATAACCTCAAACTGACTTGGATCTACAATTGGTTCTGCATTTCCCTTAAGGAAAGTAACAATATCGCCTTTTTGATCTTTATAGATTTTGGCAATTTCTTTAATGCTTGGCCCAACTACTTTTTGATCTGGCTGATGGCAGGCAAAACAATTTCCTTGGCCTTCAAATAGCTGTTTGCCTAATTCCTCTGGACTTTTGGCCTTCGCCGATTCTCCTTCAGAAACAGATTCGGTTGCTGTGTTTGCTGGCTCAGAAGTTTCTTTTTTACAAGAAGCAAAAGCTAAAACAGCAGATAAAAATAAAACCTTTTTCATCTTATTTGTTTAATAAAATTGCAGCTTCTTTTGCAAAGTATGTTGAAATAAGATTAGCACCCGAACGTTTGATGCACATTAACTGTTCCATCATAATCTTGTCGTGATCTAGCCAACCTCTTTCAGATGCCGCTTTAATCATAGCATATTCTCCAGAAACCTGATAAACAGTTACAGGAACATGCACTGTATTTTTTATTTCGCGAACAATATCCAAATAAGCAATTCCTGGTTTTACCATAACCATATCTGCGCCCTCTTCAACATCAGATAAAGCTTCTTTAATTGCCTCTATACGGTTGGCATAATCCATTTGGTATGTTTTTTTGTCTTTTGGAACCACAACATCAGCTTCTTTTGGAGCAGAATCTAAAGCATCTCTAAACGGACCGTAAAAAGCTGAAGCATATTTAGCAGAATAGCTCATGATTCCAACATTCTGAAATCCGGCAGCATCTAAACCTTCGCGAAGGCGTAAAACTCTTCCATCCATCATATCACTTGGCGCAACAAAATCGGCACCGGCTTCTGCGTGCGAAACGGCCATTTTTACTAAAGCATCAACTGTGCTGTCGTTTTCTACATCGCCATTTGTTATAATTCCGTCATGACCGTAGATAGAATACGGGTCTAAAGCCACATCTGGCATAACGATCATTTCTGGACAAGCCGCTTTTATGGCACGAATAGCTTGCTGCATTAACCCGTTAGAATTCCAAGCTTCTTTACCTGTATTGTCTTTTAGGTTTTCGCTAACTTTTACATAAATGTTAACGGCACGAATCCCTAAATCATAAAGTTCTTTCACTTCTTCAACCGTTAAATCTATAGATCTTCTGAAAATTCCCGGCATTGACGGAATTTCGACTTTTACATTTTCTCCTTCAGCAATAAACATTGGAAACATAAAATCCGATGGACTTAAACTGGTTTCACGTACTAAAGAACGAATCGATTCATTTACTCTTAATCTTCTGCCTCTTTGTAATGGGAACATATAAATTTAGATTTTAGATTTTAGATTTCAGATTTTAACCTGAATTTGAAAACAGATTGATAAATCCTTATTCTAAAATTGAAGTTGTTTTTTATTTTTTTTGAAGTTTATCTCACTTTTTAATGAGTGGCGCAAAGTTAAAGAAAAAGGAATAAAATAAGGTGTTTAGCTTGCTGTAGAATGAGTTAATATTATCTAAAAATTTAGATTTTTTATTGTTTGAGCCAAAGCATGGTTTTTCAGAATATTCCATCTAAATTTGCAAAATGAAGAAAATTCTCGCTTTATTTTGCTGTTTGCTCTTAACGAGTTGTTTTGAGATTACAGAAAGAATCAAACATCACGACGATCAAAGTGGCGAATATACGTTGATGATCGACTTTTCGAAATCTTGGTTCAAAACCAAATCTGCCATTTGGCTGGAAGAAGTCGATGGCGTAAAAATTCCGAACGAACAAGAAATTACACAGAAGCTGGAAGATTTTAAGTTGAAAGCTGCAAAAATTGACGGAATTTCGAATGTAACAACTAAAACAGATTTTCAGAATTACGTTTTCATAATCAAACTCAATTATGCGAATCTTAAAGCGCTAAACGCGGTCGTAAATGCAATAAACAATCAGCGTGATCAGATTCACTTTAGCGGAAGCGGCAAAACCTTTGAAAGAATTGCCTCGTATCCAGTTCCTGAAAAAGTGGTAAATGATCCAAAGAAAAAGAAAGATCTAGAAGAAGCCAATATTATTTCTATTTACACTTTCGATAAAGATATTATGGCTGTTGAGAATACAAACAGCAAAATTTCAAAAAACAAAAAGACGGTTTTTTTAAAACAAAGCATGTACAGTGTTTTTAAAAAATCGACATTAATGAATAATACCATCCAATTAACGCCTTGATTTTATGAAGCATTTTTACATCCTAATTTTTCTATTTGCCACGTATTTTACTTTTGGACAAACGAGTCCAGACAAATACGATTATTTTGTACAGTTTAACGGAAATCAGCTTTCTAAAAAAGTAAGCATAAACGAAGTGTTGAATCATCCGATATTGACTAAATACATTAGCAAAAAACCTGATTTTGATCTTCGCCAATATACTTCGATCATTCAATTAGACCAAAAGATTACGATTCATGGAAATTTCTTGGATAGCGTTCCGTTTTATCAGGTTACCATTCCAATAAAAAACAAAGAAGCAGTGAGACAATATCTGATTGAAAAACAAGGAGCAAATGATAAGAATGGCACAATTGAAGAATTCGGAAAATATGCTGTTTTTACACCAAGCGGTTTAAAGAGATCTTTTGTTTGGAATGATAATTATTTGGTCATATTTGAATTGACAAAAAGACTTCCTAATAAATTTTATGCTTCTCCAGATGGCCCGCCAGTTTTAAATGATTCGATAGGAATTTCAGAGGCGTATGAAGATACGGTAATTGTAGATGCGCCTGCAGTATATGGAGTAGAAGAAGCACCAAATCCGCCAAAAATAGCCGAACCATCTATAGTGCGTGATGAACCAATGGTAGCTGATGTACCAGCTGGATCAGCAGAAACGGCAGAACAAGATTATCTGTACGATGGAAATCCTTATGAAGAATATACGGCAGAACAAGCAGAGTTTGATAAAAAACTAGCCGAGCAGCAAAAAGAAATTATAAAAGGCTTATTTGAAAATGGTTTTACTACGCCAAGTTTTTCAAAAATTAATGTTTCTGCAGATATTTCTACTTGGGTAAATTATGGCGGATTTATGTCGAGTTTTTATTCATTGTATAATTATCCACTGGCATTATTTGGAGGTTATGATAAATATTTGCCAATGCAGAAGAATTTTGGAAATTTTATAAAAGGCATCAATTTGGATTTTTATTTTGATAACGATAATGCCCGAATTGAAGAAGTAGTTGAATATGCTACAGATATTGCAGCTGTTGTAAGCAAAATCAGCGATAGAAAAATCAACAAAAACATCTTTAATTATTTCCCAGCAGAAAAACCTTTAGGCTACATTTCGTATCATGCCAATACAAAAGCTGCACTTGAGAACTTTCCATCATTAATGTCTGAATTATTTCAAAATCCAAAATTCGCGAAGGAAGATATTACGTTAATTACAGATCTGATTTCTACAATTGTTGATGAAGAAGCTACAGCAAAGCTTTTTGATGGCGATTTAAGCGCTTTTTTATATGATACGAAAGAAGTTGAGGTAATGACCAAAAAGTATGATTACGATGAGAATTATGAAGAAAAAATAACAGAAGAAAAAGTGAAAAAAGATATTCCGCTGTTTTCTGTGATTTTCACATCGACTCATCCAACATTTGGAGATAAATTATTGCAATTGGGAGTTCGTAAAAAAGTACTGGTTCCAAACGGAAATTCATACATCATTACGGGTACACAAGAGTATGGTGATATTTTTATTGCGAAAGACAAAGATGTTGTAATTGTTGCCAATACAAAAGATTATTTTGGAACAGGAAAAGGCTCTTTTGCTAAAGATGCAAAGAAAGAATTAAGCAAAAATTACATTTCTGGGAAACTTGATATTGCGCAAACCGTAAAAACATTCGGTAAGAAAGCAAAAGGTTCTGAATTGGATCGAATGACTAAAATTTCATCTCAGTTTTCAGATGTGTCAATCGAATCACCTAAAAAACTAATTGATAATAAACTGAAATTCGTTTTTAAACTAAACTCTTTTAAGTCTGATAAAAACATCATTTTGCAGACATTAGATTTAGCCGAAGAAATGACTTCTAAATAATTGAAAAAGAAAAATCCCTGAGCATGTCTCAGGGATTTTTTATATTTTTTTAGGTAATTGAAGCTTGATAAATGCCTTTAATGGTTTCTTTTAATTCAGTATTAAAATCTTCATCAGACTGACTAGCGGTAAGACCTTCAGATAATGCTCTTGAAAAACTGGCAATTAATCTGTGGTTTTGAGAGAGTTTTTGATTTGCTTCTTCACGAGAATAGCCGCCAGACAGTGCTACAACACGAACCACATGTGGATCTGAAATAAGATCGCTGTAAAAATTGTTTACGGTCGGAATCGAAAGTTTCAGCATTACTTTTACATCTTTATCCAATAAATGAAGCTGTTTTTGAATTTCTTCTTTCAGAATCTGTTCCGATTTTTCTTTATCAGGACTGTAAATATCAACTTCAGGTTCTATAATTGGAATTAAACCTTTGCTGAAAATTTGTTTTCCAACTTCAAATTGCTGCGCAACAATATCTCTTATTCCGTTGGGATTAGCTTCTTTAATGACAGAACGCATTTTAGTTCCAAAAATATTTCGTTCTACAGCGCGATCTAGCAATTCGTTTAAACCAGAAATTGGTTTCATTAATTGTACTCCGTTTGCAGTTTCAGCTAGTCCTTTATCTACTTTCAAGAAAGGAATAATATGTTTTTTATCCCATAAATAATCTGCTGTCCATTGTCCGTCGATTTTACGGTCCATTGTATTTTCAAACAAAATAGCACCGAGAATATATTGGCTATCAAAAGCAGGACTTTTAATAATTCTAGTTCTCATTTCGTGTACAAGAGTGTACATTTCTTCTTCATTTGAATATTGGTTCTCCTGTATTCCATATTGTAAAAGTGCTTTAGGAGTACTTCCACCGCTTTGATCTAATGCTGCAATAAATCCTTTTCCAGAATGCATTAGATTTAATTGTTCTGTGTTTTTATTTCCCATAATAATGAATTTTTAGTTTTTCATAAATCTCTGTAATTTAAGCATTTTTATCCTGTTGGCTGTTTATTTCAGATTAAGATTTATCAAAGACCAATTTTTTCATTGACCTTATCGTAGACTTCTTTTACTTTTTTAGGAGGATCAAATCGATATCCAACAGACAGTTTTAGAGTAGAAATATTATCATTTAATCGCGGATCAACTTTGTCATCTTGTGCAAAACCAATTGTGTTAAGACTTGCAAAACCAAAAAAACGATCTTTGTTATAAGCCAGTTTTAAATTGAAATCGGCCTGATACAACGCTGAGGTTTCTTTATCAATAATATTAAGCCCTCCACCCAAAGCAAGTCCGGCACCAATTAAAACCCGATCGCTAATTACAAAATTGTAAAAGTAGGAGGGAGCGAGTGTTAAAACATACAGATCACCAGGCGACGAATCGGGAGTATTTAAGTCTAGATTGGTATAGTAAAAAGAGAAAGTAGGAATAAAACTTCCAGAACTTTTGGTCTGCCATTCGTTTTGACTTACCAATGTTTTAAAAGAGAATTTATCATTAAAAACATAAGCGGTCGATCCGCCAATTTTTGTTGTTCGCATGTTTGGCAGTTGCGCAATTACATTATCATCACTAATATAAAATCCTTTCTGATTGATAAAAGTAAACGACTGCATCCATTTTTTATAATAAAAACGGGTATGGAAATTAAAGTTTTTGGAATGAGAATCGCCTTTATTCTGACTTAGAAATTTGGGAGCAAAACCAATTGTAATATCAATGATTTTGTAGTTTAATGTAAAACCTATTTGTTCTCTTCGATTTGGAATTAGATTTACATATGTTTTTGGATCGGTATTATCTGAAGCAATCTGAAAACTATTGGAAGTATCTAGATAATAAATACTAGCAGTAATTTTATCATTATATGATTTAAAATACGGATTTTGCAGGGAATCATTTTGGGCAAAACACCCAAAAATGCTGATAAAGAATGTGGCGTAAATTAGTGCTAAACGCATAGAAACATAGTTTTAGATAATTTGAAAAGACGTTTAATTTAAATAATCCACACATCTAGCTATGTGAAAAAACACAATTTTCTAAAATCACCTCTAAGATAGGTCTTTAAATCTATGTTTCTATGTGTTAATTAAATTTTAGGTTACGAAATCCACTCACGCGGATTTGTCAACACATTAATCAATTTCTCTTCTTCGCTTCCTGTTTCTGGATGATGATCATAAACCCATTGAACATGCGGAGGCAAACTCATCAAAATACTTTCGATTCTTCCGTTTGTTTTTAAACCGAATAAAGTTCCTTTATCATGAACCAAATTAAACTCAACGTAACGTCCACGACGGATTTCTTGCCAGTTTCTGTTTTCTGGGGTATATTCTAAATTCTTTCTTCTTTCTACAATTGGCACATACGCTTCAAGGAAACTATTTCCAACTTCGGTTACAAAATCATACCAGTTTTCCATTGACATTTGTTCATTTGCTTTGCAATAATCAAAGAACAAACCGCCAAGTCCGCGGGCCTCATTTCGGTGTGCATTCCAGAAATACGAATCACATTGTTTTTTATATTTAGGATAAAACTCTGGATTATGTTTGTCGCAAGCTATTTTACAAGTTTGGTGAAAGTGTTTTGCATCTTCTTCAAACAAATAATAAGGCGTCAAATCCTGTCCGCCACCAAACCATTGTTCGATTACTTTTCCAGATTCGTCGTACATTTCAAAATATCGCCAATTGGCGTGCACGGTAGGAACCATCGGGTTTTTCGGGTGAATTACTAAACTTAATCCGCAGGCAAAGAAATCGGCTTCGCCAACTCCAAACATTTTTTGCATTGTTTCAGGAAGTTTTCCGTGAACGGCAGAAATGTTTACACCGCCTTTTTCAAAAACATTTCCGTTTTCAATAACGCGTGTTCTTCCGCCTCCGCCTTCTGGACGTTTCCATAAATCTTCACGGAATTTTGCCGTTCCGTCAACAGCTTCTAATCCAGTGCAGATCTGGTCTTGTAAATTTTGTATGTATGCGTAAAATTTGTCTTTCATGATTTAATATATTCTGATTTAAGAAGTCCGAAGTAAACAGAGTTTTGCAAAGTGCCGTCACCATTTCTAAATTCGTCTCTTAAAATTCCTTCTTGTTTAAAATTATGTTTTAATGCAATTCGCTGACTTGCCAAATTAACTTCAGATGTACAGATGAAAACTTTATTAAGCTCCAATTCATTGAAACAAAAATCAAGGGCATCAGAAACCATTTTTGAGGTAATTCCTCTTCCTTGATAATCTTCATCAATAAAATATCCGAATTCACATTTTGAAATGCGATAATCGATCGTTTTTACACATAAATAACCAATTAAATTGTTGGTTTTAATATCTCGGGCATAAAAATGAAAACCTTCTTTGTTTCTCTCTTTATCGACGCTTAGCGATATGAAATTTTGAGCTTTTTCAGGAGAATCTGAATTGGTAAGAGTGACAGGAAATGTCTTTCCTATGTGAGTTTTATTTTTATCAATCAGTTTGTAGAATTCTTCGGGAAGAATAGCATCGATTCGGTCTGTTTTCCAATCTGTAAAACTCATTTTATTTTTTTTTAATTGATGAAATTTTCGAGTTTATTCCGAAAGAAAAAACTTTGCTTTCTTGTTGGATATATTGATATATTGCGAGGGCTTTTTCTAGAAAGTCAAATTGTTTCTCGGCAGAAAGGCCCATTAAAATATCAGCAAATTGTTCTTGCTGATTCCAGTCTAAATGGCATTGTTGAAGAAGAAGAATTAATTCCTCTTCTGGAATTTCAATTGTCCTTTGTAGGCTTAAGCCAAAACTTTTCAATTGTTCATCAATAAGACTTGTATCTTCAGCATTCCAAAACTTCGGGACAAAAATTAATGCATGCAAAGTTCGTAGAGTATTCTCTATTCTAATAGATTCTTCGTCTCGTAAACCTTTATTCAACATAATTTAGAATTTATTCGATTTGACAGTCGTTCGGCTGAAAACTAGTTTTTCATTTTGAAAAGAATCTTTTTTACCGAAGCTTTTTAGTATTCGATAAACAAAATATAAAACAGGCAAAGCATAGTAAACAAATCCCATACAGATAGGCACATAAGGCTTTTCTATAAACAGTCCGCTTGATTTAACGGTTTGAAAATAATGTGATTTTTCTAAAAACTCATTTGTCAATCCGAATGGAGGGACTATGGAATTTCCAATGCAAACCGCTAGGATTAAGAAAAAGTAGAAAACCGCTTTTGCCGCAGATTTTCCCATTTGATATACTCTGACTTCTGGCGCCACATTTGAAAAAGCAAATCTCATTCTGTTTAAAACAGTCAGAAGATAAATATACAAAATGTTAGTATTAACTACTGATTCATTAAAAGAATAGGCAAATAATCCATAGAGCGGGAAAAACACAAAAAGCGACCACTTTTTTGGCATAACCGCCATAAAAACTCCGGAGTGAACCATTATAAACTCAAAAGCCATCAAAACTGCCAAGTCATTTATAAGACTAACCGGGTGTAATTCAGGATGCGTCCAAACCATCAAAAACACGTAGGCGTAATAAGCCTGAAATCCGTATTCGATAAATGAAAACGGTGAGTTTCTGTTGAGGTTTAGGTTTGCGAGCATATTTTTGAGTTGATGGTTGTTGGTTTATGGTTGATAGTATTTATATCCAACATTATCAACCATAAACTATCAACTTATTAATTCCCGTATTCTTTAACCGCATCAATAAACGCTTTGGCGTGATCTACAGGAATATTTGGTAAAATTCCGTGACCTAAATTTACGATATATTTATCTTTTCCGAATTCGTCGATCATTTCGTGAACCATTTTCTTGATAGTCGGAATTGGAGAAAGCAATCTTGACGGATCAAAGTTTCCTTGTAAAGTAATGTTTCCACCAGACAAATAACGAGCATTTCTAGCCGAACAAGTCCAGTCAACTCCTAATGCAGAAGCTCTACTTTTACCCATGTCGCCAAGTGCAAACCAACATCCTTTTCCGAAAACAATAACCGGAGTGATATCTGCTAAAGCGTCAACAATCTGGTTGATGTATTTCCACGAAAATTCCTGATAATCCACAGGAGAAAGCATTCCTCCCCAAGAATCAAAAATCTGAACAGCATTTACTCCCGATTTTATTTTTTCTTTTAAATATAAAATAGTTGTATCTGTGATTTTTTGTAATAATGTGTGTGCTGCAGCTGGATTTGAGAAACAGAATCCTTTTGCAGTATCAAAACTTTTAGACCCTTTTCCTTCAACAGCATAACAGAAAATTGTCCACGGCGAACCTGCGAAACCAATTAATGGCACTTCATCGTTCAACATTTCTTTAGTCAATTTCACCGCGTCAAAAACGTAACCTAAAGTTTCATTTACATCTGGAACATAAACTTTGTGAACATCTGCCAAAGAACGAATCGGATTTGGAATAATCGGACCCAAATTGTCTTTTAATTCTACGTGAATTCCCATAGCACGAGGAACTACCAAAATATCTGAGAATAAAATTGCAGCGTCTGGAGCAATTCTACGAATTGGTTGAACTGTAATTTCGGCCGCTAATTCTGGAGTTTCACAACGAGTAAAAAAATCATATTTATCACGAAGTTCTCTAAACTCTGGTAGATATCTCCCTGCCTGACGCATCATCCATACTGGTGGGCGCTGAACTGTTTCTCCTTTTAATGCTCTTAAAAATAGGTCGTTTTTTAACATTTTTTCTTTGCTTTAGGCTTTAAGCTTTAGGCTTTAAGCTTGTTTAACTATGATTTTTTTGCTTACGGCTTACTGCCTAAAGCTTATTGCTTATTTATACTCGTGAATTACATCTTCGATCACGTCTTCAATTGTTGGCTGATCTGCGATGATGATGTTTTTTGTGATTTTTGATAAAGCTTCTGCAGTTGTGTCACCAATGCAGAAACAGATTTGTTTATTTATGGTATTATGTTTCAGAAAACTTTTAACTCCGGAAGGGCTAAAAAACAAAACCGCTTCTGGATTTGCTTTTATTTTCTGAGGTTGTAATGTAGTTTCGTAAACCTGAATTTCATTGAATTTAATTCCGTTTTCTTTTAAAGCATCTGGCAAAGTATCTCTTCTCAAGTTTCCACTAAAAAAAGTATAGCTTTCATTTCCATAAATCAAAGTGATAATTTCAGCCAAATCAGCAGCGTAACCTGTGTAAGCCACAACATTAAAGCCATTATCGCTTAAAAGCGTTTTGGTCTTAAGGCCAACGCAATAGACGTTTTTCTTTTTTAACTGCTCTGAATTAGAATGAGATAAAACACTGTGAACAGCATTTTGACTTGTAAAAATCAGACTTTCGTTGAGGTCTTTTAATTCGAAAGCCTTGTTTTCGGTTTTAATGAAATCGGCTTCGATTAATTCGACGCCATATTTCATCAACTCTTGTTTATGAAGTGGAGATAATATTTTAGTAGATAATATTTGAACTGATTTTGCCATTATTTCTTCAGAGATTCTTTAATTTTCTGCATTAATTCAGTTCCGCCATTATTCAAAATCTCTTGTGCAGAGTTGAAACCTAATTTTTTCCATTCAGAGATGTCAACCGTTTTGTCAATTTCCAGTTTTTGTTTTCCGTCAATAGAAAGTAAAACACCTTGAAAATGTAAAGTGTCTTCATCTTCGTTATAAGTTACTAAAGCTCCAATTGGGGCAGTACATCCACCTTCAAGAGTTCTTAAAAATTGACGTTCTATATAAGTACAGATTTCAGTTTCGATATCATTTAACTGAGAAAGTGCATCCAAAGTATAATTGTCATTCTCCATTGCCACAACAAGCATTGCTCCTTGAGCCGGCGCTGGAATCATCCAATCTAAATTGATGTAATTTTCAGGTTTCAGATTAATTCTTTCCAAACCAGCCGCCGCAAAAACAGCTCCGTCCCAATTATTATCTTGTAGTTTTTGCATACGTGTATTTACGTTTCCACGTAAATCAACTACTGTATGATTTGGGTATTTATTGAACCATTGTGCCTGGCGACGCAAACTTCCGGTTGCTATTGTGCTTGGATTTGTAAAATCAGGATTTCCTTTATGGACTAAAATATCCAAAACATTGGCTCTTGGTAAAACTGCAGCCTGAACAATTCCTTTTGGCAAAGCTGTTGGAACATCTTTCATAGAATGGACAGCAATGTCACAATCTCCATTGATCATAGCAATGTCAAGCGTTTTGGTAAAAATTCCAGTAATTCCTAATTCGTAAAGAGGTTTGTCCAGAATAATATCGCCTTGAGATTTTACGGCAACAATAGAGGTTTTATACCCTAAGTCGTTTAGTTTTTTCTCGACAGTATGTGCTTGCCAAAGTGCTAATTCGCTATCGCGCGTTCCAATTCTGATTGTTTTTTCAGCCATGTTTTGTTTTTTAAACCATATAAGTTATATAAGTAAATTTAAGCGGTTTGAGTAAAACACAGTTTAAATAGTCTGATATAACTTTTTGTTTTTTTTGAACCATATAAGTTATATAAGTAATTTAAGCAGTTTGGGTAAAACACAGTTTTTAAATGAACTTATATAACTTATATGGTTTAAATTTTATTTAAGATGCTTTTATTTTGAAGACTTTTTCGATCCATTCGATACTTTCATCAACCATGGTATCGTCGTCTTTTAAATGATTTGCAAAATGAGTAGTGATTTTCTGAATGATTCTGTTACTGATAATTTCAGCTTGCTCTTCATTGAAATCGGCGATTTTTTTGCTTTGAAAATCCAATTCAGAAGCTTTAATAGCGTTTAATTTCTCTTTTAAAGCATTAATTGTTGGAGCAAATTTTCTGCCTTTCATCCAAGTAACAAATTCTTCTTTGATTTCTTCGATGATCGCTTCAGCAGCCGGAATGTGTAATTTTCTGTTTTCTAGGGTTTCATCTGTCAATTGAGACAAATAATCCATGTGAATTAAAGTTACACCTTCTAATTCCTCAACATTTTCATGAACGTTTTTCGGAATAGACAAATCCAGAATCAACAAGGGTTTTTTAAGATTCAAAATTGCTTTGTCAACCGTTGGGTTTTGTGCGCCTGTTGCTACAACCACAACATCGGCTTTTTGAAGTTCTAAATGCAATTCAGAGTAATCTTTAACAATCAGATTTAATTTTCCTGCTAATTTCTCTGCTTTATCTTTAGTACGGTTGATTAAAGTAATGTGTTCGTTTTTGGTATGTTTTACTAAATTCTCACATGTATTTCTCCCGATTTTTCCAGTTCCAAAAAGTAAAATATTTTTGTTGCTGATATCTTCAACATTTTTCAAAATATATTGTACAGATGCAAAAGAAACCGAAGTAGCACCAGAACTAATTTCTGTTTCCGTTTTAATTCTTTTGCTTGCCTGAATTACCGCATTGACCAATCTTTCCATAAAAGCATTGGCTAATCCCATTGATTTTGAATGTGTAAAACTGGTTTTTATTTGAGATATAATTTCAAAATCGCCTAAGATCTGACTGTCTAAACCAGTTCCTACACGAAACATATGATTAATCGCTTCTTGATTTTTGTAAACGAAACCAACTTTTTGAAAAGCATCAACAGAACCGTTGCTGTTGTCGCAGATAAGTTTTATTAATTGAAATGGGTGTTCGGCAAAACCGTAGATTTCGGTTCTGTTGCAAGTTGAAGTAACCAGTAAACTTTCTATTCCATCGTTTTTAGCTTGTTCCAGTAAACGTGTTTTCGCAACGGCATCCAAACTAAATTGACCTCTAACCTCAGCATCAGCTTTTTTATAACTCAGACCAACTGAGTAAAAATAAAGGTGTTTCGGTACGTTATTGTTTTCCATAAATTCACTTTCATAAAAGTGCAACAAAATTATTACTATACCATCGATAAAAATAACGCTAAAAGTACTTTTTATGTCGCTGTATGTTTTTTTGAACCTAAATAGGTGTTTTTGAGTAAAAAGGACTACTTTTGTAGCAAAATCAACTCATTTGAAGTGATTAGTTTAGAGTCGTTCTAAATAACATTTTGAGTTTGTTTCGATTTTTGTTTCAAAAAAATATCGCTATGGGTTCTCAAGAAATTATAAAAATTGAAGACGACTTTACGCTGATCCGTTTTCAAAATGACGGTCTGGAGCCATTTTATGCACAGCATGAAATAATAGGTACTGGCCTGATACAGTTTCACTTCGGGATAAAAGGAAATGCAAAATTCTTATTCAATCAAGGCAATTATGCTTTAGAATTGAAAGAAGAAAAATCGCTGCTTTTATACAATCCACAGAAAGAATTGCCACTAAATTTAGAGCTGGCTCCAAACTCGTGGGCGATTTCAGTAATTGTTTCAATCAAGAAATTTCACGCGTTATTTTCTGCGGAAGCCGATTATATTACTTTTCTAAGTCCTGACAATAAGGATAAAAAGTATTATAACGAAGGAAATATCAGTCCGTCAATGGCAATTGTTTTGAGTCAACTGTTTCATTACAATCTTCATCCATCCATAAAAAACCTTTATTATAAAGGAAAAGGATACGAATTGCTGAGTTTATATTTTAATAGAACTGAAGACCCAAATGCAGAACAATGTCCGTTTTTGATTGACGAAGACAATGTTTTAAAAATCAGAAAAGCAAAAGAAATTGTAATCGCGAATATGGCCGAACCGCCAGGATTACAAGAATTGGCAGATGAAATTGGTCTGAATTTGAAAAAACTGAAAATGGGTTTCAAACAAATTTATGGCGATACGGTTTACGGTTTTCTTTTCGATTATAAAATGGATTTTGCTAGAAAACTACTAGACAGCGGATCATATAATGTAAACGAAGTAGGTTTGAAAATAGGCTACAGCACCGGGAGTCATTTTATAGCTGCTTTCAAAAAGAAATTCGGAACAACTCCAAAGAAATATTTAATGTCGATTAATGCGAATGTTTAATCTGTTAGCACGAATTCACGAATTAATCTGCAAAAATCTGCATGAAAAAATTCCTCGAATTAGCTAAATCAATTTTGAATATTCGATAATAAAGAAAAAGTAATAATTATCATATTTCGAATAAAGTACAGCGTTTACTTTTGCCGAAATTTTTAAAAATAAATAAAAAGCTTAAAGCAAAAAACATAATGAAAGGCGCACTTTTAATAAACTTAGGATCACCAGACAGTCCAACACCAAAAGATGTAAAACCCTATTTAGACGAATTTTTAATGGATAAATATGTGATCGATGTTCCGTATTTATTGAGAGCATTATTAGTTCGCGGAATTATTTTAAGAAAAAGACCGGAAGAATCAGCTCACGCTTACGCGAAAATCTGGTGGGAAGAAGGTTCTCCGTTAATCGTTCTTTCTGAAAGAATGCATAAAAAAGTACAGCCTTTATCAAATATTCCAGTTTCGCTTGCAATGCGTTACGGATCTATGACAATCGAAAAAGGTTTACAGGAATTGAGCGATCAAGGTGTTACTGAGGTTTTACTTTTCCCGCTGTATCCACAATATGCAATGGCTTCTACTTTGACAATTTTAGTTTTAGCAGAAGAAATTCGTAAGAAGAAATTTCCTCATATGAAATTTACTGATGTTCCAGCGTTTTACAACAAACCGGATTACATCAAAAACGTAGCTGATTCAATTGAAAAACATTTAAGAGGTTTTGAATATGACCAATTGGTGTTTTCATATCACGGAATTCCAGAGCGCCACGTTCGTAAAACCGATAAAACAAAATCGCATAAAAAATTCGTAACCAACGAAATGTGCTGTGAAGTGGGAACTCCAGAAGCAGAATTCTGCTATAGAACACATTGTTACGAAACAACTCGTTTAGTTGTAGAGCAATTAGGAATTCCGAAAGACAAATATTGCGTTACTTTCCAGTCAAGATTGGCGGGCGATAAATGGCTTGAACCATATACAGATGTTGAAATTGACAATATGCCAGCACGTGGAATTAAGAAAATTGCGGTTGTAACTCCAGCTTTCGTTACCGATTGTTTAGAAACTTTAGAGGAAATCGCAATGCGTGCCAAAGAAGATTTTGAAGCAAATGGAGGAGAAGAGTTTTTAGCAATTCCATGTTTGAACGATGATGACGAATGGTGCCAAACTGTTTCTAATTGGATTAATGACTGGGCTAAATAATTTCAATTTTTTATTAAATGAATAGATTAAATTTTTTTTCGGTTTTACTTTTAGTTTTAATAACAATAACGGCATGTAAGAAGAAAAACACTTTTGAAAATAATCGGTTTTTCGACAAAACTTTCAATTGGGAAATTGCAATTCCGGATGATTATGAAAAAGTAATCCAAAAAGAAAGAGGAGAATTAAAAGGAGATACAGCTTTAGTTAAAAAAGAGCATTCTATTGTTGCTTTTAAAAGAGATAAAGCAAATTACTTTTCTGCTAATTACGAAAATTTTGCAGCTGGAAATATTGGTGGTGTGGATTTAAAAATGAGATTAAAAGATTTTCTTATTTTAAAAGATATTGGAAAAGTTTACCCAAAAGGTAAGATGGGAGATTACTCAGTAAGCAGTGAAAATATTTCTGGTTTGAAATTTAGAAAATCAGAAATCGAAGTTACTGAAGGCGGAAAAACAGTTGCTACAGCAGTAATTTTTTCGAAAGAATTTGGAGACAAAATCTTTATAGCTTCAATAATTTATGAAGATGAAGATTACGGCAAAGAAATGATTGATCTTTTTAAAAAATCTACATTTAAGAAATAATGGAATACTATAATTATCTCAAATCACTTCATCTTATATTCGTAATCACTTGGTTTGCGGGTTTGTTTTATATTGTGCGATTGTTTGTGTATCAAATAGAAGCCAACGAAAAACCTTCGCCAGAAAAAGAAATTCTACAGGCACAATACAAAATAATGGCCTACCGTTTGTGGTACATTATTACATGGCCATCGGCGGTTTTGGCAAGTATCTTTGCTTTCTGGATGCTATTTTTTACAGATGCAGGAAGCGTTTGGATTAAAATGCCATGGATGCACGTAAAATTATGTTTCGTTTTCCTTTTATATTTATATCACGGAAAATGCCATCAGATTTTTAAACAGTTACAAAGAGACGAGGTAAAATACTCAAATAATTTCATGCGTTTATGGAATGAAGGCGCAACGATTATTCTGTTTGCTGTTGTATTTTTAGTAGTTTTAAAAAGCGCCATTAACTGGATTTTCGGTGTAATCGGAATTATTTTATTTTCGGTTTTAATTATGCTTGGATTCAGGTTTTATAAAAGAATAAGAGAGAGAAAATAGTTATGAGTTATGAATTATGAGTTGTAAGTTTATGACACATAATTCATAACTCAAAACTCATAATTTAAAAAACATGCTAAACTTCAAAATGTCAATGCTGTCGCTTCGTACTAGGATTTTCCTGTCGATGATTGTATTAATTGTGGTAGCATCTTTTTTATTGGCTTCGATTTCGATTATTCAGTTTAAAACTGAGGCCAAAGAATATCATCAGGAACGTTTAGAACGAAAAGAAAATGCGGTAAAAGAGCATATCAATTACGTTCTGGCGACCACAACTTATCCGCTAAAAACTCAGAATTTAGATTTAATTTTTAAAGATAAAATTCATGAGCTAGCGCAGATTCATAAAATCGAAATCAATATTTATAGTTTGGATGGAAAACTTTTAAAATCATCCAAAGAGTCTTTTGCGGTTGATAAAATTGCACCTCCAATTCCAGAATATATTCTTAAACTCGTTCGTTCTTCTATTGAAAAACGTTTTGTAGACATTAAAACAATCGACGGAGTTAAGAACAGATCTTCATACAGTTTAATTAAAGACGAAAAATTCAAACCGCTCGGAATCCTGAATCTTCCTTATTTAGAAGATGATGGATATTACGATAACGAGTTGAATACTTTTTTGATTCGTCTGAGTCAGGTTTATTCTTTTATGTTAATCGTGGCTTTCGCGCTAGCGTATTTCCTTTCAACGTACATTACAAAATCACTAAAAACGATTTCTGAAAGATTAGAAGAAACCAATCTAGACCAGAAAAACGAGAAGATTGTTTTGGAAGCGAATAGTAAAGAAGTCAATTTCCTGATTACTGCTTATAACGGAATGGTAGACAAATTGGAAAAAAGTGCTATCAAACTAGCACAAAGCGAACGTGAAGAAGCTTGGCGCGAAATGGCAAAACAGGTTGCGCACGAAATCAAAAATCCGCTTACGCCGATGCGTTTGACGGTTCAGAGTTTCCAACGAAAATTTGATCCTTCTGCTCCCGACGTGAAGCAGAAAATGAATGATTACTCTGAAACTTTAATTCAGCAAATAGATACCATGACGGCAGTGGCTTCGGCATTTTCGAACTTTGCATCGATGCCGGCTCAGCAAAATGAAACTTTGAATGTTGTTGAGGTTGTAGAATTGGCTTTAGATATTTTCAACGAAGATTATATTTCTTTTGAAAAAGAAGAAGAAGAAATCATTTCTAAAATGGATCGTACGCAATTGATTCGTGTGATTACCAATTTGGTTAAAAATGCGACTCAGGCCATTCCAGAAAGTCAGTTTCACAAATCGATTGTGGTTACTGTAAAAAGACAGGATAACAATGTTGAAATCGCAGTAAAAGACAACGGAATCGGAATCCAAAAACAAGATATAGGAAGAATTTTTGAACCAAAATTTACCACAAAAACCAGTGGTATGGGACTTGGACTCGGAATTATCAAAAACATTATCGAAAATTACAAAGGAACAATTACCTTTGAGTCAACTTACGGAAAAGGAACTACGTTTACAGTTTCTCTCCCTATCACCAACTCATAAAAATATAGCGTCATGAATTACGAAAATATCTTAATCTCAATAGAAGAAAAAGTTGCTACAATTACAATTAACAGACCAACCAAATTGAATGCTTTAAACAAAGCAACGATTAGTGATCTGAGTGATGCTATTCAAGCATTAGCTAAAAATGATGATGTTCGTGTTGTTGTTTTAACCGGAAGCGGAGAAAAAGCTTTTGTAGCTGGAGCAGATATTTCGGAATTTGCCAATTATACTGTTGTTGAAGGCGCTCAATTAGCTGCTGAAGGGCAGGAATCTTTATTTGATTTTATTGAAAATCTTAAAAAACCAGTAATTGCTGCCGTAAATGGTTTCGCTCTTGGGGGCGGATTAGAACTGGCAATGGCTTGTCATTTTAGAATTGCTTCTGATAATGCTAAAATGGGACTCCCAGAAGTTACTCTTGGATTAATTCCGGGTTACGGAGGAACACAGCGCTTACCGCAATTAATTGGAAAAGGCCGTGCAATGGAATTGATTATGACTGCCGCGATGATTACTGCTGAACAAGCAAAAGATTATGGTTTAGTAAATTATGTTGTACCTCAGGAAGAATTACTTTCTTTTACAAATGTAATTGCTCAAAAAATCATCAAAAATGCACCATTTGCAATCGGAAAAGCGATAAAAGCCATTAATGCTAATTTTAAAGATGGTAAAAATGGTTTTGATACCGAAATAAAATCATTTGGAGAATGTTTTGGAACTCAAGACTTCAAAGAAGGAACAACAGCTTTCTTAGAAAAACGTAAAGCTGAATTTACAGGGAAATAAAATTTTCTTAACCGCAAAGTTCGCAAGGGATTACGCAAAGGACACAAGGAAATTTAAAAAACTTTGTGAACCTTGCGTAAATCTTTGCGAACTTTGCGGTTAAATAAACACAACAATATGTCATACGAACCAATATTTGCCCTTTTTTGTGAACGAGTTAAAGAAAGTATCCAAAGCGGAACTTTCGCTAAACTGACTTTGGCCAAAACGATGGGGGATACAGAACTTAAGAATGTATATTTCAGATTGGTTCTCAATGAAGATAATACATTCTCAATTTCGCTAACTTTTCGATACAAAACAGAAGAGGTTGAAAGTATTCACACTTTAGATGAAGCCTTATTGATTTTGGGAACACATATCAAAAATCCTTTTCTAACAGCACTTTTGTTTACAACAAATGATGATGTAACTTTCAAAGTCAATAAAAAGAATGCAGGAAGTATTATCGAGCAAGCACCGACATTTAAAAATGCTTCTCCGGTTATGCTGGAAATGATTGAAAAGGGGATTGTTTAAAGATTAATTTAAGTGGCTATGCCACTTATAGAACTTATTTGTCAGGCTGAGCGAAGTCGAAGCCTAAGTTTGCAGAATCACTTTGCGGAGCTTCGACTTCGCTCAGCCTGACAAAAAAATCTTGTTCAGACTCCTTAGTGTATCTCTGTGAAGCTTCTTAGCGTATCTCTGCGAAATAACCTCTAAACCAGCTTCACAAACAAATTAGAAGCAATTTTATTTGAAATAGATAATTCCCTTTCATTCACCTTAATTTTAACCGACAAATCGAAAGATTCTTTAGAAAGGAATTCAATTTTAGAACCTAAAGCAATTCCTTGTTTATCAAGATATTTCAAAAACTCTGATGAAGTATCTTTTACACCAACACAAACACCAGTTTGATTTTCTTCCAATTCAGATAAAAGCTGTTTTTCAATTTTAATGATTCGCCCATTTGCATCTGGAATTGGATCACCATGCGGATCTTCAGTAGGATTTCCTAGAAAATCATCCAAACGATTAATCAGTTGCTCCGATTTGATATGTTCCAATTGTTCTGCAATATCATGAACCTCATCCCAGCTGAAATTTAGTTTTTCAACCAGAAATACTTCCCAAAGACGATGTTTTCTAACAATCATTTTAGCAGCCAATTTTCCGTTTTCGGTTAACGAAACCCCTTGGTATTTTTTATAATTCACTAAATCTTTCTCTGCCAGCTTTTTAAGCATATCGGTTACAGAGGAAGCTTTCGTTTCCATAATTTCGGCAATGGCATTCGTGCTAACTTCTGTTTCTGATGCAGCAGTCAGATGATAAATCGATTTTAGGTAGTTTTCTTCTGAAAAGGTCATTTCTTTTGAGGTTCTAAGGTTCTAAGGGGCTGAGGTTCTAAGGTTTCTTTTAGGCTTTTTAATAAAAAGCTTAGAATCTTAGTAGCTTAGCATCTTAGAAACTTTATTTAACAATCAACAAAGGTATTGAAATTTTATGTCTCAATTTATCTACCGTTGTACCGAAAAGAATATCTTTTAGGCCAGTGTGGCCGTGGGTTCCCATTACGAGAATATCAAAAGTACCGCTATTGATGATTTCTGGAATTGTTTTGTTTGGTTTTCCAAAACCAAGTTCTGTTTCAATGCTAAATCCTTTTTCTGAAAGCATTTCCTTGTATTCTAAAAGCAATTTTTCATCAATCGTAGTTTCATGATCGTGAATATGAATTCCATACATCAAAGCGCCGACGGTTTCAACAATATGAATAAGCGTGTATTTGGCATCCATTCCGCCCAATTCAATGGCGTGATTAAGAGCCGCTTCATCGGCATTCGAAAAATCAACAGAAACTGCAATGTTTTTTACTTCGTGAGTTTTCTTTTGGGCAAAATGAAGTTTTAGATTGTGCGGTGAATGATTGATGGTTTTTGCTTTGAATTTGGCAATAAAAGGTTTGAAAACAATGTATAACAATAAAGCTGAGAATCCGAAAGCAAGCGGAACAACCGTAAGCCAAAGAACCATCGGATGATCTGAACTTGCTAGCCACGAGGTGATTTCGTCATAAACCAATTTCGCATTCAGAGAAACAATGATAGAGGCAATGATCCAAGAAACAACTTGAGTGGTTTTCGAAATATGAAAACCGTTCATTTTAGATTTATCACTCACAAAATGGATTAGCGGAATAATAGCAAACCCTAATTGTAAACTCAAAATAACCTGACTTAGAATTAGCAATTTCCCTGTTACACTTTCGCCATAAATTAAAATCACGATCACGGCAGGAATAATAGCAATCAAACGGGTTATAATTCTACGAACCCAAGGCTGAATTCTGAAATGAAGATAACCTTCCATTACAATTTGTCCGGCAAGCGTGCCAGTTACGGTCGAACTTTGTCCAGCAGCAATTAAAGCGACAGCAAATAAAATAGGCGCCCATTTCGTTCCTAACAATGGTTCAAGAAATTGGTGTGCGTCCTGAATTTCGGCAACTTCAAACATTCCGTTTTTATGGAAAGTTGCTGCAGCAAGAATTAAAATCGCAGCATTTACAAAGAAAGCTAGATTTAAAGCAATCGTAGAATCGATCAAATTGTATTTTAAGGCTTGTTTGATTCCTGCTGGAGTTCTATCAAATTTTCGTGTTTGCACTAAAGACGAATGCAAATACAAGTTATGCGGCATTACAGTTGCTCCGATAATTCCGATAGCAATATATAAAGCAGCTGAATTTGGAATTGAAGGAATAAGTCCTGCTAAAACTTTGTGCACTTCTGGTTCTGCAAAAATCATTTCGAAGATAAAAGAGAACCCAATAATCGCCACTAAAGCAATAATGAAGGCTTCCATCTTACGAATTCCTTTATTGATCAGGAAAAGCAGTAAAAAGGTGTCTAAAACGGTAATTAGAACAGCTTCGAGCAACGGAATCCCGAAAAGCAGATTAATTCCGATCGCCATTCCGAGAACTTCTGCT
The DNA here is from genome assembly GCF_016735615.1 of Flavobacterium tagetis. Taxonomy (GTDB): domain Bacteria; phylum Bacteroidota; class Bacteroidia; order Flavobacteriales; family Flavobacteriaceae; genus Flavobacterium; species Flavobacterium tagetis. The sequence goes on from NZ_JAERSF010000001.1 coordinate 1,239,883, forward strand.
AAATCGCAGGCCGCAATTGCTATTTCGGCAAGGAAATATAAAATGTAGTTGATGTATTTGGAATAGGTTTCTCGAGAAGCTTGTGCGAGGTCGCGTTGCGTAACAATTCCGAGGCGAGCGCTTAAACTCTGCAAAAGCAAAGCCATTAAATTACTCATCAATAAAACCCAGACTAAAGTGTATCCGAATTGGCTTCCGCCGGCAATATCAGTCGCCCAGTTTCCTGGATCCATGTAGCCGACACTTACAAGATAAGCGGGGCCTAAGAAGGCTAAAATTTTTCTAAAACCCTTTTTTTTATTTTCTGTAGAAACCGATTCGTGGACTTCTTCTAAAGATTTGGTCATTGTAAAAGTATTGTTTTCACAAATATAGAGAAAAATTATATTCGCGAAACAATATTTTTAGACGAGTCTAAAAGTTAAATGTTAGAATTTAAACAATTCGGGCATAATCCAGATAACGTAAAATTGATTTCGTTCACTTTGTAATTGTGCGGCATAATGTAACTTGGCTTAACTGTTTCAAGGCATGTAATCTCATGACAATTCTCACAGCTAAAATGCGCATGATTGTGAATATGCACGCGCTGATGCGAATGGTTGCATTTGGCATACTTTACCGTTCCGTCAAGATTCGAAATTTTATGAATGACATCTTCATTAATCAAACGGTCCAAAATTCTGTAAATAGTAACGCGATCGCACAAATCATTTAATTGTTTCTGAATTTCGGTATGCGAAAGAGCCGTTTTAGATTTTTCAAACACCTCTAAAACAGCCGTCTTTGCTGCGGTATTACGTGTAGTTTTCATTTTTTACGAAATTAAAATTTAAACGCAACAATGTTGCAATTGATAAAATTGTATATATTTGCAACAAAATTGCATTAAGCAAATGTACATGAAATGAAGAAAATAAGCACATCCTTTTACGATATTTTAGGAATTTCAAGCGCGACCATCTGTTTGGTTCACTGCTTGATTTTTCCTCTTTTGACAATCCTTCCATTAGGACTGAGTCACAATCCAATTATAGATTTACTATTTGCTTCGATAGGTTTATTTGCAATTCTCAAAATTATAAAAAAATCAGCTCTTTTGGTATCGTCCATTTTAGTTGTTTCAATGGCACTTATTTGGATTAGTGTTTTGACAGAACTTTTATTAGACATTCATTTAGATTTGATTTATTTCGGAGGATTCGGAATGATCATCGGGCATTTGATCAATTACAAATTACATAGAAATCAAAATCATTAAAAATAGAAAGATGGAACAGAAGCATTTTGAAGTGATTATCATTGGGGGCAGCTACAGCGGATTGTCTGCAACAATGAGTTTAGGACGCTCTTTGCGTCAGGTTTTAGTTATCGACAGCGGTCTGCCATGTAACAGACAAACACCGCATTCTCATAATTTTATTACGCAGGACGGTGAAAAGCCAGCGGTTATTTCGGCGAAAGCCAAATTGCAAGTAGACATTTATAAAACGGTTCAATTCTATAACGGACTTGCTGTGAAAGCGCTTAAAACAGAAAACGGTTTCGAAATTACAACCGAATCTGGAGCTGTTTTTACTTCAAGAAAAGTATTGTTTGCAACGGGAGTTAAAGATTTACTGCCAGAAATTGAAGGTTTTGCTGCCTGTTGGGGAATTTCGGTTTTGCATTGTCCGTATTGTCATGGTTATGAAGTTAAAAACGAAAAAACGGCGATTATAGCCAATGGAGAAATGGGATTTGAATATGCCAAACTAATTTCCAATTGGACAAAAGACTTAAGATTGTGTACCAACGGAAAATTGGAATTGACTTCAGAACAAACTGAAATACTCAAAAAGAATGGAATTCAGATTTTTGAACAAGAAATAGATTCTTTTGAGCATAATGCAGGTTATATTAAAAACATCATTTTTAAGAACGGAGAAAAAGTTGAGGTAAAAGCGATTTATGCCAAACCACCTTTTGAACAGCATTGTCCAATACCTGAAGTTTTGGGATGTGATATTAGCGAACAAGGATTGCTGAAAGTAGATGCGATGCAAAAAACAAATATCAAAAGCGTTTTTGCAAGTGGAGATTGTACAACTCAAATGCGATCAGTGGCAATTGCAGTTTCTACTGGTTCTTTCGCGGGAGCTGTAATAAATAAGGAACTTATTGAAGAAGATTTTTAGTCAATAGGAAAGAGTATTAAACCATATAAGTTATATAAGTTTATTTTAGCACGAACTTAAATTATCTTATATAACTTATATGGTTTAAAAAATATAACATATTGAATTCAATCAGTTTGAAAATTTTTGTTTTAAGAATAATTATTTGTCAAATTTAATTTTTAGTTTTGTCTAAATTTAATTTTATAATAATGAAATATTTATTTTTGACAATATTAATAATTTCAGCTAAAAGCCTCTATTCGCAAAATATCTCAGGAAAAATCGAATCATCAATTCCTGCAGGTCAGGAAATTAATGTTGCTTTATTAAATACAAACTTTAAAACAAAAACTGATTCTCTAGGATTTTATAAACTCGAAAATATTCCGAAAGGGAATTATAGAATAAATGTAACCTCGACTGGATTCAAACCCATAACCCAAAGAATTTCTGTTTTAGAAAATGAAAATCTGAATCTCGATTTTGAATTAGAGGAAGATCAAAACGAATTGAACGAAGTTGTGGTTTCTGGAACTTTAAAACCTGTAAAAAGATTAGAAAGTGCCGTTCCGGTTGAGGTTTATTCGCCAGTTTTCTTCAAGAAAAATCCAACGTCAAGCATTTACGATGCGCTTCAAAACATAAATGGCGTCCGTCCTCAACTGAATTGTGGAGTTTGTAATACTGGAGATATTCACATAAATGGATTGGAAGGTCCCTACACTTTGGTTATGATTGACGGGATGCCAATTGTAAGCAGTCTGTCGACGGTTTATGGTTTGTCAGGAATTCCGAATTCTCTGGTGGAACGAATTGAGATTGTGAAAGGTCCAGCTTCGTCTCTTTACGGAAGTGAAGCGGTTGGAGGTTTAATCAACATCATTACTAAAAACCCGACTAACGCACCCGTTTTTTCTGCAGATTATTTTACGACTTCTTATTTTGAAAGCAATCTCGATTTGGGGATGAAGTTTAATGTGGGCAAAAAAGCAATTTCTCTTATTGGTGTTAATTACTTCAACTACGATCAGGTTATCGATAAAGACAATGACAATTTTACTGATGTTACGCTTTCTGAACGTATTTCGGTTTTTAATAAATGGAGTTTTCAGAGAAATCATAATCGCCTTTTTACGATCGCTGCACGCGGAATGTATGAAGATCGTTGGGGTGGAGACATTCGTTGGGAGAAAAAATATCGCGGCGGCGATGAAATTTACGGTGAAAGCATTTATACCAAAAGAGCTGAATTAATTGGAAGTTACCAATTGCCGTTTGAAGAAAAATTGATGCTTTCGTTCTCTGGAAATGTTCATTATCAAGACAGCCGTTATGGAACAACATCTTACATAGCCAATCAGAAAATTGGATTCTTGCAGCTGACATGGGATAAAAAAATAGGTCGAAACGATTTGCTGGCAGGAATTGCAAGCCGATATACGTATTATGATGATAATACGCCTGCAACCAAAGAAGCTGAAAATACTTGGCTTCCAGGAATTTTTGTTCAGGACGAAATTACGTTTTCTCCAAAAAGCCAAGTCTTGCTAGGAATGCGTTACGATTACAATTCTGTTCATGGATCTATTTTTACACCGCGATTTGCTTACAGATTTAAGGCAAACGAAAACACGATTTTTAGATTAAACGCTGGAACTGGATTTAGAGTTGTGAATTTATTTACCGAAGATCATGCGGCGCTAACGGGTTCGCGAGATGTTATCATTAAAAACGATTTAAAACCCGAACAATCTGTAAACGTGAATTTGAATTATATTCAGAAAATCAATTTCGGAAACGGAACCTTTATGGGAATTGAAACAACTGCTTTTTATACGAGATTCAGCAATAAGATTATTTCAGATTACGAAACCAATCCAAACGAAATTATCTACGACAATATTGATGGTTATGCGTTAAGTCAAGGAATTAGTACGAATATCGATCTTAATTTTCCGTCGGGATTAAAGTTTATAGTCGGAGCAACAGTTTTGGACAATAAAAATGTGGAAAACGGAATTTCTGAAAGACCTTTTTTGACGGAGAATTTCACTGCAACATGGAGTGTTTCATACAAAATTCAACCTTGGAATTTATCAATGGATTATACTGGAAATGTTTACAGTCCGATGAAATTGCCTTTGTTGAGCGAAACGGATCCTAGAAGTCCAAATTCACCTTGGTATAGTATTCAAAACATTCAGTTTACCTATTCAGGATGGAAAGATTTCGAAGTTTATGGTGGCATCAAAAATCTACTGAATTTCACTCCAAAACAGAATAATCCGTTTTTGATTTCGAGAACAAATGATCCTTTTGATAAAAATGTGCAATATGATTCGGCAGGAAAAGTATTAGTAACACCAGATAATCCATACGGTTTGACATTTGATACGACTTATGTTTATGGACAGAATCAAACTATTCGAGGATTTTTGGGATTGCGATATACTTTTAGGTGATTAATTTTTTAACACATAGAAACATAGTTTAACTTTGTGTAGAAGAGGCGTTTCACTTGTATCAATTCACATAGCTATGTGTAGAAGCTAGCTTCTTTTGTAATCTTTAGAAAAGAAAAAATCTATGTTTCTATGTGTTCAAAATTTTTTAGACAGATTGTTTTCGTTTGTCACCCTGAGCGAAGTCGAAGGGCGCTCCAATTTGGAACGGGGCTTCGACTTCGCTCAGCCTAACAAAAAGTATAATTCTTTTAATCTTTGCAATCTGTGGCAAACAAAACAAAAAAATGAAAAAGCTAGTTCTCCTTATTTTCTTCTTCGGAATAACTTCAACAGGTTTGTGTCAGTTAAAAAGCAGAACTTTTGAAGAAATAGGAGGTTTACAGCAAATTCAAAAACGAAAAACCATTGTTTTCATTCATGCCGATTGGTGCCAATTTTGCCAGCGAATGAAAGCCACAACTTTTAAAGATCAGGAAATTATAGAAAAACTAAATTCAGATTTCTATTTTATTGATTTCAATGCAGAGGAAAAAAGAGATATCACATTCGCGAATCACACTTTCAAGTACAAGCCGTCAGGAAATAATGTTGGCGTTCATGAACTGGCTTTGGAGCTTGGAACGATAAACAATCAAATCGCTTATCCGATTTTATGTGTCTTGAATGAGAAGAATGAAATTATCTTTCAATACAATAATTATTTGGCTCTAAAAGATTTTAAAGTGTTATTAGAAAATCTGGAAAAGTAAAATTTCTTATTTTTGAGAATGAATTCTTCGCAAATCCCACATTTCGACTACATTTTTACAGGAACTGGAATGGCATCTTTGATGACGGTTTACAAAATGATTTTGTCTGGAAAGTTCTCTAATAAGTCAATTTTACTTCTAGATCGGGATTCGAAAAAAATCAACGATAGAACTTGGTGCTTTTGGGAAAAGGAAGAAAACGTTTGGAATTCGATTGTTTCAAAAAAATGGGATTCGGCTTTGTTTGCCAATAAGAATTTCAAACGCGATTTGGATCTTAAGCCTTATTCGTACAATAAAATTAATGGTTTAGGCTTCTATAATTTCGTTTTCAAGGCTATTTCAAAACAATCTAATATTACTTTTTTAAAGGAAAAAGTAACCGATATTAACGAACTTGAAACGCATGTTTTTGTCGGGACAGAAGAAAACAGATATACTTGTCATTACCTTTTCAATAGTATTTATACTAAGGCTTTCGCCGAAAGGCAAAACAAGTATCCTGTTTTACAACAGCATTTTGTGGGCTGGTTTGTAAAAACTCAAGAAGAAGTTTTCAATCCGGAAGAAGTCACGTTTATGGATTTTTCGGTTGAACAAAAAGGAAATACAAGATTTATGTATGTTTTGCCAACTTCAAAAACGGAGGCTTTGGTTGAATATACATTGTTTTCGGAAAAACTTCTTCCGAAAGAAGAATACGAAAACGAAATTCAAATTTATCTGAAGAAGATTGGCGTAAGTCAATATCAAATTCTTGAAAAAGAGGAGGGAAGCATTCCGATGACCTGTTATCCTTTTTGGGAAAAAAACACAAAACGTGTCCTGAATATTGGTACGGCTGGCGGTTGGACAAAAGCGAGTACGGGTTACACGTTTAAGAATTCGGATAAAAAATCATCAGATTTGGTGGAATTTATTCAGAACAAAGATTTCCAAATGAAAGATTTTCATAAAAAATCTAAGTTTTGGTTTTACGATTTATTGCTTTTGGATATTCTTTATCGAAATAATGAACTGGGAAGTTCCATTTTTTCTTCTTTGTTTAAAAAAGGAAATCCTAGATTGATTTTCAAATTCTTAGATGAAGACACGAGTTTCTTTGAAGATGTTAAAGTTATTTTAAAGTGCCCCAAAATCCCATTTATTAAAGCGTTATTTAGAGTGATTTTTCTCTCAAATAAATCTAACTAAAAAACGTAATCATTGAAAACCATTACTTCATTATTCAGTTTCTTTTTTACTCTTTTATCGTTCGCACAGGTTTCGACAAACAAGGCACATGATGCAATTGTGGAGGAATTTTTAACCAATTGTGCCGAAAAACACAATTATATATTTGAAATGACCGAATGGCAAGATTGTCTTGATCAAGGTTTGAAAAAAGATAGTACTGTTGCATATCTATGGCAACAGAAAGCAATGCCATATTTTAAGTGCAAAAAGTATGAAGTTGGAATGCCTTATTTAGATAAAGCAGTATTGTATGATAAAGAACGATGGCTTTCTTATCGTGCTTTTATGAAATGCATTTTTTCGCATGAGTATAAAGATGCGATCGTAGACTTTGATGAAGCCATAAAACTATACGGAAATAGTTATGTTATGGATCATTCGTTCAATTTTTATAAAGGACTCTGTTATCTTCAGCTGAACGAATACGAAAAAGCAGAAAGGCTTTTTGATGAATATGTAAATGATATTTACAAAAATCGTCAGCAGTTAGAGCATCCGACGGCATATTTTTATCAGGCAATTGCCAAATATGAACTCAAAAAATGGGATGAAGCGATTGCTACTTTTGATAAAGCATTGAAAATCTATCCTGAATTTTCAGATGCTAAATATTACAAAGCTATTTGTTGGCTTAAACAAGGAAAGTCCCGCGATGAAGCTGTCGCTTTGGTAGGTATTGCTAGAGAAGATGCTGCTAAAGGTTTTTCAATTAACGAGGACAATACGATTTACGAAACATACCCGTATCAAAAGAAATTTGGTAATTAGTATTTTATAATCGCAAAAAATAGTTGATAGCCTAAAAAATACGGTTTTTATTAAAATAAAATGTCTTATTGTTTCATTCTAACGACTTTCAAGGGTAGTTATAGATTTTATATTTCATTTAGATTTGTTCATTGTCTAAAGGCGCATTATGTCTCTTATTATAGGCAGTTAACGATTTGTAAATTAATAAAAATGACTAAGCATCTAAAATTTGATGTCGAAACAGAGTCAATAGCTGAAATCTGTAAAGCACTCGGTCATCCAACCAGAGTTCAAATTTTGACTCTTCTTTGGAAAAGAGATAAAAGAACTTGTGGCGAAATAGTTGAATTAATTCCATCGGCACAATCAACTATATCAAAGCATTTGTTAGAATTAAAAAAAGCACATCTTGTTACTATACAAAATGCAGGCAAAAAAGTAATTTATTCCATTGATCTTGATAGCATACAAATACTTAGAAAATATTTGACGAGCTATCTTTCAACAATTGAAATTCCTGAAGAAAATAAGACAACGGTTTTAACCACTAGGCATAAAGCAAGAGGAATTAAGCGTCATTTAAAGCAATATAATTATCAATTTCCGAATAAAAAAACAAAGCAAGAAATGTTAGAGATTGTTTAAAATCTACTTAAGCTGATGGGTTTTCATTCGAAATAAAATTATTATTGAACTATAACAAAACTTTATACTTCAAAGTAACTAGTTGCGAGTAAACTTTGTAACTTTGCAGTTCAAAAAGTACAATTTAAAAAACAAGAATATGTATCCACTAGAAATGGTAAAACCAATGGAGGCTGAATTAACAGCTGCTGGTTTTCAAGACTTACATAGTGCTGAAGCTGTTGAGAATGCTATCAAAGCTGAAGGTACCACTTTAGTTGTTGTAAACTCTGTTTGCGGATGCGCTGCAAGAAATGCACGTCCAGGAGCAAAAATGAGTTTGGAAGGAGCTAAAAAACCAGATCATTTAATTACTGTTTTTGCAGGTGTTGACAAAGAAGCTGTTGATGCTGCAAGACAACATATGTTCCCATTTCCTCCATCTTCGCCATCTATGGCTTTGTTTAAAAACGGAGAATTGGTTCACATGTTAGAGCGTCACCACATCGAAGGACGCCCAGCTGAATTAATTGCTGAGAATTTACAGGATGCGTTTAACGAGTTCTGTTAATTTTTAAAGATGCTAAGACTCTAAGTTACTGAGATTCTAAGATTTTTTTTCAGAAGCACAGATTTGCAGTACAAAGATTTAAAACAAAAAGCACTATGAAAATAGTGCTTTTTGTTTTTTATATGTTTAGTTTAAAAAACTTAGAACCTCAGTAGCTTAGAATCTCAGAACCTTTCGTTAAAGATTCCATCCCCCACCAAGTGCTTTGTACAATTCAACCATTGAACTTAATTGTCTTTCGGATAATTGTGCCAGACTTAACTGTGCGTTGAAAAGGTTAGTTTCTACATCTAAAACTTCTAAGTAAGAAACGTAACCGCTATCATATCTTTCATGAGATAATTTGTAGTTTATTAAAGCGGCTTGCACTTGTCTATTGCGTGCTTTCCATTCTTCTTGATAAGTTCTAACGTTTTGTATAGATTGTTCTACTTCAGAAACGGCATCAATATATTTTTGTTGATAAAGAAATTTGAACTGTTCTGCTTGTTGTCTGTTTGTTTCAACTCTTCTTTTGTTTTTTCCGAATGCAAATATTGGTCCTGCAATTCCGCCAGATGCATTTTGCATATAAGAACTTCCTAAAAATAGATTACTCAAATCGGCACTTGCAAATCCGGCAATTGCGGCAAGATTAATAGACGGAAATCGCATTGCTTGAGCAACACCAATTCTTTCGTTTGCTGCAGCATATCTTAATTCGGCCGCTTTTACATCGGGTCTGTTTTCTAATAAGGCAGACGGAATTGATAATGGAATTTTGCTGACTATCTGTAACTCTGTATTGCTTTTTCCTCTCGGAATTTCAGTAGGAAGCTGACCTGTAAGTAATGCAATTGCATTTTCTTGATAGGTTATTTGTCTTTCAATGTTAGGAATCGCAGCTTCTGCAATGGCAACCTGTTGCTCAATTTGTACTTTGTCAACTTCTGAGATATATCCTTTTTCAAATCTCTCGCTTATGATTTGATAGTACTTCTCTCTGGTTTCAAGAGTGTGTTTGGTAATTTCCAGCTGATCATCAAAATTTCGCATCTGAAAGTACGCTATTGCAATATTGGCGACGATATCAGACAATATTACTTTACGAGCTTCTTCTGTCGCTAGAAGTTCATTTTTAACAGCATTATTTTCATGACGAAATTTCCCCCAAAAGTCAAGTTCCCATGACATGCTTGCGCCAGCCGTTGATGGAGTAATGTATTTCTTGTTGCTGTTTATCGTAGCTCCATATTGAAAAGATGGAAATAAATCGGCTTTGGAATAACCTAATTCAGCACGAAACTGTTCAATTCTTGAAACTGCAATTTTTAAATCGTAATTATTCTCAAGACCTTTTTGAATAAGACCTTTTAAAACATCATCATTAAACAAATCAAACCATTTTAGATTGGTTACCGAAGCGAGACTGTCTAAATTTCTTTCGTTTTTATAAGAATCTGATTTTAACTGCTCAGGTTTTTTATATTTTGGCCCTACCATACATCCCATTGGAAATAAGGAAAGAGCCAATACAATAACGATTATTTTATACTTCTTACTCATGGTCTGTAGTATTTGATTCTACATTGTTTTCTCCTGCTACGATTGTTTCTTCTTTCTTGTGTCCAATTTTTTCAATCATAACAAATAGACCTGGTACAATTAATACACCGAGAACGGTGGCAATCAACATGCCGCTAAATACAGCCATTCCCATTACAATGCGGGCTTGAGAACCTGCACCAGTAGCAGTCAATAATGGAACAACTCCAAGGATAAAAGCAAAAGCAGTCATTAAGATCGGACGGAAACGAAGTCTTGCCGCATACATTGCCGATTCGTAAAGCGGTTTCCCTCTTTCGTATTCTTCTTTGGCAAACTCAACAATAAGAATGGCATTTTTTGCCACTAATCCGATAAGTAAAACGAGTCCGATTTGAGCAAAAACGTTATTGACATAAGCATCACTTCCAAATCTTGCCAAAAGAAGTCCTAAAAACGCTCCAAACACTGCAAAAGGCGCTCCAAGAAGTACACTAAATGGCAGTTTCCAGCTTTCGTATTGTGCAGCAAGAATTAAGAATACAAAAACCAATGCCATAATAAATACAGAAGATCCTCCTGGCGAATGTTTTTCCTGATACGATAAGTTGATGTAATCATAACTCATGTCTGCAGGCAAAGTCTCTTTGGCAACTTCTTCCAATGCAGTTAAAGCCTGTGCACTACTGTAACCATCATTTGGACTTCCTCCAATTTCAGCAGATCGGAATAAATTTAAACGGTTCGTAAAATCGGGTCCCGAAACTTTAGTTGCTGTAACCAATGTCGAGACTGGAAGCATGTCGCCTTTATTGTTTTTTACATAAATCATGTTTAGATCTTCCGGCTTAACACGATTGATGGCTTCTCCTTGGACATAAACTTTATACTGACGTCCGAAACGGTTAAAGTCATTTACATAACTACCTCCTAAAAAGGCTCCAAGCGCTTCGGTGACTTTAGAAACAGGTATTCCTAATTTCATTGCCTTGTCGTTGTCGATATCCAGTTTAATTTGTGGAGTACCAGCATTAAAAGTGGTGTAAATTCGTTTTATTTCAGGACGCTGTTGTGCTGCGGCAATAAATTTCTGTGTCTGTTCTGCTAAATATTGAGGTGTATTTCCTCCACGGTCTTGCAGCATTAAACTAAATCCAGCAGAAGCACCCAAACCTTGAATTGCGGGCGGACCAAATGAAAAACAAGTCGCAGTCGTAATTTGAGTGGCCAGTTTTTTATTGAATCGGTCTACAAACTGTTTTGCCGTTTCAGCTCTTTCTTCCCAAGGTTTCAAGGAAATAAAGATGAAAGCGTTATTTGGCTGATAGGAGTTTGTAAGCATACTAAATCCGTTTATCGTGGTATAAGACAGAATCGATTTTTCTTCTTTAAGAAAACTGTCTACTTTTTTAGATATTTCATCAGTACGCTGTAATGATGATGCTGGAGGCAAAGCGATATTTACCAAAACATAACCTTGATCTTCTTCGGGAATAAATCCTAACGGAATCTTTTTTCCTAAAAGAACAATTGAAACAAGAATTACAGCTAGTAAAATAACAATTCGTATTGCTTTTTTTGCAAAAAATGTTGCTCCGCCTATATATTTTCCTGTAACATTTTCGAAAACCCTATTAAACCAAGAAAAGAATTTAGCCAGCCATCCTTTTTGCTGATCAATTGGTTTTGTTGGTTTCAAAAGCATGGCACAGAGTGCGGGACTTAAAGACAAAGCACTAAATGCCGAAAAGGCGACCGAGACGGCAATGGTTATGGCAAATTGCTGATAAAAACGTCCCGTAATTCCAGGTGTCATTGCAACTGGGATAAAAACGGCGCATAGAATTAATGCAATGGCAATTACTGGTCCAGAAACCTCTTTCATCGCTTGAACGGTAGCCTCTTTAGGAGTTTTTCCATGTTCGATATGATGTATTACGGCTTCTACAACCACAATAGCATCATCGACCACAATACCAATTGCCAATACTAATCCTAAAAGCGAAAGTGTATTGATTGAAAATCCCAACATTGGGAAAACCGCAATAGTACCTATCAGCGAAACTGGAACCGTAATTAACGGAATTAAAGTGGCGCGCCAGTTTTGCAGGAATATAAATACCACCAAAATAACCAATATAATAGCCTCAAAAAGAGTGTGAACAATATCATCAACCCCTGCAGTAATGGCAAGTGTAGTATCTAAAGATTCTTGATATACAATGTCCTGCGGAAATCTCTCTGACAATTGTTTCATTGTTGCTTTTGCAGTTTCTGCCACATCAAGAGCATTACTTCCTGGCATTTGGTATAAAGCAACAACGGCACTTGGCGAACTGTTTCTTCTGGCTGTCGAGCTGTAATTTTCAGTTCCTAATTCGATTCGGGCAATATCAGCAAGTAAAACCTGTGCTCCATCTTCTTTGCTTCGAACTACGATATTTCCAAATTCTTTTTCAGTTACTAATCGATCTTGGAGGGTTACTCCGTATGTAAATTCAGTATTAGGAGGTGCTGGTTCAGCTCCAAATTTTCCTCCCGGACTAATCATATTTTGTGCATTCAATGCATTTTTGACATCTTCAACCGTTATGCCGAGCTTATTCATAACATCAGCTTTCAGCCAAATACGCATGGAGTAATCACTACCACCAAAAAGAGCTACCTCTCCAACTCCTTTTATACGAGCCAATTGGTCAACAACATTTATACTAGCGTAGTTATTTAAAAACTTGGCATCATATTTAGGATTGGTAGAAGTAATCGTAAAAAGCATCATCGGGAACGAAAGGGACTTTTTTACTACAACACCCTGTTGTTTTACGCTTGAAGGCATAAAGGGAGCAGACTGGTTTTGTCTGTTTTGCGTAAGCATATTGGCGTTGTCCAGATTGGTTCCTACGTCGAAAGTTACCTCAATGGTACAAGCACCATCAGAAGTATTGATCGATTTCATGTACAACATATTTTCGACACCATTCACTTTTTGCTCGATCGGAGTAGCTACTGCTTGTTCCACATTCAACGCATTTGCTCCTGTAAAAGAAGTAGTGATTTTTACAACTGGCGGATTAATATCCGGATATTGCGAAATAGGTGTTTTTTGTAATGCCAGTAATCCAAGTATCACAATGATAATACTAATAACAATGGCAACAATCGGTCTTCGGACGAAAAATTCTCCCATAATAGTATGTGATTTAGATTACTTTGCAACTACAGTTTCTGGATCGCCCAATTGCCATTGAACGATTTTTGGAGTAATGACACTTCCGTTTTTCAATAACGAAGTACCTCCCATGGCTATCTTGTCGCCAGGTTTTAATCCTTCTTCAATAATATAACCGTTTTTAACAGAAGGGCCTGGTTTTACAATTTGCATTTGCACTTTGTTATCATTGCCTACTACATATACTTGATAGATTCCTTGAACTTCAATGACTGCGCGTTGCGGAATCACAATGGCGTCTTTGCGAATGTCTGTAAGCAATGCCACTTTTACATATTGTCCCGGACGGAGTAATTTGTCAGGATTAGGAAATGTAGCTTCAAATGTGATTGCTCCTGTAGAAGGATCAATCTGTCTGTCGGCAAAACTTACTTTTCCTTTCTCAGGATAGATAGAACCGTCAGATAGTTTTATAGTTACAGTTGCGCCAGAGCCTTTTAAAGCAGAATTTGGTTTGCTAAACTCTCTAAAAAGACGTAAAAATTCCTGTTCGCTAATGGTAAATCGTACTCTTACATCACCAAGATCAGAAATAGTGTTTAAAATAGACATGGCTCCAGGTCTTACATAATCACCAACGCGGACTTTAGAAATACCGATTAATCCTGAAATTGGTGCTAAAATTTGACAATAGCCCAATTCTATCTGAGCATTTTGAACCGAAGCGTCTGAAGCTTTTATTTGGGCTAAAGAAGCGTTATATGCAGCTTTTGCAGAAACCAATTCTCGTTGGCTGACAGCATTCATTTTGGCTAAAGGAGTTATCATGTCCAAATCTGATTTGGTTTTAGATAATCTCGCCTGCGATTCTGCGGCAACACCCTGAGCTTCGTTAAGTTTGGCTCTGTATGGTAAAGGATCAATTGTATAAAGAACCTGTCCTTTCTTGACAAAACTTCCTTCTTTAAAATTCATACTTTCGATAATACCATCAACTCGGGGGTTAATTTGTATATCAGATTGACCAAAAGTTTGCCCCGTATATTCAGACTCTAAATCTACATCTTGCTGTAAAACTGAAGTAACTGAAATTTCTAAAGGTTTGGGCGCTGGCGGGGTTTCTTTTTTGCAGGAAAAAAATAAGAAACTTAATAAAATTGCTGAAGAATAGATTTTGTTCATTGTTAAATTCTTTAGATAAAATTCATTAAATACAACTGACTAAAAACCAATAAAGTGCAATAGCTAAGTTAGCGTTTTTTTGGTTAGGTGGTTAAATATTGTGCGAATTTTGTTAATTTTAGTTAAAATTTTATCTGTCTGTATTTCAATTGATAATGCAAATTAGGATGAAGTGTCATTTACTGCCGATAAACTGCATTTTTGTAAGAATAAATTATTCAAAGGACTAGTAGTAATAATTCAAAAACTTATGTAATTATGTCAAAAAATAACAAGAAAAAACATAAAAAAGAGGAAAGGGATGATAATGATTTAAAAAAATTAACTAAAAAGGAATTATTACATCGGGCAAAAAAATTTTCTGAGCAATATTGTGTTGGAGACGATAAGAACTTCACATTAAAAGGTAAACCAACTTCTTATTCTATAGAAAATGACGATATCTCAGTTCGGAAAACATTAAAAATGGGGGTTAAGGCTCTAGCTGCCATGCAGGATATTTTGTATGCGCAAGATAAGTGGTCTGTTCTTATTATTTTTCAAGCTATGGATGCTGCTGGAAAAGATGGTGCTATAAAGCATGTAATGTCAGGAATAAATCCGCAGGGCTGTCAGGTTTCTTCTTTTAAGGGACCAAGCTCAGAAGAATTAGATCATGATTATTTATGGCGTTGTCAAAAGCACCTTCCAGAAAGAGGCAGAATAGGAATCTTTAATCGTTCTTACTATGAAGAAGTATTGGTGGTTCGTGTTCATGAACAAATATTGAGAGGGCAAAAACTTCCTGAGAAATTGATTACCAAAGACATTTGGGATAATCGTTTTGAAGACATTCGAAACTTTGAAAAATATCTGAATAGAAACGGAACAGTTGTCATCAAGTTTTTTCTAAATGTTTCTAAAGAAGAACAGAAGAGAAGATTTATTGAAAGAGTTGATAATCCTGATAAAAACTGGAAATTCAGTGCAGCCGATGCCAAAGAGAGGGGCTATTGGGACGATTATATGTATGCTTATGAAGAATTGATTAAAAATACATCTACCAAAAAATCACCTTGGTATGTAATTCCTGCCGATGATAAGTCTTATGCCCGAATTGCAATTGCTTCTGCAATTATTCATGCTTTAGACGAAATGGATTTGGAATATCCTAAGGTAAGTGCAGAAAAAATAGCAGAACTCAATGAGGTTAAAAAAGCATTGTTAGAAGAGAAAGAGTAACCTTTTACAATTATAAGCATTCATTTATAATTGTGAATTAGTACTATTTTAATCTTTCTTAATATGATTTCTAAGCTTTTACCCTCACTAGATTGGATTAAAAATTATGAAAAACAGAATCTCAAAAGAGATTTTATTGCAGGCGTAACTCTTGCCGCTTATGGAATTCCTGTTTCTCTTGCCTATGCAACGCTTGCAGGTTTACCGCCTCAATATGGAATTTATGGTTATCTCATTGGCGGAATATTTTATGCTTTATTAGGATCCAGCAGACAACTTGCAATAGGTCCTACATCTGCAATTTCTTTATTAGTAGGCACAACTATATCAGGTATGGCAAACGGCGATGTGCAACGATGGTCAGAAATTGCCTCGCTTACAGCATTAGTGTTTGCAGGAATGGCCATCATAGCCTATCTGCTGAGGTTAAGTGGCATCATTAATTTTATCAGTGAGACTGTTTTGGTTGGGTTCAAAGCGGGTGCGGCGATCACTATCGGTTTAACACAATTGCCGAAATTGTTTGGAGTTAAAGGAGGAGGAGATAATTTCTTGGAACGAATTGTTATTCTTTTTCATCAAATTCCAGATATGAATACTGCTGTTTTTATTTTTGGAATAATTGCTATTCTGATATTAATTATAGGAGAAAAAGTAGCTCCGCAGTTTCCGGTTGCAATATTAATAGTGATTTTATCCATTATACTTATTTCGAGCACTTCATTAAAATATGCAGAATTCCATACCGTTGGGATTATTCCGACGGGACTTCCTGAGTTTCATTTACCTTCTCTCCGAATTCGAGATGTTGAGGGAGTTTTGCCTCTCGCAATGGCTTGTTTCTTATTGTCTTATATAGAAAGCGTTTCTGCCGGACGAACTTTAGCACAAAAAAATGGATATGTTATCAATCCGCGACAAGAACTTCTAGCACTTGGAGTTGCCAATGCGGCTGTTTCACTCGGACATGGTTATCCTGTTGCGGGCGGTTTATCACAATCAGCTGTAAATGATGCTGCTGGAGCTAAAACACCATTGTCACTTTTGTTTGCTTCCGGCGCTATTGCCTGTTGTCTTTTGTTTTTGACAGGATATCTTCAAAATCTGCCGACCGTAATCTTGGCCGCGATTGTTCTAGTAGCGATAAGAGGTCTTTTTGATTGGAAAGAAATAAGACACCTTTATAAAATAAACAAACAAGAATTTGCAGTTGTGATGATTGCGCTTGCAGGAGTATTGATCTGGGGAATTCTCGCGGGAGTTTTACTTGCAACACTTGTAACCTTATTGCTTTTATTGAAAGCAGCTTCGAAACCTCATGTAGCTTTTTTGGGAAGAGTTCCGGGAACGAGAATTTATACAGATCTGAAAAGACATCCCGATAATGAGAAAATAGATCATATATTGATTGTTAGAGTAGAATCTTCCATATTTTATTTTAATGCAGAATATATTAAAGAGCGAATTTTAGAAAAAATCTACAGCGAGCAAGGTTCTTTAAAAACAGTAATATTAGACCTCAATTCGTCACCCCGAGTTGATATTGCTGGCGCGCGTTTCTTAAAGAACTTGTTTATTGATTTGCAGACCAAAAATATTACCCTAAAAATTGCAGAAGCCCGTTCTGATGTTAGAGATAGCCTTCGTGCAGAAAATCTTGAAATTCTTTTTGGGCATATTAGTCGCTCTGTTTCTGTGGATGATCTGGTACAGCTTTCTGCAAAAGAACATCAAAAGCATTGAAATATACTGTAAATCAATTTATAAAGAGCTGAAAGGTGTTAAAAAAATCAGATAATTAAGGAAAGATCATTTTTAATCTCAAAATAAACTCTAAATTTGCCGCAGATTTTAAAGAAAATCTAAAAAACATATATTTCTTAACTTAAAACTGTTTATAGCATGCAACTGTATAACACTTTGAGCGCAGAAGAAAGAGCCATCATGATCGATGATGCAGGACAACAACGACTTACGTTGTCTTTCTATGCGTATGCCAAAATTCAAGATCCACAAAAATTTCGTAATGATTTATTCGTAGCCTGGAATGCCCTAGATGCATTAGGCCGAATTTATGTTGCCAACGAAGGAATAAATGCTCAAATGAGTATTCCTGCCGAAAATTTTGAAGCTTTTAGAGAAACGCTTGAGGCTTACGATTTCATGAAAGGCATCCGATTGAATGTTGCTGTAGAACATGATGATCATTCGTTTTTAAAATTAACGATTAAAGTACGTCATAAAATTGTTGCTGACGGATTAAACGACGACACTTTTGATGTAACCAATATAGGCGTTCACTTGAAAGCCAAAGAATTCAACGAGATCCTTGATGATCCAAACACAATTGTAGTGGATTTTAGAAATCATTACGAAAGTGAAGTAGGACATTTTAAAAATGCGATTACTCCAGATGTTGAAACTTTCAGAGAGAGTTTGCCAATTATCAATGAACAGCTTAAAGATCACAAAGACGATAAAAATCTGGTAATGTATTGTACCGGAGGTATTCGTTGTGAAAAAGCGAGTGCTTATTTTAAACACCAAGGTTTCAAAAATGTGTATCAATTAGAAGGCGGAATTATTAATTACGCTAAACAATTGAAAGAGGAAGGTTTAGAAAGCAAATTTATTGGTAAAAACTTTGTATTTGATAATCGTCTGGGCGAAAGAATCACAGATGATATTATTTCGCAATGCCACCAATGCGGAAAACCTTGCGATAACCATACAAATTGTGAAAACGACGGTTGTCATTTATTGTTCATTCAGTGTGATGAATGTAAAGTGGCAATGGAAAACTGCTGTTCTACAGAATGTTTAGAGATTATCCACATGCCATTGGTTGACCAAGTTCGTTTAAGAACTGGAAAACAAGTTGGAAACAAAGTGTTCAGAAAAGGTAAATCTGAAAACCTAAAATTCAAACATTCGGGGGAATTGCCAGAAACTGCTTTGGCAACTGTGCAAAAAACAGCTGACATTCGTCAGAAAATAAAAGTAAAGAAAGTGCTTCTTGGAAAAGCAGAGCATTATTATGTAAAAGCACAAGTTGGACAGTTTACTATCGAAAACCAAGAACTAAACAGCGGTGACAAAATCTTAATTTCTGGCCCGACTACAGGCGATCAGGAAATGGTTTTGGACAAAATCATTGTTAATGGTGCAGAAACTCAAACTGCTAAAATTGGTGATAAAGTTACTTTTGAGGTTCCTTTCAGAATTAGATTGTCTGATAAAGTATATAAGATTTTAGATTGAATTTAATAGTAGTGTTACGGCATTTACATTAAATTTTGATAATATAGAACAAAGCCCACGGTTTCAACCGTGGGCTTTTTTTATTAATATACTGCGGATGACTTTTAAAATATAGACATGATAAAAATCATAGGAATCTAATCTATACCCACATTATTTTTGTCATTTGAATAATAAATCAGAAATGACATATACCAACAAAATCGAACTCATGTCTCCAGCAGGAGACTTTGAATCGCTTCAGGCTGCTTTAGATAATGGCTGTGATTCCGTATATTTTGGAGTTGAACAGCTTAATATGCGTGCACGTTCAACAGTGAACTTTAGCATTGACGATTTAAAAGAAATTGCCAATCGATGTGAAGCCAAAAATGTTCGAAGCTATCTTACTCTAAATACGATTATTTACGATCACGATTTATCAGTCGTAAAAACATTATTGACAAAAGCTAAAGAAGCTTATATTACAGCTGTAATTGCTTCTGATCAAGCTGTAATTGCAATGGCAAGATCAATAGGAATGGAAGTTCATATTTCGACTCAGTTGAATGTAACAAATATTGAAACCATTAAATTCTACAGCTTATTTGCAGATACAATGGTTTTAAGCCGTGAGTTAAGCTTACGTCAAGTAAAGAATATCACAGATCAAATTGAGAAAGAGCAGATAAAAGGACCAAATGGAAATTTAGTTGAAATCGAAATCTTTGGTCATGGAGCTTTGTGTATGGCGGTTTCAGGAAAATGTTATTTGAGCCTGCATTCGCATAATTCATCTGCAAATCGTGGCGCATGCAAACAAAACTGCCGAAAAAAATATACAGTTATCGATCAAGAAACAGGTTTCGAAATCGAATTGGATAACGAATACATGATGTCGCCAAAAGATTTGTGTACACTGGATTTCTTAGATCAGGTTATTGATTCGGGAATTAAAGTTTTAAAAATCGAAGGGCGAGGACGTGCGCCAGAATATGTGGCAACGGTAACCAAAACTTATCGTGAAGCGATTGATGCTTACTATGAAGGTACTTTTTCCAAAGAAAAAACTGTAGAATGGATGAAAGCCTTGGAAACGGTTTATAATCGTGGATTCTGGTCTGGATATTATCTAGGACAGGAATTAGGTGAATGGAGCGATATTCCAGGATCTGCAGCAACTCAGAAAAAAGTTTATGTTGGAAAAGGGACGCATTACTTTCCAAAAGCTGAGGTTGGGCAATTTAAGATTGAAGCGTATGATATTAAAATTGGAGATAAAATCTTAGTAACAGGACCTAGTACAGGTGCTCAAGAAATGATTATTGATGAAATGTTTGTAAATGATATTGCTGGCGAAAAAGCTACAAAGGGAGACGATTGTACTTTTAAACTTCCATTCAGAATCAGAATGTCGGACAAATTATATAAAATTGTTGAGGCATAATGGTTATTATAACATTACAACGAGATAAATGTATTGGCTGTAATTACTGTGTCGAAATGGATCCAGTTCATTTTCAGATGTCTAAAAAAGATGGAAAATCGGTTCTCATTCATTCGCAGAATGCAAAAGGATTTTTTACATTAAAATCTCCCAATCATGCAATTGTTGAAAGCTGTGAATTGGCTGCGAAAGCTTGTCCTGTAAAGATTATTACGGTTAAAGAAACTTAGGAATATTTTAATCACATCAAAAAGAGCCGCAAATGTGCGGCTCTTTTTGGTTAAATACGTTGTGACAATTGTATTAATGTGCTGTTGTTTATGCTTCTTCAATTTTTACTGTTTCGATATTCTCATCAATTTCAGTCCATTCTGGAGCTTCCCAAAATATAGCAATATGAAGATTATATATTCCAATTGCGGCATAAGCGAGAATGCAGAAATAATAGAAACCGTTAGGGCGATCTTGAAATAAAAAGAATAAGAATCCCATAGCTAATATTGCAAAACCTATCCAAACACCTTTTCTAAAGTATATTATAAAAATATACAACAAGATAACTAACCCACTTAAATAAATTAAGTCCTGACGGTTTAATTCAAGCCTTATAAATTTGTAAATGGCATAGGCACTCAGTAATAACAAAAGAAATACTTGAAAGTATGATTTCCTTTGGTTTTCATTTTCTTCGATTTCCAAATATTCTTCATTCGTTAAAGGAGTGTTTTTGAGGAAAAAGAATAGAAAAGGAATTAAGTTAATTACAGGTATAAAACTCAACAGGTAAATCCAAAAAGGTCTTCTGCGTAAAGCAGCTAATTGCGAAAGCAATAGTTGGGAGAATAATAAATAGACAAATGTAATTTGAAAAATGACACGAATAACAGTATAGATATTGTTGTAAATTCCTGAAATATTTGGACCTGAAGAATTGAACCAATTGACTGAAAACTGTTCTGTAAAAACCAAATGAACAGCAAGGAACGAAGTAAACAATAGAGAAAAATGTATCGTGAATTTTTTATAGCTAAGAAAAGCAGCTGTAGGCATTTTTATAAAATTCCTAAAAGAAAATCCAGCATCTAATAGAAATATAAAATAGAAAAAAGTCAATATCGAAAATAATCTAAAAAATACTACTTCATAAGGCCAAGCAGAGCCGTAAAAATCGCTAAAAGTTAATACAGAAACTGTTTTTTGATATAAAGCCTCAATGCTTATAGAAGTAAACATTCCTATTAGATAGCCTAAAAAGTTGATTTCTTTATTATAAAATATTTTTCCTCTTAAGAGACCATACAAGGCATATGGTTGCAAATAACCTAAAGCAAAATAAAGTATAAAAAAGGGACTATTAGCATAAGATTCGCGAAGATCTGAAAAAGTAAAGATTATGTCTGATAGTATTGCTGGCAGACACAGCAAAAGGAGATATTTTAGTTTATCGAATTTCTTTTCATTAACTGCTTCCCAGCAAAGAGCTATTATTATAATTAGGGCATTAATTATTGTGTTCAAAATATTTGCCCACAAAGGTAGGTTTTGGGGCCCTCGAAAAGGGATTAGCATACCTGATAATCCAGATCCTCCAACACTAGAAACGGAAAAATTATTGATGATAAATTGTTTTATAATAAGAAGGAAGGCAATAATGGCAAGAGGGAAAACGATCGCCTTAAACTTTGAAAAGTTAAAACGGTAAAAATAGTTTATCTCCTCTTTTGGTTGGTTTGGTAAAACATGAGTGTTCATTTGCTGGGGTTTGTTTTGGGTTAGTCTAAATCTCAAAATTTTGGTACGAGTAAACTTAACAAATTTTAATTCTTTTGAAATAAAAAAATGACCCTATTTTGTGTCGCCACAAATAAGGTCATTTTACTTATCTAACTCAATAAAGGATTTTTAAAATCCGATTTTAGCATTGATATTATGCTTATCGACATACGTTTGCGCAACATTCATCAATTTGGTAAACTTCGCATCTATATCTTTTTGAGTTGAAGCGTCAAAATCAGCAATTGCTTTTTCAATTTGTTCTGGAGAAGCTTTTTCATCTTTCAGTTTGGCAATTGGCAAATAGCCTTCTTTTTGTTTCGCGATTACATAGGTAAATAAGTCTTTCGATGCCTGAAGAAGCTCTTTGTTGTCTTCATCTTCCGGTATGTCCTGAATTGTTTTTAATCGCGTTTCTAAATTCGTTATATCATATTTAAAAGAATCTTGATAAGTAGACGGAATCATCTTTTTTTGTGTTTCATCATAAACTAGTGCTTCAGATTGCAGCTTTTCATTGATTTCTTTACTTCCAAAACGAGATAATAAATTCGAATTTAAAGCGGCAATTTCAAAAGTTTTTTCTGGCGAAAGGTTGGCGCATGATGTAGAAACTAAGCTTCCGGCAATTAATATTAAAAATAGAGTTGTGGCATTTAAGATTTTTTTCATTTTTGAATTTATTTATTATTTATCCTTTTAAAATTTTACTTTTCTCGGCATCAAATTCCTCCGAAGTTAAGATTCCAGCATCTAGAAGTTCCTTTAAATCTAATAATGCTTTTTTCTTTGCTTCCATCGAATTTGAAACTTCGGCTTTTGGTGCTTCGGGTTGCTGTGGAGTATTTATTGGATTTATAACAGTTCCTGGCGGAGCATATTTCAGAATAAGTTCCGTAATTTCATTAAAACCTTTTACATTCGAATAATCTATCGCTTTTTGTTCTTTCACATTTACGATTGAAGCATCGGCTTTATTGTCCAATAAATACTTTACAACATCTTTTTTTCCGTTTGCAGCGCTGTAATGAAGTGGCGTATTTCCAGATTCGTCTTGAATATTGATGTTTGCTCCAGCTTCGATAAGCAGTTTAACCATACTTAAGTTCCCTTTTTTGGTTGCTACATGCAGCAGACTTTCTCCGCCATAATTATATGAACTGTTTAAAGTAAAACTCGATTCGTTTGAAATATTTGTTGCACTTACAATCCAATCCAAATAATCATTCATAGAAGAAGTGTCGCCAGCGACTGGTTTACTGTAATTCACATCAACTCCGTTTTCTAGAAACAAAGCCACAATTTCCTTTTGATTATTCGCGCAAGCATACCAAATTGGAGAATATCCATTATTACTCGAAGTAAATACATCTGAGCCTCTTTCAATCAATAATTTAGCTAACATTCTATTGGTTTCATAGCAAGAAATTAAGAGTGCATTTTCACCAGAATGATTCGCATGGTTTATATCGGCACCGTTATCTAAAAGCAATGTCACCATCGGAATCGATTTGGTGTAACAAGCATAAATAAGAGGCGTATTTCCCTGTTTATCGGTTACGTTAATATCGGCACGATTGTCTAAAAGCAATTGAATAATTTCTCTATTTAATTTTGCCGAAGCCAATAATAGCGGAGTTTCTCCATTGTTGTTCAGTAAATTAACATCGATTCCATCTTGAAGCAACTTTGTTGCAATTTCAATTTGAGCTGTCTGAACGACTAAATGCAACAGGCTATTTCCGTATTTGTCGTTTTTGGTAATTTCTGCTCCATTTTCTAAAAGATGTAATGCAGTTTGTTTTTGTTTTTGAAGACAGGCAAAATACAAAGGCGTTTCTCCTTGATGATCTTCGTAGTTAATATCGGCACCTTCTTCGCTTAGAATTTTCACAATATCGAGGTAACCGCGGTGCGCGGCATAATGAAGAGCAGTTCTTCCTTTTTCATCGGTGTATTTTACATCTACTTCTTTATTTTGAAGCAGCAATTCTGCTATTTTTCGGTTCCCGTTTTCGCAGGCAACTATAAATGACATTGACATGTTTGAGTAATTTTAAATAAATGATCGTTTATTGTTTCATTAAAAGTTCAACGGTTTTGATCTTGAGATTATCTCCAGAAGCAAGCATTAAAGCTGTTTCGTCTTTATCGTTTGTAATCGAAATGTCGGCACCTTGATCTATTAGCAGTTTTACTTTTCTATAGGTTTCTTTTGCCATTTCTGCATCGTAATTGACATTATAGGCGCAAACTTTATGTAAAATGGTGTTTCCTTGATTGTCTTGTTCGTTAACATCAACAGATCCACTCTCAAGAACTGATTTTAAAATACCCGATTTTTTCTCAACAATATAATCTATACCCGATTTCGGATTTCCATAATATTCAGCGCAGTGATTTAAATCGGCTCCGTCTGACAATAATTTTTTTAGTGAATTTAGATCGTATTCAGAATCAGACATCATTCGGATAAACTCTGTAAGTAAAGTTTTTCCATTTTTATTGGTGCTATTAAAATTCACGGAGGATGATTCTGCCAAAAGTTCGTACATCGGAAAAGAAAACTGTTCAGCAGCAGCATAATAAAAAGCACTGTTTTCTTGGTTATCAGTTTCATTAGGATCTGCTCCATTTTCTAATAAAAACGGTAAAAGATCTTTTCGGTTTCTTTTAACAGCACAAATTAGAGGAGTAGTTCCAACAATATTTTTCTCGTTGATGTCAACGCCATTGTTTATCAAAATGCTGATATATTCTTTTACTTTTTCTGCGTCAAGACCATAAGTGTTTAGAATGGTATAGATGAAATTCTCACCTGCATTGTTCTTATACTGAGTGTTAGCTCCAAATTCATCAACTAAAACTTTAACTATTTTTGGCGAAGCTCCTTTTTCAAGGAAATAACCTAGAAGAGTTTTGTCGCTTATTTCGTCGTTGATGTTATCCATTTTCGACATCAATTCCTTGAAGAAAGCAATCGAATCTTCGTCATCTTTTAAATATAAAGTCAATGGTTTAAAAATAGATTGATCAAAACTGTCCAATTCATAAATATCGGTTTCAATAAATCCAGCTTTTATTAATTTTTCGATGAAATCAATTTCTTTGGCGTCTATAATTTTGGCAGTAATCTGCGAAAAATTGTTCTTTAGATATTGCTCGTTAAATTTTTCTCCGTTATTTAGACATTCTCTGGCCTCGTCAAATTTTCCTTGAAAAAGGAAATTTTCAATCTGGTTTTGTGTTTGCATTAGAAATATATTTAAAAATGATGATAAGTTTTAATTGCAATTAGGTTTGAAAATAGTGGCCTCGCAAACCAAGCTGTAAGATAAAACATAAAAATCGTAAATATATTTTAGGATAAAAAGTTAAAAAGAACTTTTACGATTTATAACAGACAGAAAACATTGTGTGCAAGCTTTTTTATTCATAAGTAAGAATAAACTTCTGTTTTTTGAAGAATTTTATTTATAAAACATTTCATTTTTTATTTAACAAACCATTAGTTTTAATCCATAAAAAGCAAAATAAAAAAAATACTATCTTTACCGATCAAACGTTTATGAACTTAAGCTGCGTTTTGGCAGCACTACATAATATAATTATGGCATGTACAAGTTGTTCAACCTCAGATGGTGGCGCACCAAAAGGTTGTAAAAATAATGGGACTTGCGGCACCGATAGCTGCAATAAATTGACGGTTTTTGACTGGCTTTCTAACATGAGTCCGTCTAATGGAGAGGCGATTTTTGATTGTGTTGAGGTTCGTTTTAAAAACGGACGCAAGGAATTTTTTAGAAATTCGGAGAAATTAACTTTAAGTATTGGCGATATTGTAGCAACTGTTGCTTCACCAGGACACGATATTGGAATTGTGACTCTTACAGGAGAATTGGTAAAGATTCAAATGAAGAAAAAGGGGGTGAATTACGAAAGTAATGATGTCCCAAAAATATATAGAAAAGCATCTCAAAAAGATATTGATATCTGGTCTGTGGCCCGTGATCGTGAAGAACCAATGAAAGTTCGTGCACGTGAATTGGCGATTCAACACAAATTGGAAATGAAAATTTCGGATATCGAATTTCAAGGAGACGGATCGAAAGCGACTTTTTACTACACTGCAAACGATCGTGTCGATTTTAGAATGCTGATTAAAGATTTTGCTAAAGAATTCAGTACCAGAGTTGAAATGAAACAAGTTGGTTTCCGCCAGGAAGCGGCTCGTTTAGGTGGAGTTGGTTCTTGCGGACGTGAACTTTGCTGTTCGACTTGGTTAACAGATTTTAGAAGTGTAAATACATCAGCAGCGCGTTATCAGCAATTATCATTGAATCCGCAAAAATTAGCGGGGCAATGCGGAAAATTAAAATGCTGTCTAAACTATGAGTTAGACACTTACATGGACGCATTAAAGGATTTTCCTGATTACGATACAAAATTGATTACGGAAAAAGGAGACGCTGTCTGCCAAAAACAAGATATTTTTAAAGGATTAATGTGGTTTGCTTACACCAATAATTTCGCAAACTGGCATGTTTTAAAAATTGATCAGGTAAAAGAAATTATTGCTGAAAATAAGCAGAAAAATAAAGTTTCTTCTTTAGAAGATTTTGCTGTTGAGGTAGTTGCAGAGCCAGAAAAAGATTTTAATAACGCAATGGGACAAGAGAGTTTAACTCGTTTCGACCAGCCAAAAAGAAAGAAAAAACCAAATCGCAAGCGTAAACAAAATGCGGAAACAGCTGGTGTTGCAACTCCGATAAAACCACAGCAGGAAAAAAATGCCAATAACGCTAAACCAGCAGGAAATAATAACCCGAATAATGGTAATGCTGGGAATAAACCAAATCCAAACAAGCCAAATCATAAGAAAAAGCATAATTCGAATAAAAACAATCCGAATAAGCAGAATTCAAATGAAAATAAACCTGCTGAACCTAGAAAACCAATAACGAATACTAAAAATGAGAATAAAAAATAGCGGAATTCTTCTCTTGGCAGCAATACTTCTTTTTTCTTGTGATAAAAAAAGAGTATTCGACGAGTATAAATCTGTTGGAAGCGCTTGGCACAAAGACAGTATTATAAGCTTTGATCTGCCGGTTTTAGATTCTACAAAAAAATACAATGCCTTTGTAAACATACGAGATAATAACAATTATCCGTTTAATAATTTGTTTTTGATTGTAGCTTTAGAAACCCCAAGCGGTTTTACAAAAGTAGATACGTTAGAATATCAAATGGCAGCACCAGACGGGACTTTATTAGGAAATGGATTTTCTGATATAAAAGAAAGTAAGCTCTTTTACAAAGAAGATGTAAAATTTACAGGAAAATATAAAGTTCATATCAAACAAGCTGTTAGACAATCAGGTAAAATTCCTGGAGTTGAAGCTTTACAAGGAATTACAGACGTTGGTTTTAGAATAGAACAAAAAGATTAGAAAAATAGTTATGGCTGCTAAAAAAAACAATCCATCAAATAAAACTAAGGATATTAATTATTACAAGAAGAAATTCTGGAGGGTATTTGCTTACTCTTTATTAGGGGTTTTAGCTTTCTTCTTATTTGCCTCATGGGGTTTATTTGGATCTATGCCTTCGTTTGAAGATTTAGAAAATCCAGATTCGAACCTTGCCACAGAAATTATTTCTTCTGATGGAGTGGTGTTAGGTAAATATTTCAAAACCAATAGATCTCAGCTTAAATATTCAGATTTGCCTAAAAATCTGGTTGAAGCGCTTGTTGCTACTGAAGATGCACGTTTCTACGAACATTCAGGAATTGACGGACGTGGAACTTTAAGAGCCGTTTTTAGTTTGGGAACAAACGGAGGTGCAAGTACATTGACACAACAGCTTGCAAAACAGTTGTTTCATGGAGAAGGATCTAAATTTCTTCCTTTTAGAATTGTACAAAAAATAAAGGAATGGATTATTGCCATTCGTTTGGAAAGGCAATATACCAAGAATGAAATTTTGGCGATGTACTGCAATGTTTACGACTTCGGAAATTATTCTGTTGGAGTAAGTTCTGCAGCACAGACTTATTTTTCTAAAGAACCAAAAGACTTGACCGTTGACGAATCGGCTATCTTGGTTGGAATGTTCAAAAACTCAGGTTTATACAATCCCGTTAGAAATCCAGAAGGAGTAAAGAATCGCCGTAATGTGGTTTTATCTCAAATGGCAAAAGCAAAAATGATTTCAGAAGCTGAAAAAGAAAGACTTCAAGCTTTGCCAATTACTTTGAAATTTAAGCTAGAAAGCCACCGTGAAGGTATTGCAACATATTTTAGAGAGTATCTTCGTGATTACATGAAGAAATGGGTAGCAGAAAACAAAAAACCAGACGGATCTGACTACGATATTTACAAAGACGGTCTTAAAATCTATACTACGATAGATTCTAGAATGCAAACTTATGCTGAAGAGGCTGTTGCAGCACACATGCAAAATCTTCAACAACAGTTTTATATTGATCAAAAAAACAATAAAAATGCTCCATTCGTAAATATCACACAAGCTGAGACAGATAGAATCATGATGCAGGCAATGAAGAATTCTGTTCGCTGGGCTCAGATGAAAGAAATGGACAAAAGCGAAGATGATATTATTGCTTCATTCAAAGTAAAAACAAAGATGCGTGTCTTTACTTGGAAAGGAGAAAGAGATACAGTAATGACGCCGTTAGATTCTATTCGTTATTACAAGCACTTTTTACAATCTGGTTTAATGTCTATGGAGCCTCAAACAGGAGCAATTAAAGCTTGGGTTGGAGGTATTAATTATAAATATTTCCAATACGATCACGTAGGACAGGGAGCAAGACAAGTAGGTTCTACTTTCAAACCTTTCGTTTATGCAACAGCAATCGAAGAATTGAATATGTCTCCTTGTGATTCTATTTTGGACGGGCCGTTTATGATTCACAAAGGGCGCCACCACGTAACAGAAGATTGGGAGCCAAGAAACTCAAACCATACTTACCGTGGTATGGTAACTTTAAAACAAGCTTTGGCTGGTTCTATTAATACAGTTTCGGCTAAATTAATTGACAGAACAAGCCCTGAAGCAGTTGTAGAATTGACGAAGAAATTAGGAGTTAAAACAGAAATTCCGGTACAGCCATCTATCGCACTAGGAGCTGTAGATATTACGGTTGAAGACATGGTTGCGGCGTATAGCACATTTGCAAACCAAGGAGTTTATGTAAAACCACAGTTTTTAAGCAGAATTGAGAATAAAAGCGGTGAGGTTATTTATGAGCCGATTCCAGAGTCTCATGACGTTTTAAATAAAGATATTGCTTTTGCAGTAATCAAATTGCTTGAAGGGGTTACAGAAAGTGGTTCTGGTGTGCGTTTACGTACGCAAGGCGGTGGAAGTGGAGATAACCGTTGGACAGGATATCCATATATGTTTACAAATCCAATTGCAGGTAAAACTGGAACAACGCAAAACCAGTCTGATGGTTGGTTTATGGGAATGGTTCCAAATTTAGTGACTGGAGTTTGGGTTGGATGTGAGGATCGTTCAGCGCGTTTCAAAAGTTTGACTTACGGACAAGGAGCTACAGCAGCTCTGCCAGTTTGGGGTTATTATATGAAAAAGTGTTACGCCGATAAAGATCTTCAGATTTCAAAATCTGAATTTGAACGTCCAGCAAACCTTTCTATCAAGGTAGATTGCTATCAAAGACCTGCAGTCGTAAAAGACACTACGCAAACAGAACAAAATACCGATGAGTTTGAATTGTAACAAAGTTGCAATAAAACTTATCTGATTATATTTGAATCCCTTTACAATTCTTTTTAGAAGATTAGTAAAGGGATTTTTCTTTAGGTTTTATTTTTACGAAATCGTTATAATTTAATCTAAAAATCTTATTTTTATCAAAAATATTCAGCAATAAAGATAGTTTGTTATGATAACAAAAAAAGTAAATAGCGTTCAGGATGCTATTGAAGGAATTGAAAACGGCATGACCATCATGTTTGGCGGTTTCGGATTATGCGGTATTCCTGAAAATACAATAGCAGCGTTGGTAAACACATCAATTTCAGATTTAACTTGTATTTCTAATAATGCAGGAGTTGATGACTTTGGCTTGGGATTATTGCTTCAGAAAAAGCAGATCAAAAAAATGATTTCTTCTTATGTGGGAGAAAATGCAGAATTTGAACGTCAGATGCTTTCGGGAGAATTAGAGGTTGAATTAACTCCACAAGGAACTCTTGCAGAACGCTGCCGTGCAGCTCAGGCTGGAATTCCAGCATTCTTTACTCCAGCTGGTTACGGAACAGAAGTGGCGGAAGGAAAAGAAGCTCGTGAATTCAACGGAAAAATGCACATTATGGAAGAAGCTTTCAAAGCCGATTTTGCAATCGTAAAAGCTTGGAAAGGAGATGAAGCAGGAAATCTAATTTTCAAAGGAACAGCCAGAAACTTTAACGCTTGTATGGCTGGAGCTGGAAAAATCACAATTGCAGAAGTAGAAGAATTGGTTCCGGTTGGCTCTTTAAATCCAAATCAGATTCATATTCCGGGGATTATGGTGCAACGTATTTTTCAAGGAGAAAAATTTGAAAAACGTATTGAGCAACGAACTGTAAGGGCTAGAAATTAGATAATTAGAAAATGAGGCAATTTTAGATAATTAATTTAGATTATGAATAGAATTATCTTATTATCAAATGGACTAATTGACACATTAAAAATATGACTAAATTTAGTATAGTTCTTTTTTCGTTCTTATCATTTCAGGTTTTTTCTCAAGCAAAGGATGAACTTCGAAATCAATTGCAGCAAATTATTTCGAGTAAAAGTGCAACTTTAGGTGTTTCTATCAAAGGTGTTGAAGATAAGGATACTTTAAGCATTAACGGCCATTTAAAAATGCCGATGATGAGTGTGTTTAAATTTCATATTGCTCTGGCAGTTTTACATAAAGTTGATGAAGGCAAACTTAATCTTGCTCAGGAAATTTTTATAAAAAAGAAAGATTTAAAGGAAGATACATGGAGTCCGATGAAAGTAGATTATCCAGAGGGAAATGTGAATTTGACTTTAGATAAAATACTTCGCTACACGGTTTCGCATAGTGATAATAACGGATGCGACATTTTGATCAATTTAGTCGGAGGTACAAAGTACATTCAAAAGTTTATAAATGAGCAAGGTATCAAGGATTTCGTTATTAAAATGAACGAAGACCAAATGAAGACTTGGAAAAATCTTTATGTCAATACCACAACTCCGATAGCGACAACAGAATTGCTTGAGAAGTTTTTTAAAGGCGAAGTTTTAAAAGAAGAAACGACAAAGTATTTGTATCAAATAATGGTTGAAACGTCAAGAGGTCTTACTTGGATGAAAGCCGGACTTCCTGAAGGAACTGAACTGGCACACAGAACTGGAATTTCTGGAACTAATGATAATAACCTGAGAGTGGCAATGAATGACATTGGAATTGTAAAGCTTCCAAACGGAGAACATTTTATTCTTTCAGTTTATTTAAAAGATATTACAGAGAAAAGAGAGGACACAGAAAAAATAATTGCAGACATCACAAAAGCAGTTTGGAATTATTTTAATAATTGAGATAATTAGACAATGTGCCAATTAGGTAATTAATTTAAAATGCAGATAGCATTATCTAATTGGCAAATTCACAAATTGACACATTAAAAACTTATGGCACTTAGTAAAGAAGATATAGCAAAGCGAATTGCAAAAGAGGTAAAAGACCGTTATTTCGTGAATCTTGGAATTGGAATTCCAACTTTGGTAGCGAATTATGTTCGAGAAGATATTGCGGTAGAATTTCAAAGTGAAAATGGAGTTCTAGGAATGGGACCTTTTCCGTTTGAAGGAGAAGAAGATGCCGATATTATCAATGCAGGAAAACAAACCATCACAACGCTTCCAGGTGCAAGTTTCTTTGATTCAGCTTTTAGTTTTGGAATGATTCGAAGCCAAAAAGTAGATTTGACGATTCTTGGAGCAATGGAGGTTTCTGAAAACGGAGACATCGCAAACTGGAAGATTCCAGGTAAAATGGTAAAAGGAATGGGAGGCGCAATGGATTTAGTGGCTTCCGCCGAAAATATCATCGTTGCCATGATGCACGTAAACAAAGCAGGAGAGTCGAAAATCTTAAAAAGATGCACTTTGCCATTAACGGGCGTAGGATGCGTTAAAAAGGTTGTAACTGAGCTTGCAGTACTCGAAGTGACAGAAAAAGGTTTTAAGCTCTTAGAACGAGCGCCAGGTGTCTCAGTTGAGCACATCATCGCCTCAACAGAAGCCGATTTGATTATTGAGGGAGAAATTCCTGAGATGTTAATTTAGGAGATATTGCCACAAAGGCACAAAGACTCGAAGTTATTTTTAAAGAGAAAAATAAAAAACCGCCCAATAAGGCGGTTTTTATCGTAAAAAAAATTTGTGACTTAGTGCCTTTGTGGCAAAAAAATATTATAAGTTGAATGAAGCTCCTAAACTAAAAGTAGCTTGATTATTTAAATGATAAAAAGGATCATTGTTTGAACCGTATTTTGCAATTGGGAATCCGATTTCTGTGAAAACACCAAATCCGTCTGTGAAGAAATAACGACCTCCAACATGACCTCCGAAATTATGTAAACCTAAGCTTAATCCAGGATAAACGTCTAATTCTTTTACACCAATTACACTAGATAAGTTAGCATTGATTCTTGCTTTTGCATCAAAACGATCTGAGAAATCTGGTTCAGCATCATAATAAGCACTAGAACTACCGTGGTAGAAACCATTAAAATTGTCAAATCCTAGGATATAGTTAGCAACAAAACCAAAAGAGAAATTTTCTCCTAAACCAAAATCAACAGAACCTTGAATTCCAGAACCACCATCTTGTAAATTAGCACCTACGTTTACTTTAATATCTCCCTTTCCTTTGAAAGCTTCTTGAGCATTAACAAATCCGAATGTCACTAAAAACAAAAGTGTAATAACCTTTTTCATAAAAATTTAATATTAATTATTGTGGCGCAAATGTAATTTTTAAATAAATTAATTCCTACCTTTTTCGTTAAAATAGAGTTCGTTCAACGGTTCACTTTGCCAGTATTCCTTTGTATCTACATCTAAAATCGTAAGCGGACCTCTAAATGCTGCGCCTGTATCTACGTTCCAAACACAAGCTCTATTTACAGGAACCGTCTCGCCGATTCGGGTAACTGGGGTATGACCAATATAAACTTCCTTGTAAACGGTAAATCTCTTCGGATAGTATATGTCGTCTTCTTTTAATTTTGGGTCTAATGAAAGAGCTGTTTCCCAAAGTGTTCTGTCCCAGTAAAATAGTTTTGAAAAATATTCCCATTTTACACCATTCAAATTGGTAAAACCAGCATGTACAAATAAGCGGTTTTGATCGTCAAGATAATAATCCTGAAGATTTTCTAGAAATTCAATATGGGTTTTCTT
Organism: Flavobacterium tagetis; assembly: GCF_016735615.1. GTDB lineage: Bacteria > Bacteroidota > Bacteroidia > Flavobacteriales > Flavobacteriaceae > Flavobacterium > Flavobacterium tagetis. The sequence goes on from NZ_JAERSF010000001.1 coordinate 1,273,474, forward strand.
TTTCTCTTCAGAAATTTTAGCATAGCCTTCAACAGTAGCTTTCCCGCCATGTTTGTACCACATTTCCTCATCAAAATCATCGTGTCTTTCTTCAAGCCAGTCCAAAGCAAGTTGGTCATGGTTTCCTCTTATGCAGATGATATTTTGTTTGCTTTTTAAATCAATCAAATAGTCAATTACTTCAACAGACTGACTCCAGCCGTCAACGTAATCGCCCAAAAAAATTAGAGTATCTTCTGTAGTAACTTTGGCTCTCTCGAGTACTTGTTCAAGTGCAAGTAATCCGCCGTGAATGTCACCTATAACAAATGTTCGCATTATTTAATTTTTCGAGTAGAAGAACAAAAATAGAAAGAATAATTGGTTTGGACTCATCGAATTCACATTCTTTAAAAATTGATATGATTTATAACTATTTACAGCGTTTTTTTATTGTTTTTCCTTTTTAAATTTGCAATATGTCTGAAACACCAACATATCGTAAAATAATTCACATTGATATGGATGCTTTTTATGCATCGGTAGAGCAGATGGACAACCCAGAGCTAAGAGGAAAACCAGTTGCGGTTGGAGGTTCAGAGAATAGAGGTGTAGTTTCGGCAGCAAGTTACGAAGCTAGAAAGTTTGGCGTTCGAAGCGCCATCAGCGGAGTTTTGGCTAAAAAATACTGTCCAGATATTATCTTTGTAAGACCAAGATTTGATCGCTACAAAGAGATTTCATCCAAAATTCATAAAATCTTTCATGATTATACTGATTTAGTCGAACCGCTTTCGCTTGATGAAGCTTATTTGGATGTTACCAAAAACAAAAAAGGAAATCCGAGTGCAAGTCTTTTGGCGCAGGAAATTAGACAAAGGATTTTTAATGAAGTTGGGCTGACTGCTTCTGCTGGCATTTCAATAAATAAGTTTGTAGCCAAAATTGCTAGTGATTATAATAAGCCAAATGGGCAAAAAACAGTAAATCCTGATGAAGTAGAAGCTTTTCTGGAAGATTTACCTATTCGTAAGTTTTATGGAGTTGGGAAAGTTACGACAGAAAAAATGTATCAGCTCGGAATTTTCACAGGAACCGATTTGAAAAGTAAATCTTTAGAGTTTCTAGAAAAACACTTTGGAAAATCGGGAACGTTTTATTATCATGTTGTTCGTGGTATTCATAATAGCGAAGTAAAATCTTCTCGAATAACCAAATCGGTAGCGGCAGAACATACTTTTGATGTGAATTTGTCTTCCGAGATTTTTATGATGCAACAATTGGAGCGCATTGCAGCGTCGTTAGAAAAACGCCTTAAAAGGCATAATATTTCGGGAAAAACTATCACACTCAAAATCAAATACAGCGATTTTACGCAACAAACGAGAAGTAAAACCTTGCCTTATTTTATTTCTGATAAAAGTTTGATCATGGAAAACGTTGAGGAATTATTGTATCAGGAAAAGATGAAAGATTCTGTTAGACTGCTTGGAATTTCGTTGAGTAATTTGAATACCGAAGTGAAAAAAGCAGTTGTAGTTCAGTTAAAATTTACATTTTGATAACGCTTATTAAGCGTTTATTAAGATTTTGAGTTTTTAATAACAAGATTTTTCCTGTATCTTTGAAGAAAAAGATCTATCAATCTCTTGAATTATTTTGATATGAAAAATAAAAATTCTGATGATTCACTGCAGCGAAATTCAGTCCCAATCCTATCTTGGGATTTTCATTATGAATATCTAAATGAATTAAAAGCGTTAAGCACTGATCTGGAGAGAGTCAGTAAGTTTTCAAATGAATTTGTTTGGGATGAAAATAAGCTTAACATTCGGGAAAGAATCAAAAACGAGGTGGTTTTAATAACCGACTTAGATTTGAAAATAGTTTTCGCGTCAAGCGGAATAAAAAAAATGACGGGTTATAAGGAAGAAGAAATTTTAGGGAAAACCCCAAAAATGTTTCAAGGCCCGGCAACTTCACAAAAGGATTTAAAGGAAATTAGAGAAGCGGTAAAAAAGAAAATCCCTTTTGCGAAAACCCTCGAAAATTATAGAAAAAACGGTCAAACCTATAAATGTAAAATTGAAGCCTCACCAGTCTATAACCTAAAAGGCGAAATATCTCATTTTATAGCTTTTGAAAAACAGGATTTAAGCGCTTAATTTGCCACAAAGGCACTAGGACACAAAGACGTTTTTAAGAAGAAAAAAGAAAGCCACCTATTGGTGGCTTTTATTATAAAAAAACTTAGTGCCTTTGTGGCAAAACACTTTTATAAGTTAGCAAAGAAATCATTTCCTTTATCATCAGTGATAATAAACGCAGGGAAATCTTTAACAGTGATTTTACGAACAGCTTCCATTCCTAATTCTTCAAAATCAACAACTTCTACTTTAAGAATGTTGTCTTGAGCCAAAATAGCAGCAGGGCCTCCAATAGAACCTAAGTAGAATCCGCCATATTTGTTGCAGGCGTCAGTAACTTGTTTGGTACGGTTTCCTTTTGCAAGCATAATCATACTTCCGCCATTTTTCTGGAATTCATCAACATAAACGTCCATACGACCAGCAGTTGTTGGTCCGAAACTTCCAGAAGCCATTCCATCTGGAGTTTTTGCAGGGCCAGCGTAATATACTGGGTGGTTTTTGAAATACTCTGGCATTGGTTTTCCAGCATCTAATAATTCTTTGATTTTTGCGTGAGCAATATCTCGAGCTACAATTACAGTTCCGTTTAGTTTTAAACGTGTTTTAACTGGATATTGAGACAATTTAGTCAAAATATCTGCCATTGGCTGATCTAAATCAATTTCTACAGGAGCTTCTAAGTGTGGAGCTGTTTCTGGTAAAAATTGTTTAGGATTTGTTTCTAACTGCTCAACGAATATTCCGTCTTTAGTGATTTTTCCTTTAATGTTTCTGTCTGCAGAACAAGATACTCCTAATCCAACCGGACAAGAAGCTGCGTGACGAGGCAAACGGATTACACGTACGTCATGCGTAAAATATTTTCCTCCAAACTGCGCTCCAATAGCACTTTCTTGACAAATTTTCTGAACTCTTTCTTCCCATTCGTGATCACGGAAAGCTTGGCCTGCCATATTTCCAGAAGTTGGAAGATGATCATAATATCCAGCAGATGCTTTTTTAACAGCGCTTAAGTTTGCTTCTGCAGAAGTTCCGCCAATTACCAACGCCAAGTGGTATGGAGGGCAAGCAGAAGTTCCTAAATCTTTGATTTTGGTACGAATGAATTCATCTAATGATTTTTCATTCAACAAAGATTTAGTTTGCTGGTATAAATACGTTTTGTTTGCAGATCCTCCACCTTTTGCCATGAACAAAAAGTCGTAAGAAGTTCCTTTTTTAGCATAAATATCAATTTGCGCTGGAAGATTTGAACCAGAATTCTTTTCTTCAAACATCGAAATTGGAACAATCTGAGAATAACGTAAATTTCTTTTTTGGTAAGTATTGAAAATACCACGGCTTAACCATTCTGCATCATCAACACCAGTAAAAATGCTTTCGCCTTTTTTAGCCATTACAATTGCAGTTCCTGTATCCTGGCAACTTGGCAACTGGCCTTCGGCAGCTACAGAAGCATTTTGAAGCAAATTGTAAGCTACGAAACGATCGTTGTCTGTTGCTTCTGGATCGTCAAGAATTTTTCTTAGTTTTTGTAAATGAGTCGTTCTCAACATAAACGAAACATCTGTCAAAGCTTCTTCAGCCAATAATTCTAAACCTTTTGGATCAACGGTTAAAACTTCGCGTTCTCCAAATTTTTCAACTTTCACAAAATCAGAAGTGATTTTGCGGTACTGCGTATCATCCTTTAAGATCGGATAAGGATCTTGGTATATAAAATCGATCATTGTTTTGTTTTTTTACAAATTTAGAAATTATTTACCTAAGAAAGAATTTGAATTAGGACTCTTCTGCAGATGTTTTTATTCTGAAGCGTTAAATTGATCAAACGTCATCTTTTTTTCAAAATATGGTTTGTCTTTGGCAGATAATAACATCTTTTTCCATTTGTTGTCCTTAAGTTCGAAAGATATTGAGTCTGAGTGCTGAAGGATGCCCATATCCATGTTTTCATCTTCGTCTGCAGGTGTAAACGCAACAGTTTTGCAATAAAACGATTTTGGTTCAGATTGTGTAGAAGGATTTACGATTTCAACCCAGGTTCCCCAGCCGCTGTCGGACATAGAGCTCCATTGGTGAACCAATTGTAATCCGGTGTTTTTTAGATAATACAAGTAGTTATCATGCGCATAACCGCAGGCAGGATATCCAAATGTGATTTGTATAAATGGAGAATTTTTAGAAGTTTCAGATGTTAGTCCATAAGAAGCTGTCCACTCGGAACCTTTTTGGAAACTTTTTATCGCAACTTTAGAAGATGCGGTTTTGATTTTATTCTGATAAAAGTCTAACCTGTATTTTACAGTAACGATACTGTCTTTATCAGCTTGCTGATCTACCAAATGTGCCAAGATAAAATCTGTAGAAGATTCTGTTTCGCCAGTAAAAATGGCCACAGTATCTGTTTTAATAATCTTATCATCAGCTGAAACTTCTAATGTCTCTTGGGGTTCAATAATTTCAGCCGTTGTGGGTGGTGCAGCATCTGTAGGTTTTGTTTTTTGACATCCGATAAAAATAAGCAAAGAGAAAAAAAGAATGTGGATTTTCATTTTTGGGGATATTTTAATTTGTTTTTTATTTCTAGAGAAACCTCTAAAATATAAAATTATCGGAATTTTTTGAAGAAAAAAAGAAAAGAAGCACATGAATAATACGTTTAATTACGTTCATGGCTTCTTTTAAAACTTTAATTAATTGGTCTTTATTCTTTGTAATAAAGATATTTATAGGTGATTTTTTATTGATGGAAATTATTCTTTTTTAAAAAAACCAAGTTGCTACAAAAATCGCTGTAATAACGCAAACTAAATCTACTAAAAGCATTGTACCTAACGCATAACGAGTGTTTTTGATATTTACTGATCCAAAATAAACTGCGATTACGTAGAAAGTACTCTCGGCACTACATTGAAAAATACTGCTCAATCTAGCTGTTAAAGAATCGGCTCCAAAAGTATTCATCGAATCAATTAAGAAACCTCTCGAACCTGCAGAACTAAACGGACGCAACATAGCAACAGGAAGCGCATTTGTAATTTCTTTGCTTACACCAAGATTCGAAAAGATAAATCCGATGGCATCACTGATGATTTCAAACAAACCACTGTTTCTAAATAATGAGATTGCAACCAACATTCCTAAAACATATGGGAAAATAGTAACTCCCGTTTTCACTCCATTATTAGCGCCAACAACAAAAGTGTCAAAAACAGTAGTATCTGCTTCCCTGAATTTTTTCTCATGTCTAAATGAAAAAATTAGCGTAAATACTATAATTGCAAGTAAGATTAATCCTGAAAGGTTAGAAGTGAAATAATTTTTTCCAATTAAATCTAAATGATTGACATACATTAATAGGCCAACAATTGCCGCAATTAATCCCATTAAACCAATTAGAAGTGAAGCGCTTTTGAAATTGATTTTCTGTTTTACTCCGACAATTAAGAAAGCTGCAATGGTTCCGATAAATGAGGTAATAATACAAGGCAGCATTACATCGGCAGGATTGCTTGCATTTGCAGCAGCGCGATAACCGATAATTGAAGTTGCGATTAAAGTTAAACCAGACGCATGAAGACACATAAACATGATTTGCGCATCGCTGGCTTTGTCTTTTTCAGGGTTTATCTCCTGTAAACTTTCCATTGCTTTCAATCCAAATGGCGTTGCGGCAGAATCTAATCCTAAGAAATTAGCAGCAAAGTTTAAGGTCATGTATGAAATAGAAGGATGGTTTTTAGGAATACTTGGAAACACTTTTACAAATACCGGACTTAAAGCTTTGGCTAAGTTTCCAGAAGCTCCAGAAACGATTAAAAGTTCCATCAGTCCGCAGAAAAAAGCCAAATAGGCAATAAGTGGCAAAATTAAATCGACTAAAGTGCTTTTACAAGTTGGCAGCAAACCATCAGATTTCTGAAGTCCGCTGTAAATTTTTACAGTTTTGTTTTTGTAAACATAAGTCGTGTCAGCATTTAGCGTATCACGATTGATAATCATCGTTTGATCTGGCGCTTTTTTTATGCTGTCTTTTAAGAAAGCAGGAAGCTCTTCGATGTATTTTTCAGAAACTAAAACAGGATCGTCTTTTTTTCCATTTAAAACAGAATCAATGGTATAAGTATTGGCAGTAAATAAACTGACTACAATAAAAAGAATCGAAGAAATAAAAATAACTAACCAAAATCTGCTCAATACCATAATTACATTTTTTTGTAAATGTAATTATTTAGCAATAAAATGCATAAATATTTTATGTAATGAGGAGGGAATTTAAGTTTTGATGTAGCCTAATGAATTGAAATAGAATTATTCAATCACGACTTTGGTTTCCAAATAGGTTTCAAAAGCTTTAATTCCTTCAAATAGAATTTCCTTTTTTGAATTTTCAGTTTCATTAAAAAACTCGGTTTCAATTTTTACATGATCTTTTTTAATCGTCCGTTTCCAGATTCCAATTACTTTTCCATTTTCTAAAATAATCGGTTTAAAAATACCATTATTGGTAAAAGTTTTGGATTGATGATCTCCTGAAAATGAAGCTTCACGCGTTTTGTATGAAATCAAAATTTCGTCAAATGCTGGCAGAAAATGTACGCTTTCGCAAAATTTATCCTCCATAGAACGGTTTTTAGAAAACCAAAAAATCTGATTTTCAATAGTAATATGACTTAATTGCAACTCAATTGCATTAATTGCTTTTTGACAAATTGTTGGTGCAAAACCAGACCACCACGAAAAATCAAGTAAAGTTGCTGGGCCATGGCTTTCAAAATAACGTTGAGCGAGTTTTGCAACTGCTTCCTCCTTTGTTAATTTGGTTTTTGGTTTATCAACTCTTTCTTCGAGTAAAGCATAAGTAATTTGTTTGCCTTTCATTCTTCCATTACAAACTAAACCTTCCAATTCTGCATTCATCATAATGGCAGCGCCTAGAAAATCTTCTTTAGATGTCTTTTTGATACTAAGCTCCTGCATAATTTCATCACGAGTCAGATGATTGTTTCCTGATAATAGCTTTTCAATTGTATTGTTGATCTGATGGAGTTTTTTTTCATCAACACCAAATTTTTTAGCGCCAGAAATAGCAAGCTTTTTTATTTGCGGAGCTGAAACATCCAACATCCAATAAATATCATCGGAAGAAACAAAATGCCAAGTTGGACGCAGAATATGAGTTCTGATAATTTTTCCCGAATTAACTGCTTCCTCAATTTCTTTTTCGCTTGAATTGCAACGAGAACCAATTGCCCATTTTGCCATTGCATAATCCTGAGCCTGCATAGCACCAAAATGATGTACAATTTCTTGAGAAGAACATTGATTTTCCTGATAAAGCTTCTGAGAAGCCATACGGTGATGTGAAATTTCGGAGTGAATCATTTTTTAAACCATATAAGTTATTTGAGTTCATTTAAACAGCGTAGCTAAAAAACTTAGCATCTTAGCAACTTTAAAGTTACACATGAATTATTTCATCATCAATCAATAAATCTTCTCGACGTAAACGCAAGAAAATCTGAGCTACAGCGATTGTATCTTTTTCGCAATACGTAATAATTCTGTCAATATCTTTTTCGACATAATAAACATGGGCAACCTGGCTTCCGTCAATATCGCCTTTTGGCGATGGAACACCAAGAATCTTGGTTAGCAATTTTAAAGAAGTAAAATGCTTGTAATCGCCAAACTTCCATAATTCTAAAGTGTCTAAATGTGGAATTTCCCAAGGTTTTTTTCCAAATAAATTCAGTTTATCCGGAATCGGCATTTGATTGATGATCATTCTTCGGGCAATGAACGGAATATCAAATTCTTTCGAATTATGTCCGCACAGCAAGTGCTGAGGCTGATTAAAATGATTGTTGATCAGATTTGAAAAGTCCTTTAGAATTTTCTTTTCTTCACCAAAAAAAGAAGTTACTCTAAAATTGCGAACATCTCCTTTGATGGTAAAAAAACCGACAGAAATACAGATTATCTTTCCAAACTCGGCCCAGATTCCCGCGCGGTCGTAAAATTCTTCTGGAGAGAATTCGTCTTTTCTTTGATATTGCGTTTTCAAATCCCAAAGCGATTGCATTTCCGCGTCAAGCGAATTAAAGTTCTCTTCTTCAGGAACGGTTTCAATATCTAGAAAGAGAATATTGTTGAGATTAATTTTTTCAATCATATTTTTTTTGCCACGAATTCACGAATTGAACTAATTTATTGCTTATAAATGTACACAAATTTAAATTTTTAATCTATCGTAAATTAAAAATGAATGAATTATCCTGCTTTTTTACGTGGAATTTTAGAATAAACTTTGTTGTAAAGACGGGCTTTCATGTTCTAAAAGCCATTTTTTACGGGATAATCCGCCAGCGTAACCGGTCAAAGATCCGTTTGTTCCGATAACGCGGTGACAAGGCACAACAATCCAAAGCGGATTTTTGCCATTTGCTGAGGCTACGGCACGAATTGCTTTTATATCGCCCAATTTTTTGGTCTGATCCATGTAGCTTACCGTTTTTCCGTATGGAATTTCAAGAAGTGATTTCCAGACTTTCTGCTGAAATTCGGTTCCTTGCGGATTCAGTTTTAAGTCAAAATCGGTTCTTTTGCCTTCAAAATATTCGTTTAGTTGCAAAACGGCATCTTGCAAAACTTCTGGAATTTTCTTAGAAACTTCATTCGTGCCAACATCAGAAACAGAAATTACCGAAATGCCGTTTTCATCTCCAATAATTTTGGTGATTCCTAGGGGCGAAGTGATGAAAACTGTTTCCATAGTTTTTGTGTTTACTACAAAGTTCGCAAAGTTTTTTTAATGATGAAACCAATTTAAGTTTTAATCGTTTTTTGAAAGTAGCTTACCAGCCACCACCGCCTCCTCCGCCACCTCCTCTGCCAGAGCTTCCTCCTCCAGAACTTGCGCTGCTGGAACTGCTAGAAAATGAATTGTAGGAAGTTCTAAAATTTGAAACTGTTCTTGGGGTAAATCCAGAAGTGCTATCGGTGGTTTTAATCCAATTATTTTTGTAATTCTGCATTTTTAAAACGCCTGCAAATTTTAAATTCCACTCTTCTTCAATTCCTAATGCAAAGGCGTACGGAAGAATTTCTTCATAAATTGAAATGGTTTGATCGTTTTCTTCAAGTTTATAATCAAGTAATTCCTGTTCCCATCTTTCGATTTGTAGTTTGGTCTCGGCACCTAATTTGGTATATTTTCCGATGATGTTTAAATAAAGAAAAAATCCAGAAATGATAAGAAGGAATACAGATAAATCTAAAACGGAATAAATATGATCTTTATGGGGTATAAAAAATATACCGAAAAAAAATGCGCCTACAAACAAGAGAAAAAACAAACAGACAGCAGTTACAGAAAAATCATTTTTGCGAAGACTTTTTACTAAACCTCTAAGTAATAAAACCAAAATAACAAAAAATAGGCAGGAGAAAATGCCCGACCATAAAATGATTCCTTTGGCAAAGTGAGAATAAACTAATATTGCAGGAATTGTGATGAGGAAACCGAGCAAAATCTGATTCCAATTTCCTAAATAATAGTCTTCTAAATTATATCTTTTTTCTAATGATTTTTCTAGTTTATTTTCGGCTTCATTAAGGATTAAATGCGCTTTTGAATCTAGTGTAAAAGAATCATTTTCTAGAAACAGTGCGTTTAGAACGATTTCATTTTCTTTATTTAAGTTTTCAGCTTCTTTTACTTTTTCAATAGAATACTCAAAGCCATCCTGCCAGCTTTCTTTTCCATTATCCTTAATTTTTACAAAACCTTTGATAGAAAGCTCTATTATGCTGGCCAAAATATTTTTTTTGCCAACAGATTGATCTTTTATATATGCTAAAACAGGTGCAGAATACAGATTTTTTAAATCAATATTTTTTTGGTTGTTTTCAAGCAAAGGATCTTCTCCATATTTTTTCCAAGAATAGTAATAAAAACCGAGACATATTGTAAGCGCTAGAAAGGCATTAAACATCTTTTCGCTAAAAAGAAATTCTTCCATTTTATAATGAGGTCGAAAGAATGGCTGGTCAACAATTCCTTTAGGAAAACCTGCAGCAATTGTAAATCCTTCTTGCTTTTTCAGATTTTTTGAAGTGAAATACACAAAATTATCCACAATTTTAGCATTACAATCAGTTGCTTTTGATTCTAAAAATCCTGTATAACAATAGCTTTTGATCGCTTTTGCTGATTGTGGAAGAATAACTTTGGCGCTAACATTTTCAATTTCAAAGTCCCAATAATTTCCAGTTACATTCCAATACACTTCATCCAAATCATCATAAGAATGTATTTGGGCTTCTACTTCATAAGTTATTTTGTAAATATGAAGTCCAGTTGGGAGGTATGCTTTTTTACTGCCTATATAAACAGAAATCCATTCCCCATTTCCGGCAAGAGCCATATGATATGGCTCTTCATAACCATTTTTAGTGATGTTTAAAATTGTATAGTAATTGTTTTTAGAAGCCTTTGCAGAGTTACTCTGCAAAGGGAGTTTCCGATAAATTCCATGCTTTATTTGTTGTCCGTTGGCAAAGACTTTTATGGTTTCGGTAACGATCAGATTTCCATTTTTTTTTATTAGAATATCAGAATGAAATTGCTTTATTTTTTCATTTTCAGTGATAGAATCGTTTTGAGAGTAACATTGGAAGATAGTAAGAAGTAAAATGCTAACAGAAAATAGAAACCTAAATTTTTTCATTTGGAAAAACAGTTGTTTTTTTATGAAGGAAAAATAGTGTTTTTATTTATTTTCAGGGTTGATTTTTTTTAAAATACTTTAATTTTTTTAGGAAACAATTAGAAAGTCATTAATAGTCCACAATTTGATTCTTTTGCTTCTTGGTAAATCATAATTAGTTCTTCATACACATTTATAATTTTTTCATCAAAGTTTTCGGTTTCACAGATATCTGCAAAGGCTTCTTTTAAACTTATGAGTTCTCTATGAATATCAGTAATATGTTCAGAATTTACAAAACCAAGTCCCATTTTGCCCGGGTCTAGTGTGAAATTTTTATAACTTAGAAATTCTCCAAGTATATAATATTCACAGTTATATTTCAAATCAAGGTCATCGAATAACTCTAATAACGATTCCCAAACAAAGGATAAACCTAACTCTTGATCGGGATTATAATATTTTGTTAAGGCAAAATCTGCCAGTTCTTGAATATCTTCAGTTTCCAACTCTTCATGCCATTCCTTAGTGAGTTTTTCACCTGAATAGGGTGATTTTAAATTGTCTAAATTTTCATTTATAAATGAAATGAGTAATGTCTCATTTTCTGTATCTCCAGCAGTAAGAATAATTTCTGATAATTCCTTTATGAATGCTGATGTGTTAAACAAAAATGATTTGTGTTCCATTGACATAGCGTTTGCTTTAAAATTTTCGCAAAACTATTTCATGGATGAACTCTTAACGGTCCAAAAAAGATATATTTATGTTGTTTTAAGGTTAATAGAACTTACAATCAATGGGTTTTATAATAGGTTAATAGTTTTCTAAAACGAATTTGTAATTCAGATGGTTTTCAATCTTTTCGCTTGAGATTACTTTTTGAATGTTCGATTTTTCAGAATTGAATTTCGGTGAAGTTAAATTCATTTCAGTCGCTTTTTGAATATAATATTCTTTTCTTGTTGAATGAAAAGGAGCAACAGCATTAAAAAGCTCATTCCATTTAGATTGATTTATGATGGCTTCAATAATGGCAATACAATCTTTCTGATGAATTAAATTTATTGGAGCATCTGGATTTTCTAGGTTTTCTTTTCCGGCAAGAAATTTTACAGGATGACGATCTTCTCCAATTAATCCGCCAAATCGTAAAATTGTACTTTCGAAATTTTGATTTTCTTGAAGAAGCTTTTCGGCTAAAACTAATTGTTTGCCACTCTCGGTGTCTGGATTTGGAATGGTTTCTTCTGTTACAAGACCATTGTCATCTCCGTAAACAGAAGTTGAACTTACAAAAAGCACCTTTTTAACCGTCGATTTTTCTATAAACGGAATTAGGTTTTTGATTTTTTCGACAAAAACTTTCTTCTCAGAACTTGGATCGACTGTTCTCAGTTTTGGCGGAATATCTATAATTAAGATTTCGCTTTCAGCTAGAAAAGAATCAATGTTCTCAGAAATTCCATCGCTTTCAACAGTCACTAAAAACGGATTTATTCCCGCATCTTTCAAAATAGAAAGTTTGTTTTCTGAAGTTGTTGATCCATTTACCGAATTTCCTTTTGCAATTAATGCTTTCGCTAAAGGAAGTCCAAGCCAACCACAACCAAGTATGCTGATTTTTTTCATTTCTTTTAAGGTTACTTTAAGTAATAATCTCGCAAAGTCGTAGAGTCGCAAAGAAAATTAAACTTAGCGTCTTGGCGACTTTGCGAGATTAAAAGTCACAGAGATATTCTTTCGTTACAAAGTTAACGTAAATCGGACTTTGTCTTTTCCTTCTGCGCCCATTCTGTTGTAGAATTTAATTGCTCTTGTATTGAATTGGGGTGTTTGCCATTGTATGTTGACGCAATTGTTTTGTTTCCCGATTTCTTTTAGTTTTTCTATTAAAATTTCGCCAATTCCAAAACCTCTTGTTTCTTCTTCCAAAAACAGACAGTCCATGTATAGAAATGTTTGTGCGTTCCAAGTAGAAAAATCAAAAGTATAGGATGCATAACCAACAATAGTTTCTTCTGTGGTAACAACCAAACAGAATAATTTAGGATTCTCGTCAAAAAGAGCTTTTTTCAAATGTTCCTTTTTTCCTTCTGGATTATAATCAGCCTTTTCAAATTCAGCATGTTTTTGGCATAAAACAACCAGTTTCGAAAGGTCTGAGATTTCACAATTTCTTATTGAATATTCCATTGTAAGTTGATTTCGTTTTGTAAAAAGCTGATAAAATGATGAAAATAATCAGGATAGTTCTCATTGGCACGAATAGCAATGAAGTGTTTTCTCTTCAATCCATTCTTCCCAATTTTGACTGCTTTAATCGGATTGTTTTTTAAATGGGGCTGCAGTGCCCATTTTGCCATAGACATCACGCCCATATCTGCTTTTACCATTTCCAGAGAAGCTTCAGTTAAAGGCATCGGAGTTATTTTCTTCGGACTTACTTTGGCTGGAGCCAAAAGAAACTGATGAATGGTAACGGTTTCCAGCGGAAGCGAATGAATAATCAGATGTTCGGTGATGAAATCTTCTGCAACTACATATTTTTTGTCTGCCCAAGAATGATTTTCGGAAACTACCATTACCATTTCATCTTGAAAAAGTTCAGTATATTTTATATGATTGTCTTTGATAGTATCGCTTACAATTGCAATATCGATGGTGTTTTCTAATAATTTCTGCAAAGGTATATGTGTTGCTTCGGCTACAATTTTTAATTCTACATTAGGATATAAAAGATGAAACTGTTTTAGAACCGATGGAAGCCAGTGATAACTCGAGAAACATTCGGTACTAATCCTGATTTCGCCAGATTCGCCAAAAACCATTTGTTTGATCTGAGTTTCAGTTTCAGCAAGTTTATTAAGGATTTCATTGGCCACATCATAAATTTTCTCGCCTGCTTTTGTGAGAACCAATTTTTTATTGACTCTCAAAAAAATAGCCGTACCCAATTGATATTCGGCCTCTTTGAGCTGATGGCTTAAAGCCGATTGCGTCAAATGGAGTTTGTCGATGGCTTTCGTAATGCTTCCTTCCTCTACGATTGCTTTTATCAATTTTAGGTGTCGTATTTCCATTTTTGACGAATTAATACACAAAGAAACAAAATTTTAGACTGGTTTTTGTATGAAAAAAAGTAATGCTTTTGATGAATTCTTTTCGTTTTTATGGCATGAAATCATCTTATACTTTTGGAAAACAAAATCAATAAAAACACAATTAAAATGGAAGCACAAATTAAACATTACGAAAACAAGTTAGCTTATGAAATGGATCCTTCAGATTTATTTGAAGCTTTAAACAATGGCGAAAAAATTATTGTAATCGATGCTAGAAGAGCTTTTGGTTACGATGAAGAACATATTCCGAATGCCTTAAATATTCCGCATCGAGAAATGAATGAAGAAACGACCAAACATTTAGATAAAGATGTTTTGTATGTGACATATTGCACCGGAATTGGCTGTAACGCTTCTACAAAAGGAGCTCTGAATATGACAAAACTTGGATTTAAAGTAAAAGAATTAATTGGTGGTCTAGAATGGTGGAAAATCGATGGTTTTGCAACTGAAGGTACAAAAGGAGTGAAGCAAGGTTTAAAAATAGAATGCGCATGCTAATTTTTGGTGCAAAGGTTCAAAGTGACATAGGTTCAAAGGTTTCTCAACATATCTAAAAAGCAAAAAGCACTATTTTATAGTGCTTTTTTTAATCTTTGTACCTCTGTACCTTTGCTTCTTTGAACCTAGATTTTAAGATTCTATTACAGCTTTTAATGCCTGTAGAATTGGATTTTCCTCTCCTTGCGGTTTCTCTTGAACTGCTCCAGGACGTTTATCTTCTTGAATTATTTCAAGTTTTGTTTTTTGATTTTCTTCAGTCAAAACATAACTCATGATGAAATAATTCTCTGGTTTATCTTCTAATCCTGGTCTCGGGAAAAACAAAGAATATTTAATTTTCTGATTTGGAACAACTTCTAAAACGGTTCCCCATTGCTCAAAAACTTGGCCTTCCCATTCATTTCTAAATCGTATTTCATTGCCGATTTTCCAATCAGTAATTAAATCGCTTCCGTATTGCCATTGTTTGACTAACTCTGGTTTTGTCAATGTATTCCAGATTTTTTCTGCTGGAGCATTCAAAAATATTGTAGAAACATTTGTTGCCATGGCATTAGTTTTTAACTTTTATTAAGGTTGTGGTTGTACAACTGGCTTGATGCTGTCTTTTGGAACAGTCAAACTATCTACCGGAACGACAGGCTCAATCGGTTTTACTGGTGGTGTGTATCGTTTGATTTTCTGCTGAATCATAACTGCATCATTCAATACAAACGGCGTTGGCATCATCCAATTTTCTCTTGGTTTAACATTTAATAACGGATTACTCATTAAATCGAATGAACTTTCGATTAAATCCATATCAAAAATAGCAGATTTGTTGATGTAGAAATCCATTTCAAGCGGTTCATTACCTACAACATAATAGCATAAAATTTTGCTGCCTTCTCTTTCCAAACGGTTTCCTTTTTCGCCAGAAGTTGATACTCCATTTGCTTTAAAGTTAAAGAACGTCATTTTCGGATTAGCGTAGATGTCGTAACGGTTTACTTTTCTATTTGGCGTAATCTTAATTTTCAAATATCTATTATTCCCGATAACGCTATCTCTCAAAAACTGAATTGTAGGTTTTGGCACATCAACAACAGGTGCAATAGCACTGTAAGTAAAAGTAGTATTGTATTTGCTTGACAGTGGAAGTGTATTTAAACCCACAGCTTTTTGATTTTTCTCGCCTAAATAAGATTTAGTCCATTCGTCCAAATTAGTATCATAAGTTGTCCAAACAGCAGAATTGTTGTCGGCATTGTAAACATATAATAAGCTGTTTGATTTGGCTTTGCCATATTCGTAACCTGAATGATACCCTGCGTAAGCGAAAAATGTGATAGAAGTAAGGAAGAAAACCACAATCCACGCCCCTTTTTTAGCAAAAGCCCCGAATATTGGAAGTAATAATCCGAACAAAAGAACGGTTAAAATAGCACTTCCGTATAAGATTTTAAGTCCAAGACCAATTGGAAACATTACGATAAAAGGCGCAACAATGGCCAGAGCTGGAATAGAGAATATTAAATTCATTCCTAAACTGTAATGTTGTGTGAAGACAAATATTCCGAATAGCAATATTCCGAAATAAACAGGAATAATTAAGAAACCGGCTCCCGTTAAGCTGTTGGCTAAAAACGCATTAATGATAATCCAAACCAATAAAGGAGCCACAAAATGATTCATGGTAGTTTTGGCTTCGGAGAAATGATGATAGAAAGCAAAACAAATAGCAATGCTCAAGGTAACAAAAGCACCAATATAGGCATGACCATTATAAGTAAATCCGTTTAAAAGATCAGAGTACTGCGGATAAATTTCGAGAATAAGTTTCCAACCTAAAAAGGTTACTAATCCTGCAATTATAAGAGATCCTAAAAGCGGAACAAAACCTTTGAAAATTTCTGTGAAAGTGATGATTCTTTTTACCCTTCCCACAAAAATGAACAAAACTAATAATCCAAAAGCAATCAGTGTCATTGGCATAACCCAAGTAAATGGATAGCTAATGAATGAAAATGGAGCACTGAAATAAACATTATCTTCTGTAGATTCTGTTTGATTTAAATCAATGTTTGTAAAGTATTTTAGCAAAGGCATTATGTAAGTGCCTTGATGTGTCAATGTAGTTTTGTTTAAATGCTGAATATCGTCTTGCTGTGTGTGATAGTTGAAATGACCATCGATAAAAGCAAAATTGAATCCTTGAATATTTCCTTGTTCTCTAAAAACGGTTAAATCAGTATCGTTTGGAAGCATTTTGTAAATGCTGTACATCAGAGAATTTGAAACAGGATGAGAAGGTTTTGCTTTAGTAAATTCCTCAACCAAAGCCTGATTTCCTTTGTTGGTTTCCATTAGCATATAGCTTGGCCCAGAAGTTCCTCTTGCTTCAAAGTTTAAAACCAAGCCAACGTCTTTTGCCCAAGGATGCTTGTTTACAAATAAAGCAGCTCCGTTTAGTCCTAATTCTTCTGCATCAGAGAATAATATGATAATATCATTTTTTTGAGGATGTTTTGAGTATAAAAAGGCACGTATACCTTCTAAAATTGTTGCGACACCAGAAGCATCGTCGCTTGCACCTTTTGAGAAAGAATGTGGTGCACTGTCATAATGAGAAAGAAGTAAAAGTGCTTTTGTATTGTTTGTTCCTTTAATGCGTGCCAAAATATTTTTTGACTTTACCAAAAGACCTTTATCATTTAGAGTAAAACCTTCCTGTACGCTCGTTTCTAAACCAATTCTGTTTAATTCTAGTTTAAGATAGTTGGCAACAAGTTCGTGATTGGTCGATCCAACATAGTGTGGTTTCTGTGCTATAATCTCAACCTGGTTAAAAGCTCTTTCGGTCGAAAATTCAGCAAGTGCTTCGTCGTCCTTAGAGATTCCTTGCGGCATCATCGTGGCATATATAATGCCTAGTAAAGCTAGAACGCAGACTATGGCTAGAATTGAGGTGGGGTTTTTTCTCATGGTGAATAATACTAACTATATTTCTTTTTTAACAAGCATAAAATAATCATTGTCCAAGGAACGATATCCTTGATCGTACAAGAAATAATATGTATTTCCTGTTTTGGTTTGTAAAATGTTTGTAAAGAACTCAAAATCAAAACCTTTTGTTAGTAATTTATCTCTCGAGGCTTTAGATTTTCCGTCTACATTTAACTCTGCCAAAATACGGTAATTTTTGCGTAACTTGTTGTTTATATTTCGCATGAAATTCGTACTATCTTTATTTATTTTGTTATTGTAGGCATTTCGACAGCTGTCTGAGCAGAATTTCTTGTCTTCGCGACCAAAAATTTTAGCAGAACATTCGAGGCATGTTTTCATGAATTCAATTTTTTAATTTCGTAAAGATCTGTTCTTCTATCTTTTAACGTTTTAACGCTACCATGTTCGTGCAATTCTTTCAATAAGTTCAAATCGACATCAACAATAAGTGTCATTTCTGTGTTTGGAGTTGCTTCTGCTTTGATTCCGTTGCTTGGAAAAGCAAAATCTGACGGCGTAAATACAGAAGATTGCGCATATTGAATATCCATATTGTTTACTTTCGGAAGATTTCCAACGCAACCTGCTATGGCTACATAACATTCATTTTCGATGGCGCGTGCCTGCGAGCAATGTTTTACGCGTGTATATCCGTTTTGAGTATCAGTTAAAAAGGGAACAAACAAAATATTCATTCCTTCATCTGCCAGAAGTCTGGAAATTTCTGGGAATTCGACATCGTAACAGATTAAGATTCCAATTTTTCCGCAATCGGTATCAAAGGTTTTAAACTCCGATCCGCCTTTCATTCCCCAATGTATAACTTCGTTTGGCGTAATATGAATTTTGGTATACATTTCTGAAGTTCCATCTCTTTTGCATAAGAAACCAACATTATAGAGATTTCCTCCTTCTAAATAAGGCATGCTTCCGGTAATAATATTGATGTTGTATGAAATGGCAAATTCCTGAAACTTCTTTCTAATAGGGTCAGAGTGACGGGCAAGTTCACGAATGGCTTCTGCTTCAGACAAATGATTATAGTCGGCCATTAATGGAGCAATAAACAATTCTGGGAATAAAGCAAAATCAGAACCATAACCCGAAACGGCATCAATAAAAAATTCAGCTTGTTCAAAAAGTGCTTCAACATTATTAAGCGGACGCATCTGCCACTGAATTAATCCTAAACGAATAATGTTTTTCTTCAAATTAATCAGTTTCGGACTATCATCATAGTAAATATTATTCCATTCCAATAAAACCGCAAATTCTTTCGATTCTTCGTCACCTTCAAGATAATTCTTGATGACTCTCAATACATGAAAATCGTTGCTTAACTGAAATGATAGAACCGGATCGTACAATTCTTTTGTTCGTACTTTTTCAATATAAGCTTTCGGTGACAGTTTTTTGGCGTGTTCTCTATAGTTCGGGATTCTTCCTGCAAATACAATTGCTTTTAAGTTTAGCTGTTCGCAAAGTTCTTTTCTTGCATCGTACAATCGGCGCCCTAAACGTAAGCCTCTATAATTTGGGTGAATAAATACATCTATTCCGTATAAAATTTCCGCATTCGGATTGTGAGTAGAGAAGGTGTAATTTCCACTAATTTGTTGATAATTATGTCTTTTTTCCACCAGTTTTTCATCGACAATAAGAGATAGGGCAGAGCCAACCACTTTTCCGTCAACCAAAATCACCAGCTGTCCTTCCGGAAAAATAGAAAGAAGTCTTTCTATGTCATCAGATCCCCAATACGAATCGGCCATTTCTGGATACGATTCAATCATCGATTTCTTTAATTGTCTATAGTCCTCAATTTCAAGGTTTCTTAACTCTACTTTTTTAATTTTTGCCTGCATATCGTAAGATTTATCTCAAATATACAAAAAACAAATTCCATTTACAAACGCTTACAAATAGTTACAGTCGATAGTAAATAGTTAACAACCGACTGTCAGCGTTGGGGTTTGTCATCTTTGCAGTGTTGAATTTGATAAACGATTCAATTTAATAGTAACATTTAAAATAGTATACGCCATGAGTGCAATTAGAAACAAAGTACAGTTAATTGGGAATGTTGGGAATGATCCAGAAATTAAAACATTAGAAAGCGGTAGAAAACTAGCACACCTTACGATCGCAACAAATGAGATTTATAGAAATGATAAAGGCGAAAAAGTAGAACAAACCGAATGGCATCGCATAACCGCTTGGGGAAAAACAGCTGAAATTATAGAAAAGTTTGTTGTAAAAGGAAAAGAAATTGCCGTTGAAGGAAAATTGACACACCGAAGCTACGATGATAAAAACGGAGAAAAACGATATATAACCGAAGTGGTTGTAAATGAAATTTTACTGTTGAGTAAATAACATGTTTGCGAAATAGTTAAACCCGACAGGTTATAAAAGCCTGTCGGGTTTAATATTTTACAGAAAACAGTTTTTTATAAAATCGAAACTCCATTGGCATCAGTTGTAAGTACTTCGCTCATGTAGTCAAAAAAGGGTCTCATGCTTTTGAAAGCGTCTAAGGCTAGTTCTAAAAATTGCGGACTCAATACTTCTTCGTCAGTAAAACGTTTTATAACCAAAAATTGTTTGAAACGAAGCAAATCAATAGCAGGATGATCAACATCGAATCCTTTTGGTTTTGTTTTGAGCTGTTCTCCTTGCAAAGTGCCAAAGTTGCTTTTGAAAGAGTTTGAATTCAATATTTTTTGAAAAGTTTCTGGATCATGAGCAAATTCGGTTCTTATTCGCTTTAAATCTGTAGCATTTGGTCCCCAAAATCCACCAGCGAAAAAGCTGTTTCCTTTTTCCAGATGAAAATAATAACCACCACGTCTTGCAGCAGTGGCGCGTGTATAACTTCCACCCCAATAGTATTTAAAAGGTGTTTTATCTTTAGAAAAACGAATATCACGATAGATTCTGTAAACGCTTTTTTTGCCAGAAGTATTTTCTAAAACATCCGTTTTGGAAAGTTCCTTCAGTAAAGCGCCTGCAAAATTTTCAATATGATTAAGTTCTATCAAATATTGCGGTTTATGCTCTTCAAACCATGGTTTGTTATTGTTTTCTTTTAGCTGAACCAAAAAGTCAAGACTAGATTTGGGAATTGTAATATCGTTTTTCATAATTAAATTTAAAAATCGAAAATAGACTGCAATTTAAAACTAAAAAACCCACCAGAGAAATCTGATGGGTTTTTCTATATCGCGTTAAGCAGTTTTTTTGAATAAATCAAACATAGGACAGCGTGAGCAGCGTTTCTTTTCGCTCTTTTTATATTTCTCACAGCAAGAAGATTTACAATTCTCAATCTTCTTAATTTTATCAAGGATATCTTTGTTTTTCTTTTTCTTTTTATCCTTTTTTTTGTCCTTGTCTTTTTCTTTCTTGCTCACTTTTTCCTCTGAATTTTAAAAACAGAGACAAATATAAACCAAAAAAGTTATTTTTAAATATTCTAAATAAACTTTAACTTTTTTATTTAGGATTGATAGCGATTGAACTCGTAACTGTTAATTGCTGAATATCACGATCAAACAAATACAGTCCGCCTTTATCATCACCAATTAAGTTGATTTTATCTAAGATAGACTTAGCTGTAGCTTCTTCTTCAATTTGTTCAGAAACGTACCATTGCAAGAAATTGTGTGTCGCGTAATCTCTTTCTTCAAAAGTAATATGAACCAATTCGTTGATAGATTTCGAAACAAAAAGTTCATGATTGTAAAGCTCTTCAAACATTTCTTTGAAAGTAGTATAAGTTGTTTTTGGTGCTTTAAGATCTGTAACCTGAGCGTGTCCTCCGCGTTCGTTTACATACTTAACTAGTTTAAGCATATGTGCACGCTCTTCGTCTGACTGGGTGTACATAAATTGAGAGATTCCCTCTAATCCTTGCACTTCAGCCCAACAAGCCATAGAAAGATAAGTTTGAGAAGATTCTGCTTCTATGCGGATTTGCTTGTTTAAAGCCGATTCAATATTTTTTGCTAACATAATAAGTGTCTTTTTTGTAAAATTAAGAAAAATTATTCATTTCGTTTTTTCAAAAGCTCGAAAACATTAGATTTTTGGATTAACTCTAAGTATATTAATTGGAATTAATTTTCATAAAATTAGCCGGATTTGAAAATACAGATTTATTTATAATTGGATTTCCATTGTCTTCCATTATAAAACCATCAGTAAATTTTCTCATAATAAATTGTTTAGAAGTATCGTCGTAGTAGCTTAAGATATAATAATCCTTTAATCTTAGCGCATCGTATATTTTGATTTTTTTATTGACATTTAGAAAGTAAAATAAGTTTTCAATTGCCAGCGGTCTAGTTTGATTGTCTTTTGAAAAATTGAAATTCTCATCTAACAGGGCATCAAAATAAACTACTTTACTTAACGAATAGGAAACACGTTGTCCAAAATCATCATAAACATCATAGGCAAAATAAAAATCAGAATAATTTCCAAGTCCGCTAAATGTGATAAAACTGTTTTTTTGGTTTTGAAAAACCGCAATACCAGCAGTAAGGCCGTTTATATTTTTTAGGAATTTTTCAGTCGTTTTTAATTGAGTAGGTCTTCCGTTATCAATTTGCATAATGAAAGGGGAGTTTTTAAATGGAATCGTATCATTTTTTGAAAATGAATAACTCTTAATGCTTTTTTCGGTATCAAAATCTTTGATCTCAATTAAAAAGGATTCTTTACTTGCCTTGATTTGGAATAGTTTATTATTACTATAGAATGAATTTGAAGTTCTTGATGGACTTTCATAATCTGGAAGGTTAAAAGTTTTTTCTTCTACACCTCCAGTTTTAATATTAAGATCGAAAGCTTGTGTTTTTATAAAGTTATTATCAAATGTTAGAATTATATGGTCTTGATTTACATACATTTTACTAACACTTGAAGCCAGATCAATTGTGGCGTAAATATCTGGATCTATTTGATTTATTGGGAATTGTTTGATAAATGTATGAAAAGAAATTGGCGTATTTTTTTTATTTTTAAATATAAAAGTGGAAAAATTAAACACTTTTACCCCACATTTTCCGTCTTCGAATTTGTAAAGAAGAAGATGATCTTGATCTCTTTCTTTGGCAAGAATGTAAAACGCATTATGCTGTTGGAAAGTGCTGATAACATAATCGTGATTTTGTGGGAAATCGAAATGTAATATTTCTGAAGTTTTGTTGTCTAAATTATAGACTGTCATGAGAATATTTCTATAATCACGGGAACTCCAATATAGTGTCGGGTTTTTATTTTTGCTGATGCTATAGCCAATTAAATTTCGACTTGTTTCATGTTTTATCGAATCTATAAATTGATTTGAGAGAAATAAAGACTGATTATATTTTAAGATATTTATATTCCTATTGTCCCAGGTGAAAATATAAATATCATTAGTGTTTTCATCTTTAGCATTTAGAATCTGAGTTTTTCCTAGAAAATTTAGATTTAATGGTAAAGAATTTAAGATTGTTTGGCTAAACAAAGCTGTTTTAAAAAACAAAAGAAAAAGTAGTAGTAGTTTTTTCATAAATGTGTTTCTTAATATATTCAACAGCTTTTGGCTCAAATTTTATGCCGTGTTTTTGTTGTTTTTAATTTGAAGCAACAAAAAAGCCCTTAAGAAAATATCTTAAGGACTTTTAATTCAAGTCTAAAAATGAACTATTTTACAATAAAAGTAACTCTTCTAGCTAATCTTCTAGCTTCATCAGAATCTTTTTGAATAGATGTATCTGCGCCATTCGCAATAACATTTAAACGAGAAGAAGCGATTCCAGCTTTTTCAAAAATAGTTTTTACGTTTGTCGCTCTAGTGTTAGATAGTTTTTCGTTGTACTCCGCTTTTCCAACTTGGTCTGCATAACCTACAAGGTCAAGAGAAGCAGAAGGATTTTTTCTTAAGTAGTTTAAAACCACATCAATTGCAGCAGTTGAATTTTCGATTGGAGTTGTTTTGTTGAAATCAAAATACACACTGTAATACTTATCATTAATCATTCTTCTGATTAATTCGTTATCAGATTGTTGTGGAGCACTTACTTGTTTTTCTATAACTACTTCTTTTTGCGCAGGGATATTTTTGATTTTTGTTTCAAGATCTGCTACTTTACTTTCTAAAGCAGAGATATCAGCATTGTTACCTTCACTTGAAATTACAGTCCAGTCAGCATGTTTTGTGTTTTTACCTAAGTAAACGTTCAAACCAACAGTTCCGTTAAAAATTAAACCAGAAAAACCTCTGTTGCCTGCAACATACGCTCCGTCAAAAGTATGATCTTGAGATGCGTTTAAAATAGTTGAGAAATCACCAGTTAAAGCAACTCTGTTTGATAATCTTATTTGTCCAGTTACACCAGCAATAAAGTTACCCATTTCATCTGTTTTTTTAATATTATCGCTTCTTAATTGAGCATAACCAAAACCAGCATGTCCTAATAAACCGAAAGTATTTGTCCAAGTTTCAAAATTCATGATTCGACCTAAGTTAGCAACAGCCTGTAAATCTAATCTGTAGTATTTTGAATCAAAATCGATAGAGCTACCTTTTGCAGTAAAACTGTTGTATCCAAAATCTGCTTTCAAACCAAATTTGTTGTTAAGCATGTAGCGAACACCTAAATCTCCAGTCCATGGACTTACAGTATTTGTAGAATATCCATTGCTAAATGGTCGTTGTGGTTTGTTAAAACCTGCGCCTAAATCTATAGACCATTTATTATAACTGTTATTGCTTTCTGTTTGCGCATGTACTCCAGTTAACGCTAGGGCAAATGCAAGAGTCATTACAATTTTTTTCATTATTCTTTAAATTTTTAAATTTTTACCCAAAACAACAATAAATAGCAGGTAAAGGGGTTCTTTAAAAGGTAAAAAAGTATCAGAATAAGACTATTAACAAATTGTAAATTAAAAAGAATAAAAGTTAGGGGAAATAATCGTTTCGTTTTTGATTTTAAATCTTTGAGAGCGGGTTGGGTGTTAATTAAATCCGTCAGCAAATTTGCGTAGAACAAGTTGTTTTGCAACAATGTCGTAATAACTTAAAATAGTATAATTGCTAAGTTTGAGAGTATAAGGAAGAATAGCTTCTTTATGCGAATCTAGAAAATAGTAGACTTTGTCTGCAGCGAAAGGTTCTTGCGTTTCTTTTGTCAATTCTAGTTTTTTGGTCCAAATACTTTCGAAAAAAGCAGAGTAGTTCGTCTCAATATTGTAATAACTGTTTGAAGGGAAATCTCCAAAAGGGTCATTAAAATTGAAACCATTTAGAGAAATCGATTTTAAGTCGCTACCCGAACCGCCTAAGGTGATAAATAGATTTTTTTGGTTTTTGTAAACCGAAAGGCCAGCATCAAGAGAAGATAGTACTTTTAAAAATTTTGCTGTATTTTTTAATTGTTTAGGTTGACGATCTTCAATCTGCATCAGTAGAGGCGAATTGCTAAAACGGATCGTATCGTCTTTTGAAACTGCAAAAGTTTTTATAGATACACCAGACGAATAATCTTTAATATCAAACAAAAGTTCATCAGCATTAATATTGATTTGATACAATTTGTTTTCGTGGTAAAAAGAATTAGTCGTTTTTGGATTTTTATTTCCAATAGGTTTCATGAACGTTTTTTCTTTTATTTCCTGATTTTCTAAATTAATATCGAACAATTGTGTCTTTCTAAAACTTTGGTCTAAAGTTAGGATCAAACGGTTTGGAAGCGTGTAAAGTTTGCTTTTGGCACTTACTTTATATAACGGATTGTATTCGCCAGAATCCATTTTCTCAATCGGATTTTCATTCAAAACTTGATTGAATGTTTTGGGTTGAGTTTTTCGATCTATGAATTTGAAAGAACTGAAATCGAGAAACCGCTCCTCAGCCATTCCGTTTTTAAAAATAAAAGCAGTCAATGCCTGTTTTGTTTTGCTTTGCAATAATAAATAGAAGTTGTTGTCTTTCTGGTAATTTGCTAAAAGGTAGTTTTCGTCAAGCGGAATTTGAAATTTTAATGCTCTTATAGTTTTGCTTTCGAGATAATATTTAATTAAAATGATTGTTTTCTCTTCTTTCGAAAACCAATACAAAGTCGGATTTCCGTCTTCGCTAAAACTATACCCCATCAATGATCTGTTTTCAGTGTATTGACGAGAAGTGACAAACTTATCTCTTAAGAATACAGCGCTATTGTATTTTAATATGGAAAGGCTGTCTGCACTTGTGGCAAAAACAAATACGTCATGAGTAGCGGTGTTTTCGCCAGTCATAATTTCAGATTGGTCAATTTTGTTTTTTAAATCTATTGTATAGGAGGTCAGCACTGTTTGACTTAGCAAAACAGTACTGGAGATTAAAAACAAAAAAAGAAAAATTCGTTTCATGTGTTTTTAGGGCGCAAAAATTATTCCGCTTATTATTGATTCATAAGCTCTTGAAAAAGATCTACAAATTGGCCAACATGTATTCCGTCCATTAAACCATGATGCACATAAATTGCCATTGACATGGTTCTTTTTCCAGTTTCAGAAATCATCATTTTTCCAAATGAAATTTTTGGGCAGCTGTCTGGATACGTAAAACTGCGTGCGTGGGTGATTGAACTAAAATTTAGCCATGGAATTGCCGAAAAATGAATCAAGTTATCATCATCAAAAGATCTTGTAAAAAGGCCGTTTGTGTTTTGAATGCGCTCAATTTCTTTTAATGCAATTTGCTCAAATGTTTTAAAGTCCGGATTATATTCAATTAAAGAAAACCCGAAAGTGCCATCTTCACGACCAATTGTTGCCGAAGCATCAATTTGATCGTTAATGTATATTTTGTCTTCTGAAATTCTATATCTAAAATTTTCAATGGCGTTTACCGCAGTCAAAGTTTTATGCAAATAGAAAATGAAAAAAGAAGCATTTATACTTTTTGCAGTTTGATACGCTTTGGTACAATCGATCTCTACGGTGACTCCAAAAAAGGGTTCTTCCATTTGTTTAAAATGGGCAAAATGCTCTTTTCTATTCCAATTTTCTAGGTCTAAAAGTGTTTTCATTATAATAAATTCGGAACCACTTCAGCAATAGTTTCAAATGAACTAAAATGCTCGTGTTCTATAGTGTGATTAATTTTTTCGTGTTCCCAAGTTGTGTGAAACGGAATATGAACGGCGTAACCTCCAATTCCTAAAACTGGCAAAACATCTGATTTTAATGAATTTCCGATCATCAAAAATTCATGCGCTTCAATATCTAAACGGCCTAAAAGTTTCTGATAATCGATTTCTTGTTTATCTGACATTACTTCAATATGATGAAAATAATGACCTAAACCAGAACGGTGCAATTTACTGTGCTGATCTTTTAAATCGCCTTTTGTAGCAACGACCAATTTGTATTTGCCTTTTAAAGCTTCAAGGGTTTCTTCAATTCCATCTAAAAGTTCGATTGGTTTTTCGAGTAATTCTTTTCCGTATTGAATGATTTTCTCAATAACTTCAACAGGAATCGTATTGTTTGAAATGTTCATCGCAGCTTCAATCATTGAAAGGATATATCCTTTAATTCCATATCCGTACAAAGGCAAATTGGCAATTTCGATTTTAAATAATTCCTGCGAAATGCCTTGGTGCGAAAGATAATCTTCCATCAAAGCACAAAATTTATGTTCGGTTTCTTGAAAATAAGGTTCGTTTACAAACAAAGTATCATCGGCATCAAATGCGATTACTTTTAAGTTTGGTATTTTAGTTTTATGTAACATAGAGTTTTTTGTTTGTGTTTTAGGTTTTCTTTGTTTCAGGTTTTCTCAAATAATTTTAAACACATAGAAACATAGTTTCACTTTGTGTAGAAAGGCGTTTCACTAATTAAAATGCACATAGTTCTATGTGTAAAAGCATGCTTTTTTAGCAAACTTAAAATAAGAACAAAAAAATCTATGTTTCTATGTGTTTAATTTTTTAGTCAAAGTTTGCAAAATTAATCTATATAAAATCAGTTTAAATCTGCGTTATCCGCCATTTTCAATTTTTAGAAAAAAGCCCCTTCAAAGAAATGGTTTTATCGTAAAAAGTAATTCGGATTCCGAAAAGCAGAATGATTCCGCCGAAAACCATCTGTAAAGTTATTTGTTCTTCCAAAAACAACCAAGCTAAAATTGAGGTAATTACAGCTTGACTCAATAAACTTAGCGAAACTCTTGTTGCACGCATGTGCTGAGTTGCATAACTAATGGAAAGCCAAGCGCACAATTGGCAAATAACGGCTTGAAGCACAAGTACAAACCAGCCAGCATTTGAAAATCCAGTAAAAGGTTCGCCTAGAGCGTAACATAAAATTCCTAAATAGATGCTCGAAGCAAATAAACTAATCGTCATAAAAGAAAGAACATCGACTTCTGAAAGCACATTTTTGCTGACCAAAAGATAAATGGAATACAAAATGCCAGATAAAACGGCAAATAGAAATGCTTTATCAAAGTTTAAATCGATAAAAAATTCAAAACCGACTAAAGTTACCATTCCGAATAAAGCGACCAATGTTCCGATCCAGAAATTTGTGGCAGGTTTTGCTTTCAGAAAAAAGAAAGAACCAACTCCAACCCAAACCGGAGATAAATTGGTCAGTAACGAAGCTTGAGTTGCGCTTGATTCCTGAATGGCGATATTCCAAACGGCAACATCAGACGAGAATAAAACACCGCAAAGAATTGCTAAAAGAGCAAATTTTAGTTTTGGAAGTTTAAAGTTTCTGCTGAAAATGACGTAAGGCAAAAGCAATACCACAGCAAAAAACATTCGGTAAAATGCCGAAATTAATCCTGGTGTTAAACGTAATTTTACCAATATTGGGAAAATAGATATGCAGAGTATACCGCAGATTAAGGCTAATCTTGGTTTTGTGAGTTTCATTTTGAGTTTATTTTTTCAAGTTTTTTGGTGTATAATTTAAAAAAGAAAATTGCGTGAATCAATTAAATTTTAATCGACTCACGCAATTTATAAATATATAAATAATTAGTTTACAGTCGCTCCATTCGGTGCATCAGCATCTGGATTTACAAATACCAATTTTCCTTCGGCATTTGTTGTCATCAAGATCATTCCTTGACTTTCAACACCGCGTAATGCTCTTGGAGCAAGGTTTGCTAATACGGAAACACGTTTTCCAATAATTTCTTCTGGAGAAAAACTCTCAGCAATTCCCGAAACAATCGTGCGAACATCGATTCCTGTATCTACTTTAAGAACCAAAAGTTTGTTTGCTTTAGGCATTTTTTCAGCTTCAAGAATAGTTCCGATACGAATATCCATTTTAGCAAAATCCTCAAACTGAATTAAATCTTTCTGCGGTTCTGCTTGTTTGTTTTCGGCAAGATTAGCTGTTTTTGTTGCTTCCAATTTATTTATTTGTTTTTGTATTTCTTCGTCTTCAATTTTAGCGAAAAGCAATTCAGCTTCGCCAATTTTGTGTCCAGCCGGAATTAAATCTGAATTTTCAGAGATGTCATTCCAACCTAACGTTTTATCAAGAATGACATCTGTAGCTCCAAGATGGTTTTCTTTCAAGAATTTACTAAATCCTTTAAAGTGTTCTTTCAAGTCGCCTAAATTTAAGATTCTAGACAATTTTGCAGCAGTAAATGGCAAAAATGGTTCAGCTAAAACGCTCAATGCAGCAGCGATCTGCAACGCCACATACATTTGAGTTTTTACACGCTCTGGATTGTCTTTCATAACTTTCCAAGGCTCTTCGTCTGCTAGATATTTATTTCCTAAACGAGCCACATTCATTAATTCGCCCAAAGCTTCACGGAATCTGTAACGCTCCACTGAACTTGAAATTACAGCTGGATATGCTTTTAATTCTGCTAAAGTTTGTTCGTCAACTTCTGTAAATTCGTTTGGAGTTGGAATAACTCCGTCGTAATATTTGTTGGTTAAAACCACCACACGATTTACGAAATTTCCGAAAACGGCAACCAATTCGTTGTTATTTCTAGCTTGGAAATCTTTCCAAGTAAAGTCATTGTCTTTTGTTTCAGGAGCGTTAGATGTCAATGCATAACGTAAAACATCTTGCTTATCTGGAAACTCTTCTAAATATTCGTGCAACCAAACCGCCCAGTTTTTTGAAGTCGAAAGTTTGTTTCCTTCCAAATTCAAGAACTCATTTGCAGGAACGTTGTCTGGTAAAATATAACTTCCTTCAGCTTTAAGCATCGCTGGGAAAATGATACAGTGAAAAACAATATTGTCTTTTCCTATAAAGTGAACCAATTTGGTATCTTGATCTTTCCAATATGGTTCCCAGTCTTTTCCTTCGCGTGCTGCCCATTCTTTAGTAGAAGAAATGTAACCGATCGGTGCATCAAACCAAACATATAATTTTTTGCCTTCAGCACCTTCAACAGGAACATCAATTCCCCAATCCAAATCACGAGTTACCGCGCGAGGCTCTAATCCTGCATCGATCCAAGATTTTACTTGTCCGTAAACATTAGTTTTCCAATCGTTTTTATGACCAACTAAAATCCATTCAGTTAAGAAATCGGTATATCTGTCTAAGGGTAAAAACCAGTGTTTTGTTTCTTTAAGAATTGGAGTTTCTCCCGTAATTGTCGATTTTGGATTAATCAAATCAGTCGCGTTCAAAGTAGATCCGCATTTTTCGCATTGATCTCCGTAAGCTTCTGGATTGTCACATTTTGGACAAGTACCTACAACAAAACGATCTGCTAAAAACTGATTTGCTTTTGCATCGTACAATTGTTCTGTAACTTCTACGATAAAATCGCCTTTATCATATAATGTTCTAAAGAATTCCGAAGCAGTATCGTGATGAATTTTTGCAGAAGTTCTTGAATAA
The DNA here is from genome assembly GCF_016735615.1 of Flavobacterium tagetis. Taxonomy (GTDB): domain Bacteria; phylum Bacteroidota; class Bacteroidia; order Flavobacteriales; family Flavobacteriaceae; genus Flavobacterium; species Flavobacterium tagetis. Next base: position 1,303,816 of record NZ_JAERSF010000001.1, read on the forward strand.
TTGTTGAATGAAATTCCGAAATCTTCAAACGACTTGCGGATAATTCCATCATATTTATCAATAACTTGTTGTGGCGTAACTCCTTCTTTTTTGGCTTTCATAGAGATTGCAACCCCATGTTCATCGCTTCCGCAGATAAATGCTACATCTTTTCCTTGCAATCTTAAATATCTCGAATATATATCCGCAGGCACATAAACTCCCGCCAAGTGACCAATATGAATAGGTCCGTTGGTGTAAGGCAATGCCGCCGTGATTGTATATCTCTTTGGATTCTGTGTCATTAATATGAATTTTAGAGTGCAAAAATAAGCAATAGAATTGAGATTTTAATATTACGTGGAGAATCGAATAGAAAAAGCGAAGAGATTTGCAGAGTTTTTTTGAATTTGGTTCTCGCAAAGTCGCAGAGGTGCAAAGTTTTTGTTTTTAAGTTAAGGATCAACCATACAGTTTGTCATTTCGAGGAACGAGAAATCTCCGCGAGTAACTCCGCTCCTAAAAGAGCCAATCTTTGTCTAGCTTCTTGTAGAGATTTCTCGTTCCTCGAAATGACAAACTAGAACAGAAACTTTGCGTCTCTGCGACTTTGCGTGATTATTTCACTCCGATAAATAAAGTGCTTTGAGAGGACTTCGACTTCGCTCAGTCTGACAAACGCTTGAAAAATCATTTTTAATCCTTTTAATCTGTGGTATATTTTGCTTATAGTCTTTTTGACTATATTTGAAAAAAATATCAAAACATGAATAAAATATATCTAACCATTTTAGTATTGCTTTCTTATTACGGTTATTCTCAATCACAACCAGAAAAAAGCCTAAAACAAAATCAATATTCAAACCCAATTTTTGCGGGGGATTATCCAGACCCAAGTTTATTGCGCGACGGAAAAGATTATTATGTAGTTCATTCTTCGTTCGATTATTATCCTGGACTTTTAATTTGGCATTCGACCGATTTGATGAATTGGGAACCTGTAACCAATGCTCTTCAAAAATATGTTGGAGCCGTTTGGGCCCCTGATTTAATTAAGTACAACAACAAATACTACATTTATTTTCCTGCAAACAACACCAATTTTGTAGTAACAGCCGATTCTATAAATGGTCCGTGGAGTGAACCTGTAGATTTAAAAATCGGAAATATAGATCCAGGACATATCGCGGACGATAAAGGAAATCGATTCTTATATTTTAGTAATGGAGGTTATGTGGCTTTATCAAAAGACGGACTTTCGGTTACTAGCGAATTAAAACATGTTTATGATGGATGGAAAATTCCACGCGAATGGAGCATTGAATGTTTCTGTATGGAAGGTCCAAAATTATTCAAGCGAGGTGATTATTATTATTTGACCGTTGCTGAAGGTGGAACAGCTGGCCCAGCGACAAGCCATATGGTAATTTCGGCACGATCAAAATCTCCTTTTGGGCCTTGGGAAAACTCGCCTTATAATCCGATTGTGAGAACCAACAGCAGTTCTGAAACTTGGTGGTCAAAAGGACACAGTACCGTTTTTGAAGATGTTAATGGAAAATGGTGGATGATTTTTCACGGTTACGAAAAAGACTATTATAATTTAGGGCGCCAGACTTTATTGCAACCTGTTGAATGGACAAAAGACGGCTGGTACAAAATTCCAGATAACATTCAGACTGATAAACCGATTGCAAAACCAGTAGGAAAAACACTTCCAGAGTTTTCTTTGAGTGACGACTTTGGAGGTTCGGCCTTGAAACCGCAATGGAAATTTTATAGTGGAGTAGAAGCGTCAAGATTTAAAGTTGCTAATAACACTTTGACTATTGAAGGAAAAGGCGACGGAGTAGGAAACAGTTCGCCTCTAGTAGTTGTTCCGGGTGGACATTCGTATACGGCTGAAGTTCAAGTTGAAATTGAAGGCAACGCCATAGGCGGATTAACGCTTTTTTACGATAATAAATATTATTCTGGAATACTAGCCGATCAAAACAATATTTTGGCAAACTTGAGAGGATGGCAGTTTCCAACAGAAAAAAATACACATAACCGAAAAGTCTTTCTTCGTTTAAGGAATATCAAAAACACCGTAGATATGTTTTATAGTTTGGACGGAAAAGATTGGAAGAAAATAGAAAATTCGGTTGAGGTTTCAGGATACAATCATAATGTATTGAGCGGTTTTCTTGGACTTAGAATTGGTCTTTGTTCTATAGGAAAAGGAAGTGTGAAGTTTAAAAATTTTGTTTATAAGGCGCTTTAGTTTTTTTGCCGCTAAGACACAAAGGCACTAAGATTTTTTATCAAGAATTTAAGGTTTTTTAAATTGATTATCTGTGTTAATCAGCTTAAATCTTTTATCTGCGTGAAACAATAAAACTTTGTGCCTTTGTGTCTTCGTGGCAAAACCCCAATAAAATAGAACCAGTTTAAACTACGATTCACGCTTATAAATGACAATATATTTCGCAATCTTTGCATCCGAAAAAAACAAAATTTATGAGCAAGACTAAATTAATCATCAATAAAAATGGTTCTATCAAAATTGAAGGAGATTTTGAAATTATGGACCCAGAAGGAACACTTTACGGTTTACAAGGAAGATCTGCACTTGGTCTTTGCCGTTGCGGACATTCTGCAAACAAACCATTTTGCGATGGAGCACATAAAAACAACTTCGAACACGATTCAAAGGCTTTCGATTTGCCGCCAATGAAAACGAACTAAGAAGTTTCTCTAGTTTTAAATATTTGAAAACCGCATTCTGCCAGATGCGGTTTTTTTATGAAGTTTTTATAAAAGTAAGGTATTACTTAGAAAAACAATATTACATTTACGGCAATATTAATTTCCTAAAAATGAAAAAACTAATAATATCACTACTATTTTTATTTTTTGGCATGAGTCAGGCTCAAACTGTAAAAACCGTTTCTACAGATTGGACATCTATATCTCAGACCATTGCTGTTCAGACTTCTGTGAAGAAAAAATTTAAAGTTACTGCTTATGTAAAAGTCGAAACTACAGAACCAAAATCATGGGCAGGAGTTTGGGCTCGTGTTGATACCAAAAACGACGAAGATGGTTTTTTTGATAACATGAGAGACAGACCTGTAAAATCTAAAGAATGGAATTCATACACTGTTGAAGGTGCTATCGACAAGAATAGTAAATCTTTAAGCTTTGGAGGTTTATGTCTATTTGATGGGAAGTTTTACTTTGACAAATTTGAACTTTTTATTGAAAATGATAAAGGTGTTTATGAACCTGTGACTGTTTTAAATTCAAGTTTTGAAAGTCCGATAAGTAATGGAGATGTTCCAAAATGGATTCAAGGAATAAGTAACGATGCTATTGTTAAAGTAAAAGAATATAAAATTACTTCGGACAAATCTAGTGTCGACGGAAAAAGCAGTTTGCTTATAGAAGGAAAAGGAATAAAACCAAGATTAGAAGCAAAAATTGGAAATGTAGAAGGAGCATCTCCTAAAATTGCAGATATGATTTCTATGCTTGAAGATTTAAAAGCTCGCGTTGAGAGAACAGTAAAAAACATGAGCCAATATGAAATTGATTATCTTCATGATGCAGAAGCAAACCGAATAGGGGCTTTGGTAATGCATTTGGCAGCAGCCGAAAAATATTATCAGGTTTTTACTTTTGAAAATAGAGACTTTAATGAAGAAGAAAAGAAAATATGGGGTCCGGCATTAGATCTTGATCAGGCAGGAAGAGAAATAAAAGGACATGATATTCAGTATTATTTGGATATTTATGACCAAGTAAGAGCAAAAACAATTGAAGAATTAAAGAAAAGAGACGATGCTTGGTTTGCAGAAGTGCAAACAAGATACGATTGGACAAACCAATATTGCTGGTTTCACGTTATGGAGCATCAATCGAGTCACTTAGGTCAGATTTTGTTCCTTAAAAAAAGAATTCCGCCAGAACAGAAACAAAAATTTGAGCAAGAGCTTAAAAAGTAAAATAAAAAGCGACATTTTAATGTCGCTTTTTATTTAATATCTAAGAAATTATCATATTCGCTATAATAATTTAAACATTCTACTAACTGTAAGATGCTTAAATTTGCATTTTGCGATGTAGCCAAATCTATGACATCCTGAAAATTATCAGATGAATAAGAAAACCAATAATTCATTTCTTTAACTATGTCAGGATAAATTTCATGGTCATCATCATCAATTTCAACAGTGTTTCCTATATAAATAATCATTTCAGGAAAAAGTGAATCTTCATTCTTTGGAGCATAAATATCATAGTAATATTCAGGATTATAATTTGTAGAGCGATCTTTCTTAGTTTGAACAAATTTTATAAAATCACTTAGAATCCATGTTTTGTTTTTAAAATCGGACATAACTTAAATATTTTAAACTGCATTATGTTAAATGCGGTTTTTTATTGAGTATATTAAATAGAGAGATGAATGTAGGTTTTTAATTTAAAGAATACTGCTGAGTAATTTTTCAAGTTCCTTAATATCACCTTTATGTCTACTTAATTCAGTGTTCATTTTTAATAACCAGCTTGAATTTTTTTTATTCGCACACCAAACTTTAACAGGAGTCCAATCTTTAGTTTTTGCAATAAATACTGTATAGTCGCCTAATTTAAGACGCTCTACAGTTAAGTTTTCAAGATTATAATTTAGATTGGTTTCATCTATCCAAAGATTTATCCAATGTTCGTCATTATCATTTTCAAATAATGAGAAGTGCGTGTGCAAATTAACTGTACAGTTATTGTTTTTCCCGAATTGAAAAAAGTATTCTTTGCTATTTGTAGCTGTTGTTTCTATTAGGTTCCATGGTGAAGGAACTCTTTCGATACAGAACCCAAAATCAGTTTCCAAGCTATTGATTTTTTGTTTGCTGACCTCTTTTTTAGGGGTAGTATTAATTTTAGGAGGATTGAGATAATCAAACAAATCTTCAACATTTGCTAAAATTTCACAATCACAATAACCGCCATTTTTGGCTAACCATTCTATAACTTCAATTACATTTAAAATACCATTTTTTTGTAAAAATGTTTCTGTTATCAATGAAGTATGATTACAACCATATATTATTAATTCGTTATCTAAATAATCGAATAATTTTGGAAATATGTTTTCATCAAAAGGAAGACTTTGTCTAAACTCGATTAGTTTTTCTTTATAGAGTTTATCCAATATCTCTTTTCGCTTTTTCTTGTCCATAAATAGCAAATATAATATTTATATATAAAGTTCGCCTTTCATAGTAATGATAGAAGAACCTCCTACCAAAATATCTTCTTCACGATTCATAACTTCAATGATCGATGCCTGTTTTAATTTTACACCTTGAAGAATTTTATACTCTTTGTCGGATTTAGTAAACTTTTTTTGCGTTAAAAAACCAATTAATGGGCCCGCAGCTGTCCCTGTTGCAGGATCTTCATTTATTCCGATTATAGGATTAAAAAATCTAGTTTCGACTATATGGTCCTGACCTTCATCAGCTGGAGCAAAACAATAAAAACCTTCAAAATTATATTCTTTTGAGATTTGAATTAAAAGCTGGCTATCTGGAACAAAACTGTTCAATATTTCACTATTTTTTATAGGAACCATTGTATGCGCAACTTCTGTTTTAACTATTGTCGGAACAAAAGAATTTACATCTAAATCTTCAATCTTTAAGCCTAGAGCCACTGCAATTCTATATGTTGGGATTTCTTGTTTAATGACTGCCGATTTTTGATGCATTTGAACGACTGGATCAAGAGTAACTGGATCAAGACTTACCGTTACAGGAATTGCCGAGTGGTTCATAATTACAAAAGGCTCACTTTCGTTCTGCTCATCAAAAATAGAAATTCCTTTTAGCAAAGCGCCGCAGACCGCACCCAATAAATTATGGCCTGCACCGTCTATTTCAATTCCAGTTGGTGTAAAGGAGCGAACAACAAGTGCTTTTTCTCTTGTAGAATAATAAACAAAAGAAGTTTCAGAATAGCCAAATTCTTTAGAAATATCTTGATAGGTCTTTAATTTTAGATTTCCATCTGTAAAAACAACAGAAAGCGGATTGCCTCTGTAGCTTTCGTTTGAGAATACGTCTAAAACGTAATATTCTAATGCTTTTCTTCCGTTCATATTTTTCTATTTTCCCCTAAATTGATTATGAATGCAATAAAATTACGTTTTATTCTTGTATTTCATAGACATGTTTGTGTTTTCAGAGTTATTTTAAGTTGCTTATAGATTAAACTAAAATAAATTGCCTCCTGATTTAGCAGGAGGCAATTCAAGAAATATTTTTAAAAAATCTGGAAGATATTTTCCTTAAACAGATTTATTGCTCAAAAATAACTTTTTTGTCTGTTTTATCGGTTTTGATAATGTCGTAGGGTCTTGATAGTTTTAAAGTGCTATTCCCGTTTTTTAGTTTTTCGACTTTTACAATTATAGTATTTCGATTTTCGGTAATTTCAACAATATCTATAGAGTGTCCTTCGGTGTTTTGGGTTTTGTCGATAACGGCAATGACTTGATATTTACTGAAATCAATATTGATTTCTTTAAAATCTTTGGACAAATCGTTAGAAACATTCATCTCTGTAATTAATTTATCCCAAGCTTTTTCGTCTTTAATAATTAAATGTCTTGGAGCAAGACTTTCATCATTAGGAAAAGAATCTCCTTTAGCTATTAACGAATATTGCACATCAGAATTTGGTAAATCATCATTCTCGCAACTTGTTAAAGCTAGCAAAATGCTAAATATTAGGATAATCCTTTTCATGGTTTTGGTTTTGGTTGCAAAGACTTTTTGCATAAAGCCTTCTCTATATAAACAGATGCATTTGTGTTCAAATAGTTGCGTAAAAGGTATTTAGTTTTATTAGCATCTTTATATTAGATAAAGATAACGCTAATTTTGATGAAAGATTGTGCTCAATAGCAAATAAATATGATGCAAAAGGTTTTATTTTATTTAATACCATTCTCATCCATTAACATTTGTTCTCTTATATAAGTTTGAAACGACTTATTTGTGTAATAAAGTTCTCCGCTTTCATGCCAAAATTCAACCACTTTTCCATCATTTTGGTTAAAGTCAAAACCAGAAAAATCACCGCAGAAATTATCTCCGAAAAACCAAACATTCGATTTCAATTCATAGTGATCCTCTAAACCTAAGTCTTCTAAATCAAATAGTGAAGCAGTGACATTAAACTGAGATTTTCTAAAACTTCCTGAACCAATTTTTTTTAAATAAATAAGATAATCTTGAGGTAGTTTCGGAAACTCTGAAAGAAGATTTTTAATTTGATCCTCAGTTAAAAGTGTTCTGTTGTTGTCTGTTTCAACTTTTTTGAGGAATTCTATTTCTAAAGTGTAGTTTGTTGGCATAATTTATTCTTCAAGTTCTTTCCAGCAAATATCTATTTCGTTGTACTGCTTTTTCTAATTTTGGTAGTTCGTTGGTAATCCAATCTTGACTTTCTTTGCTTAGGAAGTATCGATTCTCGCTTAGTTTGTACTCCATCGCTCTATTAATTGTGCCTATCATTTCTTCAGCATCCGAAGTGCCATTTGCAAAATTAGGACCTATTAAATATTTTAAAATTTCTTTTTCATATTTAGGTTTATAGTAAAGAATATGACTTACTATTGGAAAAAAGAAGTAAAAATAATCGGTAGGGTTTGATGGATATCTTATTTTTAGTAGCTCTTTTATTAATGTGTCAGATTCTAAATCCGAAGTTTTAACGTTTAGTTTTTTTAAAAGATTAAAACAAATTTTTTCGGTTCTTTTTAAATAGAAGAAAGTCTTTTCAAAATCGGCAATATTATTTTTTCTTAATGAACTTAAGAAAGTTAAAATTTTCATTTTTATAATTAATTAAAAAAGTCTACTGCAAAGATAGTAATGCTTTTCTTTCTTTTTGTTGTTTTCAGATTCATGAAAATATTGCAAGCTAATATGAATATTTTATCCGAAATTTGCCATAACTTCTTAAAACTAATCTCAAATGGAATTCGGTAAAATCATTATTTCAGAAACGGCGGCAAACAGCGAAAATCCTCAAGACATTGTAAATTCGAATATTTCAGTAATCAATTTAATGCGCGAAGAAAAAATAGACGACGATTTGATTCATGAAGATGCTTTAATGAGTTACTATTTAGATTTTTATGCTTCAAAATATGCCGAAGGAAATTTTTCGAAGTTCGTTTATGATTCCGGTTGGAACAAAGAATTAAACGAATTAATTGAAGAAGGTTTGGCTTTGATTGGCGCAGAGAAACATTTGGAATTTTTTAAAGAACAATGCCGTAAACTTCGTTTGCAGAGTAATATCAAATTAGGGAAATTTCTAAAAGAAAAATATGATGCTCCAAACGCTTTTAAAAATTTGCTGAATAATAATGGTTATTTTGAGTTGGATGAAAATCTGGCTGAATTGAATGCCGCATTTTTAAAATCGCATCCCGATACAGAAGTGCTTTCGGTTGAAGAAATGTTTAAAACACTGGAAGAGTTTGTAGGTCACGAAATTAAGAGAGATTAAGTTTTTATTTTTTTGCTGTGGTTTGTAAGAAAATTATATATTTGGAATGCCCTAAAAATTCTAACAAATCTAAGCCTATGAAAAAAACGATTCTTTTAAGTGCCGTTTTTATGTTTTTGTTTTCCTGCGGGAAGAATGAAAAAGTTAAAAACGATGCCGAAATTCAGTATCAGGAACTGCTTTCAGAAACACAAGCACATCTTGGTCAAAATAAAAAGCCACTGAGAAAACTCATTTTTAAAAATCTTGATGAGATAGAAGATTCTAAAGAAATGAATCTAGATCTGCTCTTGAAAGTGGCATCAAACTTAAAAATAAAATATTCAGATATTAAAATTGCCGAATCGAGTTCGATCAATTACGATGATCAAACGACTTTTTTTGTCCTGACAACGGTATCACACGATAAAAAAGCATTCCGATCAAGTGATGATGAAGAATTGGGGAATTATTTTCAGCGAAAATATCTCTTTGTAAATCGTGAAAATGGAAGCATAATAGCCGAGGAGTTTGATGAGAATCTAGGTTATTACGATAATGAAGCCATTCAGTTTTCGAAATCGCATATTTTGAAAGATTTGGTTTTTTTAAACGAAACGACTCCAGCAATTGCTTTTTATACCGAAGCCAATGCCAGCAGCCGAATTGTATTGTATTCTGAACAAAAATTTACGCTTGTTACTTTGGTAGAAAACGAAATTAAAAAGGTTTTATACGAATACCCGATTCGATTGACTAATGGTGATTCTAACGGAAGTGGCACTTTTCAAATTGAAACTTTAGAAACAGGCATGAGTTTTTCTAATGATAAAACAAACGGTTATTTTGACTTGATCATAACCAAAAATTTTTCTTATGAAGAAGCCGTAGAAAATGATTTAGAAAATGGTATCAAAGAAAAAAGTGACTTGAAAATTAAAAAAGAATTAGAAAAAATTAAGTATAACGGAAGAGAATACGCTTTTCACAGAGATGACAGGCTTCGTTTTTTGGAATAAAATTCAAAAATAATCAAATAACATCAAGAGCACTTTTACGGTGCTTTTGCTGTTTATAGGAGATTTCGGTTTTACTGCAAAACTTTGACCTAATGTTAACAAACATTTCCTTAAATTTGCTTCCGTTATAAAAAATACAATAGTTATAAAAATCAAGCTATGTTACAAATTGCATTTATTAGAGAAAATCAAGAGAAAGTAATCAAAGCTTTAGCAAAACGAAATATCGATGCTAAAAGCGTTGTTGAAGAGGTGGTTCAATTAGACGAAAATCGTCGTGCTGCACAGGTGGAATTAGACAATACTTTATCAGAATCTAATAAATTGTCCAAAGATATTGGTGAATTGATGAAAGCTGGCGAGAAAGCTAAAGCAGCAATCTTAAAAGAAAAAACCGTTTCACTAAAAGAAAAAAGTAAAGAACTGAGCGAAAAAGCAGAAGCTTTGGCTGTTGAGTTAACCAATAAATTATACACTTTACCAAACCTTCCAGCAGATATTGTTCCTGAAGGAAAATCGGCAGACGATAACTTGAATGTTTTTCAAGAGGGAGATATTCCAGTTTTACACGAAGGTGCACAGCCACACTGGGAACTGGTAAAGAAATATGATATCATCGATTTCGAATTGGGAGTAAAAATTACTGGAGCAGGATTTCCTGTTTATAAAGGAAAAGGAGCTCGTTTACAGCGTGCTTTAATCAATTACTTTTTAGACAAAAACACAGCTGCAGGATACAATGAAGTCCAAGTTCCTCATTTGGTAAATGAAGCTTCAGGATACGGAACAGGACAATTGCCAGACAAAGAAGGACAAATGTATCATGCTGGATTAGACGATTTATATCTGATTCCAACGGCTGAGGTTCCTGTTACGAATTTATTCCGTGACGTTATTTTGAACGAAAGCGAATTGCCAGTTTTACAAACAGCATACACCCCATGTTTCCGTCGTGAAGCAGGTTCTTACGGAGCACACGTTCGCGGATTAAATCGTTTGCACCAATTTGATAAAGTAGAAATCGTTCGCATCGAGCATCCAGACAATTCTTATGCAGCATTGGATGGAATGGTAGAGCACGTAAAAAACATTCTTCAGGAATTGAAATTGCCTTATAGAATTTTACGTCTTTGCGGTGGCGATATGGGATTCACTTCTGCTTTAACTTACGATTTTGAAGTGTTTTCTACAGCACAAGATCGTTGGTTAGAGATTAGTTCTGTTTCTAACTTTGAAACTTTCCAAGCAAACCGTTTGAAATTACGTTTTAAAGACAAAGACGGAAAAAACCAATTGGCACACACACTTAACGGAAGCTCATTAGCGCTTCCACGTGTTTTGGCTGGAATTATTGAAAATTACCAAACTCCAGAAGGAATCGTAATACCAGAAGTTTTACGTCCTTACTGTGGATTTGATATTATAAACTAAAAAAAATAGTTTTTAAGATACAAACCTAACAGACTTTAAAACCTGTTAGGTTTTCTTAATTTATAGGAATTAAAAAACGGAGTATGATGAATGGAATTTTAAACTGGAACGTAGACCCTGTTATTTTCTGGATTACTGATAGTTTTCCTTTAAAATATTACGGAGCTCTTTTTGCCTGCGGACTTCTTTTGGGCTTTTATATTGTTAGAAATATTTATAAGAAAGAGAATCTTTCGCTAGACAATCTCGATAGTTTATTGATTTATGTAATAGTTGGAACCGTTTTGGGTGCGAGACTTGGACATTGTTTCTTTTACGAACCAGAGTATTTCTTCAAACATCCGATAGAAATTCTTTTACCAATTCAGAAAATAAAAGGAGCTTATCAATTTGTAGGTTATCAAGGTTTGGCAAGTCACGGAGGTTCTATTGGAGTTCTTACCGCAATGATTTTATATTGCCGAAAATACAAAGTGCAATTTTTAGGACTTTTAGATAAAATGGCTGTTGCAGTTCCTGTAACGGGTACATTTATCAGATTAGGGAATTTTATGAATTCTGAAATCTATGGCAAACCAACTAATGGAAATTGGGGAGTAGTTTTTCAAAGAGACGATTTGATTCCGAGGCATCCAACACAATTGTATGAAGCATTTGCTTACTTGCTGATTTTCGGAATTCTGTTTTATATGTATAAATCAGAAAAAATTAGAAACGCACAAGGATTAATCTTTGGAACTTTCTTAACTTTATTATTTACAGCTCGTTTTATAATTGAATTTTTTAAAGAAAATCAAGAAGCTTTTGAAAATAATATGCTGATTAATATGGGACAGATTTTAAGTATTCCATTTATTTTAATTGGTTTAGCTCTGATTTTTTGGAAAACTAAAAAAGTTCCAGTTTTACAGTAACTGACTTAAAACTGCAACTGAAAACTAAAAAAAACTGCAATATGAGAAACATGTTGATTTGTATTGTTTTGTTGTGTTCTGGTTTTGCGTTTGCACAAAACGAACAGCTGGCACAATATTATTACGATAAAGGTGATTTCGAAAAGGCAAAAATCAGTTATGAAGAGCTTTTGAGAGGTGCACCATCCAATACGCAGTATTTTTTAAGAACAGTCGATTGCTATCAGCAGTTACAGCAGTTTGCAAACGCAGAAAAAGCAATTCAAGATCGTTACAATAGATATAAACAAGGTGTTTTCTTGGTTGAATTAGGATATAATTTCCAATTGCAGAAAAACGATTCAAAAGCTAAAAATTATTACGAGCAAGCAATCGAAAAAATAAAGGTCAATCCAAACGATGTTTATGGAATTGCGAGTTCGTTTGAGAAAAAAGTATTGCTAGAATATGCTTTAAAAGCGTATCAGACCGCAATGCAGGTTCAGCCAAATTTCAATTTTAATTTTCAAATCGGAATGCTGTATGGGCAGTTGGGTAAAACCGATTTAATGATTGATTTATTATTAACGGAATCTTTCACAAATCCGCAAAATACCAATTTGATTCAGACACAATTGTCGCGATTCATGAATGGCGAAACCGATAATACTGCTTTTAAAGATGCAATGCGAAAAGCATTAATCTTAAGAACTCAAAAAGATCAAGACGTTTTCTGGAATCATTATTTAAGCTGGTTTTATGTACAGCAGAAAGAATTCGGGAAAGCATTTATTCAAGAAAAAGCTATTTACAAACGTGAACCAGAATCGTTGATGAGCATTGTCAACTTGAGTCAGTTTGCAATGAATGAAGGAGATGATGATACGGCAGAAGAAATTCTGAACTTCATTCTTCAAAACACTAAAGATTTAAGTTTGCTTATTCAGTCAAATGCCTATTTAATGCAGATTAAGATCGATAAAGCTCAGGAAAAAGATTATCCAGTTATCAATCAAGAATTGCAACAATTGTTGGCGACTTACGAAATCAGTCCTTTTACCTTATCTTTGCAAATCATTCAAGCCCATTTTCTAGCTTTTAATTTGAAAAAGACAGAAGAAGGAAAGGCTGTTATCAAAAAAGCTTTAGAACTGAATTTAAACGAATATCAAAAAGCCGATGCCAAAATGGAACTGGCTGATATTTTGCTTTTAGAAGAAAAGTACAATCAGGCGCTGATTTACTATTCGCAGATTCAATTAGATTTAAAGAATGATGTAATGGCTCACGAAGCAAGTTTGAAAGCAGCCAAAACGAGTTATTATAAAGGCGATTTTGAATGGGCCAATAAACAATTCAAAGAATTAAAAGCGGCAAATACGCAGTTAATCGCCAATGATGCTTTAGAATATTTTCTTTTAATTAATGATAATACAGCAGCTGATTCGACACAAGTCGCTTTGAAAGCATTTGCAAAAGGAGATTTTTTAATCTATCAGAATAAAAAGCAGGAAGCGATTACACAGTTTCAGAATATTTTAAAGACTTATAAAGGTCAAGAAATTGAAGCGGTGACGTTATTGCGTTTAGGAAAAGTTTACGAAAGTCAGAAAGATTTTGCTTCGGCTTTAAGCCAATATCAGCAGATTATCGATAATCATAGTGACGGAATTTATGTTGATGAAGCACTGTTCTTCTCAGCTGAAATCTATAATGATGAGCTGAAAGATGTAGAAAAAGCAAAACCGTTATATGAAAAGGTAATTTTTAATCATCAAGACAGTATTTACTTTGTTGATGCGAGAAAAAAATACCGCGAGTTAAGAGGGGATAAGAATTTATAAATTCCAATATTTTAAATTCCAAATTCCATAGAGAAAGAATTAATAATGAGATTGTTTTGAGTTTCGAGAAAAACCTCAGAACCTCAGTCCCGATAGCTATCGGGATAGCATCTCAGAACCTTAGAAAAAAATGATTATTTACAACGTTACCACAAACATACACGAAAGCGTTCATGACCAATGGTTAAAATGGATGCAGGAAAAACACATACCAGAAATTCTGGCTACTAATAAATTTTCTTCAGCACGAATTGTAAAAGTTCTGGTTGAAGAAGAAATGGGTGGAATTACTTATTCTGTGCAATACATAACAGACAGTAAAGAAACTCTGGAGAAGTTTTATATCGAAGATGAACCAGAATTTCATAGAGAAGCATTAGGGTTATTTGCTGATAAAATGCTTTCTTTCAGAACAGAATTGGAGGTTGTTTCAGAGCACTAATTTTGTAGTGTTCAGCTTTCAGTAATTAGTATTCAGTCAAAAGGAATTAAATCTTTGTGTCTTTGTCCCGATAGTTATCGGGATTGTGGCAAAAAAAGAATACTTTTGCAGCCTCGTGGCAAACAAGAAATGAAATGGAAAAAGTAAAAGCAAAAAAACATTTAGGACAGCACTTTCTGAAAGATGAAAGTATCGCAAAAGCCATTGCAGATACTTTGACTTTTAATGGGTATGATGAGGTTTTAGAAATAGGGCCAGGAATGGGTGTGCTTACTAAATATTTACTTGAAAAGCCAATTACTACACACGTTATTGAAATCGATACCGAATCTGTAGCGTATTTGGATGCCAATTATCCAAAATTAAAAGATAAGATTATCTCTCAGGATTTCCTGAAATATAATATAAATGAAGTTTACCAAGATAAACAGTTTGCCATAATAGGCAACTTTCCGTATAATATTTCTTCTCAGATTGTTTTTAGGACATTAGAACTTAGAGACCAGATTCCGGAATTTTCTGGAATGTTCCAAAAAGAAGTAGCCGAGCGTATCTGCGAAAAGAAAGGCTCAAAAACATACGGAATATTATCAGTTTTAGCTCAGGCTTTCTATGATACAGAGTATCTGTTTACGGTTAATGAAAACGTTTTTATTCCTCCGCCCAAGGTGAAATCGGGTGTGATGAGAATGACCCGAAAGGAAGATTATAGCCTTCCTTGCAGCGAAAAGTTGTTTTTTACAGTAGTAAAAACTGCTTTTCAGCAGAGACGAAAAACATTACGTAACAGTTTGAAAACATTAAATTTATCAGACAATTTGCGAGAAGACACTATCTTTGATAAACGTCCAGAGCAACTTAGCGTTGATGAATTTATTGAACTAACTCAAAAAATAGAAACCGATGGAGTTCAAAGTTAGTAAAGAATTTATACACCAGTTAGAAGAGCTAATCATCAATAAAAACGACAACGAACTTGAAGTTTTATTGAATGATTTGCACCACGCCGATATCGCCGAAATCTTAGATGAATTAGACTTTGATGAGGCGACTTATATCTTTAAGGTTTTAGATAGTGATAAAACCGCCGAAATTCTTCTGGAATTAGAAGAGGATCTGCGTGAAAATATCTTAAGCCGACTTTCACCAAAGGAAATTGCAGAAGAGCTTGATGAGCTTGAAACAAATGACGCTGCCGACATTATCGCCGAACTTTCGCAAGAAATTAAAGCGGAAGTAATCTCTGAGCTTGTCGATGTTGAACACGCCAAAGATATTGTTGATCTTTTGCGTTACGACGAAAACACGGCTGGTGGTTTGATGGGAAAAGAGCTTGTAAAGGTGAATGAAAACTGGAACGTTTTGACCTGCGTTAAAGAAATGAGAATCCAAGCAGAAAATGTTTCGAGAGTACATTCTATTTATGTAGTTGATGATGAAAATAGACTAAAAGGAAGACTTTCTCTTAAAGATTTACTGACTTCTTCGACCAAAACTCAAATTGGTGACGTTTATATCCGAAAATTAAATTTTGTAAAGGTAGATACTGAAGATGTTGAGGTGGCTCGTATCATGCAGAAATATGACTTAGAGGCAATTCCGGTTGTTGATGAATTAGGACGATTAGTCGGAAGAATTACAATCGATGATATCGTAGACGTAATCAAGGAAGAAGCCGACAAAGATTACCAGTTAGCAGCGGGTATTACACAAGACGTTGAATCGAATGACAGCGTTTACGAATTGACCAAAGCACGCTTGCCTTGGCTTTTGATCGGAATGGTAATCGAAATTGTAGCGTCTTTTGTTTTGAAAGGCAACGAAGCAACTTTCCAAAAATATTCTACATTAATCATATTTGTGCCTTTACTTTCTGCAACTGCAGGTAATATTGGCGTTCAGGCTTCGGCAATCGTTGTACAAGGTTTGGCAAATGGAACACTGAAAGATTTTAGCCGCGGATATTTTACTAAAGAAATTACCGTTTCTATGATATCAGGAACTATTATTTCGTTGCTTTTATTAGGATATCATTCTATCATGTATCAACAGTATTTGGTGGGATTTGCAATTTCTATTTCTATGATTGTTGTCATTCTTTTTGCAGCAACTTTAGGAACATTAGTCCCTCTTTTCCTGAATAAAAATAAGATTGACCCCGCAATTGCTACTGGTCCGTTTATTACTACAACCAACGATGTGTTTGGAATTATGCTCTACTTTGGAGTAGCTAACTTGATTCTAGGATTCTAGATTTTTGCCACAAATTAGTTTATTGCAGTGATTTAAGATCTCTAAAATCTGCGTAATTTGTACGCGGAAAAAAGCTATTTATCAACCAGAAATAAATTAAATCCAACCAAGATGAAAGTACACATTATTGGAGGAGGAAACCTTGGGGTTTCTATTGCCTTGGGAATTGCCAAATTCTCGAAAAACAACCAAGTTACCGTCACAAGAAGAAACATTGCAAGTATTCAATATTTGTCGGAATACGGAATTACTGTTTCTAACGATAATAAACACAACATCGAAGAAGCTGATGTTGTAATTTTAACTATAAAGCCTTATCAGGTTGACACTGTTTTAGCTGAAATTCTGCCTGTTATTAAAAATAAAACTATTGCTTCAGCAGTAAGCGGATTGTCTTTGGACGTGTTTCAAACTAAAACAAACTACGAATATCCAGTTGTACGTATTATGCCAAATATTGCAGCGCAATTTGGAGAATCGGCTACTTGTATTTCTTTCCCAGAAAAATACAAAGAAAATGCTACGCCAATTGTTGATTTATTCCAGGATTTAGGAACAGCTCCTGTAATCGATGAAAAATTAATGGATGCGGCAACTGTTTTAGGTGCTTGCGGAACAGCATATGCTTTGCGTTATATTCGTGCTTCTATGCAAGCAGGAATCGAAATTGGATTTGATTCTAATACCGCTTTAGCAATTGCAGCTCAAACGGTAAAGGGAGCAGCTAAAATGCTTTTAGAAGAACGAGTGCATCCAGAACAACTAATCGATCGTGTAACAACGCCGCAAGGCTGTACAATTGTTGGTTTAAATGAAATGGAGCATAATGGTTTCAGTTCATCATTGATTAAAGGAATCAAAACCTCTTTGAAACAAATCAAAGGTTAGATTTTTAAAGAAATTCCAATATTTAAATTCCAAATTCCAATTTTCAAACTGGAGTTTGGAATTTTTTGTTTTGAGGTTCAATATCTTACTCGTGAACAATAATCAATTAAGTCTAAAAGATTTTCTTCATTGAGAACATCTTTAAATGTTGCTCTGTGATAATCAATTCCTAAATTCTCAATTTTAGTACTGTCGATTTTATGGTTTTTCCTTAGCATCCATTTGACGAAAACCAATGAGTCTAAATTTCTAAGTGCAGGCCCTGTACTTTCGGAGTCTAGTTTATGGCAAGCGGCACAATTGGAGTTAAAAATCTCTTTTCCTTTGTAAGCATTTCCTGTTAATTCAAAAGCTTGGGTTCCGCAAAATGAAACGGGTATTTGAGGATGTAAGTCAGGGCGTGAAGGATTGTATTTTATTTGATAAAAGATAATACCAATAAGTAATATTATAAGTGATATTGATATTGAAAGTATTTGCCTGATTCTTTTCATTATTGAAGTGAGCACAATTGAAATTTGGAATTTTTACTTTTTGGAATTTGTTTTAACCAGATTAAAGAAACAGACAATTTCAATTCTTAATAGTTTATCATATTCAGGTCGTTTTTTTATTCAGAATATATTTTAAGTATAAAAAGCCTGTGAAACCAGCTACGAAAGAAGCAATAAGAATCGCTATTTTAGAAAAAACAATAACTTCAGGATTTTTGAAAGCAAGAACCGTAATGAATATTGACATGGTGAAACCAATTCCGCCCAGCATTCCTGCGCCTAAAATATGAGGCCATTTTAAGTTTTTAGGCAAGATGCACAAGCCAGAAGTTACACCGACAGAAGAGAAAAGCAATATGCCAAGGGGTTTGCCGACAACAAGTCCGAGAATGATTCCGTATGTATTAACATGATTAAGGCCTTCATGCCAGTTTTCTGTAATTGTCAAAGCAGTATTGGCTATCGCAAATAATGGAAGGATAAAAAACGCAACTGGCTGATGTAAAAAATGCTGTAATCTATATGATGAGGTTTTTTCTCCACCATCACCAAACGGAATTACAAATGCCAGAATCACTCCGGTAATCGTTGCATGGACTCCAGAATTAAGCATAAAATACCACATTATGGCTCCACCAATTAAATACGGAATTAGATTATGAACTTTCATTCGGTTTAGGATAAATAATAAGCCCCAAATTCCAAGTGCGATTCCTAGATTCAAAAAAGAAATAGATGTGGTGTAAAAAACGGCAATAACTATTATAGCGCCTAAATCGTCGATAACGGCCAAAGCAGTTAAAAAGACTTTTAATGAAGCAGGAACTTTATTGCCTAGAAGTGATAAAATTCCGATAGCAAAAGCAATATCTGTCGCCATTGGAATTCCAGCTCCGTTTTGTGTGGTTGTACCGTAATTTAAAGCCAGAAAGATTGCGGCAGGAACCAGCATTCCTCCAAAGGCGGCCATAATTGGCAGAGAAGCATTTTTAATATTAGATAATTCACCATGATAAATCTCTCGTTCTAGCTCCAATCCGATCAAGAGGAAGAAAATAGTCATCAATCCATCGTTGATCCAATCTGTAATAGAATGTCCTGCAATTTCTTTTTCCCAAAAAGCAACATAAGGAATTTGAAGAGAAGAATTAGCAAGAAATAGTGATAGAAGCGTCACGCAGAGCAAGATAATTCCTCCTGATTTTTCGTTTTCAAAAAAGGCTTTAAAAGTCTTGGTAAGTTTCATTAGGGAAGATTTTCTGAAGATTTATATGATGGATTGCAAAATCCTTATTCTTTCAAAGTTAAAAAAAAATCCGAGCAATAAAAAGTTTAGGAATAAAGGCGCAAAGATTCAGAGGTTCAAAGTTTATTGCAATAGGAAAAACTTTGGGGCTTTATGACTTTGCGAGATTAAATTAACCGTATTTTTGTTTATTATAAAATTCAGAAAAAAATGAGCATAAAAATTCTTCATATCGACAGCAATAATCCGATTCTTTGGAATCAATTGGAAGAAGCTGGTTTCGAAAATCACGCCGATTTTAAATCTTCAAAAGAAGAAATAGAAGCAAAAATTCAAGATTATAACGGAATTGTAATTCGAAGCCGTTTCAAGATTGATAAGACATTTTTGGATGCAGCAACAAAGTTGCAATTTATTGCAAGAGTTGGTGCAGGTCTGGAAAGTATTGATTGTGAGTGTGCTTCTTCAAAAGGAATTCATCTGATTGCGGCTCCAGAAGGAAATCGCAATGCTGTTGCAGAACATTCGCTCGGCGTAATTTTATCTTTATTCAATAATTTAAACCAAGCTGATGCAGAGGTAAAAGCCGGACATTGGAATCGCGAAAGCAATCGAGGCCATGAATTGGATTTGAAAACAATTGGAATTATTGGTTATGGAAACATGGGGAAAGCTTTTGCTAAAAAACTGAGAGGTTTTGATACAAAAGTTATTTGTTATGATATTTTAGATAATGTAGGAGACGAAAATGCCGAACAAGTTACGTTGGATGAATTACGTGAAAAAACGGATGTTTTAAGCCTTCATCTTCCTTGGACACCAGAAACGGATAAAATGGTTAATAGCGACTTTATAAATGCGTTTAAAAAGTCTTTCTGGATTATAAATACCTCACGAGGAAAGAATATAGTAACAGCAGATTTGGTTGAAGCTATGAAATCTAAAAAAATCCTAGGAGCAGGTTTGGATGTTTTGGAATATGAAAAACTTTCTTTTGAAACACTATTTCAAGAAAACAATACGCCAGAAGCGCTTCAATATCTTATGGAAGCAAAAAATGTATTGCTAACGCCTCATATAGCAGGCTGGACTTTTGAAAGTCATGAGCGTTTGGCACAGGTAATTGTGGACAAAATAAAAGCTGTGTACGGCAAAAACTAGGCTACAGCCTTTAGATTTTAATAACGAGTTTTTTCTTGTGAATTTTATTTAGTGAGATTAGTTTTATTTGTTAATTTTTAATAATATTGTTTCCGAATTTTAAAGAATGAGTCTAAATAGGTTTGTCTTTTGAAGTTCGGAGAAAACCGAAAATCCTAAGAGTAGGCCCAAAAACAAACGACTTAAGAATTATGATTGAATGGTATAAAACTGCCATGTTTGATAATTATGCAAACTTTAGCGGTAGAGCTAGAAGAAGTGAATACTGGTATTTCCGTCTTGCAACAGCACTTTTATTTTTTGTGTTTATTTTTTTAGGAGGAATACTAACGGCAATTTTAGGTACAACAGCAGGTCTTTCAATTGCAGTAGGATTGTTTTGCCTTTATGCGATAGCTTCTATCATTCCATCTTTGGCTGTTACAGTTAGAAGAATGCATGATATTGGCAAAAGTGGCTGGACAGTTTTAGTTTCTTTAATTCCCTTAGCAGGACCTATCTGGATATTAGTTCTGTTAATAACAGAAGGAGAGCATGGCGAAAACTATTATGGTCCAGATCCTAAAAGTACCATTGAAGAAATTGATGAAATCGGAATTAATAATTAACTAAATAATATAAAAATGGAAACTACAAAACCAGAAAGCTGGAATACACCATCTCAACCAAGACAAGAGAATAAAAAAGTATTAGCAGGAATTATGGGAATAATTTTCGGATATTTAGGTATCCACAAATTTATCTTAGGATACACTCAAGAAGGAATCATCCAAATTGTAATTACAATCGTAACTTGCGGAGTTGGTAGTATTATTGGATTCATTGAAGGAATTATCTACTTGACAAAATCAGATGAAGATTTTTACCAAACATACCAAGTTGGTAAAAAAGGCTGGTTTTAAGAGAAAACGCATATAATACTAGAAATCCCATTCAATTCTGGATGGGATTTTTTTTTGTTTTTTTCTTAAAAGATCATCATAAACTTGCGATGTAGAATAGAATACCTTTATTTGTGTTTAAGACTAATGTTGCTTACTAGAACATTAGCACAGTATAATTTTTTTTAAAATATGGGATTATTTAGTAGAAACAATAAGATTGAAAAACCGAAAGTTCTTCTTGAACTAAGAAGTCATAGTTGTCCAATAACAGCGATTGTAGAACAGGATAATAGAACTGTTTATTTTTATTTGTTTGGAGATAACGAAGATTTTGGAATGAAAAGCTGCTGGGTTAGAAATTTAATTGAAGCACCAGAAAAGATAGAAACAAAATTGATGGAAAAAGGTGTTTCTCCTATGCAGACCAAAGAATTTTGTAAATTCCCGAAGGGGCAAGAAGCGCTTATTGCTGATAATTCGGAAATTGTTTGGTTGGAAGAAGGAGATGGAGCGGCATTACTAGAGAATGGAGAGATTTTATGTGTAATTCCTAGTTGGGGAGGCGATGGCGGATTTTATGGATATGCGCGAGATTGCAAAGGTACAGGAGATTTTGCTTGGGAACTTTCAGAAGATAATGAAATGCGCAAGCGTGTTGGAAGTGCAATTGAGTTTTTTGCAGCATGGGATGAAGACCTTAATCCTTTTCAATTGATACAGCCTGAAATCCTAAAGTATTATGATGAAATGTTTGGTAAAAGCGAAAAGTATTTTGCAATTGATGGGCCAGAAGGGCCTCCAAAAGGATTGTACGTGCTAGAAGGAAATGAAAAAACTGTATTTGCGACCGTAGCAGTATCATTGCGACCACAGCCAAAAGTAGAAATGTACTATGAAGATCCTGATGAAGTTAATAGAATTGAGCTTGGAGCCATTCTAAAGTCAGGATTGACAAATGAGCAAGTAAATGACGTTGCTGGTCTTATAAGTGGAATTACAACGACGCCATGGGATTATATTACATTTTTAGCAGAAGGACATACAGTCGAATTTCAAACGACTATTAGTGAGAAATTTAAGTATGCCGTTTTGACCAATAAATTAAAAGTTTTTCCTCAAATGAACTTTTCTGGATACGCAAATTCAAAGATTTCCTTTTTGTGGATTGTGCCTATTTCAGAGAGAGAATGGGAAATAATGAAAGAATCAGGTTCTCAAGTTATATTGGATAAACTTGATGCTATTGGTGAAGAAATTTTCAATTTTGAGCGAGAGGAAGTTGTTTAAGAAGTGTCATAAAAAAGAAACCCTATAAATTTAAATTTATGGGGTTTCTTTTTTATGATTATTATTTAATCCTCTTTCTCAGATAATTTCTTCTCTAATTCAATCTGAAATTCTTCGATAACAGGTTTCATCGTGCTTTCGGGAATATCTGCAATTCTTATGTACATTAAGCCATCAATTGCATTGTTGAATAAAGGGTCAACGTTGAAAGCAACTACTCTTGCATTTTGTTTGATGTATTTCTTAATTAAAACAGGCAGGCGTAAGTTTCCTGGCTCCAATTCGTCAATGATTTTATCAAACTTATTCAAATCAGATTCTGCTTCGTCGAAGATAAAATCTTTATCCGCGTCTTTCAGTTTAACTTTATATGCTTTTTTCGGGTGAATATATTGCGCAATGTACGGATCGTAGTAGTTCGATTTCATGAACTCAATCATCAATGATTTAGAGAAATCTGAAAACTGATTACTGATGCTTACACCGCCAACTAAATACTTGTGTTCAGGATGACGCAAAGTGGTGTGAATAATACCTTTCCACAATAAGAACAAAGGCATTGGTTTTTGCTGATATTCTTTTACGATAAAAGCACGACCCATTTCGATTGACTTGTGCATCATATCATGCAATTCTGGTTCAAATCTGAAAAGATCTGTCAGATAGAAACCTTCAATTCCGTATTTTGGATAAATCTCAGAACCTAATCCCATACGGTAAGCTCCTGCGATTTTTTTGGTTTCATCATCCCATAAAAACATATGGTGATAATACTGGTCGTATTCGTCTATATCAATAGATTCGTTTGTTCCTTCACCAACTTCACGAAAAGTAATCTCGCGTAAACGGCCTATTTCATGTAAAATGTTCGGGATTTCTTTTGCGCTTGCAAAGAAAACCTCGTAGTTTTTACTTTGTAAAAACCTACTGTCACTATCGCGTAATGCCTGAACTTCATCAATCAATTTTGATTCGCTTGCAGGTGTTACAATTTTTTTAGGCGCTTTAGGTATTTTAAGGCTTGCTGTGTCAATCAGTTTGGTGTCTTTCTCAAACGGATTAGCCAGCATATAGGTTTTCTTTCTTAAGAATTCTGAGTATTCTTCAAAAGATTCAATTTCGTTTTGCTCACTTACAGAGATTGGTTTTCCAATACGAACTTTAATTACACGGTCTTTCTGCGTTAAAAGTTCAGAAGGTAATTTTGCAGTTCTTAAGGTATCATCAATCTTAGAAAGCCAGTAAAATAACTTACTGTTTTTGGCATGAAAGTAAATAGGAACTACAGGAACTTTAGCTTTTCTGATTAGTTTAAGAGCACCTTCTTCCCAAGGTTTGTCGACTACTAATTTGCCATCTTTGTAAGTTGAAACTTCACCAGCTGGGAAAATACCTAAAGGTTTTCCGTCGCTTAAATGACGTAAGGTTTCTTTAATTCCAATTACGCTCGATTTTGCATCCTTATGGTTTTCAAAAGGATTAACCGGCATAATGTATTTTTTCATCGGAACAATTCTATGTAACAAGAAATTGGCAATGATTTTGAAATTTGGCTCTCTTTCAAGCATTAATTTCAATAATAAAATTCCATCAATTCCACCAAGCGGATGATTAGAAATGGTTATATACGCACCATCTTTTGGCAGACGTTTTAAATCTTCTTCAGGGATTTCGAACTTAATTTCCATTTCGTCCAAAATTCCATTCAAAAAGTCAAGGTCTTCCAAATGTTTATTACGATCGTAAATTTTATTAAGGGTCGAGATCTTAAGAACCTTCATAAGAATCCAGCCAGAAAAGGTACCGAAAACTCCGTACTTTTCAACATTTATTGCCTTTGCAACTTCTTTCGCGGTAACTAAACCCATCTACTACTTTTAAATTATTAGAACAGCGAACAAAGATAACAAAAAAGTCTACTTTTCGCTGTTTCCAAGACAAACTTTGCACTTTTTTATTACATTTGGAATCCTAAAAAAATCACTGATGAAAATTATTTCTTATAATGTAAACGGAATTAGAGCGGCAATAAACAAAGGGTTTATCGAGTGGCTGCAGCAAGCAAATCCTGATGTAATATGTCTTCAGGAAATAAAAGCGACACAAGATCAGATTCCAGTTGATGATATTACAGCAGCAGGTTATCCGTTTCAATATTACTATCCCGCAACCAAAAAAGGGTATAGCGGAGTAGCGATTCTTTCTAAAACGAAGCCAAACAATATTGTTTACGGAACAGGAATTCACCACATGGATTTTGAAGGAAGGAATCTTCGTGCAGATTTTGATGATGTTTCTGTAATGAGTTTATATCTTCCGTCTGGAACAAATATTGAAAGGCTGGATCACAAATTTATGTTTATGGATGATTTTCAGAATTATATTAATGAATTGAAGCTTACGATCCCGAATTTAATTATCTGCGGAGATTACAATATTTGTCATGAAGCGATTGATATTCATGATCCAGTTCGCAATAAAACTGTTTCAGGATTTCTTCCTGCAGAACGTGCTTGGTTGGATGCTTTTATGAAATCTGGTTTTATTGATAGTTTCCGTCATTTTAATAAAGATCCGCATCATTATTCTTGGTGGAGTTACCGTGCGGGAGCAAGAGGAAATAACAAAGGTTGGCGTATCGATTATAATTTGGTAAGCAATGTATTAGAGGAAAGATTAAAAAGAGCTGTTATACTTCCAGACGCTATGCACTCAGATCATTGCCCTATTTTAGTCGAAATTGACTAATTTTTGGTATTGTTCTTGTTGAGAGAAAGGTGGTTTAAATTCAAGAATTGATTTTGAATTTTGAAATTGTGAGATTTTAAACGCCTAAAATAAAAACCAATTAAAGTAAGATGATTAAAAAAGCCTCCATCGGATTATTGGCATTAGCCTTGTCCACAACGTCATGTGTTTCTAAGAAAATTTACAATGATCTGGAAACAAAATATTCTGATTTGAAAAAAGAAAACCGTTCTATCACTGATGAAAACGAAAGTTTAAAGAAAGCGAAGAATCAGTTAGAAACCGATCGCGATAAATTGACTAAAGATTTAGCAAATGCGAATGATGATTTGGCAAAACAAAAAGCTGATCTTGCTGCGGAACAAAAGAAATATAAAGTGCTTCAGGATTCTTATAATGCATTGGAGAAAAATAGCAATGATGCATTGGAGAAAAACATGGCTAAAAACCGTGAACTGTTAGCGCAATTAGAAGCAAAAGGTAAAGCTCTTGCAGACGAACAAGCTCGTTTGGATAAAACGGCTAATCGTTTGAAAGAATTGGAAGATATGATTGCGGCAAAAGAGGAATCAATGCGCAAACTGAAAGAAACTTTATCTAAAGCCTTAAATGGTTTTGAAGGTAAAGGTCTAACGGTAGAGCAGAAAAATGGAAAAGTATATGTTTCTATGGAAAACAAATTACTTTTCAATTCAGGAAGCTGGGCAGTTGGTGTTGAAGGAAGAAAAGCAGTTGTCGAACTTGGAAAAGTTTTGGGCGATAATCCAGATCTTTCTGTTTTAATTGAAGGACATACAGACGATGATCCGTATGCAGGTTCTGGACCAATTGCAAACAACTGGGATTTATCGACTAAAAGAGCAACAGCAATCGTAGCTATTTTAAGCGAAAACCCAAAAATCAATAAACAAAAATTAACTGCGGCGGGAAGAAGCGAGTTTTCTCCTCTAGCTAGTAATACAACTCCAGAAGGAAAAGCAAAAAACCGTAGAATCGAAATTATCTTGACGCCAAGATTAGACGAGATTGCGGAGATGCTTAATAGTATTAATTAAAAGTTGCTAAGGTTCTGAGATACTAAGCTACTAAGTTTAAAAAAAGGGTTGAAGTTTTACTTCGACCCTTTTTTGTTATAAAGGAAAAACTTAGAATCTCAGAATCTTAGCAACTTAGAACCTTAGCAAAGAATCTTGTACTTTTTTTAACCTTTCTCGTTTTTAGATTTGAAAAATCGGTTCGTATCTTTGAGGACTTATTATTAAAAAAGGGAAAAAACTTAGAACCTTAGAATCTTAGCAACTCAGTATCTTTAAAAAAAATGAAATACACAACATTACCCAACACCGATATAAAAGTTAGTAAAATATGCCTTGGAACTATGACTTTTGGGCAGCAGAATACAGAAGCTGAAGGGCACAAGCAAATGGATTATGCTCTTGAAAGAGGCGTTAATTTTTTTGATACAGCCGAAATGTATTCGGTTCCTGCGAGTGAAGCAACTTATGGTAGCACCGAAAAAATTATTGGAACTTGGTTTAAGAAATCAGGAAATCGTGATAAAGTAATTTTGGCTTCAAAAATTGCGGGACCAAATCCGAATTTTGGATACATGCGTGAGAAACTGGATTTTTCTCCAGCAAGTATCAAATTTGCTGTTGAGCAAAGTTTAAAAAGACTTCAAACCGATTATATCGATTTGTACCAAATGCATTGGCCAGAAAGAAAAACGAATAATTTTGGACAGCGTGCTTTTCACGGACATGATGATGTTTGGGAAGATAACTTTAGAGAAATCTTAGAAACTTTCGACGGATTAATCAAAGAAGGTAAAATCAAACACATTGGAGTTTCAAATGAAAACGCTTGGGGAATGATGCGTCTTTTGGAAGAAAGCAAATACAACAATCTGCCAAGAATCAAAACCGTTCAAAATCCGTATTCTCTATTGAATCGTTTATTTGAAGTGAATTCTGCAGAAGTTTCAAAATATGAAAATGTTGGTTTATTAGGATATTCTCCTTTGGCATTTGGTGTTTTGACTGGAAAATTTCTGACTGGAGAAAGTCACCCGAAAGCGAGAATTAACCTTTTTCCGCAATACAAACGTTACAATAGCGATCAATGTACTGAAGCAACAAAATTATATCAAGAAATCGCTAAAAAACACGGTTTAACGTTAACAGAATTGGCAATGGGGTTTGTGTTGCAACAACCGTTCTTGACAAGTGCGATTATTGGTGCTACAACTTTGGAACAATTAAAAGAAAATATCGATACGATTGATGTTGTTCTTTCTAAGCAGATCTTGGCTGAGATTGATGCGGTTCAGGCTATAATTCCTGATCCTGCGCCTTAAGTTTTTTTTGCCACGAAGACACTAAGACACGAAGGTTTTTTAATCTCGCAAAGACGCGGAGTCGCAAAGTTATTTTTTTTAAGCTCAATATCGTCCAGCTTTAGCTGGATTAGAAGATAAATGCAAATCAAAGGGCTTTAGCCAAACTAGTAAAGTTTGGCTAAAGCCCTTTTTCTATTTCGATTTTTTTCCCCTAGCTTAAGCTAGGGGCTATTGAAAAAACTTTGCGACTCCGCGTCTTTGCGAGATTAAAAACAAAAAAACTTTGTGTCTTAGTGTCTTCGTGGCAGAAAATTACAAATCAAATTCGTCATCAACAGCCAAAGAATCAGTTTTAACTGCTGTAGAATCTGGAACTTTAATTTTGATTAAAGAACGAGCATTTCCTGAAATATAAACCGGTAATATGCCAGTGGTATCTTCAGGAACTAGAAGTCCTCTTCTGAACATCAGATTCTTTAAAAATTTCTGGTTTTTAATTGCATAATCTTTCAAATTACCTTGATCATTAAACTGATACATGAATTTTCTTGGTTTCGGAATTATCGTTGCCAAATACAAACATTCATCTACATTTAGGTCAGATGGACTTTTCTGGAAGTAAAAATGACTTGCTTCTCCGATTCCGTAAATATTTGGTCCCCATTCAATAATGTTGAAATAGACTTCGAGCATTCTTTCTTTGCTTACAATTCGGTTGTTTTCTAAAATGTAAACTAATAGGATTTCTTCAAGCTTTCGCGAAAGTGTTTTTTCTCTGGTAAGGAAAACATTTTTAATCAACTGCATGCTGATAGTGCTGGCACCGCGTGAAAATTTCTTGGTTCTAATGTTTTTAAGAATTGATTGTTTGAACGCTTCGTTTATGAATCCACGATGTGAGAAGAAAGAAGGATCTTCTGTAGTTAAAACGCATTTTCTCAAATAAGGAGAAATTTGGTCTAAAGGCGTGTAATTTGGATTTGCGTTTCCGACCAAAACGGGTCTTTGCAACACATTCTGAATAATCGCACGATAAACAAATTCACCGTTTAATTTATTTAAATCCGCTTCTCCATATTTGGTAATTCGTAAATCTTCTTTGTTCAGTTTGCTGTCAAAAACAAGTGTATTTGGTTTGTTTTTGTTGAATTTGAAATCGAGTTTATAATCAAAGTTTCCAGTTGCCTGCATCCCTTGAAAGTGTGTAAACAATCCGTCAGGAAGCGAAACGATAAAATCCTGCGCTTTCATTTTCGGAATATCGACTTTCAAAGTATAAACCGTATCTTTTTCGGTGTCGTAAGAAATATAAGGACGAACTTTGATTTTGTTCAACTGCATTGTTGAAGTGCTATCGATCGAGATGAAACTATCTCCCAATAAAAAGCGGTAATCAAAACGAGCATTTTTTATTACGACATCTTTACTGGCAATTTTTGGGTGATTGATTTTAAGATTGGCGATAGAAGTATAACCGTCAATATGCAATTCGCTACCGCTTTTGTCAATATTCTGAACATTCAATCGAATAGAATCGAAACTTGCTTTTAAGTTGTAACGCTGATCTAAATATGGAACGCGAATAGCTCCAGTATCTAAATTGAAAAAACGAATATCTGCTTTTTTGTTTCTCGGATCAGCAAATCCTTTAATGTTCCAACGCTGATCAAAATCTTTTGCCTGAACATGAAGATTGGTTTCAAGCTGTTTGTTGCTTAAAACCAATTTATCGACATCAATATTAGTTTGTTTTCCATTGTCGTCGATTTTGAATTTGAAGTTTTTCAAATCCATATCAGTTGGAACTAGATTTAGTACTTTAGAAATGATTCTGTAAGCAAAGGAAGCATATTTACGTTTTTCGTTTGATTCTGTTTCTTCGCGATCTCTTTTTAGAAAAGCATCAAAATTTCGTTTTTTGCCTTTTTTTACTAACTGTATATATCCATTGTCTACTTTTAAAGTTCCAACTTGAACATCTCCAATAAGTAAATTGCTTAAACTGATGCTGGTTTCCACATTTTTTATTTTGACAAGTGTATCAGCATTGATTGGAGCTAAAACAACATCTGTCAATTTTATAGTTGATAAACCGTCAAATGAAGCCGATTCTACAGAAAATTTACTGTTATATTGAACAGCCATTTTATGGGTAACTTTTGCGATGGCTTGGTTTAAAAGTGAATTACGGAAATAGTACAATCCGATGCAAAGCACTAAAATTACTATTCCTAGTATTTTTAATGCCTTGTATATTTTTTGTTTTGGAAAATTCATAGGAGGAGTGGTATTTGAAATCAGCCAAAAAGTATGGTTGCAACATCTTCAATTTTTGCAACAAGCTCAATCTTAATTCCTGTGTTTTTTAAAGCAATTTTGTTGTATTTGGAAACAAAGATAGTATCGAAACCTAATTTTTCAGCTTCTTGAATACGCTGATCTACACGATTTACAGGGCGAATTTCGCCAGAAAGTCCGACTTCGCCGGCAAAACAGAAACCTTTTCCAACAGGAATATCTTCATTAGAAGATAAAATTGCGGCAACAACGGCCAAGTCAATGGCAGGATCATCAACAGAAATTCCACCAGTAACATTTAGGAAAACGTCTTTTGCGCCTAAGCGGAATCCAGCTCTTTTTTCTAAAACAGCCAAAATCATGTTTAGTCGTTTTGCATTATAACCTGTTGTGCTTCGTTGCGGTGTTCCGTAAACTGCGGTGCTAACCAAAGATTGAATTTCAATCATCAGCGGACGCATGCCTTCTAAAGTTGTGGCAATTGCTGTTCCAGATAATTCTTCATCTTTATGTGAAATCAGAATTTCAGAAGGATTGCTGACTTCTCGTAATCCACTACCCAACATTTCATAAATTCCAAGTTCAGATGTAGAACCAAAACGATTTTTAAGCGAACGTAAAATTCGGTAAATATGGTTTCTGTCGCCTTCAAACTGTAGAACTGTATCAACCATATGTTCCAAGATTTTTGGTCCTGCGATATTTCCGTCTTTGGTAATATGCCCAATTAAGATTACTGGAATATTGCTTTCTTTGGCAAATTTGATCAGTTCGGCAGTGGTTTCACGAATTTGGGAAATACTACCTGCGGTTGATTCGATATAATCTGTATGTAAAGTCTGAATGGAGTCTATAATGACAACTTCAGGCTGAATGGTTTCAATCTGTTTGAAAATGTTCTGCGTTTTAGTTTCAGTTAGAATATAGCAGTTATCGCTATTTGGCGTAATTCTTTCCGCACGCATTTTGATCTGTTTCTGACTTTCTTCTCCAGAAACATACAATGTTTTATAAGGTAATTTTAATGATACTTGAAGTAAAAGTGTACTTTTTCCGATACCGGGTTCACCGCCTAAAAGCGTTAAAGATCCAGGAACAAGTCCGCCACCTAAAACACGATTCAATTCGCCGTCAGTTGTGTCCATTCGAACTTCCTGAGTAGAATCGATCTCATTAATTTTTAAAGGCTTTGGTGCTTTGCTTGTTGGAGTAGGTTCGCTTTTCCAAGCCACTTTATCCTGTTTCTGAATAATTTCTTCGGCAATCGTATTCCATTCTTTGCATGCGTTGCATTGCCCTTGCCATTTGGCATATTGGGTTCCGCAGTTTTGGCAGAAAAAGGAAGTTTTAACTTTTGACATTATTTACTTTTTTTAGCAAGTGTATTCATTTCGTCAATTTTCTCATACATCATGTCTTTGTTCAAATCGCCAATTGGCTCCATTTGCGAAGCGTTTTGGTATTTTTTCGAAGCGTGTTTAGGATCACCTTGTTTTTCATACATTAATCCTAATTCATATTCTCCCAACATGGCTTTTGGGTAATTTACATTTCCTATTTCAGCCATTTTTCCTAGTTCGCTATAGGCATTTCTTTTTAAAATAAGATTTTCTACTACTTTAAAATCGCTCATTCGAACAGGAATTTGAACTCCTAAAGCTTCAGACATTGTAGCATATTTTTTTTCTAAATATTCTGCATAACCTTCTTGAAGAACCGCAATTTTGTCGTTGTATTCGGCAGAATTTATAGGTCTGTACACTTCAAAAATCTGGTACAATGCACTTGGTATAGAATGTAATACTTCTGTATAATGTGTTGCGCCTTTAAATACATCATATTTATAATTCACTAACGGATTATTAGCGATTTTAATATTGCTGTTTAATTTATCTATCGGTTCTTTAATTTTTTTAATATCACCTTCTCCAGCAGAAAGGTAATAGAAAATAGGGCTTTTTATTTTAGCAAATTTCTCCGCAATACGCACTTCCATTTTTGGAGCAAGCTCTGGACTTAAACAGATATATGCATTAAAAAGCGGAAATTCTTTATATAAATAAAAATTAGCAAAACTCGCTGTTAAATCATGACCAGCAATAAGTCTGAAAGGCGAGGTGCGGTATTTTTTTTCAATATATGGAACTAATTCAGCTCCGATAAATTCGAAGAACTTTGCTCCTTTTTCAAAAGGAAGTCCTTCGTTTTGGTCAATTGTTGTGTCGTCAAAACGTTCTCCATCTTTATTTTGATGAATTCCGATGATGATCATTTCTGGAATATCATCCCAATAAGTTCCATAACTTACGGCTCCGGAAAACGGATCAAATAAGTAATCTCCATCTAATAAATAAAGAACGGGATATTTTTTGTCTTTGTTTGCTTCATAAGAAGCAGGAAGTCCGATCGTAATTCTGCGCTCTTCTCCCAGTTTTTCTGATTTAATGTTATCGAACGTTTTTTGGGCAAACGACGAGATTGAAATCAAAAGTGTTAGTAGGTAAACTTTTTTCATGATTTGTGGCATTTCAGTAAATTAAAAAAGTATTGAAAATAGTGTAGCAATATACTATTTTATTTGCTTCTTTGTTAATTGAGGTAAAAATTGAAGCACAGTGTTTTAGCGTCAGAACCGTTTTGGATTGAGGCAATAGAAAGCTCTTTTGTTCAAAAATGGCTTTTGACAAAGTAGGGGAATTCGGTAAGAAAAAGAAAATCTTAGGTTAAAGAATTGTCGTTTTCATTAGGGAAAATAATCCAAGGTTTGAAGGTTTTTGCTTCTTCAAAATCTAGGGTTGCATAAGAAATGATAATGATAATGTCATCTTTTTGAACTTTTCTTGCCGCAGGACCGTTTAAAGTGATTTCACCTGAATTTTTTTCACCTTTAATAGCGTAAGTTTCAAAACGTTCGCCATTATTGATGTTAACAATAGATACCTTTTCGCCTTCAATAATGTTTGAAGCTTCTAGTAGCGTTTCATCAATAGTAATGCTGCCAATATAATTTAAATCGGCTCCAGTTACCTTAACTCGATGAATTTTTGATTTTATAACTTGAATTTGCATGATGCAAAGTTAGATTAATTTAATGAAATGGTGTCTATCAGTCTTATAGAATTAACAAATACTGCTATAAATGCGCGGTATTTTTTGTCATTCTCTTTCTGATCGATAGACAAAAGTGTAGATTCGTCAGCAATAACAAAATACTCTAGTTCAAATTCTTTATTGTCTTTGAAAGAATTTTCTACAAATTCGATTGTTTCTTGCGGAGTATGATTTTGGAAAATCTCTTTTGCTTCAGTCAAAACTTTGTAGATAATAGATGCGTCTTTTCTTTCTTGAGAAGTTAAACGTTCGTTTCTAGAACTCATTGCAAGTTCATTGTCTTCTCTAAAAATAGGACAGCCAACAATATTTACTGGTAATCCGGTTTTTTCGACTAACTTTTTAACAATTTGAAGTTGCTGAAAATCTTTTTCTCCAAAATAAGCATTTGTTGGAGTTACGATTTCGAAAAGACGTTTTACGATTGTTCCAACACCATTAAAATGACCAGGGCGGAATTTTCCTTCCATCTGATTTTCTAATCCGTCAAAATCAAAAGTCTGCGAAACGGTATTTCCTTCATAAATATCCTCAACAGATGGTGCGTATAAAATAATTTTATCACTTAATGTACGCATTTTCTTAATATCTTCTTCAAGTGTTCTAGGATATTTTGCTAAATCGTCTGCGTTGTTAAATTGCGTTGGATTGACAAAAATACTTACAACAGTATCGTTGTTTTCTTTTAGCGAACGTTGCATTAAAGCCAGATGTCCTTGGTGTAAAGCGCCCATTGTTGGTACAAATCCGATTGTAGAATTTGTGGTTTTGATAGTTTTAAGATAGGCTATCAAAGCTGCTTTACTGTAGAAAATATGCATTGAGGTATTATTAAAATTTATGCAAACATAATATATTAGTTATAAACTGCATAAAATTTTGTAATTTTGCGACGTTTTTTATTACCAAAATTAAGTAAAATACTATTATGAAAGATAAGAGGATATTATATGTATCATCTGAAGTCGTGCCTTATTTAGCTGAAAATGAGGTTTCTTTAATGTCTTATGACGTTCCGAAAATGATTAATGACCAAGGTGGCCAGATAAGAATTTTCATGCCAAGATATGGGAATATAAATGAGAGAAGACATCAATTACATGAAGTGATAAGACTTTCAGGGATGAATTTGGTAGTGAATGACTTAGATATGCCATTGATTATTAAAGTAGCATCTATTCCGAAAGAGAGAATCCAGGTTTATTTTATTGATAATGATGAATACTTCAAACGTAAAGCAACTTTTACAGATGAAGAAGGCGCTTTATATCCTGATAATGACGAAAGAGCCATTTTCTTTGCTAAAGGAGTTGTAGAGACTGTAAAAAAATTAAACTGGGTTCCAGATATTATACATGTTCACGGCTGGCTTGCGGCAATGCTTCCTATTTATATGAAACATTACTATAAGCATGAAGCTTTATTTTCTGAAACTAAAATCATTACTTCTGTTTATGGACAGTCATTTGATGAAAACTTAGATTTAGAAATGATTAATAAAGTTAAATTTGACGGAGTTCCCCATGAGTCTGTGTCAGATTTAGAAGTGCCAAATTATGAGAATGTTTTAAAAGCTAGCATTTTACATTCTGATGGTGTAATCATTGCGTCAGAAAATGTTTCTCCAAGTTTAACAAAATTTATAGAATCTTCAGGAAAACCTTTTTTACCTTTCGCCACGAAAGATGCGTTTGCTGATGCTTATACAAATTTCTATAGAACATTTGGACTTTAAATTTTAATTTTATTATTAGACATGTATAAAACTTCTTTTTTTAAGAAATCTCTTTTAGCTGTTATTGCTGTTTTTTTATATTCTTGTGACAAAGATTTTAATGCGATTGGTGAAGGTTTGGTTGGTGATGATCACTTTGGACTTGAATCTGAAAAATATGATGTTTTAGCTTTTAATCAAGAAGTTACTCCAATTCAGTCAAATAATATGTCGCCAAATGCTCTTGGTATTTTTGATAATCCGCTTTTTGGTACTACAACTGCAAACTTTACTACTCAGTTAGGGCTTGCTTCCTATTCTCTAACAATTGGAGAGTCTCCGGTTATTGATAGTGTTAAAATACAGATTCCTTATTATAGTCATGTTATTTCTACTGATGATAAAGGGAATAGTAAATATGAATTGGATTCTATTTACGGAGATAAAAACGGAAAAATTAAACTAAGTGTTTATGAATCTGGGATCCAGATGAGAAATAGTTATTTTAATGGAGGTAGTCAATTGCCACAGTTTTATTATACAGATCAAAACACCGATTTTTTTAATGAAAAAAAAGGCACAAGATTAAATAATAGTGCTAATAGGCTTGAAAATGAAGAGTTCTTTTTCAGTGCGGCAGAGTATAAAGATAGCATTACAACAGATGGCAAAAAAACGCTTACTAGGGTAAAACCGGAAATGCGTTTGCATTTAGACACGAAGTTTTTTCAAGATAAAATATTAAATGCAGCTGCCTCGAAACTTGGGGCCGAGGATGTTTTTCAGGAATATTTTAGAGGTTTGTATTTTAATGTTGAAAAATCTGGATCTAATCCGAGTAATATGGCATTAATGAATTTTAGTGATGGTAAAATTACAATTTATTACAAAGCTAAAACAGAATCTACGGAAGATGGTGATGCTATGGAAAGTAAAACAATTGTTTTGAACTTGAAGGGTGCTAGTGCGGCTACATCAAATACAGCTAATTTTCTTCAAGATACCCGAAACGCAGATTACACGAGCGCTATAACAACAAATGTGAATAAAACAGAAGGAGATGAAAGGCTTTACTTAAAAGGAGGTCAAGGATCTTTGGCAATTTTAAGACTGTTTAATCAGACAGATGTAATGGGGTATGATGAAAAAGGTAATGTTGTAAGTAAAGCAAATAATGTTCCTGATGAATTAGATGAAATTAGGTATAATGTAACTCACAAGAACTGGAAAGTTAACGAAGCTAATTTAGTTTTCTATATTGATGCTGATAAAATGGCTGGTACCGAAGAGCCAAATAGAGTGTATTTGTACGATTTGACAAATAATGCTGTTCTAGCAGATTATTCTGCAGATGCTGCATCGGCTTTTGGAGGAGTGATTACCGTAGGTTCTGACAAAAGAGGAAAAAGTTATAAAATGAGAATCACAAGCCATATTCGTAACTTGATAAAAGACGCAACAGCTAAAAATGTTGATTTAGGACTGGTAGTTTCCCAAAGTGTAACTACAATTACACTTAATGCGCTGAAGAATAAGGTTCAAATCCAAGATGATCCAGTTAAATATTTTTCTGCTGCGCCGAGAACATCGGTTATGAATCCTTTAGGTACAATCTTGTTTGGAGGAAAAGCTTCTGTTCCAGATAATAAAAGATTAAAACTTGAAGTTTACTACACGAAACCAAATTAATAAATATATATGTGTGGAATTGTTGGATATATCGGTCATAGAGATGCATATCCAATTGTAATCAAGGGCTTGAAGCGTCTTGAATACAGAGGATATGACAGTGCCGGTGTTATGCTATATGACGAAGAGTCGGGCATTAAAGTTTGCAAAACAAAAGGTAAAGTTTCCGATCTTGAGGCTAAAGCCAATGAAGGTTTTACAATAAACGGAAATATTGGAATTGGACACACACGTTGGGCAACTCACGGAGTTCCAAATGATGTGAATTCACACCCTCATCTTTCTAATTCTGGAGATTTAGCAATCATCCATAACGGAATTATCGAGAATTATGCGCCTTTGAAAGAGGAGCTTATCAAAAGAGGTTACACTTTTAAATCGGATACAGATACTGAAGTTTTAGTTAATTTAATAGAAGAGGTTCAAAAGAAAGAAAATATTAAATTAGGTAAAGCTGTTCAGATTGCATTGAACCAAGTTGTTGGTGCATATGCAATTGCTGTTTTTGATAAAAAAAATCCAAACGAACTTGTAGCGGCTAGATTAGGAAGTCCGCTGGCAATTGGCGTTGGAGAAGGAGAGTATTTTGTAGCTTCTGATGCTTCACCATTTATTGAATATACTTCAAATGCAGTTTATTTGGAAGATGGTGAAATGGCTAATATCAGATTGCATAAGCCAATCAAAATTAGAAAAATCCAAGATGATTCTTTAGTAGATCCTTATATTCAAGAACTTCAAATGAATTTGGAGCAGATTGAAAAAGGAGGGTATGATCATTTCATGCTTAAAGAAATCTACGAGCAGCCAAGTGTAATTAAAGATACTTACAGAGGAAGACTTCATGCAAATGAAGGAATTGTTCAAATGGCTGGTGTTGAAGATAACTTAGAGAAATTCTTAAACGCAAAACGTATTCTTATAGTAGCGTGCGGAACTTCTTGGCATGCTGGTTTAGTGGCAGAATATATCTTTGAGGAATTTACCCGTATTCCTGTAGAGGTAGAATATGCTTCTGAGTTTAGATATAGAAACCCAATCATTAACAAAGATGACGTAGTGATTGCTATTTCACAATCTGGTGAAACTGCAGATACTATGGCAGCTATTAAATTGGCAAAAGAAAATGGAGCATTTGTATTTGGAGTATGTAATGTTGTTGGGTCTTCTATTTCTAGGGAAAGCCATGCAGGTGCTTATACACACGCAGGGCCAGAAATTGGAGTGGCTTCTACAAAAGCATTTACTACTCAGATTACAGTTCTAACGATGATTGCTTTACGTTTAGGAAAAGCAAAAGGAACGTTGTCAAATACAGATTTCCATACATATCTTCAAGAATTAGAAATCATTCCTGAGAAAGTTGCTGAAGCATTAGAAACTAATGATAAGGCAAAAGAAATTGCCGCTGCTTTTAAAGATTCACCAAACTGTCTTTATTTAGGTAGAGGATATAATTTCCCGGTTGCTTTAGAAGGTGCATTGAAGTTAAAAGAGATTTCATATATCCATGCAGAAGGATATCCAGCGGCTGAGATGAAGCACGGTCCGATTGCTTTAATTGACGAATTTATGCCAGTTATCGTTATTGCTCCAAAGCAAGGGCACTACGATAAAATTGTGAGTAATATTCAAGAAATTAAGTCAAGAAGCGGTAAAATTATTGCTGTAGTTACAAAAGGAGATACTCAAGTTCGCGAATTGGCAGATTATGTAATCGAAATTCCAGAAACTTCAGATGCATTGTCGCCATTAGTTACTACAATTCCGTTGCAATTGCTTTCTTATTACATTGCTGTAATGAGAGGTTGTAATGTTGATCAGCCTCGTAACTTAGCGAAGTCGGTAACAGTAGAATAAATATATTTAAAATATAATTATGTTAAAAAAGCGAGATTTAGGTCTCGCTTTTTTTATGCCTATTTGTTAAAATTAAGATAAAATTTGTAGGAATATAATTATTCTATATGTTTATAGGAAATAATTTAAATTTTATACGCCGTGCAAAGATTTTTACTCTTTATTTTTCTTCATTGCTCTTTTTTTTCAATTGCCCAAACTAAGCTCAACTTCAACTACGATCAAGCAGGAAATCAAATTACGAGAATATTATGTATTAATTGTTCGGCTAAATCTGCAAAAGATATTGTAGAACCAGAAGCTTTAACTGAAAATGATTTACAAAAATTCTCTCCTGAAGACGTTATTTCTTATTATCCAAATCCTGTAAAAGAAGAATTGTATTTACAGTGGGAATTGGCTCGTGATAATTATGTGGCTTCTATACATGTTTATTCCATGACAGGACAGGTATTGCGAACTTTTCAGCCCAATTCTAATACTAATAATTTGAGCATTCCTTTTCAGCAATATCCTACTGGGGTTTATCTGGTCTTGCTTTCTTATAAAGACGGGGGAGAAAAATCTATTAAAATCATTAAAAAGTAGTTCGTAATGAAGAAGTTTTATATCAGCCTATTGTTTCTATTTGTTGGTTTATTTGGTTTTGGACAGTCAACAGAAGTGGGTGTTACAGAAGGGGAGTTATCGGTTTCTCTATTAGGAGCTGCAACTTATGCAATTCCAATTACTGTTCCGCCCGGAATTAATGGAGTTGTGCCCCAAATTAGTTTGACATATAATAGTCAGTTAGGAAATGGAATGGCAGGTTACGGATGGAATATAGCTGGAATTTCAACAGTTTCAAGAATTCCTGCAACTAAATTTCATGACGATGTTATTGATGCAGTTGATTTTAATGCCCTAGATCGATTTGCATTAGATGGTCAGCGGTTAATAGTCAAAAATGGAACTAATGGAGCTTACGGCGCTGATAAAACAATTTATGAGACGGAAAGTTTTTCTAATATAAAAATAACGTCTTTTGGAGTACATCCTTTGGGTGCAAATTATGGTCCTGCTTATTTTTTAGTTGAATATCCAGATGGTTCCAAAGCTTATTATGGTTATTCTGCGGATTCTCGATCTGTAACAGATTGGGCAATTACATATTGGGAAAATCCTCAAGGAGTGCGAATAAGCTATAATTATTCTGCATCAGAGAATTCATTTAATAATGTGTTAAATATAATATCTATAAAATATGGTAGTATTGCTACTACAACGCCAATAAATGAAATAAAATTTAAATATGATACAAGAAAACGCGCAGAACAGTCTTATATAGGAGGTTTAAGTATTGTTAGAAATACAATTCTTAAAGAGATTAATGTTGTAGGTAATGGTGTAGGTTTTAGAAATTATATTTTAGAGCAGGAAGAAACATCTTTGGGTTATCAGAGATTGAAAGCCCTAACAGAAAAAAGCGGTGATAGCAGTAAGAGTTACAATCCAACAACATTTACATATGAAACTACGATTAGCGATGTTCCTTTGGTAATAGCTCAACCAGCAACATTGGGAATTTCAGGAATAGATTACACAAATACAGACTATATATCTGGTGATTTTGATAATGACGGAAAAACAGATGTTTTATTGTTTTCAAAAACAGAGGGATTGAAAAATAAGTTTACTTTGTTTTCTCATATAACCGCTGGGGCTTTTAATTCTGGAAAAACAGAGAATGTTGACACTTTTGATAATATTTTTACTGCTTCTTTTTTAAGTTCAGATAATAAATTGCTACCACAAGGTTGGCTCACCTTAAAAAAGACAGATACAAATTGTAGTATTTCGCTTTACGGTTCAGGTTCTACTTCTTCTACTTCTAAGCATTATGAAAAACAATATAATTTTAGTAAAACGGTAGCAAAAGAATCTAATTGGTCGTATTGCGATCCCAAAGATTATAAGGGATTAGTATTAGAAAATATTCCGATAGAGTATGTTAGTGGAGATTTTGATGGTGATGGTTTAACCGATGTCATTGCAATCGAAAAGAGTTTCTATTACACTACTAGGGTTTGTAATTTTGGAAACCACACAACAGAATATCCACAAACTTTTTATCAAGGAGGGAAATCTTATCTTTTTAATTTAGATAGACGCCTTAACTCCAACGAACCGGAGAATATTGGAAATATCGTCATTAACAGCGTAGGAAATTCAAAAATTTTTGTTGCTGACTTTGATGGCGATGGTAAATCTGATATCTATGTTTTTGAACCTAGCTATATAAGAGTGCACACCTTAACTAAAGATAAAAAGCTGGTTTTATTACATCAAAATGATATTGCTGATGCAAGTTTGGATCTTAAACGACAAATTTTATTTGGAGATTTTAACGGCGATGGAAAAATGGATTTTGTAATACCACAAAAGGACAATGTAGATAGCTGGACTTTTTATTTTTCTACAGGAACAAGATTCAACAAAGTAAATACATCAATAGGTTTGCCTTATTACACCTCATATATGGGATATTTTGGTGTTGTTGGTTTTCCAACAACTACTTACAGTTTAAATGAGAATACTTTTGTTGCTAATGATTTTAATGGAGATGGAAAAACAGATATTTTGTACCAGCAAAATTTTACTGTAGAATATGTCATGACAGGAAGCGGTGCAGATTATTCAAGAAAAGGAGAGTCTCAGATTACAAAATTGGTTTTGCTCGAAAATTTATCTTGTACAGGAAGTGCAATTAGTTTTAACTTGATTAATAAATCATCTCAGCTTGCGGGAGTAAAAAGAAGTTCAATTCCAATCTTTACAAATCATAATAAAATCAATCAAAATTTAGAGTATAGTTTAATCAGCGATAATAAAATTATATCTTTCAACAGTCCAAAAGATAATCGTGAAGATGTTTTACTCAAAGGAATCACCAATGGGAATCAAGTAAAAGAGACTATCACATATAAACCTCTGAAACAAGATCCTTATGAGCCTTTTTATACTCCGTCAGCATTAGCTGAAACATTTCCTAATACAGATGTTGTAATTTCGCAAGGCTTTAAAATGGTCTCTATGTTAGAAAAACAAAGTAAAGAGGTATCTAAAAAGCAACGTTATTTTTACGCAGAAGCCGTTTTAAATATAGAAGGACTTGGCTTCTTAGGATTTCGTTCAACCTCAAAAACAAATTGGTACCAAAACGATTCCCAGATAATTTCTACGGTTTCTAAATTTGATACTAATTTAAGAGGAGCTAATGTAGAAAATTATACGGTGTTAGGTTTGCATTCTCCTTTAAGGTATAATCCTAATGCAATTAGTATTCCAAATACTATAGTGAAAGAGAACGGTTATAATGTGGCAGGTGTCGAAAGTTTAACAGCAACTCAAAGCATAATTTTAAAACCTAATACATGGATTAAACCAGGAAGCACATTTTCAGCTAAGATAAATGAAGATGCCTGTAGTGGAACATCGATTAATACACCTTCAAATTTTGTAACTAAATCATTGCTGACTTACGAAAGTGAGTTGCAATCTAACAAAGTTTTTAAAATTAAAAATAGTAAAACTAAGCAATTTAATGGTTTAGAAAATACAAGTACCGAAACCACAATAGACTATGATAGTTATAATAATGTTGTAAAATCTGTTACACTACTAAAAGAATCGGGAATTACTGTTCAAACTACAGTTTCAAATATTGGTTATGAAGCTCCTGTCTCTTCTCTATATGTAATTGGAAGACCTTCTTCCAAAAATCAAAGTGTTAGTGTTTCAGGTGATGTAATGACATCTGAAGAGTTGTATTCTTATCAAAATAGTTTGTTAACCCAAATTAAGAAAAAGGGAACAAATACAGATTATATTGTTGAAGATAATATATATGATGCTTTTGGTAATGTTACTAAAAAAACAATAACAGTAGCAGGTTTAGTTCCAAGGATAACCAGTTATGAATATGATACTTCTGGCCGTTTTTTAACTGTAAGCAAAGATATTGAAGGATTGTCTACTGCTTATGAATATAATCTAAGTAATGGGGTGTTAAAAAACGAAACAAATCCATTTGGGTTAAAAACTTCGTATGATTATGATTCATGGTTCAAAAAAACAACAACTACTGATTATTTAGGGAAAACCAGCAGTTGTACTTATACTAAAAATAATGAACAGACAATTATTTCGATCATTGCTGATGATGGCAGTGCAAGTGAGGAAACCTTTGATAGTTTAGGAAGAAAAACTAA
Organism: Flavobacterium tagetis; assembly: GCF_016735615.1. Classification (GTDB taxonomy): domain Bacteria; phylum Bacteroidota; class Bacteroidia; order Flavobacteriales; family Flavobacteriaceae; genus Flavobacterium; species Flavobacterium tagetis. The sequence continues at coordinate 1,346,195 of NZ_JAERSF010000001.1, forward strand.
ATCTGGAATAAAAGATATTAATGGTTCTTTCTCATTTATTTCTTATGAATACGATATTTATGACAGAAACTTTAAAGTAAGTGAGCCTTATTTTGGCATATCGCCTACTCAATGGAATCAAACTAATTTTGATGAATATGGAAGAACAATTCAAAACCAATCGTTTACAGGAAAAGTAACCAATATTACGTATTCAGGATTAGCGACAACCATAAGCGATGGAATAAAATCTAAAACTTCGGTTAAAAACGCAATGGGGAATATTGTCTCTATGACCGATAGTCCTGGAGGAACTATTACGTATGCTTATTTTGCAAATGGAAATCTAAAATCATCTAATTACAATGGCGTTAATACCACAATAGAACAAGATGGCTGGGGCAGGAAAACAAAATTGGTAGATGCATCAGCAGGAACATACACGTACGGGTATAACGGTTTTGGCGAAACGATTTCAGAAACCACTCCAAACGGAACTACAGTATATGTTCTAGATGAAGTTGGAAGAATAAAACAAAAAACAATTTCGGGAACCAGTACAAATTCAAAAACAACGTATGCATACGATTCGTCTTCTAAATTGCTTTTAAATTCTAAGTTTGAAGATTTAAGTAATGGAACAAATGTTATCATTAATGATTATACTTATGATAACTATAAGCGAGTTAGTAACTCTGTCGAAACCACGCCTTTTGCTAGTTTTACAAAGACAGTAAGTTATGATGCTTTTGGAAGAGTAGAACTTGAAACTTCGACTGCTGTGGCTGGAGGAAAATCGAGCAGCAAGACAGTTAAAAATGTTTATAAAAATGGCTCGCACTGGCAAATATTAGACAATGCTACAAGTGCGATTTTATGGCAGGTAAATACGGTAAATGCAAGAGGGCAATTGCGTACAGCCCAAAGCGGACCACTTGCAATAACCCGTGATTATAATATATATGGTTTAACAACGCTGTTTAAGTATGATAGAATTTCTAATTCAGCGAATATTTTGACTTTAAACACTGTTTTTGATGCTAAACGCGGAAATTTAACCAGTAGAACAAATAGTTTATTTGGCCAAAACGAAAACTTTAAATACGATGCGCAAGACCGTTTGACAGAATTTACAAATGTTAAAGGTGAACAGGAAAAACAATTGTACGATGATCAGGGAAGAATAACGCAAAATAATCTGGGAACTTACAGTTATACCATAACGGGAAAACCTTATCAGAACAACTCGATAGAGGTAACACCAGAAGTATTAGAATATTATGCGGCAAGACCTATTCAAAATATTAGTTATAATACTTTTAAAAGTCCAGTACAGATTGAAGAAGCGGGGATAGATAAAATAAGTTTTAATTATAATGATTCAAATAGCCGTACCGCCATGTTTTATGGAGGATTGCAGGATGATAAACTCCAAAGACCAATGCGTAAATATTATGCTGCCGATGGCACAATGGAGATTAAGCATAATATTGCAACAGGCGTTTTTGAGTTTATAACCTATATAGGAGGGGATGGTTACAGTGCGCCAATTGTAGTAAAAGGTGACGGAAATGTGCAAAACCTCTTATATTTACAAAGAGATTATCAAGGAAGTATTTTGTCTATTACTGATGGTAACGGAGCAATACTCGAAAAAAGATTATTTGATGCTTGGGGCGCTATTGTAAGTGTGCAGGATGGTGCAGGAAACAATCTTGCTGGATTGACAATATTAGACAGAGGTTATACAGGTCATGAACATTTGCAAAGTGTTGGCTTAATAAATATGAATGGTCGTATTTACGACCCAAAACTGCATCGTTTTTTACAGCCTGATAATTTTGTACAAGATCCTTCTAATACACAGAATTTTAACCGTTATGGGTATTGTTGGAATAATCCGTTAGTTTATACAGATCCTAGTGGGGAAATCGTACCTTTAGTTGTTGCGGCAATTATAGTTGTTAGTGCGGCAGTAAATGTTTATCAAAATTGGGGTAAAATAACAGGAGGAACAGGTAAGTTTTCTGATATTAATTGGGGTAAATTTGTTGCCTATACTGGTACAGGAGCGGTAGCAGGAGCGTTAACAGTTTATGGCGGACCTTATGGAGTTATTTGGGCAGGAGGATTTCAAAATTTTAGCAATTCTGTAATTAACGGGGATAATTTTAGAACCACATTGGAAAATACAGGATCGGGTATTGCGGCAGGGGGATTAACCTTGGGATTTGGGCAAGGGCTTGGATTGGCTTTCCCTAATGGAATTTTTAGTTTTGGTAATCCGATTCTAAAAGAAGGTGTAAACAATACCTTTGGAACTGTTTTATCTTCTTTTCTTACAACATCAATACTTGCTGGTGACTTTAATGAAGGCTTTAAAACGGCCTTTAATCCAGTTAATATAGGTTCTGCGTTAATTTTAGGAGGTTTAGAAGGTGCGAGACAAATTCCTAATAATACAAAAGTACCCGTAGAGGCAATTAGACAGAATCAGCCTCTTTTGGAGTCTTTGCAATTGAATTCAATTCCTTTAAGGACTTTACCACAAAATGTAGTAATTCCTCCTGCGCCAGTTTTTATTCCGCAACGAACAGTTATTCCGCAAAAATACAATTATAATATTTCACAAAATAAATATAAAGGATAATGGAGAAAAAAAATTATATTCTCATTTTAATTATAATCATTGGTTTGATAATGTTATTATGGGGAAAAGAGCTAGGTAAAAAAGAAATAAAAAAAGACTTAGGTGATTATGATTTCACAATAGGTGTTGTTGAAGCTTATTTTAGAAGGGGAACCATAGGATATAACGTTGGTAGAAGTTCAATTACATATTCTTATACTGTAGGCGGTATTCGTTATATGAATAATTATGATATGTTGTTTTATAAACTTCCTTCTTCGCCAGATGTTAATGACAAGTTTGTAGTAGCATATAACAAAAATGATCCTCAAAAAAGTATTTTGTTAGGGGACTATGCAATTAAAAACGACGAAGATTTTAATAATTTTATAAAAGAAGGGATTAAGATTAGTTTTTAGGTGAGTGGTATAAAAAACATATTGACAATCTTTTTTGTTAATAAAGTACTTTTAAATGAGATTAAACAGAATCAGCCTGCCTTAGAGTTTTTACAATTGAATTCAATTCCTTTAAGGACTTTGCCGCAAAATGTGGTAATTCCTCCTGCGCCAGTTTTTATTCCGCAACGAACAGTAATCCCTCAAAAGTACAATTACAATATTTCACAAAATAAATATAAAGGAAAATCCAAATGATTTAGAGAAATATAAAAAACTGTTTGCAGAAAAAATACCAGATGATGCTATTAAATTGGAGTGAGGAAAGAGAGTAAAATTTAATTTTTTACTGAAGTAATCCCCCGCTACCGCACGAATCCTTTCGTGTGGCATAACGGAAATGAGTTGAAGTTTAAAATTTGTAAGTACTTAAGAAAAAATGAGCAGAAATTACAAATTTGATAATCCTGTTTGATGTTTAAGCAGAACGTACCACACGAAAGGATTCGTGCGGGAGCGGGGGATATAGACCCACATTTAATGATAAATCAAGAATATTTTATGGAAGAAAATAATAATATAAAAGAGATTTATAGATTTTTAGAAGATACATTAAAATTAATGGTGATTCCAAGCCATATTAACATTAATGAAAGAAATGATTTAATTGAATCTAATTTAGAAGAATTGGAAGGGGATTTTTACACTTTTATGAATCCTATTAACCTTAATAAATTGCATTCAGAAAACTTGATTGACGATAATGTTAAATTTAAATTGGAGCAACTATTTATTCTTTTGCAAGATATTGAGAGTGAAAACTGGGGGATGGTTTCTTTTTTAACTAATCCTAAATGGTTAGTAATACGCAGTCTGGCCAAAGAAGTAACACAAAGTATTGGTCACATATAGAAGTATTAACAGATAACCGCGATTCTTGGTGAATTAAAGAATGGTTTAACAAAAACGTTAACGGAGATAACTTTAGCGAATGGTGGAAAAGTAAAATTAGCATTAATAACATATTTGGACGCCATAAAAATTCTGGACCACCGCCTAATAGGAGTAGTTATGTGAGTTTGAATAATGCTAGCTTTTTAGGAAATCAAATGAGTATGAATAATTTTGTTTCGAAAACAATGTCTGAGACCGCATTAACACAGTTAATCCCCCTGCTCCCGCACGAATCCTTTCGTGTGGCATAATAGAAATGAATTGAAGTTTAAAATGTGTAAGTACTTAAGAAAAAATGAGCAGAAATTATAAGTTTCATAATCCTGAAGGCTTGTATTTTATAAGTTTTGCAGTAGTGGGCTGGCTAGATGTGTTTACCAGAAATGAATATAAAGATTTGTTTTTAGAAAGTTTAGAGTTTTGTCAGAAAAAGAAGGGATTAGAAATTCATGCTTGGTGTATTATGACAAATCATGTTCATTTGGTTTTTAGAAGTATAAATGGACAGAATCCAGAATTATTGATTGGAGATTTGAAAAGGTTTACCAGTCAAGCTATAGTAAAAAGTATACAAGAAAATCCAAGAGAAAGCAGACGGGAATTCTTGCTGGAATTTTTTAAGAAAGAAGCAGAAAAAAGTTCCAATGTTAAGCATTATCAATTTTGGAGACATGATAATAAGCCAATAGAGTTGTGGAGCAATAAAGTGATACAGCAAAAAATAGATTATGTCCACAATAATCCAGTTGAAGAAGGATTAGTTTATAAGGCGGAGGATTATGTGTACAGCAGTGCAATAGATTATTCTGGTCAAAAGGGACTTATTGATGATGTGGTAGTTTTTAGGATGTTTGATATTTAGTCGTTACACCACACGAAAGGATTCGTGCGGGAGCGGGGGGTAATTTTGTTAGATAAATCAAAACAAATATTATGGAAATAAAAATTAATTTTTTAAGCCAGTTAAAAGCATTAACAGATTTAATAGTAATGTCAATAATTTATTCTTTTGTAATACTATGCACGTCTATTGATGATTTAAAACTGATGTTTTTTTTACTTATACCATACTTTTTAATGTTTTTTTTGCCTACAGTATTTTTGCATTGCAATTATTTAATGGAAAATAATGGGATTGTTTTTGAAATAACTAAAAAAGCTATAATTAAAAAAGTTAAAAACAATATTTTAGAATGTACGATTGATGATATATGTGAAATTATAATTTATACTGGGGGAACAAGGGGGACAGTGGCACCTGGTTTAGCACATAGTAATTACTATTATGTGAAAATTAATTTTTTGGATGGTTCTAGTTTTGTAATTACGTCTTTATGCTCTAGCAAAATTGATAAAATTCTAAAGGACAATTTTCCAAACGTTAAAACAACAACTGAAAAAGTGTTTTATCCCATGATTAGTTAAATTTTATACTTATTAGTGATTACTAGGAGGTATCACGCGAAAGGATTCGTGCGGGAGCGGGGGCAATATATGGAATGCAGTTTTTTACTCAGGAATCTTATTTGACAAATCAAACAGAAAAGATGAGGATTTTGGGAAATGGAAACGTAGGTATTGGAAAAACAAATCCAACTAATAAGCTCGATGTAAATGACACAATTCATTCCCAAGAAGTAAAAGTCGACATGAATGGCTGGTCAGATTTTGTATTTAAAAAAGACTATGTTTTGCCAACTTTGGAACAAGTAGAAAAACATATTGCTGAAAAAGGACATTTAGAAAATATTCCTAGTAAAAAAGAGGTTTTGGAAAACGGAATTAATTTGGGTGAAATGAATGCGAAGTTGTTGCAGAAAATTGAGGAGTTGACTTTCTATATGATTGAGATGAAAAAAGAAAATGAACTTCTTAAAGATAATCAGAAAGATTTGGAAGTAAGAATGAGAAAAGTAGAAACAGAATAATATTATGAAAAAAATAGTAATAATTGCAGTGCTTGCGTTTCAATTTAGTTTTGCGCAAAATACATTGCCAGTTGGTAGTTTACAGATTACTAATGATGGGATGTTTAACACAAATATTAATAGTGAAAATGTTTCTAGAATAGATATGGGATTTGATGGTTCGAAAGGATTTATAAATTTTGGAGCTCATACAGGGGATGGTTATAGAAACAATATTTTTTATATGCGGGGTAGTGATGGCCATATTGGTCTGGGAACAAGTACTCCAAGAGCAGTATTAGATGTTTCATATCATATTGGAAATGGAGTTTTGGGAGCAGTGTTTGGTCGATTATCTGAAGGTGATAATAATGGAGATGGCACTTTTTTAGGAGTAAGAGGATATAATACGTCGGTCGTAAATGGTAAATCATTTTCGATTGAACACAGTTTTTATGGTATTACAAACAGCTCAATTAATTTTTTTAGAGGAGGCTCTACTACGGGAGGCGGTATAAGTTTTAATACCAACGCTAATGAGGAACAGATGCGAATTAATGCAAATGGTAATGTAGGTATAGGAGAAATAAATCCCCAAAACAAACTAGACGTAAACGGAACAATTCACTCTAAAGAAGTAAAAGTCGATATGAATGGCTGGTCAGATTTTGTGTTTAAAAAAGAATATAGTTTGGTAACACTTGAACAAGTAGAAAAACATATTGCCGAAAAAGGACATTTAGAAAATATTCCAAATGAAGAAGAAGTCTTAAAAGTCTTGGTGAAATGAATGCCAAGTTGCTTCAAAAGATAGAAGAATTGACGTTATATATGATTGAACAAAATAAACGTACGAACAAAATCGAACAAGAGAATCAAGATTTGAGAAAAGAAATCGCGACTATTAAGAAGACAATTCTAAATTAAGAATAATGCAGTTGAAGAAGGATTGGTTTATAAGGCAGGAGATTATGTGTGCAGCAGTGCAATGGATTATTCAGGTCAAAAGGGATTTATTGATGATGTGGTAGTTTTTAGGGTGTTTAATGCTTAAGCAGCACGTACCACACGTAAGGATTAGTGCGGGAGTTAGAGAATAATAATTAATAAAAGTATGAGTAGTTTTAAAAGTTTGGTTGTTAGAGTGTTTTTACCTTCAGTGATATGTTTGTTTTCATATAGGGGTTATTCGCAAGATATAGCACTTGTCAATAAGATTGTTGGTAACGGTGATGCAGCTAATTATTATATTGGTCATTTTCCTGTTTTAGATTCAGATGGTCTTGATTTACATTGGTATGGAGGTATACGTTTTGGGGATTATACTAGTAAGAACGTTATGCAGATCACAAATGGTAAAGTGGGTATTGGTACTCCAAATCCTTTGGCTAAATTAGAAGTTAGCAATGGGAGTATTCTTGTAAGAGATGGTTTAAATATAGATAATCAGTCTTCTATTATGATTGCATATTCTATAAATGAAGGAAATGTAGATACTTTTGGAACTTCAATTCGATCAATTATTCAAAATGCAGGAAGTAATACTTATGGATTGCAGTTTTTTACCCAAGAATCTCATTTGACAAATCAAACAGAAAAAGTTAGGATTTTAGGAAATGGGAATGTAGGGATAGGTACCAAAACCCCAGATTCTAAGCTTACTGTTGCAGGGAATATTCATGCCCAAGAAGTAAAAGTTTCTATTAACGCAGGAATAGTACCTGATTATGTTTTTGCTAATGACTATAAATTGAAATCCTTAAATGAAGTCGAACAATATATCAAACAAAACAACCATTTACCTGAAATTCCTTCGGCTCAAGAAGTAGAAAAAAATGGGTTAATGTTGGCAGAAATGAATATGAATCTGTTGAAGAAAATTGAAGAGCTTACCCTTTATGTTATTGAACAAGAAAAGATGAATAATAAGCAATCTTTAAGAATTGAAGTATTAGAAAAAGAAAATGAAATTTTAAAAAAGGTTTTAGAAAGGCTTTCTGAAATAGAAGAAAAATTAAAATAGAGTACATGAAAAAGGTAGTGTCGTTTTGTGTAATTATGCTTAACGTATTTTGTTATAGTCAGGGTTTTGATGGGAACTTAGGGGCAAAAAGTTTAAATTGGAGTCAGGATCAAAAAGATTTTAACAGTGGTCCCAGAGTGGGTGTAAGTCCAATGTCTATAAGACTTTGGGATAATTATGGAGGATTAAATGCTCCTTCAGAATGGGGATCGTTACTTGAGATAAATGGAAGAGGAGGGCATTTAGCTTCTCAATTGTATTTTGATAATACATGGAACGGTAGTAGGATTCTTTATAGATCAGCCTTTTATCAACAAGATACATGGGAGAGTTGGCGTTATCTTTTAGATTCGAAGAGCGATGTTGAGTCTGTTGGAAATTTAAAAATAACAGGTTTAGGTAATAATTATGTTTCTAATGGAAATTTTGGAGTTGGAACAGATGCTCCAATTGAAAAACTTAATATTCATGGAGGTAAAGGTGATGGTGTTGCATTTGATGCGAAATTTGCATTGACAAGAACTTCAAGTACGGGAAATGTATTGAGTGCAAAGATTGCCTTGAGTGACAGTGATACTAATTGGGGGGATTTAAGTTTTAAGGTTAAAACAACTGCAAGTAGATATGAAATTGAAAATTTTTACACAGATGCTTTGTTCATAAAAGGCTCTAATGCTAATGTAGGGATAGGTACCAAAACCCCAGATTCTAAGCTTACTGTTGCAGGGAATATTCATGCCCAAGAAGTAAAAGTTTCTATTAACGCAGGAATAGTACCTGATTATGTTTTTGCTAATGACTATAAATTGAAATCCTTAAATGAAGTCGAACAATATATCAAACAAAACAACCATTTACCTGAAATTCCTTCGGCTCAAGAAGTAGAAAAAAATGGGTTAATGTTGGCAGAAATGAATATGAATCTGTTGAAGAAAATTGAAGAAATGACTTTATATATCATTGAGCAAAATAAGCAAATAATAGACTTAAACAAAAGATTAGAAAAAGTAGAGTCAAAACAATAGGAAAGATAATTATGTTAAAAAAGCGAGATTTAGGTCTCGCTTTTTTTTATTGTCAAAAATTTTTTTGGACGTATGTATTTTTGTGAAATTTTCAGTTTTTTGATAAAAATTTATATGTATGCATAGTAAATTGATTTTTCTTTAGGTTTTCTTTGTTTTTATTTTAATAAAATGAATTAGTGAATAGTTAAAATATTGTATAAAATCATGATAAATATCAATTTTATTTAACATTTTTTTATGCATATTAAAATATTTGTGTATTTTGGCTATATATACTAACAATAAAACTAACCCTAATGAGAGTCTACTTGCTAATTATGTTGTTATTCAGCGGAGTATCTTTTGCGCAGAATACAATCACAGGTTCAGTTACTGACAGTAACAAGCAATCTATTCCTGGTGCCAATGTTGTTGTGGTCGGAGAAAATAGTGGAGCATCCACTGATTTTGACGGAACATTTAAATTGACAACAAACGCCAAGCTCCCTTTTTCTGTTAAAGTTTCAGCCATCGGATTTGAGTCAAAAACGATTAATGTGACAGCGGCAAATCAAAAATTGATTGTGGTGCTTAAAGATGAAGAAACGAAATTGGATGAAATTGTGGTTTCGGCATCTAGGACGCCAGAACGTGTAATTGAATCTCCGGTTACAATTGAACGTATGGGACTTCAAGAAATAAAAAACACGACAGCTCCAACTTTTTATGATGGTTTAGAAAATTTGAAGGAGGTAAACTTTAATACAAGTAGTATTTCTTTTAAATCTATAAATACTCGTGGTTTTGCTACAGTAGCAAATACTCGTTTCATGCAATTGGTAGACGGGATGGATAACTCATCTCCAGCTTTGAACTTCGTTTTAGGAAATCTTATTGGAATTTCGGATATTGATGTTGCTAGTGTGGAGCTTTTACCAGGGGCATCTTCAGCGCTTTATGGGGCAAATGCTTTTAATGGAATCATGTTTATGACAAGTAAAAGCCCTTTTACTAATGAAGGAATAAGTGTTTACTATAAATATGGGCAAACAAGTCAAGATGCTGCAGGAACAAATGATTATAATGACTTTGGAATTAGACTGGCAAAAGCATTTACGAAGCATTTTGCAATGAAGGCTAATTTTACTTATATGGAAGCTTCTGAATGGATTGCAAATGATACAAGAAGTATGACTGGTGGTCCTGTGGGGCATGCTATGAATCAGAATTATGATGGTTTGAATATTTACGGTGACGAGGTTACTACTTTTATTCCAAACGTGGGGCAGGTTAGTAGAACGGGATATCGTGAGCAAGACTTGACGGATAACAAGGTGCAAAGTATGAAAGCAGATTTGAGTGCTCATATTAGGCCTTGGGCAGATGATACAGAATTTATACTTCAATATAAAATCGGTACAGGAAGTACTATCTATCAAGGAGCAAATAGGTATGCTTTAAAGGGGTTCTTGATGGAGCAAGGTAAATTTGAGGTAAAGAGTAAGAACTTTTTTGGAAGAGTTTATTTTACAAGTGAGTCTGCCGGAGACTCATACGATATGAGATTTGCGGCATGGAACGTTAACCGAGCGGCTAAATCTGATCAAGAATGGTTTACGAACTATGCAACAGCTTATCAGTATGCTGGCGCTGTTATGGGGACCAATGCAAATGAATCCGCTCAGATTGCAAGAAACTTTGCAGATTATAATGTGTTGCCTGCGCAAATATCATTTATTCCCAAACCGACAGGTTCGCCAAGATTCGAGCCAGGCAGTGCGCAATTTAATAGTGCTTTGGCAACAGTAGTTGCAAATCCAGATTTGACTCAGGGTGCTAAATTTATTGATCATTCAAAATTATATCATTCAGATGTGAATTATAATTTTAGAGATGTCATTAAATGGGCAGAAGTTCAAGTTGGAGGTTCGTGGAGAAAATATGTAATGAATTCAGAAGGAACTATTTTTACAGATTATGATGGTCCGATTGAATATAAAGAATATGGAGCTTATGCTCAATTGCAGAAAAAATTCTTAGATGATAGATTGAAGTTTACAGGATCTTTGCGTTATGATAAGAGTCAGAATTTTGATGGAAATATTTCGCCAAGAATTTCATTTGTATATTCTGCAGGAGCATCAAAAAATCATAATTTCAGACTGTCTTATCAAACAGGTTTCCGTAACCCAACTACACAAGATCAATATATTGGTCTTGATTTAGGGCCTTTTGCATTAATTGGTTCTGCTCCAGAAAACTTAGACCGTTTTCAGGAAACTGTAAATGTAAGTGCGGCAGGGCAAGCGGCTGGGCAGCCAGCTACAATTAATATGTCAGGGCAAAATGCTTATCATAATGCTTATACAGTAGCTTCAGTTCAGGCTTTTGCTGCTTCGGGTAACGTAGGAGATTTGCAAGTTGCTGATATTGGTTTAGTGAAACCAGAGCAAGTTCAGGCTTTTGAAGCAGGATATCGTACTGTGGTTCAAAATGATTTATCTGTGGATTTGAATGCTTACTATAATATTTATAATGATTTTATGAATACCGCAAGAGTTATTTCTCCATATTATGGAGCTGTTGGTACGCCAGAATCTTATCAGGCTCTTGCATTTGGTGATAGAAGAGTGTATCAGGTTTATACAAATACAACAGCTAGAGTTTCTTCTTTTGGTTTTGGTGCAGGATTGTCTAAAAAGGTTTATAAAGATTTTGAAGTAGGTGTAAATTATAACTACTCTCAGTTTGACTTCAATCAAGCAGATGATCCAGATTTCGTGGCTGGATTCAATACTCCAAAACATAGAATTAAGGCTTCTTTAGGAAATGCGAAAGTGATTAAAAATTTAGGTTTTAATGTTAATGTAAGATGGAATTCGGAGTACTTATGGGAGTCTTCTTTTGGAGATGGTATGATTCCTGAAAATACAGTTTTGGATGCTCAGGTAAATTATGCTATTCCGAAATGGAAATCGGTTATTAAAGTTGGAGCAACAAACCTTTTTGGGTCAGATTATCTTCAAGTTATTGGAGCAGGTATGATTGGTCAAATGTGGTTTGCTTCATGGACAATTAACCCATAGAGTGATTATTTATGTGAAATTGATGTGGCTTCTTTGAAGTTATTTGAAAAATGAAGAGGTAATAATTTAAAAAGTACTAACATGAAAAAAAATATAAAAATGCTGTTGTTGGTTTCATTAACCTTTATGGCGGCTTGTAATAATGATGATAATAATACGCCAGAAGAAGTTCCAGTAGTTCCAGGTTCTGCGGTTTTTACAAAGTATGTGGCGCTTGGAGATTCTTTTGCAGCAGGTTATAGCGATAATGCTTTGTTTAAGAAAGGTCAGGAGAATTCATATCCGAATATTTTGGCGCAGCAATTTGTAGCTGCAGGCGGCGGAGCTTTTACGCAGCCACTAATGAATGATAATATTGGAGGTTTACTTTTGGGAGGAAATGTAATAGCAGGAACTCGTTTATATTTTGATGGGCCAACCCAAACTCCTGTAAATGTTTTAGGAAAGCCAACTACAGAAGTTACGGCTCATCTTACAGGAACATTTAATAATTTAGGAGTTCCAGGTGCTAAAAGTTATCATTTGCTAGCAGCAGGTTATGGTAACGTTGCTGGTGTTGCTACTGGCGCGGCAAATCCATATTATGCAAGATTCTCAAGTACTGCCACAGCTGCGGTTTTGACGGATGCTATTGCGCAAGATCCAACTTTTTTCTCTTTGTTTATTGGAGGAAATGATGTTTTGGGGTATGCAACTTCTGGAGGAACAGGAAAAGATCAGACAGGAAATCCGAATCCAGCCACTTATGGGGCAAGTGACATTACAGACCCAGCAGTTTTTGCTAGTGTATATACTAATTTGGCAACTGCTTTAACAGCAAAAGGAGCAAAAGGTGTTGTGGCAAATCTGCCATATATTACTACTTTGCCTCATTTTACGACAGTTCCTTATAATCCGCTTACGGCTAAAGTAATTGGTAAAAATAATGAAGCTGTAGGTGTGGCTACAATAAAAGCTCTTAATGCACAATTGTATGGGCCATTAAAACAAGCGTTGACGGCTTTTAGTGCTGGAGACAGAATTAATTTGCTTTCTGAAACTGGTGCAAGCCCATTATTAATAAAAGATGAAAGTTTAACAGATTTGAGAGTGCAACTAACAGCTGCATTTACTCCAACATTAGGAGCGCAGAACGCGGCTTTTTATGGTGCAGTTTTCGGACAAGCGAGACAAGCTAAAGCTACAGATTTAGTGGTGTTGACTACAAGAGCGGATATTGGTACTGCGCCGACAGCTGCCAATTCTGGAATTGGTATTGCTCCTCCAGCTCCGTTAAATGCATTCGGAATATCTTATCCTTTGCAGGATAAGCATTTATTAATTCCAACGGAAATTGCAGAGATTAAAAAAGCGACAGATGCATATAATGTGACAATTGAAGCTGTCGCGAAAGAAAAAGGTCTTGCATTTGTAGATACAAGAGCAACTATGTCACAATTGGCTAATGGGGGAATTAGATTTGGAAACTTTACAATGAGTTCTTCTTTTGCAACTGGTGGAGCATTCTCTTTAGATGGGGTTCATCCTAGTGCAAGAGGTTACGGATTGATTGCAAATATATTTATTGATGCCATTAATGAAAAGTATGGTTCGACGCTTCGTCATGTTGATTTGGCGCAATACCCAATTCAATATCCGGCAACGCTTCCATAAAAATTAATTTTTTTAGTTTGAAAACCGCTCATTTTTGTCAATGAAGCGGTTTTTTCTTTTAGTGAAAAAAATGTCTTTTTTGTTGTTTTTTAGGCAAGTTTTATGAATCAAACAAAATCATGCTATTTTTTATGAAAAAAAAATTGATTTTATATTTTAAAAAATTATCTTTGCGCTCTGAAAAAAGAGGTATTTTCGATAAACCTAAATAGCTATTTAATAAATACATAAGTAATGTCAAAAGTAATAGGAAAAGTTGCTCAAATCATTGGACCAGTAGTAGACGTAGTTTTCAACGGTAAAGATGTTGAACTTCCAAAAATTTATGATTCACTAGAAGTCACTAAAAAAGACGGAACAATTTTAGTTCTTGAAGTACAATCTCACATTGGAGAAAACACTGTTCGTACGATCTCTATGGACTCTACAGACGGTTTGTCTAGAGGATATGAGGTAGTTGGAACTGGAAATCCAATCCAAATGCCAATCGGTCCAGACGTATATGGACGTTTATTTAATGTTGTTGGAGATGCAATTGATGGTTTAGGTGATTTGCCAAAAACTGGAGAAAACGGTCTGCCAATTCACAGACCTGCACCAAAATTTGAAGATTTATCAACTTCATCTGAAGTTTTATTTACAGGTATCAAAGTAATCGATTTGATCGAACCTTATGCAAAAGGAGGTAAAATTGGATTGTTTGGTGGTGCTGGTGTTGGTAAAACAGTATTGATTCAGGAGTTGATTAACAATATCGCAAAAGGTCACGGTGGACTTTCAGTATTCGCTGGAGTAGGTGAAAGAACACGTGAAGGAAATGACTTGCTTCGTGAGATGTTAGAGTCAGGAATTATTAAATATGGTGATGATTTCATGCACTCTATGGAAAATGGAGGATGGGATTTATCTAAAGTAGATATGCCAGGAATGAGAGAGTCTAAAGCTACTTTCGTTTTCGGACAAATGAATGAGCCACCTGGAGCTCGTGCACGTGTGGCACTTTCAGGATTATCTATCGCTGAGTATTTCCGTGATGGAGCTGGATCAGACCAAGGAAAAGATGTATTATTCTTCGTTGATAATATCTTCCGTTTTACACAAGCAGGTTCTGAGGTATCAGCACTTTTAGGACGTATGCCATCTGCGGTAGGTTACCAACCAACATTGGCAACTGAGATGGGTGCAATGCAAGAGCGTATTACATCTACAAACAAAGGATCTATTACATCTGTACAAGCGGTTTACGTTCCTGCGGATGACTTAACTGACCCTGCGCCGGCTACAACTTTCGCGCACTTAGATGCAACAACTGTATTGTCTCGTAAAATTGCTGAGTTAGGTATCTACCCTGCAGTTGATCCACTAGATTCTACTTCTAGAATCTTAACTCCTCAAATTTTAGGGAATGAGCACTATGACTGTGCACAAAGAGTAAAAGAAATTCTTCAAAAATACAAACAATTACAAGATATCATCGCGATCCTTGGTATGGAGGAGTTATCTGAAGAAGATAAACTTGCAGTAGCAAGAGCACGTCGTGTACAACGTTTCTTGTCTCAGCCATTCCACGTAGCAGAGCAATTTACAGGTATTCCAGGTGTATTAGTTGATATTAAAGATACTATCAAAGGATTTAACATGATTATCGATGGTGAGTTAGATCACCTTCCAGAAGCAGCTTTCAACTTGAAAGGTTCTATTCAAGATGCAATCGAAGCTGGAGAGAAAATGTTAGCTGAAGCATAATAATTTGGTTGTCAGTTGTGAGTTGTAAGTTGTTAGAAAGCAACCATCAACCATCAACCATCAACTATTAACTAAAAAAGACATGATTTTAGAAATAGTATCACCAGAAGCGAAATTATTTTCAGGAGAGGTAACATCAGTTAGCTTGCCGGGAGTTAATGGAAGCTTTCAGATTTTAAATCATCACGCGCCAATTGTTTCAATCCTAGAAGAAGGAACAATTAAAATTGCAGCTCCAAGCTTCAGTTTTTCTAAAGAGGCTGCTGATAAATTTACGAGAGTTAATGACCAAACTTATACTTTAGAGATTAAGTCAGGAACAATCGAAATGAAAAACAATAAGATAATTGTATTAGTTGACTAAAACAATTTCAAAATAAGCTTAAAAGCCAGACAGTCTTGTCTGGCTTTTTTTATTTTTGATTTATGAAAGAAAATGAAATTTCGATTTTTACAGGAAAGCGAGCTTGGTATGAGTTATTGCTGGCATCAGTTTTTTTGGAGCTTTTATTTACATGATTGTTTTGTTTGTATATTTTGCTTTTATTGATAAATCGGTTGAGATAGCCATCAGAGCCTTTGTGACATTTCTTTTGTGTGGAACTTATTGTTTGGTTTATGGATTTAAGTTTTCTGCAACTAAAAATATGCTGATAAATTTGGAGAATAATACAGTTATTTCAAGATATATTATTGGGCCGTTTTCTTATGATGTGAAATTGAAAGCGACGGAATTTGAATATATTTCTTTTTTTGAAGATCGATATGGTGAATTTGGGACAAATCTTTGGTATGTTAAAAACAAACATTATAAAATGTATAGTTTTGAAGACAGAGAGGCTACATTTCAATTTTCTCTTAATCTTTCGAATAAACTCAACATCGATTTACTAGATGCTACTGAAAAAGGAAATTTTAAATGGATAGAAAAGGAAAAGATATAATAAATTGAAATCCAGACAGTATTGCCTGGCTTTTTTTTATTTTCTTACTTTTGAAGTATCAAAATCTCTTTATAAAATATTTGATCGATGGTAAAAGCTAAGTAAGCTTTTGCGCTTTGTTTTATCTTGAATGATGGAACATAACTTTTTATGTCAAATTTTTATAAAGAATATATATGAAAAATATATCAAAAGTTGCTGTTCTTGGAGGCAGCGGAAGAACTGGAAAGTATCTTGTAAACCAGTTATTAGAAAACGGATTTAGTGTAAAACTTCTATTGAGAAATCCCGACGATTTTACCATTCAAAACTCAAAAATAGAAATCATTAAAGGTGATGCTATTAATGAAGAATCTATAAATGTATTGCTTAAGAATTGTCAGGCGGTATTGAGTACAATTGGACAAAGGCTAGGAGAGCCAATGGTGGCAAGTCAGACAACGAAAAATATTCTGAAAGCTATGGATAAATATGGTATTCAAAGGTATGTTTTGCTAGCCGGCCTGAACATCGATACGCCATTTGATAAGAAGAGTCCGAAGACAATTACGGCCACCGATTGGATGAAGACGAATTTTCCCGAAATTCAAAAAGACCGACAATTAACCTATGATCTTTTAGTTGATAGCAAAATAGATTGGACGCAAGTTCGTGTCCCTTTAATTGTTTTTTCTGAGGACAGTTCGGAAATCTCTATAAATCTTGAAGACTGTTTAGGAGATAAAATTACAGCATCGGATATCTCGAGGTTTATAATAAAAGAAATGATCGAGTCAAACTATATTAGGCAATCACCGTTTATTAGTGCCATTTAAATTTAGAAAAACAGCGGATTTCATATAATCCGCTGTTTTGTTAATTCTAAGATGAATTGCCTAACTTTGGTTTTATGATGAAGCTACCAGAAAATCTTAATGATAAATTAGAAAGTTGTAAACAAGGTAATTTGTTTAGAAAATTGCCTGTGTTTAATAATCGAATTGATTTTTCTTCAAATGATTATATTGGATTTTCCAAGTCAGAAATTATTTTCAAGCATACTCATGCTTATTTGGTAGAAAATGAAATGCTGCAAAATGGAGGAACAGGTTCCAGATTGATTACAGGAAACCATTCTCTGTATCAAATTGCAGAAAGTTTTATAGCGCAATTTCATGATGCAGAAGCAGCTTTAGTTTTCAATTCGGGATATAATGCCAATTTGGGCTTTTTTAGCGCTATACCGCAAGAAAATGATGTTGTTTTGTATGATGAATTATGTCATGCTTCTATAAAAGATGGCATTGCAATGTCGAGTGCTAATTCGTATCATTATATTCACAATGATTTTGAAGATTTAGAAAAGTATATTCTTAAATTTTCAGATACCACGATTTACATTGTAACCGAAACGGTTTTTTCAATGGATGGCGATACTCCAAATTTAGAAGAATTGGTCCAGCTTTCAGAAAAATACAATTGTAATTTGATTGTTGATGAGGCTCACGCTTTGGGTGTTTTTGGAGAAAAAGGGGAAGGTTTGACCCAACATTTGCAATTACACAATAAATTTTTTGCTCGAATTGTAACTTTTGGCAAAGGTTTGGGTTGTCAAGGTGCAGCAGTTTTAGGAAGCAATGATCTTCGAGATTATCTAATTAATTTTGCTAGAAGTTTTATTTATACAACCGCTTTGTCTCCGCATACAGTTGCGACAATTTTTATAGCTTATCAGCAGTTAGAAATCGAAAAACAGGTTATTGAAAAGCTTCGTCAGAATATTGTGTTTTTTAATCAGCAAAAAAACTTATTAGGATTAAAACCAATGTTCGTTCACAGTAAATCTCCTATACATTCTGCTATTGTTCCAGGAAACAAAAGAGTAAAAGAATTGTCAGAGCGACTTCAAGAAAAAGGATTTGATGTACAATCTATTCTTTCTCCGATTGTTCCAGAAGGTCAGGAACGACTTCGTTTTTGTATTCATAGTTATAATTCGCAGGAAGAAATTAATCAGGTTTTAGAATTAGTTAGAGACTTTGTTTTTTAAATTCCGATTTTCTTCAAAATCTAAAATTAAAAAAAAGAGTAAAGTTTTTTGTAACGTTTTGTTTATTCGATTACTTACAAGCTGTAATCAAATAAAAACCAATCATGAAAACCAAATTTCAATTTATATTTGCTGTATTTGCATTTTTTCTTATCTGTAAAGTTTCAGCGCAGACAAAAACTTCAAAATTAGAAAATTCACTTCTTTGGGAAATTTCAGGAAAAGAACTTAAAAAACCATCTTATTTATACGGAACGATTCATATGATCTGCTCTAAAGATTATTTTTTATCTGAAAAAGCTAAAAATGCCTTTGAAAAATCGGATAAATTGCTTTTAGAAATCAACTTTACAGATCCAAACGAAATGAGCCAAATGCAACAATTGGCAATGGGAAAAGAACCATTAAGTAAAAAATTAACTTCAGAACAGCTAGCTAAACTAGATTCAATTTTAAAAAAGAGTACTGGAATGTCGGTACAACAAGTAGATAGTTTTAGTCTTTTGACTGTTTTGAGTTTGATTTCTATTAAAAGCTTTGGTTGCTTAGATTTAAAATTTTATGAAATGGAGTTATCGGATGCGGCCCAAAAAAGAAATATCTCTATTGCTGGATTAGAATCTGTTAAAACCCAATTTGAAATTCTTGAAAATGCTTATTCTAATGATGAAAAGCTAACGCTTTTGGAAGAATCAACTCCTGAAGAAACAGTCGAATTGGTGGACGCTTATAAAAGTGAAAACATTGAAGCGATGTATGCATTTAGTACAGATAAACGATTTACAAGTGAGAAAACTAAAAAGCAGATTCTTGATGATAGAAATCTAAATTGGGTAGAACAAATGCCAGAGTTAATAAAACAAAATAGTATTTTCTTTGCCGTTGGAGCGGCACATTTAGGGGGTGAGTATGGCGTTATTAATTTATTGAGAAAAGGAGGATATACTGTAAAACCTATAATGAACTAAATCTGTTTTGAAAGAGAAAGAATATGAGTTTTTAAATCGGATGGAAAATCATAAAGGAATTTTGCATAAAGTTTCTAAAATGTATATGGATACTTCCGACGATCAGCAAGATTTGTTTCAGGAGATAATATGTCAGCTCTGGAAATCGTATGAGTCTTTCCGGAATGAAAGCCAGTTTTCGACTTGGATGTATAGAGTTGCAGTAAATACAGCAATTGTTTTTTTAAAGAAAGAAAAACGGAAAGTCGACAAATATGAAATTGCTTCAGAAAATGTCAAAGATGATGAGGGAGATTCTCATATAAAAGAAAGTCAGCTAGATCATTTTTATAAAGCTGTGCAGAAATTAGAAAAGATTGATAAAGCTATCATTTTTTATCAGCTAGAAGGCTTTTCCCATAAAGAAATAGGAGAGAATCTAGGAATTTCTGAAGGAAATGCTAGGGTGAAATTAAATAGAGCCAAAGAAAAATTAAAAGAAATTATTAAAAATCAAGGATATGGATTTTAACGATATACAAAATGCGTGGAATAACGAAAAAGCTGAAAATGTTATTCTGCCAAAAAACTTAGAGAAGATTCAATCTGCAAATACACCACTGGACAAAATAAAAAAGAACTTAAAAACTGAGTTTTATTATCAGATAGTCTCAATCGTTTTTGTTGGATTAGTGCCAATAATTATCGATGTTCCTTCAAAAGTTACTTTTTTTTATTATTTGCTTTTTAGTCTTTTTGTTGCGGTGTGTGTGTATTATTTAATGAAATTTTATTTTTTTTATAAAAGACTGAACAAAATCACTTTAACAACAAAGGATAGTTTGTATGAAACTTATTTTGATATACGATTGAACATGGAATTGTATAAAACATTTGGTTTTGCATTAACACCTTTTTTGATTTTATATCTATTAGGGTTTAATTACTATATGTTTCCTAGAATTCCTAATTTTTCTGATCACGAGTTTTCGAATGGACAATTAATCGGATTCTTTCTAACGGTTGTTTTTGTAGTGCTTTTTATGGGAATTAGTTTAGAATGGTGGGTACATCAGTTTTATGGAAAATATGCTAAAGAGATAAAAAAAGTAATAGATGAATTAAAAGAAGAATAAAAATAAAAACCCATCGTTACGATGGGTTTTTTGTTATTAATTAAATATGATTTTTTTAGTGACTATATGGCCATTCTCTAGAATTACTTTTGCCAATAAAACCTGATTGCTAGAATATAAATTTTCAATTTTTAATTCTTTGGAATCGATTTTATTTTTATTGTAAATTATTTGCCCGCCAATAGTATAGATTTGTACTTCTTTAATGTTTTCGGTTCCACTGCTCACATTTATTACTTTTGATTTTACAGCTACCAAAACTCCATTTGTTGTGTTTTCAAAATCATCGGTGCCTAATGTTTTATTGGTATAACGTAACACAAAACGATCTGTAAAAGTTCCGATGCCGGTTTTGAAAGTATAATTTGAAGCTCGCAGGTCTGTTATAGTGCCTGTTGTTTTATCTTCAAGATAAACGGCTTGCTGGCTAAAAAATCCATCTGCGTGATCGATCGAAATTGTAAGCTGAGTTTCAGCAACTGATTTATAGCCAAGAGGAATTCTTTCTGTATTGTCAAAAGGCAAACTTCTCGCTTGGATAGACAGCTTTTGAGCCTCATTGATAGTATAGAAGTCTACGTAAGAGTTGCCTGCTAATGTAACAGCGTCATAATTGTAATCGAAGCTGTTTGTTGCGCCTTCTGCATATCCGATCAATATTTGTTTATAGGCATCGTCGGTATTGCTTAGATTTAACCATAAGCGGTTTACTTCAATTGCAGCTTCCTTTGATGTAGTTTTAAAAAATTGTGAATTCTGTGCTTTTATACGCTGCCCATTATTAAATTTAACTGAAGTGACTTTTGGCTTTATAAAGAAACCTTGCCCCACGCCAATATATCCAGTAGGATTCTCGCCTCCAGTTGTAGCTCTTGTTGATCCAAGCAATGTGAATACTGCATAATCTGGGCTGCTGTATTTGTAGGTATTGCTTCCTTCCGCTTTTTTTGGCAGCGATACATGCGTCCAAAAATATAGTGCTCCAACATCACCATTATCGGTAATAAATTTTCGCCCATCGATGGCAGATGGGTAAGGGTTTCCGATAAGAAGATATTTATCTGCTGTGGTTGAAATTGGAATGTCTCCATTATTAGGTGTTCCAAAGAATTTTCCAATAAATTCAGCAGGAGTTTCAATGCTAAAAGACTGCGGGCCTCTAATGCTATATCCTATCCCAGGTTTCATGGCCATTTTGCCGTATAGATCTGTTGCCCACTTGAAATCAGAAGACCAATAGGAATATTTGTCAAATAAAGTTTCTGGAGATAAAGTGTTCATTTTAAAATCAGGATTGTCTACAGGTACTGACCAATAAGTCAAGTCGAAACGGCGAATTTTGGTTGTTCTTTCTATTTGAAAAGCAGTACTGCTTCCTGTGAACATATTTTTATTTGTTGATGTTTGAAGAAATGATCCGCCAGATTGAATAAGTAATTTCCCTCCGGTTCCTACGTTTATATTTTCATCAACAGTTAAAGTGATATCTTTTGGAACTGTTAATGTGATATTCGGATTTATGGTACAAGAACAAACGGTAAGGTCTGCTTGTAATTCTGTATTTTTATTAATAACTAAACTGCTTCCATTAGGAATAGTGCCAGTTCCATTGTAAATAATATCCGTTTTTGTAAAATCGATACCAAGATTAGCATCGCCACCATCTTCTCTTAAACGTATTTCTACGCGAGAATTGCTGTTTAGAGGGTAAAGTTGCCCTCCGTTAATTAAATAAGTGGCATTATCCCAGCCATTTCTAGAAAAAATCAATTGATCATCAATGTAAAGCTCAACAGCATCATCATGATTCATGTGTTTTAATTGATATAGTCCACAATCAAAACCTTTACGTTTGTAAACGACTGTAAAATTGTTGTCTGGTATTTGAGAACCTTGCCAGATGGTTGCAGATGAAGGTGATTTATCTTTTGTCCAGTAATTTGTTGAGTCAGGATTTAAATGAGGGTCAACATAATAACCAGCATATCTTACATTACTTAAAGATATATCATTGTTTACGTAACCATATACGTTCCATACTTTGTCGCCATACTCAGAAGGATTTCCTTTAGGAATGCCAAAGAAAAAAGAGACTCTTGAAGCACCACCGTCTTCATAATACTCTAGAACAAATTTATGTTTACCAACTGTTAGATTTTGTGTAGCATAATCCATAGTGAAACCGTGACCATTCCATCTCGTTATGACTGGTACAGCAGCATCATCGATGTAAAGTCTTACTCCATCATCACTTCCAATATCAAAACTGTATACGCCAGCTTCAGTAATATCAGCCAGCATTTTATATCGTACAAAGAATCGATCTGAAGGAGCGTCATCACAAGCGAAATTTGAAGTTTGACCTGTAACAGAACCCTCTCCGTTATTTCTATCGAAATTTTTGTTTTCAGTTACAGTTCCAATATAAGTTGCAATGCTTGTGCTTGGCAAAGCAGGATAAGAGATATTCGGAGGCATAGTGTTGGTTGTTAATTTATAAACATATCCATTCCAAATATTTGATCCAAAAGTATCCTGGTCACCTGCTGGTACACAAGTTGCCAATTCATGAGCTCCCATATATGGTTTTACCCTTGTACTGTTGTCAATGTCTGTTGGTACAGCTGCAATTAAAGTTCCGATAAGTGTTTTGTTTACGGCATTATTTGCATCTAAATATAAACTGTTGCTTAGAAATAACGGATTTCCATTTTTAGAATTAGTATCTCTAGCTGTTGCTTGTTTCCATTCATCAAGTGTAGTTTTTTTGTTTGCTGAAGTATAATAGCTTCCAAAGGTACCTACATACTGTGAACTATAGTAGTCATTGTAATCTAATGTTGGGAATTTTGAACGATCTGCTGATTCAAAATATACTGCAAAACGCTCACTTCCTGAAGTTTGAGCATTTACAAATATGTTGTTTCTAATATCAAATCCTGAACCATCTCTTACATATAAAGCTGATGAACATCCCTTAGATTGATTAGTAATAAGTTTTACGCTATTATGATATAATTTAACCGTAGAACCATTATCAATATATATACCAAAGGCGCTTTGGCCACTAACGCCATCACCTCCAGCTGAACTGACGTCAAGAACAAAGTTGTTGTATATTAATTGATTATTTCCTGTTGTGTAAATTCCACTAGCAGTTATGGCTTTATCGGTGATTATAGAGCTGATTTTATTGTTAAATATCGAACCGTTATTTCCTTCCAGTTTAACTCCTATTGCTCCAGTATTGGTTGAGCTTGTAAATAAATTAGAAATTATGTTTTGAGAAATGATAGCATTGTCTCCTTTAACATAAATTGCATAAGCAGAACCGTTACCCTTAAGGTTTTCCATATTTGAAACCTTATTGTTTGAAACGGTGCCGTCATCAGCATTTTCTAAATATATTCCAGAATGACTAAGCGTACCATCAAAATTTGAAGGAATTTTTATTCCGTCTAATATATTTCCTGTTACAGTATAATCACTTACATTTAAAAGAGAGATACCTAAAAATGCTTTTACATTATTAGTTGTTGAAACTATTTTGTTGTTCAAAATTTTCCACCCACTATTATTTTTGTTTTGACCTTTTACAACTATTGCTTGTTTAACGTTTGTAAAAGTCACATTTTGAATGGTATTATTAGCATTGTTTGCATTGTTGTCAAAGTTGTCGTCAGAAGCTAAAATACCAGTTGATATTGTTCCTATTTCAGGAGCTAGTGCATTTAACTCTATGGTTAAATTTTGAAATTTATTGTTTTCAGATTTTTTGTATAGCCAAATAGCAACTCGTTTTGCATACTTGTTATTACTGTCATCAAGGTTATTGTAAATTTTTAACTTATTGTCGGCAACGGTATTATTTCCATCAATGATTATGTAATCCGCATTATTAAGTGCAATCAATGCCCCGTTGCTAACTTTTCCAGTGATGGTAATTTCTTTTCCATCATTTGGTCTTATGGTTACCGTGTTTTTGTTCTTGTTTTTAAAACTAGGAATTGTTAATTGAGAAGATAAAATTTGATTTTCATCCAATAGAAACTGAATATCTTTGTCTGTTCCAACATCTTTCAGTTTTTCAATTGCTTCTGGAAGATTTTTGAAATCGGCTCCAGTTTTCGAGCCAATGACATAATTACGATTCAATTGAGCGAATCCAAAAAAAGGCAATAATAAGAATAAAAGTAAAGTTTTTTTCATGCTAAATGTTTTCTATCAATTTGTTATGCTGGCATAAGACTTTTCGAACCGCGCAAAGATAGATACATCTACGAGCTAGAGTTTGTTAAGGTTTTGGGAAGGCTTGAATAATCGATGAATCGTTTAAATAGTCGATGAACTACATTAAAAATTTTAATGTTCGATAAGTATTCCTATAAAATGATAAAAAATATTATAAGAATAATCGTAAAATATTGGATTTTTTCGGACTGTTTTTTGAGTTTTTAGACTAAAAAACATCAGATAAGCTATAAATTCTTCAAAAACGGAATAATTTACAACTTAGCGTTATGCGGTTTGTAGGGCAACTTAAGAAGAGACTGAAGTGAAATCGGAAGATTTTGAAAGAGTATAAATTTTCTCTTTTATTGATAGAAGAAACAAGTCTAGTTTTCTTCTAGTTCTTTTACTTTTTCGTAAACTAAGTTACTTTCGAAACCTCTTCGAAGCATATAGTCGCAGAACTTTTTTCTTTTTTTTAGAAGATTCGTTTCTAAAATATTATTCCAAGATCGTTCCGCTAGATTTTCGAAAGTTTCATAATATTCTTCAGTAGAAATTTCTTTTAGAGCCAAGGTGATGTTTGTTGAAGAAATGTTTCTAGCTCTAAGTTCATTTGTAATTCTAATTTTTCCCCAATGTTTGATTCTGTGTTTGCCTCTGGCAAAGCTACAAGCAAAACGAGTCTCATTTAAAAAATTTCCCTCAATCAGCTGTACGACAATACTGTCAATCTCATCACGAGTCATTTTTAGGCTGTATAATTTAGCAACTACTTCATCATGACAACGCTCTTGATAAGCACAAAAATGCTCTAACTTTTGTAAAGCTTCTTTGATGGTGAAAATGTTATTCGTCGGGTTTTTCATTCGTTTTAACATTTAAATTTAATAATCCGCCATTAGTTATAAATTAATTCTGAAATTTGTTAATATTTTATAAAAAGAAATAAATTATAACCTTGTGTATTAGGCTAATTTAAATATTTTTGTACGGAATTTAACATTTTGAAATTTCGGTCTAAGATGTCAGAATTTAACATTTTAGAGTTCAGTTAATTACCAAAAAGAACATTATTCTTTTTTGGAAGTAATGCCTTTTTTTGCTTTAAGCAAACCAAAAACAAATTTAAAACAAATACCTACTGTTATATGATGAGAAAATTACTTTACTCGTTTTTATTTTTCATTTCCTCTAAAATTTTATCCAAAAGATTAAGTACACCAAGTTTAGGATTGCTTTGTGTTGGGATGTTTTTTGTGGTTTCGTTTGTTAAGGCTGAAACATTTTATTCGAAAGCAACTGGTGATCCAAATGTTTTAAGTAGATGGGGTAAGAATTTAGATGGAACAGGAACCGCTCCAACAACTTTTGGAAGCACAGCTGATACATTTGTAATTCGTAATGGTAGTACAATGACAACTACTGGTTCTGATTGGACTGTAGCTGGTACAGTTACCATAAATAATGATGGGGCATTAGTTGTTAATAGCAATATGAATATTAATCTTGGGAACTTTAATATTGATGGTGGTGGTATTGCAACAATTAACCGTAGTTTAACTGTAACAGGAGTAACAAATATAACAGGTACAATAAATTTTGGTTCAACAAATAGCACCAGTAGAATTATGACTTTTACAGGAGCACTAACTCTAAACAATGGAGCTGTTTGGAATGAAACAACAAATGGCGCAGCAGCTACATTTAGTTTTGGTAATAATTTTACAAATAATGCTACTACATTTGTTGCTCAAAATCCAACACATACTTTTACCGGGACAAATAGATCATTAAATGGGAATACTACCACATTGATACCTAATGTTTCCGTTACTGGAATATATACTAATAATATTAGTACACTCACAGTTTCTTCGGCTCTTTCAGGTGGTGGCACATTAACAAATGCTACTGGAATGTTGCTTAATATTGGAGGAACTTCAACAATAACTAATTTAGTTGCATCTACTGCAGTAAATACTGTAAACTATAATGGATCGGGTAATCAAACTATTAAAGTAACTACTTACAGTAATCTCGTAATTTCTGGAGGTGGCTCAAAAACAGCTACTGGAAATCTTACAATCAACAATGATTTTACTTTATCAGGAGGAACTTTTGTGGCTAATAATGCAACTAGTTATACGCATTCTATATTAGGGAATTATATCCAAACAGGAGGTATTTTTGATTTTAATGCAGGTACTTCGGGAGTAAGTAAAGTCAATATTGCTGGTAATTTTACAAATACAGCAGGAGCTGGGTCAATAACAACTGTAGGGGTTGTACAAAATGGAATTTTTACTTTTAATGGAACTGGGATACAAACATTAACTATGCCAGCTGATGCAGCTGCTATTTTTACTAAGTATAATGTAAATTCTGGGAGTACTTTAAAATTAGCTTCAGATCTTACCTTAAGTACAGCTTTAACTAGTGATACAGATCCTTGGATGGGAGAGCTTAATACTAGTGGCGTAATTGATTTGGGTAATTATAAAGTTACTGCCTCAGGAGGTAGAGGAAGTTCAGGAACGGCAAAGTTTATATTGAATTCAGGAGCGACATTAATTACGGCAAATGCCACTGGTGTAGATGGTTCCGTGCCTAATACAGCCACGATGCTACGAACTTTTGATTCAGGAGCGAATTATACTTTCAATGGAACGGTTGCTCAGACAACTAGTGCAGGCTTACCTGGAACGGTAAATAATCTCACAATTAGTAATACCAACTCAGCGGGAGTTACATTAAGTAAAGCAACAACAGTAAGTAAGAACTTTTCTATTTTGGCGGGGTCAATTGTTAATTTGAGTACATTTACGCATAGCACTGCAACACTTACACTTGGAGGGGCAGTAATGATTCCTGGATCTTGGGGATCTACAGGTTCTGCAGCATTAAATAAAAATGATATTTATTTTGTGGCAGCAGCAAGCGGGATTGTTAATAATACCTGTACCTCGCCTGTAATTACAAATCAACCACAAGCATTGATGGTGTGTGAAGGAGGATCAGGAACTTTTTCAGTTGCATCATCGACTTCAGGAGTTTCTTATCAATGGCAATATTCATTAAATGGTACAAGTTGGACAAACATTGATGCTTCATTGGGGACTTATGTATCTGGATATTCTACCAATACTTTAAGCTTAAGTAATACACCAGTTGGTTGGAATAGCTATCGAGTAAGATGTATAGTCTATAATGGTTTGTGTGCAGTTAATTCGAACTCTGCATTATTGACAGTAAATCAAGCTCCAACAGCTAATGCAGGTATTGACCAATATGGCACTGGTGCATTTACAATGACGGCTAATACACCAACTTTTGGTACAGGTACTTGGAGTATCGTAAGCGGTCCAAATATGAATACAAATCAGTTTGGTGGTGGTCTTTCTAATCCAACGGCTACATTTACCCCTTCTGGAGCAGGAATTTATACATTAAGATGGACAATCACCAATAGCTGTGGCACATCGACAGATGACGTAGTCCTTTCTAATTGTGTGGGCAATTTAATTAAAAATGGTGATTTCAGTACTGGAACAAGCCAATATTGGTCAAAAGCGACCACAAAAGGATCTTATGTGGAAGTGTATGGTGAAAGTGTTTATTTTGGAAATGGAAATAGTGAATTTACTGCAGAATTAGATTCGCAAGCATCATTAGGGCAAAGTGTAACTGTTATTCCAAATGTTCCTTATACTTTAAGCTTTCTGTATGCCCGTAGACCGGGATCTTCTCCTACTACTGCGCTTGATTTTAAAATAGTAGATGGGTCAAATACAATATCACAACATTATACAAGTAGTGATAATACTAGCACACCTGTATTTGTTAATTTTCCGTTTACACCAACGACTTCGTCCATATGGATTGAATTTTATAATTCCCTCGAAACGACTACTCTTGGTTCGATCATAGACAATATTGTTTTACTACCAAGTTCTCAGGTTAATCCAGTGGCGACAACATCACCAAAAGGAAAATATAAAACCTTAGATGCCTGTGATGGAGCAAGTGTTCAATTGGACGTGGATAATATTTCTGACCCCAATGTAACATACACTTGGTCTACCACATCTACAGGAGTTACATTTTCGCGCACTGATATAAAAAATCCTAAAATTACCGTAACAGGAACAGGAACTAAAAATGCAACAGTTGTTGTAACAACGACACCAGGAGGTTGTTCTTCTACTGCTTCTACTACTTATGTTAATGTATTGGCGCTGCCAGTAGCAGGCTTAACCAGCAGTGATGCCGATAATATATTCTGTGCGGGAACGTCAGTTACTTTTACCGCATCGGGAGGAACAAGCTATGCGTTTAAAGTGGGCTCGACAGTAGTGCAGTCAGGAAACAGTGCAACTTATACAACTACAGCTTTGACAAACGGACAGATTGTGACAGTGGATGTTACGAATGCTTCGGGGTGTACAAAAACTTCGACTGGAATTACGAATACAGTAAACGCGATTCCTACAGCAGGATTGAGTAGCAGTGATTCAGATAACACTTTCTGTGCTGGAACGTCAGTTACCTTTACTGCATCAGGAGGAACAAGTTATGTGTTTAAAGTAGGCTCGACAGTAGTGCAGTCAGGAAACAGTGCAACTTACACAACTGCATCGTTAACAAACGGGCAGGTTGTGAGTGTGGATGTTACGAATGCTTCAGGCTGTACATCAACAAGTGCTGGAATTACCAATACAGTAAATGCTCTTCCTACAGCAGGATTGAGTAGCAGCGATTCTGATAACACTTTCTGTGCTGGAACGTCAGTTACCTTTACCGCATCAGGAGGAACAAGTTATGCGTTTAAAGTGGGCTCGACAGTAGTGCAGTCAGGAAACAGCACAACTTATACAACTACAGCTTTGACAAATGGACAGGTTGTGAGTGTGGATGTTACAAATGCTTCAGGCTGTACATCAACAAGTGCTGGAATTACGAATACGGTAAACGCGCTTCCTATAGCAGGATTGACAAGCAGCGATTCTGATAACACTTTCTGTGCTGGAACGTCAGTTATCTTTACCGCATCAGGAGGAACAAGTTATGTGTTTAAAGTGGGCTCGACAGTAATGCAGTCAGGAAATAGCACGACTTATACAACTACAGCTTTAACAAACGGACAGGTTGTGAGTGTGGATGTTACTAATGTTTCAGGCTGTACATCAACAAGTGTGGGAATTACTAATACGGTACATGCACTTCCTACAGTCCCAACAATCACAAAAAACAACGATGCTGCATGTAATACTTTAGGAAGTATAACTCTGACTGATTTGCCAGCAGACTGGACAATTAGCCAAACAGGTCAGATGGGATCGCACTCATATGATGGTACAGACTTTAGTTTACATATCGAAGGATTAGAAGTGGGGGATTATAGCTTTACGGTTACAAATAAAGCGACAGGTTGTACTTCAAGTGCAGCTAATGTTACGATAATAAATACTAGTTCTAATACAGATTGGGGACCTTCAGGATGGACAAATGGAGAACCTGATGGAAGTAAAAGTGTTACGATTTCATCTTTAGCAAATGGTCAGCCTTTTTCACTGGCTAAGCCAAATATAGACGCATGTTCTCTAACTATTACAGTTGGATCTGATGTAATTGTCCCATCAGGAGTAACTTTGACTATCACAAATAAAGTTACAAGTAATGGTAAATTGGTGTTTGAAAGTGGCTCAAGCTTAATACAAACTACCAATGTGCAAAACAGTGGAGATATTGTATACAAAAGGGTAACTTCAATTCGTCGTTTTGATTTGACATATTGGTCTAGTCCTATCACTTCAACGAAACAAGATGGTTTTATGATGAAAGATTTATCTCCAGAAACTTTATTTGACAAATATTCCTATTGGTCTTCTAGTTTCAAGTGGGCAACAGATCTTTACGGCAATATGGAAATGAAACCTGGAATAGGCTATAGCATTAGAGGCCCGCAGTCTTTTAGCATTGAAACTCCTGGTGAATTTATTGGAAAATTCTCAGGAATACCTAATAACGGAGACGTTCCAATTTCAACTACAGCGGATAAATATCTTCTTATCGGAAACCCTTACCCATCTGCTATCGATGGCCGAAAATTTATTACCGATAATGGTGATGTTGGAGCACTATACTTTTGGACGCATATGTCGCTTCCAAAAAAAGCGGAAGGAAGCAATACCTACAAATATAGCAGCCCAGATTATGCAGTATTCACATTGCTTGGAGCAACAAGGGCCACAACTGGAGGCGAGACTCCTACTGGATATATTGGCGTGGGACAAGGTTTCTTTATAAAACCAAAAGTCACTTCAGTTAAATTTAATAATGGGCAGCGTGTACAAGCACAGAATTCACAATTTTTTAAAACCACGGCAAAGGAAGCTGCAATTGAAGTAAACCGCTTATGGTTAACTCTAAGCAATACTGATGATGCTTATAAACAAATATTGATCGGATACGCAGAAGGCGCAACAAACAGCTTCGATTACAATTATGATGCAGTTACGTTAGCAGGAAACACTTACGTAGACTTCTATACTATAAATGAGGCGCAAAAGCTGTCTATCCAAGCGAGAAGTTTGCCTTTTGACAATACAGAAAGAATTCCTCTTGGCTATAAATCAGTTGCTGAAACTCAGCTTACAATTTCGATCGATCATGCAGATGGATTTTTTAACCAGCAAGCCGTTTATCTTGAAGATAAAACAACAGGCACCATAACAGACCTGCGAGCTTCAAATTATACTTTCAAAACCGGCATCGGAACTTTTACAGATCGTTTTGTATTACGTTATACCAATAAAACATTAGGAACAGATGATATAGAAAACCTTGAAAATAGTGTTTTGATTTCTGTAAAAAACAAAATAGTAAATATTACTTGTTCTAAAGAAACAATCAAAGAAGTTAATATTTTTAATGTAGGAGCTCAGTTATTATATACTAAAAACAAAGTAAATTCATCAGAAATAGAGATTAATAGTTTACACTCTAGCGATCAGGTTTTATTAGTTAAAGTAACTTTAGAAAATGGTTCTACTATTACCAAAAAAGTGATTTTTTCTAATTTAGAATAAAAAAGTAACACTTCATTAAAGCCCATTCTTTTCTTAAGAATGGGCTTTTTTTATTATATAATATCCCTAAATCTTGGTATTGTATTTTTGATTAATGCTTTATAATTTTAGTCCAATTCTTATAATAATTAACTTTAATTATACAGTTTTGATTAAAAATATACTTTATTCGTTAATGATAATCTCATTATCATCTCAAGCAATTTTCTCGCAGCAAGGTAAAGTTGATAGCTCATTTAATGTTCTTGATGATGGTCAAAATGGAGATGGATTTGATAATACTGTGCGTACACTTCTTCTTCTGAAAGATGGAACTTTAATTGTAGGAGGAGACTATCTGAGTTTGAATGGATCTCCAACTTCATATCTTACTCGTTTAAATCCAGAAGGCTCTATAGATGAAAGCTTCAATACAGGTACAGGTTTTAATGGTAAAATTTATGCTTCTTGTTTGCAGTCAGATGGGAAAATTATAGTTGGAGGAAACTTTACAAGCTTTAACGGAATTAATGTAGGTAGAATAATCCGTCTAAATGAAGATGGTTCTTATGATGCTACTTTCAATACAACAACTGGAGCAACTACAGGAATTGTTTATGATATTGCCATACAGTCTGATGGGAAGATAATTATTGTAGGCAGTTTTACAAAATATAACAATAGTATAGTAAATAGAGTGGCACGTTTATTACCAAACGGAACACTCGATTCTACTTTTCTAACAGGTTCTGGATCTGCATTAAACATTACACACGCAAAAGTCTTATCTGACCAGAAAATAATTCTCACAGGCAATTTTACAGTATTTAATGGTGTTTCTGCTAATCGAATAATTCGATTAAATACTAATGGGACTTTTGATTCTACCTTCAATAGTGGTACAGGTTTTAATGATGATGTTAATGCTATTGCCTTGCAGACTGATGGGAAACTAGTTTTGGGCGGTAACTTTACCCTTTTTAATAATATTGTAGCTAATAGAATTATTCGATTGAACGAAGATGGGACTAAAGACGAAAGTTTTATAACGGGTTCTGGCTTTAGTAAAGAAGGGGTTCAAGCAATCAAAATTAATGAAAAAGGAGAAATAATGATTGGTGGTTCTTTTACAGGATTTTACAACGGCACTGAAACGATAAGATTAATTTTTCTCCAAGCAGATGGGAGTGTAAAACCTAATTTCGATATCGGATCAGGCCCGGCGTCCGCTTCAGTGCTAGCTATAGAATTTGATGATGAAGATTCTTGGTTTGCAGGAGGATCTTTTACGGTCTTTAATGGTCAAAATCAAGGCAGATTAGTAAAAATTAGTAGTGAAGGAGAACATGATATTTCTTATTTAGCATCTGGAATTGGTTTTGATAATTCTGTACTTAGTATTTTGCCTCTTCCAAATAGAAAAACAATAATCGGAGGTAATTTTAAAAAGTTTAATGGAAATGCCGCTCCCAAAATTGCTTGTCTATTGGAAAACGGAATGATTGATCCTGCTTTTAATAATTCGGGAAGTAATAATTTGGTAAAAACTATAGCATTACAAACTGATGGGAAGATTGTTTTAGGGGGAAATTTTACAAAATACAATGATCTTACCAATAATCGGATTGTTAGAATATTTTCTGATGGAGAAATAGATGAATCATTGAAAACAGGTGATGGATTTAATGGACAAGTATATACATTGGCAATTCAGCCCGATCAGAAAATAATTGCCGCTGGAGCATTTACAAAGTATAATGGTTCAACAGCTAATACGAGTAGAATTGTTAGAATATTGTCAGATGGCACAAAAGACCCTGATTTTAATATTGGTTTAGGTGCTGACGGAACTATAGAAAGTGTAGTTATTCAATTAGACGGAAAGATTCTTGTAGGAGGACATTTTAAAAAATTTAATGATGTTCCTTTTGCAGGTTTAGTAAGATTAAAACCAAATGGAAGTATTGATGAAAGCTTTAATATTGGGGATGGTTTTGATAAATATGTTTATGCAATTGCACTTCAATCTGATGATAAGATTATTGTTGGAGGCTCTTTCCTGACTTTTAATGGTATTTCGCAAAAGCGAATTATCCGATTAAACAGTGACGGAACTTTGGATCGAACATTCGATTCTGGTGCTGGATTCAGCAAAGGAGACGTTCGTACTATTCTGATACAACCAGACGACAGGATTTTAGTTGGAGGAACTTTTGCAGGAACATACAATTCTTTGTCTTCTTCGAGGTTGATTCGATTATTGCCTTCCGGATCTTATGATAATACTTTTAGAGCTCCATTAAATAATACGCTATATGCAATGAATTTCAGTGAAGATTATAAATTGATCATAGGAGGGAATTTTAATTCGGTTTCAGGTATTTCAAAACATAGGATTGCTCGTTTAAAACTTTGTGTAAATACAACAACTTGGAGCGGAACTTCATGGTCAAAGGGTTATCCTTCCGCAGGAAAAGATGTTTATTTTAATGAAAGTTTTCCAAATTTGACGACAGCTAATATTTGTGGCTGTACTATCGAAAAAGGAAAAACAGTAACATTACTTGAAAATAATACACTCGGTATTGAGTTTTCTTATACTGGTGAAGGAATACTCGTTTTAGAAAATTCTGCCAGTTTGTATCAAGATGACGATGATATTGTAAATAATGGAATTGTTCATGTAAAAAGAAAAACAAAGCCAATAATTAGATTCGATCTCACCTATTGGTCTTCTCCAGTGGCCGATATGAAATTATTCGATTTTTCGCCTGAAACACTTTTTGACAAATATTCTTGGTATGATCCTATTGCGGGTTGGAAAACAAATCTTAACGGAAGCATGACAATGACCCTTGGAAATGGATACAGTATTAGAGGTCCGCAAAGTTTCTCAACTACAGAACGAGCAGTATTTGAAGGTGTTTTTAAGGGAATTCCAAATAATGGGAAAGTAGAAGTTGAATTTGGTGTTGCAGATCGATTTTATTTAGTAGGCAATCCATACCCAAGCGCAATAAGTGCAGATGAATTTTTAATAGAGAATGTCCCAAAAACAAAAGGGGCGCTATATTTTTGGACACATAATACTCCGCCAAGAATTACTACACCAGGCACTAATACCTATCGGTATAGCAATGATGATTTTGCGGTTTATAATTTATTAGGAGGTGTTGGCACAAGTTCAGCTTTAAGTTCTGGAGTAAATAATGATACACCAGATGGCATAATCGCTTCAGGACAAGCTTTTTTTGTAAAAAGCAATCAGACTGGATTTCTAGAGTTTAATAATAGCATGAGAGTCCGAGATAAAAACACCTCTTTTTTTCGCCCATCTCTGAACTCACAATTGAAATCTGCAAGTGAAAAGCATAGATTTTGGTTGAATATTAAAAATAATGAAAATGAATTTAAACAGATTCTTTTAGGATATGCAGTGGGTGCTTCTAATTTTTTAGATTTAAATTATGATGCAGAATATTTAAGTTCAAGCATGTCATTGGATTTTTACAGTATAGTAGAAGATAAAAAAATGGTAATCCAAGGTCGTGAATTGCCTTTTTTAGAAAGCGATTCAATTTTTATAGGTTATAAAACTACTGTTAAAGATAATTTTAAAATTGAAATTGATCGTCAAGATCAATTTTTTAATGGCAAATCTATTTTTTTAGTGGATAAAGAATTAAATAGAACGCATAATCTTTCTGATGGTCCCTATCAATTTGATTCTGAAATAGGTGCTTTTAATAATCGCTTCTCAATAATTTATATTAATAGAGCCTTAGGAAATAAGACTTTTGGAGAGAATTCAAATAACGTTTTAATTTCTGTTAAAAATCGAATCATAAATATTGAATCTGATAAAGAGAGTATTAAGGAAGTAATAATATTTGATGTTTCAGGGAATCAATTGTATAAGAAAGATAATCTCGAAACTAAAAATGTATCGATTCAAAACTTATTTTCTTCACATCAGGTTTTATTGGCAAAAGTCATTTTTGGAAATGGTAAATCAACTTCAAAAAAGGTAATTTTTTAAATAAAGTTGAATTGCTAAGTAGAATCCTTTTATAAATTTTATAAAAGGATTTTTGTTTTGGTTTAAAATAATGATTTTCAGTTGTTTATGTCCTGTTTGTTTTTAAATTAACAGTTTTTTCTTATTTTTTGTGTTTTCTCTAATTTAGGTGTTAAAATTATGGGTTTAATACTACATTGGCAATTTCAATGTAAATAAAATCGTACCTTGTAGTATGTTTTAATCGATTAAAAGCATTTTATATCGATTAAATACTTTTCTATAAGCCCTATTAATTAATTTTTTTTCTTCAAAAATTGCAGTTTAAAAACTGTTGTTTATCTGCCATAAGTTGATTGCAAAATTGGGGTATATCTTTCAATTCTATATTCTTAAATTATTTGTTTTCAGTTCTATTTTGCAATTAATCTTGTTTTGAGTTTGAATTTATTTTTCAATTACTAAAATGCCACAAGATGAAAAAAGATTTACTTACGACGCTGATTTTTTTCAGCTTTTCAACTTTAGTAACTTATATTGAGAAACCATTAAAAGAAAGTAGAAAATTAAAAATTCTACTAGTTTTAGTTTTATCAATTTTTTATACTTCTTTTTTAGAAGCACAAACAAGAACCCATACATTTACTGCAAATGGTACTCTGCTTCTTCCTGCGGGTATGGATGCTGTTACCGTTGAAGGATGGGGTGCCGGAGGTGCCGGAGGAGGTGCACAGGTAACACCACTAATAGGACGAAGCGGAGGCGGAGGCGGAGGCGGTGCCTACGCAAGAGGAACTATTAATACAACAATAGTATCAAGTTTAAATGTTTTTGTTGGAGGAACTACTACAGGAGGAGCGGGTAACGGTGCTGCGGGAGGGGCAACATATATAAATGGATTTACAGGCGTTTTCAATGCTCCTGGAGGGCAGGGAGGAAATGGTAATACTACTACTACTTCTAATCCAACTGGTGGAAATGGTGGTACTGGAGCTATTGGAAATCTAGCAACAGCTGCTGGAGCAAATGGTACGCCAGGATCTAATGCATTATTAAGTGCCCTTCTTTCTTCTGGTGGTGGTGGAAACGGGGCTAATTTTGGCTCTGGAGGAGGTGCTGGAGGAGCGGCCTATAATTCTGTAGTGCTAACAGATCGAGTTGGAAATAATGGAGCAACAAATGGAGGAGGAGGAGGGGGAGCCATGAGTTCTAATAATCCGATGAATGGAGGAAGTGGTGCGAGAGGCCAAGCTACTATTACTTATACATGCAAAACATATAGCTTCACTGGGATATCTGCTCCAAATATCTGTACAGGGACCACTACAAAAGTACAGTTAACAGGTACAGCTGCAAGTCTACCAGCTGGTACATACACGGTAACTTATAATACAAGTCTACCAAATGCAGTTGGACAAACAGCACCAATGCTAATTACAAATGCAGGATCTGGAAGTTTCACAGCATCGGGATTGAATAGTTTAGGGAACAGTACTATTACGGTTACTGCTTTGACTTCTGCAGATTGTACTTCGTCCATTAGTGCCCCTAATACTGCGAATATTATAGTTAGTGCTCCGCCAACAATAGCTTTAGGAACGGCTACTTCTGTATGTACAAGTACAAGTTTGCAAAATGTATCATTGCCTTATACTGGAACTACAAATTCGCCAACAAATTACAGTATAACTTGGAATGCAAGTCCAGCAAATAATTTTCTGCCAGTTACAAATGCTACTTTACCGACAAGTCCAATAAGTATTGCTGTTCCTGCCGGAACTGCTGCTGGTACGTATACAGGATCAATAGCAGTTAGTAATGCGGCAGGGTGTGTGTCTACTGCTCCAACGAATTTTACTATAACTGTAAATCCATTGCCGACCATAACATTGGGTGCAACGACCGCGGTATGTTCAAGCTCAAATGTACAGAGTACAACATTACCGTATACCGCAGTTACTAATTCTCCAGCGAATTACAGCATTACTTGGAATTCCAGTCCAACGAATACTTTTGCACCAGTTTCAAATGCAGCATTGCCGGCAAGTCCGATTAATATTTCTATACCTGCCAATACAGCAGCAGGAACATACACAGGAACATTAACGGTAAGCAATGCAAACGGATGCGTATCAACGGCAAATAATTTCACGGTTACTGTAAATCCGTTACCGACTATTGCACTAAATGGTACAACGCCAGTTTGTTTTAATGTGGGAGCTCAAACGGCCAACCTCAATTATACTGCTACAACAAACTCGCCAACAACTTATAGCATTACTTGGAATGCTAGTCCAACAAATAGCTTCCAGCCAGTTTCAAATGTTACTTTAACTACTAGTCCTATCAGTATAGCAGTTCCTGCGGGAACAGCTGTGGGAACATATACAGGAACTTTAACAGTAAGGAATGCAAACGGATGCGTATCAACGGCAAGTAATTTTACAGTGACAGTAAATCCATTGCCGACCATAACATTGGGTGCGACTACTGCGGTATGTACGAGCTCAATTGCGCAAAGTACTACATTGCCTTATACGGCTACAACAAACTCGCCAACAAATTACAGCATTACATGGAATGCCAGCCCAACGAATACTTTTGCACCAGTTTCAAATGCAGCATTGCCGGCAAGTCCGATTACTATTCCAATACCTGCCAATACAGCTGCAGGAACATACACAGGTACTTTGACGGTAAGTAATGGCAACGGATGCGTATCAACGGCAAGTAATTTTACGGTTACCGTAAATCCATTGCCGACCATAACATTGGGTGCGACTACCGCGGTATGTACGAGCTCAATTCCGCAAAGTACTATATTGCCTTATACGGCTACAACAAATTCACCAACAAATTATAGCATTACATGGAATGCCAGCCCAACGAATACTTTTTTGCCAGTTTCTAATGCAGCATTGCCAGCAAGTCCGATTACTATTCCAATACCTGCCAATACAGCAGCGGGAACGTATACAGGAACTTTAACGGTAAGCAATGCAAATGGATGCGTATCAACGGCAAGTGATTTTACAGTGACAGTAAATCCATTGCCGACCATAACATTGGGTGCGACGACTGCGGTATGTACGAGTTCAATTGCGCAAAGTACTACATTGCCTTACACGGCTACAACAAACTCACCAACAAATTACAGCATTGCATGGAATACCAGTCCAACGAATACTTTTGCACCAGTTTCAAATGCAGCATTGCCGGCAAGTCCGATTACGATTCCAATTCCAGCCAATACAGCTGCAGGAACATACACAGGTACTTTGACAGTAAGTAATGCAAATGGATGCGTATCAACGGCAAGTAATTTTACGGTGACTGTAAATCCATTGCCGACCATAACATTGGGTGCGACTACCGCGGTATGTACAAACTCAATTGCACAGAGTACAACATTGCCGTATACCGCGGTTGCAAATTCACCAACAAATTATAGCATTACATGGAATGCCAGCCCAACGAATACTTTTTTGCCAGTTTCTAATGCAGCATTGCCAGCAAGTCCGATTACTATTCCAATACCTGCCAATACAGCAGCGGGAACGTATACAGGAACTTTAACGGTAACTAATGCAAACGGATGCATATCAACGGCAAATAATTTTACGATAACAGTTAATTCGGTTCCAACAATTACTACATCAGGAAATTTAATTCCAGTCTGTCAAAGTATATCATCACAAACCACTTCTTTGCCTTATTCTGCTACAACGGGTTCACCAATAAGTTATTCTGTCGATTGGGCAACATTAAATGATCAAGCAACGACCAATTTTTCTTTCGATTCAGGAGGAGGAAATATTGATAATATTAATGTTCCAGCTGGAACGGCTGCAGGAACTTATATTGGTATAATGACAATTTCCACATCAAATGGATGTTTGACAACACAAGCGATTTCTTTGACCATTAATGTACTTCCAACCATTAATACAGCAGGAGCTTTTGCTTCGGTTTGTCAAAGCGCATCAGAACAGACCACTACTTTAGCTTACAATGCTACAACTGGATCTCCAACTAGTTATGCGATTGATTGGATTGCTTTAACAGACCAAGGTGCTACACCATTTCCTTTTAGTTCTGGATCTGGAGATGTTATAAATGTGATTGTGCCTGCAAATACCGCTTCGGGAACTTATAATGGTATAATGACTATTACAACTTCAAACGGATGTTCAGCAACTCAAAGCGTTTCTTTAGTTGTAAATCCAGTTTCGGTTGCGCCAACGGCTTCTGTAACACAACAGCCAACTTGTGTAAATAATACAGGTGTTATTACAGTAACTTCGCCAGCATCAGGAACAGGATATACTTACAGTGTTGATGGTGTAGATTTTAGTAATACTTCCGGAATATTTACAGGTTTGTCTTCTGGGCTTTACAATGTCCAGGTTAAAAATACGACAACAGGCTGTGAATCAGAAGCGACACCAATTACAATAAATGTTTCTATTACTAAAGTGTGGAATGGAAATAGTGATGCCAATTGGGGGAATGGTGCAAATTGGACTCCAGTAGGAGTTCCTAGTGCTACTGATTGTGTGGATATTCCAAACGTAGGTG
The DNA here is from genome assembly GCF_016735615.1 of Flavobacterium tagetis. Classification (GTDB taxonomy): domain Bacteria; phylum Bacteroidota; class Bacteroidia; order Flavobacteriales; family Flavobacteriaceae; genus Flavobacterium; species Flavobacterium tagetis. Next base: position 1,386,529 of record NZ_JAERSF010000001.1, read on the forward strand.
TTGATCCTATTATATCTGGAACTGATGCAAGTTTTTTTGCCAGCAGATTAACAATTGAAAATAATGGATCTTTAATTGTAGAAGAAACAAATTCCTTAACCGTAACCAATGAAGTAAGTGTGCTTGGTAATGGAGTTTTGATTTTTGAAAACAATTCAAGTTTGGTTCAGACTGCTGACGTAGATAACGTGGGTAATATAACTTATAGAAGAAGAACATCTGTGCGACGATTCGATCTTACCTATTGGTCTTCTCCAGTAGCAGGTGTTACTATGAAAGATTTTTCGCCAGAAACTTTATTCGATAAATACTCTTACTGGTCTTCTGATTTTAAGTGGGCCACCAATTTGTACGGTACAATGGAAATGGAACCAGGAGTAGGTTATAGCATTAGAGGTCCGCAATCTTTCGCGACTGGAACTCCAAGTGTTTTTCCAGGGGAATTTATCGGAGTGCCAAATAATGGAACAATTCAAGGTCCTACAGCTGCTGCTGAAAAGTTTTGTTTTTTTGGTAATCCATATCCTTCAGCAATTTATGCAGATCTATTTATTCGTGATAATGCTGCTAATTTTTATGGGACACTATTTTTTTGGACTCATAACACCCTTCCTAGAATAACTGTTCCAGGAACTAATACTTATCGTTATACTAGTGATGATTATGCAATATATAATTTGTCAGGCGATACTTCGGTTGGTAATTTAACTGGTACTGGTGCGCCATCACCAGGAAATCAAACTCCGCCAAAAGGGTATATTGCTGCTGGACAAGCATTTTTTGCAAAAGCCAGAACAGGGCAAAGAGGCGTTTTTACAAATTCAATGCGAGTACCTAGCAATAATAGCCAATTTTATAAATCTACATTAGTTGTAGAAAAACATCGCGTGTGGTTAAATCTTACGAATAAAGAAGGCGCTTTTAAGCAATTATTAATTGGATATATAACAGGGGCGACAAATTCTTTTGATTTTAATTATGACGCGGTTACATTAAATGGAAATCCTTATGTAGATTTTTATAGCATCAATGAAGGCAATAAACTAGTTATTCAAGGAAGAGCAGTTCCTTTTGTTGTAACAGACACCATTCCGTTAGGATATAAGTCTACTATTGAAAAAGGTGAGTTCACAATCGCTATCGATCATACCGATGGAGATTTGAGCAATCGAGATATTTATTTGCAAGATAAAGTGACAAATACTTTACATAATCTTAAATCTGGAGGGTATACGTTTACATCAGCGCCAGGAACTTTTTTAGATCGCTTTGTCTTACGTTACAAAAATCTAAATGAGGACAAATCGTTGGGTAATGAAGATTTTGAAAACCAAAATCAGAAAATTTATGTTTCAGTTAAAGATAAAAACATTAAACTTCAATCTGTTTCTGAGCAGGAAAATCTCCAAGAAGTGGCTATTTATGATGTTGGAGGTAAGTTGCTATACAATAAAAAGCAAATCGGAAGTAGTGAATGGCTTATACCGAATTTTCAATCAGGGCCACAAGTTTTATTGGTTAAGATAACTTTAGAGAATGGACAGAAAGTGACAAGAAAAATTGTCTTTAGATAACAAAACAAAGCGGTTGAGTATAATTCTCAACCGCTTTGTTTTGTTTAATTAAAAAGTGCGTTGTAAATTTTGGTTCGTATTGGTAATTGCTTTTTCATTTTTATAATCAATCCATTTTTGACCCTGAATTTTTCGCATCATAATATCAAAATGGCGCATGATAAAAACATTATACGCTGCCTTAGATAAATTGATAATGTTTTTTGGAAAAGAGCGAAGACTCATAGAAAATCCTGGTGTTAGGTATTTCATATAATGCCAATATCCTTCCGGCATATAAAGCATTTCTCCGTGCTTTAAGTTAGTAATATAACCTTCAACATTTTTGAGTGCTGGAAATTTTTCATAATCAGGATTGTCAAAATCAATGTCTTCTCTTGAAATTAAAGCGTGAGGCACTTTATACATAAATTTTGACTGGTTGGGTGGGAAAATCATACATTGTTTTTCGCCATGAAAATGAAAATGAAGAATGTTGGAATAATCAATATCATAATGCATGAAAACTTTCGAATTTTCTCCACCAAAAAATAACATCGGCATTTGCTTCACTAATTTTAAGCCAATATCTGGCCATAAAAAGTCATTTTTTAATGAAGGAACCTCTTTCATTAGGTTGTAGAGAAAAATACGATAATTGGTAGGCTTTTCTTCTAATAAGTCGATGTAATCGCTCATTTTCATTGTCGTATGTGCCTCGTTGAATCCATCTTCATGATTTACAGGTCTGTCGTCGTACAGTGGTACTACAGAATCTCCTGCGATTTCTTTTATATAAGATAATTTCCATTTGTTATATGCAGGCCAATCTTCGGTCAATTCTTCAATAACAACAGGAATTTGTTTTTTTACATATTGGGAAACAAAATCGTCTCGTGAGATTTTTTTTACCCTTTCAATTTGTTGTAACTTCATTTTACTAAATAAAAAATTGCTTATAGCTTTGAGCTATAAGCAAGTTAAAAAGATCCAAAAAGAAGTATGAACTCTTTTAGCTAAATTTTTGATTTAATCGAATTAAAATAATGCAATTTGTTAAGTTAAAAATCAATCTGCAGCATATTTGTTATTCCAATATAGCATCATCATTAAAGTAACAATCACAGAAGAAGCAATTCCTTCAAATAATAGGCAGATGCAATAAGTTGGCACTGATGGATTTCCTCCAAACATGAAAGTTTCAGACAAAGTTCTTACATAAGCATCTCCACCTCGGGCGTAACTATAAACTAGTAATCCAAATACGCTCATACATACACCAACCACAGAAGTAGTCATTGCAGAAATTGCATTTGATAGAAAATCGGTTTCTCCTTCATGAAAATTCATCTGCATTGTCCTGTTAACACCGTAGAATATAAAGAAAACATTGAGTGTTCTTAAATAAAACAAATCTGCTAAACCTAGTACATTCATTAATAAAAAATAAATGCCAATTCCGAGGAAAATCAAAAACCCGTTGGTAATTTCTTTAGGTAATTTCATAGTGGTTATTTTTTAGAAGTTAATAGTAAATGTTTGAAAAACAGTATTCTATCAAATTTACTAAAAAAATAACTACGATGATTTAAAAACGATAAAAACTATACGGTTTGATTTTTTAAAGAGGAGTTTATAAAATTCAAAGAATCGACCTGATCTTGATTAAGCTGTGCTTTTAAGGCATCTATAGAACTAAATTTTTGTTCTTCACGAATGTAATGCAGTAAAGAAACTTCAATATTCTGATCGTAAATGTCTTTGTCAAAATTAAATAAGTGAACTTCGATGGTTTGTTTTTCGCCATTAACAGTCGGATTAAAACCAATATTCATCATGCCGAAAACAGTTTCTTCATTTACATTAGCTTTTACAACGTAAACACCAATTTTCGGTATTAGTTTATAATCTTCTTCAATGTGAATGTTTGCCGTTGGAAAACCAATTGTTCTTCCAAGCTGTTTTCCTTTTACTACTTTTCCGTTCAAGAAATAGCTATAACCTAAATATTCATTGGCCAAAGCCATGTTGCCTTCATTTAAAGCTTTTCTGATTTTGGTTGAACTAACTGAAACGTCCTGAATTTCTTCAGCAGAAATTTGTTCTACTTCAAATCCGTATTCGATTCCAAAAGCAATTAGGTCATCAATATTTGCAGTTCTATTACGACCAAAACGATGATCATGTCCAATAATAATTTTTTGAATCTGAAATTTCTCTACTAAAATGGTACGAACGAATTCCTCAGCGGTTAATCTTGAAAAACTTTCATTGAAAGGATGGACGACTAGGTTTTCTATACCCGTGGCTTCCAAAAGTTTTATTTTCTCGCCAATAGTATTCAATAATCTGATTTCTGATTTTTCTTGAAGAACCATTCGCGGATGCGGAAAAAAGGTGAGAACCAGACTTTCATATTTTCCGTTTTCAGTATTCTGAGTAATTCGTTCCAGAATTTTTTTATGACCAATATGCACGCCATCAAAGGTACCAAGAGTTAAAATTGTTTTCTTGGTTGACTGAAAATCGTTTATAGAATGAAAGAGCTTCAAAACAAATTATTTAAGATGCTGCAAATTTATACTATTCTCTTTTAAATTTAATACTATGCCAAATCGATTTTTAATAGATAATATATCTTTTTGTATAAATATGCCAACTCGTCGATTAAAAAGCAATAATTGTCGTGTATATAATATGATTTCAAATTAATTGAAGTAATTTTGATAATATATTTTAAGAGTATGAAAAAACAACTACTTTATATATTTTTAATTTTTTGTTCTGCAAATATCAATGCACAAGATGTTTTATGGCAGAAAGTAACTTCTTCATCGCTTTTGAGAAAAGCTGATGGCGTAAGTTCCAATAAATTATATTATAAATTAAATGCAAGTTTTCTTAGTTCTAAACTAGCTTCGACATCAAATAAAACGGCAAAAAGTGCATCGTCAGAAATTACTATTCCAAATACTAATGGGGTTTTGGAACGTTTTTCGGTTTGGGAATCTTCTAATTTTGATCCTGAATTACAAGCAAAGTATCCGGAAATTAAATCTTATGAAGGTCGCGGAATAGACGATCGAAATGCTAAAGTATTTTTTAGTGTTGCTCCAATCGGAATACAGACAATGGTTCTTAGAACAGCAAAACCAACAGAATATATTGAGCAAAACCCAGAAAATAAATCAGAATATGTTTTGTTCAAATCGGAAGATAATGCAGATTCAAGAATGCTTTTAGATTGTAAAACAACCGATCTAGTTGTAGCAAATAAATCTTCGGCTACCGCAAAAACGTCTTCTAATGCCAAACAATTTAAAACACTTCGATTGGCATTATCTTGCACAGGAGAGTATACAGCTTATTTTGGTGGAACAAAAGCGGGAGCCTTAGCGGGAATGAACGCTACGTTAACTCGTGTAAATGGTATTTTTAATAGAGATCTTGCAGTACAATTAATTTTAATTGCTAATAATGATGCTGTTGTTTATACAGATGCTTCTACAGATCCTTATTCAATTGCATCGGTAGGCGCAGCAGATGGCGGGCCTTGGGCTAAGGAAGTGCAGACTACATTAACCAATGTTATTGGTGAAGCTAATTATGATATTGGGCATTTGTTTGGTGCTTCTGGCGGAGGAGGTAATGCAGGTTGTATTGGCTGTATATGCGAAAGCCCAACTTCTAGCCAGCCAATAGGAAAGGGAAGTGCGTTTACATCTCCTGCAGATGCAAGACCTGAAGGGGATAATTTTGATATTGATTTTGTGGCACACGAAATAGGGCATCAGCTTGGTGGCACACATACTTTTTCTTTCCAGAATGAAGGTTATGGAGCATGTTATGAACCTGGAAGCGGTTCAACTATTATGGGATATGCAGGAGTGACAAAAGGTTATAATATACAAGATCATTCAGATGATTATTTTTCTTATGCAAGCATTAGCCAGATTCAAAATAATCTAGCAGGGAAAACTTGTCCAGTTTCAACAACTATAGTTGATAATAATCCGCCCGTAATAAGTGCGGGTTCAGATTATACGATCCCAATTAGTACGCCATTTATTTTAACAGGAACAGGTTCTGATCCTGAAGGAAATTCTATAACGTACACATGGGAACAATTTGATAGCGCCACAACAGCTTTTGCTGGCAATAGTTTTGCATCTGCAACAAAACCAGATGGACCAATGTTTAGGTCTTTTCCTCCAACAACTTCACCAGTTCGTTATATGCCTGCTTTAAGTTCGGTATTAAATAATCAATTGACTACAACTTGGGAATCTGTTTCTTCTATTGCAAAAACAATGAATTTTACGCTTACAGGAAGAGACAATGCTATTGCAGGAAAGGGTCAAACCAATACAGATGCTATGGTTGTAACCGTAACTACCGCAGCTGGACCATTTGCAGTAACATCACAAGCAGACGATAATCTAGGCTGGGCAAAAGGATCTGCTCAAACGATTACATGGAATATAAATAATGCTAATACATTACCAGGATCATCGAACGTAAATATTAAATTATCTGTAGATGGCGGATTAACATTTCCAATTGTCTTAGTCAGCAATACTCCGAATGACGGTTCAGAAACTATATTAGTTCCAACAGAAATTGATGCTTCTACAAATTGCAGACTTTTGATAGAACCAGTTGGCAATATTTATTATGCTATAAACTCGAAACCATTTGCTTTAGGGTATACTGTTTCAACATCTTGTGCGTCGTATAATTTTGGTGGCGGATATTCGACAGGCGATAATGTAAATGTGAATAAAACTGTTTCTGTACCTGCTTCATCTGGATCGGTTTCAGATGTAAATGTTTCGGTAAATGTAACGCATGCTAGATTTTCAGACTTGACGATGCAAATCATAAGTCCAAGCGGAACGATGGTGACTTTATTCAATAAAAACTGTGGTAGTACAAATTCAACTTTTGCCTTACAGTTTGACGATAGTGGGGCTGCTCTAAACTGTAGTACAACTACTAGCCAGATTGTGATTCCTTCAACTGCTCTAAGTGTTTTTAATGGTGAAAATCCGCAAGGAAATTGGACTTTTAGAGTTCTTGATGATACTGTAGGCGCATTAGGGACAATTAATTCTGCATCAGTAAATATCTGCTCTAAAACCTATACTTTAGGAAATGATGATTTTGAGAATGTTGATTTTGTTGCCTATCCAAATCCAAACAAAGGAACTTTTACAGTACAATTTGATAGAGATTCAGTAAGCGAGATTAAAGTTTACGTTAATGATATTAATGGAAAATATGTTTACAATAGAACTTTTCAAGGTTCTGGATATTTTATTCAAGATATTCAATTGCCAGATGTTCCTTCGGGTCTTTATTTTGTAACAGTTACTGATGGTAACAGAAAAGAAGTGAAAAAAATATTGGTGAATTAATTTTTGAGTTTTCAAACGTTAATGTGCCATTGCCATGCATATCATACTAATTTTTGCGCCAGGGATTTTTAATAAAGCTCTGGCACATGCTTCGATAGTTGCGCCTGTAGTGAAAACGTCATCAACAATTAAAAAATGTTTATTATGATGGATTTCCTCAAATGTTACATCAAAAATACTCCCGATATTTTCAGATCTTCCAAGTAGGTTTTTCTTAGATTGTGTTTTGGTATAAAGTTTTCGGATTAGAACATTTTCTTCAAACGGAATGTCTAAGCCCGATGCTAATGCTTGACCAAAAGTTGTAACTTGATTATAGCCCCGTTCTTTAAATTTTCTTTTATGAAGCGGAACAGGGATTACTGCGTCAAAAGGAATTTCCAATTGAAGATCTTTTAAATCTTCGGCATACCAATTTCCTAAAACGGTGCCGATTTCCTGATGGCCTTTGTATTTTAAATTATGAATTAGTTCTTGAACCATTCCTTTTTTATTAAAATACAAAAATGCCGATGCAAATTGAATATCGATCTTGCCATAAAACTTTTTTACAGCTTCATTTTTCGAGTCTAAATGATAGTAAGTTAGAGGCATTTCGTGTCGGCAAATGGTGCAGAAAACAGTTTCGTTTTGAAGTAAAAGAGCTCGGCATCCGTTACAGACTTTAGGAAAAAACAGATTTATTATATAATTAATCACAAAAAGAGAGATTTTATTTACAAAAGTAACAAAATCAGCACTTCAATCTTCATAATTTTTCTTTTTTATATAGGTAGTTTTTATATTTTTGCATCACTATGGCAAAACAAGAAGATATATTTAAGAATGTGGTTTCGCACGCAAAAGAGTACGGATTTATTTTTCCGTCAAGCGAAGTGTACGATGGTTTAAGTGCTGTATACGATTACGCACAAAACGGTGTCGAATTAAAAAAGAATATCCGTGAATATTGGTGGAAATCAATGGTTCAGATGAATGAAAATATTGTCGGCCTTGATGCTGCAATATTGATGCATCCAACAACTTGGAAAGCTTCTGGTCACGTTGATGCTTTCAATGATCCATTAATTGATAATAAAGATTCTAAAAAGAGATATAGAGCTGACGTTTTGGTTGAAGATTTTGCTGAAAAAATTCACCAAAAAGCTCAAAAAGAAATCGAAAAAGCAAAAGCTCGTTTTGGTGATGCATTCAACGAACAAGAGTTTGTAACTACAAACGCTCGTGTAATTGAATATTTAGCTAAAGAAAAAGAAATCAGAGAGCGTTTAGGACGTTCTTTGGGAGCAGGTGATTTAGCTGACGTTAAAGCTTTGATCGAAGAGCTTGAAATTGCTGATCCTGAAACTGGTTCTAAAAACTGGACAGAGGTAAAACAATTTAACTTAATGTTCGGAACAAAATTAGGTGCATCTGCTGAGAATGCGATGGATTTATATTTGCGTCCAGAAACAGCTCAAGGTATTTTTGTGAACTTCTTAAACGTTCAGAAGTCTGGTCGTATGAAAGTTCCTTTTGGAATTGCTCAAACGGGTAAAGCATTCAGAAACGAGATTGTTGCAAGACAGTTTATTTTCCGTATGCGTGAGTTCGAACAAATGGAAATGCAGTTTTTTGTACGTCCAGGGGAAGAAATGAAATCATACGAATATTGGAAAGAAACTCGTTTAAAATGGCACTTATCTTTAGGATTAGGAAAAGAGAATTACCGTTTTCACGATCATGAGAAATTAGCGCACTACGCAAACGCAGCGGCAGATATCGAATTTAATTTCCCATTCGGATTTAAAGAATTAGAAGGTATTCACTCTCGTACAGATTTCGACTTAAAAGCGCACGAAGAATATTCTGGAAGAAAATTACAATATTTTGATCCTGAATTAAACGAAAACTACGTTCCTTATGTAGTAGAAACTTCTGTTGGTTTAGATCGTATGTTCTTGGCAGTTTTTGCAACTTCATTAAAAGAAGAAACATTAGAAGACGGTTCTACAAGAACAGTTTTAAAATTGCCAGCAGTTTTAGCACCAACTAAAGCGGCAGTATTGCCATTAGTTAAAAAAGATGGTTTGCCAGAAGTTTCAAGAAAAATCATCGAAGATTTGAAATGGGATTTTAATGTGGCTTATGATGAAAAAGATGCTGTAGGACGTCGTTACAGAAGACAAGATGCTTTAGGAACACCTTTCTGTATCACGGTAGATCATCAAACGCTTGAAGACGAAACAGTAACAATTCGTCATAGAGATACAATGAAACAAGATCGTGTAAAAATTACTGAATTAAGAGGTATTATCGAAAACGAAGTTTCGATGAAAAACTGGTTAATGAAAATGTAATCTTTACAGTTTATTATAGAAATCCCAAATTCCTTTACGGAATTTGGGATTTTTGATTTTAAAAAGCAGGTATTTTATCGGCTTTTTTTGCATTTCATCCTTATGTATTAACATTTCTCTGTAATGTATTAACAATGAATTGCTTAGATTTTTTAATTGCGTAATTTTAAATTTGTATTACGATAAAGACCAATTTTTTTTCTTAACATAGCAATTAAGAGCATTTTTTTGATTATGATTGCGCCGTGAGAAAACCAATAAAACCTGAAATTGAAAAAGTATTCGTATATTATAATTGATGATGATGCTGAGAGTATTTTGAAAACCCAAACAACCGCTTCAGGTTTTTCAGAATTATCTTTTAAGGCATCGGCATCAAATTTTCAGGAAGGTTTAGAATTGGTTTTAGAGCACAAACCCGATTTGGTTTTTCTAGAAATCGAACCAGAAAATCTGTCAAGTCATTTGTCGTTGACTTTTATTAGCGAATTGCACCGTTTCTTTCAGGAAATTCCAAAAATTATTATTACTACAAATAAGAAAGATAAAGCTTTTGATGCTATTCAATACGGCGTGTTTGATTACCTTTTAAAACCTGTTGCGCATATTGATCTGCTTAAAACCGTTTTGAAGCTTAAAAAAGCAAATTTTGACGTAAAAACAGCAAGTGTAATAGAAGAACAGCCTTCTATTGTAATAGATAATGTCAATAATGTAACCATTCCTCAAAATATTCAACAACCATTAACCATTTGCATAAAATCGTATGGTGATTACCGTTATCTGAATGCTGAAGATATTTGTTATTTTCAAGCCGATAACAACTCGACGGATATTTATTTAAACACTGGGGAAATGATTACGGCTTTTAAAACATTAAAGCATTTTGAAAGTGTTTTGACGTATCCTTTTATCCGTATTCATAATAGTTATGTAATTAATCGAAATTATATTTCGAGGATTCATAGCGGAAACTCAATCTGTTACATAAAAAACTCCACAAAAAAGATTCCTTTTTCGAAAACCTACAGAGCAAATGTCGAACAGATTATTGCCGATTTTGCAGCAGGAAATTACCTAGAGGTCTAAAAATTAAGCGATTACATTAATTTGCTGTCCATTGACTATCAATTGGGTACGATCTACCACAAACTCGATTTTTCTTATAAATTTTTTTCAGTCTTGGTGCTAGTTTTACACTCTGATTCGCAAACAAACAGCGAATCATCTCCAAAAATTAGTACAAAACATTAAAACCTCAAGTCATGAAAAAAACAGCTTTAACAATCGGATTATTTTCTTTAGTAGTAGTAGCAACTTCTTTTGCTTCAACTGAAGTTCCAACATATTTAGCAGCTAACGATTCTATTAAAATTTTACCTCCAGTAGATGGAAAAGGTGGTCAGAAAACTACCCAAGATGGGAAAAAAATAGATTTTCACGGAGCAAGCAATACAGATTTCAACGAAACTAAATCTTTCAATTCCGATAGACAATCATTCGGAAGAAATATTAAAGTCGACTAAAAATAGTTAAAATCGAAAAAAAAAGCTGTCAATTCTGACAGCTTTTTTTATGTCTTTTAGTTTTGTACTTTTGATTAAATTCAAAAGGGCTATTGAAAAATAATTGCTTAATACTTACTTCAATTTTTATTCTTCTTTTTGGATGTTCCAAAAAGAAGAGTGTTGATGACCATGGTGATGTTCAAACAGATAGTCTATCAATATATCTTTCGTTAGCCAGCGACATTAACTTTTCTTATAACGAAAAACAGTCCTATAATAAAAAAGCTTTGAATATTATTCTTGGCCAAAAAGATGATTCTCTGAATAAGGTAAATCTTTTCAAAATAGCCAACAGATATTACAACATGAATGATTGGGATTCCTACAGGAGCACTTCATATCTAATTTTGGATAGATCGGAAAAAAGTAAGGATTCGGTTAATTTAGCAAAAGCATATACTTATTTAGGAGATTATTATCTCTTAAAGTCTATTTCTGACAGTGCATATATGAATTATTATGCAGCTGAGAAAATTTATATCCGTATAAATGATGAATTAAATCTTGCAAAAACATACTCTAGTAAAGCAAATCTTCAGTATCAGGAAGATGCTCTTTTTGAAAGTGAGGTTACCATTTTTAAAGCTTTAAGTATTTTAAAAAAATTAAAAAATGTAAGTAGTCAGTTATACGATTGTTATAACACTTTAGGGATACTTTATAATGATAGAGAAGAGTATAATAAAGCTTTAGAGTTTCATAACAAAGCATTGGAAATATTAAAAGACAAATCGATTCCTGCAGAGCTACACTTGGAGGCAACTTCTTTAAATAATATTGGTTTTGTCTACTTAGGAATGAAAGATTACAAAAAAGCCAAGTATTATTTTCATGAAGGATTAATACAAGATAATTTATATGAGGGGGATGTCAAGTTGTATGCAATGCTTTTGGATAATCTCGCTTATGCAAAACTTAGAATGGGAGAGTCTGACGGGCTTCCAGAACAATTTTATAAGGCTCTGAAAATAAGAGACAGTCTTGGTTTAACCTCAGGAGTTATTTTGAACAAAATACACCTATCAGAATATTTTGCATTTAAAAAAGATTCTGTTAAGGCTTTGAAATTCTCAAAAGAAGCAGTAGAATTATCTCGTTCTACCGAATCTCCTACAAGTTTATTGGAATCTTTAAAGCAAATTACTTCAGTTGATCCAAAAAATGCGTCAGTATATTCTAAAGAATATATTGAAATTAATGAGAAGCTCAAGAAATCAGAGCGCAAGATGGGAGAAAAATTCTCACGTATCGAGTACGAAACCAACGAAATAAAAGATCAAAATTCTAATCTCCAAGAAAAAAATAAAACTTTGGTTTATGTATTTAGTATTTGTACATTGCTCGGGTTGTTTTTTTATGTTTACAAAACACAGCAAGCCAGAAACCGCGAGCTGCTTTTTAAACAGCAACAACAGGTTGCAAATGAAGACATTTATAATTTGATGATTTCGCAGCAAAATGAAATTGAGCTTACTCGAATAAAAGAAAAGAAAAGAGTTGCACAAGAATTACACGATGGTGTTTTGGGCCGTATGTTTGGTATTCGAATAAGTTTGGATAGTTTGGATAAATTAGATGAGGTCGAAGCTGTTTCTAAAAGAAAAAAGTATCTTACCGAATTGAAAAATGTTGAGCAGGATATTCGAGAAATTTCACATGACTTAAATAGAGAAAAATCAGAATTAATTAATAATTTTGTTTCTATTTTGAGTAAACTATTTGAAGATCAGAGAAATACTTACAGTTCAAAATTGATTACGACTTTTGATTCTGAGATAAAATGGGATTTGATAAGTAATATTGAAAAAATCAATTTGTATAGAATTGTTCAAGAAGGACTTCAGAATTGTAATAAATACGCCAAGGCTGATATTATTAGAGTAGAGTTTAAAAATGAAGATGATAATCTAGTTTTAACCATCGAAGATGACGGAATTGGATTTAATACCAATAAGACTAAAAACGGAATTGGTCTTAATAATATTGAATATAGAGCAAAAGAATGTAAGGGTACAGTTACGATAAAATCTGCCAAAGGAGAAGGAACAATTCTCACTATAAAAGTCCCATTAGACCCAAATAATAACCTGCATAATGACATTTGATTTAACAGCCTCAGTTTCGCAATTAGTTAAAAAGAATATCTTAATAGTAGACGACCATCCGTTTATTATTGAAGGATACAAAAATGCTATAACCCGTTATAATCCTAAGAAGTATGATTTTTCAATTTCGCAGGCACACGATTGCAGATCAGGTTATGATATAATAAAAAACGATAACACGCCAGAGTTTGATATTGCTTTTTTGGATATCAGTATGCCTCCTTACGAAGAAAAAGAGATTTTTTCGGGCGAAGATCTAGCGATGCTACTTCTAAAAAAAATGCCATCGTGCAAGATTATTCTTTTGACGATGTATACGGAATTACTGAAAATTAAAACAATTATCAGGACAATTCAGCCAAACGGATTGATTATTAAAAATGACCTTACTTTTGACGAATTGCTTTTGGCTTTTGATAAAGTAATGAAAAATGAAAAATATTACAGCCAGTCGGTAGTAAAGATGCTTAATCAATCTACGCATAATGCAATCGAGATTGATCAGTACGATAAACAGATATTAATTCATTTGGATAAAGGAACTCCAATTCATGAAATGCTAGAGAATATTCCGATTTCCTTAAATGCTATAGTGAAACGAAAAAAGCATTTGATGGAATTATTAAAAATAAAAAGCGGTTCTGATCGCGATTTAATTAAAGAAGCAAAAAGCAAAGGGCTTTTTTAGAGAGGAAAATTCCAATGTTGAAATTCCAAATTCCAATAAAAAAAGCCAAATAAAAAATTCCAAATTCCAAGATTATATGAAGTCATTGGAATTTGGAATTTTTTATTGGAATTTCTAAAAATTTATTCTGTCAAGGCATCCCATCCGCGGGCTTTTAAAGCAATTTTTGTGTTGGCGCGGGTTATAAGGTGGATTCCTTCATTCTCTTCCGCCATATGTCCAATAACAGAGAAATTCGGATTTCCTTTTATTTTGTCGAAATCATTAATATCAATTGTAAATAAAAGTTCATAATCTTCCCCACCATTTATGGCAACCGTTGTACTGTCGATATTAAATTCTTCGCAAGTAGAAATAAACTGAGGATCTAATGGCAATTTATCTTCATATAGATTACAACCTACTTTAGATTGTTTGCAGATATGAATAATTTCAGAAGACAATCCGTCTGAAATGTCGATCATTGCGGTTGGTTTTATATCTAAAGCATGAAGTAAGGTGCGAACATCTTTTCGTGCTTCAGGTTTCAATTGGCGCTCTACCAAATAAGTATAAGGATCTAAATCTGGCTGATTGTTTGGGTTAACTTGGAAAACTTGTTTTTCGCGTTCCAAAACCTGCAATCCCATATAAGCAGCTCCAAGATCACCTGTTACAACTAATAAATCAGTTTTTTGAGCTCCATTTCTGTAAACCAATTCATTTTCGTCGGCTTCGCCAATTGCAGTAATACTAATAATTAAACCTTTTTGAGATGAGGTTGTGTCTCCTCCAATAACATCAACTTTGTATTCTTTTGCAGCGTGAGTAATTCCTGCAAATAATTCTTCTAAAGCTTCCAAAGGAAAACGATTTGAGACTGCAACCGAAACTGTAATCTGAGTCGGTTTTGCATTCATTGCACAAATGTCAGAAACATTTACTACAACCGCTTTATATCCTAAATGCTTCAAAGGCATGTAAGCTAAATCGAAATGAACTCCTTCAATTAATAAATCGGTCGAAACTACTACCTTTTTGTCTTTAAAATCAAGAACGGCAGCATCATCGCCAATACTTTTTAAAGTAGACTCTTGTGTAACATCAAAGTTTTTGGTTAAATGATCAATTAAACCGAATTCGCCTAATTGAGCTATACTAGTTCTCTGCTGATTTTTATCTTCAATCATTTCTGTTAAGTTCCAAAGTTATTAAGGTGCAAAGGTACAAAGGATTTTTTTAAAGATGCTAAGATTCTGAGATGCTAAGGTTCTAAGTTTTTTTATTCTGTAAAGACGCACTGCAGTGCGTCTCTCTTATGTATAAATTGGGTGTAGATTTCCGATGTGTTAAATGCACTTTTGTGCGTCTAAAATGTGCTAAATAATAATTTTTAAAATATTTTTTTTGCTGCTGACAAACAGTTGTCACCAGCCCATTTTACTTTTGAAGTATTAAAAATATTTAAACTTTAAAACCATGAAAACATTAGAAGCACAAGTTATTACTTCAGAAGATTTATTGAAACATTGGCAAGGGCACAGAGCACTTACACGTCGTTTGATTGAGATTTTTCCAGAGAAAGATTTCTTCGAATTTTCAATTGGCGGAATGAGAACTTTTTCAAAATTAGTAGATGAGCTTTTGGCTATTGCAGTTCCAGGCCTAAAAGGAATTGTAACGAAAGAAACTGCACCATTCTCAGAAGGAACTGAAAAACTAATTTTCAAAGCGCAATATCTTGAAAAATGGGATGAAGCTACAGAAGAAATCAATAAATATTGGGAACAATTATCAGTTGAAGATTTTAGCGAGACCTTTAATCTTTTTGGGCAATATGAATTTCCCGTAATTCAGAATATCTTATATTTTATCGATAATGAAGTACACCACCGTGGACAAGCTTATGTGTATTTAAGAGCATTAAATATCGAACCGCCATTTTTCTGGGAAAGATAATTCGTAAAATTTTACTAACTTAATATCAGAAATCTAAAATTAAGACTATGAGTTTAAAAAAGATAATGTCCAATTTTGCAGATTACAATTTATGGGTAAACCAACAGTTTGTAAACTGGCTTTCGCCAAAAGCTGATGAATTGCTTTATGCAGAAGTTCAATCGAGTTTTCCAACCATTATGAAAACGCTAGACCATATCTGGTCTACAGAAGAATATTGGTTTTCTGTAATTTCTGAAAATGAAATGGCAGAAAAGAAGCCAGAAAATGAATTGTCAAAAGAAGAAATATTTCAAGGATTGCTCAATTCATCTACAAGATTGAAACATCTTATCAATTCATTGTCAGAGGAAGATTTGATGAAAGAAGTTAAAATTACAAATCCCTGGTTTGAATGCGAATTGCCTGTTTCAGATTATCTGATCCAGGTTATCAATCACGGAACTTATCACCGAGGACAAATTGTAACTATGGGAAGAAACATCGGAATTACAGATGCTTCCAACACCGATTACAATTTTTATAATGTGGTAAAACAGAAATAAATGAAAAACTCCTGTAGATAATTCTATCAGGAGTTTTTTCTATAAAAGTCGTTGCTTATTGATTTCTAACAATTTCAGAACGTTGGTCTTTAATGTTTCGGGTTCCAGAATTTCGGCATAATCTCCAAACATAAGAAACCATCTCGGAAAAGCATTATCGATATCTCTGGACATAAAAGTCATTTCGATTTTTTCGCCAACATCTTTTTGCGAAATAAAACCATGATATTTTCTCTCAGTTGCTAAATATCTCGCTATTTTTCGGTCAATTAAAATCCTAACTTTTGTTGTTGGACAGGTTTCCGTTTTAGTTAAATAGGTTTCCAGAGCATCGTGTTCGATTGTAAAATCAACATCTGTTTTTTTAATTCCCTGAATTCTGTCGGTTCTAAACTGACGGTAATCTTTTCTAAGGTGGCAATATCCCAGAAAATACCAATTATTGTTGTCGTGAAAAACTCCTACAGGCTCCAAATTACGTTCAGTAGTTTCGTCTTTATCAAAAGTTTTATAGGTCAGAAGAATTTGTTTTTTCTCTGCAATACCTTCAAAAAGAACCGCCAAAGTATTTGGCGAATTATCGTTAAACATCGGTTCTGCATCTTGCATGACAATTCTAGATTCGATGTTCGAAAGATAATCTTTGTCGTTGCTTCTTAAAACCGATTTCAGTTTATACATCGCCGATGCATAATGTGTTCCCAAGGAAGGATCGGTAAACTTTTGCATTAGCTTTTCTGCCGCAATAAAACTGCTCACTTCTTCGCGAGTAAACATAACTGGCGGAAGTCGATAACCATCCATCAACGCGTAACCAACTCCAGCTTCACTATAAATAGGAACGCCAGACGCTTCAAGAGTTCTAATGTCTCTATAAATTGTCCTTAAACTGCATTCAAAACGATCGGCCAATTCTTGTGCTTTTACAATTTTTTTAGATTGTAATTGAATAAGAATAGCTACAATTCGGTCAAATCGTTTTGGGCTTTCGTCGAGCATTTTTCTTTTTTAGGTTAAAAGGTTAGAGGTTCAAAGTTACAAAGGTTTGGTGTTTTAAGAATAAAAAAAGCTGTTCTAAACTAGAACAGCTTTTATGTGTAAATCGTTAAAACGAATTAAAATCTAAACAATAATCCGAATTTTGGTTGATCGAAGATGTTTTCAAATAAGTTGATGTTTAATTGGAAAGTATCTGAAGATGGACCGTTTTCTGGAGAAACACTGTTGTATGATAATAAATTAGCAAGAGTAAAAGTAACTGCAATGTTTTTAGTTAAGAAGTAATTTAAACCAACATTGATATTGGCTGTTAGACTATTGCTATCATCTGTGCCAGTAATTGGACTTTCGTATTTATTTCTGCCATATCCTAAACCTACTTCTCCATAAGCTTTGAATCGTTTTTTATCGAGTTCCAATACATAATATCTTGCGAAACCACCGATTCCAAAAATATTAGTTTTTTCATCGGTTGCTTCAACTTTATTGCTAGAATAACTCAATTGTCCCCCAACGGCAAATTTATCATTAAGAAAATATCCAAATTTGGGATTAAAAGCATAATAGTCTTGATCACCTCCCGTACTAATTTGTATTGCACCTTCAATAAACATATCACCATGACTGAAAGTGATACCTTTTGCAGTGTTCATTTCTGCATCAACTTGATCTTGCTGAGCACTTGCAAAGTAAAATGTAAATAACGCTAGAATAACAGATAATTTGGTTTTCATAATCTTTTATTTTTAAAGTTGTAAGATTAAAAATACAATTTTATCTTAAAATTAACTTTAAATTTATCTAAAAGCGTTAAAAAACAAGCGATTAAGTTAATAATTAAACTAATTTGTAGGTTTTTACTTGTTTTGTTTTGCATCTAGATATGCTTATTTTAAACAAGAAAATTTAGAATTTGCAAAACTAGTAATAGGATAAACATGAGAATACCTTAACAGCAAATAGCAATTGATTATCGTTTTTTGATATTTTTGGCTAACTTAAAAAGATTCATAAATGCATAATAAATTAACAATTGATCAAATAGTAGAGTTAAGAAACAGAATGCGGAATGGTACTTTTGACAGCGAGTATGAAATAAAAACTTTAATAAGGATGGGATATCATCCTGATATTGCAGATTTGTTAGTTAGTAATGTCGTACTTGGGTTTAAAGATGAGCTTCTGAAAGAAATAAAAGAAGAAAAAGAAACAAGAGATAAAAAGGAAGGCTTTCGAGGGATTATGATAATAGTGTCTGTCTTTAATACAGTGCTGGGAGAAAACAATATGTATTTAACTTTAATTCCAGTTGCAATAGCCTTTTTATCAGGTTATTTTGGATTTCCAAAGCAACGAGTACTTGGGATTGCAGGGTTTGTTATTGGGGCTGTTATGATGCCATTTGTATATTGGTCTTGTTTGTATAATGTAGGATCAGATTTAATTAGGATTATAATCGCAACAGCTATTTCTTTTGGACCAGCAATTCTGGTAAAATATGTAATATCTAAATTGAAAAATGCAAACAAAGATTAATGATTTTAAAATACTTCATAAAATATAAAATAAAAAACCCGACAACATAAGTCATCGGGTCTAATCTATATTCTTGGTTCTTTACTCTTTTATCTAAAAAGAACTAGTCATTCAATTTCAAAACAGCCATAAATGCTTCTTGAGGAATCTCTACGTTTCCTACTTGACGCATACGTTTTTTACCTTTTTTCTGTTTTTCAAGAAGTTTACGCTTACGCGAAATATCTCCACCGTAACATTTTGCAGTAACGTCTTTACGAAGTGCTTTAATAGTTTCACGAGCAATAATTTTTGCTCCAATTGCAGCTTGAATCGGAATGTCGAATTGCTGTCTTGGAATTAACTCGCGTAATTTCTCGGTCATTTTTTTACCGATGTTGTAAGCATTATCTTCGTGGATCAATGCAGAAAGTGCGTCAACAGTTTGAGCATTCAAAAGAACGTCAAGTTTAACTAATTTAGAGGTACGCATTCCGATAGGAGAATAATCGAAAGAAGCGTAACCTTTAGAAACTGTTTTCAAACGATCATAGAAATCGAATACAATTTCCGCCAAAGGCATATCAAAATTCAATTCAACACGCTCTGTTGTTAAATATGTTTGGTTGGTAATTAAACCACGTTTTTCGATACATAAACTCATTACGTTTCCAACAAAGTCAGATTTTGTAATGATCGTAGCTTTAATAAATGGCTCTTCAACTCGATCCAATTTTGAAGGCTCTGGCAAGTCTGATGGGTTGTTTACAACAATAGCTTTTTCTGGCTCTTTTTTAGTATAAGCCAAATACGAAACGTTAGGAACTGTTGTAATTACAGTCATATCAAACTCTCGCTCTAAACGTTCTTGGATAATTTCCATGTGAAGCATTCCTAAGAATCCGCAACGGAAACCAAATCCTAATGCGGCAGAACTTTCAGGAGTAAAAACTAATGAAGCATCATTCAGTTGTAATTTTTCCATAGAAGAACGCAAGTCTTCATAGTCTTCTGTATCTACAGGATAAATACCTGCGAATACCATTGGTTTTACATCCTCAAAACCAGCAACCATATTTGTTGTTGGAACTTTTGCATCTGTAATCGTATCACCAACTTTTACTTCGCGAGCTTCTTTAATTCCAGAAATCAAATATCCAACATCTCCTGCCGAAACTACATTTTTAGGAACCTGATTAAGTTTTAAAGTTCCAATTTCGTCAGCAAAATATTCGTTGTCTGTAGCCATAAATTTAATTTTCTGGCCTTTTTTGATTTCACCATTTACAACTCTAAAGATTACCTCAATTCCGCGAAACGGGTTGTAAACCGAGTCAAAAATCAAAGCTTGCAATGGCTCTTCTGGATTTCCTTTTGGAGCAGGAATTTTTTCGATAATGGCAGCAAGAATATTCTCAACACCAAAACCAGTTTTTCCAGAAGCATGAATAATATCTTCTAATTTACATCCTAATAAATCAATAATATCATCACTTACTTCTTCTGGGTTTGCACTTGGCAAATCGACTTTGTTTAAAACTGGAATAATTTCCAAGTCATTTTCAAGTGCTAAATATAAGTTTGAAATCGTTTGTGCTTGAATACTTTGAGCAGCATCAACAATCAAAAGTGCACCTTCGCAGGCAGCAATAGATCTTGAAACTTCGTATGAAAAGTCAACGTGCCCAGGAGTATCAATTAAGTTTAAGATATATTCTTCGCCTTTGTATTTGTATTCCATTTGGATGGCATGACTCTTAATGGTAATTCCACGCTCGCGCTCCAGATCCATGTTGTCAAGCAATTGTGCTTTTTCTTCACGAGCTGTAACGGTCTGTGTTGCGCCTAGTAATCTGTCCGCCAATGTACTTTTACCGTGGTCAATGTGTGCAATAATGCAAAAGTTACGTATCTTCTTCATTTGTATATATCAGTTCTCTAAAACGAGTTTAAGTATTTTTGGGTATAAAACAGGCTAAAGCAATTGCTATAAAGCATGTTATTAAGGCGCAAAGATAGCGCAAAGTTTTGGATTCTGGAATCTTGATGATCGATAGTTGATAAGAAAGAATTAAAATCGGGATTAAAATTCAAAATTAAATCCTTTTTCTGTTAATTTCTTGTACATTTCAGGGTCAAATTTGTAAAGTTTGGCTGCTCTATGCGAGACATCTTTTTGCTTTTCATCCAATGCGGTAAGCAGTTTCATGTGAAGCACTTTTCTTCTAAAATTCGACTTATCCAATTCGATTCCAAGAATTTCTTCATACAAATGCATCAGCTGTAATAAAGTAAATTTTTCAGGAAGAAGATTAAATCCAATTGGCGCCTGACGAACACGGTTTCTTAGTTGTGCTAAACTGAAATCGAGAATTTCGTTGTGATCAAAAATTAGCTCAGGAATATCTTTTATTTTATACCATTTTGCTTCGATAACTCGCAAACTGGCTTTAATATTATAATCTTCTCTATTGACTAAAGTATAATAACCAATCGTCACAACACGTCTTTCTAAAACACGTTGCGGATTTGTAAATGCCTTCAGCTGTTCTAAATAAATATCTTCAAGACCAGTAAGTTCCTGTAAAATACGCTGTGCGGCATTATCAGCACTTTCATCTATTTGAAGCCATCCGCCAAGTAAACCCCATTTGCCTTTACTTTCTCCTTGAGCGTGCTGAACCAAGAGAACTTCAAGACTCTCTTTGTTAAATCCGAAGAAAACACAGTCTATTGTGATTCCGTCTACGGCTGGTTTGTGGTGGTTAGTAGTTATTTCAGTCAATTTATTGTTGTCGTGTTATTAATTTGTGTTGAAAATTAGAACTCAAAATTGAATCCTTTTTCAGTTAGTTTTTCATAGATTTCTGGATCAAACTTGTATAATTGAGCCGCTCTATGCGATACATCTTGCTGTTTTTCGTCTAATGCGACCAAAAGTTTCATGTGAAGAATTTTTCTTCTAAAGTTAGGTTTGTCCATTTCGATTCCTAAAATTTCTCCATACAAATGCATTAATTGTAATAGCGTAAATTTTTCTGGCAGTAAATTAAAACCAATTGGGGTCTGGCGAACTTTATTTCTTAGATGTTTTATACTGTAATCTAAAATTTCATTATGATCGTAAATCAAATCTGGAATTTCATTGATTTTATACCATTGAGCATCAGAAGCTGTAAAACCTGCTTTAATGTTATAATCTTCTCTTTTTACTAATGCATAATATCCGATTGTAATAACGCGTCGTAGCGGAAAACGATCTGGATCTCCAAATGCTTTCAGCTGTTCTAGATAAATATTATCAAGACCTGTAAGCTCATTCAATAAACGGTGAGCCGCATTGTCGGTACTTTCCTTTTTATAAATCCATCCACCCGGAAGTCCCCATTTTCCTTTACTGATACCTTCGGCATGTTGCACCAAAAGCACTTCAAGACTACCCTTATCAAAACCAAAAATAACACAGTCAATCGTGATGGCATTCATCGCGCTGTTTTCATTTTTTAGAGCAGTTTTGTCGTCTACATTTTCAACCATATATGAGATAAATTTTGACAAATTAAATAAATAAAATCATTATTAACCTTTTTGAAGGTCTTATATTTTTTTTAACGAAACAAATTTTTGATAATCAGCTATTTAAAAATGTGCTAAAAAAGCGTCTTTTTTAAAGCAATTCTTAAACGACTGATTGTCAATTTTATAAAACGTTGGTTTTTCTATATTTTTTATTTCAATTCTGATTAAGATTTTACAACATTAATAAAAATGAATTAGGATTAATCAGAATCGAAAAAAAATAACCCTAATATTTTGTTAATATAGAAAATTTGTTTTACACTTGTAGTCAAATTTACCATAAGATAAATTCAAATTGACCATAAGCAAAAAAAGAACAAACTTACACTTAACTTAAACTTACCACAAATGTTTTTTATAAAAATTGATTTGAATAGCTTTTTGATGAGATTACCATCATCAAATTCTGCCAAAAGAATTGATTTTGAAGTTGTTTATAGTCTGCAAGTACTAAATGTTAGAAATGAGATTCAGGCCCTCATTTTTGGCATGACCTACTTGGGAAGTTTTTCCGGATTTCTCCTAGGGTAAAAAACACTAACTATAACTTAAACTTAATCAATTCTTATTATGAAAAGCAAAAATTGTATTAAAACAACAAAGCTTCCATATTTTATGGCGGTGCTGCTTAGCGTATTTATGATGCAGTTTGGATTTGCTCAAGAATCCAAAACTGTAAGTGGGACAATTACCTCTTCCGAAGACGGATTTGGAGTTCCAGGAGCAACTGTACAAGTACAGGGAACAAAATCGAGTACTGTTACCGATTTTGACGGAAAATATAAAGTTGAGGCTAAAACGGGAGATGTTTTAGTAATCACTTTTGTAGGTTTCAAATCGCAGAATGTTACGGTTGGAACTCAAAAAGTAATCAATGCGGTTTTACAGCCAGAAACTGCAGAACTTAAAGAAATTGTAGTAATCGGTTACGGTACTCAAAAGAAGAAAGTAAATACTGCAGCAACTTCTTTGGTGTCTGGAAAAGACATTCAGCAGGTTGCGAGTCTTGATGTTGTAAATGCTTTACAAGGTCAAGCTTCTGGGGTTTCTGTAACTTCATCTTCTGGACAGCCAGGAGCGAATATGGTGGTAAATATTCGTGGAGCAGGTACAGCAGGAAACAGCGATCCGCTTTATGTAGTTGACGGTGTAGTAGTAGATAACGGAATTGGATATCTTGATCCATCTGTGATTGAAAGGGTTGACGTTTTAAAAGATGCTTCGGCAGCTTCTATCTACGGAGCAAGAGCAGCAAACGGAGTTATCTTGGTTACAACTAAAAAGGGAAAAGACGGTAAAATGAATGTGTCTTTCAGTTCTTATACAGGGTTTCAGCAGATTGCTAAAAAACTGGATTTGATGAATACACAGGAATATACAACAATCATGAACGAAGCTCGTGTAAATTCTGGATATGCTCCATTATACACAAAAGATCAAATTGCTTCATTTCCTGATCACGACTGGCAAAAAGATTTGTTTAATGAAGGTGCAATGAAACAAAACCACTCTCTTTTGATTACTGGAGGTGACGAAAAATCTACTATTGCAACTGGTTTATCTTACTACGGACAAGAAGGTATGATTGGAGGATCTACTAACCAATCTCAATACGATCGTGTAACTTTTACAGTAAACTCTACTTCTGAAGTAATTAAGGGATATTTGAAAATTGGTGAAAACTTCACTTTATCAAACATCAAATCTAGCGGTGTTGCCGATGATGGTATTTACAGCAATGCAATTAGAAGTTTCTTAAATGCTGCTCCAATTGATGAGACTTATGACGAAAATGGAGATTTTGCACATTCTATTATTTCTCAAGACATCAGCAATCCAGTTGGATCTTTGTACTACAACAACTTCAATCAGACTAAAACAAATCGTTATGTAGGTAATATTTTTGCTGAATTGAAATTTGCAAAAAACTTTACTTTCAGAACTAGTTATGGTGTTGATATGACAGATAGCAATTACCGTTCTTTCAGACCAGTTTATTCGCTTTCTTCAAATGATAATAATACAGTTTCTAGCGTAACTCAAAGTGCTACAAAATCTTTAGGATGGATTTTTGAGAATACACTTCAATACAAATTCAACATTGCCGATGCTCATAATTTTGATGTATTAGTAGGTACTTCTGCTAAAAAGAATACTTCTGATTACATGGAAGGGCAAGGAAGAAACTTAATTTTTGATGATTTCGAACATGCTTATTTAGATAATGCAAAAGATCCGACATCAAATGTGGTAAAAGGAAATCGTAAAGATTACGCAATTCAGTCTTACTTCGGACGTTTATTGTACGATTACAACAATAAATACTTATTCTCTGCAACAGTTCGTCGTGACGGTTCATCAGAATTTGGTCCAGATAACAAATATGCTATTTTCCCATCGTTCTCTGCAGGATGGAATTTAGATAAAGAAGCTTTCTTCAAAGAAAACAAAGTTTTAAATACTTTCAAATTAAGAGCAAGCTGGGGACAAAATGGTAACGACCAATTTGCAAGAAGATTTGCTTATATGTCAACTGTAAATTCTACAGATAAAACATATCATTTCGGAACTGGCGACGAAACTCTTTTAGTAGGTTCAAGCCCAGATCAATTGGCAAACCGTAACTTAAAATGGGAAACTTCTGAGCAGTTAGATTTAGGTTTTGATGCTACATTGTTTACCAACTTTACTCTAACTTTTGATTACTATGACAAGAAAACAAAAGATTGGTTAGTATTGGCATCTATACCAACTTATGCTGGAGCAACTGCACCTTACATTAATGGTGGTGACGTAAGCAACAAAGGTTTTGAAATTGGTTTGTCTTACCGTACACGTTTTGGAAAAGATTGGAATTTTGCCATCAATGCAAACCTTTCTCGTAACCAAAACGAAGTGTTGAAAATTGCTAACAATGAAGGAATCATTCATGGAGAATCAAACGTATTGTTCCAAGGTTTAGACGAGATGAACCGTGTTGAGGTTGGAAAACCAATGGGTTATTTCTACGGATTAAAAACAGACGGAATTTTCCAAAATGCTACTGAAGTTGCAGCAGGTGTTCAGCCAAATGCACAGCCAGGAGACGTTCGTTTCGTAGATTTAAATAATGACGGAAAAATTGATGCAAACGATAAAACACAAATTGGCGATCCAAACCCAGATATTAACTATGGTGTTAATTTAGAATTGTCATACAAAGCATTTGATTTCTCTATTAATACTTACGGTATCGCTGGAGGACAAAACGTTTTTGGAGTTCACGATTACACACGTGCTTACACAAACAACACTACAGATGTGTTAGGAAGATGGACAACTGAAGGAACTTCTAACAGAATTCCAAGAGTAACTTACGGAACTGATGCAAACGGAAACTATACTAAATTCTCAGATTTATATATTCAAGATTCAGATTTCTTCAGAATTAAAAATGCTACAATCGGATGTGATTTAACGAAGTTGACAACAAAACTTAGCTTCTTCAGTAAATTCAGATTGTATGTTGCAGGAAATAACCTTTATACATTCACAAAGTACAAAGGAATGGATCCAGAAATTGGTTTCGGAAACGTAAATCAGTCTTGGGCTAAGGGTATAGATGTTGGATACTATCCTCAGCCAAGAACCTATTTGATGGGTCTGAATGTTAACTTTTAAAATTTGAAAATCATGAAAAGATATATAAAATTATTTGCGCTTTCAAGCTTACTTACTTTAGGTGCTTGCTCGCAGGATTTCTTGGAAAACGAACCATATACAGATAAGGTAACAGAGAATTTTTATAAAACACCTTCTGATGCTTTTGAAGGTCTTGTAGCAATTTACGATGTTTTACAGCGCGAGGCTTACGGCGGACCTTTATTAATTAGTGAACAAGCTTCTGATGATTGTTTTGGAGGTTACGGTATTGCCGATGCTCAAGCGGATATTGAATGGGACCGTTTCCTATATGTTTCAGACAAAGACATGAACAAAGATGTTTGGGCTAATGCTTATTTAGGAATTTACAGAGCTAATATTTTATTAGAAAATATCGATAAAGTAAACTGGGGATCTGATACAGCTTTGAAAACTCGTTACGAAGCTGAAGCACGTTTCTTAAGAGCGCATTTCCATTTTACAGCAGCTAAAATGTTTGGAGATATTATTCCTCTTGATCATACGGTAACAACAAGCGAGTTCGAGTTGCCAAGACAAGCTCCAGAAGTTACTTACGCTTTAATTGCAAGCGATTTAAAATTTGCTGCAGACAACTTAGGTCCAGAGAACTATTCACAAGCAGGAAATGCTAATTACGGACGTATTACAAAATGGGCTGCTGAAGCTTATTTGGCTAGAACATTCTTATTCTATACAGGAACATATGGTAAAGCAGATTTAGCTGGTGTTGTTTCTAAAGCTGAAGCAACTGCTTATATTAACGATGCAGTAAATAATAGCGGACATGGTTTGGTGGCTGATTTTGCTAATCTTTGGTTGGCAGCTTCTTTCGAAAATTTTGCTGGAGAAGATAATACAGAAATGGTTTGGGCGGTACGTTTTAACGGTTCAGGAAAAGGAAACTGGGATCTTCATGAAGGAAACCGTTTCCAAGTAAACATTGCGCCACGTGGAGGTTCAATTGGAAAATATGCAACAGGATGGGGAGGAGCAACAGTGAATCCTAAGTTGGTAGATTCTTACGAAGCAGGTGATACTAGAAAAGCAGCTTCATTTATTGATTATGCAGGTGAAGGTTTGAATTTTGATGCACAAGCTAGAGAACAACGTCAGTACACAGGATATTCTTGGAAAAAATATTGCCCAATTACAAACGCAGCAGGAACAGCTGTTGTAGAGGCAAACGGAGGAAATTTCCAAATTGACAACTACCAAGATTATGCGATTATTCGTTTCTCTGATGTGTTGTTAATGGCTGCTGAATTGAATTTATCTTCTAACCCAGCTTTAGCACAAGCAGATTTTGACAGAGTACGTGACCGTGCTTTTAAAAATACTACTCACAGAAAAACGGCTAGTATCGAAAATATCATGAAAGAGCGTCAATTAGAATTGGCTCTTGAAGGACTTCGTTATTTTGACTTAATCAGACAAGGAATGCCTGCAATGAAAGCCGCTATTGATAACACCACTGGTGGTTCTCAGTTTGCAGTTACTTTTAGAACAGAGACTCAAGGTTGGTTGCCATTACCGCAATCTCAGATCATTCTTTCAAATGGTACAATAACTCAAAATCCAGGTTGGAATTAATTCAAAACAAAATGACTATGAAACGTATATTATATATTTTAATAGCAGCTGTTACAATTGGTTCGCTGTTATTTTCTTGTGAGGCAATTGAGGATCGCGAAAGCCTTCCAGCAGTTACTTTGACACCAGAAACACTTAAGTTTTCTATCACGCAAGATGCTACAAACAAAAATCTTGTGAATTTTAAAAGTGATGATCCGACTGTTATTCCATTTTGGAAATATGTAGATGCAGCAGGAAATGAATTAGGACATTCTAACAAAAGCAGCGATCAAGTAATTCTGCCTTTTGCCGGAAAGTATACTATTTATTACACCGCTTATACAAGAGGAGGTTCTGTAGAAGCTGCTCCGGTTGTGGTTGATATTGCCGAAAATGACGAAACGTATTTTAGAGATCCAAAATGGCAAATGCTAACAAATGGTGTTGACGGAAAAACTTGGGTTTTAGATTTTACAGATCCAGTTGGATGGGCTGGTTTAGACTACCCAGCTACATCTGGAGATAACTGGAGCTGGCTTCCAGATTATGCAAGCAACTCTTGGGTAATGGCTAATAAAGATTGGGGTCAAATGTATTTTGATTTAAATGGAAATTACAATACATCGGTTACTCAGACAGCGATTGCAAACAACAATCAAACTACAAAAAAAGGAACATATTCATTTGATATTGCAAATAACAAATTAGTTTTTAATGGTGGAGTACAGATGCTTTACGGTGGAGACTATTATGGAGACTGCAGTAACTGGATCAGCGTAAAAGTGGTTGAGCTTACAGCAACATCTTTAAGATTAGCAGTAGTGCGTGACCAAAGTAGAACTGGTGAAGGAGTTTGTCTAATTGTATTCCACTACAAGCCGAAATCGTAAGTTAGTTAGTTTTGAAGTCTCAGTCCTAAAAGCATTTTGTAATGTTCTTTAAGACTGAGACTTAAATTATTTTATGAGGAAATAAATGAAACCGTTTTTTATTTCTATCTTCAAATTCCAAAAAAATAAAAGTACCTATGCATATTAGAAAAAACATAAAAAACATAAGTTTATGGGCAATTGCAGCTGGAGTTTTTTTCTTGAATTCCTGTTCTAAAAAACAAGATGCATTTGTAAACCGAAAAGTTTCTTTTAATGCAGATTGGAGCTTTCATCTTAACGATAGCATTATTGATAAAGATACAATTGGAGCTTCAACAAAATGGAGGACTTTAGATGTTCCACATGATTGGAGCATTGAAGGAAAATTTGATGAAAAAAGTCCTGGTGGTTATGGCGGAGGATCTCTAAATGGAGGTTTGGGCTGGTACAAAAAAACATTCAAAGTAGTTGCAGAAGACAGCACAAAAATCACTTCAATCACTTTTGACGGCGTTTATCGAAACAGCGAAGTTTGGGTAAACGGGCATTATTTAGGAAAACGTCCAAACGGATATATTGGTTTTCAATATGAAATTTCTCCATACTTAAATTACGGAGACAAAAACAACGAAATAATTGTTAAGGTTGACAATTCGAAACAACCAAATTCACGCTGGTATTCAGGTTCAGGAATTTTTAGAAATGTCTGGATCGAAACTACAGATAAACTTCATGTGGGACAATGGGGAACCTATATTACAACTCCAAAAGTTACGGCTGAAAAGGCTTCTATAAGTATTGAAACAACAATAAAAAATCAATACAAAGAAGGTAAAAAAGCAACTGTAAAGACTACTATTTTTAAAGATGATAAAAAAGTAACGTCGGTTACTCAAGATATAACAATCAACGCCAACGAAAATCAAATTCTGAACCAAGCGGCAGAAGTTGAAAATCCGATTTTATGGTCAGATGAAAAGCCAGAATTGTACACAGCAGTTACCGAAATTTCGCTTGACGATAAAATCATCGATCAATACAAAACCACTTTCGGAATCAGAGATTTCAAATTCGATTTGAATAAAGGTTTTATTTTGAATGGAAAACAAGTCAAAATAAAAGGAGTTTGTATGCATCACGATTTAGGACCGTTAGGGTCTGCGATCAATACTCGTGCAATCGAACGTCAGTTAGAGATTTTGAAAGAAATGGGTGTAAACGGAATTAGAACTTCTCATAATCCGCCTGCTCCAGAACTTTTAGAGCTTTGCGACAAAATGGGGTTCATTGTCATGGATGAAGCTTTTGATATGTGGAAACAAACCAAAACCAAATACGATTACGGAAACGATTGGGACAAATGGCACAAACAAGATCTAATTGATCAATTGTTACGTGACCGAAATCATGCCAGTATTTTTATGTGGAGTATTGGAAATGAAATTCCAGAACAATGGAGCGAAACAGGTGTTGAAATTGCTAAAGAATTGGCTGCGATTACTCGTCAATATGATAAAACGCGTCCGTTGACTGCAGGAATGAATCCGCCAGTGAACATGAATATTGATGCCGTGACCTTACAATTTGAGAAAAAAGATGTATCGATTAATCCACTTGCAGGATCTGGTGTTTTAGATTTAATCGGATACAATTACGCGCATCAAACATTCGAACATCATCTAAAGAATTTCCCAAATACACCTTTTATTGCAACTGAAACGACTTCAGGTTTACAGACAAGAGGGTATTATGATGCCGTTTCAGATACGATCAAAAAATGGCCGGTAAGATGGGATCTTAAATTTACAGAAGGAAATCCTGGAAATACGGTTTCAGCTTACGATCAAGTTCAAACTCCGTGGGGGTCTACACACGAAGCAACTTGGAAAATTATCAAAAAACATGATTTCTTGGCAGGAATGTACGTTTGGACAGGTTTCGATTACATCGGAGAACCAACGCCTTACGAATGGCCATCGGTAAGTTCTTATTTCGGAATTGTCGATTTAGCCGGTTTCCCGAAAGACGTGTATTATATGTACCAAAGTGAATGGACAAACAAAACGGTTTTGCACATTTTCCCGCATTGGAACTGGAAAGCCGGACAAACAGTTGATGTTTGGGCATACTATAATAAAGCCGATGAGGTTGAACTTTTTGTAAACGGAAAATCGGTTGGAAAGAGAAGTAAAAAAGGAGACGATCTGCACGTAATGTGGAGAATTCCTTTTGAAGCTGGAACCTTAAAAGCAGTTTCTCATAAAGATGGAAAAGTAGTTTTAGAAAGAGAAATCAAAACAGCAGGAAATCCATCTCAATTAAAATTAACTGCTGATAGAAGTACCATCAAAGCAGACAAAAACGATTTGTCATTTATCACGGTTGATATTTTAGATGATAAAGGAACGATTGTACCAAACGCGAATAACGAGATTAATTTCTTTTTAAAAGGAAACGGAAAAATTGTAGGTGTTTGTAGTGGAGATCCTGTAAGCCACGAATCGTACAAAGGAAATAAACATACGGCTTTGGCAGGAAAATGTCTGGTAATTGTTCAGTCTGGAGATCAATCTGGAAGATTAGAATTAACCGCTAAAGCGAATGGGCTAAAACAAGCTACAATTGTAATTACAACAGAATAAATTTTTAAATATAGCCACAGATTAAAAGGATTAAAAAGATTTAAATCTGTATGATCTCCTAAATCTGCGAGAGAAAAGAAAAAAGAAAATCCTTTCGAATTCTTTTAATCTGTGGCAAAAAAATAAAAAGTAACCAATGAAAAACTCAAAATTAACCGCACTATTTTCTGCTTTTATGTTTGGATTTTTAGCAGTTCCAAATGCAACTGCACAAATCCAAAATGCAGACGTACTGAATGCACCAATAGATATTAGCAAAGATTTTCAGAACTATCTGAATATTTTTTATTTTGCAGACGAACTAGCTTCTTTTGATCCTGCAACAGGAAAAGGAACCATCAAATATTTGAGATACAATTATAAAACACGTCAGGCTTTCAACAACATGATGATGAAACCAGATGTAGAAAAAGCAAACGAATTTCCAACAACAGAATATGCTGAATCTCCAGTTTTGCCATTCGAAATTCAGTTTGTTTCAGATAGAACAGTTAGAATCAAAACGACTTCTGGACCACAGTTTCATCCACAAAAGGAATCTTTAATGTTGATTGACGGCGTTGCGCCAAATCACCCTGAATTATGGAAATATGCTAAAATTGAAGGCGGTCATAGTTACACAAGCAAACACGGAAGAGTTGAAATATTAGTAAAACCTTGGCACGTAAAAATCTATGATGAAAAAGGAAAACTGCTGACAAGCACA
This sequence comes from Flavobacterium tagetis, assembly GCF_016735615.1. Lineage (GTDB taxonomy): Bacteria > Bacteroidota > Bacteroidia > Flavobacteriales > Flavobacteriaceae > Flavobacterium > Flavobacterium tagetis. The sequence continues at coordinate 1,418,230 of NZ_JAERSF010000001.1, forward strand.
CTTCACGATACTGACTTTAAAAACACGTATACACCAACACTTCCATTTTCTTACGTTCGCAGAAACAGCGATTACTCAAGAAGTATGGGCGCAGCTTTTAGTTTAGAACCAGACGAAAAAATATTTGGTTGTGGAGAATCATTTACACAATTCAACAAACGCGGTTCAAAAGTAGTTTTATGGACAGATGATGCAAACGGAATCCAAAACGAAACCATGTATAAACCAATTCCGTTTTACATGAGCAGTCGTGGTTATGGAGTTTTCATGCATCATTCAACACCAATTACAGTGGACTTTGGAAAATACTTTTCAAGTGCCAACGAAATGTACATTGGAGACGACGAAGCCGATTTATTTTTCTTCATTGGAGAACCAAAAGACATTTTAGATCAATACACGAATCTGACAGGAAAAGCGGCAATGCCTCCACTTTGGTCGTTCGGTTTCTGGATGAGCCGTATTACGTATTTCTCTGAAAAAGAAGGAAGAGACGTAGCAAGAGATTTACGTAAATACAAAATCCCGACTGATGTTATTCACTTTGACACAGGTTGGTTTGATGTAGATTGGAGAAATAACTACGAGTTTGCAAAATCTCGTTTCCCAGACGCAACAAAAATGATGGCCGATTTAAAGAAAGATGGTTTTCAGGTTTGTCTTTGGCAATTACCATATTTCACGCCAAAGAACACTTTGTTTCCAGAAATTATGGATAAAAACTTGGCGGTAAGAGACAGAAAAGGAAATCTTCCTTACGAAGATGCTGTTCTGGATTTCTCAAACCCTGAAACGATTTCTTGGTACCAAGGTAAATTGAAAAAGTTATTTGATGAAGGCGTTGCGGTTTTCAAAGTAGATTTTGGAGAAGCAGCACCGCCAGACGGAATTTACCATTCTGGAAGAACAGGTTTCTATGAGCATAATTTATATCCATTGAGATACAACAAAGCAGTTGCAGAAATTACTCAAAAAGAAAAAGGATATACTTTAATCTGGGCTAGAAGTACTTGGGCAGGTTCACAGCGTTATCCTTTACATTGGGGAGGAGATTCTGAAACTACAAATGGAGCAATGTCGGCAGAATTACGCGGCGGACTTTCATTAGGATTAAGCGGATTCAGTTTTTGGAGTCACGATGTTGGAGGATTTGCTACTAAATCTCCTGAAAATATTTACAGAAGATGGACACCATTCGGAATGTTTACTTCGCACGTAAGAAGCCACGGAGAACCGCCTCGCGAACCTTGGTTGTACAGCAAAGAATTCTTAGAAGGATTTAGAAAAGCTGATAATATGCGTTACGAATTAATGCCATATATCTACGCTCAAGCTAAAGAAAGTTCAGAAAAAGGATTGCCAATGATGCGTGCTCTTTTTGTAGAATATCCAAACGATCCAGGAGCTTGGTTAGTTGACAATCAATATCTATTTGGTTCAAGTATGTTGGTTGCACCACTTTTTGAAGAGGTTGAAGAAAGAGATGTTTATCTTCCAGAAGGAACTTGGATCGATTACCAAACTAAAAAAGTGTACCAATCGGGCTGGCATAAAATCAAAGCAGGGGAAGTGCCAATTATAGTTTTAGTAAAAGACGGAACTGCAATTCCACACATAGGTTTAGCGCAGTCTACAAAGGATATGGATTGGAGTAAATTGACATTAAAAGTTTACGCAAGCGACAAAACGACTTCGGCAACAGCCAAAGTATTTTTACCAGAAGGCGATGCCGTACAAGAAATAAAAGTGAACAAAAACGGAAACAATTTCGAGGTATCAGCAAATCCATTAAACGGAAAAACCACTTTTAAAACGGAGTGGATTAAATAAAAGTTAGCCACTAATTGCACGAATTTCCACGAATTGAATTGGTGTTAATTTGTGTAATTAGTGGCAAAAAAAATAGCCACAGATTACACAGATTAAAAGGATTAAAAATTGAGAATTCAAAATTAAAAATCTGCTAGATCTGCGAGAAAAATATTTAAACACATAGAAACATAGGTTCTTGTTTGTGAAAAAGAAAGCAAAAAGAAACAAGTTTCTAACACATAGAAAAGCTATGTGAATTTATGCAAGTGAAACGCCTTTTATAGGTTTTCAATAAACTATGTTTCTATGTGTTTAAAAAATATAGCCACAGTTTTAAAAATCCTTTCTAATCCTTTTAATCAGTGGCAAAAAAATATAATACCAAAAAACATGAAAAACTATCTAATTCTCCCAGCCGTATTGTTTTCGATAGCAATAGGCTACAGTCAAAAAACGAAAAGCGCTTACGAATTGGCATCGCCAAACGGAAAAAACAAAATCAAATTTGAGCTGGTAAAAAATGCTCCAAAATATGCCGTTTCTCACGGAAAGACAGAAGTAATTTCTCCGTCAGATATGGGATTTGTATTGAAAGGAAATGAAGACTTAAGTTCAAACTTTGAAATTAAAGGAGCGAAGGCTTCTACGTTTGATGAAACTTGGGAACAAGTTTGGGGAGAAAAGAAAAACATCCGAAATCACTACAATCAATTGGTAGTCGATTTACAGCAGAAAACAGGAAACAAAAGAAAGTTGCAGATTCAGTTTCGTGCTTTTGACGACGGAGTAGCTTTTAGATATGTGTATCCAAAACAAAATGTAAAAGACAGTATTTTCATCATGGATGAAAAAACGACTTTCAATTTAAAAGAAGACGGAAAAGCATGGTGGATTCCTGCAAACCGACCAGATCGTGATGAATATTTATTTAAAGATGCACCAGTAAGTACATTAGATACTGTTTTAACTCCCTTAACAATCGAAAGCAAAAGTGGATTAGCGTTAAGTTTCCACGAAGCAAACCTAATCGATTTTGCGAGTATGACTTTGGTAAACACAAAAGGAACAGAATTAAAATCGGATTTGGTGCCTTGGGCTGACGGAATTAAAGTTCGCGTTAAAGATTCGTTTACTTCATCTTGGAGAACACTTCAAATTGGAGAAAATGCAGGTGAATTGATTACTTCTTATTTGGTTTTAAACTTAAATGAACCAAACAAATTAAAGAATACAAACAGCTATTTCAAACCGTATAAATATTTAGGAATCTGGTGGGGAATGCACATCGGAAAATATACTTTCTGGGAAAGCGACAAACAAGGTGCAACAACCAAACACGCTGAAGAATATATTGATTTTACAGCAAAAGAAGGTTTTCATCATTTATTGATCGAAGGATGGAACAAAGGCTGGACACCAGCTTGGTATGAAAATCGTATGCATATGTTCAGTTTTACGAAAAGTGCCGACAATTTCGATTTAGAAAAAGTAGTTGAATACGGAAAGAAAAAGAACATCGAATTAATCGGTTATCACGAAACAGGTTCAAACTTAATTAACTATTTAAAAGAAGTTGATGAAGGTTTTGCATTATACAAAAAACTTGGAATTCATACCGTAAAAATCGGTCACGTAGGTTCTAAATTGAATATGAAACAAATGCACTTCGGACAGTTTGGAGTAAATTATTTCAGATATATTTTAGAAAAAGCAGCACAATATGATTTAGCGGTTTTATACCATGAATCAATAAAAGATACGGGAGAAAGAAGAACTTTTCCAAACATGGTTTCAAGAGAAGCAGCGCGCGGACAAGAATATAACGCTTGGAGCGAAGGAAATCCGCCAAATCACTTAACGATTATTCCGTTTACAAGATTGCTTTCTGGTCCAATGGATTTCACGCCTGGAATTTTTGATGTTGAGGTAAAACAAGGTTATCCAGGAAAAAGAATTCAGGGAACAGTTGGGCAGCAATTGGCATTGTATGTAACGATTTATTCTCCGATTCAAATGTTGGCAGATCTTCCAGAAAATTACGAAGGAAAACCAGCTTTACAATTCTTAAAAGACGTTCCAACAGATTGGGAAGACACAAAAATCTTAGAAGGTAAAATTGGTGAATACATTACCACAGCAAGAAAAGACAGAAATAGCGCTGACTGGTATTTAGGAACTTTGACAAATGAAAAACCGCGAAATGTTGAGGTTGCATTATCATTCTTAGATCCAAATGCCACTTACGAAGCACAAATTTATGTTGATGCTGAAGGAACAGATCAAACACACAATCCAGAAGCAGTTGCCATTTCTAAGAAAACAGTAAAAGCTTCAGATAAATTACAATTGAAATTAGGCGGAGCTGGCGGTGGAGCAGTGAGATTTAAAAAATTATAATTATAGATTTAGTATCCTAACAGGTTTCCAAAACCTGTTAGGTATCACTATCACATCACAAATAAAGAAACTTTTAGATTGGGTAAAATAAATACCTAACAGGTTTCTAAAACCTGTTAGGATAACAAAAACAATTTTCAGATGAAAAGAATTTTAATAGTACTGGTTTTAATTCATTCCATCCAAATCATTGGACAAAACAATAATGCTGAAAACCGAATCATAAAAGTTGATTTTAAAAAAGAAGCAGGAAAATTAAACACCATGTTTAAAGAATGCATTGGAGCCGGAAGAGCAAACGAAGGTTTGAGAGCCGACTGGCAGCAACAATTAGCATTGGTTAAAAAAGAATGCGATTTTAAATATATCCGTTTTCATGGTTTATTGTCTGATGATATGGCAGTTTATCGCGAAGACGAAAAAGGAAATCCGGAATACAACTACCAATATGTGGACGTTTTATTTGATTATATTGTAAGTCTGAAAATGAAACCGTTTGTTGAATTAGGTTTTATGCCAAATGCATTGGCAAGCGGAAAAGAAACTATTTTTTGGTGGAAAGGAAACGTAACGCCTCCAAAAGATTATAAAAAATGGGAAGATTTGATTCGAAATCTAACTGCGCATTTCAAAGAACGTTACGGAGACGAAGAAGTAAAAACATGGTATTTTGAAGTTTGGAACGAACCGAATTTATCACCAGGTTTTTGGAGCAGTACTCAGGAAGAATATTATAAATTATACGATTACGCAGCCCGAGGCGTAAAAGCAGTAAACAAAGAATATAAAGTCGGCGGACCGGCAACGGCAGGTTCTGCTTGGGTTTCTGAAACAATTGATTTTTGTGCTAAAAATAATGTTCCGATGGATTTTGTTTCGACGCATACCTACGGAGTAAAACACGGATATTTGGACGAATTCGGAACTTCGGGAACGATTTTAAATCAGGACGAATGGAGTGTAAGCGGTGAAATTATTCATTCTAGAAAATTGATTACGGAATCGGCTAAACCAAATTTAGAATTGCATTATACAGAATGGAGTTCGTCTTATACACCGGCAGATCCAATTCACGATAGCTATCATTCCGCAGCGTATATTTTGCAGAAATTAAAACAAGTTGGAAATGCCGCAAACTCAATGTCATATTGGGTTTTTACCGATATTTTTGAAGAAGCAGGACCAAGATTTACGCCATTTCACGGCGGTTTCGGATTACTGAATACACAGGGAATTAAAAAGCCAGCCTATTTCTCTTATTATCTAATGAATAAATTGGGAGAAACAGAACTTCAAAATTCGGATAAAACTTCCTGGACTTCTAAAAATGCAAAAGGAGATGTTCAGGTTTTACTTTGGGATTTTACCAATACACATCCGGGAGATAAAGAACTGAATCAAACGTATTATATAAAAGATCTTCCATCAAAAGAAAAAGGAAAAGTAAAAGTTGAGGTGGACGGAATGCAGAAAGGGAAATATCTTTTAGAAATTTACAAAGTAGGATATAAAGTAAATGACGCTTACGCGGATTATTTAGCGATGAATAAACCAAGTCAGCTTACACGTCAACAAGTTAATTCTCTAAAAGAGAAAAATAACGGCGCGCCCATTTCGACAGAAAAAATCACAATTGACGGAAAAGGAACTTTCAGTAAAGAATTTAAAATCAATGAAAATGATGTTGTCATGCTGAATTTGATTAAACAATAATAGAGAGAAAACCACAACATAAAAATAGTATTAACTGCATTTAAAGATGATGCGTGAGGAATCTCTTTAAATCAAAACACCTAACTATCTATGAAAAACAAAATGATATTCCTTTCATCAGCTTTGGTTTTTGCATTTTTTACTTCTTGTAAAAATGATGCACAGACGTTAGCTTCAAATTCGGCACAAACCGAAGAATACGTTGGAAAAGAAATAAGTACAGATCATGATGCAGAAATTGATAAATTGATTTCGCAAATGACATTAGAAGAAAAAATTGGAATGCTTCACGGAAACAGCATGTTTGCCAATGCAGGCGTAAAACGTTTAGGAATTCCGGAATTAAAAATGGCCGATGGTCCGTTGGGAGTTCGTGAAGAAATTTCAAGAGACAATTGGGCTCCCGCAGGTTGGACAAACGATTTTGCGACTTATTATCCTGCTGGAGGTGCTTTAGCGGCAACCTGGAACGCAGAAATGGCACATACTTTTGGAACCAGTTTAGGAGAAGAATTACGTGCAAGAGACAAAGACATGTTGCTTTCGCCAGCCATCAATATGGTAAGAACACCGCTTGGAGGAAGAACGTACGAATATATGTCTGAAGACCCATTTTTGAATAAAAAAATCGCGGTGCCTTTGATTGTTGGTTTACAAGAAAAAGATGTAATGGCGTGTGTAAAACATTACGCAGCAAACAATCAGGAAACAAATCGTGATTTTGTAGATGTACAAATTGACGAGCGTACACTTCGTGAAATTTATCTTCCAGCTTTTGAAGCTTCGGTTAAAGAAGCAAAAGCATACAGTATAATGGGAGCTTACAATAAATTCAGAGGAGAATATTTATGTGAGAATGATTATATGCTGAATAAAATCCTTCGTGACGAATGGGGATTCAAAGGAATTGTAGTTTCGGATTGGGCTGCAGTTCATTCTACAGCAAAGTCTTTGAAAAATGGTTTAGATATTGAAATGGGAACACCAAAACCGTTCAATGAATTTTTCTTAGCCGATAAATTAATTGCTGCCGTTAAATCTGGAGAAGTTTCAGAAAAAGAAATTGATTTGCATGTAAAACGCATTTTAAGAACATTATTTCAGGTAAAAGCAATGGGCGGCGGAACACGAGCAAAAGGAAGCATCGCAACTGAAGCACATTACCAAGACGCCTACAAAATTGCAGCTGAAGCAATTGTATTATTGAAAAACGAAAACAATGCATTGCCATTAAAATTAGACGGAGTTAAATCTATTGCCGTAATCGGAAACAATGCAACAAAGAAAAATGCTCTTGGCGGATTTGGAGCGGGTGTAAAAACAAAGAGAGAAGTTACGCCTCTTGAAGGTCTTAAAAACAGATTGCCTTCATCAGTTAAAATCAATTATGCGGAAGGATATTTAGAGCGTTACGATAAGAAAAATAGAGGAAACTTAGGAAATATTACGGCTAATGGTCCAGTTACAATTGATGCTTTAGATCCAGCAAAAGTTCAGGAAGCAGTAGAAGCAGCTAAAAGTTCTGATGTTGCAATTATTTTTGCGGGTTCAAACCGTGATTACGAAACAGAAGCTTCGGATAGAAGAGATTTACATTTGCCTTTTGGACAAGAAGAATTAATCAAAAAAGTAATCGAAGCGAATCCAAAAACGATTGTAGTTTTTGTTGCCGGAGCTCCATTTGATATTAATGAAATAAGCAAAAAATCGCAAGCTGTGGTTTGGTCTTGGTTTAATGGTTCTGAAGGAGGAAATGCTTTGGCTGATGTTATTTTAGGAAAAGTAAATCCGTCAGGAAAATTACCTTGGACAATGCCGGTTGCTTTAAAAGATTCTCCTGCGCATGCCACAAACAGTTTCCCAGGAGACAAAGCCGTTAATTATGCTGAAGGAATCTTGATTGGATACCGTTGGTTTGATACTAAAAATGTTGCACCATTATATCCTTTTGGTTACGGATTATCATATACGACTTTCGCGCTTGATAATGCAAAAGCAAATAAAGATTCTTACGCTCAAAACGATGTAATCGAAGTTACAGTTGAGGTTAAAAACACAGGAAAAGTAGACGGAAAAGAGGTAGTACAATTATATACTTCAAAATCGGATTCTAAAATTACTCGTGCAGCACAAGAGTTAAAAGGATTCAAAAAAGCGGATGTAAAAGCTGGAAGTTCAGAAAAAGTAACCATCAAAGTGCCGGTAAAAGAATTGGCTTACTACGATGTTGCTGCTAAAAAATGGACGGTTGAACCAGGAAAATATACCATCAAATTGGGAACTTCTTCAAGAGATATTAAAAAAGAAATTCAGATAACAGTTAAATAAAACTTGTTATTGCTAAAAAATAACCAAACCACCAACGCCAGCCCACTATAAGCTGGCGTTGATTTTAAAAACTTACACTTAACTTAAACCAAACCAAATGAAAAAAACAATCAAAGATTATGTCTTGAGCTTTGTACTGTGCTTTGCTTTTCTGGGAGTTTTAGCCTGCAGTTCAGATAAAGAAGAGACTCCAGTAAGTATAAAAACACTCTCAGCAAATACAAATAAAATCGATTTTGAAAGCAAAGAAAATACAATTGAAATAACCGTTAATTCCAATGGAGTTGCTTGGACATTGAGTAATTCTGTTAGTTGGCTAAAAATAAGTCAGACTACTGGCGTATCTGGAAGTACAATAGTAAAAATTACTGCTTTAGAAAATACGACAACAGCGCTGCGAAATGCAGTTATTACACTAAGTGGCGGCGAACTTGCTTCTGCGACAATTTCAGTTTCTCAGGCAGCAGGAAGTTTATATCCAAATTACAATACAAATCCAATTGCAGCAGATGCGTCTGGAATGGGAAGTTCTGCGGTTGAATTGGCAGCAAAAATCAAATTAGGCTGGAACATTGGAAATACGTTGGAAGCAACCGGAGGAGAAACCGCTTGGGGAAATCCAAAAGTAACCAAAGCTTTAATTGATGCTGTAAAAGCAAATGGTTTCAATGCCATCAGAATTCCGTGTTCTTGGAATCAGAATTTAGAAAATGCTGCAACAGCAAAAATCAAAGTGGATTGGTTAAACCGAGTGAAAGAAGTAGTGCAATATTGTGTTGATAACGATATGTATGTTGTAGTAAACATTCACTGGGACGGGGGCTGGCTGGAAAACAATATTACCGAAGCTAAAAAAGTAGAAAATACTGCCAAACAAAAAGCGTTCTGGGAACAAATTGCAACACATTTACGCGGATTTGACGAACATTTACTTTTTGCAAGTGCCAATGAACCGGCTGTTGAAGATGCGACGCAAATGGCAGTTTTAACGTCGTATCATCAAACTTTTATTGATGCAGTTCGTTCAACGGGAGGAAAAAATGCTACTCGTGTTTTAGTAGTTCAAGGGCCAACAACAGATATCGAAAAAACAAATAAATTAATGACTACATTGCCTACAGATAAAGTATCAGGCAGAATGATGGTTGAGGTTCATTATTATTCACCTTGGAATTTTGCCGGTTTAACGAAAGATGAAACTTGGGGTAAAATGTTCTATTATTGGGGAAATGGTTTCCATTCTACAACCGATACAGAAAGAAATGCAACTTGGGGCGAAGAAGCCGATTTAGAAAAGAATTTCAAATTGATGAAAACGCAATTTGTAGACAAAGGAATTCCAGTTTTATTGGGAGAATTTGGAGCAATCCGCAGAACAACTTTAACAGGAGATGCGCTGACTTTACATTTAAATTCAAGAGCCTATTATTTAAAAATGTTAGTTAAAACAGCAAAAGCAAACGGATTATTACCTTTTTATTGGGACGAAGGAAGTCTAGGGAATAATGGTTTCGGAATCATGAACAGAACCAATAATACCGTCTTCGATACACAAGCTTTAAACGCATTAATTGACGGATTAAAGTAAAAAAATGTAGTTTAAATCATATAAGTGACATAAGTAAATTTAAGAGCATTGCTAAATGTAAACTTAAAATATCTTATATCACTTGTAGGGTTCAAAAATATTAAAATTGAAAAAAATGAAAAAGAGTGTAATTTTTATTTTTCTGTTAATTAGTGTTTTAGCTAATGCTAATGTGAGAATGCCTTTAATATTCTCTGACGGAATGGTGCTTCAAAGAGACAAACAAATTCCGATTTGGGGTTTTGCGGATGCGAATGAAAGCGTAGAAATTCATTTCAACAAACAAATCAAGAAAACCATAGCCGATAAAAACGGAAAATGGACGGTAAATTTAAATGCTGAAAAAGCCGGCGGACCATTCGAATTGATCATTATCGGAAAAAATAAAATCACGATCAAAAATGTTTTGGTTGGCGAAGTCTGGATTTGCAGTGGACAATCGAATATGGAATTTCAGGTTTTCAAAACGATGAATGCTGAAAAAGAAATTGCAGCTGCTAATTATCCAATGATTCGTCATTTTGGTGTTGCCCAAGATTTAAGTGGTACTCCAAAAGACGATTTAAAACAAGGGAAATGGGAAGAAGCAAACAAAGAAAATGTGGGCAACTTCACAGCAGTTGGCTACTATTTCGCCAGAAAACTGTATGCAGAATTAAAAATCCCAATCGGAATCATCAATACTTCCTGGGGTGGAACCAATGTGGAAACCTGGACAAGTCGCGAAGCTTTCGAAAACAGTCCCGATTTTAAAGCCATGATTGCCGATGTTCCAACCGTAGATATCAATGCGATTTTTGAAACCTATAAAAAATCAGTTTTAGAAAACTTAAAAAAAGTACAGGGTTTTGATGTTTCTATGGAAAACGAAGAGCAATTTAAAAACGCAAATTTCCAAGACAAAAACTGGCCAGAAATAAAAGTGCCTTCACTTTGGGAAAACCAGCAGATTGGAAATATCGACGGAATTGTCTGGATGCGAAAAACCATTGTTTTAACAGCCGAACAAGCCAAAAAAGAAGCCATTTTACATTTAGCAAAAGTAGACGACGAAGACAAAACGTATGTAAACGGAGTAGAAGTTGGAACCAATAATCTTTGGGACAAATTACGAGTTTATAAAATTCCTGTAAATGTCTTAAAAGAAGGAACAAACGTAATCGCTGTAAGAATTACAGATTACAGTGGCGGCGGCGGAATCTATGGCGATTCAGCCGATTTAAAAATCGACTTTAAAGATTCAAATTTGCCTTTAGAAGGACTTTGGAAATTTAATGTTATAAAAGTGAGAATCGAGGTTTCACCAAACAGTTATCCGTCATTATTGTACAATGCCATGGTAAATCCGTTAGTGCCTTATGCTATGCAAGGTGTTTTATGGTATCAGGGAGAAGCCAATGTTTGGAGAGCAGCAGAATACAAAAAAGCATTTCCGTTAATGATTACCGATTGGCGAACCAAATTCAAACAAGGAAACTTCCCTTTTTATTTCGTTCAATTATCCACTTTTGATGAATTTGGAGGAAACAGTCAAAAAGGAAGCCGTTGGGCAGAACTTCGCGAAGCGCAATCTGAAACTTTAAAATTACCAAACACCGGAATGGCCGTTACAACCGATATCGGTAACGCCAAAGATATTCACCCAACCAACAAACAAGATATTGGTTTACGTTTGGCGGCGATCGCAATGAACAATCTTTACGGCAAAAAACAAGTGCACAGTGGCCCAACTTATAAATCGCAGGAAATAAAAGGAAGCCAAATTATCCTCACTTTCGATAATATAGGCAGCGGATTGTCAACACCAAATAACGATGAATTAAAAGGTTTTGAAATTGCTGGCAAAGACAAAGTTTTTCATGCCGCGCAAGCAATCATTAAAGACAATAAAATAATCGTATCAAGCGATAAAGTTCAAAATCCCGTTGCGGTTCATTACGGCTGGGCAGATGACGATACAACAATTAATCTTTTCAACAAAGAAAAATTCCCCGCGTCGCCATTTAGAACCGATAATTGGGAAATGATTGCAGCGAATGAAAAATATAAAGTGAGTAAATAATTATTTGGGCGTGACCTCGATAAGATAAGTGGGCTAATTCTCTTTGCGCATATGAGCCCACTTATCTTATCGAGGTCGGGCTATCCGCGCTACTTCGGTAGCTTACTCCTATCCCTCACGCTGGTAAAACGTCTAGTATGTCATTTCGACGAAGGAGAAATCACACTAGAGATTCCGCAAAGTGAATTAACCAATCTTTGTCGATTTACGTGTGTGATTTCTCCTTCGTCGAAATGACAAGTTTGTGTAAATTTGGTTTAAAAAATATCAAAAAGAAAAAGCATATGAATTCAATCCTCATAAAAAAAACATTTCTCCTCTTACTTTTCACGTCTTACTATACAAACATTTCGGCACAATCCAAAAGTGTTTTATGGTACAAACAGCCAGCAGAATTCTTTGAAGAAAGTTTAGTTTTAGGAAACGGAAAAATGGGAGCAACCGTTTTTGGAGGGGCTAATTCAGACAAAATTTATTTGAACGACATTACACTTTGGTCGGGCGAACCTGTAAATGCAAACATGAGCCCGGACGCTTATAAAAACATTCCCGCAATTCGCGAAGCTTTACAGAACGAAAACTACAAACTGGCAGAAGAACTGAATAAAAAAGTTCAAGGAAAAAACTCCGAATCGTATGCGCCTTTAGGAACATTAGAAATCAATAATTCTGAAAAAGGGAAAGCAGTAAATTACCACAGAGAATTGGATCTTTCGAACGCTATTTCGAAAATAAGTTACGAAATGGCAGGTATAAAATATACCCGAGAATATTTTGTATCGGCTCCAGATAAAGTTATGATTATCAAATTGACAGTAGATCAAAAAGGAGCTTTAAACTTTGATATCAATTTGAAAAGCCTTTTACAATCAAATGTCGAAGTCAGAAACAATATTTTAATATTGAGGGGTTCTGCACCAATTCATGAAAATGCAGGATATAATGTTTTGCCAAAATATCTGAATTTAAAAGATAGAGGAACGAAATTTACAGGTTTAGTCCAAATCAAAAAAACAGACGGAACGGTTACAAGTTCTAGAGAAACGTTGACTTTAAAAGATGCTACAGAAGCCATAATTTTTGTTTCTGTTGCGACAAGTTTTAATGGTTTTGATAAAAATCCGGCATCAGAAGGTTTAGACGATGTTTCAATTGCTTTGCAAAATCTGAACAATGCGTACGCAAAAGCATTCGATAAACTAAAAGAATCTCACATTGCCGATTATCAAAAATTCTTCAATCGTGTCAACTTAGATTTAGGAAAAACAACCGCTCCAGATTTGCCGACAGACGAACGTTTATTGCGCTACGCTGACGGAAATGAAGATAAAAATCTCGAAATTCTATATTTCAATTTCGGACGCTATTTATTAATAAGCTCGTCAAGAACTTTGGGCGTTCCGGCCAATTTACAAGGACTTTGGAATCCGCATTTGAGTCCGCCTTGGAGCAGTAATTATACGATGAATATCAATTTGGAAGAAAATTACTGGTTGGCAGAAAACACCAATCTTTCCGAAATGCATTTGTCACTTTTGAGTTTCATTAAAAACCTTTCGGTAACAGGAAAAGTTACGGCAAAGACTTTTTACGGAGTAGATAAAGGTTGGGCAGCTGCTCATAATTCGGATATCTGGGCAATGACCAATCCAGTTGGACAGTTTGGAAAAGAAGATCCAATGTGGGCTTGCTGGCCAATGGCGCAGGCGTGGCTGAGTACACATATTTGGGAACATTATACGTTTACGCAAGATTTAGCTTATTTGAAAAAAGAAGGGTATCCGTTAATGAAAGGCGCAGCTGAATTTTGTTTAGGCTGGTTGGTTACCGATAAAAACGGAAATTTGATTACATCGCCTTCGACTTCGCCAGAAAATCAATATAAATTGGCAGATGGTTTTGTGGGTGCAACATTATACGGAGGAACTGCCGATTTAGCGATGATTCGCGAATGTTTTGATAAAACCATAAAAGCGTCAAAAGTGTTGAATACTGATGCTGGTTTTAGAAAAGAACTGGAAACAGCACTTTCAAAATTGCATCCGTATCAAATTGGAAAAAAAGGAAATTTGCAGGAATGGTATTTTGATTGGGAAGATAATGAACCGAAACATCGTCATCAATCGCACTTATTCGGACTTTTCCCTGGCGATCATATTACGCCATTAAAAACTCCAGATTTGGCAGAAGCTTCGAAAAAGACTTTAGAAATAAAAGGAGACGAAACTACAGGTTGGTCAAAAGGCTGGAGAATCAATCTTTGGGCAAGACTTTGGGACGGAAATCGTGCTTATAAAATGTATCGTGAATTACTTCGATATGTTGATCCAGACGGAAAGAAAACAGACAAACCAAGAAGAGGAGGAGGAACATATCCGAATTTATTCGATGCGCATCCGCCATTTCAAATTGATGGAAATTTTGGAGGCGCAGCTGCGGTTGCAGAAATGTTAGTGCAATCTGATGAAAACGAAATCCGATTACTTCCTGCTTTGCCAGATGCTTGGTCTGAAGGTTCTGTAAAAGGGATCTGTACCAGAGGAGGTTTTGAAATTGAAATGAACTGGAATAATAAAAAGCCAGAAAAAGTAATTGTTTCTTCTAAAAATGGAGGAAAAACGACTTTGGTTTTAGGAGATAAAAAACAGGAAATTGTTTTGAAAAAAGGAGAAAAATTAGAAGTGAAATTCTAAGTATTCTTTTGAAACCTAATGGCATCCTGAGCGAAGTCGAAGCTCGTTACCTTGAAGAGCTTCGACTTCGTTAAGCCTGACAAATTATAACAAACCCGACAGGATTCAAGAACCTGTCGGGTTTAATTCTTAAAAGATGCGACTATTATTTTTCGGTCTGTTCTTTTTCTTCTTCTGGTTTCTCAGAATGTTCCTTTTTAAAAGTCTCGTACCATTTTTCAATAGATGGATACACAAAAGCAGCAACTTTTTTCACTGGATTATAAAAAATGTAATTATCTAAAGTTTCTTTTTTTGCGAATGTATTATTGAAATTAATTTTCTCAAACAAAGCAATAAAAATACTCAGAATCAGAATCGTTTTTAAAATCCTAAAAAACCCACCACCTAATTTATTCATCCAGCCTAACATCGCAAAATCGGCAATGCCAGTTAAAATTTTGGCTAAGAAATAAACGCCAATTACAACTAAAATAAAAGTTAGGATAAAAGCTGTAATTTGAATATTGGTCGGATTCCAAGAAACGTGTTTTGAAATCCATCCTGTCATTAGTGAAGAAAATTTAATAGCAAGATAAATTCCTAATAGCAAAGAAATAAAAGAGGCAACTTCTACAAAAAGTCCATTTTTAATGCCTTTATACAAACTGTATCCTAAAAGCGCGGTTACAATAATATCAAAAAAACTCATGTTTTATTTTGTGTTAATGAGGCGCAAATATAGGTTTTTTTTAAGGTTTAGATGTTCAGAGAAACAAAGGTTAAAAGGTTTTAGGGCAAATGTAATTTTATGTGTTTAAATTTTTTAGGCACATTGAGTTTGAACTCTGTATCTTTGCAAATCAAAATTTAGAGTTAGATTGCGATTCTGCCCCCTCAGAATTGATTTTTACATCAGTAATCTAAAATCTACAATCAAAAATCATAAATTAAATGTCTAGAGATACACAATTAAAAGAGCGATGGGAAAAGCTCGTTGATATACTTTCAAATCAGTTTTCGCAAGGTGAAGATCTTGATTTGGATTCCATTATTTATTTAATCGGAGTTCAGGAATTTGGTAAAGTTCATCGTCAATTTAAAAAAGACGAAAAGTTAAATTTAATGCACATTGCAATCTGCCGATTATTGGAACCGTACGGATTTTACGAATTCGAATATTTTGATGAAGAAGGCTGGCCACACTACAAAATAAAAGAACAATTGCCATCGTTAAAAGCAGGTGAACAATCGGTTTTAATGAAAGAAGCGATTGTGAGTTATTTTTTGGAAAGAAAACTTATTGAATAGATTTTTTTAGTGTTCAGTGTTGTAAACTGTGACTAAGTAAGCGGAAACTGAACACTAAAACCTGATCACTGACTACTGAAAAAATGTGCAGATACGCAATGACATCTTATAAACCTCATTACGCTTGTTTTAATTGTCGAAAGACCTTTAAAAGAAGATTGATGGTTGATATAAAAAAAGGAGAAGCATCAGTTTTTGAAGCCAAATGTCCTCAATGTGGGGAGTTTATGGCAAATATGGGACTAGATTTCGAATCACCTAAAAAAGACGATCTCAAAAAGTGGGAACATCTTAAAAGTTTATTTTCTGTTGGTCTTACATTTCATTCTTGCGGTTGCAGTGGGCCAGGGTATATTCCGAATTCAAAAGAAAAATTAATTGAATATTTTGAAGGGATAAAAAAGACCTATTTTAAAAATATGGATTTTTGGCGAACCAGAATTGAACCTTCTACAAAACAAGAAAAAGAACGGGATTCGAATAAAAACTGGCATGAATTAAACCGCATTTCTTCGAATTTTAGAAAGGAAACAGTAACCAATCAGGAAGGTTTAGATTATTGGCATGTAAAGATCAAACAAGTTGAAGAAAAGTTAAATCTAATAAAATAATTTACAGAAAACCTAAAACTGCGACTGTGACCGCGCACTTTCAACTAAAAACACTAAATTTGTACTCTCAATTATCGAAGGAAAATGATAGATAAGATAAAACAGCACATAGAGGAAGCTAAAGCCTTTAATGAGAAAAATAAAGAATCGTTAGAACAATTCCGTATTAAATATTTAGGTAGTAAAGGTTTATTGAAAGAACTTTTTAATGAGTTTAAGAATATTCCGGTTGACCAGAAAAAAGATTTCGGACAAGTAATTAATACTTTAAAAGCGGTTGCTGAAGAAAAAGTAAAGCAGATTCAGGAAGAGCTTGAAAGTAAAGAAGAGTCTAAAGGAATTTTTGGAGATTTAACACGTGCGGCAGAACCTGTAATTATTGGTTCGCGCCACCCAATTTCTATCGTTAAGAATCAGATTATAGATATTTTTGCTAATATCGGATTCAATGTTTCTGAAGGACCAGAAATTGAAGACGACTGGCATAATTTTACAGCATTGAACTTGCCAGAATACCATCCGGCGCGTGATATGCAGGATACGTTTTTCATTCAGACTAATCCTGATGTGTTGTTGCGTACGCATACATCATCTGTTCAGGTGCGTTATATGGAAAATCATAAACCGCCAATTCGTACCATTTCTCCAGGACGCGTTTTCCGTAATGAAGCTATTTCATCTCGTTCGCACTGTATTTTCCATCAAGTGGAAGGATTATACATTGACAAAGATGTTTCTTTTGCTGATTTAAAACAGACATTATTGTATTTCACAAAAGAAATGTTCGGAAAATCTAAGATTCGTCTTCGTCCATCTTATTTCCCATTTACAGAGCCAAGTGCTGAAATTGATATTTATTGGGGATTAAAAACAGAAACGGATTACCGTATCACAAAAGGAACTGGCTGGTTGGAAATTGGAGGTTGTGGAATGGTAGATCCAAACGTTTTGAAAAACTGTGATATCAACCCAGATGAATACAACGGATTTGCTTTCGGAATGGGAGTAGAGCGTATTGCAATGCTTTTGTACCAAATTGGAGATATCCGTATGTTCTACGAAAATGATGTTCGTTTCTTAGAGCAGTTTAAAGCAAATATTTAATTTAAGTCATAAAGTTGTAAAGTCGAAAGTCAAAAGTCTCAGAGTGATGGCTTTTGACTTTCGACTTTCGACTTTAAAACTTTTGACTCATATGAAAAAAGATATAATAATCCCGGAAGTCGAAAACGTATTTCTTGCGGCAGTGCAGGAATGGAGCGACGATTTTATGGAAAAAGTGTGGTACGCTTACTTGGTTAACGACAGTGATTTTAACTTAGATAGCGTAATGGTGGTTTCAAAAGCGTTTGGAACTATTGATGGAGAAATGAAGAAAACATCAATTCTGCGTCATGCATTTGTTGAGGTTCCTTCGGTTTCTGTTGTAAAGATAGAATTGGTAGAAAAGAGCCTTTTAGCACTAAATAATGAGTTTATGGTAACTTTCTTCATCGGAAATACTTTGTACGATAAGAAGTTTATCTTTAAAGCCAATTCGCTTGACGAAAACAATACGGAAGAAGTGCCGATTTTGTTTGTTGAAGGTGTGATGGTGAAGTAGAGTTTTAAAGAGATAAGAAGCAAGAAGAAAAACTAAACTGAGATTTAATAGAATAAAGAAGAAAGAGCCAAGACTGAAATTCAGTTTGGCTCTTTTTTTTTATCTCAGTAAAGAAGTCTTGTTTCTTGCTTCTTGCATCTTTTAACTAAATCTAATCCAAAGACTCAGTCAATTTCTTGAAAACCGTTTTGGCGTCTTTTCCTTCATATAAAACTGCGTAAACAGCGTCTATAATTGGCGTTTTTGCGCCGTAACCTTGATTTAGTTTATAAGCACTTTTTGTTGCGTAATAACCTTCTGCAACCATGCTCATTTCCATCATCGCGCTTTTTACAGTATATCCTTTTCCGATCATATTTCCGAACATTCTATTTCTAGAGAAAACTGAATATCCTGTAACCAACAAATCGCCCAAATAAGCCGAATCGTTAATGTTACGTTTCATTTTATGCACTTTTCTGATGAATTTCTTCATTTCGCGAATCGCATTACTCATTAAAACTGACTGGAAGTTGTCGCCATAACCTAAACCGTGGGCAATTCCGGCAGCAATAGAGTAAATGTTTTTCAGCATCGCAGCATATTCAGTTCCGATAATGTCGTCTGAAATTTTGGCTTTGATATAATTTCCCGAAAGTGATTTTGCTACAGTACAAGCTTTTTCTGGGTCACCACAGGCAATTGTTAGGTAAGAAAGTCTTTCTAAGGCAACTTCTTCAGCGTGACAAGGACCAGTAATAACTCCAATATTGTAATATGGAATGTCGTATTGAATGTGGAAATGTTCACCGACAATTAAACTCGTTTCCGGAACAATACCTTTAATAGCAGAAAAAATGATTTTATTGGATAAAGAAACCGTCATATTTTTTAACTCGGCATCTAAGAAGGCTGATGGAATAGCAAAAATAATGTAATCTGCATATTCAATCGCTTCGTTTATATTGCTTGTCAGTTTAAGTTTGTTAGTGTCAAATTCAACAGAACTTAAATAGTTGGGATTGTGTTTGTATTTCTGAAGATGTTCAATTGCAGACTCATTACGCATATACCACGCAATTTCCGAAAGATTCACACATAGCATTTTGGCAATTGCCGTTGCCCAACTTCCTCCTCCAATTACTGCAAATTTTAACTTTTCGCTCATTATTTTATTAATTTGAAACAAAAGTACTTAATAATGTGCTAATAAAGCAAAATCTGCTTTAAGAAATTTGGCAAACCCCTTTAATTGCAATGACTTTCAAGATGTTTAAGAGAAAAATATTTTTTAATCAACCAACAATAAAATTATATGAGGTACCGTTATAACAATTTATAAATTAGAATTTTAATGAATTTAAAAAAAATTGAGTTAGTTAGTTTTGTTTTAGTATTTTGAAAAGGCGTTCCTAAACTTGTTAAGAACGCCTTTTTTATTAAATTCCAAATAAAGAAATTCCAAATTCCAAAATTAAGCTTATTGGAATTTGGAATTTTTTAAAATTTGGAATTTATACTTTAGTAACTAAGCTCAACAATTGATTTTACTTTGTCTAAAGTTACTAATTGGTTTTCGCCTAAACCTTTCCAGCCTCTTTCATCAAAACGTTTTACGATAAAATCTGCTGTGTTAGAATAGTCTTCTATGTATTGAGAAAGTTTAGTGTCCATTCCCATTGTATGGAAAAACTCCACTGTTTTGTTGATGGCTTCTTTTGCTACTTCTTCATCAGAACCTGTTAAGTTGAAGATGCGTCTTCCGTATTGCGCTAATTTTGCTTTTTTAGTTTCGAACATTACTTTATATAAATTCGGACCAATAACAGCCAAAGTTCTCGCGTGATCAATTTCAAAAAGCGCTGTCAATTCGTGACCAATCATATGTGTAGCCCAGTCGCTTGGAACACCTTTTTGGATTAATCCGTTCAAAGCCATTGTACAGCTCCACATAAAATTGGAAGCCAAAGTATAATCTGTAGGGTTTTGTACAACGCCAGGACCAACTTCGATTAGTGTCTGTAAAATTCCTTCGGCAATTCTATCTTGAAGAAAAGCATCGGTTGGATACGTTAAATATTGCTCCATAACGTGTGTGTAAGCGTCTACAACACCATTTTCTATTTGTCTTTTTGGTAAAGAAGAAATTACAGTTGGGTCACAAATAGAGAATTTTGGAAACAAAGCACTTCCGCCAGAAGATAATTTTTCCTGAGTTGCTTCAATCGTTACCACGTATCCTGAGTTCATTTCGCTTCCTGTTGCTGGTAGTGTTAAAACAGTTCCAAACGGCATTGCATTTTCTTTAATTAAAATTCTTTTTTGAAGAATGTCAATCGGATTTCCTTCAAAATGAACAGCGCCCGAAATAAATTTCACGCCGTCAATTACAGATCCGCCACCAACAGCCAGAATAAAATCGATTTTTTCTGCTTTTATAACATCAACGGCTTTCATTAAAGTTTCAAATCTCGGATTTGGTTCGATTCCGCCAAATTCTACAATTTCAAAACCTTTTAGATTGTTGATTACTTGATCGTAAATTCCATTTTTGAAAATACTTCCACCACCATAAGCCAAAAGGATTTTTGCATCTTTTGGCACTAAAGTAGAAAGTTTTTCAATTTGCCCTTTTCCGAAGACTAAATTCGTCGGATTGTATAATTCAAAGTTTAGCATTTTTTTAGAGTTTCTAAGATGCTAATAAACTAATAAACTAAGTTTTTTAGCATCTGGTTAATTTTATTATTTTAATTTTTGATAAAAATCTAATCTGCTAAAAGAAAACTTAGTCTCTTAGCAACTCAGTCCCGATAGCTATCGGGACGGCATCTTTTAATTCAATTCTTGTAACAATTTTGCAGCTACCAATTTAGACGATGCAGGATTTTGACCTGTAATTAAAAGTCCGTCTGCTACTGCGTATGGTTGCCAGTTTTCTCCTTTAGAAAAGATTGCTCCGTTTGATGCTAAGGCATCTTCCAATAAAAACGGAACTACTTTAGTTAAACCAACCGCTTCTTCTTCAGCATTTGTAAATCCAGTTACTTTTTTGCCTTTTACTAAATATTCGCCATTTACTTTTACATTTTTCAAAACTGCAGGCGCGTGACATACAAATGCTACTGGTTTATTGTGCGTGTAAAAAGATTCAATTAAAGCGATTGAATTATGATCTTGTACCAAATCCCAAAGCGGACCGTGGCCTCCTGGATAAAATACAGCATCGTAATCTTTTTGGTTAACTGTCGAAAGTTTTAAAGTGTTTTTTAGTTTTTCCTGTAAAACCTTATCAGCGTCAAAACGTTTTGTGTCTTCAGTTGCCGAAGCTGGATCGGCACTTTTTGGATCAATCGGCGGCTGGCCTCCAAGCGGAGACGCAATTGTGATTTCTACTCCTTGATCTAATAATTCATAATATGGTGCAGCAAATTCTTCTGACCAGAATCCTGTTTTTTCTCCTGTATTGCCCAGTTTGTCATTGGTGGTTACAACAAATAATACCTTTTTCATACTCTTCTTGTTTGATTTTTGAGCCTCAGCTGAAATGCTTACAGCTGTAAATGCAGTTATTGCGAATAGTGCTATTTTCTTCATAATATTAAATTTCGAACAAATTTACGGCGAATGTGATATCAGTAAAAATAAAATAAACTATGTTTGTTATAAATAAATTTATGTCATGGTAAATCTAGAATGGTACAGAACTTTTAAGGCAGTTTACAAAAACGGTAATTTTTCAGTGGCTGCGAAGGAATTATTTATGAGTCAGCCTGCGGTTAGTCAGCAGATTTCAATGCTTGAGGCGCACGTCGGAAATAAATTATTTAACCGGAAATCAAAAGGTGTTGAACCAACCGAATACGCTAAGTTACTGAATAATTTGATTATAGACGCTCTTGACAGGCTCGAAAGTGTCGAAACCAGTTTCAGGGCTAAAGCAGAAGATGCTAATCGATTAATTTCTGTTGGAATCTCGAAACATCTTTTTGACTGTGTTGGCAATCTTTTAATTTCAAAGTTTGATTTAATTGATTTTACTTTTGCAGAAAACGACGAACTTTTTGCCTTAGTTGATGCTAAAAAACTTGACTTTGCCATTACAACCAAAAGATTTGACACTTTTGATACGACTTATGAAATTGTTGGAAAAATCAAACTGATTTTAGTTGCTCCAATAAGTTTAGATATAACAGAGTTTCGTCAGAAATTAAAATCAGATAATTTTACTGAAATTGAACAATGGCTGAATGCACAAAAATGGTACAGCCATGATGCGAGAATTCCGCATATAAAATTATTCTGGTTGCATGCTTTTAATAAAAAAAGGCCATCGATGGTACCTAATTACATTATACCTTCAGAATCTGAAATGCTTAGACTTCTGGCAAAAAACGAAGGAATCGCGGCAACTTGGAATTGCAATGCAAGACATTACATTAAAGAAAATAAACTGCAGTTAGTTTGGAATAGCTTTCATGTTCCAGAAGAGTTTGTGTATTTATTGGCGCCAAAAAACAATAATGTAAAGTCG
Organism: Flavobacterium tagetis; assembly: GCF_016735615.1. Taxonomy (GTDB): domain Bacteria; phylum Bacteroidota; class Bacteroidia; order Flavobacteriales; family Flavobacteriaceae; genus Flavobacterium; species Flavobacterium tagetis. The sequence continues at coordinate 1,440,840 of NZ_JAERSF010000001.1, forward strand.
TTTTTTGATATTATTGAGAAGGAATTAAAGTTGTTTTTTGGTAATAGATTATGATTTCGATCATTTGTTCTTATAGCATAAAAGAGTAATTTTGATATATATAAACCACTAAAAATTTCCGATTATGAAAAAGATTATGCCTGTTTTGATGTTTCCTTTGCTGTTTTTTGTAATTATTTCTTGCAGTAAAAGTGATGATGAAGCAATTGTAGATTGTTTTGGAGACTCGATATTAACGGAATTAAAGCACTCGGCAGATGGAACAAATTCGAAAATAATTAATTACTCCATACAATACAGTGGAAGCAATACAGTATCTTCTGTAAAATGGACTTTTGGCGATGGAAAAACAGAAACCATAAATACTTCGACCGGAGCTATATCGCATACTTATAGTACCGCAGGAACTTTTGAAGTAAAAGCTGATGTAACGCTAAAAAAAGACGGTGGAAGTTGTACTGTTAGCCCAAAGAAAAGTGTAACGGTCAACTAAAATACCGCTTGTAAAAATAGTAATGAGGGCCAACTTTGTAATTTATTGCGCAAGCATAGATTACAAAGTTGGTCCTCATTCGTTATATTTGTTTGATAGGATTAAGGATTATGGAAAAATTACAAAATATTAGAATTGCTGTAGATGCGATTGTTTTTGGATACAAGAACAATGATTTATATGCACTATTGATTGAGCAGAAATTTGGTTCGGCAGATAAATATTGGGCATTGCCTGGTGGTTTGGTTCAAAATGATGAATCTTTAAGTGACGCTGTCATTCGCGAATTGCATGAAGAAACAAATGTCCAGCTTAATTTTATGGAGCAATTATACACTTTTGGAGATGATATCCATAGAGATTCAAGAAACCGTGTGATTTCTGTTGCCTATTATGCTTTGGTAGATGCTTCGAATTTGGAGATTAAAGCAGATACAGATGCAGAAAGAGTGCAATGGTTTAAAATAGATGAAATTCCGCCTTTGGCATTCGATCATAATTTGATTTTAAAGAAAGGAATAGAAAGGCTTAAAGCCAAACTGACGTATGAACCAATTGGTTTCGATTTACTTCCAGAAGAATTCTTATTTTCAGATCTTGAAAACCTTTATTGTACCATTTTAGAAAAAGAAATTGACCGTCGAAATTTCAGAAAAAAAATACTGAGTTACGGTATTTTGGAAGAAACTGAAAAATTCTCACCAATTAAAACAGGTCGTCCAGCAAAACTTTTCAAGTTCAATAACCTGAAATATAATGAGTTAATTAAAAACGGCTTTCACTTCGAAATAAAGTTTGCGTAATTTTTACACAAAATAAATTGTTTATTCAAAATTAAATTCTACATTTGCGTATAATTAACGCAAACTAAAAAACTATGATACTAAATCTCGACCCAAAATTCGCTCCATTTCAAAATCAGGAAGAAATTAAATTTCAAAGTTTTACTTTCTCTGGAGGAGAACCACACATCAAAATCGCACCAGATTTTGATGCAAATAAAAAAGTTACCATTACACACCGATTAAATTCATTCAACGACTTAGGTTTGTTGTGTGTTACAGTTGATGCTTTACGCAGAATGGATGTTAAAATCATAGATCTTTTTATTCCTTATTTCCCTGCTGCAAGACAAGATCGTGTTATGATTCCTGGCGAACCATTATCTGTAAAAGTGTATGCTGATATTATTAATGCAATGCAATTGAACAAAGTTTTTGTTTTTGATGCACATTCTGAAGTAACTCCAGCTTTGTTAAATAATAGTACTATAATTCCGAACTATACTTTTATCAAAGAAGTTTTGAATAGAATTGGCGAAAACGTAAAACTGATTTCTCCAGACGGTGGGGCTTTGAAAAAAATCTACAAAGTATCTGAATTTTTAGGAGGTGTTGAGGTTGTAGAATGCAGTAAAAGTCGTGATGTAAAAACCGGAAAACTATCTGGCTTCAAAGTTTACAATGATGATTTGCAAGGAATGGATTGTTTAATTGTTGATGATATCTGTGACGGAGGAGGAACTTTCGTAGGATTAGCAGAAGAACTAAAAAAGAAAAACGCAGGAAAATTATACTTAGCTGTAAGCCACGGAATTTTCAATAAAGGTTTCGAAGTTTTAAACTGCTTTGATGGCATTTTTACAACCAATTCTTTTAAAGATTTTGAAGGTGAAAGTGTTCAAGTGATTGGATTAGATCAATTAGTTTAACTTTTAAATCCCAAAAAATGATACTAGAAGCAGCGATAGGCGATGCCTACGGAGCAGGATTTGAATTTCAGGAGTTAGATTACATTATTAAAAACAATGATTTGACTCAATATCACAAACACGGAATGTATACGGAAATCTATAAAAAATATACTGACGATACACAAATGGCAATTGCAATAACAGAACTTTTGTTAGAAGATGACAATTGGAATGAAGTAAAAGTCGCCGATAAGTTTGTTGAAGTTTTTCATAGAGATAAAAGAAGAGGATATTCAGACAGAGTTTATAATGCATTAGATGCGAGTAAAAACGGAACTGATTTTCTAAAAATAATTGATAACAGAAGTAACGGAAATGGATCTGCAATGCGAGCTTACTCAATCGGACTTATAAAAGATGTCAAGCAATTGCTAGAGTTTTGTGAGATTCAAGCCAAAACATCTCATCATACAGCAGAAGGAATCAGCTGTGCTAAAAGAATAGCTTTAGCAGTTCATTTTTACAAATATAAATTAGGAGATAAAAGTTCATTAATCGATTTTGTAAACGATACTTTAAAAGAAAAAGAAATATACAAAGTGACATCGCCAATTGATATGCACGGGTATTTTACCACACAAGCTGTTATCAAAATGGTTTCTGAGGCAGATTCTATGCAAGATAGTTTAAAAAAAGGAATCGATTATGGTGGAGATACCGATACTGTTGCAGCTTTGAGTATGGCGATTTTGAGTCAAAAAGAGAGTTGCGAAAAAACACTGCCAAAGTTTTTATATGATGAATTAGAAAATGGCACATATGGAAGAGATTTTCTAATCAATTTGGATCTTAAATTAAAAGAGAAGTTTCATTAAGTGAAACAAAAACTATTAACCATTTTAGGTTTAAAACCCAAATTTTAAGTTCAGTGCACAACTTGAAATAAGAAAAACCTGAAACAAAACAACCAAAATATTATGAGCGACGATTTAAAACCAAGATTCATTGAGTCTTTAAGAAGAAATAATGATCAGATAAGAGAAGACAGAGCCAAAGTAATTGGTGAAGATTCTGAATTAATATACAGAAGAAGAGTCGAAGATATTGAATTAAAAATAAAAAGACTCGAAAGAGAACAAGAGGGGCTAATTGATATTAGTCCATTGGATAAAAACAGTTTGACTTTTGCGGATTTCCAGCCAGAAGCTTTTGTACAAAAAGACATGGAGCTTTCGTTGACCATCAGAAATTTAAACATCCAATTTGAGGTTACAAAAAAGAGATTTGAGTATTTATTTGGTAAAAAATATTAGCCATGGGAGGTACAAGATATGATTTCGGAGCTCGCGAAAGCAGAGCAAAAAAGGTAGGTTATGCTAGTAAATCAGCTAGTGAGATTTTTACACAGAATGCATTACGAATGGCTCATGAATCGATGAATCCAAACGGGGTAATTTTTAGAGAAGCCAGAGATTCAGATGTGCATCCAAATACAGTTCCAATTATTTTAGGATTGGACGTGACCGGAAGTATGGGACATATTCCACACGAATTGATAAAAGAAGGACTTCCAAAGTTAATGGGAGGAATTATTCAAGGAGGCGTTCCGGATCCTGCACTTTTATTCTTGGGAATAGGAGATCACGAATGCGACAGATATCCGCTTCAAGTTGGACAGTTTGAATCTGGTGACGAAGAATTAGATATGTGGTTAACAAGAACTTACATAGAAGGTGGCGGAGGCGGAAACGCTGGAGAAAGTTATCTTTTGGCTTGGTATTTTGCCGCATTTCATACCAAAACAGATGCATTCGAAAAAAGAGGACAAAAAGGATTGTTGTTTACTGTTGGCGATGAACCAGGTTTGAAAACACTTCCAGCTTCAGCAATTAAAGAAATTATGGGGCAGGGACAACAGACTTATACGCATCTTGAATTATTGGCAGAAGCGCAAAAAAGATACGACGTTTATCATATTAGTGTCTTGCATTCAGGACAAGCCATTAACGCTGATGTAGAATGGAAAGAATTACTGGGACAAAATTGTTTGTCTATAGAAGATCATAGAGAAATTCCAAATGTAATTAAAAAGATTATCTGCGATAAGCATAAAAGTTCTGGTTTAGGACCAATACCAGTTTCTGATGCAAGTGATAACAGCTTAGATAATATAGAAATGCTTTAAAAATGAAAACAGCGAAAATAGTTATAGGTTTAGGATTTGGTGATGAAGGAAAAGGCATAACAACAGATTTTCTGGCAAAACAAAACCCTGAATCTATAGTTATTCGCTTTTCAGGAGGACAGCAGGCCGCTCATACCGTCATGATCGGTAATAGAAAACACGTGCATTCGAGTTTTGCAAGCGGAGCACTTCGTGGTCTTCCGTCTTATTACAGCGAGCACTGTACGATTCATCCGCTTTTTTTGTATAACGAAAGAGAAGAATTAAAAGAAAAAAACGCTAATCTGGATCTGTATATTCATCCTTTAGCAAAAGTTACCACTCCGTTTGACGTCTGGCACAACAGAGGGAATGTGAGAAACATTGAAAACGGAACCTGCGGAAAAGGCATTGGTTCAACGATGAAAAGAAATGAAGGTCCGTATAAATTGTTTGCTATCGATTTGATTGCTCCTCGCGAAATGCTTTTAGAAAAACTAAACCAAATCGCATATTACTATGGCTTTTTAAATGAAAGTGGAATTGAGGAAGAAATCAATGCATATTTAGAAGCAATAGATAAATTAAAGTGGAATATTGTCGATTATACGTTTCTTTCAAAATACGAAAATCTGATTTTTGAAGGCAGTCAAGGAATTCTGCTCGACATGGATCACGGAGTTTTTCCGAATGTAACCTATGCCAATACCACTTCAAAAAATGCAATTGAAATTTGTAATAAACTAAAAATTGAAGATGTCGAAGTGTACTACGCAACCAGAAGTTACACCACAAGACATGGTCACGGCTGGATGCCAAATGAAAGAGAAATACAATTAAAAAACAACGAAGAAGAAACCTGCGTTTTTAACGAATATCAAAAACAGCTCAGATTTGGAGATCTGGATTATGATTTGTTGAATTACGCTTTAAAATTAGATGCCGCTTATAGTCCGAATGCAAAAAGAAATTTGGTTGTAACGTGCATGGATCAGTTAGAAAAGGGTTATAAATTTGAAAAACTAACAACAGATTTCGATACCATTTACGGATCATTTTCTCCAGATTCAAAAGATTTTAAAAAGATTACTTCTTTGTATCAATAATTAGAAAAAATGAAATACAATATAGAAAATATAGTTCCAGAAAGTAAGTTTTTATTTTTCTGGGGACACCAGCCAAGTAAAGACGGAACGATTACTAAAACCTGTTTCAGCCAATGGTGGTTAAGTTCGTTCGAAGTTAATGATGTAACTTATAAAACAGCTGAACACTGGATGATGGCCAAAAAAGCGGAATTGTTCAAGGATCAGGAAATTTTAGAAAAAATTATAAAATGCAATTCACCTGCCGAAGCCAAAAAACTAGGACGCAAAGTGAGAAATTACGATGACAAAATCTGGTTAGAAAACCGATTTGAAATTGTAAAAGAAGGAAACTATCATAAATTCAGTCAAAATCCTGATTTGAAAACTTTTTTATTAAATACAAACGATAGAGTTATTGTAGAAGCGAGTCCAGTAGATCCAATTTGGGGAATCGGAATGGCAAGCGATCATACAGAGGCGCTAAATCCTGAAAAATGGAAAGGTTTGAATTTGTTAGGTTTTGCTTTGATGGAAGTTAGGGATGAATTGAGATAAATATTATCGATCAAAATTGTTCCGCTAGGAACATCGCGTCGGTAGAATGATTATAGAATTCCAAAGATGTTCCGTAGGAACATTTCATTGGTAAAAAAAGAAAAAAATGAATGAAAACATAGCAAAAAGCGTCAGCAAGTTTTTAAGTCTGGTGCTTAGACATTCGCCAGAAAAAATCGGATTAAAATTAGACGAAAATGGTTGGGCAGATGTTGAAGAATTAATTATAAAATGTAATAAAAAAGGACAACGCATGGACGCAGAACTTTTAGATTACGTCATAGAAAATAACGATAAAAAGCGTTTTGCTTACAATGAAGATAAAACCAAAATCCGTGCAAGTCAGGGACATTCGATTTCGGTTGAATTAAACCTGGCAGAAACAGAACCTTTGGAATATTTGTACCACGGAACGGTTGGGAAGTTTATGGAAAACATTCGAGCAGAAGGTTTGAAGAAAATGAGTCGCCAACATGTGCATTTAAGCAAAGACAAAGAAACGGCAACAAAAGTCGGAAGCAGAAGAGGAGTGCCACAGATTTTAACTGTTAGAAGCGGAGCGATGCACAGAGACGGATTTAAATTTTATTTATCCGAAAATAATGTCTGGTTGACTGATGAGGTTCCTTCGAAATACATTGAATTTTAAAAAATGAAAAGAACACTAGTTTTTGGAGATATTCATGGAGCATTAAACGCTTTGTTTCAATTACTGGACAGAATTGATGTGTCTGAAAATGATCGGCTAATTTTCTTAGGAGATTATGTAGATGGTTGGAGCGAATCGGCTCAGGTTATTGATTTTCTTATTGAATTATCTCAAAAACACGAATGTATTTTTATAAAAGGAAATCACGATGCTTGGTGTCAAGATTGGTTGATGAACGATGTTGTAAATGATATCTGGTTTCTTCACGGAGGAAAATCGACAATAGAAAGTTATCAGAATTTTGGTCTTTCAGAAAAGAACAAGCATCAGGAATTCTTTAATCAGATGAAAGATTATTTCGTAGATGAAAACAACAATCTTTTTATTCACGCTGGATTCTCCTCTATGCATGGACCAGAAAAAGAACATTACCAAACCAATTTTTCGTGGGACAGAACATTATGGGAAATGGCACTGACAATGGACAAGCGAATCAAAAAAGATTCGATTTTATATCCAAAAAGGTTATTGCTCTTTAATGAAATCTACATAGGTCATACGCCAACGTTTCATTACGATGTAGAAATCCCAATGCAAGGTTGTAATGTTTGGAATATTGATACTGGAGCGGGTTTTTACGGAAAACTTTCCTGTATTGATGTAGAATCAAAAGAATTTTGGCAGAGTGATGTCGTGCAAACCTTGTATCCTAACGAGAAAGGAAGAAATAAATAAAATGAAAAATAGAATAGAATCTGGTTTATTTGGCTTGGCTGTTGGCGATGCTTTGGGGGTTCCGGTTGAATTTCAATCAAGAGCTTATTTAAAACAAAATCCAGTTACAGAAATGTTTGGTTTTGGAACACATCATCAGCCAATTGGAACTTGGAGCGATGACAGTTCACTTGCTTTTTGTTTAGCGGAGAGTTTATGTTTGGGCTATGATTTGAATGATATTGCAAGGAACTTTGTAAAATGGTATAGCGCAGAATTATGGACACCACACGGACAAGTTTTTGATATTGGAATAGCAACCAGAAATGCAATTTTAAATATTGCAAAAGGACATCAGCCCGATTTATGCGGAGGATTTTCTGAAAATGATAACGGAAATGGTTCCTTAATGCGTATTTTGCCATTGGTTTTTTATCTTCAAAAAGAAAATAGCGTTGAAGTTATTTATCAAAGGGTAAAAGAAGTTTCATCAATAACACATGCGCATTTCAGATCTGTATTTGCTTGTTTTATTTACGTGGTTTATTGTTTGGAAATTTTAAAAGATAAAGATAAATTCGAAGCTTATAAAAACACGCAACTTGTTCTTTCTGAATTTCTGAAAGATAAAAGTTTTAATCTCGTTGAAATCGGATTATTTGATAGAATTTTGAAAAATGATATTTCAAAATGCAATGAAAATGAAATTCATTCTTCGGGTTATGTGCTTCATAGTTTAGAAGCGAGCATTTGGTGTTTTCTAAATTCGAATTCTTTTGAAGAAACTGTTTTAAAAGCAGTTAATTTAGGGCAAGATACAGATACGACCGGTGCAATTGCGGGAGGATTGGCAGGAATTTATTATGGAATCGAGAATATTCCGCAAAAATGGATTGAGAATTTAGTAAGAACAAATGATATAAAAGATTTAGCACAACGCTTATCAAGTAAAATATAAATAACTTATATATGAACCCACTACTATTAACTGACGGTTACAAAGTTGACCACAGAAGACAATACCCAGACGGAACCACAATCGTATATTCTAACTGGACACCAAGAAAATCAAGAATTGAAACAGTTGATGAGGTAATCTTTTTTGGATTGCAGTATTTCATTAAAAAATATATCATTCATGACTTCGAAGAGGATTTCTTCAAAAAGCCAAAAGAAGAAGTGATTAAAAAGTATTCTCGCAGAATCAATAATTACTTAGGCGAAAATTTAGTTGGAACTAAACATATAGAAGATTTACACGATTTAGGGTATATTCCGATGGTATTTAAAGCTTTGCCAGAAGGCGCGAGTGTTCCGTTGCGAGTTCCAATGTTCACGATGTATAATACAATTCCAGAATTTTTCTGGCTGACGAATTATTTCGAAACATTACTTTCAGCAGTAGTTTGGTTGCCTTGTAATTCAGCTACAATTGCAAAAGAATATAGAAAAGTATTAGATAAATATGCAGCAGAAACGTCTTCTGTTCCAGAATTTGTAGATTGGCAAGCACATGATTTCTCAATGAGAGGAATGGGCGGAATCGAAGCGGCATTAACTTCTGCAGCTGGACATTTATTGAGTTTTACAGGATCTGATACAATTCCTGCAATTGATTTCTTAGAAGAATATTACAATGCCAATTCAGATCTAGAATTGGTTGCAGGTTCAGTAGCCGCAACAGAACATTCTGTTATGTGTATGGGAACAACAGAAGGGGAGTATGAAACTTTCAAAAGGTTAATTACAGAAGTATATCCAAAAGGAATTGTTTCTATCGTTTCAGACACTTGGGATTTATGGAAAGTTTTAACGGATTATCTTCCAAGATTAAAAGAAGAAATTGTTTCAAGAGAAGGTAAAGTTGTAATTCGTCCTGACAGCGGTGATCCAGTAGATATTATCTGTGGAAATCCAAATGGAAAAACAGAACAAGAGAAAAAAGGCGTTATCGAATTGCTTTGGGATGTTTTTGGCGGTACAACAAACGCGAAAGGATTCAAAGAATTGGTTCCGCAAATTGGAGCAATTTATGGAGATAGTATTACAGTAGCAAGAGCAACTCAAATCTGCGAAAGATTAAGAGAAAAAGGATTTGCTTCTACAAATGTTGTTTTAGGAATTGGATCTTTCACATATCAATATAATACCAGAGATACTTTCGGTTTTGCAATGAAAGCAACTTACGGAGAAGTAAACGGAGAAGGAAGAGCCATCTTCAAAGATCCAATTACAGATGACGGAACTAAAAAATCGGCTAAAGGATTGATGAAAATTGATTTAATCGACGGCAAGTATCATTTAACCGATAATGTTTCTTGGGAAGAAGAAAAACAAGGCGAATTGAAAGAGGTTTTCAGAGATGGAAAACTTTTGGTTGATCAATCACTGAATGAAATAAGAGCAAGAGTAAAAAGCGAAGTAAGCATCGAAGCTTAATTATAGCAAAAAGCCTGAATTTAGAATTCAGGCTTTTTTATTGCAGTCTATTGTCATTTCGACCGAAGGGAGAAATCACACTCGTAAATCGACAAAGATGGAATGCTCTTTACGGAGTTTCTTGTGTGATTTCTCCCTTCGGTCGAAATGACAAGATTTTATATAAACTGTTTAGAGAATTTACTTCTTATAAAAATTATTATGATCAATATATTCCCAAACCTTTGGAGGCAATAAAGGCTGAATATTTTTACCTTCTTTAATACTGTTTCGAATAAAAGTTGAAGAAATTTCTACAATTGGCGCATCGATTACATGAATTTTCGGATGCGATTTTAACTCTACATTTTCAGGTTCTTCAGAAATTCTCGGATAAACATAAATATCATGATTTTCGAGAATCACTTCATAGTTTCTCCATTTGTGAAGCGTTTTTAGATTGTCTTCGCCCATGATTAAAGAAAATTCATGAGTTGGATATTTTTCCTTTAAATACTCCAAAGTAATTACAGTATAACTCGGTTGAGGTAATTTAAACTCAATATCTGACGGTTTTATTTTCGGATAATCTTCTGTTGCTAGATAAACCATTTGCAAACGCTGTTGGTCGTCTAACAAAGTCGCTTTCTTTTTTAACGGATTATGTGGTGTAACAACCATCCAAATCTGATCCAAATCTGCAAACTCAGCCATGTGATTGGCAATGATCAAATGACCAACATGAATGGGGTTATATGTTCCGAAATATAGGCCTATTTTCATAGTTGTAGTAACTAGTGCTTAGTAAAGAGTGATTAGTCTTTTAGTGTTTTTGAAAAGGCATTAATCATTTTTGATTCTTCCTCAATTTGATTTAAAATTTCTGCATAAAGAGTTTGATTGGTTATAAAACCAAGGTCATTAGCAATTAATAATTGAGTTTCGATTTCAAACAAAGAACCTCTCGATATATTTAAAAAATGACTAAAAGATTTATCGGTATTGCGGCCATAACCTTCTGCTATATTTGAGGGAATAGAAACAGAAGCTCTTTTTAACTGACTTGTTAAAGCGTATAATTCTTCTTGAGGAAATGATTTTACTAACTGATAAACTAAAGAAACTATTTTAACTCCTTTTTGCCAAACCAATAAATCTTTATAAGACTTGATCATACTTATTTTTTAAGCTAATGACTAATGACTAATTACTATTCACTAATCACTTTTTAGAAATGAAATCTTTCACTAATTGATGTGCTTCTTCAAGAGCAACAGCTAAATCATAGTTTTTGATAATTACGTCAAATTGTGGAGCAGTTGCCAATTCTACAGATGCTTTTGCTATACGCATATTGATCTTATCGTCACTTTCTGTAGAACGCTGTTTTAAGCGGCGTTTTAATTCGTCAACACTTGGCGGTTTTACGAAAACTGCTAAAGTTTGTTCTGGAAATTTATGTTTAATGCGAAGACCGCCCGCAACATCAATGTCAAAAATCACATTTTTCCCCATAGCCCAGATTCTTTCGATTTCCGATTTTAAAGTGCCATAGAAATTGTCTCGATAAACTTCTTCCCATTCCAAGAAATCTTCAGCTTTAATATGTTTTTTGAATTCTTCTAACGAAATGAAATAATAATCTTTTCCATGTACTTCTTCGCCACGTGGTTCACGTGATGCTGCCGAAATCGAAAATTCAAGATTTAAATCTTCTTGTCCTAATAAATGCTTTACGATAGTTGTTTTTCCCGATCCTGAGGGTGCCGAAAAAACAATTAATTTTCCTTTGTTCATTATGTATGCTTTAGGCTTTAAGCAGTGTCTCAAAGCTTTTTTATTATGTGTTGGATTTTTGTGTATCGCTTAAAGCTTTATAATACGTTTAAAACCTGCTCTTTTATCTTCTCCAATTCATCCTTCATCATTACGACTAATTTCTGCATTTGAGCATGATTCGATTTAGAACCCATTGTATTGATTTCGCGTCCCATTTCCTGAGTAATGAAACCAAGTTTTCTTCCGTTTGCTTCAGAACCATTAAGAGTTTCTATAAAGTAGTCTAAATGGTTTCCTAAACGAACTTTTTCTTCTGTAATATCTAGTTTTTCTAAATAATAGATTAATTCCTGTTCAAAACGATTTTCATCAACATTAACCTGTAATTCTGAAATTGCAGTTTGCAGACGATCTTTAATCGCTTGTACGCGTTCTGGATCAAGCGCCAATGTATCGTTCATGAACTGACGGATATTTCCAATTCGTAAATTGAATTCCTTTTCAAGAGATTCACCTTCGTCTTTACGGAAATTTAAAATATTTTGAAGTGCTTCGTCTATAATAACCTGAATTTGATCCCAATCATCTTCATCAATTTCTTCACGTTCTGTTTTTAATGTATCTGGCATACGAACAGCCATTTTCATCAATTCAGTTTCATCAGCATCAGGATTTACTTCTTTTAACTGTGCTATATAATATTTTACAACAGGGACATTTACTTTAGTAGAAGTTTGTTCTGCGGTACTTTCTACATAAATCGCAAAATCAATTTTTCCTCTTTCCAGTTTTGTCGAAATAAGAGTTCGTAAACCAAGTTCCATTTCGCGGTAAACCGATGGCATTCTTACATTTAAATCCAAACCTTTAGAGTTTAGAGATTTTACTTCAACGGTAATTTTCTTTGTAGGCAATTGCAAAGAAGCTTTGCCAAACCCTGTCATAGATTGTATCATATAATTGAGTATAAAGGCGCAAAGATAATTAAAAGTTTGATGCCTTGCATTGTAAATTGTGAATCAGTTTTATAGAACAAATTTTACAGTTATTCTTATGTTAGAGCATTTATAACTTCGGCTACATTTTTTTGACTGTTGCCGATGTAGATTTTTCCGTTGATAATAAAAACTGGACGACTCAAGAAAGTATAATGTTCTAAAATGTATTTTTTAAAGTCGTCTTCAGTCAAAGATTTTTCTTTTAATCCCATTGATTTGTACAATTGAGCTTTTTTGCTGAATAACGCTTCATAACTTCCAGAAAGTTTATACATTTCTTCTAGTTGTTCTTCTGTAATAGGATCTTGTCTAATGTCTTGAAAAACGAGATTGTTTTCTGGAAGACTTTTAATGATTTTTCGGCAAGTATCGCAAGACGCTAAGTAATATATTTTGTCCATTATTTTATGAATTTGTTAGAATGCAAAGAAAATCCATTTGAAGCGTAAAAATGACTAATTTTAGAAAAAAAATAAAATTATGAGTTCAGTTTTTGATGTACAAAAAACAATTAGAGAAATTCTTTTGAAAATCTTAGATAGTCATTCATTAGAACAATTAAACAAAATTCCAGATGGTTTCAGTAACAATATTATTTGGAATATAGGCCACTGTATTTCTTCGCAGCAAGTTTTGGTTTATAAATTATCGGGGCTTCCAACAATGGTTTCTGAAGATTTCGTTAACAAATACAGAAAAGGAACCAAGCCAGAAGGAGATGTTTCTCAAGCTGAGGTTGATGAAATTAGAACATTGCTTTCAACAACATTAGAAAAAACAAAAAATGATTTTGAAAGCGGTCTCTTTGTTAATTATCATGAATACACGACTAGTATCGGGTTTACACTTCGCCACATTCAAGGCGCTTTAGATTTTAATAATTATCATGAAGGACTTCATACTGGAGTTATAATGGCACTAAGAAAATTAGTTTAAATAAAAAAATCCCGCTTTAAGCGGGATTTTTTTATTCGATTATGGTTTCGATGGTAACCTTCATTGCTCCGGCACCTTTATTTTTGGTGATATCCATAAAAGCTCTTTTAGACAAATCAATTTCGCGAGTTTTTACAAATGGACCACGGTCTGTAATTTTTACGATAACAAATTTGCCGTTGGCTTCATTGGTTACTTTTACTCTAGTTCCAAAAGGAAGCTTTTTGTGAGCTGCTGTGTAGCTGTTGTTGTTGAATCTGCTTCCGTTAGCGGTTCTTTTTCCATTAAAACGATCAGCATAGTAGGAAGCGTGAGCGTTTTTCTTGTATGGTCTAAGTTTTAAACCTTTGTCTGTAAAAATAGAATCCGGTAATGGGATAATAGTTGGTTTTACATTTTTAACAGTATCTTGAATGATTTTAGGTTCTGTTGTAGGTTTGGTTTGGCTTATAACATATGTAAAGCCGCTAATTAGGGTTAAAGCGATTGTGGCGAATAAAATGTTTTTTTTATTTCTCATGGGTTATTTCTTTTCAGACTTGGGGGGAGTTTGTACAAATAATATGCCGAGATAAAAAAAGCCCTGTAGGAGGGCTTTAATTGGTGTTTTTTAGAACCAAAGGTTCCAAGGAATTCTACTTAAAATAAGCAATAATCCTAATGTGTAAAAAATAGCAAAGGTTTTAAACTTAGCTTCACTATTAACTAGTTTTTTATGTTTAGACCATCCAATAGTAATTAGGATGATAGCAATAATGTTAATTAAAGGGTGTTCTAATGATGTTAGTCTTAGTTCTGCATTAGACATTTGTCCAAATGCTGCTTTTCCAAGTGGAGAAACGAAATATAAGATTAAACCAATCAATAATTGAGTGTGCGTACCAATTAAAGCAAATAAAGCGATTTTACGATCTTTAGCTGTAAACTCTTTTTTTGAAGTTACTCCGATAATAGCATTAACAACTGCAACAACTAAAAGAAGTAATGCTAAGTATGCCCAGCCAGAGTGGAATTTTTGTAGAAAATTATACATAAACTGTGTTTTTTGTTCAAAACAAATATAACAAAAAAGGCTATAAAAAAACGGCATTAAACTTAAAAGTCAATGCCGTTTTTATTATTTATTTAGATTCTAAATTTTAGAAATCGTAACGTAATGCGAAGTTCCAAGTTCTACCGAAACCAAAGTATACTTGGTTTGTAGTAGCAATACCTTTGTATGTTGGAACAGTAGGAACATCAGAAGCAAATATATTTGTTTTTGCTTCAGCAATGTAAGTGTAATCAAAAAGGTTGTTCACGTTTAATCTGAAACCTACAGAGTTGCTTTTGTTTTTACCAACTAACAATTTGTATGATAAACCAGCATCAGCAGTACCATAAGATGGTAATTGTAATGCCCCTTTGTTATCTTCTTTAGTAAAGTTTCCTGGAGAGATAGCAGCATACAATTTGTCAGCGTAGTTGTAGTTTGCATCAACAGTAAAACGAGGTAAAATTTCATAAGTTGCTCCTAAAGCTGCAGTTGTTTGAGCAGCATCTCCAACTCTTACACCGTCAAGGTATAATGTTGTAGGAGTTCCTCCACCGATAGGATTGTTTCCAGAGTCGTAACGGTTACTTGTACTTGTACCGTCATATTGCCAATCTCCAATAGATAGCATTGCAGTAAGTGTAAGGTTGTCAAGTACTTTAGCAGTACCATCAATCTCGATACCTGAGTGAATCTCTGTAATTCCAGCGAAGTCATAGTAACCTCCAGTGTTGTCTGCAGCTCCGTCATTTTGTCTTTGGTATCTGTCTTTCCAAGAAGTACGGTATAAGTTTACGTTTGCAGAGAATTTGCTTGTACGTAGACCGTAACCAGCTTCAACAGCAAAGATTTTCTCGTTTGTTAAGTTACCATTTACAATTGAAGCATTGTTTGGGTAAACTGCATTGAAGAATGGTTGTTTTGAGTAATATCCTGAGTTAACAAAAACATTATGGTGCTCGTTGATGTTGTAGTTAACACCACCTTTTATGTTACCACCTAAGATGTTTTCGTAATCTGTACTAGATAATGGATCTGTAGTTTTATACTTGAAGTAATCAACTCTTTTAAATCCTTGTTGAGAAAGTGCACCTTGTACGAATGCAGTAAATTTGTCTGAAGTATACTCCAATTGAGTAAATCCACCATACCATCTTACATCACCATCATTGTTGAAGTTGATTTTCTCTTCTTTGTCAGTATCTTTAAATACATTCCAAGGAGCGTATGTAGAGTATGTACCGTATAAAGTTCTGCTAGGATTGTTAACATCCAAATTGTCAATGTATGAATCTGCACCTAATCTGTTATTTACGTTTTGGTAGTGAAGACCTTTATATCCTCTAACGTCAATTCCAAGATCCCAAGTTAAATTTTCTGTGAATTTTTTGTTGAAGTTAACAATTGCACCATACCAGTTGTGAGAGTTAACAGAAGAAATTTGAGAAATACCTGAAGTAGTGTCGTACTTGTAGTTTGCAGCGCTTGTACCAGTTCTACCAGTTGCAGCACTGTTTTGGAACTCTCCAGTTGTTCCGTTTGTTGTACGAACATTATCTGTATTGTTATATCTGATCACTTGTTGTCCTGTGTTCCAACGAACAATTTTGTCATAGTCAACTAAACCATCTGCAGTTCTAAATACATCAGAAGCATAGTTGTTTCCTCCAGCACCACCTGCTCCTCTAGATCCTCCTCCACGTCCGAAAGAAGCGTAAGCTACAGCAGATAATTTAGATGTTTCATTAATTTGGAAATCATAGTTTAATGAAGTTACAGGCTTGTGATAGTAGTTTCTAGTCATGTTGAAAGCCTGACCATCTTTATAACCCCAATCTGAGTTATATTTAATGTTTGGATCAGATACTGAACCGTATTTTTGATACTGTGCTATAGTGATAAAAGTATTTCTTTGATCGTGCCATTGTGGAGCACCAGTAACTGTAAATTGGAAATCGTGTTTGTTATTTTTTGTAGAATAACCAAGAGCTATATAGTAGTTATCTCCGTTAAATTGAGTTCCATCTACATAACCATCACCTTGAGTGTGGCTGTATAAAACAGATGCAGAGAATCCGCTGTCTAATTTTCCTGTGTTGTAAGCAACATTAGATTTGAAGAAATTGTCATTACCAAAAGAAGTACCAATTGTACCACCTTGTTTCAAATCTGAAGCTTTAGTTACGTAGTTCATAGTTCCTCCTACAGAAGCAATAGCTAATTTAGAAGATCCTAAACCTCTTTGAATCTGAATGAAAGAAGTAACGTCAGATAAACCAGCCCAGTTACTCCAGTAAACAGAACCATTTTCCATATCGTTAACTGGCATACCGTTAACCATTACCGCTACGTTGTTTTGGCTAAATCCACGAACTGTAATTCTTGAATCTCCAAATCCACCACCAGATTTAGTTACATAAACAGATGGAGTACTTTTAAGCATCTCAGGAAGTTCTTGGTTTCCTAATTTTGCCTGAATGTCAGCAGCTTTAATTGTTGAAACTGCAACAGGTGTTTTTCTGTCTTTTGCAATATCTACTGTGCTACTTTTAACTACAATCTCGCTTAATTCGTTTGAGTTAGAAACCAAAGTAATAGTTCCTAAGTTTGTAGTTGCGCCGTTTGACACGTTAAATTTCACAGTTTGGTTGTCATAACCTAAAAAAGAGATAACAATCTCACCTGTGCTTGATGTTGAAGTAAGAGTAAATTTACCATCAAAATCTGTTGAAGTTGCTGTAGTAGATCCTTTGATCACTACATTTGCTCCTGGTAATCCACCTGTTCCGTCGGTAATTTTACCAGTAACTTTTCCTTGAGAAAATACGGTTGAAACTATCATAAAGAATAGTCCGGTCAGTAACCAATTTTTCATTTTCTTCATTTTGTTATTGAGTTTATTGTTTTTGGCAAAATTATAACAATTAACTCAGATAATGTTATCGAAATGTTAAGAAAAATAACTTTTGTCTTTAGTGTTGCGCATTAAAATGAATATTTCGTTTTTCGTTAAAAAAAATGTTGTTTTGTTGAATTTAAATAAGTTATTTTTGTTAAAAATGCAATAATCTGAATAGTTCTGTAAGCTTAAACATGCAAATTGACCGCTTTTTTGTGTTTTTTACCGATATTTTATACGAAAAAACGCCTTAATTTTCATTAAATTAAGACGTTTCAGTATGTTACGAAATCCTTAAATTTCTGTCGTTTATTTATTTTTCAAGAAGTGATTTAATAAAAACGAAGTTGAGCTATCATGATTTTTAACAGTCTTAGTATTGATCTCATCTAAAATAGAATTTGCCAATTGTTTACCTAATTCAACTCCCCATTGGTCGAAACTGAAAATGTTCCAGATAACTCCTTGAACAAAAATCTTATGCTCATATAACGCAATTAATGATCCTAAGCTTTTTGGAGTGAGTTTTTGAATCAAAATAGTATTCGTTGGTTTGTTTCCGGTGAAAACTTTAAAAGGCAATAAATAAGATGCTTTTTCAGCTGCTAATCCTTGTTTGTCAAATTCTGCCTGAACTTGAGCTGGAGTTTTTCCGTTCATTAAAGCCTCAGTCTGAGCAAAGAAGTTAGACATTAGTTTATCGTGATGATCTTCGTTTCCGTAAAGTGGTTTTACAAATCCGACAAAATCTGTTGGAATTCTCTTAGTTCCTTGGTGAATTAATTGGAAGAAAGCGTGTTGAGAATTTGTTCCTGGTTCTCCCCAAATGATTGTTCCAGTTTGATAGTTAACAGGTTTTCCATCACGGCCAACACTTTTTCCGTTACTTTCCATAAAAGCTTGCTGTAAATAAGGAGCAAGTTTGTGTAAATATTGTGTGTATGGAATCAAAGCTTCGCTTTCGGCACCATAAAAATTATTGTACCAAACGCTTAACAAAGCTAAAATAACTGGAATGTTTTCATCAAATTCTGCCGATTTGAAATGTTGATCCATTTCATAGGCGCCATTTAATAAATCATTATAATTATCAAATCCAACAGCCAAAGCAATGCTTAAACCAACGGCACTCCAAAGAGAAAATCTTCCTCCAACCCAATCCCACATTGGGAAAACGTTGTCTGGATTAATTCCGAATTCTGTTACATTTTTAATGTTTGTAGAAACCGCCACGAAGTGTTTTGCAATGTCTTCTTGAGAAGCCGATTTTAAAAACCATTCTTTTATAGTTTCTGAATTTGAAAGCGTTTCTTGAGTTGTAAAAGTTTTAGAAACAATTACAAATAAAGTAGTTTCAGGGTTTAGTTTTTTGATAACTTCATTTACGTGGTCACCGTCAACATTTGAAACGAAATGTGTATTTAAGTGATTTTTGTAAAACTGTAAAGCTTCAACTGCCATAACAGGACCAAGGTCAGAACCACCTATTCCGATATTTACGATGTCAGTAAAAGCTTTTCCAGTGTAACCTTTTCTTTGTCCAGAGATTACTTCTTGTGTAAAGTTTTTGATCTTATTTTTTACTTCGTAAACTTCAGGAATTACATTTTCTCCGTCAACATTAATCACAGCCGATTCTGGTGCGCGCAATGCAGTGTGTAAAACGGCACGATTTTCTGTCTGATTGATTAATTCTCCACCAAAATATTGTGCAATTGCATCTTTCAATCCAATCGAGTTTGCTAATTCTAATAAAAGAGAAACAGTTTCTTGACTAATATTGTTTTTTGAATAATCTACTAAAAAATCATTCCATTGCAAGTTGAATTTTTCAGCACGTGCACTATCTTGTTGAAACAATTCTTGTATTGTGGTTTCGTGAATTGCGTTATAGTGGTTTTGTAGATTTTTCCACGCTTCAGTCCCAGTTGGGTTTGTTGTGTTTAAAGCCATTTTTATCTATAATTGAGTTTGTTTTCTGAAACACAAAAATACTGAAATAACTTTTAAAAGGGGAGCGGTTTGCAATTATATAACAATTAGTTACGAAAACGTTTTATGAAAAGTAAGTCATAACTTTTTCCAGACAACTTCAGCTGTTACCGATTTACCTCCTTGCGTAGTATTGGTCACCGCATATTTAAGTTCGTTGTTCACAAAAGTGTATAATCTCTTTTGAATTTTTCCTTCCCAATTTGGAAACGATGCCGTTTTTATTTTAAAAGTTATAGTCTTATTTGTTTCGTCAATTTCATATTCGCCAAAATGTGAATTGCTTCCTTGTACAATTGCAGTGTTTTCTTCGGGAGTGCATTTGTTTTTATCTCCAGAAATAATTTTTGCTCTTTTATCTTTATAGATCTGAACCGCATAATTTCCTTTTTCATCAAAGAATAAATAACCCTTTGGATCTGCATCATATGGAAGACTTTTTATTCCGTCAGAATTTGTGTTTTCAACCGAAACCAAGGTCCATGAACCTGAAAATTCAGATTTTTTTTGGGCATGAATTGAATTTAAGATCAAAAGCAGTAGAATTAAAATTGCGTTTTTCATCTTTTGAAAGTTTAATAGTTTACTTTAATAATTTCTCCATTTGTAGTTTCTTCAATACTTTTTGCATAAGCATTTATTAAATCTTTAGTCGGAATATCCGCAACTTTTGCCGGACTAATAGCATTTATTCTAATTCCTCTTTCCAATTCCAATGAAGTTGCTAAAACAAAACTGTTGATTCCGCCATTTACAATAGCTTTACTTATATTGTTTTTTACAGGTTTGTCACCCATTTTTCCTGAAGTGAGTGTAAATGATCCGTTATCGTTTAAGTGTTTTTGGCCAATTAAAACCAGATTAATTTGTCCAAGCAATTTGTTCTGGATGCCAATATTTAATTTTTTTTCGTCAAGCGAAAGCAAATCTCCTGTGTAGCAATCGCCCGCCACACAAATACAAGCATCAATGTTTTTTACTTCTTCAAATAATTTTTCAATTGAATTTGAATCTGATAAATCGATTCTGAAATTTCCGCTGTTTCTTCCAGCCGAAATTATTTCATGGTTTTTTGCAAAAGCAGGATGCAGTATTTTACCAATTTCTCCATTTGCGCCAATTAAAAGTATTTTCATTTTGCAGATTTTTAGTTTGTTATCTGAAACAAAATTAAGGGGTTATCGTTCGCTTAAAATTGTACTTATTGGTGCTAAAATTGTATTTTAGCATAATGACAAACAAGAATTTATATCTTCCTTTTGAAGTTGATTTTAAAGAACTGGAGCAGTTTCCTAAAACAATTCGGAAAAACAATTTCTTTGAATTGATTTATATTGTTGATGGAACAGGAATTCAAGTTATTAATGACAATAAGTTTCAATATCGAAAAGGAAATCTATTTTTGGTGACACCACAAGATGTGCACTCGTTTGAAATTATAACACCAACAAAATTCTTCTTTCTTCGATTTAATGAATATTACGTAAAAGCAGGTTCTCAAAATGCGCAATCCGAAACAGTTTTGAGAATGGAGTATATTCTTCAAAATGCAAGCCATCGACCTGGTTGTATTTTGAAAAATCAAATTGATAAACCGTTAATTGCTTCATTAATAAAAAATATAATAAGTGAGCAAAACAATCAGCAAATTTACCATCAAAAGATTATTGAGCAGATTGTAAATACAATTATTACAATTGTTGCGAGAAACATTGCGTTGAAACTTCCCAAGAATATTAAAGAAACAACAGGAGAGATGGTTCTTGAAATTTTGCATTATATTCAAGAGAACATTTACAATCCAAAAGAATTAAAATCAGAAAAAATAAGCAGTCACTTTAATATCACTCTTAATTATTTGGGTAAATATTTTAAAAAGCAAACAGGAGAAACACTGCAAGAATATATTGCAAACTACAAATTAAGATTAATTGAAGCGAGACTTTTAAATACAGATATGCGAATTAATGAAATTTCAGATGAATTAAATTTTTCGGATGAAAGCCATTTAAATAAAGTTTTTAAAAAACATAAAGGAATGAATCCTTCTGAATTTAGAAAAAGATATTCCTAATAATTAAGAAGTTTGTTTACCAAAATTTCCACCAAGGTTTTTTATTAATCTCTATTATTTTCTTTGTGATATCAACATCAATTCTTTTTGGAGATTCAGTTTTGACCTTAGAATCATCAAAAAATAACTGACCGTTTTCATCCATTCCAATTGGAAGTTTAGTTCTTTCTTTCCAAATTTCGGTTTGCAATTCTGGGATTAAAACGGCATCGATTTTTTCACGAAAGCGTTTTTGAGCTTTTTCTATAATTTCTTCCTCTAAGTTTGAAGATGAATTTTTGAAAAGTGAAATCGAATTGTCTGGAATATTTAAAAGAAAGACTTGCGTTTTATCATCCACTTTCTGAATGTCCAATACTTTAAAATAGGCGATTGAGTCTAAAAGAAAATGTCCAATTTTTGCGGAATCAGGATTAAATTTTGACAAATCTTTGGCATGCGCGCTTGCAATCAAATATCTGAAATTTCCAGAAAGACCGCCACCGATAGAAGTCATGTCGGTAAATCCTTTTTCTTGAATGATCTGTCCGACTTTATAATTTAAAATTAGATTTTCAGGTAGATTTGTATCTCTGTAAAATAATTTTAGACCAGAAAAAGTTTCATGATACATAGTTTTGAGGCGTTCATTTTTCATGATTTCCGTTTCAAAAAGATTGTTTACAAATTTCCAATGCTATCCAATTCTCTTTTCAAAGGCTCAATCTGTGTCATAAAGCGAGTTCTGTCATTTCCTGTCAAAGATTCTCCTGTTGGTAGATTCAAACGAAGTGCATCAACTTGTACGCCGTTTTTCCAGAAACGATAACAAACGTGTGGACCAGAAGCTAAACCTGTACTTCCAACTAAACCAATTGTCTGGCCTTGTGTAACGCGTTGTCCGCGGCGAACCAAAATTTTGGACATGTGTAAATATTGAGTAGAGTAGGTTCCGTTGTGTTTTACTTTTACAAAGTTTCCGTTTCCTGCTGTATATCCAGTAGTTTCTACAACTCCCGATGCTGTAGTAGAAATCGGAGTCCCTGTTGGAGCAGCATAATCAGTTCCTTTATGTGCTTTCCAAGTATGTTGTACCGGATGAAATCTATTCATAGTGAATCTTGAAGTGATTCGGCTGAATTTAATCGGAGTTTTCAAGAAGAAATTTTTAAGGGTTTTTCCTTGATCGTCATAATATTCAATTTTTCCAGAAGTAGTGTCTCTTTCAAAAGGAAAAGCATAAACGATTTTACCCTTATATTCAAAAAATGCAGCTTCAAGTTCTTCAACACCATCGTACGTTTTTCCGTTGATGAATCGTTCTTTGAAAATTAATCCGTAACGATCTCCTTTTTTAAGTTTAAAGAAGTCAATAGACCAAGAAAAGACTTTTGTAATTCTGCTGGCCAAAGCGGTTTCAACGCTTTCGTTTCCTAAAGTTTCAGAAAGTGAACTTTTTAAAACGCCACCAATCATTTTTCGTTTTAAAGTAACGGGTTTTATTTTTTTATAAGCTTTTGCAATGCTGTCTCTTAAATCAATTACATAATAGCTTAAAGCATCTGGCTGATAAATAAAAACCTCCAAATTATTGGTCTTGTTTTTGGCGCGAAGTAAAGTGAAAGGTTTGCCGTAACGAATGCTTCTAACATTAAAAGAATCTTTTACTTGCTCAACAATATCATGTACTTTTTTGTCTCCAATGTTTTGGCTTTGCAAGATTGAGCCAAAAGAATCTCCTTTTGAAATAGTATCATTAACAACATTAAAGTCTGCGTAATTAAAACCGAATTCTATTTTTTTGGTTGCTGGTTTAGTAATTTTTGCTTCTACTTTTTCTTCCTCTTTTTTACATGAAAAAATAGAAAACAAGACAATTAAAATTACGACTGCTTTTTTCAAACTTTATAAATTTTTTGTGGTGAAATTAAACTTCAGTTTCATTTCCCCAATTGGACAATTCTTCTTCGGTCCACAATTTAGGAAAAAAGATGCGTCTTTGGTATTTTGGGTGCATATATTTTTGCCAGTCGCTTCCTCCGGTTGCTTCACCATTGCCTTTTCCGCTTTCCAAAATATATTTTCTAGCAGTATTAAGGTGTTGCATTACCCAAGTAATATTTACAGTTTTGTCGTAATGGCGCATCGCTGCAATCAGTTCTGTATTTTGTTGATCTTCAACTGGTAATTGGATGAATTTTTGCCAAAGGTTTTTTGTTTTGAAAGAAGCCATTTGTCTTAAAAACTGCTCTTTATATTTCTTTTCAAATTCATTCAATAAATATGATTTTTCGCCAGTGTGATAATCTTTTCCAGCGGCTTGCCAATAAAGGTGTTCAAAGCAGGTTTCCAAATCGGTGTTTTCGTCAAAATTTGCTTTGTATCTGCGATCTGTTAAATTGATAACATCAGTCGAAGCAAATTCGATCATTCTATATTGAGCGCTTTGGAACCCGCTTGCTGGAGTAAGAGTATTTCTGAATTTCATATATTGATCTACTTCCATTCCGTTTTCCATAATGCTAAACGAATTGGTAAGCATGTCAAAGTATCTTGTGATTCTTGATAATCTTTCACTGAAAAAATCAACCTGAATGTTTTCTGTTTCTGCAATCTGATCAATCTCCCACAAAATCATTTTAAAGATTAATTCATTTACCTGATGATACATGATAAAAACCATTTCGTCAGGAAGTGTAGTGCGCTGAATTTGTAAATTTAATAGTGCATCAGTTTGAATGTAATCCCAATAAGTAATTGGTTTGGCCCAAAGCAATCCTTCTAACTGAACGTCAGTTTTTTGATTTATGGCTTGAAATTTTAGGTCAATTTCTTTTAAAATTGCTTCAGAATGATCTGTAGGGTTCATTATTTTTTTGCTTTTAGTGGACTTTTTAATCCTTTATATTCATCGAGATCGGCTTTAAGAGATCCTACGGCCAAATCTGCTTTAATTCTAATTGGAACTTTGTTTACATCGTCTGTTATCCAGAGCGTTAAACTTTCTTTTTCTTTAAACACTCTGCCTGTCTGTACTAATGGTTTGAAGACCATCGTAGAAACCGTTCCAAATTTAGTCGTAATATCTTGACGACCTACATATTTTAACTTAAATTTTGTGATTTCATCATCAAAAAACATATCGATTGTAATGGCCTCGCCAGATTTAAGTTTGTCAATGTTTGGATGGTTTCTCAAATAGTAAAAAGCAGATACAATATCTTGTACATCTTCGGTTACGATAATTGTTTTTTCTGTTTTACGCTTGTAATCTTTTACTAAAACTCTATTTTCGTTTTGATTAAAAAAACCTTCTTGATTTTTGGTATAACCACCTTCGTCAATTTTTCTAACATAACGATATGGTTTTCCTGTTTCTTTGTCAAAATAACTTTCGTATAAATCTTCTACTTTAAAGAAAAATTTGGACATTCCGGTTGTGTAACCTTTTCCAACAGAGTGAAATACCTTTTTATTGTTGACTGTAGCATCTTTAACTTCAAGAGTAGCATATCCGGCATTTACAATTCCGTAATGGATTCTAAATTTAAAGTATTCTCCAGTGTCGAAAGCGTCTTCTTTTTGAGGCGTGAACGAGAGTATTGTTAGTGCTAATATAATGAGGATGAGATTTTTCATAGTATAATCTTTACGTTTTATATAAAGGTAGACAAATGCAAATTCTATTCCAAATGTACCAAAACAAAAAAACTCAGTCAAAGATGACTGAGTTTTTATGCTATTAACTAACCAAAAAACTATAAATTATGAAATTTATATCAATTCGGAAGGAAACCACCCCTTCCTGATTTGCGGTGCAAAGATAGATAGAAAGTTCAAAAATAAAATAGCAAAAGTCAAGTTTAACATAACATTTGCAAAAAAAGCATC
The DNA here is from genome assembly GCF_016735615.1 of Flavobacterium tagetis. Taxonomy (GTDB): domain Bacteria; phylum Bacteroidota; class Bacteroidia; order Flavobacteriales; family Flavobacteriaceae; genus Flavobacterium; species Flavobacterium tagetis. The sequence goes on from NZ_JAERSF010000001.1 coordinate 1,466,195, forward strand.
GTTTTTTGGTGAATTATGCGGTTTTCTATATGAAAATTAACATTTTATAGCGTTCCTCTCAATTCTTGCTCTCTTTCAATAGACTCAAAAAGGGCTTTAAAGTTACCTGCGCCGAACCCTTTTGCACCCATTCTTTGAATAATTTCGAAGAAAAGCGTCGGTCTGTCTTGAACTGGCTTTGTAAAAATCTGTAATAAGTAACCATCTTCATCAGCATCCACCATGATTGCCAATTTTTCGATTTCATTTAAATCTTCTTTCATCATATCCATATGAACTCCTAATCTTTCAGGAATTGCTTGGTAATAAGTATGAGGAGGAGCAGATAAAAATTCAACGCCACGTGCTCTAAGTTGCGATACAGTTTTGATAATATCATCTGTAGCAATGGCAATATGCTGAATTCCTGGCCCACCGTAGAAATCTAAATATTCTTCAATTTGTGATTTTTTCTTTCCTTCAGCTGGTTCGTTGATTGGGAATTTAATTCTTCCGTTTCCGTTAGACATTACTTTACTCATCAAGGCAGAATATTCTGTTGTGATTTGTTTGTCATCAAAAGATAGGAAATTAACAAATCCCATAACTTCTTCGTAGAATTTTACCCAAGTATTCATTTCATTCCAGCCCACATTTCCAACCATGTGATCGATGTATTTTAATCCCGTTGGCTCTGGATTGTAATCCGATTTCCATTCTTTATAACCTGGCAAGAAAACGCCATTATAATTTTTTCTTTCTACGAAAATATGAACCGTTTCTCCGTAAGTGTAAATTCCAGAACGAACTACCTGACCAAATTCATCTTCTTCAACTGTTGGTTCCATGAAAGAGCGAGCGCCACGTTTCATAGTTTCTTCATACGATTTTGTAGCATCTTCAACCCAAAGTGCTGCAACTTTTACTCCGTCTCCGTGTTTTTTCAAATGTTCGTTAATTGGAGAATCTGCTGTTAAAGGCGTTGTCAAAACAATTCTGATTTTATCTTGCTTCAAAACATAAGAAGCCCTATCTCTTACTCCAGTTTCTAATCCGGCATAAGCTAATGACTGATATCCGAATGCAGATTTATAATAATGTGCAGCTTGTTTAGCATTCCCCACATAAAATTCTACATAATCTGTTCCTAATAATGGAAGGAAATCTTGTGCTCCTTCAAATATTTTCTCTAATCCGTATTCTACTGATTTTACTTCTTTTGACATAATGTTTATTTGTTTAATCGGTTAATCGTTTAACTGATTTTTCCGAAATGTTGTGTTTAATTTTTTTTAACCGCAAAGTGCGCAAAGGCAATCGCAAGGTTCGCAAAGGTTTTTATAGCGATCTTTGCGCAAAATCCTTGCGAACTTTGCGGTTAGATCAAAAGTGAAATTTATTCACACCACGATTTGTAGTATTGACCGTCGTCAAGTTCCATTGCTTCTTCAGTAACCATTAAAGGTCTAAAAGTATCCACCATAACGGCTAATTCCTGAGTTTCTTTGTGGCCAATACTGCGTTCCATTGCGCCTGGCGCTGGACCATGCGGAATTCCTTTTGGATGTAAAGTGATATGACCTTGCTCAATATTATTACGGCTCATAAAATCACCATCTACATAATATAGTACTTCGTCAGAATCTATATTGCTGTGGTTGTATGGCGCTGGAATAGCTTTTGGATGATAATCGTAAAGTCTTGGGCAGAATGAACAAACAACAAAAGTTGCTGTTTCAAAAGTTTGATGTACTGGTGGCGGTTGATGTACGCGCCCAGTTATAGGTTCGAAATTGTGAATTGAAAATCCGTATGGGAAATTGTAGCCGTCCCAGCCCACAACGTCAAACGGGTGTGTGGCGTAAACCACTTCGTGCATCATCCCTTCTTTTTTGATTTTAATTAAAAAATCACCTTTTTCGTCATGCGTTTCCAATTCGTTCGGCAAAATAAAATCACGTTCACAAAATGGAGAATGTTCTAAATGCTGGCCAGATTGGTTTTTATAACGTTTTGGAGTATAAAAAGGAGAATACGATTCTACGTAAAATAATCGATTGTCTTCTGTTTCGAAATCAATCTGATAAATAATACCGCGCGGAATAATTAGGTAATCGCCATATTCAAATGGAATATTTCCTAACATGGTTCTTAATTTTCCTTTTCCTCTGTGAATAAAAAGCATTTCATCGGCATCGGCATTTTTATAGAAATAATTTCGAAGCGATTCTTTTGGTGCAGCCAAACCAATAATGCAGTCTTTATTAACTAACATTGCTTTTCGGCTGTCCAGAAAATCATTTTCAGGTTTCAATTCAAAACCTTTAAAAAGCAGTGATTTTATATTTTTTCCGATTGCAATTTTAGGTTCAACCGAATAAGAGTTTAAAATTTCTTTAACCTGTGTTGGTCTGTGTACATGATATGATAGCGACGAATGTCCATGAAAACCTTCGGTTCCAAACAATTGTTCGTAGTAAAAACCTCCGTTTGGTTTTTCAAATTGGGTGTGTCGCTTTTGAGGAAAATCCCCAAGTTTATGATATAGTGGCATGGCTTTTTCAATTAGATAATTAATAAATTAGATAATTCGAAAATTTGAATTGCAGAGATAAATAACCAGTTCAATTTTACAATTGACTGATTATTTCAATTCGATAGAGCCATTACTCAGGATTTCTCTTGATGAGGAATTGAAGATACTCTAATAAACCTGTCCAATTTGTTTTCATTATAACAAATGTCGTAATTTTTTCGGAGTAAAAATAAAAATTATATTATTTATAACTATAAAATAACTTAATTTTTTTGATTTAATTTTTATGAAATAAAAAAATAGGCAGAATTTATTGAAGTATTCTCTGTTATAATACTAAAATTGAAACCCGATACTAAACCAAGTAAAACTTTTTGACATTTCTGGAGACCAAGATTGTTTTATCTCTATAGGACCAATGATAGTTTCTAAGCCGTAACCAACTGCGTATCCTGTATACTTCGGCATAGAAACCCAATCGACAGAAGAAAATATATCATCTCCTAAATTGGCAAAATTAGCAGATACATTAATGTGATTTTTTTTGAAGATTTCGTAATCAATATTGATATCAGTTTTAATATAACTGTTGCCAGCAATACTTAGAAAATCATATCCGTAGAAATAATTGAAATTGTTTATTTTGTTGTAGCCATAACCTCCAAATATGAAATCAAAAAACGGAACGCTGTCGCTGCCAATATTAAATCCAGCATCGGCTCCAAATTTTATGGTTGCTTTTCTAAATAGCGGTCTAACAATTGCTACCTCGGCTTTTGCAATCGAAAATGGTTTAAATTGCTTCGTATAATCTGATGATGCCATATAGGTTTGCAAATCTGTAGAAAAATATAATCCGGAACTTGGGTAATATTTTTCATCTAACGAATCGTATTTCAAATAAGCAAAGGCACTAAAATAACTACTTTTTTCAATTATGTTATCTTCGTTGGTAAGTGTTGGCGAGCTAATTTTTAGGTACTTATATTCTAAACCTCCGCCCATCAAAAATTTCTGCACAAAAATAGTCTGGAAATAAGCCTGATTGGTTATATCCATAAAATCAACATTAATAAGGTTGACATTTGGATTCTCTTTAAGAACGCCACTCAAACTAGTAGTTACATTTCGATTAAATTGATTTAATCTCGAGCGAAAACCAAAACTGATATTAAAACCATTTTCTACATAATAATTAAAATCGTACCTGAAATTATCTCCAAGAATAATATCTAGAGATGTGACATCGTTTTTTAAAAATGTCTTTTTATGCGTAAGATTTAATAAAATTCCACTTTTGTAAAGGCCGTCGTAATGAAGTCCAAGTTTTAAATAGGTCTGCGTTGGATTTTCCTTTAAAACCAAATCAAGATCGTCTTTCTCTCCATTTGGCTGAAGACAATAGGAAATCGTGCTAAAGTTCTGTGTAGCATTCAAGTTGTTTATTCCGGTTTTAAGGCCATCGTAAGTGATCGTGCTTCCAGGTTTGAAACGAAGTTTACCACGAATGTATTCTTTGGTGTAATTTTCTAATTTGTCTGTGTTTATGTTCTGAATATGAAGTGTATCTGTTTCTACTTTTAGTTTTGGTTTTTTATAAAAGTTGTTTTCATCCGTCAAAGATTTGATTTTTTCATAAACAGCAAAAGCGGCTTCTTCTCCTTTTCTAATGATTTCTTCTCCTCGATCAAATGAAATAACACCAAAATCGCGAATATCTGGTCTAATGTAAACATCGGTATCTTTTACTTTGCTTTTCATTTTCTCAATAGACTGCAGATTTGTAATCTGAACCAAGATTCTAGTGGCATTTTTCAGATTTTTCCTTTTTAGCAAATCGTCTTGAACATCTACGCCAATAATAATATCTGCACCAAGATTACGGACTTCCTGTATTGGGTAGTTATTTACAACACCACCATCAACCAGAAGATTTCCGTCAATTTCTACTGGAGTAAATAGCGAAGGAAATGCTGCACTCGCCATCATGGCCTGAACGAGATTTCCTTTGTTTAATAAAACTTCTTCGCCTGTTTCAATATTGGTTCCAATACATAAAAAAGGAGTTGGCAGTTTGTTGAAATCACGAACATGACGCACGTTTCTAGTTAAACTGCTCAATAAATTATAATTGTACATTCCTTTTGAAAGAGCTTCAGGAATGCCAATTCTGAAATTACTAAATGGCAAAACAATTGCATATAGTTCATCATTTTTTTTGCCATAAAAGTTTTTGGATGAACGCGGAATGTAATCGTTAATTAATTCGTCAAAATTGGTTTTTTTAAAAATCGAATCAATTTGCGAAGCGTTGTAGCCAGAAGCATAAAGTCCGCCAATTACAGATCCCATGCTGGTTCCGCCAATGTAGTCAATTTTGATTCCGGCTTCTTCCAGAACTTTTAAAACTCCGATATGAGCAAAACCTTTGGCTCCGCCACCGCTTAAAACCAAACCAATTTTAGGTCTTTTCACGCTATCTTTTTTTATTTCCTGCGAAAAAGATTCTTGCGAAAACAAAAATGTCATCAATAAAACAAATGAGAATGCGTACGAATAAGCTCCTTTGAACCGAATTTGTGAAATGTACAGTTGGAATGAACGCATAAAAACTTTAATTGGTTTTGTAAAAGTCGACAATTTTTTTGGCTTTAGAAACACCTACTACAGCTGAAATTTCTTTTTCTGTAGCCAATTTTAATCTTTTAACACTTTTAAAATGTTGTATTAATGTTGTCATGGTTTTTTCGCCAATTCCAGGAATGCTTTCAACGGAAGAATTAAGTGCCGATTTACTGCGTTTATCTCTATGAAATGTGATTCCGAATCTGTGCGCTTCGTTTCTTAAGTGCTGAATCACTTTTAAAGTTTCTGATTTTTTGTCTAAATATAACGGAATCGAATCGCCAGGATAGAAAAGTTCTTCCAAACGTTTTGCAATTCCGATAATAGCCACTTTTCCGCGTAAGCCTAAATCGTCGATACTTTTTAATGCTGCCGAAAGCTGTCCTTTTCCACCATCAATAATAATCAATTGTGGTAGAGGTTCGTTTTCGTCTAATAATCTTTTGTAACGACGATACACAATTTCGGTCATCGAAGCAAAGTCATTCGGACCTTCAACGGTCTTAACATTAAAATGGCGGTAATCTTTTTTGCTCGGCTTTCCGTCTTTAAAAACCACACAAGCTGCAACCGGATTTGTTCCTTGAATGTTCGAGTTATCAAAACATTCTATATGTCTTGGTTCTGATGGAAGACGTAAATCTTTCTGCATCTGTGCCATAATTCGGTTTACGTGACGATCAGGATCAACAATTTGTAATTGTTTTAATTGTTCGATGCGATAGAATTTGGCATTTCGAATCGATAAATCCAGAATCTGCTTTTTGTCGCCAAGTTGCGGAACGGTTATTTTAATGTTTTCACCCAAATCCATTTCAAAAGGAACAATGATTTCTTTTGATAATAATTGAAAACGCTCGCGAAGTTCGACTATAGCTAGTTCTAACAATTCTTCATCACTTTCATCGAGCTTTTTCTTCATTTCTAAAGTATGAGAACGGATAATTGAACCGTGAGAAATTTGAAGGAAATTGACATACGCGGCACTTTCATCAGAAATAATGGAGAAAACATCAATATTGGTAATCTTCGGATTGATAATAGTAGATCTGGATTGATAATTTTCTAAAACTTCAATTTTTTCTTTTATTTTCTGCGCCTCCTCAAATTGTAAATTCTGGGCATAATTGTTCATTACTTTCTTAAAATCCTTCAAACTTTCTTTGAAGTTTCCTTTCAGGATTTCGCGAATTGCATTCACCTGTCTTTGGTATTCTTCCAGAGGTTCCAAACCTTCACATGGGCCTTTGCAGTTGCCAATATGATATTCCAGACAAACTTTAAATTTTCCTGAATTAATATTCGATTCGCTCAAGTCGTAATTACAAGTTCGAAGCGGGTACAACTCTTTAATTAAATCTAAAATCGTATGTACTGTTTTGAAACTGGTGTAAGGACCAAAATATTCAGAACCATCCTTGATCATGTTTCGAGTTGAAAATATTCTCGAAAAAGGTTCTTTTTTAATGCAGATCCAAGGATATGTTTTGTCATCGCGAAGCAAAACATTGTATCGTGGCTGAAGTGTTTTAATTAAATTATTTTCTAATAAAAGCGCATCGGTTTCGGTTGGAACTACGATGTGTTTTATGGTCACGATTTTTTTTACCAATACGTTGGTTTTGGCAGTATCGTGAATTTTATTGAAATAGGAGGAAACCCTTTTTTTTAAATTTTTAGCTTTTCCGACATACAAGATTTTCCCGTCTTTATCATAATATTGATAAACGCCTGGATTATCAGGCAACGTTAAAATTTGAAGATCTAAGGACGGTTTTTGCATTCTATTGTGTTTCTGAAGATGTTCGAGAAGCTTTTCAAAAACCATTCCGATTTCTAAAAGAAGCTTAACATTGAAATAGTTTCAAATTTACAAAATCAAAAGAATAATTTCTATATTTAGATTTTATAATTCACATGAAAAATAGTACTCCATTGGTTATTTTTGGCGAATCGATTTTGCCGGGAGAACACAGAACGATAAACGTCGAAATTGCTCGGCTTCATACTACAACAAAACTAAATATTCCTGTTATTGTTCGTCGCTCCAAGCACGAAGGACCAACTGTTTTATTTTCTGCAGGAATACACGGAGACGAAATTAACGGTGTCGAAATTGTTCGTCAGATTATCAGTAAAAAAATCAACAGACCAGCACGCGGTACAATAATTTGCATTCCGGTAATCAACATGTACGGGTTTGTGAATAAATCTCGCGAGTTTCCAGACGGACGTGATTTAAATCGTGTCTTCCCAGGAAGTAAAAAAGGTTCGCTTGCCAGTAGATTTGCGTATCATATTGTCGAAGAAATTCTGCCGATTTTAGATTATGCAGTCGATTTTCATGCTGGTGGAGCAAGCCGTTTTAATGCTCCGCAAATTAGAATTACCGAGAATAATACTGAGTTGAAAGTTTTAGCCGATATTTTTAATGCGCCATTTACGCTGTATTCTAAAAACATAAATGGGTCTTTTAGAAAAACTTCTGAAAGTGCCAATGTGAAAATGCTTCTTTTTGAAGGCGGAAAATCATTAGACATCAATAACGAAATTGCAAACCAAGGTGTTTTGGGAACCAAACGTTTGCTTCATTATTTAGGAATGCTGGATTCTAAACAAATTATGGAACCCGCATTAACACCGTCAATTTACATTAAACAATCTGTTTGGCTTAGAGCAAAATGTTCAGGTTTGTTGCATGATTTTAATTTGGTTGGAAAATTTGTTACCAAAGGCACTATCTTGGCCATTATTACAGATCCGTTTGGGAAGTTTGAACAAAAAGTCAAAGCACCGCATGATGGTTATGTAATCAATGCCAATCATTCGCCAATTGTTTACGAAGGCGATGCTATTTATCATTTATCTAAAACCCCAGACGATAATGCCGACGAGTAAAAAAGAACTTCGCATAGAATATAAAAATCTTCGTAAAGCACTTTCTTTTGATGAAATAGAAGAGAAAAGCCTCGCAATTGCAAATCAATTAATTCAAATGCCAATTTGGGATAAAACGTATTATCATGTTTTTCTCCCGATTGAAGAGCACAAAGAAGTGAATACCGAATATATTCTGCATTTGCTTTCTGGAAAAGACAAAGAAATCCTGATTTCTAAAAGTGACTTTGAAACCAGAAAAATGACTCATTTTCTTTTAACAGATAATACTAAAATCAAAAAGAACGAATACAACATTCCTGAACCCGTTGACGGAATCGAAGTGCCTTCTTCTAAAGTCGAAGTTGTCTTTGTACCGCTTTTAGCTTTTGATATTTTTGGAAATCGAATTGGATACGGAAAAGGTTTTTATGATAAATTTCTTGCCGAATGCAAACCCGAAACCATCAAAATAGGACTTTCATTTTTTAAAGCCGTAAGCCAAATAGATGACGTTTTTGAATCCGATATTAAATTAGATTATTGCGTTACGCCAGAGAAGATTTATCAGTTTTAATTTAACTGCAAAAAAATAATGCCACAGATTAAAGGATTAAAAAAGATTAATCTATTTAATCATTTTAATCTGTGGCAAAAAAATCTTTCTCTTTCACAAAAAATATTCCACACCAAATCCCTTTAAAAATCAAGGTTTCTCATTTTATTTTCACGTAAGAAAAATATTTGTAAAAATTTTGGCACGATTTTGATACTCGAAAAATTGCAAATAATCGCCTCTAGTAAATCCGGAATGCTAGTCCTTATTTGAAGCCTATAACCTTATTATTAATTTTTTTAAAACTTACTTTATGAGAAATCTTAATTTCTTTATGATGGCATTCCTTGTACTTACTATTTTCAGCTGTAAGAAAGCGTATGCACCAGACCAAAGTTCCGAAGTAGTCGATTCTGCTGCAGCTGTAACAGACGCAATTCCAGAGGAAATGTACCTTGAACCGAATACAGAGAGTTACGTTGGATTGGAAGAAAATCCATTCGAATCTCCGCTGAAAGAGCCGCTTTCTACTTTTTCTATCGATGTTGATAATGCGTCATACACTAATATTCGCCGATTTATTAACGAAGGGCAAAAAGTTCCTAAAGATGCTGTTCGTGTAGAAGAAATGATCAACTTTTTTAAATACAAATATCCGCAACCAGATGGCCAACATCCGTTTTCGATAAATACAGAATATAGCGATTGTCCTTGGAACAAAAATAGTCGACTCTTAAAGATTGGTTTGCAAGGAAAAAATATTCCAATGGCGAATTTGCCAGCTACTAATCTGGTTTTTTTAGTGGATGTTTCGGGTTCTATGGACGAACAGAATAAATTACCATTGCTAAAAGAATCCATGAAAGTTTTAGTAAAAGAGCTTCGAAGTATTGACAAGGTTTCCATCGTAGTTTATGCGGGATCTGCAGGAGTAGTTTTAGAACCAACTTCTGGAGATAATAAAGACGAAATTATGCATGCTTTTGATGATTTGCATGCGGGCGGAAGCACAGCGGGTGGTGAAGGAATTGAATTGGCTTACAAATTGGCACAGCAAAATTTCATCAAAGAAGGTAACAATAGAGTGGTAATAGCTACAGACGGAGATTTTAATGTTGGCGCTTCATCAGATGATGATATGTTGAAATTAATAGAACAGAAAAGAGAATCTGGAGTTTTCTTAACCGTTTTAGGTTTTGGAATGGGAAATTATAAAGATTCTAAAATGGAAATTCTTGCGGATAAAGGAAATGGAAATTATGCTTATATCGATAATATTCAGGAAGCAAATCGTTTTCTTGGAAAAGAATTTAAAGGATCAATGTTTGCTATCGCCAAAGATGTAAAAATTCAAATTGAGTTTAATCCGAATCATGTTCAGGCGTATCGATTGATTGGTTATGAAAATCGAAAATTGAATGCAGAAGATTTTAAAAATGATAAAATTGATGCAGGTGAATTGGGTAGCGGACATTCAGTTACGGCTTTGTATGAGATTGTTCCGGTTGGTGTAGAAAGCGATTATGTTCCTTCAGATCTAAAATATACTAAAACGCAGAAAGTTGCCGAAAATCATAGTGATGAACTGGCAACAGTAAAATTTAGATATAAAAAACCTGATGGCAATAAAAGCATTGAAATCGTAAATGTAATTGCAGATAATAAAACAGACTTAGAAAAAAGTTCTGCAGATTTCAAGTTTACAACTGCGGTTTCTTGGTTCGGATTAAAGTTAATAGATTCAAAATATATTGCCAGCAGTTCAAGTTCGGAAATCAAAAAATTGGCAAAAGCTGGTTTGTCTAATGACGAAGATGGTTACAGATCTGAATTTGTTAGATTGGTTGATGCTGTGAATTAATTATTAAATTTCAAATAATTTAAAATCCCAAATTCCAATTACTGTTTTGGAATTTGGGATTTTTATATTTAAATATTTTAAAACTTTATTTTACTTCTTTGATGGTTAAAGAATCTATCCAACCTTGTGTTCCATCTGTCAATTCGATTTTTTTCCAGCCAGCAACACTTTCCAAAACATAAACTTTTGCTCCTTCATGCAATAAAATAATTCCAGTCGAAGATTTTTTAGGTTCATGTCTAACTTGGCTTAATTCAGAAAAAACAATGGCTACACGATCGTTTTCAAAATGATTTTTTTCAGACATTCCCGCTGAAATGCTTAAAGCAAAAGCCACCAAAACGATAAACATTCCGACAAAATAAATTCTTTTTGCAATTGTAGCGCTCGAAAAATAATATCCGATGAAACTCAATAAAAATACAAAACCAAGTACAACAGAAATTTTAGCCCAAGTATTATAATCAAAAATAGAAGTAAAGTTCTGAATCAGTTTTGCAAAACCTACTTTCGGAACTTCTTTGATTTCGTCAATAGTTAGTTTTTTGGCAAACTTTAAATTGTTTAAAGTTTCCGGATCGTTTGGTTTAAGAACCAAAGCTTTTTCATAATTATAAATCGAAGGTGCAACTTGATTTAGTTTGTAATAACAGTTTCCAAGATTAAAATACACTTCGGCAGAATGTAATTTATCTTCTTTTATAATGTTCTCATAAACTTGCGCAGCTTCTTTATATTGCCCTTTTTGGTACAATGCATTGGCCGATTCAAAACGACCTTGCGCAAAGAAAACCTGCGAGATGAATAAAAAGAGATATAGTATGTTTTTCATCTTATTTTGTTTAAACCTGACAGGTTTTCAAAACCTGTCAGGTTTGTTTTATTACGTTTAAACAATCTGTTTTTCTAATTCAGAAATAATCAAAACAGCTTTATCATAATCCTGCTGAATCGAAGCGCTCGATGCTGGTGCATAACGTGCAAACTCGCAGTTTTCAGTCAAAGCAATAAAATTCTGAACCGTTTCTGCATTGGCATTTCTAGACAATAGCAATTCTCTAATATTGTCTTTGCTCATTTCTGAAGTTTCAATATGCAGTTTAGCTTTCAAGAAATTATGCATTGCTTTTTCAAGTGCGATATAGAAAGGCTCTTTGTTATTAAGATGTTTCTTCGCTTGCGATAAATATTTCTTAGCCAGCTTATTGTTCATTCTAATTCTATTTCCAGTAACATCACTATCCATAGCTTCTTTTTTCTTTCTAGCTAAAATGATAATCGGAATAATGATAAATGGAGCAAACAGTAATCCTAAATACAGATTTGAATCATAAAAATCTTTTTTCGCAATAGGAATTAATGCTGTTTTAGATTTAATATTTTTGAATTGATCAGCTTTTGCCACAACATTTTTAGAAGCCGTTCCTGTATTTGCTTCCGCAGGCGTTGGTCCATCTATCACATCAATCATAATTTCTTTTGAAGTGATAGTTTTATAAGTACCGGTACTCAAATCAAAATACGAAAACTGCATTGGTTTGATAGCGTATTTTCCTCTGTATTGCGGTACAATAGTATATTTATCTGTAATTCTACCAGACATGCCAGTCAGAGAAGTAGTTACACTTTCATCATGAACCGGATCATACATTTCCAACGCATTTGGTACAACTGGTTTTGGTAGTGTGAATAACTTCATATTTCCAGTTCCTTGCGCACTTACGATTAAGTCAAGTCCTTCACCATTTTTAAGCGTTGTTTTTGATGGAGTAACAGTAAAGTTTAGTCTTCCGACAGCACCAGTAAATCCTTCTGGTTTATTGGTTTCTGGAAGAGGTCGCACATTGATTGTTTTGGCACCAGCAGAAACCACTTTATTATCTTCTGTAATGATCATTTGACCAAACATATCACGACGATTTGTTGGTAATTGCACGCCAATATCTAGTGAAAGAGGTTCAATAGTTAGTCTTCCTGATTTCTGAGGATATAAAATAGTCTTTTTTAAGATTACATAATAAGCTTGCTGACCTTGGTAAGAACCTTGTTGTACAGAAAGCTGTTTAACATCAATGTTCTGATTCCAGAAATCATTGTATTTAGGTTTTGCCAATTCTTTAAAACCAGTAACACCAATATTATTAAAATACAATTTGTAAACGACTGTAATAGGTTCGTTTAAGTACGGATTTGTTTTTGAGATTTCGGCAACGAGTTCCAATAATTCATTTCCTGATCCTTGAGGTCTGTCATTTGGATCTCTTTCTTGAGCCACAGCATTGGTTACTGTAACTTTTATTGGATTGGTTTTGTAAACCTGGCCATTAAATTCTATAGCTGCCTGTTTTATTGTAATGGCACCTTTTCTTTCAGGCTGTAAGATATAAGAATATATTTTTTGAAAAGAGCTTCGACCATTAATCCATGATTGGCTAATTTGCTGGCTTGGTCCCGCAACCATTTTAAATCCGTCAAAAGAAGGTTGCTCGAAATTATCTCCGTCGACATTCATGATGAAGTCTATGCGAAGTCTTTCATTTATTCCAAGCGAGTTTTTGCTGACTCTGGCTTCAAATTGTACTTGAGCCATAAGTCCTTGAAAAGTGATTAGAAATAGAATTAAATATCTTTTCATTACTTGTTTTAGTCGTTGTTTGTTTAACTGTTAAACCGTTTAATCGTTTTGTACTAACAAATAAACGATTAAACGATTCAACTTATTTTACCAGTCTTTTTCTGTTTTCTTAGGACTACCTTTTACTTTTTGAGCGTTTACTTTGTCCTGAATTTTCTTTTCTTCATTATTAACAGCATCTAATAAATTCTGAACACGTTCTTTTGATATTCCTCCAGGCTGTGGTTTTGGCTGGCCTTGATTGTCTGATTTATCGTCTTTTTTAGGATCATTTTGGCCATCTTTTTTGTCTTTGTCTTGATCGCCTTTATCATCTTTTTTATCCTTGTCCTTATCTTTATTTTTGTCCTTGTCTTTATCTTTGTTTTTATCCTTATCCTTGTCTTTGTCCTTGTTTTTATCTTTCTGATCGTTTTTAGGAGGATTTTCTTTTAGCTTTTGTTTAGCGTAAGCATAGTTGTAGCGCGTTTCTTCATCTGTTGGATCGTTACGAAGCGCTTGTTTATAAGCTTCAACTGCTTGCGTATAATCTTTCTCTTTCATGAAAGTATTTCCAAGGTTATGATAAGCCTTGTGTTTTTCAGGTCTTGTTTTGGCATTTTTTATCGCTTTCGCGTAAGCAAATTTAGCTTCCGAAACTTGATTTTGTCTATAAATAGTATTTCCTAAGTTATAGGCCGCTGCAGATTTTTTAGGAAATTTTGATTCCGAAATTCTATAGTTTGCCTCAGCATCAGTAAATTTATTCTGCTTATATTCTTCATTCCCAACAGGCAATGATTTGTCTTTTTCTTGTGCAGCAACTGCAAAAGAAACGGTTAGTAAAATATAAAGAAGTAAATTTTTCATTCTAGTTTTATTTTTTTTCGCCACGAATTTCACTAATTGGCACTAATTTTTTTATCATTTTTTTGAATTTCACAAATTAAATAATTGTCTTTCGTGTAAATTCGAGTAATTAGTGGCTGACTTTTTTATTTCTTTTCATTAAATAAATCCAACTCTTTGATCCAGTTTGTTTTTCTTTCTAATAAGAAAATGTCTAGGAAAAGCAATAAAAATGCAAATCCGATAAACCATTGAAACTGCGATTGAAATTCTGCCATTTGCGTAGCTTCAAATTCTGTTTTCTGAATATTGTTTAAAGCATTCTTCACATATTCTAAAACTTCTTTTGTGCTTCCGCCGTAAACATAACCACCTTTTGTAGCTTTTGCAATTGTTTTTAAACCTTCTTGATTTAATTTGGTGATTACTGTTTCTCCGTTCTGATCTTTTTGATAGCCTCTTACAACACCATTTTCTTTTAACGGAATTGTTCCTCCTCGTTCTGTACCAACACCAATGGTGATGATTTTCATTCCTAATTTATTCGCCTCTTCAGCCGCCACCGCTGCGCCTTCAGAATGATCTTCTCCATCAGAAATCAGAATTAATAATTTGCTGGTTTTACTCTTTTCATCAAAATAAGTCGAAGACAATTTAATCGCTTCATCCAAAGACGTTCCTTGAGATGAAACCATTCCTGGACTCATACTCTGTAAAAACATTTTTGCAACGCTGTAATCTGATGTAATTGGTAAAACTGGAAAAGCACTTCCTGCGTAAGCTACAATTCCGATTCTATCACTTCCTAAATTGTTGATGATCTGCGAAACCAACTGTTTGCTTTTATCCAAACGGCTAGGAACAACGTCTTCTGCAAGCATACTTTTAGAAACGTCGACAGCAAAAACAATATCAATACCTTCTCGTTTTACAGTTTCCATTTTGGTTCCAATCTTCGGATTTACCAAACCGATAATTAAACAGGTAAGTGCCAAAAGAATTACTATGATTTTTAAAACAGGTTTAAAAACCGATTTCTCAGGACTCAATCTTTTTACCATTTCCAAATCGCCAAACTCGCGTTGCGTTCTTCTTTTCCAATACATGTTGAAAAGAAAAATACACACCACAATCGGGATAAGTAATAAGAGATATAAATATTTTTTTTCGTCTAATTCCATAAATGTTTTTAAATTCCAATATTGAAATTCCAAATTCCAAATCCTTTTCTAATTTTTAATCTTTAAATTCCAAATTCCAATTTGTTATTTGGAATTTTATTGTTGGAAATTTTTGATTTGAAAAAATCAAATAAAGCTTCTGTAAACCGTATTTCTTAATCCAACTTCAAGCAGTAATAAAAAGCCTGCAAATAAAACAAAAGCTCTGTACTTTTCATCATAATCATAGAATTTTAATTCTTGAATTTCTGTTGTTTCCAGTTTATTGATTGAGTTGTATATTTCTGCTAGTTTATCGTTGCTGGTTGCTCTAAAATAAGTTCCATCGGTTTTTTTAGCGATACTTTTCATCAATCTTTCGTCGATTTCAACTTTCTGCATTTTAAACAAGAAACCTCCGTTTGGTGCGTAAGCATATGGAGATTCTGCCATTCCATTAGTTCCTAGTCCAATTGTATATACTTTTATTCCGTATTGTTTTGCAATGTCAGCAGCAGTTTCAGGTTCTATAAATCCAGCATTGTTAACACCATCAGTAAGCAGGATAATAACACGGCTTTTTGCTTTACTGTCTTTTAGACGGTTAACAGCAGTTGCCAATCCCATACCAATTCCGGTTCCATCTTGTAATACGTTATCGTATTTAATGCCTTTTATGGCTTCCAAAATAATAGCTTTATCGCTAGTTACAGGAGTTTTAGTATATGCTTCAGAAGCGTATAAAACCAATCCAATTCTGTCGTTTGGTCTTTCTCCAACGAAATCTGCAGCAACTCTTTTTAAAGCTTCCATACGGTTTGGCTTTAAATCTTTTGCCAGCATAGATCCAGAGACGTCAATTGCCATTACAATATCGATTCCTTTTGTTGTTTTAGTTTGGTTGCTAATGTCTACTGTTCTTGGTCTTGCCAATGCTATTATCAAAGAACATAAAGCAAGAATTCTAAAAACGTATAAAGCAGGTTTGAACTTTGTCCAAAACGATTCGCTCTTTTGGAATCCTGCCGTCGAACTCATTTTTAAGGTAGCCGACTGCTGATTGCGTTTCCAGAAAAACCAGATTATTGCAATCGGAATTAATAGAAACAACCAAAGAAACTCTGGATTTAAAAAAGTGATCTTGCTCATTAGTTGTTTGCTCTTTGAAGTTCAACAGAATTTAAGATTCGAGTTGTAATCTCGTTCGCATAAGTATCACCTTCTTCGTGCAAAATCATGATTTGCTGTAAACCTTGATCTTGTTTGAATAATAACAATTCATAATATGCTTTTGTACTCGTTTTAGTTGCCGGATTTAAAACAGTCATTGTTCCGTAACCTTTTATTCCTTGAATACCTTCATTTGTTTGAAAATCTTCTTGTTTTACAATAATATTTTGTCCGCCTTGAGCTTCAATGATTTTTAGAGTACCTTCAAGGGTCTTGTTCAAATCAATATCGGTTGGCTGCTTAAATTTAGATGTTGAAACGGTTACATAGAAATTGTCAATCATGCTTCCGTATGTAAAAAGTTGCATTTCTTTGATAAGTGCCATTGCTTCTTTAGGAAGCACTTTTTGCGCGTCCATTCTTTTTAAAACCTTTGGAGTTTCAATAAGAACAGCTGGGCTTCCGTAAGCACTTTTTACCCATTCGCCTTCTAATAATTCTTTAGAAGGATGCCCAATTATATTGTCTTTTACGTAATTGAATCCTTTGGTTACAATAAAGAAAGTTGTTGTAGCAAATAATAAAAGAATAGTAGCTGCAACTGCATAACCAATTCTTGCATTACGCTGTTTTTTAAGCTGTGCCTGAATTTGTTTTTGTCGTTGCGCTTCGTTCAATAATTGATCTTCGATATCCTCTGGAACTTCAGTAGGAATAGCATTATCCAGCGTTAAAATTACTTTCTGGATTTTATTTTTATCCTCTTTGATTTCAAATTCAAGCGGTTTTGATTTCGCAAATTTTACCAAATCGGCCTGACGCAAAACACGCTCCAGATTTTCAACGGTTTCTGGTGTCAGCGTCATTTTCTTTTGAGTTGATGCTGTTCTAATTGCTGCAATTAACTCAGAAGTTGTACTTTCCATTGCAGGAATATGAATCGCTTCTTCAATGTAATTACGAGCAATGTCCGTAAGTTCGCTATAGTATTCTTTAATTTCACCTTTTTGAACCAGTTCTTTTTGCTCTAAGTTGTTTAATAAACTAGTCGCTTTTTCGATAGGTGTTTTGTAAACTTCCTCTTCGATTTTTTTCAACTGGCGCTTTTTAACATACCAATAAACAAAAGCTCCGATTCCGATAATCACTAAAGCAATTAAAACATAAATCCACCAATTGCCGATTCCTTCGTCAACAGTGGAAATGTCTTTAATGTCGTACATTTTTTGCTGTAAAGTGTCCACTTTTACATTGGCAACTTCAACTTTAATCGAATCGCTGTAAAAAGGCTTTTTGTCTATTAAGATCTTAACACTTGGAATTGTATAACGGCCAGAATCAAACTGCGTTAAACCATATTTTTTTATAAGTTCATAATTAGTAGCATCTTTCTTAACCGTATCTATTGGATACGACTGAATAACTTCTAACGGACCAATGTTTTTAAGTTTCGGAAATTCAACTTTTGCTGTTGAAGTCACAACTGTTTTCAGGGTCAGTTTGAACTCGGCACCAATTTTATTTTTGGTGGTATCAATACTTGTTTCTACTTGTTTTTGCTGAGCAAAAATCATGGTAGAAAAAAGCAATAAAAATATATAAAGTTTAAATTTCATTTGATTGACGATTGTTGATTTTAGATTAACGATTTTTGATTTGTTAATCAAAATTGCCAGATTTTTATCGTGATTTGAAATAGCCTAATAATTTAGTAACGTAATTTTCGTCTACTCTGGTATTTACAATTCCTGCTCCAGATTTACGAAAAGTATCTTTAAAGTAATTTAGTTTCTCCTGATAATGTTTCTCGTAATTCATGCGAACAGCTTTTGAACTTGTATCAACCAATTGAATTTTTCCGGTTTCTGCATCCAACATGTTTACCATTCCTAAATTTGGAATTCTTTCTTCACGGATATCATATACGCGAACACCTGTAATGTCATGTTTTTTAGAAGCAATTTTTAAAGTATGCTCATAAGAATCAGACATAAAATCGGAAATCATAAAAATAATGGCTTTCTTTTTCTGGGTTCCAGATAAGAATTTTAATGCTTGAGCAATGTCTGTTTTATGACTTTTTGGTTCAAATTCAATCAATTCGCGAATGATACGCAATACGTGCGAACGTCCTTTCTTTGGCGGAATATATAATTCTACTGAATCAGAAAATAAGATTAAACCAATTTTGTCATTATTCTGTGTAGCCGAAAAAGCCATCGTTGCCGCAATTTCGGTTACGATGTCTTTCTTGAATTGATTTTTAGAACCAAAAGATTCCGAACCCGAAATATCAACCATTAAAACCATGGTCAATTCGCGTTCTTCTTCAAATACTTTAACGTGAGCTTCATTGTAGCGTGCGGTTACATTCCAATCGATGTTACGAATATCATCTCCGTATTGGTATTGACGCACCTCGCTAAACGTCATTCCTCGTCCTTTAAATGAAGAGTGGTATTCTCCCGAAAAGATATGATTACTCAGCCTCTTCGTCTTGATTTCTATTTTCCGTACTTTTTTTAAAAGCTCTTTTGTATCCATTTTTTTGAGTGTTCAGTGATCGGTTAGAAAGTGATCAGTTAAATCTAAATTCCAACAGGTCTTTCTGTCTTTATTAGTGTTCAGTTAAAAAGTATTTAGTATGGGGCTGAATACTAAAAATCTGAACACTGAGCACTTTTTTTAAGGTACTTCAATCTCGTTAACGATTTTGTTGATAATGTCTACAGAAGTAATGTTTTCTGCTTCTGCTTCGTAAGTGATTCCAACTCTGTGACGTAAAACATCGTGAACAACTGCACGAACGTCTTCTGGAATTACATAACCACGACGTTTGATGAAAGCATAACATTTTGCAGCATTAGCCAAGTTGATACTTCCACGAGGAGAAGCTCCAAAACTGATAAGCGGTTTTAAATCGGCTAATTTGTATTTTTCTGGGTAACGTGTAGCGAAAATAATATCTAAGATGTATTTCTCAATTTTTTCGTCCATATAAACTTCACGAACCGCTTCTTGCGCGCGTAAAATCTGATCTACAGAAACTACAGGATTTACTTTTTCATAAGTTCCTTTTAAGTTTTGGCGAATTACAAAACGCTCTTCGTCAATTTTTGGATAATCAATCACAGTTTTTAGCATGAAACGGTCAACCTGTGCTTCAGGAAGTGCATAAGTACCTTCTTGCTCAACAGGGTTTTGTGTTGCTAATACTAAAAATGGACGGTCTAATTTGAAAGTTGAGTCACCAATTGTAACTTGTTTCTCCTGCATCGCCTCCAAAAGTGCTGACTGAACTTTTGCAGGAGCACGGTTAATCTCATCGGCAAGTACGAAATTGGCGAAAATCGGTCCTTTTTTAATTGAAAACTCGTTTGCTTTAATGTTGTAAATCATGGTTCCGATAACATCGGCAGGTAATAAATCTGGCGTAAACTGGATACGGCTGAAAGATCCTTGAACCGCTTGAGAAAGCGTATTGATGGCTAAAGTTTTTGCCAGACCAGGAACTCCTTCCAATAAAATATGCCCTTGTCCAAGTAATCCGATCAATAGACGCTCGACCATATGTTTCTGACCCACAATAACTTTGTTCATTTCCATTGTAAGAAGGTCTATAAAAGCACTTTCTCTTTCAATTTTTTCATTTATCGCTCTAATGTCTAAAGTCGTTGTATTTTCTTCCATATAAATATTTTTAAAACCTTGATTTTTACGCCTAATTTTTGAGAGTGCAAATTGAATATTTTTTGATAAGTAAGATGTTAAAGAATGGTTAAAACTTCGACCAATGACTTAATTTTAAGGACTAATTGTGAATCTATTTTTATATTTTTAAGAACTTTGATGATTATGTTTTATAAAAGCATAATTATTACCAAAAATAACGCATAATTATTATGAGCAAAACAGTCTTATCGCCTATAATTTCGGGCACTATGAATTGGGGAGTTTGGGATAAAAACCTTACAACCAAAGAAATGGAAAACATGATACAAGTGAGTATCGAAAACAAAATTACGACTTTTGATCACGCGGATATTTACGGTTCGTATACGACCGAAGCCGATTTTGGAAAAGCCTTTCACGCAAGTAAGATTGATCGTGAAAAATTACAACTAATTACCAAATGCGGAATTCAGATGATTGCTGAAAAACGCCCTGAAAACAAAATCAAACATTACGATTATTCTAAAGACTACATTATTAAGTCTGTAGAAACATCTTTGAAGAATTTAAAAACAGATTATGTAGATGTTTTTTTACTTCACAGACCTAGTCCGTTAATGCAGGCTGATGAAATCGCTGAAGCAGTTGAGAAATTAAAAGGAGAAGGAAAAATTATTGATTTTGGTCTTTCAAACTTTACAAGTTCTCAAACAGAGCTAATTCGCCAGAAAACAGAAGTGAGCTATAATCAGGTACAATTTTCGGCTACGCATTATGAGCCAATGTTGGACGGAAGTTTAGATTATATGCAAGCAAACGGAATTCGTCCACTATCATGGAATCCACTTGGAACTGTTTTTAGAGAAGATACCAAACAGACGCGCCGTTTGAAAAAACTGTTTTCAGTTTTATTGGAGAAATATCATTTAGGAGCAGATACACTTTTATTATCATGGATTTTAAAGCATCCTGCAAAAGTAATTCCGATTGCAGGAACTGTTAACGTTGCCAGAATTCAATCTTTATCAAAAGCAGTTGAATTAGAAATGGACAAAGAAGACTGGTTTGCAATCTGGACAGAAAGCATGGGTGACGATGTGCCTTAATTTATACTGTTCTGAAAATGATATACCTCGAAAAATTTGAGAAAAAAGATTATTCTGAATTGATTAATTCTGTCAAAAGTGCAAAAGATTTAATGCAATTTGGAGGACCAGAGTTTTCTTTTCCTTTAACAGAAGAGCAAATAGATAAAACGCTTTCTAATGAAAATAGGATTGCTTTTAGAGTCGCAAATATTTCTAATGACAATACTATCGGACATTGTGAGATTTATTTTTACGATGGTTTTGCAAAATTAGGACGAATCTTGATTATGGATCAAAGCCAAAGAGGAAAAGGAATTGGCGAGCAAATGGTGACTTTGTTGTTGCAATATATTTTTGAAAACAGGAAAGAAAGAAATATTGAATTGAATGTTTTCGATTTTAATATTGGTGCACAAAAATGTTATGAAAAAGTTGGATTTACTTTAAATCCCGATAAAAAATATTTAAGGGAAGTAGATGGAGAAACTTGGACGGCACTCAATATGGTATTGGATTTAGAAGAATGGAAAAATAAGAATTAAAAATATTTTGCCACAGATTAAAAGGTTTTAAAAAGACATTTTAATCTGTGGCAAAAAATAAAAACATATAATGAAAAAGACAGTTTTAATTACTGGTGCTACGAGCGGAATTGGAAAAGCAACTGCTCAAATTCTAGCAAAAAACAATTATAAAGTTGTTCTCTGCGGAAGACGAACAGACCGTTTAGAAGAACTTCAAAAAGAACTTTCTGCTTTTACAGAAGTTTACTCTTTAGCATTTGATGTTCGTAATAAAGAAGAAGTTCTAGAAAAAATAGGAGCTTTGCCAAACGATTTTGCTACAATCGACGTTTTAATTAATAATGCAGGGAATGCCCACGGCTTAGATCCGATTCAGAATGGAAATTTAGATGATTGGGATGCGATGATTGATATTAATGTAAAAGGACTTTTATATGTGTCAAAAGCGATAATTCCGCAGATGGTTGAGAGGCAATCTGGACACATTATTAATATTGGTTCGACAGCAGCAAAAGAAGTTTACCCTAACGGAAATGTATACTGCGGTTCTAAACACGCCGTTGATGCCATTACAGCAGGAATGCGAATCGATTTAAATCCATTCGGAATTAGAGTTGGAGGGATTCATCCAGGAATGGTAGCCACAGAATTTAGCGAAGTCCGTTTTAAAGGCGACGTTGAAAGAGCTGCAAATGTTTATAAAGGATTTGATCCGCTGCAGGCTGAAGATATTGCCGATATCATTCACTTCGTGGTTTCAAGACCTTATCATGTAAACATTGCAGATTTGGTTGTCATGAGTACAGCTCAAGCATCTTCGACGATTGTTAAAAAGAATATTTAAAACTAGACTATTAGACTTCTTAGAAAATCAGATCTTTAGTTTAACTTAGAAATCTGAAAATCAATCTAAGAAGTCTAAAAACCTAAGTCAGTCTAATAATCTAAAAAGAATGATTAATAAGCGCCTTTTAATTAAAAATCTCCTCGCTCATAATGACGAAAGCAGTTTTTATGATAAAAAAAGGCAATTGAATCTTCATTCCAGAGAAGGAAAAGGAAAATTCTTAAAGCACATTTGTGCATTATCCAATTCCAACCCAAACAATAATTCTTATATCGTAGTTGGAGTAGAAGATCAGGATAACGAAATTGTCGGTGACGATTTCTTCGATGATAGCAGAATTCAGAATCTGGTCAATGCTTTTTTAGAAAATCCACCTAAAATTCAATATGAGAATGTCCCTTTTCCAAACCTTCCAAAAGATAAAGTAATCGGTCTGGTTACTATTAAGCCTAAAAGTAAAATTTCTTACTTTAAAAAGGGCATCCATACTATTCTTGCTAACAGTGTTTTTATAAGACGTGGCAGTAATTCTATTCCTTTAGAAGAACACGAGGAAATCGAAAAAAGCAATCAGAATACAGAAACCGTAATCGGAATAGAAAATAGTTCTCGAAATAGTATTCAATATACCTTAGACGGGGTTATCGATTTTATGAATTTCAGACATAAAGATATGTCGCCAAAATATCGTGTTTTCAAAGAATTGTTTGTAATCTGTTGGGCTGGGGTTCCAAAAAAACTGCGAGATAAAACGTATTTATCTCGTGTTGATATTGAATTGATAAACGAACAGATTAAACTTTTTTATTCTGCTCAAGATGTTGTAACTATTTTTTATAATGATGATAGTTTTACCATTACAGAATATGTTCCGCTGGGTTTAAATGACAAAACGAGTTATTATCCGTTAGAAGAGCAAACGATTCATTTTTTTGATAATGGTTATTATAAAATCGATCGTCAGATGCTTTTTCAGCCACCAGAATTCAACAGAAAAATGTTGCATCACATTTATAATTCTAATATAGCTCTGCTAAGAAAACTTGAAAAAGAGATATCATTATCTGAGCGTGAAATGAAAGATCTAGAGAATCTGCCTTCTACTTTTATGATTTGTCATTTGAATGGTTTTGAAGAAGCAAGACAAAAATTAATTGATGCAAAATTGCTTTTAAAGCCTTATAAAAATATTTATTCTTCTTTTAAGGAAGCTTTACGAGTTTTGCGTAAAATGAAGTATGATGTTCAATAGAAAGGTGCAAAGGTTCAGAGCAACAAAGTGACAGAGTTTTTCCTGTCGAGGCGCACTGCCGTGCATCTACGTTTGCTGAATTTATTTTTTAATTATTTATCTAAAATTCAAATATTGCTGTACTTCATCATAAGGAAATATAAGTTCTTTAGGACCGTCTGCATAAGATGCGGCTTCGTATGAATTGTAATATAAAAGTAAACCCGCAGAAGTATAGAAGATGTTTTGAGGAAGTTGAAACTTGTCATTTTCAAACATCAAACCTGTAGCGTTAATATTGGCTTTTTCTGGAATTTTATATTTTGACCTGAATGTTTTTTCAGCGAAAGCTTTAAACTCTTTTTCATTTTTAAACAACTGTTTATTGAAAATGGTTTTTCCTGTTTTTTTATCGAATAATAGAGAACGATAACCTTGATAGCCGTGGGCGCCGCCAGTAAAAGTGTAGTGGTCAATTTTAAGGTTTAAAACTTGATCAGATTCAAATTCTACATTTCCAATTATTTTAGCTTCCCAACCAAAAGTATCGTTTGGAAATTTTTGATGCATTTCTTCATAGGAAACAATAAAAGATTTTGCCAACGATTTATAATCATCGACTTTTACTGAATCTTCTTCGAAAAATACAATCTCTTTTATAACAGCAAAAACTTTTTTATTGATGCTGTCTGATGTTACTTTAATATTTTTAGCAATTGGAACTTCTATCGTGATTTTCGGGCAGTCATTTGCACACGGGATAGTAGATTTCTCTTCAAACGTTTCATTTTCAAATGAAAGCTCTTTTTTGCAACTTGTAAAAATCAAACACAAAAAGATTATAAATAAGTAATTTTTCATATCAAAAAGTGTTAATTATGTACAAAGGTAAGAAGTTGTGTCGCGAAAAAATAAATTAAGCGGTAAATTTGTAAAAGAATTAAGGAATTTAAATTTATAACTATATGAAATTCAATACAAAAGTAATACACGGCGGACAGTATCATGATCCAAGTACAGGTGCAGTTATGCCACCAGTGTATCAGACTTCAACATTTGTGCAAACAAGCCCAGGGAAACCTTTGGCAGATTACGAATACAGTAGAGCTTCAAACCCGACTCGTACTGCTTTGGAAGATGCTTTGGCAAGTATTGAAAACGGAACCCGCGGATTGGCATTTTCGTCTGGTCTTGCAGCTACAGATTGCGTTTTAAGATCTTTTAAAGCTGGAGACGAAATCATTGCAATGGATGATTTGTATGGCGGAACATACAGAATGTTTTCTCGCGTTTATAAAGATTCAGGTATTAAATTTCATTTTGTTGATATGACAAATATTGATAAACTGAAAAGTTTAATCAACGAAAATACGAAGTTAATCTGGGTAGAAACACCAACCAATCCGTTGATGAAATTGGCAGATATTCAGGAAATAGCAAAAATTACTCAAGAGAAAAAAATTCTTCTTGCCGTAGATAATACTTTTGCAACTCCATATTTGCAAAAACCTCTAGATTTAGGAGCAGATATCGTGATGCACTCTGCAACAAAATATTTAGGAGGACATTCTGATGTTATTGCTGGAGCTTTAATTGTAAAAGACGCAGCCCTTGGAGATCAATTGCATTTTCAGCAATTTGCAACAGGAGCAACTCTTGGACCAATGGATAGCTTTTTAGTTTTAAGAGGAATTAAAACTTTGGCTTTAAGAGTTCAGAGACATTGTGAGAATGGTGAGAAAGTGGTGGAATATTTGAGTAATCATCCAAAGATTAAAACGGTTTATTATCCTGGTTTAAAAAATCATCCATTTCATGAAATTGCAAAGAAACAAATGAAAGCTTTTGGAGGAATGGTTTCATTCGATTTTAAATCAGGTAAAAAAGAAGATTCTATTGCATTTTTAGAAAAACTGAAAGTATTCACATTAGCTGAATCTCTTGGTGGGGTAGAATCATTGGCTAATCACCCAGCATTAATGACTCACGCTTCTATTCCTGCAGATAAAAGAGCAGAAGTTGGTATTACTGATGATTTGGTAAGATTAAGTGTTGGTATTGAAGATGCAGAAGATTTAATTGCAGATTTAGAACAAGCACTTTCTTAAAAAAGAAATCCCAAAATATAAAAATCCCAAATTCCAGAACTATTAAAAGTGGAATTTGGGATTTTTATATTTTGGAATTTGGGATTTTTCTAGAATTCTAAATAATAGATGTATCCAAAGTTAAACCAAACCTGCCAATCGTTAGATTTGTTTTCTTTGTAAATATCTTTATTTGGGTTTAATCCGTCAATCCAATCTGAGCTGTACATATGAAAACGAGTTTCAAACATTAGATCGCTCATGTCAGTTAGTTTGTAGTGTACACCCACCGCCGCCGTAGCAGCTAAAGCTACGCCAGTTTCAGTAGAAAAACCATGTGCACGTCCGTCAGATGGAGTTAAATATTTTCCTGGAGTATTGGCAGGAAGTGTAATGTCTCCTAAATGAGATCCAACTTTTGCTGAATAATAGCTTACTTGAAATCCAAAAGCGCCATACGGACTGAAGCTACCAACTGTGTTTTCGAAATCGTGAATTTTCATAAAAGGAGAAAATTCTAGCTGTGCTCCTAAACTTACTATGCTAGAGCTGGCGTGCATGTTTCTTAATTGCGTTGCAAATACCCCATTAGGTTTGTATTCAACCCACTGGCCATGATGTTTTAAGGTAGTTTTGCTGTATGAAAGGTCAGATCTTACTTTAAAATGTTCTGTAAAATAGTTTTCTCTATTGTTATTGGCAGAGAAGTTTATGAAGTGCATGATTCCAATGCCAAAGCCTGTGTTTCCGACATTATTATCAAAGTTGTTTCTTTCTCCAAAATCGGACTGCAAAGTGACTGGTCCTGCATAGATTCCGATCTCTTGGGCCAATCCTTGTGCTGATACAGCAGTTGAGATGCCCAGTAAGGCAAATAATGTGATAAATAGGTGCTTAGGCATTTTTTAGGGGCTTACAAATCGAGGCAAATATATAAAAAACATAATCGATTCAAAATATTAAATCGCTGTATTGAAAAATAAGTAACAAAATACTTAATTTACTAACTTTTAAAAGGTGATTTGCATGTAAACACCTACATGAAAAATGTGTTTTTTTTGGAATGTTTGAAAAAACCACAAATCGATTCAAAAAAGTGAAAAATGTAACATCGAATCATTATTTGCTATATCTTTGTCAGTTAAAACGAAAACGTTTTCTTAAACACAATTTCTTGTTTTTATACGAGTGAAAATTAAATCTAAATTATCTGAAAATTTATTTTAAAGATGGAACAAAAAATAAATGAATTTATGGCTCTTGTTGAGTCAAAAAATCCAAACGAGCCAGAATTTCTTCAAGCAGTTAGAGAATTTGCTGAAACAGTAATTCCGTTTATTTCTGAACGTAAGAAATATGATGGAAAGAATATCCTTTTAAGAATCGCTGAACCAGAAAGATCAATAATATTTAGAGTTCCATGGGTAGACGATAAAGGAGAGATTATTGTAAACAGAGGTTTCAGAATTCAGATGAACTCTGCAATTGGACCTTATAAGGGAGGAATTAGATTTCACCATACAGTAAATTTATCAGTCTTAAAATTCCTTGCTTTCGAACAAGTTTTCAAAAACAGTTTGACAACTCTTCCAATGGGTGGAGGTAAAGGAGGTTCTGATTTTGATCCAGAAGGAAAATCAGACGGAGAAATTATGCGTTTCTGCCAGTCATTCATGACAGAATTATGTCGTCATATTGGTCCAGATCTTGACGTTCCAGCTGGAGATATCGGTGTAGGAGCAAGAGAAATTGGATATTTGTTCGGACAATATAAAAGAATTAGAAATGAATTTACTGGAGTTTTAACTGGAAAAGGTTTGGCGTACGGAGGTTCATTAATTAGACCAGAAGCTACAGGATATGGAGTAGTATATTTTACAGATCAAATGCTTCGTACTATCGGACATGAGATTAAAGGTAAAAGAGTAGCTATTTCAGGATTCGGAAACGTAGCTTGGGGAGTAGCTTTAAAAGTGAATGAATTAGGAGGTAAAGTTGTTACGATCTCTGGACCTGATGGATACATTTATGATGAAGAAGGAATCTCTGGAGAAAAAATTGACCATATGGTTGAAATGAGAGCTACTGGAGATAATAGAGCAGAAAGATATTTAGAGAAATATCCAAATGCTATTTTCCATAAAGGAAAAAGTCCTTGGGAAGTAAAAGTAGATATCGCTATTCCATGTGCTACTCAAAACGAATTAAACGGAGACGATGCTAAGAAATTAATTGATAATGGTGTTTTATGTGTTACTGAAGCAGCAAATATGCCTTCTACATTAGATGCTATTAAGCTTTTCTTAGACAGTAAAGTATTATTCGCACCAGGAAAAGCTGCAAATGCTGGAGGTGTTGCCGCTTCTGGATTAGAAATGACTCAAAACTCAATTCGTTTAAACTGGACAAGTGAAGAAGTAGACTTGAGATTGAAAGAAATCATGATCGGAATTCATAACCAATGTAAAAAATATGGTGCTGAAGAAGACGGATATGTAAACTACGTAAAAGGAGCAAACATTGCCGGATTTGTAAAAGTTGCCGATGCTATGCTTGCACAAGGTGTTGTTTAAGATTTACTTACTACTATAAAAATACCCTCGATTGTCTGGATAAGATATCGAGGGTATTTTATTTGTGCTAAAAATTAAATAAAATCTTGATTGTAGTATATTTGCCCTAATCGAATACATTAAATGATGAAAAAAGTATTTTTCTGCAGTTTGTTTTTACTTCTCATTCAGTTTTGCGGAGCGCAGAGCAAACTCTCTTGGCAGGGATATTTTTCATTTAATGAAATAAAAGATATTTCAGAATCGACTACAAGTGTATTTGCTGCTTCAGAAAATGCATTGTTTTCAAAAAATACAGCAACAAATATTCTTAAGACAACAACTACGGTTGATGGACTCTCAGGTCAAACTATTTCTGCGGTTTATTATAGTGAATCATTCAAAAAAACAATAATCGGTTACGATAATGGTTTAATGATTTTGATTAATGATGTTGACGGAAGTATTCTAAAAATAGTTGATATAATCAATAAACAGCTACCGGCTAATACTAAAAAGATCAATCATTTTTTGGAAGACAATGGAGTGGTCTATGTTTCTTGTGATTTTGGAATCGTGCAATTCAATTTGAAAACTTCACAATTTGGCGATACATATTTTATTGGTGATAACGGAGCTGAAATAAGCGTAAAACAAACCACCGTATTTAACGGATTCATTTTTGCAGCAACATCGAGCGGGATTAGAAAAGCGGATAAGACAAATCCTAACCTTGTAGATTATAATCAATGGGGAGTTGTAAATGGAGGAAGTTGGTCTAGTGTAGAGACTTTAGATACTGAACTTATCGCAATAAATGATTCTGGATATATTCATAAATTCAACTCAAATATTTTTGTCGGGTTTTTGCAATTGCCTCAGGCAGCTTTAGACACAAGAGCAAAAAATCATAATTTATTCGTTACTACTGCCAATATGGTTTATGTGTATAATAATCAGATGGTGCTAAATCGTCAGATTACAAATACTCAGGTTTTAGATAATACCCTAAATTTTAGCTGTGCTAGTGCGGTTGGAAATCAGATTTTTATCGGAACAAAAGAAAAAGGTTTGTTTGTTTCTGCTTTAAGTAACGCAACGACTTTCGAAAATAGCACACCTAGCGGTCCAATACGTAATAATATTTTCTCTATAGATGCGGGTTCAAGTACTTTATGGGCAGTGTATGGCGATTACGATGTTTCCTATAATCCGTATCCTTTAGATAGTTATGGAATTAGCCGATTTAATGCTTCAGGATGGTTGAATGTTCCATATTCTGACGTGTATGATGCAAAGTCAATAACAAGGATAAGTATAAATCCGAATAATGAAAAATATGTTTATGCTAGTTCTTTTTTTTCAGGATTATTGAAAATTGAAAATGATGTTCCGACTCTTTTATATAATGAGGAAAATAGCGGTTTGGAGTCTATTACAACGGAAGGGCCAAATTATATAGATGTTAGAATCAATGCGACAGCTTTTGATAAAGCTGGGAGTCTTTGGGTGACTAATAGCAGAGTCAAAAACGGATTGAAAGTTTTAAAAACAAATGGGCAGTGGAGTAGTTATGCAATGACCTCAATTTTGGGCGATGCAGAAGCAGAAAACTATTCAAGTATAGCTGTCGATCGCAATAATGTAAAGTGGATTGGAACATACAGAAATGGAGTTGTTGGGTTTAATGAAAACGGCAATGTATTCAAAAAAATGACTTTTGGTGCTGATGCAGGTAATTTACCAATAGAAGATGTTAGAACTCTAGCGATAGATACAAAAAATCAGCTTTGGATAGGAACAACAAAAGGGTTGAGGGTCTTGGCTAATGTCTCGAGTTTTCAATCAGAAAGTCAGTTAAAAGCAAATCCAATTATTATAACCGAAGATGATTTGGCTCAAGAGCTACTCTATGAACAATTTGTAACCTCTATAGCCGTTGACGGATCGAACAATAAATGGATTGGAACTGCAGATTCTGGAGTGTTTATGGTTTCGCCAAATGGGCAAGAAACCAAATATCATTTTACAATAAACAATTCGCCACTTCCAAGTAATTATATAAATGATGTTAAGATAAATCCTAAAACTGGAGAAGTCTTTATTGCAACTAATAAGGGATTAGTTTCTTTTGGCGGAATTGCAACAGAAGCAAACGATGATTTGAGTAATGTATACGTTTATCCTAATCCTGTGCGTCCGACGTACACTGGGACAGTAAAAGTTGCTGGATTAATTGATAAAGCAAATGTCAAAATTACAGATATTGAAGGGAATTTAGTTTACGAAACAACTTCTTCGGGCGGAACAATTGAGTGGGATACAACGGCTTTTGGTAAATATAAAGTAGCATCTGGTGTTTATATGGTTTTTATTTCTGCAGAAGATGGAGGGGAAACTAAAGTTAAGAAAGTTATGATTATACGTTAGTCTGAAAGTCAAAAGTCAAAAGTCAAAAGTCGAAAGGCTTCAAAGGCAAATGTCTAAGAAGTCTAATAATCTAGTATCTAAGAAGTCTAAAAAAGTGCTCGTCAAAACCAAAGCCATAGTAATCTCTTCTTTAAAATTTCAGGAAAAAAGCTTGATCGTAAAATGCTTTACACTTTCCAGCGGACTGAAATCTTATTTTGTACGCGACGCTTTTTCAAGTCGAAAGGCAAGTCAGAAGATTGCTTATTTTCAGCCATTTTCGATTTTAGAAATTGAAGCGGTTCATAAAAATAAAGGTACTTTGGAAAATTTCAAAGAAATAAAAAGTGCAGTTCCTTTTCAAAGTATTCATACTGATATTGTGAAAAGTACAATGGTGATGTTTCTTTCTGAAATGCTTCATTATTCGATTCAAGAAGAAGAAAAAAATGAACAGCTTTTTCTGTTTTTAGAAACCGCACTGACTTGGCTCGACCATCATGATGAAATTTTCAATTTTCATTTAATTCTGCTTTTAGAAATCACCAAATATCTCGGTTTTTACCCAGATCTTTCAGAGAATAATCTTCCTTTTTTTGAAATGAACGAAGGTGTTTTTATACATTTCCAAAGCGGAAATGTATTGTCTGAACACGAAACCAATTTGTTTAAAAAGCTTTTAGAGTTAAAATTTGATAACGATCAAAAAGTTTTTCATGTTTTGGAGAGACAAATTCTTCTGAAAATTATAATCGATTACTACAGTTTGCATTTGGAAGGATTCAAAAAACCTAAATCTTTAGAGATTTTAAAGGAAGTTTTCTCTTAAATCTACTAAAAGGCTATTTTTTGTTGCGGAATATACCTGAAATTTCCTGAAATCGGTCTTTTTTCCGTTATCTTTTCTCTATTTTCCTCAAAATTCCTTACTTTCGCACCTCGTTTAAGAAAAGGATAAAATGAGTACAAAATTTACTGAATACAAAGGACTTGACTTACCAACTGTAGCGTCTGAAGTTCTTGATTTTTGGAAGAAAGAAAATATATTTGAAAAGAGTGTAACAACTCGCGAAGGTGCTGAGCCTTTCGTATTTTTTGAAGGTCCGCCTTCAGCAAACGGATTGCCTGGAATTCACCACGTAATGGCACGTGCGATTAAAGATATTTTTTGCAGATATAAAACTCAAAAAGGTTTTCAGGTAAAAAGAAAAGCCGGATGGGATACTCACGGTTTGCCTGTAGAATTGGGTACCGAAAAAGAATTAGGAATTACAAAAGAAGATATTGGTAAAATCATTTCTATTGAAGAATATAACGAAGCGTGTAAAAAAACCGTTATGCGTTATACAGACGTATGGAATGATTTAACTGAAAAAATGGGTTATTGGGTTGATATGGAAGATCCGTACGTGACTTATAAACCAAAATATATGGAATCGGTTTGGTGGCTTTTGAAACAAATCTATGATAAAGGTTTGTTGTACAAAGGATACACAATTCAGCCATATTCTCCAAAAGCAGGAACAGGATTGTCTTCTCATGAGGTAAATCAACCTGGAGCTTACCGTGATGTTACAGATACTACAATTGTGGCACAATTTAAAAGTGTTTCAAAATCTGAGGAAGGTGCAAATGAAGTTGAAAGAGCTTTTAAACTAGATAAATCTTCTTTCGGATATAATAATGAATTTTATTTCCTTGCATGGACGACAACTCCTTGGACATTGCCATCAAATACTGCTTTGACAGTGGGTCCAAAAATCGACTATGTTTTAGTTAAAACTTTCAATCAATATACTTTTGAGCCAATCAATGTTGTTTTGGCTAAAAACTTAGTTGGAAAACAATTCGGAAAAGGATATTTCGTAAGTGAAGATGATGCTGATTTTGACAATGTGAAAAACGGGGACAAAAAGCTTCCGTACAAAATTTTAGCTGAAACAAAGGGTGTTAATTTAGTTGATATCCGTTACGAGCAATTATTGCCTTATGTACTGCCTTATGAAAATGCTGAAAACGCATTTAGAGTAATCGCAGGTGATTTTGTTACAACTGAAGATGGAACTGGAATTGTACATACAGCTCCGACTTTTGGTGCAGATGATGCTAAAGTGGCAAAAGAAGCAAAACCAGAAGTGCCACCAATGTTGGTTTTAGACGAAAACGGAACAGCTGTTCCTTTAGTTGATTTACAAGGAAAATTCACTTCACATTTAGGTGATTTAGCGGGTAAATACGTTAAAAACGAATATTACGATGCAGGACAAGCGCCAGAGAAATCTGTAGATGTTGAAATCGCTATTCGTCTTAAAGAAGAAAACAAAGCTTTTAAAGTTGAAAAATACGTGCACAGTTACCCACACAGCTGGAGAACAGATGAGCCGTTATTATATTATCCACTAGATTCTTGGTTTATCAAAGTAACCGATGTAAAAGATAGAATGTTCGACCTGAATGAAACTATCAATTGGAAACCTAAATCTACTGGTGAAGGACGTTTTGGAAATTGGCTTAAAAATGCTAATGATTGGAACTTATCTCGTTCTAGATATTGGGGTATTCCTTTACCAATTTGGAGAACAGAAGATAAAACAGAAGAAGTTATTATCGGTTCTGTTGAAGAATTGTACAATGCAATCGAAAAATCAATCGAAGCAGGTTTCCAGAAAGAAAATCCGTTTAAAGGATTTGAAATCGGAAATATGTCTGAGTCAAATTATGATTTAATTGACTTGCACAAAAATGTTGTTGATGCTATCACTTTGGTTTCAGCTTCTGGAAAACCAATGAAGCGCGAAAGTGATCTAATCGACGTTTGGTTCGATTCTGGCGCAATGCCGTATGCACAATGGCACTATCCTTTTGAGAACAAAGACAAAATTGATGGGAACAAAGATTTTCCAGCGAACTTCATTGCCGAAGGAGTAGACCAGACACGTGGATGGTTCTATACCTTACACGCTATCGGAACTTTGGTTTTTGATAAAATAGCATACAAAAACGTAGTTTCAAATGGCCTTGTTTTGGATAAAAACGGAATTAAAATGTCTAAGAGTAAAGGAAATACCATAGACCCGTTTAAAACCATTGCAGAAAACGGTCCAGATGCTACACGCTGGTATATGATTATGAATGCAAATCCGTGGGATAACTTGAAGTTTGACCTTGAGGGAATTGCTGAGGTTAAACGTAAATTCTTCGGAACGCTTTACAATACCTATTCATTCTTCTCGTTATATGCTAACATCGATGGATTTAAATATGCTGAAGCTGAGATTCCGTTAAACGAAAGGCCAGAAATCGATCAGTGGATTATTTCTGAATTACATTCGTTAATTAAATTTGTTGACGAATGCTACGAAGATTACGAGCCAACAAAAGCGACAAGAGCCATTTCTGACTTCGTTCAGGAAAACTTAAGTAACTGGTACGTTCGTTTATGCCGTCGTCGTTTCTGGAAAGGAGAATATGCAAAAGATAAAATTGCAGCTTACCAAACGCTTTATACTTGTTTGCTTACAATCAGTAAACTAAGCGCTCCAGTAGCTCCATTTTTTATGGATAAATTATATCGTGATTTAACAACTTCGACGGGAACCGAGGATTTTGCTAGTGTTCACTTGGCTGAATTCCCAAAATTTGTCGAAAACTTTGTTAATAAAACGTTGGAGAGTAAAATGCAGAAGGCGCAAACGATCTCTTCTTTGGTGTTATCACTACGTAAAAAGGAGATGATTAAAGTTCGCCAACCTTTGCAAAAGGTAATGATTCCAGTACTTGACGACAATCAGCGTACTGAAATCGAAGCAATTTCTGATCTTGTAAAAGCCGAAGTAAACGTTAAAGAAATCGAACTTTTAGACGATGCTTCTGGTATTTTGGTGAAACAAATTAAACCTAATTTTAAGGCTCTTGGACCACGTTTTGGAAAAGATATGGGATTGATTTCTAAGGAGATACAAGGTTTTTCTGCGGAGCAAATCAATGAGCTGGACAAGCAAGGAACGCTAGATATTGTTATTGCAGGAAATAGTGTAACTTTATCACTAGAAGACGTCGAAATAACATCGCAGGATATTGAAGGATGGTTGGTTGCAAATTCAAATGGAATAACGGTTGCGCTTGACATCACAATATCTGAAGAGTTGAAAAATGAAGGTATCGCGAGAGAATTAGTAAATAGAATACAAAACATTCGTAAAGATTCAGGATTTGAGGTTACGGATAAAATTAATGTACAAATAAAAAGAGACGGAATCTTAGAAGAAGCCGTTTCAAAAAATGAAGACTATATAAAGTCAGAAACATTAACAGACAAACTGGTTTTTGTTGACGCTTTAGAAAACGGCACAGAAATTGAGTTTGATGATATTAGAACAATGATATTAATTTCAAAATAAGTATAATACCATGATAGATGAAATTACAAGATACTCAGACGCTGATTTAGCGGAGTTCAAAGAAATAATACAAGCAAAAATTAAAAAAGCACAAGAAGATCTTGATTTGATCAAAAGTGCCTATATGAACGATTTGAATAACGGAACTGACGATACTTCTCCAACTTTTAAAGCTTTTGAAGAAGGAAGTGAGACCATGTCAAAAGAAGCAAACTCTCAGTTGGCTATCAGGCAAGAGAAATTCATTCGTGACTTAAAAAATGCTTTATTCCGTGTAGAAAATAAAACTTACGGTATCTGCAAAGTAACAGGTAAATTAATTAGCAAGGAAAGGCTTAAAATTGTTCCTCATGCAACAATGAGTATCGAAGCTAAAAACTTGCAGAGATAATTATAAAAGTATCTTATCAAATAGAAAAAACGCTCCTAATTTTAGGAGCGTTTTTTTTTGTTTAATGTTTGATGAAGCTTGGTTTTGAAGCCATAAGTTGTTATTGAAAGAAATTATTTATAACTAGTCGAAATTAATTAATTTTAATGACGAGTCTTTTTGTAAGAATAAAACAAGTAGAATTACCTAGGAGTAAACACAAAAAAACCGCCTTAATGAATGGCGGTTTTTTAAAAGTAAAAATGTTACATCATTATGCTAGATTTTTTTCAACGTCTGCTTTGTGTTTTCTTAAAATAGCTCTTGTCATACCTAAATTTGCTTTTGAGGCATCTGCAGCAAGATAGATCATGAATTTTTTGTTAGGAGAAATATCGATAATGTGAATTTGATTAGAAAGTGTAATCAAAATATCTTCGATGTCCTGGTTTAAGTTTAGTGCTTTTACGGCACTCAACTTAGCTTTTACAACTTCTAAGTTATAGGCTGCGGCTAATTCAGGATCAAAACTTGGATCGATAGTTAAATTTCCAAAGCTTAATCCAGATTCAATTTCTGTTACTGCTACAGCGATAAAGCCGTTTACGTTGCTTTTCATTTCATTTAAAAACACGTTTAAAAAATCGTTGCTCATAGTTCGTTTGGGTTATTTGTTAATAGAATTTTATGTTATTTCAATAGAGAATTTTTACTTAATTCGGCAGAAACTTCTTCTGTAGAACGCATTAACAATGCTAGATTGCTTCCTTCTTTAGAAAAAGCAACAATAAAGTTAGAGCCACTTATTTTGTTTCCAACAATAACGCCTTCGGCGCTTTTTAGATATAATTGTTTTAAAGAGCCTTTTTCCAAATCAATTAGGAATTTTTCGCTCATAGATAAAATTGCGGCGCTCATTGCGGCAATACTGTCTCCGTAATCTAGATTCAGTGAGGTGATTAACTTGCCTTTTCCGTTTAATATTAAAGCTGCAGTAGATTTTGTGCTGACTAGAAAGTCGTTTAGTGTAGTTGTGATTTCGTTCATGATTTTGTAGGATTTTGGAAAGAATGATAAATTCAGTTCATTTGGTATTTGGATTTAAAAATTAATTCGCGTTTAACCTAAACAAGTGTTAATTTTTATTAACAAATATAAATTAAATTATGTATCATTGTAGTACCAAATCAGTAATAATTTAAATTATTTACTACGAAAAACTTACATTATGGCTAAAGTATTGAAATTCAAAGAAGTAAACTCTGATGTAGAGCGCAGAATGAAGGAATTTGAAAAACTGCGCATTAAGTTTAAAGCTGATGTAAAAAAGGGAGAAGCTAAGAAATTGGCGGCCGGAAAAGAAAGCAAAGGAATATTCAAATCCATTTCAGAATTTTTTTCCGACAGTCCAAAAACACCAGCAAAAGCTGTTGTAAAAAAGTAAACTTTATAAGGTTTAGATTAGCAGATAAACTTGTTTAGTTTGTTAGAAAAGAATTAACGCTCCTTTAGGAGCGTTTTTTTTGATTAAATTGTTATTTTTGCCCATCAAAAAATTATAAAATGTCATTACGAAAAGCGTATTTCCTTATATTCTTAGTTTTAATTGTTGATCAGCTTTCTAAAATTTATGTCAAAACAAATTTCGTTTTAGGCGAAGAAATTGTAATTGCCGATTGGTTTAGAATTCATTTTATTGAAAATGAAGGAATGGCTTGGGGAACTAAAATACCTGGAGAGTATGGAAAGTTAATTTTGACAGTTTTCAGAATTTTTGCTGTTTTCGGAATTGGTTGGTGGCTTTCTGATTCTATTAAAAAACGCCATTCTACATATTTAGTAGTTGCTATTGCATTAATCTTTGCGGGAGCAGCAGGAAATATTATTGATTCTGTTTTCTACGGAGTTATTTTTGATGACAGCACACATAACTTAGCAACTATTTTCTCGCCAACTCCTTACGGAACTTGGTTTCACGGTCTAGTTGTGGATATGTTCTATTTTCCAATTTGGGAAGGAAATCTTCCAACTTGGCTTCCAATATTTGGTGGAAAACATTTTGCATTCTTCAATGCTATTTTTAATGTTGCCGATGTAGCAATTTCTACAGGTGTGGGTATACTTTTGGTTTTCAATAGAAGAGCTTTTCCAAAAAGCTAATTTTGTCAATTTCTCAATTTTATTTGATTTTTTAATTAATAGTGCGTTAGAAGTGCTATTTTTACGATATAAAAAATCAAAACTATGCAAAGTCCGTCTTTTTCCATTTATGATGCTTCTGCGGGATCAGGAAAGACGTATACTTTGGTAAAAGAATATTTGAAAATTATTCTTTCTTCTCCAAAAAACGATGCATATAGAAATATTTTAGCAATTACTTTCACCAACAAAGCGGTTCATGAAATGAAAAGCCGTATTGTTGGAAATCTGTCTGAATTTGCAAAAGATGATCCGTCTCCAAAAGCAGCCGATTTGATGGAAGACTTGTCGCGTGATACAGGGCTTTCAATTATTAAAATCAAAACCAAATCGCAACAAATCATTAAGCACTTAATTCATAATTATGCTGCTTTTGATATTTCTACAATTGATAAATTTACGCATAAAGTTATCCGTGCTTTTGCGCATGATTTAAATCTTCCAATGACTTTTGAGGTTACATTGGATACCGAAAATTTATTGGTTGAAGCTGTTGATGCCATTATTGCGCAGGCGGGCGAAGACGAAACTTTAACCAAATTGCTCATCGACTTTACAATGGAAAAAACCGATGACGACAAAAGTTGGGATGTTTCTCGTGAAATTCTCGATACCGGAAGATTGGTTTTGAATGAAAACAATCGAAACGAGATTTTGCATTTTCAAAACAAAACAATCGGAGAGTTTGTTGAGATTAAAAAGAAAATGCAAGCGCTTTGCAAAGAGCTGGAAGATGTAAATGAAGGCCTCGCAACTAAAGCAATTGAGTTAATTGATAAAAACGGAATTGACCCAAAATCATTTTCAAGAGGAACTTTTCCAAACCATTTGCAGAGTATTCGAGATGGAAAGTTCAATTCAAAAAATAAAACCTTTCATGAGTTTGATGATATTGCAATTAACAAAACGGCAAAAGACCGAGCTTTAATTGAAAATATTATTCCAGAACTACTTCAGATTTTAAAAGAGGTTTATCAGAATTTCGAAAAAAGAGATTTTTATAAGGCCTTTCTAAAAAATATTACGCCTCTTTCTTTGCTGAATACCGTAAGTAATGAACTTGCTAAAATTCAGTCTGAACAAAATATATTATCCATTTCAGAATTCAATGCGATTATTCACCGCGAAATTCAGAACCAGCCGGCTCCTTTTATTTATGAACGTTTAGGGGAGCGTTATCGTAATTTCTTTATTGATGAATTTCAAGATACATCAGAAATGCAATGGCAGAACTTGATTCCGCTTATCGATAATTCGCTTTCTGGCTTAGACGATTTTGGAAATAAAGGAACTCTTATGATTGTTGGAGATCCTAAACAATCTATTTATCGCTGGCGCGGAGGAAAAGCAGAACAGTTTATTGAGTTGAGTAAAGAAGAAGTAGCTTTTTTCCATCACGAAAAAAAGGTGAAGCATTTAGATACCAACTATAGAAGTTATAGTGAGGTTATCGAATTTAATAATGCTTTCTTTAAATTGATTTCCGCTGAATTTACAAATCAAGATTATAAAGATTTATACGAGAATCATAGTTTTCAAAATACGAATTCAAAAAAAGGCGGTTATGTAAATATTTCTTTTCTGCCGATTGCTGAGAAAAATGAATTTGTGGATGAAGAAGAAGTTCTAGAAAAATCAGATTTGTATGTTTTAGCAACTTTAAATACGATTCAAGAAGTAGTTAAACAAGGTTTTGAATATAAAGATATTGTAATCCTGACTAGAAAAAGAGATCAAGGAATTGCGGTTGCCAATTATTTGACAGAACAGGGAATTCCTCTTCTTTCATCGGAAACTTTGATGATTCAAAATGCATCAGAAGTTCGCTTGATAATTCATCTTCTTAGGTATTTGAATAATAGTTCAGATTTAGAATCGAAAGCTAATTTTTTGCATTTCTTGGCTTCAAGTAAAGATTTGGCAATGCCGGTGCATGATTTTATTGCTTTGGGAATGAGTCGAAGATTTGAAAAAGAATTTGAGGAATGGCTAATGACTTTTGATGTCTCTTTTTCTTTTGAAGACGTTCGTAAAAAATCTTTGTATGAAGCGGTTGAAATTATTATTTCTAAATTCATTCTTCCATCAGAAGGAAATGCCTATGTGCAGTTTTTTCTAGATATTGTTTTAGAAAGAGATATTAGGAATCAAGCTGGAGTTGCAGATTTTTTAATTTTCTGGGATAAAAATTCAGAGAAATTTAGCATTCCATCTCCAGAAGGAAATAATGCTGTTCGAATCATGACTATTCATAAATCAAAAGGGTTGGAGTTTCCAGTTGTAATTATGCCTTTTGCAGATGAAGATTATAATAGAAAACCAAAAGATAAATTGTGGCTTGATACGGAAGAAATAGATTTGGGGGTTCCAAAGGCTTTAGTTGATAATAGCAGTGCTGTTGAAAGCTTTGGAGAAAGTGCATCGGCAGTTTTTAATTTAAAAAAGCAAGAAGAGCTTTTAGATAATATAAATGTGCTTTATGTTGCTCTTACTCGTGCTGAAGAGCAATTATATGTGATTTCTCAATCACTAAAAGCTAAAAGTGATGGAGAATATCCGAACAATATGGCTTCATTTTTTATTAAATTTTTGATTCATGAAGGAATTTATGATGAAGAAAAATTGAATTATGAATTTGGAAATAAAATTCGATTATCAAAAGCTACCCAAACAGTTGATATTGTTAAGTCTATTCCGATTGTGAGAGATGTTTTGAATCCTAAAAATATTAAAATTGCGCAACGCGAAGCTTTAATGTGGGGAACGCATCAACAAGAAGCTATTTCGTATGGGAATATTGTGCATGAGATTTTGGCTTTTGTTAAAGATAAATCAGATGTAGATTTGGCGGTAACTAAATCTATTGAGAACGGTCTGATAACTTATGATCAGGTAGGTCAAGTTTTAAAAACTTTAAAAGAAATTGTGAATCATCCAGAACTGAATGTTTGCTTTGACGGAAAAGATACAGTTTTAAACGAGCAGACTATAGTTCAGAAAGAAGGAAGAATTTTAAAGCCAGATAGAGTTGTGTTTTTAGAGAATAAAAATGCCTATTTGCTGGATTATAAAACAGGAGCTGCGAATGTAAAATATCAGCAACAAATTCAGGAATATCAAGATGCAATTGAAGATTTAGGCTACATAGTGTTAAAAAAGGCCCTTGTGTATATTGGAAGGGAAATTGAAGTGGTAAATTTGTGAAAAAATTAATCAGATGTTAAAGAAATAACGAAGCTTTATTTTGGTTAAGTTGTTAATTTTTAACGTTTTAAATAAATAAAAAATGTACGGTAAAATAAAAGAACATCTGCAAAAGGAATTGCAGACGATTGAAGAAAATGGAATTTTCAAAAAGGAAAGAATTATTACTTCTCCACAAGGTGCTGAAATCAAAATTTCAACTGGAGAAACAGTATTGAACTTTTGTGCTAACAATTATCTAGGGCTTTCTTCACATCCGGAAGTAGTGCAGGCGGCTAAAGATGCAATGGATACGCATGGTTTCGGAATGTCATCTGTCCGTTTCATATGCGGAACACAGGATATTCATAAAACATTGGAGAAGAAAATTGCTGATTTTTATGGTACAGAAGATACTATATTATATGCAGCTGCTTTTGATGCTAATGGTGGCGTTTTCGAACCTTTGTTAGGGGAAAATGATGCAATTATTTCAGATAGCTTAAATCACGCTTCTATTATTGATGGAGTTCGTTTGTGTAAAGCAGCCCGTTATCGTTATGAAAATAACAATATGGAAGATTTGGAACAACAATTAATAAAAGCAAATGAAGCTGGAGCGCGCTTTAAATTAATTGTTACCGATGGAGTTTTTTCTATGGATGGTCTAGTGGCGCCATTGGATAAAATTTGTGACCTTGCTGATAAATATGATGCTATGGTAATGGTGGACGAATGTCATGCGGCCGGTTTTATCGGAGCGACTGGAAAAGGAACTCTTGAAGCAAAAGGAGTGATGGGAAGAGTAGATATTATTACTGGAACTCTTGGAAAAGCTTTAGGGGGAGCGATGGGAGGATATACGACTGCTAAAAAAGAAATTATAGAATTGTTACGTCAGAGGTCTAGACCTTATCTGTTTTCAAATTCATTAGCGCCCGCAATTGTTGGGGCTTCAATAAAAGTATTTGAATTATTAGAAAAGGATACAACGCTTCGTGATAAGCTAGAATGGAATACCAACTACTTTAAAGAAGGTATGAAAAAAGCAGGCTTTGATATTATTGATGGAGATTCTGCAATTGTTCCAGTTATGCTATACGATGCAAAATTATCTCAAACAATGGCAAACGAACTTTTGAAACAAGGAATTTATGTTATTGGTTTTTTCTTTCCAGTGGTTCCAAAAGATAAGGCTAGAATACGAGTGCAGTTGTCTGCAGCACATGAAAAAGAGCATTTAGACAAAGCGATTAATGCCTTTACAGTTGTCGGTAAAATGTTAAAAGTTATATAATTACCACTTCAGTTAAATTTTTGTAGGTTTTTTTTAACATTTCATTTTGTATTTAAAAAATTTGGTGTTACTTTTGCTTGTAATTAACTAAATTGTAATTAAAAAAATTAAGTATGAAACATCTTAACAAACTTTTAGTTGCTGTATTGATGGCGATGGGTTTAAGTTCTCACGCGCAAGACAGTAACAATCCATGGGCGATCTCTTTCGGGGTTAATGCTGTGGATACTAGAACAAGTTCAGGTGCTGGTCATGGTTTCTTTGACCAACACTTTTCTCAGCCATTCGCTGTAAAAGACAACTGGAATATTCTTCCTTCTCTATCTTACATTGGTGTAAATAGATATGTAGGACATGGTTTCTCAGTTGGTTTACAAGGGTCTGTAAACAAAATTGATAAAGCCGTTTATTTTGATTGGTCACACCCAGGTGTTGATGGAAGAGGTAATTATGTGTCGAATCCTGGTGATCTAATGTACTACGGAATTGATGCTACTGTTAAATATAGCTTCCAAGAATTAATCAAATCTAAAGTAATCGATCCATCGTTATCTGTTGGTGGTGGTTATACTTTCTTAGGAGATGATAGTTTTGGAACTGTTAATCCAGGAGCTGGAGTTACTTTCTGGTTTACAGATGCAATTGGGCTTGAACTTGCTACAAGATATAAATGGGCTGTTGCTGCGGGTTCAGGGGACAACCCTGGAAGAAATGATAACAATGGAGTAATTGATACTCCATCTCATTTCCAACATACTGCTGGTTTAATCTTTAAATTCGGAGGTAAAGATACTGACGGAGATGGAATCTATGACAAAGATGATGCTTGTCCAGATGTTGCTGGTTTAAAACAATTCAACGGATGTCCTGATACTGACGGTGACGGAATCGTTGATGCTTCTGACGCTTGTCCAGATGTATTTGGTTTAGCTGCATTAAACGGATGTCCTGATACTGACGGTGACGGAATCGCTGATAAAGATGATGCTTGTCCAGATGTTGCTGGTTTAGCTGCTTTAAAAGGTTGTCCTGATACTGACGGTGACGGAATCGCTGATAAAGACGATAAATGTCCTACAGTTGCTGGTCCTAAAGAAAATGGTGGTTGCCCATTCTTAGATGCTGACAAAGATGGTGTTGCTGACAAAGATGACGACTGTCCTACAGTTGCAGGTCCTGCTAGTAACAGAGGATGTCCAGAAGTAACTTCTGAGGCGTTAGAAGATC
Source organism: Flavobacterium tagetis (assembly GCF_016735615.1). Taxonomy (GTDB): domain Bacteria; phylum Bacteroidota; class Bacteroidia; order Flavobacteriales; family Flavobacteriaceae; genus Flavobacterium; species Flavobacterium tagetis. Next base: position 1,509,508 of record NZ_JAERSF010000001.1, read on the forward strand.
TTAAAGTTCAAGCTAGAGCGGTATACTTCAACTCAGGAAAAGCTACTTTCAAAACTGGAGACAAAGAAACTCAAGCTAGATTAGATGCTATTAAAGAAATCCTTAAAAACTATCCAAACGCGAAATTCTCTATCGAAGGACACACTGATAGTACAGGTTCTGCTAAAATCAACCAAAAACTTTCTGAAGATAGAGCTAAAGCTGTGTTAGATGCATTAGTTCAAAGAGGTGTTAACCCAGAGAACTTAGAGTCTAAAGGATTTGGATCTAGCCAACCAGTTGCAAGTAACAAAACTGCTGCAGGTAAAGCACAAAACAGAAGAACTGAAATTAGACACATTGGTTCTAAATACCAAGGTAAACTATAATTAGTTTTCTAAATAAATATGAAAAGCCATTCTTAATTGAATGGCTTTTTTTATTTTTATCCTATGGTAAATACTTCTTTTCTCCAAAAAATTGCCTCTGTTGTAATTCAGGACTTTGCAGAGAAACTTTCTGAAATAACAATAATACTTCCTAATAAGAGGGCAAAGGTTTTTTTGATTGAAGCTCTTAAAAAAGAGACTTCAAAGACAATTATTGCACCAGAGATTACAAGTATTGAAGATTTTGTTCAAGATGTCGCTTCAATTCGTTCGGTTGATTCGATAGAACTTTTGTTTGAATTTTACGAAGTTTATTTGTCTATTACCGATAAGAAGCATCAACAATCTTTTGAGTTATTTGCAAATTGGGCTAAAACTCTTCTCCAAGATTTTAATGAAATCGATCGATATCTTTTAGATCCATCTCATGTGCTATCTTATTTGAAGGATATTGAGGATATAAAAAGATGGGGGCTGGAAGTGGATCAGAAAACAAAACTTCTTGAAAATTACATTGATTTTTGGAAGTTGCTTCCGTTGTACTACGAGTCGCTTTATAATCATTTGCTTTTTAAGTCAATTGGATATCAAGGTCTGATTTATAGGGAAGCAGTAAATAATCTTAATCATTTTTCGAATACTATTGGAAACCGCACTTTTATTTTTGCTGGTTTCAATGCTTTGAATGCTGCAGAAGAAAAAATAGTACAGCATTTACTCGCTTTGGATCAAGCTAAAATTTATTGGGATGCGGATCAAGCTTTTCTTAATGACCCATATCATGATGCCGGATTGTTTTTAAGACGTTTTAAGGAAAGTTGGAAACATTATAAGTCAAATGCTTTCGAATGGATTGTTGACGATTTTTCGCAATCAAAAAACATTCAAATTATTGGAACTCCAAAGACAATTGGACAGGCAAAACTAGCAGGAAGTATTATTGAAAATTTAATAGATCAAAATCCTGATGCTTCGTTGGATAAAGTTGCAGTGGTGCTTGGTGAGGAAAACTTGTTGGTTCCGGTTTTGTATTCTCTTCCTTCTTCTGTTGGAGCTTTAAATATTACGATGGGATATTCTGGAAAAAATAATCCGTCGCAGATATTTGTTGCTAAATTATTTAAAATGCATACCAATGCACTTTCTCGAAAAGGAGGCAGTTATGTTTTTTATTATAAAGATGTGCTAGATGTTTTAACGCATCCATTGGTTGAGCCTTATGTGAATGCGCATAAATTGGTAAGAATTATAAAAGAGAATAATTATACTTTTATTACACACCAGAAAATTTTAGAACTTCATGCTGAGTCTTCCGACTTTTTTAATTTATTATTTGAAAAATGGGAAAACGGTTCTATTGCGGTTTTAAAGAATATTTCGGCTTTGTTGATTGCAATTAAAGATCATTTTAGTAATGATAATGAAGAGGAAAAAATTGCGAAAGCTTTTGTTTATGGTGTTTTTAAAGTAATTAATAAGCTTATAAATTATTATTCCAAACATCATCATATTGATAATATAGATACCCTTCATTCAATTTATAAGCAAATTATAGATTTGGCAGAAGTGTCTTTTGAAGGTGAGCCTTTGCGAGGTTTGCAGATTATGGGGGTTTTGGAAAGTCGTGTTTTAGACTTTGAGACTGTGATTATAACTTCTATGAATGAAGGTAAATTTCCAGCTGGGAAATCCCAAAATTCATTTATCCCTTATGATGTAAAAAGAGAGCTCGGGCTTCCGACGTTTAAAGAGAAAGATGCGATTTATACCTATCATTTTTATCACTTATTGCAAAGGGCTAAAAATATTTATTTGATTTACAATACTGAAAATGACGGGTTGGATGCTGGAGAACGAAGCCGTTTTATTACACAGTTAGAAGTAGAAAGAAAATCTCAGCATAATATTACTTTTGATATTTACAATCCGGAACTGCCAAATACGGCTTACGAACCTATTTCCGTTCCGAAATCTGAGTTGGTAATGGATCGCTTAAAGGAAATTGCGACTAATGGTTTTTCTCCATCGGCATTAACTAGTTATATTCGAAATCCGATTGAGTTTTATTTTCAGAAAATATTGAGAATTCGTGAAGTGGAAGAAGTTGAGGAAAATATTGCTTTGAATACTTTGGGAACGATTATTCATGAAACATTAAAGGCGCTTTATGAACCTTTTATAGGGAAATTTATTTCGGAGACAGATCTTCTCAATTGTTTTAAATTATTGGATGACGAAGTTTTGAAGCAATTTAAACTAGTTTACAAAGAAGGAGAAATCAAAAAGGGGCGAAATCTTCTGGCTTTTGAAGTGGCAAAACGAAATGTCTCTAATTTTCTGAAAATGGAATTAGAGTCGATAAAAAATAATGAAGCGATTCAGATTATTGCTTTAGAGCAGACTTTTGAACGTGAGTTTGTCCATCCAAAATTGCCATTTCCTGTTTTAATCAAAGGAAATGTCGATCGTATAGAGCGTCGAGACGGAAGAATTAGAATTATTGATTATAAGACAGGAAAAGTTGAGAAAGCTAATGTTGTCTTAAAAACATGGAACGGATTAACTCAAGAGCTTAAAAATGACAAAATCATTCAGGTTTTGGCTTATGCATTCATGTTTGAAAAAGAAGCGGGAGGACTTCCCATAGAAGTTGGGATTATTTCTTTCAAAAATTTAAAATCTGGCTTTTTGCCATTCGGTTTAAAAGAAGAGAAAGATTTAGATGTCATAGTGACGCCGCAGATACTGAATTCTTATTTAGAAGAAATTGCCAATTTACTAGGAGAAATTTTTGATATTAATATTCCTTTTGAGGAAAAAATCTAGATTGTTTCTATCAGAAAATTTCAAAACATATTTGAGTTTTATAAGACAACTTTGATTGTGAATTTGACAATCTCTGCTATTGCTTTTCTTTTTGGCGGGTTTGGTCATTTTTTATTGATGATAGCTACAGTAGGTTTTGTGTCGAGTATTGGATTTAAAGAAAGGTATCGCCAGAATGAATACTTATTTTATATGAATAATGGTTTTTCGAAAAGAAGGCTTTTGTTTTATTGTTTCTTGCTCAATTTTATGCTTGTGTTTTTATTTGCTGTTGCGCTAATTTCAATTCAGAAAATATCTTGAAAAAACATATTCTTGAAATAAGTGGCATCCAAAAAAGCTTTAATAATAAATTATTGCTTTCGGATATTTATTTGAAATTGGAAACTGGCCAAATAATAGGTTTGTTTGGTAGGAATGGCTGTGGAAAATCTACGTTGTTGAAAGTTATATTCGGAATAGTGCCGGCTTTAGATAAAAGTGTTTTTATTAACGGTATTTCGATGAATAGTTCTTCTAGGTTGTTAAATGAAATTAGTTATTTGCATCAAAACCAATTTATTCCAAATCATTTTTCGGTTTTTAAAACTATTCAGTTGTCAATCGATAAACAAAAAATACTTGTTTTTTGCGAAGATGATTTTTTAAAACCTCTTTTAAATCAAAAAATTAAGGATTTGTCTTTTGGAGAATTGCGCTATCTTCAGGTTAAATTGATGTTTTTTAATCAATCAAAATTTGTATTACTGGATGAACCATTTAATGGATTATCTCCAAAAATGATTGAGATTATAATGTTATTGATTAAGGAAAATTCTGAAGAAAAAGGAATAATCCTTACCGATCACAATTATAAAAATGTAATAGAAATTTCGACAGATTTAAGAATCTTGAAGGATGGTAAGTTGCAGGTAATCAATAAAAAAGCCGAACTTGTTTCTGAAGGTTATCTAACAAATTCGGCAAATTTTTAGGCGCTTTTAGCTGAATATTTTTTTGAAAAAACCTTTTTTAGATTTTTCCTCAGAAGTTGTAGTAATAATGTGTCCGTTTTCAATACGAAATCTTCTAAACTTCTCCAATTTTACATTTAAGTCAAAGCGTAATTCGTCAACAGTTTTCATTTCAAATAAAATTTTTTGCAAAGCTATAGAAAAACTTTTGTCAAATGCAACAATCTGCAAATGTTAATTTTAGAAATGAGTTTTGTTAAGTAAAATGTTACGTTTTTAATATTATTTACTTTTTATGTTAATTTTTTTTGCGTTTTTTTTGCAAAAAAATGGGATTGATTAAGTGATAAATAAAAGTGCGCCAGTACGTTATATTGCATCTTTTTTTAACAAGTGTTTATCGCACAATTGCTAATATTAAAATATCTTTGGCGCTTCCAAAAACATGACAAATAATAATATGGTTGATTTACAAACACTGGTGCAAGAGACTGGCGCAGAGTCTGGACTAAGTTTTAATATTGATGGCATTTTAAATGAGTCTGTAAATTTAGAATACGACGGAAATGTTGCAGCAATGATCGGAATGATCTTGAAGATGTGCCTTGAAATGTCGGAAGACGTTAATAATGGAGATCTTAAACAAGTTATGATCAAAAATAATGACGGAATTGTTGTGGCAAGCAAAAATCAAGATGATAATTGCATCGCGTTGCTTTCTAAAGATTTAAGTAAAATGGGACTGTTGCTGAGAAGAATGGATTCTGTTTTTAACAACTAATTTAAAACCAAATATTTTAATACACATGTCAGATTTTTTGCAAAATTTTCAAAACGATTTAAAAGAAAATATTAACGGATTTATTGCTGTTTCGGTTACAGAAGTTGAAACAGGAATGTCTTACTGTTCTTTAACAGTAAAATCTGATTTTGATCCAGAATTGGCTTCGGCTTATAATTTAGAAGTTGTAAAAGCTAAATTAAATGCGCTTAGAGCTCTAGGATTAAATCAGAAAATTAATGACATTTTAATTACGCTAACAGATCAGATTCATATAATTGATGTTTCTGAAGATGGTAGATACTTTATCTACTTGGCGGTAGATTCTACTAAAGCAAATCTTGGCTTAACAAGAGCGACTTTATCTAAATACAAGAAAGACATTACTTCAAAGTTATAACGATATTTTGCCCCCAAGAATGAGAAAAAGGCTGTTTCAACCCTAGGTTAGAAATGGCCTTTTTTGATTTGGTGCTTTCGATTTTTATTCAAAGAAATTTAGTAAAATAGCTTTTAAAGCTTCTTCGTTTTCGATTTGACTCATGTGTCCGTCTTCAAAAGAAACCAATTCAGCTGTGGTGTCTTCTATTTGAGAAAGGCTTTCCTCATAATTTAAAACAGGGTCTTTTTTTCCTAAAATCAATAAAACAGGAAAACGGTTTTCTTTTAATAGCCATTCTCTATCTTCTCTGATTTTCATTCCTTCCTGAGAAGCTATAATTCCTTGCAAAGGCGTTTTTAAAGCTTCTGTTTTTACTTTTTCAATTTCTTCAGCTAGTCTCGTTCTGTTGTTTTCGCTGAATAAATTTGCAACTGCCAGACTCACAAAACTTACATAATTCTGTTTTACAGCTTTAATTGCACGGGTTCTATTTGTTTTTTTTTCTTCACTGTCTTCTTTAGAAGTGGAGTTTAGTAAAACCAGTTTTTGAATTTTTTCTGGATATAATTCGGCGAAAGCCAAACCGACATAACCACCCATTGAATGTCCAGCAATTATGGCTTTTTCGATTTTTAAATGCTCCAAAACTTCATTCACGGCATTGGCATTGTCTTCCATTTTGTGAACATAACCTAAACAGTCAGATTCGCCATGACCCAATAAGTCGATTGTTACAACGCGATATTTTTCTGAAAACAAGTCAGCATATTCTAGCCACATTTTTTTGTTTTCAAGAAAGCCGTGAAGTAAAACGATTGTTCTTCCTTTTCCCGTATCAGAATAGGAGATTTTGGTGTTTTTGTAAAGAGTATAATTCAAAACGGATATTTTATACTGCAAAAATAAGCTATTTTATAAGCCAGATGAAATATAAAATAAGATTTAAATGAGAAGTTTTTTGTGATTCTCTTAAAGAAGCGTATGCTCTTTTCATTTGAGTTTTTACCGTATTTATAGAGATATTCTGGTCTTCTGCAATTTCTGCGTAGCTAAGTCCTTCAACAACATGAGATATGAAAATTTCTCTTCTGGCTTGTGGAATCTTTTCGACTAGAGTCTGAATTTGTGGTTTTTTGTTTTCCTCTATGTTTTCAAATACAATTTGTTCTTCAGATTTTGGAATAACAATTTTTTTGGTTTGAAGGCTGATTGTTTTGTGTTTTTCTAAATATTGTAGACTTAAATTTTTTATTGCTTTTGATCCATAAGCTTTAAATGAAACAGTAAAATTTAGTTCTTCTTTTTCCCATAAATAAATAAAAAAATCTTGAACAATATCATTCGCAACATCTTTGTCTTTGACTATGTTGAAAGAAGTCAAAGAGAAAAAGACAAAATGTTCTTTGTATAGGGCTTCAAATATTTTTAAATCTTTATGATTTAACATTAAAAAAAATGATATTTATTGTTTTGTAATGGATTACACAGTGCCAAATGTAAAATAAAAACTTAATTTTTTTTCATAATGTGTAAAAAAAATCAAAAAATATTGATTTGTTGTCACCCTAAAAAACTTTTTTTCTAACATAATAAAAACCACTATATAAAAAACAAATGACTCCAAATTCAAAATTGATTAATGTCCTAAAGGAAATAAGGTCTGAAGGAAACTTTGATGCGTCTAAAATAGCGTCATTGTCTCGGGAAGATCAAGAATTAATACAAAATCTTCAGGATAATGGCTTGCTCGAAGAAGCGCTATTGTATGTAGAATCTATGGATGTAGATGAAAACTGGGAAGAATTAAAAGAAAAATTAAATATAAATAAAAAGACAGTTGTAATAAATTGGAGAAGTATTTTTCAGTATGCAGCGATTTTCTTGTGTGTGTGCGGGTTGGTTTATCTTTTCCAATATAAAAACGGTAAACAAAATGAAATTAAAATTCCTTCAGATGCAATTCAGTTGGTTTTAGAGAATGGAGATATTCAAGTTTTAAGTCCAAATGGCGAACAGCAAATAATTAAAAAAGATGGAGAAGTTGTTGCATCTCAAAAGGATAATGAAATTAATTATAAATCGGGTAATTCGATAAATAGATTGGTTTACAACGAAATTAAAATTCCATACGGAAAAACTTTTAAGATAACACTTTCTGATGGCACAATTGTAAATATGAACGCTGGCTCTTCTTTACAATATCCTGTTCAATTTATAAAAGGACATAAAAGAGAAGTTGTTTTAGATGGCGAAGCTTTTTTTGATGTTGCAAAAGATAAAGCGCATCCATTTATTGTAAAGACAAGAGGTATTGATGTAAAGGTTTTAGGAACGAAATTTAATGTTAGCTCTTATAAGGAAGATATCGATATCAATACTGTTTTGGTTGAAGGTTTGGTTAGCTTATCTGATAAAACCAATAAAAAAGCAATGCTTGTTCCTGGCGAAAAAGGATCTTGGAATAGTAATAATCCAGAAATAGCTGTCAACAAAGTTGATACTCGTTTTTATACGGAATGGATAAATGGAGAAATTGTTTTTAGAAAAACTGCTTTTAGAGATATCATAATAAAACTGGAAAGGACTTATGGCGTTACGATTGAAAATAGCAGGAAAGATATTTTAGATAAAAAATTTAATGCCAGTTTCAATAAAAATATTGAAAGTATAGAAAAGGTGTTGGAAACAATGAGCAAAATTCAAGGCTTTACTTATAAAAAAGAGGGAAAGCTTATAAAAATATACTAACTACCTAATTTACTAACCAACAAAACCAATTTTTTATGAAGTGAAAATGTAATTCTTTTTGAGAAATGCAAGAAAGAAAATCGGAAAATAGGACGAGTATTTCCCGATTTAGTATTGTGTTTTAAACGACGTATCGAAATTAAATCATTTAAAATCAATCCAAAATTATGAAAAAAATAATTAAGAGGAATTGGCTTACTCGCTATTTGCCTAATATTAGCCTTAGAATGAAATTAACCACACTTTTTTTGATGCTTTCTTTGATGAGAATTCAAGCAGGTGTCTATTCGCAAAATACAAAGTTGACATTAAATTTAAATAATGCCCCTGTTGAGAAGCTGTTTAACAAAGTGGAATCTGTTTCAGAATATAGATTTCTTTTTGAAAGCAGTGCAATTGACCTAAACAGAAAGGTGACTATTAATGTCAAGAAAAAAGGAATAACCGAAATACTGAAAGAGATATTTGAAGATACCGATATATCCTATAGCATAAACGATCGCCAGATTATATTGGTAAAGAAAAAACAGCAAGTAAATCTGGAAGATAAGCATGCTGTTGAGAAGATATTAGTTGAGCAAGGCATTGAAGTCACGGGAGTAGTAACCGATTCGAAAAATTTGCCGATTCCAGCGGCCAATGTTATAGAAAAAGGAACTACTAATGGAGTGCAAACCGATTTGGACGGAAAGTTTACCATTCGCGTAAGCGGACCAAATAGTGTTTTAGTTTTTTCTTTTATCGGATTTGAGAATAAAGAGGTTACAGTTGGTCAAAGCAAGTCTTTGAGTGTAATTCTAAACGAACAAAATTCTGCATTAAATGAAGTTGTTGTTGTAGGGTATGGATCGGTAAAGAAAAAAGATTTGACAGGAGCTGTGGCAACCGTAAAATCATCTGATATTTTGTTGAGCCCTGTGGCTAGTCCCATGGAAGCACTTCAGGGAAGAGTTTCTGGTTTGGATATCCAGCGTGGATCGGGTCAAGCAGGAACTTCTCCAAAAGTATTGGTGCGAGGAAATAGATCTTTGACTGCTAGTCAGGATCCGCTATATATTATTGATGGGATTCCTTCAAGTATAGATAATTTGAATACGAATGATATTGAGACTATTGATGTTTTAAAAGATGCGTCGTCTACGGCAATATACGGTTCTTCTGGTGCGAACGGAGTTATTGTTGTGACTACTAAAAAAGCAAAAGCTGGAAAAACACAAATAGATTTTAATAGCTATTTTGGATTGAATGGTTTCTCCTCTTTTCCTGCTCCACTTACAGGAGATAAATGGTTGAATTATAAACGAGATAAATTTTATTTAGATAATGGTTACGAAGCAACAAGTTTAACCGATTTAGGTTTGAATGCAGCAGCTGTAGCCGCAATTGAAAAAGGACAATATGTAAACTGGATTGATGAAAGTTTGCAAGTAGGCATTCAGCAAAATCATAATCTTTTTATGAGAGGCGGATCGGAAAAAGTGCAGGGGTATTTCTCTTTAGGATATGTCGGAGAAGAAGGGATTTATCAAAACGATAAAATGAAGAGTTTTAATTCTAGAGGAGGAATTGATTTAAAGTTCAGCGATAAATTTAAAACCGGTTTTCAGTTGATTTTAAACTATAAAAGCGGAAGCACTACAAACAGTAGAATTAATAAAGCTTATGGTGTTTATCCGTTAGGAGTGCCTTATGATCAAGAGGGTATTGTAAATCTTTATCCATTAGAAGGAGATCCAAATAATATTAGCATTTTGGCAAATAATTATCCAGGAGCTTTTGCTAATGAATCTATCGGCTATAATGTTCAATTTAATCCCTATCTCGAAATTGAATTCGCTAAAAACTTCAAGCTTAGATCTAACTTAGGAACTAAATTTTCAGGAGGCAGAGCAGGTACTTTCCAAAACAAAAACTCATACAATTTGCTATCTGAGGGAAGAACAGCAAGCGAAGCGACATACAACATGACTTTGGCTTACAGCTATATTTGGGAAAATATATTGAACTATAATTTTAAAGCGGGAAAAGACCACGATTTTACTTTGACAGGAATTACTTCATGGGCCGATAATAGATCTGAAGGCACTTACATGGGAGGGAATGGAATCGATTACGATGATTTCTTGTTTTACAATATGGGAGCGGTTAAAAATCTGACTACTAGAATGAATACCTATAGTCAGTTTAATAGAATGTCATTTGCTGGACGTATTAATTATAGTTTTAAAGGAAAATATCTTTTCCAATTAACCAATAGGTGGGATGGAGTTTCTCCTCTGGCAGAAGGGAATAAATGGTCGTCTTTTCCTTCGGCATCTGTTGCTTGGCGCATTAGCGACGAAAGCTTTATGCAAGGAACGAGTTCATGGTTAAATAATTTAAAACTAAGATTGGGTTATGGAGTTTCGGGATCGGCAAATATTGATCCGTATTCTAGTTTGACTCGTACTTCGACTAAAACAAGCAGTCTTTCTCTGGGTGGCGGTACAGCCTTGCCAATGTACGTACCAACAGAACATATTTCAAACCCAGATTTAACATGGGAGCGTTCTACAAATACTAATTTAGGTTTGGATGTTTCGGTTTTACGAAATAGAATTGATCTTGTTGCTGAATATTATTGGACACAGACTGATGGTATTTTATGGGATCGCCGTTTACCTACAAGTTCAGGAGGTTATGATGCAAAAACACCTTATAAAAAGACGTCTAATATTGCGACTTCTAAAAATGAAGGATTCGAATTGTCCATAAACACTAAAAATATTGAGACTGAAAATTTCAAATGGAGCACTTCATTTACCTATACGCATGCCAAAGAAAAGTTGACGAATATTGATTTGGGAAGTCTTAGCGTTAGCCAGTTGATTTCTGAAGGTCTTTTCATCGGACAAACTCCAGCAGCAGGAGGAGTTTTTTATGATTATAAGAAAATAGGAATCTGGCAATTAGGACAAGAAGAAGAAGCGGCATTGTATGGAGCTAAACCTGGAGATATTAAACTGCAAACTGTACCGCAAGTTGATGCTAATGGAGTATCAGATAACGGAGTGCACGTTTATTCTACAAAAGACAGAATGATTGTTGGAAACAATGTTCCAGATTACTTCTTCGGTTTGCAAAACACATTCAAATATAAGAATTTTGATTTCACAGTATTTGTAAATGGTAGATACGGCGGTATGATGCGTGCGCAAGTATTAGGATATTGGAACAAAGAAGCACAACCGTCTACCTACGATTATTGGACACAAGATAATCCGACAAATGATTTTCCGAGACCAGGAGGTACCTTCAACACACAATTTCAATCTTCATTAGAACTTGTAGACGCATCTTATATAAAAATCAAGAATCTTACAATTGGCTATTCTATGCCTGAGGATTTTCTTAAGAAAAGTGGTTTAAATAATTTGAGACTTTATTTAACTGCTTACAATCCTTTTGTTTTTAGCCGAAGCCATTTATTAAAAGATGTTGATCCAGAAAACGGAGGTTCAGATTCATTCCCATTATTTAAACAAGTTATTTTCGGTCTTAATTTATCATTATAGTAATATGAAAAAGTATATAAAATTAAAAACAGTCATTTTAATGGTTTTTCTGGTTGGTTTCATTCAATCATGCAGTTTAGATGAAAAAAACTTGACAACTGTTTCTTTGGATAAATCATACGGCGAAAGAGCAGGATTTGAAGGATTAATTAATAGTTGTTATGAAAATCTATATTTCTTACATGGAAAAGTCGATTACATAGCGCCAACAGAAGCAGGAACGGATTCTTGGGAAAATGTGAGCACAAGCGGAATAGGTTATGCGCAATATACAAGTCAGTTAAACCCAGACGACGGAAATATTAAAGTGATTTGGGGGACTTCTTATGCTACTATAAATCTTTGCAACACGGCAATTTATTATTCTAAAGATGTAAAAGGTTATTCTTCTGCCGATGAAATGAATGTGAAATTGGCAGAGGCTTATTTTCTGAGAGCATTTTGCAATTTTATATTAGTAGAACAATTTGGAGGCGTAGTTTTAAGAACAAAATCATCTATTATTGAAGGAGCAGATAATGCACCTGTGCGCAGTTCTGAAAAAGAATTTTACGATTTAATTATAGAAGATTTAAAATTTGCCTGTACTCATCTTCCAATTCAGCAGACACTACAAGGACGAGCGGCTAAGAAAGCGGCTTATGGTTTATTGGCAAAAGTTTATTTGCAAAGAACAAGATTAGGCGATGTTGCAGAGTATTCTAAATTGGCTTTAGATACTGCCGAGGAATTAATCAATAATGCAGCAAAATATAATACAGCCTTATATTTAAGTGATAATACAGCTTCTGGATTTAAGAAATTGTGGGACGGTAACAACAATAAGAAAAATACAGAATTTTTGTTTACTCAAGGAATTGATCCCGGAGGTCTAAATCCTGAAGGGTTTAATAGAGGAAGAACAAGACAATATTATTTGCCAGATTTAGCCACAAGAGGAGCAGAGTGGGGTGCAGGGGCAACTAGTATTTTATACGGAAGAGCAAATAGCCGTATGCTAAAACCAAGTAAATATTTATTGACAGAAGTGTTTTCACCAGTGCCATCGCCAGCAGATACTCGTTTTGCAGAAACATTTACATTTAAATTTTATGCCGCAGCCAATAAAACAATTACGCAAGCAATGGCTACTGCTTACAAAAAAGATGCTTCGGTTGTTGGATACACTATTAAAAACACTTTGGCACAGGCACTTCCATCGGTTAATTTTTATTCTCAAAAAATAGAAGAACAAATTAATATGAATAATAATGAAGGTTTGTCTGTGTTTACTCCTAATTGGAATATTGATCCTGTCGCTAAAAGTAAAATGCCAATGCTAGTTGTTGATCCAAGTGATCTTTTCGAACCTGGAACAAATAAATATAAAGATCCAGCAATGTATCCAAATGACCCGAATTTGATCAATATGTTTCCAGCAATGCGAAAATTTTCTGCTGCATTGTATTGTCAAAGCAATCAGTATTGGTTGGGAGATATTCCCATTATTCGTTTGGGAGAAATTTATTTGGTTGCAGCGGAAGCAGCTATTTTAAGTGATAATCAAACTAAAGCATTGGCTTATGTGAATACTTTAAGAAAAAGAGCCGCTATAACTTCAAGAGAAAATGAAATGTTAGTGACAAGTGCAGACATGAATATTGATTTTATTTTAAAAGAAAGAGCAAGGGAGTTATCTGGCGAGCACACAAGATGGACCGATCTTAAACGCACTGGAAGACTAAATAAAACATATTTAGATCAAACTAACCCAATTGCAGGAGCAAATTTTGTAAACGAAAAACATACCGTTAGACCAATTCCAAGATCATTTTTGGATGCAATTTCAAATTCGAAAGAGTTTGGTACTAACGGGTATTAGAGCACTTTTGGTTAGGTGTTTTGGGCAGCTCTTTCGAGCTGCCCTTCTTTTTTATAAAAAACGGCTTCCATTTCTGAAAGCCGTTCTTATAATTTAAAATCGATTATCGCCATCCAAAAGATTTCCTAATCCGCCAAGAAGACTACCTTCGTCGCGGCTGTTTCCTCCAGATCTTGGTGCAGATGCAATAATGCGGTCAGCCAATCTAGAGAATGGTAGTGATTGTATGTAAACTGTTCCTGGACCTTTTAAAGTTGCATAAAATAATCCTTCACCACCAAAAATAGAATTTTTGATTCCGCCAATAAATTCAATATCGTAATCTACATCTTTTGTAAAACCAATAATGCATCCCGTATCTACTTTTAGGACTTCGCCATGACCTAATACTTTTTTGGCCATTGTTCCACCAGAATGTACAAATGCCATTCCGTCTCCTTCAATTTTCTGCATGATAAAACCTTCACCACCAAATAAACCTCTTCCTAATTTCTGAGAAAATTCAATGCCAACAGAAACGCCTTTAGCCGCGCATAAAAATGAACTTTTTTGACAGATAAATTTACCTTGAAATTCGGTCAAATCAATCGGAAGGATTTTTCCTGGATAAGGCGATGCAAACGAAACCTTACTTTTGGTATTGCCTTGATTTAAAAATGCTGTCATAAACAAACTTTCGCCAGTTAGAACTCTTTTGCCTGCATTTAAAAGTTTGCCAAATAAACCAGAACCTTGCTGCTGAGAACCATCACCAAATATAGTTTCCATCTGGATATTGTTTTCCATCATCATAAAGCTGCCAGCTTCGGCAATTACAATTTCCTGTGGATCTAATTCTATTTCCACATATTGCATTTCTTCTCCAAAAATCTGATAATCTATTTCATGTGCTTGCATAATTTCAAAATGATTTGTTTTTAAAATTAGACTAACAATGCTTTAGAATGTTACAGTTTTTAGCGTACTTCTGTGGTTTTTAAAAATATAAAACCATTTTGTTATTTTAAATTAGTCTTAATTATGTGTTTAATTGTTTCAAATTATATATTTTTGCATCGTTATAATTTTATCAGAATGGCATTAGTTAGCGATTTGACAACCAAAGTATTATTTGAAACCGAAAAAGGATACAGTTACCAATGTGATTTGACCAATAGTATAATCATCAATTTTATTGATACAGTGTCAAGTTACAAGATTCAAGATTTTTTGATTTTTCAAAGAAAGGTGAATAGCGTTGACATTCTTAACATGCTTTATGACTTGTCTGATCAGTCAGATGCCCAACTGATTGAAACTACCAAAAGAAACTTTTCTAGAAATCTTACTATCTGCGAAATAGTGCAGTTGAGAGATTTATTAAACGGAACTAAATTTACTCTCAATTTACATTCTATGCTTTGCAGTGTAGTGAATGTTGAGCTTATTTAGATTCTTACTTAGATTAAATCCAAATTTTCAAGGAGTTACGACTGCCAGCTTTAATTTTTGTAATTTTACACGTAATAAAAATTAAAGGTTATGAAAGATTTACTAAGAACACGTACTTCATTAACTGAAGGTGTAGAAAATATATTGAATTTACAGGCAAAATTAGAAAGTGACGCTTCTAACAAATATTTAGCTATGGCAGCATGGTTAGATAGAAACGGTTATGCTAATACGGCATCGTATTTATACAAGCAAGCTGAAGAAGAAAGAGAGCATTTTCTAAAAATTTTTAAATTCATTACAGATATGGGCGGGATTGCCATTACACCATCTGTTCCAGAAGTACAACAGGAATTTGCTTCTTTTAGAGAAGTATTCGAAATTGCTTTGCAAAACGAAATTGCAGTTACTCAAGCAATCAATAAAGTAATCGCAAAATGTAGAGCTGAAAATGACTATGCTACAGAAGATTTTATGATGTGGTATGTAGCTGAGCAAAGAGAAGAGGAGAAAAATGCAAGAAGAGCTTTAGAGCTTTTTGATCTAATCAACGGAAATGAAGCTGATGGTAAATTCCAATTGGATTTACAGATTTCGAAAATCGGATAAATAAACGATTTATATAATTTAAAAAGCCCTTAATATTTTAAGGGCTTTTTTATTTTTATGATTTTAAAAATGAATTAATATCCGAGAAATATTTGTCTCGTGCATCAAGCCATCCATAATGTTTTGAATGTTCTAATAAAATTAGTTTCGAATTTGGAAAAGTCTGATGAGCCAATTCTCCGATTTCATTGCTAATAATATCTTCTTTTCCTTGAATGATTAAAACTGGATTTTTGAAATCCTTCAGTTTAGCTTTACAGTCAAAATTCATTTTCTGCATATCCGACCATAACAAACCATTGATTGTCGAATTTCCTTGAGTTAATCTTTCGGCAATAATAGGAATAAATTTCTGATCGTAAACATATGCTGGAGCCATCGCGCGTCCGCGTCCTAAAAGGGCTTTATGCGAAATATCTCCTTTTTCAATTTTATCGTTCCAATAATTCATCGAATCTTTTTCAATTTGCGAAAGATTAGATTCAATCAAATTTGGACCTTTTAATAAAGATAAATCGACACCTCCTGAAGAAGATAAAACCAGCTTATTGATACTATTCGGATAAATTGTCGCGTAATACGAACCTAACATTCCACCAAAAGAATGTCCGAGAATATTCCATTTTTTAATTTTAAGATGTTTTCTCAACGATTCGATATCATCGACCATTAATTTCATCGAAATTGTCTTAGCGTCTAATTTTGAAAGTTTCGATTTTCCAGTTCCTCTTTGGTCGTAAATAATCGTTTGTTGGCTTTCGCCCAGAACTTTCGCCATATCTTCAAAACCATTGCTGTTCATTCCGGGTCCGCCGTTAATAATTAAAAGCGGTTCGCCTTTTCCGAATGTTTTGTAATACGTTTTACTTCCATCAGTATTTACGGCAAAACCTTCAGTCTGAGCAAAAATATTTCCCAGAAACAATAAAAAGCCAAGAAGAAAAATCTTTTTCATCATGAAATTATTCATTCATCAACGTTTCGATCTCCTCTGCTTCAAGAGGAATATTTCGCATCAAGTTAAAAGGTTCTCCTTTTTCCTGAACTACAACATTATCTTCTAAACGAATTCCGAATTTTTCTGCTGGAATATAAATTCCTGGTTCAACTGTAAAAACCATATTCGCTTTCATTGGTTCGTGAAGCAAACCGTAATCGTGCGTATCCAATCCCATGTGGTGAGAAGTTCCGTGCATAAAATATTTTTTGTAAGCAGGCCATTCTGGATTTTCGTTCTGAACATCGGCTTTGTCTATTAAACCTAAACCAAGTAATTCTGATGTCATAATTTTACCCACTTCAACATGATATTGCTTCCAAAGTGTTCCTGGTGTAAGCATTTTTGTTGCTTCGGTTTTAACTTTTAAAACAGCATTGTAAACTGCTTTCTGACGATCTGTAAAACGTCCAGAAACTGGAATTGTTCTTGACATATCGCTAGAATAATTAGCATATTCTGCAGCAACATCAAGCAAAATCAAATCACCTTCTTTACATTGCTGATTGTTTTCGATATAATGCAAAACATTAGCATTGTTTCCAGAAGCGATAATTGGCGTGTAAGCAAAACCTTTAGAACGGTTTCTTATGAATTCATGGGCCAATTCAGCTTCGATTTCGTATTCTGTAACATTTGGTTTTACGAATCCTAGTAATCTGCGGAAACCTTTTTCTGTAATATCGCAAGCGTGCTGAATCAAATCGATTTCTTCGCTTTCTTTTACAGAACGAAGTCTTTGTAGAATTGGGTTGCTTTTTGCAACATTGTGTGCTGGATAACGCTCTTTCCACCATTTTACAAAACGAGCTTCACGCGTTTCTGTTTCTACAGTCGCACGGTAATGTTCGTTGGTATTGATGTACATCGTATCGGCATACGTCATCATTTCGTTCAAAACTTTATGAAAATCTTGCAACCAATAAACCGTTCTAATTCCAGAAACCTGAAAAGCACGTTCTTTAGTCAGTTTTTCACCTTCCCAAACTGCAATATGTTCGTTGGTTTCTCTCAAGAAAAGCATTTCTCTTTGATGTTCATAAGGCGCATCTGGAAACAAAAGCAAAACACTTTCTTCCTGATCTACACCGCTCAGGTAAAAAATATCTCTGTGTTGTGCAAACGGCAAAGTACTGTCGGCACTAACTGGATAAATGTCATTTGAGTTGAATACTGCAACAGAATTAGGTTTCATTTCAGCCATGAACTTTCTGCGGTTTTTTACAAAAAGAGCGCTGTTTATTTGATGATATTTCATAATTATTTCGTTTTTGAACTTCGAATTTCAAAATTAATGATTTTTGAATTAGTGGCGTATAGCAGATTTACTAAAGTTTTCTTATTTGTTTTGAGTTTAATTTTTCAGGCACAGATTTTACAAATTAAAAAGGATTTTTCTTGGTTTATGGCCTGTTTGTACTTTTACGGTTATGATTAGAAAAATCATTTGTAAGGAGTACGGTTTCCCGTAAAGAAATTGTTTTATAAATGATAATATTTGCAATTAGCAAACTAACCGTAAAAATTCATGAAAACTAAAGTTAACTTATTCAAAGTCATTTTTTTTATTTCTCTTTTAATGGCATCGTGTGTCGCGGAAGTAAGCTTAAGTAACGAAAATACGATTCAATCTTTGACCATAACAAAAGGAGGTATTACCAAAGAATTTTCGATTGTAGAAAACTCAATAAGCGGTATTGTAGAAAGTACATTTGAATTAGAAGATATAAATTTAAATGTCTCAATTCCTAAAGGAGCAACCATAAATCCAGATCCAGCAACAATTAAATCTATTAATGGGCCTTTAACTTTTGTGGTCACAGCAGAAAATGGAGATGTCAAAAATTATAATGTAGATATAAAAAGGGAGCCAAGTACTGATAATTTTATTTTGGAAGTAAATGTAAAAACTCCAAATCTGTTATTAAGTGCTGATATTGATAACGAAAAAGGATTAATAACAAAAAGAATTCCTGAAAGTAATGATCTTAAAGATTTAAATGTCGAAATTAAATTCTCAAAATACGCAACTATAATTCCAGACCCTAAAACGATAAGAGATTATTCTGAACCGGTAAATTTTACTGTTACATCAGAATCAGGGGTAGAAAAGAGTTATCAAGTAAAATTTGAGCATATGAATTTTACAGTATCTAGATCATGTTCTGAAACTAATGCTTCAAAATGGTTTGGCGGAGATAACAGAACTAATGCTCCAGATCTTTTAGCTTTTGATAGAAATGTTGGGACTGGGCAAACTGTAATAGTTGATAAAAATTTAGTGCCTTCTGCTTTTAGTATTAATCTTCTCGAAGGATTTGCTTACTATGACGGCAAACAGAAATATAATAAACCTGTAACATTGAAATTAATTATCAAGGATGCAAGTTTTAATGTTTTAGCAACTACAACGACAATAGTGCCAGAGTATTTTGATGGAGGTTTAGTTCCTTTTGATTTGCAAAAACTAAATCTTTATTTGGAAGCCAAGAAAGCTTATAGTTTTTATTGGTATTTAGTTGATGGAGAAAAGTTAGGTGTTTCTTCTGCTAGTTCGGGTGACATTAATGCGGGAAGTGGCTTTTGTTACAATAGTGGCTATTCGGGAGAATCTAGAATTAGCAGAAACAACAGTCTTGAAAATGCAAGTGTTTGGTATAAACATGAATGGCATTTTAATATAGCATTAGAAGGAAAAGAATAAATAAATCTTAAAAAAGAAAAAACCGAAGCAAGTACGAGACTTCGGTTTTTTCTTTTAAAAGCTATAGATAGTCACAATTTTTATCAGTTTTTAACGAGAAAAAAAATATAGATTTTGGTATTTTGTATATTAGTCTTTTGCTATAATTTAAAATGATATATGGAACAAACTAATGATTTGATTTTAGACAATTTGCTTGAAGTTGAAAAACAGGCAAAAGAAATTATTACAAGAGATTTAGAAGATTCACAAAATGAAGCATATAATTCATTTTATAATTTGTGGAAAAACCAAAATAGAGAGGAACATGAAAATTTGATGATTGAGGAATTAAAAGGAAATATTGGAAAATATTGGCTTGAAGAGAAATATAATAACGATATTGATAAAAGTTTTAATATGATTTATTTTGAGCATGGAGGACTGTATGGTGGGGAATTAGAAGCTTTTGCCGTAGATTTTGATGACTCAGATCGAAAATTGTCTGAATTTGAAATCGATGATCATCAGATGGAATATTTGGATACTATTTCTTGTCTTCCAGCTTTTGTGTCACCTACTTTATATCATTTAACAGAAAATATACAAGGAGAAGAGGATAATTTTGAAGATTTTCGGGATGTGAATAATATTTATGAACTATTTGAAGCTACAGCATTAGTAGAAACGAATAAATTGTTTAAAAGAGCAGATAATGAAAATGTATTCGAAAAATTAAATTTGAAAAAGCCTTTTTATTTAGTTGTTGCAGAACATGATGCGGGCGCTCCTAAATTAATTTATGTTATTGAATAAAATAGAAATTCTAGTTTTAATCTTTTGATAGAAAATGATATGATCGAAAAAGAAAAAATAATTCAAAATTATATTGAAGCGTATAATCAATTTGATGTTGATAAAATGATAGCTGATTTTGACGAATTTATTGTTTTTGAGAATATTCAGAATGGAGAAACGAATATGACTTTGAACGGAATAAAAGAATTTAAAGCTCAAGCCGAACAAGCCAAAGAATATTTTTCAGCAAGAAAGCAAACTATTACATCATTCATACAAGATGAAATTACAGCAATCGTCGAAATTGATTATTACGCCGTTATGGCAATGGATTTTCCAAACGGATTAAAAGCTGGTCAAGAATTAAGTATGAAAGGAAAATCAATTTTTCAGTTTTCAGATAATAAAATCGTCAGATTGGCTGATATGAATTAAAGTTATGAGTCTAAAAGCAAAAATCAGAAAAATAGAACCCAAAGACCTAGATTTCGTCTATAAAACAATATGCGAACTCGAAAACGAAGTTTTAGATTTTAAGGTTTTCGAAATGATATTTAATGAAAATATTTCAAACCCCAGAAACCTATATTTGATTGTCGAAAATGAAACAGAAGGTTTAGGATTTATTAGTTTTCATACCCAAAACCTTTTACATCATTGCGGATTGGTGGGTGAAGTTCAGGAGTTTTTCATTCATCAAAAATACCGTGGTCAAGGCGTTGGAAGATTATTGATAAATGAGATTTTAGATTTTGCTGAACAAAATAATTTAAAAAGCATCGAAGTAACGACAAATAAAAAACGAGTAGAAAACGTGGCAATTTATGAGAATCTTGGTTTTACTTTAAGCCACAATAAGTTTACGATTTATAAGTAATGACAGTAGAAAAAGCTAATATAGCCGATAACGAAATCCTAACTTCAATAACCAAGAAGTCAAAAGCGTATTGGGGATATTCTGTAGAGCAAATCCAAAAATGGGAAAAAAATCTAACCATTTCTCAAGATTATATTAGAGATCATAGCGTTTTTAAATTGGTTTATAATGATTTAATTATTGGTTATTATTCTTATGTTTTTAAAAATGAAAAAGTAATAGAACTCGATAATTTATTTGTCTTGCCCGAACATATTGGAAAAGGATTTGGAAAGTATTTAGTTCTCGATTTCTTAAACCGAATTAAAGAAACTGGAATCAAAAAAATAACACTCGACTCTGAACCGCATGCTGAGAATTTTTATTCTAAAATGGGATTTGTGAAAGTTGGTGAATTTGAAACTTCTATAAAAAACCGTTTCATGCCTATTATGGAAATGAAACTTTAAAAATTAAATCGAAAAAGTGAAACAGCTAAACATTTCTATAAAACACAATCTAATTGTCGGTTTGCTGATTGGGTTATGGCTTTTCATTTTTGCTTTCATCATAAAACCATTTGACGATGGAACTATAAATTTCAGAGCGTGGTTTTTAATCAGTTTTGGTTTTAGTATAATGGCATTTTTGTGTTATGGTCTTTTAGCTTTTAGTCAAAAAAACTTTTACGAAAGAATAGGGAAGTGGAATATCGGTTTAGAAATAATAGCCATTTTTCTGTTTCATTTATTCTACTTAATTGGTGTTTTTACTTTTTATAAAAGTCCAATTTTAAACGGTGGCTATACTTTTTTTGAATTCTTTTCGATAATCTTTATAAAAGTGGCGCTGATTTTAACTCCTGTAATTATTCTCTCAAGAAGATATTTAATCAAGTTAATTCCGATAAAAGATGATGTTTTAGTATTTAAAGGAGAAAACAGATTTGACATTCTAAAAATCAACAAAGCCGATTTAGTATGTATTTCGAATGCACAGAATTATGTTGAGATTTTTTATATCGAAAATGATAAACTCCATTCGAAACTTATTCGATCTTCTCTCAAAAAAGTTCAGGAAGATTTCCATTTTTTGGTACAAATTCATCGTTCACATTTAATAAATCCGTCGCATTTTAAATCTTGGCGGAATGCAAATACAATTATTTTAACTCAAATAGAACTTCCAGTTTCTAGAAATTATAAAGATGTATTATTGGCATTGTAAATTTCATACCTAAAACAATACGTTTCGTACCTAAGTCAATAAAATAGGATTTTTAGGTAAATTTTCGTTCTAGTTTTGCTTCATCAATTTTTAAAACAAATTATGAAAACAGAACGTTTTTGCACGATCGGATTGGTATTTTTTCTTACCAGTTATTTATTCTTTTCTAACATTTTGCCAAGTTTTAATACGTCGATAGATTTTGGGCATTGGTTTAATTTAATTGGGGCTTGTTTTTTGTTGTCTTTTAATGATGTTTTTCCAAAAACGAAGATTAATAAAGTTGCTTCTGTTTTGACAACTTTGGGTGTTATTGCACATATCGGACTATGTACGATCGATTTTATAATGTCAAGTTACGGAAACAACGAAATCGAAAAAGCTGAATTAAGTCAGCATATCAGTAATTCACCATTGATTTTTTATCCATTTATAGCTGTTGGCCCATCCTTGCTTTTTCTTGGTTTAGCATTTCATGCATTCACTTTTATAAAAACGGAAACAGTTAAGTCTTTAATGGTAATTGTGGGAGCAGTTGCTGTAGGATTTTCTTTTTTTGCTTTGAAAAATGGAATTTTGATGCTTTTGAGCTGTCTGGTTTTTGTTTTGGGATTAGGACTGTTGCTTTATAAACAGGAAGAAGAGAAATTGTTACAAGAATAAAATTCGTATTTTAGTTCCATAATCAAACTCAAAAGATTGAAAAAATATATAAAATATCTCATTGCTCTATTTCTGACATTTGTCGTGATTGTGGGCGATGGTGCTTTATACTCTCAATCTAAATCGGCAGAATATTACCAATCTTCCTTTGTAATTTTAAGAAGAGAATCAAATCTTAAAAGTTCTCGTTTATATAAATTTGGACAAGTTGTTTCTTTTGAAAAAATAAGATTTTCAATTGTTTTGGATTTTCTTAAAACCGAAAATGTTTTTACTTTTCAAATTAAAGAGCTTTTTAAACTGCTAAATCAGCTTCATCAAAATCTAACTTCATTTATAAATCAATCGGTTTTTATAAATGAAATCATTATTTCAAAACATTTAAATAAAAGTTTATACAACGCTTAAGAAAATTTATTTCTAAGCATAGATGATCAATAATGTCTAATCATTTATCATTTTCAAAATGTATAAACAAAATAAAAATTCTTGTTTGGAGCAATCTAAACGACCGCTTCTTCATTGGATAAAAAGAAAATTCATAATCATAATAACCGCTTTTATGCTAGGCATGGCAAACGGAATGCATACCGAAGATACCCGAATTAAAGGAAATCAGAATTATACTGAACAGCATAAAAAGGATTGATTTTTTGTTGTTTAACCGCAAAGCACGCTAAGTTTTTCTGATATGCATCGCGTTGTAAAAACGCAAAGTTCGCAAAGCTTGGTGTGTATAAGCGGTATGAAATATTTGCGAACCTTGCGTAATCCTTTGCGAACCTTGCGTAATCCTTTGCGGACTTTGCGGTTAAACTTTAAAAGCATAAAAAAAACCGAAGCATTTGCTTCGGTTTTTATTGGAATTTGGGATTTCAAAAAATTGGAATTTAATCCACCCATTTATAATATCTCGCCCCAATCAAAACAGGAATTTCTTTTTCGATTCTGTCTAAAACCCATTCGTTTTTCGGAGTTCTTACGCTTTGTTTTTGTTCTTTTTTATGAAGGCTTTCGTAAGTATTGAAATCAATTTCTACGCTTTCGGTTAAGTTTTCGAAAAGTTTTACATTTTCTAAAGCTGATTTCCATTCTGGTTGAATCGTCCCTTCAAAAACTTTCGATTTCGATCCGCTTCCGTAAGCTAAGAAACCGAATTTAGTTCCAGCTACTTCTTTGTTTGTATCATAGAAATGAGCTAAAGTCGATAGTAATCCCATAAAAATAGAACCAGTGTAAAGATTTCCAATTAAAGAAGAAGCCAATTCTGCAGGCTGTAATTTCTCGGTTACAAAACTTCTGTAATTTTCAGATTTTGCCACTTCTTTAATTTTCGTCTGATAATCTGCTGGAGAAATATCATCGGCGATAATTTTTTCGGCACTGTCTAAAGCGTAAATTTCAGACAACATTCTTCTTCCTTGGAAAGAATATGGTAGGTGCATCACGATACTATGCCAAGTGTTATATAATGTCTCGTATGTATTTTTTAATTTTTTGAATGAAAAGTAAGCATTTCGCGTACGATCCATATAACATTGATTTGAATATTGTCCGTCAAAAACTGGTTGATCTTTGTGGATTTCAATTTCAGCTTCTAAATTATCAAACCAAGAATCGTTGTTTGCATTTTTTGTGATTTCTTCTTTAGAAATAGTTCTGTACGGTTTAAAGAAATCGAAAACACCTTTTGTACTCGTCGCCCAATTGTCATCAAAAGCAATGATTTTCGGATTTGCGGTAATTAACATTGCAACAGCTCCGGCGCCTTGGGTATATTCTCCGCCAGAGTTTAAATCGTATTTTGCAAAATCAGAAGTAACTACGATTGCTTTTTTAGTTGGATTCAGTTTTACGAAATCTAAACAGTTTTGCATCGCATCAACTCCACCGATACAAGCAAAAGTAAAGTCAACAACATCACATTCTGCTAAAGAATCTTCCCCAAATTTCTGCTCCATTAAACTAATTAAATAAGAAGCGATTGGTTTAGAACTGTCAATACCGCTTTCGGTACCAACATAGATTCGGCTTATTTCGTTTAGGTTTATTTTATTGTCTGTGATAAGTTTTGTTAAAGCATTTGCTCCAAAAACTACAGCGTCTTGGTGGACGTCTGGAAAGGTCATTTTTAGTAATCCAAGACCTTTTTCTAATTTTTCTGGTTCAATATTTCTAGCAATTGCCAAAGTTTTTATGGGTAAATGTATGTTTGCTACATCGAAAGAAATAGCATCAATTCCTGTTTTCATTCTTATTTTTTTGAGCCGCTAAAGGTAAAACTATGTTACGGAATGACAATTTTTTACTTAGACAAAATTTCTGCTCAACAACACTTTTGAAGAAAATAAATCAAAACTTTGAATAAAATAACAATATGATAAATTTTTGGTAATCTACTTAGAATTGAATTTCTCTGCTATCACTTAAAAAGCAGTATTTTGAAATTTGCTATAGTGAATTATTTTTTAGCAGCTTTGATTTTGTACGTAAAAATACGTAGAAGAAGGCTATTTTAAAATCATTATAAATAAGAGCGAAATGGTTGTAGTTCTTTTGTAATTGAATTATTTTTGTGTAATTTTTTAAAACAAACTACTTAACACTTATGGCACAATCTGCACTATTGAATGCTTCCATCTTAAAGAAAGTAGCTATGGCTCTTTCGGGAATATTCTTAATCACGTTTTTAGCGCTGCATGTTTCCTTAAATTTTATTTCTATTATTAGTGAAGACGTTTTCAACGAAGCTTCTCACTTTATGGGATACAATCCGCTGATTCAGTATGTAATGCAGCCAATTTTGGCATTTGGAGTAATTTTCCACTTCGTAATGGGATTTATTCTTACGGCTCAAAACAGCGCGGCACGACCAATCGCATACGCTAAATACAACGGAGCTGCAAACGCTTCTTGGAGTTCTAGAAATATGATTATTTCTGGATTGGTTATTTTAGCTTTCTTAGGATTGCACTTTTATGATTTCTGGTTTCCTGAAGTTAGCTATAAATATATAGCAGGTACAGCACCAGATGCTACAAGGTATTATGGTGAGTTAGTTCACAAATTTCACGACCCAATTCGTACGGCATTGTACTGCGTGTCATTTATCCTTTTAGGATTCCACTTGTGGCATGGGTTTGCATCTTCTCTTCAATCTGTAGGGATGCACAACAAGTACTCTAGATTTTTATCAAAAGTAGGTTACTGGTTCGCAGTTATAGTTCCAGCGCTTTTTGTGATTATCGCTTTATTTCATCATTTCAATAATTAATATCAATTATAATGGCATTAGATTCAAAAATTCCAAATGGTCCTATAGCGGACAAATGGACAAATTATAAAGATCATATTAATTTAGTAAACCCTGCTAACAAACGTAATCTTGATATTATTGTAGTTGGTACAGGTTTAGCTGGAGGTTCGGCTGCGGCTACTTTAGCGGAGTTAGGATATAACGTAAAAGCATTTTGCTTCCAAGATTCTCCACGTCGTGCGCACTCTATTGCAGCACAAGGGGGTATCAACGCAGCAAAAAACTATAAAGGTGACGGTGACTCGATTTACAGATTGTTTTACGATACTGTAAAAGGTGGTGATTACCGTGCTCGTGAGGCAAACGTTTATCGTTTGGCTGAAGTTTCTGGTAATATTATTGACCAATGTGTGGCTCAAGGGGTGCCATTGGCTCGTGAATATGGCGGACTTTTAGATAACCGTTCTTTTGGAGGAACTTTGGTTTCTCGTACATTTTATGCACAAGGACAAACTGGACAACAATTATTGTTAGGAGCTTATTCTGCAATGAACCGTCAAATTGGTCGTGGAAAAATTAAAATGTATAACCGTCACGAAATGCTTGACATTGTAATCGTGAACGGAAAAGCGAGAGGTATTATCGCTCGTGACTTAATTACAGGAAAAATAGAAAGACATTCTGCTCACGCGGTAGTAGTTGGTTCTGGAGGATACGGAAACGTATTTTTCCTTTCAACAAATGCTATGGGAAGTAACGCAACAGCAGCTTGGAAAATTCATAAAAAAGGAGCATTTTTCGCAAATCCTTGCTACACACAAATTCACCCAACATGTATTCCGGTTTCAGGAGATCACCAGTCTAAATTGACTTTGATGTCTGAGTCTTTACGTAATGATGGTCGTATTTGGGTACCAAAAAACCTTGAGGATGCAAAAGCTATCCGTGAAGGAAAGAAAAAAGCAACAGATTTATCTGAAGACGAAAGAGATTATTTCTTAGAGAGAAGATATCCTGCTTTTGGTAACTTAGTACCTCGTGACGTTGCGTCTCGTGCAGCTAAAGAAAGATGTGATGCTGGTTTTGGAGTTAACAAAACGGGTGAAGCAGTTTACTTAGATTTTGCAGCAGCTATCAAACGTTACGGAACTGAAGATGCTTATGTAAAAGGTTTAGATGATAAAGATGCTGCTTTGGTAACTAAATTAGGAGCTGCAATCGTGAAAAGTAAATACGGAAACTTATTCCAGATGTATTACAAAATCGTCGACGAAGATCCTTATACAACACCAATGATGATTTACCCAGCAGTTCACTACACAATGGGTGGAACTTGGGTTGATTATAACTTGATGACTACAATACCTGGATGTTTCTCTATTGGAGAGTCTAACTTCTCTGACCACGGAGCAAACAGACTTGGAGCTTCTGCTTTAATGCAAGGTTTAGCTGACGGATATTTCGTATTGCCTTATACTATCGGAGATTATTTAGCTCCAGATATTAAAATGGGTGAAATTTCTACAGATTTACCAGAATTCGTTGAAGCTGAAAAAGCGGTTGTAGATCAAATCAATAAATTTATCAATAACAACGGTAAACATTCTGTAGATTATTTCCATAAAAAATTGGGAAAAATTATGTGGAATAAAGTAGGTATGGCTCGTAACGCTAAAGGTTTAACTGAAGCGATCGAAGAAATTGCTGCTTTACGTGAAGAGTTTTATAAAGATGTAAAAGTTCCTGGAGGCGCTTACGAATTTAATCAGGAATTAGAAAAAGCAACTCGTGTTGCCGATTTCTTAGAATTAGGAGAATTGTTCGCGAAAGATGCTTTACACCGTAACGAATCTTGTGGAGGTCACTTCCGTGAGGAATACCAAACAGAAGAAGGAGAAGCACTTCGTGACGATGAAAACTTTGCATACGTTGCAGCTTGGGAATACAAAGGAAAACCAAGTGATGCAGTATTACACAAAGAACCTCTTAATTACGAAAACATTAAATTAGTTCAAAGAAGTTATAAATAAGAATTTGGTCGAAAGCCCAAAGTCTTAAAGTCAAAAGGCAAAAAGTGCCAAGCGACTTTCGACTTTCGACTTTATGACTTTCAAACGAAAAAGGTATGAAACTTACATTAAAAATATGGCGTCAAAAAAACGCTCAAGATAAAGGAGGGATTGTAGAATATCCTATCGATGGAATCGAGCCAGATATGTCTTTCCTTGAAATGTTAGACGTTCTTAACGAAGGTTTAATCAATAAAGGAGAAGAGCCTGTAGCATTTGATCACGATTGTCGTGAGGGAATCTGCGGAATGTGTTCTTTATTCATCAATGGTGAAGCACACGGACCAGATAGAGGTGTTACAACTTGTCAGTTACATATGCGTATGTTTAAAGATGGCGATACAATTTTTATTGAGCCATTTAGAGCAAAAGCTTTCCCTGTAATTAAAGATTTAGTTGTAGATAGAAGTTCTTTTGACAGAATTCAACACGCTGGAGGATTTATCTCTGTAAATACTTCAGGAAATACAATCGACGCGAATACTATTCCAGTTCCAAAAGACGATGCAGATAAATCATTTGATGCTGCTGCTTGTATTGGTTGTGGAGCTTGTGTTGCAACTTGTAAAAACTCTTCAGCAATGTTATTCGTTGCGGCAAAAGTTTCTCAATATGCATTATTACCACAAGGTAAAGTTGAGGCAACGGATCGTGTTTTACACATGGTTCACCAAATGGATTTAGAAGGTTTCGGTAACTGTACAAATACAGGTGCTTGCGAAATTGAATGTCCAAAAGGAATTTCGCTTGAAAATATCGCACGTATGAACCGTGAGTATTTAGCAGCAAGCTTAAAAGGATAATACACAATTTAGTATATTTGAAAAAACGCATTCATTAATTTGGATGCGTTTTTTTGTTGGTTTTTACTTTGGGTAATTACGTAAGGTCTTTTTTTATGAATTCTTTCTTTAAAGGAATGTAATGAGCTTATGAAATCCCTTTTTCAAGTTTAACTACTTCGTAAGCTACATTTAAATTCATATTTTTGTAATTAGAAAAAAACAATTGGCATGAGTACTGAAAATGAAGTTTTAAATTACAGCAAAGAAGAACGTAAAAATCATATTCTAAAAGAGATCAATTTGCACACGCGTGTAAGTTTTGAAACTCTTTCGGCTAAACTTGGTGTTTCCGAAGATACGGTTCGTCGTGATATTAATGAACTTGATGCTGATTCGCTTTTAATTAAAGTGAAAGGAGGAGCGATGACAAAAGGATATCACTATTCTTCATCTAATCAGACTTATGCTGTCGAAGCGAAACAAGTTATCGCGCAGAAAGCTGTTGGACTTCTTCATGACGGAATGGTTTTAATTGTTGATGGAGGAACAACGATTCGTGAATTTATCCGATTAATTCCAAACGATCTTAATTTAACTGTTTTTACTATTACAGCTTTAACGGCGGTTCAGCTTTTAGATAAGCCAAATATTAAAACAATCATGATTGGCGGAAGCATCTCTTCTTATAGTCAGATGTGTGTGAGCGGAGAAGCTTTTCATCAATTGGCCAATATAAAAGCCGATCTTTTGGTTTTAGGAACAAATGCTTTAGACGTAGATGGCGGTTATTCTGATTCTGATTGGGAAACAGTTCAAGTAAAAAAAGCGATGATTCAGGCTTCTAAAAAAACAGCAGTATTAACTATTACAGAAAAATTAAATACTGTTCTTAAAATGAAAATTGCCAATCTGTCTGAGGTAAGTTATGTGATTACCGAAGAAGAACCAAATCACGAAAAATTGCAGCCATATAAAAGTGCTGTTCCAAGTTTGATTGTGATTTAATTAATTTGTTTTTGACTTTCATATCTCTATAAAAAAATGAAAATCGCTTTAATCCAAACCGATCTTTTTTGGCAAGACGCCAGTAAAAACCGAGAAAATTTCGATTCAAAAATCAATGAAATTCAGTCGGAAGTAAATTTAATTGTGCTTCCTGAAATGTTTTCCACAGGATTTACCATGAATGCTTCTGAGGTTGCTGAAACGATGCAAGAAGAAACGGTTGAATGGATGAAATTGAAAGCAAAACAAAAAAATGCTGCGATAACAGGAAGTGTTGTTATTGTAGAAAACGGGAAATATTATAACCGAATGTTGTTTGTTTTTCCGTCAGGCGAAATACAATATTACGATAAGCGCCATTCCTTTTCTTTAGCAGGTGAAGACAAAGTGTATACGCGCGGAAACCGAAAAGTTATTGTTGATTATCTGGGTTGGAAAATATGCCTTCAGATTTGTTACGATTTAAGATTTCCGGTTTTTGCTCGAAATGTAGAAAACTACGACCTTATTTTATATGTTGCTAATTGGCCAAAAGTGCGCACAAATGCTTGGGATGCTTTGCTAAAAGCTCGAGCAATAGAAAATCTTTCGTATGTAGTTGGGGTAAATAGAATTGGTAATGATGCTCACGATTACGAGCATATTGGCCATTCACAAGCAATAGATTTTTTAGGGAATCATATTTTAGAGCCCCAAGAAAAAAATGGTGTCTTTGCCATAGAATTGGACAAAAACACCATGTATGAAACGCGTAAAAAATTAAACTTTTTAAGCGATAGAGATCAGTTTGAGATTAAGCTTTAGAACGCTTTTCGTTTCTTTTCTGCCTCTTTTTTCTTTTTATCGTCTTGTTTTTTCTCGACTTCCGGATTAAACGGAATACTCAGGTCAATTGTTTCGTTTCGATCCCAATTGGCACGGACATCAAATTCTTCTTGATTGTAAAAAACTTCTTCGGAATATCTCTTTTCTAAGAAATTACCAGTGTCATACTGTTTGTTTTTATTATCATCGTAAATAATGCGGACAGTAAAGACGTCAGGTTGGAGTAAATTAAATTCTAATGTAGTTGCTCCTTCAGAATATGCTTCAGCCAAAACAACATCTCCTTTTTTATTAGTCAATTCGACAATTATAGGAAAGCGTTTTACATTTTTTAGTGTCAATATAATATTTCCGTAATCGGCATATTCTTTTGTGCTTAGTTTGTACGATAAGGTATCGTTTGTTTTTTCATAAAAATCGGTCAAAGCACCTGGCAAGAAAGTAAAACTGTATTTATCTAAAGGTTCTTTTTTGAAATCAAAATAAAGTTTTTGATCAAATTCGTCATATTCTGTTGTGTAAGGAACAGCGACAGAATCTTTATTTACCAATCTAATTTTAGAATTATCAAATTTAACCAATGGTGTTTCGGTTTCTAATGTAAAACGCTCTCTAAAGTTAATCTGGCCATTTTGAACGGCTTTAATATTTAGAGTATCTTTTTTTAAAGCTTTAATTTTAAAAGAAAATCGCTTCTTGTAATCTCCTTTTTCAACTTCCATTGATAACGAATCGGCTTTTACTGGTTTATACCAAACTTGAAGCGAATCTTTTTTAGGGAATTGCGTTATAATAGTTTCTAGAACTTCATTGCCGTTTTTAAGTACAACTTTTGGTTTTGAGTTTTTGAAATTCTGTTTTCCGTCGTATGGTAGATACAAACGATTTCCAGAAGCTTGAATTGGTTTGAAAGCTTTTAATGGCAATGTTTCTTTAAATAGTTCTAACTCATAAACAGTGTCAGTCGGAATTGTAATATAGTTTTTCAAAAATCCGATTTTATCATCTTTCGGATTAAACTTATTATTTGATCCTTTGTCTTTTAATGCCACCAAAAGATATTTTCCTTCTTTTAAGTTTTCAAACTGAAAAGTTCTCATGCTGTCCAGAGTATTTGTAATGTAACGTGGAAATTCTTTATAAATGGTAGAATCTTTAAATTTATCATTTACTTCGTATAACATTACAGAAACAAAATTTTCAACATATTTCCCATAAGAATCTTTTATTTTTCCGTTCAATTTAAGCGAATCAATGTGTGATCCTGTTGAGAAAATATATTTGAACTGATTTAGGGCATTTCCTTCGTTGTTATCCTGAATTGCCTGTCCAAAATTTAAACTATAAGTTGTGTTTGGCAGTAAAGTATCTCGAAGTTCAATCTTTATAAATTTGCTAACACTCTGAGGCGTGATTATTGGCTCATTTTTTAAAGGAGGAGAAATAATCAGCTGTTTGTTGGTGTTTTTGAGTTTGATATATTCGTCAAAGTTTAAAGTAATAGTGTTTCCTTTAAAATCGGTTGTGAAGTTTTTAGGAAAACTCGATACCAAAACAGGAGGTAATGTGTCTTTTAAACCGCCGGTAATACTGCCCCTTTTAGCGCAGCTTATCATTGATATTAGAATTACAAATGCAATGTATTTTAAAGTGTTTTTCAACATAACGGTTTTTCAATTTGATTGCACAAAATAACGATTATATTTGCTTTAATTGAAATTTTTTATCCATTTATTAGGATTTATAACTTTTGTAAATCTTCAAAAATTTAGTGTTTAAAACGTCATAATTTCTTACTTTTGAATTAAAATGTAATTTCCTTAAGTTTTGTTCAAGCGATTTTTCCCAGTTTTGTTTCTCTTTTTAATGCTGTCGTGCACAAAAAGTGAAAAGCCCGTAATCTCCTTTTATTACTGGAAAACAACCTTCAAGTTTTCTGAAAGAGAAAAAGAAGCATTAAAAGAAAACAATGTTCAAAAACTCTATGTAAGGTATTTTGATATTGGACTTCATCCAGAATCTAATTTTCCAATCCCGATTAGTCCAATTCGATTTGAAGAAAATCCAAAGGAATATGCTATTGTTCCAGTTGTTTTTATTCAGAACAAAGTTATGCTCCAGCCTCATCTTGATGTAAACGATCTGGCTCAAAAAACGTTTGATTTTATAGAACAAATCAATTCTAAAAATAAAATTGTGTGTCAAGAAATTCAAATAGATTGTGATTGGACATTAAAAAGCAAAGAGAATTATTTGAAATTTATAGAGGTTTTTAAAAAGCTTTCGAAGAAGAAACTTTCAGCGACTATTCGATTGCACCAAGTGAAGTATTTCAAAAAAACAAAAATCCCAAATGTCGATTCTGGAGTTTTGATGTATTACAATATGGGATCGATTGCACCCGATTCTCTCAGTTCTATTTACGATAAGAAAGTGGCAGAACGATATCTTAAAAGTTTAAAAAGATATCCATTGCACTTAGATTTTGCTTTTCCGATCTATTCGTGGGGAGTTCATATTAGAAATAATAAAGTGATTGGACTTCGTTCTAAAATGAATAGTAGGGCGTTAGAAAAAGATTCCAATTTTGAAAAAACAAGCCCGATTTTTTTCAGAGTGAAACATTCCAATTATAAAAATGGTGTTTTTTATGAAGAAAATGATCTTTTGAAAATGGAGGAAATAAAACCAGAAGATTTAAAAGAAATGGCAGAAGATTTGCAAGATAATCTTGTCGAAAAGCCAAACGAAATTATATTTTACGATTTAGACGAATTCAATTTAAACAATTATGAAAAAAATACTTTTAAGCAGATTATTTCTTGCTTCTAGTGCCGTTTTGCTTTCTGCATTCGGAATTATATATGCCTGTGCAGATGGAGACTGGGATTATTTAGGGTCTTACAATTCAAATTTTACTCCAGAAACTTTTGCAGACAAATCGTATTCGCCTTTGTTTTTATCGGGTGGAATTTTTTACGGAATCGGTTTTGACACCCAACATAATTCTCGTTTTAATAAAAATATAAAATCAGATTGGGCAGATTATTTAAAAGGAAAAGTCGACACAACAACAGTTAATTATTTTTTGATTGGTGATGAAAAGCCTAGATATTATTCTGATGAAAAGAATGCAATCAAAAATAAAGAAGAAATAGAAGGTTTGCATGTTTATTATAAAACAAAAAAAGAAAATAAAAGCACGCAAAAATGGGGCAAAAAGCTTAATCTGAAAGATGAAAAAGTAAAAAACTTTGTTGAATTTCTGTATTTGGCTCAAAAAATAGAAACAGTATCTATTGGAGACGATTATTGGAGCTACGATCCTGTTGTGGCAAAAACTTTCAATGATGCCAAAATGATTCAGTCGATAGAAAATGTCTACAATACTTTGTCAGATCCGTTTTTGAAAAACCGATATTGGTTCCTGACCATGAAAGCTCGTTTTTATAGTAATGACAAACAAAAAGCGATTGATTTTTTTAATAAAACCGAAAGTTCTGTTGCCAAGAATACTTTGTATTATCGTGCTTTGGCGTATGTTGCCGGAATTAATTATAAGCAGAAAAAATACGCGACTTCAAATTATTTATATGCGCAAGTATTTGATAAATGTCCAGAATTAAGAGTGGTTACTGCTTATAGCTTCAAACCAAAAAATGAGTCAGATTGGACTAAGGCTTTGGCTTTGGCAAAAGCCAACAAAGAAAAAGCGGCGCTTTGGGCGATTCATGGATATTATAAAGATGAAAAACAAGCAATTGAAAAAATCTACGAACTAGATCCAAAAAGCGAACATTTGAATTATCTTGGAACGAGATTGGTTAATTCGTTAGAGCAAAAAATAAATAATTCGTTTCAGATAGACGGACAAGGAGAAAATCAGAAACCAAAACCGCAGACTGTTGCGGAAAATAAAGTAGAAAATAAAGCAAAAGTAGACAATAGCGCTGTTGATTTGATAGCGAAAATTTCTGCTGCAGGAAATACCGATAAGCCTTATTTGTGGGATATTGCACTTGGATATCTTCAAACGCTAAAAGGCGATTATGCCAATGCAGATAAAAATTACAGCAAAGCTGAAAAAACACTTCCGAAAACAGAATTGGCAGGAATGCAGCTTCGCTTATTGCGTTTTGTGAATAACTTAAGCAAGATTGATAAGCTGACAGATAAAAACGAAAAAACTATTCTGGCTGATTTAAATTGGCTATACACTGAACTTCCTAAAAATTATAAAGGAGACACATTTCGTTATCAGAATGCTTCTTCATGGAGCAGAAGCTATTTGTCACATTTGTATAAAGAACAAGGAAATCAGGTTATGGCTGAGATTTATGGAGAATCCCGCTATAGTTATTGGAACGATGGAAATGCATATTATGACAATGAAAAGAATTTGCTGGCAATAAAAAGCTTTATGGAGAAATCTAATAAAACAGAAATCGAGAAAATTGGTGCAGGAATTTATAGCTTAAAACTGAAAGACATTAATAATTTCCAAGCAATTCAGTCAACTTTCAAAAACAAAATTCCAGAAGCAATTGCATTTATGCAACAAACAGATTCTGTTCAGTATGTTAAATTCTTGGGAAATCCGTTTAACGGAAATATAAAAGATTGCCACGATTGTGAGCATGCAGCATATCAAAAAAGAAAATATACTTACATGGATTTCTTGTCTACAATAAAAGAAATGCAGGATAAACTAGCTCAGAAAGAAGATGTTTATACAAATAGTCTTTTGTTAGGAAATGCGTTTTATAATATTTCTCATTTTGGAAACGGAAGAACTTTTTACGAAATGAGCATTGTGGGTTACGGATCAGGCCCGTATTCATTTAGAGATTCGATGAAAGATATGATTACGAATAACTCGGTTTCTAAAATGTATTATCAGAAAGCTTTTGAAGCAGCTTCGAATAAAGAACAAAAAGCAAAATGTTTGTATCTGATTTCGAAATGCGAACGAAATGACTATTACAATAAAAAATACAATAGCATAAATAGTTATTGGGAAATTCAAGATGATAAAGTTAATTTTATTGCCTGGAACTCGTTCAAAGCTTTAAGAAAAGACTATTCTGACACGAAATATTATCAGGATGTAATTGCAGAATGCGGTTATTTTAGAACATACACGAACCAATAAATTTGTAGCAATGGTAAACAAAATAGAACATATCGGGATTGCAGTAAAAAATATGGATGATGCCAATGTTTTGTTCGAAAAAATGCTGGGTGTTCCGTCTTATAAAATGGAAGCTGTAGAAAGCGAAGGTGTACTAACTTCTTTCTTTCAAACGGGAAATAATAAAATTGAGCTTTTGGTGGCGACAAATCCCGAAAGTCCGATTGCTAAATTTTTGGAGAAAAAAGGAGAAGGAATTCATCACATTGCTTTTGATGTTGATGATATCGAAGCTGAAATTAGCCGTCTAAAAAATGAAGGGTTTGTCTTGATTAACGAAGTTCCGAAGAAAGGTGCCGACAATAAATTGGTCGTTTTTCTGCATCCGAAGAACACAAATGGCGTTTTGGTGGAGCTTTGTCAAGAAATTAAATAAAAAAAATGTCGTTTTAATTTTTGAATAAGATGTTGAAAATCAATTTTGTTCTTTGGTATTAAACAAAAGTTTTAAAATTAAATTAAAATGATGTCTTAAAATATTTGGAGTGAATGAAAAATAGTAGTAATATTGCATCCTCTAAACCGGTCCTATAGCTCAGCTGGTTAGAGCACCTGACTCATAATCAGGTGGTCCCTGGTTCGAGCCCAGGTGGGACCACTCTTTTAGAAACACAAAGCCTTTACAGAAATGTAGAGGCTTTTTTGTTTGCGTCACTTTTTAAAATGTGAAAATTGAAATTTTTACGTTAGAATAATTGAACTCCTATTTCTGTAAAATGCCTTAACTTTATCCGTCCAAAACAAATTTAATCTTCAGATGGATAGATTAACTCCCGAACAGAGGAGGAAAACTATGCAGGCGATAAAAAGCACTGCTACAAAAGGCGAAGTAAGGCTTGCTAAAGCATTATGGAAATTGGGTCACAGATACCGAAAAAACAATAAGAAAGTATTTGGAAGGCCTGATCTTACTTTTGCCAAATATAAAATTGCCATTTTTGTTGATAGCGAATTTTTTCATGGAAAAGATTGGGGAACCGAACAGCTAAGAATTAAAACGAATCGAGAATATTGGATTCCAAAAATTGAAAGGAATATTCAGCGTGACGAAGAGGTCAATGCTTTTCTAATTTCTGAAAACTGGACTGTTTTAAGGTTCTGGAGTAAAGAAATTGAGAAGAATCTAGAGGTTTGTCTAGCAAAAATTGAAGGGACAATTATGCTTTTAAGTATTTAAATTTTTTCAGCTTTTTGCTGTCTAGCTTCTGCTTTCTCAATGCATTTAAATATTTCAGAAGCAAGTCTTTTGATGACAGGCATGCTTACCGAATTTCCAGCTTGTTTATATAAGCTAGAATTTGAAATTTTGGGTAATTTGTAATGATCTGGAAAACCCTGAAAACGAAAACATTCTCTTGGAGTTAATTTTCTAAAGCCAAATTCAGTTGTAATAATTGGGACATTGTGGCCGCCGGTTCCCATATTTGCAGTTAAAGTAGGGCAAACTTCTTTTTTGTTTTCTCGTACGTAATGTCTCCTGAACTGATAAATTCTGTCTTCTCTCACAACCGCTTCTTTCAGTGTGTTATACATGTATTTGTCTTCTGTATAATAGAATTTTTTATCGACTTTTTCTTTTGTGATCAAATCGCTAACCTTTTTTGTTAATTCTTCTTTTTCAGGGAAACTGAATTTGAAGCCTTTTTTAACGAAATCTTTGTCGAAAGCAACCATGAAAATTCGTTCCCGATTATGTGGGATATTTCCAAAATCTTTAGTGTTTAAGATGGCAGAGTCAAATGTATAATTGCGTTTTTTTATTTCGCGCTGAATTACTTTTATTGTGTTTCCTTTGTCGTGCCCTTTTAGGTTTTTGACATTTTCGAGAAATACCACTTTTGGCCGCATTTCGTCAATAAAATCCAATATTTTAAAAAAGTGGTTTCCTCTACTGTCGTTAAAGCCTTTTCTATGGCCCGCAAGAGAAAAGGGCTGGCAAGGGAATCCAGCGGTAAGAATGTCAACTTTATTGAGTTTTCTAACATCAAGTTGCATTACGTCGCTTTCAATAAGAGTGTGTTCAAAATTGTTTCTGTAGGTAACGCAAGCTTTTTTGTCAAACTCATTTGCCCATTCTAATTTAAAACCTGCATTTTCAAATCCTAAGCAAATACCTCCAACACCCGCATATAAACTTCCGACTGTATATTGGTTTTTCATCTGATTAATTGAGGTTGAGGGTAGATTTGGATTTATCGTGTGAAATTTAGTTATTGCAAATATATTAATTTGAGAACATTCTCGTTTATGTAATTACAGTTAGATCCAAACTTCTTTTTTTGACATAAATTGTAGTAAAGGAAATTTAGTCGCAAAGTGTAGAAGTAAAGGTTTTGTTAAAATCAGGAAATTCTTATAAGCTTCAAAGGCTTGTGGATAGTAATAAATAAATGATTTTGCACTCCAGAGCGTTTTGTGAAAAGGATTAAAAGAATCTTAGAAAAAAAATGTTAAAATTTGTCTTGCCTTTTTTCGGTTAAAAGTTGGTTTTGAGCAAAAAACTTATACTTTTGTCCAAGATTTTGGAGATAGAATTTTAATTGTGTGAAATTTCTATCAAAGAATATTTGTCGATAATTATCTAGACTTGCAATTTGCAATAGCTTGAATTTATGAAAAATCTAAAAGCCCCATTTTTAGTAATTGCCTTATTTTTGAATGTTTTATTAGTATCTGCGGAAACTTCTTCGCATCCGCCTACTCCAAGTGCAAGTACTGCCAGAAGTATGGCTACAACGGCTGAGGGAGAAGAGTGTCCTCCATTGTATCCTGACTGTGATGATGCTTTTCCAATAAATCAAAATATTATGTTTCTAGTAATCGGTGGTTTGGCTTTAGGTCTTACTGTAATATATAAAAATGAAATAAAAAAAGCTTCAATTTAAATTGAAGCTTTTTTTATGGGAAAGTCTAAAGGATTATTTGTTTATCGAATAAAGTCTAGAGATGTATTTTCCAACTACATCAAATTCAAGATTGATTTTTGTTCCAACTTTGAAATCTTTAAAATTAGTGTGCTCATAAGTGTACGGGATAATTGAAACACTAAATTCATTTGTTTTAGAATTTACAACTGTAAGACTAACTCCATTTACTGTAATAGAGCCTTTTTCGATTGTTATATTGTTTTGGTTTTTGTCATACTCAAAAGTGTAATTCCAGCTTCCGTTTGCTTCTTCAATTTTGATGCAAGTTCCAGTTTGATCTACGTGACCTTGTACAATATGCCCGTCTAAACGATCGCCGAGTTTCATTCCTCTTTCCAAATTAACAATATCGCCAGTTTTCCAATCGCCGATGTTGGTTTTTAAAATCGTTTCGTCTATTGCGGTTACGGTATAAAGAGAATCTTTGATAGCTACTACTGTAAGGCATATTCCGTTGTGCGAAACGCTTTGGTCTATTTTTAATTCGTTAGTTATTGATGAGTCAACTGTTATATGAAGATTGTTTTGATCTTTTTTGATTTCGTGAACCTTGCCGAGTGTTTCTATAATTCCTGTGAACATTGTGGTTTTATTTTACTAAATTTGCACATCAAAATTAGTAATAAATAAACTGAGCTCATGAATAAAAAAGCAGAAAATATAATTGTTGGAATTTCAGTAGGAGATTTAAACGGTATTGGAAGCGAAGTTATACTGAAAACATTCGAAGATTCTCGTATGTTGGAATTGTGTACGCCGGTTATTTTTGCAAATGCTAAAATTCTTTCTTTTGTTAGAAAAAGTTTTACATCAACAGTTCAATTTCACGGAGTTGATAAATTGGATCAGGTTATTCCTGGAAAAGTAAACGTTCTAAATCTTTGGAGGGAAGGTGTTGATATAAACTTTGGAGTAAATGATCCGAAAATAGGAGAGTATGCAATTAAATCTTTTACAGCAGCAACAAAAGCTTTGAAAGATGGTGAGATTGATGTTCTAGTAACAGCTCCTATTAATAAATATAATATACAATCTGAAGATTTTAAATTTCCGGGCCACACCGATTATTTGAATCAGGAATTAGAGGGCGATGCACTTATGATGATGGTTCAAGATAATTTGCGAGTAGGTTTAATTACAGATCATGTTCCTTTAAACGAAGTTGCTTCTCATTTAACAGAAGAATTAATTACTAAAAAAATTGAAACTATTAAAAAATCTCTAGTTCAGGATTTTAGTATCGTAAAGCCGAAAATTGCAGTTTTAGGACTTAATCCCCATGCTGGTGATGGCGGTGTAATTGGAAAAGAAGATGATTTAGTTTTAAAGCCAACATTAAAGAAAATATTTGATTCTGGGACAATGGCTTTTGGTCCATTTCCTGCAGATGGTTTTTTTGGAAGCGGTCATTATGAAAAATATGATGCTATTGTAGCGATGTATCACGATCAAGGATTGATTCCGTTTAAAACACTTTCTTTTGGAAAAGGAGTGAATTACACAGCAGGTTTGGATAAGGTTAGAACCTCTCCAGATCACGGTACAGCTTATGATATAGCAGGAAAAGACATGGCAGATTACAATTCGTTTAAAGAAGCAGTCTATCTTGCGATCGATATTTTTCGCTCGCGTAATCAGTATGAGGAGATTAGCCAAAAACCTCTTAAAATAAAAGAAAAACAGTTATAAACAAAAAAAGGTGAATAAGATTATTAGATTTGTAATAATTTTATATCTTTGCACCCCAATTCAGATATCTAGTTTTAGAATCGAATTGATCAAATTGATGTTGAAATGAGCAAAACAAAAGAATTTTTAATTCCTTTCGTAGGATTAAAACTAGGAAAACACCATTTTGAGTATCAAATAAATAACACGTTCTTTAAGAACTTTGAGTACGATGAGTTTCAAAGTTCAGATATTAAAGTCAATTTACTTTTCGATAAGAAAAGTAATATGTTAGAGTTAGAATTCAAACACAAAGGAACGGTAAACGTGCCTTGTGATCTGACAGGCGAGGATTTTGATTTACCTATAAAAGGGAAAATGAAACTGATTGTTCGCTTTGGAGACGAATTTAATGATGATAATGAAGAGTTGTTGATTTTACCACATGGTGAACATGAAGTAGATATTGCACAATATATTTATGAAATGATTGCACTTTCTGTTCCGCAGAAAAGAATTCACCCAGGTGTTAAAGATGGAAGTCTGCAAACAGAAGCTTTAACAAAACTAAATGAATTAAGTGTAAAAGAACAAAAAGAAGAGAGTAACAAAGAAGAAGATATTGACCCGCGTTGGGAAAAATTAAAGAAACTATTAACGGATAAATAATATAGTAAAATGGCACATCCTAAGAGAAAAACCTCGAAAACA
This sequence comes from Flavobacterium tagetis, assembly GCF_016735615.1. Lineage (GTDB taxonomy): Bacteria > Bacteroidota > Bacteroidia > Flavobacteriales > Flavobacteriaceae > Flavobacterium > Flavobacterium tagetis. The sequence continues at coordinate 1,550,682 of NZ_JAERSF010000001.1, forward strand.
AGAAGAGATAAGAGAAGAACACATTACAAAGCTACTGTAGCTCAAATCGCTACATGTCCTATTACAGGTGAGGCGCATTTATACCACAGAGCTTACTGGCATGAAGGTAAAATGTACTACAGAGGGCAAGTTGTTATCGATAAATCTGAAGCGGTTGCTTAATACGTTTTTGTAAATTATACTAGAACTCTCACATAGTGAGAGTTTTTTTTGTTGGTTATAATTTTCGTTTTTTAGGAAAATATAGACAAATTCGTTACGTTTTTTTTTGTAATTTTCGGGTCTTTTAAAAATTTTTCAAATTATCATTAATTTGAAAGGAAAATAATAGAATATAATGAATACAATCACAGCCGCAATTACCGCTGTTGGAGCTTATGTTCCTGACTTCGTTCTTTCGAACCAAGTACTAGAAACAATGGTTGATACCAATGATGAGTGGATTACCGCTCGAACAGGAATTAAAGAAAGAAGAATTCTTAAAGATGCTGATAAAGGTACATCGTATCTTGCGATACAAGCAGCAAAGGATTTGATTGCAAAAGCAAATATTGATCCGCTTGAGATTGATATGATTATAATGGCAACTGCAACACCAGACATGATGGTAGCTTCTACAGGAGTATATGTTGCAACAGAAATTGGAGCAACAAATGCATTTTCATACGATTTGCAGGCAGCATGTTCAAGTTTCTTGTACGGAATGTCAACTGCTGCAGCTTATGTTCAGTCTAGACGTTACAAAAAAGTACTTTTAATTGGTGCCGATAAAATGTCATCAATTGTAGATTATACAGATAGAGCAACTTGTATTATTTTTGGAGATGGAGCTGGTGCAGTTCTTTTCGAACCAAATTACGAAGGTCTAGGTTTGCAGGATGAGTATTTAAGAAGTGACGGTGTTGGTCGTGATTTTCTTAAAATTCCTGCTGGAGGTTCTTTAATTCCGCCTAGTGAAGATACTGTAAAAAATAGACAGCACAATATTATGCAAGACGGTAAAACTGTTTTCAAATATGCTGTAACTAATATGGCAGATGCTAGCGAATTGATTTTGCAAAGAAATAATTTGACAAATCAAGACGTTGACTGGTTAGTGCCACACCAAGCTAATAAACGTATTATTGATGCTACTGCAGGAAGATTAGAATTGGATGATTCTAAAGTTCTGGTAAATATCGAAAGATACGGTAATACTACTTCTGGAACTTTACCATTAGTATTAGCTGATTTTGAAGATAAGCTTAAAAAGGGAGATAACATTATCTTTGCCGCTTTTGGTGGTGGATTCACTTGGGGATCTATCTATTTAAAATGGGCTTACGATAAAAAATAAATTAAAACTAAAAACGAATCATTATGGATTTAAAAGAAATTCAAAACCTAATCAAATTTGTTGCAAATTCGGGCGTTGCAGAAGTGAAGTTAGAAATGGATGATGTAAAAATCACGATCAGAACAACTTTAGAAACAAATGTAACTGAAGCAACTTACGTACAGCAATTACCTGCTCAGGCAGCTTTACCTCAAGCTGCAGTTCCACAAGTTACAGCTCCAACGGTTGTAAGTGTAACTCCAGAAGCACCAGCTGCTAACGATTCTAAATATATTACTATAAAATCTCCAATTATTGGAACATTCTATAGAAAACCATCTCCAGACAAACCTGTTTTCACTGAAGTTGGAAGCACTGTATCTAAAGGTGATGTTCTTTGCGTAATTGAAGCAATGAAATTATTCAACGAAATCGAATCTGAAGTTTCTGGTAAAATTGTAAAAATTCTTGTAGACGATATGTCTCCAGTAGAATTTGATCAACCTTTATTCTTAGTAGATCCATCATAATTTTTAAAAATTCCAATAGAGAAATCACAAAATCCAATGAGTTGGAATTTGGAGATTGGAATTTGTAATTTTTAATTTAAATAAGATGTTTAAAAAAATATTAATTGCGAATAGAGGAGAAATTGCACTTCGTGTAATTCGTACATGTAAGGAAATGGGAATCAAAACTGTTGCAGTTTACTCTACAGCCGATGCAGAAAGTTTGCATGTTAAATTTGCAGACGAAGCGGTTTGTATAGGTCCTCCTCCGAGTAACTTATCGTATTTGAAAATGTCAAATATTATTGCCGCTGCAGAAATTACAAATGCAGATGCAATACATCCAGGTTATGGATTTCTTTCTGAGAATGCTAAATTCTCTAAAATCTGTCAAGAGCACGGAATTAAATTTATCGGTGCTGCTCCAGAAATGATCGACCGAATGGGAGATAAAGCTTCTGCTAAAGCTACAATGAAAGCAGCAGGAGTACCATGTGTGCCAGGTTCAGATGGATTGTTAGAATCTTACGAACATGCACAAAAAATAGCTAAAGAAATTGGTTATCCAGTTATGATGAAAGCTACTGCTGGTGGTGGTGGAAAAGGAATGCGTGCCATCTGGAAAGAAGATGAGCTGTTAAAAGCTTGGGAAAGTGCACGTCAAGAAGCGGCTGCAGCATTTGGAAATGACGGAATGTACATGGAGAAACTTATTGAAGAACCACGTCATATCGAAATTCAAGTTGTTGGAGATTCTTACGGTAAAGCATGTCACCTTTCTGAAAGAGATTGTTCTGTTCAAAGACGTCACCAAAAACTTACTGAAGAAACACCTTCGCCTTTCATGACAGATGATCTTCGTACAAGAATGGGAGAGGCTGCTGTAAAAGCTGCTGAGTTTATTAAATATGAAGGAGCTGGAACTGTAGAATTTTTGGTTGACAAACACAGAAACTTCTACTTCATGGAAATGAATACTCGTATTCAGGTGGAGCACCCAATCACAGAACAAGTTATTGATTACGATTTGATCCGTGAGCAGATTATGGTTGCTGCTGGAATTCCAATTTCTGGTAAAAACTACCTTCCACAATTACACGCTATTGAAGTACGTATTAATGCTGAAGATCCTTATAACGATTTTCGTCCTTCACCAGGAAAAATTACTACGCTTCATATGCCAGGAGGACACGGAGTTCGTTTAGATACTCACGTTTACTCAGGATATAGTATTCCGCCAAACTACGATTCTATGATTGCTAAGTTAATTACAACTGCTCAATCTCGTGAAGAAGCTATTAGCAAAATGCGTAGAGCTTTGGATGAGTTCGTAATCGAAGGTGTGAAAACTACAATCCCTTTCCACAGACAATTAATGGATGATCCAAAATATATTGCAGGAGACTATACAACTGCATTTATGGATACATTTAAAATGAATAGTCCAGAATAATTATAAAGGCTTCCAGATTTGGAAGCCTTTTTCTTTTATGAGCCTTTATAAATTCCAATAAATCAAATTCCAAATTCCAATATTAGAAACCTAAACTTTAGATTAAGAGCTTAAAACTTCATCGTAAACTTTGGAATTTGGAATTTGATTTATTGAAATTTTTCTAAAGGTTACACTATAAGTGTTTACTTATTACACACATTTTTTCTCTTTTACACACCTTTTCAGTTTTCTCTTTTTTTGCTATATTTGATGTAAAGTGTTTAAATATAGGTTTTTACGGTCTTTGGTACGGCTCTTTTCTTTTACGGCATAATAATTTCATTACTTAAAGCGTAAACAACTATTAATTTAAATATATACGTTATGAAAAATTTATTTTTATCAGCCGCAATTGTTTTAGGAGGTTTAACTTCATTCGCTTCAACTACGCAAGTAACAAATACAATCGTAAAAACGATTTCTATCGAAGACGAATACACTGAAATCAAATTAGAAGAATTACCTGCTGCTATTACAGAATCTTTGAAAAAAGCATATCCAGAAGCAGTAATTACTAAAGCATATAAAAACGAAAAAGCACAGTATAAACTTGACGTAACTGTTGGCGACAAAGTAGGAAATCTTTTTGCAAATGCAGACGGAACTTGGATTAAACAATAATCTTAAACTAAGGTCTTGTGAAAATCCAGATCAAGAATACTAAGATCAAATTAACTATATTAAAAAACAACTATCATGAAAAATTTATTTTTATCAGCCGCAATCGTTTTGGGAGGTTTAACATCATTTGCTTCAACTTCGCCAATTTCAAATACAATCGTAAAAACAATCTCTATCCAAGATGATTATACAGAAATTAAATTGGAAGAGCTTCCAGCAGCAGTAACAGATGCTCTTAAAAAAGCGTATCCAGATGCTGTGCTTTCTAAAGCATTTAAAAACACAAAATCTGAATACAAGCTTGAAGTAACTGTTGGAGATAAAACAGGTAATCTTTTTGCTAACGCAGATGGAACTTGGATTAAAAAATAATTAAGTCTAACCCTTAAAAACTATTACTATGAAAAAGTTAATCTTATCGGCAGCAATTGTTTTAGGCAGTTTGTCGATGAATGCAGAGACCCCTGTTGCAACCAATCAAATGGTGCAGACAGTAAATGACCAGGATGGATATAAAGAAGTAGATGGAGTTCCGGCAGCCGTAAAAAAAGGCTTAGATGCAGCTTATCCTGGTGTAGTGCTTGAGAAAGCATGGGTTAATGATAAGAAGGAGTACAAAATTGAGATAACCGTTCGAGGTGAAAAATCGATCGTTTATACAGATGCTTCTGGTAACATTCTTAAAAAATAATTTAAACCACTAAATATTATGAAAAAGTTAATCTTATCAGCAGCAATTGTTCTTGGAAGTTTATCAGTAAATGCTACGGTTCTTCCAGCAGTTTCGATTTCTCAATCAGTACTTATTCAAAGTGAATATACTGAAATATCTGCAGACGCCGTTCCGGCACCTGTAAAGTCTACGCTTGAAAAATCTTTCCCGAACACTAAGCTTGAAAAAGCTTATAAAAATGAGAAAAATGAGTACAAACTTGAAATTTCAAGTGGAGATAAGAAGTATACTATTTTTACAGATGCTTCTGGAAATATCATTAAAAAATAATTTTAAATCAGCATCATGAAAAAACTAATCTTATCAGCAATAGTGGTTTTTGGAACTATGTCTATGCATGCAAATGTATGGCCTGTTTCAGAAAATGCTAAAGCAACTGTAACTATTCAATCAGAATATACAGAAGTTACAGTAGATGCTGTTCCTGCAGCTGTGAAAACAGCTTTGCAGACTGCTTATCCGGGAGCAAAACTGGACAAAGCATTTGTAAATGATAAAAAAGAGTACAAACTTGAAATATCAGTTGGAGACCAAAAGGCTACTGTTTATTCAGATGTCAATGGTAACTGGTTGAAGATATAAATTAGGTGAATTTAGATTTATGTTTTTGGTGAAAAAGAGATTGCGTCGTGCAATCTCTTTTTTTTTACATATTTTACATAATTTTATGAAATAACAAGTATAATAATATTATTTTAGCAAAAAGTCCCTAAAAGCAGATGCCGAAGATATTAGTAATAGAAGATGATATTGCGTTTTGTAAATTATTAGAAAAATTTCTAATCAAAAAAGCGTATGATGTAACGATAGCGTTCTCTGCCTCAGAAGCACGTGAAGCAGTTAAAAATGAATCTTTTGATTTGATTTTGACAGATCTTCGCTTGCCTGATTCTGATGGCATTGGATTGATGTCTGAATTTAAAAATTCGCATCCTCATATTCCAGTTATTTTAATGACGGGCTACTCTGATGTAAATACTGCAGTTAAAGCCATTAAAAATGGAGCGGCAGATTATATTTCTAAACCTTTTAATCCAGATGAAGTTCTTTTGGTTATTACCAATGCACTGCAAGCTCCAAAAGCAGAAGCAGAAGAACAGTCTGAAACTCCAGAAAAAAAGAAAAAAGCAGTTAAAAAGCCAGTTGCGACAGAAAATGAATTTGTTAGAGGAATTTCTGTGGCATCCAAAAAGCTTCTAGATCACATTCAGTTGGTAAGTCCAACCGACATGTCTGTTTTAATTATCGGAGAAAGCGGAACAGGAAAAGAAATCATAGCAAAAAGCATTCACCAGCAGAGCAGAAGAAAAGACAATAATTTTATTGCGGTAGATTGCGGAGCGATTCCAAAAGAATTGGCAGCGAGCGAATTTTTCGGACATTTAAAAGGATCTTTTACCGGAGCAATCAATGATAAAAAAGGATATTTTGAAGCTGCAAATGGCGGAACTTTATTTTTGGATGAAATTGGAAATCTTTCTTACGAAAATCAAATTCAGTTACTAAGAGCACTTCAAGAAAGAAAAATTAAACCCGTAGGAAGCAATAAAGAAATAAACGTCGATATACGCATTATTACGGCTACCAACGAAGATTTGCGCGAGGCAGTAAAAAATGGCGATTTTAGAGAAGATTTATACCATAGAATCAATGAATTTTCAATTCAGTCTCCTTCTTTAAAAGACCGTGGAGAAGATTTAATGGTTTTTGCCGATTATTTCTTAGAAAAAGCGAATCAGCAATTAGATAAAGATGTCATCGGATTTTCTCCAGAAGTGGTTTCTATTTTTCAGAATTATAGCTGGCCAGGAAATTTACGTGAATTGCAAAATTGTGTAAAAAGAGCTACTCTTTTAACTCGTGGCGAATTTATAGAAAGCGATGTGCTCCCAGCAGAATTTTTCCAGATTCAAAATCAGTCTGCTACTACAAATGAAGTTTTCTCATTGTCTGAAAATGAAAAAGAAACTATTATTAGTGCTTTGTCAAAAACGCAGAATAACAAATCGGAAGCGGCAAAACTGCTGAAAATTACCAGAAAAACACTTTACAATAAATTGAAACAGTATAATATCGAATAAAAAAGCAGTCTAAAAAGACTGCTTTTTTTACATCATTAAATTTCTTGTTTCAATTCCTTAAAAAGAACTTTTATTTTTTCGTTTAAATCCATGTAAGTTCCTTTTACATCGATAGTGTTTAAATCTTCTTTTTCTAAATCTTTTAAACGTTCGCCAATTTCATTTGCTTGAATTTGTTTAAACATGGGAGCAATACGATGTGCAATAGATTTTATTTCGTCATGATTTTGCTCCTGTACAGCTGTTTTTAAAAGCTCGGTATTTTCTAAAGTAGTTTCTATAAAAGATTTTAATACTTCTTTCAAAGCAGATTCATCCTGTCCTAAGAAATCTTTCAAGGTTTCTAAAGAATACAGTTGAGAACTGTTTTTGTTTACAGTTTCTGTCGGTTCGGCTACAGGAGCTTCTTCATGATCTAAAATATGCTGAATGGTTTCTAGTAAAATTTTTGGCGAATAAGGTTTCTTTATAACCGTAGTAAAACCAGCATTTTTATAAACAGAAAGATCTAGGTCTGTGCGTCCCGTAAGCGCAATTACGGGTTGATTTTTAAAAACTGTTTCAGGAAGTTCGTGAAGTTTTTCTAGAAATAGGAATCCATCAATTTCTGGCATTTGAATATCAGTAATTACAAAATCAAAAGGCGTACTTTTGAGTGTTTCCAAAGCTTTCGCAGGATTTGTAAATGAAAATACCTGGTGCTGTTCTTGCTTTAAAACACCGCTTGTTAGATTCAAAAGATTGATATCGTCGTCTACAACAATAAAAGTTTGTTTTTTGGTGTTTTTTGATGGCTTGCTTTTGATTTCAATATTTCCTTGACTGCTATCAAATAATAATGGCAATTGAATAATAAATGTACTTCCTTTTCCAAAAATGCTTTCTAAGTTCAAACTTCCGCCCAAAATAGAAATAATCTTTTGGCAAATTGACAAACCTAAACCAGTTCCTCCATATTTTTTTTCAATGCCTTCATTTGCCTGTGCAAACTCTTCAAAAACCAATTTCTGATTGGCTTTTTCAATCCCAATTCCAGTATCTTGAATCGAAATTGTAAAAAACTGCTCGTCATTCGCGTAAGCGGCAATTCGAATATGACCTTCTTCTGTAAATTTATAAGCATTTCCAATAATGTTGGTCAAGATTTGTTTTAAGCGAAATGGATCGCCAACAATACGTTGCTGAAACTTTTCGTCTATATTGATAATAAGATCAATATCTTTTTGTTTATAAACCGTTTGAATATTTCGGGCAACATCTTCAATAATTTCGGGTAACGAAAAAGGAACTTTCTCTATAGAGATTTTTCCAGCTTCAATCTGAGAGAAATCTAGTAAATCTTGAACAAGCTGGGTAATATACTCAGACGAATTTTTAATGTTTTTAACGAAATACGATTGCTTGGTATTGATATCTGAATTCCCTAAAAGTTCAGAATAACCCACAATAGTACTCAAAGGTGTTTTCAAATCGTGACTCACCGTCGAGATCAATTGCTCGCGGCTTTTCAGCAGATTTTTGGTTTTGAAATTCGCAATTTCAAGCTGTTTCTTATACAATTGAGATTTTGAATAATCGCTTACAATTAGAATAGAAAAAAAGACAGTCAATAATAAACCGATAACAGCCGAAGCCGTTACAATTTCGTTGACTCTTTTTAATGATTTTTCTTTTAATGAATTGTTTTTTATCGAATTGATGATAATCTCTCTTTCAATAATTCGAAGTATTTTTCTAAGCTGATCCGAAATTGCAATTTCATTTTGAAGCAATTTATTTTCTTCAAAATTCAAAGATTCTTTCTTCTTTTCGGCTTTTATTTTTACCGAGCTCAACAGCTTTTTAGAATTTGCCAAAATAGAATCTGAAGCTTTTTTGCTAAGTGTGTTGGTGCTATCATCAGGAATATTCGAATTTAAATAATCGACATAACGCTGTAAGACACTTCGTTGGTAGCTTCCTAATTGATTTGGGTTTTTAGTGAAATCCTGAAGTTCAAGTTTTCTAAGGTTAAACTCCATTTTAGTGATTTCATCAATCGCATTGTTTACAGAAGTTTCATCGTCTGCTTTGTTCTTGATTTCTCTCAACTGTTTGATATTTTTTGTCTTTTCAGCCAAGAAATAAGTAACACTGTCCAAAAGTGTTTTTTGATATTCTGTAGTAACGATCTGTTTTAAAGTGTCGATTCGTTTGCGTAGAGAATCAGTTTCGATTAAATAGTTTTTGAAATCTTTTTCAGAATTATTCTGAATCGTTTGTCTGGCTAAACTCTCAGTTTTATAGACATTCGAATAAAGACGGCTTACTCTGATGATTTTTGTTTTTTCTAAAGCAATCTTATCTTCCAGTTTGTTGTAAACAACATTCTCAGAATAAAGAAACCACCCAACTGTAACAACCAAAGCCAGTAATGCAACATAGCTGAATAAAACTTTGATTGCGGTGTAGCTTCTTTTGGTCTCCATATTTTGCTTAAAAGATTTGGGAATTCGGGATTATTAAAACATTGCAATTTATCTAAAAAAATCTGTTTTATGAAGAGTAAATCTACCGAATATGTTACATAATTGTAAGGTCTACAAAGAAAAACAGCCGTAGATTATGTAAATCTACGGCTGTCAAAATATTATTTTATGAATTACAAAGTCTCATCTAACCATTTGAAAAATTCACCTTGCCAAACTTGAGCATTTTGTGGTTTTAAAACCCAGTGGTTTTCGTCTGGGAAATATACAAATCTACTTTTGATTCCTCTTAATTGAGCCGCTTGGAAAGCTTCCTGTCCTTGTCCGATTGGCACACGGAAATCTTTTCCTCCTTGGAAAATCAAAATTGGCTTATTCCAGTTCTGAACCAAAGTTGCAGGATTAAAAGTAGTATACGCTTTTTGCGCTACAGCATTATCTTTTTCCCAGTAAGGTCCACCAAAATCCCAGTTATTAAAGAAAACTTCTTCAGTAGTTCCTAACATTGAAACCGTATTGAAAACACCATCGTGAGCGATAAAAGTTTTAAAACGGTTTTTGTGAATTCCAGCTAAATAAAATACAGAATATCCACCGTAACTAGCACCAACGCAACCTAAACGGCTTTTGTCAACGTAGCTTTCTTTTGCAACATCGTCAATTGCAGAAAGGTAATCATCCATAACTTGTCCGCCCCAATCTTTACTGATTTGCTCGTTCCATTCAACTCCATGTCCTGGCATACCGCGACGGTTTGGCGCAACAACTACATAACCTTTGGCAGCCATCAAAGAGAAATTCCAACGGAAAGAATACGATTGTGTCAATGCACTTTGAGGTCCGCCTTGGCAGAATAATAAAGTTGGATATTTTTTAGAAGCATCAAAATTTGGAGGAAGAATAACCCAAACCAGCATTTTTTTACCGTCGGTTGTAGTAACGTAACGTTTTTCTGTTTTGCTTAAAGCTAAAGTTTTGTACGTGTCTGTATTTACATTTGAGATTTGTTTCCAAGTATTTTTCTTCAAATTGAAAGTAAAAATTTCACCAGCATGATTCATGTCTGTTCTGGTAACGATAATATCATCGCCTGAGAAACCAATTAAATCATTTACATCAAAATCTCCATTTGTCAATTGACGAACGTTGATTGCAATTTTAGTTAAACCTGGGAAATTAACCGAGAAAAGTTGTTTTGTTCCATCAATTGGAGCCACAAAAAATACAGTTCTTCCGTCTTTACTCCAGATAAAATTATCTACAGTTCCGTCCCAGTTTGCCGTTAAATTAGTTTTGATTCCTTTAAATTCAACAATAATATCGTTTTTATCAGATTCGTAACCGTCACGTTTCATTTGTAACCAAGATAAAACTCCTGTTGGAGAAAATTGCGGTGCTGTATCGTAACCTAAATTACCTTCGGTTTTATTAGTTGTTTTTTGAGTTTCTAAATTGTACTCATAAATATCTGTGTTGGTTGAAATAGCATAAGCAGTTCCTGCTTTTTTCTTGCAAACATATAAAATGCTTTTGCTGTCTGGCGACCAGATATAATCTTCGTCACCACCAAAAGGTTTTTGCGGAGAATCGAAAGTTTCACCTTTTAAGATGTCAATTCCTTTTGCTCCGTCTTTGTTTTCTTTATAAAAAACATGATTAAATTTTCCTTCGTTCCAAGTATCCCAGTGACGATAATCTAAACCATCATAAATTTGAGCATCAGATTTTGTTAGACTCGGGTAGAAATCTTTACCTAAAACTTTTTCCAGTTTTACTTCATCATTATAAACCACAAATTTTCCGTCAGGCGAAACGTTTTTATCAGCCAGAATGTCTTTTGTGTCTTTAATTTCAACGGCAGTTCCACCATTTACAGGAATCGTGTAAATTTTAGAACTTGATTTGTTTTCTTCAACCGAAGGAGTAGAAACCTTAAAAACTATATTTTTTGCATCTTTAGAAATTCCAAGTGGAGTCACTCGACCTAATTTCCATAACAATTCTGGAGACATAACGTTCTGTCCGATAGCGTTTAAACTCATCATTATTAAGGTTGTTAATAATACTTTTTTCATAATCTATTTATTCTTTTTTTTGTGGTGCTAAAAATACAACATTTAAATTCCAAGTTGTTAAATTCCAAATCCCAAATTTTGTTAAAGTTTATTACTGTCACCCTGAGCGAAGTCGAAGGGCGCATAGTTGAGAGGCTTTGACTTCGCTGAACCTGACAAAGATTTTAAATGAACTTTAATTACTTATACGGTTCAAAAAAATCATTATTTTTATAAAAACTCTAAAAAATGGAATTTAGTTATTGGGAATTAAAAAACTGGTTCGCGAATATTGATTATACTATTGTTGGAAGCGGAATCGTGGGTTTGCATACAGCTTTACGCTTACGCGAAAGATTTCCTGCGGCTAAAATTCTGGTTCTCGAGCGCGGCATGTTACCACAAGGGGCAAGTACAAAAAATGCTGGTTTTGCCTGTTTTGGAAGTCTTTCTGAAATTATGGATGATTTAAAAACACATTCAGAAGATGATGTTGTAGCACTTATCGAAAAACGCTGGAAAGGTTTGCAGTTGCTTCGAAAAAGATTAGGTGATCAAGCAATTGATTTTAAACCTCACGGCGGATATGAATTGTTTTTGAAAGAAGATGAATTCGGATTTAATGAATGTGTTTCTAAAATTCCGTTTATCAATGAAGTTTTAAAACTGCTTTTTAAGGCCGATGTTTTTTCGAAAGAAGTCGACCGATTTGGATTTAAGGATATTCAGGAATATTTAATTTTTAATCCGTTTGAAGCGCAGATTGATACTGGAAATATGATGCAGGAATTACTAAGACAAGCCGTTTTAGAAAATATTTTAATTCTAAATCAACAAACTGTAATTTCTTATGCAGAAGCGGGAAATCATGTCGAAGTTGCAGTAAACGATTTTAGTTTTAAAACTCAAAAATTGCTTTTTGCAACCAACGGTTTTTCGAGCGAATTAACAAAAGGAGCTGTAAAACCTGCAAGAGCGCAAGTGCTTATTACAGAGCCAATTCATAATTTAGATATCAAAGGAACGTTTCATTTAGATAGAGGTTATTATTATTTCAGAAATATTAATGATCGTATTTTATTAGGCGGGGGACGAAATCTTGATTTTGAAGGTGAAACAACTACTGAATTTGGACAGACGAAAATTATTCAAAATAGATTGGAAGATTTACTGAAAAATGTAATTTTACCAAATCAGGATTTTCAGATTGCGCACCGATGGAGCGGTATCATGGGAATCGGAAATAGTAAGAATCCTGTTGTAACCCAACTTTCTGAAAATGTGTTCTGCGGAGTGCGTTTAGGCGGAATGGGAGTCGCGATAGGAAGTTTAATAGGAACAGAATTAGCAGATTTAATATAATGGCAGCAACCAAAAAACCGGCACCAAAAACAACTATAAACAAACCAAAACCGAAGACTTCATCTTCAAAAAAATCGAATCGTTCTTTTGGAGAAAAAGTTAAATGGTTTTTTATAAAAGCAGCTCTGTGGTTTTTTGGATTATCAATTGGTTCGGTTATATTTTTTAAATATGTTCCTGTGCCATTTACGCCATTAATGCTCATTCGTGCAATCGAAAATAAAATGGCTGGTAAAGAAGTTTATTTTGACCACGATTGGGAACCGATTGATAAAATCTCAATGAATTTGCAAAAAGCTGTAATCGCAAGTGAAGACGGAACTTTCCTTACGCATAATGGTTTCGATTTTAAAGCGTTGCAAAAAGCGTATAAAAGTAACGAACGCGGACGCCGAATTCGTGGCGGAAGCACCATTTCGCAACAAACAGCCAAAAATGTCTTTTTATGGCAAGGAAAAAGTTATTTTCGTAAAGGACTTGAGGCGTACTTTACTGTCTTAATTGAAATTATTTGGGGTAAAGAGCGAATCATGGAAGTGTACTTAAACAGTATCGAAATGGGTGACGGAGTTTATGGCGCTTATGCCGCAACTGAACATTGGTATCGCAGAGATGCTTCAAGTTTAACGCCAATGCAAGCAGCAGGAATTGCAGCGATTCTTCCAAATCCGAGAAAATTTAAAGCGACAGGCTCTTCGAGTTATATTAATAGAAGAAAAGAACGAATTGTGCGCGAGATGCGTTACGTCGGCAAAATCAATTATAATGGAAAAGAAGAAAAGAAGAAGTAAAAAACTGCTTTTTGCTTTTCTGATTTTGACTGTAACGTTAACTTTTGGACAAGGAAAAACAACAGAAATTGGTTTTATATCGGATAATGATTTGTACACATCGTCTAAATATGATATGTATTATACCAATGGTCTGGAACTTTTTTACCGATTTTTATCAAAAAATGATAATCCAAGAATCAATAAAAAAATTACCGAATTTCGTATCGGACAATATATTTATAATCCGCGATTTTTAAATAAAGAAGCCGTTACGGTAAATGATCGTCCTTTTACAGCTTATCTTTTTGCTGAAGCAGGAAAAAGCTTTTTTTATCAAAGCGAATCGGTTTTAAAAATCGATTTTCAATTGGGTTTTATGGGGCCAAATGCTTTGGGAGAAGAAACGCAGGTTGGTTTTCATAAAATAATTGGCTACAAAAAAGTATATGGCTGGGAAAACCAGTTGCATAATGCTTTTGGTGTACAGGCTCATGCTATTTACTCTAAAAAAATGTTTTCGTCAAAACATTATGATTTTGTAGATCTTCATTGGCAGTCAGAAGGCAGTCTAGGAACTATTTTTTCTGGAGTTTCAACGGGATTTATGGCGAGATTTGGATTTAAAAAACTGCTTCCAATTTATGATTCTAATATGCATAATGCTTCGGTAAGCGCAAATGCGCAACCAAATATTAGAGAATTTTATTTCTACGCTGCGCCAAGCGTCAATTATCAGTTTTATGATGCTACAATTGAAGGAAGCATGTTTAATGATACAAGTCCAGTAACTTTCGATTTGGAACCACTTCGTTTCAATGCCGAAGCTGGTTTAAAATACCGACACAATAACTTCAACATATCTTATTCCTTTCTTTATCGCGGAAGAGAATTGAATGATCCAGGAATTGATACTAATTCGGGATATTTTTACGGATCTATAAGAATGGGTTTTTTGCTTAAATAATAACCATATCTGGGAGTATGAGTCGATTTATATATAAAATATTATCCTTAATTTTTGCAATTTTTTTTATTTATTGTATGGTGCAATTTATTAGTACTAATGCCTTTCAAATTAGATATTTTAGAGGTTATACAGATATAAAACTTGTATCAATTAGAATACTTATTCTTTTAGTAAGTTTGCTTTTGGCATCAGTTTTTTTACTTATTGATAGGAATAAAAACAAATGATATTTTTAAAAGAAATTGCTTATTTTTTCTGATTGAATGAAAAGAATAATAAATGAAAATACTCATTGATACCAATATATTTCTTGACTTTTATCGTTCTAGCGGTACATCAATTCACATTTTTAGTACTCTGATTGAAAATATTGATCAATTTTATAACAAAAAAGCCATTTCCGGAAAACAGAAATGGCTTTTTCGTTATAATAAATTGAAAGGCTTATTTTCTCTTCAAAATTTTTTAAATTTCGAAGATTGGTCTTAATGACGATTGTCGCATTGAATATTAATTTCTTCATTTGATTTGTCGATTACCGAAATACTCGGACAGCCAAAAGAAACATATTCAAAACCAAAAACAACTTCGGGTTTATTTTTAAAAAGTTTTCCTGTCCATTGGTCAATAGAATTTTCTCCGTTTTCATAATTTAATGGAGAAGGGGATGTGCCTTCGCTTTGGCTAAAAAGTTTTTCGATTATAACATCTTTGGTTTTAGAATTAACGACTAAAAGACGTCTGCCATAAATTATTTTATTGCTATCTAGGTAATCTTGTAAAAAATACTCATAACTCTCTGTTTTGAAAAAATACGTATTGCCTGTTAATGTGTTCTTTAGCAAAGTACGGTCGTCATTTTTTAATGGTTTTGACGGATAATCCTTTTTTGCGATTTTTTTCCATGAAATGGGCTTCAAATGTTCTTGAGAAAACGGATTTTCTTTGCCTACATAAACCAAAGCATCTCTGTAATATTCACTGAAACCGTTTAAATGTTTTTTGTTGATTTCGAAACCAATCATAAAATCATAATTATCATACGGCCAATCTTCTTCAGAAGAATATCCGTTTAACATTGCAGCTGTTTTTAGGTTTTTTACTGCAAAAGAAACCTGTTTGTTTTTGGCATAATCGTAAATAAACAATGAATCCGTTTCAGAAATATTGGTTTTAGACAAAAATCTTTTTCTGTAGTTTTTGACGAATGTAAAATATTGCGAATCGTATTTCCCCATTTTTTCTATGTTAGGTAAAACGAGCGTATCTTTTTCGTCGGTGACAGGATAAATATCAGAAAGTGAAACAAATGCAACCTCACTGCTATCTTTTGGTATAACGTTAAATAGATAAATGCTTTCTTTTTTTGAAGCTTCTTCGGCTTGAAGAGTATCAGTTTCAGTTTCAGCCTGTTCTGTTACTTCAGGAAGTGTAGTTGTTGTGGTGTTTTCTTTTTTATTACAGGCAGATAACAGAATTAAAAAAGCGGTTGATAAAAAGAACGATCTTGTTGTCATTATTTAAATTTGATTTCGGGTTTCGCTATGTACGAAAGTACTTTAATTTGTTTGAATTAGAAAATCAAAAGTTTAGTGACTAGATATGTTTTAAAGGCTGTTTTGTCTTTTTTCTTATAAATAAAAGAAAGGTTTTTCATAACATTTGACGCCTAGCATTTGTTACAATTTTTTTATTGCGATAATATTTCCTGTCTTTTTATCGAAAGTAATGGTTTTGTTTGGTCCTCCATAAAAGAGAGTTAAAGTCAGAGTGTTATCGGTTTCGTTTTTAAAAATAATATCTTTCGCCGTTCTGATTTTAATATCCAAGTCATCATTCATAAGCTGAGAATCGGTGCATTTGATAATTCTTTTTTCTAATAATCCTTTTTTCTCAATTACTTCAAACCATGGACGTCCCATTGCACTATAACCTACAATTTGTGCTCTATAATTTTTATTCAAATCTATGTTTTGGTACAAACCTAATGATGTACTTGAAAGCAATAAGGCGAAAAAAGGCATCATCATAGCCATAATACTTATTGCAAATGTTCCGATTATTGCCACCAAAAGAAGTTTTGCCATGAGTTTTTTCCAAAAAACAATAATTATTACAAAACTGCTTATCAGCCAAAGCCATGATAAAACCACGTCGCTGTAATAACCACGTAAACTGATTTCTTGAAAGTAATACAAAAGGCAGTCCAGCACAAAAAGTGCACAGATAATGAAATAGACTCTCAATATTATTTTTTTACTTTGGCTCATAATTTTTTTAAGATGTAGTTTAAAGTAAATATTGTAAGAATAGATAAAGTTAAAATAGGGAGGAAAGAAAATTCAAGAGTATACATTATTTCTTCTTTAAAAAGATATGTACTCCACGCAGATTCTCGATCTACAAAAAGGGTATAATCCCAGAAAAACCATATTAAGATTAACAATAGTAATTGAAGTGTAACTTTTAGATTCCTGTTTTTAATTAAAGAAAAAGGCAGAAAAACTATTGATAAGAAAACAGTAGAAAACAACGTCATTAAATAAGCATCGTCAAAGAATGAACAATCTAAACAACCACTTGATGGTTTGTTAGAAAAACTACCCATTGCCCAGTAGATCTCTATTAAAGTAAAGACAAAAAGTATAACTGCAATTAGAAGAGGTTTTTTTATGAATGAGAATATTTTGTTTTTTAAGTTTTGATTCATTTTGAAACGTTTAATGGGCTATTAAAAATATCCTGTTAGGAAATTTTGTTTCACGCAAAAATAGAAAACAACTTTTGAAGAAATATCTTTCAAAAAATATAATTATGTCAAAATTAGTTTTATGAAAATATTAAAGACTTAACTGTTTGATAACATGAAAGATATTTTTGATTATTTACCTTTAATTAAAAATTTAGTTATGGATATCAATTGGAATATAATAGCGATTGTAGCAATATTGGTAATTATTCTTGTTGTGCTAACAATCAGAAAAAATCAGCGAGAGAAAAAGAAATTGGAAAAATTGCTAAACAACGATTTTAAAAAAGCTGAGAAAAAAAGAGTTGATGCAGATGATGCTGCAAATGAGAAATAGATAGAATTAGTTTTTCTAAAAAAATAAACCCCTTGTAAAACAGAATTTACAAGGTTTTTTTATTTTGTGGAGAATACCGTCCCGATGTATCTAGATATTTTAGCTTTTTGTTATTATTAGCTTTTCGATATATTTTCTGCTTTTGATTTTTTTGATTTGCAATTCTCTTTTGCAGGCTTCACTTCTTGTTAAGAATGTCTCAGAATATTTTAATTCCCAATCTTTCACAACTTTTGTGAATTTACTTCTGCTATTTAAATGGTCTTTTAAACGCTGTTCAATATTTTGGCATGAACCAACATAGTATTTGTCTAATGTTTTTGAATATATAATGTAGATATAAAACATAAAATGTGTATTAAAAAAAATACCCAAGCAGAATTAAATATCTGTTTGGGTATTTTTGAATTATTTGTGGAGAATACCGGATTCGAACCGGTCGCCTCTACGCTGCCAGCGTAGCGCTCTAGCCAAATGAGCTAATCCCCCGTTTGTTGAGAAATAGAATTCGAACTGTCACCTTCCCGATTTTTCATCGGGACGCTCTAGACAAATGAGCTAATCCCCCGTTTGTTGAGAAATAGAATTCGAACTGTCACCTTCCCGATTTTTCATCGGGACGCTCTAGCCAAATGAGCTAATCCCCCGTTTGTTGAGAAATAGAATTCGAACTGTCACCTTCCCGATTTTTCATCGGGACGCTCTAGCCAAATGAGCTAATCCCCCGTTTGTTGAGAAATAGAATTCGAACTG
>NZ_JAERSF010000001.1:1568996-1705900 GCF_016735615.1 Flavobacterium tagetis
TGTCACCTTCCCGATTTTTCATCGGGACGCTCTAGCCAAAATGAGCTAATCCCCCGTTTGTTGAGAAATAGAATTCGAACTGTCACCTTCCCGATTTTTCATCGGGACGCTCTAGCCAAATGAGCTAATCCCCCAAAGTGTTAACAAATAAAGTCAATTAATTCTCAAAAAACAAATTTCGAGAAGTTTCGGATGAATTATTTTCAAAAGCGTAACTTTACCTTTAAATGTAATTTTTATGAGCCTAGAAAATACAAACGGAAGCTTAGAAACTTCTTTTCAAAATACTGTTGCAATTGTGCAATTTGGTCATCCTGCAAGTAATTCTTTTCCGCGTGAATTGTTAAATAACCTTACTGCTGAAATTAATTCTTTAAGTAGAAATGAAAATGTTTCGGTTATTATCTTAAAAAGCGAAGGAGAAAAAACGTTTTGTTCAGGAGCTTCTTTTGATGAACTTTTGAAAGTCGAAAATGAAGAACAAGGTATAGAATTCTTTTCAGGGTTTGCACATTTGCTGAATGCGATGCGTAATTGCAATAAAATTATAATCGGACGTGTACAAGGAAAAGCTGTTGGTGGCGGTGTCGGAATTATTTCGGCTTGCGATTATGTTTTTGCAACTTCCAAAAGTGATATAAAATTATCTGAATTAGCTATCGGAATTGGACCATTTGTAATTGAACCAGCGGTTTCTCGAAAAATAGGAAAAACAGCAATGACTGAAATGACTTTAGCGGCTCATGAATGGAAATCGGCAGATTGGGCTTTTGAAAAAGGTCTTTTTTCTGTTTTATGCGAAGCTGAAAATTTGGATGCTGAGGTCGAAAGTTTTGCAAAAAAGCTAAGTTCATATAATCCTGAAGCGCTTTACGAAATGAAAAAGATTATTTGGGAAGGAACTGAACAATGGGAATCTCTTTTGTTTGAACGTGCTGCTATTACAGGCAAATTGGTTTTGTCTGATTTCACGAAAAATGCTTTGTTGCAGTTTAAAAAATAGGTATGATATAAGTCATTGATTTTGGAAAAATAGGAGCATAGCTTTGAAAAATGTTTTAAAATCAAATTTTCACTACATAAATTATTGAACATGACTATTATTTCGTTAATGCAAAAAGTTGACATTGCAGAGAAAATTAAAGATGCTCCAGACAGCGGTTATCAAATTGGCGTTGTCATTGGATCTTTTATTCCGTTTCTAGTTTTGGGCGGAATTGCTTTGTGGATGTATCTTAGAGCTAAAAAAAGAGCTAAAAACGGCAATTAATTTGTAAATTTGCAAGCTTAAAATAAAAATCGATGAGTAATATCAGAATTACAAAACAATTTAGTTTCGAAACCGGTCACGCTTTGTACGGTTACGACGGAAAATGCAAGAACGTTCACGGACACAGTTATAAATTATCGGTAACAGTTATTGGTTCGCCAATTACAGACCGATCGAATGTAAAGTTCGGAATGGTGATTGACTTTTCTGATCTAAAGAAAATTGTAAAAGAAGAAATCGTCGATCAATTTGATCATGCAACTGTTTTCAATCAGACAACTCCTCATATCGAATTGGCAAATGAATTGAAAAATCGTGGACATCACGTAATCTTAGTAGATTATCAGCCAACTAGCGAAAATATGGTGGTAGATTTTGCTGAAAGAATTAAAAATCGTCTACCTGCTGGAATTTCTCTTTTCTCACTAAAACTTCAGGAAACAGAATCTTCTTTTGCAGAATGGTACGCAAGCGACAATATTTAAAAATGTAAATTCCAAATTCCAAACTCTTCGACTTCGCTCAGAGAGACAAAAGTCTAAAATTCTAAGAAGTCTAGTAATCTAAAACTCTAAATGAAAAAAATATATTTTGCCTCAGATCAGCATTTTGGTGCGCCAACTCCAGAATTGAGTTTGCCGCGTGAAAAGAAATTCGTGGCTTGGCTTGATGAGGTTAAGGAAGATGCTGAAGCAATTTTTTTATTGGGAGATTTATTTGATTTTTGGTTTGAATATAAAACAGTTGTTCCAAAAGGTTTTGTACGCATTTTAGGCAAGCTGGCAGAAATTCGCGACAGCGGAATCCCTGTTTATTTTTTTGTCGGAAATCATGATCTTTGGATGAATGATTATTTTGAAACCGAATTGAATATTCCGGTTTATCACGATAACAAAGAATTTACTTTTAACGGAAAGACGTTCCTGATTGGTCACGGAGACGGAAAAGGTCCTGGTGATAAAGGCTATAAAAGAATGAAAAAGGTATTTACAAATCCGTTTTCAAAATGGCTTTTCCGTTGGTTGCATCCAGATGTAGGCGTTAGTTTAGCTCAATATTTATCAGTGAAAAATAAACTGATTTCTGGTGACGAAGATGTGAAGTTTTTAGGTGAAGAAAACGAATGGCTTGTTTTATATGCCAAACGAAAACTAGAAACCAAACATTACAATTATTTCATTTTTGGACACCGCCATTTACCCATGATTATTCCGGTTGGAGAAAACTCGGAATATGTCAATCTTGGCGATTGGATCGGATATTTTACCTATGGTGTTTTTGACGGTGAGAAATTCGAACTTAAAAAATTCGAGAAGTAGTTTAGTCGAAAGTCAAAAGTCGAAAGTCAAAAGTCGAAAGTCAAAAGGGTAAATTAATACGGAAAAAACTAATCAAAAGTCGGAGTCGAAAAACAAAATTTTTATTTTGTGCTCGTTGGGTAAATTCCGATTTTATGCGTTCGCAGAATATATTCTGAAAGCTGTTTACTATTTGAAAGCTGAAACTTAATTGCTCCAGATGCTTTTTTCGGCATGTGGCATTCTACACAATTGCTGGCCAATAACTTCTCAGGCATTATTTTTAAAGTAGTTTCTTTGTGTTTTAAACCTTGATGGCAACTCATACAGATTTTGGAATACGAAGCCATGTTTTTAGAGGCATTTTCATGCGGATTATGGCAAGTAATGCAATCCATTTTATCACTTTTTATAAAACATTTGCTTTGTGCCATTAAACGAAATTGATTGCCATGAACATCAAAGTTTGCGGTGTCTGTTATGCTTCTGGTTTCACGAAAGAATTCTGATAAATTATCTCCAGGTTTAAATTCAAAACGGGATTTTAGTTTCATTCCGTCATTTCCGGCGTGACATAAAGCACATGCATCTAATCTTTGCTGTCTCTTTAAAGTTTTAAAACTTGTGATGCTATTGCCAATTTTGACATTTGGATTTTTAAGATGAAAGTCAACATGTTTTTTGGCTGGACCGTGGCATCGTTCACAGTCAATTCCGTAAACAATTGTTTCTTTTCTAATGATATCTTCAACATCCATAGACATCATATTTCTTTCATCAGAATTTTGGTTCATGCTTCGACTACTGGCATTTGAGGCGTGGCAAGAGTAACAATCTTTTACCACCATACGGTCAAAATATGGTTTGTCTGCAGGAAAACCTGGACTTGTTGCCCAATTGTTTATGGAGTGATAAAAAGAAACTGGCAGTTCGTATGTATTATTGTCTTTCCAGTAAACTGAAGTTTGAGCGTGCTTGGTTCCAAAAACAATTTCAAATTTGTATTTAGCCGTTTCTTTACCGTTTTTATAAACAACTTGATACAAGCTGTCTCCACGTTTTTCCATGACCAATTTGGTCTCTTTATCATAAATGAAAGTATGATTTTTAGAATCGAAATCGCCTGATACATTTCCTAGAATTGCTGGAGAAGTTGCCTTAAAATGCGAACTTTTGAATGCCATGTCAGATTGCACTTTATGGCATTGTATACAGCTTTCTGACCCCGCATAATCGGTTCCGCGCGGATCAATATATTCCTCTGATTTGTTGTTGCAGCTGACAAAGAGAATTGCCAGAAGTAATAAGGTAAGTAGAAATGCAGCTTTTTTCATTGCTGTAAATATACTTTTTTTTGAATTGAATCAAAATATATTTCAATAATGAAAAAATGCTGTTAAAATATTTAGATTGCTTCTTAATTCATGCCAACTCCATAAACATATTCATCCAGTTCAATTTTAAATAAGGAACCTTCAACCAAATCTTTAATTGATTTTAATTCGGTCATGTTTACAGCCAGATCTATAGAATTGCAAGGTGTTTTCAATAAAAACTTATGGCAGGAATATTTCATTTCGCATGCTTCACAACAAGCATTTTCTATCATGCTGTCTTCAATCAAATCGCAAAAATGATTTAACTCTTGAACTGTAAAATAAAAGCCTGTTTCTTTAAAAACCAATTGTACCTTATCTGAAATCGTGGTATTGTGATCTTTCCAGTAAAAAGCTATTCCAAAGTTATTATGATATATCTGCTCAATTTCTCTCATCGTAAATCCTTTTATTTCAACAAATATAAATATTATTTATATTAATTCTAAATAAAAAAATCATAAAAATTTGAAAAAAATATTTTGTAGCACGCTTTAGTTCATACCCGAACCATAGATATATTCATTGAGATTAAGTCGAAATAATGAACCGTCAACCAAGTCTTTTATAGAATCTAATTCCATTGGTGATATTTCTAAATCTATAGCAACATATGGTGTTTTCAATAAAAATTTATCGAAGGCGCGTTTTACGCCACGCGCATCATAATCATTATGGTCTGTGACGCAGTCTTCAATTAAATCGTGAAATTCATTTAACTCTTGAACTGAAAAATAAAAGCCCATTTGTTTAAAAAGCAACTGGATTTTATCTGATATAATTTCGTTGCCTTCTTTCCAATAAAATGAAATTCCAAAATCGTTTCGGTATATCTGCTCGATGTCTTTCATGGCAAATTTTTTTAGGCCACAAAGATACGCTCTGTTTGTATTAATACTTGATTAATAAAAACATAAAAAAAAGCTAAAAAATATTGCTAATTATTGATTATTAGTTTGTTATGTTGTTTGATAAAGTTCGTTTTATAAAGATTATTGCAGCCAATATTGTAGTTTAGAAATAAATACTGCTTGCTGGTCAACAAATAAATAATGAGAGCAATTGTCAAGGAAAGCGAAGTGATTTTTTCCAGTTATAACTTTCATAGAATTGATTTGATCCGATGAAAAAATTCCATCATTTTTTCCGTAAATTCCATAAATAGGAACTCCAGCGGTTTTGATTTTCTTTAAAAAAGGTCTGCTATCAATGTTGTTTTGTTTTTCGTTTTGATAGAAGAGAAGCGGAGCATTTTTATTTCGAATATTAGTTTTATAAAATTCACCAGCTTCATAATCGGCATATAGTTTTTTAGATTCTGTAGTTGGATTTGGCATTTTAAAAAAGCCGTTTTCACCAGCAAGTTCATAACATCCTTTTCTGTATTCAGCTGAATTTTTATCTAAGTTTTCAACGATGCTTATTCTTTTCAACTGTTCAGAATCGTTACTGTATTTTTTCTTTAATGTATTTAGAATATGATCGTAAGTTTCCTGCTGCGAAAATAAAGCTCCAGCCAAAACCAAAGCGCTTACATTCTCTGGATATTTATGGGTATAAAGTGTCGCTACCAAACCGCCAAAACTGTGGCCAAGTAAAACAGCTTTCTTTAAATGATATTTTGCATAAATTGAATTCAGATCCTGAAAAGCTTCGTCATAAGTAAACTTTGCATTAGAATCTGTTGATCTTCCTTCGCCTCTTCGATCATAAGCAATAACATAAAAACCTTGTTCAGCTAGTTTTTGAGCTGTTGTTCCTTCAAATAATGTTGCGTTGCCGCTTGGTCCGCCGTGAATAAAAATAATGGGTTTATTCTTTTCGTTTCCGTAAGTTTTAATGTAAAGATTTTGTCCGTTTACGAAAAAGGAAAATAAAAGAAATACAGAAAGAAGAAATGGCTTCATTTACTCCAATTTATGATGTTCATCCATATCTCTTTTTAAATCTAAATTTCTAAAGGTTGGAGATTTCAATGCAGTAAAAACTACAGTTAAAAGCGTAACGCTTCCGCCAAAAACAACTGATGTTACAGCGCCCATCAACTTAGCAGTTGCACCACTTTCAAAAGCACCTAATTCGTTAGAAGATCCGACAAAAATTGAATTTACAGCACCAACACGCCCGCGCATGTGATCTGGAGTTTTAAGCTGTAAAATCGTCTGACGGATAACTACTGAAATTCCATCAGCCAACCCGCTTAGGAATAAAGCAAAAACAGAAAGCCAGAAATAAGTAGAAAGACCAAATAAAATGATCGACAATCCGAAAACGAATATGGCGATTAAAAGTTTTTTTCCTGCATTTTTGTATAAAGGCACATAAGCCGAAACAATCATTGTAATAAAAGCACCCACAGCAGGTGCAGCTCTTAAAATTCCGAAACCTTCAGAACCTACTTTCAAGATGTCTTGGGCGAAAACTGGCAATAATGCAACGGCCCCTCCGAAAAGTACTGCGATCATATCTAATGATAATGCGCCAAGAACAATTTTGTTTTTAAATACAAAAGTTAAACCTTCGGTAAGACTATCTTTAATTGATTCTCCAATTTTTGGATTGATGATTGGTTTTGCGCTGATCTGCGATAAGGCGATTAAGGAAAGAATTGAGAATCCGAAAACAAGACACATTGACCAGTGAACGCCAATCCAGTTGATTGAGAATCCTGCCAATGCAGGTCCCATTACAGCTCCAATTTGCCAAACCGAACTGCTCCAAGTTGCAGCATTTGGATATACTTTTTTAGGAATAATTAAAGATAAAAGCGAGAAGATAGTTGGTCCCATAAAAGCACGAACCAATCCGCCAAAAAATACCAAAGCATAAATAGAATATAGAATTACATTTGAAGACCAGCCGCCAACAACTTTTGGCCAAGTCAATAAAAATAATCCAAAACTGATTACAGAAAAACCTAAAATACATTTTACCAATAATCCTTTTTTCTCTTTTTGATCGACAATATGTCCGGCAAATAAAGCCATTCCTACTGCAGGAATAACTTCCATTAAACCAATAATTCCTAAAGAAAGCGGGTTTTTAGTTAAGCTGTAAACTTCCCATTCTATTACAATAAATTGCATTGACCAGGCAAAAACCATCGCAAAACGCAATAATAAAAACACGTTGAATTCTCTGTAACGAAGCGCCTGATACGGATCAGGTTTATTGGATTTAATTTCTTCCATCTGTTCTAATATCTTTCAGCATAAGCTGAGTTGAAATTGTACCGTTCCATTCATTTTCGGCAATTGTATAAGCCAGCTGAAACGGATTTTGATTTTTTGCTATGTTTAATTTTTTTCCGAGTCCAAAGCCAATTGCGGCAATTCCGTCGGAGTTATATTGTTTGACGAAAAGTCTTAAATGCTCTTCTTCTGCGCCTAAAGTTTTGGCATAACCAGTATCTTTTAGATCTCTAGTCATAAAAACTGGCGTCATATTTTGCGGACCAAACGGTTCGAATTGTTTTAAAATGCGAATTAGCTTTGGGGTGATGTCTGAAAAATCAATTTCAGCATCAATTTCTATTTCAGGAGTTCGCATTTCGGGTTGAATGGTTTCCTGCACGCATTTCTCAAAAGCTTCTTTAAAAAGCTGATAGTTTTCGGCTTTCAATGTCATTCCTGCTGCATACATATGTCCTCCAAATTGTTCCAAATGTTCTGAACACGCATCTAAAGCATTATATACATCGAAACCTTTTACAGATCGGGCAGAAGCTGCATATTTGTCTCCGCTTTTGGTGAAAACTAAAGTCGGGCGATAATAAGTTTCAATTAATCTTGATGCTACAATTCCGATAACACCTTTATGCCAATCTTCCTGAAAAACAACTGTTGAAAAACGTTCTTCTTCGTTATTTTGTAAAATTTGCTGAAAAGCTTCTTTGGTAATTTTTTTGTCTAAATCTTTTCGGTCAGCGTTGTATTGCTCAATTTCCGAAGCAAATTGCTGAGCTTGCTCAAAGTTGAATTCAGTCAATAATTCAACGGCATGATTTCCGTGTTTGATTCTTCCAGCGGCATTAATTCGAGGAGAAACAATAAAAACAACATCGGTAATATCTAAAACTTTCTTTTTTACCTGATGAACAAGTGCTTTAATTCCAGGTCTTGGTTCGCTGTTGATGACTTTCAAACCGAAGTAAGCCAATACTCGATTTTCTCCTGTTATCGGAACAATATCTGCGGCAATTGCAGTAGCAACTAAATCCAAATACGGAACTAAATCTTCAATAGTTTCATTTCGATTCTGACCCAAAGCCTGAATCAATTTAAAACCAACTCCGCAACCGCACAGTTCATCGTAAGGATAAGAACAGTCTTCTCTTTTTGGATCTAAAACAGCAACAGCATCAGGAAGAAATTCTCCTGGACGGTGGTGGTCGCAAACAATAAAGTCAATGTTTTTAGCTTTCGCGTAAGCGATATGATCAATAGATTTGATTCCGCAGTCGAGAGCAATAATTAAAGAAATTCCATTATCGTCTGCGTAGTCAATTCCTTTATATGAAATTCCGTAACCTTCGTCGTAACGATCGGGAATATAAGTGGCAATATTAGGATAATGTGATTTTAAATAGGATGAAACCAAAGAAACCGCTGTTGTTCCGTCTACATCATAATCGCCAAAAACTAGAATGTTTTCTTCGTTTTGAATGGCGCGTTCAATTCGCACAACGGCTTTATCCATATCTTTCATCAAATACGGATCGTGAAGATGTTCTAAAGACGGACGAAAGAAATTCTTTGCCTCTTCAAAAGTTTCAATACCACGCTGAATCAAAAGTGTTGCTACAAAATCTTCTACATTTAAGGCTTGTGCCAAATGTTTAATTTTTTCTTCAGAAGGTTTTGGTTTTAATGTCCAACGCATGGTTGAGTTTAGATTTTAGATTTTAGACTTCAGATTTTTGAAATCGTTTAATCTGATGGGTAATTTTTTTTTTGCCACAGATTAAAAGGATTTAAAAGATTATTTTTTTTGCCACGAATTACACAAATTTTCACTAATTAAATTCGTGCTAATTTGTGTAATTCGTGGCAACTTTCATATTAATCTGTGTTAATCTTTTTAATCAGTGGCGAAATATTTTGTACAAAAAAAGGCTTCGACTACGCTCAGCCTGACAAATGTTATTTTGCTTCTAAAGCATTTCCTTCGAACTTAATTCCGTCCCAACCTAAGTTGATGAAATTTCTAATATTTTGATGGTTAGTCCCGTTTGGATCTCCTAAAACTTCTTCAAAATAAAAAGCTCCAAAGCAGGCTAAAGTTTCTTCTTTACTTAAATTTTGCAGTTTTGCGAAAGAAAACAATTTGCAAGAACCTGAATTTTCGCCTACTGCATTATATTGTGTTCCGTTTTGAAAAGCAGTTGGAGTAAAATTGTAATTTTCTTCAATTACTGCAATAGTCTCAGGAAATGTGATTTGCGTTGGAGTTTGTTTTACTTTTTCTAAAAAGGCTTGAATGCTCATGATTTATTCTTTGAATTATATTTTTTGGTTCATACTGTCACATCGAGCGGAGTTGAGAACCAAACGTGCATCTCGACTCCGCTCGATGTGACAAATGAAATTGAACTAACATTATTTTTTATTCTTCTTCGTCCTTAGAAAATTTACTTTTCTTAGGTTCTTTTGTTATTGTTTTTCCAGCAACGACAACTACGATTTCTCCTCGCGGTGCTGTTTTTTCAAAATGTGCTAGAACTTCTTTTGCCGTTCCGCGTACATTTTCTTCGTGTAATTTTGATAATTCTCTCGAAACGCAAACTTGTCTGTCTTCTCCAAAATACTGAACAAATTCACTAAGAGTTTTAACGAGTTTGTGTGGAGAAACGTATAATATCATCGTTCGGATTTCTTCGGCTAAAGCCAAAAAGCGAGTCTGACGTCCTTTTTTATCAGGCAGAAAACCTTCAAAAACAAATTTGTCATTTGGAAGTCCGCTGTTTACAAGTGCGGGAACAAAAGCCGTTGCGCCTGGAAGACATTCGACTTCAATTTTATTTTCGACACAAGCACGAGTCAATAGAAACCCCGGATCTGAAATTGCTGGAGTTCCGGCGTCTGAAATTAAAGCGATGGTTTCACCAGCTTTCAAACGTGCAATTAAATTTTCGGTGGTTTTGTGCTCATTATGCATGTGATGGCTGTGCATGTGCGTGCCAATTTCAAAATGCTTTAGAAGTTTTCCGCTTGTGCGGGTGTCTTCCGCCAAAATCAAATCGACTTCTTTCAAAACCCGAATGGCTCTGAAAGTCATGTCTTCAAGATTGCCAATTGGCGTTGGAACGATATATAATTTTGACATAGTTGTTTATTCGTGAAATGTAAAATGTGAGATGTGAAAATTTCTTTACGAGAATTTCTTTTCAATAATTCCCATAAAACGTTCTGCGTAATCGTCTTTTCCTTCCCAGTTATTGTAGTCTGGTTTTACCATGTCTTCAATAAAATCTTTTGCTTCGCTATAAGAATCAAAAGTCATTAATTGATTTAAAACACGGCTGTAATCTTCTGTGCTATTTCCAAAAAGATTTTTAGTAAATGCAATTCTGTCATTCAAATCAATATGAAAACCTCTTGCCAACTTCTCATTCAAACTTACCGATTTTGGCTGTGCAGGAGTTTCAAGAATTGCAGTTTCAATTTTTTTCTCTTCTTTGAAATCATTAATAGAAGGAGTTTTTACAGGAGGAACAGCTTCAAAACTATCTACTTTTACAAACTGCGCGTCGGCATAATTAATTCCGAAATCTTCAAATTGAATAGTTGGTTGTGAAGGAGTATCTTTCTTAGGTTCTTCTTTAACCTCCTCGATAATTGGTTCAGTTTCCAATTCAAAAGCTGGTTTGAAATCAGGAATAGGTTTCAATTCATTTATCGTTGTGAAGGAAAGATCATCAGTAACTTTTTCTGTTTCTTCTACCTTTTCAGCAATTGGCTCAACAATTTCTTCAATAACTGGCTCTTCAATTTCTGCTGCGATTGGTTCAACAGTTTGCTCAATAATTGGCTCTTCAATTTCCGCAGTGATTGGTTCAGGAGTTTCTTCGATTACTGGTTCTTCAACTTCAACGATTGGTTCAACAGTTTCAACAACTTCTGCTGGTTTTTCTTCTGAAATTTCAGGTTCATAAGATTCTTCAAGTGCAATTACTTTTTCTTCAACAGGAGCTTCAAGTTCAATTATAGCAGGAATAGCCTCTTCTTCTTTTTCAAAAATCGTTTCCAATTCGGCTACAATATTATTTTGTCCAATTGTTGGTTTTGCAGTGTCGAAATTCTCTTCTACAAATTTTAATACCGCTAATTTCTCGTATAATTTCTGAGTTTCAAGGTACAATTGATTGATATCGGATTTATTTTTAAGTTTTAAAATTCGATGTGCAATGCTAATTAAATCAGCTTCCAATTTTTTTTTCATAACTATTGAAAATTATAGTGAATAAGGTATTTTAGTGTATTTAATGTTTGAATGTCTCTATTCTCAAGGAAATTCAAAAGATAATTTTTTATTTCTGTTAATACGCTTTCGCGAATCTAAGGTTTGGTAAAAATTTTCTACTTTTGAAAAAATGTAAAACAGTACATTTTTACATCAATTTATTGCCAGTACAAAGTAATAAAAACTATTCATTTTTAAAGGTAGAAAAATACAAAATGTTTCTCGAAAATACAGTAAATCACAAAGAACAATTTGGTTGGATTGAAGTTATTTGTGGATCAATGTTTTCGGGTAAAACCGAAGAGCTGATCCGAAGATTAAAACGTGCCCAATTTGCCAAACAAAGAGTTGAAATCTTTAAACCTGCTATTGATACCCGTTATCATGACGAAATGGTGGTGTCTCACGATGCCAACGAAATTCGTTCTACGCCTGTTCCTGCAGCAGCTAATATTTTGATTTTAGCTCAAGGATGTGATGTAATCGGTATTGATGAAGCACAGTTTTTTGATGATGAAATTATTACAGTTTGCAATGATTTAGCGAATCAAGGAATCCGCGTTATTGTTGCAGGATTAGATATGGATTTTAAAGGAAATCCGTTTGGGCCAATGCCAGGGCTTATGGCAACAGCAGAATATGTGACTAAAGTTCATGCCGTTTGCACCAGAACTGGAAATTTAGCAAATTATAGTTTTAGAAAAACTGATAACGATAAATTGGTTATGCTTGGGGAAACAGAAGAATATGAGCCACTTAGCCGTGCAGCGTATTTTAAAGCAATGAAAAAGAATCACGAAAAATAGATTGTTTTACTTATTATAAGCCATGACAAAAACATTACAAAATATGAGAAAATCGACTGTTTTATTGTTAGTATTAATTGGAATAGCTGTCGCTTTCGTAGCTTATTTTCAATTTTACTTAGGCGAAAAAGAAGATGAAGTAAATACTGAAGTAGTAGAATTAATTGCAAAATATAATAAAAGCTGTCCTTTAAATATTCAGGAAGGAATTCGTTTGGACAGTGTAAGTTTGCATGAAGAAAAAACAGTTCGATACAATTTAACATTGCTGAATGTAAGTAAAGAAACGGCTGAGGTTAGCGTAATTCAAGAAGAAATTAGAAAAAGTCTTTTAAGTACTGCAAAAGCAAATACAGGACTTCAGGTTTTTAGAGATAACGATTACACTTTGAATTATAGTTATAGCGATAAAAAGAAAGTGTTTTTGTTCGATGTAAAGATTTTACCAGATCAATACAAATAAAAATAAAACAAAAAGAAACCCGACAGATCTTAAATTTGTCGGGTTTTTTATTTTTGAAAATTAAATCTTCTTTCTCATTCTTGCTACCGGAATATCTAATTGTTCACGATATTTTGCAATTGTTCTTCTCGCAATTGGATAGCCTTTTTCTTTCAAGATTTCTGCAAGTTGATCGTCTGGAAGCGGTTTTCTTTTATCTTCTTCTTCAATCGTATTTTGAAGAATCTTTTTAATTTCTAAAGTTGAAACATCTTCTCCCTGATCATTTTTCATGGCTTCAGAGAAGAATTCCTTAATAAGTTTAGTTCCATATGGAGTTTCAACATATTTGCTGTTTGCCACACGCGAAATCGTCGAAATATCCAAACCAACCATATCTGCAATGTCTTTTAAGATCATTGGTTTTAGTTTGGTTTCGTCACCATCCAAGAAATATTCTTCCTGATAATGCATAATCGCATTCATCGTTACAAAAAGAGTTTCCTGACGCTGTCTGATTGCATCAATAAACCATTTAGCAGAATCTAGTTTTTGCTTGATAAATTGAACAGCATCTTTCTGCGCAGTCGATTTATCGCGAGATTCTTTATACGTCTGCATCATTTCCTGATAATCTTTAGAAACGTGCAGGGAAGGAGCATTTCTTCCGTTTAAGGTTAATTCTAATTCGCCATCTACAATTCTAATGGCAAAATCAGGAACAATGTTTTCTGTAACTTTATTGTTTCCAGCAAAAGAACCACCCGGTTTTGGGTTTAATCTTTCAATTTCATGAATTGCTTTTTTAAGCTGTTCGTTAGAAATGCTGTATTTCTGTAAAAGCTTATCGTAATGTTTCTTCGTAAAAGCATCAAACTGATTTTCGATAATGTCGATTGCTAAATCAACATATTCAGTTGGTGTTTTGTGTTTTAACTGAAGTAATAAACATTCCTGTAAATCACGTGCGCCAACTCCTGAAGGTTCAAGTTCGTGAATTACTGTCAACATTTTTTCAACCATTGCTTCATCAGTGTAAATTCCCTGAGTAAAAGCCATATCGTCTACAATGTCTGGAATACTTCTTCGGATGTAACCCATATCATCAATACTTCCAACAAGGAATTCTGCGATTTCGCGTTCCTCATCATTCAAAATAAAAGTATTCAACTGATTGATCAAATCCTGATGGAAACTTATAGGAGCCGCAAATGGCGTTTCGCGTTCCTCGTCATCACTATAATTATTTACCTGAGTTTTATAATCAGGTGTATCGTCGTCGCTTAGATATTCGTCAATATTAATGTCGTCTGCTTCGATTCTGTCAGATTCTGCATCATCATAATCGTCATAGTCTTCATTAGCGTATTCATCAGCTTCGTAATCGTCTTCTTTTCCAGCTTCCAGAGCCGGATTTTCGTTCATTTCTTCTAATAAACGCTGTTCAAAAGCTTGCGTAGGCAATTGAATTAACTTCATCAGCTGAATTTGCTGTGGAGATAATTTTTGGGATAATTTTAAATTTAAAAATTGCTTTAGCATAGTTAAGGCGCTATTTTTTTGCCACTAAGGCGCGAAGGCACAAAGTTTTTTATTTATACTTATGTTTTTTTGCCACAAAGGCGCTAAGACACAAAGTTTTTGTTTTAATATTTGAAATTAAGGCACAAATTTTTTGTTTGCCTATATTTTATTGAGAATTTAAAATACTCTTTTTGTATTTATAAATCTTCTGATGCCACTCTTTATTAACGGAACATTGAAATTGATTAAAAAGCCTAAATCTTTATTCAATAATTTTAACTGACTTATAATTTGTGCTTCCCAAACTGGATTTATTTGTTCAACTGCTTTTATTTCTATTATAATAGAATCTTCAATCAGTAAATCTAATCTTAAGCCTTCGCTAAATTCAATTCCGTCATAAACAATCGGGATATCAACTTGGCGTTTTACATCAAGACCGGCTTTTGTGATTTCATGAGCTAAACAAACTTCATAAACTCTTTCTAATAATCCAGGTCCAAGTTGCTTGTGAACTTTGAATGCTGCGTTTACAATTATTTTTCCAATTTCTTCCGTTCTTTCAGAGAGCATATTTTTTATGATTTTGCCACGAAGACGCTAAGGCACAAAGTTTTTTTTAAGTTTTTAAATCTTAACTAAAGAATTAAAATAATACTTCGAGGTTTTATGTCTTCGTGGTATTATTTTAGTTTTTTTTTGAGCCTTAACTCAGTTAGTTTAAAAATAAACTTCGCGTCTTTGTGTCTTTGTGGCAAAAACTATATTTCTTAAAACTCTGCACTTCCAGGAGTTCTTGGGAAAGGAATTACATCTCTAATGTTTGTCATTCCAGTTACAAACAATACCAAACGCTCAAAACCTAAACCGAAACCTGCGTGAGTTGCTGATCCAAATCTTCTGGTGTCTAAATACCAGTATAATTCTTCTTTGTCAATTCCAAGTTTTTCCATTTTCTCAACCAGAACGTCGTAACGCTCTTCTCTTTCAGAACCACCAACGATTTCTCCAATTCCAGGGAAAAGGATGTCCATTGCACGAACTGTTTCTCTTCCTGGCTCAGTGTTGTCGTTCAAACGCATGTAAAACGCTTTAATGTTTGCTGGGTAATCATATAAAATTACCGGACATTTAAAATGTTTTTCAACTAAGAAACGTTCATGTTCTGACTGTAAATCAGCTCCCCATTCGTTGATTAAATATTGGAATTTCTTCTTTTTATTTGGAGTTGAATCTCTTAAAATATCAATTGCTTCAGTATAAGAAACGCGTTTGAAGTTGTTTTCTAAAACAAAGTTCAATTTTTCTAACAAAGCCATTTCGCTTCTTTCTGCCTGCGGTTTTGATTTTTCTTCTTCAAGAAGTCTTCCTTCTAAGAAAGCTAAATCGTCTTTACAGTTGTCTAAAGCATATTTGATTACATACTGAATAAAATCTTCAGCCAAATCCATGTTGTCATCCAAATCGTTGAAAGCAACTTCAGGCTCGATCATCCAGAATTCTGCCAAGTGGCGAGAAGTGTTTGAATTCTCAGCTCTAAACGTTGGTCCAAAAGTATAAATTTGCCCCAAAGCCATTGCGAAAGTTTCACCTTCTAATTGTCCAGAAACCGTCAAGTTGGTATGTTTTCCAAAGAAATCTTTTTTGAAATCAATGTTTCCTTCTTCATTTTTTGGAAGATTATCCAATGGCAAAGAAGTAACTTGGAACATTTCTCCAGCACCTTCAGCGTCAGCTCCAGTAATAATTGGCGTGTTTACATATACGAAACCTTTTTGCTGAAAATAGCTGTGAACTGCGTAAGATAAAACCGAACGCACACGCATAATCGCACCAAAAGCATTTGTACGTACACGTAAGTGAGCGTTTTCACGTAAAAATTCTAAAGAGTGTTTTTTAGGCTGCATTGGGAATTTCTCAGCGTCAGAATCTCCAAGGATTTCAAGTTTGTTCACCTGAATTTCGTATTTCTGACCTGCACCTTTACTTTCAACCAAAGTTCCAATTACAGAAACTGCTGCTCCAGTTGTGATTCTTTTTAAAGTCTCTTCTGGTGTATTTTCAAAATCAACAACACATTGAATATTATTAATTGTAGAACCGTCATTTAAAGCGATGAACTGATTATTTCTAAAAGTTCTCACCCAACCTTTTGCATTCACTTCCTGTAACGTCGTCGTACTGTTTAATAAGTCTCTAACTTTTGTGTGTTTCATTTTTATATATAATTGATATTAAATAATATTCGTTTTGAACAACTGCAAATATAATCGATAATAATTAATTTTTGAAGCTGTTTAGTTTCATCCCTATAATCTTTAATGTTTAAGAGAAACAATAAAGAAAAGTTTCC
Organism: Flavobacterium tagetis; assembly: GCF_016735615.1. Taxonomy (GTDB): domain Bacteria; phylum Bacteroidota; class Bacteroidia; order Flavobacteriales; family Flavobacteriaceae; genus Flavobacterium; species Flavobacterium tagetis. Next base: position 1,585,527 of record NZ_JAERSF010000001.1, read on the forward strand.
TCAAAAAAAATTTAAGAGATTGATGCTATTTTGCAATTGCTTTTTGTAATGCGGGACTAATAATCATTAATGTTTGAAAAAGAGTCAGCATTATTGGCATAACCATCCTTTGTTGAAATTCAACAGATTTATTAAAAGATTCATATCTTCTAGAATTGTTTAAATCGGGATTTTTTTCAACCATTCTTTTAATCGATTTCATCACATCTTTATTCATAAAATACATTATGATGGGAGATAAGCTAAAAAAGATTAATAATATAAAGCAAAACAGATTCATCATTTCTTTAATGTAAAGATATTTATGGATTAGAAATAAAGGAATGAAACTTCCTGCAAAGTATAATATTTGCTTTCTGTTACCCATAAAACTTACATTCAAAAATTTATAAATAGTATAATTTAATGAAATAAAATAGGCTAAGTATAAAATTTTAAAAATGAATCCCATTTCTTATTTCTCCAAACTTTCCAATTCCTCTTTTCTTGTCTTTTTCTTCTCAAAAGTTAAAACCAGCGATGGCAATACAACCAAGTTAGCAAACATGGCAAAAACCAAAGTACAAGAAATTAATCCTCCTAAAGCGATTGTACCACTGAAACTTGATAAAGTGAAAGTCGCAAAACCTAAAATCAAAACTACAGAAGTATAGAATGTGCTTACTCCAGTTTCTCTTAAAGCACTGAAAACAGATTTTTTCACTTTTCCTTTATTTTGCATCAGATCATGTTTGTATTTCGCCATAAACTGAATCGCATTATCCACCGAGATTCCAAAAGCGATACTGAATACCAGAATCGTTGACGGTTTTAGTGGAATTCCGAAATAACCCATTAATCCAGAAGTAATGCAAAGCGGTAAAATATTTGTAATCAAAGAAGCTGCTACCATTTTGAACGAACGGAATAAATACAGCATCAAAATCGCAATAGTTGCAATCGCAAACAATAAGGATTCGATTAAGTTGTGCGCCAGATAAGTTGTTCCTTTTTGGAAAACTAATGCTTTTCCTGTAATCGTAACTTCATAACGGTCTTTAGGGAAAATCTCATCAATTTTTTTGCGCAATTTCCCTTCTACTTTTGCCATTTCGTCTGTCCCAATATCTTTCATGAAAGTGGTAATCCTGGCATATTGTCCAGTCGAATCCACATACGCTTTCATTAAGTTTTCTTTACTGTTTTTGGTTGCATTTTTAGCATAACCCAAAATAAAAGTCTGTTCCTGTGAAGTTGGCAATTGGTAATATTCAGGGTTTCCGTTGTAGAAAGCCTGTTTTGCATATTTAACCAAGTTTACAACCGAAACAGGTTTTGCCAATTCTGGAATTTCAGAAATAGTATTCTGCAATTCGTCCATTTTACGAATTGTCGAAGCCTTCATAACACCTTTTTTCTTTTTGGTGTCAATCATGATTTCAAGAGGCATTACACCATTGAATTCTTTTTCGTAAAATAAAATATCTTTAAAGAAAGAAGCACTTTTCGGCATTTCACCAATCAAACTTCCTGATACTTTCATTTGTCTTACTCCATTTAAACTTACTACAAAAAGTACCGCGTAAATGATATAAACGATTGTCTTTTTACCTTTTACTACAGTTGCAACCGTATTTAAAAGTGTCGAAATGTATGTTTTGTCTAAATGGTATAAGTGTTTTGCTTTTGGCAATGGCATAAAACTGTAAATAATTGGCACGATAAAAAGTGTCAATGTATAAACAGAAAGCACGTTGATTGAAGTTACCAAACCAAATTCAAAAAGCAATTCGTTTCCTGTAATCATCAAAGTTGCAAAACCAATTGCAGCTGTTAAATTGGTCATCAAAGTAGAAGAACCGATTTTTGAAATCACACGCTGTAAAGCTTTTGCCTGATTGTTATGAATTTTAATTTCCTGCTGGTACTTGTTAATCAAGAAAATACAGTTTGTAATTCCGATTACGATAATCAGCGGTGGAATAATTGCTGTTAAAATCGTGATTTTATAACCAAATAATCCAAGTGTACCAAACGACCAAGTTACACCAACAATTAAAATACAGATCGAAATAAATGTAGCTCTAAACGAACGGAAGAAGAAAAAGAAAATCAAAGAAACTGTCAATAAAGACGCTCCAATGAAAAGTCCAATTTCACCTTTCATATTATCCGCATTGATTGTACGGATGTATGGCATTCCCGAAACTTTAAGATCGATTCCAGTTGTTTTTTCGAATTTATCGATTTTCGGAACTAAATCATTTAAGATAAAAGTCTTTCTTTCAGCCGTGTTTACTAGGGCTTTGTTCATGTAAATAGCAGATCGAACGCTTCCGCTTTCTTTGTTAAACAAAAGACCTTCGTAAAAAGGAAGATTGTGAAACAAATCATATTGTACGCTTTTTAGATAATTCGCATCAAGCGCTTTACTTTCGTCAATAAATGGCGCTAGAACAAACTTTTGGTTTACAGTATCTTTTTCTAATTTCTTTAAATCATTCAAAGCAATAACCAAATCAACTTCTTTGGCTTTTTTCAAACCGTTCATCAATTCGGTCCAAGCGGCATAATTTTTTGGTGTAAAGAATTTAGGATCTTTAAAACCAATAACAATTAAGTTTCCTTCTTCGCCAAATTTGTCTAAGAATTTTTGATAATCTTTATTTGCAATATGATCTTTCGGAAGCAAGTTAGCTTCGGTATAAGTCATGGAAAGATTCTTCCACTGATAACCAAAGAAAAGAGTTAAAGCAGAAAGTATAACCAGAATCGTAATTCGGTTTTTAAGTATGATTCGGGCTAATTTTTCCCAAAATCCAACTTGGACAGCGTTTTTCATAAAATCTTTAAAAATGGATGCAAATGTAGTGAAAAGTGCTCGAAATCATAAATATTCCACTCTATTTTACTTAACGTTAACACAAATTTGATAGTGTTGTTTTGGCTATATTTTGCCTTGTTTTATCTGTAAACCGTAAGGTTTTCCCATATTTGCAAACAATTTAGATTTTAAGAAAATTTAAATTAAGTTGTTTTCTTAGTGAAAAAGCTTCACGTAGATTCAACAGATTGAAGCAGATTCAGTAATTTTATTCTTGAATTAGACTCAAAATATAAAACCACGTAAATGCAGCAAAACAACACAACCACTTTTATTTTCTTAGCAATTCTATTGCTTTTAATTGTCATTATTTGTTTTATGGTGTATCAATTGATGCAGGCAAAAAAAGCAAAAGAAGATGTAGAAAAAAGTTTTTATGCGTTGGAGGTAAAAGTGAACGATTTGCAATTGGAGAATTTAGAATCAAAACTAAATCCGCATTTGTTTAAGAATATTTTAAATTCTATCCAGTCGCATGCGTATCAGACTTATTTTGCTCTCGATAAATTGGCCAATGTTCTGGATTATATCTTGTACGAAAGCAAAAAGAAATTTGTAACGGCCAAAGAAGAAATTGATTTTGCGATGAATTTAATCGAAATCAATAAAATTAAGATCAGTCCACTTTTTGAATTGAAAGTCAAAACCAACATTCATCAGGAAGATAAGTTGTACGATCAGCCTTTATTGGCGCCTTTAATTTCGATTGATTTAATTGAAAATGCTTTTAAACATGCGGATCTTCAAAGTGCAGATGCTTTTATTTCGGTAGTTTTTGAGTTTAAAAATAATGCTTTTTTTATGACGGTTTCGAATAAAATCTCCGACAAAAAAGTACTGAAAAAGGAACGAAGCGGTTTTGGGCACGCTACGCTTGAACATCGTCTTCGCATTATTTATAAGAATAATTTTAAACTAGACAGGTTTATAGAAAACGATGTCTATATTGCTCATCTAAAAATTGATTTACTTGAATACAAAACTGAAATGCTTGCTTCTGGACGATGAGCTTCCGGGATTGACTTATCTTAAAATGCTTTGCGAACAAATTCCAGAATTGGAAATCGTGAAAACATTTAATAATCCTGAAAAACTTTTGTCTGATATTCCCGATTTAGATTTTGATCTGCTGATTTCGGATATTGAAATGCCAGGAATTGACGGATTGCATCTGGCTGAAAAATTGCAAGACAAATTGGTGATTTTCTGTACGGCTTATAAAGAATATGCAGCCGAAGCGTTTAATATTGATGCAGTAGATTATATTACAAAACCAGTAAAATTGGAACGTCTGCAAAAAGCAATTGCAAAAGCTTTTGAACGTTTTGAAAAATCAAATTCAGATAAAAAATTCATACAGCTTAATACAGACAGAGGAAAAACGCTGCTGTATTTTAACAAAATTCAATATATAACAACTGCTATAAGCGATAGTCGCGACAAAACAGTTTTGCTTGCTGATGGAAGTTTTCTGAATTTAAAAAACGTAAAATTTGATACGCTTTTGCAGGAATTGCCCGATGCCGATTTTTGTAGAATTAATAAAAAAGAAATTGTAGCAGTAAAGTCTATAAAATTTTTTAACCATAACGAAATTGTGCTTCATCATTTAGAAGAAAATAACAAAAATATAGCTTTAATCTTAAGCGAAACCTATCGTTCTGATTTTTTGAAAAAGGTAAAATTATAACTTATTACAAAGTTTTTCCGACTTGTTACATACATTGAAAATTAGCAGGAAGTTTGCTTTTTCACTTAAAACTCAGTTCTGATATTTGCTGCAATAAATTAAAAGAACGAGTTATGAATAACATTAAGAACTCTTTATTCTATGTAACAATTATTGGTGGTTTTACAGCACTGATATATTGGGTAATTTCAAAAGGTGTTTCATTAGAAGTGGGACGCAATATTGTAAAGAAAAGTGTTGAAAGCAATCATTGGAAAGACTTTCTTCATTCTATGGTTGATAATTTACAGCATCCGTTGGCCATTTTATTGGCACAGATTATTACCATAATTTTAGTCGCACGATTATTTGGCTGGTTTTTTAGAAAAATAGGACAGCCTTCTGTAATTGGTGAAATGATTGCTGGAATTGTGTTAGGACCATCTTTGGTCGGAATGTATTTTCCGGAATTTTCAGCTGCGTTATTTCCAAAAGAATCTTTAGGTAATCTACAGTTTTTAAGCCAAATCGGTTTAATTCTTTTTATGTTTGTTATTGGGATGGAATTGGATTTAAAAGTGCTGAAAAATAAAGCGCACGATGCCGTTGTTATCAGCCACGCGAGTATTGTAATTCCGTTTGCCTTAGGATTGTCATTGGCTTATTTTATTTATGAAATCTACGCTCCGATGGGAGTAGAATTTTCTTCTTTCGGATTGTTTATGGGTATTGCCATGAGTATTACTGCTTTCCCTGTTTTAGCCAGAATTGTTCAAGAACGTGGCATGCAGAAAACTAAACTCGGAACTATTGCCATTACTTGCGCTGCTGCAGACGATATTACGGCTTGGTGTATTTTGGCTGTTGTTATCGCGATTGTAAAAGCAGGTTCGCTTGCAAGTTCATTGTATGTAATAGGAATGGCGATTTTGTATGTAATTATCATGCTAAAAATTGTTCGCCCATTCTTGAAAAGAGTAGGAGACTTAAATGCTACTCGCGAAAGTTTAAATAAACCTGTCGTTGCGATTTTCTTTATTACGCTTTTAATTTCTGCTTATGCATCAGAATTAATCGGAATTCATGCTTTGTTTGGAGCTTTCTTGGCAGGAGCAATTATGCCTGAAAACAATAAATTTAGAAATATATTTATTGAAAAAGTTGAAGACGTTTCGATCATTGTATTATTACCGCTGTTCTTCGTTTTTACAGGTTTGCGTACGCAAATTGGTTTATTGAATGATCCTGAATTATGGAAAATTACAGGTTTGATCATTTTGGTAGCCGTAGTGGGTAAATTCTTCGGAAGTGCTTTGGCGGCGAAATTTATGGGGCAGAACTGGAAAGACAGCTTGTCTATTGGAGCCTTGATGAATACTAGAGGTCTAATGGAATTGGTGGTTTTAAATATTGGATATGATTTGGGAGTACTATCTACAGAGATTTTTACTATGATGGTCATTATGGCTTTGATAACTACTTTTATGACAGGTCCAGCACTAGATTTTATTGGATTTATTTTTAAAGATAAAGCGACAGCCGTTCCGGAAGAAATTGGAACCAAAAGCAAGTATAAGATTCTGCTTTCATTTGCCACTCCTGAAAGAGGTAAAAAATTGCTTCAAATTGCAAATAGTTTGGTTAAAAAACAAGGAGACAATTCTATTGTGACAGCAATGCATTTGTCTTTAAGTACAGAAGTGCATTCTTTTGATATTAAAGAACACGAACGCAAAATGTTGGTTCCTGTAATTGAAGAATCACAACGTTTGAATCAGAATGTGGTGAGTTTGTTTAAAGTTTCTAATGATATTGATTCGGATATTATTGATACTGCAAATCAAGGCGAATATGATTTACTGCTAATTGGTTTAGGACAGTCTATTTTTGACGGAACATTGCTTGGGAAAATTCTTGGCTTTACAACCCGAATTGTAAACCCAGACCGTTTGATTGATAAGTTTACAGGAAAAGAAGGTTTGTTTGAAAACAATCCATTTGATGAAAGAACGCGACACATTATTGCTAAAGCTAAAATGCCAGTTGGAATTTTTATCGAAAAAAATATAGAAGAAGTCAATCAGGTTTTTATACCTGTTTTTAATAAAGAAGATGCTTTTTTAATTGATTATGCTAAAAAATTAATCAATAATAACGGTTCTCAGATTACAGTTTTAGATGCTGGTGGAGAAGTGAAAAATACAAGGGAAATTCAAGAAACCATTCGTTCTATTGAACAGATTGCCCCAAATCACATCATGGTTATGAATGACAGAACCTTGAAGAAAGAGTTTTTAGAAAGCCAAGATTTGATGATTATCAGTTTAGAAAGCTGGAAAAAACTAATAGAATCTCAAAGTATTTGGCTAAATAATTCTCCATCAGTTTTGATTCTTAAACCATAAGGTTTTTGAAACGCCAAAATTTTAAATCCCAAATTCCAATTTTACTTATTGGGGTTTGGGATTTTTTTTAGCCACGAATTCACGAATTTTAATGAACTTCTTTACGTAATACTTGTCGATGAATTTCACGAATTTGCGCTTATTATTAGCGGAAATTCGTGAAATTCATCGGTGAAATTTTCGCAAAGTTTAAGTACATAAATTTGTGAATTCGTGGCGAAAAAATGAATTTAAAAATTAAAGCCCAAGATCAAGAACATACGAAATCTTAACCGCGATATTATCTTCAAATCTTAATAACTGATTTGGTCCATATCTGTAGAATCCGCCTAAACCAAAACCTTTAAAAATTCTGTTCAATTCTAATCCCGATTCAAAATAACCTTTATCCAACGTTTTGTAAGCTGGACCAACGTGCTGTTCTGGATTTTCCATGCTTCCCCAAGCCATTCTTGTAACTAAAACCAATGATGGACGAACTTTCTTCATTATTCTAATTCGGTCGAAGCCATGTTTAATTTGAAACATCAGATATTGACTCGAGAAAAATTCGTTAAAAAACATCGTTTCAAAAGAATTTCTCCCTGCAAAAGTAATACGCTGAATAACCGTTTCCTTTGTTAAGTTGTTAGGAGCTGTGTTGTATAAATGTGTAATAGGAACGTCTCCCATTGCTAGACCTCCTTGTAAAAGCAAACTTGTTTTCTGACGGTTTAAGTATTGTTTTTCGTATTCAGCTTTAAAATCTATTTTGCTAAAAGTAAAATCATTTTCAAACACATCTGGCAGAGATTGTGTATACTGAAAAGTAAATCGCGGAAATCTTTTATCGCTTTCATTTCTTCCGGTCGGAGTCTGCATATAATTACTGAATGGCGCCCAAACAATAGAAAGCATTGCTGTGGTCATAATATAATTAGAATACAATTTTCCGTTCAAATTAAAAAGATAATCAAATTTCGGTTCGATGTAATTTCTTGAAAGTTCTAAAACAGCTTCAGTTTTTGGAATAAATTTGGTTTGAACATTGGCGCGCCATCCTATGTATTCATAAAAAGTGCTAATGTTAATTGGTCGTGGATCGTAAATTTTAAAAACGCGTTTGTCAACGCTAAAAACAGTACTTGCAATTTCTCGTACGTCATCGGTATAATAACCGTTAAACCATGTATTAGTATGTTTGTCTAATAAAACGCCTCCTCCAATGCTGTATTTAAAAACACCATCTTTTGTTCCATAAGCGCCATAGCCTTCAACGCGGAAATATTTAGACAAACGGTCATTTGTAATACCACCTACACCAAGACGAAAACCTTCATAATTGTTGTAGCTGATGATTTTTTTTAAATCCAAATCGATTGGGCCAATAGGGTAGAAGCCATTGATGATTTTTCGGCCAATTCCTAGACGTTTTTCAATTCTATTTCTAACAGAAAGACTATCGAGCAATAAATATGTTTTTTGACTTTTTAAGTCAAGATTTTCTTTGCGGTAAGCTTCCCAGAAACTTTCTGGTTTCTTGGCTGCATCGTCTTTAATTTCGATATAAAGAGAAGGATTTTTTATAGGAGTTTCGGTGTTGACGCGAATATCGAAACTGTTACTTTCTGAAAGGAGATAAGTGAAGTCTGAAGCTACCTTTTTTCGTGTTTCAAAATTATCTTCAACATCTCCGTCAAATTGAATTGTACCTCCTAAAATTCTAATATCGTCGTCATTTTTTCCTTTTACAATTTTAAAAGTGGTATTGCTCTGAAACCAGATTTTCTCTTTTGGAATATATTCGAATTCATGAATTCCGCTGATGTCTAAAACACCTTTTATTCGCATTACCGCTTTCGCGACAGCGTAATTTTCTTTATCTATGTATAAAACACCTTCTAGACCAGATGTTTTTCGGTGTGACTTATTTTTAAAATAAATCATATAAGTATCACGACCTCGAACGCTTACCGTATCTAATAATTTGTAATTATAGCTTGAAGGAGCATTTTTCGAAATCGGATTTTCATATTTGGTTTCAAATAATTCATAATTAGAATCATAAATCGAAATAGATTGAAGATTGAAAGCCAGAACTTCATAAATAGGCTGTTTAAAACCAGCGATTTTTGTTCCTAAAACAGTTTCTTTTAATTTGCTATTTCCGAACTGATATTGAGAAACTTTCTCTGTTTGAAACAAATGTTGTTTGCTTACAATCTCTTTAAACTTATAATCGGAAGAATCGATGTTAATGATTTTTTTATTTAAATCCTTATACGCTGCTGAAGTATCAATTCGTCCATCTATCGAATCGGGGTTGGCGGTTACAATAAGTTTGTTGTAGGTTTTGTATTCAAAATTATTAAGTTTCTTTTGCGGATCGTTTTCCGATTTATTGGCAATAACTTTTTTAATTATGGTTAATGCAGGATTTTCATTAGAAACAACAACTTCTTTTAAATCATCTGTCTGCTGCAAAAGCGCTACCGAATAAAATGTTTTGCTGTTAATTAAGGCAATAGTTTTGGTTTTGAAACCTATGTATGAAACTGTAAGCGATGTAGCGGAATTACTAATTTTAAAAATAAATTTTCCATCAACATCTGTAATTGTGTTATTGTTTTCTGAGGTGGTAATGGTGGCAAACGGAAGAGGTTTGTTATTTGAATCAGTTACGATTCCGTTTATTTGAATTTGCGCTTGAAGAGTAAGCGTGAAAAACAAAGTCAAAAAACAAAATAGCTTCATACAGAATGATATAGTTTCAAAAACGAAAAGAAATTAATTTTCGTATGCAAAAATAGCAATAAAAAAATCCGTCTGGTACAATAAACCAGACGGATTTTTATTTTATAATCAAATCTTACTTATACTTTCATGATTTCAGCTTCTTTTGCAGCCAATAACTCATCAATTTTTTTAATGTAAGCATTTGTTAAGTTTTGAACCTCTTCTTCTGCAGACTTACAGATATCTTCAGAAGTTCCTTCTTTTTCTAATTTTTTGATGTCAGTATTAGCATCTTTACGAGAGTTACGAATACCAATTTTAGCATCTTCAGCTTCAGATTTTGCTTGTTTAGCCAAATCACGACGACGCTCTTCAGTTAATGGCGGTACGCTAATGATTACCATATCTCCATTATTCATTGGGTTGAAACCAATGTTAGCGATTAAGATTGCTTTTTCAATTGCTTGTAGCATATTTTTTTCAAAAGGCTGTAATGTAATTGTTCTAGCATCTGGAACACTAATTTTAGATACTTGAGAAAGCGGTGTTGCAGATCCGTAATAATCTACAAAAACACCTCCAAGCATAGCTGGAGAAGCTTTCCCTGCACGAATATTAAGAAATTCTTTCTCTAAGTGTGCAATAGTACCATTCATTGATTCTTCAGTACTTTCTAAAATAAAGTCTATTTCTTCAGTCATTTTGTTTAGATTTTTAGTCCCGATAGCTATCGGGATAGAAGATTATATTCTCAGACTCTAAAATTGTATCTTCTAAATTACTAACTAATATTATTTGTTTTTTGATTGCTATTGGTTGTCACGAATTTAGAAATTCTAAAATTCTAACAATCTAAGCAGTCTAGATATTTACTACAGTTCCGATGTTTTCGCCTTCGCAGATTTTCAAAAGGTTTCCGATTTTATTCATATCAAAAACAACGATTGGCAATTTGTTTTCCTGGCTTAATGTAAATGCAGTAGTGTCCATTACATTTAATCCTTTTTTAAGAACATCATCAAACGAGATGAAATCAAATTTTACTGCAGAAGCATTTTTTTCTGGATCAGAATCGTAAACACCATCAACACGAGTTCCTTTTAAAATTACATCAGCATTGATTTCGATACCTCTTAAAACTGCAGCAGTATCAGTTGTAAAATATGGATTTCCAGTTCCTGCACCAAAAATTACAATTCTGCCTTTTTCAAGGTGGCGGTCAGCTCTTCTTTTGATATATGGTTCTGCAATAGATTCCATTTTCAAAGCAGTTTGCAGACGAGTTTTCATTCCTTTATCTTCAAGAGCGCCTTGCAAAGCCATTCCGTTTATTACAGTTGCAAGCATTCCCATATAATCTCCTTGCACTCTGTCCATTCCTGAGCTTGCTCCGGCAACGCCTCTAAAAATATTTCCTCCTCCAATAACAATAGCAATTTCTACTCCTTTGTCGTGAATCTGCTTGATTTCATCTGCATATTCGCCTAATCTTTTCGGGTCAATACCGTATTGTAAATCACCCATTAGGGCTTCGCCGCTAAGTTTAAGAAGAATTCTTTTATATTTCATGTGTGTGTTGCGTTAATTTGTGCAAATATAGACATATTCTGATTTTTAAAAATAATGTTTGCAAAAAATTAATTCCTGTTGCAATTTTAGATTTAAAACGGCTTTGCACTTATTTAATTTAAATGTGACAAATGTCATTTTCTCCGTCTTCCTAAATTTTGTATTTTTATTGTATCCTAAAATGAAACAAATATGAAAAGCATCGTAGCCAAAGCATTATTCAATAGTCATTCTTATGCTGAATACAGAAAAATAGTAACAGATTTATTAACCGAAGGAAAATCAACGGGAAACGAACAATCTGAAAGTCTTACCAATTATTCTAAACTGAATGAAGCCAGAATGAACAGGCTGGAAAAAACGATAACCATTTCAGATTCTATCGCAGAAAAACTTCAAAACTTGGATAATCATTATATCTGGTTGGTGCTTTCTGAAGGTTGGTGCGGAGATGCTGCTCAAATACTTCCGATTTTAAATAAAATGGCTTTGGCTTCTCATAAAAAAATCGATTTGAGAATTGCATTTCGTGATGAGAATGATGATTTGATGAGCCATTATTTAACAAATGGAGGAAGGGCAATTCCAAAAGTAATCGTGATTTGTAAAGAAGCAGGAATAGTTCGTGCCGATTGGGGACCAAGACCAAAAGGAGCGACCGAATTAATGGAAAAACATAAAAGAGAAGTTGGCGCGATTGACGAAAAAATAAAAACCGATTTACAGTTATGGTATCTGGCAGATAAAGGAATTTCGGTTCAGGAAGAACTGGTAGAGATTATGGAAAATATTAAATATAATCGCCTTTAATCGGATTAATGTGTTGATAAACAGATTATTTGTTAATAAAATTATCTTAAAGTCTTTTTGACTTCAATAGATTTTCGTAACTTAGTAAAAGTAAACCCACATCTATTATAGCTTTCAGATTTACTCTTTTTATTGGTGTTTATTTAATAATAATTAAAAAGTACACTATTATGAAAAAGTTATTCGAAAGATTTTATGATTTCTTTTCTACATTTTTATTTGGAGGAAAGAATGTGCCTCACTATTAATTTGAGATGAGTATGGAACAACATTACTTGTTTTAGGAGCTTGGCACATTACTTTCAAATATGTAATGTGCTTTTTTTTCACACCAAAATATTTAGTTTGTTTCTGATGATGAGTAATAAAAGAAATCCTGAAGAGTTATTCCGAAAGAAATGCTGCCAACGCTTTTTTGATTGTGAAGTGGAAAATCATAATCACAGATTTCTGCAAAAATTATAAAATCGTCTGAGCCAATTCCGAGTTTTAATTTTTTGTATTCTCCATTCAAATCGCCTCGTCCTATGGCGAAACCTTTTCCGTAACCAGCCTGTAGCATAATTCGTGTTTCTGGTCCTACTTTTGGATTTATACCAAGATTTAAAAATACTGGAACAGCTACAAGTTTATCATCCCATTTATAGTCAATACCACTGTGAAGACCTAATGTGAGCCATTTTTTATAGTGAACTCCGTACCCAATTTTTGAACCTAAACCATTTGGGACAAGAAAAGCATTTGTGGATATTGATCCTGTACCGTAATATGAATCGTCTGTGTTATTTGGGTTTCCTGTTATAGAAACAGCAAAGTCAAATTGTGCGTATGTGAATTTAGTTGCCTGACTATGTATAAATGAATTAAAAAAGGTAATAAATGCGATAGTCAGTAAAATTCTCTTCATATACGGTTTTATTTTTTCAGGAGTTCTTCTTCAAATAAAGTAATATCGATTGCATTTTTTACATCGTAATCGCCAATTTTTGTTCGGCGTAAAACAGTTAAATGCGAACCAGAATTCATGGCTTTTCCAAAATCGTAAGCAAGAGAACGAATGTAAGTTCCTTTGGAACAAACTACTCTAAAATCTACTTCTGGCAATGCAATTCTAGTAATTTCAAATTCGTGAATAGTAGTTTTTCTGCTTTCAATTTCGATAGATTCTCCAGCACGCGCATGCTCGTACAAACGAACTCCGTCTTTTTTAATGGCAGAAAAGATAGGCGGTTTTTGGTCAATTTCTCCTAAGAACTGTTTTACCGTTTCATGAATTAAAGTTTCATCAATATGATCTGTTGGAAAAGTTTGATCGATTTCTGTTTCTAGATCATAAGATGGAGTAGTAGCTCCAATATAAAATGTGCCCGTATATTCTTTTGCCTGACCTTGAAGTTCAGCGATTCTTTTAGTGAATTTTCCTGTGCAGATTAATAAAAGTCCAGTTGCCAAAGGATCTAAAGTTCCTGCATGGCCAATTTTGAACTTTTTTGGAAGTCCAACTTTATTAATTAAAAGGTATTTTAATTTATTGACAGCTTGAAATGAACTCCATTTTAAAGGTTTGTCAATCAATAAAACTTGTCCTTCTAAATATTCTTCAGGTGTCATTATATAATGGTAAGCGGATGAATGAAAAAGTGAATCAATAACAAAATGATTCCGGCAATGATTCGGTAATAACCAAAAACTTTGAATCCGTTTTTAGTCAAAAATCCGATGAAAGTTTTAATAGCTAACAATGCGACAGCAAAAGCGACAATATTACCAATAACCAACATGTTTACTTGATCGTGAGACAATTCAAAACCTGCTTTGTAATAATCATAGCATTTTTTTGCAGTTGCTCCTAACATAGTTGGAACAGCTAAAAAAAATGAAAATTCTGCAGCAGAAGTTCTAGTCAATTTTTGCGCCATACCTCCAACGATACTTGCACCGCTTCGAGAAACTCCAGGAATCATGGCAAGACACTGGAATAAGCCAATCTTGAAAGCTTTGGCATAAGTAATTTCAGCAGAAACTTCTGGATCGTTTGGTTTGTTGAACCATTCGTCTACTTTTAATAGAATAATACCTCCAATTAAAAGGGAAATGGCAACTGTAACGGGATTTTCTAATAAGCCATCGATAAAATCACTTAATAATAATCCTAAAACAGCTGCAGGAATAAAAGCAACAAGAAGTTTAAAGTAAAAATCAAAAGTTTGAAAGAAACGTTTGAAGTATAAAATAACAACTGAAAGTATCGCGCCAAGCTGAATTACAATAGTAAAAAGTTTAGTGAAATCGTCATGAGCGATTCCGAAAAAAGAAGAAGCAATAATCATGTGTCCTGTAGAAGAAACAGGCAAAAACTCTGTAATTCCTTCAATAATGGCAAGAACAATAGCTTGTAATGTATTCATTTAATTTAGATTATTAGATTTTTAGACTTTTCAGACTCCTTAGATTTAAAAAGATTAATTTAATAATCTAAAGATCTAAGAAGTCTAAACTGTCTAAAAAAGTCTATTTAGATTTTTTGAATATAGAATAAATCGTGATTCCAAAACCGATTAAAACAGTTGTTGGCGCTAAACGAATACGTCTAAAGTTGAAAATGTCTTCATTAAAAACATTTGGATCTTTGCTTCCTCCACCAGACATTAAAATAAATCCTAATGCAATTACAGCGATACCAATCAATAAAATTTTATAATTGATGCTGTCAAAAAGGAATTCCTGTTTTTGAACTTGTTGTTCTTCTTTATTATTGTTGTTTTTCATTTTTATCTTTTGTTAAACTCAGCAAAGCTAAGGTTGTTTATTTGTTAGCCTGAGCGGAGTCGAAGGCATTTGTTACTGAGAGGTTAAAACTGAGACTGAATCTTATATTAGTAAAGATCGTCAGTTCTTAAATTCAAGAAACGTTGCGTTGCAAAATGCGTACTTACCCAAGTAATTAGAACTCCTAATCCGAAAACGGCAACTAAAACTAAACCAGTCAAAGCTTTGTCTTCAAGAATTCCTAAACCAGGAAAATTAGTGTCTACATATAGTAAAAGTGCGATTAAAGCAATAATAGCTAAACCTGCACCAAGCATTCCAAGTTTTACGCTTCGCATTACAAATGGTTTACGGATAAATGCTTTTGTAGCTCCAACCATCTGCATGGTTTTGATAATAAAACGATTTGAATGTATCGATAAACGTAGCGAACTGTTGATTAATAAGACAGCAATTACAGTCAAGAAACCGCTGATAATCAAAATCCACATACTTACTTTTCTAATGTTATCATTTACAAGATTTACCAATTGTTTGTCATAAACAATATCAGAAATCATCGTGTTTTTACGAAAGTTACTTTCAATTTTAACGATGCTGTCTCTTTCTACGTAATCTGCTTTTAAGTGAATATCGTATGAATTCAATAACGGATTTTCTCCTAAAAAGGTTAAAAAGTCTTCTCCGATGATGTCAGTGTGGTCTTTTGCAGCTTTTTCTTTGGTTACATAAACAAAAGATCTTGCAAAAGGAGCTCTTTTAAGTTCTGTATTAAATGCTTTGATAATACTATCATTCGCTTCATTTTTGAAGAAAACTGTCATGGCGATTTTTTCTTTAAAATCGTCAGCCAATTGTTTAGAATTAATGATGAATAATCCCAGTACTCCCAAAAGGAATAAAACCAAGAATACACTTAATACTACCGAAAAATAAGAGGAAATTAACCTGCGCTTTTGAAATTTATCAAAGTTAGAACTCATAGATACTTAAATTATGTGGTAAAAATAATAAAGAATTTCTTTATTTAAAGTTAATAACAAACTTTTATACTTAAAAGTACGATTTAAATCTCGAATAAAAGTTTATTTAATCCCAAAGTGTGCAAGGTTTTATGTAAAGTTTCTAAACAAAGCTTATTTAATCTCGCAAAGTAGCAGAGTCGCAAAGTAAAAAGTATAGCCACAGATTAAAAGGATTAAAATGATTTTTTAAATCTGTGTAAACCCTTTAATCTGTGGCAGAAAAACGCAAAACCTTTCGCAAGGTTCGCAAAGTATAAAGTATAGCCACAGATTAAAAAGATTAAAATGATTTTTTAAAATCTGTGTAAATCCTTTAATCTGTGGCAAAAAATAAAGCTTAGAGTATGTATTGTATTTTAAATATAGCCCGTGGTTTCAACCACGGGTACACAACCATAGCACGCAGAATATGCAAATACGTTTCCCGTGGTTGAAACCACGGGCTATGTTTGACAAGAAGATAAAACTAACTTGAAAGTTTTAAAATTGGTTGAACAAAAACTTAGCAACTTAGTATCTCAGAACCTTAGAATCTTTATTTAACCTTATAAACTTCAATGCTTTTTAGCCAATAAACATGACGCGGTCCAGTTTTAATATCGTTTTTGCAAATCGCGATCATCTCGCCATTTTTAACCGGTTTTCCATTTTCTTCAAAAAGGATATAGGCATTTTCTCCTGTTGGATTATTGAAAAGTTCTGCCCATGAAAAAGTAGCTTTATAATCATCTGAAGCTCTTGCAACAATATAGAAGTTTCTGTCTTTATGCCCGTTTTGTTTGATTTTGGCTTTTTCTAAAATATCTTTCAAAAGAACACCTTTGCATATTTTATTGTCTTTTTTTACTTCACCGCTTTGACAGACTACTTTAAAATCATCAAGCGTAACAACTTTCATCTTTTTTAAAGAATCAACCGTTAAGTTTAAAGGAAACTCGACATCACCTTTTACTTCTATAGAATGATTTACCATTTTTAAACTGTCTTCGGGAGTTAAAACAGGATGTTTGTCATTGTCTGTTTTTGCGATTTTTTCTGTAGTAACAGTTTCTTCTCTGTCTTTCTTAGAAGAATTGCACATGGCGCATGAAAATGCAATCAGTAAAACGAGAATATAATTTTGTGTTTTCATAATAAATATAATTTTTGAATTAGTTGAAATTGAAAAAACGAAGGGTTACAAAAAAATTGCGTCCTTCTTCTGGATAGCCTTCTACAAGACTGTAATTTTTATCGAATATGTTGTTAACTCCGGCATCTAAACTGAAATTTTTAGAGATTTTTGTGGAGCCATATAAATTTAAAATCGTATAATCTGGAACTCGCGCACCATAACTTGTACTGAAACGAGGCGAATTGAATTCGGCATTGGCAATTAATCGAAGAATTTTAATTGGGCTATATTCTAAAGTTCCCATTACTTTCGTGTTCGGAACATCTGTAAAATGAATATTTGGGTTGGTTATGTTTTTTCTTTCGATATACGTATAATTCAAATTTAGAGACCAGTTTTCTAAAATAGCATAATTTAATTGCGCTTCAATCCCTTTATAATCGGCTTCGCCAAAATTCTGCATTTGCGATTTTCCTGGTTCAACATTACTTACACTCAATATCGCATCTGAAAGCGAACTATAGAAAAGTGCTGTTTGGAAAGTGATTTTCTCGAAAAGATTGGCCGTATAATTCAATTCGTAATTGATTGCTTTTTCAGGTTTTAAATCTGGATTCGGAATCGCAGTTCCCATTCTATACGAATATCGGTCCTTAATAGTTGCAAATCTGGTTTTTTGAGAAACGGTCGCGCCTAGTTTTTGCTGATTATTTAATTGATAGAAAAATCCAACTTGCGCATTAAAAGCATCACTTGCTCCTGCATCTGGATAATCTGAAATTACTTTTGTAGTGCTATTATAATCTTCGGCTTCATTGTTTTTTCGAATGTTATAACTAATACCCGGAATTACGGTAAACTTTGAACTGACTTTATAAACATCTTCAATTCCAATTAAAACCGTATTGTCTATAAAATGACGAACGGGTTCGCCCAGATTGTTCTCACGGTGAACGTCTTCTTTAAAATGAAAAGCAATTTTTAAATCATTTTTCGGAATTATTTTGGTGTTATATTCTAAGTTTCCTCCGAAGGTATAATCGTTGTAAATACTTTCAAAAGCATAAGGTTTTGTTTGTGTCGAATAAGTAGCATCGTCGTAACTATCGAGAGTATTCTTAAATCGATCAAAATATAATCTGGTTTTGAAACTATTTTTATCATCAAAAGCAGAATTCGAAATAAAATAAAAACTTTCTTTATCCCAGTTGGGCCATTGCCAATAACGAGGTTTTAGCAAAAGCGAATTTTGTGTGTCGTAACCCGTATAAACAGGATTTCCTTTTTCACCTTGCTGATTGATGTATCCAATGGCGTATTCGTTTTTTTCAGTTGGAGTCCACCCGACTTTAAAACTAATTTTTTGATCTGTTCGATATGAATTGTCTCGTTGTCCGCCATTTTCATTTGCTGTCGGAATAAAATTAGAAGACATTCTATAGGAGTTCCTGTCCAAATAAGAGAAACCTCCTTGAAAATAGAATTTTCCTAAATTCGAGCCAATATTTACATTTCCTCTGTATCCGTTCTCGTTAATCATTCCTAAAGAGCCATCATATTCCAACTTTTTAGAAGGTTTTCTAGAAACCAGATTGATTGCGCCTCCAAGCGAGTTTGGTCCATAAAGAACAGATGAAAATCCTTTTGAAACATCGACCGCAGCCAAATCAAAAGTGGTAAATCTAGCCAAATCGACATAACCGTCATATGGAACATAAACTGGAATTCCGTCCATGTAAACAGGAACTTGTCTTAAATCGAAACCTCGAACAGAAACCATAGATTCGTTTCTTGGTCCAGAAGCGGATAAGCTGACTCCAGGCAGCATATTTAAAGCTTTTGAAACCTCCATTTTATTTTGAGATTCCATTGCTTTCGAAGTTATTCTATTTAAAGTGTCTTTGTTTTGATGATTGGTAATAACGACTTCTCCAAGATTAAAGACGTTTGAAATTTTGAGTGAATCTGGGGTTTTCGGATTGTTTTGCTGTGCAAATCCGATAAGCGGAAATAGCAGAAAGATTAATAATTTTGGTTTCATAAAAATAGTTTTTTCAGTATGTTTTAAAATGAATACTGCTGATTAAAAATAGTTTTTTTGGTTAATTTTCTTTTTAAATTTTGCTGCTTTCCCAAACGAGCGACAAATAATATAATCCGCCAATTGATGGTCCGCCGAGAATTGAAGTGTAGGGTTTGTTAAGGATATTTGTTCCTCCCAATTTTGCCGAAATTCCTTTTTTGAAAGCATAATTTAACTGAGCATCCATTGACCAATATGCAGGAACGGTTCCGCTAACTAAGAATGAAACATAATCAAAATTGTTTTGATAGCGTGCTGTAACACTTGCGCCGAGACTTTTCCAGATATTTTGAACGATTAGAGTTCCGTTCACATTAAATTCTGGCGTGTTGAAACCATCTTCTAAACCATCTTTATCATCTGTTCTGTCGAGTTTGGTATAAGTTAAATTGGTAAGTGCGCTAAACGTGTTGTCAAAACGATATTTCAAACCTAAACTTCCGCCATAATTGTAAATTTTACTTTTAGAATTCGTCCAAAGTCTGTAGCGATTTTGAGTGTTTTTAGAATATAAAGCAGTCGGAATCAAGTTTGGATCTGCAGTATTCGGAATGCTGGCTTCGACTTGTGCGATGAAATTTTTATAAGAGTTATAATAGTAATCGACATCAATAAAAAGATTTCTGTTTAAAGTAATTCCTCTAAAACCAACTTCAAACGATTTTACAAATTCAGGTTCTAAATACGTGTACGGATTTTTCTGAATCGTATTTTTATTTTTTTCGATTGCCTGCGCTTGAGTCAAACCATTTGTGTTCACATCGGTATTTACCTGCGCTTGAAATTTATCAATTGAAGCTTTGGTATAAGAGTTTTCGAAAATTCCATCAGACATAATTCGCAATCCGCCAACACGTTTTACACCACCTGAATTTACATTCGAAAATCCTTCAAAAATACTCGGAAAACGATAACCGTTTTGGTAAGATGCTCTAAAGTTTAAACTTTGTTTTGGTGAATAAACAGCTGTAAATTGAGGTGTAAATTTCGCATCAAAATAATCGGCTTTATCCATTCTAATAGTTGCGCCCAAACGTAATTTGTCTGAAAAAAAATCTTTTGTCACTTGTGTGAAAGCACCAGTTTTTTGATACGTCAGATTTTCATCAGCATGAACAGGATTGATGAAATAATTTCCGTCGGGAACAATAATGTAATTTCTATAATCGACACCGCTCAAAAGTTTTGCATCAATTTTTTCGAAAAAAGAAACAAAAGCTTTATCCCAATTAATCAATCCCTCGCCATGAACCAAAGTCGATTTTACCATCAAAGCCGCTCCAATATCCCAATTATTAATATCGATCAATTCCTTTTTCTTCTCTTCGTAAGCTTCGGTTCCGGGTAAAAATCTTCCGGCATCAGATTGTGTTCTGGCAATTCTGTGCGCATCGGCAACGCTTGCTCCGCCAGCAACAGCATTTTTATAAGCAGTGCTATAATCGGCAAACCATTTATCATCCGATTTATAAGCGCGATCCATATTTTCTGCCAACGAACGCATATTGTACGAATCGCCAGTATTTTCGGTAGTAGCGTATGCTTTTACCTGAAAAATAGGAGTATGATAATCAGCAGAAAATTGATTTAAAGTATAATTGTCTAATCGAAATCTATTTGAACGCTGATAAATCGTATTGATTAAAGCTGTTTTGTAAGTCACAGAAAGCTCATGATCTTTTTTTGGTCGAAAATACAATCCGAAATCAGCTTTGTAATTTTTGATTTCATAATCAGAAATATCCGTTTCGCGATAACCCGTTCTGGCCACAACATAATTTTTGCCATTTAAGTTTAGAGTTTTTCGGTTTGCCGATTCATTTCCGTAACCGTTTACTTCGTCATAAGCTGGATTATCTGCGCCAAACAAACCTGTAGAAGCATTGGCATTTGGAGCCAAATCGGTTCTGTCATCGGCAACCCAGTCTGTCCCGCCTGTAGTTGAAGCATTTATTTTAAGCGCCAATTTTTCATTGAAAGCTTTTGCAATTCTTAAATTAAACTGCGAATACACTTTCGGTGAAAATCGATCAACATTGCCAATATGATTTACTCCGGTTAATTGTTGAATGGCGATACCCTGATATTCGAAAGGATTTTTGGTCTGAATATTTGCCAAACCATTAATAGCGTTCATTCCGTACAAAGCGGCGGCTGTTCCAGGAATAATTTCTATTTTATCAATATCCAAATCATTTGCGCCTAAAGCGTTTGCAATTGGCGCACCCAAATGTGGTGCCTGATTATCGATTCCATCCACCAATTGAGCAAATCTTACATTGGTAGAATTGGCAAAACCTCTCGTATTTATAACTTTAAAGCCTAAACTAGGCGTAATAATCTGAACGCCTTTTACATTTTCAAGCGCTTCATAAATACTTGGCGATCCCATTATTTTGGCTTCCGCCGATTTTAACTGTTCTATGCTTATTGGCGAATGCATTAATTTTTCGGAACGTCGCGAAGCTGTTATCACAATCTCATTCAGTTCTTCTTTTTTAATGCTGTCTTGTGTTTTCGAATTTTGGACTTGAGAAAAAGTTTTCAGGCTTATAAAAACAAAGAATAAATATAGTTTTTGGTTCATGGTTTTTGGCTGTTAAATTCAGTATGTTTTAAAATGAATACTGAAGGTTTAAAAAATGATTATGCTTAATTCGTTTTGATGCTGAAACGTCAGTATGTTTTAAAATAAATACTGATATGTGCTCTTAATATTCTTGATCAACAAGTATTAATTGTTGCGATTTTTCGCTTTGACAAAAAAAACTATATTTTTTAACCTAAAATGTGACTTGAATCATACTTTTAGGATTTAAATGAGATAGAGATTAGAATTTTAGGTTTTGCATTTCTTTTTGGGCAAAATCTTTAATGCGTTTTTCTACTTCATAAAAAACAGTTATGGCTTTTTCACCTGCTTCAGTCAGTTTTGCGCCGCCGCCGCCTTTTCCTCCTAATAATTTTTCAACCAAAGGAGATTCAGCTCGCTGATTCATTTCTTCAACTAATTGCCAAGCCTGACGATACGCCATTTTCATTTCTTTTGCAGCGTTGGTAATTGATCCCGTTTTCTTGATATTTTCTAAAAGCCAGATTTTACCAATTCCTAAAAAAGGTCCAGCAGCCTCTTCGATCCACACACGAACTTCTACTGAATATTTTTTGTCCTTACTCATTTTTGTTCCTTTTTGACTTTTGTAAAAATAATGATTAATTAGTAAAAATATTCTTTCTCTTTGTTTTAGAAATTGATTTATGAAGAATATTATATTCTACGTATTCATGACGCAAACATAAGTATTTTTACTTAATTAAAAATAAGTAATTTGTTATTTTATTTGTTTGTCAATGAAATAGCTTTGTAACAATGCACAATAAATGTAAATTTGCGGCTAAATTAATTTAGTGAAAAGCTTAGAACCTTAGTAACTTAGAATCTTAGTCGCTTAGAAATGAAGTACAATCCAAACGAAATTGAAGCCAAATGGCAAAAATATTGGGCAGAAAATCAAACTTTTGCAGCAAAAAATAACTCCGAAAAACCGAAACATTATGTTCTCGACATGTTTCCTTATCCGTCTGGAGCAGGATTACACGTAGGACATCCGCTGGGTTATATAGCTTCAGATGTGTATTCTCGTTTCAAAAGACATCAAGGTTTCAATGTTTTGCATCCAATGGGTTACGATAGTTTCGGATTGCCTGCAGAACAATATGCGATTCAGACAGGACAGCGTCCGGAAGATACTACACGTGTAAACATTGACGGTGGAGTAGACAAGGAAGGAAAACAAATTGCAGGTTACAGAAAACAATTAGATAAAATCGGATTTTCATTTGATTGGGCGCGTGAAGTGCGTACATCAAATCCAGATTATTACAAACACACACAATGGATTTTTATTCAATTGTTCAATTCTTGGTATTGCAGAAAACAAGGAAAAGCATTTGATATTTCAGAGCTTGTAACTGTTTTTGAAGAAAGCGGAAATGCATTGGTTGAAGCAGTCTGCGATGACAATGTAGCAATTTTTACTGCTGACGAATGGAATTCTTATTCTGAAAATCAAAAAGAGAAAATCTTGTTGCAATACAGAATGACGTATTTGGCAGAAACAGAGGTAAACTGGTGTCCAGGCTTAGGAACTGTTTTAGCAAATGACGAAATTGTAAACGGAGTTTCGGAGCGTGGAGGCTTTCCTGTTATAAGAAAAAAAATGACACAATGGAGTATGCGAATTTCTGCTTATGCTGAACGCTTGCTCGAAGGTTTAAATGATATTGATTGGAGTGAGTCAATTAAAGAATCTCAAAGAAACTGGATCGGGAAATCGGTTGGGGCTTTGGTAACCTTTAATGTGAAAAATCACGATGAAGTAATCGAGGTTTTCACTACTCGTCCTGATACTATTTTTGGAGTTACTTTTATGACTTTGGCGCCAGAGCATGATTTGGTTGCTAAAATTACAACTCCAGAACAAAAAGCAGAAGTTGAAGCATATATCGAAAAAACAGCAAAACGTTCAGAGCGCGAGCGTATGGCCGATGTAAAAACTATTTCTGGTGCATTTACAGGAGCTTATGCAGAACATCCTTTTACAAAAGAACCAATTCCGGTTTGGATTGGTGATTATGTTTTGGCTGGTTACGGAACAGGTGCTGTAATGGCGGTTCCTTGCGGAGACGAAAGAGATTACGCTTTTGCTAATTTCTTTAAAGATCAAAACGGTATGCAGGAAATCAAAAATATTTTCGCTAATGTTGATATTTCTGAAGCAGCTTACGGATCAAAAGATAACGTTGAAATCGCAAATTCTGATTTCTTAAACGGATTAAATTATAAAGAAGGAACTAAAAAAGCAATCGAGAAATTAGAAGAAATCGGTCAAGGAAAAGGAAAAACAAATTACCGTTTGCGTGATGCTGTTTTCTCTCGTCAGCGTTATTGGGGTGAGCCATTCCCAGTTTATTATGTGAATGGATTGCCTAAAATGATTGAGACGCAGCATTTGCCAATTATTTTGCCTGAAGTAGAGAAATATTTACCAACTGAAGACGGTTTGCCGCCATTAGGAAACGCAGCAGTTTGGGCTTGGGATACAAAACAAAATAAAGTTGTTGCAACTGATTTAGTTGATAATGTTTCAATTTTTCCTTTAGAATTAAACACTATGCCAGGTTGGGCAGGAAGTTCATGGTATTGGATGCGTTATATGGATGCACACAATGAAAATGAATTTGCAAGCAAAGAAGCATTAGCTTACTGGGAAAATGTGGATTTATATATTGGCGGAAGTGAACACGCAACAGGTCACTTATTGTATTCTCGTTTCTGGAACAAATTCTTAAAAGATAAAGGTTTTGCTCCGACTGAAGAACCATTCAAAAAACTGATTAATCAGGGAATGATTTTGGGAACGACGGCTTATGTTTACAGATTGGAAGGAACGAATACTTTTGTTTCTAAAAATAAAATTGATGGTCAAAATGTACAGCCAATTCGTGTTGATGTTCATTTCGTTAATTCTTCAGATGAATTAAATATCGAAAAGTTCAAAGCTTGGAGAGAAGATTTCAATACAGCAGAATTTATTTTTGATGAAAACGGAAAATATATTGTTGGTCGTGAAGTCGAAAAAATGTCTAAATCATATTACAATGTGGTAACGCCAGATGATATTTGTGCAGAATATGGTGCTGATACATTACGTTTATATGAAATGTTCTTAGGTCCATTAGAACAGGCAAAACCGTGGAATACTGCTGGAATTTCTGGTGTATTTGGTTTCTTGAAAAAATTATGGAGATTGTATTTTGATGATAATGGTTTAATCGTAAACAACGACGAACCAACAAAAGACAACTTAAAATCATTGCATAAAACCATCAAAAAAGTAGCAGAAGATATCGAGAATTTCTCTTTCAACACTTCGGTTTCTCAGTTTATGATTTGTGTAAACGAATTGTCTTCTCAAAACTGCCATTCAAGAGCAATTTTAGAGCCATTGGCTATTTTAGTTTCTCCTTATGCACCGCATATCGCAGAAGAATTATGGTCGCAGTTAGGGCATACAACTTCGATTTCTGAAGTTGCTTTCCCGATTTTTGATGAGAAACATTTAATTGAAACCAATAAAGAATATCCAGTTTCTTTCAACGGAAAAATGCGTTTCACAATCGAATTGCCTTTGGATTTAACCAAAGAACAAATCGAAGAAATCGTAATGAAAGACGAAAGAACTCAAAAACACTTAGACGGAAGAACGCCAAATAAAGTGATTATTGTTCCTGGAAAAATCATTAACCTAGTCGGTTAATTATTTTAAAATTTCAATATTTAAAATTCCAAATTCCAATTTTACGATTGGGGTTTGGAATTTTTTTTATGCTTATTTTTTTCGCCACGAATTGCACGAATTTCCACGAATTTCACCCCAAATACGCATAGTTTGTCATTTCGACGAAGGAGAAATCTTCGTAAGTAACTCTACAAAGATTGGCGATTTTGATTGCGGAGCTTCTTGGGAGGTCTTCGACTTCGCTCAGACTGACAATGCGTAGAGTTCCTAAGGATGACAAGATTGCGAAAAAAACTTTGCGCACTTTCCCGATAATTATCGGAATCGCAAGAAAAAAACTTCCAAACTTTGCGAAAAATCTCCGCGTACTTTGCGTTATAAACCCGCACCAGCATTGGAATTTGTAATTTTTTCATTAAAAATTTAAAAACTTTTGTAACATTTTAATAGTTGCCGTATCAAAAGCATGGATCCGATTTAATTAACAATTTATTGCTATTAGAATTTTAACAACTTAAAACTATTAAAAATGAAAAAGTATATCATCTTAATTATCGCATTCTTATTCTCAGCATTATGTCTAAATGTTTTTGCACAAACAAAACAATATCCTTTCGAAGTAATTAAAACAGGAAAAGGAAAACAATCTATAATCTTCATTCCAGGATTTGCTTCTTCTGGAGAAGTTTGGAATGAAACAAAAGCGACATTCGAAAAAGACTTCACTTGCTACACGCTTACCATGTCAGGTTTTGCAGGAGTAAAACCACAACCAAATCCTTCATTTGAAAATTGGAAAAATGAAATTGCAGCTTATATCAAAGACAATAAAATCGAAAAACCAATTGTAATTGGCCACAGTATGGGCGGAGGATTGGCACTTGCCATTGCGGCAGATTATCCAGAATTGATTGGGAAAATTGTGGTTGTGGATGCACTTCCTTGTCTGGCCGCTTTAAGTGATCCTTCTTTTAAATCAAAAGAAAATAATGACTGTTCGGCAACTATAAAGCAAATGACGGGAATGAACGAAACTCAATTCTACGATATGCAGAAACAAATGATGCCGAGGCTTTTGCAAGATCAATCTAAATTGGAAACGGTCGTGAGCTGGAGCGTAAAGTCAGACCGAAACACTTTTGGGCAAATGTATTGTGATTTTTATAATACAGATTTAAGAGCGAAAATCTCACAGATAAAATGTCCGTCTTTAGTTTTATTAGAATCTTATTTTATAAATTTAAAACCTGCAATCGACGAACAATATAAAAATTTGAAAACAGCCGATTTTAAATATGCTAATAAAGGTCTTCATTTTATTATGTACGATGACAAAGATTGGTATTTGGCACAATTGAATAATTTTTTAAAATCTTAAAATGGAATTCGAACAGATATATAAAACTTATTGGGACAGAATTTTCAGGCTTTGTATGGGTTTTGTAAACGATTATGATGCCGCTCAGGATTTGACTCAGGAAACTTTTATAATTGTCTGGCAGAAATTGGAAACCTTTAGAAATGAATCTTCTATTGGAACGTGGATTTTCAGAATTGCTTCCAATAATTGTCTTAGGCAGATAGAAAAACAAAAGCGTTTCCCGAAATCTGAACTTCCTGTTCATCTTTCAGAAGAAAAACAAACATCATTAGAACCTCAGATTCAATTCTTGTATAAATGTATTGCTGAGCTTCCAGAAACCGATCGTATTATTATTTCGTTAGAGTTAGAGGATATCAAACAAAATGAAATTGCTAAAATCGTCGGACTTTCTGAAGCCAATGTTAGAGTGAAAATTCACAGAATTAAAGAAAAACTGACTCAAAAATTTAAAGAAAATGGACAACGATAATAATATAGATTTTAAAGATTTATGGAAAAAGCAATCCGTAAGTCAGCCAGATATGACCGATTTGCTGGCAAGAGTTGGTAAATTCAAAAAAGCGGCTTTACGCAGTTTGTGGATGACCAATATTATGCTTTTGGCAACGAGTGCTTTTATAATTTTTATCTGGATATACTATCAGCCACAGTTTATTTCAACTAAAATCGGAATATTGCTTACTATTCTTGCTATGATGGTTTATGTATTTGTATACAATAAATTATCGAACGATTATAAAAGCATCGATTCTACACAAACCAATCAGGAATATTTGCAGAAACTGATTTCGATAAAAAAGAAACAACAGTTTCTGCAGACCAAAATGATGAATTTTTACTTTATAGGGCTGACACTAGGGATTTGTTTGTATATGTACGAATACGCAAGCAGAATGAGTGTTTTAGGAGTAAGTTTAACGTACGGAATTACATTGCTTTGGATGTTGTTCAATTGGTTTTACATTCGTCCAAAACAAATTAAAAAGCAGCAAGATAAAATAAATGGTCTTATTGAAAAATTTGAAGAAGTTAATCATCAATTAGAGTTATAAAAAAAGAAAGCTTCGCAATTGCGAAGCTTTCTTTTACCAAAAACAAAAATCTAAAATTTTAAATTTCTATAAACTATTGTCCGAAAACGTATGGTGTAAGTGGCAATACAATTATACCATCATTTGTAGCTGTTGCAGTTAATTCATTTTGTAATTTTCCTCCAACATAAATTTTTCCAGTCAATGTTTGACCTGGAGTTCCGCCATATCCGCTAGCGCTTAATGATGCACCGATAGATTTTGCATCGGCGGTAAATTCTTTAGTCCAAGGAAGTTTAGTGATATCTTCGTTTAGAGCATTTCCTCCTTTTTCAAAATAAGTAGTAGAAAGAGTTCCAGTATAATTTCCAGTTATTTCGTATTTAACGTCTCTTGAGTTGTTTCCGCCCTTATCATCATCGCTGCTGCAAGAAACTGCTGTAAAAGCAAGAGTCATTACAATTGCTAAGGTTTTCAAAATTGATTTCATAATATATTCTTTTAATTAATAATCTGATTCATAACAAAATTAGACCCTTACTTACGGGGCGGCAATACCTGATAAAATGTATTTTTTATTACCTGATATCAGGTAAAAGCGCTTAATTTCTTTTTGAAAGTCATTAAGCTTTAATAACTTTGAGTAAATGCCACATTTATGAAGAAACTCTACGCCTTTTTATTTTTTGTATTTTTTGCTGCAATTTCCCATTCACAAGTAATTCTTTCGTTAGATGATGATACTGTTTACATTGACAGTATTGTTAAAATCACAAAAAACACAAAATCAGATAGTGTCAAAAGTTTGAACAGTTTTAGATTGTCAAAACTGTTTTTGATGGCGCAGGATGCAAAAAAATCCAAAGAATATCTTGAACAGGCGAATAAGCTTAAAGTCAAATTTCCTTTTCTAAAAGATGCTTCGATTTTTTATAATGCCTATAGTTTTATAGAAAAGGGCGATTTGGAAGGTTTTGAAAAAGCTTTATTAGATGCAAATTCCAAACTTAAAAAATACCGAAATAAAGAAGCTTATAAACTTCGTGCTGTCATACTTCAGAATTATGGCATTATGCAGCAGCGCAAGAATAATGAAAACGCTTATATGAAATTGCTGGTAAATGAAGCAATTCCTATTGCTAAAAGAAGTGGCGATTATGAATTAATTAGTGCATTAAATAAAGCAGTTGCCATTATTTTTATGAATAATGATGAACGTGAAAAAGCGGCGGAATATCTAGATCAAGCGCAGAAATATATAGAAAGTGCCACCAAAAAATCTGCGACTTTAGCAGAGTCTAAGATGGAAACGTATATTATAAACGCAGAAAATTTAGTTGAGCTTAAACATTTTTATGATGCTAAAGAAATTCTAGACAAAGCTTACGCGACTTTAGAAAAATATCCAGAATCAAATTTAAATGATTCTTATTTTTATTCGGAAGGGCTTTATTATTCTAAACAGAATAAACACAATGATGCATTAGTAAGTTTTGAAAAAGGAATTAAATCGGCAGAAAGCCATCAAAATGCCATTGCAGTAAACCGATTAAAATTTGCAGAATATGAAGTGCTTTTTAAATTGAAAAATTACGATAAAGCCAAAAGCAATTTAGAATTTCTAATCGCAAAAACGCCTTTTATTGTAGATAAAAAGAATTATTATAAAGAACTGTCTAAAGTTTATAATGCGACAAAAGAGTATCCGAAAGCATATTATTATTCGAATAAATACAATGTAATAAACGATAGTCTTAATGATGCTAAACTGAAAAGTGAAATTGTTGAGCTTGAAGCAAAATACAAAAAAGCAGAAAGTGAAAAGAAAATTGGTTTGTTGCAATCTGAAAATGAAAAAGCAGTTTTGCAGGTTAATAATAATCGCTTGAATATGATGCTTTTTGCAGTGCTTTCGTTTGTATTGTTTTTGACTGTTTTGTTTTTGTGGAGTTGGAATAATTATCAGAAAAAGATCAGTTTTCAAAAAGAAGTCAATCATAAACAAGAACTTGAAGCATTAGAGAATCAGCAGAAATTATCTGTTTCAAATGCTTTGATTGAAGGGGAAGAAATTGAACGTAAAAGAATTGCCAGAGATCTTCACGACGGGCTTGGAAGTATGCTTTCTGGTCTTAAAATGCATTTGAATCTTGCTGATCGCGAGAATAAAGAAAATGCGCCCAACATTAATGGTTTATTAAATGATTCGATTAAGGAACTTCGAAATATTTCTCAGAATTTAATGCCAGAAAGTTTAATGAAACTTGGACTCGAGCATGCACTGAGAGATTTATGTGCTTCGCATTCTACTGCAGAAACGACAATCGAATTTCAGTATTTGATTAAAAAGACAACTTTGCCACAGCATTTTAAAATCATGATTTTCAGAATTATTCAGGAACTTTTAAATAATTCTTTAAAATATGCCAAAGCATCGAAGATTTTGGTCTCCTGCTCGCAAAATAAAGATGTGTTTTTTATTACTGTAGAAGATAACGGAATTGGCTTTAATGTGGAATATGCAGAAAAAAGAGACGGAATGGGCTTGCGTAATATTAAAAACCGTGTGGCTTTTTTGAATGGAAAAATAGAAATTGACTCGGTTCTTGATAAAGGAACGTCGACTTATATTGAATTAAAATATAACCCAAATCATGATTATGAAGTATAAAACAGTAATAGTAGATGATCATCCGATTGTGATTTCTGGAATTTCAGGTTTGCTGTCGGATTTAGATAATATAGAAATTGTAGAAAAATTCGAATCAGGAATTGCACTTTTAGATTATATAGAAGACAATAAAGTCGATTTGATTTTGATGGATATTTTTCTGCCTGTGATAAATGGCGTTGATTTGTGCAAAACAATCAAACAGAAGCATCCTAGAATTGTAATTATAGGCATGAGCAGCCAGTCTGAAAGAAGTTTGGTGATGCAGTTTATCCAGAACGGAGGAAACGGATATATTCTTAAAAATGCTTCTTTTGATGAGTTTAAAGAATGCATTTACAAAGCTATTGATGGGGAAATTGTTTTTAGCGAAGAAGTGAAGACTATAATTAGTCAGCCCTTGTCTGAAGATTTAGAAAGAATTCCAGGATTGAGTCGAAGAGAACGTGATATTGCATTATTGCTTTCGCAAGGAAAATCTACTCAGGAAATTGCCGACGATTTGTTTTTGAGTTTTTTAACTGTTCAAACGCATCGACGCAATATTCTTCAGAAATATAAAATGAAAAATGTGGCAGAATTGATTGCTTTCCTGCTCAAAAACAATATGCTGAATTAAGTCAAAAGTGGTAAAAAAATGTCAAAATGGCATTTTGTTAAAATGGTTCGCATTTTGCAGTTTGTTTTGTAAATTTAAAAATCAATCTAAAAACAGAAAAAAATGGGATCAGGATATTTAATTATTGCTGGAGCTATAATGTTGTTCAGCTGGCTAGTAAGTTCGCAGCTGAAGAGTAAATTTGAATTATATTCGAAATTGCAACTAAGAAACGGAATGAGCGGACGAGAAATAGCTGAAAAAATGCTTGCAGATAACGGAATCACAGATGTTCGTGTTATCTCAACGCCAGGCCAGTTAACAGATCATTATAATCCATCAGATAAAACAGTAAATTTAAGCGAAGCAGTTTATAACCATCGTAATGCGGCTGCGGCGGCTGTTGCAGCGCACGAATGCGGTCACGCCGTTCAACATGCAATTGGTTACGAATGGTTAACAATGCGTTCTAAGCTAGTGCCAATCGTGAGTGTTGCGTCAAATTATGTTCAATGGATTTTAATTGCAGGAATTCTGATGATTAAAGTTTTTCCTGGATTATTATTAATCGGAATTATCATTTTCGCGGCAACAACTTTGTTCTCTGTAATTACACTTCCGGTAGAGTATGATGCTAGTAATCGTGCTTTGGCTTGGCTAGAAAACAAACACATGCTAACGCAAGAAGAACAAGCAGGAGCAAAAGATGCTTTAAAATGGGCAGCAAGAACTTATGTAGTAGCAGCAATTGGTTCGATTGCAACGTTGCTGTACTATATATCGATTTATTCTGGAAGCAGAAGGAACTAAATAGTTTAAATTTTCAATATCTAAAAATTCCAAATTCCAAATCTGTTGGGTTTGGAATTTTTTTTATGCATTTCTAATGCGAAATTAAACCCGACAGATTTGGAATTTGGAATTTTTAAAATTTGGAATTTATCTTTTTTAAAGCTGTATCTGCCTATCAATCTGTTGATCAAGAGAAATAAAAGTTTCAGTTCTTGAAACCCCTTCAATTGCTTGGATTTTGTTGTTTAAAAGCTGCATTAAATGTTCGTTATCACGACAGATAATTTTAATCAAAACCGACCAATTTCCTGTAGTATAATGGCATTCTAAAACTTCTGGGATTTTTCTAAGTTCTTTTACGGCTTCAGAGTTTCTTGAAGCTTTATCCAGATAAACTCCAACAAATGCCATTGTATTATATCCCAAAACTTTTGGGTTTACAGTAAATTTAGATCCGGAAATAACTCCAGATTGCTCTAGTTTTTTTAATCTTTGGTGAATTGCAGCTCCAGAAATTCCTATTTTATTAGCGATTTGTAAGATTGGTTTTCGAGCGTCATCCATTAGATAACGAAGAATTTCTTTGTCGATTCCGTCAATTTCAATTAAAAGGGAGTTGATTTTCATAACTTATAATTTGAAACTATTTTTGAGATTTGGGTTATCAATAGAAATCAAATGTAGTTAAAATGCTCAACAAAAGAAAATTCCAATATTGAAATTCCAAATTCCAAAAAAATGACACTCCAATATTAAAATCCCAAATTCCAAACTTTAATTTTGAAAAACTGAGATTATTGTAAAAAGAAAAATTCCAAACTCCAAGTGATTAGTTTGGAATTTGGAATTTTAAAAATTCTATATTTTAAAAGGTTATTTTCCTTTGTTTGCTTCTGCTACGTATTTTTCTAAAGCCATTGTCATAGAAGGCGTTTCTGGAGTTGGAGCAAGAATATCAATTCTTAAACCATGATCTAAAGCCTCTTTTTGCGTTGTGCTTCCGAATACTGCGATTCTGGTGTTGTTTTGTTTAAAATCTGGGAAATTCTTAAACAATGATTTAATTCCTGTCGGACTGAAAAAAGCTAAAACGTCATAATAAACATCTGCTAAATCAGATAAATCACTCATTACAGTTCTGTAGAAAATTGCTTGTGCCCAATCTACTTTTAGACCGTTTAATGTAACAGGAGCATCTGCATTTAATTGGTCAGATGCAGGAAGTAAAAACTTCTCGTCTTTGTACTTCTTAATTAACGGAGATAAATCTGCAAAATCTTTTGCTCCAACGTAAATCTTACGTTTTCTGTACACAACATACTTTTGAAGGTAAAACGCAACAGCCTCAGATTGACAAAAATACTTCAACCCTTCAGGAACTTTGTAACGCATTTCATCAGCCACTCTAAAAAAATGATCTACAGCATTTCTACTTGTTAAAATGATCGCAGTGTAATGATTAAGATCGATTTTTTGTAATCGAATCTCTTTTGCGCTAACCCCTTCTACATGAATAAATGGTCTGAAATCAATTTTTATTTTGTGTTTTTGTTGGAGCTCAAAGTAAGGAGAATTCTCCACTTTAGGTTCAGGCTGTGACACCAAAATTGTTTTCACTTTCATATTATAAATATTTACTAAGCACTCCCTTTTGTTATCCAATAATAGAGAAAATAATAAGGGGCTATTTCAAGAGCGCAAAGATACAAAATAAAATAAAATAACTTACCGATAATTACGTTTTGATACGTTTTAATTGAAATAAAGT
Source organism: Flavobacterium tagetis (assembly GCF_016735615.1). GTDB lineage: Bacteria > Bacteroidota > Bacteroidia > Flavobacteriales > Flavobacteriaceae > Flavobacterium > Flavobacterium tagetis. Next base: position 1,619,095 of record NZ_JAERSF010000001.1, read on the forward strand.
AAGAGTATACGCTAATACACAGCGAAATGCCTATGATTGCTAGGGGTATAATCTGTGGAATATTATTGTAATAGAACAAAACGGCATTGATTGGAAGGATTAAAACGCCTATATAAGTCCTGTATGTTACTTTTTGTAAGTTAAATAGTTCTACAAAATCGTCAATATTGAATGAAGCGGCTACAATTTTCTCTATTAAATACTTTCCTAAAATGAAATAAAGCAGAAAAGTTGCAATACGGATAAATAAAAGCCAGTCGGTTTTTGAAGCATAGCCAAAAATATTCATCGTAAGTAGAATAAAAAAAGCAAACGATACAACCTGTACAAAAAATAAACCAACCGTAAAGCTATTTTTCATGTGGCTGTTGTCTCGATAAATTTTGGCGTATTTATCAGAAAAAATAAGTTTACTAAATTCACTAAATCTAGTTTCGTAAGCCGATTTTGTCATGGCAACAACAGCAAAGGTCACAACAAACAAAAGCGTTGCCCAGTCTTTGTTTTCAATTATTCGAGGATGTAATTGTTCAATCATAGCGATACAAAATTAGTAATTTTTTGATGCAATACTTTTATTATATATTTATTATGAATCAAATGCTATAAAAAGTTTACTTTTGCGGTGAAATTACCGAGAAAAAAATGAATGATAGTATTGTCATAATTCCCACTTATAACGAAATTGAAAACATAGAAAGTATAGTTAGAGCTGTACTTTCGCAGCATAAACCTTTTCATTTGCTGATTATCGATGATAATTCTCCAGATCACACTGCAAAAAAAGTAATTGCATTGCAGGAAGAATTTCCAGGAAAACTTTTTTTAGAACAGAGAACCAAAAAATCTGGATTAGGAACTGCATATGTTCATGGATTTAAATGGGCTTTGGAACGCGATTATCAATTTATTTTTGAGATGGACGCCGATTTTTCGCATAACCCAAATGATTTAGAAAAATTATATGATGCTTGTCATTTTGGTGGAGCAGATCTTGCAATCGGTTCTCGTTATGTAAAAGGTGTAAATGTGGTCAACTGGCCTTTAAGCCGAGTTCTGATGTCTTACTTTGCATCTGTTTATGTGAAATTCATTACCGGAATGAAAATTCATGATGCAACTGCTGGTTTCGTATGTTACAAAAGAGAAGTTCTGGAGAAAATCAATTTAAATAAAATAAAGTTTGTTGGATACGCGTTTCAAATTGAAATGAAGTACAGAACTTACTGCGCCAAATTTCAAATTACCGAAGTCCCAATTATTTTTACAGATAGAACAAAAGGAGTTTCTAAAATGAGCAATGCTATTATTAAGGAAGCTATTCTTGGAGTGATTTCGCTTAGATTAAGAAAATTAGTCAATTCATTATAAACCAACCGAAATGAACAGGATTTTAATAAAAAATGCCAAAATTGTAAACGAAGGGACAATTTTTGAAGGTGATGTTTTAATTGAAAACGATCTGATTGTTGAAATTGCAGACAGCATTTCATTAAAAACATCAGATTGTATCGTAATCGATGCTGAAGGAAATTATTTAATGCCTGGTGCGATAGACGATCAAGTGCATTTTAGAGAACCAGGTTTAACGCATAAAGGAGACATTGAATCAGAATCTCGTGCAGCTGTTGCGGGCGGAATTACTTCTTTTATCGAACAGCCAAATACAGTTCCGAATGCGGTTACTCAAGAAATTTTAGAAGATAAATATCAAATTGCGTCAAAAAAATCATTTGCGAATTACTCGTTTATGATGGGCGCAACAAATGATAATTTGGAAGAAGTTTTAAAAACGAATCCAAAAAATGTTGCTGGAATCAAGATTTTCTTAGGTTCATCAACTGGAAATATGTTGGTTGATAATGAAGCGGTTTTAGAAAAGATTTTTTCTAGCACTCCAATGCTAATTGCAGTTCACTGCGAAGACGAAACTACAATTAAAAATAATCTTGCAGCTTTTAAAGAGCAATACGGAGACGATGTTCCGGTTACGGCACATAATTTAATTAGAAGTGCTGAAGCGTGTTATATTTCTTCTTCAAAAGCGGTAGCTTTAGCAAAAAGAACAGGAGCAAGATTGCATATTTTCCATCTTTCAACTGCGAAAGAAATGGAATTGTTTACGAACAAGATTCCGTTGGAAGAGAAAAAAATCACTGCTGAGGTTTGCGTGCACCATCTTTGGTTTACAGACGAAGATTATAAAACAAAAGGGAATTTCATTAAATGGAATCCTGCAGTTAAAACAGCCGATGACCGTGCAGAACTTTGGAAAGCTTTGAATGACGGACGAATTGATGTAATTGCGACAGATCACGCTCCGCATACTAAAGAAGAAAAACAGCAATCTTATCTAAATGCGCCTTCTGGAGGCCCGTTGGTTCAGCATGCAGTTGTGGCGATGTTTGAAGCGCATCATCAAGGAAAAATTAGTGTGGAGAAAATTGTGGAGAAAATGTGCCACAATCCAGCTAAGCTTTTCAAAATAGAAAAAAGAGGTTTTATTAAAGAAGGTTACCATGCCGATTTAGTAATCGTAAATCCGAGTCTGCCTTGGAGTGTGAAACCAGAAAATATTTTATACAAATGCGGATGGTCTCCGTTTGAAGGTTATACTTTCAAATCTAGAATTACACATACTTTTGTAAACGGTGAATTGGTTTACAATAATTTCAAAGTAAAAGATACCAGAGCGGGTAAAAGATTATTGTTTGATAGATAAAAAGCAACTATGAAGAATTTTATAGTAATAATATTGGTTTTGTTTCTTTCTATAAGCTGTAAAAAGGATGTGGTAAAACAGCCTGCAAAGCTTATTGAGAAAGATAAAATGATTGATATTATGTATGATTTGTCTCTTTTGGAAGCAATGAGATATCAGAAACCGTTGTCTTTGGATTCGATAGAAAATGATCCGACAAAGTTTGTTTTGAAAAAATACAAAGTGGATAGTCTTCAATTTGCGCAGAACAACATGTACTACGCTTCAGATTATGAAAGCTATAAAGATATGTTTGATGAGGTCAATAAAAGAATTTCTGTAAATCAAAGAGCAGCAGATTCTTTGGTTAAAATTGATGAAAAGAAAGAGGCTAAAGCAAATAAAAATAAGCTCAAAGAAGTGAAAGAGGTTTCAAAAGATTCAGTTCAAAAAAGAATTCCGAAAATTAATATAGATTCAATTAGACTGGCGCAAAGAAAGCACAGAAGAGAATTATAATTTAGAGCTTTCTAAAATATATTTATGAATATCAGTAAAAACCGTTCCTAGAGCGGTTTTTATTTTTTCGTTACTATACAGATTTTTTGAGTACGAAGCTTTTGCTGTTGCTTTTGTAATGCTTCTTTTTCTGAAAAATATTGTCGAAAATAGTCCATCAGTCATCCACAACAAATTCATTAAAAAAGGTGTAGCATGAATATGAGGTCTTTTTATTTTTAAAGCATCAGCAACGGTGTTTAAAAGATCTTTGAAAATAATATTGTCTGCGATTAGTGTAAAACGTTCGTTTTTAATTTCGTTTTTCATCAGTTCGTAACTGGTTTTTACCACATCATCAACATTAACAAAACCAGTGCTTCCTAATGTATAGAATGGGAGTCCTTTTGAAACTTTACGATAAATCTCGCTGCTGCCTTCATTGAAAATATCCATCATTTTTGGTGGGCCTAAGATTACTCCTGGATTTACAATAATAACATTTAAACCTTCTTGGTGTCCGCGCCAAACTTCCATTTCGGCACCATATTTAGAAATGGCATAATCGCTGTGCGGTTTTTCGGGATTCCAGTCTGTTTCTTCAGTAATGTATGTTTCGTGAGGAGCAATGTCACCTAAAGCGGCAATCGAACTGATATAGCAAAACTTTTCTACGTCTTTTGCAATAGCAAAATTGACGATGTTTGCAGTTCCTTCAATATTGGTTTTTCTAAGAATTTCTTCGTCTTTTGGATCAAACGAAATAAATGCTGCGCAGTGATATACTTGTTTGATGTCGATAAAAGCAGTTTCAAGAGAAGGTATGTCCAAAATATCGGCTTCAAGCCAATTGATTTTTTCAAACAAATCTGATTTTTTATAAAAATCAAAAACCGACTTTGTTTTCTGAATGCTATTTTCGGTTCTGTAAATTGCCCGAACATTTTCTCCATTTTCAATTAAATGAAGCAATAAATGTGCGCCTACCAAGCCTGTTCCGCCAGTTACTAATATCATGTTGTAAATATAAGTTTTTGTTGCAAAGGAGCAAAGTTACAGAGGGACAAAGTTGCAAAGGATTTTTGCTTTTTGCCACAAAGGCGCTAAGACACAAAGTTTTTTATTTCAATAAATTTTATTCAATATTTCCATCGTAAAAACAAAAACTTTGCGTCTTAGTGTCTTCGTGACAGACTTTTTTGTCATTACCATTGACATTGATTACATTTGCGCAAATTATTTAAAAAATGAAGAATCTAGTTGAAGAATTAAAATGGCGCGGGTTATACCATGATAGTATGCCTGGAACGGAAGAACAATTGCTAAAAGAAGCAACCACTGCCTATATCGGTTTTGATCCAACGGCAGATTCACTGCACATCGGAAGTATGGTTCAGATTATTTTATTGGTTCACTTAAAGAATTTTGGTCACAGACCAATCTCTTTAGTAGGTGGAGCAACAGGAATGATTGGTGATCCTTCTGGTAAATCTGATGAAAGAAACTTGCTTGATGAAGAAGCTCTAGCTAAAAACGTAGCTGGAATCAAAAGCGTTTTGTCTCGTTTCTTAGATTTTAATTCAACCGAAGCAAATGCACCTGTAATGGTGAATAACTACGATTGGATGAAAGAATTCTCTTTTATCGATTTTGCACGTGAAGTTGGAAAAAGAATTACCGTAAACTATATGATGGCTAAAGATTCTGTAAAAAAGAGATTTAGCGGTGAAGGTGAGGGAATGTCTTTTACAGAATTTACATATCAGTTAATTCAAGGTTACGATTTCTATCATTTATATAAAAACAATAATTGTATCCTGCAAATGGGTGGTTCTGACCAATGGGGTAATATTACCACAGGAACGGAATTAGTGCGCAGAATGGGAGGTGAGAATGCTAAAGCTTACGCCTTAACAACTCCTTTGATTACAAAAGCAGATGGATCTAAATTTGGTAAATCTGAAGGTGGAAACGTTTGGTTGGATGCTGATAAAACTTCTGTTTATAAATTCTACCAATTTTGGGTAAATACAACAGATGTAGATGCTGAGAAATATATTAAGATTTTTACTTTCTTAGATAAAGATACAATTGATGCCTTAATCGAAGAGCATAAAACAGCTCCGCATTTAAGAGTTTTACAAAAGAAATTGGCAGAAGAAATTACTGTTTTTGTTCATAATAGAGAAGAGTTAGAAAAAGCGATTCAGGCTTCAAATATCTTGTTCGGAAATTCAACTGCCGAAGATTTGAAAAAACTGGATGAAGCTACTTTTTTAGAAGTTTTTGACGGAGTTCCACAAGCTGAAATCGCAAAAGCTGATTTAGAAAACGGATTGGAAATTATTACTGTTTTAAACGAAAAAACAGGTTTCTTTAAATCAAACGGAGAGGCTAGAAGAGCTTTAACAGCAAATTCTATTTCTGTAAACAGAGAAAAAATCAAAGAAGATTTTGTTTTGACATCCAATGATTTAATCAATAATCAATTCGTTTTATTGCAAAGTGGTAAAAAGAATTATTTTGTAATAAGAGTTGTTTAACTGTTTAATCGGTTAATTGTTTAATCGATTTAACACAAATCTTTTACAATAAATATATAAATCCCAATGTTCGAAAGAATATTGGGATTTTTTTATTGAAAAAAAACATTCCGTAGAATGTCTCATCGGTAGAATTAAAATTTGGTTTGCAATTATACGTTCTATAAGAACGTTTGATTAATACAGTGAATTATCGATTAAACGATTAACCAATTAACCAAATCAACGATTAAACTATAAAACCATCAAATTACATCCACGAATATCAGAATTATCAAAACGCCCTAATACCTCGAAAGAATTGGTTGAATATTTTTTGCCTAAATCCTGCGTAGCAATAAAAGAGCATGAATTGATATTGGCTAAATCTATCACATTGATTCCTCCAGTTTTTCCGTAATTCACGTAAGTGAGAGCATCTTCTGGATCGCGAACTAAAATATGCATCCAAGACGGACATTCAAAAATACCTTCGCCCAAAGAATAAGCTTGCGCTAAAAGTTCAGTCATACCATATTCTGAATGAATGGATGAAACACCAAATCCTTTGCAGAGTATTTCATGCAATTCTTCACGAATCATTTCTTTGCGTTTTCCCTTCATTCCTCCAGTTTCCATAATAATGGTATTTTGAAGATTGAATTGGTGTTTTTCGATTAAATCCAGCAAAGCATACGTAACCCCAATTAAGATTACATTTTGACCTGCTTCGTCCAATTCAAGAAGTTTTTTGATAAGGTCGTCATGATTGTGCAAATAAAATCCGCTTTCAGGCTGATTGGAGAGTTTTATAAGATCTTCTACCATATAAATTAACGAAGAGCCTTCACGTTCTAAATAAGACGGCAAAAGGGCTAAAACAACGTAATCTTCTATATTGCCATAAAATTGAGAAAATCCTTTGCGGTAACTTTCCTCATATAGGGAAACATCGGTCACTAAATGTCTGCTGGTAATCATTCCGGTTGTACCGCTGCTGGTAAAAGTTACTTGTGCAGGATCTGTATTAGAAACTACATCATGACTTTTGAAAAATTGAATGGGTAAAAAAGGAATTTGCTGCAGAGATTTTACTTGCTGCGGATTTACTTTTAAAAAATCACAGAAATCGCGATAGACTTTATTGTTTTCGTGCTGAAAACGAAACACTTTTAGTGCTATTTTTTCAAATTGTTTTTGACTTGAAATGGTAAAGATATCGCTGGCTGTGATCAAAACTTTTTTTTGCAAAGATATTGTTTTTTAGTTTTCAGTGCTCAGTTTTTGTATTGTCATTAAGAGCTCGGTCAAAAAAGAAATATCCATATTGAAATAATCTGAATACTAAAAAAGCTCCTGATGAGAGGAGCTTTTTCTATTTATCTTATAATGAGTTTTCGTGTTGCTGATGCGTTTTGTTCGCTTATTTTGATGATGTAAACACCTGGTGGTAATTCTGCAACACTTAATTCTCTTGAGACTAAATGTGCCTGCAATACTTTTTTCCCTAAGATGTCAAACACAATAATTTCTTTCTCTAAATCGTTTTTAGATGAGATATAGACTTTTCCATTTGTCACTGGATTAGGATACAAGCTTAGACCCTCGATAGAAGTAGATTCTTGAGTTTTTGGTAGTTGCTTGCTGTCCTGGGCTGAAACGCTTACAGTGAAGAAAAATGCCAATAAGAAAGTAATATAAAAGTAGTTTTTTGCCATCGCATGTATTTGATTACTGTAAATATACAAAAAAAATTACAAAAATGACGCCAAAAAAAAACATCCTAAATATTTAGGATGTTTTTAACATTTTGTTTTCGAAGTGATTAGGGAAAAGTGTGATTTTACGGGCGCTAAGAATAGTAAAATAAAAAAAGCGATCTGAAATATTTCAGACCGCTTTTCTATTTTTAGAATCTAACTTTTATTATTTAGTCCAGTTAGCCCAAGTTGGCAACTCAGCACCATTACCAGCACCAAGGTTTCCAGTGCTTGTTCCAGATAATTTAGGACCTGTAAGATCAGTTACAGAAGCTCCAAAAGTATAGTTTGTGATAGTAAAGTTACCAGCAGCAAGATTTGCAGTTACACCAGCGTCAGCAGATAATTTTGTAAGAGCAGCAGGCATTCCGTCAGCAACATATACGTTTGTGTAAGTTTGTTTTCCACCACCTTCTTTGTAGTTGATTGCTTTTTCGTCAGCTAAGAAAGTAGCTCCACCTTTAACGATAGAGATGTTTGTAACTTTAGCGTTTGTCATTGGAACAGCTCCACTTGGATCTTTAGCGTTAGTAGATCCTTCAACACCAGCTTTAGAAACACCTTTAATGTATACGTTTGTAGCAGTACCTTGCCATCCGTCAGCGAAATCTAATGAATCATCGTAAGAGTTAATGATTGTTAAGTTAGAAGCATTTACAGCTCCACCGAAGAATTCAATTCCGTCATCACCACTTTCGAAAGTATAGATATCAGAAACTACAGTTCCAGAACCTACTCCGAAGAAAGAAACTCCATTGTATTCTTTTTCAGCAGTATATTTAGAACCTGTGTAAGAAATTTTCAAGAAGTTGATGTTTCCAGAAGAATCTGCATTGTCATTTCCTCCGTAGCTTAATCCACCTACTTCAGAAGTACCATTATCTCCAGTATTTACTTTACCATTACCAGCAATGATCAATCCACCCCAGTCACTTTGAGCAGGAGTTGCTTTTCCAGAAGTCATAACAACTGGTTTAGCAGCAGTACCATTGATGTTGATTTTAGCGTTTCTTTCTACAGCGATATATAAAGAAGTTGCTTCAGCAGTAGCAGAACTTTTAATTACTGTTCCAGCAGGAATTACTAAAGTAGCTCCACCTTTAACAACTAAACCTCCAGTTAAAGTATAAGTTTGAGTAGGATCTAAAGTTACTGTACCGTCTTTAATTTCTCCTTTTAAATCGTCAACCTTTAAAACAAAAGAACTATTGTTAGTGTTTTTGTTATTATCATCAGAACTACAGCTTGTTAAAGCAAGTCCTAATATTGCAGCCATTGCAAATAAACTTTTTTTCATTTTGTTGTGTTTTATTGTTTTATTTATTCAAGGCAAAGTAAACGAACATATGTTTTTGCTGAGTTAAGACGATATTAACAATCTATTAAGTATAATAGGGTAAAAACGCATCGTCTTAATATAAAATTTACATTGCAATTTTGGATAAAAAAAAGCGATTGGAATAACCAATCGCCTCTTGTAATTTATTGAAAATCTTTTTCTTAGAAAGTATAGTTTAAAGTAAGTCTAAGATCTGAACCTGCTTTGTATGAAGTTACAGTGATATCTCCTACAGACTCTTTTCCAGGAACTTCTCCTTGTTCTTGTACACGCTTAAAAGTTGGGTTTAAAATGTTGTTGTAAATAAGACCTATTTTTAAGTTTTTAGTCAAGCTTGAGTTTACAATAAAGTCTAGTTTGTTTACGGCTTTATCTACCATGTTTCCAACTCTTGAAGTTCCAATTACAGCTAGTTTATCTGAAAAATAAGAATAAGATACCGTTGCTGAAAGATCTGTGTGTTCTGAAAACTCATTTAAAAATGATAAGTTGGCATTGGCAAGGAAATTAGAAGCTCCAGTTAATTTACTTGATGTAAAAGTAAAGTTAGCTCCAAAATCATTTTCATTGTTTACTTTATCATTGCTTAGATCTTGTTTCGTGTATAAGTATGATCCGTTTGCGTCAAAAGAAAGTTTTGTTTTTAAGTTGTCTCTTTTTTCAATTTCAAAAAGATCTTTTCTATACTCAACTTCAACCCCAGCTACTGTTCCTTTATCACCTGTATTTGCATAAGAAATATCATTTGAAGAAGAGTTCAAGAACATTTCGTTGATTGGATTTTGAATGATTTTACCAAAAGCAGTAACAGAAATTAACTCGCTTGCTTTAGGGAAAAACTCCCATCCTAAATCGAAATTATAATTAGTCGAAGCATATAATTTAGGGTTTCCTTCGTATGCTTGTGCAACATCTTCGTAAATAATTGGCACTTTTTCTTTAAACTGAGGAAGTGTATACGTTTTACTTGCAGAGAATTTTAAATTCTGTCTTTCATTCAAAGTATATTTTGAAATTAAGCTAGGTAAAATATTGAATTTAGAATCGTCAGAGTTTCCTCCAGACGGAACTGTTGTCGTAATATAGAAAACATTCTGATTCAATTGCTCTAATCTTGCTCCTAATATTACGCTTAATCTTTCAGTTAAAGAATATTGAACGTTAGCAAATGCAGCATTAATATCTAAATTCCCATTATAAGTTTGGTGAATTCTGTTTGAGTAAGATGAACCCCAATGTGCAGGATCTAAATAGTTATCTACATGGTGAATGTCTTCTTTTGGGAAAGAGATTGTAGTTCTGTTTGGGAAGAACGAAAACTGTTGCATATCGTAATCAACATCTTTGAATTTTCCTGAATAACCCACAGTTACTTTTCCTTTGTAAGTGTCGTCACTTCCTTTTTTGAAGTTATATGAAAGAGCAATATTTGCAGCAATTTCATTTTCTTTCAAGTCGTGAAAAAATCTGTGGTTATTAATGTTTGAATTCGTAAAAAACGTATAATCAATAGCATTAGGAGCATATACAAATGAGTTTTGCATACGATCTGGAATTGCACTGTCAGACATACTGTAGCCAACTCCCCAGTTTAAATTCCACTGGTCGTTGAATTTGCTTTTTCCTGTTAATTGGTTTACCACCAATTGAGTTCTTTCAAAAGTTCCACGTTTGATAAAACCGCTAATTTGCTGTTGAGCGTCTCCACCACCATCAAAGTTGATGTTAGTTCCTTCGTACTCGCTATAATCTTGCTCACTAGAGTTTAAGAATAAAGACGTAAAGAAGATCGAATGGTTTTTGTTGATTTTGTAATCAGCAGTACCCATAACTGTTGTTGTAGTGTTATGTTTGTAAGCTGTTCTGATAAAGTCAGAATAAATATCTCCGTCAGAAGTAATACCTCCTCGGCTGTAACCTTGAGTAAATTTGTTTTTTGCGCTGAAAGATCCTGTTACAAAAGCACCAATTGAGCTTTCGTCGTTTATTTGAAATCTTTTTCCTCCAGATAATGTATAAAAAGCGTTCAATACATTTTTGTTTTCTTGTCTATCCCAGCTTGTACCATAGCTATATGGCAATAGAGGAGAATCTGGTACACCAACTTTTTTAAATCCAGTATAACTTGGTCCGTCTTGTAAGTAGAAATGATCTTGACCTAAAACATTTGTGTTTGCACCAGTACCAATAGAAACATTGATGAAAGGTTTTCCGCTAAATTTCTTTGCAGCAATATCAATATTAGCTCCTCCAAAATCGGCGTAGTTTTGAGCTTCAAAAGTTTTACTTATTCCGATGTTATCTACAATGTTTGTAGAGAAAATCTCCAAAAGAATGTTTTTGTTTGCAGGGTTATTCGATGGCAACGGAAGGCCATTTAAAGTTGTTACGTTATAACGGTCACCTAAACCTCTTACGAATACATTTCCAGAATCATCTTGTTTAGAAACACCACTTACTTTCGCAACGGCATTTGCAACATCATTAACTCCTTTTCTTGCAATTTCCTCCGCACCAATAGCGGCTTTAAATTGAACTGCATTTTTTTGATCTAATAATAATGCAGATTCTTTTTGTTTGTTTCCAGCAGATGATTTTACCACTACATCTTTAAGAGTATAGCTTCCAGATGAAAGTCCTTGATTTATCACTACAGTTTCGTTTGCTTTAACCGCAACTGGAGCTTCTACAGATTCATATCCTAAGAAACTAAAAATTAAAGTATAATTTCCAGGATTTACGCTTAACGAATATTTTCCGTCTACGTCGGTATTTACGCTAATATTTGTACCTTTAACTAAAACATTAGCAAATGGCAGAGCTGCGTTGTTCATATCTTTGTCAGTCAGAACTCCAGAAATCGTACCTTTGTTTTGCGCGATCGAAATCGTACAGATAAATAATGCAATAAAGAGAAATCTTAAATTGAATTTCATTTTTTTTCAGTGTTGTGTTTGTGTCTTATTATTTTTGTGCAAAGAAAGAACCGCTCTGTGAAGTCCATGTTACCGACTTGTTATGTTTTTGTGTTGTTAAGATTATCAAATTGTTACGAGATTAAATTACGGTTAACACCATTTTTTAAAGGTTCTTTTGTTAGTATATTTACCCTGTGAAATAAGAAATATCGAATGTTTAATGAAGAAGTTTCGATATAAAAATCTCAATTTTTGCTATTTATGAAAAAAACACAAACTAAGATTTTATTAGTTGACGACGAACCAGATATCTTAGAAATCGTTGGCTATAACCTTGCTCAGGAAGGCTACCAGATTGTTACAGCTTCTAACGGAAAAGATGCTATAGCAAAAGCACAGAAAGAGCTGCCAGAATTAATCATTATGGACGTGATGATGGCAGAAATGGACGGAATGGAGGCTTGCGAGCATATTAGAAAAATTCCAGAATTAAATAATGTTATCATAACATTCCTTACAGCAAGAAGTGAAGATTACTCTCAAGTAGCTGGTTTTGATGCCGGTGCCGATGACTATATCACAAAGCCAATTAAACCAAAATTATTGGTCTCAAAAGTAAAGGCGCTGTTAAGAAGGTTAAAAGAACAAGAAGTTGTTACAGATACTTTAAATGTAGGCGGAATCGAGATTAACCGTGAGGAATACAAAATCATAAAAGGCAATGTAGAAATTGCTTTACCAAGAAAAGAATTCGAATTATTCTATTTATTGGCTTCAAAACCAGGGAAAGTTTTCAAAAGAGACGAAATCCTGGATAAAGTTTGGGGCAATGAAGTTGTAGTTGGAGGAAGAACAATAGATGTTCATATCAGAAAGCTACGCGAAAAAATAGGCGAAGATCTTTTTAAAACCATAAAAGGTGTTGGTTACAAATTTGAAGTTTAGTATTTCTATAAAAAAGTGAACCATATAAGTAATATAAGTTCATTTAAAATTATAGTTTACTTTAAAATAAAAAAGCTCATTTTTGTCAAAGTCTTGACTTTGATAAAGGTGGGCTTTTCAAAATTATTATTTATTCCAAAAAAAAGTTATTTTTAAATGAACTTATATTGCTTATATGGTGAAAAATAATCTTTAATTGGTTTTAATATTTAACTATTTCAATGAAAATTAATTTTAAGAAAACATACAAATTTGCCATAAAATCGGCATTGTATATCAGTCTCTTTACAACAGCATTTGTACTGATGTTAATGTCATTATTTTATAAAAATCAATTAAAACATCAAGTTGCGTTTGGAATCATTTTCATAATCGTAATCTATATTTTCTCTTTTCTGGTTTTGCAATATCGTGTAGAACGCTTTATTTACCGAAGAGTAAAGAAAATTTACGATGAGGTTTCGCTGTTAGAATCAACAACTCTTATCAATCAGCCGATTAATACTGATATGGAAACGCTTTCAAGGGAAGTGAAAAAATTCGCGACCGATAAAAAGCTCGAAATCGAAATGCTCGAAATCCGCGAACAATATAGAAGAGAATTTTTAGGAAACGTTTCTCACGAACTAAAAACGCCTTTATTTACGGTTCAAGGCTACGTCTCAACTTTACTTGACGGAGCAATGGATGATAAAAATATTAGAAAGAAATATTTAAAACGCGCTGAAAAAGGAGTAGAGCGTCTTATCTATATAGTAGAAGATCTGGATATGATAACCAAATTAGAATCGGGCGATTTAGATTTGAATATGACTGATTTTGATATTGTTGAATTAATTCAAAATGTCTTTGAACTTCTTGAAATGAAAGCCGATAAAAAGAAAATTAAATTGGCTTTTGAAAGTAAAAATGTGCAGTCTGTAATGATTAGAGGAGATCAAGATAGAATTCAGCAAGTGTTGGAAAATCTAATTGTCAATTCTATTAAATACGGAAAAGAGGGTGGTCTGACTGAAGTTGGAGTTGTAAATTTAACCAAGAAAAAAGTTTTAATACGTATTAGCGATAACGGAGAAGGTGTTGAAAAACAAAATATTCCAAGACTTTTTGAACGTTTTTACCGAGTGGATAAAAGCGGAACTCGTTCTGAAGGTGGTTCAGGTTTAGGTTTGGCAATTGTAAAGCATATTATTGAAGCGCATAAAGAGAAAGTTTATGTAGAAAGTGAGTTCGGAATTGGTTCTGAATTCTCTTTTACTCTTGAAAAAGCAAATAAAGCATCAAAAATTGACGTTAAAAAATCGTAACACCTTTTTTGCTAAAAGCCTTAGAACAAAGGTGTTTAACAATAAATAAACATTCCGATTTAGGTCGTAACATTAAATTTTTATTATAGTAACATCTGGTTAATGATTTCTTAACATAGGTGCTCCATCTTTGCATCCTGAAATTAAGGGAATTACAGAACTAATGATAAAAAGAAAACTTTTAGCCGTTTTATTACTGTTAGCTTGTGCTGCAAATGCACAGGAAACAAACAAGCAAGAACTGAATAAACAGGATGTAAAAAACGAAGTAATGCGTATTTTAGATTCCATCAACAAAGCAAAACTTCCAGAAACTAAATCTGGAGGAGGAGTTGAGGAACATTGGTATGACAGAATCTCGTTAAGAGGTTATGCACAAATTAGATACAATGGTCTGTTTTCTACAAACGATAAAGTTTCTTGCGAGCAATGTGATAGATCTTGGGGAACAACTTCTACGGCTCCAGATGCAAAAGCAAACAACGGACTTTTTATTCGCCGTGCCCGTTTAGTATTTTCTGGACAAGTGCATCCAAATGTATTTTTCTACTTTCAGCCAGATTTTGCGAGTTCACCGTCAAGCGGAGTGAATAACTTCGTTCAGATTCGTGACTTGTATTTTGATCTTTCTTTCGACAAGAAAAAAGAATATCGAGTACGTGTTGGACAGAGTAAAATTCCATACGGATTTGAGAACATGCAGTCAAGCTCACAGCGTTTAACTTTAGACCGCGCTGATGCAATTAACTCTTCAATTTTGAATGAGCGTGATTTAGGAATATTCTTTTATTGGGCTCCAGCCGAAATCAGACAGCGTTTTGAAATGCTGGTTAAAGACGGTTACAAAGGTTCTGGAGATTTTGGAGTTTTTGCACTAGGTGTTTACAACGGTCAAATCGCAAACAAATTGGACGGAAATAGAGATTTAAATGTGGTGGCAAGAGTAACTTATCCTTTTGTTATTGGAAGTCAGATTATAGAACCTGGAATTCAGGCTTACACTGGAAAATGGGCTTTTACGGGAGAAGTTTCACCTGGAGTTACGGTTAACGATCCTCAATATGTAAAAGATCAGAGAGTTGGTGCAACTTTCGTTTTATACCCAAGACCTTTTGGAATCCAAACTGAGTACAACATCGGAACTGGACCTCGATACAATACGCTTACCAATACAATCGACCAAACCGATTTGAATGGAGGTTATGTTTTGTTAAACTATAAATGGGATATTAAAAAGCAGCATATCTATCCTTTTGCCAAATTTCAATATTATGACGGAGGGAAAAAATACGAGAAAGATGCTAGAAGCTACGTAGTTAGAGATTTCGAGTTTGGTGTTGAATGGCAACCAATCAAAGCATTCGAATTCACAGCTGAGTATGTGGTTGCAGACCGAACTTTTGAAGACAGCGTTTTGCCAGTAAACAGACAGCAAGGAAATGTTTTAAGATTGCAAGTGCAGTTTAATTTCTAAAATCAGTACGAAGATAAAACAGATTCGCTTTCGCGAAGACGCGGATAAAAACTGACTTTTTATTTGAGAAAAAATTCAATTGCCTCCAGCTTTAGCTGGAGGTTTTTTTTATTGTAGTAATAAGGCTTTAGCCAAATTAGTTTGATGCAATTATGCAGTCTTGTCTTCAAAAACCTTAAATAGCGAATCCCAGTCAATATTATTTTCAAATTGGGATAATCCTTTAAACGACTTTACTTTTGATAAATCTTCAAGGGTAAAATTATCCTGCATGGCATACGGTACAAGATTTTCTTCTTGAAGTTTTATTGCTAGATATTCTTGCTCATATTGACCCGGCGTCGGAATAAAAAAGGCTTTTTTGCCTAGCTTAGCCAAATCCATAACAGTAGTATAACCCGAACGGCACAATACAAATTCACTTTCGTTAAAAGTTTGCTCCAGCTGTTTCGAGTTCATGAAATTATAATAAGTGACATTTCCAGCCTGCCATTTTTCTTGTGACTTTTCTACTTTTCCCTGTACAAAAACCACTTTTCCAGGATATTTTGCCGCCTCTCTCTGCAGTTTTTCATCCAAAAAAGTGCGCTGAGGTTCTGGTCCAGACAATATAATCATCATATCATATATTTTTGGAGTATCCTTTTTCTTCATACGGCTCAACGGACCAATATATCTTAGATTCAGTTCATTATTTTTTAAATGGCCTAAATCGCCAGTAAGGTTAATTTTTCCGTTAGTATCGGGAACCCAACATTCATTATATTTCTTTATAAAATACTGATGGCATTTACTAGTAAACCAAGTCGTATTTCCCGTCATTACATTCAATTGATGCGTCATAAAAACCGAAGGTACTTTTTTGCTGAAAACCCCCAATCTATTATCTGAGATTATTCCATCAATCCCGTGCTTTTTTACCCAATGATTGACCATTTTTTTCTCATCCAAAACGGCAGTAATCATTTTCGGAAGATTTTTAATCAGCTTCCATTTAAAGTTTTTGCCATTCTTAGCATATTCAATATGATAAGAAGGCAGTTCTAAAGTTTGTATATAAGGAAATTCTTTTCGTAACAGAGCCAGCGCAACACCATCGGAAGCGATAATCGGAATATAATTATTCTCTTGAAGCGCTTTGATAATAGGAATGCATCGAGTGGCATGCCCAAGTCCCCAATTTAATGGAGCCACTAAAATAGTTTTATTCGCAGAATAATCTATGCTCATTTTTTGACAGTTTTAAAAACGAAGATAGAAAAATATGTTTTTTATGTTATTTCGGAGGTATTACGAAATTATTAATTTAAGGTGTTAAGTTTCCGAGTTGCTAAGCTTCTAAGTTCAAAGATTTTCTGTTTAGAAAACAAGAAAGCCGAACTATAAGTTCGGCTTAATTTGTTAATCTTAGAAGCTTAGCAACTCAGAAACTTAATCCTGAATATACGTTTTATTTCCATTTTTGTTAATATAGTATTTACCGCCTCTTGGACCAGTATATACTTTTTTACCATTGTATTCGCCAGTTACTTTGTCTGGAACAGACGGCGCTTTTTCGTTAGTTTCTTTTAAAGTTTTACTAGCCGATTTTTTAGCAGCTGTTGCGTCTTTCTTTGTAGCCTCAGCTTTTACAGTTGTTTTCTTGGCATCGGCTTTAGCTTTATCGGCAGAGCTTTTTGCTTTGTCAGCCGTACTTTTTGCTTTATCAGATTCTAAAGTAGCTTTTTTTGCATCAGCTTTAGCTTTAGTCGCTTGTTTGTCGGCAGTCTTTTTTACTGCGTCAGCAGATTCTTTTTTTGCTTTTGTCGAAGCAGCTTTTGCATCATCTGCTGCTTTTTTAGATTTTGTGGCTTCTTTTTTTGCATCAGCCGAAGCTTTGTCTGCACTTGCTTTCGCTTTTTTCGCCGAAGTTTCAGTTTTACTTTTCGTAGTTTTTGCAGTTGTTTCCTGAGCATAAAAATTAGAAGAGAAAGCAACCATCAAACATAACAATACTAATTTTTTCATAAGGCTAAAAGTTTAAATTTCAATTAAAATTAAACAATTTATTGTCATCTTTTTCGCAGTACATTAAAAATATGCACGAAGCTGGACATTTCCTGTGTGAATCGTATTTCCCGTTTCGCTTTTTCTCCCTTGATAATTTAAATTGATATCCAAAAAAGACGTAATGTTCTTTTGCAGAAGCAGTTTCCAAACCAAATTTGATCCCGCTTGAAGTCCTTCGAGCATCTGAAAACCGACCGACGAAAATTCATTTCCATTAAATTTATTTTCATAAAAAGAGAATTCTCCATTCACCGTAACTTTCTTTTCGCCTGCATAAGAAAAAGAAGTTCCAATTCTATTTTGGTCTAAAGTTTCGAGATTCCCAATTTGATTTTTTTTGTTTTGAAGCTCATAAAAGAAGTCCAATTTGGTGTTTTTAGAAAATAAATAACTGACTTTTGGTGCCAGCTGCCAACCTTGAATATCATAATTTTTCTCGACAAAATCTTTTGAAACCAAATCGGTTTTTATGGTTTTAGTGAAGAAATTAAATAGCCAGCTATTTTGGTATAAATGGGTGTACTGAATTTGATGCGAATAATTCTGTACATGCTGTGAACCAACAGAAAGCAGACTTTTGCCTTTATTTATAAGATAAGAATACGTAACCGAATGTTTTTGCTTGCCTCGGTTGTAAAATAAACTATTTCTGAAACTCGAATTCAGTCCTAAAATATTTTCTTCTGATGAATCAAACGGGTTGAGTTCTAGTTTTTCGCCATCACTTTTTACCTTTCGATCCATTATGAAAGAAGTCTGATTGTAAAAATAAGACAGCAGTTTTTTAAACCCTTTTTCATTTTGCCATTGTAACGGATTCAGAGTTAAAGACTGCGAAAACTTATTTTGATTAGTTTTAATGTAAATCTGATTCGGTAAAAAGACTCTAACATAACGCGCCTGATCTTGGTAAACTGCAACTTCAAATTCTTCCAATTCCTGAATTCCGTTGCCATTATAATCATTCCAAGTATAAACTCCTTGACCAGTCGGAACTTCTACATAAGTGAATTCTTGCTGTGCAATAGTTCCTGAACTAGTTTCATAAGCCGTTCCGATTTGCATGAATTGGTTAAAAAAACGATCGTTGTAAAGAATTCTTGAATTTAAAGAAGGTTCATTCTGCTTCGATTTATCAGTAAAATCTAAATTTCGGTAACTGGCATAAACTGCCAAATCGGTTGTTTTGTTCTGAATCAGTTTTGATTTTAAATAATACGTCTGCGAATTATTGACATGCTGTAATAATCCATTTTGCAAACTATCGTTTCGTCTTTGAAGAAAACCAACTTCCACAAAAACTTTAGTGCTGTCGCCACGTCCTGTAAATACACCGTATTCTGAAAATCTTTGACTTAAAGCCGAAAATTGATTGGTAACTTTATCTTTTTCCTGATTATCTTCCAATTGCATAGTTCCTCCAACCCAGTTTTTACCAAAATGATATTTGGTTCTGGTTTGGTTTCTAATGAATTTTGAAGTAGAAGCTGTCGCATCAGAATTGAGGAAACTGCCATTGTTTTCGATCGTCCAATTTTTTAATTTGAATAAAGCGTTTGTTGTATGCCTTGCCCCAGAATAGCTTTCACTATAATCTAATTTTTCAAATTGATAAGTCAGCAAACCAATGTTTGATGTTTCTTTTTTCGAAAACAAATCAAAATTTAAACCCGTGACCAAAAGACTCTGATTGCCATATTGCGTTCCCGTTAAATTCCAATCACGATTAAATTCAATATTGTACAAACGTTCTACCGATTTAAAATTTTGCTGCACATATTGATAATTCGCGAAAGCGTCTAAATTCCAACTTCTAGAAAAAAGACGTTTTTTTAGATTGGTTTTAAAAGCCACTCCTTCATTATTAGCATCATCAATTCCAGAAAATAAATTCTGATCATTATTGCTGACAGCCAATTCAAAATCAACCAGCGTTTTCTCATTCGGATTGTATTTTCCTAAAAACGTTGCCACCTGAAGTTTCATTGGCGCGACAAGTTGTACAATTGGTTCGTAGTTTCCTTGTAGGATTCCGTTAACTGGTTCTACATATTGATAAATACGTTCAACAGAATTATTATTTTGAATGATATAATTTCCGGCATTTGCACCAACTTGACTAAATCTTACATTGTACAAAACATCGGCAGGATTATTCGAATATTCATAAACTTCAACCGAATTGACAAGTATTTTTTTGTATAAAATTTTATTCTCAGCATACGTGTCTTCGTAGGCAGAAGGCGCTTTCATCAAATTGACATCGTCTCCCGCCTGACCTAAAATCTGAACTTGTTCCGGAGAAAGATTTTGCTGTAAAGGCTGATTTTTCATATCATTTTCAGAATATAAATAACCGCCAAAACTCCAATTTTTGTTTTCGTGCGTTGCGCCTGCATAAGTAACTAAACGGTTATAATTTCGTTCAGAATATTGATATTCGACATTAATACGCATTTCTGAAGTAATGGTAAAAAGCGAAGTAAAGACAATTTCTCCCGCATTGTAATCAATCACATAATCGTTGTTTTCTCCACGTTTTAATAAAACGCCATTTACATAAACACGTTCTGAACCCGAAATAACGAGAACATACAATTCGCCGTTTTGGCCTTTTAGTTTGTACGGACCTTGATTGCTTTCCTGACCCGTAAAAGTACTTTTGGCATATTGGCCTTTTACAAAAGCGACGGAAGCAAAAACATTGGTTTTACTTTTTTCGGTATCAAAATCAAAGTTGGCAGAAAGTCCCTGAACCTTTTTATTAAAGCCTAAAAATTGAGTTTTCCTATTTTCTAAAAAAACATCGCCGGCGCGAATGTTCCAATCATCGCTAAAAAGTTCGATAAAAATATTATCAAATTGATCGAGCTTTTGAGAATAACCGCCATCTTGCAACGGAATATTGTTGTCCTGAAGAGAAGCTCTTAAACTTACTTTGTCTGAGAGTTTTCCTGTAATCTGTAAATCTAAATTGGAGTTTAAAACTGTACTTTGATTATTACCAACCGTAACGCCACGTGTAATACTTCCAGAAGTTTCGAGGCCGTCAAAAGGAGTTGCTTTTTTGGGGTTTGAGTAATTGTCTATTCGGTATAATTTATCTGTTCCGACATCACCGCTTACAATCTGATCCGATTTGTAAAGACTGTATTCTTTGGTCAAGAAATCTGGGTAATTAAGATAATTAACAATTAAAGTATCTGAAGCAGATTGGAATTTTTCGTTAAAAAGCAAATATCCTTTTTGAAAATCGATCTTATAAAAAGTCGAATCAATAGGCTCATTTTTAGTATTCAGAATCTGGAAAAATCCAGAGTTGATGGACATTTTTTCAAGCTGAATTGTGTCTTTTGAAACGATTACTTTTTTGGTTTTGTACAGCGATTCGGTTTCCTGAGCCTGAAGCGCAGAAAACCAGAAGAAAACCGTCAAAAACAGTAATTTTTTCAACATAAATACTCTAACTCTAAAAAGTCAAAAGTAGTATTTATAATTGGGAATTGTTGTGTTGTAAATTTTAGTTTTAAATCTCTAGACAACAATAGTTTGATAGATATTAATGAGCAAACAATATGAAGATTAACAATACTAAAATTAGTATAATCATTACGAGTACTGAATTTGGATTTGCAAAGTTGGTCGTCCAACCAAATTCTTTAATTTTTTTTGGAGGAAACAATCTCGGGTCTTCAGGGTTGTAATAAAACATTCCCCAAACCCAATTATCTGGATCATTTTGCCAATTGTTTTTTTCTTCTTCAGATGGTTCTCGATTGTAAGACATTTTTTAAAGATACAAATTTTGCAAGATATATTAAATTGGAAATCTAAAGTGCAACTATACAGGTAAATTATATTCTCCTTGGTTGTAACTGTCAATTATTTTTTTGCCGTCAGCGATATCTTTTTCGAGTACTTTTAAAAGGACAGGAGCATTCCCTCCAGCAGAGACAGACCAAGGCTGAATATTTACCATGTATTCGTTAGCAATAAAAACAGGAATGCCGTTATTTTCCAATAAATTTTTAATATTCATTGTTTCAATATAAGAACCTCTAAAAATTTCTACCATGATTGAAAATGTCTTGATATGATATATGAATAGTATAAATATTGATGTAAAAAATGAGAATTAGGATTCTATATGATGAGAAATTGAGGAATTGAAGCATAATAGGTGAGACAGCTACTTGATATTACGAATTACTTTGCTTTGCATTTCTTTCTTTTTTTATTTCACTTCTATAGCTTAAGCAAACTGCAATAAATGTTAATACTGGTCCAATAGAATTTCTAAAATCTGAAAATGAAATATCTTTTATGCTTTCCTTTTTCAATATAGGACTTAAATCTAATGCGATAAATACTAGAATTAAAAAAAGGAGAAGTAATATTGTAATTTTTTTTGTTGTCATCAATTCTTCTGGTTCATTAGTTTATTTTTTTCTCCAATAATCGCTGTAAAAGTTGATATCTTTCATTAATTCGTCATGATTGCCAAATTTAGATATCGTTTTATTTTCTAATGCATAAATTAATATGGCACAATCTCTTTTTATTTTCAAATTGTTTAATGTTTAATAAAAAATAATCCATCTGTTACAAAGAGCGGATTATGTAAAAGATGCTTTACTTTAAAACCTTAAAAATATGTCTCCACTGAATAAAACTTCCAATTGCTAATAATAGCATTGCTAAAGCATTAAATAAAAGATAGAACTCTTTAGTCTGTATATATCTATAAATATGATAACCAGTTAATCCACATGCTATATATAAAATAGCAAAGTATAGCCATTTTCTAAATTCTAAGTTAGGTTTTTTCATTTTTTGTGAGATAAGATTAGTAGGCTCTTGCTGTTCCAAGTGATCCAAGTATAAAAGTTGCTGCAAAAAGGCCCGCACCTCCTGTTGTTACGATAAACGCTGCCCCTACAATTCCTAATGCTAGTCCAGCTAGACCTATTCCGCAATCAATTCCACCACCACCGCCACCTTCCTGTGGAGGATGATATACTACTTGTGTACCACCTTGTAAATTTTCCATTTGATTTAACTCTAACTTTTTCATAATACTCAAGATTTATTGATTAATATTTTCAAATTTATAGAAGATTCAAAAAAAGTCTCAACCGAAAATCGGTTATTAATAACCTAAATTCGAATAATTGTAAAATAATTCTTATGTTTATATTTGTTTTTTAAATTGTTAATTATGAATAAAATTGTAGGATATAATCTAAAAGTTTTGAGGAAATCAAAGAATATGTCACAAGAAGAGGCCGCAGATCATTTGCAAATTTCACAATCGGCTTATGCGAGAATGGAACGTGGGGAGAGCACATCTTGGGCTATCCATTTTAATAAAATATGTCAGATTTTTGAAATATCTCCAGAAGAATTGGTTAGAAAAGGATTAGGAGATTCTGTTTATGAAAGTCTAATGAATACAGAACGACAGACAGAAATTGCGATGTTAGGAGTTTATAGAAAAATTATAAAGCAATATGAGTTGCAAATTGAAGATTTGAAAACCATTATAAAGCACTTAAATAAAGGTAAAAATTAAATAAGGGGAGTTAACTTTTTCTTCTTTTCAGTTGTGTATAGGTTATAAGAATTCCAACTGTAGAGAGAAAAGGGCCAATCACTAATCTAAAATCGGAGTATGAAATATCTTTAATGTTTTTTGTAAGCAACGGACTTAAAGATATAGCTATGTACAATAAACCAAGAATAATGAAAACTAATAAAAAGCTCTTTTTGCTCATTTTAAGTTCTTTAGAAAGAAAAGTAAATATAATTAAAAAACAGATAAATTAAGAAAATCCTTTCGAAATAAAAAAGGCTTCACAATTAAGTGAAGCCTTTTCAATAATCTTTGAATTAAATAATTACCTTTTGCAATATTAGATTAATTCTTTAGTGACAATCTGCATAGTTTCGCGGCTAACTTGTTTTAATAAAACTTCTTTGTTAGCTTCAACAGTTTGCGCTGCCTCTTCTGTAAAGTGACGGATTGTGTATAAGGTTACATTTTCGCTGTATTCTACTTTGAATTTTTTAGAAAGAATAGCATTCAATTCTGGGAAATTTCCAAATTTATCTTCCACACAAACAGAGAAACTAATTGCTGAGTTCTGAATCAAGTTTACTTTGATTTTAAATTCGTGGAATAAACCAAAAATCTCACTGATGTTTTCTTCCATAATAAAAGAGAAATCAATTGATGAAAGCGATATTAAAAGCTGTTCTCTTTTTACGATAAAGCATGGGTATTGTGGCTCTAAATCAACTCCTTTAGAAACACAAGTTCCTTTTAATAGTGGGTTGATAAAAGATTTTACGTATAATGGAATTTCTTTTTTCTGTAATGGCTGTAATGTTTTTGGGTGAATAACCGTTGCTCCGTAAAATGCCAACTCGATAGCTTCACGATATGAAATCTGGTTTAAAAGACTTGCATTTTCGAAATAACGCGGATCGGCATTCATAACTCCAGGAACATCTTTCCAGATCGTTACACTTTCTGCATTTAAGCAATAAGCAAAAATTCCAGCAGTATAATCAGAACCTTCACGGCCAAGAGTAGTCGTAAAGTTGTTTTCGTCAGCACCTAAGAAACCTTGTGTAATGTTTAATTGTTTTCTTGGAACATTTTTACTGATGTTTTGTTGAGTTGTTTCCCAGTCAACTTCTGCATCTCGGTAGTTTGCATTAGTTTTAATGAAATTACGAACATCAAGCCATTGTGTCTGAATTCCTCTAAAATTCATATAATGACTTAAGATATTAGTCGAAATTAATTCCCCAAAACTTACCACCTGGTCGTAAACAAAGTTGTAATTTGGAGATTTATTATGAGCCAGGAAGTACTCTAATTCGTCAAATTGAGCATTTACAGCTGCAAAAACTACATGATTTTCATCTTCAAACAAATCCAATAAGATCTGATTGTGGTATTTTTTAATTTCCTGAACAGAAGCATTTAATTCTGTCGATTTTTCAAAGTAATTCTTGATTACAACTTCGAGAGCATTTGTAGTTTTTCCCATCGCAGAAACTACCAAAATCACGTCTTCATAACCCACTTTTTGTAAAACGTCGTATACGTTTTTAATTCCATCCGCATCCTTTACTGATGCACCACCAAATTTAAATACTCTCATTTTTAATTTTAGATTTTTTAGATTTTTTTTCCGCCACGAATTCACGAATTATTTTTTTCTAATCTTTACGAATAAAAATTCGTGAATTCTTGGCGAATAATATTTTTATAATTTTTCTAAGAACGAATTAATTCCAGCTTGATCCATTTGCACTACCCTCCAAGTGTCAAGGATTTTAGCTCCCGAATTTTCATAGAATTTTACGGCTGGAGTATTCCAATCCAAAACATTCCATTCTACTCTTCTAACATTGTCTCTTTTTCCTTGTTTCATGATTTCGGCATAAAGAGCAGAACCTAGACCTGTGCCTCGCATCTTTTCTTTTACGATCAAATCTTCAAGGTGAATTGTTTTCCCTTTCCAGGTAGAATAGCGGTAATAATACAACGCAATTCCAACAATTTCTTTTTTTTTTTCTTCATTTTCGATCTCCGCTACAAAAACATTAAATAATGGTTTTTCGCCAAATCCGTCACGCACTAAATCTTCCTCTGTAATGACAACCGCATCAGGTTCTTTTTCGAATATAGCCAGCTCCTGAATAAGCCCTAACACCGATTTCATGTCTTCAGGATTTCCTTTTCTAATATTCATATATTCCTATTTTTAACTATTTAATATCTAAAAAAGCATCATTTTAGCTAGTGCTTTTTGCAGATTATTAGCAAATATACAATAGTAGCAAACTAACAACATAATTTTTAAATCATTCTCACAAAATAAGCGATATTTGTGACTTAAAAATAAAACTATAACGATTTAGAAATGGAAGAACGCAATAAAACACTGGGAGAGTTTATTATTGAGAACCAAAAAGCATTTCAGTATTCGTCGGGAGAACTCTCGCGAATTATCAACTCTATTCGATTGGCAGCAAAAGTGGTCAATCATAAAGTAAACCAAGCGGGTTTAGTAGATATTGTGGGAGCGGCAGGCGAACAGAATATTCAAGGTGAAGACCAGCAAAAATTAGATGTCTATGCAAACGAAGTATTTATCCAGACGTTAATAAACCGTGAGATTGTCTGTGGTATTGCTTCTGAAGAAAACGACGATTTTATTACTGTTCAGGGGAGCGACAACAGTCATAATAATAAGTACGTGATCTTAATGGATCCGCTTGACGGATCTTCAAACATTGATGTAAATGTTTCTGTGGGAACTATTTTTTCTGTTTTCAGAAGAGTAACTCCAATAGGAACTCCGGTAACTAGCGAGGATTTTTTACAACCGGGAATCAATCAAGTTGCAGCAGGCTACGTAATTTATGGAACTTCAACAATGCTTGTGTATACAACTGGACACGGGGTAAATGGTTTTACATTGAACCCAGCGATAGGTACCTTTTATCTTTCGCATCCAAACATGAAATTTCCAGAAAACGGAAATATTTATTCGGTAAACGAAGGAAACTATGTTCATTTTCCGCAGGGAGTAAAAAATTACATTAAATACTGCCAGCGTGAAGAAGGAGACAGACCTTATACTTCAAGATATATTGGAAGTTTAGTGGCTGATTTTCATCGAAATATGATTAAAGGTGGAATTTATATTTATCCAACAAGTTCAAAAGCACCAAAAGGAAAATTACGTTTGTTGTACGAATGTAATCCTATGGCGTTTTTGGCAGAACAAGCAGGAGGAAAAGCAACAGACGGTTTCGGAAGAATTATGGAAATCCAGCCAACTGAATTGCACCAAAGAGTGCCTTTCTTCTGCGGAAGTTATAATATGGTAGAAAAAGCAGAGGAATTTATGGCTGAAGCGAATTAAAGTTTTTTCGATTCAAGTTGCTTTTGACTATAAAGAACAAACCCGACAGTTCAAACTTGTCGGGTTTTATTTTTAAGATAAATTAAAAAAAAAGACGCAACCATTTTTAGTTTTGTCAATCTTTAAAAAGAACCAATCGTTTATGAGAAATTATGGATTAATTTTTTGTAAGCGACTTAAAACTAATCAAAAACCAAAAAGTAAATTATTATGAAGAAAAAACTATTAATGATTCTGTTCGGAGTGTTTTCAGCTGTCTTTGTTGCCTGCAGTAGTGATGAGGTTAAAGATCTGCCAACGGGACCTTCTGGAGATGTGATTAAACTTTCTAAGAAGGAAGTTTCTTTTACCGCAGAAGCCAACACAATTACGATTACTACAGAATATAAAGGATGGTGGGTAAATGGTTTTGCATTAGACAAAGTAAGAATTGATAAAGGAACTGTAAATTTGTCTGCTGAAAATTTTATCTTTAAAAATGATGTTTTTGAGGTAGAAAGGAAAAACGGAAACACCTTGATTGTTGCCATGAGCAAAAATACAACGGGTACAGAAAGAATTCTTACTATAGGATTGCAATCAGGAAATTATTTTGATAGTATAAATATCACGCAGTCGAAATAAAAGACTTAAAAAAAGCAACCCCGATAAAACCAATTATCGGGGTTGCTTTTTAAATTTCATTTTATAGTCCAGTTTCAGTACAAAAACTGAATACTAAAAACTGATTACTGAATACTATTTATGCATATGTTGCATTTCGTAGATAAAAGTATCTGCATCGACTTTATTGTCAACCAATGATAATGCTTTTGCAATGATATAATCTACGTTACTTGGTGTGAATCCTAACGCAACACTTATTTTTTTCAATAATACTTCTTGTTTATCTTCAAGATGGTGATCAACATGAACCATTCTTGTTAAATCATATAAACGCTCTAAACGCTGAACATATGAATAAGGTGGATTGATCGGATATTTTAAAGGATCGCTAAGAATTTCTTCATATTCCGATTCTGTAATTTCTAAACGAGAAGCAAGTTTATCTAAAAAGGCTTTTTCTTCTGGATAAACAATTCCATCAGCCAAAGCTACACGAACAATAGCAGAAAAGTGTCCTTTGTTTCTTTGCTTGAATTCGCTATCAAATAATTCTGAAAATGACATAATTGTAAAGTTTTTGTAAAACAAATATAGCCTTATTTTTAAATTATCGATTTTAAAATTCTCATAAAATTTAACTTTTCTTTATTGAAGGATTTGATGTCTTCAATATTTAAGTTTGAAAATTAATCGTAAGTTTACAACCCCTAATTATTTAAATTATAGATTACCTATGTCACAATTTTGGATTTATTTTCAAATAGGATTGAAACACGTTTTAGATATCAATGCTTACGATCACGTTCTTTTTTTAATCGCCTTAACTGTTCCGTATCTTTTTAAAGACTGGAAAAGAATTTTTTTATTGGTTTCTCTTTTTACAATTGGCCATACTTTGGCTTTAGTGCTTTCTGTTTACGGTATAATTGCCATAAAAGTAGACGTCGTAGAATTCCTGATTCCGATTACAATTCTGGTAACAGCTCTTTATCATTTATTTACTGCAGGAAAGACTTCAAAAAATGATGGCGTAAATCTGGTATTTTTCATAACTTTATTCTTTGGAATTATTCACGGACTAGGTTTTTCTAATTATTTCAAAACAATTTTAGGTGGTTCGGCTACCTCAAAATTGTTGCCTTTAGGAGAATTTGCTTTAGGAATAGAAGCTGCTCAGCTAGTAGTAGTTTTTGTTGTTCTGGTAATTTCATATATAGTGCAGACTGTTTTCCGTTTTTCAAAACGCGACTGGGCACTTGTAATGTCGGCTTTTATTATTGGAGTTGTAATTCCGATGATTATTGAAAGCCCAATTTGGAACAGATAAATTAAATGGAAGTAAAAAAACTGAATAAATACGATAAAGCATATCTGCGAATTGCAAAAGAGTGGAGTCTGCTTTCTTACTGTAAACGTAAACAAGTTGGTGCTATTATTGTAAAAGACAGAATGATCATTTCTGACGGTTACAACGGGACACCTTCTGGATTTGAAAATTGCTGTGAAGATGAAGATGGATTAACACGCTGGGATGTTTTACATGCCGAAGCAAATGCAATCCTGAAAGTAGCAAGATCAACACAATCTTGTGAAGGGGCGACATTATATATCACACTTTCGCCTTGCAAAGAATGCAGTAAATTAATACATCAGTCTGGAATAAAAAGAGTGGTGTATAAAGATGGATATCGTGATGATTCTGGAATTCAATTTTTAATAAAAGCAGGTGTAGAAGTAGAGCATATTCCTGTTTTAGAAGAGTAATGAAATTTAATCCAAAATATTTGCCAATAGTAATAGGAGCAACTTTTGCTCTTGGAACAATTGCCGGAAGCTTGATGAATGCTCCCGCAAGCGAACAGCTTTTGGCTAAAAATTACTCTAAAACCAAACTTAACAAACTCATTGATTTTATCAATACAGAATATGTTGATAGTGTCAACACCGATTCGATTGTAAATCTTACAGTCGATAATATTCTTTCCAAATTAGATCCGCATTCTGTTTATATTCCGCCAAGTGAACAAGCTGAGGTTGCAGAAAGCATGAAAGGTGATTTCGTCGGAATCGGAATCAATTTTTATATGTATAAAGATTCGGTTGCGATTATAAAACCGGTTGAAAATGGACCTTCAGCTAAAGCAGGAATAAAATCTGGTGATCGAATTTTATTTGCAGGGAAAACCAAATTATATGGTAGAAAATTACCTTCAGATAGTTTGTTTTCTAAATTAAAAGGACTTCAAGGTTCAGAAATCGAATTGACTGTTTTTAGAAAATCAGAACAGAAGAAACTGAAATTTAAAGTAAAACGAGATGTCATTCCGATTAAAAGCGTTGATGCTTCATTGCTGGTTGGAAATAGCGTTGGATACATCAAAATAAACCGTTTTGCAGAAACTACTTTTAACGAATTCAAAACAGGATTAACAAGATTAAAACAAAAAGGAATTCAATCGCTTGTAATTGATCTTCGCGATAATGGCGGCGGTTATATGGAAGAAGCGATTGCTATTGCTGATGAGTTTTTAAAAGATAAACAGTTAATTGTTTTCACGAAAAGCAAAAACGGTTCTACTGAAAAAACATACGCAACAAAAGCAGGAAGTTTTGAAACTGGAAAAGTGTATGTTTTAATTAATGAAAATAGTGCTTCTGCGAGCGAAATCTTAGCTGGAGCAATTCAAGATAATGACCGCGGAACGATCGTTGGACGTCGTTCTTTTGGAAAAGGTTTAGTACAACGTGAAATGGACTTTAATGACGGATCTGCAGTGAGATTGACTGTAGCGCGTTATTATACACCAACGGGAAGATCTATTCAGAAACCGTATAAAAAAGGAAACGAAGAATATTTTAAAGAATCTGAAGCAAGAATTGCTACTGGGGAACTTTATGCAAAAGACAGTATAAAAGTGGCCGATTCTTTAAAATTCAAAACTCCGAAAGGAAAAATAGTTTATGGCGGCGGCGGAATTGTTCCAGATGTTTTTGTTCCGATGGAAGCAGAGCACGGAAATGAAAATGTTGCTTATTTGTTGCAAACAGGAATTGTGGGACATTTTGTTTTTGAAGAATTAGATAAAAATAGAAATGCTTTTGCAGGAGATAGTTTTGCTGAGTTTTTAGCTAAAATGAAAAGTTCAGATACATATTTTAAGAAATTCAAGAATTATATCTTGATGACAGGTCTGGATCTGAAATTGGATAAAACAAAAGCGTTAGTAAACCGTCATATTACAGCTGAATTCGCACGACAGCTGTTTGGAGAATTGTATTATTATGATGTAATCTTAAAAGAAGATGCCATGATAAAAACAATTCTGACTCCGAAGAAATAACTTCAATCTTTATATCATGAAAATAGAAACCGTTGTTGATGCAGAAATCGAACTCTTGACTGCAATTAAAAAATCGGATGTTATGGCTTTGGAAACAATCCTTCATGATGATTTATTGTTTAATATGCCCGACGGACAAACCATCACTAAAGATTTCGATTTACAAACATACCGTACTGGAAAAATTAAAATTGATTCTTTGGAAGGTTCAGATCAAATCGTGAATATAATTGGCGATTCGGCTGTAGTTACTGTTACAGTCGCGTTAAAAGGGGCTTATGATGGCAATCCGATTAACGGAGTTTTCAAGTATATAAGAGTCTGGAAAAAAATAGGAAAAAATCTAAAAGTTATAGCAGGAAGCTGTGTTCAGCTGGCATAAATTTTGGTTAAAAATATATAGCCACAGATTAAAAGATTAACACAGATTATAATCTTTTTTAATTCTCTTAATCTGTGGCAAAAAAAGATATCGTAATCTTGGAGATTATTCAAATTTAAATTCTTAAAACATGAAAAACCTAAAAAGAATAAGTTTCTTACTGCTTGTAATGACTTTTATAATCTCTTGCACCACTATGAAAAACGATACGAATGCTATAGTTTCAGGAAAAGTTGATGGCATAGAAGCAGGTAAAGATGGTTATACAGCCAAAATTACAACAGATGCTAAAGAAGTATACTTTGCCACAATCAGTATTGTAAATGTGGGAGGACCTCAAAACTACAAACAACTAAAAATTGGAGATGTGGTGTCTGTAAAAGGAGAAAAATGGAAAACGGAAGAAGAAAACCACATTAAAGTAACAGAGATCGTTTCGGTTAAATAAATTAACCATAAAATTTTAAAACCATTAAGAGATTAAGTTTATTAAGCTTGTATAGCCTGTTTTCTTAATCTCTTAATGGTTTTTTTCTGTTTGGAGTTTTTTCTTAATGTAACTTGGTAAATAAGTTTGTGTCAGAATAAAACTTAATTTTTCTTAATCTCTTAATGGTAAAAAAAAAATTATCGAATACTATCGTGAGCGTGAGTCTGCACACCGTTATTCCATAAAGTGAGAATATCTGTTGCTACAGCAGCGCCACTTCCGGCAGCAATTGCCAATTGACTTCTCCAACCAGCTAAAGTTCCGATTGCATAAATGCCGTCAGCTACTTTATGATCTTCATTTTTAAGTTGAATTCGTTGTTTTTCTGGAAGTGCTTTTTTGTGAGGTTCAACAAACTGCATTAAACCTTCAATGTCGAAAGTGTTGGCAGAGCCAATTCCGACCACGATATTTTTTGTTTTGTATAAATTTTTGTTGGTTACTACGGTAAATTCAGGATAACTGCCCTCAATTTTTATTACTTTTTCATTTGGAATCTGAGTAATGTGTGGGTAAGTTGTGGCTAAATCCTGTGTGCTTTCTGTTAAAAGTTCAGAACCTAATTTTCCTGGTGTAATTCCGTAAGCGTTATAAAAGATTGCCTCTTGTAAAGAAGAATTTTTCTGGTGGGTAAAAATTCCGATTTTTTTATCAGTAACAAAAGTTTTGTTTTTTGCGGACCCTAAGACAAGAGCACATGACATTCCAGATACTCCTCCGCCGATAATTAAAACATCAAACATATTATCTGTTGTCATTCATTTTTTCTTCAATTCTTTTTGAAATTCTAAAGATCAAAAGAATCAAAACAGCGCAAAATGAAGCGGCGATTCCAATAAAAGCTACCATACTATCTCCTTGGAAAGGGTTCTGAAAGTCTAATAGCGTAATATTAAAAACGATTAAAGCTAATGCCAAAAGCACTAAGATTGAAGTGAAAATTTTCATAAGGTTGTTTTGTTTTTGCCTAAAATAATAAAGTAAAACTTATGGAGAAATGTCCTAAAGTTGTATTTTAGAAATTTTACGGGGTAAATTTATAAAAATAAATTTTAGACAAACAAACCTTTAACATTAGCAGCGAATAATTTAACAGCAATCGCCAAAAGTATTACTCCAAATGTCTTGCGAACCACTCCAAGTCCGTTTTCTCCCAACAAATTTTCGATTTTTTTAGAAGACTTTAAAACGATGTAAACTAAGATGATATTAAGTACAATCGCGATAATAATGTTAATAGTATGAAACTGAGATCGAAGCGATAATAATGTTGTCATTGTTCCAGCGCCAGCAATTAGAGGAAAAGCTAGAGGTACAATAGAAGCAGATCCTGGTTCTTCGTCACGATAAATTCTAATCCCTAAAATCATTTCTAAAGCCAGAAAGAACAAAACGAACGATCCTGCAACGGCAAACGAATGAACGTCGATGCCAATTAAGTTTAGTAAACCTTCTCCAACAAAAAGAAAGACAATCATAATAGCTCCTGCAACAATAGAAGCTTTTTCAGATTCGATGTGTCCGACTTTAGCTCTTAAATTCACAATAATCGGAATCGAACCAACAATATCAATTACGGCAAAAAGCACCATACTAACGGTAATGATTTCTTTAAAATCGATTTCTAACATATCGCTTTGATTTTTAGGGTTTAAAAAACTGCTGCAAAAGTAGTTAATAAAGTTAGGTGTTTTTTCGTTAGAATGTATTTTTGTTATAAAAACATTGTTTACTTGTGTAAAATGTGATATTTATAACATTTTGCGCTTAGAATTATTGATTTGGAGAAAAACTAGCGTTTTAATTCTAAACTCAATTTATTTATTTTCTTTATCTGATAGAGTTTGTGTAAACAAATGTTAATAGTTGTAACTTATTGATAATCAATAGTTAAATTTGTTGTAATTTAAAAAGGGGAGATTATGAAAAAGAAGATGTACGTTGTAGTTCTCTTGTGTCTGTTGTTTTCATACAATAGTTCGCAAGCCCAAATCTGGCAGCAAATTAAAAAAGCAGCAGAGCAAAAAGGCAAAGACGGTAGTGGAACTGCTGATCAAAATACAAATATGGAAAATGCTGTTTTAAATTATAGTAAAAACAAAGTTGATCCTTCGGTAGTTCCAGATTCTTATTCTTTTAGTTGGAAATATATTATGGAAATTAAAACAGATGAGGGAAAGGCTATGAGCGCAAATTATTTTCTAGAACCAAATGCTTCATATTTTGCGATGAATATTGATCAAGGAAAAGGTCAAAACATGTTGATGATTATGGATTCTAAAAATAGCATAACGGTAACAGGTTTTGGTGATGGTAAAAGTAAAATGGCTACAGCTTCTAAAATGCCAGATTATTCGGCAATGGCAAAAAAAGAAGGAGCGAAGTCAAAATACACAATTAAATCATTGCCCAATAAAACTTTTTTAGGATACAGTTGCAAAGGAATTCAGATGACAAATGATGAACATGATATTATTTGTTATTACACAAGCGAGGCAAAAGTAAGTTTTGGAGATATGTTTAAAAATCAAAAAGGCTGGAAAATGCCAGATGAGTTTATGAATTATTTTAAACCTGAGGAACGTACCTTAATGATGGATATGACGATGAAAGATTTAAAAACCCGTAAAGTCACAACCATGAAATGTGTCAGTTTAGAAAAGAGTGCTTTTACTTTCAATAAATCAGATTATAAATTCATGTAAAAGGAGTTTGTGCATCAGGTTATTTAGACTAAGAACATATATTAAGAGCGGTTTTTATTTCCTGAATCTTTAGTTACCTTTGCAAAATGTTTCAATTAGGAAAAACCATAGTATCAGAGGATATCCTCGAAAAAGAATTTGTGTGCAATTTGTCAGCATGCAAAGGGGCTTGTTGTGTTGATGGAGATGCTGGCGCGCCTCTAAACGAAGCCGAGACAAAAATTTTAGAAGAAATTTACCCAAAAGTGAAACCTTTTTTAAGAAAAGAAGGAATTGATGCAATAGAAGCGCAAGGAACTTGGGTGAAAGGAACCGATGGCGATCTCGAAACGCCACTTATCGATAATAAAGATTGCGCTTACGTAATTTTTGACGGAAAAACGGCACTTTGCGGAATTGAGCAAGCTTATAATCAAGGACTCGTTGATTGGAAAAAGCCAGTTTCTTGTCATTTATATCCAATTCGTGTAAAGGACTTCACAGAATTTGCTGCTGTCAATTATGATAAATGGGATATTTGCGACGATGCCTGTTCGTTGGGTAAAGAACTAGAAGTTCCAGTTTACAAATTTGTAAAAGAAGCGTTGATAAGACGTTTTGGCGAAGATTGGTATTTGGAGCTCGAAAAGGTAGCGGAAGAACTTAAAAATTCATAAATAACAAGCCTATTTTTATAGGCTTTTTTTATGTTCTTTTTTGATTCAAAAAAACAAAGTTTTAACTCAAAAAAAACTTTTTAAAACTATTTAAAATTTCTTGCTTTTTATATTTAAAAGTCTATATTTTACGGGACTTTCGGGTGTAATTGTTGGTTTTAAATGTTTCATTTACAGTAAATTAATTATTGTATGAAAAGTTTCTCAAAAAACTACCGTTGTTAAAAACTACAGCAAATTGTGAATAAGTTTGACTTTCATTTTTGGCGTTAATTGACAATCTTTGTAGTCTATTGAATTAGCAAAAAATTCGGTATAAAAATTAAACAAAAATTGTCATGTCTCAAGTAGAACCAATCTTACAAGAAAATAAAAATCGTTTCGTTATTTTTCCTATCAAACATCATGATATTTGGGAATGGTATAAAAAAATGGAAGCTAGTTTCTGGACTGCTGAAGAAATCGATTTGCACCAAGATTTGACAGATTGGAATAACAAACTGAATGACGATGAAAGATATTTCATTAAACATATATTAGCATTTTTTGCTGCTTCTGACGGAATCGTAAATGAAAATCTTGCTGAGAACTTTGTGAATGAAGTTCAATATGCAGAAGCGAAGTTTTTCTATGGTTTCCAAATTATGATGGAAAACATTCACAGTGAAACGTATTCTTTATTAATTGACACTTACGTGAAAGACGAAGCAGAAAAAACAGAATTGTTTAATGCTTTGGAAGTTTTTCCTGCTATTGCTAAAAAAGGAGAATGGGCTTTAAAATGGATCGAGTCAGATTCATTTGCTGAAAGACTTATTGCTTTCGCTGCAGTTGAAGGAATCTTTTTCTCAGGCGCTTTCTGTTCAATTTATTGGTTGAAAAAACGTGGTTTAATGCCAGGTTTAACTTTCTCTAATGAGTTGATTTCTCGTGACGAAGGCGTACATTGTGATTTTGCTGTTCACTTGCATAATCACCATTTGGTAAACAAAGTGCCAAAAGAAAGAATTAAAGAAATTATTGTTGATGCATTGGATATCGAAAGACAGTTTGTAACTGAATCTCTTCCGGTAAGTTTAATCGGTATGAACGCTACTTTAATGACGCAATATTTGGAATTTGTTGCCGACAGATTACTAGTAGAATTAGGTTGTGAGCGTGTGTATGGATCAGCAAATCCATTCGATTTCATGGACATGATTTCTCTTCAAGGAAAAACTAATTTCTTTGAAAAACGTGTTGCAGAGTATCAAAAGTCAGGTGTTATGAACAATGACAGTGATGCTCAGAAAATTTCATTTGATGCAGATTTTTAGACAACAAAAATACTTTTAGTGTCTATCTTCAAGAGACACTAAAAAAAAGATTACAGGAATATTTTAAGGTTGAATCTCTTTCCCCAAGTCTAGATTCAATAGCAATTTTTGACGCATTTAAATTCGGTTTTCGAATTTGAAACGAGTAACTATTGAGAATTTGGTAATTCTCTAAAATTAATTTAAAAACACGCAATGTTTAAGTACTAGAGTCCGTTCTCTAGTTACTTTCATTTTTTCAATAACTATAAAAGGTAAGCTTATGTATGTAGTAAAAAGAGATGGCCACAGAGAGCCCGTAATGTTTGATAAGATTACAGAAAGAATCAAAAAATTGTGTTACGGCTTAAATGAGCTCGTAGATCCAGTTAAGGTAGCCATGAGAGTTATCGAAGGATTGTATGATGGGGTTTCGACTTCTGAATTGGATAATCTTGCTGCAGAAACGGCGGCTTCTATGACAATTGCGCATCCTGATTATGCTCAATTGGCAGCTCGTATAGCTATTTCTAATCTACATTCAAATACTAAAAAATCTTTCTCAGAAACGATGAAAGATATGTATCACTACGTAAATCCAAGAAATGGACAAGATGCTCCATTAATTGCTGATGATGTTTACAAAGTGATTCAGGATAATGCTGCTTTTTTAGATTCTCATATTATTTACACAAGAGATTTTAATTACGATTACTTTGGTTTTAAAACCTTAGAGCGTTCTTATCTTCTTAAGATTAACGGAAAAATCGTTGAGCGTCCGCAGCACATGTTAATGCGTGTTTCTGTTGGTATTCACTTGGACGATTTAAAATCGGTTATTGAAACTTATGATTTAATGTCTAAAAAGTTCTTCACGCACGCAACGCCAACGTTGTTCAATGCAGGAACTCCAAAACCTCAAATGTCTTCTTGTTTCCTTTTGGCAATGCAGGATGATAGTATTGATGGTATTTATGATACATTAAAACAAACAGCAAAAATCTCACAATCTGCGGGAGGAATCGGACTTTCTATTCATAACGTTCGTGCGACAGGATCTTATATTCGTGGAACGAACGGAACTTCAAACGGAATTGTTCCGATGTTGAGAGTTTTCAACGATACAGCTCGTTATGTAGATCAAGGCGGCGGAAAACGTAAAGGAAGTTTTGCGATTTACATCGAAACTTGGCATGCCGATATCTTCGATTTCCTGGATTTAAAGAAAAACCACGGAAAAGAAGAAATGCGTGCAAGAGATTTATTCTTCGCAATGTGGACTTCAGATTTATTCATGAAACGTGTTCAAGAAGATTCAACTTGGACTTTAATGTGTCCAAACGAATGTCCAGGTTTATATGATGTTTATGGAGACGAATTTGAAGCGTTATATACAGATTACGAATTTAGAGGAAAAGGAAGAAAAACAATCCGTGCTCGTGAGTTATGGGAGAAAATCCTAGAATCACAAATCGAGACTGGAACACCATATATGTTGTACAAAGATGCAGCAAACCGTAAATCGAACCACAAGAATTTAGGAACAATCCGTTCTTCTAACTTGTGTACAGAGATTATGGAGTTTACTTCTAAAGACGAAATCGCAGTTTGTAACTTGGCTTCAATCTCATTGCCAATGTTTATTGAAAATGGACAGTTTGATCACCAAGCACTTTACAACGTTACAAAACGTGTAACTCGTAACTTGAACAAAGTAATCGACAGAAACTACTATCCAGTAAAAGAAGCTGAAAACTCAAACATGCGTCACCGTCCAGTTGGTTTAGGTGTGCAAGGTTTAGCAGATGCTTTCATTATGTTGCGTATGCCGTTTACAAGTGATGAAGCTAAAAAATTAAACCAAGAGATTTTCGAAACTTTATACTTCGCAGCTTGTACCGCTTCTATGGAAATGGCAAAAGAAGAAGGACCATATTCAACTTTTGAAGGTTCTCCAATGTCACAAGGAGAATTCCAGCACAATATGTGGGGAATGAAAGATGAAGAATTATCAGGCCGTTGGGATTGGGCTTCATTAAGAAAAGAAGTAATGGAGCACGGAGTTCGTAACTCATTGTTAGTTGCACCAATGCCAACTGCATCGACTTCTCAAATCTTAGGAAACAACGAAGCTTTCGAACCATATACTTCAAACATTTATACACGTCGTGTATTGTCTGGAGAGTTCATAGTAGTAAACAAACATTTACTAGAAGATTTAGTAAAATTAGGTTTATGGAACGAAGATTTGAAACAAGAAATTATGCGTCATAATGGTTCTGTTCAAAACATCAATATCATTCCACAAGACTTAAAAGATCTTTACAAAACAGTTTGGGAAATGTCGATGAAAGATATTATCGATATGTCTCGTCAAAGAGGATATTTCATTGATCAGTCGCAATCATTGAACTTGTTCATGCAGGATGCTAACTATTCTAAATTGACGTCAATGCACTTCTACGCTTGGCAGTCTGGTTTAAAAACAGGAATGTATTACTTAAGAACAAAAGCGGCTGTTGATGCAATTAAGTTCACATTAAACAACGATAAAAAAGAAGAAACAGTTCCGTCTTTAGTTCAA
Organism: Flavobacterium tagetis; assembly: GCF_016735615.1. Taxonomy (GTDB): domain Bacteria; phylum Bacteroidota; class Bacteroidia; order Flavobacteriales; family Flavobacteriaceae; genus Flavobacterium; species Flavobacterium tagetis. The sequence goes on from NZ_JAERSF010000001.1 coordinate 1,657,612, forward strand.
GAAACTGAAGCAATCAGCGTTGAGGATTATAAAGCGATGCTTTTAAAAGCACAAGCAGCAGATCCTGAGGATTGTGAGATGTGCGGGTCTTAATTTTTCTTAGAAGAAAGAAAATAAAATAAAGAGTAAAGATTTTATTCTCAATTAATAGAAAAGCAGTTATTGTAATGATAGCTGCTTTTTTTAATTGTATTATTGGATAATGAAAAAAAACATAAAGAGTATACAAAACGAAATTGCCGTAATTAAAAGCTTTCTTTTAGAAGGATTATTCAATATTGAACACGATGATTGTTTTGCTATAAATAACTGTGAATTTTTGCTTTCCAAAGAAGCAAATAATAATTATATTAAATATAGCCTAAAACTAAAAGATGAATTATTTCACGACCAAATAACTTTTAAAAAATTAGGTTTCAACGAAAACTTCAAAATTAATTCAGAGAAAGATAGTTTTGTAATACCTTCAAAAAGTGTTAATAAGCTCAAAGGAAAAAGATTTGTCTCGTCAAAGGAATTAAAAGGTGAATTATCAAAAATATATTCAGAATCTTTTCCTCTAGAGTCTAATTCAATATTTCGCTTAATTTTAAAAACAGAAATAGAACACTTAACTACAATATTTTTGGGTACAGATTATGTCTGTGATAAAATCCATTATAGTTTAGGATTATTTAGAATAGAAGTTGATGATGTGGAATATCATATTTATAGGCATAAAATAAATGATGAGAATTATTTAATAATTGATTGTTTGAATACTTTAGATTTTTCTTCTTTTAAAAAAGTGAGTGAATTAATAATAAAATCAATCGCTTTCTTAACTGGAAATTGGTATCAAAAAGAAAATTATTTTTTTGCCTACGATTCTAATGAATTTAAGGAAGTGAAAAGTTATTACTATGAGTCTTTAGGAGATTCTATTATTTCTAATCACGAAATAATAAATCCAACTCAATTTAGAAGTTATGTTGAAGATGATTATATAGAAAAGCAAAAACTTGTAGACTTGCTTTTTTCAGAGAATAAAATGAGCGAATTTATAATTCAATTAAAATCAAAACCAGAACTTGAAAGAACAGTTGATTTGATTATTGAAGGTAACGGAATTAAATCTCCCTTAATTAGATGTAGTATTTTTAGCGTAGCTATGGAAACAATAGTTTCTTTAATACATAAAGAGAACAAAACGTTTTTTACACCACTTAAAAGCACATCGGAACTCAATGCTTTAAAAGAATCTTTTCGTTTAATTATCTCCGAAAACAAAGACAAATTCAATGATTTAGAAATAGAGGTTTTAAATAAGAAGATAGATTATTTAAATACTCCATTTAATGCAGATAAGTATTTATTAGCATATAAATTTTATCAAATCGAGTTACCAGAAAATTTAATTAAACTTTTAAAAACAAGAAATCTCTTTTTTCATGGATCAATCCCTTATAAAGGTCTGGATGTAAAAACTAAAATGAAAGAGTTTAATCTTGATGCTGATAGAATTCATTTATTAGTTTCAATTTTAATATTGAAATATTTCAACTATAAAGGTCATATAAAAAATCACGCTGCATATAGAATGGAAACGGAGAATTATTATGATGAATTAGGACTTGAAATTCGAGAAAGTTCTTTTTATAGAATATAAAATAAACAATATCCCCAAAAAATCCCCGTTCTAATTATTACCAAAGACTTTTTCAAAACTTAGCACCTCAGAATCTTAGCAACTTAGTATCTTTTAAAAAATTAAACCTTTAAAAGAAAGTCGAGTCTTATTGTAATAATTTCTGAACAATGAAAAAAAGCAGTCTTTGGTCCTTACGATTAGGTTTTTCAGGAAAACAAGCTTCAAAAATTGAAAAACTCGGCTTAGAAAAATTTCTAAAGCAATCTTATAATTCAAAATTTGATACAACACTTCCAGACTTTCTGCAAGATCAACCTAAAACTACTTTAGAGTTGAAACAAGTTCGGGAAATAATCAAAACTTCAGGTCCTGAATCCAAGAAAGAAATTCAGAAAAAAGAAAATCAAGCCACTGCCGAATTCAAAAAGTGGTGGATTGCGAAAATGCGCACGGATGAATTGCCGCTTCGCGAAAACATGGTTTGTTTCTGGCACAATCACTTTGTTTCGACTTCTCAAAAAGTAAAAATCAATTACTGGATTTATCAGCATAATATGATTTTGCGCGAAAATGCTTTTGGTAATTTTAAAGAATTAACCAAACAGATTCTAAAATCAAATGCCATGGTTAGGTATCTCGATAATGGAGATAATAAAAAAGGTAAAGTAAACGAAAATCTAAGTCGTGAATTACTCGAATTATTCACAATCGGAATTGGAAACTATACCGAAAACGATATTAAAAACGGAGCAAAAGCTTTGGCTGGACTTAATATTGGTGATGAAGGTGCCGTTTATAGAAAAAATATTGAAGACAATAGCGATAAAATTTACTTTGGAAAAACAGGAAACTGGAAAGCAGATGATTTAGTCGATATTATTTTCGAACAAAAAAACATTCCGTATCTCATTACAAGAAAAATTCTGAAATGGTTTATTTATGATAATCCGCCTGAAGATTTGGTGGTTTATTATGGCGATTATTTCCGAAAACAAAAGTTTGAAATCGAACCTTTATTGACTAAAATCTTTACAGAGGAATTTAAAAAGGAAAACTCTGGAAATAAAATCAAAAATCCGCTGGTTTATATTTTACAGCTTTGTGACGAATTACAGATAAAAAATGTTGATGATGCTGCAATTATGGCATTCATAAAACAACAGGGAATGGATTTGTACAATCAGGTAAATGTAAAAGGTTGGGACGGTGGAAATTCATGGCTCACCTCGCAGATTTATCTTCAAAGAAATAATACGGCCGATTTATTATGCAGCGGAAAGAGTTTGAATCGAAGAGTTTTAAAAACGATGATGAACGGAGTTGAAAAAGAAAAATCGGATTATGAAAAAGTTTCCGTGAAAGTTGCTTTTGATTCGGATGGAAATAACAAAACCATTATTTCGGAATTATCAGAACGACTTTTATTTAACGTCAGCGATTCGTCTCAAAAAGACATGGAAAATCTTTTGAAATACGATTTTGATCCCAAAGACCCGCATGCTGATTTTGCTGTAGTCAGACTTTTTAATTACATCACTAAACTTCCAGAATATCAATTAATCTAAAAAAGAAGTAATCATGAACAGAAGAAATTTTCTAACACTGACAGGAACTTTCACAGGTGGATTGCTTGTGCTTCCCGATTTTCTACATGCTTTTGGAACACAACAGAATTTAGTTGTTGGAGAACAGTGTATTGTTTTTGTGCAATTGAATGGAGGAAACGACGGTTTAAATACATTTATTCCATACGACGATCCTTTGTATTATGATTTACGAACCAAGATTGCTTTAAACAAAGATTTGGTTGTTGGAAAGAATAAAGGAATGGCATTTCATCCTTCATTAAAGGATTTTGCCCAAATGCAGCAAAACGGAGATTTGACTGTGATTCAGAATGTCGGTTATCCAGAGCCTATTCGTTCGCATTTTAGAAGCCAAGAAATTTGGCAGACTGCAACCGATTCTAATAAATATATAAATGAAGGCTGGCTCGGAAGATTTCTGGATTTGCAATGCAACGGACATCAGGCAACGGCGGGAATCAATTTAGATTCAATTGATAATTTGGCTTTAAAAGGTGTTGAACCTAATTTTATCACAGTAAAAGATCCAAACCGATTTAAAGTGAAAGGAAAAGAAGAAAATGTGACTTTGTCTCAGAATCCGCATTTAGATTTTGTTAGGAAAATTGCCAATTCGGTTACCGAAGGTTCAGATGAAATCCAGAAAGCTTTGGCGAAATCTAAAACGGAAATCAGTTATCCGAAAACAGAATTATCTAAAAATTTGGAATGGATTGCGCGTTTAATAAAAGGAAACCTAAATTCAAAAGTTTACTACACATCGCTCAACGGATTTGATACGCATGATAATCAGCTTGCAATCCACGAACGAAAATTGGCCGATTTAAATGATTCATTATATAGTTTTTATTCTGATTTAAAACAATCGCAATTATTACAGAACGTCACAATCGTGGTTTTTTCAGAATTTGGAAGACGTGTAAAAGATAATGGAAACGGAACAGATCACGGAACAGCCGCGCCAATGTTTATCATTGGAGGAAATAACAAAGGAACTATTTTAGGAAATAATCCCAATCTAGCAGACTTGGATAATGGCGATTTAAAATACCAAATCGATTTTAGAAGTGTGTATGCATCTTTACTAAAAGAAAAAATGAATTTTGATTATGCTAAAATTGGGATTAAAAATGCACCAGTGTCGGGGTTGTTTTGAATTAAATAATTAGTAACTAAATTTGCTTAAATTTGTATTCACTTTAATAATAAAAATATGCAAATCAAAAATTTATCTAAATATAGCAATGCTGAAAAAATTGTTTTAGCAGAGCAGTTATGGGACAGTGTTTCTAAAAATGATTTGGAAATTTCTGATGAAGTAAAAAGAGAATTAGATATTCGTATACAGAATTTAGAAGAAGGAAAAACTGAACTATATTCTTGGGAAGAAGTTAAGGCTCATTTAAAATCTCTAAGATAAAGTGCATAAACTTCGTTTTGTAAAAGAAGCATTATTTGATGTTGAAGATATTGTTCTTTGGTACGAAGAACAGCGTGTTGGACTTTCTTATGATTTTGAACTTTGTTTAGAGGCTGGAATAGATACAATCTTAAGGAATCCAAATTCGTTCCAAAAGAAATATAAGAATGTCAAAATTTTATTCATTTCAAGATTTCCTTATGGGATCCATTATAGATTCGAAAATGAGGAAATAATTGTTCTTGGGATTTTTCACACTTCTCGTTCTCCTAGAAATTGGTCTAAGAGATTAGGGTTATAATTAAGTTTAAAGCAACCATGAATTTAGAGATATTCAATTCACAAATTGCTTGAGTGTACGTTTTCTGTGTAATTCGAATTAAATAACCACAAAGATTTGCACTAATTCGTGAATTCGTGGCGAAAAAAACTGAGAATCTTAGGAGCTTAGTATCTCAGCATCTTAGAAAAAGCCATTGTATATATCTCATTTTAAGCCGATTTTTTTATATTATCATACAAAACCTGCTAAATTTGTTAAGAAATCCTTTTTTGTTTCATAAAATGCAATCTTTTTTTTGGCGCACTAAAAATAATTTATACATTCGCAAAGATTTTAAAACAAAACACAAACAAAATGGCAAGTAACCGTTTTTATTTTAGCAACAATTTTTATTTCTTCTTTAGTAGAAGTCAGGATTGTGCTATGGTTATTTGAGAAAAATTTTAAGACAAATAAAACTAATATACAATCCTGATGCAAATCAGGATTTTTTTTTGACTATATGACAACGAAAATTGCAATACAAGGTATTAAAGGATCATTTCATCATCAGGTTGTGAAAGAGTATTTCTCTGAAAATGTGGATATTGATGAGTGTTTATCTTTTGAAGAATTGATCGACAGCCTTATTGCCGGAAAATCTGATCAGGCTGTAATGGCGATCGAAAATTCAATTGCAGGGCCAATTATCCCGAATTATGCATTGATTGACAAGAATAATTTACACATAATTGGAGAGCATTATTTAAATATTCAGCAGAATTTAATGGCTTTAAAAGGTCAGAAAATTGAAGATATAAAAGAAGTTCATTCACACCCAATGGCACTTTTGCAGTGTATGGATTTCTTGAAACAATATCCAACTATCAAATTGGTTGAGGATAAAGATACAGCTGAAACAGCAAGAAGAATTCAGGAAAAACAGTTAACAGGAATTGCTGCAATTGCAAGTGAAACGGCAGCTGAAATGTACGATCTTGATATTATTGCATCATCGATTCAAACAATCAAAAACAACATGACACGTTTCGTAATCATCAAAAAGCAAAATTCATTTTTGCCGGAAAGCGAAATCAACAGAGCCTCTGTAAAATTTGAATTGGATCATAAAAGAGGAAGTTTAGCAGCGGTTTTAAACGTAATGAGCGACTGCAAATTGAATTTAACAAAAATCCAGTCGCTTCCAAAAATTGAAACGCCTTGGAAATATTCATTCTTCGTAGATGTAACATTTGAGAAATACGAAGATTTCGCAAAAGCAAAAGCGTTATTAAATATAATGGCAGAGTATTTTAAAGTGTTAGGAGAATATAAGAATACAAGGCCTTAAGGAAGTTAAGAGTTAAAGGTTAGAAGTTAAAAGTTTTGTCAGGCTGAGCGAAGTCGAAGCCCACGTTCCAATTGGAAAGCCCTTCGACTTCGCTCAGGGTGACAAGTCAAAAAGAGAAAAAGCATAGAGCGTAAAGCTTAAAGCATATAGCAAAAATTAAAAACAATGATTACAACAGCAAAACGATTAGACACAGTTGAAGAATACTACTTCTCATCAAAATTAAGAGAAGTTCGTCAGTTGATGTCTGAAGGAAAATCGATCATCAACATGGGAATTGGAAGCCCTGATTTGAGTCCGTCAAAAGCAGTAATTGAAGCAGTCGCTGCAGCAATTCAAGACGAAAACGGGCATGGCTATCAAAGCTATCAGGGATTGCCAGAAATGAGACAGGCGATGGCAGATTTTTATCGTGATCAGTTTGGTGTTGAAGTGAATCCGAATAATGAGATTTTACCTCTTATGGGTTCGAAAGAAGGAATTATGCACATTTCGCTGGCATTTTTAAATGAAGGCGATCACGTTTTAATTCCTAATCCAGGTTATCCGACTTATACTTCGGTAACCAATTTGGTTCAGGCAGTTCCAGTTTATTATGATTTGAAAGAAGAAAATGGATGGGAACCTGATTTTGAAGCTCTTGAAAAACTGGATCTTTCGAAAGTAAAAATTATGTGGCTTGGATATCCTCACATGCCGACAGGAGCGAGAGGAAGTTTAGCGTTATTTGAAAAATTGGTTGCTTTTGCTAAAAAACACAATATATTATTGATCAACGACAATCCGTATAGTTTTGTTTTGAATGATAATCCGATGAGTTTATTGCAAGTTGAAGGAGCGAAAGATGTGGCTTTAGAATTAAACTCTTTAAGTAAAACATTCAACATGGCAGGCTGGAGAGTCGGAATGGTTTTAGGAAATCCTGAAATTATCGATGCAGTCCTAAAAGTAAAAAGCAACATGGACAGCGGAATGTATTACGGAATTCAGAAAGGTGCAATCGCGGCTTTAAAATGTGATAAGTCTTGGTTCGAAGATCAAAACAAAATTTACAGACGCCGTAGAGAATTAACAGAAAAATTAGCTGAAAAGCTAAACTGTAAAGTATATAAAGAAGGAGTTGGTTTATTCGTTTGGGCAAAACTTCCGGAAGGAATCGAATCAGCAGAGAAGTTCATTGACGAAATATTATATGAGAAACATATTTTCATTACACCAGGAACCATTTTTGGAAGCAACGGTGAAGGATATATCAGATTCTCATTGTGTGTGAAAGAAGAAAAAGTACAAGAAGCGATTGATCGATTTTAGAAGTCATTGCGAGGAACGAAGCAATCTCAGTTGCTGAATCAATTGTTAGTGTGGTTGCTTCGTTCCTCGCAATGACAAAAAAATAAAAAAGAATTATGAAAGTATACGTAATAGGAATAGGGTTAATAGGTGGTTCAATGGTGTTAGACATCAAAGGACGTTATCCTGATGCGACTATTTTAGGAATCGACAATAACGAAAAACATTTGCAGGAAGCAATTGATCTTGGGGTTATTGACGAAGCAGGAAGTTTTGAAGATTTACAAAAAGCTGATTTTGTAATCGTTTCGGTTCCGGTAGATGTGGCGCTGACGGTTTTGCCTAAAGTTTTGGATGCAGTAGGAGATAAAACGATTGTCTTTGAAGTTGGATCGACCAAGAAGCCAATTTGTGAAGCAGTAGCCAATCACCCGAAAAGAAGAAATTTTATTGCTACACACCCAATTGCAGGAACAGAGTTTTCGGGGCCATCGGCAGCAATAAGAGGTTTGTTTCAAGGAAAGACAAACATAATCTGTGAAGTCGAAAAGACAGCTTTTAAATTACAAGAGAAAGCATTAAATCTTTTTACTTCAATCGGAATGAGGATTCGATATATGGATCCCGTTTCGCACGATAAACACATTGCTTATGTTTCACATTTATCGCACATTAGTTCGTTTATGCTTGGAAAAACGGTAATGAATAAAGAAAAAGACGAGCAAGATATTTTTGATATGGCGGGAAGTGGATTTGAAAGTACCGTTCGTCTCGCGAAAAGTTCACCAGCAATGTGGACGCCAATTTTTAAACAAAACAAAGAATACGTTCTAGAAACATTGGAAGCTTATATCTCGAACCTGAGTCGGTTTAGGGATTTGCTAAAAGAAGAAGATTTCAACGCCATTTTTGAAGAAATGGAAAGCACAAATAAAATAAAAGAAATACTAAACGGATTAACAACAACTAAAAAGTAAATTAGAATTAAGATGGAAAATAAGAAAGAAATGAGAAAGTGGTTAGAAGATTTCAATTTAAATCACCCACTTGTGATAGCTGGACCTTGTAGTGCAGAAACTGAAGATCAAGTTTTGAAAATCGCTCACGAATTAAAAGATTCAAAAGTTAGTGTTTTCAGAGCTGGAATCTGGAAACCAAGAACTCGTCCAGGAGGATTTGAGGGTGTTGGTGAAATTGGATTAAAATGGTTGCAAAAAGCTAAAGCTGAAACTGGTTTATTAATGGGAACTGAAGTGGCGACTGCAGCGCACTGTAAACTGGCTTTGGAACATGATATTGACGTTTTATGGGTTGGTGCTCGTACAACTGCAAACCCTTTCGCAGTTCAAGAAATTGCTGATACTTTAAAAGGAACTGATAAAATTGTTTTGGTTAAAAACCCAGTAAACCCAGATTTAGCTTTATGGTTAGGTGGTGTTGAGCGTTTACACATGGCTGGAATCGAGAAATTAGGAGTTATTCACAGAGGTTTCTCTACTTACGAAAAAACAAAATACAGAAATATTCCAGAGTGGCAAATTGCTATCGAATTGCAAAATAAATTCCCTGATTTGCCATTAATCATTGATCCATCTCACATTACTGGAGATCGTAAAATGATTTTCGAAGTAACTCAAGAGGCTTTAGACTTGAACTACGACGGTATGATTATCGAAACGCATATCGATCCAGACAACGCTTGGTCTGATGCTGCGCAACAAGTTACTCCAGATGCTTTGAAACAAATCATCAAAGATTTAACTATCAGAAAAACGGATGATACTACAGACGAGTACAGCCAAAAAATGAAAAAACTAAGAGCTAACATCGACGTATTGGATGCTAATTTATTAGAGCTTTTAGGAAAACGTATGAAAGTTGCTGACGAAATTGGTCAAGTGAAAAAAGACGCTAACGTTGCGATTCTTCAAAACAACCGTTGGAACGAAATCTTAGGAAAAATGATTTTAGAAGGTGAGAAAAAAGGTCTTACTGAAGAGTTCGTTTTAAGAATGTTCAAAGCGATTCACCAAGAAAGTATTGGACACCAAGAGAAAATTTTCAACGCATAATTTTATTTTAAACCATATAAGTGATATAAGGTAATTTTAGTTTTATTTAAACTTTTTCAAAATTTTCTTATTTCACAATTTTAAAATTAGATTGTTTTTTTTAAATCCCCATTGCTTTGAAAGAAGTAGTGGGGATTTTTGCTGTAAATATTCAAGAAGTTATATTCACTTACATTACTTATATGGTTTAAATTATTCATTTATCTTTGCAAAGTATTTAGGTTTTATCTAAGATCTAAAATCAGAAATCTAAAATTAAAGAATGACAGGAACTGTTTACAAATCTACAGGAAGCTGGTACACCGTAAAATCTGAAAAAGGAGATTTTGTGGAATGCCGTATGAAAGGGAAATTCAGAATAAAAGGGATAAAAAGTACCAATCCTATTGCTGTAGGTGATATTGTCGATTATGAATTAGATGAAACTTCGGATGCCGTAACCGGAACGATTCATAATATTCACGAAAGAAAAAATTATATCGTTCGTAAATCGGTTAATTTGTCTAAGCAGATTCATATTATTGCTTCTAATATTGATCAAGTTTTTTTATTGATTACTATCGATAATCCACCGACGACGACAAGTTTTATTGATCGTTTTCTGGTTACAGCCGAAGCATACGGAATTGAAGCTATTCTTGTTTTTAATAAAATAGATACTTTAACAGAGCAGACTCTAGACGATCAGCTTTATCTGCAGCATATTTATCAGGAAATAGGGTATAAATGTCTCCGAATTTCATCAACAGAAAATAAAGGAATTGATAAGCTGAAAGAAATGATGATTGGAAAAGTAAGTATGTTTTCAGGGCATTCTGGCGTTGGAAAATCAACTTTGGTTAATGCGTTAGAACCAAGTCTTCACTTAAAAACTTCCGTAATTTCAGAACAAAGCAAACAAGGTCAGCATACTACAACTTTTGCTGAAATGTACGATTTGTCTTTTGATGCCCGAATTATTGATACTCCAGGAATTAAAGGTTTCGGAATCGTTGATATGGAGCCAACTGAAATCACTGATTATTTCCCAGAATTTTTCAGATTGAAAGACCAATGTAAGTTTAACAATTGTTTACACAAAGAAGAACCGCATTGCGCCATAAAAGCAGCTCTAGAAAAAGATGAAATTGCTTGGTCACGATATAATAGTTACCTTAAAATTCTAGAAGGTGATGAAGAACATTATCGCACCGATATTCATGGAGAAGATCGTGCTGCGAGCGATGAAACAAGAAAGTAAATAAATTCCAATTTTTAAATTGCTTCGCCTGTTCGCTATCGCTTGAGTCCAAATTCCAAACGAAATTATTGTAGAGATGCACTGCAGTGCATCTAACGTCAGAATTTAAAAATCTGTTTAATCCTCATAATCTGTGGCTAAAAATAAAATAAATGAAAGTTGTAATCCAAAGAGTTTCAGAAGCATCAGTAACCGTTGATAATAAAAAAACAGCAGACATTAAAAAAGGATTATTAGTATTAGTCGGAATTGAAGACGCTGATACACAGGAAGACATTGACTGGCTTGCTGGAAAAATTATAAAAATGAGAATTTTTGGAGACGAAAATGACGTTATGAACTGCTCAGTTCAGGATATTGACGGAGATATTATTGTTGTAAGTCAGTTTACGCTTCATGCATCGACCAAAAAAGGAAACCGTCCTTCTTATATAAAAGCTGCAAAACCAGATTTTGCAATTCCGACTTACGAGAATTTTGTTCAAGCTATAGAAAAAGAGCTTGATAAAAAAGTCCAAACTGGAATTTTTGGAGCCGATATGAAAGTCAGTCTCTTAAATGATGGGCCAGTTACCATAGTAATGGACAGCAAAAACAGGGAGTAAAATATTATTAAACATTTGTTAAGGATTTCTGAAAATAATATATATTTGATGAAAATCCCTATTAATGAAAAACCTTTTTTGCGCATTTTTTTTTGTATTATTCACTGCCAATATTTCTGCTCAAAAGAGCATTTATCCTATATTTTCTATTCCAGATAGTTTAACGCAAAATGCAAATGCTGTTCTTCGTTTAGATCAGATGGATATTGTTATTGCTTCGCAAAGAAGTATGAATATCAAAACTCAAAGGGTTGTTTCTATTTTAAATGAAAAAGGTTTAAAAGATATTGATGCTTTTAGTCATTATGATAAAACAACTTCAGTTAACAATATTGAAGCTATAGTCTATGATGCTTTAGGAAATGAAATCAAAAAAATCAAAAGAAAAGATTTTAAGGATCAAAGCGCCGTAAGTGGAAGCACACTTTTTTCGGATAATCGAGTGCTTTATTTAGATTATACTCCAATTTCTTATCCATTTACGATTGCCTTTACCTGCGAGACTGAAACTTCAAATACAGCATTTATTCCGCAATGGTATTTTATTGGTGGTTACAACTTGAGCGTAGAAAAATGTATTTTGAATGTTACGTATCCAAAAGGATTAGGTTTTAAAAAGAAAGAGTTCAGATTTGGTAATTTAAATATCCAAAAAACGACTGATACCGATACCAATTTAAGTTATATAGCAACAAATATAGTTGCTCAAAAACAAGAAGATCTTAGTCCTTCTCCTTCAGATCTTTTTCCTAAAGTTATGATGGGATTAGAAAACTTCCATTTAGAAGGAGTTGACGGGAATGCTACCACTTGGGAGGCATTCGGTAAATGGTATGGTGATAAAATCTTAACTGGCACTACAGTTTTAACTGAAGAAACAAAAAGCAAAATTAAAGCTCTTGTGGGAGACGAAAAAGATCCTGTAAAGAAAGCCAAAATTATTTACGATTATGTGCAGAAAAAATCCCGCTATGTAAACATTGCAGTTGGTATTGGGGGCTGGAAACCTATGTTAGCCACAGATGTTGATCGTTTAGGATATGGAGATTGCAAAGCATTGTCTAATTATACAAAAGCACTTTTACAAGTTGTAGATGTTCCTTCATATAATACTATTTTGTATGGTGATCGCTATAAAGAAGATATTCAGTCTGATTTTGTATCGATGCAAGGAAACCACATGATTTTGGCAATTCCAAACAAAGACAACTACATCTGGCTAGAATGTACAAGCCAAGATGATCCGTTTGGATATCAGGGAACTTTTACTGACGATAGAAATGTTTTGGTTGTAAAGCCAGAAGGAGGAGAAATTGTACGAACTAAAATCTATGATGATAGAGGAAACACTCAAGATGGCAAAGGAGTGTATACAATTGACCAAACTGGAAATTTTTCTGGCACATTAAAAATAGCATCTCAAGGGAGTGTATATGCTTCTAAATCTCGAGTAGAAATTATGCAACCAAACGAAAAAGAAGAGCATTACAAAGATTACTGGGATAATATCAACAATTTGAAGTTGGGTAAAATTACTTTTACGAATGATAAAGAAAATGTTCGTTTTACCGAAGATGTTCAAATAAGTGCCGCAAATTATGGAACGCTTTCGGGTAATAAAATGATTTTTGTAGTTGATGCCTTCAATCAATATACAGGAAATGTAAAACGAATTAGAAACCGAAAAAATCCATTTCAAATTCAGCGTGGGTTTTTAGATACCGATGAAATTGAAATCAATCTTCCTGAAGGTTATCAGATAGAATTCCTGCCTTCAAATTATGAGTTAAAAGGGAAATTCGGTGAGTACAAAACCGAAATCATAAAAAAAGAAAATAATAAATTGACTTATAAAAGGTCTATGTTTCTAAACAAAGGAAAATATTCAAACAAAGAATATGATGAGTACCGCTTGTTTATGGAACAAGTTTCTAGAAACGATAATGCCAAGATAATATTGACCAAGAACTAACTAATATAAACCAAAAACCAACCAAAAACCAACCAAAAATTACCAATGAAAATTATTAAATTATTTAGCCTCACTGCGATTTTGTTGATCGGCTCAAAAGCGATGTCGCAGGAATTTAAATTAGGAAAAGTATCTATTGCAGAATTAGAACAAAAGAAGCATCCAAAAGATTCTGCAGCTGCAGCCGCTATTTTGTATAAAAAAGGGACAGCAAGAATTGAATATGATCCTAATGATGGTTTTGTCACATTAACTGATGTGGAAACTAGAATTAAAATCTATAAAAAAGAAGGATACGACTGGGCTAACCAGGAACTATGGTATTACAATACTACTAATTTAAAAGAAAAAGTTTTTTTTGCGGATGCAGTTACTTATAATCTAGTAAATGGTAAAATTGAGAAAACAAAACTGAAAAGTGATGGTGTTTTTGACGAAATCTTGAGTAAATACAGAGGTCAGAAGAAAATGACAATGCCGAATGTAAAAGAAGGATCTGTAATTGAGTTCCGATATACTATAAAATGTCCGAGCGATAGAATGATTAGAGAATGGGCTTTTCAATCCAGCATTCCTGTTAATTATTCTGAATTCTCAACTTTTATCCCTGAATATTATGTTTTTAATTCAAGACAAAAAGGATATCTTTTTCCGAAAGTTACTGCATCAAGAAATCCAAAATCTGTAATTTTTAATGTTAAAGAAAGAAACTTTGGACCTGGTTCTGCTCCAACTACTTTTTCAACAGAGAAACATGATTATATAGAGAATCAAACCACTTTTATTGCTGTAGATTTACCAGCAATGAAAGATGAAGCTTATGTAAATAATATAGAAAACTATATGTCAGCGGTTTCTCATGAGTTATCATTGACAAAGTTTCCAAATTCCCCAATGAGAGAATATTCTTCAGATTGGAATTCTGTTGTAAAAACAATTTACGAATATGATGATTTTGGTCCTGAATTAAATAAAACAGGGTATTTTGAAGAGGATTTGAAAAAGCTGCTTGCAGACACTAAAACGCCTGAAGAAAAAATTTGGGTTATTTTTAATCATGTAAAAACAAACATGAAATGGAACAATTACACTGGTTATGCCTGTGATAACGGCGTAAAAAAAGCGTATAAAGAAAAAACTGGTAACATTGCCGATATTAATCTAATGCTTACAGCAATGTTACGCTATTCAGGATTAACAGCAAATCCTGTTTTAGTAAGTACGCGTTCAAACGGAATTGCGCTATTTCCAAACAGAACAGCATTTAATTATGTAATTGCTGCAGTTGAAACGCCAAACGGAAATATTTTGTTAGATGCAACTGATAAATATTCGATTCCAAATATTTTACCATTAAGAGTTTTAAATTGGTCAGGAAGATTGATCAGAAAAGATGGGTCATCACAAGAAATTAATTTAATGCCAGAAAAAACTTCGGCAGACAATGTTTTCATGAATTATACTATTGACAGTACTGGAAAAATTACAGGTAAAACAAGAAGACAAAGCATGGATTATAATGCAATGATCATACGAAGTAATATTGAAAGTTTAAAAGAAGAAGAATATTTAGAAAAGCTAGAAAATCAGAATAATAAAATAGAAATTAGTGAGTATTCAAAAACGAATGAAAAAGATATACTTCTTCCGATTATAGAAACGTATTCTTTTACAGGAAATAATCTATGCGAGTTGATTGGCGATAAAATATACTTAAATCCGATGCTATTTTTTACCAACGATAAAAACCCTTTTAAACAAGAAGTGCGAGAATATCCAGTTGATTTTAGTTATCCTTTTGCAGATAAATATAATATCACGATTAAAATTCCAGAAGGATTTGCAGTTGAAACATTGCCATCTCCCGCTGCAATAACTATGGAAGATAATCTTGGCGCTTTCAAATTTAATATTATAGCCAATGATGATACTTTACAATTGGTTATTATGCATCAGATTAATGAAGCGATTGTTTCTGCCGAAAAGTACGATATGCTGAAAGAATACTACAAGGGAATGATTGCAAAAGAAACTGAAAAAATCGTTTTAAAACGCATTTAGTATCATGCTGCGATTTCTCCTTATTTGTATTTTTTTTTTGAGCGCAGTAACAATTCAAAAACAAAATTCAAATTGTAAGCCAAAAAGAAATCAACAATAGTATTTTTGCAACGGAGGATTACGGAATTATAAAAGAGTTTTTTTAAAAGATGATCGTAAGCCAAGGTGAAAAAATAATTCTAAAAAAATATAAAGATGGATTTGAAAAATGCACAACTAGATGTTGATACTTGGATAAAAGAACACGGAGTTCGTTACTTTAACGAATTAACCAATATGGCTCAGCTTACAGAAGAAGTTGGCGAGGTTGCGAGAATTATTGCACGCCGTTACGGAGAACAGTCTGAAAAAGAAAGCGATAAAAACAAAGACTTAGGAGAAGAATTGGCAGACGTTGTTTTTGTTGTGCTATGTTTAGCGAATCAAACAGGAATCGATTTGCAAGCTGCTTTTGACAAAAAAATGGATCTAAAATCGGTTAGAGATAAAGATCGTCACAAAAACAATGATAAATTGAAATAATTGTGAAATATCAATGGTGAATTTTGATTTACGGGCAAGGAGTGGTAAATTGCGCAATCGAATTTAGACACTCGTAATTCGCTAATCATAATTACTATCATGAATTTAAAATTAAGCACGAATTCAATATTCACCATTGATGATTCGCAACTAAATATCACCGGTTCTAAAAGTGAAACGAACCGCTTATTGTTATTAAAAGCATTATTTCCAAATATTACTTTAGCCAATACGTCAAATTCAGATGACAGCGAAGTAATGCAAAAAGCTCTAGCTGGAAATGACGAAATTGTAGATATACACCACGCAGGAACTGCAATGCGCTTCTTAACTGCTTATTTTTCGGTTAACGAAGGAAGAGAAGTAGTTCTGACAGGTTCAAGCAGAATGCAAGAACGTCCAATAAAAATCTTGGTTGAAGCTTTGGCTCAGTTGGGGGTTGAGATTTCATACGAAAAAGAAGAAGGATATCCGCCAATTCGAATTAAAGGAAAAAAAGTTACGGCTTCAAAAGTAACTCTGGCAGCCAATGTAAGCAGCCAATATATTTCTGCTCTTTTATTGGTAGCTTCAAAACTAGATAATGGTTTAGAATTGACTTTGGAAGGAGAAATCACTTCAATTCCATATATCAAAATGACTTTGGCTTTGCTGACTGATTTAGATATTAAAACAAGTTTTGAAGGAAACGTAATCAAAGTATTCCCTAAAGAATCTGTTGAATCAAAAGAAATGGTTGTAGAATCAGACTGGAGTTCGGCTTCTTATTTCTTTAGTTTAGTTGCTTTGGCCGATGCAGCAAAAATCACTTTGAGCAGTTATAAAGAAAACAGTCTTCAGGGAGATTCGGAATTAGTTTCTCTTTATGAAAAAATGGGTGTGAAAACGACTTTCCAAGACAATAAAATGACTTTGGAGAAAGTGGCAGGTTTTAATTATCAAGATGTAAATTTTGAATTGAACAATACGCCAGATATCGCTCAGACAATTGTTGTAACTTGTTTAGGTTTGGGAATTGGATGTCATTTAACAGGTCTTCATACTTTAAAAATTAAAGAAACCGACCGATTAGAAGCACTTAAAACAGAACTTACTAAATTAGGAGCTAATATTTCTGTAACTAATGACAGTTTGACTTTAGTAAAATCTGATAATATAAAACAAGATATTCATATTGCAACTTACAATGATCACCGTATGGCAATGGCATTTGCACCTTTGGCAATAAAAGTTCCAATTATTATTGACGATGCCGAAGTAGTTTCTAAATCGTATCCAGACTTCTGGAATGATTTAAAAGCTTTAAATTTCCAAATCTCAGAATTGTAAAATTTTTTGAACCATATAAGAAAATATAAGTTCATTTAAATTAAAGCGCAATAAAACATAGCCTCTGGTTTTAACCAGAGGTTTTTTTATATCTAAGTTTGAATATAACACGTTGAAAATCTTTTTTATAGAAAAAAAAGCATTTTTAACACATCTCGAAACCTCACAAAATCAAGGACTTTTGAAAATAAACGTCAAAACACTTGACAACGCCTATCTCACAATCGTATATTTGCAACCGATTTAAAATTTTAGATAAACAAATCTAAAAGCTACACTCTAAAATCAACAATTCAAATATGAAATTATCACACTTCAATTTCAATTTACCGAAAGAACTTTTGGCTGAATTCCCAGCAGAAAACAGAGATGAATCTCGTTTAATGGTAATTGACCGTAAAAAAAACACTATCGAACATAAAATGTTTAAAGACGTTATCAACTATTTTGATGACGGAGACGTTTTAATTCTAAATAATACAAAAGTTTTCCCTGCACGTTTGTACGGAAACAAAGAAAAAACGGGAGCTAGAATTGAAGTTTTCTTGTTAAGAGAATTAAATTCAGAGCAACGCCTTTGGGATGTTTTAGTTGATCCGGCTAGAAAAATCCGTATTGGTAACAAACTTTATTTTGGTGACGACGATTCGTTAGTTGCTGAGGTAATCGACAATACAACTTCTCGTGGTAGAACTTTACGTTTCTTATACGATGGTTCTTATGAAGAATTCAGAAACAAATTGACCGAACTTGGAGAAACTCCAATTCCTAAATACATCAACAGAGAAGTAACTGCTGAAGATGCTGAAAGATACCAAACAATCTATGCAAAAGAAGAAGGAGCTGTAGCGGCACCAACTGCTGGTTTACACTTCTCAAAACACCTTTTGAAAAAATTAGAAATCAAAGGAGTAAATTTTGCTGAGGTAACTTTACACGTTGGTTTAGGAACTTTTAACCCAGTTGAGGTTGAAGATTTATCTAAACACAAAATGGATTCTGAGGAATTAATCATTACTCAAGAAGCTTGTGATATTGTTAATGAAGGTAAAGCGAAGAAAAAACGTATCTGTGCTGTAGGAACAACTTCTATGCGTGCAATTGAAAGTTCGGTTTCTTCTGCTAATACTTTAAACCCTTACGAAGGATGGACAAATAAATTTATTTTCCCTCCTCACGATTTCAGTATTGCAAACTGTATGATTACAAACTTCCACACACCAAAATCAACATTATTAATGATGATTTCTGCTTTCTGTGGACATGATTTAATGAAAAAAGCATACGACGAAGCAATCAAAGAGGGATACAAATTCTATTCTTACGGAGATGCGATGTTAATCTTGTAATTAGCATTTATTATATAAAAAGACCCGACTAGTTTTTATAACCTGTCGGGTTTTTTTATTTGTTTCAAGTTTCAGGTTTCAAGTTTGACATTCGTTGAGAAATTTAAATGCAAAGAGCGCAAAGCTTTGCGAACTTAGCGTTTATAAACGTTAGCCTTGAAAAAAGACTTTGTGAACTTTGCGTTAAAAAACACACAAAGCATATCAACTTGAAACAAAACAAACAATTTTTGTTATTTTAGCAAGCAAAACAAAAACACAATGACTTTTCAAAATACACGCGAATTTGCACGAGAGCTAGATTCGAAAGACACATTAAATCACTATCAACAAGAATTTATTTTTCCTAAGGTAAACGATAAACGAGTTATCTATTTTACTGGAAACTCTTTAGGATTACAGCCAAAACGCACTAAAGCTTATATAGATGAAGTGATGAATGATTGGGCAGAATTGGCTGTTGAAGGTCATTTTTATGCTGAAAAACCTTGGTGGGATTATCAAGAAAGATTTGCTGAACCGTTGAGTAAGATTGTTGGTGCACTTCCTTCAGAAGTTACAGTGATGAATACTTTGACGGTAAATCTTCATTTGTTGATGGTTTCTTTTTATCAGCCGACTAAAACACGATATAAAATTATCTGCGAAGAAAAAGCTTTTCCATCAGATCAATATATGTTTCAAAGTCAAGTAAACTTTCACGGATATAAACCTGAAGATGCAATTGTAGAAATCAAACGCAGAGAAGGAGAACATAATATTCGTTTGGAAGATGTTTTGGCTAAAATTGAAGAAGTTGGTGATGAGCTGGCTTTGGTTTTAATTGGTGGAGTAAATTATTATACCGGACAAGTTTTTGATATTAAAACCATAACTGCTGCTGGACAAAAAGCGGGAGCCAAAGTAGGTTGGGATTTAGCGCATGCCGCTGGAAATATCAAATTAGAACTTCACGATTGGAATGTAGATTTTGCTGCTTGGTGCAGTTATAAATATATGAACTCAGGTCCAGGAAATGCTTCTGGATGCTTCGTTCACGAAAAGCATCATAATTCAAATCTGCCAAGATTTGCAGGATGGTGGGGACACAACAAAGAACGCCGTTTTAAAATGGAACCTACTTTTGATCCCGTTCACGGAGCAGACGGCTGGCAGATTAGTAATCTTCCGGTTCTTTCATTGGCGCCATATTTAGCTTCAGTAGAAATGTTTGCTGAGGTTGGAATGGATGCTTTAATTGCAAAACGTGATCATATTACTTCGTATCTAGAATTTATTCTTCACGAAATTGATAAAGAAGTAGAAAGTACTTTCGAAATTATTACGCCTTCAAATCCAGAAGAAAGAGCTTCACAACTGTCTGTATTTTTGCACGGAGAAGGAAGGGCTTTATTTGATTATTTAATGAAAAATGGTGTCATTACTGATTGGCGCGAACCAAATGTTATTCGTCTAGCACCAGTTCCGTTATATTGTTCTTATGAAGATATGTATGACTTTGGACAAATTCTGAAAAAAGGGATTTTAGCAAAGAAAGATTAATTGCTCGCAAAGTCGCTAAGACGCAAAGTTTTTTAAATTGTTATATGAATTGCCTCCAGCTTTAGCTGGAGGTTATTTTGAATCAAAATAGAAAGGCTTTAGCCCAAATAATCAGTTTGGCTAAAGCCTTTTTTATTTATCAATTTTGTCCTCCAGCTAAAGCTGGAGGCAGCTTAAAATTAAACTTTGCGTCTTTACGAGATTTTTAGAAATAAAATGTTCATGAAAGAATATTCCTTAGCGTAATTTTATAACCTTTCAAAAAAATTCTGTAACAAAGGTTGTAACAGATATTTCGTAATTTGTAATGTATAATTTTAAAATTACAAGATCATGAAAGGCTTATATATTTTATTGACTGTGATATTTTTAACTTCTTGTCAACAACAAAACAAAGAAGATATAAATAAAGCCAAACAAGCCAGCATTGATTCAATGAAAGTTGAGATTAACAAACAGCGTGTTATCGATTCGATGAAGACTGAAATGGCGAAATTAAATGAAGAGAAGATCGAAGCCCAGAAAGAGAAAGTCGTTGTAGTACATCAGCAAGATGCAACAGCAGCGACGCCAGCTAAAAAGAAAGGTTGGAGTGCAACCGCTAAAGGTGCTGTAATTGGTGCTGGAGTAGGAGCGGCAACTGGCGCAATTGTCAGTAAGAAAAAAGGAGAAGGTGCCATTATTGGTGGTTTAGCCGGAGCTGCAGTGGGAACAGGAACTGGAGCCGTTATTGACAGTAAAAACAAAAAGAAAGAATAGCTATTCTATAAATAAAAACAAACCCCAAATTAGATAATAATTTGGGGTTTTCATTTTTAAACCAACTCTGAAACGGGAATTTTTATATCAACTAATTCTGATTTACAAGAATCGAGTTGATCTATATCACCCTTAAAGACTGTCGTCGATTCAAATAAATTTTTATAATACTCAATTCCATCTAACAGATTAGATTTAAAAGAATTCCATTTTTTAAGCTGAGCTGCTGTAAATTCTCCAGAAACCGATTGAATTTCATTTCTAAAATAAGTAATATACATTTTGAGCTCTTTTATAAACAAGTTTGGGCGCTCAGTTCTAATAACCGATTTTCCTTGGTAAATATGCTGGATCATGTCTTTCAAAGAAACTTCCTGATCAAAATAAGCCAAGTTTGGTCCAGGGCAAATTACTACGCCTTGTGCCTGACCTTTTATTTTAATATCATTTTCTAGATATGAAGCATTAGCCAAACCAACGCATAAACATGATTTTTCGGTGATTTTGATTTTGCTTTTCTCAAATTCGTCAGCAGATAAAGAATCTTTTTTTGCTTCTAATTCTTCCAGTTTTATATCCTGATATTTTTTTGAAGCTGTGCAAATTCCATGCGGATCGTATTCTTTACTTAAAGCTAAAAATTTCTTCGGGCATGAGCTGCCTGCTTTATTCTCATGAATTCGTTTTTGCTTTAAGAATTCGTTTGTAGTTCCTTTCAAAGTATTAAAGGGAACTCCCAAAGGCGAAATATTGCTTAAATAAAAATCATCTTCTTTGGCTTTCATTAATAAATTACGAGTTTCTTGGTCTACAGAAGTAGCTTCAGGAACTAATAAAAATGGTGAACCCCAACCAACAGAATTAACATGATATTCGTCCAATAAAAATTCATGTTCTGCAGCAGTACCAACACCGCCTTGAACTGTAATTTTTAATTCTAAAGGATTTTCAGGAATAGACTGATTTTTGGTCTGTAAAGCTTTAATCATTAAATCATGAGCCGATTGTACCAATTGATCTTTTTTTTGCTTGAATTCCTCTAAAATAGTTCCCAATAAGAGTCCATCGGTAGCAAAAGCATGTCCGCCGCAGTTTAATCCCGATTCGATTCGATATTCTGAAACCCAAAGTCCTTTTTTGGCCAAGAAATTTCCTTGAATCATGGCCGATCTAAAATCACTTACTTTTAAGATGATTTTCTTTTTAAGTTGGTTGTTTTCATTTGGGAAAAAATCTTTGAAATTTTCGAAATAACCAAACAACCTCGGATTCATTCCTGCAGAAAGTACAACAGAAGATTCTAAATTGCTGTTGGCAAAACCTCTTAAAGCAGCATGAGCATCGTTAAACTCGATTGGTAGCTGTTCGTTTTTAATGAAATTATCTTTGTCTAATTTCGTCATAATATTGACGTCAATTTCTCCTGGAAAAAGATGCGTTTCGATGTAATTTTGAATATTTTCTTTAAAAGCAATTCCGTCATCCAGTAAATTCTGAAATCCTTTTTTTATATCAGAAGTATTCGGTAGCATCGACATGAAATTTTCTAAAGCCGTTTTACTTTCTGTCAATTCTATCTTGAAATTCTCGAACTTCTCTTTTACAATCTTGTCGACTAAATTTAAATAGGAGGTAATTCTTTCAGCACGATAATCATGAAATTTTTGAGTAATTTCTTCGTATGGGATATTGAATTTTGTGCTGTAAAAATTACGCATCTTTTCAATTAAATCATCGTCTGCGAGAGCCACAACCGATGAAATTCCATACTGCGCGACTCTAATCGGACTGTCTATAGTATAAGCCAATCCCATTACCGGAATATGAAAAGTATGCAGGTTTTTTTTTGTCATTTGTATTCAGATTAAAATAGAAGCAAATGAAGAAAAATATTTCCTCCTAAAACCTGATAAATGTCAGGTTTGAAAGGGATTGCGGATACTGCAAAAAGATTGCCACGAATTGCACAAATTTTCTCGAATCTTTCTTTTTTTCACAATACGGATAAAAAATTAGTGTCAATTTGTGCAATTCGTGGCTAAAGGATAATATATTAAATTAAAATCTTCTTCAAAGACTCTGCAATACTTCTCCACAAAAGATTGTAGAAAGATCTGTCTTGAAGCCGTTCAACTTCGACTTCTGCAGTTTTGGCTTTGTCTTTCGAATCGTTTTTGACTAATAAATTGGCAACAGCTGTTTTGAGTTTTGCCTCTTTTTCGGGTTTATTCTTTTTGTATAATTTTACTTTGAGGTCGTCATAATCTAAAGAAGCATTTCCCTTTGATCCGTTATCATTTCCATAGAAATTAAAACGGTATTTATTAAAAGTTCCAGTAAAAGTGGTGTTAATATATGGTTTTGTAAATCTCGTCATTCCTTCAACGTTAAAGTTCGAAATTATACCTTGAATATGAAATCCATCACTTTTATCTAAAACATTAAAACTCCAATCGGCATCAAGAGGAGAGTTTTTCATAAAAATACATTTGACTTTGATTTTTACGTCGTCTGTTTTTTTTAAACCAAAACCACTTTTTAAATTGGTTGCCTGAAGATTGAACTTATCGAAAGTTAAAACTCCGGGCCCTTTAGAAACATCAAGTTCTTCTTCATAAACCAATTTCGATTTAAGAACCTGTAAAGTATCAATCTGAAGCGGAAATTTTAGATTTCGCAATAAATGATTGTAAAGATATTTTTTGCTTGGATCGTCTTTTAGCATTTTTCCGCGGTAAATATTGGCATCAAAATGATGAATTAGAAGCGAATTTGCTTTGAAATAAAAGCGATCATTTTTAAAGCCCCAATCCATTTTTGCAACTTGAGCCGAGTCAAATTTTAAATTGTAAATGTCTTTTTCTTTTTCGAGACGTTTTACAAATTCATATCGCTCAAATTGAGGTAGATTAGAGAAATTATTAATTTTCAGAAAATTCTTTTCAGTGCTTATTTTTCCAATATTGATGTAATAGAAACCATTTGGTCTATAAAACAAGCTGTCGCAAACGAGAGCGTACTTTTCATATTGAATCGGAATTTTTTCTTTCAAAGTAGCATCAGTAATTAAAATGCCTTCTAGTTTTAAAAGGATTTTTTTTATGCTAAAAATAGGTTTATCTGTATCTAAAGAGACAACATCGACAGATCCTTCATTCAGGTAAATATTAGAAACTGCTATAATTTTTCGAAAAGGATCAATAATTTCTTTTTCGATGCTTTTGCTGTTATTGATTAATTTTTCGCCTTTCTTGTATAAAATGATTCTCGGTTTGTTGATGATAATGCTTTCTGCCTGAATAATATCGCGAAAAGCCAAATCCCAAATATTGAAGTGTTTTATGGTGATAGATTCAATTTTGGAGAAAAGCCCGTTTTTACTGTCTTTCGGTTCGTTCTTCGGGCTTACAAGCAAAGTCTGCGCATTAATATTTCTAGAAAAAAGAGAAACTTCAATTTTTTCATAATTGATATTATAAGCCGTTTTATTTTTTTCGTGAATAATAATCGGAAGCTGTTTTTTAATCCAGTAATTCAATCCTATATTGGCAAGAATTACAAGGACAAACAGAGAAATTACTACAATAGCTATTTTTTTATAGATGGACATTTATAGTATTAATTTTAAATACATAAATTTAGACTTTAAAAGAGCTTTGTTTCTTATAAAATTTTAAAGAAAAGTTATATCATTTTGAATTTTTATCCTTTTTTAGAATATGAGAATAATTAAAAAAATCTTGTTGACCGTATTGGTTCTTGTGGTGATTCTTGCGATTGGTTTGTGCGCTTATATTTTTCATTTAAAACCGAAATATGAAGGTTCTGTACAATTGAATAATCTCGAGAAAGAAACCACAGTCTATTTTGACGATTTTGGAGTGCCTCATATTTATGCAGATTCTGAAAAAGATGCTATGACCGCCTTAGGTTATGTACATGCACAGGAAAGATTATGGCAAATGGAATTGTTACGCCGAATTGCTCCAGGACGTTTATCCGAACTTTTTGGAGGTGTCGCGCTTAAAAACGATAAGTTTTTTGCCGGAATTGGAATTGAAGAAGCTTCGGCGAAAGCTATTGCAAAATTGGATAAAAATAGTGAAAGCTATAAACTAACTCAAGCTTATCTGGATGGAATTAATCAATATTTAGAAGAAGGAGTGACGCCAATAGAATTTACTTTGGTTGGCGTAAAAAAGCAAAAGTTTACCATAAAAGACGTTTATAATATTTTTGGTTATATGTCTTTTAGTTTCGCTATGGCGCAGAAAACTGATCCATTACTGACAGATATTAAAAATAGGTATGGCGCCGCTTATTTGAAAGATTTAGGTGTTGAAGGAGAATTCAATAATACTAGAATTAAAATCTCAAAAGAGAAAACGGAAGAATATGCCGAAATTTCAAAATCTATAACTGCAATGCTGGATCAATCTCCGATTCCGCCATTTGTTGGAAGTAACAGTTGGGTTGTTGGTCCACATAAATCGAAAACGGGAAAAGTTATCTTTGCTAATGATCCGCACATCGGATTTTCGCAGCCAGCGACTTGGTATGAAGCGCATATTGTAACACCAGAACATGAATTGTATGGCTGTTATTTGGCAGGAACTCCATTTCCGCTTTTGGCGCACAATAGAGATTATGCTTATGGTCTAACGATGTTTGAAAATGACGACATTGATTTTTATCAAGAAAAAAATAAAACTGATGATGCTTCTCAATATCAAACGCCAACAGGTTTCAGTAAATATGAAATTAGAAAAAAAACTATAAAAGTTAAAGATTCTTCAGATGTTGTATTGACGGTTAAAATTACGCGTCACGGACCAATAATGAATGATTTTATTGATCGTCTGGATAAGAAAACACCAATTGCGATGTCTTGGACATACACAAGAGAACCAATCTTAATTCTAGATGCAGCTTATGGACTTTCACACGCTAAAAATACTACGGATTTTAAGAAATCTGTCAGCTTAATTGCTGCTCCTGGATTGAATGTAATGTACGGAGACACCAAAGGAAATGTGGCTTGGTGGGCGAGTGGAAAATTATATAGACACAATGAAGGCGTTAATACGCATTTGATTTTGGACGGTTCAAGCGGAAAAGATGATATTACGAAGTTTTTAGATTTTGAAGAAAATCCATCAGCTGAAAATCCTGCATGGGGATATGTATATTCTGCGAATAATCAGCCAGAAGCTATAGACAATGGCTATTTATATCCGGGATATTATCTGCCAGAAGATCGCGCCAAAAGAATTTCTGGAATTTTAGATGCGAAATCTGATTGGGATAAAGAAGCCATCAGCAAAATGATTTACGATAATACTTCTGATGTTGCTGTTGAGGTAGTTAAAAATTTAATTACAAGTTTAGACAATAAACCTCTTTCTAATAAAGAAAAGGAAGTTATAAATACTTTAAAATCTTGGAAAGGAACAACAAATATTGAAGATGTTGCGCCAACGATTTACAATAAATGGATTTACTTATATCTGAAAAATACATTTGAAGATGAAATGGGAAAAGATAATTTCAATTTGTTTTTGGGAATTTCTCTTGGAAAACAAGTTATTGCGAATCAAATAAAAAACGAAAA
This sequence comes from Flavobacterium tagetis, assembly GCF_016735615.1. Lineage (GTDB taxonomy): Bacteria > Bacteroidota > Bacteroidia > Flavobacteriales > Flavobacteriaceae > Flavobacterium > Flavobacterium tagetis. The sequence continues at coordinate 1,684,213 of NZ_JAERSF010000001.1, forward strand.
TTCGGTTTGGTGGGATAATATCAAAACAAAAAATATAAAAGAAACCAGAAAAGAAGTTGTTTCAAAATCTTTTCATGACGCTGTTATTGCTTTGCAAAATCAGTTAGGAGAAAGTATCTCAGATTGGAATTGGGGGAAAGTACATACCGTAGAACACGAACATCCGTTAGGAAAAGTCAAAGCGCTTCGCGGATTGTTTAATGTTGGTCCGTTCAATTCTCCAGGTTCAAATGAAGTAATCAATAATTTATTCTTCGGATTTAATGATGAAGGAAAATATTACACCAAAGGCGGACCATCAACACGAAGAATCGTCGATTTTGCCGATGTAGAAAACAGCTGGAGTATTTTGCCAACAGGACAATCTGGAAACCCTTTCAGCAAACATTACAGCGATCAAGCCGAAATGTACAACGCAGGAAAGTTTAGAAAAATGAAACTGAACAAAGAGGAAATTGTAAAAACATCAACAAAATTGGTTTTAAAACCGAAAAATTAGTTTTTGTTTTAAGTTTCATGTTGACTATAAAAGCGAACAAGGGTTCAAAAGTTTCTGTTTAGAAAACCTTTGAACCTTTGTTGCTTTGCACCTCTGAACCTTATTTAGAAACATATTTTCCTTTCACAATATCATCGGCAAAAATGTTCAGATTATTAATAAGCACTTTATTATTAGTCATTATATTTTGTGTTTGATAAGATGGTTCCTTTTCATATGCTTTTAATAAAATTTCCAGCTCAACTTCGTCAAAAACAACAAAACTGTTGTAAATCGCATCTCTAAAATTTTTGTAATTGATGCTTTGGGTAATTTCCATAGACTTTTGTTCGTTCCAACCTTCTTTTGCCGAAGTTTCATTTATTTTTGAAAGGCAAAAATCAATAACATAATTTTTATAATGAGCAGCTTCGACAATTTTATCAATTATAATTTTGTTCTGCTGACTTGGCATTAACGGGCGATTGTTTTGCGATAAAGATTTAAAAGAAATAAAAAGACATAACAATACAGCTAAGAAACTGTGATTTTTTAGATTTTTCATAGGTCATTAAGTTATTTTGGGTGGGCTAAATTAGTATTTAAAAAAAATAATTCACCGAATTTTAATGTCCCAAGTTGTAACAAAAAAAGCTCCGAAAAATAGATTTTGAATCTACTTTTCGGAGCTACTTTTAAGCATCTAATCTATAATTGCCTGCTTTTATTTTTTAGAAAGTTCTTCCAAAACTTTTTTCCCGCCTTCATTTGTAGGATCAAGCTCAACAGATTTTTTATAGTTGACCATCGCTAATTTTTTGTCTCCGTCAGCCAAATATGCTTCGCCTAAACTATCATAAGCATTTCCGGATTTAGGGAAAGTATCAACGTTTATTTTGAAAACTTCGATAGCTTCTTTCTTTTTTCCAGTTTGCAATAATTGATATCCAACTCGGTTCATATCGCCTTCTTTAATAGCATAAGTAGGATCGGTTTTTAGCTTTTTGTAAGTTTCTGTTCCTGCTGTTGCACCTTTTTCAGTATAAACATCTAATAGATCAAGAGCCAGAGATTTTTTTGGCTGATTAAAAGGCTGATTGTATAAAATAGCACGAATTGCTGCGTTCATTTCGCCCAAGACAGTTCCTCCAGTATTGTTCAATAAAACAACAAGGTTTTTATCTTTAGGAATACGCGAAATAATGGTATTAAATCCGTTGATTCCACCTCCGTGCTCAACAACAGTCAATTTATCGTTTCCGTTTGGCACTTCATAAGTAGACCATCCATATCCGTAAAAACCATTCCAAGCTTTAATGTAAGGTTTGAATAAAGATTCCATTGATTTCTCAGAAAGCAATTTATTGGTATAAAGCGCCTGATCCCATAAATACAAATCTTCTACAGTCGAATACAAAGATCCTGCAGCATACGGAATACTCATGTCAATATAAGAGGCATTAACAATTTTCTTTCCTTCTTTTTCATAACCAGCAGCTCTGTTTTTTAAAATTACTTCACTATGATCGTAACCAGTATTAACCATTCTTAAAGGCGTGAAAATCGTTTCTTGTAAATTTTGCTCATACGTTTTGCCTGTAATTTTTTCGATAATATAACCTAATAAGAAATATCCAGAATTACTATAATTAAACTTTTCACCTGGAGCAAAATCTAGCGGAAGACTTGAAAATGTTTTTACAAAAGCTTCTGGAGTATAAGGATTTTTCGCTTTATCTCTAAGAAAATTAGGCGCATTGGTATAATTTGGAATCCCAGATGTATGAGTTAATAAATGGTGAATCGTGATTTTGCTTCCGTTTTCTTTTGGATAGTCTGAAAGATAAGTTGTAATTGGAACATCTAATTTAATTTTTCCTTCTTCTGCCAGTTTTACAATTAAAAGAGCAGTAAATTGTTTGCTGATAGAACCAAGTCTAAATTTAGTATCAGGCTGATTCGGAATATTCCATTCCATGTTGGCAGAACCGAAACCTTTTTTGAAAATTACTTTTCCGTTTTCGGATACCAAAGCAGAACCATTAAATTGTCCGTATTCGTTGTATTTGTTTAAAAGCTGTTCAATTTGCTGTGCTTTATCTTGAGCAAAAGTGCTAAAGGATGAAAATTGAAAAGCAACAAAAAGTGCAACAAGTTTGATTGATTTTTTCATAATGGATTGATTATGGTTTAAGATTAATGAATGATTCGATTTTGATTGATGATTGAAACTTCTTAAATGAAATAAAAAAGATGCTCTAAAACTTTAGACGATTGATTTGCGATTTGGTTTCAAGATTAACCCAAAATTTTTATTTTTTTTTAGAGTATAAAAAAGTAGAGCACAAACCAGTTACTTTAAAACTTGGTCTATGCTCATAACTAACAAATATTTTTAATGCTATTAAGCAGTCAAAATTTTACATATGTATAATAATAGAAGGATAAATAAATTTAGCATGTTTTCAGATTAAAGTTAATATCTGACTGAAGTGGAAATTATTTTGTTTCGATATCGACTATTTTTCTACCGTTTTCTCCAAGATAATGAACAACAATATTTTCATAAACTTTATAGCCGTCATCAACATTGGTAAAAATGACTAAACCTTGTTTGGTCTTTGGCAGTAAAATAAAAATAGTTTGAACCCCTTGATCTGCACCACCGTGCGAAAGTGCATAGTTCTCATTTCCTAAGTCATAAATTTCAAAGCCTAAACCAAAGTATTTGTTTTTTTTGGTCTGAACTTGATGCGAAATCATATCTTCAAAGACCTTTTTGCTTAATCCTTCGCCGTTCATTACGCTCGATAAGAATCTGCCGTAATCTTCAATGGTGGTCAATAAATCATCGGCTGCATTTGCAGTTTTGTTTTTAGTTGGTTCGTAAGCATTTCCGTTTTTGTCGTAATTAACGGCATATCTCGAAAGATCAATTTTATCATTCCAGATTAACTGAGAATCGGTCATTTTTAATGGCTCAAAGACTAATTCTAAAGCCAATTGATCTAATGTTTTGTGGAATTTTTTCTCCAAAGCTTTTCGCAAATATTCAAAGCCCTCTCCAGAATACTGATATTGAGTTCCTGGTTTGAATTTGAAATCTAACTTTTTAGACTCATTAAAAGACCTCCAGTTAGGAAAACCTGTTTGATGGCTCAAAACAATTCTCGTGGTCAGTAATTTTAAATAAGGATCTTTCGCAATATCAGGATCAGTCCAATATTTGTAAAGCGGTTCGTCTAAATCCCATTTTCCTTGAGAAATCAACTTCAAGGCAATTATTGCAGTTATAGGTTTTGTTAGCGAAGCCACATTCCAAATTGTGTTGTAGGGTGCAGAAATACCTTTTTTAAGCTCGCCAAAAACTTTTACTTGTTTTAGTTTATTGTCTGCAATAATTCCAATTCCTAAAGCGGGAACATTATTTTCTTTAAGCCATTTTTCGGTCTCCTGATCATTATCAAAAAGATTAGATTTGCCAGCTGTAGAACTCGTCATTTGATGATTATAGCTTAGCGATCGGGCCAATTTCCATTCTTTATTTTTTAAAAGCCATAGATGAGTAAATTTGGCGAAACTTCCAGCCTGTTCTTTATTTCCAGAAGAACTTTCGTAAAAACGATGCGTTCCCATTTGAATGGCGCCATACAAAACACCATTTTTATATAAAGGATAAATTTCAGTGCTCCTGTCTATTAGTTCTCTACGATAATTATATTTTCTTGTTGGAGAACAGATTCCATTTTGAAACGTTTTTAGAAATCTTGCCTTATCAGAAATGCTGTCTTTGTCATGATAAAACTCAAAATCTTCTGTGTAAAGATTTTCAAATTGTTTTACATCACACGTGTTAAACCCAACGTCAAAAAGCAGACTATCTTTTGACATAATAGTTTTGTACAATGTTGAGCTTTTTTCTTCTTGCGAACAAACAGTTTGCATTTGAAAAAGTAAAATTCCAATTAAAATAGATTTGAATTGAAAAAAAAGAGGATTAATGATTTTCATTTTTGATGATTGATTGATGATTATTGATTTTGCAATAATAGTTCAATCCCCAGTATCAAAATTGTACAAAAGCGAAAAAAATTATCTTTTTTGTGAAAGAAAATACAAATCAGGATTAAACATTTTTGGAGTTGTTTTAGTTACGTCTTTGAACTTTCTGATAAAGTGAGATTGATCAAAATATTTGTTGTAAAGTGCAATTTCGGTGAGACTTAGCTTTTCTAAATCTGCATTTAGCATTTGATCAACGGATTTTCTGAATTTCAAAATCTGAATATACTTTTTGATCGTAAGTCCTGTAGCAGTCTTAAACTTCATTTGAAGCAAACGCTGAGAAGAATTTAATAATTTACCAATTTCTGAAACCGAAATTTCATCTTCGTAAAGTCGTATTATTTCACAGATTTTTTCAATTAAATTTTGATTTTCATTAGAATCAATCAATGTTTCAAAGTAAGAATTAATTGTCTTTAATAATGTTTCAATATCAGATTGAATTTCAATTTTAAAAGGTAATTCCAAAGCATCAATTTTAATAATCGAATCTGTAAAATTGCTCAAATCATATTGAGGAAACAGAGAAAGTGTCCAAGCATGAAGTTGGATTATGGTAACTTTTGTTCTGGGCTGAATATTTACAAGAACTTTATTCGTCATTTGAGAACAAAAATAGATGCCGCTGTTCATCTCATATTTGTTTTTGCTTGTATGAACTTGGATAGAATTGCCATTTATAAACGCAAGATTAAAACATCCGTTTGGTAAAACCAGTTTATTTTCGATTATGCTTTCGCCGATGCTATTATCGAGACACCAAATTTTATTGACAAATCGTTCCGATTTTTTACTCACATAATATTCTGAATATAACTGCATTTTTTAGTTTGATTTGTCAATTTGATTTCAAATTTAGGCTAAAAAGAGAATGAAGCAAAAATGAGTGCCTATAAAAAACAGGTTTCATTTTATAACTTGAAACCTATTTGAAGATTCTAAGTAGCTAATTTTGTACCGACTAGATTTAAATTTGATTGGAATTTTATCCCTAATTCAAGTTTAAATCTAATTATTATGAAAAAAATCATTCCTTGTTTGTTTTCATTATTTCTTCTTGCAACTGCCTGTAAGAAAGAAACCGCAGTAAATAATGAAAGTGCTTCTGCAGATTCTTCAAGTGTAGATGGTTATGAATTTGTTGGTGGATATCCAACAGAGGCAACCATACAAAAAGCATACGACGATGCCGATCTTAATCGTGCAATACAAACCTATAAATTTTTCTACCCAACTGTTTCTGGTGCAGCAATTGGTCTTGGAAATCTTGAAATAGGAGTAAAAGCCAATTCCGTTTTTGGAACATTAGATACAAAACCAGGTCAAATAGGGTATACATTAAATTCAGATACACCTTATGCACCGGTAGTTTTAGATTTATCAAAAGGTCCTATGGTTGTCGAAATACCTACAGGTCCGCTTATTGTTGTTGCTATGGATGTTAATCAGCGTTGGGTTGCCGATATGGGAATTCCGGGTCCAGATGCAGGAAAGGGCGGTAAGCATTTAATTCTTCCATTTGGTTATAAAGGACCAATTCCATCATCAGGATATTACGTTTGGCATGCTTCTTCTGATAATCTCACTGTTGGTGTGCGTTCGCTTCCTGTGGGCGGAGATGTAAAAGGAGCTTTAGAACGCTTGACAACAGTAAAAGTTTATCCGTTTAATAAAACTTCTGATTGGAAAGATCCAACTTGGCTTCAGTTAACAGACAAACCGCAAAATAGTACGCCGTTACAATATGAGACAACTTTTAAGTACTGGGAAGTTTTAAAAGAAGTTATTGACCGTGAACCATCTTATGATGGATATCGTAACTATTATGGAGAATTGGCTGTGCTGGGAATTGCAAAAGGAAAACCTTTTACGCCAGATGAACGTATGAAAAGTATACTTTCAAAAGCAGCAAAAATTGCTAATGCTCAAATGCGCGTGCAATCGTTTGCCGATCGTCGTCCAGATCGTATAGTTTGGAAAGATCGTCAATGGGAATGGGTTGGACTTCGTCCTGAGAATGGAGATTTTAATACTCAGAATTACGTTGATATAGATGCAAGGGAAACTTGGTTTTATCAGGCAATTGGTGCTTCTCCAGCTATGTTTAGACGTCAGGAAGGTTCAGGGTCTTTATATTGGTTAGGATTGAAAGACAATACAGGAAAATATGTTGACGGAAGTAAAACTTATAAACTGACACTTCCTACTCCTGTGCCAGCAAAACTTTTCTGGTCTGCTACAGTTTATGATGCCGAAACTAGAAGCCAGATTGCTACAGATCAAAATAAGGCTGCACTTCGTTCTATGTTTGAGCTTAAAGATAAGATAGGAGGTAAAACAGTTGATTTGTATTTTGGACCAAAAGCGCCAGAAGGCAAAGAAGGGCAATGGATAAAAACAATTCCAAACAAAGGCTGGTTCGTTTATATACGTATTTATGGACCTGAAAAGGCTGCTTTTGATGGAAGTTGGAAACCAGGAGATTTTGAAGAAGTAAAATAAGTCCGTTCTTTAAAAGGTAAATTAATTCAAACAGAAGCCGATTTTTAAAATCGGCTTCTGTTTTTTAAATAAACGCTGAGAAATATTCTTTTTTAGTTTTCGACCATTCTTCTAATATAATACTGAAATAAACATCTGCTTTACTTTTTCCTTCAGAATCGACATAATTGTTTCTAAAAATGCCCTCTTTTACAGCTCCCAATTTTTCAATAGCTTTCTGTGATCTAGTGTTTTCAAGATCGGCGCTAAATTGTATTCTTCTGAATTGAATTTGTTCGAAACCAAAATTAAGCAGTTCAAATTTGCATGCTTGATTTAATCCCGTTCCCTGAAATGCTTTTCCATACCAAGTCCATCCAATTTCGCATTTTTGGCTTGAATGATTTAAATAACCGTAACGAGTGCTTCCTGCAACTTTGTCTGTAGCTTTGTCTATAATAAGGAACGGATAACAAATTCCGTCTGCTTTTTGTTTTAATGTATTTTTAATATAGTTTTCAAAGTCTTGATTATTTCGCACATACATTCCCATGTATTTCCAGATTTCATCATCAAAAATGATTTCTTTAAGTTCTAAGTTTCTTTTGCTTTCGAATGGAATTAAAAGCACTTTTTCATTTTCTAAAATAATATCTGATTGTAAAATTTCGCTTTTCATGAATTTTGTTTTTTAGTTAATGAATTAAATAGAAGGCAAAATTAGCTGTTTAATTTCTGTGAATAAATCTAATAAAATAACATTTTGTTATATTTTTAAAACATCCAAAAACAGGATAATTTTGTGAATCACTATTTACAAACAATTTGTTCATTTATTTTACGGCTCATGTACAATTATTAGTTATTTTTACGACCCAATATTAGATTTTCCCTCGATGCAAACATCATTAAAAATTGCTGTTGTTGGTTCTGGACTTGTAGGATCGTTGCTGGCAATTTATCTTAAAAAAGCTGGTCACTCTGTTCATGTCTATGATCGTAGTCCCGATATCCGAAAAATAAATTTTTCTGGCCGTTCTATTAATTTAGCAATGTCCAACCGTGGCTGGAAGGCTTTGGATGCAGTTGGTGTTGGCGATTCAGTTCGAGAAATTGCAATTCCTATGGATAAACGTGCCATTCATTTGGTAGACAAATTAAATTTTCAGAATTACGGTCAGGAAGGCGAATCGATTTATTCTATTTCTAGAGGAAAACTAAACCGAAAAATGATCGATCTTGCCGAAGAAGCTGGAGCTGAATTTCATTTTGAGCAAAAAGTTTGGGATGTTACTTTGAGCGATGCGACACTTCATATCGGTGAAAGCGAAAGAGGAGAGTGGGAAGAAAGAAAGTTCGATATGGTTTTTGGTGCCGATGGAGCTTTTTCTAGAATCCGTCACAGAATGCAGCGTCAGAGCATGTTCAATTATTCACAGGAATTTTTGAATATGGGGTATAAAGAATTGAATATTCCAGCAAATCCAGACGGAACACATAAATTAGATAAGAACTCATTTCATATTTGGCCAAGAGGCGAGTACATGTTAATTGCACTTCCTAATCTTGACGGAAGTTTTACTTGTACTTTATTTATGCCTTTTGAAGGAGAAAACTCTTTTGAATCATTAACGGACCGCAAAATGGTTGAAGATTTCTTCGAGAAAAATTTCCCAGATTCGATTGAAGTAATTCCAGAATTAGCAAATGATTTCTTTAAAAATCCAACAAGTACTTTGGTTACCATGAAATGTTTTCCTTGGACTTACGAGAATAAAATTGCTCTAATTGGAGATGCTTGTCATGCGATTGTTCCGTTTTACGGACAAGGTATGAATGCTGGTTTTGAAGACATCACCGTTTTGAGCGAAATGATTGAAAAGTACCAAGATGATTGGAAGAAAATATTTTCAGAATATCAGGTCTCTAGAAAACCAAATGCAGATGCCATTGCAGAGCTTTCGTATCGAAATTTCTTAGAAATGAGTACCAAAACGGCAGATGAAAAATTCTTGTTGCAAAAGAAAATAGAAAAAGTCTTTTCAGACAAACATCCAGATAAATGGATTCCGCTTTACAGCCGTGTTACTTTCAGTGATCGTCCATATGCCGAAGCTTTGGCAATTGGAGATTATCAAAACGGAATCATGGAAGAAGTGCTTCGAATGGAAAATATTGAAAACATTTGGGACAGCCCAGAAGTTGAAAACAAAATTTTAGCATTATTAGAACAGGCTTAAGTTTTTTATACCTATTATAAGTAAATACAAACTTTACACATAATAATAAACCCGACAGATTTTAAGAATTTGTCGGGTTTTATATTTTAGATAGTTTAGTTTTTTTATTTCTTAAAGATTTTAGTCAAGACACCAAAAACACCTCTTATAAAAGTAGCGCTTGTTACGACTTTTAAAACCGATTTTGTAACAACTTCTGTAGTGCTTGGTCCAGCTTTTGAAGATTTTGCTGGTGCTTGTTCTTCTTGTTGAGCTGCGGCATCTGCGGCATCTGCTAGTTTTTTATTTAAAATTTCAAAAGCACTTTCGCGGTCAATTTCTTCAGCGTATTTCTTAACTAATTTTGATTTGTTGTTTATTTCATCAATTTCAGATGGAGATAAAACATCCATTCGGCTCATTGGCGCACGCATCATAGTAGCAACAAGCGGAGTTGGAATACCTTTTTCGTTAAGCGCCGTGACCAAAGCCTCTCCAATTCCTAAACTCGTTAATAATTCGTCTGTTTTATAATAAGGAGAAGTAGGGTAGTTGTCTGCTGTTTTTTTAATCGCCTGGCGGTCATTTGCTGTAAAAGCTCTTAAAGCATGCTGAATCTTTAGACCTAACTGAGCCAAAACGCCACTCGGAACATCCATCGGGTTTTGGGTAACAAAATAAATTCCGACACCTTTAGAACGAATTAGCTTTACAATAGTTTCAATTTGCTCCAAAAGTGCTTTACTGGCTTCATTAAAAATTAAATGTGCTTCGTCAATAAAGATTACTAACTCAGGCTGTTCTGCATCTCCTTTTTCAGGCATCTTCTGATAAATTTCAGCCAAAAGACTTAACATAAAAGTCGAGAATAATTTGGGTTTGTCCTGAATATCCGTCAAGCGGATGATATTAACGTAACCTTTTCCGTTTTCATCAATTCTCATTAAGTCATCTGTTTCAAAAGATAATTCCCCAAAAAACAAATCACCGCCTTGTTGTTCCAGTTCAATAATCTTTCTAAGAATTGTTCCTGTTGTTGCAGTTGAAATCTTTCCATAACTGGCTGCAATTTCGTCTTTACCTTCTTCAGTTATATAATTTATTACTTTTTTAATGTCTTTCAAATCCAGTAAAGGCATTTGGTTATCATCACAATATTTAAAGATAACCGCTACAACTCCTGCCTGCGTATCATTCAGATCTAAGATTCGCGAAAATAAAACTGGTCCAAATTCAGATACGGTAGCACGGAGGCGCACACCATTTTGTTTGGATAAAGACATTAACTCAACAGGAAACGCGGCTACATTATAAGGTATATTTATTTTGGCATGACGTTCTGTAATAAAACCTTCCTCTTTACCTTCTTTGGCTATACCGCTAAAATCCCCTTTAATATCCATCATTAATACAGGAATGCCGGCATTAGAAAGTTGCTCAGAAAAAACTTGGATTGTTTTGGTTTTTCCTGTTCCAGTTGCACCAGCAATTAATCCGTGTCGGTTTAAAGTTTTCAGTGGAATCTTGACGTGTGCTTCTGCAATTGGCTCACCGTCAAGCATTGCGCCTCCAAGTATAATGCTATCTCCTTTCGAAGAATACCCTGTAGTTATATCTGCAATAAAATTCTCTTTTTTATTCATGTTTTTATTTGTAATTTAGATTGTTATATGAGTATTGCTTTGTTTTTGGGTACTTTTTATGTGGTTTTTTTTAGTAAGAAAAAGCTTTTTTTGATTGAAAATTTAATAAAAAAAAAATTCGCAGCTTTTTAAGAAGATATCAAAGGAATCTTTGAATATTTACTAAAACGTTGTAATTTTTCTAATTATCGTCCTTTTTTTTGTTTTATTTAAAAAATGGTGTCAGCAAATTAATGAGATATTTTTTAATTTCAAGTTAAATTTCGGTCAATTAAATTAAAAAAAGTTTTTTTATTTAAACTAAACGTATAAATTTGCTCCTCTACAAGTTAAATATAACTAAAAAATAAAAATTATTTAAAACTATTAAAATTAAAAAAAATGGCAAACGTTAAAGTTAAAAAAGAAAGCACTTCAAATGGCGGAGGAATGATCACAGGAATCATTATTGTAGCGTGTATCTTAGTGGGGGTGTTTATTTGGAAAGTAATCATGGGGGATTCTGCGAACTTCGAAGGAGGTAATCCAGAAACAGGACATCCAATCAATACATTAGGACAAGTATATAAAGGAGGTTTCATCGTACCAGTATTATTAGGTATGTTTTTAATGGTTGTTGTTTTTTCTATTGAAAGATTTATTGTTATCGGTAAAGCTGCAGGAAAAACTAACCTTGACAAATTCATGAAAAGCGTTCAAGGTAGTATTAAAGAAGGAAACATCGAAGCTGCTATCGCTTCATGTGACAAACAACAAGGTTCAGTTGCAAATGCAATTAAATCTGCTTTGGTAAAATACCAAGATGTTAAAAAAGAAGGATTCAACAGCGAAGAAGCTTCTGAAGTAATCCATAAAGAAATTGAAGAGGCAACTTCATTAGAAATGCCAATGTTAGAGAAAAACATGACTATTATCTCTACTTTAGTATCTTTAGGTACATTAGGAGGATTATTAGGAACTGTATCTGGTATGATTAAAGCGTTTGGTGCGTTAGCTTCTGCTGGTACTCCTGACCAAGCTGCTCTTGCAACAGGTATCTCTGAGGCACTTATCAACACTGCTACTGGTATCTCTACTTCTATCTTAGCAATTGTTTCTTACAACTTCTTTACTGCTAAAATTGACGATTTAACTTACTCTATCGATGAGGCTGGTACTACTATCGTTAATACTTACAGAAAATTCAGAGGAAGTTTAAGACAATAATTAATTTTTGATTTTTAATCAAAAAAATAAAATAAAAGATAATGGCTAAAATAAAAATGAAAAAAAAGTCTACATCGACAGATATGACTGCGATGTGTGATGTAGCGTTCCTTTTGCTTACGTTCTTTATTTTGACCGCTACTGCTAAAGTGCCTGAGGCATTGCCTGTAGATATGCCTGCTTCTGTTGCGATAAGTAAACTGCCAGATACTGATTTGGCTATTATTACAGTAGGAAAAGGAAAAGTATTTTTTGACATCAAAGGAAGAGAAGTTCGTAAAAGAACTCTTGAAGGAATGGGTGCAAAATATGGTATTGAATTTTCAGAAGAAGATAAAACCAAATTTGCTCTTATGGATGATTTTGGTGTGCCAATTACAGGTTTGAAGCAAATCATTGATATGAAAGCGGCGGACAGAACCAAAGCAAACCAACCTGGAATTCCTTTGGATTCATTAGATAATCAATTGAAAGAATGGCTTCTAATCTCTAGAAGAGCTACAATTGATTTAGATGACAAAGAATTGCAGATTGCGATTAAAGGAGATGCTAAAGAAGAATATCCAAAAATTAGAAAAATTATGGATATTTTGCAAGATCAGAAAATCAATTCCTTTAACTTAGTTACAGGTAAGAGAGGAAGAGACTTTTAATTAAAAAATATACACTAAGATGGCTGAATTAAATACCGGCGACGGCGGTGGTGGTAAAGGTGGTAAAGTAAGAAGTAAAAAGCAGAATTCGAAAGTCGATTTAACAGCGATGGTGGATTTGGCATTCTTATTGATTACATTCTTTATGTTAACTACTTCGTTGTCAAAACCTCAATCGATGGATTTGTCATTGCCAAACAAAGATGATGATCCAAATAAGAAAACTGAGGATACCAAAGTAGACGAGAATCGTACTATGACAGTAATGTTAGGTGGCGATAATAAAATGGTTTACTATATGGGGTTATTGGCGACACCAAAAGTGGGACCAAAAGACATTGCATATGGTAAAGATGGTATCCGTAGAGAATTGTTAAAACAAAAGAAAAATGTTTTAGCTTATTCTGCTGCTTTAGGGAAACCTAAAAACGGAATCATTGTGATCATTAAACCAACAAAAAAATCAAATTACCGTAATTTGGTTGATATCTTGGACGAAATGGCTATCACTGGAGTTGAGACGTATGCAATTGTTCCTGAGTTTACACCAGAAGAAGCAAAAGTGATAGATAAAAAATAAGAGCAATCTTAGTTTTATCGACTTAAAAATCAAGAAGTATGAAATTAGATATTATAAAAAATCAGTGGCTTGATATCGTATTCGAAGGACGTAATAAGATATATGGAGCATACGAGCTGAGAAAATCAAACGGAAAAACAACTGTGAAAGCACTTGTTATTGGTTCTCTTATCTTTAGTGCTGCTATTGCTGCTCCTCTTATTGCGAGTTTGTTGCCAGACTCTGCAGAAGAAGAAGAGGTTAAAGAGGTTAAGATGGCTGCGGTAAAATTACCTCCTAAAAAAGAGGAAATTAAGCCTAACATGCCACCACCACCACCACCACCACCAAAAGTGGATCAGGTTAAATTCGTTAAACCTGTGGTTGCAAAAGCGGAAGAAGTAACTGAAGATCCACCAAAAATTGTTGAGTTAAAAGACAAAAAAGTTGGTGCTGAGACTATCAAAGGAGATCCAGATGCAGTTTTAACTGTTGATGAGCCTGTAGGAAAAGGACCAGTAGCAGAGGTGGTACAAGAAGATAACACTGTATATAACACAGCTGGTATCGAAGTAAAACCAGACTTCCCAGGAGGTATAGATAAATTCTACAAATTCGTAGGAAACAACTATAAAACTCCAGAAGAAGAAGGATTAAAAGGTAAAGTTTACGTTACGTTTGTAGTTGAAAAAGACGGGTCATTAACAGATATTAAAGTTTTAAGAGATATCGGTTATGGTACAGGAGCAGAAGCAATTCGTGTTCTTAAAAAATGTCCAAAATGGACTCCCGGCGAGCAAAATGGTAAAAAAGTTAGGGTATTATACTCTCTTCCTATTACTATTCAATCTGCAGAATAATGTTAAAAGATATGCTTAATAATATTCAGAAGAAATCGCTCAAAGAGCGATTTCTTCTTGTTTTAGGAATACTGTTTTTTTTAATTTATCTTGTGCTCGGTTTAATGATTATGTTTTGGGAAAAACTTCCGTTAAACATGGAATGGAAATACAGATATGCTTTTGGAGGACTGCTAATTGTATATTCGGGAATAAGATTTTTAAGATTAATTAATTCAAAAGAAGAATAATTATGTTGAAATATAGTAAGGCTTTGGGTTTGGTTGTTTTTGTCTTTTTGTTTGCCATGTGCAACCAAAAAAGCAAAAGTGAAACTGAAAAAGAGACCATTTTGAAAGGATCACTTGATATTGCGGTTGACGAAACAGTAAAGCAAATTGTAGACGATCAGGTTGCTGTTTTTGAAGGTACTTACTATAATGCAAAAATAACAGTAAAGCCAAATTCAGAAGCTGAAGTAATTAATGATCTATTAAACCAAAAAACTAAAGTTGCAATTACAACTCGAGACCTAACTACAGAAGAAAGAGCTCGTTTTGATAAGAGTAAAATTAATCCAAGAGTAACTCCTTTTGCTCATGACGCTATTGCTTTTATTTCGAACAAAAGCAATAATGATACATTAATCGCGTTGAAAAGTGTGATTGATTTCATGCAAGGTAAAACAGATGGTAAAATTAAAGGCCTAGTTTTCGATAATCCTAATTCAAGTACTGTTCGTTACATGAAGGAATTAGCGAAGGTGAATGAAATACCTAAATCGGGAGTTTTCTCATTTAAGACAAATAATGAAGTAATCAAATTTGTATCAGAAAATGATGGGATGATTGGTGTTATTGGTATTAATTGGTTTTATCAACCAACACCTGATATGACTGAAACTATTAATAAGATTAATGTCTTATATGTTAAAGGTTTGAACAGTAATGAATATTACAGTCCTACTCAAAATGACTTAGAAATGGGAAAATATCCTTTGGCACGTGATTTGTTTATTATAAACTGTCAAGGTTATTCAGGACTTGGAATGGGCTTTGCTTCATTCATAGCAGGGGATATTGGACAGCGTATAGTTTTAAAATCAGGACTGTTGCCATATAAAACTCCAGGACGAAAACTGAAGATTAGAAGTGAAATTATAAAAGATAAAGAATAAATTAATTACAATAAAGATGAATAAATTTAAAATTTTAAGTCTTGCATTAGTTGCTTCGGCTACCGCAGCAAAAGCGCAAGATATCAACCAAGCAAAGAAGGCAATTGATGCTGAACAATTTGATAAAGCAAAAACAATCCTTAAATCAATCATCAAAAGTAAACCTTCAGATGGGGAAGCAAATTTTGTTTTAGGAAATGTTTATTTAAATCAATCTGTTGTCGATTCTGCAAAAATCTATTACAATAATGGATTACAGGCTTCGGATAAGAAAAACCTAAGCTATATCGGATTAGGACAATTAGATCTTGATGCTAAGAATAATGCTGCTGCTCAAGCTAATTTTGCTTTGGCTACTAAAGACATGAAGAAAAAAGATGTAAATGAATTTATTTACATCGCAAGAGCTTACATGAATTCTGATAATCCAGATTATAAAAATGCTACTGAAGTTTTGAAAAGAGCTTTATTAGTTGATCCTCAAAATGCACAAGCATTATTAGCAATTGGAGACGCTTACTACGGAGCAAACAACCAAAATGATGCTTACAAAGCTTACCGTGATGCATTTACTGCTGATAACACTTTGTTAAGAGCAAAAATGCAATTAGGAGTTTTATTAAAAGGTGCAAAATCTTATGATGAAGCAATTAAATCATTCAATGAAGTTATCGCATTAGACGCTAACTACGGACCAGTTTATAGAGAGCTTGCTGAAACATATTACAAATGGGCAAGAAACAAACCTTCTACTGCTAAGGTAAACTTGCAAAATGCAATTACAAACTATGAGAAGTATTTAAGTTTGACAGATTACTCTCTTGATTCTAAAATGCGTCATGCAGATTTCTTGATCTTGGTTAAAGATTACAAGCAATTAGAAACTGTTGCAAACAAAATGATTGCTCAAGATAAAGTAAATCCTAGAATCTATAGATATTTAGGATATGCTGCTTACGAAAATGGTAATGTTGATGTGGCAATTAAATCTATCGAAGATTTTATTAAAGCTCCAGGAAACAAAGTTATTGGTAGAGATTACTACTACTTAGGTTTAGCGAAAATCAAAAAAGGAACAGCAGCTGATGGTACTGTAGATCAAGCAGCTTTTGATGCTGGTTTAGCTGATATTAAAAAAGCAGTTGAATTAGAGCCTTTAGTGGTTGAAGAATTTGCTGACTTTGGAAAAGAGTTATTCGGTAAAAAACAATATGCACAAGCAGCTTCTATTTTTGAACTTGGAGCAAGCAATTCTGAGTCTAAAAATTACTTAGATGATAGTGTTTATTATGGAATCTCATTATACTACGGTAATGCTACTAAACCAAAAGAAAGCCGTGATGCTGTTGCTTTAGGGAAAGCAGATGCAGCTTTTGATAAAATTTTAACTACTGCTCCTAACTATGATGAAGCATATTTGTACAAAGCAAGAATTAATTCTTTACTTGACAAAGACGATTTGATTATTAAAAACTACGAAGAGTATGTTACTAAAATTTCAGCTAAAGGTGCTGAAGAAGTAGCTAAACCGGCTGTAACTAAGAAATTTATTGAAGCTTACAACGGTATTGGTGCAGCTTATGCTAATACAGATAAAGCTAAAGCTATTGAATATTTCAATAAAACTTTGGTGTTAGATCCTGCAAATTCGTATGCTACACAATCTATAAAAGCTTTAAAATAATTAGAAGACTTTAAAGAGAATAAAAAACCGATGGTTCAAAAAACTATCGGTTTTTTTTGTTCCGTATATTATTGATTATCTTTGCACTCTTAAAATATTAAAATGTTACCAAAAGAAATACAATTAGAAGTAAATAAAGGAGCAATGCTTCCTTTGATGGAAGAATTTTATACCATTCAAGGAGAAGGTTCGCATACAGGAAGAGCAGCTTACTTTATTAGAATTGGTGGATGTGATGTGGGATGTCATTGGTGTGATGTGAAGGAAAGCTGGAATGCCGAGCTTCATCCCCCGACAAGCGTGGATTTAATTGTTGGAAATGCTGCAAAGTACGCTGATACAGTTGTTGTAACCGGTGGTGAGCCTTTGTCTTGGGATATGACACTTTTGACAAATCGATTAAAAGAAAAAAAATTAAAAGTGCATATTGAAACTTCTGGTGCCTTTCCATTATCAGGAACTTGGGATTGGATTTGTCTTTCGCCAAAAAAGAATAAGTTGCCAACACAAACAGTATATGATAATGCGCATGAGTTAAAAGTGATTATTTACAATAAACACGATTTTATTTTTGCCGAAGAACAAGCAGAATTAGTAAATGACAATGCAATTTTGTTCCTTCAGCCAGAATGGAGCAAAAAAGAAGAAATGACTCCGCTTATTGTTGATTATGTTATGAATAATCCAAAATGGAGAGTTTCATTACAAACACATAAATATCTTAATATTCCATAAAAAAGAAAATCTCTTCACACGAAGAGATTTTCTTTTTTATGGAAGTATACAAGCTGTGTAAAAAATAAACACATTCTTTTATTTCCAATTTTTATGATTTTTCAGAGAGGTAATGTGTGCCAAATGATGGTTTCCGTGCCAAGCATACATTCCAATCATTCTTTTGAGTTTAATTTCTGAATTATCAGAAGGATGTATAAAAGTTTTTTCTAAATCAGATGTTGATAAACTTCGCATGATATAGCCCAATCTGAAATGAAGTCCTTTCAGTAAGTCTAGAGTTGGTTGGATTGGCATTGTCAGATTATCGCTTAATTCAGACCAAAGAACTTCGTCATAAGGCTTAATTACGGGATTGTTTTCTGTCAAAGCCCATTTTAGACGAACGTAGCAATTCATATGGCTTTCGGCACAATGATGAATAACTTGTCTTACTGTCCAGCCGCCAGGCCTATAAGGAGTATCCAGTTGTTCGTCAGTTAAATGAATGGCTTCTATTGTTAGTTTTTCTGGAAGAGTTTCAATTTCTGTAATTTTTTCAGATAGATACTCTGCAGAATATTGGTCTGGAGCTGTAAATTTTCCAATCGGATATTTTAATTTCTCTAAATCTAGTTCATTCATCGTTTTATGGTTTGTTTTAAATGGAAAGTTTAGCTAAGTAATCGTAATGTTCTCCTTCAAGAATAAGTTCGCAGTTAAAATCGTTGGCAATTGCTGCATTTTGAAGTGTGTTGTAATCCAAATATAACCAATCAAAAGGTTCTTCTTTTTCTCCTTTATAGGAAATATTAAATACTAGTTCGCCATAATAATCATTTTCAGACGGAATCCATTTTCCGCCATCTTCATCTTCATCAAACATATAAATGATGTCAGAGCTGTCAATTAAAATTTGACCGCCAGGATTTAAAAGAGATTTTAATTTAGATAAATATTTATTACAATTTTTTAATTGGCCAAAAATACCTGTTCCATTCATTAGAAGTAGGATTGTGTCAAATTTTTCTCCTTCAAAATCTAAGATATTTTCAACTTTAGCATTTTTTATTCCTCTAAGAAGACAAGTTTCAACCGCTTTTTCTGAAATATCAATAGCAGTTACTTCTAGATTACGTTCATTTTGCAATGATAAAGCATGACTTCCTGCGCCACATCCTACATCTAATGTTTTACCTTTTGCCAATTGTAAAGCCTTTTGCTCAATTTTTGGCATTTCATTATAGGTGCGGAAAAGATATTCAACACTCATTTCGTCTTCTTCAGAAATCGAAGTTTCAGTAATAATATCTTCAGGCGAATTTTTTGTATAAAAGTCAAATATCGCTTTTCCAAAAAGATCTTTCATTGTTTTAGTTCAAAGTTTAAGGTTTCAAGTTTAAAGTTGTTTAATTTTGCATATCAACTTTAAATTTTAAACTTGAAACAGATTTTAAATAACTTAAGTAAGTTAGCCAAAGATAAGCATAACGAGAATAAAAAGTATTTCGATAAGCTTAAAAAGAAACCGCCAAAAAATTTAGATTACATAATGCAGGATTTGCACGATGCTGAATTTAAAAGAACGGATTGCTTAAAGTGCGCTAATTGCTGTAAAACAACTGGGCCTTTGTTTACTTTGGCAGACATAGAGCGAATTTCAAAACATTTTAGACAAAAGCCACAGCAATTTATTGATCAGTATTTGCGAATAGATGAGGATAAAGATTATGTTTTGCAGAGTGTTCCGTGTACTTTTTTGGATAATGAAAACTATTGCATGATTTATGATGTTCGTCCAAAAGCCTGTAGAGAGTTTCCTCATACAGATAGGAATAAATTTTATCAGATTTCAAATCTAACTTTGAAAAACGTCGAAATTTGTCCAGCGGCATATAATATAGTAGAGGAAATGAAAAAGAAATTACCATTATAAATAGAAACGAACAATTGTTAACGGTAATATCATCGTTTTCTTTTTTTAAGATGTACTTTTGGAAGGAATAATTAATCAACCTAGAGAAAACTTATAATTTGAACTTAGAATATTTTATAGCCAAAAGACTTATTACTGCCAAAGATTACAAAAGCAGTATTTCGGCACCTATTATAAAAATTGCTATTTCTGCAATAGCGATCGGAATTATTATGATGATTGTTTCTGTAGCAACTGGAATTGGTTTGCAGAAAAAGATTCGAGATAAAGTCTCTGCATTCAATGGTCAAATTATAATTTCTAATTATGATAATAATAATTCAGAAGTTACCACAGTTCCAATTTCGAAGAAGCAAGATTTTTATCCTAATTTTAAATCAGTTCCAGAAGTAAGCCACATTCAGGCTGTGGCTAGTAAAGCTGGAATTATTAGAACGGAAAATGCATTTGAAGGAATTATATTCAAAGGAGTTGGAGCAGATTACGATTGGAATAATATAAAAGAATATATTGTAGAAGGTAAATTGCCAGATTTTACAAAAGTATTAAATGAAGATGTTATTATTTCAAGATTTCTGGCAGACCGTTTAAATTTGAAAATCGGAGACGAATTCAATACCTTTTTTATAAAAGAAGAGCAAGGTAAGCTTCCAAACAGTCGCCGTTTTAAAATTGCGGCTATATTTAATTCAGGATTTCAAGATTTTGATGCTACCTATATTATCGGCGATATTCGACACATTCAGAGAATTAATAAATGGAATGAAAATCAAGTTGGGGCGTTTGAGATTTTTGTCAAAGATTTTAATGAAATAAAAACTGTAGGTAATAAAATTTATGAATCAACTTCGTCTAGCCTCGATACAAAAACGATTGTAGAGAAATACAGTTATATTTTCGACTGGCTTCAGTTGTTCGATTTTAATATTGTAATCATTTTAGGTATTATGATTCTGGTAGCTACAATTAATATGGTAGTGGCGCTTTTGGTGTTAATTTTAGAAAGAACCCAAATGATCGGAATTTTAAAATCGATGGGTGCAAATAACTGGTCAGTCCGTAAAATATTTTTGTATAATGCCTTTTACTTAATTCTACGCGGATTGTTCTGGGGAAATCTAATAGGTATTTCAATCCTGTTAATCCAACAACAATTTGGAGTAATTCAGCTTAATCCTGAAAATTATTATGTCAATCAGGCCCCGGTTTATTTAAACTGGGTTTATATACTTCTATTAAACTTGCTTACTATTAGTGTATGTTTCTTGGTATTATTAATTCCTTCATATATAATAACGAAAATATCTCCAGTAAAAGCCATCCGCTTCGATTAGATAATAAAGCTAAGCATGTACAATCCGACAGGTTTCCTGTCGGATTTGTTTTTTATGCATATATAATATAAGTATGTTTTGTCCAACTGATCGGAGTCGAAGGCTTTTTTTGTTTTAGAATCTGTTTTATTAGGAGCTAAATCCCGCTATGCGCTCCAATCTTTTTGTGCCGAACCCCGGCCCCAAAAGGATTTCCGCTCCTATCGGGGCTAGTGCATCGGTTTTCAGAAGAAGCTTTCGGGCGGAAAGCCTCCTTTAAAATGATGGAGAATCATAAAAAAGAGATGAAAAAGCTGAAAACTTTGCAGAATCGGGAATCCGCAAGGGGCTAAAAATGCCAAAAACGCGGCTGCATTCGGAAAAACCTTACGCAAAACTAAAAAATCTTAAAATGTAAAGCATCCGTTATCAGTGCGTTAAGAAATAACTTGAAAAAAGATTTAAAAAAGCCGGTAAAAAGTATTGCAGAAGCGGAAAAAGGTTCTACTTTTGCACCCGCAACAGCGAAAAACGCTCTTAGACATTCCGGCAGCTTTATGATAATTGAGGGAAGAAATTCTCAGAAAAAAAAGATCAAAAAAAGCTTGCGGGAAAAGAAAAAGCTTTTTACATTTGCACCCCGCAAAACACGGAAAGTTCCTTGGCAGACTGGTAAGAAAAACGAAAAGATGAGGCGAAAAAAAAGCTTCAAAAATTTTTT
>NZ_JAERSF010000002.1 GCF_016735615.1 Flavobacterium tagetis
GCCTTAAGGTGGTTATTGCGGCGGGGCTCACCTCTTCCCATCCCGAACAGAGAAGTTAAGCCCGCCTGCGCAGATGGTACTGCATCATTGTGGGAGAGTATGTCGTCGCCTTTCTTTTGAAAACCCTATCCAATTCGGATGGGGTTTTCTGTTTTTATATGATTTTGAAAATTGATAGATTAGACTATGAAAGTAAATTTTAAACATAAAAATCACTATTTATAGTGATGCAAGAAAAAGGGAAGAATAGTAGATTTGTTTTAAAGTTGCAATGTAAACGAGGTGTGTCAAACTATTTTGGAGAATTAAATTGATATAATCATGCAATTTTAATTAAAAATTTTATTACTTGCTCGAATGAATAGTATTTGCATTGGGGAGCTTTACTATATTATTCGGGCTTAGTAATAGAAAGATTTTGCAATAGATTAATCTACTAAACCATTTTCGACAGCATATTTTACCAATCCTGCTGTATTTTTAGCATTTAATTTTGATAATAAATTACGACGGTGTGTATTTACCGTATTTAAGCTTATAAAAGTTTTTTCAGCGATTTCAGCGGTATTGTATTCTTGAGCAATCAGTACTAAAATCTCTTTTTCTCTGGAACTTAGCTCGGTTAGGTTAGAGATTTGTTTTTCAATTCTCGTATTATTGCTAAAATGTTTTTCTTCTAACTCTTCGGCAAAATAATTCTCTCCCGAAGCAATTATGTTTATAGCTTTTAGAAGTTCTTCTTTCTCAGCATTTTTTAATAAATAGCCATTTACGCCAATTCTGATTAATCTTGAGACAATCATTACATTGCTGTGTGTGCTTAAGATTAAGATTTTGATGTGCGGATACTGTTTTTTAAGAATTTTACTCAATTCTATTCCATCCATTTCTGGCATGCTGATGTCGAGAATGATAAAATCGATAGTTGCTTTTTGAATAATTTTCAATGCGTCAATTCCATTTATAGCTTTATCAATAATCGTAATATTTGATTCACGTTCTAATAAGGAAATAATTCCTTCAAGAAACATCGTATGATCGTCAACAATAAGTAAATTAATTTTAGTCATTAATAATTATGTTAGATGCTTTTTAATTCGTCAAGCTGATTTTTTAGACCTATTCCTTTAATTTGGATTTTGGACTTTGATTGAAAAACTGGGATTTCAATATTAAAAATAGTGCCTCTTTTTTGTTTTGAATCAATTATAAGGGAACCGTTTAATTTATTAATTCGGTTTTCCAGATTTACGAGGCCAATTCCTTTTGAAATGTTTTCAGTTTGAAAGCCTATCCCATTATCTTCAAATAAAAGATTGAATATATTTTCAATGTAATTCAGCTGAATTTCGATTTCGGAAGCTTTTGCATGTTTGATTGTATTAGTCAACAGTTCCTGTATAATTTTAAAAATTTCAATCTGAATATTTTCATCCAAATCATTAATCTCTTTCTTCGGATAAGGAATATATGAAATCTTAATTTTGCTTGCTTCGCTGATATTATTCAAATATGATTCTAATACTTCTAGAAATTTATTTTGGCTGAATTTCTTTGGAAGTAAATTGTGTGATAAATTTCGAACCAGCTGGTACGTATCGTCGAGCTGAAGGCTTATTTTCTGAATATTCGAAGAATTAGAAGAATTTAAATGATTTACTTGTAATTTGATAGCAGCGAGATTACCACCAATGCTGTCGTGGAGTTCTTGAGAAATACGCTTTCTTTCTTTATCTTGTCCAGTAATTGAAGCCTTAATTAATTCTAATTCTTGCTCTTTTAAAATACTGTTTATTTTTTGCGAACTAATTTCGGTTTGCTTAATGTTTAATAAATGCTGTATTTTGAATCTTTTGTAAAATTGAAATAATAAGGCAATTATAGGAATCAATAAAATAAGGAAAGCACTGATAGTAAATAGCTTAATTTTCTTTTGTTGGTTGATTTCCAATGTTTTTAATTGCTGGTCTTTTTTCAGAAGTGAAATCTCATTTCGCTTTTTGTTGGATGAATTTTGATAGGATAGAATTGTGTTTTCATTGTTTTTTTTTGAAATTTCATCCTGAAGTATCATGTTTTTAATCGCATCTTCTTGGCTAGCTAAAGCTAATTTTTTTGCTTCGTTTTCGAATTTTAAAGATTCAATTTCTTTTTGTTTCTGAGCTGTTTTGTATTTGATTTCCAACTCATTGATTTCTTTGATTCTCTCCATTTTCGAGATAGAATCTTTTAAATGAGTTGATTTGTCAAAAAACATATAAGCATTTTTATAGTCTTCTTGTTTTATAGCAATTTCTCGCAGTTCGTCATAAATGTCTATTTGGTTTTGAAGTAATCCAAAATGTATTGATTTTTGAAGTGCTTCCAAGAAAATCAATTTTGCATCATTATACTTTTTCTGTGAAGTATAGCAATCGCCAATAGTGCTTCTTGAAATAATGGCTAACTGATTCATTTCGTTTTCATCTGCAATAGTAAGAGCTTCTTGAAACATTTTTAATGCTTCTGGGTATTTGTTCTGTAGCTGATAATTTTCGCCTAAGCCAAGTAGTATAATGGACTTTGCTTGAAAATTATTTGTTTTTTCACAAATCGTTTTTCCTTTCTTATAGTAAATATTGGCATTATCGTAATCTTTCAGTCTCGAATAAATATCAGCAATATTGATGTAGCTTCCTAAAATTATTTCAGAATCATCTTTGTATTCGAGACATTGCTTAAATAATTTTAAAGCATTTTGATAATCTCCTAATTCTGTATATGTCTGCGCTAAACCGTGTGTATGTGTATAGAAAAGATTTGTTTCATTGTATTTTTGGGAGGCTTCAATACCTTTTATATGCCATTTTTTACTTTCATTAAACAAGCCTCGTTTATTGTTGTTTATAGCGAGAAGATTATATCCTAATGAGAAAAGACGGTTTTTTATTGAATCGTTGGCGGTTGTATTGTATTTAAAAGCTTGATTTGTATAATATATGGAAGAGTCAATTATTGCTCTTTTGTTGAAATAATAAGCAAGAAGAAGGTTTGCGCTTGCAAGAGATCGGTTGTCTATTTTTGATTTTAATAGTAAATGTGCTTTTTTGTATGCTTTTTTTTCCTCTCCACGGTTGTATAAATCGTAAAGACCTAGAATTTTGGGACTGTGTTTAAAAACTGATGTTTTTTTGGCAGCAAAAGCCTTCTTTTTATTTTCAATCTGTGCCTGTAGACTGAATGATAAAAAGATGATGATGATTAAATAAAACCTTCCTGGGAAGAGTGCCATACGTTTTTGGTTTATACTCTCAATAAAAATTAGAAAAAGTATTGTAAACTTGGGATTTGAAAAATCAATTTGTTTTTGACTAAGAAGTAAAAGTACTACAAAACAATTAAAAAAATCTTCTGAAAAATAAAATTTTTAAATGAAGTTGTGATATAATAGTTAATAAAAAAAAAAATTAAAGTGTTTGTTTATCAGTGTTTTGTGTTTGTGTGAAAGGCTAAATGTTTCTTAAAAGAATTTGAATGTAAATTTTCTTACAGTAAATTAGTGAGATTATAATTAAATGATTGAATTATGAGAAAGAGAATATTTTTAGCCGTTATTTTGTTGTTTGCAACAATTTCGGTTAGTGCACAGAAAAAGATAGAGGTATCAGAACTGCCAAAACCAGCTCAAGATTTTTTAAAGAAACATTTTAGCCATACAACTGTAGAAGTTGCTAAAAAAGATGCAGAACATGGAGAAAAGGGATATGAAGTTAAGCTGAAAGATGGTACAGAAGTAGAATTTTGGAAAGACGGATCATACCGAGAAGTTGATGGTGGCAACAATCCAATCCCGACAGCTTTTATTCCAGATAATATAAAAGCTTATGTAGCTAAAAATCATCCGAATGAAAAAATAACACACATTGACTATGGACATAAAGATTTGGATGTCGATTTGACCAATAATATTGATTTGGAATTTACTAAGGATGGTAAAATTTTAAAAGACAAGAAGGATGATTAATTTTTTTAATCGATTCTAAATGCTCTGATTTATTTTCACTTTCATGATTAAATCAGAGCATCTTAATTTGTGGCTGATTTTTTTGTAAATAGTAACGTGAGAGAAAATAGTTTATATTTACATCTTCTATTAGTTGTTTTATGGAAGAAAATAAACATGTAACGATCTACGATATTGCCGAAAGACTTAATCTTGCAACATCTACTATTTCACGAGCTTTAAAAGACCATCACACTATAAGTGATAAGACGATTAAAAAAGTGAAAAAAACCGCTGAAGAAATGGGATTTGTCCCAAATACTTTAGCTGCAGGTTTACGTGGAAACAAAACCAGAACTATTGGAGTTTTGATTCCCACAGTTACACAGCCCTTTTTGTCTTCTCTAATTAGCGGAATTGAAATTACGGCTCAAAAATCGGATTATACAGTAATTATTATGCAGTCGCATGATTCGTATGAAGAAGAAGTAAATATGGCTAAATCTTTATATAGCAATCGAGTAAGCGGTGTTATTTGTTCTCTGGCAATGGAAACGAGAGATACAGCTCATTTTCATCAGTTTTCAAACAATAATATTCCCTTGGTTTTTGTTGATAGAGTCCCTAAAGGATATAATACTTTTAGAGTTGTTATCGACAATTATACAGCTGGTTACAAAGCAACCAAGCATCTTATTGAACAAGGGTGTATTCGCATTGCTCATTTTACCGCCGGTTCAGAATTAGGTAATTTATATAACGAAAGAAAAAGAGGTTATATAGAAGCTTTAAAAGATCATAATATAGAAGTTGAAGAAGAATTGATTATCAATTTGAATTCCGTTACTTATGAAGACGGTGTAAAAGCAAGCAACGCATTATTTGATTTGAAACCAATTCCAGACGGATTGTTTGCGCCAGGAGATATTTTAGCTGTAAGTGCCGTTCAGACTGCTAAAAAACGTGGAGTCAAAGTGCCTGAAGAATTCAAAGTAATTGGTTTTAACAACGACCCGATTTCGCAGATTATAGATCCTAATTTATCTACTATTACACATCCAGCTGAAAAAATGGGAAAAGCAGCAGCAGATATTATTATAAAAAATTTGAAATCATCTAAAAATGATGATGATGCTAAAGAAATTACATTCTTAAATACAGAAGTATTGGCAAGAGAATCTTCACAGAAATAGAGTCAAAAAGAAAGGATTTAAATAGTAAATCCACCCAGCTAAAGCAGGATAGTTTTTATAATTATCCTGCTTTTATTTATTATATAAATTATTTTTTTGAAAAAAAGACGGCTAAAATTTTTTTCTTAAACAACAATCTTATATTTTTACGCAACCGATTGCAATCATTGTTTTGTTTGGAATAATGTATTTTTTGAATTAAATTTTTGTCAAATACTTTTAAACTGAAATAAAATATTGATTCTTTCGAAAAGATGTTTTGAAGAATTAAATTTAAGCCAATGACCTTATTAAGATTTGTTTTATTGTTTTTTCTGGTTTCCTTTTCCTCTTTAGCACAAAAGGATTATAAATTATGGCTTCAGTATAATACGGTAGCTAATTCTGCAATAGCTACAGAATATAAAAACACTCTTAAAGGGATTGTTCTTTTAGGAAATTCTGAAACTATAAAAATTGCAGGAAAAGAACTCAAAACAGGATTTTCGGATATGTTGGGAAATATTCCTGAAATTAAGCCAGATATAAAAGGAGAGAACAATCTTATTGTTAGTTCAGAATCGAATTTAAATATCGAAATCAAAAATGAGCTAAAATCTGATTTTGATAAAATAAATGATGAAGGTTTTATTATCAAAACTGTTTCTTTTAAAAACAAAAAACAAATTATTATTACAGGAAAAAAAGACGTTGCCGTTTTATACGGAGTCTTTAATTTTCTGAGAATATTGCAGACTAATAAATCGACTAAAAATTTAAATATTGTTGATTCTCCTAAAACTAATATCAGAATTCTAAATCATTGGGATAATCTTGATAGAACGATTGAACGTGGTTATGCTGGATTTTCACTTTGGAATTGGCAGAAATTGCCTGATTTTATTGATCAGCGTTATATTGATTACGCTAGAGCAAATGCCTCAATCGGAATTAACGGAACGGTTTTGACCAATGTAAATGCCAACGCTTTAATCCTCACTCCGCAGTATTTAGAAAAAGTGGAAGCTTTAGCGAATGTTTTTAGACCTTATGGAATAAAAGTCTATTTAACGGCAAGATTTTCGGCACCAATCGAAATTGGAAACTTAAAAACTGCAGATCCAAAAGATTCTGAAGTTATCAATTGGTGGAAAAATAAGTCGGCTGAAATCTATAAACGAATTCCTGATTTCGGCGGATTTTTGGTGAAAGCCAATTCAGAAGGTCAGCCAGGTCCGCAAAATTATGGACGAGATCACGTTGACGGAGCAAATATGTTAGCTGATGCTGTTGCACCTTTTGATGGTGTAATTATGTGGAGAGCCTTTGTATATTCAGAACATGATGCGAATGATAGAGCTAAACAGGCTTACGCGGAATTTCAGCCGTATGATGGAAAATTTAAAGAGAATGTAATTGTTCAGGTAAAAAATGGAGCAATCGATTTTCAGCCTAGAGAACCTTTTCATCCGTTATTTGGAGCAATGCCAAAAACGCCTTTAATGATGGAATTTCAAATCACGCAGGAATATTTAGGTTTCAGTACACATTTGGTTTTTCTGCCAAAATTATTTCAGGAAGTTTTAGAAGCTGATACTTATCAAAAAGGAGAAGGTTCAACCGTTGCTAAAGTTGTTGACGGCACTTTATATCAAAATAAATTAACGGGAATTGCAGGCGTTGCAAATATTGGAAATGATTTAAATTGGACAGGCCATCCTTTTGCACAGGCAAATTGGTATGGTTTCGGAAGACTAGCGTGGAATCCTTATCTAGATTCAAAAACCATAGCCGATGAATGGTTAAGAAGTACTTTTTCTAATGATAAAAATTTTATTGAACCTGTCAAAAATATCATGATTGAATCTCGCGAAGCTGTTGTAAATTACATGACACCACTCGGATTGCATCATATTATGGACACGGGCCATCATTACGGACCTGGGCCTTGGGTTTCTAATTTGTCAAGACCAGAATGGAATCCGACATACTATCATAAAGCCGACAAAAACGGAATTGGTTTTGACAGATCAAAAACCGGAACCAATGCGAGTGCACAATATGCTCCTGAGGTTGAGAAACTTTTTGATAGTTTAGAAACCTGTCCAGAGAAAGATCTTTTATGGTTTCATCATGTTCCGTGGAATTATAAGTTAAAAAATGGTCAAACACTTTGGAATGGTTTGGCACTTAAATATCAAGAAGGTGTAAATCAGGTGTCAGCAATGCAGAATGTTTGGAAGAAAACTGAAAAATATATCGACAGCGAACGTTTTAATGAAGTCGAAATGTTGCTAGAAATTCAATATAAAGAAGCAAAATGGTGGCGGAATGCCTGTTTGTTGTATTTTCAGCAATTTTCAGGGAAAGAACTTCCTGACGGAGTAGAAAAACCGACACATACTTTAGATTATTTTAAGTCATTAAAATTTCCATTTGCCCCTGGAAATGGATAGTATATTATAAAAATTATGAGTAAAAAAACAGCAATTGTAACCGGAGGAAATTCGGGATTAGGTTTTGCAACCGCAAAAAAACTTTGTGATAACGGAATCAAAACTTACATAATCGGAAGATCGAAAGAAAAAACAGAAGATGCATGTAAGGAAATTGGAGAAAATGCCATTCCAGTAATTTTCGATTTAAATGATTTGAAAGGAATTCCCGCGATGATTGAAAGCATTACAAAAAAGGGTTCAATTGATATTTTGGTAAACAATGCTGGAATTAATATGAAAAAGGAAATTCCAGATGTAACTGATGAAGATTTTCTTTCAATAATTCACACCAATTTATTGAGTGTTTTTGCGGTAAGCCGAGAAGTCATAAAAAACATGAAAGCCAACGGAAGCGGTAGTATAGTTAACATTAGTTCGATGGCATCTCAATACGGAATTCCAAAAGTAATAGCCTATTCAGCAAGTAAAGGTGCGATCGAAGCAATGACACGTGCGATGGCAACAGAATTGGCACCTGCAGGAATACGTGTAAACTGTATAGCACCTGGATTTATTAAAACGAAAATGTCTGCGACAGCTTTGGACAACGATCCTGAAAGAAAAAATAAAGTGTTAGGCAGAACGCCAATGGGGTATTTAGGAGAACCGTCAGACATTGCAGATGCAGTTTATTATTTCGCTTTAAGCGAATCAAAATATACTACCGGTACAGTTTTGCCAGTTGATGGTGGAAATAGTATTGGGTTTTAGTGAATGCTGAAAATTGCTCGCAAAGATGCGAAGTCGCAAAGTATTTTTTTTAAGCTTTTTTATATAAAAACTTTGCGCCTTTGCGTCTTTGCGAGATTAAAAAAATAAGTATGATAAAAATGCAACAAACCATGCGTTGGTTTGGGCCTCAAGACAACGTAAAACTTATAGATATTAAGCAAGCTGGTGCAACAGGAATTGTAACTGCATTGCATCAAATTCCTGTTGGTGATGTTTGGACAATTGAAGCGATAAAAGAAAGACAAGAAACCATTCGTAATTACGGTTTGGAATGGACTGTGGTTGAAAGCCTTCCTGTTCACGAAGAAATCAAACGTGCTTCGGGAAATTATCTGCAATACCTTGATAATTATAAAACTAGTTTGCAAAATTTGGCGGAGTGTGGCATCAAAATCATAACCTACAATTTCATGCCAATTTTGGACTGGGTGCGAACGAATCATAATTTTATTAATGAAGACGGGAGTAGAGCTTTGCTGTATAATCAGGATGCGTTTACTTATTTTGATGTTTTTCTTTTGAAAAGACCGAATTCAGAAAATGATTATTCTGATATTGAAAAAGAAAAAGCTTTGCAGTTTGGAAATCAATTGTCTGAAGATGAAAGAGCACTTTTGTTTAAAAATGTTTTGTTAGGATTGCCAGGAAGTAAAATCAACTTTACATCTGAACAGATTTTGTCGTTGTTAGAAAATTATGCTAAAATCGACAATCAAAAATTAAGAGAAAACCTGATTTATTTTTTATCGGAAGTAACTCCAATTGCAGATCAAAACGGACAAAAATTAGCCATTCATCCCGATGATCCGCCGTTTTCGGTTTTAGGGCTTCCGAGAATTGTTTCAACAGAAGCCGATTTAAAAGCGATTTTTGATGCAGTTCCCTCAATGGCAAACGGATTATGTTATTGTACAGGTTCGTTAAGCGCTGACCCGAAAAACAATCTGGGGAAAATAATAGACGATTTTGGAAACCGAATTCATTTTTTACACCTGAGAAATACCATCCGCGAAAGCGAAACTATTTTTAGGGAATCAGAGCATTTAAACGGCGATGTTAAAATGGAAGTGATTGTTGAAAAATTATTGTTGCTAATGAATAAAAACAAAACAAGTCTCCCAATGCGCCCAGATCATGGATTTCTGCATAGAGTTGATGAAGAAACCGAAACATATCCTGGTTATTCTTTAACGGGAAGATTAAAAGGTTTGGCGGAGTTAAGAGGTTTGGAAATGGGAATTGGGTATAAATTGAATTTGTAATTAAAGTTTCCTAAATCTAATACGCTGAGAATTTCTCGCAAAGTCGCAGAGTCGCAAAGTTTTGTTTTGAAAAAGCTTAAAAAGAATTGCTTTGCGACTCTGCGACTTTGCGAGATTAAATAAAAAAAGTTTGTGACGCTATGTGTTCAAAAATTAAAACTTCATACTTAATTCTATTGCTTTTCCTAATCGGATTAAGCACAAATTTGTATGCCATAAATCCAGAGAAATATGTAGTCAATCAGGCTTCTAGTAAAAATTTCCCTTTAGTAAGTAAAGGAAAAGCGGCTTCGATTTTAGTTGATGATAAAGATTATTCTGGAGTTTTAAAAGTAACTGGACATTTAGAAAATGACATTTTTCAGGTTTCTGATTTACATCCGAAAAGAATTAAAAAGATTTCTGAAGCAAAAGATTTTATTGTCATTATTGGGACATTAGGAAAAAGTAAAATCATCGATCAATTAGCAAAGGAAGGCAAAATAGATGCTAGAAAACTTCATGGAAAATGGGAGAAATTTGCAACCCAAATTGTCGAAAATCCGTTTAAAGGAATTAAAAAAGCATTGGTAGTTGCAGGTTCAGATAAACGGGGAACAATTTATGGAATCTACGATTTGTCCAGTCAAATTGGAATTTCTCCTTGGTATTATTGGGCAGATGTTCCAGTTAAAAAACAATCAGAACTGCATGTTTTACCTGGAGTTCATTCGCAGGGAGAACCAAAAGTAAAATATAGAGGGATTTTTATAAACGATGAAGCGCCTGCACTTACAGGTTGGGCATTTGAGAAATTTGGCGGATTTAATTCGAAATTTTATGATAAAGTTTTTGAATTAATTCTGCGAATGAAAGGCAATTATTTATGGCCAGCAATGTGGGGCAGAATGTTTTATGTTGAAGATCCGCAGAATGCTGTTTTGGCAGATGAGTATGGAATTGTAATGGGAACTTCTCACCACGAGCCTTTAACGAGAGCACATGCTGAATGGGGAAAATCAAATGGCAAATGGGATTTTAATTCAAATTCGGAAGCTTTGATTCAATTTTGGAAAGACGGAATTAAACGAATGGGAAATAAAGAAACTATCGTTACAATTGGAATGCGTGGCGATGGCGATGAGCCTATGACGGAAGGAACTGCGATTGAGCTATTAGAAAATATCGTAAAAACTCAAAGAAACATTATTACAGAAGTTACTAAAAAATCTGCTGAAGAAACGCCACAAATGTGGGCACTTTACAAAGAAGTTCAAGATTATTATGACAAGGGAATGACAGTTCCTGACGATGTAACACTTTTATTATGCGATGATAATTGGGGAAATATTAGAAAACTCCCTGAACTCGATTCAAAACCAAGAAAAGGCGGTTACGGTATTTATTATCATTATGATTATGTTGGCGGACCAAGAAATTATAAATGGATCAACACCAATCAAATCGAGCGAACTTGGGAACAAATGGATTTGGCGTATCAATATGGAGTAGATAAAATCTGGATTGTAAATGTTGGCGATATCAAACCAATGGAATTTCCGATTGAGTTTTTCTTAGACATGGCTTGGAATCCTGAAAAATTCAATGCTGGAAATTTAGGACAATATTATGTGAATTGGGCTAAAGAGAATTTTGACAATCAGTTTACAGAAGATATTTCTGAAATTTTAAAATTATACACGAAATATAATTCACGAAGAAAACCAGAATTGCTAGATGCTAAAACGTACAGCATAACAAATTATAACGAAGCAGATCGAGTTATTACCGAATATCAAAAACTGGTTGAAAAAGCCAATTTGATAAATGAAAAGTTGAAACCAGAATATAAAGATGCTTTTTATCAGCTGATTTTATTTCCTGTTTTAGCAAGTGCTAATTTAAACGAATTGTATGTAGCGCAGGCTAAAAATCAATTGTATGCAGAACAGGGAGATGTCGTTGCAAATGATTATGCTGAAAAAGTAAAGAAGTTATTTGAAAAAGATGCCGAGCTCACGAATTATTATCATACCCAAATAGCAAATGGGAAGTGGAATCACATGATGTCACAGACGCATATTGGTTATGATAATTGGCAACAGCCTGAAAAAAATGTGATTCCGAAAACAAAGAAAATTGCGCCTGCAGTTCAAGCGGTAAAAGTGATTACCGCTGAAGAGATTTTAAAAAAAGAGACATCAATTAGCAAAAAACAAGATTTAGCTCAAGCTCATGGTTTTATTGAGAACGATGGTTATATTTCAATAGAAAGTGAAAATTATTCTAAAGTAATAAATTCTGATTCAGTAAAATGGACAACAATTCCAAATCTGGGAAAAACATCATCTGGAGTAACTTTAAAGCCTTCGAATATTCAGTCGATTAAAATTTCGAAACAATCTCCAAGATTAGAGTATAATGTTCATTTTTTTAGTAAAGGAAAGATAAAAGTTAAAGCCTATTTTTCGCCAACAATCAATTTTAAAATTGGAGACGGTTTAAAATATGGAATCGGCTTTGATGATGAGAAACCGCAAGTAAATAATCTCAACTCAGATTCTTCGGAAAAAGCTTGGGCAGAATCGGTTGCGAATAATATTAAGATAATAACCTCAACGCATGAAATTGAAAAAACAGGAAATCATGTTTTGAAAATTTATGCGATTGATCCTGCTGTAGTGCTTCAAAAAATTGTAATTGAAACCGAAGAAGGAAAAGTTTTGCAGTCGTATTTGGGACCGGCAGAGAGTTTTAGAAAGGAATGATTACTATCTCCGTAAAGAGAAAAAAAACTATTAACTATTTAAACCAAAAAATATGAAATGTATTAAACCTTATTTAGTTGCCGTCACAACTTTGCTGGCTGTCAGCTGTACATCGCAAAAAGAAACTGCTTCATTAAAAGATGCTTACAAAGATGCTTTTTACATTGGTACTGCTTTAAGCGCGGATCAAATCGAAGAAAAAGACAAAAAAGAAGATTCTTTGATTCGAAAAGAATTTAATGCAATTACGGCAGAAAATATCATGAAATCTATGTTTACGCATCCGCAAAAGGACAAATATGATTTTGCTTTGTCTGATAAATTTGTGGCGTATGGAGAAAAGAATAAGATGTTTATTCACGGGCATACTTTGATTTGGCACAGTCAATTAGCGCCTTGGATGGAAAAGATTGCCGACAGTACAGAAATGAAAGCGTTTATGCAAGATCATATTACGACAATAGTTTCCAAATACAAAGGAAGAATCAACTCTTGGGATGTTGTAAACGAAGCTTTGAATGAGGATGGAACTTTAAGACAATCTGTTTTTTTGAAAACATTGGGCGAAAAATATTTGGTTAACGCTTTCAAACTAGCAGCAAAAGCAGATCCAAAAGCAGAATTATATTATAACGATTATAATATCGAAGAACCTGCAAAAAGAGCAGGAGCGATTGCTTTAATCAAAAAAATAAAAGCCGAAGGCGGAAAAGTTGACGGAGTTGGCATTCAGGGACACTGGCGATTACAAAGTCCATCATTAGAAGAAATAGAAAAAAGCATTTTAGAATATTCGGCTTTAGGAATCAAAGTAGCTTTTACAGAATTAGATATTACTGTTTTACCAAATCCGTGGGATTTAAAAGGAGCAGAGATTAGTCAAAATTTTGAAGGAAGCGCAAAAATGAATCCATATCCCAAAGCATTGCCAGATTCTATTCAAAACAAACTTGCAGAACGTTATGAATCGATTTTTAAATTATTTTTGAAACACAAAGATAAAATCAGCCGTGTTACTTTTTGGGGAGTTCATGATGGACAATCTTGGCTAAACGATTGGCCGATAAAAGGAAGAACTAATTATCCGTTGCCATTTGATGCGACTTTAAGACATAAAAAAGCTTACAACAGTATTTTAAATCTTAAAGAAACCAAAGAATAACTACTAAAAAAAATGAATTTTTATAAATTGATCAACAATCGGTTGTGGTTTGAAAAATAACTTAAATAAAGTAAAGTAAATTTGCATAGTATGTTTTTTTGTCTAATTTTACACAACCGATTGTTTTTAATAAAACCAACACAATATTGTCATTTCGACGAAGGAGAAATCACACTAGAAACTCCATACAGAATGTCGTCAATCTTTGTCGATTATCACGTGTGATTTCTCCTTCGTCGAAATGACAAAAAAAGAACCTAACTAGCTATCTAAAATGACCACAAACCCACCAATGACTAAAATTTCACAAAAACTATCCATTAAAGAAAAAATTGGATACAGTTTAGGAGATCTTGCTGCCAATCTCGTTTTTCAGACTTTGATGACGTATCTGGCGTATTTCTATACCGACATTTACGGCTTATCACCAACAGATTCTTCGATCATCATGCTGATTGTTGGATTAGTAGCAGCTTTTATTTTTAATCCGATCATTGGGGTTTTGGCAGACAGAACGAGTACCAAATGGGGAAAATTTAGACCTTGGATTTTATTAACTGCAATTCCGCTTGGGATAGTGGCGCTATTAGCATTTTCAACACCTGATTTCTCGTACAAAGGGAAAGTGATTTATGCGGTTATCACCTATACTTTGCTGTTGCTTTTTTATGCAGGAAACAATTTGCCGTACTCTGCTTTAAGCGGTGTTATTACGGGCGATATGAAAGAACGAAACAGTATGTCGTCCTATCGTTTTGTGGCAGTTATGTTTGCTCAGTTTTTTGTTCAGGTTTTTATGCTTGGTATTATCAAAAGTGCGGGAAACGGAGATAAAGCAGTCGGGATTGAAAAAGTAATGACTGCGCTGGCAATTATTGGAACAATCATGCTTTTAATTACTTTTTTAACTACAAAAGAAAGAATCATTCCGAAACCAGAACAAAAGTCAAGCGTAAAAGAAGATTTGAGCGATTTAATCAAAAACAGGCCTTGGGTTATTATGCTTTCGCTGACGACTTTGGTTTTTGTGACTTTGGCCATGAAAGGCGGTTCGTATGTGTATTATTTTGAGAATTATGTAGATAAAGAACAATTGGCCGTTTTTATTCAGCCTATTTTGGATTTTTTAACCAATATCGGATTGAATCATTTTGGGAACGATCCTGTTTCAGCAGGTTTCGGACTCTTTAATGCGGGCGGAATTATCTTTATGATTGTCGGAATTACTTTGTCTAAAAATCTCGCTGACAAATACGGAAAACGAAATGTGTTCGGATTGTTTTTATTCATTTCGACACTGTTTATTGTAGGCTTTTATTTCTATCCTCCGACATCAATCGGATTGATATTTTTCTCTCAAATCCTACACGGGTTTTTCTACGGAATCACAATCCCAATTCTTTGGGCAATGATTGCGGATGTCGCCGATTATTCCGAATGGTTAAACAATCGTCGCGCAACAGCCATTATATTTTCGGCCATGATGGTTGGACTAAAAACAGGATTGAGCGTTGGAGGTGCTTTAACCACTTTATTTTTAGGTTATTTCCATTACGTTCCAAATGCGCCAGAACAATCTCAAACAGCCGTAAACGGAATCAAATTACTAGTGAGTATTTTCCCTGCAATCCCTTTTTTAATTGGAGCCGGATTGCTGTTTTTCTATAAAATCAATAAAGAAATGGAAGTGAAAATAGAAACAGAATTAAAAGAAAGAAGAGCTTAATTATTTAAACAAAATAGTAGTATGCCTGAAGATAGCATTGAACACATTAATTTTGAAGAAATTAATGACCTGGCGATTTCAAAGCCTTTAGTGTCCCATATGTACACAGCCGATCCTTCGGCGCATGTATTCAACGGAAAAATTTACATTTATCCATCTCATGATATTGATGCTGGAATTCCGTTTAACGACAATGGCGATCATTTCGGAATGGAAGATTACCATGTTTTTTCTATGGAAGATATTTCGTCAGAAGTAGTTGATAATGGTGTTGCGTTGCATGTAAATGATGTTGCTTGGGCTGAAAAGCAAATGTGGGCACCTGATGCAGCTCATAAAAACGGAAAGTATTATCTGTATTTTCCAGCTAAACGAGCTAACGGAATTTTTCAGATTGGTGTTGCCATTTCAGATTCGCCAGTTGGGCCTTTTGTTCCTGAAAAAGAA
Organism: Flavobacterium tagetis; assembly: GCF_016735615.1. Classification (GTDB taxonomy): domain Bacteria; phylum Bacteroidota; class Bacteroidia; order Flavobacteriales; family Flavobacteriaceae; genus Flavobacterium; species Flavobacterium tagetis. The sequence goes on from NZ_JAERSF010000002.1 coordinate 15,729, forward strand.
GCAATAAAAGGAAGTTACAGTATAGATCCTGCTGTTTTTGAAGATGAAGATGGTAAACATTATATTTATTTTGGAGGAATATGGGGCGGACAGCTTCAGAAGTACCGTAATAATCAGTACGATCAAAATAACGAAGAACCTTTGGCTGAAGAAAAAGCTTTAGGACCTATAGTAGCTTTGTTAAGAGATGATATGTTGGAATTTGCTGAAGCTCCCAAAGAAATTAAAATTTTGGATGAAAACGGAAATGAGATTTTTGCAGGAGATAATGCCAGACGTTTTTTTGAAGCTTCTTGGGTTCATAAGTATAACGGAAAATATTATTTCTCGTATTCGACAGGCGATACACATTTTATTTGTTATGCTATTGGCGATAACCCTTATGGGCCGTTTACGTATCAGGGAAGAATTTTGAATCCAGTTGTGGGTTGGACATCGCATCATTCGATTTGCGAAGTAGAAGGCGAGTGGTATTTGTTTTATCACGATTCGAGCTTGTCAAAAGGGGTAACGCATTTGCGAAGCATGAAAGTAACGAAAATCGATTATTTGGAAGATGGTTCTATAATTACGATTGATCCATACGGAATAAGAAGATTGATTGATTAAGATATGAAAAGAAAAACAGGTTTTAAAATTGTTGCAGCAGTCATTTTGATGAGTGCATTTTCTTCATGTAAAAAAATTTCACAAAAATCACAATCGGTTGTGTATTCTGATTATGCTTCTTTTGATTGGTTTGATTACAGAGGAAATGATGACGCTTATCAAAATTTAAGAAAATCTGATGTCGATTATTTAAATCCTGTTTTGGCTGGCTTTTATCCAGATCCTACGATTTGTAGAGTTGAGGATAAGTTTTATCTCGTCAATTCTTCTTTCTGCTATTTTCCGGGATTACCCATTTTTGAAAGTACCGATTTAGTGCATTGGAAACAAATAGGAAACATCATTGATCGCCCTGAACAAGCCGATTTTGGAAACTCTCGTTTGTCGGGCGGAATGTACGCACCAACAATTCGCTACAATAAAGGAACATTTTATGTGATTTGCACCAATGTAAGCGGAGTAGGTAATTTTATTGTTACCGCTAAAAATCCTGCAGGACCTTGGTCAAACCCGATTGTACTTCCAGATGTTAACGGAATCGATCCTGACATTTTCTTTGATGAAGATGGAAAAGTTTATATTACGCATAACGGCCCTCCGCCAAATAATGTTTCACTTCATGATGGCCATCGCGCCATTTATATGCTGGAATACGATTTGGAAAAACAAAAAACCACAAGAAGCCCCAAATTGGTTATTAACGGCGGAACCGATATGTCTAAGAAACCAGTATGGATCGAAGGTCCACATGTGATTAAAAAGAACGGATTTTATTATCTGCTTTGCGCACAAGGAGGAACAGGTTTTAACCATTCTGAAGTAATATTTAGAAGTAAAAATATCTATGGTCCATACGAAAGTTATGCTAACAATCCCATTTTGACTCAGTTGCATTTAGATCAGAATCGTGAAAATTTGGTTTCGACAACGGGACATGCCGATTTTGTTGAACTTCCAAACGGAGATTGGTGGTCAGTGTTTTTAGGATGCCGACCATACGAAGGAGATTTTTACAATATGGGAAGAGAAACCTTCATGATGCCTGTTGAATGGAAAAACGATTGGCCAGAAATTGTCGGCGGAAATGAACCGATTCCGATGATTCATAAACATCCAAATCTTCCGCTTTCTAAAGAAAAAATAGAGCCATTGAATGGAAATTTTGTTTCGAAAGACGATTTTGACTCGAGTAAATTAGATCTTAAATGGAGTTTTATCAGAACGCCGAAAGAAAAATGGTATGATTTAATTAATGGGAGTTTATTAATTAAGCCAAGACCAGAATCGATTCATACCGAAACTAATTTTTCTTTTATTGGAAGAAGACAACAGCATTTAAAATTTGAAGCTTCAGTAAAGTTTGAATTCAATCCAAAAGATAATTTACAGGCGGCAGGTTTAACGGCCTTTCAAAATGAAAAACATTATTTGTTGATTGGAAAACGAATGAATACTGATCATAAAATGGAAGTTTTTGTTGAAAGAACAGCAGATAAAATCAATAATGGGAAATCGGAAATTATTGCGAAAAAAGAACTTTTAGATTCTGACAAACCATTGTTTGTGAAGATTGAAGGAAACGGAAGATGGTATAGTTTTTATTATAAAACGACAGAAAAACAAGATTGGATTTTGTTGATAGAAGATGTTGATGGAGTTATTCTGAGTACAAAAGAAGCAGGAGGATTTGTGGGTACGTATTTAGGGATGTATGCTTCGAGGAAGCATTTTGATTAAGACTTTCGTTTAGTATGTGACAAATGTCTCTTGAAACCGTACGCGTGAGGGATAGAAGTGGAAAGCCCACAGACGCGAGGAACGAGCAGGCGAGGACTTGAAACGAATAGCCCGACCCGGAGGGACACGCCCAAATTATTAAGATTAAGACATTAAAAAAAATAACAATTTTAACCTAAAAAATAATTTTTTGTAAAATATTTTTAGCTATTTTAGCATAACAGAACGGAACAGAACGGTATGCTAAAAGAAGAAGAAAAATTTGAGTTTATAATTAATCACGATAGTGATATTCCGAAGTACCAGCAGCTGGTTGACGGAATTACTAATGCTATTGCAGAGAATATTTTACAGAAGGGAGATTTGCTTCCGTCTGTGAATGTGATTTGCAAAACTTATCAGCTTTCGAGAGATACGGTTTTTAAGGCGTATACGATTTTAAAAGACCAAAAAGTGATTGACTCTGTGCCAAATAAAGGCTATTACGTAGCTGGCGAAACGAGAAAAGTACTTTTGGTTTTAGATACGTTTAAAGCTTATAAAGAGGTTTTGTATCATTCGGTTGTGAATAATCTGCCAGATAATGTGATTATCGATGTACAGTTTCATCATTATAATATTGATGTTTTTAAAACGATCATCAATAACGGAATCGGAAAATATTATAAGTATGTAGTGATGAATTTTGATCACCGAGATATTGCTCCGGCGTTATCTGCAATTGCAAGTGATAAACTGCTTTTGATTGACTGGAATATTCAGGCAGATAAAGCCAATAATTATGTATTTCAGGATTTCGGGAAAGCATTTTATGAGTCTTTGATAGAAGCCGTGGATTTGTTTAAGAAGTATAAAAAAATCCAATTTGTATATCCGGATTTTACAAATCATCCGTGGGAAACTGTGGCGTTTTTTAAGAAATTCTGTGCAGATTTTGGTTTTGAGTATGAAGTGACTACAGATCCAAAGAAATTCAATATCGAAAAAGGAATTGCCTACATCAGTGTAAGCGACAGGATTTTAGGGCACTTTTTGGAGCAGTGCAAAGAGAAAGATTACGAACCAGGGAAAGACGTTGGATTTTTATCGTACAACGAAACCCCAATGAAGAAATTTATATACAAAGGAATTTCGGTTGTTTCAACTGATTTTAAAGAAATGGGAACCAAAGCAGCGGCATTTATTACGCATGACGAAGAAACGCAGTGTTATGTGCCGACAAAATTAATAATAAGAGAATCATTGTAAGTATGTATTATATCGGATATGATATTGGAAGTTCTTCTGTGAAAGCAGCAATTGTTGAAGCAGAAACGGGTAAAAAAGTAATCGTTTTGAATGAACCACAGAACGAAATGGAAATCCTTTCGATTCACCCAGACTGGGCGGAGCAAGATCCCGAAATGTGGTGGCAGTACATTTGTACGGCAACGAAAAGAGCGATTAAAGAAGCAAATATCGATGCCTCTAAAATTCAAGGAATTGGAATTTCGTACCAAATGCACGGATTGGTGATTGTGGATGAAGCTGGGAATGCACTGCGAAATTCAATTATCTGGTGCGACAGCCGTGCGGTTGAAATTGGGAATAAGGCTTTCGCCGAGATTGGAGAAGAGAAATGCATGTCACATTTATTGAATTCGCCAGGAAATTTTACCGCTTCGAAACTGAAATGGGTTAAAGAAAACGAACCAGCAGTTTATAATAAAATCGCTAAATACATGCTTCCGGGAGATTACATCGCTTTGAAATTGACAGGCGAAGTAACGACTACCAAAAATGGTTTGTCTGAAGGAATGCTTTGGGATTATAAAGAAAATAAAGTAGCCGATTGGCTTTTAGAATATTATGGAATTGATACCACATTAACTCCAAAAATCGTAGAAAACTTTACGAATCAGGGTGTTGTAACTGAAAAAGCTGCTACAGAATCAGGTCTTCCTACAGGAATTCCGATTGTGTATCGAGCGGGAGATCAGCCTAATAATGCGCTTTCATTAAATGTACTTCGTTCAGGAGAAGTGGCAGCAACGGGTGGTACGTCGGGCGTTTTCTATGCTGTTACAGAAACAAATTCTGGAAAAAGTACTCGTGTAAACAACTTTGTCCATGTAAATTATACGGAATCAAATCCGAGAGTTGGGAAATTGCTGAATATAAACGGAGCAGGAATCCAATACCGATGGATGCGAAACAATATCGGAAATGAATCCTATGAAGAAATGAATGAAAAAGCATCTCAGATAAATGTAGGTTCACAAGGATTGGTTGTCATTCCGTTTGGGAATGGCGCTGAAAGAATGTTCAATAATAAAAATATTGGATCTCATATTTTAAACCTGAATTTTAATATTCATACTAACGCGCATTTATTTAGAGCATCTTTAGAAGCAATTGCATTTTCTTTTGTGTATGGAATGGAATGCTTGAAAGATGATAATGCAACGATTAATGTAATTAGAGCTGGAAATGATAATTTATTCCGTTCCGAAATTTTCTCTAATACAGTTGCAACATTAATTGGTCATGAAATTGAAATTTACAATACAACAGGAGCGGTAGGAGCAGCAAGAGCAGTAGGTTTGACAGATGGTGACTTTGAAAAATTTGGTTCAGGAATTACGACAAACGATCACGTAATGACCTTTTTGCCTCTAAAAAATAAAGTGGAATACGAAACGGCATATAAAAAATGGAAACAAGAATTAGAATTAATATTAACAAATAAATAAAAAAATCAAATGATAGTTTTAGGAGATAAAGAATACTACAAAGGTATCGGCCAAATTAAATTTGAAGGAAAGGAATCTGATAATCCGTTGGCATTTAAATATTACAATCCAGACCAAATTGTAGCTGGAAAAACAATGCGTGAGCACTTTAAATTTGCAATCGCTTACTGGCATACTTTCTGCGGACAAGGAAGTGATCCATTCGGACCAGGAACACAGCAATTTGCTTGGGATGCTTCATCAGATCCATATCAGGCAGCAAAAGATAAAGCAGATGCAGCTTTTGAATTTATCAGCAAAATGGGATTTGATTATTTCTGTTTCCACGATTACGATTTGATTGCTGAAGGAGCAACTTTCGCAGAATCAGAAAAACGTTTGGCTTTCATTACAGATTACTTAAAACAGAAAAAAGCAGATTCTGGAATTAAATTGCTTTGGGGAACTTCAAACTGTTTCTCAAACCCAAGATTCATGAACGGAGCGGCTACAAATCCAGATTTTAATGTAGTAGCAAGAGCTGGTGGACAAGTAAAATTAGCTTTGGACGCAACTATAGCTTTAGGCGGAGAAAACTATGTATTCTGGGGTGGTAGAGAAGGTTATATGTCTTTATTAAACACAGATATGGGAAGAGAATTAGACCACATGGCGCAATTCTTAGCAATGTCTAGAGACTACGCAAGAGCTCAAGGTTTTAAAGGAACTTTCTTCATCGAACCAAAACCAATGGAGCCATCAAAACACCAATACGATTTTGACTCAGCGACAGCAATCGGATTCTTGAAAAATTATGGTTTAGATAAAGATTTCAAAATCAATATCGAGGTAAACCACGCTACATTGGCACAACACACTTTCCAACACGAATTAGAAGTGGCTGCAAAAGCGGGAATGTTAGGAAGCATTGATGCAAACAGAGGAGATTACCAAAATGGATGGGATACAGATCAATTCCCAAATAACATTCAAGAGACAACAGAAGCCATGTTGGTTTTCTTAAAAGCTGGCGGATTACAAGGCGGTGGAGTTAACTTTGATGCTAAAATCAGAAGAAACTCTACAGACTTAGAAGATGTTTTCTTAGCACACATTGGCGGAGCTGATACTTTTGCAAGAGCTTTATTGACTGCAGATAAAATCATTTCTTCTTCTCCTTACGAAAAATTAAGAAAAGAAAGATACAGCTCATTTGATTCTGGAAAAGGAAAAGATTTTGCTGATGGAAAATTAAATCTTAAAGATCTTTATACTATCGCTCACGAAAATGGAGAATTGAATCTTCAAAGCGGTAAACAAGAATTGTTTGAAAATATCATCAATCAATATATTTAATTGATTTTAGATTTTAAATATTCAACCTAACAGTCCCGATGCATCGGGACTGTTAGGTTTCTCCAAAATATTTAGTGAGAGAAAAAATCTAAAAGAGTTTAAAATTTTAAACATGATAGCTGTAAAACGTTAATATGTTTAAAAAATGCTTTTTTTAGATAAAAACTTCGAAAATGTGTATTAAGATTATGGCTTTTTTGAATAGAGATTCAAGAAAAACAGATTGAAGGTTTAGTTACTGTTTTTTGAAAATTGAAACGAATAAAAAGTCAGTTTGATAAAATAATTAGTGAGTTATTTTTTTATTGAAGGTTTTTTGAAGAGCAGAATCAATCGAAATGCACATTTTTCACTCACTAGAACAAGCTGAGAACTTTGTCAAAGTTTTAAACTTTGACAAAGTTTTTTACTAGAATTTAGACGCACTACAGTGCGTCTCTACAATTAACCACAAACCAAAAAACTTATGAAATTTTTTATTGACACTGCCAATCTTCAAGACATTGAAGAAGCGCAGGCTTTAGGCGTTTTAGACGGTGTAACTACAAATCCGTCTTTAATGGCAAAAGAAGGCATTACAGGAAAAGAAAATATCCTTAATCATTATTTAGCTATTTGTAATATCGTTGACGGCGACGTTTCTGCTGAGGTCATTTCAACAGACTTCGGAGGAATGATAAGGGAGGGAGAAGAATTAGCGGCTTTGCATCCACAAATTGTAGTGAAACTGCCAATGATTGGCGATGGTGTAAAAGCTTGTAAATATTTTTCTTCGAAAGGTATTCGTACTAATGTAACCTTAGTATTTTCGGCAGGACAAGCATTATTGGCAGCGAAAGCGGGAGCGACTTATGTCTCTCCATTTTTAGGACGTTTAGATGATGTTTCGACAGATGGAATGCATTTAATTTCTGAAATCAGAGAAATCTATGATAACTACAATTACCAAACACAAATCTTATCGGCTTCTGTTAGGCATACTATGCATATTATCAATTGTGCAAAAATTGGATCAGATGTTATGACAGGACCGCTTTCTGCAATAAAAGGTCTTTTAAAACATCCTTTAACAGATATTGGACTAAAACAGTTTGTTGAAGATGCCAAAAAGATGAATCTATAGTATTTTTTATTTCCATTTTTATAGTTTTAAGACTCTCTTTCAGTTATTTGAAAGGGAGTTTTTTTATGAATTAAAAGCAACCGATTGTTCTCTTTTTTAGTTTTGTAAGAATTATAATGTTTAAGTTATTTTATTGGTTTTCAGTTTATAAGATCTCTTAAGTCAGCTTTTATAAGGGAAAGCGAATGATTTAATTTATGATGAATTTTTAGACGGTTACTACAACGTTTTAGTTTTTTGAAAAAAATCTGAATTTTTAACATTTTATATTTTTTTTAAGATTTTGAATCAAATGATTTATTATCTCTAACGTTTTCGTGATATTAAACACTGTTTTTAATGATTGTTTAATATTTGGCAATTATTAATAGATATAATTCTTTTTTTTGGCTTTATTTTTTTGAAATTAGGAATAAAAATTAACGCAACCGATTGTGTGTTGTTGTTTTTTGCATATATTTGTTTTGACTATAAGTTGCTATTCGTTCGAAATGTTAAAATAAAGCGAATAGCAAAGTCAATCAAAACGAAAACTAACTAAACCAACTATTAACTCATTAAACCAATTATTTATGACTAACTTTTTAATTACTAAAAGCAGATCTAAATACTTTAAGAATCTGGGGTTCTTAATCCTGATGATGGTATTTTCTGCTTCGGTAAATGCGCAAATTACTGTTACAGGTACTGTATCTGATGGTAGCGGACCAATACCAGGTGTCAATATTATTGTAAAAGGAACCAAAACAAGTACGGTATCAAACTTTGACGGAACGTACACGCTTCAAGCTATTCCCAATAATAGTATTTTGGTTTTTAGTTTTATTGGATATAAACCGCACGAAGTTGCAGTGAACAATAAAACTAAAATTGATGCTGTACTAGAAGAGAACTTAAATGACTTAAAAGAAGTTGTTGTTATTGGATACGGAACCGCAAAAAGAGCAGATTTAACAGGAGCGATTTCTTCTATATCTAGTGCAGCAGTAACGCAATCTGTTTCTACAACTATAGATCAGGTATTGCAAGGTCGTGCGGCTGGGGTGCAGATACAGCAAAATAGTGGTACTCCTGGAGGAAGCTCTTCGGTACGTATTCGTGGTATAAGCTCTATTACAGGTTCTAATGAGCCAATTTATGTAATTGATGGTGTTATTATAGATGGTAATTCAGGTTCTTTAAATTCAAATCCGCTTTCAGGAATTAACCCTAACGATATTGCTTCTATAGACATTTTAAAAGATGCTTCTGCAACTGCTATTTATGGTTCTAGGGCGGCAAATGGGGTAATTATGGTAACTACTAAAACAGGTAGAAAAGGAGATTTGACTTTAAATTTTGACAGTTATGTAGGATGGCAGCAAATGCCTAAAGAATTGCAGGTACTTAATTTAAGAGAATATGGAACACTGAAAAATACTCGTTCAGATTTAGGAATCGTTCAAAGAGATCCTTATTTTATTCGTCCTGATTTATTAGGAGAAGGAACAAACTGGCAAGATGAATTATTTCAAGTGGGTTTAATTCAAAGTTATAATTTATCTGCTTCTGGCGGATCTGACAATACTACTTATGCATTAGGAATGTCTTATTTTGATCAGGAAGGAACTGTAATCGGATCTTCTTTTGATCGTATGACTATTAGAGGTGTAATTGATTCGCAGGTAAAGAAATGGATGAAAGTTGGAGTGAATCTGAATGCTTACAAAACCAATCAGGTAACTACTGTAAATGATGATTCGGTAATTTTAACCGCTTTAAAACAGACTCCAAACGTAGCTGCTAGAAATGCTGATGGAACTTTTGACGGACCAGATACAACAGAATTTGTTCAGACGAACCCATTGGGAATTGCAATGTTGAAAGACAATCATGGAAAAGACTACGGAATTAGGGGAAATGTGTATGCAGAAATTGGTTTTACAAAAGATTTAAAACTTAAAACCCAGTATTCTATAGATTATGGTTTTGGAAATCGATATACTTTTAACCCATCGTATACTTTCGGAGCATTATCAAATGAAGTTAGAGAAGGATCAAGAACAAAATCTACTAGTGAAAACTGGATTTGGACTAACACTTTGACTTATAATAAAGCATTCGGAAAACATAATGTTAATGCATTGGTAGCTCAAGAACTTCAAGAGCAAAACTGGGAAAACCTTTATGGTTATCGTTCAGGTTATTTAACAAACGGAGCTACAGATTTAAACGCCGGAGACCCAACAACAGCTAGAAACTCAAATGCAAGTTCTACAAAATCGCTTAGTTCTTATTTTGCAAGAGCAACGTATACATTTGATGATAGATATATTCTAACAGGAACCATCAGAAGAGATGGATCTTCTCAATTTGCAGAAGGCAATAAATGGGATTGGTTCCCGTCTGCTTCTTTAGCATGGAAAGTTTCAAACGAATCATTTTTAAAAGACAATCAGACCATCAGCAATTTAAAATTACGTGCTGGATGGGGAGTTACAGGTAACTCAAGCGTACCGAATAATGCTTATACTTCTGTTTACGGCACCTCAGCAACCAATTGGGGAAGCGGACAAATTGCAACCAATACAGCAAATCCAGATCTTAAATGGGAAAAATCAAACCAAACTAATATAGGTTTAGATATCGGACTTTTAGATAATAGAATTGAAATTACAACAGATGTTTACTACAAAAGAACAGATGATTTATTACTAAGATTATCACTTCCAGCTTATGTAGGAACAACGGGTCAAGGAGCAACATCTCCACCTTTTGCAAATATCGGATCTCTTGAAAATAAAGGTTTCGAGTTTACTATAAACACTATAAACATGCAGAGAAAAGATTTTCTTTGGAAATCAAATTTCAATATCTCAATGAACAGATTTAAAGTGTTGAAATTGAATTCAGAATCTGGAGTTTACGATCAGACATTACAGCAAGGTTCAGATGTAACAGTCGTTACTCGTACAGCTGTAGGTCAGCCTTTAGGACAATTCTATGGCTATAAAGTAATTGGACGTTTTGAAAAAGCAACAGACTTCTATTATAAAGATGCCACAGGAACAGTAAAACCAACAGCATTGCCAGAAGGAATGGTAATTGGTGAAAATGGCGTTTGGATTGGAGATTATATGTTTGAAGATGTGAATAAAGACGGAGTAATCAACGAAAAAGACGCTGGATATATTGGAGATCCTAACCCAGATTTCACTTTCGGTTTCAATAATAGTTTTTCATTCAAAGGATTTGATGTGAGCATTTTATTCACAGGTTCTTACGGAAATGATGTTTTAAATTACCAAAGAAGATGGCTTGAAAACCCACGTGAGAATACCAATTTATTGAAATCAGCTTTAGGATACGCGCAATTAGAATTAATCGATCCGAATGGACCAAACGATTATCGTAACGTTCAGATTGTTGGCGGAGATCCTTACATGCCTAGAATTGCGGCATCATCTGCGGCTTCGGCTTCAAATTATCGTTTAAGCAACAGATTTGTAGAAGACGGATCTTATGTAAGGCTTAAAAATATTTCGATTGGTTATAATCTTCCAAAGGATTTGTATTCTAAATACGGAATTTCAAACATCAAAGTATACTCAAACATGCAGAATGTTTTAACCTTTACTAAATATAAAGGATATGATCCTGAGGTAGGCGCAATGAACCAAAACCAGCTTCTAAATGGTATCGATAACGGACGTTATCCTTCGCCTATGGTAACTACGCTTGGATTAACTGTTAATTTCTAAAAAACGCACAATGAAAACAAAGAAAATATTTTACACGGCTTTAATTATTGCATTGCCATTTGTTTGGACGAGTTGCAGCGACATTTTAGACGTTGAACCAAATGATGTAATTACAAAAGAGAATTTTTATAAAACGGAATCTGATTTTCAGGCCGCAACAGGACCATTGTACAATAAAGTATGGTTCGATTTTAATGATAAATTTTATTACGGATTAGGAGACGGACGTGCCGCAAACATGTACGCACCTTTCTCAGATTACGCTTATCCGTTTACAGATTTAACAGAAACGGGATTAACAGGGCCTTTGGTTTCGGCTTGGGCATCTTTGTATAATGTGATACAACAGTCTAATAATGTGATTATCGGGATTTCTGGAAGTTCAATGAACGCAACTATTAAAAACAAATATATTGCCGAAGCTCGTTTTATGAGAGGAACAGCATATTGGTATTTGGCTTCGTTATGGGGAGATGTTATCATTTCGACAGATCCGAGCGAATTGGTAAAAAATCCGATCGTGAATAAAAATCCAATGAAAGATGTGTACGAATTCTCGATGCGTGATTTAGAATTTGCGGCCAAATATCTTCCAGAAACTGCAGGTCAGGCTGGGCGTTTAACAAGATATAGTGCATACGGTATGCTGTCTCGTGTTTACTTATCATTTTCAGGAGTTAGCGACAACCCAAACAGCGGAACACGCAATCAGGAATATCTTGATTTAGCTAAAAAAGCGGCGGAAAAAGTAATGAGCTCTGGGCCATACGCCCTAATGACAAATTATGAAGATTTATTCATGATTGATAATAACAATAACACCGAGTCAATGTTTGCGCTACAATGGGTTCCAAACGGAGATTATGGAGTAAACAATACACAACAGGCATATTTTGCATTAGGTTCTGATATTACGGGAGACGATGCGGCTTGGGGATATTGGACAAGAGCTTCGTACAATGTTTTGCAAGAATATGAATCAAAAGATCTTCGTCGTAGAGCAACTTTTATGGGAGATGGTGATCATTATGCAGAAATCAACAAAGCAAACGGAGGTTATACAGTAGATCATACAGCAGATTTCCTTACCATTAAAAAAGGAGTTGTAGGTTCTACCAAAGACAATTCTAAAATTACACGTATGAATTCTGCTTTAAATACTTACATGTTACGCCTTGCAGAAGTTTATTTGAATTACGCAGAAGCAGCTTTAGGAAACAACGCTTCAACTGCAGATGCAACAGCTATTTCAGTTGTAAACAGACTTCGCACACGTGCGGGATTAGACCCTAAAACCACTTTGACTTATGCAGATCTTGCGCACGAAAGAAGAGTTGAATTATGTATGGAGGGACAATATTGGTACGATTTAGTTCGCAGAGCTTACTACAAACAGCAGGAAGTAATTAACTATATCACAGCTCAAAACAGAGGAACAATAACTCCAATTTTGTATGATACAGCAACAAATACAGTAACGGTTGATGCTTCAAAAGTGACGAGTCCGAGAGCAATTGGGGTAATCGATGCGACAATTTTCACACTTCCTTATCCAGAATCTGAATTAGTTCAGAATCCGTTATTGAGAGAAAATCCAGTTCCGTATCAGTTTACAGAAGAGAAAATAAAAGACTTATTCTAGTTTCAGAAATAAAAAACTAAAAGACATAAATATGAAATATATTTTAACTAAAAAGTATTGGGCACCAATTGCACTGTTAAGCATGATGGTTTTCGGTATGCTGTTTACTTCTTGCGATAATAACGATTCAGAAGGAGACGCAATTACAATTACGAAAGTGTTTTTAGAAGATGTAAATTCATCTGTACCTGATAGAGAAGTAACTTTTGCCCGTTTAGGACAACTATTACGTATAGAAGGTTCTGGGTTTGAAGGATTAAAGAAAGTTTACATAAACGGATATTCAACTTACTTTAATGTGGTTTTTGTTTCTAATAATTCTATGCTGGTAAGCGTTTCTGCAGATACCCCGATTTTAGATGCAGATCCATCAGTAAGAAATACAATCCGTTTTGTCAATGATAATAATGAATTTACTTTTCCTTTTGAAATTAGAGCAGGGAGACCAGAAATTACCCGAATTTCAAATACAATGCCTAATGCAGGAGAAACAATTACAGTTTATGGAAGTGGTTTAACAGAAGTGAACAAAGTAGTTTTCCCAGGCAATGTTGAGGTTACAACTGGAATTGTTTCAGACGAAGATGGAGAATCATTTACAGTTGTGGTTCCAAATGGAGTTTCGGATAATGGAGGTTCAATATTCGTACAAGGATCAAATGGAGGAGTATATTCTCCAGCATACTTTAACTGTAAAAGAGCTATTATTTTAGATTTTGACGGAAGAGGACAGCATAGTTTCTGGGGAACACCACCAGCAACAGGTATGATTTTAGGAACTGATTTGGAATCGGCTTCAATTGGCGTAGGAAATCTTTCTCAAGGTAAATACGTACCGCATCGTCCATCTCGTCTTACTTCAATTGCAGCAGCCACAGGAAGAGCGACAGAAGTTTGGACAGGAGGAACAGGTGTTGATAACTGGAGAGCTCAATTTACTCCTTTTATTCCAGCAACCACACCGTTGGATAAAGTAGCATTTCAGTTTGATATCTATGTACCAGATGCATGGAAAGATTCAGGATATTTAAAAATATGTACAATTAATAACTTCAACGCAGGAGCATGGTCTGGAGGAGTTTATAATTATATTCCTTGGTTGGTTGATGGAAAATCTGTCGCTTTCCAGACTACAGGATGGGTAACTGTTACTATTCCTTTAAACAAATTTTATCAATGGTCTAAAGAAGCTGCTACGTTTGAAACCGTTTTAGCTTATCGTGAAGCTGCAACGTATCAGAACTTTGGTATTTGGTTCGAAAATTTGGATGTAAAAATGAAAGATGTGCTAGGAAACACAAGTGAAGAAGAATTTCCTTCAAAAGCAACTTCTGTAAAAGTGTACACAGACAACTGGAGAATTGTACCATTAGACGCACCAGTTTATAATGATTTCCCTAACTAAAAAATGACCAAAATGAAATATATAAAGATATTACCTGTAATTGCTTCATCATTGCTGTTATTCGCTTCTTGCGATGACAACTTGATGGAGTGGGGAAAAGACCCAGAACACGGCGAAGTAACAGGAGCTGAACTTCCGTTGGCTTTAGTAGAAAAAATAAGCCGTTACGAACCATTAAAAAACTATTCAGATTTTTCATTAGGAAATGGAATCGGTATCAGTTTGTATATGAGTGATCCAGCCTATAGAAAAATTGTAAACGAAAACTTTGATGAGGTTACGCCAGGTTACGAAATGAAACATGGTGCAATGGTAAATGCTAAAGGAGAAATTGATTTTACCAATGTAGATGAATTTATCGCTGCAACAAAAAGCGCAGGATTAAAAGTTTTTGGACATACTTTAGTTTGGCATTCCAACCAAAATGCAAGTTATCTAAACGGTATTATTGCCCCAACAGTAATTCCAGGTTCAAGCGGAACAAATATTCTTGACATTGCAGGTTTAAAAAGCGGTTCGTTTACAAACTGGTCAAAAGGAAATCAAGGTCAGGGAATTACAGTAGTTGATAATGCAGGTTTAGCCGCAAATTCTAAAGCTGTTCAATTGATTTCCTCAACATCATCAACCAATTATTGGGACCTACAATTAACATCTCCTGCGGTATCTGTCGTAACAGGTCATAACTACGAAGTTTCTTTCTACATCAAATCAGATAAGACAGGTAAAGGGCGTATTTCTTTTACTGGACTTAAAAATGCTTATCCTTGGATTAATTGGGATGGTACAAGTACAGCAGAAGCATTTGCTACCACTTCGCAATGGAAACAAATTAAATTTAAATTAAATGCAAGTGATTTTGCAGTTGGAAGCAATAGCTTAAAATTAAGTTTTGATTTAGGGCCTATTCCAAACGTAACATATCTTATTGATGTTAATACACTTGCAGTTGTAGATCTTGATGCTTCTGCAGGACCAGTTAATTTAATTGCTAACGGAACTTTTAACTCTGGTATTACTGGATGGAGTAAAGCCAATGGCGCAGCAGATGCTTTAAGTGCAGGAACAGGAGCTTCAAATGTTTATGAGGGAAGTGGATCAATGAAAGTAGTAAACGCTACATCTGATGCTTCGAACCAATGGAAAACACAAATTCAGACCACTTTTACTTCTGCATTGGTAGCAGGAAAAAGCTACACGATTTCTTATATGATTCGTTCAGAAGCTAATGGTTCTGTACGATGTTCAACAACACCATCAGGGGTAGCAAATTACCAGGCAGATCAAACAACGACGCCTACATGGAAACAGATTGAATGGAAAATTACAGCAAAAGGTGGTGAGACAGGTTTTGGTTTTGATTTAGGAGGAGCTGCTGGAACTTATTATATTGATAATGTTCTGGTGACTGATGGATCATCTACTGGGAATGTACCAACTGCTCCAATTACAATTGAAAAAACAGATGCTGAGAAAACCAAAATTATTGGCGATGCCATGACAGATTGGATTTCTAAAATGATGACACATTACAAAACAGGTGTTTTCTCTTGGGACGTTGTAAATGAGCCAATGAAAGAAGATGGAACATTAAGAAACGGAACTGAAGGCGATACTGCAACAGACTATTTCTCATGGGTAAAATACTTAGGAAAAGATTACGCAGTAAAAGCATTCAAATTGGCACGCCAATATGGAAATGCAACCGATAAACTTTTCATAAACGATTACAACTTAGAATCTAGATTAGATAAATGTGATGGAATAATCGAGTATGTAAAATACATTGAAAGTCAAGGCGCTCAGGTTGACGGAATTGGAACACAGATGCACATTGGCTTAACAACAGATAAAGACAAAATCGCTCAAATGTTCCAAAAACTGGCAGCGACAGGAAAATTGATTAAAATTTCTGAGTTAGATATCAGATTAGGAACAGCTACCCCAACAGTAGAACAGCAAGCTTCTCAAGCAGAAATGTATCAATATGTTATTGATATGTACAAAAAATACATTCCTGTAGGACAACAGTACGGAATTACAATTTGGGGAGTTTCAGATAATTCTAAAGAACATGAATACTGGCTTCCAAATGAATCTCCAAATCTTTGGGATGCAAATTATGTTCGCAAGCACGCTTACAAAGGTGCAGCAGACGGACTTGCAGGAAAAGATGTGAGTTTAGGTTTCTCAGGAGAGTTGCAAAAACCTTAAATATTTAATTAGTAATTATCCATAGTGCAAGTCTATAAAAGGGTCTGCGCTATGGATTGTTTATTTTCTTAACTTTTATGCTCAAGATTTATGAGAGCAAAAAACAAATCAAAATGGCTTTTAATCTTAAAACAAATCGAATCCGAATTTTTATAAAAAGAAATTTGATTCTAGCGACAGCGACCTTAGTGATGGTGCAGTTTGGTTTTGGTCAAAACATACCTCATCTTCAGAAAAAAGGAAATAAAACACAATTAATTGTAAACAAAACCCCATTCTTAATACGAGGAGGAGAATTAGGAAACTCTTCGGCAACCAGTATGGAAAGCATGGAAACCATCTGGCCAAAACTTGTTGATATGAACCTCAACACCGTTCTTACGCCTGTTTATTGGGAATTGATAGAACCACAAGAAGGCAAATTTGATTTTCAATTGGTAGACGATTTGATTCTTCGTGCACGAAAAGAAAACTTAAAGCTTGTTTTTTTATGGTTCGGATCTTGGAAAAACAGTATGTCAAGCCATGCTCCAGCATGGATAAAACTCAATCAGAAAAAATATCCTAGAGTTAAAGACGATACAAACAAAAGTCATGAGATTTTAACGCCCTTTAGCGAAAACAATCTTCAAGCTGATGTAAATGCTTTTAAAAAATTAATGGCTCATATTAAAGATTTCGACCAAAAAGAGCAAACCGTAATTATGATTCAGGTGGAGAACGAAATCGGAATGCTGCCAACTGCACGTGATTATCACGCTTTAGCCAATGCTGCTTTCAAAAAAGAAGTGCCAAAAGAATTAATTCAATATTTGCAGAAAAATAAAGAAAAACTCGTTCCTGAATTTTCAGAAA
Source organism: Flavobacterium tagetis (assembly GCF_016735615.1). Taxonomy (GTDB): domain Bacteria; phylum Bacteroidota; class Bacteroidia; order Flavobacteriales; family Flavobacteriaceae; genus Flavobacterium; species Flavobacterium tagetis. The sequence goes on from NZ_JAERSF010000002.1 coordinate 33,121, forward strand.
TCTGGAAGAAAAACGGATTTAAAACCAAAGGAAATTGGGAAAATGTTTTTGGAAAAGGACTTCACACAGACGAAATTTTCATGGCTTGGTATTTCTCAAAATTTACAAATATAGTTGCAAAAGCAGGAAAAGATGTTTATCCAATTCCGATGTTTGTTAATGCAGCTTTAAACGCACCAGAAAAAAAACCGGGACAATATCCAAGTGCAGGACCGTTGCCTCACATTATGGATGTTTGGAAAGCCGCAGGAAATTCAATCGACTTTTTAGCGCCCGATTTTTACAATCCTTCGTTCAAAAAATGGAATGATTTATTTACCCGTCAAGGCGATCCGTTATTTATTCCCGAACATCGTTTTGATGAAAGCGCGCCATTCAAAGGATTATATGCCATCGGACATTACGAAGCAATTGGTTTTTCACCATTTTCTATAGAATCAGTTGCCGATGCGAAAAAAGAACCGCTTGGAAAAATATATGATTTAGTGAAGCAATTAACTCCAACAATAGAAGCTTATAAGGGACAAGGAAAAATTGATGGTGTTTTATTAGACAAAGAAAATAATACACAGATTATAAAAATGGGCGATTACGAATTCACTTTCAAACATGATTATACCTTAAATTGGTCTGATGGAGCAAAAGCTGAAACATGGCCAATGTCAAGCGCCATTATTATAGAAATCGCTAAAGATGAATTTTATATTTCAGGTTCAGGAATTGTGGTAACTTTTAAACCTTTAAAAGAAAATGTAAATGCTGGAATTCTAAAAACAGATTTTGGTAAATTCGAAAATGAAGTTTGGAGAACCATCAGACATTTCAACGGAGATCAAACTCATCAAGGCAGACATTTAAGAATTTCAGTTGGCGATTACGAAATCCAAAAAATAAAATTATATACTTATGAATAGTTTTTTTATTCGCCACGAATTCACGATTTTTTTTTAAATCTTTGTCTGTAGAGTAATTCAATTACACAAATTAATTTGTGTAATTGAAGATAATTAAAACACAAAGAAAAGAATTAGAAAAATTCGTGAATTCGTGGCTAAAAAAAATAAAAACAGATTATAATGAAAAAATTAATACTAGCATTTTTAATAACAGTTAGCATAAACGCGCAAATAAAACTTCCGCGATTAATAAGTGACGGAATGATTTTACAGCGCGATACAAAAGTCAATATCTGGGGTTGGGCATCGCCAAATGAAAAAATCGAGCTTGATTTTAATCGTAAATCATACAAAACCACAACAGCCCAAGACGGAAAATGGTCGATTCAGCTTCCATCCCAAAAAGCAGGCGGTCCTTACGAAATGACTTTAAAGGCATCCAACACAATTGTATTAAAAAACATTCTTTTCGGTGACGTTTGGCTGTGTTCTGGTCAATCGAATATGGAATTGCCGATGGATCGCCTAAAAGACAAATACAAAGAAGAAATTGCAAAATCTGCCAATACTAATATTCGTCAGTTTTTAGTTCCCGATGAATATTATTTCGCGAAAGAAAGAAACGATTTTTCATCTGGTTCTTGGGTTGAAGTAAACCCTGTAAATGTTTTACAGTTTACAGGCGTTGGTTATTTTTTTGCTTTAGAAATATACAAAAAGTATAAAATCCCAATCGGATTAATCAACAGCGCTTTAGGCGGTTCTCCAGCAGAATCTTGGATTAACGAAGAAGGAATTAAAAAGTTTCCAGAATATTATGAGGAATATTTAAAATTTAAAGACGGAAAACTTGAAAAACAAATCGACGAAAATGACCGAAAAATTAGTTCAAACTGGTATAAAAAACTGAATGAAACCGATCTTGGACTGAAAGAGAAATGGAGAAATTCTGTTGAAACTTCTGATTGGGCAGCAATGAACGTTCCAGGCTATTGGGCCGATGGAGAATTTGGAAAAACAAACGGCTCAGTTTGGTTTAAAAAAGGTTTTGTTCTGGAAAAAGTAAAAGAAAATCAGGCAAAATTGATTTTAGGACGAATTGTAGATGCTGACTCAGTTTTTGTAAACGGACATTTCATAGGAACAACTTCATATCAATATCCACCAAGAATTTATTCTTTTAATGCTAATGTTTTAAAAGAAGGAAAAAACGAAATTACGATTCGTGTAATCAATAATTCTGGAAGAGGAGGTTTTGTAACCGATAAACCGTACGAACTTATTATTGGCGATAATACAATTGACTTAAAAGGAAATTGGAAATACAAATTAGGTTCAAAAATGGAACCGCTTCCAGGACAGACTTTCGTGCGCTGGAAACCAGTCGGACTTTACAATGCCATGATTGCACCACTAAAAGATTATCCAATAAAAGGGGTTTTATGGTATCAGGGCGAAGCCAATACTAGAAAACCATTGGAATATGGACCTTTAATGCAAACCTTAATTTCTAATTGGCGTGCGCAATGGAAACAGGAAAAATTGCCATTTTTATTGGTACAGCTGCCTAATTTTATGGAACCCAAAACAGAACCAACAGAAAGTAATTGGGCAGCTTTAAGACAGCAGCAACTAAATACGCTGAAAGTTCCAAATACAGGTTTGGCGATAACAATAGATTTGGGCGAATGGAATGATATTCATCCTTTAGACAAATATGATGTTGGAAAAAGATTAGCGTTGCAAGCAAGAAAATTGGTTTACGGAGAGAAAAACTTAACTGCTTCTGGTCCGATTTTTCAATCGATGAAACAAAATGGAAATAAACTGATTTTAAGCTTTTCAGATATGGGTACAGGATTGCAAAGCAAAAACGGAAATGAGTTAAAAGAATTTGCCATTGCAGGAACAGATGGAAAGTTTGTTTGGGCAAAAGCAATTATCGAAGGCGATAAAATCGTAGTTTGGAATGATACCGTTTTAAATCCTGTAAAAGTGCGTTATGCTTGGGCAGATAATCCTTCTGAAGCCAATTTATACAATAAAGAAGACTTGCCAGCTTCACCTTTTGAAGCAGAGTTGAAATAAATTTTTAATAATGACAACTTTGTCAAAGTTTTAAACTTTGACAAAGTTTGCTACAAACAATTTTTAGGCAAAATTCCGGAGGAATGAAATATTTGTAGATCATTTGATACATGGTTAGCAAAAGCTCCAGAGGAGCGACATAATTCTAAAATTAATATTTCACCCCGCTGGGGCTCTTTTGAAATGGGAATAATTGTTTCTATAAATATGCCGTCCCGCTGGGACTTGTTTTAAAAATCCGATATTTAAAAACTATTTCAAATTTTCTACGAGCATTTTCAAAAAAGCCTTAACTGCTTTTTTCTCATATACTTCTTTCAAAGAAATCAGCATTGCAGTTCGGGTCATATTTTCTCCTTTTATTGGTATGGCGTACAAATCTTTTTCGTCTTCAATTGTAGTTTTAGTTAAGATCGTGTGCCATTTTCCCGTTTTAATTAATTCAAGCAATGTTGGAATGTCATTTATTTCGATCGTAACATTCGGATGTAAATTGTTTTTTTCAAAGGCCTTGCTAATAAATTGAGTGGTGCTAAAACCGCCAGCAGGCATGGCAAGAGGCAACGTACTAATTTCTTCTAGAGAAATGGTCTTTTTATTTTTTAAAGAAGTTTCAGAAGACGTAACCAGAGCCATTGGCGAAGTAAACAATTCTAGATACTTAAAATGTGCTTCAGAAGCAATTTCTTCAAAAGTTAAAATAACATCAAGCTGAAAATGATTTAGTTTTTGAATGAGTTCCTGCGAAGTTCCAAAGATAATTTCGAATTGAATTTTAGGATATTCGGAACTAAACAAAATTAAAGCTTTTGTAACGACATGTCGCAAAGCGTAGGTAACGCCAATGGCAATTTTTCCAGTTTCGAGTTTGTTTAAATCTTTTAATAATTGAAGTCCGTCAGAAGCTTTGTTGACCGATTGCTGAGCGTAAACAGAAAATAATTCTCCAGCTTCTGTCAATGTAATTCGTTTTCCAATTCGGTTAAAAAGCGGAACTTGAAGCTCGTCTTCCAATTGTTTAATTTGTTGCGATAAAGTACTCTGACTGATATAAAGCGCAGAAGCTGCTTCGGTAAAATTCAGTAATTCTTTTGCTTTGAGAAAATATTTAAGCTGACGAAGTTCCATTTCTAAATCGGTTTTGTCGATTGATTATATCGAAAAATAAGGTTTTACAAATATAGAAATTCTTAAGAACTTTGTCGTGTTGCAAAATCAAAGCAAAAACAAGATGGAAATTATAGCTTTACAAGAAGGAAATTACGTTGCCAATTCTCAAAAAGAATTTCAGCTTTTAACAAATGAATTAACCGCTCCAGGTTTAAAAATGGCAATTCAGCCCTTTGTTATTATTACAGATAATGACGTTATTTTGTTAGACTTTGGATTAGGATTTGTCAATAATGGAGTTCCGTTTATTTATGAAATTCTGAGAAAAAACAATATCGAACCTCAACAGATAACCAAAGTTTTGGTTTCGCATCTTCATAAAGATCACATTGAAGGAATCGGTTATTTTGAAAACGGAAATCTGGTTCAGAATTTTCCAAATGCAACGATTTATATTCAAAAACGCGAAATAGATTTTGCTTTAGAACAAATCAATAATCCGTCTTATGTTCCTGAAATATTGAATCAGCTCGAAAAACTTCCAAATGTGGAATTATTGCATGCTGACAGCGGACAAATTACAGACGAAATTTTCTATGAAGTTTCGGCTGGACATACCCAATTTCATCAAGTTTTCTGGATTAAAGCCGATGATGAAATTGTCTTTTACGGTGCAGACGATTTGCCTCAAAAAATATATTGGTCTATGCATGTTGCGTACAAAACCGACTTTGACGGAAAACGTGCTAGGGAATCTCGCAAAAAATGGGAACAGCAGGCAAAAGATGAAAATTGGAAAGTGCTTTTTTATCACGATATGAAAACACCAGTTGTAGCGTTTTTTGAAGAGGAAATGAAATACGTATCGTAAATGAAGTTTTAAAATCAATTACAGCTTTAAAACAATAAAAAGAAAATTCAGATTAAATTATTTAGTCTGAATTTTTTTTTAGCCGAAAACAAAAGAAACAAAACGCTTCTCACTTTTTCTTCAAGTGAAGTTCTTAAAATAGAAAAAGCTTTTGTAATCTGTGCTTCAACAGTTTTTATAGAAACGTCAAGGTGTTCTGCAATTTCGATATTCGTTAAACCTTCTTTTTTACTCAAAATAAAAACTTCTTTACATTTTGGTGGAAGGTTCTGAATTTCTTTATTCACAGCATTCAAAACCCTTTGAAAAGCTTCTGAATCTTCTTCCTGAACAATTCCGTTCAAAGCATCGTAGTATGATTTTTCAAGAGAAAACAAAGACTGGTTTTTTCGATATAAATCGATAAATTCATTGTAAGTCAATTTATAAAGAAAGCTTTTTAGAGAATGATCTGCTTTTAATCTCGTTCGCTGTTCCCAGACTTTAATAAAAACATTTTGGACAATATCCTCTGCGCTGTAAACATTCTTAACCAGACTGTTAGCATAGACACAAAGTTTATGATGATAGTTGTCGATTAGGTACGTATAAGCGGTTTCATCTCCATTTCTTAGAGACTCAATTAGTGTAGTATTATCGCTGTAATCCTCAATCTTCATAAAAACAAATATATAAATTAATAGTTTTTTAGGTTAAAAAGTGAACTGAATTTGCCTAAAACAATCTCTTTTTTGCTTTTCTATTCGAAATTTATTACAAATAAAAAAGGATAAAAATGCAAATATAAATCTTTTGTTTTATAATTTCTACCAAATTAGTAGGGTTTTATTGAAAGAAAAGACTTGTGAAAAATAAAAAATTCATCAAAATGAAAAAAACTTTATCAAATTGTTAGGGTTTTGTTTTTTGGCTTCGTAATAATATTAAAAACGGCTAAAATGACAGTAAAAAAGTCAGAACGACTAATTGTTAAATTTATCACAAATCAGGCTTCTCAAGAAGAAATTGAGCAGCTTACGGAGTGGTTAAAAGAAGAAGAGAATCAAATTGTATTTAAGGATTTTATAAAAACCAATTATGCAATTGATTCGGCTTTGAACACTTTTGATTCTACTGAGGTTAGAAAACAGCTTTCAGTTAGAATAGCGAAAGAAAATAATGTTTTCTATAAAAGAAGATTTTCGTCTTATTATAAATACGCAGCGATTTTGATTGTGGCTTTGGGAGGTTTTTATTTCTATAAAAATTCAAACAATTCTCATTCGAAACAAAATGTTATTATTCCGAGAGAAGATGAAATTGTCTTACAGCTCGGAAACGAATCGCAGAATCTTAACGCAAATGATGCCAGAAACATAACCGATAAATACGGAAATGTAATTGGAAGACAGGAAAAAGGGAAATTGGTTTATACAAAAGCGTATTCTGAAGGTGCCCTGGTTTACAATACCATTAAGATTCCGTATGGGAAAAAGTTTGAAGTGCAATTGTCAGACGGAACGCTTGTGCATTTAAATGCAGGAACCTCATTGAGATATCCGGTACAGTTTGGTAAAAATCAGAATCGTCAAGTTTACCTTTTAGGAGAAGCTTTTTTTGAAGTGGAAAAAGACAAAGAACATCCGTTTAACGTGAATACACAAAATATAAATGTTGAGGTTCTAGGAACCAAGTTTGATGTAGATACTTATAGTGAAAACAGTAATTCTGATGTTGTTTTGGTCGAAGGAAAAGTGTCTTTGTATAAAGGTCAAAAAACAAAAGAAAACCAAGTGTATTTGAAACCAGGGGAAAAAGGTTCAAGTGAAAAAGGGCAATCTAAAATTACAACAGAACAAGTAAATACAGAATATTATACGGCTTGGGTACAAGGAAGTTTAGTCTTTAAAAATGCTTCGTTTGATGAGATTATTAAAAAGCTAGAACGTCGTTACAATGTCACTTTCATTAACAGAAATAAAACACTTGGAAGAGAAATTTTCAACGCTCGTTTTGATAACGAACCAATTGAAGTAGTGCTCAAATATTTCAGTGACAGTTATGCTATTGATTACGATATTGATAGAGACAAGATTACAATAAAGTAAATTATCAATTAACAATTCATAATTAACAATTAAAAAAGCGCCTATGTAACAAAAATCCAAAACAAAAAGGATCGTTATAAAAAAACCGGAAAATGCGCCAACATTTCCCGGTAGAGTATATGCGGTCAGTTAATTAACCAACCAACATTAAAAAACATTTTAAAAGTATGAAAAAACTCTTGAACAGAATCAGGTTTGATAAGCCTTTTTTGAAATTTGATTTGAAAATGAAATTGACCACATTATTTCTGCTAACTGCCTTAACAGTAATGCACGCCGGAACCACTTATTCTCAAAAAAACAAGATTTCTTTTAATGCCAGCAACATGACCGTTGCTAAAGTGATTGAAAGGCTTGAATATACTACAGATTACAGATTTGTCTATAATGTGAGATCTGTAGATTTAAACAGAGTAATCGACGTGAATGCATACGAGACTTCAATCGAAGTTATTTTAAACAAAATTTTTAATAATACCAGTACAGATTTTAAAGTGTCAGGAAACCACATTATTCTGACACCGAAAAAAGTCTCTGCCGAAGAACCAGTTAAAGCAAAAAAAGAAGTTGCTGATTTTATTGTAAAAGGCCGCGTTACTGATGAAAAAGGAATGCCTTTGGTAGGAGCAGCAGTTGCTGATAACGGTTCTGGAAGAGGCGTAAATACCGATTTTAATGGTGAATATCAGATTATTGCGGTAAGTAGCGAAACGACTTTGGCTTATTCTTATTTAGGATACGTAAGACAGGAAATAAAAGTTGAAGGAAGAAGCGTTATCAATGTTGTTCTAAAAGAAGAGGTTCTTCAACTTGAAGGACTAGTTTTGAAGACTGGTTATCAGGATATATCTGCAGAAAAAGCAACGGGATCTTTCTCAAGTTTAAAAGCAAAGGATTTTCAAGAACAACGTTTAAGCAGTTTAGATAAAATTTTAGAAGGACGTGTTGTTGGATATCAGGATGGAAGAATTCGCGGGACAACTTCAATGAGAGGAGTAACGGCACCGTTATATGTTATTGATGGTTTTCCTGTTGAAAATACAAGATTAACTCCTTACGCATCTATAGAAGAAAATCTTCCTAGTTTAAACTTAGAAGATATTGAAACGATTACAGTTTTAAAAGATGCCGCGGCTTCGTCTATTTACGGTGCTCGTGCTGCAAATGGAGTTGTGGTAATTACAACGAAAAAAGCAAAAGCAGGTAAAATGAATATTTCGTTTTCAAGTAATTTAACCGTTACACCTTACCGAAACTACACTGACAATCTTACTAGTTCTGCTGATATTATTGGTTTAGAAAGAGGATGGGCAGACGGAAATCCTAATTTTAAGACTGCCAATGCAGCAACTTATGCACAGTCATTGCTAAATAATGCCGCATTTACGAGTTTAGGAATGCAGACGATTTTAAATGGTTATGCAGGAAATATTTCTCAAACAGAAATGAATAATCGTTTGAATCAACTAGGTTCGCAAGGTTATAAATATTATGATGATGTAGCAAAATATGCAAAACGCGATCAGTATTTTATGCAGCACAACCTTAGTTTAGGTAAAGCTAGCGAAAACAATGCTTTTAATGCGTCTATAACATATAAGGACAACCAACTAGAAGATATGTATTCTGAAAACCAATCGGTTGGAATTAATTTGAAAAATTCGACACAAATTAATAGCTGGCTGTCTTTAGATTTGGGAACTTATTTGAATTACGGAATAGGAGATACTCAGTATTATAAGCCTATTAATCCAGCTGTTGTTTCAGATAATCCAGGTTTTAAATGGCAACCCTACAATCAATTGGTGAATAATGACGGAACTAATTTTGTTTCTACTGCTGCTTCTCGCTACAATAATTTTACGCTTAATTCTATGCAGGCTTATGGTCTTTACAACATGGATATTACGCCAATGGACGAGTTGGGAAGAAATCTTACTGAAAATAAAAGCTTCTTGAATAGAACCTTTGCGAAGTTTAATGTAAAATTCAGTAAAGCATTTACATACAATGCGATGTTCCAATACGAATTTGCATCAGATCGAGCAAGTCAGTTATTTGATAAAGACTCTTATTATGTAAGAAACAAAGTAAACGGAATGGTAACCATTGTAAATAATAAAGCAGTTTATAATTTACCTTATGGAGATATTGTAAAAGAAACGAATCAGTTTTCTAATGCTTATAATTTCCGTCAACAATTAAACTTCAACCAAGTTTTTGCTGAGAAACATGATTTTTCTGCTATAGCTGGTATGGAAATCCGCCATTCGAAACAAGAATATAATGATAACACACGTTATGGTTACGATTCGCAAGCTTTAACATTTACTGCAATAAATCAAGCCGATTTATTAAAAGTATATGGCTCTGTTTTCAGCGGATATATGTCGATAAATGATTTTTCATTAGAAAAAGAATTGCAAAACCGTTATGTTTCTCTTTACTCAACAGGAGGTTATACTTACGATAAAAGATATTCTCTTTCTGGTAGTATTCGTTGGGATCGTTCTAATCTTTGGGGAACAGATAGTAAATATCAAAACAAACCTATCTGGTCTGTAGGTGCGGGTTGGAATATTAACAATGAATCGTTTTTTGATGTTGATTGGGTTGATGCTCTTAAACTGCGCGGTTCTTATGGTATTGCAGGAAATATTGCCAAAGATTCTGCGCCTTATTTAACAGCTTATTATTATGCTAATGCTAATGTTGGAGGAACTTATGGAAGTGTGGGGCAACGTCCAAATCCTGAATTGTCTTGGGAAAAAACAACAACAACCAATATTGGTTTTGATTTCTCTTTGTTTAAAAGCAGATTAAGCGGAACGCTAGATTTATACAACAAAAAAGGTCAAGATTTGTTAGCTACTAGTCAAGGAATTCCAACAGAAGGATTTGGATATTCTTCTTACACACTTAATAATGGAGAAATGACCAACAGAGGTGTAGAAGCTACTTTAAGAGGAACGATTGTAAAAACGCCTTCTTTCTCTTGGGATGCAGCTGTTTTGTATGCCTATAATAAAAACAGAGTAGATTTTGTAAATGTAAAAGCTCCTGTTTACTATTTACAGTTAGATTATCCACAGGCTTATCCTAGAGTTGGAACAAGTTTTAACAGCATTTATGGTTACCAATGGGCAGGTTTAAGCAATACAGGAATTCCGCAAGTTTATGATGCATCAGGAACTGCAGTAAAATACAATCCAGGTCAGATAGATGCGATCAAAGATTATGGTTCGACAGTTCCGACACACAGCGGTTCTTTCCATACCTCAGCAAATTATAAAAACTTCTCACTTTCGGCTCTTTTCATTTATGAGTTAGGACATAAAGTTAGAAACACATTCTTGCCAATGTTGAGCAACAATTACAATAGCGCACTTGGAGGTTATGTAACAGATATTACAGTGGTAAACAATAATATTGCAAATCGTTGGATGAAGCCAGGAGACGAAGCTTTTACGAATGTTCCGAGAGCAGTTTACGAATATGAATCAGATTTTAATTCAGAGTCCCGTACTATTTATTCTTATGCAGATATCAATATTTTGGATGCATCAAATTTAAGATTAAGCAATATTTCTTTAGCGTATCAAATGCCAAAAGATATTATTAAAAGAGTAAAACTAGACGGAGTACGATTCAATTTGAATGCAGAAAACGTATACACTTTTGCCAAAAGCAGAGATGCCAAGTATATGTTAGGCGGTTTTATATCTCCAAGTTTTGTTATGGGTGTAAATGTTAATTTCTAATTTATAAAGACTAGACGATGAAAAATATATATAAAAAAGTAGCGTGTTTATTGGCTTTAGGATTGACTTTTGCATCTTGCGATGATTACTTGAGCGATGTGCCAAAAGGAGCAAAATCGCCAGAAACATTAGCAGATTATGAAGCTTTTTTGCGTGACGAATACAATACAAGAATAGATATTCTGGGAGCTACACATTTGCTAAATGATCAATTTGTTACAGCAGCTACACTTACAAGTAATAGGTTGTATAATGCCAATTATATGTGGGACGAAAATGCCGATCGTATTGCATTGAAAGTCTCAGACGAATCTACATATTACACAACTTATAGCGGAATTTCGGCTTTTAATTTAATTATTGAAAATGCACTTTCGACAACAAAAGCGACTGAGCAAGAACAGAGAGCAGTTTGGGCACAAGCAAAAATAATGCGTGCTATGAACTTTTTTTATGTGACTAATTTTTATGCAGATACTTATGTAGCTTCTACGGCGGCAACAAAATTATCAGTTCCGTTAATTACAAGTGCTAACATTAATGCGCCAAGTAAACAAGTAACCATTCAGGAAATGTATGATTTTATTCTGAATGATATTAAAGAAGCATTGCCTTATTTGCCTAAAGTTTCTCAAACAGCTTTACATCCAAATTTAGGAGCAGGTTACGCTTTTTATTCAAGAGTTTATCTACAGATGAATAATTATACAGAGGCTTTAAAATATGCTGATTTAGCATTAGCAGAAAATAATAAACTCTTTGACTGGGTAGCTTTTTACGAAGCAAATAAAGCCATTATAGATGTGCCAAATTCATACACAACGGCTGTATCGCCAATGGGTTATAACAATATTGAAAACTATGTTTTTAGGCATGGTTCTAGCCGTTCATTAGGAAGGGAACCAAGCATACCAGTAGAAAGAGCTGCGCGTTTTGAAACTGGAGATGCACGTTTAAAATCGCGTTGGAAAGTAAGAACTGTTGGAGCAGATACGTATTACTATTCTATATTGTCAGGAATGTACAATTTTGGCGGACTTACAACTGTTGAGGTTTATTTAATAAAAGCGGAGTGTTTGGCACGTGACAATAAAATCAGTGAAGCATTAGCGGTTTTAAACACAGTTCGCAAAACTCGTATTCTTCCTGCCTCTTATCAAGATATTTCTACTACTGATAAAGCGACAGCTTTGAATGCTATTTTCAGAACAAAAAATAACGAGTATGTGCAGACTCTTGTTCCTTTTGCAGATGCACGCCGTCGTAATGCAGAAGGAACTTATCCGTTTAGTTTGTCTAAAGTTGTAGGAGGTGTAACTTATAATTTGTCTTCAACATCACATATGTGGACAATGCCTTTCCCTCAAGGAGCAACACAAAATCCAGGAAACGGAACCATTACACAAAACGTAGAAAAATAATAACTCAAAAGCTTCCTGATTAGGAACTCCGAAAGGGAAGCTTTCTCTAAAATATCAATCAAAAATGAATACAATTAAATATAAAATTTTAGGATTCTGCATCTGTTTGTTATCTATTTCAAATAACACTGTGGCACAAAAGAAAAAAGCGGTAACGCCTGCTTCAACTTCTTATGCAATTGAAGGAAATATTACAGGACTTGCAGACGGGACAGCTGTAAAATTAATTCCAGGAGCAACACATTCTTCAGAAACTCCAGTTGCAGAAACAACTCTTAAAGACGGTAAATTTACTTTTACAGGAAAATTAAATGAACCTCGTTTTTTCTATGTTGTCTTTGGTAAAAACAAAGGAAATATTGCTGTAATGGTCGAAAATTCAAAAATACAAATTGTAGCGACTGGTAAAGTTTCAGATCAAGAAGGAGAATGGATTAGTTTTAAAGATGTAGTAATTAAAGGTTCTAAATCTCATGATTATTATGTGAAAGAAACTGCTTTTAAAGAAGAATTGAATAGTGATTATGAAGCGTATCATGTTGGAATAAATGAACTTAGTAATTTGGCAGGAAAAGCAAAAAAAGAAAATAACAAGAAATTGCTAGATTCTGTGTACAATACTCCGCAATGGAAAAAATTTGAAGCCGACGAAAAAGCATTTTTTACGAAGGTAGAATTATTATCAAAAAACCTGATAGAAAAACATAAAACCAATTGGTGGGGACCATTTTTTATGATGACTTCATACAGTTATTTTACTCCAGAACAAAAGCCAATTTATGAGCAATTTTCTGAAGCTGCGAAAAAAAGCTACTACGGTCAGATTGTAGACAAAGATTTGAACCCTAAATCTTTAGTAGGAACAAGCATTGCTAATTTCAATTTGAAAGATAAAGACGGAAAAGCATATAATGCAAAAGATATCGTTGCAGGGAAAAAATATATTTTGGTAGATTTTTGGGCTTCTTGGTGTGGTCCATGCCGAAAAGAAATTCCGAACTTAAAAACAGCTTATGCTGAATATGCTCCAAAAGGATTTGAAATTTTAAGCGTATCTATTGATAAAGACGAAAAAGCTTGGCAGAAAGCACTTGGACAAGAAAATATGCAATGGCACAATCTTCTGGACGATGATAAAGTGAGTAAATCATTTAACGTAAAAGCAATTCCAGCAACTTATTTAGTAGACGGTAAAGGTGTAATTATCGGAGAAAATTTAAGAGGTGCAGAATTAGAAGCAAAACTGAAAGAGCTTATGAAATCTTAGTATTCAGTTTAAACTGAAAACTAAAAAACATCGCAATCTAACAAACAAAAAATATAACATGAAAAGTACAGTATTAAAATCTTACCTATTCGCATTAGCAATAGCGACGGCATTTTCTTCTTGCGCGAAGAAAGAAGGGTACACAATCAACGGAAAAATTGCAGGATTAGATAAAGGAATAGTTTATCTAGAATATGCAGACGAAAAGGGAGATAAAAAAATAATTGATTCTGCTGAGGTAAAAGAAGGTGCATTTTCTTTTACAGGAAAAACAGGAGAACCGTTATTTCATACACTTAAAATTAAAGGGCAAGAATACGGAGCAATGTTTCTTTTAGATAATGAAGATATTGCGATTGAAGCAAAAAAAGATTCTGTTTTTAAAGCAAAAGTAACAGGAGCAACTCAAAACGGATTATACAAATCGTACTACGATAATGAATTCAAAAAAATACAAGCAATTGCAGGTCCGATTTATAAATTATCTGATTCGTTGACACAAGGAGGAAAAGTAAAATTGACTCCAGAACAGCAAACAATGATGGATAAAAAGTGGAAAGATCTTGGCGCTTTCGCGGATGATCTGACGGATAAATTCATCAGAAAAAACAAAGACAATTTAGGTGGAGCATTAGTAATTGAAGATCGAATTGTGTCTTACGGAACTCCTGAAAAAGTAAAAGAATATTACGGAATTTTATCTCCAGAAATTCAAAAATCATTTTACGGAAAAAAATTAAAAGCATCGATTGATCTTAACGAAAAAACAGCAGTTGGCGTTGCAGCTCCTGAATTTTCGCAAACTGATGTAAACGGAAAAGTGGTGAAATTGTCAGATTACAAAGGAAAATACGTTTTAGTAGATTTCTGGGCAAGCTGGTGTGGTCCATGCCGAAAAGAAAATCCTAATGTAGTTGTGGCTTACAAAACGTATCACGATAAGGGATTTGATGTTTTGGGAGTTTCTTTAGATGATAAAAAGAAACTTTGGGAAAAAGCAATCGAAAAAGACGGTTTAACTTGGACTCATGTTTCTGATTTAAAAGGATGGCAAAATGAGGCAGCTGTTTTATATGGTGTAAAAATGGTTCCCACAAACTACTTAATTGGCCCTGATGGAAAAATTGTTGCTAAAAATCTTAGAGAAGCTGAACTTCAATCTAAATTGAAAGAAATTTTTAGTAAATAACTCTCAGTGATCAGTAATTAGTGATCAGTATTCAGTTATAAGTGTTCAGTTTTTTTAAGTATTCAGTCTCGATAACTCAACTTTGTCAAAGTTTCAGACTATGACTGAACACTTAAAAAAAAGAACACTGAACACTGCTTAACACTCCAAAATAATATCAACAAAAAAATGAAAAAATACATCTTTCTGGGCTATTGCTCATTAGCTTTCTGCACCCTAATTTCAGCGCAGAACAAATCAGTTAACTTCAAGAAAATAAAAGAATTAGGCGGAATAGAAGAATATTTATACCAGCCAAACGGAATGAATGTTTTGCTTTTGCAAGACAATGCTTCACCAGTTGCAACTGTACAAATTGTATATCGTGTTGGTTCTAAACATGAAGTTTTAGGAAACACAGGATCGACACATCTTTTAGAACATTTGATGTTTAAAGGAACTCCAACTTTCAATAAGAAAAACGGAAATACCATTACGGATGTTTTGCAAAATACAGGGGCACAATTGAATGCTACAACTTGGTACGATCGTACGAATTATTTTGAAACGCTTCCAAGTGATAAAATCGAATTAGCGATTCAAATCGAAGCAGACAGAATGCGTAATTCTTTATTACTGAAAGAAGATAAAGAAGCAGAAATGACTGTGGTTCGTAACGAATTTGAACGAGGCGAAAACAATCCAAATAGTTTATTAGACAAAGAAATATGGGCTTCGGCTTATATTGCACATCCGTATCATCATTCTACAATTGGTTGGAAATCGGATATTGAAAAAGCGCCAATTGAAGTTTTAAAGAATTTTTATAATACGTATTACTGGCCAGATAATGCTACTTTAACCATTATTGGTGATTTCAGAAAAGAAAATGTTTTTGAATTAATCGAAAAGTATTTCGGAAAAATCACAAAAGCACCGCATGTAATGCCTCAGCCTTATACAGAAGAGCCTCAACAATATGGTCCGCGTAAAATTGTGGTTAGAAAACCAGGAGAATTGGGCGTTGTCAACAAAGCATATAAAATTCCGGGAGCTTTGCATGAAGATCTTCCTGCCTTAGGCATTCTAGCACAGATTATTGGCAATGGTCCATCGGCAATTTTAAATAAAACTTTTGTAGATACACGTTTAGGAATTTACTCGTATGCAGAGGCAACAAACTTTAAAGAGGTTGGACTTTTCACGATTGGTGTTGGTTTTCCAACGACTTCAAAACATGAAGATATAGATGCTAAAATTAGCGAGGTCGTAGCTAAAATTCAGAAAGAAGGCGTTACTCAAGATGAAGTAAATAGAGTAGTGGCAAAAATTAGTACACAAACCATTTTGGCTCGTGATGGTTCAGGAGTTATTGCATCTGCGCTAAATGAAGCGATTGCAGCCGGAGATTGGACAGATTATATTACAGGAGTTGATCGATTAAAAAAAGTGACTCCAGCAGATGTTTTGCGAGTGGCTCAAAAATACTTGGTTGAAGACCAAAGTACAACAGGATATTTTATTCCGAAACAGTCAGGTTCTCAAAATAAAGATGTGGCAAAAGCAGCCAATTATATGCCAGAAAATGGACCATTTTATTACAGACACTCAGACGACGGACATATTCATGAAGAAAAATCATCAGCTACATCTTTAGTTAAAAACACAGAAGAAGCAATTTCTTTTGAAAAAACAGCTGAAAAATCGGCTTCTGCTTTCAAAAGAGAAAAAGTATCTGGAATTGATGTGGTTTCGATTAAAACTTCAGCAAAAGATTTTGTGACCGTTGCAGCGAGTATTTCGTTAGGAAATTACACAAGCGAAACTAAAAACGATGTTATTCCTGCATTAACAGCATCAATGCTTTCAAAAGGAACAACATTAAATGATAAATTCAAATTCTCAGAAAAACTTCAGAAACTTGGGGTTACATTAAACGTAAATGCTTCTACTTTCAAAATTAATATTGGATTTAAATGTTTGAAAAAAGACTTAGATCAGGTAATTGTTTTATTGGCAGAAGAACTTAGAAATCCGTTGTTTGATGCCAAAGAATTCGAAAACTTAAAACAACAATTTATTGGAAATACACAACAGGATTTGAATGATCCAGGCGAAAGAGGAAGTATTGCTTTATCTCAGGCTATTTATCCGAAAGGAAATCCAAATTATAGTTTAAGTGTTGAAGAAAATATTGAGAATATCAAGAAAGCAACTTTGGATGAAGTAAAAGCTTTCCACAAAAAATATTTCGGAACAGCCTCAATGCGATTAGTAATTGTAGGAGACACAGATGGAGCAAACTTAAATGCTTCTCTAAAAAAATCATTTAAAAACTGGAATGGCGGAGTTACAGAAAAGCTAAAATTTGAAGAAGCTTCGAAATCAAACTCAAAAACAGAGGTAGTAACGATTCCGGAAAAACCAAGTACAGAATTATTCATCGGACAGTTTACAGGTTTAAAAAGAGCCGATGTAGATTATATTCCATTTTTTATCGGAAACTATACTTTAGGAGCTGGTTTTGCGGGACGTTTGATGCAGACTGTTCGTGATAACGACGGTTTAACATACAACATCTCTTCTGGTTTAGGCGGAAATATCGAAACTGGCGGCTACTGGTTTGTAAATGCTTCTTTCAATCCGAATTTATTTCAGAAAGGCCTTGACGCGACAATGGTTCAAGTAGATAAATGGGTGAAAAACGGAATTACAGCCGAGGAATTGGAAAATAAGAAGACCAATCTAATAGGAAGCTTTAAAGTGGGAATGTCAACTACAAACGGAATGGCAAGAACAATTTTAAGTTTTATTGAAAGAGGTTTAGAGCCAAGTTACATTGACCAATATCCAAAAGACATTGAAAAAGCCACTTTGCAGCAGGTAAACGATGCTATCAAAAAGTACATCAAACTAGATAAAATGATTATCATCAAATCGGGTTCTTTGGATAAAGATGGGAATCCTTTGAAGTAGTTTTCAGTCTCAAGAATTCAACTTTGTCAAAGTTTTAAACTTTGACAAAGTTCTGCGACTGCGATTAAATCTAAAATCTGCAATCTAAAATCAACAATTTTTAATAGTCGTCTTTCATTATTTCATTTTAGAATCTGAATTAGTAAGCCATTTTCTGTGAAAGACAAAAAGAGCTGTTTTGCCGACAGCTCTTTTTTTAAACATCAAATCAAAAAACAATGAAAAACACTTTTATATTATTCCTTTTACTGTTTTCGGGAAGTATATTTGGACAAATGTATAATCCCGTAAAGTGGTCAACATCTGTCGAGAAAATATCCGATAAAGAATATATTTTAAAAGCTCAAGCTAAAATACAATCTGGCTGGCATTTGTACGGACAATATATTGAAGAGGGCGGACCTTCGCCAACGGCTTTTACTTTTAAAAATCAGTCAAAAAAAATCGAATTAATCGGAAAAACTACTGAAGACAAAGGACACGAAACAGTGGATAAAATCTTCGATATGAAAATCAAATATTTTGAAGATAAAGCGCTTTTTACACAAAAAATCAAATTCATTTCAGATGATATTTCGAATATTGTTGCAGAAGTCGATTTTATGGTTTGCGACGATAGTAACTGTTTGCCGCCGTCTACAGAAGAATTAACATTTAAAATTCCGAAAGAAAAGAAATTGGCTTCCGCCGAAGAAACTGCAGTCGTAAAAACAGATTCTGTAAGTATAGAAGAAAAAACTGTTTCTCAAACTGAAGAAAAAAAATCAAAACAAGAAATTGCAACTTCACCAAAGAAAACTGAATCACGAGGATTGCTGACAATTTTTGTTTTGGCTTTTTTATCAGGATTTGCAGCCTTATTGACGCCTTGCGTTTTTCCAATGATTCCGATGACGGTGAGTTATTTTACAAAACAAAGTAAAACGAAAGCTGCGGGAATTAGAAACGCAATGATTTACGGAATTTCAATCGTAATTATTTATGTTTTGTTGGGATCAATTGTAACCGCAGTTTTTGGCGCCGATTCGCTAAATGCACTTTCAACCAACGTTTGGTTCAATTTGATTTTCTTTATTTTATTGGTTGTTTTTGCCTGTTCATTTTTAGGGGCTTTCGAGATTGTACTGCCAAGTTCGTTAGCCAATAAAGTAGATTCGCAGGCAGATAGAGGAGGATTAATTGGGATTTTCTTTATGGCTTTGGCTTTAGCGATTGTTTCATTTTCTTGCACAGGACCAATTGTAGGAACTTTATTAGTTGAAGCCGCTTCAAAAGGCGGAATCGCACCAATTGTTGGAATGTTAGGTTTCTCAATTGCTATTGCATTGCCATTTTCACTATTTGCAGCTTTCCCAGGTTGGCTGAACGCTTTACCAAAATCGGGCGGATGGCTCAATACGGTAAAAGTTGTTTTAGGATTTTTAGAATTGGCTCTGGCTTTCAAATTTTTATCGAATGCTGATTTAGTTCTGCAATTGCATTGGCTAGAAAGAGAAGTTTTTTTAGCGATTTGGATTGCCGTTTTTGGAATGTTGGCTTTTTATTTATTCGGAAAAATTACGCTTCCACATGATTCTCCACTAAATCATATTTCTGTCGGAAGATTAGGTTTCGGATTAATCGTTTTAAGTTTTATGATTTACTTGATTCCTGGACTTTGGGGAGCGCCTCTTAAATTAATCAGCGGATTCCCTCCTCCAATGCAATACAGCGAATCTCCAAACGGATTGGGTGTTTCGGGTAATTCCGAATTAAAAATAACAGGTTCATTGCCAGAAGGAGCAGAACACGGCCCGCAAAACATCATCACTTTTCATGATTATGATAAAGGAATGGAATATGCCAAAAAACAAGGCAAACCTGTTTTATTAGACTTTACAGGTTATGCCTGCGTAAACTGCCGAAAAATGGAAGAATTGGTTTGGTCAGATCCAAAAGTTTTAAGGGTTTTAAATAATGATGTGGTCTTGATTTCGCTGTATGTTGACGACAAAAAAGAACTGCCTGAAAGCGAACAATATATTTCTGAAACCACAGGAAAAAAGATTAAAACAATCGGAAACAAATGGAGCGATTTACAGATTAAAACCTACAAAGCAAATGCGCAACCGTTTTATGTAATTGTGGATCATAATAGTGTAAACTTGACAGAGCCATCTGCTTATAATCCAGATATTGAGAAATACTACAATTGGCTACAAAGCGGGATTAAGAATTTTAAGAAATAAGTTTTTGTAAAAAATTGCTTTTGCATCATCTTTTCATTTATTTTCTAATAATAAAGCCAGTATAAGAAGATTTTTTTGTCATCTAATGCTGGCTTTAAATTTTGATTGGTTATTTAATTTACCATGTTGTTAATGGGCTTCTTTTCCAAGTATTGGTATTTACGCAGACATAGAGATAATCATTATCGATTCTAATATCTCCTTTTACTCCTGTAGCAGTAGCGGAAGTTGGGGCTGCGTTTGAATTAATCATTAAAGGCAAATCTTGTGTGGTGGCTATAGTGCCAAACTTTGCAGGTAATGTTAAACGAAATTGTCCTGTAGCTGGCTGTTTTACCAAAGTAATAGTATTTCCTGAATCATCAAATGTCAAGGAATCACTAAATAATCTAGAAACTTTGTTTCCCGAGCTAATTTCTGTCCCTAATGTACTAATATTTACTAGACCCGAAGGATTATAAAGCTGTACACTTCCAGGGCTAATAACGGATTGACCTGATCCATCATTAAGCGTAAATAATCTGCTAGAAATGTTCCCGTTTGCTAGAATTTGATCTAAATTCTGAGGAGATTTAATATCATCTAGTGTTGCTAAAGTATAGGTGCCTGCTGGTTTTGCAGGAATTTGGTAGGTAGCGGACTGCCAGTCTAATAATACTGGATTAGCAAAAGTTACTAATGATGTTTTACCATTAATATAATTGCTTTGTTTAAAAGAGACTATACCATTGTTAACGCCAAATTGCCCAATATTTCCATCGTCTTTTGAATTGCTAAAAAGTACCTGTTCTGTAGTTAAAGTCAGATCACTTCCCTGTGTATCGTTCTCATTTCTCAATATGGTTACTCTATTATTCGAAGTTCCTGAAAGAAATTGTACAAAGCTATTGCCGCCATCAATGTCAGCATAATTTCCATTATCTAAGGTTTGCTGTAAATTCTGAGAGCCTCCTTCCGTTTCAAACTCGCTTCTAGGTACAAATTTTACAGTTTTATCGCTGCCTCTCACAAGGACATCATCTTCATTGCTCCCTTCATTTACGGTTTCTAATTTTAGAGATTTGTTAATTATTTGGTCTTTATAGATTGGAGCTTGTTTAGGCTCTTTTTCGAGAGCTTTATTAATATTATTTTCTGTCATGTCTAATGTTTTTTAATTGATGCATTTCAATTTATTGGATATAGGTAAGTGCTTTTTGTATGTGGTTTTAGGTTTATTTTTCCATATGGTATTTAGGGTCAATTGTAATTAAAAGCCTTTTAAAAAGCATTATTAAGCGATTACGAATTGATTTAAGAATCAGTGTCATAGCATCAAAATTCTCAACTTCTTTTTTAGTTTTTATGGCAATTATATTGCTGATTATGGAGATTCCGTCGCTAACAATGAGTAAATCCATGACAATAGTTACAAACCATTTAAAATTGTAATTAAGTCCTTTGCTCATCAATGCTAAAGCAGTTGGTATAAGTAATACGGCTAATTTGGATACAAATCCTAAAGCTAATTTTTTAAAACTAAAGGAATTGTTTAATACTATGGTTTTGATTATGCCCAGAAAAGTATCCATCACCATTAAGTAAAAAAGTATTTTAACAATTTCTACATCCATTTCTAAATACATAAAAATTCCGTATAGGAATAATTTTAGTTCGTTTGAATATTCTGAGATTTTAGGCATCATAGTTTTTGGTTTTTGGTCTTTTATTAAAGAATTTTAAGTAGGATCAAAATCAATGCTTTCATTGATAGTGCATTGTTTTTCTCGTTTTTTCATAAACTGTTGGTTGTATTTTTTCTAACGATGCCAAATTGATTTGTAGAGCAGGGCATTATTAAATGGTCATTTGTTACTCTAAATTTTCTTAGATATTTAAGAACTTGTCTCATTTTAAATCGGCATATATGAAACAAGGAAGGGGAAATTCTAATAAACAAATCGATGCAAGTAAAAGTTGGGTCCATTTTGTATAATATTTTTTGTAGAAGTAATCATTTGGGGTTTTGAACCCCAAATGATTTAGATTTTGTTATTATGATTATGGATTTGTTGGAGGATCTAATGGTTTGTTGTTATGAGCAACAATTCCTGAAATAACATAATTATCTACAGTTTCTACATCTAAAAGCGCTACTTCTAGAGGTTCTTTTTTGAAAGTGATTGATTCGATAACTTTTGTTTTTCCAGTCTTATCGATTAATGACATGCTTTGTACAATATCTTTTATACATACCCATTTCAGGTTTTCACCATCTTCAGTGACTAGTAAAGGATGTTGTCCAGTAGCCTTAATGACAGTATCTTCAGCTATAATTTCATAATAATCTGGTTGTACACTTGTTATTTTGTTGACTACGGTTACTTCTGTTTTCGAAGCTTCGCTTAACAAGCCATTCCACAACATGTAATCTCCTTCAGACTCATCAATTTCGTTCGGGAAAGTCAATCCTTGCAGTTTGTCTCCAACGATAACATTTTTCAATTTTTTAGATTGGCCTGATGCCATTGTTACTAAAGATTCAACATCGAAACAAGAAGTAGTTTCTGTTGTTTCTGAAGCATAATCAGAGATTTCAGATCGATTGTTAGAATCTTTGGCGATTATATAATAAGTATACATTGTATTGTATAATAAACCAGTGTCGCTATAGTAGTTATTGATAACTGAAGTAGGGAGTTTGGTAAAGGTTCCGTAATTTATTCTTCTCCATATTTCATAGTAAATAGTAGGCCCACCATTATTAGTAGAGCTATCCCACTGGACCATTATTGCATTTGTGTCTTGTAGATAACAGCGTACGTTTTGCGGTGTCGTTGGTGGGATTATAGCTAATGTAGTGATGCTTACAGTATTGCTTTCTACCGATACATTTCCTGCTTCATCTTTGGCTACGATATAAAAAGTATAAGGTGTACCAGGATTTAATCCATAAATAGTTCTAGTAAAAACATTGCCTACAGAAATTGGCGAAATCGCATTTCCATATATAACATAATCAGTAATACCATATTCATCAAAAGATCCTGTCCAGTTTAAAGTTACTTCTGTAGAACCCACGGTCGATGCGCTTAAAATTGGTGCTGTTGGTGCAGTTTGATCGCTAGGACGCCCTGTATATTGAATAAAATGAACAACTGTGTATGGGTTAAGAATAGGGAAGGATTGTCCTCCACCAGCACTTCCGGTTTCAACAGATTCATAACCTGCATGATAATCGTCACCAACAGATTCATAATTCATAAAGTTAGAAACTGCATTGTTTTTTACCCTCGTCTGGGTATGTGTGTGTGAAGGAATTTCGTTGATGCCTAGTTTTTTACTCATTCTTCCCCCAGAGCTTGTCAATGTCTCAAAAGGAAATACTGCAGAACCATAGATATCTCTGTAATAACTAATACCATTACCTCCATCTCCATCTTGTGCATCGCTTTTTTCTTCAGCAGTTAGAATCTGTTGTCCTACTGGCATTTTACCTTTCAAAGGTGCATATTCTTCCCAACCTTCAGGAAAAGGTTTAGGTTTTCCCCAAATGGCAATCATTCCGAGAGGTATGGCGGTTGATTTTTGATCTTCAAGTTTAGTAATTCTATCAAGTAATGAACTTAATAAGTTATTACTTTTAATAACTTGATTAGTTGTATCTAGCACTAATAAGGAATTATCAGTGCTATCTGGCCCCTTGTAATTTTCAGTGATTGTATTTAAATTCTCTAAATGCAATTTTCCACCAATAGAAGTATTTTGCCAATCTGACTCATAATTTAAATTCAGAGTAGTTGAAGCCGATGTATTATTATCTACTAAAGCTCTTCCTAAATAATCTCCAGAATAAAATCTTCCTCTTCCATCACTTGAACCAAACCTGAAATCCCTTGCTCTCACATTTGCTTGTGAGTTTTGTTTGGTATCTAATTTTGATAAGTGATAAGGACCCAAATTCAAATCTCCTTCCATCGCTTTTGAACCATTGATTGGAAGATAAGATTGATTGATAAGATTGATGTCTGATTTAATGTTATTTAGATCTCCTTCAATTGCATCAATATTAGATTGAATAGATTTTAAAATTTCATCAATTGTTTTAATATCAGTAATCGTTTCAAAATTTCCTAAATCATAATATCTGATGATTTGCACCTCGCCATTTTCAGCAACAATTGTGGTATCATCATATTTGTAGGAACTATATTCTGCCTCGTAATCATAATAAGCTGTTTGAGATTCTCCTGTACCATAGACTAAATTTGTTTCGGTACAGATACTTTTTAAGTAACTCATTTGGGTACCAATTGCAATAGGATATAAAATTCCGACCGTATTTTCTGGTTTTGCAGGATCTTGCTGGTGAATAACTGCCCAACCTTTTGCTTGGTCTGTTGCATGAGCAATTATGCAATCCTGACCAGGGTTAATGCTTAAATGTCTTTTTAAAGCATCATACAGCTCTGATCTATAAGCTGTTTGAAGTCTTTCTAAAGTTTCCTGCTCAAGCGGAAATCCACCAGGATTATTAAAATTTATTTGTTTCATTTTTATTAATTTAAGTGTATATTATTTTGTGCGCTATTAATTTAAACTTGATGAATAAGCGTAGCTTTCATAACTTTTACCAGCTAGTTTATAGAAGTTTAAAAGGTTATGATATTCAATATTTGCAATTTTGATTGCTGCCGATGGAGATTGAGAGTTATTTCCATTGGATTGAATAACGATATCTCCGTTTAATATTAAACTTTCGGGGATAAAGACTCTGAAATTGGCGTAAGCGATTGTCGTGTAATCTTTTCGTTGAGCTAGATAAACTGGTTTTTTATATCTGTTTTTGTATTCATCATGTGTGTATACTTCCAGTTGAGGAATTAATAACTCGCCTTTTTTTATACCGCCACCTGGCAAATTGACATCAGGTTCGTAATATTCTTTATGGAGATATACATATTGCAAAGTAGGTTTTACAGATTCATCAATATAGATTAGCTTGTTTAATCGTTTTTGCTCTGTGCTTAAGTTGGGATCGTAATTTGTATAGGGATTGAAAGCATCATTCAAAACCTTTTCTAAATAAATTATTTGTCCCGTATGTTGCATTTTATAAAGCGTTTCTTCGTAAATAGAACGAATAGGAGCAAGTAAAACATGGAGCCATTGTGCATGTGTACGCTTTCTAAGAATAGGAGGGATAAGCCATAATAATAGCTTTTCCCATTTCAAAATGGTGTATTTATTCATTGTATATAAATTAGACTATTGTTTATCTCGATAAAATGTATAAGGAATATAGTTTACCTCAATCTCGAGAGTGTCCATATCAAAATAGCCAGCTCTTGGAATGAAATATTCAATTTTGGTTACATCTGGAAGTGATGGGTTGGGCTGATCACTCGGATTTGTTGCAGGACCAGTTTGAACTTTTGTTAAAATTGGAATCTTAACTCCTTGTGCTTTTTGAACAGCATCAATTAAATAAGTTTTGACGAACGCTCCATTAAATTCGATATTTTTTAAATGATCTTTAATGGCATCTAAGACAGGAAATGCGTCGCTATTTGATATCAATGAACCATTCTTTGGGTCAAGCTTGTAAGCGGCTAATGGCATAACAGAATTTTCGTTTGAGCCGTTTAAAAGTTTTGACTGATAATATTCAATATCTTGCGGATTGATATAAATGCTCAAAGGATCAACATAAACATTCAGGCTTAATTTTAAGATGTCACCTTGATCAGAACTGATATAAACCTGATTTCCTGCATCTTTTATCTTAGCAATGTATTCCTTAAATGCAAAAAGTTCATTAGGAACATCAATTCTAGAGATTTTTTTGTCTTTTACAGTGGCAACTTTAATAAAAACAACTCCAACTTTATTATGAAAATAATCAGAGAATATTTCTTCTATTTTTGATTCAGGTTTAAGAACCGTTTCAAGATCAATTTCACTAACAGCGCAATGTTTTATAATTTTAGATTCTTCGATCTCCGATTCCGTAAGTCCCGTGGTATCAAATTGATACGAACCGTTTTGCCACGTAAGAGACATTCCGTTGTTCGAATCTGAATTTAAAGGAGTGCCGTAATGAAAATTTAATGCTTGTTCTCTGTACCAGTTTAAAGTATGCGGTCTCGAGACCAGAGCATTTTTTTCTACTATTTTTTCATGAATCCAAATCGCAGTAGCCACTATGTTGGTCCAAAGTTTCCAAATCGCAGTTTTTGAATCTGTTAAGCCGCTTAGGGAATCGTAATTTTCTTTTTCATCCAGAATTTCTTTCTGTATTTCAGCAATTGTACGTGCCATATTTTTATTTTTAGATATAGATTAGCCTGTAAGACATGTGTAATATGCTTATAGTTAGTTTTTTTATGTTTTGTTGTGTATTACTACAGAGCTGTAGTTTTCCTCTCAGAGATTTCTAAAGCAGATAGAAATTATAGAATTCGGGTAAGTATAATTATTCAAAAGTGAATAATTTTGATAAATGAGAAGAAAGCTTTTTATTAGTAAATGATAAAATCATCTTCAATAATCATATAGTCAATTCCAGAGAAATTATCTAGTAGAAATTGTTCTTCTTCAGTAAGTTCGGTTGCGGGTTTTAAGTTTCGAGAAGTATAATATTCTACAATATCTTTTTTAAAAGCCTCTCTGCCAACTTTTAAATCCTCATATACCGAAATATCTTCAGTAAGATTAAACTGGTCATTGTCTTCCAAAAGATCAAATACCGTTTCTATGCTTCCATACTCTTGCAAAGAGATGTCTAAAATGTTCTGATTTTGTTGTGGTCTAATAGTTCCCATCGATTTTAATGTTTTGTAAATCGTTGACATCTAGTGTTTTTACATAAAAGTTGTCATACGATAATTGTTTATCTATTTCGTTTTCTAGTCTTAGTCTAGATGTAGCATCTGGACTGTTAATGTATTTTTCAATTCCTACTCCAAGTATCGGAAACTCTTTATAACTTCCTTTTTGACTTAACAGTAAATGCTCGATGTTTTGCTGATCTGCTACATTAATGGCAAAATCACCATTTCCAGAAGCATCTGTTACAATTAACAAGTCGTCATCCATGATAAAATCTTTCATATGTTGTTATTATTTAAATTGATTTTTTCTTTTGAATTTGCGCGCCATACCCAAAAGATTTCCTTTTATTTGATACTGTAAAAATACGCTATGCTTATTCTTTAAACAAGATTTTGAAGCTTAGGAATCAGTAGTTTCAGTAAGTTTAAAATGTTTTTAATTTGCTTTAAATCAATTGGTTGGTTGTAGTTTTATTTTGAAAATTAATTCATTTTATCTCGTTGGAATAATCAGCCCGATAATCACATTAAAAATGATTTTGATAATGTTATTTTTAATCGTGTTCAATTTTATTTTTGATATTCCAGCAGTTTGAAGTCCTTGTAAAGACACCAAATCCAATTGACTTTTTAAGAGCCATTCTAACTCTTCTTCGGTTAAATCTCCAGAAGAAAAAAGAAAGAGCCAACGTTCCAATTTTGTTTTAGATTTTTCTAAAAATGTATTTAAATCTTTCTCCAATTGGGGCTTAATTTCCTTGTAATTTTCGGTTATTAAGGTTTTTAATTTGCTTTCTAACTCTTTTAATAATTTGTCGTTGTTCATGATTTTTAGCTATTATTGGTTGATTAAGTCTAAAAGAGCATCTTTAGATTCTTTGTCTTTTTTAATTTCATATTGTATCAATAAATCCAAAGCCTCTAAAACTTGTTTTTTTGATTCCTCAAGAAAAGCTGGAGATAGTGTTTCTTTGGTTTCCCAACTTTTAAAGAATGCGGCTAAAAGATTTTTTTCTTTATCAGTCAACATCTTCCACATTGCTAAAGTGATTTCGTTATTCGGTTTATTTTTTTCATATTCCACCAATTTTTCTATTTCAAGCAACAAGATTGTAACTTCTTTTTGATGAAGTACATAAGGACTAGTAGCTTCACTCATTAATTTTTCAGTTTCAACTTTTATTTCGGTAGTTTTTTGGTAAGAGTATTGGTCGTAAAGAGCCGTTTTTGTTGAAGAACATGAAGCAAATAGAAATGAAATGATGATTAAAAATGCTGTAAGTTTTAATTTTAAATGATTCATCAGTTTATTTGTATAAGATTACATAATTCTTTCTGTCTCGTTTGAGTTTACTTAGCACTTTCCAGTCGCTATATCCCTTTTTATCAAAATGAGGAAGATCTTTAAAGGTTTTCCAATCTCCGCCCCAATTCCAGCCATTTTTCTTGAAGATTTCTACACATTCCTGCCAATCAGAAATTTGATCGTTGTCCCAATCTTTTGCTGTGTCCCATGAAGCCGTTTTACCATCTATAATCAAACAGATATCTACTGCAAAACCATAATTATGAATAGATTGTCCGCCTTTGGCATTAGTTACTTTTTTTCCTGGTTTGGTTCTGCCAAAAGCATACAGATCTTCCTGTTCTTGAAAGGTTCTAAGACCTTGTGTAATGCGAACTTTTGCTCTTCCGCTCAAAGCGATATCGCATTGTTCGATAATTTTGGTAACTTCTTCTCTGACTGAGGGATGAAGCAAATCAATGTGTTTTTTTGTTGTTTGATCCATATTGTATGTATTAATGATTAAAGAATAGAAGACTTTCTCGGTTATTAAAAAACACCAAGGGAATTGATAATGAGATAAGATAAATTTGTGTTTTGAAATTATTTTGGAAACTGAAATTAGTTCCAAAATAAAATCGTGAAAGGTTCTTTTTTGAACTTGTTATTTTAGCTAAAACAGATGCTTCTAAGAACAGTGTAAAGATATGTCCAAATGATGGTTTTGAAAAACAATATAACTTTGTAAATCAGTAGTTTCAGTAGGAAAATATAAGCTTTTTATTTTGGTTTGTAGTTTTAAAATGCTATAAATTCAAAAAAAAACACCCATTTCTATGAAAGAAAAACGAGTGTTTTAATGCACTAATAACAGCTGTCAAATTAAAAATCAACTTTTGTTTTCATTCTAGAAAATTGTCAAAGTACAAAAACATTTTACTTAAAAATATTAAATTGATTATCAATAAAATTAGCGAGAAAATCAGATAGACTTTATTTTTAAAAGTTCTAAGAAATAAATAAGATAACCATCCAAAAATAATGCTAGTGATAGCATAAAGCAATTTTAGAAATCCGACAACATCTGCGTCAATTACGATGTCGTTTCCATCGTGGACAGTATAGGGATCAATAAAATAGCTGAATAGAAAGAGAAAAAGTCCAACAAAAAATAATATTCGTATTAAAATTTTCATAGTATTGGTTAATAATTGTTATTAAAGTAAAATGCAAGTTATTTTTTAAGTTGTTAAGTAAAACAGACTATGTCAAATATAAAATAATATTGAATAAGATTTTTTTAATAGTTTTAAACTTTTGAATTTTAGGAAAAAAGATGGTGGTTTAGAATAATTAATTCTGATCTCGTTAATGTATTATTAGTTCAAAGCATTATTAATTTCTTTTTGATGTTTGTAAATTGATCTTCCGTACGAAGTATCTTTCTTAATATTTTCTTTTGACAATTCTAATCCTCTATTATAGCGGCTGGCAATAATTTCTATATCTGGTTGTGTTAATTTATCTACTGGAGTATTTTTAAAATCTACATTTTTTAGCCTTTTTACGTGCATAGCAGCAATATAGATTCCAATTACAGGATCTAATAAAGACTCTTGTATGGCGTCTCTATCTGTTTTATTTATGCTTTCGTAACCTAACTCTTTGCCAGCTCTGCCTAATTGAATTGCCATGTCTCCAAAAGATGTTTTGTCTGGATGATTTGTTGTTGTTAGATTTCTATCTATGATATCTGGTCCACTCCAATCCAGCTCTCTAAGAGATCGAACTCCCTTTTTTAGCCAATCAGGTTTTCCTCCAAATTCTGTAAACGCAATACCTGCTAGTAAAAATGGTGGTATTCCATTCATTTTAGCAGCATGTTTTATTACTGCACTATAATACTTAACAAACTCTGCCTTTCTTTTAAATAAATAATCATTGTTTCCCGATTTTTTCCATTTTATTATATCGCTGTTTGTCCAGGCAACGGTGTCACGGTCGTATCTCCACAATTTAGAAAGATTATTAGTTTGAACATGTAAAGGTGTAATTGATTCTTTTGTGTCAGAATCATTAGAATATAAATTTAGTTGACTCAAATCTTTCCGATTTGTTTGAGAATTTTCAATATATTTAAGCATTTCTGCGCTATTTTTGTCGTCTTCAATCTGCTGACGCCAAATGCTCAGCATAATTTGTCTAAACCGAGCCATTTCTGAAGCACTGGTGTCTTTTAATTCTATATTATGGTTTTTAACAATCATGATGCTTGATGTTTTAAAAGAAATGTGTTTAGTTTTTTTAAAGTATTTCTACCTTAACGGGTTTAGGCTGAATATGATCTGAGAAAGCGGTTGTGATATTAAGACGTAAATCATCTTCTTGTTCGATTTTGCCATCACCTCCCAAATAGCAGTTTTTGAATAAGACTTCTAAAGCCTTGAATTCATCCATTTTAGAAGCTTGCAAAACAGCAGCACGAATGCTCATGTCTGGTTTTTTGAAATAAGCAAAAAGGGTTGTGTCGTCATCATCTTTAATGGTAAGCTTTACTACTTTTTTATGCTTATATTTCCATTGGTTTAATTGTGCTTGGGTAATATTTCCGTCTAAAACTTCGGTAGTTTCTGGTGTTGCTGTTTTCATGTTTAAAATCTTTTTGTTTTTAAAAAAAGAGGCTGCTCGAGCTTTATTTCAGGACGAAAATGCTCAGAGCAGCCTTCTGAAGTAAATAAGCTGTTTTAAACGGACTCCTAAAGAGCGGTTAAAATAGTTTGCTTGCAAAAATCATGTTGCTCAGAACTTCTTTTTTGCGTAACGCATGATAAAATTGGTTTTCTCTTCGGAGTCGGTTTTTAAACAATTTATAGTTTAGGTAAGTTGGTTTTTTGTACTAGATTAGTTCCACTCAATGTGTGAACAGATCAAGTCGAAAGAAACAGCAATTTTAGTATCTCCCTGACTGATTCCTCTACTGTTTGAATTGAATTCGCAGTTTCTCATAGTATGTGTGATAACTTCATTGCTGTCATCTAAATAACTTACAATGATGCTGAAAGGATTAATATCCTGCAGTCTTTGCCCTTTTGGTAAAGCAGCCAAAATCGCTTCTACTTCGTAGTTATATAAAGTAAGAGAAGCTTTAGCCTCATATTTTCCTCTTCCTCTATGTACTGGCATGTCTCCAGCTCCATAATGGTTTTCTTTAGATACCGAGTCACTGTAATTTACAGCTGTAATACCTGTTACGATATTACCTGCAATGCTTACTTCAATTGATGACCAGCTGTGTTGTTGTCCGTTAATTAATGGCAATTTATTCATAGTGTAGCTTTTGTTTGTTTTTTAATAATCCCGATAACGTTCAGGGGCTATCATCTGTTATTATTTGCTTTTCTAAGAAAAGAGTTAGGATGATAACATTTTGTGAATTTTTATTGTCTGTGAATTTTAAATTACGCTTTGTCGATTCCAAAAGGATTTTTGAATCCTAAATCAACCGTAATTTTGCGAGCAGTTCCAATTGGAGTAATTTCGGCTTTAATTTTTAGTTCAGAAGTTGCTAAAATATTTTGTTTTGGGTCTACATAAACATCAAAAACAGAAACCTCTTGGTTAGCCACCATTCCTTCTAAAGCAGATCTGCATAAGCCTTCAAAACTTTTTGAAACAGATTGCGGTAATTTACCATCAATATCAACTAAAACAGGAGATGCCAATTTTGGCAATAAGGCAGTACGCAATAAACGAGTTGCTTTGTTGATAGTACGGTTATTTTCGATATAAGCAAAGTCTGATGTATCTGTTGTACAAG
Source organism: Flavobacterium tagetis (assembly GCF_016735615.1). Lineage (GTDB taxonomy): Bacteria > Bacteroidota > Bacteroidia > Flavobacteriales > Flavobacteriaceae > Flavobacterium > Flavobacterium tagetis. Next base: position 64,908 of record NZ_JAERSF010000002.1, read on the forward strand.
TAGAGCTGTCGTTAAAATAAATACCTGCTAAACCTGTGTGTGTTCTTGCAAAAATGAATCTATTGTCATTTAGTTCTCTTAGTTGGGTAAGAGTTTTAATTTCTTCTCCACCAACAAATCCAGCTTGTGAAAAACCTTCACCAGCTAAGTTGAATTTTTCAATCCAGGCAATGTTTTCTGATACTTTTGCTTTTGAAACGGCACCTAATGCTAATCCAACCGCTGCCGAATTTGGATATTTCTCAGCTTTTTTAACATCCATAGCTACAACAACAGATACATTTGCTGATTTTCCAGCTAAAGATGGCACGTCTGTTCTATCAAAACCTTTTCCTTCAAGAATTACTTCAAATGGCATATAATCTGCAAAAGCAAGTTCTGCCTGAGTTTGCGCTACAGCAACTGCATCCTGAGTATCTTCAAAAGTGGTTGCTCCAGAATAGATAATTGCCATTTGGCGAATATTTCCATTTGCTTTTTGCTGCATATCAAAAGCTTTACCCGCAATATCTTCATAAGAATTGGCAGCTGTTTTCATGATGTACAAATCACCAGAAGGATTTAATCTGAAAAATTGCTGAACTTGATAATAAACAGATTGATCATTTAGATCATTATCTTCTGTAATGCCAAATTCTTTAGCATCTTCCAATGAAGCTAGGCGTTCAACCTTATCTGCTTCAAATTCTACCGTAGTTTCTCCATCAAAAAGTAATCCTGAAACCATGTCTTGTTCTGGAGTTCTTCTTCCTAATCCGCCAGATAGTTTGTTAATTACTACATCGTTTAATGTACTCATAATATAAAATGTTTAAATGTTTAAAATTTGTTTTTGGTTTTTGCTTGAAAAAAGGCAAAAAGGGGGCTGTAGCAAGTAGTTAAACTTGTTATAGTCAATGATTTATTTTTTTAAATGATATTTGTAATCAGGAATCCAAAAAAGGGAGAATTACTATTTTTGGACGATTTGCAAAACTGGTTTTTTATTGAACTTTACTCTTGGCCAAGAGATAAATTTGCTTTTGATATCGAGTACAAATTTAAAGTTTAATATCGTTTTTTACAATTTTAGTGATTGCTAAAACCAGTAGTTTCAGTAGGTTAAGCTTTAGCTTCTGTTGCCAATCCTTCGTTTATAATGGTATAAATAGTGCGCTCTGTTAAGAACAAAGTATCAGAAAGTTCGGCAACAACAACTTTCATTTGTTTAGCCTGATTGTTGTTAAGATAATTAATAACGTAATCTCTTCTTTTGTCTAGTAGTGTTCTGCTTCTTTTCATATGTGGTATTTATAGTAGGAGTTAATTTTGCCTAGGTTTGTTTTTGGCTTGTAATGTTTTAATTTTTTATGAGATCTGGGTAATACTCATATTTTGAAGATTACGAATTAGAGTTTAAATCGATATCTCCTTGAACTTGATTTGGGTTTATTTCGATTATTCCAGATGTTAAATCGTATCCTAATTCTTCTAGATCTTCATTGCTTAATCCGTTATTAAAGAGGATATATTTCTTTTTCAATGTATTTTCAACCAATGTTGTTTTATAAGTAATCTCCCAGATAAAGTAATCATTTATATTCCAGTAAGTGTGTTCATTGGTATATTGTTTTTCTCTTACCTTAAAGATCGAATTGCTATCTATAAGAGTATTATTATTGCTTCTAGACAATACAGCTTTGTCAACTCTTTGTGCAATGTCGAATGCATTTGCATAACTTGTTGAAGAAATCGTGTCTACAGGCAGCACGATATATAAACAAAAGGCAACATCTGCTTTGTAATTTTTCTCAGAAGAGGTCTCCCAAGAAATATTATCGTATTTAAACATCACAATTGGTTCTTCTATTGAAGATTTAAAAATAGCGTCACTATAAAGATGAACAGCTGGCGCACTAGAAGAAAACTCTGTTTCAATAGCGCTCTTTTTTTCGGTATAAAATTCTTTTAAAATCATATGTTGGATTATTTTTTAGCAAATATAAAACATATGTTTTGTTTTTGCAAACATATTACATATAAATATGCAGTAATTTCAGTAATATGATTTAACTATTTGACAGCTAATATGTATGATAATTCATATTTTTGTTAATTGTTAAGTGTTGATAATCAATGTATTTTGAAAAATTTAATATAAAATTGTGATTATTAGCCATATATTGTGTAGTTTTGCAACATATACTTGAAGTTTTGCTTTAAGTAAAACATATTACATAAAACCACAAACGATTTGCAACATGGAAATACATGATAAAATAAAACGTATTATAGATGAAATGAAGTTGAATAATAACTCATTTGCAAAATTAATAGGAGTTACCAGTACAACTATAGATAGTATCACAATTGGAAGATTACAAGCCGATGGAGAAAGAAAAAGAACCAAACCAGGTTTTGATCTACTTCAGAGTATTATTACACATTGTCATGTAAACCCTGAATATTTTTTTGGAGACAGTGAAGATATTTTTGCCAGTAAATCTAGTAATGCAGTTAGTTTGCATGTGCCAAAAATTATAACAGTAAATGAAGAGGGAGATGAAAATATCAATTTTGTGGGAGTAAAGGCTCGAGCAGGATATTTAGACGGATATGCTGATCCTGAATATATGGAAAGTCTTCCTTCTTTCAGCATGCCGATGCTTAAAAACGGCACTTACAGATGTTTTGAAATTAAAGGGAATTCGATGTCTACCACAATACATGATGGAGATTATCTTTTTGGAAAATATGTGGATAATTTTGATGATATATTAGACGGAAGAATTTATGTAATTGTGAGTAAGAATGATGGAGTAGTAGTAAAAAGGGTTTTGAATAGGATTAGAGAAAGCGGAAAATTGATATTAAAATCCGATAACCGAGACGGAAATTATCCAATGTATTCTATTTATGCCGAAGATATTCTGGAAGTTTGGTATGCGAGTATGTACGCGTCGAGACAAATGCCTGATCCAATTAATATTTATGAAAAGCTGCATGCACTAGAAAGTAAATATTTCGAATTGGAGGAAACGCTGAAAAAGAAACTGAATTAATATCATTTTCTAAAAAGTTTTAAAGTAAAAAAATGCCTCTTGTAATTTGTTACAAAAGGCATTTTAATTTTAGATTACATAGATTTAAGAAATATATCCTGTTCCAGTTCCTGTTTGTGCCGATGCTGAACCTGTTGTGGCTACCGTCGTAGTTACAAGTCCAGATCTAACAAAGGTATCAATGGCTTCGGCTAATTTTGATGCAATATTGTCTATAGAGGTACTGCCATCATCTGTTTTTGCTTTTTCCTTAATTAATAGATCTTTTATGGCTAGTTCTAAAGCTGATTTATTTAAAGGCATAATTTATTGTTTTAAGATTTCGTTTAAGTTTTGTTTTGTCTCTAAAAATTTACCTGCATTTATAGGTATTCCTGATGGACCAACTGGTGTAGTAACTGTTATTTTAGCAATTTCTTCAAGTAATTTCTCTAATTCGGTCCATAAATTTTTTCCTCCAGCACTAATTTTAAATTTATCATCCATTTCAAAAGTTAATTTGTCTTTTACTATTGAAACTTTTTTGTCTGTAATCGAGGCTTCAAAACCATCTTTGATACTTACTTTTACTTCTTTGTCTTTTAAATTGAAAATAGTATTTCCTTCATTAATGCTAATTTTCTGCTCATCGATGCTAAAACTGTTTTTAGAAATTTCTTTTCCATCTGCATCATAAAAAGCAATATTTATATTTGGAGCAGAATCGTTATTGGTGAATTCTAATTGAGCAATATTTCTGTAAGAAGGAGCAGAAGCTGAAGAAGTTCCATTATCCTTTTTTTCTTTAAATAGCATTTTAAATTTATCCACATCAGTATCAATTTCCAGATATCGATTTTGTTCATTTTTGAAGCGGATAAAAGTACGTTCGACTTCAGATAATTGCGAAATGAATGCTCTAGTTTCAATTCCATCAATAATTGTAGCCAAAACCCAACTGTCTTTTTTAGGAATAGAAATAATTCCTTGTTCCAAATCTTGAATTGAAGCTTTTAATCGTACATTTTTAATAATTGCTCCATCAGCGCGCATAACATTTACGCTATAAGCATCTTCGGGATCATGGAGCGAAGTTTTTTCGGTATTAATTTCGATGACTTTTGCCGCAAAGGTTTCAATGATTCTATTTTTGCTGGCGACATCTTTTATTAGGTTTGTTATATTCCCCATTTTTTTCTTTTTAAATTTCTACTCTTCTTCCAATATAAATGCGTTGTCTATAGCCGTTTTCACCATAACTTCGTTCTACTTTCTCTACCTGAAAAGTTCCATTTTTTTCTTTGTCCTTTGCGTTTTCAAGTATTACTTTATCTGTTGGTCTTACAAATGGTTCTCCAAAAGTGAGAAAAGAACCTTCAAATCCGCTTGGTTTACATTCCATGGCTCTTAGAGCACCATATTGATACAATTCTGAGGCAGTTTTTGTCACTGCATTTTTGAAAGCTTCGGGATTATTTGGTAAATCTTCACTATCATCATGTAAAATATGCGTTTTGATTAATTGACCATTCGGATCCCCTAATTCAACATACACGGGAGTGTTGGAGTTCTTAAAATACTTTTCAATTCTAATGCGTGTGTTTTTTGTTGACTCTTTAACAACAATTAGTTTGTCTTCTATAATATTATATCGAAATCTAAAATGAACCTGTCCTAAAAAACGGTCAGAAACAGATTTACTTAATTTATTAAGCTGAGAACCTAAAAGACTTAAACCTTGATTTATTAGTTTTTTGACTAATGTTCCTGCGAGCGGACTTTTAATAAAATTTCTATCTATAAAACTACCTAGTTCGCTTACAGTATGCTGCTGCGGGTTATTGGTAATGGTTAATACCGGACCAGCTTCTTCGGTTTTAAAATACGTATAGATTCCTTTGTCTTTTAGCATCTCAAAAACTTGTGCCAAACTGTGACTTCGATTGATTATTATGTTTCCTAATTCTTCATCAAGAGCATTTATTTTAAAAGGAAATTTTAGCTCTTTCATTCTTTTCTCAAAAAAAGTTTTAGGATTAAAACTGTCAACATTTGTGGTCGGATTTGTAGCAACAGCATTAAGAATGTCTTTTGAATTTTGAACGTCGTCATCTTTTACCGCTTTTACTTTTTTGAAGGCATACATTGTATCTTCACAAGAAATGGTTGCAGTTACATCAGATTGGACTCCTGTGATATAACCTCTAAAAGCGGGTTTGTAATCTCCATCATATCCTAAAAATATCTCGATGTAATTTTCTATTTTAAAGAAATCATGGATCGTTTTTTCTTCTCCATTGGCGTTTTTAAATAGGCTTTGATCAAATCCTTTCGTATCAGTATATACTTTTTTGGGCATCACAATAGTTGCTGTATCAGTCAACGATTTATACGAACTATTTATTTCTACATTTTTTACATAAGTAAATTCATAAAATTTAGGAGTGGGTATAAGGCTTACTGTTTCGTATACTTTAATTTTAGCATTTAGTTTAAGCATTGTCTCTAATTATTAGTTCTACAGTTTCATCTGATGTGGCGCTGGCCGTAAACTTTTGGATATTTTTTGTTCCAGAAATTGAGGGTATTGAATATGAATCGATAACGAGTTCATAAATTCCAAATCGATTCAGAATGGCATGGGTAACTCGTAAAGAATAAGGCGCGTTTAAGAATTGTTTCAATAAAAAAAGCTTTTCTTTTGGATATTCATCTCCAGTTTCATTAGCAATTAATCCTTCTATGGAGATGCTAAAATCGCCATTTGTAATATGTTCTTTGATTGTTGAATCTCTTCCTTCGATTCCTTCTTTTTTGATAATTTTTGAACGATTGATATTTACAGTCACCGCATCTATTCGTAAACTCGGCAAATTGAGATCATTTTTTACAAGAGGTTCAAAAACTAAAGGAGCAAAAACTCTAAGATTAAATTCGCCCCCAGTTTTATCTATAATAAAATCTTTTGATTCAGATTCGTTATAGTTTAGGCCGCTATATTCAATGTCTTTGTTTTCTAAAATTTCATTTACATTAAAATTGAATTTCATAATAATTTATTTTTTTTGTTTTTAATTTGAAAATGTTTGCGCAAAAGCTGTCATAAGTGTGTTTTCCATTCTTTTCTCATTATGCTTTTGCAGCCAGAGAGCTTCTTCCAAAAGTTTGTAAAACTCATCCATTGATAACTGGTAAGGATCTACTTGAAAAGCGTATCTGATAAGTGCAGCCGATTTTTTGAATTCGTCTTTTTGCGGTGTTGCATCTATAATGAATTCACTGTCTTTTTTGATTATTTCGACGATTGAGTTTCCTGAAGAAAGCATGAACTCGTCATTATAATTTTCTTTCTCAAGTAAACATTCTTTAAATAAAAATAGAATCGCTTCATGTGGATTGTCTTTGTAAATATTTTGATAATTTAGAAATGTATTGAAAGAAGGTTTTTTGCAATAAACGGTAACTAATTGATCATCAGAAGTGATTTTAAGCAAAGAGCCGTGTTTTTCTTTTAAGTTTTGAATTGTTATTTCGTCAAGCATTTTTTTATGATTTTGATAATAATTAAATATTGCTGTCTCTGAATTCTTTTTTGACTGCTTCTTCTAGGCTTTCGTTTTTTGAAGAAACGTTTAATGGAGTGATTGTAAACTGTTCGATAAAAATGTTTCCTTCAGAAGTCTGAGCCAAAGGATTTTTAAAATTGCTCATGTCTGGTGCAGGAGGTGTTTCTCCTAAATCTTTTGGTGTAAAATCCATGATTAGTGATTGTTTAATTGTTAATGTGAATAGTTGAGTTAAGGGTACAGTTGAGGTATCTGCTTTCTAAAATGTTTTGAATGCAGAAGTTTTTTATGCTGTTTAAGTAAACTAATATCCGGAATTAGAGTATGTAAAAATAAGGCTTAAAGAGGTGAAAAGCGAAAAATAAGAAGCTCGTTTTCAGTAGTTTCAGTAAGAAAAAAGTAAGCTGAGTTATGAATTTTTTGAGATTCATTTCAATAAGTAAATGTTTTATTCTTTAGGAATATAAAAAACCAGAATTAAAGATTCTTAATCTTTTGATTCTGGTTTTGAATTATCTTTAATTATAAGAGCAAAATAGATTTTTAATACTTAGCTTTATATTTGGTTTTTATTCGCATTAAGGTTTCCCATTCTCCAAACCAGTTGCTTTGTAAATCAGTTTCTCTATAAATGCCATTATTGCTGTATTCTATTAATCTGTAAGATGATTCGAAGGCATCAAATTGATTTGTTAAACTACCTCCTAAATATAATCTTGGCCTTAATGTAGCAGGTGATTCTCCAGCAGTAACATTCATTGTGAGTTGAAATAATAAAGATGGATTTTCAGATAATATGTTATTTACAGTATTTGAATTCATTATCATAAATTCAGCTAATTTCAAACCGCTTTGTCTACGAGTAACTGAATTGTATGGAGAAGGTAATGCACCTTGAAAGATTGGGTCTAAGTATCCATAATCTGGATTAAGATATCGGACAGTATTTTCAATTATACCATTTCGATTCTCAATGTTGTTATAAAATAAATTAGTGCCATTATAACTATTTATATCTGATAAAGTTATATTTTCTATAATTGCTTCTGTAAGTGGTTCGAAACTGCTTATCAAATTCGTATCCCCACCATAATAGGTTGCTTCTGCTAGGAAATTTCCTTCGCAATAGCCAATTACACTGTCGCCAATTTCTAGTTTATCTGTTGCATTGGGGTCAACTTTAAAAATTAGAAATTCTCCCGATGGAATAATCTTTTGGCTATTTTTTAATTGGTCAATATTCTCAATATCTTCTGCAGGAATTTTGTCATATTTATGCCAAAAAGAATCCCAAGTATCCCAAAACTGAGTTTGCGTTGGTTTTAAACCCGTTCTAAACCAGTTTTTGATTGTTTTTAATGTTTGTATTGCCATGTTTTTGTTTTTTAGTTTATTGTATTGATGAGTGTAATGGGCTTAAAAATGCACCAAAGTCCAAGAAAGATTTAAGATCTTTGATAGGGCTTTGATGCATTGGATTAAAGAGAAGTTGTTTTTTTTGAATGCTTTTTAAATAGAAATGTTAAAACTAGAATTCTTAAAGAATTACATAAGCCAAACTATTATTATAGAATTCTTTCGTACTGCCACTTATTACAGTCGTTGATGTTTCATTTGTGCCTGAATTCCAAATAGTTCCTTGTATTGTTATTGTGCCAGATCCTGCATTTATAATTTGAAACTTTATTTTATCATTTCCAAATACAGGAGGTAAATTCCAAGTTGCTGGGGCATTCCCTGTATAGGTATAATAAATTGTGAGAGCATTGGTATCTAGAGTTATCGTATCACTTGAATTAATGATGACATTACTGTTTATTGCATTTAAGGTGTATTCTAAATAGTCTTTGGTAACAATAGCTTTTCCAGTGCTTTCAGATTTAATATCTAAAGGCAACGCACTTGGTAAATAACCTAGTCCTCTGGAATCAGTATAAAAATCTGGATTAGAAATTACATTACCAGATTGGTCAACTATTAAAGAGTTTCTATAAGTTGGGCGGCTAAATTTTGTGTAAACTTTATCTGTTCTACTGGCAACATAAACGGCTCCATCGCCTCCAACTGCAAGACATTGTGGCCCTGCAGCAGTAGCACCTAGTACAGTTGAAACTCCATTAGGAGAAGTTTTTGTAACACCATTACTGCCAATTGTATAAACATTACTTTGATTATCTACCTTAAGATCCCAGCCTCCTGTAACAGTGTCCGATAGTATGGTAGTAGTTCCATCAGGAGCAATTTTATAAAGATTGGTGGTTCCTGAATAAAAGCCATACGCGTATATATATCCGGTATTTTGGTCAGTTGCCAAACAAATTGCACCGTTTAAAGAACCTGACCTTAGCTGCGACATAGTACCATTTGGAGATATTTTTCTAATCATACCATTATCATGAAGTATATACATCATGCCAGAAGCTTTGTGCCTAGTAAAAGCATATACTGAAGGGGCTATAGGTTGGGGTTCGGATGCTAATAATTTAATAATACCGTCTGGAGTTATGGTGTAAATTTCTCTTAGTGAAGTTAGAATACCTAAGACATACATATTATCATGCTCATCAATCTCAATTCCAACATAAGTTCTGTTGGGTAGAGTTGCCCATGTAGTAGTAACTGTACCATTTTTATCTATTTTGGTTATAGTTGATGCAGATCTATTTACAGTAAAAAGATTTCCTTTACTGTCCATAACAATTCCAGAGGGATATGCTCCTGTATCAGCAATAATAGTTGTCACACCGTCGATGGTAGTTTTCCTTACATTACTATCGACTCTATCTGTTAGATAAGTATTACCAAAATTATCAACAAGCATATCCCATGGATATGAACCGGTTGTTCCAAACATTATTGGCTTGCTTTCTATTGCTTTAGCTGGAATATTAGGTAGTTTTAAACCAGAATAATCAGCGACTGTACTGCTAATTCTCGTTGACGGTCTCAAAATTGTAACTTCATCTGGAGTATCAAGTATACCACTGTCTACAATTCCGCTTCCAGAGTTGTTAAATTTGGAGATGTAGTTTGGAGTTCCTGAAATAGATTCACCCCCTAGAGATTCAAGATCTGATGTGGTAGCTAATGTATAAGTGCCTGATTCCTTGTCAGGGAATTTATAATGTAAACCTCTTCCAATTGTATAACTGCTATCATTTAAGGTTACTTTTGTATAGCATCCTTCTCCTCCTGATCCGATTGATCTGCTGATAAAATCAGCATTGTAAGTGGTATTTGCAAACTCGTTTGACGCTCCTGATTTGCTATCTGAAGCAAATAAACCAGTCCCGTTTAGATTTATATAAGTGGGTGATTCATAATAATTAAACATAGCAATGTTAGAGTACCCTATATTGCCGTTATCCAATACACTTTGTAAATTTTGATTGTCTCCTGTAATGTCGTCTGTCGTTGCTAGCGTATAATTGCCATTAGGCTTATCAATTGGTAAACTATAAGAGGTTTGAGTTGTGGTGTTATAAGGAACTTTAAGAATATTATACCATCCATTAGTTCCATTATCATTATTTAATAAAGTGATGCCTTCATTTGTTAGAGATATATTGCTGTTGACATGTCCTGGTGCAGGTTCTGAATGACTTAAACTAGCATATCTATTGCCTAGAGCCATAGATGATCTAGTATTACCATCACCTGTAACTAATTCAATGGTTCTTGAATCAGGATCTCCATTCAATAATTTTACTTTACTATTTCCTCCTTCAAATTGGGCAGTATCTCCAGTTTCCAATGTCTGTTGTAATCCCTGAGGATCTCCTCCAAACTCACTTCTAGGAACAGATTTCACTTCATTATCTGCACCATGAACCAAAACATTGTCGGTTGCTTCTCCTTCATTTACAGTATTTAGTTGTAAAGGCTTATTAACTATTTGTGTTCCTTTTGATGATGGTTTTTCATCAGGCTTTGGTGCTATATTTTCTTTCATTTTTTTGCTTTTTTAATTAATATTTGCTGTACACTAACTCTTTATAGAAAGCACTCAGGATTATTAGAAAATCTACATCTTTAAATAATCCTGAGTGCTTCATTAAGTGATTTAAGAGTTTAAAAATGTTTAGGCGTTTTTTTATGATTTTCTCTTTATGAAACTATAAATTCCTCCGAATCTTCAAAGTCACCAAGAGTATCTGTTAATTTCATAATTGTACCAGAAGGTAAATCAAGCCAATACACATATAATTTAGGATAATAGCCTGTTGGCCATGAAGTAGAAAACTCAAGTTCTCCTGGTCTTTTATACTTAATAGCAATTCCATTGTAAGCGCCACAGGTATAAGATCTTAAAAGTATTTCGTCATGAAGCTCGTAAGTGATAGAGTTAGTGTCAAATGATAAAATTTTTCCAACCAAATTATTGGGTTTAGTAAAACTGCTCATCAAACTCGTATCTCCGCCGTAATAGGTTGCTTCGGCAAGGAAATTTCCTTCGCAGTAGCCAATTACACTATCACCGATTTCTAATTCGTCAGCTGTGTTAGGAGCTACTTTAAAAATTAAAAATTCTCCAGATGGAATAATTTTTTGTCCCGTTATTTGATCAATGTTTTCAATATCTTCTAAAGGGATTTTATCATCCTTATGTCGAAAAGAATCCCATGTATCCCAAAATTGGGTTTGTGTTGGTTTTGAGCCAGTTCTAAACCAGTTTTTAATTGTTTTTAAAGGTTGAATTGCCATATTCTTTAGTTTAAAATTATTTAGTTATAAATATTGTTAGTTCGGTTTTGTTTTTTTTTTTAATTGTTCATTTAGTACATCGAAAAATGTCCTTTATTATTAAAAAACGATTTCTGCAATAAGTTTGTATGATGGATTTAATCACATCAGTTTGATCAATTATAGATTCTAAATTCAATCATGTTTTCTCCAAGTAATTGGTCTTGCTGATCCATGGTTACTAACGTAGTTCGTACTTCAATCTGATTGTCATTTATTTTCTGAACACTCATTGCGCCATAAGAATCACAGCAACTTTGATAAACAAGAGTTCCATTTTGAGGAGAAAGAAAATTACCCTTAAATGCTCCTCCCAATGTAAATCTATAGGTGCCTACATCTACTCTAGATGCTACAACGGTTCCTCCAAAATCGTTTTGAAATACTGCATTTATTATTGGCGCATCAGTATAAGCTTGGCTAATTACAGCTGTCCATACTTTGTAAGGTTTTAAATTTTGAGATGAATTAGCAATAGCATTGTTTACAAAAGCTGTAGATGCTATTTGGGTATTATTAGTGGTTGGTCCAGCAGTTGGTACAGAGGGAGTTCCTGTAAAAATTGGAGAATCGATTGGTGCTTTCCCATTTGTTTGAGCATCAACATATCGTTTTGTTGTTAAATCATCTAATTTTAATGGATCACCCGCTTGAGCCGTGCAAAGAGAAAAAATACCATCTACATATTTTCTAAAGGAAATCTCAGGAAGATTGCCATAGCCACCTCCATATACTTCTATAGAAGCACTGCCACTAGTGCCATCTGTTGCATGTTGTATTAATCCTAAATTTCCTGGTTTTAATTCTACGAAGCCTGTAATTCTTCCTGAATAATGGTTTTGTAGAAAAGTATTTCCCGTAGATGCAAAAAGTTTTAGTCCTTGATAATATTCTGGACTAACGTAATAATCGGAAAGTATTATTGGATAATTGGCATGATTTTGTGCGGCGAGTGTCGACTCTAAGCCTTTGAAATCATCGGTAGTAGCCAATGTTATTTCTTTACCGTCAGTAATTGGTAAGTTAATTACACCATTTACTACAGATGATCTGTTGTTTCGTAGATAGGCTTCGATTCCATCGGTATTAAAAAAGATGCCCTGAGGATTTAATGTTGTCTGCTGATCTCCTTCTCTAGTACTTACTCCTGCAGAATCGATACCTACCAACATGTCTGCATTATTATCAGTTAACCGAATGTACCTAGAATTTATTTCTGTTTCTAACCAATTGTAATAGGTATCATTAAACAATATGCGATTAGTAGTCATATGGCCATTCTCAAGTACCTGATCCAAATTTTGCGGTCCTCCTCCGAATTCGTTTCTTGAAATAGATTTTACTTCATTATCAATGCTATGAACCAAAATATTGTCAGTCGGTTCTCCTTTGTTTACGGTATTTAATTTTAAAGGTTTATTGATATGTTGAGTGCTTGATGATGGAACATTTTTATTAGATTGTGCGTTTTCTTTCATTTTTTTGGATTTTAAAAAAAGTAGTGTGTTTTAATGTGATACTTTTCTCCTTTTCTTTAGAAATTAGTTCTCCTTTTTTGAAAATAAAGGAGTAATGCTCGGCAATACGGCCGATAAAAACAAACCAATCAATTTGATCCGATTAATTGTGATCAATGAAAGTCCTGCTTGTTGTAAAAGATCAAATTTTGTATCAATAATTCCAGTTATTACAATTAAAATGCTAGCTAGTACGGCAATAGTTTTCTGATTCATCTGTGTAAGTTTTTAGTTTGTTTATGGTTTTTGAAGAATGTGCTTTCGTTCTTATAAGTGAAAATTAAATTTTGCAAAGAAAATTTCAGGAAAATTTTGATTGATAAAAAAGGAAGTTCTTATCGGGTATTTTAGGCATTTTACTAATGCCAAATGCGAATCTGTAATCCATAATGGTTATCGTTTAAATTGATTAATAAATAAAGTTGTAATTGCTCTTTTTGAAGAAAATAATATTGGAGCACTGACAGATAAATACTGTTCAGAGACATGGCTCCATTGGATAATTTGAGGGTGTAAAAGTAAGTCAGAAGAGTAGAAAATGAGCAAAAAAAAGAGCTCTGTTTTCAGTAGTTTCAGTAGAAATAGAATTTGCTGAAACTACTGAATACAAGTGGTTTAAAATTTAGAAATGATAAATGTTGATGGTACTTTTACACCCTGAAAAAATACCAAAGCGATGAGTAAAAATACAATTCACAATTTCAATCTTTCCATACAAAATAGTGCTGAAATTCAAAACTCAGAACACTTAACCGAAACTATTATCAAAGAGTTGGCTAAAGTTTCAAACGAATTGAGCCAGCAAAAAGACATAGCCCAATTATGGCAGGAGCAACAAGATAAAAATGCCAGTTTAAACGTTTCTAATTTCTCAACCGAAGGCGGCGCTACTGAAACATTTGCTAAAAACAAAGAAGCAGCACAATCAGTTAGCAATACTCCTTCGGTTTCAGGGAAAGCTATAGAAAATACAACTAATAATGGATCGAAATTCATCGAAAAAGCTTCTTTAACAACAACATCAACTTTTAGCGCTCCAATCGGAGAAGGCGTTATTGATACTATAGGAGGAACAATTTTCGGTTCTTCTGCATCAGTTAGCACTACTTCTCCGATTTTGGGAGTAGAAAATGATTTAAATAGCGAATTATCGTCGCAAGTTTATTCCAATGTCGCGTCACAAGCGGTGTTATCAGTTCCACAAGCATTTCATGCAAATAGTAATGAGCCAACAATAGAAGCGGTAAAAGCCGAAATCAAAAAGAAATTGGAAGAGGCGACGAAGGCAAATGATACAGAGATGATTACATATTGGACTCGTATCGATAAAGCTTTTGATGGAGAAGCAAAGATAACTGATTTTGAAAATGAACTGCCTTTTGCAGAAATGTATAAAGCATTGAAAAATTTAGGATTATCGTCAATTGAAATCAAAAACTTTAATTGGGAAATAGTTCGTGAAAAAATGATTGAAGCAATTAATGCTAATATATTGAAAGGTGCTATTTCAAAAGAAAATAAAATCCGTTGGGGAATAATCAAAAACAAATTGGCAGATGATAAAACAAATGTTGCTAATCTTTTTGCGCAATATGACGAATTATTTTTATTACTAAAAGAAGTTGAAGGACTTGATGCTTTACCTAATTCTATTACGATAACAACAAAAACGAAAATATATCCTAATTTAAGCAATCCTTATGCGAATATTGGAAAAGAAGATGTTTATGTATTTCTAAAAAGAAGTAATAACGTTGATGTTCCTGGAAGTTCTGTAAAATCTGGAGCAGTAAAAATTAAAAATAGTACTGAAACTTCATTTATTGTAGGCGAAAGTTTGGAATTTTTACTTGATGAAACCTTATTAAAAGAAGGAAAAAATAAAAAAGAAAACATCAATTGGATTATTTACAAAGATTTAAAAAAATTAGGAACAGAATTTATAGATAAGGGTACATCTTTTACTTACAACTTTGATGCTCCAGGAACTTATATTGTAGAAGCATACGGATCAAGACCTGGCGCAAATAAAAAGGCAACAGCGAGTACATCGGCATTTATAAAACTAAGTATAATTGCTCAAGAAATTGTAATTACGCCACCTGTAAGCATCAAAAATAAATTGGGAAGAACTTCTGTAGAAGAGCACTTGTTCAGAGTATCTTTAAAAAATCCACAAATAAAAACTCTAAATCCAGTAAAACTTTATTATCAAGTAGTATACACAAATGAAGATAAAGCAACTGTAGTTTCGAAGGAACAAGAGCTTGATTCGACAGGAATTGTTAAGCTAGCGATGCAAAATTTTGGAGAATATGCTATTAAAATTGCCAGTAAAGATCAATATGGTCTAATTCAGAATCAAACATTTAGCGCGATTAAAAACTCTGTTGACAGTATAGAAATCCTCACGCAAGCTGATATTAGCAATGATGTTTATTTTTGGAATGAAACAAGCCGAGATGCCATATTTGCTGCCAAAAGCTTTAAAATTGAAGCTACTTCGCAAGAAAGAGAAAATGTAAAATGGTTGGTTTATGAAGAAAATGGCAAAACTTATATACCAGATGGTTTTAAACTGCAAATAGAAAATAATGAAGCGGGGAAACAATATCTCGCTAAAGGAGAAACGTTTGTTTTTCCAATTCCTAAAAAAGAAGGTGTATTTATTGTTGAGGCGTACAGCAATATTATGAAAGGTTTGAAATCAAAAATAATCAAAAAAATATATGTCAAATATCCAAAAGTAACTGAGGCTTCTTGGACTTACACCGATGGAAGTACAAAGAAAACCTCTGGTTTTGCGGGAGAAATGAATACTATAAAAGCAAGTATTCCAGGCTATGGAAATCAGCCGGTAAGAATTAAATTCTTTTTAAATGATAGTAGAGAGGTTAATTATTACAATGACACCAAAACAGACGAAAATGGAGAAATAAACAAAAAATTAAAATTTGATAACGTCTTACAAAAGCATTTCGGAATTCAGAAAGGCAAAACAGCCAAAATTAGATTTGAGCTTGAAGGAATAAAAAATGGAAAATCATACCCTTTTAAGAAAGACAGCAATGTGTATGATGATGCATTATTAAATGTCATTACCGCTGCTAAAATAACAGATGCATATTTTGTTTATGAAGGAAACCGAGTTTCTCCTTTTACACAAGTGCCATATGGATCAAAAGTAACAGGAGTGGTTAAAACTTTAAATATGGTAGGGAAGGAAGTAGTATTAAAAGTTTATAAGGATTTCCGCTATCCTAAACATAGTGTAAAAGTTATTGTAGATAACGAAGGAACTGCAACAATTGATTTTACTTTGAATGAAAAATGGCAGGAAATAAATTTTATGCAAGGTGTAATGGATATGTTTTATATCGCGATGGTAGGGGTAGAATCAAAACTTTATTCTGAGAATGGATTGAATGCTGTTTTGAGTAATGATACAAAAGTGAAAAATGGTAATTCAGTAATTACTAATAATGGATCTGGCATTATGTGGGGAGCAAAAGTTACTCCAGAATTCCGTAAAAAAGTGGTTCAGATATGTAAAGAACTTTGGGGAGAAGAAAATAAACTGAGAATGGCAAACCATTTAATGATTTGTATGAATGTGGAAACCAAAGGAAAATTTACCTCAAGTGTGGGTTATCCAGAAGCGACAGGGTTGATACAATTTACTGGAACTGCTATAAGTGAAATGAATAGAGTACAAAATGGAATAAAGTATACTGGTCCTGATTACAAAGACAAACTGCTAACTAGATCTGATTTAAGAGATATGACAGAGATTAGACAGTTAGATTTTGTTAAGCTATATTTTAAAATGCATATAGAGCGTTATAAAAGAGTTATTGATAATGCTGAAGATATGTACATGGCAATTTTTGCACCAATTGGCGTAGGAAAAGATGGAAATGAAGTTCTTTATGATAAGGCATTGAGTCCTAAAAATTATCATGATAACAGGAGTGCAGATGGAGAATATTGGGATGAAAAACAACACCAGATAATTAAAGGGAAAAAAGATGAAAAACTAACAAAAAATGAATTGACACCTAGAATAAAGCAATCGATTCACCTTGGGAAAATGTATGCAATAGAAATTGATGAAACTAGAAACTTGGACGTTGTTTTAGCAGACAAAATAATAAAAGAAAAGAGAATTACATTTAGTTCAATTCATCCATATTTATCTACAAATGACAGAGCTAATGCAGATGATAATATCAAAGATGCTTCTGAAGGAAATAAAGTGTATACAAGTGAATATGGACATGCAAGAGGTAAACAGGTTAAACTTTCTGTTGGAGTGCTATATGTTCTTCATGAATTAAGCAAAAAATATAAATTTAATGTTCAAGAGCTTGCAGGTGCCTCTCACTCTTCAGGTAGTCAGCATTATAAAGGAACAGCTATAGATATTAACACAATTGACGGTAAGCATGTCGACGATAAAAACTATACTGAAGAATTTTATGTAGAATTAACTAAAGCTGTTAAAGAAATGGGGGCTGTAAATGTTTATCATCCGTATTATTCTGCTACTCGTGCAGATAGAACTACTACAGAAGAAAGAAGAAAAAGACTTAGAAATGGAGAGAAATTAATTCCAAAATCGGATCACTGGAATCATATTCATATTCAATTTTAGTATATTCGCTTAAATATTTTAAATAATGAAAAAAATAATTTTAATAATAGCTGTACTGTTTCTTTCTTGTAAAAAGAAAGAAACAGTAACCGAAAGCAAAGTAGGTAATGAATTAGAAAAAGGGGAGTATTTTACTTCTTACAACAAAAAGCAAAGTTCTGCTCTACAACAAAAAACAGACACTTTAAATTTGTTCTATATTGATAATCAATTAAATAGAGTTGAGATCAAAGTTTTTAATGAAAGTTTTGGTGGAGATACTCCTTCGGGTTATGTGAGATACGGATATCATATTAATAAAAATAATATTTTGGATGCTACTGTTACGATCAATGACACTTTAGAAGTCAATAACGGTTCAGATTATCCAAGAAAATATGAAGAGTACTATAATTTTTATAGAAACACCTACATTTTTAGTTACGTATCTCCAGATGGGAAAAAACTTGAAAATTACTTTAAGAGCACTGAAGATCCATCTAAGGGATATTTTAGCAGTCTTTTATCTCTAGATATTGTACTAAGTAAAATAAATTTCCCTCTGGAAAAAATGCCTAAATCTTTGTATGATATTAAAAATAATAAGGAGGATTTGTATGCAGGTCAAGATTCTTTAAAAGTATATGAAACAAATGATACAGGTCGTTTTAAAGTAATTTCTTCAAGTATACCTTTTAATTATTTAAGAGATATTAAAATAAAAAAAGATGGAAATTCATTTAAATATTTTGCTAAAGTTTCCATAAAGAAAGAAGGTTTAAAATACGTAGACCTAAAAGAAATAGAAAGAATACAAGTCATAAATCCTCATTTAGACGAAGAAAGATTTGTCACATCATCAAATGGATTAGAATTGTATGACAACTCACAAGAAAGCGATTGTTTTGGAAAGGAAGAATTTCTGATTGTAAAAATACCTAAGGGAGAACGAGTTGAAATGAAAGGTGGGTCTGATGATTATTTTTATATAGATGGTAAAAAAGGTAGTTTGGTAAATGTAATTTACCAAGATAAAGAAGGGGAAACCAAAGAAGGTATTGCATTTAGTGGATACCTTTCGATAAATAAGCCTTAAGGAAATAAAAAAATTATGATAGATTTCAACTATTAGCTGCATTAAACAAATTTTAAAAGTAATTAAGATTTCAAGCAAAAAAGCCTATAAACATTGAGTTTGCAGGCTTTTTTGTAAAAACAAACTAAGGTGAAAACTAGAACCCAAAGCTTTCAACACGATTTTCTAGAAAGAAAAGGAATCTTTTGTATTGATAATCAATGCCCTATCATTCAATAAACCTCAAATCATATCGCTCCTCATAAAACGTTTTTCCCCATTCTTGAACTTGTTCCGATTTTGTGAGCTCGAATCCCATCATTTTATACATTTGAAGCGCTTTGTCTTGCATGTTTGTGGTAAGCAGAAAAACATTTTTGAAATTTTTCTCTTTGCAAAAATCTACAGCATCAGTCAATAATCTTTTACCAATTCCAAGACCTCTAAAAGCAGGATCTAGAAGAAACCATCTCAATTGCGCTTCTTCGTTGGATTGATGTACGATTGCAACACAACCTACAATTTTGTTGTTGTATTGGGCCATCCAAATTCGGTCATTTTCTGGGGAATATTTTTCTAAGAAATCGTAAAAAGTCTTGATGACATACTTTTCAAAATCGGTCGAAAAATTGTATTCTTTGCAATAAATCGTGCCGTGTAAATGAATAATATAGCCAACATCTCCAGGCGTAATTTCATGACGATACGTAATAGCTTCTCGAGCTATTTTATTTTCTGTCAGCAGGTTTCTAACCGTTTTCATTGCATCAACCAAAATTTCTTTTTGCGAAGAATTCAGATTCTCAATTTTACCTTCAATCTTGTTTTCAGATTTAGTATTTAAAACACTTAATAATTCATTGCCAGAATCGGTCAGTTTAATGTTTAAAGCGCGTTTGTCTTCTTCTGAAGCGATTTTCACAATTAAATTTTCCTTTAAAAAACGTTTTAAAATTCGGCTTAAATATCCTTTATCCAGATTTAAAATTTCAGTGATTTTTTGAGCTGTTATAGTTTTGCTTTCGCTGATTTCATAAAGGATTCGTATTTCAGTCAAAGAATATTCGCTGTCTAAATAATGCTGACTTAAAATATCTAAATGCGCAGTATAAAATCTATTGAAACTTCTAATTTTTGAAGTCGTACTAGTCATGATTTGAAATTGTATTGTTGAGGTACAAATATATAAAATTAGTTGCTTTTGTCAACTAGTTTTGATTTTTGATTTTTTTGAAAAGAATTTTCAATAGAATAAAACTCATTTTAAGGCATTCCTATTAATTATTTGTTAAGCACTTTTTCGCTCCAATTCTGCTTTTTATAAGAGAAAGACTGTTTATCTCAGACAAAGTTTCTGAGTTTTTGCTCCAAATGCTGTAAAGCTTTATTTCGTGGCTAATTTTCGACTTCAAATGTTAATAATATGTTTCGTTTTACAGGGGTTTTATTAATGTAAACGTAACCTAATCAACCTACCCCTAGGTTTAATTTTGGAGACATATAAGAAGAACCCAATACTTTGTATATGCCAATTTTTAAACAGCAGGATCATTATCAAAACGAAATCAGAAAAAGTGTTTTGGCTCACGCTTTTCATTTGATTAATCATAAAATAATGAATCATGTATAAGAAGTTTACAGACGAAGAACTTGTCGAATTATTAAAATCGGGCAAGGATAAAGCTTTTGATGAACTTTATTTTAGATATCGAGATCTGTTAGTTCGATTCGTATATCTCCGAATGAAATCGATTGCCATTTCAGAAGAAATTGTGCAGGAAGTTTTTACCACTATTTGGGAAAGACGCAAAACAATTGTGATCCAAAAAAGTTTTGCGGCCTACATCTACACTTCGGTTCGCTACATGACTTTAGATTACATCAAATCACATGAGGTTACTGACCAATACATTCAGGAAGTTTTAGATAAAAATACTGTTTCGCAAACCAGTTATAATGCGATCGAGGATTCTATTTATTATGACGAGTTGAAAAAAGCGGTTGATGAAGCGGCATCGTTACTTCCTAAAAAATCAAAAGAGGTTTTCATTCTTAGCCGCGTAAAACATTACACCAATAAAGAAATCGCTGAAGAATTAAACGTCTCAATCGAAACCGTAAAATACCATATTACATATTCGCTGAAGTTCATGCGCACTTATTTGGGCGAATTCAATTAAAAGTAAACTTCAGATTAAGAACTCAGCTTTTTTCTTAACAGAAGCGTAACCTTTTGCGCCTACCTAAAATTACAATTCCCAAGACATACTATTAAAGACATAAAGAAATTATAATGCCTGAAAATTCAAATAACGAAATCAAAAATTTTTTAGAAGGAAAGTATTCTCCGAAAGGACAAGAAATGTGGAATAAATGGTACGATCGTACAGATGATTTTTTTGATAATATGGAAATGGTTCAATCAGACCGTTCCAAACTTAAAAAGGAATTAAGACAAATAAAGAATGCTCATAAAGTTATTGCCCTTCCATACAAAAACTGGGCTATTGCGGCTTCATTGGTTTTGTTAATCGGATTATCGGTGTTTTTTTATCAAACATCAAATGCAGTCGAAAGCAAACAATTTGCAGTAAAACTAGGAGAGCATGCTAAAATAGAATTAAGTGACGGAACACAAATCTGGCTAAATGCAGGAAGTGTACTTAAATACCCAAAAGAATTTAAAGGAGATACCAGAGAAGTGTATTTAAGTGGCGAAGCTTTTTTTGATGTAGCCAAAGACAAAAAGCATCCGTTTATCATTCATACCAATAAAATGGATACCAAAGTTCTCGGAACCAGTTTTAATGTTCAAGCGTATCCAGATCAAACTACGCAAGAAGTTTCGGTTGCTACAGGAAGAGTAAATGTAAAATCGACTGTGACAGAAGAAAATGTGTATGTAACTCCAGGACAGAAAGTGGTTTTTAAATCTCAAGACAATAAGCTTCAGGCTTTTAAAGATATTCCAGTAAATACTATTTCGCTGTGGCGAAAAAATATTATGGTTTTTGAAGAAACACCTCTTTCTGAAGTTGTAGCCACAATCAATCGTAATTACAATGTTGCGATTGAAGTCAAAAACAAGAATTTAAACGATTTAAAGATTAGCGCCTATTTTAAAGAACTGCCTGCCGATCAGGTAATTGGATTGGTATGTAATATAATCAATGCCCAATACAAAATGGACTCAGGGGTTTACAAAATCGAGTAATTCTTTAAACAATAAAAATAAAAACTACGTAGCAAACTAATAAACAAAACAATTACACTAAATCTAAAAACTATGAATGAAAAACAAATGCGGTATGCCGCAAAATGGCAGAGCATAAGGACAATAGGAACAAAATTATTCCTGTTTATGACTTTGTTTTTTGCTGCACTAACAGTAAAAGCCGGGAATGTTGACATTAACAAAAGAGTGACTTTAAAAGTTGACAATGAGAGTATAAAAAATATATTTCAAAAAATTGAAAATCAGGTTGATGTGCATTTTATGTACGAAAGCAGCCAAGTAAATGCCAATCAGAAATTAAGTTTAAAACTGAATAATGTAACATTAGAACAAGCGCTGGATAAAATTTGCGGAAATGCGCTTCGATATGAGATTGTGAGCAACAATATTGTAATCAAGAAAAATCAGAAAGTTGCTTCTGCCGATCAAAATAAAATTATTGTTTCGGGAACTGTTTTTGGCGGAGACGATAATATGCCTTTGCCAGGAGTTGGAATTAAAGATAAAGGTTCAGATGCAGCAACAGCAACAGATTTTGACGGAACATTCAAATTAGAAATAAACGCTTCAGAAGCGACACTTGTTTTTTCTTACGTGGGTTATATAACGCAAGAAGTGAAAGTTACTAGTTCGCAAAACATCACGGTAAAATTAGCAGCTGACGTAAAACAGCTTCAAGAAGTTGTGGTAATGGGGTACGGAAGTGTAAAAAAGAATGAAGTTTTAGGAGCTGTTGGTTCTGTTTCCATGAAAGAAACTTCTAGCAGAACATACAACAACGCTGCCGAATTACTGCAAGGAACAGTTGCCGGAGTTACCGTAATTAATGATGGTGGTGATCCGACTGCATCGCCAACAATCAACATTCGTGGTATTGGATCTTTGAATGCTGAAACGCCTTTAATCGTTTTGGACGGAATCATATACAGCGGATCATTAAACACTATAAATCCAAATGATATTGCATCGATAAACGTTTTAAAAGATGCGGCTTCTGCTGCAATTTATGGGGCAAGAGCTTCTGGTGGAGTAATTTTAATTACTTCTAAAAAAGGAGTTTCAGATAAAATTAATGTAAATGTAAACTATCAAGGAGGTTTTCAGAATGTAGCGAAAAAATTAGAAGTTTTAAATGCTGCAGAGTATGCTGATGCAATGAATCTTGCAAGAGATAATGCAGGTTTGCCGAGAATTCCTGCTTTCGATCCTGCATTTGAACCAACAGCAAGAACAACAAAAACAAACTGGATGGATGAAATTTTCCGTACAGGAGAAATTCAAGATTTGTCGCTTTCTGTTAACGGAAAAACAGAAAAATCTAATTTCTTTCTTTCTGGAAGTTATAGAAAAAACGAAGGTATTTTGCTAAATACTTATGGAGAACGTTATACGGTAAGAGCAAATTCTTCTTTTAAATTGGCTGACAATTTCACAATTGGAGAAAATATTTCATACTCTTTGACTGATGGTCAGACTGCTAATACGTCAAGTTCGTATACAGGAGCAATTCAAGCTGCGATTTTGTATCCGCCAAATGCAACGATTTACAGAGAAGATGGTTCAGGTCAGTTTGGTGGTGTTCCAGAAAAATATATTGGTTCTTATGGAGACGTTATCAATCCCGTAGCGTATTTAAAAAGATTAGACAATAAAAATCCTATTTCAACAATTTTGATCAATCCTTATGCAGAATGGGAAATTGTTCCAGGTTTAAAAGTAAAATCGAACTGGGGTTACACCAGAATTCAAGATAATGCATCGGACTTTACAGTAAAAGTTACAGAGCCAGGAAAGATCTTTGATTTTAACAGATTGACGCTAAAAAACATAACTACTACAGATTTATTGAGCGAGCAGACTATTTCTTATGAGAAATCATTTGGAAAACATAATTTGAAAGCTTTGGCTGGATATACGTATCAAGAAACTAAAAGAGATTTTTATACTGTTGAAGGAACTGGTTTTGATAACGAAGATCCATCGCAGCGTTATTTATTGAATGCAAAATTGATTCAGCAGACGGCAGCAGGAAGATCAGATGAAATTATTTCTTCTTATGTAGGGAGAATCAATTACGATTTCAGTCAGAAATATTTAATCTCTGGAATTGTTCGTCGCGACGGAACTTCAAAATTATTAGAAAATAACCGCTGGAAAGTGTATCCTTCTGTTTCTGCAGGTTGGTTAATTTCTGAAGAAAATTTCATGAAAGGTATTGAACCAATCATCAGCAATTTAAAACTTCGTGCAAGTTGGGGACAAATTGGAAACTTAGGAAACCTTGGGCCATATCAATTTAGTGTGCCTTTAGTTCAAACTCAAGCTTTAATTGGAGCAGTGCCATCAATTAATTATGGTTATGCTGAAAGCGAATTGTCAAACCCGAATTTAAAATGGGAAAGCTCTGAACAGACTAATATTGGTTTAGACTTCACGATGCTAAATAATAGTTTAGTAGGATCTGTTGATGCTTATGTAAAGAAAAACAAAGACATGTTGGTTCGTGACCAATTGCCTGGAGTTTCTGGAACACCACAAGGAAGAATTGTAAACTCGGGAGATGTTGAAAATAAAGGAATCGAGGTGAGTTTAACCTACCAAAAAACTCGCGGAGAATTTAAATTTGATGTTACGGCAAACGCTGGATTTTTAAGCAATAGAATTGTTTCTATTAAAGACGATTTGAATTCATTAGAACCACTTGGTTTAAGCAGAGTTCGTAGTTTACCATTAGCTAATATTTATCAAGTTGGAAGTCCAGTTGGAGCTTTCTACGGATATCAGACAAACGGATTATTTCAAAGTAATGATGAGGTGAAAGCGTATGTAAACAAAGATGGTGTAATGTATCAGCCAAATGCAGTTGCTGGAGATATTAAATTTAAAGATGAAAATGGAGACGGCGTAATCAACAATAGCGATAGAGTAGTGTTAGGAAGTCCTTTCCCAAAAACAACGTACAGTTTGAATGCCAATTTCAGATACAAAGGATTTGATATGAATATCTTTTTTAACGGAGCTGCAGGAAATAGCGTTTTCAATGCTGTAAAACATACAGGTTTAAATGCTTCTTTCCCAGGTTATAACTTATTGTCTGAATCTAAAGATGCTTGGACTCCAACCAATACGGATACAAATGTTCCAGTTCTTTCATCAACAGATAACAATAATAACTTCGGTCGTATTTCTAATCTTTTTATTGAAGACGCTTCTTTCTTAAGATTGAAAAACGTTTCGATTGGTTATACCGTTAAAGAAAGCTGGTTGAACGGAAAAGCGAAACTGAGATTCTTTATTTCGGGACAAAACTTATTTACAATCACAAAATATTCTGGAATGGATCCTGAAGTTGGACTTAAAAACTTCGGAATGGATTTAGGGCGTTATCCGCTTTCTCGTATTTACATGACAGGTGTTAACGCAACTTTTTAAAAAATAAAAAACAATTAAAATGAAAAAAATAAGTCTTTTATTATTGAGTTTCGTGCTTTTGGTAAGCACTTCGGCTTGCGAAAGTGAACTTGATGTTGTGCCACAAGGAGCTCCGTCAAGCGGAAATTTCTGGAAAACGCCAGCAGATGCAAAAGCGGGAGTAAATGCAATTTATGCTTTATATTCTGATGATAATATGTACGGTCGTGGTTTCTTCTGGCTAAATAATGCCAGCGATGATATTGGAACAAAACCAAGACAAAATGCAGAAAGAATCAAAAATTTTATTGTAGACGGATCAGAATCGGATACTAAGGATATTTGGAGAATTCACTACGAAATTATGAAACGTTGTAACGACGTGATTCGAAATATTCCAAAGATTGCATTAGACGAAAGTACAAGAAACGGAATGTTGGGAGAAGCTTATTTTAACCATGCTGTAATGCATTTAGAATTAGCGTACCACTATGGAGACGATCGCGCTGGAATTCCGATTCAAGATAGAGAAGATCCAACAAATGTTTTTGTGCCTCGTGCTAAAAATGTAGCCGAAAATTACGCTTATATTGAAGCAGATTTAATCAAAGCGGCAGATTTGTTGCCTTATTTTGATCAGCTTACGCCAGACAATTACGGACGTGCGCACAAAACTGCGGCTTGGGCTTATTTGGTTCGTACCTATTTGTATGCAAAAGATTGGGACAACGCCATCAAATATGCAAACATGATCGTGGCTAGTGGAAAACACAAATTATTAGACAATTTTGAAGATGTATTTAAAATCAGCAACAACTGGTCTTCAGAATATATTTGGTCGGTAACTTCAAGTGCAGAAAACACTTCTTTAGGTTCTATTTTTCCTGGAGTTTGTTTAGAAGATAAAGGTTGGGGAGTTTACAACGGATGGGGAAATTTTTATCCAACAAAAGAATTATTTGATACTTACGCTGCCAACGATAAAAGACGAAGCGCTACGATTTTACAAAAAGGAGACAAATTTGTTTATTTTGGAGAAACAGTAACTTTTAATGAAGGAAATCATATAGTAAGTTCAAGTAACAGAACGGGTTATCAGTTTAAAAAATATATGGAGCCGTTCAGTTATCCAAAAACAACTTCGGGCGGAGTTGATATTCGTTATGTCAATGCAAACGGAGACAAACCTTCAACAGCTTTAAATGTGCCTCTTTTACGTTATGCAGATGTCATTTTGATGTTGGCGGAAGCGAAATTAATGAAAGGGCAAAATGCAGATACAGAAATCAATATGATTCGTCACCGTGCAGGTCTTGCAGATATTTCTGGTGCGACAATGGTCGATTTAAAAAGAGAAAGAAGATGTGAATTAGCAGGAGAGTGGACAGACCGTCATTTTGATTTAGTGCGTTGGGGAGATGCAAAAGAAACTTATGCGAAACCATTGCACCATTATGACGGAAGCGTCATTTATCCAGCACGTAATTTTAACCCAGCAATTCATCACGTTTGGCCAATACCACCAGATGAAATCGCAGTAAGTAAAGGAGCTTTGACTCAAAACCAAGGCTGGTAATCTATAATTTCATTGTGTTTTTTTAGTTTTTTATACTGCAGTCTTAGTCAGGGGCTGCAGTTGTAAAAAAACAGAGTAAAGTTTGTTATTTCGAGGAATGGCAAGTCGTACGCATTCACACAATCTTGTCATTTCGACGAAGGAGAAATCCTCACAAGAAGCTCCGCAATCTAAAACCCCAATCTTTGCCGAGTTATTTACGAAGATTTGCTGCGCCAGTTCGCTATCGCTCGAGTCTCCTTCGTCGAAATGACAAGATTACTTTTTATTATGTGGATTTAAAAAAGTGAAACGCCTTTACACATAAAGAAAAGCTATGTTTCTATGTGTTAAAAAATAAATAGCATAAACCAAATTCTAATAAAGTTACCTACAGCTTTAAAAGATTAAAAATAATTTTCAATGAAAAAAATAATCACCCTTTTTTGCCTTCAATTTTGCTTGTTCGCCCAAGCGCAAGAATACACTTCTTCTAACATTCATTCTCATAACGATTACGAAAGTAAATTGCCATTTTATGGTGCCTATTCTAACGAAACAGGAGTTATAGAAGCCGATGTTTTTTTAGTGAATAACGAGTTGTTTGTGGCTCACACTTCTAAAGAAATTGCTACTCACAATACACTAAAAAGTCTGTATTTAGAACCGCTTTCTGCTAAATTAAAAACGTTGGGAGGTAAAGCTTATCCAAGCAATAAACCTTTGATTTTAATGATTGATATTAAGTCTGATGCCGATTCGACTCTAAAGGCAATTACGCAACAGTTAAAGACTTTTCCAGATATTATTTCGAATAAAAACATAAAAGTGGTTATTTCTG
This sequence comes from Flavobacterium tagetis, assembly GCF_016735615.1. Taxonomy (GTDB): domain Bacteria; phylum Bacteroidota; class Bacteroidia; order Flavobacteriales; family Flavobacteriaceae; genus Flavobacterium; species Flavobacterium tagetis. The sequence continues at coordinate 92,504 of NZ_JAERSF010000002.1, forward strand.
GAAACAGGCCATTGTCATCATTGTGGAAAGAGTATCCAGATTTTATTTATTTTGACGGAAGACTGAATGAAAACTATACTTCAGATCAATTGGCTAGAGTTGAAATGATTAGTGAAGACTTACATGAAATTACAGTTTGGAACGGAAAAGGTGTTTTGACGCAGCCAGATTCTGAAAAAATTCAGGCAATTATTAAAAAAGTCCACGATCAAAACAAAAAGATAAGATTCTGGGCTACGCAAGACAACGTGAATACGTATATGACTTTAATGAATTTAAAAGTTGATTTCATCGGAACGGATAAAGTTCCCGAGCTGACTCAATTTATAAATAACATTAAAACGACATTTTACCAGAATACAGAATTTCACCAAGCTTATGTTCCTAAAAATGTTTTTAAGAATAAGCGTCCAAAAAACGTTATTCTCTTAATTGGAGACGGAATGGGATTAGCGCAAATCTATTCTGGTTATACAGCAAACAAAGGGCAATTGAGTTTATTTAATATTCCTACACAGGGATTCTCGATTACAAAAGCTTCTGATAGTTATATTACAGATTCTGCTGCAGGAGCAACAGCAATGGCAACAGGACATAAAACCAATAATCGTTTTATAAGTGTTGATGAACAAGGAAAACCGCTTCAGACAATTGCAGAACAATTGGCAAAGAAAAACTATAAAACTACCATTATTTCTGCCGGAAATATTACAGACGCGACTCCGGCGGCATTTTATGCGCATCAGCCAGAAAGAAGTTTAAGCGAACCAATTGCGAACGATTTTCTTTTGAATCCGTCAGATATTTTGATAGGAGGAGGGCAGAAAGAATTTATTTCTAGAAAAGATGGTAAAGATTTGTCTAAAACTTTAATCGAAAAAGGATACACTTTCTCAGACAAATTCTCCAGTTTAGATACGATTAAAAACAGCAAATTTGTTGTTTTAGAAGACGTAGCGGTGGTTTCTATGAAAAATGGGAGAGGAGATTTTCTAACGAAATCTTTAGCGAAAGCGACAACTACTTTTTCAAAAACAAAGAATCCATTTTTTATAATGGCTGAAGGCGCTCAAATCGATTACGGAGGACACCAAAATAACGTGGAATATGTTGTGAGGGAAATGCTTGATTTTGACAAATTGGTTGGCCAGGCAATGGAATTTGTAGATAAAAATCCGGAGACATTATTAATCGTAACCGCAGATCACGAAACAGGAGGATTGTCTCTAATTAATGGAAGTATTGAAAAAGGTTATGTTCACGGAAGTTTCAGTACAAACGATCATACCGCAATTCCAGTTCCCGTTTTTGCCTACGGTCCAGGTTCAGAAAAATTCATGGGAGTTTATCAGAATACAGCAATTTATGATAAGATTATGGAGTTGATTGGAGGGAAATAATTTCTTTTCGATTAATAAAATGCAATAAAAAAAGCCTCTATTTGGAGGCTTTTTTATTTCAGAACTATTTTCCTTTTAACAAATTAATGCTCACCGTTGCCGTATCCGCATCAGGAAAACGTTTAAAAATTGCTTTGTCTGGAAATAATCCTGCTTCAGCTGCAATTGCATTAAAAACGTCAATTTCAACAATGTATTGGTCAGAAAAACCGTGAGTAGCATCATAAGCTGTTGCAGGAGTTCTGCCTAAATTGTTGGCAGTAAGTTTTGGACTTATAGTGTGAAGTTCAATCAGAAGCAGACCAAATTTGTGTACATATGGTGACCATTTTTGTAAATGTTCTAAAAGATTATCTTCAACCAGATTATTGCTGATTCTTTTTCCTCTGTAAGCAAATGCACCAGTTGAGGTACTAGCTCTATTTTCATTAATCTGTTTCGGATCTTGCCAAATTCTGTTATGATCTAGAAACGTTCTTACATTGAGAAGATCTTTCAAATCAATATTATAATTTTCTTTCAAATCATTGGCAAGTAAATCAGGACGTCCGATATCGCCCCAAATTACTTTTGCCCAAATATCTGCATTGATAAGATTAGCTCTGGTTACTTTCAAAGCAGTTTGGTTATAATCAACTCCAACTATAAACAGCGGATATTCGTCGAGCATTTTTCCTCTTAAAGTTTGTCTGTCGATTACTTCAAAAATATGTTGTAGAAAAGCGCCATTTCCGCAACCCATATCGAGAATTCCTTTTGGCTGTTCTTCAATAGGAAGATTAAAAAGCTTGATCAGGATTTCATCAACCACTTTAAAATAAGTATCATGAGCGCCACCGCTTCCCCAAACATTCATTTCACGATCTACATGAAGTTCGTTTTCACCTTCAGCCGTTCTTAAAATATCTGGATTTCCAAAAATCAATTCTTCGATTTTGGCAAAAGTTGGCAGATAAGAAACCGTAACGCCGTAAGCGCTGGCTCTTTTAGCAAAAAATAAACCTGCTTCGGTAAATTGATAATTACCGTTTTTTTCCAGAAACCAACCCAGATGGACAAAAAAGTCTAAAATCTTTTTAAAATTTTCTGGTGATTTATGAAACTCTTCGGGTCTGAAAGAAGTTTCCATAAAATACTTGTGAAACATTCCGTTCATTGCCAAACGTACAATGGTCGGGCCAATCAAATAACCTTCAATATGTTTTAGAATCTGTTCTTGGATACTGTTTTTCAGAGGGTCTTCTGAAGGTTCAATTCCATACCTTTTTTTGTATTTTTCAAAAATAATATTGAGTTTTTCAAACGGCGTATCTTCAAATAAACGTGGATGAAAATGGATAGATAACTGAAGCAATTCAACAACATCTTCGTAGAGATAAAATAATGAAAATGCTGTTTTTGTTTTTTCGTTTACCGAAATCGTGATTTCCTGCGTTTTATTATCAACGTCATAATCCAGAAATCCCTGAGAAGCCAAAACTCGCAAACCCACATTCAGATAGCCTTCGTTGGCTTTAAAAGTAGTAGTAAGCTCATATAATGTTAGCTTTTCTTTGCTTAATATAAATTCTAAAACTGATTTGTTTTTGAATGTAACTGCTACAGGAGCAGTAACTAATCCGTCAAGATGTCTGAAAATTGAACCTAAAAGCTGTGATTTATCGTTCATAATACAAAGAGTGAAGATTAGTTTAAAAATAGTGATTTTTTTCTTACTAACACTTCTTGATTTATTTGTACTGGAGTTTTTTTTGTTTTTCTGAAAACAGCGTTTCTAGAGAAATTTTGGATTTTTTTGAACTTTTTTTTTCGAAAAATGATATTAAAAAAAGGTTGTTAAATGTCTAATATTTCAATTAAAACGGCATAAAAATCATTAAATCGATATTAAAAGTCAAAATGACAATAACTCAGATAAATCTAGTATTTGCTAAATTTTTCATTTTATTTCGCATATAAAAAAGAGATTTATTGAAAAAAAATTTTACTAAAACGTTTTTGTAAGTTTCACTTGCATATATTTGCGATGTACTAAAATATGTAACTATAAATTTTTTGCTAGATGAAAAAGATTACAATTAGAGATATTGCTAAACAGGCAGAAGTTTCTATTTCGACTGTGTCTTTTGTTATCAATGGGAAAGGCGAAAAAATGGCAATTAGTCCTACGGTAATCAAAAAGGTTCAAGATGTAGCGCAAAAGCTGCAGTATAAACCAAGCATGATTGCGAGCAGTTTACGAACAGGAAAAACGAGATCAATCGGACTTATTGTTGAAGATATATCCAATCAGTTTTTTGCTGATCTGGCTAGAGTGATAGAAGACGAAGCCAAAAACATAAACTATAGAGTTTTTTATTGCAGTACAGGCGATGATAATGAGCGTTCTGAAGAATTAGTTCAGAGCCTTTTACAAGCAAATGTAGAAGGGTTTATTATTACACCAACTCGAAATCTGGAAAAAACAATCGGACAGCTTTTAAAAATGCAAAAGCCAGTGGTGCTAATAGACAGATATTTTGCCAATCAAAAAGTAAGTCATGTCGTGATGGACAATTACGAAGGATCTTATTCGGCTGTTAAGTTTTTGATTGATAAAGGAAGAAAAAATATTGCGGTTGTGAATAATGAGTCTGGAATGATTCAGATGAAATTGAGAGAAAAAGGATATGTTGAAGCGCTAAAAGAAGAAGGGATTTATAACGAAAATTTTACGCTTCATTTAGATTATCATGCAAATGAACAAAGCAGAGTAGAAGCTATTATACATTTCTTTGAAAAAAATAAAGAGATAGATGCCGTCCTTTTTTTAGCAAACTACCTCGGTTTGGCAGGACTCCAGGCTTTTAGATATTTGAAGTACAAAATTCCAGATGACATTTCAGTTATCAGTTTTGATGATCATGACAGCTTTAAACTGCATACACCAACGATATCTGTAATTGCCCAACCCATAGAAGACATAGCAGTTAAGTCCATACAGTTGCTGATGAGCCAGATGACAAACTTTGAAGATTATAAAATTGAAAAAATTCTAAAAAAGGGCTCTTTAATAATAAGAGAATCAGTTTAAAAATTTTTTAACCATTCCACTAAAACGTTTTAGTTAAACAGAAAAACAGCTATGCTTGCAAAAGCATCTTGCTGTGATATTGCAAACAGAGTACAATTTTTTATTAATTATTTTAAAAACAAACACTTAACAACAAAACACAAACGAAATCAAAACCAATAACCAAAAAAAGCTTATGAGACGAATATTAGTAGTGTTAGGAGTGATATTGCTTAGCAGTTTAAGTGCTGCCGCGCAAAATCGATTAATAACCGGTATAGTTACAGATGCAGAGAACAAGGGAGTTGTTGCTGCATCAATCGAAGTTCAAGGAAAACCATTTAGCGCTGTTACAGATGCTGAAGGGAGATTTAAAATGAATGTTCCTGAAGGTAAAGTTACGCTTAATGTGTCTTCGATCGGGTTTCAATCGCAGTCAATAGTACTTCAGGGAAAAGAAACTAGAGTTGCTGTTGCACTGGTTGAATCTAAACAGGAATTGAAAGATGTTGTTGTAACTTCATTTGGAGTTAAAAAACAAAAGAAAAGTTTAGGTTATGCCGTTGGAGAATTAAAAGGCGATGATCTGACAAAAAATAAAGAAATCAATTTAGGAAATGCTTTGCAGGGTAAAATTGCCGGTGTAAACGTTTCGGCTCCAGTTACAGGGCCATCAGGTTCAAGCCGTGTGGTAATTCGTGGTGCGACTTCTGCATCAGGATTAAACCAGCCTTTGTATGTTGTAGATGGAATTCCGATTGACAATACACAGCAAGGAAATGCTGGTATGTGGGGAGGTGCAGATAAAGGAGATGGTATGTCTTCTTTCAATCCAGATGACATTGCTTCGCTGTCTGTACTTAAAGGTAGTGCCGCTTCTGCTCTTTATGGGTACAGAGGATCAAATGGTGTTATCTTAATTACAACTAAAAAGGGTAAAAATGGAACAGGAATAGGAGTAGATTTTAGTACAAATTCTTCTTTTAACACACCTGCAAGTCTTTTAAAATGGCAAGATCAATATGGTGCAGGAGCTCCAAATGCGAACGGTGTGCCAACTAGATTTAACAATTTACAGGAACTTAGAGATTCTTATTATTTTGCTTGGGGAGATAAATACGACGGAACGCCTTCATTATCACTTGATGGAAAAACAAGACCGTATCAAGCTTATGGAAAAGATAATGTGGAGAATTTCTATAGAACTGGATATTCTTTCAGCAATACTTTAGCAATTTCTGGCGGAAATGAATCAACAAACTTTAGATTATCTTTCGGAAATACAAAAGACGAATCTATCTTGCCAGAAACTACTTTTGGAAGAAACAATGTGGCTTTGAGTTTAAATTCGGCTCCAAATAAAAGAATCAGTATAGAAAGTAATGCTCAGTATATTTCTGAGAAAAGCCATAATCGTCCGTACTTAAATGATTCGCCAAGAAACCCATCTTTCCCAACGACTTTTATGACTCCGGGAACAGATATCAGATGGATAAGCAATCCGTATGATGCAAATGGAGGTGAAGAAGACTTTTTTGGAGCAAACGTATATCATACAAATCCTTATTTTGCTACTAAATCTCCATTAAATGATGATCTTAGAAAACGTTTCATCGGATCGGCAAAAGTGAATTACAACATTACAGATAAAATTTATGCTAAAGCTGTTATTGGTATTGATGATATTAATTATGAATATACTGAAATTGAGCCTACAGGAATAAATTACAGCCCAGGCGGATCTATCGAAAACAGAATTGAAACTCGTTCTGAAGTAAATGCTTCTGGTTACTTAGGTTACAAAGGAGATATTGCTAAAGATTTTTCATTGGATGCTTTTATTGGTGCAAACCGTCAGCATAATAGATACAGCGGTATCAAGATGAAAGGAAACAATTTTATTGTTCCGTTCAAATATTTCTACGGAAATACACAGCCTGATAAAACAGAAAAATTATTCTCAGAAAGTGAAGTAAACTCTCTTTTTTATTCAGCAGATCTTGGATACAAAGATTATTTGTTTCTTAGTTTAACAGGTCGTGAAGATTGGTTCTCAACTTTAGATCCGTCAAATAATAGTACTTTTTATCCTTCTGTAAGTTCAAGTTTTATTTACTCTGAAGTTATCGGTCTTCCAGAATGGATTTCTTATGGTAAAGTTAGAGCAGGTTGGGGTAACGTTGGAGGTGCATTGCCAGAAGCTTATGCTTTAGCATTGACTTATACTACGCCAGATGGACAAACAGATTCGTTAGGACAGCCTATTTTGGGTGTAAATGGAGAAACAATTCCAAACAGAACTTTAAAGCCTTACAAGGTAAGCACAATTGAGTTTGGTTTTGAAAACACCTTCTTCAATAATAGAGTGAGTACAGATTTGACTTTCTACAGCAAAAAAACTACAAATGATATTACTGATGCCGATGTTTCTCAAGCTTCAGGATATAGAACTACAAAAATCAACGTTGGAGAAATCCTAAATAAAGGGGTTGAGTTTGCTATTAATGTTAAAGCCGTTAAGACGCCAAGTTTTTCTTGGAACGTAGGTTACAATTTTGCTTATAACCATAGTGAAGTTTTAAATCTTTCTGATAAAATTACGACGAAAACATTAGAAGGAAACAGAGACGGAAGAGCTAATGTAGTTTTAGAAAAAGGACAGCCATTTGGAGTGATCAAAGCTTATGATTATTTAAGAGATGCTAATGGAAATATAGTGCTTGGCACAGACGGAAAATTCTTAAGAGGAAATTTAATTATTGCAGGACAAGGTGTTGCGCCAACATCTATGGGACTTTCAAATGATTTTTCATATAAAAACTTCACTCTTTCTGTTTTTGTTGATGCTAAATTTGGAGGTGAGATCTATTCGGCTACAAACCAGTTAGGAACACGTTACGGATTATCTGAAATTACACTTCCAGGTCGTGAAGGCGGTGTAGCAGTAAGCGGTACAGATGTTAACGGAAATCCTGTAAACACAACAGTTTCGGCTTACGATTACTGGAGAAGTTACAGTGATGTAACATCAAACTTTGTTTACGATGCTGATTTTGTTAAGCTTAGAGCAATTTCATTTGCTTATAATTTTCCAAAAGCATATTTGCAAAAAACGCCATTCCAGTCTGTTAGTTTAGCATTCTCAGCTCACAATTTATGGACTATTTATGACAAAGTTCCAAACATCGATCCTGAGTCAAATTACTCAAACAGTAATGCACAAGGTATGGAAAGAGCTTCAATGCCTTTGACAAGAAACTATGGTTTTGCACTTAATGTCAAATTCTAATTCTAAAAAAGATGAAAAATAGATATATCAAAATATTTTGTGTCGCAATTGTTGGTGCTTTGACATTAGCTTCATGCGATAAAGGATTCGAAGAAATGAATAAGAATCCAAATGCTTTAACAGATCCAGCTGTAAAATCTATGTTTACGCTTGCTGAGATTTATGTAGACGGACAGGATTTTTCTAACACAAGAGGAAACAACTTATACGCAGCACAAATTGTGCAGCAGTTTTCTTCGCTTGGAGGACCAGGTTCAAAATACACTTACTCTTCTGAGTATTCTGCAGCGCTTTTTGGAGAAACTTACGGAAAAGGATTAAATCAGATTTTCCAGTTATTGTCTGTAGTAGAAAATACGCCAGAAAACTCAAATATGATTCAAGCATGTAGAATCATGAAAGTTTTCTTGTTCCAAAAATTAACGGATACTTATGGTGAAGTTCCTTATTTTGAAGCTGGAAAAGGATACAACGGAAACGTATTTTCTCCAAAATATGATACGCAAGAAGCTATCTACAATGACCTTTTGAAAGAATTGGACGAAGCTGGAACTGCACTTGATGCAGGAAAACCATTTGTTGGAAATGCCGATTTGTATTACCAAAGTGATGTTGCAAGATGGAAAAAACTGGCAAACTCTTTAATGTTAAGAGTTGCAATGCGTCTGTCTAAAGTAAATCCTGCAAAAGCAAAAGAATTTGTAGAAAAAGCTTATGCAAAAGGAGTTTTCACTTCAAACGATGACAGTTTGGTTTTAAAACATGATGCAGGTCCTGCTGGAGTTAAAACCAATCCAATTACATCATCTTGGGTTAGAAACGATTTGAACGGAGGAGAATCTAACATTAAATTCAGTAAAACGTTTATCGATATGTTGAAAAACACCAACGATCCTCGTTTAAGAATTTATGCAAAACTGGAAGCAACAGGAGACAATAATCCGGCAAGCCAGCAAGGTTTGGCAAATGATGCAAAAGAATTTCCTGGTGGAGATAAAAAATTGTTCTCAGATCCAAATACTTCTACAGTATTGCGTTTAGATGCTCCAACATTAATTATGTCTTATGCTGAGGTTCAGTTTTTATTGGCAGAAGCAGCAGTAAAAGGATGGAATGTAGGCGGGTCGGCTCAGACTTATTATGAAAATGGAGTAAGAGCGGCGATGAATATTTTAACCATTTTTGGAGATAAAGTGCCAGCAGTTTCATTAGCAGAATACAACACTTACATTACAACATATCCATTTAAATCTGCAGGAACAGAAGCGCAGAAAATCGAACAGATTATCACGCAAAAATGGATTGTGTTATTATTCAACGGTTTTGAAGCATTCTCAGAATACAGAAGAACAGGTTATCCAGTTTTAGTTCCGGTTAATGACCCAACGGGAGAAACTCAAGGAACAATTCCAAGAAGATTAATTTATGATCAGTCAGAACTTATTACAAATGAGGCTAATTATAAAGCAGCAATTCAACGTCAAGGTTTAGATTTAATGACCACAAGAATCTGGTGGGATAAATAATTTTTAAATTGGTTGGTTAGTTTAAATAAGTCGGGTAATGAGCATACCCGGCTTATTTTTAAAATCTGCAATTGATTGATCTGAAAAGCAAATATTTGAAAAGTTATTTTACAGATTCAAATACCCTTTTTTTCGCATAAAACAAATTTGGTTCTGCTGAAAAAGATGGATTTTATTTTCTGTATTTAAAATTTCAAAATACTATACTTAAAGTTTATTTCAATTATTTGAGTTTAAAAACAATCCACATCAAAATCAAAATAAAGCATAAGGCAGTGGTAAAGAAGATATTTCTAGTTGTATTTTAGAGTTACTAACAAAGAATAAATTTTCAAGAGAAGGAATAGTGCGGTCAGTCTTTCCTTCTCTAAAACTGCCAAATTACTTACCTTTTTTAGTAATTTTAGAAGGTATTAAAATAGTACTCCGTAAAATGAATTATCAAAAAAAACTTCATTGGCTAATATGTCTACTTGTGGCAACTTTTACATCAATTGCTTTTGCACAAAGTGTTGATTTAAAAAATAATTGGACGTATCGTGAAGAGAAAACACAAAAATGGTATCCAGCCAATGTTCCAGGAGAAATTCATACCGATTTGCTAAACAGTAAATTAATACCCGATCCATTTTACAGAGATAACGAGAAAAAATTGCAATGGATTGAACGCAAAAACTGGGAATATAAAACGGCTTTTCAGGTTTCGGCAAATATGCTGAAAAAGAAAAATACAGAATTAGTTTTTGACGGATTAGATACTTACGCATCAGTTTACGTAAATAATCAGCTAGTTTTAAAAGCCGATAATATGTTCCGTCAATGGCGAGTTGACGTTAAAAAAGTCTTGAAATCTGGAAATAACGATTTGCGAATCGTATTTCAATCGGCACAAAATGTAGTCGATTCGTTGGCTAAAAAAGATTATCCATTTGTAATTCCAGACAATCCGCGCGCCTATGTTCGCAAAGCGCAATACCATTTTGGCTGGGATTGGGGACCAAAATTCACCACTTGCGGAATCTGGAAAACGCCAAGATTTGAAGCTTACGACAAAAAAGAACCTGAGAAACCGTATGTTTTAAATCGAAAAATTGAGTTGATACAAGACAAAGACAGTCTCGGACGCTCTTTCTATTTTAAAATTGATGGAAAACCAGTTTACATGAAAGGGGCCAATTATATTCCATCAGACGCTTTTCTTTCGAGAGTGACCAAAAAAGAATATGAAAAAATAGTTTTATCTGCCAAAGAAGCCAATATGAATATGCTTCGCGTTTGGGGTGGAGGAATTTATGAAGATGATTATTTCTACGATTTATGCGATAAATACGGAATAAATGTCTGGCAGGATTTTATGTTCGCGGGCACAATGGTTCCTGGAGACGACGCTTTTTTTGATAATGTAAAAAAAGAAGTTCAGTATCAAGTTAAAAGATTACGTCATCATCCGAGCATCGTTTTATGGTGTGGAAACAACGAATCTGATGAAGCTTTTAAAAATTGGGGCTGGATGAAAAGTTTCAAAATTTCAAAACAAGATTCAATTCGTTTGTGGAAAGATTATACGCGTTTATTTCATGACAGTATTCCAAAATGGGTAAAAGAAGTCGATGGTAAACGTCCGTATTTAAGCTCTTCGCCATTATACCATTGGTCAAAAGCAAAAAGCGTGACCGAAGGAGACAGTCATTATTGGGGAATTTGGTGGGGATTGGAAGATATTGAAGCCGTTCATAAAAAAACTGGACGTTTTGTGAGCGAATATGGAATGTTGTCTTTACCAAATTATAATTCAATTGAAGCTTTTACTTCGCCAGAAGATCGACATTTATATTCAGATATACTAAAAGTACATTTAAAAGCAGGTAAAGGTTTTGAAAAATTAGATTCCTATCTCGGCAGATATTTCATCGATGCTTCGAAAATTAAAAAAATGAATCTGGAAGATTATGCATACTTGAGTCAGTGTATGCATTATTATTCAATAAAAAATATTGTCGGTACACATCGAGCTAAAGCACCTTATAATATGGGAACTTTAGTCTGGCAGTTAAATGATTGTTGGCCTGTTGCAAGTTGGAGTATTACCGATTACAACAACCGACAGCCAAAAGCGGCTTGGTATGCCATAAAAGAAGCCTAGAGAGATGACATAAAACCAGAAACTGATTTTACGCATCCAAAAGATTTGGCATTAGAAGATCCAAAAATCAGCTGGGAGATAAAAGGAAATAACATAATTGTAAAAGCTCAGAAAATGGCAAAATATGTTTGCATTTCGATGAAAGGCTATAATGGAAAATGGAGCGATAATTATTTTGATCTAAAGGCAGGAGAAGAAAAAACAATTTCGTTTGAAGGTAAAATTGCGAAACCTGAAATTAAGATTTATTCTTTGTATGAGGTTTTGAAAAGGTACTAAGATGCTAAGGTTTTTTGTAGAGACGCACCGCATTGACTCTAACAAACAGATTAAAAAATAAAAATATATGAGAATAGTATTTAGTGGTTTCTTGGCTTTGAGTTTACTTTTTGCCAATCCGATAATTTCACAGCAGAAAAAGGAAAAACAAACAGATATAAATTACACGCAATATGTAGATCCGCTTATTGGTTCGGCTGGGCATGGTCACGTATTCGTGGGCGCAAATGTTCCTTTTGGAGCCGTACAGTTGGGACCAGTAAATATTTTTGAAGGTTGGGATTGGTGCAGCGGTTACAACTATGCCAGCAATACCATTTTGGGCTTCACTCACACGCATTTAAGCGGAACCGGAATTGGAGATTTAAATGATATTCTCGTTTTGCCTGTCAGCGGAAAAGTCAGTTTGACCAAAGGCACAAAAGAAGATATGGTAAACGGTTACGGTTCGTATTTCTCTCATAAAAACGAAGTGGTAAAACCAGGATATTACAGCGTTTTATTGGATAAATATAAAGTCAAAGCCGAATTAACAGCCAGCGAAAGAGTTGGTTTTCATAAATATACTTTTGAAAATGCTAATGATTCTCACATTTTAATTGATCTAGCAGACGGAATCGGCTGGGACAGACCAGTAAAAACGTTCATTAAAAAAGTTAGCGAAACCAAAATTGAAGGCTATCGATATTCTGCAGGATGGGCGGCAGATCAGCGCATTTATTTTGCTATGGAATTCTCTGAGCCAATCGCAAATATGATGGTTTACGACAGTACAGCCGTAGTTAAAGGAACTGAAGGAGAAGGCTTGAAAATAAAAGCGGTTTTAGATTTTAAAACTTTAAAAAACAAACAGATTCTGGTAAAAGTTGGGATTTCTCCAGTTAGCACAGAAAACGCATCTGCTAATATAAAAGCAGAAATTCCGAATTGGGATTTTAATGCGATTGTAAAACTGGCAGATTCAAAATGGAATAAGGAACTGAATAAAGTTCAGATAAAAGCAGACGACAAAACAATGAAGGTTTTTTATACTTCATTGTATCACACGATGTTTGCGCCTTCCATTTTTAATGATGCGAATGGAGATTATTTAGGAACAGATAAAAAGGTTTATGAAAAAGCCAATTTTACCAATTACACGACTTTTTCACTTTGGGATACTTATCGTGGACTGCATCCATTATATACCATTACACAGCCTGAAAAAATCAATGATATCGTAAAATCGTTTTTAGCGATTTATCAGCAGCAAGGACGATTGCCAGTTTGGCATTTAATGGGCAACGAAACCAATACGATGAACGGAAATCATTCTATAGCCGTTATTGTTGATGCGTATTTAAAAGGATACCGTGATTATGATGTCAACTTAGCATACGAAGCCATTAAAAAAACGGCAATGCAGACCCGCGATGGAATGGATTATGTTCAGAAATTGGAATATATTCCAGCTGATAAACTATTAGAATCTGTTGGAAATGCTTTAGAATATGCCATAGATGATTACTGTATCGCTTTGATGGCAAAAGCTTTAAACAAAACAGACGATTATAATTATTTCACCAAAAGAGCCAATTTATACAAACTGTATTTTGATAAAGAAACCACGTTTATGCGTGGTAAATTAACAAACGGAAATTGGAGAACACCATTTAACCCGCTTTCATCTGCACATCGTAAAGACGATTATGTTGAAGGAAATGCATGGCAGTACACTTGGCTGGTTCCGCAAGATCCGTACGGTTTAATTGATTTGTTTGGAAGCGAAGAGAAATTTATCGCAAAATTGGATTCTTTGTTTTTAATAACTGATAAAGTAGAAGGCGAGGATGTTTCGCCAGATATCAGCGGTTTAATCGGCCAATATGCGCACGGAAATGAACCTAACCATCATATTCCGTATTTATATGCGTTTGCTGGACAACCTTGGAAAACAGCAGAATTAATTCGCGAAATCGACGAAAAATTCTACTCAACAAAACCAGATGGATTATGCGGTAATGAAGATCTAGGACAAATGTCGGCTTGGTACGTTTTATCGTCTATGGGATTCTATTCGGTTAATCCTGCAAACGGAATTTATGTTTTAGGAAGTCCGTTGGTAAACACGGCTGTCATTCATCATAAAAAAGACATTTCGTTTACGATAATTGCGGTTAATAACAGCGCATCAAATATCTATATTCAAAAAGCAGAATATAACGGAAAACCCTATACAAAATCGTATATCACACATGATATGATCGTAAAAGGCGGTGAACTGAAATTATATATGGAAAACAGGCCATCAACGACATTTGGAGTTAAGAAAGAAGATAGACCGTTTTAATAGTGAAAAGTAAAATGTGAGATGCAATTAAACATATCACACTTTACATTTCACATCTTACAAAATACAATTCACAAGAATATGAAAATAAAAAGTTTAATTTTTTTAGGAATAGTACAGTCCTGTCTTTTTTTAAATGCACAGGTAAAAGCCTTAGATCCTGTGGAATATGTAAACCCGTTAATGGGAACGCAATCACTGCATAATCTTTCAAACGGAAATACGTATCCCGCAATTTGCAGACCGTGGGGAATGAATTTCTGGACGCCTCAAACGGGTAAAATGGGCGACGGATGGGCTTATACGTATAACGCAGAAAAAATTAAAGGGTTTAAACAAACACATCAGCCTTCGCCTTGGATGAACGATTACGGTCAGTTTTCGATTATGCCGGTTACAGGTAAATTGGCCTTCGCTGAAGATGAACGCGCGAGCTGGTTCAGTCATAAAGCTGAGGTTTCAAAGCCATATTATTACAGCGTTTATCTTGCTGATCATGATGTTACAACCGAAATTACAACAACAGAAAGAGCGGCGCATTTTCAGATTACATTTCCAGAAAATGAAAAATCTTCTATTGTAATTGATGCATTCGATAAAGGTTCTTACATCAAAATAATTCCGTCAGAAAATAAAATAATAGGTTATACAACGCGCAACAGTGGTGGAGTTCCTCAAAATTTTAAGAACTATTTTGTGCTCGTATTTGATAAGAAATTTGAAACCAATTCAACTTGGATTGACAAAGTTTTGACTGTTGAAAAATTGGAAGCAGAAGGAAATCATGTAGGAGCAGTTGTTGGATTTCAAACCAAAAAAGGAGAAAAAGTAAATGTTAGAGTAGCATCTTCTTTTATAAGTCAGGAGCAGGCCGAATTGAATCTGAAAAACGAACTGGGAAAAGTAACTTTTGAAGAAACGGTTTCGCAATCTAAAGCGGAATGGAATAAAGTTCTAGGGAAAATCGCTGTTGAAGATAATAATGCAGATCAACTAAAGACTTTTTATTCATGTTTGTATAGAACAGTCTGCTTTCCTCAGAAACAATACGAAATTGATAAAGATGGAAAAATTGTGCACTACAGCCCATACAACGGAAAAATTCTTCCGGGATACATGTATGCAGGAACTGGATTTTGGGATACTTTTCGTGCCTTATATCCTTTGTTGAATCTGGTTTATCCTTCTATAAACAAAGAAATGCAGGAAGGATTAATCAACGATTATAAAGAAGGCGGATTTCTGCCAGAATGGTCAAGTCCAGGTTTTAGAAATGTAATGGTTGGAAATAATTCGGCTTCTGTAGTTTCTGATGCCTACGTGAAAGGATTACGTGGTTATGACATCAATACTTTGTATGAAGCTTTATTGCACGGAGCGAATAACGAAGGACCTTTGGAAGCTGTTGGCAGAAAAGGAGTTCAGTATTACAATACTTTAGGATATGTTCCGTACGATGTGAAAATCAACGAAAATGCAGCGCGAACTCTAGAATATGCTTATGATGATTTTACGATTTGGAAACTGGCAAAAGCATTAAATCGTCCGAAAAAAGAAATCAGTTTGTATGAAAAACGAATGATGAATTATAAAAATCTTTATAATCCATCAGTAGGATTAATGAGCGGACGAAATAAAGACGGTAGTTTTCCAGCCAATTTTAATCCGTTTAAATGGGGAGATGCTTTTACCGAGGGAAACAGCTGGCATTACAGTTGGAGCGTTTTTCACGACATTCAAGGTTTGATTAATTTGATGGGAGGAGATAAAAATTTCACGGCAAAATTAGACGCTGTATTTACAATGCCGCCGCTTTTTGATGACAGTTATTATGGAGCTGTCATTCATGAAATCCGCGAAATGCAGATTATGAATATGGGACAATATGCTCACGGAAATCAGCCAATTCAGCACATGATTTATCTGTACAATTATGCTGGCGAACCTTGGAAAACGCAATATTGGTCAAGAGAGGTCATGAATCGTTTGTACAAACCAACTCCAGATGGCTATTGCGGAGATGAAGATAACGGACAGACTTCTGCATGGTATATTTTCTCAGCCATGGGATTTTATCCTGTTTGTCCAGGAACAGACGAATATGTTTTGGGAGCGCCTTTGTTTAAGAAAACGACTTTACAGTTAGAAAACGGAAAACAGCTTATTATCAATGCGCCGAGTAATTCAGAAACTAACAAATATGTAAACGAATTAAAATGGGATAATGTTCTTCATTCTAAAAATTACATCAATCATTTTGATGTATTAAAAGGAGGCGAATTAAATTTTGATATGACCAGTTCTCCTAATTATAAAAGAGGCACAACAAAAGAAGCATACCCATATTCTTATTCAACTTCAAAATAAAAAGATATGCAGTCACGTAGAAAATTTATAAAAAATGCAGGCATTTTTTCAGCAGGATTATTGGCACTTCAAACAGAAGCTTTTGGGTTTAATTCAGATACTTTTCAGTTTCCATTAAAAGATTTTGTTTCGAAAAGGCCTCCTGTTGCCGAAAGAAAATTTACAAGCAAAGCAATTGAAGCTGCTATCGTACGCATTAAAAAACAAATCGGCAATCCTGAATTGGCATGGATATTCGAAAACTGTTTTCCAAATACATTAGATACAACGGTCGATTTTGAAATTATCGACGGAAAACCAGATACGTATGTAATTACGGGAGACATCGATGCCATGTGGCTTAGAGACAGTACAGCGCAGATTTGGCCTTATATTCCGTTTGTAAAAGAAGATCCGAAATTGGCAGAACTGGTAAAAGGTGTAATTAATCGTCAAGCGAAATGTATTCTGCTAGATCCATACGCAAATGCTTTTTATAAAGATTTTACGAAGGAAAGCGAATGGAAAAATGACCTTACCAAAATGCAGCCCGGAATTCATGAAAGAAAATGGGAAATTGACAGTTTGTGCTATCCCGTTAGACTAGCGCACGGATATTGGAAAGAAACGGGAGATATCAGTTTATTTGATGCCAAGTGGAAAGAAGCCATGCTCTTAGTTCTACAGACTTTTAAAGAGCAACAGCGAATGGATGGAAAAGGCGGTCCTTATAGTTTTCAGCGTCAGACGGCTTGGGCAACAGATGGCGTTCCGTTAGGCGGTTACGGCTATCCAGTAAAACCTTGCGGATTAATTGTTTCGACTTTTAGACCAAGTGACGATTCTACATTATTTGGCTATCTAATTCCGAGTAATATGTTCGCTATTGAAATATTAGGTTATCTGATTGAAATTTTCTCTCTCCCAGCTTTAAAAGACAATGATTTAGTAGCTAAAGCCACAAAATTAAGAGATGAGGTTCAGAATGGCCTTAAAGAACACGGAATTATCAATCATCCTAAATTCGGAAAAATTATTGCTTTTGAAGTAAACGGATACGGCAGTTTCCACATGATGGATGATGCCAATGTACCGTCTCTATTGTCATTGCCTTATTTAGGCGCGATTGCTCCAAATGATCCATTATATCTAAATACAAGAAAAATAGTGTTGTCAGAGAATAATCCGTTTTTCTACAAAGGAAAAGCAGGAGAAGGAATTGGAGGTCCGCATACAGGAGTTGATACCATTTGGCCAATGAGTATTGTTTTGAGAGCCATTACAAGTGTAGACGAAAAAGAAATAAAGGCCTGTATAAGTAATTTAATTAAAACAAACGCCGATACTGGATTCATGCACGAATCGTTCCATAAAGATGACGTGAATAAATTTACTCGTAAATGGTTTGCTTGGGCGAATACATTATTTGGCGAAATGATTGTACACACCAGTATTCATTATCCTCAAATTTTAAAAGACAAAAATATCTAGTACTAAAAAGCTAAATAAACATAAATGAATACATCTCATGCCATTGGGCTAGATATAGGAGGAACGCATATTACAGCTGCGGTTATTAATAAAACAGAAATGAAAGTTCTTGACCATTCGCTCTGTAAAGAATCTTTTGATTCAAATCTGCCAGTAGATCAGGTTATGAATATCTGGAAAAAAGTAATCAGCGCCTCAATTGAAAATTCAAAAATTAAAGATGTTACAGGAATTGCGATTTGTATGCCCGGACCATTTGATTATAAAACTGGCATTTGCTGGATTAAAGACCAGTCTAAATACGAACATTTTTACGGATTAAACATTCGAGAATTGCTTTTGGAAACTCTTGGTTTTCCTTCAGATTTTCCAGTTCTTTTTGAAAATGATGCAGTTTGTTTTGGGAAAGGAGAGGTTTTTAAACAGCAGGAAAATCTTTCTAAGAAAGTAATGGCCGTAACGTTAGGAACAGGCTTAGGAGCTTGTTTTATTGATAAAGGAACATCAATAAGTTCGGGAAATACTGTTCCACCTGATGGCGAAATATACAATCTGACTTATAAAGACGGAATAGCAGAAGATTATGTGTCAGTTAGGGGTCTTTTATCACATTATAAATCTTTAAGCAATACAGGTCTTAATAATGGCTTAGAATTATATAATCTAGCAAAAAACGGAGATCAGCAGGCAATTCGTGTATTCGAAAGAATGGGAGAGGATTTAGCGACAGTTGCAATTCCGTGGATTAAAAACTTTACAGCAGATCATATTATTATTGGAGGAAAAATTGCCAATGCAAGCGATTTGTTTTTACTCTCATTTAATAAAACAATTCAGGAATCTGGTTTAAATATCGAAGTTTCCATTTCAAATGATAATGAAATTGCGGCCTTATTGGGAGCGGTCAGTTTTCTTTGCGATTAAAAATAGAAAGGATGAGGTTTAAACTCATCCTTTTTTGTTTTACTTATATACTGCATAATATTTCAAATCCTTTTTCTGTATCAGGAGCTGTTAAGAAGCCTTTAGATATCTGTATTTAAAGGCTTTTTTATGTTTGAGATTTCAGAGCTATTACATTCAGCTCACTCCTAAGATAGTAGAGATGTGGCTTTATTGAAAATTTGTTTAAAGTTTTTAAGGTGTTGATTTTTAGTGATAAAACAGGTGTAAATACTTGTGAAAAGATACTTTTTTTTGATTAAAATTGTATTGTATTTGTCGTAGGAGATATTGATAAATTATAATCTGTAACAGATGCCTTTTGGTAAATTTGAAAGACTTTTTGATAATCTATTTTCAGTAAATAATAATTAATAACTTAAAAAGATGAGAACATCAAATATAAATGACGGTCTAAAAGTAAATGCCATTGCAGGAACATATGTTGTAACTCTTGGGTTTAATCTGCCTAAAATAAAATGTGATGGACTATTAGGTTTTTCGATTTTGCGTACAGATGAAACTGGTAGAGCAAAATTTTTGGAAGGAATGAAATGTTTTGAGGAAACTGATCCTGGTTTTCCTGCAGGTTCGTTATATTCTTCCAATGAACATCCGATACAAATATTTCAATGGGCAGATTACAGTGCTGAACCTAATAAAACTTACACATACAAAGTTACAGCATTAAAAGGAAAACCTACTGAGCTTAAATCTTTTGCCGAATGTACTGTTGAAGTTACAACTGAAGATCCCAAAGTTGATAATCAGATTGTCTATTTTAATAGAGGTACAGCTGCTTCGCAAGAGTATATTAGAAGATTTGGAAATTTACCTCCTGATAAAGTTCCAAATAATCGTGCTTATGATTGGCTGTCTAGAGGAGTGTATGAAGCATTAGTTGAATTTATAACTTCGAGCGAACCAAATAAACATAAATTAAGAATTGCAGCTTATGAATTAAATTATGAGCCATTATTAGAAGTGATTAAAGATACTTATGGAAATGGTGTTGACATAAAAATAGTATATGACGCAAAAAAAGAGTATCCTGGAGATGTAAATAAAGCTTTAATAACTACATATGGTTTAAATGATGTTAGCACTCCTAGAACAACTTATCCTTCGGGTATTTCTCATAACAAATTTATAGTTAAACTTGAAGGTGACATACCAATAGAGGTATGGACAGGCGGAACTAATTTTTCTGATGGAGGAATTTTCGGGCATTCAAATGTTGCTCACATTGTTAGAGATAAAGATATAGCAGAGTTATTTTTGAAATATTGGATTGCTCTCGAAAATGATTATGATATCGAGAAGCTGAAGTCTTCAACTGAAGAAATAAGTTCTGTGCCGCCTGCTGAGCTCCCTATCGGTACATCAGTATTGTTCAGTCCTAGAAAAAATCTTGATGCTTTAAAATATTATGGAAATCTTGCATTGACGGCAAAAGATGCTTTATTTATGACTTTTGCCTTTGGTATGAACAAAATTTTTAAAGATGTATATAAGAATTCATCGGCCACCTTTCGTTTGGCACTAATGGAAAAAAAGACACGTCCATATAGAAAAACTCAGATAGAAGAACAGCTTATTGACGAGAATCAAATACAGGAACTTAGAAATATGCCTGAAAATATTTTTGCTGTAGGGAATTTTATAAAAACAAATAAATTTGACGGCTGGCTAAAAGAAAGGCTCACTGGATTAAATAGCAATGTAAATTATATACACAATAAATTTATGCTTATAGATCCGTTGAGTGACAATCCTATAGTTATAGCTGGTTCTGCAAATTTTAGTGATGCTTCTACGGTCAAAAATGATGAAAACATGTTATTGGTGAGAGGGAATATGAGAATAGCTGATATATATTTTGGAGAGTACATGCGTTTGTTTTCGCATTTTTCTTTCCGAGAATCATTGGAATGGAGAAAGATTGATGAAGCGCCTAAGCCATTACGAACTGATGATTGGTGGAAATCAAGTTTTGGAAATACACCAAATTCAGCAAAGAGAAAATATTTTGCTCAGGTTGATTCTTAAATGCGGGTTAATTTGAAAACAATCAATAAGACATTAATCCCATTTTAAGAACTCTACGATTCTTGCTATTAAAGTTTTGATTGTTTTGTTAACACCGAAAATGCATATAAAAGAAAAACCCTTAACATAAGTTAAGGGTTTTAAATTTCAGCGGAGAAAGAGGGATTCGAACCCCCGGACCTGTTACAGTCAACAGTTTTCAAGACTGCCGCATTCGACCGCTCTGCCATTTCTCCAGTATGTCGCTATCATTTTGTGATTGCGAGTGCAAAGATAAGCTGTTTTTTCAATTGTGAAAACTTTTTCGCAACTATTTACAAAGAAAATGATTGATGCGTAAAAAAAGAAAATCCTTGATAAGGTAAAGGTTTTAAAGTGAGGTAGAAACGAAACAATGTAATTAGATAGCCTTAATTTGAAGATATCTTAATTATTTCTGAGATTCAGATGATTTTACTTTATGGTAAGATTTTAAGTAACAAATTATAAGATTTTCGACAAATAAGTAAAACAAATGTATGATGACACTTATAGCTATATTTTTTCCGTGTATTTCCTTTCTTTTAAGAGGTAAAATTTTGACGGCGTTACTCTGTTTAATTTTACAGCTTACTTTAATTGGCTGGTTGCCTGCTGCAATTTGGGCTGTAATATCGCTTCAGAATTCTAGAGCCGACAGACGTAATGCTAGGTTAATAAAGGCAATGCCAAACAGATAATTACTTTTTTAATTGGTTGTTTTTTTGAACAACTTTATATTAGGGTAGGAGAGTTTTACTTAAAATCTGCATGAATGGGTAGTGAAAATTTAAATGCTATTTTAAAATATTAAAGCAAAAAGAAAAACCCTTAACAAAGTTAAGGGTTTTAAATTTCAGCGGAGAAAGAGGGATTCGAACCCCCGGACCTGTTACAGTCAACAGTTTTCAAGACTGCCGCATTCGACCGCTCTGCCATTTCTCCAGTATGTCGCTATCATTGCCTGATTGCGGGTGCAAATATAAGACGGTTTTTCGGTTCTCAAAACTTTTTTTAGACTTTTTTTTTGAAGATTTTTAAAATAATTTTCAAGTATCTAATTATCAGTATTTCTAAAAATGATATTTTTTGAAAAACTAATCTAAATCGTCTAAAATTGGTGTTGGTTTTTTGTGCTCATCAACAGCAACAAACGAAAAAGTTCCTGAAACTACCGTTTCGCGAAGTTCAGAATACATTTGTTCCATAAAAATATCAACATGAATTTTACAGCTCGTTCTTCCAACGCTGTCCACTTTTGCGACTAACTCGATTAAAGTACCAGCTGGAATTGCTTTTTTAAAATCAATTTGCCCCGTAGAAATTGTAACTACTTTTTTACGGCTAAAACGTGTAGCGCAGATAAAAGCAACTTCATCCATTAAATGAAGAGCAGTTCCTCCAAATAAAGTGTCGTAATGATTAGTTGTACTAGGGAAAACCGCTTTGAAAATTCGAGTTTCTGATTTTTGAATTCTTTCTTCTACTGTTCCCATATTAGTAATTAACGTATTCTGTAATTTCAAGTCCGTATCCAATCATACCAACTCTTTTTGTTTGTTCTGTGTTCGAAACCAATCTGATTTTAGAAATATCTAAATCATGGAGAATTTGAGCTCCAATGCCATAATCCTTACTGTCAATAATAACTTTTGGAGCTTTTAAAGTTCCGTTAGCTTGTAATGATTTTAGCTCAGAAATTCTGTTTAAAAGATTGACAGCTGTCATGTCTTGATTGATGAAAATAACAGCGCCTTTTCCGTTTTCGTTAATCACTTTAAACATATCGTCTAACTGCTGTTCCGCATTATTAGTCAAAGTTCCTAATAAATCGTTATTCACCTGAGAAGAGTGGATTCTGGTTAAGATTGGTTCGCCAAGATTCCATGTTCCTTTGGTTAATGCAATATGAATTTGTTTGTTTGTAGTTTGTTCGTAAGCTCTAAGTCTGAAAGTTCCAAAACGAGTTTCGATATCAAAATCTTCTTTTTTAACGATTAAGCTATCGTGCTGCATTCTATAGGCAACTAAATCTTCAATAGAAACTAATTTTAAATCGAATTTCTTCGCTACTTTAATTAGTTCAGGCAAACGAGACATTGTTCCGTCCTCGTTTAAGATTTCGCAGATTACACCTGCAGGCTTAAATCCTGCTAGACGCGCAAAATCAATTGCAGCTTCAGTATGTCCTGTTCTTCTTAAAACGCCTCCTTGTTTGGCAATTAAAGGGAAAATATGACCCGGACGAGCTAAATCGTGAGGTTTTGTATTTGGATCAACTAATGATTGAACTGTTTTTGATCTGTCAGCAGCAGAAATACCAGTTGTAACTCCATTTCCTTTTAAATCAACAGAAACTGTAAAAGCAGTTTCCATATGATCAGTATTGTTGGTTACCATGGCGCGAAGATCCAATTCTTTGCATCGGCTCTCTGTAAGTGGTGTACAGATTAATCCGCGTCCGTGAGTAGCCATAAAGTTGATCATTTCTGGTGTTACTTTTTCGGCAGCAGCCAAAAAATCACCTTCGTTTTCGCGATCCTCATCATCGACTACAATGATTACTTTACCTTGACGAATATCTTCTATAGCTTCTTCAATGGTATTCAGTTGTATTTTTGTTGTTGACATAGTTATTTTTGCTTTTGAGCAGGTAAAAACCGCTCATAGATTTTCTGAAATAGTTGTGAAATCGGAGTTGTGATCGCGTCAAAATTAATTAACCCATTGTCGTTTGTAGCACGGTAAGTTAATAAAATTGCCAGCGGAGATAGTATAAAAGAAGACATCCAGGATCCCATAAATGGAGTCATTCCGCCTTCTTGAGATAGCCTTTTTCCGAAAGTATTGATGAAATGGAAAGTAATAAAGATTAAAACAGCAAATACAATTGGAAGTCCAAGTCCTCCTTTTCTAATAATAGCACCAAGTGGAGCTCCAATAAAGAACATTAAGAAACAAGCAAATGCAATGACAAATTTCTCATACAATGCAGTCAAGTGTCTGTTGATATCACGTTGTTTATCTTTTAAGTCTTTCTGGGTGGTCTCGATAGAGTAAATGGTGCTAGTAATATTACTGCTGGCCATTTTTAAAATATCTAATTTATCTTTGTTAGAATAGATAGATAAAAGATCATTTGGAAGCTGTTTCTTCTTGATGTCTTTTTTTGAATCAGAATGGAACTTTTTAATTCCAACTCGCTGATTGATATTTTCAGAAAAAGAAACAATTTCGTTGTCTAAATTTTTGCTCAAAGAATCTAAAGTATAACGTAACTCGTTAACATTTAGCATGGCATTTGTTCCTGCAATACTTTCTTTGCTGTCGTCAACTTTGTTAAGTTCAGATAAATCGATATTGATAATTTGCGTTTTAAATTTTCCTTTTATAAAAGGCATTTTCGCGCGATCTTCATATTTTTTAGGAGTAACGTCCTGGTAGTAATAACCGTCATTTAAAACTAACTTTAAAATGCTAGATTTTTCATTACTAACTAATTCACCAGTTTTAGCTTTAATAACGGTTTTATTTTCACCCATATTATTCGCTTTCTCGTGAATAGTTACACCAGTTAGGTGATTTCCGTTTTCGCCAGTTTTTTTGTTTACTTTAATGTTGTAAGTTCCGACATCGTTAAACTGGCCTTCAGCAATAGCCATAGCTGGCTTAGCTTGAGCAATGTTTTTTCTAAAGTTGACAAACTTATATTCGGCGTATGGAATAACATTATTGGCAAACCAAAAGGCAACAATACTTAAAACGAAAATAAAAATAATCAAAACTCGCATTGCTCTTTGCAAGGAGATTCCTGAAGACTTCATAGCTGCAAATTCATAATTTTCGGCTAAATTTCCGAAAGTCATAATAGATGCTAATAAAACCGAAAGTGGTAAAACCAACGGAATAATTCGTGGCATAGAAAAAAGCAGGAATTTCACGACTAATATTAAGTCGAGATCTTTACCTGCTAGTTCTGAAATAAATAGCCATACTGTTTGTAGTATGAATATGAAAAATAAGATTACAAATACCGTAGTAAATGTAAGTAAGAATGTTTTTAATAAGTATTTGTCTAGAATTTTCAACCTTCTGATTAATCTAATTTATTGATGTAGTATTTCGGGTATTTACTCGCTACAAAGGTAAATTGATTTTTTGATAATGGCTGATTGGTTTTAAAAGAATTAACGGTTAAAGTTGTTTTTGTTCCGTTTTTTCCAGTTTCAATCAAATTATAGATGTGTTTAGTTTGAACGTCAACACCTAACAAAATTTCTTTTCTTTGGTCTTTTCCGCTAGTTGGAACTAATTTGATGTATTGAATTTTTCTTCCTTTTACATTCTGAACAATGTCCATGTTGTATTTGTAGCCAGAATTAAAGAAAGTAAGCATTTTAGAAGGAGTGATTGCATTATCATCTTTCTCGTTTACTTTAGAAATAGTAACTTCTTCGTCTTCAGGAACGATAGTATATGTTTTTTGACCGTCAAAAATTTTCGTAACGCCCATGAAATTCAAAACATATTGATTTCCTTTCATTGTTACATTTCCTTTACTGTCTTGATTGATGTTTTCTTTGGCATTATTCAAAGAATATTTAAAATCGATAACAATATTGTCGTAGCTTTTTATTTTAGAAGTTACTTCGTTCAATAAATCTTTCGCTTTTTTATCTTGAGCCTGAATAGAAGTGAAGCTCAAAAGCAAAATAATTACCATTTGGAAGCACTTTTTAGTCATGTTTGTGATAGAATTGTTGTTGATTTCTTGAATTTTTGCTTTCATGATTGGATTAATTTTGTTCATTATTAAAAAATTGATCAAGAGCATTTAAATCTAAGATGTTTACACTGCGTGCTTTACTGCCTTCAAACGGACCAACAATACCTGCTGCCTCAAGTTGGTCGATCAAACGACCAGCTCTGTTGTATCCTAATTTTAATTTTCGTTGCAATAAAGAAGCAGAACCTTGCTGTGCATTGACAATAATCTCTGCCGCCTCTCTAAATAAAGTATCTCTTTCGGAAATATCTATATCAAGATTAATGCCACTTTCTTCTCCAACAAACTCTGGAAGTAAATAAGCTGTAGCGTATGCCTTTTGTCCGCCAATAAAATCTGTAATTTTTTCTACCTCTGGTGTGTCAATGAAAGCACACTGTACACGAATTACGTCGTTTCCGTTGGTGTATAATAAATCCCCACGACCAATAAGCTGATCTGCTCCTTGAGTATCCAAAATAGTTCTAGAGTCAATTTTTGAAGTTACTCTAAATGCAATTCTGGCAGGGAAATTGGCTTTAATTAAACCTGTAATAACGTTTACCGATGGTCTTTGCGTTGCAATAATCAAGTGAATACCAATAGCACGGGCTAATTGAGCCAAACGAGCAATCGGAACTTCAACTTCTTTTCCAGCGGTCATAATCAAATCGGCGAACTCATCGACAACCAAAACGATGTAAGGTAAGAATCGATGGCCGGCTTCTGGATTTAATTTTCTAGACTTGAATTTATCGTTGTATTCTTTGATATTACGAACCATCGCATCTTTTAATAAAGAATAACGATTGTCCATTTCTGTACAAAGTGAATTTAAAGTATTGACAACTTTTGCATTATCGGTAATAATAGCATCTTCAGTGTCAGGAAGCTTGGCTAAATAATGTCTTTCGATTTTATTGAAAAGCGTAAGCTCTACTTTTTTCGGATCGACCAAAACAAATTTTACTTCTGCTGGATGTTTTTTGTATAAAAGCGAAGTTAAAACCGCATTTAATCCAACCGATTTTCCTTGTCCAGTTGCTCCAGCCATCAATAAGTGAGGCATTTTGGCCAAATCGACAACAAAAGTTTCGTTAGAAATGGTTTTCCCTAAAGCAATTGGCAATTCCATTTCTGCTTCTTGGAACTTCGCCGCTCCGATAACACTTTTCATTGAAACCATAGTTGGGTTTTTGTTCGGAACCTCAATACCGATAGTACCTTTTCCTGGAATTGGCGCAATAATACGAATTCCAAGTGCTGATAATGATAAAGCAATATCATCTTCTAAACTCTTAATTTTAGAAATTCTGATTCCCGCTTCTGGCACAATTTCGTATAAAGTAACCGATGGTCCAACGGTTGCTTTAATCTGTGCAATTTCAATTTTGTAGTTACGAAGTGTATCTACAATCCTGTTTTTATTTTCTTCTAATTCTTCCTGATTAATTGTAATTCCGCCAGTCGAATATTCTTTTAACAAATCGATGGTTGGGAATTTGTAATTGGATAAATCCAAAGTTGGATCAAATAATCCGAAATCGGCAACTAGACGAGAAGCTAAGTTTTCTTCAATAATATCTTCCTCCTCAGCTTTTTCAATTACAAAAGCTTCATCAGGAGAAACTAATGGCAATTCTTGTTTTGGAGTAATTGGCTTTAAAACTGGATTTAACTCAATTTCTGATGAATGAGAAATAGTTGGTTTTAAAGCTTCTTTGTTAAGTTCGAATTGCGTGTCAACTGTTTTGATGTGAATATCATCTATTTCAGGATCACTTTCTATTTCTTCTTTAATAGCAAATTCTTCCAGATTATAAGCGCTTTCAGGTTGATTAACCGCTGGTTTTAAAGTGTCTAATTCTGATTTGAATTCTTTTTTAGTAGAATCAAAATACGATTGAATTTTTTCTGGCGATAATTTGATTTTGAAAATCAGATAGATAATTAAACCAAAAAGGAGTGTAAGAAGTGTGCCTGTTTTTCCAATATAATCTTGCAGAAACAAATTCAGTTCATAACCAATTGTTCCTCCTAATTCTGGTGCAGAAGTAGCAAAGAAACCAAATAATACAGAAACGATAATAATGGCAAAAATATCCCAGAACCAAGTATTTTTTAGCTTTTGAGTAGAAAGCTCTAATGCTAAAAACATTCCAGTAAGGAAAAATAAACGTACGAAAATGAAAGAAGCAAGTCCGAAACCTTTATAAATAATCAAATCGGCAAGAAAAGCCCCGAATTTACCGAGCCAGTTCTCAACAACTTCAGTGCGATCGCCAAGTTGGTTTACAACACTTTGATCATTTTGCCATTGTCCATTAACATAAAAAGAAATAAATGCAACCAATAAGGCTATAGAAAAAAGAACCAAAAGACATCCTAGAACAAACTTTTGCTGTTTGGACATCTTAAATGATTTTTTATTTCCTTCTTGTTTATCGTTTTTTTTATCTACAGTTTCTTTTTTATTTTTTGCCATTCTTGCGTTTTCCTTTGCCTAAATAAATTTTGGAATATAAATAATCAAGCCTATTGCTATTGCAGTCATTGCAGCAAAAAATACTGCTCCTGCAGCAATATCTTTAATAAATCCGATTCGTTTGCTGTAATCAGGATGGATAAAATCGGCAATTTTTTCAACTGCTGTATTTAATCCTTCGATTGCTAAAACTAAACCGATTGCCAAGGTTTGACAAAGCCATTCGGTTTGCGTAATATGAAAATAAAAACCTAAAATAGTCATTATGATTCCCAATGAAAATTGAACCATAATGCTGTGTTCTGTTTTAATTAATTTTACAGCGCCGTTAAAAGCATATGTCATGCTTTTTAAACGGCCTGTAACAAATGTGTTATCTTTTTGAAACTCCATTTATTGGAAAATATTATAGTGCTGCTAAAGCTTCTTCGTAATTTGGTTCGTTTGCAATTTCTGCTACTTGTTCTGTATGAACAATTTTTCCGTTAGCATCAACAACAATAATTGCTCTTGAGTGCAAACCTGCTAATGGTCCATCAACGATTTCTAATCCGTTTGCTTTACCAAAAGCACCAGTTTGAAAATCTGATAAGTTTACCACATTTTCTAAACCTTCAGCACCGCAGAAACGTTTTTGAGCGAAAGGTAAATCTCTAGAAATACATAAAACGGTAGTGTTTTCTAATCCGCTTGCACTTGCATTGAAAGTTCTAACAGATGTTGCACAAGTTCCAGTATCAACACTTGGGAAAATATTTAAAACTAATTTTTTTCCAGCGAAAGTGCTTAGTGAAGCAACTGATAAATCGTTTTGTACTAATTTGAAGTCAGCTAGTTGTGATCCAACTTTTGGTAATTCACCTGATGTATGAACTGGATTTCCTCCTAATGTGATAGATGCCATGATTTTTGATTAAAATTAATGAGGCTCAAAAGTAAGGATTAATATTTGAATGTAAAAGTATTTGTTGAGGGTTTAAGGAGAGATTAAGGATCGTTTTTGGATAGCTATAAATTCACGAATCAATCTAAAAATTTTAGATTTTAGAAGCTGGATTTTGGATTTTTGTGCATGTCAGGCTGAGCGGAGTCGAAGCCACGCAGGTAGCTCTAATCTAAAATTGCTAATCTTTGTCTGTTTACTTTGCGTGGGCTTCGACTCCGCTCAGCCTGACAAAGATTACGTTAATATAGAGATTGAAAATTGGCACTGAGACTATAAACTAAAAAAAGCGTCCCTAAATTAGAAACGCTTTCTCAGCTTTGTTTTTTTATTTATTTATTCTTGGGAGGGGATCGATTTATTTATCGATTGAGCCTAATACACGTTTCATAAACGTATTTAAAGCTTCTTTTTTATCTGTTCCTTGAGCAACCAATTTCTGCACTTCAAGGGCACCGTACATATTTGAAATCAATTCACCGATTACGTCTAATTCTTCGTCTTTTAGAGAAGGAATTTCAGTCATAGCTTCTAGAACTTCAATCGTTTCGATGATATAGTCCTGATCGTTTTCTTCGATGAATTGTGTTAAATGCTTAATTACTGGTAATTTCATAATTTCTTGTTTAAGCGTTAAATCGTTTTTTTGTTTAATCGATTAAACGAATAAACAAATAACCAATTAAACGATAGCGTTTACTAAGTCAATTAATACTTCTTGTTTGTTAGTTTGCGTTTCGCCAACTAATTGTCCGTTTACGAAAGTTGCGAAAGTTGGCAAGTTGCTTACATTAGCTAGTTTTCTTGATTCAGGAGAATTTTCTGCATCAACCAAAACAAAAGTGATAGCTTCATTTTCTGTTGCTAATTTTTTGAATTTTGGTTTCATAATACGGCAATTTCCACACCATGAAGCTGAATATTGTACTACTACTTTTTCGTTTTTAGCAACTAAATCTGCTAACGTATCTTCGTTTAAGTCGATTAACATAAGTTTTATTTTTTGAGATTCTAGGGTGCTAAGATTCTAAGGTTCTGAGTTTTTGAACCTTTGTGGATTTTAGCAACTGTAATTTTTGAGATTTTTTGAGAGAGGATTTGATTTCTAAGGTACTAAGGTCTAAGAGAAAATCTTAGAACCTTAGCATCTTAGTATCTTAGAAACTAATTAAAAATTAGTTTGCGCTTAAGTATTCGGCAGTACTGATTCTGTCAGCAGACATAGCTTCTTTACCAGCTTCCCAGTTTGCAGGACAAACTTCACCTTTAGTTTGAATGTGAGTGTAAGCGTCAACCATTCTTAAGTATTCGTTTACGTTACGTCCTAATGGCATATCGTTTACGCTTTCGTGGAAAATTTTTCCAGTTTCGTCAATTAGGTAAGTAGCTCTGTAAGTTACGTTTGAACCTTCGATGATAACTGAATCTGTATCTTCGCTATAGCTTGTAGATTCGATATCAAGAATACCTAAAATGTTAGCTAAATTACGGTTTGTATCAGCTAAGATTGGGTAAGTAACACCTTCGATTCCACCATTGTTTTTTGGAGTATTTAACCAAGCAAAGTGAACTTCGTTTGTGTCGCAAGAAGCACCAATTACGATAGTATTTCTTTTTTCGAATTCTGGTAATGCAGCTTGAAAGGCGTGTAATTCAGTTGGACATACAAAAGTAAAATCTTTTGGGTACCAAAATAAAAGTACTTTTTTATTGTTGTTTACTGCTTCTTCAAAAATGTTGATTTTTAAATTGTCACCCATTTCTGAGATAGCATCTACTGCAATACTTGGGAATTTTTTTCCTACTAAAGACATAGTTTTTGTTTTACGTTAAATATTTATTTCTGGTGCAAAAGTAGGCTATAAGTCCAGATCCTTACAATAAGATGTGATTATTAATATTTATAAGTTAATAAATTTTAGCTATTTCACCTTTTAACTTATTGAATTTCAATATTTACAGGTAAAGCTCCGCTGAAACTATTTTTTTCTAAAAATTGAATTCCTGCTGTTTTTTGAAATTCTTTAAAATCCTGATACGCCTCAACCAGCGCTGAAGCCTTTTTTAGATTCGGAATTAACGGTAAGGAATATGGATTTCCGAAAACATAAATAATGCATTTTTTGCTCTGAAGCAAATC
The DNA here is from genome assembly GCF_016735615.1 of Flavobacterium tagetis. Lineage (GTDB taxonomy): Bacteria > Bacteroidota > Bacteroidia > Flavobacteriales > Flavobacteriaceae > Flavobacterium > Flavobacterium tagetis. The sequence goes on from NZ_JAERSF010000002.1 coordinate 123,701, forward strand.
AGAAAGTAAGTTTAGAACTTCTTTATCAATTTCGAAATTATTTAAAGGTTTTGCTTTCGGAACAAATAGTGAAATTAAAATCGTATCGAAATTTTCTAATTCTTTTTTGATAGATGAAATATCCGAAACTTCTAAATTTTCAAAAGCAAATTCAGGTGAAGGTAATTCTGTATTTAAAGTTTTAAAAAATGTATTTTCGGTATTTTTATACAAACTCAGTTTGGCTAATTTGTTGTTTTTCTGAGCTTCAAAAGCTAATTCTGCACTCGAATTATCGATAATGGTTGTAATAGCATTTTGAGCAATTTCCAGATTTAATTCTGATGTTTTTTCGAAATTTAATTCACCCGAAGCTGAAGTGTTTCCAGAAAGAATTCCAGCTTTTTCTTTGGCTTTCATGATTCGGTTGTAGCTCTCGAAAATGCGATCTGGAGAAGCATTTTTATAAATTGCTTCAATTCCTTCAGGAACATTTTCGGCGAAGCATAAAACATCATTTCCTGCATTAAAAGCTTCCCATTCTAATTGACCTTTTGTTTCGTACAATTTCGAAACGCTGTGCATGTTTAAAGCATCAGAAATTACCAAACCATCATAACCTAATTTATTACGTAAAAGATCTTGAATTACTGCTTTTGATAATGTTGCCGAAGTATCTTTCCCGTCATTTAAACTCGGAACCGCCAAATGCCCAATCATAATCGAATCGACATTATTTTCGATTCCTTTAATAAATGGATACAATTCGTTTTCCATTAATTCTTCTAGAGTTTCTTTTAAAACCGGTAATCCTAAATGCGAATCCACATTAGTATTTCCATGTCCTGGAAAATGCTTCAGACAACCTAAAACGCCAACTTCCGTCATTCCATTTAAATATTCAATAGAAAAATCGGCAACTTTCTTTTTATCTTCTCCAAAAGAGCGATAACCAATAACGGGATTATTTGGGTTGTTATTAATATCTGCCAAAGGCGATAAATTATATTGAATTCCGGCTGCTTTTAAATCTAAACCAATTTGTTTTCCAGTTTCGTAAACTAAATTTGATTTGTTTTCTGGTAAAGCGCCAAGCGTAATCGCATAAGGATATTGTGGTGTTTTTTCAATTCGCATTGCTAAACCCCATTCTGCATCAATGCTAATAAGAAGTGGAGTAGAAGCTGCTTTTTGATAACGAGCAATAAGTACTTTGATTTTTTCGTAGCTGTCATCATTAAAAACTACTTTTTTCTTGCTTTCGTAATTGGTTGCAGCGCTCGCACGGCTGTGAAAAAAGGTCAGTCCGCCAATATTATGCTCTTTTATAAGGCGTTCCGTTTCTTGAATATTTTCTTCGGTATCGTTGATGAATACTGCTGGAAAGAAAAATTGTCCTATTTTTTGTCGTAATGCTTCTGCTGTAATTTTCATTATTATAAAGTCTTTTTCATGCAAACACTATTATCCATTTTTTCGTAAGGCGGATAATTGGGAATTATGGTATAATTTAATTTTTGATATAAGTTAATGGCTTCCGGCTGTTTTTTTCCCGTTTCTAAAATAGTATAAGTATAACCGACTTCTTTTGCCCAAGTTTCAAGTTCTTTTAAAACGGCAGAAGCGATTCCTTTTTTTCTATGATCGGGATGAACGTACATTCGTTTGATTTCTGTTGTTCCTGATTCTTTTTCGCGAAAAGCGCCACAACCAACAGGAATTCCATTTTCATAATAAACGATTGTATGTTTTATTTTGTCGGTTTTATTAAACTGATTATAAAACGCGTGATCTTCGCCATCTCGAATCGCTAAATCTTGGTCTAATAAAACAACCAGATTTATAAAATCGATATCGTCTGAATTCGTACGTTTTATACTCATGATTTAAAATGCTTAGATTTGTTTCGTTTATTTTCTAACACATAGAAACATAGTATCTAGTTCTTGAAAAAGGCGTTTCACTTTGTTTAAATACACATAGCTATGTGTTGAGAAACTAGTTTCTCTTTTTTATTCTTTTAATAGAAAAAAATCTATGTCTCTATGTGTTTAAAAGAATATTTTATTTCAACTTTGCTTTCTTTTGTTTAGCCAATTGTTTTTTGGTTTCAAGCGCTTTTTCCAATCGGTTTTTAAAACGGAAAAGTTTTGGCAATCCCTCCAATCGGTCTTCAATTGTAATAATTTCGTAAACCACAATTGCTTTTTCTAGAACTCGAATTTCATTTTCGAGGTCATTTTCGTTTTTGTAGATCGTTGCTAATCGATCGTAAGGATGGTTTCCTTTAAAGCCTTCTGCAACATTTTCTTCGTATAACTCAATCGCTTTTTCAAGATTTCCATTTTTTTCGAACTCCGATCCTTTCAGATTGCGTTCGTTCTGCAAATTCTCATTGATTTCCATAGGTAAAGTTTGATTTGGGGTTTAAACTTCTTCTGATTTCTTCCCAAAATCTTTTGGGAAAGTTAAAAAACGTGATAAAATAAGACCTGGAATTGTTGCTATTAAAACCCATACAAAGAAGTTTTGATAGCCTAAAAATTTCTGAATATAACCGCTCAACATTCCCGGAAGCATCATTCCTAATGCCATAAAACCAGTTGCAAGTGCATAATGTGCTGTTTTTGATTCTCCTTCGGCAACGTGAATTAAATACATCATAAATGCTGTAAATCCAAAACCATAACCAAATTGCTCTACAATCACGACGGCATAAATGTAATAAATTGATGTTGGGTGAAAAAATGCTAACAGAATAAAACCAATGATTGGTAAATGCATAGCTAAAAACATTGGAAACATCCATTTTGTAAGCCCTTGTTTAGAAATTGCAATTCCGCCTAAAATACCTCCGATAGTTAAGGCCGCAACCCCACAAGTTCCGTAAATGATTCCAACAGCTTCAGTATCCAATCCCATTCCGCCCAATTCTTTTGAGTCTAATAAAAACGGACTAAGCATTTTAAGCAATTGAGATTCTCCTAATCTGAAAACCAAGATAAAAGTTAGAATTAGCCCGATTTGTTTTTTCTTAAAGAAACTGATAAATATAGTTCCGAAATTTTGATGCGGTGTTTCTTTCTTATTTTCTACAGCATTAATTTCGTTTTTTGGTGTAAAAATGAAATTGTAAACCGTAATAAAAGTCATCAATAAACCAACGCAAATCATGGTATAAGACCAAGCTTTGGTATTGTCTCCAAATTTATGTTCTAAATATCCAGCAAAGAGAACCACTAATCCGTTTCCTGCAAGCATAGAAAGTCTGTAAAAAGTACTTCTAATTCCGATAAAAAAAGATTGTTTGTCTTCTGGTAAAACCAATAAATAAAAACCATCACTCGCAATATCGTTCGAAGCCGAGGCAAAAGCTGCAACCCAGAAAATCGATAATGTCATGGTGAAAAATCCATTGAGCGGAATCGTGAAACCGACCAGCAGAAAGGCAATTGAAATGATGAGTTGCATCAGCAGAAACCACTTTCTTTTGGTTCCGATTAATTCAATAAGCGGACTCCAAAGCGGTTTGATAACCCACGGCAGATAAAGCAAACTGGTATAGACTCCTATATCTTCATTTGTAATTCCTAAATTTTTGTACATAATTACCGAAACCGAAATAATTATGGCATACGGTAATCCTGAAGCGAAGTTTAGAAGCGGAATCCAAAACCAAGGTTTGTTATCTGTTTTCATTAGGTTGATTTGGTGTATAGTTTTTATAAGGTTTTTTTAAGTCTATAGCAGTTGGTGTACTTTCGTTAGCATAATAATCAATAAAAGTTACAGCACAGGCTTTGTACAGATTTAGTTTTCCAGCTGCAATGGCGAAATTAATTTTTCCGTCAACTTCTTTTATGGTTACTTTTTCAATGATTTTTGAGGCATCATTAATATCGATTTTCGAAATATGATCGCCACCATAAACCACCATATAACGAACTTTTGTATTTAGCGGACTTTGGAATGTAAAATTATATTTAATGCTGTCCTTACTATATTCCAAAACTTTTGGGGTATCGATAATAACATGTTTTAAATTTGGAACCGCAGCAGGAAGTGCAGGATATTTATATTGATTTTCTTCTAAATGACGAACTACATCAAAGTTTTTGCCCATAAACCATTTTGAACTGAAATATGCACTTCCAGAAACATTTTTAAAAGTTCTAAGAAGATCAATCTGATTTGGAATTTCAGTCATATAATTCCAGTTTTTATCACCGTCGCCTCTAATTTTGTATGTTGCGTGTCCTATATAAATAGCAGTATTTGGATTAGCGTTTTCAGACCACCATTTTACCAATTTAGAGTAAGAAGCTCTCGTATTGTTCATACTCCAATACAATTGAGGCAGAATATAATCAATCCAGTTCTGATCCATCCATAACATCGGGTCTGCGTACAAATCGTCGTAATTTGATGTAGATTGTGTTTCAGAACCTCTCGGATCCTGAGATTTATTGCGCCAAACTCCAAACGGACTAATTCCGAATTGTACCCAAGGTTTACTTTCTTTGATAGTTGTAGAAATAGCGTGTACAAAGTTGCTGACATTTGCACGGCGCCAATCAGAAAGGCTTAAGCCAGCTCCATATTTTTTGTAAGACGCGGTATCGTTAAATACTTTTCCAGGAACAGCATAAGGATAAAAATAATCGTCAAAATGAATCGCGTCGATATCATATTTGTCAACGACTTCTTTTACCACTTTAGTTAAATGTGCCTGAACTTCTGGCAAAGCAGGATCATAATAATATTTTCCGCCATATTCAATCATCCATTCTGGATGTTTAAAAAGATCGTGCCCAGGGCTTAAAAGATTTTTATTCAAATCGAAAGTGGCGCGATATGGGTTTAACCAAGCATGAAATTCGAATCCACGGTTGTGAGCCTGTTCAATCATCCAAGCTAATGTATCGTAATACGGATTTGGAGCCAAACCTTCTTTGCCCGTTAAAAATCGCGACCAAGGCGCAAATTCTGAAGGATAAATAGCATCGCCAACACTTCTAACTTGAACAATTACAGCATTGTAATTCAGTTTTTTGTAGGCTTCTAAAATTTCAAGATAATCAGCTTTTTCTTTTTCTACGTTGTCTGTCGCTTTTTGTGGCCAGTCAATATTTACAACTGTTGCAATCCAGACACCTCTAAATTCATTTTTAGGATGCAGTATTTTTTCCTGAGAAACAGATTTCCATCCAAAGAAAAATAAAAATATAATAGAGTATAGTAAGTGCTGATTTTTATGCATTTCAATCTTTTTAAACAAAAACCAAAAATAGTTTTTTTAACTGATTATAATTAATAACGCTGGGTTTTTTCTGCTACGAATTCACGAATTATTTTTTTCAAAGATTAAATATAATCCAAGTAATTACAATTCGTTTAATTAATAACGTTTTTTGCGCATAGATTTTTAAATAAATACGTGAATTACTTCGTCTGTCCCTTCGGTCGAGTCGTGGCTATCTTTTAATCTGGGAAAGAAATTTTTCCCATTGTTACCGATGGAATTCCTTTTTGTGAACCAAAATTATAATTTCCGCCAGCAACAGTTTCATTAGCCAAAACGGCAAATAAAACTGCTTCTTTTGCATCGCCTGAAATTCCGAGAACGTCGCTTTTTTCAAATTTACAAGACAATAATTCCTGTAACCACTTCACCATTAACGGATTTCTAGCGCCACCGCCAGACATATAAACTGTAAACTCTTCGATTGGTGTTTTAGTATTTTCTACAACAAACAAAACCGCTTCAGCAATCGTTTCTGCACTCAGACGTGTTAAAGTTGCCAGCAAATCTGGTGCCGAAATATTCTGCAAACCTAATTTTACTAAAGCAGAGTTTACAAACTCATGGTTAAATAATTCCTGACCAATAGTTTTTGGGAAGCTTTTCTGGAAGAAAGGATCGCTTTTTAATTCGCTTAAAAGTTCTTGATTTACAGTGCCGCTTTTAGCGATTTCAGCATCTTTATCGAAGCTTTTTTCAGGGAAAAATTGTTTGGTGAAAATATCGATTAAAGTATTTGCTGTTCCGGTATCGGTTACAAAAACTTCTTCGGCATTTTGTGAAGCGGGCAAATAAGTAAAATTTGCGATTCCGCCCATGTTGATCATAATTCGGTTTTCGTCTTTTTTACTGAATAACAAATAATCGCCGTAAACCGCCAAAGGCGCGCCTTCGCCACCCGCAGCAACGTGTTTTTGTCTGAAATCTGATAAAGTGATAATTCCCGTTTTTACCGCAATATGATCGCCGTCTCCAATTTGTAAAGTGGCGTTTGGAAATTTTTCCTGCTGATGTAAAAACTTCGGAGCGTGCAAAACCGTTTGTCCGTGCGAAGCGATCAAATCGACTTCGCTTGCAGGAATATTCCATTTAGCAAGACAATCATTGATCATTCCCGCGTGCAGGTTTGCAATCCATTCGTTTAATAAAACTAAATGCTGAAAATCGATTGTTTTCTTTGCAAATACTTTTCTTATTTCGGTTTTAATATCGTCGTTATAATCAACAGTTTCAAATTGCTGGATTTTGACCACCGTGTTTTCGCCCTCGCCCGAAACTTCGCAAAGTGCCAAGTCGAGTCCATCAAGTGAAGTTCCTGACATTAAGCCTAATATTTTTCGAGTTTCTTTTTGAGCTATTTCGTATAGGGCTTTTATATTTTTATTCATTTCAACTAATCTTAAAAAACATAATTAATTTGGAAACGCTAAAATGGGATTTATTTGCGTATAAATTTAGAAAAAAGAGATTTTATTGTTTCTAGTTACAAGAATTAACAAAAAATCAATAGAGATAGAATATTAATGTTTAAATATGTCGTTCCGCTGAAGCTTTTGTGACGGCGAATCAAAATGGTTATAGATATTTCGCTTCTCCGAAGCTAGTCTGAAATAACTCGAAAGGCCATTACAATTGTAATCTTAATTAATGAAAAAAAAACCTCGACTTAAAAAAATCGAGGTTTTTCATTTTAAATTCTACTCCAATTCCAAATAAGGATTTAAAATTTCTGCTAATTCATTGAGCCAGTAAAAGTTGTCTCTTAATTTGATGATTTCGCTTTGAAATGTTTCATGTTCGCTCAAAACACATAAAGCGAGTGTGAAATTTACCTGCCTTAATGTTTTAGCCATTTCAACAGGATCTATTCTGTCGTTGAAAAAATTCAAAAGCTTGATTTCGGTTTGTTTTGAAATTGTGTTGGTACTCATAATCTTTGTGTTTAGGAAAAGAACCCGCACAGCTAAGGTGTCCTACGCCACAAAGTGCGTTGCAGTTGTTTCCAATACCGCCACCATACCGCACGGGCAAAAGTTTTTTTGATATCATATTTCTTTGTGTTTAGGGCTGTAAAGATATCAAAAAAATATTTTAAAGTAAGAAAAAGATTATATTTTGTTTTTAAAAACAATACTATTGCTGTAGTATATTGTCTCTAATTGGTAAATATAAAACGATATTTTGAAAAATGATAAATTCAGTGAGATTTCCACACAGTATGTCATTTCGACGAAGGAGAAATCTTCGCAAGAAACTCGATAAAGATTGGCTTTTCGTTACGGAGTTACGTGCGAAGATTTCTCCTTCGTCGAAATGACAAAATTGGGGAAGAATTCGTTGTGTCAATTTTTAGGTTTCATAAGCCTTCGACTTCGCTCAGGTGACAATTGAGTTTAAAAAACTTAGAGCCTTAGCATCTCAGTCCCGATAGCTATCGGGATAATACCTTCTATTTCAACACAAACTCATTTTCTTTCAATTTCTTCAAGACAGCAGCAATAATCTTAGAACGGCATTCTGAGTTTTGAATCGTTGATGCGGTTTTAACCCAATAACGAACATTGAGCTGAATAATACCTGCGGCGGCAACATCGGTAATTACGGCGGCGTTTTCGTGGTCTTTTTCGGTTACTTCTTCGCTGTTGCCAAGAACTTCTTTTACGAGTTCGATGGCGCGGGTATAATCAGAACCATATTCGAGTCCGACCGTGAAAGTTTGGAGTAGAAACCCTTCGCTGTTGTAATTAATTAAAGTGTTTTTTATGAGAAGCGCGTTCGGAATATAAATGATCTTAGAATCGCTTTTTACTTCAGTATCTCTCAGGTTGAGATTGATGACTTCGCCTTTTACACCATTGCTTTCGATAATATCGCCAATAGAAAACGGACGTTTGAAAGCTAGCAGAATTCCGGCAAGGAAATTTTCACCAATATCTTTAAGCGCAAAACCAATCACAAAAGCTGAGATTCCCGCGCCAGCAAGCATACTTTGCGCAACGCCGTCAAGTCCGATAATTTTAAACATGAAGAGAACTCCAATAATAATCAGAACCGATTTAATTAATCGGGCAATAAAAGTGGCGAGAAGTCGGTCGTGCATTCTGGCTTTGAGTCGGTTTCCTGCAAAGAGACCAATTCGCGTTGCGATAAACCACGAAACGAGAATTACGACAACGGCCAGAATAAATTTTGGCGTAAGATCGACAATACTGTAATAATAGTTTTCTAAATGTTTAAAGACGTCCTGAACGAAATTTTCCATGATAATAAGGCGTAAAAATGTTTAAATTGTTTAGTGAAATTTAAAACACATAGAAACATAGTTTTTCTTTGTACTTAAAGGCATTTCATTTATTTAAATTCACATAGCTGGGTTTACTGTACTATGTGTTAAAATCTAGATTTTTATAATATTCTCATGCTTTGAATTTAAAATCTATGTTTCTATGTGTTTAAAAAATTTTATTCAACTAAACAAAACTTTAAAATTAACTTTTAGTAAATGGAATACTTTACAGGATTCTTTCTGAATTTTATAAAATGTGATGGAATTATTAGATAAAATCTACAAATGAAATTATTTTGCCATGTGTTATCTTTATATTTGTTGTCTCAATTTTTGAGGAATTATTTTAAAGAAAAAGCACCATTTAACATGTTGACCCAATCTCATTTAGAGCAATTAGCCAGCGAACTCGAAGGCACACTTTTATTCGATGATCTTCATAAAACACTTTATTCGACAGATGCATCGGTGTATCGGATTCGTCCAAATGCGGTGGCTTTGCCTAAATCTACAGCAGATATCAGCAGGTTAATTCGCTTTGCGGCAGAACATAATATTTCGATTACGCCTAGAACTGCTGGAACTTCATTGGCAGGACAAGCAGTTGGTGACGGACTTGTGGTGGATGTTTCGAAACATTTTACCAAAATATTAGGTTACGATGCCGAGAAAAAAACGGTTACGGTTCAGCCGGGCGTTATTCGCGATGAATTGAACTTATTTTTAAAACCTCACGGCGTATTTTTCGCGCCAATTACATCTACATCAAACCGAGCAATGATTGGCGGAATGGTGGGAAATAATTCATCGGGAACAACTTCGATTCGGTATGGTGTTACGCGTGATAAAATTGCGGAAGTTAAAGCGATTTTGAGTGACGGAACTGAAGTGGCTTTTGGCGAATTGACTTCAGCTGAATTTATAGAGAAAACCAAAGGCGATTCTTTAGAAAACAAAATTTACAAAAGCGTTTACGACGAACTTTCGGTAAAAGAAAATCAGGAAGAAATTATAAGAGAATTTCCGAAACCGGAAATTCACAGACGAAATACAGGTTATGCTGTAGATATTTTGCTAAAATCTGAATTATTTGGCGGAACTGAACCAACGATAAACTTAGGGAAATTGCTTTGCGGAAGTGAAGGAACTTTGGCATTTACAACCGAAATTACTTTAAAAGTTGATGATTTACCACCACCTCATAGTATTATGGTTGTGGCGCATTATCATACGATTCAGGAATCTTTGGAATCTGTTGTCGTAGCAATGAAACATCATTTGTACACTTGCGAAATGATTGATGACACAATTTTGGATTGTACGAAAACAAATCGTGAGCATATTAAAAACCGTTTCTTTTTGGTTGGAGAACCAAAAGCGATTATGCTGTTTGAAGTGGCATCACACACTTTAGAAGATGCCGAAAATCAAGCAAACGCTTTAATTGCCGATTTAGAGAAACATAATTTTGGATACGCCAGCGTTAAATTATTTGGAGCTGATATTGATAAAGCCAACGAACTGAGAAAAGCAGGATTAGGTCTTTTAGGAAGTATTGTAGGCGACGATAAAGCAGCGGATTCTATTGAAGATACGGCAGTAGAATTAAGCGATTTACCAGCGTATATTGCAGAGTTTTCTGCAATGATGTTGCGTCACGGACAGGAAGCGATTTATTATGCGCATGCGGGTGCGGGAGAATTGCACCTTCGTCCGGTTTTGAATTTGAAGAAAACGGAAGATCTAAAATTATTCAGAACCATTGCGACGGAAGTAGCGCATTTGGTGAAGAAATATGGAGGTTCGCTAAGTGGTGAACACGGAGACGGAATCGTGCGTGGAGAGTTTATTCCGTTTATGATTGGTGATAAGAATTACGAATTACTGAAAAGATTAAAATTGGCGTTCGACCCGAATTCGGTTTTAAATATCGGAAAGATTGTCAATGCTTTGAAAATGGACGAAAATCATCGTTTAGTTTCGGGTAGGGTAGAACCAGATATTAAAACATTTCAAGATTTCTCAGACAGTTTAGGAATTTTGCGTGCTGCAGAAAAATGCAACGGTTCTGGCGATTGCCGAAAAATGCCATCGGCAGGGGGAGCGATGTGTCCGAGTTATCGTGCGACTAGAAATGAGAAAGAAACGACTCGTGCGAGAGCAAACGCTTTACGTGAATATTTGACGTATTCTGAAAAAGAAAACAAATTTGATCAGAAAGAATTATACGAAGTTTTTGAGTTGTGTGTAAGCTGTAAGGCGTGCGCGAGCGAATGTCCTAGTAACGTAGATGTTGCCACTCTTAAAGCCGAATTTTTGTATCAATATCAAAAAGCAAACGGATTTTCAACTCGGAATAAGATTTTTGCCAACAACGCCAAATTGAACAAAATGGGAAGCAAATTCCCTGCGATTACGAATTTTATTTCGAATCAGTCTTTGGTGAAAAAAACAATGGGAATTGCGCCTGAAAGGCAAGTTCCGTTATTGGCGAAAAAGACTTTTAGAAAATGGTATCAAAACAACAAACCTGTAACATCAGATTTTCCAAATGGAAGATTGTATTTGTTTGTGGATGAATTCACGAATTACTACGACGTAAATATCGGAATTGATGCTTTCGAATTGTTGACTAAATTAGGTTATCAGGTTTTAGTTGTAGATCATGAAGAAAGTGCAAGAACCTATCTTTCAAAAGGATTTTTGGAGGAGGCAAAGAAAATCGCTAATCACAACGTAAATGTTTTTAAAGATTTGGTTTTAGCCAATGCACCTTTAGTCGGAATTGAACCTTCTGCTATTTTAACTTTCAGAGACGAATATCTTCGTTTAGCAGATGACAAAGAAGCTGCAGAAAAGCTATCCAGAAATGCATTTACAATAGAAGAATTCTTCAAAAAGGAAATCATCGACGGAAAAATAACATCTGATTCATTTTCGGAAGAAACCAAAGAAATTAAAATTCACGGACATTGCCACCAGAAATCTTTAAGCTCTGTTGAAGCGACTTTCGTCATGCTGAATCTTCCTAAAAATAATACAGTTACAATTTACAATTCGGGCTGTTGCGGAATGGCAGGTTCTTTTGGATACGAAAAAGAGCATTATCAAGTGAGTATGCAAATGGGAGAGGATACGCTTTTTCCGAAAGTTAGAAACACGGCCGAAAACGTAAAGATTGCTGCCGCAGGAACGAGCTGTCGTCATCAAATTTATGATGGAACAAAACGTGAGGCACAGCATCCGGTTAGTATTTTGAGAAATTGCTTGAAGTAGAATTTAACCGCAAAGCTCGCTAAGAATTACGCAAAGGTCGCAAAGTTTTTTTGTTTCCCGCAGATTTGGCAGATTGAGCAGATTTATTTTTTATTTCAAGCTCCCAATATCTATCGGGACTGCTGATTTAAGCTGATTTTGGAGATTTAATTTGAAAAAAATCTGCTCAATCTGCGAGAGAAAATTTATAGACAAAGATTTGAGAAAATAATTCGTGAATTCGTGGCAGAAAAAAACACCTGTAAAAACAAAATCGTTTTATATATTTGAAATCAAGATATTTTTTGCATTATTTGCAAAATAAAACAAAAAGAACTGAATTAAATTAATTTATAACAGTAAAACATTATATGGCATTTTCAAGTTTATTCCGAAAGAAAACAGTACAGGATATTCTGAAGCAGGTTGCACAGAACGAAACAGACGGTCATAATGCCTTAGGAAAACATTTGACAACTAGGGATTTAACGGCTTTTGGAATAGCAGCTATTGTTGGAGCGGGAATTTTTAGCACCATTGGAAAAGCCAGTGCAGATGGAGGACCAGCTGTAATTTTCTTATTCTTATTTACTGCTTTAGCGTGTAGTTTTGCAGCTTTTGCTTACGCAGAATTTGCTTCTATGGTACCAGTTTCTGGAAGTGCTTACACCTATTCGTATGTTGCTTTTGGAGAATTAATTGCTTGGATAATTGGTTGGGCTTTAATCATGGAATATGCCGTTGGAAATATAACCGTCGCCATATCGTGGAGTGATTACTTTACGGGACTTCTCCAGAGTGGCGGAATTCATTTGCCGCAATGGATTCAGATGGATTACTTAACTGCTTCAAACGGATTTAAAGATGCTGAAGCTTTAATGCGAGGCGGAAAATCATTCGAAAATTTAAGTGTCGCTTTACAACAAGCACATACAGCCTGGACAACTGCGCCGACAATTGGATCTTTCCATTTTGTAACTGATATACCTGCTTTATTCATCATTATTTTGATTACAGCTTTGGTCTACAGAGGAATGAAAGAATCTCGTAATGCAAGTAACTTAATGGTTGTGGTAAAACTTTGCGTAGTGCTTTTAGTTATCGCAGTTGGAATATTTTATGTAGATACAGCCAATTGGGATCCGTTTGCGCCAAATGGAGTTAGCGGAGTTTTAAAAGGAGTTTCTGCCGTTTTCTTTGCTTACATTGGTTTTGATGCGATTTCGACAACTGCCGAAGAATGTAAAAATCCGCAGAGAGATTTACCACGCGGCATGATGTGGGCCATTATTATTTGTACAATTCTTTATATTGCTATTGCCTTGGTTTTAACCGGAATGGTAAAATATCACGAATTGAATGTTGGAGATCCTCTTGCATTTGTTTTCGAAAAATTAGACTTAAAATGGATGTCAGGAATTATTGCCGTTAGTGCAGTAGTAGCAATGGCGAGTGTTTTATTGGTTTTCCAAATGGGACAGCCTCGTATTTGGATGAGTATGAGCCGTGACGGGTTGCTTCCAAAAAAGTTTTCAACCGTTCACCCAAAATTCAAAACTCCATCTTTTGCAACAATTGTTACGGGATTTGTAGTTGCAGTTCCAGCTTTATTTTTAAACTTAACAATGGTTACAGATTTATGCAGTATCGGAACTTTATTTGCCTTTGTATTGGTTTGTGCAGGAGTTTTGGTTTTACAAAATAAACCTGAAATTCCAAGAGGAAAATTCAAAACACCTTATATCAATTCAAAATATATTTTGCCAGTTTTAATTATTGCTGGTTTGTATTATGCTTTTGCTTTCAACAGTAAAGCTACGATGGCATTTATTAATAATGAAGCGCAAACTTTTGATGCTACTTCAATCGTAACTTCTTTAGATAAAGAAGATTCTCAAAAAGTTTTTAGTTATTTAAAAAGTATCGATCAAAATAATAAAACAGCTGAAACTTCAGATTTAGAACATTTATTAAGCCAATATCAAGATGATGAGGTTAAGTATGCTGAGGTTGTAAAGGGACTTCCGATCAAAGATTCATTAAAATACGAAACAGGTTTCCAGTTATTCAAACACAAAATTCCAATGTGGATATTTTTATTTGTTTTAGTTGGATTGGCGGTTTGGGCATTCAGAAAAAATCTATCTTTAATTCCGCTTTTAGGATTAATCTGCTGTCTTTATATGATGGCTGAATTAAGCGTTTGGAACTGGATTTATTTTACAGTTTGGCTCTTAATCGGACTATTTATTTACTTTACTTATAGTAGAAAAAATAGTAAACTGAATACTGAAAATATAGGGTAAAAGTAAAATTATATACCATAAAAGCCGTTCTGAGCACTTCAGAATGGCTTTTTTTATTTTGTGGTTTTTTATACAAATATTCCTAAGTTTTGAAAGGTCTTTTGCTTAAGTTTGTTCCTCTCGAATTTTTAAATTTATTTTTTTAGTACATGAGTTTTCTTGATAAAATATTGGGCAAAAAAGATGCTCCAATACAATCTTCTAATGATTTCTGGAATTGGTTTTTAACAAATGAAAAAGTGTTTTTTAAGACCGTTCAAAATGGAGAAAATATACACCAAGATTTTTTTGATAAACTGGCTCCAAAACTGGATGAAGTTCATGAAGGTATTTATTTCCTTACCGGAATGTTTGATGATCAGACAGCCGAATTAGTTTTAACGCCAGACGGAGCAATTAGAAACATTTACGCAATTGAAGAATTAGTTGCTAGCGCTCCTAAAATTGACGGCTGGAAATTTACAGCTCTAAAACCAGCTTCGGATATTAATAATATAGGTATTACGTATCAGGGTTTTGAATTCAGTAAAGAAAACCTAAAGTTTTATCCTCGCATCCATGAGGAGTATCCAGACGAAATAGATCTGGTTATTGTTTATGATCATTTTATTGAAGAGAAAAAATCTAATATAACCAACGGAGTCTATATTTTTCTGGATAATTATTTAGGCGAACTGCATTCAGTGACTTTGATTGATAATCTTGTAGTTACGGGATCAGATCAAACTTCGGAAGAGCTAATTCCAATCGAGAAATTAAAAGACTATTTAATTTGGAGAGAAAAAGAATTTGTTGAGAAATACGAAGGAACCCGACATAACACAGAGAATGATAGTTATGCCAATTTTGAAGGTAAAAAGCAAGATGGCTCTATTGTTTTGGCTCTGATCAATACCACAATTATTGAGTGGGATAAAAAAGCATCTCACCCTTGGGTTTTTATATTGGGAATTACTTTTGATGACTGTGACAACGGCGGATTGCCAGACGAAAAAACATATAAGCTGTTGGAGGAAATCGAAGAAGAAATCATCTCTAGTCTTCCAGATTCTGAAGGTTATTTAAATGTGGGAAGAGAAACCGCAAACAATAAAAGAGAAATCTTTTTTACTTGCAAGGACTTTCGAAAACCAGCGAAAATTGCTGACGAATTAATTAAAAAATACAGCGGTGTTTTTGAAATAGGCTACGAACTCTATAAAGACAAATACTGGCAATCGTTTAGACATTTTGAACCAAGATAAATTGCAAAAAGCCGTTCTAAGATTTTAGAACGGCTTTTTAATTTCCAAAAAAAATCCGCTTAAGAAAGATCTTCAGCGGATTCAAAACAATCTAAAAAAAAATGTGCAAATTTATTTATAGAGTAATGTTTCCTGTTTTAAGACGCCAAGCTCAATCATACAATCTTTCATCATTTCGTAAGTGCGCTGAATATCGTTGTCTAGTCCAATAGAAAAACGAATCAAACCATCTGTTAATCCCATTTCTTTCTGTTCTTCTAACGGAATTTCACTTGAAGTTGAGGTTCCAGGCGCGCTGAATAATGTTTTGTAAAAACCTAAACTTACCGCTAGATATCCTAAGTTTCGTTCCTGCATTAATTCCATTAATTCATTAGCTTTTTCCAAAGAACCTACATCAATCGTCAGCATTCCGCCAAAACCGTATTCTGGATTAATCATCGTTTTGTATAATTCATGACTAGGGTGACTTTTCAATCCTGGGTAAACTGTTTTTAAACCGTCTTTTTCAAATTGATCTGCCAAATAATGCGCATTATGGCTATGCTGCTTAATTCTGATATGAAGTGTTCGAAGGTTTTTCATCACACTTGCAGAACGTAAACTATCCATTGTTGGCCCTAAAAGCATGCTTGCACCAGAATTTACATTCTTCAATGAATTGATAAATTCTTTCGAAGCACAAGTTACACCGCCAACAGTATCACTACTTCCGTTAATATATTTTGTCAAGCTATGAATCACAATATCAGCACCTAATTTTGCAGGAGAAACTGATAATGGCGAAAACGTATTATCGACAACTAATTTTAAATTGTGTTTTTTAGCAATTTCTGCCAAGCCTGCAATATTAGCAACTTCTAAAAGAGGATTACTAACCGTTTCGCAATACAGGACTTTAGTTTTAGAAGTAATTGCAGCTTCAACAACATTCAATTTTGTAATATCAACAAAACTTGTTTCAATTCCGAATCTTGGTGTAAAGTTTTTCAAGAAAGCATAAGTTCCACCATAAATAGTTCGACTCGAAACAATATGATCACCTGCACCGCACAATTGCAATAGAGTAGGCGTAATAGCGCCCATTCCCGAAGCCGAAACATTTGCCGTTTCTGTTCCTTCCATCGCTGCCAATGCCTGATCTAAATATAAATTACTTGGAGAAGAATGGCGCGAGTATAAATAACAGCCTTCCATATTACCTTCAAAAGTATCAAACATGGTTTTAGCCGAAAGAAAAGTATAAGTTGAAGAATCAGAAATCGACGGATTCACACCGCCAAATTCGCCAAAATATTGCAAATCCTGAATTTTATCTGCTGGGTTGAAGTTTTTCATTATAGTTAGTTTCAAGTTTTTATTTGTTCCAAGTTGCTAAAATTGCAATTGTTATCCTGAGCGAAGTCGAAGGATAAGGAGCTATTTCCTGCTTTCCGTTTCAAGTCCTCATAAAAAAGTCAAAGTTTCTAATGTTCTAAAAAGAGCTTCCGTTGGTCGCTTTTTTAGAACAAGAAACATATGCCTTTTTTACTCCGGGCTTTCCACTTCTATCAGGGCTAGGACATCCATATTTCAAAAGAAATTCTAGTCAAAATAAGATCTAATAAGAAAATTAATCAACCGTAAATTGAATAATTAGATTTTAAAACTAGATAAATGTGTTTATAATGATTTTTAATCTAAATTTGATTCTGAAATTACAATTTACTAGATTTTCTTTCTTTTTAATAACAATCAACCAAAAATGACTTTAGACGCTACAGATAAAAAACTTCTGGTTTTACTTCAAACCGATAGTAAAAAAACAACCAAAGAATTATCATTAAAACTTGATCTTTCGGTTACGGCAGTATACGAAAGAATCAAAAAATTAGAACGCGAAGGCATAATAAAAAACTACGTGGCATTAGTAGATAAATCCAAAATTGAAAAAGGATTTGTGGTTTTTTGCCATTTAAAACTCATTCAACACACGAAAGAATTTCTAACCAAATTTGAAAGTGAAGTCATAAAACTAAACGAAGTTCTAGAATGCCATCACGTAAGCGGCGATTATGATTATATCTTGAAAGTCTTAGTAAAAGATATGGAAGCGTACAGAGAATTTTTAGTAACCAAACTTACTTCTTTACAGCATATTGGCAGTACGCAAAGTATGTTTATGATTAGTGAAGTGAAGAATTCGACAGTGATTTCTTTTTAGGAGTTTCAAAGGTTCAGAGAGGCAAAAGGGATAAAGTTTTTTCTGTAGAGATGCACTGCAGTGCATCTAGCATAAGTTAAATACATAAACGGAAAACATTAACAAAATTCACAGCTAAAAAACCTTAAATTTGAATTTAAATATAAGCAAAATGGAAACGAAAGAATTAAGACGTAAGCTTATAAAAGATTTTGGTAAATTCATTGATGACGATTCAAAACTAGAAATTTTGGAAAGTGTTTTTGATGCCATCAAGAACGATGAAAAAGAGTCAATCGTTCCAGATTCACATTACAATAAAGTCGCTGAAGAAAGAGAAAAATATTTGTCTGGAGAAGTAGAGGCAAATACTTGGGAAGAAGCAGAGCAACGACTGAATGCTAAATATAGTTTTTAAGATTAAAATTTTACCATTAGCAGAAAAAGAAATTGATGAATCTATTGAATTCTACTAAAGCAGAAGCAAAGGTTTGGGAAAGCAATTTCTAACATATTTAAAATCTTATCTTAAGGTTTTGAAGATAAATCCAGAGTTATTTGAAATCAAAAAACAGCCAGGTTATAGAGAAATGACTTTGGTTAAATTTCCATTTGTTATCATTTATGAGATTATTGGCACTGAAATAATTATTTATTCCATATTTCATACTTCGAGAAATCCAGAAAGAAAACTTTAAGGCTAAGATTCTAAGTTTTCTTTTTTATCTTATAAAGTTATAAACTTTGCGACTCTGCGTCATTGCGAGGTTAAAAACAAAACTTAGCGAACCTTATACAATCTTAACAGCTTCAAGATTAAAACAGGCTAATATTTCACACAAAAAACATTGAAAATTAAACTTCAAACAGAACTTTATTGCTTAATTTTGTAACCGCTAAAATAAAAACAAAATACTATGAGTTCATTTGACGTAGTCATTATAGGTTCAGGTCCTGGAGGATATGTATCAGCAATTCGTTGCGCACAATTAGGTTTCAAAACTGCAATTGTAGAAAAATATAATTCATTAGGCGGAACTTGCCTTAACGTAGGTTGTATTCCTTCAAAAGCATTATTATCTTCTTCTCATCATTATGCTGAAATCGCTCATTTCGCAGATCACGGAATTGAAGTTTCAGGAGATGTAAAAATCAACTTAGAGAAAATGATCGCGCGCAAGCAAGCCGTTGTAGATCAAACAGTAGGTGGAATTAACTACCTAATGGATAAAAATAAAATCACTGTTTTCAATGGTTTAGGTTCTTTCGTAGACGCAACACACATTGCTGTTGCAAAAGCTGACGGAACGTCTGAAACTATTGAGGCAAAATATACTGTAATTGCTACAGGATCAAAACCATCTTCTTTACCATTTATCAAAATTGATAAAGAAAGAATTATTACTTCTACTGAAGCTTTAGCTTTAAAAGAAGTTCCAAAACACTTAGTAATCATTGGTGGAGGAGTTATCGGAATCGAGCTTGGACAAGTTTATCTTCGTTTAGGAGCTCAGGTTTCTGTAGTTGAATTCATGGACAGAATCATTCCAGGAATGGACGGAGCTCTTTCTAAAGAATTGACTAAAGTGTTGAAAAAACAAGGAATGAAATTCTACGTTTCTCACAAAGTAAAATCAGTAGAAAGAAACGGTGATGCTGTTGTAGTTCAAGCTGAAAATGCAAAAGGAGAAACTATTACTCTTGAGGGAGATTATTCATTAGTTTCTGTTGGTCGTCGTCCTTACACAGACGGATTAAACGCTGACAAAGCTGGAGTTAAAATTTCAGATAGAGGTCAAGTTGAAGTAAACGATCATTTGCAAACTAGTACTCCAAATATTTATGCAATTGGTGACGTTGTTCGTGGAGCAATGTTAGCGCACAAAGCGGAAGAAGAAGGAGTAATGGTTGCTGAAATCTTAGCGGGTCAAAAACCACATATCGATTACAATTTAATTCCTGGTGTTGTTTACACTTGGCCAGAAGTTGCTGCAGTTGGGCAAACTGAGGAGCAATTGAAAGCTGCTGGAGTAAAATATAAATCAGGAAGTTTCCCATTCAAAGCTTTAGGACGTGCAAGAGCAAGTGCTGACTTAGACGGATTCGTAAAAATCTTAGCTGATGAGAAAACAGATGAGGTTTTAGGAGTTCACATGATCGGTGCTCGTACAGCAGATTTAATTGCTGAAGCGGTTACTGCAATGGAATTTAAAGCTTCTGCTGAGGATATTTCTAGAATGAGCCACGCGCATCCAACTTTCGCGGAAGCGGTAAAAGAAGCAGCATTGGCAGCGACAGAAAATAGAGCTTTACACGTATAATTTTTACGTTAAATTATATTTAAAAACCGTTAGAGTGATCTGACGGTTTTTTTGTGCTTCATATAATATAATATTCAAAAATAATTTTGTAAATTAGATGTGTATTTCAGGTGCTATCTTTATGATAATTAAAAAGATAGTATTATGAAAACTAAATATGTAGTTCCGGTTTTGATCGGAGCAGGGATTGGACTCGCATTGTATTCTTGCGGAGGCGGAATTCCAAAAAATGCAAAAGCTGTAACAAACTTTGACAGCGCAAAATATCTCGGAAAATGGTATGAAATTGCCAGATTGGATTACAAATGGGAAAGAGATTTGAACAATGTAACTGCCGAGTATTCTTTAAATGAAGATAAAACAATAAAGGTAGATAATAAGGGCTATAATGTCAAAAAAGACAAATGGGAACAAAGTGTCGGGAAAGCTAGATTTGTCAAAAAAGACAACATTGGTATGCTGAAAGTCTCATTTTTTGGTCCTTTTTATTCTGGTTACAATGTCGTAGCAATCGATCAAGATTATAAATACGCACTTGTGGCTGGAGAAAGTTTAAAGTATATGTGGATACTTTCTAGAGAAAAAACAATTCCGGAAAGTGTAAAAGCAGATTTTCTTATCAAAGCTCAAGAAATTGGGTATAATGTAACCGATTTGGTTTGGGTAAAACACGATAAGGCAAATTAAAAAATAAAGTCCGTCAGATATTAATGCTGACGGACTTTTTTATTTCGATTTGAAAAATTACTTAAGCAGTAAAAACGCTTTTGTAATTATCCCAGTATCTGTAAATCAAGAAAAGGTTTCCTAGGAAAAGAAGAGCTGCAATTGGCAGACCATCTGGAGTAAGAAAATAATTGATAAACAAAATATTTACCGTAATCGGTAAGATCAAGATGTTTGCTAAAGTTACATAACGCCCAGATACAAATGCAATACCACACAATAACTCGATAGATTTTGCCATTGGCATTAAATACGTCGAAGCCATTAAACCTACATTAAATGCTTTAAAATTCCCTGTAGTTTCAGGTTCTGGCATTAGGTGGAAAAAATAACTGATAGAGGCGAACAGCAGCAAAAGGCCAATTAAAACGCGGACAATAATTGTGGCAATTTTCATAATACTTAGGATTTTTTAAGGTTAAAAAATTAATTAAGTTATTGGAAGAAATGCAATCTAAAAGCTCAAAAGAGAATCATAAATTAATTTTTTTAAGGCTCTTTTTTAAGGATTCTACAATCAAATTAACACTGTTTTTGGATTAATCTAATTGTATATCAAATATAACGAATTTTTTCTTATAAAATGAATGTCTTTTTAACAGTTTTGTAATGTAATTCAAATCAAATTGATTATTTTTTTGTTTTCTTCTAATGAAATAATTTTGTCGTAATTTTGACCTTTAAAATTACCTTTTTTGAGAGTTTCCATCCGTAAAAATATTGCCAATCCGAAACTGTTTAAAGAACAGCTTTTAAGTTGGGCGCAACAATTTCGCGAAGTCGTTTTTTTAGACAGTAATTCTTATCCGCAACAGTATTCAAGTTTTGACTGTATGTTGGCAGTTGATGCTTTCACCTCTTTAAAAACAGACTATTACAATGCTTTTGAAGATTTAAAACAATACCAGCAAAACACAAAAGACTGGCTTTTTGGATATCTTTCTTATGATTTGAAGAACGATATTGAAAATCTTCAGTCTAATAATTTTGATGGTTTAAATTTTCCAGATTTGTTTTTCTTTCAGCCTAAAAAAGTTTTTATCCTAAAAGGAAATGAACTTGAAATCCAGTACTTAATGCTGTGTGATGATGAGGTTGAAGAAGATTTTAATGACATAGTCGAAAGTCAAAAGTCGAAAGTCGAAAGTCAAGAAACGATAATCATAAAGCAACGCATTTCGAAAGAATTGTATGTTGAAAAAGTAAATAAAATGCTTCATCATATTCATATTGGAGATATGTACGAAGCTAATTTCTGTATGGAGTTTTATGCTGAAAATGCCGTTATAAACCCATTAGAAAAGTTTCAGAAGTTGAATGAAATTTCACAAGCGCCTTTTTCTGTTTTCTTTAAAAATTACAAAAATTACTTGCTTTCAGCTTCACCAGAACGATATTTGAAAAAAGAAGCAGAGAAGATTATTTCACAACCAATAAAAGGAACTTCAAAACGTTTTGTAGATCCGATAGAAGATGAAAAATCAAAAAACATTTTAGCTTCTGATGCCAAAGAACGTGCTGAAAACATCATGATAACCGATTTGGTTCGAAATGATTTGTCGCATACTGCACAAAAAGGCTCAGTTGAGGTTGAAGAACTTTGTGGAATTTATTCGTTTTTACAAGTCCATCAGATGATTTCTACAATCACTTCAAAATTAGATCCTAAATATTCAGCAGTAGATGTCTTGAAAACAACATTCCCGATGGGAAGTATGACAGGTGCGCCAAAGATTTCGGTAATGGAAATCGTCGAAAAAACAGAAGAAACCAAAAGAGGTTTATATAGTGGTGCAGTTGGATATTTTACTCCAGAAGGCGATTTTGATTTCAACGTCGTAATCCGAAGTATTTTATATAATCAAGAGAATAAATATGTTTCTTTTTCGGTTGGAAGCGCGATAACATCGCTTTCAATTCCAGAAAGAGAATATGAAGAATGTTTATTGAAGGCAAAAGCAATGCATGAAGTTTTGCGATAAAAAAGTTGCCACGAATTGCGCGAATTTGCACGAATTATTTTTTTTCCACAGATTAAAAAGATTTGCACAGATTTTTTAATCAATTTAATCCTTTTAAGCTGTGGCTATTTTTTACGAATTGAAGAAAAAATTCGTGCAATTCGTGGCAGAAAAAAACAGCGCTTAACATTTCGTTTAAAAATAGATCGAATTTAATTTTTTACTTTTATCAGATGTTTTCAAAATTTCAAAATCATATCGTATCCAGATTTTCGTTTTTAGCCGAAAAAAAGCTTTTTTTGGCTGTAAGTGGAGGTTTAGACAGTATGGTTTTGTTACATTTAATGAATCAATTACCTTACGAAATTGCTGTTCTACATTGCAATTTTCAACTTCGTGGACTAGAAAGTTTTGGAGACCAGGAATTTATACAGGATTATTGCGATCAAAATAATATCCCAATTTTTACCACTCATTTTGATACAGAAGCTTTCGCTAAAGATTATAAACTATCGACGCAAGTTGCGGCGAGAGAATTGCGTTACAGTTGGTTTTATGAGCTTTTGGAAGAGGAAAACTTCGATTACATTCTGACTGCTCATCACGCTGATGATAATTTGGAAACGTTTATCATCAACTTAACTCGCGGAACTGGTTTAGAAGGTTTGACAGGGATTCCAGAGCAAAACGATAAAATTATTCGTCCGCTGCTACCTTTTTCAAGAGAAGAAATCTTGAAATATGCAGAAGAAAATAAGATAGAATGGAGAGAAGATAGCAGTAATGCTTCTACGAAATATCTCAGAAATAAGATTCGCCATAATTTGGTTCCAGTTTTAAAAGAAATCAATCCGAATTTCTTGGATGCTTTTCAGAAAACTCAGTCCTTTCTTCAAGAGTCAAAAGAAATGGTTGAAGATGCATCGATTATTGTCTATCAGCAGGTAGCCAAAGAAGAAGGAGATGATATTCATTTTGATTTAAATCAGCTAAAAAAACTTCCTAATTATAAATCATATTTGTATCAATGGCTGAAAGAATTTGGTTTTTCGGCATGGAATGATATTTATGATTTGGTTGAAGGGCAATCTGGTAAACAAGTTCTTTCAGAGGAATTTAGATTATTAAAAAATAGAGAAACACTCATTTTGAGTCCGTTTTCTGAAACATCAGAAAAAGACGAATATGAAATTAGTGAAAACGATACAGAAGTTAATTTTCCCTTAAAAATGAGTCTTTGTAACGTAGGTCACACAACATTCGGTTCAAATAAAGTTATATTTGTCGATTCTGATAAAATCCGCTATCCTTTGATTTTGCGTAAATGGAAAGAAGGAGATGTTTTTCAGCCGTTTGGAATGCATGGAAAATCGAAAAAAGTAAGCAAGCTTTTTAAAGATGAAAAACTATCCTTGATTGAAAAGGAGAAAACATGGATTTTATGCTCAGAAGATCAAATAGTCTGGGTAGTCGGAATAAGACAAGACGAACGTTTTAAAATAGAAAAAGCCACAAATAAAATACTTAAAATAGAATTACAATAATGAACTTTACTCAAGCCCATCAGTCGATAACTTCGAAAAGTATCTGGAATAAAATAACCGCTTTTTTACTCTTTTTCTTTTTTGCATTAGCAAGTAACGCTCAAATATTAGAACCAGTAAAATGGACTTCTAAAATGGAGAAAAAGGGAGATAAGGTTATTCTAATTTTTGATGGAACAATCGAAAAAGACTGGCACATGTATTCTCAGTTTACACCAGACGGCGGGCCATTGGCATTAGAAATAACTTTTAAAAACCAAAAAGGAAACTACGAATTAGTTGGAAAAGCTAAAGAAGGTAAGACTAGAACAGCTTTTAACGATGTTTTTGGCGTAGATGAAACTTTCTTTGAAGGAAAAGCACATATCGAACAAGAGATCAAAATCATTAACCCAAATTTAAAAACGGTTGATGTAGATTTTGATTTTCAGGTTTGTAAAGAAGTTTGCATCAATTCGAGCAAGAAATTCTCAATAGCTGTTCCTTCGACTTTTAAAATGAATGAAGTTCCAGTTGTTGCAGAGGCTAAATTGGACGAGACAAAAGTAGTTGGACTAGCTGTCGATACGGTTAAAAAAGAAGAAGCCGTACAGCCAAAAGTTGAAAAAACTGCAGAAACGGTTAAAGAAGAAATTCCTGCGCCGGCACCTGCAAGAAGTTTGTGGTCAATCTTTTTTATTGCTTTTTTATCAGGATTTGCAGCATTGTTAACGCCTTGCGTTTTCCCAATGATTCCAATGACGGTGAGTTTCTTTACCAAACAAAGTAAAAGTCGTGCAAAAGGAATTAGAAACGCCATTATTTACGGATTTTCAATTATTGCAATTTACGTGATTTTAGGTCTTATTGTAACTAAAATATTTGGTGCAGATGCATTAAATGCTTTATCTACAGATGTTTGGTTTAACTTGATTTTCTTTGTTATTCTAATCATTTTTGCTACTTCGTTTTTGGGAGCTTTCGAAATTATGCTTCCGAATTCTTGGGCAAACAAAGCCGATCAACAGGCTGATAAAGGAGGTTTGATCGGAATATTATTTATGGCTTTGGCTTTGGCAATTGTATCATTCTCTTGTACAGGGCCAATTGTTGGAACTTTATTGGTTGAAGCTGCTTCAAATGGAGGAATTGCTCCAATTGTTGGAATGTTAGGATTCTCGTTAGCATTAGCGCTTCCATTCATGTTATTTGCAATGTTCCCAGGATGGTTAAACTCTTTGCCAAAATCTGGAGGATGGTTAAATACTGTAAAAGTAGTTTTAGGGTTTTTAGAATTGGCATTGGCATTCAAATTCTTGTCAAACGCAGATTTGGTTTTACAATTACATTTCTTAGAAAGAGAAGTATTTATCGCAATTTGGATTGCCATTTTCGGTGCTTTGACTTTATATTTATTCGGAAAAATTACCTTGCCTCACGATAGTCCGACGAATCATATTTCTGTTGGAAGATTGTATTTAGGATTGCTGACATTTGTATTTGCAATGTATTTAATTCCTGGACTTTGGGGAGCTCCTTTAAAATTAATTAGTGCATTTCCGCCACCTCCGCAGTATAGCGAAAGTCCATTTGGTGTTGGAGGCTCAGGAAACGGAGCAGTTTCTACAGAATCTATAAAAGGGCTTCCGGCAGGTGCTGAATTAGGACCGCATGGAATTATGGTTTTCCATGATTACGAAGATGGTTTAGCGTATGCAAAAGAAATCAATAAACCAATTATGCTTGATTTTACTGGTTATGCTTGCGTAAACTGTAGAAAAATGGAAAATAACGTTTGGTCTGAACCAACGATTTTACCAATTCTAAAAAATGATGTAGTTTTAATTTCTCTTTATGTAGATGATAAACGCGAATTGCCAAAAGAAGAACAATTTACAACTGAAGCTGGAGACAAAATCATCACAGTTGGTGATAAGTGGACAGATTTTATGATCTCAAAATACAAAACGAATACGCAGCCTTTATATGTTATTACAGATTTAGAAGGAAAAAACATGAATACTTCTAAACCTACAATAAGCTACGTAAGCGCTGATGAATATTTGGAATGGTTGAAAGAAGGAATTGCTAATTTTAAATAAGTTGTAAAGAAGCAAGAAGAAAGACAATAGAGAATAGACGAAAGACATACTCTAAAGTCTACAATATAAAATCTAAAATAAAGGGGAATTTAATTCAAACAAAAAGCACTCTAAGTCAAATTTAGAGTGCTTTTTTATTTATCAAGTAATGTGAGAAAGGGAATTTATTTTATAAGAATTCTCCGTGTTGAGAGATGTCTAATCCTAGTTCTTCTTTTTCTTCAGTAACTCTTAGAGGAGTAATTTTATTAACGATGAAGAATAAAGCGTAAGAAGCTACAAAAGCAAAGATTGAAACGATAACCAAAGCAGTTAATTGGTTGATGAATAATGTAGGAGTTCCGAAGATTAAACCTTGATTGTCTCCAACTGCAGGGTTGATTGCTTTTGAAGCGAAAACACCAGTTAAAAGCATACCTACCATACCGCCAACACCGTGACAAGCAAATACATCTAGAGCATCGTCGATTTTTCCTTTAGGGAATTTGCTTACTACAATGTTACTTACAATTGCAGAGAATAAACCGATGAAGATTGCGTGAGGGATACTTACGAAACCAGCAGCAGGTGTAATAGCAACAAGACCTACAACAGCTCCGATACAAGCTCCAAGAGCAGATAATTTGTGTCCTAAAATTTTGTCAAGGAAAACCCAAGCCATTGCAGCGGCAGCGGCAGCAACAGTAGTTGTTCCTAAAGCTTGAGCAGCAAGACCGTTTGCTCCTAAAGCAGATCCAGCGTTGAAACCAAACCATCCGAACCAAAGTAAACCTGTTCCTAATAATACATAAGTGATTCTAGCAGGATTTACTTTTTGAACTTTTCTTTTTCCTAAGAAAATAGCTCCAGCCAAAGCAGCCCATCCAGCGCTCATATGCACTACTGTTCCTCCGGCGAAGTCCAGAACTCCCATTTTGAAGAAAACTCCATCAGGGTGCCATGTCATATGAGCAAGAGGAGCGTATATTAAAATGATGAATAAAACCATGAACAACAAATAAGCCCAGAAACGAATACGTTCTGCAAAAGCACCTGTAATTAATGCAGGAGTAATGATGGCGAATTTTGCCTGAAATAATGCGAATAATATAAATGGAATTGTTGGTGCAAGGCTCCAGGCTGTATTGGTTCCAACTCCTGCAAAGAACAAATTCTGAGAGGGATCTCCGATAATTCCTCCTATTGTAGGTCCAAAAGCCAATCCAAAAGCAACAACTGTCCATAGAATAGTAACAATTACCATTGCCATAAAACTTTGAAGCATAGTACTAATTACGTTTTTCTTACCTACCATACCTCCGTAGAAAAATCCTAATCCAGGTGTCATTAGCAATACAAAAGCAGTTGCAACAATCATCCAGGCAGTATCTCCCGTATCAAACTTTACAGCTTCAGCAGGAATTGGGTTGTCTGCAATGATAAAGTTCGAAATAAAGGTTAGGACCAAAATCGTGATAAGAATCACACTTAAAATAATTTTTCGCATAGTTATTTAGTTTTAAATTTTTTATAAAAGTATAAAATGATTTAATACCCCCTA
This sequence comes from Flavobacterium tagetis, assembly GCF_016735615.1. Lineage (GTDB taxonomy): Bacteria > Bacteroidota > Bacteroidia > Flavobacteriales > Flavobacteriaceae > Flavobacterium > Flavobacterium tagetis. Next base: position 151,428 of record NZ_JAERSF010000002.1, read on the forward strand.
AGAAAATAGGGTTGTGTGTTTAATTTTTGTTAAATTTAAAATTTAACCCCTTTCATTTTGCGTGAATTTCTTAAAACAAACTTAAAATTTACAATTTGGCAACATTTTTTTTTTACTTACCATCATTTTTGATAATTTTTAGGGTAATTGATTGCTATTTTTTGTAGGATAATAGATATTTGTTGTTTAAAAAACGTCTGTTGCATGTCATGATGGATATTTTTTAATCTTTTTGACAATTTTGATGATTATAATATAAGAATGGGAAATAGAAGAATTAAATGGGGAATAGTAGGATTGGGAAACATTGCAAGTCAGTTTGCGTCAGACTTATTATTGGTTGAAAACGCTGAGCTGACAGCAGTTGTTTCAAGAGATTTAGCTAAAGCTGAGGAATTTGGAGGAAAATTTAATGCTTCAAGAATATACAATTCTTATGATTTGCTTTTTGAAGATTCAGAAGTCGAAATCGTCTACATTGCAACTCCTCATAATTCGCACGCCGAATTATCTATAAAAGCTTTAGAAAAAGGTAAACATGTGCTTTGCGAAAAGCCGATGGCTTTGTCTTATCAAGATGCGCAAAGAATGATAGAAGCGTCTAAAAAACATAATGTATTCTTTATGGAAGCTTTTTGGACAAGATTTATCCCTTCAGTTCAAGATGTTCTTCAGAAAATAGGCAATGGAATAATAGGAGACGTTAATTATATAAAAGCCGATTTTGCCTTTCACGGAAGTGAAACAGAAAACAAAAGACTTTTTGATAAAGAATTGGGCGGAGGAGCTTTATTTGATATTGGAGTTTATCCTTTATTCTTGTCTTATATAATATTAGGAAAACCAAAAGAGATTACTGCAAAAGCAATCAAGCATAAAAACGATATTGATTTGCAGACATCGATGATTTTGCAATACGAAACAGCTCAATCTATTTTGCACGCTTCTATAGTTTCAGAATCTGATATGAAAGCTATTATTTCTGGAACAAAAGGACGAATAGAATTAAATGCTCCGTGGTATGTTGCTGATGGTTATTCTTTATTTATTAATGAAGAAAAAGAAGCCACTTTTACTTTGCCAACTTTAGGAAAAGGGTATTCTCATGAAATAATGGAATGCCAAAATTGTATTTTCAATAATGAAATTGAAAGCAAACTTTGGTCGCATCAGAATTGTTTGGATTTGAGTAGAATAGTCGAGGAGATTAAAACTCAAATCAGATTGCCTTTTTAGGATTAAATTATTTTGTAATAAAATATTTACAATTAATTATTTTTCATTAGTTTTAAAAACTATTAATGAAAGGATAATTATGTTAGTAAAAGTTTACGGAAGTGCGGTTTTTGGAGTTGAAGCCACAACGATTACAGTTGAGGTTCACATGGACAAAGGAATTGGTTATCATTTAGTTGGGCTTCCGGATAATGCTATAAAAGAAAGCAGTTATAGAATTGCCGCTGCACTCAAGAATAATGGTTTTAGTCTTCCGGGAAAGAAAATTACAATCAATATGGCGCCAGCCGATCTTCGAAAAGAAGGATCTTCATACGATTTGACATTGGCTATGGGAATTTTAGTTGGTTCAGATCAGATAAAAGCTCCAGAAATTGAACGATATATTATTATGGGAGAACTTTCTCTCGATGGAAGTTTACAGCCTATTCGTGGTGCACTGCCAATTGCAATCAAAGCCAAAGAAGAAGGTTATAAAGGATTTTTTCTCCCAATTCAAAATGTGAAAGAAGCGGCTATTGTAGCAGGTTTAGATGTTTACGGAGTTGAAAATTTAAAAGAAATTATTGATTTTTTCGCTGGCAAAGGAACGCTTCAACCCACAGTTATCGATACAAGAGCAGAATTTTACAAAACCCTCGATTTTCCCGAACATGATTTTTCAGACGTTCGCGGGCAAGAAAGCATTAAGCGCTGTATGGAAATTGCAGCAGCGGGCGGACATAATATTATTTTGATTGGTCCGCCAGGAGCAGGAAAAACGATGCTGGCCAAACGTGTTCCGAGCATTTTACCGCCCATGACTTTGCGTGAAGCTTTAGAAACCACCAAAATTCATAGCGTTGCAGGAAAATTAAAAGAAGTAGGATTGATGAATCAGAGGCCTTTTAGGAGTCCGCATCATACAATTTCTAATGTCGCTTTGGTCGGAGGAGGAAGCTATCCTCAACCTGGTGAAATCTCGATGGCGCACAATGGTGTTTTATTTTTGGATGAGTTGCCAGAATTCAAGCGTGATGTTTTAGAAGTAATGCGTCAGCCGTTAGAAGATCGCGAAGTAACGATTTCAAGAGCCAAGTTTACTATTACATATCCATCTTCTTTTATGCTTGTGGCAAGTATGAATCCAAGTCCAAGCGGATTTTTTAATGATCCGAGTATGCCAAATACTAGTTCGCCACACGAAATGCAGCGTTATATGAGTAAAATTTCGGGGCCTTTATTAGACAGAATCGATATTCATATAGAAGTTACGCCCGTTCCGTTTGAGAAATTATCAGACGAACGAAAAGCGGAAAGCAGTGTCGAAATTCGTAAACGAGTTACAGCAGCAAGAGAAATTCAAACCAAAAGATTTGAAGCCGTTGAAAATGTTCATTACAATGCACAAATGAGCAGTAAACTAATTCGAGAATTTTGCGTTTTAGACGAACCTTCAAAAGAATTGCTCAAAACCGCAATGGAAAGATTAAATCTTTCTGCCAGAGCTTATGATAGAATTTTGAAAGTTTCCAGAACTATAGCCGATTTAGATCATTCTGAAAATATTGTTTCATCTCATATTGCAGAAGCTATTCAATATAGAAGTTTGGATCGAGAAGGATGGCTTGGGTAGAATTGTTAATTGTTAATTGTTAATTGTGAGATGTAAGATGTAAAATAATAAAGCTTTACTTTTAGCATCTCACATTTCACATTTTACATTTCACAATAATAATGGCTTTTATTGTTTCGGATAAAAGAATTTGAAAGAATTAGAAACAGCTGTATGCAGAATAGATCCGTGGTTTTCTTCTGGGAAATAATCGAAGTGCGTTTTTACACTTTTGCTTTTCGATTCTTTTAGTTTTTCAGCAAGTAAATTAGCATCAACTTCCATAACATGTGGAATTGCTGTTGGAGCTAGTCCTTCTTTGCCAACAGCAATATAAATTTCAGTTTGCTGATTGAAATTTTCTTTCAGCATTTCAGAATCTAAACTTAGCAAAGAACCATTGTTCCACCATAAACTAGGACTTACAATAATATATCTATTAAAAAGAGTTGGCTTTTTAAGTAAGATTTCAGTTCCTAATAAACCCCCAAGAGATTGGCCAATAATGGTTTTAGAATCATTTGTCTTGTATTTCTTTTCAATAAAAGGCTGTAATTCTTTTTCAATAAAAGCTATAAACTGATCAGAATGTCCTGTTGTTGGAAAACGAGTTTTGTCTTTTTCGATAGAAGTTGGAAAAGTAAAATCTCTTTTTCTATCAACAGTTGCAATACCCACCACAATTGATTTTGGAACCTGATTAATCCATTCAAAACTATTAAACTGAACTAATCCCGAGATATGAATAAAATCTTCATCAGCAGAACCGTCCAATAAATAAATAACAGGATATTTTATGTCTTCTGCTGGATTGTAGCCTTCTGGGAGATAAATGTTTAAAATTCTTTTTTCATTCAGTTCTTTTGATTGAATTTCATCAATAACGCCTAATACAAAAGGTTTTACTGTTTCAGTGGTTTTCGTTTTATTTTTTTGTGCGAATATAAAATTCGAAGAAAAAAATAAAAAAGCTAGGGCAACAAATTTGGTCATTAATTTTTGAAATTTTGTGGTAAAGATTCTTGTTTTACTTCTTGTTCGGGCTTGTAGTAACTGCTTCTATTTGTAGTGACAATTAAAACGCCTGCTTCGCCGTAATTACCATAGAGGCTGATTCCAGCTTGTTTTTCAAGAGCAATAATTTTTTTGATTTCAATTTTAGAAAGTACAAGTTTTTCTTTCTCTAAATCCTGATAACGATGAGGAATCCCGTCTACAACAACTATTGGATGATCTGTAATTTTTCCTGTTTTGGCAAGATTTGCAATAGAGTCTGATAGATATAGTTTGTCTTTTCCTTCGTCTGAAAGTTCATATCTATTTTGAGAAAAAACGGTGATTGAAATTAATAACAAGAAGAAAGTGAGGAGTTTCGCCATTGGATTAGTTTTAAGTTTTTTGGAATTAAAAAATGATTTTCTAATCGAAAATACAAAAAAATCCTGCAAAAATGCAGGATTTAACAAATGATGTAATTATTTAGTTTTTAATTTTTTCCAGCAAAAATAGCATCTAAACCTTCCATTGCAATAGTGAAACCTTCTTTGAAACCCATTTGAATAATCATTTCCAAATCAGATAGTTTTTCGTGTTTGATGATAACATCAACAAAAGTAGAACCGTCTTTTTCAGAGAAAGTCACATTCCAGTCAGAGCGTGGAAATTCTTTGTTTAGATTTCCTTCGCTGTCGCTAAAAGCATCTAGATATTTAAAATTAGTTTTCGGACTAATTGAAGTAAAATCTGCAATCGCCCAATGTTCTTCGCCTTCTGGTCCAAGCATTGCATACAATCTTCGTCCGCCTTCTTTAAAATCCATGCTTTTCGTTTTAGCTTTCCAAGGAGCAGGAGCCCACCACAAATCCAGAATCTGAGGTTCTGTCCAGGCAGACCAAACTTGAGGCAGCGAAGCATTAAATTCGCGTTTTACATTGACAGTATTATTTTCTTTATCAACTGTAAAATTCATTAAAAGATTTGATTTCATTTTTTTTAGATTTTAATTCGTTAATAATAATTCGGCTAAAATGGCTTTACTTTTCTGCTAAGATTTTGTCCAAACCTTCCATCGCTGATGTAAAACCTTGTTTGAATCCCATTTCGATTATTTTTTCCAGTTCTTCAAAACTGTCTCGTGTAATAACAATATCTACAATAGTAGAATCTCCCTGTTCTGTAAATGAAACGTCCCAGAAAGAACTGCCAAAAGCAGAATTTGGATTGCCTTCAGCATCGCAAAAAGTAGACGTATACTTAAAATTTGTTTTAGGAGAAATCGAAGTATAATCAAAAGTGCTCCAGCCTTGTGCGCCTTCAGCACCAACCATTGCGTACAATCTTCTTCCGCCTTCTTTAAACTCCATGCTTTTGGTTTCAGATTTTAACGGAGCTGGCGCCCACCATAAATCCAGAATTTCTGGTTCTGTCCATGCAGACCATACATTTGACAATGGGGCGTTGAATTCGCGTTTTACATTCACTCTTTTATTTTCCTTGTCTACAGAAAAAATCATTAATAAATCAGTCTTCATTTTCTTTAGATTTTAAGTTTAGTAATACTTGATCCAATTGACTAAAACGCTGTTCCCAAATTGCTTTAAATTGCTCCAGCCATTGATCAACTTCTTTCATTTTATCAATTTTGAGCTGATAATAAATTTCTCTGCCCAATTTCTTTTCTTCCAATAAATCACATTCATTCAATATTTTAATGTGCTTAGAAACCGCTTGTCTTGTAGTTTGAAACTGCTCTGCAATTGCATTGGGTGTTAATGCACTCGAAGAAATCAAAACTAATATTGCTCTTCTCGTCGGATCGGCAATCGCTTGAAAAATATCTCTTTTCATTTTTTTTGAATATTTATTCGCAACTAATCAGTTGCAAATATATGCAACTTTTTGGTTGCGTAATTAAAAAATGTGATTTTTTTAAATGAGAAGAACTTAAACAAAAAAAGACGCATCAAAAATGCGTCTTTTTCTCTATAATCGTGTTATATAATTACCGTCTAAATTTATTCTTTACGATGATGTCTTTTAGCTTGGCTTTCAGGTCTTCACCTGTATCATAAACCATCTGTTCGTTGTTCGGAAAAGCAATAGCGCGTTTATCAAAATACCCAAGATAATTATCGTCGCAAGCACCTCTGTTTCCTTTGTAAGTAGAATAAATATTCTCGAAAACATATTCGCTGCTTATCGGGAAAGTCTGCACCAGCTGATTACTTTTTAAATCAACATAATCCACTTTTGCTGTTACAAGACAAGATTTAAACTGTCTGAATTCGTAAACCGTTGCACGAAGTGTTTTATAATTATCCACTTTTATTTCTTTGCCTAAACTGTCTTTTACGGGTCTTCCGCGACTGTCCAAAAGCGTTTTTACGCCATCTTTAACTTGTCTTTCCTTTACAAATTCTTTCTCTTTAATTTGTTCTGGCGAAATCGCAATCTGTCTAAAACTCAAAATCAAGCTATAATCATACGACACATTTTTTTGTCTCGCACTGTGGTAAACCGTCCATTTATCATTTAATCCGTAGGTTTTAAAATCCAATAAATCTTCCTGAAGCATTTTCGGAATCACCATTTCGGTTTCGTTTTTCGCGTACACATCTATAAAATCAGTTCCTTTAAACTGAGCGTCGTCCATTAGTTTTTTTGTGTTTTTGTAATTTGGATTAATGCTTTCCAAATACGCAAAATCATCATACGCTTTTCTGAAATCCAATTTATTATTTGATTTCAAAAGTCCCGAAGCATTTTCATATAAATATTTCGAAAGCGCATTTTTGCTGTTTACAATTTCGTTCGAATAATTATCAAACGGGAAATTGGCATTTCGTCCCAACTTCAATAAAGGCAAAGGCAGAATTGGTCTAATTTTTTCCTGACGGTTATTTAGCTGTACATAAGTGTTGTAGATGCGTTCTGCATTTGCTGGATTATTTTCTTTGTTCAGCATTTCCAAATTGCGCAAATCGCGATCTTTGGCTTTTGCAAAAGCTTCTTCAAGCAGATAAACATAATCTTGTTTTCCTTTAGAATCTTTTTTGGTGCGAAGTGCTTCAACAGCACGATCAATTGCACCATCGTAATTTCCATCGCTAAGCATTGATTGTGTTGTTTTTACCCCACAAGAAGAAAGGGCTAAAAACAATATAGAAAATAGAAAAGTAATTTTTTGCATAGTGTGTTTTTTGAAGTTGCAAATATATTTTATTTAACTTTCAACAACTATGCCTTTTTCTAATTTATTTAAGGAGCAGAAAAACCTGTTTCCATAAGTACGTTTACTCCCGCTGTACGCTAAATTCCCGATTAACAAAAACTACGGCTGAAAAAGCCTTGTTTTTCTAAATCGGGAGATACCGCTTCCATCGGGGCTATTTTAGAACTTTTGTTTTTCAGAGGAAATGTAAAAACAAAACTAATTTATTCCGCCACTTTTTTATATTCAAAAGTACCAACCTCAGGATTTGTTATAACACGTTTTTGATTGTCAAAAGAATTTATAGTAAACACAACTGGCAGAATAACAGAAATAATGGTCAATTGAGAATTATCTTTAGATAGTTTCCATTTTGCTTTGTGTAATTCATCTCCAATAACACTTTCAAAATCACCATTTTCTTTAAAAACCTGAAAAACCTGATCTGTTTTAAAACGTTTTTCAATACTTTTTTCTTTTCCGTTTTTAGTCCACTTTACTAGTTGCCATTTTCCGATAAGTTCTTTAGAAGTTTGAGCAGAAGCAGATAAACTGATTAAAAAGACGAATGCTAAAATTAGTTTTTTCATTTTTTAAATGTTTAAAATTCAATTCTAATTTAATGATTTATAATGAATCGAAATAGAATTTCATATTGAGTTGTTTAGCTGTTTTTTAATCAAAACAATCTGTCCCAAATGATAATAACTATGTTCAATCATGGCTTCGATGTTTCTTTTGTAAGTTCCGTATTTGGCATCTACAAAACCTTCATTGAGTTTTTGATCAGACATTTGTTCTACTAGCAAAGCAAATTCTTCGGCGTCATGCCAAAATTTCGTTAGAAAATTATCCCATTGTTCTTGCGAATGAATCGGAGGAAAATCAAAACTAAATTTGTCTTTTATATCTAAAGTTCCACCTTTAAAAACCTGATTGATTCCGTTAATATAATAATGAATATGCTGAGCCAGAATTGCAATTGTATTTAAATTCTGAATTGGACTGACAGCAATTTTCCAATCCAGATTTTCGAGCTGATCTTTAAAATTGGTGTTAGCAATCCAGGTTCCGTTTAAAATAACTTCTCTAAAACGATTGGCAATTTCTGTTGTACTTTTCATATTCAAAATAGTTTAGAAGTTAAATTACGATTAATTTATTCCTGCTGAATCCATTCGTATTTTCCATTTTTCAGATAGATAACACCACCTCCACAGCTTTCATCGGCATGAATAAAGATTCCGACGTTAGGCAGTTTTATTTTGTCTTGTTCTGCAACTTGTTCTTCACCAATGATTTCTCCGTCTTCATTTACATTTTCAAAATAAACCTCATTTTTGGGCGCTTTTTCAAATATTCCTGCCCAATCAATTTCATCAAAACCTTGTCCTAAAATATCATTTCCAAAGCCTAAATAATCAGTTTTTTTTCCGTTTCCGTAAGTGATTTTAAAACCGCTTTTTTGGTTGTTTGTACTTCTAAAGATTTCTACAGTTTCGTCTAGACTATCTCCGTCAAGATCACATAATATTTTATTGGTTTTATGTTTTGTCGAAAGCACAATTGTATCTGCTTTTTCTGTTTTTGGCTCTTCTTTTTTAACGGCTTTGAGAGAATCTTTTGCGGTGATTTGAGCAGTTTCGACTTCTGTTTTTGTTTCTTTTTTACAAGAAATGGTAAGTACAGATAAAAGGAGTAGAGTTCTAATTTTCATATTAGGCTTAGATAAATTTTAAAATGCTAATATAAAAAATTACGTACGAAAATATTAGGTTTTCTATTGTATTTAAAGAGTTTTTTAAACTTGTTTTTCAATTTAAGTATTGAAAATGAATGAGTTATTTGTTTTTGAAATAACTCTCAAATTTTTGAAGGTTGAAATTTTTCCCTTAAAAGTGCTCCTAAGAGTGGTAATATTCCAATTATAATAATTTCGATTAAATAGAATCCAGTTCTTTCTATAAAAGAAGGGTATTTTAGAAAATTAGTAAATATTGTAAAGAGTGGCCATTCAAGAGGAAATAAATATATCTGCACAATAACCCAAATAAAACTTGAATCTATATTTTTGTTGGGTAATTGGTTTGGACTTATAATGCAAGAAATAATAAATAAAAATAAACCAAGGAGTCCAAGGATGCAATATTTTAGTTTTTTATGTTTTTTTATGGTGGTTATAAAGCCAGAATAAATATAGATTAAAATAGTAGCTATAAAAAAAAGAATAACTAGAAACAAATTGGTTACTTTAATCATACAAAATGAAAAAATACAGACTAAAAAATGAGTAAATATTATATTTTTCATTTTTTCCTAATCTTCACCTGATATACAATTTCCCAGAAAATAATAGAAAAAATGGCATTGGCAAAAATGGCAGTTTGGATATTTTCAGTGAATGTTCTAAACAAAAGCATTTCTCCTGCTTTTATAGCTAAAAAGACACTTAAAAATGCAATTAGGAATGAACAAATAATATTTAATAATAAGTTCCATTTCAAAACAAAACAAGAATAAATAATATTTAAGAATATATACCCAAAACTTACAGTAATAAAAAAATCACTATTTAATCTATCGGAAAGTTCAAATAAAAAGGGAGCAGCAAAAAAATACACTATAAACATTGTCAAATAAATGAAGATTCTAGCTTTTAATTTCACTTTGCTTTTTCTTATTAAAATTTCAAAAAATTATTTAGATTTTCTAATCTTCACCTGATACACAATCTCCCAAAAAATAATTGAGAAGACAGCATTAGCAAATATAGCAGTTTTAACCTGATACGGATCGTAATTTACCAACAGATGCAAGTTGGTAAACTGTAAAGCCAAAAACATAGCCAAAGCTGCAATTCCGACAGCGCAAAGTACATTAAGCAAAGGTTTCCATTTTAAGGCTGTAAAAGCATAAATAAGATTTAAAATACCAAAACCAGCTCCTAAAGTTACAAATGCATCTCCTTTAAACTTTTCGTTTAATTCAAGCAAAAGCTGTGTAGAAGTAAGGTATAAAAAGAAGAGAATAGAATAAATCAGGATTCGTACTTGCGGTTTCATTTTGATATTTTTAGGATGATTTTTTTTATACGCGAAGATACTACTAAATGATGAATGCCAGATGAAGTCTGTGAACTTCATAGATTAAGATTAACAAACTTTTTTGATTATTTAGTGTCTAGCTCAATTTTGAATTTTTCAATTTGCCTTCTATGACGTAAGATGTGTACAATTGCATGTTCCATCATTTGTTCAATATCATAAACTTGTCCCCAAGAAGTGGTTATTTTTTTCTCGTTGTTGCATTCTTCCAATTGATTATCGCTAAAATTTTTAAGCACATTTTCTGTAAAAATAAAAAATGCAGTTAGATCATTTTGATATTCTGAAACAGTCTTTCTATATACAAGATCTGGAATGCTATTTTGCTCTCCCAACAATTTCTGAATATACAAAGCATAAGTATATCCAGAACGAACTACATGCGATAGTATCGATTGAACTGATGCATCATTGATTGCAATAGTAATTGCTGTCTCATTAAAAGAAGAGATTGTTTTGCTTAAATCTAAAATCGCTCTTTCGTATTCATCGAGTAAAGCTCCAATTGCGCCTTGTCTGTATGTTTTGGTCATATTTTGCAGCATTATTCAAGTTTGTTTTATGGCAAAAGCGTTTCTATTTTGGTTTCCGATTTTTCCTTTAGTGGACTATCGGCCTTCAAACTCCAAATGATTAGAAATTTACCTTTTACAATATATTCTTCTGGATGCTCATCGGTTGGTTCGCCTGCTTTTCCCCAAAGTAAACCTTGCAAGAATCGATCGCCCTTAAAAGCGTGATCGAATTCAAAATACATAATAGAACCGCGATCTGCTTTACTTTTAAAACTCTGAATAGCTTTACTTTTTATAGTTCCAACAATGTTGCTGTAGGTTTCAATATCATTATAAAAACTACAAGCTTGTGGCGTAATGCAAACGTTGCCGTCGCTTACCATATAACCGCCTTTCGGAATTTCTTTTGGTTTTAGTTTTAAATCGGCTAAGGTTTGGCTGAATGAATTTGTTGTGAATAGTAGTAATAGTGTTGATAGTAGGATTGTAGATTTCATTTGATTTTGGGGATTGATTTGGTAGGCTAAAAATAGGGGTTTTATTTTTTTTGTACTTTAACTATTTTCTCTTTTTCATCATAATACAAGAGATCTTTGTTTTTTTCAAACCAGGCTCTCCATTTCTTAATCGTTTTATCTGGAGGAAAGACTGGCATATCAAACGGCTTTTCCATTTTATAACTAATTCCGGTGATATCGATTAAAAACTTTCGGGCTTCGTACACCATATTTAAGTTAATCGAAGCATTTTCGTTTGCCAATTGTTCAAAAGCTCCAAGGTTTTCCAGAAATATTTCCTGAGCATTTTGTGCGTTTAATTTGGCTGAAAATGAAAGAATAACAAATAGAAATAGAGATAGTTTTTTCATTGGTTGGTTTTTGGTCTACAAAAAAAGCACAAAATCATAAGATATTTGTGCTTTTGCAAAATTTATTTTAAAAGGAATTTATTTTCCTTTTAGTAATTTTTCTAAATATTCCACTTTGTCTTTTTCAGCCTGAACCAAACGTTCATAAAGCTCAACAACTTTATCAAGTGGGTTGAAAGTGCAATTATTATTAATTCCCTGAGCCCCACTAATAGAACTATTATCGTAAAAATTATTAAAAAAATTAAAAACTGCTTCTTCTGAAAAATTTTCAATTGCTTCAACAGTAACGCCAAGTGCTTTTGCAATTTTAGCCAGTTTTTCTTGGTCAATAGTCTCGCTGTTTTCAATACCAGAAATAGCTTGCTGATTTGTACCAATTGCAATTGCAAGCGCTTCTTGCTTCATACCTTTAAGCTCTCTGATTCGGCTTATGTTTCTGCCGATATGTTTTGGTTTTGATGTCGTGCTCATAATTTCAAAGGTATTTAGTTTTTTTGATTTTATTGAAGAGTAAATATATGATTTTTCTGAGATAATATTTAATGCTATAAAGTTTCAGTATAGAGTTGTAATTAACCACAATCTTGTGATTTCGACGTTAGAAGAAATCTGTTTCAAGTGGAAGCGTCTCATTCGTGCCTGTAAAAGTCTTTTTGTTGTTGATTTACTCAGATTGTGTTTAGGAGTGGAACGTTCGCATTAGTGAGTGGCAAATTATATCATAAAGTCTTTATTGTTTACATAATCTTCAAAAACTTGTATAATATAACTGCAATAGCTACTCATTTCATTGTATCTATTATATAAGTCACTGATTGAAACTCGGCTTCCAATTTCTGCGGGTGTATTATTTCCATGTGCAATAGCATTTCGATTGTCAACAATGTCTTTTAATCTGCCACCAATTGAAGGGGCATTCAAAATTGGTGCGCTAATGCAAAATGTTTTCCAGATGCTTTCAAGTTGAGCAAATCTAATATTTTTACCATCAGTAGGCATCAAGTCAGTTGATATTTGAGCAATTACATTATCTCTAATCTTTTCGAACAAATTCCATCTTTGTGTCCAATTTCTGTTTTTTGTACTACTTAGTGAATCAAATTCTGGATTAAGGGCCAAACTGAGTAATAAGGGTTTAATGTTATTTACATTTGTACTCTCAATATTTATTGCAGAAATTGTTTTTTTTACACATGATGTAATTGTAAATTCAAATACACCATAAACATGTACATAGAATAGACCTTTTGCAGTTAAAAGGCTATTAGGAGTAGGTGTTGGCGCTGGTGGTATCAGATTCGATGTAAGGTCTAAAAATTCCCTAACCTCTACTAATTTTGATGCAGATTCTGTTTTAAGATCATTAAACATTTATTATACTGAAAATTTATCTTGACAGAATTCAATTCTTCCTTTTACCTTGGATTTAGTATTTGTTGCTCCAGTAGTAAATTTTCTTAAGTCATCTGATATCATCCAAGTAGAAACATCATTTAAATTTAGAGAACCATTTTCTTTAAAAGCTAAGGCCGCTCCAACAGCAACTGCTTCGAATAAATTTACTGGTGTAGTTTTTTGTTTTCTAGATATTCCATTTGGAATTTTTGAAAGTTCATCAAAAACATTTTTGAACAACGCTTCATTGTCTGAATAATTAAAATTATTTGATTTACTAGCGTGCATCATGTAGTCATTTAAAAAATCAACGACACTATGATCAAAGTTTTCATAATTATTGAGGAAAGCAAAAAATCTTAATACAAATTCTTCTCGAGTGCCATCCATTTCCATTGAATTAGTTAAAATAACAGTTTTTTTGAAATTTTCATAACTACTCAAAGTTTTTAAAAAATCATTGAATTTTCCTCTATAAATACAACTCCTAATTTCTTGATCAGTTAAACTAATCCCCCCAGTATTTAATCTCTCAAACAAATCAAATCTTACACTTAAATCACTTTTGTCGCTTAATGTTATAACTTTTAATGGTTTAAGTAAAAAGTCAAGTTGAATAGATCGTGGTAAGTCTGAAAATTTTTTATTATTAAATGATGTAAGCTTGTTTAATTCCGATAATTTTAAATTTGTAATTTTATCACCCTCAGCTTTTTGTAATTTATCAATTACACTTTGATCACCGCAAAATCTAATTATAGAACTTAATCTTTGTACACCATCTATTAGTTCCCAAGTATTATCAGGATTAGTCGCCATAAATAAACTAGGAATCGGAATTCCTAAGAAAATAGATTCAATTAAATTTGACTGTCTATCGTCTTTCCAGCGGAATTGTCTTTGATATTCAGGAGCAATGTCAATTATTCCATCATTGAACATACTCACTAATTCTTTGACTGAAAGATCAAAAGTATTAAAATCAACTTTTCTTTTTTGATCATTTAATTGAATATCGAGGTTCATATTTTTTTACTTTAGTTATTTTCCAAATTTAGTTAAAAAGTAGTATCAATTAATTATGTAATGCAAAATAATAAACTAATTATTGTTATCACATAAAATATATTTCTGTGAATTTATTTAAGGTTTTCAATTATTCTGTTTAGTTCTAAAAAAAAGTTAATAATGGAAATTTTAAAAATTTACAACAAAAAAATCCCGCCTCAATTAAGAAACGGGATTAAAATGATATTCTCTTTTTTTCTATTGTTAAACCGTAGCTGCAATTTCTTGTGGCAACGGAATTTGATTTTTAAGTAAATCTTCAAATGTTTCAGCTTGACGAATCAAGATTCCCTGACCGTTCATCCAAAGAACTTCGGCTGGTTTGTATCTTGAGTTGTAGTTCGAAGACATTGAGAAACAGTATGCTCCAGCATTTCTGAAAGATAAAATGTCACCTTCTGTAATTTCTGGAATTCTGCGGTTGTTTGCAAAAGTATCGGTCTCACAAATGTATCCTACAACAGAGTAAAAACGCTCTTTTCCTTTCGGGTTTGAGATGTTGTCAATATGGTGCGAAGATCCGTAAAACATTGGACGGATTAAGTGGTTGAAACCACTGTCGATTCCGGCGAAAACTGTTGAAGTTGTTTGTTTTACTACGTTTACTTTTACTAAGAAATGACCTGCCTCACTCACCAAGAATTTTCCTGGTTCGAAAATCAACGTTAAATCTCTTCCGTATTCAGCACAGAAAGCGTTGAATCTTTTTGATAATTTTTTACCTAATTCTTCGATGTCTGTTTCGATATCGTCTTTTTTGTAAGGTACTTTGAATCCGCTTCCGAAATCTAAGAATTGTAAATCTTTGAAATGTTTAGCTGTATCAAATAAGATTTCAGCAGCATACAAGAATACCTCGATATCTAAAATATCAGATCCTGTGTGCATGTGAATTCCAACAATACTCATTTTTGTATTCTCAACAATTCGCAAAATATGAGGAATCTGGTGAACAGAAATTCCGAATTTACTATCAATGTGTCCAACAGAAATGTTAGCGTTTCCGCCCGCCATTACGTGTGGATTGATACGGATACATACCGGAATATGTGGATGTTTTGTTCCGAATTGCTCCAGAATAGATAAATTGTCGATATTGATTTGTACACCCATTGCGGCAACTTCTTCAATTTCTTCTAGAGAAACGCCGTTTGGTGTAAAGAAAATTCTTTCGGGTTCATAGCCAGCATGAAGTCCTAACTGAACTTCCTGAATTGATACAGTGTCTAAGCCAGACCCCATGTTCTTTAATAACTGAAGAATCGCAATGTTTGACAATGCCTTCATGGCATAATTAACTCTTAAGTTTTCTACCTTGGAGAAAGCTTTAGTTAATCTGTTGTACTGAGATTGGATTTTTTCAGCATCGTAAACATACAATGGACTTCCAAATTGGTCTGCTAACTGCAGTAAATCTTTTGCTTGCATTTTTAAATCATTTTGGGCAAAGTTATTACACTTTTATCTATCAGCAAATAATTTGTAGAAAAATAACAAATTATAACAAATTGTTTTATTTTAAACAAAAAGTTGCTGTTTTTGGAATTTTATAACCTTTTTAAAGATGCTATCCCGATAGCTATCGGGACTGAGATGCTAAGATACTAAGTTTTTTTTAGCCACGAATTCACGAATTTCTCTAATTTCTACGTGATGCTTAAATTATTTTTTTGCCACAGATTTAAATGATTTCCACAGATTTTTTTTTGTTTAGCTACGAATTACACGAATTTTTAATTTTAGATTTTTCACAAAATGCTCAAAACATAGCCCGTGGTTTCAACCACGGGCTACATTTGAATATAGAAATCAAAGAGAAAAGAAAAATTAGTGGAAATTTGCGTAATTCGTGGCCAAGAAAAAAATCCTTTTAATCATAATAATCTGTGGCAAACAAAAAAAAAACAAAACCCCTGAATATAAATTCAAGGGTTTGTTAGTAGTTATGTTGTTTATCGGAATAAGATTAATTAAAGCCTAAGAGAAAAACTTAGCATCTTAGAACCTTAGTATCTTAGAATCTTTAAAAAAAAATTATAGACTCGGTAAATCTCCTTTTCCTTTAGTAGGCAAGTTTGTAGATCCCATAAGGAATAAATCTACTTCTCTTGCTGCTTCGCGACCTTCTGAAATAGCCCACACGATTAATGATTGTCCTCTTCTCATATCACCAGCAGTGAAAATGTGAGGTACGTTTGTCTGATAGTTATGCGCTTTGTAGTTGCTTCTCATATCAGTTTCGATTCCTAATTGCTCGCTTAATGTTTTCTCAGGACCTGTAAATCCAAGAGCTAATAAAGCTAAATCGCAAGGCCAGATTTTCTCAGAACCTTCTTTTTCGATTAATTCAGGACGTTGACCTGGAGTCATTTTCCATTGTACTTCAACTGTTTTTAATCCAGTTAATTCGCCTTTATCGTTAGAAATGAATTCTTTAGTGTTAATTAACCAGTTTCTGTCGCAACCTTCTTCGTGAGAAGAAGATGTTTTAAGCTGCAACGGCCAGAAAGGCCAAGGAGTTGACTCGCTTCTTCCAACTGGAGGTTTTGGCAAAATTTCAAAGTTAGTAACCGATTTTGCTCCGTGTCTGTTTGAAGTTCCAATACAGTCAGAACCCGTATCTCCACCACCAATAACGATTACATCTTTACCAGTAGCTTTTACCTGATCTGGAATTGATTCTCCGTATAAAACTTTAGTCTGTTGTGTTAAGAAATCCATTGCTTGAACAACGCCTTTGCTTTCGATTCCTTTAGTTGGCAAGCTTCTTCTTTCAGTTGCTCCTCCGCATAAAACGATAGAATCGAATTGGTTTAATTCTTCAACACTGAAGTTAACTCCAACATTTACATTAGTTTTGAAAGTGATTCCTTCTGCTTCAAGAACAACTACACGACGGTCGATAATTCCTTTTTCTAATTTGAAATTCGGAATTCCGTAACGTAATAAACCTCCAATAGCGTTGTCTCTTTCAAAAACAGTAACGGTGTGACCCGCTCTGTTTAATTGTTGAGCAGCAGCAAGACCTGCAGGTCCTGAACCAATAACGGCAACTGTTTTTCCAGTTCTTGTTTTTGGTGGCTGTGGTTTAATCCATCCTTCAGCGAAACCTCTTTCGATGATGCTTTTCTCGATGTTTTCGATAGAAACCGGATCTTTGATGATTCCTAAAACACATGATTTCTCACATGGAGCAGGGCATAAGCGTCCTGTAAATTCAGGGAAGTTGTTAGTAGATTGTAAAATCTCTAATGCGCTTTGCCATTCTTCCTGATGTACCATGTCGTTGAAGTCAGGAATTAAATTTCCTAACGGACAACCACTGTGGCAAAAAGGAATTCCACAGTCCATACATCTTGATCCTTGTTCTTTTAATTTATCTTTTGGTACCGGAATAGTAAATTCGTTGTAGTTTGAAACACGTTCTGCTACTGCTAAATTACTTTCGTCGGCTCTGTTATATTCTTTAAATCCGCCTATTTTACCCATGACTTTTTTATTAAATTTAGTTGTGAGATGTGAAATGTGAGAGGTGAGTTGAAAAACTTTGCACCTCTGCACCTTTGTAACTCAGAACCTTTTAATTAAGCTATTAATTCTTCTATTTTTTTCTCTTCTGCAATTCTTTGTAATGCTTTTTTGTAATCAGTTGGCATTACTTTTACGAAGTGCTGTTGTTGGTTTTCCCAGTCTGCTAAAATTCTTTTTGCTAATGGACTGCTTGTGTACAATGAATGATTTTTGATCAGTTTTCTTAGTTTCGTAAGATCTTCTTCTTCCATTGGATCGAATGCAACCATTTCCATGTTACAAACTGTAGAATCGAATTTCTTTTTCGGATCGTAAACATAAGCTACACCACCGCTCATACCAGCTGCGAAGTTTCTTCCTGTTTTTCCTAAAACTACTACTGTACCGCCGGTCATGTACTCGCAACCGTGATCTCCAATTCCTTCAACAACGGCTGTTGCTCCAGAATTTCTCACACAGAAACGCTCTCCGGCCATTCCATTAATATAAGCCTCTCCGGTAATAGCTCCGTAAAGGGCAACGTTTCCAATAATGATATTGTCTTCAGGTTTGAAAGTTGCAGTAGGAGGTACTTTTACAATTAATTTTCCTCCAGAAAGACCTTTCCCTAAATAATCATTACAGTTTCCGTGAATTTTAAATGACAATCCGTTTGTTGCAAAAGCACCAAAACTTTGTCCGGCAGAACCTTCAAAATCAACTAAAATAGTGTCATCAGGTAATCCTTGTGCGCCGTAGATTTTTGAGATTTCGTTACTCAAAATCGCACCTACAGAACGGTCTGTATTTTTAATTTTAAAAGTTACTCTTGTTTTCTCTTTTCTATAGATCGACGGAATCGCTTCTTTGATGATGTCAAAATCCAATACATTTTCAAGTTGGTGATCTTGAGTAGTTGTATTATGATTTGGCTCTGTTTTCGCTTTTTCCGGTTTGTATAGAATTGAGGACAAGTCTAAACCATTTGCTTTATAATGTTTGATAGCTTTGTTCGCATTTAATTTTTGTGACTGACCCACCATTTCTTTTAAAGTTCTGAAACCTAACTGCGCCATGATTTCTCTTAACTCTTCAGCGATGAAATACATGAAGTTGATTACGTGCTCTGGAGTTCCTTTGAAATTTTTTCTCAATTCAGGATCCTGAGTTGCAATACCAACCGGGCAAGTATTTAAGTGACAAGCTCTCATCATGATACATCCAGAAGCTACAAGCGGAGCCGTTGCAAATCCGAATTCTTCAGCTCCTAATAAAGCTGCAATCGCAACGTCACGACCTGTTTTTAACTGTCCGTCACACTCTAAAACTACACGGCTTCTTAAATCGTTTAAGATTAAAGTTTGCTGTGCTTCAGCTAAACCAAGTTCCCATGGAATACCTGTGTGTTGTAAAGATGTTAATGGTGCAGCTCCCGTTCCTCCGTCGTAACCAGAAATTAAGATTACGTCAGCTTTTGCTTTGGCAACACCGGCAGCGATGGTTCCAACTCCAACTTCAGAAACTAATTTTACGTTAATACGAGCTTCACGGTTTGCATTTTTCAAATCGTAAATCAACTGAGATAAATCCTCAATTGAGTAAATATCGTGGTGAGGAGGAGGCGAAATCAAACCTACATAAGGTGTAGAATTTCTAGTTTCAGCAATCCAAGGCACTACTTTTTCTCCAGGTAATTGTCCACCTTCTCCAGGTTTAGCTCCCTGAGCCATTTTGATTTGGATTTCTTTAGCGTTTGTCAAATAGTTGATCGAAACACCAAAACGTCCTGACGCAACTTGTTTGATCGCACTGTTTCTAGAATCTCCGTTAATTTCTTTCTGGAAACGTTTTGGATCTTCTCCACCTTCTCCAGAGTTACTTTTTCCTCCAATTCTGTTCATTGCAATTGCTAAATTCTCGTGTGCTTCTTTAGAAATAGATCCGTAAGACATTGCACCTGTTTTGAATTTCTTTACAATTTCTGTCCAAGGCTCTACTTCGTCAATAGAAATCGGATCAAGATTGTTGAATTCAAATAAACCTCTAATCGTCATTAAGTTTGAGCTTTGCTCGTTAACGGCATTAGAGTATTCTTTATAGCTTTCTGGGCTGTTTAAACGAACCGCTTGTTGTAATTTAGAAATAGTGGTTGGGTTGAACATGTGTTTTTCACCACCACGTCTCCATCTGTAAATACCTCCAATTTCAAGAGAAAGCAAGTTTGCAATTTTTGAATTTGGGAAAGCTTTTTGGAAACGTTTTTTTACTTCTTTCTCCACTTCCATTAAACCAATACCTTCAATTCTTGATGGCGTGTAAGGGAAGTATTTAGATGTAAATGTTTTGTTTAAACCTAAAATCTCGAAAATCTGGGCAGCTCTATATGAATGTAAAGTAGAGATACCAATTTTGTTCATGATTTTCACGATTCCTTTTGCAATCGCTTTGTTGTAGTTTACAACAGCGTAATCCGCTTTTACTTTTGTAATGAAACCTTTTTCAACCTGATCGTGAATGATTTCGTTTACCATATAAGGATTGATTGCACTTGCACCGTATCCGAACAATAAAGCGAAATGATGAGGTTCTCTTGGTTCAGCAGATTCGATGATGATTCCGAATTTAGAACGAACCTGTAAAATGTTCAAAGAGTGGTGAATGTAAGAACAAGCCAATAACATTGGAATTGGAGCTAATTCTTCGCTCACACCTCTATCAGATAAGATGATGATGTTGCATCCTTCTTCAACCGCTTTAAAAGTAGCCTGAACACATTTTTCAAGAGCACGCTCTAAACCGTTTACTCCTTTTTCTATTTTGTATAAAGTAGAAATAGTAGCCGATTTGAAATCTGCGTGATCGATATTTCTGATTTTATCCAAATCCTCGTTAGAGATAACTGGATTCTGAATTTTTAGTTTTTTACATTGTTTCGATTCAATTTCGAAAATATTGAAATCTCCACCAATCGCTAAACTGATATCGGTAATGATTTCTTCACGAATACCATCCAAAGGCGGGTTTGTAACCTGAGCAAATAATTGTTTGAAGTAATTGTACAACAACTGAGGCTGATCTGAAAGAACTGCCAAAGGTGTATCGTTACCCATAGAACTGATTGCTTCAGCTCCGTCGCTACCCATTGGGTTGATGATTGTTTTTAAATCTTCAATAGTGTAACCAAACAAACGTTGTCTTGTTAAGAAATCTAATTTTTCAACAGGAGTAGGGTTGTTTGTATAAGGAACGCTAGCTAATGGCAATAAGTTTTCGTCAACCCATTGTTTATATGGACGTTTTGTAACTATTGCTTTCTTCACTTCTTCGTCTTCGATGATACGACCTTCGTTCATATCAACCAGGAACATTTTTCCTGGCTCTAAACGTCCGTGCTGAATTACATCTTCTGGATCGATATCTAATACACCAATTTCAGATGACATAATTACGAATCCACTGTGTGTTAATGTATAACGAGAAGGACGCAATCCGTTTCTGTCTAGTAAAGCACCAATTACGTTACCATCTGTAAACGGAATAGAAGCAGGGCCATCCCAAGGCTCCATAATACAAGCATTAAACTCGTAGAAAGCTCTTTTTTCAGGAGACATGGTTTGGTGTTTTTCCCAAGCTTCAGGAACAACCATCATCATTGCTTCTGGAAGCGAACGACCTGTCATTAATAAAAGCTCAATAACCATATCCATAGAAGCAGAATCTGATTTTCCTTCTAAGATAATTGGGAATAATTTTTTGATATCATCGCCAAAAACTTTGCTTTGCATAAGCTCTTCACGAGCACGCATACGGCTTACGTTTCCACGAAGTGTATTG
Organism: Flavobacterium tagetis; assembly: GCF_016735615.1. GTDB lineage: Bacteria > Bacteroidota > Bacteroidia > Flavobacteriales > Flavobacteriaceae > Flavobacterium > Flavobacterium tagetis. The sequence continues at coordinate 172,765 of NZ_JAERSF010000002.1, forward strand.
ATCTCACCATTATGACACATGTATCTAAACGGCTGAGCTAAATCCCAAGATGGGAATGTATTTGTAGAGAAACGTTGGTGTACAAGCGCTAAACGCGTCACCAAGTCTGGATCTTTTAAATCTATATAATAACGGCTGATGTCTTCCGGCATCAATAGACCTTTATATATTATAGTAGTTGTCGATAAACTAGTAAAATAAAACATGTGGCTTTCTGAGGTTTTAGATCCTCTTACGGCATGTTCAGCAATTTTTCTAGCTGCAAAAAGTTTTGCATTAAATTCTTGTTCAGTTAAATCCTGTCCGTTTTTAGAAACGAAAACTTGTTTAATTGTTGGTTCTTTTTCTGCGGCGATTTCACCTAGATTTTCAACGTCAACGGGTACATCTCTCCAACCTAAAACTTTTAAGTTTTGATCTTTGATAGTTGCTTCAAATGCATTAATACAAAAAGAAACTTGGTTTTTACTTTTTGGTAAAAAAACCATTCCTACTGCATACTCACGCGCTTCTGGGATTTCAAAGTCACAAACTTTCTTAAAAAAATCATGAGGAATGTCGAATAAAATTCCGGCTCCGTCACCAGTTCTTCCATCAGAACTAACGGCACCACGATGTTCTAATTTAATTAAGATGTCTAATGCTTTGTGAATAATATCATTTGACTTAATACCATTCAAATTACAAATAAATCCTGCACCACAATTGTCGTGTTCAAATTCAGGCAGATAAAGCCCTTGTTCTTTAACTCTCATTCTTGATATTTTTTTTACAAAAATAAAGATTTCGTTAAACATAATGTATTGAAATAGTGCTTTTGCTTACATTTTTGCTGTAATATTAGAAAAAGCATTCTTAATTATTAATATTATGATATTAAGCATCCCGAATTGCTAAAAATATAATTACTCTTAAAATATATTAGGAAAAATCGTCGGCAGGCCAATAAAATCAATGAATTTTTTGTTAAATATCAAACGTTTTATGCGAATTGTGTTAACATTAACAAATTGTTCCGTTAACGATTTGTTTGCTTTGAAAAATTATCAACGGCTAATACCTATATATAACATTTATTTAATTGAAAAAGATTTTACTATTAAGTTGTATTTTGTTACTTTTGTCGCACTTTTATTCTGAAATAAATTCAGAACCAGACAAATTCTATATTATGAACATACACGAATATCAAGGAAAAGAAATTTTAGCGAGTTACGGAGTACGCGTACAACGCGGAATTGTGGCTAACAATGCGGTTGAAGCTGTAGCTGCTGCAAAACAATTAACTGCCGAAACTGGTACAGGATGGCATGTAATAAAAGCACAAATTCACGCAGGTGGTCGTGGAAAAGGTGGTGGAGTTAAGCTGGCAAAAAACTTGCAACAAGTTGAAGAGTTAGCAGAACAAATCATCGGAATGCAGTTGATTACACCTCAGACGCCGCCTGAAGGTAAAAAAGTAAATAAGGTATTAGTTGCAGAAGATGTTTACTATCCAGGTGAAAGCGAAACTTCTGAATTTTATGTTTCTGTTTTATTGAATAGAGGTACTGGACGCAACATGATCATGTATTCTACTGAAGGTGGAATGGATATCGAAGAAGTTGCTGAGCACACTCCACACTTAATCTTTACTGAAGAAATCGATCCTTCTGTAGGATTACAAGGTTTCCAAGCTAGAAGAATTGCTTTCAATTTAGGTCTTTCTGGAAACGCTTTCAAAGAAATGGTGAAATTCATCGACGCATTATACAATGCTTACATTGGTTCTGATGCTTCTATGTTTGAAATCAACCCAGTTCTTAAAACTTCTGATAACAAAATCTTAGCTGTTGACGCTAAAGTTAACATTGATGATAACGCTTTATACAGACAACCTAAATATGCTGAAATGAGAGATATCCGTGAGGAGAATCCAATCGAAGTTGAAGCTAAAGAAGTTGGTCTTAACTATGTGGACCTTGACGGTACTGTAGGATGTATGGTAAACGGAGCTGGTCTTGCAATGGCAACTATGGATTTAATTAAATACGCTGGTTTTGAGCCTGCTAACTTCCTTGACGTAGGAGGAACTGCTGATGCAAAACGTGTTGAAACAGCTTTCAGAATTATCTTGAAAGATCCAAACGTAAAAGCTATCTTGATTAACATCTTCGGAGGAATCGTTCGTTGTGACCGTGTTGCTCAAGGTGTTGTTGATGCTTACAAAAACATGGGTGATGCTATTAAAGTGCCAATTATCGTTCGTTTGCAAGGAACAAATGCTGAAATTGCAAAAGAATTAATTGACAACTCTGGTATGCCAATCTTATCTGCAGTTCAATTCCAAGAAGCTGCTGACCAAGTTAAAGCTGCTCTTTCTTAATTAAATAAGAAATCAATTTATATAGAAAAACCATTCCGAAAGGAATGGTTTTTTGTTTTTGTAAAGTTTGCGTATTGTAAAGGCACACTGCAGTGATTCTCTACAATAAAATAATATGCTTAAAAAATTTTCTCTCGCAGATTGAGCAGATTTTTAATGATAAAGAAAAAGATAAATCTGCTGAATCTGCAAAATCTGCGGGAGACAAAAATCTCAGCAGCTTGTAAAAGATATAGCCACAGATTATTAGAATTAAAATGATTTTAAAAAATCTGTGTTAATCTGTGTAATCTGTGGCTAAAAAACTTTGCGTGCTTTGCGGTTAAAAAAAAACACTATTTCAAAACAGTCGCCAAATCTACAATTTCAAATTCTGGATCATGTGTTATAAATTCTCTAATCAATGCAGCATGACCAGCGCCTACTAAAATCATTATTTTAGTATCTGTAGTTTCAGTTAATTTCTGAATTAAAGAATACATATATAAGTTCCTTTTGTACCAATTTGAAACCAAAGAAGCTCCTGTAAAATCATCTGGATTTCCAGCTCTATTGGCTACTTCCAAATACCATTGGATATTGCTATTTTCGGTTTGTTTTTTATTGTAATGTAGCATGAGTTCTTGTAACGAGCTTTTTGCTATTCTTTCATTATGATCTTTTTCATTTCTTTTTTTTGTCTCATTACTTTTTTTCAATAAATCCTTTTGGTTTGCTTTTTCCATTGACATTAGTAAACTGTCATAAGGAAAAGAAGTGTAGAGATTCATTCCATATAATTTTTTATGATTCAGTTTTTTAGCAGTACGAAGTGCCAGTTGCGTTATTTCGTTTTTGTTAGTTTTAAAAAGACTGTCGGTGTTTTTATTGTAAAACTTATCTAAATCGGCTTGTTCATCAAATTCCCATTCTACAAATATTTTATCTGGACCAAATTTTTTGATTTTGTCACTCATTATTTCGAGTTCCTTTTGGCTTTTCTCAGACAAGATATCAAAACTGTTTAGTTTAGCAACATCAAGACCAGGATTGGCGTAATGAAATGTCCCAACCAATAATAGCTGCTTTTTCTTAGTTTGAGCAGATGTCATGTTAAATGTAATAAGGGCTAATAATAGAATGATTTTTTTCATGATTTTTCGTTTTTATGGATAGTGTATATCGTAGAAGCGTATTGCAGTGCGTCTACGCAAAGTTTAATGATGTGGTTAAAAAAGAATTATTTCAATACAGTCGATAATTCTACAATTTCAAATTCTGGGTCATGTGCTAGAAATTCTCTTAGCATTGCAGCGTGTCCGGCTCCAAGTAAAACCATTATTTTAGTATCAGTACTTTCGGTTAATTTTTGAACCAAAGAATACATATATAGGTTTCTTTTGTACCAATTTGAAACTAAAGAAGCTCCTGTAAAATCGTCTGGATTTCCTGTTCTGTTGGCTACTTCTAAATACCATTGAATATTATCTTCATTAGAGGCTTTTTCATTGTAGTAAAGCATAAGATCTGTTAAAGAGCTTTTAGCCATTCTTTCGTTATTATCTTTGACAAACCTTTCTGTTGACTCCGTATTTTTTTTCATTAAATCCTTCTGATTTGCTTTTTCCATTGACATCATCAAACTATCATAAGGAAAACGAGTGCGATAATCAATTCCGTACATCTTTTTGTGATTCAGTTTTTTAGCAGTACGTAATGCTAATTGAGTAATTTCATTTAAATCTTTTTTAAGTAAGCTGTCGGTGTTTTTATTATAGTACTTATCTAAGTCGGCTTGTTTGCTAAATTTCCATTCTACAAATATTTTGTCTGGACCAAATTTCTTGATTTTGTCACTCATAATTTCGAGCTCTTTTTGGCTTTTCTCAGACATCACATTAAAGGTCTTTATTTTGGCAACATCATGACCTGGATTTGCATAATGAAAAGTTCCAATTAATAAAATTTGTTTTTTCTTAGTTTGAGCAGAAGTTAAGTTTAATGTAATAATTGCTAGTAATAAAATGATTTTGTGCATGACGTTTTGTTTTTAAATTCATGACAAATGTATTCCGTCTTTTGACCTCTATTTTTTGTTTTTGATGAACATAGGATTTCATTTTATAAACACATGAAATTTGCAGTGTAATAATTTCATGTAAAGTTTTTGATAGTTCATCCCTAAAAAAACATGTTTTAAATAAATGTCATTTTCAATTAAAGGGTTAATTGTATTTTTGAGCTAATTACCATAAAACTATGAAAGCAAGAATCCCTTTTTACTATCACATTGTCTTTTTCCTTCTGTTATTTCTAACGTACATTTTCTGGGATATTGGACTTAATGATGAAAAAATAGAAATTGTAATCAAAGCAATATGTTATGGAATTACACCAACTCATTTGTTAGCAATATTTTGTATTTACATTCTCAATTTTTATTACTTCTGTGAATGGTTTTTAAACAGGAAGAAATTGTTTTTTTATATTCTGACAATTCCAGTTTCGCTATTGCTTTTTGCGGCCGTTCGCTATTTTTTGCAGGAAGTTGTCATGTTTAATATTACTGGAATGCACAATTACTATGAAGAAGCCAGAGAAATAACCTATTACATAAAAGACAATTTTTTCTTCGGATTGCCAGCTGTACTTTTAAGTGCATTGACTTTTTTGTTTTGGCAGTATCATACTACACAACATCAAAATCAGGAATTGCTTTTGGAAAATAAAAAAGCCGAATTTCAAATGCTGAAAGCACAAGTTAGTCCGCATTTTTTGTTTAATACACTAAATTCTTTTTATAGTCAGTTGGTTATAAAAGAAGATGAAATGGCCGATGATATTTTGGTACTTTCCGATTTGCTTCGATATGTAATTACAGAAACAGACAAAGATGAAGCGATACTTTCTAAAGAAATTCAATTCATTCAAAACTATATTCATTTGCAAAAGAAAAGGTTTGAAGATCAGTTGTTTTTAGATTTTAAAGTGGAAGGGAATTATTCAAACGAAAAAATCATTTCGTCGGCTTTGATTCACTTTGTTGAAAATGTTTTCAAACATGGAAAATTTAATAATGAGAAAGAAAAAGCCATTATTTCAATTCAAATAAAAGACGATTTTCTAGAAATTTCAACTTTCAATTATTTCATTGAAGGAGAAAATTATTCTTCAACGGGAATTGGTTTTGATAACTTGACAAAAAGATTGGAATACACTTATAAAGGGCAATTTATTCTGGAAAAAACAGAAGAAAATAATACCTTTAAAACTTACTTAAAAATACCGCTAAAGAAATAATTTATGGCTTTTAAATGCATAATTGTAGACGATGAACCGCCTGCAACTCGAATATTGGAAAATTATATCGGAAAAGTAAATTTTCTGGAGAAAGTTGGCGTTTTTAATGATTCGTTAAAAGCATTAGAATTTCTAAATAAAGAATCTGTAGATGTTATTTTTCTAGATATTCAAATGCCTCAATTAACAGGTTTACAGATTTCTAAAATTATTTCTAAAGATATAAAAGTCATTTTTACAACAGCTTATCCTGATTTTGCTTTAGAAGGATTTGAGCTGAATGCAGTCGATTATTTGCTGAAACCGATTTCTTTTGAACGTTTCTATCAGGCTGTTTCAAAATTGAATTCAGAACCTAAAATAGAAATTTCAAATCAGAGCAGTCTGACTGATTTTCTTTTTGTTAAAACAGACGGGAAGAATAAATTTCAGAAAGTGTTTTTGACTGATATTTTGTATGTAGAAAGTCTTCAGAATTATGTTTGCATTCATACTTCAAAACAGCAGATTATAACGCATTCGTCTTTGAAAAATGTAATTGAATCGTTACCGGAAAAGGAGTTTATACAAACTCATAAATCGTATATTGTTTCTTTGAAACATATCGAATCAACAGATAATTTTTCTGTTTTTATAAATGGAAAAGAACTGCCGATTGGAGCGACTTTTAAAGATGCCTTTTTTGATAAAATAGAGGAGAATAAAATTTAATGCTTTTTAACCGCAAAGCACGCAAGGATTTTTGACCAAGTATTGTGAATACAAACGCAAAGTTCGCAAAGCTTTATCCATATAGCTTTGCGAACTTTGCGTTTGTATTTAGTCTTTTAAGTAAAAAAAACTTGCGTTCTTTGCGGTTAAATCACTCAATTATGATTTTTTCTTATTGCCGTTTTTGAAAACCACTTTTTCTACAACAACTGGTTTTCCATTTCCTTTTGGGAATGATTTCTTTTTAGGTTTTCCAGCTGATGAGCCTGACTTTGACGGACTTTTATCGCCTCTGTATTTTTCTGAATCTTTTGGTGTTGCTTTAAATTCAGGTCTTTCTTTAGAAGTTTCTTTCTTCGGAATTTCTGATTTATGTTTTGCTAAAACTTCATTTGGGTTCTTAGGGTTTTCTTTCGTTCCTCTTAAATGAATAACCAATCCGTTTAAGAAATTACGTAAAACCTGATCGCCACATTCCATATAATTTGGATGATCTTCTGCTCTAAAAAAAGCGCCCAATTCTGATTTTGAAATTCTAAAATCTACTAAATCTAAAATTTCAACTATTTGGTCATCACGGAGCATCAAAGCCACGCGAAGTTTTTTAAGTATATCGTTATTTGTCATCGTTTATTTTTTACAAAGGTAAGGTTTATTTTTTAGCCACGAATTCACGAATTTTTATTCTCAAAGATTATCAAAAATAATTCGTGAATTAGTGGTTATTTTTTATTTAAAACGCTTACAAGTTTATCTAAATCATCTTTGAGATGATTGGCTGTAATGACAATTCGATTTAATGGTTCTGCTTCTTTAGTGTATCTGAAACTGGCAATAATGATCTTTTCTTGTTTTAGTTTTTCTACCAAATCATCCGATAAAAGATAAATTAAAGGATAGTTTTTATCAAATAGAATACTGTCGTTTTTGATTAGAATTGAATCTATATAACTCAGATTATCGTTCAGTTTTTGATGCTGTATTTTATAAATTTCTTTAGCATCATAAAACGTTTGTACAAAAGCAGGATTCATTCCTGCCGCGCTAGTAAAAGTTTCCAATTCTTTGATTTGATTTATAAATTCAGAATCAGATGCAATCACTCCACCTGTTAATCCGAAAGCTTTTCCTAGAGACGAAACCATGATTTTTCTTTTAACCGGAAATTCAATCGAAGCATAAATTCCAGAACCATTTTCGTTTACAATTCCTAGCGAATGTGATTCATCGATTACTAAAGTAATTTCTTTGCTTTTTGAAATTTTTTGTAAAAATGATAAATCGGTAGGTTTTGTTTCAAAAGAAGGAACACCATCAGTTAGAATCGTTATTTTTTCAGATTTTGAATCTAACAGCCTATCGTCTAATTTTCCATTTATGAATATAGGAAAACTATTTTCGGTTTGGATAGCGTTATGCGTATCATTTAAATGAAAAAAACAATCAGTTTGCTTTTTCATTAAATCAATAACCAGTTTTCCAGCCAGCATTCCCGAAGAAACCGTAACAGCCTTTTCTGAACCAATATGAGAAGATAAAAAGCTTTCACCTGTATCATAAGCCGATAACTGAATATTTGCCGTTCTAGAGCTTCCATATGTGGTTCCCCAATTCAAGATATTTTGAATTACTAATTCCTGAAATTTTGTATTAGTTGGAAGTCCCAAATACGCAGTTCCACCAAAATACAAATACTGTTTTTGGTCAATTTCAATAACTCGATCTGGAAATTTTTCGACTTTCATTTTATAAAAGTGTAACTCCCGTTCCGTTTAAATCAGAATAACTTACAACACCGTCTTTTATAGTAACGCCTGTAGCAATATCTTCTGCCAAAAGAAGTGCACCGTCCATATCTACATAATCCAATTGCGGAAGCAAATGCGCAATAGCAGAAATCCCAACTGTAGATTCAGTCATACAGCCTACCATTGTTCTTAATCCTAATTTTTTAGCTTCTTCAATCATGCGTTTTCCGGGAGTTAAACCACCGCATTTTACCAGTTTAACATTTACACCATGAAAATGATTGTGGCATTTTGCAACATCTTCTTCAATAATACAGCTTTCGTCTGCAATGACAGGCAGAACAGAATGTTTGAAAACCTCTTTATGACCTTCCCAATTATCGGCTTTCATTGGCTGTTCTAAGAATTCAACGCCTAGTTTTTTTAATTCAACAGCGTTGTTTATTGTTTCCTCAACACCCCAGCCACAGTTGGCATCAATTCTAAAAACAGCGTTGGTATGTTTTCTAAGTGCTTTTACAATTTCGATATCTTCTTTAGTTCCCAGCTTAATTTTATAAATCGGCCACGGAAGTTCCTGCATTTTAGAAACCATTTTTTCGATAGAAGCAATTCCAATAGTATAATCTGTCATCGGATTTCTTTCGGTGGTGTAGTTCCATAATTCGTATAATTTTTTGCCTTTTTTACGGGCATACAAATCATTGTAAGCCAAATCCAAAGCGCATAAAGCAAACATATCGTCTTTTAAATACGGATGAATTTTTGCCCAAAATACTTCTGGAGTTTCATTCTCAGTATTTTCAATAATGCTTCTGATTTTCTCCAAATCCTGCATCATCATTGGTACAGTTGTATTGTAATATGGGTTTGAAGTAGCTTCTCCAAAACCCGAAAAACCATCGCTTTGCAATTCAACAATTAATGAAGGCTGAAAATCTATAGATTCTCTCGAAATGGTAAAAGTGTGTTTTAGTTTGAGATTGTATTCTCTTAAAATTAGTTTCATTGCGATGTTTTTATTTTTTTCTATTTATAACCTAGCCACAATATTGCTTCTGTAAAATGATCTTTCCAAAGTTTCTCATTATGCTCTCCGCCTTTCACAATTTTAATTTTATCAAGATGAAGACAATAACAGCGTTTGGTATCAAGTAAACGTTTCATTTTGGTCAAATCGTTTACCATATCGTCACTTTCTTTATCTCCGCAAAGAAAATAGATTTTGGTTTTGATTTTGGATTGCTTTTCAGTGAAAGTATAAATCTCAGGTGAAAACCAGAACGAAGGCGAAAAAACACCTGCTTTTCCAAAAACCTCAGGATATTTTAATGCTCCATAATAAGAAACCAAACCGCCAAGAGAACTTCCAAAAAGAATAGTATTTTTAGCTTTTGTCTTGGTTCTGTAATTTTTATCAATATGTGGTTTTAATGTTTTTACAATGAATTCTAAATAATCATCGGCATTTCCGCCACCATATTTTTCATTTTTAAAAGGCGTCAGTTCATCAATGCGTTTTTCATTTCCATGTTCGATTCCGACAACAATTACAGGAGCTTTTAAGCTGTCCAGTTTTTCGTCTACATTCCATTCGCCAGAATAAGATGTTTTAGCATCAAATAGGTTTTGAGCGTCGTGCATGTAAATAACGCTGTATTTTTTTTGAATGTCTTTGGAATAATTTTCTGGAAGATAAATCCAGATTTTTTTTGAAGTATTCAGTTGAGGCGCCTCAATTGTAAAGGTTGATACATTTTTTGAAGCAGTGCTTTGTGCTTTGCCAATAAGAGTAAACAGAAGTAAAATCGCCAAGAAAATCCTCTTCATTATCCGTGTTTTGTATTTTTATTTAAAAGCAATATTTTAGCTAAAAATAATAAATTGATGAATACAGAAGCAGAAAAAAGAAGTTTACTTTTAGAAATGATTACCCTCGCCACTGTAGACGGACATTTGCACAAACGCGAACTAGAATTTTTAAGACTTGTAGCTTTTGAGTTGAATATAAATGATGAAGAATTTCAGGATTTATTTCATCAGGAAACAAAATCATTGCCAATTCCATCTGAGATTCAGCGCATCAATCAGTTTTATAGATTGGCTTTGTTAATGCATTGCGATGGGGTTTTGCATGAAAGAGAGTTTCAAGCCATTCAGCAAATTGCTATTCAGATGGGATTGAATCTTTCTGCGGTAAAACGAGTTTTAGAAATGATGAAAAAAGCACCAAATACGGTAATCAATCCAATAGTTTTATTAGAAATTTTTCAGGAACAGCACAATTAAGCCAGCTGTTCCTGTAGTTTTTTAATTTCGTCACGAAGTTTGGCAGCTTGCAAGAAATCTAATTCTTTGGCAGCTTTTTCCATTGTTTTGCGCTTTTCGCGAATCATTTTTTCTAATTCTGTTTTAGATAAATAAGCTGTTTCTGGCTCAGCAGCAACAGGAATCGGATGACCTAATTCGTATTCAACCAATGGATTTTTGGTAAACGCGCTTTCGATTTTTTTGTTTAATGCTTGAGGGGTTATATTATTTTCTACGTTGAAATTAATCTGTTTCGTTCTCCTATAATTGGTTTCGTCAATTGTTCGTTGCATACTCGCCGTGATTTTATCAGCATACATAATTGCTTTACCATTTAAGTTTCTCGCTGCACGGCCAATAGTTTGTGTTAAAGATCTATGATTTCTCAAGAACCCCTCTTTGTCAGCATCTAAAATGGCAACAAGCGAAACTTCTGGTAAATCCAAACCTTCACGAAGTAAGTTTACTCCAATTAGAACATCAAAAATACCTTTTCGTAAATCTTGCATGATTTCGATACGTTCTAAAGTGTCTACTTCAGAATGGATGTAACGGCATCTGATGCTTACTTTGGTTAAATATTTCGCTAATTCTTCAGCCATTCTTTTAGTTAAAGTAGTAACCAAAACTCTTTCGTCCAATTCACATCGAACCTGAATTTCTTCAATTAAATCATCAATCTGATTTAAACTTGGACGAACTTCGATTTCTGGATCTAATAATCCAGTTGGACGAATAATTTGTTCTACATAAATTCCGTCAGATTTTTGCAGTTCGTAATCGGCAGGAGTTGCTGAAACGTAAATCACCTGATTTTGTAATGCTTCGAATTCTTCGAATTTTAATGGACGGTTGTCCATTGCAGCAGGTAATCTAAAACCATATTCAACCAAGTTTTCTTTACGGCTTCTGTCACCTCCATACATAGCATGAACTTGTGAAACGGTTACGTGACTTTCGTCTACAACCATTAAATAATCGCTTGGAAAATAATCTAAGAGACAGAAAGGTCTTGTTCCAGCTTCACGTCCGTCGAGATATCTTGAGTAATTTTCAATTCCAGAACAATATCCTAATTCACGAATCATTTCTAGATCAAAATTGGTTCTTTCTTCCAGACGTTTGGCTTCCAGATGTTTTCCTATTTCTTTAAAATAGTCAACCTGTTTCACCAAATCCTGTTGAATCTGCCAAATCGCACCTTGTAAAACTTCTGGAGAAGTCACAAACATGTTGGCAGGATAAATAGTTAGTCTTTGAAATTTCTCTATAACTTGAGAAGTTTTAGCATCAAATGATTCGATCTCTTCGATTTCATCTCCAAAGAAATGAATTCGATACGCATCATCAGCATAACTAGGATAAACTTCAACCGTATCTCCTTTAATTCTAAAAGTTCCTGGGTTAAAATCGGCTTCTGTTCTTGCATATAAACTCTGTACTAAACTGTGTAATAATTTAGTTCGTGAAATAACTTGATCTCGTTTTATTTCAATTACGTTTTTCTGAAATTCAACAGGGTTTCCAATACCATACAAACAAGAAACTGATGCCACGACCAAAACATCTCGGCGTCCAGAAAGTAGAGAAGAAGTAGTGCTTAAACGCATTTTTTCCAATTCTTCATTGATAGATAAATCTTTTTCAATGAAAACCCCAGTCACAGGCATAAAAGCTTCTGGCTGATAATAGTCGTAATACGAAACGAAATATTCAACAGCATTGTTTGGAAAAAACTGCTTGAATTCTGAATACAATTGAGCTGCCAAAGTTTTATTGTGCGCCAGAACCAAAGTTGGTCTTTGCACTTCTTGAATTACATTGGCAACGGTAAAAGTTTTTCCCGAACCTGTAACTCCCAACAAAGTTTGATATTTATCTCCATCAACCACTCCTTGTGCCAATTTTTGAATGGCTTGAGGCTGATCTCCTTTTGGACTATATTCTGAGGAAACTTGAAATTTCATTTGCGTATACTGAAAATTTGGTTTTGTAAAGATACGAAGTTTGTATAAGTAAGTAGTTTAAAGTCTGTTCCGAATTGTACTAATTTGCACTATTTTGTTTATGGAACCAATGTAAATGCAAAGCGCATTTTTGTGAAAAAAAACTCTTAATCTAAAAAATCAATTACCGCATCATTTACAATTTTTGGCTGATCGATAGTTAGAAAATGCCCAGCATCTTGTATAACTTTGGTTTTACTGTTTTTTAGATGTTTTTGCGCCCTTTCTAGACTTTCTTCCGAATTGATGACGTCTTTATCACCAATTAAAACTAAAACAGGATTTTGAATAGATTCTAATTCTTTGTCTGAAAAGGGCATCATTTTAAGCATGCTGGAATTTGATTTTGCATATTTATTGGCCAAATAAAATTGCCTTTTGTAAATACGGCTTATGTTTTCTGGATGAGTTGAAAAAGTGTTTAATGTTTTACTGAATTTCTTTTCACTTGGAAAAAGTTTCAGCATTAACGCTGAAGTCGTTTTTCTGGGTTTATCCAAGAATTTGAAAGTTTGCGCGGGACTCAATAAAACAATTTTATCTATAGAATTTGGTTTTTGAATCGCTAATAATGTCGCAATCCAACCCCCTCGAGAAGCTCCAATAATATCGAATTTCTTTAATTTATAGTAAGCAAAAACTTCGTTGTAAAAAGCAACAATATCATCTGATGAAAGTGGTTTTGCAGTTAAGTTGGACTTATTGGGTTCCATTATAAAATCAATGGCGTAAATACGATGATTTTTAGCGAAAGCTTGAATGTTAGGATACCACATGGTAGAACTGGCATCCATTCCGTGAAGTAAAACCAGATCTTTTCCGTTTTTTGGCCCAGCCATTACAACATGTGCTGTTCCGTAACTTGTTTTTACATCTTCTTCAGTGTAAGGAATGTTCCAAAGTTTCAGAGCTTTATCATAAGCAGTTTGGTAATCTACTTCTTCACTTTTGGTTTTAAAAACGTAGTCTTCAAATTTTGTTTTTTTTGAAGCACAACTTGTCACTAAAAGAAGTACAATAACTAATCGGGAATATAGTTTTAACATGGCAATAAAATTCAATTTTTCAGCTTAAAGTTACGAGTAGAGTAGGTGAAAGACGTATCAGAATTTTATTTTAAAATATCATAATTTTAAGATTTGTCGTTTTTGGAAGTCAGATAATAAATCTGAACAAACGCTAAAATAGCATTCGGAATAATTACCGGCCAAAGCCATTGATTGAAATCTCTGTAATTGTTTAAAAAGATGCCATAAATGACAAAGCAGATACAGCCAAACATATTAATGAATCGTATTGCTCGAAGGTTTTTTAGCAAAAATCCTCCAACAATAAAAACAGATGCGAGATAACCAATGTATTCTGCCATAATCTTGATTTTAAATAGTTTACAATAAATGTACTTAAAGTAAATTATAAAATCAAGATTTTGGTATTGGAAATGAATGTGTTAAAAGAAATGTTTCTGAGAATTTGAGTTTTCAATAAAACTCCAAGCTATAATTCTGCTGTTTTTTTGCCCTTGAGACATTTCGATTGTTTTGACAGAAACGGCGTTTACTTTTTTCAGGATTTTGTAAATCGATACCAAGTTTTCTTTTTTAGAAACTAAAGTTGTAAACCACAAAACTTGCGATGGATATTTAGCACTTTCGTATATCATTTGTGTGATGAATCCGATTTCGCCGCCGTTACACCATAATTCTGCATTTTGTCCGCCAAAGTTTAAAACTGGATTTGCATTTCTTTTCTCTTTCGGATTTAAATTAGAAACTTTTCTAGAAGTGCTTTTATTTGCTTCTTCTGCAGATGCATGAAAAGGTGGATTACACATCGTGAATGTAAAACGATCTTCGGGCGTGATAATGTTTTTAAAAATAAATCTTAGTTCTGTTTGCTGTTGTAAACTGATAGAATCGATTAATTCTGGATTGGCTTCAATAACTTTCGCACAATTTTCAATTGATTTTTGGTCAATATCTGTTCCTACGAAGCTCCAGTTGTAAATCGAATTCCCTAATATCGGATAGATTAAATTTGAGCCTGTTCCGATATCTAATCCTAAAACTGTACTGGTTTTTGGAATTTGATTATTGTTACTTTCAGCCAATAAATCAGCTATGTAATGAATATAATCGGCACGTCCTGGAATTGGCGGGCAAAGATAGTTTTTAGGAATATCCCAGTTTTGAATATTGTAATAGGTTTGAAGTAAAGCTTTATTTAAAGTTTTTACAGCAAGCGGATTACTAAAATCAATGGTTTCAATTCCGTGTTTATTAATGGAAATAAAAGCTTTTAATTCTGGGCAATTTGAAATGAGAAGCTCAAAATCATATCGGGAACGATGAAGATTTCTTGGATGTAAATTGTCTTTTTGGGAATTGCTTTCTGTTTTCATTTTCATTGATTTCGGTTGCAAAGATAGTTATTCCTTTTTTGAAGAAAGGCTTGTTTTGAAAATGAGTGCACTAGCCCTGATGGGAGCGGCATCCTTTTTCTGGCTTCTTTAGCCAGGAAAAGATATAGCGGACAGTAGGGAATAGCTCCTAATCAAAACATTCCATTAAAAGTAAATCGCCTTCACGATGAGTAATGGATACAATACCGTCTTTTTCGACAGAATTACTGCTTCCGGTTCTGTAACCCATTGTGAGGGTATCGTTGTTTAATTCGTATTTTAAATTCGCTGAATAGATGCCGTTTACAACACCAATCGGAATTAGCGAAATTGGTGTTTTTGCAGTATACCATTTTTCAAATTTTGTTGGCAGCAGGAATATTTTAGAATGATCATCAAGAATTACAATTTTGAGCAAATCTCGGTAACGAACAATTTGTGTAAGGTTTGTAATAGTATGATCTGCACGTCTTCCAGTTGCCCAGACGACATTTACGGCGGGAATTTTTCTTTCGATAAGATAATCAAAAGCTTTCTCCAAATCGGTTTTGTCTTGATCAGGAGTATGAACAATTTCTATCGGGAATTGTGATTTGTAAATTTCAGGATCGAACCCACGGTCAAAATCACCCAATAAAACGTCAACTTTTATGCCTAGTTCAATCACTCTTTCAATAGCCGAATCTAAAACGACAACTAGTGGTGACCATTCTAGCAATTGTCCTAATAATTCTGGATCACAGGCTGCGCCATTTGCAATTATTAAAGCAGGTTCTTGATCGTCGCGAACTATATGATGTGATGACATGTATGTTTTTTTGAATGTGTTGCAAAGGTAATGTTTACAATCTAGAATCAGAAATCTAGCAGTCTTCTGTGGTAATTGATTTGTCCTAGATGGTAAGCCAAATGAGTTGAAAGATGAATTAAGAAAAATCCAGTTGTCATTTCTTTTTCAAAAACAATTTGCGGGTAAATCGTTTCTAAATCAGCTTCTGTTAAATTGTCCAGAGCTTTGTTTACAACTGAAATTGTATCTTCAACTTTCTGAATTAATTCTGATTTAGGAATGTCTTTTAATGAAAATTCCAAAGGACGATTTCGCACATAACCTGTTTCGCCTATTTCTGCTCCAATATAAGTGTTTAGATTTCCAATTAAATGAAGACAAAGATTTCCAGCAGAATTAGAAATATTTTTATCGATTGTCCAAATTTGCTTTTCGAATTCGTAAGATTCGATTTCAAATTTCAGCTTGTCTAAATCTCTATTGAAAAGTGTTTTTAAAGTTTGTAAAACCATAATTAATTTCTTTTTGTTATTGGAATCCAAATCTCTTCTTCAGAAGTTGGATCGTCTTTTTTATATCTTTCGTTCATTACTGCAAAATGGGGTCTGTCATCAACTGTGTAATCAGAATTTGGAAGCCATTCTGCAAAAATATAATGATAAGTTTTATGTCCTTCTGAAGCTGGTCCTAAATGAAGAAAAACAGCATATAAACCAGTTGGAACAATTAGTGTTTCCATTCCTTCTGGGATAGTTGAATAATCTGAAACTTCTACTGCTGCCCATTTTTGAAAAATATCATTCGGATCAAAATTGTTAAAATGCTCTTTTTCATAAACTTCTAAAGAATATAAATTAGGACTTATTACATTTTGTATTTCTTTTCTATTAGGCATAAAATCACTCCATAATTGAAAAGTTTTGTTTTCGATAAAAGACATCTCAATAAAATGTCCGACTAGTTTTTTTTCGGTTAAGGTTTTGATTAGCGGTTGCATAATTATTGAATTTTATATTTTTTTGTACTGGTTTCGCTTAAGGAGAAATAGCCTAGCGGGTAACTATCTTTATTAGTTACATTGACCATATTTCCTTTTACAGTTGCTGGAGGAGACTGAAATGGTCCGCCAATATTACTTCCAGCAATGCTGACTAAGATGCTCATATAATTATAGTATTGTTTTGAGATTCCATAGTGTGTTATCTCGATTTCATTTCCAATTTGTAAATCTTCATCATCAGAAAGGCTGAAAAATTCGTTGCCATTAAAAAATTTATCCTCATCTACATAATAGATAGATTTGACTTTATTAGGGTATAAATATTTGTACAAATAAAAATTATCTGCATCAACAGGATCATTATAAAAAGCTTTAATTTCGATATCTTTTCCTGTAAAACCACCTTCGTTATTTTGATCTATTCGGGTAATGGGCGCTATTGATTTTAAAGTTTCGGTTCCGATATATCTATTTCCTCGGCTAATTACGGTTAGTGTATATTGTTCGTCAATAACAGGAGTAAAATTAGAGCATACGTATTGTCCTGTCTTTTTAATTTCGATAAAATTAAATCTTTCTTTCTTGCTGTTTTCTATATAAATAATTGCATTAGATACAGTTGGGATTACGTTTTCAAAATAACCAGTCGTTGTAGTTAGTCGTATCGTCTGTTCATTTCCTGCTGTTCCTTTTTCCCAATTAATAGCAGCCTCAATTACTAATTTTGGAGCGGCTGTATCTAAATCAACATCTACAACCTCTTCGCAACTTGTGAAGAGTACAGATGTGAGAATCACGATTAAAAAAACTAATTTTTTCATACTTATATTTTTAGTTTTTACATTGATTTTTTAGAATTTGAAATTATAGCTAACCGCTGGAACAATTCCAAAAATAGATGTTTTAATAGCTTCATTTACACCAGTGTCAACATTTTGGCGAAAGTTGATTGAGGCAGCATTCATACGATTGTACAAGTTGTAAATGCTGAAAACCCATTCGCCTTTCCAATTTCGATCTTTGTTTTTGCTCGGAGTTAAGGTTGCAGAAATATCTAAATGATGATAAGAAGGGAGTCTGTTTTCATTCCTCAAACCATAACTTGGAACTGTTATTCCTAAATATTCATATTGCCCATTCGGATAAGTAACCGGCTGTCCTGACTGCAAAGCAAAGTTAGCGCCAAAAGACCATTTTTCGTTTAAGTTGTAAGCCGATGTAATGGCAAGATTATGTGTTTTATCATATGCAGAAGCATACCATTGGCCATTGTTAATTCCTGTTTCTTCGGGAGTTCTTCCAGGCGTCTGCTGTTCAGATTTGGAAATTGTGTACGAAATCCAGCCGTTGAATTTGCCCTTGTTTTTCTTAATCATTAACTCTAAGCCATACGAACGCATATGACCATTTAAAATGACTTGTTCAATGGCATTATTGGCTATTAAATCGGCTCCGTCTATGTAATCTAACCTGTTTTGTATTTTCTTGTAATAAGTTTCGACTTCTAGTGAATAAGCGCCGTTGTAAATATTTCTAAAATATCCAATGGCCCCTTGGTCTGCAAGTTGAGGTTTTATGTAATTGTCGCTAGGCATCCAAACATCTAGCGGAGTAGGAGATGAAGTGTTAGAAATTAACTGAAGATATTGTGCCATTCTATTATAGCTGGCTTTTATGGCTTGATCGTCATTTAATTGATAAGAAATAGAAAAACGCGGTTCGAGATTGCCATAACTCTGAATGACTTTATTTTTTCCAAAATACTTTGTTGAAGTTGGTGTTCCTTTTTCGTAAATCTGCATATCACTATTAAAAACAACTGCTTGATTATTATCGTAATAATTAATGGTAGAAGCGCCTAATCTATAAAATAAGCTATATCGTAATCCGTATGCGACAGTAATTTTTTTAGAAAGCTGACTTTCTGCATCCAAATAAACTGAAGGTTCAAAAGCGTATTTTTTATCCAATTGATCCGGATTGATTCCTGAATCTTCACCAGTTGGCTTAATTGTTCCGGGATTAAATTGATAATAGATTCCGTTTACACCATAATTCAGTTTTAATTTATCTGAAAGATAATGTTTGAAGTCGTATTTAATATTATAGTTTTTAATCCCAGAATCCCAAGTAAATCCAACAAAATCAAGATCTAAGCCATAATAATAATCGCTATAAATTAAAGAAAGATTTGAAAATAATTTATCAGAATATAAATGGTTCCATCTGAAATTTAAAGTAGAGTTTCCGTAAGTATTAGTGAAGCTTTTGTTTAATCTGAAAACATCACGCCCAAAATAACCTGATAAGTAAAGGCTATTATTATCGTTGAGTTTATAGCTTAATTTGGTGTTCAAGTCATAAAAATAGGCTGAATTATTTTTATTCTCTTCTGAGAGTTTTAAAAAAAGATGCGCATAAGAAGCTCTTCCTCCAATTAAAAAAGAACCTTTGTCTTTTGCAATCGGACCTTCAGCAAGCAGACGGCTTGATATTAAGCCAATTCCGCCATTCATATGAAAACCTTTACTGCTTCCGTCTTTTTGATAGATTTCTAAAACCGAAGACGCTCTGCCGCCATAACGTGCAGAAATTCCTCCTTTATACAATTTTAGATCTTTAATGGCATCGGGATTGAATACAGAAAAGAAACCGAAAACGTGAGAAGAATTAAAAATCGTAGCTTCGTCCAAAAGAATTAAATTCTGATCGGCACCGCCTCCGCGAACATTAAATCCAGAAGCACCTTCGCCAGCATTTGTAACACCTGGAAGCAGTAAAATCGATTTTATAACATCGACTTCTCCTAAAACCACAGGCATTTTTTTTATGGTTGAAATAGAGAGTTTGTTAACGCTCATTTCTGGCGATTTGATGTTTGTCTTGCCTTTGTTTTCTGTAATAATGACTTCTTGAAGTTCTTCGCCGCCTTCTTTAATCGAGAAATTGCTTTTTGAATTCTGATTTAAAATAACGGTTTTTTGAATGGTTTGATAACCGGTATAACTGATTTCAATTTCGTATTCTCCTTTAGGGGCAGAAAGCGAGTAAAATCCGTATTCGTTTGTAGTAGTACCAATTTTTAGTGATGGAATATAGATTGAAACTCCAATTAGAGTTTCATTATTTCGGCTGTCAGTAATAGTTCCGCTTAGAGTGAATTTTTCCTGCGCAAATGAGGTGAAAATCGTAAGAATAAAAAGAAAAAATGTGCAGGTATTTTTTGTAATCATTATATTGATTTTGATTTACATAGTTAACAAATTCTTACTACATATTCTTACGGAATTTTTGTTAAAGATAAGTTAAGATAAAAAAAGGACAACTTTGCGAGTTGTCCTTTTACTTATTTAGAAATACAAAATGTATTCTGAATTATTTGATTTTAGCAACAATAGCGTTGAAAGTTTCACTTGGACGCATTGCTTTGCTTACCAATTCTGGTGTTGGTTGGTAGTAACCTCCAATGTTTTGAGCTTTACCTTGAGCACCAATTAATTCTGCATCGATTTTAGCTTCGTTAGCTTCAAATTCAGCAGCAATTGGAGTAAAGATTGCTTTCAATTCAGCATCTTTAGTTTGAGCAGCCAAAGCTTGAGCCCAGTAGAATGCTAAATAGAAGTGAGAACCTCTGTTGTCAATCTGACCAACTTTACGAGCTGGAGATTTATCGTTTGCTAAGAATTTATCGTTTGCTTGGTCTAAAGTTTCAGATAAAACAATTGCTTTAGAATTGTCTAAAGTTTGCCCTAAATGCTCTAAAGAAGCGCCAAGAGCTAAAAACTCTCCTAATGAATCCCAACGTAAGTATCCTTCTTCTGTAAATTGCTCAACGTGTTTAGGTGCAGAACCTCCAGCACCAGTTTCGAACAATCCACCACCGTTCATTAACGGAACGATAGAAAGCATTTTTGCAGAAGTTCCTAATTCTAAGATTGGGAATAAATCTGTTAAGTAGTCACGCAATACGTTTCCAGTTACAGAAATAGTATCTAAACCTTTGATGATTCTGTCTAAAGTAAATTCTGTAGCAGCAACTGGGTTTAAAATACGGATATCTAAGTTTGTAGTATCGTAGTCTTTAAGGTATTTTTGAACTTTTACGATCAATTCTCTATCGTGTGCTCTGTTTTCGTCTAACCAGAAAACAGCAGGAGTACTAGATAAACGAGCTCTGTTTACAGCCAATTTAACCCAGTCTTGAATAGGAGCGTCTTTTGCCTGACACATTCTGAAAATGTCATTAGCTTCAACGTTTTGCTCCATTAAAACATTTCCGTTTGCATCAACAACACGAACAACACCGTCAGCTTTCATTTGGAAAGTTTTGTCGTGAGATCCATATTCTTCAGCTTTTTGAGCCATTAATCCAACGTTAGGAACACTTCCCATTGTTTTTGGATCAAAAGCACCGTGTTTTTTACAGAAATCGATCGTTGCAGTATAAACACCAGCGTAAGAACGGTCTGGAATAACAGCAAATGTATCTTGTGCTTTACCTTCTTTGTTCCACATTTGTCCAGAAGTACGGATCATTGCTGGCATAGAAGCATCAACAATTACGTCAGATGGAACGTGTAAGTTTGTAATTCCTTTATCAGAATTAACCATTGCAAGAGCTGGTCCGTTTGCGATTGCCTGATCGATAGCCGCTTCAACTTCTGCCTGCTCAGGTCTTCCAGCAATTTTAGCGTAGATATCACCTAAACCGTTTCTTGTGTCAACATTTAATTCAGCGAATAAAGAAGCGTATTTTTTGAAAACATCTGCAAAATATACTTCAACGATAGCGCCAAAGATAATTGGATCAGAAACTTTCATCATTGTAGCTTTTAAGTGCACAGAAAGTAAAACTCCTGCAGCTTTAGCTTCAGCGATTACATCAGCAGCAAAAGCCTTTAATTTGCTTACGCTTAATACAGAACTGTCAATGATTTCTCCAGCTTTTAATGGAGTACTTGCTTTAAGAACAGTTGTAGTTCCGTCTTTAGCAACAAATTCGATTTTTACATCATTTGCTTCATTTACAGTTAATGATTTTTCACTTCCGTAAAAATCACCTCCTGCCATAGAAGCCACTTTAGTTTTTGAGTCAGCAGACCAAGCACCCATAGAGTGCGGATTTGCTTTTGCAAAGTTTTTAACTGCTCTTGGAGCTCTACGGTCAGAGTTTCCTTCACGTAAAACTGGGTTTACAGCAGAACCTAATACTTTTGCATATTTTGCTTTAATTTCCTTTTCAGCGTCGTTTTGTGGATCTTCTGGGAAATTTGGTACGTTGTATCCGTGCGATTGTAATTCAGCAATAGCCGCTTTTAATTGCGGTACAGATGCTGAAATGTTTGGTAATTTGATAATGTTTGCTTCTGGCTGAGTTGCTAATTGGCCAAGTTCTGCCAATGCATCTCCAGTTTTTTGAGCATCTGTCAAAGAATCTGGGAAGTTTGATAAAATTCTTCCTGCCAGCGAAATATCTCTGGTTTCGATTTCAATTCCAGCTGTTGCTGTAAAAGCTTGAACAATTGGTAACAAAGAGTAAGTTGCCAATAGAGGCGCCTCATCAGTTAAGGTGTAAAAAATTTTTGATTTATTCATTTTCTTTTTTTTTTATAATCGTATCGTCAGGAGTTAACGATGTAAAAGATATATTCGGCTCAAAATGAGCGGAGCAAATATAATAAAATCACAACGAAAACGGTTGAGTTTTGAAGAGAAATGATGAAATTAACAGATTGTTATTTCGAGCTCGTTAAATTGCTAAATCGATGATTTTGGTATTAAAAAATTACAGTTTTGATAGTGATGAAAATAGAACATAAAAAAAACTCGTTTCAAGCAGTATGAAACGAGTTTTTTATAACATTTTGATAAATGATTATCTTCTTTTATCTTTAATCTTAGCTTTTTTACCAGTAAGTTGTCTGAAGTAGAAAATTCTAGCTCTACGTACAGCACCTTTCTTGTTAACTTCGATTTTTTGTAAAGCTGGTAAGTTCACTGGGAAGATACGCTCAACACCAACAGATCCAGACATTTTACGGATAGTAAAAGTTTCTGTAACACCAGAACCTCTTCTTTGAATCACAACTCCTTTAAAGAACTGAGTTCTTGTTTTTTCACCCTCTTTAATTTCGTAGAAAACAGTGATTGTGTCTCCAGCTCCGAAATCTGGAAAATCTTTTTTAGCAACGAATTCGTCTTGAACGAATTTTAATAAATCTGCCATGATAATTTAAATTATGGTTTTATATTAGAACAACATTCACGGATCTCGCCAGAGGTTGGTCAAATTCGGGTGCAAATATAGTTTGAAAAAAATGAAATTCCAAGAAATAAAATTCCAAATTCCATTTTTTTAATCGGCTGATTATTTGATGTTTGGAATTTGGAATTTTTCATATTTAAATTTTTTTTATTTAGGCTGTTGCTGAGTAACACAATGAATCATTCCTCCGTTTGCATATAAATTGCGAACATCAATTCCAATTACTTTTCGAGTCGGATACAAACTCTGAATTAACTGATTAGCCACAGCGTCATTGGGATCACTATAATTAGGAACCAGAACAACAGTGTTTCCAATATAAAAGTTTACATAAGAGCCTTTATATCCTAGTTTTTTACCGTAAGTTGTGACAACATTATTTTTAGACAATGGCAATTTTAAGAAAGTATAATTTTTGCCGTTTTTATCTTTCGAGTTGTATAAAGTACTGATGTCATTTTGAGGAACTTCCCAATACAATAAATCATTTTCATTCATGGTTACGATTGTGTTTTTATTAGCAAAACGAGCAAATCCATCAATATGCATATCGGTAATTTCCCTTCCTGCTTTGCCGTCTAGCCAAATAAAATGTGTCACTCCAAGATATTTTTTAAAATTCGTCTCGGCTTGTTGCTGCGTCATTGAAGGGTTTCGATTTGAATTTAGTATTGAACTTTTGGTAGCCATTAAAGTGCCATTTCCGTCTATTTCTACAGCTCCTCCTTCATTAATCATTATATTATTGAAATCTAAAACCGTGATTTTTTGTTCTGCACCAATTTCTGATGGAATTGTATTGCAATTTTGAAAAGCTGCTTTTTTGCCCCAGCCATTAAATCCCCAATCTTGAATGACCAATTGATTGTTTTTGTCTTTTACATAAATTGGTCCATTATCTCTTACCCAAACATCATCGGTTTTATAAATTTTAAATTCAATAGATGATAATGAAATTCCTGATTCTTGTAATAAAGCTTCAATTCTGTTTTTTTCAGTAGAATCATAAGCGACAATAAAAACTCTTTCACTTGTTATTAGTGATTTAGTCATGGCAATCCAAGTTGCATCTAAATCGTTTCTATAATCAATTCCATATTGATATTGATGTGGCCATTGCAGCCAAGTTCCTTCATGTGGAGCCGATTCTTCTGGCATGGTGTACATAGCTTCAGTATTTTCTATTTTTTCTGTAATTGTATTTATTTCATCCCCTTGACAAGAAGAGATTAAAGGAATTAGGACTAATGTTAAAAAAAGCTTTTTCATCTTAATTGATTTGTTTTTAAATATTTAATGCCGTTTTTATCGATAACTTGACGGGACAAAAGTATTTCTAAATAGTAATTGAGAAGTTGTCCAAAATGGACAATTTAAATAAGAGGAATATAAATAGCTGTAAGATAATCGGCTGGTGTATTGCAATTTGAATCGTTTTTGATGTACTCTTCAATAACCGGTAAATGAGATATTTCAATGTCATTTTGAAGAAACCATCCGCCAAAAATTTGCTGATAAGTATCTTCCAGCGTTTCATAACATCCGTGATGGAAAAAACGGGCATATTCGCCTCCAAAAAGCTTTTTTACTGGAAGATTTTTCAGAATGGCTTTGGTAACGATACAGGCTTCATACGTACATTTCGATTTTTCTGTAATTACAATATCATCTGTAATAATACCAAAGTAATCTGAAATGGGGTCTTTAATTTCATTTTCTAATAAAGAATCCCAAAGCGTTTCTATCTCAGGATTAATATAGGAAGTTTTACAGCTGGAATAATAAGCAGTTATTTCTGGAATGAAAACAATTTCTGGTTCTGAAAAAGCAATAAATTCTTTTGGATGAAAATCATTAAGCAGGAATTCTTTTTGATTTCTAGCTTTAGAAGGAGAATAATTAAAATGTTTTTTGAAAGTTTTGGAAAAAGACTGTACATCTGCAAAGCCAACTTCAAGAGCAATATCTGAAATTTGTGTATTAGAATATAAAAGCTTTTTGTATCCGTTTTCTATTTTTAACCTTGTCTGATAAGCACCAATTGTTTCCCGAAATAAAGAATAAAAAACGCGCTGTAAATTTCTATAAGAATAACTGGAAATATCTTCAAGATCACTTATTGAGATAATTTGATTGTAATGTATCTCAATATGATTTCTGGTATTATAAATGCGCTTTAGATTAAAATCATTCATTTTTATCCAGTTTTAGAGTCTTAATCTCGGTCTGCAGGATTATTTAAGGCTGAAACTGTAAATCTGAGGCTGAGCAATCTTTAGTGCCCTTCTAATAAATCTGGACGCCTGTTTTTTGTGTGTTCGTAAGCCATGTCTTCGCGCCACTTGTCGATTTTGGCAGCATGTCCGCTGGTTAAAACTTCTGGAACTTTCCATCCTTTGTAATCTGCAGGTCTTGTATAGATTGGGCCAGACAATAAATTGTCCTGAAAACTATCTGTCAAAGCTGAGGTTTCGTCACTTAAAACACCAGGAATTAATCGGATTAAAGCATCAGACAAAACTATTGCCCCTAGTTCTCCTCCCGATAAAACATAATCTCCAATAGAAATTTCTTTAGTAATAAAATGATCTCTAACTCTTTGATCAACACCTTTGTAATGTCCGCATAAAATGATAATGTTTTCATACATCGACATTTTATTGGCCATTTTCTGGTTTAAAGTTTCGCCGTCAGGAGACATATAAATTACTTCATCGTATTCGCGCTGGCTTTTCAAATGTGTAATGCAATCATCAATGGGCTGAATTGTCATTACCATTCCAGCACCTCCGCCAAAAGGATAATCATCTACACTTTTCTGTCTGTTTGTGCTATAATCACGAAGATTGTGAAAATGCACTTCGACCAAACCTTTATCAATGGCGCGTTTCATAATTGAGGCCTCAAACGGGCTCCTTAATAATTCAGGTAAAAGAGTAATAATGTCAATTCGCATCTTTATTCGATAATTTCTTGCTGGCAAAGATACAAATAATGCATAGAGTCTTTTGGTAATAATTATATAACATACTTATTAAATTATGTAAAAAGGATTGTAGTAACTTTAATTATCATTACAAGATTAATTGTCAGTAGGATAACAACCAAGTCCAAACGTAAATTCAAACACTTATTATGAAAAAAACAATATTAATGTCCGCATTGCTTGCACTCTTTGTATTCTCCTGTGCGAGCACTAGCTCAGCTACGGTCGCTGTGGGAGAAGCTAAATCGAAAGTGCTTAAAACCTTAGGAAATCCAGTAAGAACTTTAGATAATAATCAAAATGGAGAAATTCTCGTTTATGCTGATCAAGTCTTTACTGAAGACGGAACAACGTCATTGGCCGGAGCAAATTATTGGCGTTACAATTATGTCTATATAAATAAAGAAGGTAAAGTGACATCAACACGACAAGAGAAACAGAATTATCCGCCTCAAGCAATTGATTCTGTAAAAATGGAAGGATTAAATCTATTGACATCTAAATAAATTTATCCGAAATATTTTTAAACAATTCGTATTTTTAGATTTATTTAGAAATACGAATTGTTTATTTAATGACTTCATCAAAAATAAAAATCCTTGCTATATCTGGAAGTACGAGAAGTAATTCTAGTAACTTTAAAATTCTGAAATACATTTCGAATTATTTAAAACCTGAATTTGAAGTAGAGTTTTTTGAAGATTTAGAGCATCTTCCGCATTTTAATCCAGATTTAGATACAGATAATCCTCCACAAGAAATCACTTCATTTAGAAATAAAATTATAAGTGCCGATGGAGTTCTCATTTGCACTCCCGAATATGTGTTCAGTCTTCCCGGGAGTTTAAAGAATGCTTTAGAATGGTGTGTTTCAACAACTATCTTTTCAAACAAAAAAACGGGTCTTATTACAGCTTCTGCTTCAGGCGAAATAGGACACGAGCAGCTAATGTTAGTAATGAAAACGCTTGAAGCTAAATTTGATGAAGCGACGCAGCTTTTAATTCAAGGCGTACGCGGAAAAGTGAATGCTGAAGGAGAAATAGTTTCGGAACAGACTGAAAATGCACTTCAAAATTTTGCAAAAAACTTTAAGAATCAATTTTTATAATATATTTACTTTCTGAAATTTAAATCATTAAAATGATTAGCAGAAGAAACTTTATCGTAACCACAGGTCTTGTTGCAACAGCAGTTTTGGCTTCACCATCATTTGCATTTTCTATGAATAAAAAAGAAATAGGTTTACAGCTGTATACACTTCGTGATGAACTTCCTAAAGATGTAAAAGGAACTTTAGAAAAAGTTGCTAAATCAGGTTATACGACCGTTGAAACATACGGTTTTTCAATTAAAGATCAGTTTTGGGGATTAAAGCCTGAAGAATTAAAAAAGATTTTAGATGATAATGGACTGAAAGCAGTTAGCGGACATTATAATTTAGGAAGTTTTTTATATGACGGAAATACTGCAGAATTAATCGCCGCAATTGAGGCTGCAAAAGTTCTTAAAAATGAATTTCTGACTGTTCCATGGATTGATGAACCTTTTAGGAGAAATATTGAAGATTATAAAAAGATTGCTTCCCGAGTAAATGAAGCCGCAAAAATGTGCAAAAAAGCAGGCTTGAAACTGGCTTATCACAATCATGATTTTGAGTTTAAAAAATATGATGGCGTTACAGGTTACGAAATTCTATTAAAGGAGACCGACAAAGATTTGGTTTATTTTGAATTGGATTTGTATTGGGTAGTTCATTCTGGAAATGATCCTTTGAAACTATTTAAAGAAAATCCAGGCCGTTTCAAAATGTGGCATGTGAAAGATAAAGATAAGAATAATAGCGATTTGAATACTGAAGTAGGTTCTGGAACAATTGATTTTAAACCCTTTTTCGCAGCGGCAATAAAATCAGGAATGATTCATTTTTTTGTAGAACAGGAAAATAATTTTGCTTCTGATTCTTTTGATTCGATTAAAAAAAGCTGTGATTTTATTTCGAAGAATTTAATCTAATTCATAGTTTATGAAGAAGATGTTTTTGCTGGTATTTGTGATTCTTTTGTCTTGTCAATCTGATAAAAAAGAAAAGACAAATTTAAAGACATCGTCAATTCCGAAGCAAATTTTACCGCCTCAACCTTATTTTGTAGATATTAAAGTTAATGATGTTAAGCTTGGGAAGCCAACCTATGGAGATTGGTTATTTTCTCATAAAGAAAACGGACAAAGTTTCGAACAATTTGTTCGAACTAAACATGTTGTCCCAACCAAAGAAGAAAATATTATTTATTTGCAACCTATTGGAAAATTTGATTCAATGCAAATAAAACAAATAGAACTAGTTCGTCACTATCTGCAAATATTTTTTCAGTTGGAAACTAAGGTTTTAGGTAATGTTTCAAATGATAAAATTCCGAATCATGCTAGACGAATTGGGGACGTTGGGCAAGAACAGTTTTTAGCGGGATATATTTTGACCGATGTTTTAAAAGAAGAAAATCCTAGTAATAGAATTGCTTTGATGGCAATAACTGAAAAAGATTTATATCCAAAACCCGAATGGAATTATGTTTTTGGATTGGCATCTTATAGAGATAAAATTGCAGTAAGTTCTATTTATAGAATGCAAAAAGAAGCCGATTTTAGTTTAGCTTTAGAAAGATTGCTGAAGATTTGCTCTCACGAAATAGGCCATATGTTTGGTTTGCATCATTGTATTGAAGCCAGTTGCGTCATGAATGGGACTAATAGTATGACAGAGACAGATTCGCATTCTATTAGATTGTGTTCGCTTTGCCAGAGGAAATTAAATTCAGGATTTAAATATGATAATTTAAAAAGGCTGAAAGAGCTTGAAGAATTCTTTCAAAAAAATAATCTAAATGAAGGATTGGTGTTAATGAAAAAAGATTTTGAAAAAATTAAAAATAAATAAAGATGAGTACTAGCAAACAATTTATAAAAGGAGACGAAATAGAGTGGGAAGTAGTTGGTGAAGGAATAAAGCGTAAAATTTTAGCTTTTGACGACAGAGTGATGCTGGTAAACGTTCATTTTGAAAAAGGCGGAATCGGTACTTTACACGATCATTATCACTCACAAGTTACTTACATTGCAAGCGGAAAATTTGATGTTACAATCAGCGGAGTAACGCAGACTTTAAAAGAAGGCGATAGTTTTTATATTCCGCCTCATGCTGTTCATGGAGTTGTATGCTTGGAAACTGGTATGCTGACAGATGTTTTTAGTCCTGCTAGAGAAGATTTTTTGAACTATTAAAAGCTTAATAAAAATACAACCATATAAGTGCTTTAAGAAAATTTAAGTTTGGCTTTAAATTTCGCAAGATGTTTTTAAATGAGCTTATATCACTTATATGGTTTAAAAAAAACTTAAAAATTATACTTTTTTTAAAGTTTTGCTAAAGATTAGAGTGGTATTTTTGCAGCATGAATTTATCTAAAACTAATGTACTGTTTATGGCAGTTTGCACTGGTCTTATAGTTGCAAATCTTTATTACTGCCAGCCTTTGATTGTTTTAATTGCTAACGAATTTAAAATTCCTGAAGCCAGTGCCGGAACTATAACGTATCTAACTCAGGCGGGTTATGCTATTGGGTTATTTTTTATGGTACCGCTTGGCGATAAAATAGAACGAAAAAGGCAAATTTTAATGACGACTTTTGCTACTGTAATTGCCTTATTGATTGCAGCAACAGCAAAGAGTTTTCTTGTTTTACAAATTGCTTCACTGCTAATCGGAATCACATCGATTGTACCACAGCTTATTTTGCCATTGGCCGCTTCTTTGAGCGCACCTGAACAAAGAGGAAAAGTTGTTGGAGCTATTATGAGCGGACTATTAGTCGGAATTTTGCTTTCGCGAACTTTAAGCGGTTTTATCGGCCAAGTGTTAGGCTGGAGATCGATGTTTTATATCGCAGCCGGAATTTGTCTTTTGATCTTTTTTGTAATTCAAAGCAAATTCCCAGTTAATAAGCCTCAGTTTAAAGGAACTTACGGGCAATTAATTAAGTCTTTATTTACGCTAATAAAAACACAGCCTGTTTTGCGCGAAGCTACAGCAATTAATGTTTTCAGTTTTGCTCAGTTTGGAGCATTTTGGACTACAATGGTACTTTTGCTTTCTGGAGAGCCTTTCGATTTTAATAGTGCAACAATTGGTTTGTTCGGAATTGTTGGTGCATCTGGAGCTTTAGCAGCACCTCTTGTTGGTAAACTTGGGGATAAAGGAAACTCAAGAATTGCAGTTGGTTATGGTATTTTATTGGTTTTAATCAGCTTTTTGATTTTTTATTTTTCAATCGAAAGTGTGATCGGAATCGCAATTGGAATTGTATTTATTGATATCGGAATTCAAGGTGTTCATATCTCTAATCAAACAAGAGTATATTCGTTATTGCCAGAAGCAAGAAACAGATTAAACACTGTATTTATGTCGTTGACATTTTTAGGAACGGCAGCAGGATCTGCATACGGTTTGCTATTATGGAAAATGGGTGGATGGCAGTACGTAACAATCGGCTGTATGGTCTTATCTTTATTATCATTAACGATTTACGGACTTACTTATAAATCAAAATCTAAAAAAGCGAAAGCGCAAATTGATTAAAAAATTAATTTGTAAATTTGCGTTCAAATTAAAAATAACAACATGGAAAACGGAATATACGCTAAATTCAATACTAGCAAAGGTTCAATTTTAGTAAAATTGACACACGATTTGACACCAGGAACTGTAGGTAACTTTGTTGCTCTTGCAGAAGGAAATATGGAAAATAAAGTAAAACCTCAAGGGCAAAAATTCTATGACGGATTAACTTTCCATAGAGTAATTGCAGATTTCATGATTCAGGGAGGTTGCCCAAAAGGAACAGGAACTGGAGATCCAGGTTACAAATTTGATGATGAGTTTCACCCAAGTTTAAAACACGACCGTCCAGGAGTTTTGTCTATGGCAAATTCTGGTCCAGGAAGTAATGGTTCTCAATTCTTTATTACTCACGTTCCAACTCCTTGGTTAGATAACAAACACAGTGTTTTTGGATACGTTGTTGAAGGACAAGACGTTGTTGATGCTGTTGCTCAAGGTGACAATTTAGAGTCTGTTGAAATTATTAGAGTTGGAGAAGAAGCTCAAAAATGGAATGCAATTGAAGCTTTCATCGGCTTAAAAGGTGCTCGTATGAAACGTGAGGCAGCTTTAAAAGCAGAATCTGAAGCAAAAATGGAACAATTAGCTGCTGGTTTTGATAGAACAGAAAGCGGTTTACGTTATAAAATGATTCAAAAAGGTGAAGGTAAAAAAGCTGAAGCAGGAAAAACTGTTTCTGTTCACTACGAAGGATCTTTAGATAACGGAAAAGTATTTGATTCTTCTTACCCACGTAAAAAACCAATCGAATTCAAATTAGGAATAGGACAAGTTATTGAAGGATGGGACGAAGGTATTGCTTTATTACAAGTTGGAGACAAAGCTCGTTTTGTAATTCCATCTGATTTAGCTTACGGTCCATCTGGTGCTGGAGGAGTTATTCCGCCAAATGCAGTTTTAATTTTCGACGTTGAATTAATGGACGTAAAATAAGATTTTAGAAGCAATTTAGCATTGTTTTAAATAATAATCCCATATGCCACGGCGTATGGGATTTTTTTATATTTACTTCAATTAAAAAAAAAACAAAACCAAGAAATGAAAAAAGCGATTTTAAGTTTAATGACCATAGCGTTGTTTGCAGCGGCATGTGGCACTAAAAAAACGGCTGTTGCAGAAACTGCTCCTGTCGAAAAGGAAATTAAAGCGAAAGAATTAACACCTGAATTGGCAGCAGGTAAGAGCCTTTACGAGAATAGCTGTGCTAGATGCCATAAGCTTTACGAACCAAAAGAGTATACGAAAACAGAATGGACACCGATTTTGGTAAAAATGGGTAAAAAAGCAAAATTAGACGAAACTCAAATGGCTTCAATTACAAATTATATTGATTCACAATTGTAATTTTGATTTGAGTAATAAGCATAAAAAAACTGTTCGATAGAACAGTTTTTTTATTTTCAAATAGATATAAAAAAAACACCGTCACAGAATGAGGTGTTTTTAAACTTAAGAATGGTGTACAGCAGAATTATCTACAGCTATTACTTTTAAAGTTTTGATACCAGCAGGTAATTCCCAGTCAACTTCGTCATTTTCTTTAAAACCAATAATAGCAACACTTAAAGGTGCTAAAATTGAAATTTTAGATTGTTTTACATCTGCTGCAGAAGGTAAAACGATTTGAATTTTCATTTGTTTCTTAGCTTTTACATCTTCTATCGTTACAAATGAATTGATTCGGATTACCGAACTGTCAAGTTCGCTTTCTTTACTAATTACAGCGCGATCTAATTCTTGCGAAAGCTGATTGGCTTCTTTAGTATTTGTTGAGTTTTTACTTTTTAAAATCAATTCTCTTAAAAATTGATAATCCGATTTACAGAAAGTGGGTGTTGGTTTCATATCTATATTGAATTTATTGTTATAAAATTTTAAATGATTTTTTCTTCTTAGAACAATTTACAAACGAAAAATTTCAGAGTCTTAAAAAAGACAGAATCGAAATGTTTAATCTGAAAAACAAAAAAATATCTGATCAAAAATTGATTTTTGTCAAATAATAGAAATGTTTAAGTTGATGTAAATCCTCCGTCAAAAAGAAGAAAAGTGAAGTAGACGGAGGCCTAAAAAATAAAGGCCTTATTATGTGAAATAATTACAGCAGGTAGTGGTTTTGCTAAGCAAAACGACTTTATAGGAGCTGTAAATGGTGTTTTATTTCTCATAAGGAGGATTAAATTGATTTGCAAATATACGCAATCTTTTTGAATTTAGTGAGGTTTTACTTCCATTTAATACCACAGCCTAAACTTGGCTTTTGCGGTTCTTTTAAACTTCTGTTGTAAATCAAGGCATCAATTGCGCCTCTAAGGTCGCTTCCGCTAAGAGGAATTCCGTTGCCAGGCCTAGAATCGTCAAGTTGCCCGCGATAGAATAATTTGTCTTGATTATCAAACAAATAGAAATCTGGGGTGCAAGCCGCTTGATAAGCTTTTGCTGTTTCCTGACTCTCATCGTACAAATAAGGAAAATCAATTTTATTTACCATGGCAAAGTCCGTCATTAATTCTGGACTGTCTTCAGGGTATTTTACAACATCATTACTAGAAATAGCGATTACTCCTAATCCTTGAACGCGATAATCGTTCGCAATCATTACAATTTCGCTGATAACATGATGCACAAATGGACAATGGTTGCAGATGAACATCACTAAAGTGCCTTTCGAGCCTTTTAAATCTTCAAAAGAAAAGGCATTGTTCGAGTTGGTGTCTTTTAAATAAAAATCAGGTGCAATTGTTCCTAAAGGAAGCATTGTTGATTCAGTTCGTGCCATTTTATTCGAAATTTGATTTTCAAAAATAGTTTTAAAAATCTGTAAATAAAAGAGCACAAGATAAAAAATACCCAAAGAAAGCAGTTAGCTTATTCAGCTTGCTTCTTTGGGTACTTTTTTTGTTTTTATGAATTCAAAAATTCCAGTAAATCTTCGTTTAGTTTTTCTCTATCTGTATAAAAAAGGCCATGAGGCGCTCCTTCATATTCGATATAAGTATTATTTGCTATAGATTTTGCTGCTTTTCTAGATGTAAGATCAATAGGTACAATTTTATCGTCATCACCGTGAATAATCAAGGTTGGGACTTTTATGAAATCTAATTCGTCTCTAAAATCAGTATAAGAAAACGATTCAGCGCATTTTAGAGTAGCTCTTGGAGAAGCGACTGAACATAAAGCTCTGTAATATTCTAATAAAGGCGTGCTTAAGGGCTTATTAATAATATTGACCCCGAAAAACGTTTTCCCGAAATTATCAATAAATCCTATTCTGTCTTCTTTTATTGCTGCGGCAGTGTTTTCACTTTTCTCTTTTGGATGTCCGTCAGGATTATCTTGAGTTTTTAATAGAAATGGAATAATTGACGAAATCAAAGCTGCTTTGGTAACGCCTTTTCCGCCGTGACGGCTAAAATAACGAACCACTTCACCGCCGCCCATAGAAAAACCTACAAGCGTTACATTTTCTAATTCCAATTGTTCGATAATTTCTTTAAGATCATCTGCCAAAGTATCGTAATCGTAACCGTCCCAAGGTTGAGAAGATTTTCCGAACCCGCGTCGATCATAGGCGATTACGCGACAGTTGTTCTGTACTAGATGATCAATCTGATATTCCCACATTTCGTTAGAAAGAGGCCAGCCATGAATAAGGATTACAGGTTTTCCCTGACCATAATCCTTCACATAAAGTCTTACATTTTGAGCAGTTTCTATATATTTATCGGTGTGAACCTGTTTTAAATTAGATTCAAAATCTTTAATTGACATGCATGCATTTGGTTCAGTATGTTCCATGTTATATTTTTTTACGTGAGTATTTTTATTTTTCTTCTCGTAAAATTAGATTTAAAGAAAAAGAAATAGGTTATAGAATTAGGCGCATTAATTACAAAATTTATAGGTTTGTAAATAATACAATTTAAAAATGGATTTAACCTGGAACGAATTTGAACGCACCGATATGCGCGTTGGAACAATTATAGAAGTAAATGATTTTCCTGAAGCAAGAAAACCGGCTTATCAATTAACAATTGATTTTGGTTCAGAAATTGGAATTAGAAAATCATCTGCCCAAATTACCAAAAGATATCAAAAAGAAGATTTGGTTAATCGTCAGATTGTGGCAGTTGTAAATTTCCCAAGAAAGCAAATTGGAAAATTTATGAGTGAATGTTTGGTTTTAGGTGCAGTAGGAGAGGAAGGAGATGTGATTTTATTAGCTCCTGATTTTAAGATTGAAAATGGTCTACGTATTGGTTAATTTCTAATCAAATAAATTTTACCGCAAAGCACGCAAAGTTTTTTGCAAGTGACATTTTAGAAGATTTTAAAGTTCGCAAAGCTTTGCGAACTTTAACCGACAAAAACTTTGTATAAAGCCTTGCGTTCTTTGCGTAAATCTTTGCGAACTTTGCGGTTAAATTATAGATTTATCTTTTCAATTAACTTCTTTAATATCAACTGCCCGTCTTCCCAATATTTTAAGTCAGAATCAGAATTAATGTGTCCTTGCTGTCCGATATTTACAAAATCACTTCCCCAGTTTTCAGCGAAGAGTTTTTTTCTTTCAAAAGAAGCATAAGGATCATTTTCGCTCGCTACTACTACCGAAGGAAAAGGTAATTTATAAAGCGGAATTGGAGAAAAATTTCTTATGCATTCAGGTGTATGCTGAGGTGAATCAACATCAGCAGGAGCGACTAAAAAAGCCCCGATAATATTCGGATTATTGTATTTTTCTGCCCAATGCAAAACCAATGAAACAGCCAAACTGTGTGCAACTAAAATAGTGGGTTTGTCAAGTTTTAAGATGTTCTCGTTTAATCGTTCAAGCCATTCTCCTAGAATTGGTTCGTCCCAATTGTCTTGGACAACGCGAATTGAGTTTTCGAATTTTTTATGCCAAAAGGTTTGCCAGTGTTTTTCTCCAGAATCTCCAAGTCCTGGTATAATTAATAGTTGTGTCTCCATTGCCGTGGAATTTTTATTTAGTGATTATTTTTTGCGTTCTTTTAAAATTCGGTTTACTTCATTTACTAATAGCGGAAAAGCAGGTTCTGTCATACCATGGCCATAACCATCAAGTTCGTAAAGCTTGGTTTGCTGATGTCCGTTTAGTTTCATCATTCTTGCCATATAAGCGTTTTCTTCATAACGTCCAAGCATTTCCAGTTCGCGATCTCCAGTAATTAATAATAAAGGCGGAGCATCTGCACGAACGTGGTAAAGTGGTGCAAAAGCGTCAATTGTAGGCTGTTTTTCTGGAATTCCGTTTTCTCTTCTGATTTCGAAATGTGTAATGCATTGCCCGCTAAACGGAATAAGCCCCGCAATTTGATTCGCATCGATATTTTCTTTTTGAAGATATTTTTTATCCAATCCAGTCATCATTGCTAAATAACCTCCTGCTGAATGTCCTGAAACAAAAATAGAAGATTTATCTCCACCATAACTGGCAATATTATTAAATGTCCAAGCAATTGCTGCGGCTGCATCTTCAATTGCTTTTGCTGCTTTTGCTTTTGGAGATAATCTATAATTTACACCAATAATAGCAAAACCTTTATTTTTTAGAGCTTCAGGAATTTCTTTATTTCCGCCTGTTAATCCACCGCCGTGAAACCAGATTATAGTAGCGAAATCCTTTTTGTTTTTAGGGTAGTAAATATCCAACACGCATCTTTCGTTAATATATTTATCCGATTTATTTACAGCTGCATTATAATATTGGATATTGTTTTTCGTTTCATATTCTATATTCTGTGCAGATAATGAAATTCCGTAAAGGAAGAAACTTAGGAGGATAATTAATTTTTTCATTAGAGGTAAAGTGTAATTTGTAAAATTGTTAGAAGTAAAAGTTGAATGAATCGTACGTCTCACATTTTACAATTCAAATCTCAAAACATAAATATATAAAAAAAGTCCAAAATGCATAACAAATTGGACTCCTACTTATATAGATGATTTTGAATTAAATATCATCAAAATCAATATCTGTAAAACTAGATCTTTGGCTTTCAGTCTTTTCAGAGCTGTATTCTTTTTTGAAATCTTTTTGGTGTCTTTCAGAAATTACTTCTTCGCCTTTGTGGTTTAAAACATAAGAAGTCATTTCTTCTAATATTTCTGCGAAAGCACTAAAATCTTCTTTGTATAAGTAGATTTTGTGTTTTTTGAAGTGAAAAGAACCATCTTCTTCAGTAAATTTTTTGCTTTCTGTAATCGTGATATAGTAATCATCAGCTTTGGTAGCTCTCACATCAAAGAAATAAGTTCTTCTTCCTGCTCGTAATACTTTAGAAAAAATCTCTTCTTTTTCTAACATGTCATTTTCTCTCATAATACGTTCTATCATTTTTGGAATTAATAGTACTCAAAAATCATAAAAAATTATCTATTACGCAACAATTAAAGTAATTCTTTTTCCGAAAGTTGTTTTAAATATAACGATGCGTAATATCCTTCTTGATTTATCAATTGATTATGAGAACCTTGTTGAATTATCTTACCATCTTCGAGTATAATAATTTTATCTGCATTCTTTGCCGATGATACTCGATGGCTCACAATTATGGTTGTTTTGTCTTTAGAAATTTCAAATAAATTATTCAAAATCATTTCTTCCGTTTCGGTATCAACTGCAGACAAACAATCGTCAAAAAGCAAAATTGCTGGATTTTTGATAATCGCTCTTGCAATAGAAACACGCTGTTTTTGTCCACCCGAAAGTGTAATTCCTCTTTCTCCTAAAACAGTGTCGTACTGTTTGTTAAAGGCAATAATGTTGTCGTGAACTACAGCGTTTTTCGCGGCTTCAATCACTTCCTCGTCAGTTGCATTCTGATTTCCGAATTTGATATTGTTTTTAATCGTATCCGAAAATAAAAATGCGTCTTGAGGTACAATTCCGATATTATTTCTAAGATCATTTAGGTTTAAAGTGCTGATTTCGTTTTTATCAATTTTGACATCGCCTTCGGTTACATCATACAATCTCGAAATCAAAGAAAGAATGGTAGATTTACCAGAACCAGTTTTTCCTAAAATGGCTAAAGTTTCTCCTTTTTTTACTGTGAAAGAAATATTTTTTAAAGCTTCAATATTGGTGTCTTTATAAGTAAAAGAAACATTTTCAAAAGTGATATTTCCTTCTACATCTGATGAGCTTTCATTATTGTTTTTGATTTCTGGTTCGATTTTCAAAAACTCATTCAAACGTTTTTGAGAAGCTTCGGCTTCCTGAACCATCGAAGAAACCCAGCCTAAAGAAGCAACAGGCCAAGTCAGCATATTTACATATAAAATAAACTCTGCAATTGTTCCAATATTCGGGATAGTTCCGTTGATGTACATAACGCCTCCAAAATAAATTACAACCAAATTGCTGATTCCGATAAGTGCAATCATTAAAGGACCAAATAAAGATTGAACTCTTGCTAGGCTTAAGCTTTTGCGTTTGCTTTCTTCAGCCAAATCAACCATATTATTTTGATGCTGATTTTCTAAAGAATAGGCTTTAATGACACGAATTCCTGAAAATATTTCCTGAGTAAAGCTCGAAACTTTAGAAAGATATTGTTGGAAAGTAGTGCTTCGTTTATTGATTTCAGAACTTAATTTGAAAATGCAATATGAAAGAATCGGTAAGGGCAGTATAGTATATAAGGTAAGGCGAGGAGATACATTATACATATATAATATGACAATAATAAAACGAATGGCCGTATTTATAGTATACATAACAGCTGGACCAACATACATGCGGACTTTTGAAACGTCTTCGCTGATGCGGTTCATTAAATCTCCAGTACGATTTTGTTTGTAGAAAGTCTGAGAAAGATTTTCGTATTGTCTGAAAACTTCATTTTTTAAATCAAATTCAATGTGACGTGACATTACAATTAAAGTCTGACGCATTAAAAATGTTAAAAATCCCGCAACAATCGTTGTACCGATGATTAATAATACGTTATGAATTAAATCTTGACGAAAGGCAGCAATTACAATTTCTGACTTTTGGTCTGCAGCAGATAGTTTATCAAAATTCTCAATCGCGTTTAAAGACTTACTGATAAGCTTTGGAGTGTATAATGAAAATATTTGTGCGATTATAGTTGTTAAAATTCCAAGCGAAAAACTGTATTTATATTTGACGAAATATTTGTTTAAATAGCTTAATTCTTTCATTTTTTTAAGAAATCTGATATTGAATTGATTTGTATTTAAGAATTATTATTAAATAAAATTATAATAATTTGCGATTTAATCAAAACAATTATATTGTAATATTGTTATTTTAAAGATGAAAAATTAGCACATGTGTATTTTTTAATTATGTTTGAGATGTCTTTTTGACGAATTCATAAT
The DNA here is from genome assembly GCF_016735615.1 of Flavobacterium tagetis. Taxonomy (GTDB): domain Bacteria; phylum Bacteroidota; class Bacteroidia; order Flavobacteriales; family Flavobacteriaceae; genus Flavobacterium; species Flavobacterium tagetis. The sequence continues at coordinate 211,678 of NZ_JAERSF010000002.1, forward strand.
TTTAACCTAATTAATACTAGCGCTATGGATGCAACTTTCGCAACTGGAAAGGAACTTCAAAAAATGGATCCTGTTTTTGGTCAATTATCTTTTGACGATCACGAACAAATTGTATTTTGCAATGACAAAGATACAGGTTTAAAAGCAATTATTGGTATTCATAATTCGGTTATGGGGCCAGCTTTGGGAGGAACCAGAATGTGGAATTATAACACAGAATGGGAAGCTTTAAACGATGTTTTACGCCTTTCTAGAGGTATGACGTTTAAATCTGCCATTACTGGACTTAATATTGGTGGAGGTAAAGCGGTAATTATCGGCGATGCTAAAACACAAAAAACACCTGAATTAATGCGTAAGTTTGGTGAATTTGTTCATTCATTAAGCGGAAGATATATCACTGCAGAAGATGTTGGAATGGAAACTAAAGACATGGATACTGTAAGAGATGTAACGCCTTATGTTACTGGAATTTCTGAAGAAAGAGGTGGTTCTGGGAACCCTTCGCCAGTTACTGCTTACGGAGTTTATTTAGGTATGAAAGCAGCTGCTAAAAGTCAGTTTGGTACTGATGTTTTAGATGGAAAAAAAGTTTTGGTGCAAGGAATTGGGCACGTAGGGGAAACTTTGGTTGAGTATTTAACTAAAGAAGGAGCTCAGGTAACTATTTCTGATATTAATGAAGAAAAATTATACCAAGTTGCTTCAAAATACAATGCAACAATTTACACTGGTGAAGATTTATATACTGCAGATGTTGATATCTATGCGCCTTGTGCAATGGGAGCAACAATTAATGATAATACAGTAGATAAGATTAAAGCTAAAGTTATTGCTGGTGCTGCCAACAATCAATTAGCAGATGAAAATGTTCACGGTGCAAGATTGCAAGAAAGAGGAATTTTATACGCTCCAGATTTCTTAATCAATGCTGGTGGAATTATCAATGTTTATGCTGAATTAGCAAACTACGGTAAAGCTGAAATTATGGCTAAAACAGAAAATATCTATAATACAACTTTAGAAATTATAGATTTTGCTGCTAAAAATAATATTACAACTCATAAAGCGGCTCTTACAATTGCTCAAAATCGTATCGATCAAAGAAGAATCGAAAACGCTTCTAAGTAATTTTTTAAGCTTACAGTCTCAGTCTCAGTTTTCAGATCTACTGGAAACTGAGACTTTTTGTTTTTACTTAATGCTGAAAACCGAGACTGGAACTGAAAACTAAATAAAAATAAGACCAAAAGTCGCGACTTTTTTGCGAATTAATTTTAGAATACGCCTTAAAAGTTATACTTTTGCAGACTAATTTTTAAATGTTCTTACGAGGTGGTAAATAGAAGACACATACGCGTTAAAGTAATGCAATCCATTTATGCAATGCATCAAAGCGGTTCTGAAAATATGGAAAAAGAAGAGAAATTTCTTTTCTACAGCATTGACAATATTCAGGACTTATATCTTATAATGCTTTCTTCATTGATAGAAATTTGCAAAAAAGAAGCTGTCTATTTGCATCTGTCAAGTAAAAAACACCTTGCTACTGCAGCAGAACGTAATCCGAACGAAAAGTTCATCAAAAACAAAATCTTCCAGCTTTTAGCAGAAAGTAATTCTCTTAGCATTGCTTTAGAAAATCGTAAAATCAATAACTGGTCTTTAAACGATGATTATATCATTTTGCTTTTAAATGATGTTAAAGCAAGCGATATCTACAAAAAATACATGAGCAATAACGTCAATACGTTTGAAGAAGACAGACAATTTATTATTGATTTGTTTGAAAATGTTATTGTGCCAAATGAAAAATTATATGAATATTTGGAGGATGATAAATTAACTTGGGTTGATGATATTCCGGTTGTAAATACTCATATCGTTAAACAATTGAAAGCAATTAAAACAGAAGATCCAGACGATTTTAGAGTGCCAAAATTGTATAAAGATGTTGAAGATAAAGATTTTGCTAAAGATTTGTTTAGAAGAACAATTCTAAACGAAACAGCTTTTGCAAAAGAATACGAAGATAAAACGCCAAATTGGGATAGTGATCGTATTGCTGAAATTGATACAATTATCTTAAAAATGGCTATTTGCGAGTTTGTTAAATTCCCTTCAATTCCAGTAAAAGTAACTCTTAACGAATATTTAGAAATTGCAAAAGAGTATTCTACGCCAAAAAGTAGTATTTTTATCAACGGAATTTTAGATAATTTGGTTAAGGAACTGACTGCCAATAAAAAGATGGTAAAAGTAGGAAGAGGGTTAATGTAAAAATTTGAATTTTCAATTTTTAAAATTCCAAATTCCAACCACTTTGTCTCCCGGAGCAAAGTCAAAGAGCTAAAAAAAGAATATTAAATATAAATCAAAAACAAATTTAAATTATGGGACAATTATCTCAATTTGCGCCATTCCTTTTAATGTTCGTGGTAATCTATTTCTTCATGATCAGACCACAGCAAAAGAGAGCTAAAAACGAAAAAGAATTTGAAAGCAACCTAAAAGTAGGTGATAAAATAGTAACAAAAAGTGGTTTCCACGGTAAAATTGCTGAATTAGCAGAAACTACTGTTGTAATCGAAACTATGTCTGGAAAATTAAAATTAGAGCGTTCTGCTATCTCTTTAGAATTGAGCGCTGCTTTGAATAAAAAAGCTTAAGCTTTTTAAAATTCCAATAAAATTCAAAATCCCAAATTCCAAAAGGAGTTTGGGATTTTTTTATGTCATTGCGAGGGACGAAGTAATCGCATTACGTATAGCTATAATATTGAGATTGCTTCGTTCCTCGCAATGACTTGTAGAACGGAAAAAACCTTTGTCAAAGTTTTAAACTTTGACAAAGGTTTAGTTTCGCATAGTTTTGGAATTTGGATTTTAAATATTGGAATTTAATTTACCTGTATTTATCATTCAATCCCACATTCGCCAAAATCATCGGAACAACTTTCTCTATTCTGGCAAGTTTTGTTTTTTCCTGTTTAGCTGATTCAATATATTCTAAAAATTCATATTGTTTGTAAGGTTTGAAATTTTCAAAAGCTACTTTTAGGGCTGGATTTTGTTCCATTTCTTTATTCAAAAGCTCAGAAATAATCGCTTCTTTTTTGGAAGGTTTTATAACTTTCCCTTGCTTTTCATTTTCAATAGCTTCGTAAATATATTCTAAAATTTCTTTTTCGTTCACTTCCTCTTTAGAAGTAAAACGCCATTGTCTTAAAGATTTTGTTAGTTCTTCTTGAGCGTTTATCAGTTTCTTTTTTTCGTCTTTTAAGAAAACGCCATTAAAAAACCATATTGCAAAATAATCTTTGAATCCGCCAAGACCAATTACGTTTTTCTTCTCGTAAACATAAACTGGACCGCCCCATTTTGTGGTTTCAGTCAATTCGGTTTTATCAATAATCGATTTTAGGAAAAGTAATTCTTCTTCCCATTGATCACCGTATTTCCAAATGCCTTTATTTTCGGATTTTGATTCCATTATTTTCTTTTCTTAGATTTTTCTGGTGCGTCAAAAATTCCAGGAATAGCAGTTAATTCAGCAATTTTTACAATTACATCAGTTGCTTTCTGAATGCTTTCTGCTGGAACATATTCGTATTTTCCGTGGAAATTATGTCCGCCTGCAAAAATGTTCGGACAAGGTAATCCCATAAATGATAATTGAGAACCGTCAGTTCCGCCACGAATTGGTTTAATGATCGGTTTGATGTTCAATTCTCTCATCGCTTTTTCGGCAATGTCTACAATATATTTTACAGGAAGAACCTTTTCTTTCATATTGTAATATTGGTCTTTAACTTCAGCAGTTACAATATCTTCTCCAAATTTCTTTGCGAATTTTTTGTTGAATTGTTTCGCCAACTTATGAATCAATTCTTTTCTTTTTTCGAATTTCTTTCTGTTGTGATCACGGATAATTAGTTCTAAAACGGTTTCTTCAATATTTCCTTTTATGTGGTGCACATGGAAAAAACCTTCGTAACCTCTAGTTTCTTGAGGAGTTTCACCTTTTGGAAGTTCGTTGATGAAATCATTAGCCAAAAGCATAGAATTGATCATTTTTCCTTTCGCATAACCTGGATGGACACTTTTTCCTTTGAAAGTAATTTTAGCTCCAGCAGCATTGAAATTTTCATATTCTAATTCTCCAATCTGGCTTCCGTCCATAGTGTAAGCCCATTGTGCTCCAAATTTTTCTACATCAAAATGATGGGCGCCACGACCAATTTCTTCATCTGGAGTAAAACCAATTCTGATTTTTCCGTGTTTAATTTCTGGATGTTGGATTAGGTATTCCATTGCCGAAACAATTTCTGTAATTCCAGCTTTATCATCAGCGCCTAATAGTGTTGTTCCGTCAGTTGTAATGATGGTTTGTCCTTTATATTGTAATAAATCTTTGAAGTAATCTGGAGATAAAATGATGTTTTTTTCTGCATTCAAAACGATATCTTTTCCGTCATAGTTTTCAACGATTTGCGGTTTTACATTAGCTCCGCTAAAATCTGGAGAAGTGTCAAAATGAGAAACAAAACCAATAGTTGGTACTTCATGATCAACATTACTTGGCAGCGTCGCCATGATATACGCTTTGTCATCAATCGTTACATCTTCAAGGCCAATTGCTTTTAATTCGTCAACTAATTTATTGGCAAGATTCCATTGTTTTTGTGTGCTCGGTGTTGTTTGTGAATTTGGATCTGATTCCGTATCAATCGTTACATAACTGATAAATCGATCTATGATATGTTGCATTTTTTTTAATTTTTAGCAAATATAGAAAAATTTTTCTGCTAGGAAATTTAGCTTCCTAATATCTGAATTAATAAAAAAGGGATTCTAAATTGAATCCCTTTTGGTATCTTAAATTTGTTATTTACTTTTTACGCATCTAAAACCTACGTGGTTTGCGGCAGATCTAATTTCGCCTTTTCCTCTTGTTCCAACCATATAACGAGTACAGTATTGATCGGTGCATAAGAACGAACCGCCACGATGAACTCGTTTTATTTCCGATGGATCACTAGGATCATAATAAGCACTCGGTCCCTGTGGGTTTTTTGTTACTTTTCCGCTTTCTGCTAATGATTTGTAATAATCTACGCTGTACCAATCGTTTACCCATTCCCATACATTTCCAGCGATATCATATAATCCGTATGCATTTGGAGCATATTGTTTGGTTGGGGCAATTCCTTTAAATCCGTCTTCTCCAGTATCACCGTCCTTAATTGGAAAATGGCCTTGGTAGATGTTAGCCTGAAATTTTCCTTTTGGTTTTAAATCATTTCCCCAAGCGTATAAATTTCCAGTTTTACCGCCTCTTGCAGCAAATTCCCATTCAGCTTCTGTCGGAAGTCTTTTTCCAGCCCATTTTGCATAAGCCGCAGCATCTTCATAGACAACATGTACAACAGGGTATTTTTCTTTTCCTATAATGTTGCTTTGCGGGCCTTCAGGGTGTCTCCAATCTGCACCTGGTTCGTAACGCCACCATTGCAAGAAATTGTTTAAATTAACTGCTGATGGTGTAGGAGTGAAGACTACAGAACCTGTTACTAAATCTTCCTCGTTTGCCGTTGGAAATTCTTCTTTAGTTGGTTTTTGTTCAGCAACCGTAACATAACCAGTAGCTTTTACAAATTTTTCAAATTCTTCATTAGTTACTTCAGTTTCATCCATATAATAGCCATCTACATAAACTCTATGTATTGGAGCTGCGTCTTTAGTGACTCCTTTAATGCTGCACAAACTTTCATCTTCAACATTGGTACCCATAGAAAATTCACCTCCAGGAATCCAAACCATGCCTTTTGGCGCTTTTTCTGTAGGTTTAAATTTGTTTTCTACAGTTGGTTTAAATTCAGATTCTATGTTGCTTGGTGTCTCGTGACACTCTACAGCTGTTTTTTCTGCTTTATTTGTGAATTTAGTATAACTGTAAGCAATTGAAATAATGGATAATGTGAGTAATGCAAAAATCCAAAAGGTTTTGTTTTTCATGGTTTATTATTTTTGAGCTTATAATGGTTGTCAATAGCAGGTATAAAATTAGGTAAAATTACTTTTATAAATATAGTAATTTTATAGAATTAATAAAATTAGCTTTCTTTCTCAACCGAAACTACTTCGTATTTATCTTTTCCATCAATCTGTACGGGCTGATAATAGGTTTCTCCAAATTTTACATATTTGGCATCGCCAATTGTCACTTCTTCTCCGCCTTCAGGCAAGTTTTCTACAATTGTTCCAGCAGTAGGAGCAACGACAGTATATTTTCCACCGTCTTTTTCGTAATACGTTCCTCCGTAATAGTAATTATTGACTGTTCCTGTATTGACTGTTTCTGCTCCACTCGGAATATTATTTACAGTTCCGCCAACTGGTGCAGGTACAGCAGTATAACCGCCATTTGTCGAGGTATACCAAACTCCTTGGTCGTAGTGATATTTCTGATTTTCCACACTAACAATAATCGCTGTAGTTGCTAGAGTTGCAACAAAAAATCCCCAAGGATGCCAAACTGGTCCCCAATAAAAAGGTCTGTAAGGACGTGGATAATAAGGATGGTAGCAATTGTATCTGTAACCACCGTATACATAAGGTGGACGTGTATATGGTCTATATCCGGGACGAACTACCGTATTTCGATTATTGCGAACATGAACACTATTGTTAACATTGATGTTGACGTTATTTCTGTTTCTGTTAACGTTATTGCCGCTTATGTTGGTATTTCTGTTACCAACATTGTTTCTATTTACAGTATTATTTCGATTTACTGTGTTATTTCTATTAACAGTATTATTTCTATTGGAATTGTTTGATGGTCTTGTAATTTTAGTTCCAGAATTATTAGCTCCAGGTCTGGTTGTTGCAGGCCTAGTTGTCGCTGCTGGTCTTGATACATTGGGTCTAGATTGAGTAGCAGGTCTTGCTTGTCTGGTATGCGTTGCACCTCCAGCTCTATTCATTCCTCCACCGCCTCCAGCTCGATGACGTTGCGCTAAGGCATCAGCTGAAATAAAGAAGAAAATTCCAATTACGCACAGTAATAGTGCAGGGTTTTTTACTATTTTGGATATGTTTTTCATATTCAGTAATTTATGTGATTTAAAGTTATGAAAAAAAATGTTCGATTTATGTTAATGAGCTAAAAGTTTAAATCACAATGAAATATCCCATTGTATTCTAAATCTCCATCCTTCCTGCAGTGGAAGTGTTTTGTCTTGAAAACTGAAATAACTTACCTCTGAAGTCAGTTTGTTTTTATGGCCCTTAAAAAACCAGTTAAAGGCCAATGTTGACTCATCCTGCCTATTTGCTCTTATCGAATTATCAGGTCTGTATGCGGCATGGCGACCAGCCATTTCTAAACGTTTTGGCCACCATTCAAAAACATTATGAAAAAAATATCCTGCCTGAACGTAATATCCTTTCATTATGGTGGTGTCATCATTATTTATTTTATCAATAATTTCTTTGGTATGCCATTCGCTCTGCCAAGAGAAGCCACGGTACATAAAAGCAGTTTCCAAATTCCATTGATTGACTCTGTACTGTCCTGGCAAACCATTTTCAAATCCGTCTAAAGAACCTCCTCCTGCTTGTGAAAAGCGGGTGTATGGGCTTCGGTTGGTGATGGCAGAGAAAGCAATAATTGGAGTTGGTTTTTCGTGAAATTCTAAGTCACAGCCTTCAAAATCAAGAAACCTTCCTAGAAAGTTCCATTGTGCTCTTCCAAAATACATTAAATGATTATCGTCGTTTGAAGTGCTTCCGCGCCCTGTTCCTGTTAGAGCTGCAGCCCAATAATTAAAATCGGCAATTCCAGTACCTTTTAAATGTCCGTAAACTTCAACTCCCAATTGTCTATCTACAGTAAACGGGCGGTTAATAAGAGATCGATCTACCATTTGCTGTTCGCCACTGCTGATGAAGCGTTCGCGTGTAAATTCTGTTTTCCATTGCCCAACTTTAAAACTCAGGAAATCCCATTTCTCGATCATAATTCTGAAATCCAATAAATTAGATTGACTTAATTCGTATTCCCAATAGTATTTAAGCCAAGGTTCAAAAGCATGACCGCCAATTTTTAATCTGGCACGGTTTATTTTAAAAGTAGTTTTAGCATCTTGGCTATAATCATCATAAGTTAAAGGGTCTGTATCATTTGGTGTTGAAAAACGAAATTGCAGACGACTTGCCAATTGAAATAGGAATTTTTTATCGCGGGTTTCTAATTCAATTCCTTTACTGCCATATCGTACATTCATTAGTTTCGTAGTATCTTTTTCTTGCTGAGAAAGTCCTTTAAAACTAATCAAGGAAAGAAAAACTAAGAGAAGAATTTTAGAGATATGATTGAATTTATTTGAGCTATACATAAGATCAGTAGGTTTGAATAAAAATTATTTTCCTCCAAAGTTTTTTGCGATGCCTAAACCAATTCCCCAGCTGTCATAAGCATTCCATTTAAAATCGTAGCTGACAGTTCCGAAAATTTCCCAGCCTTTTGGCAGTTCGTAGCCATATTCAACTCCCGCTCTGGTCAGGAAAAAATCTTCTTCTTTAGCAAATTCACCTCCAAATCCTAAAAGAAAACTCCAATGCTCGTTAGGTTTATAAATTCCCATTAGAGCAGGAGCAATAGGATAACTTCTTTCTACCGTTTCTTTGTTGTCTCCGCTGGCATATATCTTTTCTACCTTAAATTTTTCGACAATAAAATCGGTATGTAAACCAATAGCCCATTTTTCATGAAATTGATAAGTATAATCAATTCCCCACGCTGGAAGAGTTAACGTCTCGCGATTTCCTTCTTCATCACGGCCTTCAAAAACATGAACATGGTTGATAGAAATCCCAATTTGATGATGTGGTTTGAATTTTTTTTCTTCGTTTTCCTGAGCTGAAATTTTGTTTTGAATGATTAAGTACAAAAGAGCTGTTAGAAAAAGTGTTTTTTTAAGATGGCTTGTACTAGTCATTGTGATTTAGTTTTTAATCTTTAATCTTTAATCTTTAATAAAAAAAGAAGTATTTTATTTACTTTTTTCAGTATATAAATACCTCTTTAATTTTATTTTTCTATAAGACTACTCGCTTTTCATAATTCTTAAAGCTTCTTTATTAAGATCTTCATAGCTTTGTTCGCTAATATCAACACCAACACCTAAAATTTCTCCACCTTTAAAAGTACCTGGTGATTTATATTGATGACTTACAGCGTCGCCACTATCGAATCCTACACAAAGACCATCACCAGAAAGTGTGAATTTACCTGGTTGTGTTTTCATAGGACCTTTGGCTACTTCTTTGCCGTCAATGTATAAATGACCTGTACCAATTTGTTCTCCGTTTTTACCAGTACTTTCTCTTACAAACTCAAATCCCAAGGCATGTTTACCAGGAGTTAAGGTAGCCGATGAAACAAAAGATTGTTCTGGCTGAATTCCTAAGAAATTATAAACATAGTGTAATTTATTGTCTTTGATGAATAAAGTGTGTCCTCCAAAGCGAGATCCGTGAGCAAAAACTACTCCTGAAGCTCCCGATTTAATATCTACATCACCTACAATTTTGTATGAGCGACCGCGTACGTTTACTGCTACACCTTCTGGTACAGCAGCAGTTCCAGGATAGTAAATGTAACGAGTTTTTGGTTTTTCTTGAGAAGGACGTTCCGTGCTTAATAATTCCATAGGAGAACGGTCGTCTAGAGGTAAAACTAAATTTTTAGCAGCTTCGTCAAACCAAGCGTCTTTAAGTTCTTTTAATTTTTCAGGATACTTTTTAGCCAAATTGTTTGACTCAGCTCTGTCCACATCTACATTGTATAATTCCCATTCGTCTTTGTCAAAGTTGCTTTTACCAGTAAGCGGTACATGTACAGCAACTGCTTTCCAACCGTCTTTCCAAATTGCACGAGTCCCTAACATTGTATAGTACTGTATGTGTTTTTGAGTAGGAGCATCTGGTTTAGCATCAAACGAGTATTTCATTGAAACTCCAGATAATGGATATTGATCTACGCCATTATATTTAGTAGGCATTTCTAGACCACAGATGTCTAAAATTGTAGGTACAATGTCAGTAGAATGGTGGTATTGATTACGGATTTCACCTCTGGCTTTAATTCCTTTTGGCCATGAAATTACTAATGCATCACAAGTTCCTCCTGCATAATTACTGTAACGTTTAAACATTTTGTAGGGAGCAGAGAAAGCTGCAGCCCAACCAGTAGGATAATGCTCGTAAGTATCTGGACCTCCTAGTTTATCCAAATATTTTAAATTTTCAGATAATTCATCAGGATAACCATTAAAGAATTTGTTTTCGTTTACAGATCCAGATGGAGAACCTTCACCCGAAGCACCATTATCGGCAGCATAAAGAACTACAGTATTTTCTAACTGACCTGTTTTTTCTAAATACTCAATAACACGTCCTACTTGAGCATCAGTGTATTCGGAGAAACCGGCATATACTTCGGCTAGTTTTGAGAATAATTTTTTCTCATCAGCACTTAGTTTATTCCAAGGTTTTACATAATCACCAGGATTAGCAATATTAGGAGGTAAGAAATTGAAATCGGTGTTTTTAGTTCCTTTAGGTACAATTCCTTTAGCAATCATACGTGGTAATACCCATTCGCGATAAGCATCGTAACCAGTATCAAATTTTCCTTTGTATTTAGCAATGTACTCTTCTGGTGCATGGTGTGGTGCATGGTTCGCTCCAGGGCAATACCACATATACCATGGTTTAGAAGGGTTGGTGGCTTTTTGATCTTTGATGTATTCAATGGCTTTATCGGCTAAATCTTTAGATAAGTGATAGCCCTCTTCAGGAGTATAAGGTGCCTCAATAAAGTGGTTGTCTTCTATTAAATCAGGATACCATTGGTTGGTTTCACCTCCTATGAATCCGTAATAGCGGTCAAAGCCCATTTGGGTTGGCCATTGTGCTTTGGAGCCCCCAGAAGAAACGTCTTGTTCTGGTACGTTGTGGTTTTTTCCAATCCAGAAAGTACTCCATCCTGCTTGTTGTAGTACTTGACCAATTGTAGCACACTGAGCTGGGATTTGTCCGTTTGCTCCAGGATAACCATCTGTAGTTTCGGTGATGGATGCCATACCGTTTAAGTGGTGGTTACGACCAGTTAATAAAGTAGAACGAGTTGGCGAACATAATGCTGTAGTGTGCCATTGGGTGTAGGTAATACCATTGTCCGCTAATTTTTGTAGTGTTGGCATGTTTATGGCTCCTCCATAAGGTGACCAAGCAGCCTGTCCTGTGTCATCGTATAAGATAAACAATACGTTTGGCGCACCTTCTGGAGCTGATTTTTTAGTGTAGGGTTTCCAGTCTGGTTTTGAATTTCTAATATCAAGTTCGATGACACCATGGAAATTTTCTTTAGTTACTTTCTGCGGATCTGCCTGAGCAGATATTTTTGAAGTTAAGCCAAATGAAAGGCAAAATAGCAGGGTGAAAATACTTTTTAGGATGAATTGTTTACTGACTTTCATGATTAAAGTTATTAATTAATTAATCTTTTTAAGGGTGCTCTTTTGAATCTGGATATAAAAACAATCTAAAAAAGAATAGAATTTCTATTCTTTTATAAATCAATCTGTTTTGATGATATATAATATGAGATGAACATCTCAAAAGTAAATATTATTTACCCCAAAAGAGGATCTTAGAAGAGCCAAACTTGTTTCATTTTATAACTTGCAACATAAAAAAAACACGTTTTTGGGCTATTACATTGTAAGTTTTTAAAATTGTTTTAATTGTAAGTCGAATAATTAAACAAAAAGGAAATTATTTGTTTTTTGGAAAAAGACACCTTTTTAAACTATAATATTTAAATTTGCATCCGAAAAAAATAACAACACAACTCTTATGTATAAATTGATAATTCGTCCGATACTTTTTTGTTTTGATCCTGAAAAAGTACATTATTTTACTTTTTCATTTGTAAAATTCATTTCAAGAATCCCTGGTGTCTCGGCAATTATAAAATCAATTTATGAAGTAAAAGATGCTCGATTAGAGAGAGAAGTTTTCGGAATTAAATTTAAAAACCCAGTTGGACTTGCGGCGGGTTTTGATAAAGATGCAAAGCTGTATAAAGAACTAGGAGATTTTGGTTTTGGTTTTATTGAAATCGGTACTGTAACGCCAGTTGGACAAGAAGGGAATCCTAAAAAACGTTTGTTCCGTTTAAAAGAAGACCAAGCGATTATTAATCGAATGGGGTTTAATAACGGTGGAGTTCTAGAAGCGGTTGAACGATTGAAAAAGAATTCAGGTGTTTTAATTGGAGGAAATATCGGAAAGAATAAAGTAACCGATAATGAAGATGCGGTTAAAGATTATATCATTTGTTTTGATGCTTTATTTAATCATGTAGATTATTTTGTAGTGAATGTGAGTTCTCCAAATACACCAAATTTGAGAGCTTTACAAGATAAAGAACCGTTAACGGCTTTATTGCAGACGTTGCAGAACAGAAATGTCGAAAAGCAAAAAACAAGCACTCAAAAAGTAAAACCAATTCTTTTAAAAATTGCTCCAGACTTAACAGATGAGCAATTATTGGATATTATTGATATTGTAAAAACAACGCAAATTGCAGGTGTTATTGCAACAAATACAACAATTTCTAGAGAAGGTTTGCAATCTGCAAACCAAACAGAAACAGGAGGTTTGTCTGGAAAACCATTGACGAAACGTTCTACAGAAGTAATTCGTTTTCTTTCAGAAAAAAGCAATAAAGCATTCCCAATTATTGGAGTAGGAGGAATTCATTCTGCTGATGATGCGATTGAAAAATTAAATGCAGGAGCAAGTCTAGTGCAATTGTATACAGGATTTATTTACGAAGGTCCAGCATTGATAAAAGCAATCAACAAAAAAGTTTTAGAGCAATTGTAAAAATAACGCTTGAACGGCTAATCCGGCAAGTATTGCAATTCCAAAACTGATTAAAGTGCCGATTAAAACATATTCGGTCAATTTTCTGTCTTTGGCTTCTTTTAAGTCTCCGAATCTGAAAATAGATTTGGCAGCCAATAGAAAACCGATTGCTTCAAAATGCCCGGTTAAGATAAATCCGAATACAAACAAGCGTTCTAAAATACCAATATAATTTCCAGCAGCAATTAGTGAGTTATCCTGATTGCTGTTTTTGCTTTCTGGCGCCCAGATTGAGATTATGGTCTTTATAAAAATGGAGGTTGGTTTTGTAAGCAATAAAAATCCAGTAAGTAGAATCCAAAATTGATTATTTTTCCAAAAATCAGGAATTGGCTTGTTTTCGTACAGAAGTGCAATTCCGATTAAAATTAAAATATGCGCAATCTGGTCAAGAACAAACCAAGTGCGTTTGGTTTTGGCTTTCTGGAAATTCAGTTTTATTAGATCGATGATTCCGTGAGTAACAGCAATAAGTAAAGCATAAGGTATAAAACTGATTTCGCCAACTAAAACTGCAGTCAAAACTCCATGAAGCAAAATGTGCACATATAGGTAAAAACTTTTGTGCTTTTTAATTTCTTTGTCTGCCACCCAAGAATTGGGTTGAAGAATAAAATCACCTAATAAATGGGCAAGAAGCAGTTTTATAAATAAAATCATGGGGCTGTAAGTTGTTTTATTTGCTTTCTAAAGTATTGATCTAAATTCATTACCAAATCAAACTGAGCACGTTTTTGTCTTCGGCTCACGGCGGCTTGGTTGATGCCTAATTTTTGTCCTAATTCTTCTTGAGACAAATTCGGGTTTTCAATGGCAACAGCTACAAATTCTGCCGATTGTACCAGCCAACTGTCCATAAAGGTCAATGCCAGTTGTAGCATTAAATTTATTTTTTCGTCAAAATCTATATTTCCTGTTCGAAGTGCTAATGTAACTTTCTGCTTTTTTAAAGTTTCAAATAGTTCTCCCGAATGTATAAAAGCAGAACCATTACTTTCAGAAATTCTTTCAGCATTATGCGTCTTATCTCCAAAACCAATACTCATTCTTGCGTCAGATTTTATGGCTCTTAAATGTGCTTTAACCAAAATAGCGGCTAACAATGCGTCTTCGGGATTACTGACTTCAATTTGAAATTCATCTCCACGATATACTTCCCATTGACTTGGCGTTTTGCCAAATGGAGCTAAGATTTTCTTTAAATCTTCAACCCAATGTTCAGATTGCTGTTGTCTGGAACCAATTATGTCACCTGTAATTACACTAGTCATAACTCAAATATAATTAAAAATTATAAATTTTCTATTACAAATATACGTAATAAGTTTTATATTACGTTTTTGGGTAATAATTTAAAATATTACTGTTTTAGGTAATAATAATGGCTATTACAATATTCTGTAATAAATTGGTTTGAGTTAAAATTATCTTTTATTTCAATAAAAAAGAAACTAACTTAGCCTTTACAAAAGAATAAGCTTTGAGTAAAGAAATCAAAATTATCGAATGCCCTCGAGATGCCATGCAAGGCATTAAGGATTTTATTCCAACAAAAAATAAAGTTACTTACATACAAGCTTTGTTGCGAGTTGGCTTTGATACAATCGATTTTGGAAGTTTTGTTTCTCCAAAAGCTATTCCGCAAATGCAAGATACTGCTGAGGTTTTGGCACAATTGGATCTTTCTCAGACTACAAGTAAACTGCTTTCTATTATTGCCAATACGCAAGGAGCAATCACGGCTTCAGAATACGAACAGATTCAATATTTAGGTTTTCCTTTTTCTATTTCAGAGAACTTTCAAATGCGTAATACGCACAAAACCATTGCAGAATCTTTGGTTACGCTAGAAGAAATTCTTGAAGTTGCCGATAAGAAAAACAAAGAATTGGTTACGTATCTTTCAATGGGCTTTGGTAATCCGTACGGAGATCCTTGGAATGTTGAAATTGTAGGCGAGTGGACCGAAAAACTGGCTGGAATGGGCGTGAAAATTTTATCACTTTCTGATACTGTCGGAACTTCTACGCCAGAAGTAATTACCTATTTGTTTTCAGATTTAATCCCGAAATATCCTGAAATTGAGTTTGGTGCTCATTTGCATACGACCCCTGAAAGCTGGTTCGAAAAGATCGATGCTGCAGCAAAATCGGGCTGTACACGTTTTGATGGTGCTATTCAAGGTTTTGGAGGCTGTCCGATGGCAACCGATAAACTTACAGGAAATATGCCAACAGAAAAACTAGTTTCGTATTTTACTGCTAATAAAAAAATAACAGGACTTAATTCTCTTAGTTTTGAAAGTGCATACAACGAAGCTTCAAAATTGTTCGGAAAGTTCCATTAAAAAATAGTTATTTTTCTTACCTTAGATACTGAATGTAAACACAAATGCGTTACATTTAGTATTGACATAATTAATATCATGAGATCACGACTTCTAAGTAAAGTTTCTATTATATTTTTTTCAGTCTTTTTGTTATTTTCCTGTTCAAGCGATTTAGATTTTGATCAGGTGAACGATTTTAAGCTAGAACCTGTATTTGTAGCAAATCTTGCTTACTTTGATATTCCTGCAAACCGACTTGTAGACGATGGTGGCACTAATATTGGGTACGATTCTAGAGATTTTGATATTTTTAAGAATAAGTTTTTTACTGAACGTCTTAAAAAAGCAGAGTTTGATTTTGAAATTGAAAACAGTATTGATCGTGCTTTTGTTCTTAACATGCTTTTGCTTAATGAAGAAAATAAGATCTTACAAACAATATCCTTTACCGTTCCATCTTATAAAGGGACACCAAATGTTATAAAATACCCAACAGAAGTTTTCGAAAACACGCGATTAGATCTTTTAAAACAAACTCAAAAAATTGGCTTTGTGGTAATAATTGCTGCTGGATCTCCATTAAATAGTGAGAGTCTAGGAAATTTAAAATTAAGATCAAGTGCAACTGCTTATTTAGAAATTGAATGAGAAAAGTACTGATCCTTTGTTTATTTTTTCATCTTTCTTGTTTTGCCCAAAACAGAGAATTATTGTATAATTTTACTTCAATTCCGCAGTCCTCGCTTGTAAATCCAGGAGCTGATGTTTCTTATAAATATTATTTTGGATTTCCAGTTTTATCTGGAATTTCAGCAAATGTGGGTTCCAGCAGTTTCTCGGCTTATGATTTATTCGCCAATGATGGAGTCGATTTTAATCAAAAAGTAAGAAATGCTGTCAATAAATCTTCAAGTAATGATAAAGTAGTAACCAATCAGCAATTGGAAATATTTTCTGGCGGATTCAGAATTGGAGGAAGAGAAAGCCGATCTTATATTTCTTTCGGCTTGTATCAGGAATTTGATTTTTTTATGTTTGTTCCAAAAGATTTGGCTTTGTTGGCTTTAAACGGAAATCGAGATTATATTGGGAAATCATTTAATCTAGGAGATTTGAATATGAAAGCCGAAGTACTTTCTGTTTTTCATGTTGGTTTTCATAAAAAAGTCAATGATAAATTTGTTTATGGAGGACGCGCTAAAATTTATTCAAGCGGTGCAAATGCTACTTCAACAAAAAATTCAGGCTACATTTATACAGGACAAGAGCCCGGAACTCCAAACCTTTACAATCAGGTTATTTCTTCCAATTTAGAACTAAAAACCTCTGGAATTGCAAGTTTCACTAAAGATGAGTACGAAGGAAATATAGCGCGTGATATTGCCAATAATACCTTCTTTAAAGGAAGTCTAGGTTTTGGCGTCGATGCAGGAATTACCTATTATATAAAAGACAATTTGCAGCTAACGGCGAGTATTATAGATTTAGGTTTTGTAAGACAGACTAAAGACATAGAAACCCTTACCTACAAAGGAACTTACCAATACAATGGTGCTAATCCTGATTTCTTAGGTTCAGATGATCCGGAAAATGTATTTGACGAATTTGACAAAGCCATACCAAGAGATACACTTTATAATAAGTATACAACTTGGCGTCCGACGAAGTTTTATTCTTCCATTCAATATTCGTTTGGTGAAGCGCGTCCAGATGACGAATGTAATTGTCATGGAAAACTTAATACATATTATAAAAATGCGGTAGGAGCACAGCTTTTTGCAATGACTGCACCTCGAACACCTTTATTTGCCTTAACAGCTTTTTACAGAAGAAATATTTTTAGGAAATTAGATTTTAAAGCCACTTATACCTTAGATACTTTTTCAAGTACAAATATTGGTTTAGGTCTTGCAGGAACAATTGGTCCAGTAAATATTTATGCTCTGGTCAATAATGTTTTAGAATATAAAGATATCTCCAAAGCTAGTAGTGCGGCCTTTCAACTCGGAATCAATTTTGTTTTTCAAGATAAAGAATAGAAATATTCAATTTTTCAAATTACTTCGTCTGTTCGCTATCGCTCGAGTCCAAATTCCAAACTCCCAAAAAGCGAAGCTTTTTTTTCGATCTAACTTGGAATTTGGAATTTAAAAAATTGGAATTTAATTTGAAAGACTTTTCCTGTAAATATAAATTTATGAATAAGTTAGTATTCAAGTTAGCAATTTATTCACTATATTTGCACGCAATTCAACTAGAAATTGCACCATGATAGCACACAACTCCAAGATTATCGGCGAAGGTTTAACTTACGACGATGTATTATTAGTACCTAACTACTCGAATGTGCTTCCTCGCGAAGTGAGCATTAAATCAAGATTCTCAAAAAACATTACATTAAACGTTCCAATTGTATCAGCTGCGATGGATACAGTTACAGAAAGTGCAATGGCAATCGCTATGGCACAAGAAGGCGGTATTGGTGTTTTACATAAAAATATGACTATCGAACAGCAAGCAGGAAAAGTTCGAAAAGTAAAACGTGCTGAAGCAGGTATGATTATCGATCCGGTAACTTTACCAATGAACTCAACAATTGCTGACGCTAAAAACGCTATGAAAGAATTCGGAATCGGTGGTATTCCAATCGTAGATGAAAACAAAATCTTAAAAGGTATCGTTACAAACCGTGATTTACGTTTCGAAAAAAACGGAGCAAGACCAATCGCTGAGGTTATGACAAGTCAAAATTTAGTAACTGTTGCTGAAGGAACTTCTTTAGAGCAAGCTGAAGTGGTTTTACAAGGTCATAAAATCGAAAAATTACCAGTTGTAAACGCTCAAAATGAATTAGTTGGTTTAATCACTTTTAGAGATATTACAAAATTAACTCAAAAGCCAATTGCTAATAAAGATTCTTTTGGTCGTTTAAGAGTTGCTGCTGCAATTGGAGTTACTGGAGACGCTGTTCAAAGAGCTGAAGCTTTGGTTGCTGCAGGTGTAGATGCCATCATTATCGATACAGCTCACGGACACACAGAAGGTGTGGTAAATGTATTAAAAGAAGTAAAATCAAAATTCCCTCAAATAGATGTAGTTGTTGGAAACATTGCAACTCCTGAAGCTGCTAAATATTTAGTAGAGAATGGAGCTGATGGTGTAAAAGTTGGAATCGGACCTGGTTCTATCTGTACTACACGTATCGTTGCAGGTGTTGGTTTTCCTCAATTCTCAGCAGTTTTAGAAGTAGCTGCAGCTATTAAAGGAAGTGGGGTTCCAGTTATCGCTGACGGTGGAATTCGTTATACAGGAGATATTCCTAAAGCAATCGCTGCAGGTGCTGATTGTGTAATGTTAGGTTCATTATTAGCAGGAACAAAAGAATCTCCAGGAGAAACTATTATTTTTGAAGGAAGAAAATTCAAATCTTACCGCGGAATGGGATCTGTTGAAGCTATGCAAA
Source organism: Flavobacterium tagetis (assembly GCF_016735615.1). Taxonomy (GTDB): domain Bacteria; phylum Bacteroidota; class Bacteroidia; order Flavobacteriales; family Flavobacteriaceae; genus Flavobacterium; species Flavobacterium tagetis. The sequence continues at coordinate 230,474 of NZ_JAERSF010000002.1, forward strand.
CTGGTTCAAAAGATCGTTATTTCCAAGATGTTGAAGACGACGTTAAAAAACTAGTTCCAGAAGGAATCGTTGGACGTGTTCCTTACAAAGGTGAATTGAACGAAAGTATGCTTCAGTTTATTGGAGGTCTTCGTGCAGGTATGGGATATTGTGGTTCAAAAGATATTCCAACTTTACAAGAATCTGGGCGTTTTGTTAGAATCACTTCTAGCGGAATTACTGAAAGCCACCCGCATAACGTAACAATTACAAAAGAAGCTCCGAATTATTCTAGATAATTTTTAGATTTCTAAATAAAAACAAAAGGCGTAAGAAATAATTCTTATGCCTTTTTTCATTTGATTTTGCTGATTCTAGCAGTTTGTTTAATGCTTGTTGCCGAGTTTAATTTGATATTAAATTCATCTTGTTTTAAGTCAAACATGAGTTTCATATCAACGACGTTTTCACTCGCAAAATAATTAGGAATGTCATAAGTCATTTTCCCTGTTCCAGTTCCCGATACAATGATATTGTTAAGGTTTTCAGATGAGATATTTGCGGTATAAACTTGGTTAATATCAAAATATGCATTTTTGTCAACAATGCTGATTAGTTTGTAGATCGTTGTGATCGACATATCAATATTTAGTGCTCCAATTGGAATGGTAAGTGGACTTTCTTGAGAAAATGCTTCGCCAATTTTTATTTTCTTTTCAGGCAATGCAAGTTGCGAAAAAGAGTTTTTAACGATTTCAAAAATCATGTTTTTAGATGCTTCATCAAGACCTTTTGCAACAATAGAGTCCATTTTTGGCAATGAAGATGTTGATCCTTTTCCGTAGATTAAGGTACCATTCGGAATAATTGTATTTCCTTTATTGTCTAGAGATTTTAGATACTCAATTATAACAGGGAAATTTCCTTCGGCATTGGTTTTTCCTGTTTTAAAAACGGATTCTATATCAACAGTCGAATTGGTTATCGTTGGATTTTTAACGCCAGAAGATTTTAGCGTATTCAGAAATTCTTCAGATCCTTCATAAGTAAGTTCGTATGAAGCCGAATTTGCCATTGTTTGATTGTAAATCGTTTGAGGGGAGAATCGTATTTTAAAATCTAAAGTTGGATTTGATTGACCGTAGTTTAAAAAGGTAACTAAAGCAAAGAGAAATAAAAATAGTTTTTTCATAAGTAGTTTAAAGAGCTTTTTTCTGCTCAAGAAAACGAAAGTAAGAAATAAAAACTACTTTATTCTGTTATAATTGTTTTCTTTAAAAGTAAGATTATTCTTTTTTAATTCTTCAAGAAGTTTGGGCAGACTGCTTGGACCAATTCCGTGCAACGATAAGATTTCTTCTTTTGTATATCGAGATAAATCTTCTGCAGTTTTTATGTTCTTGCTTTCTAAAGCTCTTCGTGCTGGAGCAGATAAAACAGCTAAAAGTCCAGAATCTGGTTTTCGTTCCGCTTCGCAAATGGGGCAAGTAGGGCAATCACTGGTTTTGAAATAGTGATGTCCTTTTTTGCAAGTTTTCTTATTTTTAGAAATATCGGTCATAACTATAAAGCTATGAAATTTATTCTTATTCGTAACGGCTGTTTAAAATGTCTTCCGCAACAATATCAGAATGCAGTAAATCTTCCATTTTTTTGGTCATACGCTGTGCTTCTAAAGCGTAACCAAACATTTTTTTCTCATAATCAGCGATTGCTTCATCAATGGTTTCGAATTTTCCGTTGGTTAAATTTTGGGTTAAATGAAAAGCATCAAACAATCCCATATTTACACCTTCGCCAGCAAATGGAGGCATTAAATGTGCTGCGTCGCCAACAAGCGTAATGTTTGAATGTTCTTTCCAAGACTCTTCTAATGAAAATAATCTTAAAGGTAAACCAGAAAATTCAGTCGAAGCAGCAAAGAACTTTTTGTAATCATCGCCCCAGTTTTTAAAAGTTTCATTTAAAAACGTAATCACAGCTTTATCGTCTTCAAAATTGATTCCATGGTTTGAAATCCAATCTTTATCAGCTTTAAAAGAAACGCCAAAATGTACTGAACCATCGCTCATGGTATGAGTATAAAACATTTTGTGTTCACCCATTGCCATTACATTTCCGTTTCCGAATTTTGGTTTAAATTCAGGATAATCTTGATCTGGGTTTACAATTTCGCCTTGAATAATATAAGTTCCCGAAAGTTGAGGTTCTTGATCACTTACAAATTTTCTAGCATTAGATCTTCCTCCATTTGCAACAATTACGAAATCGGCAGTTACGGTTGTTCCATTTTTAAATTCCAAAATATATTGGTTTTCATGTTTTTCGAGATTAATTAACTGACTATCCCAAACAACTGTATTCTCTTTAATATTATCCAGCATAATTTTTCTAAGATCATTTCTGTCAATTTCTGGACGCGAAAAAGCATTGGTTTGATCCGGCATTTCATCAGAAGTTATATTTCCATCCATGTCAGCCATTTTCTCGCCAGTTGGTCTCGCATATTTGTAGAATTCATCCATTAAGCCCGCTTTTTGAATTGCAAACTGACCAGAATCTGAATGAATATCAAGCGTTCCACCGGAAGTTCTAGCTTGTGAATTTATATCTCTTTCGTAAACTGTAACATTGGCACCGTTTATTTGTAAAATCCTAGCCGTAGTTAGCCCAACTGGACCGCCGCCAATAATGGCAATTTTTTTATTTTCTATAATTGAAGTTTTCATTGTGTTTTGATATTATCTAAAATTGATTTTTGCAATTGTTGTTGTAATTGAAAAATTATGGTGTTAGCGCTTTTAAAACCAGATTAAAAGCTTCATTTATAATCTCCTCATTAAGAACAAAAGATTTTCCAGACATTGATTTTCCGTCTCTATGAAATTCTAAAAGAGAGTAAAGGGAACCATAAGCAATGCTCCAAAAGACTTCATAAGGAACAGAAATAAGTTCTTTTCTTTCAATTGCCGAAAGCATAAATTCAGTCATCATTTGCTTATATTTCCCTGTGACTTCTTGTATGATTGCATCGCCATGAGTGGAATGTCTTAAAAGTTCAAAACAAGTAGTCTGTAATGCGAAATTTTGAGTGAAATAAATACGATTTTCCCATTGGTTTCTTAATCCGTCTCTGAAAGACATGTCTGTAGAGAAACCATCAAACATCTTTTCAAAGAAATTTTGGCCAATTTCGATTCCAATTTTACGAATCAAATCTTCCTTGTCCGAATAATAGATGTAGAGAGTTGCTACAGATATTCCACATTCCTTTGCCAAACGATTCATTCCGAAGCCTTCTACGCCTTGCGCAACAATCATTTCTATTGCTTTTTTCTTTACAATTTCTTCTTTATTAATATCTCTGGTTCTCATAATTCTAATTAATTACGGTACAAAGATATGAAAATAATAAATGAACGATCGCTTATTTATGTTTGTTTTTAGATTCTAAGATGCTAAGGTTCTGAGATTCTGAGTTTTTTAGGTTCAAAGAGGCAAAGGCTCAAAGGCTCAAAGGCTCAAAGGTTCAAAGATTTGAAAATGAATTGCCACCAGCTAAAGCTGGTGGTTTGTAAAAATTAAGGCTCAGGACTTTAGCAGAAAACTATGTTTCTATGTGTTTAAACCAAAAAAAGCTGAAACAATCGAAATCATTTCAGCTTTATATATATACTAAGAATATATTTTTATAAAGTGTTTTTTGGTTCAGCTTCTCTAAGGTTTTGGTTCTCTAAAATTTCTTTTAAGAACGGATTAACCTGCGTTTCAATTTCAGATTCTGAAATATTTAAAGCTTTTGGATCTGATGCGAGTTGCAACCACGGTTTTGTTCCGTCGAAATTATAACTTCCAAAAACAATTACTGGAGTTCCTTTTACTTTTACATTTTCTTTGTCTTTTAGAATCCATTCATCAGCAAATGTATAAAGGTATTTGGCATCTTTTTCTAATAAACGTAAGCAAGAATGAGAAGCTGGATAACCAGGCAATTCATATTGGTGAAAACCAACTCCTAATTTATTTTCAATATTAAAATTCCATTTCAATTCCCACTCATCATTAAAAGTGCTGGTTGTTTTTTCAGCTTTCCAATTCGTGAAAAATAATCCCGTTGGTGTAGGATCTTTTTTTCTTCCCATATTAGTTGGTCCTGTACGAACCAATTCACCATTTTCGTATGCTGCGAAAGTCTGTGTTGGATAAGAAAACAAGATAATTTTTGAAACTTCCTGTAAAGCTGCAACATGAATTGGAAACGGAAGATAATAAACCAGATCTCCACTAAAATCAGCAGGAATTACAACCGAATCCAGTTTTTTTAAATTGGCTTTATCGGTTCTGTTTATCGCATAAATAATATTCATTTTCGTGCTGTCAGATTCATTAGCTTTCAGCCATTCTTTTGTTTTTTGAAACTGATAAGAAACTTCCGATTCTGGTTCTTTGTATTCAACTACTTTTTTAGCGGTTTTATTTTCAGTTATTTCAATAGTATCTGTTTTTTTACAGGAAACCATTAAAATCAATATCAATATAAGTAGGGCGTTGGCGGTATAATATAACTTTTTCATAGGTTGTATTTTTATGAATATAAAGTTATGATTATGATAGCTGAAAAGGGTTACATAATTTTTGGAATTGGTTTCGGGATTTTCATTTTAAATTGATGAAAGAAAAGAACTCGTGTAAAATAAAATTGTCTATGATTATGGAATTGAAAAGACTATACTTCTAATCTTAAAGTTTGCCCTTCGACAAAAAATCCTTTCGAAGCTGTAATTTTTATTTTCTGGTCTTCCGTATATCCTAAAGTTTCTCCGTTTCGTAATGTAACATCGCTATTAATAACGTATGAAATAATGCTGGTAAAGAAATTAAAGAGTTCTGGCAGATCCAAAGGAGATTGTAAGATTTCCATTTCTTGTTTTCCAAATTCAGGTAATCCATAAGTATACATATAATTTCCTTGCTCAGACGTTTTGATGCCAATGTAAATCCACACTTGAACAGGAGATTTTCCTTGCTGTAAATCAGGAATGTTTTCTAAATATTGATCTCTAGGAATTAATAGGGTTTGTTTTGCTTGATGAACGCCTATTGAATTTGAAGTAGAAAGGACCGAACATAATAATTTGCTTAAAAGGGTATATCGTTCTACTTGGCTTCCCTGTGAGGACATGACAGAAACGATTGCATGCCCAGTGTAGTTTTTTAAATCTTCTCCTGCAGTATGCCAATTGTAGGCATATTGAATACTTGTTGAAAGCTCTTCGCCAGGAATTTGTGCGGGCACATAAGCTATAGCTACTAATTCATTCTCTAATTTAAAAATAGCCGAATTATCATTTCCTGAAAAATTGACAATAGATAATCCCCAGAAATTTTTCAGGTTTTCAATTACACGATCTATACTGTAACTTTCGTTGTTATTAAACAACGGCATCGCAAGTAATGCACCTTTTTCGTCTTTTTGAGGAGTTTCGTCTTTCTGAAGAGTTTCGTTTTTCTGTGTAGTTTCTTTTTTCTTGAATAGGTCAAATAATCCCATGATTTAGCTTTTAGGTTAAGTTATTTATGTTCGATTTGTTTCAAAGTATACTCCAATTGTGTATCTCTATTTTTCATGAAATCTTCAAAAGTCTGTAAAATTTCATGATCTGGAATTATTCCTCTTCCAAAAATTTGATTTGTTTTTTTAGGAACATCTTGTTCTAGATTTACAATAGAAAACTGTGTTTTGATTTTTGTATTTGGTAATTCATATTCAATAGGGGTATGGCCATTATGTTCGTAATAACCGCCCATGGTTTCTTCGCCAATTACAATTGCATTTGTATTTCCTGCAACAAGCGAAGCAAAAAGCGATCCAGCGGAAGCAATTCTCGGACTAATAAGCATATAGATTTGCCCTTTAAAACGGTTTTGATCAGGTTGTAGTAATGGATTGAATTTTTCGTCTTGAAAATATTTTCCGTTTTCGAATTTCGGAAATTCTTCTTTTAATTCATCTTCAAAATCCTTGCGTTCTTCTCGCTGTTTTTTGATGTTCGTTTCTTCGTAAACAAAATAATTTGGGAAAGGTATTTTTTGAAAATTTACATAAGCTGAAGCATTTTCGCGATAGGCCTTTTGTGTCAAATAAGAAAAAGTAACAATATCATTCGGATCGGTGCCACCGCCATTGTTTCTAACATCAACAATTAAGTTCTGAATTTCGGAATGTTTAGAAAGATATTGAAAACAGCTGTCTAAATATTTTTTATAGGCGATATGCTGTTTGTCTTTTGCATTTCGGCCAATTACAAAAGTATGAACAGAAAGAAGGACTGTATTTTTAGAAATTATTTTAAAAGAATATTTGTTTTTTGCACGATTGTATTGCAGACTGTCAATTGGCAAAGAAAATCGGTTTTTAAAGTTTTCTTTTCGAATTTCATTCGAAACAGGAGAAATAGTTTTCGTTAGTTTTTGCGTTTGATTTGGAAGTGAATATTCGACTAAAAAGCTTTTTTGAGAACCATATTCCATTTGGAAATATTTGGCGAAAGAGCTTCCAATTCCAATCGATTTTCCTGTAATGTTGTAACCGTCTGTTGTGTAATACTTAAAGAGAGATGAAAGAATTTTGCTGGTCTCAATGCCATTAATGCTATAAATTTGAGAACCCAGCGGAATTTCTGGATTTTCAAAATTAAGAAGTAACCGATTTTGGATTAGTTTTACGGGATACGGAAAGAAAACATTTCCTGATGAATATGTTTTTTCAAAATCATCAGGAAGTGTAGTGTCATTGTGAAGACTTCCTTCAAAATCGGTAATATGCAGTATTATTTTATAGAAATCGATAAGTTCTTTTGGCTCTTTGATTTGCGAAAAAGCCCAAGAATAAATACTGTCAATCTGCTGTTTTGTTCTGTATTTATAAAGTCCAGAATTCGTTTTTTCTCTTATTTCCTTAAACAAGGTTAAATCTTGTTTGAGTTTTTCAGCTGGCCATTTTTTGTTTTGTGAGATAACAAATAATGGCAAAAGGAAAATAAAGACTATTTTAAATTTGAGCATTTTGGACTGTTTGGTTAATCTAAAATACTCAAAAAAAATTAAATCAATCCTTTTATTTTAGCGTGTTGCAATAACATAATCGTTTTAGCATCTGAAATTTCTCCAGATTCGATCATAGCGTAAGCTTCATCAAAAGTAAATTCTAGAACCTCTATGTTTTCCTGTTCAGCATCCAGTCCGCCGCCTTCGCTTACTTTCATGTTTTCGTTGTATTCCCCCACAAAAAGGTATAGAATTTCGGTTACAGAACCTGGGGACATATACGTTTCGATAACTTTTTGAACTTTACTTAAACGATAGCCAGTTTCTTCTTCTGTTTCGCGAATAATAGCTTGTTCTGCATTGTCTTTATCCAAAAGTCCAGCGCAAACTTCAATCATCATTCCAGTTTTATTTCCGTTAAGATAAGTTGGCAGACGAAATTGTCTCGTTAGAATAACTGTTTTTTTAGCGGTATTGTATAGCAATATTCCTGCACCATTTCCGCGGTCGTAAACTTCGCGAATATGCGATTCTATTTTTTCGTTTTCTTTTGTATAGTTAAAAGTAACTTTGTTTAAGATATACCAATTGTCTGATAATAACTTGGTTTCTGTAATCTCAATTTCAGGATTTTTTCTCATGTCAGTAGTAAATAGTCAAAAAAAAACGCTCTGAAAATCAGAGCGTTTAAATGCATTATTTTGTTATTGTTTGTTTTCTATCTGGTCCAACCGATACAATTTTGATTGGTACTTCGATTTCTTTTTCAATAAACTCAATATATTCTTTTAGCTCAATTGGCAATTGATCGTAAGTTGTCAATCCAGTTAAATCTTGCTTCCATCCTTTGAACTCTTTGTAAACAGGGGTAACATTTTCTGGCTCAATGTTGTAAGGGAAGTGAGAAATGTTTTGTCCTTTGTAGTTGTACTCTGTACAAACTTTTAAAGTTTCAAAACCAGAAAGTACATCACCTTTCATCATCATTAACTGAGTAACTCCGTTAACTTGAACTGCATATTTTAAAGCAACAAGATCTAACCATCCGCAACGTCTTTGTCTTCCTGTTACAGAACCAAATTCGTTACCCACTTTTGCCATTGTAGCACCAACTTCGTCAAAAAGTTCAGTTGGGAAAGGTCCGCTACCTACACGTGTAACATAAGCTTTGAAAATTCCGTACACTTCTTTGATTTTGTTAGGAGCAATTCCTAAACCTGTACAAGCTCCAGCAGCAGTAGTGTTTGATGAAGTTACGAAAGGATAAGTTCCGAAATCAACATCTAATAAAGATCCTTGAGCACCTTCGCAAAGAATAGATTTGCCTGCTTTTTGAGCTTGGTGCATATATTCTTCACTGTCAATAAAATCTAATTTTTTCAAATCTTCGATAGCTTCGAAGAATTCTTTTTCAAGTTCAGCTAAGTTGTATTGGATATTAACATCGTAGAAAGCAATCATAGCTTCGTGTTTGTCTGCCAAAGCTCTGTAACGCTCTTTAAAATCTTCTAATTCGATGTCACCAACACGTAAACCATTTCTACCTGTTTTGTCCATATAAGTTGGTCCAATTCCTTTAAGAGTAGAACCAATTTTAGCTTTACCTTTAGAAGCTTCAGAAGCTGCGTCTAATAAACGGTGCGTTGGTAAAATTAAATGCGCTTTTCTAGAAATGATTAATTTGCTTTTGATATCAAGGTTGAATTTCTCCAAACCTTCAATTTCTTTTTGAAAAACTACAGGATCAATTACAACACCATTTCCGATAACATTTACTGAGTTTTTATGAAAAATTCCAGAAGGGATTGTTCTAAGTACGTGTTTAATTCCGTCAAATTCTAAAGTATGTCCTGCATTTGGTCCTCCTTGAAAACGTGCAATAATATCATAATTTGAGGTAAGTACGTCTACAATTTTTCCTTTACCTTCATCTCCCCATTGTAATCCTAGTAATAAATCTACGGTCATTCTGTTTTAATTTGCGTTGGGACAATCTAAGCTGTCCTACTGATTATGTAGTTAATTTTCTTTTTTTTTATTTTTTTGAAAAGTCTGATTTTACAGACTATGAATTTGAATTCTGCTTTTTGTTTCCGTAGAAATAAAGCGAATGATTTGTGATTTCAATATCAAAAATTTCTTCGATCGTTTTTTTGATGGTCTGAATTCTTGGATCACAAAATTCAATTACCTCACCCGAATCAGTCATAATGATGTGATCATGCTGTTTATCAAAATATGATTTTTCGTAGTAAGCCTGATTTTGTCCAAATTGATGTTTTCTAACCAAAGCGCAGTCTAACAATAACTCGATCGTGTTGTATAAAGTAGCTCTACTCACACGATAGTTCTTGTTTTTCATTTTGATGTATAGATTTTCTATATCAAAATGCTCCTCGCTATCGTAAATTTCCTGAAGTATAGCATAACGCTCAGGAGTTTTGCGATGCCCTTTTTGTTCAAGATATAGTGTAAAAACATTTTTTACAATTTCTTGATTCTTAGTGTTGTCAGTTGAAATAAGTGTCATATCCGGCAAAGATAATTTTTTATTTTTAATGAATAAAAGTTTCGGGTTTAAAGTTTCGTTACAAAATTCTTATAGTTTCCCTAAAAAGTTAGGTTCTGTACTCTCTCGTAACCTTATCGACCCCATCAATTTTCTTAATGGCGCTAATCATTTTTTTCAAAATCGTATTGTTTTTAACAATTACAGCAACTTGTCCGTGGAAAATTCCAGCATCGGTACTCAGCGAAATACTTTGAATATTTACGCTCATATTGTTTGAAATTACTTTTGTCAATTGGTTGGTAAGTCCTAAAACGTCCATTCCTGTAATATTGATAATGGCTTTAAATTCTTCTTGAGAAGAATCAATCCATTTGGCACTCATGATTCTGTAAGCATAATTAGACTGCATTCCGATTGCATTCGGACAATCTTTTTTATGTACTTTTATCCCTTCATTAATCGTAACGAAACCAAAAACATCGTCACCAGGAATTGGGTTGCAGCATTGTGAAAGTTTATAATCTAACTTGTCATGCTCGGTTCCAAAAACCAGCATGTCGTAATTACTGCTAATGACTGGTTTGTGAATGTCTTCATCTGCAGTGTCTTTTGTTCGCTTAATTTTATTTTTGAAGAAATTGATAAACGAATTGCTTTTCTGCGCAGCATAATCTTTTAACTGCTGATTCTCAATCGCGCCAATTCCAACTCTATAAAATAAATCTAAACTTGTTTTTAATTTGAAGAAATTAACTAACTCATTTGTTACTTGTTCGTTGAACGTAACTTTTAAATGTTTTAATTTTCTAACAAGTAATTCTTTTCCTTCTTCTGCAATTTTTTTGGTGTTCTCATTAAGAACGTTTTTAATTTTATTTTTTGCTCTCGAAGTCGTTACGTAGTCCAGCCAGTTTACCGTTGGTTTTTGGTTTGGAGAAGTTATAACTTCAACCTGATCACCACTTTTTAATTCATGATTTAAAGGGACTAATCTTCCATTTACACGAGTTCCGCGGGTTTTGATTCCGATTTCTGAGTGAATGCTAAAAGCAAAATCCAAAGAAGTGGCGCCTTTTGGCAACGATTTGATTTCTCCTTTTGGCGTAAAGACAAAGATTTCTTTAGAATATAAATTCATTTTAAAATCTTCAACAAAATCTACCGCGTTGGTTTCTGGATTTTCTAAGGCTTCGCGAAGAAGGTTTAGCCAAGTATCCAAGCCACTTTCTTCTGTAGCGCCGTTGTTTTTGTATTTATAATGTGCTGCGTAACCTTTTTCGGCGATTTCGTCCATACGTTCGCTTCGAACCTGTACTTCAACCCAGCGCCCTTTTGGTCCCATTACTGTAATGTGAAGCGCTTCGTAACCAGTTGATTTTGGTGATGAAATCCAATCACGAAGACGACTTGGGCTAGGTCTGTAATGATCTGTTACGATTGAATATATTTTCCAAGCAATAAATTTTTCTTCGTGCGGATCTGCTTTATAGACAATCCTAAGAGCGAACTTGTCATAAACTTCATCAAAAGTTACGTTTTGAGCACGCATTTTTCTACGAATAGAATAAATTGATTTTGGACGTCCTTTGATAATGTAATCTACACCTTCATTGTCTAAAGATTTTTTCAGAACGTCCGATATATCTTTGATGTATGCATCTTGCTCTTCTTTCGTTTCACGGATTTTACTTACAATGTCATCATAAACAGCAGGTTCAGTATATTTTAAACCTAAATCCTCAAGTTTAGTTTTGATATTGTAAAGTCCCAAACGGTGGGCAAGGGGAGCATAAATGTATAAAGTTTCAGATGCGATTTTGGTCTGTTTGTATTCCGCCATCGAGTCCATAGTTTGCATGTTGTGAAGGCGATCGGCTAATTTTATCAGAATTACACGAACATCATCATTCAATGTAAGAATCATTTTTCTGAAATTCTCAGCCTGCATTGAAGCATTCAAATCTTTTTGAACCAAAGATATTTTGGTAAGTCCTTCAACTAGCTGAGCCACTTTGGGGTTAAACAAACGCTCAATATCTTCAACCGTCATTGGAGTATCTTCGACAACATCGTGCATTAAAGCCGCAGCGATAGAAGTCGCGCCCAGACCAATTTCTGAGGCAACAATTTTTGCAACTGCAATAGGATGAAAGATATAAGCTTCGCCAGATTTACGTCTCTGATCTTTGTGAGCATCAACGGCAACATCAAAAGCTTTTCTAATTAATTTCTTGTCAGTAGGGCTTAAAGTTTGGTAACTTATTCGAAGTAATTCCTTGTATTCCTGCGCAATAGCTTTGTTTTCTTTTTCTATATCTATTTCTGTCATAACGGCATAGTTCAAGTACTAAAAATAAGAATTAGTTTGAACATACGCAAGGCTATATGATTGTAGATTTTAGATATTAGATTTTAGATTTTTGCACACTAGAAATAAGACTTCAACTTCGCTCAGCCTGACATTGAAGTAGTTGTTTTTTTAATTAAAAATTAAAGATTAAAAATTAAAAATTAAAACTTGAAGACTTTTAATTTAAACCTCAGAACCTCAGAACCTTTTTTAATCAGAACCCTCTTTGTCTTTTCGCTTCAAAAATTAAAATGGCAGCAGCAACAGAAACATTCATGCTGTCGATTTCTCCTTGCATTGGAATAATGATATTCTGCGTTGCTTCATCACGCCATTGCTGGGTTAAACCCGTTGCTTCTGTGCCTACAACCAAAGCGGTTGGAGTACTGAAATTTTGCGTATGATATGAAGTTGAATTTTGTAAAGTAGCACTGTAGAAATTGATCTTTTTTTCTTTCAAAAAAGCAATAATTTCTTCCGATTTTCCAGTTGCAATTTGGTTGGTAAAAAGGCATCCAACACTCGAACGCACAATATTCGGGTTGTACAAATCGCTTTTTGGATTGGCAATTAAAACAGCATCTAAATTGGCTGCATCGGCTGTACGTAAAACAGCACCGATATTACCTGGTTTTTCTAAAGATTCGACAACTAAAATTAATGGATTATCAGATAATTTTAAATCAGATAATTTTAAAGATTTCGTTTTAGCAACAGCTAGAATTCCTTCTGTAGTATCGCGATACGCTAGCTTTTGATAAACTTCTTTTTTGATTTCGATAATCTGAAACGGATTCTGAATCAGTTTATTGATTTCTGATTCTGAAACTAATTCTGGTAAAAATAAAACAGTTTCGATTTCGTAACCGCCTTTTATAGCCAATGAAATTTCTCTTTGTCCTTCAATCAAAAATGTTCCAGTTTGTTTTCTAGCTTTGGCTTTTTCTTGAAGTAAAACCAAAGATTTTATATACGGATTTTGAACTGAAGTAATTTGTTTCATTTTTTGATATGCTGAGTTTCTAAGGCGCTAAGGTACTGAGAATTTTTTTAAAGATGCAAAGTGACAGAGCGACAAAGGTTTTATAGCCACGAATTCACGAATTCTATTTTTTAATAATTCGTGAATTCGTGGCTATAAAAAACTATTTCTCGAAAACTTCTTTAATCTCTGTTTCAACAGGATGATCCGTTTTGAAATTATATCCCATAATTTTTGCTAAAGTTTGAGCAAACTGTTTTTGATATAATTGTGAGTTTGTTTTGATTTCGCCTTTTGGAGCAATTTCAGGTCCAATTGTGGCGAACCAAATTTCTGAAGCGCCTGGAACATCAGAACCGTGATCGGTCCATTGTGCTTTTACTTTGTCACCGCGTCCGTGATCGACTGTTATGAAAAGAGTTGTTTTGTTTTTGTATTGCGGATCATTTTGAACAAAATTCCAAATTTCCTGAATCCATTTATCGACTTGATTGGCTGCGTCCAAGTACGAACGATATTGTGCGTGATGTGCCCATTCATCGGTTTCACCGTATGCAATATAAAGTACTTTTGGTTTTTTAGTTTTCAATTCATCTAAAGCTTGATAATGCGTAAAGACATCTAGGCATTCATCCATGTGAAATGGTTTATATGAATTGTCACGCATTTCATTTAATAAATGCTGAGCTGCTGTGGGTTTGTTTCCGCCCACTTTATCAAATGCAGAAATTACAGGAAAACCGCTTCTTTCTTCATTTAAGATTCTGTCAAAAGCATCCCATGCACCAAATGCCGCAACTTTTCCTTTTAGTTTAGTCTGCTGATTAAAAAACTCCAGAACATTCACATTAGGATTGGCTTTATAGCTGTTTGAATTGACTTTTAAATCTACATTTCCAGTCATAATTTCGCTATAACCAGGATAACTAAACCAATACGGATTGGCAACATCGACATTGTTTCCTAAATCTCGATTTCCGTAAATTTGGCCTTTTGTAGCAATTTCCGACCAGAAAAAAGGCATGAGCTTTTTACGTGCTTCTTTGATATCAGAATCACTATATTTTTTATAAATATAAGCACTGTCTCCTTGATTGAATTTTTTATCATTGGCAATCGCAGGATCAATGCCTTTAAAAACTTCCTGCCACCTAAAACCATCTGTAGTAATGATAATGATATTTTCTGTTTTTTGGGCTCGAGATTGAATGCTTAGTAAAAGGAACAGAACTAGGATTGCTTTTTTCATTTTCTATCTGTTTTATGTTGTTATATTCAGATTATTTTCTTTCAAAACTAATTTAATAAAAGAGATAATAGTAAAGCCCATCTTTAAAATAACCATAAGTTAACAGATTAAAGACGTCTATAAAATCCCTCTAGACTTAATCTCCAAATATTTATTGATAGCATCTAAAGTCAGGTTTTCAGGCTGCGTGAGAACCGAATGGATTCCGTATTTCTTCAATTCGTTTACAATTAATCGTTTTTCGAACATGAATTTTTCGGCAATTACTTTGTCGTAAACTTCTTGAATTGTGGTTGTTTTTTTATTGATGATGGAATTCAATTCTGTGTTTTGAAAGAAAACCACAACCAATAAATGGCTTTTGGCAATTCCTTTTAAATATGGCAATTGACGATTTAAACCATCCATTGTTTCAAAATTGGTATATAGAATGATCAAACTTCTCTGATTGATATTTTTTTTAATGTCAACATACAATCGGCTGTAATCACTTTCGAAGAAATCTGTTTTTACGTTGTATAACGTTTCAAGGATTTTCTGCATCTGCGAACCTCTTCTTTCGGCAAAAACTCGATTTTCTACTTTTTTAGAAAAAGAAAAAAGACCTGCCTTGTCTTGTTTTTTCAAAATGACATTCGATAGAACCAAGGAAGAATTAATGGCGTAATCCAATAAACTTAATCCGTCAAAAGGCATTTGCATGACGCGACCTTTATCGATTGCCATATAAACCGATTGCGATTTTTCGTCCTGAAACTGATTCACCATCAACGAGTTTCTTTTTGCAGTTGCTTTCCAGTTTAGCGTTCTTAAATCGTCGCCTTGAACATATTCTTTAATCTGCTCAAACTCCATTGTGTGGCCAATTCGGCGTATTTTTTTGATTCCGTATTGAAATAAATTGTTTGAAAAAGCAATCAGATCGTATTTTCTTAATTGAATGTAAGAAGGATAGGTCGGAACCATTTGATTATTATCAAAAGAAAATCTTCTAGAAATAAGTCTTAAAGGCGAAGAAACGTAAATATTTAAAGAACCGAAATGGTATTCTCCACGTTCTGTTGGACGAAGATCGTAACCAATTTCTTTTTGCGTGGCCGCTTTTATTGTTTTTTTTATTTTGAAGTCGCGAATCTGAAATTGAAACGGAATTTCATCAATAATCTTAGCCGAAATAGGAAAAGTATAATGATTTTTAAGATTAATTTTAATTGGATTTAAATCTCCGTTTGATAATTTTTCAGGCGTAATTCTTTCTGCTTCAAGTCCTGTTCTGGATAGATATAAAAGTAAAATGTCAAGTCCTAAAAAAGTAACCAAACCTAAAACCAATAACCAAACCGCATTATACATATTCGGAAAAATAAAGGCACAGATAAACAATCCTATAATGCCTATTAGCACATAGAAAAAGAAATTGTTCAGATATAAACTTTTTATGAATTTCATTTTTTTGTTTCAAGTTTCAAGTTTCAGGTTTCAGGTTTCAAGTTTTGTCTCTGTTTGTCAGGCTGAGCGAAGTCGAAGCCCTTTATACGATTATATTTCGCTCGGGAAACAAGTGTTGTTTGCAAGTTTTTCAGTTTCAGAATAACTGTAAACTAAGACTGCGACTGAAAACTTAAATTATCTCGGAATTTCTACTGTTTCAATAATCTGTTTAATGATTTCAGAGCTTGTAATTCCTTCCATTTCACGTTCTGGCGCAACAATTACACGGTGCTGTAAAACTGGAATTGCCGCTTCTTTAATATCCTCAGGCGTAACGAAATCGCGTCCGCGTATTGCAGCAAAACCTTTTGAGGCGTTCAAAATAGCGATCGAAGCACGAGGCGATGCTCCTAAATATAAAAAGGCATTTTCGCGTGTATTTACTACAATTCGGGCAATGTATTCAAGTAAATTTTGTTCTACTCTAATTTGTTTTACCAAAGCTTGATATCCTTTGATTTCTTCAGCAGAAAGAATCGTTTTGATGGCATCTAGTTTTCCGTGATCTTGTAAAGAATGTTCCCTTTGTATAATTAAAATTTCCTCGTTCAGTTTTGGATAATCAATCGTAATTTTAAAAAGAAAACGGTCCAATTGCGCTTCAGGCAAACGATAAGTTCCTTCCTGCTCTATGGGGTTCTGAGTTGCAATAACCAAAAATGGAGCTTCTAATTGATAAGCAGAACCGTCAATAGTAATCTGGCGTTCTTCCATTACTTCAAAAAGAGCAGCTTGTGTTTTTGCTGGAGCACGGTTGATTTCATCAATTAAAATCAAATTAGAAAAAATTGGCCCTTTTTTAAACTCAAATTCTGAATTTTTCAGATTGAAAATAGAAGTTCCTAAAATATCAGAAGGCATTAAATCGGGAGTAAACTGAATTCTGCTGAAACCGATATTTAAAGTTTTAGCCAATAATTTAGCCGTGATTGTTTTGGCAACTCCGGGAACACCTTCTAAAAGTACGTGACCATTTGATAAAATAGCAACCAAAAGCTGATCTACCATTTTGTGCTGTCCCACAATTACGGTTTCAATCTCTTTTTTGATTGTGTTTACGTGATCTAAAAGTGGTCCTAAATTGATTCTCGTTTCAAAATTCACATTTTCATTTGTGATTTCGTTTGATGTTGTATTGATATCGTCCATAATTTGGTCTATTTTTCTTTTTAAATTTCGTTTAGAATTTTAATGTAAAATCTTTTCTATTGCTGTGTTTATTCTTAGAAGATCTTCTTCTAGACTTCCGTGATAACTATCTCGGTGCTCATTAATTAATTGAACCACATCGCGAATATCTTTTTCGTCTTTTCCTGTTTTATAATGCAATTTGGTTATAAAATCGTCATCGAGTTTCGTTGTATCAAGCAAATAATCGGTTCTTATTCTTTCTAAAAAGTAAATGATTTTTTTATCGATAATATTTGTATGATCCCCTTCCTGATAATATAAATTTCCGACAGTTTTGGTAAAATCAACCGTTAGATTCTGCAACGGTTTTATGATTGGTACAATACGTTGTTTTCGTTTTGCATTGAAAATCATAAAAATCAGAATTCCAAGTAAGCCTAAATACCAAGCCGATTTTAAAGCAGGCTGACTCCAGATATATCGCATTGGAGAGCTTGAAATTCGTTTATCGTTAAAAGTTTTATTATACCAAAAAACATTTCCTTTCGGGATATAAGAAAGTACATTTTCGGTATATTGATAATAATCTTTTTTCAGCAGATTGTAATTGGTAAAAGCAACTGGCTGCGTGTGCAAATAGAGATAGCCATTTTTATAAGGAACTTCGATAAAGTTTACTTGTCTTTTGTTTTTACTGCTAATTTGGTACCCTAAAACTTTTGTATTTAAAGTGTCTATTTTAGAAAAATAATCACTCAAACCAGTATTTAAAGTATATTTTTTTGTGCTTGCTTTTTTGTTTGCCATCCAAACCGAAATGCTGTCATTGGGCATAAAATCGGTTTTTAGCTCAATTTTTAAAGAATCTAATAGCACTTTGGGAAATACTTTCATACTTAGAAAAGCATTGTTTCCGTGAGAAACAAAATATAGAATTTCCTTCATAGATTGATCATCAATATTATCAACCTCAGAAATATTCATAAAAGTGCCTTTAATTTTATAAGTTTCTACATTTTCTCTAGCATCATATTGAGAATCTAAATATTCGTATGGAGTTTGTGTCGAAATTCTCTCTACTTTTTGTTTAAAAAGAACATCGGCTTCCTGATCAAAAACGTATAATCCGAATGGAATTTTATCTTCAACAGAATAGGTTGGAGTCCAATCAATAGGTTTTGGTTGCCCTTTGTCTACAAGTAATGTTATTCCGAAAATTAAAACCAGAATAGCAATGTATATTTTAATTTTATTATCCATTACCAAAGGTTTTTAATGCTTTCTTAAATCTATTTTCAGTCTTTCTAAAAGTTATATCGTCAATTTCAAATTCGCCGTACCAAATATAATTGTATAAATAAGAAAGATAGGTAAACTCTTCTTTATGAGCAGGATTATGCAGTTCGTATAAATAATCGGAATTGGTTTTTTCGATATCCCATTCAATATAGTGGTTCTGAGCCATTACTTTTAAAAGCCATAAATAATAATATCGTACTGCAATTCTTTTTTCGCCAGCTTCTACACTTTCCTTAATAAGTTTTTCAAAATCTAAAAGATGAATGTTTTTTTCGGCATCAGAATAAAACAAAGCTCTTTTGTCGGCATTCTTTCCAAAAATCCATCTTCCTTCTCGTTTGATTAATGTCTTTACGATAAAATAAATCAAGATAATAACTACTAGAATGGCAATTATTCTAAATAAAATTGCAACAAAATCCAGAGATGATTTTACACTGCTGAAATTAAATAAATTAAAAATTTGTCTAGCAAGCCAATGCTTAAAGTGGTCCCACCAGTTTTTTTCGGGAGTTTTGTATTCGTAAATAAATTCTTTATCGGTATATTTTTTCTTGAAATCTTTTTCAAAATGTCTGGTTTCTACAGTTCCAGAATCTACTTGAATGTCTTTTTCGGTATATTTAATTGCAGTAATTTTTGGAGGATCTTCAGTAATGGGAATAGAATCCTGAGCCTGAGAAATACCGCAGCACAAAAGAAAAGATAAAATAAAAAATAATCTTGTCATTACTTGGTCTTAAAGTTTTTCGACGGTTAAAGATTGAAATTTTTTCTGTACAATAAAAGGGTATATCAAGTAATAAAACGAAATTATTGCAAGCGTAAATAAGATAATAAAACTGCTTAGCCAATTGGGCATATCGATAGAATATCTGGTGATAAAACCTTCTAAAAACCCTGCGCTTATAGTGAAAGGAAAAGTACTTAAGAATATTTTGAAGCTGTTTTTAAAACCAATTTTAAAAGAATTTAATCTTGAGAAAGTTTTAGGAAATAGGATAGAAGCTCCTAAAATAAATCCTGCTGTAGTTTCGATTACAATGGCGAAAATCTCCATCGAGCCATGAATCCAAATTCCCCTCACACTTTTCCAGAAAACACCTTGTTCGTAGAAAAAATATTGAAAAGAACCCAGCATGATGCAGTTTTGAAGAAAAATATTAAAAGTTCCGATTCCAACAAAAAGGCCATAAAAATAGCATTTGGCACCTACAAACAGGTTGTTTACAGTAATGCCGATAAAACTTCCCCAATTACTGCCAGAATCATACACGGCCATCGGATTGCCTTTTTTGATGTTTTCTAAAGTCATATTGACATATTCGTCGCCTAAAATAAGACGCACGAAATCGCGATCATAACGAGCAGAAAGAACACCAATTGAAACGGTGACAAAAAACAAAGCAAAAGCATACACCAAATACCTTCTGTATTCGTAAACCAGTAATGGAACTTCAATTTTAAAGAAATCGACAACCCGATTTTGATCGGTTCGTTTGGTTTTGTAAATTTTTTGATAAATCTGAGAGGCGAGATGATTGAGATACACAACCGTTTTACTTTTAGGATAATACGTTTGAGCGTACGACAAATCATTCATCATTTGAATGTACAAATTAGCTAATTCATCAGGATTTTTTTTAGCTTTACCAAAAATTGCCAGCTCAAACTCGAGCCATTTTTCTCTGTTTTGTTTTATAAAGGCGATTTCTCTCATTGTAGGCTAAAATATGAAATATGTCAGAATTATCTATTAATACGACACAAAATGTCAAAATAAATTTTATTGCCGCTTCTGTTGGCGAAAGGCTAGGTGCTTTTTTTATTGATTTGTTTATCATAATCTGTTATATAACAGCGCTTTCTATAGTACTTTTTGACTGGTTGCAGCTTGATAGATTGATGGTTAATTTGGATGGCTGGTCGCGCGGTGCGATTTTCTTAATGCTTTATTCGCCTGTGATAGTTTATTCGCTGGTTTTAGAAAGTGTTTTTGAAGGTCAGTCGCTTGGCAAAAAATTATTGAAAATTAAAGTGGTGAAAATTGATGGCTATCAGGCAGGTTTTGGAGATTACTTAATCAGATGGTTTTTTAGGGTAATTGATTTTTTTACTTTTTTCGGACTTCCAGGACTTATTACTGTTATTACAAGTCAGAAATCACAACGATTAGGCGATATGGCGGCAGGAACAGCGGTTATTACGTTAAAGAATAAAATTAATATTAGCCACACCATTTTAGAAGAAATTGGGGAGGCTTATGTACCAACATATCCTTTGGTAATTAAGCTCTCAGATAATGATATGCGCATTATTAAAGAAACCTACCAAAAAGCGGTAGCCAAAAATGATCACGAGATTATTTACAAATTAGTGGCAAAAATTGAAAGCGTAACGGGTATTAAAAATCAATCTGGAAACAATATCGATTTTATTCGAGTAATTTTAAAAGATTATAATTTTTACACTCAAAACATGTGATTTTTTCTCTTTGAAGAATTATTGATTTTTTTGATTTTTGCTGATAATTTTTTAAGATTTATTCGTAAATTTATATGTACATAATTAATTCATAAAATTTCCAATCCAATGAAAATTACTAAGCCATTTTTATTCTTGTTAGTATTATTGTCTGCTTGTGTTAGTTTTGCCCAAAGCGGAAAAAAATTAGATAAAATTATAAAAAGAGATTATCAGATTATTGAATGTACGGTTTTAAAAATGTCTGATAAAACAGTAGAATATTCTCTTCCAGGAGAAACTGTTCAGATTTCGCTAGACGTTTCTCAGATTGCCAAGATTGATTTTGCAAGCGGAAGATCTCAAACTTTTGATGTTTCTTCAAATGCAAACAGCACTACTCAAAGTACACCATCCCAAAACATAGTAAGTGCAGATAAACAGCACAATACAATTGCGGTATTGCCAGTTCCGTATGTAAATGCAGATAATCAGGAAAGTTCTGAGGATATGGCAAAATTTGCTCAAAACGATTTATACAACAAATTATTAGATAAATCTTCGAATATTTTTCCATTGACAGTTCAAGATTTGAGAACAACAAACAGTTTATTGCATAAAGCAGGAATTGACCATAATAATATCGACGAAACTCCAATAGAAGATCTTGAAAAAATATTAGGAGTTGATAATATTGTTGCTGCAAAAGTTTCCTATACCATTGGAACAGGAACTACAGCTACCACTTATAACAGCGGAAATGCAAAAGTGAGCAACAATAACAAAAAAGTAACAACAAACGATATATCGACTACAACAGCAAACAACCAAACATATTACTACTATACGGTCTATTTTGATATGTATAGAAATACAGATAAAATTTACTCGCAAACCCGTAAACCCTTGCTAGCTGTAAAAGACGGATGGATGGATTCTGTTTCTTATTTGTTAAAGAGAAGTCCGATTTACGTGAAAAAATAAGGAATGCTTTATGAGTAAGAGTTGTTAAGATTATTCGTAACAAGTTTGTAACTTTGTCCCTTTGCATCTTTGTAACTCAAAAAAAATGTTTCACCTACTTGATATTATTGGGACAATGGCGTTTGCTATGTCTGGCGCCTTAACAGCAATGCACAAAAAACTAGATCCGTTTGGGGTTTTTATCATTGCATTTGTAACTGCGGTTGGAGGCGGAACGCTTCGTGATGTCCTAATCGGGAGAACTCCTGTTGGCTGGATGCGCGACATGCAATATGTATATGTAATTATTTTAGGATTTTTTCTAGCAATCCTTTTTAGAAAAAGCTTCGATAAACTTCGAACCTCATTGTTTCTTTTTGATACAATTGGGCTCGGAGTTTTTACTTTAATAGGGCTTGAAAGAGGTATTTTAACAGGGCTTCACCCAGCAATTTGCATTGCACTAGGAACAATGACCGCTTGCTTTGGAGGTGTAATTCGTGATATTTTGTGCAACGAAATTCCAAACGTTTTTAGAGAAGAAATTTATGCAACCATCTGTATTTTTGGCGGAATCGTTTTTTTTGGATTACGAAAACTCAATTTAAACGACGATATTTTATATTTAGTTACTTCTCTTGTTATTATTGTAATTCGATTAATGGCAGTTAAATATAAATGGCATTTAAAAGCGTTTGACCATAAGTAGATATGAAGTATATTGTTAGAAAATACACTCAAGAAGATTATTTACTCTGGAACGATTTTGTCGCTCAAGCCAAGAATGCTACTTTTTTGTTTCATCGCGATTTTATGGAATATCATAAAGATCGTTTTGAAGATTTTTCGCTTTTAGTTTTCGAAGATGAAAAACTGCGAGCTGTTCTTCCTGCCAATAAAAAAGGAAATTCGATCTATTCTCATCAAGGTTTAACTTATGGTGGATTAGTATTTTTGTCAAAATTGAAGGCAGAAAAAGCAGAATCAATTTTAGATCAAATTTTACTTTTTTTTAAAGAAAACAATTTTGAAGCTTTTTATTATAAGCCAATTCCAGATTTTTATTTTTCGGAAGGAAACGCAGCAATGGATTTTTTCTTAATGAAAAGAGGAGCAGTTTTAGAACGAAAAGAAATGAATCTGGCGGTTAATCTGATGGTCCCTTTGAAGATTTCTAAAAGTAAAATGAAACACTTCAGACGAATCGAAAATCTTGATTTGGATATTTTTGAAGAAGAAAATTTTGATCCTTTTTGGGAAAAAATTCTAGAACTAAGATTAGCAGAAAAATTTAGCACAAAGCCAGTGCATTCTAAAGAAGAAATGGCACTTTTGAAATCTAAATTTCCACAAAATATTAGACAATATTCTGCTTACCGAAATGATGAAATTATTGCAGGAATAACCATTTTTGAGACTAAAAACGTTATAAAATCGCAATATGGAGCAACTTCAAAAATAGGAGAGGAATATAGGGCACTAGATTTTTTATTCATTAATCTAATTCATAAATACAAAAGAAAAGGAAAGCATTTTTTCGACATGGGAATTGTGGATTCTGATTCAGAAGATTATAATTTAGGGCTTTTGAATCAAAAAGAAGAATTAGGCTGTACAGTTTACAATCAGGATTTTTATAAAATAGAAATAAAGTGATACCATTTTTAGACCTAAAAAAAATAAACGAACCGTATGAAGCCGCTCTTCAGGAAAAACTGAAAACTGTTTTAAATAATGGCTGGTATATTTTAGGAAAAGAAGTGGAAACATTCGAAAAGTCCTTTGCAGAATATTGCGATTTCAAATATTGTATCGGTGTAGGAAATGGATTTGACGCTTTGGTTCTTATTTTTAAAGGTTATATCGAACTCGGAAAACTCAAAAAAGGCGATGAGGTTATCGTTCCCGCTAATACTTATATTGCCAGTATTCTGGCTATATTGCAAGCCGATTTAGTTCCAGTTTTAATTGAACCGAAATTAGAAACCTACAATATAAATCCAGATTTAATTCAGGAGAAAATCACTTCAAAAACAAAAGCCATTTTAGCAGTTCACTTATACGGACAGTTAGCTGAAATGCAAAAAATAAATGAGATTGCAGAAAAACATGATTTGATTGTCGTAGAAGATGCAGCACAATCTCACGGCATAGAGAAAAATCTAAAATCTAAAATCTGTAATCTAAAATCTGCAATCGCTTACAGCTTCTACCCAGGAAAAAATCTAGGTTGCTTAGGAGACGGCGGAGCAATTACAACAAATGACGAAGCATTAGCAAAAGTTCTTTTTTCGCTTCGCAATTATGGTTCAGAGAAAAAATATCACAATGAATTTGTTGGGGTAAATTCAAGATTAGACGAACTTCAGGCGGGTTTTTTAAATTTAAAATTACCAAATTTAGATTCAGATAACGAGAAAAGACGAGCTATTGCAAAACGATATTTATCAGAAATTAAAAATGATAAAATAATACTTCCGTTTTGGGATTTTTCAAAGAATCATGTTTTTCATTTGTTTGTCATTCGAACAGAAAACAGAGCACATTTACAAGAATATTTAGCTCAAAAGAATATTCAAACCGTAATACATTATCCAATTCCGCCACATCAGCAAAAGGCTTTTTCACAATGGAATAATTTGTCGTTTCCGATAACTGAAAAGATTCATAAAGAAGTTTTAAGCTTGCCGATAAGTCCTGTTCTTACAGAATCTGAAGTGGATTATATTATTGAAATTATTAATAAATTTTAATGTCTGATAATAAAGCTTCATATCAGCAAATTTTGAAAGCGACTTCTATTTTTGGAAGTGTGCAGTTCCTGACCATTTTATTTTCAGTTATCAGAACTAAAATAATTGCAGTATTTATAGGGCCTGCAGGAATGGGAATTATAGCTTTATTAAATTCGACTTTAAATTTAATAGGCGGTGTGACTGGGCTAGGAATTGAAACGAGTGCCATAAAGAGCATTTCTGAAAATTATAAAGAAGATGATGGTAAATCGGTCTCTAAAATTGTAGAAATAGTAAAAAGGATAATGCTCTTTACCGGTATTTTAGGAGCTTTTTTGACTATTGTTTTTTCAAAATATATAAGCATTTTAAGTTTTGGAAATGATAGCCAAATGTATTCTCTTATTTTTTTGTCTGTAACCTTAATTTTTAAGCAATTGACATCTAGTCAGATGGTTGTTTTGCAGGGGTTAAGAAAACTAAAGTTACTGGCAAAAGCTAACTTGTACGGAAACCTTTTTGGATTGCTATTTTCTATTCCGATTTATTATTTTCTTGGAATTGACGCCATTGTACCTACCATTATTTTAAGTTCTTTCGCGGCGTTTGTTTTTGCTTTTTATTATGCATCAAAAGTTCAATTACAAAAAGAAAGTATTCATAAAAGTCAGCTTTTAAGTGAAGGAAAAAGCATTATTCAACTTGGAATAATGTTAACTATAAGTTCATTATTGACTTTGTTGTCTGCTTATCTTACACAGATTTATATAAGTAATGTAAGCAGTACAGAACAAGTAGGATTATATAGTGCAGGTTTTACTTTGCTAAATTCTTATGTAGGGACAATATTTACGGTTATGAGCACGGATTATTATCCTAGATTAGCAGCAATAAATAGCGATAATACTAAAGTTAGAACTGCTGTTTTACAGCAATCTTATATTTCAATATTAATAATTACACCAATTATCGTTTTATTCCTAACTTTCGTTCCTTTTATAGTAAAAGTGCTTTATAGTTCTAAATTTCTAGTAATAATTTCTATGGTTTGTTTTGGAATTATTGGAATGCTTTTTAGAGCAGTTTCATTCTCTATGGGGTATATTTTAATTGCTAAGGGAGATTCTGGACTGTTTACGAAAACAGCAATCGGATTTAATACTTTATCGCTTATGCTGAATGTAGCAGGATATTATTTTTATGGTTTAGAAGGACTAGGAATCAGTTTTTTAGTTTATTCTATATTCCATTTTTTTGCATTGAAAGTGATTACAAAAAAAAACTATAATTTTTATTTTGATAAAAAAATCAGCATGACTTTTTTTACCTGTTTTTTATTATGCATTACCAGCTTTTTTGTGAGATATATTGAATTGACAATCTTGAGATCTCTATTGATGGCAATACTTTGTATAATTACGATTGCTTATTTTTTATATGAAATCAACAGAGAAATCAATTTGAAGGAAACTCTAAATGCAGTTTTCAGAAATAATAAAAAGGAATTATGAGAGCAAGATTGAGACTTCTGTATATTCAATTAAAATTTTATTATTCAGTAAACTGGATCAAAACCTTATATTTTAATTTTAAAAAGTTTCCGTTTAATATAGCCAAAAAACTTCCAGTTTTCTTTTATGGAAGCGTTAAGTTTACTTCTTTATCTGGCGAAGTTTTAATTAATGGACCCGTTCGCAGGGCAATGATTGGTTTTGGACAGCCTTATGAAATGAATACAATTCATAAAGGAATTGCAGAAATTAATTTATCAGGTAAACTTACATTCAATGGGCACGTACAATTTGGAAAGGACTATTTTATCTATATAAAAGAAAGCGGATTTTGTGAATTTGGACACATGGCTTCAATTGCATCTAACGGAAAACTGATTTGTGCCGAAAAAATAAGTCTTGGAAATTATGCTAGATTAGGTTCTGAGTGCCAGTTGATAGATACAAATTTTCACAAGATGATCAATAGTGAAAATGGTGAAATCTACAAAATGACTGTACCTATACAAGTCGGAAATTACAACTTTATCAGTAATAGAGTTTCGATTATGAAAGGTACAATAACTCCAGATTATTGCACAATTGCTTCAAATAGTTTA
Organism: Flavobacterium tagetis; assembly: GCF_016735615.1. Classification (GTDB taxonomy): domain Bacteria; phylum Bacteroidota; class Bacteroidia; order Flavobacteriales; family Flavobacteriaceae; genus Flavobacterium; species Flavobacterium tagetis. Next base: position 256,785 of record NZ_JAERSF010000002.1, read on the forward strand.
TGCACTAAAGATTATTCTTCTTTGGGAGAAAATATCCTAATTGGAGGGATTCCTGCAAAGTTGCTCAAAAATAATATTTCTAGAGATTGGAAAGGCGAATTAGACGATTTAGATAGATGGTTAATAGTTTAGAATATTAGTTGGCTGTCCACAATTCTTTATACTTTTCTGCTATTTTTACAAAGTGATGTTCTTTTTCAATAAAAGCCCTAGCTCTTTTTCCTATTGCAATAATTTCATCTGGATTTTCAATTAAAAAAGACAATTCATTTACCAAATAATCAACGTTTGGAATAGCGTTTATACAAACTTTTTCAGAAAGATTGTAATGCGAAATAAACTCGGTTTCTGCGCCTGTAAAAACAACTTTTCCTTTTGCCATAGCTTCCAATGCATTATAACCTTGATCGTAAGCATAAATTTGATCTAATAAAATATGAGAATGGTTATACAGATTTATGTATTCGGAATAAGGAACACTTCTAACAGTGACTATTTCTACTTCTTCAGCATATTTTTGTTGAATAATTTCTAAAGCTTTTTCAAAATAATCATTTCCTTTTTTTAGGTAATTATCATTATTAATTCCATGAAAAATAATGACTTTATCATTAATATTCAGCGATTCAAATTGTAATTTGTCAATATTTATTGGATTAGGAATTAATCCTAAATATTTGCTGTTTCCTTGTAATGGAAGATGATAATCAAAATCGGAAGCAATTATTCCGTGGCTGTTTTTATAAATAAACTGATGAAGTTTGAAAAACGCTTTTTTTCGAAATTTCAAAACATTTCCAAAAGACTTTTTATCGATTTTATGATTCAGATATAATGGGACTACAGATTTAAAATTGGGATTTTCGAAGCAATATTTCACATTCAAATAATCGTAGCCACAGCTCAATAGATAGAGCTTTTTATTGTTTTTTAAAAGATGTGAAATAATCTTTTTTTCAAAGTAAGGTTGGCATTCAAAACTGTTTTCGTTGATTAACTGTACAAAATCAAAACCAGAACATTCCTTTTTGAATTTTAAAAATTGGCAATAGGTTAAAAACGAACTTATATCAAAGCCAGATAGTTTATAAAGAGCAACTTTAGCTTTTTTCAACAATCCCGAGTCCCATTTTTTTTGGATGACAAAATCGACAGGAAAATTTTTAAAGCCGTCTTTTCGACCGACAATAAAAACTTCATGTCCTAGAGCCTGTAATCCATCTTTTAAAGAATTGTGCAAATGGCTGTATTCGCCTACCAATAATACTTTCATTAATGTGTATATTTGGCAAATATATTTACTTTTTTGGTTAAAACATGAGTAAAAAGAAAGTTGCTATTGTTTCGCATTCATTAGGAGAAGGAGGAGCAGAACGTTTTGCAGGTTTGCTGACTTTTATGTTAGAAGATTCTGGTTTTGAGGTTCACTCCATTATTGTCAATGATTGTGTAGATTATTCGTATACAGGAACTTTATTCAATTTAGAAAAAGAAAATTCGGGCTCGTTTTCTTTTTTTAAAAAACTAAAAAAAGGAAAATCATTACGAAATTATCTGATTCAGAATAATATTGAAATTGTTATAGACGGACGATCGCGAAACGTTTTGTTACGCGAGTTAATTACTAAATTTATTTATCGTGATTTTAGAATTTTCTACATCGTTCACAGCTATAATCTTCAGATTTATTTTCCATCTTCAAAGTTTTGGTCGAGAATACTTTATAAGAATGCAGAAGCCTTAATCTGCGTTTCAAAAGCGATTGAAGAAAAAGTCAAATCTTTATTTGAATTAAACAATACAACAACAATTTGCAATCCTTTTTTTATTGCGGAAGAAGAACTGAAAAAGGAAATTTTAGAGACCAAAAAAGTAATTTTGTTTTTTGGAAGATTTGAAGAAAAAGTGAAAAATTTTGCATTGATGCTAGAGGCTTTTTCGCAATCTAAAATATTTGAAAAAGGATATTATTTGCATTTAATGGGGGCAGGAAATGATTTGGATTTTATTCAGCAGAAAATTAAAGAGTTGAATTTGATTGATTTTGTTGAAATTTTTCCTTTCATGCAAAATCCTTTTGATAAGGTTCAAGAAGCAAAATTTACAGTTTTGACTAGTAATTTTGAAGGTTTTCCGTTGTCTGTTGTAGAATCTTTAGCTTTGGGAACACCTGTAATTGCTGTTGATTGCAATTCTGGACCGAGAGAAATTATTCAAAATGGATTTAATGGTTTATTAGTAGAAAATCATAATCCAAAAGCTTTTGCCGAAGCGATGAATAAATTTGCTGATGATAGCGAATTATATAATTTTTGTAAAAAGAATGCGGCTGAAAGTGTAAAACATTTGTCTTTAAAAAATATTGCAGAACAATGGAAGAATCTTCTAAATCATCAATAATGACGAATATTTCAGATATTCAACTCATTGAAATTCCTAAAATTCAGGATCGTAGAGGAAATCTTTCGGTTGTAGAAGGAGATACAATTCCGTTTGTTTCAAAAAGAGTGTATTATTTGTATGACGTGCCGAGCGGAAGCAAAAGGGGCGGGCATGCACATATCGAACAGCAAGAGTTTTTAATTGCTCTAAGTGGCAGTTTTGATGTGGTTTTGAAGGACGGAAAAGACATTAGAACAATTACACTAAATAAACCCAATGTAGGTTTGCTTATTGTTTCGGGAATTTGGCGTGAGCTTAAAAATTTTTCTTCAGGAAGCGTTTGTTTGGTTTTGTCTTCTGGCGAATTTAGTGAAGAAGACTATATTCGAGAATATAAAAAATTCCGATTATTTAAAGACAGATGAGCCTATTCCTAAATTTGCTAAAAAGGTTTTAAAAGAGATTAAAAAACGCAAAGCGAATGAAGGAAAAAGCAACAAAGTTTTTTTCTTCCAACCAATTTTATTTAAATCAATAGGAGAGTAATATTTATTAAAATGAGCTGTTTCTCCAGCTAATTTACTTTTAATGGCAAGCGAAAACCGATTTAAATCTAAAAAGTATTTTAAGTCTGAGTTTGTTTTTTCGGACTCTTCAAATTTCGAAAAATCCATTTTATTTCCCATTTCACTTTTTTTCGAAAGGCTTTTGGGATCGTAAACATAGCGGGCTAATATTTTCCAAGAAAAAACAACGGGATAAACAAGTCCGATTCGAATCCATAAATCAGTATCTTCTCCGCTTTTAATTTTGGTGTCGAAGTTTCCGATTTCTTCGAAAATAGATTTATGAAAAACAGCGCAAGAAGTGCACAAAACTGTTTCTTTTATGCTGGCTTTAAAGTAATTTACAATTTCAAATTCTTCATTTGTTTTAGATATTGAATACTGCGCTGGAATTGTTTTTTTAGAAGTATCAAATTCAACAGCAGCAGAAAATACTTTTTGATCTGGAAGTTTTGAAATATTGGCAAACATAGTTTCCAAAAATGTTGGATACCAATAATCATCTGCATCAAGAAAAGTAATGAAATCGGAATTTGCTTTTTCGATTCCGTAATTTCTAGTTGCGGAAACACCTTCATTTTTTTTACTAAAATAATAGATTCTAGAATCTTTAAATTGAAGTAATTTTTCTTCGCTTTTATCCGTTGATCCGTCATTTACAACAATAATTTCGAAGTTCTGAAAAGTTTGATTCAAAATACTTTGAATCGTATTTTCGATGAAGTTTTCTTTATTGTAAAGCGGAATTATGATTGAAAAAAAAGCCATTTATTTTGTTTTAAGAAAACAGTAATAACCTAATTTGTAAATGTCAAACAGAAAAAGTGAAGGTTTGTTTGAAAACAAATTTCGCTCAATTTTTTGTTCCGATTTTTTAAAAACAAAATTAAAAATAGAAATTAGTTTCATTTTTTTTAAGAAGTCAAAAGAACCAATGATTTTACTTTCGTTTTTCGATATTTTATTCAAATAATCTAAAAGAACTAGATTTTCTAATGCAGTTTTTGTTTTGTTTAGAAATAAAGAGGAAGATTCTAAATTTAAATGAAAAACAGAGTTTTCAATATGTTTAATCTCAATTTGATTGGATTTTAAAACGGCAAAAAAAAGGAGATCTTCATAACCATATTTTGTTAGATTTTCATCAAAAGGAAAACGGTAAAGAATTTCTTTCTTTATCAATAAATTAGAAACCAATGCGGTATTTGATGGATTTCTATTTCTTTCTGATAAACTTAAAGCTTCTCTTTTTTTTCCATAAGTCCAGCGCAAAACTTGTTCTTTTGGAGGCCTTTTATTTTCATACAAAAGTCCGCCAAAAACAACTTTTTTTTCTATTTCTGAAATATAATTTGAAATAAAATTATGGTGAACAGGAATAGTATCGGCATCCAAAAAAAGCAAATTTTCATAAACCGCTTTTTGAGCCAATAGATTTCGGATCGCACTTCGTCCGATGTTTTTTTCTAAAATAGAATAAGAGGTATTTTCGAACTGATTAATTCTTTCGTTTTCAATTGCAAACTCTTGTGAGGCATCGTCTAAAAAAAGGATTTCAAAAATAATTCCACAAGAATTGCATTGTTTTACGAGTTCGCTTGCAAGCGGTAAAACATTGTAATTATAAACCGGAATTAAAATGGAAAGCATTACACGCTTCTTTGCACTACTTCGAAGATTCTTTCATCTTCACATTTTAATGTTTTAGATGGGAATTTCATTAATAAAGCATAATCGTGAGTTGCCATGATAACGGTTTTACCAGCAGCGTTGATTGCTTTTAGCACTTCTAATACTTCAGAACTCGTTTGCGGATCAAGGTTTCCTGTTGGTTCGTCGGCTAAAATAAATTCTGGATCGTTAAGCAAAGCTCTTGCAATTGCAACACGTTGCTGTTCTCCTCCAGAAAGTTGATGAGGCATTTTGTTCATAAAATCTTTCATGCCTACTTTATCCAAAACTTCATCGATTTTGTGTTGCATGGCTTCTTTTTCAACCCATCCTGTAGCTCTTAAAACAAAAAGCATATTATCTTTAATAGAACGATCTGGAAGCAGTTTGAAATCTTGGAATACAATTCCGATTTTACGTCTCAAGTATGGAATATCTTTTTCTTTTAAAGTAGCCAAATCAAATTCAACAATATGTCCTTCACCTTCAATTAGCGGTAAATCAGCATATAAAGTTTTTAAAAAACTACTTTTTCCAGAACCAGTTTTCCCGATAATGTAGATAAACTCACCATGGTTAACATCCAAATTAATGTGAGATATAATTTTTCTTCCTTCTTGATATATAGTGACTTCTTTAAGAGATAGTACGGTTTGTGACATAATAAAATTGGTTTGAATGGTAAAAGTAATAAGATAACGCTTGTATTCAAAATAAATTTGACTGATTTCTGAATAAAATTGCTAAAAAAGGCAAGAAGTAAAATAACCATATAAGCAATGTAAGAGCGTTTTAGTGTCGCATATGTAAAGGTTCTTGCTAAATGGCTTAAATTTATTTGTTTTAGAAAGTTTGAGAACCAATAATTTGAACTTTCGGAAAGCGTAAAACAGCATCAGTTTGATAATTTGTTCATAATAAAACCTCAAAACGTTTCGTTATAACCCTTATAAAATGATACATTTGAATACTAAATATTATTAAAATGCGTAAACTTTCCAGGTTCTTTTTATTCCAGATTTTCCTTGCTTCGACTATAGCTTCGGCACAAAAATCGGCTATTTATACCTACGAATTAAAGGATTTTGACAAAGCACTGGCTTTATATAACGACAAACAATATGCGTCGGCCCAATTGATTTTCGAAAAAGTTAAATACAATGCAACAAACGAAGAAGTTCAATCAGATTGTGCTTTTTATATTGCTAATTGTGCGATAAGAACCAACAAAGCAAATGCTGATGCTTTGGTAGAAAATTTTGTTAACGACTATCCAACAAGTACTAAACAAAATCAGGCTTATATTGAAGCAGCACAGTTTTTTTTCGAACAAGGAAATTATCCAAAAGCTTTACAGTGGTTTGACAAGGTTGATGAAAGTTACATGAGCAAAGCTGAGTCCGATAAGTTTAACTTCATGAAAGGATATAGCTATTTTAATGCTAAAAAGAAAAAAGAAGCCACCAATTATTTTAATAAAGTTGTCAATTCTAAAGAGTATGGTTCTCAAGCCAAATATTACTTAGGTTTTATGGCTTATGAGGGCGACGATTACAAAGAAGCTACAAAATATTTTGATGAGGTTTCTGGCGAAGAAAAATACAAAGAAAAGCTATCGTATTATCAGGCCGATATGAATTTCAAATTAGGAAGTTTCCAAAAAGCGATTGATTTAGGATTGGTAGCCATGAATAAATCTAACGATATTGAAAAATCGGAACTGAATAAAATTATCGGAGAAAGTTATTTCAACTTAAAGCAATACGGAAAAGCAATTCCGTATTTGGAGCAATATGCTGGTAAAAAAGGGAAATGGAACAACACCGACTTTTATCAGTTAGGTTACGCATATTATGAGCAGAAAGAGTATGAAAAAGCGATTTCTCAATTCAATAAAATTATTGAAGGAAAGGATTTCGTTGCGCAGAATGCTTATTACCATTTAGGTTTAAGTTATTTAAATACAGGTAAAAAGCAAGAAGCTTTAAATGCTTTCAAGAATGCTTCTGAAATGGATTTCAACGCACAGATTCAGGAAGATGCTGCTTTAAATTACGCGAAACTAAGTTATGATATCGGAAATGCGTATCAGGCTGTTCCTGGCATTTTATTAGATTTTCTTAAAAAATATCCAAACAATTCAAGCCGTGCCGAAGTAGAAAAACTTTTAGTCGATTCTTATATTTCTTCTAAAAATTACAAAGAGGCTTTAGTTTTATTAGAAAAAAATAGATCTGCAGAAAACAAAGCAGCATACCAAAAAGTGCTTTTTTACCGCGGATTAGAATTGTACAACGAAAATAATTACCAAGAAGCGGGTAAAATGTTCAAAAATGCTATTAGCGAACAAAAAACGCCTGAGTTTACAGCGCGCGCCACTTTCTGGAAAGCAGAAACAGAATATCTAAACGATGATATGCAAAATGCTTTACTAACTTATAAGCAATTTGCTGGAATGGCAGCAGCTAAGTCTACAGACGAATATAAAAACATCAATTACAATATTGGTTACACGTATTTTAAATTGAAAGAATACGATCAGGCGGCAAACTCTTTTCAGGCTCAGATTGATAATTCACCTTCAGACAAAGTTCGTTTAAACGATTCTTATTTGCGTTTAGGAGACTGTCGTTTTGTGACTTCAAAATATAGTGCTGCTAACGAGGCATACGCAAAAGCAATTGCCGCAAAAGGCGTAGACGCAGATTATGCGCAATTTCAAAAAGCACTTTCTTACGGATTCATGTCAAATAATGCGAAGAAAGTTGATGAATTGAATAACTTCCTTCAGATGTACAAAAAATCGTCTTACAGAGATGATGCTTTGTTTGAATTAGGAAATACTTACGTTGCAGAAAAGAAAAATGATCAAGCCTTAAAAACGTATGATCAATTGATTTCAGAATTCCAGAACGGATCTTTTACTTCAAAAGCAATCTTAAAACAAGGTTTGATTTATTACAATTCAGATCGCGACCAACAAGCTTTAACGAAATTCAAGAAAGTTGCTGCAGAATTCCCGAAAACTCCAGAGGCTTTAGAAGCAGTTGCAACCGCAAGATTAATTTATGTAGATTCTGGAAAAGTTGATGAATATGCGACTTGGGTTCGTACTTTAGATTTTGTTGAAGTTTCAGATGCTGAATTAGACAATGATACTTACGATGCTGCCTTTAAACAATACAGCCAAAACAACAGCAAAGCTGCGATTACAGGTTTTGGTGGTTATGTGAGTAAATTCCCAGCTGGATTACACGCTTTAGAGGCTAATTTCTATCTGGCACAACTTTACTATGCTGAAGGTTCTGAAACAAAATCGACATCAAATTATCAATATGTGATTGATCAGCCTAGAAATGAATTTACAGAACAAGCTTTAAACAGATTAGCTCAAATATATCTGAAAGCAAAAGATTGTGATAAAGCAATTCCTGTTTTAAAACGTTTAGAAAACGAAGCAGATTATCCGCAGAACAAAACTTTCGCGCAAGCAAACCTAATGAAATGTTATTATGACAAAAAAGATTATGACAATTCGGTTACTGCTGCTGAAAAAGTTTTAGAAAATGCAAAATCTGATGCTGGAGTAAAAGCCGACGCTCAAATTATTGTAGCAAGAGCGGCAATTCAAACAGGAAATGAAGATAAAGCGAAAACAGCTTATGCTAAATTATTGACAAGCTCAAAAGGAGAATTGGCTGCAGAAGCTTTGTATTACGATGCGTACTTTAAAACAAAAGAAAGCAAATATGATGCTTCGAATACTGCGGTTCAGAAATTAGCAAAAAGCTATTCTGCTTATAAATATTATGGAGCAAAAGGTTTGGTGTTGATGGCGAAAAATTTCTACGGATTAAAAGACAGCTATCAGGCGACATATATTTTAGATAACGTAATTAACAATTTTACAGATTATCCAGATGTTGTTGAAGAAGCGAAAAAAGAATTAAGCGCTATTAAATCTGAAGAATCAAAAACAAATTCGTCGATTAATAGATAGAAAAATAGAAGAAAGAGCCAAGAAGCAAGATTGAAAAGTCTTTTATCTTTCATCTTGGTTCTTTTCTCTAAAAAAAAAGAAAGAAATGAGTTTACCTTTTTACATAGTTGATGTTTTTGCTGATAAGAAATATGCCGGAAATCAGCTGGCGGTTTTTATGGATGCAGAAAATCTAAGTACAGCACAAATGCAGCAAATTGCACGCGAAATTAATTTTGCGGAAAGCACATTTGTAACTAAACTGGATAAAGAAAATAATAAAGCAGAGATCAGAATTTTTACACCTGCTCACGAAATGCAGTTTGCAGGTCATCCGATTATTGGAACTTCTTGGGTTCTCATGAATAAAGTATTTGATAATTCGCCTGACGAAATAAAACTAGAAGTCCCAATTGGACCAATTGCAATCAATAAAACGGAAGAACTGATTTGGTTAAAAGCAGCACAGCCGAAGTTTTGGGATGTTTTTGCAAAAGAAGATTTTCCCTCTTTTAGTAACTTGACAATTGATGATTTTGATAATCAATATTTGATACAAGAAGTGACTACGGGAAGTGCATTTGTAATTGTTCCGCTAAACAGCAAAAGAGCTTTAGAGAATTTGGTTTTAGATAAAGATAAAACCGATAAATGGTTGAAACAGCATTGTAAAACAGATCATAGAGGACTGTATTTTTATAGTTTTGAAGATTCGAAGTTGGCAAGCAGAATGTTATGTGTAGAAAATAATCAATTGGTAGAAGACGCTGCAACGGGAAGCGCAAGTACTTGTCTACAGGCATATCTTTTAAAATACCATAAACCTGAACTAGAATTGACTAATTACCAAGGAGATTATATTGGACGACCTTCTGAAATCTACTTTAACGGAAAACTAAACGGAGATCTGTTTGATATTAGAATAGGTGGAAAAGCTCAGTTTGTGGCTAAAGGAGAGTGGGAAGCTTAAGCAAGAATTTTAGAAAAAAGAAAATAGAACAAAGATTTTAGAATATAGAAAGAGAACAAAGAGTTTTTAGCATAAGAATTAAGAAATAGTATAAGTCTATTTTCTATACTCTTATCTCTATACTCTTAAAATAAAGAAATATGAAATTAAACTGCCGACATAAAATCATCGTTTTGTTAGTGTTATTTGCTGCTCAGTTTTCGATTGCTCAGAAGAAAAATGAAAGTATTGGGACAGAAACAGTAAACGTAGTAAAACCGTATTCGCCGACTATTTCTGATGCTTTTAAAGTAAAAGAAACGCCTTCGCTTGACGATAGCGGTAATCAGCCGAAAGAAGTAATTAAATACAGTATTTTGTCTGTTCCTGTGGCTTCGACTTTTACTCCTTCTAAAGGAAAAGCCGAAGGTGTTGAGAAAGCCAAAAAAGAAAGATTGTTTAATAATTATGCTACAATAGGGCTTGGAAATTATAGCACTTTAAACGGTGAATTATTCGTAAACCAGGATTTAGGAAATAATGATTATGTAGCTGGAATGTTTCGCCATCACTCTTCTCAAGGGGGAATTAAAGATGTTGAATTGAATGATGAATTTTATGATACATCAATTAATGTGGGTTACGGTCAAAATAATAGAGATAATACTTGGGGAGTCGATTTAGGATATCAAAATCAGATTTACAATTGGTATGGACTTCCGTCAGATTTTGGTTCTACCATTCCAGATCAGCGTTATGATTTGGTAAACAGTATTAATCCGGATCACTCTTATAATACTATTTGGGTTGGCGGAAATGCAGAATTTAATGAAAGCATTTTCAGTAAACTTTCGGCAAAATTCACCCATTTTTCAGACAGTTATTCTTCATCAGAAAATAGATTTTTTGTAAAGCCGACTTTTACAGTTGATGTGATGGATCAGGCAATTAAAACCAATGTTATTGTAGATCATGTAAGCGGTTCTTTTAAAAACAATTATTTCCAAGATAATACAGAGGCATTGAAATACAGTTTTACAAATGTTGGAATCGAACCAAGTTTTGTAATCAATGAAAATGAATGGACATTAGAATTGGGAGCAGGAATTTATTATAGTGCAGATTCTAAAAACAGCGGCAATAAATTTTATTTCTACCCAAAAGTGAATGCTTCGTATAAATTGGTTGGCGATTTGATGATTTTTTATACTGGGGTAAATGGAGGTTTAAATCAGAATTCTTATGCTGATTTTGTGACCGAAAATCCGTTTTTGTCTCCAACTTTAAACATGCGTCCATCAAGTACACAATACAATGTTTTTGCAGGTTTGAAAGGAAAATTGGCTAATAATGTAAACTATAATTTAACGGCTTCTTATTTAAATGAAAAAGACAAAGCTTTGTTTAAAGCAAATGATTATACAGAAGTAATTACAAATGAAGATTATGCTTTCGGAAACTCATTTGGAGTAGTTTATGAAGACATTAGAACGTTCCGTTTTTACGGAGAATTAAAAGCAGATTTCTCTCAAAATGTATCTTTCGGAATCAACGGAACTTTTAATAGTTATAATACTGACAACGTAGTTGAAGCATGGAATTTGCCAACAATGAAATTAAGTTCGACTTTAGACGTTAATATTACTAAGCAGTGGTATGCAGGATTGAATGTGTTTTATGTTGGAGAAAGAAAAGATATGCAGACCAATACTTCTTTAGGAATTGATGCTACACCAATTACCTTAAAAAGTTATTTTGATGCCAATGCGCATGTTGGGTACAAATTCAACGAAAGATTAACGTTTTTCTTGAAATTGAATAATATCGGAAATCAAGCTTACGAAAAATGGTTGAATTATCCTGTACAAGGATTCCAAGTTTTGGGAGGCGCAAATTATAAGTTTGATTTTTAAGAGATCTTTGCCATAAAGATACTTAGGCACAAAAACATTTAAAATGAATGTGCCTTTTTTTTTCAGCCATGAGCTCATGAATTTTTTGGAGTAGATTCGTGAATTCGTGGCTGTTTTTTTTAATTTTATAAAATGGAAATTATATTACGTCAAGAAAATAAAAATGATTTTAAAAGTGTTTTTCATTTGATAGAAAAAGCTTTTGAAAAAGAAGAGCATTCCGATCACAAAGAACAATTTTTGGTAGAAAGACTGAGAAATTCTGTAGCCTTTATTCCAGAATTGTCTATTGTTGCAGAAATTGATAATGAAATTGTCGGGCATATTTTATTTACTAAACTGAAAATTAAAAATGATTTAAATTCTTTTGAATCTCTGGCACTTGCTCCAGTTTCGGTTTTGCCTGATTTTCAAGGAAAAGGAATTGGTTCTAAGCTTATTTTACATGGACATGAAATTGCTAAAGGTTTAGGATACAAATCGGTTATTTTATTAGGTCATCAAGATTATTACCCGAGGTTTGGATATGAACTTTGCGAAAAATACAATATCAAAATGCCTTTTGATGTTCCAGCTGAAAACTGTATGGTTATTGCATTAACAGAAGACTGTTTAAAAGATGTAAATGGAGAAGTAGTTTATCCAAAAGCTTTTTTCGAATAAAAATTTAGATAAAGAAAAAACCTTTGCATCTTTGTTCCTTAAAACCTCAGTACCTAAAAAAATGACTTTTAAAGAAAAAATATATTCCCACTACACTCAAATGGTTCAAGACAGAATAGATGTTTTTAAAGACATGATTTCAGGCTTGACCGAAGATTCTAAAAATGACGCTAAAGGTTCTGCAGGCGATAAACATGAAACGGCTTTGTCGATGATGCATATTGAGCAAGAAAAACTCACCAATAAATTAAAGGAAGCACTAGAGCAAAAAGCAATTTTAGATAAAATAGATCCGCTTAAAACAACAGAAAATATTGTTTTAGGAAGTTTAGTAAAAGCAAACGGAATCTATTTATATGTGAGCGTTGCACTTCCCAAAATAACAATTGACGGAATCAATGTCATTGCACTTTCTCCGCAATCTCCTTTAGGAAATCATTTAATGGGAAGTAAAGTTGGATTTCAATTTGAAATAAATAAGACGCATTATACTATTGAGAGCATTGAATAATTAATTTTAAAGATAAAGTTATGAGAAAGATTTTAGCTTTTATGATTTTGATTAGCATGAATTTGAATGCTCAAAGTACTGAATTTAAGATTTATGATAATGGGCTGATTTATTCTGAAAGCTCAGTCTCTAAACTAAAACACATTGTTGATTCGTTAAATTTAAAATTTAAAGTTTGCGAGTTTAATAAAACTTTCAGGTCTTACGGACAAGCGAAGGCAAACTTTGTCGAAGTTCAAAAAGCGGATGTTATAGAGGCTAAGAAAGATTTAGAAAAAGGTATTTCATATTCAGATTTTAAAGCCAAATATGATAAAGCTCTCTTCGACGAAAATCTTATCATTTTAAAATCCAATCAGACTAATTATAAAAATGAGGAGCAAGTTGAATTTTCAAGCTTGCCTTTGGGAGAAAAAGATGAACAGAATATCACCAGAAATAAAAAAGAGATAGATTCTTATAATAATAATTTCAGAGAAAAATGGGTTTTTGAGTATCAAGAAAAAAAATCTTATTCAAAAGAGTCATTAAAAGCCTTTTATTTTATTGATGAATTTAAAACAAAACCGCTTTCTGAAAAATATGCCCGATTAATTCAATATTCAGATTGTCTGGTAGATACTACAGCTCAAGTTTTTTATGATAATGCAAAAGACTCGGGGGTGAGATATGGAGATAGCACACCTAGTAAAGCAGTAAATTTTGAAAGCTATGTTGAGAAAGTCTTGAAAAGACCGAGTTTTAGCTATGAGAAATTATCTATTCTTTATAGCAATGGACTTGATGGGAAATCAAAAGAAAAGACTAAAGAACAGCTGGCTCAGAAAGAGATTGTTAAAAAAGAATACGACGAGTTTAATGCGAAAATGAAAAAATGGCAAGCTGAAAGACTTACTAGAATAGATTCTTTAAGAACTAAGGATAAAAATTTTGATGTAATGCTTCGCGAAGCATTGGTAGAAGCTAAAATGACAAAAGTATCTGATGATACGTTTGAAGAATATGTTGAGCGTTATATAGGTAAGGAAGATGTATTAGAACTAAAACGAAATAGACGTGTTATTGGCGGATGCAGTATGGATAATAGTCCAAGAGTTCATGCACAGAATATTGCTGTACTTTCTGCTGAAACTATAAAATGGGAAATTTTTCTGAGATCCCATCTTAACATTATGAATGATCGTTTTGATAGGGTAAGTGATGGAAGTTATGCTCAAGGAGAGAGGCAGACTTATATAAAAGAGATCGAAGTATTGGACATCAATGTTCTGGATTTAATTTTAGGAATATCACTTCGAGTAGATAATCCTTCTAAAAATCATTATTATTCAAGCATCAACAGGGTTGGGCGTGCGCTTTCTGAAAGCTCGAATCCAGAATTGATTGAAACAAGTCTTCTGAATATGATAAAAGATAGCGATCTAGATGATTACAATAGAGTTTTAATGTATTACCTATTTGATAATTATAATTATAACCTGAAAGATGACAATCTGAAAAAGAAGAATGAATCTAAGTTGCAGGTTGCGGTTGCGAGCATGCCGGATTATATTTCGTCACGAATTATTCTTAAGAATTAATTCCTATTTGAGTTATTATATTTTTAAACAAATTAAATCCTTATCAACTTTTCGAATTTGATAAGGATTTTTTTACAGTATTAATTTTAAGGTAATTGTAGGGCTACTTTTTATTTTCTCTTTATGAATTCTTTATTTGGACTGGAATAACTAAAAATTTAATTCGAAAAGTTGGTTTTAAGTTTAAAATTGAAAGCAGTTTTATGTTCGAAATTAAAAAATTAAAGTTTGAGCCTTTTTTTAATGCTGAAATTTTACATTTTATATGTAAAAAATAATTTATAGTTTTAAATTGTAATTAAAATAGGTAATTATGTTTTTCAATTGTAACTAATACTCCATCTTTGCCCTATCAAATTAAAATTTAAAAAATAAAAATATAAAATTATGTGTGGAATTGTATGTGCCTTTGATCTTAAACAAAAAGCCGAAGCGTTAAGACCTCAAGTATTAGAAATGTCTAAAATCATTCGTCACCGTGGACCAGACTGGAGCGGAATTTTTAGTAATGATAAAGCGATTCTTTCTCACGAGCGTTTGGCAATTGTAGATCCAGCGTCAGGAAAACAACCTTTATTTACTGAAGATAAAAAATTGGTTTTAGCTGCAAATGGTGAAATTTACAACCACAGAGATTTGCGTAAACAATTTGCTGGAAAATACAACTTTCAGACTGAAAGTGACTGTGAAGTTATTTTAGCGCTTTATAAAGAAAAAGGAGTAAACTTTGTTGATGAATTAAACGGAATCTTCGGTTTTGCAATCTACGATGTTGATAAAGATGAGTATTTTGTAGCTCGTGACCACATGGGAATTATTCCATTATATATTGGTTGGGATCAGCACGGAACTTTCTATGTAGCTTCTGAATTAAAAGCTTTGGAAGGTTACTGTACAAAAATCGAATTATTCCCTCCAGGACATTATTTATCAAGCAAAGACGGTGAATTTGTACAATGGTACAAAAGAGACTGGACAGAATATGATGCAGTAAAAGACAACGAAACTAGCATTCCAGAAATCAGAAAAGCATTGGAAGCAGCAGTTCACAGACAATTAATGAGTGACGTTCCTTACGGAGTTTTACTTTCTGGAGGTTTAGATTCTTCTATTACTTCAGCTGTGGCTAAAAAATTCGCTCAAAAAAGAATTGAGTCAGATGATACAACAGATGCTTGGTATCCGCAATTACACTCTTTCTCAGTTGGATTAGAAGGTTCACCAGATTTAGCAGCTGCAAGAAAAGTAGCAGATCATATTGGAACTATTCACCACGAAATCAAATTTACTATCCAAGAAGGATTAGATGCTGTTCGTGATGTAATTTACAACTTAGAAACGTATGATGTAACTACAGTTAGAGCTTCAACTCCAATGTGGTTGATGGCGAGAGTAATCAAATCTATGGGAATCAAAATGGTTCTTTCGGGAGAAGGAGCAGATGAGTTGTTTGGAGGATATTTATACTTCCACAAAGCGCCAAACGCTAAAGAATTCCACGAAGAAAACGTTCGTAAATTAGGAAAACTTCATATGTACGACTGTCTACGTGCAAACAAAAGTTTAGCGGCTTGGGGAATCGAAGGTCGTGTGCCATTCTTAGATAAAGAATTTATGGATGTTGCAATGCGTATCAACCCGCAAGATAAAATGATCAACAAAGAACACCCGATGGAAAAATGGGTAGTTCGTAAAGCTTTTGAAGATATGCTTCCAGAAAGTGTTGCTTGGAGACAAAAAGAGCAATTTTCTGATGGAGTGGGATACAGTTGGATTGACACTTTAAAAGAAGTGGTAGCTAGAGAAGTTTCAGATGAGCAATTGGCAAACGCTAGATTTAAATTTCCATTGCAAACGCCAACGTCAAAAGAAGAGTATTACTATCGTTCGATTTTTACAGAGCATTTCCCAAGTGATGCTGCAGCATTATGCGTTCCTCAGGAAGCAAGTGTGGCTTGTAGTACAAAAATTGCTTTGGAATGGGATGAAGCTTTCAAAAACTTAAACGATCCATCAGGAAGAGCGGTAGCAAATGTTCATGATGACGCTTATGTAAAATAATTAAGAGTTTAATTTTTAGAATTAGTATATATATTGCCGAAAGACGTTCTTTTATGAGAGCGTCTTTCTTGTCTAAAAAAGTTTCTGTATTTCAATATGTTAAAATAAAAAGTTTTGGTAATCGATTGAAATTTATTTTGTGTTTGACTTTCATTGAAATAAAAGTTAAACATGAAATTTTAAGATGCAAAATGTAGGAAAGCAGAAAATAATATTTAGTTTTGCTTTTAAGCGGAAATTTTAATGATTTTTTAATGTACAGCTTGCTTAGGCTTGGTACATCAGAATAAAAATAAAAAATAGAATAGTATGTCTGGATTGTTAGCCGTTATTGGTAAAGGAAAAGACCCCAAGCTTGTAAAAGAACTTTCTGAGAGAATGTTACATCGCGGACCTGATGAAAGCGATATTCATATTATGGAAAATGGCAGTATACTTTGTCATGAAAGCCTGTCGATTATTGATCTTAATTC
The DNA here is from genome assembly GCF_016735615.1 of Flavobacterium tagetis. GTDB lineage: Bacteria > Bacteroidota > Bacteroidia > Flavobacteriales > Flavobacteriaceae > Flavobacterium > Flavobacterium tagetis. The sequence goes on from NZ_JAERSF010000002.1 coordinate 273,533, forward strand.
GGGGAAACAGCCAATTCAAGGAACAGGTAAAGCTTGGATGGTGCATGATGGGGAAATTTATAATTATCAAGAACTTAAAGATACAGTTTTAAAGAATCATAATTTTAGAACCGAATCAGATTCAGAAGTAATTGTACATCTGTATGAAGAATTCGGATATGATTTTTGTAATAAATTGGATGGAGATTTTGCTTTTGTGGTTATTGATGGAGATAAATATATTGCAGGCCGTGATCCAATTGGAGTAAAACCTTTATATTATGGTTTAGATGAAAGAGGACGAATTTATTTTTCGTCAGAAATGAAATCTATTGCAGATCAGTGCAAGTCGTTTTCTACTTTTCCTCCAGGACATTATTATACCGCAAAAACAGGTTTTGTAAAATACTATCGTCCAGAATACGAAGACCATAAAAATGCAACTCAGCCATTAGATTTAGAATTAATTCGTGAGAGCTTAATTCAGGCAACACGCAAACGTTTATTGGCAGAAGTGCCTTTGGGGGTTGTGTTGTCAGGAGGTTTGGATACTTCATTGATTTCAGCTATCACTTCAAGATTGCTAAAAGAAAAAGGAGAGAAATTGCATTCGTTTTCTATTGGATTGGATGCTGATGCTCCAGATAATGTTGCGGCAAGAAAAGCAGCTGAATTTTTAGGAACAGAACATCACGAAATTCATTTTTCTGTAGAAGAAGGGGTGAAAGTTTTAGAAAAAGTAATTTATCATATCGAAACGTATGATATTATTTCGGTTAGATCTGGTGTTCCAATGTATTTACTTTCTAAATCTATCGCTGATGAAGGGATAAAAGTGATTTTGTCTGGCGAAGGAGCAGATGAGGTTTTTGGTGGACATTTGTATTTTAGAAATGCGCCTTCAGAAGAAGAATTCCAAGATGAAACTATAGAAAGAGTGCAAAAGCTGTTTACGGCCGATTTGCTTCGCGCAGATAAAACGACAATGGCCAATGGTTTAGAAGTACGAATTCCATTTTTGGATACAGAATTTTTGGATGTTGCGATTCGAATTAAAACAGAAGAAAAACAGCCCAAAACTTATGATGGCGTTGAAAAATATATTTTAAGAAAAGCTTTTGATACTCCAGAAGATCCATATTTGCCTTCGGAAGTTTTATGGCGTCAGAAAGAGCAATTTTCGGATGGAGTTGGGTATAATTGGGTTGATGAATTAATTGAATATTGTGCTTCGCAGGTTACAGATGAGCAATTGGCGGGAGCAAGTTCAGAATTTCCATACAACTCGCCAACGACTAAAGAAGCGTACTTGTATAGATCGATTTTCCATAAATTCTATCCACAGGTCAGCGCGGCACAAACTGTTCGTAAATGGATTCCAAAATGGCAAGAAAACCTCGATCCAAGCGGACGAGCAAATGCAGCGCATTTAAATGGTAATTTTGAAAATGTAAAAACGACTGTTATTGCTTAAGGGAGAAATTCCAAAATTTTTGAATTCCAAATTCCAAGTTGGATTCCGTTATAGAAAACCGAAATGCATTAAATGTATTTCGGTTTTTTAATTTTAATATGTTAGGCAAATTTTAAAATTTTGATTAGATATTTCAGATTTGGGATTTGGAGTTTGAGATTTTCAAAATTGGAATTTGGTATTTAAAATTTTGGAATTTTCAAAAAAATTGAATTTAAATTCATTTTTGGACTTATTTTTTGGTTTTTCAGACAATTGTGTTGATAACTTAAGTGCTTTAAGTCGTATTTTACTGGGTATATAGCTCGCGTTTTTATATATTTGCGTGTTAGACATTAATTACATTTTTTAGAATAAATTATATGAGCGAAGAAATCAAGAAGAACAATTATTCAGCAGATAGTATTCAGGCATTAGAAGGGATGGAGCACGTAAGAATGCGTCCGTCGATGTATATTGGTGATGTAGGGGTTCGAGGACTACACCATCTGGTTTACGAGGTTGTTGATAACTCTATTGATGAGGCGATGGGAGGACATTGTGATGCTATTAGTGTCTCAATAAACGAAGATGGTTCGGTTACAGTTGAAGATAACGGTCGTGGTATCCCTGTTGATTTACATAAAAAAGAAGGAGTTTCTGCACTTGAGGTTGTAATGACTAAAATTGGTGCTGGAGGTAAATTCGACAAAGATTCATATAAGGTTTCTGGAGGTTTGCACGGGGTTGGGGTTTCTGTAGTAAACGCCCTTTCTGTTCATATGAAATCTACTGTATTTAGAGAAGGTAAAATCTATGAGCAGGAATACGAAAGAGGTAAATCTTTGTATCCGGTAAAACAAATTGGAGAGACAGATAAAAGAGGAACTCGCCAAACTTTTTTCCCAGATGATACAATCTTTACTCAGACTACTGAGTTTTCATACGATACGCTTTCAGCACGTATGCGTGAGCTTTCTTTCTTAAATAAAGGAATCACAATTACTTTTACAGATAAGAGAGAAGTTGATGAAAAAGGCGAATTCAGAAGTGAAGTATTTCATTCAGATGAAGGTCTTAAAGAATATATTCGTTATTTAGATGGTAACCGTGAGCCAATTGTTTCTCATGTTATCAGTATGGATAATGATAAAGGCGAAATTCCAGTTGAGGTTGCCTTGATTTACAATACAAGTTATACAGAAAATATTTTTTCTTACGTAAATAATATCAATACTCACGAAGGGGGAACGCACTTACAAGGTTTTAGAAGTGGTTTGACAAGAACGCTTAAAAAATACGCGGATGCTTCTGGGTTGTTAGATAAATTAAAATTCGAAATCGCTGGAGATGACTTCCGTGAAGGATTAACAGCAATTATTTCGGTAAAAGTATCTGAGCCTCAATTCGAAGGTCAGACAAAAACTAAACTTGGAAATAGAGAGGTTGTTTCTCCGGTTTCTCAAGCGGTTGGAGAAATGTTGGAAAATTATTTGGAAGAAAATCCAAATGATGCGAAATTAATTATCCAAAAAGTAATCTTAGCAGCGCAAGCACGTCACGCAGCGAAAAAAGCGCGTGAAATGGTACAGCGTAAAACCGTTATGGGCGGTGGCGGATTGCCAGGAAAATTATCAGACTGTTCTGAGCAAGATCCAGCAAGATGTGAGGTTTACCTTGTCGAGGGAGATTCGGCTGGTGGAACAGCAAAACAAGGACGTGATCGTAACTTTCAAGCAATTCTGCCATTACGTGGTAAAATCTTGAACGTTGAAAAAGCGATGCATCATAAAGTATTCGAAAACGAAGAGATTAGAAATATCTTTACAGCTTTAGGAGTTACAGTAGGGACTGCAGAAGATAGTAAAGCATTAAATCTGGAAAAACTAAGATATCATAAGGTAATCATCATGTGTGATGCCGATGTCGACGGTAGCCACATTTCTACCTTAATATTAACGTTCTTCTTCCGTTTCATGAAAGAACTTATCGAAGAAGGCCACGTTTACATTGCAGCGCCACCTTTGTACTTGGTTAAGAAAGGAAACAAAAAAGAATATGCTTGGAATGATGTTCAGCGTGATCAGGCTAACGAAAGAATGGGTGGAAGTGCCAATATCCAACGTTATAAAGGTCTTGGAGAGATGAACGCGGAGCAATTATGGGAAACTACAATGGATCCAGCTTTCAGAACTTTACGTCAGGTAAATATTGATAGTCTTGCAGAAGCAGATCAAGTTTTCTCTATGTTAATGGGTGACGAAGTGCCTCCTCGTAGAGAGTTTATCGAGAAAAATGCAGTTTATGCAAATATTGATGCATAAAATGAAAAATTAATAATTTCAATTCGTTTAATTGTTTAAATTTACTAGACAATTAAACGAATTGTCTTTTTAAAGAATAGACAAAATTAATAACCGATAAAGTAAAAAATATGAAAGTTACCATTGTAGGAGCAGGAAATGTTGGAGCTACATGTGCAGATGTTATTTCTTATAGAGGAATTGCTAGCGAAGTAGTATTGTTGGATATTAAAGAAGGTTTTGCCGAAGGTAAAGCATTGGATATTACACAATGTGCGACAAATACTGGTTTTAATACTAAAGTATCTGGCGTTACCAACGATTATTCTAAAACTGTAGGAAGCGATGTAGTAGTAATTACATCAGGAATTCCGAGAAAACCGGGAATGACGAGAGAAGAATTAATTGGTATCAATGCAGGAATTGTAAAAACAGTTGCTGAGAATGTATTGAAATATTCTCCAAATACAATTATTGTTGTAGTTTCTAATCCGATGGATACTATGACGTATTTAGCTTTAAAGGCTACAGGTCTTCCAAAAAACAGAATTATAGGTATGGGTGGAGCTTTAGATAGTTCTCGTTTTAGAACGTATCTTTCATTGGCTCTGGATAAACCAGCAAATGATATTTCGGCAATGGTAATTGGAGGTCATGGTGACACGACTATGATTCCGTTAACACGTTTGGCATCTTATAACGGGATTCCGGTTTCGCAATTCCTTTCAGAAGAAGTATTGCAAAAAGTTGCGGCAGATACAATGGTAGGAGGAGCGACTCTTACAGGACTTCTAGGAACTTCGGCTTGGTATGCTCCAGGGGCTTCTGTGGCTTATTTGGTAGATAGTATTTTGAATGATCAAAAGAAAATGATTGCATGTTCTGTTTTTGTAGAAGGCGAATATGGACAAAATGATATCTGTATAGGTGTACCGTGTATAATTGGTAAAAACGGAGTAGAAGAAATAGTTGATATTAAGTTAAACGATCAGGAAAAAGCGTTATTTGCTAAAAGTGCAGATGCAGTTCGTAGTATGAATGACGCCCTAAAAGCTATTTTAGTATAATAAAAACCGCAAAAAATAAAAAAAGCTGCACTTTTGCAGCTTTTTTTTTGAGATTAATTAATAAATAAATTGGTTAATATTTTCGTTAATTATATATTTGCTCGGTTTAAAAAAAAATTGGTAATTCGTGATCTCGTTTTTTTGTTTTAAAAAATCATGTCAGGGCTTATTTTATGGGACTTTAAAACAAAATCAAAAATAAAACATAATTAATTTTTAGTAATAATGCAGAATAAAGGACTTATTAAATTTTTCGCAATTCTATTTGCATTGGTAAGTATTTACCAACTATCATTCACTTTTGTGGCAAATGGTGTCAAAAGTGAAGCTAAAGCTTTTGCAGGAGATAATCCTGATAAAGAGCTGAAATATTTAGATTCTATTGGTAAAGAAAAAGTATTAAATCTTGGTTTTACTGATTTCACTTACAACGAAGTGAAAAACAAACAGCTTAATAAAGGTCTTGACTTAGAAGGGGGAATTAACGTAATTCTTCAAATTTCTATTAAAGATGTATTAAAAGGTTTGGCTAATAATTCTAAAAATCCAGTTTTTAATAAATCATTAGCTGATGCATCTGCAAATTTAGAAGGAAACAAAACGTATTTAAATAAGTTTTTTGAAGCTTTTGAAGCAAATTCAAAAGGTTCTGTAAAATTAGCATCTCCAGATATTTTTGCTAACAGAAGCCTTCAAGGAGAAGGTGGAGTAGACTTTCAAATGTCTGACGCGCAAGTTCAAAAAGTTATCAAAAGAAAAGTTGATGAGTCTGTAGAAAGTGCTTTTAAAGTATTAAGAGAGCGTATCGACAAATTTGGTGTTACACAACCAAACATCCAAAAATTAGGAGAAACAGGAAGAATCTTAGTAGAGCTTCCAGGTGCTAAGGATGTTGATAGAATTAAAAAATTATTAGGAGGTAAAGCTCAATTAGAGTTTTGGGAAACTTTCAAAATTGAAGAAATTGGTAATTTCTTAGTATCTGCAAACGAAGCTTTAAAGAAAACAGAAGTTAAAAAGACAGAAACTAAAACTGTTGCTAAAGATTCATTAAATGCATTATTAACAGATGCTAAAGATTCTTCAGATGTTAAAAAAGGAAACAATCCTTTATTTGATAAAATGATCGTTCAGGGTGGTGGACCAGTTTTAGGATACTTTGCTCCTAAAGATACTGCTGCTATCAATGATTATTTCAAAAGACCAGAAATTAGAGTATTATTGGCAGCTGACCAACATTATGCAAAATTTGTATGGAGCAAGCCAACAACTATAAAAGATCCTAAAGCTAAAGACATCAAAAGCGCTGCTGATATTGAAGCTGTTGAATTATATGCTTTGAAAGGAAACAGAGACAATAACCCAGCTATGAGCGGTGGTGTTGTAACTGATGCAAAAGATACTTTTGACCAAATGGGTAAACCAGCTGTTTCTATGCAAATGAACAGCCAAGGTGCTAAAGTTTGGGAAGAATTGACAGGTAGAGCATTCGCTCAAAAAAGCTACATTGCTATTGTATTAGATGATATCGTATATTCTGCTCCAGGTGTAACAAGCGGTCCTATTGCTGGAGGAAGATCTGAGATTACAGGTTCATTTGATGTAGCTGAAACTAAAGATTTAGCTAACGTATTAAATGCAGGTAAATTACCAGCTTCTGCAGATATTATCCAATCAACTGTTGTTGGTCCATCTTTAGGACAAGCAGCTATTGATGCGGGTACAATTTCTTCTGTATTAGGTTTCTTGTTAGTTTGTGTTTGGATGGTATTCTATTACGGTAAAGCTGGTTGGTATGCAAACCTTGCTTTATTATTAAACTTACTATTCTTATTCGGAATTATGGCAAGTTTTGGTTTTGTACTTACATTACCAGGTATTGCAGGTATCGTATTAACATTAGGTACAGCGGTAGATGCGAACATTATTATCTACGAAAGAGCGAAAGAGGAATTGCGTGAAGGAAAATCTCTTTCTGAGGCAGTTCAAGCTTCTTACGGATGGCATGGTGCAATGCGTTCTATTATTGATGCTAACGTTACTCACGTTTTAACTGGAGCTATTTTATTTATTTTCGGAACAGGTCCTATTAAAGGTTTCGCATTAACATTATTAATTGGTATCGTAACTTCATTGTTTACTTCTATCTTTATTGCTAGAATTTTCATTGACAGAAATATTGCAGGAAAAGGAGATTTAACTTTCTCTACAAACATTACTAAAAACTGGTTTACAAACTTCCATTTTGACTTTATCAAGATTAAAAAATTCACTTACATCTTCTCTTCAATTGTAGTTGTAGTAAGCTTAGTTTCTATCTTCTTCGTTAACGGATTAGATGAAGGTGTTGATTTTGTTGGAGGAAGAACTTTCCAAGTTAAATTCGAAAAACCAGTTGATGCAACTGCAGTTTCAGATGAATTATCTGCTGCTTTCGGTACTCCAGTTGAGGCTAAAATTTTAGGTGATGATGATCAATTGAAAATCACAACTAAATATAAAATTAAAGAAGATGGTGTAGCAATTGATGAAGAAGTGAACCAAAAGTTATATGCTTCTTTACAGAAATATTTCCCAAATACAACTTACGATAAATTCATCAACTCATTTGATGGTAAAAAAGTAGGTGTATTACAAGCTTCTAAAGTAGGTGCTTCTATTTCTGAGGATATCAAAACTAACTCTTACTGGGCAGTTCTTGGAGCGATGGCAGTTATTTTCTTATACTTAATGGTATCTTTCCGTAAATGGCAATATTCATTAGGTGCGATTGCAGCTGTTGCTCACGACGTAATCTTCGTATTAGGAGTTTATTCATTATGCTACAAATTCATGCCATTCCACATGGAAATGGATCAGCACTTTATCGCTGCGATCTTAACTGTAATTGGTTACTCTATGAACGATACAGTAATTGTATTTGACAGGGTGAGAGAGTTTATCATCGGAAACCGTAAAGGTAGCTTCGAAGATATCGTAAACGCTTCTATTAATACTACATTATCTAGAACATTGAATACTTCATTAATGATGATCATCGTATTATTAACGATGTTTATCTTCGGTGGAGAATCTATCAGAGGATTTATCTTCGCGATGTTAATTGGTATTATTGTTGGTACTTACTCTTCGTTATTTATCGCTACGCCAGTATTGGTTGACACAATTTCAAGTGACGAGAAACACACAATTGAAGACAAACACAATAAAGCATAATTGTTGTTTTAATTATATAAAAAGATCCAGCGAAAGTTGGATCTTTTTTTTATGCTATATTTAAATGGAATTTTAATACGATTTATGAAAAGAAAATTACTTTTTGGTATACTGCTCCTTTTGGTTTTAAAAATAAGAGGACAGGAACATAATTCGCGTTTTTCTCTAGGTTTTAGTTATGGTTTTGGAAGTGAATTTAATAATAGAAACTATACGTTTACAAACCACTTTTATAAAGTTCAATTATATTATAAGGTAAAAGAAACAAAACGTTTTCAATATCAGATTTTAATTCAACCTGAGATTAATTTCGCTGAGCATCAATTGTTGAATTTCTATTTTGTTAAACCTGAAACACCAAACTATCAGCAAAAAAGAGATGAATATACACAGTTAAAAGATATTCGTGAGTATGTGCTTAATTGTGGATTTTTAGTTCGTAAGCCTGTTGGGAAAGTTTGTTCATTTTATGTTTTAGGAAGTATTGGGCCAATGATTACAGATACAGAAACGGAAAGAATGTCTAAAGGTTTTGCTTTTGCAGATGTTTTAGCACTTGGTTTTACTGCAGGCTATGATAATTTTCGTTTTGATATTCGTCCAAGTGTGCGGCATGTTTCTAATGCTGGCTTAGGAAGCAGTAATGCAGGTTATAATACAAAGAATATCGAATTTGGTATTTTGTATCAGTTGTAAAAAAGAAAATACCCAATACGTTAGATATTGGGCATTTTTTATTTTGATTGAAATAATTTTATGATTCTGCTAAAGGATTTCTTTGAGCTCTTATGATAAAGAAAAGTCCAATAATGATAAATGGTATACTTAACCATTGTCCTGTTGAAAACAAGCCTAATTCACTCTCAAAACCACCTTGACTTTCTTTTACAAATTCTACAACAAAACGAACAACAAATAAAAGCACTAAAAATAACCCGAATAATAGACCAGATTTAAGTCTTGCATTTGTTTTCCAGTATAAAAAGAACAAAATAGCGAATACAAATACATAGCAGAATGCTTCGTACAATTGCGTAGGATGTCTAGAAGGAACTTCTGCTAATAATGTTGCAAATTTTGGATCTGTTGCTATTGCATTATAAGCTTCTTTTGGATCTGCAATTCCTGTTTTTTGTACTGCGTCGGCTTTGCTGAATGTGTCATGAAGAAAACGAATTCCGAAAGCAGAAGAAGTTTCATGACCAATGATTTCAGAATTGAAGAAATTTCCAAGACGAACGAAAATTGCGCCACTTGCAACTGGAATTACAACACGGTCTAAAATCCATAGTAAAGAGCGTTTTAATATTTTTTTACTGTAGTAATACATTGCAACAATAATTGCGATAGCTGCTCCGTGACTTGCTAAACCTTGGAAACCTGTAAATTGAAATTCAGGTTCAAATTTAAATGGAAGGAAAATTTCAAGTAAATGATTTCTAAAATATTCCCAATCGTAAAAGAAGACATGACCTAATCGCGCGCCTATTAAAGTTGCAAGAACTGTCCAAACAAATAAAGAATCCAGTTTTTCAATTGACTCGTTTTCTCTTTCGAAAATCTTTTTCATTAAGAACCATCCTAAACCAAAAGCAATTACAAACATTAAGCTGTAATAGCGAATCATAAAAAATCCTAAGTTGATTCCTTCAGAAGGATTCCAAACTAAATTTAAGGCGTGTGTCATGTATAAATGTTTTTATATGCTGTAAAAATAAATATTTAATGTAAAGTGCCGCTTTCTAAAAGGTTAATGTTTGTGATTGCATTTCTTTTCGGGCACAGGATCGTAACCGCTTCTTCCCCAAGGATGACAACTTAAGATACGTTTAATTCCTAAAAATCCGCCATAAAACAATCCGTGAATTTGCAATGCCTGAATCATGTAAGTAGAACAAGTCGGCTCGAATCTGCAGGCTGCAGGAGTAAACGGAGAAATGGCAGCTTGATAAAAACGGACTAACAATACAAATGGATATATCAGAATTTTTGAAAACATATTTTTTGTATTGGTTAGTTTAGTGTTCAGTGATCAGTTTTTAGTGTTTGGTTAATTCAAAGTTTGAATCTGAACACTAAAAACTGAAAATTGATCACTTTTTTATTGAATGCTAAAAGTAGTTCCTTCTTTTCCGTCTTTAAGCTGAATTCCTAAAGCGATTAATTGATCACGAATTTGGTCAGAAAGTGCAAAGTTTTTATCTGCTCTGGCTTGATTTCTCATTCCGATAAGCATGTTTACTACGCCTTCTAATTTATCGCTATCGCCATCAGCAGCTTTATCGTCATTAAGTCCTAAAACGTCATATACGAAAGCATTTACAGCTGTTTTGAAATCGGCTAAGTCATCAGTAGAAATAGTTTCTTTACCATCTTTTAATAAGTTGATATAACGAACAGCTTCAAACAGTTGCGCAATTAAAATTGGTGTGTTGAAATCATCGTTCATTGCATCGTAGCAAAGCTGTTTCCATGCAGCGAAATCTATAGAGCTAGAATTTCTTGCTGTAATATTTGGCAAAGCATCAAGTGCTTCCATTAATCTTTTGTATCCTTTTTCCGCAGCAACAATAGCATCGTCAGAAAAATCTAAGATACTTCTGTAATGTGCCTGAAGCATGAAAAAACGAGTTACTGAAGCAGAAAATGGTTTGCTTAAAATGTTGTTGTCTCCGCTAAGAATTTCGCCTGGAAGAATATTATTTCCAGTCGATTTTGCCATTTTCTTTCCATTCAGAGTAAGCATGTTAGCATGCATCCAGTAATTTACCGGCGCCTGACCTGTGCAAGCTTCGTTTTGAGCAATTTCGCATTCGTGGTGAGGGAATTTTAAGTCCATTCCACCTCCGTGAATGTCAAAATGATTTCCAAGATATTTGGTACTCATTGCAGTACATTCAAGATGCCATCCAGGGAAACCATCGCTCCAAGGTGAAGGCCATCTCATGATATGTTCTGGCTCAGCTTTTTTCCAAAGCGCAAAATCTTGTGGATTTCTCTTGTCTGATTGCCCGTCAAGATCACGAGTGTTTGCAAGCATATCGTCGATATTTCTACCGCTTAAGATGCCATAATTATTGGTTTCGTTATATTTTACAACATCAAAATATACCGATCCGTTAGCAACATAAGCAATGCCTTTATCAATGATTTTTTTAATAATTTCGATTTGCTCAATAATATGTCCTGTTGCTGTAGGTTCGATGCTTGGAGGCAAAAAGTTGAAAGCTTTTAGAATATTGTGGAAATCTACAGTATAACGCTGTACTACTTCCATTGGTTCCAACTGCTCCAAACGTGCTTTTTTGGCAATTTTATCTTCACCTTCATCCACATCATCTACGATATGTCCAACATCGGTAATATTTCGAACATAACGAACTTTATAATCTAAATGCAGAAAATACCTGAAGATTACGTCAAAAGACATAAAAGTTCTCACGTTTCCTAAGTGAACATTACTATATACGGTAGGTCCACAAACATACATTCCAACGTTTCCTTCATGGATTGGTTTGAAATCTTCTTTTTCGCCCGAAAGCGAATTGTATATTTTTAAAGGCTGACTTGTATATAAAGGCATAGTTTACTTGTTGTAATTTGTTTAACTTTTGATTTAAAAAAACATTAATCTATTAATGATTAACCAAAATATTAAAATTGAGTATCTAATTTGATGTAGTCAAGGAATTCTCTCTTCGTTTGAGCGTCTTTAAATTTTCCTCCGAACTCAGAAGTTACTGTACTGCTTTCGATATCTTTAATTCCGCGTGAGTTTACGCAAAGGTGTTTTGCATCGATAACGCAGGCTACATCTTCTGTTCCTAAAGCTTTTTGAAGTTCTTGAACAATCTGCATAGTTAAACGCTCTTGAACTTGAGGTCTTTTTGCATAATATTCTACGATACGGTTCATTTTTGACAAACCGATAACGCGTCCGCTTGAGATATAAGCAACGTGAGCACGCCCGATAATTGGCAGTAAATGGTGTTCGCAAGTAGAATAAACTGTGATGTTTTTTTCTACAAGCATTTCTCCATATTTGTAATTATTGTCAAAAGTAGAAGCTTTTGGCTGTTTTGCTGGGTTAAGACCACCAAAAATTTCTTTTACAAACATTTTTGCAACTCGGTTTGGAGTTCCTTTAATGCTGTCATCTGTCAAATCCATTCCTAATGTTTGCAGGATGTTTTCAACATCTTTTTTAATTTTTTCTATTTTTTCTTCATCAGTGATGTCAAAAGCATCCGCTCTTAGAGGGTTTTTTGCATTACTGCTGAAATGATTATCTCCTATTTCGTCTAAAAATTCTTCGTTGTTTATCATTAAAAACTACTATTAGTATGTGTATTCCTCATTTAAGGCGGTAAAGATAATTAATAAATAGGAAACATTTTCTATGGTTTTTACTATTTAATTGCTTCTTTTTGGATATAATTAAATTATTTAGCTAAAGTAACTGTCCAAACGTATCTATAAAAAAAGCTCCCAGAATTTTATCTGGGAGCTTTTTTGTTTAAATATTTATCGTATAGTGGTATACTTTCTTATTTTTTAATTAATTTATGAGTACTTACTGTACCCTTGCTATTTAAAATTTTAATAATATAAAATCCAGGATTTAGATTTGAAATATTTACCGTATTAGATTGACTGGTTAATATATTGTTCTGAACTAGTTTACCATCAATTGAATAAATATTCATACTCGAATTTACAGAATCATTATTCTCTAAGCTGATATTGATTTCGCTATAAGCGGGGTTAGGATAAATGATCACATTTTTAGCTTCAGCATTCAATAATTCTTCTGAGATATTTGCTGCTGAACGTTTAGTCATTATGTTGCCTTTTATGTCTGCTTTAGACAAAGGTCCCCAATTGTTTGTTGTAAAAGCTCTTGAAACTAAAGAGTAAGTTCCTGATGAAAGTACGATACCTTCGCTTGCATTGTACTGACGTGCTGATGGTGATACAATACCGTCTTTACCCATAGGGTCTGAACCTTCGATCGTATAATAAACTTGTGTTCCTGCATTAGGATTGTTTATTGTAATATGACCCGCAACAGTTGTATCAAATGGTGCTGCCAATAAAGTATGAACCATATTATATTCTTGCCATTTTTGCAATGAATAAGAAACTCTTTCAGGTACTTGTGCTATTACTCTAGGTGCGTCTATATTTTTCCAGTAATTGTATACTTCTCTGTCAAAAGACATATAAGCAGCATCTAGTTTGTAGACATCGTTTAGTTCGGCCACTGTACTTTTAATCTTAGTCTGTACATTGCTTACAGAAAGCGGAGCTGCAACGGTGCTTTTTGGATCACCAAAAGCAGCCTGCACATAATCTTTTACAAGTGTTTTAAATTCCAGGTTTCCTGTAGTTTGATTTACATTTGACCCCATAAAATTACCGAATAAGCCTCCTGGTCCTAATCTTGAATCATTTAATAGCCATTTTTGTTTGTAATTACCTCCACCGCCGGCAAAACCTATGGCAGGCATTGTAATTGATGAAGTAGGGGCTGTGAATCCTCCAAAAAATGCACCGTCGGTATCGTTAATATTCATTTTTACCTTCATAAAAGTCGGTGCATAGTTGTGTACTATGGCAATTGCTTCGTTTTCGGTATCAGTAAACATAAACATAATCTGGAATTTGATTAAGTCCTCGATATCGACCCAATTTTTAAAACCTTGGAAATCTTTCGCAGCTGCAAGCTTTTTTATGTTTTGCCAAATTGCAGTACTACCATCTCCTTCTTCTATAACTCCTACAGGGAAATTACCATCTTGTAAGTTTATAGTGGTGTAATTATCGGCATCATCTCCAAATACTTCTTCTAAGTTATTAGAGCTAAAATCGTTTCTTACAGTTTTAACTCCTCTGTATTTTCCGTTTACAAAGAAATTGATATAACGGGTGTCCAGAGCATATTTGCCTATTTCTTTGCAAAGGTTCATTGTCATTTTCTCATCAAAACGCAAATAACCGGTATTGTAAACATTATTCTGAGGACCATCTTGGCCTTCTTTCAATGAGATAACTTGTATTTTATTTGTGGTAGGATAAACTTCACCCGGATATACATCAAAGAAAGGATAATTTGCCTTTTTTACCTGAGCATCTTTCCCGAATTTAAATTTAACTCCACCATTAAATTGCGTAAGACTTGCCTGTCCAAATTTCTTTGTAGTAGAATTCGAGAAGAAGTTGGTATGATCGCTATAAATATGTTTATCTAAATACTCAAACGAACCTTGTACCCAAAGAGGACTTAACTCCGCATCTGTCGATATAGAAATAATTGGCAGTTCGGCTATTGCTTTTGAATATTCGTCAGCTGTCAATATATAAGTCTTGTTGTACCATTGCCAATCGTTGCTCGGTAATTCATTCTTGTAATTGTCTTGTAATACATAAGTATGTGATATTGCACCAGAATTACCTGTTGCATCATAAGCATATACTTTAAGCACACATGATTGCTTTATAGCAATAGGAGCGGTGTATTTTGTTCCAACTGTTTTAGAAGGGAATTTTCCATCTAATGTATAATTAACAGTAGTTCCAGCCGGAGCTGTAATTGTTAAATCAAATCCTGTTGGGTAGATACCTCTTTCTTTACTGAATGCCAAAGCTACTTTTTGTTGTCCTGTATTATTAGGTAAATTATAAGTAGGATTGATAAAAGGTGCTAAAGTTGCTGCTGCATCATTGCTTCGTCCGTAACTTGTATTGTATGGCGTTTCGATGTATGTCATTTCATCTAAAGCAGCTGTTTTTTTGCCTGTTACAGTCGATAAATAAACGACACCTCCTGTGTTTTTCAAATCAAAATTAAGGTGGAAATTCCCTTTTTCAGGTTTTTTATCTGCTATTAATACAGCAAATCCTTTAGCGGGAATAAGGATGTTTTTTAATACATTAAGATCCTTTTTGGTGTCTTTATTTGATATAGAAGCATTGCTGTTAATAAAAACTGTTTTGTCGAGATTGTTGTATATTTCTATCCAGTCTTCTTTTTGAGCAACAGAACCTTGTGCAGATATTTCATTAATAACAAGTCCGTTCATTAAAGAAGCATCGGTTACTACATTGTTTAGCGTACTAATTACTGATGCTGCATTTGGTCCTTTTTGATTGTCTTTGTATTTAATTACTAAACGAGGTCTGTACAAATTGCTTGCTTCGTAAGAGCGTACACGTGCAAAGTTAGACGATACGCCTTTTCCTTCGAATAAGAAAGCTAAGCTTTGTCCCGGTTCCCAACCTCTTAGACGGTTTTCGTCTATTAGTTTTTTAATATCTACTGTACGGTTTTGCGCATAATCGTTACGCGTATCTGTATTCCATAATTCACTATTTTGGGAATAAGTACGGCTTGACATATTATTTTTTATTGGTGAATAAGTTTGTGCATCACCTATTTCTGATTTTATAGATACAGTGGTTGCATTACTTGAACCGTAAGCATAAAATTCGATATAAGCTTCTGTTATTTCAGCGTTAATCGGGAAATCTACGGTTTGGAAACGAATTCCGGTTTTATAAGAATCTGGTTGTCCTGCCAATGATAAATAAGCATCACCCAAATACATGTTACCATCCGTATTTTCGCGTCCGTCATCGTATCTGGTAGTTACAATGTTAGTGTAAGTTTGTGTTTCGTTGGAATCTGTTGTTATGCTTGGCCCGGCACCATTATTAGCATATTTTATAACCAGACGTGGTCTGTAAAGTGCAGATGCCTCATATGCATAAGCTCTTGCTCCATCGTTTAATCCTAACCCATTGAATTTGAATGCAATATTTTCACCTGATTTCCATCCGTTTAAACGAATTTCATCAATAATATTTTTCAAGTTAGGAGTTCGGTTTTTTGCAAGATCTTTAGTCCAGGCATCCGTTGCCCAATTTATTTTATTGTTAGTATATTGGCGTAATGTTATGCTTTTAGGGTCATATGTATAAAGTGATTTTTGGTTCACCTCGGCATAAATATCTGCAGTTGTTGCAGGACTTGTAGCGTAAGCATAAAACTCGATGTAAGCATCTTTGATTTCTGAAGTTGCCGGAATTTGAGTATTGCGGAAAATAAATCCGGTGTCACTTCCATCAGTACGTCCGCTCAAAAACATAGCGCCGTCACCCAAAGCCATATTGCCGTTTGTAAATTCTCTTCCATCATCATTTCCGGTAGATATAATAGAGGCTTCAGTTTGTATTTCGTTCGGGTCAACCACTATACTTGGTCCTGCACCGTTTACAATATATTTTACAACCAAACGTGGTCTGTAAAGGTTAGATCCTTCGTATGCATAAGCTCTTGCGCCATCGTTTAAACCTATTCCGTTAAATTTAAGCGCAATATTATCACCCGATTTCCATCCGTTTAAACGAATTTCATCGATAATATTTCTCAAATTCGGAGTTCGGTTTTTTTCAAGGTCTTTAGTCCAGTTTTCGGTTACCCAGTGAATTTTATTAGTAGAGTATTCACGAGCCGTAATACTTTTAGGATTATAAGTATAAGGTAATTTTTGATTTTTCTCAGCGTAAATATCTATAGTTGTAGCAGGACTTGTGGCATAAGCGCTAAATTCAACATAAGCATCTTGGATTTCTGCATTTGCCGGAATTTCGGTATTATGAAAAATAAATCCGGTGTCACTTCCATCAGTACGTCCGCTTAAAAACATAGCACCGTCTCCCGAAGCCATATTACCGTTTGTGTATTCTCTTCCGTCGTCATTTCCGGTATTTATGATAGAAACATTGGTTTGTACTTCGGTTGGATCAACCACTATACTTGGTCCTGCACCGTTAACAACATATTTTACAACCAAACGCGGTCTGTAAACATTAGATGCTTCGTATGCGTAAGCTCTTGCTCCGTCATTTAATCCCAGTCCATTAAATTTGAATGCGATATTGTCTCCCGATTTCCATCCGTTTAAACGAATTTCGTCAATAATATTTCTCAAATTTGGAGTTCGGTTTTTTTCAAGATCTTTAGCCCAGGTTTCTGTTGCCCAATGAACTTTGTTATTCGTGTATTCACGAGCTGTAATGCTTTTAGGATTATAAGTGTAAGGCAATTTTTGATTTTTTTCGGCATATATATTCATCGCTGTCGCAGGACTTGTGGCGTAAGCGAAAAATTCAATATAAGCGTCTTTAATTTCAGCATTTGCAGGAATTTGGGTATTATGAAAAATAAATCCTGTATAACTTCCGTCAGTACGTCCGCTCAAAAACATAGCACCATCACCCAAAGCCATATTACCGTTTGTATATTCTCTACCGTCATCATTTCCGGTGTTGATCAGTGATACAAAAGTTTGTACTTCGTTAGGGTCAACTACTATACTTGGTCCTTCATTATTGTTCACATATTCTATCACTAAACGAGGTCTGTAAAGTGCAGATCCTTCGTATGCGTAAGCTCTTGCTCCATCATTTAAGCCTAACCCATTAAATTTGAATGCGATATTTTCGCCCGATTTCCATCCGTTTAAACGAATTTCGTCGATAATATTTCTCAAATTAGGAGTTCGGTTTTTTTCAAGGTCTTTCGTCCAGGCTTCAGTTGCCCAGTGAATATTGTTATTGGTATATTGTCGGGACGTAATACTTTTAGAATCATTTGTATATGGTTTTTGATTCATCTCGGCATATATATTTACGGATGTAGCAGGGCTTGTGGCGTAAGCATAAAATTCGATATAAGCGTCTTTGATTTGTGCATTTGCCGGAACTTGAATATTACGAAAAATAAAACCGCTGTCGCTTCCATCAGTGCGTCCGCTCAAAAACATAGCACCGTCACCCAAAGCCATATTACCATTGGTATATTCTCTTGCGTCGTCGTTTCCGGTAGATATAACACTTGCCGAAATTCCATTTAATGGAACTTCTTCAATACTAGGTCCGTTTCCTTCGGTTTTATATTTGATAACAAGACGTGGTTTGTATTGATTGCCCATTTCGTTGGTACATGCAGTAGCTCCATTGTTAAGCAAAGTCCCAACAAATTTAAACGCGATTGCTTCACCTGATTTCCAACCCGAAAGACGGGTTGCGTCGATAATGTTTTTAAGATTAGGTGTTGCATATAATTTAGTATTAACCACCCAGGATTCGGTAGGCCAATTGACTCCGTTTGCCGAATAGTTTCTTTTGGTAATATTACTTGCAGTCGTTGTGTATGTAGCAGCATTAGCTAGCTCAGAGTAAATATTAATGCTGCTTGCAGGGCTGGTTCCGTAAGAATAGAATTCTATGTAAGCCTCTGATATTTCTGCTTTTTCCGGTATTTCTACAGCAGGAAATCTTACGGCACTATTGCCTGAATCAGATCTTCCGCCTAAATTAATATAACCATCTGTAAGGTACATTGCTCCGTTGGTATTTTCACGACCATCATCAGTATTAGCCAGAACGGTGGTTGTAAAAGTGCCATAAGCCGATGTAAAAGTTATTTGTAATTTAGGTGCCATAGCTGCGTTTCCGTCATATGACCACATAATAAAGGAACCTTTTTGGTTTCCGGTCAGTTTAAAAGATATACTGGCGTTTCCTACACCAACAGGAAACATAGTCTTTAACAAGTTTGTTACATCTGGAGTTGTGTATTCTTTACTGGCTACGCAAGCAGGAGTATCCCATGTTACAGAATCAGTTGTATATTGGCGTGCCCTTATTGAAGTTGCAGTAGTTATGGCGGTAGAGGCAGGATATGCATCTGAATTGCCTATTTCGCCAAATATCCTAACAGTTGTACCTAATGTACTGGCTGTTCTTCCGTAAAATAGGATATTGGCATTCTTTATGACAGCATCAGCAGGTAAGGAAATTTCCTGAAAACGGATGTATGATTCTGTAGGAGCGGCGGTGGTTCCGCCTTCTAAGTATAAGCCCGTACTGGTGTAGTTTACAGCATTTGATGTTGTAGTGATCGCAACATCATTATAAGTGCTTTTAATAGGAAGTTGTGTTTTTTGCTGCGCGCTTATATAGCTGCAAGTAAGACATATAAAAATAAGAAAAAAGGGTAGTTTTTTTTTCACAATTGTAAATGTATTTATTATAATTCAAGATTAAAAAATCGTGTAAATCTATAAATATGCTTACATGTTGTTCTCCCCAAAAGGGTTTTATTATATCATTTAAAGACTGAAAATGATATTGTTGTACATAGTTAAAATCTAAACCTGCACAAACTTGTATAACGATTGTGAATCAAAATTTGGATAAAAATATCAGCCGGGAAATTGCTTATTACCTTAAGGTAATAAGCAATTTCCCGGCTAAGGAATTGAAAATATATTTTTGGATTATTTCTTATTATATACTAAAAGTGCTTCCTTTAAAATGTTTACGGCTGTAATCAAATCTTTTTTGTTTAGAACATAAGCAATACGAACCTGATTTAATCCCATTCCAGGTGTTGAGTAGAAACCTTTGGCAGGAGCAATCATTACCGTTTCGCCATTTAAATCATAGCTTTCAAGAAGCCACTGTGCAAAATCGTCTGAATCTTCTATAGGAAGTTCGGCAATACAATAAAAAGCGCCTTTTGGTTTTGTTACCACAACGCCTTCAATTTTGTTTAATTCGGCAATTAAGGTATTACGGCGTTCTTTATACTCACCAATAACTTCGTCAAAATAACTTTGTGGAGTGTCTATTGCAGCTTCGCAAGCAATCTGCTCAATAGTTGGTGGACTTAAACGTGCTTGAGCAAACTTCATTACGGTTGCCAAAACATCTTTGTTTTTAGTCACTAAACATCCAATTCTTGCTCCACACATACTGTAACGTTTAGAAACAGAATCGACCATGATTACGTTTTGCTGTACATCTTCTAAATTCATTACAGAAAAATGGACATCATCACCATCATATAAAAACTCTCGATACACTTCATCAGCGATTAAGTATAAATCATGTTTTTTAATTAGGCTGGCAAGCTGTTTAATTTCAGCTTCAGAATATAAATATCCAGTCGGATTTCCAGGGTTGCAAATCAGAATGGCTTTTGTTCTTGGTGTTATTAGTTTTTCAACTTCGTCAATACTTGGCAAAGCAAACCCAGTTTCGATAGTAGAAACTAATGGAACTACAGTTGCACTTGTAGAAGAAGCAAACGCATGATAATTAGCATAAAAAGGTTCTGGGATAATAATTTCATCTCCAGGATCTGTAATTGTGGCCAGTGCAAAAAGTAAGGCTTCAGAACCACCAGTTGTAACAATGATGTCTTCTGTGTTAACGTTTACATTTTGGCGCTGGTAAAAATGAGCTAATTTTTTTCTATAGCTTTCATATCCGGCAGACGGACTGTATTCTATAATACTCAAATCAATATTTTTTACCGCCTCGATGGCCACTTCCGGTGTCTTGATATCCGGTTGACCAATGTTTAAGTGATACACCTTGTGTCCTTTTTTCTTTGCTAAATCAGCAAAAGGAGCCAGCTTGCGTATCGGAGATTCGGGCATGTTTTTTCCCTTGAGTGAAATTGTCGGCATGAGTATAAATTATTGAAGTGCAAATTTGCATATTTTTTTCGTATTTAACGTAAATAATAAGGGTACTTCTAAAAATGTAACAATAATAAATATATTTACTAATTTTATAATAAAATATTGTCAATGAAAAAATATATAGTATTGTTTTTTGGGTTATTCTTACCTTTTTTGCTTTTTGGACAAGGCGATTTTTTATTGGAAAACAATGCAACAAAGGCTACAATCCCTTTCAAACTGATTAATAACCTTATTTTTATTCCTATAAAAGTAAATGGAGTAGAATTAAATTTTCTGTTGGATTCTGGTGTCGAAGAAACGATTCTGTTTAGCATGGATGAAAAGCAGGAAGTTAGTTTTAACAATGTTGTAAAAATCAAACTTCGCGGTTTGGGCAGTGAGGAAGAAATAGAGGGATTGAAATCGACAAAAAATATTCTAGAAACTCATGGTCTGAAATCAAATGACCATATGGTTTTTATTATCCTTGATCAAAGCTTTAATTTGTCTTCTCATATCGGGATTCCAGTTAATGGAATTATCGGCCACAAATTCTTTCGAAATAATCTTGTTGAAGTTAATTATCAGAAAAAAAGATTAATAGTTCATTCTAAAAGTGCCAAGTATCAGGAAAAATTAGATAAGCAATTTAAGGTAGTCCCAATAACTATAGAAAGAGCAAAACCTTATATAATGGCAAAAGCGACAGTTAATGATGAAGAAATTCCGGCAAAGCTTTTAATTGACATTGGTAATAGTGATGCTTTCTGGGTTTTTGAAAATGATAAAATAAAACTCCCAAATAAAAATTTTCCAGATTTTTTAGGTAAAGGATTTAGTGGTGACATTGAAGGGCATCGCGCAAAAATAGATAAATTTTCTATTGATGAATTTGATTTTAGAAAACCAATAGTCTCTTTTCCAGATTCTATTTCGATTCGTAACGTTAAGATGGTTCCAGGACGTATTGGGTCTGTTGGAGGCGAAGTTTTGAAAAGATTTACCCTTGTTTTAGATTATGGAGAAAAAAAACTGTACTTAAAAAAGAACAGTAAATTTGGAGAGCCGTTTACTTATAATAAGAGCGGAATTACGGTTCAGCACAACGGACTTCAGTGGGTACAGGAAACGGTACATTTAGAAACGGTACGAGTTGCTTCTTCAATGGATGAGTTGCAGGAAAAGGATAAAAATGACAATAATTTTAGATATAAATTTGCTCTTAAGCCTGTTTACGAAATAGTGAATGTGCGTAAAAATTCTGCTGCCGAAAAAAGCGGATTGCGTAAAGGAGATATTATTGTTAGTATTAATAGGACCCAACCGTATAAATATAGTCTTCAGCAGATAAATAATCTTTTAAAATCAGAAGATGATGTATGGGTCGATTTAGAAGTCGAACGAAATAGCTTGGTGCTTAAATTTAGATTTAAGTTAGAAGATGAATTATAAAAAAATGAATTATAGCTTGTTTTAGTTTACTGTAAAACTGCATTCTATAATGTTGTATTGCAGGAATGTCTTCTTTTTGTGAAAATAAGTTTACTAAAAATTAGTTTTTTTGTTAAATATTTTCTTATGTTTAGCAAAAATTTAATCTATGGCAAAAAACTACATTAGCTACCACCATTTTGTATTGTTTTTTATTTTTTTTACTCTAATTTCTTCAAATCTTACTGCCCAATGTGCCGGTAATGATAATACAAATGAATTAATTTGTGACGTTTCTAATCCAATCTATCAATCTGTAAATTTATTTTCTTTATTGGGAGGTTCTCCAGTTCCTGGTGGAACATGGACAGGAAGTAATCAGGAAGGTTTAAATGCTTCGATGGGTATATTGAATGCCCAACTTATTCGCGGAGGAGGAACTTACCGTTATACTTACACAGCTCCAGCAATCTCAGGATGTACAGATAACAAGGCTGTAGTTACAATTACGATAGGTGCATATGTAGGAGTAGGATCGGAAGCAACAGTATGCAATAAAGATAGAACTTTTAATCTTTTTACGGCTTTTGATAGTAAAGTAATGGGACCACATGTAAACGGGAGATTTACCACCGATAAAGGAGCACCTGTAGACCCTGTAATAACGATAGATAAGTATGAAACCAAAACGACACTTCACTTTATCTACACTGTGCCTGCAGTGCTTGCATGCTCTCCTGACGAAAAGTCAACTAATGTACAAGTTACTATTTTAATAGCCCCAGAAGCAGGAGATCCAGAAAATTTAGAATTATGCGGTACAACTGATTTGGCAGGATATACCAATTTAGATTTAAATGATCAGCTTGATGATGAGGATCCCGATGGTATTTGGACAGGTATTGGGATAGCTTCTGCAACAGATCACCATATTAATCTCCAAGAATTATTCGATGCGAATGGACCTGGAGAATACACTTATACATATACCGTTTTAGCAGTACCTAATAGTTATATATGTGAGAATGACGAGGCTACGGTGAAAATAACTCTTGAAAAAAGACTTGATTTTACAGGGGCTAAAATAACAGTTAATAAAGATATCTGCGAATCGGAAATTGCGACAGCAACTTATTTAGCAAAAATTACACAAGGACCGGATAATATTCCGAATGGTGAATATGATGTTAATTTTAGTGTGGTTGGACCTGGAGTATCTGGCTCTGAAAATGTAAGAGCAAATTTTGTGAATGGAGTTTTTAATTTTCCAATACGATCTTCTTACTTTAAACAAGTCGGTCAATATACCATAACTATTACAAGGATAGTGTCGACATCGAGTAAAGGAAAATGTGTCAATATTTTTAGTCCTTTTTCAACTATTTTAACGATTTATCCGTTACCACGTTTGACTAATGCTACATTGACTTCTCTACCAATTTGTCAAAATGAGGTTGCGTTGATTCAGCTTACAACACCTCAATTACTTGATGGAACGTACCGCATTTCGTATAACATAAATGGAGAGAATCTTGCTTTGGGAGAAACGGCTGTAATGCAGGCTGTCGGTGGAAAAGCGTCTTTTACAATTCCAGGAAATCTAAATATAAGAAGCGGATTATCAGTAGTTACAATTTATAGCATAACGAATATTACAAATCCTTCGCCTCAATGTGCCAATTCAGCTAATGTGGCAGGGAATTTACATATAAATCCGTTGCCAAATGCTTTAACCTTAACTACAGCAGTTAGCGATTTTTGTTTAAATGCACCAGTTACTGTAGCCGTTTCGGGGTTAGGAAATTTAACCAATGCTAGTATTTCTTATGTGCTTTCCGAAAGTAATACTTCATCCGTGCAAACTATCACAAAAGCAGTTGCTAATGGTAAATTAGATTTTGTTATTCCTGCTGAACTGCTTTTAAATACTGGTTCAACAAAAATTACATTGCTAAATTTAACTAACACTGTTACAAACTGCAATGTAAATTTAATCAATGTAAAAGATGAGTTTGTAATAAATCCTATTCCCCCAGCACCAACTGTTGCAGATCAGCAGTTTTGTAAAGTTGATGAAGCGGTAATTGCTAATTTGGAACCAAAGGGAACTCAATATAAATGGTATAATTCTGCAACCGGAACAACACCACTTGCAGCCGATTATGTTTTAAAAACAGAAGATTATTTCGTTAGAGAAACTTCAGCAGCGGGCTGTAATTCAGAACCAGCTAAAATTTCGGTAATCATATACGATACGCCAGCTCCAGAAATGACAGAAACACCAGATTTTTGCGGATTGGCAAATCCGAAAATAAGTGACCTTTCTAATAAAACAAATGTTTCATCAACGGTTGCCTGGTATGATGCTATAGATGGAAATTTATTGCCTTCAACCACATTATTAGTTCATAATGCGACTTATTATGGATATGATTTAAATGAAGTAACAAGATGTTTGTCTGAAAGTTATAGAGAAGTAAAGGTTTCGCTTCAAGGCTGCGAGGTTGCTCAGTACGAGTTTTTTATTCCAGACGGATTTTCGCCAAACGGAGACGGTGTAAACGATTCGTTTGTGATAAAAGATATTGAATTTTTATATCCAAATTATACTCTTGAAATTTATAATAGGTATGGAAACGGAATGTATAAAGGAGATAATAGTAAACCAGCTTGGGATGGCAAAAATTACGAGAAGAGTGGTATTGCTGGAGGTATTGCGCCCAACGGAGTTTATTTTTATGTGCTGCATTTTAATAAAGACAACAAACCGCCAAAACAAGGCCGTCTTTATTTAAATCGATAAATCTCTTTTACATTTTAATATAATTTTCAAATGAAAAAAATAATACTCCTTATAAATTTCCTTTTCTATTTATCCATTTCTGCCCAGCAAGATCCTGAGTATACACATTATATGTATAATATGAGCGTTGTTAATCCTGCTTATGCGACGGGAGTTCCTGCTATGATGAATTTTGGTGGATTATACAGAACGCAATGGGTTGGAGCTTATGGTGCTCCAAAAACATTTACGTTTTTTGGACATACGGCGATCAATGACAAAATAGAAGCTGGAATCTCTTTTATTTCAGATGATATTGGAGATGGAGCCAAAAAAGAAAATAATGTTTACGCAGATTTTGCCTATGTTTTAAGACTTAAAGGAAAAAATAAATTATCATTGGGTTTAAAAGCAGGTTTTTCATCCATGCAGACCAATTTTAACGGTTTTCGTTTTACCGATCCTCAAACAGATTTGGCTTTTGCAGAAAACATAAATGCAACAAAACCCAATATTGGAGTAGGAGCTTACTATTTTAGGGATAATCTGTATGTTGGACTGTCTGTGCCAAATTTGCTAAAATCAAAATATATTGAAGAAAAATCTGGAATGAATGCCTTTGGTTCTGAAGAAATACATACTTTTTTAACTGCTGGTTATGTTTTTCAGGTTAGCGATAAGGTGAAGTTGAAACCAGCATTTATGTCAAAATTTGTAAAAGGCGCGCCCATAACTTTAGACGTTACCGCTAATGTTTTGTATAATGAAAAATTTGAATTTGGGGCCGCATACAGAATTGACGATTCAGTAAGTGCTTTATTCAATATCAATGTTACGCCGACACTAAGAGTCGGTTATGCTTACGATTATACGCTTACAAACTTCGGCCAGTTTAATTCTGGAACACACGAAATCATGCTCTTGTTTGATCTCGACTTGTTAGGAAAAGGATTCGATAAATCACCAAGATTCTTCTAAGATGAAAAATATGAAAAAATTACTCGTTATTATATTCGTATTTTCAATACAGTTTATAAATGCACAGGATCAGGAATTGATCAGAGCAAAACGTTTTTTTGATAAAACGTATTACAGCGAAGCTATCATTTTGTACCAAAAATTAGCTGACGAAAGACCTTCGCAAGAAGTGATAAAAAATCTAGCTGATTCTTATTTTTATACCAATGATTTAGTCAAAGCACAGCGTTATTATCGTCTGTTGGTTTCAAATTACAGCAATAATTTAGACCGGGAATATTATTTTAGATACGCGCAGACTTTAAAAGCGACAAACAGAGAAGAAGATGCAAATGCCAATTTAAAAGAGTATTATGCAAAATCATCTAATTCTGAAGATCCTGTCAATTTTGAAAAAGAACTTAAAACTTTAGAAAATGTCACTGCGATCGGCAAACGTTTTGAAATTAAAAACCTTCCTATAAATACACCAAATTCTGAATTTGGAGCGGTTAAATACAAAGAAAATCTAGTTTTTGCAGGAGTGAAACTAAAGCCAGGTTTGTTCGATAAAAAGTTTAAATGGGATAATGAAACCTATTTGAATTTGGTTTCAATTCCGTTAAAAAACATCAATTCGGCAGATTCTATTGTTCATTATTTTGCTAAAGAGTTAAAAACCGGAATGCACGAATCGAATGCGATTTTTACAAAAGATGGCAAAACGATGTATTTTACGAGAAACAATTCTAAAAACGGAAAGAAGAAAAAAGACGAGAAGAAAATCTCAAACCTTCAGATTTTTAAAGCAGAATGGGTAGAAGGAAAATGGACAAACGTTACATCGCTTCCATTCAACAGTCCAAATTATTCTGTAGAACATCCAGCTTTGAGTGCCGATGAAAAAATCTTGTATTTTGCTTCGGATATGCCAGGATCTTTAGGCTCGTTTGATATTTATTCTGTAAACATAAACAAAGGTGCATTTGATACGCCAAAGAATTTAGGTTCAGAAATCAATACTGACAAGAGAGAACAGTTTCCTTTTGCTTCTGCAGATAATAAACTTTATTTTTCATCAGACGGACATTTGGGCTATGGATCTTTAGACGTTTTTGTTTCTGAAATTAATGGAAATGACTATTCAAAACCTGTAAATGTCGGACTTCCGTTGAATTCTAATCTAGACGATTTTGCCTTTAATATTGATTCTAATACCAAAGAAGGTTTTTTTGCATCTAATAGAGAAGGAGGGAAGGGAAGCGACGATATTTATCAATTCAAAGAAATAAAAGATTTGATTGTTGAAGATTGCAAGCAATTTATTGCTGGAATCGTTACAGATATAGACACGCAATTGGCTTTAGAAAATGCAACAGTATTATTGCAGGACTCAGAAAATAAGACTTTAAATACCATTACAACTTCGGCTGATGGGAAATTCAGTTTTACGGTTGCGTGTGAGACTTCGTATAGAGTTTCTGCTTCTAAAGAAAATTATACCAATGCTTCTAAAACGCTTATTTTAGACAAAACTAGAGATAAAGTTAATGATGCTTCTTTAGCTTTAAAATCATTGGAAGTCATCAAACAAGAAGAAAAACAGATTGCAGAAAATAAGAGAAAGCAGGAAATTATTATCGAAGAAGAAAACAAGAAAAAAGAAGCTTTGGTTGCACTTGAGTTAAAAGAAAAAGAGAAAAAAGCCAAAGAAGCCGCAATTGTTGCAGCTGAAGTTAAAAAGCAGGAAAAAGTTAAAGAGATTTTAGCGAAAGAAAAAGATGTCGTAAAAGACAAAGACCGCTTGATCATTAAAACAGATCCGATTTACTTTGATTATAATATGTGGTACATTCGAAAAGAATCTAAAGTTGTTCTAGGAAGAGTTGTCGAACTGATGAAGAAATATCCAGATATGAAAATCGAAATAGGATCGCATACCGATTCTAGAGGTAACGATAAATTTAATGAAGATTTATCTCAAAAAAGAGCCAATTCAACGAGAGAATTCATTATTCAATCTGGTATTGGTGCTAATAGAGTTACGGCAAAAGGTTACGGAGAATATGTGCCAATTATAAAATGTAAAACTGATGAATCTTGTTCTGAAGAAGATCACGAATTGAACAGAAGATCTGAATTTGTAATTAAAAATTTATAAAATTATGGTAAGAAGAAAATCTTTTTTCTTTAATTTTATGGTGATATCAACAAAATGAAAAATATTATGAGAAATCTAACCTTATCTTGTTTGCTTTTATCCTTCGTCGGATTACAAAGCTGTAAAAATGAAGAAAAACAAAAAGCTGTTGAAGCTATAAAAGCTGAAGGTGAAACGGTAGTAAGTACTGCATGCTACAAAGCAATTTATGAAAAGGATACAATAGATTTAAAACTGAATACTTTAAAAAACGGAAAATTGTCTGGAGACATGATTATGAGAGTTGCACCTTCAACTGTTAGAACAGGAGAAGTTGCAGGTGAATTTCATGGTGATACGCTGTTTGTAGATTATACTTTTAAAGACAATGTAAACGGAGACAAAACATTCAAAAATCCGATGGCACTTTTAAAACGTAACAACCAGCTTATTTTAGGAAACGGAACTATGCAGACAACAATGGGAGTTACTTATCTAGTAAAAGACAAACCAATTGATTTTGAAAGCGTAAAGTATAAATTTGATAGTGCTGAATGTGCTGAGAAAAAATAAAAGAAGAAAGATTTGAGAAGCAAGATGTTTCTCTGTAAAAATAAAAAGCCGTTTCTAGATTTAGAAACGGCTTTTGTTATTTTGAGATTTTAAATTCTTATTGAACTTCACCCTTAATTTTAAGAGCTACTCTTCCGTCAGGGTAATTTACTGCGTTAGTTTCAACAGTAATTGTTTTACGAATAGGTCCTGCGACCATATTATATTTTACATCGATTTTTCCTTTTTTGCCCGGCAAAATTGCTGCCGCAGGTTTAGTTACAACGATAGAACTTACTGTAGATTCTGCACCAGTAATCAATAAAGGAGCATCTCCGGTGTTTGTAAATTCAAAGGAACGAAGTCCATTGTCACCTTTAGAAATCTTTCCATAATCAATTGTATTGTCTGGGGCTGCAAATTCAATTTTTGGGCCGTTTTGTGCATAACTTACTGCGCTAAACAATAAGACTGCAATAAAAGAGGCTGCATTTTTCATATGAAATCTTTTTTTAATTGTAAGTAAATATACATTCTTTTAATTAACACACAAATTATTATTTCTCTTTTTATAGTCTACTTAATTATTTACTTTTGCTGTCAGTTATAAATACAAAAACTGAACCATTTTTTTGTTTAACTGTTTAATCGTTTATTTGCTTAATCGCTGAGATTGATTTATAAATGATTTTTTTTAACAGAAAACAAGAAAGTGAATCAATTTGAAATTCGATGATCAAAACCGATTAAACGGTTAAACAAATTAACGATTAAACAACCCTAGTAAATGACAATTCCAGCACAATTTGACGCTAAGACGATTGAGAGTAAATGGTATGATTACTGGATGAAAAACAATTATTTTCATTCAGAACCAGATCATAGAACACCGTACACCATTGTAATCCCACCGCC
Source organism: Flavobacterium tagetis (assembly GCF_016735615.1). GTDB lineage: Bacteria > Bacteroidota > Bacteroidia > Flavobacteriales > Flavobacteriaceae > Flavobacterium > Flavobacterium tagetis. The sequence continues at coordinate 302,867 of NZ_JAERSF010000002.1, forward strand.
AAACGTCACTGGAGTCCTTCATATGGGACATATGTTGAATAATACGATTCAGGATGTTTTAATTCGTAGAGCACGTCTTAAAGGTTTCAACGCTTGTTGGGTTCCAGGAACGGATCACGCATCGATTGCTACTGAAGCAAAAGTTGTGGCAAAATTAAAAGCAGAAGGAATCAACAAAAATGATTTAACTCGTGAAGAATTCCTAAAACACGCTTGGGAATGGACAGATAAATATGGCGGAACAATCTTGGAACAACTTAAGAAATTAGGTGCTTCTTGCGATTGGGAACGTACCAAATTTACTATGGATCCAGATATGTCTGCTTCTGTAATCAAATCGTTTGTTGATTTATACAACAAAGGATTAATTTACAGAGGATACCGAATGGTAAACTGGGATCCAGAAGCAAAAACTACTCTTTCTGATGAAGAGGTAATTTATGAAGAACAACAAGGGAAATTATTTTTCTTAAAGTATAAAATCGAAGGTTCAGAAGATTTCTTAACCATTGCTACGACACGTCCAGAAACTATTTTTGGAGATACTGCCATCTGTATCAATCCAAACGATGAGCGTTTTACACATTTAAAAGGTAAAAAAGCGATTGTTCCAATTTGCGGAAGAGTAATTCCAATTATCGAAGACGAATATGTTGATGTTGAATTCGGAACAGGATGTTTGAAAGTAACCCCTGCGCACGACATGAACGATAAAACGTTGGGTGAAAAACACAATCTTGAGATCGTTGATATTTTTAATGAAGATGCAACTTTAAACAGCTTCGGATTACACTATCAAGGAAAAGACCGTTTTGTGGTTCGTAAAGAAATTGAAAAAGAACTTCAAGAAATTGGTGCTTTAGCAAAAACAGAAACACACTTGAATAAAGTAGGAACTTCTGAAAGAACAAAAGCGGTAATCGAACCAAGATTATCTGACCAATGGTTCTTGAAAATGGAAGAATTAGTAAAACCTGCAATTAAGTCGGTTTTAGAAACAGGAGATATTAAATTACACCCGAAACGTTTCGAAAACACTTATGCGCATTGGTTAAATAATATTCGCGATTGGAATATTTCTCGTCAATTATGGTGGGGACAACAAATTCCGGCTTATTATTATGGAGACGGAAAAGAAGATTTCGTAGTTGCTGAAAACATTGGAGATGCAGTAAAATTAGCTCAAGAAAAAACTTCTAACAGTTCACTTACAGCATCTGATTTAAAACAAGATGTTGACGCGTTAGATACATGGTTCTCATCTTGGTTATGGCCAATGTCTGTTTTTGGAGGAATTATGGATCCAGAAAGTCCAGATTTTAAATACTACTATCCAACAAACGACTTGGTAACTGGTCCAGATATTTTATTTTTCTGGGTTGCGAGAATGATTATTGCAGGTTATGAATATGCGGGAGAAAAACCATTCACAAATGTATATTTAACAGGTCTAGTTCGTGATAAACAACGTCGTAAAATGTCTAAATCATTAGGGAATTCTCCTGATCCTTTAGACTTGATCGATAAATTTAGTGCAGACGGAGTTCGTGTAGGATTGCTTTTAAGTGCTTCTGCAGGAAACGATATTATGTTTGATGAGGAATTGTGCAGTCAAGGAAAAGCGTTTTCAAACAAAATCTGGAATGCTTTTAAATTGATTAAAGGATGGGAAGTTTCAGAAACTATCGTACAGCCAGAATCATCAAAAGTGGCTATTGAATGGTATGAAGCGAAATTACAGCAGACTTTAGTTGATATTGAAGATAATTTCGAGAAATACAGAATTTCAGATTCTCTTATGGCAATTTACAAATTGGTTTGGGATGATTTCTGCTCTTGGTTCTTAGAAATGATTAAACCTGCATACCAACAGCCAATTGACAGTGTAACTTTCGCGAAAGCGATCGAAATGTTAGAAAACAATTTGAAGTTATTGCATCCGTTTATGCCTTTCTTGACAGAGGAAATTTGGCAATTAATCGCTGAAAGAACTCCTGAAGAAGCTTTAATTGTTTCGACTTGGCCAGAAGTAAAACCGTTTGACGCAAAATTAATTGCTGATTTTGAAAACTCAATTGAAGTAATTTCTGGAATTAGAACCATCAGAAAAGATAAAAATATTCCGTTTAAAGATGCAATTGAATTAAAAGGAATCAACAGCGAAAATGTTTCAACTTACTTTGATTCAATCATCACTAAATTAGGAAATGTTTCGGCTTTTGAATATGTTTCTGAAAAAGTTGATGGCGCATTGTCTTTCCGTGTAAAATCAAATGAATATTTCATTCCGATTACTGGAAACATCGATGTTGAAGCTGAAATTGCAAAACTTACAGAAGAATTAAATTATACAAAAGGGTTCTTAAAATCTGTAGAAGCAAAACTTTCAAACGAGAAGTTCGTAAACGGAGCTCCAGAGAAAGTTCTTAATTTAGAAAAACAAAAACAAGCCGATGCTCTAGCAAAAATTGCTACAATCGAGCAGAGCTTAGCTGGTTTGAAATAAGAAATAAAATTAGTTTATAAAATTAAACCCGACAGATTTAGAAATCTGTCGGGTTTTTTATTTTACAGGCTCTCTAAGTATTGTTTTTAGTTTTTCAGGAGCTGTTTTGCGGAAATCTGAGAGATAAATTTCATGATGAAGTCCATTTTGATGCAGATTGTTTTCGGCACTAAAAGCTTGAATTTTTTTCAGAGTTTGAGGTTCAGTATCAAAAGGGCCAATATGAAGAATTTGAATGACTTTACCTTCTTCCATTTCAAAGAAATCGATTGTTTTGGCCAATGCATTTTGTTTTTTATTGATTGCAATAGCAATGGCCTCTTCGGTTTGTTCTTTCGATACAAAATCAGGCATTCTAATCATGATTTTATAATTCCATTCAGAACGAGGAATTTTCAGCGGAGCTTCATCCATTGAAACTGATGCATATTTTTCATTATCAAAACTCCACAAGGCTTCTAGTTTTGGAACAATAAAATCATTGTCCAATGCTTTATACATAAATTTAATGGCATAAGCAGTGGTGTATAATGCTTGAATTTTTTCTGAAAAATCTTTTCCCGAAGGATCTCCTTGACTTGTAATCGATATATAATTTGCTTTTTCTATATGAACAATTTCGGGAGTAGTTTTGGCATTATAATACGTTTTATCTGTTTTGGTTAAATCTAATTTGCTCATCTTTTTTAGGTTTTATAATGCAAATTAAATAACAGAAAGTGACAATGGTATGTCAGGAGAAATTATGTTTTTACGAAATTAGTTTGTTAATTTTCGTAAAAATTATCTTTAATATAGAAAACGGTGTCTATAAAATGAAGTATGCCATTTTCTGTTAATACATTTTCGTCATGAAGATCTTCAAGAATAATTCCTAATTCAGGATTATAATAATCGTTGTTTTTGGTATTTAGAAAACCGTTTGCAAGCATAAACTTCTTTACAACTTCTAAGTCAGTTGGTTCAGTTGCTTTCACAAAAGGCTGTTCAACAACTGCATATACAATATCTTCGTTTTTAAAGAAGCCTAATAAATTGTATGCTGTATCTGGAAAAAAGAAGTTGTTTAATAATAGATTATTGAAATAATCTATCCAAGAGTTATAATAAATAGAATCATTAAGTTTGATTACATGCTTTCCGTCTTTTAAATAGACTTTTTGTTCGGCTCCTTCAGAAACATAATTATCAAGATTGATATCTAAAATCCAAAGACTATTTAATTCTATAAACTTTTCTAAGGTCTCTTTTTCTTGTTTTTTGAAATGCTTGATTTCTTTAGCCATTGTACTTGAGCTTTGGCTTCTTCTAAGGTAACTGGCTGCTGCTTGGATAATTGTTCCATGCTTAACTTTGCTCTTTCCTGAAATGATAAGTTGTAATTCATGTTTCATATTGTTAAATGCAAAAATAGTGCATTTTATCAAAAAACAAAACAAAAGTAGGTTTTGTATTACTTTTTTTGTTTAAAACAAAAATCCCAAGATTTTCAAATTAAACTGAAAATCTTGGGATAAAATCAAAACTCTAATTCAATATTTTAGAACTTGTATCGCAAGCTTGTCATAACTTGACGAGGAGCGATTGGGTTCACACTGTAGTTCTCATGAACTGTATAATTTAATGTATTTGTAATGTTTGATAATTTGCAAAGAATCGAGAATTTTTTCCAAGTATATCCAACAGATGCATCAACTGTAACATAACCTTCTAACGGAATATCACGATCTCTAATTGTTACCGTGTATGTTTTCGGATTAGTTGAAGGTTTGTTTTCTGTCCAAACATAATCATCATTCCATCCACCTAAACGGTCTCCAACGTAATTTCCGATTGCTCCAAAAGAAACATTTTTAAAGAATCCAGACTGTAAAGTATAGAAGAAACTTAAGTTAGCTGTGTTTAATGGAGTTCTTGCGACACGGTCACCTTCAACAAAACTTCCGTTTAATCCTGAAGTTTTAGTATAACGCATATCATTGTAGCTGTATCCTGCAATAATATTTAAACCATCTACAGGTCTTGCTGTAACATCAACTTCAACACCTTTACTTTTCGTTTCCCCGCTTAACATTTTAATGTTTGCATCAAAATTGTCGCTTCCATCAGCTTTTGTTGGTGCCATCTGTGCCAAATTGCTATTTGTGATTTGGTAAACAGTAACATTTGTACTTAATAAACCTTTAAAGAAATCTGTTTTTGCACCAACTTCATATTGATCAATAATAGAAGCTTCAATAGGCTGTAAATCAACAGTTGTTCCTGTGTTTGGCGTAAAAGAAGTAGAGTAGCTTCCAAATATTGAAACATCTTTTGTTGGCTGATACACTAATCCAGCTTTAGGAGAAAATGCATTATCTAAACGTTTTGGAGTAATGGTTGGAACTGCATCTTGAGGATTTCCAGCGCCAGTTTTAGTTTCTTTGTATGTGCTAACTTCAGCCTCTTGCCAAGACCATCTTATACCTGCCAATACTTTAAATTTATCCGTAATCGAAATGAAATCTTGGAAGTATACACCAAAACGATTTGTGTCTGTTTTTGTGATTTGAGTTGCTCTATCAGTTGTCGGAATATCCATTCTCTGATCTGCAGGGTCAAATGTGAATAAGTTTATAGTATCATAAAGAGTTGGACCATATACCGGTTTGCCGTCTTTCATTCCTGTAATTACATATTTTTCATCAAATGTAAAAGTATAAGCTGTTGCAAATGAGTTTTCCCAATCAACACCAGTATAGATTTGATGTTTTACAGATCCTGTATTGAAAGTTCCTTGTAAACTTAATTGGTCACCAAAAATTTGCTCTAAGTTTTTATTCTTTGTTAAACCTCTATTCCAATCTCCAGGATTTGGGTAAGTGTCTAAGCCTGATAATTGAGCAGTAGAGTAGCTTCCTCTATTAAAATTTTGGAAAGAAGAATTGAAGTTTAATTTCCAGTTTTTGTTGAAATCATGATTTAGCAATACAGAAGCACTAGAAGATTTCGTTGTACCATTTGACCAAAGCGATCCGTAGAAAGCATTACGTGGCAAGTCTAGAATTTCTTTTCCAATAATCCCAGTTCCAAAATCTGGTGTCCAGTCTGCACTTAAATAATCTCCTTGTACTGTAATTTGAGTTTTTGGATTAACAATGAAAAGCAAAGACGGATTAATGTATAAGCGTTCGTTTTTTACAACATCTCTAAAGCTTTCAGAGTTCTCGTAAGAACCGTTAATTCTAAATGCGATTGATTTATTAAGACCTCCATAGAAATCAAATGCTGGTTTGTAATAAGCATAACTTCCAAACTGCATAGAGATTTCTCCTCCGCTTTTAAATTGAGGCGTTTTAGTTACTAAGTTTAGAATTCCACCTGGGGCTACATTTCCAAATAATAAAGCAGCACTACCTTTTAAAAACTCTACCTTATCTAGACCAGAAACATCTGGAATAGAACCTGAATTGTAACGGAATCCGTTTTTAAACATATTATTTGCAGACATGTCGTAACCTCTAGAAAAGAAAGATTCCTGAGCACCACCACGAGCAGAACCAACATAAACACCATTAGCATTTTTAAGAACCTCGCTTAATCTTATAGCTTGTTGTTGCTCTATAATTTCAGAACCAATAACTTGTATACTTTGAGGATTGTCCATTGATTTTAATCCAGAGCGAACTGCTGTTACTGGTTTTGGTTCTTTAGTTTTAGTAACAACTACTTCATTTAAAATTTCACCTTTTTTGTTCTTAACTGTATCGTTAACTGAAGAAGTAGATTCGGTGCTTGAATAGTCTTGCGCATAAGAGGCAAAACTCAATAATCCTAATGCAAATAGTAAATTATATTTCATGGTATTTATTTAGATTCAATAAAAATAGATCGCCGCAAATATACAATGCCAATAATGTGTTAATGAAATTTACAGAGCGTTTTCTTACTTAAACCTTGCTTATTGTTTTCTTAAGATTTGCTTAAGAATTTTCTAATATTATTTTAATTTAGTATAAATAGCAACAAAAAAAACCTTGCCGCTGAGCAAGGTTTTAAAATTGAAATTAAACTCCTAAGAATGAAACTTTCGGATATTATTTTACTGCAATTTGGTATGTAGCCATTTTCCAGATTTCGTCGTATTTTTTTCCGTTATGTTCACCAGATGATTTGTCTGTATGAGCATATTCTACCATATAGTTTCCAGACCAGATTGGTGTAAAAGAGAATTCTCCTTTATCGTTTGTCCATAATTCTTTTTCCCATCCGTTTGGAGCAATTACCTTAATTTTTGTTTCTTTTGCGATAGCACCATCATAAGAAGCTACTCCAGTGATTTTAGTATCTTTTTTTGCAACATCTGCATTTTCTGAGAAGACAGCAATTTTGTTGGTGTTAGATGTAATATTGTTTCCTGCAGTTTTATTTCCAACGACAACATTTGCACTAGAGTTGTAATCTAGTTTCATAGTCCCGTAAACATCTTTTACTGTGTGGTGCATTACGATGGTATAAACTCCCTCTTCATCTGGTGTAAAGAAAGCTTGGTATTTATTGTCTAAAGCTTTAGACGTTAATTTAATTTCTTTTTTTGAAGGAGAAATGACAACCAAAGAGAAATCTTTTAAGTCAGAAAACCATTTGTCAGCTTTTGTAATATCGTTATCAGAGAACTCTCCAAAATAAACAGAAATTTCCTGAGCTTTTCCTTTTGTGCCAGTTGCTTTAGTTTCGATCCAAAGGGCATGGGCAAAAAGCTGAGGTGCAGCAAAAAGCATTAGAAATAAAAAGCTTAGTGTTTTTAAAGTATTTGATTTCATAAGATCAAGTTTAAATTATTAGAATGATATTTTTTACAAATATAAGTCTTATTTAGAATAATTAAAAATAAAAGACATAAAAAAAAAACCTCGAAACCAATTATATTCTCTGGATTTCGAGGCTTTTTTGTGATTTAAATTTTATTTAGAATTTGTAAGCAAAACTTGCTACAACATTTCTAGGTTTTTGCGGATTTACCGTAGACCATCCTCCGTTGAAATAATCTTTATTTGTTATATTATTTACATTTAAGCTTACGCGGAATTTACTTGTATTATAAAAAACCGATCCATTGATTACGGTATATTCAGGAAGAATAAATTTTCCTGTTACCTCGCTGTCAAGAATAGCATTATCGCTAGCATAATTCCCTCCAAAACCAAGACCGAAATTTTCCAACGAGCCTTCATCAAATTTATAAGTTGCCCAAAGATTGATTAAGTTTTTAGGACCAGCCCAAAAAGGTCTTTTGCCTTGATCTAACCAAACATTGTTTTCATCTCCTTTGGTAATTTTGCTGTCATTATAGCTATATCCAGCAATAATGCTTAGACCTTTTAATGGAGATGCATTAAGGTCAAATTCGAAACCCTTGCTTCTTGATTCGCCGCCTTGCGCACTATACATTGGGTTGCTCGTTACTAAATTGGCTACATTTATGTCATAATAACTCATTGTAGCGGTTAATTTATTTGAGAATAAGTCGGCTTTAATTCCAGCTTCTAACTGATTAGCGTGTTCTGGTTCAAAAGTTTGAGATCGGATAAAATCTCCATTAGTATCATAAATAGCAGTTGGAGCAATATTTCTGAATCCGTTCATATAATTGGCAAACACAGATAATTGATCTTTAATAGGCTGATAAACCAATCCAAATTTTGGAGATAATGCGGTTTGATTATAATTATCGTCACTCGTTTTGATATTACCTTCTGTATCAAAATAATCTACTCTTAAACTTGCCATCGCTAAAAACGTTTCAGTAATATTCAATACATCTGAAGCATAAGCACTGTAAGTTGCATCTTTAGAATTATAATTTGGACCTGCTTCTCCGGCCAATAATTGATCGACAGAAGTTTGAGACAGATTGTAAGGATTCTGGTCGTCAAGCTGTCTTACTTCGCCTTGAGCGGTAATATTGTACAATTTTCCATAACCAGAGCCTCCAAAAATCTGATTTCTAGCATAGTAATCTAAACCAACTACTAGACGATTTCTCATGTTTCCGATCTTGAAATCTCCAATAAAATTTTGCTGAATATCTGTAGTTGCAGTTTGCGAATTTTCTTTTGTAATCCAAAAACCAAAATCGCGGTTTCCATCTTCATTATCATAAATATAAGAATAATACCCTTTTGATTTTGAAGAGGTTCTTGAAAGAACCGTTTGTGATGTCCACTGCTCAGAAATCTTATAAGTCATTTGTCCTTGTAAATTGAATCTCGGATTTTTCATCGCAAGATCGTTGCTGTAAAAAGACAAATCGGTATTATAATTTAAATCGGCTAAATCTTTAAATTGTAATGGTGCATCTCTTCCTAAAAACAGCATCGAAGGCGTTGTTTTTTCTTCTGCCATAAATTCGGTATTAATAAGGAAAGATAGTTTGTCGTTTACCTTGTAAGAAAGGGAAGGAGCGACAAAAATAGAAGTGCGGAATCCTGCATCCTGAAAACTGTTTTCAGTCTGATATGCCGCATTAATTCTAAAAAGAACATCATTGTTATCGTCTAACGGAGTATTGAAATCGGCTGTCACTCTGTTTAAACCAAAACTGCCGGCAAGATATGATATTTCGCCTCCAAAACCGTTGTATGGTTTTTTGGTTACGGTATTAATTAATCCGCCATAACTTACCAAACTGCTTCCAAACAAAGTTCCAGAAGGCCCTTTAATGACCTCAATTCTTTCGATATTTGCAGGATCCAATGTTCCGCTGGTTACGCCAGGTAAACCATTTACGATATTAGCCTGAACTTCAAATCCGCGAAGGGAGTAATAAGAACCTCCATCACCGCCGCGCCCTGTAGATTCCCATAATTTTTGAATTCCAGGAACATTTTTCAAAGCGTCTTCATAATTGGTTATGGCCTGTTCTTTCATCAATTCAGATGAAACGATATTGTAAACCTGAGGATTTTCGACATTTTTAAGAGGCATTTTCGAAACATAGGTACTTTGTTTCGGGAAAGCTTTTTTGTTATTGCTAATAATAACTTCTTTCAATTGTTTATTTGAAACAGTCAACTGTAAATTGAGATTTGTTGTTTCATTAGAAGTAACATTTACCTGCTGTTCTAGCGTTTCGTATCCTGTTAATGTAACTTGTAAAGTGTAAGTGCTTGGTTTAACACGATTAAATTCAAAAGTGCCATCTTCGTTGCTGACGGTGCCGTATTTTGAATTTTTTAGGATGATATTAACTCCAACGGCAAGTTCGCCATCTGAAGTTGTTATTAATCCTTTAATTTTCCCTGAGTTTTGCTGTGCAAAAATAGTACAGCTAAAAAATAGCAATAAACAGATTTTCATAAGAAGCTGTTTATTGCTGACATTTGAATAATTCATGGTATTTCTTTTTTTTGGTTTGTTTTTTATTTAGAATAAATTAAAACAGGGCAAAAATATAAATTATAATTTCTTGAACAACGAAAGAGCGAATGTTTTTGTAAACTATAAATGCTTGATTTTTTATTCTTTAAAAGATAAAGCCATTCGTTTTCGAATGGCTTTATCTGGCGTAGAAAATTAAATTCTTATTGTTAAGTTAACTAAGAAGTTTGCAGGAGTTTGAGCCATTCCATAAGAATCCCAATACTTTGTATTTGTCAGGTTGTTAAATTTAACACCAAGTCTCCATACTGGTCTGTCATAAAATACAGTTGCACTATAAATTGAATAAGAAGGAGCATAAAAACTTTCATCTTCAAATTTATACTGTTTGTCTACATAGTTTCCTCCAAAACCAAACCCTAAATTCTTTAGTGTGTTTTGAAATTTATACGAAACCCAAAAATTGACAACATTTTCTGGTGCACCGCTAGCCTTGTTGCCTTCAATGGAAGGATCGGACGATTTAACGATACGATTGTCATTATAAGCATAACCAGCCGTTAGGTTTAAGCCGTTTATTGGATTGGCAATAAATTCAAAATCAATTCCTTTACTTACTTGTTTTCCGTCCTGAATATTATATCCATCAGGATTTGTTCTTGTAGCATTATCAATTGTAATGTTGTAGTAGCTAATTGTTGTACTTAATTTTTTATTGAATGCTTCTACTTTTACACCGCCTTCATATTGATTAGCATAAATTGGCTTTAAAATTAATATTGATCCGTCTGGCTGATTTACAGGTCCAGCATTTTGGAAGCCATTCATGTAATTTCCAAATAAGGAAACTTGTTCTTTAACCAATTCATAAACCAAACCTAATTTTGGAGACAAAGCAGTTTGGTTGTAGCCCTCTGAATCTTCGATTTTTTTCTGAACAAAATTATCCAGACGAAGACTTATCATTGCAGACAAACGATCTGTAAAACTAACTACATCTGATGCATAAACACTGAAAGTCTGTTCATTTGGAACACCAAATTGCATTTCTTTCAATTTTGGATCTACATCGCTTTTTCGAATTGGTTGGAAATCTGTCGTTACATCAATTTCATCTAATACCAGTGTTGTAGCATATTTAAATGTTCCTTTTGTAAATCTGTAATTAATACCTGCTAAGAGTTTATGTTTAATGCTTCCTGTAGAAAATTCGCCATTAATATTTTCTTGAAAATTCGTGAAGTTATTATGAATTGGCCCAAAACGCGATACCATTCTTTGAACTTCTGTTGGCGATTTCCATGAAGTGTAGTATTGATAACTATGATCGACACGTTCGTCTACTAGTGAGAACAATGTTGTAGATTTCCAGTTATCAGAAATTTTATATTCTGCTTGAGCAAATATTTTAGGAGAAGTCGTTTTAGCATCAAGATCATCTGCAAATAAACTCGTTCTGTAATCTACTTTTAGATCTGTTGGGTTGGTAAGTCCTGCTGCATAAGAGCGCCCGTAAGTAGGACGGGTATTATTGGTATTAAAAATCTCTGTGTCTAGACTCAGTGTTAATCTGTCGGTTGCTTTATAAATAATGCTTGGCGCAAATAAGACTGTTTTATTAAAGCCATAATTTAAGAAGCTATTTTCTGTATTTGCCGAAGCGTTCATTCTAAACAAAACCTTTTTGTTCTGAGTCAAAGGCATATTAAAATCTACCGCAACGCGCTGTAGTCCAAAGCTTCCTCCTGTATAAGATATCTCTGTTTTGCTAGTTTCAAAAGGTTTTTTGGTAACCAAATTTACAACCCCTCCAAAAGAAGAAACAGAAGAGCCAAACAAAGTTCCAGAAGGGCCTTTTAGCACCTCGATTCGCTCGGCATTATCAATTGAGATTGAGCTTCGTCCTGAAAGAGTTTCCATACCGTTTCGTGCGTTGACACCGGTACTGAAACCTCTAAAACTAATCTCAAGTCCGCCCGAAGGATATATTTTTGAGATTGCGCCCGTAGCATTTTGAACCGCGCTTCTTATGTCTACCGCAATTTGCTCTTGTAATAGTTCTTTGTGAATAACATTGTAAACCTGAGGATTTTCAAGGTTCTTTAGTGGCATTCTGGCAACATAATCGGTCTTTTTTGATAAATTGCTTTTTTTGCCATTTACAACCACTTCATTCAATTCCTTATTAGAAACCTTTAATTGTAAATTAGTGGTAATAGTTTCATATTCAGTAACAATTATTTCTCTTTCAAGAGTTTCATAGCCCGATAGAGATACCTGTATAATATAGGTGCTGGGTTTTACTCTGTTAAAATCAAAACTGCCATCATCATTAGAAACGGTGCCGTATTTAGTATTTTTAAGAATAATATTTACACCGGCAGCAGCATCGCCGTCTGAGGTAGTAATAGTTCCTTTAATTTTTCCGTGGTTTTGTGCAAAGGCAGATAAAAACGAAAATAAAAAACTGATAGAAAATAGAAAACGCGTAGTTTTCAAACTGAGGTAATTCATTATTATTTTAAATTGGTTTATAATTAATTTTATTTAGAATAAATAAAAACAATGCAAATGTAGAAATTAAAATAACTTTAACAATTTTATTTTTTTATCATTTAGTATTGAAATTGTTAAATGTTGATTTTATAGCAATTAATCAGAATTCTTGTTTAAAGTTGTAGTGTGATAAACTTTAAAAAGGTTTAATTTTGCAGTCTGAAAAATGACTTCATGATTTTACCATTCTTTAAAAAGATTCAAAATACGCCTCGAGGATATCGTATTGCCAATACCGTTTTTTTCTTTCTTTCTGGTTTTGGCTATTCTTCTTGGGTTTCGAGAATCCCACATATACAAGCCCAACTGAAACTCTCTGAAGCCGAATTCGGAGCTGTTTTATTTGCTTTTCCAATCGGTTTAATGTTAACAATGCCTTTTACAGGAAAACTGTTAAATAAATACAGCAGCCGTTATATCATGCTGCTTGGAGCGGTAATGTTTAATGTTGCATTGTCTTTGCCAGGTTTAGCAGCATTTGTTTGGCAGTTGGTCATCATACTTTTATTCTTCGGAGCTTCCCGTAATATTTTCAATTTATCTATAAATGCACAATCTCTTGAAGTGCAGAAACTATATCCAAAATCTATTATTACGCGTTTTCATGCGGTTTGGAGTATTGCCGTTTTCTCGGGTGCGGGATTAGGTTATGTAATGGTGACACAGAAAATTGCACCATCACATCATTTATTGGGAGTGAGTATTTTTATGTTGGCACTGACGGCTTGTTTTTACCCAATGAGTATTCACAACGAACCTGTTCCAGTAAAGAAGAAGTTCTTCTCAATGCCAGAAAAAAATCTGATAAAATTTGCCATGATCTGTTTTGTGTCAATGGCTTGCGAAAATACGATGTATGATTGGAGCGGAATTTATTTCGAAAATATCCTAAAAGCTTCTCCAAAATTAACCAGTGCCGCGTTTGTGTTTTTTGCTTCGGCGGTAACTTTAGGACGCATTTTTGGCGATTATGGCGTAATGAAATTTGGAACTAAAAAAATCCTGCTTTATAGCGGAATCTTAATCACAGCTGGTTTCGGACTTTGCTTTATTTTGCCGTATGCTTATCCTACTATTTTTGGTTACGTTTTAATCGGATTTGGAGTTTCTTGCGTAGTTCCGTTAGTTTTTAGTATTGCCGGAAGATCTTCAAAATTAAGCAGCGGTTCTGCCTTAACTTCAATATCTACAATTGGTTATTTAGGATTTTTATTGGTTCCGCCAATGGTTGGTTTTATCTCTGAATATCTAAGCATGAAATGGGCGTTTCTTATTATGGCGCTTCTAGGTATTCTGATGATTTTTATGGTGAATAAAATCGGGGAGAATGAGTGATTTTTTTAAGTTGCTATCCCGATAGCTATCGGGACTAAGATGCTGAGGTTCTAAGGTTTTTACATTTAGATCTTTTTTCTTTGAAAATTATGGATAAATATATCGCACAATTTCTCGTTTCTCACTATCATAAAAATAACCGTCATTAGAGAATTCATTGACTAAATCAATTTTATAGTTTTCATTAATATGATTAAGGATTTGCAAGAAAGAAATTAAAGTCTTTCTAGTATATCTGCAATTAATGTAAAATAGCTCTTTTTCAACCTGATTTTCTATGCAATAAAACCTAAAATCGAAAGTGGTGTTCATTGATTGTTCTATTCGATTGTATTTAAAAATAAAAGAAGTAATTCCGCTTTGAATTAAATCGATTAAAAAAGCTCGGGTTTCATTGTATTTGCTAAAGCCATTCCATAGTTCACTCCCAATGGTATTTAATTTTATGTCTGACATCAGATGGTTTTTTAGGATTGATGTATAATACTATTTTGCGATTGAAATTATAAGTTGCAAACCTTATCGGAATCTGCCCTTGATAGGTATGTTTTTCATCATTAAAAGTATATTCTATAATTGGCGCATAATACGTTTTGGATACTTCTGGATTGCTTGAGCTTCCCGTAGCATCTCGCCACCTTATCCTTTCTTCAAAGCGAATTATTTTGCTTTCAAGAGGTATAAAGGATTTTGGAATAAACGAATACTTTAAATATAGGATACCATTAACTAAAATAATAAGCCCCAAAAAAGAAAAAACAAGTATAATAAACCACATTTAGAAATAATTATTTTTTAGTCATCACAAACTTCTCAGAACTCGGTTTTCCATTCAAATTCCCAGAAATCTCTGCAGTTAAAGTATTATTTGCCCCTTTTGTATAAGTGATTTTTTGTGGATAATCGTGTTTCGGATTTTCGAAAACCAATTTTTGTTCTGTTTCAGAAGTAGAAGGGAAGAAAACCGGTTTATCGTCGTTTTGCCCTTTTACAGTTGCTTTGTAAGTAAGTGTTTCGCCTAGCTGTGCTAAAACAATAGTTTCAAAATGCAAAGTGTCTTTTCCTTTAATGAAATAAGAAGAAGCGCTGAAAGTACTGTCGTTTAACTTTTGCCAGTTTTCAGATAAAACTCCTTCTGGAGACGTATTTTCCCAGTTTCCGATTAGCCAATCGGCTTTTTTGATTTTGTCTTTTTCTACTGTTTCTTTTTTCTGGCAGGAAACTGCGGCTAATACAAGTGCTAAAAGAGTAATTTTCTGAAGCATATTTTTTTGATATTTTGGTTTGGTAATATGTTACTAAAGTATGAAATTTTTTTTAGCCACGAATTCACGAATTTTTATTTAAATGCAGTAATGATGGTTTGCGATGAATTTTACATATTTAAAATCTGTAATAATCTGCTCAAATCTGAGTGAAATAAATTAAAGCTTTCGTGGAATTCGCGACAAATAAAACATCCAGTATATCAATAAAAATTCGTGAATTCGTGGCTAAAAAAAATCAAACGCTTTCACTCAAAATAGAATAAACCAGTTCCTTAGTTGGTTTTTGGTCTTTTAATTTTGCACGAACTTCTTCAAAAGTGACTTTAAAATCACAGCCCGATTTGTATTCGGCACAGCCATAAGCCGTTTTGCCTTTTAGGATAGTTCCTTTTTTGCATTTCGGACAAGTCAAAGCATCCGAACTTTCTTTTGTTTCGGCTTTTTTATCTGTTTTCTTAGGTTCTAATTTCAGTTTGTAATTTTCCTCAAAACGAATTAAACCCTCAACAGTTCCAGAATCGGTTTTAAAGCCTTTTATATTTACCGTAGAACCTTTTTGAACCAATCTTAAATACTGGCTTTCTGTAATTTTTTTATCATGAAAAACAAAAGGCAGTACAAAATCACAACCCGATTTGTATTCGCTGCATCCAAAAGCCGATTTCCCTTTTAGTATATTTCCTTTTTGACATTTCGGACATTTTTCTGCCGAAATTCCAGAAGCTTTCTTTTTCTCTTTTTCTGCTTTTACGGTTGGTTTCTGGATTGTTGCAGCATGCGAAATATTGGCATGTTTGGTTTCGCTTCGAACTTCATATACCAAAGCTTCCACCATGCGCTTCATGTTTCTGATAAACGCAGCAGCAGTAAAAGTTCCCTTTTCAATATCTTTTAATTGCTTTTCCCAAGTTCCCGTAAGCTCAGCCGATTTCACCAATTCATTCTGAATCGTATCAATCAATTGAATTCCTGTTAAAGTTGGTAGAACCTGTTTTTTATTTCGAACAATGTACTGGCGCTTAAAAAGCGTCTCAATAATATTTGCACGAGTTGATGGACGTCCGATTCCGTTTTCTTTCATTAATTCGCGTAAATCTTCATCGTCAACCTGTTTTCCTGCGGTTTCCATGGCACGCAATAAAGTCGCTTCTGTAAACTGATTGGGTGGTTTAGTTTCTTTTTGAAGAAAAGAAGGTTCATGCGGACCTTTTTCGCCAACAGTAAAACTCGGCAATAAATCGGGTTCTTTTTCTTTTGCATTTGGATCTTCAAAAACAACGCGGAAACCTTTTTTCAAGATTTCTTTTCCCGTCGCTTTAAAAGTCACATCCGCAGCTTTTCCGATTACGGTTGTGTTGGCAACCAAACAATCATCATAAAAAACGGCGATAAAACGTCTCGTAATAATATCGTAGACCTGTTGTTGATTGAACGGCAGATTGTTCTGAACTCCCGTTGGAATAATCGCGTGGTGATCGGTTACTTTTTTGTCGTTGAAAACCTTTGGCGATTTCTTGATTTTTTTCCCTAAAAGAGGCTGAGTTAATTCGACATAATTGGTTAATTTCTGCAGAATTCCAGGCACTTTCGGATAAATATCCCCAGGTAAAAAAGTCGTGTCTACTCTGGGATAGGTAATGACTTTCTGTTCGTATAAAGTCTGTGCAATTTTCAGCGTTTCTTCTGCCGAAAATCCGAATTTCTGATTGCAATATACCTGTAAACCTGTTAAGTCAAAAAGCTTTGGAGCGTATTCGTTTCCATTCTTTTTATCTACAGAAACAATTTCGAAATCACTTTCTTTAACTTTCGCGGCTATAATTTCTCCGTCTTCTTTCTTTAGAAAACGGCCTTCTTCATAACTAAAAAGCGTTTCTCTGTACAAAGTCTGCAATTCCCAATAGGGCTGAGGTTTAAAGTTTTCGATTTCTCTAAAACGATCTACAACCATTGCCAGTGTTGGCGTTTGCACACGGCCGATAGATAAAACCTGTTTGTAGCCCCCATGTTTTACGGTGTACAAACGCGTTGCATTCATTCCTAAAAGCCAATCTCCAATGGCTCTAGAAAATCCGGCGTAGAATAAATTATCATAATTAGAAGAGGGTTTTAGGTTTTCGAACCCTTCTTTAATAGCTTCTGTGGTAAGAGATGAAATCCACAAACGCTGAATTTCGCCTTTGTAATGCGCTTCGTTCATCACCCAGCGTTGAATGAGTTCTCCTTCTTGTCCAGCATCCCCGCAGTTAATGACAACATCTGCTTTTTCGAAAAGGCTTTTAATGATTTTAAACTGTTTCTGGATTCCCGAATTCTGAACGACTTTGGTTTCAAATTTTTCAGGAAGCATTGGCAGATTGTTCAAATCCCAGCTTTTCCAGTGCGGTTTATAATCGTTGGGTTCTTTTAAGGTGCATAAATGCCCAAAAGTGTAGGTGACAGCATAACCATTACCTTCGTAATAGCCATCGTGCTTGGTATTGGCACCTAAAACAGATGCAATTTCACGTGCTACACTTGGTTTCTCAGCAATACAGACCTTCATTTTTTCCTTTTCTTATTGAAAGAGCGAAAATAGGGATTTTATGGGAAAGGGACAAAAGCTCTAAGATTCTAAGTTGTTCTTGTAAAATCGAAAAATGATTTTAGAAGATTATAAATATCCTATAAGTTTTGCAATTGAACAAATTATAAGTGCCAGGCCGACAATAGCAACGAGGTTAAGAAAAAAGGTATAAGTTTTGCCTTTTATAATGAAATTTTCAGGACAATCTGCACTGTAAAGTATTTTTATTTTTTTATTTATATTTTCCTCATACGAACGAAATTTATCTACGTCTGATGAGGAATGAATAAGAGGAATTCCTTTAAAAAACTTTCCGTCAGAAGTTTGAAACTCAATTATGGGAGTTTTATGCCCCTCCTCATCGGAGTCGTAAGCAACGATTCTTCCAAAAATTTCGATTCCTGTTTTGTCAATGTCATTTAAAAAATTAAGAGCTAAGATTGATATTAATAAGAATAAAACACCTAATAGCAATAAAAAATAGAATATTTCATAAAACATCAAAAATGCACTCACGAAAAAGAAAACGGTAGAAAAGATTGGAGTATATTTTTTTAAAACAATTATAAGAGAATGATTCATTTCTATATTTTTAATATTCTAACATTTTGTAATATATCTCCAATTCGACTGCTCTTGCTTTTACAATTTCTTTCTTTTTGTTTTTTGCAACAGGATACCACATGGTTCCTTGCTTTACTTCGTAAAAGTATTTCGAAATAAAGCCATATTCTTTATCTCGATAAACAAGCCATTGCTTTTGAGATTCCTTCAAAGTTTCAAAAGCTTCTTTTGGGAGTTTCGTTTTTAGTAAATTGTAATATTTGTTCAATTCTTTGTCCCAAGATTCACGAGCTTGTATGGTGCAATTGCACATGTCGGCATTAGAAATATTGTCTTTATTAAGACATTTTGATTCTAAAACATCAATTGGATTCTCTTTTTTGGTTTGTGAAAATGTAGCAATTGATAGAAGAAGAAAAATCAAAACTAATATTTTTTTCATTTCATTTATACTTTAAAAATATCAATTCTTCTCATCCATAAGATTTCCGATTCTAAAAATTGAAGCTTGGTCTTCACTATTTTATCGCTTTTATCTCTCGGATTTTTAGTTATAAATCTCGCTGTAGAATGGCTAAAATCTAATGTATATTTTTGGTCTAAATCTGTTTTTTTATCAGAAGAAAAAGAAATCAGATTGTCTTTTTCGCTCCATTTTCCTTTTCCGTATTTATTGCTTTCTTGCGGAGTTCCTCCTTGTATGTTAGAATACGAATGAAACTCAAATGTTCCGTCTTGATTTAAAGTCAGTTTATATTCAATTTTATGATTTTCGGAAGAAAGCGAACGAGTGTAATCGCCAGCAAACTGATTAGACTGTGCAAACAAATTTAATTTTAAAATTAAAAGTAATGTGGTGATTATTAGTTTCATTTATTTTTCGGATAGTTTAAGAGTTTTTTCAAAAATAAATGGTTTAAAATCAAAATCCTTACGTAAAACCATATTGGTAAAGTTATAATTTTTTTATTGTCAGAAATAAGCTTATCTTGCTAAAAATATTACAATTAATACCATAATGGTCACTGCAAATTTTTATTTAGTAAATAGCTGTCTAATGTGCTTAATGTGCACATTGCTGTATTTGCATGACGATACTTTCTTGAAAAGCTCAAAAGAGTTTATTCCTTTTGCCCTGTCACAACTCTAGGCAGGGGATATTTTACCATTTAATTTTTATTATTTAATCTCATTTATTCAGGATATGATATCGTTGAATATGCCGCTTTGCGTGCTATTCACTGTAGAGTTGTGTCATATCTTAGAAAAAATGAAACACACAAGAAAGTCATGTCACAAAATATAATTTTAACCACAGGAACATACGATTTAATTAAAGATCACGTAAGAAGAAAAAAAGTAACTGTTCAGGAAGAAGAACTTTTATTAGGCCAGCTAAAACATGCCACGCAGGTATTGCGTAAAAATCTGCCTGAAGATGTAGTTTCTATAGATCGAAAAGTTACATATAAAGACCACAGTAATAACGAAGAAAAAACAATTCTTCTTGTTGGTCCAGAAAAAGCAAAAGTGAGTAAAAACAAAATTTCGGTTCTTTCAGATGAAGGAATTGCAATGGTAGGCTACAAAGAAGGCGATATTATTGAATGGCCTGCTAAAAAAGGAAATCTAAAATTAGAAATTTTAAAAGTAGAAGAATAGGTACAATCCCGTTTCGTTTTAAGTTTAGTAACAATCCCAAAAGAGTTTTCTTTTGGGATTTTTTTATAAAATTAGTTTTGCCAAAAACAGACTCAAATGTGTTAAATGTTAAATAAATTTTGTAATTATATTTTTATATTTTTGACGGCACAACCACCAATCCCAATTAACAAACTAACCCTTCTATGAACAACTTTATCTCAAAGGCAAATTTGCCTAAAATTTACAATACTACTGCCTTAATAGCATTTATATATGCTGGTTTAATGTTTATTTTTTCTGTTTACAAAGACTTCTTTTATGTCGACCAAACTTGGCTTCATGGTCTTACAGCCAACGGATTTTCTGTTTTCAGCAATTTAATCTGGATGGGTCTTCTTTTTATGCTTAAAGTTTTTTTGAATAAAACACTCCAATATAAAAAGGCAAATTCGTTGATAAATGGTTCTCTAATCTTTTTAGGAATAGGAGTTTATTCTGTAGGGGTAGTTTTCTTTAAGTTGCTAAAAATTTATTTTTCTTCGGACGATCTTAATGCAATGCTTTCTTTTGGAGCAAGTTCTATTTCGAGTGCCATACTGCTAATGTTATCGAGTGTAGTGCTAATCGTAATTGATATTATTTTAGGAAACCGTCTTAGAAAAATTGATATTGTTTTGAAAGATTATTTTAAAATATTAGGTTTTTCCTTTATCGTTTACGGTATAATTTCGGCGCTTATAATGGCAAAAGTCATTAACAGCGATATTGTTGCGTTTTTGCCAAAAATAGTTTTGGTTGCAGTTTTCGGATATATTTTAAAAGAAGTTTCTAAAATGAATCCTGCAGATTTACCTTCTGAGCCTGAACCTAAAATTGCGGTTAATTATTCTCCTGCTAAAACTTTCTCGGAAAATAAAGCTGAAAAAGTAGAGAAAATAAACGTTTCAGATAGAAAGAAAGAAATCGCTGTTCAGGAAACAATTCCAAGTTTTGATATCAACGAACTTGAAAATAAAGAGGAAATACTTTCTTATTTTGAAAATCTCTCAAACGATGAAAAAAATAGACTGGGAGTAGTAGTTGCAAAAAACTATAATCAGGATTTGACGGCCGATCAGACAAAGAATCTTATTTTGCATTATATCGTAGAGAAAAAACTATACGATCATAATCGATTTGCACCGAAATAAGCCGTTTTTCGTTTTGATTTTCAATATAGACAGTTGATAAAATCCGTTCAATGAACGGTTAAAATAACTAAATTCGTTCTTCTCAATTTAATCATAACCAATTATAAATGAGTATGAAACAAGCTGAAACTATAGACGAAGTAATTCTGTTATTGGATCAGATAATAGAAAAGTCAAAAATAGACCAGAGCAATTTAGGTTTGTTTGCTATTCTGTATCGCGAAGTTACGGTAAGAGTAAAAGAAGGCATTCTGTTCGGTTCTTTTCAGAATGGCGAACGAATGGAAAAACTCGATGTTATTTTTGCCAATCGATACTTGAAAGCGTATTATCAATATCAAGCCAAAGAAAAACCGTCTGAATGCTGGGCATTTGCTTTTGAACAAGCCGAAAATTTCTGGCCAATAGTTTTACAGCATTTGCTTCTTGGAATTAACGCACATATTAATCTCGATTTAGGAATTGCTTCGGCAGAAGTCTCTACAGTAGAAGATATCGAGGATTTAAAAGCCGATTTTGATAAGATAAACTTCATTTTGAGCAATCTCGTTGGCGGTGTCGAAAAATGCCTCATCAAAATTTGGCCAACGCTTACGTGGATATTAAAATTTACGGGCAAAGTAGACAACTTCTTTATAGATTTCAGTATGGAAACGGCAAGAAACGGCGCATGGAAATTTGCGAACGAATTTGTAGCTGTTCCAGAAAACGAAAGAGAAGTCTGCACGCAATTAAGAGACAAAAGAATAACCGAAATTGCCCGATTGGTTTCGAATCCGGGATATTTTGTGAGCGCCGTTTTCAAATTCATTCGTTTATTTGAGAGAGGAACTGTTGCTCAAAAAATAATCGATATGCAGATTATGGAAGAGAAAAATATGGAATGCGTTGTGGCGTGATTTTGGAAAAATACATTATTTCATTCCAGTTTCCAGATAATCTTCAAAACCTCCGTTGTATATTTTTTCTACCCATTTTTTAAAATCTGTAGTGTTTTCAATGATATATGTTTTAGCATATTCTTTGCCAAGATTTTCAATGATTTTGATTGTTTCTCCGTTTTTAATTCTTTCGTTTATTCTATGAAGATTATTTGCGCAGAATTTAAAAACCGACAAAGTATCGTATTCGCTAGAATTATTGAGATATAAAATCTCTTCTTCTGTATTGTAAAAATTATATCCCATTTTAAATGAATGGTTTTTGAATTAGGTATTAAAGATAATGAGCAACATTACAAAACCGCCTAAGAAAAGAACTCCAATCATATGATTTCGATTACTGTTATCATCTTTTTTCTGGTTACTTCCGCTTGGTGACCAGAAACTTGAAAATGTTCTGAAATCATTGTCATTGGAAAGAGTCCATAAATTGTAACCAAGAAATCTCGCTGAAGCTCCTAAAAACTCCAGAATAATACGACCCGCTATTATCTGTTCAAGATCCATTTTAAGCGATCTAGTTAATTATTAATCATAGGATTCAGATTCTCATCTTTATTTCTCAAATCCAATCCGCCTTCGTAAACCGATTTTAGATTGGTCAAATAAAAATGCCAACCGTTGGAACAGCCCAGTCTAATATATTGTTTCGAATTATCATCTGTTGGAATGTTATGATGACGAAGTTCTACAATCGTGTAACCATTTGTTTCGCTCAATTTTATATCTACCAGACACGCTCCTTCAAAGGTAAACTGCAATTGGTCTTTTCCGTTGGCAGAAATGATTTTTCCTTTCATAGCATCATCATACAAATACCAAAGCCATTCATAAGTATTTCCTTCCGAAACATTTTGGTCTTTGCCGATTGGTTCTAGATTTGCATCAAAAAAAGATACTTTTTCTAGAAACCATTTTTCCAATTCATTCGCAATTGTCCAAGCGTTGTAAAT
The DNA here is from genome assembly GCF_016735615.1 of Flavobacterium tagetis. Taxonomy (GTDB): domain Bacteria; phylum Bacteroidota; class Bacteroidia; order Flavobacteriales; family Flavobacteriaceae; genus Flavobacterium; species Flavobacterium tagetis. Next base: position 325,749 of record NZ_JAERSF010000002.1, read on the forward strand.
GTCGCTGAGTTGCGCTTTAACAGCTATTTTTTTGGTGAAAGAAGTCCAGTCGAAGTTTTCCATGGGTTAATTTTTAGTTTAGTTTTTCTAAATTATTTCAGCTTGCTAAAACCTGTTTTTTAGAATCATTTGTTAATGCAATTACCAATGCGATTCCGCAGAAAAGTAAAGCGATAATAGCGCGTACAATTTCATTTCCGCCACCTACAGTTGGGTTTGCAACAGCATCTTGAATATGGAAGAAAAGTACAAAAAGTAAAAGCATTAAAGCCAAAAGAAGCGAAATAGGTTTTATCCAAAGCTTAAAAATAATCGAAATGCCCGAACAAATAAGCGCCACGCCTACAAAATAAGTCCAAAACATAGTTCCTGGCAACCATTTCGGAACCATTGTAGACACAAACTCAGCAAAAAGAAAATGGCTTAAACCAAACAAAAGCATTAAAAACGAATAGAAAATTCGCCCAACAGGGATAAGTTTTTCTAGAAATTTGTCGAATTTACTTTCGCTTTTGTCCGCGCTATAGGAACCTGCCAATACAAACGCTCCGCCGCTATACGTGAGTTCCTCAATAGCATTGATCCAGATTTGTGTAGCGTTGGTTTTATCGGTATTAAAAACAAAAATAAACGGAAGATGAGAAACTATAAAAGCGGTAAGAAAAGCAAAACCCAAATAAAGACACACTTTTTTGGTATCGATAAATTTAATGGTAACGATTCCCGAAATAATAATTCCTGCCAATATTAAAACGATTCCGGTAAGGATAGAAAAAACAGAATATTGATGCGCCCAAGCGGGAAAAGGAGATAAAATTTCAGATCGAAAATCTTTGATAATAAGCTGATGTACTCCCAGAGCAATGATGCCAATACCGTAAAATAAACGGCCGATTTTGATAAGTCCTTTCATTAATAGTGGTTTTAGATAGTAAATTTATTTTTGGTGTTGATCAAATATATAAATTTATTACTAAAATACTGATTTAATGGATGGAAGGTTTGTTTCTGATGAGTTTATCTTTTTTGCTAGCGCGAGCTATTTTTCAGAATCCAATTGCACTTTTAGAAGTTTCAATAGCTTTTCGACTTTAGTTAAATATTTGGTTTCAGCCATCATTGGAATTTTTTTACCATTTACATCATGATAATGATTTAATTCATTAAGGTTTTTAAGTGTTTTAGGGAATGGTTGAATTTGAATTGTTCCAGCTCCAAATATTTCATTTATAGCTTGATCTATTTCAGAATCTATTATGTAGCAAGTTTGAATTAAACCAATAGTTTCAAATATTTCTTTTTGATAAATAGAAGTATCTCTCATCAAGTTGGCTGCTCTGTCAAATTCTTTATTAGATTGATCTAAATCTTTTTCGTCGGAAAGTAAATTAAATTTTGCATAGAAATACTCTGCTGAAAATCGTGTTCCTAAATGGAAAATTATTGATTGAGTCCAAATATATTTGTAAGCGAGCAAACGAGAGTACGCAATTCTTCTATTATCATATTTCTTTTGATTTTTAAAAAGTTTAAAGGAATTGTGATATGAAAGTATACTTCCAATAATGACTGCTAATAATGTAAACAATGAAGTAAATACGGCTTTCAGTATATCAGTGTTAAATTCCATGTTATTTTTTTATTTAGAAAACTATCTTTTTGTGTTGATGTTAACGTTTTGATGTTTTGAGACTTTCACGCTAGCAGGTGGTCTATTTTATTCTTTCAATTTGTTTTTTTGTTAAAAGTGTAGCTTTACTAATTACATTAATATCGACGCCCAGTTCTAAAAGATTATGTGCAATTTGTTTGATAGTTAGCTTATTTGCGGATTGATTATAATAACTTGAACCATATTGAACGAAAATTTGATCAACAGTTATTACCTTTAAATTTGCAATTTCTGCAATTTGTTCAACCGCTTTTATTGTATTTATATCTGATAAATTTTCTAATCCAAATTCATAATCTAAAACTTCTTTAACTCGTTGGTCAGGTTTTATTGTATCAATTCCAAATACCATTCGTAAATGTTGAAAAGTTGCAATTGCAATATTTGGCAGAGAGCCAATAGGATCAGTTTTATAATTAATTAAGTCGGTTTTTGTTCCCCATTCGTTTATTAAAACAAAGTCATCAGTAATTAAAGGATTTTCTTTTTTTAGTTGATCGATGCTTTTTAGAATATTTTTGAGAGTTTTATACTTCTTCTCATCCTTGTGTCCCCAAAAGTTGTAAAAGTCATTTTGAGTTAAATTAGCCATTAGCTCTTTGAGTTGTGTAAAATTCTTTAAATCGGGATAAGATTCTTCAATTCTTTTAATATTTGGTTCCACAACTTTATTATAGTTTCTATTTGCTGAAAGAACAATATCAATTAATCCAATAGCAGGCTTTTCTTTCGATTTAGCCGAAAAGCCAATTGTTGATTTTTGAGACGATTTTATAATTGGAATTGCGCCAAAAGACGAAAATCCATGCCCCGTTTTGGTTAGGTTTTTACTTCCTAATTCGTTTAGTTTTCTTAAAATTTCTTCTTTAGAAATGTAATGTAGAATATGAAAGTCTTTTTTACTCATTTATATTTATCTATAAATCCTTAATCAATTCACTTGGGTGAATTTTTAAAGCTTGTGCAATCTTAAACAAAGTGCTTACTTTCATTTCTTGCGAACCTTTAATATATTTTCTTAAATTTTCTACATCCATTTCAGCATCATGAGCAACTTCTCTTGGTTTCAAATCATTGCTGTTAATCACATCTTTTATCTTATTTCCAAGTTCTTTTACCACTTTTGGAATTTCGCTTTTTCTTTCTCTTTTCATAGAAATGAAATTACAAGTAATAGATTGTTTTGATATGATTGTTGAAAATCGATTGTTTTCAACCGAAATTTTATATATTTGTTTAAAATTGTAAAATAAATCTTATATGAAAATAAAAATGCAAAATGAAGAAAGAGCCGAAGAATTGTTAGAATTAATAAGTAAAGGAAGCTACTTCAGCAAACTAAAACCAGAGCCTAAAGAAATTAACTCGTACACAATACCGCTAAAAGTATCTTCTTATAACGAATTAAATCTAATGGTTTCAGATTTGCTAAAAGCAAGTATTATTTTGCTTAATCCAGATGCAAACGGTTTGTCGAGTTTTACAAAAGACAATAATGTCAATGTTATGACTCTGCTTGAAATTGCCTTGCAGTTATTGCCAGAAGATGAAATGGAGTTGTTGGATGATTTGTGTAGAGTTTCCCTAGAACGCTAGTTTGATTTGTTTTTTGTCATAGAATGCGTAGCGTTTCAGTTGAAGATTTCGTGGAGTGGGGGAATTATCAAAAAAAACCTCGAAAGTACATTCGAGGTTTTGGTTTATGAATAAATATATCCTAACTTTTTTTGATTCTTTTGTAAAAATAAATAACACTTCCAACTATCAAAAGAATAAGTATCGGGTAAAAATAGTTCACAACATAATATGTGTCACCAATATTTAAATTAAAATAGTAATCGGAGAAGTAAAAAAAAACAAAAAGTATTGTGCCAATTGTTAAGAACACTAAAAATTTATTTTTCATTTTTTTTATTCAATTTCAAAACTTGATTTTACTTGAATATAACTCTTCTTGCCATCGTTACTTTTAACTAAAACAATAGTGTAATCTTTGAGGTAATCCCAAAGCTCATAATCCCTTAATTTTATCTTTTTGTTTTCATTATAGAATTTAGACGACCTAATAAATTCTTTAAGATTAATTTCTTTTGATTTAGTATTACAAATATTTATCTTTTGAACTTCAGTAAAGTAAAAGCCACCAATACGGGTACCACTCCCATCTTTTATATGATAATAATTTGGATTCTCAGGATATATGGTAATATAATTACTATCATAAGCAAACAAAAGTGTATCTTTTACTTTTTCCTGAGCTCCTATAAAGCACGGGAATAAAGACAAAATAATAAGTATAGCACTTTTCATATTGTTTATTTTTTATTGCATGGGCTTGTTTTGGAGAATCTCAAGAGCCTTTATATATGCTTTTTTGCATATGGTAATTCATTCCAAGCTTTTACATCGCTATCTCTCTCTCGGTCTCAAGGCTCTCGCTCGTACACTCAATGTTGGAAATCAATAGACCATTGTCTAGAAGATAATTATCGTAAATGAGCTTCTGAATTCAAAATGTACGTTTACGAGCGAGGCATTCGTTGCAGTAAGCATATTGTTAAAATGTTAATCATAAACTGCCTCGCCAACATTTACTTTAATGAGCTCACGTTCATCTGTTTTAACAAAGTAGACAACATAATTGCCAAGGAAATTGACTAAACTGGTTTCATACAATTTTTGCTTTCTATCTTTATTATAAAATCTAGAGGACTCAACAAATTCTTTAAAATTAATTAACTTGTTTATTGCAGAACCTTTTTGTATGTCTTGTTTTTCAAAAAATAGATGTTGTTTGTCATTGCTATCTTTAATTAAATACCATTTGGGGTTAACTTTTGATTGATAGACATATTCATTATCGAGTTTAAAATAAAGCGTATCTTTTATTTTATTTTGAACGACATTCCAATCTTTATCACGTCTTGGATAATAAGAAGTATAGCTTAACTTTCGAGGTCTAATAAATTCATCTCCATTTACAAAAAAAATAGTATATTTATTAGTCAGAGAATCTTGAAGTTTGTTATCATCGACAATCTGGTTATACTTTCCATCAAAATAAAACTTTCTATTTTCAATATATTCTTTAATTGACAGGATTTTTTTAGGTTTTAAATTTTTTATTAAATAACCATCTCCAATAAAGAATATGTTGCCATTAGTTTTCGTGCGCTTCATATATTCATCCGTAGCTTTAATCCACTCAGAATAAGTTTCGTTACCCATATTTGCAGTAATTGTAGGCGAAATAGTGTAATATTTATCTACACTAAAATAAAGCGTATCTTTTTTTTGAGCAAATATTGTACTCACAAAAAAGAAATAGAATAGAGGTAGGGCATATATTTTCACATTAAATACTTTTTAAATTATTCAATTTCAAAACTTGCTTCTACTTGTAAGTAACTTTTTTTACCATCTTCAGTTTTGACTAAAAAAATAACATAATTTTTAAGGTAATCCCAAAGATCATAATCTCTTAATTTTAACCTTCTATTTTCATCATAGAATTTAGACGACCTAATAAATTCTTTAAGACTAATTTCTCTTTTTTTAGTCTCGTAATTCTGTATCTTTTGAACTCCTGTAAAGTAAAAGTCACCGATATTAGCACCACTCCCATCTTTTATGTAAAAATGATTTGGAATTTCTGTATGTGTAATAATATATTGGCTATCATAAGAAAAGAATAGTGTATCTTTTACTTTTTCCTGAGCTCCTACAAAGCACGGAAATAAAGACAAAATAATAAGTATAGCACTTTTCATATCGTTTATTTTTTATTATTAATTATTGCAAGGGCTTGTTTTGGAGAATTTCTCCACTCTACTAGCAAGAGCTTCTATAGATGCTTTTGTTGCATCTGGTAATTCATTCCAAGCTTTTACATCGCTATCCCTCAACCCTCCCCAAGCAAGAGCCTCGTAAAATTCATCATTTGGCGCTTCACCATAATACGCTGTATAAGCGCTAATGTCAGCAGGAAAAAGACCTTCTTTGCCATAATGCTTATAAAAGCTAACCCATTTTCTGAGATTACTCTCGGTAAAATTGTTCTCTTTTGAAACCGAACGAATTGAATAATTGTTTTTAGAACTTCCTGAACACAGCGAAGTTTAAACTCATAATTATACTTTACTTTTCTTTCCATAAAAATGCCCCCAAATAGTGTCTGACTTTTTTGGGGCAGTTCAGAGACATTTTGCGCAGTTTTTTAGTTGGACTCTTAGAAAGTATATTTAGATATTTTACTCGCAAGTAATTTTCCTTACAAGATGGTCAACGGCATAAGATTTTTTTTTGTCTTTTAAATAGACAACGAAGTAATAATTTTTATTTGCATTATCATTTTGTACAATACTATTTAGCTGTTCTCTACTAGTATTTATTGTTAATTTATTACTACTTGAAATAGGATTCGAACTAAAAAAGATTTTTTTATTATTTATCATAAATTTGAAACCTGATACTTCTTGATTGTTAGTGTTTTTTCTATAGACGATTTCATCAGCTTTATTGTCAAATTCAAAAATGATTTTTTTCTGATTTTGTGAGAAAACTTGAAAGCTCACAGTCATTAACATTGTTATCAATATCTTTTTCATATTCTATTTAATTACATTGTGTACTCCCCGTTGAAAGCCAAGAGTTATATGTGCTTGTAATACTTTGTTTTTTTGCTTCTGTTAATGCATTCCAAGATGCAGTGCCTTTTAGGCCTGCCCAAGCAATAGCTTCATACTGAGATTGAGTTAGTCCAGAATCATATCCTTTTAAAAAAGAAATAATCGTATCTATGTAATGAGCTGCCATTTGTTCATGCTGCATTCCATTTACACCATATCGTGTATAATAGTCATAAAGCCCTGGATAATTATGTTGTGTTAACATTTGATTTAATTTAGTAACATCAATTTCCCCATTCACAGAAGACAAACTTAATAGTTTTCTAAACATTTCAGCATGAATCATTTCGTGCATAAACGTTCTTGCTACATCAAGTCCTGGTCTATTCAAATTATTGAGATTAAAAGAAATATCAATAAGATAATTTGAAGGAGGACTTGTTTCTGCATTTACACCATTTGACATAGTACTACTTGCAGATAATTTTAAGTTTGCAACCGAAAAATTACCATCAAAATTACTTAGATATTTTTGAAAAGTTGCTGATCCTCCCAACTTAGCAAATACGGAAGCTAAACAAGGATTATTCGAAAATGATGGATCTGTGATTATTATTATAGTTGTTTCTGATGGATTTGTTGTCCCGGCGCCGCCGCCGCCGCCATATTGAGGATGGGGTTCTCCATCATCAAAACCTCCTCCATCGCAATATAGCAATTTTATAGGAGTAAAACTACCATCTCCATTCCACCATCCTAAAAATGTACAGTCTAAATTTTCTTCACGCCATTTTGCAGTTAATGAAGGCTGAACTTTCTGATCATTCTTAAATTTAAAAGCACTGCTTTTGTTCGTACTTAAATCTTGTATAAATATCTGACCGTTAAAATTATCTTTTACAGAGTAATAACTATAGTTTTTATCTGAGATATTGGCACTCTCACTTTCTGTGAATATTTGAACATAATACATTTTAAAGTTATTAGGCTCATTTTTTATAAACATCAAACGATGATGGTCATTGTATAATGTTCCATTTTCATCTGAAGTGCTTAAATTTTCTTTGAGTGTAAAAGGAACTTCAATTACCTCTCCATCCTTGCCGTTTGATACTATGGCATTTTCCCACTGCAATTTGCTAATATGTTGCAGAATGGAAGTATTATATTCTGATTTGTGATCATTGAACCAGTTTTTTGCTTCTCCAGTTGGTTGAATGTTAAGATTACTGCTGTTATCCTCAGAGGCGCAGTTTGTAATTAAAAGGACGCATACTAGAAGCATACTGCCCTTTATAAGGCTTGTAAATTTTTTCATAATAAATTGGTTAAATAGTTTAATTCTTATAAACATAAACTTTATTTTTAAATATTAAGAAAAAGATTACGATCTTTTTATAAAAATCAGTAAAACATAATCACTTTCTTCATTTTAGAAACAAAAAAAACGCAAAGTCAGAGACATTTGCGTAGCGTTTCAGTTGAAGACCTCGTGGAGCAGGGGTTTATAAGGTTGAGATTTAATTTCTGGGAATAAAAAAAACGCAAAGTCGTAGACATCTGCGTTTTTTTTTCGATTGTACACTTTGCGGAGCAAAGAGGTTATTTTATATTATTTTTGGTTTGTTTTGATTTGTTTTTTAAAAATTTAAATAACAAATATATCGTATACAAGATAAATAAAGTAAATATAATTACAATGACTTGCCAAATACCTACAGATAGGCTAAAATCGTTAAATGTCTTTTCCATAAATTTATAATTTTAATTTCTAATTCCTGATTCAATATGTCCATTCAGATTGTTAACAACAATTTCGTAAGTGACAGTTTGAGAATATACGTCACCTATTTCTCCTATACCAGTTCCATATGTAATTTTACCTATGAGCGTTATATTTGTTTTATTTCCAACAGTAGCTTGGTAGTACGTTGTTTGATGCCAATTGTAACCTAATGTGAGCCCCCAACTATCACTAGTTACCGAATCTATTGAAAAAGGTTTTCCAATATTTTTATTCTGAACTACATTGACCGTAATTCCTGCCCAGGGAAGAAGATAAAAACTCACCTTGGCCAAAACTTGATTTTTTTGCTCCTGTGTTAATTCAAAAAAAGTCATATTAAAAGCTGATGGGTCACTTTCATTAATGGTTTGTAATAATTGCCAATCTGATCCTACAGCGCCACTTCCATCAGCACCACCACCATATCCTCCGCCGCCACTACCATCGCCAGTGCCACCACCGCCACAAGAAATCAAGTACATAACATCGAAACTACCATCATCATATGTTTTAACTAAATAAAGACAAGTTTCATCTTCAAGTTTTATTTTACTATTTATTGAAGATGATATTGTTTTATTTCCGCGAATACTAAAGTAATAAATTTTATTTTGAGAATCTAAAACAGTAATAAATCCTTCAAAATTCGATCTTATTTTATAAAAATTGAAGTTTTTATCATTTGTGGCGAAATCACTTTCGTTAGTTGAAATTACGATATGAGATAATTTATACAGATTGCTTTTATCTGCAACAAAAATCAATCTATTATATGTTTTAAGTGATTTGTCATCATTCTTTACAGCAATTTTGTCATCCAAAATTAAAGGAACTTCAACTACTTTCCCTTTTTCTCCATCCGTAACTATCGCTTGATCCCAATCTATTTTTTTTGTGTATTTGAGAATCGATAGTTCAGGTTTGCTTCGTTCCAACCATTTTTTTGCATTAACAATTGAAGAGTCTTGATTGCTGACATCAGTACTTTCATTTTCACAATTCGTTAGCATCATCGCAATGGTAAAAATAAGAATTACTCTTATCACATTTTTGATTTTTTTTTCTCATCTTTTTGGTTTTTAAATTAATAATTAGCAAAACAGTACCTAGGTTTGTTAGATTTCTGTTAGTTTGTGTTTTTCTAAAGTTTGACGATTTTATATAACTTATTGCATAATTTAATATGCTTTGTTGTCTTTTCATTTTCTTTAGTTAGAAAATCAAAGCTAAAAGATTTGTAAGCTAAGTCTTAACCTATAATCGGTTATCTTTAGTCGAAAATCGAATAAGTAATCAATAAGTTGAATGGAATATTGACTTTCCTTGAAATTGCCTTGCAGTTATTGCCAGAAGATGAAATGGAGTTGTTGGATGATTTGTGTAAATTTCATCTAGAATATTGATCTAAAAAAAACGCAAAGTCAGAGACATTTGCCTAGCGTTTCAGTTGAAGACTTCATGGAGCGGGGAAACAAAAAAAAACGCAAAGTCGGAGACATTTGCGTAGCGTTTCAGTTGAAGACTTCTTGGAGCGATGTGCACTATTGGACGCTTGCGTCAGTGAGCGCACTATATTTCTTCATTAAATTATCAAAGTTTTTCCAAAATTTACGACTTTGCTTTTTAATTGAATCTGTTTGATTTATTTTACTCATTGCAATATTTGCCTTATCGACATAGCTCAAATAATTCCCCTAGCCCTGATAGAAGCGGCATCCTTTTTAGGCAAACGAAAAAGAGTTTATTAAACCGTAAAGTTCCTGCCTAAAAAGATATAGCGGATAGCAGGAAACAGCTCCTAAAAATCATTACAATTCCACTAAATATTCAACTTAAATTCCGTAAAAAATGAACACTAGAATTTTCGATAAAAATTTTGTAATTTTGCCGTCCAATAAAAGGAATTAGAAAATGTTAGATAGACTTCAATATGTAAAGCAGCGTTTCGATGAGATTTCGGATTTGATTATTCAGCCGGATGTTATTTCTGATCAAAAACGTTATAAGCAGCTTAACCAAGAATATAAAGGGATAAAAGCGCTTGTTGAAAAGAGAGAAGAGTACATCATAATTTTAGCAAACATCGACGAAGCAAACGAAATTATTGCTGACGGAAGTGATGCTGAAATGGTAGAAATGGCCAAAATGCAATTGGATGAAGCAAAAGAACGTCTGCCAGAATTGGAGGAGGAAATCAAATTTATGCTTATTCCTAAAGATCCTGAAGATGCGAAAAACGTAATGGTGGAGATCCGCGCCGGAACGGGTGGGGACGAAGCGAGTATTTTTGCTGGTGACTTGTTTAGAATGTACACCAAATATTGCGAATCTATGGGATGGAGATCATCTGTTGTAGATATGAACGAGGGTACTTCTGGAGGTTTCAAAGAGGTTATTTTTGAAGTTACTGGAGAAGATGTATACGGAACTTTGAAGTTTGAAGCGGGTGTTCACCGTGTACAGCGTGTTCCGCAGACAGAAACTCAAGGACGTGTGCATACATCGGCTGCAACGGTTATGGTTTTGCCAGAGGCTGAGGAATTTGATGTTCAGGTAGATATGAACGATGTTCGTGTAGATTTCTTCTGTTCGTCTGGACCTGGAGGACAGTCGGTAAATACTACGAAATCGGCTGTACGTTTAACGCACATTCCAACAGGTTTGGTGGCGCAATGTCAGGATGAGAAATCGCAACACAAGAATAAAGATAAGGCTTTAATGGTATTACGTTCTCGTTTGTACGAAATGGAATTGGCCAAAAAGCAAGAAGAAGATGCTAAAAAACGTAGTTCTCAGGTAAGTTCTGGAGACCGTTCGGCTAAAATCCGTACGTATAACTACGCGCAAGGCCGTGTAACCGATCACCGTATTGGTTTAACGCTTTACGATTTAGGAAACATCATGAACGGTGATATTCAGAAAATCGTTTCTGAGCTTCAGTTGGTTAACAACATGGAGAAATTGAAGGAAGCTTCTGAGGTGTACTAAAGTACACAGGTTCAAAGGGACATAGTTGCAAAGGTTCAGAGGTTTTTTCTCTTTGAACATATTTTTTTGAGTTGCTAAGATTCTAAGTCTTTTCTCTTTGAAGATAAATATATTTAAAGCCGAACTTGTTCGGCTTTTTTTGTGGAAGAAAACGAAGATTGGAAAAAGCTTAGAGCCTTAGAATTTCAGAAGCTTAGGAATTCAAGAAAAACATTGCCAGCGGTTTCAACCGTTGGAACGCAAAGTATATAGGGACAAAATGATAAAGGCTAAAAAAAAAGATTCAGAGACACAAAGCTTTTAAACTTTGCACCTCTGAACCTCTGTAACTTTGTACCTTTTAAAAAAAAAGGCTATACCCCTAAAAATACTCTAGTATATTCTAAACATTTATATAGATTCGAGTAAACGTATACACCATTTTTTATTACTATTTCGCTTAACTTTTCCATAATAATTAAATTAAGTTAGACAAATTACTCTCTAGACGGTTCGTATTGTGATGATTCTTCTTCATCTTGAGAAGATTCATGATGAGGTTTCGAAACCAGATTGGTTACAATAAGCTGAACGATAGAGCCAAGGACTCCTTTGAACATCGAATCGCCTTTTCCGACAATAAATCTTTTGGCCAAATAACCAATTCCGATACTGATTGCCGATTGAGCGATATGGCTTTTAAAACCAACTGTTTCGTTGATTTCTTCAACCGTGTTGCGGATCAGGTTTATCGGCTTTAAATTGTCCTTAATCTCATCGATATGGTCTTTTATTGCGCACCATTCTGCATCTTGGCGAACTTCTAATTCCTCAATTTTTTGATTTAACTGATCAATATTGTAAATGGCTTCCATAGTCTTTTATGTTTATCAATGAATTAAATCAGTTTTTTGTTTCTTTTAGAATACTGGAGATAATCGTATTTCCAATTGGAGTTTTTATCAATTTATGGTGTGATTTTACCACAACAATCACTACAATAAGATAAAATAGTGCCATGATAAAAAAGCCGTAGTAATACTCTCCAAGTTCTTTACCAATCCATAAACTGATCCCGATATTCAGGAACAAAGTAAAAAATGCAACAACAATACCAATCGCTATCTTTGAAGCTAATGATGAAGCACCATCGGCAACAGAACACACTGTTTTTAGTTTTAATAATTCTAAACTTGTTTTAGCATAGTTCTCTGCTTTTTCATAAAGATTTAAATTCTCGTTTGTTGTTGCATTTGGTTCCATGATATAGGGTTTTATGGTTTGAAAATTTCACTAATTAATGTGTGCTATTAATAGTTTGATTTTACTGTTTTCACATCGTCTTTTAGCGTGTTGTAATCTTCTTTAACTTGGTTAAGTTTAGATTTTCCTTCTTCGATAATTTCTTTACCGTTTGAAGTGATTGTGTTTACAATGCCATCAAATTTTGTTTTCAAGTTATCCCCGTAATCTTTCGATTTGTCTTTGATTTTTTTTCTTGTGTTTGACCCTTTGTCTGGTGCAAATAATACACCTATGAATGCTCCCGCCGCTGCGGCTCCTAAAATTCCTAAAATTGTGCTACTAGTTTTCATAATAAATAATTTAATGGATTAATATTTAATAATTTGTTGATTTAATAAATTGTGATTTTTAAACTTCTCGACCTTTAATTAGTCGAAGCAATACGGCAATAATGGCAATTACGAGCAGAATATGGATAATGCTTCCAAAACTGTAAACAAAGAACCCTAAAGCCCAAAGTATTACCAGAATCACTGCGATGGTATATAATAAATTTGACATGGTTTTTTATTTTAGCGGTTAATAATTGTTTTTTCTTAGTTCAACTTATACGACAGGTATAATGTCAAGTTGCTATTTTTAGCGTCTGGTACTGTGTAAGTTGTCCCAGCAATAGTTCTTTCTTTACCAACAGTTGTTAAACCGTAATTGTAACGTAATCCTACACTAATTGGGTTAAAATCTACTCCAATACCTGCAGCAATACCTGCATCAAATCTTGCTAAATCGTCTGCATCAATATCTTCATCAAAATCAAAAGTTCCGTCTCCAGTTACTTTAGAACTTACTAAGTATGATGCGTAACCACCAGCGTGTATATTAAAATTCTTTGTTACGTTTACTCTCACTAATAAAGGAACTTCGATATAGTTTAATTTGAATTTTGTGCTTCCGCTTGCAAAAGCATTGCTATATTCTAATTCTGAACCTTTTGTAGTAAACAAAATCTCTGGCTGGATGGCAACGAAATCTGAGATAGGAAGTGTGGCGTAAACCCCAGCATTAAATCCGTATAAAATATTGTTGTCATCTACATCATCTCCGCTGCCGTATAGGTTAGACATGTTGAATCCTCCTTTTACACCGAATTCGGTAGTTACATTAGTGTCCTGAGCGTGCAGCATTCCGAATGATGCTGTTAAAAAAAGTGTTAAGGCGCATAAAAATTTGGCTTGTAATTTCATAGTAAAAAATTTAGTTAATAGATAGATAATAGGCGTTTATTCATTTTGTTTTTTTATTCTTTCAGTCTCTCGTAAGAGTTTGTATTGTTCTGGCAAAAAGCGGAGAACCAATTCGAGAATTTGTTTGTCATTTGTTTCTCTAGAAATTGTTTCAAGCAACTCAATCTGGTCACAGATCGCTTCTGTCATCGTATCTAAATAGATAGTATTAAAATCGTTATTATTTGCATCAATGAGGTTGTACAGGTCTCTTTTGTGCGTGGCATTTATTTCGGTAATGACAATGAGCTTTGATGTGGCCATTTTGGTTATCGCTTCCAACAATTGACTTTCTTGAACTTCTATTCTTTTGCTTAATTCCTGAACGATTACATCTGAACTTTTTTGTTGTGCAATTTGACTTTTTGAAATAATAGATTTGCTGATATTCGCCGTTGAAATAAAAAAGAAGACTTCTGTTTCTTCTCTGTCATTTTTTGCAAAAGCCTGATTTTTTAAAGTGTTTTCAATCGGATTAATTTTTCGGCATGACGTGATGCATAGTACTAATACGATTAAGCAAAAGACTCTAAAATATGCAGCCTTTAATAGGGGAATTATTTTCATTATTACTTCCTAAAGTATTACATTACAAAGATGCTAACGAATGAAAGATTTTACTTTACAGCATAAAAAAGAAACGTTATATAATTCCCATAGTAGGCTTATATAACGCTTTTTATGTGTTTTTTGAATGAAGTTTAATCGGGTAGAAACACCGTAAATATGGAGCCTTTTCCTAAAGTGCTATCGGCTACAATGTGCCCTTTATGATTCTCTACAATCTTCTTGCAAATGGCTAATCCAATTCCGGTTCCAGGATAATCTGTTTTAGAATGAAGACGCTGAAAAAGTATAAAAATGGTTTCTTTAAATTGAGGGTCAAATCCCATTCCGTTATCTGTAAAAGTGATTTTATGAAATTTCTTTACAGACTGTTCTAAAATTTCTGGATAATCGGCAGAGTTTACTTTTTCGCTAGAAATGGAAATTTCAGGATTTACATCGGGCTGACTGTATTTTAATGAATTTCCAATTAAATTGATAAACAGCTGTTCGATCTGATACGGAATAACAGAAAGCTTCGGAAGTTTTCCAATGCGCTGAATAACGGCTTTCTTTTCTTCGATTACTTCGCCTAATTCAGATTCGGCATTATCCAAAAGCTCATTAAGATTCATTTTAATGAATTCCTTTTTGGTTGTATTGGTTCTTGAAAACAAAAGAAGGTCGTCTATTAAAACTCGCATTCTTTTTGCTGAACTTTCTATTTTAGTAATGTAATTTTTTCCGCTTTCAGACATAACTTCTTTATCTGCGCCAGAAACTCTAGAAATAAAAGTTTGTATTTTTCTAAGCGGTTCTTGCAAATCGTGACTGGCAACATGGTTGAAAGAAGCCAGTTCTTTGTTGCTTTTTTCCAGTTCTTTATTTCGTTCTTGAAGTTCGATATTTAGCAGATGTTCGTCTGTGATGTCAAAATTGATTCCCAACAAAATCTTACTGCCTTGCTGATCTGTTACCAATTTACCTGTTGTTTTAAAATAACGGACTTCAAAATCTGGACGTACAATTTTATAATATACAAACGGAAGATGTTTCTTTTCTAGAATTCCGTCTATAGCTTTGGCGACAGATTCTTTGTCGTCTGGGTGAACATATTTTATAAGTGTCGCTTTATTTGGCGCAAAAGATTTTGGCTCAAGACCTAATAATCGAAATTGGTTGTCTGAAAAATCAATTTTATCAGAATCCAAATCCCATTGCCAAGTGCTGAATTTACCAATATTTTCAGATTCAGAAATTAAACCGCTTGAAATAAGAAGCTTTTTATTGAATACTTTTAGACGTTCAAAATCACGGCTAATTTGACGATACGCCAATAAGATAAAACTCAAAGCTGCCAAGAATAATGAAATCGAAAACAGCGGACTCAAAGAGATCTCAGAATCGTAAATTTTAAGTCTTTTCTTTAAGAAATCCTTCTCGATGTCATTCATTTCGTCCACTTTAAAACGAATATTTTCCATTAAAATACGGCCGCCAAACATATGATTGTCCAGTTTTCTTTTATCGTAGGTTTTTGGATCACTGTATTTTAGGCAGTTTTCAAAAGAAACAAAACGCTGGGTAATGAGTTTGAAAAGTTTTTGGAGATTATCCTGCTGCCTCGGATTATCAGCAGTAAGTTTTTTTAAGGTGATAAATGAAGTATTTACCTTGTCTCGGGAATAAATATACGGAGTTAAAAAACGGGCGTTGCGAGTGATGATATATCCTCGCTGGCCCGTTTCTGCATCTTTAATAGCCGACATTAATCGTTCGAGCTGAATATTGATTTCGTATGTATGCATAACCAGCTTGCTTGATTCATTCAAGTCCTGATTATGTTTGTAAGCAATTGAAGAAAGAAATAACAGAATGAAAACTGCGATTACAAAAATAACTCTCAAAGAGTTTGAAGAATTAAAATTTGGTATCCACTTCATTATCGGTATGCTTTTATTTTAGTCGCAGCAAGAAATTATCACGGTTTAAACCTGAAGTATGATAATGCCAGTTTACAGTCACGACTTCATTAATTATTTTTTTGAGTGTATTGAAATCGCTTGGCTTTTTGATGTAAATATTAGCGCCTTGAATAAAGGTATCTTCGATATCTTCTTCTGATGAAGAAGTAGAATAAATGGCAATAATTATATCTTTTAAATGATCCGTTTTTTTGATTTCAATTAAACATTCTTTACCTGTTTTCTTAGGCATGTTTAAATCTAGAAACAAAATATCTGGAAGTTTATTGTCTGTGTTCATTAAATGATCCATAAGCTGCATACCGTCATGAACAAAACTTACATTAGTTTGTATTTTTATTTCTTCAAAAGCATCCTTAAAGAAAAGACGGTCATCTTCATCGTCATCGGCCAATAAAATGTGTAATGCGTTTTTTTGCATTGTAATGTGGTATTTGGGTTTTTATTTTAAATTTTCTCTTCGTTTCTTAATAATTCTCTGAAAAGCAGACGGAGTAATTCCGGTGGTGTTTTTAAACTGCGTACTCAAATGCGCCACACTCGAGTAGTTGAGTAAAAAAGCAATTTCGGTAAGACTCATTTCGTTGATAATAATCAGCTGTTTTGCTCTTTCAATTTTCTGTAAAATAATAAAGTTTTCTATAGAAGAATACGTTACTTCTGAGAAAACATTAGATAAATATCCGTAACTGTGATTTAGCTTTTCTGCCAAAAATACAGAACTTTTATAATTATTGCTATCATCCATAAATACAAGCTCGATAATCGCATCTTTTATTTTTTGGACTAATACGCTTTTTTGATTTTCAACTACTTCAAAACCGCATGGAGCCAATTTAGTTTTTAAATTGTCTAGCGCTTCGGCATCAAGATTGTCTTCAATCTCAATTTCGCCAAATCCCAGAGTTGTAAAATTTACATTGTTTTGTTCCAGATTTTGTTTTAAATAAAGAGAGCAAATAGTATTAATGTCGAACTTTATAAATAGTTTCATTTTATAGAATTTGGTTAAAGATACTTATTTTTTTTGGTGTTTTAGCTTTTAAATGGTTGAGAATTGCACGAAAATGCGATTTTAAAATAAAATTTTCAAAAAAATACCGTCTAATATTTTTTACTAGACGGTATTTCCCTGATTGAGTTGCAAGGTTTTACAATTCTGACAGGATTTGATGAAATTCCTCTTTTGTTTTTCCCAGTTTCTGCTGAAGTTTTCCGTACATTTCGTCTTCTTTTCCTTCAGCAAACATCAAATCGTCATCTGTTAACTCAGCATATTTTTGCTTTAGTTTTCCTTTCAACTCGTTCCAGTTTCCTTTTATTTCGGTAGTATTCATGATATCTCTTTTAAGTTTTTATTGTATTGTAAAATTGCAAATTTTATATCAGCGTTATGTTACATTTATTTTCTCGAGTGTTGCATAATTTTCATTTTAATAGAGAATGAAAATCAATTCATAACTCGCAATTCATAAGTCATAACACAAGATTATGCTTGATATCTCCTTAATATCCAAGCCATTTTTTCGTGTTCCTGCAACAATCCTGTTACAAAATCGGCAGAACCAGCATCGTTAGTTTCGTTTTCAAAAATCGGAATGTAACTTCTAAATTCTGTTACCAGCTGTTCGTGATTTTCTAAAAGTTCAGATAGCATGTTTTTTTGCGAAGCATATTCTTTTGGAGATTCTTTAAGAGTAGAATTATCTATAAACTCTTTCATTGTTCCAATTGTTTTTTCTCCCAACTGATTAATGCGTTCTGCAACTTCATCAATTTGGGCCTCAAGAATGCGATATTGTTCTTCAAACAATTTGTGCAGTTCCATAAAACTGTTTCCAGAAATGTTCCAATGAAATTTTCTTGTTTTTACATACAAAGTCATTTCGTTTGATAAAATCGTAGCTAGTATAGAAGCGCTCTTTTTTAAGTTTTTTGGTGTAATTCCGATATTTGGGCTCATAATTGTCTTTTTAATGGTTTATTTCAAAATTACTTTTGATTCTAATTTTTCTCTTACACAATTTTTGATAGATGTTATAGAATTCAATGTTAGTGAGATAATTTAGAATATAGTATGATTAATGTCACCTTGAGCGGAGTTGAAGGGCGCACAGAGACTTCGACTTCGCTCAGCCTGACAACACCAACTGACAACCATCAAGAGGCAACCATTAACAATTAACCATCAGCCGTTAACTCATTCACAATTATAATTTGTAATTTTGCCGCACAAGCAAAAAAGAATATGACAACACAACAACTACACGAACAAATTCTTCAAAAAAAATCATTTTTATGCGTTGGTTTAGATCCAGATCTAACTAAAATTCCGCAGCATTTATTAGAAACTGAAGATCCTATTTTTGAATTTAATAAAGCGATTATTGATGCCACTCATGATTTGACTGTTGGATACAAACCAAACACAGCTTTTTTTGAGGCGTACGGAATAAAAGGATGGATGTCTCTGCAAAAAACGATTAATTATATCAACGAAAATTATCCTGATATTTTTACAATTGCAGATGCAAAAAGAGGCGATATTGGAAATACTTCAAGTATGTATGCCAAAGCTTTTTTTGAAGACCTGAATTTTGATAGTGTAACGGTTGCTCCTTATATGGGAAAAGATTCTGTAGAGCCTTTCTTAGCTTTCGAAAACAAACATACAATTATGTTGGCTCTAACTTCAAATGAAGGAGCTTTTGATTTTCAGACTTTAAATACAAATGGAAAGGAATTGTACAAACAAGTTCTAGAAACTTCTAAAACTTGGAAAAACAGCGAAAACTTAATGTACGTTGTTGGTGCAACAAAAGCAGAATATTTTACTGAAATCAGAAAAATTGTTCCAGATAGTTTCTTATTAGTTCCAGGAATTGGCGCTCAAGGCGGAAGCTTATCTGAGGTTTGCAAATACGGAATGAATGATAAAGTGGGGCTTTTGGTAAATTCTGCTAGAGCGATTATTTATGCTTCAAAAGGAACCGATTTCGCTGAAAAGGCTAGAGAAGAGGCATTATCAGTTCAAAAAGAAATGGCAACTATTATTGACCGCAGATTTTAATTAAAAAGAAAAACAGATTTAACCGCAAAGTTCGCAAAGGAAATAATTTTGTGTTCTTAGCGTAAATCTTTGCGAACTTTGCGGTTAAAAAATACAATATAAGTAAATGAAACAATTAATCGACCAGCTTGGCAAAGTTCATACTTTCGAAACAGCTCCAAAACGAATTATTTCGCTTGTTCCTTCACAAACCGAATTGTTGTATGATTTAGGTTTAGAAGAAAAAATTATCGGAATAACGAAGTTTTGTGTTCATCCGTTTCATTTTAAATCCACTAAAAAGACTGTTGGCGGAACGAAGAAAATTCACTTCGAAAAAATAAAGCTTTTAGAACCGGATATTATAATCTGCAACAAAGAAGAAAATACGCTTGAGATTGTAGAACAGTTAAGTGCAATTTGTCCAGTTTGGGTTACCAATATTGTTTCTATCGAGGATAATTTCCAAATGATTTCAGATTTCGGACAATTATTCAATTGCAGAACCGAAGCACAGAAATGGAACGACAAATTGGCTTTCGCTTTAAGCGATTTTAAAAATTATATAAAAGATATAAAGGAAAAGAAAGCGGCTTATTTTATTTGGAAAAATCCATATATGGTGGCTGGAAAAGATACTTATATTAATGAGCTCTTAAAACTCAATCATTTTAAAAATATTTACGAAGATAAAGGACGTTATCCTGAAATCGAATTAAAAAAAATGCGTTTAGAAGGCGATCCTGATCTAGTTTTCCTTTCATCAGAACCGTATCCTTTCAAAGAAGAAGATGCTTTCGAAATCGGAAGGTTTACGCATCACGCCAAAACTATTTTTGTTGACGGCGAAATGTTCTCTTGGCACGGCAGCAGATTGCTAAAGGCATTTTCGTATTTTAAATTACTACACGAAAGACTTAAAAACTAAAATTCCAATAAAAAAATTCCAAATTCCAAATTTCCAGTTTCGTAAAATTGGAATTTGGAATTTTTTTATTGGAATTTAATGCAAAAAATAATGCCGACATCTCGAAGACGCCGGCATTATTTAACTAACCAAAACCAAAATAATAAATAACCAGTTTATTACAGTACAAATATCCGACATATATCAAACTTATGCTGTTAAGGTCTTGTTATTACTTTGTTGGATATAAGTTAATGTTGAAATATTTAAAAAAATCCAATTTTTTTTAATCCCAAATTCCAAATTTCCAGTTTCGTAAAATTGGAATTTGTTTTTTTAACTTGGGTTTTAATCTAAAAGTGAAGTTTTACGAGAATTGGAATTTGGAATTTTTTTATTGGAATTTAAAAAATCCTGTTGGGATTTAATACAAAAAAGAATGCCGGCATCTCGAAGAAGCCGGCATCATTTAACTAACCAAAACCAAAATAATAAATAACCAGTTTATTACATTACAAATGTCCGACATATATCAATTTTATGCTGTTAAGGTTTTGTTATTACTTTGTTGGTCATAAGTTAAGATTTGGAAAATGGCCGTTTTGAGCTTTCTGTAACGTAAAATAATTTTTGATTATTAAAATATAATAACAATCAATTTTAGTTATGAATATGCTAAAGATAAGTTTGTATATTTGATAAAATGTTAAAAATCAGCAAAATGGAATCAAACAAAAAATTAACAACTGCAACCGGAACTCCCGTTCCAGACAATCAAAACATTCAAACAGCTGGCCCTCGCGGACCTGTTTTATTACAAGATTTTTGGTTTTTAGAAAAGATGGCACATTTTGACCGAGAAGTGATTCCGGAAAGAAGAATGCACGCCAAAGGATCTGGAGCCTACGGAACTTTTACTGTTACACACGACATTACCAAATACACAAAAGCAGACATATTTTCTGAAATTGGTAAAAAAACAGAAATGTTTGTTCGTTTTTCGACTGTTGCAGGAGAAAGAGGTGCTGCTGACGCCGAAAGAGACATACGTGGTTTTGCCATGAAATTTTATACAAACGAAGGAAATTGGGACTTGGTAGGAAATAATACTCCAGTTTTCTTTTTCCGTGATCCAATGAAATTTCCTGACTTGAACCACGCTGTAAAACGCGATCCAAAAACCAATTTAAGAAGTGCTGATAATAATTGGGATTTTTGGACTTTATTGCCAGAAGCTCTTCATCAAGTTACAATTGTAATGAGTGATCGAGGAATTCCGAGATCGTATAGAGAAATGCATGGTTTTGGAAGCCACACTTTTAGTTTTATTAATGTTCAAAACGAAAGACATTGGGTAAAATTTCACTTAGTTTCTCAACAAGGAATTGAAAACCTTTCTGATGAAGAAGCGGCTAAATTGGTGGGCGGAGATAGAGAAAGCCATCAAAGAGATTTATTTAATGCAATTGAAGAAGGAAACTTCCCGAAATGGAAAATGTTCGTTCAGATTATGTCAGAAGAGCAGGCGAGAACCTATCGTTTTCATCCATTCGATTTAACGAAAGTTTGGTTAAAAGGAGATTTTCCGCTAATTCCAGTTGGAGAATTCGAATTAAACAAAAACCCAGAAAATTATTTTGCAGAAGTAGAGCAGGCGGCATTTAACCCAGCTCACGTAGTTCCGGGAATTGGTTTTTCTCCGGATAAAATGCTTCAGGGGCGTTTGTTTTCTTATGGAGATGCTCACCGTTACCGATTGGGAGTAAACAATTACCAGATTCCAGTAAATGCTTCTAGATGTCCGTATAATAGTTTCCACAGAGATGGAGCAATGCGTGTAGATGGAAATTATGGGGGAAGAAAGCACTATGAGCCAAACAGTTTTGGCGAATGGCAAGATCAGCCAGAAGTAAAAGAACCGCCATTGGCAATTTACGGCGATGCTTATGCACATAATTTTAGAGAAGACGATTCAGATTATTTCACTCAACCTGGACTTTTGTTCAATTTGCTGACAGAAGAGAAAAAGCAGCTTTTATTTAAAAATACTGCGGGACAAGTAGGAGGAGCGCAGAAATTTATTCAAGTTCGTCATATCAGAAACTGCTACCAAGCCGATCCAGCTTATGGCGCAGGTGTAGCAAACGCGCTAGGAATGACAATGGACGAAGTAAATGCTTTTGATGACCCAAGATTGGCAATTAAAGCGAGATAAGTTTTTTTTAGGTTCAGAGTGGCAAAGGTTCAAAGAGACAAAGGCTTTCTGAACTAGATTTATAAAATTAAACCCGACAGGTTTTTAAAACCTGTCGGGTTTATTATTTTGAGATAATTGCTGTCAAACTGAGCGAAGTCGAAGTTTTTTAGGTAAAGAAAAGCCTCTGTACCTTTGAACCTTAAGAAAAAACCACCGTCTTATTGCTATAAACCATTGTTTTTCTTTCAGCGTGCAGTTTAATTGCCCTTGCTAAAACGATGCGTTCCAAGTCACGGCCTTTCATGATAAAATCTTCTACAGAGTGAATATGAGAAACTCTTGCGATATCTTGCTCGATGATCGGACCTTCGTCTAATTCTTCTGTTACGTAATGGCTAGTAGCTCCGATAATTTTTACACCACGTTTAAAAGCCGAATGATAAGGTTTTGCTCCAGGGAAAGCAGGTAAAAACGAATGGTGAATATTGATGATTTTATTTTCGTATAACGAAATTAATTTTGGAGTGACAATCTGCATGTAGCGCGCCAAAACAATAAAATTGATCTGGTATCTTTTCAAAAGCTCAATTTGTCTTGCTTCGCCTTCTTCTTTGTTGTCTTTTGTAAAAGGAACATAGTGAAACGGAATATCAAAACGTTCCGCAATCGAGCGCAAATCATTATGATTGCTTATAATCATCGGGATTTCAACACCTAATTCATCTGCACTATAACGCCCTAAAATATCAAATAAACAGTGATCATATTTAGAAACAAACAAAGCCATTCTAGGTTTTTGCTCCTGATTGTACAAATCCCAAGACATATTGAAGTCGGCAGCAATTGTTTTGCTGAACTCTTCTTTTATGTTTTCAATATTACTGCCCTGATTGGTAAATTCACATTCTAAACGCATAAAAAATACATTCTGCTCCACATCAACATGCTGGTCGATGTACGTAATGTTTCCTTCTACCTTAGCAATAAAAGTAGTCACTGCAGCTATAATTCCCTTTTGATCTTTACAGTGAATGAGTATGGTAATTTTTTGCATTTCGGTCTTTTGGTTTTTGGTTAGTTGCAAAGTTACAAAGGTTCAAAGTTGCAAAGGCAGCTTTGTCCCTTTGTAACTCTGTCTCTTTGAACCTTACAAGAAAAACTATTTTCCATCCTGCATTGCAAACACCTTTTGCAATAAAGGCGTTGTTCTTGCAGAGATATTGTTTCTGATATCTTTTTCTTCAACAGCAATCATTTTAAAAACACCAGACAAAGCTTGATTTGTTGTATAATCAGTCAAATCTGGATTTACTTTTTTTACTAATGGAATAGTGTTGTATTTTGTTATAATCTTTGTCCAAACAGCATCTGCGCCCACTTTTTCGAAAGAACTTTTAATTACTGGGTTAAATTTGGCGTATAAAGAAGTTGTCGTGCTGCCTTGCAAATAATTTGTTGCAGCATTGTCACTTCCTAAAAGAATATTTTTTGCATCTGTAAAAGTCATGTTTTTTACTGCTGTAACAAAAATCGGAGTTGCTTCTTTTACGGCATCTTCTGCAGCGCGGTTCAGCATTTTGATTCCTTCATCTGCAAGAGAGCTTAAACCTACTTTACGAAGAGTTGCATCTACTTTTTGCAATTCTTCTGGCATTAAAATTTTTACAGCTTCATTTTTATAAAAACCATCTACAGCGGTTAATTTACTCACTTGTTGTGTAATTCCTTTATTTAAAGCTTCTTTTAATCCAGAAGCAATGTCAACAGTTCCTGTAGTTGGAATCTGAGATGCGATTTGAGGCAATTGATTTAAAGTCTGTTGTACCTGTGCGCAAGAAGTAAGCGAAAATGTAACGGCTAATAGTAAAATCTTTTTCATTATGGGGTTTTATTTAAGTTTCAAAAATACTACTTATTCAAAAACAACGCCACAATTTTATTTTAAGCAAACTAACATTTTGTTGTAAACTTAACATATAAGAACTTAGAGTCTCATTTTTTTAGCTCCTCAATTTATGGCCAAGCCATTCGAATATTATCCTGCCAATAGGTTTTACTCGAAATATAAACAGGTTTTAATAATATTATAGGTTTATTATGAGCATCAAAATATTGAACGCGAATGATTTTTTCTTTAGCATCATCTTTCATATCAATGTTACCTTCGGCATTATCAATCAATTTCTTTTTTTGGAGATATAAAGAAGGTTTTTCAATAATATATTCTGTAACAGCTTCTCCATTTAGTTTTAAGTTGCATCCAATTAAATTTCCGTTGCTGTCAAGTGATTCAATTCTTTTTAAATAATTTTTTTCGTAATAATATATTTCAAAAGCAATCCTACAAGATCCTAGTTGAAGTTTATTATTTTGCAATCTAAAACGCAGTATCTGGTTTTTAGCATTTGTAAATTCAATAGAGCCATTTCCCTGTGCATTAATATCATTTCGTAATATTTTTGCAGGTTTTGAGAACTGTTTAATTTGATTGGCGTAAACTTGATATTTTTCGGCAGATTGTGAAAAAGATGAGAGGCACAGGAAAAGCCCTGTGAATAGACTAAAAAAAGATTTCATTTTATGATTTTGGTTTGATTAATAGATTTTATTTCTGCAATAAATCTATTTTCTCATTTGTATTTTCAATATAAACAGACATTTCAGAGTATTTCCATGTTCCTCTTTTTTCGCCCACAACAAACAAAGTTCCTTTGCCTTTAGGACCTTTTAGCGGCACTTGTACATCGCAAGCTCGTACGTTATTGTGCGAAGTAACAACTCCAGAAACCATTCCGTCTGTTTCGACAGGAGAACCGAGTTTTTCCACTACGAGTTTATTATTCTCTACAGCTAACATAGATTCTTTATAGGCTTCAGAATCTTTAAGAACCGAAGTTACTTCATAGAAAATTCCGCCAATAAATAAAGCCGCTAATATGATAAGAGTTAGGCATCCGCTGGGAATAAGCCATTTCCAGTTTCGGTTAAGCCAGCTTTTTTGTTGTATTAACTCGTTTGAATCTTCCATAGATTGTTTTTTAGGTTAAAAAGATAAAGCTAAAATAAGAAATAAATTTTGTTGATTTTCAGTGTTTTATATTAAATAAAAAATCACCTTATAAAATTCAATAAGGTGATTTTTTAGTTTTGAAATTATTTGAGTTTTATCGATTACTAAAAGCAATTTCTTCTAGTGCTACGGGATCACTTATTGCTTTTGAAACCTCTTGTTTTCTCATATTGTCATTGTCACCAGTTCCTGTACTTAAAATTAACTTTTTAGGAATAATTGGTTTTTCTTCAAAGATTGTATTGTATAATAAAACAGCCTGAAGAAATCCGCCATCATTTAAAAAATGAGGCGTATTTTGACCATAGCAAAGGTGGTCTGTACTGTTTTTTAGATAGTTGTAGCCATTTTTACCTCTATAAGCATCTTTAACAGCATCACCAATTTTCAATATCCCTGCGTTTTTTATAAAAGCAGTTGCTAAAATTGTATTTTTACGTAATTCTTTATAATAATTAGTATAGTCTGAATCTGTATAAGGCAATGGAGTCATGTTTTGGTACACATAAATTGCAACATCAGGACTATTTTTATGTATTTTTTCTGCAATTAGTTTTAGGTTTGATCTATATTTTTCAAGATTGGTTAATGCAATTTGAGGAGATTCCTGAAGGATTACAAAATCATAATAATTTCCATCTTTGTCTATAGTAGAAAAATTCTGATTGGCCTCTGTTTTATTTGTATAATAAACTTTATCAAGTGGAACTCCCATTGTTATTAGCTGCTGTACATTTACATTCTTATTATTTGCATTGCACAATTCCTGAAATAATGTGGGAGCGCTAACAAAATATTCGGTTTGATTATTTCCTATAAATAGTACGCGTGGTGGCCCTATTGCATTTGGAGCTTGCGGTTTGCTAATACCGTCGGAAGTTATGGAGTTTTCTGATGTGAAATTTTTACATGAAATAATGAGACATGAAACAATAATACCAAGAACTAAAATGTATTTTTTCATTGTTGATTTTCTATTAAAAAAAAGATTTGCAAATCTCTCTTTAACGCATAATCACATCAGCCTTAATAAGACTTAAAAATGTCAATTTAGGACAAAAAAAATCACCTTATAAAGTATAAGATGATTTTTAGGAAAAGATTTTGAAACTATATCAAATATGATAGTTTTAATTGTG
This sequence comes from Flavobacterium tagetis, assembly GCF_016735615.1. GTDB lineage: Bacteria > Bacteroidota > Bacteroidia > Flavobacteriales > Flavobacteriaceae > Flavobacterium > Flavobacterium tagetis. The sequence continues at coordinate 352,223 of NZ_JAERSF010000002.1, forward strand.
GCGTATAAACAGGCATATTGTTGTCTAAATCTTTTAATATAGTATCAGTGTAATCTTTTCCGCCTTTCATTAGATAAAATAACGATTTGGCAATATAAATTGGGGCAAAAGGGAAAATATGACAGCTTAGCGATAAATTTAGAAAAAAGTGTTTTAAGGCATATTTGAATGTGCCTTCATTTGGGCGTATAAAATAAATATTTGGTTCCTTAATCCTTTTTACCATTTCAGAAATAATGAAAGGAAACATTATAAATTTCCCTCCTTGTTGAATTAAAACGTTTATTTCAAACATTGTAAGACCTTCTATATTATTTGTTTTCATAATAGTTTAGTTTTAAACATTTATAAAAAAATGGGGCTTAATTCTACTGCAAAATAAAGGCGAATTTCAAATTGTAATTACCTTTAAAAGCTTAAAAAATAGCATTTTAAGGTATTTTTGTTATTGGTGATAAAAATAATAAAGAGAGGATTTATCAAACCAAATTTGATAAATCCTCTCTTAGAATTATTAGCGTAAATTATTGATTTACAATTACAGCGTCGGGAAGCGTTTCTCCATTTGGATTGGCGTCTTTTTCGTAAACATCTTGAAAGAATCCAATTTCGCCTTTGTCATTTACCAATGAAGTAAAATAAGTAATGAAAATTGGCACTTTTTTAGACAGCTTAAAACTATTTTCTACTTTACCCGCCATAGCTTTGTCGATTTTTGCCTGAGTCCATTCTGGATAATCTTTCAGCATGGCTACGGCTAGTTCTTTAGCCATTTTCACGTTAATGCATCCGTGGCTAAAAGTTCTTTTTTCAAAATCGAATAAAGTTTTAGATGGGGTATCGTGCATGTAAATATCATCAGAATTCGGAAACATGAATTTTACTAATCCTAAAGAATTATCTGGTCCTGGTTTTTGTCTTACTTGTCCGTTAACCATCTCCATATTTTTTTCTGCAAGATAATTTGGGTCTGCAGCAATTTTAGATCTTAATTCATTTTGTACAATACTTTGCGGTACTGTCCAATACGGACTAAAAACGATTCGGTCAATTTCGCCATTAAAAATGGTGGTTTTAGTTAAAGGCGCTCCAACGAATACAGGCGAAGTCAATTGAACTTTTCCGTTTTTTACATAAATCAATTCATAAGAAGGTACATTTACCAATACATACTCGTCGCTAGCAGCAATTAAAGCCGAAATTTCACGGCATCTTTCCATGTTAAGTTTTAAAGTAGCAACTTTATCTTCAAGCGGAATATTCATTTCGTTAATGTGTTCTTCAGCCAAAATATAATTAGGTTTAAATCCGTTGCGGACTTTATATTTCATTACAGCATCCATCAATTCACGATCATAAACATTGCTTTTAGAATCGCTTTTTAAATCTCCTAATAAATATAAACGAGTTCTAACTTGTGCAATAGTGCTTGAAACTGCATCTGGACGTAAATCTTTATATGGAAATTCTTCTGGAACAATAGGTTTGTATTTGCTTGACTTTTCTAATCTTTTGTATTTTTTCAGAACATCTTGCAATTTGTAATATTGATCGTATTCTACTTTTGCATTTGCATCAACTGTAGCGGTTTCTTCTATAGTACTATAGTTTAAGAAATCTTTCAGCATAGCATCATAAGCTAGTTTTTTCTTATCAGCATTACTTTTTTTAGTGTACAATACATACAATGAACTTAAAAGCATATCTGCATCAGTTTGAGAAAGAATACTTTTGTCTGATGAAGAACTAAATAATTGGTCAATTTCTTTTTGGTAAGGAATGACCAAATCATTTGTTTTTTTTGCTTTTTCATACAAAACAGATCCAAATTCGCTGATTTCGTCCTCGTCAAACCAAATAGTTCCAAGAGTTCTGTTTTTGTACAACGACATGACATCTGATTTGTATTTTTTCAAGTCTGAATATCTTTTAAAGAAGTCGTTCGAAATTTCGTTTACATCATTTTGATTGTTGTAAACGGTTAAATGATTTGAAGCTTTTGTATTCTTATATGTAAAATTACTTTTTTCAATTTTGTTAAAAGAAAATACAAAAAAACTCAAACCTAAAATTACGGTGAATGAATAAAATGTTCTCATTTTTTTAATTTTTACGTTATTACTTTTCTACGTAAGTTTTTAGTAAAAATTTGGGGCTTTTCTACAATGCTAAATTACTATTGGAGTAGTCAAAACATGTTTCCTGATTTTATTTAAATGTTGCGAAATTGCCATGTCTTTAAGTTTTCTTTAACTATATCAATTAGTTACGTAATTTGTTACCCTATAAGGTCACGAAATCGATTTATTTTTGTTAACATAAAGCTATTGTCTTAATCAAATATTAAAATATTTTGTACATTGGTCGCTTAAAATTATCATATTCATAAAATGGAACAACAAATACCATATATTCCTAAAAATAAAGTAAGAATTGTTACTGCAGCTTCGCTTTTTGACGGACATGATGCAGCCATAAATATTATGCGACGCATTATCCAGTCTACGGGTGTTGAGGTAATACATTTGGGTCACGACAGAAGTGTTGAAGAAGTGGTAAATACCGCGATTCAAGAAGATGCCAATGCAATTGCCATGACTTCTTATCAAGGTGGGCACAACGAATACTTTAAATATATGTATGATTTGCTTCGCGAAAAAGGAGCAGGTCACATTAAAATCTTCGGAGGTGGAGGTGGTGTAATTCTTCCAAGTGAAATTTCAGAATTGCATGAATATGGTATTACAAGAATTTATTCTCCAGATGATGGACGTTCTCTTGGTTTGCAAGGAATGATTAACGATTTGGTACAGCGTGCTGATTTTCCTATTGGAGATAAATTAAATGGAGAAATCGATCATATCGAAAATAAAGTGCCAACTGCAATTGCACGTTTAATTTCGGCTGCAGAAAACTTCCATGAAATTGCAAAACCAGTTTTTGATAAAATTCACGAAAGCAATGCCACTTCTAAAATTCCAGTTTTAGGAATTACAGGAACGGGTGGAGCAGGAAAATCTTCTTTAGTAGATGAATTAGTTCGTCGCTTTTTGATTGATTTCCCAGAAAAAACTATCGGATTAATTTCTGTCGATCCTTCAAAGAGAAAAACAGGAGGAGCACTTTTAGGAGACAGAATCCGTATGAATGCTATTAATAACCCTCGTGTATATATGCGTTCGCTGGCAACACGTCAGTCGAATTTGGCTTTATCTAAATATGTGGCCGAAGCTATTCAGGTTTTAAAAGCAGCAAAATACGATTTGATTATTTTAGAAACTTCAGGAATTGGTCAGTCTGATACCGAAATTATGGATCATTCTGATGTATCCTTATATGTAATGACACCTGAGTTTGGAGCGGCAACACAATTGGAAAAAATCGACATGCTTGATTTTGCCGATTTAGTAGCTTTAAATAAATTTGATAAACGTGGAGCATTGGATGCTTTACGCGATGTTAAAAAACAATATCAAAGAAACCATAATCTTTGGGAGAAAAGCCCAGACGAAATGCCCGTTTTCGGAACGATTGCTTCGCAGTTTAACGATCCTGGAATGAACACGCTTTACAAAGCGATTATGGATAAAGTGGTTGAAAAAACGGCTTCAGATTTGAAATCGACTTTTACAATTACTAAAGAAATGAGCGAGAAAATCTTCGTGATTCCGCCACACAGAACACGTTATTTATCTGAAATTGCAGAGAATAATAGAAGTTATGATGAAACTGCACTTTCACAGCAAAAAGTAGCGCAGAAATTATACGGAATTTTCAAAACCATTGAATCAGTTTCTGGGAAAGTGCCACAAATCAATAAAGCGGGAATTGATGATTCGACTGTTTTACCAAGCGGCATTCAAGAGCACGACGAAAACAGAATCTTTTTAAATCTTTTACTGAATCAATTCGATAAAGTAAAAATGGATTTAGATCCGTACAATTGGGAAATTATCTTGAATTGGGATGAAAAAGTAGCGAAATATAAAAATCCAGTTTACTCCTTTAAAGTTCGCGATAAAGAAATCAAGATTGCCACGCACTCTGAAAGTTTATCGCATTTGCAGATTCCGAAAATTGCTTTGCCTAAATATGAAGGTTGGGGTGATATTCTGCGTTGGAATTTACAAGAAAACGTTCCTGGAGAATTTCCTTTTGCTTCGGGATTATATCCGTTTAAACGTGAAGGCGAAGATCCGTCAAGAATGTTTGCCGGCGAGGGCGGACCAGAAAGAACCAACAAACGTTTTCATTATGTAAGTTCGGGAATGCCTGCAAAACGTCTTTCAACAGCTTTCGACAGCGTTACTTTATATGGAAATGATCCAGATTTGCGTCCAGATATTTATGGAAAAATTGGAAATGCGGGGGTTTCAATCTGCTGTTTAGATGACGCTAAAAAACTATATTCAGGTTTTGATTTAGTTCATGCTTTGACTTCGGTAAGTATGACGATTAATGGACCTGCGCCAATGTTGTTAGGTTTCTTTATGAATGCGGCAATTGATCAGCAATGTGAGATTTACATCAAAGCAAATGATTTAGAAAAAGAAGTTGAAGCAAAAATCAATAAATTATACAAAGAAAAAGGAATCGAAAGACCAAGATACCAAGGTGATTTGCCAGACGGAAACAACGGTTTAGGATTAATGCTTTTAGGCGTTACCGGAGATGAAGTTTTACCTTTAGAAGTGTATAATGAAATAAAAGTCAAAACATTATCACAAGTTCGTGGAACGGTTCAAGCCGATATTTTAAAAGAAGATCAGGCGCAAAATACTTGTATTTTCTCAACCGAATTTGCTTTGCGTTTAATGGGCGACGTTCAGGAATATTTTATTACTAAAAACGTTCGTAATTTCTATTCGGTTTCGATTTCAGGATATCATATTGCAGAGGCAGGAGCAAACCCAATTACGCAATTGGCATTTACGCTTTCAAATGGTTTTACTTACGTGGAGTATTATTTGAGCCGCGGAATGAACATCAACGATTTTGGTCCGAATTTATCATTCTTCTTCTCAAATGGAGTAGATCCAGAATATTCTGTAATTGGTCGTGTGGCACGTAAAATTTGGGCAAAAGCCATGAAAAACAAATACGGAGCCAACGAAAGAGCGCAAATGCTGAAATATCATATTCAGACTTCAGGACGTTCATTGCACGCACAGGAAATTGATTTTAATGATATTAGAACAACTTTACAGGCTTTATATGCCATTTATGATAACTGTAATTCATTGCATACCAACGCTTACGATGAAGCGATTACAACACCAACAGAAGAATCTGTACGTCGTGCAATGGCGATTCAGCTGATTATTAATAAAGAATTAGGTCTAGCGAAAAACGAAAACCCAATTCAAGGTTCGTTCATCATCGAAGAATTAACCGATTTAGTGGAAGCTGCGGTTCTTCAAGAATTCGACAGAATTACGGAAAGAGGAGGAGTTCTAGGCGCAATGGAAACGATGTACCAAAGATCTAAAATTCAGGAAGAAAGTTTGTATTACGAAACCTTAAAACACAACGGCGATTTCCCAATTGTAGGCGTAAATACTTTCCTGAGTTCAAAAGGTTCGCCAACGGTAATTCCGGCAGAAGTTATTCGTGCTACTGAAGAAGAAAAGCTATACCAGATTACGATGCTGGATAACCTGCACAATTTCCACAAAGCAAAAGTAAACGAACATTTAAATACGTTACAGCAAGCCGCTATTAAAAACGAAAATTTATTCGATCATTTAATGGAAGCTACAAAGGTTTGTTCTTTAGGGCAGATTACTTCGGCGTTGTTTGAAGTGGGTGGGCAGTATAGAAGGAATATGTAGAATTTAAAAAATTCTAGTGAACTGAAAAAGCATTTGATTATTAATCAAATGCTTTTTTTTTTTTGATAATTATTAGAACTTTATCGAGTATTTGAACCTTATATCGACTAATTTTTTTGATAATAAATATAAGTCTTAACTTGTTAATTATTAAAGTGTTTGTTATATGGAAAAGATTACAGTAAATAAATTAATTGACTTCAGAAGAAAATCTGATAAAACAAGATTAACTTTTATAAATAATATTAATAAAGCAGAAATTGCTACTCCTGAAGATGGCGGAGGAGGTGATTATTGGGTAAGTTGTGTTAGTGCAATAAATCGTATTTTTAAAACGGATGATACTGGATTTATTGAAGAAAAAATAAATTACTTATATAACAAAATCAATGAAACGGAAGATTTAAAAACTAAAAATAGGTTTCAAAAAAATATTGATATTTTGCATGTATTTGAAGATTTTGATTATAAACATTTAAAACCAACTGACGAATTGAATTTTCTCAAAAATTCTAATTCTAAATCCTTGATTACAATTAATGGGGTTTCGATTGAATTAAAACCAACTCATATATTTACATACAATAATTTGGATTTTAAGGAAATTGGGGCTGTATGGTTTATTGTAAAAAAAGATGGCTTTAAACATGGAGAATTAGGAATGTTCTGCGATATTATGTATAGATATTTAAGTGCAACATATTCTAACAAATTTAAGGTTAATCCTGAAAATTGTATTGCAGTGGATTTATTTAATGGATACGATGTTAACTACTCTCAAATTATTAAAAATGAGATTCCACATTTGCTTGATAATACAATTGATGATCTTAAAAAGTTACTTTAATATTGAAGCTTAATCTGATTTTAATTTATGGAAGAAAATATTGTTGAAGAAGTTGATCAAGGATGGATTGATTATAGAAATTCTGTCATTGATAATAAAAGCAAAAGCCAAGATGATTTTGAAAAATATATAAACTTAATAGCTTCAGGAGGAATTGTTCTTTCACTAACTTTCTTAGAAAAAATTGTTTCATTGGAAAAGGCAGTATGCAAGTCACTGATTGTAATAGGGATGTATTTGATGGTTTTTACTTTACTTTCTAATTTATATTCTCATTATAAATCAATATTAGATTCTGATGCAACAATAAGGGATATTGACAAAAAGAAGTTTAAGAAGATCTTTAAGAAAATTGAAAAAAGAAATAGAGTGATTAATGTTTTAAATAAAATTTCTATATGGGCATTAATACTTGGTATTTTTTCATTAGTGACATTTGTAACAATTAATATATATCATATGAGCGATAAGCAAAAAACAACTCCACCGCCAAAACCAGCTACAGAAGAAAAAGGAAGAACGATTACTCCACCAGCTTTTAAGCCTTCAAATACGCTACCTAAAAAATAAGTTATGAGTAAAAAAATAAACAAATCTCTAAATGATTCATTAAAATCTATTACAAAAATAAATATAGGTGATAAAATTACAGCTGGTAGAACCATTCAAACACCTTCAAGTACATTAAAACCTGTAATAAAGCCAAAAGAGAAAAAATAAGTTCAATTCGCTAGTGTGAGCACAATTATTTTGAACACAAAGTTTATCCTCTCCAGTTTGTCATTTCGACCGAAGGGAGAAATCTTCGCAAGAAACTCTACAAAGATTGGGAATAATCTGTGCGGAGCTACTTGCGAAGATTTCTCCCTTCGGTCGAAATGACAAGATTGGGTAAAACTTTGCGACTTAGCACCTTTGCGAGATTTTTTAGCATTAGAACTTTTGTCTTTGCATCTCAAAATAGAAATCATTCAACAGCCTCCCCAACAAACCCCAAAAACTCCATTTCATCCATAGGAAACAAATTCAGAATCGTTTCCAAAATCAATGAAACATTAATAGTTGCACTTTTATCTTTTTTAGAAAAGTTATGCATGTCATTATCAAGCGCCAGAATACATAATTTAAGCAAATCGGTGATGAGACAGCCAAGTTCTAAATAATTGACCACTTTAAATTGTGCGGTATACGAATTGGCTTCATTGGTTGGTTTTAGCGTTGTAAAATACTGAGCAGTTAATTTTTGAAGTTTTTGCAGTTTTTCTGTTTGGTTCGTTTCCATAAGGCGTATATTTTTAAATGATTTACAATTTGATTTTTATAAATTTTATATAAGAAAAATTGTACTTTTGTTTGATTTGGCGAAGGAAGAAATAGATTGTATTTTACCAAACCGATTTTGCGGGTATCGTACTGTACTAAATTAGTTTGTTACTCGTGGAAGTTTTCACACTTAATTATTATCTTTGAATTATGAGCACACTAACAAAACCAAATCATATAGGGCGAAAAATAAGCCGTATTCGTGAACTTCGTGATATGAAACAGGAAGCTTTGGCGCAGGCTTTGGGAATAAGTCAGCAAACAATTTCGGCTATTGAAAATAGTGAAACTATTGAAGAAGATAGACTTTCTGAAATAGCAAAAGCACTTGGTGTAACAGTTGATGCAATTAAAAGTTTTTCAGAAGAAGGTATGATTAATTATTTTAATACTTTTAATGAAACTGTTTCAAATAGTAGTTTTGGAAATGGAGCGTGTAATAATGAATGTACTTTCAATCCATTAGATAAATTAATGGAAACGGTAGAAGAAAATAAAAAGCTTTACGAGCGTTTGCTTCAGTCGGAAAAAGATAAAATTGAGTATTTAGAAAAATTGCTAAATCAGAAATAAGATCTCTTAGTTGTAGAAAACAGAAGCCTTTCAGAAATGAAAGGCTTCTTTATTAGTTTTTATTCTAGAAATAAGGAAAACCGTAAATGACTTGGTGAATTATTTTATTATTTTGACTTCGAAATCTTCCATAATAAAAATTTGATAAATTAATGGCTTTGTTAAAGTTAGAAAACGATAAAAAGAATGCAATTGTAGATAAAAATTCTTTAGAAGTAATTAGCTGTAGTCTAGAAGATTTATTTCTTAGCAACGAGAAAGCTATATTAGATTCGGGAATTTTTGGACAAATAACGATACCGGAATATCAGCGACCTTATGTTTGGCAAGAAAAACAAATTGATCGGTTATTGAATGATATTATTGAGCATCAGGAAATTGATATAGAAAAACCTATGTATTATCTCGGAAGCATGATTATTCATAAAGACGGAGATAAGTTAAATATTATAGATGGACAACAAAGGCTAACTACTATGTTACTTTTTAATTCTTTTTATGATAACCCAATCGATTCAAAAATTAGTTATGAATCACCGCTAAGCGTAGAAAATATTAAAAAAAATCATAGTTACTTAAAAAAACTACGTGATGAAGATTCGGATTTTTTTACTGCTTTCATAACAAACAAACCCGATTTCACTACTATAAATGTCACATTAGTTATAACAAATTCTGAAGATCTGGCTTACACTTTTTTTGAAACCCAAAATACGGGAGGTGTTCGTTTAAGTGGTGTAGATATTATTAAATCTCATCATTTACGAGCTATAAGACCTAAAAAAAAGATCGCTGAACAGGCAACGAAATGGGAATCTTTTTCGAGCTATAAAATTAAACGCACAATTGAGCTGCTAATTAAAATTAGATATTGGAACAATAATAATTGGAAAACATTTCCATTCTGGAGAGATGTAAAGGGATTAAAAGAGACTGTAATTGAGGAATTTTCTGAAAAAACAATTCATCAGGACATTGATATCTCTCATTATTTTTATGCCACTAAAACTGAAGAAGATAATATAGTTCCCTTTTTAGAAAGTGAATATAGGCATATACGGCAGCCTTTATATGATGGTAATAACTTTATGGATTATGTACATGAATATGCAGAATTGTATGGAATTCTTTTTGAGAAAAATAACCATCCCCACATTTCAGATTCTTTCTATGATTTTAGAAACAGTTTGCTTCATGGAGATGACGGTACAGTTTTTTTAAAAGAATTATTTGAAATTAGTTTAATAACATATGTTAGCAGATTTGGTTTTGTGATGCTCTTTGAAGCTTCGTTGTGGATTTACCGATATCTGTATTCTTTAAGAGTTTCGGTTAAGCGAAATATAACGGAAAAAGGTGTTGTTGATTTTGCTAAGAAAAGCAAACTAATTGATAAAATTTTACAGAGTTATACCATTAAAGAGCTGTTGGAATGGCTTATAAAATTTAAATATAGTTTTGATCCTAATTATACTGACGATTGGAATTCTAAAGGAAAACATGTAATATGCCTTAAGAAATATTTTGGATCTTTTACCAGTGCTCGAGATATGTCAGAAAAAAATAAGTTTGATAAGTTATTAGTTCATTTAATTAATTTGAAAATTGAAAATGATGGAAAGTAAAAATACTCTAATTTTTGAAACAGATGTCGTAAATATTGCATCGTTACAGAATTATAAATTTAGTGTTCCTACTTATCAAAGACCTTATGTTTGGGGCGAGGAAGAAATAAAAAAATTGCTATTAGATTTTTATAGGAGCTACCAAATTGAAATGACATCTTCCTATTATATCGGTACGATATTAATAAAGAAAAATGAAGGATATTCAGATTTGATTGATGGTCAGCAAAGATTTACAACTTTATGGCTAACTGCTTTTGTATTTAAGAAGTTAAAAATAGAAACCCAATTGATAGAATTTCTTGAAAAAGAATCGGGATTGAGAATCGGATTTGAAATTAGAAAAGAAATTGAAGCATATCTAAATCAGCTTTTAACAAAATCGGAAGAAATGGGTTCTACAGAGACTCTTAAAGCAAATATTGAAGAATTGCCTTATTTAGAAAATATCGCAAAAGGATTAACTATAATTGAAAATATAATTAAGACTCTCGATAAAGAAAAAATGACAACTTTCGGAGATTATATCTATACTAATATTCAGATGGTTATAAATAAGGCTCCTCAAAATATTGATTTGAATAAATTATTTTCAACAATAAATAGTTCTGGACTTCAGCTTGAGCAAACAGATATTGTCAAATCAAAATTGTTAAGGAATTTAGGCGATCACAAGGTTCTTTTTAGTAAAATATGGGAAGCCTGTGAAGATATGAATAGTTTTTTTGAGAAAAATGCCAGAGCGGTTTTTTCGGAATCTGATTGGAAAAACATTGATTTTGCTAATTTTTATTCTTTTGATCCTGATCTTTTTAAGTATAAATCTTTTAGCGAATCAGGAAATTTGAGCCCAAAACAGCAGCTTTCAATTGATTTGATATTAAGGGATAATGATGCGGTTTACGAAAAGAGCAACAGTAAAAATGATAGTAAGTCTCAAGAAATTTCTTGTCGATCTATAATAAATTTTGGTCAATTACTTCTTCATACCTACAGAATACATTTGAAAAGGGAAAGGCTACTAGATTTTAAAGGCACATTTCATGTTAACAGACTAATTGAGGTTTTTGACGAAATGGTAGTAAGAAATGACAATGAAGAGATTAAAAGATTTTTCTATCTCCTTTGGGATGTCCGTTATGTTTTCGATAAATTTATTGTTAAATGGATTCCTGATGCAAATGCCAAAACGGAGCATTTAGAATTAATTAATATTACTCTGTTGAGTGATGGATCGTATTCAAGGACTCCTTATAGTAAATCAAATATATTAATGCTTCAAAGTGTATTATATTTCACTAGCGATTATTTGAGACAATTTTGGTTAACTCCATTTTTAAATTTCATTTTGGATAAATTGCCTTCTTCTCCTCAAGACAAGAACCTTTTACCATTTTTAGAAATGATTGACAACAAAATGTCTACTTGTAATGATATGAATGATAAAGAAGTTTCATTCTTATTGTTGAGCGATGTTCCAGAATTTAAATTTGATATTAAAAGCTATTTGTATGGAAATAAGGGAACTTCATTTAAGCATTATTGGTTTCAGAAATTAGAATATATACTTTGGAAAAATTGGGAGGATAGAGATGATCCTAAATTTAAAATTTTTAGAATTACGTCTAAAAATTCAGTTGAACATATCCATCCACAATCAAAATCAGATACTACATCAATGAATGTAGATGATTTTGGTAACTTGGTACTTTTGAGTGTATCACAAAATTCAGAGTATAGCGATAAAGAAGTTAACGTAAAAAAAGAAGAATTTAGAAACAAAAAAACGTACGATAGTTTAAAATCTTATTTTATTTTTCAAAATAATAAAGATTGGACAGAAGTCGAAGTCGAAGCCCATAAAAACCTAATGGTTGAAAAAATATTAGAACATTATAATTATAAATGTACCGTTTAATGATGCAGAAAACCTCTCAGATAATGAGAGGTTTTTTTTATATATGTTTCAAGAAATTAAACTTTCTTTTTTATCGTTGTTTTAGGTTTACGCTTTAATTTTTCGATAAGGGCGTCAGCTTTTGCGTTTTCACAAATAAAACGCAACGATTCTGCATAGCGGTAATAATATACAGGTTCTAAATCTGTGGTAAGAGAAAAAAGTTTGGTATACCATTCGGCTGCTTTTTCAAGTTCGCAATTCGAGTAAGAAGAATTTCCTAGTTTCTGAAACAAGTCTACAGATTTGTATCCTTTTGCAGCAACCCTTTCGTAGGTTTTTATCACGTCGATATAAGCGTATTTTTCGCCGACTTTATCGGTTTTATAATAGGTTTCATTTTGCGCAGCTGCACGAAATGAAAATACGATTAACAATACTAAAATAGCTAGTTTTTTCTGCATAGGTTTTTAGTTTTGGTTGTGGTATTTAATCGTATTCATTAATTGTTTTTGAAAATCTTTTCACTGCAAGAAACAGCTATAAAACAATTATAAACTTCAGTTATTTATTTTTATTGTATGCTTAATGCAATTTTAGTGTACAAATATATGGAAATCAGCAATATGAACCGATTTTTGACGACGTTTTTTAAATAAACCCGTTATATTGCACTTTTCAAAATCAATTGATTTTTAACGCTTTGTAAATGTTTTCGCAGAAAATGATTTATGGGTTCATTTAATGTAATAACTTTATATGAGTAAAGAAAATCAAAATGACGATACAAGATTATTTGAATAGAATAGAGGCTTTACAGAATGAGAAAAGCGAAATTGAATATCCAAATGATGCAGATTTGGAATTTTGTATTTCACAAATAAAACAAATCAATACTGAGTCATCTTTTTCTTTTGATGCCTTATTTCAAAAACGAACTTCAGAAACAAAAATTGTAAATAATGATGTCGTTAAAACCTTTTCAGATTATCTAGGTTTACTTTTTTTAGAAGAAAAAGAATCTAGAAATGTATGTTTTGCTAACAGCGAAGAAGTGCGTCCAGAATATCGGCAGAGTTTCAAGCTGATAGATTTCTTAGATTATATTTATGCTTTTATGCATTCTTCTGTCTATAAAGAATCAGAGGAAATAATTTTTACATCGGAAGCGACACTTTTTTGGAATCTGGTAAAAATAGGCTCAGACTTTAGAAAAGAAAAAATCTGAAAACAAAAAAAGCAGCTCCTGGTACGAGCTACTTTTCTAATTCTTAGGGGGCAAAAAATTAACGACGGAAAGATGGACTCTGGTTAACAGATTGATCTAACTTTACAGTCTTTACTTTTTTAGCAGCAACTTTAATTTCGTGTTTCGCAACTTTGTCGTTTGCTTTCACTTCAAGAACATAAGTTCCAGCAGGAAAACTTTCTAAACTAATTGTTTTTGAAACTTCCAATTTGTCTGCTGCAGATTCTCCCGCATAAAGTAAGTTGTGATTCTCGTCGTAGATAGAGAAAGATGCATTTTCTACAGTGTCTAAAGTAAAGCTAACTACTTTTCCGTTTCCTGTTTTGATATTTAAAATGTAATCACCTTTTCCATCAATGGCGTAGGTAAACACAGTCGCTAAAAAAAAGGCAGCAACTAAACCAGCTTTGGTAAATTTTGTCATGTTTTTTTTAAATTGTTAATTACTAAATGTGGAACGCGTAAAACTACAAATACAAATTTAATTTTTAGCAATAAAATGGCATTTTTAAATGCTTAAGTTGTTGAATTGTAATTATTTCTGCATTTTGTTTGAACTATGTACGTAATTACTGGGCTTACGGATTTATTTTTAGAAAACATTTTTTAACACTTAAAATCAAAGAGTTGGAATTAATAAGAATAATTTTCAGAAAATTTATTGTTTGACGATTTTGCTTTTATACCTAAACAAAAAAAACAGCTCTATAACCACAAAGAGCTGTTTCTTAAAACGTCATTTTTAAATTTTCTAACCTCGATTTATACCTTTTTTGGGCGTAGAAATTCTTAGCGGGCAGCAACACTTGAATTTTTAGCAAAACCTGATTTGTACACTAATGAAACCGCATTTTTTGATAAAGATGCATTATCATTAATTGTAATTTCATATTTTGCTCTTTTTGTACTGTCTTCTACTTCTAAGAAATAAGTCCCTTCAGGAAATTCTTCTAGACTGAAAGTTCTTAAGATACCATCTTTTCCAGATGCGCTTTCAGAATAAATTAAAGTTCCATCATTGTCATAAATAGCTAAATTGGCTTTCTGTACTTTATTAAGTGCGAAAGTGATCAGTTTTCCATTAGCTTTTAATACATGAAGATTAAATTCTCCATTTCCATCAATTGCGTAAGTGCTTATTCCTGTGAAAAGCAACGCTGCTACTAAACTCAATTTTGCAATCTTTTTCATGGTACTTAAGTTTTAAATTATTAGTTCTAATTCTCTGATGCTAAATTACTTATGTATTGCTTAAAAAAGCGCAACTGTATTTTCTTATTTCTATGCTATATTCTCATTTACGAAACCGTTATAGGTTAAAATGTGAATTATTTTCAGTGTTTATGTTAATTCAGTTATTATTTTTTAATGTTTTTCTTGGTTTTGAATTTACTTTGGATTAAGAATTTATTTACATATCTTGAGTGGATTTAACCGCTAAGAGCGCGAAGAATTGTTATACAAGAGATTTATAAAAACGCAAAAGTTCGCAAAGCTTTGTAAAAAAAACTTTGTGAACTTTGCGTAAATCTTTGCGAGCTTTGCGGTAAAAACTTTGTGGTAAAAAAAAACAGCTCAGTAACCACAAAGAGCTGTTTTTAAAACTTTTGAAAGTTTTTAAACTTACTAACTATCTAACCTCACTTTTATACTTTATGAAAGCATAAACTTTTTTAGCGTGTTGCCACACTTGTATTTTTAGCAAAACCTGCTTTGTAAACTGAAGAAACAGCGTTTTTAGATAAAACAGAAGAGTCATCAGTTATTGTGATTTCGTATTTTGCTTTTTTTGTATCGTTTTCTACTTCTAAGAAATAAGTTCCTTCTGGAAATTCTTCTAGACTGAAAGTTCTTAAAATTCCATCTTTACCTGAAGCAGTTTCAGAATAAATTAGAGATCCATCTTTGTCGTAAATTGCTAAGTAAGCTTTTTGTGTTTGGTTAAGACCAAAAGTGATCATCTTACCATTAGCTTTAATTACATGCAGGTTAAAATCTGCTGTTCCATCAATTGCATATGTGCTGATTCCTGTGAAAAGCAACGCTGCTACTAAACTCAATCTAATAATCTTTTTCATGGTATTTAGTTTTTAAATTAATAGTTCTAATTCTCTGATGCTAAATTACTTCAGTTGTAAGTAAAAAATCAATACTATATTTGCTGATTTCGATGCTATATTCTCATTTACGAAACCGTTATAGGTTAAAATTTGAATTATATTTATCGTTTTTATTAAAACGCTTATTATTTTTTAATGTTTTTGATAATTTTTAATTTACATTGAGGTAAAGATTTCTTTAAAAAATGTAGGAATTGTAAAGATGCTAAGGTTCTGAGATACTAAGATCCTCAGTTTCTAAGATTCTAAGTTTTTATTTGGATTGTGTGTTGTAATGCAAAGGGCGCAGAGGTCACGCAAAGTTCACAAAGGTTTATTTGAGTAATTTATAGAATAAAAAAAGTTCACAAAGCTTTATAAAAAAACTTTGCGAACTTTGCGTAAATCATGGCGTTCTTTGCGGTTAAAATAAAAAAGTAAAGAGCAAAAAAAAACAGCTCAGTAACCACAAAGAGCTGTTTTTAAAACTTTTGAAAGTTTTTAACTTACTAACTATCTAACCTCACTTTTTATACTGTATTAGAGTATAAAGTTTTAAGTGCCGTGAAGAAATTGCACTTAACCTTAATATTTTCTTAGTAAACAGAAGTTCCTTTTGAAGACAAAACAGAACTGTTAGCGTTTACAGTGATATCGTATTGTACTTTTTTGAAGTTATCAGAAACTTCTAAAATGTATTTTCCTTGTGGAAATTCTTCTAAACTGAAAGTTCTTAAGATTCCAGTTTTACCAGAAGCGTTTTCAGTATAGATTAAATTACCATTTGTATCATATATACTAATAACTGCTTTTTGTAATTGATTAATTCCAAAAGCAATTACCTTGCCATTTCCTTTTAATACGTGAAGATTTAACGCTTCATTTCCATCAATTGCATAAGTACTCATTCCAGTTAGAAGTACTGCACATACTAAACTTAATTTCATTATCTTTTTCATATTCTATAGTATTAAATTTTTTTCCTTCATTTCTCTGATGCAAAGTTATAGCAGCATATGTGGTATTTTAACATCTATATTTTCCAATTTCTATGCTATATTCTCATTTACGAAACCGTTATATGTTAAAATTTGACTTTAATGTTGTGTTTTTGTTAATTTGATTGTTTTTATTCAAAGTTTTTTAAAAACCGAATACTTCTTAAATTTTCTATTTTTCTTACAATTTTTACTGAATCTGTATAAAATCAAGTTTTAAATAGGATAAATAGAAAAAAAGTGAGGAAAAAAAATAAGACCCTAAAAAAAAGCCAATTTTGATATGAATTTTTCAGTATTAAGAACGTTATTTTAATGTAAAATTCGCATTTACGAAACCGTTGTAGGTTAAAATTTAAATTATTTTAGGTGTTTTTGTTAAATTTGCTATTATTTTTTAAAGAAATTATCATGAAGACTATTGCCCCAGCTCTTGAAGTGATAACTAACTCATACGGAAGTTCTTTTACCTACACTAAACACGCCGAAAAGACCAATAGCAAAGCTCATTTATGGCACTATCATCCAGAAATTGAGTTGGTTTATATAAATGGTGGGGCTGGAAAAAGACAAATAGGAAGCCATGTTTCTTATTATACCAATGGTAGTTTACTTTTAATAGGAGCTAATTTACCGCATTGCGGTTTTACAAATGAGCAGACAGGAAATACGACTGAAACTGTAATTCATATAAAACCTGAATTTTTAGGAAGCGATTTTTTTGTTGCTCCCGAAATGAAAAAAGTTCAGAACATATTAAAACAAGCTAAAGGCGGAATTGCTTTTGGCGGCGAAACGAAAAAACGTATCGGAAAAAAAATTGAAATGATGGAAAATGAACCGCCATTTCAAAGATTGATAACGCTTTTAAGTGTTTTAGACGAATTAGAATCGGCTGAGGAATATACCATATTAAATGCAGACGGATTTTCTATGGAACTTCAAACGCAGGATAATGATCGTATGAATGTGGTTTTTAATTTTGTAAAAGATCATTTTCAGGAATCTATTTCTATAGATGAGGTTTCTAGTTTGGTCAGTATGACTACGCCATCTTTCTGTCGTTATTTCAAAAAGATTTCAAACAAAACATTTACTGAGTTTGTAAATGAATATCGTCTAGTGCATGCTTCTAAACTTTTGGCAGAACAGCCTATGAGTATTAATGAAGTTTGCTATGAGAGCGGTTTCAATAATTTTAGCCACTTTAGTAAATCGTTTAAACAATATACAGGTAAAAGCGCTTCGCAATACCGTCATGAACATAAGATTATAATCAGCTAGTTTTAGCTTGATTTTTTTAGCCACGAATTCACGAATTCTATTTAATATTAATTCGTGAATTCGTGGCTATCTTTTTTTACTCCAAAGCAAGTCGGATTTTTCATATATTTTATTCTGAAAAAAGTTATATTTACAAACCCTAATCAGAAAAAAAATATCAAAATGAAGAAAATTAAAATGCTCTTGTCTGCATTTTTGCTTTGTCTTACCACCATGACATACGCTGCAAAAGTAGACACACTTCAAGTTGCCAGTACCGCAATGGGAAAAACCTATAAAGCGGCGGTAGTTTTGCCAAATTCTTATGCAAAAAGTAAAACGGCTTTTCCGGTTATGTATCTGTTGCATGGTGCATATGGACATTTTAGCGATTGGTTAAAAAATACTCCAAATAAAAAGCTGGTTCATAATCTGGCAGATCAATACAATATGATTATTGTAATGCCAGAAGGAGAGACATTTAGTTTTTATATTGATAGTCCTGTAAATAAAGAAAGTCAGTTTGAAACTTTTATTACGCAGGAAGTTATTCAGAAGATAGATAAAACGTACCGAACTATTGCTAGTAAAAACGGAAGAGTAATAACAGGACTTTCTATGGGCGGACACGGTGCATTGTACTTGTCGGCCAGACATCCCGATTTGTTTTGTGCAGCGGGAAGTATGAGCGGAGCCGTAGATATGAGCACGATGTTGAATAGAGATTCTTCGGCTCAGATTGTAAAATTAATGCAACCTGTATTTGGAGACAAAAGCGGAAACACCGAATTGTACGAGCAAAATTCTGTTTTAAGAATGGCTGATAAAATTAAGTCGAACAAATTGCCACTAATAATAGATTGCGGAGTAGACGATTTTTTGATTGAACCAAACCGAGAATTACACAGAAGATTAGTTTACAATAAAGTTGACCACGATTATACAGAACGTCCAGGAGCACATACTTGGGATTATTGGGAAAATTCGCTTCCTTATCACGTCTTATTTTTTAATAAAATACTGGCTAAAAATCAAGGCACTACGAAAAAATAAGGTTCTTTTTGTGTCAAAATAAGGCAAATCGCTTTTTTTGGTTTAATTTTTGGAATACCTTTATAGTATAATCCTTTAAAAAAATAATTATGAAAAAGATACTTACCTTATTTGCAGTTATCGGTTTAATTGCATTTTCTAGCTGTGAAGGGCCAGAAGGCCCTCCAGGACCTCCAGGCAGCCCTGCTGCAGCTGAAGTTTTTGAAATTGAAAAAGTAAATTTTAGTGCGACTGCTAATTCCGAGATTTATTTTAATTTTAAATCGCAAACTTACTTAGGCGATGTTGTTTTGGTATATAGATATGATGGGCCTGATCCTAAAACTAATCGTGATATATGGGTTCCTCTTCCTGATTCGCATTATTACAATGATGGAGGTCTTTACTTTACTTACAAGTTTGATTTTACTCAGGATAATGTTAGAATATTTACTGAAGGTTATGGGTTGAGTGCTAATCCTATTCCGCCTGATTTCGTTGTCAATCAGATATTTCGCATTGTAGTTGTTCCTGGTTTTGATCCTATTGTTACTGGGAAATCTGTAAGTAAACTTGATTATTATGAAGTAATTAAGAAATATAACATTGATGATAGTAACGTTAAGAAGTTAAACTAGATTTAGTTCAATAATCAATAAAAAAAAGGAAATCGTAAGATTTCCTTTTTTTTATAAATATTTGATTAATTTTTTATGAAGTTTAATTGAATACTGTACGAACTGGTTTGTAAAGTAATAAAGTATATTCCTCCTAGTAAATTAGAAATATCTATTGTTGCTAAACTTGGAGATAATATTGAAAAACTATTTGGGTTAACGGTTTTTCCCATTGCATCAATTATTTTTATAGTTGAATTTGTCAAATTTAGGCTTGAGTGTTCAATGTTTAAAGTTGTTGATGCTGGATTAGGGTAAACCATTAGTTTACTATTGAATGTTGTTGATGATATGTATATTTCATTACTATAGCTTTTAACTGTTCCTGATACCCATTTATTGTTTTCATCATAACCACTGTAAATTACTTGGGCAATTCTTCTGTAATTATAACTTTCTTTTAGTTTTAAAGTATTTCTTCTAGGATCTGAAATAATTTCTAATGATTGTGTTGGCATATAATCTTTATTTGTTGCTCCTGTTATGTTTTGCCAAGCATCAGAGGTTCGATTCCCTTGTAATTGGAGCTGCCATTGATATGAAATGTAATATTGATGTGGCGTAACAATATTTGGGTCAAAAATTATAGATGAGCTGTTCAAGGATTCTGGAGATTCAATTTGAGTCGGAGATGATATTTTTAAAGTTTGATCGCAGCATATAGTATTATTGTATCTAATTGTTCTAACTAATATTTTTAATTCGTTGCTTCCTTTTTTTATGTTCTGATATACCGCAATTCGTCTTATTAAATAATAGTTGTCTTCATTAATTTCAAGATCATTCGGTATGAAATTATTTAATGTTGGAGAGTTTTCGTTTTCTAAAGTTTTCCAATCTATAAGATTAGTTTTTGTATATTCCCATTCGTATCTGTCAACATCAACAACGTTGTCTCCTCTTTGTTCAGTATGGTTGGGATTTTGCAAAAGCGCTAAGTTTATTTTCGGACTAGATCCGCTTACAATTTTTGGATTTGAAGTTATTATTTCTGCAAAACCATTTGAATCAAATGGCCCGTCAATTGAAATTGTGTTTTCTGACATTGGTGATTTGATTACAGTGATACTTATTGTATTACTTGTATTTGGGTATTGATTACCGTAAACATATCCTAAACTTCTTTTTACGGTAAAACTGCCAAGTGCAGTTGTATAATCTAAAGTTAAACTCTGATTGGTGTTATCTAAATTTGTAATGGCAGGTGGACGGGGAGTGCCATTTGTTTCCCATTTAGTGTTAATGCCGTAAGGTTCTCGTGCATACGGATTTAAAAATTGAGAACCAGTTATAGGTTGTGGTCTTTCACCTAATCGAACAGTTTGATTGCAGCATAATGTATTAACAATTTTTGTTGGATTTGGAGCATCGGCAGGAGGGTTTAGAGTGGTTCCTTCGCTCAATGTTGGGTTTTTAATTACGGCTAAATTCGAACTTCTGTAAGATGTGCCTGCAGATGTTTTATATTCAGCAAAAATAAATCCGCCGGAAGTTAGGAAATCACTCCAATATAAATTTATAATAATACTTGCGACTGCAGTTCTTCCACTGCCAAAATATAGATTACCGCCATTTCCACCAGCTGCAACATTCGCGTTTGTTGTGCTTAAATTTGAGTAATAAACTGTTATTGTTCCTTGATCATTAACGGCAACATTGCTCGGAATTTCGACTTTAATATTTAGTGAGACAGTCGAAGTTGGTACAGAAGCTAGATTGATTGGTCCAGAGTTTACATTGGTGTTGTTTACCGCTGTGGGTGTTAAGGTAACGGTTTGTGCAAACATTAATGCATTAAGCATTAATGTTGCAATGAGGAATAAGTAATTTTTTTTCATGACAAAAATTTAAATTAAAAGCCTAAATTGAATATTTATATGTAATTTCTGTAATTTTTAATGTTAAATTATAAGAAAAGTAATAAAATAAATAAAAGATTCATAATAAAAAAAGGAAATCTTACGATTTCCTTTTTTTATTAATATAAGTTTTGTAACTAATTATTCTTCGCTTGACGAATCATTTAAAACCTTTTCAGGCCCGAACTTTAGAGAAACCAAAATTCCCACTAGAAGAGATAAAGCAATAAATCCTAAAGAAGCCCATTCTGGGACGTGGAAGAAATCGTGTAAAAGCATTTTTAATCCAACGAAAGCTAAAATAGCAACTAAGCTGTATTCTAAATAACTGAATTTTGCCAGCATATTTGCTAAGAAGAAATACATAGAACGTAATCCTAGAATTGCGAAAATATTAGAACTGAATACTAAAAACGGATCTTTAGTAATAGCAAGAATTGCAGGAACACTATCTACAGCAAATAAAACGTCCATAACTTCAATAACGATTAAAGCTACAAATAATGGGGTAGCCGCTTTTTTTGCAGTTTTGGTTGTAATGAAAAATCTCTCTCCATCAGTTTCTGATGTAATCGGCATAATTTTACCTAAAGCTTTATAGATAAAAGAATCTTTTGGGTGAAAATCTTCTTCTTCTCCAGAAAAAAGCATTTTTATAGCAGTAAATATTAAGAAAACTCCAAATACATAAGTTGTCCAAGCAAATTTATTGATCAACATTACTCCGAAGAAAATCATCAATCCGCGGAAAACAATAGCGCCTAAGATTCCCCAGAATAAAACACGGTGCTGATACTTTTGCGGAATTTTAAACGAAGCAAAAATAATAGCAATAACAAAGATGTTATCTACGCTTAGCGAAAGTTCGATCAAATAACCAGTAATAAACTTCATTGAAGCAACAGCCGGTTTCAAATTGTCTGGATTGTCAATATAGTCTGTGGTGTACAGCCAATAAATTACTCCTGAAAAAAGGAATGATAAAGTAACCCAAACCAAAGTCCATTTGCTGGCTTCTTTAGTACTAATGATGTGGGGTGTTTTGTTGAAGACACCTAAGTCTAAAGCAAGAATAAAAACTACAGCAAGTAAAAAGAGTGACCAGACTATCATAATGAATTTTTTTAATGATTTACAAAGATAAGTTTTGAAGTTTAACTTAAAAATTAAATTTAATCCTAAAATTAAGTAATATTTGTTATTTGTAAAGTGTTAAGTATTATAAAGTTATAGGTTTTTTTTCTTGTGTAAATGCGATAAGTTTTTAAAACCTATCGGGCTTAATGCATAAAAAAAGTGCCAACAATGACGATGGCACTTTTTAAGAATATAACTTAAGCTTTGAATTATATTGCTGAGTTAACAGTTTTGATAATTCTAGCAGCAATTTTGTAAGGGTCTCCGTTTGAAGCTGGTCTTCTGTCTTCTAACCAACCTTTCCAACCTTTTTGAACAGTCATTAAAGGAATTCTGATAGAACATCCTCTGTCTGAAACTCCATAAGAGAAATCGTTGATAGAAGCAGTTTCGTGTTTACCAGTTAAACGCTGATCGTTGTAAGCTCCGTAAACCGCAATGTGCTCTTTTGTAACAGGACGGAAAGCCTCACAGATTTTCTCGTAAGTTTCTTGAGAACCACATGTTCTAAGAACTGTGTTAGAGAAGTTAGCGTGCATACCAGAACCGTTCCAGTCAGTATCTCCTAGAGGTTTTGGGTGGTATTCGATATAGTAACCATATTTCTCAGTTAAACGGTCTAATAGGTAACGAGCAACCCAAATTTCGTCTCCAGCTTTTTTAGCTCCTTTAGCAAATAATTGGAATTCCCATTGTCCGCAAGCAACCTCTTGGTTGATTCCTTCAAAGTTGATTCCAGCAGCGATACATAAGTCAGCATGCTCTTCAACTAATTTTCTACCGTGTGTGTTTTTTCCACCTACTGAACAGTAGTACATCCCTTGTGGAGCAGGGTATCCTCCAACTGGGAAACCAAGTGGAAGTTGTGTTTTAGTATCCATGATGAAATACTCTTGTTCGAATCCAAACCAAAAATCATCATTATCATCATCAATTGTAGCTCTACCGTTAGAAGGGTGTGGTGTTCCGTCAGCGTACATAACTTCGCACATTACTAACCATCCGTTGATACGAGTTGGATCTGGATAGATTGCAACTGGAACTAATAAACAGTCAGAAGATCCACCTTCAGCTTGTCTTGTTGATGAACCATCAAATGACCAATTTCCAAGTTCCTCTAATGTTCCTTTGAAGTTTTCGTGCTCTTCAACTTTAGTTTTACTTCTAAGATTTTGAGTTGGTTCATATCCATCTAACCAAATGTACTCTAACTTAATTTTAGCCATAATAATATAAATTAATTTTTTTGTTTTTTTTCGTTGGGTCAAATATAGATTTATTTTTTCAGTCCCAAAAATTAGGGGGCTATTTTGTTTTATGAACTATAATTTTTTGGATAAGCATAATTTTGATAGGGGTATATTTCAAAAAAAGCAATTTTGGTAACCTTAAAAAAACAAATTCGTAATAATTACGGCACATTTTTGAATTTCTGAGTTAAGGAATTATGAAAAAATGTTTATTTAATCAATATTACCGCACAGTTTTGTTATATTTCTGTGATTTGAATTCATTATTCTTCGAAAAAAGCATTTTATGTTGAGAAATTCTATTTCAAAAATCTAAAATTTATATTCCAAATAGGTTTTTTAATTGTTTATATTTGCTGATCATTTTTTAATGAAAATTATTACGAATTTAAAATATATATAACCATGTCAACATTACGTTTCCAAGCTTTACAAGAAGCTTCTAACAGAAAGCCGGTGCACTTTGAAGAAATTGGCCGAAAATCAAATCTTTTTGGTTCAAATGTGTTTAATGAAAAAGCAATGAAGCAATATTTAACTTCGGATGCTTTTAGAGGAGTAAGAGATGCTATTCAGCACGGTACTAAAATAGACAGAAAGTTAGCCGATTATATTGCGATGGGAATGAAAGAATGGGCTTTGGCAAAAGGTGTGACACATTATACGCATTGGTTTCAGCCTCTTACAGGAACAACGGCAGAGAAACATGATGCTTTTTTTGAAACTTCTTATGACGGAAGCGACCCAGTTGAAAAATTTGGCGGGGCACAATTAGTTCAGCAAGAGCCAGATGCATCTAGTTTCCCAAACGGCGGAATCAGAAATACTTTTGAGGCAAGAGGTTATACAGCTTGGGATCCGACTTCTCCAGCTTTTATATATGGTACAACTTTATGTATCCCGACAGTATTTATTGCTTATACTGGTGAAGCTTTAGATAACAAGATTCCGTTATTAAGAGCATTATCTGCAATTGACGAAGCGGCTACAGAAGTTTGTAAATATTTTGACAAAAACGTAAAAAAAGTAACAGCAACTTTAGGATGGGAGCAAGAATATTTCTTGATTGATAAAGCTTTGGCAAATTCTCGTCCAGACTTAATGATGACAGGAAGAACATTATTAGGGCATACTTCTGCAAAAGGACAGCAGTTAGACGATCACTATTTCGGATCTATCCCAACTCGCGCTCTTACTTATATGAGAGATTTGGAGCAGGAATGTATGTTATTAGGGATTCCGGTAAAAACGCGTCACAACGAGGTAGCGCCAAATCAGTTTGAGTTAGCTCCGATTTTTGAGGAAACGAATCTTGCTGTAGATCATAATTCTTTATTGATGGACGTTATGCAGAGAGTGGCAGAGCGTCATGACTTTAAAGTATTATTTCATGAAAAACCATTTAAAGGAGTAAACGGTTCGGGAAAACACAATAACTGGTCATTGGCAACAGATACAGGAGTTAACTTATTGAGTCCGAGTAAAACGCCAATGAGCAATTTACAGTTTTTGACTTTCTTTATTAATACAATAAAAGCAGTAAACGATAACGAAACTTTGTTAAGAGCTTCTATCGCAACTGCAAGTAACGATCATAGGTTAGGAGCAAACGAAGCGCCACCAGCAATTATGTCTGTATTTATTGGAGCGCAATTAAGTAAAGTTTTATCTGAATTAGAAAGCGTAACAACAGGAAAACTTTCACCAGAAGAAAAAACAGACTTGAAATTAAATGTTGTTGGTAAAATTCCAGATGTATTATTAGATAATACAGATCGTAACAGAACTTCGCCTTTTGCTTTTACAGGAAATAAATTTGAGTTTAGAGCAGTTGGTTCAAATTCAAACTGTTCAAACGCAATGACGACTTTAAATGCGATTGTGGCAAAACAGTTAATTGACTTTAAAAATGAAGTAGAGAACTTGATTGAAAATAAAGACATGAAAAAAGACGATGCGATCTTTAATGTCTTAAGAGAATACATCAAACAATCTAAAAAAATCCTTTTTGAAGGAGACGGTTATAGCGAAGCTTGGGAAAAAGAAGCAGCAAAAAGAGGTTTAAGTAATTTTAAAACAACTCCAGAAGCTATTAAGGCTAAGGTTTCTAAGCAAGCGTTAGATTTATTTGAGCAATTAGGAATCTTTAATCATGTTGAAGCTGAGGCGCGTTATGAAATCGAGTTGGAAGAATACACTAAAAAAATCCAAATCGAAGGACGAGTTTTAGGTGATATTGCGAGAAACCATGTAATTCCTACGGCAATTCGTTACCAAAATACCTTAATTGATAATGTAAAAGGATTAAAAGAAATCTTTGCAAAAGAGTTTGAAGCTTTAGCTAAAGAACAAATTGTTTTAATTAAAGAGATTTCAGGTCATATTGAAGGAATCAATTCTAAAGTGTTGGCCATGACAAACGAAAGAAAGAAAGCTAATCAATTGACAGATGCTCAAAAAATGGCAGAAGCATATTGCAATAATGTAAAACCCTATTTTGATGAAATTCGTAATCACTGCGATAAATTAGAATTACTAGTCGATGACGAAAGCTGGACATTGACCAAATACAGAGAATTATTGTTTACCAAGTAATACTAATATAACAATTTGTTAAAGCCTGTCTCAAAAAGACAGGCTTTTTTTTGAGATTATATTAAAAAATTGGATTAGGTAGAGGTTTTTTGCTGCTGATATAGGCTTAAATGTAAATAAATTGTAATTAGTCTCTTTTTTCTTATGAAAATTTTTGAAGATTTTGGCAGTTCATCGAGATAGTTTTACAGTTTATCGAAAAGAGGTTAATATCTTGTAAAATAGGTATTTGTACTTGAATTTGTTTTCAATAAAGTTTTCTAATTTTGATCTCGAAGTTGAGAAAATAAATTTAGATTTTGTTTTTAGCAACTTGTTTTAAAGCCCACCTTTTTCCCAATTCTGAAACCTGCATATTGTACCTACATAATAATTTGTATTAATAACCAATTAAATATATTTATTATGAAAAAAGTAATTTTAAGCATCTCCGCGATGCTGTTTGTAGGTGTTGCCGTGGCACAAAACACTAGTAATGTTGACCAAACTGGTTTATTAAATGGAGCATTAGTTGTTCAAGTTGGATCAAATGATTCAGATGTTCACCAAGATGGTATTTTAAATTCTGCATCTGTTCTTCAAATAGGTGTTGATAACTCATCAACTATTGATCAATTAGGCGTTGCAAACTCTGCTTCAGTTACACAAATTGGATGGGGAAATACTTCTGATATTGACCAAGGACCACTTTTAGGAAATAGTGCTACAGTTTTTCAATTTGGAATTGACAATAATGCTGATCTAACACAAATCGGATTCTTTAATAGTTCTACTGCAACTCAAGTTGGTTGGGGTAACGATGCTTCTGCTTATCAATTTGGCCTTGGCAACGAATCTGAAACTTATCAAGAAGGATTCTTCAATTCAGCTTCAACAATTCAAATTGGAATTGGAAACTATTCAAGTATCGATCAATATGGAGTTGCTAACTATGCTTTGACAGCACAATTAGGATGGGGAAATGTTAGTACTGTTACTCAAGCTGGTTTCTTAAATGGCAGCGTAGTGCTACAGGCAAACTAAAAAAACAAGAAAAGGAAGAACTAGATTTATCAGTTCTTCCTTTTTTTATTATTTAAAAAATTATGAAAAGTATTGTAATAATCATTTTATTTCTACTAAGTATAGAAAGTATGTTCTCGCAATCTATTGATGGGAATATGAATGATTATGCAATAGCTTTAAATGAATCCAACAATCGCAATCAAAACAAAAGCACAAATCAATATATTATTAGTCATAATATAGTCAAAATCACCCAAATTGGCAACTTCAATCAGGCCAATTTCAATATTATCAGTAATTATGCCTATGTAACTGCACAGCAAACTGGTAACAACAACTACATGAATGTCTACAAAAAATCAGACGAAATAAATCAATCCTATATACAGTCAGGTAATAACAATTATATAAGTGATGTTTCATCATACTCTCGCGGAGCCGAAGCAATGAAAGTCAATCAGGAAGGCAATAATTTAACGATTTTCAGTACGGGATCAAATTCAATATCAAAAGATATGATCATTAATCAGTCTGGAAATTCTGGTACAATTTACGTATTCAATCGCTAAGACCATGAAAAAGTATTTAAACATAATTGTTGCATCTTTTTTTATCTTTTTTTCGGAAAACGGATTTTGCCAAGCGGAGTACAACAAAGAGGTAAAAGCGAAAATTGAGATCAAAGAAATAGAAAATTTATTGTTTATAACCGGAACTGCAGAAAATTTAAAATCAGAGTTTAAGAATATTTCATATAAACTAAGTGTATTCAAAAAAAACAAATCAAGTTCAAATAAATCAACCAATGCACAAAACGGTAGAGCAACATTAGAACCCATTCAAAAAATTGAATTGTCAAAAACGCAAGTCAATTATACCAAAGAAGATGAAGTGATCGTAATGTTATTGATTTATGATGAAAAAGATGCCATAATTGGCAAAGACCGAGTTGTTTTTGGAGAAGAAACAGAATCTGACGCAGGAAAATCTCTTCCTGTTGACGGCATAGAAATGGTTGGAATTGTAACCAATGATACCAAAACGAAGCTTGGAAATGATTTTTATGACATGTTTTATGCCCAATATTCTAAACTGAAGATTCACACTACTAAAATTGTAACAGTTCAAGAAGAATTGTCTTTTGCACGAACAACAAAAATTTCAATATTGGTAGATAGTGATGTTATAGAGGAGTTTTATTCGCGTCCTGAAGAAGATTTTTTAAAATACATGGCCGATTCTGCGGCTTCAAAATTGTTTAAGTATTTTAAAGATCAAGAAAAACAAAGCAAAATGATTACTCAATATTAAAATTGAGTATTGAGTATATTTTTTCGATACAGAGTTTACTATTATTTGATGTTTAAACTAAAAAGTGTCTATATGAAAACTATAGCTTTATTACTATGCTTATTAGGTTTTAGTACAATTTCTATTGCTCAAAACCTTGCTTATAAGCCCGCAAACCCCAATTTTGGAGGAGATACATTTAATTATCCGTGGTTACTCAGTTCGGCTCAAGCTCAAAATGATTATAAGGATAATACAAATACAGGCTATAAGCAGCAGACAGATTTGGAGCGTTTCAAAAGTAATTTGAATAATCAGTTGCTAAACAGACTTTCTAATTCATTGTTTGATAATCAATTTGGAAACGGTACAGGAACAGGAAATGGCACTGGTACCGGCACGGGAACTGGTACCGGTACAGGAACAGGCAATGGTTCACTCTCGCCAGGGACGTATGTTTTTGGAACTCTGTCTATTGATATTTACCATTCTAATTTAGGACTTGTTGTCGATGTTTTAGATACAGATACGGGTGAGCAGACACAAGTAATTCTTCCAGGACAATAAGTTTCGGTTTGTCTACGAAAAAAGGTTCAAGTATTATTTTAAATAAGTGAGATTATGAATAAAAGTCCCCTTTTTCTATTTTTATTAATTTGTCTACTTTCAGGTTGTGGAGCATATTTTAATCAGCCTGTGGGAGTGCAGAAAGCTGTATATGGAGAAAATACTCCAGCTACAGCCAAATTGGTCGAAATGCCAAAACCCAAAGAGCAGATAGTTGTAGGTGTATATAAATTTAAAGATCAGACAGGGCAATACAAACCTACTGAACTTGGAAGCACCTTTAGTACGGCCGTTACACAAGGAGCCACTTCTATTTTAATAAAAGCCTTGCAAGATTCAAAATGGTTTGTGCCCATAGAGCGCGAAAATTTGGGGAATCTTTTAAACGAAAGAAATATTATTCGTTCTACACGTCAGGAATACGCTTCTAAAACAGAACCAAATGAAGCTGTCTTAACACCGCTTTTGTTTGCAGGAGTTTTGCTTGAAGGAGGTATTATTTCTTATGATACCAATATTATTACAGGCGGTTTTGGTGCCCGATATTTTGGTGCAGGCGGTTCAACGCAATACAGACAAGATAGAGTTACGGTGTATTTAAGGTTGGTTTCGACTTCAAACGGGAAAATATTAAATACAGTGTATGTTTCTAAAACGATTCTATCCCAAAGTATTGATGCTAGTTTATTTAGATATGTAAATCTAAACAGACTTTTGGAGGTTGAAACAGGTTTTACTCGAAATGAACCTATTCAAATGGCAGTGAC
This sequence comes from Flavobacterium tagetis, assembly GCF_016735615.1. GTDB lineage: Bacteria > Bacteroidota > Bacteroidia > Flavobacteriales > Flavobacteriaceae > Flavobacterium > Flavobacterium tagetis. Next base: position 382,107 of record NZ_JAERSF010000002.1, read on the forward strand.
AGAAGCTATTGAAAAAGCGGTTGAAGGACTTATTGTTGATGGAATAAAAGACAAACTTTGGGAAGTAAATGCGCCTCAAAAACAAGTTGATGATTTTGTGGCTGAATATGACAGAGAAAGAAGCGAAGCCGATTTAGCACAATTATATGATAGAAAGCTGACAGAAAGAAGAGCACGTTTTGGAATTGAAGCTTCAGGAGGAGTTGCATTAATACAAGGAGATTATCCGAATCCAGTTCCGAGGCCACTAATTAGAGGTGCTGCAAAATTTTTCTTTACACCAACACTTGCTTTAAGTGCTTCATCAAATGCATTTTGGCTGGAAAATAAAAATAAGCTTGACGTAGGATATCTTTCTTTAGATATCAATTTAGAATGTTTGGTTTTGCCTCGTGATGTATTTACTCCATATGTTTTTGCAGGAACCGGAATTGAGTTCAATAAAAAATACGAAAATATAGCCAGTAAAGTTCAGTGCGGCGCTGGAGTAGAATATCTAGCAACCAATTATTTAGGCATAAAAGCCTTTGGTGAGTTTAATGTTCCTTTTAGTGATAATGTAGATTACCTAGTTAGCGGTATTCGAGACGATTATTACTGGCGGTTTGGTTTAGGATTGACCTATTATTTTCCCAAAAGCAACAATTACAAGAAAAAATAGTAGACTCTCATAATATTTTAAGGCTTTTATGGAATAATTAATTATAGGAGTAAATACAAAATAAGGTTTAATAAAAATATGTCTCAAATGAAAATAGGTTTAAAAATTTTGGCGTGCTTTATTCTTCTGATGTCTTGTAGTGAAGAACAGCTTGAAGAAACAGGAACAGGAAAAATAAAAGGGAGAGTTGTTGATGTGCGAGCATATACGGGAATCGAAAATGCGCGTGTTTCTTCGAATCCCACTACGAGTACAGTTTATACCGATAAAGATGGCTACTTTACAATTGAAAATGTGCCCGCCGGGAAATATGCTTTTCAGGCTCAAAAAGATGGTTTCATTGCTAGATTTGTACCTGCGACAATAGAAAAAGATATTGAAATCGAAGTCATTTTTGAGTTAGAAGTATCAACTGCCACTAATAAACCGCCAGAAATTCCTGTACTTACAGCACCTGCAGACAATGTTACTGGCCAGGCTTTAAGCCTTGATCTGACTTGGACAGCCAAAGATCCTGAAGGTGACCCGCTTACTTATACAGTTACAGTAAAAAATGGAACAACTGATGAGGTCAAAACATATTCTGATCTTAAAACAACAACTTTAAATATTAAGGATTTAAGTTTTAGTACCAAATATTACTGGCAGGTAACAGTTAGTGACGGAATAAATAAACCTATAAATAGTGTAACGAACTCATTTAGAACATTGGCCTTTCCAAATCCAAGATTTATGTATGTCAAAAAAATAAAAAACAACAATGTTATTTTTACGGCAGATGAAGATGGAAATGAGCTTCAATTATCTTCGGCTGAGGTAAATAGCTTTAGACCAAGAAAAAATTTAAGTATTAACAGAATTGCTTATATAAGTTCTGACGGATCTTTATACCAGATTTTCAGTATGAATCCTGATGGTACAGATGTTAAAAAAATCACCAATTTTATACCAGTTGCGGGCTTTAATATGGATAATGTGAGCTATTCTTGGAGTACAAACGGAAGTCAGCTAATTTATCCGAATTTTGATAAACTTTACCGTATAAATTCAGACGGATCAGGTTTGATTCAGTTGTTTAAAACACCAAACGGTAAATTTATTTCTGAATGTGAATGGAGTCGCGATGGAAGCCAGATTGTTTTGAAAGTAAATGATGTTTCTGGCTATAGTGTAGAAATCTACGCAATTGATATGAGTGGAAATGTTTTGTACCAAGTGCTTTCTGGAGTAACTGGAGGTGCTAGCGGAATTGACATTTCTATTGATAATTCAAAAGTTATATACACTAGAGATGTTTCTGGGTTTGAAAATTCAGATTATAGAAGATTAGATTCCAGAATATTTATTTACACTGTGGCTACAAATGCTTCGGCAGAATTAGATTCACAAAAAGAAAACGGTTTTAATGATTTGGATGTTAAATTCTCGCCAAACGAGGCAGAGGTAATATTTGTGAATACATCAAATGATGGTTTATCTGCCAAAAATATTCAAAAAACAAGTGTGTCTAATAGCTCAACAAGGACAACTTTGTTCCAAAATGCTTCAATGCCAGATTGGAAATAATTTATAAAAATAGAAGTTTCATGATTAATTTTTATTTTGGATGATCGGCAGAATATAAACTTCTGCCGATTTTTTTATCAATCAAATAATCGAATAAGTCAAAGAATTAAAAAAAGGGATTATCTTTGCACCACATCAACACAAACTAATTTTCATGAGTTCAGATTCTAGCAAAAGATATGCACAAAGAGGTGTTTCGGCATCAAAAGAAGACGTACATAACGCTATAAAAAATATTGACAAAGGTTTATTTCCACAAGCATTCTGTAAAATTGTTCCTGATTATCTAACACAGGATGATGAACACTGTCTTATAATGCATGCAGATGGAGCAGGTACAAAGTCGTCTTTGGCGTATATGTATTGGAAAGAAACTGGAGATCTTTCAGTTTGGAAAGGAATCGCTCAGGACGCTTTAATCATGAATATTGACGATTTATTATGTGTTGGAGCAACAGATAATATTCTGCTTTCTTCAACTATTGGAAGAAATAAAAATTTAATTCCGGCTGAAGTTATTTCTGCAATTATTAACGGAACAGAAGAATTAATTAACGAATTAAAATCATTCGGAGTTACCATTCATTCAACAGGAGGAGAAACTGCGGATGTTGGAGATGTTGTTAGAACTATTATTGTAGATTCTACTGTAACAGCTAGAATGAAACGCTCTGATGTTGTAGATAATGCAAATATTCAAGCAGGAGACGTAATTGTTGGTTTGGCTTCTTTTGGTCAAGCAACTTACGAAAAAAGCTATAACGGCGGAATGGGAAGCAACGGATTAACTTCTGCACGTCACGACGTTTTCGGAAAATATTTAGCTAAAAAATATCCAGAAAGTTACGATGCAGCGGTTCCAGAAGATTTAATTTATTCAGGACAAGTAAATTTAACTGACGAAGTAGAAAATAGCCCAATAAATGCGGGTCAGTTAGTGCTTTCGCCAACTAGAACTTACGCTCCAATTATCAAAAAGATTTTAGATAAGTACACACCAGAAGATATTCATGGAATGGTGCATTGCAGCGGTGGTGCACAGACTAAAATTTTGCATTTTGTAAAAGATTTGCATGTTATAAAAGACAATTTATTTCCAGTTCCGCCATTGTTCAAGTTAATTCAAGAACAATCAAAAACAGATTGGAAAGAAATGTATCAGGTTTTCAACTGTGGTCATAGAATGGAGCTTTACGTTCCAGAAAATATTGCACAAGATATTATTGAAATTTCTAAATCATTCAATGTAGATGCACAAATTGTTGGTAGAGTAGAGGCATCAGATTCTAAAAAACTGACTATTATTAGTGAATACGGAACATTCAATTATTAATAATATAGTTGCAAAGATTCAAAGGTTCAGAGTTGCAAAGGTTTTGTAGCTTTTAAAATAATTATTATATTTAGAGATGCGCAATTGTGCATCTCTATGTTTTTAAATACTTTACATTATGTACGAATTACTTTTTTGGAGATATCTAGACGAAATTTACCTGAACAATCAAGAAGTTTATGAAGCGCTACTTGAAAAAGAAGAAGTAGAAGGTTTAGCTATTCTTCAAGTTGAAGTAATCGTAAATAGAATTAATTCTGTTTTTTCAGATTGGGAGCGTGTTGACGAAAACAGTTGGAAAAATCCAAAAGGAAAAGGTGCATTTCAAGTTATTACTACACCACAAAGTATAAAAATTGACTGCTACGGAACAGAAGGAAAAACCATGAATAAACTAGTAGATATCATGGAAGAATTCAAATGTCCGCTTTACGATCCGCAAGTTCCAGAACGTTATGATGAAATGAACGAGTAGATAATTGTTAATGGTGAATTATTAATTAAGAATCACCATCAATACAATTAACAATTTACCATTCACAATTCACAATTAAAATTATCCATTTTTCAAAAGCAAATTCTGTTCTTTTCTTAGTTTAACAACCAATTGATCAACATACGTTTTTATTTTCTGCGGAAGCGTATTCCAATTTTGATCCTTTTTAAAACTTCTGCAATAGTCTAAATCGCATTCAACAGCACGAATTGCATACTTTTTGTTTTTGTAAACTGTAATAATCTTTACGCGTCTTATATCATTATATTCAGTTCTTGTTCCGTAAACAATTACAGGATCAATGTAACCGTCTCCGTCAATATCTTTTGTGCTGCAATATTTTGTCCAGAACCAAATGTCAGTTTCTTTTGGTTCATAATCTTCAAGCAAATCATTAATTCTCCATTTTTCTAAAAATCCGCCGTGATCATTAATTACACAAATAGCTTGAATTTTGGTATTTAAAGTATCTTTTTTAGAAATTGTTTTCTGATTTTCGCCTAAAACCAATTCATAAACACCATCTTTATCGCTAAATTCAAATGCTTTATAAATAGGAAAATCTGTTACACCTTCAAGTTCACGTTGCGAAATTTCTTGTTTGGTTAATCTATGGCTTTCAATTTTTTGAGAAAAAATAAATGAAGTAGAAAATAAAAGTAAAATTAAAAGATATTTTTTCATGTTTAGATTCGGCGTTTAATATATCAAAGATATTTAAACCTTTTGAAATCTTGCTAAATTTATGTTTTTTAAAAATAGATTTTATTGTACTTTTCTACATTCAAATGACAAAAAAGATTTCAAAGAAAAACTATATTATGATCAGAATAAAGCACAGTAATTTTCTTCTTGTATTGATATTACTTTCGGTTGCTAATGTAATGGCGCAAAAAAAGACAATTCAAAGCAAAAACCTTATCCAGTACGTAGATCCAATGATTGGAACGGCAAAAATGGGACATACTTATCCAGGAGCAACAGTTCCTTTTGGAAGCGTACAATTGAGCCCAGAAACCGATACAATTGCTTATAGTTTAAACGGAAAATATAACGGAGAAGTTTATAAATACTGCGCTGGCTATCAGTACGAAGACAAAACGATTGTTGGCTTTAGCCATACCCATTTCAGCGGGACAGGACATTCAGATTTGGGCGATTTCTTAATTATGCCAACAACGGGTAAACTGCAATTAAATCCAGGAGTGGCATCAAAACCATTATCAGGTTATAGATCGGCATTTTCGCATTCGACAGAAAAGGCTGAGCCAGCATATTATAGCGTTTTTTTGGAAGATCATAAAATAAAAGCAGAGTTGACGGCAACTACTCGTGTTGGAATGCATCAATACACTTTTCCAAAATCTGATGAGGCGCATATCATTTTAGATTTGACTTCAGGAATTTACAATTATGATAAAAAGAATGTCTGGACTTTTGTTCGTATAGAAAATGATACGTTAATAACAGGATACCGCCAAACAAATGGCTGGGCAAGAACTCGAACAGTTTATTTTGCAATGTCATTCAATAAACCAATTAAAAGCTACGGACAAGCTGCTCAGGAAAAAAGCGTTTACAGAGGTTTCTGGGGAAGATTTGATCAAACGAAAAACTTTCCAGAAATGGCGGGACAAAACCTAAAATTGTTTTTTGATTTTGATACAAATGAAGGAGAAAAAATCAAAATCAAAATGGCATTGTCGCCTGTGAGTTCTGCTGGAGCATTGGAAAATATGAAAAAAGAAACTCCTGATTGGGATTTTGAAAAAGTAAAAAAGCAAAGTCAGGAAGTTTGGAATAAAGAACTGAATAAAGTTCAGGTTGAAACCATTCAAAAAGAAGATTTGGTTAATTTTTATACCGCAATGTATCATGCATTTTTGGGACCAACCGAATACATGGATTTAGACGGAAATTATAAAGGTTTGGATATGAATGTTCATAAAGCCGAAAACTTTACCAATTATACCAGTTACTCGCTTTGGGATACGTATCGTGCTTTGCATCCATTATTTAATATTGTACAACCAAAAAGAAACGCAGATATGGTGAGTTCGATGTTGGCACATTCGGATCAGAGTGTTCATAAAATGCTTCCAATTTGGTCACATTACGCAAATGAAAATTGGTGTATGATTGGATATCATTCTGTTTCAGTTGTGGCAGATGCAATTGTAAAAGGCAATATTAGTTTCGATGTCGAAAAAGCACTTCAAGCTTGTGTAAATACTGCAAAAGTACCGTATTATGATGGTTTGGAATTTTACATGAATAAAGGATATGTTCCGGAAGACAAAAGCGGTGCTTCAGTTTCTAAAACCTTAGAATATGCTTATGATGACTGGGCAATTGCTCAGGCAGCGAAGAAATTAGGAAAGACAGATATTTATAATGAATTCATCGATAGATCGAAAAATTATAAAAATGTCTATGATGAAAAAATAGGTTTTATGCGTCCAAAATTGAATGACGGAACTTTCAAAAAAGAATTTGATCCATTAGATACGCACGGACAAGGTTTTATTGAAGGAAATTCTTGGAATTACAGTTTATACGTTCCGCAAGATCCTGCTGATATGATTCAATTGATGGGAGGAAATGAGAAATTTAAAGTTCGTTTAGATTCACTTTTCAATATGCATCTTCCAGACAAATATTTTGAAAATACAGAAGACATAACAAGAGACGGAATCATTGGAAATTATGTTCACGGAAATGAGCCTTCGCATCACGTTGTATATTTGTATAACTGGACAGATTCTCCTTGGAAATCTCAAGATAAAATTAGAATGATCTTGAAAAAAATGTACCGAAATGGCGCTGACGGTTTAGGCGGAAATGATGATTTCGGGCAAATGAGTGCTTGGTATATTTTTAGCAGTTTAGGATTTTATCCAGTTGCTCCAGGTTCTGATGAATATGCATTAGGAAGTCCGTTGCTAAAAAATGCCATTTTAAATTTAGAAAACGGAAAAACTTTTGAGGTGGAAACTGTAAACCAATCGGATAAAAATGTTTTTGTGAGCAAAGTTCTACTCAACGGAAAACAATTGGAAAAACCGTTTTTGAAACATGCTGATGTTATAAATGGCGGGAAGATTACATTTTATATGAGTAACAAGCCAAATAAAAATAGCTATTAAGTGTCACCCTGAGCGGAGTCGAAGGGCTTTTATGATGAAAAGTGGTTTCGACTTCGCTCAGCCTGACAAAAAAAGCCAATCAGCAAGAATAATAATAGATTCGAGAAAATTTGTGCAATTCGTGGCAAAACAACAAAAAACTTCACGAAATTTGCACTTCAAATAAAGACAATCAATATGAAGATCAATTTAAAATCAGGAATAGATAAACTGCTTTTCGGAATGAAGCAGAATGATGTAACAGCTGCTTTAGGAAAACCTGATAAAAACTATAAAGACGAAGATGAAAATGTGATTTTTGTTTACAACTCTCATAAAATGAGGTTAACTTTCTATGAAGAAGAAGATCTTAAATTGGGATATATTGTAGCTTCAAGTAATGATCTAGAAGTTTTCGGATTCAAATTAATTGGAAGAAAAATCGCTGATGTAAAGAAAGATTTTGCGGCAAAAGGAATCAATAAGTACAATCAAGAAACTTTTGACACTTTCGAAAATTACTTCAACGAAGACAATTGGTTTATTCTTCAAACAGAATTTGATGAGGTAGTGAAATTCGAAATTGGAGCAATCATCAATAGTAAAGATGAGTTTGACTGGAAATTTCCTGTAAAAAAGTAAACCCTTTTTTGTCTGGCTGAGCGGAGTCGAAGCCCAACTCAGTGCGGATTTAACTTGCGACAGCTTTGATTTCGCTCAGTCTGATAAATCTAGCAAATTATAATATAAAAAAACCGACAATCTCTTGTCGGTTTTTTTTATATTGTAAAAGGAAATTAACCTTTTAACCATGCATTTTTAAGTTTCTCTTTTGAAGCATCAGTAGCTTTAAAAGTTTCAGCTTCTTCAAATGGTAGTTTTACAGTTCCTTTAATGGTTTCTTCTTTTCCGCCACGTTTTACTTTCAAAATAATTGGGTCATTATCTTTCCAGTTTTCACTTTCAGTAACCAAATCATAAATGTTATCCAAATTGTATGATTTATTGTTTACAGCTAAGATTTTATCGCCACCTTTTAAATTCAAGTTTTTATAGAAATCAACTGATTCTGAATCTGGGCGAACAGCGATTTCTTTTGTCGCTTTATCAACCGTAATGTATGGAGTTTGTCCTTTGATAAATGGATTTCCAGTTTTTTTCTCCATTGCTTTTGTAACACCAACTTTAGCTAAGTAGAAGTCGTAAGGAATTGGAGTAGTTCCCGCAACATATTTATTTAAAAAGTCTCCAACTTCAGGATATGTTAAAGAAGTGATTTTAGCGAATAATTCATTGTCATTGAAAGGTTTTTCAACTCCATATTCATCAGATAATTTATGCATTAAATCAAGAATTCCTCTTTCTCCATTATTTTTTTCTCTAATGATAATATCGATGCACATACCAATTAAAGCTCCTTTTTGGTATACATTTAAGTATTGGTCTTTGTAAGGCTGTTCTAATACATTTTTACTCATTACTGTAAACGACATTGTATCGTCTAACTGCTTAGATTGTGCAATCTTGTCAGCAATACGAGTGTAGAATTCAGCTTCGTCAATCAAACCTTGGTTGATTTGGAAAAGATTCGCAAAATATTCTGTTACACCTTCATACATCCATAAATGCTCAGACATTTGCGGTGTATTGTAATCAAAATATTGAATTTCTTTTGAGTGAATAGTTAATGGAGTCACAATATGAAAGAACTCGTGAGAAACCACATCTTTCATAGATTCTACCAATTTTTCTTTTGGCATTGATTCTGGCAAAACTACTGTTGTAGCAGTTGGGTGCTCTAAAGCTCCAAAACCGTGAGCATCGTCTTTTGCCATGCTTGATAAGTACAATAACACAGTATATTTTTTAGTAGAATTTACTTTCCCTAAAAAGTTTTTCTGCGCTGTCATCATCGTTTTCATTTCTGGAGTAATACTTTCAGCAGTATATTTTCCAGTAGGAGAGTACACAGCAATTAAGATGTCCATCCCGTTTACATTAAAAGTAGTGTAATCAGGTTTAGAATACATAATTGGATTTTCTACCAAAATAGCATAACGAGAAGTAGTAAACACATCAGAAGTATTGCTTGCATCTTGATCTGTCATAGAAGTTGCTCCCCAAAGTGTTTCAGGATGTGTGATAGTAACTTTGTACGGAACATCTAATTTATCTTTAAAATACCCTACAAATCCATGAGTATTGACCATGAAGTTTTTTCCTGCGTCGATGTTTGTTCCTGCTGGAGAAAATACGTCATCATTTCCAAATCCAGTTCCTTTTTCAGTATCGAAACTATCGTTTACCAAATAAGTGATTTTTTTCAACGTTTTTGCGTTTGAAATAGACCAAGAATTATCATCTAATCTTTTTACCGTAAGTGGATTTCCTTTAGAATCAAATGCTTTAAAATCTTCCGAAAATTTTCCGTAATTATCTGTTGAATAAGTACCTGGAACAGTTTTCGGAATACTATAGACAACTTCATCTGTTTTAAAGACTGGCGGTGTAACTGTAACCAAAACTTTATCATCTTTAACATCAGTTAAATTGATATTAACTTCAACAATGTTGCTTTTTGCGGCTCCGGTACCTGTTTTACAGCTCCAAAAAGTGACCGCTAGAGCTAAGGTGTAAAGTATTTTTTTCATTTCTATATGTTTAGTTAATTGTATTTGACACAAAAATTAGCAAAAAGTTACTAAAAAATCACATTAAATTTAAAGATAAAAAAAAACTCCTGTAAAACAGGAGCTTTTATTTTAGTCTAATTTATTCTTGATATAATATTTTCCGTCCAAATCTTCGTCAAAATCATCTATTTTTACTGGTTTTGGTTTTGGTTTGTTTGCAATTGCCTTCTTTTTCCACATCTCAAATTTTTCAAGAGGCATTTTCTTTTTCATGATGTCCAGGACTTCTTTTTCTGCCAATCCAAATTCTTTCTTTATAATTTCAAATGGATTTCTTTCTTCTAAAGCTAACGAAACAAGTCTTTCGGTTTGTTCCGGAGTTAATTCTTTGCGGCTACTCTTTTTCATCTCGTGAAAATTAATTCAAAATAGGGTGTTAATTATTAATAGATTGATTTTCAATTCTTGTATCAATATTAAAAAAAAAAATAATAAGTTGTTTCAGTAAAGTGCACTTTTTTTAGAGAATTTAGCTGTTTTTAAAGGATCTTGATTTTTGAAATGGAATTTTTAGCAGATTCTTCAATTCATTGTTTTCTTCGGGAAGCATATGAGTATCTACACCGTATACAAGCTGATCTTTGGGTAAATAAGTGAATGTTCCAAAAAGTCTGTCCCATACAGAAAAAATATTTCCATAATTGCTATCTGTATAGGGTAGTACATAATGATGATGCACTTTATGCATATTCGGAGAAACAATAAAATAACTTAAGCAAGCATCGAGTTTTTCTGGTAGCGAAATATTGGCGTGATTAAATTGTGAAGCCACAACTGATAATGACTGGTAAAGAAAAACCATCCACATTGGAGCTCCAACAATTAAAACGCCTAAAGTGGTAAAAACAAAACGTACTACACTTTCTCCAGGATGATGCCTGTTGGCAGTTGTAGTATCAATCCAAGTATCGGTATGATGCACCAAATGAAACTGCCACAGGAATTTTATTTTGTGTTCTACCAAATGGGCCAAATATGCTCCAATTAAATCCAAAAGCAATAATCCAATTATAGTATAAAGCCAAATAGGCATTTGCGGAAGCCATTGCAGAATTCCAAAATTATTTTCGATTGTCCAAGCGGCGGTTTTTATTAAAATAAAGGCAAGAATAAAATTGACTACAATTGTAGTAAATGTAAAAAAGAAATTTATTCCTGCATGAGGCCATTTTTTGTATTGCATTTTGAATAATGGAAAACTATTTTCAATGAGCCAGAAAATGGTAATGCCACCAACCAAAATCAAACTTCTATGTGAAGAGGGAATCGTAGAAAAATAATTAATAATGTCATTCATAGTGCATAAATATTTGAATTAATTAGAGATTTCTTTCGGTTTTGTGCAAAGAAAAAGAGAAAACCAAATATAAATATATCTGATTTTCTCTTTAGAAATTATTATTTATGGTATTATTTTTTGATGAGGCTGATTATAAATAATAAAACCCATGCACCACCTACGGCAATCAGAATTTGCCACAGAAGACCACCTCCTCCAATGCCAAGTTTGCCTGCAATCCATCCTCCGATAAATCCGCCTATAATTCCAACAATGATATTACCAATTAAACCAAAGCCAGCACCTTTCCAAATTTGACCAGCCAGCCATCCAGAAATGGCTCCAATAAGTAAAAAATATAAAAATTCCATATTCTATTTTTTTGATGATATATTAATTTTTTTTTTCTCTAATTATGCTTCTGCATGATTTTGAAGTAGTGTTTTATAAAGAAAACCTGCAGCTAATGCGCCAAGAATAGGAGCGACCCAAAACAACCAAACCTGAGACAATGGTTCTCCGCCAACAAAAATAGCTTGAGATAATGATCTCGCTGGGTTTACAGAAGTATTCGTAATTGGAATACTGATTAAGTGTATTAAAGTAAGAGCCAAACCAATTGCAATTCCTGCAAATCTGCCATTTGCAAACTTATCTGTTGCTCCTAAAATTACTAGTAAGAAGAATAAAGTAAGTACAAATTCAGCGATGAAACAAGCTTGTAATGAATAACCATCAGGAGAAAAAGCCCCAAAACCATTAGATGCAAAGGCTCCCGCTTTTGTGCTGTCAATTGCAAATCCAGCTTTTCCAGAAGCTATTGTGTACAAAGTTCCTGCCGCAGCGGCTGCACCTACACATTGCGCAATGATGTACGGAATAAGATCTTTGGCAGAAAATCTTCCGCCAGCCCATAAACCAAAAGAAACAGCTGGGTTGAAATGACCGCCAGAAATATGGCCAACAGCATATGCCATTGTAAGTACCGTTAACCCAAAAGCCAGCGCAACACCTGCAAATCCAATTCCTAAATTTGGAATTCCTGCCGCAAATAGTGCACTTCCGCATCCGCCAAAAACAAGCCAATAAGTCCCGAAAAACTCTGCAAATAATTTTTTCATAATAAAATAATTTAAATGGTTAATGTTTAGAATGTATATTGGTAAGCCCAATAAATTAAAACAATTTGTAAGGGCAAACGTACAAATAAAATCCATAATGGTAAACCAAAACCTGCTTTTTTATTTTGAAACATGTACAAATTGGCAGGAAATACAGCAATCAATAGCATTATAATTCCCCAGGCGGCAATATGTGTTGTAAAAGGCAAGATTAGAAAGATGCCCAGAATAATCTCAGAGGCACCACTTAAAATATTTATTAATTTGGGGTTTTTAAATGCGGGCGGAATAATCTTTAGATACATTCCAGGTTTTCTAAAATGATTTATCCCTGCAACAATATATAAGCAAGCCATTAAATATAAATGCCAAGGTAAAATCATGATATTTAGTTGTATATCACGAAATTATAAAAAAATTAACAATTATTGCATTACAGATCTAATTTTTTTGATAATGCATATTTAGCGTTATTTTTTGGGTTTGAAATTTACATTCATAATAATTATAGCAAGGATAATCAATACAATGCCAACCCATTGAGAAAATATTACTTTTTCATTTAATAAAACAAATGCCATCATTACAGAAACTGGCAGTTCAAGCGCAGAAACAATACTTCCCAAACCGATTCCCGTTAAAGGAAAACCAGCAGTCATTAAAAGAGGCGGAATTATAGTGCCAAATAATGATAAGACAATTCCCCATTTTAAGAAGATTTCTAAATTAAAAGCAGTTACTTGTGTTGCAAAAGCAAACGAAAATACAATAACAGCACCGCCTAGAAGCATATAAAGGCTTCTTTGTGCAGATGAAATTTCAGTTGCAACACTATTTGCAGTAAACATGGTAGTAGTAAAAGAAGCGGCAGCTAGCATTCCCCAAACTAAACCTCTCCAATCTAACTCGATATCATTATTGATGATATTGGTTGCTAAAACAGTTCCGAAAAGCACTATTAATACAGCAATGACTTTTTGCTTTGAAGGCAGTTTTTTTTCTAAAATCATTTCAAGTAAAACGCCCATCCAAACAGTTTGCATCAACAAAACGATTCCGATAGAAACGGGAATATATTTTACCGCCAAATAGTAAAATAAACTTGTCATTCCTAATGAAGTTCCTGCAAGCATTAAACTGAAAATATTTTTACGAGATGCTTGTACGGCAGGTTTGTTTTTATTTTTAATACGCTGAAAAAGATTGATTAGAAGAATTCCTAGAATTCCGTATATAAACTGTGAGGTGGTGACTTCTGCAGTTGTGTATCCTTCAGAATAGGCCATTTTTACAAAAGTAGCCAACATTCCGTAAGTGGTTGCTCCCAAAGCAACAAGAAAAACACCTTTTAATACATTATTTTGCGACGTCATAAATTATCTGTTTTAAAAAAATTAAGCCGGCAAAGGTAAGTTATTTTATTTAGGATTCTATCGTACTATGTTGAAAATAGTGATTTAATGGTAATGAAATTGAATTTTAAAGCCTTGAATTAAGAATTCTTTAAAAAATGAAAATGAAGAAAAAAGAAAAGCCATCAAGAATAATTCTGATGGCTTTTTATATTTGTAAAGAATAAATCTTCTCTTTTCTAATTATTTAGGCTGATTTTGATATGTTTCAATTTCAAAAATAAGAGTTGCATTTGGTGGAATTACACCTCCAGCACCTTTTTCTCCATAAGCTAAATTTGAAGGCAGGAAGAAAGTTGCTTTTTCCCCGTCTGTCATCATATCAAGAGCTTCAAGAAAGCCAGGAATCATACCTTCTTTTTTACCAACTGTAAAAGGAAAAGCTTTGTAACCACCTTGAGCGTCTCTGTTTGCATCATATTTTCCGTAGGTTCTTGCTACTGGTGCCATGCTACTGTCAAATAAGCTTCCATCTTCAAAATATCCAGCATAATGAAAATAAATTGTAGAACCTTCAGCACCTTTAACGCCAGTACCTTTTTGAGTAATTACATATTTTAAACCTGTAGAAGTTGCTGTTGCTTTTGCTTTTAAGTCTTTAAAATATGCGGCTTTAGCAGTTACTATTTTTTTTGCCTCTTCTTTTTTAGCGGCTTCTTTTTTTACATCATCGCTAAGAACTTTTAAAGCATCAAATTTCTTAGCAGTTGCACCTTTACGGGTAATAACAATTTTTGTTATTACATCGTCTTGAACAATTTTATTTACATTATCCATTCCAGAAACTACATGTCCAAAAATGGTGTGTTTTCCGTTTAACCAAGGAGTGTCTTTATGTGTAATGAAAAATTGGCTTCCATTCGTTGCCGGGCCAGAATTTGCCATTGCTAGAACGCCTCCTTTTTCGAATTTTAAATCGTCTACAAATTCATCTTTAAAAGAATATCCTGGACCTCCAGTGCCATTTCCGTCAGGATCACCACCCTGAATCATGAAATCATTAATAACTCTGTGAAATTTTAATCCGTTATAAAATGGTTTTCCTTTAAGAGCACCTTTAACGTTAGGATTTGTACCTTCTGCAAGAGTAATAAAGTTTGCTACCGTAACAGGAGTTTTTACATATTCTAGAGAAAGAATAATATCTCCTTTTGTAGTAGAGATTGTTGCAAAAATTCCATCACTCGGATTAGCAGCAGTTGCTGCCGTTGCAGGTTTTGCCGCTGGCTTTGCAACAGGTTTTTTAGTCTGAGCTTGAATATTTACTATTGCTAAGCAAAATAAAAACAGAAATTTAAATTTCATTGCTTTTTAATTTTAAGTCTATAATTTGATTACTGTTTATCTGAAATCTGGATTTCGAAAATGATATTAGCGTTTGGCGGAATTACTCCTCCAGCACCAGTTGCTCCATAAGCTAAGTGAGATGGTATAAAAAGAACCGCTTTATCTCCATAAGACAATTGCTCAACCCCTTCAATAAAACCAGGAATTAAACCATCTTTTTTACCTGCTTGAAATTGAATTGGTTGGTAGCCGTTTTGTGCTGCTCTTGCAGGATCAAATTTTCCGAATTGTTTTGCAACTTCTTCAATGCTAGCGTCAAATAAAGTTCCGTTTTCAAGGAAACCAGCGTAGTGAATGTAGATTGGATTTCCCGCAACTGGTTTTTTACCGCTTCCTTTTTCTGTAATTACATATTCTAAACCGCTAGTAGTTTTTGTTGCTTTTGCTTTTAAAGCGGCATAATAATCCACTTTTTCTTTTTGAACGCCAGCATATTTGCTTTGTTCTTTTGCGATATCAGCAAAATAATCATGAAATACTTTTACAGCATCAAATTTCTTAGCTGCTTCACCATTTCTGATAATCGTTACAGAAACGATGTTATCGCCTTGAACTACTTTGTTTACTACTTCCTGATCTTTTGCACTTACAACATGACCAAAAATAGTATGTAGGTTGTCTAAC
Organism: Flavobacterium tagetis; assembly: GCF_016735615.1. Lineage (GTDB taxonomy): Bacteria > Bacteroidota > Bacteroidia > Flavobacteriales > Flavobacteriaceae > Flavobacterium > Flavobacterium tagetis. The sequence continues at coordinate 397,764 of NZ_JAERSF010000002.1, forward strand.
CAAGGAGTTTCTACATGAGTGATGAAAAATTGGCTGCTGTTTGTTCCTGGGCCATTGTTTGCCATTGCTAAAACTCCGGCTTTATCAAATTTTAAATCTGAGAATTCGTCTTTAAATTTATATCCAGTATCTCCAGAACCAGTTCCTAATGGATCACCACTTTGAATCATAAAATTTTCGATTACTCTGTGGAATTTTAAGCCATCAAAAAAAGGTTTATTTTTTAATTGTTCGTGTGCTACAAACTCATTTTTACCTTCAGCTAAAGTCACAAAATTTGCAACTGTTATAGGAGCTTTTTTGTAATCTAGCTCTACAATGATGTGGCCTTTGTTTGTCTCGATATCGGCGTATAAACCATCAGGCAGATTGCTATGGTCGTCTTTACAAGAATAAAATGAGCTAACTGCTAATAGTAATAATAAAATACTCTTTTTCATTTTAAGAATTGTTTTTTATTGAGTTAATGTGTCTTTTTTAGCTTGCGCTGCAGGTTTTGCAACTGCAGGTTTTGGGGTTACACCTGATGGTTGAGCAGCAGGTTTTGCTGTTTGTGCAGCTGGATCTGGAACAAAATTTCTAAGTGTTATCGTAACAATCAACGGTTCGTTTGGACCAATTTTTTTGTTGTCTCCGTGATATCCATATGCCATATGTGATGGAAATAAAAATGTAACCGTTTCATTTTTGCGCATTCTTTTAATTCCATCGCGAAGCCCCATCATAATATCTTGTTTGTCTACATAATAGGTCTGTGGACCAAGATCAGAATCAGAATAAATGATGTTGTTCTTTATGTCTTTTACTTCCATATTAAAGTAAGCAATATCGCCTTTTCTTGGAGCTGCAGTTTCATTTACGTTTTTTTCGTCGTAAGAAAACCAATAGCCTTTTGGAGTGGCATAATATTTTACTTTCGGATTGCTTTTTATTATTTTTTTAATGATGTCTTCTTCATTTGCCACTAACTTTTTATTTCGGTCAGCCGATTTCTTCATGAACGATCCTGAAGCTCTAGAAATAGGTCTTCTCGCTTCTTCATGATGTTTGCAACTGCTTAACAAAACAGTAAAAAGCAAAGTATAAATGCTAAGTTTTAGGTAATTCATGATTTGGATTTATAATTTTAGTTTTTTGACTAAATCTTCAAATTTGTTTACTGTTTCTTCCATAGAAGCTTCAGATCTTCCTCCAGCAGCATTTACATGTCCACCACCGTTAAAATGATCTCTTGCAAACTGGTTAACATCAAATCCTCCTTGAGAACGGAAAGAAATTTTAATGATTTTTTCTTCCTTGTTTTCAATGAATATGGCTGTAAAAACAATTCCGCGAATGCTTAATCCGTAGTTTACAATTCCTTCAGTATCACCTTTTACATAGTTAAACGAATCAAGTTCTTCTTGTGTAAGAGTCATGTAAGAAGTTTTGTGTTCTTCAAAAATTTTCATGTTTTGAAGTGCACGGCCTAATAACTGCAAACGGCTAAAAGAGCTGTTATCGTATAGTAAAACTGGGATTTGAGTGTTTTCAACTCCTAAATCGATCAATTCGGCAATAATTCTATGAGTATTCCCAGTTGTTCCTGGAAAGCGGAAAGAACCAGAATCGGTCAAAATTCCAGTATAGATGCAAGTTGCAATGGTTTTATCAATATCTTCTTTTTTGTTTAAAAAGGCAATGAAATTATAAACCATCTCACACGTTGATCCGTACGAAGTGTCTGAGTATGTATAAGTTGCATAATCATGAGGTTTTTCATGATGATCAATCATGATAAATGGAGCCGTAAGTTTTGCGAGAGTATGCTCCATTTCGCCAGTACGATGAAAAGCATTAAAATCTAGCGTAAAAATAAGTTCGGCTTCTTCTAATATTTTAATGCAGTTTTGAGTATCTCTTTCGTAGATTTTTACTGTTTCTGAACCTGGAAGCCAAGCTAAAAAATCAGGAAAATCATTAGGAGAAATAACAGTTGGCTGATGATTATTTTTGAGTAAAAAATGGTACAAAGCTAGAGTAGAACCCATGGCGTCACCATCTGGTCCTCTGTGCGGAATTATTGCAATTTTCTTAGGTGTAGCAAGCAATAATTGAATCGCTTGAATATCTTGTATTTTCATAGTGTGCGAATTTACATTTTTTTAATGTAATGCTGAAAATAATTTTAGTTTTCAGTCGCAGTCTCAGTTCTCAATTCCGTTTGGAATTTGGACTCGAGCGTTAGCGAATAGGCGTAGCAATTTAAAAATATTGGAACTTTACTTTATAAATTCTGTAGTTCTTTCTTTTGAAATTTTTGATACAGTTTGTATTTCGCACCTTTTACAATCTGAGATTTGTAAATTCCAACAGAACCAGAAGAAAAATAAGCAATTGTGCAGGCGATTGCAATGAAGATTCCAGGAGCAATCCCAAATAATTCCATTCCCATTACTGTGCAGGCAATAGGAGTGTGGGTTGCACCAGAGAAAACAGCAACAAATCCGATTCCTGCTAAAAGAGCAATTGGCATTGGAATTACGGTTGATAAAGCGCTTCCTAAAGTAGCTCCAACAAAGAATAAAGGTGTTACTTCTCCGCCTTTAAAACCAGCTCCTAGTGTAAATCCTGTAAATAAGATTTTAAGCAGAAAATCATACCACTGGTTTGGATTTGAAAAGGAATCAACAATAACAGGAACGCCTAATCCTGAGAATTTCGTAAATCCTAAACCCGCAATCGCAATGGCTAATACAATACCTCCAATTACAGGGCGAAGCGGTGGATATTTAATATTTTTTGAAAAAAGAGAACCCCAAAAATGTGTGCTTCTAGAGAATAATAAAGCTGCAAATCCAGATAAAACCCCAACAATTAGAGTGAAAATAATATTGTTTAAGCTAAGTTCTGGAATTGTTGGAATGCTGTAATGTGTATGTTTTATTTCCCAGAATTCTACAGTGAAATATGCGGCGTAAGCCACTAGAAAAGAAAGCAGAATACTTTTAAAATTAATTTTACTGAAATACAAAACTTCCAAAGCGAAAATTGCGCCGGCTAAAGGAGTTCCAAAAACAGAAGCAAAACCCGCACTGATTCCGAGAATGATTAAAATTCTGCGTTCTGAATTATCAAGATTGAAAAACTTGGTAAACTGATCGGCAATTGCGCCTCCCATTTGTACCGCAGTTCCTTCTCGCCCTGCAGATCCTCCAAACAAATGGGTGAGTAGTGTTCCTAAAAGAACTAAAGGAGCCATTTTAAAAGGAATGACTTTCTTAGGATTTTCGTATTCTTCGAGCAAAAGATTATTTCCTTTTGTAACTGATTCTCCCCAATAATAATAACTCAATCCAACCAGAAATCCGCCGAAAGGCAAAAGCCAGATAATCCAATCGTGCTGAATTCTAAATTGTGTAACCCATTCTAGAGAAACTAAAAAGAAAGCAGATGTAGAACCTGAAAATATACCAACTAAAGCACAGATAAGAATCCATTTAGGAAGTGAAAGCAGGAATTGTCTTGGATTTAAGGAAGTCATTAATGAATTCTAAAAGTTTGCCACGAATTTCGCCAATTTTCACGAATTTAAAGAAAAAAAAATTTAAATCCATTATCCCGATAGCTATCGGGAGTGGCATAAGAAAAATAATTAGTGGAATTAGTGAAATTCGTGGCAAAAAAAAATATTATACTACAGCAGTAAATTCTATTTCAACCAAATATTCAGGAGCAACCAATTTACTGATTCCGTAAAATCCTGTAGTTGGTTTTACATCTTTAAAGAAAGCAGAGTGTGCTCTAGCCACTTCTTCGAAAGTAGAAACGTCTGTTGTAAAAATTCTTGTTCTAATAACATCTTTCATACCTACATTTAAATCTTCTAAAACTTTTTCAACTCGCTCCAAAATATTATAGGTTTGAGCATAAGCGTCATCAGCTTTTACTTTATCGCCGTCAACAAGGGCTACAGTGCCAGAAACTTCAACAATATTGCCAATTCTTACGGCACGGCAATATCCCATTTTGTCTTCCCACGGAGATCCAGTTAAGATGTTTTCTCTTTTCATTTTTTATAATTTTTGCGAATTTGTCTGTATGGTTTAAAAGCAAATTCAGGTTAATTAAAGTTGACGCAATTTAAGAATTATGCTTCTGTCAGCGATTAAAAAAAGCTTGAAATCAATTCAGAAATCAAGCTTTTTTGTGATATTTTATTCGGTTTCTTTTTCTTCGTACAGTCGAAGCTTGTTTTGTACCGTATTTAAATTTTGCTGCAAGGTTTCAATCTTATTCAAAAGGTTTGCAATAGCATCAATTCCTTCCAGATTTATTTTGAGATCATAATGCATGCGAATCATTTTTTCAACAGTTGGAAGCTGTTCTGGTTCTAAAAATTCATCATTTTCTTCCGTAATAATATGTATGAGTCCATAATTATTAAGTTCGGTAATGAAAGTGTTTTCAATTTCGTGGTAAATACAAAACTGTTTTATCTGGATCAAATTTTTATTTTTCATGACTTTCTTAGTTTTGCTAATTCTTCAAATAATTCTTTTTCTTTATCCGACAGTTTTGTTGGAAGTTTTATGGTGTACGTAATGTATAAATCACCAAACTGATTCTCTTTTTTGTAAACAGGAAAGCCCTTTCCTTTCAGCTTCACTTTGGTTCCAGGCTGAGTTTCTGCTGGAACTTTGATTTTTACTTTTCCGTCGAAAGTATTGATATAAGTTTCTCCACCTAAAATTGCAGTGTACAAATCAATAGGAGCGTCGGCATACAAATTATTGCCTTCTCTTTTAAAATCTGAATTATTAGAAATTATAAAAGTGATGTATAAATCTCCGTTTGGTCCGCCATTTACACCAGGTCCGCCATGATTTGGAATTTTAATAATCTGTCCGTTTTCTACACCAGCAGGAATCGTAATTCGGATATTTTTTCCGTTTACGGTTAAGTTTTGTTTGTGTGTTGTATAAGCGGCTTTTAAGTCTAATTCCAGTTCGGCATTAAAATCCTGTCCTCTATATTTAGCCTGCGTTCTGCTTCTGCCTGCACCTCCTCCATACATCGAATTGAAGAATTCCGAAAAATCACTGCCCGAAAAATCTCCACCTCCAAAACCAGAGAAATCGCCTTCAGAATATTGATAACCGCCTTGCTGTCTGCTTTGCTGTTGTTGATTCGGATCGTAGCCTGCTTTTTCAAATTCATCGGCGTGTTTCCAATCTTTTCCGTATTTATCGTATTTTTTTCGATTTTCAGGATTGCTTAAAACTTCGTTAGCTTCATTGATTTCCTTGAATTTTTTTTCGGCTTCTTTATCATTTGGATTCAAATCGGGATGATATTTTCTTGCCAGTTTTCGATATGCTTTTTTGATATCTGCTTCAGTGGCCGATTTTGTAACATCCAATACTTTGTAATAATCTATATAATCCATTTTCTTGAGATTTTAAATGGTAAAATAAATCTTTGAAGTTAAGAATAAGTTGTTAATAATCAAAATGCTGAGTGTTTTTATAAAGTGATTTTTTGGAATTTGGAATTTTCAGATTTGAAATTTATTTTTTTAAAAGTAAAAAATCTTGGCAGGTTTTTTGATTCCAAAAATTAGCTTAATTTAATGTTATAAAACTCCTAAAGTTGTAGCAAGTAAGTAAATTATACTATTTTTGTGAAGCTGGACTTTTGATTTATATTAATTATAAAAGGCGATTCGATAATATTTTTTTCAATGAAGCACATTTTATTTTTCATATTATTTTTTACTGCAATATCAGTATCAGCCCAAATTGAGTCTAGTACTAAATTTAAAACTATTCCTGGGGGGAAATTTACTGCCAAGCCTAAAAAGACTCCGATCCCTGAAGTCAAAGATCCGCAGGCAGAGTTTAATGATATGCCAGCGATTAAAACTCCAAATGTTTTTGAAAATACGACTATAACTCCAAAATCAAAGTTTCAAATTGGAGAAGAAAAAAGCAAATTTACGATGTCTACAGAAACCGATTTTGCTAATCCAGGCGATCGATATGTAGCAAAAATGGAGAAAGATTTAGATAAATCTTTAAAAGATGCTGGTTTAAGAGAAGGACGCGGAGTATTGGTGAAGAAAAATATTTCGTTGGGAGATTTTAAAACGAAATCGGAATATTTTATAGTGAAATTCCGTGATTTTGGAGCAATTGACGGTGATTTGGTGAAAGTTTCTTCAAATGATCACGTAATTCGCGATAGAATTTTATTGGATTCTAATTTCCAGCAAGTAAAAATTAATCTTACGCAAGGCTTTAATAAATTAGATTTCGAAGCTTTAAATATAGGTTCACTAGGAGGAAACACTGCAGAAATACAAGTTTATGACGATAAAGGCAATCTGGTAACAAATGATTATTGGGATAATCTAGCTGCCGGATTTAAAGCTTCTATTGTTGTGACGAAAGAATAGAGCACTTTTAGTGCTAGGTTCAAAGTAACAAAGGTTCAAAGGGACAAAGTTTTATACTTCGTTTACCTTTGAACCTTTTTTATTGAGTTGGAGCAGAAACCTCTGAACCTTTGCCGCTTTGAACCTTTGAACCTCAAAATTTAAAACGGATCCGCAGTCACTTTAAATTCCATTTCTGCTTTTACCGTTACATCTTGCGTTAAGGTTTCTTTTAAAGTTACTTTAGTTCTAATTTTGTAATTATCTGCTTTAATATATTCATCTAATCTTTTATCTGTACAAATTAAATCGACTGAATTGCTTGATACATTAATGTTATCTGCATACGCCAATTCTATTTCTTCTGAATTCGCCGTTGAGATATACAAATGAACAGATTTTAAAAATGTAAAAGTTTTATCGGACGGATCTGTAATGGATAATTTCAGTGATCTGATTTTTACATCTTTTACCAAACTTGCTTTTGTTTTATTATTTTCAAACTCAGCCGAAGAATTGGTTGTAACTTCTGGAGTAATTATTTCCGAAGGTAGGTTGATTGGCGAAGTACTTTGAATTTTAATCGAAGCATTGTTCGAAATAGTAAATGTCAATAAATCATCGACAGTATTACAAGAAGAAAAAAAGATTGACAGAAAAGCCGTCAATGCGATAAGTTTTGATTTCATAGTTAAATTTAATTGGGTTTTCGTTAGATACGAATTTTTGGATTGTTTGGATTTTTTTTTGAGGTCCAAAGTTACAAAGGTTCAAAGGGACAAAGAAAAAAAACTTTGAACCTTTGTAACTCAGAACCTTTGAACCTAAAAATCGGAACGTAGAAAAAAAATATTTATTTTTTCAACGTTCCGATTTTTGAATTTCGAATATAAAAAGTACTTTTGCGCATGCAACACAACGTACTTATTTTAGATTTCGGATCGCAATATACTCAGCTTATTGCGCGTAGAGTTCGCGAATTAAATATATTCTGCGAAATTTTTCCTTACAATCACATTCCAAGTGATTTATCAAGTTATAAAGCCGTAATTTTAGGAGGAAGTCCTTTCTCTGTTAGAGGAGAAGATGCACCGCATCCTGATTTATCGCAAATTAGAGGTAAAATGCCTTTACTTGCTGTTTGTTACGGAGCACAATATTTAGCACACTTTAGTGGTGGAGAAGTTGCTGCTTCAAACACAAGAGAATACGGAAGAGCTAACTTGTCTTATATTAAAGAAGGCGAAACTTTCTTTGATGGAGTTTCAGAAAATAGCCAAGTTTGGATGAGCCATAGCGATAGTATCAAAGCGCTTCCAACAAATGCTGTAAAGCTTGCAAGCACACATGATGTAGAATTTGCAGCTTATAAAATTGAAGGCGAAACTACTTATGCAATTCAGTACCATCCAGAGGTTTACCATTCAACAGATGGGAAAAAAATGCTGGAAAACTTCTTGGTTAAAATTGCTGAAGTTCCTCAAAACTTTACTCCAAATGCTTTCGTGGACGAAATGGTAGCAGAACTAAAAGAGAAATTAGGAAACGATAAAGTGGTTCTTGGTTTATCTGGAGGAGTAGATTCTACTGTGGCAGCAGTTTTATTAAACAAAGCAATCGGACAAAATTTATACTGTATCTTCGTTAACAACGGGCTTTTACGTAAAAACGAATTCCAAAATGTATTAGATCAATACAAAGGAATGGGATTAAACGTAAAAGGTGTAGATGCTGGAGATCGTTTCCTTGGCGAATTAGCAGGAATTAGTGACCCAGAAACAAAACGTAAAACAATTGGTCGTGTATTTATCGAAGTTTTTGATGATGAATCACACTTATTAGAAGACGTAAAATGGTTAGCACAAGGAACAATTTACCCAGACGTTATTGAATCTGTTTCGGTAAAAGGACCATCTGCAACTATTAAATCACATCACAACGTGGGTGGATTGCCAGATTATATGAAATTAAAAATTGTAGAACCACTTAGAATGTTGTTTAAAGACGAAGTTCGTAGAGTAGGAGCTACATTAGGAATAGATCCTGAATTGCTAGGAAGACACCCTTTCCCAGGACCAGGATTATCAATCAGAATTTTAGGAGATATTACTCCAGAAAAAGTACAGATTTTACAAGATGTAGATTCTGTATTTATCGAAGGATTAAAATCTTGGGGATTATACGATAAAGTTTGGCAGGCTGGAGCAATCTTGCTTCCTGTAAACAGTGTTGGAGTTATGGGCGATGAGCGTACTTACGAAAAAGTAGTAGCGCTTAGAGCTGTAGAATCAACAGATGGTATGACTGCTGACTGGGTTCATTTACCTTACGATTTCTTGATGAAAGTGTCTAATGACATCATCAATAAAGTAAAAGGCGTGAATCGTGTAGTTTACGATATTAGTTCAAAACCACCTGCAACAATTGAGTGGGAATAGTAGCATAATTTAAAATTAAGGTCTTACATTTGTAAGGCCTTAATTTTTTATAACCTACTATTTATGAGAGAACTTTTAACAATTTCTCTTGTGTTTATTTTGTCTTTTAACAAAATAACTGCGCAAGATTCAATTATCGAGCATAAGATTCAAAAAGGTGAAACTGCTTATTTTATTGCCCAAAAGTATAAGGTTTCTATCGATGAGATTTACAAATTCAACCCCGAATCGCAAAACGGAATCAAAGACAATCAGGTTTTAAAGATTCCAGTTCACAACTCAGAAAATGCAACTTCAAAGCAGCAAACCCATATTGTTGCGCCAAAAGAAACATTGTTTGGTTTATCAAAACAATATCATGTTTCGGTTGAAGCTATTCAGAATGCTAATCAGGAAATTTTGGCCAGCGGACTTCAAATTGGTCAGGAACTCATTATTCCTCAAAATTCGGATCATTCTTCAAAACAAGAAAATGTAGTTTCTTCCAAAACTACACATCAAGTCATGGCTAAAGAATCTTTGTTTAGCATTGCCAGACAATACAATGTTTCGGTTCAGGACTTAGAAAACCTCAATAAAGACATTTTAATTAACGGATTGCAGATTGGCCAGACCATTTCAATTCCGAACAAGAGAAAAACTTTAGACGGAAGAGTTCGCGTTATCAATCAGGAAACTGTTTTTCATGTGGTTGAACCAAAAGAGACCAAGTTTTCGATTGCAAAGAAATATGGCATTTCAATCGACCAATTAGAATCTCAAAATCCTGAAATTGTAAGCGGATTAATTGTTGGGAACAAATTAGCGATCAATACTTCTGCAATAAAACCTGCAAATGAGAGTGAAGAATTAATGCTGGCGTTGGCTGAAAAACAAGTTGTTGTTGAAAAAACAAAAGCCAAAACAGTCGAAATTGAAGATTTGAAAGATCGTTTGGTTGTTCAGAAAGAAATGAATCAGAAAATTATAAAAATTAATGATTTGAAAGTGAATCTGAATGATATGAATGGTTCTAAAGAAAACTCGGTTGAAAAACTGCGTCTGGTTTTAGAAGCCAATAAAAATGTACAGGATGTTTTAATGGCAAAATTAGATTCACTTGTCAATTCAATGAATGATGATTTGAAAGAATTGAAGCGAATGGATATTTTGAATGTTGAAGAATCGAAAAGATTAGAAAAACAATCATCGGAAGGAATCAGTAAGACGAATGAATTATCATCTCAGTTAAAGAAAGAATTAGCAGAAAACAGAAAAGTGTATGCTGGATTGATGAATAAAGTGGAGAAAATTGCGGTTGAGGAAAATCAGGAGTATAAGAAGAAAATCCGCGAAAGCGAGAAAAAAGCCAATACAGAACCTTTGCAGCAGCGTTTGTCTTTAGAAGAAATTAAACGATATAAAGAAGAGCAAGAAAAAGGAGATGAAAAAAATCAGCTTTTGATTGCTAAAATTGATTCGCTTGACAATCAGAAAAAAATCGAAGTAAAAAGACATATCAGCAAAGCTTCATATTACAGTATGGAAGCTCGAAAGTTTGATGATAAACTAGCTTTAGTAAAATTGAAAAAATATCAGGACGAAGCAGTCAAAAAACAGAAAAAGAATAATACTGTTGAAAATTCGAAAACTATTTCGCTAGAAGAAATGAAACAGGAATTGAAAGACAATCCGTTACGACCTGATAAAACAGTAAAAGTAGAAGTTTATGATAATCTTAGAGAAGTTTCGAACGGGTATTACTTAGTTTTGGGTATATTTACAGACGCAGTTGACCGAGACAAGCTTATTATGAAACTCATTGATTCTGGCGATTTTAATGCTAGTTTCTTTTTCAATATTAACAGCCTTTCGTACTATGTTTACAGCGATAAATTCGAAAACATGGAGGAAGTGCTGTACAAATGCAAGAAAAAAGAAGAAGATGAGTTATATAAAGAAATCATAATTGCCAAAGTAGAAATCGATTTGAGATGATTTTTGAATGAAATAACAAACGGCTCGAATTTTGCTTTTGGATAAATCTGTGAGATATTTTTAAATTAAAAATTAAATTGTTTTAAGCCATATTATGAAATACTATTTAACATTATTATCTCTTGTATTCTTTATCAGTTCAAGTGCTTTTTCGCAAGAAAAAGTGGTGAAGTATAAAGTGTCAAGTGGTGAAACTATTAATCAGATTGCTCAAAAATTTAAGGTTACTCCTTATGATATTTATAAGCTAAATCCAGATGCTAGAGCAGGTTTAAGTCCAAATACAGTATTGCTGATTCCGACTGCAACAGGAGAAGCGAAAAAAGAAGTTTCTGAGACTAAAACTGCTGTTGCTTCAGGAAAAGAAATTATTCATGAAGTGCAACCAAAAGAAACGTTTTACAGCATCGAGAAAAAATACGGAATCTCTGATGAAGCTTTAAAAGCGGCAAATCCGTTTTTAGAAAAAACTGGTGTTCAAATTGGACAGAAATTGGTTATTCCTGCAAAAGGATCGGCTCCAAAAGCAGCAGCAAAACCTGCTAAAGAAAAAGGTGCTGAAAAATATGTGTATCATGATGTACAGCCAAAAGAAACAAAATTTGGTATCGCAAAACAGTATAATATGACTGTTGACGAATTGGAAAAACGAAATCCAGATATTGTTTCTAGTTTGCCAGTTGGTTACAGATTGACAATTAAAGGGACTGCTCCAAAAACGGATAGTGCTCCAGCAGAAACAATAAAACCTGCTGAAAGTAAAAAACCTGCTGAAGCTTCTAAAAAAGCAGTAACTTATATGGATTATCAAGTAAAATCAAAAGAAACTTTTTATAGCTTAGGAAGAGTTTTTCATTTAACGCAAGATGAATTAGTGGCATTAAATCCGTCACTGTCTGAAGGTGTAAAAGAAGGAATGGTTTTGAAAGTTCCAGCTGGATATATAGCTCCTGCACCAATTATTGCAGCGCAAGTTCCTACTGAAAAACCGGCAGATTCTTCAGTAAACAAACCGGTAGAAAGCACTGGCGGGGGAATTAAGATTGTCGATAAAGTAAAATCTACTGAAAACGAAAATGCAGAAATTGTAGAACTAACTAAAAAGAGAGGTATTAATGAGCGTAAAAAAGTAGTTTTACTGCTTCCTTTTAATATGGCAAAAGTGCAAAGTGATACGTCTGGAACAGCTAATAGAATTAAAAACGATAAGTTCTTAAATATGACTTTAGATTTTTATGCTGGAGCTATGATGGCTATTGATTCTGCAAAAACATTGAAATTGCCAATTGATGTTGCTATTTATGATTCTCAAGAAACCAAAACAACTTCTAATGTTGTAGGTTTAACTCCAAAACTTCAAGATGCAGATGCTGTAATTGGGCCATTTTACCAAACTAATGCAGAAACAACAGCAAACATGTTACGTTCTTATAATGTTCCTGTAATTTCGCCTTTATCAAAAGATAGTGCCAATCCGATTGACAATTTATACCAAACTATACCTTCAAATGACGTGATTAAAAATTCGGTTTTTGATTATATGCGTTCTAAAAATGGAAACATTGTAGCGGTAGTAGATAAGAAAAAAGAATCGGTTATTAATTATATCAAACAAAATCAAAAAGGAGTTGCATTTGCTTCTTTAACAGAAACAGGAGGTTTGGATGTGGCTAATTTAAAAAGCTTATTAATACCAAACCGTATGAATTATGTTGTGATGGAGACAGGTAATACTGCTATGGTTAAAGCTACAATTAAAGCTTTGCTTGATTCTCAGAAAACTTGTCAAGTTCAACTGGTAATTTTGGAACCAAACAGCACATTAGATACAGATGAAATTAGTTTTGATAATTTAGTGAAATTGAAATTAATGTATCCTTCTGTAACACGCGAAAGTGACGAACAACCAGTTTTAATTTATGAAAAACAATACCGTTTGAAAAACAAAGCAAATCCGACGACTTATGCAACAAGAGGATTTGACGTAACGTTTGACACAATGATGCGTTTAGTGCAAGGAAAAACATTTCAGGAAACAGCTGATTTGATGACGACTCAGCAAGTAGATAATAAATTTCAATATTATAGAAAAGAAGATGGCGGACACGCTAATAAAGGTGTTTACATCTTATATTATGATAGTGACTTAACTTTAAAAGTAGCAAATTAATGACATCAAAAGTAACCTATTTAGGAGATTTAAGAACAAGTTCAATTCACGTGCAATCAGGAAGCGAAATCATTTCTGACGCACCAGTAGATAATAACGGAAAAGGCGAGGCATTTTCTCCAACAGATACAGTTGCAAATGCTTTAGCAAGTTGCATGATGACAATTATGGGAATCAAAGCTCGTGATTTAGAAGTTGATTTTGTTGGATCTACAGCAGAAGTAACTAAGATTATGAATGCAGAACCTAGAAGAATTGGAGCCATCGAAATTGTATTTCAAATGAAAAGCAACGCTGACGAAAAAAGCAAAACTATTTTAGAACGTGCTGCAATGACTTGCCCAGTATTTTTAAGTTTAAGCAGTGAAATCGAAAAGAAAATTACGTTCAACTGGAATTAATTTTTCATCAAAAATAAAAGAAGCCATCTGAGAAAATCAGGTGGCTTTTTTGTTTTACGAGTTGTCTAAAACAGACAAGAGAGCAACATCTACTTTGCTCTCTTGCCCCTTACTAACTAACCAATATTATTTATTCTGAAAACTCTAATTTTTTAAGTTTGTTCCATCCTCCACGTGTAAAATCTGGAATTTCTACAGGAGCAGAATTATGGTCTAATGAAATTTCGGTTAACGGACCAAGACAAGACCATTCGGCCAAATCGTAAACATCCATATCAAGCGGAAGACCTTTTTGAAGGCAGTGAATTAAACGATAATCCATTATAAAATCCATTCCGCCATGACCGCCTACTTTTTTGGCTTGTTCTTCGATTCCTTTTGCAATAGGATGTTTGTATTTTTCCATTAAAGCTTTTTTCACTTCTTCAGGAACAAAAGAGTGCGCGCTCAATTTTTCGTGATTTGGTTTTACATCATCACTTAATTCTTTTCCGTCCAAAGCATAACCTTCTAACGGATATTTATTAGCAAAACCCTTTGTACCGCTCAATTGATACATTCTGCTATATGGGCGAGGAGAAGTAACATCATGCTGAATATGGATTGTTTTTCCGTTCTCTGTACGAATCATCGTCATCGTGTGATCTCCATTTCTAAAATCTTTAATTTCCTGTCCAGATTTTTCTTTGATATAAGCTGGATTTCCAACCGCTTTTGTGTCCATAGAAACTAAGAAATTCATTTTGTCACCACGGTGGATGTTTAGTGCCTGACACGCAGGCCCCATACCGTGTGTCGCATAAACATCACCGCGATGTTTGATGTTATAGTCCATTCTCCAGTTGTTCCAGTATTCTCCCCAGAAAGGCTGTAAACCATGAATGTAAGAACCTTCGGCATGAAGAATTTCTCCAAAAACGCCTTGCTGTGCCATGTTTAAAGTGGTCAATTCGAAGAAATCATAGACGCAATTTTCCAATTGCATACAATGTTTTCTCGTTTTTTCAGAAGTGTCTATAAGTTCCCAGATTTCTTTCATGGTTAAAGCTCCTGGAACTTCAATAGCAACGTGTTTTCCATCTTTCATAGCTTGAACTCCGATAGAAGCATGATGAAGCCAGTCTGTAGCCACATAAACTAAATCTACATTTGGCAAAGCCGTGACTTTTCTCCAAGCATTTTCGTCTCCGTAGAATTCCTGTGCTTTTGGAAAACCAGCTTTCGTTAAAATTTCATTTGATTTTGCAGTATTTTCCTGAGTCATGTCACATAGCGCGACAATCTCTACACCTGGAATATGTGTCATACGTTCGACTGCACCCGGGCCACGCATTCCAAGTCCGATGAAGGCAACGCGAACGGTTGGTATTGGATCTGCAGCCATTCTCAATACGTCTTGCTGTCCTTTGGCACGTGCAGGAGTTTTAGTCTTAATCATTTGTGCAGATGCAATTGTCCATCCGAACAAAAGAAAAAGGATTATAAAAGGTTTAAAAAAGGTAATTTTCATGAGTGATTGTATTAGATAATTTTTTAAAAACAACCTCTCTAATGAACCAAATTAGAGAGGTTTTCAAAAACAAAAACAGACCTAAAGGACTCTTAATAATTATTTTTGACTACTAAATCTTTTCATTAACGACGTTACATGTTTTTGGGTATCGTCATCTAATGAAGCCAATGCTTTATCTGCTTCGGCTGGCGCATATTTTGTTAATCCTGTTAATCCCGCAGCAATTACGTTGTACGATTGCTCTTTAATGCTTTCTTCCATCAAATTTTTATAAGAAGTATCGCCTGTAGAAGCTAATTTTACAATAGCATTTGCTCTAGCGATTGTCTTTTTATCATTTTTAGCAATATCAAGAAGCGTTTTTAAAACCTGATCTTTTGTTTGCTTTTCATTTAAATCAATTGCTTTGATGCTTAGTACTCTTAAATCTTCCTGTTGATCTTTTAAACCTTCCAGTAAAATAAGTTGTGATTCTTGGCTTCTGTCTTTTGAAGCAAATTTTATGGCTTCAATTCGGTTGTAATAGGATGGCGCATTTTTATATTGAAAAAGATAATCAGCAGCCGTTTTTTTATCTACATTAACTTCGCCAACTAAGATTTTATCTGGATCTAAATCTATAAATTCAGGTTTTGAAGGAAGGTCAAAACTGAAACTTTGTTGTCTTTTATCAATTAAAATTTCCTTTCTGATTTTAGTTCCGTTTACGTAAAAATCAACTTTTAAAGGCAATGTAAAGGTTTGCACTGAACTATCTTGAGATTGATTTATTGTAATGGTAACTTTCCCATTACCGTATTTATATGTCACATCCAGAATCGGACTTCCAGCATTATAATACCACTGATCAAAATAAGGCAGCCAGTCTTTTCCAGTTACTTCTTCCATCGATAAACGCAACTGATGCGGCTCGCCAGATTTATAAGCATTTGTGGTCAAATAATGATTTAGTCCTTTAAAAAAGGCTTCGTCGCCCATTTGGTTTTTCATGGCATACAAAATAATCGAACCTTTAGAATAGCTGATATTATCAAACATATCGTCTGCATTTTTATAATGAAAACGTGCTAAAATTGGACTGTCACCATTTTTTTGAGAGCGCAAATAATTCTGCAATTTTTCATAACGCGACCTGTCTTCCGCATCCTGTCCGGCATCGTGACCATGCCATAAAACTTCTCCAAAAGTGGCAAACGATTCGTTCATGGTTAAGTTTGACCAAGACTCAGCCGTTACGTAATCTCCAAACCATTGATGAAAAAGTTCATGAGCAATGGTACTTTCTTGATTATCATCTAATAATTCGCGTTCTGTTTTCTGAACATATTCTCCGTGAACTGTTGCCGAAGTATTTTCCATCGCACCTCCAAAATAATCTTTCACCACAATTTGCGCATATTTTGCCCAAGGATATTCTACGCCAAGCATTTTGCCGTAAAAATTCATCATATCTGGCGTTTTGTAAAAAATCTGTTTGGCATATGGCGCATATTTTGGCTCTAAATAATAGCTAACTTCTTTACCGTTATATGAATCTTTATAGATTTTAAAATCACCAACGGCCATCATAAATAAATAAGGCGCATTTGGCTGTTCCATTTTCCAGATATCCGTTCTTGTTCCGTCTTTGTTTACTTTTTGCGAAACTAATTTACCGTTTGAAAGAGTCGTATATTTTGCCTCAACAGTCATCGCAATTTCAGAAGTTGTTTTCTGATTTGGTTTATCAATTGTTGGGAACCAGCAAGAAGAAGCTTCCGTTTCGCCTTGTGTCCATATTTGTGTTGGTTTGTCACCTTTTCCGTCAGGATTAATAAAATACAATCCGTTTGAGTTGGTAATCGATTCGCCAGCTTTGCTTTTCAGTTCTGCTGGTTTTGCGGTGTAGTTAATGAAAATCGTGTACTTTTCAGTTCGTTTGTATTTTCTGTTTAAAGCAATAGAAAGTTCTTCGTTATCGTATTTGTATTGCAGCGGAATACTTTTTTTGCCATCAATAATAGCGATTTCTTTAAAATCCATTCCTTTTGCATCCAGCTTAAGCGAATCGGTTTCATAAAAATGAGGTTTTAAAGTAATCCATTCTTTTCCGTACAAATAACGTTTTCCATAATCGAAAGAAACTTCGAGTTTGGTATGAATTAAATCGTGTGTTTTTAAAGGAGTCGTGCGGTAAATAGATAATTCATCTGCTTTTTCAGCCTTGTTTTGTGCTTCTATTTTTGGTGCCAGAACAAGGACAAGACCCAAAAAAGTATATTTTAAAAAATGGTTTTTCATTTTTATTGTTTTTGAAAGTTCTTTACAATTTTTCGATAATTCTAACTTCACCGTCTTTTTCATCTTCACTCAAAATATTCGAAGGTTTTTTGGTGTAAGACAATAAAGTCCACTGCACTATTTTATTTGTCGGATATAAATCTGCCTGAGTTTTAATCCATTTTTCAGCCTCTTGTGAAGAAGACGTTTTTTCTATCACCCAAGCCGAAACAAGATTGTTTGCCGGAAGGAAGTTCATAACCGTATTATCCACTACAGGACGGAAAGCGACAATTTTATCTAAAGATTTAGAAGCTATTTCTTTGTTTCCTAAATTGGTATAACATTGATAATCCAGCCAATTTTCTAGTCTTTCATCGATATTTTCGTCATACGGTTTTCCTACGCCTAAATTCTCTGGAAATAGTTTGGCATCGGCAATAAATTGTAATGCTTTTTTGTACTGCTTGTTTTTGATTTCTGCTAAAGCCTGCATCAATTTAGCTTCGTGATACAATTGTCTTCCTGCTGTTGCGCCTTCAAACGGAAGGATTTGCAATTTGGTTAAGAACGAATCAGCTTCACGGTATTTTTTGTTTAGCAATAAAGTTTTAGCGTAAAGCATTCCAATTAAATAATTGTCTTGATGTTTTTTATAGAAAGACTCTGCCGTTGTAAGCGCTTTATCAAATTGTTTTTGAGCGATATAATGTTCTGCTAGCATTTTATGGTATCTCCAACCTTGCGGATCCAATTTTATAGCTTGCTGAAGACTTGCGAATACTATTGAAGCATCATCTTTGAATAAAGAAGCTTTTGCTCCATAAAATGCAGGATCATTTGGTTTTGAACCGCATTCTGAAAACAATCTTTTAGCTTCTGAAATACTGTTGCGATTCCATTCAATTAAACCTAAATGATATTTTAGCTGATATTGATCGTTTGTTTTAATTAATGATTTTAGGATTTCAGCTGTTTCATTTCTAAAAGGGAAACTTGTTCCTGGTTTGATTTTGCTTAGGTCAACCGTTTTATTTTCTAAAAAGGCTTTCCAATAAATAATTTCTGCGCTTGGTTCTGCAGTAGAAAATACTTTTAGAGCATCTTCTTTGCGGCTTATGTTATTGTACCAAATTCCTAATTCAAGAAAAGTTTGTTCTGGCATTTCATTTTGAATCGCAGAAACAAAAGCATTTTTTGAATCGTTTGAATTGTTCCAAAGGTATTTTTCAAAATCAGCAAAATGATTCAGCGGATCTAATTTTGTGATGCTTTTTAAAACCGAATTCGCTTTATCTGAATTATTTTGAAGACGATATAAGACCGCTAGAACTTGTAAACTTTCAACATTGTATTGATTATAGATTAAGCTTTTCTCAGCATATTCTACAGCTTTTGGCAGATCTTTTTCGGCCAAATAAATTTTGCTTAAAGCAGTATAAGCAGGACTACGGAATTCAACACTTGCAGCAGCAATATCAAAACCATCTTTTGCATCGGTATTATTTCCTAAATGAAAGTTTGCCAAAGCATAAAAATAATTTCCAGCAGGATCGTAAGTATCTATTGATAAAGCTTTGCTTGCCGAATTTACAGCAGCTTTGTAATCTAATTTTCTGATTTGTAAAGAAGCCAATGCAGAAAGGGCAGGAGCGTAGTTCGGATCTAGTTTTAAACAAGCATTCAATTTATCTTCAGCCAGAACATAATCTTTAAAACTGATGTAATTTTTTCCTTGCTGATATAATCCGTAGACCGAATTATGATCAAAATCTTTTGGAATTTCTACAGGACGATTAATATTTCCATCTTCTGGCGCAGAATTCCAAACGAGTTTATTTCCGCCTAAAGCAAATTTCAATTTATTAGAATCGACTTTTACCTGAATTGAATCTTTGAAAGTTTGCATGGTATTCAAAGCAATATCTTTAGAATATACTTTTTTGTCATTTTCAAAAACTTCAATTTTTTCATTTAATTTTTGAAGCGGAGAAAAATAGATTTTTAGCCAGCCATTTTCGTTTTTAATATTGACTGAACCATAATTATTGGCTTTTACGAATCCTTTTGTGTGTTTTACAGGAAACCAATATTCTGTCCAAGTATCGGTTTGATAAGGTGCAAATGAGCGCTGTTTAAATGGGGTAAGATTACTGCCTTCGCTCGCCTGATTAAATAATCTTCCGCTTTGCACTTCTACATATTGTCCGTCAGTATCGGTTAATAATTTTTCCCAAATCATTCCTTGTTGAGACAATCCCCAAATCCAGATTTTTTTGCCCGGTTTATCGTCGTGATTGCCGTATCTTCCCATTCCGAAATCTTCGTCATGATAATATCCTCCAAAGAAATCATCATATTTTCCGAATACGTGATACGATTTGTAACCGCCAAAATTGTTGTTTTTGTAAAATGACAAATCTTTGCCGTTTTCTTTGTCAATTGGCCAAGAATTGTATTCTCCATTATGGCCAATGTAAGTTTGTCCCGGATAAATAAACTGCAGATTTTCGGCTGCTTTTATTCCAGTATTCATCCAAGTATAATAAGGTTGCTCGAATTCGGTTGTGTTAGACCAAAACGAATTTGTGGTAAAATAGGCTTTGTCTTTTGGCAGATTGATGTCTAATTTCCAAGAAGTTCTTGTCAATAAATCTAAAACCCCGATTACGCAGCTAATACTTCCGTCTTCTCGGTTTATGATTTTATAATCGACAGGAGTTGCACAGTTTGGCGTGTGGCCGATAATTCCGTAATTGCCTTCAACACCACCGCTTGTCCACGGTCCGCGCATGGCAATGTCTCTAAATTTTACAACATGATTATTGTAAACTATGTCTTTTCCTGTAGATTTTTCTATAGCCGACCAGACTTTTCCGCCAATTTCTGGCAAAATCATCAGTTTGATATAATCGTTTTCAATTTCGATTACTTTCCATTCTTTCTGAACGGGTTTATCGGTAAAACCATCAAAACGGAAATACGGATAAAACTTGGTATCCGGTTTCGGAATCGGATCAGGATCTGAGAATGGATATGTCGTAAATACTTTTTTGTATTCTTTTATAGTGGGTTTGTTTTGTGCTGTGACAAAAAGGCTTCCAAGGAGTAAAAAGGATAATAATGGTCTAAATTTCATGATGGATAGCTTGGTTATTTGTGGTTATTTGGTTTTGCCACAGATTGCACAGATTAAAAGGATTTTTTTTAATCTGTGCAATCTGTGGCTTATTTTTTTGAGCTTTTTTGTCATTTCGACGAAGGAGAAATCACACTCGTAAATCGATAAAGATTGACGATTTTCTGTGTGGAATTTCTTGTGTGATTTCTCCTTCGTCGAAATGACAAGCAAGACGAGGTAATTGATGTTGCGTTTAATTACTTAACAATCAATAACCATCCTTTTCCTTTAGGAACAGTTATTTCGTCTTTTGCTGTGAACGTTTTTGCTGGCTGGAAATTGGTAACTTCTGGAGCAGTAATCGTTGCTTTTGCAGGATTGATTCCTAGTTTTTTCCAATCAATATTTAGTTTCACATTTACATCAGCATCTGCCCAACTTGCGATTGAAATTAAAGCTGTTCCATTCTTTTTATAAACCGTTGCTAGAACTTTGTCGCTGTTTGTTTTTACAGGACAGTTTTCGCTCCAATATCCGATCATTTCAGAACCTTTAATTCCGAAAGAATCCCAAACTTTCCAGATGTTTCTTGGGTCTGCACCGTCGCTCCAAGGCAATCTGTTTGTCATTCCGTAAACCATTCCTCTCCATGGATTTCCACCATCTTGAAGCATTTCTCCCATTAATCCAAACGGAATTCCGCTTACCTCAGTCAAGAAAAAGTCAGGCTGATTTTTTTCGTAATCGAAATATTCTCCAAACCATAATTTATTGATGTACGGAAAGTGCTCCATATATAAATTGGCACTGTTATTAAATCCGTCGCTTTTGTTGTATTGATTCGCGCTATGCAAATCGATAATTCCCGGATGTCCGTCTTTCGTCAAAACTCTTTTAATACGTTTCATTGTGATTCTGTCAAAAGCAACGTCGTCTAGATAAATTCCGTCAATACCAACATTTTGAGTTAGCCAATTCATTCCTTCTACATAGTAATTATGCCAACGGTTCATACCGCTATTTACAATCGCAGCATCTTTAATTTCAGGAACAAACCAAGCTGCGATATAATCGTCTCCAACATGTTCTTGCAACCAAGAGAATCCGCCACCTTTTCCTGGAGAATAGATTTCGTGACCTAAACTTCTAAGAGCGAAAGTCTCATAAGCTTTATTAGAAACCTCTCTAACCGTGTTGTAGATTTTTACTTTTAATCCTTTTTCGTGTGCTTCATCGATATACGTTTTCATCTTTTTGAATTCGATAAAAGGATAATTGATATAAGGATTGATTGCATTTGCGTGGTGAATATTAATTACCGTTGCGCCAGTTTTAGCAATAGAATCGATCGGGCTGTATTTGTGGTAAAACTTTGTATCCCATTGAAAATCTGTATTTATGGTATGGAAAGGTGTAATCAATAAGTTGAAGTTGTAATACAAAACATCACCTTTTTTCATTGTTCTAGCACCGCTGTACGCATTTACTAGAACCGATTTTTGGTTTGGCGTAATGGTAATACCGCCCTTATTTTCGTTACCCCATGAAGTAGGAAGCAATAAAGGTTTTTGTAAATAGAAATTAGTATTTAAAGGGCGGCTATATTTTTCGTCTCTCAAAGAAAACTGCAATCCAGAATTTACAGCACCAATCCAAGCGCCGTCTTGATTTTTATGCGCAACATCCCATTTCCAGTCAAAAGTTGCAGGGCGATCTCCACCTTTTTGACCTAATCCCATCATGTATTTTGCAGATGTTGGCTGCATTGGCATTTGGAAATTAATGTCATTAAAAACAACATCTTCAAGAGCTGTAACTTTCACGATATAATGTACGAAACCGTCAAATTCAACAGAAGCGTTAACATCCATTTGAACCGATTTTGAAGTAGAAGTGCTTTGCCAAGAAACCGTTCCAGCTTCTTTTTTAGTGAATTTTACACCATTGTTTTTCCATTGCACTTCTTTTCCTGATGCATCAACAAAATGAAAATCAATTGGTGAGCTTAAAACATCATTTGCTTTTGCTGTTACAGAAGTCATTTCTGGAGTAAAGAAAGTCTGAATTTGCGCAGGGAATCCGTTTGGCGCTACAATCAGTTTTCTTCCTAATAAAGCAATTTCAGAATTGTTTACAGTTAATGGAGTATAAGGAGCAATAACTGTATTTTCTTGAGCTAAAGTTGAGTTTAACCATTTTAGGCGAGTCATTTTTTCTGGACTATCGATGCCTCCGTTTTTCGTTACTTGGTTAGAAACCGTAATTTGAAGATTGATTTCTTTTGATTTTCCGTCAGCAGTTACAGTTGCTTTTCCGTTATAAGTTCCAGCAGCAGCTGTTTGCGGAACATCGATACCGCACCACATTGCCTGAATTTTTCCTTTTGAAACAGAAACAGTATTGGTGAAAGGATTACCGTCATATTTCGTTCCGTCAGTGTTGATACAGCTGATATCTTTCGCTTCGATTGTTGCACCAGTTGTACTTACTAAATTGGTAAAAGTAACTTTTATGTTTTTTAAATCTTCAAGAGCATAAACTCCCAATTGAAAAGCTAAATATTCGCCTTTCATTGCCGTATCAGAAAAACTGTTTTGAACGCCTTTCTGAATCCATCTTTGTGGCAAATCTGATTTTAATTTGATCGAATGTTCTCTGTCTTCCGGAAAAACTAAGAAAGAATTTCCGCTGTTTTTTGCCACAAGAGCCGAAGTTTCAGCAGCTGTTGCAATTACTTCCATTGGGTAAAAACTATTGAAAGCATTCACGCTCTGAATTTCTGTTACAGCAGCATTGTCTTTTAAGTTTGCTTTTACATTAGAAAGCCATTTTGCATCGGCCTTGTCTTCAGGTTTCTGATAAATTCCTTTTGGGTAATTTGCAGTTCCTTCGTCTACATAAGGCATATAATAAACGTAGTATGTTCCTTTTCCAGAAATAGGTTCAAAGAAAATAGTTCCGTTTTCTCTATTGATGTTTTCGGTTTTTATATTCTGAATATCTTTTCCAGACGCATCCTGAACAATAATTTTTTTAAGTTCTGGATTTGTGTCTCTTCTTCGCCATTGGATCGTTGTTTTAGCAACATTTCCCGAGCCAGAAAAAGCAACTACAGCACGGTGATTCCCAAGTTTGTTTGGATTCCAGCTGTCATTTCCGTCTGAATATTTGATTTGTGCACTTAGAGGAATACTGATCGTGATAAAACACATTATCAATATTCTGCTTAAAAGCGTTGTGTTGTTTAGGTTTAGTTTCATTGTATTGTATAATCAGGTTAAATAGTATATTTTGAGTTTAGTAAACGGCTTTCCATCCTTGTTTTTTCCAGTAAGCAATAATAGGTTTATAAGGGCCATATTTATGCTGTTCTTCAGTAAAATTATCATTAAATGGACTGTGTGCATAATCAATCGGTTTGCCCATTTTGTCTGGATAATCCAATGTTTTTGGGTTTGGTCTTGAATGTTGGGAATCGTCATTTACATAAGCTGCAATATCAAGTGCTTGTTTGTCTGTAAGATACGGTTTTCCAAGCAGTACTTTATCATAAGGCATGTTGCTTTTTAACCATTGTGCCTGTTTGATTACGCGGTGCATGCTTGAGCCAGGCTGATAACCGTATTGTCCCCAAAGTGGAGGATAAGTATAACCCGATTTGTCGGCATTGTAAACTCCCTCGCCATTGTTTCCGTGGCATCTTGCGCAGTTTTCAGCAAATAAAACTTTTCCTCTTTCTGGGCTTGCGGCAACATCTGGAAATTCGATTTCTAAATTTTTAGCTCCTTTAAAATTACCATCTTTTGGAACAAATTTGCTAATCCATTTAAAGTAAGATAAAAATGCTACCATCTCTTTACTATCCAACGGAAGCGGTTTTCCAGAATGCGGACGCATAATGCAGTTATTAACTCTTTCTGCTAAAGTAAGCACTTTGTTTTCGCGTCCGCGATATTGTGGATAATTATCGTGTGAAGACATTAAATTGAATGCATGAGGTTTTGTACCAGCATCTTGATGACAGTTGGTGCAGTTCATTTTGTTGCCTAAATATTGCCCGTTTTTTCCGTTTGGACCAATATAATAAGCCGTTTTCATCATTAATTCTCTTCCATAACGAACCGATTTTCCAAATTGATCATCAGGAATCTGAGAAGTATCAATTGTGATGTAGCCTTCATCTTCTTCTCCTTGTTCGATTGTTTTTGAAGCCAAAGTTTGAGAATTTGATTTAGTGCAGGAATTGAAAACAGCGATTGACAATGCTGAAAAAAGTCCGATAAGAATTGTTTTTTTCATGGGTACTATTTTTTTAATTTAGAAGAAAAGGTTTTAGTTTTTCTTCAGGAATAAAGATGGTTCTGTATGGCGGAATTTCAGATTCTAAAGCCCATAACAAAACACCTTTTTTATTGGTTAAAACGGTAATATGTCTTTTTGAACAACAAACTAAAAAGAGGTCTTTATTAATCATGTAAGCGCTTCCCATTCTGTCGTTGTATATATCTTTCGGTAATTTTATATGGAAATCCAGTCTTACTGAATTGCTTTTTTCATCTACTTTTAAGGCAAAAACAGAAGATTGTTTGATGTCGACTCCATTATCAAAAAACAATAAACTGCCTTCTTGATCGATATGTGCGGCATGCGCTTGAGAGAAATTTGCATCTGGAGCCATTTTCATTGTTCCGTTTTTTCCTAATTTCCAGATTACTTTTCCTGTTTTAGAATTGATTTTCCAAATTTGGCCGTTATTATAGAAAGAAATTAAAAAATTTCCATCTGTATCATAACTCAAACTGTTGGCATGTGTCCAGTCTTTTTTGTTTTTTAGTAAATCCTTATCTTTAAACGGATCTAAATCATCAAAAACGCTCCATTTCCAGAGTTGTTTTCCTTTTTTATTTAAGATTATAATTCCGTCACCGTTGATTGTATCTTGTTTTTTTCCTCCAATAGAAGTTAAATCGATTATTTTTTGTTCAACCGTTAAAGCGATAATTTCGTTAGCTGATTTTTTTATGATTTCGTGGTGAAGAACCTGTTTCAAATTGCCTTGTCCTTTTTTGATGTGCGTTAAAGTATCGCCTTGAAGGTTAATTTCTAAAATCTCACTTCCATAACTTGTTGGCTCATCATTTGTTCCTAAAATTGAAAGAATCGTTTGATCTTTTGTAAAATGAGTAACTTTAAATCCAGTTCCTTCAAGCGTATGATACCATCTTAGATTTCCTTTGTAATCTACAATGTAAGCAGTTCCTGGAGTTTCTCTTTTCGCTAAAAGCATAAAGCCTTTTTTGAAATTCTCTGGCAATAATTCTGGTTTAGGGCAATTGGCTTTGAATTGCTTTTGGAGCCATTCTGGAAGCTTTCTAGATTTGAAAGTATAAATTTTACTGGTCTGCTTATTGCCGTTTTGAACCGTAATTAATTGAAAGCTATAATTGGTTTCTGGAATTATGTTACAAAGTACTAATGAATGTTTTAGACCAGAATTTGAAATAGGAGAGGTTATTTTACTTTGATTTCCTTTTTTGTCTGACCAATATTCTGCATATACCTGAGCTTGATCATTCGTAGTAACATCGATCTGAATTTTCAATTCGTTGTTGCCATGAGTGCCAATATTGATATTGGAGATAATTTGGTTTTTAGAACAACTTGCTAAAGTAAGCAGTGCTAAAATAAAACTTCCTTTTAGTATTAATTTTTTGATCATCTGAAAAGCTTCTTTTGTGAAACAGAAAAGTACTTTTATTGCTATAAAAAATCAAGAATAGACAGACATTTAACTGTCTATTCTTGATTGGGTATTCTTATTGTCTATCGGCGTTGCTTAGTTTTGGATTAAGGTCAACCTGACTTTGTGGGTATGTATAATATTTGTTTTGTGGCATTTTGATTAAAGCTGCCTCGCCAACTCTAAGGTGGTATGCATTTACTAAAACATCATATTTATTCATTCTGATTAAATCTGCACGACGTTTTCCTTCATAGAAAAGTTCCCAACCTCTTTCTTGTAAAATAGCATCTCTTAAACTTGTTTGTGTATGATCTGATAAAACTAGAAGTTTTGCATGTGATCTTCCTTTTACTTGGTTGATAAGATCGATAGCTTCTTGAGTTGGTCCACTAATTTCGTTTAAGGCTTCAGCTCTACTTAACAAAACATCAGCATAGCGAAGGATATTCACACTATGTCCGTCATAATAAGTGGTCGTTTCATCATCAGCATATTTTTTTGTAGAAACGTCTTGCATATAAAGCTCTCCTTCTGGTGGTTCAGCACCTAAATATGGAGCTTGTTTGTGCAATAATCCATCTGTTCCCATAAATTCTGGGAAAAAGCATTGTTTTCTCTCATCTTCATCACCAAAAGTGTTGTAGAAATCCCAGTTTACAGTATAATACTGCCATCTGTTTTGAACAACAGGGTGATCAACAGGTCCGAAGTGGTTTAATAATTCGGTTCCGTTTGTGTTGGCGTCACTCAAAGAAGAGAAGATGTTTTCACTGCACCATTTGTTACTTTCTTTAAACAAACCTAAGTAAGAAGGATAAAGATGATATTCGTTTAAATCCATTACTTTTTGTGTATAGGTAACTACTTTTTGCCAATCATGGCTTCTCAAATATAGTTTTGCCAATAGTGTAAGCGCAGCTCCTTTTGTAGCGCGTCCTACATCATTTGTGCCATAAATTTCATTGTTTTGATAATTTACAGGAAGAACATCAGCAGCTTCAGTTAATTCTTTAATCATGAAAGCATCGATTTCTTCAACAGATGAAGGGGGAGTCTGATCTAAATACCCAGGGTTTCCTAGGTTTGCTTCTGTAATTAGAATTACTGGTCCCCAAGAATCTGTCAAATCCATGTAAGCAGAACATCTTAAGAATTTAGCTTCTGCAATAAATTGTGCTTTTTCAGCAGCTGTAATGCCGCTCATTGGCGTAATGTTGAAAATCGCATTATTAGCATTAGCAATCAATTTATACATCGCGTTCCAATCTTCTCTTAGAAGACCGTTTGCTGAGTTCCAAGTTCCTAATGATAATTGCCCTGGATCTCCTCCAAATTGGCAGTGTCCTAAATCTGTAGCAATATCAGTGAGAGCAAAGTGTCTTGTAGCCCAGTATGAGAAGTTATCGCCTACAGAAGGCCCTTTTAGTCTTCCGTAAATGGAATTGATAGCAGCAATCGCATCCGATTTTGTCTGATACCCATTGGTATTAGTCAAACTGCTATATACCGTAGGATCCAAGTCTTGGTTACACGAAAATTGTGTCCCTGCGGCAAGTAAAAGTAATAAGATTGTATATTTTTTCATTTTAATCAATTTAATGTTACTATAAAGCATTTTAGACTAGTGAATTGCTACTTTAATTCCAAGTATAAAAGTTCTAGAAGCTGGGAAAGAGTTGAAGTCGATTCCGCCACCAATATTTTGTGCAGTAGCACTAGTTGTATGGCCATTTACCTCTGGGTCATTTCCAGAATAGTTTGTAATTGTCAATAAATTTTGCCCGATAGCATATAATCTGATGCTGTCAATAAATTTTACTGTTTTTAATGCACTTTCAGGAATAGTATATCCAATCGAAACATTTTTTAAACGTAAATAAGAAGCTTCTTCAACGAATTTAGAGTTCACATAACTTCCGTAAGTGCTTTTGTAATAACCATCTCTAGGAATATCTGTGTTTTCGTTTTTTCCAGCAACCCAACGGTTTAGTGCATCTGTACTTGTAGAAGATTCACCAACCATTTTAGTCATATTGTAAACTGAATAATCAAAAGCTCCTTGGAAAAAGATATTCATGTCAAAGTTTCTATATCTAAAATCATTATTAAAACCTGCAACATAATGTGGAATAGAATTTCCTAAGTACGTTCTATCTTTTGCTGTAATTTTACCATCACCATCAACGTCTACATATTTTGGATCTCCGGCAACAGATAATGGCTGAGGAGCATAAGTTTCTCCCGTTTTGATAACTCCTGCATATTTATAACCGTACAAAACTCCCATTTCTTTACCTGGCTCCAATCTTGTAAATTCTTGGCCAGAAACTGTTCCGCTTGGATTGGAAGTGTTTGCACTGATGATTTTTACATTATCTGCTAGAGCCACTACTTCTTGTTTGTTATAAGCCAAATTTAATGAAGTGGTCCAAGTAAATTTATCACTTCTAAAGTTTGTAGTGCTTATTCCAAGTTCAACACCTTGGTTATCAATAACTCCTGCATTAACTCTTTGAGTACCAAATCCCCACCACCCTCCAACAGGGACATTTAAAAGAGCATCTGTAGTTCTTTTTTTGTAATAGTCGAATGTAATTGAAAGTTTATCATTAAATAATCCTAAATCTAAACCAATATCAGTTTGAGCAGTTTGTTCCCATTTTAGATTTGGGTTAGCTAAGTTGGCTGGTTCCGTTCCTGCAACAAATTCATCTGGAGCAATAGTAACCCCCCAAGAAGATAAACGGCTCATGTAAGAATAGTCTCCAATACCGTCACTACCTGTAATACCATAACTCGCTCTCAATTTAAGTTCCGAAATTGCTTTTGCGTTTTGCATAAAAGATTCGTTAGATATTTTCCAAGCTACTGCTCCGGAAGGGAAAATACCAAATCTGTTATTTGGCCCAAAACGAGAAGAACCGTCTTTTCTAATCGTAAAAGTTGCTAAGTATTTATCGTTGAATGCATAGTTTAACCTTCCAAAATAAGAAGTTAATTTTGTTTCTGTTTTTTCTGTTTCAGGTTTTAAATAAACTGAAGCTCCTTGCAGATTGTAATAAGTCAATAAGTCGCTAGAAAACCCTGTACCAGCTGCTTTTACTCTTTCAAATGTGTCTTTCTGATTAGAAGTACCAATCATTGCTGTTATGGCATGTACTTCTTTGATGTCAAATTTATAAGTCAAATATTGCTCTGTACTCCATCTAAAGTAAGTTATGTTTTCCTCAGAACCAGAACCTTTTAACGCTGCTCCAGCAACTAAAGTACTTGGAGTATATTTTCCTTGAATGTTTTCCTGCCATTCTGCACCAGCACCAAAATGATACGTTAAGCCTTTAATGATCTGATAATCCAAAAACATGTTTCCGTTTACCAATCTATTGATCGTGTGATCGGTAGGCTCAAGTAAAAGTGCTAAGGCATTATCTTTTCCTTGAAATTTATAATAAGAGCCGTCAGCATTGTAAATAGGAATAGTCGGAGGAGCAGTCTGAATAGAGAACATTGGAGATAAAATATTATCGCCAAAATCACTATTATTTCCTTCAGCAACAGCACCATAAGCATTCATCCCCATGTTTAACTTATCGTTGAATTTCTTTTCTGCACCCATTCTCACAGTATATCTTTCAAAATCAGTATTTACGATAGCTCCAGTTTGTTTTAAATAGTTTCCAGAAAGAAAGAATTTTGAAGTTTGGTCGCTTCCGCTAAAAGTAAGCGTTCTGTTAAGTACTTCACCAGGGCGAGTTGCAGCATCAAACCAGTTAGTATTAGCAACAGGAAAGCTTGAAGGGAAAAGTGGAGGTCGTCCGTTTTCAGCATTAAGAGCATTTTGATAATCTGCATATTGCTGTCCAGTCATTAAAGAAGGCTCTTTTATGATATTTTGAAAACCATCAGAAATCTCAGCTTCCACATTCATTTTTCCAGCCTTTCCTTTTTTAGTAGTAATCAAAATTACCCCATTTCCTCCACGAGCACCATAAATTGCTGTAGAAGCAGCATCTTTAAGAATTTGAATGTTTTCAATGTCGTTTGGACTAATAGAAGCTCCAGTACTAGTAATGAATCCGTCAACAACATATAACGGAGCATTAGAAGTATTGATTGAGTTTCCTCCTCTAATTACAACCTGAGGATTTGTTCCTGGCGCGTAACTGTTTTGTTGCACTTGTACTCCAGAAGCACGTCCTTGAAGTGCCTGTCCTACATTTGTTACGGTTCCGCCTAAGTTTAAATTGTCTTTGCTAAGAGAACTCACAGAACCTGTAAGGTCTTTTTTCTTAGATTTTCCGTATCCAATAACAACCTCTTCTAGTTTTTGTCCTGCTTCTTTCATGACAATTTTTAGAGGAGCACTTCCAATACTTACTTCTTGATCTTCCATACCAATGTAAGTGATCACAAGTTTTGTAGCGTTATCCGGAACAGTAATAACAAAAGTTCCGTCAACATCAGTCTGCACACCTTTGGTAGAGCCTTTTAACACAACATTCGCTCCTGGAAGAGGCAAACCGTTTTGATCTGTTACTTTACCTTTTACTGTTTTTTCAAAATACAACGCTGTTTTGTTTTTGTCTGAAGTATTTATAGAAGAAGCTGCAGAAGCTTGAAATGTAAAAACTAATAACGAGAGAACCGTTATTCCGATTTCTTTGCGGGATAAATTGTTAATCCGAAAATCTCTTGGCTTTTTTTGGGTTAATAATTTCATACTGTTAAATTGGTTTTGGTTAATGTTTAATTGTTTTTTTTCTTGTTTGTAGGTTTTAGACTTCTTTTTAGATCGTGGAATTCATTTTGATTTTTAATTGTGTGTTGGTCAAGTTATTTTCTATACAATTTAGAAGCTTCTTTTTTGTCCTTAACACTGCTTGTTTAGCTCAGTTTTCTGCTTTTTTTAAGCTTAAAAAGCGCCTTATATTTTGCATAATTAACTTAGTTTTAAGATTAATCTCTGACGAAACTAGAGATTATATTTTTATAAAACAAGAAAAAACACAAAAAATGTGCTCGAACACACAAAATTTATGTTCTCGAGCACATAAAATTGTATGAAACGTTTTTTTAGACTTAAAAAGATGTGATATTTTTAAAATATTTTAGAAATAGTGAAGTTCTTGAAACGGCCTATTTTTTGAATAATAAAGGTAGATTTTGTAAAAACTTGTGAATTTCGCAATCACTATAAGAAAAACGTAAAAATTAAACAGTCTTTTCTTATGCTATAAAGCACGAAGTTTTAGATTTTAATTATGAATTTGATTTGTTTTTCAATCCAATTTTTGAGCTATATTGGTCGTGGGGAAAAAAGTCAAAATCAGGAAATGGATTAATGGTCATTTTGACCTTTTTTATAAATGAAAAATTAACAAATTTTAAGAAGAAGAATTTTGAAAGAATATCGCGTACAAATAATAGATAAAAACCAAAAGAACACAATTGAGATTTTGGATCCTCTTTTTTGGAAAAAAGCAGATTGTTTAACCGATTTTTCATCTCCGTGGAATAACGATCCGATTTTAAGAATTGAATTTCGTGCACTATGGGATCAAGAAAATTTCTATTTCAATTTTAGGGTTTTTGATATAGACGTTTATATTGATCAAAAAGATAATAGTGTAGATAGTATTTGTAATTCAGATAGAGTGGAACTGTTTTTTAGGAGTAATGATCAGCTTAATCCGTATTACTGTCTTGAAATTGATCCTTCAACTAGATTGTTGGATTTTGAAGCTCGCCCTAACAAAATTTTTGATTACGATTGGAAATGGCCTGAAAACCACATACAGTTAAAGTCTTCAACAGATGAGAGTTCTTTTATAGTTGCGGGATCAATTAGTATTGCATCTTTAAAGAAATTGGACTTGATTCATGGCAATATAATCGAAGCAGGTGTTTATAGAGCTAAATTTTCTCAACAAGAAAATGGAAACTATGAGCCAACTTGGATTACGTGGATAGATCCGAATACTGCAGAGCCGAATTTTCATATAGCCTCTTCTTTTGGGAAGTTTGTTTTGGTGGAATAGTTTGCTGTGAAGGCGTTAAAATTCAAAGTTTTTTTCACTTCTAAATTATAACTTTAAAAAACTTAGCGTCTTGGTGGCAAAAAAAAGCTAGCTGATATAAAAAGAAGCGTTTTCTACATTGATAATATCAATAGGAAGCAAAATAGTTTCGGGAATATCTTTTCTAAATATAAAATGATCAGCCAAAGTGCTTACGCCTAAATAAGCCTGCCTTTTTTGATTTTGATGAATTAAAAAGTGAACCAGTCCTTGGTTTAAAAAACTAACGTTTTTGTCAATTAAATCATAGCCGATCAAAGCAATCTTTTTCTCTGTTACATTTGAAAGTGTAGAGGCAATTTGGTAAGCTTTCGAAGTGGTGATGAAAATACCGCTTAAATCTGGATTTTCGTTTATGAAAGCTGGCAATTTAGTTTCAATGTTGGAATATTTCAGTTTTAAAGTGGTTAAAGAGAAATTAGAAAGATTTTTTTCTTCAAAATAACTTCTAAAGCCGCGCTCTTTTTCCTGCATGTGGACAGCGTTTTTCAGGCTTTCATCAATATGGATAATGGCGATCTGGCCTTTCGGCAGAATCAAATTCATTAAACTGGCGGCAACACGACCACTTTTGTATAAATCTTGGCCTACAAAACTTTTAATAGAAGACGATTCGACCTGGTTGTTAAAAGTATTAACCATAATTCCCAAATCGTCATATTGTTTTATAATTTCGATGGTTTCTTTATGGAAAAGCGGAGTCAGCAAAACAGCATCTGGAGATTGTGTAATGATAGTTTCGTTTGTTTTTAAAAAAGATTTAGTGCTTTCTGGATTAAAATAATGTATTTCTATAACGACATTATAAGCTTTAAATTCTGTAATCGCGTCCTGAATTCCGCTAACGCAAGGAAGCCAGTACGGGTCAAAAACAGGATCAGGAAGTAAAACACAAATACGGTATATTTTTGTGCTTTTTAAATTTCGAGCAATTAAGTTGGGTTCGTAGTCAATAACGTTTAATACTTCATTGATTTTTTCGAGTGCAGCAGGAGATACTTTTCCTCTATTATGCAGAACGCGGTCTACAGTTCCTTTAGAAACTCCAGCCATTTGTGCTATATCCTTAATTGTGTACTTTTTGTCCATATAGACAAATATAAAAACTTTGATCAAATAAATGTATTTTTTCTGTAAGAATTAAATAAATGTGCTCGAGAACATAAAAAAGGTGTGTTCGAGCACATTTTTTTATTTTTTCTTGTTTTATAAAAATATAATCTCTAGTTTCGTGAAATCAAAACCAAAAAACTAAAATAAATTTATAACTAATTTACGCTGTAATTTGTTGAAATTAAGCGTTTTAATTCAATGTTTTTAAGTGAAAAAAATTACGTCATTAGCTCCCGGCCGAACCTGTCTTTTTGGAGACCATCAAGATTATTTAGGGTTGCCTGTTATAGCCTGTGCGATAGATCGAAATGTTAAATTAATTGCAAAAGAAAATCAGACTGATACATTTGTTCTGAATATGATTGATATTAATGCAATTCGGATTATCGATATACACGAGGCTTTCGAAAAATTAGAACCTAGAGATTATTTTGCATCCTCGTTGCGTGTCTTGCGCAGATATGGCTGTAAACCAACATCTGGTTATACCATTACAATTACTGGAGATATTCCGATTAATTCTGGGACATCGAGTTCGTCAGCTTTATTAATGGCTTGGATTCGTTTCCTGATAGAAGCTTTTGGAATAGATCATGAAGTTACGCCTGAATTTCTTTCTAAATTAGGTTATGAATCTGAAGTTTTAGAGCACGGAGAACCTGGTGGAATGATGGATCATTTTAGTATTGGCGTTGGAAATATTGTTTACATTAATACAAGAAAACCGTTTTCTTTTGATGTAATAGGTACGGAACTGAAAGGTTTAATTACAGGAGTTTCAGGTGTTCCAAAGGAAACTATTGGTCTTCTTGGTGAATTAAAAGGAAATGCATTAATGGCGATCGATCTTGTGAAGCAGAATTATCCTGAGTTTGATTTAAATGCTTCGGAAATTGAGGATGTGGATAAATACAGAAATTGCCTTCCTGATCGTCTAATCCCGTTTTTTGAAGCTGCAGTTAAGAATTATTACTATACCAAAGAAGCTTTAAAAGAATTTGAAAAACCAGTTTTAGATCTTAAAAAAATAGGAGCTTTAATGAATGGTCATCATGAAGTTTTACGCGATTTGTTGAAAATTACTGTTCCGCGAATTGATGCAATGGTTAACGCCGCATTGAAAGCAGGAGCATACGGAGCGAAAATTGTGGGTTCTGGCGGTGGTGGAAGTATTGTTGTAATTGCTGATCCTAAGTATGAAGATGTGGTTATAAAAGCGATTTTACATGCTGGAGCTCAAGAAGCTTATGCGGTAAATGTTGATCCCGGAGTACGAATTATTGATAATATTGAAAATTAAAATAAATGCACGACAATTTAGTGATTTTAGCCGGTGGAGCTTCTTCTCGTATGAAAAAAGAAGCGGTTACGAATAATCTATCTCCAGAAGAAATTGCTCAGGCTAATGAAAGGAGTAAAGGCTTAATAGGTGTTGGCGCAAGTGGAAGACCTCTTTTAGATTATCTTTTATGGAATGCTAAAAAGGCTGGCTATAAAAACATCTATATAATAATAGGAGAGCAAGGAGAATTGTTTAAAGAATTTTACGGAAGTAAAATGAAGGATAACGATTTTCACGGTCTCAATATTTCATTTGCTGTTCAATATATTCCTGAAGGAAGAGTGAAGCCTTTTGGCACTGCAGATGCTCTGTTTCAGGCTGTAGAGCAATATCCTGAATTAAATTCGCAATTTTATTCGGTTTGCAATAGTGATAATTTGTATTCGGCAGAAGCTTTACTTGCTTTAAGAGAAACCGAAAGCCCGAATGCTTTTATTAGTTATGATCGCGATGCAATGGATTTTCCGTTAGAGCGTATTTCGCGTTTTGCCATTGCAAAATTAGATCAAAACAATCAGCTGTTGGATATTTTAGAAAAACCTACAGAAGAAGATTTGGAACAATATAAGGATGCTGAAGGTAAAATTCGTGTCAGTATGAATGCTTTTAAGTTTAATGGCAAGACTTTATATATACATCTTAAAAATTGCCCTGTTCATCCAGAGCGTGATGAAAAGGAGCTTCCAACGGTTCTTTTAAACTCTGTTAAGGAAAATCCGAATACAACGATCGGAATTCCGTTTTCTGAGCACGTTCCAGACTTAACTGCGAAAGAAGATATTGCCGAAGTAAAAACATATTTGGCAAAATATTATCCTGATTTAAATTGGAATAATAAAAATTAACAAAACTTTCATATCTAAATTAGAGAATAAGGAAATTTAATGTAGTACTTTTGTTTTGCAAAAAAAATGCAGATATTTGCATAAATTACGCAATCAATAATGTGAGAGTTGATTCTAATTTAGATTTTGAATTAAATAAATCTATAACTAAATCAACCAAAAATTATGACAAACATTCAAAGTACATTACAAGTAGAGAAAAAGAGTACCATTGTTCCGATGGTAATTTTAACCTTATTGTTTTTTATTCTAGGATTCGTAACCTGGCTTAATGGACCATTAATTCCGTTTTTTGAATTAGCTTGCGAATTAACTTCTTCGCAAGCCTATTTTGTGACTTTCGCATTTTATATTGCCTATTTTGTTATGGCAGTTCCTTCTTCATATATCATTGAAAAAGTGGGGTATAAAAACGGAATTTCATTAGGATTATTGATTATCGCCGCGGGAGCTTTTATGTTTTATCCAGCGGCTTCTAGTCGTACTTTTCTTTTATTTTTATTTGCCTTATTTGTAATGGGGACTGGTTTAGCAGTTTTGCAGACAGCTTCAAATCCGTATGTTGTTGTAATTGGTCCGAGAGAAAGTGCAGCTGCAAGAATCAGTGTTTTAGGAATTGCAAATAAACTGGCTGGATTTGTTGCGCCAATTGTACTTACAGTTTTGGTTTTGTCTAATATGCAAGACTTTACCGCTGCCAAAATTGCCTTGATGAATGAGACTGCAAAAACGACTGCATTAAATTCTCTTGCATTGCAATTACAAACTCCGTATCTTTATATGGGGTTGATTATTACTGTTTTAGCTCTTATGGTAAAATTTTCTCCTCTTCCAGAAATTGATTTGGACGAAGAAGGAAATGTGTCGAATTTAAGTGTCTTCAAACAGATTAAAAATGCTTTTCAGCACCCACAGCTAGTTTTAGGGGTAATTACTTTAATGTTGTATTTATCCGCCGAAGTTTTAGCAGGAGACTCTATTGGAGCTTTCGGAAAACAATTGGGAGTTTACGGTGAAGAAGGGAATTTCTATTTAAAATTAACATCATTTACCATGTCGGCAATGGTTATCGGATACGTTCTTGGAATAGTATTAATTCCTAAATATGTTTCTCAAGTAGCTGCTTTAAAAGTGTCTGGAATACTTGGTTTAGTACTGGTTTTGGCAATTGTCTTAATTTCTCCAAAAATAATGATTGCATTGCCTGGGACTCCAAATATACCGTTAGTGATACTTTTAGTAGCGCTTTTAGGATTAGCAAATGCACTATGCTGGCCGGCAATCTGGCCAATGGCTCTAGAGGATTTAGGAGGATATACAAAAATTGGAAGTGCTATTTTGATTATGGGAATTATCGGTGGAGCAGTTTTTCCACTTTTCTATGGGATGATCACTGAGAGCATCAATTCTGCAAATCTTGCAAAAAATATGCAAGACGTTTCAAAAAGCGGTAATCAATTGGCGTATTTAATGTTGTTGCCTTCTTATGCAATGATTTTGTTTTATGCTGTTAAAGGGCATAAATACAGGAAATGGAATAGTTGAACAAAAAATAAAAATTAATATATCATGTTAAAAAGTAAAATCGACAAAGCAACAGGTTTCGAAAAACGATTCGAAAACATCAACACAGTTGTTTTTGAAAACTCAACAGATGCTTCAAAAGAAGTAGCGCAGGAAATTGCGGCTTTAATCAAAGAAAAACAAAAAGAAGGAAAGCCATGTATTTTAGGATTGGCAACTGGTTCTTCTCCAAAAGGTTTATATGCTGAATTAGTGCGTCTGCATAAAGAAGAAGGTTTGAGTTTCAAAAATGTAATCAGTTTTAACTTGGATGAATATTATCCAATGGAACCAAATTCAATCAACAGTTATGTTCGTTTTATGAAAGAGCTTTTGTTTGATCATGTCGATATTTTACCTGAAAACGCTCATGTTCCAGACGGACTTTTAACAAAAGAACAAATTGCAGACTACTGCCACGAATATGAAGCTAAAATTGAAGCTTTAGGCGGAATTGATCTTCAGATTCTTGGAATTGGAGGAAACGGACATATCGGATTTAATGAGTCTGGTTCGCTTCAAAACTCTAAAACTCGTTTAGTGGCTTTGGATCACATTACAAGAGTTGCAGCAAGCAAAGATTTCTTTGGTTTAAATAATACGCCAAGAACTGCGATTACGCTTGGAGTTAAAAAAATCATGGAAGCTAAAAGAGTGATTTTGTTAGCTTGGGGTGAAGGAAAAGCAAACATTGTGAAAAAATCTGTTGAAGATGAAGTTACAAACCGAGTTCCTGCTTCATTTTTGCAAGAGCACAACAATGCGATTTTCATTTTAGATAAAGAAGCTTCTTCAAAACTAACTAGAATCAATAAACCTTGGTTGGTTGAGAAAATCGTTTGGACGGATAAATTAACTCGTAAAGCAGTTTTAGGATTGGCATTAGATCTTAAAAAACCAATTTTAATGCTTACAGATGCTGATTATATCGAAAACGGTATGAGTGATTTGTTGGCAGATTCAGGTCCAGCTTACGATACTAATATTAAGATATTTAATAAATTACAAAATACAATTACAGGTTGGCCAGGTGGAAAACCAAATGCAGACGACTCAAATCGTCCTGAAAGAGCGGAGCCAGCTAAAAAGCGTGTATTGATTTTCAGTCCGCACCCTGATGACGATATTATCAGTATGGGAGGAACTTTTATGCGTTTGCAAGAGCAAGGACATGAAGTGCACGTAGCGTACCAAACGTCTGGAAACATTGCGGTGGCAGATGATGAAGCTTTACGTTTTGCAAGATTCGTAATTGATTACAATGAAAAATTCGGAATCAAAAGCGAAGAAGCAGATAATATCTATAAAAAAGCTGAAGCATTTTTACAGAACAAAAAGAACAGCGAAATTGATATTCCAGAAGTGCGTTACATTAAAGGTTTAATCCGAAAAGGAGAGGCGAGAGCTACAAGTTATTTTGTTGGTCTTCCAGATTCTCAAATTCACTTTATGGAATTGCCTTTTTATGAAACGGGAACAATCGAGAAAAAACCAATCGGACCAGAAGATATTCAGCTGACAGTTGATTTAATCGAGAAAATTAAACCGCACCAAATTTATGCAGCTGGAGATTTAGCAGATCCGCACGGAACACACAAAGTTTGTTTGGATGCTATTTTTGAAGCAGTAAAAGTTTTAAAACCAAAAGAATTCATGAACGACTGCTGGTTATGGTTATACCGTGGAGCTTGGCAAGAGTGGGGAATTGACGAAGTTGAAATGGCAGTTCCAATGAGTCCAGATCAGGTTTTAGCAAAACGTCACGGAATCTTCAAACACCAGTCTCAAAAAGATGGAGTTGTTTTCCAAGGAACAGACGCAAGAGAGTTCTGGCAGAGAGCAGAAGACAGAAACCGTGAAACGGCTGAGTTGTACCACCAGTTAGGTTTGGCAACGTATGCTGCGATGGAGGCTTTCGTGAGATGGCACTATTAAAAAGTGACAAAGGTTCAGAGTGACAAAGGGACAGAGGTTTCTAATCTGTGCTGAACTTTTTTCAAATAATATTTTTGAAGCAGGAAGAGGGAACGAAAAATAGTTCTTTTTTCTTGCTTCTTTTTTTAAAGTTGCTAAGGTTCTAAGATTCTGAGATTCTAAGTTTTTAATCTTTGATTTAATAATCTGTGAGAATCCTTTTAATCTGTGGCAAATAAATAATAGCTTTGCATATAATTGAAGCAAGAAGAAAGTATAAGTCTTTCCTCTTGCTTCTTTCTTCTTAAAAACTATGGATCAAGACAAAAAAC
Source organism: Flavobacterium tagetis (assembly GCF_016735615.1). Taxonomy (GTDB): domain Bacteria; phylum Bacteroidota; class Bacteroidia; order Flavobacteriales; family Flavobacteriaceae; genus Flavobacterium; species Flavobacterium tagetis. The sequence continues at coordinate 436,987 of NZ_JAERSF010000002.1, forward strand.
AGCTCATAAAATTAGCACACGCCAAAATGCCATTCGGGAAATATGAAGGAAAATATTTAATTGATTTGCCTGAGTATTATGTGGTTTGGTATCACAATAAAGGATTTCCTAAAGGAGAGTTAGGTCAGCAGTTACAATTGATTTATGAATTGAAATTAAACGGTTTAGAAGAATTGATTCGAAATATTAAGAAGCAATATCTAAAGCCTATATAAATAAAAGTAGGAAAAATCTTTGGCGGTTTGATTTTTTTTATATAAGTTTGAAATACAAAATATTATAATTTCCAAAAACAAAGTGATACCACAGAGTTCAAGACTGAATTCATAAATGTGTACAAGTCAGTGTTTTTTAAATTATAATATTTTTTTATGCCTAAACTTTCCTCTATAGCAAGCATTACTTGCTGGTACGGAAAATTTCCGTGGTATCTTCCTTATTTTTTGCATTCCTGCGCCTTTAATCCAACAGTTGATTTTTTTATTATAACAGATAATTACGAAAGAATTGACAATAAGCCAGACAATGTAAAGATCATTTACAAAACACTTGATGAAATCAAAGCTATTGCTTCTAGAAAATTGGGTTTTAAAGTAAATATTGATTATCCATATAAACTTTGCGATTTTAAGCCTGCTTATGGGTTTTTATTTCCTGAAATTATTCAAGATTATGATTTTTGGGCACAAAGTGATCTTGATATCATATTTGGAGATATAAGATTATTTCTTACGGAAGAATTTCTGAATTCGTATGATTTTATCAGTATGAGGCATGACTATACTACAGGTTGCTTTGCATTGTACCGTAACAACGAAAAAATGAATACATTTTTCATGAAGAGTAAAGATTATAAACTTGTTTTTTCAAACTCTAAACATTATTGTTTTGATGAATGCAATTTCGCTTGGGATCCTCTTACTTATGGGCAATCAATCTTCGAAATACATACTGAAATAGTGAGTTTTACTCATCTTGTAAAGGCGGCACAGATAACCAAAGAAATTAGAGCGCATTTTGATTTCATTATCATTGAAGGCTACACTGGCGATGTCATTTTTGAAAACGGAAAAGTTATTTATAAAAATGAATATGAAGGGTTGTTGTTTCATCTCTTCTGGATTAAGAAAACGTACTCTCCCAAAACACCACCAAAAAAAATACCAAATACCTATAAAATAGGACCCGTAAAGATTACACATTAAAAAAATGGGGTTGATTAAATATACTTTTGTTTAATTTTTAAAAATTTTATTATGAGAGTTTTAAAGAAAATGAGTTTTGATGCTTTAATAGAGAATATTTCTATCGAAGATATGAAGTTTATTATGGCAGGAAGTGGATCTGTCGTAAATGGTAGTTCTTATACTCAGCAGATGGGTGGTGGCGGTTCAGGAAATATGTGGTTTTATGCAACAGATAGAGGTTTGTCATCTCAATTTAGTCCAGCTGGAACTTTATTATTTGCTTCTAACGGAAATTATAATGATCCTTCAATTTCTTCAAATCAAAATACTTATGGTTATGGTTCAGCAAATTATGGAAGTAATTATAATAGTGGTTATGGAAGTGGGAGTGTTAATAGTAATGCTCAAGGTTGGACTAGTACAGGAAATGGAATAGTGACAACTAATCCAAATGATATTAATCGCTTTATCAACTTTGTAGGGCATAATAGCGCTACGAATCCTCAATTTTCTTGGAATAATATTGCTGATTTTTTAAATAAAGAGCAAACAGTTGAGGGAAGAGCTTATAATAACGCTGTCTATGGAGCAATTTTACTCAATGAGGTAATAGTGTACAATACTTATAAAGGTCCAAGTTCCATACCGCAAGGAATTGATTACTCTAATGGTGTTCTCAGAGTGGGAGTTATGATGGGCAGCGGAGGAGTTATGATGGGAAGTAATGTTTACATGGGAAATGATACAAATACAAGTTATAATCCTTTTGTTGACGATTACGTTTTTAACGATAATGGAAGCTTTATAGGCGTGCAAGATATAACAAGTGGTCATAATATCAAAATATCGATAGGAGGAAAATTATGTAATTTATCTGATTTAGATACAAGTACTTTAGCAAATAATAGTGGCCTTATAACAAAAATTGCCACTTTTTTTGCAACAAAAGCAGGATTGTCTACTGGTTTTGTTGGAGTTGATTATAGTACTGAACAATCTTCATCGGTACTAGCTTTTACTAAGTCAGACGGAACGGTTTATTTAAATGCAAATGGAGGAATAAGTAAATTGTTAGACAATTATGATAATTTGACAAATGTTTTGAAACACGAACAATTTCATCAAATTGAATTTGCAAATAATAAAAAAACAGATTTTGAAACTCATGTAAAAGTTTATTTACAACAATTTAATGATGCTTCTTTTGCTAATACGACATCGGAATTTAAGTTAGGACAAATTGCATCAGTCACTAATTATTTAATGAACATGGATAGAAATGATCCTGATAATCTGTATAATCGTAATACAATTATTTCTCAAATAAATACATTTAATGAAATGAAAACTGGTTATCAAATTATGAATGATGTTTCTTTCGGTCTTAATCCTAGTCAATTAAGGTTGTCAATTAGGGATAGTAATGGAAAAATGTATGAAATTAATTATAGTCAGCTTAAAAACTAACCAATGAAAGAAATCATAACTAATATTTTATTTTTTCTCCTTTTTAAGAATAAAAATAAATACAAAATAATATTGTTTTGTTTTGTTCTGTCTTTTTTCGGTTGCAATAATGCAACTGAAAAAGATAGGACGGATGAAGTAATTGAAAAACTTACAGAAAGATATCCTCAATTAAACAAAGGGGATTCGGATTATTATAGATTGATTAGAAGTGTTTCTTATGATAATAATAGTTTTGAAATTCAATTGCGTACGGAGCCTGATTCTATAAGTGACAGGCAGAGTATTTTAGTTTTTATAAATTCTAAAAAGGAACAATATGCAATCCCTTTCTTTTCTAATTCATATGTTGATTATTGGCAGTTTCCAAATGATCAATCATCAAAAAGCAAGAAAAAATCAAACGCCACATTTAACAATGAATTACGCGGAGCATTGTTGTTTTTAAAACGTGATAATAAAATTGATTTGTTTGATGTTGCTGAGGAAATGAGGCATTCTTTACTTCTTTGCACTGATTTAACTTTAAAAGATAGTTTATTAATCAAAACAAATATGATTAATCTAGGCAAACATACCGTTGATGATACAGAAAGCGAAGCTCAAGAAAGAGTGAAAACAAATTATAAAAGCATTATGAAAAATAATTACTCATATGCTCTTTATCATAAAACTGGTATTTTGGCATACTTAGATCAAAATAGATTCAGAATTTATCAATTTATTTATCATCACGATGGTACTTTTTCAGTAAAATGCTATAGGCAGGATAGGAGAATTAATATTACAAATATTTGATGATAAAAATTAGGATAAGTGAAACAATGTTTGAGTTAAGAATATAAAATAATTTCAGTGATGACTTTTTTCGTTTGAGAGATATTAGTTATTAAAGAATCTGTAGAGGTATTGGAGAAATTAGAATTTTAAATGTATGAGAAGCTTATTGATAATATTTAATGGTAATTATCTTGAAACGATGAATTTGAAAAATCTTTTAGGAAGCTTTAATGTTGAAAGCTATATTGTAAATGAATGTATGTCTACTATAAAATCTTCGCTAGTAAGCGCTGGTGGTTTTAATTCAGTTTCTCTGCAAGTAAATGGCAAGGATTTCGAAAGTGCAAAAAAAATACTTGAAGATTATAAAAATGGAAAGTTTAGTTTAGAGGAGTAATATTCATTTTTTTTGTAAAAAAAAATAAATATTGATTTATTTCAACAGGTGTCTTATGTGAAAGCCAATTCAGAACTAATTGCGCTAGGCTATAAAAAATAAGGATTATGAAAAGAGGATTTTATTTTTCAATTGTACTTAATTTAATTTTAATTGTTTCATGTTTTTTTCTGTATGAGAAAAGCACTGGACTAGAGAAGGAATTATTTTCTTCACAAAAAGAAAAGAAAGTTCAGGAGGAAAAAAGAGAGAAGAATCACATTACGATAGATAAAAATGACCCAATTTTCATTTTTAAATCTAAAAAATTTCCATGTGATTCAGGAGGCAGTTCAAGTTATGAAACTAATTTATGTTTTGGTGAAAAATTAGAATTTGCAGACAGTCTGTTAAGAGAAGTTTTTAAGAGTAAAATCTTATTACTAGATAAGTATATCAAGATGGATAAAGAAGCTGTGTCCAAAGTCAAGGATAATACCTTTTTTGTAAATGCTTTAAGAATTAATATTGCGCAAAAAGAAAATCTTTTAAAATCTCAAAAATTATGGGATCAGATGAGGGTATTAAATTCTAAAGATGTTGAATTGGGATGTCAGGGGGGAACTGGGTGCTCTGGCTTTGTAAGCCAAGCGGAAACCAATTATGTTTTAAAAAGAATAGAAGAAATCAAAAATATCGATGGGTATAATTAGTCTTTTAAACCTCTTAGATTAAAATTTAAATCAATGTTCAATTTTCCTCATGAATACCAGCTCGATTCCAAAGACTGCGGTCCAGCTTGTATTAAAATAATTGCTAAATATTATGGCAGGTTTTACAGCCTGCCTTTTTTTACGCGATTTATGCGGTATTACAAGAGAGGGAGTCAGTTTTTTAGACATTAGCGATGCCTGCGAAAAAATAAGTTTGCGTACTAAAAGTATTAAAATAGATTTTGAGACTTTTAGGGCTATTCCATTGCCGTGTATTGTGCATTGGCAGGATAATCATTTTATAGTAGTTTATAAAATAAATCATAAACAAGTATTTGTTTCAGATCCTGCAAAAGGATTATTAAAATACGGTCATGAAAATTTTAAAAATAGCTGGCTGAAAGAATCTAAAACAGGAGCTGTTTTAGCTATCGAACCGATGGCAGATTTTAAACAGCGCTCTATAAATGATAAAATAGAAAGACGCAAAACGTTTGAAAATTTCTTAGGTTATTTTACACCCTATAAAAAGAGTTTTATAAACTTATTTGTCGTGATGCTAATAGTAACAGTTTTACAGGCATTTTTGCCTTTTATCTCCAAAGCTGTTATTGATGTTGGAATCCAAACAAACGATTTAGATTTTATTGATCTTGTTTTAATTGCTAATATAACCATTATAGTCAGCATTTTATTGAGTAATATGGTTCGGGATTGGATTCTACTTCATCTAACATCTAGAATTAATATCTCATTAATTTCAGATTATCTGATCAAATTAATGAAACTGCCCATTACTTTTTTCGAAAATAAATTAATTGGAGACATTTTACAGCGAGCACAGGATCATGAACGTATTCGGGATTTTGTAATGAATAATTCTCTGAATTTTATTTTTTCGATTTTAACATTTTTCATTTTTGGAATAATTTTGATGATATACAGCCCCGTTTTATGTTTGATTTATGTTATAGGGAGCATATTATTCATTGGCTGGGTTTTATTTTTTCTTCAGTTTCGAAAGAAACTAGATTGGGAGTATTTTGACTTACATACTAAAAACCAAAGTTATTGGGTAGAAACCATTGGAAGTATTCAAGATATCAAAATCAATAATTATGAGAAGCACAAAAGATGGAAATGGGAAGCTTTGCAGGTTCAATTATTCAAGATTGATCAAAAAATACTAAGAATTAATAATGCTTTAAATCTAGGAGCACAGTTTATTAATCAGTTAACTAATTTGATTATTACTTTTTATTGTGCGAAGTCAGTAATAAAAGGAGATATTACATTTGGTGTAATGATTTCTACTCAATTTATAATAGGAATGTTAAATGGTCCTATTATGCAGTTTATATCTTTTATTCAATCAGGGCAATATGCTAAAATTAGTTTTTTAAGATTGAATGAAATACATGAGTTGGAAAATGAGGAAGAAAATGATATTACCAATAATATAAAGCTTCCAGAAGACAAAAGTTTATTGTTGCGAAATGTGAGTTTTCAATATAGTAGAAACAGTGATTATATTTTGAAAAATATCTCACTAACGATTCCTGAGGGAAAGGTCACCGCAATTGTTGGTGATAGCGGAAGCGGAAAAACTACTTTGCTGAAATTAATATTGAGATTGTATAAGCCTACTCATGGCGAATTGTCAATGGGAAATTTAAATATTCAGAATATTAATTTAAAACAATGGCGAGAAAGCTGTGGGGCTGTAATGCAAGACGGCAAAATATTTAGTGATACCATACAGAATAATATAGTTTTAGACGATGAAAATATAGATTATGAAAGGTTGAAAAAAGCAGTGACAGCTGCAAACATAGCATCTGAAATTGAATCAATGCCAAAAGGGTATCAAACGATGATGGGAGAAAACGGAAGAGGTTTAAGTGGAGGCCAAAAACAGCGTGTTCTTATTGCAAGAGCCTTATATAAAGATCCTGATTATCTGTTCTTTGATGAAGCGACAAATTCATTAGATGTAATAAATGAACAGAAAATTGTAGTGGCATTAGAAGAAATATTTAAGAATAAGACTGTAATTGTTGTAGCGCATAGATTAAGTACAATTCGTAAAGCAGATCAGATTATAGTGTTAAAAAACGGTTACATTACCGAAATTGGAAATCATGATATGCTGATGACCCGCGAAAATGGGCATTATTATCAATTAGTTAAAACTCAAATAGGAGATACGGTAAATGGCTAGCAAAGGATTTCATAAAACGCTTAATGAAAACAGAACAGAAGAAGTTGCATCAATAATTGAAAGAATGCCAACTAAATTCGGGGCAACAATAAGCGGAATTGTCGTTGGTTTGGTTTTACTTTTGCTGTTATTTGGCTGGCTAATAAAATATCCATCCATATTATCAGGTCAAATTGTGGTAAATACCCAGCAAGCTCCTGTTAAGCTAATCGCTTCAAATTCAGGTAATATTATATTATTAAAGAATAAATCGGGCATAAAAGTAAATAGAGGAGCATATCTGGCTTATATAAAGAATGAAGCAAGTTTAAAGGATGTGCAATTGTTGGATGATTTGCTTTATAAAACTAATATTCATGAGGTTGTTTATAATAAACACCGTCATTTGTTTCCTGAGAATTTATCTTTGGGTGAAATAAATAATAAGTATTTTAATTTTTTAAATTCATTATATCAATATTTAGATTACTCTGTCCAACAGCCATATGAATTTCAAAAACAGATAAACCAAAAATTATTAGAACTACAGCAAAGCAAATTTTCGCAATTAAAAAATGATTTTAAAAATCAAGAAATTAAGTATAAAATATCACAAAGTCTTTTTAAAAAAGATTCAATTTTATTTGAAAAAGAAGTGACTTCTAAAGCAGATATTGAGCGATCTATTATAGCAAAAGCTAATAGTATTTTAGATTATAATGCTATTGATAAAGAAATCAATAATACAAATTATCAAATAAAGGAAACTCAAAACAAAACTCAAGTTATAGCGATTGAAAAAGCAGTAAAAGAAAGAGAACTTGTTGTTAATCTGTTTAACAGCTACTATGATTTGATAGATGCAGTAAAAAAATGGGAACGTACCTATGTTTTTGTTTCACCAATTAATGGGAAAGTTGATTTTTTAAATTTTATTAAAAGCAATGACTATATTCAATCGGGGCAGGAATTGTTTAAAATAGTGCCAGACAATGCTCAATTGATTGGTCAAGTTAATTTACCTGAAAATGGTGCAGGAAAGGTAAAGGTGGGACAAGGCGTTATTATTAAACTTAACAATTATCCTTATAATGAATACGGTTCTATAAAAGGAAAGGTTAAAAGAATATCGCTTGTAACAAATCAGCAGACATTGTCCGACACTCAAAATAAAATTAATTCCTATTTGGTAGAGGTCAGTTTGCCATTCGGATTAAAAACCAATTATGGTGTAGAATTAAACTTTCATGCTGAGGCAAAAGGAACCGCTGAAGTTATTACCGAAGATCGAAGATTGATTGAGCGTTTCTTTGATAATTTAAGATATAAGTTAAAATAATATTATAGTATTTCAAACAATATTTAAAACCATAAAAATCGGATTTTTAAATTGATAAGGTTATTGTTTATTAGTTGCGAATTTGCAGCTAAAAACAGAAAAACCTTTCGTTTTCTTATGGTGGAACTTTAAACCTTTATTTAATTCGAAAGAACTCTAAAATTTTAAAAATTATCTCATTCTGGAATTGATAAATTGTCTAATTAAATTTGTACTTTTGCCAAGTTTTTTACACAACTACTTACAAACAACAACAGAATGAATCAAACAAAATATATTTTTGTTACAGGAGGTGTGACCTCTTCATTAGGAAAAGGGATTATCGCGGCATCTTTGGCAAAATTGTTACAAGGAAGAGGATACCGTACAACTATTCAGAAATTTGATCCATACATTAACGTAGATCCGGGGACACTAAACCCGTATGAGCACGGAGAATGTTATGTGACAGATGATGGAGCTGAAACTGACTTAGACTTAGGGCACTACGAGCGTTTCTTGAACGTTCCTACTTCTCAGGCTAATAATGTTACTACAGGAAGAGTTTATCTTTCGGTTATTGAAAAAGAAAGAAGAGGAGAATTTTTAGGAAAAACAGTTCAAGTTGTTCCTCATATCACAAACGAAATCAAAGACAGAATGCAATTGCTAGGTAAATCTGGCGATTATGATATTGTTATTACTGAAATTGGTGGTACAGTTGGTGATATCGAATCTCTTCCTTATATAGAGTCTGTTCGTCAATTAGTTTGGGAGTTAGGTGAAAATAACGGAATTGTTATTCACTTGACATTAGTTCCTTATTTGGCTGCTGCAGGTGAATTAAAAACAAAACCAACACAGCACTCTGTTAAAACATTAATGGAGAGCGGTATTAAAGCAGATATTTTGGTTTGTAGAACCGAGCACGAATTGTCTCAGGAATTACGCCAGAAATTAGCTTTATTCTGTAATGTGAAAAAAGAAGCGGTTATTCAGTCAATTGATGCTTCTACTATATATGAAGTTCCAAATTTAATGCTTGAAGAAGGATTAGACGTTGTAGCTTTAAAGAAATTGGATTTACCTAAAAAAGCATCTCCAGATCTTAAAAACTGGAATACTTTCTTAAAAAGATTAAAAAACCCAAAACAAACGGTAAACATTGGTTTGGTTGGGAAATATGTAGAAATGCAAGATTGTTACAAATCTATTTTGGAGGCGTTCATTCATGCAGGAGCTGCAAACGAAACAAAAGTAAACGTAATTTCTATTCACTCAGAACATATTAATGCTGATAATGTAGAAGAGAAATTAGGTTCTCTTGACGGAGTTTTAGTTGCTCCAGGTTTTGGTGAAAGAGGTATTGAAGGAAAAATCGAAGCAGTTCGTTTTGTACGTGAAAACAACATTCCTTTCTTCGGAATCTGTTTAGGAATGCAGATGTCTGTTATCGAATATTCTAGAAATATTTTAGGTTACGCAGAAGCGAATTCAACAGAGATGAACGATAAAACGCCTCATCCGGTTGTGAGTTTAATGGAAGAGCAGAAAAATGTAACCGATAAAGGAGGAACAATGCGTTTAGGTGCTTGGAAATGCGATATTAAACCAGACACTTTAGCATACAAAATTTACGGACAAAAAACTATTTCGGAGCGTCACCGCCACCGTTACGAGTATAACAATAAATATGCTGATGAATTGCAAAAAGCTGGTTTAAAAGCTTCTGGAGTTAATCCTGATACAGGGTTAGTTGAAATCGTAGAGCTTGAAAACCACCCGTTCTTCATTGGTGTACAATACCACCCAGAATACAAAAGTACAGTTGCAAATCCGCACCCGATCTTTGTAAACTTTGTGGCTGCTGCGGTAAATGCGCATAAAAAATAATAATTATATTCTGAGAAGATGTAACAATTGAGTAAAACTCATTACTAATAACCTTCAACGAATAACTTTTTAAATTAATAATGGAAGAAAAAAAATTAGACTTTAATTCGATCATTGGTTTTGTATTGATCTTCGGAATTTTGATTTGGATTATGTATCAAAATCAGCCTTCTGAAAAAGAAATTGCTGCTGAAAAAGCCAAGAAAGAATTAGTTGCTAAACAAGAAGCACAAGCAAAAGCAGATAAAGCTAAAACTGCGTCATTACCAGCTGCAGCTGTAACTCCTGGAGATACGGTTCAATTGGCGCAATTGCAAAAAACTTTAGGAGGATTTGCTTATTCTGCAACACTTCCTTCTGCAAAAGAAGCTTTTACTACAATCGAAAATGAAAAATTAAGATTAAAGATTGCTAATAAAGGTGGTTATATTGTTGAAGCTACTTTAAAAGAATTCGAAAGATTAAAAAAAGGTTCTGGACAATTAGTTGAGTTAATCAAAAACAACAACTCTAACTTAAATTTACAACTTCTTACTACAGATAATAGAACATTAAACTCTAAAGATTTGTACTTTGAACCAACATTAGAAAAAATTGGTGCAGACCTGGTTTTGTCTATGCGTTTGAAAGCTGGAGCTAATGAATTTTTAGAATATAAATACATTCTTAAACCAAACGATTACTTAGTTGGTTTTGATATTCGTTCTCAAGGATTAAATAGAGTTTTAAATTCTGCAAAACCAATTGATTTGCAATGGGATTTAAAAACATACAGAAATGAGAAAAGTATTGCGTATGAAAATCGTTATGCACAAATTGATTTCAAATACGAAGAATCAAAATACAACAACGTAAGTTCGAACGGACAAGGGAAAGAAGAGACGCCTACAAAAGTTAGTTATGTTGCGTTTAAACAGCATTTCTTTACTACGATTTTATCTACAGACAAACCTTTTGAAACTTCAAAATTACAATCTGACGATTTAGTTAAAGACGAAAAAATCGATACTGTTTTCACTAAGCAGTTTAGAGCTAATTTGCCTTTAGCGTTTTCAAATGGAGAGATCGATTACAAAATGAATTTGTACATGGGTCCTGCAGATTACAAAACGTTAAAAGCTTACGATAAAAACTTCGAAAAGATTATTCCATTAGGATGGGGAATCTTCGGATGGATTAATAAATGGATCTTTATTCCTTTGTTTGGATTCTTAAGCTCAACAATTGGATTGTCATTAGGTATTGCGATTATTATTTTTACAATTATCATCAAATTGGCAATGTCGCCAATTACCTATAAGTCATTCTTGTCTCAGGCTAAAATGAAAGTTTTAAGACCTGATATTGCTGAGTTGGGAGAAAAATTCAAAAAAGACCCAATGAAGAAACAGCAGGAAACAATGAAGTTGTACAACAAAGCAGGTGTAAACCCAATGGCAGGATGTATTCCGGCATTGATTCAGTTGCCATTTATGTATGCATCGTTCCAGTTTTTCCCTGCGGCGTTTGAATTAAGACAAAAAAGTTTCCTTTGGGCAGACGATTTATCTTCTTTTGACTCGGTTGTAAAATTACCATTCACTATTCCGATGTATGGAGATCATATCAGTTTGTTCCCAATCTTGGCGGCAATTGCAATTTTCTTCTACATGAAAATGACTTCAGGAGACCAACAAATGGCTGCTCCTCAGCAAGAAGGTATGCCAGATATGGCAAAAATGATGAAAATCATGATTTATGTTTCGCCATTAATGATGTTAATTTTCTTCAACAACTACGGTTCAGGATTATCTTTATACAACTTCATTTCGAACTTGATTACAATCGGAATTATGTTTGTAATCAAGAATTATATTGTAGACAGTGATAAAATTCACGCTCAGATTCAAGAGAACAAACAAAGAGAGCCTAAGAAACCAAGTAAGTTCCAACAGCGTCTTCAAGAAGTAATGGAACAGCAGGAAGCAGCAAAAGCTCAGAATAAGAAAAAGAAATAATTCTAAATAAAAAAATCTCGATTTATCGGGATTTTTTTATACCATTATACTTTATAATTAAGATTTTCGTTAAGCTTAAAAATAGAATTTACCATGATCTCAAAAAAAATCATATTTGGATTATTATTCCTAACAGCATTAGTTTCGAATGCGCAAACCGATATTAATAAAGTTGATGCAGCCGGAAAAAAAGATGGACTTTGGAAAGGCACTTATGCAGAATCTAAGCGTCCTCGTTATGAAGGAACTTTTGATCACGGAAAAGAAACTGGTGTTTTTAAATTTTTTGATGATACCAAAAAAGGTGATATTTTGGCTACGAGAGATTTTAGTGCCAATGATGGCAGTTCTTACACTATTTTTTATGATCAGAACAAAAACAAAGTAAGTGAAGGAAAAGAGATAGGAAAAGCTCGTGAAGGAGAGTGGAAATATTACCATAAAGCTTCTAAAGTTTTGATGACAGTAGAGAATTACAAAAAAGGAAAATTAGAAGGTTTAAGAACTATTTATTATCCAAATGCACAAGTTGCAGAAGAGATGATGTATAAAAATGGTTTAAAAGAGGGAGCTTATAAAAAAATAGGGCAGGACGGAACACTTCTGGAAGAATCCAATTTTAAAAACAACGAATACAACGGAGATGCAGTTTTTTATGACTCAGACAAATCGGTTGCTTCTAAAGGTAAATTTGTAAATGGTAAAAAAGCGGGAATCTGGCAGTTTTATCAAAAAGGAAAATTGGTGAAAGAAGTGAATATGAGTGATCCTAAAAACACTAATAAAGCTTCTGAAAAAGGTCCAGCACCAAAGAAATAAGAGTTTAAAAGCTCAGAATTCATTTATTAAGATTATAAAAGATTAATTGTAAAATGTTTACATTTGATTAATCAATTATGCTAACCGATGGATTTAAAAGAGCTTTTAGGACGATTTTTATTATTGTTTTTCTCGATTTTGGTTTTGTATTTTTTCTCCAACAGAAAAGATAATGCAACCATAAATCCGTTGATGGTCATTGTCGGGCTTTGCACTTTTTCGCTTTGTTATCTCTTTACAAAAATCGAAATTGGAGTCGGAATTGGTTTTGGTCTCTTTGCGATTTTTTCGATACTTCGTTTTAGAACACAATCCTTTACCGTAAACGCTATAATCTTTCTTTTTGCAACGATTACATTGTCTATTCTAGATATTATGTATCCGTTTGAAAAGATCGAATTATTGCTGTTTTTTCAAATCATAATCATCGGGTTTTATATAGCGGCTTCAATTATCGTTAATAAAAAAGCTTCCAAGTTTTTAAATTCAGTTGATGTGAAAATTCCGCTTGACGAAAACTTTTCTTTAAACTCAGAAGTAATTAGAAAATCAATTCAAGAGAAAATTAAGATTGAAAATTTCGATTTTAGAATCGTCTTAATCAATACGGCTGCCAACGAAATAGATTTATTAGTTTTCTATTAATCGTTGTATGGACGAACTTGTTTGATGTACAGATCTCTTTTTTCGCCTACAATTTTAAACTCGATATCTACGGGATGAAATTGGTTTTTACGCCAATATCGATACATTTTGGCTTCAATTTTTTTACTGACATCATACAGATTACTCATTTCTTTTCGGGTCAATAAAGGCTCATTATTGTTTAAATTTGAATTGGAAGTATAGTCGATATCAAAATCGGTTTCGTCTTTTCCGTCATTAAAATGATAGGCAACAAATTGCTCGCAGATTTCTCCTTTTTCGGGTTTTACAACCGAGTTTTCTCCCTTTTGAATATTAACCGTAATTCCTGGAAAGTTTTCTCTAAATATATTTTTAGTGATAATAACACCATTTGCCAATTCGTCAGGAAAAGAACGATGCACTAAAACACCCATTGCGATATTCTGTTGGTCAATTCCAAAAAGTTCTCTTTCGTTATACGAAGCTTCATTCCAAACACTTGCCCAAACTTGTTTTATGGCTTTTTCGAAAGTTTTTACTGAATCGCCTAAAATGCCTGTTTTAGAATCGTATAATCCAGCGCCATTAAAATCATCCAAATCTTCTGCGTTCGTTGATGAACGAAATCTGAAATTTTTGAATTTAGCATCTTTAAAGGCAATATTTAATTTCGAAATTAATTCCGGATCAATAGGTTCTTTCTTAATAGCATCTCTAATCTTCTTAAGCTGTATATTGATCCAAATTGTAGAATCTTTTTGAGGAAAAGCTAAAAGTTCTGCAATTAATGGAGAAATAGCAGGATTCTGAATATGCTTTGTGTAATAGTAAAATGGAATAGCATGAGCATTTTCGGGTACTTTAAATGGGACGTCTTTTGAAATAGCAATTAAATACGCCATGTTTTGTGCTTTTGAACCAATATAATTAACTCCCTTTTTAGGAATTTCAGCCAAGTTTATTAATTCGGTAATGCTATTATCAATAATCAGTTTTTTCTTTTTGCCAGTAGATTTTACTGGAATTTTTTTAGTGGTTTCTTTGATGAAAAAAGTATCTACTTCAATTTTTAATTCAACTTTTTTAGAAAGCAGTTTTTTAATATTGTTGTCTTTTTCAATATCAGTATAAGCCATAATCGGAATCTTTCTATTTTTTCCTAAAAGAACCAAATGGCTTAAAGGCGTTTGGAGTTCATTCACAATAATGCCTCGGACGTTTGGGAGAATTTCTGGCGTTCCGTCCAGAATAACGATTTCATCAGAATTAGGTTTTATGGTTTCTAGCTCTTTGGTTTTGTATTTCTTCAGAATTCCGATATTACTGCCGCGAACCACTTCTTGATATTTGATTTCTCCAAAAATATAATCTGATTTTACACAAGGAATCTTGAATTTCTGTTGTTGAAACCATTCCATCATTTCTGGATTATCCAGATAAAACTTTAGTTTTTCACCAATAAAAGTGGAGCTTTTAACCATATTAAAAAAACGCTCAATCAATGGTAAAGGCATATGATCGGAAGCAGCGAGTTCAAAAATCCATTTATCGGTTCCTTTAATGTGATTTAAATTTCCCAGAAGAAAATCTCTGTTTTTTTCTGTATCGCTATAATTTTCATTGTTGAATATCTCAAGATCTTGGCTGTAACCCAAATAATTGACAACGAAATCATAGTGAAGCAAAATAACGCTGCTGTTGAAATAATACATTTTCTGTTTTCGAAGATCATAAATCACTTTTACAGACTCAATATTCGAAAATTTATCAGACAAAGGTTTTCCTCTAAACGCCTTATACGCCTCATAATTTGACAAAGAAGCGCTAAATCGCTGTGCGCTTAATGAAGTTAAAACGAAAAGGAAAAATAAGCTGTAAATGAATTTTTTCATACAATACAAATAGATGATTAAATGTAATTAAAAAAAGAACTCATTGGGTGAAATTGTTTTTGTGAATTTTACCTCGTCCAATTAAATTTAAATCTTTACAAATCTGCTTTGATCTGTATAAATCTGCGTGAAAATATCGATCGGAAAAAAGTATTTCACGCAGATTTTAAAAGATTTTAGCAGATCAAATTTGATTTTTATTCTATTAATTATTCTATTACGTCCAACGGGTAAAAACAGAATAAGTTTTATCTACCGCAGGATTGCTTAAAGTAATGAAAACCATGCTGAAATTTTCTATTATTTGACGTATCTTTGCAACCTTAAAAAAATAAACATTTCAAAATGAAACGAGTAGTTGTTGGACTTTCAGGTGGAGTAGATTCTAGTGTTGCAGCATATTTATTGCAACAGCAGGGATACGAAGTTATTGGCCTTTTTATGAAAAACTGGCACGATGATTCGGTTACTATTTCGAACGAATGCCCTTGGCTAGAAGATAGTAATGATGCTTTGCTTGTTGCTGAAAAGCTTGGCATACCGTTTCAGACTGTTGATTTGAGCGAAGAATACAAAGAAAAAATCGTTGATTACATGTTCAACGAATACGAAAAAGGGAGAACTCCAAATCCTGATGTGCTTTGTAACCGCGAAATCAAATTTGATGTGTTTATGAAAATCGCTTTAAGTCTTGGTGCAGATTACGTAGCAACAGGGCATTACTGCCAAAAAAGCGAAATCGAAGTGGATGGAAAAACGGTTTATCAGTTGATTGCCGGAAATGATGTAAACAAAGATCAATCTTACTTTCTTTGCCAATTGTCTCAAGAACAATTGTCTAAAGCTTTGTTTCCTATTGGAGCTTTAACCAAACCAGAAGTGCGCGAGATCGCTGCTGAAATGGAATTGGTTACAGCAGAAAAGAAAGACTCTCAAGGTTTATGCTTTATTGGAAAAGTTCGTCTTCCAGAGTTTTTACAGCAGAAATTGCAACCTAAAGAAGGTAAAATTGTTCAGGTTGATAAAAATGATCCTATCTATAATATTGAGAAGTCAGCTGATGTTTCTTTAGAAGAAAGATTAAAGTTAGAGTCTCAAAAGCTAAACTATATTCCAACAATGGGAAAAGTGGTTGGAAAACACCAAGGTGCTCATTATTTTACAGTTGGACAAAGAAAAGGTTTGAATGTAGGAGGTACAATAGATCCTTTGTTTGTAATTGCTACTGATGTAGAAACCAATACGATTTATACAGGTATGTCTAGCGAGCATCCAGGTTTGTTTAAAAAAGCACTTTTTGTTGGACAATCTGAAGTACATTGGGTTAGAGAAGATATGACGCTAAAAGCAGGAGAAAAGATGGAAGTGATGGCAAGGATCCGTTATCGTCAGCCATTGCAAAAAGCGGTTTTGTATCAATTTGAAGATGGAATGTATGTGGAATTTGAACAGCCACAGTCTGCTATTACAGAAGGACAATTTGTTGCTTGGTATTTAGAAAATGAATTAGTTGGTTCGGGAGTAATTTCTTAGCTTTATACTTTATTTGGGAGTAAATCCCTTAAAGGTATAAAACGATGAGATATAACTTTACTTTTCTTTTATTACTTCTTTCGTTTACCGTATTTTCACAAGAAGATGCGTGGGTTTATTTTAATGGTAAGCCTAGCGCACAAGCCTTTTATGACAATCCGCTAACCGAACTTTCACAAAGAGCTTTGGATCGAAGAGCGAACCAGAATATCGCTTTGGCTATTACTGATGCTCCTCTGGAAACTTCTTATATAAATCAAATTACATCAAGCGCAGGAATTACGGTAAAAGCGCAGTCAAAATGGCTGAATGCACTTCATATTCAAGGAACTCAGGCTAATATTAGAGCTTTAAAATCGTTAGCTTTTGTTTCTGGAATTGAGTTTGCAGATAGAACTTTAAATACTACAGGGAAAAGAGTCTTTGAAGCTTCAGTAAATCAAGTTCACGAACAGTTAAAAACTACAATTGACTATTCTTACGGAAATTCTGCGAATCAAATTCAGATGCTAAACGGACAAGTTCTCCATCAGCAGAATTTTACTGGAGATGGAAAAATTATAGCCGTTATGGACGGCGGTTTTCCTGGCGTTAATACTGCGCAACCATTTGAAAATCTTAGAAATAATAATAAAATTTTAGGTGGTTATGATTATACTACCAGAAATAGCAATTTCTATACGGGCGATTCTCATGGAACTTCTGTGCTTTCAACAATGGGCGGTTTTAAAACAAATTCTTTAGTAGGAACTGCTCCAAATGCATCCTATTATCTTTTTATTACAGAAATTCAAGCTCAAGAAATTCCGTTAGAAGAGTCACTGTGGGTAGAAGCTGCGGAAAAGGCTGATGCTTTAGGAGTCGATATAATTACTACTTCATTAGGCTATTTTTTGGATAGAGACGAAATCAGATACAATCATACGTATAGCGAGATGAACGGAATTACGACTTTTATTTCGCGTGGAGCAGAGATTGCTTTTAGCAAAGGAATTTTGGTTTTGGCATCTGCTGGAAATGAAGGAACTCAACCAGAAAAGCACATTGGTTCGCCTGCAGATGCGGTTTCAGTATTGACAGTTGGTTCTGTTAATGCTTCTAAAGTAAGAGCTAGTTCCAGTTCTATCGGACCAAGTTATGATGGAAGAATAAAACCAGATGTTATGGCGCAAGGAGTATCAGCTACGGTTTCTGATGCAAATGGAAATATTGTTACAGCAAGTGGAACTTCATTTTCATGTCCGATAATGGCAGGAATGGCGGCTTCTTTGTGGCAAGCATTTCCATCAAAAACAAACAAAGAAATAAGGCAGATGATTGTACAATCTGCTGATCGATATGCTAATCCAGATAATAATTACGGATACGGAATTCCAAATTTTGGTGCAGCATTAAGTGTTGATGATTTTGTAGCGGAAGCTTCGTTTGCGGTATATCCAAATCCGGCTAAAAATGAAGTTTCGTTTTCTTTTTTTAATGAAAATAATACAGCATCGGTAACTATTTATTCTATCTTAGGACAAAAATTAATAGAAGAAAAAATTACTAATTCAAACCCAGTTCTTTCCTTGCAATCACTTCAAAGCGGATTGTATCTTTATAGTTTTGATGCCGATAAGCTGCATAAAACAGGAAAAATAATCAAGCAATAATTTTAATGAATAAAATCACTCAGCTTTTCAATATAAAATACCCAATCATTCAAGGCGGAATGATCTGGAACAGCGGTTACAAATTGGCTTCAGCAGTAAGTAATGCTGGAGGTTTAGGACTTATTGGTGCGGGTTCGATGTATCCAGAAGTTTTAAGAGAACACATTCAAAAATGTAAAAAAGCAACAGATAAGCCTTTTGGTGTCAATATTCCGATGTTATATCCTAACATTGAGGAAATTATGAATATTGTAGTTGAAGAAGGCGTAAAAATTGTCTTTACTTCTGCAGGAAATCCTAAAACTTGGACTTCTTTTTTGAAAGAAAGAGGTATTACAGTGGTTCATGTGGTTAGCAGTAGTGCTTTTGCTTTGAAAGCACAAGATGCAGGCGTAGATGCAGTTGTGGCTGAAGGATTTGAAGCAGGCGGACATAATGGACGCGAAGAAACTACAACCCTGACCTTAATTCCTATGGTTAAAGAAAAAATAAAAATTCCTTTAATCGCTGCTGGCGGAATTGCTACAGGAAGAGGAATGCTTGCTGCGATGGTTTTAGGTGCAGATGGTGTTCAAGTTGGAAGCCGTTTTGCAGCTTCTGTAGAATCTTCTTCACACAATAATTTTAAAGAAACAATAGTTAGTACTATAGAAGGAGGTACGCAGTTGACTTTGAAAGAATTAGCACCTGTTCGATTAATAAAAAATAAATTCTATCAGGATGTTCAGGATTTGTATCAAAAATGCCCATCAAAAGAAGAATTAGTTCAGCTTTTAGGAAGAGCAAGAGCAAAAAGAGGAATGTTTGAAGGAGATTTGGAAGAGGGAGAATTAGAAATTGGACAAGTTGCAGGTTTGATTCATGAGATTTTACCAGTTGAACAAATTGTTCAACAAATGATAGCCGAATTTGAAACCGCATCCAAAGAAAAGATTACATTTGAGTTTTAATTGTCTACAAGAAAAATTTTATGAATTCCCTACGCCCCTATATATTGTTATTGTTTTTAATTTTTGGATTGCAACAGATTCAGAGTCAGTCGTATCATTTTAAAACGTCAGGATTTAGCGTTCTGGAAAAAAATGAACGAGGAAAGTGGGGCGAATGGTCTAATCTAGATTTGGTAAATCTTTCGGTTGTTTTAGATACCAATAAACATAGAATTGTAGTGTATTCTCAAGAAATACAGCTTTATAGTATTTTAGATTACATCGAAAGAGAAGAAAACGATACTGATATTGTATATTCTTTTATGTGTAAAGATAATGACGGAAAAGAATGCAAATTGTCAATTATTACCCGAAAAAAGCAAGACTACAGAAAACAGCTTTATATCAATTATGACGATCATATAATTGTGTATAATATTATTACGGTTTAGTAATCACAAATTCATTGCCTGAAATTTTTTAAAGAAGAAAAATAATTAATTATGAAAAGAATACTTTCATTGCTACTAGTATTTTTTGTTACGATAACAATTTCTTCGCAAAGCAAAACAATATCGGGTACAATTTCCGGCTTTAAGGATGGCGATAAAGTGCTGTTAGATGATGTAGAAATAATGAAGTTTATTGATAGTACTTATGTTAAAAACGGAAAATTTGTTTTAAAAAATAAACAAACAGATGTGCCAAAAACTATTTACCTAACTATTAAATCAGAAAATGAATTTTATAGTGTTCCTTTGTTTATTGCAAATGAAAATGTAGTTATAAATGCTGATAAAAAAGATTTTCCTTATAATGTAAAAGTCTCCGGTTCTGTTCATCATGATAAAATGTCAATTTTAGATAATAAGACAAAATCGTATAACATAGAAAGGAATGAAATTGTTAATTTTTTAAGAAAACCTACAGTAGATTCTAGTGCGGCATATAAAACTTTAAGAAAGGAAAAGATCAATCAATTAAATGCTATCAACAAAGCTGTAGATAGTATTAAAATGGATTTTATTAAATCTAATTTGAATACATATGCAGCAATATATGGTTTGTTTGATTTAAGAGCTGATTTTGATAAAATTGAATTGCAAAAACTTTATGAAAATCTAGATGCTAAATATAAAAATAGTGTGTATGGCAATAGAATTGCCAGTTATCTAAAAGTTGGTGATCAAATAAAAAATGGAGATTTATTTTTTGATTTTCAAGCGAAAGACCAATTTGGTAAAACAAGAAAGTTTTCAGAGTTTGCTGGAAAATATATTTTATTAGATTTTACAGAGACATATTGTGCTCCTTGTGTTCAATCGGTAAAGGAGCTAAAGGAAGTTTTTGAAACTAAAGCTGAAAAATTGAGCATAATAAGTTTTTACGCTGACAAATCTGAACTAATTTGGAAAAAAGGCTTGCAAAGAGATCAGCCAGGTTGGATTACATTAAATGATGGAAAAGGTCCAAATGGAGAAACACTTCTAAAATATGGAGTTTCGGGTTATCCTACATTTTTCTTAATTGATCCACAAGGGAAAATAGTAGAAAACTTTTTTGGTTACGAGAATCAAAAAATTAAACAGATGATTCAAAATCATATTAAATAACGCATTTCTAATCTGGAATAATCAGAATAGAATTGAAATATAAAAAATCTTAGAATCTTAGTTTCTTAGTTTCTTAGCACCTTAAGATTCAATATCCTTAATAAACTCATCATATTCTAAATAGAACATTTCTAGAGCGTGCATATTTTCGTTGAAGAAATCAAAAATAGTATCCCAAGTATTTTTATTGCTGAAACCAACACCAAGTTTTTCAACCCAGATTCTACTGATGGTTTTACCGCTTTCTAGAGTATAATTTTTCTCAAAAACTAGATCTTTAATAAATTCTTCTTCTAGAATATTTTTTAAAGCCTCCAGTTTTTCGAAATAAGCTATACGTTTTTCATCGCTTCTTTGTTCAATATCAATTAAAACCTGAGCCTTTTTATTGTCAACATAAAATTTAAAAGAGAAGTCTTTAATTTTTGTATCATAAAGCACCCATTTGCGAGGATATTTCTCTGCAAATGCTACCCAAAATTCTCTTTTTATTCTTTGTGATTCTTCTTTACTGTACATTTTTTAGGCTTTAATAGCAGAAAACTTGTGGTACTGCGTTTTCTGGAGTATATTTATGTTTTATTTGAAAGTACAAAAATAAGCTTTGATTATGAATTTTCAAGACTTTTTGAAATATGTTCCCAATATAATTCCAGTAGAGCTGCCAGCAGTAACTTCACATTTAAAAATGGCTCCCAAAGAACGTATAGAAGGATTGAAAAATCTTGATATTGATGCACTAAACGCTAGAATGGCGGGGGTAATGATGCTGTTTTATCCCAAACAGGAAAAAACACATCTGGTTTTGATTGTTAGAAATGCTTATGATGGGGTTCACTCAGCTCAGATTGCATTTCCAGGCGGGAAGTATGAAAAGGAAGATTTAAATTTTGAAACCACAGCTCTTAGAGAAACACATGAAGAAGTTGGAATTACAAGTGATAAAATAAATATCATTAAACATTTTTCGCCAATGTATATTCCGCCAAGTAATTTTTTGGTGCATCCGTTTTTAGGAATTGCCAAAGAAGAACTTTCCTTTTATCCCGATATAAGAGAAGTTGCCGGAATTATTGAATTGCCTTTGTCTGTTTTTTTAAATGATGATATTATTATCGAAGCCAGATTATCAACTTCTTATGGAGCAAATATTTTAGTTCCTGCCTTTAATATTCAGAATCATGTTGTTTGGGGAGCCACGGCGATGATTTTGAGCGAATTGCGAGATGTCTTAAAAGAAGCGATGGTAAAATAAATTTGATAAGGTTTATTTAATGATTTGATATTCATTTGGATATCTCTTATTTCTAGAAAATGTTTTATAGTGTTGCTAAAAGAATAATTTTTGTATGTTTGCGACCTAACAAAAAAATAAGATAAATTAGTTATGGGATTGTTTAAACGAAATCCTTTTGGGCATATATTATTCATCAAGAAATGGTTGATCCGAGTTCTAGGTGCCATGACTCATAAGAGATATAGAGGTTTTAATGAATTGCAGATTGAAGGATCTGAGATTATTAAGACACTTCCAGATACTAATGTTTTATTTATTTCCAATCATCAGACTTATTTTGCAGACGTTGTAGCGATGTTTCATGTCTTTAACGCCAGTTTATCTGGGCGTCAAGACACGATTAAGAATATTGGTTATTTGTGGCAGCCAAAAATGAATATTTATTATGTGGCAGCCAAAGAAACCATGCAAGCGGGATTATTGCCAAGAATTTTAGCTTATGTTGGTGCAATTACGGTTGAAAGAACTTGGAGAGCAAAAGGAGTCGATGTGACGGAAAAACGTGACGTTAATCCAAATGATACCGAAAATATTAGAATAGCACTTGAAGACGGTTGGGTTATTACTTTCCCACAAGGAACTACAAAATCATTTAAGCCAGTTCGTAAAGGAACCGCTCATATAATTAAACAGCACAAACCAATCGTTATTCCTATTGTAATTGATGGTTTCCGCAGATCATTCGATAAGAAAGGACTTCGAATGAAGAAAAAAGGAATTCTACAATCTTTCATCATCAAAGAACCTCTTGATATTGATTATGAAAATGATACTATCGAACAAATCGTAGAAAAAGTAGAATACGCAATAGAACAGCATCCATCATTTTTAAAAGTTATTCCTGCTGAAGAAATCAAAGCGCAAGAAGAACTTAATGAAATGAGAAGATGGAGTTACAAGGATTCTGAAAATGAATATTAGATTTAAAAATCAATTTTTTTCAATTCTTTATAATTAGCATATAATCTACGTAAAAGTGTTCCGTAAATCACTCTGTAGAAACACCAGAATAGTCCAAAGAAACCTAAAATTACTAAGATCAGAATACCTATTGTTACAAACATGGCTTTTCCGTTCATGGCTAATTTTTCTCTAAGAAACTCCATATCTGGATTGTACACAAAAGCAA
This sequence comes from Flavobacterium tagetis, assembly GCF_016735615.1. Taxonomy (GTDB): domain Bacteria; phylum Bacteroidota; class Bacteroidia; order Flavobacteriales; family Flavobacteriaceae; genus Flavobacterium; species Flavobacterium tagetis. Next base: position 460,409 of record NZ_JAERSF010000002.1, read on the forward strand.
TAAAAAAGCTCAGAATTGCTGTGATTACAATCATTCCCAAGTTGTACCAAACATAATATTGCACCGTTTTACGGGTTTTTAGGATAGCGCTCATCAAAGATTTTGTGGCTATTGTAGTCGAAATTGTTTTGTAATTTTTATAGAAGATGTAAACAAAAATTAAAACAACCACATAATTGAAATAGGTTATAAACTCTAAGGCTGTTACAATTTCAGGATGATTCATTTTGTGCAATACATCGTCTGTGTTGATAAAAATGTTTGAAAATGTCCAAAACGAAATTTCTAAAATACTGATAATCAAAATCCACTTTACAATGGAAGATGACTTTCTGTGAATCATCTTGTAGATCTCGTTTTCAGAAATTTGTTGAAAAGAATCAGAGTTCTTTTGCCAGTCCTTTTTTAATAAATCCAGTTCTTTCATAATAATTTTTAAGGATTTAGTATTTTTTTAAGTTTCCCCTTAATTCTGTTCATTTTCACGCGCGCATTCACTTCGCTGATCCCTAAGGTTTCAGCTATTTCTTGATAATCTTTGTCTTCTAAATACATAAAAACTAACGCCTTTTCGATGTCATTTAATTGATAAACTGCTTTGTACATCAGTCTAATCTGTTCTTCTTCTTCATAATTGTAGTCAACATCTTTTACAAAATGCTGATGATTTTCATAATCTACGGTCGATATAGTTCTTTTGGTTTTGCGATATAAGGTAATCGCTGTGTTTAAGGCAACACGATACGTCCAAGTTGAAAATTTACTGTCGCCTCTAAATTTTGGATAAGCTTTCCAAAGCTGAATAGTAATCTCTTGAAACAAGTCTTTATGAGCGTCTTCGCCAGCAGTATATAATCTACAAATCTTGTGGATTATATTCTGATTTGCCTGCAGCTGCGCAACAAATGACTGTTCTAGATTTTCGCTCATAATGTATTAGTAGTTATGAAATCATTTTTGTTACAGTTGGATTATAATTTTCTTGTTTTATAATAATTAATCGTCAAATCGATGAACTTGCTATAGCTTTGCATTCCGTCTTTCTGGTTATTTGTTTTTAAAAAACTATCCCATAGAAAATGAAAGCCTTCGTCTATAAATGTGTCATATTTTTTCCAGAAATCTTGGTCTTCTTGATAGTTTTTTAAAATTCCAGGATTTACTCGTTTCTTTAATACTTCAAAAATTTTCTCATTTTTAAACTTCCAGATTCCGAGACAATAACGTAATGCAAAACTATATCCCGCATATTGATAATATAAATTGTCATTTTTTACAGAAGCCAAAAGACCAATAAAATTGCATTCACTTTCACTTGCAAAACCAATCTGATGTGCCATTTCATGGGCTGTGGTTAGCGGAAAAGTGTACATTGGCAGTAAGTCGTTAATTTGCGCTTCGTTTGTAAATGGATTTAAATAACCGCCAAATCCCATATAGGTTAAAGGAACGCTGAATAATGAGTTTTTTACGCTTAATGTTTCGTATTTGAAATAAGAATGCTCTTTTGCTAAATTATCGTAACCGTTTAAAATCATGTTAAATGATTCTTTCTGTGAATATGGAAAAACAACTTTAGCGCTATCATTTTTTGTGATTTGAAACTGAATTTCATTCGTCTTTGCAATTAATCTTTTAGTAAAAGCCAAAAGATCAGCATCGGTATATTCTCTTTTGATTTCCATTTTCTCAAAAAGAGGTTTTCTGTAATAATTGAAAGCCCAAAGAAGGTGAAAGAAAAAGTAAAAAACAGAAATCTTACCCAGCATTGTTAGAAGGTGATCTTTCCAATCTGTTCTCCATGTTTTTCTGATTTTCCAAAACCAGCTAATTATAGAAATCATCAAAATAGCATAAATTATGTCGCCGACAGAAAACGGAACTTTACCTAAAACCGTTCTAGAAAAATGTGAAATCCTAGCGAATAAATTTTTACTGTAAAAACCTTCAACAAAATCTGGGAAGTATGGAAGGATTTTATAAAAAATGATTTGAACTATTAAAAATAAAGGTAAAAAGTATTTTGATTTCACAAGTTAAATTTTAGATACGTAAATATAAATACAATATCGAATGATTGAAAAAAGTTCGTCATGAATTCTGCGAATTTTCGTTAATTATTGATTTATTCCATTTTAGATCCGTTTTAATTAGTGCTAATTAGTGCAATTCGTGGCAAAAAAAGCAATTAAACTTTGTAACTTTGAAGCTCTTAATTGTTAAACACCAAACAAAATATAATGAGTCAAGAAATAAGAAATCTGGAACCAAAAGCACTTTGGAACAAATTTGCAGATTTAAATGCTGTTCCTCGTCCATCGAAGAAAGAAGAGCGTGTAATTGAGTTTATGAAAAACTTTGGAAACAGCTTAGGTTTAGAAACTTTCGAAGATGAAATCAGAAACGTAATCATCAGAAAACCTGCAACTCCGGGAATGGAAAACCGTAAGGCAATCGTAATGCAAGGACATTTAGATATGGTGCATCAAAAAAATGCCGATACCGTTTTTGATTTTGATACACAAGGAATCGATATGTATGTGGATGGTGACTGGGTTCGCGCACGTGGCACAACGCTTGGAGCTGACAATGGGCTAGGAGTGGCGACTATTATGGCTATTCTTGAAAGCAAAGATATTCCGCATCCTGCAATTGAAGCTTTGTTTACAATTGATGAAGAAACTGGAATGACAGGAGCCTTAAACTTAAAAGGTGGAATTCTTCAAGGTCAAATTTTATTGAATTTAGATACAGAAGAAGATGATGAAATTGATATCGGATGTGCTGGTGGAATTGACGTAACAGCAACAAGAACCTATCACGAAGAAAAAGTTCCAGAAGGTTCTGTTGGGTATACGATTACAGTAAAAGGCCTAAATGGTGGACATTCAGGAATGGATATCAATAAAGGTTTAGGAAATGCAAATAAAATCATGAACCGTTTGTTATTTGATGCATTTGAAAACTTTGGTTTGCAGATTGTTGAAATTAATGGCGGAAGTCTTAGAAATGCAATTCCGAGAGAAAGTGTTGCGAAAGTAATTATTTCTCAAATGTTTGATGAGGCTTATGTTTATGATATGCAGGAAATCATTTCTGATATTAAAGCTGAATATAAAACAACCGAACCAAACTTATCTATTGAAATCGTAAAAGGTGATTTGCCTGAAAAAGTGATGGATTTAGGTGTTCAAGAAGGGATTGTTAGAGCGATTTATGCAGCTCAGAATGGAGTTTATAAAATGAGCGCTGATATGGCCGATTTGGTGGAAACTTCAAACAATATCGCTCGTGTTGTTATTAAAGATGGAGAGATTTTGGTTGGATGTTTAACACGTTCTTCTGTTGAATCTTCAAAATTTGATTTAGCTAATTCACTACGTTCTGCTTTTGAATTGGTTGGATGTGAAGTCGAACTTTCTGGTTCTTATCCAGGATGGACTCCAAATGTAAACTCTGAAATTTTAGAAGTTTTAAAAGAGATTTACGAAAAGCAAAATGGTGAGCAGCCAAAAGTTGTAGCTTGCCACGCAGGTTTAGAATGCGGAATTTTAGGAACAAATTACCCTGATATGGATATGATTTCTTTTGGACCAACAATTCACGGAGCGCACTCTCCAGACGAAAGAGCAAGTATTTCATCTGCACAGAAATATTGGAAATTTGTATTAGAAATTCTTTCTAATATTCCAGTGAAATAAAAAAGGTTTCAGTCGAAGTCTCGGTTTGCAGTTTTTATAAAGCTGCAAACCGAGACCAGGCTAAACTAAAAAGTCGCCATCTATTATAAGCAATTCTACTCCTTTTGTTGTAATAGAACGATGAGAACTCATGTCATCAGAAACGATATAAGTCATTCCTTTTGAAAATTTTATTTTTTCACCATTTCCTAATTCGCTTATAAAAGCTCCTTCCAAGCAATGTACAATGTGTCCTTTTTGACACCAGTGATCTGCATGGTAATTTTTACTGTAAACAACTTTTCGAACACGTAAACCTCCTAATTGTATGGTCTGCCAATAAGCAGTTCCGGTTTCTCCTGTGTGTTCTGTTTTTTCGATTTGACTCCAATCAATCGTCTGAAAGGGTATTGTTGACATTTTTTTTGTGGTTTATGTAGTTAGTAGTTATATTTAAAACAAAAAAAATCCTCAGTTTTAAAAATGAGGATTGATTTTTTATGTTGTGAGTTTAATTTCGTTTCAAAACTTTATATTGTTCATAACAAGCGCTGATTGCATCCATAATCTGAAGGTCATTTGCACTTTGAATGAAAGAATCAGAATAATTGCAACGATGCATAATTTCAGGAATTTCATCCTTGCTGATTCCTAATAACACCGCAACTGTTTCGCGATCGTATTTTGATTCTAAAAGTGTTCGTACAGTATCATCTTTTTTCATTTCCTTCAGCTTCTTGAGTTCTTTACCATTTTTTCCGAAGAAATTATAGAGCATATCGGCAGGGTTAAAAATCGAACCGAGAACTTTACCAAAAGCATTTGGGGCATATTCTCCAGCTTCATAACCTTGTGTAAGGCCTGAAATACTATAGCGATAGTTTTCTTTTGTTGGAATTAATTTAGAGTCAATTTCAAGATATCCTGTTAAAGAAAATGGAGCAATAACAACTTCTTCCAAAGCAATTGCTTTTTCGGTAAGCTGAATTCTAGTTACTTTGTTTTTTATCCAGTCATTTGTAACTCTGATTCTTAGTGATTGAAATCCTAGAATAGAAAAATGAAGTGTATCGTTTACTTGTACGTCAATTTCAAAATATCCTTTTTCGTCAGATTTTGCACCACGCACTTTGTTGGTGTTGATGATATTTACTCCAGCAAGTGGCTGTTTGCTGTCGTCGTTAATAACGTAACCTGAAACTCTTTGTGGAACTGTTGGCTGTGTATCTTGCGTATCTTGTGCAAAACCAATATTAGCGAGAAGTGTAAAAAAGAAAATTGCGAAATATTTCATATCCTGATTTAAAGCTCTAAAAGTAGTAAATAGGGATTAAATATCTCGCAGTCTTGGAATTTAATTATAAGAAAATTAACAAAGACATTGATGAGATTATTAGATATAAGAAAAAATCCCAAATTCCGTATAAAATTGGAATTTGGGATTTTGTATTTTAAGAAATTAGATTATTAATCTCTTCTTGATCTTCTTGGTCTTGAACTATCTCCGAAGTTTTCTGAACGTCTTGGAGCTCTATCTGAACCACCTTCGTTTCTTGGAGCAGAACTTCTAAAACCACCTTCTCTTCTTGAAGATGAGTTTCTGTCACCTCTAAAGCCTCCGTCACGAGATCCGCCTTCGCGTGAACCTCCGTCTCTTGAGCCTCTGTCACTTCTGAATCCGCCTTCACGTCTTGGAGCAAAGTTTCCGTCTCTTCTTCCAGAGTCTCTTCTTCCGCCACGGTTGTTGTGATCACGTCTTCCTCCACCATCATTTTTAGAAATCTCAACATTGATACGACGACCTTCTAATTGAACATTGTTTAAAACGTCCATTACTTTGTCTGTATGCTGAGGATCTGTGTTAAAGAAAGAAAATCCTTCTTTTACATCTACTTTAAAGATATCATCACGACCTAAGTCTAATGTTTCTTTCAAGTAATCTTTTAATGACATCCAGTCGAAGTTGTCTCTAGAACCAATGTTCACAAAATAACGAACTGCTCCATTATTGCTAAATTCTCTTGGTTCAGAATCGCCTCTTTCACGTCTTTCTCCGCCAGAAACAGAAATATCTCTGTTCTTTTTGTAGTATGCGATGAAACGGTTAAATTCTACTGATACCATTTTTTTGATCAATTCTTCTTTAGATAAATCTTCAAGAACATTGTTGATTGCTGGTAAATAGTTGTCAATTTCGTGATCAACCTCAGTATCTTTAATTTTATTAGCTAAGTGTAATAACTGAATTTCGCAGATTTCGATTCCAGATGGAATAGATTTTTCTTCGAATTTTTGTTTGATAATTCTTTCGATAGAAGAAATTTTACGTAACTCACTTTTTGTAACAATTACAATAGAAGTACCTAATTTTCCAGCTCTACCAGTACGACCAGAACGGTGGTTGTATGTTTCGATTTCGTCAGGTAATTGGTAGTTTACAACGTGAGTTACGTTATCAACGTCAATACCACGTGCAGCAACGTCAGTAGCAACAAGCATCTGAATTTGTCTTCCACGGAACGATTTCATTACACCATCACGTTGCGCTTGAGATAAATCTCCGTGTAACGCAGCGGCGCTATATCCATCTTCAATTAACTTCTCGGCAATAGCTTGCGTGTCTCTTTTTGTACGACAGAAAACTACTGAGAAAATGTCTGGATTAGCATCAGCTAAACGTTTTAATGCTTCGTAACGATCACGAGCATTAACTAAATAAAATTCGTGAGAAACTGTAGATGAACCTGAGTTTTTAGCACCAACAGTAATCTCAACTGGTTCGCTCATAAATTGTTTTGCAATTCTAGCAACCTCTTGTGGCATAGTTGCAGAGAACAACCATGTGCTTTTTTCATCTGGAGTATCTGATAAAATAGATACGATATCCTCATAGAATCCCATGTTTAACATTTCGTCAGCCTCATCAAGAACACAGTAATCTATGTTTTTAATGTTAACTAAACCTCTGTTAATCATGTCTTGCATTCTTCCTGGAGTTGCCACAATAATTTGCGCACCTCTCTTTATTTCTCTTGCTTGCTCTGTTATACTAGCTCCTCCGTAAACTGCTACCACATTAATACCTTTTTCGTATTTTGAGTAGTTTTTAAGTTCGTTAGTAATCTGTAAACATAACTCGCGTGTTGGCGATAAAACTAATGCTTGTGTATTTCTGTTGTCGGCATCAATTTTTTGAATTAGCGGAAAACCGAAAGCTGCCGTTTTCCCTGTCCCTGTTTGAGCCAACGCAACCATATCCGTGTCTTTTTCCAATAATAGGGGAATCGCCTTTTCCTGTACCTCTGACGGATTTTCAAATCCTAGATCTAAAATCGCCTTCAGTAACGATTCATTCAATCCTAATTGTTCAAATTTATTCATATGTGTTTTAAAATAGGGTGCAAAATTACTGCTAATTATTCAGATAAACTAATGCAATTTTAAGAATTATGTATTTGTTAAGAATTGATTATCAAAAAGTTACATTTTTGTTGAAATAAATTTTCGTGTTAAATGAAGAAATATGCTAAAAAACACGTCTCAAAATCTAAAATTTAGCTAATAAAATGTTGTATTTTAAACAATTATTTTGTGGTGCTCAGGAAATCAATGAGTTGCTTAACTGCTTTTCCGCGATGGCCTATAGTGTTTTTAGTTTCCAAAGGCAGTTCTGCAAAGGTCTCATTAAAATTTTCAGGTTTAAAAATAGGATCATAACCAAAACCGTTTGTTCCTGTTTTTGTTATTGTAATATCTCCTTTTGCAATTCCAGTAAACAAATATTGTTTTCCGTCAAGGTTTAAAGTGATAACGGTCTTGAACTGGGCGCTGCGGTTTTCTTCATTTTTCAAAGCTTCTAAAAGCTTGTTCATGTTGTCATCTGCATTTTTTTGCTCGCCGGCATATCTCGCAGAATAAACTCCAGGTTCTCCATTTAACGCATTTACTTCTAGGCCTGTATCATCTGCAAAGCAATCGTAACCATATTTCTGGGTTACATAATCTGCTTTTAAAATGGCATTTCCTTCTATGGTATCAGCTGTTTCTGGAATGTCTTCAAAACAATTAATATCTTCTAAACTTAATATTTTAATGCTTTCAGGAAGCATACTTTGAATTTCTGCGATTTTATTTTTGTTATTTGAAGCGAAAACGAGTTTCATAGAATTAAGTGTTTAAATGATTTTCAACACAAATTTAGAATTCTTATATTTGATATGTTAGCTAAAATTCAAATAAATGCAATTATCAGTACTTTATAAAAAAATCCTGCCTTTTGTAAAGCCGTACAGAAAAATGGTAATTGCAACTTTACTGCTCACATTTTTAGGATCATTTGCTGCACAGGTAAATGCTGTAATTTTAAAATATACTGTAGATACCATAAATAATTTAATGGTTGCTCACGAACCTTTATCCAAAGGATTTCATTTACTCGGAATTATTAGCGTCGTCTTGTTAACTAAAGAATTGGTTAATTCTGTGGTTCAATTTGGACAGAAATTCTATGGAGAAAAACTCCGAATTTTTATTACGCGGGATATCTCTCAAACCATTGTAGAAAAAATTCTAAGTTATAGAATGGAGTTTTATACTTCTGATGAAAATGAAAGCGGAAAACTTCAAACCAGAATCGATGCTGGAATTAGCAGTTTAACACGATTGGTTCAAAATTTCTTTATTGATATTTTGCCTTTGTTTGCAAACGCTTTTGTGGCTTTGGTAATTATGTTTTATGCCAATGTTTATGTCGGATTGGTGAGTTTATGTATCATTCCGATTTATTTTTACATCAGTCAATTGCAGGCAACGAGATTGAGCGGATTTAGACGAAGAATGCGTAATTACCGCGAAACTAAAAACAACGGAATTATCAGTTTAATTGAATCGATAACCGTAATAAAATCTTTTGTACGTGAATCAACCGAAGCCGATCGACACGAAAAGATTCAGTTTGAGATGACAGAAAATCAGCTGCAGACAAGAAAGACTAGCTTTATTTTTGAAAGCATTAAAAGTTTTGTAGAGCAGATAGGAGTGGTGATTATCATTATTCTGACAGCTTATTTTGTTTTGAATAATCAAATGACAATTGGTGCGATTATGTTTCATATTATGCTATTTAATAATGTTTCATCGCCAATTAGACAATTGCACCGTATTTATGATGAAGTAAATGACGCTTTGATTTATTCGGAAGGATTCTTTGATATTTTAGAAGCAGAGCATGAAACAGAAACTAGCGGTAATTATATCCCAGAAAAAATTGTTGGATTAATAGAAGTGAAAAATGTAGATTTTGTATATCCAAACGGAACTCAGGCGCTTTATGATATTAATTTCACTGTAAAACCAAATGAAACCACCGCTTTGGTAGGATTAAGCGGAGCTGGAAAAAGTACGATTATTAATTTATTGGATAAATTCTACTTGCCTTCGTCGGGCCAGATATTTTTGGATGGAGTTGATTTAGTGGAATACAATACAGATTTTCTGCGTAAAAATATTGGTTTGGTACTTCAAAAGAATCACATTTTTAAAGGTACAATTTTAGAGAATATTTTATACGGAAAACCTGAAGCTTCAAAAGAAGAAGTTATAGAAGCAGCAAAGCAAGCTTATATTCATGAACAGGTTATTCAATTGCCAAAAAGTTATGATTCTGATGCACATTTACTTTCAGGTGGACAGCAACAGCGTATTGCGATTGCTAGATTGTTTCTAAAAAATCCGCCAATCATTTTTCTTGATGAACCAACGGCAAGTTTGGATGCAATTGCAACAGAGCAGATTAAAAAGTCTTTAGATGCGATCAAAAAAGATCGAACTGTAATTATCATATCGCATAGTATTTCCCAAATTATTGACGCCTCGAATATTATTGTTTTAGAGAAAGGTAGATGTGTCGAAAAAGGAACTCATGATGAATTATATGATAATAAAGGAACATATCATCAAATATTCATGGCAATGGCCAACAGTTTAAATATCGAAAAAATCACGCAGACTTTTGATTGAAACAATTCAGTGTAATTTTCTCAGTCATAAAAACCACAATGATTCCGAAAGTATAAGCCAGAATATCTTCCCAAAGAAATCCCTGTCCTAAAACGTATCTTCCCAAAAGTGTTTTTCTAAGTTCTACAATCCAATCGGCTTGATATAATTGTAGAAATTCAATTCCATAACAAATCAATAGAGAAAGGAATGCAATTAAGAAAGCATTTTTAAATGGAAGAAATATTCGAACTAATATGTAAATCATTACGGCATAAAGAAAATCGCCAATCCATAAAGGAATAAAAGAGATTTTTCTTGAAAGTATTCCAAGGAGAATTATGGTTAGAAAAACTATGAAATAGTTAATTCTGGATTTGTTCAAAATAGAAATTACGGTATTAATTGTACATATTAGGTTGAACAAAAATACAAAACCCAATTCAATTTACTTTATTTCATACATTTATCAGTTAAAACAACTATTTATCAAAATAACCACATGAAGGCAAAATTTTTTACCCTGATTGCAGCTTTGTTTCTTGTAGGAAATCAAAGCTATTCTCAAAAAGACAATTCGTTTAATATTAAAAAGCAATTGGATTATTGTGCAGAGCAAGCTTCAAAAACTTTAAAAGTAATTCCAAACGATGGCACTTCTCCAAGAACAGTTCCGAACGGAAGCAATGAATGGAAATTTGTTGGCTATAAAGATTGGACTAGCGGATTCTGGCCTGGAGAATTGTGGTTTTTGTATGAAGCAACCAAAGATAAAAAATGGGAAAAAGAAGCCGATAAATTCAGTCGTTTTTTAACGCCATTATCTACCAGTAAAGCAGGTGATCACGATTTAGGCTTTCAGATTTTCAATAGTTTTGGAAACGGATATAGATTGACTAAAAATCTGGAATACAAGCAGATTATTTTAAGAACTGCGGATACATTGGCAACGCTATTTAATCCGAAAGTGGGAACAATTCAGTCTTGGCCTCATAATAAAATGGGCGGTCACAATACCATTATTGATAATATGATGAATTTGGAGCTTTTGTTTTGGGCTTCAAAAAATGGTGGAAATAAAAATTTATATGATATCGCTGTAAAACATGCCGAAACTACAATGGCAAATCATTTTAGACCAGATAATACTTCTTATCATGTTATAATTTATGATTACGAAACCGGAAAAAAGATAAAAGGAAGAACTGCTCAAGGATACAGTGACGATAGTATGTGGGCGCGTGGTCAGGCTTGGGCTATCTATGGTTTTACAATGACTTATAGAGAAACAAAAGATGTTAAGTTTTTAGATTTTGCTCATAAATTAGCGCGTGTTTATTTGGATAAATTAACCACAGAAGATTTAATCCCATATTGGGATTTTAATGCGCCAAATATTCCAAATGAACCGAGAGATGCTTCAGCGGCGGCAATCGTTTCTTCTGCATTATTAAAATTAAGTTCGTATACAAAAGACAAGAATTTAAAAGCGGAATATTTAACAAAAGCAAAGAAGATGATTGTTTCGCTTTCAGATAATTATCAAAGTCACGATGTAAATTCAGCATTTTTACTTCATTCAACAGGTCATAAACCTGCAAATAGTGAGATAGATTGTTCTATAAATTACGCAGATTATTACTATCTTGAGGCATTATTAAGACTTCAAAAACTAAAATAAAAGATTATGCTAAAGAAAATAAGCCAAATTGCCTTTGCAGTAATGATCGTATTAATGCTTGCGAGCTGTAAAAACACTAAACAGAAACTTCAAGAGTATGTTGTTACGTACAACAAAAACATTGCTCCAAGTTTTAGAGCCGATAATGTAACGCTTACAACAGCAAGAGGTTATATTAACGACGATAAAATTGAATTGCGATTTGAAACCGATTTAGAACAAAATGAGGCTAATAAATCGGCGTCTGTTATTTCTTTTCCAAAATTGATAAAACTGATGATCGATAAAGACGAGATTCCAAGACAATTAATTGAAGAAGGAGTTCAATTTGATGTTTATTTTCTAGCAGATGATAATACCGTTTTAGACAAAGAAACCTTAACGGGAGAATCGCTTAAAGATTTTTTGAAATAAAAGATTGAGTTTTTGCACAAAACAGAATCATTTTAATTCTTACATATTAAAAGTCTCTTTAAAGTTTATTTAAAGAGACTTTTTTGTATTTAAGGCTGAAATTTAATTATAGAAGAAATGTTTTTATTCTTACAAATGTTTTCTTTTTGCGGACACAACTGGTTTGGATTCAAAGAATTACAGATGTTTTTTTATATGTGCATATTGGTTTTATGTTATAAATTGGTTATGTTTGAGTTAAAAAATAACTATTAAACCAAAAATTTATGAAAAAAATTACCCAAATCGCATTTGTTCTAGCTTTTGCATTATTTTTAGTAAGCTGTAAAAACACCAAGCAGAAAATTCAGGAACATGTAAGTAACTATAACAATTCGTCTTCTATAAAAGGAAGCGGAATTACGAGCACAACGGCAAAAGCTTTTTTAAATGACAATAAAATCGAAATTAGGATCGAAACCAATTTAGAAGAAAATGATGCTAACAAATTAGCCTACAAAGAATCTTTTCCTAGTTTATTGAAAGAAATGATTAAGAGTGATCAAATTTCTCCATCGCTTATCGCTGAAGGAGTGAAGTTTGATGTTTATTTTTTAGCTTATAATAATGCTATTTTAGCTCAAGAATTAGTAGATCAGGAAGAATTAGCAGTTTTAGAAGGAGATGCAAAGGCAGGTAAAGAGACGGCAAAATTATAATCGAAAATAGAGAAAAAAAATCCTCTTCATTTGAAGAGGATTTTTTTATGAGAACTGAGTAACGTTTTTCAAATTATCTGGAAAATAAAGCTCCGATAAGTTAGTAAATTCATCTCCACGCATAAAGATATTGATGTCAACATCTGCAAATGATGTTTTTCCAGCCGCAGCCAAAAGTTCGTTCGCAGCATGAAGCGTATTTTTATGAAAATGGTAAACTCTTTCAGATTTATCGGTAACAACCAAACCTTTCATCAGCATTTTATTCTGAGTTGCAACTCCAGTTGGGCATTCGTTATTATGACAACGTAAAGCCTGAATGCAGCCTAAAGAAAACATAAATCCTCTTGCACTGTTACACATATCTGCGCCCAACGCAATTGCATGTAGAATAGAATAACCTGAAATAATTTTTCCGCTTCCAATAATACGCATTTTATCGCGAATCCCTAAACGCACCAAAGTTTTGTTTACGAAAATCAACGCTGGCTCAAAAGGCATTCCGACACCATCTGCAAATTCAAGTGGAGCAGCTCCAGTTCCTCCTTCGGCGCCGTCAACTGTAATGAAATCTGGGTAAGTATCTTCGTTAATCATTTCTTGGCAGATAGCTTCAAACTCAGCTGTATTTCCAATACATAATTTAAATCCGATTGGTTTTCCATTAGATAAATCACGCAATTGTTTAATAAACTGAATTAATCCGTTGGCATCAGAAAAAGCATGATGCCCAGGAGGAGAAAGAATCATAGTATGTGGTACGACACCTCTAATTTTAGCAATCTGCTCAGTGTTTTTTCTTGCAGGAAGAACTCCGCCATGTCCTGGTTTTGCACCTTGAGAGATTTTAATCTCGATCATCTTTACATTTGGTAGATTGGCTTTTTCTTTGAAGTTTTCAGGGCTGAAATTGCCTTCTGCATCACGACAACCAAAATATCCTGTACCAATCTGCCAAGTAATATCTCCGCCACCTGCAAGATGAAATTCAGTTAATCCACCTTCTCCAGTATTTTGATAGAAATTTCCTTTTTGCGCACCAATATTGATGGCACGAACTGCATGTTCGCTCAATGAACCAAAACTCATTGCCGAAACATTAAATAAAGAAGCAGAGTAAGGCTGTTTGCAATCTTTTCCGCCAACTAATACACGAGGTAATTCTTCGTTTACTTTTGCTGGAAAAATAGAATGTTTTATTCCTTCGTAATTTTCTGTATTTAAGTTTAATTGTGTTCCAAACGGAGTGCTCGAATCAATATTTTTTGCTCTTTGATAGACTAAAGACCGCTGGTTTCTAGAAAAAGGTTTTCCATCTGTAGATCTTTCGATAAAATACTGCTGAATCTCAGGTGCAATCATTTCGAAAAGATATCTAAAATATCCTAAAACGGGAAAGTTCCTTAAAATAGCATGTTTTTCTTGAGATGCGTTGTAAACTCCGACAATTAGCAAAAGCGGAATAATAAATACGAGTAAATAACCTCGTCCTGTGTAGTAATAAATTGCTGCAACAATTAGAAACAATAAGAATCCGTAAATAAAGAATTTTTTTCTCATGTTTTTAAAAAATTAGATAGGTAATAAAATGCGATAATTAGTTGAATCTTAAACGTACATAAACGTGTTTGATTCCTTTTTTGTCTGACTCTCTTTCATCAATTTCCAGAATATCAGTTAATGATTTAAGCATTGGAGTCAGTTTTGAATAACCATAATTTCGAGGGTCAAATTCAGGTTTTTTCTTCACGATCAAATTGCCGACATCTCCTAGAAATGCCCAGCCATCATCATCTTCAATATCTTCAATTGTAGATTCAATAAGTTCAATGGTTTGTTTGTCAATTTTATGAAGTGCTTTTTCAGCAGGTTTTTCAACTGGTTTTTTGGTATCTGCGGCTACAGCTTTTGGTTTTTTCTTTTGAGTTGCGCCATCCAAAACTTCAATATAAATAAATCGGTCGCAGGCAACAATAAAAGAGTTTGGCGTTTTCTTTTCTCCAATTCCAATTACTTTCATGCCCGATTCACGAAGTCTCACAGCAAGTCTTGTAAAATCGCTGTCGCTGGAAACAATGCAAAAGCCATCTAATTTTCCAGAATATAGTAAATCCATTGCATCAATAATTAGAGCAGAATCTGAGGAATTCTTTCCAACCGTGTAACTATATTGTTGAATAGGAGTAATAGCATGTTCCAATAAAACGCCTTTCCAGCCATTTGCATTCGGTTTTGTCCAATCGGCATAAATCCTTTTCGTAGTCGGAGTTCCTAATTTTGCAATTTCTTCCATCATGCCTTTTACATTACTATAAGGCACATTGTCTGCATCAATAAGAACTGCCAGTTTTAAATCTTTTGAATTGCTTAAAGGCATTTGTTAAATATTTAAAATTTAATACTCTCAAAGTTAAAATTAAAATTGGTTTTTATAAGAATTGAAAGATGAATATGTATAATTATTAGTACTAATTAGTTTCATTATAAATAATGTTTGTTCTTTTGAAAAATAATTAAAGATAAATTTGTCTTTTATTTAAAACCTCTCTATCTTTGTCTAGAATTAATTAAGGATGTATGTTTTCAAAAGCGTGTGAATACGGAATAAGAGCTTCAATATTTATTGCAACAAAATCTTCTAAAGGGATTAGGGTTGGGATAAAAGATGTGGCAAAAGAAATTGATTCACCGGAACCATTTACAGCCAAGATTATGCAGATTTTGACTAAAAGCGGTATAATTGATTCGACAAAAGGAGTAGGAGGCGGATTTGAAGTTTCGCCAGAAGCATCAAAGTCTATCAAATTAATTCAAATTGTAGATGCTATTGACGGAAATAAAATATACAGCGGCTGCGGAATCGGATTAAAAGAATGCTCGGAAGAGCACCCTTGCCCAGTTCATCACGAGTTCAAGAAAATAAGAGGACTGTTGCTGGAAATGCTTATCAATACAACTTTAGAACAGCTTGCTTCTGATGTTAAATCAGGAGATTTCTTTCTTAAAGCAACAAATCAGAACAATTAACATTATTAAATATCTTAAAAATGAATACAAAAACCAAAATTTCAGTATTAATCCTAATGGGATTTTTAGCAGTTACTTCTTGTGGTAAAAAAGAAACAGCTCCAGCTGAACCAACAGAAACGACTGAAGCATCAACTGAAGGCGAACAAGCTCCAGTAGCTGCAACGACAGAGGAAAATGTTTTAGTTATTGAAGGAAATGACCAAATGCAGTTTAATACAAATGAGTTGAAAGCCGTTGCAGGGAAACCAATCAAATTGACTTTGAAACATGTTGGTAAAATTCCGAAAGAAGCAATGGGACACAATTTAGTGATTTTACAAGAAGGAACAGACCAAGCTGCTTTTGCTTTAAAAGCGAATGATGCCAAAGCAACTGATTATATTCCAGAATCTGAAAAAGCTTCAATTATTGCACACACTAAATTAATTGGTGGTGGAGAAGAAGATACAATCGAGTTTACCATTGATAAAAAAGGATCATATCCATTTATTTGCTCTTTCCCCGGGCACGTAGCCATGATGAAAGGCGTTTTAATTGTTGAATAAATAATTAAAAGCTCCAAATGCTGTAATTGCTTTGGAGTTTTTTTAAAAACAAATAAAAGATAAAAATGTCTTTTATTTGAAATCCCCCCTCCCTACAAAATGAAAAAAGAAAAAAAATTATGGATAGTATTTGCATTGGTAATGAGTATATCATTTGCAGTACTGGGTTATTATGGTTACGAAATATATCAGGAGGCCCCACCAGTTCCGAAAGAAATTATAACCGATTCTGGAAAAGCTGTTTTTAGCGAAAGTGAAATTAAAGACGGACAAAATATCTGGCAAAGTATAGGTGGCCAGGAAGTGGGATCTATCTGGGGACACGGTGCCTATGTGGCCCCAGATTGGACCGCAGATTGGCTGCATAGAGAAGCTGTTTTTATCTTGGATCTTTATGCTAAGAAAGATTTTAATCAAAAATATGATGAATTGGATGCCGAAAAACAATCGGCTCTTAAGGTTCGTTTGCAAAAAGATTTAAGAACCAATCGATACGATGCTGAGACAGGAGTGCTTACCATTTCTGAAAACCGTTTGGCGGCGATTGAACACTTAAGTGAATATTATAAAGGTCTTTTTACAAATAATCCTCAATTTGATAAGTTGAGAGAAGAATATGCGATTCCGAAGAACTCGATTAAAGATGTGGAGAAAATGCATAAAATGAATGCCTTTTTCTTCTGGGCAACATGGGCAACAGTTACTAATCGTCCTGATGGAAATATTTCGTATACACATAACTGGCCGTCAGATGAATTGGTTGGAAATACTGCCACAACTGAACTTTTAGCTTGGTCTGGAGTAAGTATTATTTTATTGATTTTAAGTGTAGGAATCTTAGTTTTCTATCATGCAAGATCGGGTGAAGAAGAAGAATTTCCGCTTCCAAAAGAAGATCCGTTGATTAAGCAGGGCAAAACAAAATCGATGGGATTGGTAACCAAATATTTCTGGATTGTGAGTCTGTTGATGGTTTTGCAAATGGTTTTCGGAATTATTACAGCGCATTATGGAGTGGAAGGAAATGGTTTATATGGGATTCCGATTGATAAAATCCTCCCTTATGCTGTAACTCGTACATGGCACACTCAATTGGCTATTTTCTGGATTGCAACAGCTTGGCTGGCAACGGGATTATATATTGCTCCGGCTGTTTCTGGCAAAGATCCTAAATTTCAGTGTTTTGGTATTAATTTTCTATTCATCGCTTTATTGATTATTGTTTTAGGTTCAATGGCTGGGCAATGGTTTGGAGTAATGCAGAAATTAAATCTAGTTCAAAATTTCTGGTTTGGACATCAGGGATACGAATATGTTGATTTAGGCCGTTTCTGGCAGATTTTCCTTTTAGTAGGATTGTTTTTATGGTTGGCTTTAATGATTCGTCCGTTACTTCCAGTTTTAAAGAAAAAAACAGAAGAAAAAAATCTGATTATCTTGTTCTTGGTTTCTTGTAGCGCAATTGCAATGTTTTATGGAGCAGGATTAATGTGGGGAAGACAAACCAATCTAGCAATTGCAGAATATTGGAGATGGTGGGTAGTTCACCTTTGGGTTGAAGGATTCTTTGAAGTATTTGCTACAGTTGTAATTGCGTTCTTGTTTGTTCGTTTGGGATTATTAAAAACCAAAACAGCAACCCTAAATGTGCTTTTTGCAACCATTATTTTCATGTCTGGAGGGATTTTAGGAACATTCCACCACTTATATTTCTCAGGAACGCCAACGGCAATTATGGCTTTAGGAGCAACATTTAGCGCTTTAGAAGTGGTTCCGCTTACTTTAATAGGATTTGAAGCGTATCAAAACTATAAAATCTCGAAATCAACAAAATGGATTGCCGATTACAAATGGCCAATTTACTTTATGATTTCTGTAGCATTTTGGAATTTCCTTGGAGCCGGAATCTTCGGATTCATTATTAATCCGCCAATTGCCTTGTATTATGTTCAAGGATTAAATACAACACCTTTACATGGACATACGGCATTGTTCGGAGTGTACGGAATGCTAGGAATTGGTTTGGTATTATTTGTACTGAGAAGTTTATACCGAAATGTAAGCTGGAATACCAAATTGCTTAAAATTACTTTTTGGTCTTTAAATATTGGTTTATTTCTAATGGCAATCTTAAGTCTTCTTCCAATTGGAGTTTGGCAGGCAGTAGAAAGTATTAGTCACGGAATGTGGTATGCTCGTTCATCAGAATTAATGCAGCAGCCAGCAATGATTACTTTAAAATGGCTTCGTGCAATTGGAGATTCAATTTTCGGAATCGGGTTTATCACAATGGCTTGGTTTGTATTTGAATTGACATTAAAAAACAAAAAATAAACACAAAAAATATACACAAAAAATATAAATTGATTATCATGGAAAATTTAAAAAACAAAACAATAGGATCATTTGTAGCTGAAGATTTTAGAACAGCTGCAGTATTCTCTAAATATAGAATTGATTTTTGCTGCAAAGGAAACCGAACAGTTACCGAAGTATGCGAAAAACAAAATATTGATGCAGATGCTTTACTAGAAAATGTATTGCAAGTTGTACAATCAGAAAATAACGGAACGATCGATTTCAACTCATGGCCATTAGATTTATTGGCAGATTATATTGAGAAAACGCATCACCGTTATGTGGAAGAAAAAACGAATGTTTTGCTTCCGTTTTTAGATAAATTATGTAAAGTTCATGGAGCAAATCATCCTGAATTGTTTAAAATAAACGAATTGTTCATTGGCTGTGCAGGAGAATTATCTCAACACATGAAAAAAGAAGAGTTGGTTTTATTTCCATTTGTAAAAAGAATGGTGAAAACGAAAGATACAGATGGGGTTTTACATCAGCCATCTTTTGGAACCGTTGCAAATCCGATTGCGATGATGATGCACGAA
Source organism: Flavobacterium tagetis (assembly GCF_016735615.1). Classification (GTDB taxonomy): domain Bacteria; phylum Bacteroidota; class Bacteroidia; order Flavobacteriales; family Flavobacteriaceae; genus Flavobacterium; species Flavobacterium tagetis. The sequence goes on from NZ_JAERSF010000002.1 coordinate 479,351, forward strand.
CATGACAATGAAGGCGAGCGTTTTAGAGAAATCGCTACGTTGACAGATAATTATACTCCGCCAGCAGATGCTTGTACGACTTACAGAGTAACTTTTGCTATGCTGAAAGAGTTTGAGGCAGATTTACACAAGCACATCCATTTGGAAAACAACATCTTATTTCCAAAAGCTGTTATTTTAGAAAAAGACTTTGTTGAAGTAGAATAAAGGTTAATTTTAATAGTGGAAAAGCACCGATAAAATATCTAACATGATAATTATCGGTGTTTTTTATATCAAGAAATGCTATTTTTAGCTGCTGAACTTTACGGTAACATTTGTCATTTCGAGGAACGAGAAATCACACTCGGAAATCGACAAAGATTGAAGAAATACTTTGCAGAATTACTAGTGTGATCCTTCCTTCGTCAGGATGACAAGATTGTGTTGAAAATAAAAAAATCTATGTTTCTATGTGTTTAAAAAATATTTCTAAAATGAATTCTCAAAAAACTTGGATACTGTGCTGTTTCTTTAATTTTCTGATTGCCTGTGTTTTCGGATTATTAATGCGTTTTATGTATCTCTTTCCGTTAGATTTTCTAAACTATAGCTTTCTGCTTCATGCCCATTCGCATGTTGCGATGTTGGGATGGGTTTATTTGATCGTTTATGTTTTGGTCGTTCATTTTTTTATTCCAAAAGAAAAAAGCCAGAAACCAATTTACAACCGTTTATTTTGGCTGACAGAATTTTCAGTAATCGGAATGATGATCGCCTTTCCGATTCAAGGATATGCTTTGTTTTCGATTATTTTCTCAACGATGCATATTTTGTTGAGTTATGTTTTTTGTCGTTTGATTTGGAAAGACTGTTTAAGAGATAAATCTCCTTCGCAAAGACTCTTATTGGCTTCGATTCTATTTATGATTTTATCAACTTTTGGTGTCTGGTGTCTTGGTCCAGCCGTGAGTACGTTAGGAAAACAAAGCGCTTTTTATCAGATTGCGATTCAGTTTTTTCTTCATTTTCAGTTTAATGGTTGGTTTATATTGGCAATTTTGGCTTTGTTTTTAAAACAATTTCAAGGTAAAATTGATGAGGTAAAGTTTAATAAATTTTACTTTTTAATGGTTATTGCTACGCTATTAACAGTTTGTTTTCCTGTGCGTTGGTTCATAGAAAATGATGTTTTGAGTTATATTAACGGTTTAGGAATTTTGCTTCAATTGGGAGCTTTTATTTGTTTCTATAAAATGCTGAAACCTCAAATTACTCATTTCAAAAAAACTTTAGATAAAACAACTAAAATAGTTTACGGTTTGGCTTTGTGTTCTTTATTTTTGAAAGTCGGAATTCAATTGCTTACTATTTTTCCAAACTTAGCTGAAGTTTCGCATCAAATTAGAAATTTTGTTATTGGATTTATTCACTTAACCACTTTGGGAATCATAACAGGATTTTTATTTGGAATTTTACTTCAGAATAAAATGCTTTCTGCCAATTCTTCAATATTGAAAATAGGAATGAAGTGTTTTATTTCAGGATATATTTTGACAGAAGTTTTGTTGTTTCTTCAAGGTTGGTTCTTCTTTTTTGGAAAAGGAAGTATTCCAGGATATTTTCAAAGTATTTTGATTTTTAGTATTCTTTTGGTTTTGGGACTAATTTTAATAATGACATCTCTAAGAAATAAAAAACAAGAGCCGATTTCGCGTTAAACCTGCTCTTGTTTCTTACTAATTAACCTATTTAAAATATTTATATTTTCCTTGCTTCCATATTTATTGCTTCAATTGTTTTATCATTATTTACGCCTAAACCTTCTTGTTGAAAAATCAATTCGCCTTCAGGATTGAAAACGCTAATAATGTTCGAATGTGAGAAATCTATCGGAGAGATTTTTTTATAATTTACCGCTAAAACTGCTGCAAATTCTCGAGTATTTTCTTCTGTTGAACGAAGAAAAATCCAAGGATCTTGATTCATTTTATTTTCAATCGCAAACGATTTTAATCTTTCTGGAGTATCTGTATTTGGATCTATGCTAACCAAAATCAATTTGACGTGTTGTTTTGTATTTTTCTCTAGTTTCGATTCAATATCACGCATATCGGCAACTAATCTAGGACATGCAGCTTTGCAACTTGTGTAAATCATTACCATTACGAGAACATTTCCTCGAAGCGATTTCAATTCAACATCTTTTCCATCTTGCGTTGTCCATTTTGATGGCAGATTATAAATTGATAAATCGCTGATTTCCTTTTTTGTTTCTGCTTTAACTTCTTTTTTATCAGATTCTTTACAGCTGTAGAAAGAGAATAAGAGAACAAAAGCAATTGCTATTTTTTTCATTGTAAAACTAATTTTAAATTAGATTTTTGGTTTTGTGGTGCTGGCACATCTAAAACCAAGATTTCGTGTTGAATATTGCGCTTTCAAGCTTCCTCTGAACGCATAGCGCATAAAAGCGGCATAATCCATTAAATCTGATGCATTTACTGATCCGCTTCCGCAGAAAAGGTTTTTGTCAGTGCTTTTGTCTTTTCTAGATTCTCCTGATAAAAAAATACTATTAAAGTCAGAAGTCCATTCCCAAACTAAACCATGCATGTCGTAAACTCCCCAATAATTTTTGAAAGTTTTTCCAATTTCATTTTCATACGTTCTCGATTTCTCATACCAAGACAAAATATATTCGTTGAATTCTTTTTTGGTTCTGGCATCAATCTTTTTAGTATCTGCCATCGCAACATATTCCCATTCATCCATGGTTGCTAAGCGTTTTCCTTGGCATTCGCAATATTTTTTTGCTGCAAACCAAGAAACACTCGTTACTGGCGATTTAGGTTTAGCATTTCCAAAATTAAAATCAGTTGGCCAATAAGACAAATAGCTTTTATCAGCAAAAATTCCTTTAATCTTTGATTTTTGATAAGAAGGATTTTTTTTGACAAACTCTAAAAACTCACTATTTGTTACGGGATAAATGTCTATATAAAAAGGTTTTACGATAACAGGTTTTTGAGAAGTAGCTCCATAAAGAGGGATATAAGATCCCTCTTTTATGAAAGCCATTCCTTTTTCCTGTGCTTTCATGACACTAAACACAGAGAAAAAGATAGTTAGTATGAAAATGTATTTTTTCATGCTGAGTGTTTGCTGTTTATCTTAACGCTTTTACCATTTCTGGTGTAATTTCGGTTTTGTTGTTACCCCAACTATTATAAATGTAGGTTAATACATTTGCGATTTCATCATCAGATAAATTCTGAGCAGGCATTACGTTGTTGTATTTTTTGCCATTAACAGTAACTTCTCCAGTTAAACCGTGTAGGATTGTTTTAATAGCACGCTTAGAATCGGCATTTAAATAGTCTGATTTTGCTAAAGGAGGGAAAGTACTTGGAATTCCTTGTCCTTCAGATTGATGGCAGGCAAAACAGGTTGTTCCGAAAATTTCTTTACCAATATTAATTTTCTCAGCAACTGTTCGTTTTGGAATTACAGTTTTTACAGCAGATCCGCCTGGCATTTTTTGTATAGTTCCACCTTCAGGCAGGTAAATACCTTCTTGGATTGTTCCAGAATAAATGTTTTTATTTTCTTTTCCTTCCACTTTTAGCATTCCTAGCGCCCCTTTATTAAATGCTCTAAAAATAGAGTGGTCAACCAGAATAAAAGTTCCCGGAGTTTCGACTTTAAAATCTACAATAGCAGCGCCACCAGCGGGAATCAAGGTTGTCTGCACATTTTTGTTAACCGCGCTTCCGCCTTCAACATGTACATTGTCAAATATTTCTCCAATAACATGGAAAGAAGAAACTAAATTTGGTCCACCGTTTCCAACAAACAAACGAACTGTTTCGCCAACTTTTGCTGTTAATTCTCCACCATTTGTCAATGCACCAACTTTTCCGTTAAATACAACATAATCAGGAGTTTCTTTAACCGCTTTATTCATGTCAAAAGGCTGAAGGCCTTTTGCACCATATTCACCTTGAGTGTAAAAATCTCCCTGCATTACGTAGTACTCTTTATCAACAGGAGGAAGTCCGCCTTCTGGTTCAACCAAAATCAATCCATACATACCATTTGCAATGTGCATTCCGACAGGAGCAGTAGCACAGTGATAAACATAAAGTCCAGGATTTATAACTTTAAAACTGAATACTTTTTCGTGTCCCGGAGCTACAAGAGATGAGGTTGCTCCGCCCCCTGGGCCAGTTACGGCATGTAAATCGATATTATGAGGTAATTTGTTATCAGGATGGTTTTTTAAGTGAAATTCTACTTCATCGCCAACACGAGTTCTAATAAAACTTCCAGGTACAGAACCTCCAAACGTCCAATAAGTATATTTTACACCATCAGTCATTGTTCCCTCTTGTTCTTTAATTTCCATGTTTAATTTCAATTTCATGGCCGTTCTGTTTCCAACTGGTTTAGGAACATGAGGAGGAGCTGTGAGTTCAGCTTCCATTTCGCCCTCAGTCATGATGTCTGCATAATCTTTAGCTTCTTTTTTGCAACTGCCTAAGAGCAGCAACATAAATAACGAGCAGATAAGAAAGCTCGTTTTAATCCAGGTTTTGTTAGTTCTTTTCATGATATATTTAGATTTTGTTTTGTGTTAAATTTCAAACAAAAATAAAAGACTTTTTTATCCTTTATTATGATATTAATCATGTTTTTACATAATTACAGAGCTAAGGGCTTTTTTGGGATCAAACAAATATACGTAAAACCTTATTATTTTATGTAAGCATAATATTTTTGAATAAAAATAATTGAGGCTCTTCATTTTAAATTAATAATGATTATTTTTGCTCGCTGATTAAGTAAAAAAAATTACTACATATATTATGGTAAAAGATTTATTCGAAAGAATTCAGGACAATAAAGGACCTTTAGGAAAATGGGCTTCTCAAGCAGAAGGTTATTATGTTTTCCCAAAGTTAGAAGGAGAGTTGGGTCCTAGAATGCAATTTCACGGAAAAAATATTTTAAACTGGAGTTTAAATGATTATTTAGGTTTAGCTAATCATCCAGAAGTTCGTCAAGCAGATACAGATGCGGCAATTCAATTTGGTGCAGCGTATCCTATGGGAGCTCGTATGATGTCTGGACACACGACGTACCATGAACAATTAGAAAATGAATTAGCAGAGTTCGTAATGAAAGAATCTGCTTATTTATTAAATTTTGGTTACCAAGGTATGGTGTCTATTATTGACGCTTTGGTTACTAAAAATGACATTATTGTTTATGATGTAGATTCACATGCTTGTATCATTGATGGTGTTCGTTTACACATGGGTAAACGTTTCACATACAAACACAATGATCTTGAAAGTATGGAAAAAAACCTGCAACGTGCTACTAAAATGGCTGAAGAAACAGGCGGAGGTATTTTATTTATTACTGAAGGTGTTTTCGGAATGCGTGGACAGCAAGGAAAATTAAAAGAAATTGCTGAATTAAAGAAAAAATACAATTTCAGATTATTGGTAGACGATGCTCACGGTTTTGGGACATTAGGTAAAACTGGTGCTGGAGCAGGTGAGGAGCAAGGAGTTCAAGATCAGATTGATGTTTACTTCTCTACTTTTGCAAAATCTATGGCTAATATCGGAGCTTTCGTAGCAGCTGATAAAACAGTTATCGATTATTTGAAATACAATTTACGTTCTCAAATGTTTGCTAAAGCATTGCCAATGATTCAGACAATTGGATCTTTGAAACGTTTAGAGTTATTACGTAAATCTTCTGCGATTAAAGATAAACTTTGGGAAAACGTAAATGCATTGCAAAACGGTCTTAAAGAAAAAGGATTTAATATTGGAGATACAAACACTTGTATTACACCAGTTTACTTAGAAGGAAGTATTCCTGAAGCAATGGTAATGGTAAACGATTTAAGAGAAAACTACGGTATTTTCCTTTCTATCGTTGTGTATCCTGTTATTCCTAAGGGAATTATCTTGTTGAGAATGATTCCTACGGCTTCTCATACAATTGAAGATATCAATGAAACGTTAACTGCTTTTGAAGCAATTCGTGAGAAATTGACTAACGGAACTTATAAGGAAATTGCAGAGCGTACAACTGTTGACGTTTCGTAATTGACTTTAAAATAAAATTCTCTAGTGGGAATTATGTAAAAAAATCCATTCGTTATGCGAATGGATTTTTTTTATTTAGGTTAATTTTATTATCATAATCACAAGATAAAAATATAGAATTATGAAAAAAGTACTTACAATAGCGGTAGTGGCGCTGTCTGTTTTTGTTTCTTGCAAAAAAGAAGCAACAACAACAGAACCAATACAAATTACACCAAGTCCGCCAAAAGAAGCTGAAATTGTAGAACCTGCTGGAGATCAATGCTATGCTTGGAAATTGAACGGAAGTGTTATTGAGATGAGTTTTAATGTTAATTCTCATCAAGAGGTAAACGGAAAACTAAGCTATAATTTGGTTGGAAAAGATAAAAACGAAGGAACCTTAATTGGCAATATGAAAGGGGATACTTTAATTGCTGATTATACTTTTAATTCGGAAGGAGTTTCGTCTGTAAGAGAAGTTGCTTTTCTACAGAAAGATGGAACTTTTATTGAAGGTTATGGGGATGTGGTAACTGCCAATGACAAGGTTTCTTTTAAAGATAAATCAAAACTAAAATTTGATCAAAAAAATACTTTGGTAAAAGTAGATTGCAAAGTAGAGTAATGATGTGTTTTATAAAGTGAAAAATCCATTCGTTTTGGGGACGAATGGATTTTTTTATTGTGATAACTGCACTGAAAATTAAAGATTCTTCAAATAAGTTTTTCTCTGACAGTGAATAATTGGGTCAAAATTTTTCCAAAGTAAATGGATGGCGTTGTTTTCTAATAACTCTGGAGTCCTAATACAAGTCTGAATTCCTTTAGCTGAAAAAGTCTTGTAATATTCATCAAAAATAATTGCTGTAACACCTTTGTTTTGATATTCTGGATGAACTCCGATAAGGTAAAAAACAACATCCTTACTGTGTTTTCTCGCTTTTAATAAATGAAGAAAACCAAAAGGAAATAATTTACCTTTCATTTTCTGCAAAGCTTCAACAAAACTTGGCATTACAATGCTAAAAGCGATTAGATTATCGTCTTTATCCAAAACAAATTTTATGTATTCGGGATTGATAAAACTAATATATTTCTTTTTAAAGTATTCTTTTTGAACATCTGAAATCGCTACAAATGAAGCTAGTTTTTCATACGATTCATTAAATAAGTCAAACATTTTGTCTACATAAGGCATAATGTCTTTTGTTTTGGTAAACGTAAGAGATTTTAGTCCGTAGCGTTTTTTAATTAATTCTTGTGCTTTCTGAAAGAATTCTGGTTTTACATTAGAAAACGGAAATATACTTTCGATATATTGTTTTTCGACTTGAAACCCTAATTGTTCCAAATGTGTCACGTAATACGGGTGATTGTACCATGTAATCATGGTTCCAACTTGATCGTATCCTTCAGTTAAAACTCCAACTTTATCTAAATTCGAAAATCCCATCGGACCTTCAGCATGCTCTAAATTGTGTTTTTTTCCTAATTCGAAAACTTTTTCAAGCAATGCTTTAGTAACTTCAATATCATCAATTACATCAAACCATCCAAAACGTACTTTTCTTTTGTGCTGATTGTTAACTTCAGCCCAATTAATAATAGCTGTGATTCGGCCAACAATTTTGTTGTCTTTATAAGCTAAATAAAAATAAGCTTCGGCATTGTCAAATGCAGGGTTTTTGGTTTTGTCAAAAGATTCCAATTCGTCTGAAATAATGGGTGGCACCCAATACGGATTGTCCTTATATAATGAAAAAGGAAATTTGATGTATTCGGTTAATTCTTTCTTGCTTTTGGCTTCTTTAATTGTAATCATTAGATGGTATTAAGAGTCCTTAAAAAGGATCTAGTTATTTATGTTTTATTCGTATTTTGCTTTACGTTTTCTTTCTTTTTCCTGATAATCTACTTTTTTCTCGTTGTCAGGATTCTTTTTTGCTCTGTCTGCTGCTTTATTTTCAATTTGTTTTTCCTTGTACCATCCGTCATAGCGCCATGATATTCCAACACCGCCATATAAAATAGATGGTGTGTTTTTAAAATTAGTACTTATCGATGCATCAACTTGCATGTTGGAAGAAAGAAGGAAAGCAGCTCCTCCGCGAAGAATTGAATCGCTGTAGAAATCGCTTTTGTATCCTTGATTTTCAACAAAACCAGACCATCTGTCGTTAAAACCGTGCGTCAAAGTTAATACATATCCGTAACTTGGATAGTCAGTTCCGATATAATCTGCAATAATATTAGTTACAAAAACCCAAGATCCTCCTCCTAGAAGGTTTTGTGTAATGATAGATACTTTAGGAGAAATGGCTCCATCTGGAGAAAAATAATACGGATTATCTGCTCCAACAAAATTAGCTCCTGCAAAAACAGAAACAGCTGGAATCAATTCGCGCCATTGAAAATTACGATTGGCTTTATAGCTATAGATGTTTACTTCTCTTTTATAGTTTTTGTATGGATCGTAGATAAGATATTTAGCTCCTAAAACGGTTTGTCTGAAATTATTCTTTTTATAGCTAGTGTAAGGAGTATCAAAGTTCTCTGCCTGATATTGCAAGTCAGCTATAAACTCTAATTGTTCTAGAAAAGCACCAAATCTAATGGTTAAATCTGTGCCAAATCCGCTGGCATCGTAATCTAATAAATCGTGTTTTTCTTTAATGCCATAAACACCAAGTTCGGCTTGAATTACAGATTTTCCGACAGCATAAGCTGACATAGTTTCTCCAGGGCGGTTGGAATTAATAACATCGGTATATTGCGCAAAAAACAGTTGTGGAATAAAAAAAAGTACCGGGGCAAGTAAGTTTTTAATTTGGAACATATAATTTTTTTTGGATTAAAAAATAATAACGCATTTCAAATGTACATATTTTATTATTTATTTAAGATTCATATTTTATTTTTAAGGATTGGATTTATTAATTTTGGAAAAAAATATATAGTTATGCAAGAAGCATCATTTTCAGGTTTGTTTAAAACCATCATGTGGGTTATAGCTTTTTATTACATTTTTAAATTTTTAGCTAGAATCTTTTTGCCAGTATTGGTTAAAAAGGCGGTAGAGAATGCTAGTGAAAATTTTCAAAGACAACAGCAGCAGTATAATCAAGGCAATACATATCAGAATAATCGCAATACAAGTAATAATGATGAAATAATCATCAATACTGCTAATGCTAAAAATCCGCGCGAAACCAAAAAAGTGGGAGAGTATGTCGATTACGAAGAAATAGATTAGATTTGTGTCCTGAAAATTTAGGATTCATTTTAACCCAAACTAGCCAAAATTGAAAATAGTAAATAAGTTCTATCCGCATGCCCTTGTTATCTTGGGCTTTATTTTTGTTTCGTTAATTTATTTTTATCCAGTTCTACAAGGAAAACAAATTTTCCAGTCTGATATTGCTCAATACACCGGAATGGCAAAAGAGCAAAATGACTTTAGAGCTATTGAAAATGCTGAACCTTATTGGACAAATTCTGCTTTTGGAGGAATGCCAACATATCAGCTTGGAGCAAATTATCCGAACGATTTTATTGGTAAAGTAGATGACGTTTTGCGTTTTCTTCCGCGTCCTGCTGATTACTTATTTTTATATTTCCTGGGTTTTTATGGCTTATTATTGGTTTTAAAAACAGATCCTTTGAAAGCCTTTATAGGTTCAATAGCATTTGGTTTTTCAACTTATATGATCATTATTTTAGGCGTTGGACATAATGCAAAAGCACATGCTATTGCTTATATGCCTTTGGTAATAGCCGGTTTTATACTCGTTTTTCAGAAAAAATACATTAAGGGAGGTCTACTCACCATGTTTGCGGTGGCACTAGAAATTAGTGCCAATCACTTCCAGATGACCTATTATTTATTGATTTTCTTATTGATACTTTCAGGTTATTATGCTTTTAATTATATCAAAGAAAAAGATTTTAAAGGACTTTTAATTTCTTGTGGAGTCTTATTAGTTGCGGGAATTTTTGCATTAGGTGCCAACGCTGGTAATTTAATGGCAACAAACGAATATGCTAAATATAGTATCAGAGATAAAAGTGAGCTGACTTTTAATCCGGATGGATCTAAAAATGAAACCACTGCTTCTATGACTACAGATTATATTACAGAATATAGTTATGGTATTGCAGAAAGCTTAAATTTAATTGCTCCTAGAATTTTTGGAGGTTCGAGTCATGAAAATGTAGGCACAGATAGCCGTATGTACGCATTTATGCTTGAGCAGGGGGTTCCTGCTTCTCAAGCTCAAGATTTTGTTTCAGGAATGCCTACTTATTGGGGAGATCAGCCAATTGTTTCGGCGCCAGCTTACATTGGGGCTGTAGTTTTCTTTTTGGCAGTTTTAGCTTTATTTATTGACGAAAGAAAAATTAAATATGTTTTCCTTACCGGAGCGCTTTTCACATTAGTACTTTCTTGGGGTAAAAACTTCTCATTGTTGACAGATTTTTTTATTGAATATGTTCCTCTTTACGATAAATTCAGAGCGGTATCTTCAATTCAGGTTATTTTAGAATTATGTTTCCCAGTTTTAGCTGTTATGGGATTACAATCATTCTTTAAAGCTAAAGGTAAGCCGAAATTACAGCAGAAAGCATTAGTGCAGACAGGAGTTTTTGGTTTGGGAGTTCTTGTTATTTTATTAGTTGCTAAAAGTTTCTTCCATTTTACAGGAATGAACGATAATGCTTATTTGGAGAGCTACGGACCAGGTTTTGTTGATGCTTTAAGAGAAGACAGAATGACTATGTATTATGCAGATTTATTGAGATCTGGGTTTTTAATCGTAATTACTTTTGTTGTATTGTGGATGTTTGTTAAAAACAGATTCTCTCAAACAACAACTTTAATCGTAGTTGGAATCGTAATGATTTTTGATTTGTTCTTTGTGGATAAAAAATATGTTTCTGCTAAAGATTTTGTGAGTCCAGTTCAAATTGCGGCACCTTTCCAAGAAACACAGGCAGATTCTCAGATATTAAAAGATACTTCAGTTTACCGCGTATTTGATCTTCAAGGACAATTACAAGGAAGATCTTCTTATTTCCATAAAACAATTGGAGGTTATAGTGCTGTAAGACCAAGAAGAATGCAACAATTGTATGATTATCAAATTGCTAAAAATAATTTAGAAGTGCTTAATATGCTGAATGTTAAGTATGTAATTCAAGTGGATAAAGACGGAAATCAAATTCCTGCTGTTAATCCAGATGCTAATGGAAATGCTTGGTTTGTGGGTGCAGTAAAACTGGTAAATAAACCAGATGACGTAATGAAAGCGTTGAATACTTTGGATACTAAAAAAGTAGCCGTTTTCAATGTTCACGAACATGAAAGTAAATTCCAAAATGCGAGATTAAAGAAAGCTTTTGATACAACAGGAACTATCAAAGTGGTTACTTACAAGCCAAATTATATTAAATACAAATCAGAAAATAAAGGAGATGGTTTAGCTGTTTTTTCTGAAATGTATTATAAAAATGGTTGGAACGCTTATATTGACGGAAAATTGACAGATCATTTCCCAGTTGATTATGTTTTAAGAGCAATGGAAATTCCTGCCGGAAAACATACTATTGAATTTAAATTTGAGCCTCAGATTATTAAAACAGGGGGTACAATTACTTTAATAAGTTCAATTGGAATGTTGTTGCTTCTAGGTGCAGGGATTTATTTTGAGAATCGAAAAGCTAAAAAGGAATAATTGCGATATAATTAGGCAATTATATATTCGTAATTCGTTTTGTATCTTTGTGTTAGTTAATTTTAAAAATTAAAGTGATGAAGAATGTTGTGTTGAATTTTGGTGATCCGAAAGAATTGGAAGCTAAGAGAATAGCAGAAATTAAGTCACTTTCTTATTTGGAAAGATTGGAGCGATTAATGGCTCTAATAGAAGTTTCTTATACATTAAAAACAGCTAAAATTATTAAAGCTAAAAAGCGATGAATGAGCAAATAGTTGCCATTTGGAATAGTTTTTTTGAAAACAAGGTTAAGTATATAACTATTGGTGGATTTGCTGTTAATATATATGGATACAATAGAAGTACCGGAGATATTGATATTTATTTAGAAGATACAATCGAGAATAGAATTAATTTAAGAAAAGCATTAAAGTCAATAAATTTAGGAGATTTCGAAACTATCGAAACAATGCAGTTTATACCAGGTTGGACTGATTTTACTCTAAGTTATGGTTTAAGACTGGATATAATGACTGCTGTAAAAGGGTTAGAAGATAAATCTTTTTCCTCTTTGTTGGAAGACGCAACAATTGTAATGATTGGTGAAACTCCAGTTTATTTTATCGATTATGAAAGTTTAATTATTGCTAAAAAAGCTTCTAATCGCGCTAAGGATATTCTAGATATTGAAGAATTAGGGAAACTGAATAATGAAAATGACGAAAACGCTTAATTCAATTTTAAGACTGTTTTTAAGAAATTAAATAAGAGCATTGGAACAAAAAAAACTTTTAATAATTACCTATTATTTTCCACCCGCAGGTGGGCCAGGTGTACAGCGCTGGCTAAAATTTGTAAAATACTTGCCAGAATTTGATGTTCAGCCAATAGTTTACGTTCCGGAAAACCCGACTTATCCAATTGTAGATGAAGGTTTGGTAAGCGAAATATCAGATAAAGTTATTGTTTTAAAAAATAAAATTTGGGAGCCTTATCAATTGGCTTCCATTTTTTCGAAGAATAAAACCAAGAAAATCAGTTCTGGAATTTTTCCGCAAAAGAAAAAACAGACTTTTTTAGATAAAATATTTCTTTGGGTTCGAGGAAATCTTTTTATTCCGGATGCCCGCGTATTTTGGGTAAAACCATCTGTTTCTTATTTAGAAAAATACATTCAAGAAAATAATATTGATACGATTGTAACTTCTGGACCGCCCCACAGTTTGCACTTAATTGGTTTAGAATTGCAGCAGAAATTAAAAGTAAAATGGTTTGCCGATTTTCGTGATCCTTGGACAACAATTGGATATCATAAAGCATTGCGTTTATCTTCTTATGCTGAAAAAAAACATAAAAATTTAGAGCATAAAGTGCTTAATTCTGCAGACGAAATTATTGTAACAAGTAAAACTACAAAAACTGAATTTGAGGCTATTACCAATAAGCCAATTACAGTAATTACAAATGGTTACGACGTTGAAACTGTCGAAAAACAGACTTTGGACACTAAATTTACTTTAGCTCATATCGGTTCTTTTTTGTCTGATAGAAACCCACCATTTTTATGGGAAGTTTTAGTAGAATTACTTAAAGAAGTTCCAGAATTTAAGACTCATTTAGAAATAAAACTAATTGGAGCAGTAAGTCAGGAAGTTTTAGATGCTATTCAAGAACATCAATTAAATGATTATTTGAATTTAGTCGGTTACGTTTCGCACAAAGAAGCGGTGGCACACCAAAGAAAATCTCAGGTTTTGCTTTTAATAGAAATTAATTCTGAAGATACTAAAAGCATTATTCCAGGAAAATTGTTCGAATATATGGTTTCAAACCGTCCGATAATTGCTATTGGGCCTCAAGGTTCTGACTTTGCCGATATCGTTACACAGACGAATACTGGAGTATTTTTTGATTATTCTGAAAAAGCGAAGTTAAAAAGTGTAATTTTGGACTTTTTTAATCAGTTTTTGGAAGGGAAATTGCAATCGCATGGGATTGGTTTACAGCAATATTCACGAAAAAATCTAACCAAGCAATTAGCACAGCTGATTAAAGGATAATCATTAAAATAAATACAATCTAAACTCAAGAAATGGGTATTGTCTTAAATCAGTCTTTTAAAAACACTATAATTACATACATTGGTTTTGGTATCGGAGCCATTAATACATTATATCTTTATCCCGTTTTTCTTGGGGCAACTTATTACGCATTAACGAATTACATTACTTCTGCAGCAAACGTAATTATGCCTTTGTTTGCTATCGGAATGCAAAATACGCTTGTAAAATTTTATTCTCAATATAAAACAGAAGAAGAAAGAGAGCAGTTTTTGTCTTTTACAGCACTGTTTCCGATTTTAATGTGTATTCCGTTAGGACTTATCGGAATCTTCTTTTACGACGATATAACCGATTTTGTTTCTAAAGAAAACCCAGTTGTTCGAGAGTTTATGCTTCTTATTCCGTTTATCGGAATCTGTATGGCTTATTTTGAGATTTTTTATGCTTGGGCGCGAGTGCATATGCATTCCGTTTTCGGGAACTTTATTAAAGAAGTTGGCTTAAGATTACTTTCAACTTTTGCTTTAATCGGATTGTATTTCAATTGGATCAGCTTAGTTCAGTTTGTTTATGTTACTGCTGGTATTTATTTCCTAGCTTTTATCATAACAATGTTTTACGCATTCTATATCAAAAAGCCGAATTTTCAGATTACAATACCAGAAAATGTAAAAAGTGTAATGGAGTATACTTTTTATATTATCTTATCAGGAAGCGTTGCCAATTTGCTTTTAGATGGAGATAAGCTGATTTTGAATCAGTACATGAAAATTGAAAATATTGCATATTATTCTGTTGCCACATATATTGCTTTAGTAATTTCTGTACCGAGTCGTGCCATGCATCAGATCGTGTACCCAATTACAGCTAAATTAATGCATGACAACAAGCATGATGAATTAAATCAGCTTTACAAAAAGACTTCGATCAATCTTCAAATTGTGGGAGGTTTCGTGATGCTATGCATTTTTGTAAATATTGATCAATTGTATGAATTGGTTCCTAAAGAATACAGTGGCGGGATACCAGTTGTTTTCATGATTGGACTTTCGAAGTACTTCGATTTGATTTTAGGAAACAACAACGCTATTATTTTCAACACAAAATACTACCGAATGGTATTGTATTTAGGGTTAATGCTGGTTGTTTTAACAGTAATTTTAAACATTATTTTTATTCCAATTTTAGGAATTTTTGGTTCTGCATTTGCAACTCTTCTTTCAATTACTTTATACAGTTTGGCAAAATTACTTTTTGTGGTTAAGAAGCTTGATTTGTATCCTTTTACCAAACAGACGATTCATTCAATGGTTCTAACATTTGCATTGTTTTTATTGTTTTATTTCTGGGAATTTCCATTTTTTCAATTAATCAGTATTGCTCTTAAATCAATATTAGTAACTATTTTATATCTGTATTTAAATTATAAATTCAAGATATCTCCAGATATTAATAATGTTATAGATTCTATTTTTAAGAAGATTGGAATCAAAATCTAATTGTGAGTTGTAGGAAAATTTTAAATAATTTAAAATTGTAACTTTTTTGTCTTTATATTTGTTAGGAAGGATAACTAATTTATTTCTAGTTAAATATGAAAATAAAAGTACTTAGGTTATTAGCTTTCTTTTTTGTCTTTTTGTCTTTTTCAGTAATAGCTCAGAAAAATAATCTGAAAGCCTCTGAAAAAGATTCTGTAATAGTAAAACTAAAAGGGTATCCTGTAACTCCTTTTAAAGACACGCTTTTTTTTGTTTACCATAATGTGGGTTCTTTTTCTGCAAAAGAAAGAGCAGAATACATTACCAATAAAATTAAGAGACTGTATAATGAATCTTTTTTTGAAAAAGATTCCATTAAAATTATTCCTTCAGATACTTCTATGGATATTGTTTACCAAAACGACTTGGTGGTAATGTCTGTTTTTGATTCCGATGCAAAAGCTGAAAATAGTACAGTCAGTGCTATTGCTAATCGTAATTTATCTAAAATTAAAAGCGCGATAGTTTATCAGAATGAAAATTATTCGCAATTGCCAAAACGAATAGGCTATACGGCGTTATTGGTTCTAATAATCGGTTTGGTTTTATTTTTGACGGCTAAAATTTTTAATTTCATAAAAAACTATGTTGTAAAAAACAGAGCAAAGTATTTTAAAGGAGTGCATTATAATTCCATCAAAATATTGTCTCCAGAGAAACAGCTGATTTTATTGCTTCGAGTTTTCGGCGTTATTAAAATAATCACGCTTATTTTAATCGTTTATCTTTCGCTTCCTGTTTTATTCAGTATTTTTCCAGCAACGAAAGACTACACTACAACATTGCTCAGATGGATTTTAACGCCTGCAAAATCTGCTTTTATGGGATTTGTTGATTTTCTTCCGAGCTTGTTTACTATAATAGTAATCATCATTATTTTTAAATATTCGCTCAAAATAATTAAGTTTTTCTTTTACGAAATAAAATCAGAAAATATTAAAATTAACGGTTTTTATAGCGATTGGGCATTGCCAACATTCAATGTAATTCGCCTTTTGATGTACGCCTTCATGCTAGTGATTATTTTTCCGTATTTGCCAGGTTCAGATTCTCCAATCTTCAAAGGAGTTTCGGTATTTGTTGGGGTTTTGTTTTCACTCGGTTCTTCTAATGCGATTGCTAATATGGTGGCAGGATTGGTTATTACATATATGCGTCCGTTTAAGATTGGTGATTATATAAAAATTGGAGACGTGAGTGGGGAAGTAATTGAAAAAACCGCTTTGGTAACCCGAATCAGGACACCGAAATTTGAAGATATTACAATTCCAAATGCAACCGTTTTGTCGAGTACTTCTACAAATTATTCGGCAAACACAAATCAGTCTACCAACGGATTACTAATTCATACCACAGTAACAATCGGATATGATGTGCCTTGGAAAGATATTTATGCCGCTCTGATTGATGCTGCTTTAAAGACAGAAATGACAGAAAAAGAGCCTAAACCGTTTGTGCTTCAAACCAGTTTGGACGATTTTTATGTTTCATATCAAATAAATGTTTATACAAAAGAACCGACTAAACAGCCTCGGATTTATTCTTCGCTTCATCAGAATATTCAGGACTCTTTTAATGCTGCTGGTATTGAGATCATGTCGCCACATTACGGCGCTTTGCGTGATGGAAACACCACAACGATTCCGCCTAATTATTTAAAAGAAGATTATGAATCTCCTGTTTTTAATATTAAAAACAAAGGTTAAATTATTGATAACGAGTGATTAAATTTAAAACTTTAACACTTGGATACTTTGTAATTAATTGAATAAAAATTAACTTTATCATGAATGTTTAGCAGTACTTTGCTCAAAACGTAGTTTTTTTCTAATAAAATGATTAAAGATAAAATGTTTTTTATTTTTTAGAATTAAATATTTTAGCAAGAGATTACGAATAAAAGTGTAACCAGAATTAATTGTAGATTAGTAATTATGAAGTACAATCATCTCAGCCATGAACAAAGCATGCAAGTATTTTCTAATATGATATCAAACAAAGTTCATAACGGATTTACTTTAGAAGAAAGGAATGATGAGCTTCTTTTTGCAGTCTTATCTAAAGGCGGAAAAGTGGTGAATCACAGTTTAAATTTTTTGATTTTTTGTTTAACTCTAGGTTTGTGGTCATTTGCATGGCTTTATCTTACTTTTGAGGCTTCAAAACAGAAAAAGATTTTAGTAGCTATTGACGAAGATGGTCTTCCCTTTGAGGAAAGATGTTTAGTAGCTTAAGAACGGTAAAAAAGAGAAATAAAATATAAAGCCATAAATACAAATTAATCAATTGTATTTATGGCTTTGTTATTTGAAAACGGATAAATGCTACAATTTATCTTTTAAGTAAACTCCCGTTACAGATTCTTTTACTTTAACAATATCTTCTGGAGTTCCAGATGCCAGTAAGTGACCTCCATTTTCTCCACCTTCAGGCCCTAAATCAAGAATCCAGTCAGCACATTTTATTAAATCCAGATTATGTTCGATTACAATTATCGAATGTCCTTTTTCTATTAAAGCATCAAACGAAGCCAAAAGCTTTTTAATATCATGAAAATGCAGACCCGTTGTAGGTTCGTCAAAAACAAATAAAGCTTTATCTTTTGTAGCACCTTTTACCAGAAAAGAAGCCAATTTAATACGTTGTGCTTCTCCACCAGAAAGAGTAGAAGAAGATTGTCCCAATTGAACATATCCTAAACCAACATCTTGCAAAGGCTGTAATTTTTGAGTGATTTTAGACTGCTTGTTTTTCTCAAAAAAAGCAATCGCATCATCAATTGTCATTGTAAGAATGTCGTTGATGTTTTGATTGTCAAAAGTAACTTCTAGAATTTCTTTTTTGAATCTTTTTCCTCCACAGGTTTCACAAGGAAGAGAAACATCTGCCATGAAAACCATTTCGACATTTATAGAGCCTTCTCCTTTACAAGTTTCACAACGTCCTCCATCGACATTAAAAGAGAAATGTTTGGCCTGATAACCTCTTATTTTTGATAATTTTTCTTTGGCGTATAAATCACGAATATCATCATATGCTTTAATATACGTTACCGGATTTGATCGAGAACTTCTTCCAATCGGATTCTGGTCCACGTATTCAATATGCTTAATCTGGGAAAATGATCCTGAAATCTCAGAAAATTGTCCTGCTTTTTCAGCAGCACTTTCTAGTTTTTTCTGAACGGCAGGAAACAAAATTTTCTTGATCAATGTACTTTTTCCACTTCCAGAAACGCCTGTAACAACAGTTAGAACATCTAAAGGAAAAGTAACATCAATATTTTTTAAGTTGTTTTCTCGTGCGCCGATGATATCAATATGATTTTTGTATTTTCTCCTTTTTTTCGGAACAGAAATTTCTAAATCACCATTTAAATATTTTGCAGTCAAAGAATCTGACTTTAAAATTTCATCATAAGTTCCCTGAGCAACTAGTTTTCCTCCAAAAGTACCAGCTTCTGGACCAATATCAATAATCATATCGGCAGCTTTCATGATATCTTCATCATGTTCAACCACAATTACAGTGTTGCCAAGATCACGAAGAGAAAGCAATACTTTGATCAATCTTTCAGAATCTTTAGGATGCAGACCAATACTTGGTTCATCAAGAATATACATCGATCCAACCAAGCTGCTTCCAAGAGAAGTCGCTAGATTAATTCGCTGAGATTCTCCTCCAGAAAGAGTAGCAGAATTTCTATTTAAAGTAAGATAGTCCAATCCAACTTCTGTTAGAAAAGATAAGCGATTATTGATTTCTACCATCAAACGTTTAGCAATTTGCTGCTCGTATTGATTTAATTCGATGTTTTTGAAGAATGTAACTAAATGTTTTATTGGTAAATCGACCAAGTCAGAAACTGTTTTTCCGTTGATTTTTACATAAGAGGCTTCTTCACGTAAACGTTTACCTTTACACGCATGACATTTCGTTTTACCACGGTAACGAGATAGCATTACACGGTTTTGAATCTTATAATTTTTTTCTTCTAGTTCTCTGAAAAAATCATTCAGCCCTTGGAAATACTGATTTCCTGTCCAAATTAAATCTTTTTGTTCTTCAGTTAGTTGAAAATAAGGTTTATGAATTGGGAAATCAAATTTATAAGCATGTTTTACCAATTCATCTTTATACCAACTCATGCTTTCGCCGCGCCACGGATAAATGGCACTTTCGTAAATTGATAATGAAGTGTTTGGCACAACCAGATCGGCATCAATTCCAATTATATTTCCGTAACCTTCACAAACAGGACAAGCTCCGTACGGATTGTTGAAACTGAATAAATGAACATTTGGCTCTAGAAAAGTCATTCCATCAAGCTCAAAATTATTTGAATAAGAAAATCTCTTTTCAGCGTTTAATTCTTGCAGATAACAAATTCCTTTTCCCTCAAAAAAAGCAGTTTGCACAGCATCGGCCAAACGATTGTAAAATTCTTCTTCCTCTTTTACAACAATACGATCAATAATCAAAAGAATATCTTTATTATCAAATTGGTGCAAATCTGAAGCTGAAAATTCATCTAAACGAACCATTTCATTGTCAACCAAAATACGAGCAAAACCTTGCTGTAAAAGTACTTTAAGTTTATCTTCAAGCTGTCTCCCTTCTTCTAGGTGAATAGGAGCAAGCAGAAGCCATCTGCTGTCTAGAGGAAGACTCTTAACATCAGAAATAACATCTGTTACGGTGTTTTTTTTAACTTCCTGTCCAGAAATAGGAGAGTAAGTGCGGCCAATTCTAGCAAACAAAAGTTTAATGTAATCGTATATTTCTGTAGAAGTTCCAACAGTCGAACGGGCATTAGTTGTATTTACTTTTTGTTCAATAGCAATTGCAGGAGCAATACCTTTAATGTATTCTACTTTAGGTTTATCTAAACGACCTAAAAACTGACGAGCATAAGAAGATAAACTTTCTACGTAACGTCTTTGTCCTTCGGCATATAAAGTATCAAAAGCTAAACTCGATTTTCCAGATCCTGAAAGACCTGTAATAACAACCAGTTTATTTCTCGGAATAACAACATCTACATTTTTTAAATTATGTACCTGCGCTCCTTTAATTATAATATTTGATTTTGGATCTATTTTAGAAAGGTCAATTTGCATAAAAAAGTCAATTTTTACAAAAGTAATCAATTTTGAATTGGATTTAGTTAAGGATTTAGTTCCAAATCTTAACTATTTTATCATAATTCGAATGACTTGTTTCGGCTAAAAAAAATCTATTTTTAGAATGTGAAAACATGCAGTTTGAAGTCTTTTTTAGAAAAATATCGATGAATTGTCGTTTTATTTCAAGAAAAATTGTAATTTAAATTTAGATTTCATGCAATAAATATATTTTATCTTGTTAATTGTAAGGTAATTACGTTTGTTTTTTAACACTTTTTGAGAGCTTTTGTTTTACGGATTTTTAGCTCTTTTTGCGTAAATTTTATGTTTATTGTACATTAATAAAAGTTTTACTAATAATAATTAATGATTTTATTTGCTTTTTAAAATTAAAATTTGTTAAATTTGGTCACAATATTAACATAACTTAAAAAAAGACACGCCTATATAAAAAAACTACTTTTTAGAAAATACTCCAAATTTTAAAATAAAACTAAAAAAAGTAGTTATTATGGCTGATCTGCATACTCCAGACGCTCTATTAGTAAAAAATTATGTTGACGGTAGCGAAGCTGCGCTGGCAACATTAATTAAAAGGCACGAGTCTAAGATATATGGATTTATATATTCTAAGATTGCTGATAGAGATATTTCAAATGATATTTTTCAAGACACATTTATTAAAGTAATTAAAACTTTAAAAAGCAATTCGTACAACGAAGAAGGTAAATTTCTGCCTTGGGTTATGCGTATTTCTCACAACTTAATTGTTGATCATTTTCGTAAAACCAAAAAAATGCCAATGTACAGAGAGACAGAAGAGTTTTCAATCTTCTCTATTATGTCTGACGATGCGTTGACAATTGAGGGCAAAATGATTGTGGATCAGGTCGAACTAGATTTAAAAAAGTTAATTGAAGAGCTACCTGATGATCAAAAAGAAGTATTGGTAATGCGTATGTATCAAGATATGAGTTTCAAAGAAATCTCTGAGGTTACGGGCGTTAGCATCAATACAGCGCTCGGAAGAATGCGTTATGCATTAATGAATTTGAGAAAAATTATAGATAAACATCAAATTATTTTAACTAACTAATACTATTTTGATAATAAACCCGTTATATTAGTATAAAACATTCTGATAGTATGGGGAAAATTTACTCAAAAAAAGCATTAGCTTCTAAAAATCTTAAACCTAAAAAAGAAGTCGTTTCTTTTTTATTGAATTATTCTAAAGCCTTGACAGTAGTGAAGGTTGACGATAAAAATTTTGAGATTATAGCTAACTAAACAGCCCACTGCTCCTGTCGGATGTTTAATAAAATAAACCAAATGGTCGTTTTGGTTTAAGAGTTCACTGTTTGTATATTTTATATGCAAGTAGTGAGCTTTTTTTTATTTATATTTTTTAATGAAAAAAATATAAGGTTTTTACATCATTTTTTTGTCTGTTTTGTTAAAATTTAATATTTTGATGAAAATTTATGTGTTTGTTTAGTTTTTAATTCTATTTTAGTTAAAAAACTAATTTTTTATTCGGTAAAAATGCTTTTATGGAGTGTTATTCGTATTGAAAAAATAGGTTCTTTTTTATGGATTGAAAAATAATCAACTAATAATTAAATAATTAACCCAAAAACAGATTGTTTATGAAGAAAAACTACCCTGCTTTATTTTGTTAAGTTTGATGCCCATTTGATTTTTGAGAGACTTTTGAACCAGCAAATGTTACTCATGAAATGGTAATAAAAGATATTTTTTTTGAACCAATTAATTATCTTTTTTACCATACCTCAAACAAACTAAGAAAATCATTTAATCACCAAAACTTAACCGTAAAATGAAAGATAATATTAAAGTGTTGTCATGCTTGCTATTGATGAGTATTGGCGCATTTGCTCAAAAAGACAAAATTAAAGAAGCGCAGTCTTTATTTGATAAAGGAAACAGTCAAGATGCTTTGGCAATTTTAACTAAAACAGAATATCTTATTCTTAATGCATCTGATGAAGACAAATCTGATTACTATTTCTTAAAAGGTAATGTCTTAAAAGATTTGGCTGTAAAAAACATAGATGCTGCCAATAATTTTACCTTGGCATCGCAATCGTATCAAGATGTGTTTTTATATGAGAACGAGTCAGGAAAATTTAAATGGACTGTTAAAGCAAATATGGCTTTAAAAGATATGAAAGCCAGTCTTGTAAATGGTGCAATGATAGATTTTAAAGCTGGAAATTATAAAGAAAGTGCCGAAAAAAGTTATAAGGTGTATTTGTTCGACAAGAAAGATACTCTAAACTTATTTAACGCGGCTTCTTCGTCTATAAATGCAAAAGATTACAATGCTGCCGTGACTTATTACGAACTCCTAAAAAAGATTAATTATTCTGGAAAAGGTGTTTTATACTACGCTACAAATAAGAAAACCAAAGAAGAAGATGTTTTTATTTCGCCAAAAGCTAGAGAATCTGCTATACAACAAGGTTTTTACGAAAAACCAAGAACAGAATCTTTGCCTTCTAAAAAAATAGAAGTAAACAATAACTTGGCTTATGCATATCTTGAAAAAAAGGATTATCCGAAAGCAGAATCTATATATAATTATGTTTTAGAATTGGATCCAAATTATATTGATGCTTATATTAATTTAGCTTACCTAAAATTGCAAATTAAAAAAGATTTAGCGGATGAAATATCTTCATTAGGAACAACTCCGGCAGAGATGCAAAAGTATGATAAGCTTAATGCTAGAAAAGATGATATTACAAGAAGCGCAATTCCGTACTTGAAGAAAGTGCTTGCTATTGAGCCAAAAAATCAAGATGCAACCAAAACATTATTAGGTGTTTATAGATCACTTGATATGAATGCAGAATATAATGCTTTAAAAGCTGGAATGTAGTTTCTGTTAAAAGGGACAAAGTTGCAAAGTAACAAAGGTGCAGAGATTTTTATCTTTGCACCTTATTTTTTTGATGCTGTTTTTTCCAATTCTTCAACTAGAGATTTCTTTCCAACAGTTTTTGTGATAATATCTTTTTCTAAATTCCATCCTCGTGCAGGAGAATATTCTCGGCCGTACCAAATAATCTGCAAATGCAAGTCATTCCATAATTCTCTTGGAAATAATCTTTTAGCATCTTTCTCAGTCTGTGCGACATTTTTTCCGTTAGATAAATTCCATCTGTACATTAATCGGTGAATGTGTGTGTCTACAGGAAAAGCTGGAACGCCAAAAGCTTGTGACATTACTACACTTGCTGTTTTATGTCCAACCGCTGGTAAAGCTTCAAGTGCTTCAAAACTTTGCGGAACCTCGCCATTATGCTTTTCAATCAAAATTTCAGACAAACCATGAATTCCTTTTGATTTCATCGGAGATAAACCACATGGACGAATAATTTCCTTAATTTCTTCGATTGACATTTTAACCATGTCGTACGGATTATCTGCCTTTGCGAACAAAAGAGGCGTAATCTGATTCACTCGAACATCAGTGCATTGAGCAGATAGCAAAACTGCAATCAAAAGCGTGTAAGGATCTTTATGGTCAAGCGGAACAGGTATAGTAGGGTAGAGTTCTTTTAAGGTGTCGATAACAAATTGTACGCGAGCTTCTTTATTCATTTCCGTGTTTTTAATACTGTAAAAATAGTATAATTTTAATGATGTGCCTAATCCAGATTTTCGTTTCAACTCCTCATTATGCTAGTAACATTTTTAAGTATTTAAAAGAGCTTCCGTTGGTCGCTTTTTAAATACAAAAAATGTAAACTATCATAATTCCGGGGTTTCCACTGCAATCTGGGGCATAAAAAAGTTGTGAATTATAAGTTATGAGTTAAGAGTTGTGAGTTAAAAGTTATCTTTGTGAATAATCTAAAATCAGCAATCCAGAATCTAAAATCTAAAATAAAAAGATATGACAACATTAAAAGCAGGAGATAAAGCGCCAAATTTTTCAGGAACAGATCAAGACGGAAAAACACATAAGCTAGCGGATTACGCAGGAAAGAAACTGGTTGTTTTCTTTTATCCAAAGGCAAGCACCCCAGGATGCACAGCCGAAGCTTGCGACTTAAGAGATAATTTTCACCGTTTTCAGGCTAATAATTACGAACTTCTTGGTGTAAGTGCTGACAGTGCTAAAGCGCAAGTGAAATTCAAAGAAAAATACGAATTGCCTTTCCCGTTAATTGCTGATGAAGACAAATCGGTTATTAATGCTTTTGGAGTTTGGGGACCAAAGAAATTTATGGGAAGAGAGTATGACGGAATTCACAGAACTACTTTTGTAATTAATGAAAAAGGAATTATCGAAGAAGTAATCGAAAAAGTAAAAACAAAAGAACATGCTTCTCAGATTTTGAAATAGAGATTTTTTGTTTCAAGTTTCAAGTTTCAAGTTGCCTGTTGGGACTTGTATTTTAACCGCAAAGCGCGCAAAGTTTTTTCGCAAAGTTCACAAAGGTTTACAGTTTGAATTAAAGTTTTTTTAAGTTCTCAAAGCTTAGAAGTATCGATTATACTACTTTGAGGACTTAAAAAACTTTTACAAAGCCTTATATAATTTCTTCGGGAGCTTTTCGAAAAAACTTTGCGAACTTTGCGTTAAAAAAAAATACCCGTTCCAATAGTAACTTGAAACTTGAAACCTGAAACAAAAAAAAGTCCCTTAATTGGGACTTTTTTATTACGTATTTTGTTCTAATTCTTTCTGCGGATGATATCCAAAAAGATGATGCTCTTTAATGATTTCTGGAATTCCAGGAGGAAGCATTGGTTCCCAACCTGTTTTGCCTTGATTGATCATTTTTAGAATTTCTCTAGAGAAAACATCTAGGATATTTGGATCATAATCTTCAATATCAACAACTTTTCCGTTAAATTTAAAGAATTTGTACAGTTCTTTCATTCGAGGGTGAACTTTCAAGTTGTTTGAATTCATTAATGAACCATCTTCATCTAACATCGGATACAAGAATACTTTCATATCACGATAGAATAGTTTTCCGAAAGCTTCTAGAATTCCACCACTTAAATGACGGTAGTATTTCTCATCAAAAATATCAACAAGGTTATTTACACCCATTGCCAATCCCATACGAGCTTTGGTGTAATTTGCAAAGTATTCTACAACTTTATAATATTCTTGGAAATTAGAAATCATAACTGTTTGGCCTAGAGAACAAAGTAATTCTGCTCTATCCATAAAGTCACGCTCGTCAATTTCTCCATCTGAACGTAAATTCGAAAGTGTAATTTCAAAAACTACAAGAGTATTGTTTTTTTCAACCTTATTTTCCTTAAGAAACATTTCTAATGATTTCTCATACATGTCCATATTTACCTTTGTAACGGGACGGAAACTTCCTCTTAAAGCTAAAAGGTTCTTTTTGTATAAAATAGCGGCTGGTAGAATGTTTTTTCCTTCAGGGTTAAACATTACGGCATCTGTCATTCCGTTTTTAACCAATTGCAAACTCATCAAACGATTGTCTACATCAGCAAAACGGGGTCCAGAAAAGTTAATAGTATCGATCTCTAGCTGATCTTTGTCTAAGTGATCGTATAAGTAACGAAGTAATCGTTTTGGATCGTTGTATTTGTAAAAAGCACCGTAAATTAAGTTAACTCCTAAAATTCCAAGTGTTTCTTGTTGTAATCTAGCGTCAGTTTCTTTAAAACGAATATGTAGGATAATTTCGTTATAAGCTTCGTCTGGTTCAATTTGATATCTAATTCCAACCCAGCCGTGACCTTTAAATTGTTTGGCAAAATCTATTGTGGCAACCGTGTTGGCGTAACTGAAGAAAAGTTTTGTAGGATGTTTTTCACGGCTTAATCGCTCTTCAATGATTTGCCCTTCGTGAGTAAGCATTTTTTTTAATCGCTCTTCAGTAACATATCTTCCGTCACTTTCCGTTCCATAAATGGCATCACTAAAATCTTTATCATAGGCAGACATCGCTTTTGCAATAGTTCCTGATGAACCTCCGGATCTGAAAAAATGTCTAACTGTCTCTTGTCCAGCGCCAATCTCAGCAAAAGTTCCGTAAATATTTTCGTTTAAATTAATGCGTAACGCTTTGTCTTTTATAGAAGGAATCTGTTCGATGACCTTGTCACCTTTGAGTTTTATTTCTGTACCCATTTTGTTTTAAATAGATTTGTTACAAAGTTAGTAAATTAGGAGTCTAATGAAAGAGAAATAATCCTATTTTTGTAAAAAAATTAAGTTCAATTGAAGGTTTATTTTTTAGGTACAGGCACTTCTCAAGGCATTCCAATTATCGGAATCGATCATCCAGTTTGTAAAAGCACTGATGCTAAGGATAAAAGGCTTCGTGTATCCATTTGGATAACATGGAACGAGCATTCTTATGTTATTGATTGTGGTCCCGATTTCAGGCAGCAAATGCTTTCATGCGGATGTCGAAAGCTCGATGCAATTCTCTTTACTCATGAACATGCAGATCATACTGCTGGATTAGATGATATTCGCCCTTTTAATTTTAGACAGGGAGAAATTCCAATTTATGGACATAAACGCGTTTTAGATAATCTGAGACGTCGTTTTGACTATGTTTTTGAAACAGTAAATAAATATCCTGGAGCTCCAAGCGTAAAAACAATCGAGGTGCATAATAATGCGCCTTTTGCTGTTGGAGATAAAATGGCAATTCCGATAAATGCTATGCATGGCGATTTACAAGTTTTTGGGTACAGAATAGAAGATTTTGCCTATTTGACAGACGTTAAAACTATTGAACAGGCAGAAGTTGAAAAACTGAAAGGAATAAAAGTTCTGGTTGTAAATGCTTTGCGAGTTGAACCTCACGATACTCATTTTAATCTTCAAGAGGCACTTGATTTTATTGATCTAGTTAAACCTGAAAGAGCTTATTTAACGCATATAAGTCATGTTTTAGGCTTTCATGAAGAAGTACAGAAACAACTACCTGAAAATGTTTTTCTGGCTTACGACAATTTAGAAATTACAATTTAATTATACCACACACAATGAAAAAATCCTTAATGCTTTATCTTTTTATTCTTGCCATTTTAATGAATGTGTTTACTTATGCATTTTACAGTGGAGAAGTAAAATTTGGACAAGAGCGATATGATAAAACAACTAAGAAACTAAGAGATAGCATTAGTCTTATGAAAAATAAACTGGCAGAAGCTGATTATTTTTCTTTAGAGCATAACGAAAATGCACAAAATTACTTTGATAACAGTGCTTCTGGCGGAAAAGTGATTCTATACGAAAAATTGATTCCAGTTGTGACTGAAAAGTTATTAGACTTCAATTCAAATCCAAAAGGGAACCCGTATACAGGGCAAGATCAAATTGGTCCAAACAAATTTATCATCAATAAAGTAAAAATTTTAAACCATCGTTGGATTATTGCAGATTACAGTAATGGTGAATTATGGGGAGAAGTCTTGTTAAAATACTTTGTTGATAACGATGATAATATTACCTTTGAAGTAAATCAAACTTGGTTATATCAAAAATAGGATTTTTTAATCCTATTTTTTTTGACCTTTAATAAACTAGGATTATGAAAAAGATGTTTTTGTTTTTGATTATTGCAAGTGCAATTTCTTGTGGTAAAAAAGTTTCTCAGGAAAATGTAAGTACAGCTCCAAAAGATCAGCCAAAAGAGGCTGTAGTTGGAGCAGATTCAGATTCTCATGGCTGTAAAGCTTCTGCAGGCTATACTTGGTCTGTACTTAAAAATGAGTGCATCAGAGTTTTTGAAAACAGCACAAGATTAAATCATGCTGAAGATGGAAAAACGTATTCGACAGTTTCCTACGTGATTTTTGACGGAAATAAAGCAGAGCTTTTTTTAGATACTCAAAAAGAATCCATTATTCTGGAAAGAAAATCTGAAGGTGATTCTTGGGTTAATGGCGATTGGCAGTTAATTCCTTGGAAAGGTTATGTTTTGAAAAAAGCAGGGAAGATTCTTTATACAGGAGAGTAAATTTAAATTCCAATTTTTTGAAATTCCAAATTTCAAAGCTGGAATATGAAAAATTTTGTCAAAGTTTCAAACTTTGACAAAGTTTTTTTTGCTATTCAAAACTGAAAACTGCGACTGAATACTAAATAATCTCTTTGATAAATTCAGAATTTATGACCTGAGCAAATTCTTCATTTAAACTTGCTAAAGCTGTCTGATGTATTAATTCGGCAGAGAATTCTTCTCCGTTTAAACCTTTTTTATTGAAAGTCGCTGTTGCGTCAGAAACCAGATAAACGTTGTAACCAAAATTTCCTGCCATTCTTGTTGTGGTAGAAACACAGTGGTCTGTAGTTAAACCAACAATTACCAGATTAGTGATTTTAGCATTATCAAGAAGCTCTTTTAAATTGGTTCCAATAAAAGCGCTATTGACATTCTTTTTAATGACGGTTTCACCTTCAAGAGGTTTTACCACATCTTGAAAATCATTTCCCGGATTTGTCTCATTTAAAATTGAATTTGGATTTGAAGAACAATGCTGTACATGAAAAATAGGCAATTTTTTGTTTCTCCAAATTTCCAGTAGTTCACCAGCCTTTTCTTCTGCCGTAACATTATTGCGGTCTCCGCCCCAATATATAACATTGTGAAAACCTTTCTGAATATCAATTAAAATTAATGCGGGATTGTTAAGTTTTGTATTCATTTTAATTAAGATTTTAAAAATGATTTAGTTATTTTGTCTAGTAAGCTATCTCTTTCTGAGACTATTCCTAAGTATTTATGATAACTCAAGCCAGAGGTTTCCGCATTTGCATTTTCATTTGCCATTTCAACATATTTTTTGGCAATCTCCACTTTAGAATTATAGAAGTTTATTATTGCAAGTAAAGAGAACGCAATATATTTTTCATTAGGAAATAACAATCCTGAAATTTTATTTTCCAGCATTTCTTCAGCTATTGGGTATAAATCTTTGAATTGATTTTTAACTACAATTTCAGCATAATCTAAATACGATTGAGTAATTACATTTGGATATGTTTTTTCAAAATCAACAGCGTTTTTAAAATTTTCAAGTGCTTTCTCGATATTGTTTTCAAGTCGAAAAATATTTCCAAAAGTATGGTAAACGGAACCTTTGTTGAAGTTGTCGTCTGGATATTCATTTAGAAGTTTGCTTAATAATTCTTTCGCAACTTGTAAAAGCTTGGACTTTTTAGTGTCAACTAATTCTATTGCTTGAATTTTAAGATATTGAGCTCTTCCATCTTTTCTGGCGCGATAAAGTTTCGCAAAGAATTCTTCTTCCTGTTTTCGACCAAGATTTTCTTCGATACCAATCTGTTGCCATAAAATAAATTATTTAGTAAAAAACGGTGACCTTAAACTACGACTCAATCCTAATTGATTAACCAATTCTTAAAATCAAAGAAATTCTGAGGAGCAACTCCATGCCCAACGGGATATTCTTTATAAGTAAGCGGAATATTTAGTTTTTCTAAAGCAGCAGGTGTTTTTCTTGCCCATTCAATTGGGATAACTTGATCAACAGTTCCGTGTGAAGCGAAAAATTTAAGGTTTTTGAAATCATTATTTTCAAAACCTTCTTTAATGATTTCCTCATTAAAGTAACCGCTCATAGCCACAACTCGCTGAATTTTTTCAGGATAAGAAAGTGCTGTCGCATAACTTAGAATTGAACCTTGGCTAAATCCGATTAGAGTAACATCATTAGAGTCAATTGGATAGTTTGCCACTAATTCATCTATAAATGTAGCAATTAAATCTCTTGAAGTTTTCGCTTGTTCATTATCTGAAAACTTATTTTGATCTGCATCAAAATTGATTGCGTACCACGCATAAGCACCATATTGTAAATCGTAAGGCGCTCTTGCAGAAATAATGTAATAATTATCTGGAAGTTCAGAAGCAAAAGAAAATAAATCGGCTTCGTTGCTGCCGTATCCGTGTAATAAAAGCAATAACGGATTTTTGTCTAATACTACTTTTGGTTCTCTTATTTTATATTCTAAAGATAGATTCATTTTTTTAGTGTTCAGGTTTTAGTGTTCAACTTGAGCTTTGTCAAAGTTTTGAGATTTCTCGTTTTGGAATTTGGATTTTAAAACTTGGAATTTTAAAAATTAGCCAATTTTTTTAAACCATTTTTGAAATAAATTTCCAACTAAAGGAATCGGTCTCATTTGCCCTTGAATAGCATTAAAAATACCAAAAGTCCATAGAATTGAAATACAGATCCACATTGGGAAAGTAATGAAGAAACTATCAAAATTACTGATGATTGCCCCTAAAGAAATAAAGGTTAAAGACAATCCTAAAGATTGACGGATATGAAAAGAAGCAAAACTGTTTTTATTTTCAGAATTCATGCTCATAGCAATCAAAACACCAATGATTAGAATGTAACTGGTAATGGCAATTGGCTTTCCTTCTTCGACTGAATTATTCATTTTATTATTTTGTAACTAATTGATTTTGATTTAAAATTCCGTAAACAGAACCCCTAAGTTCAGTTCCTAAAAAAGCAGAATTTTTAGATTTTGAAAGAATGTTTTCTTTTGTAAAAGTTGATTTTCCTTCTGTTGTAAACAAAGTTAGGTTTGCTTTTGCTCCTTCTTCAATAACATTGTTTTCTAAACCAAAAACATTTCTTGCAGCAGTTAATTTTGCAACAATTGTTTCTACTGGTAAAACTGTTAATAAAGCTCCAAAAGCACTTTCTAATCCGATAGTTCCGTTTTTAGCTGTATCAAATTCCATTTTTTTGAATTCAATATCAATTGGGTTGTGGTCTGAAGTAATCATATCGATTGTGCCGTCAGCAATTCCGTTTAGTAAAGCTTGTCTGTCTACTTCAGTTCTTAGTGGAGGCGTTACTTTAAAACGAGTATCAAATCCGTCCAGTTTTTCATCTGTTAAAACCAAATGATGAACCGAAGCACTTGCAGTAACATTTAAGCCTTTAGCTTTAGCTTCTCTAATCAATTCAACTGATTTTGCAGTAGAAATGGTTGGAATATGAAGTTTTCCGCCAGTATATTCCAATAAAAATAAGTTTCTCGAGATTTGAAGTTCTTCCGCCAAATTCGGAATTCCTTTTAGTCCTAATCTTGTAGAAACAATTCCTTCATTTGCAACACCATTTCCTTTAATGTTTGGATCTTGTGAGTATGCAATTACCAATCCGTCAAAATCCTGTACGTATTGTAAAGCGATTTTCAGAATATTAGCGTTGTCAATGCTTTTGTTATAATCTCCAAAAGCTATTGCTCCAGAATTTTTCATATCAAAAAGCTCCGCCATATCTTTTCCTTCGCTGGCTTTTGTTAAAGCGCCTATCGGGAAAATTTCTGTAGCAGAACCATTTGCTTTGCTTTTTACAAAATTTACCTGAGATTGATTATCAATAATTGGTAATGAATTTGGCTGTAATGCAATTGCTGTAAATCCGCTTTTTGCTGCTACATTCAATCCGTTTGCGATAGTTTCTCTGTCTTCGTAACCTGGCTCGCCTAGCGAGACACTACTGTCAAACCAGCCCTGAGAAACATGAAGATTATCAAATCGCACTACTTCTGCATTATCGTTTGGAAGAGAAACTCCTATTTTTTCTATTAAACCATCTGCAATTAAAAGATCAACGGTCTGATTGTGAAACGGACTTTTTGAGTCGATAATTTTGGCGCTTTTGATGATTAGTTTCATATGTAGATATTTTTTTGTCGTAAAATGATTTTTGTAAAAAGTAAGACGTTTTAGAAAACGAGAAACCTATTTTACAAATTTTATAATTGCCATTTCTAATGCTAAAAATAACAGTGCAAAGATAACAAACCATTTCCAAATTTGGCTGTCAGTTCGCTCAGTTTGTAGCGTATTAAAAATAGTCGAAATCGTATCGGCAGTTTTGAAATCAGAAACCACATTTGTGTTTACTTGACTTAAATCACTTTCGGTTCTTTTGTAATTAAAACTGATGTTTTCTACCCATTCCTTTTTGTCAAAAACGCTATAGTTTCCAGCAGTTTCTGGAAAATCATTAAAAGTTAACTTGACTTTATTATTCAAAATCTGCTGAACTGGTATAAACGAATCTTCTGTTCCTTTTACTTCTAAAATAGCATCTTTAGTTAAAAGAACATCAACAAAATAAGGCTGATTATTTCCTATTGTCAAAGCATTTACGCCAGTTTTCTGGTTGTTTTGAGCTATTTTATAAAACAGAGGAACAATTAAAGGGGACTGCTGAAAATTAGAATTTGTGCTATTAATAGGCGCTGTAAAAACCGTTATTCCAGAAACCTGATTTTGAACAGCAGTTACAAAAGCGGTTTGGTCCTCAAACGAAAGAACAGCTGGATACGAACTCGAAACGGTAAACGAACTGTTTACTTTCGGATATTGAAAATTGGTTATTTTGTTTTCGAAAACGCCCGAAAATAAAGGATGATCGAAATTAATTTTAGTGATTAATTTACTGTTGGTTTCTAAATTTCCGAACTGAATTTTTCCAAAATTACCCAATAAAGCATTTAAACTCGAAAGAGAAGTTTTTTCGGATGGAATTACAACCAAATTTCCTCCTTTAGAAACAAAAGCTTTCAAAGTCGTTTGCAGTGCCTGTGGAATGTCAATTAATTCGTTTAAAATAATAGTATTCTGTTTTTCTAAACTATTATAATCTAGAGAACTGATTGGATAATTGTTATAATTGAATTCTGCTGAAGTATAAATTCTCGATAAGAAATTGCTTTTTTCAGGTTCACCAATGCTGATAACGTTTGTTTTTTTGTTTTTAGAAATACTGAAAAACAATTTATTATCGTAAGTCAATCCATTGTCTTCAATTGTTACATATCCGTGAAAAGCTTCTTTGGGAATGGTAAAATTGATTTTCTTTTTCTTGGTGTCAAAATTGACAATAGTTTTGGCGATCAGTTTATTTTGATTGTAAAGCGCTGTTGAAACTGGTTTAAAATCTTCGCCATAGGCTGATAAATTTATGCCGATTTCGTAAAAGTTTTCTAAAGTCTGATTGATATAAACGCTATCAATAGAAACATTATTTTTTTGCTCCGCTTCTGGAACAATAAAGTATGGTTTTTCTTCAAAATCTAAACTTTTAATAGCTGCTTCTTTCAAGCCAACAGCATCAGTGATAATGACAATATCTTTTTTATGTGCTGATTTATGAGCTTTTATTTTAGCCGTAATTGC
Organism: Flavobacterium tagetis; assembly: GCF_016735615.1. GTDB lineage: Bacteria > Bacteroidota > Bacteroidia > Flavobacteriales > Flavobacteriaceae > Flavobacterium > Flavobacterium tagetis. The sequence continues at coordinate 513,110 of NZ_JAERSF010000002.1, forward strand.
TGAAAGATCAAAAGGAGATGCGCTGTATTTTAAGTTTTGCAAAGAACTTCTAGAAGATTTTATATCAGTATTCCAGAAATTTTCGGTGTTGGTTAAAAGGGAAAATTGAGTGTTTTCGGGCGTGTTTTCAAGCAATTCTTGAACGGCTCTTTTTAACAATTCTCCTTTTTTACCTTTTGCCTGCATGCTAAAAGAATTGTCTAATACAATATACATCTCGTTTGAAGCGTTCTTGCTGTCGGCAGCTTCAAAAAAAGGCTGTGCAAAAGCAATAATGGCGCAGATAAGCAATAACAAACGGGTTGCTAACAAAAGACGTTTTTTGATTTTAGAACTCTTACGAGTCTGAATAGCAAGTTCTTTTAAGAATCGAACATTGGTGAAATAAGAAGTTTTAAATCGTCTTAATTGAAATAAATGAACCAAAATTGGAACGATCAATAAAAACAGAAAGTATAGAATTTCGGGATGTTTAAAGTGCATTCTGGCTTCGATTTACTTCACTACGTTTTGTTTTTCGCGAAGATGCTGGTCAAAAATACAAATTAAAATTATTAAACCATATAAGTAGGAGAATTATGAATTGTTAATTGTCAATTATAAATTGAAAATGTTTGGAGTGGCAAGAAAAATATCAAAAAATGTAACTTTTGTAATTTCTTTGTAACTTAGAAGCTCCTTCAAACAGATATTATTACTTATTTTAGCTAATTCTAAAAATAAAATAAACTATGAAAAAAATATATCTAGTATTATTTTCAGCTTTATCATTAACCACGATTAAAGCTCAAAATAAATTCAACTTACTAGTTGGAACTTACACCAATACTTGCCAAAGCAACGGAATCTACGTGTATGAATTTGATGCTTCGACAGGCGATTATAAATTGAAGAGTTCTTCAGAGAATGTTGTTAGTCCGAGTTATTTGTCGGTTTCTGCAGATAATAAATTTATTTATGCTGTAAACGAAAACGGGACACAAAGTACAGTAAGTTCTTTTTCATATGATTCGCAAACAGGCAAAATAAATCTTTTAAATAAAAATGATGCTTTAGGAGCAGATCCGTGCCATTTGATAAATGATGATAAACATGTAATTGCCGCTAATTATTCTGGAGGAAGCATTGCTGTTTTTAAGAAAAATCCAGACGGAAGCATTACAGAAGTGCAACAGTTAATTCAGCACGAAGGAAAAGGGTCAAATGCAGCGCGTCAGGAAAAAGCACATGTGCACATGGTTGTTTTTTCTCCAGATAAAAAGTTTGTACTTTCGAACGATTTAGGTTTAGATAAGGTGTTTATTTATAAATACAATCCAGCTGCTAAGAATGAAATTTTAACTCTAAAAGGAAGTGTTGATGTAAAACCAGGAAGTGGACCAAGACATTTAACTTTCAGTAAAGACGGGAAATTTGTGTATTTAGTTCAGGAATTGGATGGAACTTTAACAACATTAAGCTGGGATAAAACAGGAAATTTAAAAGTAGTTGCTGAGACAAGCATTCTTCCAAAAGATTTTAAAGGAGGAACAGGAGCGGCGGCAATTAAACTTTCGCCTGACGGAAACTTTTTATATGTTACTGATCGTGTAGATGCTAATGCAATTTCTGTATATAAAATCTCTAAAACAGGAAGTCTGGAATTGGTAGAACAGCAAAGTACTTTAGGGAAAGGTCCTCGCGATTTTGCAATTGATCCAACAGGAAATTACCTTTTAGTAGGTCATCAATATACTAATGATATAGTTATTTTTAAAAGAGATATCGCAACAGGAAAGATTGTAGATACTGGAAGAAGAATACAATTGTGTTCGCCAGTAGGACTGTTGTTTACGAAAATATAGAAAAGTTGCTAAGGTTCTGAGATGCTAAGCTTCTAAGATTAAAAAAGGGTAAAGATTTATTTAAATCTTTACCCTTTTATATTTTATAGAAAAAAACTCAGAACCTTAACAACTTAGTAGCTTAGCATCTAAAAAAACTTATTTTTTCTTCTTCTTCTCGTTTCTTGTCTTCAACATATTTCTGTTAACAGAACCATGTGTTTTCTTTTTGGTTTTTGAAGGCCCTCCAAGATTGACTTTTTGGTTCTTTTTAGATTTTTCGTGAAAAGCGCCATCACCTTCCAGTTTTGGTTTTTTCATTAAAAACTTCCTTGGCAATCTATCTTTTTCGGCTTCAATAAGTTTTTCTGAAACTTCAACTTCTTCAGGGAAGTCGGCTATATCAAGCTCTTGATCCATTAAAAGTTCAGTTGCAATTTTGAATTCTTCTTCTCTTGGAGTAACAAAACTGATTGCAGTTCCCGTTGCGTCTGCACGTCCTGTACGACCAATTCTGTGCATATACAATTCTGGCTCTTCTGGAAGTTCAAAGTTAATTACGTGTGTAATATTAGAAATATCCAAACCTCTTGCCATAACGTCGGTTGTAATTAAACCGCGAAGATTTCCTTCCTGAAATTCAGCCATTGTACTCAAACGGTAATTTTGAGATTTGTTGGAGTGAATAACGCCAAATTGTCCATCAAAAAGCTCATCGATACGATTGAAAAGCATATCTGAAATCTTTTTGTTGTTTACGAAAACTAGAATGCGACTCATGCTTTCGTCAGTTTCTAGTAAGTGTTTTAAAAGATTTACTTTTGTATTGAAATTCGGAACATTATAAGTAATCTGGGTAATTTTTTCAAGAGGAGTTCCTGATGGCGCTAATGTCACTTCTTCAGGAAAATCAAAATAATCATTTAAAAGATCATCAACTTCGTCTGTCATCGTTGCCGAGAACAAAATGTTCTGACGTTTGGTTTTCATCATTGCAAAAAGCGAAGTCAGCTGTGGTCTGAAACCTAAATTCAGCATTTCGTCAAACTCGTCAATAACCAGTTTTTGTGTTTCGTCAAAGCGAACTACGGCATCAAGAGCCAAATCCATTGTACGTCCAGGCGTTCCAACTAAAATGTCAACGCCTTCATAAACGGCTTTTTTCTGTGTATTGATGTTTACACCACCATAAATTCCTAAAGTTTTAACCGACATGTATGTAGTCAGTTTTTCTACTTCTTCAACCACCTGAACGACTAATTCGCGTGTTGGAACTAGAATTACGATTTTTGGCGTGTTAGTATGCGTAAATTTATAAAGCTTTAAAAGAGGCAGTAAATAAGCAAATGTTTTACCGGTTCCGGTTTGTGCAATTCCCATCATATCACGTCCAGACATGATTACAGAAAAAGATTTTTCTTGAATAGGAGTAGGCGTAACAAATCCTAATTCGTCAACAGCTTTTTGTAATGATTTTGGAAGATTAAATTTTTCGAAAGTGCTCATTTGCTTTAAATTTTGTGCAAATGTACGTTAAAATGATGGTTAGAGCACAAGATTTTTCGAATCTTCTAAGATTTTGGTTGGTTAATTGTTTGATTTCTAGTTTTTAAAATGTTTTTATTCTTGTTTAAAAGTATCTACTGTGTTAAAATGATCTGGAGATTTTTTTAATATTTTTGAAAAAATAAGAAAAAGAAAGATAATAGATTAAACAAGATGGCAACATATTCGCAAACCAATATTAAATGTAATGATGTTCAAACTGTAGCAAGAGAACTAAAGAAATATATGCGAATTGGCAGAGAAAAATGGTTTGATAATAGAAAACCATGGTTTTATGTGCCACACGATGAAAATTCTTTTGATGGTGATAATCTAACAATAGTAGTTTCAAAAATTGATAGTGAGGATTGGGTTGAAGTTGAGTTTGATTTTCAGGTTGGGGTGTACTTTTTTGATGAAATTTTGAAATTAATTTCAAAAAATCTGAATACTGAGATTTTGCTCGCCTACTATCAGACTACTAGCGGTCAAGGTCGGTTAGCAAAATTTAAAAATGGGAAATTGGAATTGTCTTATTATGAAAAGTATCGTTATGAAGTTATTATTGAAAACAATGTGAGAACAACAAAATCCAACTATGTGGCAGATAATTTTGGGGCTTCTGGTTCAGATATCGAATTGCTTAAAAACACAAAATTGGATGATGAATCTCTAATAATTGATTACGATTTAATAAATGAATTTTATAAAGCAGAGGGCTTGAAAGTAGATTCAGGGAAAAATATATTTTCTAATTGGGATTACTTGCATTTAGAGCAATTAAAAAAATAATTGCCAGTTTAACAATTTAGAAACCTTCAAAAACCCCTAATCCAAACAAAGCAAAATCATATTTTACAGGATCTTTTGCATCCATTTCTCTTAATTTGGTGTCTAATTCTAATAAAGCTTTTGCATCATTTTGCTTTCGCGAAAGAATGCCGAGTTTGCGGGCAACATTTCCAGAATGAACATCTAACGGACAAGATAAAACGGAAGGTGAAATGCTTTTCCAGATTCCTAAATCGACACCTTTTGCATCTTGGCGCACCATCCAACGAAGGTACATATTGATTCTCTTCGCTGCTGAATTGTTTAACGGATCTGAAATGTGTTTCTGAGTTCGAGCTAAATGATCTGTTTCGAAGAATATCTTTTTGAATTCGCTGATGCTTTTTTGCAAACTGTCTTTTTCTTGATTTTTAGCAAAAACAGATTCTAGTCCGTTGTAGTTTTGGTAGATATGTTTTAGACCCTTTATAAAACCTGCAAAATCATTTCCGTTGAAAGTTCTGTGAACAAAAGTTTCAAGTCTTGCCAAATCTTCATCAGAATGTGACATGATGAAATCGTAAGGTGTATTGCCCATTAATTCCATCATTTTATGAGAATTCTTAATGATCATTTTACGGTTTCCCCAAGCAATAGAAGCGCTCAGAAAACCTGCAATTTCGACATCTTCTTTTTGAGTAAAAAGATGCGGAATCTGTACAGGATCACTTTCTATGAAATCCTGATTGTTATATTGAATGACTTTTTCGTCTAGAAATTCTTTGAGTTCTTTTTGGTTCATGTTGAAATGAAATCTTCTAATGTATTCGAGTGCCCTAGCCCTGATGGGAGCGGCATCCTTTTTCTGGCTTCTTTAGCCAGGAAAAGATATAGCGGACAGCAGGAGTTAGCTCCTGATTATTTTAATTGCTAATCTGTCCATCAACCATAACTAATTTTCTGTCAGCCATGTTTGCCAATTCTTCGTTGTGAGTTACAATGACAAAAGTTTGCCCGAATTCGTCTCGAAGCTGAAAAAATAATTGATGCAGATTTTCGGCAGAATGTGTGTCTAGATTTCCTGAAGGCTCATCGGCAAAAATAACATCAGGTTTATTGATTAAAGCTCTTGCAACAGCCACACGCTGCTGTTCTCCACCCGAAAGTTCGCTCGGTTTATGATTAATTCTATGTGAAAGTCCAAGATAAGAAAGGAGTTTTTTTGCTTCTTCTTCGGTTTCGGCTGTTTTTTTGCCTGCAATGTGAGCCGGAATACAAACGTTTTCTAAAGCTGTAAACTCAGGCAAAAGCTGATGAAATTGAAAAATGAATCCGAGATTTAAGTTTCTAAAGTCGGATAAAACTTTGTCTTGTCTGCTTTTCTTTTTGAAGTAGCGATTATAATAAAACAATAATAGTAAAGTCGGTGCGAGGATTAATGCCCAAGTACCGTAGCCGAAAATATCATTTTCTATTTTACTTCTAAAAAACAATAAAAACACAGCCAATAAAACGAAATAAAGTGCTCCTAACCAAGTAATGATTTTAAACGCTTTTTCTTGATTAGAGCTTTCGTTTTTGATGTTTTGAAGCTCTAAAACGTTTTTGCCATTAATAGTCAGAGATGAATCTGGATTATGGTCTGGTTTGTCTAAAGTTCCTAAAATCTGCAATAATGTCGTTTTGCCAGCGCCCGAAGCACCAACAATAGAAACAATTTCACCTTTTTTAATATGTAGATCGACTCCTTTTAGAACTTCAAGTTTGTCGTAGAATTTATGTATGTTTTTTGCGTGTATCATGTACTGAAACTGTTTTTACAAAGAAACAAAGATTATCATTATAATCAAATTCCAATATTTTTAAATTCTAAATCCCAAATCCCAAATTCCAAAAAAAGTGAAGCGATTTTTGAAAATCTAAAATCGGTACGTAAATTGATATGGGAATGTTGGAAATTAAATTTAATAAATAAGTAAGACTACTTTAGGGAATTATTTTTAATTTCGATTAACTTAAAAGTGAATGTGTTATGCAAGATTTAGAAGTTGCAGAAGATAATAGAATGTCAAAATTAATCATCGGATTAGTTTTGGATGGAATTGGTATGATTTCTTTCTCGATTCCGTTTCTGGGTGAGTTCTCAGATGTGGTCTGGGCGCCTATTGCGGCAATAATTATGGCGAGAATGTATAAAGGAAGAGTAGGGAAGGTTGCTGGGGTTTTGACTTTTTTGGAAGAGATACTGCCTTTTACAGATGTGATTCCGTCTTTTACCCTGACTTGGATTTATACTTATTTTTTTGAAAAGAAATAGAAAAGACGGCTCAAAGCCGTCTTTTTTTATGTTGCTATTGCACAATTATTTTCTTCACATATTGTGTTTTCTTTGTCTGCGGATTTATAACTTTAATTAAGAAAACTCCTTTTGAGTGTAATTGAATATTTTCTTGTGTGTTTCCTCTAATTTTTTGCTTTAACAGTTCTTTTCCAAAAATATCATAGATTTTTAAATCTGAAACTTCTGTTTCTTCGCTTTCAATTAATACTGAGAAAGCTCCTTTGCTTGGAATTGGCCAAACGTTAAAAGCATTATTTTTATTTTCTTTATTAATATCATCTGTTCCTAAAGTCAAGCTTTGCCCACTTATAATGTTTACTTTTCTTTTCATAGTTCCTCCTTCAGAATCGGTTACAGTAAATTCAAAAGAGCATAATCCGTTAGAAGCAGGAGTAAAGGCAACAACATCAGTATTTAGAGTTGCGTTTCCGTTTATTACATTTGAAATTGAATAAGAGACTCCATTTGTAAAACCTCTAGATAATTTTTGAATATTGATGTCTATTTTGTTTCCGTTTGGAGATTCGTAATGAGGCAAAGACATCCATTGTAGATATTTATCTAAATTAGTGTAGCCATCTAAATCTGGATCGGCATTGGCATCTGAGAAATCTCCAATTGCAGAGTTTACATTTGTTCCAATGATGTTTTCCCACCAATTTGGCAGTCCGTCCTGATCTGTGTCCCAATTTGAATCTCTAACTTCTGTTGGATAACTTTCAAAACCTCCCACATCAGCTTCGTTGTCAGGGAATCCAGGTTTTCCTGTCACGCTTCCAACAGCAGAATATGTTCCGTTTAAAGTTTCTGAAATGATTCGCTGGTCATGATCGTCAAATTCAGGTTGCGTACATCCAACATCAGAAAGGACGATTTTATAAGCATTTTTTGCAGATTGGGTAGTTACATAAGAGGGAAAAAATGGTGTACTTACAAAGTTGTCATAAGGAACCGTGTTCCCAGAAGCTTTTCTGCCTACCGTCTGATTATTTTCATCGAAATAGCCGGGCATTACATTTCCGTTAAAATAGCATCGCTGCATTCCTGTTCCAACGCCTTCATTTTGCTGGTTAAAAGCAACAAATATTTTTGATCCTGCACCTGGCTTATAATAGTTATTGACGAAATTTACTTCTTTTGTTCCTCCGTCGGTTGTTCTTCCTCCCCAGTTATAAACAACGTTATTGGTAATGTCCATTCGGCCTGTATAAGCGCCACTTCCGTCCAATCCACCACCTAGACTCCAATTACGGCCATAACAGTGTGCTAATAAATTATGGTGAAAGCTTCCAATATCACCGCCAATTGTAGCAGCATAACCGTGTTCTGTTCCTACTGGATAATTTTGGTGGTTCGCGGCATTTAGAGCTTCAGAAATAAGTGTTCTCTGAAGGGTTATATTTTTTCCAGATCTCGAACTGAAAGATTCGTCAATCGTCCAGCTGATAGAACAATGGTCAATAATACTGTTGTCAGAGCCTGTTAATCCCATTCCGTCATAAGTAGGTCCTGCGCCAACTCTAACTCTTAGATTTTGTACAATTGCATCATTTCCAGTTACGCCAAAAGGAGCAGAACGAATACAAATTCCTTTTCCAGGCGCTGTTTGTCCAGCAACGGTTACATAAGGCTGGTTTAAAACGAGACGAGATTGTAATTGAATAACTCCTGAAGTATTAAAAACAATTGTTCTTGGACCAATATCGTTTGTAACGGCTTCGCGGAAACTTCCCGGACCACTGTCATTAAGATTAGTTACAGCGACTATTTTTCCTCCGCGTCCTCCACGCGCAAAGCGGCCATATCCTTCGGCATCAGGAAAAGCAAGCTGTGCGGGACGAAAACGCCAAACATTTCCTTTTTCAACTCCGTTTGCTAAAACTTCGTCAATACGCCAGTAATATGTTGCGCCTGAATATAATCCATTTACTTGATAAGAATTGCTGGCTAAAGCTTGGTTTCCTTTAAATTCTGGAGAAGATGTTGTGGCGTTGTCAACAGTTGTCTGGTCTGTTCCAAAATAAATATTATGAGAAACAGCATTTGCAGCAGCTGTCCATTGCAGTAATTTTCCGCTAGAGGTTAATTCGACATGTTCGTCATTTTGTTTTGGATTTGGATTTGTAGCTTGATAAAAAATATTAGGCGTATTTAATTCAAAACCATTAAAAATGAAGTTTTTGATATTTTCTGTTCCAGAAGTTTCTGCTGACATTAAAATCACAACATCAGTTCCTGCTGTAGCTTGAAATTTTAAATAAGCAGATTTTGCATCTGCAGTTTTGGTTGCTCGCACTGATGGAATCAAATTATCTACTACTAGATTTCCGTCAACAGAAATGTCAATTGGGCTAAAGGTATTGGTTGTTGGACTGTCTACATTATTAAAAAAGGCTAACACTGTATGTTCGCCTGTTGCTAAACCGCTTATTCTAAGTTCGATTTGTGCGCCAAGATTTGCAGTTGCGCCTTTTACAGTAAGTCCGTCAGATACCAATCGAGCATAATAAGGAGCCTGAATTCCTGCTTTGTACCAGTTGGTTCCTAAGTTGTCTCCATTGTTTCCAACGCGAGTAATAGTAAAGGTAACTCCATTTTCAGTATAAGTGCTGGTGTTGCCAGAAGCGATTACCCAAGTGGTATAATCGGGGTCGTTTACTTCGGCTTTAGGTCTTCCTGATTGATCAAAATCAATTTTTACAATCGGATTTTGGGCAAAAATCTTGTTTAACGGCGTAATGAGGCAGATTGCTGCCACTACTACGGAGAGTTTTAAGTAATTTTTCAGCATGTCAAATTGTGGTTTGGTTAGTAAGTAATAATTTTATCGAACAAATTAAACGACTGATTATCAGTTGTGAGTAATTAATTTCGACTATTGTAAAGTTTGTTATTACTTAAAATAAAACTATCCTGCACAATGCTGTTCTGCTTGGTGTATTATCTTTAAATGGAATTAAAGCAATAGTATTTTCTTTTTTATGCTAATTTTTTAAATACGTTATATCTGATAAATGCAGGGATTGATCAATATGAAGGTTATAAATGATAATTGATTGAATAAATCGAAAAGAAACTTAAAAATATGAATAAAGGATAATCTTGACCAGAACGGTTTTTGAAATTTAAAAGAAATGGAGAGGGAAGTTATTCTTTAAATAAAAAACCCAGTCCCATGTTTTTTAGCATTTTCTTTTCGAAGTTCCAAAAGAATTTAAATTGCCCAAAAATAGTTCCGATAGCTACTAATAAAACTTGATAAATTGGGAAGATAATGATAAGGCGAATAAGTGTAAACCAACCTCCGAAATCTTCTTTAGTGATGCCTAGCCAAACGCAGAAAGGTTTAGACAGCCACGCAGATGCCGATCCTGTGATGGCAAAAACGATAAATATAATTACGGCTTGTAAATTTGAGGTAATTCCCCAGCGTTTTTTTAATCTGTTCATTGCTATTTGTAATGATTACAAATATAGTATATTATCTTAAAGGAACGTTACCCCAAAGCTTTTGTTTGTAAGTATTTTGGAAATAAATCATGTAATTGTAAATTAGGTAATTTACTTCATAGCCGTAATGAATGTCAGGTCGGTAGTCAATAGACATTTCGTATAGATTTGGGTTGTAACGCTGTGGTTGTGAAAAACGATTATTCCATTCTGTTACATACAGGTAGTTTTTGTTTTCAAGATATTGCAATGAATAATAGTTTCTCGGATAAGCACGGGAAGCAAGCCAAGTCGAGAATCCATTGTCAATAATAATAACTTCATATTCTAATGAATCGTTTGCAATTCTAACAGTATCACTTATTTTTTTATTTGATGCAGATGCAGTATCAGTGCTCGCAATATTCTGGGAAGTTGTAGAACATGCAACAATTATAAGTAAAACAATTAATATGGAAATGCATTTTTTCATAGCATAAAATTACGATATTTTTTCTAGGTTCAGAGAAGTAAAGGTTCAAAGTAACAAAGGTTTAACTTCTTGCTAATAAAAATAAAAAAGGATTACAATTTTGTAATCCTTTTTTATTAAAAGTCTTTAATACTTTGAACTTATGTAGCTTTATACCTTAAGAGCTACTTGCTTCCAAACAGTTTTCCGATAAATCCAGCGATTCCTCCTTTGCTTTTTGTAACTACTAATACATCTGCAACGTCAACTTTTCCATCATTGTTTTGGTCAAGTCCGAATTGCATTCCGTATTTAGAAATCGTATCCATTATTCCAGAAGCTTGTCCACTGTTTCCTGAAATAGAATTGATGATATCTGAAATTTGAAAACTGCTATCGTTCGGATCTTTTGCTTTATTGACTAAAGAGCCTAAAATCTGCGGAATCAAGTTGGAAGCAACTCCATTTGAATCTGAACTGCTTAAACCAAATTTTTCTCCAAGACTTCCGCTTAATTGCTGTTGAATTTGTTGAACAACTGGATTTGAACTGTCTACTGGAGAATTTCCATTAAATAATCCGGCAATTTGATCTGTGTTTCCTTCAGAAACAATCTTTTTTAATCCTTCAAAAATAGAATTGCTCGTCTCGCTTATTACTGCTTCATTATGTTCATTTGGGACAGCGTTATTGTTTACAACAGCATCACCTCCGTATTGCTGTACTAATTGGGTTAATTGTTCAAACATGATATTTAAGGTTTAAAATTACACGCCAAAATTAATAAAAAAAGAAAGTTATTTACTACAAATTTACTGATAAATCCATTTAAAGGTACTTTATTTTTTAATTACTTGGTTGGGCAAATTCAAGAAATTCGCTAAAAGCTTATTTATATTGACTTAAATTAGAACCATTGTTAAAATTTAGTATTTTGTATCTTTTGCTTTGCACCAGGTTGTAACATCTTTAGGATTAAATCCAGGACAACTATTAATGTTCTTTTTAGAAAAAAATAGCACATCATTATCAAATGTACTCAGGTTGTAGTAATAGTTGCTGTAATCTTCTCCATATCTCCACACATCGCTTGAGCCTTCATTGCCAGTAGTTTCATTAAAAGTAAAAATGGAAGATTGCTTAGGTATAAAATATTCTTTTTCAATAATAAGTGAAAATATATTGCCAAAGATAGAAGTGCAGAACAAGGCAATTGCAATTACCATTAGAATCAGTCTGATGATCCACTTACGTTTAGAGCCTTTTTTATGTGTATTCATAGTTATACTTTAAATGTTCGCGAAAGTATAAAAAAGAAAGGGATTTACTACAGGTAAGTAGTAAATCCCTTTAGTCGAATTTAATCTATTTTACTAGCTCAACAAAGTAATAATTTGTGATGCTAATTCAGTACCAATTCTATCTTGTGCTTCTCCAGTAGCAGCTCCGATGTGAGGAGTCAAAGAGATTTTAGAGTGCATTAAGATTGCCATTTCTGGTTTTGGTTCGCTTTCAAAAACGTCTAAACCAGCAAAAGCAACTTTTCCTGAGTCTAAAGCTTTTACTAAAGCTACTTCATCAATTACACCGCCACGAGCACAGTTTACAATTCCAACACCGTCTTTCATAATTGCAAGTTCTTTCTCTCCAATGATGTAGCCATCTTGAGCAGGAACGTGTAACGTAATGAAATCTGCTTCTTTAAATAAAGATTCTAAAGATTGAGAAACAATTGTGGTTGTGATTGATTGTCCGTCAAAGAATTCAACTTTTACATCAACTTGAGGAATAAAACTATCAGCAGCGATAACTTTCATTCCAAGACCCAAAGCCATTTTTGCAGTAGCTTGTCCGATACGACCAATACCAACAATACCTAAAGTTTTTCCTCTTAATTCAGTTCCGTTAGCGTAAGCTTTTTTCAAACCATCAAAGTTTGAATCTCCTTCAAGAGGCATATTTCTGTTAGAATCATGTAAAAAACGTACTCCAGAGAATAAGTGTCCGAATACTAATTCTGCAACAGATTCTGAAGACGAAGCAGGAGTATTAATTACATGGATTCCTTTACTTTTTGCATAATCCACATCGATATTATCCATACCAACACCACCACGACCGATGATTTTGATACCAGGACAAGAATCGATAATATCTTTACGAACTTTAGTTGCACTACGAACCAAAATTACGTCAATGTTGTTATCATTTATATAGTTAGCCACTTGTTCTTGAGCTACTTTTGTAGTGATAACTTCAAAACCGCCTTTTTCTAAGGCTAGAATTCCGCTTTTAGAAATTCCATCATTTGCTAATACTTTCATTGCAGGGTTTATTTTTTTATTTGGATAATCGATTAACTGTTTAATCGATAGCCAATCTATTTGATTTTTCTTTTTTGATATTTTACAGCAGGTATTTTTTTGACGATTAAACAGTTAAACAAATTAACGATTAACCGAAAAAAAAGACTAAACTTTGCTTTCCAATGCTTTCATTACGTCAACCAAAACCTGAACGCTTTCAATTGGCATAGCGTTGTAGATAGAAGCTCTGTAACCACCAACAGAACGGTGTCCTGGCAATCCAGAAATGTTTGCAGCCTTCCATAAAGCGTCAAAAGTTTCTGTGTGATCAGGATTTGTTAGTAAGAAAGTTACGTTCATGTTTGAACGATCTTCTACTGCAGCCGCACCTTTAAACAATGGGTTTCTGTCGATTTCAGCGTAAAGTAATTCTGCTTTAGCATTGTTTAATTTTTCAACAGCAGCGATTCCGCCTTTTTCTTTAATCCATTGTAATGTTAAAAGAGAAACATAAACAGCAAATACAGGTGGAGTATTGTACATACTTTCTCCTTTGATGTGTTTAGCATAATCTAGCATACTTGGAATAGTTTTTCCATTTTTGCCTAAGATTTCTTCTTTAACCACTACTAGAGTAGTTCCTGCAGGCCCCATATTTTTTTGAGCTCCGGCATAGATTAAATCAAATTTAGAAAAATCTAATTCACGTGAAAAAATATCAGAACTCATATCGCAAACAACAGGTACGTTTGTTGCTGGGAATTCTTTCATTTGAGTTCCAAAGATGGTATTGTTACTTGTACAGTGGAAATAATCAGCATCAGCTGGAATTTCGTAACCTTTTGGAACATAAGTATAATTGTCTTCTTTTGAAGAAGCTACGACAACAGTCTCACCGAAAAGTTTTGCTTCTTTAATCGCCGCAGTTGCCCACGTCCCAGAATCTAGATAAGCAGCTTTTCCGTTCTCTTTCATTAAGTTATATGGAGCCATTAAGAATGCTGTGCTGGCACCACCTTGTAAAAATAAAGCCTGATAACCTTTTCCTTGAAGTCCTAATAATTCTAAAGCAAGGGAACGAGCTTCCTCCATAACTGCAACGAAATCTTTGCTTCTATGCGAGATTTCAAGGATAGATAACCCTGAATCATTAAAATTTAAAATTGCTTTTGATGCCTTCTCAAAAACTTCCTGAGGTAAAATACTTGGTCCTGCGCTGTAGTTGTGTTTTTTCATGGTTGTTGTTAATAGTCGAAAATTTTAAAGACGCAAATTTCGGCAATAAGAGCCGAAAAAGCGTTAAAATATTCGAAATAATTAAACAATTTATTACTTTGTTGTTAACAAAAACGTTATAGTATCGACATTATCTGCGTAATCCCACAATTGAGGTTTTTGGGTTTCTCCAAATGCAATACTATTTGCTGTTAAATTATCGCTAACGATGCACTGAATTTGATCTGTGTCTTCTAGAAGGCGTTTTTGGAGTTTTTCAATGCTTTCGTAATACTCATAAAAAACACTCGAAATAGGCGATGCGTAACTTGAATCTTCTTTTAAAGTTAAAAATCCGTTATCTAATAATTTGAAATTACTCATTAAAAATACCGCTTTATTATAGTCATAATTATTAGCGTATTTTTCATAATGAATGACATCTTGATATTTGAACATTGCCTGAAAAAAAGCTTCAAAAGAATAGTCTTTCGGAATAAAAAGTTTAGAAACATTTCGGCATCCTAAACCAAAATATCTAAAAATATCTTCCCCAAGAGCTTCTAAATCTTCATTGGTTTCTTTTCCAGTTAAAATCGCTGCCGAATTTCTGTTTTTACGAATAATTGAAGGTTTATCTTTAAAATAATATTCAAAATAACGAGCGGTATTATTGCTTCCGGTAGCAATTACGGCATCAAAGTTTTCAAGTTTTCCTTCTACAAAAGTGATTTTGTCTTTGAAATTTTCATCAACAGCAATTAAATATTTAGCTAAAAATGGCAATAAATGCTGATCGTTTGACGAAGTTTTGATTAAAGCTCTGTTTCCTGTAATTAAAACCGCTAAGAAATCATGAAAACCAACCAGTGGAATGTTTCCAGCTAAAATTAAAGCAACGGTTTTTGGATTTTCATTATTTTCATCAATTTTATAAGCCGAAAGCCATTTGTCAATGTTTTCTTTTGTCAAAGCTTCAGCCCAAGATTGTATAGAGAAATAAACTTGTTCAGGAGTATACCATCCATTATGAGATTGCGATAAATGAATCAGGTTGTTGAAATCATCAAAAAAGATATCATTATATAAAACGTCAGATTTTTGCACAGAAGCGTCTTCAGAAAACTGACTTAAAAATTTTCCTAATTCAACAAAAACACTTTTTTTTGTTTCTAATGTCATAATGTTTGTTTATGAATTGTTTTGATTGTAATTTTGCACAAAAATAAGCATAATTAAGTCGAAAGACAAAAGTCCAAAGTCCAAAGTCGAAAGTTGAAAAGGCTTTTATACTTTATAACTTTAATACTTTCAAACTTTATGACAGATTTTATGACTTTAGACTTTATGACTTTTAAACTTTAAGACTAAAAAGATGGCAATTATTATAACTGACGAATGCATCAATTGTGGGGCTTGCGAACCAGAGTGCCCAAATACAGCAATATATGAAGGAGCAGATGATTGGAGATATAAAGACGGGACAAGTCTTTCTGGAAAAATAGTTTTACCTGACGGAACTGAAGTTGACGCTGACGATGCGCAGACTCCAATTTCTGATGAAATTTATTATATCGTACCTGGAAAATGTACAGAATGTAAAGGTTTCCACGATGAGCCGCAGTGTGCTGCTGTTTGTCCTGTTGACTGTTGTGTACCTGATGACAATCACGTTGAAGACGAAGAAACTTTATTAGAAAGACAAGCTTTCTTACATAACGAGTAAGAATAACTGCTGAATAATATAGAATCCTGAGCTAAAAACTCAGGATTTTTTTTACCCTGATATCAGGTATTTGTAAAAGTTAGTACATTGATAGCGAATGTTTTATTTTTTATGCTGTTGCTTAATTGTTAAAAAAATAATACTTTAGTTGAAAATTTAACAATGCCTATGAAGAAATTGCTACTCTTATTTGTCGTTTTATTGAGCCATATAAGCATTTTTGCGCAAAAGGAGGAATATTCTATTATTGTAAAGGATATAGAGACCTTGGAGCCAATACAAAATGCTACGGTTAAAATAATGAAAACCCAACAGATTTTATTGAGCAATGAAGAAGGAAAAGTTACTTTTATGCTAACTGGGGGATCTAATGTTCAGGTTTCTGAAACTAATTACGAAGATTTGACTGTACGCTGGACTTCTTTAAATGGAGAGCAAAAATTTGTTATTTATTTAAAGAGTAAAAACAATAAATTGGATGAAGTGGTTTTGTCTAAGGAATCTCCAGAAAAAATACTGCAGAAATTGGTTAACAATTCTACAAAGAAAATTAGCATTTCTCATAGACAGAAAGTATATGTGAGAGAGTTTTTCATGCTCGACAATCAATATACGTATTATAATGATGGATTGGTAAATTTTCAATTTGATAAAAATAATAATGCAACCACTTTATTGGTTGAGCAAAATCGTT
Source organism: Flavobacterium tagetis (assembly GCF_016735615.1). Taxonomy (GTDB): domain Bacteria; phylum Bacteroidota; class Bacteroidia; order Flavobacteriales; family Flavobacteriaceae; genus Flavobacterium; species Flavobacterium tagetis. The sequence continues at coordinate 529,432 of NZ_JAERSF010000002.1, forward strand.
CCTACGGATTATTAGAAGCAGATGTAAGTGCTGATTTGAAAGGGTATAATTTGAATGATATAATGGAGAATTATTCGAATTTTAAATACTTAGAACCATTATTAGATTCAAAAGCAAAAAAGGAATATGATTTTACAACTAAAGGGCATTCAAAAAACAAAGATTATTATGTAATGTCGGTTGTTCCGCTGGATAAGGCCAAAGAAGCAATTGATAATTTTGAAATTATTTATGATCCTTTGAAGAAGATTATTGTAGAATATTCTATTTCGGTTACGCCTGCAACTCTTGATAAAGTAGAAGAGAAGACAAAAGAAGGTGAAAAAAACATGACAAAATCGTTTGTTAAAGTAAATTACAGATGGGATGGAATCGATTACTACTTATTGAGCTCCAATGAAGAAATAGGTTATAATGTTGTTTTAAAGGATAAAACTAAAAATGTGCAGGTAAGAAACAGTTTTGTCACAACGGGTTTCAATAAACAAAATTTCACTTATAGCGAAAGTGATGTTTTTAAAGAAAAATCACTTTTTAATAAGAAAAACAAAATCCTAACCAATTACTGGGACATTTCAGGATTTACAGCTACCGATGAAGAAAAAGCAATCATCGCCTCTTTAGAGTTTAAATTGTAATTATAAACAGAAATGAAAAATCCTGAACATAATGTTCAGGATTTTTTTGTTTTTATAAAGTTGTCAGGCAAAGACGAAGCCTTTTTTAAAATAATTAAAAATTAAATCCAAGTCTTGCATAATAATAAGCTCCGCTGAATCCCATTTGTACAGCATCCCAATAACCTCCAGCTTCTGTATTTCCTTGTTCGTCTTGTTTAGTTGGATATACATTAAATAAGTTATTGCTTCCTATGGTTAGTTTTAAGCTTTTTGTAAACTGATATCCGAGAGTTAAATCGGTAATCAATCTTGGATTATAAACGTCATCTTCGTCAGCATAATCAACCAAAATCACTTTGCTGAAACGAGTAAAAGCTAAACCAGCATCAAATTTGTTTTTTGCATAAGTCAGGTTTAAACCAAATTTATTATCTGGGGCAGAAGCCAATAGAAATGCTTTTTCTCGTTTTCCAAAGAAAATGGATTCGTCAAGAGTGCCATTTTTAACTTTGTCAATTTTCATATCGTTGATGTTTCCAACTAAAGTTGCACCAAACTGACCGAAATCAAATGTCTTTTTCCAAGAAAAAACCAAATCTAAACCATGTGTGCTTGTGTCAACTCCATTCACAAAAAACTGAGCTTCAGAAACTCCTAGATTTAAAGAACTGGCGTCAAAATATCCTGTCAAAACGATACGGTCTTTTACTTGAATATAATATCCGTCAACAGTAGCAGTAAAATCACCGAAAGATGCAGTAAAACCTAACGAAGCATTTACCGCTTTTTCTTCATTTAATTTCTCAATTCCAAAAGCTCTGGTTACTGGACTGTCATTTGGAGCTAATAATACTTCTGTTGCCCCGCTCGCGTTAAAGTTTGTAAAACGTAAATTATAATAAATTTGAGCTAGAGACGGCGCGCGGAAACCTGTACTTATAGATCCTCTAGCATTGATGTGATCTGTAATTTTAAGTCTTGAAGCTAATTTTCCGTTTAGTGTGCTTCCGAAATCACTATAATTTTCAAAACGTAAAGCTCCGCTTAACATCCAAGCTTCAGTAACGTCTAATTCGGCATCAGTATAAAGAGAGAAGTTGGTTCTGTCTTTATTCACTTCGTTTGCAGGGCTGTATCCTGGGAAACCTTGTGAACCTCCTGGTCTTGGTTCTCCAGTTACAGGATCAATTGGCGCGCTTTGAGTTGTTGGATCTGTAATAGGTTTTCCGTTTGTATCATAAGTTGCATATGAACCTTCTTCGCCAGCAAAGATTTCAAATTGTTCCACTCTAAATTCTGCTCCAAAAGCAATATTTAAACCTTTTAGAACATCTCCGTAGTTTTTAGAAATATCAAAATTTGTAGTGTTTTGAAGTAAACTATGGCCTCCAGCATCAAATTCATGAGGAGATTTTTCTTCTAGTGAAGCATTTATAGTTCCTTTAATATCGTATTGGAATTTGTTTTTACCAAAAGTATTGCTCAAATCAAATTTCCATCCGCCAGAAGATTCGGTTCTAATTCCTGCTGCGATAGAATTATCATTAATTTTAGAAGTAATTCTTGGGGTATATCCACCTGGATAAACAGATTCTACAACTCTTTCACCATCATTTCTGGTAAAAGCATAAGCATCGGTATCTCTGAAATTGCTTCCGCCAAAAGCATAGAATTCGGTTTTTTCTGAAATAGGAATTGCTAAATTGGCGAACAAGTTAACACCTGTCATTTCAGCATCTCCAAAACCTTTTCTAAAGTCGTAAGCAGGTCTTAAGGTTTTGTTTTTGTTTAAAAACTCACCAGTAACATTTACGTAACCACCTTTGCTTCCAATTTTAGTTCCATAGTTGGCAGCAACTCTTACAGAACCTCCGTCGAAATCTTGATCTTTTCCATAAGAGTTTCCGTTTCCATTTTGATCTAGTCTGAAGCCTTTTGTGTTTGGAGTTCCTGGCAAGAAATCGCCTTTTGCATTTGTATTAAAAACTCCATAGGTAACCGAACCTGTTAATTCATCAACGTTGTCATTTGTCACAATATTAATAACTCCGGCAATGGCGTCAGAACCATATTGTGCAGAAGCACCATCGCGTAGAATCTCAATTCTTTTAATAGATGCGGCTGGAATTGCATTTAAATCTGTTCCTGTGTTTCCGCGTCCGCGAGTTCCAAATAAATTGATTAGAGAAGATTGATGCCTTCTTTTTCCGTTAATCAAAACCAAAGTCTGATCTGGTCCCATACCTCTCAAAGAAGCAGGGTCAACGTGGTCGGCACCATCAGATCCCGATTGTTTATTTGCATTAAATGAAGGAGCTACATACTGCAATAACTGATTGATTTCAATTTTTCCACTTTGCGTCGTAACATCTTTTACATTGATTACATCAATAGGAACAGCTGAATTTACAACGGTTCTCTTAGCATTTCTGGAACCAACCACAACAACGTCATTTAAAACTTGGCCATCATTCTCACTTAAAGTAACATTTATTTTATCTCCAGAAGCTGTTTTTTCAACTGTTGTAAATCCTACATAACTGAAAACCAAAGTTGCGCCTTCTTTAACTTTTATTCTAAAGCTTCCCTCAAAATCAGTAGAAACGCCATTAGAGGTTCCTTTTTCGACAATATTAACGCCTGGAAGCGGATTTCCAGATTTGTCTTTTACAAGACCCGAGACTTCTTTTTGAGCAAAAAGAAATGCTGAATTCAGCAGAAATAGTAATAATGCAATCTTTTTCATGGTTTTTGGTTTATTGGTTTGTTTTTTGTTAATCAGTTTTATAAAGTAATGTTTTTTAACAAAAAATTAATAAAATGTTTAAAAATTTCATTGCGTATGTCTAAAATTATATTATTGAACATTTTTACTTCGCGCAAGAGCTATTAAATCTTATATTTGCAAAATTTTAAAGCCAAAAAATATCATTTTGGCAGAAATCAAAAAAACAGGTAAATCATAAGACACTAAAAAACAAAATGTTTAGTGTTTGAGGTCTGAAAGTAGTAGGGCCAAATAAAATAAATAGAAACAAACAGATGAAAGCAGGAATTGTAGGATTACCAAATGTTGGAAAATCAACATTATTTAATTGTTTATCTAATGCAAAAGCGCAGAGTGCCAACTTTCCGTTTTGTACAATCGAACCTAATATTGGTGTAGTAAACGTTCCAGATCCAAGAATCAATAAATTGGAAGAATTAGTTAAACCAGAGCGCGTTCAAATGGCAACTGTAGATATCGTAGATATTGCAGGTTTGGTAAAAGGAGCTAGTAAAGGTGAAGGTCTTGGAAACCAGTTTTTAGGAAACATTAGAGAGTGTAATGCTATCATCCACGTTTTACGTTGTTTTGACAATGATAATATTGTACACGTTGACGGAAACGTTAACCCAATTCGTGATAAAGAAACTATCGATATCGAGTTGCAGTTAAAAGATTTAGAAACAATCGAAAAACGTTTAGAGAAAGTAAAACGTGCTGCAAAAACAGGAAATAAAGAGGCTCAAACAGAAGAAGCTTTATTGAACAGAATTAGAGAAGCTCTTTTGCAGGCAAAATCTGCAAGAACAATCGTTCCTCAAAATAATGACGAAGAAGTTCTTATGGAAAGTTTCCAATTAATAACAGCAAAACCAGTTTTATACGTTTGTAACGTTGACGAAAGTTCTGCAGTAAACGGAAACAAATATGTAGATCAAGTTCGTGAATTAGTAAAAGATGAAGAAGCTGAAGTTATTGTGCTTTCAGTAGGAGCAGAGGCTGATATTACAGAATTAGAAAGCTACGAAGAGCGTCAGGTTTTCCTTGAAGATATGGGATTAGAAGAACCAGGAGCGTCAGTTTTGATTCGTGCAGCTTACAAATTATTAAAACAGCAAACTTATTTTACAGCTGGTGTAAAAGAAGTTCGTGCTTGGACAATCAATATCGGAGCTACAGCGCCACAAGCAGCTGGAGTTATCCACACTGATTTTGAAAAAGGATTTATCCGCGCTGAGGTGATTTCATATGATGATTACGTTCAATACGGTTCTGAAGCAAAAGCAAAAGAAGCTGGAAAATTCAGAGTTGAAGGAAAAGAATATATAGTGAAAGATGGTGATGTAATGCATTTCCGTTTTAACGTTTAGTTTTTTTTTAGAAGAAAGAGTACAGAAGAAAGAATAAAGACTAAAACTGCTGGAGAAATTCAGCAGTTTTTTTATGCTTATAACTTATGGTTTTGCTTGTCAGGCTGAGCGAAGTCGAAGCCCGCGTACAGATTGTCGATTCTCTTTATGGAGCTTCTTGCGTATCCTTCGACTTCGCTCAGGAAGACAAAAAATGAGAAAACAAAAATCCGTTTAAATCTGCGCTTTCGCGAAAGCGAATCTGTAAAATCCGTGTACCATTTTCGATAAGAAAAATTTTTGGCTTAAAAATTGGTTACACAAAAAATAACCAATTACTAATCTAAAATCAACCAATCAAAATGCTAAAAAAATCATTCAAAATTTTGGGCTGGACACTTTTCGGAATTTTTAGTTTTCTTGCTTTATATGTTACAGCTGTTTTAATAATTTCTAAAATTACGATAAATTCAGATGTCGCTCAGGTCGAAGAACAAAATGCAATTTCTATTTATATTCTATCAAATGGAGTTCATACTGATATAGTAGTTCCTGTAAAAAATGAAATTAAAGATTGGCGAAGCGAAATTCAATTTAGCCAGACACAATCAAAAGATTCCTTAATGAATTATATTGCTTTTGGCTGGGGAGATAAAGGCTTTTATTTGGAAACGCCAGAATGGTCAGATTTAAAAGCAAGCACGGCTTTTAAAGCTGCATTCGGAATCAGTTCGTCTGCAGTGCATGCAACATTTTTTAAGCAACTAAGAGAAGGTGATGATTGCAAACGTATTTTGGTGTCGAAAGAAAATTATCAAAATTTAGTCAATTATATTTCCAATAGTTTTAGCGATCCAATTCATCCACAATGGATTGAAGGTCATAGTTACGGAAGAAAAGATGCTTTCTATGAAGCAAAAGGAAGTTACAGTCTTTTTTATACTTGTAATACTTGGGCAAATAACGCTTTAAAAGCAGCCAATCAAAAAGCAAGTTTATGGACGGTTTATGATAAAGGGATTTTTTGCCATTATAAATGATTTTTTGATGTTAAGTCCCTACGGGACAGTTAAAGTGTCGTTTTTTTTTGAGTTACCAATATTAAATCTCTACGAGATTTTTTGTTAAGGATTTAATATTGTTCATTCAAATCATGGATCTTAAAAGTAGTATTCCGTTAGGAATTACAAATCGGTAAATCAAGAATTGAACTTTGAGAAAAATATTCCGTTAGGAATTAAATATTGGTAAAATTATAATGCGTTCCCAGTACAATTATTCCGTCAGGAATTAAAAATCATATATGGAAAAAATATAAAATTCTAACAAAATCCAAGAAGTGACGAATTTTCATTAATGCGTAAATTTGAGTGAATATCAAAAAATCAGCAAATGAAAAATCACAATATCTTTTCAAAAACCTGGTATTTATTAAAAACAACATTTTTAGAATTCAATGATGACAATGCGATAAAGTTAAGCGCAGCGTTATCTTATTATACCATTTTTGCTTTGCCTCCTTTATTGATTATTATAATTACGATTTGCGGCTTCTTTTTTGGGGAAGAGGCAGTCACAGGTCAGTTATATGGTCAGATAAATCGATTGGTTGGAAATAATGCTGCTGTACAGATTCAGGAGGCAATCAAAAATGTTCAATTATCAGACAGTAATGTATTTGTAACCGTATTTGGGGTCGTGATGCTACTGATTGGGGCATCAGGTGTTTTTGCAGAAATTCAGAGTTCGATAAATTATATTTGGGGACTTCGCGCAAAGCCCAATAAAGGTTTGAAAAAGTTTATTCAAAATAGGTTGATGTCTTTTTCTATGATCGTTTCAGTAGGATTTTTAATGCTAGTCAGTTTGATGGTCAATGCTACACTTGATCTTTTAAATGCACGTTTAAAACTTTATTTTCCAGACACAACTGTTTACTTTTTTTATGTGGTTAATTTGGTGATTGTTTTTGCCAGCATTACATTGCTTTTTGCTATTATATTCCGAACTTTACCAGACGGCATTATCAAATGGAAAGATGCTTTTATTGGAGCATCAAGCACTGCAATTTTGTTTATGATAGGTAAATTTGCAATTGGAGTGTACTTAGGAAATTCAACCGTTGCAAGCGTTTATGGTGCAGCTGGTTCTGTAATTATAATTTTGGTTTGGGTATATTATTCGGCTATTATTTTATATTTTGGAGCAGAATTTACTAAAGTTTATGCAAAAGCTTTTGGCGGAAGTATTTCACCAAATGATTATTCTGTAGAAATACAAAAAGAGATTTTTGAGATCGAAAATTAACTATAAACCATATAAGTAATATAAGTTCATTTAATTCACTTTGAGTAAAAAACTTAAATTCTCTTATATTACTTATATGGTTTAAAAAACAAATACCACATATGAAAATAGTAGCCTTTGGAGGAAGTAACAGTACGCAATCAATCAACAAACGTTTAGCGACTTATGCATCTAGTTTGTTTGAAAATGCAGAAGTTGAAGTTTTAGATCTTAATGATTTTGCAATGCCTGTATTTAGTGTTGATCTTGAAAAAGAAGTAGGTCAACATAAAGTAGCACAAGCATTTTTAAACAAACTTAAAGAAGCTGATATTGTAGTGGTTTCAATGGCAGAAAATAACGGAAATTATTCTGTTGCTTTCAAGAATGTTTTCGATTGGAGTTCTAGAATCGAAAAAGATGTTTTTCAGCACAAACCAATGTTATTATTGGCAACTTCTCCAGGTGGTAGAGGAGGCGCATCTGTTTTAGGAATTGCGCAGAATCTTTTCCCACGTTATGGTGCAGAAATTAAAGGAAGTTTTTCATTACCAGCATTTGGCTCGAATTTTGATTTACAAGAAAATAAAATCTCTAATCCTGAATTAGATCAAGAACTGAAAGATATTATTAAATCAAATTTTTAAATGCCACAAAAAAAGATTACCCTTATTTTCCTTTTATTAAATAGTATTTTCATCAATTTTACTTTTGCTCAAAAGATCAGTGAAGTCGATAAAATAGTTGCAAAATACCCAAAAAGCTTTGATAGCACAGAAAAATTAGCCGACAGAATCGAAAAAGACTTTGATTCGGATTATGATCGTGCGCGTGCTATTTATAGCTGGATTGCCTTCAATATAAAATATGATTATAATGCGTATTTGAATCCGCCAAGAGTTCAAGGTTTCAGTTATTCTTCGGAAGCTGAAAAACAACGAAAAATAAAACAACTGAATGATAATCTAATTCAGAAAGCTTTTAAATCTAAAAAAGCAGTTTGTGAAGGTTTTACGGCTCTGTATCAGAATCTGGCTTCGTTAATGGGAATTAAATGCGAAATAATTCGCGGCGATTCTAAAATTTCAGTGCGAGATATCGGTCGAAAAAACACTTCATCTAATCACGCTTGGAATATGGTTTTGATTGATAAAAAATGGCGTCTTTTGGATGTGACATGGGGACAAGGCTACTATGATAGCAGTAAAGGTAGAATGGTAAACGATTTTAATCCTGCTTATTTTGATACAGATCCAGATTATTTCTTTGCCAAGCATTTTCCGGATTCAGGTTCTTATTTAGGAAACAGATTGAGTAAAGAAGATTTCTTGAATGGACCTTTGATTTACAATACTACAATCGAAAAAGATTATAAAATCAAGTCACCAGACTCTGGAATAATTGAAGCGAGAAATGGGGATAAAATTACAGTTGAAATCAAAAACGTATCAAAATCCAATCAGGTTTTTTATTTGAATAAAAGAAATCAGCCTGTTAAAGTTCAAAATCCAAAAGAAAAGCGAGGAGGTTTAGAATTTCAGATTCTAATTGATAGCAACATAGGCGATTACATAACTGTTTTTGTAGATGGAAATAGTGTTGTTTCTTTTAAAATTGTTTGAAAATAATGAGCTAAGAATCCAGTAATTTTCATCTTTTCTGAAATTGCTGTATCTTAGCAATAATGATTCGAATTTGAACACTATGGAAGCCACTTTTCTGAAATCAATCTTAGACAATGATTTCTACAAATTTACAATGCAGCATGCTGTAATTAAACTTTTTCCAAAAGCAAAAGTTCGTTACGGATTTATAAACCGCGGGAAACATATTTTTCCTGAAGGTTTTGCAGATTTACTTCGAAATTCTGTCGATGCAATGGCAGATCTTCGATTGACAAAAGAAGAAAAAAGTTATCTGGCTCATTATTGTCCTTATCTCGATCCTACTTATTTAGATTTTTTGCAAGGATATAGCTTTGATCCGTCTGAAGTTCAGATTAGTCAGGAAGGCTCAGAAATAAAAGTTACTGTTGAAGGTTTTTGGTACAGAACCATTTTGTGGGAAGTGCCGTTAATGGCTTTGATTTCAGAACTTTTTTATAAATCCAATCATTTAATTCGTTTAAACGATGAGGCAGTAAAAAGTCTTACGAAAGAAAAAATAGAGAATTACAATAGACTTGGTGTTTCAATTTTAGAATTTGGAACAAGACGTCGTCACTCTTATGATGTGCAGAGTCTTGTGAATGAGACTTTGCAAACTTATGGAGGACAGAGCTTTATTGGTACAAGTAATGTGCATTTTGCAATGGTCAATAATCGAAGGCCTTTAGGCACACATGCTCACGAATGGTTTATGTTTCATGCGGCGCAATATGGTTTTCAGGTAGCGAATTTTATAAGTCTTGAAAACTGGACAAAAGTTTATGGAGGTGATTTGGGAATTGCTTTAACAGACACCTATACTACAGAAATATTTTTCAATCAGTTTGATAAAAAATATTCCAAACTTTTTGACGGTGTTCGACATGACAGTGGTGATCCTATTGAGTTTGCTCAAAAAGTAATTTCTCATTATAATAAAATGGGAATTGATCCAAAATCAAAAGTCATTGTTTTTTCAGATTCGCTCAATTATGAAAAAGTAAAAAAGATTGCCGATTTCTGTCAGGATAAAATAAAAATGTCGTTTGGGATTGGAACAAATTTTACCAACGACGTAGGACTTCCAGCCATGAATATGGTTATAAAATTAACGGATACAAAACCAGATAATGTACATTGGCAAGGAGTTGTAAAACTTTCTGACGAAAAAAACAAAAATACGGGAACGCCCGAAATGATTGCTTTGGCAAAAGAAGTACTCGGGATCAAATAGTGTTTATTTTGCTGAAAAAGCAGTTTTTTATAATTTTGACGCCCGTTTTATTTTAAAATCAACTTAAATAGATTTTAAACTGTTATTATTCATAACAAAAAAGAAATACGCTTTCATTTTTTGTTAAGAAATGGTACATTAGCAAAAAATCCTAAAATCATATATGCTAGAGCAAAATCAATATACCGAAGATAATATTCGTTCGCTTGATTGGAAAGAACATATCCGTATGCGTCCCGGGATGTATATCGGAAAACTTGGAGACGGATCTGCGCCGGATGATGGTATTTACATTCTTCTAAAAGAGGTTTTAGACAACTGTATCGATGAGTTCGTAATGGGCTCAGGAAAAACTATTGAGGTAAGTATCAAAGAAAAAACAGTTACCGTTCGTGATTACGGACGTGGTATTCCGTTGGGTAAAGTGGTCGATGTAGTTTCGAAGATGAACACGGGAGGAAAGTACGATTCTAAAGCTTTCCAGAAATCAGTTGGTTTAAATGGTGTCGGAACAAAAGCGGTTAATGCGCTTTCTACTTTTTTTCGTGTAGAATCGGTTCGAGATGATAAACAAAAAGGAGCAGAGTTTTCAGCTGGAAATTTAGTTTTAGAAGAAGAAATAATCGATACAACAAAACGTAAAGGGACAAAAGTAACTTTTACGCCAGACGAAACTATTTTCAAAAACTATAAATTCCGTTTAGAATATGTTGTCAAAATGGTTAAAAACTATTGTTACTTAAACAATGGTTTGACGATTATTTTCAATGGAGAAAAATATTATTCAGAAAATGGACTTCGTGATTTATTAGAAGAAACCATCAACGAAGAAGATTTAGAATATCCAATTATTCATTTGAAAGACCACGATATTGAGGTAGCGTTAACGCATAGTAAAACTCAATACAGTGAAGAATATCACTCTTTCGTAAACGGTCAGAATACAACACAAGGAGGAACGCACTTAGCGGCTTACCGTGAAGCAGTTGTAAAAACAATTCGAGAGTTTTACAATAAGAATTTTGAAGCATCAGATGTTCGAAAATCGATTGTAAGTGCAATTAGCATTAAAGTAATGGAACCGGTTTTTGAGTCTCAGACCAAAACCAAATTAGGTTCTACCGATATGGGTTCTGACGATGGAACGCCTGCAGTTTCTGTTCGTACTTTCGTTAATGATTTCATCAAAACGAAACTGGACAATTACCTGCATAAAAACCCGCCGACAGCTGAAGCTTTATTGCGTAAAATTCTTCAGGCAGAACGTGAAAGAAAAGAATTATCAGGAATTAGAAAATTGGCGACAGATCGTGCTAAAAAAGCCAATCTTCACAATAAAAAATTAAGAGATTGTAGAGCGCATCTTCCTGATACCAAAAACCCAAGAAACTTAGAAAGTACGCTTTTTATTACCGAGGGAGATTCGGCTTCAGGATCGATTACAAAGTCGCGTGACGTAAATACGCAAGCCGTTTTCAGTTTACGTGGTAAACCTTTGAATTCATACGGAATGTCTAAAAAGATTGTGTATGAAAACGAAGAATTTAACTTATTGCAGGCAGCATTGGATATTGAAGACGGGCTGGAAAAATTACGGTACAACAACATCGTAATCGCAACCGATGCCGATGTCGACGGAATGCACATTCGTTTGCTTTTAATTACTTTCTTTTTGCAGTTTTTTCCTGAATTAATTAAAGAAGGACATTTGTATATTTTACAAACACCGCTTTTCAGGGTTCGAAACAAAAAAGAGACGATTTATTGTTATTCAGAAGAAGAAAGAAAAGACGCGATTGAGAAACTAAAACCAAAACCAGAAATCACGCGATTCAAAGGTTTGGGAGAGATTTCGCCAGATGAGTTCAAGAACTTTATTGGAGACACGATTCGCCTTGATCCGGTTATGATGGATAAACATACTTCGATTGAGCAGTTGTTATCTTTCTATATGGGTAAAAACACTCCAGATAGACAGGAATTTATTATCAAGAATCTGAAGGTGGAGATTGATGAGCTTGAGGAGGCTTAATAGTTAAATAAAAGTTATAGTGCCAAACGGTCTTCAAAATAAAGTCATTTTTCAGCAAGTTGCCGAGTTATTGCAAAATGCAAGGCAACAGGTTTTGCGTACCGTAAATTCAACCATGACAATTACCTATTTTGAAATAGGGAGAATAATTGTTGAAGAAGAACAAAATGGAAAAGATAGGGCAGAATATGGAAAACAGCTTTTAAAAAGTCTTTCTCAACAGTTGACAAAGGAATTTGGAAAAGGTTTTTCAATTAGAAATTTAGAACAAATAAGGCAGTTTTATTTGATTTTTTCAAAATCCGAGTCACTGTCTCGGATTTTTGAAATTCAAAAAACGCAGTCAGTGACTGCGGAATTCAAATCTCTAAAAGCGCAGTCATTGACTGCGAAATTTGATAGTCAAACATTGGCTTCTTTTTTTAAGTTGACATTTACTCACTATGTTTTTTTAATGCGAATTGAAGATGAAAAAGAAAGGCGCTTTTATAAAATAGAATCTGAAAAGAACAATTGGAGTGTTAGAGAATTAAAACGCCAATATGATTCTGCACTTTATACTAGATTAGCTTTAAGCAGAGATAAAGAAGGAATATTAAAACTCTCAGAAAAAGGACAAATTATTGAAAAGCCAAAAGATATAATTAAAGATCCTTATATACTTGAATTTTTAGGATTACCCGAATTGAATCAATATTCGGAATCGCAATTAGAAGAAGAAATTATTAATAAGCTAGAGCATTTCTTACTAGAGTTAGGTCATGGTTTTACTTTTGTTGGCAGACAACAAAGAATCACTTTTGATGATAAACATTTTAGAATTGATTTAGTTTTTTACAACAGGATATTAAAATCTTTTGTTCTTATTGATTTAAAAATTGGAGAATTAAAGCATCAGGATTTAGGCCAGATGCAAATGTATGTCAACTTTTATGACAGAGAAATGCGCTTGGAAGATGAAAACAAAACGATCGGAATTGTGCTCTGTCAAAATAAAAGTGAAGCTGTAGTTAAATATACATTGCCAGAAAATAATGAACAGATTTTTGCCAGTAAATATAAGACCGTTTTACCAAGCGTTGAAGTTTTAAAACAACTGCTTGAAAATAAATAAAATTATAATTAGATATAATTAAATGAAAGACGAAGAAGACGATAACATAATTCCAAACGGCGACGAGAATAATCAAGATGAAAATCTGGATAACATTCAAGATGGCGATGATGATGTGGTTGATGGTGAAGGGAAACATTTTGAAGGAGCACATTTTTACGAAAATCAGGAAGAAGAAGGAGAAGATGTTATTACGAAGGTAACGGGAATGTATAAAGATTGGTTCTTGGATTACGCTTCGTATGTAATTCTAGAACGTGCAGTTCCTGCTATCGAGGACGGATTCAAACCTGTTCAGCGTCGTATTATGCACTCTTTAAAAGAGCTGGATGATGGTCGTTATAATAAAGTTGCCAATGTTGTTGGTCACACGATGCAGTATCATCCACACGGAGATGCGAGTATTGGTGATGCTATGGTGCAGATTGGTCAAAAAGATTTATTGATTGATTGCCAAGGAAACTGGGGAAATATACTAACTGGCGATGGTGCGGCAGCGCCCCGTTATATTGAGGCACGTTTATCTAAATTTGCTTTGGAGGTTTTGTATTCTCCAAAAATTACCGATTGGGGAGTTTCCTATGATGGTCGTCGTGCAGAACCAAACAATCTTCCAGTAAAATTTCCATTGCTTTTAGCGCAGGGAGCAGAAGGTATTGCAGTTGGACTTTCCACAAAAGTGCTTCCTCATAACTTTAATGAATTAATTGATGCTTCGATTAAAATCTTAAAAGGAAAGCCATTTACGCTTTATCCTGATTTTATGACGCAAGGTATTGCCGACGTTTCGAATTACAATGACGGAATGCGTGGCGGACGTGTACGTGTGCGTGCTAAAATTTCGCAGTTAGACAAAAATACATTGGTGATTACGCAGATTCCGTTTTCGACCAATACCTCGAGTTTAATTGACAGTATTTTGAAAGCCAATGAAAAAGGTAAAATCAAAATCAAGAAAATTGAAGACAATACTGCTGCCGACGTTGAAATTTTAATTCATCTTTTCCCTGGGGTTTCACCAGATAAAACTATCGATGCTTTGTTTGCTTTTACAGCCTGTGAAACATCTGTAGCGCCTTTAGGATGTGTTATTGAAGATAATAAGCCATTATTTATCGGTGTTTCTCAAATGTTGAAAATTTCAACTGAAAGAACGGTTGATTTACTTCGTCAGGAATTAGAAATTCAATTAGAAGAATTAAAAAATAAGTGGCATTTTTCTACTTTGGAAAAAATCTTCATTCGTGAAGAAATGTATATTGACTTCAAATTGTATGGTGATAGAGAATCCCTTTACAAATATTTATATGAACGTTTTGAGCCTTTCAAGAAATCATTCGTTAGAGAAATTAATGACGACGATTTACAAAGACTGACTCAAATCCCGATGATTCGTATCACACGTTTCGACTCTGATAAAGCCGATGATTTAATCGCGAAGTTAGAAGACGAGATGAAAGAGGTCGAATATAATTTAGAGCACCTTACGGATTTTGCCATTGCGTATTTTACCAAATTAAAAGAGAAATACGGAAAAGGACGCGAACGTCAGACAGAACTTCGTGTATTTGATAATGTTGAGGCTACAAAAGTAGTTTTACGTAACACAAAACTATATGTAAACCGCGAAGAAGGTTTCGTAGGAACGAGTTTAAAGAAAGATGAATACGTAGGTGATTGTTCTGATATTGATGATGTTATTGTGTTTTTAAGAGATGGAACATTAATGATTACAAAAGTAGATGCCAAGACTTTCATCGGAAAAGATATTATACACGCTGCCGTTTTTGATAAAAACGATAAACGTACTATTTATAACATGATGTACCGCGATGGTAAATCAGGTCCATCTTATATTAAACGTTTTAATGTTACTGGTGTAACGCGTGATAAAGCTTACGATCTAACGAATGGTACAAACGGTTCTCAGGTGGTTTATTTTTCACACAATCCAAATGGAGAAGCTGAGGTTGTGACTATTTTATTGCGTCAGGTTGGAACGATCAAGAAACTGAAATTTGATATTGACTTTGCTAATTTAGCGATTAAAGGACGTGGTTCTAAAGGAAACTTAGTAACCAAATATCCAATTAAGAAAATCGAATTGAAAGAAAAAGGAATTTCTACTTTACTGCCAAGAAAAGTATGGTTTGATGATACTGTAAAACGCTTAAATGTTGATGCAAGAGGAGAATTGCTAGGTGAATTTAAGCCAACAGACAAAATTTTGATAATTAACCAAACAGGAAAATTGAAAGTTATCATTCCAGAATTATCAACTCATTTTGATGAAGATATGATTGTTCTGGAAAAATGGAAACCTAAAAAACCAATTTCAGCGATTTATTATGATGGAGAAAAAGAGCGTTATTTCTTAAAGCGTTTCTTAGTTGAAAATGAAGGAAAAGAAGAAAGTTTCATTACAGACCATCCAAATTCGCAGTTAGAGATTGTATCTACCGATTATCGCCCTGTAGCACAATTGGTTTTTGCAAAAGTAAAAGGAGTTCAAAAAGATGATCTGCATATAGATGTAGAAGACTTTATAGCCGTAAAAGGTTTTAAAGCTTTAGGAAACCAATTAACTACAGATAAGTTAAGGCAAGTGAATTTATTAGACCCACTTCCTTATGAAGAACCAGTCGAAGAAGTTCCTGAAAAACCTGAAATTCCAGAAGACGATTCTGTAGAGACAGAATTAGACGACGATGGCCAGATTGGCCTAGTTTTAGAATAAAAATAAAAAACGCTAAGATTTATTTCTTAGCGTTTTTTTTATTTGATAGAGTTAAATTTAATTCTCAACTGAAATAGGTTCTGTTATAACCCATTTTACTTCGTTATTTTCAATAATTACCGAAATAGTATCGTTGTCTTTAACTTGTCCAGAAATTATTTTTTTCGCTAAAGGTCTTCTTAAATGCGTTCGAATAATGTTTTTGATAGGTCTTGCACCATATTTGGCATTATAGCCGTTTTCGGCTAGATATAGTTTAGTTTCTAAAGGAATTTCTACTGTGATTTTACTGTTCTTCAATAAATCAATGAATTCCTTTTTAAGGTGGATTTCAAATATTTTTAAGGCATTTTCTTTAGTGATTGGAGCAAAGGGTACAATTTCTGTTAATCGCCCTAAAAATTCAGGTCTGAAATAATTAGCCATGATTTCCATTAACGAACTCGATGCTGGAATTTCACCATTGTTAAATGTATTTACGATATGATCTGCACCAATATTCGAAGTAAAGAGAATTATTGCATTAGAAAAATCTCCTTCTTTCCCTAAACGATCATGCAGTTTTCCTTCGTCCATAATCTGTAGAAATACATCAAAGACTGAAGGATGTGCTTTTTCAATTTCATCAAACAAAACAATAGAATACGGTTTTTGTCTAATCTTGTTTACTAGTAATCCACCTTCTTCGTAACCAACATAGCCTGGAGGCGCACCGTATAACAATGCAGCTGAATGTTCTTCTTTAAATTCAGACATATCAAAACGGATAATTGCGTTTTCATCCTGAAAAAGAAATTCAGCTAATGATTTGGCTAATTCGGTTTTTCCAGTCCCTGTTGGTCCTAGAAAAAAGAATGATGCTATTGGTTGTCCTGCTTTGCTTAAACCCGATCGTGATTCTAAAATAGAGCCAGCAACAGTTTCAATACAATGATCTTGACCAATTACTCTTCGTCCTAAAACTTCCTCAATGCTATTAAGTTTCTGTTTCTCTTCTTCTTTAAGTTTTCCAGCAGGAATGCCTGTTTTTTTAGCAATTATCAAAGACAGATCAAAAGCTTCAATATGAGAGCGTTTGTCAAGCGCTTTTTCTTCAAGTGTATTAATGAGGTTTTCAATATAATTAAGGATCGATTCTGATGATTCAAAATTTCTTTTTTCATTTTGCTCATCAGGATCCATTAAAAATGCTGTTTTGTTCATTAAATCAATCAGGAACCAATTGTATTCTTTTATCAATTGATTTTCAGATAAATTGTCTTTGTTTTCTTTTAGAAGATTTAATCTATTGGCAATAGATTTTTTTTCGTTAAGAAAAGTTTCTCCTGAAGTTTTTAAAACCGACATTGTATGGTCAATCAAATTAATGGCTGACTCAGGAAGGCTTTTTTCCTTTAAATATCTTTTTGATAATCGAATAGATTCTGAAATAGTTTTATCATCTATTTGTATTTTATGATGTTCTTGATAAGTTTTGATAGACTCGCGAATCATTCGAAACAAGGTTTCGTCATCAGCTTCTTCCAGTTTAACGATGTCAAACATTCCCGAAAGGCCTTGCTCTTTTTCGATTCTTTTTGAAAATTCGTCTATTGTTGAGGTGGCAATAATATTCAACCCTTTTGCTAGCTCACCTTTAAGAACATTTGAAACGCCCGAATCTCCTCCGTTTTTATCGAGTAAAATATGAATTTCTTCAATAATTAAAATAGCTTTCGGATATTGTTTAAGCTCCTGAATACAGTTTTTTAAGCGATCTTCTATTTCTCCTTTGTATGAAGCTCCAGCAATAAGTGATGACAGATCAAGTTCAAAAAGTTGCACTTTGTTTAAAACATCTGGAACTTGATTGGCTATTACATCTTGAATAAGCGTATCAATTAAAATTGATTTTCCAATACCGCGATCGCCAATAAGTAGAACATTAGGTTTAGAAAATCGGCAAAGTATTTCTTTTATGGCATTCAATTCGGCTTCACGCCCAATTGCAGATACTCTTTTTTTATTTTTTTCAAGGTTTTTATGAACGCAATATTTACTTAAAAAACCTTTTTTTACTTCTTGTTTTATACCGTTTTCCGTTTGTGGAATAATAATCTGATCTTCTAGCAATTCATTTCTAGATATAGGGTAGGATTTCATTTGATCGAAGTTGAAACCTACGCCAGGAGAACTTAGAGCAATAATAATAGCATAGAGGCTAATTTCATCTTCATTCAAAGCAATTCGTACTGATTCTGCTTCTTTTATAATATCGTCGATCAAATCGCTTGGCTCAGCATCAAGAACATGAGTGGTTTTTGGTTCTTCTTCGATTCGAACTTCTGCCCATTCATCAAGATAGTAAACATCTTTACCCATAGTTTCAAGCCTTTTCAAAAGTGATAAATCTCTGTTTAAAATAGCTTTTAATAAATGGGATGCTGAATAGTATTTATTTGAATTGGTTTTAGCAATTTTTTTAGCAATTTCTAATGCACTTAATAATTCTGCACTGAAAACGTTTTTTTCTTCTTCCATATCAAAAATTAATCTTTAGACCATATCAGGTATTTTTTTACTTTATAGCTGATATTTAATCCTTTAATGCAGTTAGTTTGTTTGTCTTTATTTAAACGTATAGATTCAATCTTTATCTTTTTTCCTTTTACAGAAGCACATAATTGAGAAAAAGTCAATAGATCATTATCATTTTTTACAACAGGAACATCTAAGTCATCGCATAGAAATTCTGCAAAATCATCTTTTGTTTTGCTGCCTTCTGCTACTTTTTTGAATAAAATTTCAAACTGATCCTCAGACATTTTAGGCGCTTTTTTAATTACAGCAGTACTATCTTTTACCGTTTTGGTTTTCGGTGCAACTGGAACATATTGTAACATTTCTTCAAGTGGATCTTTTTTTACAGAACCTCGTGGCAGTGCGAAGGCTTCGGCTTTTTTCTCGAATTCATACGAGCTGACGTCCAGAGGATTAGTCTTTTTGATAACTCTCGGATGCACATAAATAATCTTCTTTGCCACACGACTGAAATCACCGTTTATAACTAAAGTGATTGTTTTTTCGCCTGGAGTAATAAAGCTGTAAACTGGAGCAGAAGAGGTTTCATCTATGCCTTTATTTTCACCAAAAGCCCATTCCCAAGTTCGGGCATCATCTGAGATTGATTTAAAATAAGCTGGCTGTCCAACTGTAATAGTTTTTGGTGCAATAATTTTTGGCGTGCCTATTTTATCGGCAGCAAATTTATCCTTTATAGTGATTTCTTTTGTATGGGTACAATTGCCATTTATTGTCAAAGTTACATAGTATTTTCCCGGATTTTTATAGATGTGAAAAGTATGTTTTCTGACATCTTTTTCTGACCCGTCTCCAAAGTCCCAAATCCATGATTTTGCATTACGAGTTTTGTCATAAAATTCTATCGATTCCTCTGATTGTGAATGATCTGCAAAAATGTAAAACTTGGCATCTTCACAATCGACATGGTTAAAAAATTGGATGATAAATGCAATGATTCCAGCTAATAAGAGAAGTGCAAAAAAAAATACAACTCTAACATCAATATTTTTTTGATTCATTTTGGTATTTTACTATGTAAGATAATTTTAACAAAAATTGGAAGCAAATGTAGTTTTATTTATTTTAAAAAACTTATATTTTATACTATAAATTTTACAAATTTTATTTGTATTCTTACAAAATATTTTGCTAGGTTTGTAACCACCACGTCCAAAAATGTAAATAAATTCATTATAAACGAGTTACGTTCAAAAAGAAGAATTTTCTCAGGTTTGAAAAATAAAAATAAGCTAAAAAGTTTATTTTTTAT
Source organism: Flavobacterium tagetis (assembly GCF_016735615.1). GTDB lineage: Bacteria > Bacteroidota > Bacteroidia > Flavobacteriales > Flavobacteriaceae > Flavobacterium > Flavobacterium tagetis. The sequence continues at coordinate 549,049 of NZ_JAERSF010000002.1, forward strand.
GTTGCTTAAAATTTATTAATAATCCATTTTGGTTGCGAAATAATGTTTAATTATCTAAAAAAAGAGTACTAAATAATATTTTTTATGAGGCAGTTTGTTATAATGATTCTGATGATGCATTTATTTACAGAATGCCATGCTCAAAAATATATTTCGCAGATTCCCTTCAAATATGATTATTCTTTGGAGCTGTTAAAAAAACAAGCTCAAATGAAAGAAACAGGTCTAAAAAATAAAACCGTCGTCAATGATAATTCAGAGAATTTAAGTGACGAAATGCTTGCTCTAAAAGAAAAATACTCCATTATTCTGGCTGTAATGCCAAATAAAATTACCAACTACAAATTATACTCTTACATAGATCCGTGGCTTAATACGCCATACAAAGAAAAAAGCTTTTCTAAAAAAGGAATTGACTGTTCTTATTTTCTGCAGTCTTTATACAGCGACGTTTACAAGGTTACGCTTCCAAAAGATCCTGCAGGAATGTGGAAGTCTAAATCTATACAAATTTTTACTGGCCGCAGTTTTCTTGCCGAAGGTGATCTGGTTTTCTTTCGATACGATAAAGACCATCCGATATCTGATGTTGGTTTGTACCTGCACAACGATCGAATTTTGGCTTGTACAGACAAAGGTCTTGCAATATATAATTTCAATGATGAATATTTTCAGTTACGATACATAGGTGCAGGACGAATTAATGAGGATGGAAAGAAGAAGTAAAAAAAGTCTTGAAGATCTTGCATTCGAAATTGAGAATATTTCGTATGACATTAGGGCTGAAGTTATTGCTAATGAACTTCTTGAGTCCAAGGCAATTGTGCAGGATGAAATTACGGTTTCTAATCAGGGACAATTTTCGCGTGCGTACAGAAGCGACATTTTGGAGGCAGTAATTCAGGATGATAATTATGACAAACAGGAATATTTAAATATACGATTATCACGTGATAGTATGTATGATGCGCTTCCAGAGGGTTTTGTACATAGTCTTACTGAGAATAATTCTGATAAGTCTGTAAAACAGATGATAAAGGAGCATAAACATCAGAAAAAGCAAGAAGCTGAAGCTCGTGTTTTTTTTACTCCTTTTGAAAATGAAATTTTTCATTATCGTACTAAAGTAGAAAGTGTTGAAAGGAATTTTTTATATAAACTGAACGGAAGTAAACCGTTGGATTTTTTCTATGATTTTTGGGGATTATCACACATTTACCCTGAAATTTTAGTTTCAAAATTTATACAGCTGCTGCCTTATGCGTACAAAATAGTGGGAGACATTGAGCTTGCCTGCCATTGTTTATCAAGCATTATTGAAGAAAAGGTAACCTATACAACAACAAGTTCTAAAGAATATAGCGAAGAAGGAGAGCAGGGGACGTTAGGAGAAAATAGATTAGGAGTCGATTTTATTACTGGAAAAGATTACATGGATTATTCTATGAATGTAAGGATAGAAATTGGCCCTATAACTCATAAACCTTACCAGCAATATCTTAAAAACGGCGATATAAAAATATTTATAGATTGTTTTTGCGAGCATTTTTTTCCAATGGAAGTTGACGTAAAAACAGTGTTATTGATTGATAAAGAAACAGAAGAGTTTAATTTTAGTAAAGAACCTGTGTTAGGGTATACAACACGAATTTAGGAATGGTAAAAAAACATTTATTAGCCCTTATTGATATTAGGCTTATTGTATTTTTAGTAGTAATCATAGCAGTAAGCGCTATACTTACTATGGTATTCAGCGATAAAATAAAAGAATTTGCAACACAATATAAAAGAAAATTTTACATCTATATTTTTTCATTTGTATTGATTTATGCTCTGGTTGGTTTTTTAGGTTACAATAAATTATTTACAGAGCTTTCAGACGAATTTCGATTTTATCAAATTGCGTCACTGCTATTTGGAATCCTTAATGTTTACTTGTATCGATGGTACTTTAACGAGTTTAACCTAAAAGGCGTTGTGGGAATCGAATTATTGTTTTCATTTTTAATAACACTTTATTCAAGCGTATTATTTGTGATTATTTATACCGCCTTAAACGGAATTGCGCTAACATTTTTAATGTGCTCCCATTTTTTGGTATTTATAGTGCCAACAGGCGTTTACGCAGTTTTTAACTATATGATGCAGATTCCTCCTAAAGAATATGTTACATGGAAAATTCCTGAAAGAAAAGATCCTTTTCCTGAGATAGAAAATGTTCAAATGAAAGATTTGTTGTTGATTACATTATTAATCCAGAAAAAAGAAAGTGATACAAAATATACTTCTATAAGATCTAAAGGTCCCGTGAGAATTGATTTTGGAGCGTTGTTCTATCATACCGTTTCAGGATATAATGATCATAATGCTGAAAGTAAAATTGATTTAAAGGAAAATGGAGAAAATTGCAGCTGGGTATTCTTTCTACAGCCAAAATGGTATCAAACAGCCAAATATGTAGATGCAAAATATACTTTGGGTATGAATGGTATTACTGAAAATTCAGTAATTATTTGTAAAAGACAGAAAAAAGAAGAAACCAAAGTAAATAAAAAAGGTAAGGAAAAAGAAGGGTTTATGTATGAGCCTAAGATGGAAAATAAAGAAAAAGAGGTTGAAGTTTAATGTTGATGAGATAATATGTATTACGAAGATAAACCTGAAGGATCCCCATACGACAAGTTTCGTACTTATAAAATTAAGAAAGGAGATACACTCGAGAGTGTGGCTCGTGATCTTGGCTTAGAGGCTGATGAGCTTAGATGGTATCATAATATGTATTGTGAAATTCCTGATTTAATAGAAGCAGATTTCAAAAGCTATTCTCAGTTTTTGATTCTGGCACCAGAAAAATATATTGAAGAAAGAAAAGAAAAAGAGGAGAAGAAAACTCAAAAAGTAAGTTTGGGAAGTAATTATACATTGCCATTTGTTGCAGACAAAATTCATAATGATTATCAGGTTAGTTATACCACTGTTTTTGGAGATGCTGTTGATACAATAGAAATGAAAGCAAGTGTAAAATGGCTTGCTACTGATAGAAATAATTATCATTTGTTTGAAATAAATAAAGGATCTATTTATGTCAATAATAGTATACCAGATACCATTATGGATGAACTGGCCGCTAAAACTGCCGCTGTTTTATATCCCTTAAAAATTGTGGTGAATGAATCTGGAAAGTGGGTTGACATTTACAATTATGACGAAATAGAAAACCGATGGAAGGATACAAAAGAAGAAGTTCTGGATTATTTTGAAGGTGAGGTTGCAGAAAATTATATTGAACATACAGAATATGCTTTAGAAAATTCTGAAGCATTACTTAATTCTCTGGCTTCAGATTATTTTTTAAGGGCTTTTTTTAGTGGTATTTACGTTGGTTATACCTCAAATTATTCTTTTCAAAACGAAGTCTTTTTTCCATTAGAGAAAGATGAAGAATCGAAGTTTGCAGTAGAGCAAAAGATAGATTCTATTTTGGATGAATCAAATTTGGTGAAAGTAGAACAAAAAGGAGATTATATAGATTCTGGAAGTGAAGCCAGTTTTGGATTTGACCCGTGGAAAGGAAAATTCAACGCTTCGTATTTTCTTGATGAACATAGTTATTGTATCGAAAAAATAGATTTAGAATGCAATATTGAGTATGATGAACCAATAAAAGTGATCGTACAGATTGAATCTTTAAAAAAAGAAGAAACTCAAAATTAAAGAGATAAAACAGAGTAGTTAAGCGAATGTAATATTTATAATGGTAAGGCAATGAGTGAGAAACATATAGTAGTTCAGGGAGCTTCACTAAAATGTAAATTTAGCGTAGAACCAAAAAAAGATATATTAAAAGTAAAATCGCAGGATAAGCATTATGCTAATGATAAAGATGCTGAGAAAAAACTCATTGCGACCGACAAAGAAATTGGGCAGACATTAGAGAAAAATACGTTTGGAAAATGCAAAATGCAGCCAAATGGAAGCGGAGATTATCTGCCGTGTCAGGCGACAATAACTAAGTGGAGTGCTTTTTATGAAAAAGTAACTTTAAGTAATCAGGGAAAAATTCTACTTGAAGACAGTAAAGGAACTTGCCCGATTGGAGGACCAGATTGCATAGAAGTAGACAAACACGGACAAAAAGCAGAAGCGAGCAAACAAAACGCTAAAAAAGCGAAGCCGCAGGTAAATAATCAAATAAATCCTTTGGTTAATACCTCAAAATTTCAGGAGAGTTTAGAAGAGAGTGATTCTATTTGTAAATAAAATAAAATAGTATGTCAGATTTTAAAATAATTGGAAATCCGGATCCTGTTGTAGGTAAGGAAGAATTCTACTCAGTAAATGCTTTTTTGCCGAGTATTCTGCCTTTTCAAAATGGAGCTTCTAATAATAGTTTTGAACAGCCTGTAAAATGGGAAATATACATTCTTGAAAACGGAAGATGGCGTAAGACTAAAGAAAATGATAAAACAGGAAAAAGAATCTCTTACACCTTTCTTCAAAAAAGTTTAGAAAGAAAAGGCATCCGTATTCTGGCAAGAAGAGGAGAAGATGTGGCACGCCTTAATATAACTTCACATCCTGCAGAAAAACCAAAAATTGAAAGCATAGAACTGCTTGATAAAAACGGACAAAAACCATCAAAACCGCTTTCTTATGGACAGACTCTAAAAGCAAGGGTTCATTGTCTCCATATGGAAAAACACAAAGTATATGTTACCCTTTGGGAAGATGATGCTGCTGGTGCAGGACACAATAAAGCAAATGAAAAAAATATAATACAAACACTTTCTGGAATTGTAAAGAACGGTAAAGCAGATGTTGACTTTTTACTGAGACCAAGTTTTGCGAAAATTGCAAAACAAAACGGTCCAGAAGAAGGAAAAATTCATGAATACTATGTTACAACAGATTTTAATAAAAATAAAATTGCAAGTAACAATGTGAATGTAAATGATGTTGAAGCTCCTGTAGCGCCTTATAAGGCAAAAGTACCGGTACAACAGCCAGAAACACCTAAACCTAAAGCCTCTGTGCCACAGCCGACACAGCCAAAAACTAAAGCCCCAGCTTCTGGTTCTACTACTGCTCCAAAAGTTAAGGCAACAATTACCAGAGTACATCTTACAGATACTTCAGGACGTGCGATAAGCGGAGTTTTTAAAGATAAAGAAATCAAAGTTTGGATCGATTCTCAAGGTTTGATAGATAAAGAAATACGTCTTAAATTATACGATGAAGACGGGATTTCGGATGATTTATTATTTGATGAAAAATTTACTATTAAATCAAATATATATGCTGTAGTTGTTCCTCTTAATAAAATTCCAAGAAGCAAAGGAGGAAGCTATTGGGGAGAAGGTGCAGAACAAGAAGTGTTTGCATATGTCGAAGTTGTACAAGATGCAAGTATGAATAAACAAAGTGCGGTTGTAGATGTAGATGCTAAAGTTTTTAAACCAGATCCTGTAGAGCATACTAATAAGGCTGCAAAAATTGGAGAAGGCGATAAACAGGAAGCAAAAAACTGTGGTGAAAAATATTGTATTAGCAAAAACTCTCCTGCTAGTGAACTTATAAGAGAAATTAACATTCGATTAGCTGGATTTGGAGGAAATGTTCCTACAGACAAATTTACAGATAGGACAGAAAAAATGATTAAGCAATTTCAGCGTGATTACATGAAAGTTCCTGAAACTGGTAAAGTATGTGGAAGTGTTTTGAAGGCTATTGATGAATTCTCTAATAAATGGGAGGAAAAAATATCTGATTACACTTGTTTATGTAAAAATGTTAGTTCAATTAGAAATAAATGCTCTGGCTTTGGAAAAGGTAGATATAAAGGAGAATATGTGTCCTCTTCTAAGATTGAACGTTATCATAAGTATGAAAGACCAGGGATGCATAGATCGTTATTATGGGGAACTAGTGCATTAAGATTTTATTTGAGCGAACAAAATGTATATAAGTATCTCTGGAAAACTGCTGGCTATAGATGTTGGGAACATAATAATTCTGTTCCAAGAAAAAGCACGAACCATATGGGAAAAGCTGTTGATATTCAATTTAGTAAAAATGGAGAAACGATTGGAGGGAAAGTCACAGCAAATTTGCCTAAACTGAATGAAATTTATAATAAATTTTATGCCAAATATCTAGATGCCAAATATCAATGGGTCAATGGAAAGAATAACTTTTCAATTGAACCAATTGGAATGGGTAAAGACCAAACATATAGTTGGATACATTTGGACGTTAGAGAGTTTGATAATGAATATTTGGATGATAAATATTTTGTTAAAAGTCAAGAAAAAATTTCTAATGGATCTGTTTTTCAATTAGGACTAAAATTAGGCCTTTTAAATACTTGCAATTGTAGCAGCGGGGGTAATAATTCTGATAAAAAATCGAAAGAGGATGGCAAAAAAGGGGAAAGAGTTGATCCTAAAAAGTTAAAAATAACAGCTAAAGGCAAACAATTTATTAAAGATTGGGAAGAATTTAAACCTAATCTGTACAATGATGATTCTAAAGATCATCATTGTACAATTGGTTATGGACATTTAGTCCATTTAGGACCATGTAACGGTTCAGAGCCTCAGGAGTTTAAAAATGGAATTACTGAAAAAAGAGCATTGGAGTTATTCGATCTTAGAATTGTTCAATTTGAAAAAGCTGTACAACGTGATGTAACTGTTCCTTTGTATCAACATGAGTTTGATGCATTAGTAAGTTTCTTATTTAATTGTGGAGAAAACTTTTTTGTAAAGAAGAAAGCACCGAAGCTTCACAAGCATTTATTAAATAAGGAATATGATGAAGCAGCTGAAGAATTTTTAGATGTAACCAGTGGAGGTTTAAAAGGATTGGTAAAAAGGAGAAAAGCTGAAAACAACATATTTTTAAATAATATATACGACTCAAAACACTAAAAAAAAGAATAATGAAAAAAATATTAAGTTTTGCAATTTTGACTTTATTGTTTGTAAACTGTAAAGAAGATTCAAAAATCAATGCCAGTCTAGAAAAAGACTTAAAAGAAGATTCAATACAAAGAGTATCTAAATTAGAACCAAGTTATGATAAAGAATTAAATGATAATAGTTTAGTAGGGAATTATTGGTCATTTTATAAACTTTCTGAAAATTCGATCTCAGGAACATCTAAAATGACGAAAGATGAAATTGTAAATCAATTTAAAAATGTTAAAATAGAAATTGATGAAAAGAAAGTAAAAATCGGAGAATCATGTATTTATGATTATTATAAAAGCAATAAAAGCCTAACAGAATATTATGAAAGCAGTAAAACGGCTAAAATGTATGAGAATATATTTGTAAAAAATAAAATAAAGCTTGGAAATGAAATTACGGTTTATCAATCATTATATCCTGAAAAGGCTTGTGAAATTCCTTGGGACGAATTAATTATTGCCGATAATACAATTATTATAACATTCGATGATTATCTGGTATTTTTTAAAAAGCAAAATGACAATCATCAAAGTGATTGTTATTCAAAGACTAAGATTACAAATTTACCTATAACAAATAAAATTATTAATGGTAATAATGTATGGAATCAATTAGATTGTAATATAGCCAATTTAGATACTAAAGATTATTTAAGATTACCAGACATAAAAGATGTTAAGGTTTTTATTATAGCAAATTTCAATTTTGATGATTTTACCTATACGTTAGTAACAATAAAAAATGATAAAGTTATTACAAAGCAAGATATTGGTTTTGCTAAAGATACGGATGAACCGAATACAATATCTGAACTAACAGAATTTGAAATAAATCGAGATTATGTTTTTGTGTTAAATACTAAATCAAAAAGCGGTGAAGATTTAAAAATTAAAAAGATAGAGCGATTTAAAATAGATGACAATGGCTTAATTGTTTCTGTTAAATAGTTACAATTTGTTTCACATAGCTCCTTGACATATTGAAAAGAAAAGCCCCAGCTAGCAAGAGTTTTGCGCTTTTGTTAGCTGAGGGAATTAAAAATTATAAAATATAATTATGAGAAGTTTAATGATTTCCATTTTAGTTGTTTCTATTGTAAGCTTTAGCTCTTGCAATTCTCAGACAAAAGAGAAAAGAATAGAATCAATGAAGAAAAATGAAGATAAGTTATATGCTGAATATATGCCATTAATGAGAGATTTGCTAAAAAATAATAATTACAAGTTCTTAGAGCATAGTGTATTTAAAAACAAAGTTATTGAATATTTTGGAGTTGATATTGATAATGCAAAATTTAATGATGTTTATTTAGAAAGTGGCCTTGGATACACAGCTTTAAGTAATGAAGGATTTATAGATACTTATCAAGTTGATAGAGGTGTAATTGATGGAGCTGGAGATGCTTTTGCAGATATTTTAAAAGATGGACTGAATAATGATTATAATATTGATTTTATAAACTACAATAAGGTTTTATTTAATGATGATTTATCTGCAATATCAAAAGTAAACGTAGATAAAGATAAAGTTGAAGATATTGTTGTGTATTTAAATTATGAAAAAAATAATCTTTTAAATAATTCATTTGTAAAGAATATAAAGAAGGTTGACAATTATAATGAAAGTTTTAAATGGCATCTTTTATGGTATAATAATAAAACAAAACCAGATGTAATTAGAAAAAAAATATTGCAAGATATAGCTAATAAAAAGCCTGATTTTATTTTTGATTTAGCTTATTTTCTGAATAACAATTCTAATAAAATTAAAGAGAAAACAGATGGTTCATTGATTGATGCTACACTAGCTTTTTTAATAGAAGTTGAATTACAGCATTATGAAGATAAGGATTTGAATGATAATAAAGGTTACAGTTTACTTAATAATTTTTATATTCAAAATCCTAAGATGTTAGACAGATTTAAATCTCAAAAATTTTATGGATATCCATTAATTGACAGTTATACTAAAAAGTACTTATTGATGTCAGAAGAAAATGAGGTTTCTTATGGTAAAGTTATCGATCCTGATGGCTACACTAACGTGAGAAAAGATAAAAATAGTACATCAGCTATAATTGAAAAAATTAAATCAGGGGAAAGAGTTGAAATATTAGATGATTCAGAAAATTGGTGGCTGATAAAAACAAATTCTGGAAGTAAGGGATATGTTTATAAAACCAAAATTAAATCTGAATAATATAAAAAAGCATATATGCTCCTTGACATATTGAAAAGAAAAGCCCCAGCTAGCAAAGGTGATTTACATTTGTTAGCTGAGGGAATTTAAATGTTAAAATAAATAATTTAAATGGAAAATTTAAAAAGAATGTTTTTGGCTTTATTATTAACAATGATATTGAGTTGTGAAAAGAAAAATGATAGAATCGAATTTAAAAAACAAAATATAGTTATTGAAAAAGATGGTTTAACTATAGAATCTATTAAATTTTCTGATTTATTCAATGAAGGCTCAATTATAAAATTTGCTCCTAAAGATCTTGTAGACACAAATGATGCTGAAATATTAGAGTTTAAAAGAAAATTGAGTTTATATGAAAAAGAAAATCCTTTATTAGAAGATTTTGATCCTGAGAATTTAAAAATTTTGATTAATCATGAAACTTTTTCTGAGAGTAATCAATTTATAAATAGTGAATGGCTTGATTATTACATTAAGAAATATCATTTAGAAAATTATCTAAAAGAGATAATGAAAAAAGCCATTGAACAAGAAGATTACCAGGCAGTTAAAGTGTTGTTAAAGAACGGGTATATTGTTTCTTTAAGAGATGTTAATATTGCTAAAGAAACTAAAAAAGAATCAGATGATCTGAAGAAAATTAATTTGAAAAATAATGGACTTTATGAAAATGGAGACCCGACTTTTTACGATAGTGAAGCATCAAAGATTGACGATATTTTGAAATTTCTTGATATAAGATATAATCAAAATAAAATTTATGATAAAGACGGATTTACAAATCTGCGAGAAAATGCAAGTACAAATTCTAAGGTTGTTATAAAAATAAATTCAGGAGAACATATAATTGTATTAGATAATATCGAAAAGGATGTCGAAGAATCTCAAAAAGGATGGTGTTTGGTTGAAAATAAAGACGGACAAAAAGGATATATTCATAAGAGTAGAATAGTATCTAATTAAGATAAGTTCGAAAGTTTGAAATAAAAAAATTAAATATTTTAAGCTCCTTGACATATTGAAAAGAAAAGCCCTAGCTAGCAAAAGTGTTATGCTTTTGTTAGCTGAGGGAATTATAATGTAAACGCCATGAAAAAAATATTAATAATAATATCACTTATTTTAATAAGCTGTAAAGATTCCAAATTAGAAAAGCCAAATGATTCATTAAAAGAGACTTCTACTAAAAATTTAGAAATAACCTGTGGAGACATTGTTTATCAAATTGTTAAATCAAGCAAATTAGATTTAAGAGGACAAAATGATTTTTTAACTAAAATAGATAGAATTGAAGGTGATAATGTAACTATTCAAGTTTACATTGAAAATAATGTATCTGAAGATCCAAAGGTTAAACAAATAGTTGAAAGCACAATCGCTTGGTTAGTATTAAATGTTAATGATCAAAAACTATACAATACAAGTGCAGACCCAGATAATCCAATTGAAGTAGAGTTCGATAAAAATATTTTATCAAAAAATGATATTTTCAGTTTATGTCAAATAGAAAAAAAAGAAGTTAAAAAAAGTCTTTCTAATGACAAGATTCGATATTCTATTTTGCCAATAGAATTTGATGAGTACTATAAAGCATGTGTAAACCCATACGATAGCATTAAATGTGATAATAATTATCCAAAATACTTTTTTAAAGAAGATGATGCAATCGCAAAGGTTTTTAGTAATAATTTTCACCCAAGTGATTATATGTATCTTCCCAAAATTAAAGATTATCAGCCTATGATTTTATGTAACACTGATTCAGATATTGAATCGTATGATTTAGTTATTCTTAGTGATAATAAAGTAATTTCTTCTTTAGAAATTGGATTGATGGATGGTGAATCTCTCACTCAGTTTAATATTTCGAAAGATTACGTAATCAGTCTATATAAAAGAAAAAATACGACTGAAAAGAAGGTTTTTTATAAGTCTTATATTATTGATAATAAAGGGGCTATAGTCGATAAGAAATAATTTGACAATAAAAGATTATTAGAATTTATTAAAAAAGTAATAAGCTCCTTGACATATTGAAAAGAAAAGCCCCAGCTAGCAAAAGTTGTAGACTTTTGTTAGCTGAGGGAATTTAAACTGAGATAAAATTGAAATGATATATGAATAAGAAAGAAAAATTGAAATTGAAAATGTTCGGTAATTTATTAATTGGTCTTTTACCACTTCTATTACTGTTTTCATTTAAGAATTTTTCACCTGAAGGTGAAGATCCTTTGAAATTAAAGAGTGCATATTTAAATAAGGACGAAAAAAAATTCATTCAAAACTTTCCAAAAACATTTACAGATTTTAAATCAGTTTTTGGATGGAATGACAAAACAGATAAACCAAATATTCTATATAGTGAAGCGTATGACTTTATAAATTATTTCTTTAAACTATCATCAACAAGTGAAGATTGTAAAGAGATAATATTAAAAATTGCGACACAAGCTAAATGGGAAGCAGATGGAGTCAATTATTTTCATATAAACTTAGTGACTTTAGTTGAGAATGATAAAGAATTTAATAAAAAGCTACAAAGATTAAACAATACAGATATAAATACTTTTTGGCATTTTTATTTTGACATTGAAAATTTAGTTTATTCATCAAAACTGTATAATATCCTTGATTATCAAATGAGAGAAAAAGCAATGTCTGTATATAATACATTAAAAAAAGAGAGAATAAATAAAAATTACAGAAATATAAAAACATACCAAATATTTGATAAAGATGGTTATTGTAATTTAAGAAAGTCTAAAAGTGTTAAATCTGATATAATAGAAAAATTAGAAAATAATGCCACTATAGATGTATTGGATAATAGAGATGACTGGTGGTTTGTTCAAACAAAAAATGGATTAGTAGGTTTTGTACATAAAAGCAGAATTAATATAAAATAATTGACATGAGAAGAATGACTTTTTTTAATTTGACAGTCATCCTTTTATTTATATCATCATGTAGTAAAAAGGAAAAAATAGATATTCAAGAATTAAAAACGAATGTAACCATAGCGAGAAAATCTGATAATCAAATAGAAAAGGAAAATGTTTTGAAGGATTATACAAAACTTTTTAAATTAAAAAACTGCAAAGTAAAGAATGAAAAAGATTGTGATCTAAATATGGACGGTAAAATGGATAAAATTATAATTTTTGAGCCTTCTGAAATAGCTAATAATAAACTAACAAAAGAATCGTCTGTTTGTGTGTTTATCAAAAAAGAAAAAGGTTATGATATTTATGAAAATAAAAATATTATTTACACTTCTTTTTTTAACTCAATGGCAGAAGGTCTTCAAAATTTAGTAGTTAAAGACAATTATTTCACATTTGAAGAAAATAATCAAGCAGGAGAAGTTAGAGGTAATGACTACATAACATTTAAGTATGACTTAAAATCCAATGAAATTGTATTGCACAAATACAGTGTTGAATTAATTAGTGTTGATGGTGAAAATGATAAAACTTTCACATATGGTAAAGAAGTATTTGGAAAGATATTTTTTAATGATTTTGATATTGATAAAATAAAAGAAAAAATCAACAATTAAAAGACTAAATATCTTGAGCTTGAATGTTGAATACTAAAAATAAAATAATTTAAAAGTAAGCTCCTTGACATATTGAAAAGAAAAGCCCCAGCTAGCAGGAGTTTTATGCTTTTGTTAGCTGAGAAATAATAAAATAGAATAATATGAGAAAAATAGTTTTTGGTCTGTTACTGTTAAGTGTATTGTTTTCTTGCAAATCTCAGGATAGTAAAGAAGATTTTAAAGGAAAATGGATTGAGGTACAAAAAAGAGATAATGAATTTTTGATTATTGATTGTGGATATAAAGGTGAAGATATAAAAATTATTAATGATTCAATTTTTGAAAATGGTATAATGGAAAGTACTAAAGCAAAGATTGATCATATAAAAGAAGATGAAACAGGAATATCATTGTTTATAGATAAAACGGAAAAATCATATTATAAATTTTTACTTGTAGATAAAGAAAAAGGTCTTGCCAAATTGGAAATTAAAAATAATGATTTACCAATTGTTGTTAAATATTTTGTGAATGAGGTTAGTACTGATAAAATAAAAAAAATAAAAGGTACAAAAGCAGATTGTGTCACTAATGACGATGTAGGTGATTCTGTTGATGATTCTTTTACTTTAAATGATGGGAATGTTCTTTTAGTTGAGGATGATAATTGTATATCATTATTAGACAAAAAAGAAAATTTAATCTTTGAAAGGTGTTTTGATAATTGTAATGTAAAAATTCTCCATATAAAAACCACAGGTTTGCCATTAACTATTATAAGTGGACATAATTCAATTGACATAGAGTTTCATAAAAAAGGAGAAGATTGGGTTTCTAACTCAGTTACATATTTTAAAAGTTTGCCAACTGGAGAAGAAAAAAGCACTAAACAAATTGAAGTATCTCTTAAAGAATTCAATTTTGATAGCGTTATTGAACAGTTTGGAGATAATGATATAAATAACTTTTAATTAAGATGTGTAACGGCTTTCTACTTTTTAGAACTAAAATATAAATCCAAGAGAAAAACTGAAAATCAGGCTCAGTGTGCATAATTGTGTCTATTTAACCCGTAAAATCTTGTTATAATAAGAATAACAACGCTAATAATCAAAATCTAACCCAACAAAAGAGAAACGAAACATTCTCTTTTCAAAATAAAAACTATAGAATTATGATAGAAAAATTAAGTCATTTTCCCGTAAACTGGATTGACGGGATGAAGATAAATAAGAGTCATTTTTTATCTATTCAGGACAATGTTTCTGAGTTGGTAAACGATGCAATAGGTATTCATACCACACCTATAAGTTATGGTCTGCTGGATTCTGGAAACCAAAACAAAGAGGCTACAAAAATTACTTTAGGAATCGATAATCACAAACTGCTTCGCGTTCGTGTAGAAGAATGCCACGCCATAACCCCAAACGGATCCAGAATTGAAATCAGTAAAAGCAATACAGATACATTAGACCTTCAGATTCCGTATCCAGAAGATACTTACGAAATAAAAGACGGCGAACAATTGGTTTTATTGGCTTGTATTTCGGTTAATTCTAAAAAGAGAATCCCTTTTGGCGAACCAGATCCAGATGAGGTACCGCCAAGATATCCGTACACGCAGCCAGAATACAAACTGCATTTAATTAAAGCCGAAGAATTCCGCTCAGGAATTGGATACGGTGGTTTCTATCTCGCAATTGGTAAAATCTTAATTGGAGATACTACAGTTTTAGACGAAGACTATATTCCGTCTTCTGTAACAGTATCCTGTCATCCAAAACTGGTTGATATGCAAGCGCAGATTGCCCGTTCGTTTGGTCAGATTGAGATTTACTCGGTTCAGATTTCTCAAAAAATTAATAGAGGACAACAAACAGGACTTTTGCCGCAAACGGTAATGCAATTGGCTGACAATACAGGATATTATTTAGGCAGCTGTTTAACGCAGTTTCGTTGGTTTTCATTGCACCAGCATCCAGCTTCAATGTTAAGTACAGTGGTAGCGTTTGCCAGAGTGATGAAGAATTTTATCGATTCAAAATCAGGAGCAGGAAAAGAAGAGCTGTTAAACTATTTTGCCGAATGGTGTGATATCTCGCAAGGAGATTTCGAAATATTGTTTACTACGCTTATAAATGCTGGTTACGATCATGTGCATATCGACAAAACAGCTTCACTGGCTATAAATGCTTTAAGCAGAATAGAGAAGTTATTCGAAACATTAAGCAAACTGGATTACATCGGTAAGAAGAAAGAAAACATCGAATTGTTTGTTGCCGAAACAGAGAAAAAAGATATTGTTCACAACCCAAAACGTCACGGTTTCTTTATAAAAGACTAAAAAATAAAATAGTAATATAATTATGGAAGTATTAAATAAACAAGAACGCCAAAAAGCATTTATTGCTTTTTTAATTGCCTTTGTCCTGACTTTTGCAGTTATGCTGATTGCAGTTTCGTTCAACTTTTACATGCCCGTAGCAGAAAACAAAATGCTGAAAGCAGAAAATGAAATGATGAAAAGAGAATATGATTATCAGACTAATTTTTCGGTTAAAATTGACAGTATCAGAATGACAATCGATTCAATCAATTCGCCAAAAGTAGATAACGATTTTCAGCAGCGTTTGGCAAATGTTATGATTGCTAATATTTATCAAAAAGTTCCCAAAGACACTACTGAAAACAAAAAATTATATAACAATGTTATTCTGGCCTATAAGAATATCATTGATTACAAAAAACAAATTAGAAGCCTTACGCACAATTCGCACCTAATAGACAGTTTGAATCAGTCGGCTAAAACGTACAAAGAAGAATTAGAAAAAGTAAGTAGAGACTTAGATGTATGCCGTCAAGTTTACCAAAATCAATAACTAGAAATTTAGAATAAAGAAATTAATAAACTAATCATTTAAAAATTTGAAATTATGTTGTCAAACTATGGAATTGGAGGTAATGAAGTAAAAATTGATGCAGATGAAGCGATCACTGCAATCCCTCAGAACAGAACACTTGTTGCTCAAAAATTAACAGTAGATGCTCCAGTGAAACCAGAATTGGTAGAAGGAATAACAAGCATCGAAAAAGCATTCGAACACTTTAAACCAGAAGTAAAAGTAAATTTTGAAACTGCTGATGGCGCTACTAAAGTTGAGCCTTTAAACTTTAAAAACTTAGGTGATTTTGGTATAAAAGGAATCACAACACAAAGTAGCTTTTTATCTGATCTTGAAACAGAAAAAGATCAATATCAAAAAATTATCCGCCAGTTAAAATCAAATAAGATTTTAAAAGCGGCTTTAGAAGACGGAGAAGCAAAACAAGCTTTGCTAGAAAGCCTTGGAGCATTGATCAATGAGTTAAAAGAGAACAAATAAGAAATTAAAAAGTATAGATATGTCAACTAAAGAAGCATATAAAGGAGATCTGGATACAGCGGTATTAGAACCTAAAGCAGTTAAAGGAATTTCAATTGAAAAAAATGTTGAAAAACTGGCTAAATATGGCGGTTTTGATTTGTTGGAAATGGCAATTGAAGGAGTTCAAAACCTTAATCCAGATAGAAAAGCAAGAAGAAAAATCTTTTTAGGAGAAGTAAACAAAGCAAAAGAAAGAGAAACGCTTTTAAAGACTTTAGAACTTTGGTCTTCAGTTTTAAGCAACAATGAAGCTTTGACTGATATGGTGGCGCAAAGTGAAGACAAATGCAAAGAATCTGAAGCTTTATTGCAAAAGAACCTTGCAAAAGCTGTTGAAGATACAAGAGAAATTGAAGCTGCTTACAGAACTTTAGCTTTATTCTTTAAAAACACAGAATCGGATAAAGTAAAAAATGTTACGATTGTAAACGCAGAATTAGATCAGTTAAAAGATCTTGACAATACTCGTTTTATTGATGCGATTCATGCAGAATTAGTTGATAATTACGATCGTTTAGACCTTAAAAACAACTACGGTATTTTGGTAATTCCAGGGTATTTAGGATCAAATAAAGTGATTGAAAAATGGGCAAAAATTGCACATGAAAACAAAGTAATGCTAGTTACAGATTTCGAACACCTTGATGAACCGGATGATGTAATGGAAATGTTCGACGCTGCTTCTTTAACAGGAGGAGATGTATATCGTTCTAACGTAATCATGACTTGCAACTGGCTTGTTGGACGTGGCAGATTTGATCAAATTGGAGAAAACGAAGATTTACACGTTGCACCTTCGGCTGCATTAGCAGGAAAAATATACAAAACATTAATGTCTCAGGTTACTGCTGGTAAGAAATTCGGAGGTATTAATGAAGTTGACGGAGTGAAATTTGATCTTAAGAAAAGCGAAATTGCTAATCTTGAAAACTTAGGATTGGTTCCGATGGTAAATGAATACGGAAAAGTAATGGCTTTCTCTGCTAAAACATTATTCAGCGGAGATAACTTAGGATTACAAACGTATTCTGTAGTTCGTGTTTTTGATTATGTGACAAAAGTGTTAATGGATTTCCTTAACCGTCGTGCTTTCGAAAACTTTACTGCTAAAACACGTAAAGAAATTATGAATCAGATCGTTGCTTTCCTTGACGGAATCACTGGTCCAGATAAATTAATAGAGAATTTTGAAATCCGCAGATTTGAACAAGATCCAATTCAAAAGGACAGAATCTATATGGATATCCATATGAAACCGTATTTCCCTGCTAAAAACTTCCTTATTAAAATGGATGGTCACAAAGGTGATGACGGAACAGAATGGGATACAGATTACGAACAAAAATAATTGTACAGTAAATAAAAAAAGGAAGCACATAAAATTGTGCTTCCTTTTTCAACAAAACATTGATCTTTTGAATGATCAAACCAAATAATTCAAATTCATGAACGTACTTAAAATTTTACTTTTAGTCGGTTTGTTTTCACTATCAAATTCGATTAAAGCACAAAAAGTAAATCAGATTGATACTTTAAGCTGTCCTATTACGCAAAATGATTTATTGCTTTCAGGAAAGTTATTTGCAAGTGCGACACCAATTTTACTTCGTGTATACAACGAAGATTACGAATATGCTGTTTTTCAGTTAGGTAAAAGAAAAAGGAGCATCTACTTATATTTTAAAATTTTTACAGATAATGTTTGTGTAAAAAAAGAACAGCCTCTTGAATTATATTTCAAAAACGGAGATCGCTATTTATTAAAAAATAGTTTTCAGGTTAATTGCGATGGTACTGCGGCTCTAGAGCTTAGAAGAAAAGATATTAAAAAGTTAATGTCTAACTCCATAAACACTATAAAGTTTTTTACGCTCAAAAAAGACTATGAATTTAGCCCTACAGAAGTTGACAATCAAAATATAAGGTTTTATCTGCACTGTCTAAAACTCTACAAAGTGAGAAAGAAAAAATAAAATTTAATCGAGTTAATTTTTGACAGTACTATAATCTATAAAAAATAAGATATGCCATTTCCAGAATTGAACCTTTCATTAGGACTTACAGATAACGACGGTTCTGTTTTTTATGCAGGAAGCGGAGAAGGGAAAGTAATTGTAAAAACAGACTCTGCTTTAAAAAAGCATAGCATCAATATAACAATTTCAGAACAGGAGGTTGGATCGGTTTATTTGAATACGCATTTAGAAGGTATCGAAATTCCAGCTGAAATTGAAGTTCCGGTTTATCAAATGATAGTTTCAGATGATAAAACAAACGAGAAAGAAGTATATAAAGTTACCCGTGATACTTTTTTCTACAAGCAACAGACAAAGAAAAAAGGATTGTGGAGTTTTCTGGGTTTAAAATTCTTAGCTCCAAATAACTTTCTTTTTGAAAATATTCCTTTCGAACCTTTAAAAGAAGAAATGGAAATGTATGATATTTCAAGATACAGACAGTTAAATGAAGATAAACTTACCTATACTTTTCAAAAAGGAGAACAAAATATTCAGCTTTTTGCAGGTGATATTAATACACTAAAAGTGGAGAAAGGAATAAGCTATTTTGTAATTGTTGATGAGAAAAAAGGGCAGAGGTTTATTGGAGATATACTGTACAGGGAAAAATTTCTAAAATTGACACCATCAGTTAAACTGCACATCATAAAGCGTAAACAGGTTTCTAAGAAGATGGAGACAGATAAAAAAGGTCGAGCTAATAAGTTGATTTATATTTAAAAAGTAAAATATGAAAGGAGCATTTTACAAACTTCCAATAGATTTTAATAGCGTAATGCAAAAAAAAGAGTTGGAAAAAACCTCTATTGAGCATTCTATTGCGCAACAGATCATTTTACTGGCCACTACGACATTTGGTGAGTGCAAGTTTGATGAAACGTTTGGGTCAAAAATCTGGGAAATCGATTTTGATTTACTGATGAATGAAAATACGCTAAAAGAAATTATTTCAAAGACAATGAAACAGTCTTTGGCTTTTCATGAAAAGAGAATAAAAGTAAAAGAGCTTATCGTTGAATTATCAGAGACAAGATATTTTGTTGATGATGTTAGCAGATCAAAAAAGAAAGTTGATATAATAATAGAAGCCACAATAAAAAGTACAAACCGTGATTTTGACTTTAGAGGATACTTTTTTGTCGGGCCGTTATCTTATAAATAGATTTTTTTAGTAATATTTTTATTTCAATAGCTTTTAAAAAAGAGTTTGTTGTT
Organism: Flavobacterium tagetis; assembly: GCF_016735615.1. GTDB lineage: Bacteria > Bacteroidota > Bacteroidia > Flavobacteriales > Flavobacteriaceae > Flavobacterium > Flavobacterium tagetis. The sequence goes on from NZ_JAERSF010000002.1 coordinate 568,421, forward strand.
TTTAAAGGTTTGATTACTTGTCAATTATATATTGTAAATAAAGTTTTATTAAAAAATATATTAATATAAGATTTTATTTATATATTTACAGCATAAATAAATAAATAATTAAAAATTTTTCATTATGTCGTTTTTAACATCATTAACAGTAGCAGGAAAAGATTACAAAGTATTAAACGTTAGTTATGATTTAGCTCAAGAAACAGATGCTTCTGGGCGTCCATCTACAGTAACTCGTGGAGGAAGAATTATGATTGAAGTTGAATCAACTGGAAGTACTGAATTGTTTGAGTGGATGACTAACAATTTCGAAAGAAAAGATGGGTCAGTAAAATTCATCAAACGTGATTCAAACGCTACTTTAAAAGAGCTAAAGTTTACAGAAGCTTACATGGTTAAGTACAAAGAAAACTTTGATCATAACAGTGAAAATCCATTAACTGAAACTTTTATGATTTCTGCTCGCAAAATTTCGATGGGTGGAGGAGAATTTGATAATGCTTGGGTATAATCCTTTGGACTTTATCAATCTTTATTAAGTTATTAAAGGAAGTCTATTAACTTAGACTTCCTTTTTTGTTTTTTACTTCTAAAAAAAACATACAAACGTTGCCTAAATTTTAATCATCAAATAAATCTACAAAATGAGTTTTTTATCTAAATTACATATAGACGGAGAAGAATTTAATGTTCTTGAATTTAATATTGGTTTTAAACAAGAAATTGACACAACAAGTAAGCCTACAGGAAACGCTAAAGGCGGAGTTATAAAAATGATAATTGAAGCAAGTCAGAACAGTCATTTTTTGGCTTGGATGCTAAATGGAGATTTAACCAAAGATGGTAAAATTGTTTTCTATAGAAGAGATGCATTGAGTAAAATGAAAGAACTTAAGTTTACGAAAGCATTTTGTGTTGGTTATAACGAGCAATTTACAAGCACTACCGAAATCCCAATGAGAATTACCATGGAATTAGTGGCAAAAGAATTGACTTTTGGAGATGCTAAATTCTCAAATAATTGGATTGCTTTAGATTAATTGTTTAAAAGCTAATTAAAAACAGGACACATTATTATGGCACATTTTTCGGAACAAGTACATATAACCATAGGTGGTTTTACTCAAAACGTTGTTTATTATGATCTAAAGCTATCTCAAAAAATGGCCGACCATCATCATTTTTCTTTCATTTGGCAATATACAGGCAAAGCAGTAATTAATCCTGCAGACCAAGCTAAAGCACTGAGAACCTATCTAGGAGATGAGGTAATTTTTACTTTTAAAAGTCTTACAGGAATTAGACTAATGAGCAAAGGTATAATTACAGAACTTTCTTCTATTGATGTTGATGGAAGCCCAGCAGGATTGCATGTTTCAGGCGTAAGTCACAGTATTGTTATTGATGACATGAAAAAAGCAAGAACATTTAAAGACCGCAGTATGGATGATATCGTACTGAGTATTTTTGCTGAAGGACCAGGAGAATTTTATCAAAGAGAGTCTATTAAATCAACCTATCTTAAGGAATTCAATAATCTTTTGCAGTATAACGAAACAAGCTTTGAGTTCTTAAAAAGAATAGCGACACGTTATGGACAATGGTTTTATTTTGATGGAATGCGTATGCAGTTTGGGCAGACAAAAAATAGCCAGACCAAATTGATTAATGGTGCTTCATTGCATAGTTTTAAGATACAGGCCAATATGAGCTCGCATAAAATTTCGCTGAATGGTTACGATTATAAAAACGTATCGACTTTTCGTGAAGCTGCGACTAAAACTTCATCTGGCAGTAAAGACAGTTTTGCTGCTATTGTAGGGTATAATCAAGGAACTGTAGCAAATTCTGATTTGAACAATGGCTCTTATACTGCGAATGCAACAAATAAAGACGAACTTGATGAAATGGTAAAACTGCAAACTGCAGGCAGTGATGCCAATAGTGTATATTATAGCGGTATTTCTTATTTTCCAATTGGTTTAGGACAGGTTTTTACAATTCAAAATCAAACGGTACAGCACGAATTAATAGCTATTGAAGTGGTACATCATTCTCAAGTACATGGAAATTATTCTTGTGAATTTAAAGCAATTCCTGCAGATGTATCTGCACCGCATTACACCGATGTATTTGTTTACGGTAAAGCCGAAACGCAGCCAGCACACGTAAAAGAAAATAATGACCCAGAAGGGTTAGGACGTGTAAGAGTTGAATTTTACGGTGCAAGCGGTACGGCAGTGACAGATTGGATAAGAATGGTACAGCCTTATTCTGGTTCAGGAAAAGGATTTTATTTTGTGCCAGAAATTGGAGAAGAGGTTTTAATTGGTTTTGAAGGTAACAATGTGCAGAATCCATATGTGATTGGAGCCCAATATAACGGACAAGATTCAAGCGGTTATGCTGATGCACAGAATAACATAAAAGCGATTCATACTAGAAGCGGACATGTAATAAAATTTACAGAAGACGAAAGCATCATAATTGCTGATAAAAATGGTAACGAAATAGTAATTGATACTGTTGCAGGAGATATTAATATTACTGCCAACAACACGATTAATTTTAATGCGAAAGATATTAATCTAAATGCTTCTCAGAATATTACTGCCAATGCAGGAATGAATATTACAGAAAGTGCTGGAGTAGATATTTTTCAAAGTGCAGGTGCTTTGATTTCTCAAAATGCGGGTGCTGATTACACTCTATCTGCGGCAAATATTTTTGAAGAGGCTAAAGGTGAAAAAAAATCAAAAGCTAAAGATTTGATGGAAATTGGGAGTTCTAAAAGTTCTACTACCGAAAAAGAAACAAAATTCAATACCAAATCACAAATGAAAAGTAATTCAGGGGATAAATCTAACTTTTATTAAACTATGGCTGGAGGAACTATTACTCGTGTGGCGTCTGGAGGTTTTACTTCTCATAGTGAAACTTATTTAGAGAACTTTAATGAAATAACACATTCTGCGGGAACGAAAGTAGTTTACAATGCTGAGGAACAGCATTATGTAGGGAATTGGGAAGAAATACCAGCTGGGACGCATTTTATAAAAGGCTGGTGGACTGATGACAAAGATAAGCCGATAAAAAAAGCTTATATTGGTGATACAATAAGATTCCATTTAGAAACAAAAGATATAAAGGACGGTGAAGAAGTTAATTTTACTGTCTATGATTGGGATGGAATGTTAAATCTTGATGATAAACTTAATTTAATTATAAAAGGTACTTCAAATCCATATAATAAAATAACAATAAAAGGCAACAAAGGAATAATTGAATGGACAACAGGGAGTGGAACACAAAAATTAATTGATGAAGAGGGAGATGCAGAAGTAGAATTGTATGTAAGTTGTTCTTATAAAGGAGAAGTTATTGAGTTGCCATATAATATGGACGATTATTTAATTATTTTTGAGAAAGAAGTTTTAATAACCGTTATCATTGAATTACCACACTCGTATTATACAATTTTTAATGACCCGGTGAGTGCATTAGGTATGGCAGGACATTCTGCCATGGCTATTGGAGAGAGATACTTTGATTATGGACCAAATAATACCCCTGGAACATATTCAGAAAATGAATATGATGTTGATTTTAATAATGATGGAGATAAAAATGACAATGTATTTTTAGACCGCCCTAGTTATAAAAATTCTCCAGGACAACCTTGGTGGGGTACTCATATTGCAAATAGAAAAAAAATAAAACCGGAACAAGTCACTTTAGATATGGCTCTTAAGCATATTCAGTTATCGTGGAAAGATGTTCAAGATGTTAATGGAAATATAATACATTATGGTACTTATATTTATGGGGAAGTTCATAAAATAGAATTTTATGTAAAAGAACATGAAGCAAATAAAATGTTAAAATGGTGGGAGGAGAGATATAAACACCTTAAAATTTATAGTGCATATCCTTGGAGAGGTGAACAGTGTACAACGACGGTTAAAACAGCTATTCAGGAAGCCTTTCCGTTTAATATAATTAGAGGAAATAATATACCAGATACTACACAAAAACCCTCAGGATTGCTAGAAGATTTACGAGCTTTTACTAGTACTTCCAAAGAGCATTTAGGACAATTGGCGAAAGTTTCAGTAATAAAAAAAGAAGCGACAGATTTTAAAGGATAGATATGAAAAAAATAATAATTCTAATGGGAATATTTTCACTTTTTGGGTGTAATAATAAAAAGTATTATCCTAATGATTCAAATTTTAAAGATATTGAAACAAATTTTTCAATAAAAGTTGATATGGCCAATAAGCTTTATGACGAAAATTTTGAAAAATTAATGAAATTAAAAATTAATGAAGATTTTTTTAAGCATTATAATAAAGTAATCTATATTCAAGGAAAATCATATTATATTGGCTATGCCACTATTTTAGATAAAAGAGGGGTTGAAAATCCTCACTTAGCATATTTAGCAAAGATCGATTCTGAAACAGGAAGAATTGATGTTGTAAAAAACTAAGCATCGTCATAATATGAGCATCTCGCTCGTGATATTTGTTAAGAATAACTTAATTGAACTGACGAGCTAGACGCTCGCACCAGCGGGGGATAAATATGCTCATTTATTGGATACTAAATACAAGCTTACAGCAGAGGAAATAAAAAGATGGAATGATTGGAAACATATAGAATCGAATATGGAAAAGGTTGATGGAGCAATTTTTGATCCACATGGGGCAAGACATAATGTTAAAGCCGCACCATCACCAAAAGGTGTACCTCCTGAAATGCAAACTTTTAAGCCAATGTAAACATGAAAAAAGCAATTGTTTTAGTTATTATTATCATTTTGGGGTACTTTTTGCTAAACGAGTACTATCTTAAAAATATGCCATGCAGAACAGAGAGTGGCACCTATGAAATTTGGGGAAATACACCTGTTCAAATAAATGATAAAATTAATAATGCAGAATGTGAGTGTATCAGCGAAACATTGATAAAGGAAAAATCACCACATGTATTAAATGATAATCAAATAGAAATAATAAAAAAAGAACTTCCTAAATGGGCTGTTAAAAATGTAAAAGATTTTACTGAAAAAGAGAGAGTGAATCTATCAGATCAGTTTGAAAAGCTTACCAATAAAGAGTTTCTAGAAAAACTAGAGTATGAATATACCTTCGTAGATTCTAGTTATCTGACTTGTTTTGTGCCTGTCTATACCTTTACATTTGAATCAACTAAAGCTTATATACCAAACTATCAATGTGTGTATGAGAATTACAAAAAAGCTAAAAAGAATAACAATTCACTCAAAATAAAAATACCAGATTATCCAATTATAGAATCTAAATCTTGGGCAGCAAATCTTGGAGATAAGGCCATCTAATTATTGATCGAGAACATGAAGAAAATAATTATAATCTCCATTAGTGTATTAATTCTAATATATGCTGTTGTAGTAACTATAAAAAAAGTCAATTGGAATTTGAATCATTCTGTTGGTGAAAAAATCGATAGTCTAAATGGTGTAAATGTATATTATAATGGAGGTGTAGGTAATTCGACAGGTAGAAATCTGACTGATGATGGTTACAATTTGGGAATGAAATACCAATGCGTGGAGTTTATTAAAAGATATTATTATCAATATTTAAAACACAAAATGCCTGATTCTTATGGAAATGCTTTAGATTTTTATGATAAAACGGTTGGAGATGGAAAAATGAATGAAAAAAGAAACTTAATTCAGTTTTCAAATCCAAGTAAAGAAAAACCAAAAGAAAATGACATTATAATTTATAATAAATCACTGCTTAATCCTTATGGTCATGTTGCAATTATTTCTAAGGTTGAAGAAAATTTTATCGAAATAATTCAGCAAAATCCAGGGCCATTTTCGAGTTCAAGGGAGAATATAAAACTTCAGAAATTTAATGGACAATGGTTCTTAGAAAATGATCGGATTCTGGGGAGATTGGCAAAGAAAAATTTATAAAGAGAATTGTTTTTTAAAATAGATTAAGCTTTTTATTAATATATCATTTAGTTTAAAAAGGTTCTTAGCAATACTATAATAAATAATGAGACAAGACAGAATAAAAGACAGAGTGCTAAAAAGAGCAGCTAGGTCATGGGGCTTTTCAGATGTTGAGATGGAAACATCTTTTGATCCTGTAGTATCAATGATGCTTAATGCATTGTCTTACGAATTAGAAAAAGTAGCTCATGAGCTTGAAGACTCAAAAACTCGTGTAGTTGAAAGGGTTCTAGAAATTATGTTTCCAGAAGTTACTACAGGAGTAAAACCTGCAAGAGCAATTTTGCATGCTTTGCCAATAGAGAATAATATGAAAGTTTCATTGCAGAATCAGATGTCGGCAAATCGAAGAATTCATAATATTTACAATCCTTTAGCGCCAATTACTAAAGAGATTGCGCTATCGCCGACATTAGAAGTAAAGCTGTCGTCTGCAGAGGTAAAGTATGTGGCATATGAGCGTAATTTGTTCGAGATTTCGAATCTTTTTTACAAAGATGGCATACGAGATTATAAGAATTCACTACCTTCTGGTGTTGTGTTCTTAGGGATTGAATTGACAAATTCGAAAGTTGAAGAAATCGAAGATTTAATGTTATATATTGACATTAAAAATATACATCAGAAAGAAATGTTTCATTACTATTTAAAACAGATGAAATGCTTTCAGGATGATGTGCAAATTGCTGTAGAAGAAGGTTACAATGTTCCTGTAAACAATATTGATATAGAGAATATTATCAATCGTAATTACACGCATTTGAGTGAAATTATGCAGGAAGTAAATGAGTTTTATTTTGATAATTTTTATACCCTGAAAGGATCATTAAAGTATAAACCTCTTAATGAATACGGTTCAGAATATAAGTGCTTTGAAGCTATAACAGAAAGAAATGATAATCCGATTATTTGGGTAAAAATGATTTTTCCAGAATCGTTAATTCCACAAATAGTAGACAATGTTTCTTTTACGGCAAACTGCTTTCCTGTAATAAATAAAAAGAAGCATATTATCAATAAAACGCTAGGTAATTTCTTGTCTTATATTGCATTAGAAACAGACAATAATTTTTATCTAGATGTTGATACCGTTATTGATGGATTCAATAATCATTATGAAATAAAAGAATTTAAAGATGGCGTACTTGAAGAAGGAAATGCAGTATTAAGAACAGGCGGAGTTTCTAGATTCGATTCTAGAAGTGCATCAGAATTACTTCAAAATGTATTAGACTTGTTAAAGGATGAAAGTTCCTCTTTTGCAGGTTTAGGTAAAGACTTTATGAACAGTTCTTTGGTTGAAATAAATCAGCTTTTAGCTTCTGTAGAGCAACAGGCAAGAGAAAGCAGTTTTTCTAAAAATAATGACCCTTACTTAATGATTAAGCCAAAGATTGATGAATCTATAGGAAAGTCATTTGGAATACATTATTGGTCTACTTGTGCAGAAGAAGGGAATGACATCAAAGCAGGGACTGTTTTAGAATCGAAAGATGATTTGCTGTTTGTAAGTAAAGAAGCAGTTTTGGTTACCAATACTGTTGGCGGAATGAATAAGCAGAATAATAAAGATCGTATTTTGGCTTATAGAAATGCTTTACTTACTCGTGGAAGAATCGTAACATTTGCAGATATAAAAGCATTTGGGTTTAATCATTTTAAAAGCTGTTTAACAGATATTAGAATAGAAAAAGGAACGCGAAAAGAAATTTCTGTAAAAGCAGGTTTTAGTAGAACAGTAGATATTTATCTAAAAATAAATGCAACAGAGAGAAATTATCTATCGTCTACAGAATGGGATTATTTATGTGAAAGTTTTATAAAGAACTTAAAAAATAGGTCATCAAACGTATTTCCTTATCGACTTTTCATAGAAGAATAAAAAAATGAAAAAACGCCGAAAAAATTACTTTTCGGCGTTTTTGTTTAATAGAGATTTATTTTGGTTTTACTGGTATTTTTTATCTGTAAGCGTTTTCATAAAAGCAACAAGAGCCTTTTCTTCTTTTACAGTCAAATTCAGTTTGTCAAAAGGAAGCGTTTGGTTTTCTACTTCATAACCTAAACCAATTCCGCCTCCTTTATTGTAAAAAGAAACCACTTCTTCGAGCGTTTTAAAAACTCCGTTGTGCATGTATGGAGCGGTAACTGCTGCATTTCTTACTGAAGGCGTTTTAAAAGCACCGACTAACTGTGACATTTGATTGTATATATAACGGCCTTTATCTGGACTCAAAGATTTTCCTGAAGGCTCATTTGGAGTTCCAATAACTTCATGTTCCGTTTTGGAATAACTTGGCGGAACTGTTCCATTAAATAAAGGTGTAAAATGGCAAGTAGCACATTTTGCTTTTCCCATAAATAAGTTCATTCCTTCGATTTCCTCATTGTTTAGAGCATTTTTGTTTCCTCTCATGTATTCATCAAATCTGGAATCAAAAGAGTTTAAAGAACGTACATAACTCGCAATAGCATTTTGAATCTGCCAAACTTCAGGTTTTGAAGTTTTTGGATAAGCTTTTTTGAATAGCTTTACATATTCTTTATCCAGCTGAATTTTAGCATGAATATTTTCCATCGAGCCATGCATTTCGTCTTTATTCTGAATAACATCTACACTTTGTTTTTCCAAATCCAACTGACGCATATCCCAAAATTGAGCATTTTGCAATGATGCATAGGTTAGAGTGGGAGTATTTCTTGGTAAATTCATTCCCGTTAATGAAACATTAGTTTTTAATCCGTCTGTAAAAGCTTTTTCAGGATTATGGCAAGTTGCACAGCTTCTGTCATTATTTTTAGAAAGACTTGTGTCATAAAACAATTTTTCGCCTAAAACCGCTTTTTCTTTAGTAAAATTATATTCTTTAGAAAGCACGAAAGCATTTACATCAAAGGCGTCTTTATCAAATAAAGTTTCAATTGTTGGTTTTAGCGGACTGCTTTTCTTTACATTTTTAATGTTTTCTTCTTTCTGAAAAGTCTTCAGTTTTTTCGAAATCGGATTTAAATATTCAGATATAAAAGTAGCACGATTGAAATCATTGAAATTATTATTTTCAGAGCAGTATTTTTGTGCGTTTTTGGTTAATTCTCTTAATTCAGATACCGATTTATTATCAGCATTAATCTTTTCAAGCGTTTCTGGAATCGAAATTAAACTCTGGCCAGCTTCTGGAATTGAAGACTGCAAAATCGGACTGTCGAAACCTGTTATTCCCAAAGCAATAACTCTAAAAACATTCTGCTGTATAGCATCCAAAACGTAATCATCACTGATGGTAATAACTTCAAAAGTGCTTTTAAGCTGTTTAATATTCGATTGAAAAATATTCAATTCTCTCGTTAAATCTTCTTTGCTTTCAAGATTGTATTCAGGATAGATCATTTCTTCCATAACCTGAAAACCGTGAGGTTCAAAAGATCGGTTTTCTTCCAATTCCATTTCGTCAAGAGCAGGACCATTCATAAATCTGGCGGTTTCCGGAATAAAATATTCAACTGCCCATTCGACTTTTTTGTATGCTAGACGAGACTTTTTAAATTGTTCTACAATTTCTTTTGGTGAAGAATTGTTGGTTACAAGTTTTTGAAATTGTGTAATTTCATTACTAAGTTTATTTGAATCGACAAGTAATTCTTGTTTAACTGTTGGTTTTGATGCTTCGCTTTCTTTGCATGAAAAGAAAAAAGAAAACAGTAGGAATAGAAAAGTAAGATATTTTAATTTCATAGTGGAGTTGTAATAGAAACAACCCTTATCGAAAAATAAGGGTTGTCAATAGATTTTGGTAGAATTATTAGCGTTGTACGTTTCTAATAATTACAGTTTGTCCTCCCTCTTTGTTAGTTTGAGTTCCTGAACCATCAGCATTTTTGAATGCATCACTTTGCCAAGTATGTGGGTGAACATTTACTGTGAAAGTATCTGGAACACCAATGATATCTGAAATGTCTTGCATAGCACCAAATTCCCAGCTTCCAAATCTCATTTCGCCAGTTTGGTTATAAAGTGTGTTCCAAGCTGTATCTGTTCTTTTGTGGTTCATGTTTAACCACGGTTTATTTTGTTTTGTAGCAATATTGTATTGCCAGATGTATGAATCGTGTTTTGCATCTGCATAATAACTATCACCATCTTCTTGAATGTAAACGTAATTTTCTGTTACACATAAGTTATCAGGATTGATGATTCCGGTTCCAGGAGTACTGTCGCCTTCAACAGCCAATTCTAAAGTTCCTTTTAATGGATTTGTTGCATCTAATTTTACTTTGTAAACTCTTCCCCACATTGTATATCCGTCAACAGGAGCATTATTTGTTGCCTGACCAGTTGCAGTAAAATAGATTTCTCTATTGTTGCTTGCACTTCCTTTTCTGTAATCTACGTCTTCAACTCTTGAGAAACGAATTGCTTTTAAATCATTAACTGTTGTATTGATTACAGCACCAGTTAAGTTTTTTGCATTCGGAATTTCAACAAATTCAACTGGGTATGAATTGTTTAACTTGATAGTCGTTTCAACCTGATTTCCATCAGTTCTTTTTAAAGCGTATAATTTTCCGTTAGATAAATCACCAACTGTACTTACATACATAATCAGCTGACCAGCACTCACGTGAGAGGTTGCATACGATTGATCTTCACCAATTAAAATAACTGTTTTTCCAGGATAAGCCTCTTTTGGAAGCGGAACAGCATTTTCCATACTTGCTTTTCCTAAAGCAGGCAATACTCTGTCAGTTCTAGCTTTATCAGTAGATAATCCAAGCGGGTTAATTCCGTGAACCATACTTTCCTGACCGCTTTCACCAGCAGTTAAAAAGATTGGTCCGAACCCATGGATTTCTGGAGTTGCCAAAGTAGCAGAACATAAACGAGTAAGACCTCCAACGCCATCAACAATATAATCTCCTTTTACAGGTTTGAAAGTTTTATCTAAATATACTCTTGATACAGATTGAATAATTTCGTGGTTAGTAATCATAATGTATCCATCACCATTTGGATCTTTCATTAATCCAGCTCCGTCTGGCTGTGCTCCATAAACAAAAGAAGGTGAATTTGGAAGAACATCTGCACTAGTAATTAAAGTACTGATTTTTAAGTTTTCAAAACCTGTTTGTGCATAAACAAAAGGAGGTACTTTTGAATGTGAAGTAAAATCGATACTTGCGTTTACATCGTTTTTCGAATCTTTGTCATCATTTTGACAGCTTATTGCAGAAAGACCTGCAAGTCCAAGCAAGGTAATTGATTTTAAAAAGTTAGCTTTCATAAGTGTTTTTTATTTTTTTTGATTAAGGCAAAGCTATCTCTCTTAAACAAAGTACACGTTATGTTAATTTTTTCTTAATGCTAATAAATGTAAGTCTTGTATTATGAAAAGGTAAATTGAAAGTTTCGAATGTAAATTTAAGACTCCTAAAAAAAACTTAAAATTATTTGAATAGCTGATTTAAATTAGTTGCTTTCTTCTCTTTCAGTTTTTTAACAATCTTGAGAAAAGCAATCGCAGTTATGTATGCGTCTCCCAAAGCAGTGTGACGGTCTTTTTTTGAAATATCAAATTTATCAGCCAAATCATCTAAGGTGTAATGATCTTTCCTTTCAAATAAATGCGACTGAATTAAAGTCTTTTTATATAAATAAGCGGTATCTAAAGTTTTGTTACTTAAATGCGGAAGTCCGTTTCGCTCTAAAGCTCTATTAATCATCGTAACATCAAAAATCGTGTGATGCGCAATGATTATAGAATCTCCCAGAAAATCCAAAAACTGCTGTAAAGCCTCTAATTCTGTAGGACGTTTAACAAGCAGATCTTTTAAAATGCCATGAATCTGAGCTGTAGATTTATCATAATGATCTTGTTCCAGATAAACTTCAAAACTTTCCTGAACATTAATAATTCCGTTTTGAAGAACCAAGGCACCGATGCACAAAATGCGATCGTTATCATAATCAAATCCTGTCGTTTCCGTATCTAAAACTACAAAACGAGTTCCTTCAATGGTGATATTTTCATCGAATAGATTGTTTTCTTCTTTCTTCCAAAAATTGAATAAACTCATTATTACACCAGATTTGAGATATTAAAACGCACCGAAATAAGTTCCTGAAGTTCTTTTATGGTTTTAAAAGTACGTTTCAGCTTAATTTTTTCCATTTTTGTTAAAGATTCCAATTCGATAAACTGACCAGAATCATGATGCAGCAATCCTTGTTTGGTTCTAAATTTCAGTAAAGCCTTAAACGAATAAGAACACGATAAATACAATTCTCTGTTATTAGGTTCCAATTCCGCCAATTTCTCAAAACGTTCCGCCGTATTGCTGATTCCTTTTACCGAATGCGATAAAATTAAAACACGCGCGGCATCTGTCAATGGCATTAATGCTCTTCGTTTAATATCGAAATTGTCTTTGTTTGCGCCGTCTTGCTCAACCAGAAATTGTCTAAAGAAACCAGTAGGGGAAGGGCTTTGCAAAGCGCCGCTTACCAAATGCATATAAAAAATTGGATTAGCTTTTATGGTTTCAAAAATATAATCTGATAATTGATCTACAGTTTCGGCGTCTCCGTAAGTTTTGCTGTAATCGAAGAAAATAAACGAAAGTAAAACTTCATTTTTCCCAGGATTTGTAATCCAATGATGTACCTGAGTTTTCCATTCATCCAAACTCATGCACCATTTCGGACTTGAAGCCATCATGTCGGCAGGGCAATAATCGTAACCAATTTCAAAAAGGCCTTTATTTACAAGACTAGCAAATTTGTGAAAATACACTCTAGTTTCATCTCTAAAAACCTCATTTACGTTTTCATAAACAATCGCATTGTCCTGATCGGTATGTAGCATTTGTTCGCCACGTCCTTGACTTCCAAGCGCTAGCCAAGCAAATTTTACAGGTGGCGGACTACTCATTTTTTCCAAACAAATTTCGATAACACGAGTTGTGCAGGCTTCATTCAATTCAGTAATGATTTTGGTAATCAAAGTCATCGGAATATTTTGATCCAAATAACCTTGAAGCAATTGCATAATTCGGTTACGAATTGGTTTTATTTCCTTGATTTTTTTAGTACGTTTTAACGCTTTTATCAAAACCGCTGGATTATTACCAAGCGCCACCATTACGTCATGTTTCGATAAAATTCCAACCGCTTTTGTATTTACAGTCCCGTCTTTCGTTAAACATAAATGGCTGATATTACTTTTCATCATGGCCATTTGCGCCTCGGTAACCGTCATTTTTTTTGGATACGTAATAACAGGTTTTGTCATTATCGTTTCGGCAGTTGTGGTTATCGGAAAATCGCCTGTAACTATTTTGTTTCGAAGATCTTTATCGGTCAAAATTCCAATCGGAAGCATTTCATCAACAATCAATATCGCTCCAACTTTTTTCTTATTCATGATCTTTGCCACTTCCTTAACCGTTGTTGACGGGCTGCAGGTAACTATTTTTTTTGAGTATTTGATTGGCGCTAAATCAAATGAATGATTGCTGGAATGCAGATTTTCATTTAATTGATCATCACCATATAATTTGTCTTTATGAATATCTGAGTAAGGATTTCGAGTATTCGAAGCATAACTCTCAATCAGGAAATTACCAACATTTCTATTTTCTAGCGCATAAGGTTTAAAAACGGCAATCGGAATAGCGTAAAGAATACTTTCTTCGTGCGCTACAGCTTCCATAATGTAATTTTCCTGTGCCAAAAGAGGACGAAGTCCAAAAATATCGCCTTCATCACACATGTCTAAAACAGTATTTTTAGTGCTTTTTTTCAAGGCAACAGCACCTTTGTGAACCACATAAAAGGAATCATGTGTTTTATCGTTTTCAGCGAAAATTACCGAATCTTTTTCTTTATAAATAATAGAAATCTGTTCAGATAGTTTTTCTAAATCTCTCTGATGCAAAAAATTAAACGGCGGATATCCTTTTAGAAAGTCAGCTACTCTTTGCGAAATGGTATTTTTCATTTGGTTAGATTAAAGTCCTAATGTACTATTTAAAATAGAAATGTAAAAGAAACACGTTATAATAATTTGCCACAAAGGCACAAAGTCGCAAAGAGATAAGTTCTTGGCGTCTTTGTGCCTTTGTGGCAAAAAAAAGCTTGATTATTTAATCAACTTTGTAAACCGTTCCTCTTTGTTTCTCCTCAGAACCAACTAAACCAAATTCAAAAGTGTAAGAATCTTTAGAAGTCGTTAAAATCTTCATGCTGATTGCTTTTTCTTCAGCCATATTTTTTGGATGTTTTTTCTGCAGCACATATTCGCAATCACTTACCCAACGTATGGTTGCCGTATCTGTTTTGCCTTCAAAAGTTTCGATTTCAATATCGTCTTTGCGTTCAAAATAAGTTGTTTTTTTCTCACCGTTGACTTCTGTTTCAAATTTGAATTTCCCAGTTTTGAAATCTTTGCAATTGTGTTCAGTATTATAACAAGACACTAAAGCCAATATTGGAAATAAGAATACTATTTTTTTCATTTTAATTAAGTTGTTTTTTAGGAGCTGATTCCTGCTGTCCGCTATATCTTTTGTGGCGAACCCCGCCACAAAAGGATGCCGCTTCCATCAGGGCTAGGGCATTAGGATTACAATAAACAGTTGTATTATAATTAGATTTTTTGAATATAAAACTCTTTCAGTTTTTTAGATTCTTTGATTTCTTCTCTCATTTCCTCTTTAGACTCACTTTTAATTGCTTTAGGCCAGATATGAAAACCTCCTTTTGTCATCGCTTTGATTTGTTGAAGAACGTTTGGCGAAAATCAGCAAAAAAACTCAAGTCCTCCGGATTATCCCAAAGACCCCAAATGCCGTTTTCGTCTATATCTCCAGCATAATTAATGATATGTGTTGGATAAGTTTTGACCATTTTAAGTTTAAAATCTTCCAAATTATAAGAGCCGTTCCATCGAAATGAGTCTACATCATCAATTCCAGAGCCTGTAATAATTGAATTTGCAAAATTTAATTCAATAGACATTTTATGTTGTGAGGGCGAATTAGAATAGCAATAAAATCCTTCCCATTCTCCGCTTGGTAAAAAGTGATGCGTTTCGTTATCTTTTGATTTCATATTTAGAAAGATAAATTATTTCAATCTCTTTAATTCGTCGTCAGTAAAGTTCTTGATTTCTTTTTCTTTGGCAAACTTTTCGGCATTATAATTTCCCGATTTATTCTTGGGAATTGATAAGCTAGTCCATTCGCTGTTTTTCAACTGTTTAGCATAAAAAACAATTTGCCCAACATGATAAGGATAATGTGCCAATTGACGATTGATGGCCTCAATAACTGTATGCCCTTCATTTCTGATGTAAATGATATCTGAAAGGTGTTCGGGTTTTAAGCTTTCTAAAGCATTTTCTAGACAATCCCAACCTTTGTTCCAAATTTCCAGAACTTCTTCTTTAGATTGTAAATCATTTTCAAATTCGGCGTCACGGTTTCTCCATTCTTTTTCGCCATCAGAAGTTAGAAAATCAGTCCATCGCGAAAGCATATTGCCCGAAATATGTTTTATGATTGTTGCTATACTATTGGTGTCGTCATTAAAAGAAACGAAAAGCTGTGTTGGCTCAAGTTGGTCTATTGCCTTTTCGCCAAGCATTTTATAATATAAAAATTGCTTTTTGACACTTTCTAGATAAGATTCATCAGCTTTCATGATTTGCTATTTTAAGATTAAAGTTCGATTTTGTTTTCCTGAATCAATATTTTCCCCCAGTCATTTAGTTTCCAAAGAATCTCTACTAATTGTTTCCCAGTTTCGGTTAAAGTGTATTCAACTCGCGGAGGAAGTTCGTTAAACGAATGTTTTATCAATATACCATCTTCAACCATTTCATTTAACTGCTGATTTAAAACACGTCGGTCCACTTTTGCAATGCCACGTAAAAATTCGCTAGGTCTTTTTTTGCCATCATTTATCTGCCAGACAATCGGAATTTTCCATTTTCCGCTAATGGAATTTACAGCAATTTCTAGTGGACAAATTTTATTTTCGGCGTTTCGTTCCTTTGTTTGCATAAAATTGACTTTTATATCACTATGGGGTAAAAATGTGCGGTATTGCCAGTGTTATCAGGCTTTCCGATCTTTACAAAAATAATCAAAATTTTAAGCATAATAAAAGATCAATTGTATCAAAGTAAAAACTATGGAAGATATAAAACGTAAAGGAGCTAGATCGGCAAAAGATATTCCTGCATCTGTTTTAGAACAGCTCAATAAAGGAGAAATTGAAACTGCTAATCTGGTAGAATGGCTTGCTGTGAATCAAACGAAGCTTTTAGAGAATCTATTGAAAGAAAGTAACCGAATTCAATATTTGGAACCTATTTTGACAGATATCAGAAATTTGAAAAAACAAACAGTCAACACCATAAATGAAACAATTGGAACAGGAATATTGACAGAATCAATTTTTAATAATGATTCTGATATACTTTCAATAATGGCGAGACACAAATCGGATGTAGTGAGATGTTGGTTTGCTTATACAATTGGAAAAAATCAAGAGCTTAAAATTAAAGCAATTTTAAAGGAAATACAGTTTCTGTCAGCCGACAAGCATTTTGGTGTCAGAGAAATTTCATGGTTAGCAATTCGATCGAATATTATAAACAATTTAGAAGAAAGTCTTGAAATTTTATTGGAATGGACTTTTAGTGAAGATGAGAATATAAGACGTTTTGCGACCGAAGCGACCAGACCAAGAGGAGTTTGGTGCGAGCATATTCAAAAACTAAAACAAGAACCAGAATTGGCTTTAAAAATTCTAAATTCTTTAAAAAGTGATCCTTCAAAATATGTTCAGGACAGTGTTGGAAATTGGCTGAATGATGCCAGTAAAACAAGACCAGATTTTGTAAAAGATTTATGTGAAAAATGGGAGAAACAAAGTCCAACAAAAGAAACGCTTTATATTATTAAAAAAGCGCTCAGAACGATAAAAAAATAATTTATTTATATAATTTTAATATCATATTTATCTAATAATCCAACAATTCCCTCGGTAGAAAACTGCGCTTTTTTCATCGGATTAAATTCAGGATCAATTTTGTAATTGTAAGCCGTTTTAAAGTTAACTCCCGCCAATTGCGTTTCGTTAAAAATAGCGCCGTCAAGATTGCAATTGTCAAAAACAGAACTCGTTAAATTGGTTCCTATAAAAGTCACTTCGCGTACAGATGAATTGATAAATTTGGTTTTAGGCATCTTTTTATTTGAAAAAAGAGCATAATCCAGAACGCAATCTTCAAAATAAACCTGAAATAAAAAATCGTCACATTCATTAAAAGCAATTCCAAGAAGTTTACAGTTTTTGAAAGTGACGTTTTTTAAACTTGTTCCGGCCAAACTTGTCATAGATAAATTGCAGTCAACAAACTCGCAGTCAAGAAAAGTATTAGAATTGAAATTGCTGTTGGAAAAATCACAGTTTTTAAATACACAATCTTCAAACTCGCGATTGTTTATTTTCTTATCGATATAAACAACTTTCTCAAATGTTTTCTGAATGTGAATTAGACTTTCCATGAATATTTTTTTGGTTTTTGTGCATTGTGACGCACTCGAAGTATATAGATGTTCTCTTTTGTTATTTGATAAGAAATAGGATAATCGTAAACAGAATAAACTCTAAAACTACCATCATTGTTGGCTTTTTGTTTGTCAAGTTTATAAATTTCAGGTTGTGTTTTCAGTATTTCGGTACTTTCAAAAATAGTATTAACTACTTTATCAGCAATCGTAAGTGATTTACTTTCAAAGAAAATGTAAAAATGAATGTCTTCTAATTGGCTCAAAGCATTGTTTGTCCAAATTATTTTCTTCCCCATTTTTTTGCAATTTCTTTAGCTTCATCTTCAGTATAAAAATTACCTTTTTTAATATCATTTAAGGCATTTTCAATATCTAAATTATAAGCTGCATCCGAATCAATTGCGGTATTATTTATTGATTGTAAGAGGTGTTTTAATTTTTCTACAAAAGAGGGGTCTTTTACTTTATCAATTTCTTGATGAATCCAGTTTATTTCTGCTTGTATATCCATAACAAAGAATTTTAGTAAAGATACAAATTAGTCATTAAATATACCTTTCATAATGATTTTCAATCCTAAAAAAATCAAGAGCATAGAAGAGAGACAAGCCACAATACCAATTCCTAAAACTAGATAGTGCCAATTGTTGCCTTGATTTTGAAAAGCATTATAAATCAATGTTGGGCCAAGAAACATAAGAGGCAGAGCGCCCGATAAATATTTCACTCCTTTTTTTAGTAATTCTTTGTTTGTTGCCATTTTGTTTTTTGTTTAAAGTTTTCTTTGTTTCAAGTTGCAGTTTGAAACAACATTCACGTTTTACAGAAAACTTTTTACTTATTATAATTATCAACAGCATTTCTTACGCTGCCATATTTTTTCAATAATTCAGAAGCTTCTTCATAAGAAACTGAAATTTCGTCCATAATCATTTTTACACCACGATCAACGAGTTTGACATTGCTTAACTGCATATCGACCATTTTGTTTCCTCTTACTTTTCCAAGTTGAATCATTGCGGCAGTCGAAATCATATTTAAAACCAATTTCTGTGCAGTTCCAGCTTTCATTCTAGAACTTCCTGTAACAAATTCTGGTCCAACCACAACTTCAATTGGAAATTGAGCCGTTAATGCCAGCGGACTCCCTGCATTACAAGTAATACATCCTGTAACGATATTGTTTTTATTACATGATTCTAAACCACTAATTACGTAAGGAGTTGTACCAGAAGCAGCAATTCCAATTACAACATCATTAGAATGGATATTATGATTTTGAAGATCAATCCAAGCATTTGTTGTACTATCTTCGGCGTTTTCTACGGCACGTCTTATGGCTGTATCACCACCGGCAATAATGCCATTTACTAAATCAAACGGAACACCAAAAGTGGGCGGACATTCAGAAGCGTCAACAACACCAAGTCGGCCAGAGGTTCCTGCTCCAATATAGAACAATCTGCCGCCTAACTTTAACTTTGCAACAATTTGCGGAATCAAAGCTTCTATTTGCGGTAAAGCTTTTTCTACTGCATAAGGAACAGTTTTGTCTTCTTGGTTAATATTAGATAACAATTCATGAACAGACATTTTCTCTAAATGTTCATATTTTGATGCTTGTTCAGTAGTTTTCGTAAATGTCATTTTATCGTTATTTAGACTCGTCAAAATTAATATATTTTATATCAATCTTGCAAAGTCTCAGAGATTTAAAATCATTTTTTTTCTTCTATTTTTTCTGCATAAAGACGGTTAAAATGTGACTTTGTTACATAAACTAAAATATTATATTTGTTTAATATAAAAAGATAAATGGATAAATTAGGATTTTTAGATAGCGTTGCCCGTATTGCTGTCTTTGTTTCGTTATTATTGGCACTTTTTTTACTTACTGTAAAGACGGAGAATAAATTGGCAAACCGACTTTTTGCTTGTTTTATTATTTTGTCAGCGATTGATTTTAGCGGATTAATGGATTATTCATTTCCTATAGAATATGTAAATATAGATTTGTTTAGAAGTACGGTGTGTTTGTTAGAAATGCCTTTAATTTATCTCTATGTTTTGGCAGTTTGTTATTCTGATTTTAGATTAAAATGGAGGCATTTAATCTTTACACTTCCATTTATAGTGATGAATTTTGTTTTAATGCCGAGAATTTACTTGAAATCGGGTACTGAAAAGCAGTTTATTTTAGAACATTACAGTACAATGTTTGAAATTTACTTTTTTCAAATTCTAATCGAATTTCAGTATTGGTTTTATATTGTGAGTATATTCTTGATTTTAAGAAAATACAAAAGAATTTATCTCGAAAATTATACCAATCCTAGTACGTCTACCTACAAATGGCTTTTTCAGATGAATTGTGTTTTTGTAGTTATGCATTCTATTACAGCTTCAAAAAATTTATTGCGCTATACCGCTTCCAGAGATATTTTTCTTTGGGGAAATGTTTTGATGATCGTTATGGCTTTAAGCGTAATATGCTGGTTTGTCTTGAAAGCATTAAATCATCCTGAACTTTTTAGAGGAATCAATTCTCGATTAAAATTAACGAAAGAGATTCTTCCGCAAAATGAAAATGAAATAACTGAAAAAATAGAAAATGAAAACGAAGAAATTAAGACCCAGATTTCAACTTTAAAACAATACATGATAGAGAAAGAGCCTTTTCTTGATCCGTCATTAACAATACAAGAATTAAGTAATCAAATTAATATTCCGGTTCGCGATTTATCGATTTTGATTAATCACCAAATGGATCAACATTTTTTTGATTTTGTGAATGAGTATCGCATTCAAAAAGCAATGGAAATTTTAAAAAATCCTTCCAAAAAAGATTTAACTGTTTTAGAAATCTTGTATGAAGTAGGATTTAATTCTAAATCATCATTCAATACTTCTTTCAAAAAATATACAAATTTAACGCCTACGGCTTATCGAAACGCTTCTTAATTAAGGTTTTGTAAAAAGTCGTACTTTTCATCTTATAAAGTCGAACCAATTTTCTGAGAAGAAATTGGTTCGACTTTTTTTGTCGGTCGCATACTCAAAATTTCTAAGGCAACTTTGCTTCAAATTAATCGAACAAGTTAAAATTAGAAACCATGAAAAAATTACATCTCCTTATCTTTTTAGTATTGCCTTTATTTTGTTTGGCACAATCAACATTAAAATTAAAAGGAAAAATTACAAGCGAAACAAAACCTTTAGAATGGGCAGAAATAACAATCTCAAATTTAGAAGGAAAAATTATTGAAGGAACAACTTCAAGTCAAGATGGTTCTTTTGAAGTCAATCTTAAAAATGGTTCTTATAAAATAGCGATAAGTCTTTTGGGTTTTACTGATTATGAAAATAAAATTTCCTTAGAAAAAGATACAGATTTAGGGGTTATGACGCTTAAAGAAAACGAAACAAAATTAGTTGAAGTTGTGATTCAGTCTAAAAAGAAAACCATTGAGCAAAAAACGGATCGTTTGGTCTATAATTTTGAAAATAATGTAACCAATGTTGGAGGAGATGCTTTAAGCGCCATCAATAGCGCACCCGGTGTTGTAGTGCAAAACAATATGATAAATATATTGGGAAAAGGAACTTCGAGAGTTATGATTGATGGAAGAATTATTGAATTAACGGGCGAAGAATTGAATAATTTTTTAAAATCAATTTCTGCAAGCGACATCAAGAATATTGAAATTATCAGTAACCCGCCTGCAAAATATGAAGCTGAAGGAGCTGGTGGATTGATTAATATTATTATGAAAAAAGGGACTCGCGATTCTTGGAAAAATACTATTACAGCTTCTTATGATCAAAACAAGTATGGAATTTTTACTTTGAGAGATAATTTCTTTTATAACAAAAATAAGTTTCGTCTTTCGGCAAGCGTCAACGGAAAAACGGGATATATGAATATAGATGAAATTTCAAAAGTATATTTTGAAGACGGAATTTCAAATATGAGCGCGACGACAAAAATGAAAAATGAAAATCTATCAGGGAAATTAGCTTTAGATTATGATTTTTCAGAAAAAACAACTGCGGGCTTTCAATTTATAAACGACAGAAATAATCCAGATTTTCAATCGGATATTGTGATAGACAGATATGATACTCAGAATCAATTAAAAAATTATACCATCAATAAAAGTTACGCAGACAGAGCATCGGGAAGTTTAACGTATAATGCGCATTTGATAACAAAACTGGATTCGCTGAACCGAAAATTATCTTTTGATGTGGATTACTTTAATTACAATTCAAAATTTGATCGCGAGTTTATCGCAAACGACTATTTAGCAGATGGAACTTTTGTTGATGTAAATCAGTCGGGGCGAAATATCTCAAACCAAGATATTCATAATTGGAGTTTTAAGGCTGATATGGAGCATCCGTTTCAAGCACTGAATTTATCTTATGGCGCGAAAATGAGTTTTACAAACAGTGTAAGTGATTTACTTTATTATAATACGATTTCAGGAACTCCAGAATTAGATCCTTTACAATCAAACCGATTTAATTACACGGAAAATAATCAGGCGTTTTATGTTAACGGAGATAAAAAAATCAATGAAAGATGGAATTTTCAAGTTGGTTTGAGACTAGAAAATACGCAGACAAAAGGTTTTTCTGAAACTTTAAATCAGGAAACGGTTAATAATTATTTGAAATTGTTTCCAACGGTTTTTGCATCTTATAAGAAAAATGACAACAATACTTTTACCTTAAATTATGGAAAAAGAATCAACAGACCACGTTTTGATTTATTGAATCCGTTTCGAATTTATATAAGCAGTAATAGTTATTCAGAAGGGAATCCGTTTTTGCAGCCTTCGTTTAGTGACAATTTTGAGTTTGGATATTCTTATAAAGAGATTTTGAGAACTACTGTTTTTGTCAATGCAATCACAAACGGTTATGGCGTTTTGTTTACCTCAAATCCAGAAACAAATACACAAATTGTAACAAGAGATAATTATTTTAAAAGTTTGAGTTATGGAGTTGGAGAAACATATTCGGCAACTTTTGCAGATTGGTGGACAAGCGAAAATTCTTTGTATTTTTTAGGTTCAAAAACAGAATTTATAAAAGATATCAATGCAACTCCGTCAAATAGTTTAGAAATAGATTTTTCTACAAATAATACTTTTGTTTTAGGGAAAAATTCTAAACTTCAAATCGATTTTAGCTATACGCCACCTTATGAAAGAGGTTTATACAAAATAGGGTATACGTCAAGTTTTGATATTGGTTTTAAACAAGACTTGCTTAATAAAACGATGCAAATCGCATTTTTGGCAAATGATATTTTTAATACTTCTTACTTAAAAGATTTTACTTCGGTTGTAAATGGTGTGAAACAAGTTTACGATCAAAACAATAGTAATCGATTTGTTCGTTTGTCTGTGATTTACAATTTTGGAAATAATAAAATCAATGTAAAAGAACGTGCTTTTGGAAATCAGGACGAGAAAAAGAGAGCTAACTAAATTAGATAATTAGAAAATGTGCGAATTAGAAAATTATCATCTAATTGGCACATTTTCTAATTGACACATTATAAAAAGAATGCCAATAAAATTCCGAGAACGATCATCGAAACTTTAGCAACGTTGAATTTGTGTCCTTCGCTGCTTTCAAAAATGATTGTTGATGAGATATGGAATAAAATTCCAATTACGATTGCCGTTATTTCTGTATAATAGTCATTTAAAAAAGATAAATATTCTGAAGCTATTGTTCCTAAAGGGGTCATAATTGCGAAGACAAGCATAAAGGCAAAAATGGCTTTTTTGTCTAGATCGGCATTGATGAAAAACGTAGTTAGAATAATTGCAATTGGCAAATGATGAATAGCAATTCCGACTGCTAAACCGTGATGATGGCTTACAGGAAAGCCTTCTAAAAAGGCATGAATACATAAACTGATAAACAAAAGCCACGGAATTTGAGACATTTTTGCATGTCCGTGTACGTGTCCGTGTTCGGCACCTTTTGAGAAAAATTCGAGAATGATCTGGAATAAAATTCCGACCATAATGAAGATTCCGATATTGTGGTTATGCGATTCGTAAACATCGGGCAGCAGATGCATTACAGTTAAAGACAATAAAAAAGAACCGCTGAATGCAAGCAGCAGTTTTAAATTGGTTTTGTTTTCGGGTTTTATAAACAAAGCCGCGCTATATCCTAAAAGTACAGAAAATAAAGGTAATAAATAGTTCATTTATATTTGTTTAACCGTTGATTCGTTTAATCGTTTTATTGTTTTTTGCTCCCGATTAAACGGTTAAACAATTAAACGATTAACCAATTTATTTAAAAATCATGATTAATCTTTCGCTTTCGGTTTTATGGAATTTTTTAAGCTTATAGTCTCCAAAAATATCCAGAAGGAAAATTCCAGCTTCGTCCATTAAATCCTGAAAGTCTTTCAAAGTTAGTGCTTTTACTTTTTCTGTAAAATGATATTTTCTGCCTTGGTCTTCAAAATCAATTTCTTTGAAAATATGTCCGTCTTCAACATATCTTTTGATGTGGAAATCTATTTCATCAACCGTTTTTACTTCTTCGGGAACAAGATTTTCGATTACGTTTGCTACGTTCATAAAATCGATAACGGCAAAACCGTATTCAGATAAGCTTTCTTTGATTGCTTTTAAAGTTGTTAGGTTGTCGTCGTCGCTTTCAAAATAGCCAAAACTGGTGAAAAGATTAAAAATAGCATCAAACTTTTCTTCAAAAGGCTCGCGCATATCATGCACTTTAAAATGCAGTGTTTCGTTACTATTTTTGCTGGCTTCGGCAATACTGTTTTCAGACAAATCTGCTCCTAAAACATCATAGCCTAATTGATTTAAATAAATAGAATGACGGCCTTTTCCGCATGCTAAATCCAATACTTTTGCTTTTTCTGGCAAGTTAAGGTAATGCGTTAAATTGTCCATGAAAACCTGAGCCTCACGATAATTACGATCCTTATAAAGAATGTGATAATATGGCGTGTCAAACCAGGAAGAGTACCAGTTTTGATTGTCGTCTTCTTGGTTTTGGATTGGTGCGTTATGTTTTTCAGACATTTATTCTATTTCAATTAATTCAAAAGTCCGGCAAATTTAGTGTATTTTTGCCGAAAAATAACTATTTCGCTTCGATACGTGTTTATACCAGTATAATAAAATGTTATAGCGATTGGCTTTTTTTAATTGAAAAAGAAATGGAAGAAAATTTTAAAATGATTGCCAAATGTTTTTTTGGCTTTGAAGAAATATTAGAAAAAGAATTACGCACACTTGGCGCTCAGGATGTTGAAAAAGGAGTGAGGATGGTAAGCTTTAAAGGAGATAAAGGTTTTATGTATAAAGCCAATTTGTCTTTGCGTACTGCGCTTAAAGTCTTAAAACCAATTTATTCTTTTAGAGCAAATAATGAGCAGGCTTTGTACAAAGGTATTTCTGGGTTAAACTGGTCTAAATATTTAAATGCGAATCAGACTTTTGTAATAGATACAACGGTACATTCTACTTATTTTAATCATTCTGAATTTGTTTCTCAGAAATGTAAAGATGCCATTGTAGATCAGTTTAGAGAAAGAACGGGGCAACGCCCAAGTATTGATAAGCAATATCCAGATTTACGTATTAATATTCATATCGATAGAGATCAGGTTTCTGTAGCTTTAGATACTTCTGGAGCTTCGCTTCATCAGCGTGGATATAGAACGGCTACGAATATTGCTCCTATTAATGAGGTTTTAGCAGCAGGAATTCTATTATTATCGGGATGGGATGGACAAAGTCATTTTCTAGATCCTATGTGTGGTTCTGGAACTTTCTTGGCAGAAGCGGCTATGATTGCTTGTAACATTCCAGCAAATATTAACAGAAGAGAATTTGCTTTTGAAAAATGGAAAGATTGGGATAACGATCTTTTTGATAAGATTGTTGACAGTTTAATGAAAAAAACAAGAGAGTTTCATTACACTATTAAAGGTTTTGATAAAGCGCCAAGTGCGGTAAGCAAAGCGAAAGATAATATTAGAAATGCTAATCTTGAAGATTATGTAACGATTCATGAAGATAACTTTTTTGATACTGAAAAAGAAGTGGAAGGAAAGCTTCATATGGTTTTCAATCCACCTTATGATGAGCGTTTGGATATTCACATGGAAAGATTCTATGCTAGTATTGGAGACACTTTGAAGAAAAATTATCCAGGAACAAACGCTTGGTTTATCACAGCAAACCTTGAGGCTTTAAAATTTGTTGGATTAAAACCTTCAAGAAAAATCAAACTTTTCAACGGAAGCCTTGAAGCACGTTTGGTAAAATATGAAATGTACGAAGGAAGCAAGAGAACGAAATTTCAAGTCTAAGCTTCTAAGTTACTAAGGTTCTGAGATGCTAAGAATTTTAGCTAACTAAAAAAGATTTAATAAAATTTAAAATAATTAAGTTTCTGTTATTTAAGAATCAAAGGAAAACTTAGAATCTTAGCATCTCAGAACCTTAGCAACTCAAAAAAAATGTCAAAACTACAACTACGAGCTTTTTTATACCAACTGGCAGCTTTTGCAGTCTTATTTCTTATATTTAGATATTTGATTGCTGCTTATACAGGATTAACTGGAATTTGGATTCCGATGACGGCATTTGTAATAGGAACTATTATTGGACCTAAATTTCAGGCTGTTAGAACCAAAGATGGAGAAAAGCTTTTTATGAAATGGCTTTTTATAAAAGGAATCAAAGAAATTCAATAATTTAAACTATCTATATGAGGAAAATTGGACTTATTGGTGGAATCAGCTGGGTTTCTACATCAGATTATTATACTTTAATTAATAAAGGGATTAATGAAAAACTTGGCGGACTAAATTTCTCTGAATGTCTAATTTACTCTTTTAATTATGCTGATATTAAAAAGAATAACGATACCAACGATTGGGATTCTACTTTTAATATGCTTTCTAAAGCGGCAGAAGTTTTAAAATCGGGCGGGGCAGAAGCTATTCTTTTATGTGCCAATACGATGCATTTAATTGCAGACAGATTACAGCAGGCTATTGATATTCCTCTTATTCATATTGCAGAAGAAACGGCGGTTGAAATTCAGAAGAAAGAACTAAAAAAGGTTGGTTTGCTTGGAACAAGATTCACAATGGAATTAGATTTTTTCAAAGACAAACTGGCAGAAAAAGGAATTGAAGCTATAATTCCGGCGAGTGAAGAAGTTAAAGATTTTATTCATTACACTATTTTTGAAGAATTAGGAAGAGGAATTGCAACAGAGGAAACGAAAAAACGTTATTTAGAAATTGCAAATGAATTGATAAATAACGGAGCAGAAGGAATCATTTTAGGATGCACCGAAATTCCGTTGGTAATAAAAGAAGGTGACTTAAATGTTCCGATTTTTGACACCACCTTAATACATACGCAAGCAGCAATTAATTTTCAGTTATCATAAAAGGTGCTAAGATTCTGAGACACTAAGGTTCTAGGTTTTAATCTTAACAACAAAAAAAGCGGTAAATTCAAGTTGAATTTACCGCTTTTTTTGCCTTAGTATCTCAGAATCTCATCTTAAAAAGAAACTATTTTTTCTTCTTAGGCTCTTCCTTCTTTGCCGTTTCAGATGCCATTGTTTTTTTCTTGTAAATAGGAATAAAGTAAGAAACAGTGTAATTGAAACCAATTCCAAAACTTCCGTCATAGGTTCTGTTAAAACCTGGAATGTAAAGATTTTCAAAGTTATTTGGTTCTTTGTTAGAAGCCAGAAGCTTAAGCTGAACACCAAAACCAAGAAATAAGTTTTTGAGGACTTGCGCTTTTAATCCTAATGCAACTTCAATCCAAGCAGCTGTAAGACCGCTATATTTTTGATCTGCTGCTATTGGAGGTAATTCTCCCCAATACGGATTCGGATTGTAGATTTTATAGCTATGCAATTCTTGGCTAAAAGAACTAAATCCACCGCGCATTCCTATTGTAATTAGGTTTTCCATATCCAACCAGTTTTGATAAAAATTATAATCAAAACCTGCTTTTATGTACGTTCCATTAGCAGAAGAAGTTAAACGGTCGTCTTCTGTAGTTTTATCTTCGTAGCCTAATTCAGCTGCTAAATAATATTTTTTAGTTAATCGCCAGTCTCCAACAAACTCGACTCCTTTATAATCTTTATCATAAAGTCCACGAGTTAATTTATACAAGTCGACACCAACACGAAGACCGTAGCGATCTGTTTTTACTACGCTATCCTTTGGAGCTTCTTGAATTTCTGGTTTTGCCGTTTTTACAGTTTTTTCTGTTTGAGGCTTTTCCGTCGTTGTTGTATCTTTATTTTTAGAAATTTCAGGCACATCCTGAGCATAACCTAAAAACATTGAAAACAATAATGAAAGACTAGAAATAAACTTTAATGTGTGTCTCATTTTCAGATTCAATGTTAGGGTTTACTAAATCAATTTCGGTCATCCAAAGGGTATCTCCATCTGGATCTGTTTGTACAAATGGGAGAACATTCTTTAGTTGAAAAATGGTTTTAAAACCACAAGCTCTCGAAACATACACGTTTTGTGTTGTATATCTAAATTTAATAACATCAGTATTGATAGATGTGGTATTTAAAGAATTGTTGATAAATTTGAAGGTAGATATAGTGTCATTTACTTTTAAAGGTATTGATACCGTGCTACCACTAGTTACATACCTTAACGAATCGTCCTCTGCAAGACTTTCGTTAAAAACAATTCCCTGTTCCATTCCATCGCCAATAACTTTTAAGTTACTCACATTTCTAGTTTTTGTCGGATTGGAAATATCATAAAATGTAATAACCAATCTAGGTGTAGTTGGTGTATTAGCATCGCAAATATCATCTTTCTCGCAGCTGGATAAGCCAAAGGTAAAGAGCAGTAAAAGAGAGATTAGTTTTTTCATCTATTTTTTATCGAAGTTCTAAAAGTACAACATTTTCAACATGATGCGTCTGCGGAAACATATCTACAGGTCTTACTCGTGTTACTTTGTATTTTTCATCCATTAAAGCCAAATCACGTGCTTGAGTAGCAGAGTTACAACTTACATAAACTACTTTTTTTGGTGCAATTTTTAAGATTTGCTCTACTACATCTTTGTGCATTCCGTCACGAGGCGGATCTGTAATAATAACATCTGGTTTACCATGCTGCGCAATAAAAGCTTCGTTAAAGACTACTTTCATGTCACCAACAAAAAACTCACAATTCGTAATATTATTGCGTTCTGCATTGGCTTTAGCATCAATAATAGCTTCTGGAACACTTTCTACTCCAATTACTTTTTTTGCTTTTTTGGAAACGAATTGGGCAATTGTTCCCGTTCCTGTATATAAATCATAAACAGTCTCATTTCCTGTAAGACCAGCAAAATCTCTTGTTATTTTGTATAATTCGTATGCTTGATCAGAATTAGTTTGGTAGAAAGATTTAGCATTAATGCTGAATTTTAAACCTTCCATTTCTTCCAGAATATAATCTCTTCCTTTGTAAAGAATAACATCTTGATCGTAAATAGTATCGTTTTGTTTTCCGTTTACCACATATTGTAATGAAGTGATTTGTGGAAACTTCTCATATAAATGGTCAAGAATTAATTCTCTGTTTTCTTTATCATCTTCAAAAAACTGAATTAAAACCATAATTTCTCCTGTAGAAACAGTACGAATCATAACTGTTCTCAATAATCCAGAATGCTCTCTCGGATTAAAAAAAGCTAAATTATGTTCGTTTGCAAAAGCTCTGATTTCGTTACGAATGGCATTTGAAGGATCTTCTTGTAAATGACATTTGTTGATGTCAAGAATTTTGTCCCACATTTTAGGAATATGAAATCCTAATGCATTTCTATTTCCTAAATCTTCAGTACTTCCAATTTCTTTCTCTGTAAGCCATCTGCTGTTAGAAAAAGAAAATTCCATTTTATTTCTATAGAAAAATTGTTTCTCAGAACCTAAAATATCTTCAAATTCTGGAAGTTCAATTTTTCCTATTCTTTGTAAGTGATTTTTAACTTCATTTTGTTTAAATGCAAGCTGCTGGCTGTATTTCATATTTTGCCATTTACAACCTCCACATACTCCAAAATGTTCGCAGATTGGCTCTACTCTATATTCAGATAATTCATGAAATTTTACAGCTTTACCTTCGTAATAAGCCTTTCTTTTTTTTAATGTCTGCACGTCTACCACATCTCCAGGTACCACATTCGGAATAAAGATTACTTTTCCGTCAGGTGCTTTGGCTACTGAAACTCCTTTTGCGCCAGCATCAAGAACTTGAATTTGATGAAAGACAATTTTGTCTGTATTTTTTCTTCCCATAGCGCAAAAATAAGCCTTTGAAAACTTTTACAAATTTAATTTTAGAAAAAATTTAGAAATTCTTCAAAATATTAGTTTAATTGAGTATAAAAGTTAATTTTGTTTTTGTAATAAACCCAATAAAATTACGTATTAACCTGCTATTTGTATCTTTTTATGAAGTTGTACCACAAACTCTCACAAATCAGCTTTCTAAAAAAAAGTTATGCTTTCAAATTTTTATTTGTCGCTTTTATCGGTATTCATATTCCCTTAATCGGAATCTTGTTTTTTGTTCTGTTTTTTGAACATAAACTATCATCAACTTCGATTCTTATTTTTTCTTTAGTTATGACATTGTTGGCAACGGCAATAACGCTTTTGGTTTTAAATAAACTAATAAAGCCAATTGCTACTGCCTCAAAAGCATTAGATGACTACCGAGCTTCAAGAAAAATGTCTGATTTGCCAACTGAATATACAGATGAGGCGGGATTGCTTTTATGTAATATTCAGGAATCAATTAATGAAGCAGAAAATTTCATCAATGAGAAACAGGATCTTATTTATATGCTTTCCCACGATTTAAAGAATTTTGCTGGAAATCCGCAAGGTTTGGCTCAATTGATTATAAGTGAAAATCCAACTGAGTCAGTAAAAAATCTAGCAGAACTGATTTGTGAATCGACTAGTCTTCAGTTTAGATATATAGAGAATTTTATCAAGTTGTTAAAAGAACAAGATGAAGTTGCAAAAATAAATCAAGAGGCTAAGATAATTTCATTTCCTAATATTGTTCCTTTTATCAATGAACAGGTAGAACAGCGTTTATTGGATAAAAATATTAAATTGGATTTAGTTTTAGAATGTTCAGAAGCTAAACTGAAAATAGATGAAGGGCTTTTGATTCAGGTTTTGGTGAATCTAATTAGCAACGCGATTAAGTTTTCTTATTTTGAAAGTGAAATAAAAGCAAGAATTTTTTTAGAAAATTCAAAATTGATTGTAACAGTTAGAGATAGAGGAATAGGCTTTGATAAAAAACAGATTGAAGAATTATTTAAAAAATTCACTAAGATGAGCCGACTTGGAACCGCAAGTGAAGGTTCTACGGGTATCGGACTGTATTTGTGCAAAAAGATCATCGAAAGAAATAAAGGAAGATTAACTGCGTCTAGCGAAGGAAAGAATAAAGGCGCTGAGTTTAGAATTGAATTTGATGTTTAAAAACAAAAAAGCTGTTAAGAACCAAATCCATAACAGCTTTTGAAATTTTTAATGCAAAACAAAATCAGAAGATAATTGAGGTTTATTGTCAACGCATTTTACTCCAGTAGGAACCGTTTTTAGTCCACAAATATCTTCTCCTTCATTTTCATGTCCCCATTTTCTGTGGAAATTTTCTTTTACTTTATTATACTGATCAATTTTTGCCTGGAGTGTTAAAAGATCTATTTTTTTAGAATATACAATGTAACCATTTTCAGGACAGCCAGATTTATCCATTTTAATAAAGCCCCATTCGTCTGCATTATTGCAAACTTGGCTATTGGCCTGAGAAAATGTAATTACATCATTATAAGATTCCAGAAGTTTGGCAGAATCTTCTTCTTTCGTAGTTTCATCGTTATCACAAGATCCGACGATCAGGCAAAAGACAAATAATATAAAACTTAGTTTTTTCATGGTTAATGATTTATGATTAGTTTTATTATTAGATGTACTGATAAAGAAAAGGTTGCGTTAAGGTTGTAAGAAATTTTTTCTTTGAATGTTTAAACTTTCAAAATGCTAAAATTTGATATAACAACAGCATTTTGAAAGTTTTTTATGTAGAATTTACCAAAGCTGATGAACAGAAGGTTTAATCAGATCGCTGTAAATTTTATTCATTGCAATAATCTGTTCTAAAGTCAATTTTGGTGTATCATAAACGGATAAATTCGATAAAACGTGTTCTGTTTTTGATGCACCTGGGATAATGCAGCTTACTTCATTAAAGCTCAAAATCCACTGAAGGGCAATGGAAGCTAGATTTTTTGATTCAGGAAATAAAGCTTTCAATTCATCAACGGCTTTTAATCCTAATTCATAATCAATTCCGGAAAAAGTCTCGCCTTTATCAAACGCTTCTCCATTACGATTAAAATTGCGATGATCCTGAGGTTCAAAAGTTGTTTTTGAATCAAATTTGCCTGTTAAAAGTCCGCTTGCTAGAGGAACTCTTGCGATGATCCCAATGTCTTTCTTTTTGGCTTCTGAGAAAAACAATTCAGAAGGACGCTGACGGAACAGATTGAAGATGATTTGAACTGTAGTTACATTTGAATATTCAATTGCTTTTAAAGCTTCTTCAACTTTTTCAACACTTACGCCAAGATTAAGAATCTTTCCTTGTTCTTTTAATCGGTCAAAAAGTTCAAATATTTCTGGACGATAGTACACTTCCGTAGGAGGGCAGTGCAACTGGATCAAATCAAGTGTTTCTAAACCGGTTCTTTTTAAACTGTCTTCAACAAATTTCTGAAGCACTTTTGGAGTATATCCTTCATTAACATGCGGATTTATCTGGCGTCCGCATTTTGTCGCAACAAAAATACGTTCAGAACGAGAGCGAACTACTCGTCCAACTGCAGTTTCGCTTAATCCGTTTTCGTAGACATCGGCAGTATCGATAAAGTTTATGCCATTGTCAATAGCCGTATTCAAAAGTTCATCGGCCATTTTATCATCAAAACCCGATCCCCATTTTCCACCAACTTGCCAAGTTCCAAGTGAAATTTCGGAGATATTAAAGTTTGTTTTTCCTAGTTTTCTGTAGTTCATTTTTTTTAGTTAGAAAGGTTCAGAGGTTCAAAGGGACAAAGTTTTTAGGAAAAGTTTAGAAACTTTGTCCCTTTGAGCCTTTGTCACTTTGTACCTTCTTTAGTCAAATAAATCCGAAGACAAATAACGATCGCCTCTGTCGCAGATAACAGCAACTACAACTCCAGATTCTAATTGTTCGGCTATTTTTAGGGCAACAGCAACAGAACCTCCGCTACTCATTCCTGCAAAAACACCTTCTTCAAGAGCCAATCTTTTGGTCATGGTGCGTGCTTCTTCTTCGCTCACATCGATAACGGTATCAACTTTAGAAGCATCAAATATTTTCGGTAAGTATTCCTGTGGCCATTTACGGATTCCAGGAATCTGAGAACCATCGCTTGGCTGTGCACCAATAATCTGCACATTTGGATTCTTCTCTTTTAAATAAGTTGAAGTCCCGATAATAGTTCCAGTTGTTCCCATTGCTGAAACGAAATGGGTTACTGTTCCGTCAGTATCATTCCAAATTTCTGGTCCAGTTGTTTTGTAGTGCGCTTTCCAGTTGTCATCATTAGCAAACTGATTTAGCATTAAATATCCGCCTTGGGCCACTTTTTTATCGGCATAATCTCTAGAACCAATAATTCCTTCACTAGCAGGCGTAAGAATAACTGTGGCGCCATAGGCACGCATTGTCTGAGTACGTTCTTTAGTTGAATCTTCTGGTAAAACCAATTCGATTTCGATGCCAAATAACTGTGCGATCATTGCTAAAGCAATTCCTGTATTTCCACTTGTTGCCTCAATTAGTTTATCTCCTTTTTTGATGTCGCCTCTTTCCAATGCTGCAGCAATCATGTTGTATGCCGCTCTATCTTTTACGCTTCCTCCAGGATTATTTCCTTCCAGTTTCAGTAAAAGCTTTACATTTTTATTTTTAACTAGATTGACCGTTTCCATTAAAGGAGTATTGCCAATTAGGTTTAATAATTTATGTGAATTCATTTTATTTTTTTTCTTTTATTTTAACTTCAGTAGTAGTGGTGTTTAAAACGATAGAATCTTCTGGGATAGATTTGGTAACCCATGCATTTCCTCCAACAACACTATTTTTTCCAATTACAGTTTCTCCACCTAAAATTGTTGCGTTGGCATAAATACAGACATTTGCTTCTACAGTGGGGTGTCTTTTTGCATTTTTCATTTCTTTGCTTACGCTTAATGCACCAAGCGTAACACCTTGGTAGATTTTTACATGTTTTTTGATAACTGTAGTTTCACCAATTACGATACCTGTGGCATGATCAATAAAAAAAGGTGATGCAATATTGGCTCCAGCATGAATATCTGTACCTGTAATTCTATGGGCATATTCGCTCATTAGTCGAGAAAACAGCAATAAATCGAGATGATATAATTCGTGGCTTAATCTGTAAATAGCAATAGCATAGAATCCTGGATAACCTAGATATACTTCGTCAATGCTGTTTGAAGCCGGATCGTTTTCAAGAATATATTCTGCATCCTGATTTAATTTTTCTAAAACTCCTGGAAGTTTCTCTAAAAAGCGATCCCAAATAGATTCGCACAAATTCTGAGGTTTTTTGCAGGCTAAAACAGCAATTTCTTTAAAACGAAACTCCAATTCGTCAATGCTTTCATCTAATGCTGCATTTGAATCAAACAGAGTGTAAAAAAGCTTTTCTGTGAAGTCTTCTGTTTTGGTTTTAATGCCGTAATTTATGTGTGAGTGGCTTTTTAAAGCTCTTATGTTTTGTATGATGTTTTCTTTTGTCACAATGGTAAAAATGAATGAATAATTTTGGAACGTTAAAAGTAAGGCGTTTTTTGGAAATAAAATCACGATTTAACGAAAGAAATTTTCTTTGTAAAGTGAGATTTGTGATAAAAAGCAAATTGTAAACGGTTCTTTTTTATGCAATTCTTAAGAAGTTAATTGCGTAAATTAGCTTTTAAAATATACTAAAATGAAAAACAGCCAAACATTTAAAAGTGACATTTCTGGAGCTTCTTTCCCTGAAAATGAGAAAATATACGGAAGGGCAATTCACGATCCTATTTTGGGTTTAATTAAAAAAGAATATCCTGATTTTAGTGCAGAAGATTGCATTTCTATAAATGAGTTAAATATTTACCGTCAAAAATACATTTCAAATTATCTTTCTTCAGAAATTGGAGCGCTTTCTGCAATGGAGAAAAATGTTATTTCGTCATTAAAAGAAGATAAATCGATTGTGAGCATTGTTGAAGATGAAGAGGAAATAAGAAGCTTAGGGCAAAAAGTAGCTGATAAAGTAGCCGATTTTGGAGGAAGCTGGACTTTTATTATTTCATTTGTCGTTTTTATTACAGTTTGGATTGGCTCAAATGTTTTTATTTTTTTAAACAAAGGCTTTGATCCCTATCCGTTTATTCTCTTAAATCTAATTTTGTCTTGTGTGGCAGCTTTACAGGCGCCCGTTATTATGATGAGCCAAAACCGTCAAGAAGAAAAAGACCGTAATCGCGCCAAAAAAGATTTTATGATTAATCTGAAGTCAGAATTGGAGATTAGATTAATACATGATAAAATTGATCATTTGATTATGCATCAACAGCAAGAATTAATCGAGATTCAAAAAGTTCAAATCGAAATGATGAACGATATTTTGGATCAGATTAAGAAATAAAGACTGGTTAAATTTTCAATTTTTTAAATTCCAAATTCAAATGTAAATGGCAATGTCAATTTAAAAATCTAAAAATAAAAGTGCTTCAGATAATATCCGCCAAGCATAAAAAATAAATTTATAATGGCCAGTTTCCAAATTAGTTTTTTATAGTTTCTAGATGTATCTAAAAAATGAAAAGCTATAAAAATGAAGAGTAAAAGGCAAGTGTAAATAGCAGGATACATTTTAAATGCAGCTGAAAAATCACCTTGAAAAAGTAAGAATAAAGATCGCTGAAATCCGCATCCTAAGCAGTCATAACCAGAGAAGGTTTTGAATAGGCAAGGAAGCATATATTTCTCTAAAGTCATGGCAGATCTTTTTTGCAATTTTACTAAAAAAATATGACAAACGTTTGAAGTAGTATAGAAGTTGTACTTGAAAGTTTTATACTTTTGAAATCTTAAAATAAAGAAAGGATGAAAACTTTTAAAATTATAATAATGATTCTTGCGATTTCGGTTGCGCTATATGAACAAGTTTCGGAAGAAAAAAACATTTATATCATGATTGCTGCAATCGTGGTTTTTATGTACGGAATGATGCAACTGAGTGCTAAAACACCAAGTAAAAATAACGATAAAGAAGAGTAGGATGCTTACAAAAGGAGATAAGGTTTCTGTACTCGATGAAGCCATAAACGGAACGGTAGTTTCAGTTAAAAATAACGAAGTTTTGATTGAAACAGAGGATGGATTTATGATGACATTTTTAGTCAACGAGTTACTTAAGATTCAAGAAACCAGTAATTTAATGAATTCTATTAAAAGAATTGATTTAGATGAAGTTTCAAAAGAGAAAACAGAGCCAAAACCGCGAAGTTTTGTTAAAGAAAAGAAAGATAAGCGCGATGTTGGCGTTCCAGAATTTGATTTGCACATCGAGAAATTGGTTAAAAATAAACGCGGAATGTCAAACTATGATATTTTGACGCTGCAGACCGAAACGGCAAAAAGGCATATCGAATTTGCGATAAAAAACCGCATTCCGAAAATCGTTTTTATTCATGGTGTTGGTGAAGGAATTTTGAAAGCCGAACTTGATTTTTTACTTGGTCGTTATGACGGAATTGATTTTCAAGATGCCAATTATCAAAAATATGGTCTAGGAGCGACCGAAGTTTATATAAGACAAAACTCTAAATAATTAAGGTTTTTTTTAGTCTAAAAGCTTCAAGTTGAAGCATAAAAAAACGTCTGTTTTTTGATTCGATTTAGTTGTAAAATCATCTCAAAAAACAGACGTTTTTTTTGTAAGAATTAGTTTGGTTGATTTCTTTTTGGAAATCTGTTTTTTTAGTTTGTTCCTGATCTGTTAATTTTTCCAAGAACGAAACTGTTTCCAAGTTTAAAGTTGCTTTTGCCTTTTTCTAAAATTACATTTTTAAGCACGATTGTGTGTTCATAAACTGAGCCTGTTACAGTAGTTGTTACTTCAATAATTCCACTTTCATTTGCTTTACCAAGTTGGCCTGTCCATGTTTCGTCAATTATAGGAGAACTCGGTTGTACCTTAGCACAAACATACAATGGCGTAATCGATCCGGTTTCTGGTTTTGCAGTTCTATAAAAGACTTTGTTTTGTGTAGCTGTTATTAAACTTGTTCGAGGTTGGTTGCTAGGAGTAACTTCATTAACAAACAATGCAGGATCAATATCATCAATTGATAAATAGAATGAATTGTTATAATTATAAACTCTATTAACTTCGTCACACTCATAGGCCGAACCATTTGGATTAGTTTTGAAAGTTAAATCGGCTGGAGTTATGTTAGTATTATATGTTCCAAATATAAACTCCGCTTCCGTTTGGTTTCCTGCTGGTTTGGCAAACGTAATATTTCTAAAAATAATACTATGCTCATAGCCTTTTATTCTTGTACTGCCATTAGTAGCACTTGTGTCTACTAACTGAGTTGTTTTGATTTCGATTAAACCGTCAATTCCAAGCCATTCTTCTGTTACTTTTGGAGTGCTTGGCGGAATTGCACCACAAATATTTGTCGTTGCAACCGTTCCGTCATAAGCTCTATAAACAACTCGATAAGAACCATTCCCTTTTGAATCTATTGGATAAGTGTTTATTCCTTGATCATTAATAATTGCTCCTTCAGGCAACTGAAGCAAAAGTGCTTCCTGAGATTTTAGTTTATAAATTAAAGTATTTGTTGTTGCATCACAAGCTTGCGATTCCTTAACGTCAGCAAAGTCTATTTCATCTACAGTTAAATCTCCATCATCGCATCCGTTCAAAAAAAGAGCAAATAACAGGAGGGCAGCATATTTTTTCATCGTAAAATTTATTTGGGTCAAAAATAGTGAAAAAAATGCCAAATGATATTTAAGATTTGACAATTGATATTTCTTAACTTTGCAGCAATGAAAAAAGTATATCTAGATAATGCCTCAACAACTGCAATGCGTCCTGAAGTAATTCAGGAAATGACAAAAATAATGCTTGAGGATTACGGAAATCCATCGTCTACTCATAGTTTTGGGCGAAATGGTAAAACAATATTAGAACTTTCAAGAAAGAGCATTGCAAAGCACCTAAATTGCACTGCTCAAGAAATAATTTTTACTTCTGGCGGTACTGAAGCCGACAATTGGATTCTGCGTTCTGCCGTTGAAGATTTAAAAGTAGAAAGAATCATTACTTCAAAGATTGAACACCATGCTGTTCTTCATACCGTGTGGGCACTTCAAGAAGAATACAATATTCAGGTTGATTACGTTAATGTAAATCAAGATGGAAGTTTAGATTTAACTCATTTATCAAATTTATTGTCGGATGAGAAAAAGACTTTAGTTAGTCTGATGCATGTAAATAACGAAACGGGAACTATTTTAGATTTAGATCGTGTTGGCTTAATTTGCAAGCAATACAATGCTTTGTTTCATTCTGATACGGTTCAGTCTGTAGGGAAGACAGAAATCGACCTGCAAAAGACTCCTGTTGATTTTATTTTGGCTAGTGCGCATAAATTTCACGGACCAAAAGGTATAGGATTTGCTTTTATTCGAAAAAATTCTGGTTTGCAGCCTTTGCTTTTTGGAGGTGAACAGGAAAAAGGGCTTCGTGCAGGAACCGAAGCTGTTCATCAGATTGCTGGT
Source organism: Flavobacterium tagetis (assembly GCF_016735615.1). Classification (GTDB taxonomy): domain Bacteria; phylum Bacteroidota; class Bacteroidia; order Flavobacteriales; family Flavobacteriaceae; genus Flavobacterium; species Flavobacterium tagetis. The sequence goes on from NZ_JAERSF010000002.1 coordinate 607,015, forward strand.
ATGGCAAAAGCTTTGTCTATTTCGTATGAGAAATTAGATGAGGAAAGAGCTTATGTTTTAGGTTTGAAAAATTATCTGATTGAACAATTAGAAATTCATTTTCCAGATTTTAGAATCAATGGAAAGAAAGATGATTTCTATAATATCATCAATATTATTCTTCCATTTTCGTCAGATAAAACATCGATGTTGCTTTTTAGTTTAGATATGAAAGGAATTGCAGTTTCTAGAGGAAGTGCTTGTCAGTCTGGAAGCATAAAACCTTCGCATGTTCTGAATGAAATGCTTTCGGAGACCGATTTAAAATTACCAAATCTCCGAATTTCATTTAGTCACTACAATACCAAAGAAGATATCGATTGGCTTATTGAGAGTCTTAAAACTATCTAAGTTTTTAAGAAACTAATATGCCTTTATTTGCGAATTACTTTTACTTGCGAATCGTTAGTTAATTTAATTATCGTAGAAGATTTTCCGTTTATTTTGTCTTGATTCAATTTCACAACATAATCAACGCCGTTGATAATTTCAGGACTGATGTCTTTGAAGGCAATTGGCGTAGGTTGTCCCGAAATATTGGCAGAAGTTGAAACTAAAGGTTTTTTCATTCTTTCCATCAATTTGTAACAGAAAGGTTCTTTTACCAAGCGAACTCCCAGAGATTTGTCGGTTGCGATAATGTTTGGTGCTACGTTTCTGGCGTCGTCAAGAATTAATGTAGTTGGTTTGTCTGATAAATCCCAAATTTGCCAAGCAACTTCAGGAATATTTTTAAATACATTATAGATCATCTTTTCGCCATTCATTAAAACGATCATGCTTTGTGTTTCTGCGCGCTGTTTTAATTTGTAGATTTTAGCAACAGCATCTGGGTTTGTAGCATCACAGCCAATTCCCCAAACGGTATCTGTCGGATATAAAATTATGCCTCCGTTTTTGATTACTTCGTATGCGTTGATGATTTCCTCGTTCATTTTACAATTATATATACTCAATTAAGATTGCAAAGTTATAAATTTTACTTGTAAAAGCTTTTTAGAGCTTTTAAGATTAAAGGTTTTGTCTTGCCAATTCTATTATATTTTTGAATATGTATTAAATTCTCTGAGGCTAAAATAGGCTGATTATTCTTCTACTCTTAAATATTAAATGTGTTGTTTTTGAAAATTACATTGTCAATCCAGCCTTCTACGGTGTATTTTTTATAAATCGATTCTGGAATTTTTTCATATTCATTTTCGAAAAAAGAAGCAGGTATGACAGGATTATTTTCATCTATTATGAGTATATTGTTTGGATTGTAAAAATCGTAGTTCTTAATATCGTAATTTGTTGTAATAAGCTTTTTTTCGAGTCCTATGCTCTCAAAAATCCTAAAAGTTAAACCAATCTGGCCATCTCTATGGATATCTAATAATACTTTTGAACGGTCTGCGTAGTCATTAACTTCAGATAAAGGCACATGCTTGTTAATATATGTAATGCCATCACTTCCTGTTTTAGGTTCGTTTTTTTTATCATAAACGATAAACTTGAAGTTTATATTTTTAGATTTTAATTCGTTAGCTATTCGAATTAAGGTAGAAAGCCTTTTGTCTATTGTACTAATATTGAAAACTCCATATTCTGCAGTAATTTCTTTATTAGAGATATCTTTTGTATAAATCCAATTAGGAGCAAAACTCATATTAAAGTTTGCGCAATCTTCTTTTTCAAATGAATAAGCTTCGTCAAAACTAGGTATAACTCGTTTGATTTTTGGACAACGATCAATGTTGTCATTAAAAAAACCAATCGATTTTTTGGTGTATTTTTTAAATTTTAAGATACTATCAGAATCAATAAAATCCCCTTTTATGGTTAAAATTACATCCTGAATCTGACTGTTTTTTTCTAATTCTTTTAGTATTTCTTTTCCATGATGTAAGGTTTTTAGATTTTTCTTAAAAAAAGCTTTCAAAATAAAATTATAAACCCTGTGAAAGACAGAAGGATATTTGTACTTATAATCTCTAAAATTAATATGGCGTACATTATGTCCTCGTTTTTCTAGAGCTGACGAAATAGGTTCGTTCATTCCTAAATTATCTAGGGTTATTAGGGTAATATTCATTATTTATTTCTAATGCAATTTATAGGTTTAGTTTATATTATTTGGGGTAAAAGCAGCGATTAGCCTTTCTGTGGCTTTACATTAAAATCTCATTGTAGACTTTTAAGTACTCTGATGCAGCTGTTTTCCAATTAAAACTTGCAGCTCTTTGCTTAAAAAGCAATTCATTTTCCGTTTTATTATTCTCAAAGCTATTCAATCCGTCAAATAATACGGTTTTCATATATTCTGGATCAAAATCTGACCAGTATTTTGCAGCAGTTCCTCCAATTTCTGGCAATGAAGTTTTGTCAGACAAAAAAGTTGGTTTTCCAAAGCTCATTGCTTCAATAGGCGGTAGGCCAAAACCTTCTCTTATTGAAGGGAAAAGAAATGCAGTGCAATTTTTCATGAAAAACTGCTTTCCTTGATCAGTTACTTTTCCGGTTAAAAAAACTTGGTTTGTTAAACCATTATCACTTATTAGCTGTTTTATTTTTTCTCCGTATTTTTTATCATTATTACCCGATATAATTAAATTATAATCTTTAATCAATTTCATCATATTGATAATAGATTCAAAGTTTTTTCTTTCAATAAAATCGCCAATTGTATAAAAGAAAGGTTTATCTGTAGGAACATTTGCTACGTACGAAGATGTTTCTAGAAATTCAGTGATTGGATTTCCGTTATGAATAACATATTCTGGAACGTTTGGAACATCAAAATATTGATGCGTTTGTTTTTTTGCAAATTCTGAAATGTACGTAACAGCAGTTGCTTTATTTAATTTTTCTAAAAAAAGTTTGTTTCTTTTATGATTAATGTCTGAAGATATTTCCTCGGCAAAATTCACATCGTGAATCGTAAGCAAATACTTTGTTTTAGTAAAAGGTTCAACTTTTATGTTTTGATTTACAGAATGCCATAAGTCATATTTTTTACGAATTCTAAAGAATTTCATTCTTGATAAATTACTGTACTTGTTGTAATTAAATTTGTTTCCAAACTCATTTTCAAGAAGTTTTATATCTGTGGCGTTTAATGTTAGTTTTAAGTTTTCAAATTCTAACTCAGATAAACCTTTTATTAATTCGTAATTAAAAGTTCCTAAACCAGTAGCTCTATTATTTATGTTATGAGTCTCTAGAAAAACAGTCTTTTGTTGTGACATCCTTTATTTTTTTTACGAAAATACAATATTAATTTGAAGTGTTAGATTGTATATGTATTTTTGTAGTTAATAAAAATATACTGATGAATTTTAAAGTAAATCCAATTTTCAAGAACAATACAGACTCCATCCTAGACAGTATTAGAGGTTTTAATAATACGGGAATTCTTTTTGGAAATGGTGATCGAAATAGAATAAAATTGTTTGAACTGAACGAAAAGACAATCAACATAAAGTCTTTTAAGATTCCTAATATCGTAAACAAAGTTGCTTACAAATATTTTAGAAAATCGAAAGCCAAACGTTCTTTTGAGTATGCCACTATTTTATTGGAAAAAGGAATTGGTACGCCAGAACCAATAGCTTTTCTTGAAAACTTTAGTTTGATTGGTTTAAAAGACAGTTACTATGTAAGCGAACATTTGGTAACCGAATTAACATATAGAGAACTTGTAGAAATTCCAGACTATCCAAATCATGATGTTATTTTAAGGCAATTTTCTAAATTTTGTTTTGAACTTCATGAAAAAGGAGTGGAGTTTTTAGATCATTCGCCAGGAAATACTTTGATAAAAAAACAAGAAGACAATAAGTATGCTTTCTTTTTGGTAGATTTAAATAGAATGAACTTTCATCAGGATATGAATTTTGAGCAAAGAATGAATAACTTTAGCCGTTTAACGCCAAAGAAAGAAATGGTTGCGGTAATGAGTAATGAATATGCCAAATTTTATAAAGAAAAAAGCGAAGCCGAAATTTTTGAAAAAATGTGGCAAGCAACAGAAAATTTTCAAGAAAGTTTTGCCAAAAAGAAAAGATTGAAAAAGAAACTTAAATTCTGGAAGTCGCAGTCTTAGATCTTATTTTTTTTAGTTCTTGAAAACGAACACTAACGCTAAGGGCGTTTAAATAACAGATAATTAATCCTGATTTTCCGTCCAGTAAACCTAAACGAATGATATATTGATGTAAAAATTGATAGGCTGGACGAATATAGAAATGGAAGAAATTTGGCTTTGTGTTTTTAGCCAATTCTTCTTGAGCTTTTAGTTTTCCGTAAAGAATCATTTTTTGCTTATAATCTTCAAAAGCAGAGTAAGAAAAATGAATAAGTTTGTTTTTTAATTTGTCTATTTCGCCGTTTATGATCAGTTTTTCATGAACAATTTTTTCTTCATTATAAAATGCATTTTCTTTCTTAAATAATCGAATAATTTTATCAGTTTGCCATCCGCTGAATAGCAATCTCTTGTTTTTAAACATAAAGGTTCGATAAATGAAATAAGCAGAAATGGTATTTTTTTGATTGATAGTTAGTTCAATTTCTTTTCTTAATTCGGGAGTTAGCCGCTCGTCTGCATCTATAAAAAGAATCCAAGAGTTTGAAGCTAGACTTATGGCATAATTTCGTTGTGCAGCAAAATTTTGAAAAATATGCTGAACTGTTTTTACATTTTTAAAAGAAGTGGCAATCTCAAAAGTTTTATCAGAGCTAAATGAATCTACAACAATAATCTCATCAGCAAATGAAAGATTTTCCAAAACAGGACGAATGTTTTGTTCTTCATTGTGCGTAATGATTAATGCTGTCAGGAGTTGCTTTTCTGAAAAAATCATTTTGTTAATTAAAGCCGTTTTGTTTTAAAAACAATTTAATTCTGTCTTCAAAAAATTCGGGTAAAAACTTTTGATATAGAGATAAAGCCTCTTTTTTAAGCATTTTCTCCGTTTTATTTTGAAATAGTACTGGACGATAATCTTTTAAATGAACAGAAAGATGTTGAATTCCATCTTCAAAAGTTGCCCAGATTTTCTTTTCAATCCATGGAGAAAAAATAATGAAGGAAGGTTTGTCTAATGCTTTCGCCATATTTATTGCACCGCCATCGTTTCCAATTATGGCATCACATTGATTCACTAAACCTATAAAAGACCTTAGGTCGCCTCCCAATAAATCGAAATAAATCTTGTTTTGCGTAGAAGGTTTGCAAGCATTAAAAACAATTTTTGCATCTTCTGATTGTTTTGGGAAATAGTTAAAAAGAATATTTACGTCTGCATTGTCGGCAATATAATCTACCACTTTAGCCATAAACTCCAAAGGATAGGTTTTAAGCTTTTCACTGCCTAAAAGACTAATCATGATTGTTTTTCTGTCTTTTCGAACCAGATGTTTTTCGAATAATGCAATAGCCTCTTTGTTTTCTTTTTCAGAAACAAATAATTTAGGAATCGGATTTGTCTCGATTTTAAGATCAAGAGGTTCTAATAAAGAAAGTCTTCTTTCTATTGCTAAACCTAAATTGGTTTTAGGAAAAGGTTCAAACGAAACATTATCGGTGTATAAAAATGTTCTTCCTGGCTTTTTGTATGAAATTTTTCTTTTAGCGCCACTTAAAAGAACTAGTATCCAGCTTTCTAGTTTTGAATAAGCATCAATTAGCACATCATAATTTTCTTTTCGAAGCTGTAGTCCTAATTTTAAAAGTTCTTTTTTGCTTTTTCGGTGTTTTTCTTCAAATAAAATGATATTGTCGATGTTTGTATTTCCTTCTAAAACCGGTGTTGTTGAGGCATAAACCAAATAGTCGATCTGTGCATCTGGATATGCAACTCTAAGGTTGTTGCAAATAATGCTGCTGACCAAAACGTCTCCAATCATTTTTTGCTGGATTACAAGTATCTTCATGAAAAATAAAGTTGTATTAAGAGACTGCAAATTGAAGCAAAAAAAATCCAAATTCCAATATAAATAATCAATTGGAATTTGGATTTTACTATTTTCGGCTTCTAAAACTTATACCGCAACATCGTATTCGCGAAGTGCATTGTTTAAAGAAGTTTTTAAATCTGTAGATGGTTTACGAGTTCCAATGATTAACGCACAAGGAACTTGGTATTCTCCAGCAGCAAATTTCTTAGTATAGCTTCCTGGGATAACCACAGAACGAGCAGGTACATAACCTTTCATTTCAACAGGCTCATCACCAGTAACATCGATAATTTTAGTAGATGCTGTCAAACATACGTTAGCTCCTAGAACTGCTTCTTTACCAACGTGAACACCTTCAACAACAATACAACGAGAACCAATAAAAGCACCGTCTTCAATAATTACTGGAGCTGCTTGCAATGGCTCAAGAACACCACCAATACCAACACCACCGCTTAAGTGAACGTTTTTACCAATTTGAGCACAGCTTCCTACAGTTGCCCAAGTATCAACCATTGTTCCTTCGTCTACATAAGCACCAATGTTTACATAACTTGGCATTAAGATTACACCGCTTGAGATGTAAGCACCATAACGAGCAACAGCATTTGGCACCACGCGGATTCCTTTTTCAGCATAATTTCTTTTTAGCAACATTTTATCGTGGTATTCAAAAATACCAGATTCCCATGTTTCCATTTTCTGAATCGGGAAATACATTACAACTGCTTTCTTAACCCATTCGTTTACTTGCCATTTGTCACCAACTGGTTCAGCAACACGTAATTTTCCTGCGTCTACCAATTCGATAACTTCTCTAATGGCATCTGTAGTTGTAGTTTCTTGCAATAAAGCTCTGTTTTCCCAAGCTTGTTCAATTATAGTCTGTAAAGAATTCATACGTTTAATTTTTTGGCAAAGATAAGGTATTTGTAGAAATGCAAAAAAGCAAAACAGCTTGAAAATGTTACATATTTAACTTTTTGTTTCTTATTTGTAAGGTTAACGAAGTGTATATATGTTTTTGATTAACACTAGTACCGCTAGAAGTTTTTTTTATATCAAAATATGACAAAAATCAGGATTTGTACTTTTTCTTCGCTTTAATTTCGCAGTGTTGATCAACATTCCATTCCATAAATAATCATATAAGCAGTAAAATATGAATCAAGAAAATCACCTTCAAAACAGAGTAATTATAGACAAGGAAGTAAGCTGGGATAAAACTCAGGTTATCATGAGTAAAACAAATGCATATGGTATTATTGAATATGCCAACGAAGTATTTGTAGATGTTTGTGGTTACGAAGACTATGAGTTAATGGGACAGCCTCATAATATCATACGTCACCCAGATATGCCAAAAGTAATTTTTAAAGTACTTTGGGAAAATCTTAAAAACGGGAAAAACTTTCACGCTATTGTAAAAAACCTTGCAAAGTCTGGAAGATACTATTGGGTAATTACAGATTTTGAAATTGCCCGCGATGAAAACGACGTTATTGTAAATTATTTCGGAAGAAGACAAGCTGTACCGCAAGAAGTAATTGCATTACATATTGAGCCTTTGTATAAAAAGTTATTGCAGATCGAAGCAGCAAGTGGAGTAGAATTTAGCGAAAAGTACTTGATCGGATTCTTAGAAGAGAAAAAGAGAACTTACGTTGAATATATTAAGGAGCTGATTTACGAACACGAAAAGTCACAATCTAAGTTTGCTAATTATTCTGAAGAAGAGGATGCAGGAGAGGAAGAAGAACACAGAGGTTTTTTCAGCCGTTTGTTCGGAAGATAAATTGAGTTATTTTTTAGGTTTGAATATTTGGATAAAAGTCCGTCTTGAGTTTTCAGGGCGGATTTTTTATTGAAAGCAATCTTGGAAAAAGTTTATTTTGAGTGAAATGGAAAAATACAAAAATATTTTAAACTAAATTTGCTGAAAAATTACAACATGCCAAGAATTCTTTCAATAGATTACGGACAAAAACGTACAGGAATTGCAGTTACAGATGAAATGCAGATTATTGCTTCAGGTTTAACAACGATTCCGACCCATACTTTGGTTGACTTTTTGAAAGATTATTTTGCTAAAGAAAAAGTAGAAGCGGTTTTGATTGGCGAACCCAAACAAATGAACGGTCAGCCATCTGAAAGTGCTTCTGTAATTAATGGCTTTGCAAAACATTTTTCAAACATTTTTCCAGACATGAAAGTGATTCGTGTTGATGAGCGTTTTACTTCAAAAATGGCATTCCAAACAATGATTGACAGTGGTTTAAATAAAAAGCAGCGTCAGAACAAAGGATTAATAGACGAAATTTCTGCCACAATTCTGCTTCAAGATTATCTTTCCGCAAAAAAATAGCGCTCTTCGTCGTATTTTTTATTTATAATTTAATGGTTTTTAGAAAATCCTAACTTTTATCATCTAAAAATTAGTTTTTTTTTGCAATTAAAAAAGTACCTTTGCACTTTAAATAAAAATACTGTTATGCCTGACGAAACCATACGTTCAAATAGTGATGTAGTACTCATTGGCGCTGGAATAATGAGTGCCACTCTTGGAGTAATTTTGAAAGAATTACAACCAGATATAAAAATTGAAATTTACGAAAGATTAGATGTTGCTGCAGCAGAAAGCTCTGATGCTTGGAATAATGCAGGAACTGGACACTCTGCTTTTTGTGAATTAAATTATACTCCAGAAAAGGCAGACGGAAGCATAGATCCTAAAAAAGCAATAAGTATTGCAGAATCATTTGAGATTTCTCGCCAATTTTGGTCTTACTTAGTACAGCAGAATAAAGTGCCGTCTCCGGATAATTTTATTAAAAGCGTGCCTCATATGAGTTTTGTATGGGGAGATAAAAATGTAGATTATTTAAAAAAGAGATTCGAAGCGCTTCATAGCAATCCAATATTTGCCGACATGACTTTTAGCACCGATTTTGAACAGCTTCAAAAATGGATGCCATTGGTAATGGAAGGAAGAAATGCTGACGAAAAATTAGCTGCAACACATATGGAAATTGGTACCGATGTTAACTTTGGTGCTTTAACAAGAAGTATGTTCAATTACTTAGAAAAATTAGACGGCGTTTCTTTGTTCTTTAATCATGAAGTTAAAAAACTAAGACAGCGTGAAGATAAATCTTGGAGAATTAAAATTAAAGATTTGTCAACAGGAAATACTCGTAAAGCGTATACTAAATTTGTATTTATTGGTGCAGGAGGAGGTTCTCTTCCTTTATTGGAAAAAGCAAATGTTCCTGAAGGAAATGGATATGGAGGTTTCCCGGTAAGCGGACAATGGCTGAAATGTACAAATCCAGAAGTAATTGCAAAACACCAAGCAAAAGTTTACGGAAAAGCAAGTGTTGGAGCTCCTCCAATGTCTGTACCTCATATTGATACTCGTGTAATTGATGGTGAAAAAGCACTTCTTTTTGGTCCATTCGCAGGATTTTCAACTCGTTTCCTTAAAAATGGTTCATATTTAGATTTACCTCTATCTATTAAGCGTAATAACTTAATTCCGATGTTGGCTGCTGGGTATCACAATATTCCATTAACGAAATATTTGATAGAGCAAGTGCGTCAGTCTCCAAAAGACAGAATGAAAGCTTTACGTGAATATCTTCCAACAGCACGTTCTAAAGATTGGAAATTGGAAAAAGCAGGTCAGCGTGTTCAGGTAATCAAAAAAGATGAAAAAGAAGGTGGAGTTTTAGAATTTGGTACTGAAGTTATCAATACGCATGACGGAACTTTAGCAGTTTTATTAGGCGCTTCTCCAGGAGCTTCTACAGCTGTAGCAATTATGGTTGATTTGGTAAGCAGATGTTTTACAAATCAAATTAAAACACCAGAATGGCAAGCGAAATTAAAAACAATGATTCCGTCTTACGGACAAACTTTGAATGATAAGCCAGAACTTTTAGAACAGCTTAGAAAACAAACAGCAGAAGTTTTAAAGTTAAATTAAGCTTCTCATATTTCAATAAAAAACAAATCCAGATGAATTAATCTGGATTTGTTGCTTTTAAGTCGGTTGTGTTTTTTAGAATCTTTTCTGCTAGATTGCTCATCCAGATTAATTGCTCAATTACCATTTGTGCTTCCTGCATTTTGGCCTGTCGCGTTTCTTTGTCAAGGTCATCATCTTCTGCCAAACGTGTAAAATGCCTACGTTTTAATTCTTCAAATTGCAAGGTCACATCTTCTTTTTCGAAAAAAGTATCTTTTATTACAACTTCGTTTCTTAAAACAGAAATAGAATGATCCAAATTGGCTAGAATAGTTTTAATAATATAATTGAAAGAATCAGATGCTGAAGTGGTTTGATGCGACTGAATGTAAGTCGACAAGGATGCTAAAGCAGATAATAAAGAGTGATTTAAAACCACTAACTTATTTACCAAAGGCATTGTTTTTTGTTTCGACTTAGGCTCTTGCATCATACGCTGAAAAGAAGTCATTAAATTTCCTATTTCAACAAAGGCATTTTTTCGTGCTAAACGATATGAAGTTGGAACTTCACCTTTTTTATTATAAAAATCGGCTATTTCCTTTAAATAATTTCGATTGGCTCGAATAGTGTTTTCAATATGAATGGGAGTATTGATGAATTCCCAAGCAGGCCATAAAAACTGATTGGCAATAAAAGCTAAAGTTGCTCCCGCAAGTGTATCCAATATTCTGTACTGAATTACTTCATTAATATCTGGAGTTAGAATTCCGTAGATAAAAACGACATACATCGTAACAAATGTTGCACTGATCTTATAATTGATTTGTGTAAATGAAATTCCGAGTAGCATACATACAATAGAGAAAATACTCAACGCAACATGATTTTGGATAACAGATACAATTCCGAAAGCTATAATTCCTCCTAAAATAGTACCGAACATTCTATTGTAAGATCGTTCTTTAGTTAAGCCATAACCAGGACGCATGATTACGACAATGGTCAGTAGAATCCAATACACGTTTTGAAATGGTAAAAGTTGTCCAAGAAAAAAACCGATCAAAATGGTAATAGTTAATCGTATCGAATGTCTGAAAATAGAAGATGAATAACTTAAGTTTTCAATCAAAGTTCGCAACGGATAATATTGTGGCGTAAGGAATTTTTCAAGCTCTTTGTCTTGATCTTTCAGTTTGTAGGATTGCATTGCTAAAGAAAGTGCACGCTGGATCGTTTTGATTTTTCCAACTTGATTTTTGGCGTAATTAAGCATATTGGTTAGCATCAGTACGCCTTCTGCGGCTTCTTCTTTTCCTAATGTTTTTTCGTAATCAAAAATGGCAAATTCTAGCGCGTCCAATTCATTTTTTAAATCATGTTTGTCAACATAAGTACTGATATGATTGACATTTTTTGAAAGTTTTTTAAGAGTTGAAGCTAACTTATAGGCTACATTTTGATAGGTTCTTAAAACATCAGGATGTTTGGCAAATTTCACATGAAGCTTACTGTGGTCGAAAGAAGTGTATAGTGCCAATTCTTGAATTTCAACTAAAGTAATAAAAACCAAAAGCATTTTTCTATTCTGGCTCGTAGTTCCGGATGCATTCTGGTTTCCAATTAGCATTTTTCTTAAATCTTCATGTATAAGATTCAATTCAACTTGTACAGCAAGCTGCTTCTCGATAATAGCTGTTCTGTTAGCTTCGGGACTCCATAAATCACCTCTTAATTTGAGATATTTTGCAGTAAGTTTTATTCCTTCGGCAATTTGTAATTCTACATATTTATATGGTTGTACAAAATGAAAAACAAGTGATACTATTAAATATAGAATTCCTCCAATAAAAATGAAACCCGAATATTCAAAAGCTTCCCAGCCTTCGTGCAAATGTCCGAAGGATAATGAAATGGATAATAAAGCAGAGAAAGAAATCAAAGTAGCTCGCTGTCCATAAACCGAAATCATTGAACATAAAAAAAGCAGAAAACCTAAAAAGATATAAAAAAGTAAAGGAAACGGATAAACGAGATTTACCAAAAGATTAACTCCAGAAACAATAAAAGAAGCTGCAACTAATCCTTTTATTTTATGGCTGAGAGAACTCGGAATATCGCTGGGATAAGTATAAAACGCACCAAGTGCAATTGTAAACCCGATTTCAAAATGACCTAGAAAATTTAAAACTAAAACAGGAACAACAGAAGCAATAGTTACTTTAGAGGCGTTGAGAAAGGAAGTACTGTTAGTAAATTTCGAAATTCTATCAATCATAAAAAGAGGTTTACTAACAAAGGTAAGAATTGTAGGAGTGATTTTGGCATAATTATGGATGAGATTTTTAGCATCAACTAAAAAATGCGAATAATACGGTATAAGAATTATTCATTGACTATTTTTTACTATTTTTGCCAGCTGAAATATCAGAACTTTAATTCTGTTTTTTGCAGCACATTAAAACATAAATAAAAACAAATGATTTTACCAATTGTAGGATACGGTGATCCTGTTTTAAGAAAAGTAGGGCAGGATATTACACCAGAATATCCAAACCTAAAAGAAACGATCGCAAATATGTACGAGACTATGTACAATGCGTATGGAGTTGGACTTGCAGCACCGCAAGTTGGACTGCCAATTCGTTTGTTTGTTATAGACACAACGCCTTTTAGTGATGATGAGGATCTTCCTTCAGAGGAACAAAAAGATTTGAAAGGTTTCAAAAAGACTTTTATCAATGCTAAAATCGTTAAAGAAGAAGGAGAAGAGTGGGGATTTAATGAAGGCTGTTTGAGTATTCCCGATGTGCGTGAAGACGTTTACAGAAAACCAACTGTTACAATCGAATATTGTGAAGAAGATTTTGTAATGAAAACGGAAGTATTTGACGGATTAATAGCAAGAGTTATCCAACACGAATATGACCACATTGAAGGAATTTTGTTTACAGATAAAATTTCTTCTCTTAAAAAGCGTTTGATCCAAAAGAAATTGAAAAACATTACTGAAGGAAAAACTTCTCAGGAATATAGAATGAAATTTTTTGCAGCTAAAAAAGCAAGATAAGTTTTCTAAATACTTAGAAACAAAAAATAAATAAAATTCTTAATACTAATTTTAATAAAAATGAATTTAACGAAAATTTTAGCCATTTCAGGAAAACCAGGTTTATACGAATTAAAAGTACAAACTCGTACAGGTTTTGTGGCGGAATCATTAATTGATGGGAAGAAGATTACTGTAAATCTAAAAAGCAATGTAAGTTTATTGTCTGAAATTTCGATTTATACTTATGAAGGCGAGAAACCGTTAACTGAAGTAATGCAGCAGATTGCCGTTAAAGAAAACAAAGGACAGGCTATTTCTCATAAAGAAGATAATGCTACTTTGTCTGCTTATTTCAAACAAATTCTTCCAGATTATGACGAAGAGAGAGTTTATCCATCAGATATCAAAAAAGTATTAAGCTGGTACAACACGCTTCAAGCAAAAGGTTTAGTTACAGATTTAGCTCCTGCAGCTGAAGAAGCAAAAGAAGAAGCTCCAGTTGCTGAAGAAAAACCAAAAAAAGCTCCAGCAGCTAAAAAAGCAAAAGCTAAAAAAGAAGAATAGTAGTTTTCTTTAAACATATATAATCCTGTTAAGATGTTTTCTTGACAGGATTTTTTAATTTTACAGAATCAAGTTTAAATCAAAAGAAACTTCAAAATGAACAGAGAAAACCAGTTAAAAGCATTTGAGAGATTATTAAATATCATGGATGAACTTCGTGAGCAATGTCCGTGGGATAAAAAGCAGACATTGCAAACGTTGCGACATTTGACAATTGAAGAAACTTATGAGCTTGGCGATGCTATTTTGGATAATGATTTAAATGAAGTTAAAAAAGAATTGGGAGATTTGTTGCTTCATATTGTTTTTTACGCTAAAATAGGCAGTGAAACCAATGATTTTGATATTGCTGATGTTTGTAATGAAATCTGTGAAAAACTCATTCATCGTCATCCACATATTTACGGAGATGTAAAAGTAGAAAATGAAGAGGAAGTAAAGCAAAATTGGGAAAAGCTGAAACTTAAAGAAGGTAAGAAATCTGTTTTAGAAGGTGTTCCAAGAAGTCTTCCTGCAATGGTTAAAGCTAGCCGAATTCAAGATAAAGTAAAAGGCGTGGGTTTTGACTGGGAAGAACCTCATCAGGTTTGGGATAAGGTGCAAGAAGAATTACAAGAATTACAAGATGAAGTAAAATCTAGAAATCAAGACAAAATTGAAGATGAATTCGGAGATGTTTTGTTTTCTATGATTAATTACGCTCGATTTTTGAATGTAAATCCAGAAGATGCTTTAGAAAGAACCAATAAAAAGTTTATAAAACGTTTTCAATACCTAGAAAGTAAAGCAAATGAATTAGGAAAACCATTAATGGACATGACGCTTACAGAGATGGATGTTTTCTGGAACGAGGCGAAAAAACTTTAGTTGTCGGCCAATTTCTTTAAAGCGCGAACATCTTTAAGCATGATTTTTTTTCCAACTAATTCTATTAATTCCAATTTATTAAAATCAGATAATAGACGGATACAACTTTCTGTTGCCGTGCCAATAATACCAGCAAGTTCTTCTCTTGTTAGCTGAACTTTAAGTGTTTTGTCAGCATCTTCACCAAATTCATCATGTAGGTGCAGTAAAGTTTCAGCAAGTCTCTGCTTAACTGTTTTTTGAACTAAAGCAATTTTTTCGTTTTCAGACTCCTTTAAATCTTCGCATACAGATTGCATCATATTTAAAGAAAACTGATTATTGTTATTAAAGAAATTAATGATTTCAGTTTTAGGAATAAAACAAACTTCCATGTCGGCAATCGCTTTTGCAGTCAAATTTGCAGGCTCATTGCTAATCATAGAACGCTGTCCAAGAAGTTCGCCAGATTTTACCAATTTTACAATTTGGTCTTTTCCGTTTGCGCTCAGTTTTGAAAGTTTTCCAACACCGTCTTTTACACAGAAAACCCCATTGGTTACTTCGCCTTCTTCAAAAAGAGCCTCACCTTTTTTAATTTTGTAAGTCGTTTTGCTGCTGGCTAACTTAATAACTTCTTCTTTGTTAAGGGCTTTTAATGAGCTTAACTGGCGTACAATGCATTGATCACATTTGTTCATGACAATATTTGTTTGCTGCAAAAATAAGGATATTTGAGTGTTTTTAACCACCTTTATAAGGTAAATTTATTATAAATTAGGGTTAGCTCTCTTTTGAGCTTTTTATTTTATAAATTTAGAATTCCAATTTCAAAATAATATGACAATTATCATCTTAATAATTGCGCTTTAATTGGAAATTTGTGGCAAATAAAAACAAGTTTATGAGGGAGCAAAGTTGTTTTCATTGTGGTTTAACTATTGAACAAAATGAAGAAATTGATTTTGATGATAAAAAGTTTTGTTGCACTGGCTGTAAAACAGTTTACGAAATTTTCAGCATCAATGACCTGACATCTTATTATGATTTTGAAAAGTCTCCAGGTGCCACTCCTCAAGACATCAAAGGAAAATATGATTTTTTAGAAAATGAAACTATACTTGCAAAAGTTTTAGAGTTTCAAGAAGGAAACACATCGATTGTTTCTTTAAATATTCCACATATCCATTGCAGTTCTTGTATATGGATTTTAGAAAACCTACATCGTCTTCAGCCAGGAATTAGTACTTCTCAAGTTAACTTTCACGAAAAGAAAGCTAGAATTACCTTTAATTCTGATGTGGTTTCTTTAAAAGAAATAGTTTGTCTCCTAAGTTCTATAGGTTATGAACCTTATATTAGTTTAGAAAATTATGGATCCGCAAAAGCAAAAGTCGACAGAAGTTTAACCTATAAATTAGGTGTTGCATTTTTCTGTTTCGGAAATATTATGCTGCTTTCATTTCCAGAATATTTCGAAATGAAAGAATTCTGGCTCGATAGTTATAAGCCATTTTTTAGATTGCTTATTTTTCTTCTAGCATTACCAACTTTTTTTTACTCAGCAAGTGGATATTATGTTTCTGCATATCATAGTATTAGAACAAGAATGCTTAATATTGATATTCCGATTGCTTTAGGAATTATCGTGATGTTTATTCGCAGCACTTATGATATGCTGATGGATCACGGTCCAGGATTTTTTGACAGTTTGGCCAGTTTGATATTTTTTATGCTTCTTGGCAAAATGTTTCAAATTAAAACCTATAGTTTTTTAAGTTTCGAGCGTGATTTTAAATCCTATTTTCCAATTGCCGTTACTAAAATCAATAAAGACGCTTCAGAAGACAACGTGGCGATTTATGATGTTTTAAAAGGCGACAGACTGTTGATTCGAAATCAAGAACTCATTCCTGTTGACGGAATTTTAATTAGCGAAAGCGCGGAAATAGACTATAGTTTTGTTACAGGAGAAGCAGTGCCGATTACTAAAAAGTCTGGAGATAAAGTCTTTGCAGGAGGAAAACAGATTGGTAAAGTGATCGAAATGGAAGTTTTACATTCTGTTTCTCAAAGTTATTTAACCCAATTATGGAGTAACGAAATTTTTCAGAAAAAAGTAGACCAAAAACACAAAACCATAACAGATGCAATCAGTCGATATTTTACCCCCATATTATTGCTCATTGCATTTGCTGGTTTTGGTTATTGGATTTTTATAGATGCCAATACTGCTTTTAATGTTTTTACAGCGGTATTGATCGTAGCTTGCCCATGTGCATTGGCTCTAACTGCTCCTTTTACTTTTGGAAACATATTACGAATTTTAGGTAAAAAGAAATTTTACTTAAAAAATGCTATTGTAATTGAGCAGCTTGCTAAAGTTGATACTATTGTTTTTGATAAAACAGGAACTATTACAACCAACAAGAAGTCGAATATAATATATGAAGGAAATCTTATTTCAGATTCAGATATTGTATTGGTTAAAAATGTATTGCGAGGTTCAAACCATCCATTAAGCCGAATGCTTTATGATTTTCTTCCAGAAGCAAAACGTATTAATATAGAAGAGTTCCAAGAAATTACAGGAAAAGGAATTTTAGCTATTGCTGAAGGAAAAGAAATTAGAGTTGGTTCTGGACAATTTGTAGATGATATAGTTGCGGATGGTTCAGAAATTGAGAAGACAGCATTGCACATCAAGATAGGAGATATCTATTTTGGAAAATTTACGTTTCAAAATCAATATAGAGAGGGTATAGAAAAGCTTTTTGAAAACCTGAGCAAAGATTATCAAATAAAAGTGCTTTCTGGTGACAATGATGGTGAAAGGGCAAATCTAGAAGTTATTCTGCCTAAAGGTACTGAATTGATCTTCAATCAAAAACCGGAGCAAAAGCTTGAATATATCAAGAAACTTCAGGAAAAGGGACAAAATGTAATGATGGTTGGTGACGGACTAAATGACGCTGGTGCATTAGCACAAAGTAACGTAGGGATTTCTATATCAGAAAATGTAAATGTCTTTTCACCCGCATGCGACGCCATTTTGGATGCAACGGAATTTTCACGTCTCCATTACTTTTTGAAGCTTTCCCATAAAGCCATTTTGATCATAAAAATGAGTTTTGGATTGTCATTGCTCTACAACGTTGTCGGACTCGCTTTTGCGGTTACTGGAAATCTACTACCGTTAGTTGCAGCTATCATCATGCCGTTGAGTACGATTACGATTGTAAGTTTTGTGACTTTTATGTCTAACTATTTCAGTAATAGAAATTTAGAATGATTTTAAATTATTAAAGAATATATTTTATTAAATTTAACATATTCTTTTCTCTATGATAATTATCATATTTTATGCGCCCTTAACGAAGTAATTTTGTTAATATAAATCTAAGGTATGAGTGTTATTTATCTTTTAATTTCAGTAAGTATTTTTGTGGCAATCTGTTTCTTTATTGCCTTTATCGCAGCTGTCAAATCTGGACAGTATGATGATGATTATACTCCTTCAGTCAGAATTCTTTTTGATGACGAAACAAAAATTAATTCCCAAAATAATAATTTACCAATCGAAGAAAAACAAGTATAATTATGGAAATGGAACAGTTTTATTACGACAACAAAATTGTAAAAAAATTCATTTATGCCACAATTCTTTTTGGAGTTGTAGGTATGTTAGTGGGACTTACCTTGGCGGTAATGTACCTTTTTCCCAACATTACAGATGGGATTTCGTGGCTGAGTTACGGCCGATTAAGACCCTTACACACTAATGCAGTTATCTTTGCCTTTGTGGGTAATGCCTTTTTTGCCGGTATGTATTACTCGCTGCAAAGATTGCTAAAAGCCAGAATGTTTAGTGATTTTCTTAGTAATCTTCACTTCTGGGGATGGCAGTTGATTATTGTTGCCGCTGCGATTACACTTCCGTTAGGTTATACTTCTTCTAAAGAATATGCAGAGTTAGAGTGGCCAATTGACATTGCTATCGCTTTAATTTGGGTGGTAATGGGTATCAATATGATTGGTACCATGCTTCGCCGTAGAGAGCGTCACTTATATGTAGCAATCTGGTTTTATTTAGCAACATTTGTGACGGTAGCGGTACTTCATATCTTTAACAATATCGAAATTCCAGTTTCAGGTTTAAAAAGTTACTCTGTGTACGCTGGTGTTCAGGATGCGCTTGTACAATGGTGGTATGGGCACAATGCGGTGGCATTCTTCCTTACAACTCCGTTCTTGGGATTAATGTACTATTTTGTTCCAAAAATTGCAAATAGACCTGTTTATTCATATAGATTATCTATTATTCACTTTTGGTCTTTAATCTTTATTTATATCTGGGCTGGACCTCACCACTTATTATATTCTGCATTGCCAAACTGGGCTCAGAATTTAGGAGTTGCATTCTCAGTAATGTTAATCGCTCCATCTTGGGGAGGTATGATTAACGGACTTCTTACATTAAGAGGAGCTTGGGATAAAGTTCGTGAAGAACCGGTTTTAAAATTCTTTGTAGTAGCGATTACAGGTTACGGTATGGCCACTTTTGAAGGTCCAATGCTATCTTTAAAAAATGTAAATGCTATTGCACACTATACGGACTGGATCGTAGCTCACGTACACGTAGGAGCTTTAGCTTGGAATGGTTTCATGTCGTTTGGTATTATTTATTGGTTGATTCCAAGAATGACAAAATCGGAGTTATTCTCTAAGAAATTGGCAAACTTCCATTTTTGGATTGGTACTTTAGGTATTATCGTTTATACAATTCCATTATATGTGGCAGGTTTCCAACAAGCGTCAATGTGGAAACAGTTTAACCCAGACGGTACTTTAACTTATGGGAACTTCCTTGAAACGGTAACAGCTATTATGCCAATGTATTGGATGAGAGCTATCGGAGGTAGTTTGTATCTAATAGGTATGCTTACTTTGGTTTATAATATTATTATGACGGTTAAAGCTGGTAATACAATCGAAGATGAATTGGCTCAGGCTCCAGCATTACAAACAATAAAAAGCGGTAGATTAAGCGGAGAGAAATTCCACTCTTGGTTAGAAAGAAAACCAATTCAGTTAACTATTCTAGCTACAATTGCAATTTTAATTGGAGGTATTATTCAGATTGTGCCAACAATTATGGTAAAATCAAATATTCCAACTATTTCAAGTGTAAAACCATACACACCGTTAGAGCTTGAAGGACGTGACTTATATATTAGAGAAGGTTGCGTTGGATGTCACTCACAATCAGTTCGTCCCTTTAGAAGTGAAGTAGAACGTTATGGAGTACAATCAAAAGCGGGAGAGTTTGTTTACGACCATCCATTCTTATGGGGATCAAAACGTACTGGACCAGATTTATTAAGAGTAGGTGGTAAGTATAATGACAACTGGCATTTTAACCACATGTGGAATCCGCAAAGTACATCTGCAGGATCTATTATGCCAGGTTATAAATGGCTGTTCGATAACAAACCAATGGACATTTCATTGACACAAAAGAAAATGCAGGCAATGATTTCTTTAGGAGTACCATATACTCCAGAAGATGTTGCAAATGCACAGAGAACTTTAAGAGAGCAGGCTGTTAAGATTGAAAAAAGCTTAGAAAGCGATCCTGATTTCGTAAAGAGTTATGAAGACAGCCGTAAAAAAGCTGCTGCAAAAGGCGAGAAATTTATTCCGATGAACGAAAGAGAAATCGTTGCTTTGATCGCTTATATTCAAAGACTTGGTACTGATATTAAAGTAAAAGAAACTAAATAACAGCATTATGTTTGAACAGATAAAACACAATATGGAAACAATATCGGGTATAGAAATTTACCCGATTATTTCCCTCTTAATTTTCTTCTTATTCTTTGTAGGATTAGGCATTTGGGTGTTCTCTTATAGAAAAGAAAAAATTCAAGAAATGAGTAATATACCTTTAGATGAAGGACTTAGTGTAATTACAAAAGATAGATAAAAATGAAAAAGTTTTTCCCAGTATATGTTAGAGTACCGTTGATTTTCTTCATCGTATTTGCTTTGATGGAATATTTTATTGATTCGGGCGATAAGCCAGCTTTTGTAAAATATCCAATGGTATCACTCTTTTTATTTGTCTTTTTGTTTATTCTGATTGCTATCGAGATTACGCTTAGTGCTGTAAATCGAGTGATGTTTCAGTTATTAACACCAGAAGAAAAAGCTCAAAAAGAACTTGAAGAAAGTTTAAGCTTCAAAGAAAGCACTTGGTTTAAAAACCTAATGCATAAATTGACTAAAACAGAGCCAATTGAAAAAGAAGCCGACTTATTGATGGATCATGATTATGATGGAATCAAAGAACTAGATAATAATTTACCGCCATGGTGGGTATATTTATTCTACATCTGTATCATTTTTGGAGTAATTTATGTTGTTCGTTATGATGTTTTAGGTGCTGATGATCAGGAAATGGAATTGAAAAAAGAAATGGCGCAGGCAAAAATTGATGTTGAAGAGTACATGAAAACTGCTCCAGATTTAATGGATGAAAAAACGGTCGTTTTGCTTACTGATGAACCAAGCTTAGCAACAGGAAAAGAAATCTTTACAACCAATTGTGCTGCCTGTCACCGTGCAGATGGAGGAGGTCAAATCGGACCGAACCTTACAGATGATAAATGGATTTTAGGTGGAGGAATTAAAAATCTATTCCACACCATTACAAATGGAGGTAGAGATGGTAAAGGTATGATTGCCTGGAAAGGTACCCTTAAACCAAAAGAAATACAAAAAGTTGCGAGTTATATTCTGTCTTTGCAAGGAAGTAATCCTAAAGATCCTAAAGAAGCAGAAGGGGAAGTTTGGGTAGATGATAGTGCTCCTAAAACCGATGCCGCTGCTGCAACCACAAAAGATACCACAGAAGTTAAAAAATAATTAGAATATCATGTCAAATTTACCAGACGAAGCTTTTAGAGATACCATTGGAACAATAGATGAAGGTGGTAAACGAAAATTTATATTTCCTAAAAAACCGTCTGGTAAATTTTATGATTATAGGAAAATTGTCAGCTATGTTTTGCTGGCAATTTTATTCATAAATCCTTTTATTAAGGTTAATGGGAATCAGTTTATGATGTTCAATATCTTGGAACGTCGTTTTAATATTTTTGGATTCCCTTTCTGGCCACAGGATTTTTATCTCTTCGTAATTTCAATGCTTGTTGGCGTTGTATTTATAATTTTATTTACTGTTGTTTTCGGAAGAATATTTTGCGGCTGGATCTGCCCGCAGACTATTTTCCTCGAAATGGTTTTTCGTCGTATAGAATATTGGATCGATGGAGATCGTGGATCTCAGAGTCGATTAGCGAGACAGGAATGGAATGCTGAAAAAATTAGAAAGAGAGTTCTAAAATGGACGATATTTTTCCTAATCTCTTTCCTTATTGCTAATATTTTTCTTGCGTACTTGGTAGGAAGCGATGCTTTATTCTTAATGATAGAGCAAGGTCCTGTAAAACAAGCAAGCAATTTTATTGCGCTACTTATATTTACGAGTGTTTTCTATTTCGTTTTTGTATGGTTCCGTGAACAGGTTTGTATTATTGCTTGTCCATACGGAAGATTGCAAGGTGTTCTTCTAGACAATAAATCTATAAATGTTGCTTATGATTTTGTGCGTGGAGAAAAAGAAGAAGGACGTGCAAAATTCAAAAAAAATGAAGATAGAGCATTAACTGGAAAAGGAGATTGTATTGATTGTCTTCAATGTGTTCACGTCTGCCCAATGGGAATTGACATTAGAAACGGAACGCAGTTGGAATGTACAAACTGTACAGCTTGTATAGACGAATGTGATCATATTATGGAATCTGTAGGATTGCCAAAAGGTCTTATCCGATATGCTTCTGAAGATGAAATTGCAAAAAAAGAACCTTTCAAGTTTACAGCAAGAATGAAAGGATATACAGCTGTTCTCTTCATTTTATTGAGTATTTTTGTTGGAATGCTATTTTTAAGAACAGATGTTCAGGCTGTTGTTTTACGTTTGCCAGGTCAGTTGTTCCAGCATGATGGTGAAAAAATCAGTAATGTTTACACTTATAAAATTGTAAACAAAACAATGAAAGATTACAACGACATTCATTTCGAATTAATCGATCAAAAAGGAGAAATTAAAAACGTTGGTAAAAGACATTTTAAAGTTGCTAAAGAAGGAATTTCTCAAGGAACATTGTTTATTGAAATAGATGAAGTTTTATTAGAAAGTGATAAAACAAAAGTAAAAATAGGAGTATACAACGGTTCTGAACTTATAGAAACTACAACAACAAATTTCTTAGGGCCACGCAGTTTTAATTAAAACATTTACATCATGAAATTTAATTGGGGAACAGGAATTGTCATTGCATTCGGATTGTTTATGACATTTATTTTATATTTTGTTTTTGAAGTGCAGTCAAATTCTAAATACGATAATGATTTGGTTGTTGAAGAATATTACAAACATGACACGCACTTTCAGGAAGAAATGGCAAGAATTCAGAATGCACACGATTTACAGCATAAGCCATCAATCAAATATACTGGAGAAGGTGTAGCAGTAATTTTTCCTGCAGGATTTGAAAGCGATAAAGTAAAAGGAAATATTCAATTGTACAGACCTTCAAATAAAAAATTTGATTTTAATACTCAAATTGCTTTAACCAATTCTGAAATCATTATTCCACAGAAAAAATTAATAAAAGGACGTTGGGATGTGAATATGGAATGGCAATATGAAGGCAAAAAATATCTCACTAAAGAAGTTATTTACGTAAACTAAAAATCATGTTATTCTCAGCTTTCTTCTTAGGTTTAATCAGCAGTTTGCATTGCGTCGGAATGTGTGGACCAATTGCTATGATGCTTCCTGTAGATAGGCAAAATGAAGCTAAAAGAGTGACGCAGATTATGACGTATCATTTCGGTAGATTATCAGCTTATGCTACTATCGGATTGATTTTTGGTTTGCTTGGAAGAGGTTTTTTCTTAGCAGGACTACAGCAAAAAATGTCAATTATTATTGGTGTCATAATGATTATTGTGGTTTTAATTCCTGAGAAAAAATTTGCACAATACAATTTTTCTAAGCCAGTTTATAAAATCATTTCAAAAATTAAAACTAATCTAGGAAGTCAGTTTAAAAATAAGAGTTACAAATCTCTTTTTACAATTGGTCTTCTAAACGGTTTTTTACCATGCGGAATGGTTTATGTTGCTTTGTTTGGAGCAATTGCAATGCAAAGCGCAAGTCTTGGAGTTCTTTATATGCTTTTGTTTGGAATAGGAACGATACCGTTAATGACAGTTGTGGTTTATGTCAACTCATTATTAAAATTGCCTTTTAGAAACAAAATCCAAAAGGCAATTCCTTATGTTGCGGTTATAATTGGTGTTTTATTTATCCTTCGAGGATTGGGATTAGGAATTCCTTATATTTCTCCTTCAAACATGAGTCTTTTTGTACAGCAGACTCCAAACTGCCATTAAAAAATGTAATTTAAGATTTATTATACAGTCATCGAGAACAGATTTGTTTCCGGTGACTTTCTTTTTAGATGTAAATCAAATGCCATACAAATATTACGTACAAAAGGTCTTCCTTCTTCTGTAATTTTGATTTTATTATTCTCAATAACAATTAAATTATCGTTTTCGATTTCTGTTAAAGCGATTAGAACTTCAGGAAGTTCGATAAAATTTAGAGATTCCGAAGTCCAGGAAGTTTCCAATTCGCAGGTTAAATTCAGAATATGTTTTCTAATAATAAGATCTTCATTATTTAAAATATGACCCTTTACAACAGGAAGTTTATCAGATTCCAAAATCTCATAATATTCTTCTAAGCTTTTGGTATTTTGAGCAAAACTGTACCAGCTGTCACTTATTGAAGAAACGCCTAAACCAATCATAACTTGAGTTTTGGAAGCGCTATAGCCCATAAAATTCCTATGCAGATTTCCGTTGTGAGCCGCTTTGTATAAACTATCATCAGCTAAAGCAAAATGATCCATTCCAATTTCATGATAACCATTTTGAATAAGAAGCTTTTTACCAATTTCATACAATTTTCTCTTTTCGGCGTCTTTTGGCAGGTTCTCATCATTAAAACCACGCTGTCCGTTTCCTTTTATCCAAGGCACATGCGCATAACTATAAAATGCCAATCTATCTGGTTTCAATGAATTCGTTTTTTCTACCGTATCTACTACATCTTCGATAGTTTGAAATGGAAGCCCAAAAATAATATCATGTCCAATTGAAGTATAGCCAATTTCTTTTGCCCAAAAAGTTACTTTGGCAACATTATGAAACGGCTGGATTCTATTAATTGCTTTTTGAACAGTTGCAGAGTAATCTTGTACCCCAAAACTCACTCGGCGAAAGCCTAAATCATATAGTTTTTTAAGCTGTTCGTAAGTTGTATTATTTGGATGTCCTTCAAAACTAAACTCATGATTTTCTGCTTTTACAGCATAATTAAAAATTCCGTTTATAAGGCATTCCAAATTTTCTTTTGAAAAGAATGTAGGAGTTCCTCCACCTAAATGAATTTCTTTAATTACGGGTTTTTCAGGAAGCAAATCACAATACATTTTCCATTCTTTAAGAACTGCCTGAATGTATTTTTCTTCTACTGAATGATTTTTGGTAATACGCTTGTTGCATCCACAGAAAGTGCACATACTTTCGCAAAAAGGAAGATGAATGTATAAACTTATTCCGTTTTTTGAATTGCTTTCAGAGAATGATTGTTTCAAAGTAGTAATCCATTTTTCTGATGTAAAGTCAGCTTCATTCCAATACGGAACAGTCGGATAGCTAGTATATCTAGGACCTGGAACGTTGTACTTTTGAGTCAAAGAAATTTTCATAACGACGGATTTAGTTTACATCAAAATTAAAACTTCAAGCTAAGACATAAAATGACAAATATCATGTAAGAAGCAAAAAAAAGAGGCCTAAAATAGAGCCTCTTTTCTGAATTAAATAACTAACGTGATATAGAATCTTGGATGATTTTAAGCCATTTTTTCGCAAACTGATGATCTTGATAGACGCTAATCTGTTTGATGCGGTCATCGTCAAAATCATAGAATGGAATTATTATTTTTTTACCAGTTTCTTTTTCTTGAAAATCAAAGTCAATTTTAACAATAGCATCAGAACCTGCATCTGTTGTCGGAACTAATTTGCATGAAGCAATTGTGTTTAGATCGACATATATTGACTCTTGCTGATTTGGATTGAAATTCATTAAAATAAACTTGTTATTTTTCTGATCAATTGTCAATGTTTTATTGTTGATTGATTCTGTCAAATCAAAATCTTCTGGATGAGTTGGATTGAATCTTTTTTTAATATTTAAAATTCTCGATTTGCTTGCTGCAGATGAACGTGCAGAAAAATAGATTGGGATAGCAACAATAATTAAAATCACAATACCCATTATTGTGGTAGTAGTTTCCATGATGTTTTTAATGTAATAAATAAATGATATGCAAAACAGTTTTCGGTTTGAAAACAGTTAAGTGTGATGAAGAATAGATCTTCTAATGAAAAATCAAGTATTTATTTACCAGAAAAAATGGAAAGCATAGAGTATGACTAAAACCTTTTTACTTTGAGTATTAAAGAGTTTAGTATATGCTGTAGTGTGTGTAACGGTTTGATGTTGTGGAATAAGCGGTAAAAGGCTGTCAAAACATTTAATTATTCCGGTAGGATTTGTTTTGATATTTGCCGCAAGCTGATAGTTTCCTTGTGGCTGTATAAATGCAGACGAATCAGGAATATCTTTGCAGAAATTGGTATCAGATTTTTCCGTCTCAATTACGTGTACAGAAGATTGGTCTGCCTGATAAGCAAACAACCCTGCAAGTATAAGTGTAATAAGAATAACGGTTTTACGAATCCAATTCATGTCGGCGAATTTAAGTCATAAAACGCAATTAAAGAAATTTTATAGAATTAATTAACACTCAAAAAAAAGTCCTCAGCTTAACTGAGGACTTATGAGGTTATTGTTGCATTTTAAAATAATAATCTGCTGAATGTTTACCGCTTCCATAAAACAGGAAGAATATGCAGACTAATAAAACGACTATAGCTAAAACTAAACTTTCGGAATGCATTCTTCCCATAGAGTTGACAAGAACGGCACCAAATAAAATAGGTAATTGAGCCGCGATTGCCCATCTGGTCAAAAGCCCAAAAATAATCATTATACCACCAATCATGTGGGCAGGAGCAATGTAATGCAGCATAAACATGCCTCCGCCATACTTGTCGATAGGGGAAATCAAATCATGCAGGTATTGAACATTGGTGACGAAAGAGACACCTTTCATAAATAAAAATCCACCCAAAACAATACGTACTAAATCAACTGGTAAATAAGTGTGCGAATTCGCCCATTTATTCAAACTTTTTACATTTTCCATGATGTTGTGTGATTAAAAATTATACACTAAGTTACTAATTTTTAGTGATATGTGTATTTTTAACGAATGAAAAATAGTTTTTTTGCTTTTTATTTAACGTCTTGCTGCCAATTCTTAAATCGCTAGACCTGAATGACTCCCAAATTGAATGGTTTTTGAATAGGAGCGTGATTAGCCGCTTCAATTCCAATAGAAATCCAATTACGAGTTTCTAGTGGATCTATGATGGCATCTGTCCAAAGTCTCGATGCGGCATAATAAGGAGAGGTCTGCTCATCATAACGTGCTTTTATTTTATTGAATAATTCGGTTTCTTTTGCTTCATCGACAGTTTCTCCTTTTGCTTTAAGCGAAGAAGCCTCAATTTGCGCTAATACTTTTGCGGCTTGAGTTCCACCCATTACAGCAAGTTCTGCGCTTGGCCAAGCAAATATTAATCGAGGATCATAAGCTTTTCCACACATAGCATAGTTTCCTGCTCCGTATGAATTTCCGACAATAACTGTAAATTTTGGAACAACTGAATTGCTTACGGCATTTACCATTTTGGCGCCGTCTTTAATAATTCCGCCATGTTCAGATTTTGAACCTACCATGAAACCAGTAACATCTTGTAAAAACACCAATGGAATTTTTTTCTGGTTGCAATTGGCAATAAAACGAGTAGCTTTATCGGCACTGTCAGAATAAATAACACCGCCAAACTGCATTTCTCCTTTTTTGGTTTTGACCACTTTTCTTTGGTTGGCAATAATCCCTACAGCCCAGCCATCAATTCTGGCATAACCTGTAATGAGAGATTGTCCGTAACCTTCTTTGTAAGCTTCAAATTCTGAATTATCAACCAGACGCTTAATGATTTCCATCATATCGTATTGTTCGGTTCTAGCTTTTGGAAGGATTCCGTAAATGTCATTTGGTTCTAATGCCGGTTTTTCCGATTTGATTCGGCTATAGCCTGCTTTATCAAAATCACCAATTTTATCTACAATATTTTTGATTTTATCTAAAGCATCTTTATCGTCTTTGGCTTTATAATCGGTAACGCCTGAAATTTCGCAATGTGTTGTTGCGCCACCTAAAGTTTCATTATCGATTGTTTCTCCAATAGCAGCTTTTACTAAATAACTTCCAGCAAGAAAAATACTTCCAGTTTTGTCAACTATCAGAGCTTCGTCGCTCATAATTGGCAGATAGGCACCTCCAGCAACACAGCTTCCCATAACGGCAGCAATTTGGGTAATTCCCATACTGCTCATTTGAGCATTGTTTCTAAAGATACGCCCGAAATGTTCTTTATCAGGAAAAATTTCATCTTGCATTGGCAGATAAACTCCTGCGCTATCCACAAGATAAATAATTGGAAGTCGGTTTTCCATTGCGATTTCTTGTGCGCGAAGGTTTTTCTTTCCTGTTATCGGAAACCAAGCTCCAGCTTTTACAGTAGCATCATTGGCGACTACAATGCATTGTTTTCCTCTGATGAAGCCAATTTTTACCACAACACCTCCCGAAGGGCATCCGCCGTGTTCTGGATACATTCCTTCACCGGCAAAACCTCCAATTTCAATACTTTTAGAATTTTCATCCAATAAATAGGCAATTCTTTCGCGAGCTGTCATTTTTCCTTCAGCATGCAGTTTTTCGATTCTTTTTTCGCCTCCGCCCAATTTTACTTTTGCGAATTTTTGTTTTAGTTCAGAAAGAAGTAATTTATTGTGATCTTCGTTTTTATTGAAGTTTAAATCCATGGTATAGTATTGATTTGATAAAATAGTGTTGGCTAATTTACAAAATCAATTGAAATAAACGAGTTGCTTTGTGAATTAAGAAATAGTATTAAATAAAAAAACATCCCTTCAATGGATGTTTCTTTATTAAGGTTTTTAATTAAGATTATTTTTTAGGACCACAAACCATTTGTTTAAGCAAAGCCCATTGTTTTAAAGCATCACGAGCTTCAACGGCAGGGTACCCAAGCATTGTTTTTCCTGCAGGAACATCTCCGGTAACGCCAGATCCGGCACCAATTATGGCACCATCTCCAATTGTAGTGTGGTCTTTTATAGAAGCGCTTCCGCCAATAATAACTCCGTTTCCTAAGGTTACAGAACCTGCTAAACCACTGTTTCCAGCCATAATGCAGAACTTGCCTAATTTACTATTATGTCCAATCTGGACTAAATTGTCAATTTTGCATCCGTCGCCAAGAATTGTAGAGCTGAATTTTCCTCGGTCCACACAAGAATTTGCGCCAATTTCAACTCCATTTCCTATGATAACATTTCCAATTTGCGGAATCTTTACCAATCCTTTTTCTGTACAAGGACGAAATCCAAAACCATCTGCACCAATTGTTGCGTTTGGGTGAATAATGCATTCGCTTCCGATATGACAACGTTCACGAATAACAGTTCCAGACCAGATAATCGTGTTTCTTCCGATTGTACATTCGTCTAAAATGGTCACATTAGGATAAACTACGGTATTAGCGCCAATTTCTACTTTTGGGCCAATGTAGCAGCCAGCGCCAATTTTAGCACCTTCACCAATTATAGCGGTTTCGTCTATAGTGGCTGTTTTATGAATGTTGTTATGAAAGATTGGGGCAGGGGGAGCAAAAAGGGCAAGGATTTGTGACATTGCCAAATCGGCATTTTTTACTTTTATAAAAGCGCGGTTCTCTCCAGGCTCTATTGAAATATCTTCGTTTACAACTGCAATGGAAGCATTAGATGTCGACCAGTATTTTTCGTATTTTTTATTTCCGATAAATGAGATTTCCGAAGTCGTTGCTTTTTCTAATTGTTCTGTTGCAGTTACGCTTTGTGAAGTACTGCCGTAAATTACACCATTAATAACTTCGCTAATTTCTTGAATTGAATAGGATCTCATTGACAAATTTTAATCGACTAAAGGGTTATTTTTTGCCAAATAAAATGAATTAGATTTTAATTACCTAATTATTTTTTTACGTTTCTTAATAAATGTTTAAAATAAGATGGTAATTTTTATAAAATTAACATTCAGTGTATTAATTTAATGAGGGTTTTTTAATAAACTGAGTAATATATGCTTGGGTATTTTGTTTAGAATAATTGGAAAGTTAGTATAGAAAATAAATAATTTAATTGTTAGGTTATCGCTTACATTTGTTTTGTTAAATCATTTATAGTGAGGGTTTAATAAAAAAAAGCGATTCGTTTTAATGAACCGCTTTTTGATGTATTATTCTTTGATTTTTGATAAAGAAACTGCGTTAATGCAGTAGCGTAAACCACTTGGAGGTGGACCATCAGGAAAAATGTGTCCTAAATGCGAATCGCAAACATTACAAGTTACTTCAACACGAATCATTCCGTGAGATCTATCAGCGTGATATCCAACCGCATTTTCTTTTACGGGTTGTGTAAAAGAGGGCCATCCTGTTCCAGATTCGAACTTTTCGCTGGCATCAAACAACAAAGTGCCACAGCATTTACATTCGTAAATTCCAGGTTCAAACAAACTGCACATTTCTGAGCTAAAAGATCTTTCAGTTCCCTTTAAACGCGTAACCTGAAATTCTTCTGGAGTTAGAATTTGTTTCCATTCTTCATCCGTTTTCTCCACTCTTTTGTCTGGAGCTGGATTTCCTTTATTTGTAAAATGAATTACATCTGCCCATTTTATCATAACTTTTTTGGTTTTAAAGTTTTAGGTTTCAAGTTCACTGCAAGTGAACACTAAAAAAAACTGAACACTGCCACTGAATACTGACCACTGAATACTACTCCTCTTCCTTCTGTCCCATCATCATCAGATAGGCTTTAAGGAATGGATCGATATTTCCGTTCATTACACCGTCCACATCACTGGTTTCGTAACCTGTACGAACGTCTTTTACTAATTTATAAGGTTGCATAACGTAATTACGAATTTGCGAACCCCATTCGATTTTCATTTTTCCAGCTTCGATATCAGCACGTTGCGCTTGTTGTTTCTTTAATTCGATTTCATACAACTGAGAACGAAGCATTTGCATGGCACGCTGTCTGTTGTCTTGTTGAGATCTCGTTTCAGAACATTGAATCTGAATTCCAGTTGGTTTGTGAACTAACTGAACTTTAGTTTCAACTTTATTTACGTTCTGTCCACCAGCACCACTCGAACGAGAAGTTGTGATTTCGATATCGGCAGGATTAATGTCGATTTCGATACTATCATCAACTAATGGATAAACATAAACCGATACGAAAGAAGTATGACGTTTTGCGTTACTGTCAAAAGGCGAAATACGAACCAAACGGTGAACACCATTTTCTCCTTTTAAATACCCGAAAGAGTAATCTCCTTCGAACTCTAAAGTTACGGTTTTAATTCCGGCAACGTCGCCTTCTTGAAAGTTAAGCTCTTTGATTTTGTAACCATAGCTTTCTCCCCACATCATGTACATACGCATCAGCATTCCTGCCCAATCGCAACTTTCAGTTCCACCAGCTCCTGCAGTAATTTGAACTACCGCACTTAAACTGTCACCTTCATCAGAAAGCATGTTTTTGAATTCGATATTTTCAATATGTGCTTGTGCCGCTTCATATTGTTCATCTAATTCGTCTACAGTAAGTTCTCCTTCTTTGTAAAAATCATAAGCCAGCTGTAATTCTTCTGTAAGTGATACGGCTTTGTCATAATCTTCAATCCATTTTTTCTTATTTCGAAGGTTCTTTACAATGTTCTCTGCCTCTTTTGGATTGTTCCAAAAATCAGGAGCGAAAGTTTTTTCTTCTTCGTTTGCAATCTCGATTAGTTTAGCATCGACGTCAAAGATACCTCCTCAACGCACCAAGGCGCTCCACAATACCTTTTACTTGTTCGGCTGTTGTCATAAATTAATTAATAGGTTTTTATATGTTTTTTAGAATTATTACGTTAATTTGGTCTATAGAAACGAGCGAGTTAAATTTTATTAAACTTGCCAAGAATAACTATTTGTAATACGTAATTTTGCATACAAAAATAAGATATAGTTTTTAGAA
Organism: Flavobacterium tagetis; assembly: GCF_016735615.1. Lineage (GTDB taxonomy): Bacteria > Bacteroidota > Bacteroidia > Flavobacteriales > Flavobacteriaceae > Flavobacterium > Flavobacterium tagetis. The sequence goes on from NZ_JAERSF010000002.1 coordinate 638,920, forward strand.
TATGGAAATAAATTTAATCAGCGATACCATAACAAAGCCTACTTATGAGATGCTTCAGTATATGTTTAACGCTCATGTCGGCGATGATGTATACAAACAGGACCCAACGGTGATTGAATTAGAGAACAGAACAGCAGAGTTTTTTGGTATGGAAGCTGGACTTTTTTTTCCGTCTGGAACTATGGCAAACCAGACTGCAATTAAGTTGCATACGCAGCCTGGAGAACAATTAATTGCAGATAAATATGCTCATGTTTATCATTATGAAGGAGGAGGAGTTTCTTTTAATAGCGGTGTTTCTTGCTGTTTATTGGATGGAAATCGCGGAATGATAACTGCTGCGCAAGTAAAAGCCGCAATAAACGATCCGGAGTTTTATCATAGTCCGTTAACCAGTTTGGTTTGTGTAGAAAATACGACCAATAAAGGTGGTGGAGCTTGTTATGAATTGGAAGATTTAAGAGAGATAAAAAAAGTCTGTGATGCTCATAATTTGAAGTTTCACTTAGATGGAGCTCGAATTTGGAATGCATTAGTGGCTAAAAGACAGAATCCCAGAGAATTTGGGGCAATTTTCGATACTATTTCGGTTTGTTTGTCTAAAGGTTTAGGAGCTCCAATTGGTTCTGTACTGCTTGGAAGTAAAGCTGATATTCACAGAGCGTTGAGAATCAGGAAGATATTGGGTGGAGGAATGCGTCAAGTTGGATATTTGGCAGCTGCAGGATTGTATGCTTTGGCTCATAATATCGAAAGATTGGCAGAAGACCACCGCAGAGCAAAAGAAATTGCAAAAATCTTAAGCACAAAACCTTGGATTTCGGCTATTGAACCTGTGGAAACTAATATTTTAATTTTTTCGCTTGCAGAAGGTTACAGCGATCAATTATTAATTGAAAAATTAAAACAGAAAAATATCCTGATAAGTTCATTAGGACATAATAAACTCCGTATTGTTACTCATTTAGATTATAAAGAAGTAATGCATACTTATGTATTGGAGACACTTTCGAAGTTTTAGTGGAAGGTACAAAGGTTCAGAGGGTCAAAGGATAAAAAAAGAGGATGCAAAACATCCTCTTTTTTTTATGACAAAGAAAGTAAACCTTTGAACCTTTGCCTCTCTGTACCTTTGAATCTTATTTAAACAAATTATCCATTCCAGGAATAGAAGGCATATCCATTCTTGCTACAGCATCTAACTCTCTTTCGTTTACACTTGTTGCTTTTTCTATCGCTTTATTTAAAGTTACAATTAAGTAATCTTCTAGTTGTTCTTTATCTTCTAAAAGAGAATCGTCAATAGAAAGAGATTTTATTTTTCTGCTTGCTGTAATAGTAACTTTTAATAATCCGTCAGCGCTTTGTTCATCAATCAAAACAGTATCTAAACGCTTTTTTGTATCTTCAATTTTTTGCTGGGTTTCTTTAAGTTTACCCATCATTCCCATTAAATCCATTTTTGTTGATTTTTTAAATTATTTCAGACAAAATTAGTATATTGCTGTGTTAATTCAATAGAATATTTTATGAAAAAATTAATTTTGTTCTGTTGTGTTTGTGCTATTTTTGCGTCTTCATATTTAAAAATTAATGCTCAATCAATGCAAAATGATATATCGGCCCCAAAGGCTAAAATAATTTCAAAAACATTAAAAAAACATAAAGAAACTAGGATTGATAACTATTTCTGGCTTAATAACAGAGAAAATCCAGAAGTTATTGATTATCTAAATCGGGAGAATGTTTATTACGAGAGTATGACTTCTCATACGAAACAATTAAAAGATAATCTGTTTGAAGAAATGAAAGGAAGAATTAAAGAAGACGATTCTTCTGTTCCTTATTTCTACAACGGATATTTTTATATAACACGTTTCGAAACAGGTCAAGATTACCCGATTTTCGCTCGAAAAAAAGGAAGTCTTTCTGCAGAAGAAGAAATTCTGTTTAACTGTAACGAAATGGCAAAAGGACATGCTTACTTCAAGTTAGGAGGTTTAAGCATTAGTCCTGATAACAAATTTGCTAGTTTCGGAGTGGATATTGTAGGAAGAAGAATTTACACTATCCAAGTTAAAAACTTAGAAACAGGAGAGGTTTTAGCAGATAAAATAGAAAATGTTACAGGAGCTTCTGTTTGGGCAAATGACAACAGTACTGTTTTTTATGTGAGGCAAGATCAGGTGACCTTAAGAGCCGATAAAGTTTTTAGACATAAATTAAACACTAGTTCAGAAAATGATGTTTTGGTTTATGATGAAGTTGATGATACTTTTAATGTGTCTATCAGTAAAGAAAAATCAAGAAAATACATTGTCATTGGTTCTGGAAGCACTTTGACAACGGAATATAGAATTTTAAATTCGGATAATCCCGATGGTGAATTTGCTGTTTTCCAGCCACGTGTTCGTGGATTAGAATATAGTATTTCTCATTATGAAGATTCATTTTATGTTTTGACTAATAAAGATAAGGCGACCAATTTTAAGTTGATGAAAACGCCTGAAAACAAAACAGGAAAGAAAAACTGGGTAGACCTTATTCCACATAGAGAAGATGTATTATTGGAAGATATTGAGATCTTTAAAAACTATTTAGTTGTAGAAGAACGTTCTAATGGATTGAATCATATTAGAATTATGCCTTGGAACGGAGAACCAGATTATTATCTTCCTTTTGGCAGTGAAACTTACAACGCTTACACGACAACCAACGTTGATTTTGATACTGATATTTTGCGTTACAGCTATCAATCATTAGCGACACCGTCTTCTATAATAGATTTTAACATGAAGACTAAAACCAAAGAAATCTTAAAAGAACAAGAAGTTTTAGGAGGAAAATTTGATAAAAATAATTATATAGAGGAACGAGTTTGGGCAACCGCGAGAGATGGGGTTAAAGTGCCTATTTCTATGGTTTACAGAAAAGGATTAGAGAAAAATAGTAAAAATCCGTTGTTGTTATATGCGTATGGTTCGTACGGAATTACAATGGATACGTATTTTTCTTCAACGAGATTATCGCTCCTAGACCGCGGATTTGTTTATGCTATAGCGCATATTAGAGGAGGTGAGGACTTAGGAAGACAGTGGTATGAGGACGGAAAACTGTTAAAAAAGAAAAATACCTTTACAGATTTCATTGATTGCTCTAAATTTGTAATAGACCAAAAGTACACTTCTCCTGAACATTTGTATGCAGAAGGAGGATCTGCTGGCGGACTTTTAATGGGAGTAATCGTAAATGAAGCTCCTGAATTGTATAATGGCGTTATCGCTCAGGTGCCTTTTGTAGATGTAATTACTACGATGCTAGACGACAGTATTCCGCTTACAACTGGAGAGTATGACGAATGGGGAAACCCGAATAATAAAAAATATTACGATTATATGTTGTCGTATTCACCTTACGATAATGTAAAAGCACAAGAATATCCTAATATGTATGTATCTACAGGATTGCACGATTCGCAGGTACAATACTGGGAGCCAGCTAAATGGGTTGCAAAATTGAGAGATTTAAAAACAAATAATAAACTTTTGTTTTTAGATACCAATATGGATGCAGGTCATGGTGGGGCTTCGGGACGTTTTGAGGCTTTAAAAGACTTAGCAAAGGAATTTAGTTTTTTATTAGATTTAGAAAAAATTAAAAGCTAATTAGAAATTTTTTGTTAAATTTGCAACCTATCAAGGTTAATTTAAAAAGGCCTTTGATTAACTATTTTTTTATGAAAGAAGAAATAACTGCTTATAATAATGTTTTAGAGTTAATAGGAAATACCCCCCTTATTAAGCTAAATAAAATTACCGAAGAGTTAGAAGGAAATTTCTACGCAAAGGTAGAAGCTTTCAACCCAGGTCATTCCTCAAAAGATAGAATAGCATTATATATTATTGAAGAAGCTGAAAGAAAAGGAATTCTATCTCCGGGAGATACCATTATTGAAACAACCTCTGGTAATACAGGATTTAGTTTAGCAATGGTAAGCATTATTAAAGGTTACAATTGTATTTTGGCGGTAAGTTCAAAATCATCTAAGGATAAAATTGACATGTTGAGAAGTTTAGGTGCCAAAGTGTACGTTTGTCCAGCTCACGTTTCTGCAGATGATGAAAGATCTTATTATAATGTAGCAAAACGTTTGCACGAAGAGACAAAAGGTTCAGTTTACATTAATCAATATTTCAATCAATTAAATATTGATGCTCACTACAACACTACAGGTCCAGAGATTTGGGAACAAACAAAAGGACAAATTACGCACTTAATTGCTTGCAGCGGAACAGGAGGAACTATCTCTGGTACTGCAAAATTCTTAAAAGAAAAAAATCCAAATATTAGAATCTTAGGAGTTGATGCTTTTGGATCTGTATTGAAAAAATACCATGAGACGAGAGAATTCGATAGTAAAGAAATTTACCCTTACCGTATAGAAGGTCTAGGTAAAAACTTAATTCCATCGGCTACCGATTTTGATATTATTGATAAATTCATGAAAGTAACCGACGAAGAAAGCGCTCATTCTGCTAGAGAGGTTACTAGAAAAGAAGGTTTATTTGTTGGTTATACTTCTGGAGCAGTAATGCAGGCTATTAAACAATATGCAGAAGAAGGAGAATTTACAAAAGAAAGTAATATTATTGCTATTTTCCCAGATCATGGTTCTCGCTACATGAGTAAAGTATTCAGCGACGACTGGATGAACGAGCAAGGTTTCTTTGACAGTGTTAATGAAGAAGAAGCTCAAAAAATTGAATTCGTAAAGTAATTTTAAGTGCTTTTTTAAAATATAAAAACTCCATTCGGTTTTCGAATGGAGTTTTTTTGTGCTAAAACTTTTCTGCTCTTTCTTATAAAAGTTAAAATTTACTATTTTGTTGAATATACCGTATTTATACGTAGGAAATTATAATTTTATTTGATTTTAGTGTAATGTTTTAAAAGTATTTATGAATTTTTAAAAATGATTTCACCGCCAAAAAACATAAAAAACGTTATTTTAACGAGTTTTTAGGTAATTTATCGGAAATTTTTCTTGTAAAAAGCATAATAGTCTAGTTTTGAGGTGTTAAGATAACGAAAGTTGTTTAATCCCTAAAATCTACTATTATGAAAAAATTACTACTAACAGCGTTGTTTGTAAGTTTTTTGAATGCGAATGCGCAAACACCGATTCAGGAATTTAACTTTAATGGAACTTTAAATAATACTGCAAATACAATTTCATTCATTGGTACTAATAATTTTGTGCCTGATAGAGCAGGAGTTATAAAAGGAGCTCAGCGATTAAATAATAAAGCTTTAGAAGCTGTAATCGATAATCTACCTCAAGGAAAAAGTTCAAGAACAATTAGTATTTGGGTTAAATTCAATGATATTTCAAATGCAAACTATATCTGGGGCTACGGAAATCCTCTCAATGCTCAATATTGCGGTTTATTACAGCAAGGAACAACAACTTCTAACTCCGATTTGAGTTTGGCGGCTTGGGGAGCTTCTAACGATGTTATTGTATCTACACCTTTAGAAAAAAGTGTTTGGTATAATTACACTATAACTTACGAAGGAACTGTTTCTAAAATATATCGAGATGGTAAGTTATTGAAGTATCTGGAAGGTATGGCTAGATCTACTAATGGGAATATTTTTAGATTAGGTGAAATCAATACAATAGTTGGAATAAATGCTGATATAGACGATTTAAAAATCTATAATGTAGCTTTAACACCAGAGCAGGTAAAAGACTTATATGAGAGTGCTAAGGCAACTAATTTATTAGCTGTAGCTACTGTAGAAGCTAAAACTGTAAAAAATGTCGTAAAGGCAAAAACTTCAAACGAAGCAATAATTACTTCTGGAGATGTTAATGGAGCGGCAAAAACGGTAGAAGTTTATTCGCAAGGGCAAAAAATAATGGGAAGCAACGCAACAAATATAAGCGATCTTCCTGAAGGGACTTATTTATTAAAAATTACCAGTACTCCGTCAAAAAAAATTACTTCTAAATAAAGGTTTTTTAGTTTTTAAATGTTAGTTTTTTTATTGCTTATGCAGTTGAGTTTTTGGAATAGTAAGGAAAGCTTTCTGGGTTCAGGAAGCTTTTTTTAATCTAATTTCCATCCAAAAGTAGTCTGGAAAACATAATCATCTTTTGATGCCCCAGGCTTTGGTTTGTTGTCGTAGTTATAGACAAATGACAATTTGATAAAAAAGTCTAATGGCAAATCGTATTTTGTGTCAACTGAAAAATCAGTACGAATCCTTTTGCTTTCTGTTAAACTTGGAAAAAAATTCACTTTAGACTGGATACTAAAATCTCCAATATCATACAAATTTAGGTCGCTGCCTATAAATAATTCCAAACTTTTATTAGCTTCTGTAACTCCTGTAAAACGTTCGTGGTTAAAAGATAATCCAGAAGCAACTCCCCAATATTTTTTATTGCTATGTATTAGATATTTTCCATAACCTGCTTTCGAAACAACACGAAGATCAATGTCTTGCTCTGTGTTTTTTAAAGTTACAATAGATAACGGAACAAAATAATCTCTTGGAAGTAGATGAATATAGCTTAAGTCAGTATCAATTCTACGTATTGGATCGCTATCATCTTGTATGGACTGTATTTGCTTGTAAGTCGCAGTTCCATACCATTTTTTTGCAGTGTAGCCTAAATTTACATTTATTGTCAATTGCTGCAAACTTTGTGCTTTAGTCAATTTGATTCCTGCGTCGAAACTAGCATCAAGTCTATGCCAAAAATTTTCGTCAACAGGTTTAATGCGTACAATATCAGCAAGATCAACAATTCTTTTGGTTTGCGATTCAACATCGGTGATTTCGCATTTAATAGGAGTTTTGTTTTTGTTGATTTTCCCATTTAATAAATCTCCATTTGAAAGATTAATGATATAAATTCGATCAGAGGTGATGCTTTTAACATGTTTCCATTCTAGTTTAAAATCCTCTTTGCTGTAATCGGTTTCTATTTGTAATATGCCTTTGTTCATTGTTTTTATTTCGCCAACAATGATATCATTGTTTTTTAAGACAAGAGTATCAGAAATTTGCGCACTGATTTTTAAGAAAAACAAAAGAAAAAATAGAAATATAGTTTTCTTCATATTTGGGTTTATTTCTTTGATTTACAGCTTGTAATATTAAAGTTAGAAATAAAAATGCAATGTGAGATAGAATTATAAAAAATTAGTGTTTTGAATGTTTTCAATTACTGCTGACAAATTAGATTGAGTTTAAAACAATTTGAAAGAATGGTATTCAAGCTATAAAAGTATTTTTGTGAGAATTGTGTATTTCTATGTAGGAATGGTTTGGATATGCTGAATTTTAATTATAGTTTTAACAGATTTTTTAAAAATAATAAACGAAATTTTAAAATTGTAAATCTTAATCGTTTAAATTTTAAAATCAAATACTATTTGCATTAATCCAAAACTATTCTGATAAAAGCTATAATTATGAAAAAAATATTACTCACTTTAATGTTTGTAAATTTTTTAACTGCTAATGCGCAAAATCCGGTGCAGGAATTTAATTTCAACGGAAATTTAAACAGCGCCGATAACACCATTTCTTTTTTAGGTGCTCCAGTTTTTGTAAACGACAGAATGGGAAGTCCTAAAAGTGCTTTGCGACTTACAAATAAAGCTTATCAGGCAGTAGTAGGAGATCTTCCGCAGGATAATAAGCCAAAAACAATATCGATTTGGATAAAATTTAATGCAGTCAATATTCCGAATTACATTTTAGGATACGGTGCAGCAGTAAATGGACAATATTTCGGATTAGTGCAACAGCCTGTATCTGGAAGCAATTCAGATTTGAGTCTGGTGGGTTGGGGAGATACAAATAATGTAATAGTTTCAGTACCATTACTAAAAGAGGTCTGGTATTTTTATAGTATAACTTATGACGGAAATGTTTCAAAAATTTACCGTAATGGCGAATTGCTAAAATCTGCAGAAGGTATTCAGCGTTCGGCAAAAGGCTATATTTTAAATCTAGGGAAATTAAACACCTCAACGAGTATCAACGCAGATATTGACGATTTAAGATTGTATAGTGTTGCCATGACAGATGAACAAGTTAAAGAAGCATATAATAGTTCTAAACCAAGTGGCGCACCTGTAGCGGAAAGCATGCCTGTTTCAAATTCTACAACATCAAATGCATCTAAAAAGACTGTTGCAACACCTGTAAAACCATCTGCGCCACCAGCTGCAGTGTCTGTTGAAACAAATAAAAGTGGTAAAACTATTGAAGTTTTCTCTCAGGGAAGACAAATAATGGGAACTAACGCTTCTAATATTGGCGATTTGCCAGAAGGAACTTATTTGATTAAGGTCATTAATTCAAATAAAAAATAATTTTGCTTTTCTTTCAAAAAAAGCCCTCCGGATATTGGAAGGCTTGTAAATTATCTCTTTTTCTGCTGACCTGGAGCATACGCTTTCGCACTTTTATCTCCGTTCATTTTTTTAGCTTGTCCTGGTGGTATTTTTTTACCTGATGGAGCAGGAGTGTAAGTATGAGTGTGGGTATGTGTACTGCAGCTGATTACACTTAGTACTAAGAATAAAAGAACTAGTATTACCACAGCAATTCGGGTGATTTTTGATGTTTGCATTTTTAGTTTAAATTTTATTTGAGGTGTTGCAAATATAATCGAAATGTTATCTTTAGAAGTGTTTAATTTTAGTTTAAAATGAATTCAAATAATTATCGGAGTATTTTTTATTTTAGTATTAAAATCTTTAATATTTTAAAATAAGTATGACAATAAAAGAAAAATTTTTAATGATTGGCTTTACAGGTTTTGTCCACTTAGATAAGAAAAATAGAGATGGAAAGGAAAGAATAACTTTTTGTTCTAAATACCGTAACGAATGGATCTTTTTATTATTGATTAATGAAAGAGGTATTTGGGAAATCGAAAAGATAGAGGATAATGATATTATCAGTACTACATTAAACAAACAAAAATCTTCAATTGATACAGAAGATTTGCTCTTGTTTTTTAAAAACTATTATTACGCGAATAATGATTTCTCGAATGATTTGTAAGTAGAATTAATTTTATAAAAAATTATTTTCTATTTGTAAAACTCCATATATATAAAAGCCATAATAACCTCTATTTTCATGAATATCAAAAATTAAAAGATAAGTGTTCTGACAATCTTTAAAATTACAAATTTGATACCTAAATGAAATTGATGTATTGGGATTTTCTAAATATTCTAAGTTAACAATATTGTTTTGGGCTAAATCCTGATTGGTTATCACGCCAGTTTTGATTAATGAACTTAAGAAACTAGAGGTTTTAAAAGAAATAATAGCTTCATGTTTTATTCGTCCGTTTCCGCAGTAGAAATTAAAATGTACTTCAGAATCAGGAGTTTCAATTGGAAGCGATGTTCCACCACCTAATTGTATTTTTTTTATAATTGAAATTTTGGTCATAATTAGCTCAGAGAATTTGGCTTTAAGTTTTCAGCAGTTTAGGAATATAAATATAACCAAGAACTATAAGTATCACAGAAATAAAACTGGCGTAATCTACAAAGCCATAATAATTCCGGACTTGTTCTCCATTTCGTTTTATCATACGGACAGCTTTTGAATCTCCATTATGAAGTTTTCTAAACACAACTTGATCTCCAATTAAAAAACCATATTGATTGGTGTCGCTATTGCCACTATCTTCATATTTTATTCCATCTTTACCTATAATGGAATAAGAATATGTTCTGGCAGAATTAGCACCTCTCTTGTAAGAGCTACTGTCATAAATTTTGCCTTCGCCAAGATTATTTTCGTTTGTATAGATTACATTAATGACAATTCGCTGAAGGAAAATGAGAAAAATTATTAATATAAAACCATGAAAAACAATTTTCTCTTTCATTTTGTGTTGGCCTTGAGAATTTTATAATGCAAACAAATAAAAAAGTCTTCTGAAAACCAAAAGACTTGTATTTTTTTTAGCTAATAACACTAATCACAATAAATAAGATTACAAGTGCTATTACAGCAAATTTCATAAATTTTGATGATTGCATAAATTAAGATTTAAGTTAGTTTATATCTGATATTAGCAAATATAATTTTTTATTTGAATGGATGTAAATCTATCTTAATTTTTTATTTTGTAGTAATAAATTGCTTTATTGCATGTTTAATTAATTATGATGAGAAAACAATATAACCTACGGAAAAGCGAGCAAGGACTAAAAGCCTGGGATGTTCATCGACTAATTGAATTGTCTAAAAAACTAATCGTTAAAAGTGTTTTATTGTGTGATATAAAAGAAGTAAATGAACCTTACTGGTTCGAGCATAATACCAATTTGCCAACTTGTGCTGATGTCCTTAGTCATATGAAACTTGTTCAGGAAGCAGAGTTAACATATCCAATTATTTTATGTGCAGATGGACGCTTAATGGACGGAATGCATAGAATAATTAAAGCTTTGCTCGAAGGGCATGAAGAAATTAAGGCAGTTCAGTTTGAAATAACTCCAGAACCGGATTTTATCAATATTTCTGTTGATGATTTGCCTTATTGAAAAGTGAAACAAAAAAGCCCCAGAAAAATCCAGAGCTTTTGAAATATATTTTATAGAAAGACTATTCTTCTTTCATGGTATGATAAACGTTCATAACGTCATCATCTTCTTCGATTTTCTCGATTAGTTTCTCAACGTCAGCGATTTGAGCTTCAGTCAATTCTTTAGTGATTTGCGGAATACGCTCAAAACCAGAAGAAAGGATTTCAAGACCTCTGTTTTCTAATTCTTTCTGTAAAGCACCAAAGCTTCCAAAAGGAGCATAGATTAAGATTCCGTCTTCGTCTTCAAAAACTTCTTCAGCACCAAAATCAATTAATTCTAATTCTAATTCTTCTGCATCGATACCATCTTTCGCAATTCTGAAGTTGCAAGTGTGGTCAAACATAAACTCAACAGAACCTTGAGTTCCCATTGTTCCGTTGCATTTGTTGAAATAACTACGAATGTTAGCTACAGTTCTATTATTGTTATCAGAAGCAGTTTCAATTAAGATTGCAATTCCGTGAGGAGCATATCCTTCAAACAAAATTTCTTTATAGTTGGCAGTATCTTTATTACTTGCATTTTTAATAGCGCGCTCCACATTGTCTTTAGGCATGTTTGCGGCCTTTGCATTCTGTATAACAGCTCTTAATCTAGAATTGGCATCTGGGTTTGGTCCGCCTTCTTTAACAGCCATTACGATATCTTTACCAATTCTGGTAAATGTTTTGGCCATTGCTGACCAACGTTTCATTTTTCTTCCTTTTCTAAATTCGAACGCTCTTCCCATTTCTAATTTTTAGTTTTGTGATGCAAAAATACGGTTTTCCTAATTTTTACAAAAACAAAATTGTTCTTTTTTGTTTCAAGTTTCAGGTTTCAAGTTACTTGGTTTGTATTGAATTTAACCGCAAAGTGCTCTAAGGTTTACGCAAAGCACACGAAGAAATTTTTAAATTAAGCTATAAAATAAAAAAGTTCGCAAAGCTATATAAATAAAACTTTGCTCCCGATAGCTATCGGGATTGCAGTAATAAAAACTTAGAACCTTAGCACCTCAGTATCCTAGAATCTATAAAAAAAACTATTTAGCCCCTCCGTTAAATTCGTTAATGATATTTACAGCTTCGTTGAGGTACGGATTTGTTTTAAGATTATCCATTTGATATTGGTTAATTGTTTTATCATTTGGGTAAGCGCCTAAAAGAAACTGATTAACACTGGAATTGTACACATCAAGCGGATTATTTTCGTCATTAAAAGTATTGATCTCTGTCCAAAGTGCGTTTAATGTCTTTTTCTGTTTGAAAACCGCATCTAATGTCATCGGAATTTCCGCTTTTGGAGCGTTAACAATTTGATCTATTTTAAGATTTATCTTTTTAATATTATTGAAAAAATAATTGTCTGACAATCTTGCTGAACTATTTTTAGCAATTTTATCTATCAAATTTCGCTTAACATACGTCTTGTATTTTAAAAACGGTTCTATGCTATCATTTTTTATGGCTGTCGGAAAATCACTTTCTCTTTGGTATACATCTTCGTAAAATTCAGGCAATACCACATCTGGTCTTACCCCAATGTATTGATGGCTTTTTCCTGTAATTCGGTAGAATTTATTGATTGTGATTTTTAAGAAATCAGTATTCTTTTCCTCGTCAAGCGGAAGAATAGTCTGCATGGTAGCTTTTCCAAGTGTAGTGCTTCCTAACAAAAGCGCGCGATTGTAATCTTGCATTATAGAAGCAAAAAATTCACTTGCTGAAGCCGTATTGCTGTTGACCAAAACCACAATCGGACCTCGATAAATTACACCTTTAAAAGGATCGTTAATTACAGATTTTTCTTTTTTGCTGTCAATTACAATTGAAAGCGGACCATAATCTACAAACATTCCAGCCAGTTTTATAGCTTCTTCCATAGAACCGCCGCCGTTATCAATTAGGTCAATAACAAGACCTTGTATGCTATCTCTTTGCAGTTTTATAACCTCACGAGCAACGTCGTCGGCGCAGCCTTTTCTACTAGTACCGTCAAGATCTGCATAGAAACTTGGAATTTTTACATATCCAATTTTGCTGTCTTTGCCAATAATGAAACTGAAAACAGAATTTTCTTCATCTTTCATCATTTGTTTTTCAATATAGACATCAAAGCTTTTGCCCGAATTGCGTTTTAAAGTAAGCGTGATATGTTTGTTGCTTTCTGATAAAATCATGGTCGATATAGACTCCAACGAAGCACAAGAAACCTGAAGTGTTTCTTTCTGATTAGAAATCGAAATAATCTGATCGCCTTTTTTTACTTGTCCTGTCTGATACGCTGGTCCGTTTGGATCAACCTCATCAATAATAATTTCATTTTTTTCATTCAAGTTAACCGTCATTCCAAGCGACAAATGTTCTTTTGATAAAGAAGCAACAAAACTAGTTTTGGAATCATCGCTAAAATAAGCCGTATGTGGATCAAAATAGGTACAGAAGAAATTGTATAGCTTCTCTTCTTGTTTGGTGTTTGAGTCTATTAGTGAATTAAAACGGCATATTTCGTTAGTTAGAATTTGATTTTTAGAAGCCTGTTCAATAGACTTAAAATTGGTTTTTAAAGAATCCAGATTCTCACTCTTTTCGGCAATTTCATCTAAGATTTGATAGCGTAGTTTTTTTATCCATACTTTTTCTAAATCCTCTTTCTTCAAATAGAAAGCAAAAGATTTTTTATAAAAGCGGATCGTATCTTTCTTAGTGTAATCAATCGGAATGGTCTGAATTTTTTCTAAAACTTTTTTGGTTCGCAAAAGGCCATTTATGTACTGAGCCTTAATGTCAGTGAGAAAACTACAGTCATTTTTTAGAATCAAATCATCTAATTTATAGCGGTATTTCTGAGCCAATTCATCATATTCGCTCTTAAAAAAGATGTTGCGAGAAGGGTCAAGTTCGTTAATGAGATTGTCAAAAACGAACACAGATAAGCTGTCATCAACTGGTTTGGGTCTCAAATGTTCAGCTTGAATAAGCGCATTTATTTTGTTTAATATTTCACAAGTTTCTGCGCTGTTTTGACCAAAAGATATAGTTGATGTCAGCAAAAAAAGGAGTAGTGAAATCTTTTTCATAAATGGAAATTCATGGTTCATGATTAAAGTTACACTAATTTTTTTACAAATTGTAGTATTTTTTTCAAAATATCGACAACAAAAAGCATTTAATCGTTAAACGAATCTCCATCAAATCAATTAACCTGAATCTGCTTATTTTGCAGCAAAAAAAATGCGTTACAATCGTAACGCATTCTAAATCTATAAAGACAAAAATTATTTCTTGTAAAATGGTAATTTAACCACTTTTGCAGGAACGTCATTTTTTCTGATTCTAATAAAAATATCGCTGTCAACAGCACTGTTTGCAACTGTTACGTATCCTAAACCAATTCCTTTATTCATAGAAGGAGACATTGTTCCAGAAGTTACAATTCCGATTACCGCTCCAGAACCATCAACAATTTCGTAGTCGTGTCTAGGCACAGCACGTTCTTGCATTTCAAAAGCAATTAATTTTCTAGTAACACCAGCTTCTTTTTGCTTTTTAAGTGCTTCAGAATTAGTAAAATCTTTAGTAAATTTTGTAATCCATCCTAAACCAGCTTCAAGCGGAGAAGTTGTATCGTTAATATCATTTCCGTAAAGACAGAATCCCATCTCTAAACGCAAAGTATCACGCGCTGCAAGACCAATTGGTTTAATGCCAAAAGAAGCTCCAGCTTCAAATACTTTGTTCCAGATAGCCTCAGCATCCGCATTTTTGCAATAAATTTCAAATCCGCCAGAACCAGTATAACCTGTAGCAGAAATAATAACATCTTTAAAACCTGCAAAATCTGCCACTTCAAAATGGTAATATGTAATCGCAGACAAATCTACAGAAGTTAACGACTGCATAGCTTCAACAGCTTTTGGCCCTTGAATTGCCAATAAAGAATATTCGTCAGAAAGGTTCTTCATATCAACTCCTAAATCATTATGAGATGAAATCCAGTTCCAGTCTTTTTCAATATTAGAAGCATTTACAACCAGTAAATACTCTTCTTCTTTCATTTTATAAATAATCAAATCATCTACGATTCCTCCTTCATTATTTGGAAGACAAGAATATTGTGCTCTTCCAATTGTCAAAGTAGAAGCATCGTTTGAAGTCACTTTCTGAATCAAGACCAAAGCATTTGGACCCGTCAATAAAAATTCACCCATGTGAGAAACGTCAAAAACGCCCACACCATTACGAACCGTTTCGTGTTCAGCATTAACCCCTTCATAAGTGATAGGCATATTGTAACCAGCAAAAGGAAGCATTTTCGCTCCTAAACCTTCATGTATGTGCGTAAGCGCAGTATTTTTCATTGTGTTGTTTTATAAAATTGTTTTGCAAATCTATTCAAAAAATATCAAATTAAAAGACCTTAAATTATAAATTTCGCAATAATTTGGAGCTATTTCCTGCTATCCGCTATATTCCCGATAAACAAAAACTACGGCTAAAGAGCCTTGTTTTTCTAAATCGGGAGATGCCGCTGCTATCAGGGCTAGGGCTAACAGTTTCAAAAGAAGAATCATGTTTTCAATTTTTTATGTAATTTTATTGTATAAAAGCATTTAGATGAAATCACCGTATTTAATCAATAAAGAAGAATTTCAGAAATTATACAAACCTATAAATCCTCAAACTCATAAAGGAATACAAGGTCATGCGGTGATTATTGGGGGAAGTTACGGCAAGATAGGAGCGGCGGTTTTAGCCTCAAAATCCTGCCTCAAAACAGGCTGCGGACTCGTAACGACTTTTATACCCAAATGCGGTTATCAAATACTTCAAATCTCTATTCCCGAGGTAATGGGCGTAACAGATGAAAATACAAATTTCATTACCAATATTCATCTACCATTAGTTCCGCAAGCAGTTGGAATCGGCCCAGGAATAGGAAAGGAACTTGGAACGCAAAAAGCTTTATTTGAATTTTTAAGAGTCAATAAAGCGCCTTTGGTTCTTGATGCAGATGCTTTAAATATTATCTCAGAAAATTTATCATGGTTAGAATTGGTTCCAGAAGATACCATTCTAACACCTCATCCAAAAGAATTAGAACGTTTGATTGGAAAGTGGAATTCTGAAGCCGAGAAATTCCAAAAAACAGTTGCTTTTTCAGAAAAATACAAAGTCATTGTGGTCATGAAAGGCGCACCAACATACATTATCAACAGAACTTCTGTCTACGAAAACACAAGCGGAAATGCAGCACTTGCAACAGCAGGAAGTGGCGACGTTCTAACTGGAATCCTCACTAGTCTTTTAGCGCAAGGTTATGAACCCAAATACGCTTCCAAAATGGGTGTCTATCTCCACGGTTTAACAGCCGATTTAGCTTTGCCAAAAACAGGTTATGAATCTTTTACGGCTTCTACGATTATTAAGTATTTAGGGAAAGCGTTTCTTGTATTAGGAAATGTGCCAATTTAATAATTAGATAATTTTTTTAACGATTGTCACCCTGAGCGAAGTCGAAGGGGTGCAAGTGGTTCGACAAAGAAATTAACTTTAAGGAATATCTTTGCAGTCCTTCGACTTCGCTCAGGATGACAAAAAATGAGAATAAATCTTTGAGAATAATAACTTTGCGACTCTGCGACTTTACGAGATTAAAAACTTTGTGTCTTTGTGTCTTCGTGGCAAAAACCTTAAGTTTGTAATATGAAAAATTTCGACTTAAGAACAGTAAACGTAATGCGTTATATAACGCCACTGCGCGAAGGTGGTTCTTTACCCGCTTTAGCAGAAGCCGATGACGACTTTAAATACGTATTAAAATTTAGAGGTGCCGGACACGGCGTAAAAGCCTTAATCGCCGAATTAGTTGGCGGACAAATCGCTAAAGCCTTAAAACTGCAATTGCCAGAATTAGTTTTCGCAAACCTAGACGAAGCTTTCGGAAGAACCGAAGCCGACGAAGAAATTCAGGATTTACTGCAGGGAAGTCAAGGCTTAAATCTAGCGCTTCACTTTTTATCTGGAGCCATTACTTTTGATCCTGCTGTAACAACAGTTGATGCTAAATTAGCTTCGCAAATTGTTTGGCTAGACGCTTATATAACCAATGTTGACAGAACTTTCAGAAACACTAATATGTTGATCTGGCATAAAGAATTATGGCTGATTGATCACGGTGCGTGTTTGTACTTTCATCATTCTTGGCATAATTGGGAACAGCATGCTAAAAGTCCGTTTGCATTGATAAAAGATCACGTTTTATTACCGCAAGCTTCAATGTTAAAAGAAGTTGATGCTGAGTTTAAAGCGATTCTAACCCCAGAAATTTTAGAAGAAATTGTTAATACAATTCCGCTAGATTGGCTGCAATGGGAAGATGCAGACGAAACTCCAGAAGGATTGCGAAACGTTTATTTGCAGTTTTTAAAGACAAGATTAGAGAATTCAGAAATATTTGTAAATCAGGCTCAAAATGCAAGATAATAACTTATACGAATATGCTGTGATTCGCGTTGTACCAAAGGTAGAGCGTGAAGAATTCCTGAATATCGGAATCATTTTGTTTTGCAAAAAAGCCAAATTTATAAAGGTTCTTTTTCATTTAAATAAAGAAAAAATACAAGCCCTTTCTAATGATTTCGACATCGAACAATTAGAATGCAATCTGACTTCATTGGTAAAAATTGCCAACGGAACCAAAGATGGCGGACCAATAGCCGAATTTGAGATTCCAGAACGTTTTAGATGGTTAACGGCTATTAGAAGTTCGGCAATACAAACTTCAAGACCTCATCCCGGTTTGACTCCCGATTTGGAGAAAACGGTTCAACGTTTGTTTGAAGAGTTGGTGCTTTAAGGAGAGGTTCAAAGGTGCAGAGGTTCAAAGGAACAAAGGTTTTTTAACCGCAAAGTACGCAAAGAATTACGCTAAGGTTCGCAAAGATTTTACACAAAGTTTTGCGAACTTTTGCGCTTTATTAAAATAAAATTCTTTGCGACCTTTGCGGTTAAATAAAAAACCACGAACTGCATTGAAATGCAATCCGTGGTTCAAAAACTAAAAATAACTTATTTTAAGGGTGATTCTTTTTAGAAAGAACCACAAACATTACCACCCAAAGTAGGTCCTGCGTTAGCAGAAATATCAGCTTTAACAGCCGTTTTAGCCAATTTCACGATAGAATATGGCGGAGTAAAAGCAGTACCGCTTCCAGCTTGAGTTCCTGTTACACTTGTAAATACATTATCTGTAGCCGTAACCGCAGTATAACCTGTCATTAAATCGATTGGATTTTTTACGCCTTCAAATACGTTGCTTTCTACGCGAATGTTTGCTTCAAATCCTGCAGCAATACACTTATTGCTTACGGTGCTGTTAAAGAAACTGTTTACAATATGCACTTGTCCAAAACGAACTCTAGGCATTCTTTCTTTACATCCAGGAGCCCACCAGCATCTTGCAAAAGTGATTCTTAATTTTCCGCGGTCTGCAGTTGCACCGTCGCTTGAACCAATTAAATTTGAATATCTATGATCATCTGATCCTCCAGAACCGCCCGCTTTTGGAGGTTTTAGGTAATGGAATTTAGAGTACGTAACCGAAATGTAATCTGATTTATTTTTGATGTCAAAGTTTCCGTCTACACCATCTCTAAATTCGCAGTGATCCACCCAAACATTTGTACATTCATCCAAAATCGCATTATCCCATCCATCAGTATCATAAGCGCCTGGTCCTTCAAAAATTAGATTTCGGATAATGATGTTTTTACATCTTTTGATGTTGATAATTCCAGAAGCATCTTTGGTCTGGTTTGTCGAAACCAATTTTGCACCACTTGCACCATAAATCGTTTTTCCGGTCTGATCTTGAAATGACAATCTTGTAGTAATCGTGATTGTTCCAGAAACTTTAATCACTTTTACAGCAGTGTTTTCAATTGCTGCTTTTAGTTGAGCGTAGGTTGTAACAGTAGTTTCGGCAGAAGAACCTCCACCTGTTGTGCCTCCGTTTTGAGAAGCCCATCCGGGAACCTCAGCGCAATTTCCGATTTTGCCAGTCGGATTGGTTGCAGATGCATCAATCGTTTCGTTTGTTGGTTGAATACCAGCTTCTGAGTTTGAAGCGATTTCTTCAGAATTACATGCCGTAAATCCGAAAATCAATGCTGCTGCGAACATTGAAAGTGTTGATTTTAAGTTCATAATTAAGTTTGGTTATTTATAAAAGTTTAACAGCGCAAAACTCAATATTATTTGTAGGAAAAAAGTTGAACAAGTTCAAACTTTTGTAAAAAAATCTACGAAATGTGTTTTTTTAACACTTCTAAAATTACAAAAATGCATTTTATGTGTATTTTTACGTAATCGATTACATTAATTTAAGCCCCTAATTAATAATGCGTTGAAAAAACAAATTTATACCTCACAAAAAACCACAAAAACCACAAGATGTATAACCTACTAAGAACAAACATTGAGCGAAAAATTGCGCTCACAGACGAAGAATGGGATATTATTGTCTCTAAAGCAGAACTCGTTAAACTTAAAAAAAATCAATTTCTGCAAATCCAGAATTCAAACAGCTGTTACGAAGGATTTATTTTGAAAGGTTCGTTTAAAACCTACATTGTAAACGAAAACGGAACAGAAACCGTAATCTTCTTTTCATTCGAGAACGAATGGATTTGCGATCTGGAAAGTTTTTACCATCAAAAACCAACCACCTATAACATTAAAGCAATCGAAGACAGCGAAATCGTAGTTATCAGTAAAATGCAAAAAGCGTATTTGTTTGCTGTAATTCCAAAACTCATTAAGTTTCATGTTTTAATGATCGAACGTGCCAATGTTGCCATTCAGCAAAGACTTCTGGATGTGCTGCATAAAACCTCAAAACAGCGTTATCTCGATTTTAAAGAACGTTACCCGCAAAAAGTAAGTTCGATTAACAATAAGAATCTGTCTTCGTATTTGGGCGTTTCGCACGAATTTCTTTCAAAGATTAAGAGAACAGTTTCTTAGTTTTTGAGGTTCAAAGGTGCAGAGAGACAAAGTGACAGAGGTTTACTGTAGATGCGCATTGCTGTGCGTTTAACATTTTATGAAAATCTCGCAAAGTCGCAGAGGCGCAAAGTTTTATTCTCATTTTTTGTCATTTCGAGGAACGAGAAATCACACTAGAAACTCCGCAAAGTATTTCGTCAATCTTTGTCGATATACGCGTGTGATTTCTCGTTCCTCGAAATGACAAACGGTATGGAACTTTATCTAAAACTTTGCGCCTCTGCGACTTTCCGAGATTAAAAAAGATTTAGTAAAAAAAACTTTGCGAATCTTTGCGTAACCCTTTGCGAACTTTGCGGTAAAATTAGAAATCCAATATCCCAAACAGACATTCAGTAGAGAAATGAAGTATAATATTTTCCTTTTTCTCATTTTCAATAACCAATAAATCATTGGTTTCTAAATGATACGGCTTTTCATTAATTGTGATAACTGTTGTATCTAAAGAAAATAAAATGATTACTTGAGCATTACAATTCTGATTGCGATTTGTGAGGCTCAGTTTATGATGGGATATTTTTTCAGAAACCATCCAATTAAAATCAGTGCCTTTTGTATAAGAAGTCACCTCATCATCCGAATTAAATTCCATGATTTCATACTTCTCATATGCCTTTTTTTCGTTGTTTACCTCAACCACTAAGCTGTTATCGAGCATAACCAGATATCGATAATAGCCTTTAAATTTGGTAAACTCTGAGGGTGTTTGTTCTATTGTAGCGCTGCTTATTCTAAATGCAAAATCTCTATCAGCATAAATTGCGGTTTTAGGATAGATCACATATTCATACGTCAATCCGCCACTCCAAATAGAAGCTTTGCTACTTTTTTTAGGTAAAAGATTTATTTTCATTTATTGGATATTTTATTTAGAGAAAACAATTTGTCGTTTGTTTGAAGAAATCGTGTTGTAACTATTTTGAACCATATAAGTTATATAAGATAATGCAAGAGTTTGTCTGAAAAAAGAATCTCACAAAGTAGCAGAGGCGCAAAGTTTTTTAGACAAAGTTTACATACAGTTTGTCATTTCGATCCCGAGGCTTCGGGAGAGAAATCTTCGCGAGAAGCTCTACAAAGATTGGATTCTCGTTGCGGAGTTACTTACGAAGATTTCTCCTTCGTCGAAATGACAATATTGGGTGATAATGCATGAAACAAAAAACTTTGCGACTTTGCTCCCGATAGCTATCGGGATTGCGAGATTAAAAAAACTTAGCGAATCTCTGCGTAATTCTTTGCGAATCTTTGTGATATAACATTACAACACTTTCTCCAAATAGATAAACTCCAACGGAACTGCAGAAACCGTAGTATGAATTTCGCTTTCAGGAAAAGCTTCTCTTTTTCCAGTATCTGCATAACCATGACGTTTGTACCAAGCTACAAGCTCTTCACGAACTGAAATAACCGTCATAATTATACTTGATAATCCGAGAGATTTAGCATGATTTTCGGCTTCAGTTAAAAGCTTTTTCCCGATTCCGCTGTTTTGAAGTTCTGGCGAAACGGTTAGCATCCCTAAATACAATTGATGTCCTTTTTCAACCAATAAAACCGAACCGATAATCTTGTCATTTTCTGTAAATTTCAGAATCGTATTTTTTGGATCAAGAAAAATTTCTGTCATTTCCTGTTCATCTGTTCTTTTTCCTTCTAGTAAATGCGCTTCGGTTGTCCAGCCTTTTTTTGAGGTTTCGCCTCTGTATGCTGAATTTATTAAGGTTGTTAATGATGGAATGTCTTCTAGTAGTGCTTTTGTAATCATATATTGTTGTGAAATGTGAAATGTGAAGTGTAAAATTACATTAGAAAATAGCTTTAGCCTAATGTTTTATGTTTTTTGACTAAATTTGAATTTGTCAATTCGTACAAACTGCGAAAATAGTATCTTACAAAAACAACTTTGTTTTTTACAGGAATTTATTTTTGTTTAAGAATTTTAAATATCTTTGAATTATGAGTACAGCAATAAAACCAAAACATATCGGCAGAAATATAAGCCGTATCAGAGAGCTTAAAGATATGAAACAGGAAGCACTGGCACAGGCTATAGGAACCAACCAACAGACGATTTCAGCTATTGAAAACAGCGAAACGGTTGACGAACAAAAACTAATTGAGATCGCAAAAGCTCTTGATGTTTCTGTAGAAGCAATTAAAAACTTTTCAGAAGAAGCGGTTTTTAATATTATTGGAAATACTTTTCAAGATCAAAGTGCAGTTTACAATTGCAATTGCACTTTCAATCCTTTAGATAAAGTAGTTGAACTTTATGAACGTTTGGTACAAGCTGAAAAAGATAAAGTGGAGTATTTGGAGAAATTATTGAACGGGAAATAAACCTTTTCGAAGATATATTAAATTGAAAAGAGACCTTTGATGAGGTCTCTTTTTTATTTCTTATTCTTATTGCTAGCGCGAGCGTCTCGCTTGTGCCTGTTACAATTGGTTTTTGAATTGTTTTTGACATCTTTACGTTCACGAGCGGGACGCTCGCACAAAAGGGAGGGGATTAAATTAGTATAGTATATATTTATTTTAAAGATATTGTGTTGTCAAATAGTATATTTTCAAGTGAGTCAATTGGATTCCAAATTCCGTTATTGACTTTTTCATAAGTTTTACAGAGTTCTACTATTTTATCTTTCTCACCAAATCGTATTATGGACTTTTGCTTTTCACTTATACTTTCGTAATAATTACCTGTAAAGCCATAAGTAGAAAGGAATAGTCCTTTTTCTCGTTTTTCATTTATGATTACGTGGGTAAATTCTTTAACTGCGCTTTGCCCAACCTTTTGCCCACTCCGCCAATGTTTAATTTCAACAATAAAAGTTTTTTGAATATTGTTAATTGTGCATTCTAAAATAACATCTTTCCCGCCATCTTTACTACTAGGTGTTAAAGTTGTTTTAAAACCAATTCCTTCAAATAGTTCAGAAATTGTTCGCTCTAAATCTCTCCATTCAAGGTCCCTTAAGTATTCAGGATTTTTTGCTACCAATTCAATGAACTTTCTACTCATTTGTTTAACGTAGAAGAAAACTTCATTTTGCTCTATTGGTGATAGTTCGTCAGACAAGTCTTTTGACCATTTTTCTAAGTCTTCAAGGTTGATTATTTCAAGATTTGTCGGGTTGTTAGTTAGAAAATTCCTCAAAGGTAAACTTTGGATATTTGGGTTATTTCTATTTAATAGTAAGAGTAATAATTTATCATAATTTGTTGCTGAGTTTATATTAGTTAGTGTTTTAATACCATTTTTAATGGCATCGTTAATATTGGAATTGCTTTTTAATTCAATTGCAATTTTATATTCAGTCCCATTAATTCTTTTTTGAGCAATGAAGTCTGGATTTTTTTGGTTCGGATAAACATCGCTAAATTGGACGTTAAATCCAATTTTTGACATAAATTCTGTTAAAGTTCTCGAAACTGCTATTTCACTGCTTTGTTGTTCTTTTTTTTGCATAGGTGTCATCTGTAATCTGAATATATATTACATAACATGTTTGAAAATTTAATTTCGTGTGGATTAATGAGATTTTTTTTATTATTTTATTGCTATGCTAGCGCGAGCGTCTCGCTCGTGGACACAAAGAAATTCAAAAATCAATTATAATGAGCACGAGCGAGACGCTTGCGCTATCGGGGATTCAGTTTATACTAGTTTATTCCAACTTGTTTTATGCGGAATGCCTTTTTGATCGCATTGCGGAAATCTTTCTCCTTTTGAAACATACTTTTCTATATAAGGATGCATGTCACAAAAATATCTTCCAGATTCACTGCAAATATCTCCAGTTTCGCAGTTTTCTAATCTTTCGAATGGTTCGCCTTCTTGTTTCATATTGTTGGATTAACGGTTTCTAATAAATGTCACACGACGTTTTGGGACTAAATTAAGCCCATTCTTCGGATTTGCCAAATCATACCAAATACAAGACCATTTTTCCATTAAGCCCAATGCCCAAATCCGTTGTAGTGGCTGTTGTGCGTAGTTATTTTTTTAAAGTTAGAATTTCACCTAGTAGTAAGTATGTGTTGAAAAACAAGCTTTTAGCTTCTGACGAATCTACATCAGAATGAACTCCAACAGATACTCTTTCATATAAATTCGATAAATTTTGCCTTAACTTTTTTCGTCTAGATTCACTTTCACAATTATTATAAATATAAGCATTGATTCTATTTTGAACTTTGTCTTTCTTTAAAGAAAGTTCATTTCCACCAATATTTATTGTCGAATCTGTTGCTGGAAAAATATGGTCTGAAAAAGAATCAATAATTCTTCTACAAGTTGTTAAAGCTTGACTAATTGACTCAGAATTATTTTCTGCGAGACGTGAAATAATCGAAGGTATTTGTTCAATGATATCTCCAAGATTTTCAGCTATGAGTAAATCTATATCCTTTTTGTAATTGTCAAAAATATTCTCAGCTAATGAATCAAATGTGTTTTGATAGTAAACAGTTGTTGCAAAATCGTGAATCAATGAAATCACTCTAGATTTAATTCCTTCAAATTTTGAAATTCTGGTAGTTGCATCATTCATTTGTTTTGTTACTCTATCAATGACAAAAACTGCTCTATCTCCACTTGTATCAGGAATTCTAATTAAAGCAAGTTTTTGCTTTTGAGCTTCACAATTTGATTCTATTTGCGCTAATGGAGACCAATAACCTTCTAGTTTTTCTTTGTCAATCCACCGTCCAGTTCGAGACATATAATTGAGAGAGATGTCTTCTTTTGAATTATAGCCTTGCATTTCAAATCTCAGCCAAGTTCTAATTTTTTCATCGTCTACATAACGAGCTAATCTAGTTGCTTTTAATAGAACAGCTTTGCAATCAAGTCTAGAAAATTCAATGTCGTCAATTATTTCTTTTGCTAAAAAAATAGTATGTTCATTTTTCGATAATTCCATTAGTTTCTGAGGGGGGTATAATTACGCACAACTAGTTTATATGCGAAACAAACTTTCGCATATAAACCTGAATAGAGGTAGATAAGCGAAACTTTATTTCGTTTTCTTACTTTTCAAATATATGTATTTTTTATTGCCAATTTTTACGGATTTCCGTACTTGATGTTTTTATATGTTAATTCAAAATAATTAATGGTAATGCAATAAAAAAGCGAGTATTTTATTACTCGCTTTAATCATCTATGTGTACGTATTTTACCCCAAAAAAATCTTCAACTCCTCATAACTCTTAATCTTCACACTAACTTTCTCCTCATTAATAACACTTTCAATTTGAGCAGGAATAGGTAGCGTAATTCCTAGAGCCGGTTCCACAACATCTAAGAATTTAATAGGATGCGCCGTTTCTAAGAAAATACCAATGGCGTTAGGGTGTTTTTCCAGTTCTTTTTTCAAACCTAAATAACCAACAGCGCCGTGTGGCTCTGCGATATAACCATCCGTGTTATAGATTTTCTTTAGAGCAACTAAAGTTTCTTCATCAGTATAACTATAAGAAGAAAAGTCTTTTTCGAAAGCTTTTAAATCGTTGTTGTACAATTCCTGAATTCTAATAAAGTTGCTTGGGTTTCCAACGTCCATAGCGTTAGAGATTGTTGCTTTAGAAGGTTTTGGGTCGTATTTTCCGTTTTCTAAGAATCTTGGCACCGTGTCGTTTACGTTTGTAGACGCTACAAAATGTTCAATTGGCAAACCTAATTTCTTTGCCATAATTCCGGCGCAGATATTCCCGAAGTTGCCACTTGGGCAAGAGAAAACTAAAGGTTTGTTTTGGCTTTTCAGCGCTTTGTAAGCAAAGAAGAAATAGAACATTTGCGGTAACCAGCGGGCAATATTAATAGAGTTGGCAGAAGTCAGGTTTTTGTGCGCCAAAGTTTCATCTAAAAACGCTTTTTTAACCATATCCTGACAATCGTCAAAAACGCCGTCGACTTCAAGTGCTTTAATGTTTTGACCTAAAGTAGTCAATTGTTTTTCTTGAATATCGCTCACTTTTCCAGACGGATATAAAATCACAACATCAACGCCATCAACGCCAAGAAATCCGCTGGCAACAGCTCCGCCAGTATCTCCGGAAGTCGCTACTAAAACAGTGTTCTTAGCGTCTTTTTTGTCTTTATTAAAATATCCCAAACAACGTGACATAAAACGTGCTCCAACGTCTTTAAAAGCCATGGTTGGGCCGTGAAATAATTCTAACGAATAGATTCCGCCTTCGACTTTCACCACCGGAAAATCAAAAACTAAAGTTTCGGCAATGATTTCTTTTAGTTTGTCTGCAGGTATTTCATCGCCAAC
Organism: Flavobacterium tagetis; assembly: GCF_016735615.1. Taxonomy (GTDB): domain Bacteria; phylum Bacteroidota; class Bacteroidia; order Flavobacteriales; family Flavobacteriaceae; genus Flavobacterium; species Flavobacterium tagetis. The sequence continues at coordinate 664,903 of NZ_JAERSF010000002.1, forward strand.
GAATTGTTTAATCGCTTCGTAAGCAATTTCTTCATGGCTTAAACTTTCGATTTTATCAAAAAATGAAGGATCAAGCGGTGTGATGCTTTCTGGGAAATATAATCCTTTGTCAGTTGCTAATCCTTGTATAACAGCTTCTTGAAAAGAAACTTTTGGGGCATTATGGTTTAAACTGTAGTATTTCATTGGTTGTTTTTTATTTAACCGCAAAGCACGCAAGGAATTGGTTTCTTTTGAAAACGCAGAGTTCGCAAAGCTTTGTGATTATTTTTCTTTTTGTTATTTTATTTTTTGTCAGGCTGAGCGGAGTCGAAGCCCGCGCAACGTATAGACATAAAGTAAACTCTCAAAGTTTGTCATTTCGACTGAAAGGAGAAATCACACTCGTAACTCCGCATAGAAATTCGCCAATCTTTGTCGACAAACTAGTGTGATTCCTCGTTCCTCGGAATGACAAACTGCATGTCTATACTTTGCGCGGGCTTCGACTTCGCTCAGCCTGACAAACGTTTCGTATAAATCTTAAATACTTAATTCTTCGTACTTAATACTTTTTCTACAAAATTCTTACGCCATCCGGATTAATCTTCGAAACGTGAATTTCATACGGTAAATTCATTTTTTCGTAAACGTCGCTCATGGCTTTTGCGATTTGTTCAGCGGTTTCTTTTCCTCGGCTTAAAGCGAAAATTGATGGGCCAGAACCTGAAATTCCAGAACCTAAAGCACCGTTTTCGTAAGCCGTTTGTTTGATTTGATCAAAACCTGGAATTAATACACTTCTTAGTGGCTCAACAATTTCGTCATGAAGCGAACGACCGATTAATTCGTAATCTTTTGTGTAAAGACCTGCAACTAATCCGCCCACATTTCCCCATTGCATAATGGCGCTTTTTAGGGAAACGTTTTGTTTTAAAACCGAACGAGCGTCAGAAGTTTTCAATTCAATTTGCGGGTGAACCACTGTTGCATATAATTCTTCCGGACTGTCAATTCTAATAATATCAAGCGGCGCATAACTTCTTACCAACGTAAATCCGCCTAAAAGGGCAGGAGCAACGTTATCGGCATGCGCGTTTCCGCTGGCTAATTTCTCGCCCTGCATCGCAAACTGAACTAAATCTTTACGAGAATATGGTCTTCCCAATAATTCATTAATTCCGAAAACAGCTCCAGCAGAACTTGCGGCACTGCTTCCGATTCCGCTTCCGGCTTTGATATGTTTATAAATTTCGATTTCGAATCCAAAATCCAATTCGTCCAAAGTTTCTAACATTGCCAAAGCCGCAACTCCAGAAACGTTTTTCTCGGTTTCCAAAGGCAAATCGGCACCGACAATTTTAGTGATTCGAACTCCTTTTTGATCGACTTTTCGAACAATCATTTCATCGCCCGCATTGTCTAAGCAAAGTCCCAATACGTCAAATCCGCATGAGAGGTTGGCAATTGTAGCGGGACAGAATAATTTTATTTCCATTTTTTTTTGGTTTTTGCCACGAAGGCACAAAGTCACAAAGTTTTATTTTTTTTAGGCTTTGGTTTTTTGCCACGAAGGCGCTAAGACGCAAAGTTTATTTTTATAGTTTCTGAGATACTAAGTTTCTAAGATGCTAAGTATAAAAAAAACTTAGAAACTTAGCGTCTTAGTGCCTTAGCGGCTAAACATTCCCAATTCGGATAACGTCTGCAAAAATTCCTGATGCTGTTACTGCTGCTCCAGCACCAGCACCTTTGATCAATAAAGGCTGATCTACGTAACGATCTGTGTAGAAAAGCACGATATTATCTTTTCCTTCTAAATTGTAGAAAGGATGATCTTTTGGAATGAATTGCAATCCAACGCTTGCTTTTCCGTTTTCGAATTGCGCTACGTATTTCAATCTTGAATCTTTGGCTAAAGCTTCTTTATAAATACCTTCAAAATGAGAAGCGTGTTTGATTAACGATGCAAAGAAATCATCATTGTTTGTTGTTGCTAAACATTCTGCTGGTAAAAACGATTCGTTTGCAATAGCGTCAATATCCATTTCGTAACCACTTTCGCGAATTAAGATTAAGATTTTGCGCGCCACATCGATTCCGCTTAAGTCGATTTTTGGATCTGGTTCTGTGAAACCTTGAACTCCAGCTTCTTTTACTACATCGTGGAAAGAGTTATTTTCGTCAAAATTGTTGAAAATAAAGTTCAAACTTCCAGATAAAACCGCCTGAATTTTATGCACTTTATCGCCAGAAGCAATCAGGTTTTTTACCGTATCGATAATTGGCAATCCTGCACCAACATTCGTTTCAAACAAGAAAGGAGCGTTGTATTGGCGAGATAAGCTTTTTAGTTTTTTATAGTTGTCGTAAGCAGAAGAACAGGCAATTTTGTTGCAAGTTACAACCGCAATACTTTCTTTTAAGAATTTCTCGTAGGCTTCAGAAACTGTTGCGTTTGCAGTGATATCAACAAAAATACTGTTACGTAAATTCAGCTCTTCGGCGCGTTTAATGAATCCTTCGATACTTGCTGGTTCGCCTTCTGCTAAAGCGGCATCCCAATTTTTTAATGAAATTCCGTCTTCGTCAAAAATCATTTTTCTCGAGTTGGATAAAGCAATTACACGAACGTTGATCTTTAAATTATCTTTTAAAAACTTTCTCTGGTTGTGGATCTGCTCGATGAATTTTTCTCCCACATTTCCAACTCCCATTACAAATAGGTTCAGCTGTTTTGTGTTTTCTTCAAAGAAATTCTCGTGTAAAGTATTCAACGCTTTTTTAACATCTCTTTCGTTAATTACAGTCGAAATGTTTCTCTCAGAAGCACCTTGCGCAATGGCACGAATGTTTACGTTGTTTTTTCCTAAAGTGCTGAACATTCTACCGCTCAAGCCTTGGTGGTTTTTCATGTTTTCACCTACCAAAGCAATAATGCAAAGGTCTTTTTCTACATAACAAGGATCGATTTTGTTCTGCGAAATTTCGATTTCAAAAGCTCTGTTAATCGCAATTTCAGCATTATCAGCATCTGAATTTAAAATTCCGATACAAATTGAATGCTCAGAAGAAGCCTGAGTAATAAAAATTACATTGATTTTTTCCTGAGACAAAACTTCAAACAAACGTCTAGACGAACCCGCAACTCCAATCATTCCCGGACCTTCAAGAGTTAAAAGCGAAATATGATCAATATGGCTGATTCCTTTTACAACTGTATCTTTTGATGAAACCTGATTCGAAATCAAAGTTCCCTCAGCTTCTGGCTCAAAAGTATTTTTGATTAAAATTGGAATATTTTTTCTTAAAACGGGCTGAATTGTTGGCGGATACAAAACTTTGGCTCCAAAATGAGACAATTCCATTGCTTCTTGATACGAAATATTCGAAATTGGCTGTGCCTGTTTTACAATTTTTGGGTTTGCAGTAAACATTCCGTTTACGTCAGTCCAGATTTCCAATTGTTCAGCATTGATTGCTCCAGCGATAATAGCGGCAGTATAATCTGAACCTCCACGTCCTAAAGTAGAAGTAATTCCGTCAAGAGTCTGCGCAATAAATCCAGGCATGATATTGATTTTCGCTTCATTCGAACCAAAATATTCCTGAATCAATTTATTTGAAACTTCGAAGTTAACCACTGCTTTTCCGAAGTTATTATCTGTTTTGATTAATTCTCTACTGTCTTTGTAAACCGCATCTTTGCTGATTTGCTCATAGGCTTTAGCAATAATGAATGACGATAGCAATTCTCCAAAACTTAAGATAGTATCGGCAGTTCTTGGAGATAATTCGCCAAGCAAGAAACAGCCGTCTAGTAAAGTTTCTAAATGGTTGATGATTCTTTTTACATGGCTTAACAAACTGCTTTGTTCGCTTACAGGAATCAGTTCTTTTAGCGTGTCAAGGTGTTTTTTCTCGATTTCGGCCACAACTTCTCTAAAGCTTTCGTCGTTTGCTGCCGCTTTTGCCGCCGCCGATTGCAATAGGTCGGTTACTTTGCTTAATGCAGAAACTACAACAACTAATTGATCTTGTTTTGCTTTTTGGTTAACAATTTCGAGAACGAGTTTTATATTTTGAGCATTGGCTACCGAAGTTCCGCCAAATTTTAATACTGTCATTTTAGTGATATTTTTTAATAAGGTGCAAAGATTTTGAGTAACAAAGGTTCAAAGGTTTATTAGCTGTGAACTGAAACTGAAAACTATGACTATTTTTTTGTAAATGTTTTCATCTATCCAATACCTTTCTTCTTTTTAGAAAAAAGTATAGATAACCCGGATTATATGTAAAAATGTATACCCCTAAGGGGTAGTAGTTGTTGTAGTAGAAATAATGGTAGCAGCAATTGCAACTCCTGTTTGAGTTGTAATAATTGTAGATTGATATTTTATGCTGTTACTTTTCATTTTTGATTTTTCAAAAGTACAGCTTTTTATAAGAGTTAAAAACCCCAAAAGCTTTTTTACGAATATTTTAATAATTCAAATCTCTATAAATCAATATTGAGTATTTGTTAAAATTGAATATGCTAAATTGATGTTTTGACATATTTTGAACAGCTATTTTTATAGATTGAACCTCTGCAATGGATTGATGTATAGGTCAAAAACACATGGAAAACTGGTAAAAAAGAGATGTTTTGATTGGAAAAGCTATTTAAAGTATGTTAAGGGCTTTTATCGAAATCTTAATTATTGTGATAAAATGTTGCTTTTTAATATTGATTTGTTGAATTTTGGCGTTTAAAATTTACAATCATCATGAGAGAGATTCATTATATAAGTACGGAAACAATTACCTTAGAAACATTACAAGAAATTTTAAGTCAAAATAAAATACTTGAACTATCTGAGGAAGCAAAAGTAAATGTTCAAAAATGCCGTGATTATCTCGATAAGAAAATGGCATCGCATACTGCACCAATTTATGGTATCAATACAGGTTTCGGATCTTTATATAGTGTAAAAATCTCTAATGAGAATTTATCTAAACTTCAAGAAAATCTTGTAAAATCGCACTCTTGCGGTACTGGTGAAGAAGTTCCTGCAGAAATTGTAAAAATGATGCTGTTGCTTAAAATCCAATCTTTAAGTTACGGACATTCAGGAGTTCAGTTGATCACTTTACAGCGTTTGGTTGATTTTTATAATAATGATATCCTTCCTATTATTTATACGCAAGGTTCGCTGGGAGCTTCTGGGGATCTAGCTCCTTTGGCACATTTATCTTTGCCTTTAATTGGAGAAGGAATTGTATTATTTGAAGGAAAAAAAGTGGCTTCTGCTGAAGTTTTAAAACATTTTAACTGGGAACCTATTGTTTTACAGTCAAAAGAAGGTTTAGCTCTGTTGAACGGAACGCAATTTATGAGTGCTTACGGAGCTCACATTTTAATTAAAGCATATAAATATTCGTATTTAGCAGACTTAATCGGAACCATTTCGCTAGAAGGTTTTGACGGAAGAATCGAGCCATTTAATGAATTGATACATTATATACGTCCGCACAAAGGGCAAATCGTAACTGCGCAAAGAATTACTGAATTCTTAGACGGAAGTGAAATTATCGCTCAAGAAAAGAAACATGTTCAGGATCCGTATTCTTTCCGTTGTATGCCGCAGGTTCACGGAGCTTCAAAAGATGCAATTGATTATGTTAGAAAAGTATTCAAAACTGAAATCAATTCGGTTACTGATAATCCTAATATATTTATAGAAGCCGATCAGATTATTTCTGGCGGAAATTTCCACGGACAGCCTTTAGCTTTAGCTTTAGACTTTATGGCAATTGCATTGGCCGAATTAGGAAGTATTTCAGAAAGAAGAACGTATCAACTGATTTCTGGTTTACGTAATCTTCCAGCATTTTTGGTTGATAATCCAGGATTAAATTCAGGTTTCATGATTCCGCAATATACTGCAGCAAGTATTGCAAGTCAGAACAAACAATTGGCGACTCCAGCGAGTATTGATAGCATTGTTTCGAGCAACGGACAAGAAGATCACGTGAGTATGGGGGCAAACGGCGCTACAAAAGCCTTACGTATTTTAGATAATTTAGAACGTATTCTAGCTATTGAATTATTGAATGCATCACAGGCTATTGCTTACAGAGAGCCTTTAAAATCAAGTGATTTTATCGAAATGTTCTTAAACAGCTACAGAGAAGTTGTGCCTTTGGTAAAAGAAGACAGAATCTTACATAATGACATAGAAAACACGGTGTTATTCCTTGAGAGTTTTCAAATTGAAAACGATTTGTTAACAATGGCTTAACACTGAAACGTGTTATTGAAGGTAATTTTGCGCTATCAAAAATAAAACAATGTCAATAAACAGTATTTTCCAATTTTTAGTGCCGAAAGACAAGAAATTCTTTCCACTTTTTGAAGAGGCTTCTAGCAATTTAATTGAATTAGCTTCTAACTTACACGAAGCTGTAAATTTACCATTAAAAGAAAGAGAAATTCTTTTTCAAAAGATTGACGAATTAGAACAAAAAGGAGAAGACATTACACGTCAGACTAACCTTGAGTTAAGCAGAAACTTTATTACTCCATTTGATAGAGAAGATATTCACACGTTAATTACTTCAATTGACAACGTTGCCGATTACCTTCACGGTGCATCTAGCCGTATGAGATTGTATCAAGTTGATAAGATTACAAAATCTATCAGAAAGATGACAGAAATCAACCTTGAAGCTTGTCAAAACATTGACAGTGCTGTAAAAGAGTTGAGAAACTTACAAAACTTTAAAGTTATTAAAGATGCGTGTGCTAGAATTAACAAACTAGAAAACAAATCTGATAACGTTTATAACAAAGCAGTTTTTGAAATTTTTGAAAACGAAACAGACGCTAAAAATATTATTAAATATAAAGAAGTGTTATCTGTTTTAGAATCAGCAACAGACAAATGTAAGAGTGTTGCGAACATACTAGAATCTATTTCTGTAAAACATTCTTAATTCAATCTTTCAATCTGAAGTTATAATCTTATGACTATACTTATATTAATTATAGTACTTGCCTTAATTTTTGATTACATCAATGGTTTTCATGATGCGGCAAATGCTATAGCGACTGTTGTTGCAACAAAGGTTTTGACACCTTTTCAGGCGGTAGTCTGGGCAGCATTTTTTAACTTTCTGGCGTATTGGGTTTTCGGATTTGGTGTTGCAGATACTGTTGCTAAAACAGCGCACACTATGGAAATTAACCTAGTGGTAATTTTGGCCGGAGTTATTGCTGCAATCTGTTGGAATTTATTGACTTGGTGGTTAGGAATTCCTTCAAGTTCTTCTCATACACTTATTGGAGGTTTTGCAGGGGCAGCTGTGGCACACGCTATTGCTGTACATGGTTTCTCTGGATATGTTGGAGAAGATGGAGCAACTCACTACTGGTATGAAATTGTAAGCTGGTATAAAGCAGGAAAAGACGGAGCAATGCCATCGGGAGTTCTCATTATCATTGCTTTTATTGTTTTAGCGCCATTATTAGGAGCATTGGCTTCTTATTTAATTTCGATTTGGCTTTTAAATGCTTCTCGTAAAACAATTGGGCCAAAAATATTTACTGTAGCTTTAATGCTTGCAACTATTTGGTTTGTTTACGTTCAAATGGTCTCTTATGAAGAAATTGTAGAACACGGAAAACCTCGTTTTGAATCTCATTTTTGGAGTGTAGTATTTGATTCTCATAATATTAAATGGTTCTTAGTTGCTTTCATTATCTTGACAGTAAGCGGATTTTGTTTAATATTCAGTAGTTTAAATCTTCATCAGGCTGATGCTGCTTTAAAGAAAATGCAGTTATTATCTTCTGCGGCATTTAGTTTAGGTCACGGAGGAAACGATTCTCAAAAAGTAATGGGTATTATTGCTGCAGCTGTAGCGGTTTATATCAATACAAATCCAGGAGTTCATATGGATGCTTGGTTAGATGTTGTGCTTCCAAATGATGATGCAGGTATTAAAGGTGTAATGCCAAGTTGGATTCCGTTAGCGTGTTATTCTGCAATTGCAGCTGGAACTTTGAGTGGTGGATGGAAAATTGTGAAAACAATGGGTTCTAAAATTACCAAAGTAAGTTCGTTTGAAGGTGTTGCAGCAGAAACTGCAGGAGCTTTGACACTTTACTTTACAGAACACTTAAAAATTCCAGTAAGTACAACGCATACTATTACAGGTTCGATTATTGGAGTTGGATTGACAAAACGTGTTTCTGCCGTTAGATGGGGAGTTACAGTGAGTTTAATCTGGGCTTGGATCTTAACTATTCCAATTTCGGCTTTATTAGCAGGTTTGGTTTATTTTATTCTAAGCGTCTTTATTTAATAAAATGATTATTGTGAAATGTGAAAAGTAAATCACATTTTGTTAATATAGAAAACCGATTTCAAATCTGAAATCGGTTTTTTTTGTTTTAATTTGTTTTAAAGTGAAAGAATAAAAACTTTTGAAGGTTATAGATAAAACCGATTTTGTTGAGTTTTGTAAATACATTAATATTTAAAATAATGAAGAGAATAGTTGTATTGGTTTTGATGCTGATTGTAAAAACTGGTTTTGCTCAGGCAAATAATAAAACTTTTAAATATGGTTTTGTCGATCAGACAGGAAAAGAAATAGTTCCGTGTAAATATGACGGTATTAGTGCATTTGAAAGTGGTTTTGCAGTCGTACAATTAAAAGGTAAAAGCGGTGTAGTGGATAAAACCGGAAAAGAAGTTATTCGTTGCATTTATGATGAAGTAATCAATAAGCCAAATTGGATAATAGTTAGCAATAAAAATGCTAAAGGGCAGTATTTGGTTAAATCAACCGATGTATTGCTGACTAAAAAATATGACGAAGCTAAAAGCTTGTCTCCAGAAATAACAGCTGTAAAACTGAATAATAAATGGGGTTTTATAGATGTAGTTGGAGAAGAAATAAGTCCGAAATATGACGAAATAATCGACTTTGGAGATCGATTTGCAGTTGTGAAACTAAATGGCAAATTTGGTATTGTGGATCAGATTGGGAAAGAGGTTGTTCCGCCCATTTATGATCATGTTCAGAATTTTAAAGAAGGTTTTGCAACAGTTGAGCTAAATAAAAAATATGGAGTTTTTGATGAAGATGGCAAAATTGTAGTTCCTGTAAAATACGATATGAATTTTTCTTTTGCAGATAATGTTTCTGTTGTAAAGCTGAATGAAAAATATGGCGTATTGGATAATAACGGAAAAGAAATCGTTCCTGTAAATTATGATTTTATGATGCTAAATGATAATTTGTTGCAGGTAAAACTTGCTGATAAATTTGGATTGATTGATAAAACAGGAAAAGAAATTGTTTCTGCAAAATATGAAATAATTGAGTCTTTTAAAGATGGAATTGCTGTTGTAAAATTGGACGGAAAATACGGTTTTGTAGACAAAGAAGGAAAAGAAATCGTGACTCCGAAATACGAAAAAGCAGATGATTTTAAAGATGGTTTGGGAGCGGTTAGGATTGAGGTTGGGAAGTAAATTAAACCTTTTGCAGATTCTTACGATTGTGTTTTCGTTTGTAGTGTGTTTGTTTTAGATGTTTTTTATCTGCTGAGATTATACTTATAGAGCCATCAATTTCAAGCATGGCAAGTTTAATATCTGTGAGATGTTCTAAACCGTGCTCTCGTGCGGCTTCTTTTAGTTCTTCGTGCGAAACATCTAATCGGCTCAAAGCTTTGAAATCTAATATTCCATCATGAATTAATACTTCTGGTTTATCCAATATCAAATCGCCAAGGGTTTTGAACCTTTTTGCCAGTCTTTTGATAGCAAAATTGATTGAAAACAAAACTAAAGCGGCGATTAATCCTCCAATTAAACTTGTATCGGGGCCAACCATTGCATTTTGGACAGAATTGCTGATTAGCAAAATAAGAATAATATCAGCGGTATTTAATTGTGAAAGTTCTTTTTTACCGAATATTCGTAAAGCAATTGTCATGAAGAAATAGACAGCAACACTTCGGATAATAATATCTAAATAGGGGAAAACCATGTTTTTTTATTTTAAAGTTAAATAAAAAAGCTTTGTCAAAGTTCTAAACTTTGACAAAGCTGCTAAATTATTTATGAGAAATTAAGTTTAAATGAACTTAATTAAAGTTTAAAATTCTTTTCAATAGCTCTAATCATTTCGCCAGCTACATCTTTATTAGTTGCGCCTTCAATTCCTTCAAGACCTGGAGAAGAGTTTACTTCTAGCAATAACGGGCCTTTAGAAGAACGAATAATATCAACACCCGCAACTTTTAGATCCATTGCTTTTGCTGCTTTTATAGCTATCTTTTTTTCTTCGGGAGTAATTTTAATAACAGATGCAGTTCCGCCAAGGTGAATGTTTGCTCTAAATTCGCCTGGCATTGCCTCACGTTGGATTGCGGCAACTACTTTTCCGTCAATCACAAAACAGCGAATGTCTTTTCCATTGGCTTCTTTGATGAATTCTTGAACCAAAATGTTGGCATTTAAACTTTTAAAAGCATTGATAACACTTTCTGCTGCTTTTTTGGTTTCGGCCAAAACAACACCTTTTCCTTGTGTTCCTTCCAGTAATTTAACGATTAACGGCGAACCGCCAACCATTTTAATTAAATTGTCTGTATCAAGAGGAGAATTGGCAAATCCTGTAGTTGGAATATCAATTCCGCTATTCAATAATAATTGCAAAGAATATAGTTTATCTCGAGATTGAGTTATGGCTGTAGCCGAATTTAAAACAAAAACCTTCAATGCTTCAAACTGACGCGTTAGTGCACAGCCGTAAAAAGTAATACTCGGACGAATTCTTGGAATAATAGCATCAAATTCGTTAAGGATTTTTCCGCCTCTGTAATGAATTTCAGGTTTTTTGGCGTCCAGCTTCATGTAGCATTCCTTGATATTAAGAAAATGCATTTCATGCCCGCGCATTTCGCCGGCTTCCATGATTCTTTTGTTGCTATATAATTCTGGATTGCTTGCTAAAAGACCAATTCGCAAACCAGTTTTTGCTTTTTCAGAGTTTTGGTATAATTCTTTTAGAGATTCTGCCGTAGGCTGTCCTAAGAGATATTTTTGTTCTGGATCAACCAAAACCCTTCCGCTCATGGCTTCGCGTCCTAAAAGCATTCTAAATCCCATAGAATCGCGATTGGTCAAAGTCATTTCAATTGGCCATTTAGCATCGCCAATTTTTAAGCTGGTTTGGATCACATAACGATGCTCTCTAAATCCGCTCGAACTTTTTACAATTCGCTTGTCGACCAAAGGAGCTTCACAATGAATAATGGTTTTGATATTATTCTGAATCGGATTAATGTCGAATTTAACCCAATTAGCATCATTTTTTATAAAAGGCGCTATATTTAAAGCGTGCATCGCCGAAGTTTTGGCGCCAGAATCTACACGAGCCTTAATTGTCGGGATTCCTAGTTCTGGAAATGCGCACCATTCTTCGCTGCCTAAAATGACTTTGTTTTGAAGCATATTTTGTTTTTTATTATAGAATTTAAATTCAAAAATAGCTATTTGCTTTTATTAAAGATAGTGATTTTTAATAAAAAAAATACCCGTTATGTTATGAAAACGTAACGGGCATATTATGAATGTTATAAATTTTGACTAATTTATTGATTCGTTGGCTCTTCGGCTTTATGAATTTCTACTGATAATTCTTGTGAATCATCTTTTAAGTCCATCATGATTTCATCACCAGAATGTATTTTCGAAGTGATGATTTCTTCGGCTAACAAATCTTCAACATATTTCTGAATTGCTCTTTTCAGCGGTCTAGCTCCAAACTGTTTGTCAAAACCTTTTTCGGCAATAAACGCTTTTGCTTTGTCTGTTAAGCTTAATTTGTAGCCTAACTCTGCAATACGAGAATATAGTTTTTTTAATTCGATTTCGATAATCAAATCAATATCAGCTTTTTCTAATGCATTAAATACAATTACGTCGTCAATTCTGTTTAAGAACTCAGGAGCAAAAGTTTTCTTCAATGCATTTTCGATAATGCTTTTTGAATTTTCATCGGCTTGTGCTGTTCTTGCAGCAGTTCCGAATCCAACACCTTGTCCGAAATCTTTCAACTGACGTGCACCAACGTTAGATGTCATGATGATGATAGTGTTTTTAAAGTCAATTTTACGACCTAAACTATCTGTCAAATACCCGTCATCTAAAACCTGAAGCATCATATTGAATACATCTGGATGCGCTTTTTCGATCTCGTCTAAAAGAACCACACAGTATGGTTTTCTACGAACTTTCTCAGTCAATTGACCGCCTTCTTCGTAACCAACGTATCCTGGAGGCGCTCCTACTAAACGAGAGATCGCAAATTTCTCCATATATTCACTCATGTCAATACGAACTAAAGCATCTTCAGAATCGAATAATTCTTTTGCTAATACTTTAGCCAATTGCGTTTTACCAACCCCAGTCTGACCTAAGAAAATGAATGAACCAATTGGTTTGTTCGGATCTTTAAGTCCAGCTCTGTTACGTTGAATAGAACGAGCGATTTTTAAAACTGCTTCATTTTGACCAATTACTTTATTCTGAATCAATTCAGGCAATTGAGCCAATTTGTTGCTTTCTGTTTGTGCAATTCTATTTACAGGAATTCCAGTCATCATAGAAACAACATCAGCTACATTATCTTCTGTAACTTCAATTCTGTTGTTTTTAGAATCTTCTTCCCATTGTTCTTGTGCTAAAGCAAGATCTTTTTCGATACGTTTTTCATCATCGCGAAGTTTGGCTGCTTCTTCATATTTCTGTTTTTTAACAACCATATTTTTCATTTCGCGAACTTCTTCCAACTGACGTTCCAGATCCAAAATTTGTTTAGGAACATCAATGTTAGTGATGTGCACGCGTGAACCAGCTTCGTCCATTGCATCGATTGCTTTGTCTGGTAAGAAACGCTCAGACATATATCTGTTCGTTAACTTAACGCAGGCTTCAATAGCTTCTGGAGTATAAGTTACATTGTGGTGATCTTCGTATTTGTCTTTTACGTTGTTCAAAATAGCGATTGTTTCTTCAACAGAAGTTGGTTCCACAATTACTTTTTGGAAACGTCTTTCTAATGCGCCATCTTTTTCAATATATTGTCTGTACTCGTCAAGAGTAGTAGCACCAATACATTGAATTTCCCCTCTTGCTAAAGCAGGTTTAAACATGTTTGAAGCATCAAGCGAACCTGTTGCTCCACCAGCTCCTACAATAGTATGGATCTCGTCTATAAAAAGAATAATATCGTCATTTTTCTCAAGCTCGTTCATTACAGCTTTCATTCTTTCTTCAAATTGTCCTCTGTATTTTGTTCCTGCAACTAAACTTGCAAGATCAAGAGTAACAACACGTTTATGGAAAAGAATACGCGATACTTTCTTTTGGATAATACGTAGAGCAAGTCCTTCTGCAATAGCAGATTTACCAACTCCAGGCTCTCCAATAAGAAGCGGATTGTTCTTTTTTCTACGGCTTAAAATTTGCGATACACGCTCAATTTCTTTTTCACGTCCTACAACAGGATCTAATTTTCCCTCTTCTGCCATTTCTGTTAAATCTCTCCCAAAATTATCTAAAACAGGAGTCTTAGATTTTTTGTTTGACTTATTGGCGGGATTATTAAAGCTGCTTTCTTTAAGACTGTCATCTTGTCCTGAATCGTCATTATACGATTCGTTTCTTGGCAAGTTTTCTAAGAATTCTTCTTCGTTTGGAGTCATATTTAAGTACTGTTCTTTAGCTACGTCATAATCTATTTTTAGTTTATTTAGCAGCTTGGTTGTTGGATCGTTTTCGTTTCTCAAGATACATAACAGCAAATGTGCCGTGCTAATCGATGAACTTTGAAATACTTTTGCTTCTAGAAAAGTGGTCTTCAGGGCTCTTTCGGCCTGTCGGGTAAGATGAAGGTTTTTCTTTTCTGCATTTACTTCAACGCTCAGGTTGGCAGGGCTAAGTACTTCTACTTTTCTGCGTAAATGATCTAAATCGACAGCTAGGTTATTAAGTATATGAATAGCTTTTCCGTTACCATCTCTCAAAATACCTAGCATAAGATGTTCTGTACCAATAAAGTCGTGGCCCAAACGAAGAGCCTCTTCCTTACTGTATGTAATTACATCTTTTACTCTTGGTGAAAAATTATCATCCATAATATATAATTGGTATTGTAAATTTAGTGAATTACTGTTTTAAAAACAAAAACCGTACCTTCGAGAACTACTGTCAGCTAATAGACGAAAAAAAAGACAATAAAACAGTTAAAAAACGCTTAATTTATTAACTAAAAGCCAAAATAAAGTTGTTAATAAATCATTTAAATAAGTGTAAGGAAATAGCTGAAAAAATTTTAAAAAAACGTATCTTGGCACGCTTTGAAAACTAATATAATTATTTAATATAACAACTTATGTCTGAAGGAGAAAAGTTAATTCCTATTAACATAGAGGATGAAATGAAGTCAGCTTACATCGATTATTCGATGTCAGTAATTGTATCGAGAGCACTTCCTGATGTTAGAGATGGCTTGAAACCAGTACATCGAAGAGTTCTTTATGGAATGTATGATTTAGGTGTAACATCAAGATCTGCCCACAAAAAGTCTGCGAGAATTGTTGGGGAGGTTCTGGGTAAGTACCACCCGCACGGTGATACCTCTGTTTATGATGCAATGGTACGTATGGCGCAGGAATGGAGTATGCGTTATTTATTAGTTGACGGACAAGGTAATTTTGGTTCTGTCGATGGAGACAGTCCTGCAGCGATGCGTTATACTGAGGCCAGAATGCGTAAAATCTCTGAAGAGATTATGGCCGATATCGAAAAAGAAACAGTTGATTTTCAATTGAACTTTGACGATACAATTTACGAACCTAAAGTAATGCCAACGAGAGTTCCTACTTTATTAGTAAACGGAGCAACAGGTATTGCAGTAGGTATGGCAACTAATATGCCGCCGCACAATTTAACTGAAGTTATCAATGGTACTTTAGCGTATCTTGATAATAACGATATTGAAGTTGATGAGTTAATGACTCATATCAAAGCTCCAGATTTCCCAACGGGAGGTATTATTTACGGATACGAAGGTGTTCGTGAAGCTTTTAAAACAGGTAGAGGGCGTATTGTAATGCGTGCTAAAGTTGGTTTTGAAGAAGTTGACGGAAGAGAATGCATCATCGTTACTGAAATTCCATACCAAGTTAACAAAGCCGAAATGATTAAGCGTACGGCTGATTTGGTTAATGAGAAAAAAATCGAAGGTATTGCCAATATCCGTGACGAGTCGGATAGAAGCGGTATGCGTATCGTGTATATCTTAAAACGTGATGCTACGCCAAACGTAGTTTTAAATACTTTATACAAGTACACTCAATTACAGTCTTCTTTTAGTGTAAACAACATTGCATTAGTAAAAGGGCGTCCTCAGTTGCTGAATCTGAAAGATATGATTCACTACTTTATTGAGCACCGTCACGATGTAGTAGTTAGAAGAACACAATTCGAATTGCGTAAAGCAGAAGAAAGAGCGCATATCTTAGAAGGATTAATCATTGCTTCTGACAATATAGATGAGGTAATTGCGTTAATTAGAGGGTCTAAAAACACAGATGAGGCAAGAGAAAAATTAATCGAAAGATTTAAATTATCAGATATTCAAGCTCGTGCAATTGTTGAGATGCGTTTACGTCAGTTAACAGGTCTGGAGCAAGATAAGTTAAGAGCAGAGTTTGACGAATTAATGAAGTTAATCGAGCATTTAAAAGCTTTATTAGCAGATGTTAATTTAAGAATCGACTTGATTAAAGAAGAACTTACGGAAATCCGTGATAAATACGGAGATGACCGTCGTTCTCAAATCGAGTATTCTGGAGGTGATGTAAGTATTGAAGATTTAATTGCAGACGAAAGTGTGGTTATTACTATTTCGCATGCAGGTTATATTAAACGTACTAACTTATCTGAGTACAAAACTCAAAATAGAGGTGGAGTTGGACAGAAGAGTGCAGGAACAAGAGATCAAGATTTCTTAGAGCATATGTTCGTAGCGACTAACCACCAATATATGATGTTCTTTACTCAAAAAGGAAAATGTTTCTGGATGCGTGTTTATGAAATTCCAGAAGGAAGCAAAACAGCAAAAGGTAGAGCAATTCAGAACTTGGTAAACATTGAAAGCGATGATAAAGTAAAAGCTTTTATTTGTACACAAGACTTAAAAGACAAAGATTATATTAATACACATAATCTTGTAATGGTAACTAAAAAAGGACAGGTGAAGAAAACTTCTTTAGAGAAATATTCTAAACCAAGAGCCAATGGAGTTGCCGCTATTACGATTAAAGAAGGTGATGAGTTAATTGGAGCTCAGTTGACAAACGGAGAGAGCCAAATTATTATGGCGGTTAAATCTGGTAAGTTAGTACGTTTTGAGGAGACGAAAACACGTCCGATGGGAAGAACAGCTTCTGGAGTTCGTGGAATTACTTTAAAAGACGAAACAGACGAGGTAATCGGAATGGTTACAGTGGATAAAAATGATATTACAGAATCGCAGATTTTAGTTGTAACTGAAAATGGATACGGAAAACGTACTAAATTGGTTGACGAAGATGGAGAAGATGTATATAGAATTACAAACCGTGGAGGTAAAGGGGTTAAAACGCTTAACATCACGGAGAAAACTGGTAAGCTAATTTCTATTAACGCTGTTACAGATGCAGACGATTTAATGATTATTAATAAGTCTGGATTGACAATTAGAATGGCAATTGAAGATTTACGTGTTATGGGACGTGCAACTCAAGGTGTTAGATTGATTAACCTGAAAGGAAAAGATTCTATCGCTGCCGTAACAACTGTAATGAAAGATGATGCAGAAGAGGTAGAGTTAGATGAAGATGGAAATGTAATCGCTGCAATTGAGAGAGTTAAGCCAGATATGGAAGTGCTGGAAGATGACGGATCTGCAGAAGACGATGATGACTCTGATGATGAAGAGGCGGAAGATGAAGACGATTCAGAAGCAGAAGACGAAGAGTCTGAAGAATAGTAAAAAAACAAAAAATTAAATACAAATAAATACCATTATGAAAAGTAAATATGTAATACTTGCATCAGCATTACTGATCTCTGTAGCTACGTTTGCTCAAAAAGATCAAATTAAGAATGCTGAAAAAGCATTAAAGGGTGGAGATGCGCAAGGTGCTCTTGCTCAATTAAAAGATGCAGAGAACTTAATTGTAAATGCTAAAGATACTGAGCAAGCACAATATTATTTTGTTCAAGGAAATGCTTTTTTAGAGTTAGCAAATAAAAAAGTTGAGGAAGGTAAAAACTTGTCTTTGGCTGCTAATAGCTATAAAAAACTAATTGAAGTTGAAAATGCTTCAGGAAAACAAAAATATTCAACTCAAGCTGCAACATCAATCACTAATATTAAAGGTTTATTGATTAACTCTGCGATTGCAGATACTCAATCTAACAAACATGTAGATGGTGCTAAAAAATTATACGAAGCGTATGAGTTAGATAAAAAAGATACCATTAACTTGTATTATGCTGCTTCTACAGCTGTAAATTCGCAGGATTTTGATCTTGCTTTGCCAATGTATGAAGAGTTGAAAAAACTAAATTATTCAGGAAAAGGAACAATGTATACAGCTGTAAACAAAGCTTCTGGAAATGATGATAGTTTTGCAAATGCAAAAGAAAGAGATTTAGCTGTTAAATTAGGAACTCACGAAAAACCTAAAACTGAAGCTATTCCTTCTAAAAGAGGTGAAATCTATAAAAATTTAGCATTAATCTTGGTTCAAAAAGGACGTACAGAAGATGCTAAAAAAGCAATCGCTGACGCTAGAAAAGCAAATCCAGATGATACTTCTTTGATTTTAACTGAAGCTAATTTGTATTTGGAGACTAAAGACTTCGATATGTACAAAAAATTAGTTGGTGAGGCTTTAGAAAAAGATCCAAACAATGCTGATTTAGTATTCAATTTAGGAGTAATTAGTGCTGGAGCTAAAAATAATGCTGACGCAGAGAAGTATTATTTAAAAGCAATTGAAATCAATCCTAATTATACAAATGCTTACTTAAACCTTGCTGCTTTAAAATTAGAAGCTGAAAAACCAATCATTGATGAAATGAATAAATTAGGGACTTCTGCTAAAGATATGAAGCGTTATGATGTTTTAAAAGCGCAAAGAGAGGCTGTTTTTAAAGGAGTTATCCCTTATCTTAAAAAAGCTAACGAGTTAGATCCTAAAAACGAGGATGTTTCTAAAACATTATTAGGAGTTTATAGCGCTCTTGAAATGACTGCAGAGGCTAAAGCTTTAAAAGCAAAAATGTAATAATTACCGCTTTTTAAAAATAAAAAAAAACCATTCACCGCGGTGAATGGTTTTTTTATGTCTTTAGCTGATTAATTCAGCAGATAAAGTAATCGTAGTATTTAACAGTTTTGAAATCGGACAGATTTCTTTTGCTTTTGCAGCTGTAGAAGCAAATTCTTCTGCAGAAATTGACGGCACTTTGCCTTTTAAGTCTAAATGAATTAAAGTAATTGATCCATCTTCAAAAGTTACTGTCGCTTCTGTAGTTAAATCATCTGCTGTAAAACCAGCTTCGTTAAGTAAAAAGCTTAATTGCATCGTAAAACAGCCTGAATGCGCTGCAGCAACCAATTCTTCTGGGTTAGTCCCTACACCATCAGCAAATCTTGTTTTAAAAGATAGTTGCGCATTATCTAAAGTTGTGCTTTGAGTACTGATTGTTCCTTTTCCTTCCATACCAGTTCCTTTCCAGTTGGCGTGTGCTTTTCTTGTAAATTTCATATTTGTCTTATTTAAAAAATTAGTATTAAATGCATTCTTTGATTACTAGGTTAATAGCGGTAACTCAAATATAATCAATATTTTGCAGAATAATTTTATGAAATTTAATGAGATTGTTAAGTTTCGGGTTTTAGGTTGGGGTGAGTTTTAACCGCAAAGTGCGCAAGGGTTTACGCAAAGCACGCAAAGTTTTTAAGTTTGTTCGAGGGTTTGTAATCTTTGTCAAAGTTTGAAACTTTGATAAAGTTTTTGCATCATCATAGTAAAACAAAGCTTTATGGACTTTGTGGTTAAAAAAAAGCCACAATGATTGTCATTGCATCTTTTTAAATTATAAAAAAAATAAAATTCCAAATTCCAATTAAGCGGTTGCCAATTGGAATTTGGAATTTAAAAAATTGGAATTTCTACTGTTTACTCTTGTCCTAAGTTTCGAAGTTGCTTCAATTTATCTTTCCATACGTCAAGGCTTTCTTTGTGGATAGCAATGTTTTTACGTACTTCTGTGACTATTGAATTCTCTTTTTTAGCATTTTTTGTATTAGTAAAGAACTGGATGTTATTTTCTAACTGGAAAATTTCATTTTGAACTTCCTCAATTTTACGCATAATAAAGATTTTTTCATTATCTAATTTACGCGTATCATTACTGTCAGTTAGAGAATCAATGCGGTTTGCAAAACGCATCATTTCAGATTCTTTTTTACTTAAACTTAGTTTTTCAAAAAGAGCATCCAATATTTTATTGAATTTTCCTTCGATATGTCTTCTTGAAAAAGGAACTTTTCCAAACCCCTTCCAAGTTTCAATATGTGCTTTTATGGCATCTAAGTCAGTTTTGTGATCTCCAGTTAATTGGAAAGCTCTTAAAGTGTCTAGATATGCTTTTTTATTATCAAAAGCGACTACTTCTTCGCTGTTTTCTTCAGACTTGTGCTCTTTTAATTTGTCAAAATAATGATTGCAGGCATCTTTAAACTCTTTCCAGATTTTGTCTGAATATTTTTTAGGAACATGCCCAATTTGTTTCCATTCTTCCTGGATTTGTTTCATTACAGGAGTTGTAGCTTGGAAATCGGTACTTTCCTGTAATTCTTTTGCTTTTGCAACAAGAGCCAGTTTTTTATTTAAATTATCGTTTTGATCTTTTTTGATGTCTTTATAAAACGAATTTTTGAAAGCGTTGAAATTTCTAACGGCAGTTTTAAATGCAGCCCAAGTTTCTTCATTCACTTCAGAAGGCACTTTTCCAGCCGCAAAAAACTCATTCCTTAAATCTTCTACTTTCTGAATTTGAACAAGCCATTGTGAGTGAGAATTTACTTTTTCGCTTCCAAGGGCTTCAATTTTAGTAATAATCTCTTTTTTAACTTCAAGATTTTTTTGCTCATTAGCTCTTTGGCTTTCAAACAAAAGCTCTCTTTTATCGTGTATTTTCTTAGTTAGTTCGCTGAATTGATTCCAGATAGCATCACGGTGTTCTTTAGAAACAGGTCCGATTTCTTCTTTCCAGATTCGGTGTAAATCTTGTAACTCACGGAAAGATTTGCTTACATCAGCATCGTTTGCCAATTCTTCAACACGAGCTATAATTTTTTGTTTTAATTCTAAGTTGTGTTTAAAATCTAAATCTCTAGCCTCACGATCTAAATGAAGGTAATCGTAGAAGTTTTCTACATGGAAATGGTAGTTATTCCAAACGTGATTGTATTTGTCTTTTGGAATCGCTCCTGCATTTTTCCATCTCTCTCTCAATTCATTAAAATGCTTAAGAGTATCTTTGATGTTTTCCTGAGGATTAATTAATTCCTTTAATTCTTCAACAATAGCCAGACGATTATCTAAATTTGTTTTTAGATTGGTCTGTAAATGTTTAAAATGAGCATTTCTTTTCTCTCTAAAAACATTATAATATTCGTCAAATTTTGATTTTAAAGGCAGATGATATTCAAATTCTTCGCTAGGATCTGGATTAGAAGCTAAAAATTCTTCTTTTTTCTCCTCTATAAGATGATGATATTGTAATAAGAAAGCCTTTTTGATTTCTTCAATATGGTCTTTTACAGACATTACCTTATCTATATTCACCAGTTTTTTAAGTTCGTCAACAAGCGCATCTAGAGAAAACGTGTTATAATCCTGCATAGGAATGTCGTGACGTTCTTTCAAAGTTTCGTCTTCGCTTTCAGCAGCGTTCGAATTGGTAATAACATCTAATGCTTCTTGATGGGCATTTTCTTGTTTTTCTAATTCATTTTCAGTTTCTGCGACCAAATTTTCGGTCAAAGTTTCAGAATCTGATGTCTCAATTGCACCATTTGCTACAGAATCATTTATTTCGATTCCAGATTTTCCGTCTGCTTCATGCAGGTTATCATTCTTTTCTTCTAACATCTTTAAAAATGTATAAGGTTTTTATTTTAAACAATGCGAAAGATAGTAAAGGTGTTTCTAACTACAAAATAAATCGTTTGTTTATACACTAATTTGCGATGAAATTCTTATTGTTTAAGTCAGTTTAGAATAGGATATATTAATTTTTGTTATTTTGATTGATAAGATGGAAATAATTTTTCTTGCATTTTTTTAATGAAAAAGAAATGAATTATAAGCAAGTGAGGCTAAATTGGCGATTTGTTTTAAATCAAAATAAAACTAGCAAACCGACTTCCATACCAAAATTATATGATTTTTCACCACCAAAAGCTACGCTAGGGTGCACATAAAATAAGTTTGTTGGCGTAATTTTTCGCCCAAATTCCATAAAAGCATTATTCTGAAAGCCGTCCAGAACGTAATTATACCTAAAAGCAACATCTGTAGCAATCCAGTTTTTACCGAAAAACCATAATAAATTGTTTTCTAGCAATGTCACGCTTACATCGCTTCGATTACTTGATCCTGCAAAACTCTGGGAATGCTCAACAGTCGCAAGCCATAAAAATTTCTTTTGTTTAAAATATTTTGCAAAGATACCAGCTGGAATTACTACCCATTTCCCTGTACCAAAACTTGGGTCTGCAGCAGAATTTGAAATAACACGAGTCCTAAGACCAATTCCGCTGGTTTTTTTGAAATAAGGGATAAAGCTAAGACCAGCACCTACATCGCCAAGTCCGGTTTGATTGATAGAATTTGAGTTCGTCGAAATTAAAGGCAAATCAAATCTCAGATTCCAAGCTTTGTTGCCTATTGGCTGTAAAACACGCAAGTTTGTAGTGTTGTACGAACCATTCTTAGTGTCTAAGTATTCATTATACAACAGAATAGTCTGGAGAAAGTAATGATACCTAGGTTCGGCAAACGGACTATTGCTTCTGTCGATATCTTCGTCTTGGGCAGCTGCAAGAAATGTAATAAGAAAAAAAATGCTAAAGTAAAGTAAATGTTTTTTCATAACTGTCTGCAAATGAGTAGACTAATTTACGAAATTTACTTTAACATTTTATTTTTTATTTGTTCCAGATTTTCCATGCCTTTTCAGCTTGGAAAATAAGCATATCATGTCCATTTTTAATTACAGCTCCCATTTCTTTTGCTTTTCTCAGGAAAGTAGTTTCTGCTGGATTATAGATTAAATCGTAAGCAATGTGTTTTTCTGTGAAATACTCATATGGTAAATTTGGACAAGCTTCGATATTAGGGCTTGTTCCAACTGGCGTACAATTGATTATAATTTGAAAATTATCAAAAGTAGTTGCGTTGATCAAATCATAGTCAATGATGTTTTCTTTTGCTTCTCTAGAAACAAAAGTGTAGGGAATATCCAATTCGTCCAGAGCAAAAGCGACACCTTTAGAAGCTCCGCCAGTTCCTAGAATAAGAGCTTTTTTATGATGTGGCTCTAATAGTGGTTTTAAAGACTTCTTGAATCCGTAATAATCGGTATTATAACCTTTTAATTTACCGTTTTTGGTAAATTTAATGGTATTAACAGCGCCAATTAGAGTAGCTTTTTTTGATAGTTTATCTAAGAAAGGAATAACTTGTTCTTTGTACGGAATTGTAACATTTAATCCCTTTAAATCAGGATTGTTTTTAATTAGCTCTGTGAAGTAATTAATCTCAGAAATGTCAAAATTCTCATAGCTGTTGCCAGCAAAAACTTCATTATTAAATTTTTCTGTAAAATAACCTTTTGAAAAAGAGTAGCTTATGTTGCGTCCTAATAATCCAAAACGTCTTCTTAATAAAATATCAACCATTCTTATTTACGATGTTTTTCTATATAATTTTTTACTGTTTTTTTTGTCCAAACTACAGGAAACAAATCTTCGATCAAGATATAGTTGTCAAAGTTTAGGCGTAAACCATTGCTTAAGTGAAATTTAGCTTTTGTGTTGTCTTGAATCATAAAATACAATCCAGCCAAACGGTATTCGATTTCATTTTCTTCAGGGAAATATTCTGAAGCCTGTAATAAAGTCTGAATTGCCGTTTCAAATTCTCCTAAAAATTGTAGAATATCAACCCAATATAACCAAGTGTCTAATGCATAATCTCCAAATTCAACCGCTTTTCTGAAACCAAATTCAGCTTCTTCAAAGAAATTCATCTGTTTGTTGATTGTTGCATATCTTTTCCAATACAAACGATTTTGATTGTCGATTGCCAAAGCTTTATTCACAAAAAATAATGCTTTTTGGTAGTTTTTCTGACGAAGATGAAAATCTGTAATCGCAATCCAGCCTTTGTCTAAAAGCGGATCTTCGTGTACAGTTTGGTTATAGTATTGAATTGCTTTTGCTAAATTTCCAAGTTTTTCATAGCATTTTCCAATTCGAAGTAATGCATACGATGTTGCATCATCCAATTCGATGGTTCTATTATAACTTTCAATTGCTTCATTGTATTTTTTTAAACGCTCATAAGCTTTTGCTTTTTCCATAAAAGCGCCTAAAAATTCATCATCAATTAGCGTTGCATAATCAAAAGCACGAATAGCTTCTTCGTATTCTTTTACGCCATAATGTAGACGTCCAAGCTGATGCCAAGCAATTTCGCTGTATGGATTTCTGTTAATATATTCGTTAAGGTATACAATAGCTTCTTGGTTTTGGTCTAGAAACTCAAAACAATACACTACGTTGTAGAGAGCAGATTGATCTTCTAAGTCTTCTTCAAGACATTTGATAAAACTGTCCTTTGCCAGCTCGAGATTATCCATAAAAAGATACTCCATTCCGATCAAATTGTACACATCAGCGTAATCATCAGTGTATTGAAGCGCGATTTTTAACAGTTCAACCGCTTTTTCGTGCTGATCTCTTTTGGAACAGATATTGGCTTTCTGGATGTAGATTTCCTCGTTGTTAGGTTCAATTGCGTATAACTCATTCAAAAGCTTTTCAGCGATCTCGAGTTTGTCATCATAAACTAGCATTTCTACTTGTACTAATTTTAAGCCTGTAGATTTTGGATGCTGGTCTAATGCAAGTTTTAAGGCTTTTTTTGCTAAATTAGCCTTGCCTATGTCTAAATAATGAAGAATGATTTCTTCGAATTCTTCAGAATCAAAAAAGAGCACTTTGTTGGTTTTTAACATCGACTCAAATTTGGATAGGGATAGGTTATAATCTTCTTCTTCGTTGCTTAATTGCATACTTCGTATAATTTGAAATTAGCCTGTTATAAATTTAGGCAACCATATAATTGTTGTAAGGATAAGGAATTAATTGTTTTGAACAATTTAATTAACAATATATGGCGTTTTTTATTCTATTTTGGGAAGAAATCTCCTTTGTTCTTAAGGGATTAGCTTCAATTTTGTCATTTTTTTATTTGTAGCAGAAGATTTTATTGAAAAAGAAATTGAGTGTTATTTCTGTCGTTCTTATTAGAAACAACGCTCAGATAATTTGTTTTTAGTTCTTGTTCTTCTTCATCATTTCGTCCATCACCTCTAAAATAATTGCACAGCCTTCTCTAATTTCGTCTTCAGAAATGGTCAAAGGAGGTGTAATTCGTATAGCGCATCCTTCAAATAAAAGCCAGAATAAAATAAGTCCTCTGTCTTGACAGGTTAAAATGACTTCGTTTGTAATATCTGCTGATTCTGTCATTGCAGCAAGCATTAGTCCTTTTCCTCTAACTTCTGTAATCAAAGGGTGTACCAAAAGCGATCTGAAGAGTTTTTCCTTTTCTAAGGTTTCTGCCATTAAATTTGTTTCAGTTAATTCTTGCAAAGTAGCTAAACAAGCTGACGCAATGACAGGATGGCCTCCAAAAGTTGTAATATGTCCTAGTTTTGGATTTTCTGTTAAAAGATCCATTTTTTCGGCAGAAGCAGTAAAAGCACCAACTGGCATTCCGCCGCCCATTCCTTTGCCCATAACCACAATATCTGGAACAACATCGTAATTTTGGAAACCAAAAAGTTTTCCTGTTCTTCCAAAGCCTGGTTGAATTTCATCAACAATCATTAATGCTCCAACCTCATCACAGCGTTTACGGACTTTTTGAAGGAAATTATCTTCTGGCTGAATAAAACCAGCTCCTCCTTGAATAGTTTCTAAAAGAATTGCTGCTGTTCGCGTAGTTATTTTTTGTAGATCTTCTTCGCTATTAAAAGTAATAAAATCAACATCTGGCAACAAAGGTCTAAAAGCTTGTTTGCGCTCTTCGAATCCCATAACGCTCATAGAGCCCATAGTGTTTCCGTGATAGGCGTTGTGACAAGAAATAAGCTGGCTACGCCCTGTAACTCGTTTTGCTAATTTTAAAGATCCTTCAATCGCTTCTGTACCAGAATTAACCAAATAGGTTTTGTTTAAAGATTCTGGAAGTAAAGAAGCTATCATTTTACAGTATTGAACAGCTGGACTTTGAGAATATTCTCCGTAAACCATTACGTGAGAATATTTATCCAACTGATCTTTTATGGCTTGATTTACCCTAGGATGTTGATGTCCTAAAGTGCAAGCTGAAACTCCCGCAACAAAATCTAAATATTTTTTATCGTTTGTGTCGTATATGTAAGAGCCAATGGCGTGCGAAACTTCCATTCCGAGTGGGTAAGGAGAAGTTTGCGCTTGGTATTTTATAAAATCTGGATTCATTTTCTTTTAAGGTTCAAAGTGGCAAAGGTACTGAGGTTGTAAGGTTTTTAGCTTTACGCTTAAGTTAACTTTGTGTTTTAAACAATCGCAAAGCACTGTAAATTGTGACCGCGATTAAAACTATTTGCTTTTAGCTTTAGGTTCTGTTTTAGCAGGAGGATTTTTCTTGTCATAATTCAAGGTTTCTTTCCTGACTTTCATTGGTACGTTTTTACCTTTTTTTTCCTGTTCTTTTCCTTCTTTAATCAGTTTCTCATTCAGTTCATTATCTTCAGTAGTAAAAATATCGTCTTTTGACTTTATTCTTTCATCTCCTCGCCAATTCATTCCTCGAAGTTTTCTCGCATTTTCTGGAAGCTCATCTTCGGGGTAAATATCTCCATCAACTTTATTGAAGAAAGTAATAGTTTCAATGGCATTGTTTTCCAATATCATATTGATTTTACTGCTGACATTTTTATTGATTCCGATTAGTTCATGCGCGTCATTACGCATATAATAAATTACTTCGGTATTTTTTATGACATCTACATCATGTAGTTTTCCGTCCCGGAATTTTCCAAACAAATTGATTCCCTTGACTTGATTAAAACCAGTTCCGAGGGTATCCTTGGAGAGGACAAAAGTATTATTTAACACTTTTAACGAGTCAATTTTCCTCGTTTTATTGTCGCCAATTAAGTGCATTACGTCGCCTGTAATTTGGTTGTCGCCATTCCAAAGAATCGGGTTTCCTATAAGTTTTGTCAAAGCGCTTTTAGAATCTGAGTGTATAGAATCGCACTTACCGCTCATATCTGTCTTGTAAAAACGGACATTGTTAAAAGCGCGCAGAATTCGTTCGCCTTCTTTACCTGTTACCATTAATTTTTTTCCGTGAATGTAAACCGAGTCATTTTCAACTAAATTGATGGCAACAGCTCTTTTGGTTACAAACATCGAATCCTTTAGTTTGTAAAGCTCTGCGTAATGTCCTTTTACAATTCCTTTGTTAATCGAATCGGTAATTTTTACGTTTCGTGTTGCCGATGCAAATTCAATATTTCGATTATAATACAAACTATCGCCTTCTATAAGTCGGTCATCGTACTTAATGTAGGACCTTCGTAGAAAATGGGCTAAATTTTTCTTTGTATCGTAAAAACCTTTTTCGGTATAAATGTAATTGGCCTTACTTGTAATGGTTGAAGGACCAAGAAGATACGTATGTCCAGAATTACTGTAATAATCCAAATGGTTCGATTTAATCACATATTTCGGATTCGTAATCGTAACTTCAGTCAAGAACTGAAATTTCTTTTCTTTTACATAATACCTTCCAGATTTACTCACCAAAGTATTGTCTTTGTTTACGATCGTACCTTTTGTATTATAAAATGCTTCTTGAACATTTCTGTCAAAATTAATAGTATCAGTTTGCAAAGTGGCGTCAGGAGAAGTTAAAACCGCATTTCCTGTAGCAAAAGCTTTCTTTTCATTTCCGCTATACTCCGCATATTTACTATTCAAGAATAAAGTATCTCCTTGCACTAATTGAACATTTCCGAATGCTTTTAAATAATTTTCTTTTTGAAAAAAGTAAGCTTTGTTGCAAGTTAGCACAACGCCATCATGATTTACTTTTACATTTCCAGTAAGTAAAAGCGCATCAGGTACATTAACTTGATCCACATCAGAAAAGTCGGCATTCTCGATGACAATTGTTTTCGGAGATTGAGCAGTTTTTTTTGCTTGCGCGAAAGTGAATTGAACGCTTAAAAAAGACAGACAAGTAAATATGAAAAAGAGTGATTTCTTCAACTGATTAAATTTTTGTCAAATTTATAAAAAAGGATAGAACCTGTGGCGGTTATTAGCATTAATTTATAATTAGTCATTAACAGTCCAAAGTTCAATTTAGGCATTATTTAATTTTTCAACAAAATAACAAACTCTCACGTTGTAGTAGTTGTCTTTTGAGCTGAAAACGGTGTAAATTAGATAAATCGTTTTCGAAGTTTTAAAAAATGAGCTATTTTTAGAAAATTGTTTCCATTCTTTTTAGAAATGGAACGAAAAAAACAAGATAAGAATAGCCTAAAAACATGATAAGTAAAAAAATAATTGCAGTCGGAATTACATTAACTGTACTTTTTTCAGCCTGTAAAACAAAAGATTTAAAAATGAATACTGCAAACGAAAATGCTACAACAGATAAAAAAGTTGTAGTCTATCAAGTATTTACACGCCTATTTGGAAATAAAAATACAACCAACAAACCATGGGGAACTATTGAGGAGAACGGTGTTGGAAAGTTCAATGATTTTACGGATAAAGCCCTTCATGAAATAAAAGATTTAGGGATTACTTACATTTGGTATACGGGAGTTCCGCATCATGCTTTAGTGCGTGATTATACAGCGTACGGAATTTCAAATGATGATCCAGAAGTGGTAAAAGGTCGCGCAGGTTCTCCTTATGCCGTGAAAGATTATTATAATGTAAATCCAGATTTGGCTGTAAATCCTGCAAAGCGATTAGAAGAATTTGAAGCTCTAATAAAACGTACTCATAATGCTGGTTTGAAAGTGATTATTGATATTGTCCCGAATCATATTGCCAGAAAATACGAAGGAAAATCGAATCCTGCTGGCATAAAAGATTTTGGTGCAGATGATGATGTAACGGTTGAATACAAGCGAGATAATAATTTCTATTACATTCCTCAACAGCATTTTGAGATTCCCGATGGAGATATTCCTTTAAACGGAGAAAAAAATCCAATGATTGATGGTTTTTTTGATGAAAATCCGGCAAAATGGACAGGTAACGGTTCTCGTAAAATTAAGCCAGATCAAAACGACTGGTATGAAACGGTAAAAGTAAATTACGGAGTGCGTCCAGACGGGAGTAAAGATTTTCCTGAACTTCCTGTTGGTTTTGACCAGAAATCCTATAAGGAGCATTTTGCTTTTTGGCAAGACAAAGATGTTCCTGATTCTTGGAAAAAGTTTAGAGACATCGCGTTATACTGGACAGCAAAAGGTGTTGATGGATTTCGTTACGATATGGCCGAAATGGTTCCGTATGAATTCTGGAGTTATATGAACTCTTCGATTAAAATGAAAAATCCAAATGCGTTTTTGTTGGCTGAAGTTTACAATCCGAATGAATATCGAAATTATATTCGCTTAGGAAAAATGGATTATCTGTATGATAAAGTAGAAACGTACGATAAGCTGAAAGATGTTATTCGAGGAAAATCTTCACCGGATGAATTAACAAAAATCCAAAACGGAATGGCAGATATTCAACATCATATGCTTCATTTTCTAGATAATCATGACGAACAACGTTTAGCAAGTCCAGAATTTGCAGGAACTCCAGAAAGAGGAAAGCCTTTAATGGTGGTTTCAGCAACAATTAGTACTTCGCCAACAATGATTTATTTTGGACAAGAAGTAGGAGAGGCAGGGAACGAAGATGCAGGTTTTGGAAAACGATCAAGAACCTCGATTTTTGATTATATCGGAGTTCCAAATCATCAGCGTTGGATGAATGGCGGTAAATTTGATGGAGGACAGCTTTCTGAATCTGAAAAACAGCTTCGTGATTTTTACAAACGATTATTGAATTTTACAATCAATAGTAGCGCCTTGATGGGAAGTTTTGAAGAAATTCAAACTGTAAATCGCCAAAATAATGAAAATTATGATGCTTTGCTATATTCTTACGCACGTTGGTCTGAAAACCAAAAACTAATTGTAGTGGCTAATTTCTCTTCTGAAAAAGGAAGTGAATTTGATTTAAAAGTGCCGTCGTCTCTTATGTCAAAATGGAATTTAAAAGACGGGGAATATCGTTTGAAAGATCAGTTGTATCAAGATAAAACGTTTGTATTGAAAGTGCAAAATGGGCAAGGAGAAGTTAAGATCTCAATTGAACCATCAGAATCTTTAATTTTGGAATTGAAATAATAAAAACCGAAATTATCAAATAAACTTGTTTAGGGAATGCTAAGCAAGTTTTTTTGTTTTTAGACCTTTTTCAGCAAAGAGAAAATCTCTTTTATAGAAAATGTTGCTCCGCAGACAAACTCGTCTGAAGCGCCATAATAGATCGTCAGTTTATCACCATCAGGGGCGAGGATATGTCCGTTTGTAAAAACGACATTTCCAAAGAATCCGCTTAATTCATAGTTTGTTTTTGGAAACATAATTGGAGTTTCAGTTCTTGAAATCACTTTTGTAGGATCTTCTAAATCCAATAGAAAAGCACCCAAGCAATACTGGTGAAATTCGTTGGCCCCATGGTAAATTTCGAGCCAACCCAGTTCTGTTTTTATAGGAGCAGCGCCAGCGCCAACCCTTTTACTGTCCCAGCTTTCTTTTCTGGTTTTGATAATGCATTTATGATTTCCCCAATGAATTCCGTCAGGAGAAGAGGCAATCCAAATGTAATTCCCTCCAATATCTACACTACTCGGACGATGTAAGGCATAAAATAATCCATTTATCTTTTCTTCAAAAATAGCACAGTCTTTATTGTGAGGCGGAAATATCATTCCGTGTTTTTGAAAAGTCTTCCAATCGGTTGTAGTTCGTAAGCCAACGCCTACGCCACTAGGAGAAACAGATGTAAAAGTCAGATAATATTTGCCTTCAATTAAAGAAACACGACAATCTTCAATTCCGAAAGTTTCAAGTATTCCTTCACCAACCAAATGCGGATAGTTTTCGGGCTCATAAAACCGTTTTCCATCTTCACTACACAATAAACGAATATGTGATAAAGTGGTTAAATAATCAATGCCTTGATAATTAATTACACGAGCATCTGTTGCAATGAGCTCGGGATGATTTTTTAGAATTTCAATAATTTGGATTGTTCCAGCTTCTGTTAGAATTGGAAACGAAATGCTATTTTCAATTTGTTTTGGTCTTTCGGCAACACGTACAGCCAGCCAGATTTTATTTTGAAATTGAAACACGCCAGGATTTAGGAGACAGGTAATTTCTAATCCATCTCTGCTTGGCGGTAAATCAGCTGGAGATAATAAAGGATTTTCTGTAAAACGATTGGCAATATCTTTCATGATCTTCGTTTAAGTACCTAAAAGGTATAAAAAAAAGCTGATACTTAATTGTATCAGCTTCTTTTCTATACTTTTTTAACCTTTTTGAGTGCTTCAACGTAATATTCGTTTACTTTCTCCCAGTTGATATGATTATAAAAGGCATCAATATAACTGCCTTTTCGGTTTTGATAATCTAAATAATAAGCATGTTCCCAAAGATCAATTCCCATAATTGGAGTGCCCGGAATCAAAGCGTTTTTCATCAATGGATTATCCTGATTGTCTGTTGTAGTAATTTGTAATTTACCATATCGATCCACAACCAGCCAAACCCATCCAGAACCAAACTGCTTTTCTGACTGCGCTTTAAATTGATTCGTCAAATTATTGAAAGAACCAAATTCTTTATTAATAGAACCTGCAAGCGTATCTTTTGGCGTCTGTTCTTTTGGAGTTAGAATATTAAAATACAAAGTGTGGTTGTAATATCCACCCGCATTCTGGCGAAGTTTTAAATTAGTAAGAGGCATTTTTTTTAAAATGTCTTCAATAGGCATATTTTCAAACTCAGTCGAAACAATTTCTTTATTAAAAGCATTTGTGTATGACAGATAATGCTTAGAATAGTGTGTTTCTAAAGTCAAAGTTCTAATGTCGGGAGCAAGACCGTCATAATTAAATGGCAGTTTTGTCATTTCAAAAGAACCAGGATCGGCTTTAACATCATTTGGCGAACCAATAGTAATTTTCTCTTCTTTTGTTGGAAGAGGAACCTCAACTACTTCAACCAGCTTGTCTTCTTTACAGGAAAATAATAGTAAAAATGAAGTTAAAGTGCTGAAAAGAACAACGTTTTTCTTCATAATGTTTTTATTTTGATGTTAATGAATTGATAATCTCGATATAATTTTCCTTAGCTTCGTCAATTGACATGTGGCTTATCTGCATCCAAGCGTTGGTTTTGAAAGCATCTCTTAAATCAAAATTTACAGATTGATTGTAAACTGCTGTTCCAAAAGTAGCCTGTTTGTAAAAAGCATAGAGTCTTAACTGCACGTCCTGCGGCAGTGAAGCCTGAGTCATAGTCATTGCAACTTCTACGGCTTTAGCAAAGCGAATATCTAAATCTTTATCGGCCATTTATGCTTTTGTAGCAATAATTGTTTTTCCGCCAATTGCTTTTTGATTTAACTCAACATTGATCGGTGTACCTAAAGGTAAAAATAAATCTACTCTTGATCCAAATTTAATAAATCCAGCGTCAGTTCCTTGAACAACTTGCATTCCTTCTTTAGCGTAGTTTACAATTCTACGTGCCAAAGCTCCTGCAATTTGTCTGTATAGAATAGCGCCAAAAGTTTCATTTTCAATCACTACGGTAGTTCTTTCGTTTTCTTCACTTGCTTTTGGATGCCAAGCAACAAGGAATTTTCCAGGGTGGTATTTGCTAAATTTAATAATCCCATCCATTGCGTAACGTGTTACGTGCACATTGATTGGCGACATAAAGATAGAAACCTGTAAACGTTTGTCTTTAAAATATTCTCCTTCATAAACTTCTTCGATAACCACTACTTTTCCATCAACTGGAGCTAGGATGTGATCGCTGTTTCTAACTGCAATTCTCTTCGGGTTTCTGAAGAATTGTAAAATAATGATCAAAATTACAAGCGCTGCAATTTGAACAAGCATTCTAAGCCAATTGATATCAATAAATCTTTCGGCAATTAAAAGTACAGCTACAGTAAATACAGTACCTAATAAAATGGACGGGCCTCCCTCTTTATGAAACATAGTATAAAATTTGATAAAATAAAAATATAATTGGTGCTACAAATATAACACTATCTAATCGATCTAGAATACCTCCATGACCAGGCATTATGGAACCACTGTCTTTTACGCCTGCAATTCGCTTAAATTTGGATTCTATTAAGTCTCCAATAGTTCCAAAAATGCTCACGATTAATGCGATAATGGTCCAGATTAAAATCGATTTACTGCTAAATTCAGGTTTGGGTTGAATGTAGAGTTTAGAAATCAAAAAGCCGGCAAAGGCAGCAAAAACAACGCCGCCAAGAAAACCTTCTATTGTTTTTTTAGGAGAAACGCGTTCAAATAACTTATGTTTTCCCATTGACTTTCCAACTAAATAAGCAAAAGTGTCATTGGTCCAGATTAAAACAAATAATCCCAAAATAATCTTAGGATTATAGTCATTTGTTCCAAAAGAGATTTTTACAATAAATACAAAAGGAAGTGTAATATATCCAAGTAAATATAAATATTTTGAAGAAGTACTTATTTTTTGAATAGAATCATAAAATAAGAATATGATACATTTTATCGAAACGACAATAGTTACAGCTAGAAGAATTAAATCTAGTTGTTTGATATTGGTTTCTAAGCTAATGTTAGCGTTAAAGTTTTCGTTTAAAAATTGAGTTGTTTGCTTGTTGTAATGACTTACAAGAATAATTACAGAATAAACTAAAGTCCCGAAGAGAATAGAAAATACTTTGTTTAAGTTTACGATATTAGAAAACTCATAGATTGTGATAATCAGGAAAACGCCAAAAAGACTAATGAAGCTTTCTGTAGAAAACAATATCGAAGTTAGTAATAAAGCGATATAAACAGCACCAGAAATGGCCCTCTTCAGTGTTTCGTTCATCTTAAAGGTCTTCTAAAAGCAGTAAATAAAGGTTTTTTGCAACACTTCCGTATTGTGTAAAATCTTCGTCTTTCGCTTTTTCGAAATATTTTATTGTAGTGATATTAGTAGGATAGTCTCTTTCGTACTTGCGTTTTATAGCGCTTAATCCGTCGCTTTTCATTGGAAGAATTTGGCTTGTGGTTGCTATAATAACAATGTTAGCAGGTAATTCGTTTGGTTTATTTTGTCTGATTTGTTTTGATGAAAATAAAATAGAACCTTCATCGGCTATAAGGTTTTCACAGCTTGCCAATAAGAATCTAGGTTTTGTTGGTGCAATATAAAACAATTTGTTTTCTTCTAATAAGCTAAAAAGAGCAGGTTCATAGCATAAAACTTCATTTTCGAACCAGTCGTTTTCTTCTAAAATGTTTTCAAATTGTTCGGTAACTTCTTCCATGTTTTCGCAGTACAAGAACTTACCTCCATTTTTTTTGAAGTTGAAAATAAATTGCTCATCTAAAGATAAATGACTGTTCTGCGCAGAAGTACCAGCATATTCGCTTTCGTTCTCCTCGTCAGAAGCGGCTTCACTAGAGCCAAATATTTTTTTGAAAAAATTCATTTTTTATATGAAATGCTTTACATGTTAATTGAAAACGTTCAAAGATAAAAAAATCTTAATTCAAAAGGGACTTTTGAATTAAGATTTTAAAAATTTATTACGTTTTTCGTAATTATTTATGAAACTACTTCTTCTAAATTTTTGTCAAAAGTACGTTTTCCGAAGATGTTTTCTAAGTCATCTTTAAAGATTACTTCTTTTTCAATCAGAATATCAGCAAGTTGATTTAGTTTGTCTTTGTTTTCTTCTAGTATCTGAATCGCTCTTTGGTACTGACCTTCGATTAAATCTGAAATTTCTTTGTCAATAATTTTTGCTGTTTCATCAGAATACGGTTTAGAGAAGTTGTATTCGCTTTGTCCAGTTGAATCGTAATACGTAACGTTTCCGATTTTATCGTTCAATCCGTAGATGGTTACCATTGCACGAGCTTGACGAGTTACTTTTTCTAAATCGCTTAAAGCTCCAGTTGAAATTCTGTCGAAAGTTACTTTTTCAGCAGCTCTACCTCCCATAGTAGCACACATTTCGTCTAACATTTGATCTGTTCTTACGATTTGTCTTTCTTCTGGTAAATACCAAGCAGCACCTAAGCTTTGTCCACGAGGAACAATTGTTACTTTAATAAGTGGTGCAGCATGCTCTAACATCCAGCTTACAGTAGCGTGACCAGCTTCGTGAATTGCAATTGCTCTTTTTTCGTCTGGAGTGATAATTTTGTTTTTCTTTTCAAGACCACCAATAATTCTATCAACAGCGTCAAGGAAATCTTGTCTGTCAACAGCAGCTTTGTTATTACGAGCAGCGATAAGAGCAGCTTCGTTACAAACATTAGCAATATCAGCACCAGAGAAACCTGGGGTTTGTTTTGCTAAGAAATCTAAATCAAGACCTTCAACTTTTTTGATAGGAGCTAAGTGTACTTTAAAGATTTCAGCTCTTTCGCGGATGTCTGGTAAGTCAACAAAGATTTGTCTGTCAAAACGTCCTGCACGCATTAAAGCTTTGTCAAGAACGTCAGCTCTGTTTGTTGCTGCCAAAACGATTACGTTAGAGTTTGTACCAAAACCATCCATTTCTGTTAGTAATTGGTTCAAAGTGTTTTCTCTTTCGTCGTTTCCGCCAGACATATTGCTTTTTCCTCTTGCTCTACCAACAGCATCGATCTCGTCGATGAAAATAATAGCAGGAGATTTTTCTTTTGCTTGTTTAAATAAGTCACGTACACGTGATGCACCAACTCCTACGAACATTTCTACGAAATCTGAACCTGATAGAGAGAAGAAAGGTACTTGCGCTTCACCAGCAACAGCTTTTGCCAATAAAGTTTTACCAGTTCCCGGAGGTCCTACCAATAAAGCTCCTTTTGGAATTTTACCTCCAAGATTTGTATATTTTTCTGGGTTTTTAAGGAATTCAACGATTTCCTGAATTTCTTCTTTAGCACCTTCTAAACCTGCAACATCTTTAAACGTAGTTTTAATGTCTGTTTTTTCATCAAACAATTTAGCTTTAGATTTTCCGATATTGAAAATCTGTCCGCCTCCGCCGGCGCCTCCGCCAGACATTTTACGCATAATGAAAATCCATACACCAACAATAATGATGATAGGAAGTAAGCTGATTAAAATATCGCTCCAGTTGTTTGCTTCTTTAAAGTCGTAATCAACTAGTTTTTTTTCAGCTTTTGCTTTGTCAAGTTTTTCTTGAAAAGATTTTAAATCACCAAATTTTGTAGTGTAGTGAGGACCTTTGTTAGGTCTGTCAAACACATCTTTAGATACCTTTTTATTAGCTGGATCTTTTAATCCGGCATCAGAAAGGTAAATTTCAGCATCTTTATTATTAAAAATGATAACATTTTTAATTTCTCCTTTAGCCAACATATTATCAATGTCGGATGATTTTAGTTGAGCAGGTTCGCTCAAGCTAGATCCTCCTGTGGCAAAACTTATGAATAAAAAAACTAAAAGTATTGCGGTGTATATTAACCAAGGACTTATTTTAAATTTATTCGGATTTGGATTATTATCTTTAGCCATTTAATGAAAGTTTCTTTAGTATTTGTTCTCGATTGAAGTTATTTTGGCATCGCCCCAAAGGCTTTCGATGTTGTAATATTCGCGAATATGTTTCTGGAAAACGTGTACTACAATATGTACATAGTCCATTAAAACCCATTCTGCGTTATCGGTTCCTTCTACGTGCCAAGGTTTATCTTTTAAGTCTTTTGATACAATTTTTTGAATTGAGTTTACGATGGCGTTAACTTGGGTGTTTGAGCTACCGTTGCAAATAACAAAATAGTCGCATACAGCTGTATCTATATCTCTTAAGTCAAGAATGTCGATATCATTTCCTTTTACTTCCTCAATCCCTTTGATTATGTTCGCCAGTAGAACATCATTATTAATAGTCTTTTTCGCCATGAATTATTTTATATGAATTTGTAAAGTTACCAAATTTTGTGATTATTTTTGAACCTTAACAAAATATTAAATTAAGATATTTAAATTATTTAATGAAACTAATCAAACTCGATGCCATAGATTCTACAAATGACTTTCTGAAGGCTTTGGCAAGTCAGGATGAACTGGAGAATTTTACAACGGTAACAGCTGAAAATCAGACAAAAGGCAAGGGGCAAGTAGGTGGAGTATGGAAGACTGAAGCGGGTAAGAACTTAACTATGAGTGTCTTGGTGAAAGATTTTCTCTTTAGTAATGACGAAGT
The DNA here is from genome assembly GCF_016735615.1 of Flavobacterium tagetis. Lineage (GTDB taxonomy): Bacteria > Bacteroidota > Bacteroidia > Flavobacteriales > Flavobacteriaceae > Flavobacterium > Flavobacterium tagetis. The sequence goes on from NZ_JAERSF010000002.1 coordinate 701,902, forward strand.
TTTTAATTTGAGCGTCTTAGTTTCGCTATCTGTTGCAGAGGTTTTAAAAACATTAAATATTCCTGATATTTGTATTAAATGGCCAAACGACATTCTGTCATACAATAAGAAATTGGTTGGCATATTAATCGAAAACACCTTAAAAAGCGATGGCAGAATCGTGTCAGTTGCCGGAATCGGAATCAATGTAAATCAGACTGATTTTAACGAATTGCCAACAGCTTCTTCTATGGCAGTTATTGCAGGTAAGTCTTTTGATAAAGAAGAACTGGCTATTTTAATTGTCGAAAAACTAAAAGAGAAAATTCAATCTTGGAATACCTCAGCACAGATTTTTTGGGATGATTATTTTAATTTTTTATTTAAAAAAGGAATTCCGACAGCATTTAGAGACAATTACAACAAAGATTTCATGGGAATCATTCAAGGCGTTTCTCCATTGGGAAAATTGCAAGTTTTGCTAGAAGATGATTCTGTTGCAGAGTTTGAGATTAAAGAAGTGAAAATGCTTTACTAAGTTGCTAAGGTTCTCAGATGCTGAGATTCTAAGTTTTTTATTTTAATCTCGCAAAGTCGCTAAGACGCTAAGTTATTAATGTTTTAATCTTTAAAAAAAATCTGCTTAAATCATTTTCAATCTGTGTAAAAAAAAACTTTGCGTCTCTGCAACTTTGCGAGAGTATAAAAAAAAATGTCCAACAATAGTCGGACATTTTCATTTATAATTCACAATTAATAATTCATCATTATTAAAGCTTGTGCATATTGTTTGCTAAAGTTTCAATAAACTTACCAATTGGACCTTTAACCATCATCGCCATCATAGCGTTGAATTCGCCTTCAAAAAATAATTGAACCGCACTTTCTGAATCAGAAACAGTGTCAATGTTTGAAGTTAGTGTAAACGGAAGTTTATCACTTGCAGCACCCAAAACGATTTTATTTGGAGCTACTTTATCTTTCATTTTTAATTTGATTTCCGGCATCCCTTTCAATCCAAAAATAAAAGCGTCTTCACCAGTCACTTCAAATTTAGCGATATTGTCTGGCATTAATTTTTCGAAATTCTTTACGTCAGTCAGTTGATCAAATAAATCCTGAGCTGATTTCTGAACAGTAACTTTTGGACTTTCTAAGTTCATATTGTTTTTTGTTTTTTTGTTTTTGTTTTTTTACTGCAAAGGACGCAAGGTTTTTTTTATGATGCTTGACTTTATTTAAGTTCGCAAAGCTGAAACGTTAAATAAAATTTCAATTTTTTAAATCCAAATTCCAAAAATCTTGATCATACAGAAAAGAAATCTAAAATCTAAAATCTGCAATCAGAAATCTAAAATTAGCTTTCTTGTCCCCAAGTCGATGGGCTTACGCTCCATTCTTGTAGAGTAGATTGTTGATCTTCTGTGATATATTGTTTTTGAACTGCTAAATCTAATAGATTTTCGTAGTTGCTTAAGGTGAATAAATCAACATTAGCTTCTTTAAAGTTTTCTTCGGCAACACCAAAACCATAAGTGAAGATAGCTGCCATACCTTTAATATTAGCACCTTCGCTTCTTAAAGCTTCCACAGCCATCAAACTGCTTTTTCCAGTACTAATTAAATCTTCTACAACCACAACATTTTGTCCTCTTTGTAAAAAACCTTCCACTTGGTTTTGTCTTCCGTGTTTTTTAGGTTCTGGACGCACGTAAACGAACGGAAGCCCTAAACTTTCGGCAACCAAAATTCCAACTCCAATGGCTCCAGTAGCAACACCAGCAATCACATCAGGTTTTCCAAATTGTTTTTCAATGTTTTTAGCAAACTCATCACGAACATAGTTTCTGATGCTCGGAAATGAAAGAATTAACCTATTATCACAGTAAATAGGAGATTTCCAACCAGAAGCCCATGTAAAAGGATTTTCGGGATTCAATTTAATTGCATTTATTTGCAAAAGCAATTCGGCTGTTTTTTCGGCAGTATCTTTATTAAAAATCATAGTACAAATGTATAAAGTTTTTGTAAACGACAAACCACTTTTTTTGACAAATGAAATCTCGCGCGAAACAGATTTCCAATTGTTCTTGTTGGAGAGTATTGATATCGAACAGCTTATTATAAAAATTTTTCAAAATAAAATTCAAAAAGCGATTCTATATCATCCCGACGAAAGTGAGATGATGAAAACCCTAAAAGCCAAAATTCCGGTAAATAAAGCAGGCGGAGGCTTTGTCTACAACAAAAAAGGCGAAGTCTTGTTTATCTTTAGAAACGGAAAATGGGACCTGCCAAAAGGCGGAATCGAGAAAGGGGAAGACATCGAGGCGACGGCTATGCGTGAGGTAGAAGAGGAGACAGGAGTAAACCAGCTTCGTATTACGAATAAACTTCAAAAAACCTATCATATCTTCAAACGCAACGGAAAATACAAACTCAAAATCACGCATTGGTTCGAAATGCAGTCTGATTTTGAAGGAACACCACACGGACAAATCGAAGAAGGAATCGAAAAAGTAGCGTGGTTAAACCCAGAACAAATCAAAGAAGCACTTAAAAACTCTTACGAAAACATTAAATTATTGTTTGAAGAAGAAAATACAACAATAGAAAACATCGGTGCGCCAATTGCTTATCGCTCAGGTCCAGATTCCAAAATAAAAGATATTTAAAGTCTCTAAATTGGAATTTGACATTTAAAATTTTGAGTTTGGAATTTGGAATTTGGAAAAATTGAAATTTTAGTTATTTGGTCGTGCCACCAATAAAAAAAAAGACCCAATCAACTTTGCGTTCATTGGGTCTTTTTTTTATTGCTGTCGGGCTATCCGCGCTACTTCGGTAGCTTGCTTCTATCCCTCACGCGGGCACTCGTCTTTAAAAGTTCATTTTGTTTTTAGTGAGAACTTTTTTACTCGCTATCCTCATTTTTAATGCCTTTTAGCAATGCATAAATAGCCATTGCATGTCCTTGACCTAAAGCAAAATCAGATTTTAGCCAGTTTACAATATCTCCAGCTTTTACTTCGGGTTTTAATTCTCCGTTTGCAGTAAAACCTTTTTGTTCAGCTAAAGTTCTAAACTCAGCAGGACCATTTCCTGTTTTTTCTTTGATTGTTTTTAGGTATCCCTGAAATGACATAAAAATATAAGTTAGAAGTTTAGTAAAACGAAAATACAAATTAAAAGTAGGATTAATATTCGGTTTTTTAATTTGTTTAGTTCACTTAAATAAACCAACCCTATTAATCATAGAGTTATTTAATATAGTTTATTTGACTTTTTTATAAATTTTGTACAGCAAGTAAAATATTGCTATCGCAAAAAGCAAACAAAAAAATTGCCAAGCCATCAACGTATAATCGTAATCTTTTATGCTTACATCCATATATCTAAAGGTTTCTGTTTTTATAATTATAAAGTAAATAATAAAATTTTGAATTTCACTACGTAACCCTTGTTATTTTTATAGGTTTTTTCTTTATTTTTGATTTGTTAATGTATTTTGCCACGGAAAAATAAACTAAACATGTCAATAAATTTAAAAGTTGCAAGATTCATTGCAATGTTTCCTTTTCTTTTAATCTTCGGACTTCAAGAGAATGGGGTTCCAACTATTGCTTTACTACTGATTTATTTCTACCAATTTTTGCACGACCTTTTTACTAGCGTGAGGTTTGGAATATTTTGGGAAGGGTTATCAATTATTCCTGTATTTTTTCTACTTATTTTGTTTTTAATAAGTAGGAATTATAAAGTTCTCTTGGGTTGTTTTGTAGTGTTATTGGTTTATCAGGTTTACGTTACAGGACTTGTGAATAATTACCAGAACATACACAGTGCTTTTTTACTCCCTTTAACTGTGTTTGTAATATCATCAATTTACGTCATAGCAATAGTGAAAAAACAAAAACCGGATATCAAAGTTTCTTAACTTGTCAGCTTTTTAAGACAAAGAATTTGGTTAGTTTATAATGTTTAATGCTTTTTTTAATAATTTAATAATAACAGAAAATGAAGAATAAATTTTTATTGTTCTTAATAATTGGTATTGCACTTTTTGTTTTTTTTTATTTCTCTGATTACTATTTTAACTTAAATATTGGTGATACATATTATGTCATAAATTATTTTTACCCAATACTAATTGTTTTGATAGTTGGAAGTGCCATTTATTTTTACAAAAGAACCAAAGAAAAGTTAGGATAATTATTTTTATTAAAAATAACTTAGCGACTTTGTGTTAAAAAAATCTACATAACACGATAAACAGGATACTGCATATGCGCCTTTTCATAATAAACAGAATGTTTGTAAATCCAATCTAATTGTGCTTGGGTGTTTTTAGCAAACTCGCGGTCGTTTTGTTTTTTAGCTTCTAATTCTGCTTTTAGAGCGGGGTTTTCTTTTAAAAGCTGTCCGGCAGTATCTTCAAAAATATATTCTGAGTAATGTTCTTTTTGCTGTAAAATTGGGTCAAAGAAATTCCAGTTAAAGAATGAATCAACACCTTCTGGTTCGAAGGCTTCTAGAAGATATTTTACGCCTTTTTGGTTGGTTGGCACTATATAATCTCCTTTGGCGAAAGCCATTTTAACCATTTTAGAAGTTACGGTTGTGTTTCGGTGTATGTAATGTCCTTCATAAGCTGATGGAGCGGTTTTAAAATCGGCAATTCTGTAGCTTTCGACTTCTATAATCGTATCGTTTTTAATTGTTTTAAACGAGATATTATTGTTTTTCAAAAGATCAATAATATTCCAATATCCTCTCGGAACAATATAAGCCGTCGGAATCACAACTTCTTTAACCGATTTAAATTCTTTAATGTACGGAACGTCTTTTTTATAAGGTTTGCTTCGGTCATAATACAAACGATTTCCTGTTGTCGCTTCGCTTTTTTTGTAGCCAGCTTCATAACCTAAAAACGAAAAAGTAGTTGCTTTTGTGCTGTCCAATTCCCATTTTAAAGTGTATGACTTTTTAGGCTGATATTGTTCTAGATTCTTTACCCTTAAATCTTTTATCTTTTGATAATTTGAGTCGGTAAAATTCATCGTCGATTTCATGTATTCGTAGGTCATTTTTACACGTTCGGCATATTTTTTAAGCATGTGCGTTTCTACTACAAAACCAATCGTATTAAACAGGGAAGTGTAACCCGTTGTATATCTCGGACTATCTACAAATTGCCCGAAACCTTTGTCTGGAGTATCTTTAAATGAATCGACATAAGGCGTAGTTTCGATTTTCTTTTTCTGAAGATCTTTTACCAAAGCTGGCATCATTTCGTTATTCATAAAATCGCCCAAAACTGTTCCCAGTTTGTTGTGCTGTGTCATGATGTATGTTAGTTTGTATTGATAATCAGAACCGTTGCTTACGTGATTATCGATAAAAACATCGGCGTTTATTTTCTGAAAAATCTCAACAAAACTTTTGGTATTTCTGGTATCAGATTTCATTAAATCACGATTCAAATCGTAGTTTCTGGCATTTCCTCTAAAACCATAAATTTCTGGTCCGTCTTGGTTGGCGCGCGTTGTAGAATTTCTATTTAAAGCGCCGCCAATATTATAAACGGGAATGGTAACCAAAACGGTGTTTTTTGGCGCTTTCATTTTTCCTGTTGCCAAATCTCTGTAAAATTGCATTGTCGCGTCGATTCCATCAGGTTCCCCCGCGTGGATTCCGTTATTTACAAACAAAACGGCTTTGGTTTTCTGGATTTTATCGAAATCAAATTCCTTGTCAGGATTAAAAGTAATCATGTGCAGAGGCTCGCCAGAATCTGTCAATCCCATTTCTTTCATTTGAATCGTTGGGAAGTCAGCAGCCAGCATCTTCCAATAAGCGATAGTTTCTTGATAGGAAGCAGATTGGTTCCCGTTTCCTTTCTCAAAAAACGTATCGTATTTTTTATTGCTTTGCGCAGAAATAATTATGGTGAAAAGTGAAAAGAGAAATGTAAAAAGTTTCATGGTTTTGGTTTTTTGATGGTCAAATATAATAGTTTTATTTGTTTCAGGTTTCAAGTTTCAGGTTTCATGTACTTTGTGTTTTTTTAACCGCAAAGCACGCAAAGTTTTTTGTCTCTGAGGTTTTATAAAAACGCAAAGTTCGCAAAGCTTTGTACATAAACTTTGTGAACTTTGCGTAAACCTTTGCGTGCTTTGCGGTTAAAAAACTTTCCCTACTTTTGCAGCATGAAAAAACACCATTCCAACGATATACTTTCGAATTTAGGGATTCAGAGCCTCAACGAAATGCAGGAAACTGCTCATGACGTTATTCTGAACGATAACAACGTTTTATTGCTTTCTCCAACAGGATCTGGAAAAACATTAGCGTTTTTGCTTCCAATTTTAGAATTATTGCAACCAGAAATCTTATCGGTTCAATGTCTGATTTTGGTTCCATCACGCGAATTAGGACTTCAGATCGAACAGGTTTGGAAGAAAATGGGAACGCAGTACAAAGTAAATATTTGTTATGGCGGACATTCGGTTGAAACGGAAATGAAAAACTTAAGCAATCCGCCAGCAGTTTTAATTGGAACGCCTGGAAGAATTGCCGATCATATTGACAGAGAATCTTTTAGAACCGATAAAATTCAGACTTTAATTTTGGATGAATTTGATAAATCGCTTCAATTAGGTTTTCATGAACAAATGTCTTTTATCATTGGAAGGTTATCGAGAGTAAACAAACGCGTTTTGGTTTCAGCAACTTCAGATATCGAAATTCCAAAATACACAAGAGTTGTAAATCCTACGGTTTTAGATTTTATTCCAGAGGAAGAAGAAAAGACGAATCTTTCTATGAAAATGGTGATTTCGCCAGCAAAAGATAAGCTGCAGAGTTTATTCAATTTGATTTGCTCGCTGAAATCAGAATCGGCTATTATTTTTTGTAACCATCGTGATGCTGCAGAACGCATCAGTGATACTTTAAACGAAAAAGGAATCTATTCGGTGTATTATCATGGCGGAATGGATCAGGAAGAACGTGAGCGTGCTTTAATTCAGTTCAGAAATGGAAGTGTAACGTATCTAGTAACAACCGATTTGGCTGCGAGAGGTTTGGATATACCTGAAATGAAACACGTTATTCATTACCATCTTCCGTTAAAAGAAGATGAGTTTACGCATCGTAACGGGCGTACAGCTCGTATGCAGGCAACAGGAACAGCTTACATTATCATTCACGAAAGTGAAAAACAGTTAGATTACATCGATTACGAAATGGAGGTTTTTGATGTGGAAGGAAAAGTTTCGCTTCCAAGTCCGCCTAAATTTCAGACTATTTACATCAGTGGAGGAAAGAAAACAAAACTGAACAAATTTGATATCGTTGGATTCTTTTCTCAAAAAGGGAAACTAGAAAAAGACGATTTGGGTTTAATTGAAGTGAAAGATTTTGTTTCGTTTGCGGCAGTTAAATACAATAAAGTAAAAGACCTTCTGAAAAACATTAAAGATGAAAAAATGAAAGGCAAGAAGTTTAAAATCGAAGTTGCCCGAAATGTCATTAAGAAAGAAGAAGAGGAGAAGAGAGGGAAGTATTGATTTTAGATAATCTAAGAGGAAAGATGCGAGAAGCAAGATGTAGATATGAAGATTGGAATTTGGAATTTTAATTTTTTGTATTTATTTTATTGTATTTCAATAGTTTAGGATTGCGTGGTTAAGTTTTACAATTTTATGTTAAAAAAATAACGAATTGATAGGTGTTTTTTCAATATTTCTATGTTTTTTTGTGTTCGTAAAATTGTAACCCCAAATACTATATGAAAAAGATTATTACTCTTGCCGCATTGTTTTTTACTTTTGTTTCGTTTGCACAGGTTAAGGTTCTAGAAACAGTTCCTGTAGAAAAATTAGGAAAAGTAAATAACAACTACATTCAGAAAATTGGTGACGAATACACTGTGTATTACACTATCGTTCAAAGTGATGACGATTCGACTTTGAGAAAATTTTCATTCAAGAACATCGATAATGCTTATAACTCTTTATACAACATTATCATGGGCGGATTTACAGCTTCTCCATTGTACGATATCAAATTAGAGTTACCTAACAACTACATTTGGTTGCACTACACAGGAAATGTGGTTCCAGACAAAGCTACAGTACAATTTATGGTTTCTGGTAAAGAAAGAGACGCAGCAACAAACAATGTTTCTGAGCCATTCGTAAAAGACCAAATCAATAAATTATTCCAAAAATAATTCTTTTGAGGTTCAAAGCCTCAAAGAGACAAAGTTTTTTTTAAGACTTATCTCTTATTCACATAAACAAAAAAAGCTGTTCTAATCGAACAGCTTTTTTTGTTTTAGATTCAAAGGCTCAGTGTTGCAAAAGGACAAAGATTTTATTTTAGTTTGGAAACTTTGCACCTTTGTCCCTTTGTTCCTCTGAACCTCAAAAATTATATTTTCTTCACATACTGTGTAATAATCACAATCTGCTGTCCGTCTACTTTTCCTTCAATGTATTCTGCATTTTCGTGATCTAAACGAATGTTTCTAACCGCAGTTCCTTGTTTGGCAACCATGCTCGATCCTTTTACTTTAAGATCTTTGATTAAAACAACCGAATCTCCGTGTTGTAGTACTACGCCGTTACTGTCGCGGTGAACTAATTTATTTTCGTCATCTTCTCCTTCTCCTGTTGCTTTTGCCCATTCTAGAGTATCATCGTCTAGGTACATCATATCGAGCAATTCCTGTGGCCATCCTGCAGCGCGCATACGGCTTAACATTCTCCAAGCCACAACTTGTACAGGAATATTTTCGTTCCACATACTGTCGTTAAGACATCTCCAGTGGTTTAAATCGACATTGTCTGGATTTTCAATTTGGTCAATACAGGTGTTACAGGCAAATACAGCTTCATCAATTCCGCCTTTTTTCGTTGGCAGAACCTGATAAACTTTTAAATTCTCTTCATTACCGCAAAGTTCGCATTTTGACCCGCTTCGTTTGCTTAATTCTCTCTCGATACTCATTGTTTGGTGTTTATTTTAAAAATGCGAAATTACTTATAATTTGCTTCGCAGGCAAGTTTGTCTTTTATTCTTTTACCCTAACAGCTTTTGGAACCAATTGTTCATATTCGCCTCCATGACGCAATACATCGCGTACAATGCTCGAACTGATAAATGAGGTACTTGCAGCTGTAAGCAAGAAAACCGTTTCTATTTTAGAAAGTTTTCTATTTGTATGTGCAATCGCTTTTTCAAACTCGAAATCGGCAGGATTGCGAAGGCCTCTTAAAATGAAATTAGCTTTTTCTTTTTTTGCTAAATCTATTGTTAATCCTTCATAAGTAATAACAGAAACTTTTGGTTCGTCTTTGAAGGTTTCTTCTATAAAACGTTTCCTTTCTTCTAATGAAAACATGTATTTTTTTTCGGCATTAACACCAATTGCAATAACAATTTCATCAAATAAAGGAATTCCTCTTTTGATAATATCTTCGTGACCTAGTGTAATAGGATCAAATGATCCTGGGAATATGGCTTTACGCATTTTTTTTCTTTTTAAAGGTTTAAAGCTGCAAAGGCGCAAAGGCACAAAGGCTTTTTTTGAGGTTCTAAGATTTTGAGTTGCTAAGCTACTAAGATTTTTTCTTTTTTACGTTTAAAGATACGGAGGTACAAAGTTTTTTTAGTTTTTAAAGTGGTATTTTATAATTTTGATCTTGATTTTCAAGTTGTCTTGATCTTCTGATTTTTATTATTTCATCATTTTTGTAAAGCTCTAAAAGACCTTTTCTAGAATAATTTACTTTGCGATCAGAATAGTTTTCAGCTTTATCGAGATCATCAGCTTCGTATGGTAAATAAGCATCATAATCGTTGTGCGTTGTATAAACACTGTCTTTTGTAATTTTATCTATTTTCAGAGTAGAATAATAGCCATTCGAAAATTTTAAATTGTAGACATCGCCCTTTAATGGAGTATTTATTAATAAACTGGTTTCGTCTTTTTCCTGCCAATAATTATTTAAGCTGTATATTAAATACAGAGCAATTATAATACTTCCTGAAAACATCCAAACTGAACTTTGCAGCTTTTCATTTCGAAGCTTTTCTTGGATATCTTCTGATAGCTGTTCATAATCAAAATAATGATCACATTGATCGCAATGAATGTTTACGGTTTTTCCAACGGGAAATAAAGGAATTAAGGTTATGTAAACATATTTTCTAAAAATACTAAAATGCAACGTGTCAAAGCTCTCACAATTCGGACATTTTTTGCCTGACAGTAAACCATTTTTTACATTTGAATCGTTTGTTCCAATTAAGAAAAGCACTTTTTTAGGTTCTAAGGTTCTGAGTCGCTAAACTACTAAGATTTTTTCTTTTTTTTGTTCAAAGGCTCAAAGATACAGAGGTACAAAGTTTTTATTAGGTTCTAAGTTGCTAAGATTTTTTCTTTTTAAACTTAAAATAAGCCAAGTTTTGGAATTTGGAATTTAAATTTTGGAATTTAAAAATTTATGTAATTCTCTTGGTATTAATAGATTCTACCCACTCATCTTTTTTGCAGACTTGACATACAGCGGTTCCGCTTTTTTGTTCTTGGGTATGACCGCAAAAAGTACAGGAATAAATGCCATCTTTTGGAATGAATTTACTTTTAGCATAAAATAAAGAAGGAAGAATAGGAAGGCCGTATCCGACTTTTTGATCTTCATAGAAATACACACTAATTTCACCACTCGTTTCAATGTAGGCATGTTTTACTTGTCCTAAATGTTCAATAGATCGTATTCGTAATTCAGCGAAAAATTCGTCCTGTGCTAAACTTTCTTTTTTAAAAGTCGAAACAGAAAACTTGCCGTCGTTGATTAAACATTCGGTTTTGCCTTCAATGAATTCTTCAAATTTTTTACTTTTCCCTGTCAGCCAAGTTACTGATCGGTATAAAATAATAATTACTGTAAAAACTATTAAAGCGGGAATAATGCCGACATCTTCATAAAACATTGGGTCGCCTGCAGCAGAACCTAAGGCAATAATAATCACTGTTTCGAAAATAGACAATTGTTTAACACCGCGTTTTCCTGCTAATTTAAGTGTCAGCAATAGAATAATAAACATAATGGTTGAACGAAAAATAACTTCGAAAATAAAGCTTTCTGGCAGGTTGTTAAAAAGTAGTCTTTCCCATTCAAATATTTCTTTCATTTTTTAAGCAGCTAAGGTTTTGAAATACTAAGATACTGCCTTTTGGTGTTTGGAATGTATCTTAATTTCCATGTTTAACCGTAATTTTTTATGTAAATTTTGATAAATAATGCATCAATCTTTTGAATAGAAAACATAAAAAAAGGTGCTGAAATTATAGAATTTCAACACCTTCGTATCTTTGAGATATTTATTAAGCCAAAGCCAGCTCAATTGCATTTGTAAATAAATCTTCCAGAGAAATTCCGGCTGCTTTTGCTTGTTGCGGAATTAAACTTTCTGTTGTTAAACCTGGAATAGTGTTCATTTCAAGCATGTGCGGTTCGCCGTTTACAATAATGAATTCGCTTCTTGAGAAACCTCTCATTTTTAAAACTTCGTAAGCGCGTTTTGCAGTTTCTGATACTTTTTTAGTCAATTCGTCAGAGATTCTCGCTGGTGTGATTTCTTGCGATTTTCCTTCGTATTTGGCTTCGTAATCAAAGAAATCATTGTCTGATACAATTTCTGTAATCGGTAAAACGATAATTTCGCCTTTGTAATTGATAACTCCCACAGAAACTTCAGTTCCGTCAAGGAAGCTTTCAATGATGATTTCGTTGTCTTCTTTATACGCCACTTCAATTGCAATTGGCAATTCAGCTTCAGTTTTTACTTTTGAGATTCCGAAACTAGAACCCGCTTTGTTTGGTTTTACGAAACATGGCAATCCTACTTTCTTAACGATTTCTCCAGTATTGATTTCGTCACCTTTGTTCAAATAGTAAGAAATGGCTGTTTTGATTCCGTATGGTTTTAAAACAGACAATAAATCTCTTTTGTTGAATGTAAGTGCTGATTGGTAATAATCGCAAGAAGATTGAGGCATTCCGATCAATTCGAAATACGCTTGCATTAATCCATCTTCTCCTGGAGTTCCGTGGATGGCATTGAAAACACAGTCAAAAGTAATTTTCTGACCGTTTACTGTAACTGAAAAATCATTTCTATCGATTGGGAATTCGGCGTCGTTTTCGTCTACATACACCCATTTTTCTTTGAAAATGTGAATACGGAATCCGTTGAATTTTGTTTTGTCAAGATATTGATACACGACATTTCCGCTAATTAAAGATATTTTGTATTCGCTGGAATAGCCGCCCATGATGATGGCAATGTTTTTCATGTTTTTGTTTCAGGTTTTAATTTGTTTCAAGTTTCAGGTTTTGCGGTAAATCGTTCAAATCTGTTTTGAAACTTTATTGAATATATGATTTTTTAATAAATAACGTTCTTATGAAATAGAGTGTCCTAGCCCTGATAGAAGCGGCATCCTTTTGTGCCGGGGTTCGGCGCAAAAGATACAGCGGATAGCAGGAAACAGCTCCTTATATTTGAAATCAGGAATTTTAAAATTCCAAATTCCAAAGTTCTTTGTTTTAAACAAAATTATCATTTTTTTTGAAACGAAATACTTTATCTTTGTCGCTATTAAAAATAAATTTATGAGTTTACGTCAGTATTTAACAAGCCGAGTTTTTTTCTTGCAATTGCTTGCTGCCGCAGCTATTATTGCGGTTATTGGTTATTTATTTATGCATTGGTTAACTTTTACGACTGATCACGGACACGAAATTGCGGTGCCGAATTTGTCTAAATTGACTGAGGAGCAAGTGGAAAACAAATTGGACGAATTGGATTTGGATTATGTTCTATTGGATAGTGTTGATTACAGAAGTGAATACCCAAAATATAGCGTTGTTGAGCAAGATCCTTTGCCTGGAACAATGGTAAAAGTGGGTAGAAAAATTTATATCAAGATTAATGCTTCTGGTTTTTCTTCTGTGAAAATTCCAGATTTAATCGAGAAAACATATCGTGAAGCGGTTCCAACGTTGAAAGCGCTAGGTCTTGAGCCAGGAACGATTACGTATATTCCGAACCTTGGAAAAGATATGGTTTTGGAAATGCGTTTAAAAGGAAGAAACTTAAAAGTAGGAGATAGAGTGCTTAAAGCTTCTAAAATTGATTTGGTTTTAGGAGACGGAAAAGCAAGTTATGTAGATGAAAGTCAGGCAACAGATAGTACTGCGGTGCCTGCAGAAACCCCAAGTGATGAACAATAATATTGAAGAAAATTTAGATCTGGAAGACGAATTATTTGAGCACTACAGATTTGAAGTCCCAAAAGGTCAAGCGTTTTTACGTATTGACAAATATTTAATGTATTTGATTCCGAATGCCACACGAAATAAAATTCAGAATGCGGCAACTAATGGAAACATTTTTGTGAATGATATTCCAGTAAAATCAAATTACAAAGTAAAACCTTTTGATGTGATAACGGTTATGTTGTCGCATCCTCCGTTTGAAAATAGAGTAGATCCAGAAGATATTCCGTTGGATATTGTTTATGAAGATGATGCGTTATTGCTTATCAATAAACCGCCGGGATTGGTTGTACACCCAGGTCACGGGAATTATACTGGAACTTTGGTGAACGCTTTGGCATTTCATTTTGAAAATCTGCCAATGAACAGCAGCGAGCGCCCAGGTTTGGTTCACCGAATTGATAAAGATACTTCTGGTCTTTTGGTTGTGGCTAAAACTGAAGCGGCTATGACACATTTAGCAAAGCAATTTGAAGCTAAAACTACCGAACGTGAGTATATTGCTCTAGTTTGGGGAAATGTTGTGGCAGATAGCGGTACAATTGAAGGAAACTTAGCGAGACATTTGAAAGACAGAATGCAAATGGCAGTTTTTGATGATCCAGAAATTGGAAAACCTGCTATTACGCATTATAAAGTTTTGGAGCGTTTTGGTTATGTAACTCTTATTTCTTGTAGACTAGAAACAGGAAGAACACACCAAATTCGTGCGCACATGAAACATATCGGTCATCCTTTGTTTAATGATGAGCGTTATGGGGGTCACTTGATTTTGAAAGGAACTACTTTTACGAAATATAAACAGTTTATTGAGAATTGTTTTAAAGCTTTACCACGTCAGGCACTACATGCTAAAACGCTTGGATTTGTTCACCCAAATACGGGAGAATTAATGCGTTTTGATACAGAATTGCCTCAGGATTTTCAGGATTGTATTGAGAAATGGCGTAATTATGTGAAGTCGCATAATGTTGAGGACGAAGTGTAATTAGATAATTAGGGAATTTGTCAATTAGATAATTTTCTTTAAAATAAAAAAAAAGCTCCTTTTGGGAGCTTTTTTTATGATTCTATTTTGACATTTCGATCAAGAAATATTGAGATTTTTTCTGCTATTTCATGTGCATCTTTTTCTAATAATTGTTTTTTTATGATGTAGTCATTTGATGAAATAGGAAAGACATCTAAGTACAACTTCCAACCTAAGCTATATTTCTCGTTGAGATAAACTACATTTATAGATTGTAATTTATATAATTTGCAATGAAATTTATTATTAATGTACAAATCTTCATTTCTAATGCTAAGTACATGTAATTTGTTTTTATACCATTCGAAATAATTATTGAATAAAATAAATAAACTTACAAGCATTAATATAATTATTGCAATAAATGTGTCAGCCAGTACTTCGGGTTTTAATAAAGAGAAAATGAATACGAACGTTGAAATGAAAATTATCGAAGGAACAATTAATGATTTTTTATTGAAATAAAAAGAAATAGTCATTTCGTTATCACCATTTTGCAAGATCTCATATTTTTCCATCCGTTATGTCTGTTTCTAGAAAGATTTTATTTTTAAATCGGTTATTTTGACTTCTCCGTTGGTTATAAAACCTAATTTTCCTTTTTGGTTTAGATTGCTTTTTTCAAGAGAACATTCTAAAGTTGTTTTGTCGTCAACAGAAAATGATAATTGGTTGTTTTTGACTTTAATTTTCACTGAATACCATTTGTTGTTTTCTAATTTAATTGGTTTCCTAAACAAAGTTTTTCCGCCTCGTTTGCCATACGAATCATCTTTTTTATCATAAACTCCGTCGCCAATTACTATGTTCTGGTCAATTTGATATAAGTATGTTCTAATGTATTTTCCTTTATCTAAATTGAGCATGATTTCGAATAAAGATGCATTTGTCATGTTGACTTTAAAATCGATTTCATAATTCTCTGGAAGCTGTTTTTTTGAAACCAAAACTCCCCATGGTGAAAGAGAACCATTTCCCGTAAGAGTATCATTTTTTAGAAGCCATTCTTTAGAATTAATCGCCCAATCTGATTTTAGCTCTTTTGAATTGTTTAAAGTATATTGTTTTTTTACTGTTGATATGGTACTGGAACACGAAATCAAGATAAGTTGTAAAAGGAGAAATATTGCAAATTTTGTTTTCATTTAATTTAATTCTGAGTGATATTTTATTTTTCCGATTGAACCTGTTTCAGAAGGCAAAAGTTCGAAAACAGAAGTAGGAGCAAGGCCTTGTTCGATTCGGTGCGAAACATAAATAATACTCACATTTGTTTCTTGTTTGATGGTATTAATTAATTGAATCACTAGATCTACATTTTCGTCGTCTAAGCCTTCAACGGGTTCATCTAGAATTAATAATGGCGGATGTTTTAAAACGGCACGGACGATTAATGCAACACGCTGCTGTCCGATAGAAAGATCTATGAAACGCTTTTTTCTTAGATGTGTCATTTCTATTACTTCAAGCCATTGTGTTACGATATTTTTCTGATGCGTTGTTGGTTCTGTATATAATCCGATTTGGTCAAAGAATCCTGAGAGAATCATTTGTTCCAGTGTGTGCCCTTTTTGAAACAAATCCATCATAGAAGTGGCGTAAATCCCGATTTGTTTTTTGATTTCCCAAACACTTTCTCCAGTTCCTTTTTTTCTGCCAAACAAAAATAAATTCTGTCCAAAACCTTTCGGATTATCTCCTGTAATCAAAGATAAAATGGTACTTTTTCCGGAACCATTTGGACCGACTAATTGCCAGAATTCGCCTTGTTTTACTGTCCAAGAAATCATGTTTAAGATTTTTCTTTCTTCGTAGCTTATCGAAACATCTTCCAGTTTTATTAATACATTATCTTGAAAAGAATGAGTTTCTGTTGCTTTCGGAATTGTAGCAGTATTTAATGTTTTAAAATGATTTTCGGTTTTTATGAATGGATGCAATTCATACGAATTGTCTTTTATTAAAGCTTTATTCGGAACAAAATCTAATATGTCAACTGTACGATTCAATAATTGGATAATTGCAATAGAATCGGTTAATTTCTTTAAAGATTCAGCTAAAACTACTCGAGAAGCCTGATCTAAATGATCAAAAGGATTATCGAAAATGATAAAGTCTGGCTTTTGGTCAATGCAATAACGTAAAAATTCTTTTTTGCGTTCTCCAGAAGAAAAAGTTCGTAATTGCCTATTTGAAGTTGTAGAAGCTTCAACGCTGTCGTATTGGAATTCTTTTTCGATGAATTTCTCGATAGCGATATCAGAAAAAAGAATTCCTTTCTGGTTATTAAAAACGGCTAAATCTCCTTTTGCTTCGCCTGTAAGTAAAGCATCTATAAAAGCTTTTTTATTTACTTGATTAGACAAAAGTATATCCCAGTGTTGCATTGTTTTATTTTAAGTATTATTTATTTTCTTTTAAAGCCATCTCGCGATCGTTTCTCGACCATTCGCTCCAAGATCCGACATATAATTTTGGAATTGGAATTCCGGCGTAATCCATGGCTAATAGGGTATGACATGCTGTAACTCCAGAGCCACAATGAACGATTGTATTTTCTGATGTTTTATCTCCAATTACAGCTTTGTATTTTTCAGCCAATTCATTAGCTGACTTAAACAATCCTTCTTCGTTTAAATTTTCTGTTAAAGGAACATTTACAGCTCCAGGAATATGCCCTGCAATTAAATCTA
The DNA here is from genome assembly GCF_016735615.1 of Flavobacterium tagetis. GTDB lineage: Bacteria > Bacteroidota > Bacteroidia > Flavobacteriales > Flavobacteriaceae > Flavobacterium > Flavobacterium tagetis. Next base: position 718,959 of record NZ_JAERSF010000002.1, read on the forward strand.
GTGGTTCTACCAAACCATCAAATCTGTTTTTATCACGAACATCGATTACAATGTTTTGATCGTTTTTTCGGGCTTTTTCGACCTCTTCAATATCGGCTAAAGGCAATTTCCATTCCTGAGATGGATATGTTGTTTTTTCAAAAGTTTCAATTCTAGAATTGGTTGGAAAACCAGCTTGAATTGCTGCTTGATAACCACCATTTAAAACTTGAATTTTTTCATGTTCAACAGCACGCATCATCCACCAGAAGCGTGCGGCGAAATTAGAAGCATTTTTATCATCGTAAACCACAACATGATCTGATCGTGAAATTCCTAATGAAGAAAGTACTTTAGAAAAATCTTCTGGAGATGGCAAAGGATGTCTTCCACCATTTGCAGGATTTTCTGGAATTGCAGCCAAATCACGATTTAAATCGACAAAACGAGCGCCTTTTAAATGTTCGTTTTGATAAGTTTCGAAAGTGTTTGCACCAGCTCTAGCGTCAACTAAAATGATTTTAGAATTAGCAATTAATTCTTGAGCCGTAATTATAGGAGAAAGAGTAGTTGACATTTTTTATTTTTTCTTTGAATTGCCAAGCCAAAGCAAGGCATTTAAAATTAATTGGCTTTGTGTTTTGTTTTCAAATGTGTACGATAAGGTTTTGTTTGTTCCGCCTTCATAATCAATATCGTTGTGTCCCATATTTACGTATAGCATTTTGTATTTTTTATTGGTCCAAACAACTGGATAATAACCGCTGTGCCAGATTTCATGTGCTTTTGGACCAGTTCCTAAAGGAAAACTAGATTCGTCTATTGCTAATAAAATTTCGATATCAGGATTTTTAGTCAAATCATTCGACCATCTATACCATTCGTTTGGAGCCGAAGAGAAGGTTTTAGGCAGATTTTTAGTTACAGGATGCTGATTTTCTACTCTTAAAACTGCCGAAGTCGGTTTCCAAGTATTGCTTCCATATTCGCCAGAACCTAAAAAAGTATTATGATACCAGTTCCAATCTTGATTATAGCTCGAATTGTTTAAAGCAAATGCTGAAAAATGAAATCCAATGAAGCCACCGCCATTTTCCATGTATTTTTGAAAAGCATCACGCTGTTCTTTCTTTTCAGGACGTGTGTCTAGAAATAAAACAACTTGATATTTGGACAAAAATTTGGCGTTCAAATTGTCCCAATTGCTGGTTGAATCATATTGAAAATGATTTTCAGCAGCCAATTTTGGAAAGTACTTATTGGCTTCATGTACAAAACTGATATGCGCCTGATCATTTTTTGCTGTATAAAAAGCAATCACTTTAAATTTTGGGTTTTCTTTTTTGTTTTGCGAAAAGCCAAAAAATGAAATAATGAAAAGAATCAATAAAAGGCTTTTTTTGAAATTGATTTGGTGGTTTTGGTTAGAAATAGTCATTTATGTTTAGGAATTAAACTGGTATTTTCTCGATTAAAATTTCGTTTTCAGATTTGTCAAAATAAGTGCAAGTCATCTCCACAATATCAACACGCCATTTCGCAATTCCAGCTTGTGCACAATGATTGCAGAAAGTCATATAATCGGTTTCGCCATGCTGATGCTTTACCAGATTTTCGATAAAAAGTTCTTTATTAGGAAAATCTGCCACTTTAATTTCAGCGTATTTTTCTTCGGCAGCTGCGGTATAATTATTTAAGCCGTAGTAAACTGTGCTTCCGTCATGTACATAAGTATCATATCCTTTTACGCCTAATATGATTAGATCCTGAATATAATTTGGAAAATCTTCACCTGATTTTACTTTTGAATGCGCTTCTTTTATTTGTTGTATTGTAAACATATTTTTAATTTTAGATTGTTGATTTTAGATTTTAGATTTCGCCACAAATTACACGAATTTGCACTAATTATTTTTTTATTTTGCCACAGATTAAAAAGATTTACACAGATTAAATCTTTTTAATCCTTTAATCTGTGGCAAAAAAATAATTTGCGAAAATTTGTGTACTTGCTTCGCCTAAGCTCTGTCGCTCGGGTCGTGGCAAAAAAAATATTATTTCAAAAATACGATTAATGATTTTATAAACGAATCAAAAGATTCGATATGTGGCAAATGTCCGGTATTTGGAATCTCCACCAACTTTGCATTCGGAATTTCTTTTTGAGTTTTTTTACCCAATTCGGCGTAATTTCCCATTGTTTTTCTCACTTCTTCAGAAACCAATGGTTTTCCCAAAGCAGTTTTATCTCTCGTTCCGATAATTAATAATGTTGGGCATTTAATGTTTTTAAATTCGTATAGAACAGGCTGTGTAAAAATCATATCATACAAAAGAGCCGAATTCCATGCCACAAGATCATAATCTGGAGCGGTGGTCCAGCCTGCGCCAAGTTCAGCCCATTTTTGATAATCGGCATTCCATTTTCCGTCATAATAATTTGCCATTTGGTATTGCTTGATGCCTTCATAATTCTGCTTTAATTCCGATTCGTACCACCAGTCAACAGGTTTGTATGGCACAACTAATTTCCAGTCTTCTAAACCAATCGGATTTTCTAAAACTAATTTTTCTATGGTTTCTGGATACATCAAGGCAAAGCGCGTTGCCAGCATTCCACCCATCGAATGTCCTAAAATTGTGGTTTTGCTTATTCCTAAATGATCTAAAAGTTTTTTGGTATTTTCTGCTAGTTGCTGAAAAGTATATTGAAAATTGTCTGGTTTTGTCGATTTTCCGAAACCAATCTGATCGGGAACAATCACTCGATAACCTTCTTTTGTTAGAGCTTTTATAGTAGTTTCCCAATAAGCGCCATTAAAATTCTTTCCGTGCAGTAAAACAATATTTTTCTGATTGTAGTTTTCTGGAACAATATCCATATAACTCATTTTTAAATACTGTCGCTGGCTGCTCAGTTCTATAAAATGAACAGGAAACGGATATTCGTAATTGGATAAATTAATGTCCAGCGCTTTTATATTTCCCTGTTGAGCAAAACTTAAGCAAGGAATCAGCATGAATAATAGTTTAAGGATTTTCATTTTAGAAGTAATTGTTTAAAGAGTTATAAAGTTAAACCGAAGCATTTTTAAAACAAAGCCTAAAATCTTAAAGTTATCAGAAAAAGAGCGTTTGAAATGATTTTGCTGTTTTTGATGCTATTAATCGATGATTTATTGAAATTTTATCGATTAAATGGATATGATTATGAAAATAATGTATTTTAACGAATAATGAGGCACTTCAAAGAACTTCTTTTATTAACAGGAAAATAGTATGTAATTTAGTATCAGAATGTTGTAAGCCTTAAATGATAGTATTATGAAAAAGACAATACTTTTGCTCCTGCTCACAGTCCCCACATTTGCCCAAGAACTCAATACTTTTGATTTTGCAGTTATAAACTCAACCTTAATTTCTGCAAATATAGACCTCGATAAAGGCCGGAGCGTTGTTGCGGCAAATCAAGATCAGTATTCGGCTTATTTTCAGTACGCTCTTACGATGTGTGAAGACGATATTATTTTTGGTGCTGGAATTGATAAGTCTGAAATTGATCGTACTTATGTTGGTTATATCGGAAAGATTTGCGATAAATTTAGAGCTACAATTGGCATTGGATATGTAGATTCTAGAAGCGGTTACGAGGGAACTTTTACTGGTTTTAGCATCTCATGGCATTTTTCTGAAAACACCTATATCGGCGGAAACTTAGAAAATTTACACTCGTCTATAATTGATTATGATACCGACGAAAGTTTTGATTATTATAAAAAATTAGTTCCCAAAGTTTTTGGAAGTTATGAAATTATCCCTCATGTGATTGCTTTTGGGCAATTGAGTTCGAGAGTAAATGACATTGCTTTAAAGTATCAGGTTCGCCGATTTTCAGCTGGAGGATTCTATTCCGGACATTCCGTAGGAGGGATTTTCGGAACTGTCAATGTCGGACGATTTGCGTTTTCTTGCAGCACCACTTTTGAAAGAGTAAACTTTGGATTAAAGTTTGAATAACGAAATTAAAAATAAAGTTTGTTGAGAAAAAAATCCCAAAGACAATATCAGTAGTTGTTTTTGGGATTTTTTATAAGGTTAAGACATCGTTGTTTTATAACCCAACAAAATCATCGCTTTTTGGGAAAATACTCAAAGCCTGAATTGCAATTTCTGGAGTAGGAGAAGCCAATTTTCTAAGTTTGGTATCCATCCATGCGCCATCAACCGTAATTGTTGCGCAAAGCGTATCATCTTCTCTTCTAAATTCGTGAATGATTGACCAGCGTGAAGCATCGGCTTTCATTTTTGAGGTTTTAGTATGAATGAATATTTTGTCTGAAAGTTTTAATTCTTTTCTGAAAACGCATTCTTCTCTAAATAAAACAGGTCCAAAACCTTGTGTCTGCATTACTTTTAGAGTTAATCCAAGTTCTTCAAGGATTTCGATACGATGCTGCGCACCAAAATCGTAATAAGCACTGTGACGAACGTGAAAGTTTGGGTCAAGATCTGACCAGCGGAAAGATATTTCTTTTACAAATGAAGCCATTTTTAATATTGATTTTATTGGAAAACCGAAATTACAAATAAAAAATAAACGAATATCATAAAATTACTATGCGCGCATATTTTTTTCTTCAATTAGATGTGAAAAGAAACTTTTTCAATTACGCTCTTTCTACTAAACAGTTATAACAACCAGGTCTTGCATTGTGAATATGGATGTAGTCTATTTTTTCGTTTTCGAAAGTTTTGATAATGCTTTCTTTCAGATAATTTCCTTCTACAACAGCTGCTTCTTTCATTATCCCGTTTTCATCATAACTACGTAGCGAAAGCAATCTATGATTAAACATATGCGGAATTTGGTTCGTTTCGAAAATAGGCGTAGTGACTTTCTTTCGTATAAAAATTGGCCCGCTTGCTTGATAAGGTGAGGTTGTTTGATGATGGTTGTACGGTAAAAGAATAATTTCTTCACCAATTTGAGCATCTTCTAAGCTTATTCTGCAGGGAAAACCTGGGAATTTATCGACAGTCATTTTAATGGCGCCAATTTTTTCTAGTTCTAAATCTGTTAATTCGAAGTAGCCTGAAAATTCTGTATGATTTAAAGACTTGATTTTAAAATTTGCTTCCATAATTTTTTTTAAACAAAAATCATATTTGTTAGGAAGCAAAAAAATCCAAATCTTGCTATGTTTCTTTGTACACTATATTTATAATGCCATTTTCGTTAGTTCAACTTCAAGCTTATCAAAGTTTTCTTCGTTTTTATCGACTACATACTGTTTTAGTTTTTGACATTCTTCAACAGTTTCAAAAAGCATTTTGAAAACTACTTTGGTCTGATTTTCAGTAATATTTTCAAAAGTCGTTAAGATTTGAAAAAGTGGTTTAGAATGACGTTTCCAAGCAATAAGATTTGGTCTGTCTATTTTGATGAATTCGACGTCATTTTCAAAATTTCCTCTTTCAGGACCGTGCATGGTAAATTTCCATCTTCCGCCTTCGCGAAAATCAAATTCATGAAACGTATTGGTAAAACCTTTTGGTCCCCACCAATTTTTTAAATGTTCAGGATCGCTCCAGGCTTTAAAAACAAGTTCTTGGGGGAAATTCAGAATTCGTGTAGTCACAATTTCTGAATCTGGCGTTGTGGAAAGAATTTCTGAAGTCATTTTGTACGATTTTATTATTTGTAACGTATTAGTATGCTTAAGATATAATTTAAATGCTTACGGATTCTGTAACTGATGAAATTGTAATATCATCGGCATTCAAAGATTCTAAAAAATCCGAAGCATCAAATACTTCACCCATTGTGGTTACACCAGTTTTATTTATTCGTCCTGATAGTATTCTGTTGATTGCTTCGACAACCAGTGGGGCTGTAACGGCATAAATATCCTGACCTTTAGCAGTAATGCTTCTTGTTGTATTTTGATTGGAAGCAGTTACTTCTATAGCAAATTGCTGAGACGATCTGTTTTTATCGTCGACTGGTTTTGGTTCAGGCGTGTTTTCATTTCTAAGCTCTTCGAGAGAATTTTGACTAAGATAAGTGGTAATGTTTTTTACATTTAAATGACGAGAAATAGTGATGATTTCTGAAAGAGGCAGGGCTATAATTTCCTTAACTCCTATAGGACTTTTGAAATCCCATTTTATCGCTGGTTTTGCTTCAAATTCTTGCAAAAGTTTATCTTTAAAAATGAGTCTTTTGTAATGGTTTCGTTCGCCTGTCAATCGGGTTCCTTTTGTAGGATGCCAAGAGTCAAGTCCGATATAGATATTTATTTCTTCAGTTTCGTTCCAGTCATTAGTTATGGCTGTGCTTAACAAATCGCCAAGTCCGCCGTAAAATGCGGCAGCAGGAATAATAAGGATTTGATCTTTTCTTGCCTGTTCAGAAAATTGTTCAAATATATCTAGTACCGGTTTTTGTTCGGCAGTTAAATCAATATAATGGCTTCTTAAGCGCAAAGCCGATTTTATAATAGGTTCAGCCGTGTCTAGATAAGGTCCAGCGCAGTTTACAATGATTTTTGCATTAGAAAAGGCATTATCAAGTGAAGTAGCGTCATGTATATCAGCTGTTTTTATTGCCGCATTTGGATATTGTTTTTGCAGTATTTTTAGTTTTTCTTCATCTCTTCCGGAAAGTATAATATTTTTATATCCTTGCCTGTAAAGTTCGGAAACGATAAATTTTCCAGTATGGCCATACGCGCCATAAATTGCAATATTTTCTTTCATGTTGTTTTTTGGTTTTTTTGGAAATAGTTTTTTAAAGTATTTGTTTATAGTGGTTTATAAAACGATGAAGATAATGAAAATAAAGAAAGGATAAAGTTGAATTTGTTTTTTTACGTTTTATGAATTAGAATCGATTTTGTTTTGCTCTGCTTTTTCGTTTATTTTTTTAACGATCCAAGGAAGAGTTAATCCTTGTCCGATCAAAGTTAGGAGAACGACAGCAACAGAAATAAAGATTATGGCATTTCGAAGCGGAAAAGGAGAACCGTCTTCTAAGTTTTTTGGTAATCCGATTGCAATTGCCAAAGATACAATACCACGCATTCCAGACCAGCTAATAATTAAGCTGTTTCCAAAGTCGAGAAGAGCATGTTCGCTTACTCTTCTTTTTCCATTTTTAGTTTTCTGAAATGCCTTCTGTAAATTGATTTTCTGTAAATAAACCCTTGCCATTCGAACTAATAACGCCACAATTGTAATAATTGCAGCATAGCCAATGTATGGAAGAATCATTTTGCTATCAATGTCTTCCAAAATATAACGGAAGTTGAGTCCAATTAAAATGAAGATTAATCCGTTTAGAAGAAATATGATTACATCCCACAAACCTTTTGATTGATTTTTAAGACTCTCAGGAAATATTTTTTTGCTAAATCGCGAAATTGCCAATCCGAGAATAACGACTGCAATTACGCCTGAAACATGCAGATGCTCGGCTACAAGGTAGGTTACAAAAGGCATTAAAAGCATAAAACTGATGGTCACTTCTGGTTTTTTTTGTACTCGTTTTAAGATGAATGCCAGAATTTTCGACATAACAAATCCAACCAAAAATCCGCCACCAAGTAATAAAATAAATTCTAACGCTGCTTTCCAGATTATAAAAGCGGCTCCCATTACCGCAGCTACTGCAAAACGATAAGCAACCAGCGCCGAAGCATCGTTAATTAAACTTTCTCCTTCTAAAATGGTAATGGTTTTATGCGATATTTTAAGTCCTTTTGTAATGTTTATTGCAGCAACGGCATCTGTAGCCGAAAGTATTGCACCCAAAACAAACGCCAAAGGCCATGTCATTTCTGGAATTAAGTAGTAAGCCACGACTGCAATTGCAATAGTGGTAAGGAAAACAAGCCAAATTGCCAAAGTGGTTATAGTATGGATATTAGTTTTAAAATCTCTTGACGAAATATTGAAAGAAGCATCGTATAACAAAGGAGGAAGAAATAGCAGAAAAATAATTTCGGGATTGATTTCAATTTCTGCCATTGTTGGAATAAAGCCAATTTCAACTCCAACTATAACCAAAAGAATAGGATAAGGGATTTTTAATTTATCTGCAAAAGCTGATAGCCCTATTACGATGGCAAGTATGAAAATGATAATGCTGTAATTTTCCATTCTTCTAATTTTGAGAAAATGCTAATGTAATTAATTTCAATTTAATGAAAGTATTCTGATTTTATAAAAATAACATCTTATGAAAACAGATGCCCTAGCCCCGATAGGAGCGGTATCCTTTTATGGTGGGGTTCACCATAAAAGATATAGCGGATAGCGGGAATAAGCTTCTTAAAGCCTTCATAATGACATGAAAAAATAGGTCATGCCACGATTGTCAGGTTTGAAAAATGTCATGTTGTCAGATTGTTTTTAGGGCACTGACGCAAAACTGACAATTTTATTTGGTTTTTTATCTTGGCACAAAGATTGACTTATGCCACCTGAGTTATTAAAATAAAATCAAAAATTAAATATATAAAAAATGGGTAAAATAATCGGAATTGACTTAGGTACGACGAACTCTTGTGTTTCTGTAATGGAAGGTAACGAAGCAGTTGTTATCCCTAACGCAGAAGGAAAAAGAACTACACCATCTATCATCGCTTTTGTTGAAGGTGGAGAAATTAAAGTAGGTGATCCTGCAAAAAGACAAGCAGTAACTAACCCTACAAAAACGATTGCTTCTATTAAACGTTTTATGGGACACACTTTTGCTGAAACTCAAGAAGAAGCAAAAAGAGTTCCTTACAGTGTTGTAAAAGGTGACAACAATACTCCACGTGTGGATATTGACGGTCGTTTATACACTGCTCAAGAATTGTCGGCAATGACACTTCAAAAAATGAAAAAAACTGCTGAAGACTATTTAGGTCAAACAGTAACTGAGGCAGTTATTACAGTTCCTGCTTACTTTAACGATGCGCAACGTCAAGCTACAAAAGAAGCTGGTGAAATCGCTGGTCTTAAAGTTATGCGTATCATCAACGAGCCAACTGCTGCTGCACTTGCTTACGGATTAGATAAAAAAGGAAACGATCAAAAAATTGCTGTTTACGATTTAGGTGGAGGTACTTTTGATATCTCTGTTCTTGAATTAGGAGACGGTGTATTTGAAGTATTATCTACAAATGGTGATACTCACTTAGGTGGTGATGATTTTGACCAGGTTATTATTGACTGGTTAGCTGACGAATTCAAATCTGAAGAAGGAATTGATTTACGTTTAGATCCAATGTCATTACAGCGTTTAAAAGAAGCTGCTGAGAAAGCTAAGATTGAATTATCATCTTCTGCTGAAACAGAAATCAACTTACCATACGTAACTGCTACTGCTTCTGGACCAAAACACTTAGTGAAAAAATTATCTAGAGCTAAATTTGAGCAATTATCTGATTCTTTAGTAAAACGTTCTATGGAGCCAGTTGCTAAAGCATTAAAAGATGCAGGTTTATCTACATCTGATATCGACGAAGTAATCCTTGTAGGAGGTTCTACTCGTATGCCAAGAATCGCTGACGAAGTTGAAAAATTCTTCGGTAAAAAAGCTTCTAAAGGTGTTAACCCTGATGAGGTTGTTGCTATTGGAGCTGCTATTCAAGGTGGAGTTTTATCTGGAGATGTAAAAGATGTATTGTTACTTGACGTAACTCCTCTTTCTTTAGGTATCGAAACTATGGGTGGTGTATTGACTAAATTAATCGAGTCTAACACAACTATCCCAACTAAAAAATCTCAAGTATTCTCTACTGCTGCTGATTCTCAACCATCTGTTGAAATCCACGTATTACAAGGAGAAAGAGCTATGGCTGCTGATAACAAAACTATCGGTCGTTTCCACTTAGATGGTATTCCACCAGCACCAAGAGGAGTTCCTCAAATCGAAGTAACTTTCGATATCGATGCTAATGGTATCATCAAAGTTTCTGCAACTGATAAAGGAACTGGAAAATCTCACGATATCCGTATCGAAGCTTCTTCTGGATTAACAGCTGAAGAAATCGAAAAAATGAAAAAAGATGCTGAAGCTAACGCTGATGCTGACAGAATTGCAAAAGAAAGAGCTGAGAAATTGAACGAAGCTGACAGTACTATTTTCCAAACTGAATCTCAATTGAAAGAGTTAGGAGATAAATTGACAGACGATCAAAAAACAGCTATCGAATACGCTTTAACTGAATTGAGAATGGCTCACCAATCTCAAGATCTTGACGCAATCCAAAAAGGATTAGACAATGTAAATGCAGCTTGGAAAACAGCTACAGAAGCAATGTACGCTCAAGGAGGTGAAGGACAACAAGCTGCTCCACAACAAGAGCAGTCTTCTGGAGATAACGTTGAAGACGTTGAATTCGAAGAAGTAAAATAATTTACTTTTCAATTGAATATAAAACCGAGTCAGAAATGGCTCGGTTTTTTGTTATATTTACATTGTAATTACAAGATGAAAAATGGAAAAATTGATTGTTAAAAATTTCGGACCAATAAAAGAAGCTGAAATAGATTTGACTAAATATGTGGTGTTTATTGGGGATACTTCTACAGGGAAAAGTGTTTTGGCAAAGTTGATTTCTATATTTAGAGATAATGATCTAACTTTTGGAATTGATAGGCTTGAAGAATTACGTAAACTATTTATTCATTATAATATTGATTTTAGTTTTAAAAGATCTTCTTTTGAATATATAAATAATAATTTAAGAATTACAGTTTTTAATAGAGATTTAAAAGTATATGAAGATAATAAATTATTAGTACTTGATGATAATCTTGAAAGTGCAAGAAAAAATTCGCTGATTGATGTTAATAATAGGATAAATAAAATTTTAAAAAATGATAATAAGCAATACGCATCTAAAGAGATAGATGAATTAAATGAAATTTTAAGAAAATTCATTGATTTTAATAGAAGTTTGCCGCATTCATTGCCTATTTATATTCCAGCTGAAAGAATTTTGGTTTCAATGTTAAGTTCTTCAATATCTGGTCTTTGGGCGAATAATGTCGCTTTGCCTACATGTTTTAAGGATTTTTCCGCGAGATATGAAGTTGCAAAAAAAGAAGTGAAACAATTGTACTTTGAGTCATTTAATATTAGTTTTAATGGAAATAATGAGGATGACTATATAAAAATTGGAGATGATGAATATGTTTTATCTAAAACTTCAAGCGGAATACAGTCATTACTTCCATTATTAATAGTGTTTGAGTCTGAAACTAATCAGAGTAATAGTAATCTTATTAAGACATTTTTAATTGAAGAACCGGAAATGAATTTATTTCCAATAAAGCAAAAGAAATTGATTGATCACTTAATTGAAAAAATAAGTAGCACTGATCATAATTTAGTGATTACAACACATAGTCCTTATATATTAACTGCATTAGATACTTTAATCTTGGCAAGTAATACTTTTATAGAGCATTCAGAATTAGAAAAAGAAATTGATGAAATTATATCTCAAAGAAAATGGTTAAATTATGATGAAATCTCTGTTTACGAAGTGCGAAATGACGGAAAAGTATATTCAATAAAAAATGAAGAATTCCGTAGTATAGATACAAATGCAATTGATGGAGTTTCGGATATTATTTCTGAAGAGTTTGATAAATTAACAGAATTACGATATGCACAATAATTTTGATGAATTAATTAAAGCAAATCAAGGTTGTTGTACGAAAAGTAAAGTTGCTTCTGAAAATGGAAAAAGATTTGAGATTGTTTCTAACGAAGATTTTACAAGAATTAGAATAGATGATTGTTTAATTACTTCGCAACAAGTCCAAAAATGTGATTTTGGTTTTGTTAGGCATTCAAATAATGATTTTTATTTTGTAGAACTTAAAGGGAAAGATGTTAAGATTGCTTTAGATCAAATAATTAATACAATAAGCATTTTTGAATCGACAATAATTAGAATTCCAAAAGATAAAAGATTTGGATTTATTGTTAGTTCAAGAAATCCTTTATCAAGTACAGAAACTAATAATTTAAAACAAGCTTTTGCTAAAAGATATGGAAGACTTTTAGAAATTAAAAGTGTACAATGTAAATACATTCCAAAATAAACCGAGAATTTATAGCTCGGTTTTTTTATGCTTATAATTTAAAAGAGACAGTACATCTAAATCTAGGTTTTACACAAACTGATAATTGTCATTTCCTGTTCGAATTCTTTTTCGTAATATTACTATTGTAAATTTTCATGAATGAGAAAGATCAAATATAAGAAAGGGCGCAAGCTGCAACATATTACTTTAGAGTACACTGGCACTCATAGAGAACACGAAACAGAGATGCAGCTTTTTGTATATAATGATGCAGATGTTGTTGAATACGATAAGTTTACCGTCTTGGCTCTAAATTCTTGTTTTGATTACACAAAAAACAATTGGCTTAATATTCATGGACTTCATGATATTAATCTCATTAAAACGATCGGAGCACATTTTAAACTAGATGATTTTCTACTTGCCGATATTTTAAATACCACCAAAAGAACAAAATTAGAAGATCAGCAAGAAATTCTGTTCTTCAATATAAAATCACTTCTTCCTTCTGAATATTCAGATAATATCAGTGTAGAACAATTGAGTTTCATTCTGAAGGACGGAATTTTAATTTCCTTTCAAGAAAAGCGTAGCGACTTCTTTACCCACATTCGAGAGCGTTTACGTACGCATGCTGGAATTGTTAGGACCAAAAAGGTAGATTATCTCCTGTATTTACTTTTAGACGCTGTAATGGAGAATTTCTATATTACGCTAGAAGATGAAGAAGATAAAATTGAAGATTTAATCAATTTAACTAAAAAAGAGGCTAAACCAGTTATTTTAGAAAAAATTGAAAATCATCGGGATAATTTAAATTTCTTAAAACGTTCTATAGTACCGCTTCGAGATTCGCTTTATTATTTGAAAACGAAAAAAGACGACGACGATGATAATGGATTAATCCAAAAAGAAACTTTCAATTTCTTTATTAGATTGCACCAGAAAAGTTTAGAACTTTTAGATCAGATAGAATCAGATATGAGTGCTTTAGAAAGCGCTTCCAATTTTTATTTTTCGGAACAAAGCCGAAAAATGAATGAAATCATGAAAACGCTGACGATCATTTCAGCCATATTTATTCCACTTACTTTTATAGTTGGAGTGTATGGAATGAACTTTGAAAACATGCCAGAACTCAAAATGCAAAATGGCTATTTTGTAGTCATGGGTTTAATGTTTTTGCTGGTAATAGCCCTAATCATTTATTTCAAGAAACGACGCTGGTTTTAGCCTTGGTTTATATTTGAAAGACTTGATTTTTGTAAACTTGGTATTTAGAATAAAAATAAATAATTATGAGTAAAGCAATATATATAGCCACTAGTGACCATAATAGCGGTAAATCAATTATCACGCTCGGGCTAATGAGTATCTTAATTGGAAAGACAGCTAAAGTAGGGTATTTTAGACCTATAATTGAAGATTTTGTCGATGGTGAGGTAGATAATCATATTGAGACTGTTTTATCGTATTTCAACCTCGATATTGCGTTTGAAGATGCTTACGCAATTACTAAAAGCAGATTAATCAAGAAAAAGAACAAAGGAAAAATAGGAGAGGTTCTAGATTTAATTATTGAAAAATATAAAAAGCTTGAAGAACGCTTTGATTTCGTTTTGGTTGAGGGGACAAGTTTTACTGGCGAAGGAACTTCTATCGAATTAGATTTAAATGTTTTAATAGCCAAAAATCTTGGAATTCCAACCATAATTGTCGGTTCTGGAGTTGGCAAAACATTGGAAGAGCTTTTAGATAGTTTGTATCTGGTTTACGATTCTTTCAAACTAAAAGAAGTCGAGGTTTTATCTGTTTTTGCTAATAAAGTGCAGCCTGAAAACATTGAGCTGGTTACTAATAGTTTGCAGAAAACGCTTCCCTCAAATGTTTTGATTAATACAATTCCACTTATTTCTAGCTTGAATAATCCAACAATGCAGGAAATTGTAAACGTACTGAATGCTAAAGTTTTATTTGGAGAAAATTATCTTAATAATGAAATTGGACATTATAGCGTTGGAGCAATGCAACTTCATAATTATTTGGTGCATTTGCATGATAATGCTTTAGTTATTACTCCTGGGGATCGTTCTGATATTATTTTAGGAGCATTACAAGCAAATGAATCAGCCAATTATCCAACCATTTCAGGAATTATCCTGACGGGTAATATCGTTCCAGAAGAAAGTATTTTAAAGCTGATTGAAGGACTTTCTGCCATTGTGCCGATTATTGCCGTAGATGGAGGAACTTACCATATTACAAACAAAATAGGCTCTATAAAATCGGAGATTTACGCCAACAATACACACAAAATCGAAACCTCAATAACTACATTTGAGAAATACGTTGAAATTGAAGCTTTATCGCAAAGAGTAATTACTTTCCAACCTGAAGGTATGACGCCAAAAATGTTTCAATACAACATGGTTAAGCGAGCCAAACAGCACAGAAAACATATTGTACTGCCAGAAGGAAACGACGACCGAATTATTACAGCAGCGTCTAGATTACTGGATATGGATGTGGTAGATATTTCAATCATTGGAGATAAAAAACAAATAGAAAGTAAAGTTACAGAGCTTGGACTTACATTTGATTTTTCTAAAGTAAATATCATCAATCCAATAGAATCTGAAATGTATGAAGATTATGCAAATACGTACTATGAGCTTAGAAAAGCCAAAAACGTAAGTATTACAATGGCAAGAGATTTAATGGAAGATGTTTCGTATTTCGGAACCATGATGGTGTACAAAGGTCATGCGGATGGAATGGTTTCTGGTGCGGCGCATACAACGCAGCATACCATTTTACCAGCATTGCAATTCATTAAAACAAAACCAAACTCGTCTGTGGTTTCTTCGGTATTTTTTATGTGTTTAGAAGATAGAGTTTCTGTTTTTGGAGATTGTGCCATTAATCCAAATCCAACAGCAGAACAATTGGCAGAAATTGCAATTTCTTCTGCAGAATCAAGTTTAGCTTTCGGAATTGAACCAAAAATTGCGATGCTTTCTTATTCTTCTGGCTCATCTGGAAAAGGTGATGAAGTAGACAAAGTAAGAGCGGCTACAGCAATCGTAAAAGAAAAAAGGCCAGACTTAAAAATCGAAGGACCAATTCAATACGATGCTGCGGTAGATTTAACTGTAGGAAAAAGCAAAATGCCAGATTCAGAAGTTGCAGGGCAAGCAAGCGTATTAATTTTCCCTGATTTAAATACAGGAAATAATACATATAAAGCCGTTCAAAGAGAAACTGGAGCTTTGGCAATCGGACCAATGTTACAAGGCTTAAATAAACCCGTAAATGACTTAAGTCGCGGTTGTACTGTAGATGACATCATCAATACAGTTGTCATTACAGCGATTCAGGCACAAGGAATGTAAATTCAATTAAAATTAAAAAATAGAACGCGGATGAGACAGATTCGCTATCGCGAAAACACAGATTTGCACAGATTTTACTTTGATAGAGTTTAAAATCCGTTTTAATCCGCGTTTTTACGAAGTAAATCTGCGGCATCCGCGTACTAATCTCAACAATAAAATAAACTTAGTGACTTAGTGCCTTCGTGGCAAAAACATAAAAAATGAAAATACTAATTATAAATTCAGGAAGTTCTTCAATTAAATATCAATTAATGGTAATGCCAGAAAACGAAGTAATCTGTTCTGGAATGATTGATCGAATTGGTTTAGAAACTTCAAATATCACTTTTAAAACGGCTGTTGCTTCACGCGAGGAAACGCTTCCAATTGCAAATCATAAAGTAGGTTTACAGAAAGTAGCCAATATGCTTTTAGACGCTGAAAAAGGAGTGATTAAATCGACTTCAGAAATTTCTGCTGTTGGACATCGTGTAGTGCATGGCGGAAGCGATTTTAGTGCTACAGTAAAAATTGATGAAAAAGTGAAAGAAAAAATCAAGCAGCTTTTCGAACTGGCACCTTTACACAATCCCGCTAATTTAGAGGGGATTAATGTGGCAGAGGAGATTTTCAGTTCAGCTGAACAAATAGCTGTTTTTGATACTGCATTTCATCAGACTATGCCAGAAGTAGCGTATAAATATGCTATTCCAAATTATCTTTTGACAGAAAACAAAGTACGTGTTTACGGTTTTCATGGAACGAGCCACAAATATGTTTCTGAAAAGGCTATTAATTATTTAAAAGATAATTCTAAAATAATTACCATTCACTTAGGAAATGGTTGTAGTATGGCCGCTGTGAAAAACGGAAAATGTATTGATACTTCAATGGGATTTTCTCCTTCAAATGGTTTAATTATGGGAACACGTGCCGGTGATATTGACCAGTCTGTTGTTTTTTATATGATTAAAAACCTAGGATATACTCCAGACGAAGTGAATGCCGTTTTATTGAAACAAAGCGGTATGCTTGGACTTACGGGTTACAGCGATTTGCGCGATATTGAAGCAGAAGCCGAAAAAGGCAATAAAGATTGTCAGTTAGCATTGCAAATGAATGCTTATAGAATTAGAAAAACTATTGGAGCGTATGCAGCAGCTTTAAACGGATTGGATGCAATTGTTTTTACGGCAGGAATTGGAGAAAACTCATCGTATATGCGTAATTTGATTTGTACGGATATGGATTATTTCGGAATTGAAATTGACACAGGAAAAAATGAACTGCGTTCTAAAGAATTAAGAGAAATCAATTCAGAGAAGTCTAAAGTAAAAGTTTTAGTAGTTCCGACTGATGAAGAATACGAAATTGCAAATCAGGTTTTTCAATTGCTTGAAAATTAGAAAGTTTTATTTTCTACTTACTTATAGGCTCCTTTATGGAGCCTTTTTTATGCTTTCAGTTTAAGTTTTTTGTCAGTATCTTTGAATCTAAAAAATAATATCTTGAAATCGATAATTTTTAAATCCGTTTTCTTCTTTTTCATCGCTTTACAACTTCAAGCACAAGAATTACTTCCTTTTGTCGAAAATTACAGCAAATCAGATTATCAGGGAGATAATCAAATTTGGAATGTTGTACAAGGAAATGATAATGCAATGTATTTTGCAAATAATCATTATTTGCTTCGTTACGACGGAGTAAAATGGGAAAAATATACACTTCCGAATAAAACTATTATTCGATCAATTTTGATTGAAGGAGATAAAATATACTCAGGTTCCTATAAAGAATTTGGTTATTGGTACAGGAAAGATGGTACAATGCATTATGTTTCTATTACCAAAAATCTTAGATTATTTGATGAAAAGGATAATGAAGAAATCTGGAAAATTTTCAGATTTAACGGTTCTCTTTATTTTCAGTCTTTCAATGATGTTTTTATATATAGCGGAAAAACAATCAAGAAAATTAAGTTTCCGTTCCTTATTTCGTATTGTTTTGGAGTAGATAAAGATTTATATGTAGCTTCGGTTAAGGATGGAATTTATAAAATGAACGGCAAATATATCTCCAATCCAAAAGGATGGAACGTTTTAAAAAATACTGTTGTCCATGCCGTAGAAAAATTTCAAAACACAACCTATATTTTTACGCAGAAAAAAGGTGTTTTCATTGTCGAAAAAAATGGACTGAAAGCCTGGGATCATCCTATAAATGAAACTTTAAAATCGGCAACCATCAATGTGGCAAAATTTGTCAAAAATGATAAATTGGTTATTGGTACAGGAAACCGCGGAATTTTCATTTTAGATTTAAAAAATAATTCTTTTAAAAATATCGAACGCGATAATGTTTTAATGAACAATTCAGTTTTGAGTATAGGATTGGATAAAGAAAATGATCTTTGGGTTGGTTTAGATAACG
Source organism: Flavobacterium tagetis (assembly GCF_016735615.1). GTDB lineage: Bacteria > Bacteroidota > Bacteroidia > Flavobacteriales > Flavobacteriaceae > Flavobacterium > Flavobacterium tagetis. The sequence continues at coordinate 736,832 of NZ_JAERSF010000002.1, forward strand.
GAATTGCACATGTTGAGGTTAATTCTCCTATTTCTTTCTTTTATGATAATTCTGGGCTATTAGGATCTGTGTATGCTGTGGCAGCAATTAACAAAGGTTATTTAATCGCATCCAATCATGGAATTTTTGAATACAGTGCTGGAAAATTTAATATGATGCCCAATACGCAAGGGCAGGGTTGGAATATTTCTCTAATTGACGGAAAATATATCATTGGTCATAATGACGGTACTTTTTCATACGAAAATAATACTCTAACGAAAATTAATGGTGTCAGCGGTGGTTGGAATATGTCAAAAAGTAGTATCAATAATACTTATTTTCAATCTACTTATAGCGGTATTCTGGTTTATGACGATCCTTCAAATATGTCTCATTATAAGATTATCAAAGATCTGGCAAAACCCATAAAGTATGTTGCTCAAAACAAAAAAAATGAAATTTGGGCAGCTGACAATTATCGTGGCCTATATCGTGTTTTGCTAGACGATAATTACAATACGCTGAAAGTGGAAAATGTCACACAGCAAAGCAAAATACAAAATGATTTTGGAATAAAGATTTTTGAATTTAGAAAGGAAATCCTATTTCTAATTAATAACTCTTGGTACACTTACAATTCTATATCTAATAAATTGGAGGAAAATGAATTGTTTAATACAAACTTTAGAAATGTGACAGATGTCGTTTCGATTGATGAAGATCATTTTATGGTTTTGCAAAACGGAATCTTATATCATATTTATGCCCAAGGAAACAAATTTGTTTGGAATATTATTCAGGAGAAATATTATAAAGGAAAATTGATTAATGAGAATCTAAGGATTTTCAAAAAAGATAATTATTACTTATTTAATCTAGATGACGGATTTGTTTCGCTTAAACTCGAATATGAAAATAAACAAAATTCAGAAGTGAAAATTGAAGCATTTAGTGATGATGCTTTAATTCCGAGCGATGAAAAAATTAAATTCAATACAGAATTAAAGATTAACGTTATTTCTGGAATTTACGGAGCTAGCAAACCAAATTTATTTTATAAGCTCGACAAAGAAAAAGAGTTTATTCCAATTTCAGATGGATTAATTGTTTTGAACAATTTGAGTAGTGGTAACCATTCTGTAGAAATTTTTAAACATGATGGAGCAACTTATGAAACAGTTTCATCATATAAATTTAAAGTAGCCGAACCTTGGTATTTTTCATTTTGGATGATTTTACTTTATCTTCTTGTAATAGGAGCAGTTTTATTTTTCTATTATAAATGGAATAAGCTTCGTTATATGCAAAAATTAAAATTGCAGGCTGAAGAATTAAAGCATCAACGGGAAATTCTTGAAATGGAATTGAAAAAAGAAAACGAACTTAATATTCAAGAATACGAAAAACATATTTTAGAATTAGAACTGCAAGCAAAATCTTCAGAAGTTGCAGGGAAATCCCTGTCAATTGCCAAGCAAACGGAAATGATTGATAAAATTCAAGGCATTTTAGAAACTGAAAAAGATTTTAGTAAGCTTAAAAACGAAATTAGAAAAGCGATTAAAATTAATGAAGTGAATAAACACGAATGGGAGACTTTTGAGACCAATTTGAATCAAATTCACAACGAGTTTATTATTAATCTTTCTAAAAAATATCCACAATTAACTCCAAAGGATATTAAACTATGTGTTTATCTTAAAATGAATCTTTCTTCTAAAGAAATTGCTCCTATGATGAATATCTCTTTTAGAGGTGTAGAACTGCATAGATACCGCCTTAGAAAGAAGCTGAACCTAACTCAAGACGAAAACCTGTCTAAGTTTTTATTAACTCTGTAAGATTTGATTTTATTTTTTATAGAATTTATATTTTTCTATATCATTTTTTATATAATTACGATACATCATTACTACATCATAATGTTATGTTAAACGATTTTTGTTAACATTTACCACGTTGATAATCATTGTTATAAGATAAAATTTTAACACAATGATGTAGCTATGTTGTAGTGGTGTTTGATGTACTACAACGTTGTAATTGCTTAATTTGGCTCTACTAACTTAAACGATTACGTACTGTATGAAAAATTTTATTTTTAGCTTTTTAGCGCTCTTGCTGCTGCCTACATTTATGTTAGGACAGACACAAGCAATTAAAGGAAAAGTAGTAGACAGTAATGGAATGGGAATTCCAGGAGCAATTATCGCTTCAGCTGATGCTAGAGCTACTGCAGATGCAGATTTCGACGGAAACTTTACAATCAATGCAAAACCTGGAGACATTTTAAAAGTGTCTATGTTAGGCTTTGATTCAGTTTCTGTACCGGCTACTGCCGCGACGATGACAATTACCTTAAAAGAGGCAGGCGATACTGCCTTAAAAGAAGTAGTTGTAATTGGATACGGTACAAGAAAGAAAATTGATAATACTTCGGCGGTTAGCTCAATTAAGTCCGAAGAGATTACCAAGATGAAAGTAATGAATGCTTCTCAGGCAATTCAAGGAAAAGCTGCTGGGGTTCAGGTGTCTACTTCAGATGCGCCGGGAAGTACGCCTTCAGTTGTTATTAGAGGGGCTGGTACAGCATTAGGAGGAAGAAATCCTTTATATGTTGTAGATGGTATGCCGACTGATAATATCAACAACATCAATACTAATGATATTACGTCTTACGAAGTATTAAAAGACGCTTCTTCATTAGCTATTTATGGTACTAGAGGTGCAAATGGTGTAATTATGATTACAACCAAAGCAGGTAAAGGAAAAATTACTGTAGATGTAGAAAGTTTTGCAGGGGTTAGAAGCCCTTTAAAAACTGTAAAAATGGCAAATGCTGATGAGTATGTTCGTTACAGTAATGCCGCTTATAGCAACGATTTTCCACAAGGTAGATTCTCTGCTAATCAACCGTATAATACAGATTGGTTAGACGCAATTACAAGAACAGGATCTTATACTCAGAACAATATTTCTGTTTCAGGCTCTTCAGAAAATGTAAAATACTTTTTCAGTCTTGGAAATTATGAAGAAAAAGGAATCTTAAATGGTTCTGATTATGGACGTACAACATTCAGAAATAATAATGAGTTTAAACTTTCTGAAAAAGTTAAGTTAAGCCAAAACTTTAGTGTAAGTAATATTAAAAATACGCCAATGCCTTTGAGCGCATTTACAAATGCTTACCGACAATCACCATTAGTTCCTGTTCGTTATGCTGACGGTAAATATGGAGTGCCATTTATTTCTAACGGAGTAGTATCTGAAACTGGTACATCTTTTAATAATGTTGGAAACCCAGTAGCTCAATTAGATTATACAAATGAGCAACAGCAATCTGTAACTTTACAGGGAGGATTAAAATTAGATTGGGATATTCTTAAATCTTTGAAATTTACTTCACAATTCAATGGAGAATTTTATACTTACAAACAGTATAATTATGTAGATAACTTAGCGCTTTGGCTATCTGCAGACCCTACTCGTGTAGCAGAAAAATATCCTTCAGATTTAAATAAAAATACTTTAACAAGAAACAGAGACCAATATTTCAACTGGAACTTGTCTAACTATTTAACGTATAATAAAGTTTTTGCTGAAATTCATGATGTAGAAGTTACAGCTGGTATTGAGGCGAATGTTCAAGGTACAAGAGAAAAGTTAACAATTGATAGAAAGAATGTAAATGCAAATTCAAACTATTGGTCTTTAAAAGATGTTAACGTTGCAGGTACTGTTACAGGTTTAAAAGACGAAGCTTTAAATGAAAGAAGATTGGCATCTTATTTTGCTCGTTTTCAATATAAATTAATGGACAAGTATTTGGTTACAGGTACTGTAAGACGTGATGGTTCATCTCAATTTGCTGAAGACAAACGTTGGGGAACATTCCCATCAGTTGGTTTAGGATGGATTCTTTCAAAAGAAAGTTTTTTAAGCAATGTAGAGCCAATTAACTTATTAAAAATTAGAGGTTCTTGGGGTAGATTAGGAAATCAAAATGTTCCTCTTAATACTCAATTATTAACTTCTGGATTGGATTATTCTGGTTTAGGTTCAGGTACTACGATTAACTCTCAAGTAGACCCTAATTTATCTTGGGAAATTGTTGAAGAGCTTTCAGGAGGTTTTGATTTTGAAGTATTGAACAGCAGATTAAAAGGATCATTTGATGTGTATGATAAAAATACAACAAATACAATTTTAAATGTTAAGCCTTATTCAACTTCTGGAATTACACTAGCTACGCCTGCACATGTTGGAGAAGTATCTAACAAAGGATATGAAATTGCATTACGTTGGGATGATAAAATCAACGATAATTTAAGCTACTGGGTAGGAGGGAATTTTTCTCATAATAAAAATGAACTTACAAGTCTTAAAAATGTTCAGTTAAATCCAATTATTGGAGGAAGTTTAGGAAATGGTCAAAATACTAAAATTCTTGACAATACTTCAGTAGGTCAGCCATTAGGTAGTTTTTATATGTATGAGTACGCAGGAGTTGATCCAACAAACGGTCAAATGCTATACTACAAAGCAGATGGTTCTAAAGTTGCTCAATCAGGGTTAGACGAACTTAAAGATAAAAAATACGTTGGGTCTCTTTTACCGACTTCTAATTATGGAGTTACTTTAGGATTAAACTATAAAAACATTGATTTCTCTGTTGACGGTTACGGAACAGGAGGGGCAAAAGTATACAATGGAAAAAAAGCGCAAAGATTTGGAGGGGAAAATGTAGAAGCTTCTATGGCAAATGGTTTTTGGACACCTACAAATACTACGTCTTCAATTCCAGCACCATCTAATTTAACTCCTTATGCTTCAACGTACTACTTGGAGTCTGCAGATTTCTTTAGAATCAATAACATTACTTTAGGATATAAACTTCCAATAAGAGAAAACAACTTTATCAGCTATTGCAGATTATATGTAAATGCAATTAACCCATTTATAACACAAAAATTCTCTGGATTTTCACCAGATGTTGTGTCTGATGGTAAGTTAGTTGAAGGTACTCAAGGTGTTGAGTTAGATGCTTACCCATCATTGAGATCATTTGTTATTGGTGCAAATTTAAAATTTTAATATCATGAAAAGAATATATATATCAATGTTTGTACTTTCTGGATTATTATTGTCTGGATGTTCAAATGACTTTTTGGATGTAGAACCAACAGAAGCTATTCCAGCTGATCCAAATTTGGTAAATAGCGATGAGGGAGCTAAAGGTTTTGTAACTGCAATTTACAATCAATTTCTAGGATGGGAAATGTCGTCTTTTGGATGGAATGCAGTTTCAAGTATTATTAGTGATGATGCTGACAAAGGATCTGATCCAGGAGATGCAGGAGGAGATAAAGATATTGTTGATGCTTTAACTTATAATGCTTCAACTCCATCATTTCAGTCAACTTGGAATGCAAATTATGCGGGAATTAACAGATGTAATCAGGCATTGGCAATGTTCCCTAAATTAGATCAGGCAACACCAAGTTTAAAAGCAAGATTAGTTGGAGAAACAAAATTCATGAGAGCATTCATGTATTTTACTTTAGTTAAAGGATATGGAGGAGTTCCTATTATAGATCATTTAGCTACGGTTCCAATCTCTGAGGAAGATAGAAAAATGCAATTGACTCGTAAGTCAGTAGCTGAAGTTTATGCTTTTATTGAACAAGATTTAAATGACGCTATCGAAGCTTTGCCTTTAAAATCAGAATACACAGGAGCTGATGTTGTTAGGGCTTCAAAAGGGGCAGCATATGCTTTATTGGCAAAAGTAAACCTATATCAAAAAAACTGGCAAAAAGTAATTGATAATTGCGATAAAGTAACTGGTTACTCTTTAGTTTCTGATTATTCTTTGCAATATAAAAAAGAAGGAGAATTTGGACCAGAATCTATTTTCGAAATTAATGGAGTAGGTTCTACTTCTAGTCCTGGATTTGGAATTGGAAACTATACTGTTTCTCAAGCACCTCGTGGAGCTGGAGGATGGGGTTGGGGATTCAACACACCAACTGAAGGTTTAGCAAATGCATATGAGGCAGGAGATGTTAGAAAAGACGCTACAATTATTTTCAGAGGTTCAGTTTTATATGATGGTAGAGAAGTACCATCAACTGTAGCAAATCCAAGATATAATTATAAAGCATATTCATCATCTTTCTATAACCAAGAATTTACAGATACAAATCTTAGATATTTAAGATATGCTGAGGTTATATTAATGAAAGCTGAAGCATTAAACGAATTAGGAGAAACTGCTGCAGCAATTCCTTTAGTAAACCAAATTCGTCATAGAGCGGGTTTAGGAGATACTCCTTTTACTTCTCAAACTGATATTAGAAAAGCAATTTATAAAGAGAGAAGATTAGAATTTGCTTTTGAACATGATAGATGGTTTGATATTGTTAGAACAGGACAGGCTGAAGCGGCTATGGCAGCAGATGGTAAAACTTTTATCGTTGGAAAACATGAGTTATGGCCAATACCAACTTCATTCTTAAGAGAAGCAAACGGGCTTTCTGAGCAGAATCCTGGCGGATATTAATCAAAATCTTAAAAATCACTTCCTTCAGATTTCCTGAAGGGAGTGATTATTTATTAAAATCTTAAATTTTTATAATGGTTAGAATTTCAGTTTTATTTTTAGCTTTTGCTTTTTTTGGTTGTGGAAAAACAGATAAGTCAAAAGAAAATGTACAGGAAAATACTTCTGGCGTTACTGGATTAACAGATGATCAGCTTTTGGATGCTGTTCAAAAACAAACATTTAAATATTTCTGGGATTATGCAGAACCAAATTCTGGATTAGCCAGAGAGCGTTATCATCCTGACGGAGTCTATCCTGAAAACGACTCGAATATCGTAACAACTGGAGGTTCTGGTTTTGGATTAATGGCGCTTGTTTCAGGCATGTCACAAGGATATATTACTAAAGATCAAGGAGTAGAAAGACTTAACAAAATTGCAAATTTTTTAGGTAAAGCAGATCGTTTTCACGGAGCATGGTCACATTGGATTGACGGAAATACAGGAAAAGTAAAGCCTTTTGGAACCAAGGATAATGGTGGTGATTTAGTTGAAACCTCATTTTTGGTTGCAGGAATGATTACCGTTCGTGAATATCTTAAAGATGGTTCTGAAAAAGAAAAAGCAGTAGCTCAAAAATACGATGCACTTTGGAAAGGGGTTGACTGGCAGTGGTACACAAATCAAAAAAATGTCTTATACTGGCACTGGTCTCCGAGTTATGCTTGGCAAATGAATTTTCCACTACAAGGATATAACGAATGCCTTATTACTTACGTAATGGCAGCGTCTTCGCCAACTCATACTATCGATGCAAAAGCATATCACGAAGGATGGGCGAGAAGCGGTGGCATAGTTTCTTCAAAAACAAAATATAATATCCCACTTATTTTAAAGCACAATGGTGCAGAAGAATTTGGCGGTCCGTTATTCTGGGCTCATTATTCTTATGTAGGTTTAGATCCAAATCAATTAAGCGATAAATACGCTAATTACTGGGATTTAAATGTCAATCAGACTAAAATCAATTATGAATATTGTGTTCAAAATCCAAATAAAAATGCAGGTTATGGTCCTGAATATTGGGGTTTAACAGCTTCTTATTCTAGAAACCCTGACGGTTCTATCGGATACAATGCACACATGCCAAGCAACGATCAAGGTGTTATTTCTCCAACAGCAGCAATCAGCTCAATTGTTTACACGCCAAAAGAATCGATGGCCGTAATCAGAAATTTATACGAAAATCATAAAGACGAAACTTGGGGAGATGCTGGTTTTTATGATGCTTTGAGTTTAGGAAATAAATGGGTTGCAAAACGTTATTTAGCAATTGATCAAGGCCCTGAAGTTGTAATGATTGAAAATTACAGAACAGGCCTATTATGGAAATTGTTTATGAACGCGCCAGAAGTAAAACAAGGTTTAACAAAACTTGGATTTAAATCTGGAAAATACGGAATTTAAGTCTCTATGAAAAATACATTAGCATTTATATTTATGTTGTTTTCTGTAGTTGTTTTTGGGCAGAGTGAAACAACTGGGAAAATCAATACGGTTATAATGTCTAAATACGAACTAGGTTATGTTTTGCATCGTCCAGCGAATGTTAAGGAGAAAAAGCCATTAATTGTTTTTATTTCGGGTGATGGAGAAAAAGGAACCGATTTAGAAAAGGTAAAAATTAATGGGCCTTTAAAATATTTAAAAACGAACCAATTAGATGCTTATGTTTTGGCTCCGCAATGCAAAGAAGACGAAAATTGGGATATAGAATCAATTTATCAGCTGATTGTGAAAATTCAGAAAGAAAATAAAATTGATTCAGAAAGAATATATGTTACTGGTTTAAGCTCAGGAGGTTGGGCTTCATGGAATTTGGCTTTTGCACATCCTGATCTATTTGCCGCAAACGTACCTGTCGCCGGCTTTGTAGATTTGATTCAGTTAGAAAAAGCATGTGAAATAGCCAATATTCCAACCAGAATTTTTCATGGATTACTCGATGATGTGGTAAATGTGAATTATGCGATAACGATTTACAAAGAATTGAAAAAATGTAATGCTAAAGATGTGAAGCTGACCATTTTTGATGATGCTGGACATGACAGCTGGACAAAAGTATACGATAATCAAGAAATCTATGACTGGATGTTGCAGCAAAGAAAAACGAATACAAACAAATAAATAGAATAGAATGAAAAACAAATTAGTCTTACTTTTTTTAGGATGCGCTGTTTTGGGTTATGCTCAAAAAAAGCCAGCTAAAAATACAGTGAAAATTAAACCAAAGTCTGAATTTGTGGCGGAATTAATGTCAAAAATGACTTTAGACGAGAAATTGGGTCAGTTAAACTTGCCAACATCTGGTGATATTACCACTGGGCAGGCAAACAGCTCAAATGTGGCAAAAAATATTGCTGAAGGAAAAGTGGGCGGTTTGTTCAACATTAAATCAGTTCAAAAAATTAAAGAAGTACAGAAAATTGCGGTTGAAAAAAGCCGTTTAAAAATTCCGTTGCTTTTTGGTATGGACGTTATTCACGGTTACGAAACAACATTCCCAATTCCGTTAGGATTATCTTGTACTTGGGATATGGGCTTAATTGAAAGAAGTGCCCAAATCGCGGCAAAGGAAGCAAGCGCAGACGGTATCAACTGGACATTTTCTCCAATGGTTGACATTTCTCGCGACCCAAGATGGGGAAGGGTTTCTGAAGGTTCAGGAGAAGATCCATATTTAGGAAGCCAAATTGCAAAAGCAATGGTTAATGGTTATCAGCAGCATGATCTAACTAAAAATAACTCAATCTTAGCTTGCGTTAAGCACTTCGCATTATACGGAGCTCCAGAAGGTGGACGTGATTATAACACAGTTGATATGAGCCACATCAGAATGTTTAATGATTATTTTCCTCCTTACAAAGCTGCAGTTGATGCAGGTGTAGGTTCGGTTATGGCTTCTTTCAACGAAGTTGACGGAATTCCAGCAACAGGAAATAAATGGTTAATGACAGATGTTTTAAGAAAACAATGGGGTTTCAAAGGATTTGTAGTAACAGATTTTACAGGTATTCCTGAAATGATTCCGCACGGAATGGGAGATTTACAAGATGTTTCTGCTTTAGCATTAAACGCTGGAGTTGAAATGGATATGGTTGGAGAAGGTTTCTTAGGAACTTTGAAAAAATCTTTAGACGAAGGAAAAGTAAAAATTGAAACAATCGATAATGCTGTAAAACTTATTTTAGAAGCAAAATATGATTTAGGATTATTCCAAGATCCATATAAATATTGTGACGAGAAGAGAGCAAAAACTGAAATCTTTACAACAGACAGCAGAAAAGAAGCGCGTGATATTGCAGCTCAATCGTTGGTGTTATTGAAAAATCAAAACCAATTATTGCCTCTTAAAAAATCTGGAACAATTGGTTTAATCGGCCCATTGGCAGATGCTAAAGAAAACATGCCAGGAACTTGGAGTGTAGCTACAAAAATGGAAAATGCTGTTTCATTATTGAGAGGTATCAAAGAAGTTGCTGGAGCTGGAACTAAAGTTTTATATGCAAAAGGAAGCAATTTAGATTATGATGAAACTTTTGAAACTAATGCAACAATGTTCGGTAAAACGTTACACCGTGATGCTCGTACAAAAGAAGAATTATTGGCAGAAGCTTTAAAAGTTGCTGAGCAATCAGATGTAATTGTGGCAGCTTTAGGAGAATCTGCAGAGATGAGCGGAGAATCTAGTAGCCGTACAAACTTAGAAATTCCTCAAGCGCAAAAAGATTTATTAAACGTTTTATTGAAAACAGGAAAACCAGTTGTGTTGGTTTTATTTGACGGACGTCCGTTAGTAATTACTGACGAAGAAAAAACAGTTCCAGCCATTTTAAATGCTTGGTTTGCTGGTACAGAAGCAGGTTATGCTATTGCTGATGTGTTATTTGGAGATGTAAACCCTTCAGGAAAATTGACTTCAACTTTCCCAAGAAGCGTTGGACAATTGCCAATTTACTACGCACACAAAAATACGGGAAGACCACTTTCTAACACAGAAGGTAAATTCGAAAAATTCAGATCAAATTATATTGACGAAAGAAACGAGCCTTTATTCCCATTCGGATTTGGTTTAAGCTATACCACTTTTGATTATTCAAACTTGAAAATTTCTTCTGATAAAATGAATCCATCTGGAAAATTGAAAGTAACTGTTGATGTAACGAATACTGGAAATTTTGACGGAAAAGAAACAGTTCAATTATACATTAGAGATTTAGTTGGTTCAGTAACAAGACCAGTTAGAGAATTAAAAGGTTTCCAAAAAATAACACTTAAAAAAGGTGAAAAACAAACAGTGAGTTTTGATATCACTGTTGAAGATTTAAAATTTTATAACTCTGATTTACAATTCGTAGCAGAGCCTGGACAGTTTGATATTTTCGTTGGAGAAAATTCAAATGCCGATAAGAAAGTTAGTTTTGAGTTAACTAAATAGTTGGTTTATTTGATTAGTGAAAAGCCCTTCGTTTGGAGGGCTTTTTTTCTAAGAGCAAAAGACCTTTTTGTAATTTTTTAACTACGATTATATGAATACTTTTAAAATATTTAGTGCAATTTGCCTTATTACTTTTTCGTCTAGCTATGCGCAAAAAAATGCAATTGTAGCGCATCGCGGAGCTTGGAAAAAGAACAATCTGCCAGAAAATTCGATTGCATCATTAAGGCATGCAATCGATTTAAAATTGCCAGGAACAGAGTTTGATGTTTGGAGAACAGCAGACGATTCTCTTGTAATCAATCATGATGCTCATTACAATAAACTGCTTATTGAGGAAACGAATTATGCAGATTTAATAAAGTTTAAACTTTCTAACGGAGAAAAACTTCCAACCCTTCATGAATACATTTCAGAAGGAATGCGAAACAACAAACACACACTTTTAGTTTGCGAAATCAAACCTTCAGAAATAAGCAAAGAAAGAGGACAAAAAACGGGTGTAGCAGCAGTCGAAACCATTAAAAAATTAAAAGCCGATAAAAATACCTGCTACATCAGTTTTGATTATGATATTCTAAAGAAAATTAGGGAAATAGATTCTAAAACTTCTCTACAGTATTTAGAAGGAAACAAATCACCAAAAGAAGTAAAGGCAGATAAAATTAATGGTGTTGACTATCATTATTCTGTTTTTCAAAAGCATCCGGAATGGATTCAAGAAGCTAAAGACAATAAAGTGATCTTAAATGCTTGGACTGTTAATGACGCAAAAGATATGGATTGGATTATAGCTCATAAATTCAATTACATCACAACAAACGAACCCGAACTTTTAAAGGAAAGAAAAGAGATTAAAAAATAGTCTTTAAAACTTAACTTAAGAAAATCTAAACATGAAAAAATTATATAAAAAATTAACGCCTATTGTATTGTTTTCGATACTTTTCGGAAGCAGTCTTTTGGCGCAAAATTCTGGCAAGACAGAATGGTTTGACCCTAGTAGACCAGCTACAACCTATTGTAATCCAATAAATATTGGTTACAATTTTACAACACACAATCATAACGGAATTCCAGAATCACGCCGTTCAAGTGCCGATCCTGTAATTATTACCTACAAAGGCGAGTATTATTTATTCGCTACCAATCAAGCAGGTTTCTTTTGGAGTAAAGACATGTCAGATTGGAATTTTGTTTACGGAAGTTTTCAAAGACAGCCAGGCGATGATGACCAGTGTGCTCCTGCGGCTTGGGTTGTAAATGACACTTTATTTTATGTAGGTTCAACTTGGAAAAGAGATCATCCGATTTGGAAAACAGCTGATCCAAAATCGGGAAGATGGACACGTCATATAGATAAAGCAATGCTTCCGACTTGGGATCCAGCAATATTTCAAGACGATGACAAAAAAGTCTATATGTATTACGGTTCAAGTGGAAAATTACCGCTTGTAGGTGTTGAAGTTGACTATAAAACTTGGCTTCCAAAAGGAAATCAGTCGGACTATGCAACTTTGTACAAAGCAACTGAAGTCGAAGATATTCAAAAACCTTATGGACAAATTAAAGAAGTTGCTATTTTAGATCCTTCAGCTCACGGATGGGAGCGTTTTGGACCAAATAACGATATGGAACCAGCGCCATGGGGTAACTTCATTGAAGGAGCTTGGATGACGAAACATAACGGAAAATATTATATGCAGTATGGTGCGCCAGCAACTGAGTTTAAAGGTTACGCAAATGGTGTTCATGTTGGAGATAATCCGTTAGGGCCATTTACGTATCAGAAACATAATCCGATGTCATATAAACCAGGCGGATTTGTAATTGGAGCTGGACACGGAAATACTTTCGCAGATAATTACGGAAATTATTGGAATACAGGAACATGTAAAATTTCAATAAAAGACCGTTTTGAGCGTCGTATAGATATGTTTCCTGCTGGATTTGATAAAGACGATGTAATGTATTCGATCACCGCTTATGGAGATTTCCCAATTGTACTGCCAACGAGTGAGCGTGATCAGACAAAAGGCGCTTCATCTGGATGGATGTTGCTTTCATATAAAAAGCCTGTGTCAGTTTCTTCGTCTGAGGAATGTATGGAAGTAGAAACACACAGAATGGATCATGGCGGTAAAAAAGTCTATGAGAAATTCTGTTACGGACCTGAAAACCTTACAGATGAAAATATTCAAACCTATTGGTCTGCAAAGACAAGCGACCCAGGCGAATGGCTTCAAATGGACTTAGGAAGACAAATGGAAATAAATGCGTTGCAGATTAATTACGCAGATCATAAAGCGACACAGTTTAATAAGGCAATGGACATTTATTATCAATATAAAATATTTATGTCTGATGATGCCCAAAATTGGACTTTGGTTGTTGATAAATCTAAAAATGATAAAGATGCACCTCACGATTATGTAGAGCTTTCAAAATCGATAAAAGCACGTTACATTAAAATGGAGAACATTCACAATGCATCAGGTTTGTTTGCGATTTCTGATTTTAGAGTTTTTGGAAATGGATTGGCTGCAAAACCAAAACCAGTAGCTTCTTTTAAAGTAGACAGAAACAAAGCAGATTCTAGAAACGCTATGATTTCATGGAAAAGACAGACAGATGCAATTGGTTATAACATTTATTACGGAATCGCTCCTGATAAATTGTACAATAGCATTATGGTTTATGGTGACAATGCATACGATTTTAGAGGTTTGGATAAAGGCACAAAGTATTATTTCACTATAGAGCCTTTTAATGAAAATGGTATCGGGACAAAAAATAAGATTATTGAAGTAAAATAATCTTTATTTACAAAATAAGTAAAAGCTCCGATTGCAAATTGAATAATTTGCAATTGGAGTTTTTTTTTGAGAAAAGGTTGAGAAAAAAACTTCAGAAATGTCGATAATTTTGTTCCTTTGTGAATGTACCATTGGTATACTAAACTCCAAATTACTACAGAAACTATGAAAAAAACGATTCTTTTAACTGCTTTAGTTTTAAACGGATTGACATCTTTTGCTCAGACAAATGATGAAAAAAACATTAAATTATTTTACAAAAAAGCTTTAACCGAAGCAAAATGTTACACTTGGCTAGAATACTTGTCAAATGATATTGGCGCTCGTTTGTCTGGATCTAAAGGTGCAGAACAAGCAGTTGAGTACGCTAAAAGCCAATTAGAAAGTTTAGGGCTTGATAAAGTTTATTTACAAGAAGTTATGGTGCCACACTGGGTTCGTGGCGAAAAAGAAACTGCATACATTCTTAATGGAAAAGTAAAAACAACAGTGCCGATTTGTGCATTGGGAGGTTCAGTTGCAACTCCAAAAACGGGTCTTACAGCAGAAATAATTGAGGTTCAGGGAATAAAAGAGTTGAATGAACTTGGAGCTGATAAAGTAAAAGGTAAAATTGTTTTCTATAACAGACCAATGAATCCTGAAAATATTGAAACCTTTACTTCTTACGGAGCTTGTGTTGATCAAAGATATGCAGGAGCAAAAGAAGCTGCAAAATTGGGAGCAGTAGGAACAATTGTTCGTTCTATGAATTTACGTTTAGACGATTTCCCTCATACAGGAGCTCAAAGTTATGGAGATTTGCCAAAAGCACAATATATTCCAACAGCCGCAATTAGTACAAATGGAGCTGAATTGTTGAGTAAATCTTTAAAAGCAAATCCAGCTTTGAAATTTTATTTTAAACAATCTTGCGAGACTTTACCAGATGCATTGTCTTATAACGTAATTGGTGAATTGACTGGAACTGTAACTCCAGAAAACATTATGGTTGTTGGTGGGCACTTAGATTCTTGGGATTTAGCAGATGGTTCTCACGATGATGGAGCGGGAGTAGTGCAGAGTATGGAAGTAATTCGTATTTTGAAAAACTTGAATTACAAGCCTAAAAATACGATTCGTGTTGTATTGTTTATGAATGAAGAAAATGGCGGAAAAGGTGGTGCTAAATACGAAGAAGTTTCAAAACAAAATAAAGAGAATCATATTTTTGCATTGGAAAGTGATTCAGGCGGATTTTCTCCAAGAGGATTTTCAATTGAAGCTGACGACGTTAATTTGAAAAAGATACAAGGTTATAAAGATCTTTTTGAGCCTTATTTAGTGCACAGTTTTACAATTGGCCACGCAGGTTCAGATATTAATCATTTAACCTCACAAGCTATTGTTAAAGCAGGTTTGAAACCAGATTCTCAACGTTATTTTGATTACCACCATGCAGCAAACGATACTTTTGATGCCATCAACAAAAGAGAACTAGAACTTGGTGCAGCAACAATGACTACATTAATGCATTTATTAGACCAAAACGGAATCGAGACTAAAAAAGCGAATTAAAATTCAAATTATAAAAAATGAAAAGCCATAAGTTTTACTTGTGGCTTTTTTCATGAATGCAATTTTCAATATTAAAATTTCATCACAATCAAATAATACAAGTAAATAATTGGAATATTAGAAAGTAAGATTAGAATTTTGATTCCGATATCTTTTCGTTGATGAGGTAAATGGATAAACTTTTCCATTAAATGAAAAAACATAATCAAGTTGACTACAATTCCAGCTAAAGCAAAAGGCCAAGCAATAACTAAAACGATAGGACTTCCATTTGAAATAATATAAGACATAAACAAAAGTGTACTGATTATAAAGGTTCCGATAGCTAATTCTGTAGATTGTTTTTCTTCGGAAGGATTATGAATAGTTTTCATGATTTTTTAAATTTTAAAAGTTTGCTGAATAGTTTTAATTGGCATAAAAAGCATTTTTGAAAAATCGAGATAATGAAATGCATTTGCTTTCTTGCCTCTTTTAAATTGCTGAATGAAATAGTTTATGCGTTTCGGATAAAAAATAGTTCCTGTTGCTATTACCATAAATAAATACAAGCTTTTCTTTCCGTTTCCAAGTAAATAGTACTGCATTCCGATTTCTTCATAAACCGAAACTCCAGTATTCGTAAGAACATGAATGATGTCGTGATCTTCGAGTTTTTCCTGAATATCGAAGTGATTCTTGTAAAGAAAATTTCCTAAACCAAATCCTAGACTTTCTTCGGGATAGTCCATTAAAGTGTTTTTGTCAATATTCCAAGGTTCATTCTTTTTAAAATATTTTTGATACGGTTTTTTGGAACATTTATATAGTTTTTCAATCAGGTAATCTCTCATAGTTTTGGTTTTTAAAAGTTCTTTGAATTTCAAAGTTTATTAGCAAATAAAAAGCTAGAATGAATTAAGACTAGCTTTTTAAGATATTAATAAGTGTCTACGACTGTTTTCAATATAGTAGAATCGGCAAGGTCAGAAGGAGCAACGACTTTTTCCGTTAGTGGAATATCGTTGCCGTAACGCTCTTTTAATATCTTCTGAACTCTGGAATCTTGTAAATTAAAATCTTTCAATTCTCTAAGTTTAGACAATTCGATTCCTGCTGCATTTTTATATATCTTCCAGATCAATTCCGAACAATAGATTCTATTGTCTGTCCATTCAAAATAAGCATCATATTCTTTACCGTCAAACTGCTGGCTATAATCTTTCATTTTCTGTAAAATCTGCGGACTTAAAACACTATCGTCCTTTAATCTTTTTACGACATATTTGCTATCTCTTCCATGTTTAATCCAATCTTCAAGCGGAGTAAGTTTTACAGGCTGAACAGCTTCAAAAACAAGCCATTTCCCGTTGATATCGTAAATAATGCCGCAATGAGAGAACTTAGAATTGGTTGCAATTCGAACCGCTTCACACTGTTTAGATTCTGAAGTTTGAAATATAAGATCGCCATCTTTAAATTTACTTGCTACTGTTTTCTCTTCTTGTTTGGTTCCCGTAAAAGGATTGTTAGGGAAAACTTTTATAGCCACAAATAAGGCACAGCCAAAACTTAAGATAAAAGTGATTATCGGAAATAGATATTTTTTGATTTTCATAAAGTATAATTTAAAGTACTTTGAGTTGCAAAGTAAATAATAAAAAAAATAGCTGCCAAATAAAATGACAGCTATTTTTTTAAATATATTTTGATGAAATATTAGATTCTAAAAATACCTCCAACAGCAATAATTCGCTGAAAATAAGTAAAGTGTTGAGACGCTTTATCTTCATTGCTTGTTGTAGTTCTAATATCCTGCATGTTGATATAACCACCTTTTAACTCTCCTTGCACATAGAAGTGTTTGAAGAAAGTAATGTTAAGACCCGCTTTTGCAGAAACACCGTAACCAGAAACATGAAAATCATCATGACGTTCTTTACCTAAAAGAGTAGTGTTGGTTTTTGGATATAAAACCCCGGCACCAATACCTTCGGTTAAGTTAATCTGAACTTTGTCAATATTTGGCAATCCAAACCATTTAGAAACATCATCAAATCTAGCAACTTCAGTATTAATGTAATTTAAACCATCTGTATGTTCGTACATTAAAAAAGCAGGACCGTTTACATTTATTTCACCATTGCCATAACCGCCTTCTTTAGCTCCTCCCTGAGACATATCTACAGGAGTATTGTTGTAATTATCATTGTAAATTGATGCAGGATCATCGGCAGGCAAATTGATGTTTCCGGTAACATTTGCAATTTGATTCTGTGACATTACATATTTCATGTGGTCAACACCAATCGTAACACTGTAATGATCGCTAAAAAAGTACCCCAATCTCAAATTGGTTTGTGGAATAGTCATATTAACAGGGTTGACATAATCAACATGCCATCCTTTTGGTTTATCATGAGCGGCCATATTCTCAACTGTAAAGTTGTAATCTTTACCTCTAAAGTTTACATCAGATTTTGAGTAGCTCTCTCTGTTACCTCCCCACATAACAAAGAATTTTCCTTTGTTGTGAGCAGCATATTTTTGTACAGGTATTTCTTCCTGAGCAAATGTGCTTAAAGAAACACAAGTCAGTAAGAAAAATAAAAATTTTGTTTTCAAAGAACTTAAGTATTATAATTTAAAATGCGTTAACTGTTTTTCTGATAGCAACTAACTTGTTCATTAAACCTTCAAAATAGTCCAAATGAAGCATATTAGCACCATCGCTTTTTGCATTAGCAGGGTCAAAGTGAGTTTCAATAAAAATACCGTCAACACCAACTGCGATACCCGCTTTTGCTACTGTTTCAATCATGTCAGGTCTTCCGCCTGTAACACCAGCTGTCTGATTTGGCTGTTGTAAAGAATGTGTTACATCTAAAACCGTAGAAGCATATTGTTGCATAGTAGGAATTCCTCTAAAATCAACAATCATGTCTTGGTAACCAAACATAGTACCACGATCCGTAACCATAACATTTTCATTATTACAGTCTAATACTTTTTGAACAGCATGTTTCATACTTTCAGGACTCATAAATTGTCCTTTTTTCAAGTTTACTGTTTTTCCTGTGTTAGCTGCAGCCACAACAAGATCAGTTTGGCGAACTAAGAAAGCTGGAATCTGCAATACATCTACATATTGCGCAGCCATATCAGCATCTTCATTTGTATGGATATCTGTTACTGTCGGAACATGAAAAGTTTCTGAAACTTTTCTTAAGATTTTTAATGCTTTTTCGTCACCAATTCCAGAAAAACTGTCAATTCTAGAACGGTTTGCTTTTTTGAAAGATCCTTTAAATACATAAGGAATCTGAAGTTTGTCGGTAATACCAACTAATTTTTCAGCAATTCTCAACGCCATTTCTTCTCCTTCGATAGCGCAAGGCCCCGCCAATAAGAAGAAATTCCCGCTGTCAGTATGCTTAATTTGAGGAATATGTTGTATGTTCATAAAATTATTTTTTTGCACTGCAAAGGTAGTTATGATTTATGAGTTTCAGATGAAGATTTAAGATTATTTTAAGAACTCTAATAGCTGGCTTGGAGCTTAGTAGAATTAGCATATAGCTAAAATTTCTTTTAATCGATTAAATGCTTTTTCCGAGGCAATATTAAAGCATGAAAAGAAACTGATAAATGACATTTATCATGTTTTGAAGTTTTGCAGTTTAATGCTGTTTTTTAGTTTGAACAATCTGTTTCTTATATCTATTTTCTTTGCATCTTTTGATCCAAAATTGTATTGAAATAACTAAAACCAAAATAAACAGCAAAAAGAAACAAGCCATAACAATGCCTAAAAGAGGCATTCCGCATCTTATTGGATTTGGATATTGTTCGTATTGTTTTGAGAAATTGTAATCGACAATGTAGAAAGAGATAATAGACACCAAGATATAAGAAACAATACTAATCCAGGATACGGAACTCAGGGTAAGTGAAATAGGTTTATAAACTGTTTTAGTTCCCATTATCAGTTGAAACAAAACAGGAAGTAAAATTAATATCAAAGGCAATATTTCAAGCATAATCTTGTCTTTGATGATTTATTGTTTCAATCTTAATCCTACTGGAACCATTAAAATTCCTTTTTCATAAACATTCAAATAAAGCTTAACAGGCTTTTTTTGTCCATCCCATTTCAATTCATAAACATTCAAAAATCCAGCTCCCATATTGCTTCTTTTAGTCGGAAATGGGCAACAGGTTTCTAATCTAGTATAAGTTACTTTTTCACCATTTGGGCCAGCTAAAGCATTTAAGAAGCGAGTTTCATTTAAAGCTTCATTGTTGGTGTTCTGAAAAAAAATATTAACAGGATAATCAGGATCATAGCCGTACTTTTTATCTTTAGCAAATTGTGTTATAGAAAAAGTATTATCCTTTTTTAAAATCAAATCTGGCGCATTGTCATCAACATTCTTTAATGTCGATTTTGTGCTTACGCAAGAAGAAACACTGATTAATAAAACAATTAAAAGGGCTATTTTTTTCATGGTTGAGATTGTTGCGAAAGTTATACTACTTGCTGTTCTTTTTTCGGATTTAGTTTTAAAGTACCAACTACAATCAGATATTGTGCCAGAAGATAGGTCAGCATAATAAAAAAGGAACTTTTAGGAATTGGAGCATAAAATTTATTTACAGCTAGAATACTGTCAGAGATAATAAAGAAAATTGCGCCTAAAAATACAAGCTGATTCCCTGGTTTTTCCCAAACCAAAAATCCGTTGAAAGCAAATAAAAGCATTATTGAGATTATTGAAGCATAAATCGAAACAGGGATTTCAAGTTCTCCTAAATGAGGCATTAAAACAGAAACCATTCCAATTAAATAAAATGCAATTAAAACACTTCCAAATATAAAAAGCGGTTTGTTTTGTTTTTTTCTGATTCTTTTCTGTTTATTAAAAAGAACACAATAGACAATATGTGCTGTTAAAAAAAATACAAGTCCTAAAATAAAATAAATTTCGCCTAGATCAGTAAAAAGCAAAATGACATCTCCAAGCCATGAAAGGGCAAGTGCTGCCAATAAAATATTCTGAGTTGGAAATTTTCTGTAAAAATAAGTTCCAAACCCAATAATTGGTACTAGAATGGGTTTAAGAAAAAGATCAAAACGCTCGTAGCCAGAGAGCAGAATAATGAGATAAACTATACTAAATGCTACATAAATTTTAAAAAAAGATGAGTTTCTCATAATAGGGGTTATGAATTGGTATATTGGTTTTGGTTGGTTTTAAAGTCAAAATTAACAAAATAAAGCGTTGTTAAAAAAGATAAAATCAGGTATGTAAAAATAATATAATTGCTAATTGGAATTTCACGATTTAATCCAAACCAATCTCCATAGTAGCCAATAATACAAATTACAAGCCCTAGACGAATGCCTTCCCATAAGAGGGCATATCGATTTTTATCCATTAACTCTGTGTAGCTATATATGGTTATAAAAATAAAAGAGCCGTAGATGAAAATATTTGGAAGACCAATTTTGGCAATATTCTCAAACAAATAACTTACAAACAATAATGTTATTAGCATTTGAATAACAGACCAATAAATCAGTTTTTGAGAATTCTGCGTGCCATATTTTTCAAAATTAAAAACATTCTCGATTTTGTTGACAGGAAATTTTTCTTCAAAATTTTCAGGACGCCAACCTGTTGGTTTAAACCAGATTGTCAATTTGTCTTTCCATTTTGGAGCGCGCCAAGCATCTTTTATTAATAAACTCAAATGCTGAAAATTTATCTTTATAGGATTCCAAGTATTGGCTGGTCTTGTGATACCGAAAACTGGAGGCACATCGTCTAGTTCTTCTTGAAAAGTACCAAAAAGCTTGTCCCAAAAAATAAAAATCTGAGAATGGTTTTTGTCTAAATATTCTGGATTAATGGCATGATGTACGCGATGGTGTGAAGGGGTTACCAAAATATGCTCAATAAAGCCCATTTTCTTAATATGCTTCGTGTGATACCAAAATTGCAAAAATAAGTGAATAGGCAACGTAATGGCAATTACTGAAGCAGGAACGCCTAATAAAGCCGCAGGAATCAGTAAAAAAGTAAATAGATTGACTAAACTAGCAATGGGCTGGCGTAGTGCGCAAGCAAGATTAAACTCTTCACTGCTGTGATGTATGGCGTGTTTATTCCAAAGAAAATTAATTTGGTGTGCTAGTCTATGACTCCAATAACCGTAAAAGTCAATTACAAAAAAAGCAATGCAGTAGGAGAGGACATTGGCTTCTAAATGTTGTAATGCAATTTTAGAAACCAGCCATTCATAAGAAAGAAAAGTTACACTCAGCCCTAAAACATCTTTTACCGAATTGGTAATGCCAGAACTTATGCTTGATACGCTATCTATCAATGGAGCAGTATCGTTCTTTTTATAAATGCCGTAGATTTTTTCAATAACAATTAAAGCTAAAAAAATTGGCATCGCAATAATTAATATCTTTCCGTATTCTTCCATAAAAAAGGATTCTATTTCGTTCAAATATAAAATAAAATCGAATGCTTTTTAAATTATTGATAAATTAAACCATAATAATATAGTATTTTGATTTAAAATAAATAAAATAGAGAAAGGATTCTCATAATTGTAAAGAAAAACTAATAGAATAGTGTTTTATTGTCTTTCTTTATTAGAAGATTTTTTTAATGAATTGAAATCTATAAAAATAAAAAACGTATTCTATTCAATTCTAATGTCGAATAAAATAGAATACGTTTTTAATGATTGAATCAATTAAACAATTTCGGCGCTAAGCCCAGCTTCCAAAAGTTGTGTGCATTGAGGTTTAAGTTTTTCAATCGGACCAGTTTTTACAGTGCATTTTCCGTTATAATGAACAATCAAAGAGCATTGTTCAGCTTGTTCAGCCGTGTGGTCACAAACACGCATAAGAGTATCGATTACGTGATCAAAAGTGTTTACATCATCATTATACACAATGATCTCGTTATTAAAAGCAATGGCTTCTTTTTCACGAACTCTTTCTCTTACTTTTTCTTTAGTACTCATGTCTTATAGGTTTTGTACTGAATTGATTATCAGTATCTAATTTACATATTTTAAAGATACCCAGTTGTTTCTTTGAAGCTTTTTAACATAAGTTAAACCCTTTTCAACACAAGAAGCATCAATAAAAGGAATATCTTCTTCATAAAAACCGCTAAAAAGAATTATCCCTTTTGGGTTTAAAGCATCAACATAAGACTGCATATCGTTCAACAAAATATTTCTGTTGATGTTAGCAATTATCAAATCATATTTTTTGCCTGCAAGTAAAGCTACATCGCCTTCATAAACGCTAATATATTTACAATTATTGCGCTCCGCATTTTCAATAGAATTTAAATAACACCAATTATCAATATCAATTGCGTCAATAGGTTCTGCGCCTTTCATTTCAGCCAAAATAGCCAAAATAGCAGTTCCGCATCCCATATCTAGAGTTTTTAGACCTTTAACATCCATCTCTAATAAATGCTGGATCATCATGTGAGTTGTCTCATGATGACCAGTTCCAAAGCTCATTTTTGGTTCAATTACGATATCAAATTCAGCATCTGTTTTTGGATGAAAAGGTGCGCGAACGTGGCATTTTCCGTCAACATCAATTGGTTCGAAGTTTTTCTCCCATTCTTCGTTCCAGTTTACCTGATCGATTTCTTCAATTGTATATTCAATCTTAAACTCTTCAGATTGTAAAATATAAATATCATCTAGGATATTTTCATCCCATAAATCCTTCTTCACAAAAGCAGAAATTCCATTTTCAGTTTCCGTAAAACTTTCAAACGCTTTTTCGCCCAATTCAGCCACTAAAATTTCAGAACCCAACTCTTTCGGCTCAATTGTAAAATGATATCCTAAATATATATTTGACATAAAAAAAATTTTTGCAAAGGTAATCCTTAAATTATAAATTTTCAATTTAAAAATTCCAAATTCCAAAACGAAAAAACCATTCGCATAGCGAATGGTTTTATGTAGAATTTATTCCGATAGCTATCGGGGACTAAAATTTTAATTAAATAGCTGTAACAATCGCTAAGAAATCATCAGCTTTTAAAGCAGCACCTCCAATTAAACCTCCATCAACGTCTGGTTTAGAGAAAATTTCTTTAGCGTTTTCTGGTTTTACAGAACCACCGTATAAAATAGAAACTTCATCAGCGATTTCAGCTCCGAAAGCTTTACGGATTGTTTCTCTGATGAATTCGTGCATTTCTTGTGCTTGTTCTGGCGAAGCAGTTTCTCCAGTTCCGATAGCCCAAACTGGCTCATAAGCTAAAACAATTTTAGACCAAGATTCTTTTGCAATATGGAAAACACCATCACGTAATTGGTTCTCAACAATGTTAAAGTGATTTCCAGACTGACGGTCTTTTAATTCTTCTCCGAAACAGAAGATTACTGTCATGTCATGTTTTAAAGCTGTGTCAACTTTGTTTGCGATTAAAGCATCTGTTTCGTGGAAAATAGCTCTACGCTCAGAGTGACCTAAAATTACTGTGTTAACGCCAATGCTAGTTAACATATCTGCAGAAATTTCTCCTGTAAAAGCACCACCTTCAGCTTGGTGAACGTTTTGAGCAGAAACTCCGATAGTTGTATTTTTTAATTTAGCAGCCGCTGCTTGTAAGTTTACAAAAGTTGGAGCTACAATTACTTGTGCATTTGTTTTTGCTGGAATTTTAGCAATTAATTCGTTTAATAACTCTTCAGTTTGCGCTGCATTTTTGTGCATTTTCCAGTTTCCTGCAACAATCGATTTTCTCATTTTGGTAGTTTTATATTATTTTTTTGTTTTTTGTTTGAAATGTTGTAATTGAAAATTATTTCAACGATTGTAAAGTAGAATTGATTTTTTCGAAATCAGTTTCGATCGCTCTGTACAAAACTATTTTTCCTGTTTTGTCAACCACGATATATCTTGGAATCCAATCTAAGTCAATCGCTTTTCCGAAAAGGCCTTTCATTCCGTCATTCATCATATAATGATCGCCTTTATTTAATTCATGTTTTTCGATTCCTGCTTTCCATTTATCAGCCGTTTTATCAGCAGAAAGGAATAGATAAGAAACATCAGGATTATTAGCTTGTAATTCTTTTAATTTTGGCATTGCTTTTACGCAGTCACCACACCAAGAAGCCCAAACTTCGATTAGCAAAGTTTTTCCTTTATATTTTTTTAAGATGTTTTTGAAAGCAACTTGACTTCCGTCAGTGGCTAGTAATTTCTCAGATAAGGCCTCTTTAGAAAAAGCTGTTTTCTGAGCTTGTGTGCAAGAAAAAGAAATAAATGCAATTACGGCTAGAACTAATTGTTTCATATTTTATTAAAATTATTTTTTATTAAGGTACTGAATTCACAAAGTTAAACAAACAAATGGAATGCCAATTGTACATTAACAAAATTTGAAGAGTCGTTTATTTTGTAACAAAACAGCGTTTTTTGGTTGAAAAAAGTGTTTTGAAATCGTAATAGTAGAGACGAAAAATGATGTTTTTTTCTAACAGAGATATTTTGCAAATAAAAAAATGATAAAAATTTTATTTTTGGAAAAAGATTTTAATCAAAAAAACGTCAGATTGCAATAAAAAAAGCCTCCAATAAAATCAAAATTATTGAAGACTTACTTTATGTTTTTGAATGCTTAATTCAAGTCATAATTTCCATTTGCCCATTTTTTACTTGGAGCAATCCAATTGTCTGCTGCTTTGTACAAAAAGCCATGTTTTAAACCAGTATTAAGTTCGATTTCTTTAAAGTGTTCTATTTTGCATTTAGAATTTTCTTTTCTTTTGATAGCGGAAACGCCATAAATATCTGATTTTTCATAAATGGTTAAAATATTACCGCAAAAATTAATGTCTGGAATTTCTTTAATATCAATATCTCTAAAACATCCAATAAAAACAAAATTCACATCTGGATTAGATAGATAAGTAGAAACATATTGGGCAATATAACCACCTTGTGAAGTTCCTATTACCGTAATATGATTTGCTGGGACGCCTTTCTTTATAAGCTTTTTAATTTGTTTTGTCATCTTCTCAGCATATTCTGCAGAGTTGGTGTTTTTCTTTCTTTTTTCGCTAAAAACAATAAAGTTATCTTTTCTGTATGATTTTAAGATTTCATTATATTCTGCTTTTCCATATTCTGGATGAGCTACATTTAGATCATTTTCTTCTACAAATTTGTTGTGAAAAAAGAAAATGTAGCGTTGATCTTTACTAGCGTTTTTTTCTTGGCTATAGCCGTTAAGATTTAAAAGAAAACTAAAAATTAGAAAAAATCTTGAAAATTGTTTCATAAAAAGGATTTGCTTATCGGATTGTTTTTAACAAATATAAAAACAAAATAATCAGTTTTACTATTTTTCTTACTTACAATTTTTAGAATATTATGTGTAAAAAAAGAGCGCCAATTCGGATGAATTAGCGCTTTTAAGTTTATATTTTTTTGGTTTTAAATATTTTATTATCAATGTAAATCTATAATTTAATTGAAATAATCAGCTTTTTGTATTAATCAGGATTTTGTATACCCCCGTTGTATTATCTTGCTTTACTTCTCCATTTTTGATTTCAACTGATTTTATTACTACCGATGAACATTCGCCTCCTTTTCTCTTTTCTGTAACAGCATATATTTCGCAAACATTTTTGCCTTCAATAGTGATAGCATATTTAAGTGATTTTGATTCCCATCCTAAGCTGAAAGTGAGACGATTTGATTTCTCACCATTAGCATAAACAGATTCAATGACTTTGTTTTGATCTAAATCTGTAATAGTTACCTCTTTTTTAGAATCAAAAGTACCGTTCTCAAACAGGTTTTCTCCTGAATCTTTGTCGACAAATTCTACAGTAATAGTTGCTGGTCCTGTAGAGCAAAGTACGTCTGATCCACATCCTGTAGTAAAAATTAAAATTAGAAATAATGATATTGATACTATTTTTTTCATGATTAGAATAAGTTTTTGGTTTGATCAAATGTAGGATTATTATTCGTAATATGAAATGTGATTTTAAATAAAAATGTTTTAAAATAAAAAAAAGCGCTAATAAATGTATTGTTTATTAGCGCTTTATAAATTTATATTTTTAAAGTATTATAGTTTCAAATCATCAACATCATTGTAGTGAACTTTTTGAGCAATAGTTCCATCATGTACCACAACAATACTTGGATTTGCTCTTTCGACAGTTTTTAAAGCTGTTCCGTCGCAGAAATAGAAATCGATGTCTAGAGCATAGTCTTTTTTCGCTTTAGCAATTTCATCAGCTCCAGAAGCCGTCATTCCTATTACTTTGTAACCTTTTGCTTTTGCATCTGCAGTAACTTTTGTTAGTTTTTTCATTCCTTCCGGATTTGATAAATTCAAATCATAAGTCACATAAATCAACAATTTAGGCTCTTTTAATAATTCTTCTTTATAATCAGAATCATCTTTTGTCATAGTAAAATCATGAATTGGCGGAATATAACCTTCAGTAATTACTTTGTCTTTACGATCAACAAATACGGCACCTTCAGGAATATTCATTAAATCTTTTTCTGTAAATTCTTTATCAACGCCATTTACTTTATAGATAAAAATCATTTCTACAACCGATTTTGGTGCACCTTCAGGAATTTCCATTCCTTTTTCGATGTTTGTTCCCACTTTATACGGACGGAAATCTTTGATAGGATTATGATTGATAACCCAAACAGCCATAAATACACATAAAATGATGCTCACCAAAGTGATAATGTTGGTAACCAATTTAGAAAATAAAGGTCTTACTAATTTTTTATTGATAAATAAAATCAAGATAAAGAAAAGTAAAACAACATCTTTTGTAAATGATTGCCAAGGCGTTAAATGTAAAGCATCTCCAAAACAGCCACAGTCTTTTACTACGTCAAAATAAGCAGAGTAGAAGGTAAGGAAGGTAAAGAAAACGATTAGCAATAATAAAGCCCAGATTGTTAATTTTGATTTGTATCCAACCAAAAGCATTACCCCCAAAACTACTTCCAGAATAACTAAAAAGATTGCTAAACCTAAAGCTAATGGCTCTAAAAAAGGCATATTGAAAACTGGTTCACTGAAATATTCGGCTAGTTTATAAGAGAAACCAACAGGATCATTCAGTTTTATTAGTCCGGAAATGATAAATAATACGCCGACAAATAATCGGGAGAATTGGGTAATAATGTTTTTCATGGCAAATATTTAGGGTTAAATTCCAAATTCCAAAATCATGTTAGAAAATTGGAATTTGGAATTTTATTTTTGGAATTTCTATTTATTTATAGGATTTAGGATTAAAGCAAAAACAGAATAATTAATCATATCCTGATAATTAGCATCAATTCCTTCAGAAACTATTGTTTTTCCTTTATTATCTTCAATCTGCTTAACGCGAAGTAATTTTTGAAGAATTAAATCGGTTAAAGAACTCACACGCATATCACGCCAAGCTTCGCCATAATCGTGATTTTTGGCTTCCATTAAATCTTTGGTAAGCTTTACTTTAGCATCATATAATTCAGTTGCTTTTTCAACATCAAGATCCGGCTGATCTACAACGCCTAGTTCCAACTGTATCAAAGCCATAATAGAATAATTGATGATTCCGATAAATTCTCCTTTTTCGTCTTCATCAACTTTGCGGACATCATTTTCTTGCAGACTTCTGATTCGTTGCGCTTTTATGAAAATTTGATCTGTTAGCGATGGCAATCTTAAAATTCTCCACGCACTACCATAATCTTTCATTTTATTGATAAACAAGGCTCGGCAAACCTCGATAACATTATCAAATTCTTGGGAAGTATTCTTCATTTATATGCTGTATATTTGCTAAAATTTCTTCAAAAATAAGGATTAAATTAAAGAGTTTCAAGTTTCAGGTTTTCTTTGTTTCAAGTTTTTTCTAAACAAAGTGTTAATGGCGGAAACTTGAGGCAAAAAAGTAAAATAAAACAAAATGCTAATTAACTGCAAAGGCGAACTTATAGATTTATCGATTCCTAAAGTAATGGGAATCTTAAATGTTACTCCAAATTCCTTCTTTGACGGAGGAAAATATAAAAACGAAGACGAAATTATTTCTCAAGTAGATAAAATGCTTTCTGATGGTGCAACTTTTATTGATATTGGAGCATATTCTAGTAAGCCAAGTGCAGAATTCGTCTCCGAGCAAGAAGAAATCGACCGAATTGTTCCTGCAATAGAATTGATTTTAAAGCATTTTCCAAAAACATTATTATCAATCGATACATTTAGAGCTGAGGTTGCGAAAGCAAGTATTGAAAGTGGTGCAGCGATTATAAACGATATCGCGGCAGGAGAATTGGACGATAAAATGTTTGATGTAATTGCACATTACAATGTTCCGTACATTATGATGCACATGCGAGGAAATCCGCAGACTATGCAGAGTTTGACTCAATATGATGATATTATTAAAGAAATGCTTTTCTATTTTTCTGAGAAAGTAAAAAAAGCAAGAAGCCTCGGAATCAACGATTTGATTTTAGATCCAGGTTTTGGTTTTGCAAAAACAACCGATCAGAATTATGAAGTGATGCACAAGATGGAGCTTTTTAATTTGTTGGAGTTACCTGTTTTGGCTGGTATTTCAAGAAAATCAATGATTTATAAAACGCTTGATATTACGCCACAAGAAGCTTTAAACGGAACTACTTTCCTGAACACAATTGCTTTGACAAAAGGTGCAAAAATTCTTCGCGTTCATGACGTGAAAGAAGCGGTGGAATGTGTTACTTTGTTTAATAAAATGAGTTTTTAATTTACGTACTTTTAGTTTAGATATAAATGATAAAAAAGAAATATTTCTTGGTTTGCTTTGTCTGTTTTATAGTTAATTTAAGTTCAGGACAAGCTCCCTTGCCACCACCACCGCCACCTCAAAAAGCTCAAAAAGCAGATTTAATTTATGGTGACCCCGATGGAAAAGATAATAAGAAAAGTCAAAATTCTAAAGCCAAAACAACCAGAGTAAAAAGTAATACAAAAGCTATTGAGGAGAATGGCTTTCCAAAAAGCGCCCAAAAATTTAATATTGCGATTACAGAATCAACAAATCCAAGTTCTGTTTATTACTACAAAAATATAGAAGCTCTGATTCGAAAAGGAGATACAACAGCTATCACAGCTGCACAAATAATTAGCTTGACTAAATATAAAATTTATTCTAATACAATAAATCCAACTAATTTGGATAGTTTAGCAAATAAAGTATACAAATTGAATGAAGCTAAAAAATATGACGAAGCAATTACATTGGCTAAAGAAATTTTAAATCAAAGCCCAAACAACATTACTGGTCATAAAGAACTAGCTTTTGCTTACAAAAAACTTGGAGATACAGAATTGGCTAATCTTCATTTTTCGATGATGGTTAAAATTATTAATTCGATATTTAAATATGGCGATGGAAGCCGAAACTCACCATATATTTTTAATAACTTTTTTGAAGGAATATCTGTTTATGAAGCCAAATTTGGTTTATATCCACAAAGAACTAGGTTGATTCTAACAAAAGAAAAAATCCTTCTAGCGGGCTATGATAGTTATCATATTATGCGTTTTGCAAATTTAACGCATTGGTTTCCATTGCTAAAAGAAGGCGATTATAAAGTTGAATTAAATTAGAACGATAAAAGAATTAAAGATGAAATACTTTTCTCTACTTATAGTTTGTCTTCTATTTTCATGCGGAAAAAAAGAAGATGTGTTATTGCCAAAATCAAATGTTTCAATTGTAAAAGATGTGCAAGATCATTCCCCGATTTATATCTTTTTTAAAGTTGAAGGGAAAGATACAATAGCCGATTTGAATAGAAAAAGTGCTATTATCTCAACAAATTGGATTTTAAATATTGACAAACGTTTACCGTTAAAAGTCGTAATTCCGCAGGTAATAAAAATGCAGGAAAAAAAACGTAACGAAAAAATGCATCAAAATGAAGAATCTGAAAACTATTATTCTTATGCAGATTCTATCGGAAAGAATTTAGCCTTTTTACCTTTCACGAAAGTGTTTTATAAAATGGAGAAACCTACTGTAAGAAGTTTTGTTGTTTACTTTAAAAAAGGAAAAAAACAGGTTTTTATGGGAAATCAGGAAATAAAAATAGCAGAAATATTACAGCAGTTTTACAGTATAAAATTTGATAGAGTTCCGAATCTGGTTTTTTTATTTGATAAAAACATGAGTTATGAAGAATATATTCAATATAAAATTTTATTGCACAAGCATGTGACTTACAACCTTGATAAGCTTCCAGTAGAGTTTATTTTCTAAACAGCCTGCTGTATAATAAACAGTAAATTAAAAAAGCCTTTCTCTAAATAAAAGAAAGGCTTTTTTGTGAATGATTAATATCCACCACCGCCTCCGCCGCCATCTCCTCCAGAAGTGCCAGTTTTTGTTAGAGTGCCGCTAATTTCCCCATTAGGGTAAGCAGTAGTGTGTAAATTAACATAATAATGATTAGCCATCAGTTCAGTAATTTGCGCATCAGTTATAGAACCAGATACAGATATTGGAGAGGTAGATATATTTGCATCAGGAAACGGAATAACGATTGTGCCGTCTGCTGCATGTATATGACCATGTATTGGTGTTAATCCTGAAAAATTTACTTTAATATCAAACGTTTTGTTGGTTTGATTTAATTTTAGTGTTGCACTGCCTGAAGCTGAAGAAGTTGCACCTGTAACTGGGGTCAAATTAGCAGTAAATGTCACAATTACTGGTGATGTGTAATTGTCGTCATACCCATTAGAACACGAAGTCCCAATTAAAAGCAATAGTAGGATTACCGAAAGGCGAAATAAAGATTTCATAATTATATGCTTTTTAGGTTAGAAATAAGTTTAAAAAACTATAATTATTAAATTTTATTAAGATTTAATAAATCACTATAAATTTACGATTTTAATTTTGAATTAATCAGTTTTTAATTGTTTAAATTGTTGATTTTTAATAATTTATATATTATTGATGATGGTAAGGTTCGTTTCTTAAAATTGTAAATCCTCGATACAATTGTTCGATGAAAAACAAACGAACCATTTGGTGTGAAAATGTCATTAGCGAAAGCGAAACTTTTCCTTGTGCTTTTTTATAAACCGTTTCAGAAAACCCGTAAGGACCGCCAATTACAAAAACGAGAGTTTTTACACCAGAATTCATTTTCTTTTGTAATTCTTCAGAGAAACCAACGCTTGAAAAAGTTTTTCCGTTTTCATCCAATAAAATTAATTGGTCTGTTGCTGAAAGTTTAGAAAGAATCAATTCGCCTTCTTTTTCTTTCTGCTGGCTTTCAGATAAGTTTTTTACGTTTTTGATGTCGGGAATAATCTCCAATTCAAATTTGATGTAAAACGACAGACGTTTAGTGTAATCATCAATCAGAGTTTGAAGCGATTTATTATCTGTTTTGCCTATGGCGATGAGTTTGATGTTCATTGGTTATTTTTTTAGCCACGAATTACACGAATTAGCACGAATTTAATTTAAACACATAGAGATATAGTTTTCTTTGTCTGCAAAAGGCGTTTCACTTATTGCAATACACATAGCTATGTGTTAAAGCTTGCTTTTTCTGTAATCTTAAACAGAAACAGTAAATCTATGTTTCTATGTGTTTAGTTTTTTCGCAGAAAGGATAAGTATTATTTTTTATTTTCAAAAACCGTTTCGAAATGTTCTACAATTGGAAACGGTTCATAATAATGATGCAAAATCTTTTTCCATTCCAAATACACGTCAGAAGTTCTGAAGCCTACTGTGTGATCTTCAAGTGTATTCCAATCAACCAGTAAGAGGTATTTGTTTTCGACTTCAATACATTTTTCCAAACGATGCCCTAAATAACCATCGATTGATGAAATGTATTGACTCGCTTTTGTAAAATCAGCTTCAAATTGAGAGGCTAATTCTGGTTTTATAAAAAGATATACGGCTTCTAAAATCATTTTTAACGCAATTTTATTTGCTTGATCTACTAAATCTGCGGGAAAAAATATACTCTCGCAGATTTAGCGGATTTGGCAGATCTGTTATTTTTATTAATTTTTAGAGAACTTAGCTTCAAAAGTTTTAAAACGATTGTCTAAATCTTTAATTAATTGCTTTTTAACCGATGCATCTTGAATAAAACTGTAATTAATGCTGTTGTAAACGTATTTTTTGATTGTTTCGTAGTTTACATCAGGATATCTTTTTGCCAGTAAAACATATTGTTCAGTCATGTTGCTTCTTAAAATTCCCGCATCGTCTGTACTGATTACAATTGGCACATTGAATTCTTTATAAAGCGTAAACGGATGTCTGTTTTCTTTTACTTTCAAAATGAATTCGTTGCTTACTAAATTGATTTCGATTGGGATATTATTTTTCGACATATATTTCAATAAATCATACGAGTTAGCTTCGTAAGCAATATCCACTCCGTGGCCAATTCTGTTGGCACCTGCTACATAAATCGCATCGTTGATGTGCCACGTTAATTCTTCTGGCTGAACCAAACCTAAAGTCAATTCGCCCGCATGGAGCGTATATTTTACGTCTGGGAATTTAGAATGACAATATTTAAACATCACCATGTGTAACCAGTAATCTTTCATAGAGTTTTCGCCATGCTCTGGAGAAACGATATTTACACCCGCAGTCAGTTTACTTTCGCTTGACAAAATAAAAGCAATAACCAAATTTTTGAACAAATCTACAGGTTCCATAAAACGAAGCACAAAGTTTTGATAACGCATCGTGAATTTTTCGTCATCTATTTTTAAGTCTTTATGAAGCTTTGCTATGAAGTTATTATTGAAATCTTCGGCATATTTTTTAGCCTCTTTTTTCTGAAGAGATTTATATAATTCATCCAAAAGTTTTAAAACAGCTTTTTCATCTTTTTGACTAGCTGCCTGACGAAGATTGGTATTGAAATCAGCTAAACCAGAAACATTCATATCACATGGAATTGTTGATAATTGTGTTTCGATATACGTTACATTTTCTGCAATGGCGCGCTTTTTCAATTCCAGCATTCCTTCTGCAAAATGACCTTGAATTGTAGGTTCAAATTTCATAAAAGAATCAAAAAACTGATCATCAGAAGGAACGGATCCGTTGTAATCTTTAACCGACCAAGTTTGCATAATCTGCTGTTCGTAATACTCTAATTTTCCTTTATTTTTAAGAGAAGAAAAATTTTCCCAGTTTCCGTTTGCAGGTTTAGTTTTAGAAACTGCCATTGTTTCTAGATTCAAATAAAAGTCTTCTGCAATAGCTCTTTCCAAAAGAGGTTCTGCATAAACTGATCCTGAAAAATGGTGGTGTAAATCGCCTCCTTTAGGCATTTGTTGAAAGAAAGCTGTTAAGAGAGCTTCATTATTTCTGATTTTTTCTAAATAACTCTCAGCCGATTGAGAAAAGCCGATTTGTGCTATAAAAAAACAGAAAAGCGTAATTATTCTTGTCATACTCTAAGATTAAATTACGCGCAAATATACGAGTTTTCGGAGAAATTTGAAAATCGAATTTCGTTATGTTGAATTTTTACCGCAAAGAACGCAAGGTTTTGTTATTTACTAGGCTTAGTATAAACGCAAAGTTCGCAAAGCTTTATCTAAAAAAAACTTTGCGAACTTTGCGTAATTCTTTGTGTGCTTTGCGGTTAAAAAGAACTTAGAACCTTTTAAGAAAAAAGTACATCATGTATTTCAGGAACCTTATCAAAAACGCTTTTTGCAAAAGGACAAAGCGGAATAATTTTCAGATCATTATTTCTAGCATATTCAACGGCAGCCATAACCAATTTTTTGCCGACACCTTTTCCGTTAAAATCTGGACTTACTTCGGTATGATCGATGATGAATTTTGAGTCTCCTGCCCAAGTATATGTCATTTTTCCTGCTTCTTTTCCGTCTTCTATGGCTTCAAAATAGCCTCTTCTTGTATCGTTTATTTGTTGAATTTCCATTGTGTTTATATTAATGTCGTTTTAATTTCGATTGAATGTGTCAGTGTTTTATGAATTGGACAACTGTTTGCAATCGTTTCTAATCTTTGCCTTTGCTCTTCGTTAACATCTCCGATTACTTCAATTCTTCTAGTAAATGAGGTGCAATTTCGCTCTGAATCTCTTTCAAAATCAATTTTGATATTGATTTCTTCAACGTTCCATTGCTTGCGATTGATATACATTCGTAAAGTAATCAAGGTGCAGGAAGCCAATGACGATGCCAAAAGCTCTGTAGGATTCAGTCCTAAGTTTTTGCCTCCCAATTGTTGAGGTTCGTCTGAAATTAAAACATTTCCGCTGGCAGATGTAATTTCTGTGCGATACAAACGCGTATCTATTTTTGCTGAAAGTGTATCCATAATTATTTAATTCTTGGTTCTGGCAATGGAACAAATTCGGTTTCTCCAGGAACTTTCGGAAAAGTTTGGTTTGTCCAATCAATTTTAGCTTTTTCGATGAGGTTTTTGTCTGATGAAACGAAGTTCCAAAAGATAAAATGCTCTTCAGGAAATGGCTGTCCACCAAAAAGATAAACCGTAGAGTTTTCAGAAATTTCAAATTCGCAAAGAGAAGCTTCAGTTGTAATTAAAATCTGTTTTGGATCGTAAACATGTTCGCCATTTTTTATGCTTCCTTCTAAAATATACAAACCGCTTTCGCCAAATAAATGATGTCCGATATTGATTTTCTTAGCTTCTTTGCTTTTGATTTCAATAAAATATAATGGACTGTAAACAGGAACAGGTGATTTTCTGCCAAATGCTTCACCAGCGATTAATTTGTATGAAACACCATCTTCTTCCCAAGCTGGAATGTCATCTGCTTCAACATGTGTGAAATTAGGCTCCATTTGCTCCAATTCTTTTGGTAGCGCCACCCAAATCTGCAATCCGTGAAGCATTTTATCTGAATGTCTTAAATATTCAGGAGTTCTTTCGGAATGAACGATTCCTTTTCCAGCCGTCATCCAGTTTACTGCTCCCGGTTTTATTTCTAATTCTGTTCCTAAACTATCGCGATGCATAATGCTTCCTTCAAACAAAAATGTTAGGGTAGAAAGTCCAATATGCGGATGCGGAGGAACATCCATATTTTCGTGATCACTTAAATGTGCAGGTCCCATATGGTCGATAAAGACAAATGGCCCAACGGCTCTTTTTTCTCGGAAAGGCAATAAACGACCTACCATAAAGTTGCCAATATTGGCAGCGCGTTCTTCGATAATTAAACTGATATTTGACATGTGGTATTATTTGATTTGAAAACAAAATTACAGTTGTGATAGAAATCTGTAACTTAATTTAGATTAAGAAACTTGTTTTTTGTGTTAGCTATAAAAGTAGGGAAAATGTAGAATATTTCAAACGCTTTATTTTTATGGAGTACAGTTTGTCATTCCGAGGAACGAGGAATCCCACAGGAAACTCCGCTAAGTAAAGCGCCAATCTTTGTCGAATCCCGAGTGTGATTCCTCGTTCCTCGGAATGACAAAAAATGAGAGAATTCATTGATTTAATCAATCACCTCAAACTCCAAAACTTCACTCTCCGTTCCATTAATAATAATGGACAATTGATGTGCTCCAGTATAAAAAACTCTTGTCGTAATTAATTTAAAAGACTGATTTCTTTCAATCTTAGTTAATTGATTTGGATTGTAAATCTTCTCGCTTATTTTGAAGACTTTTTTAGCCAAATGTCCTTTTGCTTTTTTATAGTGAACAGCATATTCTAAACGAACTGTTTTAGGTTCTTCATTTTTATTATTTAAATGAAATTGAAACTGAAGATAATCTCCAATTTTTACAGTAGGTGTTTTGATTTCAAAAGACGAAAGTTCAATATTGGTGCTTTCTAAACCATAATGACTTAAAATTTCAGGATGGCCTTGTTTTAATAAAGTTCTGCATCCGTGTTTAATAATTCCGTCTGTTTCTTTGCTGTGGTCTTTCCATCTTGAAGCGATTTCTAGAACAATTTGCGGATTGTCTTTCGCAATGTCATTTAAATTATTGGCAACACTTCTTCGAACATATTCTGAAGGATCATTTTTTAGATTTTCTAAAATAGGAAGAATAGAAGAAGGATCTTTTTTGAGAAACGGAATTGCCATTGCCCACGGTAATCTTGGGCGTGAACCTTCACTTGCCAATCTGCGAACGTGGTGATTTTCGTGTAAAGACCATTTTATCATTTCGTCAATCATTCTTTCTTTATATTTTAAAATAAAAGGACGAACGGCAAATTCGCAACTTATAAATTGTGTTACAGAAACAAAAGCTTTCTTAGAAGTTTCAAAATCATCTAAACCGTACATTTCGATATAATCGGCAAAGAAGATGAAAGCCAGATTACTGTCTGCAAAGTTATTTTTTCTTAAATTTTCTATGATTTTGTCAATTAGAGAAACAGCTTCGGGAAAGTTTTGAGGCATAAATTGATGAAATACAACGGTTGTATGTTTCATTCTCTCTTTCCATTCTTTTTGATCAAAATTACCTTCGTAAATTGCTTCAATAAATTTTTGTTTGTTGAATGTTGGATAGACTTCAGCGACAGCTTTGCTAAAATTTTCGTAAAAAGAAACCGAGTAAATATCTTTAATTAATCCCATAATTTTGCTTGATTAAACTTCAAAGATATTTAATTGAGCGCTTATTAATGGATTAAGTTTTGTTAAGAATTGTAACTTTATTTTTCTGAATTTCTTAAAGGTTAAAAAAGAGATATTTAATGTTTTGTATAATTTTTCATGTTCTCGGAACTTTCAAATCCATAAAATATATTCTAATTTAGCATTATTATTAAAAATAGAAAAATGATAAGCAAAGTTCAATTTCAAGCAGAATTAAAACTCTTAATAGAAAATGCCATAAGAGAAGATGTCGGACCTGGCGATTATAGTTCGCTTGCGTGTATTCCTGATACAGCTCATGGTCAGGCAAAGCTATTGGTAAAAGATCAGGGAATTATTGCTGGTGTTGAACTTGCCAAAATGATATTTGAGTACGTAGACCCAAAGCTTAAAGTAAAAACATTTATTGAAGACGGTACGCGTGTAGAATATGGTGAAATTGTTTTTGAAGTTTCTGGAAGTTCTCAATCTATTTTGAAAGCAGAAAGAGTAGTTCTGAATACCATGCAGAGAATGTCTGCAATTGCTACAAAAACCAATCATTTAATGGGGCTTTTGGAAGGAACAAATGCAAAGATTTTAGACACTCGTAAAACGACTCCAAATTTTAGGGTTGCAGAAAAATGGGCTGTAAAAATTGGCGGTGGCGAAAATCATCGTTACGCTTTATACGATATGATTATGCTGAAGGACAACCATATTGATTTTGCTGGTGGAATTACTCGTGCTATTTCTAAAACTAAAGAATATTTGAAAGAGAATAATCTTGACTTGAAAATTATTGTTGAAGCACGCAATTTGGATGAAATCAGAGAAATTTTGCTTAGCGACGGAGTTCATAGAATTCTAATAGATAATTTTAATTATGAAGATACAAAAACGGCAGTAGCTTTAATTGGTTCAAAATGCCAAACAGAATCCTCTGGAAATATCAGCGAAAAAACGGTTAGAGAATATGCTTTATGTGGTGTAAACTATATTTCATCTGGTGCTTTGACACATTCTGTTTATAATATGGATTTGAGTTTGAAAGCTTTTTAATGAAGTTATGAATTTTGAGTTATAAGTTATGAGTTTGATTTAAAAATCTAAACTCTAATATCTAAAATCAAAAATATATGTCTAAAGAGATAGAAGATCGGATTGAGAAACTGCCTGTAATACGCAATCTGGCCCGACTTTTTAAAAGAATAAAATTCCCTTGGTTAGAGGGATTTTCTTTGTATGATTTGCTCGAAATGTACACCATCGGAATTATTGATGGCGCATTTTCATATCATGCAAGCGCGGTTTCTTTTAGCTTTTTTATGGCTTTATTTCCTTTTGCACTGTTTATATTAAATTTAATTCCATTTATCCCTATAGACAATTTTCAGGAAGATTTCTTGCAGTTCGTTCAGCAAAGTGTTCCGCCAAATACTTTTGATGCGATCAGTAAAATTATCAGCGATATTTTAAATAATAGTCACTCAGGTTTGCTTTCGTCTGGATTTTTTCTTTCGATATTTTTAATGGCAAACGGAATTAACGGAATTTTAAGCGGTTTTGAATCTTCAAAACACGTTTTTGATAAACGAGGTTTTTTGCATCAATATTTAGTAGCTCTAGCTATTTCGCTCATAATGACAATAATTTTATTTGTTACAGTGGCTACTATCGTAGTTTTTGAGGTTTTTATTCAAAAAACAATTATTCAAGATGTGCTGAGCGACCGAATCCCGCTTATTATTTTAGGACGTTATTTGTTTGTTGTTTTAATGATTTTGATAACATCTTCAATATTATTGCGTTATGGTACAAAACAGTATAATAAAGTGCCTTTTATAAGTATTGGTTCTGTTTTTACGACAGTCTTAATTGTTATATCTTCGTTCTTTTTTGGGATTTGGGTTATAAAATTTTCAAAATATAACGAACTTTATGGTTCTATTGGAACATTATTAATTCTAATGTTTTATATTTGGATAAACTGTATGATTCTGCTTTTAGGGTTCGAATTGAATGCTTCTATCAGAAAATTAAAACAAAAAAAAGAAAAATAATATGAAAAACTTGATGCTAACTATCGGAGTATTC
The DNA here is from genome assembly GCF_016735615.1 of Flavobacterium tagetis. GTDB lineage: Bacteria > Bacteroidota > Bacteroidia > Flavobacteriales > Flavobacteriaceae > Flavobacterium > Flavobacterium tagetis. The sequence continues at coordinate 776,010 of NZ_JAERSF010000002.1, forward strand.
TTCTTTGCCCTAACCATGCAAAGTCAAAATGTAATTGGAAAATGGAAGACAATCGACGATGAAACTGGTGAAGCAAAATCTGTAGTAGAAATTTATGAGAAATCTGGGAAAATATACGGGAAGATTGTAGATATACTTCGAGAAGGCCACAAAAAAGATGTTTGTGTAAAGTGTGAAGGCGCAGAAAAGAATAAGCCAATTTTAGGAATGGTTATTATAAACGGACTTAAAAAAGACGGTTCTGAATATAACGGAGGAACAATCTTGGATCCTACAAGCGGTAAAAAATACAAATGTTATGTTACTTTAGAATCTGCTGATAAATTGAAACTTCGCGGTTATGTTGGAATTTCTTTGATGGGAAGAACACAATATTGGACAAGAGTAAAAAACTAATTAAAACTTGATGCGAAAATTAGCTTCGATAATTTTATTCTTAGTTATAGTTTCAAATAGCTTTGGACAATCTAAGAATTCACCATTACAAATAAGTCATCTTACGGGTGACTTTTATGTTTATAGAACTTTTAACGATTATAAAGGCGTTAAAGTTTCTGCTAATGCCATGTACGTAGTTACTAAAGAAGGTGTTGTTCTTTTTGATGCTCCATGGGATAAAACGCAGTTTCAGCCTTTGCTAGACAGTATTGAGACAAAACATAATAAAAAAGTAGTAATGGTTTTTGCAACGCATTCGCATGAAGATCGTGCAGGCGGGTTGGATTTTTATAGACAAAAAGGGATTAGAACCTACTCAGGTAAATTAACAGACGAAATTCTTAAAGAGAATAATGAGGGTAGAGCTGAGTTCATAATTCCAGATGATGCGACTTTTACCATAGGACAATATAATTTTGAAGTATATTATCCGGGCAAAGGCCATGCGCCAGACAATATTGTAGTGTGGTTTGGGAAAGAGAAAATTCTTTACGGCGGATGTTTTATAAAAAGTGCCGAAGCAAAAGATTTAGGTAATTTAGGAGATGCCGATGTTAAAGAATGGGAAAGTTCTATTAAAAAGGTCCAATCAAAATTTAAAAATCCGAAGTATGTTATTCCGGGGCATGATGACGGAACGACAAGTGAATCTATAAATCATACTTTGAAGTTAGTTCAAGATTATAATCTTTCAAACAATGCTTCTTCTAAATCAAGTCAGAAATAAAATTAACTGACTTATAAAAAAAATCCATGCATTTCATTGAAGTCATTTTACCGCTTTCTTTAGCCAAAACATTTACATACCGAGTTTCTGAAGCCGAATATCATTTCATTAAAAAAGGAATGCGTGTTGCAGTGCCTTTTGGTAAAAGTAAAATATATACTGGGCTCGTTTTAGATGTTCATGAAAATGCTCCGACATTATATGAAGCAAAAGAAATTCATCAGATTTTAGATGAAAAACCTATTGCAACCGAAATTCAGATTAAACACTGGCTTTGGATTGCAGATTATTATATGTGTGGTATTGGTGATGTGTATCGCGGAGCATTTCCGAGCGGATTATTGCTGGAGAGCGAAACAATTATTTCGCATAAACCCGATGTTGTGGTAAATGACAGCGAACTTTCAGATGATGAGTTTTTGATTTATGAAGCATTACATCATCAGAGTTCATTAAAGGTTCAAGAAATTACTTCGATTTTAAATAGAAAAAATATACTTCCAATTCTTCAAAAATTGATTGCGAAGGATATAATTTTTTTAGATGAAGAAATAAAAGAAACTTACAAGCCAAAGTTGGTTCGTTATGTAAAACTGCATTCAAAATACGAATCTGATAGTGGTTTGGAAGAATTGCTGACTGTATTGAAAAATGCTAATAAACAAAGGGAAATTGTTTTGGCTTATTTTCAGATTAGTGCTTCAGAAAAAAAGCCGATTACGGTAAAGAAACTTATTGAAGTTTCGAACGCGGGATCGGCAGCTGTAAAATCTTTGGTTGAAAAGGAAATCTTTGAAGAGTATTATTTGCAGCAAGATCGTGTTGTATTTAATGGAGAAGTGTCTGAAAAAGAACTAAGATTAAGTGAAGCTCAAGAAAATGCTTTTTTGGGAATAAAAAACAGCTTTTTGACAAAGGAAGTTTCTTTGCTTCATGGCGTAACTTCAAGTGGAAAAACAGAGATTTACATTAAGTTAATTGAAGAGTATCTGGAAACAGGAAAACAGGTCTTGTATCTGTTGCCTGAAATAGCACTTACGACACAACTTGTTTCGAGACTGCGTCTTCATTTTGGAGACAAAGTTGCCGTTTTTCATTCTAAATACAGCAATAATGAAAGGGTTGAGGTTTGGAGGCAAACACTCGAAAATTCTCCCAAAGCACAAATTGTCATAGGAGCAAGATCGGCTTTGTTCTTGCCTTTTAATGATTTAGGATTGTTAATTGTTGACGAAGAACACGAACAAACTTTTAAACAGACAGATCCAGCGCCAAGATACCATGCAAGAGATGCTGCAATTGTTTTGGCTAATTTTCATAAAGCAAAAGTTTTGTTAGGTTCGGCAACGCCAAGTATCGAAACTTATTTTAATGCACAGAATGATAAATACGGATTGGTAACTCTTTCTGAGCGTTATAAAAATGTTCGTTTGCCAGAAGTGCTTTTAGTTGATATAAAAGACAAGCATTTTAGAAAAAGAATGACAGGGCATTTTAGTGATCTTTTGATTGAAGAAATTGCTGAATCATTATCGTTGGGCGAGCAGGTTATTTTGTTTCAAAATAGAAGGGGATATTCGCCTATAATCGAATGTTTAACCTGCGGTCACGTTCCGCATTGCCAGCAATGCGATGTGAGTTTGACTTATCATAAACATAAAAACCAGCTTCGTTGCCATTATTGCGGGTATTCAATTGCAAAACCGACTAATTGCCATAGTTGTTCTAGTATCGATTTGACTACAAAAGGATTCGGAACAGAACAAATAGAGCAGGAGTTAATTTCGCTTTTTCCAAAAGCAAAAACAGCCAGAATGGATCAAGATACCACGCGTGGCAAATTTGGTTTTGAAAAGATAATAGATACATTTAAAAATCGTGAGATTGATATTTTGGTTGGTACACAAATGCTGGCCAAAGGACTTGATTTTGACAATGTAGGCTTGGTCGGAATTATGAATGCGGATAATATGCTTCATCATCCAGACTTTAGGGCTTTTGAACGCAGTTTTCAGATGATGACTCAAGTTGCGGGAAGGGCTGGACGATCAGAAAAACAAGGGAAAGTAGTTATCCAGACTTATAATCCAAATCATAATACAATTCAGCAGGTTACAGACCATAATTATATAGGTATGTACAAAGAGCAGCTGTATGATAGGCAGATTTATAGATATCCTCCATATTTTAGGATTATAAAGCTTACGCTAAAACATAAAGATTATGATAAGTTAAAAGAAGGCTCAATGTGGTTGTATCAAGTTTTGAGTCAAAACTTAGGAATTCCTGTTTTAGGGCCAGAAGAGCCGGCGATAAGCAGAATACGAAATGAATATATTAGAACTATTTTAATAAAGATTCCGAATAATCTTCATTTAGGGAATACAAAAAAAACTATTCAGAAAATGCTGAATAGTTTTGAAACTGTAGCTCAATACAGAGCTATAAAAGTTACAGTAAACGTTGATTTTTATTAAAACGGCAATTAAGAAGAAGTTGAAAGTGCTTTTACAAGATCTTCTTTTTTATTGCGGCTTAAAGGTATTTTTGTAATGCCAATTTCGGCAAATTTGCTGTTAAAGCGTTCAACCTTATCTATGTTGATGATGTACGATTTATGAACACGAATGAATTTGTCTTTTGATAAATCATTCTCAAAAGATTTCATAGTAGATAGGACCAGATTGCTGTCATCTTCAGTTACTACTCTTACGTAATCTCCAAAAGCTTCAATCCATTTTATTTTAGAAGTGAAGATTTTAAGTTTTTTAAGATTACTTTTGATGAATATATGCTCGCCTTCTTCTTCTTTGATATCTTTTTTAAGCAGATGCATGTCGATTGCTCTTTTTACAGAAGCATTAAATCGATCAACCGCAATTGGTTTTTGAAGATAATCGGTAGCGTCGTAGTCGAAAGCTTTTAAAGCATATTCGGCTTTAGAGGTAATAAATATAATTTGAGGTTTTGATTTCAATCCGTCAAGAAAATCAAATCCGTTAATAACTGGCATTTCTATATCAAGAAATATTAAATCTATATTATTTAATGAGATACAACTTTTTGCTTCAATTGCATTAGAAAAATCCCCGATTAAATGCAAGCCTGGGTGATTATTAACCAATTTGGCAATAATTGTCCTTTGTATAGAACTATCATCTACAACAACACAGTTTAGTTTCATAACATTTAAATTTAGAATAAATTCAGGATAGCAATAGTAAATGTATTATTTTTTTGTAAAAAAAACTAAGGTTGAGGCATCTTTTTTGCATTATGACGAATAAAAGAAAAAAAATGTTGGATATATAAATTAAATGCTTACTTTTGCACCCAATTTTAACAAATAAATTTTTTATTTATGAATCATTATGAAACTGTTTTCATTTTAAATCCCGTTTTATCTGAGGTTCAGGTGAAGGAAACAGTAACGAAATTTGAAGAATTTCTTACTAGTAGAGGAGCTGAAATGGTATCGAAAGAGGATTGGGGTCTTAAAAAAATGGCTTACGAAATCCAAAACAAAAAAAGTGGTTTTTACCATTTATTCGAATTCAAAGTAGCTGGAGAGGTTCTTTTAGCTTTTGAAACTGAATTCAGACGTGATGAAAGAGTTATGCGTTTCTTAACTGTAAGTTTAGATAAACATGCTATTTCATGGGCTGAGAGAAGAAGAGCAAAATTAAAATCTACTAAAGCGTAATTATTATGTCTACAATCGAACAATCTGCAAAAGGAAAAAAAGACGGAGATATCAGATATTTAACGCCTTTAAACATTGAAACTAACAAAACTAAAAAGTATTGCCGTTTCAAAAAATCAGGAATCAAATACATCGATTATAAAGATGCTGATTTCTTATTGAAATTCGTTAATGAGCAAGGAAAAATTCTTCCTCGTCGTTTAACTGGAACTTCATTAAAATACCAAAGAAAAGTTTCTGTAGCTGTAAAAAGAGCTCGTCACTTAGCTTTAATGCCATACGTGGCCGATTTATTAAAATAGTAAAAAAAAATCTAGTCGCTGGTTTCTGTTATGCAGAACCTAACTTCTAAAATTTAAGGACAACAACATGGAAATTATTTTAAAACAAGACGTACAAAACTTAGGATTTAAAGATGATGTAGTATCTGTAAAACCAGGTTACGGACGTAACTTTTTAATTCCTCAAGGATTCGCTACTTTAGCTACTCCTTCTGCTAAAAAAGTTTTAGCTGAAAACCTAAAACAAAGAGCACACAAAGAAGCTAAAATTGTTGCTGATGCTAAAGCATTAGCTGAAACATTAAAAGCTCTTGAAATTAAACTTACTGCAAAAGCTGGTGGAGAGAAACTTTTTGGTTCTATCACTAACATCGATATCGCTGAAGCTTTAGAGAAATCTGGTAATGCTATCGATAGAAAATTCATCACTAGCGGTGTTGTAAAACGTTTAGGAAAATACAATGCTACAGTTCGTTTACACAGAGATGTAATCGTTGAATTAGCTTACGAAATTGTTGCTGAAAAGTAATAGTTTTGAATCTATATAAAAATCCCGATGCAAATCGGGATTTTTTTTTATAGACAAGTAATAATTCGCTTTATGCTATTTATCATTGCGTTTTGTATATGATTCTTAGCTTAAAAGCTTAAAGCTTAAAATAAATGAAATACGCAAGATTAACAAAAGAGCAGTTTGACGAATTACATGCTGAATTTGCAAGTTTCTTGGCAACGCAAGCAATAGATAAAAAAGAGTGGGAAGAACTTAAGGCTAATAAACCTGAAGTAGCGGAACAGGAACTGGATGTTTTTTCTGATTTGATTTGGGAAGGAGTATTGTCTAGAGCGGAATACTTAGAACATTTTTCTAAAAATCATATATTTCTATTTCATTGCTTTGATACTTATATTAAATCAATTGTTTTGAAATCATTTTCTCCAGAAGTTGACTTCTTGACTAAGGAAGGGCTTCAGTGGCTGAGTGATAATATGTTTACTGAGAATATAGAAATGAAAGTAGGGAAGAAAGTGTTTACAGATGAGCGTAATTCTTCGATTTTTGAATTGATTAAACAAGGTGCTTTTTTGAGTGATGGACAGTTATTTAACCAAATTAACACGATTATAGAATCTTAAATTAATTTATAAGTTTTTAAGAAAGCAGGTAATTAGTACATAGTTGCCTGCTTTTTTTTTTTTTTTTTTTAACTTTTGTTTAATCTTTTTAATGATTTTACCCCCGTATTTCTACTTGTTTTTTTGCGATTCTTTTAAATTCTTTGGATTATAAATTTGAAAATAGATTTTAAACGGTATTTGGTCTTAATTACGGATAGTTTTATCAATTACTTTTTATTAAATGTAAGAATATACTTTATTTATATCGATTTAACATATTTTGTTTAATATTTTGTTTAATTAAAAAAACGTAGAATAATTATGTTAAATGTAGCATTTTTCTTGATGTTTTAATCTGTCGATAATATTGAAATTAATGTTTTAAGAATAAATTATAAGAATTTTAAGCTTGTTTTTTGTTTTTGTTTTTTCTAATTTTAGGTAACAAAAGTTAAACAAAGTTTTTCTTTGGTTTTCAAAACATAGTGGTTAGAAATTTATTTGCCATGTTGTTAAGATTGAAAATTGAAAAATTATACAACAACCTAATAAGTCTGCGTATGGAATTGACAATTACTTTCTTTATCAAATTTATTTTATTTGTACATTTTATTTTATTTTTTAACCTCTTAAACGTACTTCGTCTCAACGATAATTTTAATCGTTATAAAATTTTTAATTTTTTTTCAAAAGGTTTGCATTTTAGTTTGCTGTCTTATAATTACCCCATTCGGCGTGCTGATTATAAGGAGTAAAAATTTCATTGAATATAATGTAGATTCTAATCTAGTTTTGCAACTAGATATTTTTAGGAATGACTAATCAACTTTCTCAAAAAAAATAGAATTGACTATATAAGAATTCCCCAGTTCTACTTTCAACTAAAAATTTTCATTATGAAAATTAGACCTACAACAAATCACTCCTCTAGGAAAACTGACTACAATCATTTTTCCTCAAAAAAAGCGGAACTTATTTTATCTCAGAGAGATCGAATTTGTTCTCCGGTATATTTCGATATACTGAATTCAGCATAATTTTTTTTAGCAAAACACAGTTTAACAGCTTTTTTATAAGTTGCTAGATTTTGTTTTAACTGTTTGATTTTTAATTGATTGTTTAATTGCGTAGGTGCGTGCACTTACTGCAAGAGGTGTTTTATTGTCCATTTTCTAATCTTCCAAATTATGAAAAAAAAATTTACTTTTTGTAATCTCTTTCAAAAGAGATTATTAGGACTTTTAACTTTATTCTTTATATGCACTAATGCATTCTCTCAGACTGTTTGTAGACCTGTGTCTCAGACAAATAGTGCTGGAGGAGGACTTTTGTGTTTAGGAGTAGATGTTAATAGTCCTGCCAATGCTTACGATAGCGCTGGCTTATCCACTTATGCAACCTTAACGAATGGTGTTGCAGTACTTGGATGTTTTGCAGAAGAAACAATGACCTTAAACCAGACGGCCCGAGCCGGTGATCAAGTTGCAATATACTTTGGCACAGGCAACGGATTGCTTGATTTAAGCTTGTTAGCAAATGCAACAGTTCAAGCTAAAAATTCTGGAACCAATGTCGGTTCAAGTGTGGCTTTAAATAGTCCGCTTTTGAATTTGAATTTGCTGAGCGGTAATACTGTTGCTGTTGCAAAATTCCCAATCACGGGAGATACCAACCAAATTCAGATTCAGGTTGGGGGTGGTCTTTTAAGTCTTTTAGTAAGCTTAAGAGTTTATGATGTTAGGTTAGAATTTGCGCAACCAACAGTATCTGGCGGTTTATCGCAGACAGTTTGCGCGGGAGTTCCAACTACTCTTACGGCAACACCAGCTGCAGGCACTACGCTAGCTTGGTACAGTTCTGAATTTTCAACAACAGCTTTGGCAGTAGGAAATACTTATACAACTCCTGCTTTAGCATCAAATACTACATATTATATAGGAATAACTAGAGCAGCAGGATGTGAAGGAAATGTTCGCGTACCTGTTGTTTTAAATGTTTCTAATCCAGCCATTCCAGCAATTAGTAATGTTGGAACAACAGTTTGTTCGACAGGAGCGACTCAGCAAACAACTTTATCGGTTGTAAATGCTGTTCCTGGAACAACTTACAATTGGTACTCTTCGTCAACAGGCGGTCCTGCTTTAGCTAGTGGAACTACTTACTCTCCAACAGTGCCTTTAGGAACGACTCAATTCTTTGTGGAAGCTGCTATAGGCACTTGTGTTAGTTCTCGTACTCAGGTTAATGTTGTTTCGACAGCTGTGCCTTCAACGCCTACTGTTCTTACTCAAAGCGTAACAATACAATCTGGTCAGAATGCAACGTTAAACGCTACAACTTCTGAATCGGGTGTACAATTAAACTGGTATGAATCGGCGACAGGCGGAACAGCGGTTGCGACAAATACAGCCACTTTTACTACGCCAATTTTAACAGCGACTAAAACTTATTATGTTGAAGCACAGAGCCCAAATGGGAATTGTGTTAGTGCAACTAGAGTGCCAGTTACTGTAACGGTTCAGCCATCAGCTTTAGGAGGATGTCTTGAAGCTAGCAGTCAGGTAACTAGCCAAGTAGGAATATGTTTATTGTGTAATGCTACAAATCCGAATTTCTCTGTAGACGGAAATCCTGCAACTGCAGCAAGGCTTACTATTCCTGCTAATGTAGTAGGATCTATGCAGCAAACATTACAATTTACTAATCCTGGAAAAGCAGGAGATCGTGTTGATGTTGACTTAGAATTGCCAGGAGGTTTAGCAGACGTTCAATTATTAAGCGTAATTAGTTTGGCAACCTACAATGGGGCGACTTATAATAATGATAGAGTTGCAATTAATAATCCTCTTATTACTTTGCAGTTATTAAGTGGTACTAGATATAGAGCGAGCGTTACAGCAGGTGCCAATTTTGACCGTGTAGAGGTTCGTTTAGGAGGTATTGCAGGTCTTTTGACTAATTTAGACATTTATCAGGCCACCTATATTTATAAAGCTCCAGTTGTTTCTGGAGATACTACTATTTGCAGCGGAACGACCACTACTTTAACTGCTGCACTTGCAGTAGGAGAAACAGTTAATTGGTATAATGTTCCTACAGGTGGCACTTCATTGGCTTCGATAGCATCTTACACAACGCCAGCTTTAACCGCACCAACAATTTATTATGTTGAGGTTACAAGAAATGGTTGTGTGAATAGCGAAAGATCTTCGGTTCAGGTTTCAATAGAAAATCCGGTGCTTCCTACAGTTAATGCTTCACCAACAACAATTTGTAACGGACAGTCTACAACCTTAACAGTTCAAGCTCCAGTTGCTGGTACTACTTACAATTGGTATGATGCTGCAACAGGTGGCAATTTAGTATTTACAGGTAATTCGTTTACAACACCAGCTTTGACTGCAGATGTTACATATCATGTTGAAGCAGTTATTGGTAGTTGTTCGACTGCAACACGTACTGCTGTGCCATTGACAGTGAATCCTTTACCAGCAACGCCAACTTTTGCCTCTTCAGATGTTCTTATCCAGTCAGGACAAACAGTTACATTGGAGGTTCAAAATCCAGTTGCAGGCGTTCGATACAATTGGTATGATGTTGCAACAGGAGGCGCTTCTATAGCTTTTGATACAACTACCTTTACTCCAAGTCCAGCTTTAACTGCTAACAAAACTTATTATGTTGAAGCTTCGAATGTGTTAACAGATTGCGCAAACCCAGTTAGAGGAGTTATAAATGTTACTGTAATCAATGCAATTAGCAACTGTCTTAGAGCCAATTCTCAAGTTGTGACAAAAGGCGGTTTAACAGGCTGTTTATCATGTGGTTCAGCAAATGACGGAAATTCTGTTGATAACGACAATACTACAGCGACTACGCTTTCAGTACCTTTAGGTGTAGTCGATTATATTCAACAGACATTGACTTTTACTTCTTCAGGACAAGCAGGTGATATTATTGATGTGGAATTAGGTATTCCTGCAGGATTACTTGATATTAGTGCGCTTTCTAATATTAGTTTACAAAGTTTTAACGGAGGAGCTCCAAATGGTGATCAGACTAACATTAGCTCATTATTAAATATACAACTTTTAGGAGGTAATCGTTTTAGAGCAAGTCTTGTTGCGGGTGGAGCATTCACAAGTGTTCAAGTTCGCTTAACAGGACTATTAACTGCACTTTCTTCTTTAGATATATATGATGCTTCTTACAGATTTGCAAATGCTACCATCACAGGAGCAGCAACGCCAATCTGTGAAGGACAGACAGCTTCGTTGTCAGCTTCGTCAACAGGAGGAGAAACTTTTGTTTGGTATGACGCTTCTACAGGAGGCAATATTGTAAGTGTAGCTCCAACAGCTCCATTAACAACAACAACGACATACTATTTAGAAGCTACACGTGGAGGAACTTGTGTAAACAGTTTACGCCAAGCAGTTACTGTTACAGTATTGCCAATTCCAACAGGTGCAAACATTAATGTTGCAAACCCTATTGAAGCAACTTGTGCAGGAGCGGCAGTAATAGCTCCTACGACAACAATTGCTGGAGCTACATTTAAATATTATAAAGATCAAAATAAAGGAACAGAAATTGTAGATGGAAGTGTAGATGGAAATATAACATTTGTAAAAGATCCTATTACTGGTGATCTTTCATTAACTGGTTTGACTGCTTTGAATTCTCCTTACAATTTATATATTTCTGCAGTTAACGGAGGTACTTGTGAGAATGTAAATGGAGATTTAAAACAAGTAACAGTTAATTTCCCTTCAACAACATCATTAACTGTTATCGCTACTCCATTGCAAGCTTGTGGTAGTGCTAATTTGGCTAATGCAATTACTAACTTTGATTCAACTGTTACTTATACATTTTATGATCCTTCAAATAATGTAATGACAGTCGAAGCTGCTGCAAATGTGACAGTAAGTGGTATTTATTCTATTGAAGCACAGAGTGCTACTAGCACTTGTCCGTCAGCTAAGCTGCCTGTAACGGTAACAATTAATGAAGTGCCAACTTTAGTAGTGACTAATCCGCAAGAATCTGTAAATGTTGGAACTGACGTTGCATTAAATGCGACTTCTACTGGAACCATCACATGGTTTAATCCACAAGGAGTTGCAATTGCAGGTCCTCCGTTTACAACTGGCCCGTTGAATGTTCCAGGAGTTTACACTTATACTGCTGTAGCAACTATTGGGACTTGTACTACCACCACAACTAAAATAATAAATGTGATAGACCTTACAAGCTGTCAAGACTTAACAGATCGAGTTTATGCTACAGGACAAACTAAAGGTTCTATAATTACTGGTGATGTTTTAAATGGTGTAAATGCAGTCGATGGAAACCCTCAAACATTCTCAACAATTAGCACAACTGTAGGGCTTTTAGGTGTTGGAACAACGTGGCAAAATTTAACTTGGCCTTCTAATATAGCTAAAGGTACTCCTGTTACAGTTAAATTAGGTTCTGAATATAATTTATTGGCTGTTGCTCAGAATTTATCAGTAGTGGGTACAAAAAATGGTAATCTTATTGGTACAGGACAGCCAGTATCAGGGTCATTATTAAATTTACTTTCAGGAGATAATACTTATGAGTTTACTTTTGTTCCTTCAGATGCATCAGGTCCACAAGATTATGATGGTATTCGTATTGTATCTTCTTCAGTTTTAAGTGTAGCTCAAAATACAAAAGTATTTGAGGCTTATTATAAAAAACCGGTTACTTCAGTTACTTGTACATCAGGAGATATTCAAGATATTTTTTATGGCGCAACAGATTTAGGAATCGGAGCGGCAACTGCTCTGATAGGAGTAAGTGATGTTTGGAACGTTGCTGATAAGGATGTCGCTACTTTTGCAACAATGTATAGTGGGGCAGGAGTTTTAGCGGCTGCAGATCTAACAGTACAATTTAAAACACCATCTGTTATTAGCGATACCTTAAGAATTGTGGTTTCAAAACCAGGAACTCTTTTAAGCGTGAATCTGCTTACAGGATTTTCAGTTCAACGTTATTTAGGAAATGTGGCAGTTGGTGCTCCAATTGAAAACACAAGTACTTTATTAAGCATAAAATTATTGCCAGGAAATACATTGGCAATGGTATTGGTGTCTTCTCCAACAGAAATTTATGATAGAGTTAGAATCCGTTTAGGAGGTGTTGCTGGAGTGTTAGATTTCTTAAGAGTTCATACTGTAGAAAGAACAGCTAATACCACAGTTATTGGTGCAGATCCGCAGAATAAAATTACGGTCTGTCCAGGAACCGAGATTGAACTTCAAATACCTGAAGTAGCTTGTTCTACATATCGATGGTACGATGCAGAAACAGGTGGAAACTTAGTTGCAAGCGGACCTACTTTTACAGTGCCAGATAATTTAACTGCAGGTATTTACAGATATTATGTACAGCCAGTACGTTATGGTTGTGAAAATTATGCAAGAGGAGAAGTTACTGTTGAAGTAAAAGCTTCTGCTCCAGTAAATGCTTTAACAGATATTACTTTAAACGGAGGAACAACAACATCAATTTGTTCTGCTTCTGGAACGGTAACTTTAGCAACAGGTTTAAGCGGAACGCCAGTTTTAACAAATCCTGTTTATCATTGGTATCGTTTTGATGGAACAACAAGTCAGTTAATTCCGGGAGAAACAACTGCACAATTGATAGTAAACGGATTGGCTCCGGGAACTTATACTTATTTTGTTGGAGTAAGTTCTGATGAATTGTGTGAAACTGCAGCAGCAGACAGAAAACAAATTACATTCACAATTTTACCTCCTTCGACAGTAAATGATATTACAGTTGATGATGTAACAGTTTGTAATGGTGTTCCAGCATCTTTAACTCCGTCAGCACCAACATTAACTAGTCCAGTATTCACTTGGTACTTAGATGCTAATAAAACACAGCCAATTACAAATGGAGCTGTAATAGCGGGAGTTACTTATGCAATAGATGCAGCTGGTATTTTAACTGCTACAGGTTTAACAAAAGCAGTAAGTCCGATAACCTATTATGTAGCAGTTTCAAGCACTAATACGTGCGAAAATTTAGCAGGAACATTACAAGATGCAGTAATTATAGTTAGCGATCCAAATACGCCAACAACTACAAACGATACTCAGAATTTCTGTTTATCTTCTGCATCTACAGTTGCAAATATTCAAGTAAACGAGAGCAATGTTATTTGGTATGATGCAGCGATAGGCGGAAATGTAATTGCCTCAACGACTCCTTTAGTAAGCAGAATTTATTACGGAGCAGCTACAGATGCACTTACAGGCTGTGAAAGTTCAGTAAGATTGGAAGTAACAGTAAATGTAAATGATCCAGCGACTCCTACATCTACAAATAATCCTCAGAATTTCTGTTTGGTAAACGCACCGACTGTTGCTGACCTTCAGGCAAATGAGACAGGCGTTATCTGGTATCTTTCTGCTGCGGGAGGAACTGCATTAGATCCGACAACAGCGTTGGTTAACGGAACAATCTATTATGGAGCTATAAAAGATGTTGCAGGCTGCGAGAGTTCAGTTCGATCATCAATAACAGCAAATGTTACTGATCCAGCGACTCCAACATCTATCAACAATCCTCAAAATTTCTGTCTGGTAAACGCACCAACTGTTGCTGACCTTCAGGCAAATGAGACAGGCGTTGTCTGGTATCTTTCTTCTGCAGGAGGAACTTCGTTAGATCCGACAACAGCGTTGGTTAACGGAACAATATACTATGGATCTATAAAAGATGTTGCAGGCTGTGAGAGTTCAGTTCGATCATCAATAACAGCAAATGTTACTGATCCTGGAACTCCTACATCTACAAATAATCCTCAGAATTTCTGTTTGGTAAACGCACCGACTGTTGCTGATCTTCAGGCAAATGAAGCAGGCGTTGTATGGTATCTTTCTTCTGCAGGAGGAACTTCATTAGATCCAACGACAGCATTGGTTAACGGAACAATCTATTATGGAGCTATAAAAGATTTACAAGGCTGCGAGAGTTCAGTTCGATCATCAATAACAGCAAATGTTACTGATCCTGGAACTCCTACATCTACAAATAATCCTCAGAATTTCTGTTTGGTAAACGCACCGACTGTTGCTGACCTTCAGGCAAATGAGACAGGCGTTATCTGGTATCTTTCTGCTGCAGGAGGAACTGCATTAGATCCGACGACAGCATTGGTTAACGGAACAATCTATTATGGAGCTATAAAAGATGTTGCAGGCTGTGAAAGCTCAGTTAGATCAATAATAACAGCAAATGTTACTGATCCAGCAACTCCGACATCTACAAATAGTACTCAGGATTTCTGTCTTGTAAATGGGCCGACAGTTGCTAATCTTCAGGCAAATGAAGCAGGCGTTGTATGGTATCTTTCTTCTACAGGAGGAACTTCGTTAGACCCAACGACAGCATTGGTTGATGGAACAGTTTATTATGGAGCTATAAAAGATGCTGCAGGCTGCGAAAGCTCTGTTAGATCAATAATAACAGTAAATGTTACTGATCCAGCGACTCCAACATCTACAAATAACCCTCAGAATTTCTGTCAGGTAAATGTACCTACGGTCGCTGACCTTCAGGCAAATGAAGCAGGTGTGGTGTGGTATCTTTCTTCTACAGGAGGAACTTCATTAGATCCGACAACAGTATTGGTAAACGGAACAGTTTATTATGGAGCAATTAAAGATGTGGCAGGCTGTGAGAGTTCAGTTCGATCAGCAATAACAGTAAATGTTGCCGATCCAGGAACACCAACATCTACAAATAGTACTCAGAATTTCTGTCTTGTAAATGCGCCGACTGTTGCTAATCTTCAGGCAAATGAGGCGGGTGTGGTGTGGTATCTTTCTTCTACGGGAGGAACTTCATTAGATCCAACGACAGCATTGGTAAACGGAACAGTTTATTATGGAGCAATTAAAGATATGGCAGGCTGTGAGAGTTCAGTGAGATCATCAATAACAGTAAATGTAAACGATCCAGGAACACCGACTTTAGTAACACCTGGACAGCAAAACTTCTGTGTAGTAAATGGGCCTACTTTTGCAAGTGTTCAGTTCAATCAGACAAACATCGTTTGGTATACAGCTCTAACAGGCGGAACAATGATTGCGTCAACGACAGCTTTAATAACAGGCCAGTATTTCGCAGCAATTTCAGATCCAGCAACAGGTTGTGAAAGTACTACAAGATTACCGGTTGATGTGAATGTAACTGATCCAGCAACACCAACAACAAATGCTGCTGCACAGACTTTCTGTACAGGTACAAATCCGACAGTTGCTAATATTCAAGTGAATGAAAGCAATGTAGTTTGGTATACAGCTCAAACAGGAGGGACAGCTTTAGCTTCTACAGCTGCGCTAAATACTCAAACTTATTTTGGAGCAATTAAAGATCCAGCAACAGGATGCGAAAGCAGTGTAAGATTACAAGTAGCAGTTACAGTTGGAAACACAATAAATCCAACAACAAATAATACAGCACAGACTTTCTGTTCTGCAAATGCACCAACTATTGCGAATATTCAAGTAAATGAAAGCAATGTAACATGGTTTACAGCAGCAACAGGAGGAACAGCGATTCCTGCAGGAACAGTGCTTACATCTGGAGTATATTTCGGAAATATTGTTGATCCAGCAGGTTGCGAAAGTTCAACTCGTCTTCAGGTAACAGTAACAGTAGTCGATCCGAGTCCAACTCCAACTACAGCAAACACAACTCAAAACTTCTGTGCTTTAAATTCGCCAACAGTGGCTAATATTCAAGTAAACGAAGCAAATGTTGTTTGGTATGGTATAGCTACGGGAGGGACAGCAATTCCACCAACAACAGCTCTTACAACAGGTACTTATTATGGTGCGGTTTCAAGTGCTATAGGATGCGAGAATCCAGCAAGATTGGCTGTTACGGTAAATGTAAATTCACCAAGTGTAATTACAACGCCAAGAACAACGCAGACATTCTGTTTATCTGCTTTGCCAACATTAGCTAATATTTTGGTAAACGAAACAAACGTAGTTTGGTATGCGTCTGCAACTGGTGGAACTCCATTAGCAAATACAACTCCGCTTACAGCAACTACTTACTATGCAGGATCTTTAGCTAACACATTTAATGGTTGTGATAATGGACCAAGATTAGGTGTTACAATTGCATTCGAAAATGATGCTGCAGTTCAACTTGCTACTACAGATGATACTCCATGTGTATTCAAAGGGGTAACTTATTCAATAGCAAATGGAAAATCTAATTATGTATGGACTATTAACGGAGGCACAATTGTTTCAGGCGGAGGTACGAACGATGGATCTGTAACCGTTTCTTGGTCAGATATTGGGCCAGGAACCGTAACAGTAGCTTATGTTAACAATTGTGACGAAAGAACAATTAAGACATTAAATGTTACTGTTGCAAGCTGTTCAGATTTAACCATTACTCATACAGTTGATAATCCAACTCCAAATTTTGGTGATCAGGTAACATTTACTATAACAGTAAATAATGTCGGAGAAGGCGATTTCATTAACACACTTGTTAGCGATTTACTTCCAAGTGGTTTACAATTAGTGAGTTCATCTGCAACATCAGGAACATATGATCCAGCAACACAGCTTTGGACAATACCAACGCTAAATGCAGGTCAGAGTGTAGTATTAACAATTGTTGCAGAAGTATTGCCAAACGGTAATTATACAAGTGTAGCAACTGTAGAAACTTCAACTCCTTTAGATGTTGATGCTTCAAACAATTCAGCTTCAGTTACATTAGAACCAATTTGTTTAACTGTTTACAATGAGTTTACTCCAAATAATGATGGTAAAAACGATTTGTTCAGAATAGATTGTATTGAGTCTTATCCAAACAACGAGCTGAAAGTATTTAACAGATACGGAGCGTTAGTGTATAGTAAAGCACATTATGAAAATGATTGGAACGGAACAGCAAATGTATCCGGTGTAATTAATAGAGGAGATATGCTGCCAACAGGTACTTATTTTTATGTGATAACCATTGGAGATGGAACGGTTAAAAAAGGCTGGTTGTCTATCATGAGATAACCCACTTCTATTAATCATCTAATTAATTAAACTAAATAAGTATCGTTATGAAACTATATATAAAATCATTAGAAACATATTTCATTTTAATATGTTCTTTTATTACGGTTTGCGCTTCGGCACAGCAAGATCCCGAGTATACGCAGTATATGTATAACACTATGGCGGTAAATCCAGCGTATGCTGGATCTACCGGAACCATAGAGGCAGCACTTTTATATCGTTCTCAATGGGTAGGAATGCCAGGTGCTCCAGAAACCCAATCTTTCTCCGTTCATTCTCCACTTAGAAATGAAAAGCTTGGAGTAGGTTTAAGCGTTGTAAATGATAAAATCGGACCTTCAAATGAACTATATCTTGATGGAAATTTTTCTTATTCATTGCCACTTGGTTATGAAAAAAGATTGGCTTTTGGTATTAAAGCTGGTACAAGAATGTTAAACGTCGATTGGTCTAAAGGAAGATATTATGATGATGACGATGTTTTGTTAAATCAGAACATTAACAATCAGATGAAACTAGCAGTAGGAGCAGGGATTTACTATTATACAGAAAAGTGGTATGTAGGATTTTCTATCCCGAGTTTTATTCAGAATGATTACTATGACGATGTTCGCGAATCTATTGATTATGATCGTTTGCATTACTATTTAATGGGAGGTTATGTTTTTGATTTGAATCCAAATTTGAAATTTAAACCAGCGTTTTTAGTAAAAGCAGTAAGCGGAGCTCCACTTACCGCAGATATATCAGCAAATTTCATGATTCAGGAAAAGTTTGTTATAGGAGGAGCGTATCGAACAGATGATTCGATAAGCATACTGGCAGGTTTTCAAATTTCACCAAGTTTCTTTCTTGGATATGCTTTTGATTACACTGTAAGCCAATTGAACAAATACAACGATGGTTCTCACGAATTCATCTTGCGTTATCAATTTGTGCAAAAACAAAGTAAAATTAAATCTCCTCGATTCTTCTAAAAACAAAACTTATGAGAAAACTATATATCCTATGTTTAATTTTGAGCGTTACGTTTAGTTTCGCTCAAAAAACTAACTTAAAGAAAGCTGATGCTTTGTTTAGAAGCTTTTCTTATTCGGATGCTTCCAAAGCTTACGAAGAATGTTTGCAAAACATAAAAGATCCATCAGCGCAGACTTTGAAGAATGCAGCAGATTCCTATTATTTTATTTCTGATTCTAGAAATGCACTAAAGTGGTACAGAAAGTTGTATGAAGTGCAAGGAAATAATTTGACTGATATTTACTATTTGCGTTACATCCAATCCATGAAAGCAGTTATGGATTATGATGAAGCAGATAAAATCACAAAAGAATATTTAGATAAAAAAGGTGATAAAGCAGAGATTAACCGATATGTTGCCCAAAAGAAATACATGGATAGCGTAGCAAAGGCAAAACCTCTTTATACCATTAAAAATCTAGATATAAATACTAGCAAATCAGATTTTGGAGCTACATTTTTTAAAGACAATGTCGTGTTTACATCGGCTCGTGATACCACAAAGTTCAGTGAGAAATTGTATACTTGGAACAATCAGCCTTTTCTTAATCTGTATATCGCAGAAAGAAATCCCGCAGATGGAAGTTTATTTAACGAAACAGTTTTTCTTCCGAATGTAATGACCAAATATCACGAAGCTACGGCAAGTTTTGACAGTCAGGGAAAAACGATTTATTATTCAACCAATATTGTAAAGAAAAACAAATTGGTAGTCGATGAGGCTAGAGTCAATAATTTCCAGATTGTGAAAGGATCTATTGTCAATAATAAATTAGAAAACCCAGAGAAAGTATTCTTTGACAGCGACGATTACTCAGTTGGACATCCTTCATTAAGTGAGGACGGACGATTATTGTTCTTCGCTTCAGACATGCCTGGCGGGCAAGGGGAAACTGATCTTTACATGGTAAAAATTGCAGCAGATGGTACAATGAGTTCGCCTCAGAATCTCGGACCAAATATTAATACCATTGGTAATGAAGTGTTTCCTTTCTTTCAAAACGGAGTTTTATATTTCTCTTCTGATGGACATTATGGCTGGGGAGATTTGGATGTTTACGAAAGTAAGCTTCAGACAGATGGAACTTTTTCAGTGCCAAAAAATCTTGGAGCACCTATTAACAGCAACAAAGACGACTTTTCTTTTATAATTGACAAAACAGATGCTTATGGCTATTTTTCTTCTAACAGAGCAGGAGGAAAAGGAGATGATGACATTTATTCTTTTGCAAAAGGAAAACCAGTTTGTAACCAAAGTATTTCTGGAATGGCTATTGATCATAAAACCAAAAAGCCTTTAACAGATGTTACAATAATGGCGTACAACTCTTTTAGCGAAGTTTTAGGAGAAACCAAAACAAATTTTGATGGAAAATATGCTATCGAAGTTCCTTGTAACAAAGTAATCAAAATGATTGCCGCAAAACCAAATTATAGCAGTGATGACAAAACTGTAGAAACAACAGATCAAAATGGAGGCGAAATAAAGGATGTAAATTTTGAACTAAGCAATTACGACGATTTGGTGGTTAAAAAACAAGGAGTAGAAAAAGTAGATGTAAATCCGATTTATTTTGACTACGACAAATATGATATTACGCCAAAAGCAGTAGAAGAACTAACAAAAGTTGTCTTCATTATGCAGAAATTTCCAAACATCAGAATCAAAATTGAATCTCACACAGATTCACGCGGAAAAGATGCATATAACCTGAAACTTTCAGACAATAGAGCAAAATCAACACGAGATTATATCCTTTCGCAAGGCATCGATGCTTCTAGAATTGAAAGTGCCATTGGCTACGGAGAAACACGATTAATTAATAAATGTAAAAATGGTGTAAAATGTACCGAAGAAGAGCATCTGTTAAATAGACGTTCAGATTTTATCATTATTCAAAAATAATTTTATATTTTCGCTGTAAGATATTGATTTTCAGTTAAAAATATAAAACGTCGAAACCATTTGGAAGTTGGTTTTTTTAATTCTTTTTTAAGAATAATGGACAAGGAGAGAATCAGACTGCATGAATTTGTAGTCTGATTTTTGATTTTCTAAAACTTTTATTTTTTCTGCATTTGAACAAAAATAAATTCTAATTTTGATATTCAGTTTTTCATCACAATAATCTGCAATATTTTACAATTTATGAGCATTCAAGAGACCATTCAAACATTACGAAATGAACTTAATCAGCACAACTATAATTATTATGTGTTAGACAATGCCACAATTTCAGATTATGATTTTGATATTAAATTAAAAGAACTTCAGGATTTAGAAAAAAAACATCCAGAGTTTTTTGACGAAAACTCACCAACACAAAGAGTTGGCGGAGCTGTGACTAAAAATTTTAAAACCATTGCGCACCAGTATAGAATGTATTCTTTAGATAATTCTTATTCTAAAGAAGATCTTTTAGATTGGGAAAACCGTATCCAGAAAGTTTTAGGAAACGTAAACCTGCAATATACGTGCGAATTAAAATATGATGGAGCCTCAATAAGCATTACTTATGAAAACGGAAAACTAGTTCAAGCTTTAACACGCGGAGATGGTTTTCAAGGAGATGAGGTAACAAATAACATCAAAACTATAAAATCGGTTCCGTTGCATTTAAAGGGAAATTATCCCGATAAATTTGATATCCGAGGCGAAATTATACTTCCGCATGCTGGTTTTGAGAAAATGAATCAGGAGTTAATAGAAATCGGAGAAACGCCATATTCAAATCCAAGAAATACAGCTTCAGGAAGTTTGAAATTGCAAGATAGTGCTGAGGTTGCTAAACGTCCGCTGGAGTGTTTACTTTATTTTGTAACAGGAAACAACCTGCCTTTTAAAACTCAATATGAAGGATTAGAATTGGCTAGAAGCTGGGGATTCAAAGTTCCGAAAGAAGCAAAATTAGCCAATAGCATGGATGAAGTTTTTGAATTTATTGATTATTGGGATGTGCACCGTCATAATTTGCCTTATGAAACTGATGGTGTTGTGGTAAAAGTAAATAGTATTCAGTACCAGGAAGAATTAGGTTATACGGCCAAATCGCCACGTTGGGCAATTGCCTATAAATTTAAAGCTGAACAAGTTTCAACTGTATTAAAATCAATTTCGTATCAAGTCGGAAGAACAGGAGCTATAACACCAGTTGCCAATTTGGAGCCTGTACAGCTTGCAGGAACAATTGTTAAGAGAGCTTCTCTTCACAATGCAGATCAGATTGAAAAATTAGATATTAGAATAAACGATACTGTTTTTGTTGAAAAAGGAGGAGAAATCATTCCAAAAATCATTGCAGTAGATTTAGAAAAACGTCCTGAAAATTCAGAACCAACACATTATATTTCTTATTGTCCAGAGTGCCATACAGAATTGGTTCGAAATGTTGGAGAAGCGAATCATTATTGCCCTAATTTCTACGGTTGTCCTCCGCAGATTATAGGAAGAGTGCAACATTACATTTCAAGAAAAGCGATGGATATCGAAGGGCTTGGAGGCGAAACAGTTGCTTTGTTGTTTAAAAATGGTTTAGTACACAATTATGCCGATTTGTATGAACTGAAAGTTGAGGATATTCTACATTTAGAAAGAATGGCTCAAAAATCAGCTGAAAATTTGGTAAATGGAGTTCAAAAATCAAAAGAAATTCCGTTCGAGAGTGTGTTATTTGCACTGGGAATTCGTTTTGTTGGAGAAACTGTTGCCAAAAAATTAGCCAAACATTATAAAAATATAGATGCTTTAGCTCAAGCTTCTTTAATGGATTTAATTTTGGTAGATGAAATTGGAGAAAGAATTGCCAAAAGTGTGATTGAATTCTTCGAAAATGAAGAGAACCAAAAAATTATTGAACGTTTAAAAAGTTATGGAATTCAATTTGAAATTGAAGAAAAAATAAACCCAAATGCTACTGATAAATTTGTTGGAAAAACTTTTGTGGTTTCTGGCGTCTTTAGTCAATTTTCTAGAGATGAACTAAAGAAAGCCATCGAAGATAACGGAGGAAAAGTAGGAAGCTCAATTTCTGCAAAAACAGACTTTGTAGTGGCAGGAGATAATATGGGGCCAGCGAAACTGGAAAAGGCAACAAAATTAAATATTACCATATTATCAGAAGAGGATTTTATAAACAAATTAAATGAAGCCTAACAAACCATCATTAATTTTGTTCTTTATTGGCTTGTTTTGTACAATCATTTTTGATTGGACAGAACAAGATGTTTTTGCCACATATGCAAAAGCTATTGTTCTCCCTGCTATTTTTATTTACTATTTAATTAGCAGTGAGTTCGAAATAAAAAAAACAGAAGGGCTGATTTTCTTTTTTTGTTTTGTAGGACAAGTTTATGATTTAATGGATGTTGAAAGCTCTGAATTAGGAGGTGTACTCAGTTTTCTCGTTGTTTATAGTTTGATCGTTACCATCTTTATTAGAGAACACGAGAGAATTAGATTAACCAGACGGGATATTCTGCCTATTTCTATAGTAGTGGTATTTATAGTTTATTTGTTAATCTCTGTTTTGAGTCTGCAGCTCGATAGTATGAGAAAATTTATTGTGATTTATACTGTTTACGGAATTGTTCTGAGTATACTAAGCTATTTCTGCTTTGTAAGTTACATCACAAAAGGAACACATATCGCATTGCTGATGTCGCTCATGGCCATAAGCTACATCTTCTCTGATATCTTTTATATTTTTAATGAATTTTTCTCGTATTCTATTGTTTTAGTTTTAATACGAGATACAACTCAAATTCTAGCTTATTTCTTTATGGTAGAATACTTTTTAGAAAAAGCTAGAATTCAAAAAAAAACTATACCACAATAGTGGCGCTTTGATTTGTATGAGCTTTATCTTTATCAAAATAGAAATCGATACGGCCTAAATTAATTCCGTAGCATCCCACTTGATTTACCAAGACATCTTTACCAGCTTTATTTTTTACAACTGTAGGTTTATCCAAGAAAGTATGTGTGTGTCCTCCAATAATTAAGTCAATATCCTGAGTTTGTGCAGCAAATGTCAAATCACTAATTTTTGTAGGCTCATCTTTATATTTGTAGCCTAAATGTGAAAGGCAAATTACTAGATCACATTTTTGTTCTTGTTTTAAAAGTTTTGTCATATCCTGAGCAACTTCAACAGGATTATTGTAAACAGTTTCTAGATATAATTTTTTATCTACTAGGCCTTGCAGTTCAATTCCAACACCAAAAACCCCAACTTTAATTCCATTCTTATTAAAGATTTTGTACGGTTTAATATGTCCATCCATAACCGTGTTTTTAAAATCGTAGTTAGAATTGATGAAGTCAAAAGTTGCATGCGGAAGCTGAGCATATAATCCGTCTAGACCATTGTCAAAATCATGATTTCCAATTGTTGAAGCATCATATTTCATCATGCTCATCAATTTGAATTCTAATTCTCCACCGTAATAATTGAAATATGGCGTTCCTTGAAAAATGTCTCCGGCATCCAACAAAAGCACATTTGGATTTTCTTTACGGATAGCTTCAATTAATGTTGCACGACGAGATACACCTCCTTTATTTGGGTTGCGTGGATCATCAGCAGGAAAAGGATCAATGTGGCTATGCACATCATTAGTATGTAGAATTGTTAGATGCTTAATATCGTTACTTTCAAAACTGCTCAAAGACAATCCTAAACTTAATAGGGCAGTACTTGCTGCTGTTTTTTCGATAAACTCTCTTCTTTTCATTTTATATATTTTTTGCAGAAATGCTATACTTGTTTTTTTATAAATTTTATTCCTCTGTGATTCTGATATTTTTTGGAGCCACTACTGTGTCTACTTCTTTAAAATAATCAATTAAGACATCTCTAAGTTTATAGTTTAAATCAAACTTTTGAGTGCTTTTTGCAAAGAAAGTCATGCTGTCACCACCATTTGCTAAATAGTCATTTGTGGCAACATAATACGTTTTGTTTAGATCAAGCGGTTTGCCTTGGACCATGATATCTTTTGCCTTGTTATCTTTTGCAATAGTAAATGTCATTCCAGACAAAGGTTGAGGTTTTTTCTCCTTAATAATATAAGC
This sequence comes from Flavobacterium tagetis, assembly GCF_016735615.1. Taxonomy (GTDB): domain Bacteria; phylum Bacteroidota; class Bacteroidia; order Flavobacteriales; family Flavobacteriaceae; genus Flavobacterium; species Flavobacterium tagetis. Next base: position 800,461 of record NZ_JAERSF010000002.1, read on the forward strand.
GGCAATTTCTGAGATCTGTTCACCTTTTAATGCCATAACAACTAAGCTGTTTTCAAAAGGCATAATTTCGAAAGCCGATCTTGTAGTAACATTTCCTTTAGGAAGAATAGCACGAATTCCACCATGATTTAAAAGGCATAAATCGATATCTTTCTTTTCGCGAGCGTTAAAAACAATGTTTCCTCTTTGCACGCAAACATCAGCCATTAAGCTTCCGATTCCGGTTTGCCATTTTCCTGTGCTTTTGTCAAGTGTTTCAGGACAATAAGCCAATACATTATCCAAATCCTTATTAATGTGATCGCGATAAGGTTTAATAAAGTTTTCAATTTCAGTAGTTTCCCCAGTCTTTTCGGTAACAGGAACTTGTTTTCCTTCAATTTTAGTTAGATTGTAGTTCTTGGTACTACAAGAAGAGATTGAAAAAAGTGTTAAGAATATAACAAAAAGTTTTAAAAATCCGTTATACTTTTTTAGTTTTACCATTTTAAATGCAACTTAAATAATTAATTTTGTAATCTGGTAAAAGTACTATGTTTTTGAATTATATAAAGGAGTTTTTTGTAAAAAAATCATTAAATGTTAATTTAAATAATGAAAAAAGCGAAGTATTTACTAAAAACGTTCAAACAATTGGTTTATTGATAGATGAGAGCACTTTTGAATCTTCAGAAGCATTAATTAAGGAACTAACACTTCATGGAATTGCTTTAGAGAATATAAAAGTTCTTGCATACAGAGAAAAAATTAAGGAAAAAGACAGCTATGTTCGCCCAACTTTTGGTAAAAAGCACATTAATTGGAATGGCGAAATTACAGAAGATTTTGTGAATGAATTTTTAGATTCAAAATTTGATCTTTTACTGAGTTATTACGATGTTGAAAATGTTTTTTTGATGTTGTTAACCAGCAAATCAAAAGCTAAATTTAAAGTCGGATTTTCTGCTGTAGATCAAAACCTGAATCGTTTGATGATTAATACAGGAATAGGAAACTATAAACTGTTCATTTCAGAATTGTTTAGGTATTTAAAAAATATAAAATAAATTATAATTAATAATATGCAATCATTAATAGGAACAGGTGTTGCGCTTGTAACGCCATTTAAAAAAGATTTTTCAGTTGACATTGAGGCTTTACAGCGAATTGTAAACTTCTCTATAGATGGTGGAGTGGAATATCTAGTTGTAATGGGAACAACAGCAGAAAATGCTACCCTTACAGCAGATGAGAAAGAGTTGGTAATAAAGACTGTAATCGATGTGAATAAAGGAAGATTGCCTCTTGTTTTAGGAGTAGGAGGTAATAATACTATGCAGATTGTTGAAGAGTTAAAAACAAGAGATTTTTCTGCTTTTGAAGCGATATTATCTGTTTCTCCATATTATAATAAACCAACTCAAGAAGGAATTTATCAGCACTTTAAAGCAATTGCTGAGGCTTCTCCAGTTCCAGTAATCCTATATAATGTTCCAGGAAGAACAGCAAGTAATATGCTTCCTTCGACAGTGGTGCGTTTGGCTAACGATTTTAAGAATGTTGTGGCTATTAAAGAAGCAGCAGGAGATATGGCTCAAGCAATGCAAATTATTAAAAATGCGCCAAAAGACTTCTTAGTGATTTCTGGAGATGATATGCTGGCGTTGCCAATTGTTTTAGCGGGAGGAGCTGGCGTTATTTCTGTAATCGGGCAAGGTTTTCCTAAAGAATTTTCAGAAATGATTCGTTTAGGTTTAAATAAAAAAGCGGTTGATGCGTTTAAAACACATTATTTCTTGTCAGACAGTATTGATATGATTTTTGAACAAGGAAATCCAGCTGGAATTAAACAAATCTTCCAAGCACTTGGAATTGCTGAAAACACGGTTCGATTACCATTAGTTTCTGTTGATGAATCTCTAGCAACAAGACTTAATGAGTTTGTAAAAAACAGCATTAAATAATTGTTAAAGTGTTAGTATTTTAAGATACTAAAAAATTATTTTGCAGTAGCTAAATTAATAACTAAATTTGCCACCGAAACTTCGGTGCGATTTCACTTTGGCATAATTGTCTGAGAGATTGTAATAACAGTAAGAAAATGAAAAAAACACTATTGCTTTTAATTGTTGTAACTCTTTTTTATTCTTGTGGAGAATATCAAAAAGCGTTGAAAAATGAAGATGTTGCAGCAAAATTTGAAATGGCAACAAAAATGTATGATGCTGGTAAATACACAAAAGCGATCCGTCTTTTTGAGCAATTAGCCACTTCTTACCGAGGAAAACCTCAGGCAGAAAAGCTGTTTTACATGTTTTCGCAATCGTATTACAAAACAAAACAATATTATCTAGCTGGTTATCAGTTTGAAGCTTTTGTTTCGGGATATCCACGAAGTGAGAAAGTGCAAGAAGCTGCTTTTTTAGGAGCTTACAGTTATTCTAAATTGTCACCAGTTTATAGTTTAGATCAGGCAGATACAGTAAAAGCAATAGAAAAATTGCAAACATTCATGGATAATTATCCAAACTCTGAATATATGGCTCAAGCTAATGAGGCTGTACAGAAGCTAAACGGTAAATTAGAGAAAAAAGCATATGAAAATGCTAAAGGATATAATACAATTTCAGATTATAAATCGGCTTTAATTGCTTTTGATAATTTTATCGCTGATTTTCCTGGAACGCCTTTAAAAGAAGATGCATTGTTTTATAAATATGATTCAGCATACCAATTGGCAATTAATAGTGTTCCTTCAAAAATGGAAGAGCGTTTACACGTTGCGCAAACGGCTTATGCTAACTTGATGAAGTTTAAAAGCGATACAAAATACAAAGAAAAGGCAGACGAAATGAATGCCAGAGTTGAAACAGATTTACAAAAATTTACTAAATAAAATAAAGTCATGGATTTAAAAAAGACGAATGCTCCTGTAAACACAATAACTTACAATAAAACAGTTATTGAAGAGCCAACAGGAAATGTGTATGAGGCAATTACCATTATGGCTAAAAGAGCAAATCAAATTAATTCAGAGATTAAAAAAGAATTGACTGAAAAATTAGAAGAGTTTGCTACTTACAATGATAGTCTAGAGGAAGTTTTTGAAAATAAAGAACAAATTGAAGTTTCTAAATTTTACGAAAAATTACCAAAACCACACGCTTTAGCTGTTCAAGAATGGTTAGACGGTAAAACTTACCACAGAAGTTCAAACAAATAATAGTACAATGTCAGTTTTAAACGGGAAAAAGATTTTACTGGGTGTTTCTGGTGGAATCGCAGCCTATAAAACAGCCACTTTAGTACGACTTTTTATAAAAGCAGGTGCACATGTCCAAGTGATCATGACACCTGCTTCTAAGGATTTTGTAACCCCACTTACATTATCTACTTTATCAAAAAATCCAGTACATTCAAGTTTCTTTAATCAGGATGATGAAGACGAGGTTTGGAACAATCACGTGGAATTGGCTCTTTGGGCAGATTTTATGCTGATTGCGCCTGCTACTGCCAATACTTTATCTAAAATGGCTACAGGAAACTGTGATAATCTTTTAATTGCGGCCTATTTATCGGCAAAATGTCCAGTTTATTTTGCGCCTGCAATGGATTTGGATATGTACAAACATCCTTCAACTTTATCGAGCTTTGTTGCTTTAAAACAGTACGGGAACATTATGATTCCTGCTGAAAGTGGAGAATTGGCTAGTGGTTTGTCTGGAGAAGGCCGAATGGCAGAACCTGAAAACATTGTAGCTTTTCTAGAAGCCGATTTAGAAAGTAAATTGCCACTAAAAGGGAAAAAAATACTAGTTACAGCTGGTCCAACATACGAAGCGATAGACCCTGTGCGTTTTATTGGCAATCATTCTTCTGGTAAAATGGGGTTTGATATAGCTAATGAAGCAGCAAGCTTAGGAGCAGAAGTGTTTTTGATCGCAGGTCCAACTCATTTGAAAGCTAAAAACAGTCTCATTAAAGTGATTGATGTTGTTTCGGCTCAAGAAATGTACGATGCTTGTCATTTACATTTTAATGAAGTTGATGCGACAATTGCTGCGGCCGCAGTTGCAGATTACAGACCGAAATTTGTTGCAGATCAGAAAATTAAGAAAAATACAGACGAATTTTCGATAGAACTAGAAAAGACAAAAGATATACTATCTTCTTTGGGTGCTATCAAAAAAAATCAGTTTTTAATCGGATTTGCATTAGAGACTGAAAATGAAATTGAAAATGCTAAGTTGAAAATTCAGAAAAAAAACTTAGATTTGATTGTTCTAAATTCCTTACAAGATAAAGGTGCCGGTTTTAAAAAAGAAACCAATAAAGTGACGTTTATTGATAAAAATTTTGAAATAGAACCAATGGAATTGAAATCAAAAGAATCTGTTGCGGCTGATATTTTGAATAAAGTTATTCTGCATTTTTCAAAATCATAAATTTAAAATATACGCCAGAAGCATAATTGGGAAGACCTTTATGTTTGTAAAATTAAATATTAGACGATTATGAATAAGATAGTTACGCTATTAGTATTTTTAAGCTTTGGTTTTGTACAAGCTCAACAGCTAAACTGTACAGTTACTATTAATACAGAACGTCTAACCAATCCTAATAATCAGGTTTTTAAAACACTTCAAACTTCTCTGGCTGAGTTTGTCAATAAAACAGATTGGACAGGTTCTGTTTTAAAGCAAAACGAGAGAATAAACTGTTCAATGTATATTACTTTGTCTTCCAACAGTTCTGATCAATTTACTGGAACAATTCAAGTTCAGTCTTCAAGATTGATTTTTAATTCTACGTATTCTTCTCCAGTTTTAAATTATAACGATAAAGATTTTAATTTTAGATATACAGAATACGAGCCATTGTTATTTAATCCAAGTACTTACGACTCAAATCTAGTTTCTGTTATATCTTTTTACTGTTATGTAATTTTAGGAATGGATGCTGATACCTTTCAAATGGGTGCAGGAAATCCATATCTTCAAACTGCACAAAATATTGCCAATGTGGCACAGCAAGGGGGTTTTAAAGGTTGGAACCAATCTGACGGACTTCAGAATCGTTATTATTTAATTAATGACATGATTGCGCCAACATATAGCGATTTGCGTCAGACTACCTATGCTTATCATACTGGATTAGATGCAATGACTTTGGATCAAAAAGCAGCAAAAGAAAAAATTAAAAACGCAATATTGCTTATCGGGAAATTAAATTCAGTTAAGCCAAATGCTTTTATAACACGAGTTTTCTTTGACGCAAAATCAGACGAAATTGTTTCGATTTTTTCTGGAGGTCCAAGTATTCCAATTACAGATTTAACGGATGTTTTGAATAAAGTTTCGCCGTTAAACTCTACAAAATGGTCACAGATTAAATATTAATCTTGTTTTTCATTTTTTATCTTCGTTAACTTTTATTTTTTTTTACAAAACCGCCCTATGATTACATCGTTGTCAATTAAAAATTATGCTCTTATCGAAAAACTAGCGATAGATTTTTCTAAAGGTTTTTCTATAATTACAGGCGAGACAGGTGCAGGGAAATCGATTATTTTAGGCGCGATTGGTCTTGTTTTAGGAAAAAGGGCAGATCTTACTTCGTTGAAAAATAAAGAAGAAAAATGTGTTATTGAAGCGCAGTTTGAAATTGGAAAATACAATTTAAAAGAGTTTTTTGAAGCTAATGATTTAGATTATGAGGATGAAACGATCATAAGAAGAGAAATTTTGCCGTCAGGTAAATCACGTGCTTTTATAAATGATAGTCCTGTAAATCTTCAAGAACTGCAAGATTTGAGTTTATATTTGATTGATATTCATTCACAACAGCAAACTCAAGAATTATCAGATGAAAATGTTCAGTTTAAAATTATTGATGCCATTGCAAATAATTCAGAGGTAATCGCTGATTATCAAAAACTGCTGAAATCGTACAAAACTGATAAGTCGAAATTGAGTGCTTTGCTGAAAAAGCAGAGTGATGCAAGTAAAGAACAGGAATACCATACATTTTTATTAAATGAATTGGTTGCGGCTCAATTAAAATCTGGAGAACAGCAAGAGTTAGAAGCCGACTACGAAAAACTGAATAATGTTGAGATAATAAAAGAGTCTTTAGATAAATCTCTAGCAATTGCAAACGAAGAGCAATTTGGTGTTTTTCATAATTTAAATGAAATTAAAAATGCCTTGCAAAAAGTAGCTCCTTTTTCACCAGAATATCAAAATTTGTTTGAAAGAATTACAAGTTTAACTATCGAGTTTGATGATATTTCTAAAGAATTAGAAAATTGTTCGGAGAAATTATTAAATGATCCTACGCAGTTAGAATTGATAAATCAAAAATTACAGCTGATTTATAATTTACAGAAAAAACATCAAGTGAGTTCTGTAGATGATCTTCTTCAGATTCAGTCAGATTTGGGTAATTCTTTATTAGAATTGGATAATATGGATGAAGAAATTACATCTTTGTCTAAAATTATAGAAGAAAAAGCAAGTGAACTTGATAATTACGCATCGAAAATACATGGAAATAGAGTAAATGCAATTCCGAGATTATCAGAGCAGCTCGTTTCTATTTTGGAAACTTTAGGAATGCCAAATGCTCGTTTTAACATGGAATTGTTGCCTTCAGAAAACTATTTCCAAAACGGAAAAGATGAACTGCAATTTTTATTCTCTGCAAATAAAGGAACCGATTTTGGCCTGCTTAAAAAAGTAGCGTCAGGAGGGGAGATGTCTCGTATTATGTTAGCTGTAAAAGCAATTTTAGCTAAATACTCTAAACTGCCAACCTTAATTTTTGACGAAATAGATACAGGAGTTTCTGGAGAAATTGCTATTAGAATGGGAGAGATTATGAAGGAAATGAGTAATACGATGCAGATTTTTGCCATTACACATTTACCGCAAATTGCAGCAAAAGGAGACTCTCATTTTAAAGTTTCCAAATCTACAATCGGAGACGATACGCAGTCTGAATTAAAACTTTTATCGCAAGAAGACCGAATTATAGAAATAGCCCAAATGTTATCGGGAGCAAATATCTCTGATTCAGCTTTAAATCATGCAAAAGAATTATTGAATTAATTATAGAAATGGAGAGTTTGAGTTTTTACGAAAATCAGTTTATAAAAGCAGATTCACTAATTTCTGAAGGAAATTCGGCAGATGCAAAAGAGCTTCTAGAAGAAATCTTGTCTCAATATCCTGATTTTGGGAAAGCTCACAATCATTTGGGTTGGATTTATTATAATAAATTGAGTGATTATGAAAGAGGAATATATCACTACAAATTGGCTATGAAGTTTGATTCTAAATATTCAGCTCCGTATTTAAATTATACTTATTTACTGATTGATATTGGGCGTTATGCTGAGGCAAAAGAGCATGTTAATTTTACATTGGTTACTTTAGAAAATGCTGATAATTCTTCTTATAACAGTGAATTAGGAAGAATGGCTGAATATGAGAACCAATATATTGAAGCCTATAAATTTTATAAAGAAGCCAAGAAAAATGCATTGAACCCAAATTTTATTGACAATATGAAGGCTAATATGAAAAGGGTTAAGGATAAAATGTCTATTTTTGAAAAATTAAAACTGAAATTGAAATAATACAAAAAAAATAATTGCAAGATGATTATAGAACCTAGAATGAGAGGATTTATTTGTTTGACTGCCCACCCAACGGGAGCTGAACAAAATGTAAAAAATCAAATCGAATACGTAAAATCTAAAGGAGAAATCGCTGGTGCTAAAAAAGTTTTAGTAATCGGTGCTTCTACAGGTTTCGGACTGGCTTCAAGAATTACTAGTGCTTTTGGTTCTGGTGCATCGACAATTGGGGTGTTTTTTGAAAAACCACCAGTTGAAGGAAAAACAGCTTCTCCGGGATGGTATAATTCTGCAGCATTCGAAAAAGAAGCTCATAAAGCAGGTTTATATGCAAAAAGTATCAATGGGGATGCCTTCTCAAACGAAATTAAGAGAGAAACTTTAGATTTAATCAAAGCTGATTTAGGCCAAGTGGATCTTGTAATTTATAGTTTAGCTTCTCCAGTGCGTACAAATCCAAATACAGGTGTTACGCACCGTTCAGTTTTAAAACCAATTGGGCAAACGTTTACAAACAAAACAGTTGATTTCCATTCAGGAAAAGTTTCTGATGTTTCTATTAGTCCTGCAAATGAAGAAGATATTGAAAATACTGTTGCAGTAATGGGAGGTGAAGACTGGGCAATGTGGATTGACGCTTTAAAAGCTGAAAATTTATTAGCTGAAGGAGCTACAACAGTTGCTTATTCTTATATCGGGCCAGCATTGACGGAAGCGGTTTACCGTAAAGGAACAATCGGTCGTGCAAAAGATCATTTAGAGGCTACTGCATTTACTATCGGTGATTCTTTAAAATCTATTGGAGGTAAAGCATATGTTTCTGTAAATAAAGCATTAGTTACACAAGCAAGTTCTGCAATTCCAGTAATTCCGTTATATATTTCTCTTTTATATAAAATCATGAGAGAAGAAGGAATTCACGAAGGTTGTATCGAGCAAATCCAGCGTTTATTCCAAGACAGATTATACAATGGTTCTGAAGTTCCTGTTGATGAAAAAGGAAGAATCAGAATCGATGACTGGGAAATGCGTGAAGATGTTCAGGAAAAAGTGGCTAAACTTTGGTTAGAAGCTACAACTGAAACATTGCCAGAAATTGGTGATTTAGCAGGATATAGAAATGATTTCTTAAACTTATTCGGATTTGAAGTTCCTGGTGTTGATTACAACGCAGATACTAACGAAGTTGTTGAGATTGAAAGCATCAAATAATACTAATTTACATAGTAAATCGAAAAACCATCAGCCAAAAGTTGATGGTTTTTTTGTGAATATACCATATCTTTGTTAAAATTTTACAACAATAAAAATATACCCTTTAATAACGCGCATTCTGCTATGATTTTTTCTTTAATTATACCCGTGTATAATCGTCCAGATGAAGTTGATGAGCTTTTGGAAAGTCTCTCAAAATCTGATTATAATGAAGCTTTTGAAATTGTTCTTGTCGAAGATGGATCCTCAATTCCATGTCGAGATGTGGTGATGAATTATCAAGGAAAATTAAATATTTCATATTATTTTAAAGAAAATTCAGGACCAGGAGATTCTAGAAATTTCGGAATGCAGAGGGCTAGAGGAGACTATTTTATCATTTTTGATTCAGATTGTATCATTCCATCGCAATATTTGACAGAAGTTCGTAAAGAATTAGATGCAAATTATGTAGACTGTTTCGGAGGGCCGGATAAGGCGCTTGATAGTTTTTCAGATATTCAAAAAGCTATCAATTTTGCGATGACTTCATTTCTTACAACTGGTGGAATTAGAGGGGGGTCTGAAAAAATCAATAAGTTCCAGCCACGTAGTTTTAATATGGGAATATCTAAAAAAGCTTTTGAAGCTTCAAAAGGTTTTGGAAATATTCATCCAGGAGAAGATCCAGATTTATCGATCCGTTTATGGAATCTGGGATTTGAAACCAGACTGTTTAAAGAAGCTTATGTGTATCATAAAAGAAGAATCGATTGGGAGAAATTCTCTATTCAGGTAAACAAATTTGGTATTGCAAGGCCTATTTTAAATAGTTGGTATCCAGAACATAATAAGTTAACTTTTTTCTTTCCGACATTTTTTATACTTGGATTATTATTAGCTTTTTTATTGTTAATTTTCAATATCGATATTTTATTACAATTATATTTCGTATATTTCGTTATAATTTTTCTTACATCGAGTATTCAGAATAAAAGCATCAAAATTGGATATCTGTCTGTAATAGCAGTCTGGAAACAGTTTTATGGTTACGGAACAGGATTTTTAAAATCATATGTAAAAGTGATTTTGTTAAAGAAAAAACCGCAGGAAGCTTTTCCGCGTATGTTTTTTAAATTATAAGAATGACAAAAGTTATTGGTCTTACAGGAGGAATTGGCAGCGGAAAAACTACTGTTGCAAACTATTTTGAAGAGATGGACGTTCCTGTTTATATCGCTGATGACGGTGCTAAAAGAGTAATGCAGTCAAAAAATATTCTTGCAGAAGTTAAATCTGCTTTTGGTGGCAATGTTTTTGATGGAGAAGTTTTAGATCGCGCCAAGTTAGCGCAGGTAGTTTTTAATGATAAAGAGCAATTGGCAAAATTGAATTCAATTGTACATCCAGCAGTAAAGCTCGATTTTGAAGAATGGGTGAAAGGACATAAAAATTATGAGTATGTAATTTATGAAGCTGCTATTTTGTTTGAAAGTGGTCGATATAAAGAATGCGACGTAATTATAACTGTTACTGCTCCAGAAGAAGTTAGAATTGATAGGGTTATAAAACGAGATAAAACTACCAGAGAACAAGTTTTAAGTAGAATGAAAATGCAGTGGGATGATGAAAAACGAATTTCTAAGAGCAATTTCGTGATTAATAACAATAATCTTAAAAATGCCAGAGAAGAAGTTGTTAAAATTCTTAAAATTTTAAATATAAAACAAAAACAGTCTTAAATGTTAATATTTGGTTAATGTATTATTTAGTATATTGTTAAAATATTAATTTTGTTTCGATGAATAAATTATTTTTTAGAATACTTGTTTTATTGATGAGTCTGTCTTTGATAGGGATAATTCTAGTGCAAGTGTTTTGGTTCAATTCTTCGTTCAAAAATAATGAAGAACAATTTAAATACCACGTTACTCAAGTAATTGGAAATGTTGCAGATAAACTGGAACAACAAGAAGAGTACAGTTTCTACGACAAATACAACCGTATTAAAGACAGTACGGGTAAAATTCCAAAAAAAGAAGATTTACTAGAAGTACTCTACGTACAGAGAAACACAAAAACGAATAAAACAATTGTTTATTCAAACACATTGACATCTGAAGATTATGATATCAATGGTTCGGTTTTTAACAAAAAATTCAGTAGTGAACGTTTTAAAAATTTCAGTTCAAAAAGGGTAACTGAAGTTTATAATAACAACACAGGAATTGATAATAATAGTTTAGGACAAAGCATTATTCCTGATCTTAGAAGTGAAAAATCAGGAAGTTTAGATATTTTAAATAAAGTTCAGCAACAGATTCAATATAAAGATATTGCTTCATTGACTCCAATAGAAGGGAGAATAACAAAAGACAAGCTTTATAAATTATTGAAAAAAGAGCTAGAAGAATATGGTGTAAAGACCAAATTTGAATTCGGAATATACAGTAGTGGAGTTCCAACAAAAATTAAATCTGATGGATTTCATTTTGATAAAGAATCTACTTATAATATTCCAATTTATACAGATAATGAAGGAAATAGCAGGTATGAATTATCAGTTACTTTTCCCCACAAAAAGAAATTTTTATTATCTGAATTATTAAGTATTACTATTTTATCAATAGTTTTTACATTAATTATTATAGTTGCATACACAAGCGCGTTAAATCAATTATTGCGTCAGAAGCATATTTCTGAAATCAAGACAGATTTTATAAATAACATGACGCATGAATTTAAAACTCCAATTGCAACAATAAATCTAGCATTAGATGCTATTAGAAGTCCGAAAGTTATTGAAGATAAAGAAAAAGTTTATCGTTATCTTCAAATGATTCGAGATGAAAATAAAAGAATGCACGCTCAGGTTGAGAATGTTCTTCGTATTTCAAAATTAGAAAAAAGAGAACTTGATATAACCAAAGAGCCAACTGTAGTGACAGATATAATTGACGATGCTATTGAGCATGTAAATCTTATTTTAGAAGACAGAAAAGGTAGTGTAGTAAGACACTACAACGCAGCAAGAACAACCTGTTTGATAAATGAAGTTCACTTTACAAACGTATTGGTTAATATTTTGGAAAACGCTATTAAATATTCGCCAGATGCGCCAGAGATCGAAATCTTTACTGAAAATATTAAAGATATGATTTTGATTAAAGTGAAAGATCATGGGGTGGGAATGAGTAAGATAGCTCAAAAACGAGTATTTGAGAAATTTTACAGAGAGCACACAGGTGATCTTCATAATGTAAAAGGACATGGTTTAGGGCTTGCTTACGTAAAAAGAATAGTAGAGGATCACAATGGTCAAGTATATGTAGAAAGCGAAAAAGGAAAAGGTAGCACCTTTATAATAAAAATACCATTAATAAATTAAAATATGGAAAATACTAACAAAAGAATACTTTTAGTAGAAGATGACCTAAATTTTGGGGCGGTTCTTAAAGATTATCTAATGTTAAATGACTTTGAAGTTACTTTAGCTAAAAACGGTATGGAAGGTTTCGAGAAATTCAAGAAGGATGTATATGATTTATGTATTCTTGACGTAATGATGCCTTATAAAGATGGTTACACTTTAGCCAAAGAAATTAGAGAGAAGAACAGTGAAGTGCCAATTATCTTTTTAACTGCAAAATCTATGAAAGAAGATGTATTAAAAGGTTATAAAGCCGGTGCAGACGACTATTTAAATAAACCTTTTGATTCAGAAGTTCTTTTAATGAAAATTAAAGCTATCATTCAAAGAAAATCAGCTGATACAAAAGCAGAACAAGTACAGTTTGAATTTAATATTGGTAAATTCCACTTAAATTCAAAATTGAGATTCCTTACTTTCCAAGATGAAGAGCCAATCAAATTGTCTCCAAAAGAGAACGAATTGCTTAAAATGTTAATTCTTCATGAAAATGATTTAATGCCAAGAGAATTAGCTTTAACTAAAATCTGGAGAGACGACAACTACTTTACTTCAAGAAGTATGGATGTTTACATTGCTAAATTGAGAAAATATCTAAAAGCAGATGAAGATGTTGAAATTTTAAACATTCACGGAGAAGGATTCAGATTAGTGATAAAAAGCAAAGTTTCTGAATAATTCATTCAGCAAAAAATATATAAGCCCTGAGAAATCAGGGCTTTTTTTATTCATTATGCTAAAGTAATTTTGGTATATTTTTTATGATTTAGTTTTGTTTTTAATTGTTTGATTTTAAATGTAATAGTGTTGGTTTTATAAGCTAAAAAAATATTGCTCAAATTTATTTTGAAGAATTTTCTTTAAATAAATTTGGAAAATCAAAAAAGTATTATGAATATTTGCACTCGAAAAATTTAATAACCCTTTAAAACGAAGAAATAGTGTTTGTACTTACATCGACATCTCAGAGCTTTACACCAAACGTATTTGGTGAAGCAATTCTTCGTGGCTTATTTCAATCTTAGAAATATACTTTTAGATATATAAAAAAGCCCGAAGACAATAAGTTTCGGGCTTTTTTATTCTAGACACTTCAAAACTTTCCCGAAAATCGATTTTAAAATTTATCCGTTAGGATAAAATGTTAAGCCTTTTTGGCTGTTAATTTAATGCACGATAATTTTTTTATGGAAAATTATGCGGTAGACGAGTATGCTTTATGTAGTCGTTTTAAAAGTAAAAGAAAAAAGAAAAGATTAGTAAAAGAAGATTTTGAAAAACAATTAATTCAGTTAAGAAAGCTTGAAGTTGAACTTTGGAAAAAACGCAGAAACTTACCATTAGTTCCTTTAGAAATTCCTTATCAAAAAGGCTGGCAACGCAATTTTAAATTAAGAGATGATGTTGCCAAATCGAGTGAAGCCTCATTTTACATAGAATTATTGGAAAAAATAAATACATGGCAGTTTTCTCCGGAAAAATCTTTTAAGAGAAAGAAAAAAAGAAAAAGAAAACATGTTTATGTTGAAAAAATCCAAACTGTAAAAGAGTTTTCAGAATGGGAATGGAAAAGTTCGAAACTCGAATTGACCGAAAAAGAAAAAGTACATTTTTACAAAAGAGAGCGCTGGTGCAGTAATTGCAAAAGATATAAAATTCATTATGTATTTAATGAGCCCTGGCGATATGTGCTTCGTGTTAGTCCTTATATGATAACACATACTAAGATGGTCGATTCAGATTTGGAAAGCGAAATTCAGCTTATTGATAATTACGTTGTTAATCATAATCTTAGAGATAAAATAAACAGATTATTGTACGGGAATTCTCGTAAATGGAGTTACTACGAAAAAGAAAATCCAAAAGAGATAAGCCCAATTAAAAATAAAAGTCTGCATGCTTTGTATGAGCAGTATGTAGATGAAATGATAGAAAATCATGGGAAATAAATTATCTGGAAAGGACCTGATCAAATTGGGTTTTCCAAAAAACAATTCAATAAATATAGCGTTAGGGCAAATAAACAGATATAGAAAAAGAGAAAAAAAAGAATCTATTTTAACAGAAGCAAAAGATGTGCTTTTAAATCCCGAAAAATATGAAGGAAACGGAACTTGGGGGAAAGTTGCCGAAGGTTTAATCAAACCAGTTCAAGTAAGAATGCATCAGCTTAAAAATACGAGAGCACCGTTTAAAATTTTTGGTGAAAACGAAATCGATGAACAGGCAAAATTTCAATTGTACGATTCGTTGAAACTGCCTGTTTCTGTAGCAGGAGCTTTAATGCCAGATGCGCATTCTGGTTACGGACTACCAATTGGAGGGGTTTTAGCTACTGATAATGCCGTGATTCCTTATGGAGTTGGTGTTGATATTGGTTGCAGGATGAGTCTATCAATTTTTGATTTGCCAGCTTCTCATTTCAAAGGAAGGGAACATCAATTGGAAGCTATTTTAAAAGATAATACCAAATTTGGAATGTACGAGACGCATGCTTCAAGAGTAGATCATGAAGTATTTTATAAAAGTGAATTCAAGGATATTCCGTTGTTAAAGAATCTTTTACCAAAGGCTTACAAACAGTTAGGAACTTCAGGAGGAGGAAACCATTTTGTAGAATTTGGAATTGCTAAAATTGATAATCCTGAAAACGATTGGAAGTTAGAAAAAGGAGAATACTTTGCGGTTCTTTCACACAGCGGTTCTCGCGGATTGGGAGCTAACATCGCAAAGCATTACACTTATTTGGCAACAAAACAATGTCCGTTACCAAAAAATGTACAGCATTTGGCTTGGCTAGATTTGAATACACATGATGGGCAAGAATATTGGTTGGCTATGAATTTAGCCGGTGAATATGCAAAAGCTTGCCATGATGATATTCACAGACGAATTGCTAAGGCTATTGGAAAAAGAGTAGTTGTAACGATTGAAAATCACCACAATTTTGCTTGGAAAGAAATGGTAAATGGTCAGGAATGTATTGTGCATAGAAAAGGAGCGACACCTGCAGGAGAAGGTCAATTAGGAATTATTCCAGGTTCGATGACAGCACCAGGTTTTATTGTAAAAGGAAAAGGAAATACGGAGAGTTTAAACTCAGCTTCACATGGTGCAGGACGCTTATTTTCGAGAGCTAAATGTAAAAGTAGTTTTACTCAAAGTCAGATTAACAAAGAATTGAAGATACATGATGTGGCTTTAATTGGTGGAAATATTGACGAGGCTCCAATGGCTTACAAAGACATCACAAAAGTAATGGCAAATCAAACCGATCTAGTTGAAGTTTTGGGAACTTTTACGCCGAAGATTGTTAGGATGGATCGTTAAAAGAGATTAAAGAAATGGAAAAAATAATTCAGATAACAGCGGGTCGCGGACCTGCAGAATGCACTTGGGTTGTAGCCCAAGTGCTTAAAAAAGTACTGGAAGAAGCCGAAGATCAGAATCTAGATGTGGTTTTGCTTCAAAGAGAGAAAGGAGAAGAGAACGGAACAATTGAAACCGCATCGATTTCTGTAAAAGGAAAAAATGCAGATCAATTTGTGAAATCTTGGATAGGAACCATTCAATGGATTGGCCAAAGTCAGTTTAGGAAAATGCACAAACGAAAAAACTGGTTTATTGGAATTTTTGAAATTGAACAACAGAAAAATACATCGCTTTCAGAAAGTGATATTCAATATCAGGCTATGAGAAGTTCTGGAGTTGGCGGTCAGCATGTCAATAAAGTGAGTTCGGCAATTCGGGCAACTCATATTCCGACTGGAATTGCGGTTGTTTCTATGGACAGCCGTTCTCAGCATCAAAACAAAAAACTGGCAACAGAAAGATTATTAAAAAAACTAGAAGACGAAAAATTAGTGCAGCTTAAAAATCACGTAGGAAAACAATGGGAAAATCAGCTCAATGTAGAACGTGGAAATCCAGTAAGAGTTTTTACAGGAAGTGATTTTAAGAAGAACAAAGTAGAGAAAAGCTACAAAGGAACTCGTCAGAAATTAAAAAACGATTTACGTAATGAAAACAACTGATAAATACCTTTTTCAAGCCTTGGATAATTATCCGTTTTGGCTTGAAGGAACAATTGAATCTTTGGATTATGCTTTTTCTTATGATGATAAAAACACGATGGTTTTATGTTTGTATGGGAGAATTCAAGCAGAGCAATTAATGAATTATGAAGAAGCTAAATCTTATTTTCAGCAAGCATTAGCAATTAATATCCATGCTCTTGAAGTATATCCGTATTATTTAAAGACATTGATTTTAAATGAAGATTTCGAAGAAGCTCATAAATTGATTGATTTTGCCTTAACGGTGAAAGGAATTAATAAATCTGAAATTTATATCAAGAAAGCTATTCTTTTAGAAGCGCAAAATGAATTTAAAAAGGCTTTGAAAGAAATAAAAAATGCGAAACTTCATTTGTTGCAATTTAATTATGAATCTGACATTACAGATGTTGAGAAACGAATTGATAATAAAATTGATTTGCTGAAAAAGAAGAAAAAGAAAAAAGATTCTAAAAAGAAATCGAAATGATTTTGATTAAAAAACGATGCTATTGTATTTTAATATAGCATCGTTTTTTTGTTTGTCACTGAATGATGTCCCTACGGGACACTTATGTTTATGTAATGTTTTAGCGTTACCAATCTTAAACTCCTAGCGGAGTTTTTTGTATAATTGCGTTATGGCTGTTGGATAAAGCAAATAGAAATGTCTCGGAGAGACTAAAGATGGTAGAAAAATAATTTTCAAGTGCAAAATGTCCCGTAGGGACTTTACAAAGTTATTTCCAATGCAATTCCAAAGCAAAACAAGTTTTTTCGCCTTTTGTAATGCTGAAAGTCGCGGTTGTATGATCGTCGTCTTCGCTTTCATGAATTACTACATTATCTTGTAATGAAAGCTCTTTCATGAAATTCATTTCGAAGCTTTTAACTTCTTGCTTCATGATTCTTTTTGGGTCGACATGATCCAGACACCATTCTAGGTATTTTACATTATTTACGTGATTTACAATGTCTAAATCGGATAAATAAACTGTTTTTTCGAAAACGGCTTCTTTTTCGTGATTGATATTGATTTTTGAGAAACCTTCTTCTGTGGCTCTATTTTCTGGAAACAATTCGAAATGTTCGTAAGGAAGTGCTAAGGCTTCAGGGCGGCGAGCTTGTGTATTGAAAACTGCCCAATACGTTTCGCAACCCACTATTTTTTTACCATTTACGTACATTTCAAGTGCACGGACCGAACGCGAATTTTCAAGACTATTAATCCATGTTTTTACAGTTATAATATCCTGCCATTTTGGTAAAGCATGAACTTCTACACGCATTCGGCTAAGAACCCAAGCTTGATGAAATTCCTGCATATCATAAAAGCTGATTCCTCCAACTTCTGAATGTGCAGCGGCGGTTAACTGTAAAATATTACACAAATCGGTATATTTTAGGAATCCGGTTGGCGTGCATTGCGTGAAATTGATTTCCCAGTCTTTGCTTAGAACTGAGGTGAAATTAGGAGATATTGGCATTTTTTAATTTTAGATTTTAGATTGTTGATTTTAGATTTTTCCTTCGGAAAGGAGAAGAAAGATGAAAGAAAAAAGACTTTATTTTAGAAGATTTTCTATGTAATTTATAATTTCTTTTCTATCTGTTGCGTAATCAAACCATTTGGTGTTTTCGTTTCGTTTGAACCATGTTAATTGTCTTTTGGAGAATCTTCGTGTGTTCTTTTTGATTTCTTCAATTGCAAATGGCAAAGTGAATTCTCCGTCAAAATAACTAAATAATTCTCGATAACCGACAGTTTGAAGTGCATTTAACTCTTTGTTAGGATAAAGCGCTTCAGCTTCTTTTAATAATCCTTCGTTCATCATCATGTCAACACGTTGGTTGATTCGACTGTAAATGATTTCTCTGTCAGCATCTAAACCAATTAAAATAGGAGTGAAGTCTCTATTGTTTTTTTTCTGATTTAAAAAAGAAGAATATGGTTTTTGAGAGCCAATGCAAACTTCTACAAAACGCATCATTCGCTGTGGGTTTTGTAAAGTCTGCGAATTTTCTATAGTTATTTTTTGATAATATTCTGGATCTAAATTTTTCAGTTGTTCTTGAAGATATTCGATTCCGTGTTTTTCGTAATTTGAATTTACTTCAGAACGAATACTTGGATCTATTTCTGGAAATTCGTCGAATCCCTTTAGAATAGCATCGACATATAATCCTGAGCCTCCGATAAGAATTACGTAATCATTGTTTTGAAATAATTCTTCGATTTTGGCTAAGGCTTCTTTTTCGTAATCGCCAACGGTATAATTCTCAAAAATAGATTTATTTTGGATGAAATGATGTTTGGCAGAATTGAGTTCTTCCTGATTTGGAACTGCAGTTCCTATGGTCATTTCTTTGAAAAACTGACGGCTGTCACAAGAAACGATTTCACATTTAAAATGTTGTGCCAAAGCAATACTCAAGGCAGTTTTGCCTATAGCTGTTGGTCCGACAATGGTAATTAGGTATTTCATAGTTTTTAGCCCAGATGGAAATGGAAACCCCGGACTTATATTTGTTGAATTTTTTTGGTGTAAAAGAGCGACCAACGGAAGCTCCTTTTATGCCTTAAAAAATTACAAATATAAGGAGGAGTTGGAATGTACAGCTGGATTAGCTTCTAAAATTAATTATTTGGCAATTCGGTTCCGCATTCATAACAATATTTTGCATTATCGAAATGGACTTGAGACTGACATTTTCTGCAAGTTTTTTTTCCGCTTACAGAATTGTTTCTTAGACTGCTTTTGGCAAATTCGGCAGTTACAATTCCGGTTGGAACGGCTATGATTCCGTAACCTAAAATCATTACAAAAGCAGCTATAAATTGGCCAAGTGGCGTTTGTGGTGAAATATCTCCGTAACCGACTGTTGTTAGGGTTACAATTGTCCAATAAATTCCCATTGGAATGCTTGTGAATCCTGATTCTCGACCTTCGACCAGATACATTATTGTGCCGATGATTACGGTGCTGATTAATACAAAATAAATGAATACTAAAATTTTTTCTTTACTGGCTTCTATGGCTTCTTTTAATTGCAGGGATTGATGGTTGATTTGTGGAATATGCAAAATTTTGAATAATCGAAGAAAACGCAATGCTCTTACGATTGATAAAATACTCGCACCTGGGAAGAAGATGGACAAATACATAGGTAAAACGGCAAGCAAATCGATGATTCCGTAAAAGCTGAAAATGTATTTAACGGGTTTTTGAATTGAGATAATTCTCAGTATATATTCGATGGTGAAAAATACTGTAATTATCCATTCACAGACTAATAATTGTTCGTGATATTTAGAACTGACGCCTTGCACTGTATCAAGCATTATCAAGAGAACGCTCAGTAAAATTAAACCCAGCAATACTAAATCGAACATTCGTCCTAAAATGGTATTGGTGCCATATAGAACAATTTTGACTTTTTCTCTGAAGATTTCGTATTGTGATTTTTTGTTTTTCATATCCTTAAAGATAATGAAAGTTTAGATTTGTTAAAAATGAAGTATTTTTAAAGACTTGCTTTTTCGGATATAACTCTGAATGATGTTCTTTACATCGCGATTATGCTGCATCGGGACTAGAATATTTTTTAAGATATCAATATTCGTGATTTGATAATTGAGATCGTAATAGGCATAACCTTTGTAAATTCCGTTTTCGATTAAAATAGCACTGCGTTCGTTTACATTTCTTCCTCTGTCTATTAGAACCATACTTTTGTTCTCAAAACTGTTTTCTGAAATAAATTGCTGTACTCTTAGATTGTAAACTTCTGGAGTAACTTCGCCAATGCAGGCACCGTCACATTCTTTGATTTTGTACTGAAAACACTCTTTTTTGGTCTGATATAAACCTGTTAGTTTTTGGCACAAATGGTATTTTGCTGTAATTTTAAAAAGCGCATTTTTACCTTCCTGTAATGAGGCATACGAGGTGATTTCTTTTTTACGTCCGTCTGCTTTCTCCAATTTCAAATTGATGTAACCGTTTGAATCTTTTTCTGCATATAATGCAAAAGGAAAAACCGTTTTCTTTTGCGAACGATTATAACGAGGACGATTGATTTTTACTTCCTGACTTTCTTTTAGAAGTGCAATTAATTCGCTTCCAGTTTCTTCGTAAGTAATAGTAAAAACTTCTGCTTGGATTCGTTTGCTTTTGGTTGTAACTCCCGTAAAATGCTGATTGACTCTTTTTTTGATGTTTTGGCTTTTACCAATGTATATCAAAGTGCCATCTTCTTTATAAATATAATAAACCCCAGTTTTGGCTGGCATTTGATTTAAAATATCTAAGAATTTTGGAGAGATTCCTTTTTCTACTTCTAGTTTTATGAAATCTTTTACGATCGTTTTTTCAACATCTTTTTCTAAAAGCATTTTGAAAAGTTTAGTCGTAGCCATAGCGTCTCCACTGGCACGATGTCTGTCGGCCATTGGAATTCCGAGTGAGCGAACTAGTTTTCCTAAACTGTAAGATGGTTGCTCTGGAATTAGTTTTTTTGCTAATTCTACTGTGCAAAGTGTTTTGGCTTCAAAATCGTAACCTAAACGTCTGAATTCTGTACGCAGAATTCTATAATCAAAAGAAGCGTTGTGAGCTACAATAACGCAATCTTGAGTGATTTCTATAATTCGTTTAGCAACTTCATAGAATTTTGGAGCAGAACGCAACATAGCATTATTAATTCCAGTCAGTTTTACTACGAAAGGCTGAATCGGAATTTCAGGATTGACAAGGCTGATGAATTGATCAACTACTTCATGCCCATCAAATTTGTAGATAGCGATTTCGGTAATTCCCTCTTCATTAAATTGCCCTCCGGTTGTTTCTATGTCTAATATCGCGTACAAATTCAGTATTCAGTGTTCAGATTCGATTGAAATCGAAATTAGTGTTCAGTTTTTCTGTAAAGACACAAGTGCGTCTTTACGATTGTGATTTGGAAAATTATCTTCCTCCAAAAATGCTGCTTCCAATGCGAACCATTGTACTTCCGCATTCTATTGCTAATGGATAATCTCCAGACATTCCCATTGAAATTGTAGAGATGTACTGCAGTGCGTCTTTACCATATCCCTCAATGCTTTTTAATGAATCAAAAATGGATTTTAAATGGGTAAATTCTTTTTTAATCTGGTTTTGGTCTTCTGTGAAGGTTGCCATTCCCATTAAACCTAAGATACGAATATTTTTCAACTCTTTAAACTCCGAAGAAGTTAAAAGTTCATTTAATTCATTTTCATCCAAACCAAATTTAGATTCTTCTTCAGCAATATGAATTTGAAGAAGACAATCTATAATTCTATTATTTTTTAAAGCTTGTTTATTTATTTCCTGTAATAATTTCAAACTGTCAACTCCTTGAATTAAAGTGACATACGGCGCCATAAATTTGACTTTATTTGACTGAACGTGACCAATCATATGCCATTGAATGTCTTTTGGCATTTGTTCCCACTTTTCAGTCATTTCCTGAATTTTGTTTTCTCCAAAAATGCGTTGGCCAGCTTCGTAAGCCTGCATCAAATCTGAGACAGGCTTTGTTTTTGAAACGGCAACAAGAGTTACATGTTCAGGTAAACTTGCTTTAATTGTATTTAAGTTCGATTGAATCGACATGGTATTTCTTTTTATAAAAACTGCTTCGAGATTTTCTCTGCTTTTTTGCTTTCGCTGTAATCGTAAAAACCTTCTCCAGATTTTACTCCAAGTTTACCAGCTCTAACCATATTTACTAAAAGTGGACAAGGAGCATATTTAGGATTTTTGAATCCGTCGTACATTACATTCAGAATCGCAAGACAAACGTCAAGACCAATAAAATCAGCTAATTGTAATGGTCCCATTGGGTGTCCCATACCTAATTTCATTACGGTATCAATTTCGTAAACTCCAGCAACGCCATTGTATAGCGTTTCAATAGCTTCGTTTAACATTGGCATTAAAATTCTGTTTGCCACAAAACCTGGATAATCGTTTACTTCAACAGGAACTTTACCTAATTTTTCAGATAAAGTCATGATGATTTTAGTTACTTCATCACTTGTATTGTATCCGCGAATGATTTCAACCAATTTCATAATCGGCACTGGATTCATAAAGTGCATTCCAATAACACGTTCAGGATGTGCCACAACAGCTCCAATTTGTGTAATTGAGATTGAAGATGTATTAGTTGCTAAAATCGTGTTATGAGAACAATATTCGTTTAATTGTTTGAAAATATTTAGTTTTAATTCAACGTTTTCAGTAGCCGCTTCAACTACTAAATCAACGCCAACTACACCGTCTTTTAAATCTGTATAAGTAATAATGTTAGTAATAGTTTTAGTAACATCTTCTTGAGTTATCGTTCCTTTAGACAACATACGGTCTAAGTTGGCAGCAATAGTTGACATTCCTTTGTCTAAAGATTTTTCAGAAACGTCGATTAATTTTACGGTAAATCCGCTTTGCGCAAAAGTATGAGCAATTCCGTTACCCATTGTTCCTGCTCCAATTACAGCTATTGTTTTCATTTTATGCTAGATATTTTTTTATGATTTAGCCACGAATTCACCAAATAATTCGTGAATTCGTGGCTATTTATTTTGATTTACTTTTTTAACTATTTATTGAAACAATCAATAATTTGATAAGCCACGCGTAATGCGTCTGTTGCCTGCTCAAGTGTTACAACTGGAGTTGTGTCATTGTTAATTGCATCTGCAAACGAATTTAACTCATCTAAAATTGCATTGTTTTGCTCTACATCTGGATTTGTGAAATAGATTTGTTTTTTCACGCCTTCAGCATTTTGAAGGATCATATCAAAATCTCCAGGAACTTCTGGCGCATCTTTCATGCGAACTACTTCGCATTTTTTCTCTAAAAAATCAACAGAAATGTAAGCGTCTTTTTGAAAGAAACGTGATTTACGCATATTTTTTAAAGAAATTCTGCTTGCTGTTAAATTTGCAACACAGCCATTTTCGAATTCTATTCTAGCATTGGCGATATCTGGTGTGTCGCTAATTACAGATACACCGCTTGCGTGAATGTCTTTTACTTTTGAATTAACGACGCTTAAAATAGCATCAATATCATGAATCATTAAATCTAAAACCACAGGAACGTCTGTACCACGCGGATTAAATTCTGCCAAACGATGCGTTTCTATAAACATCGGATTTTCGATCATGTTTTTTGTAGCAATAAAAGCAGGATTAAAACGCTCTACGTGACCAACTTGCCCTTTTACATTATATTCTTTGGCTAAAGCAATAATTTCTTCAGCTTCTTCTACCGTATTGGCAATTGGTTTTTCTATAAAGATATGTTTTCCAGATTTGATTGCAACCTTTGCACATTTGTAGTGTGAAAGTGTTGGAGTTACAATGTCAATCACGTCGACAGCGTGAATGAGTTTTGCAATTGTGCTGAAGTTTTTATAGCCAAACTCTTTTGAGATTCTTTCGGCATTTTCTTGATTTTCGTCGTAAAATCCAACTAATTCGTATTTGTCAGATTGTTGTAATAAGCGTAAATGTATTTTACCAAGATGACCAGCACCTAAAACTCCTACTTTTAACATGAGAATGTATTTTAAACAAAAATATAATTTATTTGTTTACCGTGAAAATGAATTTAGCGAATTGTGAGTTGTAAAATGTGAATTGTAAAATGGGAGTTTGGAATTATATCATTCGGCTTTTTACATTTCACATTTCACTTTTTACTTTTAACCTTCGACTTATTAATTTAATATTTAATAATCAATATTTGAAATCCTGTTTTGTTTCTTATTTTTGCGAAAATAAAACCTACCTATTTTGAAAGATACTGCCAAACATCAAGGACTTCGTAATCAATTAGTAACTACTTTAGAGCAAAAAGGAATTACTGATAAAGCGGTGCTGGATGCGATAAAAAAAATCCCGAGACACCTTTTTTTAAATTCAAGTTTTGAAGATTATGCTTATCAAGATAAGGCTTTTCCTATTGGAGCTGGGCAAACTATTTCGCAGCCATATACAGTTGCTTTTCAGTCACAGTTATTAGAAGTAAAAAGAGATCACAAAATTCTTGAAATCGGAACAGGTTCTGGTTACCAGACTGCTGTTTTGTTTATGCTTGGAGCAAAAGTGTATACAGTTGAAAGACAAAGTGAATTATTTAAAACAACATCGAATCTTTTTCCGAAATTAAACATTCGTCCAAAACATGTTACTTTTGGAGATGGATATAAAGGACTTCCAAATTTTGCGCCGTTTGACAGTATTATAGTGACAGCGGGTGCGCCTTTTATTCCACAACCATTGATGGCTCAACTGAAAATTGGAGGAAGGCTGGTTATTCCGCTGGGAGAAGATGTTCAGATTATGACTTTATTGATAAGGAAAAACGAAACTCAATTTGAAAAACATGAGTTTGGAGAATTTCGATTTGTTCCTTTATTAGAAGATAAAAATTAAAAGAAAGCCCGTTTTAAAACGGGCTTTTTTTATTGCGTAAGAATTGAAATATATCTTTCCAGACTTTCTTTTCCTTTTTGAGCTATAAACAGAAAAAAATCGTCTTTGTCTTTTTTGGTTTGAGCAATTTCTAAAGACTGATAATATTGCATTCGAGTTTCATAATCACCTTTAATGTTAGCAATAGGATAACCTTTTTGCATTAGTATTAAGTTCATAATTAATCTAGAAGTCCTTCCGTTTCCATCAATAAATGGATGAATTGTAACTAATCGTTCATGCATTTCAGCAGCAAGAATAATGGGGTGTAATTTATTTTTATTGATTTCATACCAAATAAAATATTCTTCCATTTCCTGTGGAACCATTAAAGGCTGTGGAGGCATGTGGCTGCTTCCTTGAATCATAACCTGAACTTTTCTGTAACGTCCGGCATCTTCTGGGATTATTCCACGTAAGATTAAATTATGTATGGATAAAAGATCACGTTCGTTTAAAGAATTGCTTTTGCTCATTAGCTCTTTTATAAAACCAATAGCTTCCTGATGATTAATGGCTTCAAGATGTTCGCGCATGCTTTTTCCAGAAATTGTCAAGCCTTCATTGATAACCATATCAGTTTCACGAAGTGTCATGGTGTTTCCTTCAATCCTATTACTCTCAAAAGTATATTCTAGTTCTAATGCTTGTTTTATTTTAAAGCTGTCATATTGACGATAAGAATCTAATTTTTCTTTTAGAGCATCAATTTCTTTAAGAATTTTTTCTAGTGAAGTTGATAGTTTAAGATTCGAAACTGTTTTATTGTATTTAATTTCGTCTTCAGCAACTTTTAATGCTTTCAAGGCAAGATCATCATCACCAATTTCGTAAAGAATCTTTTCTTTAAGCCAGGCAATCATTAAGGTTTCATAATCAATTTCTAAAAGTTGAGAAAGCTTAATTATTTGATCCTTTGTAGGTTTTCTTGTTCCTGATTCAAATTTGCTTATCAAAGCTTGGTCAATTCCGGCTAACTGTGCTAATTCACGTGTTTTTAAACCTTTCTGTTCTCTAGCATTTTTTAGTAAAGATTTCATTTAATGAAAATTTTAGTCTTGACAAATTTAGTCATTTTTTAAACCAAAAGAAAAGCGATATTTAAATATCGCTTTTTTCTATATTATTATTTTGGAGGCAGGGAGCCGTCTTTTCTCATTTCTTTGACAACTGCTTGCATTATGGCATCGACTGTTTGCCCTAAGTCTGTAACATATTGTGATTCTGTTGTTCCTGTCCAGATTAATTTATTTTGTTTTAATGAAAAAACATTGGTTTCTACCATATAAGAAGTGGTTTCCTGATAGTAGCCTGGATCGTAGAAATTTGGAGAATACATTCCGTACCAATTTCCGAATCCATAACCGTACATTCCAGTATACATTCCGTCAAAACCTCCATAATACATTCCAGTGTATGTGCCAGGAACATAATTGACTTCTTTTTCTTTGCTTACTAAGCGCATACTAATTACACCATCAAAATTTTCATCTTGTAGAATCTTAAGTTTTTGTTCTTGAGATAATTGTGTTGTTGCGTTTAAGTATTGATATGAAGTTTTAAATATTGGATTGCCTGCTGCAATTCTGTTTTCTGTAATTCGTCTTGAAGCTTCATCCTTGACCAAAGCTACAACCAAAACTTTCTTAAATTGTTCCTGAGTGATTGTTACATCAGGATCTCTCCAGCTATTTACAATAGAAGTATTACTGCCACAACTTGAAAACGCCGCAATAGCGAAAAACAAAACGAAGTACTTTTTCATATTTTACAGTTATATTATTTTGTAATAAAAATAACAATAAAATATTATAAATGTGTCATTTAGAGAAAATTAAATTTGGTTTTAATTGTAAGCTTTTTTAATACGATCTAAATCACGTTTTGTATCTTGTTCTTTTAGGGATTCACGCTTGTCATAATTCTTTTTCCCTTTGCACAATCCGATTTGTAATTTGGCTAAACCTTTTTCGTTTGTAAATAATTTTAAAGGAATAATAGTTAGACCCTTTGCCTGAACACTTTTATGAAGTGTTTTTAACTCTTTTTTATTTAAAAGTAATTTTCTTTCACTTCTTGATTTATGATTGAATTGGTTTCCAAAAGAATACTCTTCAATATAAGTATTAATGGCAAAAAGCTCCATGCCGCTAAATTCACAAAAGCTTTCTGTAATATTCGCTTTTCCTAAACGTATAGATTTTATTTCTGTGCCCGCTAAAACAATTCCAGCAGTATATGTATCGATTATTTCGTAATCGAATCGGGCTCTTTTGTTTAATATATTGACTGATTTTATCATGGTTGCAAATGTAAGACAAAATTGAAAAAAATGTGGCAGTTAAAGATAATTAAAGTTTTTTTTTAATCTATGATTTAAATCAGTCTTGAGCAAAAAGCTTAGGCATAAGTTTGTCCTGTAATTAAAAAAAAACGAAATAAAATGAAAAAGATTGTAACATTAGTGAGTATGGTATTAATCGGTTTAACTGCTAAAGCTCAAGATTCGTCTCAAGGGTTAAAAGGTGCTTGGTTTGCAACTTCTCAATTTGGTTACCAGCAAACTAAAACTGGAGATGTAAAAGGAACTAATCTATCTGTGCTTCCAATTGTAGGAACATTTATTACGCCATCTGTAGCAGTAGGTGCGGGAATAGGATATATTAACATTAAATCAGAAGGTTACGATGGAGTTAGCTCAGATCTGAAAACACTAGGAAATACAGGTTTGATTGTTATTCAGCCATTAGCTAGAAAATACTGGAACGTAGCAGGTTCTTTATATTTCTTCGGACAAGCCGCGATACCAGTTATTACTGGAAAAGAAAAAGAAAGCAACTTAAAAGTAAATCAAGTTGGGGTGTCTGTATCAGGAGGTTTTGATTATTTTGTAACTAAGAATTTCTCAGTTGAGTTTTCTTATGATTTGGCAAACTTTACTTCTACAACTCTAAAACCAGAGAATGGAGAAAAAACAACTGTCACAAATTTTGGATTAGCTCATGTGGCAAATGTTGATTCTTATTACAATACAGCATTAGGTGGAAGTGCTCCAAACTTAACAACTCCAATTTCTGTTGGATTTAAATTCATTTTCTAATTTATTCTTTATTTGATTAACGTAAAATTCTTTTAGTAATTTTGCAAAAAAAGAAGACCGTACTTTTTTTAGAGTACGGTCTTTTTATTTATAATTTAAAAAGTAGAAAATGCAAAATCAATCTAAAGATCCTCTTCACGGAATCACGCTTCAAAAAATTGTCGAAACTTTAGTAGATTATTATGGTTTTGATACTTTAGGGGAATTGATTCCAGTTAAATGCTTTAATTCAAATCCGAGTGTGAAATCAAGTCTTACTTTCTTAAGAAAAACAGATTGGGCACGCAAAAAAGTCGAGGAACTTTATATCAAAACCCTTCCTAAGCTGAGATGATTTTTATAATTTATAAGAAATCATAACTCCACCACGGTAAGGTAACCATTCACCACTTTTATTCCAATTAACTGTTTTTTCATATCTTCCTGGAGTGCCATCGTTATAATATCCGTGATAAAATCCTTGGTGCCATCCGCCGCCTACAAAAAAATCAAGCAAAAACTTATCATTCAATTTTAGGTTATAACCAACTGTAGCTCCAATTCTATAACCAAAACCATCTTCATAATGATTGCTGTCCCAGTAATTCCATTTTTGTATTTCGTATTTATCGGCTCCTATATGTGCTCCTGCATAAAAGCCATTGTATTTTTCTTTAAAATGGTAGCGAACTTCTGGAGTAACGGTAATAAATTTCATTGGGTTTTGTCCATTAAAAGATTCCCAAAAAGAAGCCATTACATCAGCACTAAATGTAGTTTTTTCTCCAATGCTAGTTTCTATTCCAATATTTGGAACTAATAATAAAGCTGTAGCTCCATTAAATTTTACAAATGTCTGACTTTGTAATTGCATACAAAATAAAAGAACAATTAAGGCGGGTATTTTTTTCATAAAAATGTTTTGATTCAAAACAGCTTTTTTAGCTGATTTCGAGCGCAAATATAGCTTATAATGCTAGAGAACAATTGTATATAAGATTATTTTAACAAGAATAAAAATCTATTTTTCTAATAATGAGTAAATTACCTTATCTATAAATTTTCCGTCCCAAAATTCTACTTCTTTTAGATGAGCTTCTTTAACAAAGCCACATTTTTGTAATACCTTTTCAGAAGCATAGTTTTCGGGATCAATTACGGCTTCAATTGAATGAAGTTTTAAAGATTCAAAGCCATATTTAATCAGTTGGTTTACTGCTTCTGTTACAATTCCTTTTCCATGATGATTGGGTGAAAGAATGTAGCCAATTTCAGCGCGGTAATTTTCTGGTTGCATTCTGTAATAGCCAATAATTCCGATTAATTTCGAATCATTTTTAAATCGGACACTCCAGTTTATCCCTTCATTAGTATCAATCTTTTCATCAATCATTTTAATAAGTTCCATGGCATCCTCGTGGTTTTTTGCCAGGGGCCTCGGAATATATTTCATATTTTCAGGATTAGAACGCAAGTCAAAGACTTCCTGTACATCTTTATCTGTTAGCCTATCTAAAATTAAGCGTTCTGTTTCTATTATTGGAAAAGGAGTAAAATTGAAATCTAACATTTTGGTCTATTTATAATATTGTAATACTAAATTTTGTACTGAAATCTTTGTTTTCATCCAAAATCAAAATCCCTTCTTTTTTATACAAATCGCCTGAGTTTTCATCAGTATCAGAATAACCAAGCCAAGGCTCAATGCAGATAAATGGTGCGTTTTCTTTAGTCCAAATACCTAAACTTGGAAAATCATTGTAAGTAACCTTTAAATACGGTTTTGTATTATTCAGAATAGTTAATGATTTTGATTCTAATGTTTTAAAGATTAAAGCATCATTTTTAAACAGCTCATAGTTCAAAGGCACTAAATTGTTCTTTGTTTCTAAAGTTTTAGTCTTAGATGAAATCAAATCATTTTCAAGAAGATAATATTTTAAATTTTCCTCTTTTTCAAATAGAAACGCATAATTTTCAAATTGGTCAGGAAGCGCAATTGCAGGATGTGCACCAATAGAAAAAGGCATTTTTTCGCTTCCGTTGTTAATTACTTTGTATTCGAGTTCTAATGAGCTTTCGTTAATCGTATAAATAAGCTGTAGTTCAAATTCAAAAGGATATTTTCGTAATGTTTCTTCAGATGATTTAAGAGAGAAGACAGCTTTATTTTCAGTTTTTTCAATCAATTCAAAATCCATGTCACGAGCAAAACCATGACGTGGAAGATGATATTCTTTTCCATGGATTGTATAGGTATTATTTTTTAAAGTTCCCACAATTGGAAAAAGAACTGGTGAATGCTTACCCCAAAAATCTGGATTGCCTTCCCAGATATATTCATTGTTTTGATTGTCTTTTATAGAAAATAATTCAGCTCCAGCATGTTTAATGGAAGCTTTTAATATAGAATTTGAAATAGTTGTAGTCACGATATTGAATCTAAAATGAATATTCTTTTTATAGATGTAAATATATTTTATAAAATTTAGTTTTTTAAGAAAATGGCTTAAATTATTTTATTGGTAAAATTTTGCTAAAATTGAATTTATGTTTTGAATTATCTCTGTAAATAGCTTTTTTTTTCATTAATTTGCTACATAAACAGCTAAAAAATATGAAAAAGCAATCTGCAAAAGCCATTTTAACCGCGGCTTTATTTTTTGGGATTTCTTCAGTTTGGGCGCAGCAAACTCCGTCAGCACCAGCAGCAAATCCAGTAAACAATTACAATTATCATGATGCCTTTGGACCTCATTTTTACACTAAAAATGCAACTTCAACTCGTACTGCGAGCGGTGAGCCAGGAGTAGAATATTGGCAGAATAGAGCCGATTATCAGATTACGGCAAAATTAAACGGAACTACAAACGAGATTGTAGGGACAGATGAAATTACATATACTAATAATAGCCCTAATAAATTATCGTTTCTTTGGCTGAATTTAGATCAAAACTTATTTAAAGAAGATTCTAGAGGAAATGCTGTTGTGCCATTAACTGGTAGCCGTAACGGAGCCCAAGGCCAAGTTTTTGATGGCGGTAATAAAATTAAATCTGTAAAAGTAATTTCTGGAGGAAAAAACAAAACAGAAGTTGAAGCAAAATATATCGTTACAGATACCAGAATGCAGATTTTTCTTCCACAAGAATTGGCTGCAAAAGGAGGATCTGTAAAAGTTAAAATTGAATTCTCTTTTATTGCACCATTTGAAGGATCAGATAGAATGGGAGTTTTAGAAACGAAGAACGGAAAAATCTTTACTATTGCACAATGGTATCCACGTATGTGTGTGTACGATGATGTGAGAGGATGGAATACAGCTCCTTATTTAGGTGCTTCTGAGTTTTATTTGGAATACGGTGATTTTGATGTGAAATTAACTGTTCCAGGGAATCACTTTGTAGTAGCTTCTGGGGAATTATTAAATGGTCAAGAAGTGCTTTCTGCAGATCATTTCAAAAAATATAAAGATGCCGCAAACAGTGATAAAACGGTAACAATTCGTTCTGAGCAAGAAGTAAATTCAGCTTCAAATGCAAATGCAGGAACGGAAAAAACATGGCATTATAAAATCAAAAATGCACGTGATTTCTCTTGGGCATCATCTCCAGCTTTCATTTTAGATGGAGCAAAAATTAATCTTCCAAGCGGTAAAAAATCATTAGCATTATCTGCTTATCCTGTTGAAAGTGCAGGACAAGGTGCTTACGGGCGCTCTACAGAATATGTAAAAGCATCAATCGAACATTATTCAAAACAATGGTTCGAATATCCTTATCCAGCAGCTACAAACGTTGCAGGGAATGAAGGAGGGATGGAATATCCTGGAATTGTTTTCTGTGGATGGAAATCTAAAGGACAAGATCTTTGGGGAGTTACAGATCACGAATTTGGTCATATCTGGTTCCCAATGATTGTAGGTTCAAACGAAAGGCTATTTGCATGGATGGATGAAGGATTTAATACTTTCATTAACTCATTAAGTACTGCTGCATTTAATAATGGTGAATATAAAGAAGAACCAACAAATTTGCATGATATGGCAGAACCGTTTACTAGACCTGATTTAGAAACGATTATGAGTTCTCCTGATAACATGAAGGAAGCTAATATTGGTATGTTATGCTACTTTAAACCAAGTGCAGGTTTAGTGATTTTAAGAGAGCAAATTTTAGGCAAAGAACGTTTTGATACTGCTTTTAGAACTTATATTCAGCGTTGGGCTTACAAACATCCACAGCCAGATGATTTCTTTAGATCTATGGAAAATGTGGCAGGAGAAGACTTAAGCTGGTTCTGGAGAAGCTGGTATGTAAACAACTGGCGTTTTGATCAAGGCGTTAATTCTGTGAAATATGTAAAAAATGATCCAGCTAAAGGTGCGGTAATCACGGTTGAAAATTTTGATAAAATGCCAATGCCAATTGTTTTAGATGTAAAAACAAAAAGCGGAAAAGTGACAAGGGTTAATTTACCAGTAGAAATTTGGCAAAGAAACAATTCTTGGTCTTTCAAACATAATTCGACTGAAGAAATCGAAAGTATCACTTTAGATCCAGATCATGCTTTTCCAGACAATAATACGTCTAATAATGTTTGGACAGCGGGAAAAGGTAAGATAGAAAAAGATCTTATTTTAGATCCTTTTGTTGGTAGCTATGTTACGTCAAAATCGCCTTTGACAATTGAATTGACAGAGAAAAATAGTGTTTTAAATGCAGAACTTCCAAACTATCCTAAGTTTGCATTAGAGCCTGTTGCAAACGAAAAAGATACTTTCGAATCTGCGAGAGCTGGTTTAAAACTTAAATTTAATGAAGCAAAAACTGGTTTCGATTTGATACTTACAGGAAATGGGCAAGTGATTCCGTTTACAAAAAAATAATATTTTAAAAATATAATGGATTAAAAACCCGATAATTAGAAATAATTATCGGGTTTTGTTCTTTTGTATATTCACAAAACGTAAAAAAAATGTTAGAATTTTAATTTTTTGTTTTGTAAATTAAAAAAAGATGTACTTTTGCACCGATGAATAAAATAAGTTTACATATAACTTCTTTGTCACGGACAAACTCACCGATTACTTCTCCCGAAGTACGGACACTAGCTCTATAGTGTTCACTGAGTTTTATAGCCGTATATTTATTCATACCCATTTTTCATTTTGAAATCACATAATTTGTCCATTGGACAAACATATCCTAAAACTATTTATTTTTTTGTGAATTTTCTTAATCAATATTTTGATTTTGAGAATGTTACTTCTTTTATGCTTAATTTTATTGGATTCAATTCTGGATTTCAAGCGAATCAATATGCTTTAATTTTTAACTCTAACTTCAATAATTGAAATGAAGATCTCTATTGTTGTTACCCAGGAAGAACACTTCAAATACGCGCAAGAAATCTGCGATACGATAGAATCATCTGCCTTATTAAGAGGCACGGGGATTGCTAAAAGAACTCCTGAGTACATTCAGAAAAAAATGGCAAACGGTGATGCAATGATTGCTTTGGCTGATGGAAAGTTTGCAGGTTTTTGTTACATAGAAAGCTGGCAGCACGGAAAGTTTGTTGCGCATTCTGGATTAATTGTACATCCAGATTATAGAAGTCATGGTTTGGCAAAAAAGATAAAATCGAAAGTTTTTGATTATTCTTTGAAAAGATTTCCAGATGCTAAAATATTTGGAATTACAACTGGTTTGGCTGTAATGAAAATAAATTCTGAACTAGGTTATAAACCAGTTCCTTTCTCTGAACTTACAACCGATCCAAGTTTCTGGGCAGGCTGTAAAACCTGTACTAACTTCCCGATTTTACAAAGCAAAGAAAATAAAATGTGCCTTTGTACAGGAATGTTATACGACCCAAAAGAAAAACAAAAAACACCACCAAGACATCCTTTTAACGAGGCTGTTTTAAACAGACTTAAAAAGATCAAACAGGCATTATTTTTAAACAAAATCTTGTCATTGTTTGTCTAAGTCAAATGAATTAGAAAAAATCTCAAACTGCTACATACGAAAGTATTAGCCAAAATTATAAAAAATGAAAAAAGTAGTATTAGCTTATAGCGGAGGATTAGATACCTCGTATTGTTTGAAATATTTAAAAAATGAAAAAGGATACGAAGTTCATACTGTTCTTGTTGATACAGGAGGATTTTCTGCTGAAGAATTAACAGCTATTGAAAAAAGAGCTTATGAGTTAGGAAGCGCACAACACGCCAACTTAACCATTTTAGATAAATATTACGATAAAGCTATCAAATACTTGATTTTCGGAAACGTATTAAAAAACAATACATATCCATTATCAGTAAGCGCAGAGCGTGTTTTTCAAGCAATTGAAGCTATAAAATATGCGAAAAAAGTAGGAGCTACTGCAATCGCTCACGGAAGTACTGGTGCAGGAAACGACCAAATTCGTTTTGATTTGATTTTCCAGACTATTGCTCCAGAAATCGAAATTATTACTCCAATTAGAGATTTAAAATTATCAAGACAAGAAGAAGTAGATTATTTAGCTCAAAACGGAGTTCACTACTCTTGGGAAAAAGCACAATATTCTATTAATAAAGGGCTTTGGGGAACAAGTGTTGGAGGAAAAGAAACTTTAACTTCAAGTCAGCCATTGCCAAGTGAAGCATATCCTTCGCAATTACAAAAAGAAGGTGAAGAAAAAGTAACCCTTCATTTTGAGCAGGGAGAATTAGTTGGACTAAACGGAAAAACTGATAAACCATCAAATAATATCGTGGCTCTTGAAAAATTGGCAAGTGCTTATGCAATTGGTAGAGATATTCACGTAGGAGATACGATTATCGGAATTAAAGGTAGAGTTGGTTTTGAAGCTGCTGCGCCATTAATTATCATCAAAGCGCACCATTTGTTAGAGAAACACACTCTTGGAAAATGGCAACAATACTGGAAAGAACAATTAGGAAACTGGTACGGAATGTTATTCCACGAAGGTCAGTTCTTAGATCCAGTAATGAGAAACATCGAAACTTTCTTGCAAGACACACAAAAAACAGTAAACGGAACGGTAACAGTTTCATTAAAACCATATCATTTCTCACTTGACGGAATTGAATCTGAAAATGATTTAATGAACACAGGTTTCGGTCAATACGGAGAAATGAACAATGCCTGGACATCTGACGATGCAAAAGGATTTATCAAGATTTTAGGAAATGCACAAAACATATTCTCATCTGTAAACAAATTAGATCATGATTAATGTCGGAATTATTGGTGGTTCGGGCTATACGGCTGGAGAACTCATCAGAATTTTAATGTATCACCCAAAAGTAAACATTGATTTTGTTTACAGCACCACAAACGCCGGAAAACCACTTTCTGTAGCACACCAAGATTTGATGGGTGATATCGAAATGAATTTCACAGCTGAAATCAATCCAAATGTGAATGTTGTTTTCTTATGTTTAGGTCACGGAAAATCGATTTCATTTTTGAAAGAAAATCATTTTGCGAGTCATACTAAAATCATTGATTTAGGAAATGATTTCAGATTGAATAAAGATGCACATTTTGAAGGAAAAGATTTCGTTTACGGATTGCCTGAAATCAATAAAGCAGAAATCAAAAAGACAAATTATATTGCAAATCCAGGCTGTTTTGCAACGGCTATTCAATTGGCATTATTGCCTTTAGCAAAACATAATTTGCTGAATAATGATGTTCATATTAATGCTACAACCGGAAGTACAGGAGCAGGAGTAAGTCTTTCAGAAACTTCTCATTTCAGTTGGAGAAACAATAATATGTCACATTATAAAGCTTTTGAACACCAACATTTGGGAGAAATCGGAGAAAGTTTAGTTCAGCTGCAGGATGATTTTGACAGCGAATTGCTTTTTATTCCGAATAGAGGAGATTTTCCAAGAGGAATTTTTGCAACGTTATATACATTATGTGATGATAGTTTGGAGCAATTGGTTGCTAAATACGAAGATTTCTACAAAGATGAACCTTTCGTAACTATTACCACAACAAACATCAACATGAAACAAGTGGTGCAAACGAATAAATGTATCATTAGTTTATTGAAAAAAGGAAACCGGGTTCTCATAACATCAATTATCGATAACTTAACCAAAGGTGCTTCAGGACAAGCAATTCAAAACATGAATTTAATGTTCGGTTTAGAAGAAACCACAGGTTTACATTTGAAACCAAGCGGATTTTAATAATAGTTGATAGTTGTTGGTTTATAGTTGATGGAAACATCACATAAGACCATCAACCAACAACAATCAACCAACAACTAAAAAGAAAAAATGAACTTATTCAACGTTTACCCATTATACGACATAACTCCAGTAAAAGCAGTAGATTGTACAATTATTGACGACAAAGGAGTAGAATATTTAGATTTATACAGTGGACATGGTGTGATTTCTATCGGGCACACTCAGCCAGATTATGTTGCAAAACTTAAAAATCAGATTGATAATTTAGGTTTTTATTCAAATGCCATTCAAAATCCTTTGCAGGTGGAATTGGCACAGAAATTAGGAAAACTTTCTGGTTTAGAAGATTACGAATTGTTTTTATGCAGTTCTGGTGCTGAAGCAAATGAAAATGCTTTGAAATTAGCTTCTTTCCACAACGGAAAATCAAGAGTTGTGGCTTTTGATAATTCTTTCCACGGAAGAACTTCTGCAGCTGTTGCCGTTACAGATAACAAAAAAATTGTTGCACCATTAAACGCGCAGCAAGAAGTTACTTTTTTACCTCTAAACCAAATTGAATTAGTTGAAGCTGAATTGGCTAAAGGGGATGTTACAGCAGTAATTATCGAAGGAATTCAGGGCGTTGGAGGTTTAGATCAAGGAACAACTGAGTTTTTTCAGGCTTTAGAAAAAGCATGTAAAAAACACGATGTTGTTTTGATTTTAGACGAAGTACAATCAGGATACGGAAGAAGCGGGAAATTCTTCGCTTTCCAACATCACGGAATCAACGCTGATATTATTTCAGTTGCAAAAGGAATGGGGAATGGTTTTCCAGTAGGAGCGATTTTAATTTCTCCAAAATTCGAGGCAAGTTTCGGATTATTAGGAACCACTTTCGGCGGAAGCCATTTATCTTGTGCAGCAGGAATTGCAGTTTTGGATGTAATTGAAAAACTTGATTTACAGAAAAATGTAAATGAAGTTTATGAATATTTCTTAGAAAAAATCAAAGAAGTTGACGGAATCAAACAAGTAAAAGGAAAAGGATTAATGCTTGGAGTTGAATTTGATTTTGATGTAGCAGCTTTAAGAAAGAAATTAATCATCGAAAAACACATTTTTACAGGAAGCGCCAACAATAAAAATCTATTAAGAATTTTACCGCCGCTTACAGTGAAAAAAGCTGATATTGATACGTTTGTAAAAGCTTTAAAAGAAAGTTTAGAAGAATTAAAAAACTAATTCTCAATCAATATTAAACCTGACGGGTTTAGAAAATCCGCCAGGTTTAAAATATAAGTTTCTATTACTAAAAGAAACAACCAAAAAACAACCAACCAACTACAAATTATGAATCCATTATCAATTGAAAAACGAAATCTCGTTCTGCGGACCATGGCAAAACTGGTCGAACAGGAGCGGAATCAGATTATTTTAACCAATCAGGAAGATCTTGCTGATTACGACGGCTCAGATTTAGCGATGGAAGAACGCTTAAAAGTAGATGATAAAAAAGTAGATGAGATGATTTTATCATTAAACCAATTAGCTTCTCAGGAAGATCCCGTTGGCGTTGAGCGTTTTCATTTTACTCATGATAATGGAATAAAAGTAGTCAATAAAACAGCCGCTTTTGGAACGATTTTAATTATTTATGAATCTCGTCCAGATGTTACAATCGAAGCGGGCGGAATTGCTTTTAAATCAGGAAATAAGATTTTATTAAAAGGAGGAAAAGAGTCTTTAAAATCAAACTTGAAAATCGTAAGTCTTTGGCATAAAGCTTTAGAAGAAAACGGAGTTTCAAATGATTGGGTGGAATATCTCAATTACAACCGAACAGAAACTCAGGCATTTTTAGAAAAACCAACTCAAAAAGTTGATTTAATTGTTCCTAGAGGCGGAGAAAAGCTAATTGAGTTTGTAAAAGCACACGCAACTTGCCCAGTAATCGTAAGCGGACGAGGAAACAATTTTGTTTACGTTCATGAAAAAGCAGATACAGATTTGGCTTTAAAAGTAATTTTAAATGCTAAAACAGCTAAGATATCAGCTTGTAATGCTTTGGATAAAGTTTTAATAGATTCTAAACTTCCCAATTTTGAAGGTTTTACTGCAATGCTGATTGAAGAGTTAATAGAATCAAAAGTTGAAGTTATAGTAGATAAATCATTAGAGAATTTCGAAAATACCAAAACTATCGTAAACGAGGATATTTGGTACGAAGAGTTTTTAGATTATAAAATTGTGATTGGAACCATCGATTCTCAAGATCACGCAATCGATATGATTAATAAATATTGTGGAGGACATTCTGCAGCAATTATTACGAGAGATAATGAAGTCGCACAGCAGTTTATGGAATCGATCGATGCTGCAGCTGTTTACCAAAATGCTTCAACCCGTTTCACAGACGGCGGACAATTTGGTTTAGGAGGAGAATTAGCAATAAGCACTGATAAACTCCATCAAAGAGGCCCAATCGGTCTTCAGCATTTGGTAACCAATAAATGGTATGTTTACGGGGAAGGACAAATCAGATAATTAGATAATATGTCAATTAGATAATTAAACAATTGCGCCCCTAATAGATTTAAAAAAAACTTAGTGCCTTAGCGCCTTCGTGGCAAAAACAAAAGACATGGCAAAAAAAAGGATTTTATTAAAAATAGGAAGTAATACTTTAACCAAAGAAACCAATCATATTTCGCGGGGAAAGATTGAAGACCTCGGAATACAGATTGCAGCTTTAAATGACGAATATGAGTTTATCATAGTAAGTTCAGGAGCAATTGCAGCAGCAAAGCAGTTTGTAAAATTGGATAATCAGGATAAAGATGTTTTTGTAAAACAGGCTTTAGCTTCAATTGGACAGCCTCATTTAATGCGGATTTACAATGAAAATTTCAAAGATTTAGGATTAAATACCTCACAGTGTTTACTTTCTTATTCTGATTTCGAAAAAGAACAGACCAAAAAGAATATTGTAAATACCATTAATGTATTGGTTAAAAACAATTACATTCCGATTATCAATGAAAATGATACCGTTGCAACAGATGAGATTCGATTTGGAGATAATGATAAATTAGCAGCTTTAACAGCGGTTCTTTTAAATGTTGATATTCTGATAATAGCCACTAATACAAATGGAATTTATACGAAAGATTCTATTCACGATGAAAATCCAGAAACAATCAAATTGGTAAATGATTTGAAGTCTTTAGAAAAGGAAATCGGAGAATCGAAATCATCACACGGAACAGGAGGAATGCAGTCCAAAATAGAAGCGGCTGCAATTTCAAAAGCAGCGAATATCGAAACCTGGATTGTCAATGGATTAAATGATAATTTTATTTTAAAGGCATTAAAAGACGAAATTCCGTTTACTAAAATAATCTAATGAGTCAATTAGAAAATTAGTTAATTAGATAATGCACAATTATCAGATTTTCTAATTATCACATTATCTAAATTAATAAAGAAAACAAATGAACTATATCTCAATAAAAGACATCAACTCATTATCAAAATGGGTAAGACAAGCGATTAAAATCAAAAAGAATCCGCTTAAAAATCAAAGTTTAGGAAAGAATAAAACCCTTGGAATGTTATTTTTCAATCCGAGTTTAAGAACGCGTTTGAGTACTCAGAAAGCGGCATTAAATCTAGGAATGAACGTCATGGTAATGAATTTTACCAACGAAGGATGGACGTTAGAATTCGAAGATGGAGCAGTAATGAATTCTGGCGCTTCAGAACATATTAAAGAAGCTGCAGAAGTAGTTTCTCAATACTGTGATATTATTGCAATCCGTGCTTTTGCTGGTTTGGTTGATAAAGAGAAAGATTACCAAGAAACTGTTATTTCAGGATTTTTGAAATACGCTACAGTGCCAATTGTAAACATGGAAAGTGCTATTCGTCATCCGTTGCAGTCGTTAGCAGATGCGATTACAATGGAAGAATTCAAGCCTAGACACAAAGATAAACCAAAGGTAGTTCTTTCATGGGCGCCGCATCCAAAAGCGTTGCCTCAGGCAGTTGCCAATTCATTCGTAGAAATGATGCAGATGCAGAAAGATATGGATTTTGTAATCACGCATCCAGAAGGTTATGAATTAAGTCCAGAAATTACAAAAGACTGTACAATCGAATACGATCAAAACAAAGCTTTCGAAAATGCCGATTTCGTTTACGTAAAAAACTGGAGCAACTTCAACGATTACGGAAAAGTAACCAACAGCGATCCTAACTGGACCGTTACAGCTGAAAAAATGGCATTAACCAACAACGGAAAATTCATGCACTGTCTTCCCGTTCGTCGTAATGTAATTGTAAGTGACGAAGTTTTAGACGGAGAAAATTCAATCGTAATCGAACAAGCGAATAATAGAACGTATTCAGCACAATTAGTTTTACAAAAGATTCTTAAGAAGATATAATTTTTAAAGTTGCTAAGATTCTAAGCTACTAAGATGCTAAGAAACTTTGCGCAAAAAAAACTTAGTATCTTAGAATCTCAGAACCTTAGAATCTTATGAAAGTATCAGTAATCAAAATAGGTGGAAACATCATCGACAATCCAGCAGAATTAGAACAATTCTTAACCGATTTTTCTAAAATTGAAGGCTATAAAGTTTTAGTTCATGGCGGTGGAAAATCGGCTACAAAAATGGCGCAGAGTATTGGATTAGTTCCGCAGATGATTGACGGACGTCGAATTACAGATGCACCAATGCTTGATGTTGTCGTAATGATTTATGCAGGACAAATCAACAAACATATTGTAGCGCAATTGCAGGCAAAAGACAATAATGCAATTGGTTTTTCTGGGGCTGACGGAAATTTAATTCAGTCGACAAAAAGAAATCATCCAACAATTGATTACGGATTTGTAGGCGATGTAAAACAAGTTAATACCAAATTACTGGCGACTTTATTAGAAGCTGGAGTTGTTCCTGTTTTCTGTGCGATTACACACGACAAAAACGGGCAATTACTAAACACAAATGCTGATACCATTGCAAGTGAATTATCAATTGCATTATCGGAGGTTTTTGACGTTACGCTGACTTACTGTTTTGAAAAACAAGGTGTTTTAATGGATTCAGAAGATGATTCTTCTGTAATAACAGAAATCAACGAAGCATTATACAATAAACTAAAAGAAGAAAAAGTAATCCATTCTGGAATGATTCCAAAACTAGATAACTGCTTTAATAGTTTATCAAGAGGCGTGCAGAAAATCAAAATTGGACATCACAGAATGCTTCAAAATTCAGATATTCAGCATACAACGATTACGTTGTAAAGATATAGCCACGAATTGCACGAATTGACACTAATTTTTTTCTGCTAAAAAAAAAGAAAATAATTTTAAATGGACATCAAAAAGTCTATTTTGATTTTAAATCTGTTACAAAAAGATAATTTGTGAAAATTCGTGCAATTAGTGGCAAAAAAAGAGAACTGCGCAGTACTTTTAAATATTAATTTAAGAAATTTGCGCAAATTAATTTTCTGGCTAAGATTGGTAAAGTCATGCTTAAAAAACTTAGAATCTCAGTCCCGATAGCTATCGGGATAGCCTCAGAACCTAACAAAAATGAAAAATATAGATACGCTTACCCAAGAAGCAATTAGTTTATTAAAAAGCCTAATCGAAACCCCTTCGTTTTCAAGTGAAGAAGATCAAACGGCCCTTTTAATCGAAAATTGGTTCAATCAGAATGAAATTCCATTCAAGAGAGAAAACAACAATGTGTGGGCTTTCAATAAATATTTCGACGAAAACAAACCAACACTTTTACTAAACTCACATCACGACACGGTAAGACCGAATCAAGCTTACACCAACGATCCGTTTAAAGCAATTGAAAAAGACGGTAAATTATTCGGTTTAGGAAGTAATGATGCAGGAGGTTGTTTAGTTTCATTATTAGCGACTTTTGTACATTTCTACGAAAATCAAAACCTTTCTCACAATATTGTAATTGTAGCTTCTGCAGAGGAGGAAAGTAGCGGGAAAAATGGTTTAAACAGCGTTTTAAAGCATTTGCCAGAATTAGATTGCGCTATTGTAGGTGAGCCAACTTTGATGCAATTGGCAGTTGCAGAAAAAGGTCTTTTAGTTTTAGATGTAAAAGTAAAAGGAACAGCAAGCCACGCAGCACATCAAAACGATGATAACGCTTTATACAAATCAATTCCGGTAATGGAATGGTTTAAAAACTATAAATTCGACAAAATCTCAGACGTTTTAGGTCCCGTAAAAATGACCGTAACACAAATAAATGCTGGAAAACAACATAATGTTGTGCCATCAGAATGTGATTTAGTTGTTGACATTCGTGTAACAGACCGCTATACCAATGCTGAAATTCTAGAAGTGGTTAAAGCAAACGTAAACGCCGAAGTAACACCAAGATCGATGCACTTAAACGCTTCGTCTATTCCAGTTGCGCATGGTTTGGTTCAGGCAGGAATCGCTTTAGGAAGAACAACTTACGGCTCGCCAACACTTTCAGATCAGTCGGTTTTAAGCTGTCAGTCTTTAAAATTAGGGCCAGGAGAAACATTACGTTCGCATTCAGCAGACGAATTTATTTTTGTAAATGAAATTGTAGAAGGAGTCGACCTGTATATCAAAATACTAACCGATTTCTTTAAATTATAAGAAAAGAAAAACCGCCACGAATTCACGAATTATTTTTTTACTATCGAAATGAAATAGTAATTCGGATTAATTTGAAAAAAATAATCGCAAAGATTTGAAAAAAATAATTTGTGAATTCGTGGCGAAAAAAATACAACCTATGAAACTTTGGGAAAAAGGAATACCAACAGATAAACAAATTGAGCAATTCACAGTAGGAAACGATCGTGAACTGGATTTAGTTTTAGCAAAATACGATGCTTTAGGTTCAATCGCGCACGCTAAAATGCTTGGACAAATTGGTTTATTAACTCAGGAAGAAACAACTTCTTTAGTTGATGCATTAAACGAAATCATCGCAGATATCGTAGTTGGAAATTTCGAAATAGAAGACAGTTTTGAAGATGTGCATTCTAAAATTGAATATCTTTTAACTGTAAAACTGGGCGATGCAGGAAAGAAAATCCACACCGCACGTTCTCGTAACGATCAAGTTTTAGTAGATGTTCATTTGTATTTAAAAGACGAATTAAAAGCAATAAAAGAGCAAGTAAAAACTTTGTTTGACTTGTTGATGGAATCGGCAGAAAAACATCAAAACGTTTTATTGCCAGGTTATACGCATTTACAAATCGCTATGCCATCTTCTTTCGGGATGTGGTTTTCTGCTTATGCTGAAAGTTTAATTGATGATATTACAATGTTGAACGCTGCTTCAAAAATTGTAGATCAGAATCCGTTAGGGTCCGCAGCTGGTTATGGAAGTTCGTTTCCAATCAACAGAACTTTTACAACTCAGGAGTTAGGTTTCGAAACTTTGAAATATAATGCCGTTGCTGCACAAATGAGCCGTGGAAAAGCAGAGAAAATGGTTACTTTTGCAATGACTAGCGTTGCGGGAACGTTATCAAAATTCGCAATGGACGTTTGTCTGTATATGAGCCAGAATTTCGACTTTATTGGTCTTCCGGCGCATCTTACAACAGGTTCTAGTATTATGCCTCATAAAAAGAACCCTGATGTTTTTGAATTAATCAGAGGAAAATGCAATAAGATTCAGGCGCTTCCATACGAAATCACTTTAATTACAAATAATCTTCCAAGCGGATACCACAGAGATTTACAGCTTTTGAAAGAAGGTTTGTTTCCAGCGATTCAAAACTTAAAAGCTTGTTTAGATATTGCGATATTTTCAATAAAGGATATTACGGTAAAAGACCATATTTTAGAAGATAAAAAATATGATTATTTGTTTACAGTAGATACTTTAAACGAAATGGTTGTTGCAGGAATGCCGTTTAGAGATGCGTACAAAGCTGTTGCTGAACAATTAGAAGCAGGAACTTATAAATCTCCAAAAGAGACAAAACACACGCACGAAGGAAGTATCAATAATTTATGCCTTGATGCTATAAAAGATAAAATGAAAGCAGCTTTTTAGTTTTTTGTG
Organism: Flavobacterium tagetis; assembly: GCF_016735615.1. Lineage (GTDB taxonomy): Bacteria > Bacteroidota > Bacteroidia > Flavobacteriales > Flavobacteriaceae > Flavobacterium > Flavobacterium tagetis. The sequence goes on from NZ_JAERSF010000002.1 coordinate 844,666, forward strand.
AAATGTAAAAAGTAAGGTGTAAAATGTAAAAAGGTCATTGATTTGTTTCAATGACCTTTTTTTATGGAATTTAGTTTTTCACTAATTTAAATGTTTTACTTCTTTTATCTATCTGAACTTTGCAGACATAAATGCCTTTTGCAAGATTTCCGACGTTTAATTCTAATTTTTCGTCTGGAGAAACATTTTGGGAATGTGAATATACTTTTGATCCATTAGAAGAAAACAGATTCACTTCAGCCAAACCATTATCGGAGCTTGAAAAATCAATATTTAACAGTCGATTTATAACTGATGGATAATATTTTAAATCCAAATTATTTATATTGTTATTAAGTCCTAAATTATTGCAACTTGTAGAAAGAACGCCTTGAGCAGTAACCTGAAGCGTTGCACCAGCTCCGCACGAAGCATTTGAAATATACCCTGCAACATTACCAATTGGAAGAACGCTATAAGTGTACGAAGGTTTTGTTACTGCCGTTCCCGAATTTGCAGGGGCATTCAAACAATCTGTAAAAGCAATTCCAATTGTTCCGCCATCAGTGCTTATATAATTTTTAAAAGCAGTACCGATTTTAGCAAAGTCAGTTCCTTCTACATAACAAGTTGTATTGTTGCTTCCACCACCTAAACCAATTGCAAGTGAACCAGAAACAGAAGTGTTATAATAGCAATTTAAGATATGAAGTTCTGCATTTCTAGCTCTTGGCATTCGCTCTTTGCAGCCTTCAGCCCAATAACAGTTTTTAAAAGTAATGCTGTAATGTCCATCAGATGGTGCGTCTGTTTTAGAAGAGCCCACCAAATCAGAAAAACGATGATCATCGGCTCCGCCAGAACCTCCAGCTTTTGGCGCTTTAAGATAAATGAATTTGCACCAAGAAACTGTTATGTTATCTGCAGCGCCTTTATTGTCAAAATTCCCGTCCATTCCGTCTTGAAATTCGCAATGATCAACCCAGAGATTAGTAGCTTCTGAAGTAAGATTGTCACGTCCGTCTACATCATAAGCACCAGGACCTTCAAAAATTAAATTTCTTATGATAATGTTATTAGAACCAGGTTTTAAACTTAAAATTCCTGAACCAGCGGCTGTTTGATCCAGATTAACCAATCGCGCACCAGGAAGGCCAATTACTGTTTTATCATTTACTTGCAGACTGGTGTATGTACAATTTATAGTTCCCGAAACTAATATAACTTGCGGACTAGTTAATTTCAATTTTGCTGTTAAATCGGCTAGAGTAGTTACTGTAACTGGAGTTGCACTTCCTCCGCCAGTTGCAGAAGCTCCAAATCCTTCAGGTGCACTCATAAAATAATTTTGAGCAAACAGAAAGGAGCAAGGCAAAAGCAATGCTAATAATATAAGTTTTGTTTTCATTTTTTTAAGTGTGGTTTTTTGTGGTTTATCAATCAATGTAATCGATTGCACAAAAGTAAAAGAATTAAAATAATTTCAAATTAATTTATTGAATATTTATGCTTTAAGGTTTTGATTTTTAGATTTATAAATGTTGTTTTTACACTTTTGAATACAAAATGATCGATCACTAATATTACATAAAAAAGGAAAGGTTTGATAGTAAAAGCAGAAAATTCATGCTAAATATATATATTTGATGTGCCAGTTTAAATTACACCAATGGAAAAATTCAAAGAACAGTCTGCTTTTCATCTTTGTGAAAAAGGTTTAATTACAGAGAATCAGCTCGAAGAAGTAAAAAACTATCGAAGTCTGAATATCTTTTCGCTAAACGCAGAATTAAAGTTATTTCTTTATTTATCAGTATTGCTGTTTACTTCAGGAATCGGAATTTTGATTTATGAAAATATCGATAGTATAGGACATATTGCGATTCTATTATTGCTTTTAATTGTTATTGCAGTGTGCTTTTTTTATTGTTTTAAGTATTCTAAAGGCTTTCAGAAAGAAGAAATAACTTTTGAGCATCCCGTTTTAGAATATTTAGTTTTGGCAGGCAATATCTTGACTTGTATTTTCATAGGATATCTTCAGTTTCAGTATAAACCTTTTGGTGAACATTACGGATTAGCCACTTTGGTTCCAACTGTAGTAAGTTTCTTTTGTGCTTATTATTTTGATAATAGAAGTGTTTTGACCATTGCCATTACAGGTTTGGCGGCGTATGTGGGACTTTCGGTTACGCCTCAAGATATTTTTAATGACAGTAATAATTTGTATGCAAGCCAAAGTTTGAGCTATTCTGCAGTTATGTTAGGAGTTTTATTGGTCTTATGGACAATCTACAGTAGCCGAATTTCACTCAAAACCCATTTTGGCTTGGTTTTTATCACTTTTGCATTGCATATAATAAGTGTTGCTACAATCAGTAATCTGACAAGTTATGACACCTTAAATTGGATGATTTTTGCTCTAATTTTAGGAGGTTCAACTTATTATTTTTATAAGGTCAGTTATCAATTTAAAGCAATGTCTTTGTATGTTTTTATGATTATTTATGCTTACATCGGAGGAAATATTGTTTTGTTTAGAGTTTTTGAAAACGTTGATTTCTCTGATATTTGGGAGTTACTTATTTTCTTGTTGCCAGCTTATTTTGTTGGCTCAATTATAATGTTCATTAAACTAATTAAAAACTTCCATAAAGAAATCGCAGAATGATAGTATACAACAAACAATTATTGGATAATGAAGTTTTAGCTGATGAAGCGGATGCTTTATATAAAGGAGGTTTTATTAGTAAAGAGCAAAAGAAATTTATAGAAAAAGAACTTCCGGTTTTAAAAAGCCAGAATAATATTCTCGTTAGGATAGGTTTCTTTTTGCTTGGCTGTTTATTATTTGGTTCTATATGTGGCGCAATTTCTTTATTTGGATTAAGCGGTGAAGATACATTTTTTCAAATCTGCTGTTATATTTTTGCCATAGTTGGGTTTGGAGGAACAGAACTACTTGCAAATCAGGGATATCATAATCACGGCTTGGATGATGCTTTTATATTGAATGCGCTTTTATGTTTAGGTGCAGCAGTAGCAATAACAACAGAAGGTTACGAAACAGTGATTGCTTTTTTTGTGGCAGTTGGATCGCTTTTTATGTTTCTAAGGTATTTGCATGTGTTATCAATGCTTGTATTCTGTCTTTCTGCAACAGCGTTTTTGTTTTTCGGAATGTTTGAGTTTGGAGATGTCGGTAAAGCTATTTTGCCATTTGTAGCAATGATTTTTGCTGGAGTTTTTTATTTTTTGATTAAAAAGTTGATGAATCGTTTAAACGAAAGCTATTACTATAGTGGACTATTATTGGCCAATAGTTTTTGTTTGGTTTTATTTTATCTTTCTTGTAATTATTTGGTTGTTAGAGAGCTTTCAGCTGAACTTTTGGGAACTGAAGTAAAACCTGGAACAGATATTCCGTTTGCGTATTTCTTTTACGCATTTACTTTTGTAGTTCCTGTGCTTTATTTGATTCAAGCTTTAAAAACAAAAGACAGAATAATGCTTTGGCTGAGTTTTTTGGCGATTGCATTTTCAATTTATACCATTCGATTTTATCATTCGGTTTTACCAATAGAAGTTGCGCTTACACTTGGAGGTGTAGTCTTATTTGGAATTGCTTATTTTTCAATTAGAAAATTAAAAGAAAAAGAAAGCGGCCTGACTTTTAAACCAGATAGAATAAATCATTCAGATAGCTTATTAAATGCAGAAGCTTTAGTTGTAGCTTCAATTTTCGGTATGAAACCAGAAGTCAAAACAGATTCTCCAATGGAATTTGGAGGAGGAGGTTTTAGCGGTGGAGGCTCTGACGGAAGCTTTTAAGTTTAATTATGAGTTGTGAATTATGAATTATGAGTTGAGCGCTAATTTGAATTAAAATTGGACTTGGCGTAAAAATTAAAAGCCTGGAATTATACAAATAATTTCAGGCTTTTAATTTTTAAAATTTGTTGTATTCTAAGCTAAGTAATTAACTCATAATTCATATCTCATAATTCATAATTTATAACTTAGATCTTGCTTTTCAATGCTTCAGCATCAATATCACTGTGCGAAACATCGTAAACTGCTTTTCCGTTTTTGATTAAAATCAACTGTGGAGATTCGTGATATACTCCAAATTTGCTCGCAATTTCATTTGAAATATCCCTGTGTGCTATTAGATCTAAAAAATACGCATCAACAACTCCTTCAAGATCATATTCTCTTTCAAATTGTTTCAAAGCCATACGGCTGATACTACATCTTGTGCTATGCTTGAAAATTACAACAGGTCTTTCTTGAGAAATGGCTTCGATTTCCATTAATTGAAGCATATCTGTTAATTCTGTCCAGTTTACTTTACTTTTTTGAGCTTCTGAGTTCTCTGAACTTCCGAAGATTGAATTTAAAAAACTCATATTTGGCTTGTTTTATGACTTTTTGACATTTTAAATCGGGAAAAATCTGATTTTCACTGTCGTTTTGTCTGTTTCTGTACTATGGAATATAATTTGTCTATTTCAATGCAAAGTTAAATTATTTGGGTTAAAAAAGTACCTCAATAAATCGTAACTTTAATCTTATAAAATGTCAAACAAATTAAATCAATCAAAATCGTAAAAATATGAATATAAATAAGTTTACTATTAAATCGCAAGAAGCCATTCAGTTGTCGCAACAATTAGCGCAGCGAAATGGCCAGCAGCAAATTGAAAATGAACACATTTTCAAAGCCATTTTTGAAGTTGATGAAAACGTAGCGCCGTTTATTTTGAAAAAATTGAATGTAAACGTGCCTTTGTTTCTTCAAATTTTGGACAGTACAATTCAGAGTTTTCCAAAAGTTTCAGGAGGAGATGTAATGCTTTCTAGGGACGCAAACAAAGCTTTGAATGAAGCTGAAATCATTGCACAAAAAATGAACGACGAATATGTTTCGATCGAGCATTTAATTTTAGCCATTTTTGACTCAAAAAGTAAAGTTTCTCAGATTTTAAAAGATCAGGGAGTTACAGGAAAAGGTTTGAAAGCGGCTATTGAAGAATTAAGAAAAGGCGAAAGAGTAACTTCGGCTTCAGCGGAAGAAACCTATAATTCGCTTAATAAATTCGCTAAAAACTTAAACGAATTAGCACGTACAGGAAAACTAGATCCAGTTATTGGGCGTGATGAAGAAATTCGTCGTGTATTGCAGATTCTAACTCGTAGAACCAAAAACAATCCAATGCTTATTGGTGAACCTGGAGTTGGTAAAACCGCAATTGCAGAAGGTTTAGCGCATAGAATTGTGGACGGAGACGTTCCAGAAAACTTAAAAGATAAAATCGTTTTCTCTCTAGATATGGGAGCTTTGATTGCCGGAGCGAAATACAAAGGAGAATTTGAAGAACGTTTAAAATCGGTTGTAAAAGAAGTTACGGCTGCAGACGGTGATATTGTTTTGTTTATCGATGAGATTCATACGCTTGTAGGAGCGGGTGGAGGTGAAGGCGCAATGGACGCTGCTAATATCTTGAAACCAGCTTTAGCGCGTGGAGAATTGAGAGCGATTGGTGCTACCACTTTAGATGAATATCAAAAATATTTTGAAAAGGATAAAGCGCTTGAAAGACGTTTCCAAAAAGTTCTTATTGACGAACCAGATACCGAAAGTGCTATTTCAATTTTGCGTGGTATCAAAGAAAAATACGAAACGCACCATAAAGTTCAGATTAAAGACGAAGCGATTATTGCTGCGGTTGAACTTTCACAAAGATATATTACGAATCGTTTCTTACCAGATAAGGCGATTGACTTAATGGACGAAGCAGCTTCTAAACTGCGTATGGAAATCAATTCAAAACCTGAAGAATTAGATGTTTTGGATCGTAAAATCATGCAGCTTGAAATTGAAATTGAAGCTATTAAACGTGAGAAAGAAGAAAGCAAACTGAAAATTTTAGGTATGGAATTGGCCAACCTGAAAGAAGAACGCAACGAAATCTATGCAAAATGGAAACAGGAAAAAGATATCGTTGACGGAATTCAGGCTGTAAAACACGAAATTGAAGACTTTAAATACGAAGCAGAACGTGCAGAGCGTGATGGAGATTATGGTAAAGTAGCCGAAATCCGTTACGGAAAAATAAAAGAAGCACAGGAACGTCAGGAAACTTTGCAAAAACAATTGCTTGAATTCCAATCTGGAAATTCTTTAATCAAAGAAGAAGTAACCAGAGAAGATATTGCAGAAGTTGTGGCAAAATGGACGGGAATTCCAGTAACGAAAATGCTTCAGACAGAAAGAGAAAAACTATTACATCTTGAAGATGAATTGCACAAACGTGTAGTAGGTCAAGAAGAAGCGATAGAAGCGGTGAGTGATGCTGTTCGTAGAAGCCGTGCTGGTTTGCAGGATATGAAAAAACCTGTTGGATCATTCTTATTCTTAGGAACAACCGGAGTTGGTAAAACAGAGCTGGCAAAAGCTTTGGCAGAATATCTTTTTGATGATGAAAACGCCATGACTCGTATCGATATGAGCGAATACCAAGAACGTCACAGTGTGAGCCGTTTAGTTGGTGCACCTCCAGGATATGTTGGGTACGATGAAGGTGGTCAATTGACAGAAGCTGTTCGTAGAAAACCATATTCTGTAGTGTTGTTAGACGAGATCGAAAAAGCGCATCCGGATACTTTCAATATTTTATTGCAAGTTCTAGATGAAGGGCGTTTGACAGACAATAAAGGACGTTTGGCTGATTTTAGAAATACAATTATTATTATGACCTCAAATATGGGAAGTAATATTATTCAGGAGAAATTTGAAAACCTAAAAGGAAGTGTTGAAGCAGCAACAGAAGCTGCTAAAAACGAAGTTCTAGGATTGTTAAAACAAACTGTTCGCCCTGAGTTTATCAACCGTATCGATGAAATTGTCATGTTTACACCGCTTACGGTAGAGAACATCTCAAGAATTGTAAACTTACAGTTAAAGAGTGTTACCAAAATGTTGGCTCTGCAAGGCATCACAATGGATGCAACTCCAGAAGCTATTGCTTACTTGGCAGACAAAGGCTACGATCCGCATTTTGGAGCAAGACCTGTGAAACGTGTGGTTCAGAGAGAAGTTTTAAATCAATTGTCAAAAGAGATTTTGGCAGGAAACATTACAACAGACAGCATCATTTTGTTAGATGCTTTCGATGGCAAGCTGGTTTTTAGAAACCAGACAGTTAAATAATTATTTTTTTTAGTTAATCTTGGAAAAGCATCAGTGTTAAAAAGCTGATGCTTTTTTTGTTAATATTTAATCGGTTTTAATCTTTCTTAGCCCTTATTTTATGTAAGAAATAGCATATATTTGATTCGCAACTATTAAATCAAATATATGAAAAGAAACCAAAGAACATTTTTAATTCTAGTTCTTGCCAGTTTTTCATTTGTAACTCATTCTTACGCGCAAGAAAGCATTGTTGTTACTGGAGGAAAAGGTACAGGATCTGGTGGCGCTGCAAGTTATTCAGTTGGGCAAATTGCCGATATACAATTGAAGGGAAGTGGCGGTTCTGCACAGCAAGGCATTCAGCAAGCTTACGAAATAGCCACTTTAAGCAATGACAAATTCGATGAAATTAGTTTAGTCATGACGGCTTTTCCAAATCCTGTTGTTGATGAACTAAATCTTATTGTTGAGAACAATAAATTTGAAAACTTGTCTTATAATTTATTTGATATTAATGGGCGAATATTATCAAAAGCGTTCAATATCACTTCATCAGAAACAAAGGTGTCTATGCAAGGATTGGCGCAGGGAGTTTATTTTCTAGCAGTGAATAACAATTCTAAAACAATCAAAACTTTTAAAATCATTAAAAAATAAAATTCTAAACAGCAGAAAGATATATGAGAAAAATTACTCTAGCATTTTTATTATTAAGTTCTTTTACAATCTTATTCGCGCAAGCGCCACAGAAAATGAATTATCAATCTGTAATTCGTAAAACAGATGGAACGTTACTTTCAAATACCGTAGTGGGTATAAAAACCAGTATTTTGTTAGGTTCTGCTACAGGAACAGCATCTTATGTAGAAACACAGACAGCAACAACAAACACTAACGGATTGGCAACTATAGAAATAGGAGGAGGAACACCCGTTACAGGAACTTTCTCTGGAATAGATTGGGGGGCTGGCTCTCATTTCGTTAAAACAGAAATTGACCCAGCAGGAGGAACCAATTATACAATTAGTGGTACAAGCCAGCTTTTAAGTGTTCCTTATGCTTTATATGCAGGAAGTACTCAGAACAAGGGAAAGACAAGCATCGTAATAACAGGTGATATTACTGATACTGAAGCAGTAGCAAAAATAGAAGCTGAGTTTGGGCCTGGTACTGAAAATATTTATGTGTTAGGAACAACAAACTTGACTACTCTAGATTTAAGCATTCTAAAAAATGTGGTAAATTTAAATATAAGTGAAAATGTAAATTTAAGTTCTATAAACTTTAGTAATCTTGTTGAAATCTATAATAAGTTAAATATAGAGAATAACGATCAGTTAACTTTGGTGTCATTCCCGGTTCTAAAGATAGTTCATGGTTTTGATACAGCGATTATAAGTAATCCAGCTTTAACATCTATTTCGATGCCATTATTAACAACTTCTAAAGGAATATTTTTTAGAGGAAATCATGTACTTAGTTCTATTGATTTACCATTGCTGTCCAAAGTTCATAATGGTGAAGCAAGTCTTAATTTTAATGAGAATGCACTTTCGAGCTCACAGGTTAATTTAATTTTAAATAGATTGCTAAATGTTGCTCCATTTTCGGGAAGTTATATTAATTTGATAGATCAAAATCCTCCAGCTCCTCCTACAGGACAAGGCATTATTGATAAAGCAACCTTAATTAGTAGGGGACAGAATGTAAGGACTGATTAATTTTGAATAATCAATTGTGGTAAAGCATCAGTTTTTAGCTGATGCTTTTTTTGTGCCCAAAATTTTGAAACTTTTAGTCTAATTCATATAACGAGATATCTTCAAAAAAGAATCAATTTTAAATAAATAAAATCAGCAAATTATTAATTTAAAATTCAAAATCATGAACAATATTTTCAGAGGATTATTAGCAGGATATGGAGCTAAGAAGTTAGGCGGAGGCTGTTTCGGAACTATTATAGTTTTTATTATTCTTTGGGTTCTTTTAGGGCAATGCAACTAAAAATACAATACAGAAAATTACGAATAAAAAACACAAATTTTGATGCAATATTATTGGGAAGATTAAGTCAAAATGTCTAGATTCGCATCACTAAAAAAATAAATTTTTAAAAAATGGGTTCAGGTTTTTTCGCATTATTAGATGATATCGCAGCAATTATGGATGATGTTGCAGTAATGAGTAAAGTTGCTGCAAAAAAAACAGCAGGAATTTTGGGTGACGATTTAGCGGTAAATGCCGAAAAAGCTTCAGGATTTGCTTCGTCAAGAGAGTTGCCAGTTTTATGGGCAATCAGTAAAGGTTCTCTATTAAATAAAATCATTATTCTTCCAATCGCGTTTTTGTTAAGTGCATTTTTTCCAATTGCAATTATGGTAATTTTAGTTTTGGGAGGATTGTTTTTAGCTTATGAAGGAGCCGAAAAAATTTATGAGTTTATTGTTCCTCACAAACATGAAGAATCTGAAGGAATAACTGACGAAGTGCTTACTGAAGAAGAGATTTTGGTAATTGAAAAAGACAAAGTAAAATCGGCAATCGTAACCGATTTTATTCTTTCTGTAGAGATCGTAATCATAGCACTTGGAACCGTAATCGGGAAACCATTAGTGTCGCAGATTGTTACAGTATCTATTATTGCCTTAATCGCAACCATTGGAGTTTACGGCATCGTAGCACTTATTGTTCGCATGGATGAAGTAGGTTTCAAAATGATTCAGCATAGCAAGAAAGAAAAAAGTCTTTTAAAAAGTATAGGAAACATACTGGTTCAGGCGCTTCCTAAAGTAATTAAAGCTCTAACTGTTATCGGGACAATTGCCTTAATCTTAGTTGCAGGCGGATTATTCGTTCATAACATTGAATTCTTTCACCACCTTCTGCCAAACTTTCCTTCAATTATAAAAGAATTTGCAATCGGACTTATAATTGGTTTTATTGTTTTAGGAATTGTAAATCTCTTCAAAAAGATTTTTCAAAAGAAAAAAGCTTAATTTAGTTTAAAAATATAGTAACGAAACATCAGTTAACGCTGATGTTTTTTTTGTTTTTATAAGCAGATCAATTCATTTAAAAGAGAGTCCTGTCCCGCTATCCACTATATTTTTTGTTGTGAACCCCACAACAAAAAGATGCCGTTTCTATCGGGGCTACTCTGGAGTTTTTTTGTTTTTATAAGAAATAACGGTATTTTTTAAATATTTTTTTATTAAATAAGTTGTTGAATTTGAAAAGATTAATTGCTGATCTAATTTTTTTAACATTTTTGTTAAGCAACCTTTACAATTAAGCTGCGTCTTCATAGTAATTAACAATTAATTATTATTTTATATGAAAAGTTTTAGATTAAAAACAGCTTTAGTAGTATTATTTTTATCAATTGGATTTGTTTCATGCAGTAATGACGACGACAAAGACACTCCAGCTCCAACAACAAAAGCAGCTTTAGTAACTGAAATCAAAGGACCAGAAACAGGAAAAGTAAATGATGAGCTAAGCTACGATGTGACTTACACAGTAGATAATGCTTGTGCAGAATTTGATAAAATCTCAGAAGTGACAATTGGATCTGTAAAAGGTTTGCAGGTAATTGCTAAATATCCATCTCAGGTTTGTACACAGCAAGTGCCAGAACCAAAAAAGACTGTTTACAAATTTAAGTCTGCAACAAAAGGAACTTTCGAAATTAAATTCAAAAAATCAGAAACAGAATTCCTTACTCAAAAAGTAGTTATCGAATAACAAAAGCTTAGTTGAATTTTTTTAGGTTGATAAGCCATTTTGCTCAGTTCTCAATTGATGTAAAATGGCTTTTTTAATTTTGAAATAAGGATACAATTCTATTAGTTGTTATATAAAAGTTATCAACTTTGCCATTCCTTTAAAAAGTATTATTTTTGCACTCTAAATTTTATGTCATGCCGAAAAGAAAATATAAAATATCAGTAATTCAGTTAAATCTGAATGATGTTGCCGAAAATAATCTTAAAAAATGTATTAGCTGGGTAAGAGACGCTGCAAGTCAAGGTGCAGAAGTTATCTTATTACCTGAATTATATAGCAGTCATTATTTTTGTCAAAGTGAAGATGTAGAGAATTTTGCATTAGCAGAACCGCTTTACAGCACTTCATTTATTGCGTTTAGTGAATTGGCAAAAGAATTAGGAGTTGTAATTATTGTTCCTTTCTTTGAGAAAAGAATGGCTGGAATCTATCATAACAGTGCTTATATTATTGATACTGATGGAACTGAAGCTGGTCTATATCGTAAAATGCATATTCCGGACGATCCTCATTTCTATGAAAAATTCTATTTCACTCCAGGTGACTTAGGTTTCCAAGCGATTGAAACTAAAAAAGGAACTGTTGGAACTTTAATCTGCTGGGATCAATGGTATCCAGAAGCAGCTCGTATTACAGCGCTTAAAGGAGCAGAAGTTTTATTCTACCCAACAGCAATTGGATGGCATCCAAAAGAAAAAGAGCAATACGGAGAGAATCAGTATGGTGCTTGGATGAATGTAATGAAAGGTCATGCTGTTGCGAATGGCGTTTTCGTTGCAGCGGCGAACAGAATCGGTCTTGAAAAATATCTTGAAGGAACAGAAGGAATTCAATTTTGGGGAGCTTCTTTCATTGCTGGACCGCAAGGAGAAATTTTAGCTCAGGCTTCACACGATAAGGAAGAAATCTTAATTGCTGAGGTTGATTTAGATTTACAAGAAAATGTTCGTCAAAACTGGCCGTTTTTTAGAGACAGAAGAATTGATGCTTTTGGGGATATTACAAAAAGAGCAATCGATAAATAATTTTGATTTATCTAAAATATAAAAAGGGCAAAATATTAAATTTTGCCCTTTTCTGTTTTTAGCTTTATATATATTACTTCACTTGGAAAGTAACTCTTCTCACGATTTGACGTGCCTCTTTAGAATTTTTGTTAACAGAAGTATCTTCTCCATTAGCAATTACATTCAATCTTGATGCATCAATACCTGCATTTACAGCTACTTTTTTAACAGCTTCAGCTCGTTTTCTTGATAATTCAACATTGTAGTTTGAATTTCCAATTTCATCAGCATATCCAATAATGTCAGCCGATTTTCCAGGATTGTTTTTCATGTATTTCACTAAGAAATCTACGCCTGATAAAGATGCGTTTGTTGGTTTAGACGAATTGAAATCGAAGTAAACATTTACATAACCACCGTTGATTAATTCTTCAACTGTATTGTTTGTAGCAGTTCCAGCACCTTTCTTTTCGTAATTTTTATCTAAATAGCTTTCTAACTCATCTGGAACACCGTTTTGATTCGTATCGATAGATTGCCCTTTTGTATTAACAGCAACTCCTGCAATAGAATTTGGCTCTAAATCGTATAAATCAGCAACTCCGTCTTTATCTGAATCGATAAGACCAGTTTCGATTAAATCCACTCTTTGTTCCAATTCACTAATTCTGTCTTCTTCACCAACCCAGTCAGCATGTTTTTCGTTTTTACCTAAGTAGAAAGTCAAACCAACAGATGCGTTTAGTAAAACTCCGTCAAAAGAACCAGTCGTTGTATTGCCCATTCCGTCAAAGTTCCAGTTTTGTCTTCCGTTTACAATTCCTGTAAGATCTCCAGTTAACGCTACTCTGTTACTTAATCTAATCTGTCCAGTTAAACCTGCAATACCGTGAGCCATATAATCCTGACCTCCAAATCCAGTTTCTGTGCTAATTTGAGAAACCCCGAAACCACCATGGGCTAAAAGACCAATTGTGTTTGTCCAAGTTTCAAAATTTAAAGCACGTCCCACATTGATAACCCCTTGTAAACTTGCTCTAACGTAACGGCTTTCAAAATCGGGAGTATCTTTTTTCTCTTTAAATTGGTCGTAACCAACATCTAATTTTACCCCAAACTTTGGACTAAACATATATCTTACACCTAAATCTCCGTGAAAAAAGTTTAATGATTCTGTAGTATAACCTGGAGTCATTGTTCTGGTTGGTTTGTTAACCCCGCCATTCAGTTCGATCGACCATTTGTTGAATTCTTGATCTACGTTAGGTTTTGTAGAAGTGGTAGCCATATTTTGAGCGCCTGCAGCAAATGATAGTAATAATAAGGATACTGATACTAATTTCTTTTTCATGATATCAAAAATTAAATTGTTTTTATTTTAAACTCTGAAACAAAATTATAAGTCGAATTCTAGAATGTGTTGTATATACCCTTACATAATTCCCATATTTTAGCTTTTAATTGTGTAAATCCGTTAAAATAACTACAATAGAATGCATAAAAAAAGGACAAAATTCACATTTTGTCCTTTTGGCTATCCTAAAAAAGAGTTATTATTTTAAATCAGGCTGATAAATTTTAACAGATCCGTCTCCTTCGCTGCTTACTACTAACAAGCTTCTTTTTGTAGGGCTTTTTGTGGCCGGAATAAAAAGAATGCCTTCAGGAGCATCACCTGTTTTTACTGTTTGTAAATATTGAGGCGCAGTTGGATTTGTAGCATCATAAACCATAAAAGCATCTGATCTTTCTAAACCAACAAATAAAATGTTTTGACTTCCCATTTTTGCGGCAACTACAGCTTCTGGTTCAGAACCTTTATCGTCACTTCTTTTATCGTCGTATGTACCTAATTCATTTGTTTTTTTATCAACATCATTTTTGCTGTCAAAAACGATTTTTCCTGTATTTCCATTCCAGATAGAAAAAGATCTTCCTCCAAAACTTACCATTTGATCTAAATCTCCATCTCCGTCAGTGTCTCCCATGTCTGCAACAAGATTTAATCTTCCTAAATTGGTGTCTAATTTTAAAGTAGCGGCATCTGGAAAAGCTGTTGCATCTAGTGTCATGCTTTTCATACGCTTCACATCAGTGTAAGCATTGTATTCTCTAGCGTCACCTTCATTAGCAGTTACAAAATAAGGTGTATTATTTACAGTAAAATGGCTAATAGCATCTGGCATATAAAGGCCTTTTACTTTCCAAGGGTTAAAAGCAATTTTATTGTCACTATCGCTTACATCAATTGCATTTTCAGCAGTGTTGTAATCTTTTAATCCTAGTGGATAAATAGCAGTTATGGTTTTAGAAGTTAAGTCAACTTTTGCAACACCATTATTTTCTTGTAAAGTAACCCAAGCAGTTTTAGAATCATCAGAAATTGTAATGTATTCAGGTTCTATATCTTGAGCAAAACTAGTTTTAGCAAATTTTGAAATTCTGAAACCATCTTTTTTCAACGCTTCTGCTTGACCAGCAAATGAAGCAAAATCTAAAGTTGTTACATTATAAGAGCTAGTCTCAATAATAGAAACGGTTCCGTTTGGATCTTGTGTATAATCTGTATTTGGCTCACCTTCATTAGCAGTCATAATAAATTTCCCGTCTGGAGAAAAAGTAATCATATCTGGCAATGCACCAACTGTTACTTGTTTGATTAAGCTATAATCTGAAGTATTAAAAATAACTACTTTTCCGTTTCCTTGTTTGTTTGCAGTAGATTCTAATGCAACAGCCAATTTTCCATCAAAAACAGAAACGCTGTTTGCAGCACCTTCGTAAGCAACTAGATCAATTTTTCCGATTTTAAGTGGTTTTGTTGGATCAGTAATATCAATGATGTCAATTTGGTTGACACCGCTGTTGTTCACTGTAAAAAGTCTTTTTGTTTTTTCGCAGTAAGCAGAAATTTCAGCAGCAGCTTCTCCACCAATTGTAATAGATCCAATTTCTTTGAAAGTTCCTGGGTTTTCGTTTACAACAACTTCTGGTTCGCCGTTTGAATTTTCATCATTGTTACAGCTCGCTAATATAAATAGAGCTGCTAATAATGAGAGAGATAAATTTTTCATGTGTTAGTTTTTAGTTTTGGCAAAAGTAATTCTGAGCTCTCTGTTAAATATTAAGTGTGTATTATTTAATCTTTAACTTAAATTTTGCAGGATAATTTTTGTGAAATTATCAGGAATTTTAATCAAATGTTTTATAATCCTAACGAATGCTTATCTTTGCACTTTCTAAATTAGAACCTATTTATGTCAACAAATAATAGAAGATTTCCAGCAGAATGGGAAAAACAGCAAGGAATTGTATTGTGCTTTCCGCATAATGGTAACGACTGGCCGGGAAAATACGAAGCAGTTCAATGGGCTTTTGTAGAGTTTATAAAAAAAGTAGCCACTTTTGAAACCGTTTTCTTGGTTGTAGCCGATGAAAAACTGAAAGAGAAAGTTGCTGATATGCTTGAAAGAGCTCGTGTAAATCTTAAAAACATTTCTTATATCATTCATAAAACCAACAGAAGCTGGATGCGTGACTCTGGACCAATTATTGTAAAAAATGGTTCTAAAAGAGAAGCTTTGAATTTCAATTTCAACGGTTGGGCGAAATATAAAAATTATCAATTAGATAAATTTGTTCCGGGTAAAGTAGCTGATTTTATTGACGTTCCGCTAACTCAGGTTATGTACAAAGGAAAACCTGTAATTGTTGAAGGCGGCGCGATTGATGTAAACGGAAGAGGAACTTTATTGACTTCTGAAGAATGCTTAATGCATCCAACAATTCAAGTAAGAAATCCTGGTTTTACGAAAGAAGATTACGAAGCTGTTTTTAAAGAGTATCTTGGAGTAACCAATGTAATTTGGTTAGGAGATGGAATAGAAGGTGATGATACTCACGGTCACATCGATGATTTGTGCCGATTTGTAAATGAAGATACTATTGTAACGATTGTTGAAACAGATAAAAACGATTCAAATTACAAACCTTTGCAGGATAATTTGAAACGTCTTCAAAACGCAAAATTAGAAAACGGAAAATCTCCAGTAATTGTGGCGCTTCCAATGCCAAAACGTGTAGATTTTGAAGATTTAAGATTACCGGCTAGTTATGCTAATTTCTTAATTTTGAATAATTGTGTTTTAGTGCCAACATTTAACGATAGCAATGATCGCGTAGCATTGAATATCTTAGCAGAATGTTTTCCTGATAGAGAAGTTATCGGAATCAGCTGTATTGATTTTATCTGGGGATTCGGAACTTTGCATTGTTTAAGTCAGCAGATTCCTGCATAAAAATAGTAGCAACAGATTACAAAATAATCGTTTTGATTTTTTTGATCTGTGATAAAATTACCAGATATTCAGAGACTTTCTTATATTATTTGA
The DNA here is from genome assembly GCF_016735615.1 of Flavobacterium tagetis. Lineage (GTDB taxonomy): Bacteria > Bacteroidota > Bacteroidia > Flavobacteriales > Flavobacteriaceae > Flavobacterium > Flavobacterium tagetis. Next base: position 861,024 of record NZ_JAERSF010000002.1, read on the forward strand.
GCTGTCACCAAAAGTGGTAGCTTTTTTTTGTTGTATATTTAACAGACGGATTTGCCGTGTGTCTCGACATCCTTCTTATATTCGTATGTTCAACAATGCAGAAATGCAGATTTAATTTTATATGAAGAAAATATTTTTTATCCTTTCCGTGCTTTCTTCCGGAGCTCTTTTTTCGCAGTCTGATTCATATAAAAAAAATGAACTTACATTTGCGACCTACAATGTAAGTATGGAATCTGATAATTATTCTCCAAAAGGCGCAATGGGAAAATCAGAGCAGATATTGATTAAGCAGCTTAGTTCAGGAAATAATACTCAGATTAGAAATATTGCCCAGATTATTCAGACCGTTAGGCCGGACGTTATTCTGTTAAACGAATTTGATTATATTAAAGACCCTGAACTTGGTGTAAAGGCATTTGTGAAAAATTATTTGAATGTGAGCCAAGGTGGAGCAACGGCAATTGATTATCCTTACTACTATTATTCGACAGTGAATACCGGCCAGCCAAGTCCTTACGATTTGAACAATGATGGAAAGTTGGATAATTTTGGAAATGATGCATGGGCGTTTGGCATGTATCCTGGGCAATATGGGATGATGCTTTTATCTAAATATCCTATTGATGTTAAGTCGGTTCGTACTTTTCAGCATTTTAAATGGAAAGATATGCCAGAAGCATTAATTACCAAAAAAGCCGATGGATCTGATTGGTATAGCAAGAAAGCATGGAAGGAATTTCCATTATCTTCGAAATCTCACTGGGATGTTCCTGTAGAAATTGGGAATAAAACAGTTCATGTTTTAGTCAGTCATCCAACTCCTCCTACTTTTGATGGTGATGAAGATCGAAATGGAAAAAGAAATCATGATGAAATCAGATTCTGGAGAGATTATATTTCAGACAATTCGGCTTCGTACATTTATGATGATAAAGGTGTAAAAGGTGGTTTGTCTCAAAATTCTCGATTTGTTATATTAGGCGATCAAAACGCTTCACCAGTTGAGGGAGATGCTATAAGAGAAGGAATAAAATCTTTAGTTGAGAGTCCGAAAATTAATAGCGACTTTACGCCTGCGAGTAAAGGTGGTGCTGAATTTAGTCCTGAAAATCCTTTTGGAATTAATCATACTGCCTTTTGGAGAATGCGCGCTGATTATGTATTGCCATCCAGACTTGGTTTTAAGATTGTTAACAGTGGTGTGTTCTGGCCTGCAAAGGGAGAGCCAATGTCAGAATTCGTTGAAAAACGTGAATCAAGTTCAGATCATCGTTTGGTTTGGATTAAAGTGATTTTAGAATAAATAACTTTTCCTTTCAATTTTAGTTTAATGTAAAGCATAAAAAAACCTTGGCATTGCCAAGGTTTTTTATTTTCTATATCTCTTCAGACTGATCTGCTCTTCATTGTCTAGTAAAAGGAGGTAATAACTGGCTTGAAACTTCTCCAAAACCAATTCTTACTTCGTTATTTTCACAGAAACCGCGAATAATTACAGTATCATTATCTTCAATAAATTTACGTTCACTTCCGTCACTTAGTTTAAGCGGATTTTTTCCTCCCCAAGTTAATTCCAACATAGAACCAAAACTATCTGGAGTTGGGCCAGAAATAGTTCCAGAACCCATCATATCGCCAGAATTTACACGACATCCGTTTGAGGTATGGTGTGTTAATTGTTGAGCCATAGACCAATACATATATTTAAAGTTAGATCTTGAAATCACAGTTTCTTCTTGATCTTCTGGTTGTAAAGAAACTTCTAAGTGAATATCAAAAGCTTTTTTACCTTTCGTCTGTAAATAAGGAAGCGGTGACGGATCTTGTTTTGGACCTTTTGTTCTAAAAGGCTCCAAAGCATCCATAGTCACAATCCAAGGTGAAATTGAAGTGGCAAAGTTTTTTGCTAAGAATGGTCCAAGAGGCACGTATTCCCATTTCTGTATATCGCGTGCACTCCAGTCATTTAGTAATACCATTCCGAAAATATAGTCTTCAGCTTCATAAGTTGAAATATTTTCTCCCATTACATTCACATCTGTAGTAATAAAAGCAGTTTCCAATTCAAAATCTACTAAACGTGAAGCTCCAAAAACAGGAGTATCGTGTCCAGCAGGTAAAGTTTGACCCATTGGTCTGTGAACCGGAATTCCAGATGGCACAATTGTAGAACTTCTTCCGTGGTATCCAACTGGAATATGAAGCCAGTTTGGCAATAAAGCATTTTCTGGATCGCGGAACATTTTTCCTACGTTTGTGGCATGCTCTCTACTTGAATAAAAGTCAGTATAATCACCAATTAAAACTGGCAATTGCATTTCTACATCTTCGATTTTAAATATAACAATATCGCGATGTTTTGTTGAATCTCTTAACTGCGGGTTGGTCTCGTCGAAAATCTCAGCGATGCGATTTCGAACCAAACGCCATGTTTTTTTTCCATCAGAAATAAAATCATTTAGCGTATCCTGCATAAACATATCATCGGTTAATTCTATTCCTTCAAAATAATTTAATTGCTGCAAAGCCCCTAAATCTATGGCATAATCGCCAATTCTCGTTCCTACAGTAACGACATTTTCTTTGGTAAGAAATACACCGAAAGGAATATTCTGAATAGGGAAGTCGCTATTTTGTGGCACTTCTAACCATGATTTTCTACTGGTATCGTTGGCGGTTATTGGCATGTTTAATGTTAATTGTTTGTTGAAAAATTACATGTCAAATATATCATAATCTAGCTGTTTGGCAAACGTTTTTTTGTATTTTTGCGTGAAATTAACGAAAAACAAAAAAATGCAACGCGACGAACAAATTTTTGATCTTATCCAAGAGGAGAAAGAAAGACAAATTCACGGATTAGAGCTTATTGCTTCTGAGAATTTTGTAAGTGATGAAGTAATGGCAGCAGCAGGGTCTGTTTTAACTAATAAATATGCTGAGGGATATCCTGGCAAAAGATACTACGGCGGTTGCGAAGTAGTTGATGTTATTGAGCAGATTGCTATTGACAGAGCGAAAGAATTATTTGGAGCTGAATATGCAAACGTACAGCCTCACTCAGGTTCTCAAGCAAATACATCTGTTTACCATGCTTGTTTAAATCCTGGTGATACTATTTTAGGTTTCGATTTGTCTCACGGAGGTCACTTAACTCACGGTTCTCCAGTAAACTTCTCAGGACGTCTATATCGTCCAGTATTCTACGGTGTAGATGCTGAAACGGGTCGTTTAGATTATGATAAAATTCAAGAAATTGCAACTAAAGAACAACCAAAATTAATTATCGCTGGAGCTTCTGCTTATTCTCGTGATATGGATTTTGCTCGTTTCAGACAAATTGCTGACAGCGTAGGAGCAATCTTATTTGCTGATATTTCTCACCCAGCTGGTCTTATTGCAAAAGGATTAATGAACGATCCAATTCCACATTGTCATATTGTTTCTACAACAACTCATAAAACATTAAGAGGGCCACGTGGAGGTTTGATTTTAATGGGGAAAGATTTCCCAAATCCACAAGGATTAACAACTCCAAAAGGAGAAATCAGAATGATGTCTTCATTATTAGACTTAGCTGTTTTTCCTGGAAACCAAGGAGGACCTTTAATGCACATTATCGCTGCTAAAGCGGTTGCTTTTGGTGAAGCATTAAAAGATGATTTCTTTACTTATGCAATGCAGTTAAAAAAGAATGCAAATGCAATGGCTGATGCTTTCGTAAAAAGAGGTTACAACATTATCTCTGGCGGAACAGACAACCACATGATGCTTATTGACTTAAGAAACAAAGGTATTTCTGGAAAAGAAGCTGAAAATGCATTAGTAAAAGCTGAAATTACAGTAAACAAAAACATGGTTCCTTTTGACGATAAATCTCCATTTATCACTTCAGGTATTCGTGTTGGAACAGCTGCAATCACAACTCGTGGTTTAGTTGAAAAAGATATGGAAACTATTGTAGCGCTTATCGATAAAGTATTAACTAATCATACAAATGAGGAGGTTATCGAAGAAGTTGCTGAAGAAGTAAACGAATTAATGAGCGAAAGACCAATTTTTGCATATTAATTAATATAAGTCTTAAAGTTTTAAAGTCGAAAGTCAAAAGTCTTATTTTGACTTTCGATTTTTGCGTTTATAACTCATAACTTTTAACTCATAACTCATAATTTAAGAAATGGGCGTATTAAGATTACAATTGCCAACCGACCCAAGATGGGTAAATATTGTTGAGAAAAACATCGAAGAAATCTTAACAGATCATGCTTGGTGCGAGCAGAAAGCAGCGACCAATGCCATTACAATTATCACAAACAATCCAGAACATCAGGATTTGGTTCAGGATTTATTAGCTTTAGTAAAAGAAGAAGTTGATCATTTTGAGCAAGTGCATAATATCATTATCAAAAGAGGACTAAAATTAGGACGTGAGCGTAAAGATGAATACGTAAACGAACTATACCAGTATATGAAAAGAAGCGGAGACGGAAGCCGTGTTTCTGGTCTTGTAGAAAGACTTCTTTTCTCAGCTATGATCGAAGCTAGAAGTTGTGAACGTTTTAAAGTGCTTTCTGAAAATATTCAAGATGAAGAATTGGCTGTTTTCTATAGAGAATTAATGGAAAGCGAAGCAGGGCATTACACAACTTTCATTACATATGCTCGTAAATACGGAGTTGGAATCGATGTTGAAAAACGTTGGAGAGAATGGTTAGAATTTGAAGAATCTATCATTACCAATTACGGAAAAAACGAAACTATTCACGGGTAAGTTTTGATTTTGTTTGTTTTTGTTTCAGGTTTCAAGTTTCAAGTTTGTCACGTTGAGCGAAGTCGAAACGCGTTCTTGTTAGAAACTTTGTGAATCATCGTGATATTTTTGTGATTCTCTGCGGAATTTAATTTTGCCTTTGTCAGGTTGAGCGGAGTCGAAGCCTATCCAAAGTAAAGAAAGAAAAAAAATCCGTTTTTATCTGCGTTTTCACGAAGTGAATCCGTTTCATCTGCGTTCAATTTTTTAAGTTTTTATAATCTAAAATCTGAAGTCTACAATCTAAAATTTCCTATATTTGAGAGTAACCAAAATCTCGAACTATGAGAATAGAAATGGACCTGAAATTAGGATTTAAAGATGTAATGTTTAGACCTAAAAGATCAACGCTTAAAAGCAGATCTGAAGTTTCCTTAGAACAAAATTTCAAATTTTTGCATAGCACTTCAAATTGGACAGGAATTCCAATTATGGCGGCAAACATGGATACAGTTGGAACTTTTGAAATAGCAAAGGTTTTGGCCAAAGAAAAGCTTTTTACAGCCATTCATAAACATTACACTTTAGAAGAATGGAATATATTTCTTCAAAATTCAACTCCAGATATTTACGATTATATTGCAGTAAGCACAGGAACTGGCAAAGAAGATTTTGATAAAATTGGAAAAATAATTACTGCAAATCCGTTACTGAAATTTATCTGTATTGATGTTGCCAATGGTTATTCTGAACATTTTGTTCAGTTTTTAAAGAAAACTAGAAAGCAATATCCTGAAAAAATCATTATTGCTGGAAATGTAGTTACGGGAGAAATGACCGAAGAACTTTTATTAGCAGGAGCTGATATTGTAAAAGTTGGAATTGGACCAGGTTCTGTTTGTACTACACGAGTGAAAACAGGAGTAGGGTATCCGCAATTATCTGCAATTATAGAATGTGCCGATGCCGCTCATGGTTTAGGTGGACATATTATAAGCGACGGAGGATGCACAACTCCCGGCGATGTTGCCAAAGCTTTTGGTGCCGGAGCCGATTTTGTTATGCTAGGCGGAATGCTTGCAGGACATACAGAAAGCGGCGGTGAATTAATCGAAGTAAAAGGCGAAAAATTCAAACAGTTTTACGGAATGAGTTCGAAAACTGCAATGGACAAGCATTCTGGAGGCGTTGCAGAATACAGAGCGAGCGAAGGAAAAACGGTTCAAGTTCCGTTTAAAGGTGACGTGATTCACACCGTTTTGGATATTTTAGGAGGAATAAGAAGCACTTGCACTTATGTTGGAGCTTCAAGATTAAAAGAATTGACTAAACGAACGACTTTTATCCGCGTAAGCGAACAAGAAAATCAAGTTTTTACTAAATAAATATGATTAAAATTACAGAAGCATTTGTTGAAGATATTGCTAAAATTCAAGAAATCGCACATATAACATGGCCTATTACTTATGGCGAAATTCTAACTGCGGAACAATTAGAGTACATGTTAAATCTAATTTATTCTAATGAAGCATTATCAAAGCAAATTCAGAATAAAGAACAGTTGTTTTATTTAATTTCAGATTCAGAATCGGTTATTGGTTTTATCGGAATTGAACACAATTATAAAGGAGAAGCTATTACTAAAATCCATAAAATTTATCTTCTGCCAGAAACACAAGGGAAAGGTTATGGGAAAATAGTTTTTGAAGAAATTAAGAAAATGGCTTTGGAAAGTAACTCAACCGAACTTTTATTGAACGTAAATCGCTTTAATACCGCTTTAAATTTCTATAAAAAACTTGGTTTCGAAATTAAAGAAACCGTTGATATCGAAATAGGAAATGGATATTTAATGGAAGATTACGTAATGGGAAAAGGTTTGTAGTTAATTTATATTAACGAATTTTAAAATCACGGCTTTTGTGATTTTTTTTATTTTGAAATAAATAGATAACTCTATCTATTTTTGTTTTATCTTTGGCAAAAAGAAAAAATGAAACAGAAAAGCAGTGTAAAAGAACGAATACTCGATACAGCATCCCGTCTGTTTTACCATCAGGGATTTAATAGCACAGGAATTAATCAGATTATTGCTGAGGCAGATATTGCAATTGGTTCGCTTTACAAACACTATGAGTCTAAAAGTGATTTGTTGTATCATTATCTTGAACAGCAGGAAACAGAATATTTTGCCAATCTCAATGACTATTTAAAAGACGAGAAGCCTCCCTTAAAAAAACTTCTAAAATTAATAGATTACCGTATTAAACTTCAGGAAGAATCAAATTTTTCCGGATGCCATTTCATAAAAATAAATGCTGAAATAGGTAGAGAAGATAAAAAAATAGAACAGTTTGTTCAGGCACATAAAGAGCGCCAGCGTGAGTATATTAATGGATTAGTTGATGAAATTAGTACAGTAAAAACGCTTTTAATAGAAAAAAAAGCACTGCAAAACAGTATTTTTTTGATGATTGAAGGAGCTGTAGTTTCGGCAGGTATAAACGGAAATACGAATGATCTAAAAACCGTAAAAAAAAGTATAAATCAGTTTTTCTGATTTTTTTTAACCAAAAATAGATAGACTGTTCTATATATTATGAAAAATAAAAAATACATTTCGCTCCTTATATTGCTGCTTGCACATTTGCTTACTATTTTGGATATATTTATTGTAAACGTTGCTATTCCATCAATTCAGCGCGGGCTTGGTTCAAGTAATGGAAAAATTCAGTTAGTTGTAGCCATGTATATGGTTGGATTTGCTTCTTTTTTGATAATTGGCGGAAAAATGGGAGATTATTTTGGAAGAAAAAAAATCTTTATTCTAGGACTGTTTTTGTTTATGGTCACTTCTGCGGGATGCGGGTTTGCTGCCACTACAAATCAGCTTATTGCTTTGAGGTTTTTTCAAGGTATAAGTGCAAGCTTAATGGCGCCACAAGTTCTATCTTATATTCAAATTCTCTTTGTCAGTCATAAGGAACGCACTTATGCAATGGGCTGGTACGGAATTGCGATTGGAATTGGCACAATGCTGGGGCAGTTTTTAGGAGGTTTTCTTGTAGAACTCCAACCATTTTTAATCGATCAATCTTGGAGGTATATATTTCTTATCAATATTCCTATTTGTTTAATAGCGATTTTGCTGGCCATCCGTTATCTCAATCAATCTAGAGACAATTCTTCTTTGCAAATGGATTATTGGAGCGCAGTTGTATTATGCATAGGGCTTGCTTTACTGGTTTTTTCGATGGCTGTGGGATTAGAACAAAAAGATTTGGTTGCAATTACGCTGACAATTTCTATAGTATTTCTGATAAGTTTTATATTTAGACAGATCAAAAGAAAATTAAAGAAAAAAGAACCATTATTGAACATGGAACTTTTTACGCACAAGAATTTCAATATTGCGGTTTCGGCTTCGGCTCTTTTTATGTTAATGCTCGATGCTTACTTTTTTGTATTGGCAATTTTTCTGCAAGACGGAATTAGACTTTCTCCTACGCAAGCAGGATATTTTATTGTATTTCAAGGATGCGGTTTTATTTTAGCGTCATTTTTTGCGGCTAGATTAGTGCTTCAGTATGGAAAAAATGTATTAATTTTTGGAGTGTTGCTTCTTATGTTTTCTCTTATTTTTCAGCTGGTTCTTTTTTATTATCAAACAATAGATTACAAGGGATATTTTGTCATGTTTTTGCACGGTATTGGTGTAGCCTTGGTTCTGCCTTCATTTGCTAATATTGCGCTGAAAGATTTACCTCAAAACAGGATCGGAAATGCATCAGGAGTTTATTCTACATTGCAGCAATTGTTTGGTGCATTGGGCATTACCTTAACAGGAGGTGTGTTTTACTATTTTGCAAAAGGAAAAACAAATTATGTAGATTTCTATAATGCTTTTTTCTATGGCACATTAATTCATTTGCTTTGCTTAACAAGTGTACTGCTTATTTTATTCCTGTTGCCCAATTCTGTTCTTCCCGCAAAAACAGAAAAATAATAGTAAAAAAATGATTATTTCTAACTCACAATCACATCATGCGCAAACAATAAGCCTTTCACTTCATTCAAAGAAAAAATAGCTTTCTTCAATTTAGTTTTAGACGGATCGATGGTATAATTATAACTCGTTTTAAAATCAGCTTTATTAGCAATAGCTTTATTGAATTCTGAACGATATAAATCGCAATTGTCAAATAAAACGCTTGTTAAATCTGCTGCCATAAAATCTACAGCTATTAGACTGCAATTGGTAAATGGAGTTCCTTTTAGTTTTAAAGTATAAAACTTAGAAAAATCAAGGATGCAATCATTAAAGTGCACTTCAAAAATGAGTTTGTCGCACATAGCGAAATTTACTTCTTTAATTTCGCATCGATTAAAAGTAACGGTTCTCAATGCCACATAATTAATTTTTGCTTCGCTGAAAATGCAGTCATTAAAAATGCAATCAATAAAAGTAACAGCAAGAAAAGTACAAGCGGAGAAATTACAATTGTTGAAAACGCAAGATTCAAAGTCCTTAAAATTCAAATCGTCTTTGGCGTAAACAATCGTATTGTATTCTTTATCAAGAAAATATTCGCTTTCTTTTTTCAACTCTTTTCTGTAATTATTTGAAGGTGAAAAGGTAATAATTTACCATAAAATAATCGAAACAAATTGTAAATGATTTTGATTTCATTCACATTTTTAATGCATAAAATGCTGTAGCTTTACACTTATTTTTTAAGTCAAAACATATCAATTTTATTATATGGAACCAACAAGAAAAGAACATGATTTTCTGGGAGAATTAGAAATTCCTAATCATTTATACTACGGAATCCAGACTTTTAGAGCGGTAGAAAACTTTAATATCACAGGAATTCCAATTTCAAAAGAACCTTTATTTATCAAAGCTTTAGGATATGTAAAAAAGGCGGCGGCTTTAGCCAATAAAGACTGCGGCGCAATTGATTCTAAAATTGCCGAAGCAATCTGTTACGGAAGCGATCAGGTTATTGCTGGTAAATTTGATCAGGAGTTTGTGAGCGATTTAATTCAAGGTGGAGCAGGAACTTCTGTAAATATGAATGTAAACGAAGTTATTGCTAATATTGGTTTGGAATATTTAGGTCATAAAAAAGGTGAGTATAATTTTCTTCATCCGAACAATCATGTAAACTGTTCTCAATCAACAAATGACGCTTATCCATCAGCTTTTAGAATTGCTTTATATTTGAAAATGGAAAGCTTTATTAAAACTTTTGCTGGTTTAGAAGTGGCTTTCGCCAAAAAAGGCGAGGAGTTTAAAGAAGTCCTGAAAATGGGAAGAACGCAATTGCAAGATGCGGTTCCGATGACTTTAGGACAGGAATTTAAAGCTTATGCAACTACAATTGGTGAGGATATTCAGCGTTTAAAAAATGCTCAGGAATTATTGTTAGAAATTAATATGGGAGCGACTGCAATTGGTACAAAAGTAAACGCGCCAGAAGGATATCCTGAAATTTGTGTATCGTATTTAGCTAAAGAAGTTGGAATTCCATTAACACTTTCGCCAGATTTAATTGAAGCTACTGTAGATACTGGAGCTTACGTTCAGATTATGGGAACTTTAAAACGTTCTGCGGTTAAGATTTCTAAAATCTGTAATGATTTGCGATTATTGAGTTCAGGGCCAAGAACAGGTTTTAACGAAATCAATCTTCCAGCGCGTCAGCCAGGTTCATCTATTATGCCAGGGAAAGTAAATCCGGTAATTCCAGAAGTGGTAAATCAGACTTGTTTTTATGTAATTGGGCAGGATTTAACGGTTACAATGGCGGCAGAAGCAGGTCAATTACAATTGAATGTAATGGAGCCTGTTATCGCCTTTGCAATGTTTACATCGTTGGATTATCTTTCAAATGCAATCCAAACTTTAATAGATAAGTGTATTGTTGGAATCACAGCAAATGTCGATCACTGTTATAATATGGTCATGAACAGCATCGGAATTGTAACGCAATTGAATCCAATTTTAGGTTATGAAGAAAGTGCCAGTATTGCAGGAGAAGCTTTAAAAACAGGTAAAAGTGTACACCAAATTGCCGTTTTAGAAAGAAAACTGATTACTCAGGAAAAATGGGATGAAATATATTCACTTGAAAATCTAATTCATCCAAAGTTTATCACCAAATAGTATTAGCAGTAATATACCAAAGCCGTCAAATATTTTTTGACGGCTTTTTTTGTTAAAATATTTTGCTATTAGTTCTTAAGATGTTGAAAATAAGACTTATATTTACAATGAGATTGTAATCTTATTTCTAAAACAAAACTTTGTAAATGGTGATTTTTTTTGAAAATAAAGCCGTTCAGTACAAGTATAAAGTCCTAGGATTACTATTTTTTATTTCCTTCAATTTATTCGCTCAAGAAGAAATTAAAAATTCTGAAATTGAAAATCCAAAAATTTGTCCACCTAAAACAATATTTGATATTTTTAAAAAAGAAGATGACGCGCTAGTGGTTAAGCCAACAAAAAACAATTTCTTTTTAGTAATTCCCGCAATTGGTTCACAGCCAGCAACTGGTTTCTTTTTTGGTGCCGTGGCGCAATACACTTTCAAAGGAAAAGAAGAAAAAGACAAATATTCTATCGCTAATATCGGAATTACTTACACATTAAAAGACCAATGGCTAGTCAATGTAAAAAACAACATTCTGCTCAAGAACAATAAGATTTTTCTGAGTGGTGACTACAGATTGTATCTGTTTTCACAGCCTAATTACGGATTAGGAACCGATATTATTCCGCCAAGACGTGATCGTCCGCCTGGATTTAGTGTCGATTCGCTAGCTCAGGATATGGATTATAATTATTTCAAATTTCATCAGACGGTTTCTTTTGAAGTTAAGGAAAATTATTATGTTGGAGGAGGAATTAATATTGACTGGTATTCAAGCATTGATGACAAAGAGCTAGATATTGATAACGGAAATTATACTTATCATTACAATTACAGCCAGAAATATGGTTTTGATCATAATGAGTATTTCTTAAATGGAGTAAGTCTGAATTTAGTTCACGATTCGCGAGACAATCAGGTAAATGCATCAAAAGGTTGGTTTGCCAATATAAATTATAGATTTAATCCAGTACTATTTAATAATCAAGAATATAGTAATGTTCTTTTTGCAGAATACCGTCATTTTATTCCCGTATCTCACAAAAATCCGCGTTATATTTTGGCGATTTGGACTTATGGACAATTTGTGACTAGAGGAAAAGTTCCGTACTTAAACCTGCCTGCAATTGGTTGGGATCAGCGAAGTAGAAGTGGAGAAGGCTATACACAGGGATTATTTAGAGGAAATGGATTGGTTTATTTATCCACAGAATTCAGGTTTCCCATTACGTGCAATCAATTGTTGAGCGGTACTGTTTTTACCAATTTTGTAACAACCAGCAATTCTGATAGCGATCTTAAATTATTCAAATCAATTCAGCCCGCCGCGGGTATCGGATTAAGACTTTTAATTGATAAAGCTTCCAAAACCAATCTGATTTTTGATTATTCTTGGGGTAATAATTCTAAAGGATTTTATTTGAACGCAGGAGAGACTTTTTAATTTTCAAGTTTTGGAAATAAGAATTTAGTTTTAAAACGTAAGTCTTTTCTTTTTGAAAAAACTCTACTGTAACATTGGGTTTTATTTTTAAATTAAAAATCAAAAACTTTAGCCCTAAAATAATGTCAAAAAGTAGGCGATAGGGTCTGCTTTTTCTATTCTTCACAATAAAATCATAATTTGTAAAGTTGTTTAAAATTATTTTAAATTGTATTCTTATTTTTGTTGTATATACAAACTTCTTAATATGAAATTACTGATAGTCGAAGACGAGCCAAATCTATTATCGATATTACGAAAAGGTTTTGCAGAAAATAATAATGAAGTAAGCGTAGCTATGGATGGTAAAACTGCCATAGAAATGATTCATAATTATACTTTCGATGTTGTAATTTTAGACGTTATGCTTCCTGATGTTAACGGAATTGAAATCTGCAGAAGACTTCGTGCAGCAAAAAACTTTGTGCCAATTTTACTTTTAACAGCTTTAGGAACTTCAGAAAACATTGTTACAGGACTTAATTCTGGTGCCGATGATTATTTGGTTAAACCTTTTAAATTTGGAGAGTTAGACGCAAGAGTAAATGCTTTGTACAGAAGATCACAGCAGGAAACAGAAAAAATAGATACCATCACAATTGGTGATTTAGAGATAAATGGCCGCGCAAAAACGGTTAAAAGAGACGGTGAAAATATTGTGCTAACAGCCAAAGAATTTAAGCTTTTGTATTATTTGGCAAAAAATACCGGACGCATAGTTTCTCGTGATCAAATTTTAGACAATGTATGGGATATCAATTTTGATATGAATACCAATGTTGTCGATGTGTATATTACGTATTTAAGAAGAAAGATAGACAAGCCTTTTTCAACCAAACTGATTCATACCATGAAAGGTTTGGGTTATGTAATAAAACCATAATATGGATATTAGAAAAAAAATCACTTTCAATTATGTGGCCCTTTCTACCTTTAGCACTTCGCTATTGTGTATAATTGTGTTTTTCTTATTCAGAGAAAACAATCGATACCATTTTTTAAAGCGTTTAGATGACAGGGCAAAAATTGTAGCTTCAATTCATTTTCAAAAAGACCCAGAGAAAATTAAATACTATAAAAATCTTCAAAAAAATGGTCTTGAAGAATTGATCGAAGAAGAAGAGTATGTACTCAAAATCAACAGCCATAATAGTTTTGATTATAACACTAACTTAAACCTGCCTAATACTTTTTACACTAACATTTTAAGTACAGGAAAGGATTCTTATGAAAGAGACAATAAATATTATTTAGGACAGATTTTTGAAGAAAATGGACAGAAATATATTGTAATTGTTGGCGCAAGAGACCGTAAAGGAAAAGACACAACGGTTTATATTGTCAAAATTATGCTTTTTGGCGGAATCGGTTTTGTGATTCTAGCTTTTCTTTTAGGACGATTTTTAGCCAAACGTGTTATCGATCCTGTAGCAAGAATTACGAAAGAAGTAAAAAGAATTAGCGCTTCTAATCTGCATAATCGTCTACCTGAAGTTAAAAATTCTGATGAAATTTCAGATTTGACCAATACCTTTAATAATATGTTAGATCGTTTGGAAACCTCATTCGAAATCCAGGCGAACTTTATTAATAATGCTTCTCACGAATTAAAAACGCCAATAACAACCATTATTGCGGAAGCTGAAATTATGCTGCTCAAAGAAAGAGAACAGCAGGAGTATATAGAATCTCTGCAAAACATTTATAGCCAGGCTTCAAGATTAGGAAACTTAACAGAAAGCTTGCTTAAGTTGACGCAAACTGGTTACGACGGACAAAAACAAGTTTCTGATATTGCCCGAATGGACGAACTATTATTGGATGTAAAATCAGATTTAGATAAAATTTATCCTGATAACCGCGTAAGCATTAAACTGAATTTTGCTCCAGAAGACTCTAATCTATTATTGTTGCCATGTAACAAACCACTTTTAGAATTGGCAATCAATAATATTATAACGAACGGAGTAAAGTATTCGGATAACAACGAAGTCTTTGTAAATCTTACGGCCAATAAAGAAATGATCAAAATTGCGATTAATGATATTGGAATCGGAATTCCGCCAGAAGATATTCCGCATTTGTACGAACCTTTCTTTAGAGGTAAAATCGCTGCCAAATACATTGGATATGGTTTAGGATTGCCTTTGGCTTCTAAAATCATTAGAATGCATGATGGGGAACTTCAAGTGCAATCGGAACAAAACAAAGGAACAATCGTTACCATCATCTTTAAAAAAGGCAACATTAAAAAATCTAATGTTTAATTTTAGAAAATTCTAATTTTAGATTAATAGCGGTCTAATTTTCCGAGAGTTATTTTGTAGGTATAAACTAAAAGAATATACTTATGAAAAATTTTCTTATACCTACAACTTTAAAAGATGATACTATTTCGGCTGTTAAATCTGCGGTAAATCAGTCTAAGAATACGGAATCGGAAATTATTTTAGTATTAGTTTCAGAAGCTCCTGATACGTTTTCATCGTCGGGTTTTTTAAGAGAGATGAGGTCTGGACTTACCAAAAGCCAAGAAGAAGTTCTAGAAACCTGTCGTTATATTATTGAACATACTTCAAATGTTAAGCTAAAAGTTCATAACCAATACGGACTTTCGGCACCCATTTTCAAACGTCTAATTGAAGCTTTTTCGGTTAAGCTGGTTATTCTTACGCACTCTTATAAGCAAGAAAGCAAAAGAATTCATCAGTATTTAGTGCAATTAGCTGGAAATCAAAAATGCCCGATTCTGCATCTTAGTACAGAAGTCAATAAAGAGGTTTTCCATAAAGCTTTATATGTAGAAAATTCTAGCAAAAATATCCATGTAAAAGATGTACAGGAATTTTTAAGCGCCAATTTTTCTTTTGAAATTGTAAGTCAGACAGCCAGTTTTGAAGATAACTACGAAAATGTTGCGCCTTTTTTATCAGAAGCCATTTCAAAACATAACATTGATATGTTAGTGGAAACGCGCAAAGGCGAAAAAATCAAATTTAAAAAAGTCAAAAAAGAAAATGTCAATGAAAAATTAGGCCTTCCGGTTCTTTCATTGTACGAAGAGATGGTTTAAGACTAAGGTTCTTAGATTCTGAGGTTCTAAGGTACTAAGTTTTTTAATTTTTAGCCTTAGGATCTCAGAACCTTAGCCCCTTAGTTCCTTAGAACCTTAAAAATATTAATTTAAAACCGAAAATATGTTATTAAAGAAAAGAATACCAATGAAGTACGTTCTCGGGAAAATTAAAGTAGAAATTGCTCTAGTACTCGCATATACAGTACTATTTGAAATTTTTCATCATTATTTTATCAATCTTCCTGTAGATATACCGATTGCAATTCCAACCATGATTGGAACTATTATTTCCTTATTATTAGCCTTTAAGTCAAACCAAGCTTATGACAGATGGTGGGAAGCACGAATAGTTTGGGGAGCTGTTGTAAACGATTCGAGAACGCTGATACGTCAAGTTTTAACTTTTTATGAAGATCCCGATTATTCGGTTGAAGCAAGTGAATTCAAAGAAAATTTTGCTAAAAGGCAAATTGCTTGGTGTTACAGTTTAGGAGAATCATTAAGAAACAGAAACCCCATAAAACCCCTTGAAGGTTTAATTAGCGAAGAAGAAATCAAATACATCAAAAATCATCAGAATGTTCCGAATGCCATTTTGATGCTGCACGCAAGAGATTTGAGAACTGCTAAAAACGAAAAGAAAATCAACATGTATCAGCAGGTTGAAATCGATAATACTTTGTCAAGATTATGTGATGAAATGGGAAAATGCGAACGTATTAAAAACACGATTTTTCCAACAACATACAGCATGTACATCAGATTGACGTTGTGTTTGTTCATTTTTGTATTGCCTTTCGGATTAACAAGCGTTTTGAGCTGGTTCGCAATTCCGCTGATTACTGCAATCGGCGCTGCTTTCTTTTTGATCGAAAGAATGGCAATTCATCTGCAAGATCCGTTCGAAAACAGACCTACAGATACGCCAGTTACTGCAATTGCAAATACAATTGAAAAAAATATCAAGCAAATGCTGAACGAATATCAAAGCGAATTTGATATCCTAAAAGAATTTGAATTAAATGACGAACCTAAGAAAGTCGAGAAAGACGCTTATTTTGTCTTATAACTATTTAATTTTGGTCTTCTTTTAATTGTTGGCTGGACAGTGTGTAGTTGCGCTGTCCAGTTTTTTGTTTTGTCATTTTAAAAAATGAATATAGACAACAATTATAACACAAACATCTTGAATATAGCCAGCGGTTGAAACCGCGGGCTATGTTAATTTGATGACGCTGACAATATTGTGTTGATTTTCTTAATCTACAATTGAGATTTAGCCAATTGTCCCAACGTCTGAATCGCAGTTCTCACTTCATTAGACCAAGGCAAACCAAAACTCAATCGCATACAGTTAGAAAACTGATCTTGAAATGAAAAAATCCTTCCTGGCGCAATACTAATATTATGTTTTAACGCTAAATGATAAAAAGCGGCGGTATCGATTTTTTCATCCAATTCCAACCATAAGAAAAATCCGCCTTGAGGCTGACTTACCTTTGTTCCCGCTGGAAAAGACTCTAAAACAGTATTGATATAATTGGTACAATTTCGATTCAGAATCTGGCGAATTTTTCTCAGATGGTTCTCATAGCGACCGTTTTTTAGAAAGTCACCAACCACTTCGTGAGTAATAGTTGAATTGGAGATTGTATGGTACAATTTAGTTCTCAGAACTTCTTTTTTAAACTTCCCTGGAGAAACCCAACCCACACGATAGCCTGGTGCCAGACTTTTGGAAACTGAACTGCAACACAAAACAATACCGCTTTCATCATACGTTTTGCAATTCGTAGGACGGCTTGCGCCAAAATACAAATCACCATGAATATCGTCTTCAATTAGCGGAACATTATAAAAATCCATTAAACGGACAATTTCCTTTTTATGTTCGTTTGGCAGCATACTTCCCGACGGATTACTGAAATTGCTCATCAAAACGCAGGCTTTTACTTTCTTTGTAGAAAGTGTTTTTTTAACTGCTTCAATTTCAATTCCTGTTGTCATATTGGTTGGAAGTTCCATTACGTACAAACCCAATGATCTCGCTAATTGCAGAATTCCAAAGTAAACAGGACTTTCTGTAATAATGGTGTCTCCCGGCTTAGTCAGCGTTAATAAACAATCTGAAATGGCCGAAATACAACCTGGCGTAGTTATAATATCATCTTCAGTCAAAGAACCGCCCCAAGTAAAAGACCAGCGCGCAATTTCTTTTCTTAAATGACTATTTCCTTCAATTTCCTCATAACTCGTTCCGCTGTTGGGCAATTGGCGCATGGCTTGAACCATTCCTTTATTCAATTTGGCAATTGGCAACAGTTCATTGGACGGAAAACCAAGCGAAAGCATTGTTATGTCTTTTTTGCGCATATCACCATAAACCAAGTCTACCAAATCTTCTCGTTCGATATTTTCGATGGTTAAAATTGGCGTACTTGCCGATGGTTCTGGAATTGTTCTTGCCGAAATATTACTCACATAATAGCCCGATTGTGGTCTTGATTCGATCAAAGAACGGCTTTCAACTTCGTAATATGCTTTGCTGACTGTGCTCATGCTGTAGCCTGTTTCAGCGCATACTTCTCGTATAGAAGGCAGTTTATCTCCCACATTTAAAAGTCCAGATTTGATCTGTTTTTCGATGAGGTCAGCAAATTGAAGATATAAGTAATTGGAATTTTTCATTATGAAAATAAAAACTGTTATGCTGCAATTTACAAAAACTGTATCTGTATTGCTGTTTAATTTTTTAGAAATTTGCGTTATCAAAAGAAAATAAATTCAAAAGCGAATTTTGTGAAAAAAACAAAGTATTACGTAGCAGCAATTTCAGCCTTTATTACATGGGGGCTTTTTAGCTTAGTTTTAAAACCGATACATGATTATCCGTCATTGGATATTCTGTTTTTCCGTGTTTTTAGCTGTGGTATTTTAATGCTTTTGATTGCTTTTCTATTCAAAAGAAAACAAATAAGAGAAACCATTGATATTTTTAAAGCGTTGCCAAAATCAGAAAAAAGAAAATCAATTCTTTTGAATATTGGCGGAAGCGCATTTTTGATGGCCAATTGGTTTACGTTCATTTATGTAGTAAATCATATCAGCGTAAAAGCCGCTTCTCTGGCTTATCTTGTTTGCCCAATCCTGACTACATTATTAGCTTATTTTATACTAAACGAAAAACTGCTAAAAACACAATGGCTTTCTGTAGGATTAAGCATTTCAGGGTGTTTATTGCTTTCGTACACTGATATTATGGATATGTTTTTCAGTATTATTATAGGTCTGACTTATGCTGCTTATTTAGTAAGCCAGCGCGCCAATAGAGGTTTTGACAAGTTTATTGTTTTGACTTTTCATATCACATTGGCAGCATTGTTTTTATTACCGTTTTATCCGGTTTTTGGGGGACCGGTACCAACGGAATTTAAGTTTTATCTCTGCATTGAAACCATTGCAATTGTATTTACTATAATTCCGTTATTCCTTAATTTATATGCACTTTCCGGAATCAACTCATCCACAGTTGGAATGTTATTAAACATTAATCCGATGATTGCATTTGGTTTGGCAGCCTTCTTTTTCAAAGAAAACATTACGCCTTTGCAGATTACAGCATACGGTATCATTTTTACCGCGGTGTTAGTTTTTAATTCGCATCATATTTTTGCCATAAAGCAAAAAATGACCTCAATATCCAAAGGTTCTTAATTCTTAGTTTTCATATTTTTTATTGGTTTAAAATCGAAAATTGTCAGAATCTTAACAGGATGTTTAAACAGGAATGAGTATATTTCATTCCTGTTTTTTTATGCGATAAAGCGTAAAAAGGATAGCCACGAATTCACGAATTATTTTTTAAAGAAAATAGATTGAAAAAATTCGTGAATTCGTGGCTAAAAAAAAAACTATTTCCAAATCGAATATTATTGATATGAAAGCCGCCAAACTTCAAGCCTTTACTCCGTTATTTTATTTAGTGTGGTCAGATGATTTGCTGACACAGAAAGAATTTATAACCTTAAAAGAATTTATAAATTCACTCACTGTTTTATCTCAAGAAGAAAAAGAATATTTACTTTCTAAAGCAGATATTTCAAATCCGCCTTCGCGAAATGAACTCACACAATGGAAATCGGATATCGAGAAAAGTATTCAAGATACCTCTTCAATCAAGTCAATTTTTGATATTGCAAAAGCACTTTCAGGAACCGATTTAGATTTAACTCCAATCGAATCTGATTTCAAAAAGTTGGAAAATGATTTAGGATTTTTAGGTGAAGAAGCACTTCAAAACTTTAAAACCAAAGCTGGTTCTTTTACAGCCAACTCTCAAACCAATGCGAGTTTTGACATTCAGAAAATAACTCAAATTTTGGACGGAAAGGAAGTCGCGATAATCAAAAGAGTAAAATCGGTTATTTCTAGACCTGAATTTGCCTATGAAACTTCGACCGATATTAATGTTTTTAGGCAAACCGTTTACAAATGGTGTAAAATTCTAGCCGATGAAAATTTAGGAAGCATGGCTTATCCCAAAGAATACGGTGGAGGAGGAAATATCGAAGATTATTTTGCCATTATGGAAACGTTGAGTTATCATGATCTAAGTTTGGTAATTAAATTTGGTGTTCAATTCGGACTTTGGGGAATGAGTGTTCAATCTTTAGGGACAGAAAAACATTATGCTAAATATTTAAAAGACATTGGTTCGCTGAAACTTCCTGGCTGTTTTGCTATGACCGAAACACATCACGGATCGAACGTAAAAGGTTTAGAAACCACAGCAACATACAATCATAGCAATCAGACTTTTACAATTCATACACCAAATAAAAATGCCCAAAAAGAATATATCGGAAACGCAGCCGTTCATGGGCAAATGGCAACTGTTTTTGCCAAATTAATTATCGATGATCATGATTATGGCGTAAATGCTTTTGTGGTTCCTTTGCGCGACCCTAATGGGAATGTAGTAAGTGGAGTAACAATTGGCGATTGCGGTCATAAAATGGGATTAAACGGTGTAGACAACGGAACGATCAGTTTTGATAATGTGGTGATTCCGAAAGACAATATGCTGGATCGTTTTGCTTCTGTAAATGATAAAGGAGAGTTCGAAAGTCCGATTCCGAGTGATAACCGTAGATTTTTTACGATGTTGGGAACTTTGGTTGGAGGAAGAATTGGGATTCCGCGTTCGGCTTTAGCGGCAGCGAAATCTGGATTGACAATTGCCATTCGCTACAGCGATCAAAGAAGACAATTCGGACCAGAAGGCGGTTCTGAAGTTCCGATTTTAAATTATAGAATGCATCAGCGTAGATTGTTACCGCATTTAGCAAAAACTTATGCGGTTCATTTTGCATTACAATATCTAACCAATAGATTTTTGAACAGAACCGAAGCTGAAATGCAAGAAATTGAGGCGTTAGCGGCAGGAATGAAATCATATTCTACTTGGAGCACAAGAGATATTTTGCAGGAATGTCGTGAAGCCTGCGGAGGAAAAGGATATTTATCTGAAAACCGAATCGACGCACTTAAAAACGATACAGAAATCTACACCACTTTTGAAGGCGATAATACGGTTTTAATGCAGTTGGTAGCTAAAAATCGTTTGGCAGAATTCAGAAAATCATTTGGAGAAATGGGTTCGTTGGGAATCATTAATTATGTATATGAAAATGCTAAAACAGCTATTGCCGAGAAAAATCCAATTGCAACTAGAAGAACTGACGACGAGCATTTGTTAGATGGAGAATTCCATCTTCAGGCATTTGTTCACAGAGAAAAGACAATCCTAGCTTCTGCAGCACGACGCATCAAGAAATTAATTGATGGGGGATTAGAGCCTTATGATGCATTTAATGTTGTGCAGCATCAAATGATTGATGTTGCTCAAGCCTATTTAGAGAGATTAGTTCTTGAACAATTTCAGATTGCTATAAAAGCTGTCGAAGATGAAAATTCAAAAGCAATTTTGACCAAACTGAATCAATTGTATGCACTTTCTCAAATTGAAAAAAATAAAGGATGGTATCTTGAAGACGGTTACATGGAAGCAGTTAAAACAAAAGCAGTCCGCAAACTGGTAAATCAGCTTTGCTGGGATATTCGTCCTGATGCTGTAGCTTTAGTAAATGCTTTTGATATTCCAGAAAGCTGTTTAGTGGCGCCAATTGCAGTTTAGTTTTTTTACCATTTAAGTGATATAAGAATTGAAAGCAACTTTGTCAAAGTTTTAAACTTTGACAAAGTTTTTTTATGAATTTATATTTGATGGTATAAATATATTTATATCTTAAATATATTTATACCATCGTTTTATTGAAATAATTTGACTTTTCGAATTCCATTACATTAATAGAGATTACAGGAATTTCAGGAAGCAACGTATTTAATTTTGAAACAATAACTTTTGATAAATTACCTTTTTGTTCGTCATTTCTTCCTTCCATGATGTAGCTGAAAACATGAATAAAATCATCTAAGGTATTTCCGTTGTTATAATATGTAAAAGGGTTAATACGAACTTTAGTTTCAGAAGCGGCAAAAAGATTAGTCGAGAAAGCGGCATCAAAAACCTCCTGCATAATTTCGTCTGCTGCAAGTCGGCGCAGTACATTTTCTGAACAGTCAATTATAAAGTGTGGCATAATTTTTAAGTTTTATCGGGTTTGCTGTAACAAAATTATAAAAAAGGACACTTGTAATATTTTAGAATAGACACTTTATTATATTTGTATATCTTATTTATTTTTTTGTCAGTTTGAAAAATCTATTTCTCTCCCTTTTTATAGTTCTTATCAGCTTTCCTCTTTTTGCATCGGAGAGCACAGATGTTATATTGAAAGAATTAAACGAGGCAATCAAAAATAAACAGCATTACGTAAAGATTAAAGAAGAACGAATTGCGAATTTCAAGAAAATAAAATCTGAAAATCTTACGAAAGAGCAGGAGTACAATTACAACAAAACGCTGTACTTTGAATATCAGAAACTAAATTCAGATTCAGCCATTCAATACGTAAAAAAGAACCTCAAAATTTCAGAAGAACTTCAAAATAAAGAGCTTTTCAATTTGGCTCAATTGGAATTGGTAACGCTTTATTCCTCTTCTGGAAAATACCGTGAATCTGAAGCCATTTTAAAGAGTATTAATAAAAAAAGCCTTCCTGCTTCTTTACTCCCAAATTATTATATTTCGTATCGTGAGTTTTTCGAGCATTATGCTGCAAATAGTTACAGTCCAGAATATAGAAAACAGATAGGAAAATATAGAGATTCATTATTAAGTATTCTAAATCCGAATACATTGGATTTTCAAATTAATAGAATTCAGCAGGATATTTTTATTGATAAAAAATATAATGATCCTAAAAAGCAGTTGTTGGCTTTATTGAATAAAACAAAAGAAGAAAGCCCGCAATATGCGATGATTACTTATTTGTTAGGAAAAATTGGTGAAGCGACACATGATTTGGAAGCCAGAAAAAGATACTACGCACTTTCTGCTACTTCAGATATTAAAAACGCCAATAAAGACAATGCTTCTTTACAGGAACTGGCTTTGGTTTTTTACGAAATCGGAGATGTTGATATGGCCTATAAACTGACACAATCTGCTATTGAAGACGCGCTTTATTGCAATGTTCAGTTCAGGACTTTGCTGATGTCAGAAGTATATTCGATTATCAATACCGTGTATTTAGAGCGTGAAGCGCAAAGAAAAAGCGAATTACAGATTTACTTGCTTTGCATTAGTCTGCTTTCTTTGTTTTTGATTGTTGCGGTTATTTATGTGTATTTGCAGATGAAAAAGGTTTCAAGAATTCGATCAGAACTTTATGAAACGAGCCAGAAATTAGCAGAATTAAACAAAGATATTACCGAGACAAACAGTCAGCTTCAAGAAAGTAACCTGCAATTGTCTGAATCTAATTTGGTTAAAGAAGAATACATTGCACATTTCTTCAATCTTTGTTCGACTTATATCAATAAGCTCGAAAACTACCGTATTATTTTAAACAAAAAAGCAACGGCAAAACAATTTGATGAAATTTATAAAATATTAAAATCAACTACTTTGGTTGATAATGAGTTGGAAGAGTTGTACAAAAACTTTGATATTATCTTTCTGAATTTATACCCAACATTTGTCAAAGATTTCAATGCTTTATTAATACCAGAAGAACAGATTGTTCTCAAGCAAAATGAATTGCTAAATACCGAGCTTCGAATTTTTGCTTTAATCAGATTAGGAATTACTGATAGTGTTAAAATAGCGGCATTTTTACGTTATTCTTTAAGTACAATTTACAACTATCGCACAAGAGCGCGAAATAAGGCTGCAGTTTCGCGAAATGATTTCGAAGAAAAGGTCATGAAAATCGGTTCAAAGACTTTGAAAGTGTAAAAAAATGTTTTAAAACCACTACTTTTTTTAGTGTTTTTAAAATGTTAAGTTTTTGTAGATCAATATTTTAGTTTTTTAATCTACTACTTTTTTCTGTCTAAAAATGTAACATGTACGATAACGTTTTAGTTTTACAATATGATAAAAAAAGTTTTTCGGTAAGAAGACTTTCCTATTATAAACTAATGCTTTAATAAATACTGTTATGTTAAAAAACGTTAAAACAATTGTTGTTTTACTTTTACTAAGTTCTGTTGGAATGAATGCCCAGAACAAAGTGCCAGTTTATCTAGACGATAAAAAACCGATTGAAGAGCGTGTAGAAGATGCGCTTAAACGAATGACTACCGAAGAGAAAATTGCCATGATTCATGCGCAGTCTAAATTTAGTTCTCCAGGTGTAAAACGTCTTGGGATTCCAGAAAACTGGATGACCGATGGACCACACGGAATTCGTGCTGAGGTAAAATGGGACGAATGGGATCAGGCAGGATGGACAAATGACTCTTGTATTGCTTTCCCAGCGCTTACAGCACTTTCATCAACTTGGAACAAAGAATTGGCTTCTTTATATGGTAAATCTATCGGAGAAGAAGCGCGTTACCGTAACAAAAACGTATTATTAGGGCCAGGTGTAAACATTTACAGAAGTCCATTAAACGGGCGTAACTTCGAATATATGGGAGAAGATCCGTTTTTAGCTTCAAAAATGGTTGTTCCTTATATAAAAGGAGTTCAGTCGAATGGAGTTGCGGCTTGCGTTAAGCATTTTGCTTTAAACAATCAGGAAACTAAACGTAATTCTGTTGATGTAATTGTTGACGATCGTGCATTGTACGAAATTTATCTTCCTGCTTTTAAAGCTGCAGTTCAAGAAGGTGATGTTTGGTCAATTATGGGAGCTTACAATAAATACAAAGGTCAGCAATGCTGCCATAACGAATATTTGTTAAACGATATTCTTCGCGGAGAATGGGGCTTCAAAGGAGTTGTAGTTTCTGACTGGGGTGGTGTTAACGATACTAAACAAGCTATCCACAATGGTTTGGATATGGAATTTGGTTCTTGGACAAATGGTTTGTCTTGGGGAACAAGTAATGCTTATGATAACTATTATTTAGCAAAACCATATTCTGAAATGATCAGAAAAGGAGAAGTTGGAACAAAAGAATTAGACGAAAAAGTACGTCGTATTCTTCGTTTATCTTTCTTGACAACAATGGATAGAAATCGTCCTTTCGGATCTTTTGGAACGGAAGAACACGCTATTGCAGGACGTAAAATTGCTGAAGAAGGAATTGTTTTATTGCAAAACAACAACAATATTCTGCCAATCAATCTTTCTAAAACTAAAAAGATTGCTGTAATTGGAGAAAATGCTATTAAAATGATGACTGTTGGTGGAGGAAGTTCTTCACTAAAAGCAAGATACGAAATCACACCATTAGAAGGTTTGAAGAAAAGAATCGGAAATCAAGCTGAAATTGTATACGCAAGAGGTTATGTAGGAGATCCTACAAGTAACTATAACGGAGTTGTGGCTAAAGTAAGCTTAGAAGATAAACGCTCTCCAGCAGAGTTAACTACAGAAGCTTTAAAAGTGGCTAAAGATGCTGATATTGTTCTTTTCATCGGAGGTTTGAACAAAAGCCCAAATCAAGACGACGAAGGACATGATCGTAATGAATTGAATTTATCTTATGGTCAGGATAAATTAATCAGCGATTTAGCGAAAGTAAACAAAAACATTGTTTTCGTAAATATTTCTGGAAATGCAATTGCAATGCCTTGGATTAAAGAAGTTCCGGGAATTGTTCAAGGATGGTTTTTAGGAACTGAAGCTGGAAATGCTTTAGCAAATGTGTTGGTTGGAGATGTGAATCCGTCAGGAAAATTATCTTTCACTTTCCCAGTAAAATTATCTGATAATGGTGCTCACGCTTTAGGGGAATTCCCAGGAGGAGATTCAGTAAAATACAATGAAGGAATTTTTGTAGGTTACCGTTGGGCAGATAAAAACAAAATCAAGCCATTGTTCTCTTTCGGACACGGTTTAAGCTACACGACTTTTGCTTACGGAAAAGTAACAGCAGACAAAAAACAAATGAATGCTGGAGATAAAATCACATTCTCAGTAAACGTAAAAAACACAGGAAGCAGAGAAGGTTCTGAAGTAGTTCAATTGTATATTGCAGATTTAAAATCTTCATTGCCACGTCCGGTAAAAGAATTAAAAGGTTTTGAGAAAGTAGCTCTTAAAGCTGGAGAAGAAAAAACAGTTACGTTTACAGTTGATAAATCTGCTCTAAGTTTCTTCGATGATAAAAAACACGATTGGGTTGCTGAACCTGGTGATTTTGAAGCAATTATTGGTGCTTCTTCAACAGATATTAAATCTAAAGTGATTTTTTCACTTAAATAAGTTTTTATTTCTAAAAATTGGTTGGTTTGTAAAGCTGCAAGTGTAAAAATTTGCAGCTTTGCTTTTAGTTAAAATTTTACCATTAAGACATTAAGAAACATAAAGAATAGCTTTATTGTCTTATATTTTGAGCTAAGTTCATGAAGTAAAAGCTTAATTTTCTTAATACCTTAATGGTTTAAAAAAAAATGGATATGAAAAAAATTACACTCGCAATATTGCCTTTGTTTTTTGCACATAATATGGCAGCGCAAAGCTTGAATAAAATGCAATGGTTTAATGAACCTGAAAAATGGGAAATTAAAAACAATGCTTTAATTATGAATGTTACTGCGAATAGCGATTATTGGAGAATTTCGCATTATGGTTTTACAGTCGATGATGCGCCTTTTTACTATGCAACTTACGGTGGCGAATTTGAAGCAAAAGTAAAATTGACTGGAAACTACATCGCTCGCTTTGATCAGATGGGGTTAATGATTCGTATCGACGAAAAGAATTACATTAAAACAGGAGTAGAATTCGTTGACGGAAAATTCAATATCAGTACCGTTGTAACACACGATAAAAGCGATTGGAGCGTAACAACTTTAGAAAAAGTGCCTCCTTTTATTTGGATTAAAGCCGTGCGACGATTAGATGCTGTCGAAATATTCTATTCTTTTGATGATAAAAACTATATCATGACCAGAAATGCGCCTTTGCAGGATAACACGCCTGTGATGGTTGGTTTAATGGCTGCTTCTCCAGATGGAAAAGGCTTTGAAGCTAAATTTGAAAACTTTTCGGTTAAACACTTGCCAGACCAAAGAAGATTAGAATGGCTTAAAAATCACCAATAGATTAAATTTCAATTTTTAAATTCCAAATTCCAAAAACTTAAACTATAAATCATAACTTAACTTAAACCAAACACAAATGAGTTCAATTTCATCTGATATTAAACCAAAAAAACATTACGAAATACTTGATGGTCTTCGTGGCGTTGCTGCTATTTTAGTAGTTGCGTTTCATATTTTTGAAGCTTTTGCTGGCGGAAACCGTTTCGTTCAAATTATAAACCATGGATATCTTGCTGTTGATTTCTTTTTTCTTCTGTCTGGATTTGTTGTAGCTTATGCATATGACGATCGTTGGAGCAAAATGGGACAATGGGAGTTTTACAAAAGACGCTTGATTCGTTTACAGCCAATGGTAATTCTAGGAATGATCATTGGTGCTATATTTTACTATTTTCAAGCCTCAGATATATTGTTTCCAATGATTGGGGGTATGGAAGTATGGAAAGTCATTTTAACAATGGCCATCGGATTTACATTGCTGCCAATTCCTCCTTCATTAGAAATTAGAGGTTGGGGAGAAATGCATCCTTTAAATGGTCCGGCATGGTCGCTTTTTTTCGAATATATTGCAAACATCTTGTACGCCGTTATCTTCCGTAAATTTTCGAATAAAGTAATGTCAGTTTTTGTATTGATATTTGCCGGACTGTTAATTAACTATACTGTTTTTGGACCAAAAGGCGATGTAATCGGCGGATGGTCATTAAATCTAGAGCAGCTGAATGTTGGTTTTACCCGATTATTGTATCCGTTTTTTGCTGGAGTTTTATTATGCCGTTTAGGAAAATTAATCCATGTGAAAAATGCTTTCTGGATTTGCAGTATTTTGATCACTATTGTTTTGGCTATGCCAAGATTTGGAGACGAAAACAGTCTTTGGATGAATGGTTTGTATGAATCAATCTGTATTATTTTTATTTTCCCAATAATTGTTGCAATTGGAGCAGGAGGAGAAATTAAAAATGAAATTTCATTAAAAATCTGTAAACTATTAGGAGATATCTCTTATCCAATTTACATCACGCATTATCCCTTAATTTACTGGTTTACTGCGTGGGTTGTAGATAATAAAGTTTCAATGGAAAACGGCTATTTAGAAGGAATCGGAGTTTTAATTGTAAGTATACTGCTTGCCTTTGTATGCTTAAAATTATACGATGAACCAGTTAGAAAGTGGCTTGTAAATAAATTTCAAAAAAGAAAAGTTTCTTTACAGTAAAAAGAGGCAAAGGTTTAAAGAGATAAGGTGCAGAGCTGAAAAACTTTGTCCCTTTGCAACTCGAACCTAAAAAATAATGAATTTCTAAATTTTGTTAGTTATAGATATTCAAAAAGGGATAAACTTAATTGTTTATCCCTTTCTTATTTATTTTTGAAACCCGAATATAGAAATGTAAAATTAAATTGCAGAGGTTCGCTCTTTACAAACAATAATGATTCAATTATTGCAATTCATAAAAATTTCTCTTTCCAATTTTGATTTTTGTTTCTTTTTCTAATAAAATCAATTCGTTTGGATTTATAATTTTCTCATTATTGATTTGAACTGCACCACTTTCAATTAATCTTCTATTAGCTGATTTTGTTATATCATTTTTAATGAATGCACAAAGATCAATCAAAGTCATTTTATTGGTTTGATTTTCTAAAGAAGAAATCGAAACAGGAATAAATGATTTTGATGCTGCATTTTTACTTTGAAATTGATTAATGAAAAATTGTTCTGCTTGTTCTGCTTCATTTTGATTATGGTATTGGCTGATGATATTTTTAGCAATTAGTTTTTTAATATCCATCGGATTTTCTTTCTCTAATCTTTTCTTGATTTCTTCTTTTTCTTCGAATGAAAAATTGGTTGTCAATTCTAAAAATTCTAAAATAAGAGCGTCAGGAATTGACATCGTTTTACCAAACATTTCATTTGGTTCATCAATTAAACCAATTGTATTATGAAGCGATTTACTCATTTTTTCCTTTCCATCCAATCCCTTAAGTAAAGGCATGCACATCACAATTTGTCCCGAAAGTTTAAAACTTTCCTGTAACTGTCTTCCCATAGTGCAGTTAAATAATTGGTCAGTTCCGCCCATTTCGATATCAGCATTAATTTTAACCGAATCAAAACCTTGCAAAATTGGGTAAACCAATTCATGCATTGCAATTGGCGTATTCTCACTAAAACGCTTATTAAAGTCATTTCGATGCATCAATTGTGCAACCGTCACATTTGACATAATCTGGATCACTTCAGAAAAAGGAAGTTCGTCAAGCCATTCTGAGTTGAAAACAATTTTGGCCTTTTCAACATCAATAATTTTAGACAATTGCGAAATGTAGGTTTCTGCGTTGTGCTGTACTTCTTCAATACTTAAAGGTTTTCGGCTTTTGTTTTTTCCAGTCGGATCACCGATTCTTGCCGTAAAACTTCCAACAACAATTACAATTTGATGTCCCAAATCTTGAAATTGTTTCAGTTTTTTAAGCACAACAGCATGCCCCAAATGCAAATCTGGAGCAGTTGGATCAAAACCCAGTTTAATAATTAATTTTCTGTTTTCTTTTTTAGCTAGGTTTAGTTTTTCTTCTAAGCCATTTTCGGGAAGAAAGATGGCAGCATTTTCTTTTAATTTTTGAATTGTTTCCATTTTTTTGAAAATAAAAAAGCCCGGACGAAATGCCCGGGCTTTAAGGTTTATATAATTTATCTATTTAATTTATAGTCGTGAATACGTTGAATTATATGCATAGCCTATCCGAGCAGATATTATTGCATAATAATAAGTGCTGAAAAAAGGAAGGCGTAATATGCTGTTCAAGAATTTCATATCGACTGCAAAGATAAATTTTTTAATTACGGTATTCAAAAAAAACTTAGTGCCTAAGAATCTTAGTAGCTTAGTACTTAGTACCTCAAAAAAAATTATTCTAAAACCAATTGACCTAGGGCCTCTTTAGTAAAACCTTTTAATTCGTCAGTTTTTCCAGCTTTGATTTTAGCCACCCAATTTGGATCAGATAAAAGAGGTCTTCCAACGGCAACCAAATCAAAATCGCCCCTGTCAAAACGTCTGTTTAATTCGTCTAAAGAAGTTGGTTGTGAACTTTCTCCAGCAAATGCTCCAAAGAAATCGCCAGAAAGTCCCACAGAACCAACTGTTATAGTTGGCGCTCCTGTTACTTTTTTAGCCCATCCTGCAAAATTCAAATCAGAGCCTTCAAATTCTGGTTCCCAGAAACGACGTTGTGAAGCGTGAATAATATCAACTCCAGCATCAACAAGTGGAGTAAGCCAAGCTTCTAATTCCTGTGGATTTTTTGCCAATTTATAGTTGTAATCAGAAGGTTTAAATTGAGAGAATCGCATGATAACAGCAAAATCATCGCCAACTTGTTTTCTAACTTCTTTTACTACTTCAATAGCAAAACGATTACGTTCTGGCAAAGTTTTTCCGCCGTAAATATCTTCACGTAAATTCGTTTCAGCTCTAAAGAACTGATCAATTAAATAACCGTGTGCACCGTGAATTTCAACAGTATCAAAGCCTAATCTTTTAGCGTCAGCAGCAGCTTTACCAAAAGCAAGAATAGTATCTTCAATATCTTTTTCAGTCATGGCAACGCCATTTCTAAAATCAGGACGGTTTAATCCAGATGGACCTTCAAAAGGAACAGAAGGAACCCATCCAGAATGATGATTGTCCATAATTCCCATATGCCAGATTTGCGGTCCCATTTTTCCACCCGCAGCATGAACTTCATCAATTACTTTTTTCCATCCGTTTAGCGCTAAATCGCCATAAAAATGAGGAACATTAGCATCATTAGAAGAAGATTTTCTGTCAATAACAGTTCCCTCAGATAAAATTAATCCAACTTCGCCTTCAGCTCTTTTTTGGTAATAAGCTGCTACATCATCAGTTGGAACTCCGTTAGGAGAAAAAGAGCGTGTCATTGGCGCCATTACGATTCGGTTTTTCAGATTTAACGATTTTAAGTTAAATTCAGAAAAGAGGTTGTTTGTACTCATAGTAATTTTACAAATTAGATTGAATTAATTTACTAAGTGCTTCAAAGGCACCTTCGTTACGTTTATAATAGGTCCATTGTCCAACACGTTTGGCCTCGATAAAACCAGCGCGTTGTAAAATAGAAAGGTATTCAGATACAGTAGATTGTGTCAAACCAGCTTTGGCTTGAATTTGCCCAACGCAGACTCCATGCTCAAATCCGGCATGCTCCAGTTGGCCCGGAAAGTTAATTTCAGGCTCTTTTAGCCATTCCAACATTTGCAGTCGAGACTTATTAGATAATGCTTTAAAAATTTCTATCGTTTCCATAATGCAAATATATCGACTTTTCCCGATATATGGATTTGAAGAAAAATATTTAGGATAATTTTATGATTAGGATTGCTAAGTAAAGAAGAATTTGATAAAGAAAATTTATATTTGCGAGATTGATTCATTCCTCAAATCAAATTAAACTTAACTATGAAAAAAACTGTACTCATTCTAGCATTCTTATGTTGCGTAATCACCAATTCAAAAGCTCAAGTTGTAGGTGTAGATGTTGGAGATATTGCTCCAGAAATTGATCTTCCAGATACAAAAGGAGAAAAAGTGGCGCTTTCTTCTCTAAGAGGTTCATTGACTTTAGTCGATTTTTGGGCTTCTTGGTGCGGACCTTGCATTAAAGAACAGCCATTATTGCTAAAACTGCACAATGCTTATCCTGATAAATTATCAATCTACGGAGTTTCCATGGATACCAAAAAGCCGTTATGGACAGGAGCAATCGCAAAAGCAAAACTGCCTTGGACAAATGTTAGTGATTTGAAATACTGGCAATCTCCAGTTATTGGAGATTATATGCTGCAATCTATTCCATTAAACTTTTTGATTGATAAAAACGGAATCATTTTGGCTAAAAACATTCACGGACAGGCTTTAGAAGATAAAATTAGAGAGTTTTTAGAGGTTCAATAGATTTTCCTTAACCGCAAAGAGCGCTAAGGTTTACGCAAGGTTCGCAAAGTTTTTAATTTCTTAGCATGCTTAGCGTAAACCTTAGCGCTCTTTGCGGTTAAAAACAAAAAAGCCCAATCGATAATACTGGGCTTTTAATTTCTAAGACTCTTTAATCACTTTCTTTACACCTCCAAAACTTGTTTTCAGCATTTCTCTGATCTGAAACTGTGTTTTGTTTCCCGATGCGTTTTTCCAATCTTTGAGATCAAAAATATGAATCTGATCTGCGTAAGGATTTGTTAAAAATGAAATTCGTGAAATCGTATATTTATAGTATTTCAGTTCATGAGAAACGTGTCGATTTGGAACAACAATTAATATATTTTCCCAATTCAAAAAGTCTTTCGGAACATCTTTTCTTTCTAATAATCCTAAAGATTCAAAAAAAGCGACAATCTTCTGATCATTGATTTTACTAATCTTATGATCTAGGTTTTTAAAAGTACTTTGAAGTCTATTTTCGTTAATAATAGTACTCATAGTATTGCTTTTTATGATTTTAATATAAAATTACATCAAAAGAAAATCATTTTTGAATCTGAAGCCATTAGATTCATTCTAAATTTAAAAACCTGCTTTAAAGCTATTTGTTATGAATGAGTTATCATATTTTGATAAAATACTATTAATGTTTCTTCTCTAAAAGCTTTATTTTTATCGCTATTTGATTTACTAACAACCAAACTCATGAAAACCACTTTTACTCAAAAAACAATTCTCAGTTTTTTTCTCCTATGCTCATTCCATTTATTGGCTCAAAATAAATTGGGGAGAGAACTTATTTTAATTGATAAAGACTGGAGGTTTTCGTTTGGACATTTGTATGATACTAAAAAAGATTTCGGACATGCAGAAGGGTACTTTTCTTATTTGACTAAAACAGGATTTGCTGATGGGCCAGCGGTTTCTGGATTTGATGATCGCGCTTGGAGAAAATTAGATCTTCCGCACGATTGGGCAGTTGAACAGCCTTTTAGCGAAAACGCCAGTTTCAGCCACGGATTTAAAGCAGTAGGCAAAAACTTTCCAGAGAAAAGTATTGGTTGGTACAGAAAAAAAATAACAATTCCGAATGAAGATTTAGGAAGAGTAATTTCTTTGAAATTTGACGGTGTTTTTAGAAACTCAAAAGTATTTTTTAACGGATTTTATTTAGGAACGCAAGAAAGCGGTTACAATGGTTTTGAATATGATGTAACGGCTTACGTTAATTATGGGGGCGAAAATACAATTGTGGTACGTGTAGATGCTTCGATGGAAGAAGGCTGGTTTTATGAAGGCGCAGGGATTTACAGACATGTTTATCTTCAGAAAACAAATCTGATTCATGTGGCGCTCAACGGGACTTATGTAACTTCAGAAATTGAAAATAATAATGCTGTAATTACTGCTGAGGTAAAATTGGAAAATAAAGGGCATTATGAAGGTAATGTCGAAATAAGCCAGACTGTTTTGGATGCTTCTGGAAAACAAGTGGCATCAAATACTGAAAGTATTTCTGCTCCAGAATTCTACAAAACAAATGTTTGTTCATCAAAATTAAATGTAAAAAATCCGCTTTTGTGGGATATTGATTCTCCTAATTTATATCAGTTAATAACAGAAATAAAAAGCGAAGGAAAAGTAATTGATCAGTATAAAACTTCGTTCGGAATCAGAACTATAAAATTTGATCCAGAAAATGGTTTTTTCCTAAACGGAAAACATGTAAAACTGAAAGGAACGAATAATCATCAAGATCACGCAGGAATTGGAACGGCGCTTCCAGATGAAATTCAGTATTACAGAATTAAAAAACTGAAAGAAATGGGTTCTAATGCTTATCGCTGTTCACATCATCCGCCGACTCCTGAGTTATTGAAAGCTTGTGACGAATTGGGAATGCTGGTTATTGACGAAACTCGTTTAATGGGAATTAATGATTATCATCTAAATGATTTAAAACGAATGATGGAACGTGACCGAAACCATCCGAGTATTTTCTGTTGGTCAGTTGGAAATGAAGAATGGCAGATTGAGGGTGGAATTACTGGTGAAAGAATTACCAATATCATGCAGGATTTTAGTAAAAGTATTGATCCGACAAGACCTGTAACAGTAGGAATCAGCAGCGGATTTAAAAGCGGGATTTCTTCTGTAGTTGAAATTATGGGATATAATTATCTTGGAAATGGAGATATAGACGCGCATAGAAATCAGTTTAAAAATCAGCCCGGAATGGGAACCGAAGAAGGTTCAACTTTTGCCACTCGAGGCATTTATTTTACAGATGATGCCAAACATTATCAAAGCGCTTACGATAAAAAACCTCGTCCAACTTTTTACAGTATCGAAGAAGGCTGGAAATTTTATGCTGAGCGACCTTATTTGGCAGGAATGTTTATCTGGACAGGTTTTGATTATCGTGGCGAACCAACGCCGTATGGTTGGCCATCTGTGACTTCTTATTTCGGAATGATGGATGTCTGTGGTTTCCCGAAAGACAATGTTTTCTATTTAAAATCATGGTGGGGAAAAGAACCAGTTTTACACGTTTTGCCACATTGGAATTGGAGCGGAATGGAAGGAAAAGAAATTGAGGTTTGGACCTATTCGAATTGCGATGAAGTAGAGCTTTTTCTAAACAAAAAGAGCTTAGGCAAAAAGAAAATGGAACAAAACGGACATTTAGAATGGAAAGTGAATTATGTTCCCGGAACTTTGGAAGCTGTTGGATATAAAGATGGTAAAAAAGTACTTTCAGATGTTCAAAAAACAACGGGAAAAGCAGAAAACATCAAATTGTCATTAGATAAACAAAATGTTTTAAAAGGAAATGTTTCTGTTGTAACGGTTGAAACTACTGATAAAAATGGTTTACATGTTCCAACAGCAAATGACGAAATTACATTTTCTATAAAAGGCGGAAAAATTTTAGGAGTTGGCAACGGAGATCCAACTTCGTTAGAAAGCGATCAATTTATTGATGACATAACACTTGTTGCCATAAATAATTTTAAAGAACAAAAAGAAACAAATGCCTCTTTGCCTCTGCAATTGCTAAACTATGCTGAAAACCAATGGACAGAAGCTTTTAAAGACCGTGATTACAAAAAGCAAGCGCCATCGTATATTTATAAAGGAGAATTTGATTTAAAAAGCAATTCGGCTTCTAACATGGTGAGCTTCTTTTATAAAAAAATAGGAGTTGAAACAGTGGTTTTTATAAATCGAAATAAAGTAGAACCAAGTAAAGAAGATACTCAGAAATATATTTTGAATACATCTATTTTAAAAGAAGGTAAAAATACAATTCACATTGCAGCAACGCCATTGCAAAAAATAAAAGATTGGGATGTTATGAATACAGATCCTGGAATCATTCAAGTTATCACGCCTGCAGAGCCTTGGAAAAGAAAGCTTTTTAATGGTTATGCTCAAATTATTATTCAGAAAGATGAAAATGTAGGAGAAGTGGTTTTATCTGCTTCCGCGAAAGGATTGCGTGCTGCCATTTTAAAAAATTAAATTAACCGCAAAGTTCGCAAAGATTTACGCAAAGCACGCAAAGAGAAAT
The DNA here is from genome assembly GCF_016735615.1 of Flavobacterium tagetis. Classification (GTDB taxonomy): domain Bacteria; phylum Bacteroidota; class Bacteroidia; order Flavobacteriales; family Flavobacteriaceae; genus Flavobacterium; species Flavobacterium tagetis. The sequence goes on from NZ_JAERSF010000002.1 coordinate 896,769, forward strand.
AAAACTTTGCGTCTCTGCGACTTTGCGAGCATTTTCTTTAGTTAAAAAACTTTGCTCCCGATAGCTATCGGGATTGCGTAAATTATTAGCGAACTCTGCGGTTAAACCAACAAACTAGAAACTTTAAACCTGAAACAAAAAATATTGTTTGATTTTCATAACTTTGCAAAATGAATAATCAGACAGAAACTCAGAATTGCGATTTTACTTCAGATTTAAAAATGAAGGGTTTTAAAGTATATCCTATAAATGGAGATTTTAGTAAAGTTCCCGTTTATAGTAGAAGAGACTTTTATAAAATCTGCATCAATACCAGTAAAAGTATTATTCAATATGCTGACCGCGGAATAGAAACCGACGGAACGATTCTGTTTTTCGGGAATCCGATTATTCCGTATTCTTGGGAAACGGTTTCTGAGAAATTTGAAGGATATGCTTGCGTTTTTACCGAAGAGTTTTTTAAAACAAAGGACCGTTCAGAAACCCTTCAGGAATCTCCTTTGTTTAAAATAGGAGGAACGCCAATTTTTACTTTAACTGCTGATCAAAAGGTATTTATCGATTCGTTATTCCGAAAAATGATTCAAGAATACGAAACCGATTATGCTTTTAAAGACGATTTAATGCGCAGTTATGTCAATTTGATTATTCATGAATCGATGAAAATGCAACCTTCAGAGAACTTCTTTAAACATAAAAACGCTTCTTCGAGAATTACTTCTTTGTTTTTAGAATTATTAGAAAGACAATTTCCAATAGAAACCAAAGATCAGCCTTTAGCTTTAAAAACGCCTCAGGATTATGCGCAAAGCCTTTCTGTGCATGTGAATCACTTAAATCGTTCTGTAAAAGAAGTTACGGGAAAACCAACAACAGCACACATTACAGAAAGAGTTGTTAATGAAGCAAAAGCTTTATTGCAGCACACAGACTGGAGTATTTCGGATATTGGGTATTCGCTTGGATTTGAGTATCCGAGTTATTTTAATAATTATTTTAAAAGACTTACAGGAACGGTTCCCAAATCGCTTCGAATGTAAATTGTTTCAATTTCTTAATTTTTTGTTTGAATATTGTTATTTCGGCATTGCAGTATTGCACTACATTTGCCCTGAAATAAACAACGAATCTTTGTATCAGTTTTTTTAATAGCTAAATAACACTTCACAAAAGCATGCTCCGCTTTGCATTTAGTTTTAAATTCTGGTGATAGAAAAATATAAATTTTTTAAAGTATTAATTAAAATCAAAATCTCCTTCTAGAAGAGATTCGATGTACTGATTATTTCATTCAAATAAGCTTGTAAGAATTTTAAAATTAATTATTAACCTAAAAACAACGAAATTATGTCGACACATTTCACTGCCGTAACCGAAGAAGGTAAAATTCCAAATACTTATATGACAGGCGAAGTGTCATATAAAAAGCAGACAAGCGAGATTCACCCTGAAAATACTGTTATCAAAGATATTTCTTTTGAACCCGGAGCAAGAAGTAATTGGCACAGTAACGCAAGCCTGCAGTTGATCATTGTAACAGATGGAATTGGCTATTACCAAGAAAGAGGCGGACAAATTAATCTTATCGAAAAAGGAAAAGTAATCACAGTTTTACCCGGAATAGAGCATTGGTACGGAGCAACACCAAACAGCAAATATTCGCATATTACCATTGTCACAGAAGTAGACAAAGGATCTGGAGTATGGATGGATAGTGTTACTGATGAAGAGTATTATTCTTTTTAAGACGCTAAGGTGCTGAGATTCTAAGTTACTAAGATTTTTTTACAAAATTATCGGGACTGATTTTTTACGCAGATTTTACTGATTTATAACAGATTATATTTTTTGATTAGCTAAAAATAATCGAAATTTATATAACTAATTGTAAATCAGTACAAGTCAGCCGGATCTTTATTGCAATTTTTCAATGGTTTACAACTTGAAACCTGAAACTTGAAACAAAAAACTAAAAACAACAATAAAATTATGGAAACAAAAAACATTAAAGCCTTTGGTACAGAAGCTGCCGAAGCACCGTTAAAAACTTTAGATATACAAAGAAGAGCTGTACAAGCTCATGACGTAGAAATCGAAATTTTATATTGTGGAATCTGCCATTCCGATTTGCACTCAGCTAGAAATGAGTGGCACGGAACAATGTATCCAATTGTTCCTGGACACGAAATTGTGGGTAGAGTGGTAAAAGTTGGTGATCATGTAAAAAAATTTAAAGTTGGTCAATTAGCAGGAGTAGGCTGTATGGTTGATTCTTGTAGAGAATGTGATCATTGCAAAAATGATTTGGAGCAATATTGTGATGAAGGAAGCATTCTAACATTTAATTCACCAGACAAACATTTAGGCGGACATACTTTTGGAGGATATTCTCAAAGTATTGTTGTTGATGAAAATTATGTATTGCACATTTCAGATAAATTGGATCTTGCAGGAGTTGCGCCTTTATTATGCGCAGGAATTACAACTTATTCTCCGTTAAAACATTGGAAAGTTGGACCTGGTCAAAAAGTTGGTATTGTCGGTATTGGAGGTTTAGGACATATGGGAATTAAATTAGCGAAAGCTATGGGGGCTCATGTTGTTGTTTTTACGACATCTCCGTCAAAATTTGACGCTGCAAAAGAACTTGGAGCTGACGAAGTAGTTTTGTCTACTGATCCGGAACAAATGGCAAAACATGCTAAAAGCTTGAACTTTATTTTAGATTGCGTTTCAGCAGAACACAGTATCGATTCTTACTTAAATTTATTAAAAGTAGACGGAACTTTAACGCTAGTTGGCGCACCAATGGATCCACTTCCTGTAACTTCTTTCAGTCTGATTTTAGGAAGAAGAAGCTTCGCTGGTTCAGCAATCGGCGGAATTGCAGAAACTCAAGAAATGCTTGATTTCTGCGCAGAACACAACATTACGGCAGATATCGAAATCATTGGTGTAAATGATGTAAATAATGCCTACGAAAGATTATTAAAAGGAGATATCAAATATCGTTTTGTGATTGATATGGCTTCGCTTAAATAAGATTCTAAGTTGCTAAGATTCTGAGATACTAAGTTTTTCTTTTGTGATTAGAATCTTGGCGAATTTAGAAATTAATAAAACAGGATGCTGAGATTTTAGCTCAAAGGAAAGAAAACTTAGAATCTTAGTATCTCAGAACCTTAGAAACTTTAAAAAGAAATGCAAACACGTAAACTAGGAAATAGCAGTCTTGAAGTCTCTGCATTGGGGCTTGGCTGTATGGGAATGAGTTTTGGTTATGGACCGGCTCATGATAAAAATGAAATGATCAGTCTGCTTCGTTCGGCTTATGAAAAAGGAATTACTTTTTTTGATACAGCAGAATGTTATGGACCATTTTTGAATGAAGAACTTTTGGGTGAAGCTTTAGCGCCTTTTCGCGATAAAGTGGTCATTGCAACAAAATTCGGTTTTTTGGAAGGCGATTCTAAAAAAGGATTAGACAGTCGTCCAGAATGGATTAGAAAAAGCATTGAAGGTTCGCTAAAAAGATTAAATACAGATGTTATCGATTTGTATTATCAGCATCGCGTAGATCCGAATGTGCCTATGGAAGACGTTGCAGGAACGATAAAAGACTTGATTCAGGAAGGGAAAGTAAAACACTTTGGACTTTCAGAAGCTGGAGCAGAAAGCATTCGACGCGCGCACGCTGTTCAGCCTGTAACAGCATTGCAAAGCGAATATTCGCTTTGGTGGAGAACTCCAGAGGAAGAAATTTTTCCTGTATTAGAAGAATTGGGAATTGGTTTTGTGCCTTTTAGCCCTTTGGGAAGAGGTTTTCTAACCGCCAAAATTGATGAAAACACACAGTTTGACAGCACCGATTTTAGAAATACGCTGCCTCGTTTTACACCAGAAGCGAGAAAAGTGAATCAAGCTTTAGTTGAATTGCTTTCTAAAATTGCGGCAGAAAAAGGAGCAACAAATGCTCAAATTGCCCTAGCATGGATTTTAGCCCAAAAACCTTGGATCGCACCAATTCCAGGAACTACAAAATTGCATCGCTTAGAAGAAAACCTTGGAGCAACAGATTTAGTTCTTTCTGCGCAAGACCTAGCAGAAATCGAAAGCGCAGCTTCAAAAATCACAATTGAAGGCTCAAGATATCCAGAGCATCTGCAGAAGATAGCTGGGAAGTAAGATGCTAAGGTTCTGAGATTCTAAGTTTCTAAGATTTTTATGCAAAGAGTAAAACTCATAACCTTAGTAACTTAGCATCTTAAAAAAACAAACCCCTCAAGCAATTCAACTCTTGAGGGGTTTTTTGGCAAAGATTTGAGGTTCTTAGGTACTCCATTTCTTAGAACCTTAGAATCTCAGTATCTTAGCGCCTATAAAATAAATAATAACCAATTAAATTTATTTTACTTTTTGTCTAGGTTTTGTTTAAGCAGTTTAGCGTGTTCCAAATGTGCTGTTAAACCTGCAATATTGTTTGATGCCCAAGTTTTTACATCTGGGTCAACGGCGTCTTTTGTTGCATCTTGAAGTTTTTTGATCGCTTTTTCATGACCGTCAATCATCATGTCAGCGAATTTTTTATCAAAATCAACACCCGATTTTTCGTTTAATTTATTGTATTCTTCTTGCCCTTCTTCAGTTAAAGAAGTTGGAAGAGTAAAGTTTTTTGCTTTTGCTAATGCACTTACTTCAGAAGCCGATTTAGTGTGCTCATCAACAAGCATTTTACCAAATTTTTTCACTTCAGGGTTGGTACTTTTTGTTTGCGCCAGTTTACCAATTTCGATTTCAGCTAAATTAATTTCGGCTTGATCTACTAAAAATTCAGAGTCATCTTCTTTGCTGTCAATAGAATCAAATTTTGCTTCGTTTGCATCTTCAGCAACTTCTTTTGGATCTTCTTGTTTCGTCTCGTTTTTACAAGATTGAAGGAATATGATAATAAGTCCTGCTCCTAAAATGGCTTTCCCGGCTAATAATAACTTTTTCATGATTTTAATAGTTTAAATGTTATAATGTAAAATTATTGAGAACTTAAAGAAATGGCTTACAGGATTTTTAGAGATTGTTATAGGATTTGGATGCTTTTTTATAATTAGAAATGTATGTTTGTATATTATTACTGAGTAAATACTTAGATTCATGAGACAAAAAATTACAATCTTATTTCTTTTAGCAACAACTTTTGTATCAGCTCAAATTAGTTATAAAGGTTTTATTGATAAATATCCAATCGAGTTTGTAACCGATATCTATTCTGATGGACAAGGAATGGCAATTTATGCTTATTCCAATTTTGATACTCCGATTGTTTTAAATGCTAAATTGAATGGCAAAACGTTAGTATTTATAGAAAAAGATAAAAATGACAAAGAAACCGCGAAATTGAGTTTCAAAAATTATAGTGCTGAGAGCGATCAATTAAACGGAATTTGGAAAGATTTAAATTTAGGAAAGGAACTTAAAATTAGTTTAACAAAAGAATTTGATCTTAATTATAATGCAGGAGAAGAATGGACGGAAAGAGAAATTCTACAGTCCGTTTCTATGAAAGGAAAGTATATTAAATTGGTTATTTCGAAAGATAAAGACGGCTCTTTTGGAGTTTCGGGAATAAAAGTAATCGAAAAAAAGACCGATAAATTAATTCAGAAAATTGACATAGGATCTCCAAATTTGGGATTATTTAATGTGAGTGTTGGAGATTACAATTTTGATGGATTTGAAGAGTTTTCTGTTTTCGAATCTAGTTATGCAGGTCCAAATACTTCAAGAATATATTTTCTGTATAATCCAAAAACAGGAAAATATTTTGAAAGCGGTTTTAGTGGAACTTCTTTAGAATTTGACAGCAAAACAAAAAGAATTTACGAGCATAATCAGTGTTGCGCTGGAAGAAGCGTAGAAAGAACTGAATATAAAGTGGTCAATAATAAAATGGTTTTGATTAAAAAGACCTGTATGGAATATGATGATAAAACACAGGATTACAAAAAGATTAAATGTGATTAATTAAGCAAAATAACAAAATCCCAACTCCAAAAGAGTTGGGATTTTTTTTTTTGCATTTAACATTTCACATTTTACAGAAAACACAAATTTATATTTTCACTTTCACAATTCCCATCCTACAAAAATGAAATTTGAGACAAAAATTGTATAACAAAAATTTCTTAGTTAATGATGAATTTTGACATAACAGATTTTGACATAAATAAAATGTCAAAATGTTAACCCTTAAAAATTTAAAGTCATGCCAGATCCAAGAATTAAGAATGAAGAGCAATATGAAGCATTGGTAAAAAAAGGATACAGCAAAGAGAAATCGGCTCGTATTGCCAACACGCCAGACGCAGGAAAGAAAGGCGGAAAAGCAAAGCCTTATGATGAATGGACAAAAGAAGAACTTCTAAAGCAAGCCAGTAAAGTAGGTATAAAAGGAAGATCTTACATGAATAAAAAAGACTTAATAGATTCTTTAAGGAATAATTAAAATGAAAGCAAAACTATTTTTGTGATAAAAAAATAAATACCATGAATGCGGCGAGAAAAGAAAATTTAATGAATCAGCTGATTAAAGCGCCACATCTAGTAATTGAAAAACTAGATTTAGAATACATTAATGACAATCAATTGACAATTGTACGCTGCCGCGAAGGAGAAAATTTCGTTTATAAAAAAAACGGAAAAAATGTAAAAAGTAAGCACGAAATTAAACGAATAAATAGTTTAGTTCTTCCGCCTGCATGGGAAAATGTTCGTATCACAGATATTACGAATGGTCATTTACAAGCCGTTGGAACAGATCTTAAAAATAGAAAGCAATATCGTTATCATCCGAGATGGAATTTGATTCGAAACCAAACCAAGTTTTATAAAATTGCTGAATTTGGAATTAAACTTCCAGCAATAAGAAAACAAGTAGATCTTGATTTGGAAAAGAAAGAATGGTCTAAAGAAAAAGTAACTGCTTTGGTCATTCGGTTGATGGAAGAGACTCACATTAGGATTGGAAATGAGAAATATGCAAAGGATAACAAATCGTATGGACTTTCGACTTTAAGAAAACGCCATATCAATATCAATAGAAATTCGCTTCGATTTGAATTTGTTGGCAAAAAAGGAAAGCAGCATACCATTACGACCCGAAATAAGCAATTGGTAAAACTAGTAAGCCGATGCGAAGAAATTCCAGGATACGAAGTTTTTAAATATTACGATAAAAATGGCGAAAGAAAAGTTTTAGATAGCCATGCCGTAAACGAATATCTGCACAATATTTCAGGCGAATATTTTAGTGCAAAAGATTTCAGAACTTGGGCGGCGTCGATTATTTTCTTTGAAAGTTTAATGGAAATGGGAGTTACTTCAGACGAGAAAGAGATCAAGCAGAATATGATCACAGCTTTTGATTTAACAGCAGAAGCACTTGGAAACACGAGAAAAGTCTGTAAAGATTATTACGTTCATCCTCTTCTTATTTCGACTTACGAAGATGGTTCCATTCAGAAATATTTCGATTTGGCTCAAAAAAGTCGAAGCACTAGAAAATATTTTACAAAATCAGAAATAGCATTTTCCGAATTGATTCAGAATTATGAAATCAATTTAGAAACGCCTTGTTCATAAAAGAGTTACTGCATCTCTCCAAAAGCTTAAAAAATTGAAATACAAACAGAATCATTATTAACTAAAAAACTATTATTATGTTACGTTGGACAGTCACTTTTATTATTCTAGCCATAGTGGCGGGAATATTTGGTTTCGGTGGAATTGCCGCTGGAGCTGCTAGTATAGCTAAAATTTTATTCTTTATATTTTTAGTTCTTTTCGTTATTTCTTTAATAAGCGGAAGATCAACAAGAGTATAAAAGAAGTATCAGTAAATACAAACAAATCAAAACGGCACATCTCATTTAGAAGATGTGTCGTTTGTGGTTTCATTAAAAAAAGCAAGTCATGGGAACAAAAAGCGGTGCTTATCAGGATGTTTATATTAAAAGAGAAGATGAAATGGTAAGCCTTAAAAATGATGTGACAGATTTTTGTAAAAAGTATATAAAACCTGTTCATCCTAAAGATTGGGATTGGTCGATACGTGATTTTGAAAATCCTAAAAACGACCCAACAGCTGCAGAAGCAAGGGCTATTGCAAATGTAGTTTTTAAAGATTTAAATGATAAAAAACACACTGATGTTGATCTTTCTACAATGAATAATGTTCATGCAATAAAAGCTTATCTGGATCCGAAAAGTAAACATGAAGCTTTTAATATGGAAGAATTCGCTTTTGCATTAAAAGTAGAGTTGGAACACGGTCGTATAAAAGAAGTAAATGTGACCAACAACCATCCGTTTTTGACCGCTATGATTGCGCTTGCTCACATGACAGAAAGTTTGACTTATTATAAAAGGCTAAAAGTAATGGAAGCAGAAGGTGAGATTTATGAAATTATCAGAAAAATAGAATCATCGCCAGTCGGTAAAGAAAAATGGTATAAAGAATTGGGCAAAGCCGAACAAGAACTTAACGAAGCCAGAGCAGGATTGGCCGAGCGTTTAGCACGAATGGACGATATTCCAGTATTGAAAATTATTGGAGATTAAGTAGTTAAATTTTTAAACTCAAAAAAACCGTCCCGTTATTTAACGGGACGGTTTTTTATTTGTTACTGATAAGAAAATATTAGAATTTGCGAGGATCATTTTCTGGATATTCTTCGTCATCGTTATCCTCTTGAACATCGTCTTCGATATAATCATTCTCGTTGTCATCAATATCTTCTTCAATGAAATCATCATCATCATCGTCGTACTCGTCTTCATCTTCATCGTCAATATCTTCTAAAACGTCTTCAGTTTCATTGAAATCAAATTCATCTTCTTTTAAGTCTGACGGATTGTCGAATTCGTCATTTTCATCTTCCAATTCAACTTCATAAATATCATCGTTGTCATCTTCGAGGTCTCTGTCATTATGAAAATCGTCGTTTAAATCGTCCAAATCATCATCATTAACAAAATCTTCCTGATCTGGATTTGGCCTGTTTGGATTGTAGCCGTTTCTTACCGTATAACCTCGCTCTGCAATTTCACGATTATCGTTGTCGGGTTTTTTCACGTCATCGTTAAGATCTTCTGCCAGATTTCGGTCGTTTGAGAAATGATTTTTAAAATCTTTATTCGGACTGTTGTTTTTATCTATAGTATTCATGATAGCTGTTTTTATGATTATATATACAAAGCTAACAGTAAGATGGGTGAATATCTTATAATATTGTTGTGTGTAATTGTATAATTAACAGATGTTTAGAATGGAATTTAATTTTAAAATGATATAACCTCCCTCAAAACGTAGACAGTAATTTTACCATCATATTAATCATAAAAACTATTACCATGAAAACTACAGATAGTAAAAATGCATCTACTGCAAAAGAAACTACACCGAGAGGAGTTACAAAGCCGAAGTCTAACGCTGCTTCAGGATTAACCGAATTATTTGAAGACGGATTAAAAGATATTTATTGGGCAGAAAAAGCGCTAACAAAAGCTTTGCCTGTAATGGTAAAAAATGCTTCTTCTGTTGAATTGAAAGATGCGATTGACAATCATTTAACTGAAACTGAAGAACAAATTGTCCGTTTGGAAGAAGTGTTTAAAATTATTGGCAAAAAAGCAACGGCCAAAAAATGCGATGCCATGGAAGGTTTGATCGAAGAAGCAAAAGGAATGTTAGAAGAAACCGAGTTTGGAGTAGTGCGTGATGCAGGAATTATTGCCGCAAGTCAGAAAATCGAGCATTATGAAATTGCCACATATGGTACTCTAAGACAATTTGCAGAAACTCTTGGTCTGCCAGAAGCTGCAACTTTATTGGAGCAAACACTCGATGAAGAAAAAGGCGCCGACAAAACACTTACAGAAGTCGCTGTAAATGCAGTAAATCTTGAAGCTGCCGAAATTGAATAAAATACTGAGAAAAGAATAAAAGTGCAGTTCGAAAACTGCACTTTTAGTTATTTAAAAATTTAATATATGCCCGAAGGTCCGTCTATAGTAATCTTAAAAGAAGAAGCGCAACAGTTTACTGGACAGAAAATAATTTCTGTATCCGGAAATACGCATATTGATGTTTCTCGTCTAAAGGATAAAACCATTCTTGCTTTTAAAACCTGGGGAAAGCATTTTTTAATCTGTTTTGATTCTTTTGCCGTAAAAATTCACATGCTAATGTTTGGAACTTATCGCGTAAATGAGCGCAAAACAGCTAAACCGAGATTAAGTTTGGTTTTTGAAAACGGAGAACTTAATTTTTATACCTGTTCTGTAAAAATTCTAGAAGGCGATGTCAATTCACATTACGATTGGAGTGTTGATGTTATGAATGATAATTGGAATCCGAAAAAAGCACAACTTAGCATAGAAAAATTGCCTGAGAAAATGATTTGCGATGTGATTCTTGATCAAGATATCTTTTCAGGAGTAGGGAATATTATAAAAAATGAAGTTTTGTACCGATGTTATATTCATCCAGAATCGATCGTGGCTAAAATCCCGCCTCATGTAAAAAGTCAGCTAATTGCCGAATGCTCGATTTACAGCTTCGAATTTTTATATTGGAAAAAGAAGTTTGAACTTAAGCAGCATTGGGAAGCCTACACAAAAAGCGTCTGTTTAAGATGCAATCTTCCATTTCAGAAAAAACAGACTGGAGAAAGAAAACGCAGAAGCTTTTTCTGTACTAACTGCCAACAATTATATATATGAAAAACCAAGTAAACATAGGTTGTTCTAGCTTTTACAACAGTTTTTGGAAGACTATTTTTTATCCTCAAAATCTTCCTTCCAAAAAATGGTTTGATTTTTATTGCCAGCATTTTGATACTTATGAGTTTAATGGCAGTTTTTATAAATTTCCTACCGTTCGTATTTTTCAGAATTGGTACAACAAAACGCCAGAATCTTTTATGTTTTCAGTCAAAGTGCCAAAAGAAATTACTCACATCAAAAAACTGATAGATTGCGAAAGTCTTTTGAATGACTTTTATAACATTTGTAAAGATGGGATGAAGGATAAACTCGGAGCCATTTTATTTCAATTTCCGCCGAGTTATGATTTTAGTAAGGATAAATTAGGAGCCATAATAGGAATTCTAAACTACGATTTTAAAAACGTAGTGGAATTTCGCCATGAAAGCTGGTGGAATGATGAGGTTTGGAAAGTATTTAAAGAAAACAATATTACATTTTGCAGTGTGAGTCATCCAAATTTGCCTCAGACTATTTTCAAAGATTTTCCAATACTTTATATGCGTTTTCATGGAATTCCGAGATTATTTCATTCCAGTTATTCTACAGAAGAGTTAAAACACGTAAATCAGAAGATTCATTCTCAGAAAGGATTTGTCTATTTTAACAATACCGCAAGCGAAGCTGGGATTCTAAATGCGTTGGAGCTGAAAAGAATGGCTATTTAATTTTATTTTTATATCTAATAAAAAATAACCGCAAAGAACAAAAATTTAACGCGAAGCAAGTAAGAAAATCTCTTTGCGAACTTTGCGTAACCTTTGCATCTTTACGGTTAAAAAACTACAATTTTAGACTTCCTTCAATTCCGTCATCCATTGTTTTTCCTGTTATTAGAGCTGCTGTCATCTTAGCGATGGCAACCATTTTTCCGTTTTTGTTGTTCCAATAATAACCATCTTCAGGAACAAATTTAATGACACTTAAATTAGGATCATCTACGCCTCCTGGCATCCAGATTTTTACTGCAGGATCCCATAATTTTTCGATAGTTTCTCGATCGTAGGAAACGCTTGCCGTTCCATGTAAGGTTAAAAATTTATCGTGCGGTTCGGCAAAGAATATTTCAACCATTGGGTTTAATGTGATTTCTGCATTTTGACCGCTGTTTCGATCAGATAAAAACCATAGATTTCCCAAATCATCAATTTTCTGAACAGACATTGGTCGAGATTGTATTCTGTATTCGTTATATGTACAAAACATACATGTTTTAATATGCGCAGCAAGATCTTTTATTTTGTCTACTGCAAATTCATCTGTAAGGTCTTTATGATCGCCCATAACATTATATTTTAAGTTAGATTTTATAATTAATTGCTTGACAAATAATGTTTTACTTTTTATTTGAATAGCTAAAAGTAAAGTTGCCTCTTTTTGTCCTTTTTCAAATTATATAATTAAACTTATAAATTATGAGATTTCAATTTGGTGTATTTTGTAAGGGATTAGTTCAAAATCTGTTTGTTACATAAAATTGCATTATCTTTGAAAGATTATAATTCTAAGCCGAAAGTACAATGAAAGATTTTACTATATTCTATGCCGATGACGACGAAGACGATTTGTGTATTTTTGCTGATGCAGTAGAATCTATACCTCAGAATATTAAACTTCAAACATATTCTGGAGGACAAAATTTCTTAAATGCAATTTTGGACACACCTGCAACACCTTACGTAGTTTTTTTAGATTTAAATATGCCCGGAAAAAATGGATTTGATGTTTTAGAAGAACTGCGAAATTCAGATTATCAAAAAGATATTCCTGTAGTAATTTATTCTACTTCAAGCGAACCAGGAATTATCGAAAAATGCCGTAATCTTGGAGCTAATTGTTTTATTACAAAGCCAGTTTTAATGAATGACATTATAAAATCTATAGAACACGCAATGCAAATTGATTGGAAAAAATTTATTCCAACTCAATCCAATTTTGTGTTTAAATACTGATTTCAGATAAATCGGGAATGTAAATATTAAAAGTAGAACCTTTGCCTTTTTCGCTTGTGACTGTTATAAAACCTTTATGATTTTCAACAATTTTTTTCACAATAGCAAGGCCAATTCCAGTTCCTTTGTATTCGCTTTCAGTATTTAAGCGCTGAAAGACTTCAAAGATTTTTTCTTTATAAATTAATTCAAAACCAATTCCGTTATCCGAAACTTGAAGATGATGGTACATTTTGTCTTTAAATTCAGCATTAGGCAACGTTTTTCCATCAACTTGTGTAACCGAAATTTTTACTATTGGAGCAACGCCAGGCAGAGAAAACTTCAAAGCATTTTCTACTAAATTATGAAGCAACTGTCTAAACTGAAACTGAATGAGAATAGCTTCTCCTAAATCGTGATATTCGACAATGGCATTTTTTTCCTCAATTCGATCCGAAAAATCGCTAATTACTTCTTCTGCAATTTCGTTTATTTTAACGGTTGTAAAAACACGATCGGCAGAATTGGTGCGAGAATATGTCAGTAAATCTTGAATTAGGTTCTGCATTTTTTTTGCCGAAAACTCAATTCTAGCTAAATAAGATTTGGCATTTGCCGAAATATTCTGCTCATCTAAATCGGCTAGTCGGCTGGCAAAAGTTTGGATTTTTCGCAGTGGTTCCTGCAAATCATGACTTGAGATATAAGCAAACGATTGCAATTCTATATTCATGTTAACCAAATCTCTGTTTTTTAGTTCCAGTTGCGTTGTACGTTCAATAATTTGTTCTTCGAGCTTATTGGTAATGTTCTTTTGTTCTTCTATATCGGTGCTCGTTCCAACCCACATTTGGACTTTTCCAAATTCGTCCAATTGCGGAATAGCACGGCTGAGTTGCCATCTGTATTCGCCATCATATCGCTTAAAACGATGCACAAAAAGAAATTCGTGACCAGTTTTGACAGATTCCATCCAAAGTTTTACATTTTCCTCTCGGTCATCTGGATGTACGACCTGAAGCCAGCCATTTTTGTCGATCTCTTCTTTTCTGAATCCAGAATAGGTGTAAAAAGTTTCATTAAAATAATTCAGATTACCCAAAGTGTCACTTGTCCAAATTAGCTGAGGAATAGAGTCGGCAAGGAGCCTGAATTTTTTCTCACTTTTAGACAAAACCTGCTGACTTTCTTTTTCTACAGTAACATCCATAACGGTTCCCACCATTTTTGAAGGCTTATTATTTTCATCAAAAAATATTTTGCCATGCACTTTAATCCAAGATATGGAGTTATCTAGTTTAAAGACACGGGCTTCGTATTTGTAAATACTCGTTTGTAAAGCTTTTTCAAATGCATCTTCAACAATATGTTCATCTTCAGGAAGAATACGGCTTCTAATGTCCTGATGTAGTATTTTTGTATTTTTCTCAAAACCGAAAATGTCTAGGATATTATCACTGTAAATTAATTTTTTGTTTTTTAAATTCAGATCCCACATTGCAATTTCACCAATTTCGGCGGCTTGTCTCGCTCTTTCTTCGGCAGTTTCAATTTTTTTTCGGGCTTTAACTTTAGCAGTTACATCATAAACGGTACACATAATACCAGAGGCTGTTCCATTCTTTTCGTAAAGTGTAGTATATTCATAATCGAGATAGAATTTTTTTAGTTTCCCATCAATATCGACATAAGCAACGGCTTCATTTTCTCTGATTGTTTTTCCATTAATCAAAACTTCAAGCAGCAATTCGGGATATTTTTGGTTTTTCAGCTCAGGGAAAACTTCTAGTAGCGGTATGCCAATACAGTCTTTTTCTTCTTTTTGCCAGATATTATGCATCATGGCTTTATTGGCCATTTCGATAATAAAATCTTTTCCTCTAAATATCGCCATTGCAATAGGAGAGTCCATTACAATTTCTCTAAATGCTTTTTCGCTTTCAGTTAAAAGATGTCTTCCTTTTACTTCTTCAGTTACTTCGTAAGACACAACAGTGACACCTTCAATAACATCATTTTCATCTTTTAACGGATAAAAAACAAGATTGAAATAGCCCAATTCTTCTTTGTTATAGCGATTTAAAGTTACTGGAAGTTCATCGGTAAAATAGGCAATTCCAGTTTCGAAAACATTTTTCAGCAACGGAAAAACTTTTTCTTTTGCCTCTGGAACCGAATCAAAAATGGGTTTATGGAGAATGTCTTTTTCTTCTTTGTCAATAATATGAAGATAAGTAGAATTAACCATCTCAGCGATCAGGTCTGGGCCTTTTAAAAGACAGATTCCCAATGGCAATTGTTTTACTGTATTTCTAAATCGCTTTTCGCTTTCTTCAAGTTTTTTACGAGTCAGTACTTGCTCTGTTGTTTCGTTACAGATAACCAAAACACCATTAGTTTTTCCGTTTTCATCATTTACGGGACTGTAGCTAAATGTCCAGTATACATCTTCCATTTTGCCATTTCTGAAAATCGGCAACAATTGGTCTTCATGCCATGTAGCTTCGCCCTTGTCTAAAACCTGATCAATTAATGGTTTTATAAAATCCCAGATTTCTGGCCAGTAATCAGCGCCTTTTTCACCAAGAATAGAAGGATGTTTTCCATTGTTTCCTAAACTTGGACGATACGCGTCATTGTAAAAACAAATATGATCTTGTCCCCAAAATAAAAACATTGGGAATTTAGAATTTAGAAGAATTCCTAAAGTGGTACGAAGACTTTGAGGCCATGATTCCAAGGGGCCAACTGCTGTTTTACCCCAATTTTTGGCGCGGGTAAGTTCTCCCATTTCTCCTCCGTTTGCTAAAAAGTCATAATTGTTGTTATTCATTAAAATCTTATTTTATCTCTTGATAATGAGCTAATTTTCATTACTATTAAGTTAGTAATTCTTGTTTTGAATTAAGCTTTATTAAAATTAATAAAAAATAAATTTTCTTAGAAATGCGATTTTTGAATGAGGCAAGATTAAAATCGTTAGAGTTAATTTTATCTTTTTTCTATGCGGAAATTTGAATAACAGTTAAAAATAAAAAACAATGAAAAGGGAAGATTCAAAACACGAAACCGACAATATAAAGAGATATCAGGAGGAAGGTTATACGGTAAATTATTTATTCGAAAAAGACCATTTGATAGATTCTGAAAGCAAAGTAGCCTATAAGCCAGAAGATGTTTTCATTGTGGCGCATCATCGTTATGAAGGCATGAGTGATCCCGACGATATGTCCATTTTATATATAATAGAAACTAAAGACGGCGGAAAAGGAACTCATTTGTTAGGATATGGTCCAATGGCAGATTTGGAAGAAGCCGAATTTTTTAAAGATATTCCGAAAGCCAATTATTCTAAAAATGCTGACATAAACGAATTAACATAAAAGAATAAAAATAGATTGGTATTTTTATTTTGCTGATGAGCAGTTGTTTCAAATTTATTTGAGGCAGCTGCTTTTTTTTGTTAGGTGCAAAGGTACAAAGGTGCAAAGCTTTATAATCTTAGTGCTAAACGTTTAGACAAAACAAGCTTCAAAGAAAACCTATGAACCTTTGTTCCTCTAAACCTATGCACCTCAAAATAAAAATTATGAAATATCTCCCCAAAATTGTATAAAGAATTGACTGATAATATGAACGAAATTTGGATTATAGAAATTTAGCAACCAAGGTTAGTTTTTATTCGTAAATAAATTACTGGCCATTTCAATAAACCAAAACCATCATAATGAAAAAACTTTACATAAATACTGGAAGCTTTGATGCTGTTTTTAATAATCTGAAAGAAAGTTTTGGCGGAAACTTAAAAGTGAATGCCAATGAATACAAATTGACAATTAAATCAAAATGGGCAAAAGGGAGTATTTCTGGCGTTCGTTTTGAAAAAGAGATGTCGTACCTAAGTTTTGATTTGACTTTCAATCAAGAGATTAGTTTAAGCATCGAATCTAATCCCTTTTCACCTGTGTTTTTTGCGTATTGCGAGAAAGGAAATGTTTTGCATAGTTTTGGTGCCTATGGTGCAACTAATTGTCTTAAAAAACAACAATCGGGTATTCTGAGCAATTCTTCTGCGATTAATAGTGTATTGTATTTTCAAAGTCATCAGCAGATTCAATTCTCAATAATTGGGATGCCAACAACAATCGAAAATCAAGCAACTGATTTTGTCTCCCAAGTAAAAAAAATATTTACGAGCAATTCTGGAAATTACATTTACATAGGAGATAAAAATCACAAAATCGAAGAGAAATTTCAGGAACTTAAAAAAATTACAAACCAAAGAGCACTTCGTTATGTGTTAATGAAAAGTATTCTTCGTGAAGTTTTAGAACTAGAGATTGCGCAACATAGTTATAATTATTTAACTCCTTTTGTGCCTATTCTAAATTTTGCTCTCAAACAGTTAACTGAAATCAAGAAACTGTCAGATATCGGTTTTGGGCACATTATAGCGCCAGCTCTATATCTTAAAAGAAATTTGCAAGCAAGAACACTAAAGGGAAAATACCATTTAGAATTAGAGCCTTACAACCAAAAATTAGCTAGCTAGTAAGCATACCATATTCTTCATTTTCAAAAAAACAGCTTCGATCGAGCTGTTTTTTTATTGGCTATTCTTTTTCGAAATAAAGAATAAAGTAAACCATTATAAGATTTAAAATCAGAGAAATACTGTTGGTGATAATAATAGGAAGATCATTTTTCAGAATACCATAGACAACCCAAACCGCAATTCCGAAAGTAAGCGTACCAAACATTCTAAGCGAAATCTGCTTCACTTTTTTGGTTTTCCAAACCTTTAGAATTTGTGGAACCGTAGATATGGTCACACATGCTCCCGCAAAAAGTCCTATTGCATCAATAAAATTCATTTTTTTATTTTTTGAGGTTCTGAGTTTCTAAGACGCTATGGTTTTTCTTTTGTATGCATTATAAGTTTCATATATCATTCCGAGGAACGAGGAATCATACTAGAAGCTCGGCAAAGTAAATTCTCCAATCTGTGTTGAATCCCGAGTGAGATTTCTCGTTCCTCGAAATTACTTGAAAAAGAAAAAAACTTAGGATCTTAGAAACTTTTTACCCAACCAATTCTCCACCATTTATATGAATAAACTGCCCGGTAATATAGCTGCTATCTTCTGAAGCAAGAAAAACATAAGCAGGCGCAACTTCAGAAGGTTGACCTGCTCTTTCCATCGGATTATCTTTTCCGAAATCAGATAATTTGTCAAAACTAGCCACGATCAAAGGCGTCCAGATTGGGCCTGGAGCAACGCCATTTACACGTATTTTCTTCTTTGCTAACATGGTAGAAAGAGATCGAGTAAAGCTTACAATTGCACCCTTTGTACTGGCATAATCTGCTAAGTGTTCGCTTCCGCGGAAAGCGGTTACAGAAGTTGTATTGATAATAGTATCGCCTTCTTTTAAGAAAGCAAGTGCAGCTTTAGTAATATAAAAGAAGGGATAAATATTGGTTTCAAAGGTTTTATGAAGCTGAGCAACGGTTATTTTTTCTAACTCGCTTTGCGGAAACTGAGTTGCGGCATTATTTACTATGATATTGAGGCTTTTAAAAGTGGTGTGGCATTTTTTAATGGCACTTTTGCAAAACTTTTCATCTTTAAGATCTCCACTTAACAAAAGGCATTGCTGACCTTCTTTCTCGATCATTGCTTTTGTTTCCTGTGCATCTTTATCTTCTTTTAAATAAACAATAGCAATATTGGCGCCTTCTCGGGCAAAATGTACTGCAACACTTCGGCCGATACCGCTGTCACCACCTGTAATAAAAGCCGTTTTTCCTAATAATTTACCACTTCCAACATAGTTTTCTCGTATAATTTCAGGCTCCGGATTCATCATGTGTTCATTGCCAGGAAGATTTTGTTTTTGTTCGGGAAATGTTTGTTTCTTTTTCATGATTTCTCTCTTTTTAGCTTTTGTATGTTATCTAAATTAACTGATAACTAAAATTTTACTTGTCTTAA
Organism: Flavobacterium tagetis; assembly: GCF_016735615.1. GTDB lineage: Bacteria > Bacteroidota > Bacteroidia > Flavobacteriales > Flavobacteriaceae > Flavobacterium > Flavobacterium tagetis. Next base: position 915,517 of record NZ_JAERSF010000002.1, read on the forward strand.
AAGAAATTTTGTTTGCCTCAATCAAAGTAAAAAAGACGAATCGTGTATGAAAATACATTCATTTTCTAAAAACTTCAAAAATATAAGAAATTTCTAATAAGCTAGCAATCATACAATAGGTCTTAATTGACAGCAAAAGATGGGAATTTTGTAACTATTTACGGTTTAAATAAAAAAGGTCACCGTTAATTTTTTTATACATTTGAGAATTTCCGCATCATTTTTTAACAGCTCATTTTGCAATTCATTAAAAAAATAGGAAAATTTTTATATTTTATTTTAAATTAATTATTTTGATTTACAACCGATTTAGCTTCCCGACATGGTATTAATTGTAGACGATATAAGGGCCAATATTATTGCCCTGAAGAAAACATTAGAACTGCATAATATCGATGTTGATAGTGCCGAATCTGGTGAAGAGGCACTAAAGAAAATTCTAAAAACAGATTATTGCCTCATTATAATGGATGTGCAAATGCCAGGACTTGATGGCTTTGAAGTGGTAAAAATCCTTTCTGGAAATCAGCGGACAAAAGATATTCCTGTAATTTTTCTTTCGGCACTCAATACCGAGAAAAAATACATCTTTAAAGGATACGAAACGGGCGCAGTTGAATATATTACGAAACCTGTAGACAGCGATTTACTGATTTTAAAAGTAAAAACCTTCATTAAAATCTACGAACAGCAAAACGAACTTAAAGCGATAAAAGACCTGCTTTCTAAAGAAATAAAAATTAGAAAAGAAGCACAAGATAATCTAGAAATCAAAATTGCTGAAAGAACAAAAGAACTGGTTCAGAAAAATGAAGAACTCGAACTTCGAAATCACGAATTACAGCAATTTTCTTGGGTTGTTTCCCACGATTTGAATGAGCCTATCCGTAAAATCCAAATCTTCATTAAAATTATAAAAGACCTTTACTTAAAAGCAGACGACAAAGCAATAGATTATGTAGACCGAACTATAAAATCGGCAGAAAGAATGCAAACTTTGATTACCGATCTTTTGGCTTATTCAAGGCTTTCTGCTCAGGTAAAACCCGAAAAAACAGATTTAAATGTTGTTTTGCAGGAAGTGTTGGGTGATTTTGATTATCTCATAGAACGCAAAAATGCCACAATAAAAACCAACGAACTTCCAACAATAGATAGTATACCAAGCCAGATGCGTCAGGTTTTTCAAAATCTAATTGGAAACGCTTTGAAGTTTTCTGGAAATGAAGAAAAAGCGGTAATTGAAATTACTTCGGAAACTATTTTAGAAAAATCAATCGAAAGTCCGACTTCACCAGAAGGAAAATTTTGCAGGATTACTGTAAAAGATAACGGAATTGGTTTTGATGAGATTTATCTTGATCGCATTTTTATTATCTTTCAAAGTTTAAACGATCGTCAATCTTATGAAGGAACAGGAATTGGACTGGCAATTGCTAAGAAAATAATTGAAAAACATAACGGATTAATTACGGCTAAAAGTAAAGTGGGAGAAGGTGCAAGCTTTATCATTGTTCTTCCTTTAAAATACGAATAAAAATAATTTATAATATATGAATGGTAATTTTAAAAGAAATTTATTAATCAGTTCACTAGTATCACTGCTTGTACTTACGATTAGTTCTGTTGCCTCTTTTATCAGTATTAAAAGTTTACTAAACAGTAACTTTTGGGTAAACCATACTCAGGACGTAATTTATAACCTAAACGAAGGTTCATCAATTATTACAGAAGCCCAGACCAGTATGAGAGGTTATCTGCTTACAGGCGATGAGCAGTTTGTGGACCGTTTTAATGATGCTGAAGCGAAATCAAATACTTATTTTGATAAGTTAGATGAACTTACATCTGACAATCCTTCACAGAAAAAATTACTAGAAGAACTACGCACCAAACGTTCCAGTTTCTTTAAATATTTAAATAATCAGATTGTAAAAAAACGTTTAAGTAAAGAAACACTGATTTTCGATTTGAATGAAGGTCGAAAAATGATGAACGAAATTAAGTCGATCGTTAGAAAAGTTGAAAATACAGAACAAAAACTTTTAGAGGAGCGCAATTCAAATTCAGAACGTTACGGTAATTATAGTTTGGCTTTAATTGCTGTTGCTTTCTTTATTGCCTTTCTTATTTCTATTGTTTTCTTAATCAGAATTCTTAAAGATTATAACGAAAGAACTTTATTGCAGCTGGAATTAGAGAGAAAGGATAAAGAAACAGCTGAAAGACTTGAAGTAATAAGCGGTATCGCAACACAAATTTCTAAAGGAAATTATGATGTTCAGATAGACGATAGAAAAGCAGATACTTTAGGAGCTTTGGGTGCATCTATTCATAATATGAAAGATTCATTAAAAGATTCTTTCGAATTATTATCTCAAAAAGAGTGGCTTCAATCGGGTGTTGCAACTTTAAATGATAAAATGCTGGGAGAAAAAACAATCCAGAAATTATCTAAAGATGTAATCGAGTTTTTATGCCAATATACCAACAGCAGTGCCGGCGTTTTGTATGTGATTGATGGAGAGGAATTGACAGTTACAGGAGGTTACAGTTATATACCGAGCAAAAACAGAGAAAGAATCAAGAAAGGCGAGGGGTTAATTGGCCAGTCTATTGTTTCTGGAAAAATGCTGGAATTAAAAACTCTTTCTCCAGATGATATTCAGATCAATTATGCATTGGGAGAAATAAAACCTACGCATATTGTAGCATTGCCATTAATGGATTTCAAGATTGAAGGAGCAGTAGAACTGGCTAGCATTTACGGATTTTCTGTTTTGCAACTTGAATTCTTAAATAGTGTGGCAAATAATATCGGAATTGCGATTAAAGCAACCCAGAACCGTAAAAGGGTAATGGAACTTTTGGAAGAGACCAAATCGCAGTCGGAAGAATTACAGATTCAGCACAGCGAATTGGAAGCAATAAATGCCGAATTAGAAGCGCAAACCGAAAAATTGCAGGCTTCGGAAGAAGAACTTCGCGTGCAGCAGGAAGAATTAGAACAAACGAATGAAGAATTGTCTGAAAGAAGTGTTTTATTGGAAGAAAAAAACACCGAAATCCAAAAGAAATCAGAAGCTTTAGAATTGACTACGCGTTACAAATCGGAGTTTTTGGCCAATATGTCGCATGAGTTAAGAACACCGTTGAATTCGATTTTATTGTTGAGCCGTTTATTGTCTGAAAATAACAATAAAACGATGAACAATGAAGAAATCGAATTTGCAAAAGTAATTCAGAGTTCAGGAAATAGTTTGTTAGGATTAATTGATGAAATTCTAGATTTATCTAAAATTGAAGCAGGAAAAATGGATCTGGAATTCTTGGATGTTTCGACTAAAGAAATTACAGATAACCTGTATAACTTGTTTTATCTAGTTGCGAAAGAAAAGGGAATTAATTTTGAAATTATTGCCAAAGATGCGCCAATTGTCATTAAAACAGATAAAATGCGTTTGGAACAGATTCTGAAAAACCTGATTTCGAATGCGATTAAATTTACCGAAAAAGGAATCGTTTCTCTTGAAATAAAAGTAGACACAGACGATGATAAAATTATCTGTTTTATTGTAAAAGATACTGGAATAGGAATTCCGTTAGAAAAGCAACCATTGATTTTTGAAGCATTTCAGCAAGCCGATGGTTCGACAAAACGTAAATATGGCGGAACTGGTTTAGGATTATCAATTAGCCGCGAATTGGCTAAATTATTGCGAGGAGAAATTATTCTTCATAGTAAAGTAAATGAAGGAAGTACGTTTACGTTATGTCTTCCAGTGTTAGGATTTGCCATCAACAAAGTTTCGGTAAACAAAATTCCGCATGCCGAAGAAATCGAAGTAACAACCGAAAGTGATCAGGAAAAACCAAAATACATCAGCGAAGTTATTCCGCAAGAAATTGAAGATGACAGAGATTCTATTGTAGAAGGCGATAAAGTCATTTTGATTGTAGAAGACGACATTAATTTTGCAAAATCGTTATTGGCTTTCACTCAGAAAAAAGGGTATAAAGGAGTAGTGGCAGTACGAGGCGATTATGCTTTAAATTTTGCTTTAATCTATAGACCAATCGGAATTTTATTGGATATCGAACTTCCAATAAAAAGCGGATGGCAGGTTCTGGAAGAACTGAAAAATCATTCTCATACCAAACATATTTCGGTACATATTATGTCATCGCATAAACTGAAACAAGAAAGTTTGTTAAAAGGAGCTGTAGATTTCTTAGATAAACCGGTTGCTTTTGACCGAATTCCAGATGTTTTTAAACGTATCGAGCATATTATAAACAAAGAATCGCAGAAAGTTTTAATTATTGAAGATAATCCGAAACATGCAAAAGCACTGGCATATTTCTTAGAGACTTACAACATTAACTCAGAAATAAAAAGCGAAGTTTCAGCAGGTTTGTCAGCTTTAGGGAAACAAGAAGTAGATTGCGTAATTCTGGATATGGGAATTCCAGACAAGCAGGCGTACGAAATTCTAGACGGCGTTAAGAAAAGTCCAGGTTTAGAAAATCTACCGGTAATTGTATTTACGGGAAAAAGCCTTTCTATAAAAGAAGAACTGAAAATTAAGAAATATGCCGATTCTATTATCGTGAAAACGGCACATTCGTATCAGAGAATGCTCGATGAGGTTTCGCTTTTCCTTCACTTAGTAGAAAATAAGAAAGAGGGAAATGCAGGAAAAGAAAGCAGTAAAAAACTGAATTCGTTAAACAATATTTTGTTTGAGAAAAAAGTATTAATAGTTGATGATGATGTGCGAAACATCTATTCGCTTTCTAAAGCTTTAGAAGCCTTTAAAATGACTGTAATTACAGCTTTTGATGGAAAAGAAGCGATTAAAATTTTAGATGAAAATCCAGATACAGATGTCGTATTGTTAGATATGATGATGCCTAATATGGACGGTTACGAAACAGCAGAAAAAATTAGGAGCAATCCTAAATTTATTAACTTAGCAGTAATCGCGGTAACAGCCAAAGCTATGACAGGCGATAGAGAGAAATGTATTAAGGCGGGAGCTTCAGATTATATCACAAAACCGGTCGATGTCGATCAGTTGTTATCGCTGCTTCGAGTTTGGTTATACGATAAAATCTAATCTTAAAAATACTGTACATGGAAAAGAAAAAAGTATTGATTGTAGATGACGATTCTAGAAATATTTTTGCTTTAGTAAATACCTTAAAAGCAAAATCTTATGAATGTTTGTCTTGTCTAAGTGCCGAAGAAGCCTTAAATATATTAGCAAAAGATAATTCAATAGATGCCGTTTTGATAGATATGATGATGCCCGAAATGGACGGTTATGAGGCCATTCCGCTTATTAAAACCATTCCGTTGCAAGAGAATACTTTCGTAGTTGCCGTAACAGCGCAAGCTATGTCAGGAGATAAAGAAAAATGTTTAAAAGCCGGAGCAGATGCATACATCTCCAAACCTGTAGATGTAGATAAATTACTTCAGATCTTGGGAGAAATTTAAATGAATTATGATTGAAGATATTGAACTAGAAACCCTCATAAATGATGTTTACGAATATTACGGTTTTGATTTTGGGAGCTATTCCAGAGCATCACTAAAAAGACGTGTAAGTAGGGTATTTACTTTGGATGGATTCAAACATTTTCATGAATTTCTGTCTAAAGTTCGTACCGATCCAGAATATTGTAAAAGAATGATTGACGAAATCACGGTAAATGTGACCGAGATGTTTCGTGATCCGTCTTTTTATCTAACGCTTAGAAAAGAAATCCTTCCTTTACTAGGAACCAAACCTTTTATCCGAATCTGGCATGCCGGCTGTTCTACGGGAGAAGAAGTATATTCGATGGCCATTATGCTCAAAGAAGAAGGTTTACTTCATAAATCATTATTGTATGCAACAGACATCAACGCATCGGTTCTGGAAACAGCCAAAAGTGGTATTTTTCCACTAAGAATGATAAAAGATTATGCCGATAATTATCGTGATGCTGGTGGACAGGAAGATTTTTCGGATTATTACATTGCCAATTACGGCTATGCAAAGTTTAATGAAAATCTATCTGAAAAAATGGTTTTCTCACAGCATAATCTGGTTTCAGACACTTCATTTAATGAGTTTGACCTTATTTTGTGCCGTAACGTTTTAATTTATTTTGATAATAATCTGCAGAAACGAGTTGTTAATTTATTTGATGACAGTCTCGCCGTTTTGGGCTTTTTGGCACTCGGAACAAAAGAAACGATAAAATATTCTATATCTCAAACCAAATACAAACCATTTGCTAAAGAGAAAATATGGAGAAAAATAAAAGAATAACAAATTGTAAAGTAGTTATAATAGGCGGTTCGGCAGGAAGTTTACAGGCATTATTACAAATTTTGCCTTTTATAGAAAAACCAGTTTCATTTGCTGTTGTGATCGTTGTACACAGAAAAAACTCAGACGAACAGACCTTAGAAGACTTAATCGCTTTAAAATCTCAGATAATAGTAAAAGAAGTAGAAGATAAAGTAAAACTTGAAACAGGATTTATTTATATCGCGCCTTCCAATTATCATTTATTATTTGAGAAGAATGAAACGCTTTCATTAGACACTTCAGAAAAAATAAATTACAGCAGACCGAGCATAGATGTTTCTTTTGAGTCTGCTGCAGAAATATATGGCGAGCATTTGGTTGGAATTTTGCTTTCTGGCTCCAATTCAGACGGGACAGTTGGGCTTCGTGCAATTCAGACTGCCGGAGGCATTAGTGTAGTGCAAAATCCGCTTTCTGCAGAAATGCCTTTTATGCCCAATAATGCCATTTTGCATACGGCTCCAGACTTTGTTTTAAGTACCGAAGAAATTCTTGAGTTTATAAAAGGAATTAATCAAGAACCTGCAGCTGATTGAAATGTCATCCCTCTGGGGCTTTCCAAATACAGGTAAAATTATGCTATAAATATTTAGCTTCTCCGAAGCTTTTAGTGAGTGTATTTGGTTTGTAATTAAAGTTTTAAGGTTTAGGGTGATTTAGAATAAATCCCAGAGGGACGAAATATTTATAGCAAATAATTAGAAGCACAATCAAAAGCTCCAGAGGAGCGAAATATATTTTCGGTTAAAAAAAACATATTATTTCTCATCTTCTGGGAGAACCACTTTATTAAGTTCAGCCTCTTTTTCTGCCCTTTTTTGTGCCGCTTTACCTTTTCCGATAGGTATTCCTGCCGTAACATATAAAGATCTGTTGTATTGGTTGTTTGGACCGTCACCTTTCATTACAGTAACGAGACCATAATAATACTGAACGGTAATATTTAAACCATGACCAACATTCATATGATAGCCGGCACCAAATGCTAGTCCGGCATCTATAACATGAATTTGGTCTCTAATGTTTTTCTTGTAAACCACATCGTCTTTGTTGATTTCGTTTTTAAACTCATCAAACGCTTTGGCAAGCAGACCAAATTGAGGTCCGCCCTTTAAATAGATATTATTTTTGAATTGGTATTTAATTAATATCGGAACGTTAAAATAGCGAATTTCACGATTTACACTTCCGCCAGCAAAAGTATTATCCAAGTTTTCATCGTTTAAAGAATACACAGGTATATCCTTGGCTCCCATAGGCGATTTTACAATTACGCCAGTATTGATCATCCAAGCAGGATTTTTTCTAGACCTTAAATCGAAATAAAAACCAAGATTAAAACCTGGATTTAAAGCAGAAGATCCCATATTTGAAATGGTAGAAAAATTAGCACCGCCTTCCAAACCAAATTCCAAAAACTCCGAATTGAGTTTGTCTCCAAATATTAAGGAAATTAAAACTTGGGATTGGGCTGAACTAATACAAGAGAAAGTAAAAACGATTAGTAAAATCTTTTTCATAAAAATGGATAATTACAGTCCAAAACGGTATTGTAAACTTCCTAATACTTGAGTACGACTTCCTAAGAAACCGCATTCGGCACGAAACATAATATGTTTACTGAATTGATATTGAGACCCGATGATAAAGTTCCACATATCTTTAGGTCTTTTTTGAAGCGAATATTGAACAGATGAGTCTCCTACAGTACTTAAAGCTCCATCAAGAGTTGCCAAGAAAGTTCCCGCTCTATCTAAAGCACGATCAGCAGTGTTATGTTTGGCAATATTTACAGGATTTTTTTGTTCAGCAGGTGTTAAACCGTCCCACCAGGCATCTACTTTTGTCTGGTTTTCTGATACTTTTTGAAGACCACTATCTACTTTAGCTTGTGCAGTAGATATGTCAATAAAATCAGATAATGGCAAATCTCCATTAGTGTCTCCAGAAATATGAACTCTAAAAGCTCCAACCCAAACCGCTATATTTGTATCCGGTTTATTAAATTTAAATGTTTTTCCTAATCTCGGACCAAAAATATAGGAAAAAGCAGGTTTATCCAGCGAACTAATATCAGTCCAAGCCATGTTCATATCCAGAGCGAGCCAGCCACCTCCAATACCAATCGTTGGCGTCATACCTATACCAAATGTAGTAGCATCAAAATTGGCTTTGGTGCTAAAATTTGCAATTTCAGACCAATTGCTATCCGCGTCTGGTACCCAAATACCAGCATTAATTTTAGTTGCCGTTTTGGCTTTTCCAAAAATTCCATAAATATTTAAAAAAGGAAGCAGCCATATGTCAGGTCTTATAGTAAGCGCGCCAGCTTCAACGGTTGATTTATCAAATCGTACAATTTCATCTAAGTTATATTGAGGCCCATGGTTAAAGCCAATATTTAAATCATTAATAACAATTTCAGATTCCTGCCAAAAATAATTAACAGAAACTCCTGCAGAATAAGGAAGTTTATATCCTTTTTGAGCTACTTTTTCTCCCCAAATAGGAAGTGCGTAAGGATATTTTTCTGTTTTAAGGCTATCTTTTAACGTTTGGTTTTTTTCTCCTACAATTTTATCGGTATAAACCTGTCCGAAAATTTGCATGCTGAAAAATAATAAAGAGGCTGATATTAGTGTATTACATTTCATTGATTAGAATATTTAAAATTAATTAATAGACTGCGAAAAATAAATTGTACTAATGTTTGTTATGGGAATCTTTTATCTGTATGCTAAATAGGTTTTCTTGTAAATTAAAGATTAAGGCTTAAGAATGTGTTAATTAGTGTTAAAGTTAACGAAATTTTCTTACCTCCGACAAAAATTAAATGAGAAAATGATAAATGCTTTAAAAATAATTTTAGTGCTATTTTTCAGTATTTTTCTTTTAGGAATTGCTATCATCAATTACCAATTAAAAAAATAGTTGTATTTTTACAGCTGTGAAATGGATAACAATCATATTATCAATTTACCTGTTGGCATTGTCTAATATGCCATGCGCAGATATGGAAGTAAACAGTGCTATGCATAAAACAGCTCAGTTTGCCTCAGAAGACAATCATTCCCATGATAAAACAAATGATTTATGTTCTCCCTTTTGTGCCTGCAATTGTTGCGGTGCACAGGTTTTAAGTTACCATTCTGCTGTAAGTTTTGAGTTTCCTAAAACTTACAATCAAATTTCAATTGCTTTACCAAGTTATAATTCTGTTTTTATTTCCAATTTCTACGGAAGTATTTGGCAGCCCCCTCAGATAGCATAATGATTGTGCCTGTTCGATAAAGATCGAAAACGGGCGAGAGAGTTGTGGACTTTCCACATGTTTACAGGCAATTTACTTGTCTAATTTCTCACGTCATTATATATCCAAATGTTAGATAAAATCATTCAGTTTAGTATACGAAACAAATTCGTGATACTATTATTTACCCTTGCGCTTATAGCGTGGGGAAGCTATTCGCTTAAAAAATTACCGCTCGATGCGTTACCAGATGTAACCAACAATCAAGTTCAAATTATTACAACGGCGCCAACATTGGCTAGTCAGGAAGTTGAACAATTAATAACTTATCCATTAGAAAGAGCAGTAAAAACAGTTCCAGACGTGATAGAGCTCCGCAGTATTTCCCGTTTCGGATTATCAGTTGTAACTGTTGTTTTTGAAGAAGATGTTGATATTTATTGGGCTCGAGAGCAAATATTTCAACGCTTAAAAGAAGCCGAAGAAAATATTCCAGATTATGTAAATTCTCCAGAATTAGCACCAATTTCTACGGGACTGGGAGAAATTTACCAATATGATGTTTACGCCAAGAAAGGTTATGAAAACAAGTACAGCGCTATAGAATTGCGTACGATTCAAGATTGGATTATCATTCCGCAACTGCAAGGAATTAAAGGTGTTGCAGAAGTAAGTACTTGGGGAGGAAAACTCAAACAGTTCGAAATAGCTGTAAATCCAAATATGCTTAATAGTCTTGGTGTTACGATTACCGAAATTTTTGATGCTTTAGAAAAAAACAATCAAAACACGGGAGGAGCTTATATTGAAAAAGATCAATATACTTATTTTATTCGTGGAGTAGGAATGGCAAAAGGGATAAAAGACCTTGAAAATGTAGTGGTGAAAAACAGAAACGGTTCGCCAGTTTTGGTTCGCAATGTAGCGCAGGTGCGCGAGGGTGTTGCTTTACGTTACGGAGCATCAACAAAAGACGGAAAAGGAGAAATTGTTTCGGGAATGGTGCTGATGCTCAAAGGAGAAAACTCCAGTGCAGTCGTTAATCGTGTGCACGAAAAAATGGAGCAGATAAACAAAAGCCTTCCAGAAGGAGTTGTTGCAGAAGCTTTTATTGATAGAGGAAAACTCGTTGACAATTCTATTAGAACTATTACAAAGAACTTATTAGAAGGAGCGTTAATCGTAATTTTTGTTCTGATATTGTTTTTAGGAAATCTCCGTGCAGGATTGATTGTCGCTTCTGTTATTCCGCTGGCAATGCTGTTTGCCGTTATTTTAATGAATGCCTTTGGCGTAAGCGGAAACTTAATGAGTCTCGGTGCCATAGATTTCGGAATTATTGTCGACGGTGCCGTAATTATTGTGGAAGCCACGATGCACCATCTCCAGAAATTCAAAAATAAAAAAGAATTGACACAGGAAGAAATGGACGATGAGGTTTACAATTCGGCTTCAAAAATTAGAAATAGTGCTGCTTTTGGTGAAATTATAATTCTGATTGTGTATTTGCCAATTCTGGCTTTGATTGGAACCGAAGGAAAAATGTTCAAACCAATGGCCATGACAGTTGGTTTTGCAATTATAGGGGCATTTATTCTTTCGTTGACTTATATTCCCATGATGAGTGCTTTGTTTCTTTCGAAAAAAACAGAGCATAAAGAAAATTTCAGTGACCGTATGATTGCGTGGTTAGAAAGCCGTTATACGCCATTATTGAAAAAAGCGCTAGAATTTAAAAAAGTAGTGCTTTCTGTTGCTGTCGGACTATTTGCTTTTGCTTTTATTGTTTTTCAAAATATGGGAGGCGAATTTATTCCAACAATCGAAGAAGGCGATTTGGCGATTAATGCAACCATTATGACAGGAAGTTCGCTTACGCAGATGGTTGAAACTACTACAAAGTACGAACAGATTCTAAAAGCAAAATTCCCTGAAATTAAAACCATTGTAACCAAAATTGGAAGCGGTGAAATCCCAACCGATCCGATGCCTATTGAAAGTGGGGATTTGATTATTGTTTTAAAAGACAAAAAAGAGTGGAGAGGCAAATATCGTAATTGGGAAGAACTGGCCAATGCCATGAAAGAAGAAATGGAAATTATTCCGGGAGCGAATATCGAAATCTCTCAGCCGATTCAGATGCGTTTTAACGAATTAATGACGGGAAGCCGATCTGATATTGCCATCAAGATTTTTGGTGACGATTTGGAGATTCTAGATGCAAAAGCCACAGAATTGATTTCGAAAATAAAAGGAATCGAAGGAATCGGCGATTTAAAAGCCGATAAAGTAACAGGATTACCGCAAATTACCATCAAATACGATTACGATAAAATTGCCCTTTACGGATTGAATATTTCTGATATCAATCAAATTATCCGTTCGTCTTTTGCGGGAGAAGTGGCTGGAAAGATTTATGACGAAAGCAAAAGATTTGATGTTGTGGTGAGAATGGACGAAAACAATCGCGGTGATATTACTGATGTGAGTAATTTGTTTATTCCGCTTCCAAGCGGACAGCAGGTACCGCTTTCTCAGGTGGCTTCTGTTGAATACGAACAAGGCCCTGTACAAGTCATCCGCGAAGACGGAAAACGAAGAATTACCGTTGGATTAAACGTTCGCGGAAGAGATATTAAAAGTGTCGTAGAAGAAATTCAAGCAAAATTGGATAAAAGCTTTAGACTTCCTGCGGGTTATTATGTGACTTACGGCGGACAATTTGAAAATCTGATTGAAGCATCGAAAAGGCTTTCTGTAGCACTTCCAATTGCTTTGGGGCTTATTTTGGTTTTGCTATATTTTACTTTTAAAAGTGCCAAACAAGCATTGCTGATTTTTAGTGCAATTCCGTTATCGGCTATTGGAGGTGTTTTTGCGCTTTCGCTGAGAGGAATGCCATTTAGTATTTCTGCCGGAATTGGTTTTATCGCTTTATTCGGAATTGCGGTTCTAAACGGAATCGTACTGATTTCGTATTTCAATCAATTAAAAACAGAAGGCATTTCAGACCCGTTTCAGAGAATCCTTATCGGAACAAAAACACGTTTGCGTCCTGTTTTAATGACCGCAGCCGTAGCTTCATTAGGATTTCTGCCAATGGCATTGTCCACAAGCGGAGGTGCAGAAGTACAGAAACCTTTAGCAACGGTAGTAATCGGCGGATTAATCTCTGCAACTTTGTTAACCTTAATCGTTTTACCGATTTTGTATTTATTGCTGGAGAGATTTAACCGCAAAGAGCGCTAAGATTTACGCAAAGCACACAAAGAAAAAAATTAAAAGAAAATGAAAAAGTTACTATATAATCTAAGAAAAATAACCTTTGCGAACTTCGCGCTTCCTTTGCGAACTTTGCGGTTAAGCGCGTTCCTATTGGCAAGTACAGCAACATTTGCACAGCAAACTATCAGTTTAGAAAAAGCAGTAGAACTCGCCAAATCAAACAACATCGACTTAAAAATAGCCGATAAAGAAATCGAAAAACAAACCGTTCTCAAAAAGGCAGCATTTCAACCAGATCCGCTTCAGGTGCAGTATCAAGGAGGTCAGTTCAATAGTGCAGATTACGATCATAATGTTTCGGTACAGCAGTTTTTTCCATTAGGAAATATTACAAAAGCCAACAGGCAATTGCAGGAAGAACTCGCAAAACTGGCCGAAAAACAAAAGGCGCTGTCTTCTTATGAAATCGAAAAAGCGGTTACATTGGCTTATTATCAATATTTGTACGGCGTTTCAATTCAGAAACTCAATACAGAATTGAATGATATTTATACCAAATTTCTAAAGAACGCCGAATTGCGTTTTAAAACAGGAGAAAGCGGAAACATCGAAGTTATCAGTGCAAAAGCGAAAGTAAAAGAAATTGAAACGCAGAAAGCGCAGTTAGAATACGATTTGGCTATTTATCAGAAACAATTGCAGTTTTTCATCCAGACAAATGAAAATATTGTTCCAGATTCAAATACAACTTTACAGTATACTTTTATAGAAAATCAGGAAAACACAAAAGCAGAAGCTCTGATGACAGATTTTTATCAACAGCAGATTTCGGTTTATCAAAAAGAAGTGGGAACATTTAAAGCTTTGCGAACGCCAAAAGTTGGTTTAGGATATTTTGCTCAGACAATAGATAAAGAGTCTTTGTTTCAGGGTTTTACAGCAGGGTTGCAGATTCCGTTGTTTGGAGGTGTTAACACTACTAAAGCAAAAGCGGCCGAAATCAGTATTTCGCAGTCACAATTGGCTTTAGATAAAAATAAAATGATGCTAAATCTTCAACGAGAAGAATTACAAAATAACTTCAAAAAACAGCAGAAAAACTTAGCGTATTTCCAAAATGAAGGCTTGCATTATGCCGATCAGATTATTGAAACAGCACAAAAAAGTTATGCTAATGGCGATATGAGTTATTGGTCTTATATCAGCTTCCTAAATCAGGCGATTGATATTAAAAAACAATTTGCCGAGGCAACGCACAGCTATAATCAAAGTGCCATAGAACTTCAATTCCCAAACATCAAAAACAATTAATCATGAAAAATATATTTAAAAGTGTGACCGAAGATTTAACCGCAAAGTTCGCAAAGAAAAAACGCGGAGTTCGCAAGGAAATTAAACTTAGCGTTCTTTGCGGAACCTTTGCGCTCTTTGCGGTTACCCTAATTAGTTGTAACGAAAAGAAAGCCGAAGAACCACAGGAAGAAGAAAAGTCAACTACAGAAGTAGCTTTAACAGAATCACAATATAAAACTGTCGGAATTGAAACAGGTTCTGTGGAAGATAGAAACCTTAATAAAGTCATCAAAGCCAATGGTTACACGACAGTGCCTCCGCAAAACTCAGCTGAGGTTTCGACTTTAATTGGTGGAACAGTAAAAGACATTTTTGTTTTGGAAGGAACATATGTAAACAAAGGGAAAGTTTTAGCAACGATTCAGAATCTTGAAGTTATCGGGATGCAGGAAGATTACCAGTCGGCTGTTGCTAATGTGGAATATTTGCAGTTAGAATATAACCGTCAGAAGACTTTGAGCGACGAAAATGTCAACCCGAGAAAAACTTTTCAGGAAGTAAAAGCCAAATTAGCTGCCGAAAGAGCTCGTGCTCAAGCAGCAAAAAACAAACTAGATGCTTTGCATGTCAATACAAAAGGAACAACATCGGTCGTGCCAATTGTTTCGCCTATAAATGGTTTTGTTGGGAAAATCAATATTGCCAAAGGCGCTTTTGCCAACACTGGAGTTTCGCTTTTTGAAGTCGTTGACAACAGTCAGATGCATTTGGATTTAAATGTGTATGAGAAAGATTTAGGTTCCATTTCGATTGGTCAGGTAATTGATTTTGTCTTAACCAATCAATCCAATAAATCGATTAAAGGAAAGATTTTCGGAATAAATAAATCTTTTTCTAACGAAAGTAAAACTGTTGCAGTCCACGCTAAAATTGATCCTGCAGATGCAAAAGGCCTGATTCCGGGAATGTATGTTTCAGCGAATATCAATATTGTAAATGCAACTGTTCCGGCGCTTCCAAAAGATGCTGTGGTTAAAAATGCTGATAAGTATTTTGTATTTGTACAGGAGGAAGGGCATGCAGAAGAAAAACACGAACACAAAGAAGGTGAAAAGGAGGAAGCTCACGAAGAAGAAGTGCATTTTAAAGCCATAGAAGTAATACCAGGAACAACTGATTTAGGTTTTACTGAAGTGAAGTTTGTAAATGATATTCCAACCAATGCTAAAATTGTAACAAAAGGCGCATTTTATTTGCTTTCTGCAATGAAGGGCGGAGGAGAGCATACGCATTAAGAAGTGGTTTTGCTACGAAAGTGCAGAGTCGCAAAGTTTTTTTATGCTGAAATGAAATTTGCTCGCAAAGTCGCAAAGTCGCAAAGTTTTTTTTAGATTTAATGAATTTAATTTGAGTTGCCTCCAGCTAAAGCTGGCAGAAATTGAAAAATAAGTTTTGCCACAGATTTTAAGGATTAACATGATTTTTATTTAGCAAAGATTTAGCGTATTTTTTTAATCCTTTAAATCTGTGGCAAAAAAAACTTTGCGTCTTTGCGACTTTGCGAGATTAATTCGCCAGAGTTAAATAAAAACTTAGTGCCTTTGTGGCAATAAACTTTACCACAAAATGCTTAAATTTAGGACATTCTTTAAACAGAGTTTCAGAACAGGAAAAACATGAAACTTGAAACATGAAACTTAAAAAAATGATACATCAAGATAAAGAAATAAAAAGTGTAAAAAATAAAGCCAAACCTTCTTGCTGTTGTTCGCATGACGAACCCGTCCATTCTGATAATGACGGACACGATCACGGAGGTCATGACCATGAACACAATGCAAGCGGTAATCTATTTAAACTGTTTTTGCCGTCAATCATATCTTTTGTTTTACTGATTATCGGAATTGGTTTAGATAATTATTTCCCGCAAGATTGGTTTACAGGATATGTTAGAATTGTTTGGTATGCGATCGCATATCTTCCAGTGGGACTTCCCGTTTTAAGAGAAGCTTACGAAAGCATTGTAAAAGGAGATATTTTCTCTGAGTTTTTCCTCATGTGTATTGCCACAATTGGTGCTTTTGCCATTGGAGAATATCCAGAAGGTGTTGCTGTTATGCTGTTTTATACAATTGGAGAAACCTTTCAGGGAATGGCAGTTAGTAGAGCAAAATCGAGTATTAAAAGCCTATTGGATCAGCGTCCCGATGAGGTTCATGTTTTAGAAAACAATGTAGCGGTAAAAGTCAAAGCCAAAGATGTTCAGATTGGAGCTATTATTCAGCTTAAAGCTGGAGAAAAATTAGGTTTGGATGGCGAATTATTATCAGATTCTGCTTCGTTTAATACAGCAGCTTTAACAGGAGAAAGCAAACCCGATACTAAGAAGAAAGGCGAAACTGTTTTGGCAGGAATGATAAATGGCAATACCATTGCCGAAGTAAAAGTAACAACCGCTTACAGCGACAGTAAATTGTCTAAAATTTTGGAGTTGGTGCAAAACGCCACAACCAAAAAAGCGCCAGCGGAATTGTTTATCAGAAAGTTTGCTAAAATCTATACGCCAATTGTAGTGTTTTTGGCAATTGGAATTTGTTTGATTCCGATGCTTTTTGTTGATGATTATGTTTTTACTGATTGGTTGTATAGAGCTTTGGTTTTCTTAGTTATTTCCTGTCCTTGTGCTTTGGTTATTAGTATTCCGCTTGGTTATTTTGGGGGAATTGGAGCTGCAAGTAGAAACGGAATCCTATTTAAAGGCAGTAATTTCCTTGACAGTATTTCAACCATTCAGAATGTTGTGGTAGACAAAACAGGAACGATGACCGAAGGTGTTTTTAAAGTTCAAGAAGTCATTGTAAATCCCGAATTTGATAAAGACGAAATCTTAAAACTGATTAATGTTTTAGAGAATAAAAGTTCGCATCCTGTGGCAACAGCGATTCATAATCACGTTGGGCCGATTGATTCTTCTGTAGAATTAAAAGAAATCGAAGAAATTTCCGGGCACGGATTAAAAGCAACACACAACGGAAAAGAATTATTTGTTGGTAATTTTAAGCTTTTGGACAAATACTCAATTTCGTATGATATTGATCCGTCCTCAATCGTTTATACTACAATTTCCATTGCTTTTGATAGAAAATTTGTAGGCTATTTGACTATTGCAGATGAAATTAAAGCAGATGCAAAAGAAACCGTTTCTAAACTAAAATCTTTAGGCGTTAAATTGACTATGTTAAGTGGAGATAAAGCGAATGTGGTTCAGTTTGTAGCTGATAAATTGGGAATCATAAAAGCTTTTGGTGATTTGCTTCCAGAAGATAAAGTGGATAAAGTCAACGAAATTAAAGCAAAAAACGAAACGATTGCCTTTGTAGGCGATGGAGTAAATGATGCTCCTGTAATTGCGTTAAGTACGGTTGGAATTGCGATGGGAGGTTTAGGAAGCGATGCAGCAATAGAAACCGCAGATGTTGTAATTCAGGATGATAAGCCTAGCAAAATTGCAATGGCAATCAATATTGGCAAACAAACCAAAAAGATTGTGTGGCAGAATATTACATTGGCATTCGTAGTCAAAGCTTTTGTCTTAATTCTTGGTGCGGGTGGACTTGCCACGATGTGGGAAGCTGTTTTTGCCGACGTCGGTGTGGCTTTATTGGCTATTTTAAATGCCGTTCGAATTCAAAAAATGAAGTTTTAAGCCAATCTTAAAATGCCTTTTATTGTTCATTTAAAAACTTTTATGAGCCATTAGAAAGACAAAGCTGGTGCATTTTTGCATTTTTTATTAAATGCGATTATTATGCTTAGAACTTTACGCCAGCTTTTTAGAATTTTATTATTAGTTTTATTTTTTGCACATTCTATTGCAGGAATAGCCCAGCTTAAGATTAATGAGGTTATGATCAGTAATACAATGAATTATGATCCAACAGTATATAATTTTTCTGATTGGATCGAATTGTATAATCCATCAAATTCAACAATTAACTTTCGTAATTATTATTTTTCCGATGATGTGAATCAGCCTGCAAAATGGCAGATTAAAACATCTAGAGCAACAATTTCCAAATTGGGTTTTTTTCTCATTTATTTTGATGAAGCAGACAATGCTTTTAATGCTAATTTTAGGCTGGAGCCTAAAGGAGGAACAATCTTTATGTTCGATGCTAATAAAAATCTCGTTGATAAAATTACATATCCCGCTCTAAACAATGGGAATGTGTCTTATGCACGAACTGTTGATGGCGGTAATGATTGGAGTCTTATGACGTATCCAACACCTAAAAATGCAAATGCGAAGGGAATACCTGCTTCAAAGCAAGCTGAGCAAATCGTTTTTAGTGAACCAGGTGGTTTTATAAATGGAACAAAACAAATTACATTATCTACTAAAACTCCTGGAGCAGTAATTTATTATACTTTGAATGGAGATGAACCATTTGATCTAACGACTCAGATTACCGATGCTTCAAAAATGCTTACCGGAAAATCATTAGTTTATAATGGACCAATAAGCGTTACCAATGTAGTAATCAGGGCAAAAGTATACGCAACAGGTTATTTGCCAAGTACGGTAACAACACAATCCTATCTTCAAAATAAAAGAGGTATAAATTTGCCTGTTTTTTCTGTTGCTGTTAATGAAAAATACAGAAAAGACGGAACATTAGGTATTTGGAAAAATTATAAAAATAAGATTATGAAACGACCGTCAAATGTTGAGTTTTTTTCAACACAAACAGGTCAATCAGATTTTAATTATCAGATGAATGTTGAGATTTTTGCCGCAAGCCAACGCGCTAAAGAGCATAAACAATTTAATATCATTGCTGACAAAAGATTCCAAGGCAATAACCGAATGAAATATGATTTTTTTAATGAAAAGAAAGGTCAAAAGAGAAAATCGGTAACCTTAAGAACGTCAGGGCAGGATGGAAGAAAAACCATGATGCAGGATGCCTTAGTTCATGTTTTAATTAAAGACCAGATGGACATTGACCGAAGAGCTTACCAGCCCGCTGTAGTTTACATCAACGGAAATTACAATGGTTTGATGAACATTCGTGAAAGAACCCAAAAAGATTATTTAGAGTCTAATTATGGTTTGGAGCAGGATGAATATGATTTATTAGGAAAACATAACGATTATGCTTCTATTCGTGCTTCTCAAGGAAATATGAATCAATGGAATGAGATGATTGCTTTTTTGAAAGCAAATAGCCTTAAAGAAGACGCAAATTATTTAAAATATTCTGATAAATATATTGATGAACAAGAGGTATTAAATTATTTTTTAGTTCAAACCTATATTAATAATCGAGATCAACCAGATAATAATATAAAAGCATGGCGACCCTACAAAAACAAAACAAAATGGCGTTACATCTTGCATGACGCCGATTTGGCTTTGATAGCATACTCTTCTGCTGATAATAATATTGACAGAACTCAAAAGAGCTCAACAAGTTCTATGGGCTACGTTTTTTATAGTCTTTGTAAAAATGATAAATTTAAACAGAAGTTTGCGGGTCGGTACATAACACATGCATATCAAACATTTGATCCTGTTAGGACAACACCTGTTATTGACAGCTTAGCTCGTAATATCGAAAATGAAATTTCATATACTCATGATATACATTCTTCGGTGCCAACTTTGGCAAATTGGAAAAAACACATCCAATCTATGAGAGAATATTGGGGAAAAAGACAATCTTATGCTGTTAAGCATGTAAAATCTTCATTTGGATTAAGTGGAAATGAAATGACTTTTACTGTAAATAACGAGTTTAACAAAGGAGAAGTCATTCTAAATACTGTAAAGCTTTTAAGAGACTTTAACGGTAAATATTTGCAAAATCTTTCTTATAGCTTAGAAGCAAAACCAAAAGCAGGTCATCAATTCAGTTATTGGAATATAGCCGTAGATGGAGTTAGTACAAAAGAATACAATGCTAATTATTCAGGAGTAATTCCTGCGAAAGCTTTAAATGTAGTCATTACAGCAATTTATGATAATGATGACCGTATTTTAGAAAGTACAAAAAAATCAATCGAAGAAATTACTTTGGAAGATAATATTCAATTGGCAACTAAAACTACGATAGATGAAATAGCATTAATAGACACAAAATATGAAGTTATGATTTATCCGGTTCCTATTACTGAAAATGAATTGAGTATAAATGCAATAAATAGCATCATTAATGAAGTAGAATTTTATTCGATTAATGGCAGTTTAATTAAAAGAGTTAAAGCTGAAAATATGCCTTTGGATGTTTCGTTTTTGGATAAAGGCGTTTACATAATAAAAATATATACCGATAAAGGAACAGTAGTTAAAAAAGTGGTTAAATAGAAAACAGCCAGCTTAAAGATGAAGTTTTTTGTCTTTCAAAAAAGCCTATTTATTTGAAGAAATAGGCTTTTTTGGGTTAATTGCTAAAACTCCAATTCAATTATGTTGTCATTATTTTCCAAAGTTATTTTTACTGGATTACTTTCAGAAGGAATTTGGGTAGGATACCAATTTCTTGTTGGCTGCACCAGAATCAATAAACCTTCATGATCGCCAATGGCAGCAAATTTTTCGGTATTGGTGTTTTGAGTGAAGAAATGAAGTCCGTGTTCTTCGATTAATTGATTTCCTAATTTTAATGGACTTTCTGTAACAATTCCGATTTCGCTTATATTTAAAATCGAAGCAGCATTAAAATTGCCAACTTGTTCGTTATTAAGATCATGTCTAGCAATGAATTCAAGTAAATTTCCGTTGTGATCAAAGAAATAGATAGAATGCGCATTCCAGTTTTCGAAATTAGTAACTACACTTTTATCTTCTAAAACAATTAAATCAACCTTGTCTTTACACCATTGTATGGCTTCTTCAAGCTGATTTTCAGGAATATTGAAAGCAAAATGATATATGGAATTAAAATCTGGATCTTCAACAAATTTTAAAATAGAAGTTCCAGTTTGAAATGTTATCGATTTTTGGTCATTTTCTAGAATGAAAAGTCCAAAAACGTTCTGATAAAATGCTTTCGTTTTTTGAATATCTTTTGTTTTGATTTGTATCTGATCTATTCTCATGGCAGTAAATTTTTATAAAAGAAAAAAGCTTCTTTTGAGTTATAGTCAAATTTAAGAAATGCCAATAATTTCAAGATTGAAGAGGTATTTTATGTATCAATAAAAAGATAGTAAATAATTATTGATTGGCGCTAAATGGCATCTTTAAATAATATATAAAGCTACAAAAAGAGAAATAGTATTTATTGTAAGATTATCGCAAAAACTTTCATTTTGAAGTCATCGTGTTGGAATAAAAAAGCCCATTTCATAAAGAAATGGGCTTGGAAGATTTGCAAATTTTGGGGCAAATACAAATCATCAACTAACTTATTTTGGCATTTCGGGAATTATAATTCTTCTTGTTGGAGTGCTTAGAGTTTCAATAAAAGCGAGTAAATCACCAATTTCTTCTTTGCTTAAATCTAATTTTCTAAGCATCGGGTCTGATTTTGGAATCAGTGAATCTCTCGCTGTTCCCAGATATTTTTTCTGAACTGGAGATGGATTTCCTAAATTGTATAACTCTACAACATCGAGTAAAGTTGGAAAATGTCCGTGATGCATCCACGGTTTTGTGTTTACCACTTCGCGTAGCGTTGGCGTTCTGAATTTGCCAATATCTTTCATGTCTTTTGTTACGTTATAACGTCCGAAATCTTCATTTTTTGTTCCGAATAAAGTCTGGCCATCATTATGAAACTGATTATCACTAAAGTAAGGTGTGTTATGACAATTGATGCATTGCGCTTTGGTTCTAAATAAATGCAATCCTTTTACCTGCTGATCGGTATAAATATCTGATTTTCCACTTACAAACTGATCAAATTTGCTTTTCGGACTATTAATAGATCTTTCGAAAGTGGCAATGGCATATTGAATTCGCTCTAAAGTCACTTTTTTATCGCCATAAGCTGCTGTAAACAAGGAATTATAGCCTTTTATTTTAGCAATTTTATCAACCGCAATCGTCAGTTTTTCATTCATTTCTAAAGGATCTTGAACAGGAAACTGCGCTTGATCTTCAAGACTTGATGCGCGTCCATCCCAAAATAGAGAAGTAGCATACGCCGAATTTAAAATCGTCATCGAATTGCGTTTTCCTGTCTGGCGATCATGTCCAAACGAACGTGTTAAATTATCTGTCCAGCCCAATTCCGGATTATGGCAAGAAGCGCACGCAATTTGTCCGCTTCGGGATAATCTCGGATCAAAAAACAATATCTTTCCCAAACTTTCTTTTTCCTTCGAATACGGATTATAAGCAGGATACGGAACAGCCGGCAAAACGCCAATATCCTGAAATTTAGATTTATCTACGCTTTCATGTAATTCCGCAGCAGGCCATTTTGATGAATCTCCGCTGGAATACAATTTTCGTAATTTCTGAATATCAATGTAATCAGGATTTTCCATGCTTTTGTATGCCGTTAAGCAAAGCAGGAATAAGAGAGGGAAGATTAGTTTTTTCAATTCTTTTTGTTTTTTGTTTCAAGTTTCAGGTTGCAAATTCACTTTACAAAACATTCACAATTCATAATTCATAATTATAAAGTAACTTCTTTAGGACACGGAATGCTCAAAGCCACTGGTTTTGGATATGTTCTATTATTGTACATTCTGTATTGTGTCGAGACTGTTCCTCCAAAAAGTTTATCATTTGTCAGTTTTAATTCAAATGAAATTTCATATAAACCATTGCTAATTTCCTTGTATGTTCCTTCACCAGAAATAGCAATTTGATATGTGTTGTCTTTATCTTTTCCGATAGTTAAATCTTGCGGAATTACTAAAACAGTTCCCTCGGTTTTGCTGTTTCCATTTGCTGGGAAAAATTCTAAAGCAGAGGTAATATTGAATCCAGGCGATACTGACGCAGAGTTATTTTCGTTAGAAAACCATCTTTTTAGACCAAAAGAATTGACTGTATTGGTTCCGCTGGCAACGTTAAATCCGATTTTGAAAGCGTCGTGATATATGTCGTCGTTCGGATTTGTTGTTCCTTTATCACTGTATAAAATGGCGTTTGGATCATCTTTTGTAACTACAACTGGAAAAGTCAGAGCGTTGAAAGTTTGCCAAGCACAAGTGGCTCCGTTGCTAAACCAATGTTCTCCATACGTTAAATAAAAGGCATTTGTAGGATCGGTAAATTTTGATGCCGGATTTGCTTGAATATCTCTTGGAGATTTTATTGGTTTTGCAATTGTTAGGTTTATCTTTCCTGTAGCGGTGTAATTAGGAATATTTATTAAAGTAATCTTCGATTCGTAACGGGCATCATCATTTTGTAAATCTTCTAAAAGCGTTAAATGATACGTCACAAAACCTCTGTTATCGCCAAAATCATCATGCGTTAAAGAATATTCAAAACCATTTTGGAATTTGAAAATATTTGCATTTTTGATTTCTTCAGGGAAAAAGCCATTTGGAAAATTCACTATAAAATCAATTGTTTCGCCTACTTCGCCTTTCACATTATATTGCGTTACAGGAAAAGTGTAGTTGGTTGCAATTGTTCCTAAATCAATTTTGAAAGTATTATTTGGATATGCTGTGTTTAAATTCCCGATATGAATATCAGGATCAGAAACCGTTTCTAGTTTTAGATTAATGCTTTGGTTTGCAGCCCATCTTTTATCAAAAGAAACATAAATGGTATCGGTTAATTTGCTGCCTTGAAATGAAAGCTGATTTACCGGATTTACACTAAAACTATCAGCAACTCCAGATGTTTCAGCGCTGAAATTAGCCGTTATTGTTTCTTTTAATTCACGTGTGGTTAAGGCTACAGGAACTTTTAATGTTTTTACAGACTTGTTTTCATAAGTAGATTGTGGAACTAAACTTCCGTTTACAGCAGGATACTCCAAAGGAGTATTATCGGCTTTAACCAAAAAGTTAAATCTTATGTATGGATCTATATCAGAACCTAATTTATAATCGTCTTTAGAACAAGAAATGTATAATAATGCTGTAAATAGTAGGCTGAATATCTTAATACGAGTCATTTTGCTGCAAGTTTGGGTTAAGATTGGTGTTGAATGTTGGTATTGGCAGTACGTATTTTAAAGACGGATACGTCAAACTGCACACATTTGCCAGACAGCCGTCGGTTCTTGAAACGTTTTTATGGTTTCTGGCAATATCAAAGAATAAAAAGCCTTCGAAGCATAATTCTTTTCTTCTTTCTAAAAAGATATTCTCTTTTAGATTTGCTGTATTGGTTAATAATGAAGCATTTGCGCGGGCGCGAATCGTATTGATGTCTGCCATTGCCAAATCTGCTCTGTTGGTTTCTAAAGCAGCTTCGGCACGAATTAAATACATTTCGCTAAGTCTGAAAGCTACATAACCAGCATTATCCTGATATTTTTTTGTAAAACTGTAATCCACGTAAGTTTGTACGCCTTCTACCAATGTAAAAAGCGGTTTTACCAAGAAAAGCTGCTTTCTTAAATCGGTGCTTTCATATAAATTAATCAAATCATTTGAAGCCGTATATTTTTCAAAACTTAAATCTGTATTATAGCCAAAAACTTTTGACATTGATCCTGAAACATTGTTTTCGCTATCTTTAGGAATAGCAAATTCAAGCAAGATTTCTGAAATAGGAAGGTCTGGTTTTTCCCATTCTGCAATTAAAGTTTCTTTGCTGGCTAATACTGCTCCAGAATTGGTAATAACATCATTTGCAGTTTCGTAAGCATTTGCCCAATCTCCTTTTTGAAGATAAACTCTCGCCAATAAAGCTTTTGTGTTTTTTTGATTAAAGAAAGAATACGCAGCGCCAGTAAGCAAAGAACTGTCCGAATAATTGGCTATAGAGGTTTGTAAATCATTAATAATTAAAGCATACGTTTCTGCTGCAGTTTTTCTCGCTGGGTATTGTATGCCACCTTTTATAGATGATGTGCTGTAAACGATTCCTAAATGCGATGCATCGGCAGTATATTTATAATCCTGACTGTAAACCAACGATACAAGAAAATGCGTATAAGCTCTTATGGCTAATGCTTCTGCTTTTATCTGATTTTTCTCTGCATCAGTAGCGTCGTTTAGGGAAGGAGTATATTCTAAAATTAGATTTGCCTGATTTATGATATCGTAGCTCTCGTCGTAAAACATTTTGAAATTGCTTGTTAGCGCCTGATCATCGAAAGAATAAACCTGTTCAACATTTGATGGCGTCGAAACTTGTCCTCTAAGACTTCCTGTTGCGGTTGGTGTAAATTTTATATTTCCGCCCTGTAAATCAGCATAAACTGCGTAACGTTCTGGTCGAACATTGGCTTCTAACGAAGAATAAAGCCCTCTAAGTGCTTGTAAAACGCCTGTTTTATTCTGCAAAAGTTCGTCAATAGAAGTTTGTGTTCCAGGTTCTTGTTCTAAAAAGTCACTGCAGCTTTGCAATGAAAGTAGCAGAAAAAATATGGATAGGTATTTTGAATATTTCATTTTCTTAAAATTTAGCATTAACTCCCAGCGAAATTGTTCTTGCCTGAGGATAGATATAACTATACTCTCGTACGCCGTTCATTCCTTTCGGACTTTTTTCTTTGTACCAATACGCCACGTTTGTAGCATCGGCAAATACAGAAAACGTATCTAGAAAAGTATTTTTTAATGGCACATTATAGCTCAAATTAATATTGCTGATTCTGATGTAAGTCGCATCATAAACATATTTGCTTAAGTTGGTTATAATTGGAGAAAGTGTTACGGCAGATTGTGTAACATTGTCACCCGGATTTCTCCAATAATCATAAGCATTTACAGAAAGATTTCTATTTATTGTTACGTTATATTGATCAATAAGCTCACTTGAAGCTAAAAAGTCACCGCCAATTTGATAATCACCTCTAATCGATAAAGTCAGATTGTTGTAGAAAGTGAAATTATTGTAGAAACCTCCGTAAGCATCTGCTTGTTTGTCTCCAATAGGTTCCCAGTCGGCAATTGTGTATAATTCGCCATAAGTTTTAGCATCGTAAACCTGCCCATTTTTTTGAATAAGATCTCTTCCTGTAGCTGGATCTACGCCAACCCATTTAACTCCCCATAATGTAGTAGTGCTATAACCTATTTTTTGAGCCAACGCGAGATTTGCTACAGAATAGTCGCTTCCTAAACCTTTTAAATCGGTTACTTTACTGTCAACGGTTGAAATATTGAATGCTGTTGTCCATTTAAAAGCGTTGCTTTTTATCCATTTAATTCTGGTAGTAAGTTCAAAACCTTTGTTGTACATGCTTGCAGCGTTTAATTGTACAGAACTATAACCCGTTTCAGTAGGAATATCTCTAGCCGTAATCAAATTACTTTTATTGTCATAATAATATTCTAAAGTCAGTTCGACTCTTTTGAAAACGTTGAAATCAAATCCAGCATTGAATTTTGTGTTTTTTTCCCAGCTTAATCTTCCGTTCGGAGCTGCTCCAGGCGTTGCTTCTATACCGCCATTGTATCCGTTTTGACCAATATTATATAATCCTTTAGATCTATAAGAACCAATTTTAGAATTCCCTGTTGTACCATAACTTGCTTTTAATTTCAAGAAATCGATCCAAGAATTAGAATTCAGAAAATTTTCATTGCTAATAATCCATCCAGCGCCTAAACCGCCATTATGAGCCACATCGGTATCATCTCCAAAAACAGAACTCTGATCGCGACGGTAATTGGCTAACAAGAAATAACGCTTTTTATAATTATAATTAAGTTGCGAAAACAAAGAAACCCTAGAGTTATAGCTTATTTCATTTCTGTAACTCTGTCCATCTGTAGATTCATCTTTAGGTGTGTCTGGATTGTCATCTCTTATTGCTTCAGACACTTTGTGAATATATTCTGGGTTTAAAAAACCAACTCCAGATTTGTAGTTAAAATCGGTTTTATCTTCAGCAAGTTCAAAACCAACTATACCATCAATTTCATGAGTTTCGTTCCATTGTTTATTGAATAAAGCTTGTCCTTGCCAGTTCCATTTCGTAGAATTTCTCTGATTGATAACACGGCGTCCCCAAGCTGGGCGTGAAATTCCATCCAAAATAAAAGTTCCGTTAGACTGTCCGCTTTCATTTGCTGCAGAAAAGTAGCGATCTTGTTCTTTATCGGTATAATCCATACCGAAAAGAGTAGAAAATCTGATGTTTTTGTTGAGTTTATAAGACAAATTCAAACTTCCTAAAAGGCCAAAAGTCTGCGCTTCATTTTTATTTTGCTCAATCGCCGCCAGAGGATTTCCTCTCGTTGTACCGCTTACGCCTAAATCGGCATAAGAACCATCAGCATTATAAACGGCAAGGGTTGGAAGGTAGGCAAAACTATAAAAGATGTTTGGCGCATCTTTTTGCACAAAACTTGGATTCAGCATCAAATTGATATCCCATTTGCCAGAATTGTAGCCTAAATTGATTCCTGCATTTAATTGTTTGGTTTCATTTCCAACCTGTGGTTCGTCAATTTTTGTATAGCTTACGTTTGTACGATAAGAAAATTTAGAAGTTGAACCCGAAACATTAAAATTATACTTATTATATATTCCTGCTCGATTTAATATATTGAACCAATTTGTGTTAATGCCGTTGTATGAAACAGGAACATATCCAGGCGTAGTGTTTTTCATGAACTCATTTCGCAGTTCTGTGTATTGTTCTCCGTTTAAATATTTAATTTGATTAATAGCAGAAGAAACCCCAAGCTGATTTGAAAAACCAAATTGTGTTTTTCCTTTTTTCCCTTTTTTGGTTGTAATCAAAATTACCCCATTCGCTCCATCAGCACCGTAAATACCAACTGCTGCAGCGTCTTTTAAAACAGAAATAGTTTCAATATTCTCTGGCGCAATTTTCATTAACGGATTTGCCAAATTTTCAGCGTAATCACCGCTTCCGTTAAAATTGGTGCTGTCAATAGCATATTCTTCGCTCATTACAACACCGTCAACAATAAAAAGAGGCTGAGACGAAGTTCCTGAAATTGCACCGCTTAAAGAAGATAAAGTTCCCTGTCCGCGAATATTGATTTTAACTGGCCCGCCAACGCCAGAAGTATTTTCAACCATAACACCAGCAATCTGACCTGTAATCATTTTGTCAAAACTTTCAGAAGCCTGTTCAACCGCAATATCTTTTGCCTGTAAAGTTGAGATACTTCCAACAATTTCTTCTTTTAATTTAGTTGTGCCGTAAGACGAAGTAATCACAACAGGATTCAGCTCATCGGTAGTTTCCTGAAGATAAAAAACAAATGTCTTTTTATCATCTGCTTTCTGAGATTGTGTTTCCATTCCTAGAAATCCTGCTTCAAGAACCAGATTCGGAATACTATTTCCTTTTAACTGATAAACAAATTTTCCGTTAAAATCAGTTATAGCGCCCATTCCAGTTCCTTTTATGCGTATTGAAGCACCAGGAAGAGGCTGTCTGTCTTTTGCGCTATAAACCGTTCCGCTAATCATTCTTTGTGATTCCTGAGCGGGATCATTTTGAGAATCAGGAGCGGAGTTCGTTAACAGAACCTGTTTTTTCTGAATGTAAAATGCAATGTTTTTATCCTTTAATAATTGTGTTAAAGCTGTTTCTAAAGTGGCATTATTGATATCTAAATCGGCTAATTGATCGGCATCGATTTTTCTTGCATTATAAATGATTCTAAAATCGGTTTGCTCTTCAATAGATTTGATAATTAGGCTTATAGGTTTGCTTTTTACGTGTAATGTTATGAGTTTATTCTGAGAAAATCCTTTAAATCCAGATATGAGAATGGCTAAGAAAAACAGAATTTTTCTTAAAACGGGCTGTATCGTAAATGTCATGTTTATTTTTTTATCGCGGATTGGTAATTGTAATGGTTTTTTGTTGAATAGAATAATTAAAAGGCGTGTCACGTTTTAGCAGGTCTAAAATGTTTTCGACACTAGATTCGCTAATTTTAATTGTACCCGTAAAATTCTGTCTGGCCAAATCAGAATTTTCGTTGATAATTTCAACATCATAAGTACGCTGAATAATTTTAGCGATTGTAGAAAATGGGGTGTCTTTAAAAGCAAGTTCACCTTTTGTCCAGGCAGCATAAAAGGCTGGATCAACTTCTTTTAAGACCAATTTTTTTGAATTATTCTGCCATGTCGCCATTTGGTTTGGCTCGAGCAAAATAGCGTTAGAAGGATTAGCAGCTTCAGACATTTGAATACTGCCTTCAATTAATGTACTATTAACCGTAGGGTTTTCAGGATACGCGCTCACATTAAAAGTAGTCCCGAGAACCTCAATATCTGCCTGATTTGCATGAACAATAAACGGATGCTCTTTGTCTTTGGCAACTTCAAAAAATGCTTCACCGGTTAAGTAAACATTTCTGTTTCCGTTAAGTCCAAATTGCTCCGGATAGCGTAAAGTGGTTCCCGAATTTAAACTCACAACAGTACCATCTGAGAGTTTAAGCTTGAAGCGTTTTCCGTACGGAACAGAAAGAGAATTATAGATCACTTTATGATCCTGAACTTTGCCAAAGTAAATAATTTGAGTCGGAAATTTTTTGGCAATCAAATCACCTTTGTCATTCAACAATGCAGTTTCTTTTTTTCCAGATATATATTCCAGACGGCCGTCGCCCAATTCTAGAACAATTTCTTTTGAAGTTTCAGCTTTGTTGCTAAATAAGTAAACAGTTGTTCCTAAACCCAGAAATACTAAAAACACTGCAGCATATTGTAAATACTGTCTGATTTTGTTTTTTGGTTTCATCTGGATTACCGGAACAGTCTCAATAGATAAATCTGAACAAAGAGTGGTTAGTGCCCAAATCTTCTTCGCCTTTATAAATTGATTCTTGTTTTCTTCTGATACTTCGATCCAATCAAAAAGTGCCTGAACTTCTTGTTCTGAAGCTTCGTTAGAAAGGTATTTGTTTATTATTTCCGATGTCATATTTGCGTTTTAAAACTTCTCGCCATTATAAGTACACCTCAGAATTAAAATACCCTACCTTTTATTCTTAATTATTATAAATAAGGATAAAAATTAAGAACAAATAATCAGATAATCGGGTTTTTAAAATCTTCAAAGCCTTTGTCATATGGGCTTCAACAGCTTTTAAAGAAACTCCCATTTCCTCTGCGATTTCTGCATTTTTTTTATTTTCGAAACGTTTTTTTATAAAAACTTCTCGGGTTTTTGGTGGCAGATCGCTGATGGATTCCTGAATAATTCGTTCTAATTCGGTTAATTCTAAAGGGTCAAACTGAATCGAATTTAAAACTTCAATATTCAGTTCTCTTTCTTTATGGTTTAAGAGGTCATTTTTGAATTTGTCCTTCACTTTATTGTGGCGAATCAAATTCAAACATTTTGATTTAGCATACGTAAACAGAAAGGCTTGGATTCCGTTAATAGATTCCACATTTTCTCTATTTTGCCAGAGATGTAGTAAGGCTTCTTGAGCAAGGTTTTCAGCCTCATCCTGATCGTAAATGAACTGAACGCTGAAAGATTGGATTCTTCTAAAATATTTATCGTAAAAAAACTTGAATGCAGTTTCATCGCCTTCTTTAAAAGAATGGAAAAGATCTAATTCGAAACTGGCATATTTATTCATTAAACGAAATTTACTTTGAAAAAAGCAATATTAAGTAAATTTTAAAAACAACTCAATTTTGCTCAGAAAACGGCAAATATAAAAGTTTATTTATATTAATTCTAAATAAAATAAAATTATTAAATGTTTGAACAAATTTTATTCAGAATAAGTGTAATTCTTAACCGCAAAGCACGCAAAATTTTAAATATTTGGATTTTATAAAAACGCAAAGTCCGCAAGGCTTTGTCTAAAAAACTTTGCGAACTTTGTGTAAACCTTAGCGTCTTTGCGTTTAAATAAGCGGTTTTAAAAAAAACATTAAAGATTGCTATACAATAATTGAAGTGTATGAAAATCGGATGAACCGTCAAAATGTTTATGAAGCACTTCCTGAAAAATAGGCTCTGTATTTTGAACGCTGGCAAACAAGGTCATGCAAGATTGAAGATTTTCTAGATCAATGCTTTCAAAAATATCAGAAACATTTTCTTCCTTTTTGATGAGTTCGGAAGTGATTTCGACAAGATGTTTTCCTAAAATTGGGTGTTCCAGAAAAGCAATTGCTTCATCGGCATTTTTGATTTCGTAAAATTTAGATGTATCGTTTGAACCCATTCCTTTTATCTGCGGAAATATAAACCACATCCAAGGAGATTCTTTTTTACCTTTCTTAATTTCGTTTAGAGCTGTCAAATACAATTTATTCTGAGCATCTAAAAAACGGAGCAGTCCATTATTGTTGTAGGCCATTACTTACTGATATTTATTTGGGGTATCAGGCCATAAATCTAGTCAAAATATGTTTACTTGTACATTCCTCAATTCATTTTTTAATGCCATTTTTTAACATTTTAAATTGAATAATTTAGAAATGCGATTATAGGTAGAATTTGATAACCTGATTTTGTATTAACAGATAAAATCGTACTAATAAATAATTTTTATGTTATAAAATGAAGTTTTAGTTGGTGATTCTGTTATGATTTTTCTATTTTTATGAACAGGCGGTTTCTAAAACGGTCTGAATTCTTTAAAATTAGGATTGATATTGAACATCTTACAATATCAATATTTTCAACCGGGCAAGCTTCGCCCATAAACAAATAAATGCTTATGAAAATAGGATTAATCGGATTCGGAAAAACTGGAAAATCAGTAGCTTCAATATTATTAGAAAATAAAAAATTCTGTCTAGAATGGGTTTTACGCCAAAGTACGGTTTTAGAACACAGATCTGTTCCAGAATTTTTTGGAGTGCAGTCAGAAGAACCCGGCTTAATCTATTCTAGTTCTAAAACTTCTATTGAAGAGTTATTAGAAAAGCATCCTGTTGATGTCATTATAGATTTTTCGTCACATCAAGGAATTTACACCTATGGAGAAGTGGCAGCGAAGAAAAATATAAAAATCATTTCGGCCATTTCTCATTATAAAGATAAAGAACTGGATTTCCTGAAAAAGCTCTCGAAAAAAACCACAGTATTTTGGTCGCCAAATATCACTTTGGGAGTTAATTATTTATTATTTGCCGCAAAATTTTTAAAGAAAATTGCACCTTGGGTTGATATCGAAGTAAACGAAGAGCACTTTAAAACCAAACAAGGAACGTCTGGAACAGCAGTGAAAATAGCAGAAGCGCTTGATGTGGATAAAGAGAATATCAATTCGGTTAGGGCAGGAGGAATTGTCGGAAAACATGAAGTCATTTTTGGTTTTCCTTTTCAAACCGTGCGTTTAATTCACGAATCGATTTCGAGGGAAGCTTTTGGGAACGGAGTTATTTTTGTGGCCGAAAATCTAAAAGAGAAAGAAAAAGGATTGTACAATTTTGAAGATATTTTGACGCCTTATTTTACGGTTTAATTTTTTTTGCCGCTAAGACACAAAGACACAAAGCTTTTTTAGTCTCGCAATCCCGATAGCTATCGGGAGCAGAGTCGCAAATTTTTTTTGAAAAATGGTTAGTACTGTTTGTCTTCCTGAGCGAAGTCGAAGGATAAGCGTAAAGTATTAAAAGTATATTTAATCTCGCAAAGACGCTAAGGCGCAAAGCTTTTCCTTTTTTTAAGTTTAAAACTTTGCGCCTTAGCGTCTTTGTGGCAAAAATAACTTACTTCCTAAAAGTCAAAGCTTTCATATATTCTAAATTCATCTTAGCAATAGAAAGAACCGAAATTCCTTGCGGGCATTCGATTTCGCAGGCTCTTGTATCAGAACAGGCTCCAAAACCTTCTTGATCCATTTGTTTGACCATAGAAATAGCACGTTTAGGCGCTTCTAATTTCCCTTGCGGTAATAATGCGAGATGTGTTATTTTGGCACCAACAAACAAAGCTGCGCTGGCATTTTTGCACGAAGCGACACAGGCTCCGCATCCAATGCAGGCTGCAGCATCAAAAGCAGCTTCGGCGGTTTCATACGAGATCGGAATGCTATTTGCTTCTGGCGCCTGACCTGTTGAAGCACCAATGAATCCTCCTGAAGCGATAATAGAATCAAATGCTTTTCGATCAATTTTTAAATCACGTAAAACAGGAAAAGCTTTTGCACGAAAAGGTTCAATATAAATAGTGTCTCCATCTTTAAAACTCCTCATATGAAGCTGGCAAGTTGTGGTATTTTTTAAAGGCCCGTGAGCGCGTCCATT
Organism: Flavobacterium tagetis; assembly: GCF_016735615.1. Classification (GTDB taxonomy): domain Bacteria; phylum Bacteroidota; class Bacteroidia; order Flavobacteriales; family Flavobacteriaceae; genus Flavobacterium; species Flavobacterium tagetis. The sequence goes on from NZ_JAERSF010000002.1 coordinate 948,959, forward strand.
TATCATTACGCCGCATTGTCCGCAGATTCCTTCACGGCAGTCATGGTCAAATTCTATTACGCGTTCGCCGTTTTGAATAAGAGATTCGTTCAAAAGATCCAGCATTTCTAGAAAGGACATATGTTCTGACACTCCATCAATTTCATAATCTGTCATTTCTCCTTTTGAAGAAGAATTAAACTGTCGCCATATTTTTAGATAAAGTTTCATGCTTTTTGTTTTTTTAGTTTCATGTTTCAGGTTTCAAGTTTTTGATATTGTTTGTCAGGCTGAGCGAAGTCGAAGCTTCTCGCTTTGTGCCCTTCGACTTCGCTCAGGGAGACAACTTTTTAGAAGTTTCAAGTTCACTTCATATCTTTTATCTTGCTTCTTGTATCTTCATTAACAATTCACCATTTTATTTATAGCTTCTCACTGCAAGTTCCACCGATTCAAAGGTTAAAGGTTCTTTATGAAGTTCGGGTTCATTATTTAATCCTTTCCATTCCCAAGCCGATACATAACAGAATTCAGCGTCGTTGCGGACAGCTTCTCCGTCGGCCGTTTGGTATTCTTCTCTAAAGTGTGCACCGCAGGATTCTTCGCGTTGTAAAGCATCGTAACACATTAATTCGGCCAATTCGATATAATCGGCAATTCGTCCGGCTTTTTCAAGTTCACTGTTTAAAGTATTATCTCCTGTAATTCTGAGATCTTTTTCAAATGAAGCTTTCAGTTCACGGATTTCTATTAAAGCTTCTTCCAGTTTTTGTCTGCTTCGCGAAAGACCGCATTTTTCATATAAAAGACGTCCGATTTTTTTATGGAAATAATCTGCTGAAAGGGTTCCGTTGGTATGCAGAAAACGATCCAGCTGTCTTCTCACTGTTTTCTCAGCTTCTTCAAATGCAGGATGCGAGATATCAGGTTTAGTCGAATTTAATTCATCAGCGAGATAGTTTGGAATGGTGTAAGGAGCAATAAAATAACCATCGACACAGGCTTGAAGCAGCGAATTTGCCCCAAGACGATTCGCACCATGATCGGCAAAATTAGCTTCTCCTAGAGCAAATAAACCTGGAATGGTAGTCATCAATTCATAATCGACCCAAAGTCCGCCCATAGTAAAATGCGCTGAAGGTGAAATCAGCATAGGTTCTTTGTAAGCGTTTATGCCCGTAATCTTTTCATACATGGCAAAAAGGTTGCTGTATTTGGCTTCTATTTTATCTTTTCCCTGCGCTTTAATAGCATCCGAGAAATCGAGATAAATAGCATTTTTCATTGGTCCAACACCATGACCGGCATCAATTCTTTCTTTTGCTGCTCTTGAGGAAATATCTCTAGGAGCAAGATTTCCAAATGAAGGATAACGGCGTTCTAAGTAATAATCGCGTTCTTCTTCAGGAATAGCATTTGCATTTCGCTCATCGGCTGCTTTTTTAGGAACCCAAATTCGTCCGTCATTTCGAAGCGATTCCGACATTAAAGTCAGCTTTGATTGGTTTTCTCCATGTTGTGGCAATGAAGTAGGATGAAACTGAATCCAGCTCACGCCAGCCATAAAAGCACCTTTTTTGTGCGCTCTCCAAATGGCAGAACTATTGCAACCCATTGCCAAAGTAGACAGATAATATACTTTTCCGTAACCGCCCGAAGCCAGTACAACGGCATCTGCAGCGTGACGTTCTAAAATTCCAGTTTCAAGATTTCGTGCAATTATTCCTTTGGCTTTGCCATCAATAACAACGAGTTCAAGCATTTCGTGACGCGTATACAAATCCACTTTTCCTAAAGATGCTTGACGTTCCAAAGCTTGATAAGCTCCTAACAAAAGCTGCTGTCCGGTTTGACCTCTCGCATAAAAAGTTCGAGAAACCTGAACGCCTCCAAAAGATCTATTGTTTAAATATCCTGCATATTCTCTTGCAAAGGGCACACCTTGTGCAACGGCGTGATCAATAAGATGTGCAGAACATTCCGCTAAACGATAAACATTGGCTTCACGAGATCTAAAATCGCCACCTTTTATAGTGTCATAAAACATTCTAAAAGTGCTATCGCCGTCATTTTTGTAATTTTTTGCAGCATTTACTCCGCCTTGAGCGGCAACAGAATGCGCACGTCTAGGAGAATCCTGAAAACAGAAAGACTTTATGTTATAGCCTTGTTCGGCAAGAGATGCCGCACACGAAGCGCCCGCCAGACCGGTTCCGACGACTATAATATTTAGCTTTTTTCGGTTTGCGGGATTTACTAGTTTGGCTTTAGACTTGTAAAGACTCCATTTATCAGCAAGAGGACCTTCGGGTATTTTTGATTCCATCATTTTTAGTGGTTTAAAATGAATTGACGCAAAATTTTTTAAAGACGCTCTAATTTAGTATAAATAATTAATTTACAGGTTATTTCTGTAATATTTTATGCTTTTTGAAATGAAATTATTTGCTATATCTGTCGTCAAAATGTGCATTTATATCAAATTGTTTATTTTCAATTTGTTCTAAAATTTCTAAAAATGTTATTTTCATTTTAGAAGCCATAGGTTTTGCATCATGAATTAACGAATAAACATTTTGTTTTTTATCGACAGCTAAATAATTTCCATCTTCTAAATCATAAAATGCATAAAAAATTCTGCCATTAAAATCAATGTCAAACAATTCATTATAATTTAGTCTTTCTTTGATATTACTATCAAGATTATCGTAAAAAAGATCAATTCCATTTGGTGGAAAATCAAAATTTAGAATTTCAAAATTTTGATTGTCAATAGAAGATAATTTGAATTCATCTAGTTGATAATTTGAATTGGTTATTTTTAGTCCAATAAGTAAATTATCTTGAATTAGAAGTTCTATATTTTCAAAGCTATTATTTTTATCTGAAAATATTTTTAACCCGGATAGTTTAAAATTTTTTCCTCTTTTTTTACATTTAAGATAGGTTTCTCCAGCATACCACATAATAGTATTTTTAAAATCTGGATACAATTTCCAATTTGCCAAGTCAAAAAGAGAACCGCTTTTAGTTTGAATCTTTATTTCAGTCAGCTCTTCAGGTAATGCATCAATTATAGCATTAAAAAGAATGCCTTGTTCTTTTCTAATTATATTGTATTTGTATGGAGGAAAAATTGCTCCTAAAGTTTTTTGTAAAATATTCATTTATTTCTCAATTATCATAGTAACTCCTTGACCGCCTGCAGCACAGATCGAGATTAATCCTTTTCCTGAGCCTTTTTCGTTTAATAATTTTGCCATTACGCCAATAATTCTTCCTCCAGTTGCAGCAAAAGGGTGAGCGGCTGCTAAACTGCTTCCTTTTACATTCAGTTTATTTCGATCTATTGCGCCTAATGGTTTCTTTAAGCCAATTTCGGCACTCAATTCTGGACTTTCCCAGATTTTTAGAGTGGCCAAAGTTTGTGCAGCAAAAGCTTCGTGAATTTCATAATAATCGAAATCCTGAAGGTTTAATTCTGCTTTTTCTAGCATTCTTGAAGCAGCAAACAAAGGCGCTAATAAAAGATTCTGCTGATTTTTAACGTATTCAATTGCAGCAATTTCTGCGAAACTAATATAAGCCAAAATAGGTAATCCTTGTTCTTTTGCCCATTCTTCACTAGCTAAAAGAATACAAGAGGCACCATCTGTTAAAGGAGTTGAATTTCCTGCAGTCAATGTTCCATTAACTTTATCAAAAGCGGGTTTTAATTTGGCTAATTTTTCAATTGTGCTGTCTCTTCTTAGATTGTTATCTTTTTCTAATCCGTTAAAAGGTGTAATCATATCATTAAAAAAACCTTCATCATAGGCTTTTGCCATGTTTAAATGACTTTTCAAAGCAAACTCATCTTGTTCTTCTCTTGATATTTTATAATATTTCGCCGTGATTTCGGTATGTCCGCCCATAGAAAGTCCAGTCTGAGATTCTTCATTTCTAGGAACTAAAGGAGACAAATCTTTTGGACGAAGTTTTAGAAATGTCTTGATTTTTCCGCCCAATGATTTTGCTTGTCTAGCTTCTAATAATATTTTTCGAAGTTTTTCGCTAATTGCAATTGGCATATCGCTGATAGAATCAACCCCTCCAGCAATTCCAGAATCAATTTGCCCGAGTGCAATTTTGTTAGCAATGTAAATAGCACTTTCAATTCCGGTATCACAGGCTTGCTGTAAATCGCATGCAGGAGTTGCAGGATCAAGACTGGTTTGCATAACAGATTCACGAATCAAATTGTTGTCGTAAGTATGTTTAATTACAGCGCCTCCAGCAACTTCGCCCAATAATTTCCCTTTTAGATTATATTTATCAATAAGACCATTGAGTGCTGCGATCATCATTTCTTTGTTTCCCACATTAGAATAGGCCGTATTGGCTCTTGCAAAAGGGATTCTGTTATACCCCACAATGGCTACTTTTCTTATTGTATTCGATTTCATATCAGGAAGTTATTTGTTTTTGGTCATTGAGATTTTTCAAATATAAAGATAGAAATAGATTTTGGTTTCAAACTTAATGTAGATTAATATTATCAGGAAATAACTTAGAATTGGCAATTTCTCAAATTTATTCCTACTGATTTAGTCTAATTTGTTTTATTTATTTAGAATGAATTAAAATAATTTGGAAAAGTTGAGATTAGCACATACTTTTGTCGCTCAATTTAAAATCAAAACCAATGAAAATAATTAGTAATGCAAAAGTTTATCTTTTCGTGCTGTTTTTGAGCTCATTAAATATAATGGCGCAACAGCTTGGAACTGTAAACGGAAAAGTTTCTTTGAGTGGCAATAAACCAGCAGAAAATATAGCTGTAGCGTTAAAAGGAACAAAATATTCAGATATTACAACTGTTTCAGGACATTATGAAATTAAAAATGTAAAACCTGGAACGTATACCATCGTATTAAATGGAGTAGGAATTCAACCTGTCGAGGATAAGATTGTAGTCAATTCAAAGCAAACGACAACTAAGAATTTTTCTCTTTCTGAAAGTCAAGAAGATCTTGAAGAAGTGGTAATTACAAAGAATAAATACAAGCAAGATAACCCTTCATTGTCATTGCGTCTTCAAACTCCGGTTTTAGAAATTCCTCAAAATATACAAATTGTAAGTGGTCAGACTTTAAAAGATCAGCAAATTACAAGTATGAGCGATGGGGTAATTCGTAACGTGAGTGGAGCTGTCCGTTTGGAGCACTGGGGAGATTTGTATACGAATATTACCATGAGAGGTTCTCAAATTCAGGCTTTTAGAAACGGATTTAACGTAGTTTCTTCTTTCTGGGGACCATTAACAGAAGATATGAGTTTTGTAGATCATATTGAGTTTGTAAAAGGACCAGCAGGATTCATGCTTTCAAGCGGAGATCCAAGCGGATTGTATAATGTGGTAACTAAAAAACCAACGGGAGTTACAAAAGGTGAGGTGAGTGTACTTGGCGGAAGCTACGATTTTTATAGAGTAAGCGTTGATTTTGACGGGAAATTAGATAAAAAAGGAAAATTGCTTTATAGATTTAACGGAGCAGCTCAAAACAAAGGATCACACCGTCCGTTTGAGCGCAATAACCGCTATGTAATTGCTCCAGTGATTTCATATCAGATTGATGATAAAACAAAAATCACGGCCGAATATAATTTCCAATATGCAAACATGACCGAAGTGGGATCATATTATGTTTTTGGACCTCAAGCAGGTGGTTATGCAACTTTACCTGTAGGTTTTACCATGACGCAGCCAGGATTGCCTGATACCAATATTCAGGATCATAGCGGTTACTTACAGTTTGAACATAAGTTTGACGAAAATTGGAAACTTACTGCACAGACTTCTTATTTTAAATATATTCAGCAAGGATATAGTTCATGGCCGGGAGTTGTAGGGCCAGGACCTGCAGATCGAGATTTTGATGGTGTTCCTGAAGGAAATCTTGCTTATGGAGAAATCATTAGAAACGTTGGTATATGGGATGCTGAAAGCAATATGTATTTAGGACAGATTTTCGTAAATGGAAAATTCAATACAGGAAATGTTTCTCATAAAGTATTAGGAGGAGTAGATTTAGGAAGCAAAGATTATATGGCAGATTGGGGACAATCGCATGATTTAGATACGGTTGATAATCCGTTTAATGTTTATAATCCAAATTATGGTACGCCTTCAAATGGTTTTCCACAGTTCGACCATGAAACTCCTTTAAGCCAGAGAGCTGGCGGGCTTTACGGTTCGAAATATGCTGCTGGTTATGTTCAAGATGAGCTTGGCTTTTTAGAAAATAGATTAAGATTGACTCTTGCTGCGAGATATACTTGGATTAGCCAAACTAGTAGCTATGAGGCAGAACCAATTGAGGATAGCCATATTACGCCTCGTGCTGGTTTAAGTTATTCTATTACTGATGATTTTGCGGTTTACGGTTTGTATGATCAAGCTTTTACACCTCAATCTGGAGTAGTGAGAAGTGGTGATGTAAAACCTCTTACTGGAAATAATGTTGAATTTGGACTTAAAAAAGATTGGTTTGAAGGGTCTTGGAATACAAGTTTATCGGTTTACAATATCTTAAAGAAGAATGAGTTAACAGCCGATCCTAATAATCAGCCAAATGAACAGTATAAAATAGTTTTGGGTGAAAAAAGAGCTCGTGGTGTTGAATTTGATTTGAGAGGAAAAATCTTTGACGGTCTAAATCTTATTGCAAATTATGCGTTTACAGAGTCAACTGTAACTAAAGTTGATCCAGATGTTTCTGAAGCTAATGGCATTAACGTGGGGGATATTGTTCCAGGTTATGCGAAACACACAGCAAATGCATGGTTAAATTATACGCTTCAAAATGGTAAACTAAAAGGTTTTGGTGCTTCTATTGGAGGAACTTTCCTTGACGGACGCCAAACAGATACTTGGAGTGCAGGTCTTCAAAAATTGCCTTCTTATTTTAAATTGGATGGAGGTTTATCTTATGAAACAGGTAAATTTAAAGTTACTGCAAACGTATTCAATATCTTAGATAAATATTTATATAGCGGTTCATACTACAGCTGGCTAAATGCTTATTACTGGCAGACTGAAGCGCCAAGAAACTTTAGAGTTGGTGTTACCTACAAATTCTAAACCGATTTGTTTTCGTTGAAAAATTACAAATCATACAAAAAAGCATCTGACTTCATTGTTGGGTGCTTTTTTTTAGACACTAAGGTTCTGAGATTCTAAGGTTAAGGTTAGGAGAATGGTAATTCTTTTGAATTGCCTTCAGTTTTAACTGGAGATAACAAATTAAGATTGAAAAAAGGCTTTAGCCAAACTAGTGATGTTTGGCTAAAGCCTTTAATTTTTGTTTATATTTTCATCAAGCTAAAGCTGGACGCTATTCAATTTCTAAAAAAAAATCCTTTTAATCTGTGCATCCCGATAGCTATCGGGATTGCGGGATTAATAATCTATCCTTTCTTAATTAAAGGAATCAATTTTGTCCCAATCAATTCAATAGCATTCATTAACTGTTTGTGTGTCAATCCAGCATTATCCATTTGGAATGTAAAACGGTCTACGCCTCCAAGCGCTTCGCTATGTCTAATGATTTTCTCCGCTGCTCTTTCTGGACCTCCAACAATAAGAACACCTAAGTCATCAATTAAACCATCAAATTTGCCTTTGGTTACAGGAGGCCAGCCTCTTTCATATCCTAATTTGGTCCATAATTCGGCGTAACCTGGATAATATTCTTCAATTGCTTTTTCTGTTGAAGTTCCAACATATCCAGGCGAATGCAAACCAACTTTTAATTCGTTAGATTTAAAGCCTGCAGCTTTTCCAGCTTCTCTATACAAATCAACTAAAGGTTTAAAACGATGCGTTTGTCCACCGATAACAGCAACCATTAATGGAAGTCCCAACGAGCCTGCTCTGATAAAAGATTCCGGAGTTCCGCCAACACCAAGCCAAATGGGTAATTTTTCTTGTAAAGCTCTTGGGTAAACGGGTAAATTATTTAAAGCAGGACGAAATTTTCCTTCCCAAGAAACAAATTCATTATCTCTAATTTGAAGAAGAAGTTCAAGTTTTTCTTTAAAAAGAGCATCATAATCTCTCAAATCATATCCAAAAAGCGGATAAGCTTCAATGGCAGATCCTCTCCCTACAACAATTTCAGTCCTTCCTTTAGAAATCAAATCTAAAGTGGCAAAGCTTTGATAAACTCTCACAGGATCTGCAGCGCTTAAAACAGTCACGGCACTTGTAAGTCGGATATTTTTTGTTCTTGCCGCCGCCGCACTCAAAATAACAGCTGTAGCAGAATCTAAAAACTCTTTTTTATGATGTTCTCCAATCCCGAAAACATCAAGACCAGCCTGATCTGCAAATTCAATTCTCTGCAATAGCTGTTCCATGGCATCAACGCTGCTCAGAGTATTGTTGTCGCCATACATTGCCGAAGCAAAACTGTCTATTCCTATTTCCATAAAATAAAGCTAAATTCCAATAATTAAATTCCAAATTCCAAAATCTACAATCTACAGTCTAAAATTTTCTTAATGTGAGAAACCAAACGAAATACTGATAATTATAATTATGATTACTATCAACGTAATCCCAACGTACAAGTAATCTTTTTCCAATAAAAATGAAAATAACGAAAGCAATACGCGCAAAACAGGTGTCATAAATAAGAAAATGATTCCTGTAAATATTAATGATTCACCATTTCCTTGAATTGCACCATTGTAAATTGCCGCAATTACTTCAAATATATTTCGGTCATTTTCTTTAAAAACAGAATAATCCTCAATCTGATTTCCGTTGTGGATCAAATAAACAATTCCGCCAATAAAGGCTACTGATAACGAAATCCAAACTCCATAACGAAGCAAGTTCCCTATGATAGTTTGAAAATCTTTTTCTCCAAATTTTTCTTCCTGTACCATATTAGATTTTTCCATTTAGTCCGTTATAAATCATGTTTATTGCCAGAACAAAAATCAGGCAGGCAAAAAATATTCTCAATTTCTTCGGATTTGTTCGCACTAAGATTTTGGCTCCAGCCATAGCTCCAAACAAAACTCCAATTACAACTGGCATACAGATTCCTGGCTCGATATATCCTTTTTGAATATAAATTACAGAACTTGCCATTGCTGTAACGCCCATCATAAAATTACTGGTTGTAGTTGAAACTTTAAAAGGAACACGCATAATGTTATCCATCGCGATTACTTTAAAAGCTCCAGAGCCAATTCCGAGAAGACCCGACATCATTCCAGCAACTCCCATCATACTGAAACCGCCAATTACATTTTTAGTTCCGTATTTTATGACTTCGCCGTCGTGAGAAGGATAAGTTCCGTCTAATTTTAGCTTTTTAGCCAGCGGACTAGATTCTAAAACAATATGTTCTTCTTTTTTTCGAAGCGAATTAATGGCAGAGAAAATCAGCGTTAAACCGAACAAAACGGCGATAAAAGAAGTCGGTGCAATGGTAGAAAGCAATGCTCCGCAAACCGCTCCAATAGTAGTGGCGATTTCGAGAAAAATTCCCATTCGCATGTTGGTGATTCCTTCTTTTACATAAGCAGCGGCAGAACCAGAAGAAGTGGCGATAACAGAGACTAAAGCAGCTCCAATGGCATAATGAATATCGACACCGAGAATAATCGTAAGAAGCGGAATAATAATGATACCGCCTCCTAAGCCTGATAATGAACCGATGAAACCTGCTAAAAAAGCCCCCAGAATCATTATAAGCGTAAAGGTAAGTATTGTCATTTAAGATATGTTTTTGTAATTGCTAATTTACGAATACAAATTTGTTCATGAACTTAAATATACCTTAAAAATGTTTTTGGAGTTTAGTCGCAGTCTCAATCAAAAACGGCTACTAAAAAGTGCTTATATTTGAAAAATACAATGATTATCAAAAAGAGCAGTATTGAAGAATAAAATCCTCACTTATTCCTTAACGCATCATAAGAGTTTGTTTTCTCATGCAGATCAGGAAGAATATTTCTATATCCAGACTAGCAACCATCCTTATGTCAGTGAGCCTTATCGCGCAGAAAGTTATGCAATTGAGTTTCTAAGAAAAGGAAGCATAATCATGCAGAGTGGACTCGAGAGAAAAGTAGTTCATGCTCCAGCCATTATTACTTTGGGACCATCTGTGATTAGGAGTTTTTCTAAAAATGATGATGAAATTTTAATCGATATTATATTCTTTAAACCGCATTTCTTTCTCGAAAATCAGGCAAATGTATTTTTTCTTGCGCAATATGATTTCTTTGAAAACAGTCATAATCACTTATCTCAGCTTGCAAAAACAGATGAAGATAAGTTTGAACGTATTTTTAATTTGATTAAAGAAGCGTCAGAAGACAAGTCTAAGCATCAGGCTTCTATTTTAAGGAGTTATCTGTATATTTTGATTTATGAGATTGATGCCATTCAGATAGAAAAAAGCTCTACAGAAGTACAGAATATTTTATTCGAAAAATTTAAAGAACTTCTTTTTAAAGATTTTTTGAATTTTAGAACGGTTCAGCATTATGCTGATGAATTGAATGTAAGTCGAAAATATTTGTCTGAAGTCATTAAAAAGTACAGCGGTAAAACGGCAAGTGACTGGATTAACGAAATTGTAATTTTGGAAGCCAAAGTTTTATTGCAGAATAAAAAAATGTCAATCAATCAGATCAGTGATTTGCTGCATTTTTCTGATCAATCTGTTTTTGGACGATTCTTTAAAAATTATGAAGGAATTTCACCTTTAGAATATCGAAAAAAGCAGAACAATTAAAATCGGTTTTCCGACATTTTGCACAAATTTGAAGCCGTATCGCTCTTTTTTCAGACCTATAATCGATAGAATTTTGCTCTTTTATTAAAAGGAAAAGAAATGAGTAAAATTGCAAAATTTGTTGTTATAATTAATGATAATGTCTCTTGGATGGAAGACAAGGCCGTTCGGTTTTATACCAATTTATTTAAGGAAAAAGACTTAGGAGAAAAATATGCAGAACAGTATCTTTCTCAAAAAGAATTGTTTAGAATTCAGAATGATTTTTCGATAGAAATTCTCATGGCATATCTTGGCGAAATTCCTCAATCTTATTTAAAACTAGATTCGTCAAGAATATTAAACGAAAATCTAGGAGCGTCAAAAGCAATTAATCTAAGCGAGATTATTTATTTTGATGAAGAAGATTTAACAGCGCTTATTAAACGAGCAGAAGAAATTGCTTACCAGCGAAAACACGATTTAATTTGGGTGAAAACTTTTGCCGTAGATACTGCTTTGATCGATATATTACGATCATTAAATTATGAAGAATTTGGTTTAGAAGAAAGCATGGAAGATCAATTTCCAAAACGAATTTATTTTCGAAAAAAAACTGAAAAGATTAAATAAAAAACGGGAGCGTCTAATTGCGCTCCCGTTTTTTATATTCTATTATCAACCGCAAAAGATGTTTTACCAATATTCGCCAATAGTAAAGCCGCCGCACAACTTGTCCAAACCGAATAATCTAGAGGTGCTTTTACAGAAACAGAAACCGACATGGCAAAAGCAAAAAAGAACATTAAAATAGTAGTTCCTAAGGCTGCAAGTCTAGTTTTGAAACCAAATAATAGTAGAAGACTTAGTAAAACTTCAAAGAAAGTGGCAATTGCTGCCAGAATTTCTGCTGTTGCTTTGTTAGCAAATGAATTTAGGGTTTGTGTGTAGATAACAAAGTTTTCCCAATTTCCCCAGGCAACTTGGTGAGATCCCGGTGCGCCCCATACTCCAAATCGGTCTGCTACGGCCGAAAGCATTGTGATTCCTAAAACTATTCTTAAAATTAAACCTGCTTCTAATATTGTGATGTTTTTCATTCTATAATTAATTTTTGATTTGAAGATGTTCCAGGTTCTTCTTAACCAAAGTTTTGTTTCCAACTACTTTAAAACCAAGCTTTAAATACAGTTTTTTAGCACTCGGATTGTCCTCTTCAACGAGCAGACCTAAAACCTCTTTATTTTTATGAACGTATTTATCAATCAAAAATTGCAATAATTGAGAACCAATTCCTTTTCCCTGATATTTAGGATTCACACCTAAAGAATCAATATAATATTCTCCAGCGCGGGTTTCAAACTCTGGATCAAATTCAGGATTATGGTGTTTCCTCACATATTCAACTATAGGATTTCTTAATTTTTCAATATCAGCACCATTATAAATGTTTACCGCGCCAATGATTTCGTTATTTTCCTCGGCTACAAAACAGTTTTGATACGAATATTGATTATTTTCACTTTCGACGAAATGCTGTAGAAAGTCTTTCGCAGAAGCGTAATCTTCTTTCGCAATAAACTTGTAGATAATATCTTCCATTGCTAACAATAATATAGGTGCAATATATTTTGAGTCTGATTTTTCGGCTTTTCTTATATTCATAGTGTAGTATTTTTAGCAAATTTAGTCTTTAAAATTATTTCACGCAGATTTTAAAGGATTTGAGCAGATCCTAGCAAATTTTAAATAAAAAATCTGCAGAATCAGCTATAATCTGTAAAATCTGCGTGAAACAAAAAACACATTGTGCTTAATATATACAAATATACGCTCAAAATATACCAATTAAGAGATTTCAACTCGTGTTATATTTGTAGTATAGTTTTAATTTAAACATTAAAAGAAATGAAAGCAATAGGATTTAAAACATCATTACCTATAGAAAACCCAGATAGTTTTATCGAATTTGAAGCTATAAAACCAATTCCGGGACCACACGATTTATTAGTTAAAATTGATGCGATTTCGGTAAATCCGGTCGATTTTAAGATTCGCCAGAATAGCGCTAAAGATACTGTTTTAGAAATTCCAAAAATCATTGGTTGGGATGCTGTCGGAATTGTTCAGGCTGTCGGACAAGATGTTACTTTGTTTGAAATTGGAGATCCTGTATATTATGCAGGAGATATTACCAAACAAGGAAGCAATGCTGAATATCAGATTATTGACGAAAGAATTGTGGGCCGAAAGCCTAAATCGTTAAGTATCGAAGAAGCTGCTGTAATTCCGTTAACGGCTTTAACGGCTTGGGAAATTCTATTTGACAGAATCAGAATTACGGCAGATAAAGACAAAGGAAAATCTATTTTAATAATTGGAGGTGCTGGCGGAGTCGGTTCGATCGCCATTCAATTGGCCAAGAAAATTGCAGGTTTAACCGTTATTGCAACAGCATCGCGCCCTGAAACTATTGAATGGTGCAAAAAGCAGGGAGCTGATTTTGTGGTAGATCATAAAGATTTGGTTTCATCTGTTCGAGATGCTGGTTTTGAGTATGTTGATTTTATTTTAGACTTTGTAGACACCAATGCTTATTGGGATACAATGGTCGAATTAATTAAACCTCAAGGACATATTGCCTCTATTACCGGAAGCAGCGATCCTGTTGCATTAACCAAATTAAAGAGCAAAAGCGTGTCTTTTTCTTGGGAATTAATGTACACACGATCTATGTATCAAACAGAAGATATGATTGAACAGCATAATATCTTGAATATTGTAGCAGATTTGTTGGACGATGGCATTCTGAAAACAACTTTAAACATGACACTGAATGGGCTTACAGCTGAAAATCTAAAAAAAGCACATGAACTTTTGGAGTCAGGCCGAACAATTGGAAAGATTGCCATTAGGTTTTAAAGCATAAAATCGGCCTTGTGATAGCTTAAAAGGGTTATTTGGAACTGTTTTAAATAATATTGTTTTTAAATAAGAAAATTTTGTATTTTCGTCGGCTTACAAACCCAATTTGGATATAAATTTTTAACCTAAAACAAAATTATTTATGATTTCAAAAAACACAGACCTTGGATTATTGCTATTACGTTTAAGTACTGGTGGACTAATGCTTTTTCACGGTGTTTCTAAACTGATTCACGGAATTTCGTTCCTTGTAGAAAACATGGGTGCATTTGGATATGCAGTTTACATCGGCGAAGTTTTAGCTCCAATTGCCATTTTATTAGGATTCAGAACTAGAATTGCAGCAGTTCTTTTGGCAATAACTTGTGTTGTAGCAGTTGCAACGGCGCATGCTCAGGAGATTTTCTCAATTAGCGAGCACGGCGGTTATGCTTTAGAATTATTAATGTTGTATTTTTTAGGCGCTCTTGCATTGTTCTTTACTGGAGCGGGGAAATTTGCTGTTTCCAAAAACAATCAGTGGGATTAATTTAAAAGCATTATATAAATTAAAGAAGCTCTAAATTTCGATTTAGAGCTTTTTTATTTGAATCCCTTTCATTTTGAAAATCATCGTATCATTTTGATAAGTTTTGACAAATTAACTAAAACTGACTTTTTATTATTTGTTTTATAATGAGTGGTTTATTGCGGGTTGCGTTGCTGTGGCATGCCTTTTGTTTTTATATTGTGGATTATTAAACCAGCCCTTAATTGTAAAACACTTAAAGAATATGAAAACAAGTAACAAAAGAAATAAAGAAATCACAAAAACGTATTTTTCAAATAAATCTAGACGAAACAAAGATCGATTCGTCAACTTAATGGTATTTACGGTAGTTCTTTTTATCACGGTTATGCTGATTGCTAAAATAGTTTAGTGCCATAGTATGAAAACCATTGAGGATAGGAGAGATACAGCTGTTTTTTCTTCTGATGAAAAAGTTAGTGAATCGTATGATTTTATTATCGAAGAGGCAACGGCTAGGCATATTTTGCATATAAATGAGATTTGTAAAGAAACACTATTATCTGCCAAAGCACGCGGAACTGGTATTTCAGGACGACCACCAGAGTTACTCGAGAAAAAGATGAAAGAAGGTGAAGCTATTATTGCGTTTGCACCAGACGGAAAATGGGCAGGTTTTGCTTTTATATCTTTGTGGGAAAACGGAAAATATGTTTCTAATTCTGGATTAATTGTCGCGCCTGAGTTTAGACATACAGGTTTAGCCAAAAAAATTAAAAGAAAAATCTTTGAACTCTGCCGTAAAAAACATCCAGAAGCGCTTATTTTCAGTCTTACGACAGGTCTTGCCGTTATGAAAATGAATCACGAACTCGGTTTTGAACCCGTAACTTATTCTGAATTAACGAACGATGAACTTTTTTGGGAAAACTGCAAAAGCTGTATCAATTGTCCAATATTATTAAGCAAGGAAAGAAAAAACTGTTTGTGTACTGCTATGCTTTATGACCCTAAGAGAAAGAATATTTCAGATTCACTAGAATAAAGCTGAAAAATGCTTTTTTATGCTATTTTTGCGCTCAAATTATTCCAATAAGTTACCAAAATAGCAATGAAATCTTTATCAGCACTTGTCTTTTTTATTCTCTCTTTTTCTATTAATGCACAATCTTTAAGCGGTATTGTAAATGATTCTGACGGAAAAGCATCATCAGAAGTTTTAATTCGAAATCTAAATTCTAAAACACATGCTCACACCGATGCAAACGGAAAATTTACTTTAGAAGGTGTACAGGTAAATGATAGTTTGGTTATTACTAAAAAAGGATTTTCAACTCAAAAAATAAAACTAGCTTCTTTAGATTTTCTGACTATTTCATTACAAGAAAAGCCATTTTTACTGGAAGAAGTTAAGATTGGCAATAATCTAAAATATCTGAATACCATTTCTAAAATCGATTTTGAAATTCAGCCTATTTCAAATTCTCAGGACTTATTGCGAAAAGTTCCAGGGCTTTTCATAGGTCAGCATGCGGGAGGAGGAAAAGCAGAGCAAATCTTTTTAAGAGGTTTTGACTGCGATCACGGAACCGATATTAATATCACTGTAGACGGAATGCCGGTAAATATGGTTTCACACGCACACGGACAAGGCTATTCTGATTTGCATTTTGTGATTCCAGAAACAGTCGATAATATTGATTTTGATAAAGGTGCTTATTTTGTAGATAAAGGCGATTTTACAACTGCAGGATATGTTGGTTTTAATACCAAAAATGCTTTGCAAAATAGCTCTATTTCTTTTGAAGGCGGACAGTTTGATACTTTTCGTACTGTGGCAATGTTTAATTTATTGAACAAAGAAAACCAGTCGGCTTATTTTGCGGGAGAATATATGATGACCGATGGCTATTTTGATGCACCTCAGAATTTTAACCGAATTAATTTGTTTGGAAAATACAATGCTAAAATGGAAAACGGAGATCGTCTGGCTATTTCGGTTTCGCATTTTAAAAGCCAATGGGATGCGAGTGGACAAATCCCAGATCGTGCGGTAAACGACGGAACAATTTCGCATTTCGGAGCGATCGATTCAAATGAAGGAGGAAATACCGATAGAACCAATTTCAATCTGCAGTATGATGCAAAAATTGATGAAAATACACATATCAAAAGCAGTGCTTATTTAAGCAAATATGATTTTGAATTGTATTCTAATTTTACATTTTTCTTGAATGATCCTGTAAACGGCGATCAAATCAAACAGAAAGAAAACAGAACTATTGTAGGCTTTCAGTCTGAATACGATCAGAAATTAAACAATCAATGGCGTTTTAAATTAGGCGCTGGACTTCGAAACGATAATAATAAAGATGTAGAATTATCTCATACATTAAACAGAAAGACAGTTTTAGAATATTTGAGTTTAGGAACGGTAAACCAGACCAATTTATTTACGTATTCAAGTCTTGATTTTACATCGGGAAAATGGCTAGTAAATGGAGGTTTGCGTTTAGATTATTTCAAATTTGGGTACGAAGATCAATTGGCGTCAACTTACAGCAATCAGACGCAGACCAAAGCAATTGTAAGCCCGAAACTGAACTTTTTGTATACTCAGAATGACAAATTGAATTATTTCTTGAAATTAGGAAAAGGATTTCACAGTAATGATACGCGAGTGGTAGTGGCTCAAAAAGGCGAAAAAATTCTTCCAGAAACATACGGTACAGATTTAGGTTTAAACTGGAAACCATTTCCAAGAATGATTGTCAATTCGGCTCTTTGGTATTTATATCTAGCTCAGGAATTTGTGTACGTAGGAGACGAAGCTGTTGTTGAACCAAGCGGAAAAACAGAACGTAAAGGGTTTGATTTTGGAATTAGATATCAATTGACCAATTGGTTGTTCTGGAATGCAGATTATACCTATACACACGCAAGAGCAATAGACGAACCTAAAGGAAACGATTATTTGCCTCTTGCTCCAAAAAACACTTTGATGAGCGGACTTTCGGTAAAGGATTTAAAAGGTTTTTCAGGAAGTATAAGAACTCGTTTCTTAGGCGACAGACCAGCAAACGAAGACAACTCGGTTGTAGCAAAAGGGTACTGCATAACTGATTTTTCTGTGAATTATCAGATTAAGAAAGTTTCGATTGGCGTAAACATCGATAACATTTTTGATACCAAATGGAAAGAAACGCAATTCTTGACAGAGTCAAGATTGGCAAATGAAACCGATCCTGTTGAGGAAATTCATTTTACCGCAGGAACGCCGTTTAATGCACGTTTGATATTGAAATACACGTGGTAGAAAATAATTATTGTGTCAATTAGAAAATGTGCCAATTAGATAATGAGAGTAATTATCTAATTGGCACATTTTCTATTTATCCAATTCTATTATCGAGTAAAACAATATTTTCACCGAGCGGATGCTGTGTTCTACCGATCATAATTTTAATTGATATACTCTCGATATACTTTTGATTCAAATTAAAACCTTAAAAATCAAAATTATGTCACTATTTACGCCACTTCTTTGGATTTTGTTAATTGCTCCGCTTATTATTATTGCGTGCTTTAAAACGGAAAAAATAAACTGGAAATATTTAGTTTTTTTCATTTTATATTTCCTTGCCGATGTTTTTTTACAGGCTTCGGGAAAACAATTGATTGATCTTGATTTAAAGTTCAATTGGTCAGGAAAAATTCTAAGTCTAATTTTAGGATTGATTATTATTTTCTCGGTTTCAAAAGAGGAAAGAATTAAAATCGGATTTACTTCTAAAACCAATTCGTCAGCAAGCTTGAAATTTGGATTACTGGTTTTCTTCGGATTTACTTTCTTCGACATTATTTTCAAACTGATTTTATTTCCAAAAGGAAATCCTTTCGATTTAGAAACTTTTCTTTTTCAAGCTACAATGCCTGGATTAACAGAAGAAATTCTTTTTAGAGGAATCTCTTTATGGCTTTTAGACAAAGCTTTTGAACCAGCATGGAGCTTTCGAGGCATCAAATTTGGCTGGGCATTTGTTATTGTAACGGTTTTATTTGGAGTTTCTCACGGAGCGGTTTTGGATCAAGATTTACATTTGAAATTTGATATTATTACAATGGTGTACTTAACCTTGATTTCGTCTCTAAGCGTTGGAATTTTAAGACAGTTTTCTGGAAACCTCATTTATTCTATTCTAGGGCATAATACGATTAATTTGATCAATGCGGTAATTAGAATTTTATAAAACCTGCCAAATTAAAGTTATATTTGAAACTGCTTTACAACCGTATTACATGCCAAATACCACATCGACTTCGGGATATTTTTTAGATAAAATCGCTTCGCTGAATTTTGACGGCTTTTTCACCAAAAGAAATCGAATTCTACTGCATGTTTTCATGTGGTTCGGCTTCTCTGTTTTATTGTTTTTAAGCTATGTAATTGGCTATCATTTGGTTTATTTTGATGCTGTTTTACTGACTATCAGAATGGCTTTGGTCAATATTATTGTCTTTTATATGCTGTTTTATTTGTTGCTTCCAAAGATTTTCTCAGGAAGCAAAACTCGAATTATAGTACTGTTAGTATTGGTTTTTCCTCTTTCGATTTTTGTTTGGATGGCTTCAACGTACTTTATTTCGCTTTTGTATTATGCTTTAGGTCTTGAAGTTGATTTCGGAGAATTAAAAGGCGTGATCAAAATGAGCGCAGAACAACGTTTTTTTGAAGCAGTTTCGCTAAAAAGAATGCTTTCGCAGACTATAATTATCATTTCGTTGCTTTCGCCTTTTTGCTTTGCTAAAATTTTGGTCGAAATCACGAAATTGTATAATAAGAAATTTCAAATAGAAAGAGAAAAAACAGCTTTAGAAATTCAGAATATTCAAATTGAAAAAGACTTTCTAAAAGCGCAGTTAAACCCGCATTTTTTATTTAATACCTTGAATAATCTATACGGATTGACGGTTAGAAAAGACAATCTGGCTCCAGAAGTAATCTTGAATCTTTCAGATATTATGAGTTATACGCTCTATGAATCGAATACCGAAATTGTCCGTTTGGAAAAAGAATTGGATTTCATTAAAAATTATATCGCTTTAGAAAAAATGCGTTATGCTGATGAAACGGATATTCAGGTGGTTATTGAAGGACAAACCGCAGGACTTTTTGTTGCACCGCTTCTGACATTTACTTTTATAGAAAATGCTTTTAAATACGGTTTAAAGAGCCAAAATGCCTTTATAAAACTAAATGTTAAGATTGAAAACAATACTTTTTGGTTTAGTTTAGAAAATGATTTGGAAGAAACGGCAAACGATTCTGATTTTGGCGGAATAGGAGTGGAGAACGCCCGTAAACGCTTAGAATTGCTGTATCCCGATCAATATGAATTAGAAATTAAAAGACTGGAAAATTCGTTTAAAGTCGATTTAAAAATAGTTTTAAGAAAATAATGGAAAAGTTGAAATGCATTGTTGTTGACGACGAGCCAATTGCAAGAGATATTATCGAATCGTTTATTGCTGAAATTCCGTTTTTGGAACTGAAGGCTTCGTTTGGAGAAGCGTCTAAAGCGTTATTGTTTCTACAGGAAAACGAAATTGATATTGTTTTCAGCGATATCGAAATGCCTAAATTTAATGGTTTAGAATTGGCGCAATCGCTTACCAACGCTCCAGTTATTATTTTTATAACGGCACACCGCAATTTTGCTCTAGAAGGTTTTGAAACTGGCGCAGCCGATTATCTCTTGAAACCCGTTCGTTTTGATCGTTTTCTGAAAGCCGTAAATCGTGCCAAAGAATATCTTTCGTTAAAGAAAACTACTTCAGTTCATCAAATTAATTCTGATCGCATTTTTATCAAATCGGAAGGAAAACTGATTAAGATTCTTTTAAATGAAATCCTTTATGTAGAAGCGCAAGGCGATTATCTGAAATTCGTTATCAATGACGGATCTTATACAACTCTCGGAACTTTAAAGTCTATGGAAGAAGTGCTGAAATTGCCTATGTTCTTTCGCGTTCAGCGTTCTTTTATCTTGAATTTGGAAGCGGTCAGAAGCCTCAATGGAAATATGATCGAATTGATTGATGGGAAAAATATTTCTGTGGCTTTGAATAAAAAGGATGAACTGTATTTGTTGCTTGGAATTAAATAGTTTTTTAACCGCAAAGTTCGCAAAGAGTTTACGCAAAGAAACGCAAAGTTTAGTTATTGCATTTTATTTTAAGCTCACAAAGTTTTTCAGGTTCAGCCTTTGTGGACTTAAAATAAAATGAATTAGCTTAGAAATACTTCGCGAGCTTTGCGTAAACTCTTTGCGAACTTTGCGGTTAAATAATCAACGATTCGTCTGAATATAATCCGTTGGAGACATATTAAAATGCTTCTGGAAATTTCGCCCAAAACTCGTTTGCGATTTATAACCCACCATTTCTGCGATTTCGTACATTTTATAGTTTTCGTTTAACAGCAATTCGGCTGCTCTTTTGAGACGTACGATATTAATTAATTCGTTCGGACTCAGATTCGTAATATCTTTAATTTTTCGGTATAAAGTCGAACGGCTCATATTCATGATTTCGGCAAGCGATTCTACGCTTAAATCCTGATCGGTGATGTTTTTAAGAATTTCGTCATCCAGTTTTTTCAAGAATTTTTCGTCAGTTTTATTGTGAGCAATGCTTTTTATGTGCGAAAGCGGCGAACTCGCATAATAGTTCATGATTTGTCTGCGGTTTTCAATCAAGTTATTGGCTTGCACTTTCAGGTAATCCATTGAAAAAGGTTTTGCCACATAAGCATCTGCACCAACTTCAAGTCCGTCGATTTGCGATTTTAGTGAGTTTTTGGCTGTCAATAAAATAACCGGAATATGACTCGTTTCAAGATTGGTTTTGATCTTTTTACACATCGTAAATCCGTCCATAACGGGCATAGTCACATCAGAAATGACCAGCTGAATGTTTTCGTTATGAATGATTTTGATGGCTTCTTCGCCATTTTCGGCTTTTAAAACACTATACGTTCCAGCCAATTCGGTAGTAATAAAACTCAAAAGATCTTTATTATCTTCTACTACCAAAACCTGTGCTTTTTCGTTTTTAATTTCAACAGCTTCTTTTGGCGTTTCGCTTTCCGTCTGTTCTTTTTCAGCATCGGCGTAAAGCATAAATTCTTCTTCTTGATGTAGCGGAACAACCAACTCGAAGATATTGTAATTCGCATCTTCAATCAATTCTAAGCTTCCGTTATGCAATTGCGCTAGAGAATGTGCTAATGAAAGTCCGATACCAGTTCCTGAAGCTGTACTGCTGTCATCAACCCTGAAAAATGGTTCGAAAATCTTATCTTTTAAATGAATTGGGATTACATTTCCATCATTTTTTACAATCAAATGCAATTTCTTTTCATCTCTAAATAAAGAAATGGAGACTTTTTTGTTCGAATATTTAATAGCATTGTTGATCAAATTGCTGAGAATCTTTTTAAAAGCTTCCTTATCAACAAAAGCATGAATGTCTTTTTCGCCCAATTCCAAGTCAAATTCCAATTCACGTTCTTCAATTAATTGACTAAATCTTAAATGGAAATTTCGAACCATTGAAGAAATATTCGCTTCGACAAAAGTCAATTTCAAACCGCCAATTTCCGATTTTCTAAAATCAAGCAATTCATTAACCAATTTCAGCAAACGCGAAGTATTTTTCTTCATAATCGAAAGATGCTGAGGCACTTCTTCTGACTCGTATTTCATGCCTAAAAGCTTTTCCAGGGGACCTTTAATCAAAGTCAGAGGCGTTCTAATTTCATGCGCTACATTCGTAAAAAAATCAATTTTTGCCTGATAGATTTCTTTCTCTTTTTCGTCGTTTAGATGCTTTATCTTGCGGTTATTTTTAATCTGAGTCAGATTTTGCGAATATCGGATAATGTAATAAAGCCCGGCGCAGAACAATAGAAAATACAAGACATAGGCATAATTGCTGGCATAAAACGGAGGAAGAATGGTAATTTTAAGTTTTACTTCTTTACTCCAAACCCCAAAACTGTTCAATGATTTTACTTTAAAAACATAATCGCCAGGCGCGAGTTCGGTAAAGAAAACTTTGTTGTTTCTTCCTAAATAAACCCAATCATTATTGACGTTTTCGAGCTGAAACCAATATTCTGTCAATTCTGGCGCGGTATAGTTTAAAGAGGCAAATTCCAGATTAAAAGTTGACTGATTGTTGTTGAGTTCCAATTCGTCCAAAAACGAAATAGATTGCGAAATAGGCGAGTCGGGACTATTTACCTCAATATCCTTATTATTAATTTGTAGATTGGTAATATAAATAAAAGGCGTGTATTTGTTTTTACTAAAGTGCTTCGGATTAAAACTGATCATTCCGTTTAGGTTTCCAAAATACATATCGCCGTTTGCATCTTTAAAAGCCGAATTGTAATTGAACTGATCGCTCAATAATCCGTTTGCGGTGGTAAAAATCTTGATAGTTTTATGATCTGGGCCAAATTTCACCAAACCTTTAGATGTTGTCAGCCAGAGATTTCTAGAATCGTCTTCCAAAATAGAATAGAAAACATTGCTCGGCATTCCGTTTTTGGTTGTGAATTTGGTAAAAGTGTGATTCTGTCTGTTTACGAGATTCAAACCATTTTCGGTGGCAATCCATAAATTTTTAAAACTGTCTTCAAAAATGGCATTTATGGTATTATTGCTTATTCCATTCGGATTTTTATAATCGTAGGTAAAAACCTCTTTTTTCTTGGTTTTCGGATTATAAAACAACAATCCATCACGATAACTTCCTGCCCAGAGATTGCCGTCGCTGTCTTCTTTCATATTCGTATAATGATACGTTTCTGGGAAGAATTTTAGTATTTCAAAATTATCGGCTTGTTCGTTATAACGGTAAAGTCCCGATGTTGTTACAACAATCAGGTCATTGTTTTTCATTTCGTAGAAAGAAAAAATAAAATTGCTATGAAGTCCGCTTCGTCCGTCATTTGCGCTGTAATGTTTGATAACCGCGCCAGAATTTCTGTCCAAAACATCCAAACCATGCTCAAAAGTTCCCACCCAGATTTTGTCTTTTCGAGGCATTAAAGCATGAATATTATAATAGGAAACAGGATAAGACGTAAATTTTTGTGTTTTCGGATTAAAACGATTCACGCCGGCATCTTCAGTTCCAATCCATAAGTCGCCATGATCGTCCTTATGAATTTCTCTAACAGCGCTTCCGCTAATAGAGTTCTGATTGTTCTGCGGAAAGTACTTTTTAAACTGCGTATATTGTTTCTGATGGTAATTTACACCGCCAAAATAGGTTCCAATCCAGATTCCGTTTTCTTTGTCAATTGTGATCGAGTAGGCCGCATTGTCTGAAATCGCATACGGATCGTTGTAATTTTTCTTAAGATTTACAGCCGTTTTGGTTTTCAGATTATAAACATAAACGCCAGATTCGCTTGCAATCCAAAGTTCGTCGTTTCCTTTTTTTCTGAATTGACGTACGAAGACCGGTTCTTTGATTCCGAATTTAAGTTCGCTTGTCATTTTGTCTTTTCTATTATATAGGAGTACGCCGTGATCTTGCGTGCCGATTACAATATTTTCTGAATCGACCGCATAAATCACTGTAATTCTAAAATTGGCTTTATTCGCTGGCGGATTTAACGGAATATTTTCAAAAGAAAGATTTTCTTCAGAGTAATGATAGATTTTATTTAAAGAAGAAGCCCAAATTTCTCCTTTATAATCCTTCGTAATTGAAGTTGTAATGAAATATTTGTTCGGGTTAAAAGTGGTCGTTTCCTTCTTTTTTGGTGCATACTTATACAAAATGTTGCCCGAAACAAACCAAATGTTGTCTTTTCGGTCGTGATTGATGTCATTAATACGATCATTTATAGCTTCATTCAAAATCGTAAAACGATCCAGCTTTTTATCATAATGATACAAACCTTTGTCCGTTCCAACCCAAATCGTGCCGTTGTGTTCATGCAGCGATTGTATATAATTGCTTCCTAAACTATGTATTGGGTCTCCGTTGCTTCTGTAGGTTTTAAAACGATAGCCATCAAAACGATTCAAACCATCTTTGGTTCCAAACCACATAAAACCATCATTGTCTTGAATGGAGGTTAAAACGGTATTGTTAGAAAGTCCTTCTTCAACCTGAAAATGTTTAAAATAATAATCTTGCGCATTCGAAAAATTTATCGAAAAAAGGCTGAAACATAAAAAAAGAAAGAATTTACGCATAGGTCTATTTTTAAGGCTAAAATCAATATTTCTCCATATCGTCTCAATATTCTACAAAATGTTGCATCTGAATGAAAATGGACTGTTTTTAATACAATTTGAATCATTTGAGAGAGATATTGACACAAATGAAGCATTTTATTTTGAATAAAAAGCGTCTACTTTGAATTTTCAAATAAACGATATTGATAATTTTTTAAGGTTAAAAATATACTATCAATAAAATAAAGTTTAAAAAATCTAACCATTACTAATTTTGAAACAAAATGAACAATTTATTACAACTAAAGAATATTAGTTCTTTTTTTGTCCGAATTCCGGATGATTAAAAAAAGTCAATATTTCATTAAACCAAACCACAAAAAGAAATAAAACTATCTAAAATGCAAAAATCAATGAAAACAAAGTTCACTCACTTTTTAACGAAGAGATATTACCTCTTAGTTTTCTTTAGTTTATTACTGCAGTCCGCTTTTGCCCAGCAAATAAATGTTACGGGAAAAGTGACTACCGCAGACGGACAAGCGATTCCTTTTGCGAATGTTTTGATAAAAGGAACTCAAAATGGTGCCGTTACTGATTTTGACGGAAGCTTTAAAATTTCGGCTAACGGAAATCAGACATTAGTTTTTAGTTCGCAAGGCTATAAAACAGTAGAAATTGCCATCAATAACAAAACTTCTATAAACGTAACAATGGCAGAAGATGCCATGAAACTCGATGAGATAGTGGTTGTAGGTTACGGATCGCAACAGAAAAAAGATCTTACAGGAGCTGTTGCGTTAGTGAAACCAGACGAAATTCAGAAAAGACAGGTTACGACAGTAGCAGACGGACTTCAGGGCTTGGTTACGGGAGTTAAAGTTCGCGGTGGCGGACGCCCAGGACAAGAAGCCAATGTGGAGATTCGTGGTCTTAAAAATCTTCAAAACACCAATCCGTTATACGTAATTGACGGTTTAGTAACTTCTGCCAACAGAGACTTTAACCCAAATGATATCGAATCTATTCAGGTTTTAAAAGATGCCTCTGCAGCAGCTATTTATGGTTCTAGAGCGGCAAATGGTGTAATTATTATTACCACTAAAAAAGGAAAAAAAGGACCATTACAGGTTGAAGTTTCTGCAAAAAGCAGTTTTCAAATCATGCCTCGTTATGATTTGATGGGAACTGAGGAGTTTGCCAAATACAATAATATGGCGTATGACAATGCTGGACTTCCGAGACAAAACTTGAATATGGCTGTAAATACAGATTGGCAAGATGCCACTTTCCAAACGGGAATGATTCAGGATTACAATGCTAGCTTTTCTGGCGGAAACGAGAATTCAAGCTTTTTTATGTCTGGAAATTATTTTGGAAATGAAGGAACAGTTATCGGAACTGATTTTGACAGAATTTCATTCCGTGTAAATTCAAGCGGTACAAAAGGAATTTTCAGTATTGGAGAAAATTTAGCGATCAGTAATGCTAAAACAGATGAAATGTCTGGAAATCCAATTATCGATGTGTATAGAATGACGCCGACAATTCCGCTTTACGATCCATCAAATCCGGGTGGATATGGTTACGGAAAACAAGGCGTTGCCGACACTTTTGGTACAAACCCTTTGGCATTGGCTGATTTTTCTAATGTAACGAATCAAAATTTTAGAATTAGAGGAAACATTTGGTCAGAATTAAAGTTCGTGCCTTGGTTGAAATACCGTTTCAATTTTGGATATGAAACGAGTTTTGATTCTTATAAATACATGAGAAAAAAAGGAAGCTGGACATTAAACCAGCCGCAAGATCCTTCTCAAACAGACCAAAACAAAGGAAGATCAGAAACTTTGTTGTTTGAAAACACACTGACTTTCAAAAAAGAATTTGGTAAACATGACATCACACTTTTAGTTGGTCAGACGTATCAAAAAGACAATTATGACCAGATTTACGGAACAAAAAGAAATCTTCCGATGAATTCTGGAACTGGAGAATATTATGAAGTTTTAAATCAAGGAGATTCGCCAGTTGTTGGAGGTTTTATTAATGAAGCTGCTTTAACTTCATATTTAGGAAGGTTAGAATATAACTACGATAATCGCTATTTGTTTAATGCGGTAATCAGACGTGATGGTTCTTCTAGATTTAGCGACGGCAATAAATGGGGTAATTTCCCTTCTATTTCTGCGGGATGGAGAATAAGCAACGAATCTTTCTTTAAATCGGAATTTATTAAAGATTTAAAATTAAGAGCAAGTTATGGTGAATTAGGTTCTGGAAATATCAGAGAATATGAATCTAAAAGCTTCATTAATAATTTCGGACAGGTTGTTTTAGGAAAAGATCAAGTTTTATATCCTTCTGCAACTCAGGTAAAATTATCGAACTCGCAATTGCGTTGGGAAAAATTAAAACAAACTAACCTCGGATTGGATTTAGGAGTTTTGAATAACGATTTACGCTTAACGGCAGATTATTTTATTGCGCGTACAGAAGATGTATTATTTGGTTTCCCAATTTTATTGACTACAGGAAACGACGGAGGAAACCCGATTTCTAATGCGGCAACGGTAGAAAATAAAGGTTTTGAGTTGGAATTGGCTTACAGCAAAAAAATCAATGAGTTTTCTTTTAATGCTTCTGTAAACTTTACCAAAGTGAATAACAAGTTGGTTTCTTTAGGAAATGGACAAAACGAAAACATTATTGGAAACACGATGACTAGAAGCGGAAGCCCAGTAGGAATGTGGTATGTTTTACAAACAGATGGATTATTCCAAAATCAACAAGAAATTGACAATTACAAAAATGCTGAAGGGAAAGTGATCATGCCAAATGCAGTGCCTGGAGATATTCGTTTTAAAGATAATAACGGAGACGGACAAATTACAAACGAAGACAAAGCGATTGTGGGAAGTCCGTGGCCAGAATTTGAAATGGGTTTAAACGCGGGAGCTGAATATAAAAACTTTGATTTTTCTATGAACTGGATTGCTTCAAACGGTGCTACAGTTTACAACGGATTTAGAAGTGTTGTTGATCGTTTTGATGATAATAGTAACTACAGAAAAGGTATTCAGCCTTGGACACCTGAGAATCCAAATACTGATTTTCCTAGAGTGACAAAAGGTTCAACTTTAAATTCAAGAGGAGATAGTGATCGTTTCTTAGAAAGCGGCAATTTCATCAGACTAAAATACATTGGTTTTGGATACAATTTACCAAGCAGTGTTTTAGAAAAATCAGGAATTACAAGAGCAAGACTGACTTTATCTGCACAAAACATTTTAACAATCACGAAATACAAAGGTTTGGACCCTGAGTTTAGCAATACGGGTGATAATAGAATTTTTGAAAGAGGTGTTGATAACGGTTCTTTTCCGAATCTTCAGACTTATTCTTTTGGTGTAGAATTTAGCTTTTAATTAAAAAAATAGCGTAATGAAAAAAATAATCATACTAACAGCAGCTTTTTTAGGTCTTGTTTTTACCGCTTGTGAAAACGAATTGGATTTAAACAGCCCAAATGATATTACAGTTGACCAATATTGGAAAACTGAAAGTGATGCACAAGCCGGTGTAAACTCTATTTATGCCATGTTTTATAAAGATGGATTATGGGCAAGATGGATTTATTTCCGTCTGGATTTAACTTCTGACGAGGGGTATAGCGTAAGTCCATGGACAGAATTGGCAGATTGGACTAGATTTAATTACATCAATTATAATTTTTGGGAAGGAAATGCCGTAACGTGGAGAGATACTTATAAAGCGATTTTTAGATGCAATCAGGTTTTGGCGAATGTTCCGAATATTACTTTTCAAAATGAAAATGATAAAAAACAAATTATCGCGCAGGCTAAATTCTTTAGAGCATTACATTATTACTATGCCGGAGTAATTTGGGAAGATGTTCCGTTGGTTTTAGATCCGTCTACACCAGCAGATTTGCCAAAACAAGTAAAGGTAGACGAAATCTGGGCTCAAGTTGAAAAAGATTTGAACGAAGCCTTTGAAGATTTGCCAAGAGATTGGGCTGCTGACCAATTAGGAAGACCAGACAAAGGCGCTGCAAAAGCGTTTCTTGCTAAAGTATATATGCAGCAGCACAAATGGAATGAAGCAAAAGGAGCTCTTGAGTTTTTAATTTCTGGAGCAGGAGCGAAGTACAGTTTGGTATCTAACTACAGAGATAATTTTACTGATACAAATGAGAATAATGCTGAATCTGTTTTTGAAATTCAGTTTGGAGATCAAAGAAAAGGAGGAACTGATGAAGCGCAAAACGCGGCAGTTTCTAGTAACCGTTCTCAGTTTTTTGCGCCAAGAGGAATTGGATGGTCTGACGGACAAGCGCGTATTTGGTTAGTGGATGCTTTTAAGCAAGAAAGCAATAAAGGCGGAAAACTAGATGAAAGATTAAGATGGACTTTATTCTATCCTCAATTATTAGCTGATTTTGGAGATAAAACCTACGGAAGAAACTGGGAATGGAACAATAATGAAGCTTGGTTTAGAAAAGGAAGCCGTGATTATTACAGAAATAATGAGGATTACTACAGCCAAGTAAACTACAGATTGGTTCGTTATGCGGATATTTTATTGCGTTATGCAGAAGTTTTAAATGAATTGGGAAGTACTTCTCAGGCTTATCAATATGTTGATTTGGTAAGAGCTCGTGCCAACATGAATACATTAGCAACAGCACATCCTGAAATTGGAAACGATCATGATAAATTCTTAGAGCGTTTGAAAATGGAAAGAGTTTTAGAATTATGCGGAGAAAGTGTTCGTTGGGAAGACTTAAAACGTTGGGGAGATCTAAATAATCAAGCTTCTGTAGATAAAATTGCGCTTCGTGATTCAGATTTTAAAAACTTCACAGTAGGTAAAAATCATAGAATGCCAATTCCGCAAAGCGATGTAGACAATAATCCAAATCTAGAACAGAACTCTGGATATTAAAACTGATTTTTTAAGGGAATCAGACTGAAAGAGCTGATTCCCTTTCATAAAGAACAATCGTTCAGAAAAAACAAAATTAAAATGAAGAAAGTAAAATTGTGTCTGACATTTATGTTAGCAGGACTCGTATTGCTTAGCTGCAACAATAAAAAAAGTAATCTTGAAGAAAAGAAAAGCGAAGTCGCCTCAATAGAAAAAAGAGAAATCTGGACAAAAGATCAGGCCAATAAATGGTACGCAGAACAGCCTTGGTTGGTTGGCGCAAATTATTCTCCTAGCACAGCTATAAATCAGTTAGAGATGTGGCAGGAAGATACTTTTGATCCAAAACGAATTGATCAGGAATTGGGCTGGGCCGAAGGTCTTGGTATGAATGTAATGCGCGTGTATCTGCATGATTTATTGCATCAGCAAGATGCAGAAGGACTTTACAAACGCATGGATCAATTTTTAGAAATTGCAGATAAACACCACATAAAAACCCTTTTTGTTTTGTTTGATTCTTGTTGGGATCCGTTTCCAGATTTAGGCAAACAGCGTGCTCCAAAGCCGCATACGCATAATTCAGGTTGGGTACAGGCTCCGGGACAAAAGGCACTTCAGGATAAAACACAATATCCGCGTTTGGAAAAATATGTAAAAGAAACTGTAGCCCATTTCAAAGATGACAAACGAATTCTAGGATGGGATGTTTGGAATGAACCAGATAACATGACAGGACCATCATACGAAAAAGTGGAAATTAAAAACAAAGTCGATTTGATTTTGCCGCTTTTAAAAGATGTTTTTGTTTGGGCGAGAGAAAGTAATCCTTCTCAGCCACTGACTTCTGGAGTTTGGGTAGGAGATTGGAGCGACGAAGCTAAAATGAAACCAATGCACAAAATGCAGATCGAGCAGTCTGATATTGTTTCTTTCCACAATTACAACACACCTCAGGATTTCGAAAAAGTAATCAAACAATTACAGCGTTACGGAAAACCATTAATCTGTACAGAATATATGGCAAGACCAAATGGAAGTACTTTCGAAGGGTTTTTACCGCTTGCCAGAAAACACAATGTCGGTATGATCAACTGGGGATTTGTAGACGGAAAAACACAAACCAAATACGCTTGGGACAGCTGGACAAAAATGTACAATGCAGAGCCAAAAGTATGGTTTCACGAAGTATTGCACACAGATGGAACGCCATATATTAAAGCCGAAACAGATTTAATCAAGAAAATGACTGCTGAGGCAAATAAGAAATAGTTTTTAAGCCACAGATTTTACAGATTAAAAGGATTTTTAAACACATAGAAACATAGTTTTTGATTGTCTATAAAAAAGGCATTTCATTGCAAATAAAGCACATAGTTCTATGTGTGAAAGCTAGCTTTTTTGCCAATCTTGAACAAAAAGAATAAAATCTATGTTTCTATGTGTTTAAATTTTCAGCACAAAGATTAAATCATTTTAATCCTTTAATCTGTGGCAAAAAAAAAACAATTAGTGAAAATTAGTGGAATTAGTGGCAACAAATAATTCTTAGCAACATGAAAAAATATACAATAAAACAGCTCTTTTTTCTAGCAGTAATTTTGGCTGGATTTTCCGCGAAAGCGCAACAGCCAGATCCTCCTGGACAGGTAAAAGGAAACGAAAAAGCAAAAAATGAAGTCTATCTGTTTGCGCACATGACGCATAACGATTACGGCAGATTGTATTATTCTGTAAGTCTAGACGGACTTCATTGGGAAAATCTGAATAACGGAAAGCGCGTTTTTGAAGAATACAAAGGACATCCAGATATCTGTAAAGGGCCAGACGGAAAATATTATATCGCAGGAAACACAGGAGACGATGCGACAGCCATCAATATTTGGGTTTCGGATGATTTAATCACTTGGAAAAAACATGCTGATTATACGCCCGATTTAAAAAGTACGCCAGATTATTCAAATGCTTTACAGCGAATTGGTGCTCCAAAATTGTATTACGATAATGATTCTCAGAAGTTCATCATGACTTGGCATACGCCACATTTAGAAGGAACCAAAGAAGATGGCGAGCGTTATTGGGCAAGTCAGCGAACATTGTATGTTTTATCTAAAGATTTAAAAACGTTCGAAGGAACTCCAAAGCGTTTATTTGATTGGGATATGGGAACAATAGATGTTTTTATTCGTAAAGTCGGCGATTCCTACTACGCCGTGATTAAAGACGAAACGTATCCGACTTTGTATTGGACAACGGGAAAAACCATCCGAATTGCCAAATCAAAATCCCTTTTAGGACCTTATTCTTTGCCCCAGCAATCTATCAGTCCGAACTTTAGAGAAGCGCCAATGCTGATTCCTTCTCCAGATGACAAAATATGGTACATGTATTACGAGCAATATCCGGGTGTCTCCTACGGATTATCGATCGCAGACAACCTAAACGGACCTTGGTTTCAAGCCTCAGGCTACACTTTTTTCTCAGATTGGGATAAATACAGTCTCCCAGAAAAAGTACGCCACGGCTGCATGATTACAATCTCTAAAAAAGAATACGACAGTTTGGTGAAGAAATTTGGTCTTACGAAGAAGTTATAAGTTATAAATTATGAGTTATGAGTTTTTGTTGTGATGACTAGCTGGTTATTTATTGAGGAATAAAATAACAATTAGCAAGAACTCATAACTTCTAACTCAAAACTCATAACTCATAACTCAAAAATATGGTTAGTTAAGTTAGTTTAGTTCAGTAATTATCGGGCTTATGTGGAGATGAGCCCGGTAATTCATTTTGATTTAGAAGAAAATCATGGCATTCATTAAATGCCTAAAAATATAAAGCATGAAAAGAAAAAGCATCCTTTTTTTAGCCTTGTTATCCATGTTTGCGGTAAATGCGCAATGGAAATCACAAGGAGATAAAATCAAGACCAAATGGGCAGTGCAGGTTGATCCGAAGAAAACTTTACCCGAATATCCCCGTCCGATTATGGAGCGCAACCAATGGAAAAATCTGAATGGTTTGTGGAATTATAGCATTCAAGAATTTGGAAAAGCTGCGCCTTCAAAATATGACGGGCAGATTCTGGTTCCGTTTGCGGCTGAATCTAGCTTGTCAGGGGTTATGAAAGAAGTGGGAGCTAAAAACGAACTTTGGTATGAAACTCAATTTTCGATTGAATCGGGCTGGAATGGAAAAAACATCCTTTTGCATTTTGGAGCTGTTGATTGGAAAACGGAAGTTTTTGTGAATGATGTAAAAGTCGGTTCTCATACGGGAGGTTATACGCCTTTTTCGTTTGACATTACGCCATTCATCCAAAAAGGAAAAAATCAAAAGCTAGTTGTAAAAGTTTGGGATCCTTCCAACGATGGGCCTCAACCAAGAGGAAAACAAGTTAAGAATCCAGAAGGAATTTGGTACACGCCTGTCACCGGAATCTGGCAAACGGTTTGGATTGAGCCTGTAAATGCTAAAAACATTTCAGGATTAAAAACAACGCCAAATATTGATCAAAATACGATTAGTATAAAAGCTGATATAAATGGAGCAGAAAAAGGCGATTTAGTAGAGATTTCTGTTTTTGATAATGGAAAAGAAATTGCCAAAGAAAAGGCGGTTGTGGGCGAAAGCAATGATATTGTTTTGAATAATCCGAAATTATGGTCGCCTGAAAGTCCGTTTTTATATCAGACTAAAATCCGCTTAATCAGCAAAAACAAAGTCGTTGATGAGGTAAAAAGTTATTTTGCGATGCGAAAAATTTCGTCTAAACGCGATGAAAACGGTATTTTGAGAATGCAGTTAAACAACAAAGATTATTTTCAATTCGGACCTTTAGATCAAGGCTGGTGGCCAGACGGATTATACACCGCGCCAACCGATGAAGCTTTGAAATACGATATTATTAAAACAAAAGAATTAGGCTTTAATATGATTCGCAAACACGTAAAAGTAGAGCCAGAGCGTTGGTACACGCATTGCGATCAGTTAGGAATTTTGGTTTGGCAAGATATGCCTAGCGGAGACGATCAGCCAGTTTGGCAAAATAGGAAGTATTTTGAAGGAACAGAATTACAGCGTTCGGCAAAATCGGAAGAAATTTACAGAAAAGAATGGAAAGAGATTATGGATCATCTGTATTCCTACCCAAGTATTGTGGTTTGGGTTCCGTTTAATGAAGCTTGGGGGCAATTTAAAACTGTTGAAATTACAGAATGGACCAAAAATCATGATGCAACGCGTCTGATTAATTCTGCGAGTGGAGGAAATCACTTTCAAACTGGAGATATTTTAGATTTACATAATTATCCTGGTCCAGATATGTATTTGTACGATGCAAGAAGAGTTACGGTCTTGGGAGAGTATGGCGGAATTGGTCTTCCGTTAGAAGGGCATCTTTGGAGGGCAAATGACAACTGGGGTTACATCAAATTTAAAAATGAGACAGAAGTTACCGCCGAATACAAAAAGTACGCGGAAACCCTTCAAAAATACGTTAAAACGGGATTCTCGGCTGCAGTCTATACTCAGACAACAGATGTTGAAGGTGAAGTAAATGGTTTTATGACTTATGATCGAAAAGTGGACAAAATGGATTTTAAAGCGGTGAACAAAATTAATACGGAGGTTATTAATGCTTTGAATTAGAAATGATGTTTTCTTCTCTCGCAGATTTGGCAGATTATGCTGATAAAAAAGATCTGCAAAATCTGCAAAATCTGCGAGAAAAAATTCAAAGACTAACAAAAAACTAAAAATGAAAAAATACCTAATCCTTTTTCTGTTCACAACAATAAGTTTTGCACAGCAAAAAACATTCACAAACCCAATCCTTCCATCAGGAGCAGATCCTTACAGCACGTATTACAAAGGCTATTATTACTATACCAACACGCTTGGAAATAAACTGGTGCTGTGGAAAACAAAAGACCTTTCGGATATCAAAAATGCCGAAAGCAAAGTGATTTGGACACCACCCAAAAACACCAATTATTCGGCAGAAATCTGGGCGCCAGAGTTTCATATCATCAACGGAAAATGGTATTGCTATTTTGCGGCAGATAATGGCGATAACAACAATCACAGGATGTATGTTCTGGAAAATAAATCATCAGATCCGTTTAAAGGGAAGTTTGAATTTAAAGGCAAAATCGCTGCGAACACCGATAAATGGGCAATTGACGGAAATGTTTTTGAATATAAAAAACAGCTGTACATGATTTGGGCTGGTTGGGAAGGCGACAAAAACGGACAGCAGAATATTTATATCGCTAAAATGAAAAATCCGCTTGAAATTGATGGCGATCGCGTTATGATTTCTGCACCAACAAACGATTGGGAGACACATGGCGCTTTGCATGATGAGGTAAATCCACCACAGGTAAATGTGAACGAAGGGCCACAGTTTTTAGAAAGAAATGGAAAAATCTTCATTGTGTTTTCGGCAAGCGGCTGCTGGACCGATTTCTATGCTTTAGGATTGTTAACCTTTACGGGCACAGATAATTTGCTAGATGCAAATGCTTGGAAGAAATCTCCTGAGCCTATTTTCAGACAATCAGAAAAAAACAAAGTTTACGCGCCGGGACATAATTCATTCTTTAAATCTCCCGATGGAAAAGAAGATTGGATTTTATACCATGCCAATTCAAACCCAGGAGAGGGTTGCGGCAACAAAAGATCACCAAGAATGCAGAAAATAGAGTGGGACGCCAACGGTTTTCCAGTTTTGGGTGAGCCAGTTAGTGAAGGAACGCCATTGGCTATTCCGTCAAAATAATTAGTAAATATTTAAACCAGAGGATGGGATTACTTCGTTCCTCGTAATGACATAAAAATGAAAAACATTCAAATTGCTGCAGTTTTGTTGCTTGTACTTTTTCAGTTTAGCTGTAAAGACAGTAAAAAGGAAAATGCGGTTTCAAAAGAAAGCTCAGAAATCAAATCAGATTCAGTAAAAACGGCTTTAGAGGCCAAAAACTTCGATACAATCATTGATGGTAAAAAAGTCGGTTTGTATTGGATCGAAAATAAAGATATAAAAGCTGCTTTTACCAACTATGGCGGGCGATTAGTAGGTTTGTGGGTTAAGGATAAAAACGGAAAACCAACCGATGTTGTAGTCGGAATGAATAGCGTAAAAGGCTTTAAAAATTCCACAGAACCCTACTTTGGCGCTACAATCGGAAGAGTTGGCAACAGAGTTGCATTAGGTAAGTTTACGCTCGAAGGAAAGCACTATCAGATTCCGCTTAATAACGGAAAAAATGCGCTACACGCTGGTGTAAAAGGGTTTCAAGACGTTGTTTGGAATGTTGAAAAGACAAATGAGAATACGCTGGTTTTTACGTATGCTTCGCCAGATGGAGAACAAGGTTTTCCCGGAAATCTAAATGTAAAAGTAACTTATTCTATTACAGATGATCATGCGGTAAAAATGGAATATGAAGCTACAACCGATAAAACTACGATTGTCAATTTAACCAATCATGCCTTTTTCAATTTGAATGGAGAAGGAAGCGGAGCAATTTTAAATCATGAATTACAGATTTACGGAGATAAATTTACACCCGTTGATGAAGGTTTGATTCCGACTGGAGAATTGAAATCGGTAAAAAATACACCATTCGATTTTACATCAAAACATAAAATTGGCGAAAGAATAGAAAACAAAGACGAACAGCTGAAATTCGGAAAAGGTTATGACCATAATTATGTGCTTAATGGCACTAAAAAAGACGGGTTTATTCATGCGGCAACGATTAAAGGTGATGTTTCAGGTATTACTTTAGATATTTACACAGAAGAACCTGGACTACAATTTTATAGTGGAAATTTTATGCAAAGAAAAAACATCTTTAAATCAGGTGCTAAAGATGATTTTAGGACTGCTTTTGCGTTAGAAACACAGCACTTTCCAGATGCGCCAAATCAGCCAAAATTCCCTCAAATAACTTTAAAGGCAGGAGAGAAGTATCATACGGTTTCTTTGTATCAATTTTCGGCTAAATAGTAAGGAGTTTTGAGCTGGAAATTAGGAATTGAAAAACGTTATTCGAAAGACTTTTTTGTAAAAAATAAAAAGGAGTTTTTTGAAGGGAAATGATAGATTTTTATCAAAATTTGCATCATAGAGGTTTTCTATAGTGTTGTTTTAACTAATTGATTTTTAGTTTTTAAATTGATTTAATTGAATAAAAAGTTTAATTATGGAAATAAAAAAATATTTTACGATTTTAAGCCTGTTTTGTGTCTTTATTTGTTGTTCTCAAGACAAAGAAACGGCTAAAAAAACGACTTCAAAAGAGCAGCCAATCTTGCTGGCTGATCCGACCATTTTTTACGAAAATGGAGTTTATTATTTGTACGGGACAACGACAGGAGATTTTCCTAATGGAGAAGGTTTTCAAGTGTACACTTCTTCCGATTTAAAAAAATGGAAAGGCCCTGTTGGAGCGCAAAATGGACTGGCATTAAAAAAAGGAGATGCTTATGGAACGAAAGGTTTTTGGGCACCACAAGTTTTTAAAAGCAACAATAAGTTTTATATGATCTATACTGCCGATGAGAATATTGCCATTGCAAGCAGTGATAGTCCGCTTGGACCATTTAAAAACGATTCTAAGACTCCAATGTTTAATTCGGGCAAACAGATTGATCCTTTCTTTTTTGTTGATCAGGATGGCAAAAAATACCTTTATCACGTGCGTTTGACTAACGGGAACCGAATCTTTGTAGCCGAATTGAAAGATGATTTGTCTGGAATTAAAGAAGAAACATTGAAAGAATGTATTTCCGGTGTTCTTCCGTGGGAAAATACCCAAAATGTTTCTTGGCCGGTTACAGAAGGGCCAACGGTTTTGAAACACAATGATTTATATTATATGATTTATTCTGCAAACGATTTTAGAAATCCAGATTATGCAGTGGGTTATGCAACCGCTAAGAGTCCGCTGGGACCTTGGGAAAAAGCAACTGAAAGTCCGATTATCAGTAAAAAAGATGTTGGAATAAATGGAGTAGGTCACGGGGATGTTTTCTATGATAAAAACGGAAAAATGAAGTATGTGCTGCATACACATTTTAGCAATAGCGGTGTTTCTCCAAGAAAAGCAGCAATAATCGATATTGATTTTGAAGGAAATAAACTTAGGGCAGACGCCAAAAGTTTTGTTTTATTGAAAGAATAAAACTTATGATTTTAGGGTTGATAACGTTGGGCTGTCTCAAATTGAGTCAGCCTTTTTTTAACATTTTAACCTGCTTTTAACACGGATGCCATTTTAATATTGTCTATTTCAGTTCAGATTCGTACATTGTTAAAAATTACAGACATGACAAAAAAAATAGAAGATTTAATTCCGCATCGTGCTCCATTTCTTTTTGTAGATGAAATTATTTCTTATACAACAGATACAATCATTGGTTTAAAGACATTTACAGATAAAGATGCTTGGCTTCAGGGCAGTTTTCCCGATTTTAATTTTGTTCCAGGAACGATTTTGATTGAAGCTATGGCGCAATGTGGCGGTGCAGGAATAAAACTTTTAGGAATTGCAGATGGCGTTTTTGGCTTGGTTAGTATGGATAATGTTGAGTTTTTTGCGGGCGTTGAGTTCAATAAACTCGTTAAATTTGTTGTAAAAAACATTCGTACGAGCGAAAAAATCATAAAACAATCGGGTGAAGCTTTTGATGAAGATAAATTGATTATGAAAGGGGAATGGATGTGCGTAAAACTTCAGTGAGAGAATAGTCAATAGAGAAAAGAAGCAAGAAGAAAAATTATAGAAAAAACGCCTTAAGATTGGATTCTTAAGGCGTTTTTTTTTACATTTTTGTTATGATGAATTCGCTTCGGCGATTGACTTGGTGCTGTGCTTCTGTACAGGGAACTCCGTTTGAACAATTATTGAGCAATTGGGTTTCTCCGTAACCAATTGCACTTTCAATTCTTTCGGGAGCAACACCTTGAGAAATTAGATAATCTCTTGTGGCTTTTGCTCTTCTGTCAGAGAGTTCGAGATTGTATTGATCGTTGGCGCGCGAGTCGGTATGTGATTCAATTTTGATTACGACAGTATTGTACTGATGCATTAAGAGAACTACTTTATTTAATTCTATTGCAGCATCATAACGAATATTAGATTTATCTAGATCAAAGTAGATAATTCCGATTTTTATTTTTAAAAGACCATTTTCGCGCACAATCAAAGCTGGATCTAAACCAACTAAAGCTTCAGTTTTTCCTGAACTGTTTCCTGTTATAATTGCTTTAGTATTGTTGTTATAATTCTCTTTTGAAACTTCGACAGTATAAGGTGTATTGCAATTTACGTTATTGTTAAAATCGTATTTTCCGTCCAATTGAGAAACAGTTTCAGCCACCTTTATACCGTTAGCATTTTTCAGTGTTACCATGGCACCTGCAATTCTGTTGTTGGAAATGGCATCAAAAACATAACCGCTTACGGCTTGGTTGCATGATCTTTCAAAAGAGTAAATATCATCATCGCCTTTTCCTGTTTTTCTGTTGGAACAGACAAAACCTTTATTGGTGGCTTCGTTAACGATATACCCAAAATCGTCTCTATTGCTGTTTAATGGCGCTCCAAGATTGGCTGGCGTGTCAAAAGCACCGTCATTTATTCTGCTTTCGAATACGTCTAGTCCTCCTAAACCTAAGAATCCGTCAGAAGAAAAATACAATGCTTGATTGGTAATGTATGGAAACATCTCGCGCCCTGTCGTATTTATTTTTTCGCCTAAATTTTTTGGTTCCGAGAATTGATTGTTGCCTAAAATGTCGACTACAAAAATATCTGTAGAACCAATTGTTCCAGGCATATCCGATACGAAATAGAGCTTTTTTCCGTCTTTGCTTACCGATGGATGTCCAACAGAATAACCGTCGCTGTTAAAAGGCAGCTCCTGAATCTCTTTCCAAGTAACTGTGCCATCGCTATTTTCTACGGCTGTAGCAGAAAAGATCTTAAGATTATTAATGCCTTTGCTGTCGCGTTTCAGTTTTCCGTTATAATTGTTTCTGGTAAAATAAATCGTTTTTTCGTCTGGAGAAAAGGCGATACAGGCTTCGTGATACTTTGTAGTGATATCTTTTCCGAAACGCTCTTTAAAAGTAACATTCGATTGTGTTTCGCTAATTTTTCCCAACTGCATGTTCAAGTAAGGCTGATCATTCCATCCGTATTTTTCAGTTTTAAAATATGAAGAATCAACTGTGGTAGAGTAAACCAGATCGCCTTTGTAAAACATTGGGCCAAAATCAGAATAAGCTGAATTGATATCTAAGTTTTCAAGCAAAAAAGAAGGTTTTATGTTTTCTATATCTTCTAATGTCACATTTTTAAGCGAAAAGTTCTTCGCTCTCACGTCTGTCGATTTTTGTTTTTCGGCAAAGGCTTTCATCCATTTTTTTGCCAATTCATAATTTTGAATTCCCTGTAGCGATTGTGCATAACGAAATAGATATTCGGCAGAAACTTCGTTGGGATAATCCGCAATCAGCTTTCCATACCATTTTGAGGCACTTGACATTCTAGTATTAAAATAATAAGCGTCTCCAAGCCGCTGCAGCGTTTCTTTAGAAGCGTCTCCATTATTTATTGAAAGTTCGTACGATTTTGCGGCTTCAACATAATACATCTTATCAAAAAGAGCGTCGGCTGTTTTGTTTTTGGTTTGTGAATGAATCAGCTGTATAACCAATAATGCGAGTATAGTAATTGTTCTTTTCATAGACTATCCGTATTAAAAGAATCTTGGTGATTTTAATCCTTTTTTGCGTGAAACTAGTTCAAAGCGAAGCATGATTTCGTGCGTACCATTGTTGTAATTTTGTAAAGCGGTTGTAGTATAATCGTAGGCATAACCAGCCATAATCATTGGCGTTATCTGTATGCCGACTAAACCGCTAACCGAATCTGATGTACGATAAGAAGCTCCGAGCGTTATGGCATTGTTGAACATGAAATTGGCTGAGAAATCGGCAATAATTGGAGCTCCAGCAACATATTTTACCAAAACGGCTGGTTTGAATTTGGTATGTGCTGAAAGGTCAAAAACAATACCTCCAATAAGATATACGTGTATTCTCTGATTGACTAGATCATCGCTGATATCATCGTAGGTATAGCGTTCACGGGTCATGAAATTTGGAACTGAAATTCCGATGTAATCTCTTTCTCCATGCCAGTATAGTCCAGCACCTACAACAGGCAAAAATTTATTGGTAATGTTTTCTCGAAATTGGGAATCAGGGTCTTTGTGGCTTCCTTTAGACCAGTCAATATTAATAACACGCCCGCCGCCTTTTAATCCGAATGAGAGTTTGTGGGTTTCTCCAGATTTAATGGTATAAGAGAAGTTTGCATCTAAATACTGTTCTTCTGTAGGTCCGATTTCTTCATTTACAATTGAGATTCCAAGACCGACATTTTTTCCGAGAGGAGTGTCTAATGAAAAACTTTGTGTATCTGGAGCGCCTTCAATACCAACCCACTGCGTTCTTAAAAGACCAGTTACGGTTAAATGTCCAAGAGATCCGGCATAAGCTGAGTTTACGGTCATTGTATTATACATATATTGCGTGTATTGCGGGTCCTGTTGTGCAAAGGCTCCATATACCGAGAATAGAGTAATTATCGCGAAAACCTTTTTTATATTTTTAATCATAGCCAATTCTATTTTGGTTAATCCTATTCTTAAACTTTTCATTTTCTGGATGGTTTTATTTTAGGTAAACCCATCCAGAGGTTTTTTTAGATCCGTCTCCTAAATCAAGAATATAGAAATAGGTTCCTTCAGGAAGCGTTTTGGCAGAGCCATCTGCTTTTCCATCCCAAGTATTTTTATAGCCTTTTTGGTAGTAAACCAAGTTACCCCAACGATTAAAGATTTCGAGCTGATTATTTGGATATCTTTCGATACAATCAATATAGAAGAAGTCGTTCTGGCCATCATCATTTGGTGAAAACTCATTGTAAATTTTCAGACAGTTTGGCGAAACAGTTGCACTATCTTGATTGTTTGCCGAATTAGTATCTATCTGATCCAGTTTTGTCAAATGTGCTGTGTTCAGATAATCATTAAAATCTACCACTTTAACCGTCAAATTTAGCGTTTGTAAAGCTCCTGCATTGATTGATGGAATACTCCAAATACCTGTTTTAGAATCATAAGTTCCTGAGCTTGCAGTTGAGCTTATAAATGAGTATCCTTTTGGCAATGCATCCTGAACCTCTACATTTGTGGCAGTTATATTGCCATGGTTTTCTGCTGTAATGGTAAAGGTTGCTTGAGTGTCCATTGGAACATCTGTTTTATCAACTTCTTTATTAATGGCTACATCTGTAGAAGGAACATTGATAGATTCAGAATCTTCATCGTCCTCGCTTTGATCTCCGTTATCATTATTAGGAGTAGAATCCGGGTCAAATTGATTGCTTGCTGTTACTTGAGCAATATTAACATAATCTACGCTTTCCAATCCAAGTGGGTTTGCTACAGTAGCGTCGTATGTTAGCATAATACCTCCTACAGGAACGGTTAGATTCACCCATTTTATAATATCTTTGCTGAAGATTCCACCATTATTGATATTCGAAATATTCTTGAATCCAAGCGGTATCAAGTCTTCAACAGCAACTCCAGTAGCAGTGCTTGGTCCATCATTATTAAGCTGGAGCGTGAATGTTACAACTTCGTTTACATTTGCGTTTTTGTTGCTGGCTGTTTTTTCCAAACTTAAATCGGCAACTGCAATTTTAATCTGTAAGCTGTCATAATCATCTTCTGTTGTAACCCCGTTATTTGGAGTTGAATCAGGATCAGGCAGGTTACTGGCTATAACCTCAGTTATATTTGTGTATTCGCCTGCTGCACCCGATGGCTTATTCACTGTTGTATAAATATCCAGCGATTGATCTGTTCCAGTAGGAATGTTTCCGACATTCCAAATGCCTGTGACATAGTTATATAACCCACTTGTAGGACTGCTGGTCTGATAAGTAAATCCAGGAGGCAGCAAGTCTTTGACTCTTACGCCAGATGCATCTGCAGGACCATCATTGGTAACGGTGACAGTAAAAATAACTGTTGCACCTACATCGTAAACAGCATCTTGATTTAAAGCTGTTTTTTTAATAGATAAATCTGCCATTACAATTACTGGTGTAACAGAAATACTATCATAATCATCTTCAGTTGTAACGCTGTTGCCTGGCGTACTGTCTGGATCATGCTGATCTGCGGTCATGATTTCGGCTACATTTAAATATTCGTCTGCAGTGCCTGTTGGAGCTTTTACTAAAACATTTAAAATTAAAGTATGGCTATTTCCAGGCAATATAATTCCTGGACTCCATTCGCCAGTTAAACGATTATAAGGCCCTGAAGTAGAACTGTGAAAAATATAATCATATCCAGAAGGCAGTACATCTTTTATTGTAACGCCAGTAGCATTGCTTGGTCCTGAATTGGTTACTGTGATTGAGAATGAGATTTCTGATCCTACAGCAGGAGTAAGGATATTATTGATTACTTTTTTCTCGATAGAAAGATCAGAAACTGCAGGAACAGGAGTTAGCAATAATGAACTTATATCGTCCTCACCGCTGACATTATTATTTGGTGTCGAATCTGGATCCAGTTCATTAGAAGCATACACTTCAGCGATGTTTAAATAATTGCCTGTTGTATTTACTTTTGCACCAATTAATAGAGATTCTGAACCGCCATTTGGTATGGTTCCGATATCCCAAATTCCTGTTGTATTATGATATTGGCCAGCTGTTGAACTGTAGACTACATATTCATAACCGCTTGGCAGCATATCTATTACCTTAACGCCAGTTGCATTTTGCGGTCCACTATTTTTTACAGTTACTTCAAAAGTGATGGTAGCACCAAATATCGGACTAAAGTTACCGCCCACGACTGCTTTTGTAAGCGATAAATCGGCCATTGGAACAACAGGCGACGTTCCAATTTCAGCATAATCATCTTCTGTTGTAATTCCGTTGTTTGGAGTTGAGTTAGGGTCAAGAAGACTGCTTGCAGTAACTTCGCTTGTATTTAAATAATTGCCAGAAGCATTTACGATGGCTGTCAGTTGAAGCGTTTGCGAATCTCCATTTATTAATGAGCCAATAGTCCATTTTCCTGTTACATTGTTATAGGTTCCTTTTGTTGCGGTAAAACTAGAAAATGTATATCCCGATGGAAGCAAATCTGTCACTTCAACTCCTG
Source organism: Flavobacterium tagetis (assembly GCF_016735615.1). Lineage (GTDB taxonomy): Bacteria > Bacteroidota > Bacteroidia > Flavobacteriales > Flavobacteriaceae > Flavobacterium > Flavobacterium tagetis. The sequence goes on from NZ_JAERSF010000002.1 coordinate 992,632, forward strand.
TTGTGTTTTCCGGCCCTTTATTGGTAATGATTATTTCAAAAGTGACTGGAGCACCAATTAGAGGAGTTGGATTATTAACTGTTTTAGTCAATGATAAATCGGCTGTTTGTTGAGATGGTACAACTCTATTGCCAATGGTTGCGTAATCATCTTCGCTTGCAATTCCATTATTTGGAGTAGAATCGGGATCAGGAAGATCGCTAGCAGTTACTTCTGCAACGTTTGAATAATTTCCAGAAGCATTTACAACTGCAGTTATTTGTAATACTTGAGAATCTCCGTTAAGAAGTGAACCAATGTTCCACTTTCCGGTAGCGCTGTTATAAGTCCCTTTGGTGGCAGAATAGCTACTGAAAGTATAACCGCTTGAAAGGAGGTCTGTTACTTCGACTCCGGTTGTATTCTGTGGACCGTCATTGGTTACAACAATTTCAAAAATGACTTGCGAGCCTACAAGAGGCGAAAGGTTATTTACTGTTTTAGTTAAAGATAAATCTGCCGCTTGAGGGTTTGGAGTAGTTGTTGCTGTCGCATAATCATTTTCTGTGGTAATCCCGTTGTTTGGAGTTGAATTAGGGTCTGGAAGATCAGCCGCTGTTACTTCGGTAACATTGACATAATTTCCTGTTGGGTTTACTATAGCCAAAATTTGCAAAGTTTCTGATTTTCCATTTATCATATTGCCAACGTTCCATACACCTGTGGCAGGGGTGTAAGTTCCCGTAGAAATAGTGTATCCTGTTAGTGTATATCCAGAAGGGAGTAAATCTGTAACTTGAACTCCTGTGTTATCATCTATTCCATTATTGGTAATTATAACTTCAAAAATAACTTGTGAACCGACTAATGGGGTAGGGTTATTTACCGTTTTAGTCAATGAAAGGTCCGATACGGGAGTTTTTTGTATTACTGTTACCACTGCTGTATCATAATCGTCTTCTGAGGGTACTCCATTATTTGGTGTTGAATCAGGATCAGGCAGATCAGATGCTGTTACTTCTGCAATATTTGTATAATTACCTGTAGGCAGTACCGTTGCAATTATCTGTAACGTTTGGGAATTTCCATTTGGTAAAGTTCCAACATTCCATAAGCCGGTTGCCGAATTGTACGTTCCTTGTGAAATAGTATAAGCATTAAATTGATAACCGCTAGGAAGCAAATCGGTCACTTGAACTCCAGTTGCGTTCTGTGGACCGCTATTAGTAACTATAATTTCAAAAGTTACTAAAGAATCCACCAATGGGGTAGGATTACTAACTGTTTTAGTTAACGACAAATCTGCTGAAGCTGGGATTGGAGTTGTAGTAGCTTCTGCGTAATCGTCTTCTGTTGTAACCCCGTTGTTTGGAGTAGAATCTGGATCCGGCTGGCTGCTTGCTGTGATTTCGGAGCTGTTAGTATAATTTCCTGTTGCATTAACGGAAGCTGTTATTTGCAATGTATAAGAGTCTGAAACAGGCATATTTCCAACTGTCCAAACTCCTGTTAACGGGTTATAACTTCCTGTTGTTGCACTGTATGATACGTAGGCATATCCAGAAGGCAATAAATCGGTAACAGCGACTCCATTAGCTTCCTGCGGACCTGAATTAGTTACCTCAATGCTGAAGGTTACCTGTGAACCTACAAGTGGGGCAGTGTTGCTAACTGTTTTAGTTAATGATAAATCTGCTGATGTTGGAACTGGTGTAGTTGTAACCTCTCCATAATCATCTTCTGTTGTGATTCCGTTATTTGGTGTCGAATCGGGATCAGGAAGATTGGCTGCGGTTATTTCGGCTGTATTAGTGTAAATACCAGTTGGATTTACTTGTGCAACAATCTGCAACGTTTCTGAATCGCCAGTTACTAAATTACCAACAGTCCAAATTCCTGTGGCAGTATCGTATGTTCCTGTAGAAATGGTGGATCCTGTAAATGTATATCCTGAAGGAAGAATGTCTGTTACTTGCACTCCAAAATTATCCTGAGGTCCATTATTCGTTACCACAATTTCAAAAGTAACAAGAGAGCCTACTAATGGTGTTGCATTGTTGACTATTTTAGTTAATGATAAGTCAGAAGATTGGGAAATAGGTGTAGTTGTTGCTGTTCCGTAATCATCTTCTGTTGGCACTCCGTTATTAGGTGTTGAGTCTGGATCTGGAGTGTCGCTATTGGTAACTTGAGCAATATTGGTATAATCTCCCGTTGGGTTGACTATAGCGTTTATCTGTAATGTTTCAGATTCGCTGCTTTCCAATATATCTAGAGTCCATAAACCAGTTGCACTGTCATAAGTTCCGCTTGTTGCATTAAAAGTAGTAAAAGTATATCCAGAAGGCAATAAATCTGTTACTTGAACTTGAGCTGCATCTTGCGGGCCGCTGTTTGTTGTAATTATAGTGAAAGTCACAACAGAGCCTACCAAAGGAGTAGCATTACTCACCGTTTTTGTCAATGATAAATCTGCTGATGGCGGTATAGGAGTTAACACCACATTATCTTCATCATCTTCACTCTGATCTCCATCGTCATTATTGGGTGTACTATCAGGATCAGGAAGGTTACTGGCTGTTACTTGTGTTATATTAGTATAATCTCCTGTAGGCAATACTTTTGCATCCAAAATAAGTGATTCTGTAACACCAGTATCGACTGTACCAACATTCCATATTCCAGTAGTACTGTCGTATGTTCCAGCAGACGAACTATAATTTACGTATTCGAAACCAGAAGGTAATAAATCAGTTACCTGTACTCCAGTTGCATTATTTGGACCGTCATTTGTTATTTTAAGTTCAAACGAAACTTGACTTCCAACCACAGGACTTGTATTGCCTGCTACAACATTTTTGACCAAAGACAAATCAGCAGAAGGACCGATAAAAGTAATTTCGGCATCGTCTTGATCATCTTCAGTAGGAACATTGTTATTTGGAACACTGTCTGGATCAGGCAAATCGCTGGTTATTACTTGGGCAACATTCAGATAATTTCCTAAAGGATTAACAATAGCGCTGAAAGTTAGATCTATATTTGAATTGGCCGGAAGATATAGATTTCTCCATTCTAGAGTAGCAGTAGCCACCTGATAGGTTCCACCGTTTGATACAGAGCCGGGAATTAAAGTGTAACCAACAGGAACAATATCTCTTATACCAACTCCAGTTGCGTTTCCGGGACCTAAGTTAGTTACGTTTATAGTAAAGCTAACTTGTTCTCCTGCCGCAGCAGAAGTAGGAGTAACGGATTTGGTAAGTTCTAAATCGGCTTGTTTTAGAGAAACCGAGACTGTGGATATATCATCTTCTGTTGTAACACCATTTCCAGGAGTACTATCAGGATCGAACTGATGAGCAGTCTGTATTTCCGCCGTATTAAAGTAATCGTTCATTGATGTCACGACATTCACTTTAGCGGTAATCTGTAAAGAAAGCGTATTTCCGTTGTTCAAATTGCCAACATTCCAAATTCCCGTAAGACTATTGTATTTTCCCGCACCATTGTCACTTACATAAGTATATCCAGGAGGCAATTTGTCAGAAACTGTTATTCCAGTTGCGTTATTTGGACCGCTATTAGTTACTGAAATGGTAAAAATAACATTGTCATTTATGCTAACCGTGCTAGGTGAAACTGTTTTCTTAAGCGATAAGTCGGCTACATCAAGGACTACTGTAGCGCTGTCCTGATCATCTTCGGCAGGATTTTGATTGTTTGGCGTGCTGTCTGGATCAAATTGATCTGATGCGATAACCTCTGCCGTATTTACATAAGATCCTCCTGTAGGCAATATAGTAGCTTTGAATGATAAATTTAAAATGCTTCCGCTTGGAATTGTAATACCACTCCAAGTAATAGTATTGTCACCAACATTATATACTCCTGCTGAAGTAACAGATCCGGCAACAAGCGCAAAACCAAGCGGAATAAAGTCACGTATGGCAACATTGGTAGCCGTGGAAGATCCTCCCAATGCATTATTATTAAAAACATTGATGTTAAAAGTAACCACATCGCCAGCACTCCCTGTTGTTGGCGTTACAGTTTTAGTTAATTCAAGATCGGCTACGGCACGTATTGTAAGATTCATTGAATCTGATGATACGGCACAATTTCCATTTGTTACATTCCACTGAAGGGTGTAAATACCAGGAATTGTTCCAGTTACAGCCGTTGTTGGACTAGTAGGATCGGTAAAACCTATTGTACTAGGGCCGGCAGTTTGAATCCAGTTTCCAGTTCCTACAGTTGGAACAACTGCATTCATATTAATAGCTGAAAATTGAGGTTTAATTTGATCCGGTCCTGCATTGGCTGTTGAAGGATTTGCGTATATAGTTACTAGAACAGTATCTTCAGATATACAACTAGTTGAGGCGGCTGTAGTAACTGTCCATTTAAATTCATAAGTACCGGGTATTAGGCCAAGCATTAATGAGTTTTCATTGTTTGGGGATCCTATACCAGCTGTATTTGGACCAGAAATCTGCGTCCATTCTCCCACTCCTGAAGTAACGGTGGCAGCATTCATAGTAGCACTAGTTTCATCACAGAGTTCTTGATCAGGACCTGCATTGGCTATAGATGGAGGAACATCATTAAAAGTAATAGACACATCATCTGAAGTAGGCTGACATAATGATGGATTTGTAAATGGACCGTTGCTAACTGTCCATGTTAAAACATACGTGCCTAGAACGTTAATATTAGATAAAGTAGTAACGGGACTGTTTGGGTTGTCAATTACTGCATTTCCGCCAGGAGGCTGAGAAGAAAATGTCCAAGTTCCTATACCGACTGTAGGAGGAACCGCAGCAGTTTTATAAGTCGTCTGGCAGGCAACATTATCATCAGGACCAGCAATAGCACCGCTTGGCGGTGCGTTCATTTCTATTCTCACAATATCGGAAAGAGAGCGACAATCGTTGCTTTTAAATACCCATTCCAAAATGTAAAGTCCAGGAATGGTTAAATTTGAAACCGTTGTTAATGGTGCAGTTGGAGTATCAATAACCGCTACACTTCCTGCCGGCTGATATACAAATCGCCACTCAAACGAGGTAACGTCGGGAGGCGGAGTATTTCCGCTCATAGTTGCAACACCACCAACATCACTAATACATAAGGTTTGATCTGGACCAGCATTTGGGTCAATGCTGGCACCATTAAATATAGTGACATTTACAGAATCTGAAGTTCCAGTACACGTACCGCCATTTGGAAATGTAGTGCCGGTGGTAGTAAATGTAAAAACATAATCATTTCCAGGAACCACGGTTGCATTTGCAATATAGCTGTTTGAAGGCGATTGTGTAATTATAACATCAGCAGGGTTTCCTGTTGTACTGGTTAGCGACCATGTTCCAGTTGAATTTTCATTGGCAATCAATTGCACACTGGTAACGTCGCAGTGGGTTTGGTCAGCACCTGCATTTGCTGCAGGATCAACTACAACGACTACATCATCAAAACTGCCAGGGCATAAGAATATGCTTTTTGCGGTTATAGTCCATCGAAATGTATAAGTTCCAGCTACAAGACCATTAATTGCCGTATTTGGATTGGAAGGATCTACAATTGTAGGCTGGTTAGGAGAACCAGTAAGTACAGACCATTGCCCTAATTCAAAAAAACTGTCATATGAGCTTCCTGCCATGATAACGCTGCTGTTGTTGCAGATATTTTGATCAGGACCTGCATTTGCTGGATGAGGCGGAAGTCCGATAGTAAGATTGATGTCATCAAATGCCTGACCGCAAATGCCGGCATCGACTGTCCACCTGAATATGTAATAACCGCTGTAAGAGAAAGTAAAAACAGCATTTGGATCGTGAATATCGCTTATGGTATAATTTCCAACGCCCGAAATTCTAGACCATGTACCTGTCGATCCGCCACTTTGAGTAGCGGCCATAGTAATTGTGGTTCCGCAAATTTCTTGGTCGGGACCTGCTGAAGCAACGGGAGGAGTTTCTGCAACTGTAACAGATACGCTACTTTGGCTTGGAATACAGGTTCTTAGTCTTGAACTGATAGACCATGTAAAAACATAAGTTCCGTTTCCTGGAACCGTTACCATGGTATTTGGGTCTTCTATATTATCAATGACTACTCCAGTTGAGGGTTGTACCGTCCAAATTCCATAGTCTCCAAATCCTGGGGTATTTCCGCTAAGATTAAAAGTGGTTGTACCAGACGAATAACAGGCATTTGGTCCTGCATCTGATGTAGTAGGAGCCTGATTGTTATTTGTAGTAATAGTTACATTATCTGAAACTGCCGCACCGCATGATGGACCTGGGTGCGAATAAGATACCGTCCATTGCAATTCATAAGATGCCATCGGCGTAAGAAAACCAGATGCAATAGCATTAGGATCGTTTACATTTGAAAATGTAATGGTATCGGGACCTGAAACTTGACTCCAAGTTCCAATTTCACCAGCTTCAGCCGGTATTGCACTAAGAGGGACTAAGGAACTCGCACACACAACCTGATCTGTTCCAGCGTCAACATTGCTTATCGTGCTATCTGAAACGTAAACGGTTACCGTTGCCACTGAAAAACCGCAGGTCGCACCGCCGCCTTTTGTAATGTACTGAAAGACGTAGGTTCCAGAAATAAGATTGGTGACCGGTGTGTCAATGGCAAAGTTATCAGCAATTGTTGCGGTGTTGGGACCGCTGAGCTGGCTCCAAAAATGCAGGCCATCAGCTGTACTTACTCCGGAAAGAACAGTAGAGGTATCTCCGCAAGGAAGGCTTACATCGGTTCCTGCATTAGACGGGGTTGGATCTCCAGAAACTAAAATTCCCAAGGTGTCAAAGCCAAAATCACACTCAACAGTTAATGCTCCATTTTGTTTTCGGACAAATTCGACCGTATATTCTCCTGGTGCAGTAAGAGTTAAAGTCAGTGAGTTTCCAACATCTGTCAAAGCAGTTGGAAAAGGGCCAAGAGGAGAGAGTGGAGGACCACTTACAATACGGTATTGGTTGGAACCTGTTCCAGTTACAGTAAGCGGAATTGTAAATACAGTTGCATTACAGCTTCCGACGATATCATTTCCGTTATTCGCGAGAATAGTTCTAGTTGGACCGTTATATTGTACAATATAATCTTTGGTAAAAACGCAGCCTGTATTATTATTTGTCAAGGTGTAGCGGAAACGGTACGGATCACCTCCTTGAAAAATATTGGTCACTAATGTTGTAGGGTTGGTTGGCGAAACAATTACAGCACCTCCGTCACCAGAGACCTGAGACCAAGCTACAGTTTCACCTGCATACAAAGGAGTTTGTGCAACTAATGTTACCTGATTTATAGTGTTATCGCAAAAGAATATGTTTTCGTCTCCGCCAGGAAGTTGTGTTACATCTTGAGTTGCTGGAGGTACAGTAATTACAACTGTATCATTTCCAGAAGCACAAGGGCCAGTAACAGTCCATCGGAATGTATAAGTTCCTTCAACAAGATTAGAAATGCCTGTATTGCTGGCATTTGCATTGCTTATAGTTGGCGTATTTGGCCCGCTCACAAATGTCCACTGTCCATTTTGTCCATTAAGTCCGCAGCCGCCATATGTAGCATCTAAATTTGTCGATTGTGTCGTGGTGTAACAATTGCTCAAAGTTTGATCTGGTCCAGCCGAAACAGGTTTTACACCTCCATAATTGGTTACCGTTATCTGAGAAGTGGTTCTGCATCGCTGTCCAGGAGCATATTCTGGGCCTTCAATAACCCATTGAAGTGTTGTGACGCCGCAACTTGTTGCAGGCAGGCTGATGGTTGAGGTAGCTAAATTTGGAAAATTAATTACAACTCCAGCATTGTTTGTGCCTACAATTTCCCAATACCCTGTTTCTCCAGTATTTTGCGGAGTGTTTGCAATAATGGCTAATGTTCCGTTGCTGTTTGGACAGCTTGCAATATTGGCACCAGCATTGGCTTTTGTTATGGGTTTAACATTAACCACTTTATCCTGATAGGATACAATGCCGTCGCTACAGGTTGCGCTGTATCTAAAAATATAGGTATTGCCTCCCGTGTAGCCAGAAACAGTTGTGCTCATACTTGTTGGCGAATTGATAGTTACAGCTGGACCCGAAATTTGTGTCCATTTGACTGTGCCAGTGATTGGAGAAGGATTGTTTCCTGTTAAAACCAATGCATCGGTTTCACAAATAGTAACATTAAGTACTCCAGCATTTACAGAACAGTTTTGTGCATTTGTTTGAAAAATTGAAAGAAAAATCAACAAGGCAGCAAAAGCCAGTTTTTTTGATAAAGTGCAAATTCTCCAAGAAAAATAAAATTGTGCCATAAGCAATCAGGAATGAAAAGGCAGCACAATAGATTTATAACTACCTTAAATTAATAAATTGATTTGAGCATTAATTGTAGTTAAGATTTGAATTTGATTTGAGGGTTACTCAAATTTAAAGAAAGATAGTCATCAAATTTTTTTTTCTATGTTGCAGATTATAAAATGAAACATAAAAAACAGATTTTGAAACAATAAAACGCTCTGTAGTAGTGTGAGTGAGCGTTTGTAGAAATATTGGGTTTAGTCTTATTTTTACAAAAAGTTTCGGTGGAAATAAAATATTCGGAAAAAATTAAAGGATTTGAACACTTAAAAATTATATAAAAACAGCAAAGACTGTCTTTTTGAGACATCTCTTTTACAGTGTTTTTTTTAAGATTAAAAAGCTTCGCCGATTCTAAAATAAACTCCCCAATCTCCTTTACCAACAGCGCCGTCCAGACCGACATTAAATTTTGATTTTTTGAATGGATTGTATCTGTATCCAACTCCACCTCCTGGATAAATTTTCCAGTCAAAGCTAGGAGTGTCAGAACCATAAATTGTCGCAATACCAAAAAAGCCGACCAATCCCATTTTGTTTGCAAAGTTATATCTGTATTCACCCTGGATATCCATTAATCCGGCACCTCTATATTTTCCTTCAGAATAACCGCGAATATCTGTTCCGCCGATCGTGCTCTGCTGTTCAAACGCAACATTTCCAAGACCAAATTTGCCAAAGACTCTAGCCGCAATAACATCTTTATTTTCTCTAGTGGGAATATATCTATTGGCTTGAAAAGATATTCGATTTGACGCCAATTCATTGTCTAAAAAATCAGGATAAGTAGACCAATCCAATTTAATCTTGTATCCTTTTGTTGGATAATAAACAGCATCTCGAGTATCATACAATAGATTTACAACCAAAGCATTACTATGCGATACAGAAGAAGGAGAAATGTCATCTTCATAAACTGTATTGTAATGCGAATAGGTATAAGAAAGTCCGCCGTAGAATTTTCCAACGATTTTGCGCTGACCTCCAACGCTTATAACCGTTATTTTGGTTCCATAATCATAAAAATCAGGCTGATCTATATCATCCACATAAAACTGAGAATTCTGATTTCCATTAAAAAAGAAAAGTTTCAAACGCCATTTGTCTTCATTTAAATACCATTTATTGAAAAAAGCCAAAGCATAAGATTTATTAGTTGTATAAATGGCCGACATTCCCGATAATGATTTTGGCGAAATAGTATCGGCTTGATTCATTTTATACATTGCCATCGGAATAGCTCCGAACATAAAATCAAGATTCCGATTGTAACTTATATAAGGCATTACTCGCAGTTCAATTTTCTTTTCTTTTTTCGGAATAGAATCGGCTGTTTTTTGTCCAAAAGTAGAATGCATAAAACAAGCAATAAAGAATAGGAGTAGAAGATGCCTCATGGTATAAATTTATTTGGTGAAACTTATATTGGCGAAGAAAATGTTTTTCGGGTAATTGTAAATTTAGATAAAAAAATATAAGTAATTGGAATAAAAAGATTTAAGTTTTAGCTGTTTTGTTAAATATCGAAAGTAATCTTTCTAAAGCATTTTCAGAATGCAACTGCTCCCCATTTTTTAAAGTATTTTCTAAAGCTATTGCCGCTCTTTCCAGCATTCTTTTTTCAAAGTGAGAAATAGCAGTTTTCATATCAGAAAATTGATTATTAGTCAAACAGTCTGCCAGTTCAACAGCATCTAGCAAAGCTAAGTTAGCGCCTTTTCCCGCAAAAGGAGGCATTCTATGCGCTGCATCGCCAATCATAGTCAAATTTTTCAACGTCTCCCAAGATTGGTTAAACGGAAAATAATATTGCGGACGTGGAATGAAATACAATTCGTTACTTTTAAACAACTCATCCCATTCAGAACTCCAATCTTGATAAACTTCTTTAAACCATTCAAAAATCTTTTGATTATTTTTAAAGTCTAAATCATTTTCTGCAATCCAACTTTCGGGAATTTTACTGCTAAGTAAAAACATCAGCGAACCATCTCCTTTTGTGCCGTACATAATGGTTTGTTCCTTTCCAAAAGCAAGAACTTTTCCTCCTTTCGAAAACTCAAAAAGATTGGGAGCATTTTCTTTGGCATTATAAATTGTGCCTTCAATCATGGTAATTCCAGAATAAATTGGTTTTTCAGTACTTATATAACGACGGATTTTAGAATTTGCACCATCTGCAGCAATTACCACATCTGCGTAAATGGTAGTTCCGTTTTTAAAATGCACTCGCCAACCTTCGTTTTCTTTTTCCATAGAAGTAAACTGGCTATTCCAGGCAATGGAATCAGGAGAAAGGGAATTCAATAAAATGTTTCGAAGAACTGAACGGTCTATTTCTGGACGAGGTTTTGAAATGTCTTGAAGCGAATCTTGATTGTTTTCTGAATTAGCCTTGGAAACAATTTTCAGAATAGCATGTTCATCAAACCTCAATTCAAAATTTTGGTCAACAATTCGGGCTTTGCTGGCGTTTGGTCGGATGTTTTTATAAAATTCATCCAATAACTCAGCTTGTTTCATGGCTATTAAACCTGAATCTTCATGTAAATCTAAAGGAGATCCCTGCACACGAACTTCTGAGTTGAGGTCTCTTTCGTAAACTTTTACAATACTATTTTGTAATTGTAAAAGGCGGGCTAACATTAAACCACCCATTCCGCCACCAATAATCGCAACTTCTTTATTTTCTAGTAACATAGTTTTGTATTTAAAATCTATGCCACAAAATTATTTGGATGAAAGAGCAGATAATAGTATAAATCGGTCGTTTTTATTTTGAAACAACTCTTTTGGAAGTGAGCCTGAAATCTTTTTGATCTCTTTAATAAAATGGGTCTGATCTGAAAAATTCTCTTCAGGAAACAATTTCCCTTTTGCAATATGTTCCAAAGAAGCACGAAAACGCAGAATCGAACAATACCCTTTTAATGAAACCCCAAAATACTGATTAAAATATCGGTTGATCTGTCGGCTGCTCCAATTAGCTTTTTCCGATAATTCTTTTACCGTCATGTCTCCGTTGGTTTCGTAAATGAGTATGAATAATTTTTGTTTTCGATTATCGATTTCTTTTAATAATAAAGATTCAATTTTTGCAGATGCTTTTTCGCAGAACAATTCAAAATTTTCTAAATCATTTTTATTGAAATCCCAGAAATTATTTTCAAGCAGTTTTCCAGAATTTAAAAGATCTGCAATGCTTTCATGAAAAACATATTCAGCAGCAGGAAGTTTAAAACTAATTGTAAAAGTCAGACTATTGGCTGGAATTTTTCCTTTTTCGTATTGCTGTGTTCCCAAACCCAGAAGTCTGATTTGAAAAGGAATTTCAGCTGTTTTTATCAGTGACAAATCAATTCGGCCGTCGGGAAGGCCAATTGTTTCTAAAGTTTGATCCGATTTATTCTCCATGCACCAAAAACTATCCACAAAATCTGAGAGTTTTTTGTTGGGCTTAATAGATTGATATACTAAATCGTGAATCATTTCATCAAATTTAAAACGAAATTATGCAATTCGCTACTCATTCTTGCAAAGAAAGAATAGCTGTAAAAAGGCTGTACAGACGTTTTTAATTTCGAAAAAATAGCATTGAAAAACTTAACATTGGATAAGTATTTGATTTTTAATCTAATACGGTCTGTTTTTTCTTGCCATGAAAAACTTAACATTGGCGAATGTCTTTTTCAATTTATCTTTGTTTATTATTTTTTGATGTTAATTTAATGATTTAATAACATTAAAAATTAGTTTAATTAAAAATAAATTTAATCAATTTCTTAAAATTAACAGAATAATGGCAAAAGAAATACTTGTTGGTGAAACCATTCAAGAAACAGAAACTGTTTCGGTTATTTCTAATGAAGAAAACGAGCAAAAAGAGACTCCGATTCTAGAATCTGCTGAAACTCCAGAATCAAAACCAAAATCTAAAAGAGCTCCAAAAAAAGTGGCTACTGCAACGGAAGAAGAATTGCAAGAGCCAAAACAAACGGAAACAGAAGAAACTATATTAGAGGCTGAAGAAGAAATTTCAGAACAAAACGAAGATAAACCAAAATCTAAAAAGAGTAAAAAAATGAAAGATAAAGACAAAGAGAAAAAAGAGAAAAAGAAAAAAGCTGTTGCTAAGAAAAAAGAGAAAGCAAAAGACAAAAAGAAAGAGAAAGCTAAAAAAGCAAAACTAAAAGCTAAAGCGAAAAAGAAAGCCAAAGCTAAAAAAGCTAAAGAAAAAGCAAAGGCGAAAAAAATTGCTAAAAACAAAGCGAAACGATCTAAAGCAAAGAAGAATAAGAAGAAATAATTTTTAATTGTGAATGGTTAATTGTGAATTTTCCTAAACCAATTAGATCAATCAAAATATAAAGCCACAAATTACAAGATTATCACAGATTTTTTTAATCTTTTTAATCCTTTAATCTGTGGCTATTTTTATTAGCAATCTTAGCATTTCACATTTCACATTTCATAACTCACCATTCACAATTCTTTGACTTTTTTCTGTATCGCGAGTTTGTCAATTTTTTGGAGAAATTCAGGATCAAATTCGGAATAGGCTCTTAATCTGTATTTTTCATCTCTAATTTTCATTACTAAACGAATTTTTTGAACCATTAGCCAAATAGGTTCATATCTTTTATGTCCAAGTAAGTATTGAATTTTGAGTATAGATATTCTTCTGTGTGAGAGGGTCATCAATTCGATGCAAATCATCCAGTATCGAATCGGTAGATTAGAATTTTCCATAACAGTTCCAGATCTAAGACTGGTTCTGCTTCCGCATTTTCTGCACTGAAATTTTAAATCATTTTGTCTGAAAGAATGCACATTATGACTGCATTTTCTGCACACAAGACCATTTTCTAAGCGCTTATTTTTTAGCTCCTCAATACAAGTTGCCTCATCCGGATATTTTTCAAAATATGCGCGTAATTCCATTTATATAATTCCTCATTTGTTTTTCGAAATATAAAATATTTTATAGAATTGAAAAACAAACTGGAATAAAAAATAAAAAGGAATATCCGAAAACGAATATTCCTTTTTACATGGGGCAAAATTGTGTTATAATTTAGCTACGATTTCTTTTTTGTACTTATTAAGGATAGATTTTGTCATTCCTAAATTAGCTTTTGTAGAATCTACAGCCAGGTAAATAAAGTAATCCTGATTGTCAGAAACATCAATAATGTGAATTTGAGAACTTAATGTAATCATGATATTATCGATTACTTGTCCTTGTAATCCTAAAGCTTTAATAGCGTTCATTTTTGCTTTTACCACTTCAAGATTATAAGCTGATGCAAGTTCTGGATCAAAATCTGCAACTACAGACTGAGAATAGTATGACATACCGCTTGCAATTTCGGCTACAGAAACTGCGATGAACCCTGGGACGTTCTTTTTTAGATCTTCCCCAAATTGAGTTAAAAAATCAGACATAATGTTAGAATTTTAGTTGTTGTAAATAAGATTGAATTGTTTTGGATACAGGCAAAATTAGGGATACAATATTATTTAATTATCCGCATTGAGTACCTTTTTTTATACAATAATTAAAAAATAACACAAGTCTGATAAAATCAGTTTTTTGTTCTTCTAGCTGAATTCTGTTTTGGTTTGAAAATGAAATAATTAAACTAGAAATGCTTCTGAAAAAGCACTTATAAGCCTTTCAGAAGCATTTTATTTTAAGCAAAAATTAATTTTTTACTTGATTTCTGTTATAAATTCTTCTTGAGCAGTTCTCACTTTTTTCAAGTTTACCAACCAATCGTTTGCATCATCTCTATAACCAAGTGGTAAAACTAAAACACTATTTAAACCAAGTTCGTTTAAGCCTAAAAGTTTGTCTACTTCAGCAGGAATAAAACCTTCCATTGGAGTTGCGTCTACTTGTTGCTCAGCAGCTGCAGCGATTGCGATACCAAACGAAATATAAGCTTGTTTAGCAGCATGGTTAGCGTGCCATTCTTGACCAAGAGGCTCGTACATACCCCAAAGTCTCTGTTTGTACTCGTCCATAGCATCTGCAGGAATTCCTCTTTCAGCAATTGTTTTGTCAAATATAGCAGAAATTTTCTCTAGACTGTAACCGTCCCAAGCAGCCCAAACCAAAACGTGAGAAGCGTCTGTAACTTGACTTTGATCAAAACTTACCGCTCTTAGTTTTTCTTTAACTTCTTGGTTTGTAATAACAAAGATTTTATAAGGTTGTAAACCAGAAGAAGAAGGAGCTAGTTTTGCAGCTTCAAGAATATAATCTACTTTTTCTTGCGGAACAGCTTGTCCGTTCATTTTTTTTGTAGCATAACGCCACTTTAGTGCATCTATTAAGGCCATCTTTTTTAATTGATTAAAATTGTATTCAAATGTAAAAACTTTAAGTGTATTTTTGTCATCTGATTACCAAAAGTAACTGTAACATCGAGGTAACCTACTATTATAACATGATAAAAGAACCAATACACGATAAAAAATCTTGCAATCAGCATATTATGGCAGTGCACGACGCCATGTATATTTTAAACGGAAGATGGAAAATTTCTATAATCGCATCTCTTTGTTTTAATACATTGAGATTTACCGACTTGTTAAGAGAAGTTGAAGGTATTTCTGGAAAAATGCTAAGCAGACAATTAAAGAATCTAGAAGAAAATCAATTGGTAACGAGAACTGTTCTAAACACACAGCCTGTTACCGTTGAGTATGAATTAACAGAATACGGACATACATTAAAAGAAGTCATCGATTCTCTTGCAAAATGGGGGCATAACCACAGAAAGAAAATTACAGGAAAAGATTAGTTTTTGTCTTTTAGTTCAATTGCTTTCTGAAAAAAACCTTGACGTGTTAGATTTTGTTCTGCTTCTTCAATCGCTTGCAGAAGATTGTTTTGAGTATTGGTGATTTCGTTTAAAGCTTTTGTCATAATGCTCCAAACGGGCTGCATTTTAGTAATCAGTTCTTCCCCTTTTGCTGTTAAGATGATCAATCTCTTACGTTCGTCTTGTTTGTCTTTTTTAGAACTAATAATTTTTTCTTTCTCCAATTCCTTTAATAAATTGATGGTTGACGGATGACTGTAGCCAATTTCATTGGCAATTTCAACCACGCTCAACATTTCTTTTACGTGTAAAGTATAAATTACAGGAAACCATTTCGGTTCAAAATCAATATTAAAATAGCTGTAAATCTGTGCGCCATCTTTGCGTAATTGTTCGCTAAGACGCTGCAAACGCGTTGATATGGCTAAAATTCCAATTTCGTCAATTATATTCATTTCTATGGATTTAAGTTTAAATGACAAAAAACATTGTCAGGTTTCATTAACGGAAAATCAACAGGAAGTGTATCTTTTGGTATTTTTACAAAACTATTCTTTTCGTAAAAACGTAAGGCCGCCTGCAATAAAGTAACCGTTCCTAAATATAGGTCTTTAATTTTGTTTTCTTTGCTGTATTCAATTAATTGCTCCAATAATTGTTGGGCAATTTGAAATTCTTTTCCCCTGAATTCTTTCTTGACGAACATTTTTCTGATGGCTGCAGCTTCTGGATTAAATTTTACCAAAGCGATTGTGCCAACCAATTTTTCGTCAATAAAAGCCCCCAAAAAAGTACCGCCCGATTTGAAATAAAAGTTTTGGATATCTAATAAATCTGGCTGATCTTCTAAAGTAATAGGTACATTGAATTCTTTTTGCTGAATGTTTAATATGAGATCTACGATTTCATTTTCGTACTCATTTTGTATAGGTTTAATCTGCATGGTTATTTCAAATAATTAAATATGAGTACAAAACTACGTAGTTAGCTACATATATACAAGCAAAAAACCGCTGAAACCAGCAGTTTTAAGTGTTTTTTATGATTTATTACAATTTTTTGTTTCTGATTTTTATTCTTTAACTAATACGATAACAGCTTTATAACCCGTACCAACATTCCATTCGCTTGACGAAATAACCTGGCCTTTATCGTCATAAACTTTAAATTCGGCTGTGTTCGGAGAAGCAAAACCTTCGTTTAAAGCTTCAATGTCAATTTTATTGATTCCTTTTTCCAAGTTTATTTTGACACTTTTAAAATCGCCATTCAAAAAGACTTCAGGTTCAATAACTTTATCGTTCAAATATACTTTTACTTTATCGCCGTCTACAAAAGCTGCATCACGGTACATTATAGTAGAAGTAATGGCAGTAGTATTGAAATTGCCTAAAAACTGATTCCTTCTATAAAATATTCCCTCGACATTAGCTTCTGGCTTATAAAGATTTGTGTTTTTAAATAACTCGTCTGGATTAACCTGAAGTGGAGCAGGTTTCTCAATAGGCGCTGGCGGGTTTTCTTTAGGAGCAGCTTCTGTTGGTGGGATAACTTCTTTTACAGGAGATTTTTTTGCAGGAATCGATTTGAATTTTTTATCCAATTCCTGGGCAAAACCCTGCAATGAGAAAGAAGCAAAGGCAATTATCAAAAATATTTTTTTCATGTTTTTATACTATTAATCTTGTGTGGTATTGATTTAAAAAAAATTAGATGCATCATAATCTTTTATATATAAACATTTTATAAAACCAATTATTGCCTTATAAGAGGTTATTTTTCTAAAAATTAACTTTCTGCTTTGTTTTTTTTAAGTATAAATATACTTAATATAAAATCGTTTTTAAATACTTTAATGTGTTTTTAATATATTGATTGTTAATGTTTTATATTTGTATTTCAATCGAAAAAAATATGCTATGATTAAGTTAAGTTTGGCCTTACTTCTTTTTGCATTTGCTAGTTTTGCTCAGGGAAGTAAAAGTGATTCGGTTTTTAAAAAGCAAATTGAAGAGTATAATACTTCATTTGCAAATGCTTTTATAAAAGGAAATCAGGGCGATTTGGTAAAAGCTTATACAGATGAAACTATATTTATGCCAGAACACAGCAGACAGCGAGTTGGCAGCAAAACGATTCTAGACTTTTACAAACAATGGCTGAGTCAGGCAAAAATTACTACTTATGAAAGAAAAATTTTGGACCTGCAGGATTTTGGAAACTATGTTTTAGAGATTGGAACTTTCGTTGAAACTTTAAATCTAAACGGACAAAATCCTTTTTCTTACGTTGGAAAATATGCGCTTTTATGGAAAAAGCCTTCCAATAGGAGCCTACCTCCAACAATCGCCGCTGAAATTTGGGGATCTTCAAGTTATTTTGATGATAAAAATATTCCTGATATAGACGATACCGCAATTTTAAAGATTAAAGAATATATTCCGACAGATAAATTAACTTTAGAAGTAAAAGAAAGAAATAATACAATTAAAAATCTGGTACAAAATAGGCAAGGAGCAGAACATGCCAAAATGTTTATGACAGATGCCATGTATCTTACATATTACACTCCGATTCTTTCTGGAGAAAAAGAAATTACAGATTATTTTACGGAGCACGAAAAACCAGGAACTTTAAGCATTGAAAAAATTTCGATTCTGACATCTGAAATTATTTATGCCAGAACGGCAATTATAGAATTTGGGTTTTACAGTGTAGATTGGCGTGATCGTGATAATCACGGAAATGTAAAAGGTAAAAGCATGAACGTTTGGAAAAAAAATAATGATGGAGCACTACTGCTTTTTCGCCAAATCGTAAATCATGATTAACTTTTTAGTTTCTTCATGATATGGTTTATTTCTTCTATTTATTATTAAATGCTAGTAATTTTATATAATTTTGAACCCATCTTTATGATTTTTATACACGATGGGTCGATTACTTTGCATATTTTTTATTTTCACTACTTTTTATATTTATCCGCAATCTTCAACAAAAGAATGGATTGATAGTCTAAATATTACTGACAGCCATGAGAAAAAGGTTGACTTAGCCCTAAAAATCGCTTCCAAACTTAAGGATACTGATTGGGACAGAGCCATAAAATATATAGAGCTTGCTGAAACAGAAGCAAAAAAAATAGACAAAGCCGATTTAGCTTTGGCTAAAGTTTATATATCTGCGGGAGGAATTTATAGTTCAAAAGATGTCTTTGATGTTACCTTACAATATTATTTAAAGGCTTATGAAATTTATAAAAGCAATAATATTGAAGATGAAATTGTTCAGGTAGAAAATAGTCTTGCTATTATTTATGGAAAAACCAATAACCAAGAAAAAGCGCTTAAATATTTCCTGAATGTATATCGTTATGAGAAAGCTAAGAATAAGCCAGATAAACTAGTAAAAATCTTAAACAATATTGGTACAGCTTATCTCGGTAAAAGTTTAGATTCTTCATTGCATTATTATCATAAAGCCGATGCAATTGCAAAAAAACTGAAAAACTATACCTTAACGGTTTATGTATACACCAATTTAGCTAGGGCTTATAGTTTAAAAAAAGATAAAAAAAATGCTGATTTATATTTTGAAAAAGCTTTTTCATTAATAGATACTCCTATCGATAATTCATTAAAAGCCTTTGTTTTCGAATCGTTTTCTGAATATAAATTACAGGAAAAAAAACTAGATGAAGCTATTCTAAACGCAAAAAAGTCGTTAGAATATTCCAAAGAAAATCTATTTGGTTTTTCGAGCATGCGTTTGAACAAAATGCTTTATGATGCCTATTTGAGTAAAGGAGATTATAAAAATGCAGTGTATTATTTTCAGCAATACAATAAAATAAGCGACAGTATTAATATTGAACAAAAAGCGGTAAATCTGGAGAGGCTTAAACTAGAGCAAGATTATAAAGTAAGAAGCCAGATAAGAACATTGGTAGAAGAGAAAACAAGATTTAAGTATTATGTAGTTGGGTTAATATTGATTGTCGGAATGTTGGTTCTCATTATTTTACTGATTAAGTATCGCAATAAACACATTAAAAACCAGCTCGAACAGGAGAAATTAAGAGCAAAACAGCAAGAGCTCAACCAAAGTCTAGAGGCTAAAAATATGGTTTTGGTTGGAAAAGCCATGGCTGAAATTCACCGTACTGATAATATTAATGAAATCTTGACTGATCTTAAAATGATCAAACTCAAAACACCTAACAAAGAATTGCAGCAGGCAATTGATATTGTTTTAAAGCGTTTGGAGAAAGATTTGAATACAGATATCTGGAAAGAATTTGAAATCAGTTTTGAGCAGGTTCATAAATCTTTCTTTGATAAACTAACTATCGATTACCCAAGTCTTACCCCAAAAGAGCGTCGACTTTGCGCACTGCTTTATTTAGATTTAACTACAAAAGAAATTTCCCAAATTACAGGACAATCGTTTAAATCGATAGAAAATGCGCGAACTAGATTGCGTAAAAAGTTCGATTTAACCAACGAAAAAGTCAATCTTTCCACTTATTTAAACAGTTTTAAGGCAGAATCCATTTAAAATAATTTTTACTGTAACTAATTGTTATAGTTGATTTTATTTTAAAATGAGTGCTTAATAAGTGCTCCTTTTTTACCCGTGAGTGTTTTTGCATTAGTCCTTTTTTTTTGAGCAAAGAATCCCCATTCTATTTTTACCAAACGATTGCAATAAATACGTTTGATGAATACCACAAAAAAAGAAGAACCTAATAAAAGTTTAGAAGAACTTTTAGAAGAAACCAAAACTAAGAAGAGCGCGCTCTTAAAAATTCTACAAAAAATAACAAAAACAAATTCTAAGAATCAACCGCCAAATTGATTCTAAGGAAATTGCCTATGTGGTTTTCTGTAAAAGCTTTTGCGCTATTAACTCGAAGCCTTAATACTAATTTTAAATTAAAAAGAATGAACCAGATTTACCCTAAACCGAGGTATTTGTTTCTTTTGTTAGGTTTACTGACCTATTCTGCTGGAATGGCTCAGTCTCCTTTGCCAAAGAACAAAACCGCAAATGTGCAGACGACATTAGGATCGTCTGGCGCAAATCAGAAAAATGATCAAGTTTTTAAGAAAGCTTCTGATCCAACTCTCAATCAAGAAGATAATGTTAATCCTTTTTTAACTCAGAAAAGTGTAAATGGCACAGCACTTTCGCAGGAAGAAAGCGACGCTGTCAATAAAAGAATGAAGGAAAGCCAAAAGCTTTTGAGTTCAAATCAGAATTCAGCAACAGCTAGAACTATTCAGGTTGCTTCAGATAGCACTAAATTGAGATCTTTTGCCAAATCTTCTAATTTGACATTACGAAACGTGTTTGAAGTTAGAAAAGAAGATTTTGAACTGTCGAATGCAGACAAAATGCAGTTGAAATCAGTTTCAGAAAAGCACGGCAGAAAGCTGGCAACTTATCAGCAGCTGCACAATTCTGTTCCTGTAGAAGGCGCAATTTACAAGGTTAGAGAAAATAAAACTAAAATTGATGCTTTTGGTGAAACTTCTAAAAAGCTTCCAACAAACAGCAATTACAAAGTAAGTGCTTCGCAAGGGTTAGAGAATGCTTTAAGAGAGGTAAATGCAAAAGAATATGTTTGGCAGAG
This sequence comes from Flavobacterium tagetis, assembly GCF_016735615.1. Classification (GTDB taxonomy): domain Bacteria; phylum Bacteroidota; class Bacteroidia; order Flavobacteriales; family Flavobacteriaceae; genus Flavobacterium; species Flavobacterium tagetis. The sequence goes on from NZ_JAERSF010000002.1 coordinate 1,013,454, forward strand.
TAAAAAGCTTTCGCCATTAGTTCATAAAAAAATAAGCACAAAACCTCAAGGAGAATTAGTTTATGTTGGCCCAAATTTTTCTTCAGAATTAAAAGAATACTATTTGGCTTGGAAATTTGATGTGTTTGCTACAAATCCACAGTCAAGCCAGACAATTTATGTAGATGCTAATACTGGAAAAATCATTCTAAAAATTGATTTAAACAGAGATCTTCGTTTGTCTTCTGCACCTGTTGCTGATGGAAGAGCAGCTATTGGTAAAGGAAAAGCGAGATTTTCTGGAGATGTTACTTTTGGAACCACTCAATATGCGGAGGGTTATAAGTTGGAAACTTTAGAAGGAAAATATAAAGTGCCTATTTATACTTTAAACATGAATCATGCAGAGCACGCATCTGATGAAGTCCTTACAGAATATATCGATGAAGATAATAACTGGAATGATTTATACAATAAAGATCACGATGAAGTGGCAATAGATATTCATTGGGGGTTACAAAAGACTTTGAACTATTACGAAGAAAAATTTGATCGCAATAGTGTTGATAATGAAGGAATGACCATTTTTGGACTAGCGCATTTAGGAACAAATGTTCAAAATGCTTCTTGGACAGGTGGATGGGCACAGTTTGGTGATGGAGATAAGCAGCCTTTTGTAAGTTTAGGAATTACAGGTCACGAGATGACACATGCTGTAACGCAGTTTTCTGCTGGATTGATTTATCAGGGAGAATCTGGAGCGATGAACGAATCTTTCAGTGATATTTTTGGAATTTCGATTGAGCTTTATGCTGGAAAAGATTCTAAAAATGATATCTGGATGCTGGGCGACGAATTGTACAAACACGGAAGTTTAAGAAGCATGTCTAACCCAAAAGCAGCTGGACAGCCTGATACTTATGCAGGTGAATTTTGGACAAATCCAGCAAACATCCAAGACGACAATGGTGGAGTGCATCAAAACAGCGGAATTACTAATTATTGGTATTATCTTCTAGTTGAAGGTGGCAATGGAGTTAATGATTTAAATAATAGCTATAGTGTAAAAGCAATTGGTCTTGAGAAAGCAGAAAAAATTGCTTATGCAACGCTTACCGAATATTTATCGCCGTCTTCGAACTTTATGGCAATGCGTCAGGCAAGTTTATTGGCAACTGAAGATTTATATGGATTAGGTTCTGAAGAATACAAACAAGTTACAAATGCTTGGTATGCAATTGGCGTAGGACCTGCGTATGGAGATAAACAAGTGCTTTTGGTTTCTTATGAAAATCCATCTGTTCCTTGCGGTCCTTTAAAAGGAGAAGAACCTTTTTATGTGAAAATTAAAAATACAGGAAGCACTGTCATTAAAGCAGATGAAAATTTAAACTTCAAATTGAGAGCAATGGCAAGCGCTCTTGGAAGAATGATTACTTTTTATACTTATGATGGTACAACTGCTTTTGGAAAAGATTTAAACCCAGGCGAAGAAGCTACTCTTGCCTTAAAAAGTAAAATTCCGTACCAGACAGGAGGAGCAATAAACTACATAGAAGTAAAAGTAGATTTAAATCCGATAGCAGAATTTGGAGCAAAAGAAGGATATACTTTTATTTCACAAGTAGTTGTTCCAACGGCTCAAAAAGATTACGATCTTAAAGCGACCGCATTAAGCATGCCTTACTATACTGGAGATGCGCTTTCTTCAAGTTATCAGTCATCAATTACAATTTTTAATTTAGGTTGCGCAGCTATTCCAGCAGGAACTGTGCTAAAAGTAGGATATGCTGATACAACTCCTGGAAGTGCAACGGTTTGGAAAGATGTTACTTTAGCAGCAGATTTCAAAGGAAATTCAGAAATGACAATTGCTTTTGATAGTACTTTCGATTTATCTGGACTTGGCTTGCATACTTATGAAGGATATGTAACATTGGCTCAAGATCCAGTTACAACCAACAACAGTGTTTTGAATGCCGCTTACAGTGGTATTGTAACTCAGCTTCCTTACAGTGAAGGTTTTGAAAGAACACCTGGAGGATGGAATACAAAATCATTAAATGATGTAAATCAAAAGTTTGTGTTTCAAAATTATCCAGGATCTTTTAGAGATATAAAATCACAATACAATTGGGCAACAGTAGATTTTAGATCAAATGAAAGAATGGCTCTTAATTCTGATTTTGTATTAGAATCTCCAATATTTGACTTTACGAATGTAGCTTCGCCGTACATTGAATTCGATTTGTATTATTTGTTCCATGCGGGATATGACGGATTAATTGTTGAATATTCAGAGGATAAAGGTAAAAACTGGAAAAAAGTAGAAAATGTTAATTATCCGCAAACTGTGCATTATGATGAATATGAATCATTTGGTGGACCATGGTTTACAGGAGTAAATACGGTTCTTAAAAAAGATCCTTATCAAATGCGTTTAAACGACTTGGCAGGAAAAAAAGTAGCAGTTCGTTTCCGTATTAAAACAGACGATTATAATGATGGTTTTTTAGGAGGGTTTGTTGACAATATTAAAGTGAGCGATGCGCCTTACGATTTGGCATTGTTATCATCAAAATTAGAAGCAGGAAAATGTACTGTAGATAATAATAATGTAACAATAGTTAGTAAAATCAGCAACAACTTTCCAACAACAAGTCAGCGTGTAAATGTTACAACTAAAATTCTAGATGCGGCTAAAAATGAAGTTTTCTCTAAAACAGAATTAACAACTTTAAACTTTACAAAATTTAAGGATACAATTAGTTTTTCTACTCCAAATATTAGTATAAAGACTGTTGGAACGCATACTATTTCGGTTTCTGTTTTCCCAGAAGATATGACTAAAGATGTAAAACAAGGCAATAATGCTTTGACCTTTACATATGATAATTGGAATAATGAAGACTTAAAAGTTACTGTTCTTCCTTATAAAATGGACTTTGAAGACGCTAGTAAATACAAGGGCTGGAGAACGTATGAAAATAATGGTTCTGCAGGATGGAATCACGGTGTGCGTGCAGACTTAGGTTCTCCGGGCTGGTTTATTGATGATCATACGAAGTTCATGGCGAGTAACGATGATAAATGTAATTGTGATGAAGGAAATGATATGTTGGTTTCGCCTGTATTTGACTTAACAAATTACAAAACAGCACACTTAACTTTTGACGGCTTTGGAGATTCACAACATCTTTCAGATGGATATGTAAAAGTAAGTACTGATGGCGGTGAAACTTGGAAAGAAGTATTCCACATGCCTTATTATGGAGCTTGGTGGGAATATGGTGTAGATTTGACTGAGTATGCAGGAAAATCTTGCGTAATGGTAGCATTTGTACATAATGATAATGGATATTTTGCAAATGGTTTTGCAGTAGATAACATTGAAATTAAAGAAACAAAATCGAATGTAAGACTGTCAAATCTAAGTGTTGCAGAAAATGTATACGAAGATTCAGCTTCACACGAATTTGTAGTAAGCGCTAGAAATTCAGCTTATAAACCAATTAATAAAGTTACAGTTGAGTATCAGATTTCTCAAAACGGAACTGCCATTGGAGCGCCAGTTTCTTTAGAAAAAAATGATGAATTATTAGTTGGACAGACTATTACCTATAAAATTGATGGTTTACCGAAATTGGCTGCTGGAAATTATGAAATTGCTTTAAAAGCATTTACGGCAGATGAACCAAAAGATCAGGCTCAGGTGGTAAAAGGCACTTTCCAAGTTGCTGCAAACGCTCCAGAATTAAGTATTGAAACTTTTTCAAATCTGCCAGCTGGTTCATTATTGGGACAAAAAGGATTTGTTTCGAGCCAAAGCGATGATAATTATCCTTGGAGAGCTGTAACTACTCCTGATAATGTGAACTTAACTGTTCCTAAAAAAGATCATACTGGGGATACAGCAAAAACATTGCTTTATAGCCAGTTAGAAGGATTGTCTTATTATGGCGAATTAATTTCACCAATGTATAAATTGTCTGAAAAAGCTTCTGCCGTAGAGTTTTATTATGCAATGCAGAGTAATGCAAATGATATTTTCTTAGTAGACATCAAAGTTGCCGGTGGAGAATGGACAGAACTTTGGAGAAGAAATAAAGAAGGCATGTATGCAGATGCAGATTGGAAACGAGCATCCTTGAATATCAGTAAATACAAAGGTAAATCGGTAATGTTCCGTTTTAGACATGCGAAAGCGGCAGGGTATTCTTATATGGTTTTAGACGATTTAAAAATCTTCAACGAAGAGATTACGGACGTTGCTATGCAGATTTTATCGCCAAAAGATGTTTGCGGAAGCCAAGAGTATAAAGTAAGATTGACTAATGAAGGTCAGGTTGCAATCAAAGAAAATGCAGTTCAGGTAGAAATACAATATGTAAATACTTCTGAGACTATTTCAGAAACGGTAGAAGCAGGAATTCCTGTTGGAGAGAGTATTGAATATATCTTCAAAAAACAGCCAAAATTAGACGATATGGGAGATTCGCATGTGTTTAATTTTACAGCCAAATTGGAAGGTGATATTGTTGATCAAAATAATACTATCGAAAACTATTACTACCAAGGGGTTTCTGGTGATTTCAAATTATTTGATAATGCTTTGATTCACGGTTATGCAGGTAAAAGTGTTTACATTAATGCTCAAACCAATTTACTGATTAAAGAGCTTGATGCAGTTTCATACAAATGGAATACTGGAGAAACAACGAGCGATATTGAAGTGACTAAACCAGGCGATTATATTGTTACGGCGGTTCTTGAAAACGGATGTACTATAACAGAAAAAGTAACAGTAACATTTGACACTTTCGAATCTGGTCTTCCAAGTGGTGATGTTTGTGGGCCTGAAGTAGTTTTAAATCCAGGAAACTATGCTGCTTACGAATGGTTTGATGGTTCTACAGATCCGACTTTTACCACAACAGAAAGCGGTGAATATTACGTAACAGTTTACAACGAACACGGATTAGGTAAAATTTTCATTACAACGATCAATGTTCTTGAAAATATAGTTCCTGAAATTCAGGCATTAGAAGGAAATAAAATTACAGCTTCTGCTGATGCTGCAGGTTATCAGTGGTATTTAAACGGAAGACCTTTGCCAAATGCAACCGAAAAAATGGTTTCTACAATTTGGGAAGGAAGCTATAGTCTTCAAGTAACAAATGCACATGGCTGTACAAGTATGTCGGCTCCAATTGATTCTAAAGGTCTTCTTATTGGAAAACTGACAAACTCTTTCAGAGTGTTCCCAAATCCAGCGGCAGACAATGTAAACATCTTCTTGGCTGAAAAAGCAGAAGGTCAAGCAGAGATGAAAATTTATTCTATGGAAGGTAATGCAGTTTGGAGTAAAACCTATTCTGCTGTTCCATCAAGCGTAAATGTAAGTCAGCTTACAACTGGAGTTTATATTCTAGATTGTACGGTACAAGGTAAAAAGTACACGGCTAAGATTATTAAAAAGTAACAAATTACAGATAGAAATGGCAGTTCTCGCGTAGAACTGCCCTTCTAAAAAACAAATACATACGATGAAAAAATCAAAGCTGATAATTTGTGCACTAATGATGTGTGCAGGTGCAATGGCTCAAACCGAAAAGGTTAAACTGGGCGTAAAAGCAGGATTAAATGTTGCGAGCCTTACATTTGATGAAAATGAATTGAACTCATCTGCTAAAACAGGATTTACTGCCGGTTTAATGGCAGAGATTCCGTTGGCAAAAAACTTCGCAGTACAGCCAGAGTTATTGTACAGCCAGCAGGGAATGAAATTATCTTATTCAGATCCAGACGTTCAGAATTCGCATTACAAAAGTACTATTGCCTTAAACTATTTAAACATTCCTGTAATGTTGAAATATTATGTTGTAAAAGGTTTAAGTATTCAAGCAGGACCACAAGTTGGAATTTTACTTAAGGCAAACAACAAATATCAGGACAACTTTTTGGGTTATGAAAATAGCGAAAAAATGAATTTATCAGACTATTCAAATGGAGTAGATGCTTCTGTAAATTTCGGATTGGGTTACCAGTTTAAGGATAAATTTTATGCAGATGCAAGATATAATTTGTCTTATACCAATGTGTTTAAAGATGCAACTGCAAACACAAATTATATTATTAACAGCGATATGAAGAATAAAGTTTTTCAAATAACAATCGGTTATTTTTTTAAATAGAGTTAGTAACACCTTCATAACTGTTTTAAAACCACTCTTTTTTAAGAGTGGTTTTTTGTTTTTTGTAAAAAATCAAATTCTAACTTGCAGACACCATACCTGAGTTATATCTTTACCCCAGATTTTGGTCTGCTTTTTTCAATGTGAAATAAGCAGTTAAAAGGGAATCAGGTGCAAATCCTGAACAGACCCGCTACTGTAAGTTCTACACAAAGTCTTTAAACATACTAATGCCATTGTCCCGCTTTGCGGGGTGAGAAGGCCGTTTAAAGATAGAATAAGTCAGGAGACCTGCCACGATCACATAGTTTAAAACTTTCGTGGTATGAAGTTGATGACAAGAAATAACCTGCTATTTATAGCGGGATTACTACTGTTATATAATTACGGCATCACGCAAAGTTTATTTAATTAAATCGTGATGTATAATTTTAGAAAAACGCTTCTTGCAACTTTTGCTTTATTGATTCCTTTTTTGCTTCATTCTCAAGCAGTGACTGATAGTTCGCGGGTTTTGAAAGAAGTTATTCTAAAAGGAAAACCCTATCAGGAAGTTATTCCCGTACAAAGTCTTTCGGGGGTTTTGCTCGAAAATCTTTCCAGTCATAATGTTGCCGATGCGCTTCGTTATTTTGCAGGAACGCAAATCAAAGATTATGGTGGTGTTGGCGGACTCAAAACAGTTGATGTTCGAAATATGGGAACACACCATGTTGGTGTTTTTTATGATGGAATTCAGCTTGGAAATGCCCAAAACGGCGTAACCGATCTAGGAAAGTATTCGCTTGACGATATGGAATCGCTTACGATGTACAATGGCCAGAAAAGCGAAATTTTCCAGTCAGCAAAAGACTTTGCAGCTGCTTCTACCATTTATTTGCGAACCAAACGTCCTGTTTTTATTGGCAATAAAAAAACGAATCTACTGGTTCGTTACAAAATAATGTCCATTAATTATCATGATCCTTCTTTTAGATGGGAACAAAAGCTGAACGATAAAGTGAGTTTAAGCGTAAGTTCTGAATACATCAAATCAAACGGACAGTATAAATTTAGATACAAAAGAAAAAACCAAGACGGAAGCATTGCCTACGATACCACAGCTACACGATGGAACAGCGATATAGAAGCATTCCGATTTGAATCTGGTTTGTATGGAAAAATAAATAAAGGAACTTGGGATGCTAAAGTATATTATTATGATTCTGAACGTGGTGCACCGGGAGCAATTGTAGAAAACAAGTTTAAAGACGGTTTCAAACAATTTGACAAGAATTTTTTCGGACAATCTTCTTTAACTAAAGACGTTTCAGAAAAATATAAATTCCAGCTAAAAGGAAAATTCGCTTACGATTATACCCATTATATTGCACGAGATACGACTAATGTTTTAGGCGAAACCGTAACCGAAGGAGCACAATCTGATGACAGTTATTTTCAACAGGAAGCTTATTTCTCTGCAGTCAATATGTACAGCATTTTACCCACTTGGGATGTTTCGCTGTCGACCGATTTTCAATACAATAAACTAAATGCGACAAGAAGAGGAATCCAAACACAATTCTCTTTTCCACAACGTTATACAGCGCTTGTTTCTCTAGCAACTTCGTATCGATATGAAGGTTTTAAAGTTTTAGGAAATGTATTAGGAACCCGTGTCATTGAGGAAGTAGAATACAATGCCAAAGCTCCCAATAAAACTGAATTTACGCCCGCTATATTTCTAGGCTACACGCCTTTTAAAAAATATGATTTCAATTTAAGAGCATTTGCCAAACGTATTTTCAGAATGCCAACTTTCAACGATTTGTATTATACCATGATTGGTTCGAGCACTTTGAGGCCAGAATATATGAATCAGTACGATGTTGGTTTTACGTATAATTTCCCCGTAAGGGAAAGTTTTTTCGACAAATTTTCTTTTCAGGCAGATGCTTATTATACCAATACAAAAGACAAAATTGTTGCCGCACCGACTGGAAATTTATTCCGCTGGATGATGACCAATATCGGACAGGTTAAAGGAAAAGGAATCGAAACGGTTCTAAATATGGCAACTCATTTTAATAAGTTAATACTAGATGCCAACTTAACCTATACGTATTCTCAAAGTCAGGATTTCACAAAAATTGTCGGTTTAGAAATGTCTTCTTACGGAGATCAGATTCCGTACACGCCTTGGCATAGCGGATCTGGAATTTTAAACGCCAATTACGAATCTTGGAACTTCAATTACAGCTTTATTTATGTCGGAAAACGCTACAACGGAAATGTCAATAATATTAAAGTAAATGAAGTTCAGCCGTGGTATACACACGATTTGGCGGTTCAGAAATCTTTCGCATTCAAAAATTACAAATTAAACGGAACAGTTGAAGTTAATAATGCTTTTAATCAGCAATACGAAGTGATTTACAATTATCCGATGCCAGGGCGAACATTCAAATTTATAATCAGTTTTGAGTTATGAAAAAGAGCTTTTTAAAAATACTATTTGTTTTAAGCATATCTGTTTTGCTGGTTTCCTGCCGTGAAGACGAAATGATATTTCTTTCTTCTGATACAGCTGTTGCCGCGCCAAGAAGTGACGGAAATATTGAAGGTTTCTATCTTTTAAACGAGGGAAATATGGGCATGAATCGTGCGAGTTTGGATGTTTTCAATTACAGAACGGGAAATTATACCACAGATGTTTATTCCGAACGAAATCCTTCGGTTGTAAAAGAATTGGGAGATGTTGGAAACGATATTAAAATCTACGGGAATAAGGTTTATGCCGTCATAAATTGCTCCAACAAAGTTGAGGTTTTAGAAAAATGGACAGCAAAACGCATTAAAAAAATTGACATTCCCAATTGCCGTTATGTGGCTTTTTATAAAGACAAAGCGTATGTGAGTTCGTATTCAGGACCAGTTGCCATTAATCCGAATGCAGAAATCGGTTTTGTGGCTGAAATTGACACCACTTCATTAGAAATAAAAAGAAAGGTAACCGTTGGCTATCAGCCTGAACAAATGGTCATTCACAACGGAAAATTGTATGTGGCCAATTCTGGCGGTTATAGAGTGCCAAATTACGACAGAACAGTTTCAGTTATTGATCTAGCGACTTTCACAGAAATCAAAAAAATAGATGTGGGCATTAATTTGTACAGCATGCAGATTGACAGTCGAGGCGATATTTATGTGAGCTCACGCGGCGATTATTACAACACGCCATCTAATCTTTTTGTGATTGATACGCAGACGGATGAAAAGAAAATGCAGTTAGATATTCCCGTTTCAGGAACTTGTTTGGTTGATGATTTACTGTATTACTACAGCGTTTCTTGGAGTTACTTATCAGGCAGTAATAAAGTGAGTTACGGAATTTTAGATACTAAAACTAAAAAAGTAATTGCCAATCAGATTATTACGGACGGAACCGACAAAAAAATCATGATTCCGTACGGACTTCAAGTCAATCAAGAAACCAAAGAAATCTACATTACAGATGCTCAAAACTACGTCGTAACAGGCTATATCTACTGTTTTACGCCCGACGGAAAACTAAAATGGAAAACTACCGCAGGGAATATTCCCGCTCATATTGCTTTTATAACTAAAAATTAAAAAATGATGAATAAAGCTTTTTTTAAAATCGCTCTGTTTTTAATTCTTTTTGTAGGATTTGCTTCTTGCGATAAGGACAATGATAATGAAGAGGAAGTGCTTCCCGCAGAAGTGCTGAAGGAAACCTACACGATTGACCGTTTTAAAGTCCTGAATATTGCAACAAACCTTCCAAGCACGGCAAAACTGACTTGGAGTGTTAAAGATTCGATTATCTCAGAAAATGCTGATTTAGATTTTATAAGTCCGTTTCAAAAAAGTTATCCACTGACTTTAAAAGTTGAAATTAACGGAGAAACAAAGATCTACAACTCGTCAATCAATGTTATAAAAGAAACAGGAACGTACAGTAAATATATTTCTAATGTATTTGATTTTCGCCCCGCAGTCGGACAGTTTACAAACGAAATTCCACAATATACCGCAGGAAATACTGAAGCCAATATGATTTCTGCGGCTAAAAAAGCAATTGTTGGTTCAAATACAACCATGATTTCTTTAGGCGGTTTTGGCGGTTATGTGGTTTTTGGTTTTGATCACACCATTCCAAATATGAACGGACGAGATTTTAAAGTTTTAGGAAATGCTTTTTGGGGAAATGAAGCCAACGAAGCACGTGCGGGATCTTGTGAACCAGGGATTATAATGGTCGCTTACGATAGAAATAAAAACGGAAAACCAGACGAAGACGAATGGTATGAGATTGCAGGAAGCGAATATTTTAAAAACACGACTATAAAGAACTATTCTATTACTTATTCCAAACCAGATCCAAACAAATCTCCAGTTGTAGGAAACGAATTTTGGCAAGTTAATATTGAATACATTAAATGGCAGGACAATGCTGGAAATTCAGGCTATAAATCACAAAATGTGTTTCATGAACAAAATTATTATCCGCTTTGGATTACCGATGCTTCGTATACTTTGAAAGGAACGCGAATAGCCGATAACTTCTACGATCAAAGCGGTGAAGGTTCGTATTGGGTAGGTAAATCGTTTGAATTTGGTTATGCCGATAATGCCCCAAATAATGATGAAGCTTCCAATATTGATATTTCTTGGGCAGTAGACAAAAACGGAAAATACGTAAAACTTCCCGGAATAGATTTCGTAAAAATATACACAGCAATCAATCAGGAAGCGGGCTGGCTTGGAGAAGTTTCTACAGAAGTTTCAGGCGCTTACGATTTACATCTTAACTAACACAATAAAAAAATTAACACATAGAGACATAGATTTTCGAAACTTAGAAAGGCGTTTCACTTTGTTTAAAAACACATAGCTATGTGTTAGAAACTAGTTTCTTTTTCTTTTCTTTTTTCCGATGAGAAAAATCTATGTCTCTATGTGTTTAAAAAACATTAACTCAACATTTTTAAAACCAATACATTATGAGAAAAAATTACTTTATAGTAATAATGCTATTTTTTGCATTTCTAACCCATGCACAGATAAAAGTGCAAGGCGTTCCTAGAAATGACATTAAGTTAAAAACGGCCACACAAAAGCAATTAACAGCAAAGAATGCTAATGCAACCACATTTGATGATATTCAGTTTTGGGTTGGTACTGGTGCCAATAAAGCAGCTTTTGCTGTGCAATGGAACGATGGAAAAAATGCAGACGCCTTAATCTGGGGATTTAAATGGGATGGAAATGCAACTGGAGAAGATATGATGAAAGCCATTGCAAAAGCCGACCCTCGTTTTTATACTCTTTTACTGCAAGGAACACAATTTGGAACCGCAATTGGAGGATTCGGTTTTGATTTGGATGGAGCCAACACAATTGGATTGTACAAAAGCGGAAATGTAACGTATCCTTATTATCCTGTGAGTGGTATTGTGAATACAGCGGTTTATGATTTTGACGAATATACACCAATTGATGCATCAGATCACTGGCAATCTGGCTGGACGACTAAAGGATATTGGTCGTATTGGGTAAGAGACGATGTTAATAATGGGTTTGATTATTCTGGATTAGGAGCATCGAGCCGAGTTTTACAAAACGGTTCTTGGGACGTCTGGAATTTTAATGTTTCGTTTGCAGAAGAACCCATTGCAGCATTTACTCCTGTAACACCTTACGCGAATGCGATAGATTTCACAAAAGGCTATTTCGTGGTCAACGAAGAATGGTTTGGCCACACTAATGGTTCTGTAAATTTTGTCAGCAATGACGGGAAAATTAATTATAGAGTGTATAGCGATATAAATGAAAATAAAGCTTTTGGAGCTACAACTCAATACGGAACTATTTACGGAGATAAATTTTATTTTGTTTCTAAGCAGGCTAAAGATGGAGGAGATACACAATACACTCCAGGTGGAAGGCTCGTTGTTGCCGATGCGTTAACGATGAAAACCCTTGCGGAATTTGATAATGTAGGAGGAGGAGATGGACGTTCTTTTGTTGGAGTTGATGAAAAAACGGGATATATAGGCGCTTCAAACGGAGTTTTTATTTTTGATATTGCCAATATGAAAGTTGGAGCTGTCATTGCAGGAACTGGTGGCGGAAGTCAGTACGCGGGTCAGATTGGAAACATGATTCGTACTTCTCAATATGTATTTACAGTAAAACAAAATGGTGGAATTTTAGTCATTGATCCTAAAACTAATACTGTCGTAAAAACCATAACAGGTGCGTTTCATTCGGTTACACAATCTAAAGACGGAAGCATCTGGGGAATTCAAAACAAGAAAATAATTAACATTGATCCCTTAACTTTTGCAACTATCGAATATGCTATACCAACCACTCAATATTTAGGCTCTTGGGGCGCATGGAATGCCGGTAGTTTTACTTATAGCAATAAAGAAAATGCTTTGTATTGGATGAATTCTGTCAACGCATTTACTTCGGGAGTTCAAATTATAAAGTTTGATGTGGCAACCAAAAAATTCAATGAAAGTTTTGCTACACTTCCAGGACAAACGGGAACTTTTAAGCAAATTCCTTACGGAGCAGCATTGAGACTTGATCCTGTTTCAGATCACATTATTGTAAACACAACAGAAAGCGGTTTTGGTGCACATTATCAAAAAAACTGGATTCATACTTTTGATAATACAGGAAAATTAATCGATACTAAAGTTTTAAACGATTATTACTGGTTTCCTGCCATGACGGTATTTCCTGATAATGCAGTGCCGGTTGTAAATGCAATTTTGCCATCACAAATTTCAACGGGAAGTCCGACAATTATTGATCTAAAAGCAGTAGTTTCAGATGAAGACAATTTGTCGGCAGCAATCGTAAAAACAATTAAATCAAACAGTGATTCGAATATTGTTTCTGCAGAAATTAATGCTAATGAAGAACTGATCTTAACCCCAAAAATAGGAGGAACTTCGACAATTGTAATCAGTTTTAATTCTAATGGAAAAATAGTCGAAAAATCGATTTTGGTTGATACAGCGGTTTTAGGCAGAGACGAATTCACGAAAGTGCAATTATCGATTTATCCAAACCCAGTTTCAGATTATCTGAATATCAGTACTGAAGATGAAATAACAGATGTTGTGATTTATGATATAAATGGAAGAACGATTAATGCTAGAATTAATAACAATCAAATTGATGTAAGTAATTTTGCCAAAGGATTTTATATTATCAATATTGAAACTGATAAAGCAAAGTATACTCAGAAATTTATTAAAAGATAAGATTTAAATACTGTAATTAATGAGGCTGTCACTTTGGTGACAGCCTTTTTTTGTGCAACAAAATGCTTCGGAGAAGCATAATATTTATAGCAAATAAAATAGCGAGAGAAAAAAGCTCCAGAGGAGTGACATATCGATAGACATTTTTTTCAATAAAAAGATCATTATATTTACGAAACAAAATTCCGAACATTATGAAAGCATTGGTAATTGGAGCTACAGGCGCAACAGGAAAAGAGTTGGTTAATCTTCTATTGGAAAATAATGATTATGAAGCGGTTTCAATTTTTGTGAGACGTCCAACAGGAAAATCACATCCAAAACTGACCGAGCATATAGTTGATTTTTCTAATATAAATTCATTTCAAAGCGCAATTACCGGAGATGTTCTTTTTTCTTGTTTAGGAACTACACTTAAAGATGCGGGTTCAAAAGAAAAACAATGGAAAATCGATTATGACATTCCCGCGGATTTCGCAGCCGCTGCCAAACAAAATAATGTAAAATCTTTGGTTTTGGTTTCTTCTTACGGAGCTTCAGCAAAAAGCAGCGTATATTATTCTATGATGAAAGGAAAATTAGAAGAGTATCTTCAAGAGCTCAATTTTCCACAATATATTGTTTTCAGACCTGGACCTTTAATTCGAGAAAATACAGACCGTTTGGGCGAAAAGATTTCGGTAAAAGTGATAAAATTCTTTAATGCGGTAGGTCTTTTTAAGAATTTGAAACCTATAACAACCGCATTTTTAGCTGAAAAATTAGAAAAAGCGCCAAAAGCGATTTCTGAAGGAACAACAATTCTAGAGCTGAGTCAGATTATCGAGCTTTAGCTTGTAATCTTTTTATATCAGGGCGGTTATATATTGTTCTCTTTTTAAATAAGAATTGCTACTAAATAAAGGGTTTTAGACTAATTTGCTTTACCTTTATACCTTTACTACGCCAAAAAATGAATAAAGATTACCCCATTCCAGAAAACGAACTGCAGCGTTTAGCAGCCCTAAAACGCTATAATATTCTTGACACACTTCCTGATGATGCTTTTGACGATGCAACAAGGCTTGTTTCTTATATCTGTGGTGTCCCAATTGCCCATATTTCTTTTATCGATGAGGATAGGCAATGGTTTAAATCTGAAATAGGAATAGGTGTTTCCGAAGTGCCGCGTGAAATCACTTTCTGTAATTACACTATTTTGGACACTGAAATTGTAGAAATCAATGACACTCATGTAAATGAAAGATTTAAAGACGATCCTAATGTAACAGGCGGATTTAACGTTAGATTCTATGCGGGTGTACCCCTTACAACACCAGATGGTTACAATATAGGAACTCTTTGCGCTATTGATCATGAAGTTAAGGAACTGAATGAAAACCAACGTAATGCGCTTTCTATTATAGCCAAACACGTTATTGCACAGCTGGAATTAGGCACAAAAAACAATCAGTTGTATGCCCAGCGAAAAATTGCCGAGCGGGCTATTTTGGCTAGAGACAGTTTTTTGGCCAATATGAGCCATGAAATCAGAACTCCTTTAAATGCTATTGTTGGTTTTACAGATCTGCTTGCACAGACTGAACTAGACGAAACACAGCGTGATTATATTGAAAGTGTTCAGATTGCTGGAGAAAGATTGCTTTTGATCGTAAATGATATTTTGGATCTTTCTAAAATTGAATCGGGTAATTTAACAATCGAATCCAACCCATTTAATTTAAAGAAAACGCTTAAGCATATTTATAATCTGCTAAAAGTAAAAGTAAAGAGCGATGTCGATTTTAATCTCTTTCTGGATGCTGAAATGCCAGATATGGTTGTGGGCGATCAGGGAAGATTGAGCCAGATTTTGGTAAATCTTATCGGCAATGCGCTTAAATTTACGACAGAAGGAGAAGTTATTGTTTCTGTAAAAAAAATAGAAGAAACAGAAGACAGTTATTCCCTTAAATTTTCGGTTAAAGATACCGGAATCGGAATCCCAAAAGATAAGCTTGAAACTATTTTTGAACGTTTTACTCAAGGAGAAGAAAGTACAACGCGAACATTTGGCGGTACTGGGCTTGGACTTAATATTGTAAAACAGCTGGTTGAACTGCAGAAAGGAGAAGTTCATGTAAAAAGTACTTTAAACCGCGGTTCGGAGTTTTATGTAATTATCTCATATCAAAAAACAAATTTTGAAGAAACTGTAGTAAAAACCGTTTCTAAAAATGATTTAGGACACCTTAAAATATTGCTTTGCGAAGACAATGTTTTAAACCAAAAGCTGGCAAAAAGCGTAATTAATAATTTTGGCTTTGATTTGGATATTGCAAGCAATGGAGAAGAAGGCATTGAACTTTTGTCTCAAAACGAATATGATTTGGTTTTAATGGATTTGCAAATGCCTGTTAAAGATGGCTACCAAACTACAGAATACATTCGTAATGAGATGAACTCTACTATTCCGATAGTGGCCATGACAGCACATTCGCTGGTAGGAGAGCAGGAGCGCTGCTATCAGTCAGGTATGAATGCTTATGTTCCTAAGCCTTTTAAACAGTCTGTTCTTTTAAAAGCGATAAAAACGGTAATGACCCCAGGCAGTGATGCATATCATAGGAGAATTATTGATATGTCTTTTTTGGATGAAATGTCTGGCGGCGATCCCGAATTTAAGAAAGATATGATTGCTCTTTTTATTGAAAAAATTCCAAATCAGGCGACGCTCTTAGAAGAAGCATTTAAGAATACCGATTATGAAAACGTAAAAAAACTGGCACACAACATGAAATCAAGCATGGACATTTTTATGCTCCAAGATTTAAGCAATTGTCTGTCGATTATCGAAGGAGAAGCGTCATCTGGCGAATTTACTGCTGAAACATTAGATAAAGTAAATATTTTCAGCTGCGGAATAGAAGAGGTCGTTAAAATTTTAAAAGAGCTATGATATAAGGGAAATATACAGTAGCTTTATAGTAATGATGAAATAAATTAGTTTGTCCCAAAGAGAAAAAATTAAAAAATGAGAATTATTGTAGCCGAAGATAATGATATCCTACGCAAATCGTTATCTTTTTTCTTAGAATCTAAAGGATTTAGTGTTGACCAGTTTTCTGACGGTAAAGAGGCGCTTGATGCGATCGAAAAAGAAAACTATGATTTGATATTGACCGATATAAACATGCCGGGAGTCAGCGGGATGGAAATTACCCAACACGTTAGAGAGAACCTTAAATCTGATATTCCTGTCATTATACTGACTTCTTCGGGAGTTGAGCAGACTGAGCTTGACTCTTTTGATATTGGAGCAAACGAATTTATTGCCAAGCCAGTAAGTCCGGCCGTACTTTTAGTGAGAATTAATAAACTGCTAAAAACCCGAATCTAATGAAGTTTGTATATTATTCTATTTTCCTGCTTTTTATTTCCTCTATTGCAATTGGACAAGAAATCAACGTAGATGAAGCTTTGGCAAATGTTAAGCGCGAAGTCGAAAAAGGAAATTTCGATAAAGCCTTATCTATTATTGAGCCGTTGCGTGCCAAATATCCTGAAAACGAAGACATACAAACTTACACAGGACGCATTTACAGCTGGAAAAAAGACTATAAAACTGCTATAAAGATCTTGTCTCCAATGGCAGACAGAAACAATCCGAATCCAGAAGCT
This sequence comes from Flavobacterium tagetis, assembly GCF_016735615.1. GTDB lineage: Bacteria > Bacteroidota > Bacteroidia > Flavobacteriales > Flavobacteriaceae > Flavobacterium > Flavobacterium tagetis. The sequence continues at coordinate 1,030,573 of NZ_JAERSF010000002.1, forward strand.
TTACAAGCGCTTACAAACGTTTATTTTTGGACAGAAGATTACGAAAAATGTATTTTGTATTGCGATAAATATCTTGCGATCGATCCAAAATCGGTTGAGATTTTGAAGATTAAAGCAACTTGTCTGGAGAAACTAAACCGCGATCAAGAAGCATTAGATTTAATAGATAAAGCATCTTATATCGATAACAGCACGCAAGCCTTTAGTGGAATACGCACGCTTATCGGACGCAAAGCAAAAAATACAGTTTCAGCTTCTTACCTAAATATTTCGACTTCAGATCCAGGACAGCAACCATTTCATTACGGATATGTTGAGTATTCGCATAAATTCAGCAAATCGGCAATCGTAGGAAGGGCAAATATTGGAAATATCGGCAGCGAAACTCAAATGCTTTTTGAAACCGATTTTTATCAGACCTTTTCAAACAAAAGCTACTTGTACGCAAACGCGGGTGTTTCTACAGGAGAAACTATATTTCCTGTTGCCAAAGCTGGTTTAGAATATTATTTTAAGCCACAAAAACATTTTGATTTTTCGCTTGGAGGAAGATTCATGCATTTTGACACAGACGATATTACACTGCTTACAGGACAAGTAGCCTATAATGCCGGAATTTACAGTTTTGCTTATAGACCTTATTACGATATTTCGAACGAACTTTTTTCTCATGTTTTAAGCGTTCAGCGTGTAAATGAAGAAAAGGAACGCCTTATTAGATTAGAATTGCAATATGGAAATGTTCCTTATTTGTATCTCTACAATAATTTTACGCAGCCATTAAAAGCATATCGTGTCGGACTTCAATATCAGCATCGTTTTGGAGATTCGTTTTTTGTGCGTCCGATTTTCCTTTACGAATATGAGGAATATATTCCTAGTGAATATAGAAACAAGTTTAATGTACAGCTAATTGTAACAAAACGTTTTTAGGATGATAGAATTCTGGGAACTATATAAAAACGGCCAATGGGAAGTACCTTTTCTTACGTTCTCCATTTATCTGTTTGTAGCGGCCTCACTTATTCTATATCTTATTATTGTTGCTAGCAGAAACGGTAAAATCAAAAAAGAACGCCTTACCAAAGAATACAGTGTAGTGATAGACAAAATAATGTCAGATGTCGTTTTTGAAGAAATTCCTTTTACCGAAGTAAAAAAAGACAAAAACTTTCTAGTTCTTTTTGATACTTCTTTCTTTAGAGAAGTTTTGACAGATTCGCTTATCAATCTGCATAAAAATTATGAGGGTGTTTATGCTCAAAAATTAGAGCAGTTTTATAAAGATTCTGGATTGATAAAAGATTCATTTAAAAAACTCAAAAGCCTAAAATGGGAAGTAAAGTGTAAAGGAATCACCGAATTATCAGAATTTAACATCAAAGAAGCATTCGATCAGATTATTGTTTATTCTAAAGCCAGAAAAAAGACTTTAAAAATTGTGGCAATAAATGCAGCAATTAAACTTGAAGGAACCGAAAGCATAAAGTATTTAGTAGAACATTCAGATCCTATTGACGATTGGATGCAACTGAATATTATTGGCGCTTTCAAAAAACATGATATTGGCGATACAGAAGGAATTGAGCATTTGTTGGAATCTCAAAATATGACGGTGGTTACACTTGGATTAAAACTGATAAAAGAGCTTAAATTGTCTCAGAAAGTTCCTCATGTGGCGCAATTGGCAGCTCAGACAACCAACACTATTATTAAGTATGAAGCGCAAAGTATTTTGCAGACCTTAACAGCATAATATTATAAGAAAATGACTTTTTTTAATACAGAAATAACGTGGTTTTTGGATGTATATATACTCCTGATTCTTGGTTACGCCATACTAATCATGTCTTCTTATTTAATATTGGCTTATCTTTCTACAAAAGAGCTTAGAAAATATCTTAAGCGAAACAGTTTTGTTGATTATGATGTATTGTTAACCAGCGAATTTGCACCTAAACTTTCGCTCATCGCACCTGCGTATAACGAAGGTCTTACGATCGAAGAAAATGTAAAATCGTTGCTTTCGCTGAATTACAACAATTATCAGGTAATTGTGGTCAATGATGGAAGCAAAGACAATTCGATGGAAATCTTAACCAAAACCTACGATTTGGTTTTGACCGATTTGGAATTTCATCCGAAAATTGAAACCAAAAAAATCAGAGGAATTTATACTTCAAGAAATGCAGCTTTTAAAAAACTGATTGTTGTCGATAAAGAAAATGGAGGTAAAGCCGATGCCTTAAATGTCGGACTTAATATTGCCCAAAACCCTTATGTGGTTTGTATAGATGTCGATTGTATCTTAGATAAAGATTCGCTTTTAAAACTCGCAAAACCATTTTTAGAATCGTACGGAAAACGCATTATTGCAACTGGAGGTGTGGTGCGAATTGCCAACCAATGTGTGATTAAAAACGGACGCTTGGTTGAAGTGAATGTTCCAGATGTGATGCTGTCGAGAATTCAGGTTTTAGAATACTTAAGAGCTTTTCTTTTAGGAAGAATGGCGTGGGGAAAACTAGACGGATTACTGCTGATAAGCGGTGCATTTGGGGCTTTTGACAAAGAAATAGCCATACTTTCTGGCGGTTACAGCACCAAAACGGTCGGAGAAGATATGGAACTGATAGTAAGAATGCGCCGTTATATGTTGGATAATAAACTGTCTTATTCAGTAAGTTACATTCCAGACCCACTTTGTTGGACCGAAGCGCCTGAAGATTTCAAAATATTCAAAAAACAGCGCTCCCGCTGGATGAGAGGAACAATAGAAACTTTGAGCATTCACCGCAGAATGTTTTTAAATCCGAAATATAAACTGCTAGGAATGTTGAGCGTGCCATATTGGACCTTATTTGAATTTCTAGCGCCTGCAATAGAATTTATTGGTTTGGTCATTACTGCTGTATTTATACTATTTGGTCTTTTAAACTGGCATTTTTTCTTTTTACTGCTGCTTTTTGTGTATACCTTTGCAGTGTTGTTTTCGGTGATTGCATTGTACAGCGAAGAGAAAACCTATCACAAATATCCAAAACAAGCTGATTTTTTTAAATTACTAATGGCGGCTTTTATTGAACCGTTTTACTTTCATCCGCTTACCGTTTATGCAGCGTTAATTGGTTATAAAGAAAAAATGATGGGAACCAAAGGCTGGGGCGAAATGACAAGAAAAGGATTTACCAAGAAATAGTGGAGATGACGAAGAAGATTTTAATAGTAGATGATCATTTGGTAGTGCGTAATGGAGTTGCCATGATTTTGGAACGGCAATTTGAAGATGTTGCCATTTCGAATGCCGAAAATTTCTTTGAAGCGATCACACTTTTAAAAAATCTTCCTTTTGACTTAGTGATTTTAGACATTAATATTCCTGGTGGAAAAAATACAGATATGATAACCGATATCAGAGCCATTCAGTCCGATGTCAAAATATTGGTTTTCTCTGCTCACGAAGAAGAACAATATGCATTAAAATACCTTTCTTCTGGCGCAAACGGTTATGTAGACAAACTGTGTAGCGAAGAAAAAATCATGTTTGCCATTACTTCAATTTTCGAATCGGGAACCTATATTTCGTCTGAACTGGTAAGTAAATTGGTAAATGTTCAGACTAACAAAAAGACTTTAAATCCGTTGGAAAGCTTATCCAAAAGAGAACTTCAAATTGCAGATTTACTGGTTGAGGGAAATGGCAATTTAGAAATTTCAAACAAACTCAATATTCATATGTCGACTGTGAGCACTTATAAAGCACGAGTTTTTGAGAAATTAAAAGTCAATAACTTGGTAGAACTCATTAATTTGTACAAAACTTTTAAAAGCTAGTTGTACTCAACCATAATCTCAATCGTAGTTCCTTTATCAATATCACTAATAATATTGATGTTTCCTTCAATTAGAATAAGAAGTTCAATAATCATGTGAAGTCCGAGATGATAATTTTTTGAAATCGGATTTTTATAAAAATTGTGATAATAATCAATAAGCTCTTTGCTCATTCCTTTTCCATTATCAATAATTTTTAAAGTTAGAATATTATTCTGAGTAGTGCATAATAGTGCAATTCTTCCGTTTTTGGTGTTTTTTATGGCATTATCAATCAAATTATGAATAATGATCGAAAGCGCTTTTTTGTTTGTTTTCACAAATAGAGCCTTAGGTACATTATTGATAATGACATTGTTTTCGGCTTCTGCAATCTTTTCAAAAATCTGAATACTTTCTTCGATTAGTTCATATAAAGAATAACATTCATCTTCTAATTTTTTTCCTTCAATAAAAATAGAAGAGTACTTGATAAGATTTTCAACATACTCATACAATTGAGAAGTTGATGTTTGCAAAGTTCCTAATTGCTGTTTGAGTTTTGGGTCTTCTTGTATCGTACTGTTTTCAAAAAGATGTTTTATAGAAGAAGACAAGAATTTCAACGGACTTTTGATGTCGTGGCTCATGCTTTTAACCAACATTTCGTGTTGTTTAATTTCTTGTTTTAAGTTGTTCTCTGCTTTTTCTAGTTTTTTAACGGTGGAGGCTAATTTTTTTGTTTTTTTGGCGATTACTTTTTCCAATTGCATTCTTTTCATTCTTTGATAATACAATCTTATATGCCAAAGTGAAATTACAAAACCAGCGGTTAGAAAGCAGCAAAGAATTGCAAACCAGATGGTCTGATAAAATTTTGCAGGCACAACAAGAATTACAGTTTTGTAAGCATAATTGGCATCAAAACCAGACAAACTTCTAAAAGTAAGTTTGTAAGTTCCTGGCGGCAGCGTAGTAAAAGATATCGATTTATCGGCTCTCAGCCTTTCCCAGCGATCACTGCCAATTTTGTCCATTCTCGCTTCGATAGTCAGGTTTTTAGGATTTCCATAGTAAGGATAAGAAACCACAAAACTGACTCTCTGAAAATTGTTTTTTAAGACGATAGTGTCTTTTGGCAAAAGTGTTTTCTGGTCCAAAACAACTCTGTCAATAAAAAGATCTTTGCTAGGCAATAAGGGAGATACTTTATCAGGATTGAAAAAAACAATTCCATTCATAGACGGAAAAGCGATATTGTTATTTTTAAGAAGATTGCCGCATGGCTGACATCCACCATTAAATTCATTAATCAGGAAACCGTCCGATCTATTATATTGATGATAGTATATTACCGTATTTTTATTTTTAGAATAGTTGAGCAATACTTTTCTTGAAACCTGAAAAAGCCCTTTGTTGGTTGATATCCAAAAAAAGCCATTTTTGTCTTCAATGATGCAATGCGATGTGTTAAGAGAATATTCTTCGTCTACAGGAAAAGAATGTAAAACATTATTGGAATACAGATAAAAACCTTTTTCGTATGTAGTGAACCATAGTTTCTGCTGGCTGTCGATAAGAATACTTCTAATGCTTAATTTTTCTGTATTTTTTTTAAAGTGTATTTTTTGAGTTTTTAAATCGTATTCAAATAAACCTTGATCTCCACCCAAATAAAGCACATTTTTGAGCTGAACAATATAATTTATGTTCTTTTTAAAAACAGCTTTTAGCGTTATCTTTCCATTTTTTATAGCATACAATTTAGGTTTATGAAATTCATCTATACCCATAGAAACCCAAATAGTATTACTGTTATCCTTGAATATGGTTTTCGGATTTTGGTTAAAACGATAAGTAAGATGTTTTTTGTAGCCCGATTTTTTTAGATAACAAAGCACATTTAAACCTCGGCTGATCCATATATTTTTTTCATCGTCAAGAGCAATATTCAAGCGTTCCTCCAAAAAAACACTTTTAGGAAAAGGAATACTGTCAATAACCTTTTTGTCATTAATAACTAAACCTTCGGAAGTGACAATCGTACTATCGGTAAAAGCTTGTGCGGCATAATACACTTCGGCTCTTCCTGTATTTTTGGTTATCGATTTAAAAGCAGGAAAGGAAATGATGCACAATCCATTTGTACTGCTTCCCAAGTATAGGTTTTTATTTTTTTGATCGAAATAAATTGCAATAATATTGCTGGTTTCAAAATCTTTGTATTCTACAATTAATTGTGCTTTTAACTCGCCATTTTGATTTTTTAGCTGATATATTTTATTTTTTACGCAAAGAAAAATCTGCCCAGTAGTAATATTCCAAAATAGTTTGCGATTGTTTATTGATGCTGATATATTTAACTTTCCAGACGATGTACCTTTTTGCGAGAAAGAGTGATAGTTACCATTTTCTGTGAGGTAAAAGAGAGAATTGTTTAGAGCAAAAAAATTAAAAACATTATCATTTTTAAATGAAATTTTAGAAATGGTTTTCATTTTCGAATCGCATAATTCCACCATTTCATTATCTACGAAAAATATATTTCCAGTTGATAATTTAATATAATAAGGTTCATGTTGATTGATGGTATAGTTTGAAGGAAGCCCGTCGTGAAAAAAGAAACGTCTGCCGTTTCGGTCTAAACTAGAACGAGGAGCATTTCTTTTAAGTATTTGAACCTTGGCATTTCTAATAAAGACAAGTTCTTTTTTACTCTCGTTATAACTTGTAAGACTATCTTTTTCTATACTTCCAAAAATATCAGTAAAACGATTGTGCTCTAGCGAGGTGTTTGAAGAATTGAAAACAAGAAAATTATTTCCGTCATAACGCACAATACCATTTTCAGTCGTCATCCATATAAAATTATGTTTGCCCTGAACGATTGCCTTTATGCTATTCTGCTGCAGTTCATTATTATCCGCAGTGTACCATCTGGCCTTGTAGTTTTGTTGGCAGACCATTTTAGTTGTCATTAGCAGCAACAAAAAACAACCATAACGAAAAGAAACAAAAGCCGTCATTTTAGACATCGGACTAATTTTATATGATACAAACTTATAAAACATAAATCAGAAATTGCCGTTTGTAGTTTTAAATCTACAACGATGTAGATGTATTGGTACAGCCATAAAGGGCTTTGTAAGGGTTTGTAACGCTATATTTGTTTAAAAGGTTAACAAAAAAGATGAGGATAGGAGTAATTGGTTTATGCAGTTTTACAATGGATTTTGTGAATAGAGCAGTTGAGGCTGGACATCAGGTATTATTGAGTTCTACCCGAGAAAATCGGCAGTTTCAGGATCTGGCTAAGAAAATGGGAGAAAATGTAAAATTAGTAAGCAGAAACGAAGCTGTAAAAGCCAGTATTTTGATATTATTTGTTCCTCGAGAAGATGTTGGATTATTTCTGACGGACTTGCCAGATATGAATGAAAAAATAATAATTCATGAGAGTAACCCAATTTTTAGCTTAGAATGTTTGAGGCCAAATGCAAAATCATCGGGTGAAATGATCGCATCGCTTTTGTCAGAATCTCATGTTATAAAGGTCCTTAATATAGTTAATAAAGAAGTTCTTTCTATGATAAACCAAAAACAGGACGGCAATGAAATATTTTATACAGGATTGAATAAAGAGGCAAAAAATAAAGCAAAAGCATTTTTTAAAAGCCTTAATCTTGCTGGGGTCGATTTTGAAGAATTGTACCAACTTCCAATGCATTCTTGTTTCATGAATTAGAAAATATATTACGAAACCAGCTTTGAATAATTAGAATTGTTCAATCCTAAATGTTCCCAGAAAAGCTAACTTTCTGGGGCATTTTTTTTGGTTTAAATTGTGCAATAGGCCGTTTTGCGTTAATTTAGTAAAATGAAAATCGAACTGAAACAATCTTCTTTTCTTGAAAAGGAAATCAACGAGCCTTATTACAACATTTTGATGTTTGATGGAGAAGCTTTATTTTCTGTCGATTTAACTGATTACGAATGCAAAGGAAAATGTCTTTTGTTTTTAACGCCATATCAATTATTACAGTGGAAAAGTTCGACAGCACCTTTCATCAATATTCTAAGTTTTCATGGGGATTTTTATTGTATTGAATACCATAAAAAAGAAGTGGCATGCAACGGAATTTTATTCAATGATATTTATAACGAACCTTTTGTAACGGTTTCCGATTTTATTTACGAAGAAATCACGAGTATTATCGAACGAATGAAAAGGGTAGAAGACTCAGAACTCGATTATGATAACTCAATTCTAAAATCGTATTTGCAAGTTATTCTAGCCTTAAGTAGCAAAGAAAAACAGCTGAAAATGCCACCTCAGATTCAGGAATCTATTGGAAACGCCGATATTTTGAAGTTTCAGCGTTTATTGGATACACATTTTCTGGAAGCAAAAGAAGTAGCTTTTTATGCATCTAAATACAATTTGAGTGTGAATACTTTCAGTAAAAGAATCAAAAAGCATTTCGGAAAATCGCCTTCTCAGCTTATTCAGGATCGCATTGTTTTGGAAGCTAAGAAACTACTGCATTTGACAACCAAAACGATAAAAGAAATTGCAGACGATCTTAATTTTGAAGATGAGTTTTATTTCAGCCGTTATTTCAAAAAAAGTGTAGGCATTTCTCCTAAAGAATTCAGAAAAGAAGTCGGTATTTCTATAGTGGCAAAATAGTCCATGAAAACTCCTTTACGTCCATTTTTATTCAGATAGCTCTAAGGTAATTTTGATGTGTATCAAAAACATAATCAAAATGGAAAAAATTATAAGATTTATTGCTGGTGGACAAAATAACTTTATTCACTTTTTAAGAATTGCCATATTTGTTGTAATGGCATGGATTGGCGGATTAAAAGCCTTTAAGTATGAAGCTGACGGAATTGTTCCACTTGTTGCTAATAGTCCGTTTATGAGTTTCTTTTATAAAGATGCCAATAAACAAGTTTTGAATGAGGATGGTAAAACCGTAAAAGCCTACACACTTTACAAAAATGTTGAAGGAAAAACTGTTGAGAAAAACATCAAATGGCACGAAGCAAACGGAACTTATATTTTCTCTTACGGATTAGGAACTGTTATTGTCACTATAGGTTTATTGGTTCTTCTAGGAATTTGGTTTCCTAAAATTGGTTTTGTGGGCGGACTTCTAACATTCGGAATGGCATTTGTAACCTTATCATTTTTAATAACAACGCCAGAAGTTTACGTTCCGAATTTGGGCGGAGATTTTCCAACACCAGAATTTGGTTTTCCATATCTTTCTGTAGGAGGCCGTTTGGTTCTCAAAGACATTATCATGATGAGTGGCGGATTGATTGTAGCTTCAGATAGCGCAAAGAAAATTTTAAAAAGATTTTACGCTTAATAAAAAATAAAAAAGCTGTGCAAGGGCTCAGACTTGCACAGCTTTTTAACTAAACTTAAACTAATTACTCATATTTTAAATACTTCAGCACATCTACTTTTGTTGCCTGATAGGCTTTTGCTAAAACAATGCATAATGTTAGAAATAATAAAAGCAAAAATGAAAGTAGAAACGGCAGCAGCGGAATTTCGATTCTAAAGGCAAAATTATTCAGCCATTTCTGCAATAAAACATAGGCAGGAAATACAGCAATAAGAAAACCTATTGCACAATACACTACATATTGTTTAGACAGTTCTTTCAATAAGATATTGGTCTCTGCGCCCAAAGTTTTTCGAATCGCAATTTCTTTCATTCTTCTTTGAATGGAATAAGATGCGAGAGCAAAAAGTCCAAAAAGGGCAATAAGAATCACAATAACATTGAGCAGAGAAAAAAGATTCTTCTGTTTTACGTAAGATTCGTAAGTTCGAGCGTATTCCTTATCGGCAAAATCATATTGAAAAGGATATTCGGTATCGACCTTTGTTTTCCAGAATTTTTCAATTTTAGCAATAGAGCTTTGAATTTGATCTGCTTTCAATTTTACGTAAATGCGATTCATTTCGTTAGCCATATCCAGAGATTTTATATGATAAAAAGTAATCGCCGGAACATCGACTTCTGGACTTAATAGATTAAAATCTTTTACCACGCCAATAATCCTCATTTTCTGATTTCCAATTTTGATCTCTTTACCAATTGGATCTTTTATCTGCATTAAACTCAATGATTTTTCATTAACTAAAACAGAATTTATAGTGTCTGAAGCTATATTTGGACTAAGATTTCTGCCTTTTATTACTTTTATATTAAGCAGATTTAGCATGTCATAGTCAAGCCCGATGGCTTTTTGTTTGAAAAGCACATCTTGATACCAAATTGGCCATTGCGAATCGTCGGCTCCGTCAAAAGAAAGAAGACCGGTTGAAACATTTTCAACGCCTTTAATTTTTGAAAGTTCTTGTTTTATAGTGTTATATCTTTCAAAAATATTCTTTCCAACATTTTCTCCCTGATAATAGGAAGACGGAAGATTTAATGAAATTGCCATAACCTGATCGCCTTTAAAACCAAGATCTTTGTTGTTTAGATATTTAATTTGCTGATAGACAATTACAGAACCAATAATAAAAAAGGACGCAATGGCAAATTGAAAAATCAGCATTCCATTTCTAATCCAAACGCCGCTTTTACTTCGAGCATAATTGCCTCTTAAAACTTTTAAAGTCTCAAAATTAGCAACATATAAAGCAGGAAATATTCCAGCAAAAACAATGGTTATAATGAAAACTAGTATTAATTGAAGATAAAATTGACTTTCGACTATTCTTAGATTTTTTTCTAAAAAAGAATTGTAATAAGGAAGTGCAATTTCTACAATCATTAACGCTAATAAAACCGAAAAAGCAGTCATCAAAACGGTTTCAAAAATGAATTGCCAAACAATCTGGTTTTTGGAAGCGCCCAATACTTTACGAACTCCAACTTCCTTAGCTCTTTTAATCGAATTTGCCGTTGCCAAATTGATATAGTTGACAATAGACAGAATAAGAATTAAAACTGACAAGCATGCCATAATTACCAAAAACTGATAATTTCCTCTTCCTTCAGGATAACCGTCGGTTACAGAATGCAATCTGGCAGATGAAAGTGGTTCCATCAAAACCTTGAAACTTCCCATTTTCTTGACCATTTCTGCAGGTGTAAAACCCGCTTGTTTGGCGGTTCTTACAATAACCTCGTCATAAAACACTTGATCCAGCATTTTTCGAGTAGATTCTACTTTTGATGGATCTTTTAGTTTTACTAATACTTTTAGAACAAAAAGACCCGGATTTTTAGCAGGATCTGCCAAGTCTTTCATGCGGTTTATCACTATGTTTGGTGCGATCGATGAGTTTCCAGGAATGCGATAAACACCTGAGATTGTAAACGTAGAATCCAAACATTTGATTTGTTTGCCTATCGGATTTTTATTTCCAAAAAATCGCTCTGCAAATTTCTCTGAAATAGCAATACTATTTTCGTCTTTTATAGCCGATTTGGCATTTCCATATATAAATTCAAAAGGAAAAAGAGAGAAGAAATCTTTTTCGGCATTTATGATTTTGTCTACAAATTCCTTTTGTCCATTGTAAACCACTTTATCTTTTTGATACCATTCATCTGCAAAAACAACAGCTTCTACGTTGGGATCATTTTCTAAATGAGGTTTTAAACGCACAGGATTATTTGCAGTAACTGGCATATCACTTAATTGCGCTAATATCTGATAAACATGATCTTTTTCTGGATTCCAGGCATTATAGCTGTGTTCGTCGTTCCAGTACAGAAGCGCAAAAATTAAACCTGAAATTCCTATTGATAATCCGAGAATATTGAGTGCAGTAAATAATCTACTGTGTTTTATTTGATAGATAAATATATTGATCCAGTTTCTTAGCATATTATTCGTATTTCAAATATTTTAAAACATCTACTTTGGTCACTTGATAGGCTTTTGCTAAAACTATGGTCAATGTTAAAAATAACAGCGAAACAAAAGCAACTAGAAAAGGCAGGAACGGAATATCGATTCGAGAAGCAAAATTCTCTAGCCATTTCTGCATTAATAAATAAGCAGGAACAATTCCGATTAAGAAGCCTATTACACAGAAAATAACATACTGTTTAGACAGCTCTTTTAGCAAAATATTGGTTTCAGCGCCAAGCGTTTTTCTGATGGCAATTTCGCGTAATCTTCTTTCCATAGAAAAAGAAGCCAAAGCAAATAATCCGAAAACGGCAATTAAGATTACCACAATATTCAGTAAAGCAAACAAGTTTCTCTGATCTTGATATTTTTTATAAGTTCTCGCAAAGTTTTTATCTACAAACCCATACTCAAAAGGATATTCTTGATCGACTTTAGATTTCCAGAATTTCTCAATTGTGGCGATAGTTTGGGGCATTCCTTCAGCCGATATTTTAACCGAAATAAATCGTAAATAATCTTCCATCCACGGTACAGATTTAATGTGAAAGAAAATCATAGGCGCCACATTATATTCCAATCCGATGTAATGAAAATCTTTGACAATGCCGACAACTTTATATTTTTGACCACCAAAAGTAATTTCTTTATTTATTGGATCTTTTACCATTAGCGTTTTTGCCGCAGTTTCGTTCAATAAAGCACTTGTAATACTATCAGTTGCCAATTTGCTGTTTAAATCTCTTCCTTTCACTATTTTGATTCCCAGTAAATCTAACTGTCCAAAATCAAGTCCCAATTGCTGCGTAATAACTTCTTTATTAGATTTATAATGAAGCCCTTGCCAAGAATTTTCATTGCTTCCAATAGAAAAAGCTCCAGTAGAGACCGCTTCAACACCTTTTATTTTTGAAAGTTCTTGTTTAATTGTTTTATATCGATCGTACTGAACTTTTCCTTTTACAGGTCTAAAAACAATATCCATAACTTGCGCGCCATCAAAACCTAGATCTTTGGCAATCATATAATTTACCTGTTTGTGAACGATAAAAGAGCCTATGATAAAAAGCGTCGCAATCGAGAATTGTAAAACCAGCATTCCGTTTCTAAGCCAAACGCCACTTTTACTTCTTGAAAAGTTTCCTTTCAGTACTTTAAGTGTTTCAAAATTTGAAATGTATACCGCTGGAAATATTCCCGAAACGATAATTACAAAGAAGAAAATCAAGATAAGTTGTAAGTAAAATTGAGTTCCGATAAGCGTTAAATCCTTTCCTAAAAACGAATTATAAAATGGTAGTGAAAGTTCAACAATTACCATTGCTAACAAAACAGAAAATAAAGTTATAAGCGTGGTTTCAAAAACAAATTGCGCAATAATTTGATTTTTCGAAGCGCCAATAATTTTGCGCACGCCAACTTCTTTAGCTCGTTTCACCGCATTTGCCGTTGCCATATTGATATAATTGACAATCGATAATAGTAAGATTAAAATCGATAATCCCATCACGATTTTCAAGAACTGTAAATTGGTATTTTGTTCAGGAAAAGCATAATTTCCTTGACGAAGCCTTGATTTAGAAAGCGGAAACAGTCTTGCTTTTATCGGGTCTCCGTATTGTTTAATGAATTCATCGAGCGAAAGTCCAACTTCTTTTGCTTGTTGTTTATAGTTTTTTTCAAGGAAAATTTGATCTAAGTTTTTAATTACGGCAGTTGTATCGCTTTGTTTTTTTAGCTTTAACATTAATCCATAACTAAAGCCCCAATTGTCTTTGTTGCTTTCTAGTTCGTCCTCTACAATAGGAGTGATGACATCAGGCAATATAGACGATTTTTTAGGCATTTTGTATACACCGCGAATAACAAATATTTTATCCGCATATTTTACTTGTTTCCCCATCGCGTTTTCATTCTTGAAAATCCTAGCGGCGGAGGCTTCTGAAAGTGCCATACTGTTGCGATCATGAAGAGCTGTTTTGATATTTCCTTGAACAAATTCAAATGGAAAAAAAGAAAAGAAACTTCTTTCAGCAGAAAAAATCTTATCAAACAATTCAATTTTTCCCCTGTACTGAATTGTTTCTGTCGTATAATTTATTCTGTAATAGCAGTATTGGTCTAAATAAGGAGTAGTTGCATTTAACGTTCGAGCTGTAATAGGAGAATTTGTCGTCCAGATATTTCCGCCACCAAAATCGTTCATTACACTGAAAATTTTATCTTTCTCAGGATTCCATTGATCATAAGAATGTTCGTCGTTCCAGTATAGAATTGCAAAGATTAAACCTGCAATTCCTATACTTAAACCCAATATATTAAGGGCTGTAAAAAATTTGTTGTTCTTTATATGATAAACAAATATGTTTGTCCAATTTTTTAGCATGACCTTAGTAGTTTGAATTTACCAAAACATCAACATTTCTATGATTTACTTTTTCCGAAAGGATTTCGCCATCTTTCATTAAAATAGTTCTTTGAGAAAAAGAAGCATCATAATCGGAGTGCGTTACCATCAAAATTGTCGATCCGCTGGCATGAAGATCGGTTAGTAATTCCATTACTTCGTTACCGTTTTTACTGTCTAGATTTCCTGTTGGCTCATCGGCCAAAATAATTTTCGGGTTATTGATTAAAGCTCTCGCTACGGCCACACGCTGCTGCTGTCCGCCCGAAAGCTGTTGCGGAAAATGTTTCAATCTATGAGCTATTCCTAAGATTTTTGCCATTTCGTTTACTCTTGATTTTCTTTCGGCAGAAGGAACATTGCTGTAAATTAAAGGAAGTTCGATATTATCAAAAACTGATAATTCGTCAATTAAGTTAAAGTTCTGAAAGATGAATCCGATGTTTTCTTTTCTGGTTTGCGATTTCTGTTTTTCCTTTAAACCAACCATTTCCTGATCTAGAAGCTGGTAACTTCCGCTTGAAGCACTGTCTAAAAGTCCAATAATGTTCAATAAAGTAGATTTTCCGCTTCCAGACGGTCCCATAATAGAGACAAAATCGCCTTGATTGATGGTTAACGAAATTTCACTTAATGCTTTAGTTTCTAATTCCTCAGTTCTAAATACTTTTGAAAGTTTTGTAATGGTAATCATAATTTGACTGTTTTTGATTTTTGATTGATTATTGTTTTACTTTTTTTAATTGCATTTTGATTGTGTCTTTATACAATACCATATTCCACTGCATAGAATTGCTGTCGAAATTATTAATTAGAACAGGAATTGTATCAGGATTTTGCAAGTTTCTTTCATACGAAATTACTTTAAAGGTATTTTTTACATCATCAAATCGATATTTCATATAAATAGAGGCGCTGTCGACATACATATTTGGATTTGGGCAGAAAAACATCTTTTCTCTTTCTTCAATATAAATAGTTTTCCATGCAGAACTATCTTTTTCCCATGCATTGTCAGGAATTATTTTGCCATTGCGCGATATGCTTTCAACTTTCCATTTTCCAAAATATCTTTTAGAAAGCTGAACTTTATGGCTATAATAAAGTACAAATAAACATGGTATTATAATGCAAAAGGCTCTTGTTGCAATACGCAATGCTTTATTTTTTACCATAGAATAAGCTTTTGAAGAAGTATTAAAGAGAGCAATTATGTTTTCTTTATATTGCCATAACAAATAAGCTAGACCTAGCATAATTATTATTGAAGTAAAACAAGTAATTGGGCCAATATTGTAAAATATATTAATCAGTAAAATATTAAACATTACTGGCATTAGCAATACTAATCCGAGTAAAACAGATCGTCTGAATAGTAATGCGATACCTCCCGCAATTTGTAATAGGGCAACTATTATAGAAAGACCATAAGAATAGCCATAATATTTCCAAGTTAGTTCTTGGCCTGTTAGCGTGCTTGCCAAAGAATCATTTATATGATAAGAAAAAGAAAAGTTAACGTCTATAATCTTTTCAAAACCAAAAATGCAAACATGAAAGGCAATCCAAAACCGTAATAATGCAATAAGTAGAGTTTTGTATTTTTCGGAGCACGTATTGTTGCTTTTTTCTTTATAATTCCAATAGAATGAAAAGAGAAGCGAAAACAGAATCGCCAATAACAAACTCAACATTCCAGCTACATTTATAAACTTTGATAGATTGTATGGGAGAATAGGTAGTATCACAAAAAGTAAAGCGTTTACTCCGCCTACGATTGAGAGGAAACTTAAATAAAATTTTGATAACCAGCTAGATTGAATTGTTGAATGATTGGTGGTCATAAAAGATAATGGTTTTAGTTGTTTTATTTTTTAGGTTTTAAAATATTTGCAATGTGTAATCGCTATTTATTTTGTTATTTTTACTTCCGAAAGAGGTTAATAATTAATGATTTACAAGTTTTAATGTGATTTTCGTGCCAGTAAATTAAACCTTGTAAACACCTTGTTTTTAAGGGATTATTTTTCTGAATAAATTTAAACTGTCCATAAGTGGACACCTTTCGTCCAAAACTGAACAATAATGAAAAAGACCAACGCATCTATTTTAATCATCGACGATCAGGAAGACATTCTTTTTGCATCAAAAGTCTACCTGAAAAAGTATTTTGAAAACATTTATACGCTCAATAATCCGAAAAATATTGTCGAATTACTGGCAAAAAATGCTATTGATGTTGTATTGTTAGATATGAATTATCGATTAGGATTTGAAGATGGAAGGGAAGGTTTGTATTTATTGAAAGAAATAAAAACGCTTTCGCCCAAAACGATAGTAATTCTAATGACTGCTTTCGGAAAAGTAGAAACGGCCGTTGAAGGCTTAAAATCGGGCGCTTTTGATTATATTCTGAAGCCTTGGGAAAATAAAAAGCTTTTAGAATCGGTAAAACAAGCCGTAGATAAAGCTCGAAAAGAACAGAAGAAAAATAAAGACGTTGAAATAAAAGAAGACTTTTTTGTTGGAAGTTCTGAAATCATAAAAAAGGCTTATTCGTTGGCAGATAAAGTGGCAAAAACAGATGCAAATGTTTTGATTTTGGGCGAAAACGGAACAGGAAAATTTGTTTTGGCACATCATATTCACACACAATCGGAAAGGAAAAATCGGCCGTTTATTGCTGTGGATTTGGGTTCTTTGAATTCTAATATTTTCGAAAGCGAATTGTTTGGTTATGCCAAAGGCGCTTTTACCGATGCTAAAACGGATACGGCTGGACGTTTTGAAATGGCGCAGAACGGAACCATTTTCTTAGACGAAATAGGAAATGTGCCGCTTCATTTGCAATCAAAACTATTGCAAGTTATTCAGACCAAAACGGTAACAAGATTGGGCGAAACAAAAGCAAGACCTTTAAACGTTAGAATTATTACAGCGACCAATTTGAACTTAAAACTAGAAGTTGCCGATAAAAGCTTCCGTGAAGACTTGTATTATCGTATCAATACAATGGAAATTGTTTTGCCTCCATTAAGAGAACGCCATGAAGATAAAATTCCGCTTGCAGAATATCTTTTGGATAAAATGATTGAAAAATACATTCGTGACGAAATTACTTTTGATAAAAAAGTCTTGGAACAGATTGAAAAACACGCGTGGAATGGAAACATTCGCGAAATGGAAAATAAGATTGAACGTGCCGTTATTCTCTGCGAAAACAATACCATCACGGTTTCTGATCTGGATTTAGAAACGATAACGCCTTACGAGGAAAACTCAGATGATATTCAGCTTTCTTCGGTTGAAAAAGCAACGGTTGAAAAAGCACTTCTTAAAAACAACAATAATATCAGCAAAACTGCCGAAGAACTTGGTTTGTCAAGAGGCGCACTGTACAGACGTTTGGAGAAATTTAATATCAATATCGACTAATTATGCTAAGGACTTTACAAACTTACAAACTCCTTTTTCTGCGATTAATTTTTATTGTGATCGGAATCGAATTGTCGCTGTATTTCTTTAGAATTGGTTTGCTTTTTACTGGAATTTTTGGACTCTGCATGGTTTTTCTGTTGGGAAGGGAAATGTATTTTTATGTTAGAAATATGGTCTTGATTTATAATAAAACCATTTCTTCGATATTGCAGGATGATTTTAGTTCCGATTTTTCTAAACATAAATTCAATAGTACTTATAATGAGTTGTTTACTTTGTATGAAACTTTAAAAAGTAAGCAGAATGAGCAAGTTACGAGAGATATTATTTACCGTTCGATTTTAAACAATATAGAATCGGGTGTAATTATTTTGCAGAAACAAGAAAGTGATTGGAGTATTTTTTTGATGAACGATTATTTTTCGAGCCACTTTAATGTTCCGAAAGTTTCTAAATGGAAATATCTTAAAAATCAGCTGCCATCTTTGTGTGAAATAATCGAAGAAGATGATTTTCATGAAATAAAAACTTCAATCGAACTTAGCATAAACGAACAAAGCAAACAGACGTTTGTTTTGCAGGCTTCTCGTACTGAAATTTTTGGACAGGATTATTTTATCGTTTTGTTGGATTCCATTCAGAATGTGGTTGAGAAAAAAGAAAAAGATGCATGGATTAATCTGATGAAAGTGATTTCGCATGAATTGCTAAATTCCATAACACCAATTCGTTCAATCTGCCAAAATTTGGAAGATTTAGTAGAACAAGATTCACTTTCGACAGAAGACTTAGAAGATATAAAAAACAGCGTTCAGACGATGCTGAGACGTAGTGACCATTTGCAGAAATTTGTGGAAGGGTATCGAAAACTAGCTATGTTGCCTTCGCCTAAAAAAGAAAAAGTAGCATTGCCACAGCTGGTTGAAAATTGCATTCAGGTTATGAATCCGTTATTTAGGAAAAGTAATATTGAAGTCAAGAATGCCGTTACCCAAAACTATCTGATCAATGTCGATTCGCAGCAAATAGAGCAGGTATTAATTAATTTATTGACCAATTCGATTAATGCTTTAGAAAACAGTGATCCAAAGCAAATTTCGATTTCGGCGGAAGCCAAAAACAATCGTATTTTTATAAAAGTTTCGGACTCAGGAAAAGGCATTGAAAAAGAAATTGAAGAAAAAATATTTCTTCCGTTTTTTACGACCCGAACCGAAGGAGCAGGAATTGGACTTACTTTGTCTAAAAATATTATTGAAGCGCACGGCGGTTATATTTCGCATAAAACTGAAGGCGGAAAAACATTTTTTGAAATTAGTTTAATTGAAGATTGACAGAATGACGGTTAAAAAGCATTTTTAAAATTCGGCTAATTTTTTTTGTTTAAATTTGTGAAAGAGGAGTTGCCAATTGACTCTTGTAAATAAATAATATTAAAATAATGAGCACAAATCCAACTTCTTCAGTAGCTTCAAGCTTTCTTAATGATCTAAAAACACGAACTGCTGATTCTCATAAAAAATTAGAAGAGCTTCCGGTTTCCATGTCAATTATGTCTCCCGATATGAAAATTGATGAATATGCAAAATACTTAAATCTGATGCATGATGTTCATCAAGATACAGAGGAAACGATTTTTCCTTTATTTGCCAATAAAATCGACGATTTAGAACAAAGAAGAAAAAAACAGCTTATAGAAGCAGACCTTTCATTTTTAAATTACGAATTAACTCCTTTTGAGACAGTTTTTAAGACCAAAGAAATTTCGGTTCCTTTTGCACTTGGTATTTTATATGTTGTTGAAGGTTCAACATTGGGCGGAAGATTTATTTTAAAAAATGTTTCAAAAGTGCCACAACTTTCAGGAGATAAAGGCGTTTCTTATTTTAATGGTTATGGAGAAAAAACAGGAAGTTTCTGGAAAACTTTCTTGAGTTTTCTTTCTGAATATGAACAAGAAAATAATTGTGGAGATGCTATCATAGAAGGAGCTGTATTTGCTTTTGATAGTATTTATAATCACTTTGAGAGTAGATAAAAAGAATGAAGATTAAGGATATAGTTAATCGCGATATCGTTACGTTAACCAACTGTGAGCATGAGCCTATACACATACCAGGTAAGATTCAGCCTCACGGTTTTTTAATTGGTGTTACTTCCAATTGGAAAATAGATTTTTGTACAGAGAATATTTCAGTCTTTTTAGATTTGCTTCACACGCAGGTTTTAGGAAAAGATTTCGCGGCTGTGTTTGGTGCAAATGCAGAAAAGCAAATTCTAGAATATATTAATGAAGATAAAATTCAGGATGTTTTTCCGCTAGAAATAGAGCTCTTCAATAAATTATTTCAAATCAGCATACATAAGAGTCATGATATTTATGTTTTAGAGGCTGAACCTCAATTTCCTGGTAAAGAAAAACTGGCAGACGTTTATACACAGACTATTCAGTTTGTGACGCAGATGAATAATACCAAATCGCTCAAAGATTTGTGCGCACTTGTCGCACAGGGAACACGCGAAATTACTGGTTATGACCGTGTCATGATTTATCGTTTTGACGAACAGTATAACGGCGAAGTTTTTGCTGAAAATTGCCGAGAAGATTTAGAACCTTTTTTAGGATTGCATTATCCGCATACAGATATTCCAGCTCAGGCGAGAGAATTATACATTAAAAATCAGCTTAGATTAATTGTAGATATTGATTATAAGCCAGTTCCTATTTATACCGTTGATGATAAAGAAGGAAAAAATCTCGATTTAAGCCTTTCTATATTAAGGAGCACATCGCCGATTCACGTAGAATATCTAAAGAATATGGGAGTTGGCGCAACCTTGACAATTTCATTAATTCACCATGATAGATTATGGGGATTAATTGCCTGTCATCATTATTCAGAAAAGAATATTTCGCCAGAAATTAGGCTTGCCGCCAAACTTCAAGGGCAATTTATTACGTCTCAAATTGATATTCGCCAATCAAATGATGAGAATATAAATGCGCAGAAAACCAATGTGGCATTCGAACAGCTAACCAGTCTTGATCTTCCGATTTTACAAAATTCATTGGAAACAATTGCGGCAATGCCTCAATTGCTAGAACTTTGTAATGCTGCTGGTGTTTCTATTGTATCCAGAGAAAAAATCTACAAAAACGGATTAACGCCTTCTGATGAAAAGATTATAGCGTTGATTGAAGCTATTACAAATAAATTTCCGAACGAAATCTTTGTAACCAATAAAATCAGCGATGATTTTTCTGAAACAGTAGAAGATTCCAGTTTTGCAGGTATTATTTATCATTCTTTAGGAAATAATGATCATATAATATGGTACAGACCAGAGACCATTTCTGAGATTAATTGGGGAGGCGATCCTGAAAAAAGTATTATAAAGGACAGTAACGGACTTCATCCGAGAAATTCGTTTAATATCTGGAAACAGATTGTCAAAAACCAAAGCAGTAACTGGAAACAATACGAAATTAATGCGGCGGTTAAGTATGCGCATGCTTTACACAATCAGCTTATTTTGATTATGTTGAGTGAAGAAGAAGAGAAATACCGTAGTCAAAGCGAACTATTAAAAGAAACCAATTCGGAACTTGAAAACATCAACTGGATAAGTACACATGATTTGCAAGAACCGTTGCGTAAAATTCAGCTCATTACTTCGAAAATGCTTTCAGAATTGGATGTTATATCTACAGAATCAATTTCAAATTCTTTACAGCGAGTTTCTAAATCTGCCAACAGAATGAGCGGTTTGCTGGAAGATATCCTGAAATATACCCGTATAAAAAACACAAGGGACAAGCTGGAAGAAGTAGATTTAAACAAAATACTGAAGTCTACAATTAAAGAAATGCATGAAACAATTGCAGAAAGTAAAGCTATTATCGAACATGAAAATCTTCCCGAAGTTCACGCTATTAGATTTTTAATGCGCCAGTTGTTTATTAATATTCTTCAGAATTCAATAAAATATGCTTCTTCAGAAAGACAGCCTAAAATTGTAATAACGGCTTCTCAGGAACCTGTTTTGATTCATGACAGATACAAAGTATATTGCCATTGGGTTTGTTTTTCTGATAACGGAATTGGTTTTGAACAGCAATATGCAGAATCTATTTTTAAAGTTTTTACAAGGCTCCATACGCAAGAACAATATACAGGTTCGGGCGTTGGACTTGCTTTATGTAAGAAGATTATGCAGGCAGTTGGAGGAGATATCCGTGCAGAAGGAAAACCAAATCAAGGTGTCGATATTATTATTTATTTCCCTTGCGATCCCGAAGATACACTTTTGGCTTTGTAAACAAATTTTTTTCACGCAGATTCAGCGGATTTAAGCAGATTTTAATAGATTATAAAATAGAATCTGTTTTGATCTGCTTAAATCTATTTAAATCTGCGTGAAATCTTTTAAAAATATTAGCTTTTTCTAATCAGCATTTTTAATTTTTTACTTTTAAAATTGACTTCAGAAATAATAGTCGCTGAGAAAATTAAAGTTCCGCCCAAAAGCAAGCGCCAAGAAAGGTTTTCTCCTAAAATGAAAAACGCTCCAATTGCCCCGAAAACAGGTTCAAACAAATAAATAACCGCTACACGTTCTGCCGATAAATAGCTTTGTGAAATGTTTGAAACCGTGTACATAAATGCTGTAGAAAACAAAGCGCAATAAACGGCACCAAGCCAAAACGTATCGTTTTTAGGAAACCAAACGGCTTGCGAATCTGTGAGGGCAATACAAAAAGTAAATAAAGCGCAAAACGCAAACATAGGAACAATCGAGTACAAAAGATTTTTGGCTGCCGAATGTTTTTCAACCGAAATCAAATAAACCGCAAAAGCAAATGCACCAGAGATGGTAAACAAATCGCCAACGTTTATGGTAAATTTATCGGTTATAGCAATAATAAATAATCCTGTTAAAGCAGTGAGAGCGGCAATCCAGATTTTTAAAGGAGTATTGGTTCTGTAAATGGCTAATTTCAACATCGGAATAATAATTACTGTTAGTCCTGCGATGAAAGAACATTGTGAAGCATCGGTATATTTGAGTGCAGTTGTCTGTAATTGAATCCCTAAAAACATTGGAACTGCAAGCACAAAACCGGTTTTAGTAGCTTCTCGATTGATGTCTTTAACGTATTTCCAGAAAACAATGCTCAATACAGCGACTGCTAACAAGAAACGATAAAATAAAAATATATTGAGCGAATAATTGCCAATTGCCATTTTGGTAACCGAGTAAGAAACTCCCCAAAAAGCAGTGCCAAGAATTAGCAGAAACAATAAAAGCTGTCTTCTTTCCATTTTAAATCAATACTTTTTTCATCATTAAATCAGTTTGTTCATCGTCACCTAATCTAAAAATATGAGTGTCAAATTGTACAAAACCATTTTTAGTATAAAAACTTACAGCTCTGAAATTCTTTTCCCAAACACCAAGCCACATGTATGTTACTTTTAATTCTTCGGCGATTTCTTCTGCTTGAGCATATAATGCCTGAGCCACTTTTTTACCATGAAATTCTTTAGCAACATAAATGCGTTCTATTTCTAAGGCATTTAAATCTTCTTTTTCGGTTTGGGCATCGGCTGTGTTCAATTTTAAGTAACCGACTATTTTTTCATCTAAAACAGCTAAATAGAAATACGATGACGGATTATGCAATTCGGCTGTTAATTTTGCTGTTACAAAGCTTTCATCCAGATATTTTTTCATGTTTTCTTCGCTGTTTACATCGGCAAAGGTTTCAGAAAAGGTTTGTTTGCCAATTGCTTGAAGCTTTAAAACGTCATCAGTTGTGGCTTTGGTTATTTTTAGCGTGTTCATTTTTATTTCTTTAATGCGTTTAAAGCTGTTTTTTATTCTTGATAAATGCGTAAATTGCATCAATGGATTTACAGCAGATAAAATATTTTTTGGCTTTGGCCCGCGAACTTCATTTCTGGAACACCGCCGGAAAAATGAATATTACACAATCAGCACTTAGCCGTCAGATTCAGTCTCTTGAGAATCAGCTTGGCGTGCAGCTGTTTGAACGCAATAAACGCAATGTCAAACTTACTGCAGCTGGCCAATTCTTAAAAGAAAAATGGGAGGTAGAAATGAGTAAATTGGAATTTATTCATCAATCTGCCCGCCAGATTCAGTTGGGGGAGAGCGGTACGATTACCATTTCTCATCCCGATTCTATTTCGGCTTCTCTAATGCCCGAAATTTTGTCGCGCATTTCAGAAGCTTTTCCAAAATTAAAAATCAAGCTGGTTCAGGTGCTGTACGAGAATCAGCAGGATTTTCTGCGAAATTATAAAATAGATCTGGCGATTACCAGAGATATTAATAATGCAAAAGATATTCAATCTCAAAAAATCTATACCGATCACTTAGCAGTTGTTGTTCCCGAGAATCATCCGTATCAAACATTTGAAGATTTAAATAAGGAAACCCTCGCTTCTCAGAAATTTATTTTGCCAACCAATGACGAAGGAAGCAGTTACAGCGACCTTATTCAGAGATTATTCAACTCTTTGGAGAATGCGCCAGAACCTTATCTTCAGTCTGAATTTGGTTCTTCGATAATCGCTTTGGTTCGAAAAGGACTCGGAATCGCAATTTTACCCGATTCATATGTCTTTCATGAAATTCCAGGAATCCGATTTATCAAATTACCGCTAGAAACTGATTTATATGTCAATTGGAGAACCGAAGATCATAATCCGGTACTGGCCAATGTTTTGAAATTGATTATTCCGTAAATATTAAGCTCTTAGCATTCCGATATGCGGAATTCCATCTTCATCATACACTTCTCCTTGTTCTGCAAAACCTAACGATTGATAGAATTTAGAAAGATGATATTGGGCACTGATTCTAATCGGACATTTTCCAAACTTTTCTTCGCAGCCCGCAATCGAAGCTTCCATTAGTTTTACTCCTAAACCTAATCCGCGGTGAGATCTTGCAATTACAACTCTTCCTATTGAAACTTCATCATACGAAACTCCTTTTGGAAGTAAGCGCGTCACACCTGCCAATTCGTTATCGACGTAATACAATAAATGAAAACCTTTTTGGTCTTTATTGTCTAAATCAAGATATGGACAGTTTTGTTCGACCACAAAAACGTCGCTTCTCAATCGGAGCATATTGTATAATTCGTGATTGGTTAATTCATCAAAAGATTTAATGGAATGGCTGAATGTCATTTTTTATTTTAGGCTTTAATTTTTGACAAAGATAAAAGAGAGAATAATGATTAAAAATGCTATTTTTTTATCATGTGATGCTGAAATTGCATTAGTCGTTTTAAATTCCAAGATGAAAAGACAAAACGAATGTGGAAACTTTGTAAAAGTTTAAAACTTTGACAAAGTTCAAGATACAGTTTGTCATTCCGAGGAACGAGGAATCACACTAGAAACTCCGCACAGAATGTCTACAATCTTTGGCGAATCCCGTGTGCGATTCCTCGTTCCTCGGAATGACAAGATTGTGGTTATGAGTAATGGAAAAAAAATAGGGTAAATAATATGTTTAAAAAACAAAAAAAACTTTGTCAAAGCTTTAAAACTTTGACAAAGTTGTATCCAATTCGTGTAATATATTTTTTAGTGAGAAACTGCCTTTAACCCAACAATAGAACCAACTAATGTTGCCAAGAAAAACAATCTCCAGAATGCTGCAGGTTCTTTAAAAATAAAGATTCCAACTAAAACAGTTCCTACAGCGCCAATTCCTGTCCAGACAGCATAAGCAGTTCCTAGCGGAAGGGTTTCTGTAGCTTTCATTAGTAAAAGCATACTTACAGTTAATGAAATAAAGAAACCAATATACCAATAGTACATTTCTGTTCCTGTTGTTGCTTTTGCTTTTCCGAGACATGAGGCGAAGGCTACTTCAAATAGACCTGCAATGATTAAGATAATCCAGTTCATATAGTTAAATTTTATGCTGCAAAGTTCTTTTATGGAAATCAGAAAAAAATTAACAAATGATAAAAAATGAAATTATTTTAATTCTGCACGTATTCTACTTAAACTGACTTGTGTTATTCCCAAATAAGAGGCAATATGTCCTAATTGTACTCTTTGCAGTAATTCAGGATGATCTTTCATTAATTCCAAATAGCGTTCAGATGCATTTTTGAATTGTTTAGAAATCAAACGTTCTTCGGTTTTTATCAATTCTTTTTCGGCAAATTTTCGTCCCCAATTGGCAATGTGAACATCTTCATTAAAGAGTTTTCTCAGATTTTCCGTTTTTAGTTCGTATAATTCACAATCTTCCAAAAGCTCGATGGTTTCATATCCGGGCTGATCTTCGACATAACTTTTCATTGAAATGATGGTTTCGCCTTCTTTTCCAAACCAGAAAGTAACTTCATTATCTCTTTCTACATAAGCTCGCACCAATCCTTTTTTTATAAAGTAAATATTCGATTCTACTTTATTGGCTTTTAGCAAAATATGCCCTTTAGCAAAAGCAATTTCAGTAACATTGTTTTGCAAAGCAAGCTTAGATTGTTCAGGAAGTTGGTGTATGTAATCTAGAATTTTGGAAATATCCATCAACGGAATTTTAGTATTTTGGAATAAAGGTAAAAAGTAAACGGTAAAATGAGTGTTGGTTTTATAAAAAAAAATCCCGTTTCAAAATAGAAACGGGACTTAAAAACAACCTCTGCGATGAGCTATTATAAACAGAAGCCATTTTTGACCAACATATAAACTAATTTATTCCTCCGCCTAAAGCTTTGTAGAGCAATACTTGTGAGTTTGCATTTCGAAGTTGGATATCAACAAAATCCAATTCGGCCTGCAATTTATTTTTTTGCGCATTGATGATTTCCAGATAATTGGCATAACCGCTCAAATACAAATCGTTTGAGACATTTACGGCAATTTCTAGATGATCAATTTCGTTCAATTTATATTTTAAAACATCTTCGTAAGCTTCGTTTCTATGTAGCAAAGCACTTAACTCATTGAAAGCTGTCGTCACTGCATTTTGATATTGAAGGAATGAGATTTCCTGTCTTCTGTTCGAAACATAAAATTCCTGTTTGATTTGTCCTTTATTGAAAACAGGAGCCGTTAATCCGCCCAATAATTGCCAAGCAAAAGAACCTGCGTCAAATAAAGTGTTGAACGAAAACGAATTGAAACCTGCATAACCGCCCAGATTTACAGTTGGGAAAAAGGCAGCGCGAGCCGATTTAGCATCTGCGTTACTTGCTAATAATTCGAAGTAAGCTTCAGACACATCTGGTCTTTTATGAATGATAGAATCTACGCTTATTTTTTGGTTTAAAACCTCTAAATGTCCAGCTAAGAAATCACTGCTTCGGTCAATTTTTCCGCCATATTCACCCAAAAGCGTCAATAAAGCTTTTTCAGTCTGATCGATGCTTAATTTCAATTCTGAAGCTTCGGCATGAATGTTATTGTTTTGCGCATTAAACTGCTGTACAGCCAATTCTGTAGCTTTTCCAACCGATCTTTGTGCCGAAACAATATCAAGAGCTCTTTCCTGCGTTTTTAAGTTGTTATCGTAAATTGCTGCCTGTTTGTCTAGAGCGACAAGTTTAAAATACAAATCAGCAATATCGCCTAAAAGCCTTGTCTGTAACAATCGCATTCCTTGCTGAGAGGCAAAAAATCGCTGCTGCGCGGCTTTTTTACGATTGCTTAGTTTTCCCCAAATGTCAGCTTCCCAAGAAACTTTTGCTCCTAGAAAAAAGTTAGGAGTAACATCTTCGTTGATTCTCTGTTTGTCTGTAATATTCTGAGAGAAGTTAGTATCGTAATTACCAACACCTTCCATCGTATATTTTCCGTAGTGCGTTCCAGAAGCATCTGCCACAAGATCTAAAGAGGGAAGAAGTGCCAGTTTTGCTACTTTTAAATGCGAATTGGCAATAAGAATTCTTTCCTGCATGATTAAATAATCAGGATTTTTGGCAATAGCTTTCTTTAATAAAACTTCTAGTTTTGGATCTTTAAAAAAGGTTTCTGTCTTTAACGGAATAAATGTCTCGTTTGATGCTTCTTTTCTTTGTGTATCAAAATTTTCTGGAAGCTTTGCAGCGTCTAGTTTGTTACTGACTTTAGGTGCAGAACAAGCTGTCAAAAGTAAAATTCCGGTTATTACAACGGCACTTTTGGTTGTCCTTAGAAACTGCACATCAGCATTTTTATATTGATTTAATATCTCTTTCATTGTTTAATTTATTTGTTGAATCTGTTTTTTAACACATAGAAACATAGATTTTCTTTTTTTTGAAAAGGGAGTTGAAAGAAACTAGTTTCTAATACATAGTCTATGTGTGTTTATGCTAGTGAAACGCCTTTTTTTACGCTTTTTTATTCTATGAATCTATGTGTTTAAAAAATTACTCATTAAGATTTGCTCATTCGTTTTTCCAATTTCGCAAACAGTATGTAAAGTCCTGGAATAATCAAAAGACCAAATACAGTTCCAATTAACATTCCACCCGCAGCTGCTGTACCAATCGAACGGTTACCAATTGCACCCGCACCAGAAGCAATACACAACGGAATCAATCCTGAAATAAAAGCAAAAGAGGTCATCAAAATAGGGCGGAAACGAAGTCTTGCTCCTTCAATTGCTGCTTCGACAATATCACGTCCGAGTTTGTTCTGTGCCATTGCAAATTCTACAATCAGAATGGCGTTTTTGGCGAGCAGACCAATCAGCATGACGAGTGCTACTTGAGCGTAAATGTTATTGTCAAGTCCAACCATTACAAGCGCAATGTAAGAACCAAAAACTCCAACCGGAAGACTCAATAATACTGGGAACGGAAGCAATAAACTTTCGTATTGTGCGGCAAGTAATAAGTATACAAATAGTATACAAAGCGCAAAAATGTATATGGTTTGGTTTCCTGATAAAATCTCTTCACGCGTCATACCAGACCATTCCAGTTCAAAACGGCTTGGTAGTTTTTCTGCAGCAATTTTTTCAACAGCGGCAATGGCATCTCCAGAGCTATAACCTTCGGCTGGTTCACCGTTAATCATAGCCGACATATACATGTTGTAACGCGTTAAAACTTCTGGTCCGTAAACTCGTTCTAATTTGATGAAGGTAGAAAACGGAACCATTTCGCCTGCTTCATTTTTCAAATACATATCCAAAATACTTTCTGGATTTTGACGGAATTGCGGACTTGCCTGAACCATTACTTTATACATTTGAGAAAAACGGATAAAATTGGTTGCATAAAATGAACCTAGCATGGTCTGTAAAGTTGACATGGCATTGTCTACCGAAATTCCTTTTTTGGCTGCTAAATCATAATCAATATGAATTAAATACTGAGGGAAAGTGGCATCAAAACTCGAGAATGAATTCTGGATTTCTGGCGAAGCATTTAATTCTTTTATGAATTCTTTGGTTACCTTATCGGTGTTTGTGATGCTTCCTCCAGATTTGTCTAGCAAACGAAGCTCAAAACCACTGGTATTACCAAAACCAGGAACAGTTGGCGGTGCAAAAATCTCGATTTGTGCGTCGGAAATGTTTTTGGTTTTTTCTGTAAGTTCTGCCATGAATTCGGTTACCGAAATATCACGTTCGCTCCAGTCTTTTAGGTTGATCATTCCCATTCCGTATGAAGCTCCAGCGATTTCGGTTACAATACTGTATCCTGCAAGAGTCGTTACGTTATCTACACCTTTAATTCCTTGAGCAATTTTGGTTACTTCGTCCAAAGCTTTTTCGGTACGTTCTACCGTTGCTCCTTGTGGCGTTGTAACACTCACGTAAACCATTCCTTGATCTTCAGTTGGGATGAATCCTGACGCTAAGAATTTGGTTGTTCCCCAAGTTAATACGCAAAAAAGCACTAATAAACCAACGGTTACAGTGTTGCGATCAGCGAATTTCACTAATACTTTGATGTATTTTGAAGTAATGTTATCAAACCAATGATTGAATCTATGGAAGAAACGATCTAAAAGCGATTTTTTCTCTTTATTAGGATCGTGCGCTTTCAGCATAATAGCACAAAGGGCAGGAGTAAGCGTAAGGGCGTTAATACCCGAAATCACGATACTAATTGCCATTGTCAATGAGAACTGCCTATAGAAAACCCCAACAGGACCACTCAAGAAAGCAACTGGAATAAATACGGCAGCCATTACAATCGTAATCGCTATAACGGCACCTGTAATTTCTTTCATGGCACTAATGGTAGCTTCCATTGGCGACATATGTTCTTCGGAGATTTTTACGTGAACGGCTTCGACGACGACAATCGCGTTATCGACCACAATTCCGATGGAAAGTACCAAAGCGAAAAGTGTCAACAAGTTAATCGAGAATCCCATCATCGACATAAAGGTAAACGAACCAATAAGCGCGACAGGAACTGCTAATACTGGAATCAAAGTCGATCTCCAATCTTGAAGGAAAAGGAAAACGACGAATGCTACCAGAATAAAGGCTTCAACTAAAGTTCTTAATACTTCATGAATCGAAGCGTCAAGGAAACGCGAAACGTCGTATGCAATATTAAATTCCATTCCTGGAGGAAAAGAAGAGACTTTCAATTCTGCCATTTTTTCTTTTACGCTGGCAATAACTTCAGATGCATTTGAACCTGGACGCTGTTTCAACATGATCGATGCCGAAGGTTTTCCGTCGGTTTTAGAAACCATTCCGTAACTCATTGCGCCAAATTCGATTTTTGAAATGTCTTTTAATCTTAAGATCGTTCCGTCTGAATTGGCTCTCAACGGAATTTCTTCGTATTGTTTTGGCTCAAAGAATTTTCCGCCGTACTTAATTACGTATTGCAGTTGATTGTTCATTTGCCCTGAACCTTCACCCACTTTTCCTGGAGCGGCAGAAATGTTTTGTTTTTGAAGTGAATTTATGACTTCATTTGCTGAAATGTTGTACGAAAGCATCTTTTCGGGATCTAGCCAGACACGCATCGAATATTCTTTTTGTCCCATGATTTCGGCACGTCCGACACCATCAATACGTTTTAATTCCTGAAGAATATTAATATCGGTAAAGTTGAAGATAAACTGCTCATCCTGAGTTTTGTCGGTACTTGTAATGTTCAAGTACATCAACATACTGTTTACCTCTTTTTCGGTTGTAACTCCGGCACGAATTACCTCTTCTGGAAGTTCGTCCAGTATTGTGGTTACACGGTTCTGCACGTTTACTGCAGCTAGATCGGGGTCGGTTCCTACTTCAAAGAAAACCTGAATTAAAGTCAAACCATCATTAGAAGTTACGGTTGACATATACGTCATTCCAGGAACTCCATTTATGGCTCTTTCTAAAGGTAGGGCGACGGCATTGGCAGAAACCTCTGCGTTTGCTCCTGTATATTTTGCTGTAACGGTTACAGACGGTGGTACAATATCTGGGAATTGGGTAATAGGAAGCTGAAACAACGCCAGCAATCCCAGAAGGACTATCATAACCGAGATGATTAATGACAATATTTTCCTCCTGATAAATAACTCTATCATTTTAAATGTTTTAGATAAATAATTAAATAACTGTTTTACAGATCGATAATCTACATTTGTTTCATGTTGATCTTATCGCCGTCTCTCAATGATTGTGTGCCTTCTTGTACAATCAGGTCGTCGCTTTTTAGACCTTCGTTCAAGATGTAAACATCATCCAGAGTCGTTTCAATTGTAACATTCGTCATTTTAACTACTCCATCTTTGTTCACGCGGAAAACGTATTGTTTGTCTTGAATAGAAAAAACAGCTTTCTGCGGAATTAAAATTGCATTGGTTTTTGGCTCTGAAATAATCAGTTTTCCAGAAGTTCCGTGTTTGATAAATCCTTGCGGGTTATGGAATTTTGCTTTGTATTGAATAGAACCTGTCTGTCTGTCGATTTCTCCATCAGCGGTTCTTAATTCTCCTTTTTGATCATAAACTTGTCCGTTTGGCAATACCAATTTGATATCGCCATGCGTGTTTAAAGTTTTGTCTTCCATCATTTGGAAATAGGTATTCTCAGGAATTGAGAAATAAGCGTAAACGTCGTCCAATTGAGAAACAGTGGTCAATAATGAACCGTTTTCAACTAAACTTCCTTCTTTGAACGGAATACGGTCAACTGTTCCGTCAAATGGCGCGCGGATAGTGGTGAAGCTAATCTGTTGGTTGATTGCTTTTCTTTCTGCAGCAGCGTGAGCCAATTTCGCGGAAGCGGCATCATTTTTTGCTTTAGATAATTCTAATTCTTTATCTGCAATTACTTTTTTATTGAAAAGGGTTTGAGCCTGTTCCAATTCTACAGTTGCAATTCTTAAATCTGCTTTTGCACTTTTGTAAACGGCTTCGGCTTTTAGAAGCTGAATCTGAAGTTCAACATCGCTTATTTTGAAAAGGATTTGCCCTTTTTTTACTTTTTGTCCTTCGCTAACGTAAACTTTGTCTAGTAAACCCGGAATACGAACGTGAATTTCTACATTGTTTTTAGCATGTACATCGGCAACAAATTTGCTCGAAACTATAGTGTCTTTTAAAGTTACCTTGTAAACAGGAACCGTTTTTATGTTGTTTGAATCTTTTTTTGCTTTATCTCCGCACGAGACTAAAACGAATAAAGCCAAGGTGCATAAAAGAAATGGATTTTTATAAATGCTCATCATTAGGTTTAAATTTTTGAATAAATAGATGTGCTCCCTTGATACCAAAGTATCGGGAGTATGAATTTGGATTTTGAAAATAATAGAGTGTACGGATGCTTTTGTTTGAAAAAGTACCGTTTTAGGGAAATGTTTTTATAGCAATAACTGCTCAATCACATACGTAAATGAGGTATTGTTCCAGAATACTAGAATATAAAAACGACGAAATTTTGCAACCTAGAAAAGTTGGTACAAATGAAGGTGGGGATGCCTTTCGATATGGTATATTGAAGCTATACCATAGATTAAGCTTTCTTTATAAAGCTTGAAATTAACCAAATTACTGAAATACGGAGCTTTGATCGTACTTTGTTCTAAAGTAGTTGCTCTGCATTTCATTTTCTTTTTGAGCTTATAATGAACTTCTAAATTTTTAGAAGAAGAAAAGTCAGAAGAAAATATCTGTGTGTCGTCTGCCGCAACACTATCTAAGGTAATACAGCTGCTGAAAGTATAAATCGGCGAATACGTTTCGGTGCCTCTGAAAAAACAAAGCATCGAAAGTAAAACGATATATATGAACTTAGTGGGTTTCATACAACTACAGCAGGAATTACAATTTTGTTCCTTAAAAAGTGGATTAATTATTCTTTAAAGTGCGCCAAATATAGCAATTTGAAAAATAAGGTTTCTTAAAATTATTCTAAAAACCGTGAGATTTAAAAATTTGATAATAATTGAGATTGGTTTTTAGGGGACTTTTTTCTCGATAAGTTAAGACTTGTAAGAGTATAAAATATACTTATGGTGTTTGGTCAATTTATAATTTATAAAAATTACTTCTAAATGAGGAAAACCGTAAAACTATTTGGTGTTTATTTTATTAGTTTTGCGCGCGATTATTTTTTGTTTTTATTAGCAAATAAAAACTTACATTTAATGAGTTTTTATTTATTGTCAAAATAGTATTTAAATGTGAAGTTTGATAAAATAAGTGGATACTTAAAATAATCATAGAAATTTAGAAGAAAGTATAAAAAGATTTGAAACATGATAATTATTAAAAAAATAACATTATTGGCCTTATTAGTAGTGCAAAGTAGTTTTGGCCAGAACCCTATGAATATCGGAAGTCTTAAAATTAGTAATGATAATATCTATAATACATGGTTGGACAGTGGAGGTGTCGCGAGGATGTTTATGGGATTTGATGGAGCCAAAGGATATATAAGTTTTGGAGCACATACAGGAGGTGGTCATCGTGATGATATACTGTACATGAGAGGTAATGACGGAAATGTGGGAATTGGAACTTCCGATCCTCAAGCTAGACTGCATGTTAACAATGGAGATAATTCTTATGGAATCATTTTAGCAAATAGTAGTGAGGCTCCTTTTTCTCTATACGCGAAATCCTTAACAACTCAACCTATAAATGTAGAAGCCTTTAGATTAGGAATGAAGTATAGTGATGTGGAAGAAAATGGTTTTATATCATTCTATCGTGGAACCTCAATGAGGGGCGGTTTTTTAGGTTTTTCAACAAACGGTATTGAAAGAATTAGTATTAGTAGTACTGGCAAGGTTGGCATAGGAATGTTGAATCCTACAAATGAATTGGATGTCAACGGTACAATCCATTCCAAAGAAGTTAAAGTTGACATGACAGGCTGGACTTGGCCTGATTTTGTATTTAAAAAAGAGTATAATCTGCCAACATTGGAAGAAGTTGAAAAACATATTACTGAGAAAGGCCATTTAAAGAATATTCCAAGTGAAGAAGAGGTATTTAAAAATGGAATAGATCTTGGCGAAATGAATGCTAAGCTTTTACAGAAGATTGAGGAATTGACTCTTTACATAATTGAAATGAAAAAAGAAAATGAATCGCTCCAAAGAAATCAACGAAATTTAGAAGAAAGAATGAAAAAAATTGAAACACGATAATCATGAAAAAATAATAGTACTGACTTTCTTGATAATACAACAAAGTAGTTTCAGACAAAATCCTTTTAATTTTGGAAGTTTTTTTTTATAGTCAAGCACTTATTTAGCTAGTTTTAATCATTTTGTTCATTTACGAATAACTTATTCGAAAAATAGATCTTAAATAAATATTTGAATAAAAGCTAATGCTTTATGGTAAACCCTAAGGAATTATAATGGCACCAAATTATTTTCGTGACATTTTAATTACTAATCTCAAATTTTTAAGAGTGTGGACACATACTTTTTACATTGCTTTTTTCCCTAAGTATTTTTGTATTCCTAAAATGAAGCCTTCTAGAAACAATTTATAGATATAATATTTAAAGGCTAGATTTATCTATTGAATAAAAAAAATGAAAACTCAAATTCTAATTTAGAAAAATATCGCAATTATAACAAAAAAACAAATAAATCGCAGAATGCAAAAAAAACTATTTATTATAATGTTTGCATTAGTTTGGCTTAATGCACATACTCAAAGCTTAAATCCAACTTCTAGCATTTCATCGCCAGGAAGCGCTGATAATTTTAGAGGAGGCTACACTTTCGCATATGTCACATCTGGAACTCCTTGGAATGGTTCCTTGATGAGTTATGGTGGGTTTACAAACGATTATGATACACAAATTAGTTCAGATTATGCAAGAAATCGCATCTCTTTTAGGACTAGAAACAATGAGTACAATTTATGGAATCCATGGACTGAACTAGCAAGCCGATCAAGCAATGATTTTATTGGAAATCAAAATATTTCCGGTTCATTAGGAATTACTTCCACAGCATTAACGTCTCTATTGACCGTTGGAGAGTTTCATGGGGTAAAACTATCGGTTGGAGGTGCAGGTTGGGCAAATAAGAATATTCTTCAAACCAGCTGGATCTCTGGAATTGGCGATTTTACAGAGTTAAATGTTGTTGGCAAAATAGCAAATAGTGCTTTTATTCGGCTAATAGAAAATGGAAATGTAGGTATTGGAGCCCAGAATCCAGACTCAAAACTGACCGTTGCAGGAAATATTCATGCTCAGGAGGTAAAAGTTACCGTTAATGCAGGAGTTGTACCGGACTACGTTTTTGCCAATGATTATAAATTAAAATCGCTTAATGAAGTAGAGCAATATATTAAGAAAAATAGCCACTTGCCTGAAATCCCTTCAGCTAAAGAATTGGAAAAAAATGGATTAATGATAGCGGAAATGAATATGAATCTGCTGAAAAAAATAGAAGAGCTCACACTCTATATAATAGAACAGGATAAAAAAACAGAAACATTAAAAACTATTATATCAGACCAAAATAAACGATTAGAAAAACTTGAAAATAAACAATGAAAAGAATAATTACGCTTTTATTATTAGGGTTTTGCGCTTTTGCAAATGCCCAGCAGAAAATCACTTTCAGCTATGATTCGGCCGGAAATCAGATTTTGAGAAGTTTATGCATTTCAGGCTGCAATCCAACAGGAAAAACGACAGAAGAGGTTAAAGAAATGGCAGCAGTTACTGATGATGACCTGCTTAAATTTGCAAAGGAAGATGTTATTTCCTATTATCCTAATCCCGTAAAGGAACAGCTTTATTTAAAATGGGAGCTTATAAATGACAACAAGGTTTCTTCCATTACAGTTTACGGACTATCAGGTCAGGTTTTGCAGAATTTTTCACGTACAGAAAGCACCGATAACCAGATTATTTCTTTTGGAAATTATCCAAGAGGTGTTTATTTAGTGGTTCTTAGCTATAAGGACGGAGATCAGAAAACAATCAAAATCATCAAGCAATAAGCAACATGAAGCATATATACTTTTTTCTAATATTTATAAGTTTTAATTTATCGCTGTCAGCGCAGTCAGCAGAAGTCGGCATTACGCCAGGAGAATTATCAGTCTCCTTATCTGGAGCCGCAAATTATACAGTTCCAATTGCAGTTCCACCAGGAATAAACGGAATTGTTCCACAAATTAATATTGTGTATAATAGTCAGGCTGGAAACGGAACTGTAGGATATGGTTGGAATATAGGTGGAATATCGACAATAGGTCGAGTTGCCTCAACAAAGTTTCATGATGGAGTTATTGATCCAGTGGATTTTGATAACCTAGATAGATTTACTTTTAATGGCCAGCGATTAATTGTAAAAAGTGGAACTGGCTGGGCTTATGGAGCAGATGGAGCGGTTTATGAAACGGAAAATTTTTCAAATGTTAAAATAACTTCTTACGGAGTGCATCCAAGCGGAAGTAATTATGGACCAGCTTATTTTAAAGTTAATTACCCTGATGGTTCAACAGCTTACTACGGTAACTCTACCGATTCTCGTTCAATTACAGATTGGGCAATAACTTACTGGGAAAATGCACAAGGGGTTAGGATCAGCTACAGTTATTCATTAACTAATAATATATTAAATGTCACTTCTGTAAAATATGGTTCTTTATCAAATACAGCGCCGATTAATGAGATTAAATTTAATTATGACTCTACATCAAGAGATGAACAGGGGTATGTAGGTGGAAAAAGTTTGGTCAAGACGAAAAAATTAGCGAGCATAAATACAGTTGGTAATGGCGTAGGTTTTAGAAATTATTCTTTCGATTATACTACAACTTCAGAAGGTTATGATCTGCTATATAAAATTACTGAGAAAAGCGGAGATCTATCCAAAAGCTATAATCCCACTGTATTTGAATACGATCCAAGTTCTGAGGTTATTTTGCCTAAACCGAGCACTTCATCTATACCTCTTGGCAATGTTAGTGCCCAAAACTCAGCTACTGTGTCAGGAGATTTTGATGGCGATGGAAGAATGGATTTTGTGTTATATCCGACGACTGGCACAAATGCAAAAAAAGAGTTTTGGTTATTTTCTGATATAGGCGAGAACTCGTCGCAGACTCCTCTGAAGCAGTCTTTAGGTTATTTCGAATCAATTTTCCCTTCAACTGGTTTGACAAGCAACGGCAAAATGTTTCATTATCAGGGAATCACTGTTGCTCAGTTTGATACAGATCCTAATGCAGTAAATTTTACCACATATTATAATTCCACGTATGGGATTGCACCAGAACAGATAAAAAAAGCAGTATTTCCAAATAGAGATATCCAGTCCTGTTATGATTATTACAGCCAAGGGCAGAAGAAGTTTTTTTTCAGCGGGGATTTTAATGGAGACGGTTTAACCGATGTTGTAGCTCTTGATATGGATGTAGATGAATCCTATTGCCAAGACGACCCATATACTGGTGAGGTAAGATATATATGGTCAAAGAACAGCACAGGCGGAATATATTTTGTTGACCTTGACCGACGAAAAACCACAAACTTTGTTAATTATGCTGGAGCACTGCAAGATTATTATCTTACAGGTAGCAGCAGGATAGAAACTTTCGATGTTAATGGTGACGGGAAAACAGATATTCTTCATTTTCAAAATGGAAAAGTCTCTGTTTACAGCTTAAATAATAATAATCAACTTGAATTACTGTGGCAGAAGCCAGATACTGATATTAAAATCAACCAATCCATTTTGCCAGGCGATTATAATGGCGATGGAAAAATGGATTTCATTATAACCAAAAGTTTTGGGCTTTATTCATTTGATTATATTAAATATATCTCTAAGGGGAATGATTTTGAAAAAATCCCACAGACCTATGCGTTTAGCAATATGGGGAATAGTGAAGACAGCCAAGCGATATACACCTGTACACTTATTCCTTTAGATGCCAACGCCGACGGGAAAACTGATATTGTGCAATTAAGATCAGTTTATGCTAAAGCACAAGGTGCTGGAGCAGCAATTATAAATGTTTTTAAAAATATTAATTCAACATTTACAGCTTCTGCTGTCCCTACTTTTCAGACACCGTACTCAAATACAGTGAAGAGCTATCCAATTCCTGTATTTTTGTCGCCTAAAACAAACAATCAGTACGCATCGGTAGGATTGATAAGCAACAATCAGATATATGCTTTTGATTCACAAGATGATTTTAGCAGAAAAGGTCTTATAAAAAGTATTACCGATGGAAACGGAGTAAAGAGGACAATATCGTATAGTCCACTTCAACAAGATCAATACGAACCATTTTATACACCACATATATTTATTGAGAATTTTCCAAATATTGATATTGTTGCCGCTCCAAATTTTAAAGTAGTGACAAAACTGGAAGAGCAAAGTGTGGGACAATATAAAAAACAGATTTTTACTTATTCTGGAGCAGTATCAAATGCAGAGGGACTAGGTTTTCTTGGTTTTAGATCAGCAATGAGGACTAACTGGTATGAAGATGACTCTAAGATGATTTCTAATATCTCTAAGTTTGATATTTCGCAGCGTGGAGCAAACATTGAAAATTATCAAGTGCTTGGTTTTCATGATCCATTATTTCCAAAAACAAATCAAATACCAAGAATAATTACGAAAGAACAGAATTATACTGTTAATAGTTCGGATAATTTAGTGGCTACTCAGAGAATTATTTTGAAGCCCAATACTTTAATTCAGTCTGGAAGCACATTTTCTGCAAAAATAGTTGGAGAGGAAAACAATTCAACAAATGCCCCTTCCAATTACATTACAAAATCAACGCTTACATATGAAAGTGATCTATTAGCCAATAAGGTTTTTAAAATACAGAACACGGTTGTTAATCAGTTTAATAATTTAGAAGGGACAAGCACCGAAACCATCAATGCTTATGACGATTATAATAATGTTACAGGTTCTAAAATTTTATATAAAGATGGGACTTCCGTTGTCAAAACTGCTACATCTGATGTGGTTTATCAGGCTCCAATACAAGCTCCATATATTGTAGGGCGACCAAGTTCTAAAACGCAAAGCGTCTCTGTAAACGGGGATAGCATGACTAGTAATGAAGTTTATTCTTACAACGGTAGCCAACTGTTAGAAACAGTTGAGAAATCTGGACAAGGAACATCACCTATAAAGGAAAAGAATGATTATGACAGTTATGGTAATATTGTAAGAAAAACAATAAGTACACCAAATTTGGCAGCTAGGATTACAAGTTATGAGTATGATGCTTCTGGTAGATTTTTAATAAAGAGTACTGATGTTGAAGGATTAACTAAGACATTTGTATATAATTCCAGTTCTGGAGTGTTGGATAATGAGACAAATCAGAATGGATTAAAAACTTCTTATTTGTATGATAGCTGGTTTAAGAAAAAACAGACAACAGATTATTTAGGTAAGAGTAATTACTATGTATACACTCGAAGTGCTGAAAAAACAATTGTAACAAATACTGGTGATGATAACAGCAGCATTGAGGAGACCTTTGATGGTTTGGGCAGGAAAGTTAAAGTGAAAATTAAAGATGTCACCGGTAATTTTTCATCGGTAGATTATTCTTATGATATAGAAGGCCGAAATTATAAGACAAGTGAACCTTATTTTGGAGGAAGCCCTTCCCAGTTTAGCGAGACCAAATACGATGTGTATGGCAGAGTAGAAAATACGATTTCGTTTACTGGAAAAAAAGTGGATTATACTTATTCTGGATTAACGACTACTGTTAGTGAAAATTCCAAAACTAAAATATCTGTTAGAAATGCTGCAGGTAATGTCATATCTATGACAGATAGCCCTGGAGGTACAGTTAGTTATACGTATTTTGCTAATGGAAATTTAAAAGAGTCCGACTATGGAGGAGTAAAAACTACGATAACGCAGGATGGTTGGGGAAGGAAAACCAAGCTTGTAGATTCTTCTGCAGGAATATATAGCTATGAATATAATGATTTTGGCGAAACAACAAAAGAAACTACACCAAATGGAGTGACTACCTATACACTGAACGATTATGGAAAAGTAAAAGAAAAGACTATATCTGGAAACCTTACAAATAGTAAGACGACGTATCTTTACGATTCAAGCTCGAAGCTGCTGCTTAAAAGCGAGTTTCAAGATTTTGCAAATGGTGGAAGTATTACAAATGAGTATTTTTATGATTCTTACAAAAGGATTAATAGAACAGTTGAAGCTACACAATATGCATTATTTACAAAAGACTTTGAATACGACGCCTTTGGAAGAGCCAGTAGTACTACGTTTACTGCACAGGCAGCTGGAAAAGGAAGCACAAGAAAAGTAAAAAACACTTATAGTAATGGAGCCCATTGGCAGATTTTGGATGATGCCACTTCGACTGTCTTATGGCAAACCAATACTTTGGATGCAAGAGGAAAACTTTTAACAGCAGTATGCGGACCGGTTTCGATAGTAAATTCATACGATACTTATGGATTTGCTAAGGAGTTTAATTATAATCTAGCGGCTAATACTGCTATAAATATTCTAAAACTAGGTGCCGAATTTGATCCTATAAAAGCAAATTTGAAAAATAGAACCAATAGTCTTTTTAACAGAAATGAAACTTTCAAATATGATGCATTAGATCGTTTAACAGAATTTACAAATTCGCTTGGAAATCAGGAAAGTCAGACATATGATGATAGAGGAAGGATACTTCAGAATAGTGTCGGATTATATAATTATACTAATACTAATAAACCCTATCAAAATACATCTGTAAATGTTACTGGGGATGCTTTGGCATATTACTCTGGAAGGCAGACTCTAGATGTTACCTACAATGTTTTTAAAAGCCCCGTAGAAATTGTGGAAGCGGGTATTGACAGAATCAGCTTTAATTATAATGATAGCAATTCAAGAAGCGCCATGTTTTATGGAGGTCTCCAAGAGAATAAATTCTCAAGGAATTATGCGAAATACTATTCTGCAGATGGTTCTATGGAGATTAAGCATAATCTAACAAATGGAGCTGTTGATATTATAACATATATTGGAGGTGATGGCTATACCGCACCAATTATATTAAAGAGCAATGGAACATCTCAGAATTATTTATATTTGTTGCGAGATTATCAGGGTTCGATTGTTGCTATTGCAGATCAATCTGGTGCTGTTGTAGAGAAAAGGCTTTTTGATGCTTGGGGAAATATTGTATCTGTACAGGATGGAGTAGGGAACTCTTTAGCAGGACTAACTATCTTGGATAGAGGCTATACAGGGCATGAGCATTTGCAGAGTGTAGGTATTATACACATGAATGGACGTTTGTATGATCCAAAACTGCACCGTTTCATGCAACCTGACAATTATGTTCAGGATCCTTTCAATACTCAGAATTATAACCGTTATGGCTATTGCTGGAACAATCCTTTAAGATACACGGATCCTAGCGGTGAGTGGATTCATATTGTGATAGGAGCGGTAATTGGAGGAGTAGTGAACTGGGGAGTTCATGGCTTCAGAATGGA
The DNA here is from genome assembly GCF_016735615.1 of Flavobacterium tagetis. Taxonomy (GTDB): domain Bacteria; phylum Bacteroidota; class Bacteroidia; order Flavobacteriales; family Flavobacteriaceae; genus Flavobacterium; species Flavobacterium tagetis. The sequence goes on from NZ_JAERSF010000002.1 coordinate 1,072,085, forward strand.
TATGGAAGGGCTAAAAGCGTTTGGAATTGGAGCTGGAGCAGGAGCTCTTGGAGCAGCGACAGGCGGAGCTGCTTTTGCTATGGCTGGTGGAGCTGCTGGTGGAGCTGGGGGATTTGCTGCAGGTGCGTTTGGAGGTGGTGTCGGAGCATTATATTCTTCAACGTTTTTAAGTTTAGGAAATAATGCAGCATTTGGAGATCCTATGATTTCTGGGAAAGATATGATTGTTGGAGTAGCTTTTGCAGCATTGACGGGAGGGATATTAAATGGAGCAATTGCATCAGCAAATGGAAAATCTTTCTGGACTGGAAGCGCTCCTAGAGCTGCTGTTCAGCCAGTTACATTACCACAGCCAGCAGGCTTAGCAGATGTAGATAATACAGCTGAAATTAAGACAGGAGATTATAAGATTTCAAGTTCTACAAAAGCTTCAACATCGCCAACATCGTCAAATAACGTATCGAATAATATTGATATAGAAAAAGGGTATGTTGATTTAAGAAACAATCCTGAGTTTAATAAAATTCAAGGCTTTGGTAATAGTGATGAAAACCTTTATTTTAAAGTGGAAACAGGTACAAGTAAAGCGGGCCACATAAGTACTCCTAATTCAGTATATAGATATCAAGGCAGTGATGGTACACCAGTTTCAAATTATTTTTATAATGAAGAAGGAAAAGTTATTTTTCAACTTGACCTCCAAAATCATGGAAGTTGGAATGCTGGTCACGGACATTTTATGAGTACTCCAGGTATCCTTGGTAGTGGGCATACTACAATTAATCATATTGAGCCAATGTTGGTTCCTTTTAAGTATTTAAATTATTAATTTATTAAAGAAGTGATGATAGAACTAATTAAAGAGAGATATAGGGGATTTCCCGATGCAGTAATCTCTGAAATTTTTTACAAACGTTATTTAAGTGTTGCAGGGTTTGATGAAGGTGTTGTCGAAGTCTATTTAAGAGCTGAGAATATTGATGGAGATTATGAGATAGTCAAGTTGATATTTAGTGATATAATTTCATTTAGATTTATAGAAATTGAGAACTCATCAAACTTAGTACTAAATGGAATCTTTCTAGAAAAAGATGGTAATGTAATAACTTGTGATTTTTTTCCTTTAATTTATAATTATGGCGTTGTTGAGAATAAGGATTCTGATTTTATGATTAAATGCAAAAGTTTAAACTTTGAAATCAGTGACCATTATTCTAATGGTTCAAAATTCGTTTAGTAAATCTAATGGTGATATTGAGGAATAATTTTACAAAGCTTAGCAAAGAGTTCTAAAACGGAAAAGTGCGTAATGTCTCTGACTTTGCGCATTTTTTTCCTTGGAAATGAAAAATCATAAAAACTAAAAATTACCTAGCTCTGCAAAGAATTCCAGACTTGAATTGAAAAGCTGCGCAAATGTCTATGACTTTGCGCATTTTTATGTCTTAGAAATTGTAAATATGATTTTTCGTGATTACATATCAAATAAAAGATTAAAATCACTCCACAATACTAGAAGAGGCCTTAATCTCAAAATCGGCATATTGCCAAGCATCATCAAAAGAGTTTTTAATTTGTAAAGCCTCTTTTTCTTTTTTCTGAGCAACTAAAGAGTTGTAAAGTCCAATTAAGGCGAAGCCGTTTTTTGGGAGCGTTTGTAAATCTTGTTTGTATACTTTTTCTGCTTCGGTATATTTTCCTGCTTTAAGTAAAACAGTTCCGAGATAATGTCTAACAGAGAAAAACCAGTCTGGCGGTTCGTTGTAATTTAATTGAACTTCAATTTCTATTGCTTTATTTAAAAGAACAATAGCTTTATCTAAATTGTTCTTTTTTGTTTCAACACCTGCTGAAAGAACGTTATTAGCAATCTGAACAAGATCCTTGCTCTGCAAAGAGTTTCAACCTTAAATTAAAAAGCTGCGCAAATGTCTCTGACTTTGCGCATTTTTTTGGTCTTAGAATTTCTAAACCTAGTAAAAGTCTCCGACTTTTTACGATGACATCTTAAAAACTAAAATCACTCAAAAATACTAGAAGAATCCTTAATCTCAAAATCGGCATATTGCCAAGCATTATCAAAAGAGGTTTTAATTTTTAAAGCCTCTTTTTCTTTTTTCTGTAGCGATAGAGCATTATAAAGTCCAATTAAAGCGAATCCGTTTTTTGGGAGTGTTTGTAAATCTTGTTTGTAGATCTTTTCAGCTTCGGCATATTTTCCAGTTTTAAGTAAAGCTGTGCCTAAATAATGTCTAACGGAGAAAAACCAATCAGGCGGTTCGTTGTAATTTAACTGATCTTCAATTGCTATTGCTTTATTTAAAAAAGTAACGGCTTTATCCAAATTATTCTTTTTGGCCTCAACACCTGCTGAAAGAACGTTGGCAGCAATCTGAACAAGATCATACGTGGTGTTGATATTCCAAATAGTAACCTCTTTTAAGGTTTTATCTTTGGCTAGTTGGTTCAGAGAAGCAAGCTGTTTTTCGGCATTGGCAATATCATTTTTTCCGAGATACGCCATTCCTTGCGCATAGTGCCAAATGGCATTCGGATATACTAGATCTTTTTCAGGTTGTGGAATCTCCATAATTTTATCCCACATCGAGAATTTTACGGCGATATAATACGGTATACTATAATAATGCTGTAAAGTTCCCCAGCCAGCTTCACGCATAATTTTGGGAGACATATGCTGCTGTAATATTTGTGCCGATTCCCAAGCCAATTTTGAATTTCCTTCTAAAGCCGCTGTAGCCACCAAAAAATGATAATTGTGCGGATAATAGGCTAGAGGATAAGCGCCTTGTGCATTACAGGCGGTGGAATACAAACTATCAATTCGAACAGCCTCAATATTAGAAAGCGTGCCTTCGTGATAATCTCCCGTACGAATGTAAATATGAGAAGGCATATGTACCAAATGTCCCGATCCTGGAACTAGAGTTTCTAGTAATTTGGCACTTTTTAGTCCGTTTTCTGGATGTGCAGAAGCTTCTACCGCATGAACCAAAAAATGATGCGCGCCGGGATGCTTCGGATTTTTTTTAATTAATTCGTTTAGAACAGCTAGTATTTCGGGAGTCCATTTTTTAGGTATTCCGGTGCCTTTTTCATACAAATCCCACGGATGTAGATTCATTTGAGATTCCGCGTAAAGCGCGCCAATATCTGGATCTAAGGGAAACTGAGCATATACTTTTTTCATGGCTTCAGCATAAGCAATATCAAGTGGTTTTCTGTCTGCAGGAGGATTTTTAGCATAACGCACTAATAATGCATCAATCATAGCGATTTCTTTAGGAGAACACTTGGCAGAAAGTTTTTTAGCTTTTTGAGCCGCATCATAAGCACGCTGAAAATTATCTTCTTCCATTCCCGCATTATAATTTGGACCAACAACATAAGCAAAACCCCAATATGCCATAGCACAATTGGGATCTAAACGCGAAGCTTCATAAAATGATCTTGCTGCTTCGGCGTGATTGAATCCGTACGCCAACATCATTCCTTGATCGAAGTATTCTTGCGCTTCGGGATTGTTGGTTGTAATTTTAAAATTTACACCATCAAGACCTCTAAACTTAGGCGCTTTTTTGTTTTGGGTGTACCAATCTTTATCGTTCGTTTTCGGAATATAACATCCTTGCGAAGCGCTGACTTTAACTGATTTGGGTTCTGTGTTTTTTTCTTTACAGGAAATAAAAAGAAAAAAAACAGTAATTAGAAAGTAATTATATTTCATCGCAAAATGATTTGAAATTATATAATCAGTGTAAAAGCTCGAGAAGAATAAAAAAGATGCTTATAGTATAATGGTTTGATACGGAGAGTATTAAGCAAAATTAAATAAAAAAGAAATAAGTTTTTTTGTAAATATTTGTTTTTTCAGTGTTTTGTTGTAAATTTTGAATTTATTTGAGCATATAGTTCTCCCGCAGATTTAGCAGATTCAGCAGATTTTTTTAATTATAATATCTGCCAAATCTGCAAGATCTGCGAGAGAAAAAAAATTATCAAAAAAATAAGGTCTACACTTTTCAGCATAGACCTTAAATTATATGGAAATAAACAATTTATTAGTTAGTTCCCGCAGCAACTTTATCCACTAAAAACAATAATTCGCCAGAAACTGGCTTAATCAATTGCATTGGATATAAAGTGGGATTGTATTCGCCAGTTGTAACTTCCTTCAAAGCATGGATTTTCTTTTCTCCAAAAGCTACCACTACAATTTTTTCTGCCTTATTGATTATTGGAGCAGTAAGCGTGATGCGATACATTTTTTGAGGAGCCAAATAATAAGCATCGACCCATTTGGTTTGCTCTTCTAGAACCGCTTCACCAGGGAAAAGAGAAGCTGTATGTCCGTCATCGCCCATTCCTAAAAGAATCAAGTCAAATTTACCTTCTTCGCCTAAAATATTTCTGATAGACTTTTCGTATTCAGCTGCGTATTCCTCAGGTTTAACACCGTCTTTATACATTTCAAAAATGTTTTCTTGAGGAATAGGAACGTGGCTCAATAAAGTGGAGTAAGACATTTTTGCATTACTCAAATCATCATTAAGCGGAACCCATCTTTCATCACCCCAAAAAATATAAACTTTACTCCAGTCTATTTTGCTTTTGTAAGCATCAGAAGCTAATAATTTGTAAATCCCAGAAGGAGAAGAACCTCCTGTAAGTACAGCTGTAAATTGGCCTTTTACAGCAATTGCTTTCTGAGCCGATTCTACAAAAAGATCTGCTGCTGTAGTATTAATTTCTTCTGTGTTATTATAAATCTGTATCATTTAAAACTTCTTCTTTTGTTTGTGTATTCGGAATCCATTTGTGGCCTTGACGTGCTAATAATTCATCAGCTTCTTCAGGCCCCCAGCTTCCTGCTTTGTAATTTGGGAAATTCTTTGGAGGCGTTGTTTTCCAAACTTGCTGAATCGTTTCAATTGCATCCCAAGCTTCTTCCACCTGATCCCAACGCATAAATAGGGTAGGATCTCCCAATAATGCATCTGCAATTAAGGTTTCATAAGCTTCTGGCGACATTGTAGAACAAGAAAAATAATCAAAAACCATTTCTGCAGGTCTTAAAGACATGGATAAACCTGGTTTTTTGGTCATAAACTGCAGTTTAATGTCCATTGAAGGTTGAATGTTGATAATCAATCGGTTTGGTGTCATGCCTTCTTTTCCGTATGAGAATGAAGAATGCGGCACTGGTTTAAATTGAATAATGATTGAAGATTGTTTTTCTTCCATTCTTTTTCCAGAACGCAAGTAGAACGGAATTCCCTGCCATCTCCAGTTGTCCAAATAGATTTTCATTGCTACATAAGTTTCTGTATTAGAATCTGGTGCAATGCCTTTATCTTGACGATAACCCGGAACAGGAACTCCTTTTATTTCTCCAGCATCGTACTGACCTCTTACGATATAATGATCAACTTCTTCTGGTTTAATACGACGAATTGACTTTAAAACATCTGCTTTTCGATTACGAATGTCATCAGCATTTAAAGAAGCAGGCGCTTCCATAGCTGTCATACATAAAATCTGAAATAAGTGGTTCTGAATCATGTCTTTCAAAGCACCAACACCTTCGTAGAATCCGCCGCGTTCTTCAACGCCGACTTCTTCTGCTACGGTAATTTGCACGAAATCAATGAAATTACGGCTCCATAAAGGCTCAAACATTGAATTTCCAAAACGGAAAGCCAAGATATTCTGAACCGTTTCTTTTCCTAAATAGTGGTCAATTCTATAAATCTGCTCTTCTTTGAAAGTCTGCGAAAGCATTTCATTCAACTCGATTGCAGAAGCTTTATCGTAACCAAAAGGTTTTTCGATAATAATGCGATCTTGTTTCGCATTAGCAGCAAGTCCGATTTTCTTGATATTGCTTGAAATCGTTGAAATGAAAGAAGGCGTAATCGAAAGATAGAAAAGTCGATTAGCGCGTTCTCCAAAAGCCAGATCAAAATTGTTTATTTTTTCATTTAATCCAATGTACGATTCTTCTTTATCGATATCAAGGCTGTGGTAAGAGATGTGCGAAAGAAATTTTTCTGTTTCTGGATCATCAACTCCTTTTCTTCTTGAGAACAGATTTAGATTTTCTGCTACATAAGCGCGAAAATCGTCATTGGTTTTTTCAGCTCTTCCAAGAGCAATAATCTGAAACTGTTCAGACATACGTCCGTCAAGATACAGATTTTGAAAAGCGGGGAATAGCTTTCTCTTTGCCAAATCTCCAGTTCCTCCAAAAATAACAATGATTGTTGGATTCTTTAGTTTATTTTTAGTCATTGTGTGGTTTAGTTGTGTTGCTTTATGTTGTTATTCAGTCCATTGTGTATGGAAAACGCCTTCTTTATCGATACGCTCGTAAGTATGCGCTCCAAAATAATCACGCTGTGCCTGAATTAAGTTAGTTGGAAGATTAGCAGAACGGTAAGCGTCAAAATAGGCCAACGAGTTCATTAATCCAGAAACCGGTAATCCTTTTTGAATTGCAAACTGAATTACAGCTCGCATTCCTGCTTGGTTTTCTACTAATTTTGAAGCGATTCCGCCATCCAAAAGTAAGTTTGGCAAATCTGCTTTTGTCACATATGCTTTTCTGAAATCTTCTAAAATTGTCGCACGAATGATACATCCGCCACGCCAGATTTTAGCAACCGTTTCCAGATTTAATCCGTAATTATATTCTTTAGAAGCCGTGTGAAGTTGCGCTAAACCTTGAGCATAAGTTACCACGATAGAAAAATATAAAGCCGATTTTAAAGCTGCAATTGCTTCGCTTTGAGAAACATTTGTTTCATCAGCATTCCAAACTAATTTCTTAGCAGCTTCAATTCTTTCTGGTTTTGTTTTAGACATATCGCGCATGTTAACCGCTGCGTCGATAGTTGGAACTGGAACTTGTAAATCCATTGCATTTTGCGAAGTCCATTTTCCTGTACCTTTAGATCTTGCCCAATCTGAGATTTTGTTGATTAACTGTGTTCCGTCTTCATCTTTTTGTTTTAAGATGTTTCCGGTAATTTCAATCAAATAAGATCTTAAATCATCGGTTTGATTCCACTCAGCAAAAGTTTTCTGAATCGTTTCATCATCCAAATTATAACCTCTTTTCATAAGGTCATAAATCTCAGAAATCAACTGCATGATTCCGTATTCAATTCCGTTGTGAACCATTTTTACATAGTTTCCAGCAGAACCGTTTCCAAGATATTCTACGCAAGGTTCGCCATCTACTTTTGCTGCAATTGCTTCAAAAATAGGACGTAATCTTTCATAAGCTTTTTGATCTCCACCTGGCATCATAGCAGGACCGAAACGAGCGCCTTTTTCACCGCCCGAAATTCCCATTCCGAAGAAGTGGATTCCTTTTTCAGACAATTCCAAAAATCTCCTGTCTGTATCAGTAAAATAAGTGTTTCCACCGTCAATAATAATGTCTCCTTTATCTAAGTGAGGCAATAAACTTGCAATAGCGCTGTCAACCGGTTTTCCTGCAGGAACCAATAACATAATTGCTCTTGGCTGTTGGATAAGTTCTACAAAATGTTTTACATCTGTTGTAGCTTCAATAGTGTGATTGGCGTCGGCTTCTTGTTGAAGAGAATTGACTTTTTCGGTGTCTAAGTCTAAACCTGCAGCCGCAAAGTTATGGCTGGCGATATTTAAAAGTAAGTTACGGCCCATTACACCGAGTCCTACAATTCCAAAATCAAATTTGCTCATAGTTTTCAATTAACTAAATTATTAGAAGAAATGTTTTAGCAGCAAAAAGTAAGAGAAAGTATGGTAATTCTTTTTCATTCAATGTTTTGCAGCAAAACAATGGTTATTTTAATCTTACATTTCAAAATGTAGACCGCTAAGTTAGAGAAAAATGCTGAAAAATGAGGGGTAAAATCGTTCAGTTTTGGTCTTTATTGTGATACTTTTTATGTGTAAAAATAACATTTATTACTGCTGTTTTTTATCAGTTTATGTTACTAAAACGTTGTAATAGTACGATTGTTTGGTTATGAGTTTCTAATAATTTACTTTCGATATGATTTTCCTTTATTGATGATATAATCATAGTAAAGGAGAAAATTTGAAAATGTTTATAAAAATTGAAATTTATTCGCATTTTTTAATGTGTACAATATGAATAATAATTTGAAATTTTGAAAAAAATACTAATCTCCTTTTTAATTTTCGCTTTTGTTTGCAATGTAATAATATCATTAATAATAACAATTGGAAGCATCTGTTCCCATAGCTATTTGAGTGAATATGAAAATTTAAAAAGCTTTAGAAATAAAAAATTATACATGAGTGATGATTTTTTAGTGATAAAAAAAATTTCTGAAGATACAGGAACAGGTGAAGGAACTCGATTATCTTACCTTGTAAAAGGGATAGTTTTGAGTAACAATTCTAAATTAGAATTAAGAGTAACTAAACTTGCTTACCTTGAATCAAGTTTTAATAAACAGCCTCTTTATAAAAGTAAACTAACTGGAGATTTTTTTTTAAAGAATGCTCCTGAGGAATATTATAATTCTGAAATAAATTCTTTTTATGTAAATATTTATTTTAAAATTTCTTTTTATTTAATAGTTGGACTAATTGTATTTCTCGTAATTCAGTACGTAAAAAAACGAAGATATAGAATATGAGAAGCGAACTTCTCAATTGTGATTTTTTTTGTCTTATTTTTTGCAAATACTTTTATTAGAAGCAGCTTGATGCTCGTAAGAAAAAAGAAGTAAAAAATTATAAAAATGGTTATTGAAAATATAGGAATTGGGGTAATTTTGGAAACCCAATCATTGGATCCAAGATTTAATTCATTAAAGTATTATATCCTTTTTATGCCAAGAAACATAAAGTTTGTTTTTACAGCCGTCTTTTTAACCCTTACTTCGGGTATCTTTTTTAAAGCAAATGCACAATCGGTACTAGAAAATGAAATTTCTATTCAAGCAGATAAGAAACCATTAGGCAGTGTTTTGGACTTAATGGAAGAAAAAGGAAATTTTAGATTTGCTTATTATGGCAAACTGGCTGTAAAAGATAGCGTCGTTAGCATTCATACCGATAATAATACCATAAAAGGAGTTTTAGATCAGTTGTTAGGTGCTAAATATGAATTTAAAGAATCGCCAGGATTTGTTATTGTTCGTTATGCGCCTTTAGAACTTGCTTTGGTGTTAGAAAAAAACACTGTTATGAGTGACGGACAGCAAATTGTTATTGGTTATATTGTAGATACACAAACCAATAATCGTATTGAAAATGTGAGTGTATTAGAGAAGAATGCGCTAGTGTCTACCTTAACCAATAAAGATGGTTTTTTTGAACTTCGATTAAAAAATGCACCTCAAGCTATAGAACTTACAGCCGTTAAGGAGAATTATAAAACGGTAACGATGGTATTTCTTTCTGAAATTAAAATTCAGATGGGAGACAAAAAAAATAAAACAGATTATATTGATGGTGATTTCTCTGAAATTGAAAGATCAGGAATTGGCCGTTTCTTTATTTCCTCCAAACAAAAAATACAAGCGCTCAATCTAGGAGGATTTATTTCTAAGGTTCCTTTGCAGGCTTCTTTAATTCCGAGTATCAGTACAAGAGGAATGCTGAATACGCAGATTGTCAATAATTTTTCGCTAAATATATTAGGAGGTTATAATGCTGGAGTTCGCGGGCTTGAAATGGCAGGACTTTACAACATCAATCGTATGAATGTTGACGCGCTTCAAATAGCCGGAATATTTAATACCGTTGGAGGATCTGTAAACGGAGTTCAGTTAGCCGGAATCTATAATAATGTTTTTGGCAATTTAAGAGGATTGCAAGTAAGTGGTATTCATAATAGTGTCAAAGGTTCGCAAGTCGGTTTGCAAATGGGCGGTATCTACAACAATGTATATAAAGATTCTAAAGGACTTCAAATTGCAGGAATTGGCAATACAGTAAAGGGTTCGCAAAACGGATTACAGCTTTCAGGAATTTACAATATTGGAAAAGATACCGTGCGAGGCGCTCAAATTACAGGTCTTTTTAATTATGCTAAAGAATTACATGGAGTCCAATTTGGATTAGTCAACATTACAGATTCACCGTCTGGCTATAGTTTTGGTCTGTTAAACTTTAAAAAAGGCGGTTATAAAAAAATCAGCATAACAAGCAACGAAATTTCAGATATAAATCTTGCTGTAAAAACAGGAGATCATAAAATGTATACTATTTTAATGGCGGGAAGAAGCGATAGAACCGATGAAGAAAAACTATTCTCTTTCGGAATCGGACTAGGAAAGAACATTCCGTTAGGGAAACGTTTTACTTTTAATCCCGAATTTAGCACGCAGTATCTTTATTTAGGAAATTGGGACATTTATAATTCCTTATCTAAATTTGATTCTCCCTTTTCTTTTCAATTGTGTAAAGGTGTAGCGCTATCTGCAGGACCTTCTTTAAATTTCTATTGGTCTGAGAAACAAGATAAAAATGGCAATATAAACGCTTCTACATTCGTTCAGGATCGTACCAAACGCTACACTATAATCAACAATAACAGCAAAGATATTCTCGGATGGATAGGATGGAGTTTTGGATTGACGCTGTTTTAAAAAATGATAAAAAAAGCCTGTAAACATTAATTTTACAGTTTAAAGTCGCCAGGAATCGAATCCGAGTATACATTTAAGCAACTAAAATTAATTGAAAGCTTAAGGATAAATCATCAAAAACATATAAGCAAACAAATTGACCAAAAGCACAACGCCGTAAACGATATTCGATTTTCCTTTGCTAAGAGAAAGCATTACCGTAAAAACAGACAGTGCCAAGAGAACAATAGATTTAATATCAAGTCCTAAAACAATAGGAATTCCCAATAAGATACAAACGAGCGCAACAGTTGGAATAGTTAAACCTATACTGGCAAGTGCAGAACCTAAAGCTAGGTTTAGACTCGTTTGCAATCTGTTCTTTTTGGCAGCAATTATCGCTGCGATCGCTTCTGGCAATAAAATGATGATGGCGATTATAACCCCAACCAAAGATTTTGGAAGATTGTGACTTATAATAATAGTTTCAATAGTAGGTGAAAGGGTTTTGGCCAGTAAAACCACAATTCCTAAGCTCACTAATAAAAAGACTAGGCTAGTGTAAAATGTTTTGTTATTGATTTCAATTGGATGTGTTTTAGATTCGTCTTCGTTTGTAGTATTGGTTAGAAAATATTGGCGATATCCTTTGGTTTGTGCAAATAAAAAAGAACCGTAAATAATAAGACAGGCAATCGAAGCAAAAATAAGCTGAGGGGTTGAATAATAAGAACCGTGGACACTTTCTGTAAATGTTGGAAAAACTAATGTAAATACAATAATCGAAATAAGCGAAACCAAACCAATGGTTACCGAAGAAGGAGAGAAATTCTGTTCGTAATGTTTGATGCTTCCAATAAGAAGACACAAACCTATAATTCCATTTAAGATAAGCATAGTTGCCGCATAAACAGTATCTCTGGCCAAAGAAGCTGCCTCTGAACCTTCCGAAAGCATTAAAGAAACAATAATCGAAACTTCAATTACAGTAATCGAAATGGCCAAAATAATCGTTCCGTAAGGTTCTCCAACACGTTCTGCAATAATTTCTGAATGATGTACCGCCGACATTACACTCAAAATAAGCAGAACACTCGCAACGATTTGAAAAATAGTACTGTTTTCTATCAATCCGCTAAATAAGAGTGCCCATGAAAGAATCGGAATTATGATGGTCCATTGTAGTAATTGTTTCATTTTTTATAGTTTTTAGAATAATAGGACAAAAGAACAGGCGTTTGCCTTTTTTGTAAGATAGAACTTTTATAGCTAAAAATGATAAAAAAAGGTAGTTTTAAGCACTTTTTAAGTTTATTTGGACATATTTCGACTCAAAAAACAGATTTTTGACTAAATAAAATTACAGCTTTATTTAAGAATTTTGAATGATTTCTTTCGTTGCGATTTTCTAAGCTGTTTAAACTTTGTCAAAGTTAGCTTCGTGCTGAGACTATGTGTTAGAAACTAGTTTCTTTTTAAACTCTTTCTCAAATAAAAATAATCTATGTTTCTATGTGTTTAAAAAAGATTAAGAATTTCGGATAATCTCCTCTCGATGCGATTTTCCCCATTTGATCATTTCTTCGATTACAGGACCAAAAGATTTGCAATAAGGCGTCGATTCGTATTTTACCTGAATTTCGGCATCGCGATCTTTGGTTCTTTTGATCAGCATATTGATCTCCATTTCTTTGAGTTCTCTAGAAAGCATGCGTGTTGTAATTCCCGGAATACTGCGTTCGATTTCCCTGAAACGATGATTTCCGTTGCAGATCGAATTGATGATGGGCAAACGCCACTTTCCGCCCAAAACATACAACGTGTCCTGAAGCGCCTGTACTTCTTCTTTCTGGTTTCTTTCCATAGTATTCAATTTTTATCAAAGTTTTTCCGCCACGAATTCACGAATTTTTTCTTTTTCAAAGTTTTTTCTCAAGAATTATATTGATTGATATTCAATCAATACAATTCGTATAATTAATCACATTTTTCGACATAGATTATAAAAATAAATTCGTGAATTCGTGGCTATAATTTTTTCCATTGAAGAATCGAATTAATTAGTTTGGTATACTCCATGATACTGGTTACAAAGTTATACCAATTTGAATTTAAATTTGCTAAATAAATTTTAAATAATCAAAAAGATGGAAAATCTTAAAAATAAAACAGCCGTTATAACAGGCGGAAACAGCGGAATAGGTTACGCAACAGCCAAACAATTAAAAGAACAAGGCGCAAACGTAATTATTACAGGAAGAAGAAAAGAAGCCATAGAAAAAGCAGCTTTAGAACTAGGCGTTACAGCCATTACAGCAGACCAATCGAATATTTCGGATATCGAAAAACTGGCCACTCAAGTAAAAGCCGATTTCGGTTCGGTTGATATTTTGTTTATTAATGCCGGAATTGCAGGTTTAGGAACAATTGAACAAACTACAGAAGAATTGTACGACAGCATTATGAATGTGAATCTAAAAGGCGCTTTTTTCACTTTAAGTAAATTTATCCCGATTTTGGAAGATGGCGCTTCGGTAGTATTTCTTTCTTCGAATACTGCGAGTATGCCGGGTCCGGGATCTTCGGTTTATTCGGCGAGTAAAACGGCTTTGAATTCGTTTATGAGATCGGCTGCTTTAGAGTTAGCGCCAAGAAAGATTCGTGTCAATTCGGTTAGCCCAGGACCAACTCAAACCGAAGTCATGAACAAAGTAGGCCTCGACGAAACCACCGTAAAAGGTATTATGGATGTTGTAGTAGAAAAAGTCCCACTAAAACAAATGGGAAGGGCAGAAGATGTGGCTAAAATGGTTTCGCATTTGAGTAGTGAAGCTGCTGTGTTTGTGACTGGAGCCGATGTTATTATGGATGGCGGGATGAGTTTGGGGTGAATTATTGTTGTTTGATTTAAAATGAAAAATGAGCTTGCAGAGAATGTAGGTTCATTTTCTATTTTAATTGATTTTAATATTTTGAAATTAAAAATACCTTAAAAAAGACTAATGCTAAAGAAAGATAAAAACACGTATAACTACTTGTTAACTTATTTGTTTTTATTTATAAAATTGTTATTGCATTATATTTTAATGTATACGGATTTCCATAAAGTAATTTCATGATAAAAGTTAATTTTTGTTTTTGATAAATCTAAAAGGACTTAATAAAGTAGTAAATACTAAAATTCAGAGCAATGAAGATATACTTTACAGATTTTTTTAATGTTGAAGTTGAAACATTAGAAAGTTATGGAGCATTTAATATTTCTTTAATAAATGATCTGCCTTTATTTATTGATCCATTTTTATTGTTTGGAAACAAGAAAAAAGAATATCAAAATTTACATGATGATATTATTAAGTACTTGACTTTTTTAAAAGGAAAAGCTGAAACTGGAAGAAATAGAAAACATCAAGTGCAATCATGGTATTTATTTCCTGAAGTTAAACAGAATTGGTTTGGATATAGTAAAATTGGTAATAAAGGAAGTGGATTAGGGACAAAATTTGGAAATGCCTTTTCTTCATCCATAAGTATTGTATTTGATGACCTAGGCAAAGAAAAGGTAAATCAGACATCTCATCTTGAAAAAGCTGGCTTGTTTGAGATAGGAGTAGGAAAAGATAATATTAGTGATTTTACAACAAATTTAATTAAGCAATTTTTATTAGAATACACTGAGAAATTTTCATTAGAGAATATTGAAGATAAATTTCTACGCAAAGTTTATGTAGAGAAAGTATTTTTTGATTATAAATTTGAAAGATGGATGCCTAAAGAATATACTTTACCATTTATTTATGGAGATTATGTTATACTAACGCCTAGAGACTTACTTACAAAAGATGATAATTGGATAAATAGCAAAGATTTAAGAGGAAATTTCACGGGAATACTTACAGGAATCCCAAATGAACAATTACGACATGAAGTTTTCAATTATTATTTTCAAGCTTTACCTAAAGTTGAAGAAAATAAGAAAAACTCTCAAAAAGAAATTTCTTCTGCGATTCATAAAACGATCAAACAGTTTCCTGAAATTATAAAATACTATATAAAGATTAAGGAGGAAAATAAAGAGGGGGCAAAAAGTATTTCTGAATCAAAAGTAGATGAAGTAGAAACTTTATTTATAAGTCAAGTTCAAGATTTTGTAGAATTATTATCAAATACTGAGTTTTATAAAATTCCCGCTAAAAGTTCTTATAGTGAAGCTTTGAATAGGTTAGTATATTTAAAAAAAGTTATTGAGGATAATGATGGCTACAGACTTTTTTATATCAACGGAGTTCCAATTAAAAGAGAAGAAGATTTACAAATTATTTATAGACTCACATGGTTTGCTTCTGATTTTGATGTAAATAGAGAAACTAACAATGGGCGTGGTCCTGTTGATTATGCAGTTTCAAAAGGAGCAAAGGATAAGACTCTTATAGAGTTTAAATTGGCTTCTAATTCGAAGTTAAAACAAAATCTTGAAAACCAAGTTGAAGTTTATGAGAAAGCAAACAATACTAATAAATCTATAAAGGTTATTTTATATTTCGATATAATTGAATACAATAAAGTTATATCAATATTGAAAGAGTTAAAACTGAACAAATCACCAAATATTATTTTAATAGACGCAGGTAGAAAAGTATCAGCATCTAATGTAAAATGATAAGTACATTCTTAGTTATTTTTTTAGTTAATTATTTATCAAATATCTTTATGGCATATATAACATTATCAAATACAAATAAAATTATATTTAAAAGTAATTTAAAAAATCTAAATTTAGTTGGAGACTTATATAAAATTCCAATATACTTTTTTAGTAAATATGAAGAAAGTGCACTACTAGCAATACAAGAGTTGTTAAAAAATCCTGAAAAATATTTTAATGAAATTTATATTCCATATGAACCTGTTGATACTTTTACATTAGTATATGAAGGTAAAAAGCCTTCTTATCATAAATTTTCGGACTGTCCCCGCCTACATTCTGTTTACGAAAATTTTGAGATTCCATCTGAAATTGTGAAGCTTGGGAAGGAAAAAGTGAATGAGTTTAGGAATTGGTTCGAAACAGTTAAGAATCTATTAGATGACCCACAAATATTTGTAATGCGTTTAAAACTAAAATGGGGAATCGAAACAAATCCCAATGCTATATTAATTCGTAATTCAGGTTCAACAGAAGTGGAAAATTTAAGTATAGAAGAATTGGAAAATAAAATTGATTTAATAATAAAAAATGCTGGAAAGTTTTATTATGACAGTGAAAAAAATAAAACTATTTTATCTAAATAACTCCAAGTTCACTTATTTAGCTTACAAATCAAAGAAAATTGAAAATAATGAGACTGTTTATTCAGATGAAGAAATAAAAAAATTACTTGAAAAGTATGATTTTGAATTTAAAAGACCACTGAAAAGAATGCTTATTGAGTATTATAGGTTAAAACATAATCCCGATATAAATTTTGAAGGATCTATACTTGAAAAATTAGGATTTAAGGAATGTGGATATTGTCATTACGAGGAAGTAAATCGGAATCTTCAAGAAATTTTCAAATAACTTTTTTAACTTTCCGCTAGTTCAATTAGTCAATAGAAATTATCTCTTCATTTGGTTCCTTGCTTTTATAATGATTTTATTTCATTTCTTATTGCTAATCCAATTGTCGTCAAATTTGCAATAAAACTACCATTAGGAGATCGATCTAACTTTAGGACTTTTTTATCACTTAATGTCATTAAAAATTCAGGCTTTACATCATTATTATTTTCTTCTGCTAATCTTCCCGCTTTAGTAAACAAACTATCTCGTAGAAATACAAATTCTTCAAGTGTAAGTTGATCAACAGCCGTTTGGATAGATTTTGCAATCGCTGGTTCAAGATGTAATGTTTCAATTACAATTCCTTTTTTAAGTCTTCCAAGATCATCTATATAATTAACATCTTTACGGCTTCTTTGCAAAGCCCTAACCGTATCAGTTGCTGTTTTTAACTCACTGTTTAAACGATCAATTGTAGCTTTACTTGAATCCTGAATCTGTATAACACTTTCTTGAAGACTAATGTTTTTCTCCTCAAGACCTTTAATCTGGTCATTCAATTCTTGGATAGTTTTATTACCTGATTCTTCACTTTTTAACAAGAACTCCTCTTTAGCAACTTCTGTTTTTTCTTTTACTTCATGCTTTTTTATTTCGTACCTTCTTGTAATTCGTTCTTGTTTTGTGTCAGCCAAATCATTATCAATTTGAAGCATGATTTTAGGTATCAATAATGTATAAGCTGTTGCAATTACGAGAGGCCAAAAAATAGCCCAGAAAGAGCAATACTCATGATTGATTACTATAATTTTATTTTCGATTGTTGTATCTGAAAATAATAGCATCAAAATTGGTCTCCAATTGTAAATAACAAAAGACCATAAAAAAGCTCCTGAAATTGGAGTTTTTAATCTTTCTTTTGTAGAATCAATAAAATCTTTAATTAAATCAGCTAATGTCATTGGTTAGATTTAGTGAAACAAACATAAGAAAAATAGTAAATCAAAGTAATAAAAAATCCCATCAAAGGAAGAGAACAGTCTCCAGAAAGAATGTAATATTCAATATTAATAGTAGCTACTTTAAAAACAAAACCCCCAATCTTAAAAGACCAAGGGTTTTAATTTTTTTTCAAAAAGCTGTATCAATTTCCATCTTTTTTTCATCATAAGCTAGTGTAGTAAAGCCAAATTCTTTAAAATTAATATCTAAAGTTAATGGTTTTGTCCTTTTTTTTTGTTTTTCATTTTTGACACATCCAAATAATAGTAATGATAAAAATATAACGATGCTATTTCTTATTAGTACATTTTTCATAATCTAATATCTTTTTAATAATAATGCATACATTTTTCTACTGTCTAATCCGTATGGTTTATCAACATATCTATTTACCTCTCTTGAAACTGTTAGAATATCATCTTTATCGGCATATTGACTAATATTTCCTGTTTTAGCTCCAATATTATTCCAATAATAACCAGAAGCTTCGCAAGCCAAATTTATATCCATAGCTACATTTGTTGCAAATTTGAACAATTCGTCAGCACTTGGTTTCTTTTTATTTTTATATTCATACAATTTGCTGTAATTGTAATCATGAGTAAGTTGTATCAAGCCTCTGCCTCTAAAATGTTCTCCTCCTTTTACATTTGAATTTGGGCTTTCTTCATATGTTTTTCTAAATCTTTGTGATTCATGATAACTTTGGGCTAAAAAATGTATTTTTCTTAAACATGTGTCAATTTGAAAATCATTTAATGACTTATTTAGAGCTTTGGTAAAAGATGTAATATTAGCCTGTGACGTTTTAATTTTTTCTTTGCCGATATCAAATATTTTTATTCCTTCTTTATCAAAAGCATTTTTTTGCAAACGATATTTGTCTACCGCTTCAGGTGGTCTTCTACCAATATCTGTACTGGATATAACTTTTCCTTCTTTATCAATATATAATGTATTATCACTTTTATCAAACTGTATTTGATAATGTATATCGTCACTTTTTCTTAATTGAGTTAAAATATTTGTCATTTCTTCCTCTGTAAAATCCCGATTACAATAACAGGTAATGCTTTCTCTTAAATGCTTTAACGCTGGATTTATACGACAGGTAACTTTTGAAACATCAACTATGGGTAATCAATATTATTATTTAATTTAATTAAATTTCCTTTTTGTTTAAATTTTCCCTTTCTAATATAATTTCGATGATTTGATGAAGAGTAAGCATTATTGTAAAATTCTTTAAATTTAAATTCATTATTCTTTTTAACAAAAACTAATGAATCATCAAATGGATGGTATATTTGAGTAATTAAAAGCGATATTTTATTATTTTCTTCTTCTTGAAGGACAATATTTACAGGCATTGTACAAGCGCCTATTCTTCTTTTTATAATAAATGGTTTTTTAAATTCTCTAGAAGTTAAATTAATGGTCATTAATAAATCATTATCTGTACACTCAATTGGTAAAATGATTCTTCCATATCCTATTTTAGAAAAGTCAACATCAAATGAAAGATTAGGTTTTATTTTTTTTGTTGATTTATAAATAACTGATTTATCAATTTTAGGATTATCATATGTTTTTTTTTTGCATGCAAATAGAAATACTATACAAACTAGAATAAGTTTATTTTTTATTAATGCATTTTTCATATTTAAATATCTTTTTTAATTCATTTGTATATCTAACCCTTTCTTCATAACCATTTGGGAGGGCATTATTTTTTTTATAACCATTTATCTCTTTAGAAACAGTTAAGACATCGTCTTTGTCAGCAAATTGACTTATGTTACCTTTTAAAGACCCAATGTTTTTCCAATAAAATGCAGATCCAAAAACAGCTAAATGTAATTCTTTTGAAACTCTCGATGCAAAATTATCTAGCTCTTTTTCAGTAGGTATTTTTTTAAATAAATCAATATAGAATTTTTCATAATTATAATCATGGGTTAATTGTAATAATCCTCTTCCTCTGTAGTGTTCACCACCACTTAAAGTTGATATGGGATTAGATTCATATGTTTTGTGAAAACGCTGTGATTCTTCATAACTTTGAGCTAAAAAATGTATCTTTCGAATGCAGGTATTAATTTGATATTTTTCGAATGCCTTATTTAATTCATCTGTTAGTGTATTTATATTTGCATCTTTTGATTGAATTTTTTCTTCCATCTTAAAATCAAAAATATTAATTCCTTCTTTATCAAAAGCATTCTTTTGTACGCGATATTTGTCTACAGCTTCTGGGGGTCTTCTACCAGTATCTGTACTGGATATAACTTTTCCTTCTTTATCAATATATAAAGTATTACCACTTTTATCAAACTGTATTTCATAATGTACATCGTCACTTTTTCTTAATTGGGTTAGAATATTTGTCATTTCTTCTTCTGTAAAACCCCGATTACAATAACAAGTAGAAGCAGCACCAATCGTAACTCTTCCACAATGTTCCCAGCTGTCTGGTAATTCTCCCTTAAGGTCTAACCAAGCATCAGTGTTGTCTTTATAATAAAAATCAATGTATTTTACAGATTGCATTAAGTTTTTACTAAATACAATCTCAACAATGCCGTCGTATCTTTTTACTCCTAAATCGTGTTCAATTTCTTTTTTATTATAGTTCGAAACAAAAACCTGACCATTTACGGCAGTTAGTTTGTATCTTAAATAACCGTCGGGATCACTTGCATATTGATGTGCTTGTTTGAGTTTAAACTTTAAAATCGTTTTCTCTTTTTTGATTGTTTCAGGTTTAAACTCAATTGTAACCTCAGATTTCTTTTTGTAAACTTCTTTTATTGCGGTAGATATTAAACTTGATTGTTTTGAAGAAATTACTTTAAAATCGTCATTGCTTTGTAACTCTGCAAAAGGCACAAAGTCATAACTGCTTACATAATCATAAAAATTAATCGCCATTGCTATTTGTTTTTAGTCGTTTTGATGCAATCAGTTGTACATCTCCAAGAGTGGTTTTTAGAACTATTTTTGATGCATTTTTTGATATAGTTTTATTCACAATAATGTTACTGTTTGACTGCACTTTTATTATAATATTTTTTGCTTGTTTTAGTATTGCCATAATCTTTTTAATTAAAGCTTGAATTTTCTGCTGAATGTCCGTTTATATTTTTTGCACTATATATATTAATGTCGTCTTGAGTTGTACTAATATTTATTTTTCCAGCAATTTCTCCCGCAGTTCCGCCTACTTCTTTCAAATAGTTTTCATCTGCAATTTCTGTTCGGTTATCAGATTTTTCGAAAAGATTTCCGCTAGCGTTTATAGCAATGTTATTTCCTGCGATTTGTGTTATATTATTATCTGCATTATTATCAATGTCATATCCTGCTTTCAGTGTAATACTTTCAGAAGCCTCAAAAACAATATTTTTAGCGCGTATGGTAACTGTTTCAGGAGAGGTAACATTAATATTTTTGCTTTCTTCATCTAGCTGAATTTCATTTCCGCTTGGGTCAGAAATCCAGATTCCCACTTTTTCAATAAACTTGAAAAGCTGCCCAAAAGGGAGTTTCCAACCTTTAATTCGGTTTTTGGTATCAAAGAAATCGGGCATTTCTTTTCCGTTATAATAGGTGCCAGAAATATATGGGCGTTCTGCATTGTTGCCTTCAAAACTTACTTGAACTTCTTCTCCAATTTCAGGTCTGAAATAAAGCCCTTTTCCAGAGCCTGCATAAGGCTGAACGACACGCATCCAATCGCTTTTGCTTGCCCAGCCATTCCAGAAAAACTCCACTTTTATGCGTCCCATTTTTTCGGGATCGTTATTGTCAATCACGACTGCAGGCTGGCTTTCGGCAGAAGCAAATGCATTTACGTCTGTGTAGTGCGGCGCTGCCACATCGGCAGGAATAGCTTTAAATTTGCAGGTGTAATTTCCGTTTACTTCAGAGCAATGTTTAATTTCAATTGCTAGTAAATGGTGCTCCACGTTTTTATTTTCAATAGAAAAAGTCTGTCCCAAACCAATAGGCAAATAGGAGGTACCGCTATAGAATATGCTATTGGCATCCCGTCCTGCGGTTTGCATTTTCACCATTTCATCAATCTCGTCCTTATTCTGTGCGTTGGTGGTATATGCGCCGTTTTCGAGTCCAGGTCTTACAATATAAGGCTGTTTAAAAACAGCTAGCGAGGCAAATCGGTCTCGGCTTCCTTCGGAGGTTTTTTCTGCACCATTTTTTATATTAGAAGCATTTTTGTAGTCATAACTGCTGAACGAAGTTTTATGAGAAATTAAATTGGCTTCAATACTAAAGTTATGTAGCGATGATTCGTTTATAAGTTTTATTTCGGTATTTTTAATTTGACCAAACTGCATTCGCATTCCGTCAAAATAAAACCATTGGGCATAACGTGCAGAAAGGCGTTTAAGGAAATCAAAGCTTGTTTCATTGTACTGAGTTTTAAAGCTGAATTCTTTTGTATAAGTAGGCACAATGGCTTCTCTCTGATAGAATTCTCCCGAATTTTCTTCTGCAAAAATTTCGAGTCCAATCTGTTGGAGGTTTTTCTCGCGAAAGATTCTGGATTTTGGCATATCATCAAGAGCAATGGTATGACTTGTTCCTGTTACATGCAGTCCGGCGGGACTTCCGTGCAGATCGATAGATCCTAATTTTGTAATTCTTCCTTTAGACATCAAGCGTATATCTTTTACTTTAAAGGTGAAAATTACTTCGCTGCCAATGTAATTGCTAAAAGCTTTCTCCTGATCTTGTGGTGCAATAATAGGTTTTCCTGTGTATTGCCAAAAGAAAGAAAAATGGTGATGGTCTGCCATTTTTTGAGAAAGCTCGAGATTGTAATAGATAACATTTTGAGTAAAGCCTTCTATAGTAATATGTACCTGTTCTGTGAATTTTGACATTTTTTTTAGAAATTTAAATAAGGTAATGATTGGTTAAATTGAAATCTATTTTTTAAAGAACTTGGCATTGCCGAAAACCGATTCTTTGGCAGTCAGTTCTATTGATATAAGCATTGGAATTTTGCTCATGCTGGTACGTTTTTCTTCGTTGATTTGTAGTTTGCTAGAAAGCTCATTCGGTTTATTTTAAGATTGATTTTATGCAATAGTTTTGCGATCCTTTATTTTGATATAGAAGAGAATAATGGGATTTCTAAAATGTAGTTGGATTTACTGCTGGTATATGCGCAGTATTTTTAGTGCGGTATTATGGTAAATATAGACAGGGAGAAATAATAATGACGACCACTAAAAGACGAAAAAATAATAGGATAGGGTATTTTGAGAAGTTCTTATTATTTTTAAAAAACATCATTTAGAAATAACAAACACAAAGTTTTCTTAAAAAACTAACAATAAAAAAGACCAACTCAGTACCTTAGCAACTCTGTACCTTAGAAACTAGAAAACATGACCATTCAGCAGTTAAAATATATTGTTGCCTTAGACGAAGAACGGCATTTTGCAAGAGCTGCCGAAGTTTGTATGGTAACGCAGCCCGGACTTACCATTCAATTAAAAAATCTGGAAGAAGAAATCGGAATTAAGATTTTTGATCGAAATAAAGTGCCGTTGACACCAACTGTTTTAGGAGTTGAAATTATTAATAAAGCCAAAAAGATACTTCGAGAAGTGGATGAAATTCGTGATTTTGTGATCAACGAAAAAAATCTGTTGGAAGGAGAGTTGAAACTTGGCATTATTTCCACTTTATCGCCTTATCTGATTCCGCTGTTTATTCAGGCAATGAAAGAAGCGGCGCCAAAGGTGCATTTTATTATTAAAGAAGGTTATACGGGACATTTAATGCGCGATTTGGAAACTGGGGCAATTGATGTTGCGATTATGGCTACGCCAACAGGAAACCCGAATTTAATAGAACATGTTGTTTTTAAAGAACCATTTGTTGCTTATTTAAATCAGACGCATCCTATGGCGAATGATGAATTTTACGAAATGCAGCCCGGCGACAAAACCGAACTTTTATTATTGCATCACGAATATTGCTACAACGCACAGTTATTAGACATCTGCGGACTAAAAACATCAGATAAAATAAAAGAACAATTTACGTACGATATTAATTCGATCGAAACCTTAAAAAATCTAGTTCGAGCCCATTTAGGATTTGCAATTATCCCTAAACTTTCCACCTTAAACGAATCAGGCGCACTTTTTAAACCTTTCAAAGAACCTGTTCCCGTAAGAGAAATAAGTCTTGTAGTGTCTGATTCTTTCTCCAAGAAATTATTACTAGAGAAAATGAATGAAGCGATCTGGAACTGCCTTCCTGAATCACTCAAAAAAGATTTCAGTTATAAAAAAATCCGCTGGAACGATTCGCCTTATTTTATTAAAGCGATTAGCAAGCTTTAAAAATTTTCAATACTAAAATTCCAAATTCCAAGCATACAGTAATTGGAATTTGGAATTTTAGTATTGGAATTTCCCCAATCCATTGGAATTTGGAATTTAAAACATTGGAATTTAATTTTTACTCGCTTCAATAATCACATTTGCCACTTTCTCTGGCTGAGAAATAAATACCACGTGGCTACCTTTAATTTCAGTGATTTTGGTGTTAGAACGTTTGTACATTGCTTGCTGAATACTCGGAACAATACTTTTATCTTCAGTCGCTACGATTCCGTAAGAAGGTTTAGTTCTCCAAGCAGCTTTAGTTATCGGAGTTAAAAAGCCTTGCGCATGAAAAGCACCTTGCGAACCATACATAAAATCGGCTTGTTCTTTGCTCAAGTCTCCCGCAAAACCAGCATGGAATTTAGCTTTGTCATAATACGCAATTCCTTTTTCATCTGGAGGCAATACACCATTTTCTGGAGCTGGAGGAGCAGTTTGCAACCACTGAACAGAATTTTCGCCATTATCAGGCTGTAAAGCCGCTACATAAACCAAAGCCGCTACTTTAGGGTGATTTCCAGCTTCTGTAATTACTGTTCCTCCCCAAGAATGTCCAACCAAAATAGTTGGTCCGTCTTGTTTGTCTAAAGCTAAGTTTGTGGCTTTAACATCATCTTCCAAAGAGCTCAACGGATTCTGAACTATGGTTACATTATAGCCTTTTTTAGTCAAAACCTTGTATAAACCTTGCCATCCAGAACCATCTGCAAATGCGCCATGAACCAATACGACATTTTTAATTTTAGGAGTAGTTTGTGCGTTTACGTTTGTGAATGCTAAACTAAAAATTAGTATTGCGAATGCTAAAAAGCTTTTAAATATTGTTTTCATTTTTATAAAATTTTAAATTGTTGGTTTTAGAATTAAAACAAATTCCAATTTTGAAATTCCAAATTCCAATTTTCCACCGAGAGTTGGAATTTGGACCCGAGCGATAGCGAACTGGCGAAGCAAATCTTCGCAAGAAACTCCACAAAGATTTGGAATTTGGAATTTATAAGAATTGGAATTTAATTAAGTGTAACTGATAAAGTAATCTCTGTATTCAGTAATTTAGAAATTGGACAAATTTCTTTTGCTTTTTGAGCAGTTTGCTGAAAGTCTTCTGCTGAGATTCCAGGTACTTTTCCAGTCAATTCTAACTGAATTAAAGTAATAGTTCCGTCTTCAAAAGTTACTTTAGCTGTTGTATCTAGATCTTCTGGAACATAACCAGCTTCAGACAATAAAAAGCTTAACTGCATTGTAAAACACCCAGAATGTGCCGCTGCGATTAATTCTTCAGGATTGGTTCCAACACCTTGCTCAAAACGAGTTTTGAATGATAATTGGGCATTGTCTAAAGTTGTGCTTTGTGTACTGATGGTTCCTTTTCCTTCCATTCCTGTACCTTTCCAGTTTGCGTTTGCTCTTCTTGTAAATTTCATGATTTCTATTTTTTAAGTTATTTTTTAAGATGTTCAAATCATTTCTTTGATTTTGATGAGACAAAGGTATAGGGAAGGTATTTATTAATCAAATTAATAATTTTTAGTATTTATAAAAATATTTTATAAGTATTGATTGTATTGAGGTTAGAACACAAAAGACCTTAAATAATAATTTTTTCTAAAACTTTCTTATGAAAACGAGAACTCCTAGCCCTGATAGGAGCGGCATCCTTTTGTGGCGGGGTTCGCCATAAAAGATATAGCGGATAGCAGGAAATAGCTCCTAATCAATATCAATGCTTCATTTTAGTTTTTATAAGGACAGATTAAAATCTAGGTTCGTAAAAAGAAGGATTATTTGGTTTCAAATTATAATCTGAAACAAAGTAAGCGGCTGATTTGTAGTTTTATTTATGCGGTGAATTTAATTTTATAGGAAAGAATTTTATACGATGATCGAGAAAATAAATTTTCAATGAATAATCTAACTTTTAAATTTATGAGAAATGCTTTTCTAATAATTGGAGTTTGTTTGAGTGCAATTTTGTTCTCCTGCAAAAAAGATAAAAATACGGAGCAGTCAAGTTCTGAAACTGGAAAGTCTGAAACTGCCGACTCGACATTAATTGCAGATCGGGGTTGGCCTCGTGAGGCTGAAAACAACGGTACAAAACTGGTTTATTATCAGCCTCAGGTAGACGACTGGAAGGATTTTAAAGAGATCACAGCTAGAGTAGCTTTTTCGCTGACTCCAAAAGACGGAAAACAGGTTTTGGGTGTGGCTTCTTTGAAAGCGGAAACATTGGTAGACAAAGATAACCGAAGCGCTTTTATAAAAAATCTTCAGGTAACCGATGTGCGTTTTCCGGCTCTTGAGGAAAAGAAAGTTCCCGAAATGGAAAAGCTGTTTAAAGAAACGTTGCCTCAGAGCGGAGATCCTATTTCGGTAGATCGTATTTTGGCAGATTTAAGTCATACCAAAAGTCCGCCAAAGGGAATTGCTGCTAAAAACGATCCTCCTGCGATTTTTTACAGTACAAATCCGTCGATTTTGCTTATCGTGCAAGGCGAACCGGTTTTGGTGCCTGTAGAAAAAACGGATATTCAGTATGTGGTAAATACCAATTGGGATTTATTTTTTGATAAAACCACAAAAGATTATTATTTATTGGTGGAGAATATTTGGCTGACTTCGAAAAATGTCGCGGGCAAATGGACTAAAACAACCAAATTGCCTTCGGGTTTGCGCCATCTGCCTTCGGGACAGAATTTTGATGATGTTAAGAAAATGATTCCACCTCCGTCTTCTGGTGAAGCTCCTGAGGTTTTCTACAGCAACAAACCTGCAGAGTTGATTGCGATAAACGGAAGTCCGAAATTCGTTAAAATTCCAGGAACTAAATTGTTATATATTGATAATACCGAGAATGATGTTTTTGCCGATGAAAACAAGGGTCAGTATTATGTATTATTGTCTGGAAGATGGTTTAAGTCTAAAGAATTAACTGGACCGTGGAGTTATGCTAGTAATAGTCTTCCTGCTGATTTTGCTAAAATTCCAAAAGATTCTCCGCGTGCCAATGTATTGTCGTCGATACCAGGAACTCAGGAAGCGAATGATGCGGTAATGTTATCACAAGTTCCGACAACAGCTATTTTGAAGAAATCGGATGCTGAAGCGAAAGTAAAAGTATCGTATGATGGCGGAACGCCTCAGTTTAAACCTATCGATGGAACGAAAATGCAATATGCAAGCAATACGCAAGAGAAGATTATAAAAGTAGGCGATTTATATTATTTGTGTTTTCAGGCGGTTTGGTTTATGTCGACAAGTCCGAATGGGCCTTGGAAAACCTGCGATTCTGTTCCGCAAGAAATTTATACGATTCCGCCAAGTTCGCCAGTGTACAATGTTACGTATGTAACGCAAACCACAACCGATACAACTGTTGAAAGCAGTGCAACGGCAGGTTATTTGGGCGCTTTTATTATTGGCGCTACATTTGGCGCTATATTATCGTACGGTACAGGATGGTATTATCCGCCGTATATGTATTATGGCGGACTGTATCCAATTTATCGTCCGTGGCCTTATGCGTACGGTGGTGGTGCGGTTTACAATCCGTGGACGGGAGGTTACGCTGCGGGAAGACGTGTTTACGGGCCTTATGGTGCAGCTGGAACTTCGGCTTGGTATAATCCTGCAACGGGAAGATACGGACGTTCTGCAAGTGTGCAAGGATGGTATGGCGGACGCACGGCTGCAAGCACATACAATCCGTGGACGGGTAATTATGCGAGAACCAATCAAGGGCATAACGCGTATGCACAATGGGGACATTCGGCAGCGACAAACGGGAATCAGTGGGCACAGACAGGACATATCACTACACGACGAGGAACAGCAATTGGTTATGAAACTTCGGGCGGAAATAAAGGTGTAATCACCCATAGAAGAGGCGGAGGAACTACGATTCATACCAATAATAATCTCTATGCTGGTCACGATGGACATGTTTATAAAAGAGATGCCAACGGAAACTGGAGCCATTACAATAACGGAAACGGCGGTTGGACGCAAGCAGGAACTCTAGGTTCATCTAAAAAAGCAGGTGAAGGAATTCAGAATAGAGCAAATAAAGGTGTTGGAGCAAACGGAGCTGGAGAACGAATTCAGCGCGATAATCAAGGACTCGGCGCAAACGGTGCAGGAGAGAGAATTCAACGCGATAATCAAGGGCTTGGTGCAAATGGAGCAGGAGAACGTATGCAGCGCGACAACCAAAATCTAGGAGGCGAAACTAGAATGGGTGACGGAATACAACGAGACAATTTCCCGAAAGCAGATCAAACGCTTGGACAGCCAAATAAACCGCTTGGTGATGCAGGTCGTCCTGATGTTACACATGATTTAGACCGTTCGGCTATTTCGAGAGATCGCGGAGAAATGCAAACCCGAAATTTCCAAAATATCCAAAGAAGTGGAGGCGGATTTAATGGAGGCGGCTTCGGTGGTGGAGGTTTCAGAGGCGGCGGCTTTAGAGGAAGAAGATAAATAAGTATAAAGGTTAATTTTAATTCGAAAAGATCAGGATGGTGGTAAAACACTAATCCTGATTTTTTTTTGCTCATTTTGCCACAAAGGTACGAAGTCGCAAAGTTTTTTATACGTTGTTTATTTAACCGCAAAGTTCGCAAAGGTTTTACGCAAAGCACACAAAGATATTTTTAGAGTAAACTTATTAAAAGTGTTAAGAGCGCAAAGATGTGAGAATAAAACTTAGCGATTTTGCGTCTTTGCGAGATTAAAAACTTAGCGAACCTTGCGTAAATCCTTGCGTCCTTTGCGGTTAATCTCTCAAACATTTCACATCTCACAATACACAACTTACAGCCTGTCCGTTTCACCCTGAAGTTTGTCCGTTTCGCCTATTTTCTGATTTCGTAAGAAGGGTTATCGAAATACTTTTGACGAAGAAATTAACAGAAAACAAATAATTTAAATCAAAAGTTATGGAAACGAAAAAACAAAAAATATGGGTTATAATCGCAATTATTGTTTTAGGAATCATTGCCTTTTTAGTTCCAAATCAAATTACAGCGCAAGGAGTAAAACGCATCGATTTACAAAAACATGATCTAAGTACTCCAGGAAAAGAAATGGTTCAAGCTCGAATCGATTTTGACGGACATTCAGCTTTCGGGAAACATTCTCATCCAGGCGAAGAAGTCATTTATGTGGTTGAAGGTTCGCTGGAATATCAAATAGAAGACGAAAAACCTGTAACACTAAAAGCAGGCGAAGTACTTTTTATTCCAGCTGGTGTAGTACATTCTGCTAAAAATAATACAAATGATAAAGCATCGGAACTGGCAACTTATATTGTGGAAAAAGGGAAACCGATATTGACTATGAAGAAATAGTTTCAAGTTTAATGTTTCAGGTTGCATGTTGAAATGCGTGTGGCGTTTAACCGCAAAGTGCGCAAGGTTTTTTGCCTATAAGACTTTGTAAAAAAACGCAAAGAGCGCAGAGCTATATGAATAAAACTTTGCGTCTTAGCGACTTTGCGAGATTAGAAAAACCTTGTGAACCTTGCGTAAAACCTTGGCGTGCATTGCGGTTAAATTATTTCAATATAAAGCATGTCCGCTTCACCTCAAACTTTGGCCACTTCACCTTTTTTTACCTTTTAAAACAAGCATTGTCAAGATACCTTTGACGAAGAAATTAACTGATAATCAAATAATAAAATAGAAATAATCATGAAAACACTATCAAATATTCTAATCGCTATTCTTTTTATGAATGCAACTTTCACTCAAGCACAGACTTCACAGAAAGAAACAATTGAAGTAAGCAGTTCACTTGGAACTTTAAAACAAATCAATGCTGGATTATTAAACGTTGGTTATACCGAAGCAGGTCCATCAAACGGAACACCAGTAATCTTGCTTCACGGCTGGCCATACGATATTCACAGCTACAACGAAGTGGTTCCAATTTTGGTAGCAAAAGGATACCATGTTTTCACTCCATATTTACGTGGATTTGGGACAACAACCTTCCTTTCTAAAGACACTTTCAGAAACGGTCAGCAAGCAGCTTTAGCAAGTGATATTATCGCTTTTATGGACGCGCTGAAAATTGACAAAGCTGTAATTGGCGGTTTCGATTGGGGCGCTAGAACAGCAGTGGTAGTATCGGCACTTTGGCCAGAACGCGTAAAAGGTTTGGTTTCTGTAAGCGGTTATTTAGTAGTGAATTTAGAAGCAAATTTAAAACCGCTTCCTCCAACAGCCGAATTAGGATGGTGGTACCAATATTATTTCGCTACCGAAAGAGGAAAACAAGGTTACACTCAGAACACTTACGATTTCAATAAATTAATCTGGAAAATTGCTTCTCCGCTATGGAACTTCGACAAAGCAACTTACGATCAAACGGCTCAATCTTTTGATAATCCAGATCACGTAGCAATTGTGATTCATAATTACAGATGGAGACAATCTCTAGAAGCGGGAGAATCTAAATACGATGCTTTAGAAAAACGTTTGGCAGCAAAACCGGAAATTAAAGTTCCAACCATTACAATAGGAAGTGATTTTGATGGCGCTTTCGCGGATGGAAAAGCGTATGCAAACAAATTCACAGGAAAATACGAACACAGAATTTTAAAAGGAATCGGACACAACGTTCCGCAAGAAGATCCAAAGGCATTTGCACAAGCGATAATTGATGTTTCTAAATAATGGTGAATAGTTAATTATTCTAGCGCATTTCACTTTTACATTCCACAAAGCAATAACATTAAGCATATAAAAATTTACAATTAATAATTTACAATTAACAATTAATAACATGAGCACAAAAATTTTATACACAGGAAAAACACACACAACAGGTGGTAGAGAAGGAGCTTCTCAAAGTTCAGATGAACAATTGAATATCAAATTAAGTTCACCGGGATCTTCGCGTCCGGGAACAAATCCGGAGCAATTGTTTGCAGCAGGATGGTCGGCTTGTTTTATTGGTGCTTTAGGCATCGCAGCTTCTAAACTCGGAGTTAGACTTCCAGCTGAAACCGCTGTAGACGCCGAAGTTGATTTATGCGTAACAGAAGGCGAATATTCTCTTCAGGCAAGATTAAATATTAGCCTTCCAGGAATTGATATTCAAACCGCAGAAGCTTTGGCGGCACAAGCGCATCAGACTTGTCCTTATTCTAAAGCTACTAGAGGAAATATAAACGTTGAGATTAATATTCTTTAAATGTAAGTTGTGAAATGTTAGATGTAAAAGGTTTGCATTTTACATCTAACATTTCACAACTTACATTCCACATCTAAAAAATCATGTTATGAAAAAAAAACTAATGGGCTTAATAATGTTGTTTTTCCTAAGTGTAAACAGCATTTTCAGCCAGAACTCAGATAAAAAAGGTTTTGCACTTTTAGAATTATATACTTCAGAAGGCTGTTCGAGTTGTCCGCCAGCAGATGAATTGCTGGGAAAAATTCAGAATGAATATCGAGATAAGAACGTTTATGTTTTGGCTTATCATGTAGATTATTGGGACAAACAGGGCTGGAAAGACATTTTCAGTAATGCTGATTTTACAAAAAGGCAATACAATTATGCTCAATTTCTAGGAAAAGAACCAATCTACACGCCTCAAGTAATCATTAATGGAAAAACAGATTATATCGGTTCTCAGGAAACGAGTCTGCGAAACGGAATTAAATCGGCACTTTCTAAAACAGCTTCAGCAAGTTTAAATTTAGAAGCAAGTCAAAATGAGAATTCAATTTCTATAAATTATAATGTTGAAGGCACTTCAAAAAACAGCCGTTTATTGCTTGCAGTTGTTCAGAAAGAAGCCAAAAGTAATGTTAGAAGAGGGGAGAATGCCAATCGGGTTTTATCGCATTATCAAATTGTGCGTCAATTGCAGACTGTTAATTTGAATAAAGGCAAGAAAGGAACGGCGACAATTTCTCTTCCTAAAAATTATAATGCACTTGGATTTGAAGTTATTGGCTTTGTTCAGGATGCGGATTCTGGTGTTATTTTGGGAGTTAAACGAGTTTAATTTTTTTATTTCACGCTCCCGATAGCTATCGGGATTAAATGATTTTAGCAGATTTTGCCGATGATTTCTGTTTGTTTTTAATCTCGCAATCCCGATAGCTATCGGGAGCAGAGACGCAAAGTTTTTATTCTCATTTTTTGTCATTTCGACGAAGGAGAAATCTTCGCGAGAAACTCCACATAGAATTTCGCCAATCTTTGTAGAGCTACTCGCGAAGATTTCTCCTTCGTCGAAATGACAAACTGTACTTGGAATAAGGAATAAAAAAGAAATCGAAATTCTGCTAAAAATCCTTTTCAAATCTGCGTGAAATCTTTTTCAAATAAAACTATCTTTGACTATATAAACTACAACTATGGAAAAAACAAAACGTTTTCAGGTTTCGCTCAAAGTAATTTGGGGAAGTTCGATTGCATTGGCAGTTATGGCTTCGATACCTAAATTATTTGATGCCGATTCTACACCTGGAGACCTTATTATAAATTCTTCGATTACGTTGTTGTTTTCCCTTTTTATATGGTATTACAACATTTATAGCTTACCGAAATTTTCTTCGAACAAAACAACCAAAAGTCTCTTTAATTGGAAACTTTTACTAAGTGTTGTATTAGGGATTTTGTTAATGGTAATTCTGGTTATTGCACATCAGGAATTGTTTCAGGTTTCTAAAATGGATGCACCAATTATGTTCGAACTTCGCGGAGTTTTGATCAATCTGATTGTGTATATGTTTCTGCATCTGCTTTTTCAAAATTATCAAACCCAGCAAATGGGAGTCGAATTGGAACGCACAAAAGCCGTTAATCTTGGCGCTCAGTACGAATTACTGAAACAGCAGATTAATCCGCATTTTCTTTTCAATAGTTTGAATACTTTGAAATCGATGGTGGATATGAACGATGAAAATAGTTCCGATTTTATTCTGAAATTATCCGATTTTTACCGTTTTACCTTAGAAAGCCGAAAATTGGATTTGATTCCGCTTCGCGAAGAAATTCAGATTCTCGATTCGTATGTTTATCTTTTGAAAGCCCGTTTTGAAGACGGTTTTGTTTTAGAAAATGAAATTGAAGAAAAACAATACGAATCGGTTATTCCGCCTTTTGCTTTGCAGTTGTTGATTGAAAACTGTATCAAACACAATGTCGTTTCTTTAGACAAACCTTTAAAAATTAGGCTTTACAGCGAAAAAGATTTTTTGGTAATCGAAAATCCGATTCAGTTGAAGAGAGGGGCTATAGTTTCTACAGGCGTTGGATTGGATAATATCAATCAGCGTTTTATGCATTTGGTTCACAAAGAAATCGAAATTGACAAAAACGAAACCACTTTTAAAGTAAAAATACCACTCATTTATGACCATCGTAATAATTGAAGATGAAGTAAAAACGGCCAAAGCTCTTGGTCAGCTTATTCTGAGCATCAGACCTGATGTTCAGATTTTGTCGTATATACAAAGTATTGACGGCGCTGTGAGTTATCTTTTAGAAAACGATCAGCCCGATTTGATTTTTATGGATATTCAGCTCGCAGACGGCCAATGTTTTGAGATTTTTAAGAATGTTGAGGTTTTGTCTCCTGTAATTTTCTGTACCGCTTTTGATGATTATGCCATCGAAGCATTCAAATCAAACGGAATTGATTATGTTTTAAAACCTTTTTCAAGAGAAAGCATTTTGCAAGCTTTGAAGAAGGCGGGAGAATTGAAAAACTTCTTTCAGAGAAATAAAAAAGCAATGCCCGATTTCGATTATTTGCTTACGCGAAATGGAGAAAATAAAGGGAAAAGCAGTTTTTTGGTTTTCAAAAACAATAAATACCAAACTGTTTTAACGGAGAACATTGCGTTTTTTTATATCAAAAACGAAACGCCAACAATTATGACTTTAGATAAAAACGAATATCCGTTAACACAATCTCTGGACGATATTCATAAACTTTTATCGCCTATTCAGTTTTTTAGGGTTAACAGGCAGTATTTGGTTAATTTTTCGGCTATTAGGGAAGCAGAACATTATTTCTCACGTAAAATAATTGTGAAGTTGAGCGTGCCTACAGAAGAAAAAATATTGGTTGGAAAAGAAAAAGCAACTGCATTTTTAAGCTGGCTAGAAAACAGATAAAACCAATTAACTTATCATTTTCTGAGATAAATTAATTGGCTTGGTTTTACAATCCAGGAAACATAAAACAGCTTATAAAAAACAAAGCTGAAAGTATAATGCAGAGAATTAGAATAATCTTTTTCATTTTTATTTGTATTAATAAGAATAATAAAATGCCTAATATTGAATTATTAGGCATTTTTATTTTGATGTAATTTTGTTTTAATTGATTTCTGATGGAGCGTAAGTCGCTGTGTATAATTTTCTATACATTGCATAAGTTACGCTTACCATTACAAAGGCGATTATAGCATCTGTTGCAGCGCCAAAACCTAAGACAGCGATTTTTGAAAAGAATGCAAAAATGATGTCGAAAAATACGCCTGCGAAAACCCATTCTTTCAATCTCAGTAATTTATTCGGAATTAAAAGTGTAATAACTCCCGCTAATTTAAAAACTCCAAGAATATAAATAAAATGCGCTGGATAACCCAATTGCTGTGTTATTCCCCAAACCAATGGATTATTTGTTAATTCGAAGAAACCGCTTGTGCCAAACCATAAAGAAGTTAATACTGCGCCTGTCCAATAGATAATTTTTGTTGTTTTTGAGTTCATGATTTTGATATTTAAAGTTATTTAACGGTACAAATGTGCGTTGAAAGCCTTAAAAATGAAATCAGAATCTTGTTGAAACGGACAAACTTCGGGGTGAACTGGACGCTGCTGGGCTTGGTATTTTTTAACGCAAAGTACGCTAAGTTTTTTTTTCTGTAGATTGTGTTTTAAGTTCGCAAAGTTTTGTGAAGAAAATCGATGTTTTTTTACGCAAAGTACGCTAAGTTTTTTTCTGTGAAATTCTCGCAAAGTCGCAGAGGCGCAAAGTTTTTTTATCTCTCGCTGATTTAACAGATTCAGCGGATTTTTTCATATTTAAAATATAATCTGCTCAATCTGCGAGAGACAAATCCTTTTAATCTTTTTAATCTGTGGCTTTAAAATAAAAATTCTTTGCGATTTCGCGACTTTGCGAGATTAAATAAACTTAGCGTACTTTGCGAAAATCCTCCGCGTACTTTGCGTTAAAAAAAACTACACCGACATTTCAGCAATTAGAGCCTGCATTAATTCGCTGGCTTTGTGGTATTTTAAATTACTTGTGTTTTGTCCCGACCAAAAACTAACCATATCGGTTCTTCCTTGAGCGAGTGAGGCGACTTTTAAAGGTGCAATCAATTTGGTTTGAAGCGGGAAAGGAAGTACTTCAGTTTCAAAAGGAACAGCATCTGAGATTTTGTTACTGATCATTCGACCCATTCTACCTGTAAGTGATTTTGAAACCGTAGTTGGAACGTTCGGATTCTTAAATAGCATTTCTTTATGAACAGAAGTCGCACCAGATTCATTGGTAACCATAAAAGCGGTTCCCAGTTGTACGGCATCGGCGCCTAAAGCCATTGCAGCTTTTATTCCTTTTGCATCTATGATTCCGCCAGCAGCAATAATTGGCGTTTTGGTTTTGGCTTTTAATTGCTGTACAAGTGTGAATAATCCAGTAAAAGAATCTTGAGCGGGTTTTAAGAACGATGGTCTATGACCTCCGGCTTCAAATCCTGCAGCGATAATAGCATCAACTTCGGCATCTTCAAGAGCTAATGCTTCTTCTAAAGTGGTTGCTGCGCCAATAGTTTTAATTCCGAGTCTTTTACTTTCTTGAAGGATTTCTTTAGACGGAATTCCGAAAATGAAACTAAAAACAGCGGGTTTGAGTTCGAATAAAACTTCGACTTGTTTTTCGAATTTCGAAGGAATGTCAGAAGAAAGATCAGGAAGCGGAATCCCTAATTCGTCAAAATAAGGTTTAAAGAGAATTTTGATTTTTTCTAATTTTTCAGAAGAATAATCAATCAGGGTTTTATCAACATCATTTACCCATAAATTGATATTATAAGGTTTTGATGTTGCTAGTTTTATTTCTTTTCCAGCTTCTCGAATTTCGTCAGGAGTTAAGGTATAAGCACCATAACTGCCCAATCCGCCTGCATTGCTTACAGAAGCCAATAAAGCGGCAGTTGAAAAACCACCGCCCATTGGACCTTGTAAAATTGGATACTCAATGCCTAGTAACTGTGTTATTTTGGTTGAATTCCACATTGTATTTTAATTTACTTTAGTTGCTAATTTGTTACTGATGACCCATTTGCCGTCAACAACGATAAGACTTAATAGGTCATAATAATTATACTCAAATATCGGAACTTGAACTTTCGCGACAGCGGTATTATTGATAATTTCTAAAGATAGGATTTTCATTTTGAATTCTTCTCCCAATTCCTGCGGACTTTTACGATTTTTTACACCTTCCAAATATTGATTTACGGTTTTAAAATGAGTTTCTCCATTTAGATCAAAACCTATTATCGCTTGAGGATGAAAAACACTTTGTAGTAAAGGAACATCACCGTTATAAATTCCGTTAAAATAATTCATGAGTACAGCCGTAATTAAAGCTGCGTTTGTACCAAAATTTTCCATGATTTTAATTTTTGAAGTTATCAAATGCTGTGTCCAGCAACATGTCCGCCATCTAAATTAATGATTTCGCCTGTTACAAAATTACTTTCAGCCAAATAAAGAGCCAATTGTGCTACATCACTGGTTTCTCCAATGCGGTTTAATAAATGCAATCCAGCCAAACTATCGGCATTGTCTACGCCAGTTTTAGCCTGAAGCGGACTTCTAATGATCCCTGGAGCAATTGCATTTACACGAATATTGTTTTTTCCGAATTCAGCAGCAAGTTGTCTGGTAAAAGCATGAATACCACCTTTACTTGAAATAGGTGCTGTGGCAGGAAATCCGTCAATAGCATGGTCAACCAAAACGGTTCCGATATTAATAATAGCCCCTTCACCTTGCTGCAACATTTGTCTAATCGCTGCCTGACTTGTAAAGTAAGTTCCTTTTAAATTAATGTTTAAAAAACGATCCAAGTCTTTTTCTTCCACATCTAAGAAAGATTGAGGTTGAAAAATTCCTGCATTATTGATTAATACATCAACGCTTCCAAAACGTTCTAAGGCCGTTTGCACTAATTGTTTTCCAGTAGCAATAAGGCTTACATCGCCATGTACCATTGCTAATTGATTAGTGTGTCCTAATTCTTGATATGTATTTTCAAGGTTCTTTAAATTTGCGGAGTTGATAACCACATTATAGCCTTTTTCTAAAAATAATTGTGCTGTTGCTTTACCGATGCCTGTAGAAGCACCGGTTATGATAATTGTTTTCATTTTTTCTAATTTTAAATTATTTCTTTTGAGCCGTGACGCCTTTTTCTCGCAATACCGAAACTTGTTCTCCTGCAAATCCCCAATCGTCTAATTCTATTTCCTGAATGACAATATGAGTTAGATTGGGATCTTTGTCTAATACTTCAGTGATGAGTTCTGTAATACCAGAAATCAACTGTTGTTTTTGCTCTCTGGTAACGCCTTCTCTCGTTAATTCAATTTTTACGTATGGCATGATTTCTAAGTGTTAAGCAAGTTTTGCTGTAAGGTTAACGTCTAGTTCAAATTCGTTGTAAATCAAAGTGTCGCCAAGATTGGTAAAGAAGTTTCCAGAACGGAATTTCATATCGTATTTAGTACGGTCAATGATGATTTTACCAGAAGCTTTCAGTTCATTGTTATTGTTTTTTACTTCCAAATTGAAATCAATTGGATGTGTAATGGCTTTAATCGTAAGATTGCCTTCAATAAAATAGTTAGATTCAGCTTGTTTAGAAACAGTTGTAATGTCTAAAGAAGCAGTTTTAAATTTGTCTGTAGAAAAGAAATCGTCTGATGCGAGATGTCCAGCAAATTGCTGATTTGTTGCGGAATCGGTTACGTCAAGAATTGCGATAGAAGTGGTGTCAATTACAACATTTCCTCCGGTTAGTTCGTCATTAGAAAAAGTAAAATTACCCTCTTCAATATTGATTGTTCCGTTGTGTTGTCCGGTAATTTTTTTTCCAATCCAGTTTACTTGACTTTCTGTATTCGAAATTTTAAAATTTTTAGTTTCCATTATTTTATACTTTTAAATCGTTATTAATTTATAGTACAAAGTAATGGCGAGATTCAAAATTGATTATGTGATGTAGATCACATTCGTCAATGCGGCTTAGAAGCGTTGTATAATCGGCTTAAAGTTTCTCTAGAAACACCAAGATAAGCGGCGATTAAATGTTTAGGTACAGTATTGTATAAGGCAGGATAGAGCGAAAGCAATTCTTCGTATCTCGTTTTAGTATCATTGTTCATAAAAGAAAGCAGCCTTTTCTGAGAAGCCACATAACCGCGATTGGTTCTCCATCTAAAGAAATGTTCTACTTCGTGTATTTCTCTGCAGATTTTTTCTCGGTCATTATTCGAAAGAGAAAGAATTTCAACATCCGAAATACAATCAACATTAATAGTGGCTTTGGTCTTGTTGTAAAGTGCTGCATAATCAGACGCCCACCAAGTAGACATTGCAAACTGCAGAATATACATTTTTACTTCATCATTAACATAGAAAGACTTTAGACAACCAGAAACGACAAAATATTCTTTATCGACATTCTGACCTTCAGTAATAATAGTTTGCCCTTTCTTAAAAGTTTCTGTTTTAAAATGAGAAAAGAAATAATCAAACTGTTCGTCTGTTAAGACAACTATTTTTGAGACATGTTCTTTTAAAAGGTTTTTGGCATCCATTATTGAAGTTTTAATGATAAGTAAAAATAGTAAATATTAAAACTGCCCGACTTGATTATTTGGATCGTTTTTAAAGTAAGAAACAAAAAAGGAAAGTCTATTTTTTCAGGAATGATATTTTACGGTTGGGTGGTGAAAAATGATTATTCAGTGATATAAAAAAGCTTTAAAGCATTAAAATGAGCAATTTTGCAAGAAAGCTTAATTACTATTTTATGATTTCACCTCTTACTATAATCGCCGCGACAAATTTTTCTGATATTGCAAATAACGCTGTTGCTTATGCAGCAGGACTTGCTAGAGCTACTGGCGCAAAATTGGTTTTATTTAATTCATTTTCTTTAAGTGTACACAGTGCAAACTCACACATAACTGCAGATGCCATGCAGAAGCAGATTGATAGAGCAATTGCTAGGTTAGAAAATTTGGCAAAAGAAACAGCCGATTTGTTTAGAATTGAAACCGAAGCAATCTGTACATATTCTTTTTTAGAAGACGAGCTTCCGAAAATTATCAAAGAAACAAATGCAGATGTTGTGGTAATGGGAATGGCGGAGCGTTCTTTTGAGCAAGAATTATTGGGAAATTCAACTACAACGGCGATTAAAAATTTGCAGATTCCAGTTTTAGCCGTTCCTGAAAAGGCACGTTTCCTTAATATAAGAAAGGTTTTATATGCTTGTGACAATTTAAGTTTTTCGGCTATTAAAAAATTCAGCTGGATAAAAAATGCTTTAGGAGATTTTGAAGCCGAAATTGAATTTTTTACTGTAGATGATAAGTTGGATGATTTGAAAGAAGAACAACACAGAATTTTATTGAATTCGAATATCGAAAAAGAATTTGAAGACGTAAAATATCTTTATAAAACGGTAAGATCGAATGCTGTTATTAATGAAATAAGAAAAGAAATTAAGAATTATGAGGCCAATCTTCTGATTATGGTGCCTCAAAAATACGGTTTTTGGGATTCTTTGGTTCATAGAAGCAAAACTAGGATTCTGGCAGCAGGGCTTGAGATCCCATTATTGTCGTTTCCGAATTATTAAAGATTGATTTGATTTAAAACTAATGATATAAAAATTATAAAGTTTTTTTGAGGAAATAGTATCAAAATAAAATTTAACAGTTTTTTTTTTGATTTTAGAGATTCAATAATTTTTTTGGCCTGTTGCCTAATTTCAAAATTATATTATAACATTTAAGCCAGTTTTGTTAATTATTCTTAATTGTCTGCTGGTTTCAGATTTTTTTAAATTAATTTTGTGGCACTCTAAAAACTTAAATGCAAATAGGTTTTTTTATCAGTATGGCAACAGCTATAATTGAGAATTATCTACAAACTGAAATAGCATTGTATGATTTTAAAAATAAGATAAATTAAAGATTTTATTCCACGTAAATACCGAGAGAACACTTGGTGTAGATTTTTAATTTATTTTAATTGGATTTTGTATAGTGTTTTTTAGCTTGTTCAGGTTTTAAAAACAATATTTCTCATAAAAAGTATTGTCAGCAGATTTAATCGGCTTTTTAAAGGAAGAGATTGTGTTCCTGCATCAGTTCTAAATGGACTATAAAAAGAAGAGAAAAGTAGTAAGCATTGGGTTCTAAGAGTACAAAGCTTAAAAAAAATAAAAACAATGAGCGCAGTTATTACAGCAATAGGTGGTTTCGTGCCATCATCAATTTTGACCAATAAAAAGATTTCAGAAACAGTTGATACATCGGAGGAATGGATCATCAAAAGAACTGGAATTAGAGAACGTAGAATCGCAGACGACGATACGGCAACATCTGATCTTGCCGCAGCAGCGATTGAAAATCTTTTCGAAAATTATAATGTAGATCGCAGTGAGATTGAAGCTTTGCTTGTAGCAACAGCAACTCCAGATCACATTTTAGCACCAACAGCAAGTATTGTTTGCGATAAAAGCGGACTTACAAATGCTTTTGGAATTGACATGAATGCAGCTTGCAGCGGATTTTTATACGCTTTGGAAATGGGTGCAAATATGATCGAAAGCGGACGCTACAAAAAATTGATTATCGTTGGAGCAGATAAAATGAGCTCTATCGTAGATTATGAAGATCGTAATACTTGTATTCTTTTCGGAGATGGAGCAGGAGCAGTTTTATTAGAAAAAACTGAATCTGATGCAGGTTTAATGAAAACGATTTTGAAAACAGACGGAAGCGGTGTTTCTTCTTTGGCTGTACCAGCTGGAGGTTCTAGAAACCCAACTTCTATGCAGAGCCTTTTGCACAGAACGCATTATTTGAAACAAGATGGTGCTTTTGTATTTAAAAGAGCCGTTGCAGCAATGAGCCAGGTTTCTCAAGATGCTTTGGCAAAAAATGAATTAGAATCAGACCAAATTGACTGGGTAGTTCCACATCAAGCTAATTTAAGAATTATTACTGCTGTGGGCGAAAGCTTAGGTATTGATTTCGAAAAAGTAAAAGTAAATATTGACCGTTACGGAAATACAACATCAGCAACAGTTCCGTTGTGTTTATGGGATTTCAAAGACGATTTTAAAGAAGGACAAAATGTATTGATCACTACTTTTGGCGCAGGATTTTCTTGGGGTGCAACGTGCTTAAAATGGGGCGTTATGCGTGAGAAAAATCCAGTTGCTACAATTAAAGCAGACAAAAAAGAAGAAGGTGTTCTAGTAGAACACTAAGATAGGATTTTTCAATTTTACAGTTGAGGGAATAAATGGGTAGAAAGAACCAAAATAAAAAATCAGGCAAGAATTTTTTCTATAAATACTACAGGGTTATAGTAATTCCAGCCGTTTTTTTGGTCTATCTTTCATCGTATTATTTTCTAAATCCGTATAGAAATTTTGAAGAAGAAGGTTTGCTCGATTTAGACCAAACCTTCGATATCTTCATTATTTTGTTGTATTGTGCCATACTTACAGAGTTGACTTTGTTTGTTGGCCGAAAATTAAACTATTATATAAGTTGGGAACAAAATCCAGCTTTTAGGGCTATTGCCCAATTTATCTGCTTAATTGCAGGAAATATTCTTTTAAACTATTTTTTTTCTTGGCTTTGGGATTATTTATATCCATGTACGGCCTTAGAAGTAAATGATTTGGTTACCATTTGGCAGTCTAAGATTATGGCAGCCATTATATCATTGTTTATAAGTGCCATTCATACCGGAATATTTTTGCTAAACAGATGGCGTTTAAATGCAATAGAAACGGCTGAATTAAAAGTTAGAGCGTCGGAATTGCAGGAAGCAGTAACGCGTTCTAAGTTAGAATCTTTAAAAATGCAGTTAGATCCGCATTTTGTGTTCAATAACTTTAGCACTTTGACTGAATTGATTTATGAAGATCAGAAAGAAGCGGCTTCGTTCTTAGAAAATATAACGAGAGTATATCGTTATATGATTTCAAATTCAAATAAAGATACCATTACTGTAAAAGAAGAAATAGAATTCCTAAATGCTTATTTTTACTTATTAAAGAAAAGGCTAGGCGATAAAATCGCTTTAAAAATTGAAATTGATTCTTCTGCCTTAGCACTTCATTTACCGCCTTTAACATTACAGTTGTTGGTAGAAAATGCCGTAAAACACAATATGGCAACTTTAGCAAATCCGCTTACGATTACAGTTTTTTCTGATTCTGGTGATATTGTTGTTCGAAATAACTTGCAACGAACTGCTGGAAAGGCTTTGGTTTCAACAGGAATTGGAAATAAAAACATCAAATTCCGTTATAAAATTTTATCTCAAAGAATGCCGATTTTTACTGAATCAAACGGTTATTATGACGTACGTCTGCCATTAATTTAAGAGTTATGAAGATTTTAATTGTAGAAGATGAAAGTATTAACGCCAGCCGATTAAAAAGGCTATTGGAAGAATTGGAACCCAATTGTGAGATTTTAGGCATTATAGACACTGTTGTAGATACTGTTGCGTGGCTGAAATCGAACCCATGTCCAGATTTAATTACAATGGACATCCGCTTAGCAGACGGACTGAGTTTTGCTATTTTTGATGAAATCAATATTACTTGTCCTGTAATTTTTACTACAGCTTATGACGAATATGCTATTCGTGCATTTAAGGTAAACAGTATCGATTATTTGATGAAACCCATCGAAAAAAACGAATTGGAATTCGCCTTAACAAAATTCAAATCTTTAAATAAAAACGAATCCAACGTAACCAATATAGCTGGAATTCTAAAAGAACTGATTCAGAAACCCGTATTCAGAATGCGCTTTTTAGTAACCTATCGTGATGGCTATAAAAGCGTAGATGTTTCAGATATCGACTTTATATATTCTGAGTTTAAAACCAGTAATTTATTCCTTAAATCTGGTGTAATTATCTCTATTCCGCAAACCATGGAAGAACTAGAGCAGGAACTAGATCCGAATCTCTTTTTTCGTGCCAATCGCCAGTTTTTT
Source organism: Flavobacterium tagetis (assembly GCF_016735615.1). Classification (GTDB taxonomy): domain Bacteria; phylum Bacteroidota; class Bacteroidia; order Flavobacteriales; family Flavobacteriaceae; genus Flavobacterium; species Flavobacterium tagetis. The sequence continues at coordinate 1,114,989 of NZ_JAERSF010000002.1, forward strand.
ATTCGCGCGGAAAGCATTAAATCTATTGCGAACTACTTCAACGCAAAGCTTAAAATCCAACTTAAACTAGATCCAGAACGCGAGGTGATCATTAGTCGTGAAAAAACACCTTTCTTTAAACAGTGGATGGATAGATAAAGTAGCTAAGGTTTTTGTTTTGTCGCAAAGGCGTTAAGACGCGAAGTTTTCTTTTATTATATTTTATGATAATGCTTGTCATTTTTACTGATAAAAATTCGAGAAATTATATCTACAGTATTTCACACAATAATTTTAATTAGAGAAAATTCGTGAATTCGTGGCAGAAAAAAACTTCGCGTCCTAGCGCCTTCGTGGCATAAACCCAAGCCAACGTTTCAGTATCAAAATATGTCGTTTGGGTAAATTTCTTTCATAAAAAAGCGGTTTTGCGCTGTTATTTTGCTGCCAAATTTGAGGTAATTCATTTAAAAATGAAAAGTAAAATGACAAAACAGTTTTTTAAAAATAATAACGCAATTGCCAAAATTGCAATTTTATTGATAATGATCTCCCTTTCTTCATGCGGGAAAAGCGGAGATGGACAAATGGCTCCTCCAAAGCCAGAAGTAGATTTTCTTCAGACCAATTCGGCAACAGGAGAAGTAGAAAAGAAATATCCAGGAACAGTCGAAGGTTCTGTGAACGTTGATATAAAAGCTCAAGTATCAGGTTATCTTGAAGCTATTTATGTAAAAGAAGGAGACTATGTAGCCAAAGGACAATCTCTTTTTAAGATTAAAGGCGATGTGTATGCTGAACAAGTAAACAATAGCCGTGCAGCTTATAAAAGCGCTTTAGCCAATCAGGCCAATGCTAAATTGGAAGTGGAAAAAATCAAACCTTTGGTTGAAGGAAAAGTTTTCTCAGACATGCAGCTAAAAACCGCACAAGCCAATTACGAAGCCGCAACTGCACAAGTAGCACAAGCAAAAGCCGCTTTGGGATCATCTCAGTTAAATGCCGATTTCTCTTTGATTAAAGCTCCAGTAAGCGGCTATATTAGCCGTATTCCAAACCGTATCGGGAATTTAGTTACACCAAACGATGCCGTTCCATTAACTACACTTTCGGAGATTAATAGCGTATTTGTATATTTTTCTTTGACAGAAGCAGATTATTTGGCTTTCTCTAAAGATGCAAAAAGCAATCAGACCGTGAGTTTAATTATGGCCGATGACAGCGAGTACGATCAAAAAGGAAAACTGGAAGTTGCCAGCGGAAACATTGATCGTGCAACAGGAACAATTGCCTTAAAAGCCATATTTCCAAATCCGAAGAAAGTATTGCGTTCTGGTGGTTCGGCAAGAATTGTCTTAAATAAAAGTTTATCATCTGTAATTACAGTTCCAATGGCAAGCGTAAAAGATATCCAAGATAAATTTTTTGTTTTTGTTCTAAAAGAAGGTAACAAAATAGCCATGGTTCCAATTGAAATCGCGGGAAGCGCTGGAGCAGATTATTTTGTGAAATCTGGATTGAAAGCCGGAGATAAAGTGGCGCTAAATAATATCGATGTCCTTTATGATGGAATGGAAGTCGTTCCAAAAATCGCTGCTGCAAATACAGGCAGTAAATAATTTTTCATTTAATAAAATAACATTTCCATGTTAAAGAAAATAATAGACAGGCCAGTATTGGCCACAGTTATCTCTATTGTACTGGTTATACTGGGGATTATAGGTCTTACCCGATTATCTGTAACGCGATTCCCAGATATTTCGCCGCCAACAGTAATGGTAAGCGGTTCGTATCCAGGAGGAAATAGCGAAACCGTTATTCGTTCGGTAGTAACGCCTTTGGAAGAGCAGATTAACGGAGTTGAAAACATGCAGTACATCAAATCTACTGCAAGTAATGACGGATCTTTTTCGATCAGTGTCATTTTCAAACAAGGTGTGGATCCAGATCAGGCAGCGGTAAACGTGCAGAACAGAGTGCAGCAGGCGACTCCAAAACTGCCTCAGGAAGTTATCCGTATGGGATTAACGACTTCGAAACAGCAGAATAGTATGATTGTTATTTTCAACTTGTATACAGATGATAATAGCAAATATGACGAGTTGTTTCTGCAGAATTACGCGAATATCAACTTAGTGCCTCAAATGAAACGTGTTCCTGGAGTAGGACAGGTTCAGATTTTTGGGGTGAAAGATTATTCGATGCGAATCTGGCTAGATCCGCGTAAAATGGCGAATGCAGGTTTGGTTCCGTCAGATGTTACTCAAGCTATTGCGGAACAGAGTTTAGAATCGGCTCCAGGAAAACTGGGTGAAGAATCTTCTGCGGCTTTAGAATATGTAATTCGTTACAAAGGAAAAAAGAACAAACCAGAGCAATATGAAAATATTGTCGTTAAAAACGTTGGTAGCAATGTCTTAAGACTTAAAGATGTAGCGAGAGTAGAATTTGGCTCTATTTCGTACAGCGGGGACAACAAATCGAATAGTAAAAATGCCGTTACAATGGCCATTTTACAGACTTCCGGTTCTAACGCAAATGACATCGAAATCGGAATCAATAAAGAAGTAGAACGATTATCTAAATCTTTTCCTCCAGGTATTAAATACGTTAACGTAATGAGTACCAAAGAGAGATTGGACGAAGCTACAGGACAGGTAAAATCAACCTTGTTAGAGGCTTTTATTCTGGTATTTATTGTAGTATTTATTTTTCTTCAGGATTTTCGCTCGACGATTATTCCGGCTATTGCAGTTCCGGTTGCGATTGTGGGAACGTTTTTCTTCCTGCTCGTTTTCGGATTTACAATTAACATTCTAACGCTTTTTGCTTTAGTATTGGCGATCGGAATTGTAGTCGATGATGCCATTGTAGTCGTCGAAGCCGTGCATAGTAAAATGGAAGAAGACGAAGGAATTTCAGCCAAAGAAGCGACTCACAGCGCGATGGCAGAAATCACGGGAGCGGTAATTTCGATTACTTTGGTGATGTCCGCGGTATTTATTCCGATTGGATTTATGACGGGATCTTCGGGGATTTTCTATAAACAATTTGCTTATACGTTGGCCATTGCGATTATTATCTCAGCTGTAAATGCCTTGACGTTAACGCCTGCATTATGTGCGCTTTTGTTAAAAAATCACGGACATAAACATGGAGAAAATGAACATAAGACTAGCTTCAAAGACCGTTTTTTCGTCGGATTTAATACAAGTTTCAACAATTTAACGGGAAGATATATTAAAGGCGTTCGTTTCTTAATTGGCAGAAAATGGCTTGCTGCAGGAGTAGTTACAGGAATTACTGCCATTGCGGTTTATACCATGATGTCTACGCCAAAAAGTTTCGTGCCTCTTGAAGATGACGGTTTTATGGTGTACAGTTTATCAATGCCACCAGGAACAGCACTTGACAGAACTACGGCGGTAATTCAGAAATTGGAAAAAGAATTGGCTCCTTTAGAAGCAATTGATGTCAATACGAGTATTACAGGATTTAATATTTTGAGTAACAGTTCCAGTCCAGCGTATGGATTAGGTTTTATAAAACTGAAACCAAAGAAGGACAGGGGAGCAGTTAAAGATATTGAAGAAATCATGAACATCGTAAGCGGAAAACTGGCTAAAATTAAAGAAGGCCAAATTATGGTTTTCAGAATGCCTCCAGTAGAAGGTTTTGGTGTAACAAGTGGTGCCGAAATCGTGTTGCAAGACAGAATGGCGAGAAGCCCAGAAACTTTAAAAGCGATGTCTGATAAGGTTATTGCACAGATTATGAAACAACCTGGAGTGCAATACGCGTACACGACTTTTAGAGCCGATTATCCGCAATTGGAATTGGAAGTTGACGAAGATAAAGCGCGCCAAATGGGTGTGAATATCAGAGAGCTTTTAGGCAATATCCAAACTTATTTTGCTGGAGACCAATCAGCTGACTTTTCGAGATTTGGTAAATTTTACCGTGTGAATGTCAAAGCTGATGGTATTTTTAGAATGGATGAAGATGCGTTTAATGAAATTTTCGTGAGAAATGCTGATATGCAAATGGTTCCAGTAAAATCAATCGTGAAGTTCCATAAAGTTTACGGACCAGAATCTGTAAATCGTTACAATCTTTACAATTCGGTAAATATTACAGCTATGGCGTTGCCTGGTTATAGTAACGGACAAATTATGGAAAATCTAGAACAAGTTTTAGATAAATTGCCTTCTGATTACACTTACGAATGGACAGGTTTAAGTTTGGAGGAAAAAGCAGGAGGAAGCCAGACTGTTGCCATTTTTGGATTATGTCTATTGTTTGTATTCTTTTTATTGGCAGCACAATACGAAAGTTATTTATTGCCGCTTGCCGTATTGCTTTCAATTCCAACAGGAATTTTAGGAGCTTTTGCTGGAATTAAAGCGGTTGGTTTAGATAACAATATCTACGTTCAGGTCGGATTAATTATGCTTGTCGGACTTCTTGCGAAAAATGCGATTTTGATTGTGGAATTTGCCTTACAAAGGCGTCTTGCTGGATTAACAATAATCGAAGCCGCAATTGAAGGTTCAAGATCAAGATTACGTCCAATTATCATGACTTCGCTGGCATTTATTGTAGGTATGATTCCGTTGATGTTTGCTTCTGGAGGAACTGCAGTCGGAAACCGATCTATTAGTGTAAGTGCTGCGGTCGGAATGTTTAGCGGTGTTGTTTTGGGAATTTTTGTGATTCCGTTGCTTTTCATTGTATTCCAATATTTACAGGAAAAAGTATCAAGAAAGAAGATCGCAACTCATGTTCAAACGATAAAAGAATAAGAATGAAAACATTATATAAAATTGGAATGGTTTTACTTACCGCAACGATCATGACATCGTGCGTGGTAGGAAAAAAATATTCCCGTACAGAATTAAATGCTCCAGAAAAATACCGCGAAGAGGTCGCGGTTACTGGAGACACGGTTTTGCTTCCGTGGAAAAATTATTATAAAGATCCTTTACTGGTTGCTTTGATTGAAAAAGCTTTAGTAAAAAACAATGAAGTTATCATTGCCATGAAAAGCATGGAACAGCTCGACCTCAGTTATAAACAAGCCAAATTATCGTTATTACCCACACTAGATTTCGATGCTGGAGCGAGCCGTTCTTATCCGTCTAAAAATTCCCTAAACGGATCTTTGAGCCAACAATTTATTGGTAAAGATTATATGGATGATTACAGCGCAAATCTGCGTCTTTCTTGGGAAGTAGATATTTGGGGAAAAGCAGCGATGCAGAAGAGAGATGCTAAAGCGGCTTATTTTGCTCAAAAAGAGAATCTTTCAGCATTAAAAACCCGAATTATTGTTCAGGTTGCGCAGTCGTATTATAATCTTTTAGGATTGGATGAGCAATTGAAAATTGCAGAGAAAAACATCGAATTGAGTACCAACACTTTGAGTATGATGCAATTGCAATACAAATCGGGTTCAATCAGTTCTTTGGCAGTAAATCAGACCGAAGCTCAAAAGAAAACAGCTGAATTGCTAGTGCCTTTAGCGAAAGCTAATATAGCTGTTCAAGAAAATGCTTTGCAGATTTTATGCGGAGAATATCCCGATAAGATCGAGAGAGCAGGAAATATAGATGCTGCGGAAGTTTCGGTACTTTTTGCAGGAGGAATTCCAGCTTCGCTTTTAAGCAGAAGGCCAGATGTAAAATCCAGCGAATATGCTGTTATGTCTGCTAACGCTAAAACTGGATTAGCAAAAGCGACGATGTATCCGACTTTAAGTTTAAACCCGTCAATTGGGGTTAACTCTTTTGAATTTGAAAACTGGTTCGATTTTCCAGGTTCAATCACCAAAACTATTGCGGCCAATTTAGCACAGCCAATTTTTAGAAAAAAAGCATTAAGAACTGCTTATGAAGTTGCCGTTTTAGAACAGGAAAAAGCTGTTGTACAATTTAAGCAATCTTTTATAACGGCAGTTGGTGAAGTTAACGATGCAATGTCTAGATTAAAATATGCCGACGAACGCATGATTTTGGCAAAAGACAAAGCAGAATCTTTAGAGAAAGCGACTTCAGATGCTTCTTTGCTTTACAAGAGCGGAATGGCCAATTATCTTGAAGTTATCGCAGCTCAAAACAGTTCGCTTCAAAACGAATTGGATTTGGTAACAATAAAACTCGAAAAACTGAATGCAGCAATTAACCTGTACCGTGCTTTAGGAGGCGGAGTAGAGTAGTACTTAATTTTTCTTAATTCACCATTTCTGTAAGCAATTATGGAGATGGTGAATTTCCTTTTGAATTGATTCATGGACAAAATTACTTTTACTAGATCAGAACTTTATACTTTGGTTTGGAAGTTTCCAATTCTGCAGATCGCAAAACATTATGAAGTTTCCAGTATGGGAATTAAAAATGCATGCGAAAAAATGAATATTCCGCTTCCTAAAAGCCGACATTGGATCGGCCCCGAATACAAGAGAAAAAATGTTCCACAGCTTTCGTTAGATTATAATGGAAATAATGAGATTGCAATTTTAAAAAAGACCTACGAAATGCAACTTAGAGTTCCTTTAAAATCTACACCTTTGCTTGATTTGACTCAAAGTATAAAAAACGACGTTCATGCTCCTTTAAGCGTTAGCGATACATTAGAAAAACCAGTTGAGATTATTGCGTCCACAAAGCAATATTGGGAAAGCAAAACCGTAGATCAAGATATTCTGCTAGATAAATTGGAAATTTTGGATTTATATGTTTCTAAAGAAAACTTGGATCGGGCTTTACGCTTTATGAATACTTTAATTAAACTCATTCAATATCGCGGACATGAATTTAGAAAAGGCCTAGACGGATTGGATACTGTGGTTTTTAAAAATGGAACTGAAATTAAAGTTGATTTAAGAGAAGCACAAAAAAGACTAACCAAAAATAGTATGAGAGAAACTTGGGGATATGTTTTTACAGGCGATTTCATTTTTAGAATATCTAGAGGTTCAAATAAAAAAGAATGGCGCGACGGAAAAATTATTCTAGAAAATAATCTTGCATTAATTATGGCAAAATTAGAATTAATGGCAGCCGAAGATTAGTTTTTTATCTAAAATCTTTTTTAAACACCAATTGAAAGCTAAGCCCATTTTCATTTTTAACAACTAAATCTCCTTCAAGCGTATTGCTTAAGCCATTTATAAGTGTCATTCCGAACGAATTGCTATTTTGCAATTCTGCAGTGTCCGGTATGCCAATTCCGTTATCAGAAATCTCGAGCATATAGCAATTTTCACTTACTTCAGATAATTTGAAGCAGATATTGCAATTTGAAGTATCCTTAAAAGCATATTTTATCGAATTGGTTATAATTTCGTTTGTAATTAGTCCAACAGCAATTGCTTGAGAAATATCCAATTCTATAGAGGCAATTTTAATTTCAAAATGAATGTATTCGGCATTAAAAGACTCTTTTAAATATTCAATCAATTCATTGCAATAATCAGGCATATTGATCATAGAAACATTATCTTCCTGATATAATCTCTGATGAATCAATGACATTGCATAGATTCTATTCTGACTATTTTTTATAGTAGAAATTGCCAAATCATCTTTCAAATAAGAAGACTGCGAATTAAGTAAACTGATGACAGTTTGAAGATTGTTTTTTACGCGATGGTGAATTTCTTTCAAAAGCCATTCTTTTTCTTCGACCAGACGCTCCAATTTTACATTTTTAAGCTTAATTTCTTTTTCTTTCAATTGTAGTCGGCTAGTATTGCGCTGTTTAATTTTTGCTCTATTGTACAACAAAATAATAATTATCAGTAGCAAAAATAAACTGCTGACAGAAATGGTGTTTAAAAGTTTAGACGAATGCAGTTCACGTTTCTGAAGATCGGTTTGCTGTTTTAGAGATTTTATATTTTGTACTTTGGCACTAGTTTCAAACTTGAATTTCAAATTTTCATAATCATGGTTTTTAGTAATGTTATCCATTGAATCCTGAATTCGAGTATAACTTCTCATGTGTTCGATCGCTGAAAGATAATTGCCATTTAGCGAATCAATTTTAAACAAAGCAAGTTCTAAAACATAACGACTATAACCTTCTGTTTTACTAGATGTTGATATGATTCTGTCTGTAATTTCTTTTGCTTTGTGCGGTTTATGAATTTTGATGTAAAACAGCGCCATAATCGAGTAACAGTCTGCAACATCTTTGATTGTTTCAGTTGTATTTAGCTTTTTTGCAAAAAAATCAAGTTTTTCATAGCAAGTTTCGGCTTCTTTCAACTTTCCTAATTCTTCATAACAGCGAGCCTTAAGCTGATTCAGGATCATATTATCCAAATTGTTTTTTGGCGGATATTTTTTAGAGTTGGTTTCTAGGTATTTTAAAGCTTCAGAGTATTTAGAATTATTCATTAATGATCTTACAGCACCAAAAAAGCTTTTATACCAAGTTCCTGCATTAATCTCCCTTTGATTGTATTCAATTCCTTTTTGGTAAAATTTGATAGCATCTTTATAATAGCCTGTACTGCTGTAAATATTCCCTAAACGAATGTAGAAGCTGTCAGCAAAAGCATAATCTTTCGTTTTTTCCATCGAACTAACGCTTTCCAAAGCATAATAAAGTGCATCTTTATAATTGTTGTGGAATAATTCGATATACGAAATAGTAGTTTCGGTGTACTGTGTGTATAGAAAACCTATTTTTTTCTGAAGGCTAAGACTTGTTAGGAGTTCTTGTTTCGCCAATTTCATATTCCCAGTCCAAAAATGAACTGGAATAATTTTCATGTAAGTTTCAATTTCTTTTTCCTTGTTGCCCGTCTTTTTATAAATGGCCAAAGCTTCAGATAAAATACTTGCTTTTTCCTTGTTGCTGTCAGGCATAAAAGTACCTCGATTGTCAATAGCTTCTGCTAGTATTTTTTCATTTTGTGTCTTTCTTGCTGCATTAACCAGCTGCAAAAAAATCGTACTGCTCAACTCAGGCTTGCCTGCCTGATAATAATATTTGGCAAGAAGATATTTAGATTGAAAGTACCATTTTTTAATTCGAGATTTTTCTGCCAGTTTTTGAGCTTTATTGATATATAAAAGCGCATTTTTGAGATCCTCTTTTTTGGCACCAGCTTTAAAAAGATAAAAACTCCCAATTTGCAACGCCAGCTTAATTTGATCTGTTGTATTTAATCTCGGCAAAAGCAATTCTGCTCCGCGAGCATAATTATTGGTAATTAAATTATTTCCCGGAAAGTTAGATCCGTCATTAAATCCTTCATCGTTGGCAAGCGTGTACGGAAGTTTGTGCGCTTTGCAGGCTAAAATCATCGCGCTGTCAATATCTATAGATCCTTGATTAACGTTGCGAAGATAAATAGCAACGTTATGTAACATTAATCTATCTTTCTGAAGCTTAAGTTTATCGGTTTCATTTTGGCAAAAAGAGGGTGTGGTAAAGAAAGTTAGTAAAAGTAAGAAGATTACTTTTTTCATGTTTAGGATTGTTTGGAGACGTAAAACTAAGTGTTTTGAAAGTGTTTAAAAAACATTTTTCAAGCTAATTTTTTACTTCAAAAAAGAATTATGTGATGAAAAGGTCATAAAAAAAAGCTGTCTAGAATGTAGACAGCTTTTTTTTATTATTTGTTTTTGATATGCCAGTCGCAGGTTTTACTGTTCTGAAATTAACTGTAGCTTTTTCTTTTTACATTTATTTTTTCTTTTTCTATTTTATTGTTTTTCGATTTTGAATACAAGATTGTTTCAACTTGATTTTGATTGAAAGCATACGAAACGGTTAATCCATATTTATATTTATAATCAGTATCATTCATAAACGCTTTAACTTTTTCAATATCATGATCAGAGGGTTTGCCTTTTTTTGCTTCGATTATAAGTAAATGTGAATCTGACTCTGAAGTTTTCATTCTTTTATGAATTAAAATATCGGGTCTTACAGGAATTTTTATGCCTTCCATTTTTACAGATTTTGGATTTGAAAAGTTTCTATTGTATTCAATATCGACATTATAAGTTGTTAAGTTTTTATTTATCAAACCGTTTTCCAGATAGAATGCGAATCTATGATTTAAAGCTGTTTCGTGTAATTCTCTATTTAATTTTCGTTCTTTTTCAGTAGATTTTCCTAGTTTAGGCAATTTTTGTTTAAAAATTTCATCATCTTTATCTACTAGTTCTTCAAGTGCTTTTCTAATTATATTTCTAATAGTTTCTATTTCCACGCGATTTTTTTAAGAAGTTTATTGTCTGTTATCTATTTTAGGATTAAGTGTAAATATGTAAACTTTTTTCAGGACGAGACAGGGGTCTATATTTAGACAGCTTTTTTAAAATATTATATGTTTGTGAAAAATCAGTTTAACTTTTATTGTTCTGAAATTTCTTTTAATTTATCCATAGCTTTTGGATAAGTACTGTTGAAATAATCTAAATATTCATCAATTGTATCCATTTCTACAGTTACGGTTGTAATGCCGTTATTCTCTTCAAAGGTATAATTTTCGTGTCCGCCTGCCCATTTTTCAACTTGTTCGCCTGTGGTTACTTCAGTATCTCCATCCAAAAAACCGTAATGGCGAATGGAAACAAATTGAGCAGGTTTATTTTCTACGATTTCCGAAACCATTCCGGCTTTATTACCGTTTTCATCTGTTCCAACAAAACGTATTTTGCTTCCTTTATCCCAACTGCCTTCATAAGTAGAAGTTGGATTAAAAGTGGCAACCCAATATTCGTAAGTAGCTTTATCCTTTAAGCCTAGCATCGTTTCATATACTTTTTGAGCAGATGCATTTATTTCTTTTTTAAATTGTAATTTTTGCATGGCTTTTTTGTTTTTATATGCTTAAAGTTACATTTTTTTGATCAAAAGTACCAAAACGCTCTACTATGAATTTGATTATACATATATTCTTCATCAAAAGATTCAATAAAATAATCGGCTGTTTGGGGTGCAAAGCCTTCAACATTTTCTACCAAAAAATCCTTATTCGCAGCTATGTACTCTTTTGTTGGTTGAAGACCCAATGGATAAAAAATCATTTCACCATCAAATCCACACCAAGTGTCAAAATCAACCATTTTAGCTTCTAAAATTAAATGAAGATCAATTGCCTCTTTATTTTTACTAGCAAAGTAGCTAAACGTTAAAAGGTCTTCACACATACAGTCAAATTCTCCTAGTTCATCATCTCTTCTGTAAGCAATAGCAGTTTCTAATAGATATCTTGACAGTTCGGTATTTTTGTAATTTTTGACATAACCAACAAATTCATCTCTTTCAGGTTGGTCACTGTAACTTAACAACTTCTCAAAATTTGCTTGGGAGATTGTTTTTTTATCATTGAATTCCGAAATTATTCCTTCTACAAATGGTGAGTGAAATACTTCTGGAATTGAAAATTTATTTTTTAAAGCGCTGTTGACTTCAATTATGGACTCATTCATTACGTAAAACCATTCGTCTCCGCTATCAATTTTCGCTTTTTGTTCTTTTACAAAAGCGGTAATATCTTGGATTGATTTTATGAACTCGTTATTGAATTTTTGTAACGCCTCATTTTTAATTCCGATTTGAACGGCTCTACGTTTTAGCTTTTCTCCTTTAAAATTGTGGTCTGGATCCCACTGAATTCTAACATTGCTATTGTTTAAATTTTCCCGCCATGTTGATTCATCTCCGTATGATTTGTCGTAACTTGTCAAAACACCATTAGTTAGAAGTTCTTCGAAACCTTCAAAAGTCATCTCAATAGCCAAAATACGACTTTGATTGCTATCTTTTTCTGCCCAATCACTTCTGTACATCATCCACAAAAAGTTGGGCTTTATCCAAGTCATTCTCTCGAAGCTGTAATCTGTTCCTCCGAATTTCTGATTTTTTATGGCATAATCTGCAATGCTATCATTGAATGCCTGATATACAATAATATTGGAGCCATTTTTTTGTCCGAGTATAAAATTTCCTTCTTGCGGAAGTCCTTTCTCATAGCTATGATGTTGAATTGTGTTTAGGTTCATTTTTATTGGGGTTAATGCAAATGTATAGCAAGTTTATTTTTGTCATATTGGGCTAGGAATCCGCGTTATCGGGTTTAATAATCCTCACTGTTTTTTATGTTTTTTTTGTCTGCCATTTCATCAGATAAATCACCATCTTCATAATTGATAATTATTTGCATATCTTCTGTGATTCTCAATGCGATAAAATCATCTTTACCTCCATTTTGATCTGTAAATTTCCAATAACTTTCAAAACTTATCTTTCCAACTCGAATTCCTGTTTCTGTATATCCATCATCTTCATAATAAGGCTCTTCAAAAATTTCAAAGTCATCTTCCGTTTTGTAATATTTTGAATTAATCTCAGACTTTATTTCCTTATACAAATTAATCGTAAACGCGTCTAATTTAGGAGTAATGACTACAGATGATTTGGTGAATTTGTTATTTACAAATAATAGGAGTACATATGAAGTTTGTCTGCCTCCAAATTTTAAACCATCAAAGAAAAGAGCATCTTCGGAGCTATTTACTTCATCAAGAATTGCACCCTCTCGCGATAGTAGTTTTTCTCTCGAAATTTCTTTGCTGGAACCAAATTCAATTCCTAAAAAACTAGTTAGTTTTAGTTCATTCATTTTTTATTTTTTATAATTAATAGAAATATAAGTTTTCCAATTACTTTTTATTTAGATTCAGAAATTTGCTTACTCCTCAATTCTGCGGCTTTGGCTAGTTTTGCTTTTCTTACAAATAATTGATATACAACGTCTTTTATTAATTCTAATAATATCTCTGCTCGTGCTTTTGATAAAGTTGGTAAATGAGGATGAGCCCCGTCATGTCCATCTATAATAATTTGTTTCAAAACATCAAATGTTTCATCATCTATATCAGCCATTTCTTTCAAGTCTTCCAATTGTTTTTGAACTTTATCTTTTCCCTTTGTTCCAAGTTGAGTTGCTGATGACTGTATAGTTCTTCGACACATTGCTGCAAATGCGTTATAAGCCTTTAATGAATAACATAATAAAGCTTCCTTTAAATCATTTTTTACAGCTCCCTCGAGGTATTCATATTCGAAATCCTCCATTGAGCTTTCAATAATTTCATATGAATCAGAAATTGATATTCTTTGAATACTTAGTTCCCATTTTATTATTTCAAACTTTAAAAAAATTGGTTCATCACAACCATTGCATTTGTATGCTATACCTACTTTTTTGGGTCTAAATCTAACTAATACGTTGTAATTAGGAACTGAAATAGCAGAAATACTTACAGCATTATTACAATGAGGACACTTTAGGGCAAAATGTTTATCAAAAATGTCCTGACTAGATGAATTCGATAAAATCATATTTCATTGTTTAGTAGTTAAAATTGCTTTTATGTGTTTATTATTAACTGGGTAGCTGTTATCATTTTTTAATATTGATGTCATGATCTTTTATTTCATCAATAATAATTTTAATCCCGTTTTTGAATGTCTCTCTTTTAAATAGTACTTCTTCATGTAAAGGTTTTGGGGTAGCGGATATCATTATTAAAGCGAAAAATTCCTCTGTATCAAGATATTGTAAAAGTCTTTTTTCGTTAGCTAACTCAGCGGAAATAGTTATAGATTTTGAAGGTTTAATCTCTAGGACATAGGTTTTTGGAGGAAATTCAAATTCAATTAAGCCAGAAGTAATTTGTCTATTAGTTCCTGGAGTTTCCGGTGCATGTATATAGAATTCTCCCAAATTATTTAATGTAATCGGTTCTTCCAGGTTATTAATAAAGGTAACATTAAAAGCGCCTAAAGGTTTAGGTCTTTCTGGAGTTGCATAATGTTCTTTTATTAGATTAAATGCTGGATAAGCAACAAGAAAAAGTAATCCAACTATAATTATCTTCCAATTTTTTGCGACCATAAATTTCAAGCCATTTGATTTGTTTTAACAAACTTGGTGCTTCAGGCTCTAAATCGTATTTTTCTTTTTTCTCAGCCATTTTTTATAATTTATTTTGGTAATTTTATAATAACTCAAATATAAAATATTTCCCTATAAAAAATCAAAATCCATTCACTTCCCGAAACAAAAAAAGCCATCCCAAATCAGGACAGCTTTTCAAAAAAAATAGTTGTGTGTTTCGGGATTAACCCCAGTTTTAGCATTTAAATTAGTTTATTTTAACCAAATGCTTTTCAATAGCTTCTCTTTGAGGCTCGTACTGAGCAGGAAGTTTTAAGTTTTGACCTAATTCTTCTAAGCTTTCATCTACAGTAAATCCAGGATTATCAGTTGCGATTTCAAACAAAACTCCTCCTGGTTCTCTGAAATATAGAGAGTGGAAATATTGTCTGTCGATTTGCGGTGTAATCTGCAATCCGTATTCTTCGATTTTTTCTCTGAATTTCATTAAGATTTCATCGTTCTGTACACGGAAAGCTACGTGGTGAACAGTTCCGTTAGCATTTAAGCCACGTTTTTCTTCAGGTAGTTCTACCAAGTCAACAATCGCAGCATTTTCTACAGCATCTGTTGCATAACGGTAGCGGTTAACATCCTGATCGATCAGTTTGTAACCAAATATGTCTGTTAAGATTGCAGCAGTTGCTTTGATACTGTTTAAAGTCAAAGTAATGTTATGAAAGCCTTTTGTCGCAACATCTGCTTTTACTTCGTCAGTTTCCCAAGCTTTTCTGTTATCATCTGTTTTAGATTCTATTAACTCTAATTTTAATCCGTCTGGATCTAAGAAAGTCAAATATTTTTCACCAAATTTTTCAGCTGGTTTATTGTAAATTACATTATACTGCTCGAAACGTTTTTGCCAGAAATCAAGGCTTCCCTTTGGAACAGAATATCCAATTTCAGTTGCCATTCCAGAACCTTTTCTTCCTTGCTGAATTCCTGCTCCCCAAGGAAAGAAAGTTAAGATAGTTCCTGCGCTTCCTACTTCGTCTCCAAAGTAAAAGTGGTAAGTTCCTGGATCGTCAAAGTTCACCGTTTTTTTAATGAATCTTAACCCTAAAACTTTTGAGTAAAAGTCAAAATTACGTTTAGCGTCACCTGCAATTGCAGTAATATGGTGTAAGCCTAAAATTTTATTTTCCATGGTATTTTTTATATTAAATTGTTATTGATTTTTCTTTTACAAATTTACGGCGGTTATGCTTCTGCATCGATTAACCTAGATTAAGAAATAAAAACGCGCTGTTTTTTGAAAGCTTCAAAAGCAAACCAAATAACATTCCGATTTTAAAAAGCATTGAAAATAAGGCTTTTGGATAAATGCCGAATTTTTGAACCTACGATATATCGCAATTTTATGATTTGAAAATGGCATATTTAGAAAATCAATACTTGTTTACTAAATGCTATTCCTTATTTTTACGCTATCACCGCCAAAATACCACAATAAATACCGTTTATGGAAAAGCCTATAGATAAAGCTGCGATCACAATAAACCGATTGCAGGAAAGAGAAAAGGAACAAATGCTTATTATGTCTATTTGTACAGCACTTTCTCGGGCTTTGAACAAAAAGGAATTTGAATCCATTGTCAGCGGAATATTAAAAAATAACTTTCAATTTGACGATTTTATTTTGGCTTCTTCTGATGAAAGTAAAAAGGAGTATTTTATTTTTCATTCAACAGATAAAAATATAGATGTAAAAAGTTATGCTATAAATGATGGCTTTTTTGATGAGTGCATTAATTCTGCTGATGTAGTTTCTTTCGATTTATCAAATTTAAATTATCCAGATTACCTTCAGAACATTTATAAAAAAGGTTCTAAAAACGCTTTTGGAATTGGTCTTCCTTATATAGAAGGAAATCGAAATGTGCTTTTTCTTTTCTTTAAAAACGTCAAAACTTTCAGCAGAGAATCTAATCGCGTTTTGAGAGGAATTTCGATGCAGTTTTCTATTACGCTAAGAAACATAATGCTTACTCAGCAAAATGAAAATACTCTTGCCGAGTTGGAAATACTAAAGAAGAAGATTTCAGGGAAAAAGCAAGAAAAAAATACTCCAAAAAATGAAAATTTTCATGGAATTATCGGAACCAGCAATGCGATGAAAGATGTTTACGAATTGATTTCGCAAGTGGCATCATCTAATTCGACTGTTTTAATTTTGGGCGAAACAGGAACAGGAAAAGAACTTGCAGCAAATGCAATTCACAATTTATCTGAGGTTTCAGATCAGAAAATGATAAAGGTTAATTGCGCTTCGATTCCCGAAAATTTGATTGAAAGTGAGCTATTCGGACATGAGAAAGGTGCTTTTACAGGAGCAACCGAACAGAGAATAGGTAAGTTTGAACAAGCTGAAAACAGCACCATTTTTCTAGATGAAATAGGAGAGTTGCCATTAGAATTGCAAGGAAAACTGCTTCGTGTTTTGCAAGAAAAAGAAATTGAAAGAGTGGGCGGAAGCAAAAGCATAAAAGTGAATGCTAGAGTTATTGCCGCAACCAATAAAATTCTTGAAAAAGAAGTTTATGGGGAGCGCTTTAGAAGTGATTTATATTACAGATTAAATGTTTACCCCATTAAACTTCCTGCTTTACGCGACCGTAAAGAAGATATTCCTATTTTGGGACATTTTTTCTTAGAAAAACACGCTGCAAAAATGAACAGAACCGTAAAACGTTTTTCTAAAAAAGTACTCAACAGCATGATGGTTAATGCATGGCCGGGCAATGTGCGTGAACTAGAAAATATGGTTGAAAGGAGCATTTTGTTTGCCAAAGATGAAAAGATCAAAGAAATGATTTTTCCCGAAATTGTAATTGCTAGTTCAGATGCTTTAGTAAATGAATTTTATACAAAAACACTTCAAGAAGTAGAGAAGGAGCACATTCTAAAAGTCATAAAAAAATGTAATGGACGAATTTCGGGCCCGCAAGGCGCGGCAGTTTTACTCGGTTTGCCGTCTACAACATTGAGCTCTAGAATGAAGAAGCTAGGAATTAAAAAAGAACATTTTTTGGATTGATTTTTTTGAAAGTGTAAAAGTGTTTTAACACATAGAAACATAGATTTAGTTTGTGTAATAAGGCGTTTCACTTGCATAAATACACATAGTGCTATGTGTTAGAAACTAGTTTCTTTCTTTATTCTTTTCCAAATCAAAGAAATCTATGTTTCTATGTGTTTAAAAAAATAGTATCAACTTTGTCAAAGTTTAAAACTTTGACAAAGTTCGACAGAACTTGAAACTTGAAACCTGAAACTATTTTAAACCAGCTTTATAAAAATAGATTTTCTCAGTTTAGGTTCTATATTTTTGGTTTTGTGACCTTTTCCTGTGGTATCTTCTACCAATAAAATAGACCCCGTATTAAATGTCCTTTTTTCTCCTAACGAAGTTTCAATTTCTACGCCTCCTTCTAGCAAAACAATATACTGGCGATCTGGAGCATTATGAAAATCGTAATCGTAAGAAGGGCTAACTTCTCTAAAAACAATTGACTTAACAGGTTCATCATCCGATAAGAATCCGATATCGCCATTGTTTTTCAACGGAACTTCAAAGTCTTCAAAATGACTTTCTCCATTCGCATCGCTATAAACACGAGTAATCGTAATCATTATTTTTTGTTGAAAATTAATGCATTGGCACAATTTATCTCATCTTGACTGATGGTATGTCCCATATTTGGGTAGATTTTTTTAGTAACATCTGCACCCATTTTTTCCATAAGAGCTTCAGTCTCATTGACTCTTTCTACAGGAACGTGAAAATCTGGATCACTTGTTCCAATAAAAACAGGTGTATTTTCGAAATTCCCTGAATAATGATTTTCATAAACTTGATCGCCAATTAATCCGCCTGTAAACGCTACGACGCCGCCATATTTTGCTGCGTTTCTTGTTGTAAATTCTAGTGCAAGACAAGCCCCTTGAGAAAATCCTAAGAAATAAATGTTTTCTTTTTCGATTCCATTTTGCTGTATAGCCACCACAACTTGATGTATCGCTTCTAATGATTTTGAAAATGAAGGTTCGTTTTCGTTTAAAGGAGCTAAAAATGAATAAGGATACCAAGTTCTGTTTTCTGCCTGAGGGGCAACCAATGCAAAATCTTCAACCTTAAGATGTTTAGCAATGGAAAGAATATCATGAGCGCTAGCACCGCGTCCGTGAATCATAATGAGAGCTTTTTTAGCTTCATTTAAAGGAATTCCGTCTGTTAAAATATCTGTATTCATGATTGTTTTGTTTTTAAATTATTTGACTGGCGAATGATTGTTTCGCACAGATTCACACAATCTTGTCATTTCGACCGAGGAGAAATCTTCACAAGTAACTCCGTAAAGAAAATCCAATCTTTGTCGAGCTTCTCGCGAAGGTTTGCTTCGCCTATTCGCTATTGCTCGAGTCTCCTTACGTCGAAATGACAAACTTTGGCGATATACTTTGTTTAGAATTAATTATTTCTTCCAAATATCTTCATATTCGTCTGGATGTCTTTTGAATTGTGCGTGAACGTAAGGACAAAGCGGTAAAACTTTCAAATTATTGGCACGAACATACGATACCATTTCGTCTAAAAGTTTCTTTGCATAACCTTTTCCTTCTGCTTCTGGTTCAACTCCTGTGTGGTAAACGGTTAATAAATCTGGCTTAATGCTTACTGTCATTTCTCCCAGTTTTTTGTCGTCTACATAAAGGTTGAAGGCTCCATGTTTTTTTTCGTCTAATTCTAATTTTATTGTTTCCATATATTGTTTTTTTTACTATGTGAGATTTAACCGCAAAGGCCCAAAGTCAGCGCAAAGTTCGCAAAGATTTAATTTTAGCTTTGCGGACTTTGCGTAATTTCTTGCGCTCTTTGCGGTTAACCTACACATTTAATTATATTCTTGTTTTATACCTAATTTTTTCATTTTTGAATACAAAGTCTGTGGCTGCAGTTTTAAAAGTTCGGCGGCACCGCCAATGCCAGAAACTTTGCCATTGCAGATTTGAAGCGCATTCATAATATGCTCTTTTTCCATTTCTTCCATCGACTTTATTTTGTTTGTACCGATTTCTAAAGAGGCGGCAGGAGCAATTGATGGTAAGTCAAATTTTTCGATTTCGCTTGTTTTGGCGAGAAGTACATTTCTTTCAATCAAATGTTCTAATTCACGTACGTTTCCTGGCCAATTGTAACTTTTTAACTGTTCTAAAGCTTTTACGCTTATACTGATAACATTTCTTTTAGAGCTAGTGGCATATTTTTTTAGAAAATAATGAGCCAATATTTCAATATCTTCTTTGCGTTCTTTTAAAGATGGCATTTGTATCGGAAATACATTTAATCTGTAATATAAATCCAATCTAAAACGGCCTTCGGCAACTTCTTTTTCAAGGGTTTTATTGGTCGCAGCTACAATACGAACATTGATTTTAATAGTTTTATTGCCTCCAAGACGCTGAATTTCTTTCTCCTGCAGAACACGCAATAATTTTACTTGAGAGTCAAGCGGTAATTCGCCAATTTCATCAAGAAAAATAGTGCCATTATTGGCTTGTTCAAATTTACCGATTCTTAAGGCATTAGCTCCTGTAAAAGAGCCTTTTTCGTGTCCAAAAAGTTCAGATTCTATTAGAGATTGCGGTAAGGCGGCACAATTTACAACCACAATTGGATTTGGTTTATTTGCCGAAAGTTCATGTATAGCATGTGCGGCTCTTTCTTTTCCTGTACCGCTTTCACCCAAAATCAATACCGAAGTTTCAGCTGGAGCTACAATTTTTATTTTTTCAATAGTTTCTTTTAGAAGAGGGCTTTGACCAATGATTCCTTCTATTTCTTGAATTTCTGGATTTACTTGATTTATTGCCAAATCTTCTTTTTCTTGATTAAATCGATATCTAGCAATATCAAGCATCACAACAAGATCTTTTTCCCTAAAAGGCTTTACGGTAAAACCGTACGGATGGGTAGCTTTTACAGCCTCAAGGGTACTTTGATTGGTGTTTGCCGAAATATATAGAAAAGGCAGATTCATTTCTCGCAGTTCCCAAGCCAGATCAATTCCCGTTAAATTGCCTTTTAAGATGATATCCAACAAAATCCAATCAGGTTTTTTTTCTTCGATTAATTTTCGAGCCTGAGCTACAGAAGCAGCAATGCCAACAACTTGATAACCTGCTTTCTGCAGCATGATTTTTAAATCATTTGCAACTATAAATTCATCTTCAACAATTAGTAGTTTCTCCTTCATTACATTGTTTGTATAATTTCAAGAATAGCCAAGAATTTGGAGCTTTTTAGAAATTTATTTGAACGGATTTTAGAATTCTTTTTTAAGAAAAAAGCGCTAAAATCATTTTTTAAAGATACTATATTATCAGAAATCTGCAATCTGAAAATGGTCTTTTGCTTAGTTATCTCGGTGATATAAGTAGCAAATAATCATTGCCAATCCTGGAAGAATTAAAGTCCCTAATCCGAAAAACTTTCCTGCAATTGCTCCTAGAAAACACCCGACAAGGAATCCGATTAAGGTAACAAGCTGTTTTTTAAAACTTAAAAATACTTCAGCATCTTTAAGTCCGTTTTTTAATAAATTCCCTAAATCAAGAGAAGCTTGAGTTACATTTCCTGTCATCATAGTAGTTGGGCCATGCGTTTCTTTAGCATAAAGCTTTCCAAAAGCATTCTGAAGTCCCATTGCAAAGACTGTTGTCATGGCAACCGTATACATGGTCCATTCTTCGAAGTTCTGCAAATAGCCAAATACATACGATGCAATGCCACTTAAAACCAAAATTATGCCTTCCCAAAATAAAATAGTATAGCGATTGGTTGCTTTTAATGCAATTCTGCCGCCCGTAATTACAGCAATAATAAAAATAGGAAAAGTAAGCAGTTTTACCCACGCATGAAGGTCTGAACCTTTGACAATTTGATAAGCAAAAACGATAAAGTTACCTGTTACGTGAGCCGAAAATATCGAATCGGCTGCGACAAAAGTCACGGTATCGCAATACCCTGCTATCATGGTGAGAAGCAGGGTTACGTACCAAATATTTTTTTGTTGAATTTCCATAATTTGTTTTTAGTTTAAATGTGCGCGAAGCATCCACGCCATTTTTTCATGGTTTTCTACAAGGCCTGTAATAAAATCGCTAGTTCCTGCATCTTGCAATTCATTAGCAATAAAATTAATGTTTTCTCTCAGATAAATAATGATGCTTTCGTGATCTAAAAGCAATTCTTTGATAAAACCATTGCTGTCATTTTTCTCTTTAAGTTCTTCTGTAAGATGAGTTAGTGCTAAGAAATCTTTTAAAGTAGCTGGTGTATAATGTCCTAAAGATCTGATTCTTTCTGCAACTGTATCTACAATCTCATCAATTGCATCGTATTGTTGTTCAAAGAAAAGGTGTTTGTTATAGAAATCCGGACCTTCAACGTTCCAGTGTGCTCTTTTTGTTTTGGTATAAAGTACGAATTCGTCTGCAAGAACTTTAGTTAATACATCAACAATTTTTGAGATGTTTTCTTGTTTAATTCCGATGTTTGTTTTCATTTTTAAATTTGGTTTGATGAATAATATTAATTGTGAATTATTTTAACACATAGAGACATAGATTTTTCTTTTGCTTTGAAAAGAATTAAGAAAGAAACTAGTTTCTAACACATAGATTGTTGTGTTTAAAAGGCAGATGAAAAATTAAAAATTGAAAAATCTGCCTAATCTGCGAGAGAATAAAACTTACTATGTGTATTAATGTAAGTGAAACGTCTTTATGCTTACCAAAAAGCTATGTTTCTATGTGTTAAAAATTATTTGTGTTTAAATTAATTGTTTAGCAATTCTAGTAAATAATAATCAAGTGAATAAGTTCCTGCGCCTAGGGCAAGAAGCAGTAATAGGGATAAAGTGTACATGTATGGAACGTCGCGCACTTCAAGCGAATCGTTTTTGTGAACCACAAAATAGCCAATTGCCGTTACACCAATTGTAGGCAAAACAGCGAGTCTTGTTCCAAGTCCCAGAATAATGAAAAACGGAATTACAGTATCTGAAAATGTAGCAACCAAGCCGTTTAATTTTTCAGGTAAATGCAACGGATTAGGAACGTGTTCTTTTTCTCCATTTTCGACTCTAAATTTTTTCATTCCGTGCACTCTAAAAAGTTCAATTGCTAAGAGCACTCTAAATATTAAAAGAGCTGCATTATTGAATGAAGTTCCTAAATCGGAATGCAATATTTGTTTTATAAATTCGATCATTTTTTTAAAATTTAGAAAGCAAAACAAGAACAGCCTAAAGCGCCCCAGAATGCATTATAATTGTTTACAGGAACATTGCTCATTCTTGCGGCATCGTGATTGTGTAAATGAACATCGCAACTTCCGGTACAGCTGTGAATCTGCGAAGTCAATTTTGGTTTTGCATCTGCTTTTGCGTTTTTTTCAATCGCACTCTGGAAACTGCTTCTTGCAGGATATCCGTTGTAAATATTGGTTGGCGACCAATCTGGCAAAATCGGAATGTGAGGCGGCGAGAACGAAGAAAAATCTCCATTAGCATACACAATTTTTCCATCCACAATCGTTAGATCGGCTTCGATTTTTTTGATGTCTTCGTCGTCAATGGTAAAATAATCACGATCTAAAACCACTAAATCGGCAAACATTCCCACTTTAATATCTCCTTTTTTAGTTTGTTCCTGCGAAAACCAAGCGCTTCCTCTGGTGTATAATTCTAAAGCAGTTTGTCTGTTCAATCTCGTTTCATTGTATAATTGCAATCCTCCAATAGTTTTTCCGACGGTCATCCAATACATTGAAACCCACGGATTGTAACTGCTCACACGTGTAGCGTCTGAACCTGCACCAACAGGAACTTCCATTTCAATCATCTTTTTGATTGGCGGTGTGTTTTCAGCAGCTTTTGCTCCGTAACGATCGGTGAAATATTCCCCTTGATACGCCATTCTGCTTTGAACTGCGATTCCTCCGCCTAAAGCTTTTACACGTTCGATGTTTCTTTCGTCAATCGTTTCAGCGTGATCAAAAATCCAAGGAAGTCCGTTGAAAGGAACATCTTGATTGATCTTTTCAAAAACATTCAAAAACCTTGTAATGCTTTCGTTGTAAGTCGCGTGAAGTCTAAAAGGCCAGCGATTTTCTACTAAAAGGCGAACTACTTTTTCCAATTCAGCTTCCATGTTTTCAGGAAGATCTGGTCTTGGCTGAAGGAAATCCTCAAAATCGGCAGCAGAAAAAACCAACATTTCACCAGCTCCGTTATGACGGTACATATCGTTTCCTTGATATAATTTTACGGTGTCAATCCAATCGGAGAAATCCTCAAATTCGTGTTTTGGTTTTTGAGTGAAAAGATTGTAGGCAATTCTTACGGTCAATTGTTTCTTTTCGTTCAATTCGTTAACCACTTTATAATCATCTGGAAAGTTCTGAAATCCGCCTCCAGCATCAATAACACTTGTGATTCCGAAACGGTTTAATTCTTTCATAAAATGACGCGTCGAATTGATTTGATGCTCGTAAGAAAGCGTCGGACCTTTAGCCAAAGTCGAATACAAAATCATTGCATTTGGAGTCGCAATAATAAGTCCTGTAGGTTCTCCGTTGGAGTCACGTTCGATATGTCCTCCCGGAGGCGCAGGCGTATTTTTGTTGTAACCAACGGCTCTCAATGCTGCTCGGTTCATAATGGCTCTGTCGTACAAATGCAGAATAAAAACAGGAGTATCGGGTGCAATAGCATTGATTTCTTCTAAGGTAGGCATTCTGCGTTCTGCAAACTGAAATTCTGACCAACCGCCCACAACACGAACCCATTGCGGATTTGGAGTGCGATCTACTTGTTCTTTCAGCATTCGAAGCGCATCTGCCAAAGAAGGAACGCCATCCCAACGTAGTTCAAGATTATAATTTAATCCGCCTCGAATAAGGTGAATATGCGAATCGTTAATTCCAGGAACGACTCTTTTATTCTGAAGATCAATTATTTTGGTTTCTTCAGATGCAAAATCCATTATATCGCTGTCATTTCCTACTGCAATAAATTTTCCGTCTTTAATGGCAACAGCTGTAACGTTTGGAGTTTCAGCGTTGAAACTATGAATTTTCCCGTTGAATAAAATTAAATCTGCTTTCATAGTTCGATTATTTAGCGTTCAATTTGGTAATTGCTTCTTTTATTCCTTCTCCGGCAACGGTATAAAAAGCAGGGCCAGCAAGCAAGATAACTTTGGTTAGAGGCTTATAATCTGTTAGCTTTTTTTCTTTTAAATAAGATTGAGTTCTATATGCTTCAAACGAACCTAAAACCACATTTTCGGCTACTAAGGCAGTTGGAGAATCGATTCCTGCATCTTTAATATCACTTGCAAAAGAATAGTTTGAAACCCCTAAACGTAAAGCTTCGCGCATGGCAGTGCTTCCAACACTAATCATTAAATCGGGTGTAAACTTATTGCGATCTCCCAATCCGATTAACAGTAATTGTTTGGATGCTAAAGTTCCTTTTGGAGGCGTAATCAATAAAGTTTCAAGAGAATGGCCAGTAAATCTTCCACTTTTACGTAATTCTGTAATAATGCCTTTTAACGCGTCGTCTAAGTGCACCATTCCGTTTAAGTTGGCAGGAAGGGCAGGAGGGTTAAAAATATCACCTTCTGTATATTCAAAAACGCAGGCAACTTGCAAGTCAGCTTCTGCTGCAGATGGTCCTTGAACCAATCCGTTTACTGCAATTCCGTCTACTTTCCCCCAAGTTACCGTAGAACCAATTGAAGCTGTTTGTGCAAAAGCATTGTTGCTAAGAGAGCCTGCAAATGCTATAATTAGCAGCATTAGATGGGAAAATCTAAAACTGTATTTTGAAGTGTTTGTTTTCATTGTTAAGGGTTTAGTGTTGTTAAAATTTTTTAAACACATAGAAACATAGATTTTTTTACTTTGAAAAAGAGTATAGAAAGAAACTAGTTTCTAACACATAGCTCCTTTAATGCTTTGTGAGAACTTTGTCAAAGTTTTAAACTTTGACAAAGTTTGTAATGCAAATAGTGCTAGTACACCTTTTATGTGTAGTATTGCAAGTGAAACGCCTTTTCACGCCTCAAAAACTATGTTTCTATGTGTTAAAAATTAATTTATGTATTTGATTAAAATTTGAATCCAAGACGAGCGTTAAAGAAAACCCCGTCTTTTGAGTTCGGAATCATGTCATCGATAAAAGCACCTGTTTTGAAGTACTGAATACCGCTGACAACCGAAATATATTTGTTTACGCTATAGGTAAAATTGGCGAGATAGGCAGTTCCGATATATCTTTCGTCAGAATCGCTTCCGCGAAGATTTAAAATTCCGCTTGGCCTATAAACTCCGTCTTGTGTTGAAAATCTCCAGTTTAAAACCACATCGACCTGCATCTTTAGCTGTGGCAATAAATCCATCGTAGCATACGGATGAATATCGATAAGGTTTACTGGTCCAACTTGCGGACTAAAACCAAAATATCCTCCTTTTGGATACAGCGGATTAAATGTTTGAAGATTTCCGTTGCCTTGATTTTTATCTCCTGAGATATAATCGTTTCTAAGATTTATGGTAGGTTTAAATTTTACGTTTTCAAACATATACCCAATATCAACAGAGCCAGTCCAGGCATTGATATTTCCAGAACCAAAAGTTCCAAATTGGTACGCTGCTTCGAGGTTGTAAATAAAACCGCCACCGTATTTCCATAATCTCGAACCGATTGTATGCCTTCTTTCAGGAGCAATTCCTTCTTCAAAAACAGATTCATCTCTTCTGAATCCGAGATAATACAGATCAAGATTTCCTGCTTTTGGAAAAATTATTTTAGAATAGGCTCCCCAAAGATTAAGCTGTTTAGACATTTTATTATCGAAAACACCTGTGTGAACTGTATCAGCCATCATGGCAAAGGCATCTATCGATACTCTTGACGAAGTGTACATCAATTTTCCTCCTGTAAAATAAAGTCTCGCATTTGGACCTTCTCTAACAGAAATTAACCTTCCAGAACCATAGTCCAACTCTTGTCTTCCGGCACGAATGGTTATTTTTTTGTCTTTTTGCTGCCAAAAATTCACATCTACAAAAAGATTCTGAACATTCAGCTGATCTTCGTCAATACCGCGAGCGCCATTTTCACGGCCATCTTCTAGGGCGCTTCTTAATTGGGCAAATATTCTAATGCGTTTTCCCAAATGCACATCGGCATGAAGATCGTAACGCTGCAGTAAGAAATTGTTGTGTCCAATATTGAATCGTCCCCAGTCTTCATTGTTGAAATCAACATATTCATATCTGGCTTCGCCACCAATTGACATGTAAACCTCCTTATCTTGATTTAAGGGAATGAACTTTAATCGTTCGTAAAAGTTTCTATTTGAGTCTTTTAAGAATTCATAATTTTCATCGTAACGGAGCAGCTTAAAACTTTGAGCCGATGCCGTGTTTCCTATCAAAAGAAAAGAAACGATAGACATGAAAAGGATTTTTGATAATATGGATTTTGATGATTCCAACATAATGAAGCGTAAGAGATTTATAATAAAATGAATTAGTCCGATTAGTGTTTCAACATGTTATGTGCGTAGTGAATACCAATTCCGTAAGAACCGCCATATTTTTTCATTAAAGAAGTAACAGGACCGTAAGTTGCTTCGCGTGCCCAGTCTCTTTGAAGTTCTAATAAATATTGAATAGAAGTTACCGGAATTGCTCCAGCTTGAATCATTCTTTGTACAGCACGTTCGTGAGCTTCAGCAGTAACATCACCACACGCGTCTGTAATAATGTACACTTCGTAACCTTCTTCGATTGCAGACAATGCAGGCCCTACGATGCAAACGCCTGTCCAAAGTCCAGCAAGCACAATTTTCTTTTTGTTTTTTGCTACGATAGCTTTATAAGCATTTTCGTCTTCCCAAGTATTCATGCTAGTTCTGTCAATGTACCCAGAAGTAGCAATTGGATAAAATTCTTCTAATTCTGGAAAAACAGGTCCAGAAAAGCTTTCTTCTGCAACTGTAGTTACCACTGTTGCTACGTTAAAAATTTTCGATGCTCCAGCAACAATTGCCACATTCGTGCGTAATTCGCTTACTGGAATATTGTGCGTTGCGAAGGCCATTTGTCCTTCAAAATCGATTAATACTAATGCGTGATTATCTGGTGATAATAAGTTAACTGATGGTTTCATACTATTTATTTTTAAGATTTTTAATTGGTTAGGCTAATGAAATACAATAATCATTAGCGATATTTCGTGTTTTTTTTAAGATTAGTGCGTAGACAATTTCTTAATCATTTCAGAAGAAATTGAATCGGCATAAATTCCAAAAGCGCTGGTTAAAACACCTTTGATATTGTAGATTTCAGATTTAATCCCGTAGATAATATCTTCATCTCCTGGATCGGTATCTCCTTCAAAACGGAATAAATATTCGATTTTGAATTCTTCTGGCGACATGCTCTGCGTATTGTTATTGTAGCGAATACAGTTAGAATCCAGATTAAAGTTTTCTGTAAAACCTTGTGTACTTAACCATTGCAACGCTTCTGTAACCGTATCAAAAGAGGGCTGTTGGAAAAAACTCATAATTTGAGAAGATTAAACTACCTGCAAAGGAACCTTTACAGGCAGTGGTTATGGATTATTTGATGAAATCTAGAATATCGTTGTTGATCGTTTCTGCCTTTGTTGTAGGCATACCATGAGGAAATCCAGGATAAGAAATTAATTTTCCGTTTTTCAACAATTTTGCAGCTCTTGGCGCTTGACCATAAGGAACGATTTGGTCATCTTCTCCGTGCAATACTAAAACTGGAATATCTAAACTTTTTAAATCCTCTGTAAAATC
The DNA here is from genome assembly GCF_016735615.1 of Flavobacterium tagetis. Taxonomy (GTDB): domain Bacteria; phylum Bacteroidota; class Bacteroidia; order Flavobacteriales; family Flavobacteriaceae; genus Flavobacterium; species Flavobacterium tagetis. The sequence continues at coordinate 1,142,845 of NZ_JAERSF010000002.1, forward strand.
AGATTCAGAGAATGCTTTAATTCCTTCGTAGTGAGACAATACAGAACCCATCATTCCTTGACGCCACCAATTTGCTTTGATGCCTTCTTGAACAGTTTGCCCTTCGCGGTTCCATCCGTAGAAAGGAATAGGGAAGTCGTAGAAATATTGTGCTCTGTTGAATCCTGTTCCTTTTCTGATTTCGTCAAAAACTGACAATGGAACTCCTTCTGGATTAGATTCGTTTTGAATCATTATTGGCGTAACTGCGCTTATGATTACCGCTTTTGCAACACGACCTTTTCCGTATTTTGCAGCGTAACGAATAACTTCACCACCACCTGTTGAGTGTCCAACATGAATAGCGTCTTTTAAGTCTAAAGCTTCAGCCAATTCAGCGATATCAGATGCATAAGTTTCCATGTTATTTCCTTCAGAGGCTTGACTAGAGCGACCATGTCCGCGTCTGTCGTGTGCAATAACTCTGTAGCCTTTTTGAAGGAAAAACATCATTTGTACATCCCAGTCGTCACTTGATAAAGGCCATCCGTGGTGAAAAACAATTGGTTGTCCTGTTCCCCAGTCTTTGTAATAAATTTGTGTTCCGTCTTTTACTGTAAATGTGCTCATGATTTTTTGATTTTAGGATTAATTTTATTTTGAAATATTTGAATACTTAACAATTATGTTTAATTTTTTAACAAATGGTTTAATAGATGTTCAATGTTGTGATGTTTCTTATGCAAACTTATTACGGAAAAGCATCTGCATCGATTAACCTAGATTAAGAAGTGAAAAATGATGTTAAAAAATTTAGTTTATTGGAATCTTTCCTAGAGAAATTTGCTTTTACTTTTCTACAAAAAGCTGGATCTTGACCTGAAAATGGCTGTAGTTTTGGTCTCATAATGTGTAGCATTTTTAAGTGATTTACTAGAATGCCTAACTATTGCCAATTAACGTGCCTTATTCGCAGTGCCTTTATTTTAAGGGGTTTGTTTAAAAATGGACGTTTTTTTATTTACGATATTTCGTTATTTTATGAATAAACCGTTTTTGTACATAAAACGGATCTGCCTTTTATTAAATAAAAAATCGGAATTAGTTAAAATAAATACAAAATAGTATGTACTTTTGCCACCAAACTATTTGAACAAGCACTTGAAAAGGTTAATCATCATAGCACTTTCTATTTTACTTATGTCGCCATCTTTTGGCAGCTTGTTTATTTATGCTTCTTTTAAAATCAATCAGAAAGAAATTGCTAAAACGATTTGCGTTCAGCGTAAACAGGCTTTTAACAGTTGTAACGGTCGATGCGAACTTCAAAAAAGCATTAAGAAATATTCTGATAATGAACGAAAAATGCAAGACAGTCTAAAAGACAAGTTAGAGCTTGTGTATGTTCAAAATACTGCTGAAATCACTTTTGGCGCAATTCCAGTGATGGAATCAAAAAATAACACTTCAATTTTGTTTGAGAAGAAACCAATCGGTGCTTCTAATCTTACTTTTCACCCTCCTCTCTATACAGTTTAGAGATCAACATTTAGTTTTAAATTCCAATATTTTTAAATTCCAAATTCCAATTCTGAAATTGAATGGTTTGGTTCACTTGCTGGGATTAAAAATTCTAAGTTTAGGCTAGGATTATATAATTTATTATTCTAAAAACTGATTTTGATCTTCTTTGTAATTGAAAAGGAAAACTCTTCCATTTTTATTTACGTCGCCATTTTTTTTGGCTCACTCACAGCATTTTGGCCCTTTTTCTGGTATTCAAAAATTTATGGCAGGGTGCTATATTTTAAACGTTTTTTATAACATCATCAAATGAAATCTTTTAATTTTTGGATAATCGCAATATTGTTTGCGGTTACTTCCTGTACAATTGATAAAACAGATTACGAAGCTGAAATAGGTTCTGAAGTTCCTGAAAGTCTAGAATTTAAAGAAGCAACATCTCTTACAAGCGGTAACTATAAGATTAGTATAGAAGCTTTAAACGGAACTTTTTATAAAGGATATAATGAGCTTCATTTTAAAATTATCAATACTCAAAACAACCAAGAATTAACGACAGCTGCGGTAACTTTTTTACCCATAATAAGTAATGCTGACGGAAGCAAAAGTTCTTGCCCGCATGAGTATAATGTGTTATATGATTCTACCAATAAATACTACAACGGTTATGCTGTTTTTACGGGAGAAAGCACTACAACAGCAAGCTGGAAATTGTACATCAGTTTTACCGCTGATAACCAAAAATATGAGATCAATAAAGATGTTACGGTTGAAAAACAAAGCAATAAAAACCTCAATATGACTGCTTTTGCAGGAAATGACGGCGAGCAATATGTAATTGCCTTGATTTCGCCTCAAAAACCGACAGTTTCAGAAAACGCTTTGGTTGCTGGTGTTTACAAATACAACAAACCAACAACACCTGCAGGAACTTTTCCAGATCCGTCACAGTTTTCTTATTCTAAAGTTGTGGGATACACTTTAAAGTTAGATCCTAGAATGCCAGAACCTTCTATGGGAAATCATTCTTCGCCAAATAATAAGGATTTGACACAAGAAAATGATGGTTTGTATCACGGTGTTGTTAATTATACGATGACAGGAAACTGGACCTTAAACTTAATTATGATGAACCAAAACGGTTTAATCGTAAAAGGAACTATAGTTCCAACCGATCATACGCCAGGAGTAGAAGGCGTGAAAAGTGAACTTTATATTGATACTTTATTTTAAAAACATGAAATATATTATAATGCTGCTTTTCTTGGGTTTTTCAGTTACAGCTCAAAATCAGCATGCACATCACGATAGCATAAAAAACTTAGAAGAAGTAACGGTAAAAAACGCGACGAAAAAGAAAATAGAAACCGAGATGAAAATGGCAGTTTCTGTTGATGAATTTTTGTCTTCATCAGATAATATTAGCTTTATAAAACGTGGAGCTTATGCTTGGGAGCCTTTATTAAACAATATGAGTACAGAACGCTCTACGGTTACGATTGACGGAATGCATGTTTTTGGTGCTTGTACCGATAAAATGGATCCGATTACGTCTTATGTAGAAAGTAATAATCTAGCGGCAATCGATATTAAATCGGGACAGGAAGGAAGTCTTCACGGATCGACTATTGCGGGAAGCATCGATTTAAAAAGAAAAAGCACGCCATTTGGTCTTCAAAAGAAATGGAATGGAGTGTATCAAACAGGTTTTGAGTTTAACAATAAGCAGTTTTTCAATTTAGGAAATATCTCGTATTCAGGAACTAAATTTGTGGCAGACGGAAGTATTTCGTACCGAACTGCCGATAATTATTCTGACGGAAATAACAATGAAGTAAAACATTCGCAATACAATAAATTCAACACTTCATTGGGGTTAGCGTATAAAACAAGCGATTTATCTTCTTTACGATTAGATGCTATTTTTGATGTGGCAAAAGATGTAGGTTATCCTGCTTTGCCAATGGATTTGTGGCTTTCGCGCGCGCTGATTACTTCGGCTTCGTATAAGCAATTGTTTGAAGAAGGTTTGGTAAGAGTGGTAGATACAAAAGTATATTTTAATGCAATCGAGCATTATATGGATGATACTACACGTCCTGAAAACTTGGTTCATATGGATATGCCAGGCTGGAGTACAACGTACGGATTAGTCTCTAAAGCCAATTTGAAAAAGAATAATTATTCGTCTGAAATTCAGTTGAATGCTTATGATAATTTGTCCATCGCAGAAATGCGCATGTATCCGCAAGATCGAAGCGAAAGAACGATGTTTGCTTACAGTTGGCCTTGGGTTACGACTCGTTATGCTGGACTTTCTATGAATAATTCTTGGGAACTTTCGGAGAAAAGCACGGTGAATTTGGGTGGTTCTTTGGGAGTAAATTACAATTATTCTAAATACATAGAGTTCAATTGGATTTTTCATCCTGGAGCACCTCAAGAGAAAACGAGATTTTTACCAAGTTTAAATGCTAGTTATCAGTTAAATATTGACCAATTTAATTTTTCTGTTGGAACAGGTTACGGTCATAGAGCGCCTTCTGTTTCTGAAGGTTACGGATATTACATTTACAATAGTTTTGATCGTTACGATTATATCGGAGATCCAAACTTGAAAAATGAAATTTCGTATGAAGGAAATGCAAGCGCAGGTTTTAAAAACGAAAGATTAAGCATTCAGGGAAAAATAAACTATTTCTACATTGACAATTATATCATTGGTAAAATCTTGAGTTTAGGAAGTCCGATGAATTATCAGTCTGTTGGTGTAAAAGGATATACTTCTCTAGATTATGCTACACTTTTAAACATGTCTGCCAATGTGAGCTATGATATTTTGGAGCACTTGCACTGGAAAGGGACGCTTATGTATGCACGCGGAATGGACAATAAAGGTGGAAATCTACCATTTATACGTCCGTTAAGCTATCTGACTTCGCTTCATTATATGTATAAAAATTTTGGAATTCAGACTTCTGTCAATGGCGATTTTGAACAGATTAATTACAGTCCGGAATATGGTGAAGATTTGACTGCAGCTTATGCAATCTGGAATATTTCTGCCGATTATTCTTTTACAATCAATAAAGTAAGAAGCACAATCCAGATTGGCGCAGAGAATTTATTAAACGAATATTACAGCACATATGCTGATTGGGGAAATATCCCAAGAATGGGACGCAATATTTTCACGTCTTTAAAATTGAATTTCTAATCAGCAAAACATAAAAATTAAATTTAAACACAATAAATTAAAATCACAAAATGGAAACTTTAAAAAAATACCTTTTATTGTCAGCGGTTGCTTTAGTATTTGCATCATGTTCAAGTGATGATGATAATCCCGCAGCAAACAACCTAACATTGGAATTCAATAATACCTTCAAAGACAAGACAATCGTTTTAGGAGATGCAACTTCGGCTTCTGCAACTACAAATACTTCTGCAGCAGGACAAATTCATCATTTTTCTGAGGTAAAATATGTAATCAGCAATATTCGCTTAATAAAAGATGACGGAAGCGAAGTGCCTTATAACGTAAATGATTTAGATAAAGGCGCAACGGTAATTGATCAAGCAAAAGCAGCATCATTGAGCTATGTTTTGAGTAATGTGCCATCTGCTACTTACAAGCAGATCAAATTTGGTTTGGGTATCAAAACAGAACAAAACACTCTGGATCAGACAAGATTTCCTAAATTCTATGCAGCAGCAGGAGCAAATGATACAGCAATGATGTGGGAGTGGGGAACAGGATACCGTTTTACAAAAGTAGAAGGTTTTTATGATACAGATAATAAACCAATGTCAATTCATACAGGGAGCACTGTTGCCGGAGAAGAGGGCGCATATAAACAAGGTGTAAATGCCTATAGGGATGTTACACTAAACTTTACTGTAAATGCAGTTGTGGGAAAAAATGCTCCAAAAATTAAAATCAAAGCAGATTTCGACAAATTATTGAGCGGAAAAATCAATACAATTACATTATCAACAGGAACAGGAATGAGTGATAATGCAACTCCAAATGTGCATACTGCTGCGCAAATGGTAAAATTTGTGGATAATCTAGGAGGAAACGGAACAAATGATATTTCAGGAATGTTTTCTGTAACTAGTGTAGAAAACTAAGTCATCTTTCAGAACCGTCTGAAATTAAAAAGACGGTTCTTTCTTAAAATTCATTAAAATGCAAAAAATATTTGGCTTTATCATAATCGTAATCTTTTTCACTTCTTGCAGCAGTGATTCAGATGAAACTTATTTTGATAATCCTGAGCTTTCATTACGAATTCCGATTGATTTTCCTGAAGTAAATAGTTATGTGAGTTTGAACAAGCCTACAAAATATGGTACTGAATTAGGCGAAAAACTTTTCTCTGATAAGAGATTTAGTGCAGACAATACTATTTCGTGTTCAAGCTGTCATATTCAAGGAAATGCTTTTGCAGATCATAATGCGCGAGCAATTGGTGTTGAAGGAAGAGTTGGACTTAGAAATACACCACCGCTTCAGAATTTGATGTTTTTAAAGTTTTTTAATTGGGATGGAAGCAGACTCCAGTTGGAAACACAGCCATTAGTGCCAATTATTACCCACGAAGAAATGGACTCTTCAATTCTGGAAGTGATCGGAAAAATTAAAGAAGATGCTTCTTATAAAGAATTATTTAAAAAAGCATTTGGAGATCAAGAAATTACTGCTGACAGGATTTATAAAAGTATTGCTCAGTTTGAATATACTTTAATTTCTGCTAACAGCAAATATGATAAAGTAAAACGAAAAGAAGGTCAGTCGTTTACAGAAAGCGAAGCAGCAGGTTATGTAACGTTTCAGCAGAAATGTGCCAGCTGTCATAGCACAGAATTGTTTACAGACCAGAGTTTTAGAAATATTGGATTTCCGTTAAATACAGATTCTAATGAAGCAGGAAGAGGCAGAGTTACCGGAATTCCGACTGATTTTATGAGTTTTAGAGTTCCAAGTTTGCGTAATGTTGAATATACAGCGCCTTATGGAAGTTTTGGTCAGTTCGCGACTTTAAGATCTGTTTTGGATTATTTTGACAATGGTGTTTTGGAAGCAGAAAATCTGGATCCAATTTTTAAAAATAATGGTAATAGAATTCCGCTTACAGAACAGGAAAAAGAAAATCTTATTGCGTTCATGAAAACTTTGAGTGAAAAAGATTTTACTGGGAACTAATCTCGAAATGCTTGATTTTACTGGCATTTGGCATTTCTTTTATAAAAAAGAAGAAATGTTTATAATATGTTGATAAATAATACGTTGCGGATAGTGTTAAAATCTGATTTCGATAGATTAAATGTTTTAAATTTAGTAACTGAATGATAGTTAATTATTTAAAAGTATTTGAATATGGAAAGAGCTATAAAATTACAGGTTCGCAAAGAACTTGACGGGAAGCAGCAAGTAAACGTAATTAAGCTGAAAGGCAGTTTAATCACCAAAGGCTACACAGAAATTATCCATATTAGCGATAAGGACGATGAATTTTACATTAATTCGTTTGCAACAAAAACAGAAGCAAGTAACGAAGTAAAAGAATTTATTCTGGATTTTATAAACAAAGAAAATTTAAGCAATACAATTAGTGTTCTAGCATAATTTGATAGAACTGTACAATTCTAGTGCTTAATATTTGGCAGATTTAAACTGCACTTGTAAAACTTGTATTTTGATCCAGATAAAGTGGCTTGTCTTGTATAGCATCTTCTGGTTTCTCGTCCCAATCTCCCCAATCTCCTACATAAGTTTTACGAAATATTAATTCGTTATTATCACCATTACAAACCAAAGTTCGGTCTGTACAGGTTTCATTGTTAGGACTGAAATTTATTTGTAAATTTTTCATGACGTGATTTTTTATAATTGTTTGTAAATGAGATTATAAAATTAGAAATATCATATGTGATTTAGTTATAAAATAATATTAAATTATTGTTTAATTTACATGTATGTGATTGAAAAATAATGTTATACAAAAAATGCTAAACATATTGTTTAGCATTTTTTGTATAGTCTTTGATCTTTTGTCTTTAATCTCTCTTTCTCTTAAGACATCTCCCTCTAGGTTCATCGCCTTCTTGAAGTATAATTTCAGAATGCAAGAACTGAGCAGCATCTGCAGAACCTTTTACTTTTGCGGAACTTCGTTCAAGCATTTCAGCTTCAAATTCGTTTAATACACATTCTCTCAATCCTCTTTCTTTCCATTTCGATTTAGCGTTACAGCCTTTCGAAATTTTTCTGGCCAATTTTAAAGCGTCCAATAAAGCCTGATTCGCACCTTGCCCTTTAAACGGACTCATCGGATGTGCTGCATCGCCAATTAAGCTAATATTCTGATTCTTTTCTAATAATGCTGAACTCAATAATTCGCGGTCATAAACAGGATATCCAGAAATTAAATTTTCCTGCGTTGCTTCCAAAATCTGTGGAATAGGAGCGTGCCATTGCGTTCTTCGGCAAGCTTCCTCTTTCAAGGCTTGTGGTCCTTTTGCACTTAATTCTTTTGCCTCTTCTTCAGACATTGGAAAACTTAATTGCCACATTACAGAATCTGCTGTATAAGGCATTACGTAAATACGTTCATTTCCGTTGGCAGTCTGAAAAATCGTTTCTCCATCTAATAAGTCACTTGTAAGTCCATTGAGGGAACTTAAAGGACAAATTCCCAAGATTACAATACAATCCAAATAACGAAGCGGTGTAATTTGGTCTCCAATTGTTAGTTTTCTAACAGCGCTTCTAATACCATCTGCGCCTATAACAAGATCGGATTTTACTGTTTTTATATTTTCGTTTGTCTGAAAGTCTAGTTCAACACCATCTTCAGATTCTCTTAGATTTACTAATTGATGTCCCCATTGTACAGTATTATTTCCTCCAAGCTGTTCCAAAAGCGCCAATCGAAGCGATTGTCTTGCGATATGTATGTTGGTGCGTTTTGTAGGTGATTTAGTGGCGGTTTCCAGCCATTTTCTGGTTCCCCATTCGCCTAATATTTTTCCCTCAGTATTGTGTACGATATGTTTTGTCGAAATTACGCCGTCTAGAGAAGTAATTCCTAAACCTTTCATGGCTTTACTGGCTTGTTGTAAAGTAAGTCCGTAGCCCTGAGATCTGGCATTGAAATCGCTGTCTCTTTCATAAATGGTAAATGGAATTCCGCGGTGTAAACAGGCTACGGCTAACGCGACACCGCCTATACCAGCACCAATAATGGCAACATGCGGTTTTGTGAGATCAGGTTCAAGATACTTTTCAGATTGAATTAATCCTGATCCTGAACAATTTGCGCACAAATGCAAATGTGCCTTTGGACGTATTGGAGCATTATTACTTTGCTTACTCTCGTATGCAGCCAATTCCGTTTTATAAAGACGTTGTGCTTTTTTACTGAGTCCGCGATTTATTTTGCCCTGTCCTTGGCATTCATGGCATATAGTCCACATATTCTGTTGTATAATTTTTTTGACATTGCAAAAATAAAAAAATGATGCCAAAATAAATCGTTAATATTTATAGTGAATGATTTCCAGTGTTTTATAGGATTATTTTATAATTTTTAAAAATGATTATATAACCCAGACCATTGCATTTGGCTTAATTTTAATAATTATTTAAAAATGAAGGAACTATGGAAAAGAATAATCAAACCCAGAAAAACCCGAACCCTAAAGAGCAGGGCGGAGGAGATCATCGAAACGATACAAGAAAACATCAATATAAAGAACATGATGAAGTGTTGACAAATGATGAAAATTATGATGCTGACACCAAAAAGTTCAAAGGGGAAGAACCCGAACTCGATGATAAATTGAATAATGAAGAAAAAAAATAATGAAGAAACGCCCTGAAGTTTATTTGGGGCGTTTTTTTGTGCTTCTTTCTTCGTGGAAAAATCCATTTTACATGTTTATAATGACTTTTTTCACGAGATAAAAGTGAAGAAGTGAAAAATATGACATGATTTTTATAGATTTGTAAAAATCTAATACAATCTCTCAATAATAATTGGGAAGCTATATATAATACAAGGCATGAAATCGGTTACTTCAGTTTTTTTACTTTTAATGTTTGTCTGTTCAAATGCATTCGCTCAATTGAGTTCTGATAAAATATTCGAAAGTTTTAAACAAGGAGAACGCACCAATTGTTCTTCTATAGCTTTTATCAAAGCTTCATTAAATGTTTACGGATTAGATAATCTTTTTGTGAGCGAAAAGCTAAATGACGATTTATATAAAATTACCTTAAAAAACAATGCCTCATTCAATCTAAACAGCAGTGAAATAAATAAAGCCAAAGAATCTGCGGGTTTTGTTTATATAAAGGACAATTGTGATAGCGAAAAAATTACCGATTATGCAGAGCTAACTTATGCTGTAATGGCAAAATACAAACAGATAATAGATAAAGAATCTACTTTTGACAAAGCTCTCGAAGATTTAGAAGACGGTACAGTTTATACTCCAACTATCTATAAATATCTAGGATTTGCATTAGGCAAGCAGATCCAAAAATTAAAAAAAGAATCAGGAACAGATTACTGCGGTGTTGTTGCTTGGTCAAAAGTACATGCTGTTTTTGTCTGCGGAGAATTTATGGACTATTATGGAAACAAAAAGAGCTTATGGATTAAATATCCGAGCCGTTTCAGGATAATTAAGTCGTAAACAATAAATTAACTTTAGGGAAAAATGTGCTGAAATAGCCCTAAATCCCTGCTTTTGCTGTAATCTTTTACTTATCGCAACGTAACAATTATAATTTTATTGTGAAAAAGAAATTATAAAAGTTGCTTTTTAACATAATTTATATATTTTTGTTTTTATTCAAGAACCAAATCTATTAAGAAAATGAAGAGCAAGATTATTTTATTATGTGTCCTTTTCTTCTTGACGACTGCTGCCGTTTCTGCACAGGCAAAAAATGCACCAAGAAGTATCATTAGTACAACTGCGTTAATCCGTAAATACCATGACCAAAAAGAATTAAGTGGTATGCAAAAAGGAGAACTTTTAGAATTGTACATTGAACGTATTAAAGTTCTAGTAAAAACACTTCCTTATATTGCTTTGGTTACTAAACCTGGTGTAACAATGGCAGATTTAGGTATTCCAGATACTAGTGAGAATAAAAAAATCTTAGATGGACAGGCAGAAGGTACAACTGTTTTCTTAGATACGACAGTAGATTTCCAAAGAAAAATGATGCCGTATTCTGATAAAGGAAATCTTATCGCTGCAATCTTATTTTATGAAACTACATTGAAATCGTTACACGAGTTTAACGAATTATAATATTTCAATACCAAAATAGAAGCTCCAAGGTCTTATGATCTTGGAGCTTTTTTTTGCTTTAAACTTTACAGGAATCACTTAAAAGTAATTTTTAAGTTCCAGATTAGTAGAATTCTTATAAAACTACTAAAAGTTATGTTTTTATAACTTGTTTACTTTTAGATATTTAAGGTTGTTTGTTTAAACGGATTAACATTTTTTTTGCAAAAAGTTTAATTAAAATTTGGGAACTAGAAATTTTAACATACTTTTGTTCTATCAAATTAGTAGAGTTTAAAATTTAGTTAGAAATACAGAGATTAAAACCTTATCATTTCATTTTCAGAAATATAAAAGCATAAGCCATTTGTACCTTATGCGTCACTACGGTTAAAATTCCTCTTTTTAAATTCATTATAGATTTTTAATAACACTATCCTGAAAAAGGGTAAAAATTGTATAGGCCAAATAAAATAATAATCTAAAAAAAAAGTAAAAATGAAAAAACGAATGTGTTGCAGATAAAAAGAAAAACCATTTCTGTTGCAGCAGAAATGGTCAGAGTTTAAAGAAATTGTCATCTCTAAAAGGAAAGCGTGAGTAGCATAAAAAATGCTCTGGGCTCGCCTTATTATTAAACTAAAACAAAGTAATGAAAATAAAATTAAAAAGATATGCTTGGCTATGTATTTTATTGATTTCCATAGGAGTTAAAGCTCAAGAGACTAAGCCGCTAATCCAGTCTAAACTGGAAGGAACAGTAGTAGATGCTGTCACAAAAGAGCCTATTATTGGGGCTTCGGTAACCATCCAAGGAACTACACATGGAGTTATCACAGATACAGATGGAAAATTCTATTTCCAAACAGGACAAAAATTCCCATATGTACTTTTAATTAGTTATTTAGGATATAAAAAGCAAGAAGTGGTAGTAAACAAAAATGCCATTACGATTGATCTTAGCGAAGAGCAGAATGCGTTATCTGAAGTTGTTGTTACGGCACTTGGAATTTCAAAAGAAAAGAAATCTTTAGGATATACAACTCAGGCAGTAAAGGGGAAAGAATTGGCGACGACAAAAGAAACCAACTTCTTAAATGCGCTTTCAGGTAAAGTAGCGGGTGTACGTATTACAAATTCACAGGGAGATATGGGATCTTCACGTATTATTATTCGTGGAGAAACTTCTATTGCAGGAAACAACCAGCCACTTTTTGTAGTAGATGGAGTTCCTGTAGATAACTCACAATTGAATTTTGGTGGAGCTACGCGTGATTTCAGAAATGCAATTGCCGATTTAAATCCACAGGACATTGAGACGTTGACCGTTTTAAAAGGTCCAAATGCCGCTGCGCTTTACGGATCGCGTGCTGCGCATGGTGTAGTGCTTATTACTACAAAATCTGGAAAGGGACAAAAATCAGGATATGGGGTTACTTTTAATACAGGTATAACCGTTTCTCAAGTGGCTACTTTACCTTCTTTCCAAAATACTTTTGGTCAAGGTTCTAATGGAAGATTTAGCTACGTAGACGGAAAAGGAGGAGGAGTTAATGACGGAGTTGACGAAAGCTGGGGACCAAGAATGGACGGGCGTCTTATTCCGCAATTTTATTCTAAAGGAGAAGCTGTGCCTTTTGTGGCGCATCCAAACAATGTAAAAGATTTCTTTAATACAGGACTTACTTACGACAATAGTGTTTCTATTGCAAAATCTAACGAAAAATCTGATTTCCGTTTAGGGGTAAACAATCAAAAACAGCTTGGAACTGTACCTAACAGTGAAATAAACAAAACAAATTTTACGGTTAACACTAATTATCAGATTTCTGAAAATGTAAAAGTTGGGGTTAATGCTAATTATATTGTAACCAATGCTCCACAATTGCCAGGAGGTCCTTCAGGCGGACGTGCGGCAGGTGTAATGCTTCAGTTTCTTTGGTTTGGACGTCAAGTTGATATTGACCAACTGGACAAAGATTGGACAACGAACTGGAACAATAGCTACTATAGCAACCCATATTGGAATGCGTATTACAATACCACAAGCCAACAGCGTAACCGTATAATTGGAGATGTTCATTTAGATGCAAAATTGGCAGAAGGACTTAACTTCAAATTCCGTACAGGAGTTGATTATTATAATGACCGAAGAAAATATACTATTAAGTATGGTACAAACGGAACTCCTTTTGGGTCGTATGCAGAAGATGCTTACACTGTAAATGAGCAAAATACTGAAGGTATATTTCAATATACAAAACAGCTTAATGATGATTTTACTGTAGATGCACTTGCTGGATTCAACATTCGTAACCATAGCGATGCCAACAACTATCAGAAAGCGCCACGTTTAGCGGTTCCAGATTTGTATACTTTGACAAACTCGAGAGATCCGTTAACGTCATCAAATTCATTATCTAGATTGAGAGTTTACAGTGCTTACGCTTCTGCTCAGTTTGGTTTTAGAAATTATGCTTTCTTGAACGTTACGGCACGTAATGATTGGTCTTCTACGTTACCAAGCAGCAACCGTTCTTATTTCTATCCATCTTTTAATGGAAGTGTAGTCTTAACAGATGCATTAAACATCAAGAGTAGTACACTTGATTTCTTAAAAGTTAGAGGAGGATGGTCTGAAGTAGGTAACGATGCAGATCCGTACCAATTGGCTACAGTTTACAATTTTCAAACTGCTTTTGACGGAAATCCAATTCAAACTTCTTCATTGAGAAAATTGAATGAAAATTTGAAACCAGAAACAACTCGTTCTACCGAAGTAGGTCTTGAAGCTTCTTTCTGGAAAAACAGACTTCATTTTGATGCAGCATATTATAATACAAATAGTTTCGATCAGATTTTAGAAATCAAAACTACAGCATCAAGCGGTTATACTTCGCAGTTAATCAATGCGGGTAAAATTAACAACCAAGGTATAGAAGTGCAATTGGACGGAAATCCAGTTCAAACTGAAAACTTCAAATGGAATGTGGCTTTAAATTATTCAAAAAATAAGAGTAAAGTAGAAATTTTAGATTACGCTGGGGATATTAAAAACTATACTATTGGTTCTTCTGGAGGTGTAGATGTATTGGCATCAGTAGGACAAGCTTACGGAGCACTTTACGGAACTGCGTATGAGCGTGATGCAAGCGGTAACATTGTAGTAGGAGCAAACGGACTTCCAAAAGCTGATCCGACAAAAAGAGTTTTAGGACATTATACGCCAGATTATTTGGCAGGTCTTACAAATACTTTGACTTATAAAAATCTTGAGCTTTCGTTCCTTGTTGATGCTAGCGTTGGCGGAGAACTTTTCTCTGGAACGAACAGAACAGGAAACTACACAGGAGTTCTAGCACAGACTCTTCCAGGTCGTGGTGCTGAAAACGGTGGTTTAAGCTATTATTACCCAGGAAACAATACAGCTAACCCGAAAACTTTGGTTACTGGCGGTGCTGCTTCAAGCGGTGTAACGGTTTATGATGACGGAATGATTTTCGGAGGTGTATTTGCAGACGGAACGCCAAATAATAAAGTAATTAGCGCACAAGAATATTATAAAGCATCATACAATATTAGTGAGGCATATATCTACAGCTCAACTTTTGTAAAAATGAGAGAGATCAAGCTTACTTATAATTTTAATAAAAAGTTGGTTAAAAAACTAGGATTAGAAGGAGCAAGCGTTACTGCTGCTGGCCGTAACTTATTCTTTATCTACAAAGATGCGCCAAATATTGACCCTGAAACGGCTTTCAATACAGGAAATGCACAAGGATTGGAAAGTTTAGCGTTGCCAACAACAAGAAACTTCAGTCTTAATCTTAATGTTAAATTTTAAAAACTCGGAATCATGCTAAAAAAACTATCATATACAATACTGTTTGCATTGGCACTGAGCTCTTGCAGTGATACTTTAGACGATATAAATAAAAACCCAAATGCAACTGAAACACCACTCGCGCCGTACCTTTTGACAGGTACTTTGAAACAAGGAGCAGATTTGTATTGGGGAGATGCAAATAACTTTAACTCAACTTTACTTTTTGTACAGCATTGGGCTAAAATTCAATATACAGAACCAGATCGTTACGATGTTTCGAATGCTTCTTTCACAACATTGTGGGATAAAGGATACGCAACACTAATTACAGATTTGAATACTATTTTGAAATTTCCAGATGCTCAGGCAAACCCTAATTATAAAGGGATCGCATTAACGTTGCGTTCATGGACATTTTTATTGCTGACAGATGCTTACGGAAGCATTCCGTACAAAGAAGCAGGCCAAAACGTAACGCCAGCGTACAATACTCAAAAAGAAGTTTATACAGGTTTGCTTGAAGATTTGAAACAAGCTCAATCCTTATTAAATGCTGCAAACGGCTCTGTTACTGGAGATTTGGTTTATAAAGGTGATATAGCAAAATGGAAAAAATTTGTGAATTCGCTTCGTTTACGTATTGCTTTGAGAATCTCAGATAGAGAACCTACAATAGCAAAACAGGCGGCGATTGATGCAACAAGCGATGCTGCAGGGCTAATCAGCAGCGAAAGTGAAACATTTAAGTTCACTTATACAAGTTCGCCACAGCAAAATCCAGCTTCGGCTTGGTTTGAAACTCGTGATGATTTCCGTATTTCTAAAACTATGGTCGATCAATTATATGCATTATCAGATCCG
Source organism: Flavobacterium tagetis (assembly GCF_016735615.1). Classification (GTDB taxonomy): domain Bacteria; phylum Bacteroidota; class Bacteroidia; order Flavobacteriales; family Flavobacteriaceae; genus Flavobacterium; species Flavobacterium tagetis. The sequence goes on from NZ_JAERSF010000002.1 coordinate 1,158,347, forward strand.
CGTTTGCCAGTATTTGCACAATTGCCATCAGATGCTAGCGTAGGTAAATATGTTGGTGGAGCAAACGGATTATCAAATAGTGATGCTAATAGCCAAGGTTTTGCTAAAACATCAAAACCAGGAACTTATTTCCTTACATCAGCTTCGCCTGCGGTAATTGCGTCATACTCTGAAACTTTATTTAATTTGGCAGAAGCTGCGGCAAGAGGATATATTTCTGGAGATGCGGAACAGTATTATAAAAATGCCATTACAGCTTCTTTCAATCAATTTGGAATTACAAATTCTACAACTATTTCAACTTACTTGAATCAGGCAAGTGTAAAATATGATGCTTCAAACTATGCTAAATCAATCGGTACGCAAAAATGGATTGCTTTCTTCGGACAAGGCCTAGATGCTTTTACAGAATGGAGAAGATTGGATTATCCTGTCTTAACAGCTGGTCCAGCCACTGTTTTGGACGGAAAAATTCCTTCACGTCTTTTCTATCCTGGTACAGAACAATCTCTTAATGGAGCAAGTTATCAAGCAGCTGTTGCTGATCAAGGAAAAGATGTATTGACAACCAAATTATGGTTTGATGTGAAATAAACAATGTGTTGTTTTTTTGAGTCAAAAAGCCCTGTATCTTAGTTGATACAGGGCTTTTGCATTGTTTTCAATTATGATAAAATTGTTCGTTATTTTACAATTTTTGGCCCAGCAGAATAATTTCCTTTGTAAAAAAATATATAAACCATGAAAACAAAAATTATTTTAAGCATATTTATGATGCTTACTTTTTGGTGTAATGCCCAAACGACAGATCCTGCTTTAAAGGAAGTTAAAAAAATTATTGAAGCCAGTAACAAAACGTTCTCTGATTTTACCAATAAGAACGACGGTTCTATTGTTGCAAGATATACAGATGATGCTTGTTTGTTTCCTCCAAATGGAGAGCCAAAATGCGGAGGAAAACAAATTGATTCCTTTTTTAGAGGCGGACCTCAAGTGCATGTTGTATTCACAATTCAGCATCTTTATGGAGATCCAAAAACAGCTGTTACAGAAGAAAGTTTTTATGAAATGACTGATATGAATGGCAAAAAACTAGATGACGGAAAAGTAATTGTAATATGGAAGAAAACCAAAGATGGCTGGAAAATGCATCGCGATATGTTTAGCAGCAATCATCCTGCAAAGCAAGGCTAGAAACCAATGTTGACAGCCTGCTGTAAATCGGTATCGTTTTTTAGCATCGAATTTCTGGATGCAGATGGCGTGATGCCAGTAAACTTCTTAAATTCTTTAATAAAATGAGCTTGATCATAATAGCCATTATCGTAAGCTATCGTAGTCAAAGATTCTGTTGTATTAAGTACTAAATCCAAACTTTTATTAAATCGGATTACAGAAGTAAAAGCGGCAGGACTGATGCCAATGTTAGACAGATAAAGTTTTTGGATATACCTTTCTGAAAAGCCTGAATTGCGAGAAAGGAAAGGTAAGTCCAATTGCTGATGATTGCGAAAAAGTTCCTGGCTTAGATGTTGAACTATTGAAACTTTCTTTAGGCGAGTTTCATTTTTCTTTAATTTTTGAAGAAAATACGTTTCTAAAACGCTGATTTTAGATGCTAAATCTTCTTTCTCCATAATCTGGTCATACAAATCCCTGTTTTCTCCCAAAGCTACATCATACATATCGGTAGCATAATTGGTAAATTCAGATAAAGGATCAGAAAAAAACAATGCACTTGCATGAGGATAAATTCTTGCTATGAGTACAGAAGTTCCCTTTGCTACAGAAAGACGCGTTGGAAGCGTAAGATGCCCAAGTAGTTCTATGGCAGGAGTATCTTTTTGTTTGCCGTTGATAATGGTAGCTGCAAAACCTCCAGAAATATTTACAATCAAATCGACATATCCGCTTGGGTAAAACACTTCATTATCGAGATCTTTTTCGATAGTAACAACAGTGTAATTCTTGATAAAAGGTGCTAAACTGGCGGATGGTAAAATCTGCATGTCGTTTTTTGTTGTAATTTAGAAGTAAATTAACTGATTCTTAGCGTGTTCTAAATTAGCAATAAAATCCAATATAAATGAGTTAATGTGGGAGAGATATTGTTATAAATTTCTGTAATTTAGATACAAGCATCAGAGATAATGATGCAATTAAAAAAAGCGACGTAATATGCAGACTATATTAGGAGCCAATGGACAGATTGGAGAAGAATTGGCACGAGAACTGAAAAGAAATTATACTTCAGATATACGAATTGTAAGCCGTAAAGCTCAAAAAGTAAACGATACCGATACCATTTTTTCTGCAGATTTAACTATTAAAGAAAAAGCAATAGAAGCTGTTAAAGGCTCTGAAATTGCTTATTTTACATTAGGACTTCCGATGGATTCTGATTTGTGGGAAAAACAATTTTTGCTGATTTTAAGAAATGTTATCGAAGCCTGCAAAATCAATAAAACAAAATTGGTGTTTTTTGACAATACCTATATGTATCCACAAGATAGCAGGGTACTTACCGAGGAAACTGCTTTTGAACCTGTAGGGAGAAAGGGGAAAATTAGAAAAGAAATGGCTGAAATGGTTTTGAGCGAAATGAAATCAGGAGAATTGGAAGCGGTAATCTGCCGTGCACCAGAATTTTACGGCCCTGCTAAGACACAGAGTATCACCAATACTTTAATTTTTAAGGCTATTAAAGAAAATAAAAAACTGAAAGTACCTTTGAGCGATACCAAAAAACGAAGCCTTATTTGGACACCCGATGCAAGCAGAGCGACTGCATTAATTGGAAATACGCCAGACGCTTTTGGTCAGACTTGGCATTTACCCGTTGATGAAAGTCATCTTAATTATAAAGAATTCATTGCTTTAGCTTCTAAAGTATATGGAAAAGAATTAAAATATAAAGTTATCCCGAAATTTGTTTTTACAATAGGAGCGTTTTTCAATAAACAAGCAAAAGAATTGCAAGAATTGCTTCCAAGATACGAACACGCTAATGTTTTTGATGACTCAAAATTTAGAAAGCGTTTCCCAGATTTTGCAGTAACAAGTTATAGAAGCGGAATTGAAGAAATAAAGAAGGAGCAATATTCTTAATAGAAATGATTGTTTGAAATAAAGAAAATGCTAAATCCAAAAGATTTAGCATTTTAATGTGTTTTTTAGATGCAAAATATATAATTTCTACATCGCTTCATACCAGTTTAAAATATAATCGGCAACGCTTTCCCAGCCGGGTTCTCCGCAGATAAAATGGCTTTTTCCATCAAATATTTTTAGATCGACACGACCTGCATTTTCTTTATATCTGCTGGCAATCTTCTCTGTCAAACTAGGAGGAAAGATATGATCGCTTCCGCCACCAATAAACAAAATAGGTTCGTGCGGCTTTTTAAAATTAATATTAGAGAATGAATTTAAAACCAATTCTCTGCTGACCTTATAACTTTCAGGTACTGCAAATTTCTCAAAAGCAATGCTTTTTTGCGATTCTGGAATGGTGTTAAAAAAGGCATAGTCGTACCATTTTCTGCTTCCCATAAAATATTTAGCTGTAGAGAAAAAGCCAAAAGCAGGTATTACCGTTTTTAAAGTTTGAAATGGCGGAAACACGTTTTTTGGAGGCGCTCCATCTATGCTTACTCCAGCCGCAGCTTTGCCTAGTTCTACCAATTTCAATGTAGCCATACCAGCCATAGAATGCCCAATTACCAAAGGTTTTTCGGGTAAAGTATCTATTAATCGGCTGATGTTATTTACAATATCTATAAATCCGGTTTTAGTCAGGTCTGGGTGAACTTTTGCCCTTAAGTCTGTAGGATTTCCGTCGTGACCAGGATTTGCTGGAGCATAAACAGTATATCCTTTTTGTTCATAATACTTTTTCCATTCTGTCCAAGTTTTGTCGTTCACAAAATTTCCATGAATAAGTACAATAGTTTTTGATTTTGACATGATTTTTTTATTTGATTAATGTTAGAATTTCTTTGAAAATTTCTCGTCTTGAATCTTTCACAAGTTCATATAGACACATTTCAATATTGGTTAACGCAACTCCTTTATGCTGTAGTTTTTGCAAAGCAATTAGAATGCTTTCTTCAGATCGGGAAGAAATGCAATCGGCTACAATTTCCGCTTCAAAATTATATGCTAATAACCCCATTACGGTTTGATAAACACAGATATGAGCTTCTATACCGCAGATTAGCCATTGCTTTCTGCCAGAGTCTATAATCGCTTGTTTGAAAGTTTCGTTATCTAAAGCATTGAAAGAAAACTTCTCAATTGGTTTCAGATCTTGTAATAACATTTCTAATTCAGGTATCGTTGCACCAAGTCCTTTAGGGTTTTGTTCTGCCCAAATTATCGGAATTGAAAGTAATTGACAGCCGCGGATAAGTCTTTCCAAATTAGCAATCAGCTTTTCGCTGTTATGCACAATTCGAGCAAGTTTTCCTTGAACATCAATTACAATCAATCCAGTTTTTTCTTGTACAAGCATAACACTCTAATTGTTTTGGAGATTAAATTTATAAAATTAATCTGTTTAAATATTTGATTTTTAAATTATTATAGTTGCTTTATTCAAGTGTTAGATTTAATAGACTTAAAACTGATTTATTTAACAGAATACGGCAATGAAAGATTACCGCTGGCAACAGTGTAAACTTTGTATACCCCAAGCATCGGTTTAGAAGCTTCAGAATCATGAGAACCGCCAGCGCCAGTGCTAACTTCCATATAGCAGCTTACAGCATCAAACTTAAAATTAGTTTTGTTGTTGATTCTAAAATCAGGTACGATTACTTTTATAGAATTTCCTTTTGCTACGATATTAAAACCAGGACTATCCATATACATTGCCATTCCTGGATTTGTTGGAGGCAGAACCACATTTGAATCTCCTTTTGTAAATTCTTTAACTGAGAGTCCGCCGCCAACACGTTTGTCTTCAACTAATAAAACCCAGTGCGCGTGCCAGATTAAACCATCATTTAGATAATTTCCGTCTAGATTTTCATCCCAAAGCGGGGTGTCTTCAAAATCGGGATGAGAAGTAAGGGCAAGGGCTACTATTCCTTCGGCTTGACCGAAACCAATATCAGAAGATTTCAAAGTAGTTGGGAAAACATAGGCTAGAACCGGAGCGCCGTTGAGCTGACCAACTGGTTTAGGCATTGTTTTTCCTGCAGTTCCTTCTACTTTAATGTCCCAAACAGTAAGGCCTAAATCTGCTTTATGAGTTATGGCTGCCGATTTTATTTTAAAATCACCGTTATTGTAGGAGCTGCATTTATCGCAAGCTTTTGTAGCGCTAAAATTTAGAAATAGAATGATTATTAGCAATATTGATTTTTTCATAATAAAATGGTTTTTAAGGGTTAACTCACTAGAAAACCAATTTATATGCCATGCCAATAAAGTCTTTAATAATAAGGTTTTAGCGCTTTTTGTGGAGTTTAAAAGCGCTATATTTCGCTAAACCAATTTAGATTAGTGAGATTTCGCTATAAAAGAAATTGGTTTTTGTACTTCAAATTATCTTCTTTTTTCGTTGATAGGAAATTCTTTAGAAAACTCAATTTTAAGAATCGTTCCGTTATTATTTTCCATAGAAAAAGCCGCATCCAAATCATCGCTAAGTCCTCTAATAAGACTTAATCCAAACGAGTTTATTTTTTTATCGCTTATGTTCGCATCGAAACCGATTCCATTGTCAGCAATTGTCAGTAGGTACTTATCTTCGGTTGTCGCTTGAAGCGTGACATAAATCATTCCTGTTCTGTTGTCTGGAAAAGCGTATTTTATAGAATTGGTAATCGATTCGTTTAAGATAAGTCCAAGCGGAACTGCCTGTGCAACATCTAATTCGAGCGGATCAATTTTAAGTTCAAAACGCACGCGTTGCCCTAGCGAAAAAGATTCTCTTAAATATTCTACCAATTCTTTGATGTAATTAGGCATATTAATCGTAGCAATATTCTCTGAATTGTACAATTTCTGATGAATTAGCGACATAGAATGAATGCGATGCTGACTATTTTTAATAGCCGACAATGCCATATCGTTCTCCAAATAGGCCGATTGCGAATTAAGAAGGCTAATTACAGTTTGAAGATTGTTTTTTACTCGATGATGAATTTCTTTCAAAAGCCATTCTTTCTCGTCAAGTAAATGTCTAAGGTTAATGTTTTTTTGATTGATTTCTTTTTCTTTAAGTTCTAATTCGGCATTAGTTCTCTGTTTTAAGCGGTAACGATTGTATAATAAAGCGAGAAAAAGAACCAATAATACCAAACTCGAGATCGAGACTGTATTTAATAATTTTGACTTTTTTAATGCCGTTTCCTGTAAATCAGTTTCTTTGTCTAGTAATTTGATTTTTTGTTCTTTATTTTCTGTTTCGTACTGAATTTTGAGTTCTTCAATTTGTCTGTTTCGAGAATAATCCAAAACAGAATCGCTGAATTTTTTATATAATTTGTGGTGCGCCAAAGCCGATTTAAAATTACCATTTAGCGAATCTAATTTATATAAAGACATTTCTAGCGCTTCTGAATTGTAGGTCTTGCTATATTTTTTTGAAAGAGCTTCAATTTTATCAATGTAAAACTTTGTTTTTGAAAGATTTTGTCGATTCGCGTAAAATAAAGCAATAGATGAATAAGTATTGCAAATATCTCGATAGGTCTGAGGTGAATCTAAAGCATCTGCAGCTTCTCCTGCTTTTATGAAATACTTTTCGGCAGTACCATAATTTTTAATTCGCCAATAACAATTTGCGTAGGCAAAATTCATAATCATGTTATCGAATTTATTTGGTGGCGGATAATGGCTTGTTATAGAATTCATGTATTCTATTGCTTCTTTGTTTTTTCCTTTCATAGACAAAGATGCTGTTGCAGTAATAAAACTTTTGTACCAACTGCCGCTGCTGTAAACATTTTGTCCATATTGAATGCTTTTTTGAGCCATTTTCATTGCCTCATCTGTATGTCCCATCTGCAAATAGATTAGACCTAACCGCATATAAAAAATATCTGCAAAGGTGTAATCTTTATTAGATTCCATTGTTTGGACACTCTTTTGAGCATAATATAAAGCGCTTTTCATATTAAACTGAACTGCTTCTATGTAAGCAATCGTTGTTTCGCTAAATTGCTGCTGTTTAAAACCGATTTTTCGCATATCGGCAATATTTTGATACAATATTTTCTTGGCATCGTTTATTTTTCCATGCCAAAAATAGATGGTGCATATCATTGCTTTTGTAGCAAGCCTTTTTTCTTCAAAACCCAAAGTTTTATATAAAGCTTCGGCTTCTTTCAGAATTTTTTCTTTTTCGGGATCCAAATCGTATTGATTTGTTGCTTGATTGAATAATGCATCTGCCAGCGCAGCTTTATCATTTTGTTTTCGACACTCGTTTACGATCTGCAAAAAGTATTTTTTGCTTTCAGGATAATTATTGATTTGGAAATAAAACTTGCCCAAAAGCGACAAACTCTCATGCTGCCATTTTTGAATTTTTAATTCATTGCTAGCTTTAACTGCTTCTGTGATATAAAAATTAGCATTTTTGATATCATCTGGTTTTGTAAAAGGTTTGAATAAATAGAAAATTCCCAATTGCAGAGCTAGTTTTACTCTATCCAAATCTTTTGATTTGACAAAAAGTTTTTTAGCAGCTTCAATATTGCCTTTTTCAATTAAATCATTTCCAATTAAATAGGAGCCATCATTAAAACCTTCATCATAAGCTAAAGAAATAGGAAGTTTATAAGCTTTGCATGTTAAAACTACAGAACTATCTGCATCAATAGATCCTTGGTTTGAATTATATAAATAAGAAGAACAAGTTTGAATTAATAAACGTTTCTTTTTTAAATCATAATTTGTTGTCGCAGGGTGGTTTTGTGCCTGAGAATTAATTGTAATAAGAAAGAGCAAACAAAATGAGTAGAGTAGCTTCATAGTTTATTAGAATTAAATTTTAATAGGTTTTGGATTAACAAATATATAGAGAAACAATTTTTAATGTTTTAAAAAATAATATGAAAATTACGGTTAATTGTGATTTTTATTTATCTAAATTTGGAAACCATTAATTTTAATTGTGATAATTAACTATTTTTGTATCAATAAATTAAGTGCAAGATAAGATAAAAAATACTCACTTATGAAAAACTCTCCCGATAACGGATATGAAGCTGCCGCTGCTGGTTTGAAAAAACGAATTTTAATTGTAGAAGATCAATTTATTGAAGCCCACGATTTACAGTTAATTCTCGAAAAAGCAAATTATGAAGTTACAGGAATAGCGCGGTCGGTAGAGCAGGCTTTAGAACAGATTGAGATTGAAAAACCAGATTTGGTCTTTTTGGATATTATGCTGAAAGGAAATCGGAATGGTATAGAATTGGCTTATATTCTTAAAGAGAAATATATCGGATTTATATTTATTTCTGCCAATTCTAGTAAAAGTATATTAGATCAAGCCAAAACCACTCAGCCATATGGATTTATTGTAAAGCCCTTTCGAGATCAAGATGTGCTGACAACGCTTGAAATAGCATTTTATCGTCAGCAATACAGTTTAGAAAGCCAGTTAGTTCAACAACTTCAGCTTCAGGCAGCAATTTTATCAATTATAAATTCAAATTTAGAGAAAGAAGAGTCATTATTGGCTTTTGCGAAAGCGGCTCAGACTTTTATTCCTTTTGATTATTTAGAAACGGGTTTTGTTACTTCAACGCATTACGATAATCTTGGAATTGTACGCAGAAATTTAGATCAGTACCAAATCATCAACTTGCAGAAACTTTCGCAAATCACAGAACTGTCTGAAAAGGAAATAGATGAAACCTACTTAAAATCGAAAGTAGATAAAGAACCTATTATTTATTGTGAAGAAATGCTGATTAACAATCTACAAGAAGCGCCAATTAAAGCTTTAATTGCACATAATTTTGGTATAAAATCGTATTTGGTTTTTCCTATTTCTATAGCCTCAATCCAGAGCTATCATTTTACTTTTTACAGCCGTAATCTGAATGTTTATTCTCAGGAGCATTTACGGATTTTAAGTTTGCTTGAATCACTTTTCTGTCAATTTATTGCTAAAATTTATTCGAAAGAAGATTTAAATCTGCCACCTAAAAAAACTTACGTTAAAAATGCAAAACCTGTAAATACTCAAGAAGGATTTGAAGGCATTATAGGCAATAGCTCGCAAATGAATGCAGTTTTTAATTATATCCGAAAAGTTTCGCCTTCAGACACTTCTGTTTTGGTTTTAGGAGAAAGCGGTACAGGAAAAGAAAAAATTGCACAAAGTATTCATGCTTTATCTCCGAGAAAAGATAAACCTTTGGTCATTATTAATTGTGGAGCTATTCCTGAGAATCTTGCAGAATCGTTGCTTTTTGGGCATGAAAAAGGAGCTTTTACAGGTGCTTTAGACAGGCGTATTGGTAAATTTGAATTGGCAGATGGCGGAACGATTTTTTTAGACGAAATAGGAGAGATGTCTCTCGAGTTACAGGTAAAATTGCTTCGTGTTTTACAGGAAAGAGAAATTGAGCGTGTAGGCGGTACTTCGCCAATGAAAATAAATGTTAGAATTATCGCAGCAACCAATAAAAATCTAGAAGAAGAAGTTGCAGCGGGAAGATTTAGAATGGATTTGTACTATCGTCTGCATGTTTTTCCGATTATGGTTCCGCCGTTAAAAAAGAGAAAAGAAGATATTCCAGATCTAGCGAATCATTTTATTGCGGTTTACAGTGATAGAATGGGCAGAAAAGCACCAATTCTTTCTGATTTTGCTTTGCAGCAGATTATGAATTACAATTGGCCAGGAAATATTAGAGAACTTGAACATGTAATACAACGCGCCATATTGCTAACAGACGGAAATACAATTAAAGAAATCGAGCTTTCGCTGTCTTCCAAAATCCATCCTGAACCTGTACAAGAATCATTTTCGATAAAAACGATATTAGAAAATGAACGGGATTATATTTTGTATATTCTTAAAAAATGCAATGGAAAAATTTCTGGTGCTGGAGGCGCCGCTGAAATTCTAGATATTCATCCCTCAACTTTAAATTCTAAGATTAAAAAACTAGAAATAAAGAAAGGAATTATTTAAGAAATTTTCTTTAGCCAATTGGCGATAAAGTCAGCAATAGTTTGCCAATCTTCTTGATCTATACTCAAATGATTGAAATCTTGAAATTCTTTGTAGCAAGTAATAGAATGCAGGTTTTTGTATTTCTTGAAGTTTAAATTACTTAAAGAAACAGAAACAAAAGCATCGTTTGTGCTTGATATAAACAAAAGGGGATTGTGTTTTTTTTTGAAATCGATTTTGGCTGATTTAGAATAAATGTCACGTATAAGTGATTTAGACTCGGGAATCAATAAGGCTTCATAAGCTTCTTTTTGCTCTTCAAATGATATTTGGTTCGTGAAATAGCGTTGCCATGTCTTAAAAGGCATTAAATAGGTCTTATTTGGGGAACTGAAATAATCGGAAAAATTCCAAATTGCTTTATAGAACGAAAAATTGAAATGCATAAGACTGCTTGGCGGAATAGAATTGATGCAGATTCCGTGTGATCCCAATTCTTTCTGAAGCAACAGTTGAGTTAGAAGTCCGCCATAAGAATGGCCTATTAAAATTGGCTTTTCGGGAAGCTTGTCAATAATTTCAGTGTAATAATCCAATAAGTTATTTAAACGTATTAAAGCAATTTTGGATTCTGAATGTGTTTGTCTTAAATCTATGGCAAGTTCGTTTTTGTAAAGCCAAGGAGGCGCGACAGTTTTATAGCCTTGATTTTCAAAAAAAACAATCCATTCTTTCCAGCACGCATGGCTGATGAACGCTCCAGTAATAAACATAATCGTTTTTTTATTAGATAAATACATCATATCGAAGCTTTTAGATTAATTTTCTGAAATGGGTGCTATTTAATTTACAAAAGACAAAAGGAGTGCCTTTTTTGTAAAGTATTGATTATAAAAGCTTTGTTCTTAAAACTGATTTTGGAATTATTATATATCGTTAAAAAGAAGATTTGATTCTTGAAATATCATAATTTTTTAGACGATCAGAACATGCAACTTGTTTATTATAAGGGTTCTGTGTTTTGGTTTAATCTTTGTCTACTTCCTTAAAAAATAATATTGATTTCAAATTTTAAATTATAATTATGGAAAAAATTTATAACACAGAAACAAGTTTTGCAGAAATAGGTGACCGTACAATTGCTTATCGTTCTTACGGAAAAGGAAAAGCAATAATTTTTGTAAACCGTTTTAGAGGAACGCTCGATACTTGGGATCCGTTATTTATTGCTGAACTGGCAAAAAAGTTCAATGTTATCGTATTTGATTATTCTGGAATTGGTTCTTCTACAGGCAGTCTGGCTCCGGATATTACAGTTGTTGCAAAAGATGTAAAAGATCTCGCTGATTTCTTAAAGCTGGACTCGGTTATTGTTTTAGGATGGTCTTACGGCGGATTGGTAGCACAAACGGCAACTTTGCTATACCCTAATCTTGTAACGCATGCTGTTTTAGTTGGAACAAATCCTCCGGGAAAAAATGAGATTCCGATTGAACAAGCATTTTTCGATGCTGCGCTAAAACCTGTAAATGATTTTGAAGATGAAATCGTTTTGTTTTTTGAACCAAAATCAGAATCTAGCCGATTGGCTGCAAAAGCTTCCCATGATAGAATTCATAAAAAAATTGATGGTGGAAAGATCCCTTCTACAATGGATGTTTTTCAGTTGTATTTTGGAGGAGGAGATACTTTTAGAGAAGATGCTTTAAATTTCAGAGAGCAATTAAAAAAGACCAAAACTCCTATTCTAATTATTTCTGGAGATCATGATATAAGTTTTGCAGTAGATAATTGGTATCCGATTATCAATCAAATGACAAATGCCCAAATGATTGTATATTCTGCAACAGGACATGGACCTCAGCATCAATATCCTGAATTGACAGCACAGTATATCATCAATTTTGTAGAATACGTATAATTTAAGTTCATCAGCAGAACTGAATTATATGCAAAAGGAATAGTGTCAGCAACTATTCCTTTTTTTATGAAATTTTTTTATGTTGTATTTAGTGGCCTTCTATTATAAAATGATATTTCGCTAAAACTTATATTTTAGCGAAATATAGAAAAGAAATAACCAATTTAAATTTCAATTGTAGTGTTTATTTTAGGTAGAAATAATTGCAGTGAAGCATTTTTAAATTCATCTAAAGCTTTTTGATGATTCATGACAATAAAACCGAAGGTGTCATAATGAACGCCTAATATTTTGTTTACTCCGACAAGTTTAGAAGCTTCAATAGCTTCTTCGATTCCCATTGTGAGTCCGTCGCCAATAGGAAAAACGGCAAAGTCAAGTTTTGTAAATTTTGGAATAAGTTGCATGTCTAAAGTAAGAGCAGTATCGCCACTGTAATAAAAATTGCCATCAGAGGTTGTAAGCACAAAACCACAGGCAATACCTCCATAAGAACCATCCATAAAACTGCTTGGATGCTGAGCAACAACGCATTTTACGGTTCCGAAATCAAAATCAAATTTACCGCCTGGATTGATGGGATGCGCATTTTCGATTCCGTTTTTTAATAGCCAATTATAGATTTCAAAATTTCCGAGCACTTTGGCTCCTGTATTTTTTGCAATTCGTTCTACATCGAGAATGTGGTCATAATGCGCATGAGAAATAAAAATATAATCTGCTTTTACGGCATCAACATCAACCTCTTTGGCTAATTCGTTTGGCGTAATAAAAGGATCAAAAAGAATATGTTTTCCGTTGGCATAAACTGAAAAACACGAATGTCCGTAGTAAGTAACTTTCATGATAAATAGTTTTAAATCAGTTAATAATGAAGGTTGTTTTTTCAAGAAATGTGCCAGTGGAGAAGAATTGTTTTAATATGGTTTAACAGATAGGTTGGAATTAAGAAAAACAAAACCACTTTTCGAGCCTTCGAAAAGTGGTTTATTTTTGAGATTTTATAAGTTTCATTTAAGGTTCAACTATATGGAACCAGAAATTAAAGTTGTCAATTTTACCTAAGAATTTAATAAAGGCATTTTTATCTCCGTCAATTTTAATAGTGCCATTATCAACTAAATCTTTAAAAGAACTTTCTCCTAAGCTGATTCGATCTAAATCTTTACGGTTTATAGTAAGGCTAGCTGTAATGTCTTCGCTCACATTACTTCCAATTCTAGGATTCACCGCACCATTTTCTACTAAGAGAGCCACTTTTTCATTAACGTCGGGCATAGTGATATTGAAGTTATATTTCATTGCAGCAGCATCTGGGTCTGTACCTTTAAATTTCATTGCTAAGAAATTAAAAAACAAACTTGTAGACATTCCTCTTACCATATCTGGGCCAGCGGTATTTGGTGAAGGCATTACTTTAACTCCCTCTCGCAATTCTTTTGCGCCGGACAAGTAAAAGTTTCTCCATGGTCCAGATTCTGCCTGATATCCTAATTGCTCGTAAGTATCGGCAAGAAGATTACGGGCACTTTGATTTTTAGGATCGGCAAAAACTAAATTATTAAGTACTGTTGCTGTCCATCGGTATTCGCCTTTGTCAAAAGACTGTTTTGCTTTGGTTAAAACATTTGAGGCTCCTCCCATAAATTCTACATACTTTTTACCTTCTTCTTCTGGAGGCAGTTTGTCAAGATTTGCAGGATTTCCGTCAAACCATCCAAAATAAAGATCGTATTGTGCTTTAATATTATGGCTTACAGAACCGTAATATCCGCGATTATAAAATTGTTTGTCTAGACTTTCTGGAAGTTTTATCATGTTGGCAATTTCAACAGGCGTATATCCTTCATTGGCTAATCTAAGTGTTTGATCGTGAATAAATCGATACAAATCTCTTTGGCTTTTCCAGTACGTGTTTATGGTTTCATTTCCCCATGTAGGCCAGTGGTGAGAACCAAATGTTGATTGTACATCTTTACCCCATTTTTGTAGAGACAGATCGATGTACTCGCTCCATTTCTGTCCATTTCTAACTTTCGCGCCTCTAAGAGTGTATAAATTATGAAGCGTATGGCTAATATCTTCTGCTTGACAGAAAGATTTAAATTCTGGGAAATAAAACATCATTTCCGCTGGAGCTTCCGATTCAGGTGTGTAAATAAACTCAACCGTTATTCCGTCAATTATCTTTTTTTCTCCGTCAAGTTTTTTAATGATTTCTGTTCCTTCTAATATTCCTGCTAGTCCAGTAGAAGTTGTTTGTCCCAATCCAGTTCCAAGAGTTCCTTTAGCATCTTTAGGCAGGAGGTTTCCATACATATAAGACGCTCTTCTTCCCATGGTATTTCCTCCCATGACATTCTCACTGATGGCTTCGTCAAAATATCCTTCAGGAACATAAATTGGAACTTTACCGCTTTTTACATCGGCTTCATCCACAACACCTCGAATTCCGCCGAAATGATCAATATGGCTGTGTGTATGAATAATCGCAGATACTTTCCTTTTTCCCAGCTTTTGATTAGCTAGTTCTAGTCCTGCTTTAGCTGTTGGAGGAGACAAAAGCGGGTCAATTATAATCCATCCTGTTTTTCCTTCAATAAGGGTCATATTTGCAAGATCGAATCCGCGTATTTGATAGATACCGTCAGTAACTTTAAAAAGACCATGAATACTGTTTATCTCACTTTGTCTCCATAAACTTGGATTAGTAGTTGCAGGAGCTTTACCTTTTATGAAATCATATTGTTTCATGCTATATACAACATTTCCTTTTTCGTCTTTTATTTCTCCAGCAGGAAGAGTTGCAATAAAGCCTTTTCGGGCATTTTCATAATCGGTATTGTCATTAAAAGGAAGATAAGAAAGCAGATCTTCCTGTTTCTTTTTGGTGAAGGTACTAGCTTCTTTTTTGTTTGAATTTGCGTTCTGGGCTTTTACGCCGTCGCAAATAAATACCGCTAATAGAATCATTAATAGGAGTTCAGGAATTTTCTTTTTCATAAGTATTGATTTTAGAAATTAATAAACATATATAATTGTATTGTAGGGGTAAAGGGAATATCGAGTATGGAAAAATGATTTGAAACTATTATGATTTAGAGAGAAGTAGTTAAGCTTTATCTTATATAAATTTAATATTAGCTTTTTCTCAGTTTCATAAAATTATTAAGAAAGAGTTTCAAAAGTCTGATATTTAGCTTGAAACAGGTTGCAAGTTATAAGATGAAACAATTATTTTAGGAAAATTCAGCTATTTTGGAGGTTTCGACGATTTAAAATTATTTGATTTCTAATTTTTTAGTAATTGTATAGAGAAACAATGGATAAAATTTCTTTTTAATATAGTCTCTGATTTTCCATAGATTAAAATAGCACTTATAAAATAAAATCTTTATCTTTAACTAGTCGGTATATCGGTTTATATGCTTTTGTTACTGTTTAAGTTAAGAACCCCAAATTTTCGTAAACAGTATATTTTAAATACATTCAAACAATTTCAGAATTTATCTGAATAATAAGTTTTTATCTCATTTCTATTTTATCCTGCAGTTTTTAATTAAACAGCAAAGAAGTCGCTAGTTAAAAGTAATTTCAAATCATAAGAATATTATATAGATGCACATAAAACTAAATTTTCTAAAGCCGTTTATTTTGTTTTGCTTTTTGTTCGGTCTGGAAACAAAAGCGCAGACCACTTCTCTGGAGGAATGTTTTTCTATAGCACAGCAAAATAATATTACCATAAAACAGGCAAAATCTGCATTAAAGACGGGCGAATATAATCTTCAAGCCGAAAAGAAGGGCTATTTGCCTAAGGTAGATCTTTTATCGAGTTATTCTTATTTGAGTAATCCGCTTACGATAAATCTGCAGACTGTTAAAGACGGAGTTGTGGAGGGTTCATCACAGCAAAGTGTGAATACGGCAAACGAAATTTATCATGAAATTACAGGAAACAATTTATCACAGGCAGCGCAGGATCGTATTTATAATGCTTCAAAAACGGTTATTGGCGGTATTTATCCAGATTATAATCCCAGTTTAAGCAAGCAGTCTTATTTTATTGCAGGAGTGGGAGTTCGCCAGCCAATTTTTCTTGGGAATAAAATAAATTCAAGCATAGATCTGGCTCAATCAGTAGCCAATTCGGCGGGAATTGGAGTAGAGATTGCTGGCAAAGAAGTCGATTTTTTAATTGCAGTGCAATATCTTAGAATATTGTACCTCAACTCTTTAATTAAAAAACAAGAACAGATTGTAAACGCATTAGATAAAAACCGAAACTACGCCGAAGAATTGGTCAAAAACAAAATTCTTCCGCCATACCAGAAAAACTGGACGAATGTGGTTTTGATTCAGGCGCAAAGTCAGTACAACAATATCAAGATGGAAAAACAAAATGCCCATCTTGAACTGAATAAACTCATGGGAGTTGACCTTGACACTACGATAGTGATTTCGGATACTTTAAGATATGCCGAAATCAATCTAGAGAAACCTATGAAAGACTATTGGCTTACAAATCCAGTTTATAGAATTGCAAATAACAAAATCTCTTATGCAGAAACTGCCGAAAGAATCAGTAAGTCAATGGCTTTGCCGAATGTTTTTGCCATTGGAAATTACAATTTGTATCAGAAAGATTTACCGGTTTCTATTCCAGATTGGTTTGTAGGACTCGAATTGCAATGGACTTTGTATAATGGACAGACAAGCAAAAAGACTTTGGCAGCTAAACAATTAATAGAAGAAGCGAAATTAGGAGAAGAGAATTCGAGTTTAATGCTTCAAGTCCAGTCGAGAGTGGCAAAAAATAAAATGAGCTCGCTGCAAAATGATGTTATGACTATGGATGCAGCCAGAAAAGAAGCCAATACGACAAGTAGTTTAATTACGAAAAGAATGAACAATCAGCTATCATCGCCAAAAGACGTTAATGATGCTTTATTGGTAGAAACAGAAATAGAAAAAGGATATTATACTGCTGTTTTAGGATACTATCTGGCATTAGCTGAATATTTTAATAGTTTAGGAAATCCAAGTCAAATAACGCAATTTATTAAATAGATGAAAGATATATTTAAAAACTACTGGGCGCTGATCATTCCAATCTTTGTAGTAATAGCAGGACTGATTTTTTTCTTAAAAGACAATAACAAAGAAGATGGCAATTTCATAGGAATGGTTGACGCGACAAGTGTTGGCGTTGCGGCCGAATTCCCAGGCAGATTAGATTCGTTACTTGTAAAACAGGGCGATACTGTAAAAACAGGACAATTGCTGGCTGTACTTCGATCTAACGAAATAAACGCCATAAAAGCGCAGGCATTATCGGCAATTGATGTCGCAAAAGGACAGCAGGAATTGCTTACACAAGGAGCAAGACCAGAGTTGATAGAAGCGACTTCTAAACTATATCAAATTAGTCAGGAACAATATAAATTGTTTAGCACGACGTATGATCGTATGGAACGACTGTATAATGAAGATGTAATATCGGGACAAGAAAAAGATGTTTTCTATTTTAAATTTCAAGCGGCTAAAAAGGAAATGGAAACCGCTCAGTTAAATCTTCAGATGTTAAAAAACGGAACAAGACCAGAATTGCTAAAAACGGCAAATGCTATTGTAAAACAAGCAGAACAAGCCTATGAACTGACCAAAGCACTTGGTGATAATACAAGGGTTTATGCTCCTGCAGATGGCGTAATTTCTAACTTGGTTACACATCAGGGCGAAATTATTTCAATAGGATATCCGATTATGACGATTGAAAAGAAAAACTCCACCATAATTAAGTTTAATATCAGACAAGACAAATCAAATCTGCTTAAAGTTGGAAGTAAAACAGCGGTTAAAGTTCCAGGTTGCGAGCCAGAAACGTTTGATGCCGTCGTGCATTCTATTGCGCCAACATTAGAATTTGCCAATTGGGTTCCGTCCAAAGATAAAGGAGAATTTGAACTGAGAACTTTTACGATAGAAGTAAAACCCGAAAATCTTGCACAAATTAAAGGACTTCGTTCTGGTATGACCGCTTCTTTAATTCTTCCTCAATGATTTTGATGATAAACATAATTATTAGAGAATGGAAGCGCATTCTAAGTCTAAAGGTATTTTATTTGGTAATGCTTGTAGTTCCTGTCGCTTTGTTTTTCTTCTATGCTCTTATTTACCAAAAGCAGGATGCTAAGAATTTGGCATTTGCTATTTGGGACGAAGATCAAAGTGCCATAAGCCGAGAGCTGATTTTTTTGTTAGAACAAAAAGAAACGCTTCAAATTACCAGAAGAGTAAGCAGTGAAGCCGAAGTGAAAAAACTGATACAGGAAGGCAAAATATTAGGCGCTGTACATTTTCCTGCCAATATGCAGAAGAATATTTACAGCAGACATCCAAGTACTGTAACTTTATATACCAATGCCGCTGCATTAGTTCCTGCTAAATTAGTTTATAAGGCTGTTGCCGAAGTAGTCATTACAGGAAGCACAGGCATAATTTTGCAAAAATTGGTAAAAACAGGAATGAAACCCGACCAAGCAATGGCTATTGCTAATCCGATTAATTTAAATACCTATCAGCTTTATAATCCAACTTACAATTATCAGGAATATTTAGTTCCAGGATTAATAACTGTGGGAATGCAGATGATTTTGATTATCAGTTCTATGTTGGCTTTAAATTATGAATGGCTTACAGGAACGATGAACGAATTATTTGATTCATCAAAAGGCTCTGTTATTGCTGTAATTATTGGAAAAACAATTGCGCATCTCGCCATTAGCTGGATAAATTTTATCATTATTACAGGGATAATCTTTCCTTTTTTTGATATTGGTGTTTCTGCTGCAACGGGAAAGTTTTTTGTGCTGTATACTATGCTTTCATTAGCTTGCATTGGCATCGGAATGTTTATATCGGCTTTGTTTAAAGACGTAATGCTTTCAGGAGATGTTGCTCTTTTCTACACTTCACCTGCTTTTGTATTCAGCGGATTTACTTTTCCGAGATGGGCAATGCCTTGGTACGATCAGTATTATGCGCTTATTATGCCTTATACTTCGTTTTTAGACGGATTTTTTAAGGTGTATTATATGAATCTGCCTTTGAAATATGCTCAAGGAGAAGTGACAAAACTCTTGTTGTTTTGTGTTGTAATGTATCCGACGGCGATGTTGTTGTTTAAACGTCAATTTAATTCGATTAAAGATGAAAAAGAAACCGCAACAATCGCTGACTAATCTCTTTTTGAGAGAAGCTTCACAAGTAGTAAAAGATCATAGTTTGCTTCTTACGCTTCTTATTGCTCCTTTGCTTTATGCCTTTTTCTATGGAAGCATTTACATCAATAAAGAAGAGTTTGATGTAAAACTGGCCGTTGTAGACGATGATAACTCTAGATTATCCCGTTTGCTGCAGCAAAATATTGATGATTCGCCGATAGTAGAACTTGTTCATTTTTCTAATCTTGAACAGGCAAAAGAACAAATGTATTATGGAAATTGTCAAGGATACTTTTACATCCCAGAAGGAACAGAAGCCAATTTGCTGAGTTTGAAACAAAGTAATGTGGTATTAGCAATTAATGCCGCAAGGTTTCTCCCGTCGAGTGATCTGCTGTTAAATGTACAGCAGATATGCCTTACGGTTGGAGCAGGAGTAAGGCTTCAGTATTATCAGAAGAAAGAAGGAATGAGCAATACTATTGCAATGGAGAATGTAATGCCTGTAAATTTAGATTATCGTCCTTTGTTTAATGAAAGATCAAGTTATGGAGCATTTTTATTGCCAGGATTATTAGCCTTGATTTTACAGCAAACTTTACTGATTGGGTTGTGTGAAAGTGTGGCAGGTGAGCGTCAGCGTTCTCGTTTAAGAGAATGGCTAGGTTCGGGTATTTCTAATGGTATCTGGGGTAAAGGATTATTTTATTTGATACTTTTTTCTTCGTATGGCTTTTTCTTTTTAAATGTAAATTATAAACTGCTCAATTTACCCATGAGAGGCAGCGGATTCGAATTAAGCTTATTGCTGCTTTTGTTTATTTTGACTTTAATTCCGATGGCTCAATTTATTGGTTCACTTTTCAAATCGCAATTGCTTTGTTTGCAGATGATGGCTTTTTCAACTTATCCAATTTTCTTGATTACAGGATACAGCTGGCCGTTTGAATCGCTTCCGTTAGCATTGCAGTGGCTGTCTAATCTTTTGCCTACAACGCCATTTATTGTTTTATATACGGCTATTGTACAATCGGGTGCCAGTTTATGGGACAATCCGTCTGTCTTATTGCATCTTATACTGCTTTTTGCTTTTTATAGTATAATCTGTTTTGTTCGTTTGAAATATTTGATGCGTAAGAGTTATTCTTAAATCTGCTCAATCTGCGAGAGAATAAATAAAAAAAATGCTGGAATAAA
The DNA here is from genome assembly GCF_016735615.1 of Flavobacterium tagetis. GTDB lineage: Bacteria > Bacteroidota > Bacteroidia > Flavobacteriales > Flavobacteriaceae > Flavobacterium > Flavobacterium tagetis. The sequence continues at coordinate 1,178,838 of NZ_JAERSF010000002.1, forward strand.
TCGCGTATTGCAATTTGTTCCAGCATTTCTCATTGAGTTAGTTACTTAAATTGTTATAATACAACCAAAGGAGAAATTACACCAAGCATAATTCTTCCAGTATTGTTATTTGATTGTCCTAAATCTGTTTTAGCATAATCGGTGTAATCGTACCATCGAGCCACATAAGTAGCAAAAAACTTTAAATTGAAGTTTTTGATCGGATAAAATTCAACTGTTGGAATAATACCGTATGCAGTACGAATTCGGTTTGAACTAATATTTGGATCTGGTATATCTTTCCAAGAAGCTTTACTTGTCATTCCGATAACCGTAAGTTTCCATTGTTCATTTAGAGAATATACCGCTCTAAGCCAATGTTCAATATAGTACACATTTTCTGCCGCATGATCTAAAACCGTTTCTGGAATTAAAGAACTTACAACTCCTGTTCGATCCAGATCTTCGCTGCTCCATTTAAAATCATATTGGAAAAGCCATTTTTTGGTTCGAAACTGATTTCCTAATGCAGTATAATACATGTTTACAGCTTTTCCGTTTTTTGTGGCTTCCTGAAAAATACTGAAACTGTAGATGGTTTTAAATTTTCCGTCTAAGAAACTTCCATTCCAGTTTCCAACATAGGCGGCAGGAAATTTTGCTTCTTCAACATCTGGTACATTTTGATACAGTTCAGAAAAAGTTTTAGTTCTGGAGTTTAAAACCTGTGCCGAAAAAACATGATCGGCATTTAGCTTCCAATTTACCTGAACTCCAGTCAAAAAGTTATCCGAGTTATCCACAATATCATTGTATTGATAGATATCGATCGGATTCATATCAAACTCATAACCACCCCAATTTGCTGTCATTTTTCCAATTGCAATGCTCGTTCTTTCAGATATTTTATATCCGATAAAAGCCAAGTCTGTAGAACTGCTGATGTTATCTGTAGATTGTGGTTCAGTTTCTTTAGTATATCGGTCTCTAAATCTAAAAAAGACTTTGTCTTTATATACTCTACCTTTTACCTCCAATCGAAACTGATTTACTTCAAATTTACTTCCAGTATATTTTCCATCTTCAAGATAGGTGTTAAAACCTAATTGTGTATTGAAAATCAAGTCAACATTATTAAGCAAATCAACCTTGCTTGCTTTTATTAATGGTGTTTTATGATTTAAGACAGTATCAGTCTGTTTTTCTTGCTGTGCATATGCGCCAGCTGCCAGAAAAACGCTCAAAATTATTAAAGTTAAGACACGCATAATTTACAATTTTGAATTTGTTTAATACTCAAAGAAATATTCCTGCAGTTTTTTATGGTCACTGGTTTGCGTTAATCCCAGCATTAATAAAATTCTCGCTTTTTGCGGAATTAAATCGTCTGCGACTATTGTACCAAGCTTTTGATCATCAGTTTCGTCAAATAAGGTCACTCTTCCTGAAGGCACTCTTGATGCTCTTGCCACAACAATTCCCTTATTGATAGCAGCTACTGCAGCATCTGTGTTTACTTTGTTAAGATTTCCGTTGCCTAGACCTCCCGTTACAATTCCTTTTACTCCAGAAGCCACGTAAGCATTTAATGCAGTTGCAGGCGCATCAGCATATAATTCTACGACAGCCACTTCTGGCAAAGTTGTTAAACCTGTAATGTCAAACGGAGTATTTTTATTGGCTTTTCGCACAGGAGTTTCATAAAGTGTAACTTTTCCGTCATAAACCTGTCCGATCGGGCCACTGTTTGGCGCAGTAAAGGCATTTAAGTGCGTTGTGCTGGTTTTTACAGCATTTCTCCCTGTCAAAATGTATTCATTAAATACTAATAAAACACCGCTGTGTTCTGCTTGTTTGGAAGCGGCTAGAGTTACAGCATCATACAAATTTTTCGGACCGTCTGCACTTATCGCTGTTGCTGGACGCATAGAGCCTGTAATAACTACAGGTTTGTCGTATCTTACGGTTAACGATAAAAAATAAGCTGTTTCTTCTTGCGTATCGGTTCCGTGAGTGATTACAATACCATCAGCTTCGTTATTTTTATAAATTTCGTTGATTCTTTTATTCAGCTTAATCCAGATATCTACAGTCATGTCTTGACTTCCTACGTTTGAAATCTGTTCTCCCGTAATGTCGGCCACTTTTTCAATTCCCGGAACAGCCGCTATTAAATCTTTTATCGGTAATTCTCCCGCTTTATAAGCCGATCGATCTGCCGAAGCTCCTTTTCCTGCAATTGTACCTCCAGTTGCCAATATTTTTATTCTAGGTAATTTCTGAGCGTAAATACCTGTTACTAATAAAACGGATAATAATAAAGTAAATAAATTTTTCATGGATCGAATGTTTTTAATTTATGATTATTATTTTTTTGAGTTTTCCCAGCTGGTTACATATTCCAATAAAATTTTACGGATATTTTTCCCAAGAATCAGATAACTATCTGTTGGAAGATTGGCAAGAGAAACTCTGATACTCCATTCTGGACCGGCAAAGCCACCACCATTTAAAAGTACAATGGCTGTTTTTTCTGCCAAACGGAATAAAACATCAACGGGTTCGAAATTCGTTTTCAGCCAATTGGCAAAATCATCACCATAAAAGTGTTTTGCGGCCACCATAACATCAATTTCAGAATAATATCCAGCACGCATCGGATCTTCAAGAATTGGAACTTCTAATCCTTCCCAAAGTAAATTAAGGCGTTTGTGGATAATAGATTGTGTAAGCGTTTTATAAACATCCTGAGTATCTAATAAACAAAATGCAGAGAAAAGCATCATCTGAAATTGCTGAGGTAAGGATAATCCTGCTGTGTGGTTTAAAGCTACTTGTCGGCTGTCGGCAACCAATCTGTCAATAAACTTGATTTTTTCTGGCTCTAATGTTAGAGATGAATAACGATTGTGAAGTTCTTTTTTGAGATCGGGACTCAATTCTGCAATTTTTTTATCGAAAATATTGTCCTGATGAATTGCGATTGTTCCAAGTCTCCAGCCTGTACATCCAAAATATTTTGAGAATGAATATACTGTGATGGTATTTTGTGGAATAATAGCCATTAATGATCTAAAATTATTAACGAATGTTCCATAAACATCATCTGTAATAATCATCAATCCTGGATTATGATTTTTTACGATATCAGCAATATAATTTAATGTATCAGTACTCATTGCAGAAGACGGTGGATTGCTCGGATTTACCACAAAAGCAACTTTTACAGCCGGATCTTTCAGTTTGTCTAATTCAGAATTTGGATACTGCCAAGTGTGGAATCCGTTTTCGCCAACTCCGCTTGCTTCTACATAAACGACATCAAATTTGTATCGATCTAGCTCTGGAATTTCGATATAAGGTGTGAAAGTAGGAGTAAGGAGTGCTATTTTATCACCTCTTTCGGTAAGATGATTTTGCATTAGCGAATCAAAAATATAGCACATCGCTGCAGTTCCACCTTCAACGGCAAAAATATCAAACTTGCCTTTGTCATTTCCTACGCCACACATTTCCTGCACTAAATAGTCATGAACAATAATTTCTATCTGACTAAGCATACGATCTGGAACAGGATAGTTAAACCCGATTACGGCTTCTATCCATTCACGAATCCATGCATCGCCATCAAAATCATGTTTGTCGATACCATAGTGATATGTTTTCTCTAAAAGCGATGCAGCAGGAGTATCTTTGTGTTTTGCTAAAAATGCTTCGAAACGTGAAGCTACTCCGCTTTTGTTCTGCACAATTCCTGCTAGAATACCTTGTTCTTCCATAACATTACGGCATTCTTCTAATGCAAATTGTCCGAAAAGAAAAAAAGCCTCCCTAGGAACTGTAGCAATCCAGTTTGGGTTTCCTCTTCCTGCGTTAAGTGTTATCGCGGTCGATTTAAGCGCGCTTTCTTCTGCCAGATGAATTAATTCATTTTTAATTTCAAATGGGCTGAGGGTTTGAAGTGTTTTTTCTACCTCTCTTGATGTTTTTATTTTTGAAATATCAATTGCCATAACTAAAATGTTTAGAGATTATATAAAAAATTCGACTAACTCATGATTAAAATAATGACGACGCCCCATATAATGAGTAGCGTATTACCAACGGCATAGGTCACGGTGTAACCCAATGCAGGGGTTTTGCTTTTTACAGCGTCTTGCAGAGCTCCAAGGGCGGCAGTAGTAGTTCTTGCCCCAGCAGCACATCCTAAGTTTATAATAGGATGGAATTTGAAAATATATCTTCCGATAAGAAGTCCTAGTATTAACGGAATCGCTGTTGCCGCCGCACCTGCAATGAAAAGTCCCCAACCGGCTTCTTGAAAACCGACAATAAAACTTGGTCCAGCTGTAATCCCCACAACAGCTATAAAAATGTTTAATCCAACATTGTTCATAAACCATAAAGCAGGTTCTGGAATTCGTCCAAAAGTAGGATGCTGGCCTCTTAGCCATCCGAAGAATAAACCTGAGATTAAAGCTCCTCCACTGGTACTTAGGCTTATAGGTACTCCACTAATCTTAATTGTCAATGCGCCAAGCAGACCTCCTAAAACTATTCCTAAACCAACAAACACCATATCGGTAGAATTTGTAGGACGGTCTGGATAACCGATATGAGCAGCAACTTGATCTACATCTCGTTTAATGCCCACTAGTTCGATCATATCTCCTTTTTGCATAACTGTATTGGGCAATATAGGCATCTGGATTCCAGAACGTTTTAATGATCTAATTACAACACCGTGCATATATTTTACATGTCGTAAATCAGCAAGGGTTTTGTCTATTACTTCTTTTTTTACAATTAATACGCTTAAAACTTCTACAGGAAAATTAAGAAGTTCAATATCCAGAACTTCTTTTTCGTTTACTGCTACATAGTTCATCATGTATTCTCTTCTTCCGCCAAGAGCAATGACATCATTTTCTTGAATTACGAATTTTGGAGTAGCATCAATGATCTCTTTTCCTCTTCTGATTCGCTGTATAAATAAACGTCTGTTGTTTCTTTCTAATTCATTTTCAACCTCCGCAACTGTTTTGTTGTTAGCATAGGAATGCGCAGCAATCTGATAGGCATTATAAATAACACGATCATAAGCAGAAGCAATGCTTGGATCATCGCCAATGGCATCTCCTCCAAGCTGAATTTCAAGTTCTTTTGCTTTTTCTACTAAATTACCTCCCAATAATTTTGGACCAATAGAAGCCAACAGCCATGCAGATCCAGCTGTTCCGAAAATATAAGTAACGGCGTAAGCAACTGGAATTTTGTTAACTAATGCAGCTTTCTGGTCGGCAGGAATTCCGAGTTGATTGATTGTGTCGGACGCTACACCAATTACTGCAGATATGGTTTGAGAGCCTGCAAGCATTCCTGCAGTTAAGCCCATATCATAGCCCATAATTTTACCGATAACATAAGGACAGATCAAACATAAAACACAAACAATTGCGGCATAAAGCATTTGAGGAAGTCCGTCTTTTTTTAAACCGCCAAAGAATTGAGGACCAACGCTGTATCCGACAGCGAAAAGAAACATGAGAAAAAATACAGATTTTACATTAGGAGAAATGACAATATCCAATTGTCCTACCAACACTCCTACAAGCAAAACGCTGGTCACAGTTCCTAGAGAAAAGTTTCCTATTTTAAATTTTCCGATAAAGTAGCCTAAAGATAAGGTTAGAAAAATTGCCAGTTCGGGATAATCTTTTAATGTAGTAATAATCCAATCCATAAGTATTTGTTTTTAGTATAGATTTATTAATAATTGATTATGTAAATCGAAGGAGTAGGGCAAAGACTGGGGGCTTTTTAAGAACAGTTTTTTTTAGGTCTTTCAAAAATATACCATAAAGTGAGAATAATTGCATAAAATGATAAGTGTAGATGTTCCAAATTATAATTTGCAACAAGAAAAAATGCAACTTAACATTTTGATAGTTAGGGATTTTGTTCGAAATGCCTAAAGAATTTTAGAGGTTTTAAGAAATCAGTCTAAAATTTTAAAAAATATATTAAAGAGAAAATTTATAAAAACAAGCAGTGTTTTAGAATTAAAACCCAACAATGCGCGATTAAGATAAAAATGTATTCTCGTTGCATATTATAATTTGCAACAAGTTTAAAAAATATTGCTTTCCTATTAATTGTAATTTACCCAATCAATAAAAACTCATGTTTCTGAAATTCTCAGAGAAGTGGACATTAAAATTATCTCTACTTCAACTTTTTTGATCAGATTTCAAACAAACTACATTTAATTAAAATCTTAAACCATGAAAAAAAATGTCTTAGAATTAATTTTTGCAAGTTTGCTGTGTTTCACTTTTATAGGATACGTAAGTGCACAAACTAAAAAGAAGCCTAATATCATTATGGTAATTTCTGATGATACTGGCTGGGGAGATTTAGGAGTCTATGGAGGAGGAGTCGGACGCGGAATGCCGACACCAAACCTAGACCGAATGGCCAAAGAAGGAATGCAGTTCTGGTCTTTTTACGGACAGCCAAGCTGTACGCCTGGAAGAGCAGCGATGCTTACTGGAAGAATTCCGAATCGTAGTGGTATGACTACCGTTGCTTTTCAAGGACAAGGAGGAGGATTGCCTAAAGAAGAATGGACTCTAGCTTCAGTGCTTAAAAAAGCCAATTACAAAACGTATTTTTCTGGTAAATGGCATCTTGGAGAAGCAGATTATTCTATGCCGATCGCTCATGGTTTTGACAAAATGCAGAATGTAGTGCTTTACCATTTGAATGCTTATACTTATGCTTTCCAGTCTTGGAATCCAGAGATGTCTCCTGAAATGTTAGATCTTTTCAAAAAAGTAACTACAGGTATACTTGAAGGGGAAGCAGGAGGAAAAGCTCGCGAGGTAAGCAAAGTGACCGAAGAAAACATAGCTGAATTAGATATGATGATGGTCGAAAACAACTTAAAGCAACTTGATGAATATGGAAAAAGCAAAGATCCATTTTTTATGTGCATCAATTTTGCTAAAAACCATCAACCTAATCTTCCTTCTAAGCAATTTGTGGGTAAATCTCCAGGTAAAAGCAAATATTCAGATGCTGTAGTAGAAATGGATTACAATGTAGGCCGTATTATGGATAAGATTCGTTCTTTGGGCATTGCTGAAAATACTATTGTTATTTACACAGTAGATAATGGCGCTTGGCAAGATGTGCATCCCGATTCTGGATATACTCCTTTTAGAGGTACCAAGGGAACAGATAGAGAGGGTGGTAGCCGTGTGCCTGCAATTGCTTGGTGGCCGGGACAAATCGAGGCGGGAAGCCAAAGTCATGATATTGTTGGCGGACTTGATCTTATGGCAACATTTGCAAGTCTTGCAGGAGTAGAGCTTCCTAAAAAAGACAGAGCAGGTGCTGATATGGTTTTTGATAGTTATGATATGTCAAACGTATTATTTAAAAAAGGAACACCACTTCGTGATAGATGGTTTTATTTTACAGAAGCTGAATTATCACCAGGAGCAGTGCGAATCGGAAAATTCAAAGCCGTTTTTAATACCCGAGGAGATAATGGTGCTATTGCTGGCAGTGACGCACCCGGACAACAGCTTGGCTGGAGAGGCGATGAAACATATGTAGCGACAGTTCCTGCAATTTATAATTTGTGGCAAGATCCTCAAGAACGTTATGATTTGTTTATGAACAGCTGGACTGAGAAAACATGGACAGCAATAATTTTTAATCAGGCTATTGCTGATCTAATGAAAACTTATGCGAAAATTCCTCCTAGAGCGCCTCAGAGTGAAACTTTTACGGGTGAAATGCAGATTGAACGCTATAGAACAATCGAACAAGTGAAAAAAATGATGAATGAAAAGAAAGTAAATCTTCCGCCTTTAAGTGTTGATCCTAAATAATATTATAAAAGTTAAACAGCTAATATTAAATATTTTAATAATTTTATAGATAAGCAAAACCATGTACTTTTTAAGAAAAAGACATGGTTTTCTTTTTTTATCAGTTATGCGTATATTTGAGAGAATAAAAAATAAAAGCCATTATGAAGAAAATAGGATTTTTATCATTTGGGCATTGGGCTAATCATCCATCATACAAAACTCGTACGGCAGCAGATACCTTGTTGCAATCTATCGATTTGGCAGTTGCGGCTGAAGAAATAGGTATAGATGGGGCTTATTTTCGTGTACATCATTTTGCACAGCAGTTAGCTTCACCTTTTCCTCTGCTTTCGGCTGTAGGTGCTAAGACAAGTAAAATAGAGATTGGAACAGGTGTAATCGATATGCGATACGAAAACCCGATGTATATGGTTGAAGATGCTGGAGCTGCCGATTTGATCTCAGAAGGACGTTTACAACTCGGAATAAGTAGAGGATCACCAGAACAAGTTATTGATGGCTGGCGTTATTTTGGCTACGAACCAGATGCTGGTGAAACCGATGCCGATATGGGTCGTAAAAAAGCTTTAGAATTTTTGGATAAATTGAGCGGAGAAGGATTTGCAGAACCAAATCCGTATCCAATGTTTCCAAATCCGCCTGGATTATTGCGTATCGAACCGCATTCTCAAGGATTGAGAGAACGAATCTGGTGGGGAGCGGCGTCAAATGCTACTGCTATTTGGGCTGCCGAAAACGGTATGCATCTGCAAAGCTCTACGCTTAAATATGATGAAAATGGTAAACCGTTTCATGTTCAGCAGGCAGAGCAGATAAGATTGTACAAAGAAGCTTGGGAAAAAGCAGGACATCAGCGTGAAGCTAGAGTTTCAGTTAGCCGTTCGATTTTTGCGATTGTCAACGATCAGGACAGGTACTATTTTGGAGGACAAGCCAAAGGCAATGATAGTTTTGGTTATATCGAGCAAGACAAAAGAGCAATCTTTGGCAAAAGCTACACAGCAGAACCCGATAAATTGATTGAAGAATTAGCTCAAGACGAAGCTATCCAAGAAGCAGATACATTGTTGCTGACAATCCCGAATACGATTGGCGTAGATTACAATGTTCATATTCTGTCGTCTATATTAGAACACGTTGCGCCAGCATTGGGTTGGAGATAGATTTTGATTATACAAAAATAATATCCTGAATCAATAATTTGGTTCAGGATTTATTTTTAAAGATTAATTACGATTAGCATCATTCGCCTGTCTGATTGTTTTTGGATCGGTTAGATTAAATCGATACACAAAACTCAAGCGATATCTTGCCGCATTAGGAATGCTATTGCCTCTAACTACATAATCAGTTCCGGTTGTGACGCTTTTATTCTGGCGGAGGTTAAAAGCATTCGTAACATCAAAAACAATAGTGGCTTTGTCTTTAAGCAGTAATTTACTAAATCCAAAATCAAGAGATTGTAAGGCTTCGGTAGTGGTTTGAGCATTACGTTTTTCTCCGCGAAAATTATATCTCCCTTGAAAACTAAACTTAGCTGGAAGTTTTATCTGTGTGCTTAAACGTCCAGTAAAGTTATTGCTATTATAATCCAGATTTTCTCCCATATAATTTCCTTTTTGTTTAAAGCTGTAAAAATTCATTTCGACATTGATCTGAAGCCATTTCAACGGATTGTATAAAGTAGATAATTCAATTCCGCTTCGTATTTCGTAATCAATATTTATGGGTGTTGTCAAGAAAATATCGTCTTGGCGATAAGTAAAATCCTGAATATATCCTTTTTCATTTTGATAATAAACCGAAGGATTTAAAGTAAATGTTTTCCATGTTTTAAGAAATGCCATTTCAAAAGCATCGGTATAAGAGGGGTTTAAATCGGGATTTCCAATGTATTGCGCATTCAAATCTGTGACTTCATTAAAAGGATATAAATCATAGAGATAGGGACGTCTAATGCGTTTGCTGTAATTTAACTGTAAAGTTGAAGCATCAAACTTATAGCTTAGATTAACAGTGGGGAAAAGCTTATTGTATTTCTTTTTATCACTATAAGCGTTTTCTGCATCTTTGATGGAAATATTGGTAAACTCAGTTCTCAAACCAAGCATGTAAGTAAACTTTTTGATTTTATCGCTAAATTGTGCGTAGGCGCCAGTTATAGATTCATCATAATTTAAATCATTATCAATATTCTGATAGATTACCCAATTGTTATCTTTTTGTTCTTCGGCCAAATAATCGCTAGTAACAGTTCGAATTTCAGTTTTTATTCCAAATTCTAAAACAGAAACACTATCAATAGGCTGCACAAAATCAGTCTTAGCAAGAAAATCTTTGCTGTTTCCTACCGAACTTGTTCTGATGCCAGGATAAACGGAAGCATAAGGAAGCAAACGCTGTGTCGAAAGATCCCATTTTTTATCGCTGTTCCACCAATCGTATTGAACATCTACAGTCCATTTTTTTTCTATTTGTTTGAAAGTATGGGTATAATTAAACTCAAACTGATTGTAAGCACGTTTTTCCATCGATTTTCCGTTTCTCACCAAAAGACTATCTGGTTCCGTATTTTCAAGATCACTGTCGTAATTGTACAGTAAATTGGTTTTGTCATTGTCGTGCGTTGCATTCTTTAAAAATGCGGCAGTAATAGTTTGATGTTCATTAATGTAATAATCAGCACCTAGATAAAGCAATTTGCCATCATCATGTCGGTCTTCATTCTGTACACGATTCATATAATTTGGTGTGGTAGTGCTATTTGTTACCTGATCGGTAGTATACAAACCTTTATAATCGCTTGAACGAATGCTGAAATTAGAAAAAATATTGATTTTGTTTGATTTATAATTGAGACTCGGATTAAGTCGGCTGTCATTTGGCGAACCCGCAACTAAACGAACCTGACCGCTAAAACCGCTTTTTTTGTTCTTTTTCAAAATAATATTAATAATGCCTGCTGAACCAGCAGCATCATATCTTGATGAAGGATTGGTAATAACCTCAATCCTCTCAATCTGATCCGCTGCAATCTGGTCAAGTGCATTGTTTTGCGTAAGTCCAGATTGTCTTCCATTAATTAATACCAAAAGATTGCTGTTACCTCGAAGACTTATTGCTCCAGAAGGACTTACTGCAATTGACGGAACGCCATTTAAGACATCATGAGCTGAACCATTTTGCGATAGCACATCTTTACCAACTTCAAATACTTTTTTGTCTAGTTTTAAACTGACATTGGATTTTGCAGCATTAATTTCGACTGCTTTTAATTGCACCGCATCTGTCATTAAACCAATTGTTCTCAAGTCAATTTTTGATTTTTCAGAATTGATTTTCAAATCTCTCTCATAGTTTTGATAACCTATATAGCTAAACAAAATTTTTATGGTACCTGCTAAAGTTCCTTCTAAATTAAATAAACCATGATCATCTGTTATGGCTGTGATTATTGTTTTAGATGTGCTGTCTTGTACCATCACCGTTACATATGGTAATACTTCCTTTGTAGCATGATCTTGAACTTTACCAGAAATAATGGCTTTCTGTGCAAATCCAAAGAGGGGAATGAATAAAATTAAAATACTGATTGTTAACTGTTTCATTTTTTGATTGATTTTTGATTGATTTTATACTGCAAGATTACCTCATAAAATAAAGTGCCGTTCTGGAAAACATGCCAATGGCTCTATGAACTTCTCAAATGCATTTAGCAATTCGATATTTATTTTACCTTTATCTTATGTATAAATGTGTCTTTTTTACCGTTTTGTATCTTCTGCTGTTTACCTCATGTAAGCATTATAAGGAGTATATTACATCTGATGTAACCTACAATGTTGATTACGATCATCAGCAGCACGATTGGAATAATTCTAACTTTAAATTTCAAGTAGAAGTTGAGATTCAAAAACGTGAAAATAAGACTGAACCATTAGGGCTTCAGATTAATGCTTTTGGTGCTTTTGATGTGTATTGGGATGGAGTTTTAGTGGGAAGAAATGGACAGATGGCAAAGGCAGATCGTGCTGAGGTGCCAGGAACAGAAACAACTTATTATCAAATTCCAAAGAAATTGTCCAATGAAAAAAAGCACGTTGTTACCTTAATCGGCACGCAATCGTATTTTCGAGAGGCCGAGCGTGAAATTCATGTAAAACTTGAAAGCTTTTTACAGCTTCATAGGGCACCTCTTGTGGTATTATCTTTTATGAATATTATGGCGGGCGCTTTCTTGATTGCTTCGATTTACTATTTTTTTCTTTATATAAACAGTGCCAAAAAAGAATTAACGGTTTTACTTTTTGGAATAATTTGTCTGCTTTTCTTCTTTTTGTTAATTATGGAATACGTAAAGTTTTATGTCGACATTCCGTATGATCACTATTATACTCGTTTAAAAATTATTGGCTGGTTGACTTTTGCGATTTCACTGCTAATACCTTGGTATTTCATGCTGCAGTTTGAATTTAAAAGAAAGAAATTGTTTTTAATTCTTTTACTAATAGTTCTTTTTGGAATTTATATTGGCTATTATGGACATTTTGATATTTCAGCTGCCTATTTTACTATCACAGCTCGTTTTTTCTCGTTACTGATTGCGATCGATGCCGCAATCAGAAAAATAAAAGGCGGACTAATTGTTGTTGCAGGTTTATTGGCAGGTGTAATAGTCAATTATTTTATGTTTTACGATTTCGGATTATTTATTGCTTTTACCATTTTAGTGCTCTGTATGCTTTATCTGCATACGATTCGTGCTAAAGCTATAGAAGAAGCTCATAATGCATCCTTACTGCTTTCTTCAAGATTGCAGTTAGAATTGATTAAGAAAAATATTCAACCGCATTTTCTTCGCAACACTTTGACTTCGTTAATTGACTGGATTGAAGAATCTCCAAAAGAAGGAGTTATTTTTATTCGCGCCCTTGCAGAAGAATTTGATATCATGAATGATATTGCCGAGAATACTCTAATTCCGGTTAGACAAGAGATTGATTTATGTCGAAAACATTTGGAAATCATGTCTTTTCGTAAAGAAATCTGTTATGAATGGAAAGAAGAAGGAATAGACGAAAATGAAATGATTCCGCCTGCAATCTTTCATACCATTATAGAAAACGGAATCACGCACAGCCTTCCTCCAAAACAAGGTTGTATTGTTTTTTCTCTGAGTTTTACCAAAGAAAAACAATTCAAACAATATACTCTGTTGACGCTTGCCCAAAATCGACAGACTAAAAAGGGACAACGAATAGGAACTGGATTTAAATATATAGAAGCAAGATTAACAGAGAGTTATCGCGCCAATTGGTCTTTTGATTCTCATGCTGTAGAAAAAGGCTGGGAAACAACCATTAAAATTTTTGAGAAATAATGAAGATTCTAATAATTGAAGACGAAGCTCGTATTGCGAAAAGGATAGAAAGAATGGCACGCGACTTTTTTGATAAAGAAGTGCAAATTCTCCTTGCAGATTCTCTAGAAAATGGATTGATTGTGATTGAACAACATCCGATTGATTTACTTTTGTTAGATTTAAATCTAAACGGTGAAGACGGATTTGAAATTCTCCAAACCTTTGTTGCTGGTCCATTTCAGACTATTATCATTTCAGCTTATACAGACAAGGCAATTACGGCATTCAATTATGGCGTTTTGGACTTTGTGCCTAAACCTTTCGACCAAAACAGATTAGCGCAAGCTTTTACACGTTTCACTAATCAAGGAAAGCAATCAGCTGGAGATGCACGATTTTTGGCAGTTAGAAAAGGAAAAACATTCAGGCTTGTGCCAATTAATGAAATCTTATACATAAAAGGAGCCGGTATTTATACCGAACTTCATTTATCAAACAATAAAATGGAACTTCACGACAAATCACTCGAAGCCTTAGAAAAACTACTGCCAGATACATTTGAAAGAATACACAAATCTTATATTCTCTGCTGGGAACAAGCAGATAAAATTATCGTAGAAGCAGGAGGGAAGTACAGCATACTGTTAAAAAATGGCTATATACTGCCAATTGGCCGTTCTAAGTACAAAGAAATTAAACACAAATTGATCTAAGGCCGTTGCGAAAAATGAAAAAAGGATAGTAATGCACAAAAAGCATTAACTAATAAAAAAATAGCATTTTTACGCATAAGGTTTTTGTCTAGTTTTATCGTCAGGAAATAAGAGATCATATTTTCCTATTTTACAAAATATCAAATAATGATTACGACCAAGCGCCTTGTATTAAAACCTTACAAACTAAAAGATTCTGATAGCTTCTTTAAAAGTTTAACTCATAACAGCGAACATTTATACGATTATTTCGCTAATATGATAAAAGTTAATGATAGCTTGGATTCAGTCAAAAAATATTTCGAGCAGAAAGAGAAAGATTGGCAAGAAAAAAAAGGTTATGCCTGCGGTATTTTTACAAAAGAAGATAATCAGCTGATAGGGCACATATCGATCAGAGAAATTGATTGGAGAGTGCCAAAAGGAGAATTGGCTTATTTTATTTTCAAACAGCATAATGGTAATGGCTATGCTTCAGAAGCTTTAATCGCATTCAAAAATTGGTGTTTTGCAGAAAAGAAGTTTAATAGACTTTTTATGAAAATTGCTGAAGAAAATACAGCAAGCATTAAAGTTGCCGAATGCTCTGGATTTATTTATGAAGGACTTTTAAAGAAAGATTATAAAAAAAGAGAACAAGATTTAATTGATATGAATATATATGGATATACAGAAGATTTGAAACTAGAAAGAACAAATTCTCAAAATGCAGATTTCTCCAAATTGATTGTACAATTAGACGTCAATTTAGCAAGCAGAAACGGAGAGATGCAGGAGTATTTTAATCAGTTTAATAAGGTTGATAATATCAAGCATGTTATTATTGCTTATGTGAACGGCATTGCAGTAGGTTGTGGAGCTATAAAACAATTTGATGCCGAATCTGTTGAGGTAAAACGCATGTTTGTTTCAGATGAATATAGAGGCCGAGGCATCTCGCGTAAAATTCTAAGTGAACTTGAAAACTGGGCAAAAGAATTAGGTTACGAATCAACTGTTTTAGAAACCAGTAATGTGCAGGTAGAAGCAGTAGGGCTGTATACTAAAAGCGGTTATGCAATTACAGAAAATTACGGACAATATGCGGGTATAGAAAGCAGTATTTGTTTTAAAAAATCACTTTATCGCTAAAATAATCAACTCCGATGTTTTTATTGGTAATGATAAAAAGCATCGGAGTTGTGTATTTTATTTTTTCCGGTCCAAATTGTTTTAAAGCTTATATATTATAGAGCATCCCAAGAAGCGCTCGGATAGTAAATAGAGCTTGTTACAGGAGCTGTCCAGTAGTCTTGGCTTCCGCCACGGAAGGTGTGAAGACTTACAGCATTTACATTTCGCTTAGAATCGTTTGTTACCCAGCGAATTTTTTCATTCAATATCTCTGTACCATTTACATAATATTTTACATATCCATCTGTATTTGATCCAGTATTCAGCTTCACTGATATTTGACAATTGTATGTAACACCTTCTTGGATATAATATTTTTTTCCAAAATCATTTCCATACTGTCCAGGCTGATCTCTATAATATACATAAGGCTGAAGATAAGCGCCACTTCCTTTAGCAGTGTTTGACCCATTTGGGCAATACCACATAAATCTGGCACTTCCACCATTTCCGTCCCAGGCTGCATCGCCACCTGTATTTTGGTCACCAATTAAGATTCCATATCCGCATTTTCCACCACGGCTCCAGTAAAATCCGTTATTAAATTTCATTTGGAACCAAACAGTGTAAACTCCAGTTGACCAAACACCATACGATGTGCATAAACCACCAGGGCAAGACAGTGTATTAGTTTGCAATGTAATTGTTCTTGCTCCAGTTGTACCTTTTGCTGTTGTGCTGCCTTCAAGTGCCGAATTAGATGCGAGAGTATCTTTACTAGCAATTTGTTGAGCTTCTTTTTTAGCAGTTTGGGGCGTATTTAAATCTTCTTGTTCCTTTTCGCAACAAATGAATACTAATGCCATGGTAAGTAGCATACTGGTTAATTTTAAGAATTTCTTCATTTTTTTAATTTTAAGGTTAGTAAACAATTAATAGTTAGTAAATAATAGATAGTAGATTACGGTATTTGGAACCGAAAGTGTAAAGTTGGATATTAATAATTTTGGAGAGGAGTAATTAAGTACGTTTTTACGTACACAAAAATACAGGCTATGTTTTTTGTGTATTTATAGGAGAAATCAGAACTCTATTTTATCTCAGAAAAACTGTTTCAGATCAAATATTTACTGCAAATGACTGTACTATAAAATTTTATATAAATGAAAAGATTCTTTTTATTAAATTTATTGTAGTTAAAACCTCATGTAAAAAAATGTTATTTATTAGTAAAAGACATTTTTTGTAAAAATATCTGAGCAATAAGGATTTTAAATGCAAGAAATGTTTATAAATAGATTTTGTCTATTTCGGAAGTAGTATTTACAATCTACAGCCCTAATTTTCTCTTTCATTAGTTTGTAATTTAGTCAAAAATAAAATTTTTCAACTATGGATAATCAATCAAATGACATCAGCAAATGCCCTTTTCATAATGGGAGCATGGACAAGCAAGCGGCTTCAGGAACAAAAAATCGTGACTGGTGGCCTAAACAGTTAAAGGTAAATATCTTGAGACAAAATTCAGCATTATCAAATCCGCTGAATAAGGATTTTAATTATGCAGACGCGTTTAAAAGTCTAGATCTTGAAGCTGTAAAGAAAGATTTACATGCTCTTATGACTGATTCACAAGATTGGTGGCCAGCTGATTTTGGTCACTACGGAGGACTTTTCATACGTATGGCTTGGCACAGCGCTGGTACTTACAGAGTCCATGACGGGCGTGGAGGAGCAGGAGCAGGACAACAGCGTTTTGCACCGCTTAACAGCTGGCCTGATAATGTGAGCCTTGATAAGGCTCGAAGATTGCTTTGGCCAATTAAACAGAAGTACGGACAAAAGATTTCGTGGGCTGACTTAATGATCTTGACAGGAAATGTGGCTTTAGAATCAATGGGCTTTAAAACATTTGGTTTCGCAGGCGGACGTGCCGATGTATGGGAAGCAGACGAATCTGTATATTGGGGATCTGAAACAACTTGGCTAGGAGGTGACGAACGTTATAAAGACGGTTCTGAAGGCGTTCCAAAAGACCATGGTGTTGTGTCATCTGATGATGATGCAGATGGAAAAATCCATAGTAGAAATTTAGAAAAGCCTCTTGCAGCAGTGCAAATGGGACTTATATATGTAAATCCGGAAGGTCCAGACGGAAATCCTGATCCGATTGCGGCAGCCAAAGATATTAGAGATACTTTTGGACGTATGGCAATGGATGATGAAGAAACAGTGGCATTAATTGCAGGCGGACATACTTTTGGTAAAACGCATGGGGCTGCTTCGTCAGATCATGTGGGTAAAGAGCCAGAAGCTGCAGGTTTAGAATTACAAGGTTTAGGATGGCAGAATAGTTATGGTTCTGGAAAAGGGGCAGACGCCATCACAAGTGGACTAGAGGTGACTTGGACAAAAACGCCTACACAATGGAGCAATAACTTTTTTGAGAACCTATTTGGTTTTGAATGGGAACTTTCTAAAAGTCCTGCAGGCGCACATCAATGGGTAGCAAAAAATGCTGAGGCAATTATTCCTGATGCTTTTGATCCTAACAAAAAGCACTTGCCAACAATGCTTACAACCGATTTATCATTAAGACTGGATCCAGCTTACGAGAAAATCTCACGTCGTTTTTTTGAAAATCCAGATGAATTTGCAGATGCTTTCGCTCGTGCTTGGTTTAAACTGACTCACCGTGATATGGGACCGCGCGCTCTTTATCTAGGATCTGAAGTGCCAGCGGAAGAATTGTTGTGGCAAGACCCAATTCCAGAAGTAAATCATACCTTAATAAATGATCAAGATATAGCTCAACTGAAAGAAAGAGTATTAAACTCAGGTTTAAGCACATCTCAGTTGGTTTCTACAGCATGGGCTTCGGCTTCTACTTTTAGAGGATCAGATAAACGAGGCGGTGCAAATGGTGGACGCGTAAGACTTGCACCACAAAAAGATTGGGAAGTAAATAATCCAACCGCATTAAAAGTAGTTTTAGATAAATTAGAAGCCATTCAGAAAGAATTCAATGCTGCACAAGGCGACGGTAAAAAAGTTTCATTGGCAGATTTAATTGTTCTTGGAGGTACTGCTGCTGTTGAAAAAGCGGCTAAAGATGCGGGAGCTTCAGCAACTGTTTCTTTTTCTCCTGGGCGTATGGATGCATCTGCAGAACAGACAGATGTTGAGTCATTCGGATACCTTGAGCCAAAAGCGGACGGTTTTAGAAACTACAGAAAAACAAAATCATCTGTTTTAACAGAAGAACTTCTTATAGATAAAGCAAATCTTTTAACTCTTACTGCACCAGAATTGACTGTTCTTTTAGGAGGACTTCGCGTTCTGGATATTAACGCTGACGGAAGTAAAAATGGTGTTTTTACCACTAGACCAGGTCGTTTGACAAATGATTTTTTCATAAATCTATTGGATATGAACACACAATGGCAAGCAGTTTCTAATGATAAAGAACTTTATACAGGAAACGATAGAAGTACAGGACAGCCTAAATGGATAGGAACTCGTGCCGATCTTGTTTTTGGTTCAAACTCAGAATTGAGAGCTATAGCAGAAGTTTACGCATCTGCCGACGCACATGAGAAATTTGTACAAGATTTTATTGCTGTTTGGACTAAAGTCATGAATTTAGACAGATTTGACTTGAAAGCTTAAATAGCAGTAATCAATAAACTAAAAAAGACGCCTATTTGGCGTTTTTTTTTTGAATAGACATTCTGAAAATGATACTAATTTACCATGTAATCAGGTATTGTTTTCTCTAATTGGCGTCAGTAAATTTGTGACTAATCAAACAAACACCAATGAGAGTTAACAATATAGATAGTTTTTTAGTAATGAAATTAACATTTTTAAAGAATAAAAGTCTAAATCTAGCAAAACAGCTTTTCTATTTAGCAGCGTTGCTTCCTTTTATTGCATTCGGACAAAAGGAGATTGTACCTGGCAGTAAGGATATCAATACCAAATATATCAAACCCGAAAAAACACTTTACACCGTGTATTATGTAAAAGGTACAGAATGGAAAAATATGGGAGCATTGACTTATGATATTTCTTTGGCCAACAATCAGCTAACTTTAGATAATACTTTTACTCCAAAAGATAATGGAAAACCTACTACGCGTATTAGTACAGCAGATGCCCTAACACTTAAAGCTGTTAGTTATTCTGATGAAACCAAAAACGCAAAACTGAATCTTAATTTTGGTGAAACGATTACAGGTAATTTCTATTCTAAGAAAACCAAAAAAGACAAAAAACTAAAACTTAAACCTAAAGAAGAATTTTTTGACTTCAACTGGACTGATCACTTAATTGGAACACTGCCATTGGATGTTGGATATAAAGGTCGTTTTCCGCAATTTTATTATAATGACGAGTCAAATGTGCTTGTTGAATATTACACGATCAAAGAAGTAAAAAGCTTTGACTACAATTCGCCAAGAACAGGAAAGCACGAAACATGGATTGTTTCAGTTCTTGAAGAAAGTACTAATGCCTATTATAATTATATTATAGATAAAAAAGACCGTCGTCTTTGGCAGCGTGAAATGTCTATGGCAAATGGAATGTGGGAGATTACAGTAAATGAGGAACTAGATTATCAGCCTATTAAAAATAAATTTAATAAAGAAGAAGTTGCCAGACAGATTTCCAGTGGTAATAGTGTCATAATTGGTACAGCTTATGCGAGATCAGATTCTGGTAAGAAATTAGGGGGTTTGGTTAATACAGCTAAGAAACAATTTGCGCCAAAAGGAACTGAGATTACTATTTTTCCAAGTTCAGCTTATTATGAGGAGTGGATAGAAGTCAACAAGAAAATCCGTAAGCAAAAGAAAATGCCAGAAGTCCCTTTGGATAGCGATTTTGGTTACTCAATTAAAAAAGCCAAAGTGTATGATGATCAAGGACATTTTGAATTTGCAGATCTAATGCCGGGAACTTACATCGTTATGGTTAGTTTTGATTTTACAAACTCGTATAATTATTCGTATGTGTCTGGTTATACCAATTATTATAATTATTTTGGTTATCAAGGTTCTACAACAAATTATGGTACAGCAAGACAATCTTATAATGATAAAGCTAACATTGAGAAGCGCGTAACGATTGATAAGGATGGAGAAAAGAAAGAGATCAACTTAAAAGAAATATAAAAAATAAGAGAGCCGTATCAGCAGAGAGTTAGATACGGCTTTTGTTTTTTATTAATTTTCCTGCTCAAATCTGGACATATACATGTACCAATTCCATTCCCAAGAATTTCCATTATCTTCAGAAAATGCTTGGCTCCAAACAGGATTATTTTTATCTCTAGCATCCCAACGAAAAATCACAACAATATCTTTTCCGTTAAAAATATCTTTAGTTATAAAATGGCCTACGTTATTCTCAAAAGAACCTAATACTGGCGGATCTAATTTTCCTTCATTAGAATCAGCCCAATAAATACTCCATAATTTACTTTTCGGATTAAACAATCTTACGGTCATGCCTTCAAACGGATGTCCATCAAAAGTGGCAAGAAAATTATCGATATTGCCAATTCCATTTAGAACCTTATACATTTCTTGTGTCGATTCAAATTCTGTCCATTCTGTACAATTGGACAATCTGGAATTGAGTTTCTTATTGCGAAGTTTCCATTTTCCTTCAAAAAAATTAAAATCATCTTTAGATGAAGTAGGAGAAGGCGTGATTATTAATTCTCCATTTGCATCAAAATTTATTTTTGGTATTTCTAAATTTTCAGTTTGCATCATTTTTAGTTCTTTGATTATTAGTTTGTTGATTTAAAAGTAATAATTTATGATGGATTGTTACCAATTGCTGCATTGAAAAATTTAATGAAGATGGCATACTGTCAATTGCTTTCTGTTTCGTTTCATATTCATTTTTGTCTTCATAATGGGTTATGGAAACCAAAAGATTTTTATCCTGAAAAACAGGCAGTCTTGGAAAATCATTTTCTTTCATTTCGCTTACCCAAAACGAAATATCAGTAACATCTATAGTTTTCAGAAACGGAATATATTCAACGTCAAATAGTTTTATTGTTTGTTCTAGTGTGCTATTGCAGATGTAGAAATCAATAACTGTAATGCCTTTATTAGTTTTAAGATTTGAGCTTTTATATAATGGTTTTAGCAAATAAACATTATCGGAGTTTATCATCATTTCGTTAGCAGCTTTGCCGTTTTCTTTCCACACAATGCTTTCGCAATAAAAGTCGTTTAGAAATTTTACTCTGGTTTCCATATTTTTAAAACCACGAAACCAAACGAATCGATCATTTGAGTTCTCAATTTTAAATTCTCCCAAAGTGTGACCGCCAAGTTCGTGCATAGATTCAACAAATTTCGAATGAAAAAAATCACTAAATGTGTCGGCTAAATTGGGTTTTAGTAAATAATTACGAATTTCCAATACTTTGATATCTTCTGAATTTTCTGGTGTATTATAAGTCATATTATTTCTATTTAAAATGTTTATACAAAGTAAATTAAATGATATCTTTATGGCAAGTAGGTACAAATTTGTATCCTAGATACTAAAAATATAGTAATGCTGATTATCAGTTTGTTAAAATTTATAAAATGATAAAAAAAAGTAAATTGGCTTATTGTCCTGTTGATTATGCTTTTCAAAGAATTGGTGGCAAATACAAAGGAAGAATCTTATGGTATTTAAAAGATGGCATTATGAGATATGGGGAATTAAAAAGAATTGTAGAAGGAATAACACCCAAAATGCTTACACAAACTCTTAGAGAATTAGAAGAAGATAAATTAATTAGAAGAAAGGTTTATAAAGAAGTTCCACCTCGTGTAGAATATCGCCTTTCTGAAACGGGAAAAGAATTAATTCCATTTATTGACCAGATGCGAATTTGGGGAGAAAAACAAATGGCTATGGATTAGCTTTTTAATTTCTTCTAAAGAATTATTCGGTATTAGAAAATTAGGTATTTTATTTAAAAATAATATATACTTTTATTAGCTGATTACTAACTGACTAATAGACCAAAAAACATGAGTTCTCAAAACCCAAAAAACGAAATAAGCCGACGCAAGTTTTTACAAAATAGTACATTAGCGACAGCTGGAATTTACTTAGGTATTTTAGGTATGCCTAAAGTATTCGGAAGTGTCTTGATGGATAAAGATGCCAAAGGTATTCCAGATATTAAATTGAATAATGGACTAAAAATGCCTATGCTTGGATTTGGAACTTACGGACTGAGTGGCGAGGTTTGCCAAAAATCTGTAGTCGAAGCCATATCATCAGGTTATCGTCTTATTGACACAGCAAAAGTATACGGAAATGAAGTAGAAGTAGGCAAAGCCATAAAGCAAAGCGGAATTGACAGAAAGCAGCTTTTTGTTACTTCGAAATTATGGGTTGATGATGCTGGTTACGAAAATGCTAAAAAAGGTTTTGAAGAAACACTAAGAAAACTACAAGTAGAATATCTGGATTTATATCTTATTCACCGTCCAAGAGGCGATGTAAAAGGATCTTGGAAGGCAATGGAAGAACTTTACAAAGCTGGAAAAATCAAAGCTATAGGAATTAGCAACTTTGATCCTCCGCAATTGACAGATCTTTTATCTTACGCTCAAGTAAAACCAGCTATAAATCAGATTGAAACTCATGCTTATTTTCAGCAGACAAATGACTATAAAGTGCTAAAACAGCATAATGTACAGATGCAGGCATGGGCGCCTTTTGCAGAAGGTCGTAACGGTCTTTTTACAAATGAAACATTAACTCAGATTGCCAAAAAGCACGGAAAAACTACTGCACAAGTGAGTTTAAGATGGCATTACCAACGTGGTATTGTTGCTATTCCGAGATCTTCTCAAAAAGCACATATTCTAGAAAACCTTAATGTATTTGATTTCAAGCTTGATGATGCTGATATGAAAGCGATTGAAAAATTGGATTTAAATAAAACTCAGTTTCCAGAATGGAGTTAAGATTTTTGTATGAAAACTATATTAAAAAGCCCGTTTCGATTGAAATGGGCTTTTTAGTTTGTAATTCTTTGAAGAACCATTTATAACTATTTTTAATCTAGTAAGTAAAGATTAAACGAATTTATAAAAAGCATTAGCGGATATTTTCAATGAATACCTATAAAATTTATGATATAATTTCATTCTTTGATTTATTCTTTTTTAATTTGATAGAGTCGAATCTTTATGAGGTATTTAAAAATGTGGATGCCTCATAAAGATTCACCTCATTTGCATTTTAAAGATATTTTTTAATGATTTATAACCAAGAAAATTTTCCAAAAGTATATTCTAAACGCAATGTAGGGGCTACTATAGCAATTTATATACTATTTGGACTTTTATGTGTCGCAATGCTTGCTTTGTTTGTCGCACTTCCATTAAGTATTCAGCTAGAACATAATAGCCTCTTATCTAATGGTGAGATGATCTTCGATCTTATCTATTTTCCATTGCTTCTTTGGGGTATTTGGGCTCTTTATAAAAATTACCAGAAGCAGAGGCAAAAGAAAGTCACTTTAATTTCTGTAGATCGTAATGGTCTGCATCATCATCAGTTTGATGGGAAGATTCAAAGTGTTTTATACAAAGATTTGGGGATTAGTACTGAAGATTATGTAAGCGATATTGATCGGAAAATGGGAACAAAATATTCTCCAAGTTATATTTTCGGTTTTAAAGATGGGAAACGCATTCCCATTCATTTCTCTACAGCAGAGAATGGATTGTCTTATTTGCCAAAGAATGAAAATCAGTTAATTGCTCATTTTTTGCAAGGCGTTATTTTATTTTGCCCACAAATAAAGGTTTCTCAAGCTGTCTTTGCTAATTATTTTATAAACCCCACGACTTTCGAAATCGATAAAAAAGCTCAAATAATCACGTATATAATAGCTTTTATATTAATTGTGATTATCCTGCTTGCAGTCGATCTATTTCTAAAATATGCTAAAGGATTTTCGCTATTATTTTAAATACAAACACAACTTCGCAAAATTTTCAGATTTTAACTTATCTTCGCTGTTTATAGATTTCCAAAAACAATTAATTACTTTAAAATCTAATTTGTGAAAAATAATCATGATGCCGCAGAAGACAATCAGCTAAAACGTGGACTGACTAATCGCCACATTCAATTAATTGCCCTAGGCGGATCAATAGGAACGGGACTTTTCCTCGGAATTGGTCCGGCGGCCGTATTAGCAGGACCATCTGTTATTTTAGGATATGCCATCGCCGGAATTATCGCTTTCTTTATTATGAGACAGCTTGGAGAAATGGTGGTTGAAGAACCTGTTTCAGGAAGCTTTAGCTATTTTGCCTATAAATATTGCGGTTCTTTTGCTGGTTTTGCATCAGGTTGGAATTATTGGATTTTGTATATTCTTGTTAGTATGGCCGAACTTACAGCCATTGGAGTTTATGTGCAGTTTTGGTGGCCTGAAATTCCGCTCTGGGCATCCAGTTTGTTTTTCTTTCTGGTTATTAATGCTTTAAATTTTGCTTCGGTAAAAGTGTACGGAGAAACTGAGTTTTGGTTTTCAATCATAAAAGTTGTTGCCATTATTGCCATGATTCTTTTTGGAACTTACTTATTGATAAGCGGAACAGGAGGAGAGCATGCAACAATTCATAATTTGTATAATGATGGAGGCTTTTTCCCGAAAGGTTTCTTCGAAAAAACTGCAAATGGCAGTTTTCAAGGTTTATTATCTGCAATGGCGCTTATTATGTTTTCTTTTGGAGGTTTAGAACTAATCGGAATTACCGCTGCTGAGGCCGAAAACCCAGAAAAAAACATTCCTAAAGCAACCAATCAGGTTATTTATAGAATCCTAATATTTTATGTTGGTGCATTGGTTATTTTGTTTGCCTTGTCACCTTGGAGACAAATTACGACAGATAGCAGTCCGTTTGTAATGGTTTTTCAGAATCTAAACGGAATGGAATTCGAATTGTTTGGCAACAAAATATACTTTACGCGTCTTATTGCCAACGTACTGAATTTAATTGTATTAACTGCTGCTTTATCCGTGTACAATAGTAGTGTTTACAGCAACTCACGAATGTTATTTGGTTTGGCAGATCAAGGCAGTGCTCCTAAGTTTTTAAAGAAACTGAACAAACAATCGGTGCCCGTTAATGCCATTTTAATTTCATCTTGTTTTGCAGCGATCTGTATTTTAATCAATAAAGTAATTCCAGAAGAAGCTTTTAGTATTTTAATGTCTTTAGTAGTATCCTGTTTGGTTATTAATTGGGTTATGATTTCGTATACGCATCTGCAATTTAGACGCACAAAAGACAATGAAAATATAAAAACCAAATTTGCTTCTATATTTTATCCAATAAGCAATTACATCTGTTTTGTATTTTTATTAGGCATTTTATGTATCATGTGGATGACCAATATGAAATTATCAGTAGAATTAATTCCTATTTGGCTGGGTATTCTTTTTGTATTTTATAAAGTTTTTAAAACAAAGAATACGTAGTTTTAATCGTATTTTTATTCTAGGCATTGAAAATCAGCATTGATATGATTTTCAATGCTTTTTTTTTCACTAGTCATGATAAAACAGTTTAGTTTATTCTGGTTACTTGCAATATGTTTTTCTGGTTTAGAAAAATAACCCTATTTGATAAAACTAAAATAAATTGTACCTTTTACATAGCTTTAAATTAAATGGGTTAAAATATAAATTATGATAAAGTCTATAAATCCTTATAATCAGGAAACGGTATACGAATCTGCTGAATTAGAGAGTCAAGATATTAAAAATGCAATTGACGCGGCAGATCTGCAATATAAATTATGGAGAGAAGTTCCGTTTTCAGAACGCTCCATATTGATGAAAGATGTTGGTCAGGAATTGAGAAAAAATGCTCGCGAATATGCTCAGATTATAACTGAGGAAATGGGAAAACCGATTACTCAATCATTAGCAGAAATAGAAAAATGTGCTGCTTTGTGTGATTTTTATGCGACGCATGCCTCTGAAATGCTTACAGATAAAATAATTGAAACAGAAGCGCATAAGAGTTATGTGAGCTACGAACCAATTGGAGTTGTTTTGGCTATTATGCCTTGGAATTATCCGTTCTGGCAAGTTATGCGTTTTGCTGTGCCTGCGCTGATGGCGGGAAATGTCGGAATATTGAAACATGCCAGCAATGTAATGAAGTGCGCCATGAGCATTGAAAAAATATTCGAAAAAGCTGGTTTTCCTAAAGGCTGTTTTACTAATCTGCCAATTGGCAGCAAAAAGGTAGAAGAAATCATTAGAAATCCAAAAGTGAAAGCTGTCACGCTTACAGGAAGTGAAGCAGCGGGTAGAGTTGTAGCAGCTGTTGCGGGAAACGAAATTAAAAAAACAGTGCTCGAACTTGGTGGAAGTAATGCCTTGGTTGTTTTTGCAGACTGTAATCTGGAGCAAACAGTAAAAACCTGTGTGCAGGCACGTTTTCAGAATGCAGGTCAGAGCTGTATCGCTGGAAAGCGCTTATTGGTAGAATCATCCATTGCAGAAGAATTTACAAAAGCTTTTCTGGAAGGTGTTAAAAGTCTTCGTCACGGAGATCCTTTAAGTGAAGAAACCACAATTGGAACTATGGCTCGTGTTGACCTTGCCGAAGAACTCGAAAAGCAACTTCAGCAGACACTAGAAAAAGGCGCAGTAGTTTTGCTGGGAGGCAAAAGAGATAAAGCTTATTTTGAACCTACTGTTATAGGGAATGTTACTCCAGATATGTCTATTTTTAAAGAAGAAATTTTTGGACCTGTAATCGGAATTACGACTTTTAAGAATGAAGAAGAAGCTGTCGAGCTTTCAAATAGCAGTCCATTTGGACTTGGGGTTACAATTTTTACGGAAGATTTTGAAAAAGCCACTCGATTAGTGCCAAAATTTGATGAAGGAGCAGTATTTGTAAACGAGCTCGTAAAGAGTGACCAAAGATTGCCTTTTGGAGGAACTAAAAATTCTGGATACGGACGTGAACTTTCACAAGATGGTATTCAGGAGTTTGTAAACAAGAAGACAGTTTACATTAATAAATATAAAAGTTAAATAAATTGATTTCTTTGCATCATACCATGAGCAATACATTTTCTGATAACAGCCAAATTGGAGTAGTTGCTACTTTTTCTGAGCTTGTGCATACCAATTTTAAAGGAGAAATGAATGCGCTTTGCTGGCACAGAAATTTAGATGGCGATTTTAAGGAAATTGTGGACAAACTGTCTTTAAAAGAAAATATAACAGAAGTTTCTCCTGAAGATTTAATTGATCTTAAACTCTCAGAAAAGGGAAATATAGCAAGAGAAATAATTTTAAACGACTTACAATTATTAGCCGATTTTGGAGCTTCGCCTTCTCTCAATTTACTGAAATGTTATGAACGTGATGATGAATTTGATTTCATATCTACAGATGTATATTCGTTTCACATAGATCGTTCGCCTATTGCAACAGACACTTTTTTATGCACCTATCACGGTACAGCAAGCGATATTGTTTCTAATACGCAGGCAGAACAAAAAATCTTAATTCCAGAAATTCGAGCAAAGCTAAAAGAGCTTCATGATGGACCAGAGGAAGAATTCGAAGATTTTTTAAAGGAAAATTATTTTGATTTACATTATCAATTACACGAAGATGCAGAACCTATTAATCTCGGCTTAGGATATCTTTGGCGTCTGGCTGTAGATCATCCTAAACAAGAAGTATTGCCTTGTATTCATAGAGCACCAGTAGAAAATGATGGAGAATATAGATTGTTGTTGATTTGTTGATGAAACTATTTACGTATATTTGAGCTATGAACAAACAAACTCCTTTTTCGGTATGTGGAGAATCATTGTTGGCTCCAATGCACATTTGCGGTTTTTTCGATTCGAGAGAACAGCAATATGAAGTAATCATTCCTTATATTTTAGAAGGTTTGGAAGGCAATGATAAAGTCATAAACATTCTCGAAGGAAACCGTCATGGTGAACACTGCCGTTGTCTGACTGAGAATGGAATTTCTATTGCTGAAAAACTATCAAGCGGCCAATTGGAAGTGATGGCTTCTGAAAATTCTTATATCAAAGATGGCGAGTTCGCCGCAGATAAAATGTACAAAATGCTCGAACAGACTTTATTATCGGCTTCGAGAGCGGGTTATGATAGTGTTAGAGCATGCGGAGATATGGTTTGGGCTCTTAAAAACCTGCCAGGAACTGATGAACTTTTAGAGTATGAAGCAAGATTGAATCTTCTTACTCCACAACATTCAGTTTCATTAATTTGTATGTACGATATCAGCAGCTTTAGCCAAAAAGCACTTGCAGATATATTGCTTACACATCCTTATGTGATTAAGGACGGAAAAATTAACAAAAATCCGCATTATGTAGAACCTTTAGAATTACTTTCTAGTCTTTCTTCTCGAGATGGTGCACTTAAATCTTAAGTATTATATATTCTAATTCATCGAAGAGTTTAATGACAGTGTCAAATATCCAAGTGGTAGTTTAATTAAAAGCTTAAAAAGACTACAAAAATATTCTTAAATATAACAAAAGTATTTATTTTTGTTATATTTATGCAAACAAACTGATTCTCAGTATTGTAATAGTTTAATTGTTAAAGAAAAAACGGAATTCAGCGCTGATAAAAAAACGTTAAAAGCATTCTTAATTTTAAAGTGGCACAATTCCTGCCTGCAAAAAAATCATTGAATAATCAGAGCGCTTAATCGGTGTTCTAAAAAATTAAAATAAATGAAAAGATTTAAATGTATGTATGTTTTTGTGGTAGTGTTATTATCAACATTTACGTATGGTCAGGAAAGTTTAAAAATGTTTGTAAAAGAAAGTAAAGTGCCATGTACGGGTGTTGGCCCTATGGAATGTCTGCAGGTAAAGTATGATAATGACAAAGAATGGCAATTATTTTATGATCATATTGAAGGTTTTAATTTTGAAAAAGGAAATCGATATGAGTTACTGGTAACGAAAACAAAAAGACCACAACCTATTCCAGCTGATGCCTCTGCGTACCAATATAAACTGAAAAGTATTATTTCTAAAACTCCTGTAAATAAGGAAAAAGGAATTTATGATACCAAAATGATTTTAACTCAGTTAAACGGAAAAAAGGTAAACAGCGGAAAAGCATTTATCACCATTAATGATGAAACGGGTACAATAAGCGGTAAAAACGGATGTAATAATTTCAACGTAAAATACACGAAGCTTTCTTCAAAAAATCAAATTAAGACCAATTCTCCTATGGGAACTTTAATGGCTTGTGACGACGAAAGTATGAAATTAGAAAAAGAATTTAGCGCTGCGATAACCAACAAAAAGTTCAAAATTGTAAAGAAAAACAATACAGTGCAGTTTAAAAATACTAAGAACAAAGTGGTTATGGAATTCTCTATTCCAACTCAAGACCAACTGTGGAGTTTTATTGGAAAAAATAATTGGAAACTGATCGCCCTAGAAAATGTTGGACAAGATTACGGAAAAGCTTCTATTAAATTTAATGTAGCAGAAAAGAAAGTAAGCGGAAACACAGGTTGCAACAACTTCGCTGGAACTTATGAAACCAACGGTGATCATATTTCTTTTGATAAAGTAGCAGCTACATTAATGGCATGTATTGGTGAAGAAGGAAATAAAACAGAGCAAAAAGTATTGTCTTATTTAAATAATAAAGACTTACGTTTTGATGTAGCAGACCAAACGCTTAATTTTTATCTTAACGATAGATTGGTCATGATGTTTGGCATTACAAAATAAACCTGTTATATAAGCCATCTTTAAATAGATGATGATTTATATAAAATGATTAGAAAACCAGTGAAGTTGATTTCACTGGTTTTTTTATTTTATGACGCGATAACTCATTTGAGTGGCTTCTGGTTACATTAAATCTATACCTCTATGTATATAATTTGCAAGAAAAACTCCTTTTCTTGTTAAATGAGTTTCATTTCCCTTTTTATCTTCATACACTGAAATTAATCCTAGTTCTTCATATTTAGGCATATCTAATACGTGAGAGATATTTTTCTTTTCTGTCAATTCGGTAACAAAATTCAAATATTTTTTTCTTTCGTCTTCAGAAAAACTATCTATAATTTTAATTACATCTCGAATTGTTGATATATCCAAATCAGTATCAACTATATCCAAATCCGCAGCCCAATCCTGTTTAGAAAAAATTTGAAGAGCTTTCTGATCATTTAGTAATTTAGTGATTCTGTCCTTATATTTTTCAGCAGTAAAATTGTGTCGTTTTAGATCTTCTTGATTTTGGGTACTTAATTCATTTAATTCAGATTGTAATGCATCATTTCTTTCTTTTAAATCTCTGATTTGACTTGTCCCAGCTTCTGCATCAGCAATTTTTCTTCTTTGATGTGCTTCACGTTCTTCAATCAGTAATTTATTTTCATGAATTAACATTGCTTTTTTTGATTCAATTCTTGTTGCTCTAGAAAGAAATAAATCGAAAAAGATATTTAAATATGGTAAGATAAGTATATAAAAGAGAGCAAATCCCAAAGGAATAAGAAAATTGCTAGTTTGATAATATCTTTCCCTAATCCATTCTATTTTACAATGGACTGGCCAATCTGAAAAGAATAAAATGGCAAACATTTCCCAATTAAAAAAAATAAAAGATAATATGAATGACCCAATAAAAGGGCTTTTAATTCTTTCTTTTGAATTATTTAATATGCTTGAAAAAAAATCTTTTACAGTTTCCATTTAATTTTTAGGTAAACATAATAAATATTTAAAAGGGAAATTAGTGTATTTTTACTTAAAAAATAAAAACTTACACTCTTGTTTGAAAAAGCGCATAGTCAGAGACATTTGCGCAGCTTTTCATAAGAATACTTCGTAGAGCGGAGTGTTCTTTCAGTTTTTTGAAAAAAGTTTATAGTATTTTATCGACACTCTATCGCAACAATTATTAACAATTTCAAGTATAATGGTCAATAGAACAAGATTAATTTTATCGAATTAGAGAATGAAATATTGCGGATGAAATTTTGTTTATGCCTTTGTTGTAGTGGAGGTTGGTTGCAAGTTTCTAGTAATAAAAAAAGAGGTCATTTAGACCTTTTTTTATGCCCTATACTGTTAATAAAAATTACTATACTTTTTGAATAGGTGGCTTTTTTATTTAAAAATGAGTGTGTAATTTTATCACCTATATTTGTAAAAACAAATAAAGCCCAATCTTACATTTTGTAAGTGGGCTATTATAAGTTCTTATTTTATTAATTTAAATCTAATTCCAATGAAAAAAGATTCAAACAAAGCCACTTGGGGCTGCTCCGAGAAATTGAGTATTTTCTTAATTCTAATACACCAAGAAGATGGCTAAGAAGAAAAAGAAAACAAACAAAAAAAGGAATCAGTGTACTAATAAGCAATTATTTTTAATGTGCCTTGCAAGCTTAATTAATAATTCGCCGTTGTATATTGATAACCTCGGAAAACTAATCGAATGGTTGCGAAACCTACGCTCTTAGTTATTAGACCTAGCCTGCTAGGTCTTTTTTATTTAATGTAATATTACAAATGTTACATTGTAATATTATGTTAACTTACAACTTATCAATTCATTCTACTTATCAAAAAATAAATGAAAAAAATTGCGCTACGTGATTTATTTGAATACAAAGATAAAAAGTAATTCGTATAATTTGTACAAATAACAAACTTTTGTTGTAGTTTTTTTGAAGATCTAGTTAGATGTTTTAATGAAGTTAGAAGTAATGATTAAATAGAAGCTGAAATCATAAGTTTTTCTGTAGATTTAGAGTAACTATTTTCCAATCAATTTCTCCAACCTCACCATCATTTCATCTTTTTCCTTCAACATTCTTTCATACAAAGCAATTTTTTCTTCGTGTAGTTGAATTATTTTTTCAATTGGATTATAATTATTAATTACAAAACCAATTGCACTATCATTGTTGTTAAATGTATTTGCAATTACGTTTACCGCTTGCTCCTCATCAAAATTCTGAAAAGCTTCAACAGGAATTTTCAAAACGGCTGAGATTTGTTTTAGCAGTTTTTCTTCAATAACATCTTTTTACTCCAGCATAGAAATTTTCTTTTGGTTCCAGTCTTCGCCCAGATCATAAGCCAAAGCTTCCTGCTTTATGTTAAGCATTTCTCTAAAACGTTTTACGTTTCTTCCCTGATGTATTTTCTGTTCCATAATGAATATTGAGTTTTCTGAAGATTCAAAGATAAAGCCATTTGGGCTAAAAATCATGAGTTTCAAAGATAAAAAAATATTTCTAAGAAGAATTGTTTTGTAAGAATAATATAGTTGTTTTTCGAATAGATTATCCTTTAGAAAGAAGAGAATTTCGCTTTAAAATTTTAAATCTATAAGCCATGAAAAAGAATAAAACAACCTTCGAAACCAGCTTCTGGGCAGGATATGCAGCGGGAAATCCCTTTAAGGCAATCAATGCTTTTTTTGCTTTTGCACATCTCGATTATTACAAACAAAGTTTAAGCGAAGCGGTACTATACAGCTATAAAACAAAAGTCTACAAACAGGACAATCCTTCGGATGTTTTTGTTTTGTATACCATTATCAAATCTTTCCTCAAAGTGTGTTCCTGTTTGAAAGAGAAAAGCAAAAAATGGATAATAAAAGATTCTCTGCGATCTGAAACTGTTTTTCATTTTTCTTCTCTAACAAAAGAAGAATACGAGAACCCATTTATGGTATTTCAAAAAGCATTTGCAGAAAAAACACTAGAAGAATTTGAATCATTTCTATACCAAATCCTAGAGCTTTCATTGTCTCCACATTCCGCAGATCCCGACCCAGATTTGATGACGCCTTATATTCATCTGATAAAAATGTTTGATGCAGTTGAACTCATAAGAGAAAGGGGAGTTGAGAAAATCAAGAAAAAGGTTCTCGTTTGATTCTCTATCAAGATAAAAGTCCCATTGCTACAGAAATGGGACTTTTCAATTTTTTATCCTCATACAAAATAATTTGCAAATCATTTTAGGAATGATTGAATGAAATTGGACTTTTTTTAAGTTAATTTGAAAGATATTTATTTTGAAATTTTAGCTTAAAAACAGGTTTGCATTAAAACCGAATTGCATTTAATGAGTAGAGATAATAGTGCAGATTTATAAATATAGAGTTGCGAATGTGTGATTATTTAAGGCGAATTTATATTGTCTTACATTCGTAATCATCTTTTTTTAAAATTTGTATTCCGACTTGTTTTTCTCAGTTGCAGAATCCATTATTATAAATTAAAAAAAACTTTAAATAACCACCAAAATATGAAACCAGAACATTTAACAGAATTAAGCGATCAGGAGCTTTTGCAGAAAATGAAAAAATTAAAAACCAATAAAATAATTGACGCTGTACTTATTGGAGCTACAATCGGAATTACGGTTTATGGCGTTGTAAATAAAGGTTTTGGAATCTCTGTTTTCTTTCCTTTAATAGTTGGATATGTAATTATGAGAAATTCGAAAAACAATGAACTATTGTATCAAGAAGTACAAAAAGAACTCGAAACTCGAAACTCAAAACAATAAACATTTTTCCGAAAAGAGATTTAAAGCAAAATGAAAAAACTAATTCCGATTTTACTGCTTTTCAATGCTTTTCTTGTGAGTTGCAAACAAGAGGCAAACCAAGTTAAAATAGATTCTAAAAGCGAAACAGCAATTGAGCCGAAAGTTCAAACTTTACAAATAGAACCTATTGATTCTACGCAATTTCCGAAATTATTGAAATACGAAGGATTTGTAAAAAATGCTGTTCGCTGGAAAGATAAACTAGGAGACAATATTGTAATAACTACAGAAACCGGAAATTACAGAAACGAAAAATTTCAGCATGAATTTGACGAAGGCGGAGATGCGGAATTATTCGGCTATCATTTTTTAGTAAAAAACGGCCAGCCAGTTCAAACTTGGAAAGTGTACGATTATATTCAAGATTGTCCGGTTGATATTGTGGCATCGTTTGTAAAAGATAGCTTTGAAATTACCGATTTGGATAATAACGGAATTGCAGAGATTTGGTTGATGTACAAAACGATATGTCATGGCGATGTGAGTCCTTGCGAAATGAAGATTATCATGTATGAAGGAAAACAAAAATTTGCTATGCGTGGCGAAAGCAAAGTTCAAGTAGGAATTGGCGATAACGGAGAAAAATTATTTGAAGGTGGCACTTACAAATTGGATAGTGCATTTGAAAAAGGTCCCAAAAAATTTAAAGATTTCGCTTTAAACTTATGGAACAAAAATATAATTTAATGATTTTAAGATTACTATTGCCACTGAAAATGGCACTATAAAGCAATCATTGAGAAGATTAAAA
The DNA here is from genome assembly GCF_016735615.1 of Flavobacterium tagetis. Classification (GTDB taxonomy): domain Bacteria; phylum Bacteroidota; class Bacteroidia; order Flavobacteriales; family Flavobacteriaceae; genus Flavobacterium; species Flavobacterium tagetis. The sequence goes on from NZ_JAERSF010000002.1 coordinate 1,213,344, forward strand.
GAAATAAAATTATGAAAAAATCACTATTTGCAATTTTGACATTTGTATTTGCTGTTACAAAAACTTATGCAGGTTGGTATGAATGTTTTAGCTATAAAGGTAAAATTGATAAATATTCCATTTCACTATCTTTTCAAATAAAAGATGGGTATTTTGGCGAAAAAAACAAAAAAGATTTCAACGTTATTGGGGTTTATAAGTACGATAGCCATAATAACCCAATTAGACTTGAAGGCAAATTTGATCATAAAAAGAACAAAATCTTATTGTACGAAATCAATAATGATAAATATACAGCCACATTTGAATTTAATTTCTCAAAAGAAAAATGTACTGGACATTGGACAAACCTTCTAACTAATAAACGATTGTCTTTAGAATTAACCAATACTTCGATTTTAATTGATCAAATAGAAGAAAATGAGTTTAATAATATTGATATTTTGCAAGCAAATTCATTGGACGCATTTTATTTTATTGGCGTTTATTCAAAAAAGAAGAATCATGATACCGCACAAATGGATCGACTAAAAATTATCAATAAAAAAGATAATACCGTCTTTCAAATAATTGATTTTTCAAAAATAGAAACTTTGACGGGCAATATAAGAACCATAATTTTTGATAACGTTGAGATAATCGATAATAAGAAAAAAGAACTGATTGTTTGGAATGATGTTGGAAGAATGGGAGGTTATCTAACCATTCAATTTGATTCGAAAACCAATAAATTTAAACTAGATCCGAAGCCAACAATTGATGGTCCAAATTGATGTAGATAATAGCTTTAGAATTAATGTTAACTAAATGAAACGGTTTAATATGGCAAAAAGAATTACAATTATACTTTTATTGAGTTTTCTATCTTTTGTATTGTTTTTTGTAGCTACTAAACTGTCACAGATATATAATAAAAAACACTACGATACTAGTTACAAAAGCTACCAAGAGGGTATTAATGCTGAAAATTATGTTCTACTGCCAGTTTCGAAAGTTATTCAGCAAGATGTAATATCTGGAAACATCAATTTTGATACTTTAAGCCATAAATTTATTCTTCCGCTAAAACATCAATATTATGATGAACAAAAACAAGAAGCTACTGTAACTAACTGCACATATGTATTTGATAAAAAGGGCGTTTTGATTTCTAAAACAGAATCTGCGGAGGAAAGCGAACAAGAAAACGAATTTGAGCATTGCGTAAAATTAGAAGATATTCTTTTCGACAATAGCAAATTGGTTAGCGTTGCCTATTTCTTAAAAGAGAGTTATCGTTACGACTGGAATCCTTTTAGAGGATTTGGCAGTCCAACTGGTGCTGGAAGAAATATGACTTGGAAAGGAACTGCATATGTCGATTTAAAATTGAAAAAAGAAAGTTTAAAACTTAAAATAGAAGAAGTATTTGCCGAAAACTTTTTTTCGAATAAAGTTGAAAGAAATGATTTTGCATTATATATAAGTCTTTATCAGTTGCCCATTAAATTTCAAAAAATGTCAAGCGTCAGTTTTTTCGTGAGGCATAAAGCATACGGTCCAAATGAGTTGTATGTTATTAAATCAAAATAAATAGAATTACGGCTTTTCTTGATATGCATCTTTTAAAGGAATAAAGATACCATATTCGTTATCTTATTATAACCTTTAGATTTAAGCTGGAGACGGATATAAAGATTTGACTTTTGAATATAAAAAAATATGTTAAAGTTGCATTATTTCTAAATTTGGAAAAGAAAAGTCAAGATTTGTGCTACTCAATTGTATTTTAACCCCACTAAATTTGCCAGTACAAAAGAACAATTCTTTAATAATTGAAATCTTCTCGATGAAGTTAGCTTACATCTTATTCTTACAAATTTGTCTTTTAACTATTCCGAATAGTTATAGCAACTCTATTGTGAAGAAAATAAATATTCATACAGCAACTGAATCAATCCATGAGACGATAACTCCTGCTAATGCGTTAGTAAATAAAGCGCTTTCAGATTCTGATGAATTAAAATTTGTTCTACTAGAAAATACTTCAGAAACGGAGAAATGTAACAGTTCTTTACCTGCAGCTCCGCTTAATTTACATTTCAAAAGCTTAAAGGATGATTGTTTTGTTTATATTGAAAATATAAAATTGAACAGTCAAGGATTATGTGAACGCAACATAACTCCTTTTAGAAACATGTCACGAAATATCCTATTTCACAGCTTAAAAATCCACATTTAATTCTTATTACTGCTTAATTGAATTTGGCGCATTTCTGTCATGGTAAAATTTAATTTTTTATCTTGAGTAAAGAGTTATGCTCAAATTTTCGCAAAACACTTATTATCTGCAAGTTATTACCACGTTTTGCAGCAAATAAGACAGGTGTATATTTTGTTCTAGAAAATACATTTCTAAATACTTGTCCAAGTAGCATTCTATGTTGGATAATGTAATTATTACCCTCTTTAATCCATTTTTATTGTCTAAAGAAATCATTATTGATCTAAAAAAAAGAGATCAGTTATGCGGATCTCTATATACATAACCCAAAATATTTTACTATGCATTTAACACCTAGAGAAATTGAGAAGCTGATGCTGCATACAGCTGGCGAACTTGCTCAAAAGAGAAAAGCCCGTGGCTTAAAATTAAATTATCCTGAAACGATTGCTCTTATCAGCAGTGAACTGATGGAACGTGCACGAGACGGCAAAACAGTAGCCGAATTGATGCAGTATGGCGCGACACTGCTTCGTAAAGAAGATGTAATGGAAGGCGTTGCAGAAATGATTCATGATATACAGATTGAAGCAACATTTCCAGATGGGACTAAATTGGTAACTGTGCACAATCCTGTGCGATAAACTTAAAAAAATACTGCGATGATTCCAGGAGAAATTATATTAAAAGAAAGCGCTATTATTTGTAATGATAGCCGTGAAACGTTAACTATAAAAGTTACCAATACCGGAGACCGACCAATTCAGGTAGGTTCACATTTTCATTTTTTTGAAGTGAATAGAATGATGTCTTTTGACAGAGAAAAAGCATTCGGAATGCGATTAAACATTATTGCCAGTACAGCAGTGAGATTTGAGCCAGGAGAAGAGAAAGAAGTTGAATTGACTCAATTTGGCGGAAACCAGCGACTTTTTGGACACAACAACTTAGTAGACGGAGACTTATCTCCGCATAACAAAGCTGTTGCATTAGAACGTTTAAAAGAAGGCGAATTTAAAAATGTGAAATCATGAGTTTAGAAGTAACTAGAAAAAATTATACAAGTATTTTTGGTCCAACTGTAGGAGATCAAATACGTTTAGGAGATACAAATCTTATTATAGAAATTGAAAAAGATTTCTGCTCTTACGGAGATGAGGCAAAATTTGGAGGAGGAAAAACCGTTAGAGACGGTATGTGCCAATCTTCAACTGCTTTACGTGATGAAGGTGTTCTCGATTTTGTAATTACTGGTGCTACAATTATTGACCACTGGGGAATTGTAAAAGGAGATATTGGTATTAAAGATGGAAAAATTGTTGGTGTTGGTAGAGCGGGAAATCCAGATACTATGGACAATATTACACCTGGCATGATTATCGGAGCTTCTACAGAAGTTCATGGTGGACATGGGTATATCGTTACAGCAGGAGGGATTGATACGCACATACACTTTATCAGCCCTACTCAAATAGAAACAGCATTGTACAGTGGTATTACAACCATGATTGGTGGTGGAACTGGCCCTGCTGACGGAACAAATGCAACAACTGTAACACCTGGAAAACATAACATTAAAAGAATGTTGCAAGCTGCAGAAGCATTTCCTGTAAATGTTGGTTTCTTCGGAAAAGGAAATGTGGCTACAGGAGCTCCAATTGAAGAACAAATTGAAGCTGGAGCATTGGGAGTAAAAATCCATGAAGATTGGGGAGCAACTCCTGCCGTGATAGATGCTTCTCTAAAAGCAGCAGACAAGTATGATGTGCAAGTAGCAATTCACACGGATACGCTTAACGAAGCAGGATTTCTTGAAGATACTATGAATGCTATAGCAGGACGTGTTATCCATACATTCCACACCGAGGGAGCAGGTGGAGGTCACGCACCAGATATTATCAAGGCCGCAATGTACCCAAATGTATTGCCAGCATCTACAAATCCAACTAGACCGTATACGACAAATACTATAGATGAGCACTTAGATATGTTAATGGTTTGTCATCATTTAAGTCCAAAAATTCCAGAAGATGTGGCTTTTGCCGATTCACGTATTCGCCCTGAAACTATTGCGGCAGAAGACGTGCTTCAAGATATGGGAGTATTCAGTATCATGAGTTCTGATTCGCAAGCTATGGGACGTGTTGGTGAAGTAATTACCCGCACTTGGCAAACGGCAGATAAGATGAAAATACAAAAAGGGTACTTAGCCGAAGACGAAGCAAACAAAAACGACAACTATCGTGCAAAAAGATATGTGTCTAAATACACAATTAACCCTGCAATTGCACACGGAATTTCTAATTATGTTGGATCAATAGAAGCAGGCAAAATTGCTGACTTGGTAATTTGGAAACCTTCATTATTTGGAGTTAAGCCAGAAATTATCGTAAAAGGAGGTTTTATTGCCGCAAGCAAAATGGGGGATGCTAATGCTTCTATTCCAACACCGCAACCTATTATTATGCGTAATATGTTTGGAGCTTATGGTAAAGCTTTAACTAAAACAGTTTTCACCTTTGTTTCTCAAGCTGGTATCGATAATAATATTGCCGAAGAATATGGTTTGGAAAAGAAATTACTAGCAGTTTCAAATTGCAGAAATATTGGCAAGGCTGATATGATTCATAACAACGCAACTCCAGAAATCATGGTAAATGCTGAAAACTATACCGTAACAATCGATGGAGAAAAAATCACTTGCGAACCTGTGGATAAACTTCCATTAGCACAATTATACTATCTGTTTTAATTAATAAAAATTCTATTTCTCACTGTAATAGTTTGTCTTATTACAGTGAGAATTGAAATAAAAAACAAAAGAAATTTATGAGTACTTGGAAAATTAATTTGGGTTTAATTCTTCTCTTAGTATGTACGTCTTTAACAACGGTTCATGCACAGAAAGGATCTTTAATGCTTTATGGTTCTTTAACCTATAAAGACAATAATAATACGGGTAGCAGTTTTGGTGCAAACCCAATCGGAGTTGGATATTTTTTTAATGATCACGTCGTTGCAGGGATGAATTTTGCTTTTGATCAAGAGAAAAACGCAGCAGGAAATCTTACTGATTCTAAACACGAGATAGGTCCGTTTTACAGTGATTCTTGGAATATTGGAGATCATTTTGCCATCATTGCTCAGGCTGATGCGCATTATGTATGGGGAAATACGCTTATGAATACTCCAGGATCTTACAGCTACAACGGCTATTTAGGAAGAATCTATCCAATTGTAGCCGTATTTCTAGGTCATGGATGGGCGCTAAAAGCCAAATTCTGTGAATTATCATATGAAAACACTACAGGAAATGATGCAAATAAAACGAGTAATCGAACATTTATTGCTGGAATAAATGGGTCAACATTAGGACTCGGAGTTTCAAAAAACATCTCCTTTAAAAAATCAAAATAATGATTATACAACAGATAATAGGTAATCCAAAAACACATTCAATTGAAGGTCTTGAGATAGATCTTCTGGAAATAGAGTGGTTTGAAACTACCAAGAGAATTCAGCGCAAGCGAACAAATTCAGGAGTAGAAATTGCGATTAAGTTTATTCAGGAAGGACAGCGATTGAATCAAGATGATATTCTTTATCAAGATGATAAAAAAGCAGTCGTTGTAAACATTAAACCTTGTGAAGCGATTGTAATGACACCGTTGTCTTTATTAGAAATGGGTACGATCTGTTATGAAATTGGAAACAAACATCTTCCATTATTCATTCAGAATGATCAGATTATGATGCCTTTTGAAATGCCAATGTTTAGATGGCTTGAAGCGAGTGGTTACAAACCAGAAAAACAGGAGATAAAGCTCTTGCATTTGCTAAAATCAAATGTTGCGCCTCACGGTCACGGAAATTCGTCCCTTTTTACAAAAATCCTAAATATGGCTTCTTCAAATGACTAATATAGAAAACACTTATTTAGGAAGTCTTCTTCATTTGGCAGATCCGACTTTACCTATTGGAGGCTACACACACTCCAACGGATTGGAGACTTATGTTCAGGATGAAGCGGTAAATTCTGTAGCTTCAGCAAAAGAGTTTGTATCAAACATGTTAATGTATAACATTAAATACAATGATGCATCTTTCTTGAAATTAGCTTATGTAGCGGCTGCAAATAATGATTTGGAAACTATCGTAAAATTAGATCAAGAATGCAGCGCTTTAAAAAGTCCACGAGAAATACGTGAGGCAAGTCAGAAGTTGGGAATTCGACTAATTAAGATTTTTCGAAGACAAAAAGCCTTTGAACTTATTGATGGTTATGAACGTGCAATTGCCAATAAAGAAGCAATGGCACATTATTGTATTGCTTTTGGATTGTACGCACAGTTATTAGAAATTCCGTTAGATGAAGCTTTATTCGCATTCTATTACAATGCCGCTATCGGAATGATTACCAATTCGGTTAAGCTAGTGCCTTTAGGACAATTAGATGGACAAGATGTTTTATTCGAATTACAACCGCTGATTAAAAAATTAGCAAAAGAAACACTAACAATCGACAGAGAACTTGTTGGTCTTTGCAGCATTGCGTTTGATATTCGATGTATGCAGCATGAAAGACTTTATTCAAGATTATACATGTCGTAACAAAGAGAAAAGAAGAAAGAAAAACAAAAAGAAAAAGAAAATGGAAACTAGAAAATATGTTAAAGTAGGAGTGGCAGGACCTGTTGGATCAGGAAAAACTGCATTGTTAGAACGTTTGAGCCGAAAAATGCTGAACGACTATAATTTAGGCGTAATTACCAATGATATCTATACAAAAGAAGATGCTGAGTTTATGGTGAAGAATAGTCTTTTGCCAAAAGAGAAAATCATTGGAGTAGAAACAGGAGGTTGCCCTCACACTGCAATTCGCGAAGATGCGAGTATGAATTTGGAGGCGGTAGATGAATTAGTTTCTCGTTTTCCTGATATCGAATTAATTCTAATTGAAAGCGGTGGAGATAACCTTTCAGCAACCTTTTCGCCAGATTTGGCCGATGTGACGATTTTCGTAATTGACGTAGCTGAAGGAGAAAAAATCCCTCGTAAAGGCGGACCTGGCATTACAAGATCTGATTTGCTTTTGATTAATAAAATCGACTTAGCGCCTTATGTTGGAGCAAGTTTAGAGGTAATGGAAAATGACGCTAGAAGAATGAGAAAAGGTGCGCCGTTTGTATTCTCAAACCTTAGATCTACAGAAGGAATTGATGAAGTTATTGGCTGGATCAAGAAATATGCATTGCTAGAAGATATTGAAGAACCAAATTTAGTTCGTTAATCAAATGGTAAGTACCCTAAAAATAGAAGTAGAAAAAAGGGATGGGGAATCATTTTTAAGAGATGCATACGTGACACAGCCTTTCAGGATTATGCCTGTTGGACAGTATAAGTCTGATGGAGCTTCGTATTTGATGATCATGAGTTCATCACCTGGAATTTTAAGCGGTGATGTTTATGATATTCAAGTGAATGTAAAAGAAAATGCCCGTTTGCAATTGCAGTCACAATCCTATCAGCGATTGTTTAATATGGATGGGAGTGCTTCGCAGATCATGAATGTCAAAATGGAAAAAGGAACTTCTTTCTCTTATGTTCCTCATCCTGTGGTGCCTCATGAAGACTCAACATTTAAAAGTCATAATAAGATTTACATCGAAGATGATTGTGATTTGACGATAAGCGAAATTATTACCTGTGGACGTAAACATCATGGAGAAACTTTTAAATATGCTCATTTTCAAAATCTTCTAGAGGTTTTTCATCACGATAGATTGGTCTTAAAAGATAATGTTCTATTAAGACCAGATATTATGCCTTTATCAGCTATGGGTTTACTGGAAGGCTTTACACATCAAGGAACTTTTGTGTATCTAAACACAAGGAATGAGGATGTGAAGGAGGATATCGAATTCTTTTTTAAAGAATTGGAAGGATTGGAAAACGTAGCATTTGGAATCAGTGAATTAGAATCAAATGGTTTTGTCATTAGAATTCTAGGACATGGAGGAGAGCAAATGTTTGATTTCTTTAGAAAAGTGCAGGATGTACTTTGGGAACAAAATGTAGCAATACAAATTTAAACAGCTTATGGATTCAAATTTAATAGCATTATCAATTACAGCGATCAGCATCAGCTTTTTTCATACGGCTTCGGGACCTGATCATTATTTGCCATTTATTGTTTTATCCAGATCGAGAAAATGGAGTATGTCTAAGACCATTATGCTTACAATAGTTTGCGGTTTCGGACATATTCTGAGTTCGGTAGTTTTAGGATTTATTGGAGTTTTCTTAGGATGGCAAATCAATAAAATAACATTTTTCCAAGATTTTAGAGGCAATATTGCAAGCTGGGCATTGCTGTTATTTGGTGCAATTTATCTTGTCTATGGACTTTGGGCTGCTTACAAAAACAAAGCGCATAAACACTTTGACGTAATGGGAGAAGATGTATTTGTGTTTTCGCATAAACATGGAGAAGTAGTTATGCCCACTAATCGAGTAAAAGTAACGCCTTTGGTTTTGTTTGCCATTTTCGTAATGGGGCCAAGTGAACCGCTAATTCCTTTATTATTCTATTCTGGATTGAAACGTTCTGTTGGTGAAATTTCTACAATTATTGGTGTTTTTACTCTCAGTACTGTTTTGACTATGCTTGGTATGGTGCTTTTAGGAGTATATGGATATTCTTTTTTCAAAACAGAAAAATTAGAACGTTATACCCCAGCAATTAGCGGAGCAGTAGTTTTAGCATGTGGTGTCGGGATGGTCTTTTTAGGCTGGTAATTCAAATAATTTTTATTTCTAGAAGTATACACAAATGAAAAAAATAAAATCAATAGTAGAAACAGTGCTTAAAGGCATTGGACAAATCATGCTTCAAGAAAGTGCTTGGACAGGATTATTATTTTTAATTGCGATATCTTATGACTCGATCCTGATGGGAGTTGCAGCTTTGCTAAGTTCTATAATTGGTACTGCGACAGCAAAAATTTGCAATTTCAGTGACGAAAATATAAAAGCAGGTTTATACGGATTTAATGCAACGTTAGTCGGAGTAGGATTAGTTTTCTTCTTTGAAACCAGTCTGTTAATATGGTTTTTACTTGTTTTAGGATCTGTACTAAGCACGTTGCTTATGGAATTTTCTATTCGCAAAAAAATACCCTTTTTCACCTTTCCTTTTATTGTCATTACTGTAGTTGCTGTTTTGAGTATTCAGCACTTTGGATTAGCAGTTGCAAGAATACCAGCAGCTAATGTAGAGATGCCCGAACTTGAAGATTTTGCAGTAGCGGCACATGCCTATAGTGAAGTGATTTTTCAAGGAACTATTGCAGCTGGTTTGCTGTTTTTTATTGGGGTTTTTCTAAACAATCCCACAGCGGCATTGTACGGATTTGTAGCGGCAGTAATTGCAGCGGCAATTGCGCATTTTGATCAAGATTCTGTAAAATTAATAGAAGATGGAATGTTCAGTTTCAACGCTGTTTTATGCGGAATTGCATGTAGCGGAACAAAACCAAGAGATGGACTGTATGTATTGTTATCAGTAGTTATAGCAACATACTTTGACATTTTTATGATGCATAACGGATGGATTACACTTACGTTTCCATTTGTTTTATCAATGTGGGTAATTGTTTCCTTAAAAAAAATAATAAGTCGTTTTGAAAGTAAAATGGCAATTGTAAAAGAAAATTAATAATAATGAGAAACAAACTTTTTACAGCAATTGTAATAGTATTGTTAGCAGTGCAGAATGGATTTGCCCAAAAGGCAAATAAGCCAGAAGCAAACAAATTAGAAGTAAATAAATCAGAAGCAGATACAATGCATCTGAGCAAAATAGTTATAAACAACGTCGATTTCAGAAAAAAGATAATGAAAGTCGATTTAAAAATGTCTCCAGTTAATTCTGCACAGGATTTATTGAGAAAAGTTCCCGGACTCTTTATTGCTCAGCATGCTGGCGGAGGCAAGGCAGAACAAATATTTTTGCGCGGATTTGATAATGATCATGGAACCGACATCAGCGTGATGGCAGATGGAATGCCTGTGAATATAGTTTCACATGCACATGGACAAGGATATGCCGATCTGCATTTTCTTATTCCAGAAACTATCAAAGATATCGATTTTGGAAAAGGAGCTTATTATGCCGATAAAGGAGATTTTAATACCTCTGGATATGTCAATTTTAGCACTTTTGACAGATTAGAGAATAATCTTTTTAAAATTGAAGGTGGTTCTTTTAATACCATGCGAGCGGTGACAATGCTTAATCTTTTAGATAAAAATAATAAAGATAAGAGTTTCTATGTAGCAGGCGAATTCAATTATACAGATGGGCCGTTTGATGTCAAACAGGATTTTACACGCGTTAATTTTTTAGCGAAGTACAGCCAATGGATTGATGAAAAACAATATATCTCTATTTTAGGATCTACTTTTACTTCAAACTGGAATGCTTCGGGACAGATTCCAGAAAGAGCAGTCGAAGAAGGAATTATAAGCAGATGGGGATCTATTGATCCAACTGAGGGAGGAAGGACATCGAGAACAAATCTGGCAGTAAATTATAGATACTTAGCCAATGAGAATGAAGAGTTTTCTAGCAATTTATTCTATTCAAAATACAATTTTAATCTGTTTTCGAATTTTACCTTTTATCTGAATGATCCTGTTTATGGAGATGAAATTCAGCAAACAGATAATCGTTCTATTTATGGTTTAGAAAATAAATATGTCCGAAGATTTGCATTTGAAAATAGCAACATGACTTGGACATCGGGAGCGGGATTTCGTTTTGATGATATCAAGGACTTACAATTAAATCATGTCTATCAGCGTGATTTATTGTTAGATAGATTATCTGATGGATCTGCTACAGAAATCAATGTTCATGGCTATACCTCAATCGATTATAGAGTAGGGAAATGGCTCATCAATCCATCAGCGAGGTTAGACTATTTTACCTTTAGCCTTCATGATCGTCTTGCTAGTTTACCTGCGGCGAAAGAAGCTTCGGCGGCTAGAATAAGTCCAAAATTAAATATTTCTTATACACAAAACCAAAATGTGGAATGGTATATTAAATCTGGTTTTGGTTTTCACTCCAATGACGTAAGAGTTGTAGTAGCACAAGATGGAAAAGACATCCTTCCGTATTCTTTTGGAAGTGATTTTGGAGTTATTCTTCGTCCAACAGCCAATATGATTATTCAGCCAGCCATTTGGCATATGTATCTGCAACAGGAATTTGTATATGTTGGAGACGAAGCTGTTGTAGAACCTTCGGGGAAAACACGTCGTTATGGTTTTGATTTGAGTTTGAGATACCAACCGATTTCTTGGCTTTATTTAGACGGAGACCTTAATTATGCCCATGCTCGTTTTATTGATGAGCCAAAAGGAGAAGATTATATTCCTTTAGTTCCAACTTTTACGAGTACTGGAGGTGTAGCGGTAAAACTTCCTTCTGGTTTCTCTGCAAACCTAAGATACCGCTATATGGATTCAAGACCTGCTATTGAAGATAATTCGGTAAGAACACGTGGCTATTTCGTTAATGATCTTGTGTTGGCTTATGGAAAAAAAAGCTGGGAAGTAAATATGCAGTTTCAAAACATCTTTAATACCAAATGGAATGAAGCGCAATTTGAAACAGAAACAAGACTTAGAGACGAAGCTAGTTCAGTATCAGAATTATGTTTTACTCCCGGAACTCCTTTCGCTGTAAAAGCAGGAATAAGCTATAAATTTTAAACTTTAGAAAATATGAAAAACGTGTCTGCAAAAAGCAAATTGCTATTGGCAGTGGTCATTTTTGTGGTCACATTTAGTAAATCATTCGCACAGTTAAGTCCACCAGGTTTGGGAGAAGGTAAAAATGCTTCTTGGTTTGCCTTTGGCGTAAGGCAATCTTTAGATTCGCTTAAACATAAAGAATCGACAACTTATGTAGGTGTTGGTTTAAAGAGTAGTCCAGATGAGAATAATCCATTTTCTAAAATGGCTATTCTGGTAATCAATGAGGAAATTTCCAACCGTTATAGCAAGAACTGGGAATACTCGTATGCGTTTAGCTACAGAAGATCTAATAATTACGATTCTGAAGCACCGTATGAAGAATTAAATCCTGCAATCGAACAGGAATTTAGATTATACGGACGCTATTCTTATATCATGGAAAGCAATGGACTGAAATGGAAAAATACGATAAGACAAGAATTTAGGAAATTTTTTAATCCTGATTTTAGTAATACTGAAGAAAATTTTCAGTTGCGTACTCGCCTCAAAACACAGCTAAGTCTAGATTTAGGAAGCACTAAAACACATCATATTATAGGTGGAGCCGAGGTTCTTTTTGCAATAAGCAAAGAAAATGAGCCCGAGAAAGAATGGTCAAAATTTGATTATAAAGAAAGTCGACTCACACTTTACTACTCACTTACTCCACATGAAATTCCATTTATTTTCGATGTAGGCTATATGTATAACCTGATTGGTAAAGGATCTGATATTTCAGACGTGAATTATTTAGCCTTAGATGTAATTTGGAAAGATCCCTTTGGGGCATGATAAAAAAGAAAAAATGTAAGCTTTGACCTGTTGGATGATTTTTTAAACACATAGACACATAACTTTTAAGAATGTGCTACAGGCATTTCATTTAGAATAATACACATAGAGCTATGTGTTAAAGCTAGCTTTTTCTGTAACCTTAAACAGAAGCAACAAAACCTATGTCTCTATGTGTTAAAATTAAATTTTATTCAATCTCACTCAACTCCTTAGTCCATAAAAAAAAGTAATTATAAAAACAGAAATCAAATAAATTTATGAGCGAAATTAAAAAGAACTCGAGAAACACAGAGAACGCACCAAAAAGCCCATTTTCAACGCAAACAGTAGCATTTTCTCATTACAACAATTTTTCGGCACAATTGCCTATCGATCCTAAAACGGGAGAAATTGTTAGTGGGGATATTAAAGCGCAGGCGAAACAATGCTTGACCAATATTCAAGCAATTGTAGAAAGTATTGGTCATGTTATGGATGATGCTGTAAAACTAACTGTTTTCTTAAAGAATATTTCTGATGTAGAAGCAGTAGACGAAGTATACAAAACATTCTTCAAAAGCAATCTTCCAACTCGTACAACGGTTGCCGTAGATGCTTTGCCATTAGATGGTGCTTTAATTCAGATCGATACTCTTATCTCAAACGGCGAGGGAACAACTCCGCAAAAAGCTTTAGATCTTGTTAAAGTGACTAGAAATACAGAAAACGCACCAAAGAGTGTACATGCCCATAACGTAGCATTTTCGCACTATAGCAATATTTCAGGACAATTGCCTATCGATCCGCAATCTGGAAAAATTGTAGCTGGCGGTGTAAAAGAGCAAGCAGAAAAATGTTTAGAAAATATTAAAGCTATTTTAGAAAGCATTGGACATGTTATGGACGATGTGGTTAAAACTACTGTTTTTCTTAAAAACATTTCAGATGCTGAAGCTGTAAATAGCGTTTTGGCAAAATTCTTCCCAAACTATGTTCCAGCTAGAACAATTGTTAGTGCTTCGGCTTTGCCATTAGGTGCTTTAGTACAGATTGATACTGCAGTTTCACATGGTGATGGAACTCCTCCGCAACTTCCTGAAGATGCACGTTTTTTGGTAATTGAAGCAAACAACACAGAAAACGCACCAAAAGTTCCGTATTCGCATACAGTTGCTTATTCGCACTACAATCATATTTCGGGGCAATTACCTTTGGTTCCAGAAACGAATCAAATAGTTGGCAGTGGAATTAAGGAACAAGCAGTACAATGTTTAAATAATATCAAGGCAATAGTAGAAAGTATCGACCATAAGATGGATGATATTGTTAAAGTGAATATTCAGCTTAAAAATGTGGCTGATATTAAGACTATAAACGAAATTTACACTTCATTTTTCAGCGGAGACTTGCCTGCAAGAACAGTAGTTGGCGTTTCAGCAATTCCTTTGAATGCTTTGATCCAAGTTGATGCAGTTGTTTCTAACAGTGAAGGTACGCCAGCTTAATTTACGAAGTAAAATTTATATTTTTAAGTAGAGTCTTTTTTAGACAAAAAACGCTTATAACAGGATTTTTAAACATCCTGTTTAAGCGTTTTCTTTTTTATGAATGAATTGTAATTTTTAATGTTTTAAAAACTGTGTTCGATAATCAGAAGGTGACTCTCCTGTCACTTTTTTAAACATGCGTGAAAAATAAGAAGGCGATTGAAAATGCAACTCAAATGCTATTTCTGCTATTTCTTTCGAATTATCTTGCAGAAGAATTTGGCTGTGCTGAATTGTAATTTCGTTTATCCATTGTTTTGGTGCTTTTCCAGTGGTTTCTTTAACGCATTTGTTCAAATAATTATCTGATATTTTTAGTATACTGGAGTAATAATCTATGTTTTTATATTGAATATGGTTTTTCTGAACCAATTCCCTAAACTGAAAAGAAATAAAACTTGCGCGACTGAGTGATTTATTGTCTGTATTTTCTGTTCGTATAATTTTTAATAATGCAGATTGAAGAAGAGATGTAGTAATTGCATTAATATGTTCAGTTTGGTTTAATTCCTCTTCCAATAATTCAAATAAGCGAATAAGCCAATTGATTTGGTTCGGATTTAAAATAGAGAAAGGTGAAGTGTAAAAAAAGTTTAGATCACTTGTTGTCAATGCAATTTCAGTGATTACTTCGTTTTCATATATAACAAAAAATCCCTCAACATCATCTGATAATTCTAAGGTTGCTGTAAAATTGCCTTGTTTAATACTAAGCGCTTGATTAGCATTAATTTCAAAAACCGATGTTTCTAACTGCTGTTTTACAAATCCTTTTGTTACAAAAATCAGAAAGTTAAAAGTCGTTTGATACGGATTTACGGGAATTACAATTTTCTTTAAATAATTTTCTATTCGATACAGCTGTACATTCGAATTATTAAAGAGATTATGAGTAGATATATCTGGAAGAAAGAACTTCTTGTACTCATAATTGCTGAGTAGTTTAGGGTTGTTTTTCATTAAAACCTGATTTTGTGCTATAGCTGCGAATGTAAATTTAATAGGTTGGGATAAACGATTAAATATAGATTCTTAAAAATTGGATATGTAGTTAAAAACAAAAACAATAAAAACTGTTTTCTTTTATTTTTTTTCGGTAAACAAAAGTGTGGAATATATGGCTAACAGGAAGTTAACGGGAAGTTAAAATATAAAAAAGGGAAAAAAATAATTTTTATCTTTTTCCCTTTTAGAGTGACGGGGACAGGACAAATTTCAACATCATTTTTGGATGATTTGAAGAGATTGGCTTTCTATATGTAATGTCTGTCTTTCATTGGCGTTAAAAAATTGGTTCGGATGTCCTGAGTAGGATTGATGCAAAAATTGTAAAAACTCAATTGATCCATCGCATTAAACTGATATATAAATTTACAAAATTTATGCAGGATTTTAAAAGATTGTTTAAGTTAAGGCAGGATTGTCTTTCTTTGGCTGTATGAATTATTTGATTGTTGTTCCACTGGAGCATTTCTATCCTAATTGGTGCTTTTAAATGAGTTTTTCGTAAAAGCAATAAGCCCGAAACAAATCGGGCTTATTGTCTTCAAATTTAATTATAATTCTAAACTTTTGGATGCATCGTAATTAAACTAGTTTTTTGCAAGTTATGCAAGACTTTCTCCTATTCGGAGATGGGTACTGAGAACAACCCTGTTCCAAAGATTGATTGTTATGACGGCCGTTATTATATCTGCTATCTGGCTTTCACTGAAATACTGTAAGGCCTTTGTATAGGTTTCATCCGTTAATCCGTTCTCATGAATTAATGTTATCTCTTCAGTTACCGCGAGCACCACTTTTTCCTCTTCTGTAAAAATGTCCCCAGCTTCTCTCCAAGCACTCAAGAGAAAAATGCGCTGGTTTGACTCGCCGTTTTTAACGGCGTCCTGAGTGTGGATGTTGATGCAGTAGGCACAGCCGTTGATCTGCGAGGCACGTATCTTTATGAGTTCTTTGGCTGTCTTGGATATGGAAATTTTTGAAAGGTAGCTTTCAAGTCCTATCATCGCTTTTAGTGCATCCGGAGCGGCCTGCTTAATGTTAAGTCGTTTTTGCATTGTATTATTCTTTTAAAATTGTTCAATGCAAAATTCAATAATAGGGAAAGGAAAAAACTTAAACTGGTTTAAGAAAGAAGCCTTTTGCGTATTTCGCTCAAGTATTCGGGCGTGAATCCTAGATAGGAAGCGATGAGGTATTGGGGAACACGCTGGATGAATTCGGGGTGGTTTCTGACTGCCTGGAAATAAAACTCTTCCTTAGAGAACGAGAAAAGAAATTTGATGCGTTTCTGTGCGGCTGCATAAGCCCTCTGGTAGACAAAACGGAAATAGCGCTCCATTACCGGAAACTCTTCCAGCAGCTTCTGCTGCTTCTCCAAAGTGATGTAAAGCAATGTTGATTTCTCTACTGCCTGAATATAAAATTCTGTCGCGAGCTGGTTCTCGTAGGCAAAGTTATCGGTAAGCCACCATGTTTCTATGGCAAATTCCGTGGTTTGTTCGGTACCTTTCTCGTTAATATAAAACTTTCTAAGCAGGCCGTCCAAAACAAAATAATGATGACGGCAGATCTGTCCCTCCTTTAGCAGGTTCTCTTTTTTACACGTTTGTTTTATGTCGAAGAATTTTTTGATTTGCTCAAAGTCATTGTCTGATACCTGTGCAAATTTGGCTATATGGTTTTTGAGTATATTGGACATCTGGAGTAAATGACATATTGGTTTTGACTGTTCGGCCAGCTTTTTTAATCGGAATGGCATCGCTGGCAGGCTCTTAAGCAAATATAGCAATAATATACTTAAATACGTTTTGAAATCAGATTTCATTATTTGTCATTAAATAGTAATTGAAAGCAATTTGGAGATTATATAGAGTCAATTTCTATAATATTCTGGGGGTTCGAATCCTGTTAAGTTATCGAATGATAAATTAACTATTTGTATTATTTTTCATCTAAATATACACGCTGAAGCAATTTTTCTATTATTTTAGAGAAAGAAAATAAAAGCAAAAATGACTCAAAGCCACCGTATTTATTAGTGTAAATGAAAAAATGGCGCCAATTGTCTTCAATTGGCGCCATCTGGCTGAGTGACCTCGATGGGACAAATTACAACATCATTTTTAGATGATTTGAAGAAATTGGCTTACTACATGTAATGTTTGTCTTTCATTGGCTTTATAGTTTTGGTTTAGATGTCCTGTTGGGGATTGAAGCAAAAATATATTTAGTTTTATGTATTATTTTACCAAAAATAAAAAGAGACAGCCTTAATCTTTTGTAAAAAAAAGATATCAATTCCTTATATTTAAAGTTTTGAGCTGGCAATAAAATGGTAATCAAAATCTCTAATACAATTGACTATTACTATTTTGTCGCATAGTAATTATATAAAAAGCCCTGAAATTTCAGGGCTTAATTGTAATTTATTCTCAGCAAACTACATTTTTGGAAGCAGTACTGCGTCCACTACATGTATGACACCATTAGATTGATTTACATCTGAAATTGTAACTTTAGCTTTATTGCCACTTTCGTCACTAATGTACAAATCTTTTCCATCCATCCAGGCAGTTAGAGTTCCGCCGCTAACTGTTTTTAAAGAAGCTTTTCCTTTACCAGCTTTTATTGCTTTTGCAATATCAGAACTATTCATTCTACCGGCCACTACATGATATGTCAATATAGTTTGTAATGATTTAATATTCTCAGGTTTCAATAATGTTTCAACAGTTCCAGCGGGCAATTTACTAAATGCTTCATTTGTTGGTGCAAAAACAGTAAATGGCCCTTTACCTTGTAAAGTTTCAACTAATCCTGCTGCTTTTACTGCTGCTACCAAGGTGGTATGATCCTTTGAGTTTACCGCATTTTCTATAATATTTTTATTAGGATACATAGCTGCTCCACCAACCATTACTGTTTTTTGTGCAAATGATGTCAATCCAAATCCTAATGCCAGGATTGCGGCTGCTAAAAATTTTCTAGTTTTCATAATTACTTTTTTTAAGTTATAAAGTCATTTACGCTTTAATAT
Organism: Flavobacterium tagetis; assembly: GCF_016735615.1. Classification (GTDB taxonomy): domain Bacteria; phylum Bacteroidota; class Bacteroidia; order Flavobacteriales; family Flavobacteriaceae; genus Flavobacterium; species Flavobacterium tagetis. The sequence continues at coordinate 1,231,714 of NZ_JAERSF010000002.1, forward strand.
TCTTTTTGGTTTTAAAAGAGGTAAAAAAATAAATTAAAATGAAATATAAATGGGCGAATTGATATATTAATAATGAAAGCTCCAATATTCCCAATTGCTATTGTAGCATTATTCAGCCCACTCATTAATCCAGCTGCTAACAGTCTGGCACCACTTCTGGTCGTCATTCAAACAGGGAATAGCCAGGAAATTTTCCCCTCCATTTTTCTCAAAATCTTCTTTGGCGCGCATGGCGATTTCTTCGAGCGTTTCTAAACAATCCGAAACGAAAGCAGGTGTTACAACAGCCAGATTTTTAATTCCTTTTGCCGGCATTTTGTCAATTTCAATATCAGTATAAGGCTCTAACCATTTATCTCCCGCCAAACGCGATTGAAATGTCAGACTGTATTTATCTTCGGGAAGCCCTAATAATTTTACAACTTGCCTTGTTGTTTCGTAACATTGGTGACGATAACAGAAATCGTGTGCCGGAGATGGCGTGCTGCAGCAAGAACCGTCAATTTTACAATGTGATTTTGTAACGTCGGTTTTGCGAATGTGACGCTCTGGAATTCCGTGATAAGAAAACAACAAATGATCATATTCAAAACCAACTAAATGTTTTTGAATCGAATCTGCCAAATTCTTGATGTAATCCGGTTTATTGTAAAATGCCGGAACATCTGTAAAAGTCATGTGTGGAAACTTCTTCTTGCGAATTTCTTCTGCTTTTACTAAAATAGTCAAAGTTGAAGCCATTGCATATTGCGGATACAGCGGAAAAAGCAGTACTTCAGTAACGCCTTTATCATGCAATTGCTGGAGTCCTTTCTCGATTGTCATGCTTCCGTAACGCATTGCAAGTTCAACCGGTACATTTACTAAAGTCTGTACTTTTTTCTGCATTCTTTTTGAAAGAACAACTAATGGAGAACCTTCTTCCCACCAGATTTTCGCATAAGCGTGCGCTGATTCTTCTGGTCTTTTTCTTAAAATAATACCGCGAACTAATAATGCTCTCAATAAATACGGAACGTCGATCACGTATTTATCCATTAGAAATTCATCTAAATACGGTTTTACATCTTTTGGTGCGGGACTTTCGGGAGATCCCAAATTTACTAATAATACGCCTTTCATTATCGTTTTTGTTTTAATTTTCCTCAAACTCATTACTTGTTGCTTCTTAAAATTAATCAAATATATTTTTATTTATGCCTTAATCTATAAAAGCGAAACTGTTTTTATGATTGGTATTAATGGACATTAGATATCTTTTTGGGGTTGTGGAAAATTTTTTCTTGAATCCCGCAATAAAGTGGCTTCCGGTGCTGTATCCTATTTTCAGGCCGACTTCATTTACATTGTAAGAACCGCTGTCCAATAGTTTTAAGGCGAAATCCATTTTGTAGTCAAACAGAAAACCGTATACCGTATCACCATAAATTTGTTTGAAGCCTGTTTTTAATTTTTTCATATTCAGCCCAATTTCATCTGCCAGCTGCTGCAGTCCTGGCGGTTCGGCCATATTGGCGATAAGTATTTCTCTGGCTTTTTTGATTTTCAGCACGTTATCTTCATCAGTCAAAAATGGACATTGCACTGCGTTTGGATCTTCCATTTTATTGAAATACAGACTCAATAATTCATATGCTTTTCCTTTATAATAAAGGTTCTTTAGGGAAGGATGAAGGCTGTAATGAAACAGCTGGCTCAAAACAACAGCCATAGCAGGACTGATGTACGCTTCGGCATAATACTTTTTTTTCTTCTTATCGGGGCTTAAAATAGAAATATAATCTGCTTGAACGGAAAATAACGAGTGAAATTTATTAATCGAAACAATAACAGAAATCATCCATGAATTTGGAGAAAGTTCTAACTTAAGCAATGACTGATGCTGCAGATTGCACAAAATCAGTGATTTTTCCTCTTTCAATTCTAATGTGCAATGATCCTGACTGGACAAAAAAAATGCATTACCTTTTAGTGCGAAATGAAACTGTATCAGGCCGGCACCTATTTCGTGCTGTGCAGAAAAAGATTCTGAGCTGTCGTTCTGGAAACGGATAAGGGTAAGGCCGTCCTCAATTTGTATTTCTTCCTCCATTTTTTTGATATAAAAAATTATTGAATTTTCGAGATAGTTTCCAGCTGGTTATTGTCTATTGGCTTCTAAAACTGCGGCAAACTGGATATTTATTTTATTGGAAAGCTTGCTTTTAACCAAATTTGGGATTTCGATATTAAAATCACTGGCATTTACGCTGAAATTACATGAAATGCTGACCCCTGATGGTGATCTGCTTATCTTTGCATCAGTATTTATATCCCTGGATTTACCGTGGAGTTGTAATTTGCCTTTAATGATAAAATCCTTAGCATCTGCGCTTAGGCTTTGAAGATCAAATCCTTCTATCTTTCCTTTAAATATGGCTTTTGGATATTGGTCACTTTCGATGTAATTTTCATTGAAGTGTTCTTCCATTAAGGCAACCTTAAACTGGAAACCTTTCATCAGGGCTAAACTTGCAATCTCTCCTGTTGCTGGATTCAAAACAAAAGTAACATTCCGATTCACTGCTTTAACTTCTTCAAAAGAAGGAACGGAAGCTTCAAAAATGACTTTTGCCGATTTACTGACCATTTTTTCTTGTGATACGCCAATGGCGCAAAGACACAGCATTGCAATAAGTATTGTTTTTTTCATTATTTCGCCTTTATTTTTTTATAAAATCATCCTGTTTTGCGCAGTCTTATTTTAAAACTGCAATAATTTGAATTTTGACTTTATTATCCAGTTTATATTTAATAAGCGCTGGAATCGGAATGTTAAAATCACTTGCATTTATTTCAAAATCAGATATAAGGGTGACTCTGGAACCCGATCTTGTAATTTTTGCATCGGCACTTATATCCTTGGATTTTCCATGCACTTCTAATTTTCCTTTTATGGTGTAATCTTTATAATCTTCAGTTAGATTTTTAATGTCGAATCCTTCTATTTGCCCTCTAAAAATAGCTTTTGGATATTTATCGGTTTCCATGTAATTTTCATTAAAATGTTCTTCCATCAATGCCATTTCAAACTGGAATCCTTTCATTAAAGCCAGACTTGCCACTTCTCCAGTTGCGGGATTCAAAACAAAAGTTACATTGCTGTTAGTTCCTGCAACCGGCTGAAAAGAAGGTACTGAAGCTTCCAGAGTTATTGTTGCAGATTTAGTTACTATTTTTTCCTGTGAAAAAACAATAAAAGAAGCCAATAGCATTGGCATTATTATGATTTTCTTCATGTTGCTGTTATAGATTATTTTTCTAATAATCCATCCTGATTCCATTTTTTTATAATGTCGATAGTAGCTTGAGGCAATCTTGGTCCACCTTGCGGCATTAAGGAACTATCTCCATTTTCTAAAGAAATTCGTGTAAGGAGTCCTCGGTTTAAAACTGCATTTTTCACCTGTTCATAAGTAACTAAAGACATTGGCGCGCCATTTTTAGGAACTGCTGCATGGCATACAACACAGTTATTATCAATAATAGATTTTACATTTTGGTTGTATGTTGCCAAACCATTAATTGGTGCAGTGTCGCTTAGGGTGCTTGGGTCGTCATTGGCACAGCTTACAAAAATTGAAGCTAATGATGAGATGGCCAGAAGGGTTTTTAGATTCATAAGATTGGTTTTTAGTTATAAATAAATGCATGACTTTAAGAATTACCAGGCATTTCAAAATCATATACGATGAAATGAATAATCCAGATTTCGAAGGAGGCATATTTAATGATTTAAATCCAATAGGTATTTTTTAACGTAGATAATTTGAAATACTAAAAACCAGTTATGAGAAAAAAAATACTAATTACAATTTTCCTTTTTATAATAATCGGAATTTCAGCGTACCTCTACATCTACAAAGGGCATAGAAATATAGAATCAGAAACTGCCGATTATGTTGTAACCGTTAACGAACTAGAAAGAGAGTTTACTTCAAACGACAGTCTGGCTTACATCAAATATCAGGACAAAACAATTGAACTATCTGCACGGGTAACAAGTATTGATAAAGCCGGCAATGGAATTGTTATGAGCGAAAAAGTATTTGTGACATTCAAAAACCGTTTGCCGCAAAATATTATATCCGGGAAAACCCTAAAAATTAAAGGGCGTTTTTTAGGATATGACGAACTGCTCCAGGAATTTAAAATAGACCAATCTTCAGTTGTACACTAATACAAATAACAATTTAAAACTAACCTCATGAAAAACTTTATCCTATTATTTTTTTTATTTCCGCTGTTAACCTTCTCCCAAACCGATTTATTGTCCGGGGTAGAAACTCCTTCTGCAAAAGAAAAAGTGACATCTGCATTCAAAGCCTTAAAAATCGTTAATCTCGAATCTACAAAATTGGCAGCAAAAGGCGATTTGTATTTTGTTGTTGCACACCGATTCGGCTCTATTAAAGATGGCTTTGAAGGTTTCTATGGACTGGATAATGCCAATACGCAGATTAAATTTATTTACGGTCTAACAAATGGACTCAACGTAAGTGCCGCCAGAAGTGAATTTGCTTATGACTTTGCAACAAAATATATGCTGTTTCCTCAAATAAAAGACGGCTTTCCTGTTACTATTGCTGGTTTTAATAGTTTATCTATTAATAACACATTAAAAGAAAGTCTGTATCCGAAACTTCAATTTAAAGACAGGCTGACTTATGTTGCGCAGCTGCTGATTTCCAGAAAATTTTCTGAAAAGCTGTCTTTAGAAATTGTGCCGTCATTCTTTCATCAAAACTTTGTTGATGATGTAGACCAAAGCAATTCCCAATATGCCATAGGATTTGGAGGAAGATATAAATTCGCTAAGCGCTGGTCCTTAAATATGGATTATGCGGCGCATTTAAACAGAGCGCCAAATTCACTTTATAAAAATCCGCTGTCTATTGGTTTGGATCTGGAAACCGGCGGACATGTTTTCCAGATGCATTTTACCAGTTCACAGGCAATTGATGAGGCTGGATATCTAGGAAGAACCACTGGCGACTGGACAAAAGGAGATATATTTTTTGGATTTAATCTTGCCAGGGTTTTTTAGTATCTACTTTATAATTAAATTATTAGGTAATTTCTGTATTTAAAATGATTCTAAATTAATCGATTTTCTATTATTTCTAAAACCGCAGCTCTAAAGTACACGTAGATAATTTTAAAACCATAAAAAAATTATGAAGACTAATAAAATAATCAAAAAAGGACTTTTAATTCTGAGCGGCATATTTGTACTGTTTGCCGCGATTTTGCTTTTTCACATTATAACGGCCAAACCGCCCGTTTATGACACCCCAAATCTCCAAGTAAGCAGAATCGATTTTAAATCAGATATTGATTCTCTGCAGGCCAGAAAAATTTGTGCCGACCTTAGAAGCATAAAAGGCCTGACATCAGACTCTATCATCGTTAAAAGAAATGTTGTGGTGTATTTCCACAATAATAAAATTACAAACTCGGAGAAAGTTTTCAACGAGTTGATGGCTAAAGGACGTTACGATGCGCAGCGCTATATTTTACCGGCAAATTTAGCAGACAAAGAAGTCTGCCCAATGAATCAAAATAGTTTGAGCTATAGACTGTCTCAAAAGATAAATCGTTTTTTTAATTAACCCTTTAATACTTTAAATTTATGAAAGTTTATTCAAAACTTACACTTAGTGTACTAATTGCTGCATCGGCAGCTATGATTTCCTGCAGCAGTAATGACGACGAAACCCCAGCACCGGTTAAGGCTTCTATCTACGAACGATTAGGCGGAACTAAAATGGTTTCCGATCCGGATAATTCCGGACAGATGATTGAACAGGGTCGTTTGAGTTTCCGTAAAGTCGTAAATTCAACTATCGGATTGATTGTTGCTGATATTCAATCCAATGCGGCAGGTAATTTGCAGGCACATTTTGCACCTTTATTGGCAGAAACTGGAACTACCCAGTCTACCAATATTGCTAAATTATCAGATAACCTTACTGATTTCTTTTCGTTTAATACCGGAGGTACCAATGCTGTAAATACATATTCTGGTTTGAGTATGTCGGCTGCGCATGATCCTGCAAAAAATCCTCGTATGGGAACAAAATCAAGCAGTGCAGATTATACAAAATTTGAAGGATATGTTGGAGCTGCGGCCAATGCGAATGGCGTTGCTTCAAATACAGAGCTTTATACGGATATTGTTGCTGTTTTGGAATCATTGAGAACTCCTATAGTTCAAAAATAAATTTCTTCTCAAAACGCTGCCTGAAAAAGGCAGCGTTTTATATTTCAATACTATTTGAAGTGCGGGACTCTTAACAATATTTTAGAATCAGTATATAAATATTTTGAAAGTCTAATATCATGTATAATGGCAGGAAATTATATAAAATCGCCAATTTGAATCGATGTATTGTAAAGCGATATAGGAAGTTCTTATAGCCTTGTTATATAAATTACTTAGTAATAATTTTTTGAACTTTTTAAGGAAAGCATAAATATGGAAAATTTTAATATGTCCAGATCTACCACTTTTTACGCATTAGGGTTAAGCTATAAGAAAGCAGATGCAGTTATAAGAGGAAAATTTAGTTTAGATACTAAAGCACAATCTGATTTATTGATGCAAGCCAAAGCAGAAGGTATAGAATCATTGATTGTTACTTCTACTTGTAACAGAACTGAAATTTATGGATTTGCCCATCATCCTTATGAACTCATCAAATTGCTTTGCGAAAACAGCAATGGTTCTGTAGAAGAATTTCAGCAGGCTGCTTATATATATAAGAATGAAGAAGCTGTCAGCCATATGTTTCGTGTAGGAACAGGTTTAGACAGTCAGATTCTGGGCGATTTTGAAATCATCAGCCAAATTAAAATCGCTTTTAATCATAGTAAACGGGAAGGTTTGGTAAATACTTTTCTGGACCGTTTAGTAAATATGGTTATTCAAGCGAGCAAAAAAGTTAAAACAGAGACTAAAATTTCTTCTGGTGCAACATCCGTTTCTTTTGCATCAGTGCAGTATATTATCCGAAATGTGGCGGATATTGGGAATAAAAATATTTTGTTATTCGGAACGGGGAAAATAGGAAGAAATACGTGCGAAAACTTAGTAAAACATACTAAAAACAGCCATATTGCCCTTATAAACAGAACAAAAAACAAAGCCGAATTACTGGCTGGCAAGCTGAATGTTATTGTAAAAGATTATGCTGATTTAAAACAGGAACTGCAGCAGGCCGATGTGCTGGTTGTAGCTACAGGAGCACAAAATCCCACTATTGACAAAACATCGCTTGCTTTACAGAAACCCTTATTGATTCTGGATTTATCCATCCCGCGCAATGTAGATGCCAATGTAGAAGAAATCCCCGGTGTAACTTTAATACATCTGGATGATCTGTCTCAAATTACGGATGACACGCTGGAAAAAAGAAAACAGCATATTCCTGCTGCGGAAGCCATTATTGATGATCTGAAATTAGAACTGAATACCTGGGTGAACGGCCGAAAATGTGCTCCGACTATCCATGCCTTAAAATCCAAGCTAAATGATATTGTATCAGCAGAATTTGCTTTTCAAAAAAAGAAAACAACCCATTTTGATGATGCACAGATGGATTTAATCAGTTCAAGAATTATTCAAAAATTAACAAACCATTTTGCCAGCCATTTAAAAAATGAAAACACTTCAGTGGATCAAAGCATTGAATTTATTGAAAAAGTATTCCAGATAGGACAGCTTGCACCGAATAAGGCTTCTTCGCCAATAGAAGAAAAATACAAAATCAATCTGTCATAAATGCTTAATCAGCTTCAGTTTCAAACTTACAGCAAAGTTCTGAAGCAAGTGATACAAAAATAGAACCCGTCAGCTGCGGTGCACGCTGCGACGGGCTTGTCCATAAACATAATCTTCCAAAAAATGTTTACTTAATTCTGCATGGGAGTAATCAATTCCTCATTTTGTAAAGTTAGACTAATTGATTTGGTGATAATTACATAATTATTAATTAATTTTATAATCAGCTTTTCTACTATAAATTACTTCACATCATTGATTCATGTTATAAAAGAGGCGGGCCGTCGCACCAAACGCTTGAGGAGTAAACTAATTTTCTGTCTCAGCTGAGCAATAATTGATAATCGGAGAGTGAGAGCGGAAAATTCAATAAATTATAAATAGTTAACCATTTATAATGGATTTTCATTATTTCAATTAAATAGAAATCTAAATAAAAGGAGTATGGGGCTATTCCATTTTTGGTGTCGAATCCTGTTGGCTTTTAACTTGGGCTGCGCTTCAGTTTATCTTATTTTTAAAGTGAATTTGGAAGATGATTTTAGCTTTTTTACTATGGCTAAGGGGTTTGGGTAAAGTTCCGCCAGAGTGCAGTATTGAATCCCAAAAAGCGCATATTGAACAGGATCAATATGCGCTTTTTATTTAGGTCTTTTTATGGAATTAGACTTTTCCTAAAGTATAAAGCTGTTCCATTGTAGGTGTGAGGCTTCCCCCTGCAGGTTCCAGCGTGATGCCAAAAGCTTCAGCTGAATCGGTTTGGCTTACAGCGAAGATTTTTTGAGAGTTTTCTTCAAAATTATCCAGCAGACCAATACTTGTCGGTGTAAGCACCGGACTTAGTTTTAAAGACCAAACCTGGTAAACCATTCCTTTTGGAGGGTTTGGCAGACCTGCCGCGTCGATATAAGTCGTTTTTGTTTCTTTGTTCCAGTACACTTTTGCAAATGATGCCGGAGATACTGATTGTCCGCCCAGAGTAACGCTTGTATTTTTAATGTCTCTCACAATGCTCAGATTTTTCTCAGTCTGTTTATTCTGCTGGTCTAAAATAGCATATTCTCTTTCAATTTTATTTTTTTTGCCTCCAGCCTCAGAGACTGCCTGTTTGGATTTTGCCAGTTCTAAAGTCTGATATCCAAAACCTAGCAATAATAATACTGCAGCCGCCCAGCCGAAGTATTGCGGCAGGTTTGATGCTGGTTTTATATCGACAACTTTAGTATGTTTAAGCTCTAAACGCGCTTTTATTTTCTCGAAATTGGCAGCCGAGTGGAAAGGTGAGAAGCTTGATGATAAGGCTGAAACAGCTTTTTCTATAGAAATGATTTCACTTTCAATCTCAGGGTTTTTTCTGGCCAGTTCGGCAATTTCCAGGTTCTCTTTTTCTGTCAGCAGGCCGTAAACGTAAAGTTCTAAAATGCCTGATTCAATATATTGCTTATCTTCCATTATATCTTTAAATAATTTCTTAAATCGTTGATACAGTTTCTGTTTTGTGTCTTTACAGTTCCCAAAGGTATAGCTAATTCTTCTGAAGCTTCCTGCTGGGTATATCCCTTAAAGAATAGCAGATCAATAATCTCGATACATTTTGGTTTCAGTTTTTTAACGAACTCCTGAATGCCAATTGCATCTAGTTTATTAGCTAATTTATTACTGTCATCTAACAGATTTACGAAATTATCCGAAGAAAGGTTTTTTTGGGTGTTGTTGAAATTTTTGGATCGCAGCTTGTCAATAGATGTATTCCTTGCAATATTAAGGATCCAAGTGTAGAACCGGCCCTTGCTTTCGCTGTAGCTATCGATGTTTTTCCAGATTTTTACAAAGACTTCCTGCAGGACATCTTCGGCTTCTTCGCGGTTTTTTACCAGAACATTTATGACCGAAAACAAGCTTTTTGAATACATATCATAGAGATGGGTGAAAGCCCTTTCATCTTTTTTGCGGATTAATACCAATAATTCTTCTTGGCTCATAGGATTGGATTTAAAGCTTAAATAAATTTTGATTTCTTAGAAAGTGGTAATGCCGGATAAAGGTAATTTATTTTTTACGTAACTGGCCCAAAAGCAGAAATAAAGGATATCACTTTCAAAATGCCAATTTTCGTGGGGTTATACTGAAGAATTTTTAGGAGCTCTTCCCGCTATACGTTCCAATCTTTTGCGCCGAACCCCGCCGAAAAAGGATTTCCACTGCTATCGGGGCTAAAAAGTTAAAAAGACAATTCGGAAACAAACCAATTTTTTGCTTTAGTGAAGCAACAGTTATATTTGAAAAAACGAGAGCGGGAAATTCAGTGGCTTTACAAATTTGGTTTAGTTATCCTGTTAAGGATTGATGTAAAATGAAAAAACAACCTATTTATTGGGTAAGATTGTCGTGACATTGCCACGACAATTGATCTTCAATTATGTCTTGACGGTCGCATTATTATGGTTATGCAATTGTTCTTTATTAGATTAACTTTTTAATGTTAACACCTTGAATTATGTTAAAAAAAAACAGGTGTGAGAGAACCGTTTTAATCCCAAGTATTATAAATAGACAAAGTGGTGTTTTTTGGTAAAGAAAACAAGAACTTTATTTAAGATAAAAACAAAAAAGAGTACTTTTGCGCTCCATAAACAAAACAATAACTTTGAAAAAGTATCTAATCGTATTGCTTGGCTGCATTATTTTAGTGCCATCATTTGGCAGTGTTTTTGTTTATGTATCTTTTAAACTAGAGCAGCAAGAAATTGTAAAAACAATCTGCGTACAGCGAAAAATGGTTTTTAATACCTGTAACGGACGCTGTGAACTTCAAAAAAGTCTAAAGAAATACGACGACAACGAAAAGAAAATGCAGAACAACCTTAAAGAAAAAACAGAGTTGGTTTACATTTTAAACACTTCAAATAAGACTTTCAAATTATTAGAACCTATTGAAATCAAAGCTGGCTTTTCGGCTAGATTCGACAATAAGCCTGTTTCTGTTTTAACAGAGACTTTCCGTCCCCCTTCTCTTTTTATATAAATTATAATTTCCATTGCAATTCCTATTGGAATAATTTTTCATTGTTGTATAACAATGAAAGATTGCTTGCACTTTAATAAAATTACAATTATATAAAAATTACAAAATGAAAAAAGTACTATTTTTTGCGGCAGCTTTGACGGCTTCACTACAAATCTATGCGCAAAAAAAAGACAGCATATCGGGCAAATATACCTTAATGGACGAGGTGATTATTGGAGGAGTCAGAAAGTCCAAAGATGTTTCCAGTGAACTGGCTTCTAAATTGCCACTCAAGAACCTGGAAAATCCTCAGGTGACCGCTTCGGTCTCACCGCAGCTTATTAAAAACAGAAATTTTTTCACTCAAGGCGAAATGCTCAAAAATGCCACAGGTGTTGCGCCCAGCTGGGCAGGAATTTCACCTTATTATTCCATCCGGGGATTTCGTACCCGATCGAGCTTCAGAAATGGCGTAAACGGTTATGTGGCCTCTGATATGGATCCGGCAAACATCGCCCAGTTAGAAGTAATCAAAGGACCAAGCGCTGTAATTTTTGGCGGAGGCGGCGCAACTATGATTACTTTTGGAGGACTAATTAATCGGGTTACCCTAAAACCACAACAGACCACTTTTGCTGACATTACTGTAATGGGCGGATCTTACAATCTGCAACGTGCAACTCTTGATATCAATACACCTCTTGACAAAGATGGAAAGGTTCTTGCCCGTTTAACCGGCGCTTATAACTACAATGATACTTTTCAGGACCAGGGTTTTTCAAAAACATTTTTTTTAGCTCCAAGTATTTCTTATAAAATCAGCGATGATTTAAATATTCAGCTTGATGCCGAAATTTTAAACAAAACCGCTACCAACAATCCGCTTTACCAGGTGGCTTTGGGGACTGCTAAATCAGCAGATGAACTCCATTTGGATTATTACCGTTCTTTCAATGACAACTCACTTACACTCAATAATAAGGCAATAAATATTTACGGAAAAGTCATTTACAGGCTTTCAGAGAATTGGAAATCGGAAACCAATTTAATTTCAGTCAATAATAAAACTCCGGGCGATTACATCCGATTAAGATTAGATGATAACAGCCAGAATGTGACGCGAAGAGTGTACAGAATGTATCCGGAAAACATTACCAGCCAGCAGATCCAGCAGGATTTTGTGGGGAATTTCAAAATTGGCAGTGTGAAAAACCGGCTGATTGCGGGGGTTGAATACTATCATTATCTCTATGGGATTGCCAGTAAATCTATGAATTTTACTAAAGTTTCAGCTGCTGGGACAGATCCTGAGAATGCTAATTTTAATAATGAATACATTTCCGGTCAATTGGCCTTAAAACCCTATGGAGAGAATTATAAGGCAATTCAGGATCATTATTCCCTATATATTTCAGACGTTATCAACCCTTTGGAGAATTTAAGTGTAATGCTTAGTGCCCGAATCAATTACATCAATAACAAAGGGACTGAGGATTTATTAACAGCGACAACTACCGGGGATTACACACAAACGGCTGTTTCTCCGAAATTGGGAATCAATTACCAGATTATCCCTGAAAGAATAGCATTATTTGCTAATTATATGAATGGTTTTCAGCCGCAGGCACCGCAGTCGGTAAACGGGCAGATGACCAATTTCCAGCCCGTTTATGGAAACCAGTGGGAATCGGGAGTTAAAGTTTCCCTGAAAAAGAACCTGTTGGATGCCGTTTTGAGCTATTATAATATTGATCTAACCAATGCGGTAAGACAAAATCCAAATGATACGGCTTCCTATCTGCAGGATGGCGAGCAGCGCAGTAAAGGTTTTGAAGCAGATTTAGAATCAAATCCGATGAAAGGACTGTTTTTGCATGCTGGTTTTGCTTATAATGACAGTAAACTTATTGTTTCCGATGCACTTACTCAAGGGCTAAGGCCTGTAGATGCCGGTCCCAAACTTTCCGGAACCTGGTACGTGAATTACGCTCCGCAGTCAAAAGCTTTAAATGGCTTTTCATTAGGTATAGGCGGCAGTCATTATGGTAAAGATCTGATGATCAATAATATCAATGGCTCTTTTTATACGAATCCTTATACGGTAATCAACTCGGTGCTGAGTTTTGAGAAAACCCGTTATGTATTTTCGCTTTCTGCCAATAACCTGCTCAACGAACATTATTGGTATGGCGGCCGTGGTATGGTTACTCCGGGAACCCTTCGCCAGGTGATTTTATCTTTGAAATTAAAATTGTAATGCTGTAATTCAGAACTTCCATTGAAAAAAATTACAAAGACCTCATTTAAACTGCACAGCTGCCTCGGATTGTTTTTCGGGGTACTGTATCTGTTTTTTGGAATTTCGGGCGCTTTATTGGTTTTTAAAAAAGAGATTGAGTATTTCAATAATCCGCCAATGCATTGCTGTGTAAAGGGCAGTAAAACCATTTCATTAAACCAGATGTATCATAAAGTCTCTGAGAGGTATCCCCAGGCGCGGCAGATCATGCTGCAGACTTTTCCCAGAAATAGCTGCGACACCTATGAATTTATGATTTTTAATTATCAGGATAATGTCAGGTTCTGTCGCATCTGGGAATAACTTTTATCTTTAGAATTTTAAACCGATCAAAAGATGAATACTAAAGGTCATTGTTATCCAAAATACATAATTCTTCAGGCAGTATATTTCAAGCTAAGATTTACACTTAGTTACCGTGATGTTGAAGAACTAATGAAGATTAGAGGAGTCATTGTGGATCATGCGACGATTCAGCGTTGGGTTTACAAGTTTGCACCTTTGCTTGAGGCAGAAATGAAGAAGAGAAAAGGCAGAGTGGGGGAGAGTTGGAGATTGGATGAGACCTACATCAAAGTAAAAGGTATTTGGTGTTATTTATATAGGGCAGTAGATAAATTAGGCAATACGGTTGATTTTCTTTTGACCAGAAAAAGACAAAGAATGAGTGCGCAGTCATTTCTAATTAAAGCAATTAGTAATAACTACAGACCAAGAGTAGTAAACATTGATAAAAGCGGTTCTAATACTGCCGCTATCAAAGTCTATAACAAACGTTCATTCACACAGATTAAAATCCGGCAGTGTAAATATCCCAACAATATTGTCGAACAGGACCATCGATTTATAAAATGGAGGATACAAAATGGGTTAGGCTTTAAAAGTTTTGAATCGGCAAGACGAACATTGAGCGGAATTGAAGTTGTGCATATGCTGAGAAAGAATCAAATGGTTAGACCAGGGATAACTATGTTTAAATCATTCTGTAAATTGGCGGGCTAACTTTTAAATTACTTCAATTTTTATATTTGATTCTGACAGATGCGACAGAACCGGGTTTAATGTTAAAAAACGTTAAAAGATGTGATTTCATTAATTCAATAAATGGAGCTATTAATATACTTGTAAAATGAAACTACATAACTTAGCATTTAAATGGATAACTTAAATAAGTTTTTAGCAAAATTAAATAATAGTTTTGAGATTATTTAGGTCAAAATTTGATGATTATTTCTGCCGATTTTGATGAAAATAATAAATATTTTTCCACTTATTTATTGTTCTTCCACAGAAGCTAAAAATTGATTTATTTCCCTTGGCGGCGACCAGAATCTTAAAGCCTAAAGCAAAGGTTCTTCTCGTATTTGTCATGCCGTGAAAATTAGCACTCATAAAGTTAGCTTTCAATAAGAAATTCTAAGTGCTATATGGTTCTTTTTTACTCCTTCAGATAAACACTCACCAATCTTTTAGTTGCGAAAAAAGTAGCAACTCCAAAATAGGAACATGACATAATATGGGCTGATTTAATAAATCGCATAAATGGCTAATCTCTCATAGTCTGTAAGTTCAAATCCGATTTTGAGGAAATAAGTTCGTTGCACTTTCTATTTTTTTGTTGCAAATTATAAAATGAAACCTTTTTACCGTTATTCTGTGTGGGTTCTTTCTTTAAATTTATAATTCCTTTGCAAATGGGCGGACGCTTAAGCACAAAAAAAATCTTTAATCATTTTTTAATCAGTTCTTCCATGACATAACAAATTAATCTCTAGTATAATTATAAATCTCTTATTATGAAAAAAAGAAGACATCTATTATCAATATTGGCGCTCTCGTTATTTACGTGCGCTGTTATTGATGCCCAGACGAAAAAAAGCCCGAACATTATTATTCTGCTGTCAGATGATACAGGATGGGGTGATTTAGGCCCTTATGGTGGAGGGGAAGCCAGAGGCGCAGCCACTCCTAATATCGACCGCATGGCAAACGAAGGAATGCAGTTCTGGTCTTTTTACGGCCAGCCAAGCTGCACACCGGGGAGAGCTGCCCTGATAACCGGAAGAATTCCCAACCGCAGCGGTATGACAACAGTTGCTTTTCCAGGAGATGGAGGGGGGCTTCCAAAAGCTGAATGGACTTTGGCGTCTTTATTGAAACGCAAAAATTACAATACTTTTTTCGCTGGGAAATGGCATCTTGGCGAGGAAGACTATTCTATGCCCATTGCGCAGGGTTTTGATGTAATGAAAAATGTAACATTATATCACTTGAATGCCTACACCTATACGGATCCAGATTGGAATGCGGACATGCCGGATGATATCAGAGCAATGTGGGTTAAAGGGACTAAAGGCGCACTCGAAGGAGAGGCAGGCAAACCTTATAGAGAAGTAAGAAAAATCGATGGAAAAGTGATTCCGTTTTTAGATCAGTATACTGAAGAGGAATCCATTAAATGGCTGAAAGAGAATGCTAAAAAGGACAAGCCTTTTTTTATGGAAATTTCTTTTGCCAAAAACCACCAGCCTAACCTGCCTCATCCAGATTATGTGGGGAAATCTGCCGGAAAAAATAAATATGCCGACTGTATTGTCGAACTGGATTCAAGAATAGGCCGCATCATGGACGAGGTGCGCAATCTTGGAATTGCTGAAAACACTTTGGTTATCTACACAGTGGATAACGGCACTTGGCAGGATGTATACCCTGATTGTGGCTATACGCCTTTCAGAGGAACTAAAGGGACAGACCGTGAAGGGGGAAGCCGTATTCCGACCTTGGCTTGGTGGCCAGGGAAAATCAAGGCAAACAGTAAGAACAGTGACATTTTAGGAACACTTGATTTTATGGCAACATTTGCCGCTTTATCAGGACAGGAGCTGCCAACTGTAGACAGGGAAGGAAAACCGACTATTTTTGACAGCTATGATATGTCGCCGGTTTTATTTGGCACAGGCAAATCAAAAAGAAATATGTGGCTTTATTTTACGGAAGACGAATTGGCTCCGGGAGCAATCCGAATTGGTAAATTCAAGGCGGTATTTAATCTGCGAGGCGATGATGGCGCCCGTACAGGAGGTCTGGCAGTAGATGCCAATTTAGGGTGGAAAGGGCCAGCAAGTTATGTGGCTACCGTACCGCAGATATTTGATTTATGGGCAGATCCTCAAGAACGCTATGATTTGTTTATGAATAACTTTACCGAGAAGACATGGTTTTTGCCAACTGTTCAAAACATTCTTGCGGATTTTGTCAAAACGTATGAAAAATATCCGCCAAGTCCATTGCAGAGCCAAATGTATCCTGGACCAATAACAATCAATGATTATATAATGATGAAAAATGTTCAGGAAAAACTTAAAGCCACAACTACTGCAAAAAGAAGCGGAGGCGGGTGATAAAATATCGGCTGAAGATTGAAAAATTATTATTTGGCTGCCATGAAATATGTGATTTGTTTTAAGAAAGGGCTGGCTATGCTTGCATATAAGCAGCTGGCTCTTTTTATAATGCCGTCCCTCAAAGGTTTCTTAGCATGCAGAAGCATATGAAGCAAGCGAGAATGTTTGAGGTTTGGAAATGGCAGGGAAGAGCAAAAAAAGCCTCTCAAATCGTTATGTAGTGCCTTAACTTTAGCTTTAATAAAGAAGGGAATGAAAGATTTCAAATTTTTATTAAGGTCATATTTTGACCACCAGCAAAATTAAATCAGATAAGATGAAAAAAGTAAATAATACAGCAGGCCTTAAATTATTCCTTTCCGTTGTTTTGCTGATCGCTGCAGCAGGATGCAAAAAAGAAGGGATTAAAGAAGACAGTACCGCCAAGGAAAAAGCTCCGACAGCCGTCTCAAGCGGTGATCATCTGCCATCATGGAACGATACAAAAGTAAAACAGGACATCATTGCCTATGTAAAAGATGTAACCAATACAGAAAGCCCTAATTTTATACCTGTAAAGGACCGCATCGCAACTTTTGACAATGACGGTACTTTATGGGCTGAACAGCCTTTTTATTTCCAGCTTTTCTTCGCCTTGGATCAGGTCAAAGCCTTAGCTCCCAAACATCCGGAATGGAAGAGCAAGCAGCCTTTTAAAGCAGTGCTGGAAAATAATATGGGGGAACTGATGAAGCAGGGCAAAGCAGGATTGATGCAGATAGTGGCCGTCAGCCATGCGGGAATGTCTACCGATGAATTCGAGGCTAGCGTAGGCAAATGGATCAGCACGGCGAAGCATCCGACAAAGAAAAAACTTTACAGAGAACTCATTTACCAGCCTATGCTTGAATTGGTCAAATATCTGCAGGATAACCAGTTCAAAGTATTTATTGTTTCAGGAGGCGGTATTGATTTCATGCGCGCATGGGCTGAGGACGTCTACGGAATCCCAAAAGACCAGATTGTGGGCAGCACACTCCAGGCAAAATATGACTACAACAATGGCAAACCGGTGATAACAAAACTGCCTGCCCTGGATTTTAATGATGACAAAGAGGGAAAACCGGTTGCAATAGAAAAGTATATTGGGAAAAAACCGGTTTTCTCGGCAGGAAATTCAGACGGCGACCTTCAGATGCTGCAGTGGGCGGCTTCCAATAAATACAAGAATTTTGAATTGTATGTCCACCACACAGATTCTATCCGCGAATGGGCATATGACAGAAAATCTCCAGTGGGGACACTCGATAAAGGGCTTGATGAGGGAAAGGCTAAAAATTGGGCTTTTGCGGACATGAAAAAGGATTGGAAAGTGATTTTTCCTGGCAATTAACTAATTAAAATGCGAGCTATGAAATTAAAAATATTTAACCGGGAAGCAGAAGGCGCCAGAGACTATGCTGCGTGATTAGTGATGCTCTTCGCGGGGTGCATTGCTGGGGCTGCGCAGGAAACTGAAGAAAACAAGGAACCGCAGAGCGGTGCCAATTCGGTAAAACTATCGCAGGAAGTGATGAATCCCACCACTTTAGCCTGGCAGCTGCAATTGGAAGAATATGCAATTTTTAAGACTGAGGGACAGGATGGATTCGCACAAAATTTTCGCTTTAGGGGGATAATTCCTTTGAAAGAAGGATTTTTAATAAAAGTGCCGCAGCTGATAAGGGTTATTACTTTTTTAAATACGGCGCCAGACGGCAAAACTGGATTGGGAGATCTGACTTTGAATAGGTTTTTTCTCCTCACCAAGAAAGGCTGGGGGGAGTTTGGTGCGGGATGGAATATTCAGATCCCTACAAGAACCGACGACCAGTTGGGTTCTCCCCAGTGGAGTATCGGTCCGGCTTTCACAGTAATTTTCACGGATCTTGGAAAATGGCAGATGTACTGGATATGGAAAATTTTTTCTCCATATCTGGAAATGACACGTATGGTTCTTCCACTTATGCCGGCTTGCAGCCAAATGTCTTCTATAGATGGGCAAATGGGGTTTATGCTGGGATTGAATCCGAATGGCAGATCGACTATAAGACTGGAAAAGTGGCTATACCGATGGATTTCAGGGTTGGATATATATGGTCGGGCAAATTAAAGTATAATGCTTATATCGAACCTGAGGTTATGGCTTATAGATCCGACGGCTATCCGAGAAATTCTTCAAATTTTGGAGTTAGATTAGGATTTAGATGGTATCTGCCAATGTAGGATCTGTCTAACTGGCAGTATTAGATTGAAATAATTTCTAAAAATAAGCATATGGGGAATATGTTTTGCAAACTAAAGAAGGAAGAAAAAGAAGAATGCTTGGTAAGAATAGAATTTTTCATGAATTCCAAAAAGCTTTTTTTAAATAAAGATTTGTGTCTGGCCCAGCTATCGGAAGAAACAGGAATTACCGGGCATAAAATTTCTTATCTGATTAATGCTGAGCTTAGGTTAAATTTTAATGATTATGTAAATTTAAAAAGAATTCAATACTTGCTGGAAAATATAAATGCCCCTATATTAAAGAATCTATCTATTGAAAAAATGTCGCTTATTTGTGGATTTGGCTCCCGGGCAAGCTGTTTTAGGGCATTGCGCAAACATAAGGGCAAATCTTTAAAACATTTTATAATAGGCTCGCACCTCTCATAATATTTCTTTTATTAAGTTGGATCAGAGATAAATCAATTTTAAAGGCTCGGTAGAACAGTAATAAAACTGGCTACAACTACCTTAATTTGCAACTGTTTCATAGAAAGGGTTCTTTGTACGTAATACTAAGACACGAACTCTTTTATTTATATTATTGTACGGCGCTAAAGAAGTTTAGTAATGTTTCTAAATTGAGGTTTCAAATTTTTTTAATGTAGGAGTATAAGTTCTTGTTAAATCTGAACGCATAGATTGTGCACACACTTTAATGCTAGCATCATAAAAAAAGCTATTAATTAGTTGGCAGCTGATTCTGAAACTCTTCAATCGTTAAATTTCCGAGTGCGGAATGTCTTCTGCAGGTATTGTAAAAGTTCTCTATATAATCAGCTATGGATTTTTCTGCCTTCTCTTTGGTCTTGTATTTATTCTGGTACACAAGTTCTATCTTTAAGGTCTTGAAGAAGCTTTCCGCTACTGCATTATCGTAGCAGTTCCCTTTGCGGCTCATGCTTTGAGCTATTTTATTTGCCTCTAATAGGTTAATAAACTCACGGCAGGTGTATTGTATTCCCCGGTCTGAGTGAAATAGCAGTTACTGACCGATCTGCAGGGGACGATCTAAAAGAGCTTTTGTCAAGGACGCAATGCTGGTCTCTTTTGCTTTCATTGTTTCGCTGATGAACCAGCCGATCACTTTGCGGTCAAAAAGATCTAGCACCACAGTGAGATACAGCCAGCCTTCTTCTGTTTCTAAGTAGGTCATATCAGAAACCCAGACTTCATTTTTTCTGCCTGCTTTAAAAATCTGTTCCAATCTGTTTTCGACGACCTTGCTATTGAGGGATGAGTTAGTAGTCCTTTTGTATTTCGATTTTGCAATGCTGCTCAGATGGTTTTCCTTCATGATCTGACTGACAAATTTCCTGGAGACTTTTATCCCGATAGTATCCAATTCTTTAGCAATTCTCGGACTTCCGTATCGGCACTGGCTCCATTGGTAGATTCTAATAATTTCGTTTATGACGAAAGTTTTTCGCTGGGCCCTTGTGGTGGGTGTTCTTTTGCGCCATCGGAAAAAACTGCTTTTGTGGATCTGAAAAATCCGGCACATCTTCTCAACGGGAAATATTTTCGAGTTTTCTCTGATGAATTCATATTTCACCCGCCGCTCTTGGAGAAGATATTTTGAGCCTTTTCTAGGATGTCCCTTTCAATTTCCAGCTCTTTGATCCGTTTTCGCAGTTTCACTAATTCATTTTTAAGGGATATTTCAGCTGAGGTTTTCTTTATGTTATATCTACCTTCCTTATAACACTTCTTCCAGTGCTGCAGGGTGCTTGTGCTGATGTCGAGTTCTCTTGCCACCTCAAAGACCCTTCCGCAGTGGCTGCTCATGGTGGCGGCCAGAATCTTGAAGCCTAAAGTAAAGGTTCTCCTTGTCGTTTTCATGCCTGTAAAAATCAGAATTCATAAAGTTAGCTTTCAATAAGAAATTCTAAGTACTGCATCCTACTTTTTTACACTTTCTGATCGATACTGTCTAAGCTTTTAGTCGCGAAAAAGGTAGCACCTCCAATCTTAATTTTTAGTCACAAAAAGGCATCAACTCCAAATTTTTGATTGTAAAAAAGTATATTAAAAGTAAATTATTATTCTAAAAATGTTCGCATCACAATATTGTAATTGTGTCTTCTCTAAATTTGATTTTCCACCTTGTCTTGGTTCAAGGTTTTATAAATCCCAATAAAGCTTCTGTTAATCTATTAAGAATATTTATTTTCTCTAAATTTGCATAAATTTCCAAGAATTTTCGAACATAATGATACGAGTACTGCCTATATTCTTACTTTTTACTTCTTTTTTTCTTCATTCTCAATCTTCAACAAAAGAATTGATTGACAGCTTAAATGCTATTGATGATCATGAAAAAAAGGTCAATTTATGTCGAATAATAGCAACTCAATTGCAGTCTACTGACTGGAATAGAGCGATAAAATATATTGAGTTAGCAGAAAGTGAAGCCAAGAAAACAGCAAAGCCAGCAGAAACTTTAGCTGGAATATATACAACTGCCGGAGACCTGTACTATTCAAAAGATGTTTTAGATGTTGCTCTTCAATACTACTTAAAATCATACGATATCTATAAAGAGAAAAACAATGTTCAGGAAATTGCAAATACAGAAAACAATCTTGCCATTGTATATGCTAAAAGTAATAATCAAGAAAAAGCTTTGAAGTTTTTTTCTCATGTTTACAAATATCAAAAAGCGAAGAAGGATTCTGCAAAGCTCGTTAAAATCCTAAATAATATTGGAACAATTTATCTTGATAAAAATGCCGATTCATCATTGCATTATTATCAGAAAGCCCATTTGATTACTACTAAATTAAAGGATAATACTTTGACCGTATATATTTATACCAATTTAGCAAGGACTTATACTTTAAAAAAGGATCAGAAAAACACAAAATTCTATTTTGAAAAAGCTTTTTCTCTTTTAGATTCCATTACTGACAATTCTTTAAAGTCATTTGTTTACGAATCTTTTTCTGAATATAATTTAAAAGACCGGAGGTTTGAAAATTCTATTGAAAACGCCAAAAAAGCTTTAGGATACAATAAAGAAAAAGCATTTGGTTTTTCAAGCATGCGTTTAAATAAAATACTCTATGAAGCTTATCTAGGTAAAGAAGATTATAAAAATGCAGTACATTATTTTCAGAAGTACAACCAGATAAGCGACAGTATCGACATAGAGCAGAAAGCCGTAAATCTTGAACGAATAAGGCTCGAGCAGGATTATAAAGTACGAAGCCAAATTAGATCCTTAGTAGAAGAAAAAACAAGATTTAAATATTATGTTGTTGGATTAATTCTAGTTGTCGGGATTTTGACTTTGATTCTTTTATTAATTCGCTATCGTAACAGAAATATTAAGAATCAATTAGAAAAAGAGAAGCTAAAAGCCAAACAGCAGGAACTAAAACAAAGTCTGGAAGCAAAAAACATGGTTTTGATCGGAAAAGCAATGTCGGAAATACATCGTACAGACAATATCAATGAAATCCTGACAGATCTGAAGAAGATCAAGCTCCAAACGGCCAGTAAAGAAATGCAGAATGCGATCGACATAGTTTTAAAACGTCTGGAAAAAGACTTAAATACAGATATCTGGAAGGAATTTGAAATGAGTTTTGAGCAGGTTCATAAATCTTTCTTCGATAAGCTTGCAGTTGACTATCCTTCACTAACTCCAAAAGACCGAAGATTATGTGCACTGCTGTATCTTGATTTAACTACAAAAGAAATTTGCCAAATAACGGGACAATCGTACAAATCTATCGAAAGCGCCAGAGCAAGACTTCGCAAAAAGTTTGATATAACCAACGAGAAAGTAAATCTATCTACTTATCTAACTACGCTAAAACACAACGAATCATAAAAATAATTTAAAAATTAAGTGTTTGGTTTATTGTGTGTTATGTAAAAAAGAATGTTTTTGAAGGGTACTTTTTTTGCCCGCGAATGTTTTTACATAACTCCTTTTTTTTAGCATTTCTGAGTCTCACTTTATATTCGCCGAATCTATTATAAAAAAGGATTGGATGAATACTAAGAAAAAAAAGGAACAGACGAAAAGTCTGGATGAGCTGCTGGAAGAAACAAAAACAAAGAAGAGTGCACTCTTAAAAATTCTACAAAAAATTACAAAAGCAAATTCTAATGATCAGCCTCCAGGATGATTCTTAGCATTTGCTTTTGTTGCTTGTTATCAACCCTAAAAAAACGTGAGTTTTCATTTAATCAAACAACCTTAATATTAACTTTTAAATTAAAAAAATGAACCAAACCTACTCTAAGCCCAGGTATTTGTTTGTTTTGTTGAGTTTCTTTGTCTTTTCCTTTGGAATGGCTCAGTCGCCTTTGCAAAAAAACAAATCGGCTAATGTGCAAATGGCGATTCAAACGCCAGGAAAAACCACAACAAAGGATCAAGTTTCTAAGAAAACAAGCGATTCAAATGCTTTTCAGGAAGCTGACGCCAATGATCCTCTTCTTCCAAAACAAGAAGATATTAATGGTAAGAAACTTTCACAAAAAGAAAGTGAAGCCGTTAATCAGCAATTTAAGGCAAGCCAAAAGCTTTTTAAACCAAATGCAAGTTCGGCTAAAAGTAAAGCAGCTGCTCAGGATAGTATTTCGAAGGTCAAGTCTTTTGCAAAATCTGCAAATTTAACTTCCAGAAATGTTTTTGAAGTCAAAAAAGCCGCTTTTGGGTTAAGCAGTTCAGATAAAATGCAATTGAAATCTGTTTCAGACAAAAATGGCAGAAGTCTGGCTACCTATCAGCAATTGCATAATTCTATTCCTGTAGAAGGAGCTATTTATAAAGTCAGAGAGAACAAAACCAAAATTGATGCTTTTGGGCAAATTACCAGCAAACTTCCTGCTAACAGTTCTTATAAAGTAAATGCTTCTCAAGGCTTAGAATATGCCTTGAAAGATGTAAACGCCAAAGAATATGTTTGGCAAAGCAAAAAATTAAGCTCTTTGGTGAATAAAAAAATAAGCCAAAAACCGCAAGGTGAACTGGTTTACGTAGGGCCAAGTTTTTCTTCTGAATTGAAAGAATATCATTTGGCTTGGAAGTACGATGTTTTTGCAACTAATCCGCAATCGAGCCAAACTATTTACGTTGACGCAAATTCTGGGAAAACAATTTTAAAGATTGATTTAAACAGAGATGTTCGTTCAGCTTCTTCTGCTCCTGTTGATGGCCGAGCAGCTATTGGTAATGGAAAAGCAAGATTTGCAGGAAACGTTACTTTTGGAACGACTCAATATGCAGAAGGTTATAAATTGGAAACTTTAGAGGGTAAATTCAAAGTGCCGATTTACACTTTAAATATGAATCATGCCGAGCATGCATCTGATGAAGTGCTTACAGAATATATTGATGAGGATAACAACTGGAATGATTTATACAACAAAGACCACGATGAAGCGGCGATTGATATTCATTGGGGATTGCAAACAACATTAAACTATTACGAAGAAAAATTTAACCGTAATAGTGTTGATGATAAAGGAATGACCATTTTTGGACTTGCGCATTTAGGAACTCATGTTCAAAATGCATCGTGGACTGGCGGATGGGCACAGTTTGGCGATGGAGATACGCAGCCTTTTGTGAGTTTAGGAATTACGGGTCACGAGATGACACACGCAGTAACGCAATTTTCAGCCGGTTTGATTTATCTTGGAGAATCTGGAGCTATGAATGAATCATTCAGTGATATTTTTGGCATTTCGATTGAGCTGTACGCTGGAAAAGATTCTAAAAATGACATTTGGATGCTGGGTGATGAATTGTACAAACACGGAAGCTTGAGAAGTATGGCCAACCCAAAAGCGGCTGGCCAGCCTGATACTTACGGAGGTGAATTTTGGGCAGATCCTGCAAATACAAGTTATGATAATGGAGGTGTTCACCAAAACAGCGGAATTACCAACTATTGGTATTATCTTTTAGTTGAAGGTGGACAAGGAGTTAATGATCTTGACAATAGCTATACTATTAAAGGCCTTGGTTTAGCTAAAGCAGAGAAAATTGCATACCTAACGCTTACAGAATATTTGTCGCCTTCTTCGAATTTTAGCGACATGCGTCAGGCTTCTTTAATGGTTGCAGAAGATTTGTACGGACTAGGCTCTGAAGAATACAAACAAGTTACCAATGCATGGTATGCAATTGGTGTTGGTGCTGCTTATTCAGATAAACAGCTTTCGCTTGTTTCTGTTCAAGATCCTTCTTTGCCATGTGGGCAATTAAAAGGTGACGAACCTTTTTATGTGACTCTTAAAAATACCGGATCTACTCTAATTAAAGCAAACGAAGATCTAAATTACAAATTGAGAGCAATGGCAGGTGCTTTAGGCAGACTTATTGAGTTTTATTCTAATGATGGTAAAGTTACTTTTGATAAGGATCTAGGTGTTGGAGAAGAAATTACTATCGAAATTAAAGATAATATTCCATATCAGCTTGGAGGTGCTACAAATTACATAGAGGTAAAAATGGATCTTAACCCAATTGCTGAATTTGGTCAAAAAGATGGCTATTCGTTTACTTCACAAATCATAGTTCCGGCAGCTCAAAAAGATTTTGATATTAAAGTAACAAATCTTGAGATTCCGGATTATACAGGAGAGGAGCTTACTGCAAATCATACCTTGGCAATAACGCTATATAATTTAGGCTGTCAGGATATTCCGGCTGGAACACAGTTAAAAATTGGATATGCAGACACCACACCAGGAAGTGTTACAGTTTGGAAAGATATTACTTTAGAGACTAACTTTAAAGGAAAATCAGAAATCAAAATTCCGTTTGACACAACAGTAGATTTATCGGCAGTTGGCTTGCATACGTACGAAGCTTATGTAACATATGATAAAGATCCCGTTACAGCAAACAACAGTATTCTTAATGCTGCTTACAGTGGTACTGTTACCCAATTCCCATATGTTCAAGGCTTTGAAAGAACTCCTGGAGGATGGAATTCAAAGGCTTTAAGTGAAAACCAGAAATTCATATTTCAGAATTATCCGGCATCATTTAGATCTGTTAAGTCGCAGTATATGTGGGGAATGGTAGACTTTAAAAGCAATGACAGAATGGGGCTTAATTCTGATTTCGTTTTGGAATCGCCAATCTTTGATTTTACAAATGTGGTTTCTCCATATGTTGAGTTCGATTTATATTATTTACTGCATAGAACATATGACGGTTTAATTGTTGAATATTCTGAAGATAAAGGCAAAAACTGGAAAAAAGTAACTACGGTTAACTATCCGGAAACAGAACATAACAATGATCTATTTGATGGTGGCTGGTTTACAGGGGTAAATAATAGTCTGAGAAAAGACCCTTATCAGATACGTTTAAATGAACTTGCCGGAAAAAAAGCTGCAATTCGTTTTCGCGTAAAATCTGATGACTATTATGACGGCTTTATAGGAGGATTTATAGATAATATTTTAGTGAAAGATGCACCCTATGATTTAGAAGTGGTATCTGCGAAATTAGACGCTGGTAAATGCGACATCAACAATAATAATGCTGCCGTAAGTATTAAAGTGACTAACAATTTTGCTACAGCTAGCCAGGCCGTAAATGTTACGACTACAATTCTGGATGCCGCTCAAAATGAAATTTTTTCACAGACAGAAAAGAGAACTTTAGTTTTTGCTAAATTTAAAGATACAATTACGATCAGCGTTCCAAATATCAATTTGAAAACTGAAGGCGAGCATACTGTAGCAGTTTCTGTCTTCCCGGAAGATATGCTGCAAGATGTAAAGCAAGCCAATAATTCCTATGTGATTACATATGACAATTGGAACAATGATGACATGAAAGTATCTGTACTGCCATACAAAATGGATTTTGAAGATGCTTCTAAGTACAAAGGCTGGAGAACTTCTGAAAATAAGGGAGCGGCCGGCTGGAAATACGGAGAGCGTGCCGATTTAGGTTCGCCAGGATGGTTTATTGAGGATCATACTCATTTTATGGCTAGTAATGATGACAAATGCAATTGCGATTCATCGAACGATATGCTGGTTTCGCCTGTATTTGATTTGACAAATTATAAAGAAGCGCATTTATCATTTGACGGTTTTGGAGATCCTCAACAGTGGTCAGATGGGTATGTAAAAGTAAGTACAGACGGAGGTCAGACCTGGAAAGAAGTATTTCACATGCCATATTATGGCGCTTGGTGGGAATATGGTGTTGATTTAACAGAATATGCCGGAAAATCTTGCGTAATGATAGCATTCCAACACAATGACAATGGATTTTTTGCGAACGGTTTTGCAGTAGATAATATCCAAATCAAAGAAGCTAAATCGAATTTAAGACCTTCTAATTTAGTCGTTGCAGAAACGGTTTACGAAGATGCACCTTCACATGAATTCAATATAAACCTTAGAAATTCGGCTTACAAAACATTAGATAAATTTACAATTGAATATCAGATTTCTCAAAACGGAACTGCTGTTGGAAAACCTGTTTCTATTGAAAAAAGCGAGGAAATACTAGTTGGACAAACTATCACATACAAACTAGATGGTTTGCCAAAACTGGCTCCGGGCAAATATGATATTGCTGTAAAAGCATTCACAGCCAATGAGCCTAAAGATCAGGCTCAGGTTTTAAAAGGATCTTTTGAAGTTATTGAAAAAGCACCGGAATTTACTGTTGAAACTTTCTCAACTGTACCAAGCGGTTCATTATTTGGGCAAAAAGGTTTTGTTTCGAGTTTAAGTGATGATAATTATCCATGGAGAGTTGTGGTTAATCCGGACAATGAATATTTGACCGTACCTCAAAAAGATCATACAGGAGATACAGCGGCAAACATGCTTTATAGCCAGCTGGAAGGTTTGTCTTATTACAGCGAGTTGGTTTCTCCAATGTATAAATTAGATGAGAATGCAAGCGCTTTTGAGTTTTATTATGCAATGCAAAGTAATGCTAATGACATTTTCCTTGTCGATATTAAAACGGTAGGAGGTACGTGGACGGAATTATGGAGAACAAACAAAGAAGGTTCTTTTGTTGACACCGAGTGGAAGAAAGTCGATTTGAATATTACTAAATATAAAGGAAAATCAGTAATGTTCCGTTTCAGACACGCTAAGTCAGATGGCTATTCATATATGGTTTTAGATGATTTAAAAGTCTTTAACGAGGCTGTTACAGATGTTTCTATGCAGATTTTATCGCCAAAGGATGTTTGCGGAAACGAAGAATATAAAGTTAAATTGACAAATGAGGGTCAGATTGCAATTAAAGAGAACTCTATTGAGGTAGAAGTAGAATATTTAAATACTTCAGAGAAAATCTCAGAAGCAGTTGCAGCAGGAATTCCCGTTGGAGGAAGTATTGAATACACTTTTAAAACAAAACCAAAATTAATTCAGAATGGAGATTCCCAAGTTTTCAATTTTACAGCAAAATTAGAAAATGACATCATTGCCCAGAATAATACAATTGAGGATTATACCTATCAGGGAGTGGCAGGAGATTTTAAATTATTTGACAATCCATCAGTCCACGGGTACGCAGGAAAAAGCGTTTATCTTAATGCCGAATCTAATTTGTTAATCAGAGAACTTGACGCATCTTCATATAAATGGAGTACGGGAGAAAATACTTCTGCTATCGAAGTAACAAAAGCCGGAGATTATATTGTAACTGCGGTTTTGAAAAACGGATGTTCAATTACAGAAAAAGTAAATGTAACATTTGACACTTTTGAATCTGGATTAGCAAGCGGGGATGTTTGTGGGCCAATAGTGGTTCTAGATCCAGGAAAATACAAAGCCTACGAATGGTTCGACGGTTCAACCGATCCAACTTACAGCACAACAGAAAGCGGTGATTATTATGTAACGGTTTACAATGAAAATGGATTAGGTAAAATTTTCAACACAACAATTACAGTTCTTGAAAATATTGCACCTCAAATTGAAGTTGTAGGCGAAAAGAAAATTGCTGCAACGGCTGATGCTCCTGCTTACCAATGGTATTTAAATGGAAGAATCATTCCAAACGCAACTCAAAAAACAATTGTGGCAATTTGGGAAGGAATTTACAGTCTTCAGACAACAAATAGTAATGGCTGCAGCAGCATGTCAGAACCAATCGATTCTAAAGGTTTGATTATCGGAAAATTAACAAATCCGTTCAGAGTTTTCCCGAACCCGGTTGTAGACAATGCAAATATCTTCCTGGCAGAAAATGTTGAAGGACAGACACAGATAAAATTGTATGGTATGAATGGTAATGTATTATGGAATAAAAACTATTCTAGCATGCCGTCAACAATCAATATTAGTGAATTGCCTGCGGGAGTGTATGTTTTAGATTGTACTGTACAAGGTAAAAAGTTCACAGCTAAAATTATCAAGAAGTAACAAAAATTACAGATAGAAACGGTAACTCTATAAAAATAGAGTTACCATTCTTAAAACCAATTAAATTTTATGAAAAAATCCATGCTAATTATATGCACACTTATGTTGTGTGCAACTGTTACTGCTCAAACCAAAAAGGTCAGACTGGGCGTGAAGGCAGGTTTAAATATTTCCAGTCTTTCTTTTGATGAGAGTGAAATAAACTCTTCAAATAAAAGCGGATTTGCTGCTGGGTTAATGGCTGAGATTCCTGTTGCGGAAAAATTTTCTATTCAACCCGAATTAGTATACAGCCAACAAGGAATGAAGTTTTCTTATGCTGATGCAGAGGTCGAAAATTCGCATTACAAAAGTACCATAAGTTTAAACTACATCAATATTCCGGTGATGTTAAAATATTATGTTGCAAAAGGATTTAGCATTCAGGCAGGACCGCAAATAGGAATACTTTTGAAAGCTAAAAACGAATATCAAGACAATTTTTTAGGATATGAAAATCGTGAAAATCTTAATTTGAAAGACTATACAAATGGAATAGATACTTCTGTAAATTTTGGCTTAGGCTATCAATTTAAAGATAAGTTCTACGCCGATGCAAGATATAATATCTCGTATTCAGATATATTCAAAGAAGCAAATCCGACAGGAAATTACATCATCAACAGCGATATGAAGAATAGAGTTTTTCAGATAACCATTGGTTATTTTTTTAATTAGAGTTAGTACCCTTCATATTTATAGAATCCGCTCATAGAGCGGATTTTTTTATTTGATAGTTTGAAAAATTCAGCACGTGCAAAGAGATTTGTCCATCTGGTTCGAGCTGCCGGGACTATCTTTTTTTCTGATTCAGGGTGCATCTGGTTTATTTTCGAATGTCTTTAAGGTTTATGAATTTGCCTAAGAATTGTCCTGTAAAAAAAATGTCCTTACTTAATTTTTTTTGAATAGAGAGACATCTTTAACCTTCAGCCGTTCATTGAGCCATTCAGCTAATCGGGCATTCTCTGTCTTGCTCAGCTCCGTGCTGCTTCCGTATATCACAGCTGTTAAAGTAGTGATGCTGTCCCTTTGATTGATCATTGTACTTTTGGCAATAGAGATTGAGCTGACAGATGGAAATAATGCAGATGTTTCTTTTAATATTTGGCGATTATCAATTTTATTCCTTTCGATTTCTTTCTCAAGCTGCATTATTTTGACATCTTTTAGGTTCATCTCATTTTCACTGCCTTTAATCTGATTTAAAATATCTCCTTTTAATGTATTGAAGCGGTCGGTAGTGTCCTGTCGGATTTCTAATTTTGTATCTGAAAGGTATTCATTGCTCTGCAGCTTGGTTTTAAGGTTTTCTATTTCTGAGGGGGAAAAACGTTTAGAAAGAAAGGCCAGCTCAAGATTTTTGGCATTGGCAGTATAGTCTGTTTTTTTATAGACGATCGTATATCCCTTGTCAGTAAATTCATTTTCAATAAATATGTTTATATTTTTTTTAAACTGCTGTTCCTGATAAAGCGAATAGGCAAGGTAGCTGCTTGGCAGGAGCATAATTATTATTAGAAAAACGATAATGTATTTAACGCGTTTCTGACTCTTTTCGTCAACTTGTTTGACAGCTCTATAATTAAGATATTTAATAATTAAAAATGTAGCAATTCCAATAAAGACGCAATTGATGCAATAAAGATAAAATGCCCCTAAAAAAAATGACCATTGCGATGTTGCAAGACCGTAGCCGGCCGTACAAAGCGGAGGCATTAGGGCAGTTGCAATGGCAACACCGGGGATAGGGTTTCCTTTCTCTGATCTTGTTACGGCAATCACTCCGACAACTCCTCCAAAAAATGCAATAAGGATATCATAAATATTTGGAGAGGTTCGGGCCAGTAATTCCGACTGCACGTCTTTAAAGGGACTGAGATAAAAATAAAGCGTGGAAACTGCAAGGCTTACTGCCGTAGCATTCAGCAGATTTTTAAGTGATTTTTTAAGCAATACAAAATCATAAATACCCAGTGCAAATCCTGCTCCTACTATGGGGCCCATAAGAGGAGATATCAGCATTGCTCCAATTATGACAGCTGTTGAATTAACATTCAGTCCTACTGAGGCTATAATAATGGCACAGGCCAGAATCCAAAGATTGGCACCTTCAAAGGTTATATTCCTTCTTACGGTTTCCAATGTTTTTGCCCTGTCATCTTCTCCTTCCCTTAAATTGAATAAGTCTGTGATTTTTCTCATAATTTTTCTATTGACATTTAAAATATCGATAATGCTTTTTTATAGGTTTTTAAATATTTAAAATGAATCAGCATAAATATATAAAAACCAGAAAGATATGCTCTGTTTTGAACGCTTAAATCAAATTTACGCTTTTAGCAGCAAAAAACTATCAAATCTATTTTGAGAGATGTTCAAAAATTGTTTTTAGTTAAGCCAAATATATGGTGAGCGTCCCTTTGATTTTGTTTCATATCCTACAACTTTGTTTCATTTTACAATTTGAAACAATAAACTGGCCCTGATATTCTTGAGTTGGATAAACAAATTTTTATTTTAGCTAGCGTAGGAATTTTAACTTATTAACCAGTATTCTACTGTTGATGCTTTACGTTAATTTCTTATAGCTCTTGCCAAACATGGGACACAAACATTTTTGATATTCAACTTAAGCCAAATAAAAGCCAAATTTGCTATTGTCAGAAATCACATTTGGAAATTTTCATGATTTTAAGAAACGTTTTAAATTTTTGCGGAATGTCTCCATGAGAAACCTCATCTTACTAATGCCACAAACTTTCAAAGCAAAAATGAGAGAACGAGTTTTTTTTGAAGTGTATAGAAAACTGCAAAGATAATTGCTGAAAAAAGAGAATAAAATTTCGAAATAGTGCTGCGTTTTTTACTATTCGGACTCAAAAAAAAGTAAGCAATTAAATTTTTTTCTTGTTGTGAGAGAGTTATAGAATATTAAAAAAAATGAATATTAACCATCTAATGATAATCATATATGAAAAAGCTAATTTTAATGGCAGCAGTAAGTTTTTCAATAACAGCTATTTGTCAAAATCAAAAAAAAGGAGGTGAAAAGTATTTAACAGATGCCAGTCAAAAAGAGGCCTCCAAATTTACAAAAGAACTTAATGAGGCTGTATATAAGCAGTTAGCGTTTGATGATAAAACTGCTTTTAAGGATGTTGATAGGGGATTTATTGCCCCTTTAATTAACAATGGGGATATTAAAGACGTAATCAGCGCAACCAAGATGAACTTTATGCAAAATAAGGAAGCGCCTGCTACGGTCAATCCTAGCTTATGGCGCCATGCCCAATTGGTAAATCGAGGTGGTTTGTACAAGGTAATTGACAATATATATCAAGTGCGGGGGCAGGACTTGGTTAACCTTTCAATAATTGAGACTAACAATGGAATTATCCTATTTGATATTGAGTATTCCCCAGAGACTTTGGCAAAGTCAATCGAACTTTATGAAAAAAATCGTGGGAAACGACCGCTAAAAGCTGTTATCATTTCTCACAGCCATGCAGACCATTTTGGAGGAATTGACGGTATATTTAAAGCAGGACTTGCCACTCCTGAAGACTTTTCCAGTGGCCGCATTCCATTGATAGCACCTGAACATTTTGTAGAGGAAGCTGTAAGCGAAAACGTGATGGCTGGTAATGTGATGGCTCGCAGAGCAGGTTATCAATATGGCAATATCCTTGAATCTGGGCCAAAAGGCAAGGTTACCGCTGCTCTTGGAGTAGTTTTGGCAGATGGAGCTTCTGGGCTTCCGATTCCTAATAAGCTGATTAAAAAGAATTGGGAAACTGTCGATATTGATGGGGTGAATTTTGAATTCTTCTTAACTCCCCATGCGGAGGCTCCAGCTGAAATGGTGTTTTTTATCAGAAAATGGAAAGCGCTGTCTATGGCCGAGGACCTGAACCATCTGCAGCACAACATCTACACCTTGCGTGGCGCAAAATCAAGAGATGCAAACTTGTGGGCACATTACTTAGGCGAGGTTATTGCCCGATGGGGAGATGAGGTGGAGGTAAACTTTGGACCACACACCTGGCCAGTTTGGGATAATAAAAATGTGATAGAGTATATGAAAACTCAAAGAGATTTGTATCAATCTATTTATAATACAGTATTGCGCTATGCCAATTATGGTTATGGTCCGGATGAAATTGCTGAAGAAGCAAAGTTACCCGATCCGGTATCGAATAGTTGGTATAATCGCCCATACTATGGTCATCTCAAAAATAACCTAAAGGCAACATATATTCTTAATCTCGGGTGGTTTGACGGAAATGCAGCCAAGCTTGCTACCTACCCTGATGATGCAAGAGGGAAGCGCTATGTAGAAGTAATGGGGGGAGAGAAAAAAGTGGTGGATGCTGCGTTTAAATCATTTAACCTAGGCGACTATCGCTTTACTGTTGATTTGCTAAATAATATTGTCGCATACAATGGCGGCAATACAGAAGCAAATTATTTGATGGCTGATGCTTTGGAACAGCTTGGTTATCAGGAAGAAAATGCGCTTTATCGAAACCTTTATCTTTCTTGTGCCTATGAACTAAGGATTGGCGGGAATGTGCCGAATGATCTTAGCACAATTTCGCCAGAGGTTGTCGGGGCATTACCGCCAGAACTGCTTATCTCGTATTTGAGCATGGCAGTTGATCCAAAAAAGGCTTTAGCGCTAGGCAATCTAAATATTAACCTTGTAATAAAAGGAGAAGCCAAATTCGGTTTGGAATTGCATAATGGCGTGCTGAATAGTGTATCGGATTACCAAAGTAAAAATCCGATGGCGACACTTGAAATTTCCAAGAGCGATTTGCTTTCTCTTATGACTGGAAAAGTGGAGTTGGCCAAGTTAGTATCCGGCGGCAAAGCCAAGATCGGTGGGGATGGAGAAGTACTAAAGAAACTGCGCACTATTTTTGACCTTAACATAAAAAACAATATGAATTTAGTGCTGCCATTGCAGGCGGAGAACAGAATTAAATAATTGTTGTGAAATTTGCTGCTGAGATAAGATCAAGATCGCTGCTTCCAAATTTATCTTTTAGTCCGTTGATATTTGATGCTGCAAATACAATTTCGGCAGATTATTATAAAATAAGTCTTAATTTGAGGTTTTCCGTTAAATTAAGACCTGCCATAATACAATAAAAATAGGTAGCTGTACTTTGTGAAAGCATGTGTTTTTTAAAGATTTCCCTAAAAGAAAAAGCCTTTAAACAATGATGTTTAAAGGCTTTTGGCTTTTAAGTTTTCTTTTGGAACGCCTACTGGCCGAGTTTGCTTTTCATTTTTTTATATATGGATTATAAGCTAGTAATGATTCGAACTTAAGGCTTCAAGCGATTGTTAGACGGTGTTTTCGATTTTATTTTGAAATAGGTGCGCCGATTCTGCACCTGGAGAAAGGAGCGGTAGTTTAGTTGGAGCCTCTTACTGCTGAAGAATATCATAAATGAGAAGGATTATCTCAGGCCCACTACATTGCCTTCAAGCTTTTCAAATTTTTTCAAGCTCTCTTGTCATAATAGTCATTTTATGTCCGTTATTTAAACTTTTTAGACTGTATTTCCAATAGATATTTTATAAAACCTTCCAGTGAAATTGTAATATTTTTACAGCTGGTGTTTTTTAAATCTAGGATAAAATTTAAAAACGAAGATTATGAGATCAATATGGGCAGGTTCGGTGAGTTTTGGATTGATAAATATTCCAATCAAGATCTTTTCAGCAGTAGAACAGAGCAGTCTGGATATGGACATGCTGGATAAAAAGGGCCATGCCGATATCAAATTCAGACGTGCAAATGAAGAAACGGGCAAAGAAGCCGATTTTGCCAAATTTGCAGCGCTTTTTTTAAAAAATTAGCCGTATATTTGCTTTTCACCATACATCAAGACATAATTCTATCGTTTGCCTATTTGCAGAGCCTTATTGGTTCTTTAACCATAACTCCTGCAGATTGCCAAGGCCCCCTTGCCTTGGACTGCCCTAAATGTGAAAGCGATGGCACATCAGAATACCCCTAAAATTATTTATCACGCAGATGACGATGAGGATGACAGGCTGCTGTTTTTGGATGCCCTGGAGGATTTAAGCCTTCCTGCTGTGGTCCAGGGCGCCCGCGACGGGCAGGAACTGCTCCATACCCTTGACAAGAACAAGGGCCGCCTGCCTGATATGATTTTTCTGGACATCAATATGCCGATCAAGAACGGATTTGACTGCCTTGCGGAAATCCGCAGAAGGGAGGATGCCCTGAAAGAAGTGAAGATCATTATGCTCTCCACAAGCAAAAGCCCCGATAATATCGAGCTCTGCCATAAGCTCGGCGCTGATTTCTATGCCGTCAAGCCAAGCAGCTTTCAGGGGCTCAAGGACCTTTTGCAGAAAGTGTTTGAGATGGACTGGGGAAGCGTGCAGAAAAGCGGCAGCAGATTTCTGCTTGTCTGATATATCAGATAAGGTGCTGTCTGCAGCAAATCATAAATCAATCCATTTTTCGGCAGGTCTTCTACTAGCCGGCTAATGACCTGTTTCTTGAATGCTATTTTCTTCTGCTGGCATAGCTTGTTCTGCTGAAGGATTCTCCTGGGATGCTGCAGAATTCAGTTGCGGCGTTTTTTTCATGAGAAGATAAAAATCCCTCAGGTGCCACCACGCGGGGCATCTCTCCACAGGTCCGCTGAAGTTTCTGATGGTCAAATAGCAGCTCCTTAGGAATACCTGGGTATCGGTGATATTGGCCCACTCGGTAAGCCTTACTTCTTTCGGAGGCGGATTATGCTCAAAATATCTTTTTATCTCTTCAGGGTTCATAGGGCAAAATTAGGCAAAAAGTGATGTCCTGTCAAGGGATGCGGGGGAGGCGGCGCGGGATTTTTTTTGGTGTTTCTGCGTTTTTTTCAAGGGGCCTGGCAGTCACCGGACTGGCTCTGTTTATTTATTTATTTATTTATTGAAGGGTTTGTATGATGTTATTTTTTAGGGCTGGTTTTTAGGTTTAGTTTTTAGAGTTGGTTTTTTTTTGGAGCTTTTTCCCGCTATTCGCTGCAATCTTCTGCGCCGAACACCGGCGCAGAAGGATTTCCGCTGCTATCGGGGCTAGGGGCAGCTGTATGGTGAGTTTTGTTTTTGGAGAGTTAAATATTGACATCTCTTTGCTTAATTAAAAATTACGAGTTGTCACTTAAAAAAAGAAATGGCACCAATTCTCTTCAATTGGCGCCATTTGGCTTTGTGACGGGGACAGGACAAATTACAGCATCATTTTTGGATGATTTGAAGAAATTGGCTTTCTATATGTAATGTCTGTCCTCCATTGGCTATGTAAATTTGGTTTAGATAAAAGTATTAGTCCATACTTATTGATTGTTGTTCGACCGGAGCTGAAAATTGGTTTATTTCTTTTTCCGCACAGCTGTTTTGCAGGCTTTTGAGAATGGGAATAAAACCTAGTTTTTGCCTCAGTTGAGCGGCAATAAATAATCAGAGTCATGAGGCTGGAAAATTTAAGTGGTGATCAGATTATCGGCTGTTTACAGACCAATATCAAACGGATAGTTTATCTTTTGCATAGAAACGTATTCTTTGAATAAAAGCCTGTTTAGTTGTATTAATAAAAAAATGGCGCTGATAGAGCTGGTAAAGATGGAAAGTATTTTTTAACGGCATCTGAAAATGGGCAAGAGCTGATAAAATCATAATAGTTGCAGAGGGAGATTGTGGACAGACTCTATCGCTTGGATGGCTTATGCTAAGGAATTATACAGCTGGATTAGATTTAGATTTGATCCTAGACTAAGCGGTAAGCAGAAAAGGAGGCCTGTTATTTAACAGGTCTCCTTTTCAAAAATAAAAATGAAAACTATTAATTCCAGCCGCCTCCGAGTGCTCTGTAAACATTTACAAAGGCGTTCATCTGCTGTTTTTTGGTTTCAATAAGTTCAAACTTAGATTCTAAAGCGTCTTTCTGGGTCAATAAAACTTCCATATAATCTGCCCTGGCAGAACTAAATAGGTTGTTTGATATTTGAATAGACTCATTTAAAGCCTGCACCTGCTTTGACTTTAAGTCATAGCTTTTTGCCGTATTCTGGATTTTAGACAATTGGTTGGCCACTTCAACATAAGCGTTTATCAATGTTCTCTCATAATTGTAAACAGCCTGAATCTGTTTAGCGCCAGCAGTAAAGTATTCTGCTTTAATTGCATTTCTGTTAATCAAAGGAGCTACTAAATCGCCAGCTATAGAATATAATAGAGATTCTGGAGAAGTCAGCAAATATTTAGTGTTAAAAGCCTCGTATCCGATTCCAGCAGAAATGCCCAGCGAAGGATAAAATTTAGCTTTAGCGGCTTTAATATCCAGTTTTGCAGCGATTAGTTCCATTTCGGCTTTTTTAATATCGGGACGATTTTCTAAAAGCTGAGAAGGCACTCCGGCATGAACATCTGCTGGAGTTATAGTGCTGAAAGTATTGCTGCTTCTGGTAATTTTCTGGGGAAAACGTCCCAACAGGAAATTGATTTTATTTTCCGTTTCGGTTATCTGCTGCTGAATATCAAACTGAAGGCTCTGAGTGCTTAAAATCTGCGCTTCAAATCTTCGTACAGCCAGTTCGTTTACTCGGGCAGCCTCCTTCTGTATTTTTACAACTCTTAAAGCATTGGTCTGGATATCAATATTTTGTTTGATAATTTCCAACTGATTATCCAAAGCTAGAAGCTCGTAGTACGAATCGGCTATTTCTGCAATTAAATTGGTAATTACAAAATTCTTTCCTTCGATGGAACCTAAATATCGGTTTAAAGCGGCTTTTTTTGCATTATGCAGTTTGTTCCAAATATCTATTTCCCAGCTTGAAGTAAGGGCAAAACGATAATTGGGAAGCGGATCGGGCGTTTCTCTGCCAGGCATAATCTCGGTTGTTGCCTCGCCTGAACCTGTGCTTGTATACCTTCCGGACTTGGTTAGATCAGCACCAGCGCTAAAGCCAACAAATGGCAGGTATTCACCTTTTCTGGCTTTTACTTCGCTTTTTGCAATTTCGATTTCTTGAAGCGTAATATTCAATTCCTGATTGTTTTTCAGTGCAATATCAATCAGGTTTTCTAGATTTTCATCCGTAAAATAGCTTCTCCACTTTACTTTTCCAGTGTTAAGCGTATCTAAACCATTATCGGCATAGTTTTCGGGTACTGTCCTGTTTTCTGTTTTCTCTGCAATAGAAGCCGTCTTACAGCCCGCTATAGAGAGCATTACGCAGGCAAGACCTGCGTATTTTATATTTCTGTTATTCTTCATTTTCCTGAGTTTGATTGTTTGTTGAAAAATCATCTACATGATGCATGAAATCATCAGACAATGAACTTTCTTCTTCTCCTTTAATTAGTTTTCGGCCCTCGGCCAATGAGCCAAAAATGTAATATAGTCCAGGAACTATGATTACTCCGAAAATGGTTCCGAAAAGCATTCCTCCAAGTGCAGATCCACCGATGGTCCTGTTTCCGATTGCACCGGCTCCAGAAGCAAAGATTAACGGAATCAAACCGGCAATAAAGGCAAAAGATGTCATTAAGATCGGTCTGAAACGAACTTTGGCGCCTTCAATAGCCGCTTCCAGTATTGTGGCGCCCTGCTGGTGCTTGAGGACAGCAAATTCAACTATCAGTACGGCATTTTTACCCAGCAGTCCAACCAGCATGATCAATCCGACCTGGGCATAAATATCGTTTTGCAGGCCCATAATCTGCAGAATGACAAAAGAGCCTAAAATTCCAACAGGAATAGATAAAATTACAGACAATGGAATAATAAAGCTTTCATATTGCGCCGCTAGTACAAAGTAAACGAAAGCCAATACCACTAAAAAGATATAGATCGATTCGTTTCCTCTGCCGGCTTCATCGTAAGAAAGCCCTTCCCATGCAATATCATAACCTTTCGGAAGCGTTTTTGCAGCTGTTTCCTGCACCGCCTTAATCGCGTCTGCTGTGGTATAGCCGCTTGCAGGCTGCCCCTGAATAGCGGCAGAATTGTACATGTTGTAACGCGTGATCTCATTAGGCCCCTGCGTTTTTTTAAGCGTCATAAAGGCAGAATAAGGCACCATTTCTCCATGATCATTTTTCACAAAAAGATTCAACACATCTGATGGCAGCCTTCTGAATTTTGGATCCGATTGCACGTATAGTTTAAAAAATCTTCCAAATTTGATGAATCCCTGTTCGTAGGTGCTTCCGATTAAGATATTCAGGTTTTCCATTGCCTTGCCGATAGAAACGCCTTTCTGCATAGCCAGATCGTTATTGATCTCCAACTCATACTGCGGATAATTGGCGGCGAAGAAAGTAAACAAGCCAGAAAGCTCTTTACGTTTTCCCAGCTCGGCCATAAACTGCTTGTTGATTTTATCAAATTCCTGATAATTGGTACTCGTCGTTTTGTCTAATAGACGCATAGAGAAACCTCCTGAAGAACCAAATCCTGGAATTGCGGGCGGTTCAAAAAACTCCACAACAGCCCCCAGATCTTTTGATTTCTTCTCCAGTTCTTCCATGATTTGGGTTACAGAATGTTTCCTGTCAGACCATGATTTTAAGTTAATCAGACAGGTTCCGGCATTAGAGCCGCGACCTTCGGTCATGATTTCGTAACCCGCCAAAGAAGAAACCGATTCAACTCCTTCAACACTTTCGCAGATTTTCTGCAGTTTCTGAGCGACCTGATTGGTTCTTTCCAAAGTTGCGCCGGGAGGCGTCTGGATGATTCCGTAAATGGTTCCCTGATCTTCGCTCGGAATAAACCCGGATGGAAGCACTTTGTTCTCTATAAAAATGAAAGCGCAGAATGCAATCAGGATTCCAAAAGTCAATACTCTTCGGCTTACGATTGTTTTTAAAACAGCAACATAACGGCCTGTAAGCCTTTCAAACCATCTGTTGAAAGCATCAAGCGATTTTGTCAGGATATTTCCTTTTTTCTCTTTTCCATGGTTGTTTTTCAAAAGAATGGCACAGAGAACAGGGGTAAGGGTCAAAGCTACAATAGCAGAAATGATAATCGAGCTGGACATGGTAACCGAAAACTGTCTGTAGAAGGTTCCCACCGGTCCCGACATAAAGGAAACGGGAATAAAAACGGAAACCATAACAGCTGTAATGGCAATAATGGCGCCTCCAATTTCGCCCAATACTAATTTAACGGCATGATACGGCGTAATATGCGGAAATTCTTCAAACTTGGCATGGACCGCCTCGACGACGACAATCGCATTGTCGACCACAATTCCGATTGCCAATACCAAAGAAAACAGCGTTACCAGGTTGATTGACATTCCAAACATTTGGATTACAAAGAAAGCTCCAACTAAAGATACGGGAACGGCAATAATCGGGATTAAAGTCGAACGCCAGTCTCCTAAAAATATAAATACAACCAAAGCAACCAAAATGAAGGCATCTCTTAGCGTATGGACAACCTGATCAATAGAAGCATCTAAGAACTGCGAAACGTCGTAGCTGATTTTATAATCCATTCCTGGAGGAAAACCCGCTTTCATTTCTTCCAGTTTTGCTTTCACGTCGCGAATTACATCACTCGCGTTACTTCCATAGTTTTGTTTCAGTACAATAGCGGCAGAAGGATGACCGTCCAGGTTCGAA
The DNA here is from genome assembly GCF_016735615.1 of Flavobacterium tagetis. Taxonomy (GTDB): domain Bacteria; phylum Bacteroidota; class Bacteroidia; order Flavobacteriales; family Flavobacteriaceae; genus Flavobacterium; species Flavobacterium tagetis. The sequence goes on from NZ_JAERSF010000002.1 coordinate 1,272,627, forward strand.
TAAATATCAAAGAATTCGCTTCCTAATTCGACTTTTGCAATATCTTTCAGGCGAATGCTTTCTCCTTCTGAATTGGCGCGTACAATTACATTTTCATATTCTTTAGGTTCGTCGTACCTGCCTTTATAAGTCAGTACATATTCTAAAGATTGTGCGGCAATACCGGAACTCTGCCCTAATCGGCCTGGACGGCCGATGATGCTTTGTTCCTGAAGCGCCTGCATCACTTCTTCAACAGAAATTTTATAAGCCCTCATTCTGTCCGGATTAAGCCATACACGCATGGCATATTTGCGGCTTCCTAATATCTGGGTTCTTGCCACACCCTTAACACGGCTGATTTCAGGAATCATTTTCACATCGGCATAGTTGTAGAGAAACTTCTCATCCATGCTTTTGCTTTTCGAATAAAGGTTCACGTACATCAGCATACTGGGCTGAATAGGAGTAATGACAACCCCTTCACGCTGAACCAGTTCAGGTAATAATGGCATTACCTGATCTACCCTTGTTTTTACCCTGATTACAGCTTCATTAGGATCTGTTCCTGGTTCAAATATGATTCTAAGAGTTGCTTCTCCGGCACTCGTTGCATCTGTCGCCATGTAACGCACGCCTTGCGTGCCGTTAAGGGAATTCTCCAAGGTGATTAAAGTCGATTTAACCAGTACATCGGCACTTGCTCCCGGATAAGCGATAAAGATATTTACGGTTGTGGGTGCAATTTCAGGGAATTGCGATATAGGGAGCTGTCTGATGGACAGCGTACCTATAAAGACAATTATAATCGAAATTATAATTGCAAAAACGGGTCTATGTATAAATTTATTAAACATGTGTTCTTTTTTTAGATTCGGTTATTCTGCATACAGTTCTAAATTGGACATAACCGACTGGGGTTTTACCACTTGGTAATCTATTTTCTGGTTTTCTTTTACAAGACGAAGCCCCTCTAAAAGTATTTTATCATCAACAGACAAGCCTTCTTTTATTGCAAATAGGTGAGGCATCTCGGCAGCAATAACAACCTCTCTGGATTTTACAGCATTGTTTTTGTCAATTACATATACATATTTTTTATCTAAAACCTCAAATGTGGCTTTTTGAGGTATCAGCATAGCATTTTTCAGTTCTATAGGCATCTGGATGCTTCCTGTTTCTCCGTGTCTCAATAATCTTTTTGGGTTAGGGAAAGTAGCTCTAAAAGGGATGTTTCCTGTTTCATTGTCAAAGTCGGCTTCAATGGTTTCTACAACTCCTGGATATTGGAATTTTTTATTATTGGCCATCAAGAGATTGACTTTCATTTTTCCAGTTTTTCCAGTTTTCTCCTGATAGTCCAGATATTCAGATTCAGGAACATTGTAATACACCCACATCGAGCTATTATCTGCCAGTTCTGTCAGCAGTTCTCCTTCATCGACCAAACTTCCCTGACGTACATGAAACTTATCTATGATTCCGTCAAAAGGCGCTCTGATTTCTGTAAACTGAAGATGGACTTTGCTTAAAGCCATTTCTGCATCTGCTTTTTCCAGTTTTGCTTTGGCCATTGCCAGTTCGTTTGGAGAAACCACTTTTTCATCGGCCAATTTTTTAGCATTCTGGTATTCAATTGAGCTGAAACTTACCTCTGCTTTGGATTTTTTTAATTCGGCTTCATAAAGTGCAGGCATGATTTTAAATAACAGCTGTCCTTTTTTAACCATCTGGCCTTCGTCGACATAAATTTTTTCAAGATAACCGCGTTCTTGGGCTCTTATTTCGATATGCTGGATGGAATGTATCTGAGATACATAATCTTTTGTAATGGTAGTATCCTTTTCGATTGGATTGGTAACCAGAAATTTGGTTTTTTCCTCTTTTTCTTCTTCTTTTTTAGAATTGCAGCCTGCCAAAACTAAGGCGCACAGACTCATGATCATGAAAATTCTCTTCATAATTATTTCAGCGTTAAAACGTAATTTATTTTTGATTTTTAGGTAAAAAGGCCTTTAGAAACAGACCATAGGAGTTCTTGTCCGTCTATTTTCTAATTAAAGCCTACAGCGGATAAAAACAATAAAGCAGTGAGCTATTGAGCAGCAATAGCCTTAAAAATCAAATTCGGAAAACCTGAAACAGCAGATATACTTTATTATCAAGTAAACTGAAGATTTTGCGGCCATTCACTTTTTGGGTAAAAGCAGTCGCTGAATGGACAAAATGATTGGTGCTGTGAAAAATTAAAAAGTAGTTATTTTTTGCAGGCTGTTTTTGAGCTGCAGAAAAATTGTCTTCATTTTCTTCATTATCAAAAAGGCATATTTTTCTTTTAAAAGATTCAAATGAGCGTCCTCGATTTAATTCCGGTTCATTATGAACATTATTTACAAGAGTGCAGAATGAGAACTTTTTGAAAATTACAATATTATGGTGTGCATAAGCGCTGCCATATCCATTTAGAAGAATGACAATTGAAATGAAGAGTTTAGTGCACCAATTTTTCATAATAGCCACAAATTTAAACAAACGGTGCAATAAAAACAATTGCCGGGATTTATTAATTAGTGAAAATATTATTTTCGCATTATCAGGTTCTTGTTTTTACAATATTATTTTTTTTACGGGCGCATAGTTAGAATAGATCAATAAAAAGAAGATGTTCAAATTTTCATCTTTGCTTTATGCGTATTTGCAGGCAGCTCAATTTACTGGACAAGGCAGTTCTGTTTTCAATTTTGCTGTTACTGCACTAATTGAAAAGCCCAATGCTATGCATTGGGCTTTGATTATTGATTTGATAATTAAATGCTATTTGTATTTGATATTGATGCTGATAATATCAGATGTCATATTTGTGGTTCTGGTGTAATGGCCGTAACGGACCTCCAGAGTGTTCCAGTGTTTAAGGCCGAAAATACCATTTGGCGGGGTGAACTTCATTCCCATTCCGAAAAAACTGCTGTCAAACTTCGACAGATCATAGTTGCTGGTGTAGTATTCGTCCGCGCCAGTATGTTCTGCGTAAGGTTTGAAATATTTGGTGCCGGTCTGGGTATAATATCTGTAAAACGGGCTCAGCGAAAAAGCCTGTGTCAGTTTTACGGGAATTTCCAGATCTGCGGTATGCGCCTTAAGGCTCCAGTCATCGGTATAATATCGATAATATGCCCTTATGATCATGTTATCGCCTAAGAAATAGCTGGCCCTGATTCCCAGGGGAATTTTGAGTCTGGTATCAGGCATTTTTTCCTGGTGCACCGACCCGTCTGCGAAATAAACCCTGTGGAAGGGAAGGCTTAAATACCCGTTCTGGCTGATGAGATCACCCACCAGCATCACCTGAAGGTTTTTGTTTATGATCTGCGAATAGCTCAGGGTTCCCGCAAAGGTATTTCGGCCGGCGCTTCCATATCCATCACTTCCCGGAGTACGCAGTTCAACGGGTTCAATCAGTTTGAGCTGGTCTATAAAGGTCTGGAATTTAGCGGTGAATTCCCCATTTCGGTCTTTTGTCTTCTGGGAAAAGCTGATATTGCCCCCAAATGACTGGTAGTCAAACTCTGTAGAGGATGAAACCCCGATTCCGATTGTTCTGCCTTTCTGTTCATTTTCCCTTAGATAGTTCAGCGAAGGGTAGAAGCGGTTGTCTGAAGAAGAGGCCGATGAATTGGCGCTCAAGTCAATCATATCCGAAGAGGCGGAAGTATAATGGTCAATCCCGGCTTCTATATCAAAGGTATGCCTGATTCCGGTCTGTCCGTATTTTACCAGTTTCACATCGATGGTGTTGGCTATATCGGTCAGGTGCTCGGATCCGATGCCCCCGGTAACGGCAGAATTGTTCCCGTCCTGCTTGTAATAGCTGGAGACAAGGTTCACTTCTTCGAGTTTTAATTTCCTGCTCTTATAGGACGTGGAATCAGAAGCAGTATCCTGCGCCCTTGCCTGAAAGAGCATCAGCAGGGTAAATCCGGTAATGAATTTTCTTTTCATTTTTGATTTTTGATTTTGCTGTTAATTGCAGCCGCATCCGCCGCCGCTTTTTCCTGAATTTGCCCCGGAAGCTCCCTCTCGGTAGGATTGAAAACTAAGTTCTGTCTTCTCGATTTTTCTGTTGGAAAGCACCATTTCAGAATCGTTTATTTTTCCCTTCTGGTATTCCTTTACCGGGGAGCAGGAGCATAGCAGAATGCCTGTTAGAGCAATGCTGCAGAGCAGTTTCAGGCTTTTTTGTTTTGGCTTTCTCATTTCAGGTTAATGTTTTTTGAAGTGTAAATTTTGTTGCCTTCGTCTATGATGATACAATATAGATCCGGTATCTGATCTATTAAAAACAGTCCTGCTTTAATGCCCATAACGGCTATAGGCGTGGCCATGGCATCTGCAAATTCCGCGTTCGGAGCTATGATGGTCACGCTTTTTATCCCGGTTATCGGCAGTCCTGTTTTTGGGTCAATGGTATGGGAGTATTTTTTGCCGTCGATTGTTATATATTTTTCATAATTGCCCGAGGTGGCCACAGCCCTGTCGGATATTTCCATATAAGAGAATGCAGCGTTTGGCCATTCGGGATCGGCCACGCCGATGGTCCATTTTTGCCCGTTTGGCTGCAGTCCCCAGGCGCAGAGGTCACCGCTGGCATTGATAATGCCGCTCTGTACATTGTGTCTTAAAAGCACCTGTTTGGCCATTTCTGCAGCATAGCCTTTTCCAATGCCTCCAAAACCGATCCGCATGCCTTTCTCCCTTAGATATACCGCGGTATTTTCCCTGTCCAGGATAATATTGCGGTAATTGATAAGATGCACCATTTTAAGTGCTGTACGGGCATCGGGGAGCTTAGCCATGGATTTGTCAAAATTCCAAAGGCTTTTGTCAATGCTCCCGTAAGAGATATCAAAAGCGCCCTGGGTAATTGCCGAAATCCCGATGCTTCTTTCAATTAAATTAAAAACTTCCAGATCTACACTCACGGGCCTGATTCCGGCATTGTCATTGATCAGATTGGTCTGGCTGTCCTCTTTATAGGTAGTCAGAAGTTTTTCGATCCGCCGTATTTCGTCAACGGCCAGATTGATGTACCCATTACCCGTCCTTTGATTCTCAGCCACAACGGTAATGGTAAAGCTGTTTCCCATCAGTTTTAGGGACTGGGAATACTTCTGTGTTTTTGGAATGTTATTTTCGGCTCTCACAGATCGCTTTTATTTCGGCAGTCCACTCATCGGGTGTTTTTTCGGGTTTTCCATGCCAGGTTTTGATTACCCTGCCCTCAGCATCCAGAAGCAGCGTTAAGGGAAAGCTGCCTTCCTTGTTGTAGATTTCCGCTAAATCTTCATTTCGTTTAATCTGTTGTGCAGATCCCATATTTTTCTTTTTTCTGGGAAAATCAGCATTGACCAGTACTAAATTTTCATTTGCCATAGCTGTAAAGCCGGGACTTTCAAAATAGTCCCTGCGTGTTGCAATGCAGGGGCCGCACCAGTCCGAGCCCGAGAAGTTCAACAGGATTAATTCATGTTTTTCTTTTGCAGTTTTTTTTGCATTAGCAAAGTCAGGTTCCCAATTTATGGGCAGAACCGTCACCAGCAGCAGTAATGTAATGAGCTTCATTTGCAGTTTTTTTTTTTTTTGGATATATACGAAATAACGAATTGAGCGGTTTCTTATTTTTTCTAATTGCTTAAGATTGGCTTAAATCTTAAATGAAAAAAAATTATGAAGTCTGCACCCCGAATATATAGCCGACCAGCGCCGATGCGGCCATCGCAAAAGTTCCCCAGATGCAGATGCGGAGCACTGCAGTGAAGATTTTTGACCCTCCGGCCCTTGCGGCCAAAAAGCCGGAAAATGCCAGAAACAGGATAGAGCAGCCATACTGGTAGAAGACCATCTGATTTATAGGGGCAAAAATGGCGACAAGAAGAGGAAATAATCCGCCGATGGTAAAGGAAACTGCTGATGCAAAAGCAGCCATAAATGGATTGGCCTGGGTAATTTCATTGATCCCGAGTTCATCCCTTGCATGGGCTTCAAGGGCATTATGAGCCGTCAGCTGCACAGCGACCGCTCTGGCAAGTTCTTCACTGAGCCCCCTTTGGGTGTAGATCGCCGCAAGTTCTTCAAGCTCTTCTTCAGGGGCGGTCTGAAGTGCTGTTTTTTCTCTTTTCAGGTCTGCCTGCTCAATATCTGCCTGCGAGCTGACAGATACATATTCACCCGCCGCCATAGAAAGCGCGCCTGCAGCGAATCCAGATCCTGACTGAAACAGGCGGGAAGCATTCCTTTGCTGAAAAGTGCCGCCCAACAGAATATCAAGCTTGCCTTTTCCGAATTCTTTTTTCCAGTTTAGCTGAGGCTCAATAATCCATGAGCTGCGCTTGCTATTATTGAGGTATAAAGTGGAATTCGCGCTGGTTATTCCAAAAGAAGGATTATAAATTGTGGAAGGGTTTGTACGGCTTTCCACATGTTGTAGATCTGTATAGCCAAAGTTGCTTTTTAAGGTTAGATTTGAAACTATTTCATAAGATAAAACAGTGTTGGCTACAAGATCTTTCGTTGTGGATTTATTTTCTGCCTGCTGATTGGCCAGCGGATTGTTCCATGTTCCGTTTTCCCAATTAAGGTTTCCTGAAGCATCATATAAAGTGGGGGCATTAGGCGCAAGGGTTGTAGATGTCGCGGTTAGATCAAAAGCCGGCTGATTATTATTCTGCACCGTGTATCCCGCAGAAAACACCAAACGAAACTTGTCATCTGCAGACTGATGGTTCAAATTCACATGCGAATTTCCTTTTTTATATAAAAAATCTCCAGGAAACACAGTTGATTGCGAATAATAGCTTCCGCTAACTAGAAACTGCGTGTACTGAGAGCCCCCACTAACATTTCCACGCAGTTCTGTTATGACGGATGTCCCGCCTATAAGCTCCTTTTGCCAGTCAGTATAACGGTTTTGGTCCCATGTGCCGTTAATATCGTAATCTGCAGCAGGATAACTGTCAATACCGTCATTGCGAAAAGCCTGACGTCTCATGTCCAGATATTGCTGCGTGTTCATTAATTTCATAAATCGTGTAACTGATCCGGCACCGGTGGAAGCGCTAAAATCAAATTTAGTTTTCCCCTCTTTCCCTTTCTTGGTTGTTATAAGCACTACGCCATTAGCTCCTCTGGAGCCATAGATTGCAGTTGCATCGGCATCCTTAAGCACTTCAATACTTTCAATTGTATTAGGGTCTATGCTGTTTAAAGGGCTTGTTACCGTGGGAAATACAGTTGAGGTTTGTGCATATCCGATAGCTTCGGAAGCATATGGGACTCCATCGATAATATACAAGGGTGCATTCGCATCAGTGCGGATGCTGTTGCGTCCACGGATCTGGATTTCAAAACCTCCGCCGGGCGTTCCCGTTGTTTGGGTAACATTGACCCCTGCCATACGTCCCTGCATTGTTGCCAGTACATTCGTGACAGGCTGCGTGTCGATATCTTTTGAAGTTATTCGTGCAATGCTTCCTGTACGTTCGCTTTCCTTTACTGAATAGTATCCGGCATTCACACGCACTTCCTGAAGAGTTGTGGTATCGTACTGTAGGGTAATTTTTATTTTAGAACGTCCTGCAATTGGAATTATAGCGCTCTTGAAACCGATAAAGGAAACTACCAGCGTATCGCGAGCAGATGCATCAATAATGTATTGACCGTTGTAGTCTGTGATTGTTGCAGTTTTTGATCTGCCTTTTAAGGAAATGGTTACACCGGGCAGTGGAGAACTGCCATCTGAGACAATGCCTTGAACCTGATGTTGTTGAAAATTGGGGTTGAAATGCCTTTTGGTATTTCCAGCAATTGAGGAGGAGAAAGACAACAGAAAGCCTGTAAAAAATAGGCAATAAAGAGCTTTCCCATCCTTGTAAAATGAAAAATAATTCATAATATTGGAATTGGTTAATTAAATGGATCTTTGATTAGCTAAGGTCCTCTAAGTAAGTTTGGTCGCTGAACTAGAGGGCCATTTTTATGCACTGAGAAAACTCTTAGAAAGGCATAAATGATTTTTTTAATACACAGGCAATATATTTTAAGAGTTTAACATGATACGAAACCTTTAAAATACAAGAAGAAATTGCTAAGAATTATATGAGTTTTTTGCATATAAAAAGGCGCGGAACTCATCTTAAACGCTTTCAAGGTACTGGTATACCCTACGCACGAATAAGTGAGCCCACGCCATAAGACGTGAGCATCTTACTTATCATCTCGAGCGTTTAAAAATTACCAGTTTTTGAAAACGAGATTCAAAGCGAATGCTTCAAATATTTTTATGTGAAGAGTCGCAAATATAATTTATTATGAACAAATATAACAAAATATTTTGTAATTCGGATTTTAATCCGAATTATTTTGTCCTCTTCGAATTTACTTTGTTACTATGAAGAGTACAAACCGTATTATTGTCGACTTTATAAAGAACGAATGGGTTAGCAAAGCTAAATCCCAGAGTTCTTTTGCTGTTGAACATAATCTTGATGAAAAAACGGTTAGGAGTATAAAAAATGATTCTAATTATAACATCAGTTTCATAACGATTAAAAAAATTTGTGAGGCAAGAAACCTAAAACTTTCGGATTTTTTTAAATTAATGGATTTGTAAAATATATAAGATGCTTGTGGCATCTTTTTTTATTTAATGCATTAAAATTAATTTATGCAATTCCAAAATTTCATACTATACTGATTTTTTTTAAAATCTTAAAATTACAGGTTTCAAAATTATGGTTATGGAGTGGTATAGATATTTGGAGCAATTGTAATATGGATTGTTGGGTTTGGATGCAAGGGAAAGTTTTATTATAGGTGAGAACGAGATGAGTTAATGGGAGTTGAGATACAAGAAGGTTAAAAATTGAATTATGCTTTTGTTGTTTATCATTTCTAAGTAATACTTATTTAATTATACTAAATTGTTTATGGCCTTCCTCTCCTTTATTTTGTTTGCTTTTTTGTATTATTGTACATTACATTGTGAATCTATTGATACAATTTTAATAGAAGCTAACAATTGTTTTAAATAAAAAAAAAACATGAATAAACAACAACTTGCTGCCAAAATTTGGGAATCAGCAAACCAGATGCGATCCAAGATTGAGGCAAATGAATATAAAGATTACATTTTAGGCTTTATTTTTTATAAATACTTGTCAGACAAAGAACTACAATATTGTAAAGAGGAAGACTTTACTGAAAATGATATAAAATCACTTTCGGAAATTGATAGTGAAACGGTTGACCATATCAAACAAAATATTGGCTACTTTATTGCTTATGACAATTTATTCTCTACTTGGATAAAGTCAGGCAAAGACTTTGACGTTTCTAATGTAAGGGAAGGACTTTCTGCTTTTAGTCGTTTGATTAGTCCAGCACATAAAAAGTTATTTGATGGGATTTTTGAAACACTAGAAACTGGATTAAGCAAACTCGGAGATAGTGCTGCCAAACAAACTAAGGCTATTAGTGATCTCTTGCATTTAATCAAAGACATTCCTATGGATGGCAATCAAGGATATGATGTATTGGGCTTTATCTACGAATATCTTATTGAAAAATTTGCCGCTAATGCAGGTAAAAAAGCAGGGGAATTCTATACGCCGCACGAGGTTTCTGTTTTATTATCCGAAATTATTTCCAATCATTTAAAGGATCGAAAAGAAATACAAATTTACGATTCTTGTAGTGGTTCAGGATCATTGCTTATCAACATTGGAGCTAGTGTTGCCAAGCACATGCAGAATAAAAACAACATTAAATATTATGCCCAAGAATTAAAAAAGAACACCTATAACTTGACTCGTATGAATTTGATCATGCGAGATATCAATGTCAATAATATTGTTACTCGGAATGGGGATACACTAGAAGACGACTGGCCATATTTTGATGAAAACGATGCAATCCACTCCTACAGTGCGCTATATGTAGATGCTGTGGTATCCAATCCGCCGTATTCGCAAAAATGGGATCCTACCTACAAGGATTCCGACGCTCGTTATGCACGCTTTGGATTAGCACCAAAATCAAAAGCCGATTTCGCTTTCTTACTGCACGATTTATTTCACATAAAACCCGATGGTATTATGACCATAGTATTACCGCACGGCGTTTTGTTCCGTGGTGGTGAAGAAGGATCCATTCGAAAAAAATTGATTGAAGCCAATCATATTGATGCTATTATTGGCTTGCCACCAAGTATTTTCTTTGGTACAGGGATTCCAACAGTAGTTATTGTGCTAAAACAAGTACGACAAAATACTGATATTCTTATTATTGATGCCTCAAAAGGATTCATTAAAGAGGGTAAAAACAATAAGTTAAGAGCCTCAGATATCAAACGTATTGCCGATACAGTCCGTGACAGACAAACGACACCAAAGTTTGCCAAATTAGTAGAACGTGATACCATCAGAGAAAACGAATACAACTTAAATATTCCGAGATATGTAGATTCATCAGCAAATGCCGAAAGTTGGGATATTTACGCTTCTATGTTTGGCGGTATTCCGGTAAACGAAATAGACGAACTTACCGATTATTGGAATGCTTTCCCTAATTTAAGAGAAACCTTGTTTGCTACAACTTCTGAAGTCAATGCCAATTTAAAAGTAGCGGACATCAATAAAGTGATTCACCAACATCCCAGCGTTACCGCTTTTAAAGAAAAATTCAATACGTCCTTCGAGAATTTTGATGCTTTCTTAAAAAAAGAACTTTTAGACAATATGCTCACGGTACATGTTCCTAGACAAGAAGAGATACTAGGAAATAATATGTTTAAAAGATTAGAGCCCATTGCGCTAATAGATCAATACGAAGCCTACCAATTATTAGACGACCAATGGGAAGCCATAAAAGTAGATTTAGAAATCATACAAACCGAAGGTTTTGTGGCCACCAAAATAGTTGACCCAAATATGGTACTCAAAAAGAAAGACGGCAAAGAAATAGAAATACAAGAAGGTTGGAAAGGGCGCGTGATGCCGTTCCCATTGGTACAAGAAACATACTTAAAAGAAGCTTTACAAAATGTACAGCAAAATGAAAACCGACTTGTTGAAATTACAGCCATATACGAGGAACTACTAGAGCAATTAACCGAAGATGATAAAGAAGAAGATACAGTAAACGAAGCCAAAGACGGCTTTGTAAATGCTGAGGTTATAAAACTAGCTAAACAAATAAAAGCCGATAGCAAGAAAAACGCTCCAGTAGAAAAAGACTCTTACGAAGCTACTATATTAAAAGTAGAAACGCTAATTACCGAAGAAAAAGAGCTAAAAAAGGCACTTAAAATAGCCCAAGCGCAATTGCACTTAGAGACTAAAACCACTATAGAAACCCTTACCGAAGCGCAAGTGTATGAATTGCTAGAACTAAAATGGATAAATCCTATAATAGCTTCTTTAAACAATTTAACTAAAACTACAGTAGAAGAACTGACTACCAAAGTACAAGCTTTGGCAGACAAATACAGCACTACCTATGCAGAGGTTGCCCAACAAATAAATGAAGCAGAAAATACTTTAGCACAATTGATTGACGAGTTAGAAGGTAATGATTTTGATATGAAAGGACTAAACGAATTTAAAACCTTGCTAAATGGATAAGAGTAATAAAAATCCAGCAATTCGGTTTAAAGGATTTACGGAGGATTGGAAAAACCAAGAATTGGGCGAGTCCTTAACTGAACGTAAAGAAATGCAAAAAATTTCTGAAAATGCTCCCATTTTAGCATTTGCTTCGGGTCAAGGTGTTATAGATAGAAGCGAAAGGAAATCTAACAATAGAGATCATTTAACTTTAGACCAAGAAAATAAGATTTATAAACTAACCGAATTTAATGATATTGTATATAACCCTTCTAATCTTAAATATGGAGCAATAGATAGAAACAAACATGGAAGAGGGGTAATATCTCCAATTTATGTAACTTTTACAACAGAAGAAGAGCCTTCTTTTATGGAATTAATTGTGAAAAGTGAAAAGTTCAAATTAAAAGCTTTGCAGTATGAAGAAGGTACGGTAGTAAAACGACAATCTGTTAGTCCTGAAAACCTGTTGTCTATTGAAGTGAAACTTTCTAAATCTTTAAATGAACAAAGAAAAATAGGCGTTTTTTTTGAACGTTTGGACGACCTAAGAATATTTCATGAACATAAATATGAAAAGCTTAGAATTATAAAAAAAGTAATGCTTGAAAAAATGTTTCCTAAAAATGGCGCTGATGTGCCAGAAATTAGATTTAAAGGATTTAGTAAAGCATGGAAAGTATCTACGTTTAATGAAGCTTTTGATTGTTCAATCCCTACAAATACATTGTCTCGAGCAAATTTGAGTAATACGAAAGGTGAAATCAAGAATGTGCATTATGGCGATATACTTGTCAAGTATACCGCTATTACAGATGTAACCAATACAAATATTCCTTTCATAGCTGAAGGTAAAATTTCTACTTACACGAATCAATTGTTAAAAAATGGCGATATAGTAATTGCAGATGCAGCTGAAGATATTACAGTAGGAAAAGCAATTGAAATATCAAATATAGGCAAAGAGCTTATAGTTGCTGGGTTACACACCATTGTTTGTAGACCTAAAATAAAAATTAAACCCTTTTATTTGGGGCATTATATTAATTCAAATTCATATCGTCAACCATTAGTTCCATTATTTCAAGGAACTAAGGTGCTTTCAATAAGTAAATCAAACTTAGCAAAAACTTATATTAAATACCCTGATTCAGAGGATGAACAATATAAGATTGGTACATATTTTAATAATCTGGATAAACTAATCAATATTCATCATTGCCAATTAGAAAAAATAAAAAACATCAAAAAAGCTTGTTTTTCTAAAATGTTTGTGGCACAAGATTAAATTATGTGAATGCTTAAAAAATATAAAAAATGACATTTACCACAGAATCTGATTTTGAAGAGGCATTAATACTGGCACTTTCTTCCCAAAAAGGCTGGAACAGTCAGGTAATAAAAAAACCAACCGAAGCCGATTTGCTTAAAAACTGGGCAAACATCCTTTTTGAGAATAATAGAGACATCGATCGTTTAAACAACACTCCTCTTACTGAGGGTGAAATGCAACAAATACTAGAGCAAATTACCACCTTAAGAACACCACTTAAACTCAACGGTTTTATAAACGGAAAAACGGTAGCTATAAAACGCGACAATCCAGCAGATACATTGCATTTTGGTAAAGAAGTAAGTCTAAAAATATACGATCGTCACGAAATTGCAGGCGGACAAAGCCGGTATCAAATTGTACAACAACCCCAATTTAAGAGCAAATCAAAAATACTCAACGACAGGCGTGGCGATGTACTACTTTTAATAAACGGTATGCCCTTAATACATATCGAGTTAAAAAGAAGTGGCGTAGCCGTAAGTCAGGCTTGCCATCAAATAGAAAATTATGCACGTTCGGGCAATTTTACGGGTTTGTTTTCCTTAGTGCAGGTTTTTGTAGCCATGCAGCCAGAAGAAACTGTCTATTTTGCCAATCCAGGTCCTGACGGAAAATTCAATAAAGATTTTTTTTTCCATTGGGCAGATTTCAACAACGAACCCATAAATCAATGGGCAGATATTGCTTCTAAATTACTGTCTATTCCTATGGCGCACCAGCTTATTGGATTTTATACCGTGCCAGATGATACCGATGGTGTTTTAAAAGTAATGCGTAGCTATCAATATTATGCATCCAATGCCATTTCAGACAAAGTAGCCAAAACCGATTGGAAGAGCAAACACGCCCTTGGCGGATATATTTGGCACACAACGGGTTCGGGTAAAACCATGACCAGCTTTAAATCGGCACAATTAATAGCCAACTCTCAAGATGCGGATAAAGTGATTTTCTTGATGGATCGAATTGAGTTGGGTACGCAATCCTTGAAAGAATATCGTGGTTTTTCAGATGAAAACGAAGATGTACAAGCTACCGAAAACACAGGGGTTTTAGTAACCAAATTAAAGAGTTTTGATCCAGCAAATACCTTAATTGTTACTTCCATTCAAAAAATGAGTAATATCAAAAATGAAGAAGAAGGTTTAAATACGGAAGACATTGAGCTATTCAATAAAAAAAGATTGGTGTTTATTGTAGATGAAGCACATCGTTCTACTTTCGGGGATATGCTTATCAATATTAAAAATACCTTTACCTCGGCTATCTTTTTTGGGTTTACGGGAACACCTATTTTAGAAGAAAACCAAAAGAAATTGAATACTACTTCGACCGTTTTTGGCGATGAATTACACCGTTACAGCATTGGCGATGGTATAAGAGATAAAAATGTTTTGGGTTTTGATCCCTACAAAATATTGACTTACAAAGATCGTGATTTACGAAAAGAAGTAGCTTTAGAAAAAGCCAAAACGGTTGATGAAGCTGAAGCACTGGCTGATCCTAAAAAAAGAGAAATCTTTAATAAATTTATGATCGAAGTAAAAATGGCTGGTCATACCGAAACTACAGGGAATTATGTTAAAGGTATAGAAGATTTTATACCAAAATCACAATACGAACGCATACAACACCAAAAAAAAGTAGCGGAAGACATTATAGAAAATTGGTTGGTATTAAGTCAAAACAATAAATTTCATGCCATTTTTGCAACTAGCAGCATCAATGAAGCTATTAGTTATTACCGATTAATAAAGCAATTACGACCAAGGTTAAAAATAACAGCACTTTTTGACCCTAATATCGATAATGTGGGTCATGCTGAATTTAAAGAAGATGGATTGGTAGAAATAATTGAAGATTACAATGCACGATACGAGCGAGACTATACTTTAGCAAGCCATGCAAAGTTTAAAAAAGATATTGCCGCACGTTTGGCGCACAAACAACCCTATCTTAGAGTAGAAAATAATCCTGAAAAACAAATTGATTTATTAATTGTTGTAGATCAAATGCTTACTGGTTTTGACTCTAAATGGATTAATACCCTGTACTTAGATAAAATGCTAAAATACGAGAATATAATCCAGGCATTTTCTCGAACCAATCGCCTTTTTGGACCAGAAAAACCATTTGGAACTATACGCTATTATCGATTTCCACATACCATGGAACGCAATATCAATGATGCCATAAAATTGTATTCAGGAGACAGACCAGTAGATTTGTTTGTAGAAAAATTAGACCGAAATCTAAATTCAATAAATTATGTTTATAATGAAATAGCACAACTTTTCAGTTCGGCAGGAATTCAAAATTTTGAAAGAGTACCGGAGAGTATTCCAGAACGAGGTCGATTTGCGGAACTATTTAAAGAATTGAACCAATTTCTAGAAGCAGCAAAAATACAGGGTTTTAAATGGAGTCAATTACAATATGAATTTGGAAAAGGAAAAGAGAAACGCGAAATCAAAATAGATTTTGACGAAAGCACTTATTTGATTTTAGCACTTCGTTATAAAGAATTGTTTAACGGAGTAGGCGGTGGTATGGGAATTGCTGAAGTACCCTATGAAATTGAGGGGCATTTGACAGAAATAGATACTGATAAAATAGATGCCGATTACATGAACTCTCGTTTTGATAAATACTTAAAAGTATTAAGAAAAGAAGGTGTTGATGCAACAGAATTACAAAATACACTGGATGAGCTGCATAAATCCTTTGCTTCACTTACACAAGAAGAACAGAAATATGCAAACATTTTTATACATGATGTTCAAAGTGGTGCTATAAGTATTGAAAGTGGAAAAACATTCAGGGAATACATCACAGAGTACCGATATAATGCTAAAAATGATCAAATAAAAAAAATAGCTAGCCTATTTGGTCTAGATGAACTAAAGCTTCGAAACTTAATGGATTCTGGTCTAAATGAGATGAATATCAATGAATATGGTCGTTTTGATGAACTAAAAAACACAATTGATAAAACAAGAGCAAAAGCCTACTTTGAAAAAGTGGAAGGTGTAACTATACCCGCATTTCGAGTAAATATAAAAACGCATAATCTGCTTCAAAAATTTATCATAACAGGTGGTTTTGAAATTTAGCATTGTATCACTGCTGAATTACTATGACTGGTGTTAAAAAAATTAATTTATGAGATATAAATAGTTATTAATCCTTCTTAATACCAAAACTCGTCAAACGAAAAGTATTTTTTACAATGTTAGAAAGCAGTAATCACAATTAACAATAAAACTAAAATATATGAATAATCCAGAAAGTGTTAAATTAGAAGTTTTTACTGTCGCTTTGAAACCATTATCTAATAACCAAAACAATACTCTAAAAGATGTATTATTAAATACTCCAGGTATAAATCCAGTAAATGATCTATTTAGCGAATTTGTTCAACTTTTCATTAACCATATCGACTCAGGGTATACCGAATTGCGAAATAAAGCTTTTACATTATCCACAGATATAACGGAGTATGGTTTTGATACAACGAATGAAAATATTTGGGGTGTTGTAAAAGGTGGTTCTAAAGGTTCAGGTAAAACAAAATCACCTATCACAAATAGGGAAGAAGAAGAAGATCTAGAAGGAACTGTTATTAATGATAAATACTTTTTTTACTTACATTTTCCATTGGAGAGTAATTTAGGATATTTGTTTTTTCAGATCTATGGAGGGGCTAGTATTAGGGGAGAATTCATGCAGCATATTACAGATTTATTTAAGATATCAGGTAAATACAATAAAGCAGTCCCACACCCTATACTGCCGAATTGTATCAGAGATGAATTTAAAGGAAACAGTAAAATTATTGAGATGAATTACATTACAAATGTGCTATCTTCATCTTTAACAGAAGAAACAGCTTTTTCGAATTTATGCGATAAATATCATATTGAAATTAGTATAAAACCAACTGGTAGTAATACTATCACTCCTGACAAAGTTCCAGTTTTGAACAGAATATTTTCTAGTTTATCATTAAAAAGTGCTAGATTATCAGATTCAGTAAAGAAAAAGGTAGTTTTACAAAATTTAGCAACAAAAAAAACATCTAAATTTGAATTAGATACTCATGATGTTATGCCACGAATTTATCTAAATGGTAGAGTTAATTTTGACGACAATGGTATTCCTGATTTTTCGGAGTTAAAATCTTTTTGTGACAGTTTATTGCGTGAATTAATCGAAGGTCATTATTCTAAAATTGAAAGACAATGATAAAAAAGATTTGGAATATTTATAGTAACGCTATGCAGAGTGTTTGTAAAAACGAAGATAATACTATTAACAAACTTGAATTGATTTTGGTTTATCTCACAATGTTAGCACTCAGTATTTTTCTTGTTTGTTACAAAAATGAAAAATTTATAGAAGACTCAAAGATTTTAGCAATGCTTTTATCATTGTTTTCAGGATTGATGTATAGTGTTTTGTTGAAGATTCCTGATAAATTATCTAAACTGGAAACTATAAAGCAAAAAGAAAACGAAAATATTTCTGAATTGAAGTCAAGAACAGAAACTAATACATTAAATAATAGAACATTCAATTATCTCAAAAATTTTTCTTTTACATTGTCATATTCGATTATTGTTGCAATTCTTTGTATATTTTTTGTAATTGCAAGTTCTTTTTTTACTTCCTTATTAAATTTCCATTTATCAACTGTTGAGATTAATTTTGATAGTATTGACTATTGGTTAACTTTTAAAGTTGCTGTAGTAGTATTTTATCGTTTTTTGTTTGTTTTTTTTATGTTTCAATTTTTATATTTTATTACTAAATCTGTCATCTATTTAACCGATTTTACTTTATATGAATTTAATAATTTGAAATAAAACCGCTGTCCTAGCTGTTCGCTTATAACTCTAGGCACTTTATATAAATGTCAATAAAGTAATTTTATATTTGGCTCGATTTTCGTTTGTACTTAATCCAAAATAAGCACATTACAATATTTCTTCTGAAAATTAAACATCTGGACTGCCGATTGACTTAAACTTGTAAATTCTTTTTGATATCTTCTATTATAAATAATTCAAGATGAATAAGGAAATAGACTTCCACAGAGTGACAATTAGGCCTTTCATGTAGATTAAAGTATTTCTATATTTAAATTACATTTTTATGAATTTTAAAAAGTGTGATCATGGAAAAAGATATCGACTATACTAATTCAAAGTTGACACCAGAAAAAGCTTTACAAATGCTTAGATCTGAGGGGTTAGACGTTACTATTGAACAGGCAGAGCAAATCTTGCATTTCTTGAGAATAATCGCTAATATCGCCGTGTTGAAATATTTAAATAAAACAAAATGAGCAGGATAGCAGACCTTTATATTCGTGTAAGTACGGACGAGCAGGCAGAAAAAGGCTTCTCACAGCGCAGTCAGGAGGAAATGCTGAGGAAATATTGCAGTATAAATTATATACAGATACGCAATGTAATATATGAAGATCATTCGGCCAAGACCTTTAACAGGCCTCAATGGAAAAAATTTCTGGCTGATGTGAAGAAACATAAAAATAAAATTAATCTGGTTCTTTTTATGAAGTGGGACAGGTTCAGCCGTAATGCGGGTGATGCTTACCAAATGATCAATGTTTTAAGAAAATTGGGAGTAGAGCCTCAGGCTATAGAGCAGCCCCTTGACCTAAGCGTTCCGGAAAATAAAATGATGCTTGCATTTTATCTGGCTGCACCGGAAGTAGAAAATGACCGCCGGGCTTTAAATACTTTTCAAGGTCTTAGGCGCGGGAAGAAGGAGGGAAGGCATATGGGAATGGCGCCATATGGATATGCAAATAAGGTTACTGAGGATGGAAAGAAATATATTGCTATTGTACCGGAAAAAGCGGCAAAACTTATTTGGATATTCGAACAGGTTGCAAGAAACGTCTTTAGTACCGAATCTATTTATCAGATGGCCAAAGATAAAGGGCTTGTCTTATCTAAGAGCAATTTATGGGTAATTCTGAGAAATCCGCTTTACTGCGGAAAAATAGTTGTTCCCAAATACAAGGATGAAGAAGAAAAATGGGTCAGCGGACAACATGAGGCGATTATCAGCGAGGGATTGTTTTATAGCGTACAGGATGTCCTTGATAGTAAAGCGCGGACATACAGGCCGAAAATTAAGACTATTGAGAATTTTCCCTTGCGAGGTTTTTTTCTTTGCCCAAAGTGCGGTCAGAAGTTAACGGGAAGCAAATGCAAAGGAAGGAGTAAATATTATTACTATTATCACTGTGATAAAGATTGCAGGTGGAGGATTAACTCAGAGGTAGTCAATAAGATATTCAAAGAACATTTGAATAAATTAAAACCATTGGCAGAAGTAAAGAAATTATACACTGCAGTTCTGCTTGAAGCTTACAGAGAGCATACAGGTATGATCGCCAATGAAAAGAAGAAATCGCTTGAACAGATTACAGTTTATGAAAAGAAATTATCAGTTGCCAGAAATTTGCTGGTTACAGAGAAAATAGATCCTGAGGATTATAATCTCATGAAAGCGGAGTACAATGCAATTATCAGTAAGCTGGAAAAAGAGATCGGGAATATAGAGGATGACAGAACTAATATAGAGCAGTTAACGAACTCAGGACTGGAAAACCTTATAAAACTCGGCGAGACCTTTCAGAATGGCACTTTAGCTGACTCCAGGGAGATGATTGGTTTAATTTTTCCCGAAAATTTCACATTTCAAGAAAAGAAAATCCGCACCGCCCGGATCAATGAAATGGTTAAATGCATCTATTTGGTTAACAATAGGTTACGGGCAAAAAAAAACGGGACAAAAGATGATATTTTTCTTTTGTCCCGAGTAGTGACCTCGACAGGATTCAAACCTGTAACCTTCTGAGCCGTAATCAGATGCGCTATTCAGTTGCGCCACGAGGCCTTTTTGTTATCAATTAGCTATTTTTTTGTAGCTTTGTTGATTGCTTATTGCGGGTGCAAAGATAGACATAAAAGTGACATATACAAGCAAAAAATAACAGAAAATTTAAAAAAAATGAAGATAGAAAATTATATACGTGATATTCAAGGGTTTCCAAAAGAAGGAATTTTATTTAAAGATATCACACCTTTGCTAATTGACCCTGAAGCACGAACAAATTGCTTGAGAATTTTGGTAAACTCTTTAGAAAACCAAAAAATAGACAAGGTTGTTGGTGCCGAATCTCGCGGTTTTTTCTTCGGAATGTTATTGGCTCAGGAATTAAACGCCGGATTTGTTCCAGTAAGAAAACCAAAAAAGCTTCCATTTGATACAATTTCGGCTTCTTATGAGCTAGAATATGGTTCTGATAGTTTAGAAATGCATACCGATGCCATTAAAAAAGGAGATCGTGTTTTAATTCATGATGATGTGCTAGCAACTGGCGGAACTGCAAAAGCAGTCTGTGAATTGGTTGAGAAACTTGGCGGTGAAATTGTGCAGTGTAATTTCTTAATGGAATTGACTTTCCTTAACGGAAGAGAAAAAATTGCGGCATATCCTGTTTTCGCAGCATTAACTTATTGATTTAAACAAAAACAATTTTATGCTTAATAGCATAAAGTACAAGTCCGATTCGGGTTTTTATTTCCAGTTTGTCAAAAAGAGATTCTCTATAGCCGTCTATAGTTTTAGGGCTTAAGCACATTTCTGATGCAATTTCTTTATAAGTCATTTCTGTGCAGGCATGTTTAATAAAGACAATCTCTTTTTCTTTTAAACTAATTTTCTTGTTATCGTTATTAACTTTATTGATCAGCATTCCTGAAACAAGTTCAGTAAAATAAAAACCCTTTTCGACAACGCATTCTATTGCATCTTTAAAAATCTCAGGCGAAGTATCTTTTAGTAAATAGCCTTTTGCGCCATTTGTGATCATTTTAATGATAATTTCTTCATCATCATTTACAGACAAAGCAATTACTTTAAGATCGGGTCTGTTGTCTTTGAGCCATTTCATTGTGCTTAATCCGTCAAGGACCGGCATATTAACATCAAGCAAAATGAGATCAATATCAGTAGGGTTATTTTCTTCCAGATAATCTATAAAGACTTTTCCGTTTTCAAAACGTTCTATAACATCATATTCGCCAAAACTTTTAATCAAGAGTTCAAGAGACTGAGAAAAAAGCAAATGGTCATCTACAATTATTAATTTTCTTTTAAAGTTAGTTTTCATGGTCTTGGGTTAAAGGATATTCTATAGTTACACTCGTTCCAGTATTGTCTGAATGTAGAGTTAGTTTTGCACCGATAAGTTTGGCTCGCAATTTCATGTTATTCAATCCGATTCCTGAATTCGACTTTTTAAGGTCATAGCCAATTCCGAAATCTTTTAAATTTAATGTAAAAAGAGAATCGGTAGTTTCGATATAGACATCAAATAAGTCGCTTCTAGAATGTTTTAAGCTGTTATGAAGCGCCTCTTGAAAAATTCTATAGATAATCAGTTCATGTTCTTCATTTATTATTGGAACGGGTCCAATTTGCTTAAAATTGAATTTGATTTTTTTAAGTTTTTTGATTCTTTCTAGATCCTGCTGAATTGCTTCAAGAAAGTTATTTTGAAGCAGATTGTCTTTGTTTATAATGCGCGATAGAATGCGTAGTTCGTCTAAAGATTTAGCAAGAACAGCTTTTAGATCTTTAAGTTCGTTTATTTGGACATTTTTACTGCTAATGCAGATATTAAGTTGCATAATGGCAACCGAAATAATCTGTCCAATATTGTCATGTAATTCTTTACTAATTTCAGATAAAGTCTGGTCTTTTATTTCGATTCTCGTTTTGACTAATTCAGATTGGAAGTACAAGTCTGCTTCCATTTTTTCGACTAAAAATTTGTTCCTTTTCTTTAAAAAATAGAAGAAAATAACGAGGACAATAACTATTAAGGTAAAGAAAACAATACCTAAGGAAATAACTAATAGTTGTATTTCTTTTCGCTCCATATAAATCCAATTATAAAACAGCTATGCGCCAGAAAATTTAAAATGAACACGACTAAACTAAAAATAGAATCGTCTTGTTTGATTAGAAACCAATTGATAGCCAGCATGAAAGGTGTAAATGGAACATGAAAGGCAAGTATCCCGAGTATATACCAGAAAAAGACCGATTTTTTGAAATTCAGTATTTTTTCCGAATTGAAAATTTCAATGAGATATAGACAGGATAATATTAAAATAAGTAACACACCAATTGCAAAACTATATGTAAATGAACGGTTTATGTCTTCTTTGAAATACAAAATGTTTAAAAAAAAGGAAACGATAAACAAAATCAGAAAAAGGATAGCCGAAATTCTGTGATCTTTTTTTGTAAGTAGGGCTTTTAGAAGTAAAATATAGGCAGAGAGGCTGGTAAACATGTAAAAATTGTAGACGTGAAAATTGAGCAAACCAGTCCATTTGGTAAAATAATAGCCTACAATTTCAACTACAATAGAAAACCAGATTAAAATTACTAAAAATTTAGCTTTATTACCAGGAAGTTTTGGCAGTACGAACAAACCAACAGTTCCTGACAATAAAGCCATATAAATGATATAAGATCTTAAGAATTCGAACATAATTTTCTAGTATAATAAGCTTGGTGGTCTTCCGATGTTTCCGTAATTCATTGGTTCAAGACTCTGAATATCAGAAGACATTTCTTGCATTAAAGCAAAACTTTGAACTTGTTCGGTATTACTTTTTGCTTTTTTGCCCGTAGGAACCAGAAATAAAGTGGTTAATCCTGCTTTTTCTCCATGCGCTTCATCATCTGGATAAACTCCAAAATAAAAACGAATTCCGTCTACATTATAACCATCTTTTGCGCCATTAGTTTTAATATAATGAATGTAGTTTTCCAATTCTTCTAAAGAATACCAGATAGCATTGGCATCTTCTTTTTGCTCTCTTTTTGCAGAAAGGGAAGCTTTCTTATTGTTGTAATTCACATTTAATTGTCTAGCAAATTCTTTAGTGATTAACTGACTAGGTTTTGCGGGTGGATTTTTCATAGTTTCTATTATTAATTGGTTAAATGTTTAGTTAACAGCTTTTTGAGCTATTGTACGAGACAAAATTATTTGAAACAGAAAATTTCAGCAAGGGGAAATATACCCTTTTTTGTTTGGGTAAAATTATTCAAAAAAATGGGTTAAAGAGCTGTTACATAATAATTTATAAAAATGGAATTTTACACCGTCAGTTTTAAGGTAAAAACGGGCAATCAAAAATGTAACCTATTAATAATTAATTAAAATTTTTAAATTATGTCACAACCAACACCTCTAGGCTATCCTCATGCAGGAGCCGGAACAGTAGAAATTCTTTTAGAAAAAGAAGATGGAGCAGATTACGCAGTGCTTTTTTCACCAGATCCTAATAATATGTTATTAAGAGATGCCGGTCTGCCAATGCAGTTTTATTATTACCCAAAAGCACCACGTCTAGCTAAGCACCCAGATGGACGATTTAAATTTGCAATGCAAGTTTTTAAATCAGAAGGAGATTCTTCAACCGTAATTGGAGCAGAAGGATTAGAAGAAGAAGCAGGAGCATACACTACTTTAACCAGTACAATTGATCTGCCAGAAGCATTATTAAAGAAAGCGATCGACAAGCTAAAAACAAAACTACACACCAATTATAATAATCAAAGACAATCAAAGCTTTTTGGTTTGTTTTCTTATCTGAAAGGTGTCGATCGAGATTTTAATGAAACCAATGTTAGGCCTATTCAGTTAACAGAGAATACTATAACTATGCATGTTGTGGGCGAAAAATCACCAAATAATCCTTTTGGAGGAGCTAATCCGTGGACATTTAATATTCAAGGCGAAGGCGCAGGTACTACTTTTGGATTAGGAGATAATGCTCTTTCTGTATTGATGGGCCGTAATAGCGCTTCGTTAGTTAAAAATGCATTAGAATCAGGTGCTAATAATTTGGTAGTCGAAAACAAAATTAAATACAAAGGTTATATGCCTACAACGACTATCAAAACTACCGTTGATGTGAAAAAAGTACATACTTATTTTTCTGCAAAAGCCAATGTAAGCTGGTCATTTGTTGATGTAAACTGGGAAAGCGAATATGAAAAAATCCTGACCCAAGGTGGTATTGTAAGCGAAATCATTACAGATAATCAGTTTTCTAACGAAGAAAGAAAAAAAGTAGAGGAAGCACTTTTTACCAAACAAAGAGAGTTTGCATTCCAAATGGTTCAAAAGCAAATTTTTGATGCACCAGAAAAACAGTTTACACCAGCAGCTACACCAGAAAAACCAGGAGGATTTTTTAGAATTCTTTTTGGTGGAGGAAGTGTAGGAGTAAGTTTAAAACATGGAAGCCAAATTAGAGAAGTGAAATTCACAGACGAAATCAAATTTTCTGCAATCGAAGTTTTAGATTCAAAAATCAGTGGAAATCTTACTCCTTTAACTTTAAAATCTGGCGCCGAAGCAAAAGCAGATTTGAAAAATTATATTACCGAAATTCAATTGGATGAAGATTTCTCAAAAGTACAAGTAATCGCATCTTTAAACGGAGGTTTGATTAAATTAGATAAAGACAGTGATATTGTGAATGATAATCCGGTGAGTCAAGTTTCTATTGAAGTTGGATATCCAGATTCTAAAGGCAAAATGATCTGGAAAAGTTCTGGCAGAATGATTGCTCCTGAAGGAACTCCATATGTAAAAAACACAAGTAAATCTGGTAAAGAAATCGATGCAATTTTTCCTGCAACTTGGAATGATAAATCTAAAGAAAAAAATGCTTTTGTATTTGATTTCGTAAAAAACAATGGTTCTTCTAAAATTAAAGTAAGACAAGAAGTAATGTACGAAAAAGATAAGAGAATTAAGTTAAAAGATACTACTAGAGAATATGAATTTGAAGGAACTAAAATATTTGTTCCGCTTCCAATTCAGAACATGATCAATTACACGTTGTCTACAGAGGAGCTTTATGATTGCGATACTCTTGAAGTTACTTTAAAGGCAGATAAAATGTCTTCCAAAAAGTACAAATTTACAGTGGATAATTTTGAAGATGCCATTCCTTACAGAGCATGGTATGAGGCAGATTATACTGTGAAACCGACAGAATACAAAGTAAAATATACCTGCAACGGTAAAATCGGCAAGAAATCTAAAAAGGTTTCTGTTTCTACAGATTACATCAAACTTGATTATCAAGAAGGTGATGTTTTATTTGAAATTCCAACTGGAACTGCGGCTCAAAATGCCGATATCGAGAAAATCAGAGCTCCATTTATGGAATAATTTTTTTGAGGCATTTTGCAAAAGGGACGTAATGTCCCTTTTGTTTCTTAACTCATAACTTAAACCTAATCACCATGCCAGATTTAAATACATTTAAGCTTAGTGGAACCAAATTGGTTCCTGTAAATCGATTCAATCTTGAGCCTGCTAAACCCAGCACTGCATTTGCAACGACAACACTTTTAAATAATGCTGAATTTAAGGTAATCGAGCATCCTATTATTCATTCTATAGATATTCAGCCGATTCTAGTTTTGCCAATTATTGAAAATTATTGTCCTCTGATAGAGGGAGATAAAGTTATTACGGAGAATGATTCCTTTAAGGATTATTTTAAAAATGAAATTACCTTATTTTTTCCTCAAGTAGAAGTAGAGCCCAATAATGGAACTCTGTTTTATTATGAAGAAGTGCCTGGTAAATCTGCAGATAACGGCGGATTTATGGGAAGAGTCACTTTAAAATACAGCATCAAAAACAGACCATTGCAAGCCAATGAGAAAAGTATCGTTTTAAATTTAAGGCAGGCTGTTTTAAATTTAAAAGTAAAAAATGATGTCGTTAGGGTCAACGGAACTATAAATACCGCTACTCAGGAAATTCAGTTTGACTTAATCGACGAAGCTGTAAAAATTGCTTTCTCAAATTTAGTTTCAAAAATAAACGATTTAATGTGTGATGTTGATTTGTTTTTTGATTTTAAAGGATATTCTAAGGTAAAACGTAATTTTTTGTTTGCTAAAGATATAGCGATTTTAAGAAACCCAATTACCACTAAGAGCGATGTAATGGCCAAAACAACATTACAGCCAAAAGCAACGCTTATATCAAGTCCGTTGATGGTAAAAACTACGAGAACGGGAACTGTAGCTCCAAAAATGGTAATTTCTGGAATTAGAAGAGATAACGATATACAAGCAGAGGTTCAGGAGGAATACGTAAAAAGCACTTTTCTACTTAAAATCAATAAAACGGTAAATTATCCTCGTGTGCCTAATGTTCAGACAAGTTTATACTGGAATAATGAAGGGCCATTTTTTAATAATCCTTTCAATTTAAATGAAGATTTTTCGGAGTTTAAACAGATATTCGTTTCGGGATACAATTTTAGTAAGCTATCGATTTATAAGTCAATGGTTCAGCCAAATACTTTTTTGCTGATTTCTAAGATTTACAGTCTTTCAAAAGATTTAGATAATATGAGGCCATGTGTTACGACTATTTTTCATGCTTATGAAGAAGGCGCTGGAACATCTGAAGAAATTTCGAAAATTTCTTTTCAATTTGCTGTTCGTCCGAATCTTTCAAATTATGATCTTGCGAAGCTGAAAATTGCTTTATTGCAAAACAATTTTATTGATGGCGATCCTACCGATTATTTTGATAAGGTTCAGTTTTTGTTTCCTAATGATGTTGGAGCTGAATTTGAGGTAAATGGAAACTATTTTCTTCAGCGAGCATCGATTACAGCAGATGGGAAACATTATATTTTTGATCTCTCAACCGAGAATTTATCTGAAGCTAGCATTTTAATCAATGCTTTGAATAATACAATTTCGCAATATGCTAACATCAATTTTAAATACAAAGAGATAAAAGACACGAGTGTAATCGAACTAAATCTTGAAGAAACTATTGGAGAAATTGTCGAAAGTTTGATTGATAATCCGACAAAGAAAATTAAAATCAATAATCAGTCCATTTCAAACTGCAAGCTTAATTCTATTTTATTGCTTTATAATCAAAATGCGACGTATTTGAATAATGCTTTCTTTAAAAATTATCCGCAGTTAATTAGTAATGATACAAAATTTTTGGATTTTACTGCACTAAATCCAAGTTCTTCTGGTGAATTGAAAAATGTATTTTTTGATTTTGAAAATATAGAGAACATCAGTTCAGAATTTAGTCAGATTGTTTCACAATCAACATCTTATAACAGATATATTCAAGTTCAGATTAAAAGCCAGGCAGCGACAACAGGCAGGATTACTATTGAATTAACAGTCCAAGATACGGGAAGTAAATTTGCCATTGAACGTTTGAAATCTGAATTCTCGACACCTATATTGTTCAATTTTATTGTGAAAAACACAGCGAACAATAACACTTTGATTTCATATCAAGTTAATTATTTTGACAAGAATGATAATCTAACAGGTTCTAAAAATGATGTTTTTGATTTCTCTAAAGCATCGATTATCACCATAAATAAAAAGTGATGACAACCATAAAAACAGGTACAAGATCTCCTGAAGTTTATTATTTAAACGAGCTTTTGTCCAAATTAAATTACGGTGTAATTGTCTCCGATTATTTCGGGGCAGAAACAGATAAAGCAATCAAAGATTTTCAGTTGAATAATAGTCTAGTGGTTGATGGGGTGGTGGGACTAAAAACATGGTCTGCACTTTTAGCAAAAAATGCAAATGGTTTTTCTATAAACAGTAAGTTGCTGTCTGAGCAGGATTTAATCAATTTTTCAAATCAGTTTAATTTAGAGCTTGCAGTTGTAAAAGCGGTAAATGAAGTAGAAAGTAACGGAAAAGGTTTTTTAATTGACGGACGACCAAAAATTTTATTTGAAGGTCATGTTTTCTGGCGTGAACTGGAAAAAAGAAATATCAATCCGCAGTCATATGTGAATGCAAATACGCAGGACATTTTATTCGAAAGTTATACTAAAAAGTATTATGTAGGCGGAACAGCTGAATATGTTCGTTTAGAAAAGGCAAGAAATCTTATTTCGGACAAAAAAATAGTAGACGCAGCAAATAGTTCAGCTTCTTGGGGGCTTTTTCAGATTATGGGCTTTAATGCAATTCCTATAGGTTATAATAGTATTGATGAATATGTTGAGAAAATGAATGAGAACGAAGGCGAACATCTCAAAGCTTTTGGATTATTTCTAGAAAAGAACAATTTGATTGGACTTCTAAGAAGCAAAAATTGGGCTTCGTTTGCTTTAAAATACAATGGTCCAGCTTACAAAACCAACAAATATGATGAAAAACTAGCAAGGGCTTATGTGAAATACGTTTAATATTTCAAGTTTTATGTTTTAGGATATTTAATCGCAAAGGTATAGGTTCTTTTCAAAGCGGGGGTAGAAATGAGCGCTCTTTGCGGTTAACCTGAAACAAAAAGAAAACCCGACGAAATTCTCGTCGGGTTTTTATATTTTAAACTAAGAAAGAAATTATCTTAAGCTTGCTCCAAGTTCAGTTTCGAAAGTCTGTTGCAATTTAGACATGATTTTATCGATCTGAGCATCGGTTAAGGTTTTAGTATTGTCTTGAATAGTAAAACTCAAAGCGTATGATTTTTTTCCTTCTGGCAATTTATCACCTTGGTAAACATCAAATAAGTTAACGTCTTTTAAAAGCGTTTTCTCTGTTTGTTTTGCCAAGTTAAAGATACTTTCGTAAGTCGTGCTTTGATCAATTAATAAAGCCAAATCTCTACGTACTTCTGGATATTTAGGAATTTCAGTGTATTTGATTTTTCCTGTAATGATTTTTAAAACCAAATCCCAGTTAAAATCAGCGTAATAAACATCTTGTTTAATACCGAAATGCTTTAAAATTGGCTTTTTAATAACGCCCATTTCAACCAAAATATCATTGTTGTAAGTAATTGCCGTTCCTTCAGAATAAATATCAGATTGAACTGGTGCATTCGAAATTTTTTCAATTCCCAAGCGAGATAAAATAGCTTTCACATATCCTTTCAACAAGAAGAAATCTGTTGTTTTTTGCGGACTTGTCCAGCTTTCTTTGTTTCTATTTCCAGAAACTAATAAAGAAAGGTGTTTGTGCTCTTCGTATCCGTTTAAATATTTGTGGTATGTTTTTCCGAATTCAAATAATTTTAGATCCGAATTTTTTCTATTAATGTTATAAGAAACCGCTTCTAATCCAGAAAACAATAAAGACTGGCGAAGTGTCGCTAAATCACTGCTTAACGGATTTAGCATTGATACATTATGTTCTTCTTTTAATGAAGTTGATAATTTTGCATAAGCTGCAGTTGTCAATGAATTAGCCATCATTTCGTGGAAACCTTGCGAATTCAACTGAGAAGCAATTACGTTTTGTACTTTATAATCTTCTGTTCTTGGTGAATTTGCTACAGTAGCATTAAACTTCTTAGAGAAATTAATGTTGTTATAACCATAAACTCTCAAGATTTCTTCGATTACGTCAATTTCACGCTGAACGTCTACACGATATGCAGGAATCGTTAAGCCTAAACCAGTATCAGAAACGCTATTTACTTTAATGTCTAAAGAAACCAAGATTTTTTTAATCGTATCTTTTGGAATTTCCTGTCCGATAATTTTAGAAACATGGCTGAAATTCAATAAAACAGAGAAGTCTTCTACTTTTTTAGGATAAACTTCTACAACATCAGAAGTGATTTTTCCGCCCGCAACTTCCTGAATTAAAAGCGCCGCACGTTTTAAAGCATATTCTGTGATCGTTGGATCAATTCCTCTTTCAAATCTAAAAGAAGCATCTGTACTTAATTGATGTCTTTTTGCTGTTTTACGAATGCTTACAGGATCAAAATAAGCACTTTCTAAGAAAATAGATGTTGTTCCCTCAGAAACGCCAGATTTTTTACCTCCAAAAACTCCAGCAATACAAAGCGGTCCTTTTTCGTCGCAAATCATTAAATCTTCTTTGTGAAGCGTTCTTTCAACATCGTCAAGAGTCACAAATTTAGTTCCTTCAACAGCTGTCTTTACAATAATTTTTCCGTTGATTTTGGCAGCGTCAAAAGCATGTAAAGGCTGTCCTAATTCATGAAGAACATAATTAGTAACGTCAACAATATTATTTTTTGGAGTTAATCCGATAGCTTTTAAACGATCTTGTAACCAGCTAGGAGATTCATGCACAGAAATTCCAGAAATAGTTACACCACAATATCTTGGAGCTAAATGATTATCTTCAACATTTACATCAATTTTTAGGGTGCGCATGTCAACTCTAAAATTGCTTACAGAAGGTGTAATCAATTCTATGTTTACGCCACGCTGCAACATTCCTGCCCTTAAATCGCGCGCAGTTCCAAAATGACTCATAGCATCGGCACGATTAGGTGTCAATCCAATTTCGAAAACTTCGTCATTTGCAATTTGAAAAACTTCAGAAGCAGGAGTTCCAGGAACTAAATCCTCAGCCAAAACCATAATTCCGTCGTGACTTGTACCTAAACCTAATTCGTCTTCAGCACAGATCATTCCGTGACTTTCTTGTCCGCGGATTTTTCCTTTTTTAATGGTAAATTCTGCACCTTCTTTATCGTATAAAACGGTTCCAATTGTTGCAACCGGAACTTTTTGTCCTGCAGCCACATTTGCAGCACCGCATACAATTTGTACAGGAGCTTCTAAACCAATATTAACGGTAGTAACTTTCAATCTATCAGCATCAGGATGTTTTTCGCATGTTAGAACGTGTCCAACAACAACGCCTGCTAAACCTCCTTTTATTGATTCGTATTTTTCGACAACTTCAACCTCTAAACCTAAATCTGTTAGTAATTCAGAAGTCTGTTCAGATGTCCAATCTGTTTTAATAAATTGTTTTAACCAGTTGTAAGATATTTTCATTGTAGTTCTTTAATTCTTTGTATGAGGTTACAAATATAAGGATTGCGCGTTGGAGTAGGAAAAAATTGAGCAGTTTTTTCTACTTGTTTTTAATTGACCGAAAAATGCTGCTTGCTAATTATTTAGCAATTTATAGATTAAAATTTTGCTAAATGATTATTATAAAAGTCTAAAAAAATTGAATGTGTAATTTTTGTGCTACACGTTGAATGAAAAGTGCTATTCTTTTTCTTTTTATGAAACTAAATTTGGAGTAAATCAAAAAAAGAATATTATGAGTACCGCAGTAAAAAGACCTGAATTTAAGGCAAAATACGATAACTATATTGGTGGAAAATTTGTAGCGCCAATTACAGGAGAATACTTTGATGTAGTTTCTCCTATTGATGGAAAAGTATTTACAAAAGCAGCGCATTCTGGAAAAGAAGACCTCGAATTGGCTGTAGATACTGCTTATGAAGCATTTAAAACTTGGGGAAAAACTTCTGTAACCGAAAGGAGTATTTTACTAAATAAAATTGCACAAAAAATTGAAGATAATTTAGAATATATCGCGGCAGTTGAAACGGTAGACAACGGAAAACCAATCCGCGAAACGCTTGCTGCTGATATTCCGTTGGCAATCGATCACTTTAGATATTTTGCTGGCGTAATTCGTGCAGAAGAAAGTTCGATCGCAGAATTGGATTCGCAGACTGTTTCTATTGCGTTAAGCGAACCTTTAGGGGTTGTAGCGCAGATTATTCCTTGGAATTTCCCAATTTTAATGGCTGTCTGGAAAATTGCTCCGGCTCTTGCCGCAGGAAATACAATTGTTTTGAAACCAGCCGAAAGCACTCCAATCTCTATTATGGTTTTAATGGAATTGATTGGAGATATTCTTCCTCCTGGAGTTCTGAATATTGTAAACGGATTTGGTGCCGAATTAGGTCGTCCGTTAGTAACCAATAAAAAAGTATCGAAAGCAGCATTTACTGGTTCTACAACAACAGGACGTTTGGTAATGCAATATGCAACAGAAAATATTATTCCGGTTACTTTAGAATTGGGCGGAAAATCTCCAAATATCTTCTTTCCTTCAGTAGCAGATCACGATGACGATTTCTTTGACAAAGCCGTAGAAGGTGCCGTATTATTTGCTTTAAATCAAGGTGAAATCTGTACTTGTCCTTCCAGATTATTAATTCACGAAGATATCTACGATAAGTTTATCAAAAAAGTAATTGAAAGAACTGAAGCCATTATAGTTGGAAATCCGTTGGATAAATCAACTATGATTGGTGCTCAGACTTCGATTGTTCAGAAAGAGAAAATCATGTCTTATATCAAGTTAGGAAAAGAAGAAGGTGCAGAATTATTGACTGGAGGCGATGAAAATAAACTTGGAGGAGAATTAGAAGGTGGTTATTATATTAAACCGACACTATTTAAAGGTCACAACAAAATGAGAATTTTCCAAGAAGAGATTTTCGGGCCTGTTTTAGCAGTTACGACTTTCAAAACTACTGAAGAAGCTATCGAAATTGCAAATGATACCATGTACGGATTAGGCGCAGGAGTTTGGACACGTGATGCGCATGAAATTTATCAAGTTCCTAGAGGGATCCAGTCAGGTCGTGTTTGGATTAATCAATATCATTCTTATCCTGCGGGTGCTCCGTTTGGAGGTTATAAACAATCTGGAATTGGTCGCGAAAATCATAAAATGATGCTGAGCCAATATCGTCAAACCAAAAACATGCTGATTTCTTATGATAAAAAGAAATTAGGATTCTTCTAAAGAGAATATAAACTTGAGAATAGAAAGCTAAATAAGTTTTCTATTCTTTTAAAACCATAGAATTATGCTTCCAAAAACAATGAAAGCTGCGGTCGTTAGAGAATTTGGTTCTCTTCTGAAAATTGAAGAAGTCGAAGTAAAACGCCCAGGCAGAAATGAAATTCTTGTAAAAGTAATTGCAAGCGGAGTGTGCCACACCGATTTACATGCTGTAGAAGGTGATTGGCCAGTTAAACCTAAAATGCCTTTAATTCCGGGACACGAAGCTGTCGGATATGTTGTTGCAGTAGGACCAGAAGTAAAAAATGTAAAAGAAGGAGATGCTGTTGGTGTGCCTTGGCTATACAGTGCATGTGGAGGCTGTGATCATTGCATTACAGGCTGGGAAACTTTATGCGAAAGTCAGCAGAACGGCGGTTACAGTGTAGATGGCGGATTTGCAGAGTATGTAATTGCAGATGCCAGATATGTTGGGATTTTGCCATCTAATGTAAATTTTATAGAAATGGCTCCGATTTTATGCGCTGGCGTTACGGTTTACAAAGGGTTAAAAGAAACTGAGGTGAAACCTGGCGAATGGGTAGCAATTTCTGGTATTGGAGGTTTAGGGCACGTTGCTGTGCAATATGCAAAAGCTATGGGAATGAACGTGGCTGCAATTGATATTGGAGATGATAAATTGGAACTGGCAAAAAAATTAGGCGCCGATTTGGTGGTCAATGCTAAAAATCAAAATCCTGGAGAATTCTTAAAGAAAGAAGTCGGTGGAATGCATGGGGCATTGGTTACCGCAGTTTCTCCAATTGCTTTCAAGCAAGGGCTTGAAACATTGAGAAGAAAAGGTACAATGGCATTAAACGGACTTCCTCCAGGCAATTTTGATTTGTCTATTTTCGATACTGTTTTAAATAGAATCACAATTAGAGGTTCTATTGTTGGAACTCGAAAAGACATGAAAGAAGCGATTGAATTTGCTGTTGATGGAAAAGTCAAAGCTACAGTAACAACTTCAAAATTAGAAGATGTAAACACCGTTTTTGACAAAATGAAAAAAGGTGAAATAGAAGGTAGAATTGTGCTTGACATAGCACAGTCCTAAATAGTTGGTTATGTTAAAGCAGTAAATCTCTTAATTGAGTTTACTGCTTTTTTTTTAATTTTAGTAGTGATGATAAAACGAATTGATGCCACAGAAAAAGCAATCGAACTGATTAAAGTTCTTAAAGAAAAACACGGTGATTTGATGTTTTATCAGGCAGGTGGATGCTGTGAAGGCACTCAGCCGCAGTGTTTTGAAAAAGGCGGATATTATCAGCGAACTGGAGATGTTTGTATTGGTAAAGTTGATAATGTTGAATTTTGGGTAGACAAGGATTTATTTGAATATTGGAAACATGCTCATTTTACGCTAACTGTAATTGATGCATTTGGAGTAGGAGGTTTTTCATTAGAAACTCCATTAAAAAAAACGTTTCAAATAGAATATAGAATTTTTACTCCCGAAGAAGAGAAAGATTTAGAACCGGTTACTTTTTTTTAAGGAACAAAGGTTCAGAGTTTCAAAGCGACAAAGGTTTTCAAAACTTTGAGCCTATGTGCCTTTGTTACTTTGCACCTAATTTATAAAAAGTAACTGATACTGTTTCGGAGTAATTCCCTCGTATTTTTTAAATAATCTGATGAAATAGTTGGCATCTTCAAAGCCAGCTAAATAACAAACTTCATTGATTTGCAGGGTTGGATTTTTTAATAAGTTTTTAGCACATTTTATTTTCTCATTCAAAATATATTCAATCGGACTCATTCCAAGTTCGCGTTTAAAGAATCGGTAGAAAGAAGTGGTGCTCATACAAGCTTTTTCGCTTAGCGATTTTAAGCTTATATTTTCTTTCAGATTCTGTTTAATGTATTCTGTAACTTCTTTTATTGGGTTATTTACATCTAGAAATTTCCCTTCGTCAATAGATTTTACCGTTTGCGTCTGAATAATTCTAATCAACAATTCTTTTAACGTCAAATCGGCAAAAATATCTTTAGTAATCGATGTACTCATACATTCTTTTATGAGTTTATTGATTGTTGCTGCCATTTCGATATTATTGTAAAAGAAGTAATTCTGATAATTTAATTGCCAATACATATTGCTTCCTTCTTTAGGATATTGCTCATTTAGAAAATTCAAGATTTCCACAATTTTATCCTGATCAATAGCCAATGCCAAACATTGCGTAGGGTTATTTTTTGAAGCTTCAGGGAAATCAATTTTCATTTCTACATTAGAAGGAACAATCACAGTTTCGCCTGGAAGATATACAAATTCAGGATCATCAAAAAGGTGCATGATTTTTTTACCGCGCAGCATGCTGGTCACCACCAAATCATTAAATTTCAACGGAACTTTTTGAGTCGATTCGTAAGTTTCAAATAGATTTAATTCACAATGACTCAAATTGTAAATAGTTCTATTTTCTACAAGAGTTTTTAATGATTTCTCTTGCGATAATTGGAGCGGATTGACTAAAAATCGTTGATTGTTCATTAAATTTTATTTTTGGTGAAGACTTTAAATTTAATAAAAATATGTATACAGAATGAATATTTAAGCCTTTTTTATGACTTGTATAAGGTTGTGTTTTAAAAAAGTAAGAAGATGTTTTTATAATAAAAAAGAGAGAATTAAAATCCTCTCTTTTTCACTTATTTCTATTTCTAATTTAATTTAATTGGTGGTACACACTGCTGCATGAACAATTATCCAGAAGTTTCCGTCTCCACTGTATGTTAGATCATAACTATCTGTTGTGTAATTATTTAAAGTATGCTGATTGCCATATAGACCTGGTGCGGCAGTAGTAGGCCTATCATCAGACAAATAAACATGAGTTTCTGTAAATACTGTTCCAGGATGAGTAGCGTTGATCGTTACTTTTACACTGCTCCCTTGAATTACAATTGTAACGGTTCCTGCTAAATAGCCATTATTAATATTATTTTGTCCAGCACCAGCATATAAGTTGTAGTTATAAGTGCCGTCTGCAACATTATCATAATATGTAGCCCATCCCCATTTATCAGAAATTTCTAAACCAATAAAAGTGTTGTTTCCGAACATATAAGCTGTATCGCAGTTGGTAACTGGTGGAGGAGTTTCGCAGTTTCTTAAGCAGTACTTAAAGTAAGTTGCCCAGTTTTTTCCAGGAAATTTTATATCGCCTGCCCAGCCAGTTTCTGTTCTTACTACATTCCCGTTTACAATATTTTTCATGCTTGAATGCGCAGCGATAAACAAACATCTGTTGTCATCTAGAACTATTGAAGAAAGGGGAATAGTGAAAGTATAACTTTGTATTAATGGATTAAAAGATTTGTTATATGGAAATTGTCCAGGAATTGGATTCCCATTTTTTATCGGTACATTGGCATATGGTCCTACAAATAAATGAAGTTCACTAAAATACCAATTTGTAAGCGCAGAATAGGTTACGTAGAGATTTGTAGCGTCATTTTCAACTAAAATTTTCCCAGCGTTAGTAAACTGGCCAGCCATAATGTTAATTGATATTGGATCGCATTCTGAATAAGTTCCTTTTGCAGTAGCAGAAGTTGAACTATTCGATTGTTTAGCCTCAGTTTGAATGTCTGTACTTAGAGGCTCGTTGGTACAATTGACAATCAGAAAAGCAAAAACCACAAGTGTAATAATTTTTTTCATCGTAATAAGGAGTTAAAAATTAGTAACAATTAAAGGCAGCTTTAAATAAGGGGGGTAAATTGCTATTACAAATTTTATGACTTATTTATTAGATTTCAAAAAATAACCGTTCAATGAGTTATTTAGTCGCTTAACTGCGCATTTTTTTAGTGATTTATAGTGTTTTTTAAATTTATATCAGCTCTTCTACGTGTTTTTTGATATTTTCGGATATTTTTCTTGTAGGAAGGTCGTTTTCGTCATCTCCAAATGGGTCTTCGATTTCTTCAGCAATTAGCTCTAAACTCGCCAATACATAAAATATGAAAACCACTACAGGAGCCACTAAGTAGCCTAAACTTACAGAATATCCAAAAGGAAGTGTCATGGTGTAAAAGAAGATGAATTTCTTTATAAAAGCGCTATAAGAGTAGGGAATAGGTGTATTTTTGATACGCTCACATGCACCACAAATATCTGTAAAAGCAACTAATTCATCATTTATAGTAATAAGCTGTTCTCCAGTTATTTTTCCTGCATCATACAAATCGTTGATTTTATGATACATTATTCTTTTCAACTGATTCGGTTTGTGCTTGTGATGGTCAATTTCTAGATCGACATCTTCAAAAAGCTGTTTGCTGGTGTCCTCATCTTTTAAATGTTGATGAAGAATATCAGCATACATGGGTATGTATTTTCTAAAAAACTTTCTATCGTTTTCATCTTTTAAAATGGCAGAAAGTTTTATGGCTAGATTACGGCTATTATTTACCAGTCCGCCCCAAAGTTTGCGGCCTTCCCACCATCTGTCGTAGGCGGTATTGGTTCTAAAAACTAGCAAAAGCGAAATTACAAATCCAAGCATTCCGTGCATGATTGGAATGCTGTGGATATAATCGTTTTTGGTTACTTTAAAATATTGAAGTTCGAGATAACATACTATTGCAGAATATATTCCAATTGCAATCATAATCGTAAAAAGTTTTCGAACAGTATCCGATTTATGAAAATGAAAAATAAATGTAAACCAATCTTTGGTATTGTATGTAATCATTGAAGCGCGTTTTGAAACAAATTTAAATTAAAAAATCACCTATTGAACGTAAAATGGGAAAAAATATTTCAACACAGTTTGACTAATGTTTAAAGGCGTTTCGCTTACTTTTTTAAGTAAGCAAAACGCCTTTTTTAAGTTCTTGCTGTATATGTTTTTTCCTGTCGAAATCTAGAAATTAATATTTCCAGCCAATTCTTTTAAAGCAATTTCAGATAATTTTGCTTCATACTGTGCATTGCTATAACGCACTTTTGCATTTACATAATTCAGCTGGGCAGTTCTAAAATCAAGTGTTGTAATAGTTCCGATTTTAAATTTATCCAATGTGATTTCTAAGTTCTGCCTAGCAATTGTCTCATTATTTTCTTCTAGATCAATTAGTTCTAAATTTGTTAAATACGTTTGAAAAGCGGTACTTAATTGTGTGTTTAAAACAGTATTTTGCTGTTCTATCGCAATCTGCGAATTTTCAATCTGTAGTTTGGCTACTTTTTCATTTCGATGCTGATTAAAACCATCAAATATGTTCATTGAAGCATTAAAACCATAATTTAAACCTCTTGAAGAAGTTTCACTGGTAAAACCTAAACTAGACTGGCTTTCGGAAAAGTTATATCCTGAAGTTAATCTTAAAGTAGGATAGCGGTCTGCTTTTACTTGTTTTAGCTGTAATTCGGCTATACGTTTATTGATAATTTGCGCCTCTAAACCTGGATTCTGTTTTTGGGCTAAATCCATTAAATCGGCTAGAACCAATTTATTGTCGACTTTAACTTCATCTGTAACCTTGAAATCAATTTTTGGATCGCGTGCCAAATGCTGATTCAACAAAATTTTACCATTAGCGTACGCTTCTTTTTGTCTCAATAAAGCAACTTGATCTGAGTTTAAATCAACTTGTGCGTTTAAAACCTCCAATTTTGATGCTTTACCAATACTGAAACGGTTTTTAGCCAAAGTTAATCTTTGATTTGAAATTACAATGGTAGTGTCCAATGCAGCTAATTGCTGTTGCATTTGTACTAGATCGTAATAAGCAGAATTTACTTGAGCAATTTTTACGAGAATAGTTCTTTTAAGTTCTGCATCGCCAAGTTTCTGAAGTTCTTTCAGCTGATCAAGTTTTGCGAACATTTTCATTCCGTCAAAAACAGTCCATCCTAAACTTACACCATAAGTTAGACTGTTATTTTTTGCATTATCCAATGAAGTACTTGTTCCATCTTGACGTGTCTGAGATGAATTCATAATACTATTGTTATCGGTAACAGATGCTGTTGCTGTTGGCAACATTCCAGCGTTTCCAATTGTTACGTTTGTTTCGTTTATTTTGGAATTATTTTTAGCAATTTTAATTTCAAAATTATTTTCCAGAGCTATAGTCATAGCCTGTTCAATAGTAAGAACTTCCTGTGCCTTTGACTGGAAAATGCAAAGGAAAAGAATAAGTGCTGTACAGTATATTTTTTTGATATTCATATTCGTTTTCTTTAACCAAAAATCGATTTTCGGTTTCTATTTAATGCTGTCTCTTTCGTATTCGTCAATATGGTCAAACTCAGGATAATGTTTTCTGGCTTTAGACCACATAAAATAAATGGCAGGAATTACAAAAAGCGTTAAAGCCAATGAGAAAATAGTTCCACCCACAATTACAACTCCCATACCAATTCTACTCGTAGATGCAGCTCCAAGTGACATCGCAATTGGGAGTGCTCCTAAAGCAATGGCTAAACTCGTCATTAAAATTGGACGTAAACGTGCTTCTGAAGC
The DNA here is from genome assembly GCF_016735615.1 of Flavobacterium tagetis. Lineage (GTDB taxonomy): Bacteria > Bacteroidota > Bacteroidia > Flavobacteriales > Flavobacteriaceae > Flavobacterium > Flavobacterium tagetis. The sequence goes on from NZ_JAERSF010000002.1 coordinate 1,311,833, forward strand.
TTCTAAAATAGCTTCCATTTTTGGTTTGCCTTGTTCTCGTAACTGATTGGCAAATTCTACAATCAAAATACCGTTTTTGGTTACAAGACCAATTAACATTACCGTTCCAATCTGACTGAAAATATTCCAAGACTGATTAAATAGCCATAATGAGAATAAAGCTCCCGCTACAGCCATTGGAACTGTTAAAATAATAATAAACGGATCTATAAAACTTTCAAACTGTGCCGCTAGAATCAAGAAGATTAATAATAAAGCCAATCCGAAAGCAAAAGAAGTATTAGAACTACTTTCTACGAAATCTCGCGATTCTCCCGCCAAATCTGTAGTAAAGCTTTCATCTAAAACTTTAGCTTTTATTCTATTCATTTCATCAATTCCGTCGCCCATACTTTTTCCTGGTGCCAAACCAGCCGAAACAGTTGCAGACATGTATCTATTGTTGTGATATAATTGCGGTGGATTACTTTGTTCGTATACATTTACTACGTTATCCATTTGAATCAATTCACCATTTTTATTTTTTACAAACATAGAAGTCAAATCCAAAGGTTTAGATCTGTCTTTTTGGTCAAACTGTCCGATTACCTGATATTGTTTTCCATTTTTGATAAAATAACCAAAACGTTGTCCGCTTAAAGAAAGCTGTAAAGTCTGTGCAATGTCAAGAATTGAAATTCCTAAACTTTCTGCTTTTGCACGGTCAATGGTAACATTGATTTCTGGTTTGTTAAATTTCAGGTTTACGTCTGTTGTAGAAAAGACATCGCTTTTGGCTACTTCATTCATAAAAACAGGAATTTTTTCTCTTAACTTATCAAAGTTTGGAGCCTGAATAATGTATTGTATTGGTAAACCTCCACGTCTGTTAACGGCAATTGTAGGCTGCTGAATTACCGCTATTTTAGCATCGGGATATCTTTTTGTCCATTTGCTTAATTTGTCTGCAATTTCTTTTTGAGATCTGGTTCTTTCGTCTGGTTCTTTTAATGAAAGCCTCACAAAACCTGAGTTGGTTGCAGAACCTCCAGATCCTCCAGCAGTAATTACTAAACTAACTTTTTTTTCAGGGATTGAATCGTCAACAAGTTTTGAAATTTCTTGCATAAAACGATACGTATAATCATAAGAAGAACCTTCTGGCGTGGTCATACGCATGGTAACAGAACTTCTGTCATCATAAGGCGCTGTCTCTTTTGGAAGAATTGTAAAGAATAAATAAATAATTCCAAAACAAGCAATTAAAATAGGAAAGCTGATCCATTTTTTGTCCATGAATTTTGCTAATGATTCAGCATAACTGCTGTTCATTTTTTCAAAAAATGGCTCAGTTTTAATATAGAATTTTGATTTCTTTTGTTCGCCACCTTTCATTAAATAGGCATTTAACATTGGTGTTAAAGTCAAAGAAACAAAGGCTGAAATCAATACTGCAGCTCCAATTACAACTCCAAATTCTCTAAAGAGTCGGCCAACAAAACCTTCTAAGAAAATTACTGGCAAAAATACTGCTGCTAAAGTGACAGAAATGGATATAACAGCGTAAAAGATTTCATTAGAACCTTTAATGGCTGCTTCGATAGGAGACATTCCTTCTTCGACCTTTTTGAAAATATTTTCAGTTACCACAATTCCGTCATCCACAACAAGTCCTGTTGCAAGCACAATAGCAAGAAGGGTTAGTACATTTATAGAGAAACCAAAAAGCCACATAATGAAGAATGTAGCAATTAACGATACAGGAATATCAATTAATGGTCTGAAAGCAATTGCCCAGTCTCTAAAAAATAAATAAATAATAATAATTACCAGAACGATTGATATTCCTAAAGTTTCGGCAACCTCCAATACAGATTTCTTTACAAATTGCGTGTTATCAAGCGCAATATTAAGTTTAATGTCTTTAGGTAAATCTTTTTTTAAGGCTTCAAATTTTTTGTAAAATTCAGCTGAAATATCCAGATAATTGGCTCCTGGCATTGGAACAATAGCCATTCCAATCATTGGAAGCCCAGAAGACATCAAGGAAGTCTCTATATTCTCTGGACCTAATTCGGCACCGCCTACATCACTAAGCCTTACAATTTTATCGCCATCTGTGCGAATGATAATATTGTTGAATTCTTCTGGTTTAGAAAGATTTCCAACTGTTTTTACGGTTAATTCGGTATTGTTTCCTGTTAATTTACCAGATGGCAGTTCGACGTTCTGAGCATTTAATGCGTTTCTCACGTCGGCAACTGTACACTTATAAGCATTTAGTTTTACAGGATCTATCCATAGACGCATTGCATAGCGTTTTTGCCCCCAAATTTGCACGCCACTTACGCCTGGAATAGTTTCTAAACGCTGAGAAATAACATTTTCGGCATAATCGCTTAATTCTAAAGAGCTTCTGCTGTCACTTTGAACCGTCATCGATATAATAGATTCGCTATCTGCATCGGCTTTAGAAACAACTGGTGGGGCATCTATATCTTGTGGAAGATTTCTAATGGCTTGCGAGACTTTGTCTCGAACATCATTAGCCGCTTCTTCTAAATCTTTGTCTAAATTAAACTCGATTGTAATGGTACTGCTTCCTTGATTACTGGACGAAGTAATATTTCGGATTCCATCAATCGCATTTACGGCTTTTTCAAGAGGTTCAGTAATTTGCGATTCAATAATATCAGAATTGGCACCGGTATAATTGGTGCGGATAGAAACCTGCGCAGGATCAATAGAAGGAAATTCTCTGACACCTAAAAAAGTATAACCAATAAAACCGAATAGAATAATAAGTAGATTCAGTACTATGGTTAAAACAGGTCTTCTTATGCTTGTAGTAGATAAACTCATTTGTAATTTTAGATTTTAGATTGTTGATTTTAGATTTCAGATTTATTGCTAAATCTTAACTACCATCTTTAAATCTATATTCAAGTCTTTCGACTTTTGACTTTTGGCTTTGGAACTATTTTACTTGAACTTTAATCGGAGCTTCGTTTTTTAATGACATGACACCACTTGTAATTAAAGTGTCTCCAGGTTTTAATCCTGCTAAAATTAAAATTGAAGAATCTGTTCTTGTAGTTGCGTCAACCATAACTTCTTTTGCTTGCCCGTTGTTGGCAACAAATACTTTTTTACCGTCTTGAATTGGAATAATTGCTTGAGAAGGAACAACTATCGCATCTTTAATAATATTTAAAGGTAATTTGATGTCTGCGAAAGTCCCAGGAAAAAGTTTTCCGTCATTATTATCAGCAAGCGCACGAATCTGAAGTGTACGTGTTGCAACAGCAACTTCTGGTTCGATAGCATAGATTTTTGCATTATAAGTTTTGTCTGAACCAGAAACTTTAAAATCGATTACAGATCCCGATTTTACTTCTGATGCATATTTTTCTGGAATTGAAAAAGTGATTTTCAATTTGCTGGTATTTACCAATTTTGCCACTAAAACAGTTGGAGTAATATAAGTTCCTGGAGAAATATTACGTAAACCAATTTTTCCTGAAAAAGGTGCTCTTACAGAAGTTTTAGAAATTTGCGCTCTAATTAATTGGCTTTGAGCTTGAGCAGAAGCAAGATCAGCTTTTGCAACGTCTGCTTCTTCTTGACTAATGGCTTCTTTCTGCAACAGTAATTTTGCTCTTCTTGCATTTTCAGCAGCCAAATCTTCTCTTGTTATAGCTTGTCTTAATTGTGCTTTTAGTTCAATATCATTTACCTTAAGAAGAACTTGTCCTTTTGTAACATTGCTGCCTTCGTTAAAGAATATTCCTTCAACAATTCCTGAGACTTCACTGTGAATTTCTATTTGTTCATTTGCTTCAATAGATCCAGATAATGCTAAATTATTGTCAAAAGTGGCAGTCTTTATTACGATTCCATTAACAGTTGTTGGAGATTTTTTGTCATTAAATTTTTTTGAGTCTTCGTTTTTACCCTTGTTTGAAATAATTCTGTAGGTAACAAAGCCTCCAATAGCAACAATTAAAAGGGTGTAAATGAGATGTTTTAGTTTCATAAAAAAGAGGTGAATATAGATTTTAGGTTTTGTTTTTCAGCAAGCTTACAAATTTAACTTTTTGGTACGAAATGAAAAGCCGTTAGCTTTTATTTAACATTTGTATGTACAAAGGTTTGCATTTAGACTTAATGCAGGCGAAAAGGTTTAATTAAAGGTTATTTTTTTTTTTTTTTGAAAAATAAACAAAATAAATCAAAAAGTATCTTCTGTGATTTCGATAAAGATAGGCTATTTCTAGGTTGAGAGAAATTTTTCACAATTTGTTTGATTTTTTTTGCACTTTATCGATTTTATTTGTAACATTGATATGTTAAACAAAATGGTGGAATTTTAACAAGACGTTATAAGAATAGTTTTGTGTTATTGTTAAAATATGAAAATAGAAGTTGTTTTTTTTGGTTTTTACTACAAATAGGGAGATAGTAGTTTTAACAAGTGTTTATTCTTTAGTTGTTTAAATAATAAAAAAAATGATTTTATGAAGAAAAAATTACTTCTAAGTTTATGGTTCACATTTTTACTTGCGGCGATTGGCTATTTGTTTTGGCAGAATGAATTTAAATATAGTCTTCCAACTCCAATTCCAAAGAATTACCACGCTATTGCAATGGGATCTAAGATTGAGATTGGTCCTTGCTGTGCATTTGACAATAAACCTATTTTTATTCATTTCTTTAATCCCGAATGTCCTTGTTCGCGATTCAACGTGCCCCATGTAAGCGATTTAATTAAAAAGTACGGAGATCAGATTAATTTCAAAATTGTCGTTTTAAACAAACAAAAGAATTTCACTATTGCTGAAATTCAGCAAAAATTTGATGCCAAAATTCCTGTTTATTTTGATGAAACGATTGCTAAAAAATGTGGTGTTTTCTCAACTCCGCAAGCAGTTCTATTAGATCAATCCCATAATTTATATTACAGGGGCAATTACAATAAAACAAGATATTGTACAGATACGCAAAGTAACTATGCCCAAATGGCGATAGATTCTCTTCTTAACCAAAAGGTAAATCCTTCTTTTAATGCTTTAGCACTTAAGGCATACGGGTGTTCATTACCAAAATGTACTAAATAACTATTTTCCAAAACCCAAAAACTAAAACCTATGAAAACAAAAGCTAGCTTAAACGAACAAGATTATCTGCACAGTTTTATGTCTACAATGACACAAAAATCAGATACGATTATTAATTATGTACTTGCAGTATATTTTCTCCTTGGTATCGGACTTTCTTTTAAATACGATACTTTCGAAATTGGTGTTGGTGTCGGAACGCTGAATCTTTTATTGTATTACTCTGCTAAATTTTTCATGAAAAACTCTAAATTTTATCAGTATGTTCTTTCTGTTGTTCTAGCTATTTTTATGGCACAGTACATTTATCAAATGCACGGAATGTTCGAAATGCATTTTACAGTATTTATTGCCAGCACGATTTTGATTATTTATCAGAACTGGAAACTTCAAATTCCGCTTACTTTATTAGTTGTACTTCATCATGCAGGATTGGCGTATTTACAAAACTATATTTATAATGATGCAAACGGGCTTCAGGTATATTTTTCGCAGGTAAATTTTGATCTTGAAACTTTAATTATTCATACCGTTTTGGCTGCTGTAGTGTTTTTTATGAATGGCTATTGGGCTTATTATTTTAAAGAACACAGTGAAAATCATATCTCAAAAATTTCAGACGAATATGAATTGGAAAACATGAAATTGGCTTCAGCAAAATACAGTTCAATGTCGGCTACAAAAGATTACAATGATTTTATTCATAGAACCACTTTAGATTTGAAACTGCCTGTAAATTCAGTTTTAAAACTAATTGATGTTTCAAAAGGACATACAGATAATGATAAACTACTAAGTTATCTTGAAATGATGAGAGAAAGTGCCAAAAAGATTGATGATTTAGTTAATGATATTCATGTAAAATCAACCAACAGCAGAAGTTAGCTTTTTGTTTTCCGAGTAATCGGAATCTAATTCAAAAAAACATTAATTTTTTTAAATTAATTTAAATATAAGATTTATGGATGCCAAATTGCACCGTCCAACACCTTCTGATAGAGAAGTAGACTGGAATAAGAATAAAGTATTGCTTAGTAAAACTGATAAAAAAGGAACTATCTTATATGCCAATGAAGACTTTATAGATGTTTCTGGTTATGATGAATTTGAGCTTGTTGGCCAGCCTCATAACATAGTACGACATCCAGATATGCCAAAAGTAATTTTTAAATTTTTATGGGACAGTATTAAATCTAGTGAAAACATTCATGTCATTATAAAAAATATGGCCAAAACAGGACGTTATTACTGGGTTGTAACCGATTTTAAAATTATTGCAGATACAGATGGTGAGATTGTTGGTTATTTTGGCACCAGAAAATCGGTTCCAAATGATATTATCGTAAAGTTTATTGAACCTTTATATAAGAAACTTCTGCAGATTGAGGAAACCAGCGGTATGCATGCCTCAGAAGAATATTTGGTAGGTTTTTTGGAAGAAAGAAAGAAAACATATATGGAATATATCGATCATTTGATTGCAACAGGAAAGGACGATAAAAACAAAATAAGCAAAGGATTATTTAGCGGTCTTTTTGAAAAGAAAGCAGATTCTAAAAAGTGATAAATAACAGTATACTTCATTGTGTCTAATAAAATATTCAACTTTAAATTTGACCCCCCATCAAAACTAAATCATATGAATGATAAATAGGACGCAATGGAGTTTTTTTTTAGTTTCTAAGATGCTAAGCTTCTAAGTTACTAAGGTTTCAAAGCTCAACGATTTTAAGTTTAAAATCGTTGAGCTTTTTTGGTGTTAAATATAAAAGGCTAGGGCTTAAACCTTAGCATCTTTGTTAGCTAATATAATTCCAGATATTCTTTTTCTTGGTCAACTCGATGAAAATTGCTCTAAGAATTGCATTTTCAGGTTTTTGAAGAGCAGAGTCTTCTTTTAAGATTTTTATGGCATAATTACGAGCCAGAGAAAGAATTTCTCTATCTTTTACAATATCTGCAATTTGAAGGTTTAGAACACCGCTTTGCTGTGTGCCCATTAAATCACCAGGACCGCGAAGTTTTAAGTCAACTTCGGCAATTTCAAAACCGTCATTGGTTTGTACCATAGTTTCCATTCTGGTTTTACTATCAGAACTTAATTTATGCCCCGTCATTAAGATGCAATAACTTTGTTCGGCACCACGACCAACACGTCCGCGAAGCTGATGCAATTGCGAAAGTCCAAATCTTTCGGCACTTTCAATAATCATTACACTGGCGTTTGGTACATTTACACCAACTTCAATTACAGTTGTAGCGACCATGATATTGGTTTTTCCTTCAGAGAAACGCTTCATTTCAGAATCTTTATCGGCTGGTTTCATTTTTCCGTGAAGGATAGAAATAGAATATTGCGGAAGCGGAAAGTCGCGAGAAATACTTTCGTAACCATCCATCAAATCCTTATAATCCATTTTTTCAGATTCCTGAATCAACGGATAAACAATATAAATCTGTCTTCCTTTTGCAATTTCATCACGAAGAAATTTCCATACTTTCAAACGATTCGTATCGTATCGATGTACAGTCTGAATTGGTTTTCTTCCTGGCGGCAATTCGTCAATAACTGAAATGTCCAAATCACCATACAAACTCATTGCCAGTGTTCTCGGAATAGGAGTGGCGGTCATAACCAAAACATGTGGCGGGATATCATTTTTTTTCCACAATTTAGATCTCTGCTCCACGCCAAAACGATGCTGTTCATCAATTACAGCCAAACCTAGGTTCTGAAACTGTACTTTATCTTCCAATAAGGCATGGGTTCCAATTAAAATTTTAAGTTCTCCGCTTTCTAATTCTTCATGAATAATTTTTCTTTCAGAAGTTTTGGTAGAACCCGTTAAAATTCTAATATTGATATTTAATGTTTTAGCAAATTCTGATAATCCGATAAAATGCTGATTTGCCAAGATTTCTGTCGGCGCCATCAAACAAGCCTGAAAACCATTGTCAATTGCTAAAAGCATGCTCATAAAAGCAACAATCGTTTTTCCAGAACCTACATCACCTTGAAGTAAACGATTCATTTGGGCGTTGCTTCCCATATCGGTTCTGATTTCTTTGATTACTCTTTTTTGAGCATTCGTTAAATCAAAAGGCAGATGATTTTTATAAAATTCATTAAAAAGTTCGCCCACTTTGTCAAATGGATGTCCTTTAATTTTATGTTTTCGAATGAGATTCTTTGTAATTAATTGCAACTGAATAAAGAACAATTCTTCAAACTTCAGTCTAAATTGTGCTTTTGCTAAAATTTCAGCACTTTTAGGAAAATGAATATTGAATAATGCCGCACGTTTCGGAATCAGCTTTAATTCTTCGATTAGAAATGGAGGAAAAGTTTCGGTAAACAATGCTTGTGTTTCCAGAAAAAGCTGTTCCATCAATTTATTAATCGTTCGGTTCGAAATTCCTTTATTAGCCAAAGCTTCTGTCGAAGGATAAACAGGTTGCATAGCCGAGCGTAAACTTCTTTCGTGTTCGCTTAACAATTCAATTTCAGGATGTGCCATACTGAATTGACTCCCGTAAAGAGAACATTTTCCAAAAATTACTAGAGTTTCATTCAGCTTTAAACTTTCGCGAATCCATTTATGGCCTTGAAACCAGTTTAGATCAATTTGCCCTGTATCATCAACAAAAGTAGCTACGAGACGTTTTTTGTTTTTGGCAAATTCAACAGTTTTAATGTGAATTATTTTTCCAATAATTTGAACTTCAGAGCCCGTATTCTGCAATTCGTTAATCTTATAATAACGCGTCCTGTCAATATATCGATTCGGAAAAAGATTGACTAAATCTCCATATTTATGAATACCCAATTCCTTACGAAGTAATTGACCACGGCTTGGGCCAACACCTTTTAAGTATTCAATTGGAGTTTCAAGAAGATTATTAGACATTAAATTATTTTAGATTTTAGATTGCTGATTTTAGATTTGAAGAATTGGAATTTGGAATTTATTTTATTGGGATTTTATTGAAAAGCGAAGATAGATTTTAATTGGGAATTTTGAAAATGAATTGTAATTTTCAACTATTTGAATATTAACTTATCGTTAAGTTGTTAAATGCAGACGCAACCTTTTTAAGAAGGTAAAATCTTAATAATAATTAACCATCAAAAACTTTAAAAATGAAAAAAATTGGACTTTTAATTGTAATGTTTGCTTTTTTAATTTCTTGCTCAAATGACGATTCAAGCAATAAGGCAGATACGGGCATTACAGACTATTATGGAAAATGGGTGCAATATAACGAACCGAAGAATGACGATCCTTCTTCAAATCAGTATTCATATATTTTTAATAAGGATAATACATTTTCAAAAACCAGAGTATATGAAAATATCAATGTAACGCTGACAGGAACTTTTGAGATTATAACTAAAGATAATCTTACTCGTTTTGTATTAACTTATAAAGAGAAAAAGGATAATGCATTTATTTCGAGCTGTGGAGGTGGTTTGATAGAAAGTTTTACTCTGGATAAGTCGGCAAAATTAATAGATGATGCTCGTGCATGTGATGCCGGTTTCGTATTTAAAAAATCAAATTAAAATTTAATATTGCAACTTGTAAAACTCCGTTAGTTTCCTAACGGAGTTTTTTATTTAACGTCAGTATTGTTTTAATAAAAAAGATAATTACTAGATTTGTTCAAATATTCAAATTATAAGCCTCAAATTATGATTAAAGAAGAAAAAGTTCCTTTTGAAACAATGGTATTTTCTGGTATTACATTCAAAGTAATTAACCGACATGAAGCGCATAATATCATTGGAGATCTTACCGATTTCAACAATAATAAAGTCTATAATGTTTTTGAAGATACTTGGCGTTTTCCTGATTACGAAGAAAACCCGATATTTCTATTAGCGGAAGACGATGTAGAAATGGATTTATTTGAGATGGATTTCAGTACAGAAGAACATCCAGATATTTTTATTCTAGGTTTTATTTTTAAAGGAAATCTAACGGTTACCAAGCTTATCAGTTCTTTTGATACTGATAATTCTCCTGCTTTAATCGTTTTAGGAAAAACTACAACTGTAAATATTAATTTGTTCGGAAATGTTCATTATTTGGGTGGTGGTCTGCAATGTGACACACTTGCTGGAGAATACAATCATGGTGAACTTTTTGTAAAAGGAGATCTTACCGCTTGGCTGATTTATACTGATGATATGCTGTTTCATTTTGAGCGTTTTACAGATGTTCAGGCAATTATAAGTGCGGGTAGACCCGATGTGCTAATTTGCAGCAATGTTCAAGACACTGACGGATCTATTATAACTGTTGAAAATTATTTGCCTTCAACCCATAAATTATCTGATATTGTAGAAGATTCTTTTTTAGAAAATTCAGATTATAACGAAGAAATATTAGGCAATAACTATTTAGATGTTTTTAAAGAAGGTCTTTCAATTTTAGATTACGATAAAAAAGAGAAGTATTCGTATGCTGATTTTCGTAATCAGTTTATCAAGATGGTTGAAGTTTTATCTGAAACTGAAGAGCAGAAAGAAAACGGAAAAATCGTTAGACATATTTCAGGAACAACTTATTTGTTTATTCCGTTTGATTATGAAGGAAAAAAATACAGCCAGATTTCAGAAGAAATTTCGAATGGTTTCGGAATCAGAATGCGTGCTTTATGGTGTCATGAAGACGAAGAAATTATGCTTATTCTGGAGTATCTTGACGAAAATGGAGATCCAAAATACCAATGGATGAATGATGAAAATGCTCCAGGAATTGAGCTTTTCTGCGTGAAAAATGCTGTGATGAAAACTTTTGAAATATTGACGGCTGAAGTTGTTGACGACGACGAGGAGGAAACTGAGTATTCAGATTACGATAATAGATTTACATTGGAAGAATATGCTTCTCAATTTGGCAATTACAAACTGCCAGAAGATTTAGTTAAATTATATGAATTTGAACAGGAATATGGCGTAGAAACGTATTCAGAATGTTTTGGACTTACAATAACTGAAGAAAAAACAGGTATAAAAACTTGGTCTGAAGAGGAAGAATTCTATAATAGTTTTATTGAATTTGCAGGTGCAAACGGTTCAGGAAGCTCTTATGCCTATTGGATTATCGATAACGATTTGAATAATTGTCCGATTGTTGTTTTTGGTGATGAAGGTGGAGTTCATGTAGTAGCAGAAAACACTCAAAAATTAATTCAACTTCTAACATTGGATACCGAAATTTCTGTTGATTATGATAAAGCTTATTTTTATCAAGACGAAGAATATTATGAAGAAAGTGAAAATAAGGAAGAATTTCGCGAATGGGTGAAAGAAGAATTTAATTTGGATGCAATAGATACTAATGAAGAAGCAGATGAAATTGTAGAAGAAGCGCAAAAAAAATATAAACAGAAATTTAATGATTTTTTAGTAAAATTTGATATTGAAATTAGCGAAGAAGAGAATGATGAATAGTAGTTTTTTATCTTTGAATAAAAATTAGAAAAATGAAAACACATTTAGCACTTTTACGCGGAATCAACGTTTCTGGGCATAATATGATGAAAATGGAAGCTTTGAAGGCAATGCTGGAAAATCTGGGCTTTCAAAATGTACGAACGTATTTGCAATCCGGAAATGTTTTTGTGGATAGTGAAGAAGATGCTTCAAAAGTTGGTTTTGTGATTAAACAAGAAATCTTTAAAGTCTTTGGTCACGAAGTTCCTGTTGTTATGATTACCAAAGAAAATTTAGAATCATGTTTTGCTAACAATCCGTTCTTGAAAGAAAAAGACATTGATATGAAAAAACTATACGTTGCTTTTGTTTCAATGAATTTGAAAAAAGAGAGCATTAACGATTTGAAAATAAGTCAATTCAAACCAGACGAAGCCAGCATTGATGAAAACAGAATTTTTATTAAATATGCCGTTGGTGCAGGAAAAACCCGTTTTGACCAAAAATATATCGAGAAAAAATTAAATGTAACAGCAACGATTCGAAATTGGAATACGGTTACGAACTTGCTTAAAATGTATAACGAATAATGAAAAAGTATTTTTTTATAATGTTCTTCTTAGGACTAAGCTCTGTGACTTTGGCTCAAACATCAAAAGGAGCTTCAGAAGATTTTAATGATTTTTTTAAGAAATTCAATGCAGATCCTAAATTTCAAGTTAGTAGAGTGATTTTTCCCTTAAAGTATAAGGCTAACAATGACGATTTTGAATTAATAGATTACACAATGGCAAAAGAGAAATATAAAGTGCTTCATCTTAATAACAAAGCTGATGAAAAATATTTAAAACGCACATTGTCAGTTAAGAAAAACAAAGCTACTCTTGAACAGCGTGGTTTAGATAACGGAATTTATATTGATTATATTTTTGAATTAAAAGATAACAAATGGTTTCTAAAAACTTTTGTCGATCAATCGACTTAATGTTAGTCACGAATCCATTTTTGCATGGCTGGAAAAGGCATTTTTTGTTTTTTTTCAGCTTTTTCTTTTCCTAGAGATAATCCCATCCATTCTAAAAGAGGCAATCCCATATAATTTCCTGAAGTGAAATTTGAAATAAACCATTCAGAATTTCCTTTATAACCATGCGGATGAAATACAAATGCTGGTGAAAGCTGTAAATGGTGTAGCGCTGCGTACGACCATAGAATCGCAGCAATCTCGTCGCCTTGGGTTGGCCAATCTTTAGAAATTTCTGTTGTACTTACCAGTTTTCTTTCGGCCGGAACCGTTACAGCAAGATGCCCAGCTTCATGCAGAATATCTCCTGGATATAATAATTTATTGTAATCTACATAAATGCAGTCAGGACCTAAATCTAATCCCGGCAAAAAAGTTTCGCCAAGTTCTTTTTCGATTATATCAATTCCAATTTCTTTCAAAAAGAATGCTACTTTCTTTACTTCCTCATTTTCTTTTAAATTCATATCAATTTGTTTTTAAAATATTTTTCTTGATGTAAATAGTGTCTGCATTATGTAACGCTCCTTTTTTCATCCCACCGCCAAAGGGCTGCATGAATTGTATGTTTTGAGATTCATAACCTTTTTTTTTCACACATTCATTTACAGCCAAAGTTGGCGCTTCAAAGCCAAAAAAAGTAAATTGGCGATACCTTTTTTCTTTTAATGAAAAATAACCGTTCGATTGACTTAAAACTTCTCCAACTTGACAATTTTGAATTGGCTGTTTTGTTTCCGAATCATAAATATAGCCCGTAATCTGAGGCCTTTTACATCTGCTGACCAAACAGCTTTGGACAGATAAAGAAACAAGAATTAATAAAACTATTTTAAAGAAATACTTCATTTACTTTTTAATTAAATCACAATACCAAAATCCAAAATCAAAAGCAGTTTCATCATTAGTATCACAGGCTGTATTTGATGAATCTTGTTTTGCTGGCTTTTCATATTTTCTATAAACAATTTCACCAATTTCAAAATCAATAGGTTTTGAGAATATCGGACCATCAAAAGTAAAGGTGTGAAATTCGCCATTTTCTCCACAGACATCAACATTTTCAGGTAAATCATTTATAAAATTCTGATCGATAATTCTGCCGACAAAACTTTTATCCAAATACTTTTCATTTACACAAACCACAATGGTTTTGAAGCCAAGCGAGATAAATTCTTGAATTAGATCTTGAGTTGGGATTTTCCAAATCGGAAAAACACCTTTTAATCCGATTTTTGCCAATTGATTTTCTCTGTATTGACGCAAATCTTCCAAAAAAATATCTCCAAAAATAGAATGTGTGATACCATTTTGTTTTAGTTCGGTTAAAGTTTCAGTCATTACTTTTTCGTACACTTCCATTGTTGGCATTTCGGGCACTTCTAAGATTTTTAACGGGATTCCGATGCTTTGTGCTTGTTCGTGCAGTAATTCAACACGAATTCCGTGCATCGAAATTCTTTGATATTGCTGGTTGACACTTGTCAGTAAACATTCGATTTGAAAGTCGATATTTTGTAATGTTTTATATAAGGCAAGAGCAGAATCTTTTCCGCTGCTCCAGTTAAATAAGGCTTTGTGAGGTCTAGACACGATGGATTTGTTTTATATGGTAAACTTACAAAATTCGTTCTATTTGTAAAGGAAACCTTTGTAACTTTGGGATTTTGCCTTTTAAATTTGTTTCAATGAAATACATTTTTTTATTATTCACCAGTTTTCTATTTGCACAGCAAACTCAATATGTTGACTTTAAATCGGTTTCAGGACAATTGTCTGTAAATCCAAAAGATAAACTGATTTCAGGAACTGTCGATTTTCAATTTGATGTACTGCAAGAAACTGATACGATTTCGATTGACGCTAAAAACATGGGATTTTCGAATGTAAAAGTCAATGATACTGAAATCATGTTTGTCAATACTAACAAAGAATTAAAATTGGTTTTTCCTTTTAAAAAAGGATATAATCATTTGACATTTAATTATACAGCAAAACCAAAGCAAACCTTGTATTTTGTTGATATGGGAAATGATGAAGTGCAAATCTGGACACAAGGGCAAGGAAGATATACCAGTAATTGGTTCCCAAGTTTTGATGATGTGAATGAAAAATTAATTTTCAATTTAGAAATTTCCTATGATAAAGATTATCACGTAGTTTCTAATGGTGTTTTAAAAGAAAAAATAACAAATGGAAACGTGAATCATTGGCAGTTTGAAATGGAAAAACCAATGAGTTCCTATTTGTTGATGCTGGCCATAGGGAAATTTGACAAAAAAGAATTTAAATCTAGAAGTAAAGTTCCTTTAGAATATTATTACGAACCCAAAGATGCAGATCGTTTTGAGCCAACATATCGTTACTCGAAACGAATTTTTGATTTCCTTGAAAAAGAAATAGGTGTAAAATACCCTTGGAAAATCAACAGACAAATTCCAGTAAGAGACTTTTTGTATGCTGGAATGGAAAATACTACTTCGACTATTTTTGCGACCCGTTATGTAGTAGATTCAACTGGTTTTTGTGATCGAAATTATACCAATGTAGATGCGCACGAATTGGCGCATCATTGGTTTGGAGATCTTATTACCGCTGAAAGCAGCACTCATCATTGGTTGCAAGAAGGTTTTGCAACTTACTTTGCATTACTTGCTGAAAAAGACATTTATGGAGAAGATTATTTTTACTCTAAATTATACGACACAGCACAACAAATTAAGTTTGCATCTCGAACTGACACGATTCCTGTTTTAAACGCAAAAGCGAGTTCGCTTACATTTTACGAAAAAGGAGCTTGGGCATTGTTTGTTTTGCATGAATCGATAGGTGATAAAGCGTTCAAAAAAGCAATTAGAAATTACTTGAAAAAATATGCATATCTAACTGTAAACACTCAAAATTTCTTCGACGAGATTAAAAAAGTCTCTGATTTTGATCTGGATAAGTTTCAGAAAACTTGGTTAGAATCGACTGCTTTTGATACGCCAACTGCAAATGCATTATTGAGCAAAAACAAAGCAATCCAAAAAAGACTGGAAATCGATAAATTGAAAAAAACACCTTTTGCAGATAAAAAGGATATTTTGAAAACTACTTTAGAATCTGATGTATATCAATCGGTTAAAGAAGCCGTTGTTGATCAATTAGAAAATGAAAAATACAAAGACAAAAAGGATCTTTTGCTTCTGGCGATGCAGACTAATAACATCAAAGTACGCCAGAATCTAGCTGGTTCTTTAACCCAAATTCCAGAAGACTTTAGAACAAATTACGAAACGCTTTTGGATGATAAATCGTATCAGACACAAGAAATTGCCCTTTATTGGCTATGGAGAAATTTTCCAGATCATAGAAGGGAATACTTGGATAAATCTAAAAATTGGATTGGCTTCAATGATTATAATCTAAAAACTTTATGGCTTTCTCTTGCTTTGTCAACACCAAACTACACCAATGAAAAAGATGCTATTGTAAATGAACTGATTGCATTTTCATCTACAAAATATGAAGCTACAACAAGGCAAAATGCTTTAGAAAAACTGATTGCTTTTAAAATTATTAATGATCAGGTTTTGAGTAATTTAGTTGGTGCTACAACGCATCATATGTGGCAGTTTTCAAAATTTGGTAGAGATACAATAAGACTTCTGTTAAAAAATCCTGAAATGCGTGCTTCTTTTAATAGAATTTTGCCTAATTTGACACCCGATGAGCAGTTCCAATTGAATCGTTTGTTGAAAGAGTAAAAATAGACTTGATAGAAGAAAGAAGCAAGAGGCAAGATTCATAGCAAAGAATATAAATGGTCTTTCTTCTTGCTTCTTTCCTCTATCAAGTCTAAAAAAAAATATCCCAAAAAAACAAAACCTACATTACAATTTATGAGAGCATTGGTTATTTCAGGTGGTGGCAGTAAAGGCGCATTTGCCGGCGGTGTTGCCCAATATTTGATAGAAGAAAAAAAACATGAATACGATTTGTTTTTAGGAACTTCTACGGGAAGTTTATTGATTCCGCATTTAGCTCTCGGCCATATCAAAAAAATCCATTCTGTTTATACCAATGTTACCATGTCGAGTATTTTTAATATTTGTCCGTTTGTGGTAAAAACGAAAGATGGAGTTGATATTGTAACTATAAATCACTTTAATGTATTGCGCCAGTTTTTTAAAGGGAAACGTACTTTTGGAGAAAGCAAAGGACTGAAAAAGTATATTCAGAATAATTTTTCTCTTTCTGATTTTAATAAGCTTAAAAAGCTAAAAACCGATGTAATTGTTACAGTAACCAATTTTACTAAAAACGAATCAGAATATAAATCGGTAAAAGACTGTACATACGAGGAATTTTGTGAATGGTCTTGGATATCCAGCAATTATGTTCCTTTTATGAGTTTAGTTGAAAAAAATAATTGCGAATATGGTGATGGCGGATTTTCAAGCTTAGTTCCAATTCGTGAAGCAATAAATAGAGGAGCTACAGAAATAGATGTAATTGTGCTTGAAACTGAGGTGAATACGACTAAAACAGTAATTGGAAAAAATCCGTTTTCATTAATGATCGATTTGTTCCGAATTGCCTTAGATCAAGTAGAAAAACATGATATTGCTATAGGAAAACTTATGGCAAACAATAAGAATGTAAAACTAAATTTATATTATACTCCCATAAAATTAACCGATAATGCTTTGATTTTTAATAAAGAGGTAATGAAAGAATGGTGGGAGCAAGGTTATGAATATGCTCAGAATAAATCTGAGGTAATGAGTGATAATAAGATATTGATTTAAGGATTAAATGAAAAGCATATTTTGTCTTCTATCATTTTTAATATTGGCATTTTTTTTTGCTAACTGTCAGAAAGAAAGGCAAAACGTTGATTTTAAAGTGCCAAGAAATGAAGAAGTTAATGCTATAATCAAAGCTCTTATTAATTGTGATAGTTTACCAATTTCTCGATATTTAGAAGAGGAAAGAAAGATATCATTTTGTGAAGATTTGGAAAAACTGAAAATTGAGCACATAGAGAAGGGCAAAATACCAAAGAGAGCAGAAGAAAACTCCGAATTGATAGAGTTTCTTATTGGTTTTCCCGATATTCCACAAGAAAAATTTTTCTTTTCAAAATCAGATTCTTTGTATATCGAATTTCAGAGCAAAAACTTTAATGCTTTTAAATTATTACAAAATGATTTTAATGAAGTTGCTGTCAGATCAGCTAAAAATATTAGAAATGATAGTAAAAAAATAAAATATTTTAGTTATTATCAGGCTACGATTCCAATAATTTCAGCGGATGGAAAAAAAGCTTATGTCAAGTATACTTTCAACTGTTCAGGATTATGCGGTTCTGGTTACCAAGTTTTCTTAGAAAAAATGAAAGGAAAATGGATTGTGGTAAAATATCACCAGGAGTGGGTAAGTTAAAAAGAAATTTGAGATTAAGCAGTTAATATATGCTCAATCTCAAATATAATAATTTTAATACCAAAGTTCTGCAACTTCAGATTTAATAAAGCTCAAAGCAGCATTACTTGGCGATTGCTTTTCTAATAAATCATTTAAGATTACTTCACGAAGTTTATCTGCATTTTCTACTTTATCGCTCATAGCAGCTTTACGAATCATTTGGATTGTTGCATTTTTTGCAGTTGTAATGATCGTCCAACATTCTTCAGACATATAAATCTGCTGTGTCAAATTGTGCTCAAATTCCTGTTCAATTTGGTCAATTACGTAATTTTCGTAATCGTGCTTATTTTGTGAAATAGGAGAAATTCTAATTAACAATTTTGTCAAATTAATACGCTCTAAAAACAAAGTCATACGCTCATATGCTTGTAAACGCACAGGAAGAGATTCTTTGTGAGCTTGTTTATTTAGTAAAAAAGCACGCTTTCTGTCATTGTTTTTAATGTGTAGTTCAAAGAAACGATACGCTACAACTCCTGTAACTAAGGCTGGTAAAGTATAACTAGCAAGTTCTATTATTTTGTTGAAATCCATTGAAATAATTTTTAAGCAAAAATATACTTTTTGATCAAAAATCAACTTTAAATTTATAGTAATAAACAAAAAGGAAGACGTACTTTTGGAACTTGTTTTTTACTGAGACCAAAATATCTTTTTAATGGATTCATACATAATACTTTTTCTTTGTTTGGCGGCTTTTGCTGCTGGTTTTATTGATGCAATTGTTGGCGGCGGCGGATTAATCCAAACACCTATGGGATTGATTTTATTGCCAAATCTTCCCGTTTCTACAGTAGTTGGAACTTTAAAAATTCCAGCTTTTAGCGGAACTGCTTTTGCGGCATTTCAATATTTGAAGAAAGTTGTTATTCAGTGGAAACTGTTAATTATAATGATGTGTCTGGCTGTTCCTTCTGCATTTTTAGGATCTACCATTTTAACTTTGGTAAGTAATGATTTTATGAAGCCACTTTTATTGGTGGTTTTATCTTTACTTTTTGTATATACTTATGCCAAGAAAAATTTTGGACAACATGTTGCCAAAGATCATTCGACAACGACACAAATTATGTATGCGGTTGTTATTAGTATAATTGTCGGATTCTATGATGGATTTATTGGACCAGGAACAGGAAGTTTTTTTGTTGTTGCTTTTATTGCGCTGCTAGGCTTTGATTTTCTTCATGCTTCTGCGAATGCTAAAATGGTAAATCTGGCAACAAATTTCGGTTCGATTTGTTTATTTATGATAAAAGGAAAAATCATTTGGGCAATCGCAATTCCAATGGCAATCAGCAACGGACTTGGAGGTTGGCTTGGAGCGAAATTAGCAATCAATAAAGGCAACGGATTTATTAGAATTTTCTTTTTGATTGTGGTTGTCGGAACTTTGATTCGTTTTGCTTATGATGTGTTTTTTAAGTAAGGTTCTGAGTTGCTAAGATTCTAAGTTTTCTTTCTTTTGTCTGATGAAAAACTTAGTATCTCACAACCTTAAAGTAGCTTAGCATCTCAAAAAAACTGTTTTTTTTCTAGCCCCGATTGAGGCGGTATCCTCGTAGCGTAGCGGAGAGATATAGCTGAAAGCGGGAAACCATGCCTAAAAAAAAGCCAATTGTTTGGCTTCAGAAAAAACTTAGAACCTTAGCGTCTCAGCATCTTAGGAACTTTCTTTTTTAATTCTTATTTTTGCCTAAAAGGAGAAAATTACATGCAGAAATATATTGACCAGCTCAACGAAGCGCAGAGAGCGCCTGTTTTACAAAAAGACGGGCCAATGATTATTATTGCTGGTGCAGGTTCGGGAAAAACCCGTGTTTTAACTATAAGAATTGCTTATTTGATGCATCAGGGAATTGATGCGTTTAATATTCTGTCGCTGACTTTTACCAATAAAGCGGCAAGAGAAATGAAGCACAGAATTTCGGATATTGTAGGGGCATCTGAAGCTAAAAATCTTTGGATGGGAACTTTTCACTCGATATTTGCGCGTATTCTTCGTGCGGAATCTGAACTTTTAGGATATCCTTCCAATTTTACGATTTACGATTCTCAGGATTCGGCGCGTTTAATTTCTTCGATTATCAAAGAAATGCAGCTGGATCGTGATATTTATAAACCAAAACAGGTTTTAGGACGTATATCTAGTTATAAGAATAGCTTGATTACGGTAAAAGCCTATTTTAACAATCCTGAATTGCAAGAGGCTGATGCAATGGCTAAAAAGCCTAGATTAGGTGAGATTTATCAGCAATATGTGGAGCGCTGTTTTAAAGCCGGAGCAATGGATTTTGATGATTTGTTGTTGAAAACCAACGAATTATTGACGCGTTTTCCAGAGGTTTTGGCGAAATATCAAAACCGTTTCCGCTACATCTTGGTTGATGAGTATCAAGATACGAACCATTCTCAGTATTTGATTGTTAGGGCTTTGTCTGATAAATTTCAGAATATTTGTGTGGTTGGAGATGATGCGCAGAGTATTTATGCTTTCCGTGGAGCGAATATTAATAACATCCTGAATTTCCAGAAAGATTATGAAGGGGTAGTAATGTATCGTTTAGAGCAGAATTATCGTTCGACGCGTAACATTGTGGAAGCGGCAAATACGGTTATGGAGCATAATAAAACCAAACTGGATAAAGTGGTTTGGACGGCCAATGAATTTGGTCCGAGAATTAAAGTGCACCGAAGTTTGACTGATGCAGAAGAAGGCCGTTTTGTAGCAAGTACTATTTTTGAACAGAAAATGCAGAATCAGCTCCATAATGGTGCTTTTGCGATTTTATATAGAACCAATGCGCAGTCACGTGCGATGGAGGATGCGTTGAGAAAACGTGATATTCCGTATAGAATTTATGGCGGATTGTCATTCTATCAACGTAAAGAGATTAAAGATGTTTTATGCTATTTACGTTTGGTTTTAAATCCGAAAGACGAAGAGGCTTTGATTCGTGTGATTAATTATCCAGCGCGTGGAATTGGTGATACAACAGTTGAGAAACTAACTATTGCTGCTAATCATTACAAACGTTCGATTTGGGAAGTAATGGTTAATATCGATAAAATCGACTTGAAATTGAATGCTGGTACGAAGAATAAACTGAAAGACTTTGTAACGATGATTCAGAGTTTTCAGGTTATCGATCAGAATCAGGACGCTTTTTATCTGACAGATCACGTTGCTAAAAAGACAGGATTAGTTCAAGAATTGAAGAAAGACGCTACTCCTGAAGGAATGGCTAAAATTCAGAATATAGAAGAGCTTTTAAACGGTATTAAAGATTTTACTGAAGGACAGAGAGAAATTGACGGAGCAAGAGGTGCGCTTTCTGAATTTATGGAAGATGTGGCTCTGGCAACCGATTTGGATAAAGATACTAGTGATGAAGATCGTGTTGCTTTGATGACCATTCACTTGGCAAAAGGATTGGAGTTTCCGCATGTATTTGTGGTGGGAATGGAAGAAGATTTGTTTCCAAGTGCTATGAGTATGAGTACTAGAAGCGAACTAGAAGAAGAACGTCGATTGTTTTACGTAGCGTTAACTCGTGCAGAACATCAAGCTTATTTGACTTATGCCCAATCTCGTTATCGTTGGGGAAAACTGACAGACAGTGAACCATCTCGTTTTATTGAAGAAATTGAAGATCAATATTTAGAATATTTAACTCCATCGGAAACCAATTATCGTTATAAATCTCCTATTGATGGTGATATTTTTGGTGATGTAGATAAATCAAAATTAAGACTAAACAAACCAGTTGGAGGAACTCCTCCAAAACATATTACAGACAACAGTCCTAAGCCTGACTTGAATGTTAGAAAACTAAAACCGGTTTCTGGAAATGCTCCAAGTAACGGAAATTCGAATTTGTTCGACAGTAAACTTACTGTTGGGAATGTAGTGATGCACGAGCGTTTCGGAAAAGGAGAAGTAATTAATCTTGAAGGCGTTGGAGCAGACAGAAAAGCAGAAATTAAATTTGAAGTGGGCGGAATTAAGAAATTGTTGTTAAGATTTGCTAAATTAGATGTCGTAGGATAAAAAATATTGTTTCAAGTTTCAGGTTTCAAGTTGTTGTTGAATAACTTGAAACCTGAAACAAACAAAACTTTAAACATAAAACATAATGGCAGAATTTATAAAAATATACCCAGATAAACCTAGTGAAGCTGCAATTGCAAAAGTTGTAAAAGTGCTTCAGAATGGAGGTTTGGTAATTTATCCGACAGATACTGTTTATGGTTTAGGTTGTGATATTACCAATTCGCGTGCATTAGAAAAAATTGCCAAAATAAAGGGAGTAAAATTAGAGAAAGCCAATTTTTCTTTTATCTGCCATGATTTGAGTAATTTATCCGATTATGTTCGTCAAATTAATACGTCGACTTTTAAAATATTAAAGAGAGCTCTTCCAGGACCTTATACCTTTATTTTACCTGGAAACAATAGCTTGCCAAAAGAGTTTAAAAAGAAAACGACAGTTGGTATTCGTGTTCCTGATAATAATATCATATTAGAAATTGTTCGTCAGTTAGGAAATCCTGTGGTTTCGACTTCTATTCGTGATGAAGATGATGTAATAGAATATACCACAGATCCAGAATTAATTTTTGAAAAATGGCAGCATCTTGTGGATTTGGTAATCGATGGTGGTTACGGAGATAATGTGGGATCAACAATTATCGATCTTTCTGAGCACGAGCCAGTTATAGTCAGAGAAGGCAAGGGGGATATTGATATTTTGTAAAAAAATACACTAAAAGTATAATAGTATGAAAAATATGAGTAACTTTATTATGTTAAAATTTAGTTAGTTACTTAAAAATAATGCTATTCTTAATTATATTTAATTGGTTATTAAAAAAAAATTAAGGATACATAAAAGCAGGTCGATTGACCTGCTTTTTCTGTTTTTATAGTATGTGAAACAAGGATTATTTAGCTTGTTTTTTCATCTCTTTTTCAATCATATCATAGAATTGATCGATTTTTGGCATAACTACAATACGAGTTCTTCTGTTACGAGCTTTGTTCTCAGCAGAATCATTAGCAACTAATGGTACGTAAGAGCTTCTACCAGCAGCGATTAATTTAGCTGGGTTAACACCAAGATCGTTTGTTAATACACGAACGATAGAAGTAGAACGTTTAACACTTAAATCCCAGTTGTCTAAGATAATTCCGTTGCTTTTGTAAGGAACATCATCAGTATGTCCTTCAACCATACACTCAAAATCAGGTTTGTCGTTTACAACTTTAGCAACTTTAGCTAATACAGATTTAGCTTTATCACTTACGTCGTAGCTTCCGCTTTTGAATAATAATTTATCAGCGATAGAGATAAATACAACTCCTTTTTCAACATTGATTTCGATATCTGGATCGTTGATACCTACAGCGCCTTTCAAGCTTGTAACTAATGCTAAAGTAACACTGTCTTTTTTAGTTAAAGCATCTTGAAGTCTAGAGATTTTCAAATCTTTTTCTTTTAAACTTTCAAGAGATTTTTCAAGGTTTTCAGCACCTTTAGTAGTTAAGATTGTTAAATCTTTAGAACTATTGATTAAATCTTGATTATGTTGTTTGTAGCTTTCAGCTGTAGCAGCTAATCCAGCTTTTTCTTCTAAGCACGTATTTAATTTTACAGTACATGAGTTTAACAAATCTTGAGTCTCTTTGTTTTTAGCTTCCAACTCAGCATATTTCTTTTTAGAAACACATGATGTCAGGGCCATTAATACTGATAGTGCGATAACTATTTTTCTCATAAATTTAATTTTAATTAGACTTGATTACAAATTTAGTTTTTAATATTTTGAATACTGTTAAAGATTTCTTTAAATAAGGTCAATTTTCGTATATAGTAAAGGAAAACGACGCTTTTCACCATATAGTATTGCTGAATCTGAAAATCTTTTCGTTTTCCGAGATATTTTAAAGATAAGCAATAAAATGAAAAATGTGCCTTTAAAATGGCAAAAGTGTGTCCAATTTTGCCCTGTGTAAGAAAACGGATACCGGCAATACCATCTAAAACCATGCGGAAGAAAATCACAAAAAACAATCCTCTTTTAGGTAGGTTTTTGACCATCATTAATAATGAATTTCTAAAATTCAAATATGTTTTCTTAGGGTTTCCTTGCTGTAATGTTGCACCACCAACATGGTAAACAACAGATTGGAAATTGTATTTTATAATATGTCCTTCGTTCGCAGCTCTCCAGCATAAATCAATTTCTTCTTGATGCGCAAAGAAGCTTTCATCAAATCCGTCTAACTCGTGATAAACATTTTTTCTTATAAAGAAACAAGCGCCCGAAGCCCAAAACAATTCAATGTTATCATCGTATTGTCCGTTATCTTTTTCAACGGTATCAAATATTCTTCCTCTACAGAAAGGAAATCCGTATTTGTCAATAAAACCACCAGCTGCGCCAGCATATTCAAAATATTCTTTATTCTTATAATCAAGAATTTTAGGTTGAATGATGGCTGTATGTTTTTCTTGATCGAAAGTGTCAAGAATTGGCTTAAGCCAGTTTTCGGTAACTTCTATATCTGAATTTACTAATGCATATATTTCTGCATCAATATGCTGTAAGGCATCATTATAGCCTTTTGCAAAACCATGATTGCCTGAGTTTTTTATAATTTTTACTGTTGGGAAATTTTCTGTAACAAATGCAACAGAACTATCCGTAGAATTGTTGTCAGCAACATAGATTGCTGCACCTTCTGAAAACTGAATAACAGATGGTAAAAACTGCTCAAGCAATTTTACTCCGTTCCAATTTAAAATTACAACTGCTATTTTATCCAAAAGTACTTAGTTCTTTATTATTTGTTAATGGTTTTCTTTATAGTCAGGCAGGCTTCTTAAAAACTCATATTTCTCGTTTTCAAAATCCATTTGACAATAAAAATGGTTTAGTCCGTTTGTGACATTCAAAAACCGTGCCTGCATTGTCATATTGTAACGAGCAATTTGATCAAAAGTTGCCTGAGAGATTTTAACTTCTGGTGCTTTACACTCTACTAATATATGTATAGAGCCGTTAGGATTAAACACTACAACATCATATCGCTTTCGTAATCCGTTGACAGTTAAAACTTTCTCTACGTTAATAAGCGATTTGGGGTATTTTTTTTCATTCATTAAAAAATGAACAACGTGCTGACGAACCCATTCTTCTGGCGTAAGAATTATAAATTTTTTCCTGATTTCATCAAAAATAGACACTTTATTTTCGCTATTTTTGAATCGGAAAGTATAAGCAGGGAAATTAAGTTTAAGCATATAGCAAAAATAGAAAATAGTTTTTTGTTTCAAACAAACTTGAAGCTTTAAACTTGAAACAAATTTAAATGGACGAAGTAGTAAAAATTGTTAACGATATAAAAGCCGGAGATATAAAACCGATTTATTTTTTAATGGGTGAAGAACCTTATTATATAGATAAGCTTTCGGAGTATATTGAAGAGAATGTTTTGGCTGAAGAAGAAAGAGGTTTTAATCAGACAGTTTTATATGGAAGAGATGTTTCAATTGATGATATTGTTTCAACGGCCAAGCGCTACCCTATGATGGCTGAACGTCAAGTTGTTATAGTGAAAGAAGCGCAAGATTTGTCGAGAACAATTGACAAAATAGAGTCTTACGTAGATAACCCGATGCAGACTACTGTTTTAGTTTTTTGCTATAAATATAAAACACTAGATAAGCGTAAAAAAGTTACCAAACTATTAGGTCAAAAGGGAGTTGTTTACGAGAGCAAAAAGCTTTACGAAAATCAAGTAGGAGACTGGATTAAACGTGTTTTAGCTGGAAAAAAATATACTATTGATCCAAAAGCCAATGCCATGCTTGTTGAGTTTCTAGGAACAGATTTAAGTAAAATCAACAATGAGTTAGAGAAACT
Source organism: Flavobacterium tagetis (assembly GCF_016735615.1). Taxonomy (GTDB): domain Bacteria; phylum Bacteroidota; class Bacteroidia; order Flavobacteriales; family Flavobacteriaceae; genus Flavobacterium; species Flavobacterium tagetis. Next base: position 1,337,796 of record NZ_JAERSF010000002.1, read on the forward strand.
GCAAATTATTTTACCACAAGGTACGATGATAACTGCTGAACATATTGAAGAGAATATTGGTTTTAGTAAAGATTATAATGTATTTGAACTTCGAAAAGCCATTGGAGAACGCAATCAGCTGAAAGCGTATAAAATTGCAGAAAATTTTGCTCACAATCCAAAAGAATATCCATTAGTAATGACTACTGGTTTGGTATTCGGTTTTTTTGTGCAGCTTTTAAAGTATCATGGTTTAAAAGATAAAAACCCAAAAAATGTCGCTTCAGTACTTGGTGTAAATCCGTTCTTTTTAAAAGAGTACGATTTGGCAGTAAAAAATTATCCAATGCGAAAAGTAAGTCAGATTGTGGGCGCTTTACGAGATATTGATGTTAAGAGTAAAGGAGTGGGAGCTAATGCTTTACCACAATCAGATTTGTTAAAAGAAATGCTGTATAAAATTTTTAATTAAGCCATTAAAATTCACGATATTTGCCTTTCTAAAAATCTTGCATTAAAATATTTATAAAACTATGGGAATGAATAAAAATACCATTTTAGGATGGGCTACTTTAATAATGGTACTTATGGGATTGTTGCTTATAGGTCTTGGAATCTTTAGGTACAGTGATGTTTCAGGCTGGGGATTTGGTGCTGTTGGAGTTGGTTTTTTTGCAAATGCGTGGGTATTCAATGCTTTGAAAGGCAGAGTTTAAAAGATTAAAATTTAGAAAAAGTAAATAATTGTAATAAAAAAATAAAAAATGTCAGACGATAAGAAAGTAATTTTCTCAATGCAAAAATTGAGTAAAACCTATCAAGGAGCAGACAAACCAGTTCTTAAAAATATCTATTTGAGTTTCTTTTACGGAGCAAAAATTGGTATTTTAGGTCTTAATGGTTCTGGAAAATCTTCACTTTTAAAAATTATTGCTGGAGTTGATAAAAACTACCAAGGTGATGTAGTTTTTCAACCAGGTTATACAGTAGGATACTTGGAGCAAGAGCCAATTCTTGATGATTCTAAAACTGTAATCGAAATTGTTCGTGAAGGAGCAGCTGAGACTATGGCGGTTTTAGAAGAGTACAATCAAATTAATGATTTGTTTGGTCTTGAAGAAAATTATTCAGATCCAGATAAAATGGATAAGTTGATGGACCGTCAAGCGGCTTTACAAGACAAAATTGATGCTCTTGGCGCTTGGGAAATCGATACCAAATTAGAAATCGCAATGGATGCATTGCGTACGCCAGAAGGCGATACGCCAATTAAAAACCTTTCAGGAGGTGAGCGTCGTCGTGTGGCATTATGCCGTTTATTATTGCAACAGCCAGATGTATTGTTATTAGATGAGCCTACCAACCACCTTGATGCTGAGTCAGTTTTATGGTTGGAGCAGCACTTAGCGCAATATTCAGGAACTGTAATCGCAGTAACGCACGACCGTTATTTCTTGGATAACGTTGCTGGATGGATTCTTGAGTTGGATAGAGGAGAAGGTATTCCTTGGAAAGGAAACTATTCTTCTTGGTTAGATCAAAAATCAAACCGTTTGGCTCAAGAAGAAAAAGTAGCTTCAAAACGTAGAAAAACTTTAGAGCGTGAGTTGGAGTGGGTTCGTCAAGGTGCAAAAGGTCGCCAGACAAAACAAAAAGCTCGTTTACAGAACTACGACAAATTATTGAATGAAGACCAAAAACAATTGGATGAGAAATTAGAAATCTACATTCCAAATGGTCCTCGTTTAGGTACAAATGTTATTGAAGCTAAAAATGTTGCAAAAGCTTTTGGCGATAAATTATTATATGACAATTTGAATTTTACTTTGCCTCAAGCGGGTATTGTTGGAATTATCGGACCAAACGGGGCTGGTAAATCTACTATTTTCAAAATGATTATGGGCGAACAAGCTACTGATAGTGGTGAATTTACAGTTGGTGAAACAGTAAAAATTGCTTATGTAGATCAGTCTCACGCTAACATTGATCCGAATAAATCTATTTGGGAAAACTTTGCTGATGGTCAGGAATTGATTATGATGGGAGGAAAGCAAGTTAACTCAAGAGCTTACTTATCTCGTTTCAATTTTGGTGGCGGTGAGCAAAACAAAAAAGTATCAATGCTTTCTGGTGGAGAACGTAACCGTTTACACTTAGCAATGACTTTGAAAGAAGAAGGAAACGTACTTTTATTGGATGAGCCTACAAACGACCTTGATGTAAATACACTTCGTGCACTTGAAGAAGGTTTGGAGAATTTTGCTGGTTGTGCTGTAATTATTTCTCACGACAGGTGGTTCTTAGATAGAATCTGTACGCACATTTTAGCATTTGAAGGAGATTCTGAAGTTTATTTCTTTGAAGGAAGTTTTACTGAATACGAAGAAAATAAAAAGAAACGTCTTGGCAGTGATATAACTCCAAAACGTATTAAATACAGAAAGTTAATTAGATAAGAATCTAGAACTTTCAATATAAAAAATCTCAAATTCCAATTATTGTGAATTTGGGATTTTTTGTTTTATTTTTCTGTCCAGTTTTGTCATTTCGAGGTACGAGAAATCACACACGTAACTCAACAAAAAATGTTGACATACTATGTGGAATCTCTTGTGCGATTTCTCGTACCTCGAAATGACAAGATTACGATAAATTGGAATTTGGAATTTAAAAATTTGAAATTTTACAAAAACTTAGCTTTCAACTCTGGAGTCGGAATCATACAGCTTTCTTTCTTGCCGTACCAATTGTATCTATTTTTTGCAACATAATCGTAAATTCTATCACTTATAAAAATGGGAACAATTCTAAAAATTGAAATGAGCTTCCATAAGCCTCCAAAATTTTTAGCTATTTCAATTACTGCAGAAGACTTATAAAAATAAGCTGTTTTTGGATCGTACAAAATAATACTATCCATTTTAGAAAAGCTGATTCCTAAGTGTTTGCAGATTGAAATACCCAATTCTGATTGCAATGCAACAAATCTGAAAATGTCTTTTTTGTCATGGTTTATAATGTATTGCACAGCAGAACTGCACAAATTGCAAACTCCGTCAAAAAGAACTATTTTTTTATTTTCTGGAAGGCTTTCCATTTTATTGTATTTATTTCAAATTTTACATTTCACGTTTTGAAAAACATAAAAGTGAATTTGGATTAATTGAATCGGAGCTTATTTGTTTTGTTTATTGAATTGTAATTTTTAATAGATTTTGAAAATCAAAAATAGCTTTAATAAAACCCTTAAGATGAATTTTAAAAAATAAAACATCTGTTTTGTTGTATTTTGTAAAAATGTTTCTTAAATCGCTTTATTTTAATTTTTCGATATTTTAACCGTTTTAAAGACTGAAAACTGCCGCCGAGACTGAAAATTTTTACTTTTTAACTGCTTCTACCAATTCCAATTCATCTAAACTTACTTTCGAAGTAAAAATTCCGTAGTTAACCGTTGCTTTATTTTTTTCGATTAAATCAATACTTCCAACAGATCTTCCGTCGAGCATTCTTACTCTATCGCCAACTTTCAAAATTGGTTTTGGTTTTTCAATAACGGGTTTAAGTTTCTTCTCTTTTTTCTCTTTTCGAATTTCTTCTACTTTTACCTGAACTTCAGCAATGATTTCTTTTTGTTTTTCAACTTTTGCCTTAACTTCTTTTGGAGTTGCTTTTTTACGTTTGGAATTTTCAATCTCTACAATTTTCAAAAATTCGCCAATAAGTTCCTTTTTATTTTTGTTGTTGAAGTACTTCTCAGCAATATCATCAATTTTTTGTCCAATGTAAATTATCTTTTGATTGCTATCATATAATTCTTGATAACTTTCCAATTTTTGCTGGATCTTAGTATTGATGTTTTCCATCTTTTTACTTTCTTCACGAGCACGAGTTTCTTCTTCTTTTAAATTCAAAGAAGTTTTTTCCAACTTCGAACGTTCTTTTTGAAGAGTAGCAATTGTTTTATCAAAACGAACTTTTCCAACTTCAATTTTCTTTTTCGCACGATTAATTAATCCGAAAGGAATACCATTTTTTTGAGCAACCTCAAAAGTAAATGAACTTCCGGCTTGACCTAGTGCCAACTTGTACATTGGTTCAAGTGACTTTTCATCAAACATCATATTGGCATTTGTTGCATAAGGCAATTCGTTTGCCAAAATTTTTAAATTGGAATAATGCGTTGTGATAATTCCGAAAGCTTCACGATGATAAAATTCTTCAAGGAAAATTTCAGCCAAAGCTCCACCCAATTCAGGATCAGAACCTGTACCAAACTCATCAATCAAAAACATAGTTTTTCTATTACATTTCTTCAAAAAGTAATTCATGTTTTTTAAACGATATGAATAAGTACTTAAGTGATTTTCAATAGATTGGTTGTCTCCAATGTCAGTTAAAATTCTATCGAACAAGAAAGTTTCGCTTCTTTCATGAACAGGAATTAATATTCCTGATTGCAACATTAATTGTAATAATCCAACTGTTTTTAAGGAAATAGTTTTTCCTCCGGCATTTGGACCAGAGATTACAATAATTCTGTTTTCTTGTTTTAGCTCAATGGTTTGTGGATAAGTAACTTCCTTTTTCTGTTTGTTGTTCAAATACAAAATCGGATGATATGCTTCTCTAAAGAATAATCTTCTTTCTTCTGTAATTGTTGGCAGGATTCCATTTATGCGATTTGCATATTTTGCTTTACCTGCAACCACATCAATATCACTTAAAAAGTCTTGGTATTCAACTAATAAAGGAAGATACGGACGAATTACATTCGATAGATTTTTTAAAATTCTCGTAATTTCTTCTTTTTCTTCGTATTCTAAATTCGCTAATTCTCTCGAATATTTTAAAGTAGCTTCAGGTTCGATATAGGCAATGCTTCCAGTTTTGGAACTTCCTAAAATAGAACCTTTTACTTTACGACGGTACATTGCTAAAACTGCCAAAACTCTACGGTTTTGCACAAAACTCTCTTTGATATCGTCCAAATACCCTAAGCTGTTGTATTGAGTTAAAGCTACACCAAAACTTTGGTTTACTTTTCCACGAACCAGGTTCATATTTTGTCTGATTCCGGCTAAAGCAGGAGAGGCATTGTCCTTAATTTCTCCATATTTATCTACAATAGCGTCAATTGCAGTGATAATATCTTTAGTTAATTCTACTCTTGAAGCCCTAGTATTTAAGTTTGGATAATAGTCGTCAAACTTTTTAAGGAAATTCAATAAGATATTTGTTGTCGCAGAAAGATTAGCAATTTTTCTAAAACTTCCAACTTCCAGAAAACTGTCTTCGATGGCAAGAAACTTAATTTCATGCGTGATAGCGTCAAATCCGTGATTCGGAATGGCGTTATTATTTTGGAAAGAAGATACATACTCAGATGTCTGCATCAAAGCTTGCATTAATTCTTCTTTGCCTCTAAATGGTTTTATTTGTAAAGCCTTTTCTTTTCCAATATCGGTATTGCAACCATCAGAAATGGTTTCGAGAACGGTTGGAAATTGTAAGTCTTGTAACGTTTTTTCGGTAATACTGATCATTTAATTTCTTTATGAAAGCAATCACAAAAGTACGAAAACATTATGATTGAAATCGAAATTTATATTCGTATAAATATGATTTGTAGTATTAATTTCTGAAATTCGCATAAAAAAAATTATGGACGTAAAAATGCATTCTTCTTGGAAACCTGTTTTGAATGAAGAATTCGAAAAACCATATTTCAACGATTTAATAGAATTTGTAAAATCTGAATACGCGACAAAAGTTTGTTACCCAAAAGGGAACCAGATTTTTTCTGCTTTTGATCATTGTCATTTCGATGAAGTAAAAGTTGTTATCATTGGACAAGATCCTTATCACGGACCTAATCAAGCAAATGGTTTGTGTTTTTCTGTGAATGACGGAATTCCTTTTCCTCCATCTCTTCAAAATATATTTAAAGAAATTCAAGATGATTTTAATATTCCGATTCCAAATACAGGTAATTTGGAACGTTGGGCAGATCAAGGTGTTTTTCTTTTAAACGCAACTTTGACCGTTAGACAATCTGAAGCAGGAAGCCACCAAGGAAAAGGCTGGGAAAAATTTACGGATGCTGTGATTAAACAAATTTCTGCTGAAAAAGAAAATGTTGTTTTCTTGCTTTGGGGCGGTTTTGCTCAAAAGAAAGCAGCTTTGATCGATGCATCAAAACATCATATTTTAAAATCTGGACATCCTTCGCCTTTGAGCGCAAATAGAGGTTTTTGGTTTGGAAATAAGCATTTTAGCCAAACAAATGAATTTCTGAAATCTAAAGGATTAAAAGAAATTGAATGGTAATTTTTTTTAAGTTACAAAGGTTCAGAGTTGCAAAGCGACAAAGGAGAAAAACTTTGTGTCTTTGTGATTTAGGTAAATATTTTTCATAAAAGAAAACCCAATAACTGTTTTAATGTTATTGGGTTTCTTTTTATTTTTTTACGATTTCCTCTAAAACGGCTTTGTTTTCGTAATTAACCACTTTCAGAATAATTTCTTGATTTTTTACTGTTTTTCCTTCAATGATATAAAGTTTACCTTTTTTGAATGGAACATTGCTTTGGTCAAAATCTACGTCTCCGTAAGTTAAGGTATTTTTGATATCTGCTGTATCGACCCACTTTTCGTTTAAAGTCTGAACAGCTTTTGGGGAATACTGGAATGGTTTCGTTCTAAGATTATTTAAAACTCTGGCATTTGGAAAATAATTGCATCGGGTATCTTTTCCGATAAAAAATCCTGATACAATAAAACATCCCATAACGAGACCAATCAGGTAATATGCAAAACGGTGTACGAACTTCATGAAATAAAATTTTTGCAAAGGTACATTAAAGTTCCCTTAAAATACAAGTAAATTAATATCGTTATCTGGAAGATCAAACCAGTCGCCAATGGCTTTATTTGTTAAAATTCCGTGATAAAGATAAATTCCGTTTTTGAGGCCTTTGTTGCATCGAATTGCGCTTTCGATACCACCATCTTCGGCTATCTGATGCAGATAAGGAGTTAAGATGTTGCTGATTGATAATGAAGCTGTTTTAGAATATCTTGAAGGTATATTTGGTACGCAGTAATGCAGAACATTGTTTTTTATAAATGTTGGCTTTTCATGAGTAGTAACTTCTGAAGTTTCAAAACAACCGCCTGTATCAATGCTGACATCAACAATTACGGCTCCTTTTTTCATGTGTTCAACCATTGTTTCATTCACAACAATCGGACAGCGTTCTTTACCGCGCATGGCACCAATCGCCACATCACAGCGTCTCAATGCTTTTAATAAACCTTTTTGCTGTATGGTTGAAGTGAAAATTCTTTGATTTAAATTGTTCTGTAGGCGACGTAACTTAGTAATTGAATTATCAAAAACTTTTACGTTTGCTCCTAAGCCGATTGCTGTTTTTGCGGCAAACTCCCCAACAGTTCCAGCACCCAGAATTACAACTTCAGTAGGAGGGACGCCTGTAATATTTCCGAATAAAAGTCCTTTTCCGAATTCGTTTGTAATCATTAATTCGGCCGCTATTAAAATTGAGGCAGTTCCGGCAATCTCACTTAAAGATTTTACAGCAGGATAAGAGCCATCTTCGTCTTTTATATATTCAAAAGCTAAGGCAGTGATTTTCTTTTTTGCTAAAGCTTCGAAGTATTCTTTCTTTTTGGTTTTTAGCTGAATAGCAGAAATAATAACCGTTTCTGGATTGATCATTTCGATTTCAGTTAAAGTTGGCGGTTCTACTTTTAATAGAAACGGACAACCAAAAACTCTCTTAGTATCTTTTGTAATTTCTGCACCAGCATCGGCGTATTCTTTGTCTGTATAACTCGAACTTTCTCCAGCGCCAGATTCGATCATAACGCGATGCCCTTCATAAGTTAAGGAAGCGACTGCATCAGGCGTAAGACAGATACGACGTTCTTGATAACTTGTTTCTTTAGGAATTCCTATAAAAAGTTCTCTTTTAAAACGACCAACCTCAAGTTTTTCTTCCTGCGGTATTAATTGTTGTTTTGTAAATGGAGTTAACGTGATTGACATGGATAGTGCAAAAAATTAAGAGTACAAATTACGTAAAAAGTTTTAAAATTAATGTAAAAATTGTGCTAATACTGTAGATGGGAATGTTAAGTTGTTTTACTATTCTTCATTATCATGTTCTATTTTATTTCTCATCCATATATCTCCAATGAATTTTCTTTCTGCTTCTTCTCCATAATTAAGGTCAAACAGTTTATTCAGTGTTTTATCTTTTAGTATTAATTGTTCTAAAGCAACAATGATGATATTTTCGGTAGAAATTTCATCATCCGTCAAAAACTGCCAATCTCCATCTTCGTCGTGCACAACTCTAATGATTGGTTTTTCTTTATCTAGCCATTGCCTAGTTGTGAAAGCAGTAAGGTTTTTAGGTTCATTAAATTTGAAATCGATGTTTCTGTCTAATAAAGGTTGCTTGTAAAGAAAATCATTTTCGAAATCTTTCTCCCAAGGAAATTTATCATTTCGGTCTGTCCAAACTAATTGCAAGGCGGTAAAATCTTCTTTCCCGTAGTAATTAATCGCACTGCCAAAATAGTCTTGAATATTTTCAGGATGAACTTTTAGGAATTCAGATCTGCTATCTTCAAAAATGTTTGAGTAATTTTTCTTTTCGATAATTTTTTCATTTTGTTGTTTGACTATCTCGGCAATATCATTTATAATTTCATGCAAGAGAGAGGTTGATAATCCAAAACAAATAATTTCGGGGTGATTGTATTTTTGCCAAAGTCCAATGCTGTAAGCAAATGAAGGTAGATAATCAGTAGCTTCTATAATTATAACTTGCAGTCCGTATTTTTCAATATTGATTTTAATGTTATTCATTAAATCATCAAAATCAATACAATTATGATTATGTTTTTCTGACATTATATTAATTCAGCTTTAATTCTCTTTTTCCGTCAGAAAGCAATTCGATATTTATAGTAGAATGTTCTTCAGGAATCAAATTTGCAATTTTTTCAGACCATTCAATAAAACACCAATTTCCAGAATACAGGTAATCATCAACTCCCATATCTAGCGCTTCGGTTTCTTGTTTTATTCTGTAAAAGTCAAAATGATAGACTTTTTTTCCGTTTGGAATTTGATATTCGTTTACTAAAGAAAAAGTAGGGCTACTAGTTGCGTCAGTAATTCCAAGGCTTTTGCATAACTGTTTGATTAGTGTGGTTTTTCCAACGCCCATTTCGCCATTAAAAAGAATGATTTTATTTGGGTTTGAAGCAATAATTTGTTCAGCAACTTCTTGAATTTGATCTAATGAAAAAACGATGTTCATTGTTATTTGATTTTTGCCACGAATTTCACAAATTTTCGTGAATTATTTTTTAATGCCACAGATTAAAAGATTAAAATGGATTTTTAATCAGTGATAATCTGTGAAATCTGTGGCAAAAATTATTTTTATTTAATTGTATTCACTGCTGAAAACTGAAAACCGCGACAGAAAACTTTTTTACTTTGGGTTAAATACCAAGAACGGAATAATCATTTCTTCTAATGAAATTCCCCCGTGCTGGTAGGTGTTTTTGTAATAACTCACATAATGATTGTAGTTGTTTACGTAAGCCAAGAAAAAATCATTTTTGGCAAAAATAAACGAACTGCTCATGTTTATTGCAGGCAAACCAATTGTTTTAGGCTCTTTTACCACATAAACGTCTTTTTGCTCGTATGTTAAACTACGTCCAGTTTTGTAACGCAAATTTAGACTTGTATTTTTATCTCCCACAACTTTCGACGGATTTTTTACATTAATTGTTCCGTGGTCTGTGGTTAAAATCAGTTTAAAACCTAAAAGTTGTGCTTGTTGAATAATTTCTAATAAAGGAGAATTTTTAAACCAGCTTAGGGTTAGAGAACGGTAAGCTTTGTCGTCAGAAGCCAATTCTTTTACCACTTCCATCTCAGTTTTAGCGTGAGAAAGCATGTCAACAAAGTTGTAAACTACGGTCACTAAATCATTTCCTTTTAAAGCTTTGAAGTTTTCTGCCAGTTTTTTTCCGCCAGCATAATTGGTGATTTTAAAATAATCTTCCTTAATATTTAAACCCAATCTTTTTAATTGAGCTGATAAAAATTCAGCTTCATAAAGGTTTTTTCCTCCGTCTTCTACATCATTTTTCCAATATTCAGGAAACTGTTTTTCCATTTCTAAAGGCATTAAACCAGAAAAAATCGAATTTCTAGCATATTGTGTAGCAGTTGGAAGAATAGAATAGTAAGGGACTTCTTTTTCTAGCTTGTAATAATTTGATATTACGCTTTCAAAAGATTTCCATTGATCGTAACGAAGATTGTCAATTACAACAAAAAGAATCGGTTTGTCTTTCTTTTTTAATTCTGGAACTACTAATTCTTTAAATAAAGTGTTAGATTGTATAGGTTTGTCTGCTTTTGGGGCAAACCAGTCTTCGTAATTTCTTTCGATAAATTTTCCGAATTGTGAGTTGGCTTCCACTTTTTGAGATTCTAGAATTTCAATCATCGCTGTGTCGTTGATATCTTCTAGTTTTAGTTCCCAAAAAAGCAACTTTTTATACAATTCGATCCAGTCTTCATAAGAATTAACCATCGCCAATTCCATAGAAATTTTTCGGAATTCTTTCTGATAATCTAAAGTTGTTTTTTCTGTAATTAATCTCGAATCATCCAGATTTTTCTTCAAACTCAACAGAATCTGATTCGGATTAACTGGTTTAATCAAATAATCAGCGATTTTAGAACCAATGGCTTCTTCCATAATATATTCTTCCTCACTTTTGGTGATCATGATCATCGGAATAGCTGATTTTTTCTCTTTCATTTCAGAAAGCGTTTCCAATCCGCTCATTCCAGGCATGTTTTCGTCTAGAAAAACAATATCGAAATTATCCTCTTCAAATAACGCAATCGCATCAAGTCCGTTATTGCAAGTAGTAACTTCGTAATTCCTTTTTTCTAGAAATAATATGTGAGGCTTTAAAAGATCGATTTCATCATCGACCCAAAGTATTTTTATCTTATCCATAAATCAATTTAATTTTACTGCAATTTAAAGTTATAGAACTTAAAAAGTATTAAAAATAGTATAAAATTACCAGAGTTTAGACATGATTTTAATTTGAATTTTAACATTTTTAGATGTATTTTATTGATAATCATTGCAATTTGGATTGTGATTTTTAAACAAAAAACACCAATCTCTTTATACTTATTTACTTATATTTGTTGACCTAAAAAATAACCAGACTGTGACTCAGATCAATAAATTAAAAATATTCAACGATCCTATATATGGTTTTATAACGATTCCGAATGAGTTGGTTTACGATTTAATTCAGCATCCTTATTTTCAACGTTTACGTCGAATCTCGCAAATGGGATTGTCATATTTAGTTTACCCAGGAGCCAATCACACTCGTTTTCATCATGCGTTAGGATGTATGCATTTGATGAAAAAGGCAATTGATACGCTTCGTTTTAAAGATGTTGTTATTTCTGAAGATGAAGAAAATGCACTTTTGATAGCAATTTTGCTTCATGATATAGGACATGGACCATTTTCGCATGCGATGGAAAAAAGTATTGTTGAAGATGTGCATCATGAAGCTATTTCGCTACTATTTATGAATCAGCTGAATGAAGAGTTTGATGGAAGGTTAAGTTTGGCGATTCAGGTTTTTAAAGGAGAATATCACAGGAAGTTTATGTTGCAATTGATTTCTAGTCAATTGGATATGGATCGAATGGATTATTTAAAACGAGATAGTTTTTATACAGGTGTTGCAGAAGGAAATGTAAATTCTGAACGATTGATTCAGATGATGAATGTAGAAAACGATGTTTTAGTAATCGAAGAAAAAGGAATTTATTCGGTTGAAAAATTTCTGCTTTCCAGAAGATTAATGTATTGGCAAGCTTATTTGCATAAAACTAGTTTAGTTGCTGAATTAATCTTAATGAAAGTGCTGAAAAGAGCAAAAGAGCTGACTTTAAAAGGTGTTAAACTACCTTGTAGTGAACCTCTAATGTATTTCATGCAAAATAAAATTACGCTGGAAGATTTTGATGCTGAGAAATTGGATTTGTTCTCTCAGTTAGATGATTTTGACATTATAAGTGCTCTAAAAGCTTGGCAGAAGCATAATGATTTTATACTTTCTACATTAAGCAAAATGATCATTAACAGAGATTTGTTAAAGATTAAGCTTAGTGCGGAAAAAATTCCGATGGAAGAATCACAATCTTTAAAAGAGGAGTTTGCAGAAGCGCATCAAATTTCGGCTGTAGATGCAGGATATTTTATTTTTAGAGGAAAAATTAAAAACCAAGCTTACAGCAAAGAAGCAGAACCTATTCGTATTTTGAAAAAAGATAAAACAATTGAGGATGTTGTTGAAGCTTCTGACCAGCTGAATTTGAAATCGTTATCTAAATTGGTAACAAAATATTATATCTGTTTTCCAAAACAACTTATATAAAATTAACATTTAAAACCTATTTTTTATATTTTTGTCGCGATGAAATTTACAGCAGAACAAATAGCAGGAATTTTAGAAGGAGAAGTTGTTGGGAATCCCAATGCAGAAGTTTCTAAGCTTTCTAAGATCGAAGAAGGCGACGAAGGATCGCTTACTTTTTTGGCTAACCCAAAGTATATCAATTATATATATACTACAAAAGCGACAGTAACAATTGTTAATGATAGCTTTGTTCCCGAACAAGAAATTAGTACTACACTTATTAAGGTAGAAGATGCTTATGCAGCGTTTTCTAAACTTTTACATTTTTATAATCAGGTAAAATTAAACAAAAACGGTATCGAACCTCAGTCTTTTATGTCTGAAGGAACTAAATATGGAGAGAATCTATATTTAGGTAGTTTTAGTTATATTGGACAAAATGTGGTTTTAGGTAATAATGTAAAAATTTACCCAAATAGTTTTATTGGTGATAATGTTGTTATTGGCGATAATGTATTCATTTTTGCTGGTGCAAAAATCTATTCTGAAACTGTAATTGGTAATAATTGCACGGTTCATTCTGGCGTTATTATAGGTGCAGACGGTTTTGGTTTTGCTCCAAATGAAAATGGAGAATACAGCAAAGTGCCTCAGATTGGAAATGTTATCATTGAAGATAATGTAGATATTGGTGCTAATACTACAATTGATAGAGCAACTCTTGGTTCTACTATAATTAGAAAAGGAGTTAAATTAGACAATCAGATTCAGATTGCACATAATGTAGAAATAGGTAAAAATACTGTGATAGCTGCTCAAAGTGGTGTAGCAGGTTCTACAAAAATTGGCGAAAATTGTATGATTGGAGGACAAGTAGGTATTGCAGGTCATTTAACAATAGGAAATAATGTTAGGCTTCAAGCGCAGTCGGGTGTAGCCAGAAACATTAAAGATGATGAAGTTCTGCAAGGAACGCCATCTCTTGGATATACAGATTTTAACAAATCGTATGTTCATTTTAAGAATCTGCCTAAAATTGTGGCTGAAGTTGAAGAATTAAAAAAACAAATAATAAACCCAAAAAATGGAAATAATGGTTAAACAGAAGACCATCAAAAATGAAATTTCGCTAACAGGAGTTGGTTTACACACTGGAAAAGAAGTTACAATGACTTTTAAACCTGCACCCGTTAATAATGGTTTCACTTTTGTAAGAGTAGATTTGCAAGGTCAACCAGTCATTGAGGCTGATGCTAATTATGTTGTTAATACTCAAAGAGGAACAAATCTTGAGAAGTTAGGAGTAAAAATTCAAACACCAGAACACGTTTTAGCTGCAGTAGTTGGCTGCGATTTGGATAACATTATTATTGAATTGAATGCCTCTGAACTTCCTATTATGGATGGTTCATCAAAATATTTTGTTGAAGCGATTGAAAAAGCTGGAATCGAAGAACAAGATGCGCAACGTAATGTTTACGTAGTAAAAGAAGTAATTTCTTTTACAGACGAAGCTACAGGAAGCGAAATCCTTGTTATGCCTAGCGACGAATATCAGGTTACAACAATGGTGGATTTTGGTACAAAAGTTTTAGGTACTCAAAACGCTACTCTTAAAAGTTTGTCAGATTTTAAATCTGAAATTGCAAGTTCTAGAACATTTAGTTTCCTTCACGAATTAGAGTCATTGTTAGAGCACGGACTTATTAAAGGTGGAGATTTAAATAATGCAATTGTTTACGTAGATAAAGAAATCTCTGAGTCTACAATGGAGAATTTAAAGAAAGCATTTGGTAAAGACGAGATTTCTGTTAAGCCAAATGGCGTTTTAGATAACCTTACTTTGCATTATCCAAACGAAGCAGCAAGACACAAACTGCTTGATGTAATTGGAGATTTGTCTTTAATTGGAGTTCGTATTCAAGGAAAAATTATTGCTAATAAACCAGGGCACTTTGTAAATACTCAATTTGCAAAGAAATTGGCAAAAATCATCAAAATAGAGCAAAGAAATCATGTTCCTACATATGATTTACATCAAGAACCATTGATGGATATTCATAAGATCATGTCTATGCTGCCTCATAGACCACCATTCTTGTTGATTGATAGAATTATTGAAATGTCTGATCGTCATGTAGTAGGATTGAAAAATGTTACTATGAATGAGAATTTCTTTGTTGGTCACTTCCCAGAGGCTCCAGTTATGCCAGGTGTATTAATTGTAGAGGCAATGGCACAAACAGGCGGAATTTTAGTATTAAGTACTGTTCCAGATCCTGAAAATTATTTGACATACTTCATGAAAATTGATAATGTTAAATTTAAACACAAAGTATTGCCAGGTGATACTTTAATCTTTAAATGTGAGTTAATATCTCCTATCAGAAGAGGAATTTGTCATATGCAAGCAAACGCTTATGCAAATGGTAAATTAGTTACTGAAGCAGAATTAATGGCACAAATAGCAAGAAAACAATAATAAATTATCAAATTTATTGTTTAGGTTTGTTGCTTCAAATTAGAATATTTTAATTAAAAATATAAAACATACAGATGAATCAACCATTAGCATATGTTCATCCAGGCGCGAAAATCGCTAAAAACGTTGTAATAGAGCCATTTACAACAATTCACAATAATGTTGTTATTGGTGATGGTACTTGGATTGGTTCAAACGTGACCATTATGGAAGGTGCTCGAATTGGAAAAAATTGTAATATTTTTCCAGGAGCTGTAATTTCTGCAGTGCCACAAGATTTAAAATTTGGAGGTGAAGATTCTCTTGCGATTATTGGTGATAATTGTACAATTAGAGAATGTGTAACTATAAATAGAGGAACAATTGCTTCTGGTCAGACTGTAATTGGTAACAATTGTTTAGTAATGGCTTATGCACACATTGCACACGACTGTGAGATTGGAAACAATGCAATTATTGTAAACGGCGTTGCTTTAGCAGGTCACGTAGTAGTTGGTAATCATGCTGTTATTGGAGGTTTAGCCGCAATTCACCAATTTATCCATATTGGGGATCATGCTATGATTTCTGGAGGATCATTGGTTAGAAAAGACGTTCCTCCGTTTACAAAAGCTGCAAAGGAGCCATTGTCTTATGTTGGAATTAATTCTGTTGGTTTAAGAAGAAGAGGGTTTACAACTGAAAAAATTAGAGAAATTCAGGAAATATATAGAATTTTATACCAAAAGAATTACAATACAACACAAGCCTTAAGTATTATTGAGGCAGAGATGGAGGCGACTCCAGAAAGAGATGAAATTCTAGATTTTATTAGAAATTCATCTAGAGGAATTATGAAAGGTTACTCTGGAAACTATTAAAAAGAAAAATTTAGCCGTTTATTTGTTTTTATTTAGACAGATAAACGGTTAAATGATTTAACAATATATAATAAACAAATAGCAATGGCATCTACATCAGATATTAGAAACGGATTGTGTATTAAATTTAATCACGATATCTATAAAATTATTGAATTTCTTCACGTAAAACCTGGAAAAGGTCCAGCTTTCGTAAGAACAAAATTGAAAAGTTTAACTTCTGGTAAAGTATTAGACAATACTTTTTCAGCAGGTCATAAAATTGACGTTATTCGTGTTGAAACACATACATTTCAATATTTATACCCAGAAGGTGATGAATTTCACTTCATGAATGCTGAAACGTTTGAGCAAATTTCTTTAAATAAAAACATTTTGGATGCTCCAGATTTGTTGAAAGAAGGTACAAACGTAATGGTTCAAATTAACACTGAAACAGATTTGCCATTATCAGTAGATATGCCAGCATCTGTTATTTTAGAGGTTACTTACGCTGAGCCAGGGGTAAAAGGAAATACGGCTACAAACGCAACTAAAAATGCTACTGTAGAAACAGGAGCAAACATCAACGTGCCTTTGTTTATCAATGAAGGAGATAAAATTAAAATTGATACAGCTACAGGTTCTTACATGGAGCGTGTAAAAGAGTAGTTTTTTAATTAAGATAAATTTGACAATGAGTCAATTAGATAATCTGTGAATCGACATAATTTTTGTATATTCACATTCTAATTGACTCATTTTCTAATTGACAAATTTTCTAATTATAATATATGAAATTTCCAAAGAGTCATTCTTTACAAGAAATTGCCCATTTGCTTAATTGCAAATTTATTGGAGACAAAGATTTTCAAGTTTTAGGCATGAACGAAATACATGTGGTAGAACCTGGTGATATTGTTTTTGTCGACCATCCAAAATATTATGACAAAGCTTTGCAATCGGCAGCGACTATTGTTTTAATAAATAAAGAAGTAGAATGCCCAGAAGGTAAAGCCCTTTTAATTTCTGATGATCCGTTTAGAGATTTCAATATTCTCACAAAACATTTTAAACCATTTCAATTTGCTAATGTTGCAATTGCGCCTTCTGCAGAAATAGGAGAGGGCACAGTAATTCAGCCAAATACTTTTGTTGGAAACAATGTTAAAATAGGTAAGAACTGTTTAATACATTCTAATGTGTCAATTTACGATCATACTGTAATTGGCGACAATGTAATTATACATGCTGGAACTATATTAGGAGCAGACGCTTTTTATTATAAAAAACGTCCAGAAGGCTTCGATCAATTAGTTTCTGGCGGAAGAGTTGTTATTGAAGATAATGTTGGCATCGGTGCTTTATGCACAATCGATAAAGGTGTTACAGGAGATACGACCATTGGTGAGGGGTCTAAATTAGATAATCAAGTACATGTTGGGCATGATACCGTAATTGGAAAAAAATGTCTGATAGCTTCTCAAACTGGTATTGCTGGTTGTGTGATTATTGAGGATGAAGTTACAATGTGGGGACAAGTAGGAACTACTAGTGGCATTACAATTGGTTCAAAAGCAGTTGTGATGGGGCAGACAGGTGTTACTAAATCGGTAGAAGGTGGAAAATCGTATTTCGGAACCCCAATTGAAGAGTCTAGAGAGAAATTGAAACAATTAGCCAATATTAAGAAGATTCCTGAAATTTTAAGTAAATTGAAGTAATATGTCTATTAAAGAATTTGTTCAGAAATTTTATAAGTCAGATGCCCTAATTGATAGCGAAATTTTAAAAACATATCTGCATCCTGATGTTACACTTGAATGGAACAGTAGTAAAGGTTTTATTCAGATGGATTATGATTCGATAATTGAAATGGCCAATGATCTTAGCCGTGCTTATGTACGTTCTAAGGTTAGAATTAGCCATATTATTAGCGAAGATGATTTAGTATCAGTGCGTTACTCTCATTTTGTAAAAACAATTGAGAATCCGAGAGAAGAGATGCTTTTAGCACATTTTGCAACCATTTGGCAAATAAAAGATGATAAACTTTATAGAGGTTATCAAATGAGTCAATTTTCTTAATATTTTTTTGACAATAAAAGAGTCAAAATACATTACAAAACCTTATTTTTGCAACACAAATTTAAAAACTACATAAAATATATATCATGAGTGTTTTAGTTAATAAAGATTCCAAAATAATTGTTCAGGGATTTACAGGGAGCGAAGGTACTTTCCACGCTTCTCAAATGATTGAGTATGGTACTAATGTTGTTGGAGGTGTTACTCCAGGAAAAGGTGGTACTAGCCATTTAGATCGTCCAGTTTTTAATACAGTAAAAGATGCTGTTGATCAAGCTGGTGCTGATACTTCTATCATTTTTGTTCCGCCAGCTTTTGCTGCTGATGCAATTATGGAAGCTGCTGATGCTGGAATTAAAGTAATTATTGCTATTACAGAAGGAATTCCTGTAGCAGATATGATTAAAGCAAATAATTATGTTAAAGAGAGAAATTCTAGATTAATTGGTCCAAACTGTCCAGGTGTAATTACTCCAGGTGAAGCTAAAGTTGGTATTATGCCAGGTTTCGTTTTCAAAAAAGGAACAGTTGGTATCGTTTCTAAATCAGGAACTTTAACTTACGAAGCTGCTGACCAAGTTGTAAAACAAGGTTTAGGTATCACAACTGCAATTGGTATTGGTGGAGATCCAATCATTGGAACTACAACTAAAGAAGCTGTTGAATTATTAATGAACGATCCAGAAACTGAAGCTATCATCATGATTGGTGAAATTGGTGGTCAACTTGAAGCTGATGCTGCAAGATGGGTAAAAGCTGATGGTAACCGTAAACCAGTTATTGGATTTATCGCTGGAGAAACTGCTCCTGCTGGTAGAACAATGGGTCACGCAGGTGCAATTGTTGGTGGTTCTGATGATACGGCTGCTGCTAAAAAACAAATCATGAGAGACAACGGAATTCACGTTGTTGATTCACCAGCTGAAATTGGTAAAAAAGTAAAAGAAGTACTTGGATAATCTTCAAGTCTCAAAATAATAAATTCCAAAAAAGTCTCAATTATCCTGTTGAGACTTTTTTACATTTTAAAGGCTGAGGCGTAAATGAAAAAAAACTTAGCATCTTAGAACCTCAGTATCTTAGAAGCTTAAAAAGAAAATATGTATAAAGAATTAGAAAAATTTAAATCAACAAACAGTTTTACTTTTACTGTAAATGATAGTTTGGAAGAAGCTTGCAACGCGCCAGAAGGAAGCGCTGGAATCTTTGTTGTGTATGCTGTTGAAGATGACGTAAAAGAACTAATTATGGTTGGTTCCACAGGAACTGTTCAAAATGATGGAACTTTAAAAAGCAAAAATGGCGGACTATATGACAAAATTGTAAACGGTCATCAGTTTGCTAAAACGGGCAGAAAATATTCTTGGCCAGCTCAAATGAAATTAGAAAACATTGATTCATTAGAAGTAGTATGGTATGAAACTTTTGCTGGAGATATAAAAGCAATTCCAACTGCTGTTGAAGGACAGGTTTTACAAAACTTCTTAGATGAAAATGGTAAACTGCCAAGATGGAATGTAGCTTTTTAAGCAAATAAAAAAACTGAATAAAAAGCCTTGCTGGAAACAGTAAGGCTTTTTTTTTCGATAATGAAATTGAAAGTTAAAATAGCTTTGATTTTATAAAAGAAAATCAGTGGCTCTAATATTCAGAAACGAAATTCTTAAATTCAATCCTGTTAATTAAAATTTAAATTATCGTAAATTTTAAGTTTGATCAAAAAAGTAGGGTAAATACTGATGAATTTGAAAAAAGAAGCAAATTTTGGCGATTTATTGGGTTTTAATCATTTGCTTTTCTATATTTATCACACAAAAACAAAAAATAATGTTAAAATTTAATTCTTTTACGTATGTAATTGAATTTGGAGAAATGTAAAATACTTGTTTAATTTTTGTTAAATTAAGGTTTGCAGAAATCCTATTCAATCTCTAAAGAAATCAATTTTTAAAATAATTTTTAATTCCTGCGATGAATCTGTTTATACTGACATTAGCTCGGGTAAATTAGATTTTTAGACCAAATTATTTTGTATGAGCCAAATTTTAAAAAACAAGGTTTTAGACGATTTTATTCTGTGGAATAACTTGAAAAATGGTAATGAGAAATCTTTCTCTTTGCTTTTTGAAAAGTACTATAGAGACTTAATTAATTATGGCAATTCACTTTGTCCGTATGAAGAAAAAGTACAAGATTGTATTCAAGATGTTTTTGCTGATATTTGGCTTTATCGCGATTCACTGCAAGATAATGTAGTTGTTAAAGCGTACCTGCTTTCTAGTGTTAGAAAGAGGATTGCTCGTTTGCATGAAAGAGATCATGTGTTTAGAAAAACAACGACTACAGATGTTTTAGAGTTTCTTTTTGACTTTTCTATAGAAAATGATTTGGTTGAAGACGAAGTTACAGCCGAACGTGTCCTTCTTTTAAATAAATTATTAAATGATTTACCTGGTCGTCAGAAAGAAGCGTTGTATTTGCGTTATCATCAAGGTTTGAGCGTAGATCAAATTGCCGATTTATTGGAGATGAATTATCAGTCTGCGAGCAATCTTCTTCATCGCGGTTTATTAAATCTTCGTAAGGAATGGAAAGGCAGTATTCCGCTTCTAGTCCTTATATCTTCAGGGTTTTTTTAAAAAAATAATAAAAAATCAAAAAAAATCTTAAATAGGTGAGTATATAATAAAAAAAGTGTCCTCTATGTTTTTGTAACCTTAATAGTAAGATGCAAAAACGTAACAATTATACTGAAATAGAAGACTTCTTAGCTGATGAATCTTTTCAATTATGGATTTTATCTAAAGTTGATGAACAAGGCTGGGAAGAGTGGACTCTCGAAAATCTGCAAAGAGCTAAGCTTGTCGAAGATGCAAGACTCGTACTATTGGCAATGCGAGTTCCAAAATCTGACTTATCTTCAAATGAAGTTCATGAAGCCTTACAGGAAACTTGGCGTAAAATTGAACAAAGAGAAGAACTTTCTCAACAAACTTCAAAAAACAAAAAACTTAAAATACAGAGATACTGGATCAGTGGTATTGCAGCTGCTATTTTAGTTGGTATTTTTTCTACATGGTTTTTTAAAAACGACTTAATAACTAATGACAATGTTGTTACATACAACGAATTAGTTCAAGATAACGATGAAGGTTTGGTAGAACAAACCAACAATTCAGAAAAATCACAGATCATTACTTTATCTGATGGAAGTTCGGTCTTATTGCAGCCCAATAGTAAATTAAGTTATCCTAAAATCTTTACCGGGAACGAAAGAAAGGTGTATTTATCCGGCGAAGGTTTCTTTGAAATTAGTAAAAATCCTAAAAAGCCTTTTTTTGTTTATGCTAACGAAATCGTAACTCGAGTTGTTGGAACAAGCTTTAGAATAAAAGCATATCCAGATCAGCAGAATGTTGAAGTTCTCGTTCGCACCGGTAAAGTTAAGGTTAAATCCAATGATTTAGTTCGTGCTACTGAAAGTGAAGAGATTGTTTTGCTTCCTAATCAGGCGTTGCGTTTTGTTCGTAAAGAATTGGTATTTAATAAAATAACTAATATTACCGAAGATCCTATTTTAGTGAATAGTGTTAGAAATATTGAACAATTAAGTTTTGAATTTACTGATATCCCTGTAGCGCAAATTCTTGAAACTATTGAGCAGGCTTATTTGGTAGATATTGATTTTCCTCTCGACAAATTGAAAGATTGCCGATTAACAACTTCTCTAAGTGATCAACCGTTGGCCGAAAAGCTTAAAATAATTTGCAAAAGTATTGGAAATGATACCAATTATGAAATGAATGGAAATCAGATTGTAATTACAACTTCTGGCTGTAACTAGAGGTTTAAAATTCAATCA
This sequence comes from Flavobacterium tagetis, assembly GCF_016735615.1. Lineage (GTDB taxonomy): Bacteria > Bacteroidota > Bacteroidia > Flavobacteriales > Flavobacteriaceae > Flavobacterium > Flavobacterium tagetis. The sequence continues at coordinate 1,359,568 of NZ_JAERSF010000002.1, forward strand.
GAAAATAAAAAAAGAAAATCCAAAATTGAACTAATTAAAAACTAAAAAAATATATAACTGCCTATGTAAAAAATAAATACATAAAAAAAGTGCCGAGAATGCTGTAACATTATCGACACTTAAATCTGAATAAATCACTCTCTGTAAAGGGTAATTTATGATGTTTCTTAAAATACACTCGAATAGTATTAATCAAAACAAACCAAAATTATGAAAAAACCTGTTGTCAAGCAACGATTACTTCACCAAATCATGAAAATAACGCTGTTTCAGTTTGTGTTAGCACTTGTGTTTTCAAGTGTTACTCTCGCAAATAATGTAAATGGGCAGAAAAAATTAGATACTAAAGTAACTATTACAGTTGATAACCTAACTTTAGATAATGCTTTATCAAGAATTGAAAAATCTGCACATGTAAAATTTTCCTATAATTCACGACTTCCTCAATTAGGAGAGAAAGTAAGTATAGAAGCAAATCAGGAAACTCTGTCTAGTATTTTGAGTAGAGTACTGGTTCCTTTTAATATCACTTTTTCTGAAGTTAGCAATCAGATTGTACTTCAAAAAAGCACTACTTCTTTTTCTAATGTGAATAATCATGATTCTTTGTTCGAAATTTTGACTTTCGGACCAATCATCAAAGGAAAAGTTACAGACCAAAGTGGATCACCTCTTCCAGGAGCTACTGTAATGGCAAAAGGAACAAAAACTGCTGTATTAACAGATTTTGATGGAAATTTCTCTATTGAAATGCCTGCTAACGTAGACCGTTTGGTTATTTCTTATGTTGGTATGGAAACAAAAGAAATCGGAATTAATAATCCTACTCCAACCGTAGTTTTAACAGAAGCAGGACAGAATCTTAAAGAAGTTGTAGTTACAACAGGTTACGAGAAAACTTCTAAGAGAACATTTACAGGAGCAATCAGTAAAATTTCTGGAGCAGAATTAAAAGTTGATGGTGTTGTAGATGTAAGTAGAATGATTGAAGGAAAAGCCGCAGGGGTTACCGTACAAAACGTTACAGGTACATTTGGTACAGCTCCTAAGATTACAGTTCGTGGATCTTCTTCAATCTTTGGGGATACAAAACCTTTATGGGTTATCGATGGAGTTGTTCAGGAAGATATTATCAATATTACATTTGCTGATTTAGCATCTGGAAATTCAGAAACTTTATTGAGTTCTTCTGTTGCAGGTTTAAATGCAAATGACATTCAAAGTGTTGAAATTCTGAAAGACGCTTCTGCTACTTCTATTTATGGTTCAAGATCATTAAATGGTGTTGTTGTTGTTACAACAAAACAAGGTCGTAGAGATTCTCCGTTAAAAATTACTTATGGTTTAGAGCAAACAGTTAGAACTGTACCAAGTTATACGCAATATGATATTTTGAATTCTCAAGAGTCAATGAGTATTTTTAAAGAAATGGAGTCTAAAGGATTTTTAGATTTGCCATCTACAGTTCAAGGAAGATATGGTGGTGTTTATAATATTCTTGGAAGAGCTATTAATACTTATGTGCCTGAAACAGGTGGCTATTTGGTAAATAACGACCCTGTTAGCCGTAATAATTTCTTGAGAAAATATGAATTGGCAAATACAGATTGGTTTAAGGTTTTGTTTAGGCCAGCTATTACGCAAAATCACTCTTTGAGTTTTTCTGGTGGTGGAAAAAACAATACATTTTACGCTTCTTTGGGATATTATACAGATCCAGGATGGACTATTGCTGATAATGTTAAACAATTATCTTCAAACATAAAAGGAACTTTTTATATCAATGACAGATTAAATCTTACTTTGTCTACTTTGGCTTCTATTAGACAGCAAGGCGCTCCTGGTACTTACGAAAGTCAAAAAGACCAAGTCTTTGGTAAAGTTACAAGAGATTTTGATATCAATCCTTTTAGTTATGTTTTAAATACTAGTAGAACTTTAAGGCCATATGACGAAAATGGAAACCTAGAGTACTATAGAAATAACTGGGCACCAATGAATATTATCAATGAATTAAAAACTAACTATTTAGATATTGATGTAAAAGATATTCGTTTTCAATTGGATTTAGATTATAAAATTAATCCACACTTGACTTATAATTTAACAGGATCTGCTCGTTATGCAAATACAAGCAGAGAACATAAAATTTTAGAGGGATCAAATGTTGTGGGAGCTTACAATGCTATGGAAACAACAATTGTTCGTGATGCAAATATCTTTTTATACAAAGATCCAAATGATTTAACAGCTCCAGGTGTTTCAGTATTGCCAAATGGTGGGTTTTTAAGAAAGTTCACTAACGATATGACTTCTTATAACATTAGAAATAGTGTAACATATAGAAACACTTTCGCAGATAAACATGAGTTAGAAGGTTTCTTTGGTACGGAGCTACGTTCTGTAGATAGAAATAGTGATAATTTTACGGCGGCTGGACTTCAGTATGACAGAGGTTTAACGGCATTTACAGATCCTAGATTAATTGAGAAAATTATTAATGAAGGAAATTCATATTACGGTTTCAACGAAGAAAGAGAGCGTACTGTAGGTTTCTTTGGGAAAGTTGGATATACATACGACCGTCGTTATACTGCTTCAGTTACAGGACGATATGATGGATCAAATAGGCAAGGGGATAGCGGTTCGTCTCGATGGCTTCCAACTTATACTTTTAGTGGGAAATGGAATCTTAGTGAAGAGAAATTCATGAAAGATGCGAAAGCAATCAATAATTTAGCTTTAAGAGGATCTTATGGTCTAACGGCAACGGCAGGACCTGCAACAAACTCATTAGCAATTTACAAAAGCTTTATTGCTAATCGTTTGAATCTTGATGATAGAGAAACTGGAATTGAAATTGATCAATTGCAGAATGGTGATTTAACGTGGGAGAAACAATTTGAAACTAACATTGGACTTGATTTAGGAATGTTTAATAACAGAGTTCAACTTGTAACAGATGTTTATCGTCGTAAAGCATTTGATTTAGTTGATTATGTTGTCACTTCAGGTATTGGAGGTCAAAGAATCAAACAAGGAAATAATGCAAACATGGAAACTAAAGGTCTTGAAGTTGGTATAACAACTCAAAACATCGTAAGTCGTGATTTTAAATGGTCTACAACCCTTAATTTTTCAGTTTTCAACCAGGAAATTACAAAATTGGAGAACAAGCCAACGGCATTTGATTTAATTGACGGTAATGGTGGAAATGCAATTGGACATCCGAGAAACTCTATTTATTCTTATCAATTTACTGGTTTAAACAATCAAGGCCTTCCAACATTTGTTATGGCACCTGGTGAAACAAATAATATTACGGGAGCTGATTTTCAAGATAACGATAATGTTACTAATTACTTAAAATATGAAGGGTCTATTGAACCAAATAAATCAATTGGTCTAGCAAACACATTTACTTATAAAAATTGGTCATTGTATGTATTTATTGTTGGGTCAGGAGGAAATAAAGTTCGTCTAAATCCAGTTTATGACAGTCAATATGATGATTTAACAGTATTTACAAAGGACTTTACTAATCGTTGGATCAATCCAGGTGATGAAAACTTTACAAATGTTCCAGTAATTGCTGATAAGAGATTAATTACAGATTATGGTGGACAAAATAGGTTGCAAAGAGCTTACAATACTTACAATTATTCTGATGTTAGAATTGCAGATGGTGACTTTGTAAGGTTGAAAAACATCTCATTAAGCTGGGAGTTTCCAAAAGACTTCAAGCAGAAAATTGGAGTAAGTACTTTTACATTAAAAGGTTCTGCAGTTAATCCTTGGTTGATTTATTCAGATAAAAAATTAAACGGTCAAGATCCTGAATTCCGTAATACAGGAGGAGTTGCATTTCCAATAACTTCTCAGTATACATTTACTTTAAACGTTTCATTATAATTAATTTAATATGAAAAATATAAAAATAGCACTTACCTTATTATTTGTAGTTTCTTTAAGCAGCTGTGATGACTTTCTTTCTGAAACTCCAGATAATAGAACGCAAATAGATACAGCAGACAAAATATCGGAATTATTAGTTAATGCATATCCATCAGGAGGAACTTATATGGAATTTGCAGAAACAATGACAGACAATGTTGGAGACGGACAATTAGCTGAAACTTTGCCTAAAAATGAGCAAAACTATAATTGGGAAATGAACAATGAAACAAATATAGATACACAAGCCAATTACTGGGATGCATGTTATAGAGCCATTGCACATGCAAATAAGGCATTGCAAGCGATTAATGAGTTAGGAAACCCTTCTAGTTTAAATCCACAAAAAGGGGAAGCTTTACTAGCTAGAGCTTATTCACATTTTATGCTGGTTTCATTTTGGTCTCAAAGATATAATCCATCAACAGCTGATAAAGATTTAGGGATCCCCTATGTTACTGAACCAGAAGAAGTATTGATTAAAAAATATACTCGTAATACTGTTAAAGAAGTCTTTGATTTTATACAAAAAGACCTTGAAGAAGGTTTGAAACTTGTTGGAAATAACTATTCTGAGCCTAAGTTCCACTTTACTAAAGAAGCTGCAAATGCATTTGCAAGCCGTTTCTATTTAATTAAAGGAGATTGGGACAAAGTTCTTGAAGTTTCAGAAGGATTAGGTTCAAAACCAGTAGGAAAATTGAGAAATTATTTAACATTTACTGCTTTAGATCCTAATATACAGTTTATTGAATACGCAAAAGCAGATGAGCCTGCAAATTTATTAGTTGTATCGGCTTATTCAATTTATGCTAGAGCATCCAGCCGAAATAGATTTTATTTAGCTGGAGATAGAAGTCAAGGTATTTTAGGGACTGGAACTAATATATTTGGAAAAGCTTGGCTTTATAAAACTTATTCATATAATAGCAGTATGACTGTTTTCTCTGCAAAGTTTAAGGAATATTTTAAATATACAAATCTTACAGCAAGTATTGGAGAACCATATACAGGAACAGTTCTTTTGTCTTATGACGAATTCTATTTAAACAGAATTGAAGCTCTTGTTATGAAAAATCGAATCAATGAAGCTAATGCTGAATTAGAGTATTTCTTTGGTACTAGAACTACTGGATATAATGCAACAACAGATAAACTTACAGAAGCAAAAGTGGTTGACAAATATCCAGTTGTTGCAGATGAATATACTCCATTTTATTCTATGACACCTGTTCAGACTTCTTATGTTAAGGCTATTGCAGAAACTAGAAGAAGAGATTTTATTCATGAAGGAATTAGATGGTTTGATATTAAACGTTTTAATATTGTTGTAGTACATGAAACATTTAGCAAGCCAACAAATACCTTGGAAAAAGATGATAACCGTAGAGCATTGCAAATTCCTTTGAGTGCATCAAGTAACGGAGTAGAAAAAAATCCTAGATAAATAAAATTTTAAGTAGTATGAAAATAATAAATAAATATAAAAAAATAGCCGTGTTTGTTGGAGTCTTGGCTTTGGCATCTTGCGCACAAGAAGAGCAGCCTAAGGAAAGTCAATTAGATTATAATCAGCCTCTTAAAACGGAATTGGATAAATGGATTGATAGTAATTATTTAGTTCCTTATAATATTAATGCACAATACAAATGGAATCAAAATACAGTTGATAATACAAGATTTTTGTTTCCTCCAACTTTGGACAAAGTAAAACCAGCATTGGAAATTGTGCAGCAAATTTGGCTTAAAAGTTATGCTACAATTGGTGGTGCTGATTTTGTGAAAAAAATTGCTCCTAGAGAAATAGTTTTGGTTGGAGGTGTAAACTCAAATTCAAATGGAACAAGGACACTGGGTATTGCTGAAGGTGGACAAAGAATAACGCTTTTTGAAGTCGATAACTTGAACAGAAAAAATCGCGCGATTGTTGCAGAGTTCATTCATACTATCCAACATGAATATATTCATATCTTAAATCAGACGAAACCTTTTGATGAGCAAGGTTGGGGAAAAATAACTCCTTCCGGTTATACTGCAACGTGGCATCTTGAAACCACAGCTGCTTCTAGAGAACTGGGTTTTATTACTAACTATGCAAGGTCAAATGTCGTCGAAGATTTTGCTGAAACAGCATCAATTATCCTAATCAGTACGAAAGCGGAATATGCCGCAATATTAGCAAGCATTTCAAGTGCAAAAGCTAGAGCTGATATCCAGAAAAAAGAGGCTATAGTTGTTAAATATTTCAAAGAAACATTTAATATGGACTTTTATGCTTTAAGAGATGAAGCGGAAAAGAACACAACGAATGTGGTCAATAATTAATTAGTAATTATAAAAACTTTAAAAGAGATAGTATGAAAATAAAATATATATTCAGATATTTAGTTGTTGCATCTTTAATGTTGCACTTTACAGCTTGTACTGATACAGAAGTTGAACAAAAGTTTGATAAAACTCCAACTGAGCGTTTAAATGCTCAAAAAAGTGAGTTGCAAGAGGTTTTGCTTACTTCTCCTGATGGATGGAAGGCTGTTTATTTTACAGATAATAAGCAACTAGGAGGATTCACGCATTTGTTCAAGTTTACGGCGGATGGAAAAGTAGAAATGGCATCAGATTTCAATACGACATCAACTCCAAAATTTACAAGCGATTATGATATTCAATTAGGAAGTACAGTAAGTTTGGTTTTTACAACCAAAAATAGAATTCATTTGCTGTCAGACTCAAGTCCAGCTGCCGCTCCAACTGCAGCTTTGCGAGGAAAAGGGTATTTAGGTGATTTCCAATTTTTATACTACGGACAAGACAATGGTCAGCTTATTTTTAAAGCTAATAGGACTGCTGGCGATAGTAACTCTTCAGAAATACGTTTTGTAAAAGCAACGTCTCAAGATTGGGATGACTTATCTAAGAATTTCCTAATGATTCCAAATGTAATTGGAAGTAATGTTTTCGGTGCAAACAGAGGACTTGAGATTATCGATGGGACAACTAAGAAAACTTATGATTTCAACCCATACACTACAATAACTCGTTTTGGAAGTTATACCGATATAACTAGTAATAATGGTATAGGTATTGGTTATTCGCCAAATGGTATCGTGATTAGCCCAGCTATTAAAGTTGGAGATCAAATGCTAAGTAATTTTATTTTTAATAGTGCCGATGGCAGTTTTACAGCAACAGGAACCAATGGTGCGAGTGCCTCAATAAAGTACTCAAACACTCCATTTGTAATCTCTGATGATTATAAAAATTTCGCTCCAGGTCAGCCGCAAAGAGTGGTTGGTTATATTGCGCCAAACTTGACTGCAGCACAAAGTAATTCGGTTTTATGTAGAAATTTAATAGATAAAATAAATGCAGGATTACCAGCAACGCAATCACTTGCCAGAGTTCAAGTTGTATTTAACAATGCAGTTAACGGTACCTATATTCAATACCTGTTTAATGGAGGAAAGGCTACAATAACTCACTTTGTAACTACAGAAGTGAATGAAGCAAATAAAACCATCATTTTAACAGATGATGGATGGACTCATAATGCTGCTACTATTGCAATTTTAAAAGACTTAGATGCACAGCTTACAAATCCAGAGGGATTATATATCAAAAAAGAAGCTTTTACAATTGTGGCTTCTAATAAAATATATACACTTGCAAACGCGTCAAATAATGGTTTTAGAATAACAACTTATCAATTGTAAGGGCTGTAATTTTTAGTTTTAAAATTTGAAGGAAAAGCAACTCATTTTTCTGAGTTGCTTTTTCTAAACATAATTTCTGAATTAAACAATCTAACTTTTCATTATATAGATATTATGATTAAAAAAATATTGACACCAGCAACTATTGCAATCTTCTTCTGGGGAATAGGACTTTTAATTATTAACGAATACTATTATCTATATTTAAAACCTTATCTGTATTTGTCAATAATAATTGCAATTGGTTGTATAGTCTTTGATAAGCTTAAGGAGGATAAAGAAAAATAGACTAAAAAAAACACATTTTTAAGAATGTCAAATGTTACTTGGTATTAACATTCTTAATTAACGAAACAAAATCACATTTAAACTTTTTTAGTTTTGTTTTTTTATTTTGGGGGGAAACAGCTCATTTTATGAGCTGTTTTTTTTGTTTTAGCAACATCTAAAATTCTTAAGCCAATTTTTGGATTACAAATTTTATTAAATGCTCAAATAATCTATATTTGTAATTCAAAAAATAAAACGAATACCTTAATATGAAATTACTAGAAGGAAAAGTTGCAATTATTACTGGTGCAAGCCGTGGAATTGGAAAAGGAATTGCTGAAGTTTTTGCTAAACATGGAGCAAACGTTGCTTTTACATACAGCTCATCTGCTGCATCTGCAGAAGCTTTAGAAGCAGAATTAAATAGTTTAGGAGTAAAAGCGAAAGGATACCAATCTAACGCAGCAGATTTTAACGAAGCTCAAACTTTTGTTGATGCTGTTTTAGCAGATTTTGGAACTGTAGATATCTTAATCAATAATGCCGGAATTACAAAAGACAACCTATTAATGCGTATGTCTGAGGCAGATTTTGACCAAGTAATTGATGTAAACTTGAAATCGGTTTTCAATATGACAAAAGCAATTCAGAAAACTTTCTTGAAACAAAGAGCAGGATCTATCATCAACATTAGTTCTGTTGTTGGGGTTTCTGGAAACGCAGGTCAAACAAACTATGCAGCTTCTAAAGCTGGTGCAATCGGATTTACTAAATCTGTGGCATTAGAATTAGGTTCTCGTAACATTCGTTGCAATGCAATCGCTCCAGGTTTTATCGAAACTGAAATGACTGCAAAATTAAGCGAAGATGTAGTAAAAGGATGGAGAGAAGGTATTCCGTTGAAACGTGGAGGAACTCCAGAAGACGTTGCAAATGCTTGTTTATTCCTTGCTTCAGACATGAGCGGATACATTACAGGACAAGTTCTTAATGTTTGCGGAGGAATGCTTACTTAATGGTTTTCAGTGTTCAGGTTTTAGTATTCAGTTTTTCTGACTCTGAACACTAAACAATCTGATCACTAAAAAACTGATTACTGAATACTAAATAAATATGACGACAAACACGATTCTTTTATTATTGCTTTCTTTAGTAATCGCTGGTGGTTTATCGTACTTTCAATATTTTTTCAAAGCCAAAAGTAAATCCAATGTGATTATACTTTTGGCTTTTTTACGTTTTTTAGCCATTTTCGGATTATTGGTTTTATTAATCAATCCGATAATTTCTAAAAATTCTTTGGAGATTACCAAAACCCCTTTAGCAATTGTGGTAGACAATTCTAGTTCTATTGCAGCTTTAAAATCTGATAAAAAAGCAGTTGAGTTATATCAAAAACTAGTTTCAAATCCAGCCTTAAAAGAAAAGTTTGAAATTCAGTCTTATCAGTTTGATAACGATTTTAAAACTTCAGATAAATTTGATTTTAAGGGAAATCAAACCAATTTAGACGAAGCCGCGAAGAATCTAAAAAGCATCAATAAAAATCTGATTTTCCCAACCGTAATTATTACAGACGGAAATCAAACTACAGGAAACGACTATGTCTATAGATTCGATCCTGTCAATAAAGTTTATCCTTTGGTTGTGGGAGATACAACCACTTTTTTCGATTTAAAAATCAATCAGCTTAACGTAAACAAATACGCGTTTCATAAAAATAAATTTCCTGTCGAAGTTTTTCTGCAATATGCTGGTGATAAAACCGCCAATGCAGAATTTACCATTTCGCAAGGAAATACTGTTGTTGCAAAAGAAAAACTTTCGTTTTCGCCCTCAAAAAAAACAGCTTCTTTGAATTTGCTTCTTCCTGCAGATAAAGTAGGATTACAGATTTATAAAGCAAGTATCCAGTCTTCGGCTAAAGAAAAAAACAGTTACAACAATATCAAAAATTTTGCAGTTGAAATTATTGATCAGAAGTCTACAATTGCTATTGTTTCTGCAATAAATCATCCAGATATTGCTTCTTTAAAACGTTCGATTGAAGTTAATGCACAGCGTAAAGTGATATTAGCTAAACCGAATCAAATTAATGACTTACAAGATGTTTCTGTTTTAGTTTTATATCAGCCAACAACAGCTTTCAAGCCGATATTTGACAACAATAAATTAAAAGGAACAAATACCTTTATTATAACAGGAAACAATACCGATTTTAATTTTTTAAATCAGCAGCAAAATAATCTGATTTTTAAAATGAGCAATCAGCGAGAAGATTTTCTTAATGAATTCCATTCAGATTTTAATTTGTTTGCCATCGACGATATAGGTTTTGAAAATTTCCCACCTTTGCAAAATCCGTTCGGAAATATCAGCACAAACGGAAATGTTTCTATTTTACTTTCGTCAAAAATTAGAAACGTTTCTACAAATGCTCCATTATTGGCTTTCACAGAAAATCAAGGAAAAAGAACCGCTTTCCTTCTTGGAGAAAATAGCTGGAAGTGGCGTTTGCAAAGTCATGTCGACAATCAATCATTTGAAAAGTATGATGTTTTTATTGATAAGATTGTTCAATATTTAGCATCATCGACTTCAAAAAAATCTTTGGTAGTAACTCATGAAAGTTTCTATAATTCGGGAGAAGAAATTATCATCAATGCACAGTATTTCAACAAAAATTATGAGTTTGACGAAAAAGCAAGACTTACAATTAGCGTTGTAAATGCAGCGACCAAACAAACCAAAAATTACGATTTACTAAAAGGAAGCAACTCTTTCTCAGCTAATTTAGAAGGACTTCCTGCTGGAAAATATAACTTTACAGTAAAAGAATTAAATTCGAATACTTCATACGCAAGCCATTTTGAAATTTTAGATTTTGATATTGAAAAGCAATTTGTAAATCCAGATGTGGTAAAATTACAGCAATTAGCTCAGCAGACAGGAGGAAAAGCGTTCTTTGAAGATCAGGCAGATCAGTTGATTAATACGCTTTTAGAAAACAAAGAATACAAATCAATCGAGAAAAATATTTCAAGTAAAACTCCAATTATTGATTGGGTTTGGTTATTGATTTTGATTGTTGCTTTATTGACTACAGAATGGTTTGTTAGGAAGTATAATGGTTTATTATAGTTTCTTCAGAATTCACTAATTTTTATTAATGAGGAAATTATTTTTTACTATTTTATTTTTAATCACAATTACTTTTAATGGACAAAGTATAGAGAAGAAAAATAATAATTCTGAAAAGCAGAAAGTAGTTGCTACATTTAGAGAAATTTATTGGAATAATTTGCCAAAACCTAAAGGTTGGGTAAATGATTATGAAGGAATTTTTTCTGATAATGAAGAAAGAAAATTAGATAGTATAATTACTAATTTTGAAAAAGAAACTTCCATTGAAATTGCAGTTGTAACCATTGATACGATTAAAGTAGCAAAAGAAAATTTTGACGATTTATCATTGCATATAGCAAAAACTTGGGCATTTGGTAAGAAAGGTAAGGATAATGGAATTTTGATTAGTTTTTCAAAAGGATATAAAAAATTTCGGGTAGAACTTGGAGACGGAACGATTAAAATGCTCTCAGAACACGAAACAAAAGAAATCATAGAAAATGATTTTATTCCAAAGTTTTTAAAGGGAAATTATTATCAAGGAATGTTGGATGGAATTATGAAAATAATTGAAAATCTAAGAGCAAAAATTAAAAAGGAATAAAATATGGATTTTAGGCTAAAAGTTTTCTACACCGTTGCGCTCCGCCTTAATTTTACTAAAGCGGCAACAGAATTGTATATTACGCAGCCAGCAGTTTCTAAACATATTCAGGAATTAGAAGAAACGTATAAAACCAAACTTTTCGAACGAAACGGTTCTAAAATCGCTTTAACTCCGGCAGGAAAAATTCTCCTAAGATATACTAAAAGTATTTTCGATATTTATCGCGAAATAGACTTTGAAATGAGTTCGTTTAATGCAGAGCGTCAAGGTTTGCTTAGGTTAGGAGCAAGTACAACCATTTCGCAATATATTATTTCTCCAGTTTTGGCTAGTTTTCATCAGAAACAGAAAGACATAAAAGTCAATTTGCTGAATGGAAATACAGAACAAATTGAAAATGCTTTAATCGATAAAGAAATCGAAATCGGAATTGTAGAAGGACAGTCTAAAAATCAATCTATAAAATACATTCCGTTTTTAAAAGACGAATTGGTTTTGGTTTGCAATAGCAATAATCCTTTTGTTAAACAAAATGAAATTTCGGTAAACGATTTAAAATCAATGAAATTCATAACCCGAGAACGCGGGTCTGGAACACTTGAAGTTATAGAATTTGCCTTAAAAAAAGCAGGTTTGAAATTTTCAGATTTACAAATCGAAATGCAGTTGGGAAGTACAGAAAGTATAAAATCTTATTTATTAAATTCAGATTGTTTTGCATTTATGTCTATTCATGCTGTAAGTAAAGAGTTGAAAAATAAAGAATTGATTGTTTTAGATGTAGAAAATTTATCTGTAGAACGATATTTTTACATTGCCACTTTACAAGGAAAATCAGATTCTTTATCAGAACTATTCATTCAAAATTTAGCATTGCATTATAACTTGAAGTTATAGCCAATTGTAATTTACGATTGGTGTTTTCAATATAAACGGCGGAACTTTGCAACATAATATCAATACCCATTTATTTTGAAAACAAAAGAACAAACATCAGCACAATTATTTGAAATTAATCAATCAGTACAGCAAGTACTTTTTCTGGCTGTAATTCTTTTATGTCTATTTTCGATCATTTCACCTCCAATAGCACTTTTATTGGGCGTTTTAATTGTGAATCTTTTCGGAAATCCGTTTGTCGAATTCAATCATAAAGCAATAACCTTTTTATTGCAATTTTCGGTTGTTGGTTTGGGATTCGGAATGAACGCCAACAGCGCGGTTTCAGCAGGAAAAGAAGGATTTGTTTTGACTGTCTTTTCAATATTTAGCACTTTGCTTTTTGGATTATTGTTAGGAAAATGGCTTAAAACAGAAAGAAAAACGTCTCATTTAATTTCTTGCGGAACAGCAATCTGTGGAGGAAGTGCCATCGCGGCCATTTCTCCCGTGATCAAATCAAACGAAAATCAGACTTCAATAGCTTTGGGAGTTATTTTTATATTGAATTCGATTGCCTTATTTGTTTTCCCGTTTATTGGACATCAATTAGATTTATCCCAAAAAGATTTTGGTTTATGGTGTGCTATTGCAATTCACGATACGAGTTCTGTAGTTGGTGCAGCCAATAAATATGGTGCTGAAGCATTACAAGTTGCCACAACAGTAAAACTGGCGAGAGCATTATGGATTATTCCAATTTCAATCTTAACTGCTTTTCTTTTTAAAAGTAAGAACTCAAAAATCAAAATTCCTTACTTTATTGGTTTATTTGTTTTAGCAATGCTAGTGAATACATATCTTCCTTCAACTGTCATTTTTACTGGACATCTTGTTGGCATTGCAAAAATCGGTTTAACCATAACTTTGTTTTTGATCGGAGCAACTCTAAATTTTGCCACTTTAAAAACAGTGGGAGTAAAGCCTTTATTGCAAGGTGTTTTTCTTTGGATTTTTATCGCCGTTTTGGCTTTAGTATCAATTCTTTATTTGGGTTAGTTTTTTTTTAACCGCAGAGAGCGCAAGATTCACACATAAAAGACTAAATATAAACGCAAAGTTCGCAAAGCTATATAGATAAAGCTTTGCGAACTTTGCGTTTGTATTCTCAATCCTAAAAAAATCTTTGCGTTCTTTGCGGTAGAACTATACTCAAAGTTTTTTAACTATTACTTTACATTGGAGAATTTTACAATTGGTTTGTCAATCATTTTGTAAAACTTTCCTTTGAAAGCAAAACGTCGTTCAATTTCAAAATTGAATGACTTTTTTGTTTTGGCCATTGCCGCAATTTCTTCAGGAACATTAGTTTCAAATTCATCTTGAGCTTTTAATGCTTTATTGAAAAATCCCTTTGTTTTTATGATAATATCTCTAAAATGCTTTTTTGTATTATCATTTACAACGGTGTAATTTCCAGACCATTCTATGCTTTGAACGTTGGTAAGTTGATAATCGTTCACTTCCATTATAGGCTGATATTTTCCATCAAAACCAGCAACTAAATACAGCCATCCCTCAAAAGGACCGCCTGCGCCGCCGTTAACATGTAATAATGTAAATGCAAACTGATCTTCTCCAATTTCGACCAATTTTGGAGAAGGGCATTGTGCAAAAGAACCGAAAGCAGCAACTGCAGGCTGGAAAGATCTCATGTCCCAAGAATTACCGTTTTTCGCAAATTTTGCCAAACCAAACAATCCTCCAGAAAAACGTCCAGTCTGTAATCCGTCTTCATCATGAACAGAATGATTAAAAGCTAGTATTTTGAATTGATTTCCTTTTGAATCTGAATAGTCAATATTTGCTAAAAGTCTCGTTGCAACGCCTTCTGTATATGGAAATAACTGATCTCCTTCAATGCCGTTTACATCGGTATAAGGTGAAGGTGTACAAGTTTTACAGATCCAACTAATGAATCCGCTTCCGTCGCGTTTGCCATATTCTGTGCCAGGAAAAAGCTCCCACATTACCTTTTTTGCTTTAAAAGGTTCGGCTATTTTTAAAGTTCTTTTTTGATTTAAGATTGTGTCGATTACATTGCCTGGTTTTAATTCGATTTCCTGTGCAAAACAAATGCTAGATAAGAAACTAGCGGCAATAAGAAAAGTATGGCGCATATTTTAGATTTAATACCTAACAAACATACAAAGAAAAATATTGTTAATATGAACTTCTCTCGTTTTTAGGCTAATAAATCGTAATAACTCAAAATAGTAGAATCTTAATGATAGTATTTTTTGCGTATTCTTTAATTAAAGCTAAATTTGCTCCCTCTAATAAAAAAACAAATGAAGAAAATCCAAATGAGACCAAAACTAATCGCTTTCGGGGCTTTAGTTATTGGGTTTATTATGCTGTCATGGGGAAATGTTGGCCATGAGCGTATTAACAAAGCAGCTGTAATGGCTTTACCAAAACAATTACAGATCTTTTTTTACAATCACATTGATTTTATTACACAAGAAGCTTCGGTTCCAGATATCCGCAAGTATGCTTTAAATTATAAAGAAGAAGGTCCAAGGCACTATTTTGATATGGAAAACTTTGGAGCCGCTGATACTTATCCGCAAACATTAGAAGAAGCAAAACAAAAATATGATGCTAAATTTTTAAGCGATAATGGAATTTTGCCTTGGTACATTGAAGACATGATGGCAAAATTGACTAAAGCTTTTAAAGAAAAAAATAGAGCTGAAATCTTATTTCTTGCTGCAGATTTAGGTCATTATATTGGTGATGCACACATGCCTTTGCATACTTCAAAAAATCATGATGGACAATTAACAGATCAAAAAGGTATTCACTCTTTATGGGAAAGCAGATTGCCAGAGTTATTTGTTAAAAATTATAAATTAAATGTTCCTGAAGCACAGTATTATGCAGATGTTCACAAAGCAATTTGGGATATGATTAATGATACTCATACGCTAGCACAACCTTTATTAGATATTGACAAAAAGCTAAGAGTAGCAACTCCAGAGAATAAAGTTTTTGAAATGGACGCAGAGGGTAAAATTGCAAAAACGAAATACAATACCTCTAAATTCTCTGATGAATACGCTACAAAATTACACGCGGAACTAAATGGAATGGTTGAAAGCCAAATGAGAAAAGCGATTAGTGCAACGGCAAGTTTTTGGTATACTGCTTGGGTAAATGCCGGAAAACCTGATTTAAGCGATTTAGATGCGCCAGCTGTTACACAAAGAAATTACCAGTTCTTGCAAGAAGATTTAAAATTATATCAGAAAGGAAATTTATTCGGGATGAAAAATCAAAACGACTAAATTCAATATAACTGAAACAATAAAATAAAAAAGCCTCAAATTCTTTATGATTTGAGGCTTTTTTTCTTTTAATTGCGAATGTTTGCGTATAATTTTTTATTCTTATCTGCCAAATCCTTGAACTGATATTCTTTCTCTTTTAAAACATAAGACGCTGATTGATAATACGAAATGGTTTCATCAACTAGGTTTTTATTCTCAGATTTCAATGGAATTTCATCATAATGAATTTGAAATTCTGGAGAGATTCCTGTTTTTTCATTAAGTTTTAGCTGAAACTGCTTTATCTGTTGTTTTGGAGATAAAATTGTCAAAACATTGTCTTTTATTAAACCTAAATCCTGATAAGTGGCTATAAAAGCTCGGGGCTGATAATCTGGTTTAAATACATCTTGTCCAAAGAATTTACTTTCGTAGTCAAAATTTAAAAGTCCAAATAATGTTGGCATAATATCTATTTGTGACATTAACTTGTTGTATTTTTCAGGCTTCATTTCTGGCGTATAAATTAAAGCTGGAATTCTATATTTATCTAACGGAAGTTCTGTTTTTCCTGCACTCGAAGCACAATGATCGGCTACAATTACAAATACTGTATTCTTAAACCAAGGTTGTTTCGATGCTTGATTAAAGAATTGTCTAAGCGCATAATCGGTATATTTTACGCCACCATCACGAGATTTGATGTTTCCAGGAATATCAATTTTATTGTTAGGATACGTAAAAGGTCTATGATTGCTCACCGTCATAATATGATTGAAGAAAGGCTTGTTTTGTTTGGCCTCAGTATTCATGATTTTGATTGCTTTATTGTACATATCTTCATCACAAACTCCCCATACGTTTGAGAAAGTAACTTCATTTTCAGCAAAACTCGATTTGTCAATAATCTGATAACCATTTCCGGAATAAAAATCTTGCATATTATCAAAAAAAGCATCTCCTCCGTACATAAATTTCACATTGTAGCCTTTTTTAAGAAAAACAGATCCTGTTGAGAATTTATTTTTATTGTCTTCTCTTTTTACAACGCTTTCGCCTGCCGTTGGAGGCAAACACAAAGTTACAGCTTCAAGTCCGCGAACTGTACGGTTTCCTGCCGCATAAACATTTGTAAAGAGCAAGCTTTTTTGAGTAAGACTATCTAAGAACGGTGTAATATTTTGTTCGTTGCCATACATTTTCATGAAGTCGGCACTTAAACTTTCAATTGTAATTAGCACCACATTTTTGCGCTGTTCCAGAGAATCTTCTTTTATTTCACGCAATGTATTTTTTCCTGAAATAGAAGGCAAATCTTGTTTTAGCAAAGCAAAAGCTTTCTCGTTTGAAATTGTTTTGTAGAACTTGAAATAATCCAATTTATTATTCTGGAAAGCCAAATAGAATTTATAGATTCCGTTCGATTGCAGTTCGTTAACAAAGATGTTTTTAGAATTTTCTGTTTTGGCTAATCCTGGAACAGCCAACAATGACACAACAAATAAAACTGCATAAAGAGCTGTAATTTTCAATTTTTCATTAAAACTTGGAATCTCATCAATATAATTTCTAGAATTCTTAATAATGAAATAAGTAATAGTTCCTGTAACGATAAATAAAGCAGAAAATATAGGAATTACTGGATAAGACTGCATAATATTTCCTATGACTTCATTAGTGTATATCAGATAATTAACTGCGATGAAATTATATTTTACTCCAAATTCATTCCAGAAGAAGAATTCGCTTATCGCATTTTGAAGAATCAATAAAACGTATAAAAAGATCACAAAAGCAAAAAGCCAAAACCTGATTTTATCTCTGTGTTTTGGAAGGAAAAGGAAAAGCGCAAACAAAAGTATTTTTAAGGAAACAAAAATCAAAACGATTCTGGGTAAAGCACCGCCGTATTCATCAAAAATGCTTTTTCCTGAAGCTATATAAAGAAAAAGTGCTATAAAACCTGCCAGAATAATATATCCGTAAGGCTTGTTATATTTTGAATTGGAAATAAAAATAAGGTAAAGCCACAAAAAGCCCGAAGCGAGTACAAACACGAAAGTGTCTGACAATAAACCAAATGAGAATATTTTTAAGCTCTCTGTAAAAGTAAACGAACTTTGAGTAATAGGATGGAAAAGCAATACTATTCTAAGTGTAAAACTTACAATAAAATACAGTAAAGCAAGATTGTAGAAAGGCGAAAGTTTTTTGTAAAAATTCATCGGTCTTATTTTTTTACAAAATTAATTTCGAATGATTAATGCCAGATTAAGTTCAACTTTTACCTTACTTAACGTTAACTTAAAGTTTGCTTAAGATACTGGTTTTCTTTATTTATTGATATGTCGGACTATTTCGGAGAGGTAAATTATCTATCTTTGAATTGAAAAAATGAAATTCAAATTTAATCAGATACGATAAATGCATATTTTAATAGTTGAAGACGAAGTAGGAATTGTTCAATTTCTAAAACAAGGTTTGCAAGAAGAAGGCTATCAAATTACAACTGCAGCCGACGGTTCCAAAGGTTTTGAGCTGGTTCAGGAACAAAAATTTGACTTAATTCTTTTAGATTGGATGTTACCAAAAATTAATGGTCTTGATTTGTGTAAGGCTATTCGAATTAAAGATCACGAGACTCCAATTATTTTTTTGACGGCAAAAGATACGGTTCAGGAAACTATTGAAGGACTGAAAGCCGGAGCAAATGATTACATCAAAAAGCCTTTTAGTTTTGAAGAATTGGTGGAGCGAATTAAAGTCCACTTTAGAAATAAAAAACAAACCGAAAGCTTGACTCTTGGTAATATTACGATGGACTTGTCCAGACATATCGTATTGAAAGGAGACGAAGAAATTTCGCTAACGCAACGCGAATTTGAGTTATTAGCTTATTTAATTCAGCATAAAGGAAAAGTCTGCACAAGAAATCAGATTTTAAGAGACGTTTGGGAAATTAATTTTGAATATGATACAGGCGTTATAGATGTTTTTATGAATGCAATTCGAAAAAAACTCAACCTTAAAATTGAAGAAGATTATATCAAAACCATCCGAGGTATTGGATATATTGCCAATGATTAACAAATGACATCATTATCTTTTAAAAACAGAATAGCATTAAATTATATTGTAGGAACCGGGCTGTTGGTTTTAGCGGTCTTTTCTGCTATTTATTTTATTGTAAAGCTCACGGTTTATAACCATATTGATGAGAACTTGAATATAGAAATTCAGGATCACTTAAAAGAGTTAAAAACAGAAAAAGGTGTTGTAATCTTTATGGATGCCGAAGAATGGGAGGAAAGAGAACATAACTCTGTCGACGTGAATCCTATTTTTGTACAGTTTTTAGATTTAAACAAACAAATAATCGAAAAATCTCCTAATTTGAAGAATGAAAAACTTGTCTTTCATCAAAGTAAAGAGCATTTTCATCCTTTTGATACTAAATTATTGGGAAATAAGATTCGTCAGATTCAGGTTCCGCTTCATGTAGAATCTAAGAAAGTTGGCTATCTTATTATTGCAATGTCGCTTTCCGATTCTTCAAAGGTTTTGGATAATCTGATGGATACTTTATTGATAACTTTTCCCATCATTTTACTGATTCTGTTTTTCTTAGCTAGATTTTATGCAGGAAGAAGCATCAAACCGATAAATAATATCATTCAGACCTCGAAAGTTATTACTAAAGATAATCTTAAAGCACGAATTCCGTTGCCAAAAACAAGAGACGAATTGTTTACGCTTTCTAAAACTATTAATAATTTATTGAATCGAATTGAAGATGCAATAGAGCGTGAAAAACAGTTTACTTCTGATGCTTCACATGAGTTAAGAACGCCTCTTACAGTTATTAAAGGAACACTTGAAGTACTTATACGTAAACCTAGGGATAATAAGGAGTATGAAGAGAAAATTAATTATTGTATTAATGAAGTTGACCACTTAAATTCTCTAGTAGATCAGTTGCTTATGATGGCTCGTTTTGAGAATCAAAAACAGAATATTCTTAAAGAAAATGTTTACTTAAATGCTGTAATTTTAGATGTGCTGAAATTAAATACAGAGAAAATTAAATCAGGTAAAATAAATGTGATTTTAGATGCACCAGAAGAATTTTATATTTATTCAGATAATTATTTAACAGTGACAATTCTTCGTAATATCATTTCAAATGCAGTGAAATATTCAAAACCTGACAGTGAAGTTAGAATTTCTTTATCAAGAGAAAATCAGAAAATCATTTGCAATATTTTAGATCACGGAATAGGAATTGCCAAAAAAGATCTTGAGTCAATTTTGAATCCTTTTTTTAGATCAGATTCGCTCAATCATTCAGAAATTAAAGGAACTGGTCTTGGATTGTTTATTGTAAAACGAATGACTGATCTGCTTAAAATTAAGTTTAAAATTGAAAGTGAAATTGGAGTAGGCACCAAAGTACTATTGGTTTTTGATGAATATGATAATTCGTTAAAGTAATTTTAAAATTCTTAAGTATAATGCCGTGAACAACGATTTTTAACAATAAACTATCGTTAAGTTAAAATAAAAATTGCTTTTTAATTATTTTATCTAGTATATTTGCAACCGAATCAAAGAAGTAAAAAACAAAACAAATCATGATTTCAATTCAATTACATCATCATCATTTACATTATTGCTCTCAAGCGATGTGTTAATGGTATGCGTGTAAATCATCATATTTTAAAACCCGTTTGAGTACATCAAACGGGTTTTTTATTTCAAGCTCTCTTTGTACTCAAACTATTAATCCAACAAACAACTAAAAAAATGAGTACTTTAAAAATTGCAATTCAAAAATCTGGACGTTTAAACGAAGACAGCATTCAAATTCTAAAAGACTGCGGTATTTCAATTAACAACGGAATCGATCAGTTAAAAGCTGAAGCTTCAAATTTTCCTCTTGAAGTTTTATACCTTAGAAATTCAGATATTCCGCAATATCTAATAGATGGAGTGGTAGACTTAGCTATCGTTGGCGATAATCTTTTAGTGGAAAAAGGAAAAGGAATCGAAGTAGTTCAAAAATTAGGTTTTTCAAAATGCAAAGTTTCTGTTGCTGTTCCTAAAACATTCGAATACAATTCGGTACAAGATCTAGCGAATCTTCGAATTGCCACCTCTTACCCAAATACAGTGACAGAATATTTTAATAAATTTGGTCTAACTGTAGATATTCATCAAATCTCTGGTTCTGTAGAAATTGCCCCAAATATTGGTCTTGCTGACGCAATTGTTGATATTGTTTCAAGTGGAAGCACATTATTTAAAAACAACTTAAAAGAAGTTGAAGTTATTTTGAAAAGTGAGGCAGTTTTAGCTGTTTCTCCAAAAGTTTCTCCAGAAATTCAAAAACACATTGATACTTTAAAATTCAGAATTCAAGCTGTTTTAAGAGCTAGAAATTCAAAATATATCCTAATGAACGTTCCAAATGACAAAATTGAAGCAGTTGGAAAAATTCTTCCAGTTTTAAGAAGTTTAACAGTTCTTCCGTTAGCTCAAGAAGGTTGGAGTAGTGTTCACTCAGTAATCGATAAAGATACTTTTTGGGATGTAATAGATCAGTTAAAAGAAGTAGGTGCAGAAGGAATTCTAGTTTGCCCAATTGAGAAAATGGTACTATAAAAAGAATTTTCAATTTTTTAAATTCCAAATTCCAAGCTTAGTGTTGATTTTTAAAATAAAGAATTGGAATTTGGAATTTTAGAAATTTGGAATTTAATATTGAAAATATTATGAATAAAATAGACAATCCAAAACCAGAAATCTGGTCAGAAATATTAAAAAGACCGACTAAAACTGTTGACGACATTGAGGTGACAGTAAAAGAAATCTTTAAAGAAGTACAAAGAAAAGGAGATGAAGCTGTCGCTAAATATACTTCGATTTTTGACGGAATTACTCAAGAGAATTATGAAGTTTCTCAAGCGGAAATCGAAGAAGCAATTAGTTTAATCCCAGCTGAATTAAAAGAAGCTATTGAACTTGCAAAAAACAATATTTATAAGTTTCACAGCGCGCAAAAAACAGAAAGGGTAGAAGTTGAAACTATTGAAGGGGTAAACTGTTGGCAGGAAAAAAGACCAATTCAAAAAATTGGTTTGTATATCCCAGGAGGAACAGCGCCTTTGTTTTCGAC
The DNA here is from genome assembly GCF_016735615.1 of Flavobacterium tagetis. Classification (GTDB taxonomy): domain Bacteria; phylum Bacteroidota; class Bacteroidia; order Flavobacteriales; family Flavobacteriaceae; genus Flavobacterium; species Flavobacterium tagetis. The sequence goes on from NZ_JAERSF010000002.1 coordinate 1,381,624, forward strand.
TGTTTTAATGTTGGCTGTGCCTGCTGAAATTGCGGGTTGTAAAGAGATTGTGTTATGTTCTCCACCAGACAAAAAAGGAAAAATTAATCCAGCAATTTTGTATGCTGCAAATTTATGTGGCGTAACTAAAATTCTAAAAGTTGGCGGAATCCAAGCCATTGCAGGAATGACTTTCGGAACACAATCAATTCCAAAAGTATATAAAATCTTCGGGCCAGGAAATCAGTTTGTTACAGTTGCAAAACAACTGGCAACTCAGTTTGGTGTTGCAATTGATATGCCAGCTGGGCCTTCTGAATTATTAATCGTAGCAGATGATACTGCAGTTCCAGCTTTTGTAGCTTCAGATTTATTGTCTCAGGCCGAACACGGAACAGATAGCCAAGTGATTTTGGTTTCAACTTCAAGAAAATTGATTGCAGAAGTAGAAAAAGAAGTTCAATCACAGTTAGAAGTGCTTCCTAGAAAGGCTATAGCAGAAAAAGCAATTGAAAATTCAAAATTGATTTATGTTGAAAATGATAAGATTGCTTTAGATTTAATAAATGAATATGGACCAGAACACTTTATTATCTGTTCAGAATATGATGATTTCTATTGCAACGGAATTATAAATGCAGGTTCTGTTTTCATCGGAAATTATACTCCTGAAAGCGCTGGAGATTACGCTTCTGGTACCAATCATACTTTGCCGACAAATGGCTACGCGAAGAACTACAGCGGTGTAAATCTAGACAGTTTTATGAAATCGATGACATTTCAGAAGATTTCAGAAAAAGGAATTCAAAATATTGGAAAAGCGATTGAATTGATGGCCGAAGCCGAAGGATTACAGGCACATAAAAATGCTATGACTTTAAGATTGAAGAGTTTAGAGTAAAAAAGGTGAAAGAAGTAAGAAGCAAGAAAATGAGCAAGAAGAAAAATCTTTGTTATTTCATCTTGATTCTTTCCTCTTAAAAAAAATAAAAACAATGAGTACTTTCGATATAAATACAATTACACGTGACAACGTAAAATCTTTAAAACCGTATTCTTCAGCAAGAGATGAGTTTGAGGATTTTGATACAGCTGAAATGATTTTTCTGGATGCTAATGAAAATCCATATCAAAATGGTGTAAATCGTTATCCAGATCCACAGCAGAACTCGGTTAAAGCAATTTTAGCTAAGAATAATTTGGTAAAGCAAAGTCAGATTCTGTTAGGAAATGGAAGCGACGAAGTTTTAGACTTACTTTTTAGAGCTTTCTGCGAACCTAGTAAGGATAATATTATTTCTCTTCCGCCGACATATGGAATGTACGGAGTTCTGGCAAACATTAATGCAGTAGAAAACAGAGAAGTTCTACTTTCAACCGATTTTCAGCCACAAGTAGAGAAGATTTTAGAGGTCGTTGATGAGAATACAAAAATTATCTTTTTATGTTCGCCAAACAACCCAACAGGGAATTCATTTTCTGACGAAAGTGTGGTGAAATTGCTTCAAAACTTCAAAGGTTTAGTTGTGATTGATGAAGCGTATATTGACTTCTCGGATAAAGAAAGCTGGTTAACAGAAATTGACGAATATCCTAATTTAGTGATTACGCAAACGCTTTCTAAAGCTTATGGTTTAGCTGGAATTCGTTTAGGAATTTGCTATGCTTCTGAAGAAGTTATTTCAGTTTTAAATAAAATCAAACCGCCTTATAACGTAAATGAATTAACACAGCAAAGGGCAAAAGAACGTTTAAAAGATTCTGATAAAATTAAACAAGAAATAGCTTCTATTATTGAGGAAAGAGAAGAACTGCTTAAAGTGTTACTTGAAGTAGGTTTTGTAGAGAAAGTGTATCCAACAGAGGCTAATTTTATATTAGCAAAAGTAGATGACGCTAACAAAAGATACGATCAGTTAATTGAAAAAGGAATCGTTATTCGCAACAGAACAACACAGCCTTTGTGCGAAAATTGTCTTCGTTTTACAATTGGAACAAAAGAAGAAAACGCGGTTGTAATTAGAGAATTGAAACTATTAAGTTAAGAGTTTATTTAACCGCAAAGTTCGCAAAGAATTACGCAAAGAACACAAAGTCATTTTGCCATTGAGATTTAATATAATTCGTGAATTCGTGGCGGAAAAAAAATAAAATATGAAAAAAGTACTTTTTATTGATCGTGACGGAACGATTGTTTTAGAACCTGAAAATTATCAATTAGACAGCTTAGATAAGCTAGAGTTTTATCCAAAAGCTTTTCAATATCTTGCTAAAATTGCTGCTGAATTAGATTACGAACTGGTAATGGTAACCAATCAGGACGGATTAGGAACAGATAGTTTTCCTGAAAATACATTTTGGCCAACTCAGAATTTTATTCTAAAAGCATTTGAAAACGAAGGGGTTGTTTTTGATGAAATTTTTGTAGACAGAACTTTTCCAGAAGAAAATGCGCCAACACGCAAACCTAGAACCGGAATGCTGACTAAATATTTGAACAATCCAGAATACGATTTAGAAAAATCTTTTGTTTTAGGAGATCGTTTGACAGATGTTGAATTGGCTAAAAACTTAGGTGCAAAAGCTATTTTCATGAATGATACAGATGGAATTGGAAGCAATGAAATTTCATCTAAACGTGAAGAATTGAACGAAACGATCGTTTTACAAACAATGGATTGGAAGAAAATCTATGAGTTTTTGAAATTAGAAGCGCGTTCGGCATCAATTACTCGTAAAACAAACGAAACCGATATTTGCATTAATCTAAACTTAGATGGAACAGGGAAAAGTAAAATCGACACCGGGATTGCCTTTTTTGATCATATGCTAGATCAAATTTCACGCCATGGTCAAATGGATTTAGAAATTACCGTAAAAGGTGATTTAGAAGTTGATGAACACCATACTATTGAAGATACTGCTATCGCTTTAGGAGAAGTTTTCGCGAAAGCGTTAGGGAATAAATTAGGAATTGAACGTTACGGATTCTGTCTTCCAATGGACGATTGCTTAGCACAAGCAGCAATTGATTTCGGTGGAAGAAACTGGCTGATTTGGGAAACAGAATTCAAACGTGAAATGGTAGGTAAAATGCCGACTGAAATGTTTTATCATTTCTTCAAATCATTCACAGATGGAGCAAAAGCCAATTTAAATATCAAAGCAGAAGGAATCAACGAACATCACAAAATCGAAGCAATTTTTAAAGCTTTTGCGAAAGCCATAAAAGTAGCTGTAAAAAGAGATACCGAAAAAATGATTTTACCTTCAACGAAAGGAATGCTTTAATTGAGTCAAAAGTGGAAAGTCATAAAGTCGAAAGTTTCCTAAATAACGGATATTTAAAACGACTTTAAGACTTTGGACTTTAGACTTTAAGACTAAAATTAAATGAAAATAGTAATTATAAATTACGGAGCAGGAAATATTCAGAGCATTATGTTTGCTATTGAAAGATTGGGTTTTAAAGCTGTTCTGAGTAATAATCCAGAAGAAATAAAATCGGCGGATAAAGTGATTTTTCCTGGCGTGGGCGAAGCGAGCTCGGCAATGACTAAGCTTCGTGAAAGCGGTCTAGATAGCCTGATTCCAGAATTGAAACAGCCTGTTTTAGGAATTTGTCTTGGAATGCAGTTAATGTGTAACAAAACTGAAGAAGGAAATACCAAAGGTTTAGGCATTTTTGATGTTGATGTTGTAAAATTTTCAAGCAACGTAAAAGTACCACAAATGGGTTGGAATCAGATTTATGATTTAAAAACCGATTTATTCAAAGGAATTTCTGAAAATGAATTCATGTATTTGGTTCACAGTTTTTACGCACCAAATTGTAAATATGCTGTTGCTACAACCAATTATGACGTAGAATACGCATCGGCATTACAAAAAGATAATTTTTACGGAACACAATTTCACCCAGAAAAAAGCGGTGATGTTGGGGAAAAGATTCTAGGGAATTTTTTAAAAATGTAAAAATTCAAATATCAATCAAAATATCAATTTTGAAAATCAGAAATGGCTTTATGACTTTCGGCTTTCAAACTTTAAGACTAAAATAAAATGAGAATAATACCAGCCATAGATATCATTGAAGGAAAATGCGTTCGTTTGTCCAAAGGTGATTATGATACCAAAATAATTTACAACGAAAATCCGCTTGAAGTGGCAAAATCATTTGAAGCGCACGGAATCGAATATCTGCATTTAGTAGATTTAGACGGTGCAAAATCAAGCAAGATTGTCAATTATAGGATATTAGAACAAATCGTGACACAAACCAGTTTAAAAATTGATTTTGGCGGCGGATTGAAATCAGATGATGATTTGAGAATTGCTTTTGAAAGCGGTGCAAATCAAATTACTGGCGGTAGTATTGCGGTTAAAAACAGAGCAATTTTCGAAAAATGGATTTCAGAATATGGTTCAGAAAAGATCATTTTAGGCGCAGATGCAAAAGATGAAAAAATTGCAGTTTCTGGTTGGTTAGAAGAATCAAATGAAGATTTAGTTCCGTTTATTCAAGATTATCAGTCAAAAGGGATTCAGTACGTTATTTGTACAGATATTGCGAAAGACGGAATGCTCCAAGGTCCAAGTTTTGATTTATATAGCAAAATTTTAGCGGAAGCAAAAGGAGTAAAACTAATTGCTTCAGGTGGAATTTCAACTTTCGACGAATTGCCAAAATTAGCTGAATTAGGCTGTGAAGGAACAATTATCGGAAAAGCGATTTACGAGGGAAGAATTACTTTGAAACAACTTGAGAACTACATAATTAGATAATGAGTTAATTAGAAAATTAGATAATGGTTTAGAAATGTAGAAAATTATCTAATTGACTAATTCTCAAATTGACACATTAAAAACATGTTAGCAAAAAGAATCATACCTTGTTTAGATATAAAAAACGGAAGAACAGTAAAAGGCGTTAATTTCGTTGATCTGCGCGATGCAGGAGATCCTGTTGAATTAGCTGAGATTTATTCATCTGAAGGGGCAGACGAATTGGTTTTTCTGGATATTTCGGCAACAGAAGAGCGACGTAAAACACTTGTAAATATGGTGCGAAGCGTGGCAGAAAAAATAAATATTCCGTTCACAGTTGGCGGTGGAATTTCATCTATTGAAGATGTTGATATTCTGCTTAATAACGGAGCAGATAAAGTTTCGATTAATTCATCGGCAGTAAAAAATCCGCAATTAATTAATGATTTAGCACAGAAATTTGGAAGTCAATGTGTTGTAGTTGCAATCGATGCTAAACAGATTGGTGGACAATGGATTGTGCATTTAGTTGGCGGAAAAGTGCCAACTGAATTAAATCTATTCGATTGGGCTGTTGAAGTCGCAGAACGCGGTGCCGGAGAGATTTTATTCACATCAATGGACAACGACGGAACTAAAAATGGTTTCGCAAATGAAGCTTTGGCTAAACTTTCAGAATTAGTAAATATTCCGATCATCGCTTCTGGAGGAGCTGGAAATATTCATCATTTCGTGGATTCGTTTAAAGAAGGAAAAGCTGATGCGGCTTTGGCTGCGAGTGTTTTTCATTTTAAAGAAATCGAAATCAAGGCGTTGAAACAAGAATTAAGAAATAACAATATAGAAGTTCGATTATAGTTTTGACTTTAAGACTTTCGGCTTTAAAACTTTAGACTAAAATTATGGAAATCGATATCAAAAGCGCACACGGATTAATTCCGGCGATAATTCAGGATTCAGAAACAAAAAATGTTTTGATGCTGGGTTATATGAATGAAGAATCGCTTCAAAAAACAATAGAAACTCAGAAAGTAACTTTCTTTAGCCGTTCAAAACAAAGACTTTGGACGAAAGGCGAGGAGAGTGGTAATTTTTTGAATTTAGTAAGTATTAAAAATGACTGTGACGGAGATACACTTTTAATTCAGGCAAAACCTGTCGGACCAACTTGTCATACAGGTGCAGATACATGCTGGCAGGAACCAAATGATGCTAATTATGGTTTTATTTCTCAATTAGAAAATACAATTAAAACTCGCAGGGAAAATGCAGACTCAGAACAGAGTTATGTGGCTTCTTTGTTTGCAAAAGGAATCAATAAAATTGCTCAAAAAGTTGGAGAAGAAGCAGTAGAAGTGGTTATCGAAGCAAAAGATGATAACGATGACTTATTTCTTAGCGAAAGCGCTGATTTGCTATTTCACTATTTAATTCTGCTTCAAGCAAAAGGATATCAGCTAAATGATGTTGTTGAAGTTTTAAAAAAACGCCAGAAGTAGTTTTTCTATTTTGTCATAATCCTTGTCAGACTGAGCGAAGTCAAAGTCCCGTATGCTAAATCATTTTGCGAGGACTTCGACTTCGCTCAGTCTGACAATAAACTTGTGTTAGTTCAAATGAACGTCTTTATTCCACAAACTCAAAAACAGAAAATTCCACTGGCTGATGAAATCCAAAAATTGAAGTTTTATATGGTTGTAAAGCAAGATATTCGGTTGTGTTACCGTAATCAATTCTAAAAGTGTTTCCTCGCCATTTTGTCCCAATTTTCGGTTTTTTAAAACCGCCATTTTTAATTTTTTTGAGGCTAGAAAAAGGGATTTTGATTTCTACTACGTAACCTTCAGGAGTTATTTTACTCACAGATTCTAAGCCTTTAATATCGAAATCCATTACCGTATTCCATCCGCCACATTCTGGCGAAATGCATTTTAAAAGTAGATCGTAATTTGTAGAAAATGCATTTATTCCGATTTCAATATAATTCTGACTGTCTCCATCAGGATCGAGAAAAATTTCCACTAAATCATCTGTATTAAATATCTGTGAATCTTTTTTTTGCGATGTTCCAATAATTTGAGAATCATTGCATTTATAAGCTATATATAAGTTTTTACTATTCCACGAAAGAGAGACAAAAGTATTTTGAAAAGCTTTTTCTCCTGAATTATGAATTACAAACGGACCAAGAAAAGGTGTTTTCCATTCTGATAAATCTCCATCGATTATTATTTGCTCATTTGTTTTATGTATAAGGACGGTTTGCGCACAGGCAACTGTAGAAAACATTATAATTGAATAGAAAACCAGTGTAGTTAATCTCATACTTATGAAATCTAAAATTTTAAAAGCACTAAAATAGAGAAGAATAATGAATTTTAAGGGCTGTTTGTTTGAGTTGAAATCATAATTTTTTAAAAAACTTGATTTGAATGTTTACATTTGTTGAAGATTAAGCTGGTTTAATTACCTAATTATTTCAAATTTATAAATAATGAAAAAATACTTTGGTGGGGCATTTATTGCCTTTTTAGTTGGTTTTACTGCCAATGCTCAGGGACTTTTAAATAAGTCTGAAACCGTTTTTACACATCAAGATACTTTACGCGGAAGCATTACAAAAGAAAGAGCTTGGTGGGATTTAAAATACTATCATTTGAATGTAAAAGTAAATCCTTCTGAAAAATCAATTTCAGGTTCTAATACAGTTCGTTATACTGTTTTAACAGAAAACAATCGTATGCAGATCGATTTACAACAACCAATGAATATTACCAAAGTAGCTCAGAACGGAAAAGAATTAAAGTTTGAGAGAGATGGAAATGCGTTTTTCATTACTTTAACTGAAAAGCAGAAAGTTGGTGACACTAAAGAAATTATAGTTTATTACGAAGGAAAACCTAAAGAAGCGGTTAGAGCTCCTTGGGATGGTGGTTTTTCTTGGAAAAAAGATAAAAACGGAAAAGATTTTATTGCTACATCTTGTCAAGGTTTAGGCGCAAGCGTTTGGTGGCCTTGTAAAGATCATATGTATGATGAAGTAGAGAATATGCTAATAAGCGTAAATGTTCCTGGGGACTTAACAGAGGTTTCTAACGGAAGATTAAAAAGCGTTAAAAAAGAAAAAGACGGAACTAAAACTTTTAATTGGTACGTTTCGAATCCTATCAACAACTATGGTGTAAATATCAATATTGGTGATTACGTTAATTTTTCTGAAATATTTAAAGGTGAAAAAGGAAATTTAGACTGTAATTATTATGTTTTGAAGGATAATTTGGCTTTAGCAAAAGAGCAATTTAAAGATGCTCCAAAAATGCTAAAAGCTTTTGAAAACTGGTTTGGGCCTTATCCGTTTTACGAAGATAGCTATAAACTGGTTGAAGTTCCTTATTTGGGAATGGAGCACCAAAGTTCTGTAACCTACGGAAATCAATATAAAAATGGATATTTAGGACGTGATTTAAGCGGAACTGGCTGGGGATTAAAGTTCGACTTTATCATTATTCATGAATCTGGCCACGAATGGTATGCTAATAACATTACCTACAAAGATATTGCGGATATGTGGGTTCACGAGAGTTTTACCAATTATTCTGAAAGTCTTTTTGTAGAATATTATTATGGAAAAGATGCTGGTGCAGAATATGTAATTGGATGCAGAAAAAATATTCAAAACGATATTCCAATTATCGGACATTATGATGTAAACAATGAAGGATCTGGCGATATGTATCCAAAAGGAGCTTCAATGCTTCACATGATTCGTCAAGTAATCAATGATGACGCAAAATGGAAATCGATTTTAAGAGGGATGAATAAGACTTTTTATCATCAAACAGTTACTGGAAAACAGATTCAGGATTATATCAACGAACAATCTGGAATTAATTTCAACAGAGTTTTTGCACAATATTTAACGACAACTCAAATTCCAGTTTTTGAATATATGTTTAAAAACGGAACTTTCGGATATCATTGGACAAACTGTGTTTCTAAATTTGATATGCCAGTAAGAGTAAAATTAAACGGTGTTGAAACTTGGTTGAAACCAACAACAGAATGGCAATCTGTAAAAACAGATAATGAAGATAGAAAACTAGAAGTAGATAAAGATTTCTATGTTACGACTTCTAATATAGTCGAATAAATTCTTTTAATTTTCAATAAAAAAATCCCAAATTCCAATTAAAAGTGGACTTTGGGATTTTTTATTATTAAACCTGTCGGTTTGGTTTTGGGTACAGTTTTGTCATTTCGACGAAGGAGAAATCTCCACAAGAAACTCCACAAAGATTAGACTTTCGTTAAGGAGCTACTTGGGAAGATTTCTCCTTCGTCGAAATGACAAAAAGGGCTGAAAAATTTTGTTTTTCAGCCCTTTTTTATTGGAATTTAGAATTTAAATCCTAACGATTATTCAATTTCGCTTTCTCCTTTATAATATCAGCAATTTTTCTGTTTTCAATTTTACTTTCAAGCCACGAAATAATATCTAAGTATAAGAAAGCTCTTTTTTCGTAAGTATTCTTTTCAAGTTCTACAAAACGAGTGTGCATTTTTTTGAATTCTTTTTTAATGTCAGCAGGGTAGAAATTATTTAGGTTTCTTAAGAATTTAATAATTTCTTTTTGGACTTCATGCAAATCGTTCATCTTCAATAAGAACTTATAAGTGCTTTTTAAATGATTTTCTAAATAATAATCTTTACCAAGCTCATAATGAGCAATCAACGACAACAATCTTGCAAAACACATTAAGTCCTCGCGCATCGTCAAGTTTTTATTATTGATGATTTTGTCTAAATAATTAATGCATTCATTATACTTTTCATTCCCAAAATAAATAGAAGCAAACTTATAGAAGAATAACATTTCGTGATGTTCATCTAAATGCTCGCTGTGCAGTTTTAGTTTTTCTAAAATCTCAGGAATTAAGTATTCACTTTCCGCAAAAGTACCTTCTAAGATATGTAAGTTTAATTTATTATTATAAACATAAAGGAATGATAAAGATGCAATATTATCATTTACAGGAAACTTAGGATCTGCAATCGTTTCTTCTAGAAGATTTAGGTATTTCTTGAAATTCGATGTATATTTTAGCATATAAAGCGATTCCAGAAAATAGTGATTCCCTTTTAAGAAAAACACCGGATTTAGATAAATCATGTTTGGATTATCATAAAAAAGCTGAACCCATTTATAAGCATATTTATAGCTGGCTAAGAAATCCTGAACTAAAAAGCTTCGCCACAAATTAGCGTTGTAGAACCAATACTTTTCACGAAAGCCAAATTTGCTTTCGTCTAGTTTTGAAATGTGTCTATTAAAATAATCGTCTATATATTTATATTCCTGATCATTTTTTACGTATCCTGTTTTTAGCATGATTCCGTATAGCTGAAGCGATAAATTAGACAATTTGCTCGAAATTGTATTTCTATAATTCAATTCTTTGGCCTGAACAACCAATTCGTCAGCGCGTCCTTGAATACTTCGAGTAATATATTGAGATTCGATTAGTTTTTCGAACTCTACAATTTCATACGCCATATATTTTTCATCATTTTCAAGAGCTTGCTGTTTTGTCTTATCTAAAATTTTTAAACTCTGCTTATATAATCCTTTATTATATAGTATAACAGCAAAATCCATTTGTTCGCGAAGCTGATAGCGAATATTTTGGCTAGGAATATTTAGTCTTATACTAACTAAGATTTGTTTGTATAAGTATGATTTTAAGTTAGATAACTGTACTTTTTGGATAACACCACTCTTTAGAATGAGTTTTTCATCGTAAACTTCAGATTTATCTAGAATATTAAATAATTCGATAAATTTTGTATTTGAACTCGTTTCTAATCGGCTTGCAAAAATTTTAAACTGCCTTTTTTCTGATTTCGAAAGTGATTTGATTAGAACAAATAAGAAATCTTTTTGATGGTTAGCCATTGTAAAAAATAATAATATAACTTATTGGTTGTAAGTTAGTTAGTATAGGATAAAACGTTTTATAAACAGTATAATTTCATTAAAATGAATTTCGTACTGTAATAGTACAATATATATTTGTTATCAAGATGTGAAATTACATTAAATTAATGAATATGAATAGAGAGAAAGTTCAAATTTTTGACACCACTTTGCGAGATGGTGAACAAGTTCCAGGATGTAAGTTAGATACTAAGCAAAAATTAGTTATCGCAGAACGACTAGACAAAATGGGAGTTGACATTATCGAAGCAGGCTTTCCTGTGTCAAGTCCAGGCGATTTTTTATCGGTCTCTGAGATTTGTAAAATTGTAGAAAATGCAACCGTCTGCGGACTAACAAGAGCCGTAAAAAATGACATTGATGTTGCGGCAGCTGCTTTAAAGCATGCTAAGAAACCTAGAATCCATACTGGAATCGGAACTTCAGAATCTCATATACTCCACAAATTACAAACTACGCCTGAAGATATTATTGCAAGAGCAAAATTTGCTGTATCACATGCTAAATCTTATGTAGAAGATGTTGAATTCTACGCAGAAGACGCTGGTAGAACAGATAATGCGTTCTTAGCTAAAGTTTGTGAAGAAGTTATTAAATCTGGAGCAACTGTATTGAATATTCCTGATACTACTGGATATTGTCTTCCAGAAGAATACGGAGCAAAAATTAAATACTTAAAAGAAAACGTAAAAGGAATCGAAAAAGTAATCCTTTCATGTCATTGTCATAATGATTTAGGAATGGCAACTGCAAACTCAATTGCAGGTGCTATAAATGGAGCAAGACAAATAGAATGTACTATTAATGGTATCGGTGAAAGAGCTGGAAACACGGCACTTGAAGAAGTGGTAATGATTTTCAAACAACACCCTTACTTAAATTTGGATACAAACATCAATACCAGAGAATTAAACGAAATGAGTCGTTTGGTTTCTGAAAGTATGGGAATGATTGTGCAGCCAAATAAAGCGATTGTTGGAGCAAATGCTTTTGCACACAGTTCTGGAATTCACCAAGACGGTGTAATCAAAAACAGAGCAACTTACGAAATCATGGATCCGTTAGACGTCGGAGTAAATGAATCTTCAATCATTTTGACAGCAAGAAGCGGAAGAGCTGCTTTGGCTTACCGTGCTAAAAAAGTAGGTTACGAATTGACAAAAGTACAGTTGGATATCGTTTACATCGAATTCTTGAAATTCGCTGACATTAAAAAAGAAGTTGTAGACGCAGATATTCATCAAATTATAGAAGCGTCTAAAATAGAAGTTAATATCTAAAAAATAAACTAGGAACAATAAGGATTTAAAGACATAAATAGCGAGAGATTATGAATTTAAAAATTGCAGTTTTACCAGGAGATGGAATTGGACCTGAAGTAATATTACAAGCTAAGAAAGCTTTGTACGCCATTGGCGAAGTGTATAATCATGAATTTGTTTTTGAAGAAGCGCTGATGGGAGCTGTTGCTATCGATAAAACGGGAAACCCTTTACCAGAGCAAACTTTAAATCTGTGTTTGAATACAGATGCAGTTTTGCTTGGTGCAATTGGAGATCCTAAATACGATAATAATCCAAACGCAAAGGTTCGTCCGGAACAAGGATTATTGAAACTGCGAAAAGAATTAGGATTGTTTGCTAATATTCGTCCTATAAAACCTTATAAAGCCTTAATAGAATCTTCTCCTTTAAAAAGAGAAATTATTGAAGGAGCTGATTTTACAATTTTTAGAGAATTAACAGGTGGAGCTTATTTTGGAACGAAAACACTTAATGAAGAAGGAACACATGCTTCAGATTTATGTGAATATTCAGAAGAAGAAATTACTAGAATTGCACATTTAGCTTTTAAATCGGCACAAAAGCGTCGCAAAAAGTTAACAATGGTGGATAAAGCAAATGTTTTGGAAACTTCAAGGTTGTGGAGAAAAGTAGTTCAGAAAGTGAGTGAAGAGTATTCAGATGTAGCATTAGATTTCTTATTTGTAGATAATGCAGCAATGCAGTTAATCTTAAATCCGAAACAGTTTGATGTGATTTTGACTGAAAATTTGTTCGGAGATATTTTATCTGATGAAGCTAGTGTAATCACGGGATCTATTGGTTTATTGCCATCGGTATCTTTAGGAGAAAAAAATGCTTTGTTTGAGCCAATTCACGGATCATATCCGCAAGCAAAAGGAAAAAACATTGCCAATCCGATTGCTTCGATTCTAGCGGCGGCACTTTTGTTAGAACATTTTGGATTAACTAAAGAAGCTCACGTAATCTATAAAGCGGTAGAAAAAGCAATTGAATACAAAGTAGTTACAGTTGATTTGAAACCAGATTCAAAATTTGGAACAAACGAAGTAGGAGAGTTCGTTTCTAATTTTATTTTCAGCAAAGACGATTTGCTGTATTTCAATAATGACAATGTAAGTATTGGACAATCTACAATTGTTTAATATTTTTTGTTAAAATGTGAAGATAATCACAAGAAGTGTTGTAAATGTTGAGATTTTATTTTTTTACTTCCAGAAGTTTATATACTTTTGTAACACTAAAAAATAAATGATGCAAATCTCAATTATTATTACTTCTTTCGTTGTTGTCAATGTGATTCACACATCTGCATCGGGAATGTTATAAATATAATTGAAAGACTATATTACAAACCTTCCAAATACTGGAAGGTTTTTTTTTGAATAAAAAATTAAAAAAAATAAAACTATAATGGAATTAAATAAGTACAGCAAGACCATCACACAAGATCAAACACAGCCTGCGGCACAAGCTATGTTGTATGGAATTGGTTTAACTGAAGAAGATTTAAAGAAAGCACAAGTTGGTATTGTGAGCATGGGTTACGATGGTAATACTTGCAATATGCACTTGAACGATTTAGCAAAAGATGTTAAAAAAGGTGTTTGGGATGTAGATCTTGTCGGACTTATTTTTAATACCATTGGTGTCAGTGACGGTATTTCTAACGGAACTGAAGGTATGCGTTACTCACTGGTTTCTCGTGACGTAATTGCAGATTCTATCGAAACTGTTGCCGGAGCGCAATGGTATGATAGTATTATTGCAATTCCTGGTTGCGATAAAAATATGCCTGGGGCATTGATTGCAATGGGAAGATTGAACCGTCCGTCAATGATGATTTATGGTGGTTCTATTCACTCTGGAAAATGGAAAGGAGAATCTTTAAACATTGTTTCAGCTTTTGAAGCTTTAGGAAAAAAAGTAAAAGGAGAAATTACTCCAGAAGATTTTAAAGGTGTTATTCAGAATGCTTGTCCGGGAGCAGGTGCTTGCGGTGGTATGTACACTGCAAATACAATGTCTTCTGCAATTGAAGCATTAGGGATGAGCTTACCTTATAGTTCTTCAAACCCTGCTTTAAGTCAGGAAAAAAGAGACGAATGTCTTGAAGCTGGAAAAGCAATAAAAATATTATTAGAAAAAGATATTAAGCCAAGAGACATTATGACTCGTAAGGCTTTCGAAAATGCTATTACAATTGTAGCTGTTTTAGGTGGTTCAACAAATGCTGTTATGCACTTAATCGCAATGGCTCACTCAGTTGGAATCACAATCACTTTAGATGATTTCCAGGCAATTAACGATAGAACACCAGTATTGGCAGATATGAAGCCAAGTGGTAAGTACATGATGGAAGATATTCACGAAGTTGGAGGTATTCCTGCAGTAATGAAATACTTATTGAAAGTTGGACTTATTCACGGAGACTGTTTAACGGTAACAGGAAAAACAGTGGCTGAAAATTTAGCTTCAACTCCAGATTTGCAAGACGGACAAGAAGTAATTCATGAAATTCAAAAAGCATTAAAACCAACAGGAAATATCCAAGTTTTATATGGAAATCTTGCTTCTGAAGGTGCTGTAGCAAAAATCAGCGGTAAAGAAGGAGAGTATTTCGAAGGACCAGCAGTTGTTTTTGAAGGCGAATTTGAAGTAATTCCAGGTCTTCAAGCCGGAAAAATTAAACCAGGTAATGTAGTCGTCATCAGGGGTTGTGGGCCAAAAGGTGGTCCGGGAATGCCTGAAATGCTGAAGCCTACATCTGCGATTATTGGAGCTGGATTAGGAAGCAGTTGTGCACTAATCACAGACGGTAGATTCTCGGGCGGTTCGCACGGTTTCGTGGTAGGACACGTTACACCAGAAGCATATGACGGTGGTGGTATTGCACTAGTAAAAGATGGAGATTTAATCGCTATTGACGCTGTGAAAAATACAATCGACCTTAAGATATCTGACGAAGAATTTGCAGCAAGAAAAGCAGCTTGGGTTAAGCCAGCTTTAAAAGTTGACAGAGGGGTTTTACTTAAATACGCTAAGTCGGTTTCTAGTGCATCTACAGGATGTGTTACCGATAATTAATTATAAAAAAATCAAAAATCAATTTCAATAGCAATTCAAACTACAATTGTTATTGAAATTGATAAAAAAAATATACTATGAAAATATCAGGGGCAGAAGCCGTTATAAGATGTTTATTAGCAGAAGGAGTAGATTTAATTTATGGTTATCCAGGTGGAGCTATAATGCCAGTTTACGACGAATTATATAAATTTCAAGATCAATTACACCACGTTTTAGTACGTCACGAACAAGGTGCAACACATGCAGCTCAAGGTTATGCAAGAGCTACAGGAAAAGTAGGAGTAGCCATTGCTACTTCTGGGCCAGGAGCTACAAATTTAGTAACTGGTATCGCAGATGCTCAAATAGATTCAACGCCATTAGTATGTATTACTGGACAGGTTGGAAGACACTTATTAGGGTCTGATGCATTTCAGGAAACAGATATTATCGGAATTTCGACTCCGGTAACAAAATGGAATTTTCAGGTAACTGAAGCTTCTCAGATTCCTGAAATTATGGCAAAAGCATTTTATATTGCTCGTTCTGGGCGACCAGGACCTGTGTTGGTTGATATTACTAAAAACGCTCAGTTTGATGAGTTCGAATTTAGTTATGAAAAATGCACAGGGATCAGAAGTTATGTTCCTGTTCCAAAATTAAATTTAGATAAAGTTGCCGAAGCTGCAGCTCTAATCAATAGTGCAAAAAAACCTTTTATTGTTTTTGGACAAGGAATTATTTTGGGTCAGGCAGAAGCAGAATTTAAAGCGGTGGTTGAAAAATCTGGAATTCCGGCAGCTTGGACAATTTTAGGTTTATCAGCTTTACCAACAGATCATCCTTTAAATGTTGGTATGTTAGGAATGCACGGAAACTATGCGCCAAATTTACTAACAAACGAATGTGACGTTTTAATTGCTTTCGGAATGCGTTTTGATGACCGCGTTACAGGTAAATTAAGCACTTATGCAAAACAGGCAAAAGTAGTTCACTTTGAAATTGATCCAGCAGAGGTTGATAAAAACGTAAAAACAGAAGTAGCTGTTTTAGGAGATGTGAAAGAATCTTTAGCTGCTTTATTACCATTGTTAGATGCAAAATTGCACGATGCTTGGCACAATGAATTTAAAGAGTTAAGCAAAGTTGAATACGATTCAGTAATAAAAGAAGAATTAAATCCAACAAATGGTAAAGGAATTTCGATGGGAGAAACTATCGAAATGATCAACAAACACTCAAACGGAGATGCTATCATTGTATCAGATGTAGGTCAGCATCAGATGTTTGCATGTCGTTATGCTAAATTCAATTCGACTAAAAGTAACATTACTTCAGGAGGTTTAGGAACTATGGGATTCGCATTACCTGCTGCGATTGGTGCAAAAATGGGTAAACCAGAACGTGAAGTAGTTGCAATTATTGGTGATGGAGGTTTCCAAATGACAATTCAGGAACTTGGAACTATTTTCCAAACAGAAGTTCCAGTAAAAATTGTGGTTTTAAACAATGAATTCTTAGGAATGGTTCGCCAATGGCAGGAATTATTCTTTGATAACAGATATGCTTCAACAAAAATGATTAATCCAAATTTCATTGCCATTGCTGAAGGATACCATATCAAATCTAAAAAAGTTACACAACGCGAAGATTTAGATGCAGCGGTCGCTGAGATGCTAGCGTCAAAAGATTCATACTTCTTAGAAGTTGTAGTCGAAAAAGAAAACAACGTTTTCCCAATGATTCCAACAGGAGCTTGTGTATCAGAAATTAGATTAAGTTAAGAAAAGTTTCAATCCCGATAGCTATCGGGAAAATAAAACTAAAAAAACAAATGGAAGATAAAACATTTACCATATCGGTATACTCAGAAAATAATGTGGGTTTATTAAATAGGATATCAGGAATATTCTTAAAGCGTCACATTAATATATTAAGTTTAAATGTTTCAGAATCAGAAATAGAGAATGTTTCAAGATTTATTATTGTAGTAAATACAACTGAAAAATGGGTTCAGAATATTGTAGGCCAAATCGAGAAACAAATTGAAGTTATAAAAGCATTTTATCATACAGATGAAGAGACTATTTTCTTAGAAAATGCTTTGTTTAAAATTGCTTCAAGCTTATTGTTTGACGAGAAGCAAATTCAGAATATCATCAAAGAAAGCCAGTCTACAATTGTAACGGTTTCTCGTGATTTCTTTGTGATTTCAAAATCAGGAAGACGTTCTGAAATTGAAGAATTATACCAAAAGTTCAAACCATACGGAATTATGCAGTTTGTGCGTTCGGGAAGAATATCTGTTTCTAAACAAAAAATGGAGATTTCTGCATTGTTAGAAACCTTTAAATAATAAAATCTTAGTTATATATAATCAATATTAAATTTCATTTCATTAAATATTAAAACAAAAATGGCAAATTATTTCAATACATTACCACTTAGATTACAATTAGAACAATTAGGAGTTTGCGAATTTATGGAGCAATCTGAATTTGCAGACGGAATTGCAGCATTAGCTGGAAAAAAAGTTGTAATTGTTGGTTGTGGAGCACAAGGTTTGAATCAAGGTTTAAACATGAGAGATTCTGGTTTAGACATTTCTTATGCATTGCGTGCAGATGCAATTGCAGAAAAAAGAGCTTCTTATAAAAATGCAACTGAAAATGGTTTCACTGTAGGAACTTATGAAGAATTGATTCCAACTGCAGATTTAGTTTGTAACCTTACACCAGACAAACAGCACACTGATGTGGTAACTGCTATTATGCCATTAATGAAACAGGGATCTACTTTATCTTATTCTCACGGATTCAACATTGTAGAAGAAGGAATGCAGATTCGTAAAGACATCACTGTTATTATGTGTGCGCCTAAATGCCCAGGTTCTGAGGTTCGTGAAGAGTACAAAAGAGGATTTGGAGTTCCAACTCTTATCGCTGTTCACCCAGAAAACGATCCAAATGGATTTGGTTTAGATCAAGCAAAAGCTTACGCTGTAGCAACTGGAGGACACAGAGCGGGTGTTTTAAGATCATCTTTTGTAGCTGAAGTAAAATCAGATTTAATGGGTGAGCAAACTATTCTTTGTGGTTTACTTCAAACAGGATCTATTTTATGTTTCGATAAAATGGTTGAAAAAGGAATCGATGCTGCTTACGCTTCTAAATTAATCCAATACGGATGGGAAACTATCACTGAAGCTTTAAAACACGGTGGTATTACAAATATGATGGATCGTTTGAATAATCCTTCAAAAATCGAAGCTTACGAATTGGCTGAAGAATTAAAAGATATTATGCGTCCATTATTCCAAAAACACCAAGACGATATCATTTCTGGAGAATTCTCAAGAACTATGATGATTGACTGGGCTAATGACGATGTTAACTTATTAAAATGGAGAGCTGCAACAGGAGAAACTAACTTCGAAAAAACAGCTCCACAAGAAGCTCCAATCTCTGAACAAGAATATTTTGATAATGGAGTATTGATGATTGCTATGGTGAAAGCTGGTGTTGAATTGGCTTTCGAAACAATGACTGAAGCTGGAATTATTGAAGAATCTGCTTACTACGAGTCATTACACGAATTGCCATTAATTGCAAACACTATTGCAAGAAAGAAATTATTCGAAATGAACCGTGTAATTTCAGATACTGCAGAGTACGGATGTTATTTATTTGATCATGCTTGTAAGCCATTATTGACTGAATTCATGAAAAAAGTAGAAACTAATATTATTGGTAAACCATTTTCAACTTCAAACGGAGTAGACAATGCTGTATTAATTGCTGTAAACAAAGAAATTCGTCAGCATCCTATCGAAGAAGTAGGAGCTTGGTTGAGAGAGTCTATGACAGCAATGAAAAAAATTGGATAATTAAAAAAAGGGAATTCCCGCAGAATTCGATTTTGCGGGATTTGCACTGTATCAATGATTTGTAATATTTTGAATTAGTAAGCACTTATTAAGATAATAGATATAGATGCATGTTGCGTTCACTTAACTTCAGTGAGAGAGTTAAGTGAAAGCGGATCCCTAAAATTGGGGTATATTTTGCTAAAAAATATACTTGTTGAAATTTCTGTTTTAATTAATAAAGTTGCTGCTATTTTCAAAATAGAGAAAAATTTTGCAGTGCGGTTCGCAAAAATTAATTGTTATTGAAATTTGTTAAATTAAAAAAGGCATAATATATATTTATTATGCCTTTTTTTGCCCTTTCTAAATTGCATTAAAAATAAAATTTTAAAACAAACGCAAATAATTATCATATTTTATCAAATAAATGTTCTTTTTTGATAAAATTTATAGATTAAATTATTTCACGGATACGTTCAGATTTAATACATTTATAAAAAAATTCAACAAACGATGAGCTATTACAAAATTGAAAATTTAGAACAATATTTTAAACATTACAATAAGTCAATAAGAGAGCCAAGAAAATTTTGGGGAAAAATAGCTGAGGAGAATTTCACATGGTACCAACAATGGGAAAAGGTTGTTGATTTTAATATGGCTGAAGCAGAAGTAAAATGGTTTACAGACGCTAAAGTTAACATTACCAAAAACTGTATTGATAGACATTTAAGCAAAAGAGGAGAGAAGACGGCAATTATTTTTGAACCGAACGATCCTTCTGAAGAAGCTTTACATATAACGTATAATGAATTATACGAAAGAGTTTCAAAAATGGCAAATGTCCTTCGCGAGCAAGGTGTTCGTAAAGGAGATAGAGTTTGTATTTACTTGCCAATGATTCCAGAATTGGCTGTTGCTGTTTTAGCTTGTGCTAGAATTGGAGCAATTCACTCAGTTGTTTTTGCTGGATTTTCAGCTTCTGCGGTTTCTGCAAGAATCAACGATTGCGAGTGTAAAATGGTAATTACATCAGATGGAGGTTATAGAGGAAATAAAACAATTGATCTTAAAGGAATTGTAGACGAAGCTCTAGAAACTTGTCCTTCTGTTACAAAAGTTTTAGTCGCAAAAAGAACTAATACTAATGTTAAAATGAAAGAAGGTCGTGATATTTGGTTACAGCCATTATTAGACGCGGCTTTAGATAATAGTGTTGCTGAAATTATGGATGCCGAAGATCCTTTGTTTATTTTATATACTTCAGGATCAACAGGAAAACCAAAAGGAATGGTTCATACTACCGCTGGTTATATGGTTTATACTGCGTATACCTTCAAAAATGTTTTCAATTACGAAGACAATGATATTTTCTGGTGTACAGCAGATATCGGATGGATCACAGGTCACTCTTATATATTATATGGTCCATTATTAAACGGAGCTACAACTGTTATTTTTGAAGGAGTTCCTTCTTATCCAGATTTTAGCCGTTTTTGGGATATCATCGAAAAACATAAAATTACACAATTCTATACTGCACCAACTGCAATCCGTTCGCTAGCAAAAGAAAGTTTAGATTATATTCAAAAATATCCACTTAAATCTCTTAAAGTTATTGGATCTGTTGGAGAGCCAATCAACGAAGAGGCTTGGCACTGGTTTAATGACCACGTAGGAGATAAGAGATGTCCGGTTGTAGATACTTGGTGGCAAACAGAGACAGGAGGAATCATGATTTCGCCAATTGCTTTTGTTACACCAACAAAACCAACTTATGCTACTTTGCCATTGCCTGGAATCCAACCAGTTTTGATGGATGAAAAGCGTAATGAGATTGAAGGAAACCAAGTAGTTGGAAGTTTGTGCATTAAATTCCCTTGGCCTGGAATTGCTAGAACAATTTGGAATAATCACGATCGTTACAAAGAAACTTATTTCTCTGCTTTCCCAGGGAAATATTTTACAGGAGACGGAGCGTTAAGAGATGAAGTTGGTTACTACAGAATCACCGGTAGAGTAGATGATGTGGTAATTGTTTCTGGACATAATTTAGGAACTGCACCAATTGAAGATGCTATCAACGAACACCCAGCTGTAGCAGAATCTGCGATTGTTGGATTCCCACATGATATCAAAGGTAACGCATTATATGGTTACGTTATTCTGAAAGAAACAGGAGAAGTTAGAGATAGAAATAACTTAACAAAAGAAATTAATCAGTATATTTCTGACCACATTGGACCAATTGCAAAATTGGATAAAATTCAATTCGTTTCTGGTTTGCCAAAAACTCGTTCTGGAAAAATCATGCGTAGAATTTTGCGTAAAATAGCAGAAGGTGACCATTCTAATTTTGGAGATACTTCAACATTATTAAATCCAGAAATTGTAGATGAAATCATCAAAGGTAAAATTTCTTAATTGAAAATATAAAAGCCTCTTAGTTTTAAGAGGCTTTTTTTATAATACGATTAGAATCGCTTCTGGGCTTTTGTGGAAAAATGGATGTGTATTAGTTTATTGTACAACTTTTGAATTTACATCGTTTACAAAAATAAGAGGTTGCATATTGCTTAAATTTGTAAGTGACAAAATCCCGTTTTTATTTTCATTAATCCCGTTTATTTTAAAACAAAACTCATTTCCGTCTTTGTCGCGTAAAGTCAAAAATTCAGCGGTATCGTCCGAAAAGTTGTGACAGCTGTGCGAGATGGTGTATTTATACATTACTTTCATTTGGTTATTGTTGTAATTATAAACTCTTCCGTCTTGAGTAAAACTCCATTTTGTATTTCGATTAGTGTTTGAATACCAGTTTCCTAGAATACGCTTAGATGAAGGATCTTGATTTTGTGCAAAAATTGCTGGTGCTGAAATCAGGAATAGCAACAGAAACAATAACTTTTTCATGGTTTGCTTATTATAAATATTTGACCATAAAATTACAATTTTACTTAATTTGAAAAATAAGTGAGTTTGTAAATTTCTGTTAATAAAAAAATGCCTCTTAAATTATCAAGAGGCATTTTCTTTATGTTATTAATTAGAATTTGTATTTAAAAAATTTACTTGATTCCCAATCTAGATTTTAGTTTTAAAAACAGAAGTCCAATTCTATAGGCATCTTCAGAAGAAGAATTTCTATCGCTTTTTGGTATTTTATAAATCCCGCATAAATCATCAAGAGAAAACTGTTTGTCATTTATATCTGTCAATTTTCTGTACATAACATCTACATCAAGAGCTTCATTTTTTAGTCGGCCACAATCTAAACGTTCTAGAGCGGCATTTAGCATTTCAATATCAAAATTGATATGATGCCCAACTAAAATAGAATTTCCAATAAAATTCACAAAAGCTTCAAGCGCATCAGGCTCAGGCATTTTTATCATTTTGCTTTCAATGATAAATTCATTAGAAAGTCCGTTGTCTTGAAGATATTTGTATTGCAATAAAACTGTCTCGAAATTTTCCTTAATAACAATGCTGTCATCAATAATAGAAAAGGCTCCAAGGGATAAAATAACATCCTTATCCGGATTTAAGCCAGAAGTTTCAGTTGATAAAACAACAAACTTATTAGGTTTGGTTTCGAATTTAGTTAAATAATCTTTCCAGAAATCTGGATAGTCTTTATTGATGTTTTTTAACCAGTCTAGCATGTTTTATGAGAATTGTGTCAATTGAAATTTACTCTTAATCAGTTCCTCCAGGTCTTTCATTGGGGACAGTGCATTTTTTAATTTCTCTTTGTCAGTTTTTGACATTTCTCTTAAATTAATATATTGGCCTGAGTCGTCATTTTTTAATCCTTCAACAGTTCTAAATTTAGAAAGTGTTAAGAATGCTTCTGCACAACTTAAGTAAATTTCAGCATTTTTAGAATCTGTGATTGCTAATTGTTTGAATCTTAGATAGGTATTTTGAATTCCTTTAATGTTGGCGTTTAATATTAACAAACGCGCTCCATCAATTAATGGCATCAAAGCTCTAGTCTTAATATCAAATTTATCTTTGTGTGGACCATCTTCTTCAACAATGAATTTTTTGAAGAAACTCAATGGAGAATTTCTCTTTAAAGCATCATTTCCTAAAAAGTCGAAGAATAGAGTATTATTAACGGCATTTTTGAAAATCACGCTTTCTATTGCTTCTTCTATTTTTGGCTCTCCAAAAACAATTTCATAATCAAAGAAAATACTGCTCAAATCATTACTGTTTTCACCTGGAGTATTCATCCAACTATTGTATTGTTTTGTCCAATCACTCAATGATTTACACCAAAGCATATTGCTTCCCATGTGTCCGTTTGGACAATAATCGTAACCTACTTTTTCTAATATCGAAGTAGTGCGTTTTGCTAATCTTAAGAAATAGTCTTTTACCTCTCTGTATTTTTCAGGCGTAACATCTTCAAAAATTAAAATACTATCTTGGTCAGTAAGCAATAATTGCTCTTTACGTCCTTGACTTCCAATGCTTAACCATGCAAAACGTGCAGGAGGGGAGCCTAAATCTAAAATTGATAATTCGACTGCTCGCTTTATAATGGCTAGGTTAATCTCGCTAGCAATATTGCTAACGTGTGAGATTGGAATATTTTTCTGAATCGAATTCTGAATCAAATCTGACAGACGATCACGTATTTGTTTTAAATCTTTTGGAAGTTGAGAACGTTTAATCTCTTTGATTAATACGCCAGGGTTACTAGCTTGTGCAACAATAAGATCGTGCTCAGAAATAATTCCTTTAACAACAGATTTGCTTGTACCATCTTTAGTAACACATAAATGCGTTACATTGTGTTTCAGCATTAATAATTGCGCTTCGGCCAAAGATACATTTTCTAAAACTGTAACAACTGGAGACGACATTATTTTATCGATCGTTTCAGTAATAGGAAAACGTCCAGTTGCAATTTTTGATGACAAATCAGCATTGGTAACAATACCAATCGGATGATTTTTTTCGCCACAGATTATGATATTATCTAACATTGAATCTGTCATTAAATTAGCGACATCTTTAATTATAGAATCTGCTTTAGTTGTTAATGGCGAATTATTATAGTTAAGTGACTGAATGTATTGCATTTCTGTCTGCTGATCTAAATAATCAGAGTCAGAGACTAATTTGCCATTAGAACTCATACTGTCTTTGGTATGACGTGAATTTACAGCAAAACTCTCCAACAAGAAGTTTAATACATCAGAATTATTAGCTACAAAGGGTCTAAAAACAGCGATCGGAATAGCATAGATAATACTTTCTTCACGTGCTTTAGCCGTCATCATGTAATTATTTTTCGCGAAAAATGGGCGTAAACCAAAAATATCGCCTTCATGACATTTGTTTATAATAGTTTCCTCAGCGTCTGCAATAGTCGTTAGATTGATGACACCAGAAGCTACAACATAAAAACTTTCATGAAGTGGATCGTTATTTTGAAATAATACCGCATGCTTTTCTAAATTAATGACACGGATATTCGTGGCAATATCTGATAATTCCTGGAAAGTTAAATTATCAAACGGTTTGTATTCTTTTAAAAAATCTGCAATATGCTCAGCAACTGTATTCATATATGTGATAATTTATTTTTAAAGTATCGAATGTAAAAATAGTAAAATAAAGTCTTACAATGAAAGGTTCTTGAGTATAAACTAATTATTTTAAGGAAATGTTAAAAGATAATGGTTATAAGGCTTGAAAAAGTTTTAATGTTTTGAAATTTTAATTATTTGTGATTATGAAAAAGAAGTTTGATTTAACATAAAATAAACAATCTTAATTAAGTTTTAGGATTTTGAAATAATTCATCAAGCTAATTTTTCAATATTTGAAAATATTTTATTTTAAAAATCATATAGCGTATTTATGATCGATTTGAATTTAGTGAAAATTGTTTAATGATTGATCAAATTTTCAATATTTGAGAATTTTTAAAAATTAAAATCATACAGCGTATTTATACGAGTTTGAAGTTTTTATTTTTTTTAAAGAAAAATTTAAAAGAATAACGCGCCAGAAGTAAGGAAACCAAATTTTCGATATTTGAGAATATTTCTGATCGAAAAGTGTATATCACATTCATAGGACAGTTTTTAAAATATTCTATTTTACATAATATAAATTATAGGTCAAATTGAAATAACTCCGAGAAGGAGTTTATTCATATAATTTATTCAAAATCATTTCTTTTGGGACAATATCACTTCCTCCATTTTTATTAAATTGAATTACGGCATCGTTTACAAATAAAACTGCGCTAGATGTAACTCCGTTTTTATCTTTCAATTTTATTTGAGCTTTATTGCCATGCGGATAAACATGTCCGGAAACTTCCAAAATTCCTGAATTTAAATCTTTGTGTTCGCTCGTAACTTCAGCGGTTCCAAAAATCTTATAATTTGACTGAGCTATCGTAATCGTAAAAATATATTCTTTCTTGCAGTCTTTGCATTTTTGATTTCCCCAAGTTCCTGAGAATTTGTTTTGCTGTGAAAACGCTTGCATGGAAATTAAAAATGCCAGGAAAAGAAATTTTTTCATTGTAGTTTGTTTTATAAAAATCTGAACCAAATATAAATCAAAAAAGCATCACAAATTTGCGATGCTTTTTTAAAATTCTTTAAAATCTATAATTTTTTCAAATAAACCGATTTTCCATTCAATGAAACATCAATTTGATTCGTTTTTTCATTAAACGTAGTTCTTAAAGCATTTCCGTTAAAAATGGTAACGTCGCCATACACATGGCCCGCTTCGCTAGATGTATAATCAAATTTTACTTTTTTATTTCCTGGTTCGATGCCTAATTTATAACTCGAAAATTTTGTCCCTCTTAAATCAAAGTCCTGTTGTGAATCGATAATTTTTCCGTCTGCGTAAAAATTCGTGACCGATTTGCTTAAGGAAATATCAGGATAATACTGGTTTACTTTTTTTAAAAGTTCGTATTGTTCAACACTAGCTTCTTCTTGTTTGGATGTAATTGTTTGCGAAAACGAAATCGTTGTGAATAAAACTGCTGCTAGTAAAAGGTACTTTTTCATAAATTTTTAATTTAAAGATTAATAAATAGTTACACTAAATAATGTTGGCAATTACTTTAATTTATTGTTATAAACTTTCTCAAGTTATACTACAAGGTATGAAATCTTTACCTTTGCAAAAAATTATAAGCCACTTTTTAAGATAATGACAACAAAAAAATATATTCAGCTAATCCTCATATTAGGTTCTTTAACCGCTCTTGGTCCTTTTTCAATTGACATGTATCTACCTGGTTTCTCAGGAATTGCAAAAGATTTAAATACTACTGTTGCTAAAGTTTCGATGAGTTTATCTAGTTATTTCATCGGAATTTCTGCTGGACAATTGCTTTATGGGCCCTTATTAGACCGTTTTGGGCGTAAAAAACCTTTATTTATTGGACTTTTGGTATATATTCTTGCCTCTTTAGGGTGTATTTATGTTTCTGATATAGATGCTTTTATAATGCTTCGTTTTGTTCAGGCTATTGGAAGCTGTGCTGCTACAGTTGCTTCTGTAGCAATGGTTCGTGATTTATTTCCTGTAAAAGATATTCCGAAAGTATTTTCCCTTTTAATGCTAGTTGTTGGACTTTCTCCAATGCTTGCACCAACTATTGGCGGTTATGTTACCGAAGATTTAGGTTGGCATGCTGTGTTTTTTATTTTAATGTGCATGGGAATCGTGATTTTGGCAGCTTCACAATTCGGACTTCCAGATACTTATAAACCAGATACTTCAATATCGTTAAAGCCAAAACCGATTCTATCTAATTTTCTTTTGGTCTTAAAAGAACCTCAATTTTATACGTATGCATTTACAGGCGCTGTCGCTTTTTCTGGATTGTTTTCTTATGTAGCGGCTTCTCCTCTGGTTTTTATGGATATTTATAAAGTCGATGCTAAAACTTACGGATGGATTTTTGCACTAATGTCCGTTAGTTTTATTGGTTCAAGTCAGTTGAATTCTATGCTGTTGAAACGATTTTCGAGCGAACAGATGATTTTTGGAGCTTTGATTTCTCAATCTGTTATCAGCATTATATTCTTGATTTTGGCTTTAAATGACCTTTTAGGATTGCATCAAACTATTGGAATGTTATTCTTGTTTTTAGCTTGTTTAGGAATTTCAAATCCAAATACTGCTGGATTAACGCTTGCTCCTTTTGCTAAAAATACTGGAAGCGCCTCTGCTTTAATGGGGGCAATTCAGCTTGGGATTGGTGCTTTGGCTTCGTTCGCGATTGGTGTTTTTGTGAAAAATTCTGTAACTCCAATGGTAGCGATCATGACGACTACAACTATTACAGCATTTATAATTTTAAATATCGGAAAACGTTTTATCAAACAAAAAGTAGAATTATCTAATAACGATGATGTTATGATTGGTCATTAAAAGTTTTAAATTCCAAAAAAGAAATTCCAAATTCCAAAACTAAAACTTCAATAGTTTAGATATAAAAAGCCAAAATCAAAAGATTTTGGCTTTTCTATAAATTGTAATTTGGAATTTCAAAAATTGGAATTTTTCAAAACCTAATTTTGTGTCTTTTTATCAGGTCTGATAATCATTCTAAGCGATTGATCTTTTGCAAAATACGCTACCATCCAATTCCAGAATGTATTTAGTCTGTTTCTGTAAGTGATAAGCGAAATTAAGTGAATAAACAGCCAGATAATCCAAGCGAAGAAACCTTTAAAATGCCATTTCGGACTTGGTAAATCTACAACAGCTTTTGCTTTTCCGATAATGGCCATAGATCCTTTGTCTTTATAAGCAAAAGGTTTTAGCGGTTTGTTAGCAACCATGGCTTTAAAATTCTTAGCCAGATTCAAACCTTGCTGAATTGCTACCTGCGCCACTTGAGGATGTCCATCAGGGAAATTTTTATCTCCAGAAGAAATTGCTGTGTCACCAATTGCATAAATATGATCTACACCATTTACTTTGTTGAATTCATCGGTTGCCATTCTACGGCCGCGCCCATAACTTTCCTTTGGCATTCCTTCGAAAATTTTGGCAGAAACTCCCGCAGCCCAGATTAAGTTTTTGGTTTTGATGGTTTCTCCGTTTTCAAAATGTACCGTATCATCAACATAATCAACAACACGAGTATGCAGTTTTACAACAACACCAAGTTTTGTAAGTGCTTCAAGAGTATCTTTTTGCGATTCTTTACTCATTGGTGCCAATAGAGCATCTCCGCCATCGACTAAATAAACATTACTCGCAGATGTTTCTAATTCTGGATATTCCTTTAGTAAAATATTTTTTCTCATTTCGGCAAACATACCCGAAACTTCAACTCCAGTTGGTCCACCTCCGGCAACAACGATCGTTAATAATTTACGACGCTTGCGAATATCTTTGCAAATAGCAGCTTTTTCAAGATTTTTAAGCAATGTGTTACGCATTACGATGGCATCATTTAAGGTTTTCATCGGAATTGCGTTTTTCATCACGTTTTCCATGCCAAAATAGCTTGTTTCTGCACCAGTAGCAAAAACAAGGTAATCATATTCTAATTCTCCGTTGCTTAATGTTATTTTCTTTTCGGCTGGAGAAACCGATAATAATTCGCCTAAACGAAAACTAAGATTCTTTTTGCCAGCAAAGAATTTTCTAAACGGATAACTAATGCTTGATGGTTCTAAAAATGCTGTGGCAACTTGATATATAAGTGGTGGGAAAAAGTTATAATTATTCTTGTCGACAAGTGTTACTTGTATTTGAGGCTGATTTACAAGCTCTTTTGCAAGATTAATTCCTGCAAACCCACCTCCAATAATGACTATTTTCATATATGTTGTAATTAAGTAGGATTATAAAATAATTCCTTATAAATATACAACTTTAATAGACAATGACAATTGTCATATTTACTACTTTTTGAATTTTTTAACGGTTTTTTCAACTATATCGATTTTGTTCTGTAAGACATAACTTGCCATTAATTTCTCGATTAGTTCGTCTTTCGTCAAATGATGAAAAACAGTTTTTACTTTTGTTTTTAAATCTGCAGAAAGTTCGTGATTTGGTTTTGTTTTAAAGATTTGTCTCGCCCATAAAAGCATATTATTTTCTTCTACACTTGCTGCTGAAGGTTTTTTAAACTCAGAAAACTGAATTCCCAATTCTCTCTCAAAATCAGCAATTTCAAAAACTTCTTCTTGCTGCAAAACCGTCAAAGAAAGTCCTTTTGCTCCTGCCCTTGCCGTTCTTCCGCTTCGGTGAACATAATTTTCATAAGTATCAGGCAAGTGGTAGTTTATCACATAAGAGATTTCTTTTACGTCAATTCCTCTTGCTGCCAAATCTGTTGCAACTAAAATATTGATATGTCCTTCGCGGAATTGCTCCATAATACGATCACGAATACCTTGTGTCAAACTTCCATGAAGCGCTCCCGAAGAAAATTTATTAATCGCTAGATTTTTGGCTAGTTTATTAACGGCAGCTTTCGTTTTACAAAAAATAATACCTCGATCTCCGTCTCTAGAATTTAAGAAATGCATTAAAACTTCCAATTTTTCAATTGGATCAACCACAATATATTCATGATCAATACCTTCGTTTCCAACAGTTTCCATATTGGCACTTATTTGAACTACATTTTTATTCAAATAATTCTGAATCAGCTGTTTTATCGTTCCAGGAAGTGTTGCTGAAAACAATAAAGTGCGGTGTTTTTTTGGAAGTTCAGCGATAATTTGGTCTAAACTTTCTTTAAGAATTGCTACCATTTCGTCGGCTTCATCCAAAACTAAATACTCAGCTTGTTTAATATCGATTGCTTTTCGCTGAATTAAATCGATTAAACGTCCAGGAGTTGCCACAACGATTTGAGCACCTTCTTTTAATCTTTCTATCTGCAGTTTTATTGGTGTTCCTCCGCAAATAGAAGCGATAGATATATTAGGAATATATTTTGAAAAGCTTTCTAAGTTTCTAAAAATCTGCTGTCCCAATTCTCTTGTAGGAACCAAAATTACAGCTTGAACCGTTATTGATTCTGCATTGACCAATTGCAATAAAGGCAATCCAAAAGCAGCGGTTTTTCCAGTTCCCGTTTTTGCTAAACCAACAATATCATGGGTTTCGCTCAAAAATAACGGAATTGTTTTTTGTTGAATTTCTGTTGGTTCAACAATGTTTAATTCGCTTAAAGCTTTTAAAATTGGAGCTGAAATTCCTAATGTTGAGAATGGTTTAGACATGATTATTTTAGATTTTAGTCCCGATAGCTATCGGGAGATTTTAGATTTTAGATTTCCCAAAATCTTTTAAAGATTTTATTTCTCCTTAAAATTAGTGAACCATTAATATATTAGAAATAACTCTAAATATATTAATGGTTTATTTATTTAAAGTTCTGCAAAGGAACTTTATGACTTTTAAACTTTAGACTTTCCGACTAAATTTATCAATCCGGTTCATTCATGATTTTCTCACGATATTTTT
Source organism: Flavobacterium tagetis (assembly GCF_016735615.1). Taxonomy (GTDB): domain Bacteria; phylum Bacteroidota; class Bacteroidia; order Flavobacteriales; family Flavobacteriaceae; genus Flavobacterium; species Flavobacterium tagetis. The sequence continues at coordinate 1,412,106 of NZ_JAERSF010000002.1, forward strand.
TACCAATTAATAGAGTTAATCTTTGTTTGTAATCGTCAACCAGCCATTCGCGGTAGTTTTTACTGCATTGGCTTAAACATTTCGAATAACGCTTGATACGGTCTTCAATATCATCTTCTAATTCTTTAGCCAACATTTTAGCTTCTTGAAGTGTTTCTGTATTGTCTACACACATTCCAGCATGCTGATCTAGAGATTTATCTAAAACGACTTTTGAACGAAGATTTTGTTTAATAATTAATTTATGTTCTTCGTCAACATCAAAACTAACGTCAGCAGTTTTACTAAATTTGGCACGCAATTCTGGTGGCATGCTGTATTTAAAGAACATCTCGATTTCGTGGTCATCACGAAGATTTTCCAAGTAAAACTCTGGCGATTTAAAGATATGCTGCCAGTTTACAGGATCGCTCCATAAACCAAAACGAGCGGCATTATTTCCTAAATCGATAACTGTAAATTCGTCTTTTCCAGGCAATTTACGAGAACCACGACCAATCATTTGGAAATATAACGTCAATGATTTTGTTGCTCTGTTCAAAATAATCGTTTCTACCGTTGGTTCGTCAAAACCAGTTGTTAAAATTCCGACAGATGTCAAAATTGCATCTGGAGTCTTTTTAAACCATTGCAAAATATCTTTACGCTCTTCAGAACTACTTGTATTATCTAAGTGTCTGATGTCGTAACCAGCTTCTCTAAACGTTTCATATACATATAATGAAGTATGAATACCGTTATTGAAAATTAATGTTTTCTTGCCTAAAGAACGTTCTGTATACGCATGAAGCAGTTTTTCTTGCATCAAAGTATTGGTATACAAATCGTCTGAAGATTTTACGGTATAATCACCATTGATACCCACTTTTAACGAAGTCAAACCTACATCGTAGCTATACGTTGTTGCTTTTGCCAAGAAACCTTTTTCAATCAATGATCCAATAGTATCACCAACGATAAGTTCGTTGTAGCTTTGGTGCATTGGCAATTTTATATTGGAACTCAAAGGCGTTGCAGTTACTCCAAGAATAAAAGCATTTTTAAATGAGTTTAATAATTTTCTAAATGAGTTGTAATGTGCCTCATCAATAATAACCAAACCAATATTATCAAGATGAAGTTTTTCATCATTAATACGGTTTTTTAAAGTTTCAACCATTGCCACGAAACATGAAAAATCATTTTGGTCTGGCAATTCTTTTACTTTACTATTGATTATTTTGTTTGTAACACCAAAACCTGTTAACATTTTCGAAGTTTGTTTACAAAGTTCAATACGGTGCGTCAAAACAACCACTTTTTTATCGTTATGTGATAAATAGCGGCGAACGATTTCAGAAAATATTACTGTTTTTCCTCCTCCTGTTGGAAGCTGATACAGTAAGTGGTGTTTCGGAGGAGCATTATCTAAACGGTCAAAAATAGCGTCAATATCGCCTTTTTGGTATGCATACAGTTCTTTTTTATCTTCTCTTTGTATTTCTAAAGTTTGAGACATTGTTTATTTTTGGATTTTTGCAAAAATACACCGAAAAAACAGTTATTCATCTTCTTTTAACCTAAAATAAATATTTTTTTTGAATAAAGATTTTTTATGAGAAAGGGTTTTAGTAGTCGATTTTCTCCAAAATAGCCTCAAAATCGTATCTATTTTTCCATTTTTGATTTAAAGTTTCCTCCAAAATGGCATTAATTCGTAATTTAAAATCATTAAAAATTCCGTTTGAGACAATATAATTTACTGCTTGCTCAAAAGAATTAAAGATGCTTTTGTAAAATAATTCTTGCTTGATAAAATTTTGCGAAGAAAACGTTTGCGCAATTTCAATATTGTAAAGCATAATATCGGCCACAACATACGAGTCTACTCCCAACATCATAAAATGTTTGATCAATTTTTGAGCTACCGATCTTCTCATTTTGGCTTTTGGACGCCATTTTGCTCCAGTTTTTTTGATCGGAAAATATTCGTGAGAGATTTTGACCTTGCCCTCCTGAAGCAATTTGTCTTCTTTTGGATCAAAAACAAAGTCATAATACACCTTTACAGGAGCAAATTTCTCGTACAATTCTACCAATTGTTCCTCTAGTTGCTCTTTTGATAATTCACCTAAATATTTTTTTAAATCTCTTTTACTCATACAGTAAAGATAATTTTCAAAATTTTAAATTCCAAATTCGTATTTTCAGCCCATCGAACTGATTTAATTTATGAGTTTTTAAATTCTAAAATCAATCCAGAATCCCTAATTTTGCTGGCATAAAACTTAAAAAATATATACATGCTCAAGATTTTCAAAATTACTGCCATTTTAGAGGGAATCTCTTATTTAGTGTTATTTGCTAATATGTTGATTATCAAAAATAATAACCCTGAACTTTATCATACATTATTACGTCCGTTAGGAATGACACATGGTGTTTTATTTATCGGATATATTCTTTTAGCCTTTTTATTGAAAAAATCAATGAATTGGGATTTAAAAACTTTTGCAATCATTCTAGTTGCTTCTCTTATTCCGTTTGGAACTTTTTACATTGAGAAAAAATATTTAGAAACTAAAGCAAATGCATAAGTTTTTGGAGAAAATATTTAATTTTTTATATCCTGTTTTTAGAGATTGGGGAATGAGTCGCAATGTGGCGTCTTATACCAGCCTGATCTTTAATATTGTTATTTTAATAGCACTGGCTTACGTAATTTATTACGCAGCCAAATTTCTTTTGGTCACTTTGACCGCTGTTTTTGCCCAGCGTACCAAAACAAAGTTTGACGATTATTTAATTCAAAACAAAACAACTAGATATACCGCTTATTTAATTCCGTTTTTCTTTATTTATAAAGCGGTTCCTGTTATTCTAGACAAATACGAATATTGGGAATCGATTTTTGGAAAAATTGTCGGAATCTATATTGTATTGCTTGGATTATGGATTGTTAGAACTGTTTTTAATTCGTTACGTGATTATTTAAAACAAAAACCGGAATACAGCGACAAGCCAATTGACAGTTTTGTTCAGGTTATTATGATCGTGCTTTGGATTTTTGGAGTTGCCATGATTATTTCGACTTTATTCGGAATTAAAAAAGGCGAACTATTAACCATTTTAGGAACACTTTCTGCCATTATCATCTTAATTTTTAGGGATACAATCCTTGGGTTTGTTTCTAGTGTTCAGGTTGCGATAAACGATATGGTTCGTATTGGCGACTGGATTACAATGGATAAATTTGGTGCCGATGGAGATGTTATCGAAATCAATTTGACAACAGTAAAAGTTCGAAATTTTGACAATACCATTACCACAATTCCGACCTATGCTTTAAGTTCAGATTCGTTTCAGAACTGGCGCGGAATGCAGAAATCTGATGGAAGACGTATTAAAAGACATGTTTTAATAAAAAGCAGTACAATTCGTTTTTTGAATGATGAAGATTTGCATCAGCTTAAAAAAGTACAATTGATATCCTCTTATATAGATAGCCGTCAAGCGGAAATTGATAGATACAATGATCTTAGAGGAATTGATAAAACACTTTCGCTAAATGGACGAAATATGACCAATTTAGGTTTGTTTAGAAAATACATCATGCAATATTTAAACGATCATCCAGGATTGAACAAAAATATGCATATCATGTGCCGCCAATTACAGTCAACTGCGCATGGGGTTCCGTTGGAGATTTATGTATTTTCAAGCGATAAACGTTGGGCTAATTACGAGTACATTATGGCCGATATTTTCGATCATGTTATGGCTTCAGTACGATATTTTGATCTTGAAATTTTTGAATTGCCTTCTACGTTGAGTTAGATTTTGTTTCAGGTTTCAAGTTTCAAGTTGATTTAGATTGCGAGTATTTAACCGCAAAGAGCGCAAAGGGTTACGCAAGGTTCGCAAAGTTTTTTTTGATAAAGCTTTGCGAACTTTGCGTTTATACTGAGTCCAACTTTTAAATAACTTTGCTCCAGATAGCTATCGGGATTGCAGTAAAACACACAAGTCATTTCGGCTACAAACTTGCAATTTGGATTTTAAAATTTGGAATTTTTATTACTTCTCCTCTATCCTTTCAAACAAAAACTCAGGATTGTGATACTCAATTGGAACTTCTGGAACGTAACACGGAAGATTAAAATAAGTTCCGATTACTCCTTTTCCTAGATAAAGCTTTTCATCTTTCTTTAAAAGAGCCAACGGAACTCTTTTCCAAGCACCGCCAAACGAAATATAATGATAATCGCCACGAAGCGTATCGCCTCTTAAATCTCCTCGCACATCGCCAGAATCTTTTCCGGTTCCGTAATGATTAATTTCATAGCGTCCGTAAAAACGTTTGTCATTTATATGAATATCCAAAACAGCTGTGTCTTTATTGTTTACAGCGCGGTATAATTGATGATTGTATTTTTCTTTATCTTCTTTAGAATTGCAAGAAGCTAGTAATAAGCAGAGAAACAGAAATAATCGCATAATTTATTTTTATAAAAACAAAAATAGGTTTTTACTGTGGGATTATTTCTTTAACTTTAAATAAAACTAAAAAGAAAAAACATGGAAGATAGAGACACTTTTTTAAAAGAATTCAGAGGCGAAACTTTAGGAACCGTAAGTGCTCAATCTTCAGCAGATGAGATCTTTCAAAACCAGACTATCAGGCCTATTTTAAAACTTCAAAACGACTTATTCATCGCGGTTTTTATCAATTATGTAAACAAAAACAAACCAGATTTTTATTCTTATTCGGTTGAAAAGAAACTTCAGACCATCGAAAACTCTATTCAGAAAGATATTAAATTTAGAAATTCGTTAAAAGGAATTGTAATGGCACTTTTTACAGTTGACGAATACAATACTTATATTCAAAATTCTTCTGATTTGAATAAGCGAATGATGAATTTATTGATTGATCGATTGAAAAATCAGGTGCAGTTGTTTGAAGTGGAATCAAATTAGAATCAAAAAATGTTCAACCAATTCCGAAACAAATTCCCTTTAACCGATGAAAAATGGAACGAATATATCGGTTATTTTAATCGTCTTGAAGTTCCTGCCAAAACGACTCTTTTAGAAGAAGGCGAAGTTTCCAAAAAACTTTATATTATCGAAAAAGGCTGTATTCGGGTTTGGTTTAACAATAACGGAAAAGATCTCACTACCCAATTCTTTTTTGAAAATCAGAGCGTTGCTTCTATTGAAAGTTTTATGAAGAAGCTTCCAAGTCCGACAAATATAGAAACGATTGAGCCTTCAGTTTTATGGTGGATTCATAAAAATGATCTGGATAAAATTCTCGAAGAAATAAAAGAAATTCCAGAATTGAGGGATAAACTCATCAGCATGCTTTTTGAGCGCACTTTTGATTATATGAAATATTTCGTTTCGTTTATAAAAGATTCTCCTGTACAGCGTTACACTAATTTAATTAAAGAAAGGCCTCAAATTATATTGCGTGTTCCACAACATTATATTGCTTCTTATTTGGGAATAACTACTGTGCATCTAAGCAGACTAAAAAGTAAACTATTAAGTAAAGAATAATTGACTTTTTAGTCAAACTTAAATTGACTTATATAACTTATATGGTTTAAAGAAAAATTTGATAACAAATGTTATCGTCTGCCCATAAACGGCTCTGTAATTTTGCTTCATAAAATTTAATAATTATGAAAGCAGCAGTAGTTTATAAAAAAGGCGAATCGCCAAAATATGAAGAATTTGAAGAGCCAATTGCATCCAATGAAAACGAAATTTTGGTTTCGATAAAAGCCGTAGCTATTACGAATTTGGATAAAGGAATTGCAAGCGGAGATCATTATTCTTCAGAAAAAGAAAATCAAAACGGATTTATTGTAGGAAGTGACGGAATTGGAGTTCTTGAAAACGGAACAAGAGTTTACGCCCGCGGAATATCTGGAACAATCGCAGAAAAAGCTTTAGTAGAAAAAAACCGAATGGTAGCTTTACCAGACGGAATTGATGATGCAACAGCCGCAGCGATGCCAAATGCAGTTGCAGGTTCGGCAATGGCTCTTCGTTTTAGAGCTGGCATCAAACCAGGTGAAACGGTTTTAATAAATGGAGCGAGTGGTTTTACAGGACAAATGGCGGTTCAAATTGCAAAACATTATGGAGCCAAAAGTATAATTGTTACGGGAAGAAATGAAAAAGCACTCGAAAGTCTTTTAGAATTAGGTGCCAATGAAATTATTTTCCTAAAACAAAACGATGAATCTTTTATTTCTCAGTTAAAAGAAATCCATAAACACACTCCTATTGATATTGTAATAGACTATTTGTGGGGACATTCAGCAGAACTTATTTTTTCAGTTTTAAAAGGAAATGGAAATTTTACAAATAAAACCCGATATGTTTCTGTTGGCTCAATGTCTGGAGATACGATTCAATTATCGGCACAGATTTTACGAAGTGTAGATCTTCAGTTATCTGGTTCTGGATTAGGAAGCTGGTCAAAAGAAGAAGTCAAACTCTTGTTTTCTGAAATACTTCCCGAAATGTTTCTTTTAGCTTCAAAAAATATACTAAAAGTAAATATTGAAACAGTAAATCTATCCGATATAGAAAAAATGTGGAATGCGGAAGTTCCTGACGGGAAACGATTGGTTGTGGTAATCTAAAATTTTTAAACACATAGAAACATAGTTTATCGCTTCTTAAAAAAGATAAATAAAAGAAACTAGTTTCTCACACATAGCTATGTGTATTTAAACAAGTGAAACGCCTTTTATAGATTCCAAGAAGCTATGTTTCTATGTGTTTATATTTTTAATATTCTAGTAACTCTTTCAAAGCTTGCTCGAATCTATTCTTTGGTAAAAACTGATCTTCAAGCGCTTTTGTAAACGGAATTGGAGAATCTAAACTTGCTACACGTTTTACAGGAGCATCAAGGTATTCGAAACAATTTTCCATAATTAAAGCTGAAATATCACTCGCGATTCCGCCAAACATAGTGTCTTCTTGGTAGATTATAGCTTTTCCCGTTTTCTTAACCGAAGCAAAAATCGTTTCGGTATCTAAAGGCTGTAAAGTTCTTAAATCGATTAAATCAGCATCTATTTCTGGATGTTGAGATAAAGTGTCTAAAGCCCAATGAACAGTTGCTCCAAATGCAATAATAGTTACCGATTTCCCTTCTTTTACCAAAGTTGCTTTACCTAAAGGAATAGTATAATAATCCTTTGGAACATCTTGATAAATACTGCGATATAATAATTTATGTTCGAAGAATAAAACAGGATTTGGGTCGTTAATTGCAGTATTCAAAAGTCCTTTTGCATCATACGGAAATGCTGGATAAACTACTTTTAAACCTGGAGTTTTGGTAAACCAAGCTTCGTTGGTTTGTGAGTGAAATGGCCCAGCCTGAGTTCCTCCGCCGCAAGGCATACGAACGACAACATCGGCTTTTTCGCCCCAACGGTAATGAGATTTAGCCAAAAGATTGACAATTGGATTAAAACCAGACGAAACAAAATCAGCGAATTGCATTTCTACAATTGCTTTATAGCCATTTATAGAAAGTCCCATTCCGGTTGAAATCACAGCGCTTTCGCAAATTGGCGTGTTCCGTATTCTGTCTTTTCCAAAAGCATCAACAAAGCCTTCTGTAATTTTAAAAGCTCCACCATATTCAGCAATATCTTGGCCCATAATCACAAGATTTTTATGGCGCCACATAGATTGCTCCAAACTATTTCTGATTGCATCTATAAATCGAATATTTTCTGATTCAGAATTATGGTTATATCCCTCATATTGAAATTCTTCATAAACATCACCTAATTCCCCACTGTAAGTTGGTTCAATTTCAGGTTCGGCATTTGCAATTGCCCAATTTTCATCAATTTCATGTTTGATTTCTGTATGAAATTGTTCGTCTAATTCAGCTGTTAGAATTCCGTTTTCAGTCAAATATTTTCTATAATTCGTAACAGGATCCCTCAATTCCCATTGATCCATTAAATCCTGAGGAACGTATTTTGTGCCACTCGCCTCTTCATGACCGCGCATTCTGAAAGTTTTAAATTCCAATAAAATCGGACGGGGATCTTCCTGCATTTCTTTCTTTAACTTAGACAGTTTATTGTAGATTTCAACAATATTGTTTCCGTCAATAATCCAACTTTCAATTCCGTAGCCAATACCTTTATCTGCAAGATTTTCACAAGCATACTGTTCGTTGGTTGGTGTAGAAAGTCCGTAACCATTATTTTCGACAACAAACATTACAGGCAGTTTCCAAACAGCTGCAATATTTAGGGCTTCATGGAAATCGCCTTCGCTTGTAGCGCCTTCTCCAGTAAAAACTGCAGTAATTTTTTTATTGTCTTGAAGTTTATTCGCAAGAGCAATTCCGTCAGCAATTCCTAGCTGCGGACCCAAATGCGAAATCATTCCTATAATATTATATTCTTGAGTTCCAAAGTGGAAACTTCTATCTCGGCCTTTTGTAAAACCGTTTGCTTTTCCTTGCCACTGCGAGAATAAACGATGAAGCGGAATTTCTCTGGTCGTAAAAACCCCAAGATTTCGGTGCATTGGCAGCACATATTCAGATTGGTCTAAAACAGCGGTTACGCCAACAGCAATGGCTTCTTGTCCTATTCCAGAAAACCATTTGGAGACTTTTCCTTGTCGAATCAAGATAAGCATCTTTTCTTCGATCAATCGTGGTTTTAATATTTTTTTGTATAAATCTAATAATTGCGCGTCAGTCAGGTTTTGGCGGTAAAAGATCATGTAGTTTTTTGTTTTTTAGTGTTTCAAATATAACAAATTGTTGCTGTTTTATTAGAATACTAAATAAATTTTTAATCAGAAATTTGCTTTTAATGCCTGAGCTTAAGATTATTTTCTAAAATATTATCTACCTTTGTTAGCGAAAGGTACTTATGACACCTTTCTTCTTTAAATAAAAAATGTAAAGTATGCAAAACATTCCTAGTGTAGACTTACGTGATTTCCTTTCGGACGACCCGAAACGTAAACAAAAATTTGTAAATGAAATCGGCAGTGCATTTGAAAACATTGGCTTCGTAGCCTTAAAAGGTCATTTTCTTGATGATCAGTTGGTAGACGAACTTTATGGTGAAATTAGAAACTTTTTCGCCTTGCCAATAGAAACTAAGCATAAATATGAAATTCCTGGAATCGGCGGACAAAGAGGTTATGTTTCTTTTGGAAAAGAACATGCTAAAGGACGCAAAGAAGGAGATTTAAAAGAATTTTGGCATTTTGGTCAATACGTTGACAAAGATTCAAGATGGGCTTCTGAATACCCAGACAATGTTGAAGTTGCCGAATTACCACGTTTTAATGCGGTTGGTAAAGAAGCGTATCAAAAATTGGAAAAAACGGGTGTTTATGTTTTAAGAGCTTTGGCTTTACATTTAGGTCTAGATGAGTTTTATTTTGATAATTATGCAAAAGAAGGAAACTCAATTTTAAGACCAATCCACTACCCTCCTATTACTTCTGAGCCAGAAAATGCAATTCGCGCGGCGGCTCATGGTGACATCAACTTGATCACATTATTAATGGGAGCTCAAGGTAAAGGATTACAGGTTCAAAACCACAACGGCGATTGGATTGATGCCATTGCTGAAGATGATGAATTGGTAATCAATGTTGGTGATATGTTGTCTAGACACACTAACAATAAATTAAAATCTACAATTCACCAAGTGGTAAATCCGCCAAGAGAATTGTGGGGAACTTCACGTTATTCAATTCCATTTTTCATGCACCCAGTAAGCGATATGCGTTTGGATTGCCTTGAAAATTGTATTGATGAAGAAAACCCAAAAAAATACGAAGATATTTCAGCTGGAGAGTTCTTATACGAACGTTTAGTAGAATTAGGCTTAATCAAAAAATAAGCTTAAATATTTTCTAGATATAAAAATTCCAAATTCCAAGTTTTTCTTGGGGTTTGGAATTTAATTTTTAGATATCTTTATGCTTGAAAATTTATTTTTAGAATAAAAAAAATATGGACTTAAAAGATCAATTAAAGAATCTGTTTCCAGATCATGTTGAATCAAATGAGCCTGAACAAGTTGAAGAGCAAGACCACGTTCTTTACGTTCAGAAGGAACCTATGATTTGTAAATTTGAAAAGAGAAAAGGAAAACCAACCACTATAATTGAAGGTTATGAAGGCTCTGATGAAGATTTTAAAATCTTAGCCAAAGAAATCAAAACCAAATTAAGCGTTGGCGGAACTTTCAAAGACGATTCGATTATAATTCAAGGCGATTACCGAGATAAAATTATGGCAATCCTAAAAGAAAAAGGATTCAAAACCAAACGTGTTGGTGGATAACTAATTTGTTTAAAAAGTTTCATGTTTAAAGTTTCAAGTTTCTCGAGATAACTTGAAACTTTAAACATGAAACAAAAAAAACAAAAACTTAGCAACTTAAAAAAAAAATGATACAATCATCAGAATTAATACTTAATCCAGACGGAAGCGTTTACCACTTAAACCTTCGTCCTGAACATATAGCACACGACATTATTTTTGTTGGTGACCAAAACAGAGTAGAAAAAATCACTCAATTTTTCGATTCAATCGAACATTCTGCTCAAAAAAGAGAATTTAAAACCCAAACCGGTATTTATAAAGGCAAAAGAATTTCGGTAGTTTCTACAGGAATTGGCCCTGATAATATTGATATCGTACTAAACGAATTAGATGCGTTAGTAAATATTGATCTTAAAACGCGTCAGCCAAAAGAAAAATTAACTTCTTTAAATATCATCAGAATCGGAACTTCGGGATCTTTGCAGGAAAATATTCCTGTTGATAGTTTTGTAATGTCTAAGTTTGGTTTAGGATTAGACAATATGCTTCGCTCCTATTTAATCGACGATGTTTCGATTACAGAAATTGAAGATGCATTTGTAAAACATACCAATTGGGATTCTAAAAAAGGAAAACCTTATGTGACGCAATGTTCTGAAAAATTGGAAAAATTAATAGAATCAGACCGAATTTTTAAAGGAATTACAGCAACTGCTGGAGGATTTTACGGTCCGCAAGGAAGAGTTTTGCGTCTGAATATTCAAGATGAAGAATTAAATAATAAAATGGATAATTTTAGTTTTAATGAAACTAAAATCACTAATTTAGAAATGGAAACAGCAGCAATCTACGGACTTTCAGCGCTTTTAGGACATAATGCTTTATCGTTGAACGCTATTATTGCCAATCGTGCTTCTGGAACTTTCAGTGCAGATCCTTACAAAGCTGTTGACGAGTTGATTGCTTATACATTGAATAAATTAGCAGGTAATTGATTAGAGATTTTATGCAAGACGCTATTCTTAAATTTGAACAGTTATTGAACGAAAATGTTAATTATATTCCAACAATAAACAATGAAATTTTAGAAGTGAAAAATCCTGGGAAGTGGTCTAAAAAAGAGATTTTAGGACATTTGGTAGATTCTGCAATTCATAATTTGGTTCGTTTTACGGAGATTAATTATGCGGAAAAGCCATATCGCCACAGACCGTATAATCAAATGGATTTAGTAAATTTAAATCAATATCAGAAAATAGATGTTCAGGAACTTACTCAGTTATGGTTTACCATAAACAAGCAGATGGTGAGATTAATGAAATCTGTTGATGAAAAAGCTTTAGATTACAAAATCATTTTGACCGACGAATCTGAAATAGATTTGAGGTTTTTAATGACTGATTATGTTGAACATTTAGAACATCATATTAATCAAATAAGAGCATAAATTATGTTTTTGAGAGTGGCCAGACATACAAATGATCTAGAAAAAATTGAAAATTTTTATGTCGATGTGCTCGGATTTGAACGTTTAGGTGGATTTGAACATCACAATAATTATGATGGCGTTTTTATCGGAAAACCTGGCTTAGACTGGCATTTTGAGTTTACTCAATCTGATGTTAAAGCCAAACATATTTTTGATGAAAACGATGTTATGGTCTTATACCCAAAAACTATTGCAGATTACGATAAATTAGTGAATAAATTAACGCAGCAAAATATTGCAGTTATACCATCGCTGAATCCTTTTTGGAATGAAAACGGAAAAATGATTCAGGATCCAGATGGTTATAGAATCGTAATATCTCCTTTAAAAGCTGTAATTAGCGAAATTGAATAATGGAACAGGAAACTCATAAAAAAATATTATTTAAATACTATAGTGACTATCTGGATGAAGTCGTGTCCGAAACGATGTGGGCAGAAATTATAGATCTAGAAAAAGGTCTTTTTAAACTCGATAACATTCCGTTTTTCGGTCCTCTGATTGCTACAGATGATATTTTTTATGCAGAATATGATGAGACGGAAGAACGTTTTATGCATAGAAAAACAATTCAGAATTCTGGAAATTCGATTGTTCAGGTTGCTATTCTGGAAAAAGGTTTTGATAAGGAAATTATCAGAGAAAAATTAAAGGCAATTAATTGTTTATCGGAAGGACTAAATGAAACCTTTTTTGCCGTAGAAATTGCCAAAGATGTAGATTATTCATTGGTGAGAAGCCTTTTGAATGAATACGAATCCCAAGACATTATAGAATTTGCAGAACCTTGCCTTTCGGAAAAACATAGGGCAGATTTATTAAAAAACTAAAATTTAACTTAACACATAGAAAAATAGAATTTAATTGAATCTGTTTAAGATTACGGAAAAAGCAAGCTTTAACACATAGCTATGTTGACTGAAATTAGTGAAACGTCTTTTTTTGAAAGTTTTAAAAACTATGTTTCTATGTGTTGAAATAATTTTGACCAACAAATAAAACTAACCAAATTTAACCATAAGATTACGCATACGCATACCAAGCAACTTAACTTAAACTTAAAATAAATGAAAACTGTCAAAATTGCGGGTGTTCCGGAACACTTCAATTTGCCGTGGCATCTATGCATTGAAAACGGCGAATTTGAAGAAGAGAACATCGACTTAAAATGGACAAATGTTCCCGAAGGAACCGGGAAAATGTGTCAAATGCTTCGTGACGGAGAAACAGATTTGGCTGTTATTCTAACCGAAGGAATTCTTAAAGATATTGCGGCCGGAAATCCGAGTAAAATTGTTCAGGTTTATGTGCAATCTCCTTTAATTTGGGGAATTCACGTTGATGCAAAATCTGATTTTCAAACGCTGAAAGATCTTAAGAATAAAAAAGCAGCGATTTCGAGAATCGGTTCTGGGTCACAATTAATGGCTTATGTAAATGCAAATGAGCAAGGCTGGGAAATGGATGATCTTGAATTTGAAATTGTAAATACAATTGATGGTGCTGTAGATGCTCTAACCAATAAAAAAGCAGATTATTTTATGTGGGAGCGTTTTATGACTAAACCGCTTGTAGATAAAGGTGTTTTTAGAAGAATTGACGACTGCCCTACTCCTTGGCCTTCATTTATTATTGTGGGACGAGATGAATTTTTGAAAAAGAATCCTAAAACGGTAGAGACGATTCTTAAAATAATCAACAAAACAACGGTTGATTTTAAAGAGATTCCAGAGATAGACAAGAAATTATCTAAACTGTTCAATCAAAAAGCAGAAGATATTAAAGAATGGCTGAAATTGACTCAGTGGTCACAGAAAAATTTGACAGAAAAATCTTTTAATAAAATTCAAAATCAATTATTTGATCTGGGAATTATTGATAAAAAAAGTATTTTTGTAGAAACAGTAAAAGCATTGTAATACTTGCTTTTTGATTCGTATGATGAAATTCCCTAAAATTGACTTACCGCGATTAAAATCTAAACTACAGGTGAAATCACCGTGGGACAGGATTATTATTTCGATTTTAAGTCTTTTAATTACGATTCCGATTTTCATCATACTGCATCAAAATTTGATCGATCTGGAATGGGCATTCAATCTAGATCGTATATTCATCTTTATTTTTGTTTTTGCAGCTATATTTTTTCTTCTGATGTATCTCAGAACAATTATTATTCTGTGTGTTGCAGTTTATTTATTAATTCTGTTTTATGGGTCGGTGATTGGAAATTATGGTTTTAATGAAATCTCAGAAGACTATAATTCTATGGTTTATACTATGTCAGATAATCCATATCCGCAGGATATTATTGTGGCAAAACTGCTTCCGTTTCCAAATAAAACAAAGATAATCAATGCTATAGAATACCAGAATCCAAAAGTGCGAAATTTTGCTATTATGGCAACTTCCAAGCATTTTAAAGGCATTAGAGGGTATTCAGATTATCGAACCATAATTCAATGTTTTGCTGTTTTTAAAGAAATAAACGGCAGATGGAATTATGTAAACGATCCAAAAGATGGTGATTATATCGCAACCGCCAGCGAATCTCTAGAATATTTTTCTGGCGATTGCGACGATCACTCTATTTTGATGGCTGCAGCTGTACGCTCCATTGGCGGAACTCCTCGTCTTATTCATACCAAAGGGCATATTTATCCTGAAATTTTAATTGGTTCGATGATTGATTTGGAAAAAGTCAATTATCTGATTAAGAATGTTCTTTTTGTAAAAGAGAGTTATGGTAAAAAACTGCATTACCATATAGACGAGCGTGGCCAAGTTTGGATGAACCTCGATTATACCGCAACTTATCCTGGCGGTCCATTTATGTATGAGGAAATTTTAGGAGCTTTAACTCTAAATTAGCATACCCCAAAAAGCCATTCCAACTAATTTCTACTACTAAAGCAGTCATTTTGTAAATAGTTGGTTATCAGTAAAAGTCCCGGAAACACAGGCTTCTTCGATTAAAAGCAATTCATTTTAATAAGTAAAAAAAATCTTTATAAATATTTGATTTCGAATATTTTAATGTCATTTTTTTTTGTAACTTTTTCCTGTTTAACTTTTAATCACAAAATCATGAAAAACTCTAAATTATTTACCCTCGTAATTGCCATTGCTGTCGTTGTATTAATTGTTTCATGTCATATGAAAAGAGACAAGCTCGTGAATTCATGGAAAGTTACTGCAGTAGAACCCAAAGAAGCTGTTTCTGATTCTACTAAAAACGCGATATTAACCAATGGTATGCTTACTTTTACTGAAGATGGGCATGTAACAGGATATTTGCTTCGTGAAATCACGGACGGAACTTATGCTTTAACACAAAAAGGTAAAAAACTTGTTATTAAAGATGAAGTTGGTACACCTTATGTTTGCGAAAGTACTATAACAGAAGATCAATTAATTCTGGACACCAAAGAAGCTAAACTGACATTTAGTAAAATTTAAATATAGAATTACAACGTAATTCAGTGCTAAAAAACCATTCTTTACATGAAAAGAATGGTTTTTTGATTTTTAAAACTAAATTAAATACCTTTGTCTTTCTTTAAATAAGCATCGCTGTATGTGAAAATAATTTCTTTCAGGAAAATTTAGTAAGCAACCACTCTTTTGTGGCTGCTAGATTATTTATCTATAAAAGAAAGGAATTATGCTTATTCTTCAAAATATCTCCTATCAGCATGAGAATAAAGACATGCTGTTTCAAAACATTAGTTTTACACTAAATCATCATGATAAAACCGCTTTGGTCGGAAATAATGGTGTTGGCAAATCTACTTTATTAAAAATTATCGATGGGCAATTTATGCCTTTTTCGGGGCAGATTATACAGCAGTCAAAACCTTATTTTGTTCCGCAATTATTTGGACAATTTAATGAGTTTAGTATTTCTGAAGCCTTACAGATAAAGGAAAAAATAACTTCACTTAAAAAAATACTTGAAGGGATAGTAACCGAAGAAAATCTTCAATTGCTTGATGATGATTGGACAATAGAAGAACGCTGCAATGAGGCTTTGTCTTACTGGCAATTGCAAGATTTGGATCTGAATCAGAAAATGGAAACTTTAAGCGGCGGACAGAAAACAAAAGTCTTTCTGGCAGGCATTATGATTCATGAACCCGAATTGGTTTTGCTGGATGAACCAAGCAATCATTTGGATTTTGCTGGGAGAGAATTATTATATGATTTTATAAAATCTACGTCAAGCACATTATTGGTTGTAAGTCACGACAGAACATTGCTTAATCTTTTAAATAAGACATTAGAAATGACTAAAAATGAAATTTCAGTCTATGGCGGTGGTTATGATTTTTATAGTGAACAGAAAAAAGTTGAAAGCAACGCTTTAGAGCAAGATGTTCAAAGCAAAGAAAAAGCATTGCGAAAAGCCAAAGAAAAAGAAAGAGAAAGTGCTGAACGCCAAAACAAACTGGATTCTAGAGGAAAAAAGAAACAGGAAAAATCGGGAGTTGCCAGAATCATGATGAATACACTGAGAAATAAAGCTGAAAACAGCAGTTCTAAACTCAAAGATGTTCACGCAGAAAAAATCAGCGGAATTTCAGAGGATTTGAGACAGTTACGTTCATCTCTTCCGGCTATAGATCAAATGAAATTTGGATTTGACAATTCTTCTTTCCTCAAAGGAAAAACACTTTTTAAGGCTTCAGGTATGAATTATGCTTATACAGATCAATTTCTTTGGAAAGAAAATCTCAATTTTGAAATTCTTTCTGGAGAACGTCTTGCCATAAAAGGACTAAACGGATCTGGAAAAACAACTTTACTCAGAATTATTCTTGGAGAATTGATTCCAACGCAAGGTCAAGCTACTTCATTAGCAAAAAAAGCAATTTATATCGATCAGGATTATTCATTATTGAATCAGAATCTTAAAATTTACGAACAAGCTCAAGCTTTTAATGACTGCGGTTTAGAAGAGCACGAAATAAAGATGAGATTGAATCGCTTTTTGTTTTCTAGAAATGATTGGGACAAACCTTGCAATGCATTAAGCGGAGGCGAAAGAATGCGTTTAATGCTATGCTGTCTAACGATTAGCAACGAATCTCCTGAGATTATCATTCTGGACGAACCTACAAATAATCTCGATATTCAAAATATTGAAATATTAACCACTGCAGTCAATGAGTATCGAGGAACTTTAATTGTGATTTCACACGACCAATCATTTTTGGAGCAAATCGATATTGAAAAAAGTATTTCGCTTTAAAATAAAAATCATCAACGCTGAGAATTATCTTGGCGTTTTTCTTTTAGTATTAATTTCATATTCAAATAATTAAAATTCCGTAAATTGCAGTAAATACTGATAATTTAATCTATTTTAAAAAAAAGCTTTTATAAATTCAAGTTGCACGTTTAATTAAAATCTAAAATTTTATGAAACCAAAAATCAGAATTTTTCCTGCCCTGCTTGCTTTTACATTATTAATAACCGAAACTGTTTTACCCTGTACAAGAGTCGTTTATGAAGGTCTAAACGGAACAATTATTACTGCCCGTTCGATGGATTGGCGCGGAGAGATTCCAGCCAATTTATGGATTTTTCCTCGTGGAATTGAACGATCTGGAGAAGTTGGTACAAGTTCAATAAAATGGAAATCAAAATACGGAAGTGTAATTACCAGTTCGTGGGACATTGCTTCTTCCGACGGAATGAACGAAAAAGGGCTTGTTGGAAATCTTTTATGGCTTGTAGAATCACAATATCCTGCATTTGAAAAAAACGGAAAAGTAAAAGGTCTGGCTGTTTCTTTATGGCTTCAATATGTTTTAGATAATTTCGCAACAGTTGCTGAAACCGTTTCAGCATTAGAAAAGAATGATTTTGTAATAACTTCTTCGCATATTCCGGGAACGAATATTTTCGCGACGGTACATTTGTCTATTTCTGACTCGAGTGGCGATAATGCCATTTTCGAATATATAAACGGTAAATTAGTCATTCATCATGATAGAAAATATGTAGCGATGACCAATTCTCCTATTTTTGATCAGCAATTGGCTATCAATGCGTATTGGAAAGGTATTCCGGGTACTATTATGCTTCCAGGGACGAATCGTGCCGCAGATCGCTTTGTAAGAGCTTCTTATTATATTGATGCAATTCCGAAGACAGATAATATCAGAACAGCCTTGTCTAGTGTTTTTGGCGTCATAAGAAACTGTTCTGTTCCTTTAGGTATTTCCTCAGAAACAGAACCAAACATCTCCTCTACTCGTTGGAGAACAGTTGCCGACCAAAAAAATCTAGTTTATTATTTTGATAATGTTTTGAATCCGAATGTGATTTGGGTTGAATTCAGCAAAATTGATTTTAGCGAAAAAGGGAAAATCAAAAAATTAAGCTTGGCTAATAATGAAAATTATTCAGGTGAATCTCTAATTAATTTCAAGGAAACAAAGCCTTTTCAGTTTGCTGGCCTTGATTAAGAATGTCATTTCTAAATAAAACAAATATCATAAAACCTTCAAATTGAAAAGTTTGAAGGTTTTCTTTTTGAAAAAAAATCTAAAAAAATATTGCGCAGTCAAATGACTTCATTATATTTGCAGTCAAATAACTGCATAATGGAAATTAGAAGAGATGTTTTTCAAGCCATAGCCGATCCTACTCGAAGAGCTATTTTAAGTTTAGTTGCCATTCAGGCTATGACGCCTGGAGCAATTGCCGAGAATTTTAATTCGTCAAGACAGACTATTTCAAAACATATTCAGATTTTGAACGAATGTGAACTATTACACCAGACACAAAACGGAAGAGAAATTTATTATCATTTAAACCCAGAAAAAATGAAAGAAATTGACAAGTTTATCGAACCATTTAGAAAAATGTGGGACGATCGTTTTAATAAGTTAGAAGCAATTATGAAAAACTATAAAAAATAAACCATGGAAAAGAAAACAAAAATTCACGCCGAAGATGACAGATTAGATCTTGTGATTACGAGAGAATTTGATCTGCCTGTAGAATTATTATTTAAAGCTCACACCGAATCTGAAATTGTAGCGCAATGGATGGGCACTAAAGTCTTAAAATTGGAAAGCAAAAAATACGGCGGATGGGAATACGAAACCAGCGATCCTAATGGAAATGTAGTTTTTAAAGCAAATGGCGTTTTTCATGATTTTGTTCCGAATCAAAAAATAGTGCGCACTTTTGAAATGGATAATGTCAATTTTGCTCCTCAATTAGAATTTCTGGAATTTGAAAAATTATCAGATGAAACGAGTAAACTGACCATGCAGATTATCTATAAATCGATCGAACATAGAATGACGCAATTAAAACTGCCATTTGCACAAGGCTTAAATATGGCACATGATCGATTGGAGGAAATTGTAACTAAACTAAAATAAGAATCATGAGCAAAAGAAATAAAATTATCTATTGGGTTGCCACTTTATGGTTGGCTTTGGGAATGACAGCTACAGGAATTGTACAGCTAATACCTGTAAAAGAAGAAGCCGAAATGATTCAGCACTTAGGTTATCCGCTCTATTTTTTAACGCTTTTAGGCGTTTGGAAGCTTTTGGGAGTAATCGCAATTTTGATTCCTAAATTCGGTTTATTAAAAGAATGGGCTTATGCTGGTTTCTTTTTTGCAATGTCTGGAGCTGTGGTTTCGCATTTGGCTGTAAGAGATGATGCATCGGCACTTTTTGGACCAACATTATTAATTGTTTTAACTATAGTTTCGTGGTATTTCAGACCTGAAACTAGAAAATGCAGTTCTAATTAAAAACGTAAAAAAAATGAAAAAGCAACTTACCATAAACGAGCAAGAAGAATTATTAAGCATACTCGAAAAACGTTTTGAGAAGAATAAAACGCGTCATGAAAAATTAGATTGGACAAAAATAGAAGCCAAACTAAAGGCTAATCCATCAAAATTATGGTCTCTTGACGAAATGGAAAGAACTGAAGGCGAACCAGACGTAATTGGATATGACGCAAAAAAAGATGAATATCTTTTTGTGGATTGTTCTGCTGAAAGTCCAAAAGGTCGAAGAAGCATCTGTTACGATCATGAAGCGCTCGAAAAAAGAAAAGAACATAAACCCGCTGATAGCGCTATAAACATGGCGGAACAAATGGGAATTGAAATCTTAAATGAAGAGCAATACAAAGAACTCCAAAAATTAGGAAAATTTGATGCTAAAACGTCAAGCTGGATTTTAACTCCGCCAGAGATTAGAAAATTAGGCGGTGCAATTTTCTCAGATTTTAGATACAATACCGTTTTTGTTTATCATAATGGAGCTGATTCTTATTACGCTGCGAGAGGCTTTCGCGGTTTGCTGAGAGTTTAAAACAATTTTATAAAATTGGTTCTTGTGATTTAATAAATGTTTTAAAAATATAACCTGTGGTTTCAACCACGGGACACGAATCGTTTTTTACTGTGTTCTCGTGGTTGAAACCACGGGCTATATTTCAAAAAATCATAAAAAAAGAGGCTTTTAAAAGCCTCTTTTTTTATTCTCTTAAAATCTTTTCCATCTTCCTTCCTTTAGCCAATTCATCTATTATTTTATCCAAATATCGCATTTTTTGAATTAATGGATCTTCAATCTCTTCAACGCGATAACCACAAATCATTCCTGTAATTTTAGAAGCATTCGGATTCATTTCTGGAGCTTCGGCAAAGAATGTTTGAAAATCTACTTTCTTTTCAATTTGTTCTTTAAGTTGATTGTCAGTATATCCTGTTAACCATTTGATTACGATATCTAATTCTTCTTTCGTTCTTCCCTTTTTTTCTACTTTTTGAATGTATAAAGGATATACGCTAGAAAATAAGATTTTGTAGATTCTTTCCGTTTTCATTTTAGTTTGATTTAGGTCGAAATACGTTTATGTAAATATAATTCAAATGCAGATAGAATAAAAATGCAAGCAATATTTAATATCTTAGATTCTTGAAAAATAATCTTAAAAACTCTCCTATGGAAAACAATTCAAATGACACGACTCCGAAAGTGACGGGACTTGGCGGTATTTTCTTTTTTATGGATAACCCGAAAGAAACCAAAGAATGGTATGCTAAAAATTTAGGATTAGAAATCAACGAATGGGGTTCTTCTAGTTTTGAATCTAGAAACCTCGAAAATCCAGAACAGATAGAATCTACGCAATGGTGTCCTTTTAAGAAAGGAGATGAATATTTTTCTCCGTCTAAGAAAGAATTTATGGTAAACTATCGTGTTCAGAATATTGAAGGTCTTGTAGAAAAACTAAAAGTAAACGGAGTTAAGGTTCTCGATGATATCGAAACTTATGAATATGGCAAGTTCGTACACATTATGGACACTGAAGGGAATAAAATTGAACTTTGGGAACCTTAAATTAAATTTTGAGTTATGAATTATGAGTTAGAAGTTATTGCTAAACGTTGGAAAACAATATGTTTAATACATTAATTAAAATCAATTGTCATTCAAAAAATAAGTTTTTAAAACTGATTGCGGGCAATTTATTAGAGAAATTATACTGCTGTGAAATAAACTGTGCAGATATGGATAAATCTGTTTTGTTTGCACATCACGGGCGCGGATGTACAATCGTTGCATCAAAAATCTGTGAGAATGTCGTTATATTTCAAAATGTCTCAATTGGTGCTAATTTGAAATACAACAAGACTAGTAATGAATGGGAAAACGTTGGAAATCCTATCATTGCTAAGAACGTTATTATTGCTGATGGCGCCAAGATTTTAGGTCCAATAGTTATTGGTGAAAATTCAGTTATTGGCGCGGGAGCTATCATAACCAAAAATATACCTGCAAATAGTGTGGCTTATGGTGTGAATCAGTTTAAACCTAAGGATAAAAATTATGATTTGATATTTAATCCAAACATGATTAATCCGCAGAAAATAATACAAGCAAATAAAAAACTAGTAAATGAGTTTAACAAACATCAAGTAAATGTATAACAAAATGGAATCTCCTTTAACAGACCAATATATAAATGCTTTCAAGGCAAGACTTGATATTTTCAATGATTTTATGAATATTGGCGCTGACGCTAATGAAATTAATGAATTAGAAGATTTTATTGAAGTTAAATTACCTGAATCCCACATTGATCTCCTTAAAATTTATAATGGAGAAAAACGCGGGATTGGCTTTATGGGAGGTTTTAGTTACTTAGGAATTGAAGAAATTAAGATGCAGTGGACTTTCTTAAAAGAAGCTCCGGAAATGGAAGCGGAAGGAATTAATCAAGTCGAAAAGATCAAGAATACGTTATATTGCCCAAAAAGAATTCCGTTTGCATATGACGGCTCTGGGAATTATTTGGCAATAGATTTTAATCCCAATTCAGAAGGAACTTTAGGGCAAATTTTGTATCTGCCAACTGGTGATCCTGAGCCAATTGCTGTTATTGCGGATAGTTTTGATGATTTTTTGGTTTTAATAATCGAAAAATTAGAATCTGAACAGTTAGAATTAATAGACGAAAGAGATGATTGGGACGAAGAAGACTGGCATATGGCAGAAATATATTTCCAAAAAACTTGGGAAAATGACTGGAGCGATATCGCGGCAGAATACAATACTAAGATAAGCAATTAGATATATTGCCATTTTTTAATTCTAATTCAAGACGAGAAAACTACATTCCCGGCCAATATAGAAAATTGAATTTATGTCCGTCTGGATCGGCAAAACCAAAAGTATAGCCCAATTGATAATTTTCCGGTTCAGAGAAAATAGTTCCACCGACTTTTTTGACTTTATCATACCAAAGATCCACTTCTTCCCTGCTTTCTGCAGAAAGTGAAAAGATAATTTCATTCTCAATTTTAGCATTTACTAAATCACCTTTTAAAGCAGTTTTAAATCTATTGGTAGTAAAAAAGTTGATTATAAAATTATTCTCTGCAATGGAAAAACTTACGATTTCCTCAGTATTTTGTCCGTTTTGTTTAAAACCTAAATCTGTATAAAATTGAATTGTTTTTTGCAAATCACTTGAAACCAAGTTGGCCCATATCATTTTAGTTTTCATAAACTTTAGTTTTAATTGATAATAACTAAGGTAATGATAATCAATTAAAACTAAATAAAAAATTTAGTTTAGAATTTATTAAAAAGCAATTCCAAACTGAAAACCTATTGTAAAACTAGCAGGATGATCGTTGCCAAAACGAACAGGTAAAGGAACGGCAACATAATAACTGCAACTGCTATTTTTTATAATTGTTTTATTAAAAACGGGAGTAAAACCGTATCGTCCACTGGTTTCAAAAGCGGCTCTTCCTGCAAATGTGTAGCCTTTTCCTAAAGCTACCAAAACGCCAGGATGAAATAATAAATTGGTTACTTTACTTGTTCCTTGATCATCTTTTATATTAGGAACCATTTCAAAAGAAAATCCTATTTTTTCATTTTTCCAGATATTGATTCCCGTAGGAAAACCTACAGCATAATAATCTCTAAAGTTTACAGTCGTTTCGTCTTCATTTATGGTGACAATTGGATGCATGATGCCAAAATATCCCATTATTTTTGGATAAGTAGTTTGCGAGAAAGCTGTAAAACCTACAAGTAATACAGTAAAAAAGAAAGTGTGCTTAAAAGACATTGTTTAAAATTTTGGTTATATAAACAAAGCTATAAGCATCTGCAGTCAAAAAATAGAACTCAATTTACCTTTTGTATCTGGTTTACTTTTTTGACTTTTTTCTATAAGCAGAAGGATTTTTTCCAGTATGAAGTTTAAAAATTCTAGTAAAATGACTTTGGTCTGAAAAGCCTGTCATATAAGCGATTTCAGTCAATGTATGAGTTGAGTTTTCTATGAGATTGATTGCTTTTTCGATACGGAGTTTTCTAACATATTCGCCAAAATTTAAATCCTCAAAATGTTTTGAAAATTCTCGTGATAAATAAGACGGATTTAAATCTAATTCGCTCGAAATCTTCTTTAAATCAAAAGTAAACTGAGCATCAATTTGATCTTGAATGATGTCTTTTAAATCTTTTACCCATGAAGGTGTTTTGCCAGATGCTTTTTTGTCTTTTAGAAATTTGTTGTAAACCTCATGCAAAAGTTTCTCAAAAGGGCTATTCTGCAGATGATTTTGCTGATACAAATGTTTTGCCCAGCTGTATAATGCGTCGTAGAGAAGCATTCCTTTTTCTAGCAGTTCGTAATCGTCTTTTATGTTATAAGCGAGTCCAGCAGAAATGGCCCAAAGTCCAGCTGATTCTTTTGCGATTTCGTGTCTGTCGGTATCTGCACCACGCACAATCCCTGCGATAATTTTAACTGCTGGATCTTTTATATCATATTTCTTTACGATATAATCAAAAGTGCATTCTTCGTTATAATGCGTAAACTCGACATTAGGAATATCAAACGGAATAGCATTAAACTCTTTAGCTTTCGAAATAACATTATCAAATGGGACATAAATGAATTCAGATTCAGAATCAACAAATCTTCGAATCAGCCACGGACAAGCAATTCTATCTATTTTAGGTCTTTCTCTGGTAATCCATTTCATTTGGAATAACGTATTAGATTGTTCTTTCTAAATTTTAGCTAAGCTACATTTTATTTAGGATTTTTTCAAAGGACTGAATTTTAAAGTTTAAAGATTCCACAAAAAAAAGATTTGATGTTTTTCTAGATATGAGTAATTCTTTCGTAAAGCTTTTTCTATTTTTAGACTCTAAATATTTTATAGAAATAGCCATGATCCTAGCCTTTGACACATATTACTTTGACCAAAAAGCAAAAACAATCTGTCTTGAATTTGCAGAGTGGAATGAAGATAAAAATTTTAAAATTCATTCTGAAACAATAGACAATGTAGCAGAATATATTCCGGGAGAATTTTACAAAAGAGAATTGCCATGCATTTTGAGTCTGTTAAATCAAATTGATTTATCGGTAGTTGAAGCAATCATTGTTGATGGTTTTGTGTACTTAGATGATGAACAGAAATATGGTTTAGGAGGTTATCTGTACGAAAAACTAAATAAACAAATTCCAATTATTGGCGTTGCCAAAACAAATTTTGCTTCTATTGAAAAGAACAAAAAAGCGCTGTTTAGAGGCGATAGTAAGAAGCCATTATACATTACTTCTATCGGAATTGATTTGAACGAAGCTTATAAAAAAGTCGAAAGCATGCATGGAGAATTTAGAATGCCAACTTTATTAAAAGAGTTGGATCGATTGACGAAGGAAAATTTAGAAATAGAAAAACAGGAAAATATATAATTGCAATAAACTTATTATCAGTATATTGAAATTAGTCATACTTGTTCTATAAAAAAGTCGAACCATTTATTTTAAGAAAATGCGTTCGACTTTTTTTATTCGGTCGTGTAAGTATAGTTCCTTTTGGAGATTTGTATCGAAATAAGTTTTAAACCTAAAAAATCGATACTATGAAAACTTCAGTAAAAATCTTAGCAACACTTTTAGTAATAAGTAATATTTCTTTCGGACAAGATATTACCAAAAAGATTGATTCAATAATAAAAGACAATTATCAAAAAAATCCAACTGTAGGCATTAGTATTGGTTTTATTAAAGATGGCAAAGAATTCTATACTTCATATGGGAATTTGAATTCAAAAAGTGATGCAAAAATTGATAAAAACTCGATATTCGAAATTGCTTCGATTACTAAAATTTTGACTTCTAATTTAATTGCACAAGCAGTTAATGAAAATAAAATTAAAACAGATGATTTTATAGATGCCTACCTTCCGACAGTCTATGTATTGCATCAAAATCTTGAAAACAAAATAAGAATTTCAGATTTAGCTTCTCATCAATCTGGTTTGCCTGATATAGATTTTGGAAAACTAATTGAGCTCAATCCGCAACAGCCTGTAAGTAGCGTAACACAAGAAACATTATCTTCATTAATTAATAATTGTACAGAATTAGCAGATTATGGTAAATATCGTTATTCAACAATAGGTTATACTTTACTTGGCCAAATATTAGAAAAAATCTATAATAAAAGTTACGATGAAATTATAAGGGAAAAGATCATTCAGCCATTAAAAATGAAACATACGCTTACTAAAGATTTTAATGTAAAAAACATCACTACAAGCCATAATCCAGATGGCGGAATTCAAGAATTCTTCAAATGGAATATTACAGCTCCAGCTGGATTAATAAAATCAAACACTTCTGATATGATTCTTTATTTAAAAGCTATTTTGAATGAAAAAAGCGCTGTTGGTAAAGCTGAATTGATTGCAGAAAAAATCTATTACAAAGACCAAAAAAGAGAAATGGGACTAGGTTTAGGCATCATGACAGATGATAAAAATACCATTTATTCGAAATCGGGAGATTCTATGGGGCAGTCTTCTATTATATGCTATAACAGAGACAAAAATTGGGGAATCATTATATTGTTAGATCAGCGAAACTCAAAAATGAGACAAAATTTACTTAACACTATCTATGATAATGTTTTAAAATAAACTAAAACAAAAACTCCTCAAATAAATTGAGGAGTTTTTGTTATTACAATTGGTTAGCAGTGCTAAGAAAACGATAATATTCTTGAATTTTAGTCTTTAATCTTTCTGCTAAATAAACATTTCCATCTTTAAGTTCGTTATGTATAATTTCGGCTTCCTCAATATACTTTAGTTTTTTCTCGTCGCTCCAGTAATAAGGAGGTTCGTATAAATTACATATTCTATCAGCCATTTTCACCGCCCAAACTTCTATTGGCTGTTTTTTAATTCTATTTAAACTATCACGCATTTTTTCAAACGAATCCTCAATTTCTTCATTTTTGGTTAATGCCAAAACTCCGGATGCAACTTGAGGTCCAAATAAATCGATAACTTTTTCATAAGTAAATGCCGTGTCTTCGATAGTATCATGAAGCATTGCACATTTTACAGCCAAATCAGCATTCATATTTTCTGTTAATCGTACGGCATTTAAAACTTCAAAAACGACACTTCCTATATGATTAATATATTCAACTCTTTCGCCTTCATTACTCCCTCCATATTTTTGTCCGTCATGAAGTTTAGAAACCAATTGCCAAGTATTTTGAATTTCGTCTATTGACCAATCTTTTTGCTGTTGCATAATTTTAGTTTTGATTGGATGTAATTTATTGCTTTTTTTCGGATATTAAAAACATTCAATCAACGTTCTGCTTTTCTTTTGTGATATGATTGTATATTAGCTTAAACTAAACATGAATCTTTATTACGAATGGACAATACTCAAGAGCTAATAGAAATAATACCTTTTCCAGAATTTGAAAATACTTTTAATAGTATAAATTCAATTGAAAAGTTTGTTTTCTTGCCTCTCGCTACACTTCAATTTAAGAAACATTCAGAATTTGAGAATAAGAGTTTTCATTTTATTTCAATATGGGACACGGGAGATTATGAAGAAAGCTTTTTTAATGAATTTCGAAAAAACATTAGATGTATCAAATTCAAACTAGAAAACAACAAATATTTTTATCCAGAAAAATTGAATTTTCCTTTTGTTGATTTATTATCTCAAGCATATGATCTAACGCACCAAAATTTCCAGCAGAATTTAGATTACTATTTTGAACCTAAAAGCTATCATGAATTTTCCTCTGAAAAAAGCATTTTCAACCAAGGACGAGAATTTGTCTTTAATTCCTTAAACGGCATTGATAAATTTGAATCAAGTTATTATTATGAAAGGATAACGCAATATTTATATACTAAAGAAAAATACAATCTTTTTGATAAAATAAATCCACAGTTTACTTATTCTGAAACTTTTATCGGAATAACAACAACCGAAGAAGAAGTTATAGCAGGATTTAATGAAGAGGGAAAATCTAAAAATGAAATCATAAACAATTTGTTAGACACACCAGAATGGCTTCAGTCGCCTGAAGAAATTCCGGAAAAACTTAATTTAATTTTTATCGGCAGTGTTTATGAAGGAGATTTTACAAATGGTTCAGCAGAAATATATCTTTTCTGGGATAAAGAAAATGATGAAGCCTATCAATTTTTTCAGTGGACATAGACACGATTATAAATTAAGTTAGATTATTACGATGCACGAAATTTTAGAAATAAAAGAATTAAATATTGAGGACATAAAATTTCTTAAAAAAGAATTAAAAAAACATATGCGCTTTCATTTTTTCTATCTCTCTTAGGCATTGTATTGCCAGTTTACTTAATTTATCTAACTTTTACTAATAGTGATCTGGGAGACAAAGGATTTCCATTATTGATGATTATAGTAATATTTGGCTTTTGAACTTATGCTGCTATCAAAGCAATGATAACAACTAGAGAAGAAAAAGAGAATTTATTATTGCAAAAAAAGATAGAAGGAAATCTGAAAGTTTTAGAAAAAGAAATTGTAACTAATGAAGGTTATGAATCGGATACGCTATCGTATGAAATAACAATTTATTCTGAGATTGAACAAAAACACAGGAATATTTCGATTAATAGAAAAGACTATGATAAAATCGAAGTTGGAGATTTTGTTGGAATTACCTATTTTACAGACAATACTTCTATAAAAACATTGCTTTTTAAGGATCAAAATTTAAAGTACAAGTCTTTTACACACAAAAGAAAGTCTGATGAAAAATAAACAAAAGCTTTTATGACATCTTTAATAGAATATTTTGACAAGCTAGGCTTTCCAGAACATACTTTAGCTGAATTTTTAAGTTGTATAAAAACAAGACAATTTTCGGCAAATGAACTGATTCTAGTTCAAGGGCAATCAGAAAATTATTTATCTTTTGTAGATTCAGGAGTTGTTAGATATTATGTGGTAGCAAACGACAAGGAAATTACTTTTGATTTTGCATTTAAAGATTCCTTTTATTGTGCATACGACTCTTTCTATAATAGATCTAAAACCGAAATTTACGTTCAGGCATTGACCGATTGCCAATTATATTCGATATCATACGAAAGTTTACAGCGTCTTTACGAAAAATGTGAAACAGCAAAGAAACTCGGACGTATAGCAACTGAATATCTGCTTGATAAAAAAGTAAAAAGAGAATTAGATCTTCTGACCAAAACACCACAAGAAAGATATGAAAGATTGCTATTTGACCAGCCTAAATACATTCAGCAGATTCCGCTAAAATATCTTGCTTCTTATATTGGAGTCGTACCAGAAACGTTAAGCCGAATAAGAAAACGCATTTCTTGACCAAAGTCAATTTGAAGACCGTTTATTAAACTCAGATTTGTATGAACATTTTAATAATTTAAAATCAAATACAAATGAATACTACAATTACACATATTGACACGGCTTGCGTGTTGATAAACATAAACGGATTTAAAATTTTGACTGATCCTACTTTAGATAAAAAAGATGGATTTTTTCCTCAATATGTCAGCAGTCCGATGGCATTTTCAAAAAAGTATTGCAGTCCTTCCCTATCCATTGAGGAAATTGGGAAAGTAGATTTGGTTTTATTAAGCCATGATCATCATAGCGATAATTTAGACAAAAAAGGACGCATTTTTATTCAAACAGTCCCAACTGTTCTCTCTACAAAAGATGCTGTAAAACGTTTAAAAAACACCAATACAATAGGGCTTGACAACTGGCAAGAATATAATGTTGAAACCGAAAAAGTAAAAAATCTTAAAATTACTGCGATACCAGCGCAGCATACTAATATCAAAAGATTGAACAAAATAATGGGAAAGGTTATTGGTTTTACTTTAGAATGGGAAGCTCAGCAAAACGGCTGTTTGTATATTTCGGGAGATACTGTACTTTATGACGGACTGTACGAATTGGAGCAAAAGAAAAAAATAGACATTGCAATTTTGCATTTAGGAGCTGGTGCTTTTCCATATTTAAAAAAGAATTTAAGGGTTACCATGAATGGCGAAGAAGCAATTGCAACAACGAAACTCTTAAATCCGACTACTGTAATTCCGATTCATTATGAAGGCTGGTGGCACTTTAAGCAATCTGTAAAATCATTAAAAAACGAAATTGAAAAGTCTGAGGTAAAAGAGAAGTTTCTGTGGCTTGAAAGTGGAGTTGAAACAGTTCTTTTGAAATAAATTATCATCAATGCGTTGTAAATGAAACTTTTTTTGAAGATTCAAACAGAAACTGAAAGCCATTTTTAGGAATATAATACTTTTTTTAAAACAAAAAGAGATCTCAAAAGTCTCTTTTTGTTTTAATATTTAACATCTAAATACAGAATGTTTTTATATGAATGAAATGTTATTTCTTTCAATAATTTTTCGCAAATTATTTATTGCATAACGCATTCTTCCCAATGCTGTATTTATGCTTATTTTTTTCTCCTCAGATATTTCTTTAAAGCTCATATTGCAATATATTCGCATTATCAATATTTCTTTTTGATCATCAGCAAGCTCCTCTATAAGTTTTTTAAGATCAATTTGAAGCTGATCTATTATTATTTTATTTTCAATATTTAGAGAATTATCAGATAGAATAGAAAAAATAGAAAATTCATCATTATCTCTTTGTATTGGCATTCGTTTTATTTTACGAAAATGATCCATAATCAAATTGTGAGAAATTCTCATAACCCAAGAAACGAATTTTTCTTCTTCTTTATACGAGTTATTTTTAAGCGTCTTAATTACTTTAACAAACGTATCTTGAAAAATATCATTTGCAATATCCGTATCCTTAATCTTCGAGTATATAAAACCATATATTCGGGATTTGTGTCTGCTAATTAATTTTGAGAGTGCTTCTTCGTTTCCTCCTATGTATTTTTTTATTAATAAAGAATCAGGTATAGTCAATTCAGACATAACATTAAAGTTTTAATTTTTGGAGTTGCAAAATTAAAGATGAATTGAATGTATCTTTTTGCTTATTAAGACTTTAAAGTATTAAAATAGGGTGTTTTTTATGCTTTATGCGTTTTTGCCTTCTTAAAAATCATAAGCCTACATTTCTAGTTATTCATAGAAATTTTTGCTCATATCAAAAAGGTTAATGTATTAAACCAAAATATTTTTAAATTGCTAGAAAGAAATCAAATTATTATCCATAGAGAAAATGAACAAAATAACAAGACTTCTAGTTTTAGTAACTTTGATGTTTTTTTCCTGTAAACAAGCAAGTGAATCAGAATCTTATAGTGTTGATGGAGAGGCTTTAGATTCAATAAAAACTATCGAAAACAGTAAAAAATCAACTGATAGTAATGAAAAAAATATTTATACTAAATATGAATATACTGATTCTAAAGGAAAGAGTATATTAGTTCAAAACAGCCTGTCAAAAGGTGGAATAAGATACACCGATCCTAAAGGACACAAATATATTTATGCTGTATTTTGGACTCGAATAATTAATGAAACGGATAATCCAATTGAGTTTAAAATTAACTTACCCGTAGATTCTTATGATATTCCTGCTTTACCTGGAAAATATTATAAAACATTAATTCCGTCCGACACGATGACAATTCAAAAAATACCTTTGTTTAATTATGGTTTGACAAACTTAGAATCTTTTTTTGATAAGAGTATTGATAAACCGTCTTCGTTGAAAAGAATCATTAAGTCAAAAGAATCGACTGGATTTTATGTTGTAACATTTCGTTTACTTGGAGGAGATAAATATGGTGTATTGCGAACAGAACTTATTTTAAAAGGAGAAAATCTTTTTTATAAAATAAGGGATAAAGAAATTCAGTGTGGAAGTATAAACTACACTCCTTAAGCGGTTAAGGAGTGCAGGAAATGATTGTTTGCACAACTTTTTTTCTTTTTTACGATCTAATAACTGTCTAAAGTATTTAAAGATCTATACTTTTCTTTTGTTCTTAATTAATTTGTTTATGCCAATACCAATAATTACTAATATTAAGAAATGTATCAAATAAGATTTAGGTTTGTCATTGCCATTTACAAAAGAAAAAACCCGATTCCATCTTACTTTATTTAAACCCTTACCATCTTTTTCCAAACTTAGCCAAATAAAAACGGGTTTGCCAACTACGTGATCAAAAGGAACATATCCCCAGAATCGTGCATCTAGA
Source organism: Flavobacterium tagetis (assembly GCF_016735615.1). Classification (GTDB taxonomy): domain Bacteria; phylum Bacteroidota; class Bacteroidia; order Flavobacteriales; family Flavobacteriaceae; genus Flavobacterium; species Flavobacterium tagetis. The sequence continues at coordinate 1,444,009 of NZ_JAERSF010000002.1, forward strand.
GAATTTTGTCGATTATCTCCCATCATCCAGTAATAATCTTGTTTAAAAGTGTAAGTGTTACTTGCTTTTCCGTTTATTATAATCTGTTTGTCTTTAAGTTTTAAATCATTATGTTCGTACTCTTCTATAATTCGTTTGTAAAAAGGCAACGTTTCGATATTTAATTTTATGGTTTTTCCTTTTTTAGGAATATAAATTGGACCATAATTATCGATATTCCAGCCTAATGATCGAACATGAGGAAATACATTCCCATCTTCGCCTTTTGGCGTTAATTGCTTTTTAACGCTTTTTACAATAGGATTGCTTGCTATAAATTTAGCTTCTTCATCCGTTAATGTCAAAAAATATTCTCCCGTATTAGTAAGCGCAAAATAGCCATTGTCGTATTTTAATCCTTCCCTTGCTCCATATGTGTACTTAAGTTCATCTTGACTTATAGCTTGTCCTTTCGTATCAATTAAAAAATTGTACTGAGCCTTTGCACTTTTAGGCAATACTGATATTTTGCCATTAATATAAATATCTCCATCACGAATTTCTAAAGTGTCTCCTGGTATTCCAACACATCGTTTAACTAAATTCGTTTTCTTGTCAATTGGCTTATAATAGTTTCGATCTGGATTAAAATTATCCATATTTCGCAAAGTGTCGGCAGGCTGATTGAAAACCACAATTTCATTTCGTTTGATTTCTTCTAGTGCAGGAAATCTAAAATATGGTAATTGAAACTTGTTTAGTAATGAAGTTTCCTTTTTGGTGAAATCATCATTAAATAAATAAGATTTTAAACCAACACCAGGAATTGAATCATGTACCATAGGCAATGCAATAGAAGTCATAGGTGTTCGTGCTCCAAAATTAATTTTGCTAACAAACAAAAAATCGCCCGTATATAATGTTTTTTCTAATGATGATGATGGAATTGTAAAGGGTTGAATAATGTATGTATGAACTAATGTAGCAACGATAATTGCAAATACAAGAGATCCTATGGTGTCTTCTGTCTTAGATTTTGGCCTTAAATCTCTGTTTTCAACATAGGATATATCTTTTGAAAAGTAGTTTAAAAATGCAATATAGAAACCAAATGTTATTAAAACCAACACAGTATCTTTTGTGGTATTTTTTCCAAAGCTTCTAATGAATTCAATCCAAACTACGGGAATCATTAATAAATTAATTATTGGGATAAAAAGTAATAAAACCCACCAAAGAGGACGTTTTATAATTTTCATCATTATAACCAAATTATAAATTGGAATAAATGACTCTATGGGTTTTCTTCCCGCTTTTATATAAAGCTTCCAAGTGGATAATCCGTGGATAATTTGAACAATCAGGATAAAAATGAGCCATTGTGATAAATTCATGCTTTCTGAAGTTTTATTATTTTGTTTTTTTATCTAAATCTATAATTTGATTTGGTATATGTATCATTTTATTTAATTTGTTACATAATAATAAAACAAGTAGTGCTAAAATTGAATCTATTTACAATAGGATTTGTGACTACAGAATCGACAAATGCTGCTTAATTGAATTAAAATTTGAATAAAAGATTTATATAGTTTGTAAAAGAAAAAAGCCTGTAAATCTTTTGATTTACAGGCTTTAAATGTTTTGTTTAAAAAATCAAAGAAACTTTGTTCTCGTTTCTCAAAGCTTTTGTGGGGAGAGCAGGATTCGAACCTGCGAAGTTCACACAGCAGATTTACAGTCTGCCCTCGTTGGCCGCTTGAGTATCTCCCCAAATCTGATTGTAAAATTATAATTTATTACATCAGGAAAGTCAAAAAAAAATCCTTAATTACTTAAGGAGTCTTTTGTGGGCGATGAGGGGTTCGAACCCCCGACCCCCTCGGTGTAAACGAGGTGCTCTGAACCAGCTGAGCTAATCGCCCTATTTTACTAGGTTGCTATCGTTTGTGATTGCGAGTGCAAATATACATCTAGATTTTAAAATTCCAAGCCTTTTTTTGAAAAAAGTTTAAAATAATTTCAATAAACTATTTAGAAATCTATTTCTCAGTAAATTAAAAAAAGTAAAAAAGTTGCAATTTTTAAATTTTAGTTAAAAATTGAATACTCCAAAGCTAATTCAGAATATTCTTTTTGTATTCATTTGCTATAGTCATACCTTTGCGTACCTTAATTGTATATTCAAATGGCAAGATTTCAAGAAAATGATTTACCGAAAGCTAAATTAAACTCTAACTCCCTTCAAAAAGCTCTCCGAATTTTTAAATATGCTAAAAACCACAAATGGAAATTCTTCCTTGGTTTGATTTTTCTCTTTTTAACAAGTGCCACTGCCCTAGCCTTTCCTAAATTAATGGGAATGCTTGTAGATTGTGTTACTAATAAAGACCTTTCTAAAGCAAATGAAATTGCTCTAGGCCTAATGGGAATTCTTGGACTTCAGGCTATTTTTTCGTTTTTCAGAATTTCACTGTTTGTGAATTTCACAGAAAACTCGTTATCAAACATTCGTTTTGCTTTATATGAGAATCTAATAAAATTACCAATGTCTTTTTATTCACAAAAGCGTGTTGGAGAACTTAATAGTAGAATTAGTGCTGATATTTCGCAGTTGCAAGATACTTTCAGTACTACAATTGCAGAGTTTTTACGTCAGTTTATTTTAATTATTGGAGGTTTCGTAATCTTAGGAAGCATTAGTCCAAAATTAACCTTAATGATGTTGGCAATTGTGCCTGTTGTGGCTGTTGCTGCTGTAATATTTGGAAGATTTATTCGTAAATACGGAAAGAAAACACAAGATAAAGTTGCTGAAAGTCAAGTTATAGTTGAAGAAACTTTACAAGGAATTAGTAATGTAAAAGCATTTGCTAATGAATGGTATGAAATTCAGCGTTATAAAAATAAAATTAGAGAAATTGTAAAAATCGCTATTAAAGGCGGTCAATATAGAGGTTATTTTGCTTCGTTCATTATTCTTTGTCTTTTCGGATGCGTTGTTGCTGTAGTTTGGTACGGAATTACCCTAACAATTAAAGGAGAAGTTGAAGGTGTTGGTGATCTAATTTCGTTTGTATTGTATACTACTTTTATTGGGGCCTCTTTTGGTGGAATTGCCGAAATGTATGCACAGATTCAAAAAGCAGTTGGTGCAACAGAACGTGTTTTTGAATTATTAGAAGAAACTCCTGAAGAAATCAATGCGAAACCAAGACTTTCTGCAGTTGAAAAAATTAAAGGAAATGTGATTTTTAATAACGTTGCTTTTAGTTATCCTTCAAGAAAAGAAGTTCAGGTTTTAAAAGATGTAAATTTCAATGCCGAATTTGGTCAGAAAATAGCAATCGTTGGACCAAGTGGTGCCGGAAAATCGACTATTTCTTCTCTTCTGTTGCGTTTTTACGACATTACTTCTGGAGAGATTTTAGTTGACGGAAAAAATATTTACGATTATGATTTAGAAGATTTACGCGGAAATATGAGTATTGTTCCTCAAGACGTAATTTTATTCGGAGGAACTATTAGAGAGAATATCGCTTACGGAAATCCAAATGCTACTGAAGAAGAAATTATTGCTGCTGCAAAACAAGCAAATGCCTTTAACTTTGTAGATGGTTTTCCTGAGAAATTCGAAACTTTAGTTGGAGAACGAGGCGTTAAACTTTCTGGTGGACAGCGTCAACGGATTGCAATTGCAAGAGCATTGCTTAAAAATCCAAGTATTTTAATTCTAGACGAAGCGACATCCTCTTTGGATAGTGAAAGTGAAAAATTAGTTCAAGAAGCTTTAGAAGTTTTAATGGAAGGAAGAACAAGCATTATTATTGCTCACAGACTTTCTACAATTAGAAACGCAGACAAAATCTTAGTTTTAGATAACGGTAAAATTTCTGAAGAAGGAACGCACCAAGAATTAATAAACTTAGAAAATGGAATTTATAAAAACTTAAGTAATTTACAGTTTAGCAATTCTTAAATAGAAATTCCAATTTTTTAAATTCCAAATTCCAATAAAAAAAAGCTCCATTTGAAAAATCGAATGGAGTTTTTTTTGTTTGAAATATTATATAAAATAAAACCCGACAGGTTTTTAAAACTTGTCGGGCTCTGAATTTATAAAAACTGTAAACTGAGACAGAAAACTGAAAACTAAAAATTATTTCCCTTTTCTACGTTTACGTTCAGCTTTAATCATTCCTAATTCGCGGCTTGTTTGACCTGCTACAGAAGTGTTTTCCTCTGCACGACGAATCAAGTATGGCATAACATCTTTTACTGGTCCAAATGGCAAGTATTTAGCGACATTATAACCGTTTTCTGCTAAGTTGTAGCTAATATTGTCACTCATTCCGTATAATTGACCGAACCAGATTCTAGAATCGTTTTTAACGATCCCTTTCTCCGCCATCATTTCCATTAATTTGTATGAACTTAATTCGTTGTGAGTTCCAGCAAAAATGGCCATTTTATCGATATGCTCTAACATATATTGTACGGCATTATCGTAGTTTACGTCGGTAGCTTCTTTAGAAACGCAGATTGGAGAAACATACCCTTTTTCTTCCGCTCTTTTGTTTTCTTTTTCCATGTAAGCACCACGAACCAATTTCATTCCGATATAGAAACCTTCAGTTTTAGCAACTTCATGAAGTTTTTTCAAGTAATCCAAACGATCCCAACGGTACATTTGTAAAGTGTTAAATACAATAGCTTTTTCTTTATTGTATTTACGCATCATATCTGTCACCAATTCATCAGCTGCATCTTGCATCCAGCTTTCTTCCCCATCAATCAATAAGGCAACATCTTTTTTGTGGGCTTCGCCACAAACTTTATCAAAACGAGACACAACTCTATCCCATTCTGCTTGTTCTGCTGGACTAAAAGCTTGTTTTTCTCCTAATTTCTCATACAATTCAAAACGACCTAAACCAGTTGGTTTGAAAACTGCAAATGGAATTGCCAATCGTTCTTTAGCAAAATCAATAGTTCTTAAAGTCATTTCTAAAGCAGCATCAAATTGCTCCTCTTCTTCTTTTCCTTCAACAGAATAATCCAAAACAGAAGAAACTCCTTTTGTAAACATTTTGTCTACAACAGTAAGGCAGTCGTTCTCGTTTACACCACCGCAAAAATGGTCAAAAACAGTCGCTCTAATTAATCCTTCTACTGGTAAATGAGCTTTAATTGCAAAATTAGTTACAGCAGTACCAATTCGTACTAAAGGTTCGCTGTCAATCATTTTGAAAAGGAAATAAGCTCTATCAAGTTCCGTATCACTCTTTAGTGAAAATGCAACCTGTGTATTATCGAATATCTTTTCCATTAAAATTTATTTTTTATGCAAATATAGAGAGTGTTTTGAATATTTTTCATTAAATGATATCATATTTTTCAATATTCTTAACGAGAACAATACAAATGTCAATTTATGAAGTAAATATTTATTTCTTGAAGAATTTTATCTTATTTTTAAAGATGCAAACCCGCATTTTAAACAAATTAGCCCTAAAGTTTGAATATTATTACGTTAAAAATGCCTTATTTTGCGTTTTCAATTAACTAAAGAATTATGCAATCTATTCAAGCCAATAATTATCTCGTACATTTTAATGAGAATGCTTACGAAGCTTTAAATAAACATTTAAGAGAAAGTAAATATTCTAATATTTTCATAATTGTTGATGATCAGACCAATGAGTATTGTTTATCTAAATTTATTCCTCTTTTAGAAACCGATTTAGCGATTGAAATCATAGAATTTGAAGCCGGAGAAGCAAATAAAAATATTGAGACTTGTATTGAGATCTGGAATATTTTGACAGAACTTGGAGCAGATAGAAAATCACTTATTATTAATTTAGGAGGAGGTGTTGTGACTGATTTAGGCGGTTTTGTTGCTTCTACTTTTAAAAGAGGTGTAGATTTTATCAATATCCCTACTACTCTATTATCTATGGTTGATGCTTCTGTTGGAGGAAAAACGGGAGTTGATTTAGGAAACCTTAAAAATCAGATTGGTGTTATTAATGTACCGCAAATGGTATTAATTGACACGCAATATTTAGAAACTTTACCGCAAAGCGAAATGCGCTCTGGTTTAGCTGAAATGCTAAAACATGGTTTAATATATGATGCTCCATATTGGAGACAGTTTTCAGATTTGAAATCAATTGTTTTTGATGAATTAGATCAACTGATTTATCGTTCTGTCGAAATTAAAAATGAAATCGTTATTCAGGATCCAACTGAGAAAAACATTCGTAAGGCTCTAAATTTTGGACATACTTTAGGACACGCCATTGAAGGCTACTTCTTGGAAAGCGAAGAAAAAATGACTTTACTGCACGGAGAAGCTATTGCAGTTGGAATGATTCTAGAAAGTTATATTTCTCTTCAAAAAGGATTAATTTCTGCAGAAGAATATCGTGAAATAAAAGCTGTGATAAAAGACATCTATGACGATGTAATTTTTGAGGAAAATGACATTGATCCGATCTTAGAATTGTTAATTCACGACAAAAAAAATGAATACGGTTTAATTCAATTTGCATTAATTGAGGGAATCGGAAAAATAAAAATTAACCAATCCGTTGAAAATAAATTGATTCTAGAAGCGTTTGAGGATTATAAATCTTAAACTTTTTTTAATCAAAAGCATTGCATTTGGTATATATTATTTTTTACATTTGCGCCATGAAAACAAAGAATCAGCAAAGGCACTTCAGCTCTTACAGAAACAGACTCAACAGTTCTTTATTAAGAATGTTGAACCGTTTCTATAATAGTAAAAGCCCTTTTTGTTTTGATGTATTCCAATGTACAAAAGCAGAGCATGAAAAACTGCCTATTATATTTGCCAATATTAGAGTTTGAATTTAAGATTTAAGTCCCAAAAACCTAAAATTAAATTATAATTACAATCTCTAAACATTGACAAATAAATGAATACAAAATATTCTGATCTAATAAACCAGACATACTACTTTCCACAAGAGGAATTTAAACTAAACAAAGACAACCTATTGTTTCACAATATCGATTTGATGAAATTGGTTGAACAATATGGTACGCCATTAAAGTTTACTTACCTTCCTCAGATTTCTGAAAACATCAACAAAGCAAAAGCTTGGTTCAGAAAATCGATGGAAAAGAATAAATACGATGCAAAATACTATTACTGTTATTGTACAAAAAGCTCTCATTTTGAGTATATTATGAATGAAGCTTTCAAGAATAACATTCACATCGAAACTTCATCTGCATTTGACGTGAATATTGTTGAAAATCTATTAGAAAACGGAAAGATTAACAAAAGCACGTATGTAATCTGTAACGGTTTTAAAAGAGACGAATACATTACTAACATTGGTAGATTAATCAACAACGGACATAAAAACACTATTCCGATTATTGATAATTACGAAGAGTTAGATTTGCTTCAAGCAGAAATTAAAGGAAAATTCAAAATTGGAATCCGTATTGCTGCTGAAGAAGAGCCTAAATTTGAGTTTTATACTTCTAGATTAGGTATTGGTTATAAAAACATAGTTTCGTTTTATAAAAAACAAATTCAGGAGAATGATAAATTAGAGCTTAAAATGCTTCACTTTTTCATTAATACTGGAATTAACGATACGTCATATTACTGGAATGAGCTTGTAAAATGTATCAAAGTATACATTGCTCTTAAGAAAGAGTGCCCTACTCTTGACGGTTTGAACATCGGTGGTGGTTTCCCAATTAAGAACTCACTTGCCTTTGAATATGATTATCAATATATGATTGATGAAATTATCAATCAGATTAAAATTGCTTGTGATGAAGCTGAAGTTGATGTTCCAAATATTTTTACGGAATTTGGTTCGTTTACAGTAGGTGAAAGCGGTGGTGCAATCTATCAGATTTTGTATCAAAAACAACAAAATGATAGAGAAAAATGGAACATGATTGACTCATCTTTCATTACCACTTTACCAGATACTTGGGCTATAAATAAACGTTTTATCATGCTAGCTATTAATCGTTGGAATGATACTTACGAGCGGGTTCTGCTAGGAGGTCTTACTTGTGATAGTGACGACTATTACAATTCTGAACAAAACATGAACGCCATTTATTTGCCTAAATATAATAAAGAGAAGCCTTTATATATCGGTTTCTTTAATACTGGCGCTTATCAAGAAACAATTGGAGGATACGGCGGTCTGCACCACTGTTTGATTCCGCAGCCGAAACATATCTTGATTGATCGTGATGAAAATGGAATTCTGGCAACCGAAGTGTTCTCAGAACAACAGACTTCAGACGATGTTTTAAAGATTCTAGGCTACAAAAAAAAGGTGTAAAAAAACGGCAGATTAAGTTATAATTTTTCTTAAAAAATTCTTAATTTGCATTAACATCCAAAAAGGTTAAACTTTTTAATTCAAAAAAAACAAAAAAAATGAAAGGACCAATCAGTCAGTTTATTGAAAAACATTATTTGCATTTTAACTCTGCTTCGTTAGTAGATGCTGCAAAAGCATACGAACAGCAATTAGCCGATGGTGCAAAGATGCTGGTAAGTATGGCTGGCGCAATGAGTACAGCAGAAATTGGTAAAATTTTTGCCGAAGTAATCAGACAAGACAAAGTGCATATTATTTCATGTACTGGAGCAAACTTAGAAGAAGACATCATGAATTTAGTGGCTCATTCTCACTACGAGAGAGTTCCTAATTACCGTGATTTGACACCAGAAGACGAATGGGCTTTATTAGAAAGAGGATTAAACCGTGTTACAGACACTTGTATTCCTGAGCATGAAGCTTTCCGTCGTTTACAAAAACATATTTACAAAATTTGGAAAGATGCTGACGACAAAGGTGAGCGCTACTTCCCACACGAATTTATGTACAAAATGTTGTTATCTGGCGTTTTAGAAGAATATTACGAAATTGATCTAAAAGATAGCTGGATGTATGCAGCTGCAGAGAAAAATTTACCAATTATCGTTCCAGGATGGGAAGATAGTACAATGGGTAATATCTTTGCTTCATACGTAATTAAAGGAGATTTAAAAGCATCTACCATGAAATCTGGAATTGAATACATGACTTTCCTTGCGGATTGGTATTCTAAAAACAGTTCAAACGGAATTGGATTCTTCCAAATCGGTGGTGGTATCGCTGGTGACTTCCCTATCTGTGTAGTGCCAATGCTTTACCAAGATATGGAAATGCACGATGTTCCATTTTGGAGTTATTTCTGCCAAATTTCAGATTCAACAACGAGTTATGGTTCTTATTCTGGGGCAGTTCCAAATGAAAAAATCACTTGGGGTAAATTAGACATCAAAACCCCTAAATTTATTATTGAATCGGATGCTACAATCGTTGCGCCGTTAATTTTTGCATACTTATTAGATTTATAAGATAATTTATGAAAAGAGTTATAGTAGACTACGCCAAACTTACCAACGAAATTTTAAACCTTTTGGTTGAAAAATTTCCTGATGGTTATGATGATTCGGATGTAATCCGTTTTAGAAATGCTAAAAACGAATTGGTTGAAGCTGTAGAAGTTCGTACTGAAGACACTATTTACTTAGTTAAAATTAGTACTAAACTTGCTGACAGAATTGAAAACTACGATGAAGATGATGATTTAGATGTTGATGTAGATGCAATTGCACCAGTTAAAGGTATGGATCTTGATGATGATATTAGTGACGATGATGATGAAGATGAAAACATTGACAAACCAGATACTGATGGTGGCGATGATGACGATGACGATGATGATAAAGCAGATACTGATTACGATGAAGAAGACGAAGATGATGAAGATTAATTCATTTTCTTTTCAATAAATAAAAAGGAACTCAAGTTGAGTTCCTTTTTTTATAACAAAGCAATGCTAAATTAAATTATATTTTTACTTTTATAAGATTATTTTTACATTTAGGTCTTTTAAAGAAAAATATATGCCTATGACTTCAGAAATTTTACACACTACATTAAAAGAAAATTTTGGCTTTGAGAAATTCAGACCCAATCAGGAAACCATAATTAATACTATCCTATCTGGACAAGATACATTGGCCATTATGCCAACGGGTGGAGGAAAATCTATATGCTTCCAGCTTCCAGCTTTAATTTTACCAGGAATTACGGTTGTAATATCACCGTTGATTGCTTTAATGAAAGATCAAGTTGACAGTTTAAAAACCAATGGAATATCTGCTTGTTACATTAATAGTTCTCAATCATCACAAGAACAGCAATATTATATAGACAACTTAAAATCAAATCATTTTAAATTAGTTTATATCGCTCCCGAAAGTCTATCTTATTTAGACATGGCTTTTAACGAGCTGAATATTAGTTTGATCGCAATAGACGAAGCGCACTGTATTTCATCTTGGGGGCATGACTTTAGACCTGCTTATACCAATTTAGGATATTTAAAAAGTCGCTTCCCTTCTACTCCAATCTTAGCATTGACTGCTACAGCAGATAAAGCAACACGTACTGACATTTCTAAACAATTGAATCTAAAGAATCCTAAAACATTTATAGCTTCTTTTGATCGTAAAAATTTAAGTTTAGAAGTTCGTCCTGCTTTAGACCGTGTCAAACAAATAATAGATTTCATTGAAAACAAACCCAATGAATCTGGAATAATTTATTGTCTGAGCCGTAAAACAACCGAAGAGCTTGCCGAGAAATTAAAAAAGAACGGCATTGCAGCTAAAGCATATCATGCTGGTTTAGACAATGAAACTCGCGCTAAAACTCAGGATCAATTTATAAACGATGATTGTCAAGTAGTTTGCGCTACAATTGCTTTTGGAATGGGAATTGACAAATCTAATGTTCGCTGGGTTATTCATTACAATCTTCCAAAAAACATAGAAGGATACTATCAGGAAATTGGACGTGCCGGACGTGATGGCCTTCCAGCCGAAACGGTTCTATTTGAAAGTTATGCCGATGTGATTCAATTGCAGAAATTTGCTTCAGAAGGACTTAATTCAGATATTCAGCTTGCAAAATTAGATCGTATGAAACAATACGCCGATGCTGTAAGCTGCCGAAGAAAAATTTTACTCTCTTATTTTGGCGAATTGGTTACTGAGAATTGCGGAAACTGTGATATTTGTAAAAATCCTCCAATTTTTTTCGATGGGACGATTCTCGCGCAAAAAGCTTTGTCTGCTATTGTCCGTTTAAAAGAATCTGAACCTTTGGCCGTAATTGTCGATTTTTTAAGAGGCTCGAGAAACGCGTATATCTACGAGAAAAATTATCAAGAGCTAAAAACGTACGGAATTGGCGATGACGTTTCTTGGTATGACTGGAATCAATACCTAATTCAGCTAATCAATTTAGGATATTGTGAAATTGCTTTTCACCAGCATAATAAAATTCTTCTGACTCCTTTTGCAAAGAAAGTTTTATTTGAAGGTGAAAAAGTTAAGCTAACGACGGTTGTTAAGAAAACAATTGATAAAAATGAAACCAAAGAGACAAAACCAAAAGCTACTAAAAACTCTTTATTCGAAACACTTCGCAAATTGCGTTATGAAATTGCTCAAGAAGAAGAAGTTCCTGCTTATGTTATTTTTAGCGATGCTTCTTTACGCCAAATGGAAATCTTGAGGCCAATGAGCGACGAAGAGTTTCTTGCTGTTGAAGGTGTCGGAAAAGCAAAATTGGAAAAATATGGAGCAGATTTCATCAAAGCAATTATTGAGTTTGAAAGAAATAAATCTGTTGTTAAAAAAGAAAAAAAAGACAATACCTATAAAAAAACGCTGGAATTATTTCAGAATGGAATTTCAGTAGAGGAAATAGCAGAACAGCGAGATTTGAGTCCAACGACAATTATTTCGCATTTGGCGAAATTATATGTTGATGGTCATGATTTAGATTTAAGCCAGTTTGTTTCTGAAGATGAAATTCTGCAAATAGAAAAAGCTCAGATAGAATTAGAGAATCCAAATGCATTAAGGCCTTACTACGATTTTTTCGAAGAGAAAATGTCTTATGCTAAGATTCGATTTGGTTTGGCTTTTTTAGAGAAAAAACTTAAATGAGTTTTGTCATCTTGACGAAGGAAAGATCACACTAGAAATTCCACAAAGATTAGTTAAGCACCAAACCCGACAGGTTTTAAAAACCTATCGGGTTTACTGAATATAAAATCAATAAGAAATCCCAAACTCCAACGAAATCGGAATTTGGGATTTTAAATTTTAAAATATTTAATTTTTACAAATATCTTTCCTCAAAAACTTTCTGATGATGTTTTTGATGTCCAATCATGACAAAACCTAAAGCACGAACAGAAATCGGATTATTAGATGCAGTGCCAATTCGTTTAAGCTGTTCATCAGATAAGCTTTTATAAAACAATAAAGTTGAATGTCTTACAGCCGAAAATTCGGTTAGCAAATCTTGAATGCTTCTCTTGTTTGAATTGGTATTATCTGCATAATCATTTTCTTCAAAACTTGGCAAAGGCGTTTTATCATTTCTTGAAAAACGCAAAGCGCGATAAGCAAAAATTCGTTCTGTATCTATAACATGCTGAATAATATCTTTGATTGTCCACTTGCCTTCTGCATAACGATAATCAAATTTATCCATTGGAATATTTTGAACAAATCGAATAAACTCGTGAAGTGAAATTTCCAATTCTTCAATCAAAATTCCATCCCCAGACGCTTTGATATAAGTACCAAAATGACCTGAATATTCATTGTCTAATAATTCTGCTGCTTTCATTTTTATTATTTTAAGCTGAATTTCTACTTGCGTTAGTATTTCCAAATAATGATCTGGTTACGATTTTCTCATAAACTTTAACCAATTCTTCATTTGGCTTTTCTGCTTTATTTAACTCATTTATTCTCAATAAAGCATATTGCTGAATAGTCAACAATGGTAAAACAATGCGCTCTCTAATCTGAATTGAAGCAATACCATCAGGATAATTTTCCATCAACGTTTTGTGTCCAGCAATTTTCAATAAAAGACGTTTTGTTTCTGAGAATTCATCATAGATAATCTGCCAGAATTCACCAAATTCAGGATCATTTTTCATATACGCTGTCAATGGTAAGAAAGATTTTGCTAATGACATCATGCTGTTTTCAAGCAATGTTTTGAAAAACAATGAATTATGATACAAATCACTTACTTTATCCCATTGTCCAGATTCCTCAAAATGTCTCAATGCTGAACCTACTCCAAAGAATCCAGGAACGTTTTGTTTTAACTGGCTCCATGAACCTACAAACGGAATCGCTCTTAAATCAGCAAAATCTAATGATTCAGATTTGCTTCTTTTTGATGGGCGGCTTCCAATATTAGTTTTTGAGTAATATTTCAGCGTACTCATTTTTTCTAAGTACGGAATAAACTTCGGATGATTTTTGAAGCTTAGATATTTATCATAACCCAGATTAGCCAAATCAGTTAAGATTTGAGTTTCTTCTGCAGTTAATTCGTTTTTCTCTTTACTAAATACTTGATTTGTAACACCAGCACTCAATAAATTTTCGATATTATATCGGCAAGAATCTAATGTTCCAAAATTAGAACTGATTGTTTGACCTTGAACTGTAATTTGAATTTCGTTGTTTTCAATTTTTGGACCAAGAGATGCGTAGAACTTGTGAGTTTTTCCACCACCACGAGCTGGAGGTCCACCGCGTCCGTCAAAGAAAATTGCTTTAATTCCGTATTCTCTTGAGATTTTTGTTAACGAAATTTTAGCTTGATAAATACTCCAGTTTGCCATTAAATAGCCACCATCTTTTGTTCCGTCAGAGAATCCAAGCATGATAGTTTGTTTATTCCCTCTCGATTTCAAATGTTTAGCATATTCTGGATTAGTGTACAACTGCTCCATAATAGTATGCGCATTTTGCAAATCGTCTACAGATTCAAAAAGAGGAATGATATCTACTGAAGGCTTTTCCCAATTATTTAAGCGAATCATAGCAAAAGTCTCCATAACATTCAGAGCGCTTTCGTTATTACTAATAATATAACGGTTTGCTCCTTCTTCACCATTGTTTTGCTGAATCGTTTTAATAGCCTGAACAGATTCTAAAGTATATCTAGTGATTTCATTTTCAAAATCAGCTGGATTCAGATTCCCTTTAATTTTCGATAAAACATCAATTTTTTGATCTTCTGTCAATTCATAATAATTTTTTGGAAAAATATCTGAACCGGAGTTCAAATAGTAATTCACAACATCTTTGAAAACTGCATTGTGAATTTTGCTGTTTTGACGAATATCTAAAGTTGCAAAATGGAAACCGAATAAATTAATTTTTACTAAAAGCGCATCCAATTCATCCAAATATAAAGATTGATGTTTCTCAATAATTATAGTTCGAATTTTGTTCAATTGTGTTAATAATTCATCTAATGTGATAAAAATGTCTCCTTTAGAATAAAATACAGAACGATAAAGTTTATGTTCAAGTTCTGCCACTAAATCATCTACACCTGAGAAAGTTAGCTTACGTTTTAAGTTTCTCATTTCTACATAATAACACTTTAAAATTGAAGTTCGTAAACGATCAGCAACTTTAAGCGTAATATCTGTAGTAACAAAAGGATTTCCGTCACGGTCACCTCCTGGCCAGAAACCAAGTTTGATTAATTGATTGTGAATTGGATTTCCTTCTAATATATTTTTTTGAAGATAATGTACAATTTCTCCTGCTGTAGCATAAAATACATTTTCAAGGTACCAAATTAAACTTACTGCTTCATCGTAAGGATTTGGTTTCTCTTTTTGAATAAAAGGAGTTTTACCTAACTGAGCCAGTAATTGCTTAATTTGCAGTAAATCATTTTGACGAATTGCTTCTGTCAAATCGTTGATAATCCCTAAAACTGGACCAGGATAAAATTGAGTTGGGTGTGCCGTTAAAACGGTACGAACATTAAAACTTTCTAGAAATTCACTTAATTCTTCGTCTTTTTCTTTAGCGTCAGATTTTTCTTTGATATCACGAAGAGATCCACGTCCTTCCATATTGTTGACTTCTGGGAATGCAGCGTCCTCAATCGCATCAAATAATACAATTTGACGTTCTATATATTGGATAAATCGAAACATAAGATCGATTTTTTCCTCTTCAGAAGCGTTGCTTAAGAATTTATTTGAGAAGAAATCTACAATTTCTTTAGGAGTTTCTTGTTTTTTAAAGCCTGTTTCGCAAGTTTCTGTAAATAAAGGAAGTAAAACTCCCGTATTATCTATAGAATCAAAGGGTAATGTTATAAAAACACTATTATAAATGTGGTATTTTGAGAGAACGTCTTGATTAAAACGCTCAATTTTTGGCAACGTATACATAATCGTGTTATAGTTGGTTGGTTAATTAGTCATAAAAAAACCCCAAGAATAAACTTGAGGTTATATTTTAATATAGCATTCAAGAAAAGTTCTTACATATTTTTGAAAATAGTATGCATCAAACGCTTCTTATCGTTTATACTTTCCTCTAATGAAATCATTGTTTCTGTTCTGTAAACCCCATCAATATCGTCAATCATAAAGATAACTTCTTTCGCGTGCTTAGTATCTTTTGCTCTAATTTTGCAAAAGATGTTGAATTTTCCTGTAGTTACAGAAGCTACAGTTACGAATGGAATTTGATTGATTCTCTCTAATACAAATTTAGTCTGAGATGTATTATTAAGAAAAACCCCTACATAAGCAATAAATGAATAACCTAATTTATCGTAATCTAAGGCTAATGAAGATCCCATGATGATACCGGCATCTTCCATCTTTTTAACTCTAACGTGTACTGTACCAGCAGATATCAATAGTTTTTTTGCAATGTCAGTAAACGGAACTCTCGTATTGTCTATTAACATATCTAAAATCTGGTGATCTACTTCATCTAAACGAAATTTACTCATAATTGTTTAATTAATATTACTAATTGCTATTACAAAGTATAAAATTATATATAAAAAACAACAAATTCACATAAAAATTAACTTTTTATTAATCCGTTAACAAATTTAACATTTTTATTTAAATAAAAATTTGCTTTTTGACCCATTTTAGGAAAGTTTTGGAAATCGTCCGAATATTCTGCACCTTTTGCGTCGTATTCGTAATGACCAAAATAATTTTCCAACTCACCTACTTCAACTATGTAAGCGTTAAAATGAATCTTATTTTCGATTAATTCTTCTTTGTATTGAGCGACAAAATTCGTAATAATTTCGATACCATCATAATTTATTTTGACATTTTTATACATAAAATCATAAAAAACCACATTATTTTGTGAAATATTCAAATATTCGGAAAATCTATTATCAACTAAATCGTTTTCGGATATTAGTTTGAAGCTCTGAATTAACGCGAAAAATATGTATTTCCTAGTAATCTCTCGTTCGTAATCCTCTGGAAAATGTCCTGCCTCAAATAAGATAGTTGGAACACCTAAAAATTGAAAAGTGTCTCCTATACAATTAATATTGAACGAGTCATCAAAACGACCAACTTGTCCAGGAATGTATTTTTGTAGTTCTTCATTGATTCCAGCAATGATGTTTATGGCTTTTAATCTATTGTCGTTTACTTCTCTTTCTTCATTATATGATGGCGCTAAAAAAGATACAGTTGCAGGTTTTCCCGTTGTTCCTGCTCCAAATATTGTACGCTGATCGTGAAGGTTAAAGCAAAAATCAGGTTTAAACTGTTCAAATACTTGGCGAAGCACTTTACTTTCTGGCTGCGTCAAATCTTGCGAATCACGATTTAAGTCAATTTCGTTTGCATTTGCTCTGGTATAAAGTCTCGCACCGTCGGGATTAAGCATTGGAATGCAATAAAATGTGAAAGTATCCAACATTTGCTTAGCAAAATTGCTATCATCATTCAGTAAATTGATGAAATCAAATAAAGCTTTTGTTGTTGTGCTTTCGTTTCCGTGCATTTGCGACCACAGGTATGCGCGTGTTTTTCCAGTTCCAATTTGATAACTATATATAGGTTCGCCTAGAACAGATGTGCCAATAATCTGTACTTGACCATTTGTATTTAACTTATCTAAAAGTGGTTTAATATGATCTAAAGTAAGATATCTGCCTGAGATTGACTGTTCCTTGTACTGTATAAAAAGCTGTTCTAAATTCATTGTGTTTCGATTAGTTTACAAAAGTAAACATCTTTATTTTTACAATTGTAAACTGTGAAAAATATTAATAATTTAGAATTGTAAACAGTTCTGGGGAAGATTTGGTATAACTATAGATAACTTGTTTTATTTAAGCTTTTTAAACTAATAGCTATTATCTAAATTAATAGATTTCAGTTAATTATGATTATCTATCTAAATTTTAAATTTAACATAAAAATGAACTCTAATTAAAATTGCAACAATAATATTCGAATACTGTTTCTTTTTGTTTACATTTGTAAATGAGCGAATTTAAAACAGGAATTTACAATGGTAAACATAGATGATTTTGTAAAAAGACTTGAATCTGTATTGGAATATTATGGTTTAAACGCATCTGCATTTGCTGATCAAATTGGTGTGCAACGTTCTAGCATGTCACATCTTTTATCAGGAAGAAATAAACCCAGTTTAGATTTTGTAATGAAAATTCTAGAAGTTTTTCCAGATGTAGATTTATATTGGATTTTGATAGGAAAAGGAACTTTCCCAAAAAGCAATACAGAAGAAAAGGTTGAAACTCAAAAATCCTCTTCTCCTATTCTTTCGAATCAGAATATGAGTAAAGATTTATTTTCAACAATAGAAATAAATTCCGAAGAAGAAGAAAAAAGAGAAAATAAAAAATCTCCTGTTCTAAAAAATGAAAAATTGAATTTGGAAGATGACGAAATTGAAAAAATTGTCCTATTCTATAAAAACGGCACTTTTAAAGCTTATTCTCCATAATGCAAAAATTAGCGCGCATTTGACTCTTTGTCCAGAAATTTTTTAAATACGCGATTCTCACGCGTTTCGAAAATTCTCAGAAATTACAGTTTTATTCCATTTTCAGGGATTTTCCCTAAAACGCCTTCATAATGCTTTTTCAAAATTTCATAATCGGCTTCATAATTTCCAGTTGGATAAATTGCTTTGCCTAGATTTACTTCTTTTTTGCCCCAATCAAAAGCGACGGGCACAATTGGCACTTTCGCTTTAAGCGCAATAAAATAAAATCCGGTTTTTAATTCATTCACTTTTTTTCTGGTTCCTTCTGGAGCAACAGCCAAACGAAAGATTTCTTTTCTATCAAAGATCGAAGCAATCGCATCTACTTTATTCAATCCGCCAGAACGATCTAATGGCTCTCCACCAACATTTCTAAAATAAAAACCAAAAGGAAATCTAAATAACTCCTTCTTTGCAACAAAATTCATCTGCAATCCAGATATGCCACGAGTAAAAAGACCTATATAGAAATCATGATTACTTGTATGAGGCATTACTACTAATACGCATTTTTTTACTTCAGCATTCTCCAATCCTACTATCTTCCAGCCCATTAGCTTGTAAAAGATGAATTTGTATAATAGTTTTTTCATGAAAGATTTAATATTTGGTGCAAAATAAAAGATTTAATGGTAAATTTGAGTAAAAGCATAAAAAATGATTCGAAAATTTTTCAGTTATATAATTCCTATAAAAATATTTAAGAAAAAATCAGCCAGAAGCAAAATGATTGAAGTTACTTGGGCAAATGGCGAATTAGTATTGGACACTGAAAACACAAATTATTCATACGGAAGTCTACAGCGTATATTAAGGTATGGACTCCGGAATATTGGCTACGATAAAATTTTAGAAATGGATCACGTTTTACTATTAGGAGTCGCTGGTGGAAGCGTAGTAAAAACTCTAGTAGACGAGATTGAATATAAAGAAAAAATAACAGGAGTTGAAATCGATTCTGATATAATTCAGATTGCCAATGAATATTTTAACCTGAATCAAATTAAGCAATTAGAAGTTATTATTGACGACGCATTTGAATTTGTTCTGAAAACAAAAGACAAATACGATCTCATTATTATAGACATTTTTGAAGATACGAATATGCCTAATTTTTTGTTCGAAAAGTTTTTTGTCGATAGAGTTTGTACCATTTTAAAAGACAATGGTTTTGTTTTATTCAACACCATGATATTAGACGAAGCTCACAATGTTCGAAACAGAAAATATGTTGCAGAAATAAACCCGAAAATGTTTAAAACAAAGATGTTGCCCCGTATTGAAGTACATAACGAATTAATAATTATAAATAAAGTAGCCTAATTTTATGAAACCCCTTGCCTCAATCTTAAATTCCCTACCGCCTGCTAAAGTTATAGATGCCTCCATTAATATTTCTGAATATACGCCGTTAAATCTATCGGTTTCGAATCAAGAATTGGTAAATCAGAAATTAGATACTTCGGAAGATTTTGAAAAATATATTTCAAGTTTTCTAAAAGAAAACAACGCCAAAGTAGCATTCGGCGGTTATATAGAAGGCAGATTTTTATATCAAAGAAGCCCTATTTTCTTGGATGCCTCAAAACCGGAGCGCAATATTCATATCGGACTAGATTTATGGGCCGAAGAAGGAACTGCTGTACTTGCAGCCCTTGATGGAATAGTTCACAGTTTTAAAAACAATAAAGGTTTGGGCGACTATGGTCCTACTATTATATTGGAACACGAAGTAGAAAATGAGAAATTTTATACTTTATATGGACATTTATCGTTAGAAAGTATAGAAAATTTAAATGTCGGAGACAATTTTAAGAAAGGCGAAAAAATTGCAACTTTAGGAAATGCTTCTGTAAATGGCGATTATGCACCTCATGTCCATTTTCAGATTATCCATAACATTGGAGATTATTGGGGAGATTATCCAGGAGTCTGCAACACAAAAGACCTAAACTTTTATATCGAAAATTGTCCCGATCCTAACTTATTATTAAAAATTACTTAAATAGTTATGAAGAAAGCAGGATTGATTATATGTTTGTTGTTATTAATCGGATGTAAATCTAAAACAGTTACCAGAGATACAGAAGATTTAAAAATTAAAAAGGTTTCTGGAGCAGATGTTAATGCAAATCAGCAGCGGAAGGCGTATGATTTAGGAAAGAGAGTCTTAGAAACTTGTAATACTTCAAAATTTAAACCTTTTAATGAAACTGAAGTTACTAAAACGGTTATGGAAAACACTACAGAAGAACGTTTAACCAAAACCTGCCAAAGATTTAGACAATACTACGGAAGTTTTATAGATTTAAAATTAGATGGAGTTTACAAAACCAAACACGAAGTCATTTATCGCTATCATGCTTTGTACACAAAAAAAGTTGCCAATAAAGAATTACGCATCTTTGTAAATGAAGACAATCTCATTTCTGCCATAAAATCTATGGATTGGGATGAAAAATTTGATGCCAAATTAGCCGATCAATAAATTATAATACTTATGAATTTTAAACTACCGCTTCTACTTTTATTATTTGTTTCTACGTTTTTATCAGCACAGCAAACTATCAGTGTAAAAGGGTCTGCACCTTATCCTGCAACACAAGAATATACTTTCATCTGCGAGAAATATGCGTACTCTGGTGAAATTAATGTACAGATAGCTAAAACAGAAAAAGGAGGTATTTTAAAACTTACTGTTTCTACAGCAAGCGACAAAGCTAAAATTGCTGGAGGTGTTTACGTTGATTTGACAAATGCCGATGTTATTGCTTGCACAGACAAAAATGTAAAAGAATCTGCAGACGGTAAAACAACTGCTTACTATTATTTTACACCAGCAGAATGGCTGAAGCTTAAAAAAACTGATATTTATGCTATAAGATTTATCATTGCAGGTGGACCAGATATTTCTGGAAACCTAACTGGACATTTTACAGCATATAGTAAAGTAAAGTATTTCTCGACGGCGTTTGATAAAACTAAAAAAACATTTGATACAGCTAAAGAAATTAGTGTTTTATAGTGATTTTTTAATATAATAAATCTTATATTTAACATAAATATTTCTTTATGAACTCAAATGAAGCCTTGATTACAAAATTTTATACCGCTTTTGCGAATGCTGATGCCAAAACAATGAGCGAATGCTATCATCCGAAAGTTCATTTTATAGATCCAGCTTTTGGTTTATTAAAAGAAAAACAGGTTTCTAAAATGTGGGAAATGCTGCTTTTAAAAAGTAAAGGCAATTTAAAAATTGAATTTTCAAATGTAAAAGCAGATGATTCTACTGGTTCTGTAAATTGGATAGCTACTTACAATTTTAGCAAAACAAACAGAAAAGTCATTAATAAAATTTCAGCTGAATTTATCTTTCAAGACGGATTAATTATCAAACATACCGATAGTTTTGATGTTTGGAAATGGTCAAAACAAGCTTTTGGTCTTACCGGTTATTTATTAGGTTGGACTGGGTTTTTCCAGAAAAAAGTCCAATCTCAAGCTTTGTCGGCATTAAAACAGTTTCTGAATATCAAATAGATTCTCGATATCTGCCTTATACCCGATTATAATTATTTTGTTACCTATTATTTTACTAAAAGTGTTAATTCTAAATACTGATGAAAGAAATCGTACACAAAAAATTAAATCAATTACAGGCAACTGCAATTTGCGGAAACGATATTAGTTCTTCTTGTCTTTATGTTTCAGCTTTAACCATTTTGTACGCAGGACAATACGCTTGGATTTCACTTCTGATCGTTGCTGTTGTCTTATTTCTTTTCAGAAAAATTTATGCAGAAGTTGTTGGAGCAATTCCTTTAAATGGTGGCGCTTACAATGTTTTATTAAATACTTCAACAAAACGTTTGGCTTCTGTTGCCGCAACACTAACCGTTTTGTCATATATGGCAACCGCCGTAATTTCGGCTTCAGAAGGAATGCATTATCTACACGGAATTTTTGAAGGACTTAATGTTACCATAGCAACTGTAGTAGTTCTGATTCTGTTTACAGGATTGGCCATTTTAGGAATTGGGGAATCTGCATTTGTCGCCGTTATCATATTCATGACACATATTGGAACCCTAACTTTGCTGGTTTTAGCATCAGCTTGGTTTGTATTGTCACATGGTTTAGATACTTTTCATATCAATTGGCAAACACCAATTACTTCGGGAAGCATAAAAACAGCTCTTTTTCTTGGATTTTCTGCAGCCATGTTAGGGATTTCAGGTTTTGAAAGTTCAGCCAACTTTGTAGAAGAACAGGAACATGGTGTTTTTCCTAAAACACTTCGCAACATGTGGGGAATCGTTAGTTTCTTTAATCCCGTAATTGCCATTTTATTAATTAGCGTAATTCCGTTAACAGAAGTTGGAGAGAATAAAGAATCACTTCTTGCGCATTTAGGAGATACCACAGGTGGAGCTTGGCTTGCTTGGCTTATTTCTATAGATGCAGTTATGGTGCTTTGTGGAGCCGTTCTAACTTCTTTTGTTGGTGTTTCCGGACTTCTAAACCGAATGACATTAGATAGAATTTTGCCAAATTATTTCCTAAAACAGAATAAAAGAGGATCTCATTACCGAATCGTCATAAGTTTCTTGATTCTATGTTTATCAGTCCTTTTTGCTACAAACGGGCATTTAGAATCTTTGGCTGGAGTTTATACTTTTTCTTTCTTGGCTGTTATGGCACTTTTCGGAATCGGAAATTTACTTTTAAAATACAAACGAAGAAAACTTCCTAGGCCAGAACGTGCCAGAGGTATTGCTGTAGTTACTGCCGTATTCTTCGTTATTGCAGCATTTTTAGGAAACATGTCCTTAAATATCAATTCGTTTTATACATTTTTGC
Source organism: Flavobacterium tagetis (assembly GCF_016735615.1). Lineage (GTDB taxonomy): Bacteria > Bacteroidota > Bacteroidia > Flavobacteriales > Flavobacteriaceae > Flavobacterium > Flavobacterium tagetis. The sequence goes on from NZ_JAERSF010000002.1 coordinate 1,466,840, forward strand.
AATACATGATTCCTGCATTAATCTTTATCGGAATTATGCTTAATCGTGTTACTTTGATACGCTTATTAATTGAAGCTCTAGAATATTTTTATCAGCCATTACGTAAAATGGTTATTCTCAGTAATCGTTACCTAGAAAGTTTAAGTTCAAAAATCAATTCTCAAGAGTTCGTTTTCTTTACAAAAGGAGACGACATTACAATCTTGAATAAAGTTTTACAATATGTAGAAGACAACGAAACTACTAAGAAACTTAAAATTGTTCATGTAAAAAAAGACACTGTCGATAACGAAGCTCTAAAAAAAGATTTAGAGGTTTTGGATCGTGCTTATGACAGTCTCGACATTGAATTTATAGAAATTGAAGGCGTATTTGGTCCAGAAATTATTGACGAACTTTCCGAAAAATGGAAAATCCCAAAGAACTTCATGTTTATCGGTTCTCCTGGAAATAAATTCTCATATCGCGTAGCCGATCTTGGAGGTGTTCGATTAATTATGTAGTTTTTTAGAAGCAGAAGAATTCGTGTTCTCAAGTCGCACAGTCCCGCTATTCGTTGCAATCTTTTGTGGTGAACCCCACCACAAAAGGATTTCCACTTCTATCGGGGCTAAATTAGAAGTTTAGTTTTCATAAGAAATAACAAAATTAACAGTTCTGAAACTTTAGCAAAAAAAGTCAATTTTTCTACTTTGCGACCTCAATAAGCGCAAAAAATATCAAATAAAATTCATAAAAATATTTGAGATCTTTTTGTAAAAAAATAACCGCAGTTTAAAAAGATTAATAAGGATTTCTAAAAAACCTGTGTTAATCTTTTTAATCTGTGGCTAAATAAATTTCAGAAGACCTCTTAGTATTAGAACTTAAGATTTAAACCAGCTCTCCACTAATTCATCTTCAAACGAAGTCGCATCTTTATGAATAAACTCATTACGATTTTTATCATAAGAATAGTCTAAAGCCCAAGTTTTATGATTGGCAGCTAATTCTTTTATGCTTTTGCAAACAAACGCAATCTCTTCATCAGTTGTCGTCGGGTGAATTGACATTCTAATCCATCCCGGTTTTTTAATTAAATCGCCAATTGTAATTTCGTTAACCAATTTATTTGAAGTTTCCTGATCAACATGCAATAAATAGTGTCCATAAGTTCCAGCACAGCTGCATCCTCCTCTAGTTTGGATTCCAAAACGGTCATTTAAGATTTTAACTCCTAAATTAAAATGAAGATCATCAATGAAAAACGAAATTACGCCAAGGCGCTCTTTGTGCTGTCCAGCTAAAATTTTGATATTCGAAATTGGTTCCAATTCAGAGAAAATATAATCAACAATTTCGTGCTCACGTTCCATAATGTTTTCAATTCCCATTTCCTCTTTTAGCTCGATTGCCAACGCAGTTTTGATAACTTGAAGAAAACCTGGTGTTCCACCATCTTCACGGTCTTCAATATTATCAATATATTTATGTTCTCCCCATGGATTTGTCCAGCTTACTGTTCCTCCGCCTGGGCAATCAGGAATCATGTTGTTGTATAGCTTTTTATTGAAAATCAAAACTCCAGAAGTTCCTGGCCCTCCTAAGAATTTATGTGGAGACATAAAAACAGCATCCAAATAAGCTTCTGGATCAGCAGGATGCATATCAATTTCTACATAAGGTCCAGAACAGGCAAAATCAACAAAACAAACACCATTATATTGGTGCATTAATTTTGCCGCTTCGTGAAAAGGAGTTCTTAACCCAGTAACATTCGAACATGCTGTAATAGAAGCAATTTTTATCGTTCTATCTTTATATTTTTCCAATAATGCTTCAAGGTTTTCTAAATTAAAAAGCCCTTTTTCGCAAGAAGGAATAATTTCAACATCTGCAATAGTCTCTAACCAAGAAGTTTGATTAGAATGGTGTTCCATGTGAGAAATAAAAACAATAGGTTTTTTCTCTGCAGGAACATTTGTAAAACTCTTTAAATTCTCAGGAACCTTCAAACCTAAAATACGCTGGAATTTATTAATAACTCCCGTCATTCCAGTTCCATCTGTAATTAAAACATCATCGTTGTTTGCATTGGCATGACGCTTAATAATATGTCTTGCATGATGATATGCTTTTGTCATAGCAGTACCAGATACAGTAGTTTCAGTATGTGTATTGGCTACAAAAGGACCAAATGCATTCAGCAGTTTTTCTTCAATAGGGCGATATAGTCTTCCGCTGGCAGTCCAATCTGTGTAAATTATTGATTTTCTGCCATAAGGCGAAGTAAATTCTTGATTTATACCGACAATATTCTGTCTAAATTCCTGGAAATAAGTTTCCAGTGTCATGGTACTATTTTTGCTATTCATTAGTTGTGCCTTGTGTTTGATTGCAAATATATATAGTTTTTTTATAAAATTGCGAATTTATCAATAGTAAACTTCAAACACTATATTACCGTTTGGTATTTTTAGTTAAAACAACTTTTTTTTAATAAATTATCATAATATCCTATCGAATTAATAGGCATTAAACTTTAAAGAAAGTATTATTTATGGGAAATTTATCTGTAGCTACCTTTGGTGGTGGATGTTTTTGGTGTATAGAAGCTGTAATTCAGCGTTTAAAAGGTGTAGAATCAATAAAATCGGGTTATTCAGACGGATTTATAAAGAATCCTGCTTATCGTGAAGTATGTACAGGAAGAACAGGACATGCCGAAGTGATTCAAGTGACTTTCAATCCTGACATAATTTCATATCATGACTTAATTTTCATTTTCATGACAAGTCATGACCCGACAACTTTAAATCGTCAAGGCGGTGATAGCGGAACTCAATATCGTTCGATAATTTTATATCACGATGACTCGCAAAAAGAAATTGCAGAAAAAGTCTTCGAAGAAGTACAGTCTGCTTATGCAGATCCAATTGTAACGCAATTAAAACCTTTTGAAGTTTTTTACGAAGCCGAAGATTATCATCAAAACTATTATAATGAAAATCAAGAAGCTGGATATTGCCAAGTGGTAATTGATTCTAAAATTCAAAAACTTAAAAAAATGTACGCTGATAAGTTAATCAGCTAAATTTAGTTTTAGCCAAAGATTGAACTTTTTTGTTTGCCACGAATTACACAAATTTCCACTAATTTTTAGATTTAGTTGAAAAAACATTCGTGGAAATTTGTGTAATTCGTGGCAAATAAAAAGTATAGAAAATCCATTTAATCTCTAAATCTGTGGCAAAAATAAGAAAGACAAAAAATGAAAAATTTTAGAATAAATAATCGATTTACTGCCGAATTACCAGCAGATCCAGACTTGACAAATGAAGTTCGTCAAGTTAAAAACACGCTGTTTTCATATGTAAATCCAACAAAACCATCTAATCCAAAATTGATTCATGTCTCTGAAGAAGTGGCAGAATTAGTTGGCATTTCTAAAGATGAAATTAAATCAGAAGAATTTTTAAATGTTTTTTCTGGTAAAGAGATTCTTCCAGAAACACAGCCGTATGCTATGTGCTATGCGGGACATCAGTTTGGAAATTGGGCTGGACAATTGGGAGATGGACGTGCAATCAATTTAACCGAAGTTGAAAACAACAATAAGTTTTATACGCTTCAATTAAAAGGTGCAGGAAAAACTCCGTATTCAAGAACCGCAGATGGTTTGGCTGTTTTGCGTTCTTCAATTAGAGAGTATTTATGTGCCGAAGCTATGCATTATTTAGGAGTTCCCACCACCCGATCGCTTTCGTTAGCTCTTTCTGGAGACCAAGTTTTAAGAGATGTTTTGTATAACGGAAATCCAGCTTATGAAAAAGGCGCAATAGTTTGCCGTGTAGCTCCTTCCTTTATTCGTTTCGGAAGCTACGAAATGCTTACAGCCAGAAATGAATTGAAAAACTTAAAACAATTTGTAGAATTTACTATTAAGCACTATTTTCCAGAAATTACTGGTGACCCAAAAGAGCAATATTTAAAGTTCTTCCAAAAAGTTGCTGATGCAACTCGTGAAATGATCTTACACTGGCAACGCGTCGGATTTGTTCATGGTGTAATGAACACCGATAATATGTCTATTCATGGAATCACGATAGATTATGGTCCGTACGGCTGGTTGGAAAATTATGATCCTGACTGGACACCAAACACAACAGACAGCCAAAACAGAAGATATCGTTTCGGAAACCAACCTCAGGTTGCACAATGGAATTTATTTCAACTGGCAAATGCACTTTACCCATTAATTAATGAAGCCGCGCCATTAGAAAAAATCTTGGATACATTTATAACTGATTTTGAAAATGACTACAAAACAATGTTTTTAAGTAAATTAGGCATATTTACTTCAAGTGAAGCTGATGATAAAATCATTAAAGGTTTAGAAGAAATTTTACAGTTATCAGAAACTGATATGACTATCTTTTTTAGAAATCTTAGTAAGATTAAAAAAGATCATTCTGTAGAACAAGCATTCGAAAAAATAGAGTTCGCGTTTTATATTCCTGAAGAAATAAGAGGAAATATTCTAGATGCTTGGCAAAAATGGCTTACCGTTTATTTGAAAAGATTAAATGCAGAAGAGCTTTCGGATAATGAACGTTCAGAAAAAATGAATCAAATTAATCCGAAATATGTACTTCGAAATTATATGGCACAATTGGCCATTGATGCAGCTGATAAAGACAATTATTCTCTAGTTACTGAATTATTTGAACTTTTGAAAAGACCATATGACGAACAGCCTGAATCTGAAAAATGGTTTGCAAAACGTCCAGATTGGGCGAGAACTAAGGTTGGCTGCTCCATGTTATCTTGTAGTTCATAAAATCGATGGAAATTATTTAAAAGAGGATTCTAATTAATTTAGAATCCTCTTTTATCTTTTAATATAATCCCTAGCAAACAAAACATATTATTTTTAAAATTTTAACAAGAAAAAAGCTTATTTTTGTGCAGATTATTTTTTTTTACTTTTAATACATTTGTAAGAATTATAACATTAAAAAATTATGTCTAAAAAATTATTGTATTTATTGGGCATCGTAGCAACTATTATAATTGGAACAATCTTGTATAAAATATATTGTTGCAATTGCTGCGTAGCCATTCACGAACAAACAGCGGACATTGAAAATGTAACTGCTGAAAAATCAGAAATTAATCCATTTGTTCTTAATGGTCCTGGAATTAATTTTCACTGCAATGACAATTTCAATTTCCAGAAAAACAATGCAACTTTACTAGCGCCCGTTAGCGACTCTGTTGTATTGGCTGTAGAAAACTTAAAGCAATTTTTACTACAAAATCCTAAACAAAAAATCACAATTACTGGCTTTGCTACTAGCGATGAAAAAAACACAACAGCTTTTGAAAATCTTGGATTAGCAAGAGCAAACGATGTCAAAGCATTCTTAGTTTCAAAAGGTTTGCGTAGTTCTCAAATTGAATTAAAGAGCGAAACACTCGATTCTTGGAAAACTAATGGGGAAATTCTCTTGGGGCCTGTAAAGTTTGATTTTAATGAATCCGAATCAGTTAACGAAAATACAGAAGACTGGAACACAATTAAAAATCAGATTAATGCAAGTCCGCTTGTTTTGTACTTTAATACGAATCAATCAAACTATAATTTAAGTAAAGAAGAACATCAAAAAGTAATTGATATTAGTAAGTATTTAAATCATGTTGCAGATGCAAAAGTTAAGATTGTAGGACATTCTGACAATACTGGTAGTCGTGAATTAAATGTAAGACTTGCGAAGAAAAGAGCAGATTTTACTAAAAAATATTTAGTTCAAAACGGAATTAATGCCTCCCAAATAGAAGTTTCAGCAAAAGGTCCAGACGAACCTATTTCAGACAACGATTCGGCTGAGGGAAGAGCTAAAAATAGGAGAACTGTTGTAACAATAAAATAATAATTAAAATAAATAAAATTATGAATATACCTTGTATTTTGATACCTGCATTAGTAGGCTTAATTTGTGGAATCTTAGGTTACTTAATTGGAAGACTGACTTCAAAAGGAACAGAAGCTACAGATTCTAAATTTTTAACGTTAAAATCTGATTTAGATAACTGCAGATCAAATTCTCAAAAATTAAATGATAAAGTAAAAGCACTAGAAGAGGATTTAGAGATTTGCAGAGAGAATAATTTAAATCTTAAAACGAAAATTTCTGAAGAAAAAGCTAGAGAAAATAGAGTTCAATCTTTTACTGAAAACATATCTTTCTGTTATCTTTGATGGGGATTTATTTTACAGTGTTTTTGGGAAAAAGATAAAAGAAAATGACTTAAAAGTAGTTGAAGGGATTGGTCCTAAAATTGAAGAATTATTTAATAATGCAGGTATTACTACTTGGTTTGCATTATCTCAAGCTTCAGTTGAAAAATGTCAGCATATCCTAGATAATGCAAAAGATAATTTTTCTATTCATAATCCTAAAACTTGGCCTGAGCAGGCAGAACTAGCCTATAAAGGAAAATGGCAGGATCTTAAAGATTGGCAAGATATTCTAGACGGTGGAAAAGAATAAACCAATATATTTAAAAGCTGGCTTTTGGCCAGCTTTTTTTTACCCATTAATTGAGAATATATGATTTATAATTAAATCAGCATGAATCCTAGAGTTTTCTATAAACCATTTATGCGTCTGCATCCCTCCGCAAACAACACCTGCAAGAAATAACCCCTTAACGTTAGTTTCCATCGTATCAGGATTATAAACTGGTATTTTTAATTCATCATTAGAAAGTTCAATCCCAATTTTTTCTAGAAAATTCAAATCAGGTTTGTAGCCAGTCAGTGCCAAAACAAAATCATTTTCAATTGCAACTTTTCCGTTTGGTGTCTGAATTTCTACTTCATCTTCACGAATTTCGGTAATATTAGATGCAAAATAAGCTTTAATGCTTCCTTCGGCAATTCGATTCTCAATATCTGGTTTTACCCAATATTTCACACGGTTGTTAATTTCGTTTTTACGAATTACCATTGTTACCTCTGCTCCTTTTCTCCAGCATTCCAGCGCGGCATCTACAGAAGAATTATTAGCACCTACAACTAATACTTTCCTAAAAGCATATTCGTGCGCTTCTTTGTAATAATGGCGAACTTTTGGAAGATTTTCGCCCAAGACATTCATTTCAATCGGAATGTCATAAAAGCCAGTTGCGACTATAACATTCTTTGATTCGTAATTATTTTTATCCGTTGCAATTTTAAAAATACCTTGATTCTTCTGCACATCAGTTACTTTTTCAAATAAATTAATATTGAATTTAAAGTAGCGATGGATATTTCGATAATATTCTAAAGCCTCTTGACGTCCTGGTTTTGGTGCCAGACAGTTAAACGGAATTTCGCCTATTTCTAATCTTTCTGCAGTAGAGAAAAAGGTCATATATAGCGGATAGTTGAAAATGCTATTCACTATTGCCCCTTTTTCAATTATAACATACTTTAATTTTTTCTTTTCAGCTTCTATTGCACAAGCAAGACCAATTGGTCCGCCGCCTACAATAATAAGGTCATATATTGATTCTGTCATTTTTATCTCTGCCAGTCTTTAAAAGGGTTTTTACTCAAATAAGCGTTATAATATCTCTCGTCGTTAGTTACTTCTTCACCTAGCCAATCTGGTTTTTCAAAAACTTCATCTTCAGAATTTAATTCAATTTCGGCCATTACTAAACCTTCATTTTCGCCATAAAACTCATCGACTTCAAATACATGATCTCCAGATTTTATTTCGTAGCGTGTCTTTTCAATTTTACCCTTTTCGCATAATTTTAACAGTTCTTGGGCTTCACCAAGCGGAATTTCATTTTCCCATTCAAAACGAGACATGCCGCCACTTTGGCTTATTCCTTTTATGGTTATAAAGCCTTTGTGCCCTTTAATCCTTACCCTAACTGTACGCTCTGGCGCAGAACTCATATAGCCCTGAGCAATTTTATTCTGAGTAAAAGCTTGCTTCTTGAAGTCGTCAGATTTCACAAGAAACTTTCTTTCTATTTCAATCATCTTAAATGCAGATTATTTTTTTATGCAAGTTACTCATTTTAATCAAGCCTTGAAACGCATAAAAAATGAAAAATAAGTTAATTTATTCTATTTTACTTCAAAGCAATAACATCAAAATAATTGATTATTAACACGTTATAACTATTATTTTAATTAAATTTGATAGAATCTTAATACGAAATATATGTCTAAAAAAGCACTTTATTTGTTAGGCATTGCAATAACTATCATTTTGGGTACTTTTTTATATCTGAAATTTTGTTGCAATTGCTGTGAGAAAACAACAACGGATAATACTCCCAAAGCAGACTCTATTGCTGTACAAGAGCCAAATTTTGTTCCGTTTGTATTAAATGGCCCTGGAATTGATTATCAAACCCATAATAATCTCAAATTCCTTAAAAACAGTGCAAAGCTAATTATGCCTATCGAAGACTCTGTAACTAATGGCATTGACAGTTTAAAAATTTTCTTAGTGGCAAATCCGAAGCAGAAAATAACAATAACTGGTTATGCCTTATCTGACGAAACAAATACTACAACTTTTGAAAATCTAGGTCTGGCAAGGGCAAATGATATCAAGAACTTTTTTGTTTCAAAAGGGATACTTGAAAATCAGCTTAACACAAAAGGTGTAATTATTGACAAATGGAAAATGAGTGCCGACACGCTACTTGGTCCCGCCGATTATACGTTTGAAGCTATTGATTCTACTTCTCTATCAAATACAAATGAATGGAGCGTCTTGAAATCTAAGATAAATGCTGATCCTTTAATTCTTCATTTTAATACAAATAAATCACGTCAGACTTTAAGTGAAGCAGAGAAACAGAAAGTAAGTGACATTGTCAAGTATGTCGAAAATGTAAAAGATGCTGTCATTGTTGTAGTTGGCCATTCTGATAATGTTGGAAATCGTGACTCTAATATTGTCTTGGCACAAAAAAGATCTGAATTTTCTAAAGATTATCTTTCTAAAAATGGGATTGATTCTTCAAGGATTGAAACACAATCTAAAGGCCCTGATGAACCAATTGGAGATAACAATACGACAGAAGGAAAAGCTGAAAATAGAAGAACAGTTATTACTATTAAATAATAATCAAAATATACGATCATGAATATACCTTGTATCTTAATACCTGTGCTAGTGGGATTAATCTGTGGAATTTTAGGTTACTTGCTAGGAAAAATGAATTCAAAAAATGATAATTCTCTTTCAGCATCGCTTCAAGCCGATTTGGATGCATGTAAAGCCAATACTAAAAATCTAAATGCAAGAATCTCTACTTTAGAAGCTGATCTGACTGCAAAAACTAAAGCTTCTGTACAATCTTTTGCTGCTACAACTCCAGCTGTAATACCTTTCGATTCTGATTTGGCCGCAAATGTGTTAGGAAAGAAAATTAAAGAAAATGACTTAAAAATTGTAGAAGGAATTGGTCCAAAAATAGAGGCTTTATTTAATGCCGCAGGAATCAATACCTGGTATGAACTCTCACAAACTTCTACAGAAAAATTACAGTCTATTTTGGATGCCGGAGGAGAAAACTATGCTATGCATAATCCGAGTACTTGGGCTAGACAGGCACTCTTAGCTTATCAAGGAAAATGGCAAGATTTAAAAGAGTGGCAAGATAGTCTTTTGGGCGGAAAAGAGTAAAAAAATAGGTTCAAAGGTTCATAGTTGCAAAGGTTTAGAGATTTTACCTTTGTCACTCTGTACCTTTGAACCTTTCCCAATCCTTAGAAGAATTATACCAAAGCTGTCCATTTTTAACTTCAAGTGGGCAATCTATATTATTAGTATATAATGCGCCAGTTCCTAAACCTTGTGGCATATCTGAGTTTAATGTATATGTCCATTGCGCGATGGCGTTAAGCCCAATATTGCTTTCCAATGCCGAAGTAATCCACCAGCCAATATTATATTTTTTAGCTAAAGTGATCCATTCTTGCGTACCACGAAAACCACCAATAAAACTTGGCTTTAAAATAATATATTGAGGCTTAATATCCTGAAGCAATTTTTCTTTTTCTACAAACGAAAATACACCAATAAGCTCTTCGTCTAAAGCAATTGGAAATGGCGTTTGCTTACACAATTCGGCCATTTCAGCAACCTGTCCTTTTCTAATAGGCTGTTCAATACTATGAAGCTGAAATTGTTTTAATTGATTCAATTTATCTAAAGCTTCTATTGAAGAAAATGCTCCGTTCGCATCTACCCTAATTTCTATTTTTTCTGCGGAAAAATGGCTTCTAATAAATTGCAGTAATTCCAATTCTTTAGCAAAATCAATAGCTCCAATTTTAAGTTTTATACAGCTAAAACCATCTGCTAGTTTTTCTTCTATCTGCTGTTTCATAAAAGCAGATTCGCCCATCCAAACTAATCCGTTTATGGAAATTGAGCTTGTATTATTGGTGAAATTCGATGGAAATAAAAGATATGGATTTTCACTTTTCAGCGATAAGAATGCCATTTCTATTCCAAATTGTATGGAAGGAAATTCTAATAAAGCATTCCAAAGAGCTGTTTCACCCAAATAAATATTATCACATGCCCATTTTAACTTTTCTTCGTAATCTAAACGGTCGTCTGCACTTAGGCCACGCAATATACCGCACTCTCCTATTCCTTTTATGCCATTTTCTTCTAGAATTATAAACCAAGTTTCTTTCTCGGTCATAATTCCTCTTGAAGTTCCAGATGGACGTTTAAATTCTAGCAAATATTTATGATATGACGCTTTCATTTTTTTTAAGATGCTAAGTGCTAAGCTACTGAGATACTAAGTTTAAAAAACATTAGAAAATACTCAAAGCCAAGAAACTTAGTTATATAATTTTAAGATTTTTTCAAAATCTTTCGATGGTAAACCTGCTTTTTCAAAAGCTTGAAAATCGAGTTTCGTTTTCTCAATCCAGCTTAAACTATCAGTAACATTCTGAGTCTGATATTTTTTATAAATGACTTTGGCCGCACTGTAATCGTCGCTCACTAAATAAGTATGCGCTAAATTTAATTTGACCAATAATTCTGTATCGTCCAATTTTTCACCTTCTTGAAGTGCTTTTAAAGCTTTTCCATATTGTTTGGTCAAAATGTAACAATATCCTAGCGAACCATAATCTAGTGCAGTTGCTTTGCCTTCGTTTACAATTGTATTTAATTTAGGAATCGCTTCGTTATATTTTTGAGTTTTAATTAAAGACGCGACTTGTGTTCTTAAATCATTAAATACATTTTTAGAAATGTCAGCATCTTTATAACAGCTATTTCCAAAATCTTTATACACTTTTGTTTTTTCTACAGCCAATAATTTTTGAAACTCATCGTAACGATATTGTTTCATGATTTTATTTAAGATACAAACACAGAAATCATCTGAATTAGCCATTTTTTGTGCCATTGTAGACGTTTTGCACAAGCTAATGATTTCGTTTTTATTGTCTTGATTCCAACCTCTGTTTAGTTTTGTATCTACCCAAGGTACTACTTCTAAAACTACTTTCTGGCTTAACAGCCAATTTTTGCTTTCAAAACCAAACCAAATTGTGCTGATGTTTTCTTTTAAACAAGAAGATTTATTGACAGATAATCTTTTGGCATCTTTGCTAACAGGTTCTGCTTGAGAGTAACAAGCTTTATCAATTTTACCATCTGCTACATACTTTTTCGCATTTTCATTAGAGGTGAAAATTGAGTATGTACATTCGTCATCGCCTGAAATTTTTGACATCAAGAAAACAGCACCTGCGGAGCCTTGACTTATACCTGTCGGATCTGGAATAGCTTTTAATACAGAGACCAAACTATTGGCCATTTCTTGATTTTTGTCTAAAAGTGTAATTCTATATACAATTTCTGTAGTTCCAACAGGTAAATCTTCTGTTGGTATAGAAATTCTATCACGTGCGGGAACCATAATTTCTTTGGTCGTCGCTCGCTCTTTGTCCCAATAACCATCTTTTTGCGCAAATGCGTTAAAGGAAACTGTAATAAGTAATGATAAAATTATTTTGAAAGTTATACTGCGTGATGATGCTTTAAGTGCCACGGATTTTACAGATTAAAATGATTTTTTACTTTAAAAACTCAAAATTCAAATAACATAGATTATGCCAAATAACTTTCTTATAGAATTGAGTGTCCTAGCCCCGATAGCAGCGATATCCTTTTGTGGCGGGGTTCGCCACAAAAGATATAGCGTATAGCGGGATTAGCTCCTTCCTTCAACTCCGCTCAGGATGACAATTATAATTCAATAGAATCTCCGATTGGTAAAAGCATTAAATCTTTTCCTTTATCAAAGAATTTACGGATTGCTTCTTCATGATTGATTTCGATATAACCAAAAGTATCATAGTGATATCCAAGAACTTTGTCGCATTCAACAAAATCTGAAGCAATAATAGCATCTTCAACATCCATTGTGAAGTTGTTACCGATTGGAAGAATTACTAAATCTAATTTTGTACGAAGCGGAATTAATTTCATATCGTAAGTCAAAGCAGTATCTCCGGCGATGTAAATGTTTTTGTGTTCGCCTTCGATTACAAAACCTCCAGGATTTCCTCCGTATGAACCGTCAGGAAAACTGCTTGAGTGTATTGCATTTACATATTTTACTTTTCCGAAATCAAATTTCCAGCTTCCTCCGTGATTCATAGGATGTGAATTGAATCCTTTTTTTGCGTAGTAACTTGCAATTTCAGCATTAGAAACAATAACTGCATTAGTATTTTTAGCAATAGCTTCCACGTCCAATACGTGATCAGCGTGCGCATGCGTAAGCAAAATATAGTCAGCTCTGATGGTGCTTAGGTTAATTGCCGCCGCTTGTGGGTTTCCGGTAATAAATGGATCCACAATAATGTGTTTTCCTCCTACTTCAATTCCTAATGAAGCGTGTCCGTAGTATGTAATTTTCATTTTGTTACCTTTTTAATTAAACGTTGTTTTTATCTTCCTCCTAAAAAGAGGTTTACAATAATGTCTGAAATCAATGAAATCATACACACTGTAAGCAATATAGAAAGCAAAAATGTGCTTAATGCCAGTTTTTTCAATTCTGGGTCTAATAATTTTGGATCTTGGTTTTTGTAAACCGTGATTAAGTGTTTTGTTAATGGAATATACGCCAATAAAAATAAGTATTGATCAAAATTATAATCGCTTAAAATAGCGAAAATAACAACTAAAAGCATTGCGCCACCAATCAAAGTATAATGGTAAAATTTAGCTTTTTCGGCTCCCATTTGCACTACAATTGTGTTTTTACCTGCTTTTCTATCTGATTCCTGATCGCGCATGTTGTTAAGATTTAAAACTCCAACGCTCAATAATCCAATTGCTACGGCTGGAAGAATTAAAAGCGGATCAACTTCTTTTGCGTATAAAAAGTTTACTCCTAATGTGCTCACTAATCCGAAGAAAATGAAAACGAATAAATCTCCCAATCCTCTATATCCATAAGCAGAATTACCTACAGTATATTTAATTGCAGACACAATAGCTGCGATTCCTAGCAATAGAAAAAAGATAGAATATCCGAAATTGTCTTTCCCAAAAGCAAAATAGATCAATATAATTGCAGAAAGCAAAGTCAAAAAAGAAGTAATGATAATGGCTTTCTTCATTGCCTGAGGCGTAATAACACCGCTCTGAATAGCACGCTGAGGCCCTACTCTGTCTGCATTGTCGGTACCTTTTACTCCATCCCCATAATCATTTGCAAAATTGGATAAAACCTGTAACCCTAACGTTGTCAATAAGGCAAAACCAAAAACTTTCCAGCTGAATACTTCAGTTGGCGTATTGATCGTTTCTGTTGGATTTGACAATGCGTAAATACTTCCAACTATAATTCCGGAAACTGATAAAGGTAATGTGCGCAATCTAGCGGCTTCAATCCAATGTTTCATTATATTTTGTTTAGTTTTTAATTTTGTTTCATGTTTCAGGTTTCAAGTTTTGTGTTGGATTTTGCAACTTTAAACCTGAAACTTGAAACAATTTAAACTTTTTATGGTAACCACTTATTTTCTCCGAAGTTTGGTTTTCTCTTTTCTAAGAAAGCGTTTCTTCCTTCTTTTGCTTCTTCGGTCATGTAAGCTAAACGTGTTGCTTCTCCTGCAAAAACCTGTTGTCCAACCATTCCATCGTCTGTAAGGTTCATTGCAAATTTCAGCATTTTTATAGATGTTGGTGATTTTTGAAGAATTTCTTGTGCCCACTCGTAAGCAGTAGCTTCAAGTTCGTCATGTGGAATTACAGCGTTTACCATTCCCATCTCAAAAGCTTCTTGAGCAGAATAATTACGACCTAAAAAGAAAATTTCGCGAGCTTTTTTCTGTCCCACCATTTTAGCCAAATAAGCAGATCCATAACCACCGTCAAAACTTGTTACGTCTGCATCTGTTTGTTTAAAAATGGCATGTTCTTTACTTGCAAGTGTCATGTCGCATACTACATGCAAACTGTGTCCACCACCTACAGCCCATCCTGGAACAACAGCAATAACCACTTTTGGCATAAAACGAATTAAACGCTGCACTTCTAGAATATTCAAACGGTGCTGTCCATCATCTCCTACATAACCTTGGTGTCCGCGTGCATTTTGATCTCCGCCACTACAAAAAGAGTAAACTCCATCTTTTGTTGAAGGCCCTTCAGCAGAAAGCAATACAACTCCAATTGAAGTATCTTCTTGTGCATCGTAAAAAGCTTGGTATAATTCTGAAGTAGTTTTAGGACGGAATGCATTTCTAACATTTGGTCTGTTAAAGGCTATTCTCGCTACTCCGTTGCATTTTTTATAAGTTATATCTTCAAATTCTCTGGCTGTAATCCAATCCATTTTGATTTTTTGTTTAAAATAATTATATGGTAAAAATAAAGCATTTTTACTAGTTTACCTACTCAATCTGCCTTAAGTCTTTGCTAAATTGACTTCCAATGTTAACAATTGGTATTTACTTACAAAAAATAACATTTTTTAACACTAGTTTAGAAAAATAATAATTAATTTTACAGCCTAGAAATCAATGAGATACAAACAATTCAAAGATTTCAGATTGATTTTCTTTCACTGATTTATTAACCTAAAAAATGATTTTTTTGAGAAAATTTAAAAAATTTGTCGCTCATTTTTTTAGGTTTTTCATTAACAAACCTCAATTAAAAGAGCAAATGATTTATGTGTTTGTTGAAACTTCAAAAAGAAAAAAGTAACACCTAAGGTTAAATGTTAGAATTGTATCTATAATTAGTATAGGAATGATAACGAAAAAGAGGAAAAAGTACTAGTTCATACTTTCTAAAAGTTATTTTATAAAACCAATGGATTAGCCGTGAAATTCTTTTTTTGCTGTTAAAATAGATACATCAAATCATTTAAAAGACATACCCATCAATGGAATAATTTCTAAAATTCGTAAAGCTATTGTTCTGAGATGGACTCGAATTATTTTATTTCTGTTTTTTTTTAATTACAATTTTTTTTAAAACTGAATAAAAAGCGAAAGGCTGCTTGTAATGAGCAGCCTTTTGTATTATAATAATTTTGCTAACGCAAAATAAATTTCAATATTTTAAATCCCAAACTCCAACAAGTATCAATTGGAATTTTTAAATTAGAATTTCTATTCTTTTACAAGATAAATTCCGTCTTCTTTAATTTCAATCAGTTTTTCTTTATATAAAGTCCCAATTGCTTTTTTGAATGATTTTTTACTCATTTTCAAAACAGTTTTAATGTCTTCTGGATGAGAATTGTCATTTAAACGAAGAAAACCTCTACTGGCTCTTAATTCACTTAAGATTTTCTCTGCATTTGGTTCAATGCTTTCAAAACCTTGAGCTTGAAGAGCAACATCAATTTTATGGTCAGGGCGAATATTTTTGATGTAACCACGCATTCTGTCCCCAGTTCTTATGGAATCATCATAAACTTCATCTTTATATAAAAGCCCTTTGTGACGCTCGTTAATGATAACATTGATTCCCATGTCGGTAATATGAGAAACAATTAAATCTACTTCTTCTCCTTTTTCAACCGTCAGGTTATCATTGCTCAAAAACTGGTTGGTTTTACTTGAAGCAACCAAACGATTAGTTTGTTTATCTAAGTATAAATAAACCAAGTAGCGTTTTCCTTTCTCCATTGGGCGAGCTTGTTCTTTAAATGGAACAAGAATATCTTTTTCCATTCCCCAATCCATAAATGCACCAACATTATTAATGTAATTCACTCTTAAAAGAGCAAACTCATTCAATAAGATATATGGAACTAAAGTAGTTGCAACTGGTCTCTGTTCGTGGTCTAAGTAAACAAAAACAATTAATTCTTCGCCAATTTCAAAGACTTTTGGGACATATTTATTTGGAAGCAAAACATCGTGAACTCCATCTGGATCATTTTCTGGATCTCCTAAAAACAAACCAACTTTGGTATCACGTAATATAGTTAGCGTATTGTATTTTCCTATTTCTAGCATTTTTATAAGTTTCTAAGCAGTCTAACTGCTAAGTTTCTGAGGTGCAAAGGTACGAAGTTTGGCTCGGTACAAAGAAATTAATTTTAACAAAACTTAATTTGCAGGCAAAAAATAGAAAATCCCTTTACAAACAATGTTATAAAGGGATTTTGAATTATCTTAACCTTGATTATTTAAAGATGCTTTCCTTTTTAAAATGAACTGTAAGTAAATAATAAACAACAGCTCTATATTTATGCTTATTTGATTTTCCATACTTTTCCATAACAGCATCAATCCCTTTGGCTAAATCTGGACCATCTTTTAAACCTAATTTCTTTATTAAAAAGTTATTTTTTACTGTATCTAATTCTGACTGTTGCGAAGAAGCCACTGTCGAAGCATCATCATTATAAATTGACGGACCGCATGCAATTGTAACTTTTGTCAATAAATCTGCATCAGCTGTAATTCCGCATTTTTCTTTTAAATCGGCTGTATACTTTTTAATTAAATCCTCTCTTGTACTCATACTTATAAAATTTGGTGAATAATAAACCAAATGTATAATTAAGGAAGTTTTAAAACAATAATTTTAACAAATATTTTCTTTCAATCTTAATGCAAATATTTGAAATACTGCTTTAGAATAAGATCATTTTCAGCTGTTGGCGTAAAAATTTCTAAAATAGATGGAGCATCATTAGAATTGTATAAAGATTGTATTCCGTTATCTAACGATTGAATATCCTGAGCTGTGAAATAATGTAAACCATACATTTTTGCCAAATGTTCAGCGGTCAATTTATGTGACGTCTCAAAATAAGTATTGAAAACTGGTTTTTCTTGATGACCTGGAAGAATTCTAAAGATTCCTCCTCCTCCATTATTTACAAGAATAATTTTGAAGTTTTTAAGAATGTATGAGTTCCACAAAGCATTGCTATCGTATAAAAAGCTAATGTCCCCAGTAACAAAAATAGTTTGTTTTTCGTTTCCAATTGCTGCCCCAATTGCAGTAGAAGTACTTCCATCTATACCGCTTGTTCCTCGATTGCAGAAAACTTCAATCGAATTATCAATATCAATTAGTTGTGCATAGCGAATAGCAGAACTATTACTAATTTGCAACGAACTATTTTTAGGCAATGATTCGATCACTTTTTCGAAAACTTTGAAATCTGAAAATGCTATTTTACTTAAATATTCCTTTCTTTTTTCTAATCTTGTTTTGTAAACTTCATCAATATTTTTGAAGTAATTACTTTTTACAAAAGACGTTTTTGAAAATAGATCTTTGAAGAAATCATTTGGTTGCATTACAAAATGTTTTGTCAATGCATCAAAAGTATCATAAGCACGTAAGGTATCAATGTGCCAATGATATTTTGGTTTGTATTTTCGTAAAAAACCTTTGATTCTTTTTGAAACCACCATTCCTCCAAAAGTAATTAATACTTCAGGATTAAATTGCTTAAAATCAAAATCATCAAAAGGAGTAATTAAAGTATCTATTGAATTAATAAAATTCTCATGGTGAAGATTTGAAGTCGTTTCTGTAAGCACTACAACTGACGGATCTGATGCTAAATTTTCGATAATTTCTTTATCAATGTTATTAGCTTCATTTACACCAACTAAAACTAGTTTTCTCTTTGCAGTGTTCCAAACAGAAACAAATTCTTCACTGTTTTCTATAGTTTTTGAAAAATTTTCAAATTGCAGATTTGTAATTTTTGGCTGTACAGAAAGCGTTTCTGTCGTTTCATACAAAGGCTCTTCAAAAGGTGCATTGATATGAACCGGACCTTTCTTAAGAATAGCTGTTTCAATAGCCAAATTGATTTTCAAATCATTTTCTTCAGATGCTTCTTCTGTTAAATTAGCATTGAAAACTGAATGATTAGCAAAAACATTTTCCTGACGAATAGTTTGCCCATCTCCAATATCAATTTTACTCTGCGGACGATCAGCAGAAATTACAATCATCGGGATTTGACTGTAGAATGCTTCTGCCAGAGCTGGATAATAGTTTAATAAGGCTGATCCTGAAGTACAAACAATTGCAGTTGGCTGTTTGGTTTGCTGAGCAATCCCTAGAGCAAAAAAAGCGGCACATCGCTCGTCTGCAATACTGTAACAGGTAAAGTTAGGATTTTGAGCAAATCCGATAGTTAATGGTGCATTTCTAGATCCTGGAGAAATTATAATATTAACAATGCCTTTGGCAGATAAAATTTCGATAATGCTTTGTGCTAGTGCTATTTTGGGGTAAATCATTCCGGTCGTGTATTACTATTTTTTAAAGAAAAATTCTGATATAATTTTTCTTTATCTTGTATACAAAGTTACAAACTTCGCACTTGATTTATATTATAATTAGGAATATATTAAGGCTCTTTCTCAAAAAAGGGGATATATTTGTAAAATCGAATAATTAATAAAAGCCAGACCTGATATGCGTTTCTTATTTATACTTTTTTTATCTGTTACTTTTCAAACCATAACTTCTCAGAATCAATTTGTTCCTGTTGATGTTCCATACAAAATGGCTTTAGAAAATGCTAAAAAAGAAGGAAAGCCACTTTTTGTGATGCTTTATGCAGATTGGTGTCCGCATTGTAATTTAATGAAAACGGAAGTTTTGAGTGATCCTGCCATTATCGATTTTTTGAATACTAATTTTATATGTACTTATAAAAATATTGAAAAAGAAGAAGGAATTGTTTTAAAGAACAAATTCAATACAAAATCGCTTCCTACTTTCTTATTTCTTGATAGTAATGAAACTTTGATTTATGCATTGAAAGGAGAAATGAAAAAAGCTGAATTTCAAAATGAATTGCGTTATGCTTTAAACAAAAAAATGCAGCTACCTTATTTAGAAAAAGAGTTTCTTGCAGATCCAAGCAATTCAGATAAGTTCTTTACATATTTGAATACTTTAAAGAAAGGAAAAGACAGAACGGAATTGTCAATTCCAACCCATATTTATCTTAATACACAATCTGATAAACAATTGGTTAGTGAATTAAATTGGCGTGTTATAGCAAATGGGGTAACTGATATTAAATCTAGAGAGTTTCAATATGTTATAAACCATCAGAAAGAATTTGCCACTGTAGCTTCTCAAAATCGTGTTGATCGTAAAATAGAAAGTATTGTAAACGAATTGCTTCGACCTTTGGTTGACAATCTAGACACTATAAACTATTATAAACAAAGAGAAGTTGCCAAATCAATCCGACTGCAAAAAACAGATTCTTTGGTTTTTAAATATGATTTGACATTGGCAGAAAGAACTGAAAAATGGAATTTATATAAAAAAGTTACGCTAGAAGATACTCAGAAATTAGTTTGGAACGATGCGAGTTTTCTAAAAGATATCGGAAATACTTATTTGAAACATATTAAAGATACCGAGAGTTTAAAAAAAGCTATCTCTTGGGTCGATCGTTCATTAGAACTAAATAATTCTTATGACGGTAATTTACTCGAAGCCAAGCTTTACAATAAAATAAAAAATAAAAAGAAAGCTCTAGAATATGCCAAAAATGCCAAAGCCATTGCCAAAGAAATGGACTGGAATTCTAAAGAAGTGGACACTTTATTAGCTGAATTGAATACCAAATAAACTACAATAAATTACCAATGAGTATTATTTTAAGACCTGCAACAACAAGCGATTTACAAAAGATTCTGGAAATTGTAAATCATTCTATTTTGCATACTACAGCCAATTATAGTTATGAAATCCAGACTTTGGAAGTTCAGACAAAATGGTTTGAAGATAAAAAAGCTAAAAACCTTCCTGTAATTGTAGCCGATTTAGATGGTGAAGTTGTCGGTTTTGGGAGCTATGGACAGTTTAGAGAAAAAATTGGCTATCAATATACTGTTGAACATTCTGTTTATGTAGTCGATAATATAATAGGAAAAGGAATTGGCTCTAAACTTTTGACAGAATTAATCCGTTTGGCTAAAGAACAGGGTTATCATGTTATGATTGGCGCAATTGACGCTGATAATGCTGGAAGCATTGCTTTCCATGAAAAATTCGGATTTGTAGCTACAGGAACAATTCGAGAAGTAGGCTATAAATTTGACCACTGGCTGGACTTAGTTTTTATGCAACTTATTTTGAAATAGTCATTTTTCGTTTGTCAGACTGAGCGGAGTCGAAGTCCGGCAAAGCCATTCAACAGCAAAAGCTTCGACTCCGCTCAGCCTGGCATTCGTTTAAAAAAAAGACTCAAATTTGAATTCCAAATTTGAGTCTTTTTTATGCTTTAGCTTTTAATCCAATTGATAACCTCAGGTTCTGTCACTAAAGTTTTTGGTTTAATTACTTTTACCAACTCTCCTTTTTCGTTAATTAGGTATTTTTGAAAATTCCATTCAACTTCAGAATCTTGCAGACCATTTCTAGATTTCTCAGTTAAGAATTTATAAACTTCACACATATCACTTCCTTTAACAGAAACTTTGTTCATCATCGGGAAAGTTACACCATAATTCTGCTGACAGAAAGTTTCAATTTCTTTAGCTGTTCCTGGTTCTTGCGAGGCAAAGTTATTTGCTGGAAAACCAACAATTACAAAACCTTTATCTTTATATTCTTTGTAAACCGCTTCTAAATCTTTGTACTGTGGAGTTAATCCGCATTTTGAAGCTGTATTTACAATCATGATTTTTTTGCCTTTCAAGGATGCAAAATCAAAAGTATCACCCGATAAATCTTCTACTTTAAATTGATAGATTGTTTCTTTTGCCATGGTTTTATCTTTTTTAGATAATTTGTTTGAACTAGTTTGAGCATTTAATCCTGTTACAGACAAAACAGCTGCTCCAAATAGTATAAATAGTATTTTTTTCATCTTATAATTTTTTATAAAATTAGCTAAAATCCATTTTACAAAAACTTTTTTTTTGCTAATCAAAAGTTAAATAAAAAATGAAGCCTAACGTTAATCAGACGTTAGGCTTCCCCCCATACAAACAAATCAAACCATGAATTAATTATTATGCAATCTTTTATAAATTATAGTTGATGACTCGGTTTATGTTAAAAATTCGTTTATCCCCCATATGTCAAACGTCTTTCAAAAAGTTATTGGCTTGTATGATGTTTCGTTAAATTCTAAAATAGTCGAGACATATTAAAAAAATCTTCAACTTGGAAGTCCGAGTACATCAACTATATAATATTTTATGTTTTAACGTCTTTTGCAAACAGATATGCTTTAACCATTAATTGACAAATTATTTCTTGTATGTCCAGCTTGGCAATCTTCTTTCAGAAAATCTTTTTTAGTAAAAATGGTTAATGATAAAACTGTTGTTAATCCAACTATTAATATTCTTACTATTATTTTGCTATCCATAGGTCTTCAATAATGTTCTAACAACAGTTTTTAAAAAAATTATGACTGTAAATAAGATCTTTCTCACCTTATTAAATTCATTTACGTAATTGGATTGTTTTTGGTTTTAAAAAAAGTGAAAAAAAAGTACTTTTTTTCTTAACCCCTTATTTTCTTAGGTTTTGGACTGTTAAAAAAAATATAAAAATGAAGAAAAAATAAATTAACTTTATAACAGGTAAGCATATAACATCCTAACTTTTAATGTTTAAACTTAAATATCCAAATCTATGAGTCAAGAAGAACTGCTAGTTTTAATTTATCAAAAGGACGAAAAAGCTTTTACACATTTGTACGATATGTACTCAAAAAGTTTATTTTCAGTCATTCATGTCTTAATCAAAAATCGAGAAGAAGCAGAAGATGTTCTTCAGGATGTTTTTGTCAAAATCTGGAAAAACATCGATTCTTATAACGAGAGTAAAGGCCGATTCTACACTTGGATCCTTAATATCGCCCGTAACACTTCAATCGATAAACTTCGTTCTAAAGACTACAACAACGGTCAAAAAAACCTTTCATCAGATAATTTCGTAAATCTCTTAGACGAGAGCAATAAATTGAGTCATAAACTTGATGCAATTGGAATTCAAGAGTTTGTAAAAAAACTAAAACCAAAATGTATCGAAATAATCAATTTATTGTTTTTTAAAGGATATACCCAGCAAGAAGCTTCAGAAGAATTGGCATTGCCACTGGGAACTATCAAAACACAAAACAGAAACTGTATTAACGATTTACGTAATTATTTGAAGATATAATGGAAGCACAAGAATATATAGAATCAGGAATTTTAGAGCTGTACGTTTATGGCTTATTAAGTGAAAAAGAAAATCTCGAAATTGCCGAAATGGCAAAAAAAAATCCAGAAATGGATCAGGAAATTATCTCGATAGAAAAAGCTGTCATTGCACTTTCTTCAAGTTTTTCTCCTTTCCATTCTGTGGAAAATTTCGAAAAAATTAAAGCTCGTCTTGAACTTAAACACGGAAAAGTAGTCGACATGAAACCTGCTTCTAACTGGTCTCAATATGTGGGCTGGGCAGCGGCTGTACTTTTATTACTAGGTTTAGGATATCAAACTTTAGAATTGACTAAAACTAAAGAAGCCATTTCTACTGTTGGAAATGAAAAGAATAAAATTCAAAGAGAATACGCATTTTTAGATCAGCAGAATAAAGAAACTGAGAAAAACTTAAGCATTGTAAGAGATATTAAGAATACAGGTGTAACTCTTGGCGGACAGGCTGTTTCTCCAGCTTCTTTTGCAAAAGTGTATTGGAATAAACAGACTAAAACTACTTATATCGATGCGGCAGGTTTACCAGCTCCTCCAAAAGGAATGGTTTATCAGGTTTGGTCTTTAAAGCTGAGTCCTGTACTTACTCCAACGAGCATTGGTTTATTGGATAATTTTGAAGGCAATAAACAAAAAATATTTGCTGTAGAGCAAACCGATTCTGCAGAAGCTTTTGGAATTACTTTGGAGCCAGCAGGAGGAAGCCCTACTCCAACAATGGAACAACTGTATACTTTAGGAAAAGTTTAAATTTAATCTTTCATAAAAAGCTAAAACGCATATTCTCTGTAATATGCGTTTTTTTATTATTTTTAATTCACCAAAACCAATTTTATGAATGCAAATTTACTTTTGAGAATCGCTATGGCTATTATTCTTCTAACTCATTCTGTTTTTGGAATGTTCAATAATGGTATTAATGATTTTGGAAATCTTTTCCTCAACCAAATTGGTTTTGCTCCTTACGGCGTATTACTTGCCTGGAGTATCAAATTATCTCATATTATTGTGGCTATACTTCTATTAGCAAATAAGTATATTAAACTTGCTGGTTTTGTTACCATTTTTGTTCTGGTAATGGGTATTGTTTTAGTGCACTTTAAAGAAGGCTGGTTTGTTGTAGGCGGCGGTAGAAACGGTGTTGAATATAATTTTCTTTTGATAATAGTTTTACTTGCAATTATGTTCCCTGATGGAATCTCAAAAAAGAACAAAAATAATTCATAATTAAAATAGTGAACTAAATGGAAATAATGTGCAAAAACTGCCATCAGGTCTTTAAAGGCCATTATTGTAATAATTGCGGACAGTCAGCAGAAACGCATAAAATAAATGTGCATTTTTTATGGCACGATATCCAGCATGGTTTGTTGCATTTTGATAAGGGAATTTTGTATTCTTTAAAACAATTATTTACCAGACCTGGACATTCTATCCGTGAATTTATTGAAGGAAAAAGAGCCCGTCATTTTAAACCTTTATCTTTGGTAGTTGTTCTAGCTACACTTTATGGACTTTTATATCATTATTTTCATATTGATACTTTTAATCATGTGCAGGCTCCCAATTTAGATTCAAATTTTTTAAATGAATGGTTTGCTACGCATTTTTCATGGATTACGGTGTGCTCTATTCCTATTTATACTATTGGCACCTATTTAGTTTTTAAAAACCAAGGCTACAATTTTGTCGAGTTTTTTGTGCTAAATACTTTTAAAGCCGCACAACGAATTTCTGTGCAATTGCTGACAATACCTGCAATGATTTTTCTAAATAATGGCTCTCATATGCAACAATATACGTACACAATGTATATTATTGGTGTAATTTTAATTTTTTGGACCAACATTCAGTTTTTCAATAAAATATCGAAAACAAGAGCGTTTTTCTTATCCATATTAAGTCACCTTATCTTTTTGGTTTGCTTTTTTGCAATTATGATTATTATACTTCTTGTTTCTGGAAAACTTTCCAATTAGATATAAAAAAAAGCTCAACATTAAATTGAGCTTTTTTTATGAATTAATAATTATTGCAAATTATTTATTTTTTCACTTTTTTGGTTTTATAGTACTTACGGTATTTTGGATACGTTACAGCTCCAATAATACTAATTGTAATTAAGCAATAGTAAATCCAGTTTAATGAATGTGCTTCACCACTTGCGTAAGAGTGTAAACCTACTAAGTGGAAATTTACACCATAATATGTAAACAAGATAGAAACGAAAGCATACATACTCATTAAGTTAAAGAACCATTTTCCTCTTAAAGCAGGAACAAAACGAGCATGAATTACAAAGGCATAAACCATAATCGAGATTAAAGCCCAAGTTTCTTTTGGATCCCATCCCCAGTAGCGTCCCCAGCTTTCATTTGCCCATTGTCCTCCTAAGAAGTTTCCAATTGTAAGCATGATAAGACCAATTGTCAAAGCCATTTCATTGATATAACTTACTTCTTTAATATGTAAATCCATTTTGGCTTTGTTTTTATCATTTGTAAAGAAAATCAAAATTAAAGCAACAAAACCTAGAATCATTCCTAATGCAGTCGGACCGTAACTAGCTACAATAACTGCAACGTGAATCATTAACCAATAAGAGTTAAGAACTGGCTGCAGATTTGCAATTTCTGGATCGATCCAGTTCATGTATGCCGCCATTAAAATCATTGCTGTAACAAATGCTGATGAAGCTACTGTTAATTTCGATTTTCTATCAAAAGCCAATCCGAAGAACATTGTTGACCAAGCTACATAGACAATAGATTCGTAAGCATTACTCCACGGTGCGTGACCCGAAATATACCAACGTGCAATTAATCCTAATGTATGAATTACAAATAATAATCCGACAATAACATGAAAACCATTTACAGTCATTCTAAGCCATTTTTTCTCAAAGAAAATATTAAGAATAGTAAACATTAGCATAAGAATAGATGCTGTAATATACCAATAAGGTAACACTTTAAAAACATCATACTTGTTATAAGCAATCTCAGCATCAATTTTATCTTCGCTAGGTCTTACTTTTGCACCAAATTTCTTCTGGAAACCATTTATGCTTTCTACTAAATTATCGGCTGTATCAAAATTTTTCTCAATAGAACCATTATTTAAAGCACTAAAATATAACGGTAGAATTTGCTTTACATAAGTAGAATCCATTCCTTTAAAACCAGCACTTTCACGCTCTAAGTAAGAAACCCATTTATGGTTTGGATCATTTGGAATTGGGAAGATTCTTAAAATGCTTCCACTTAATGCCGATTCCATTAAGTTTACTTTTTTATCGGTTTCAACAAAATCTTTCTCAAAATTATTTGGATTTGCAGCTTTATAAGCTTCATCTAAATAAGGAGATAATTTATAATTTCCTTGCTCATCAAAGAATTTTACAAACGGTGCGTACTGATCTTTTGAATCAATTCCGATAATTTTACGAATACTATCATTTCCTGATTTAATATAAATTAATGGAATTTGAATCCAAACTTGGGCGTATTGTGTCATAGACAAGAATACTTGATCAGAATTCATTCCGTTGTACGTGTCTTTATGACTTACTTTTCTAAGCAATTCAGATGAAAACGTATTAATTGGCTTCATTCTACCTCCAGCATCTTGAATAATCAAACGACCGAATTTTGCAGCGTGTGCTTCTGGCGCTTTATAAATATTCAATAAAGAATCTAGCTGTTTCTGGCTAGGTGGCGCAGTAACGTGATTCGCGTGATCATTTGGATCTGCATTGTGATTATGTTCGTGTTCATGAACATGTCCGGGAGTATGAACATGTGGCGCTTCTTGAGCAAATCCATTCAAACCAATCAATAAAACTAAAATGGTAATTAGTTTTTCTTTTTTCTTCTGAATAGCATCAAGTTTTCGTTTTAAATCACCAAAACGAGAATGTTTAGTAAACATAATAGCCATTAAACCAATATACAATAGAAAATAACCGAAATAAGTAATGTTAGTTCCCCAGAAATCGTGATTTACAGATAAAACAGTTCCTTTTTCGTCTGGATCAAATGAAGATTGGAAGAAACGGAATCCTTTATAATCTAAAACGTGGTTCATAAAAATATCAGCATCAAAAGTTTCTGTAGAATCCTGAACAGTTACTTTACTTTTGTATGAAGAATAACTTTTTTCTGTACCAGGGTATTTTTCTGCAATAAAGTCGTTCAAACGAATTTTAAACGGTAAAACATAAGCTTTGCTTCCAAAAAATAAAGAATATTCTATATTGCCAATTTTAACTGTTTTAGCTTCTCCAACTTGTCCTTTATTACCAAAAAGCATTACTTCTTTTTCTTGCCCTTCTGCTTTTACTTTTACAATCAGAGCGTCTTTATGAGATTTTGCTTTAAAATCATTATTAGATTCGTAATCCACTTTACCTTTCAATGGAGGTTCTGGAAATACAATTCTAATATCTCCAATGCTGTATAACGAACGCATCATTAAAGGCTGTACATTATCTTTTGTAACCTTTCCTTTAAACTGATCTGCCATTCGCATAAATTCACCTTCAAAAGGAGTCTGAATCGTATATTCTTTTCCAGTTGTATTGATGTTAATTGCACCGTCTGTCTGCTTATTTAAAGCAAATAAAACATTGTGGATGTTTTGAACTTCACCTTCTTTCAGATAATGTTCTTCACGTCCGCCAGATCCGGCTTCAACCAATTTAAGATATAAAGTTCCGTTTGGATCTGGTTTAACAACTTCTTTCGCTCCCATGATATAGTTAGCATAGGTAACTTCAAAAGGAGTTTCGTCAAATTTTCCTGAAATGCTGAAATCATTATTGGTAGCAGGAGAAAGCAAAAGGCTTTTTTCAAAAACTCTTCTTTTCATTTCGCCTTTATATTCACCATCAGCAAAAATGGTTAAAAACGTTTTATCTGAGTATACTTGATTTTCTGCTGCGCCTTCGCGAATTGGCATCATTCCTTCATAACTAATATATCTAGTAATAAAAGCTCCTAAAAGGATAAAAACAAAAGCAAGGTGTAATAATAAAGTTGCCCATTTTTCTTTTTTATGCAATTGGTATTTTTTGATATTTCCGAAGAAATTAATCATAAAGATGGCCATAATCGCTTCAAACCACCAAGTATTGTAAATTAAAATTCTGGCTGTATCGGTATTGTATTTACTTTCGATAAAAGTTCCAACACCCATTGCAATTGCGAATGTTAAAAAAAGAACGGCCATTAAACGTGTAGAAAACAAAAAAGAGAATATTTTTTTATCCATTTCTTAGGAATTACATTGTATAAAAGTGCGACAAAAGTACTTAAAAATGTTGACTAGCAGGCTTTGCCTTTTGTTAATAAAAACCAAAAAAAAGGACTATTTTTTAAATGAATTGATAATATGGAAAGTTTAAACTTACAAAATACAGGTGTGTTTTTTGAATAATTGTTTTTAGCTAAAAAGTGTTAGAATTCTAACAAAAAACAGAAGACAATAAAAACTTCAAAAATGCATTATCAATAACCAATAGACTCCTGCATTAAAAAAATAATACTAATTTTGCTTTCATGATTCAGATAACAATAATCGGTTCCGGCAACGTGGCGCAGCATTTGATAAAGGCTTTTTCTGCCAGCAAAATTGTTGAAATTAAACAGGTTTTTTCGAGAAAGAAAGAAAACTTACTACATTTAATTGATTCTGAAAAGATTGTAACTGATTTTGCTGCATTAGAACCTGCTGACTTACATATTATTTCAGTTTCAGATAATGCCATTACAGAAGTTTCAGAACAGCTTCCGTTTAACAATCAACTGGTGGTTCATACTTCTGGGACATCTTCAATTGAATTATTAAATCCGAAAAACCGACGCGGTGTTTTTTATCCACTTCAAACATTCTCTAAGAATAAAGCATTAGATTATTCAGTTGTTCCTTTTTGCTTAGAAGCAGAAAACACAGCCGATTTTAAACTTTTAGAAACAGTTGCAAAAAGCGTTTCGACTGCAGTTTATTCTATCAGTTCAGAACAGCGAAAAGCACTTCATGTAGCCGCTGTTTTTGCGAGCAATTTTACGAATCATTTATACCAAATAGGTCAAGAAGTTTGCGAGGAAAACCAAGTTCCTTTTGCTGTTTTAAGGCCTTTAATTCAGGAAACAGCAGACAAAATAAATACGCTCGATCCTATTGATGCGCAAACAGGGCCTGCTATTCGCCATGATTCAAATACAATTAATGCGCATCTGGCTTTTTTACAAGACGAAAACAAAAAAAATATCTATAAAATCCTAACACAATCTATACAGCATAATGGCAAAAAGTTATAAAGAATTAATGAATGACATCACAACCTTTGTTTTTGATGTAGACGGCGTACTTACAGACAGTTCTGTTTTTGTAACCAATGAAGGCGAAATGTTAAGAACAATGAATATTCGTGATGGTTATGCAATGAAAGCTGCTATTGAAAGCGGTTACCATGTATGCATTATTTCTGGCGGAAGTAATGAAGGCGTACGCATTCGTCTTCAAAATCTAGGTGTTAATGATATTCATTTAGGAACTCCTGATAAGGTGAAAACTTTTAAAGCTTATACCGAAACTCACAACATTAAACCTGAAAATGTGTTGTATATGGGTGACGACATTCCAGATTTTCATGTAATGAAATTAGTTGGACTTCCTACCTGTCCACAAGATGCAAGTCCAGAAATTAAAAATATCTGCCGATACATTTCACACGTAAAAGGCGGACGCGGAGCTGCAAGAGACGTTATCGAACAAGTAATGAAAGTGCAAGGAAAATGGATGGAGTACTTTAACGGAAAGCACGATTAATTTAATTATGAATTGTTAATTATAAATTATTAATTAAAAAAACTTAGTACCTTAGAATCTTAGCCTCTCAGAACCTTAAAAAAAATGAAATTCCTCAAACTCATTCGTTATAAAAACCTTTCAATGCTTGCTTTTATGCAGTTGCTTTTTCGTTATGCCTTTTTAAAACAGCAGGAAGTTCCGCTGGCATTATCTGACTGGCAATACGGATTACTCGTTTTAAGCACTGTTTTATTGGCTGCTGCTGGTTACGTTATCAATAACATTTATGACGTAGGAACCGATAGCATCAACAAACCAAATGATGTTGTTGTCGGAAAAGGAATTACAGAAACTGCCGCTTATAACATTTATATTGGTCTGAATATTTCTGGTGTAGCGATTGGTTTCATTCTGTCAAATATTATCATGAGACCAACTTTTGCATCGCTTTTTATTTTAATCGCATCGCTATTATATTTTTATGCAACAACTCTAAAACAAATCATGATTTTAGGCAATTTTGTTGTAGCCTTGCTTTTGGCTGTAAGCGTTTTGATTATAGGAGTTTTTGACCTTTTTCCAGCTACAACGAGCGAAAATCAGGCACAAATGGCTAGTCTTTTTTCTATTTTAACAGATTACGCCCTTTTTGCTTTTATGATTAATTTTATTCGTGAAATTGTAAAAGACATTGAAGATGTAAATGGCGATTACAATATGGGAATGAACACGCTTCCTATTGCAATTGGAGTAAGCCGAGCAGCAAAAATAGCTTTAGGTTTTGCGGTCATAGCATTCGTTTTATCGGGACTTTACTGCAATACGTATTTCATGCAGAATAAGCTTTACATTGCTGTATTTTATGCTTTTGCAACTGTTTTAGCACCTTTGCTTTATTTTATTGTAAAAATATTTAGTGCAAAGTCTCAGAAAGAATTTAATCATTTAAGCAGTATTTTAAAACTTATTTTATTCTTCGGAATCCTATCAATCTTAGTTATTGCTTTAAATATCAAATACAATGCTTAAAGAAAAATTAAAAAAATACAAAATCATTTTAGCTTCGGGTTCTCCGCGCAGACAACAATTTTTCAAGGATTTAGATCTTGATTTTGAAATTCGTTTAAAAGACATTGAAGAAATTTACCCGCCAGAATTAAAAGCAACCGAAATCACCGATTATCTTGCTGAATTAAAAGCTAATGCTTTTGAAGGCGAATTGAAAGAAAATGAAATTTTAGTTACAAGCGACACTATTGTTTGGCATCAAAATAAAGCTCTAGGAAAACCAAAAAATGCCGAAGAAGCTTTTGCTATGATAAAATCGATGTCTAATGCAACGCATGATGTAATTACTTCGGTTTGTTTTAAAACTGCAGACTCCTCTACTCTTCTGCATGATATTACCAAAGTAACTTTTAATGATTTATCAGACGAAGCTATTCTATATTATATCGAAAATTACAAACCTTACGATAAAGCCGGTGCATATGGCATTCAGGAATGGTTTGGTTTTATGGCAGTTGCAAAAGTAGAAGGCTCTTACACTAATGTTATGGGACTTCCGACAGCAAAAGTTTACGAATTTTTGACTACATTAGTGTAAAAATTTATTTATGTTTTCTTTTAAAGAGTATAGCCGAGAAATAATAGCAACAATCATTCTTATTGGCGTTTTGATTGTATTACGTATAGTAATTGCTAAATTAATAAAGCAATTTGCGGCTACAAGCCAATTATTTGAACATCGTACCAATCTGGTTATTAAGTATATTAATATTTTAATGAATATACTTCTTGTAACCATTTTGATCATAATCTGGGGAGTTCAAACAGAAGATATTTTTATTACCATTTCTTCTATTGCAACTGTAATTGGGGTTGCTATGTTTGCTCAATGGTCTATTTTAAGCAATATTACTTCTGGAATGGTTTTATTCTTTTCTTTCCCTTTTAGAATTGGAGATACGATTAAAATTCATGATAAAGATTTTCCAATTGAAGCTGAAATTGAAGACATTAATACCTTTCATGTAAGCTTAAAGACAAAAGAAGGAGAAAAAATAGTTTTTCCAAACAATCTATTACTTCAAAAAGGAATTTCAATTATACCTGCAAAGTACGAGGAGCGTGAGTTTTTTGATTAAAATATGATGGGAATTTTATAACGGGCAGTCAAAAAGCTGGAACGAAAAAAGACAAATAAAGTGTAATATTTGTTTTATAAATTCAGCTAAATAAAATAAAAAATGACTCGGCCTATAACATTACCATTTTATGCAAAACTTTCTTTTATTCTTGTCACTTTAATCTGTTTTGCATTCATTTTTTGCATCGGAAAAGATATCCTTACGCCTATCTTAATGGCATTTTTGTTTGCCGTTTTACTGCTTCCGATTTTTACTTTTTTAAACACAAAATTTAAGTTTCCAAGGCATCTTGCGGCAATTATCTGTCTCATTATCTTTATTTCTGTAATTGTCGGAATTTTGGTTTTTATCTCATACCAAGTGACATACATTGCAAATGATTTTGAGACAATAAAGAAAAACGCAAATTCTTTTATTCTTGAAATTCATAAATTTATTAGAGAAAATTTCCAAGTAAGCATTGGCGATCAAAAGAAATATCTAGATTCGGTTACCAAAGATTCGGTTAAAACTGGTCAAGCAAAACTAGGTTCGTTTATTATTTCTATAAGTGATGTTCTTCTAGATAGTACGATTATGATAGTTTACACCTTTTTGTTTCTTATTTACAAAGAACATTTCAAACTGTTTTTTGCCAAATTAATCAAACAAGAAAATCATGCAGTTTTGCAGGATATTTTATCACAGATAAAAGTTTCCATAAACAATTATATCGTAAGCTTAATTATCGAAATGATAGTTGTTTCTGTATTAACCAGTTTAGGTTTGTGGATTATTGGCATAAAGTATTTCATTCTGCTTGGATTAATTACAGGAATTTTAAATTTGATTCCATACATTGGAATTACAATTGCTGGAATTATTACGATTTTGGCATCATTAACAGGATCTGGAGAAATTTCAGTAATTACCGGAATCCTTATTGTAAATATAATTGTTCAGTTTATTGATAATAATTTACTTGTGCCATTAATCATTAATTCTAAGGTAGAAATAAACGCCTTCGTTTCAATCATGGGAATTATTGTTGGAGGCGCCGCTGCTGGAATTGCAGGAATGTTTTTAGCCATTCCTCTCTTGGCTATTCTTAAAATTATTTTTGACCGAATTGATTCGCTCTCCGCTTGTGGTTATCTCATGGGAAATCATGTTCCAAGGAAATTTGTCTGGAGAAAAAGAAAAATTACAACAGAAAATTAAAAATAACGTTATGCTAGCATAGCATTTATTAATTCCTTATATTCATAAAGCTTAAAAACTATTAGAAGAAAACTACCGAATGTCTTTATACAAAAAAATACTATTTTTTATTTTGCTGTGCTTCTGTTTACAAAGCGGATATGCTCAGGCAGATCAAAGTAAAAAAGAGCCAAAACAGCAAAAAGACACTACGGAAATCTATACTAAAATTAGAAATTATTCTAAAAAAAATAAATTTACGCAGACGATGCATAAATTGTTTTTTAGATCTAAAAAACCAAAGAAAAAAGAAGAACTGCTTGTACCTATAGATTCTACGAATTACGAAGGAAAAATTATTCGAAAAATCAATATTATCACTTTAGATCCTTTTGGACATTCTGTTGCTGATACAACACAAATGCCTAAAAACTGGGGAGAAAGAATGGGTAATCGACTTCACTTGAAAACTAAAAAATTTGCTATTTATAATTTATTGCTTTTTAAGAAAAACACTCCTTACAATACCTATAAAGTTCTCGAAACCGAGCGTTTGATTCGTGCTCAACGCTATGTTACTGCGGTTCGAATTTCCAATCAAAGTGTTGGACAAGCTTCAGATTCTGTAGATGTTACGATTCGTGTTTTAGATTCATGGAGTACTATTCCAAGATTTTCGATTTCTAGTAACCAAATGTCAATCGGTTTTAAAGAAAAAGACTTTTTTGGAACTGGACAGCAATTAGAATATCGTTTCACCAATCGTTTTGATGATGGACGAAATGCTAATGAAGCAACATATACAGTTCCAAATATTAAAAATACTTACATCGGTACGGTATTTCATTACAATATGGATTTGGACAATAATTATATTAAAAGTATAGATATTGAGCGAGACTTCTACTCTCCTTTGACTAAGTGGGCGGGCGGATTTTATATTGATGAAAGTTTTAGAAAAGACACTCTACAAGCGCCTGATCTGACATTTGCCTATCAACCAAAAAAATATACGTCTCAAGATCTTTGGGCCGGATATGCTTTTAAAATGTTTGAAGATCAAAATAAAGCGATAACAAACTTAATCACGACAGCACGTTTTCTAAATGTAAATTACAGCGAAACGCCTTCAGAAATTTATGACCCCGACCATTTTTATTCTTCCGAAAAACTAATCCTCAGCGGAATTGGATTGAATACTCGTAGATTTATAAAAGACAGCTATATTTTTAGGAATGGACAGACAGAAGACGTTCCTATAGGACGAATTTACGGAGTAACTTTTGGCTATCAGTATAAAAACACTTTTTGGAGGCCTTATGTTGGGGCACAGTTTTCTTTTGGAAATTATTATCGTTTAGGTTTTCTGAGTATGAATTTTGAAGCAGGAACTTTTTTTCATCAATCTAAAACCTATCAAACCTCATTTTTGTTTGAATCAAATTATTTCACAAAATTATACAGTATCGGAAATTGGAAAATTAGACAATTCGTAAATCCGAAATTAGTAATTGGAATAAACCGCGATGATATAATTGGAGATCAGTTGAATATAAATGAAGAAAACGGAATACCAGGATTTAACAGTTATCTGTACGGAACCAGCAAAGCTGTCTTGTCATTGCAGACACAAACATATTCTCCTCATTCCTTATTAGGATTCCGTATAAACCCATTTTTCAATTATTCTATTGCGGTATTAGGAAGTCCAGAAGTGGCAATGACTAAGAGTAAACCCTATTCTAAACTTACTGTAGGGCTTTTAATCAGTAATGACTATTTGGTTTTCAGTTCATTTCAGCTATCACTTTCTTATTATCCTAGTATTCCGCAACAAGGAGATAATGTTTTCAAAACAAATACTTTTGAAACCACCGATTACGGACTCCAAAGTTTTGAACTTGCTAAGCCTAGAGTAGTCAATTACAAGTAATTTTTTTTGTTTTTTTTATAAATCAACAAAAACATCAAAACATCTAGATATCAATAAATTAATCCTATTTACATTCTTAATTTATTCGACGAAATGCATTTTTACTCGACAAAATACATCTCTTTATTTTTTTTGGCACAGTATATGAATATCCCTTCAAGATTAACATTTAAAAAAACAAAAAAGATGAAAACGATAAAATTAGCAATCGCCGGATTATTTCTACTGGTTGCAAACGCCACACAAGCCCAAGTATCGATAAACGTGAATATTGGAAACCCACCTGCTTGGGGACCAGTAGGATATACAGAAATGGAATATTATTATCTTCCAGATATTGAAGCTTACTACGATGTTCGTGCCGCTCAATTTATCTATTTCGGAGGAGGAAGATGGGTAAGAACAACGTACTTGCCTAGACAATATAGAAACTATGATTTGTATGGAGGATATAAAGTAGTTTTGACAGATTATCACGGTAGAACTCCTTATACTTACTTTGATCGTCATAAAGTAAAATACTATAGAGGATATCACGGAGCTCCACAAAGACCTTACAAGCCAAGACCTGTATATGGATACAATGACAGAAGAGATTACAAACGTTACGACAAACACGATAAACACTACGACAAACACCATGACAAACACGATCGTCATGATCACGATGATGATCACGACCACGGACACGGACATGGAAGAAGATAATTGCTAAATTATTAGTAATCAGCTCAAGAGAGTATCAAAAAAATGATACTCTCTTTTTTTTTGATTATTTAACTTTGAAGTTTTGTTAAAAATTTGTAATTTGTATATAAATCATTGTAAAACAGACGGTTTTAACAAAATTAACCTTTGTTTAATGTGATTATGATATATATTTGCGCCGAATTTTAAAATCCAAAAAAGAAATTTATGAAAAAGAATGTTTATTTGCTTTCATTTTTAGCAATGTCACTGTTAATAGGTTGTGACGATAACAATGACAACAAAAACGATGGACAATCGTCAAATAACATTACCATTACCTCAGATCAATCTACTTTAAACCAAAGACTTGACCTAACTAATTCTGGGGTAATTTCGATCGAAAATGGTTCTCTCACAGGAAAAGCTGCAGAGACTGCCAACACTTCTTTTCCTTTAGTTCAAATTGCTGAAGTAAAACCGCCAGTTGATGCTAACGGGAGAACACTTCAAGCGAGCCATGTTACTGTAAACGGAAATTACGCTTATGTTTCTTATATCATGAGAGGCGATGCTTATTCTGGAGCTATTGATGTAATTGATGTTTCAGATCCATATAAGCCAAAATTGGTTACTTCTGCCCTTATTCCAAATACTGATATTACATCTCTGACTTTGTCTGGATCAAATTTAATTATTGGAGCCGCAAAAGATGTCGATAAAGACACACAACTTGCAGGGAATCCAGCAATTGTGTTTAACATGGCGTTAAGTTCTGGATTACTTACAGATAAATTTACTAACAATTATTTAGATAGTAGAGTTACAACAGATGTTGCTGCTAATGCTTCTAATTATTTTGCAGTAACGGGAGATAACGGAAGTTTATTCAAAATAAACAGTTCTACAAAAGTAATTGCAGGAAAAGTGGCTATGGCCGATTTGCGTTCTATTGCTTTAACAAGTGATAAAGTTGTAACTTTAAGTGGAACTAAAGGTGTTAACATTTATAATCAGTCAACTCTTGCTTTGCAAAAAAGTTTTACAACTTCTACTGATGTGAGTGGTGCAAAAAGAACAATGGATATTGATGGAACAAAACTTTTTGTTTCTGAAGGCCCGAACGGTCTTGGCATATATGATATCAACAGCGGATCTAAATTGCAGAGCATTGCAATTGCAACAGCTGGAGAAGATAATGTAACAAATGCCGTTTCTTTTAATGATGGTTACGCTTTTGTAGCAAACGGAGCTCTTGGCTTAAATGTTTATCAATCTGCAACACAGCTAAACTTATTAGGTTCTGTAGGAATTGCTGGTTCATCAAACTATGTAAAATCTAGCGGTAATTATATTTATGTTGCAAGTGGTACAGGTGGTTTGAAAATTATTAAAATGGAAAAACCAAATACAACTTTTGCAAACTGTACATCTTACATCATATACAATCAAGGTAAAGATCTGATTTTAAATTCTAACGACATAAAATCATACCAGGGAGCAACTGCTATTAATTCGGCAATTATTAATTCTGGTGCTGTTTTAACACATTGCGGTTCAATTGCAATTCTTAACAATTTGACTTTAAATAGTGGTGGTACTTTCAACATGACAGGAAGTTTGTCTCAAGGAAAATACCAGCAATCTAATCCAACAGAGTTGACTATCAATAGTAATGCTCTTCTGCAAATTGAAGGTTCTGTTGTAATCTGGGGAGATTTAAGATTAAATAGTGGTGCTAAAATCAATTTCATTGGAAATAATTCTTCTATAACTATTTACGGAAAAGTTACCAAAGGTAGTAATGTGACTATTACAGGAAGTTACAAAGATACTGAGAACAAACTGAAATAAAATTTCAAAATACTTATATAAAAGCTGTTAGATTAGTTTCTAACAGCTTTTTTTGTTGCACCAAACCAAAGAAAGGTATAATTATTGAGCGTTAACAATTCATTTAAATAATCTTACATAAAATAATTACTATTTTTGGAATGATTTCCAAAAAACACCTAACATTTACCATGCGAAAAATACAGATTCAGATCTTTCTTTTATTTTTTATCGGTTTTCAGGTTTCATTTGCACAGCAGCCACAAAAACCAAATTCTGTTGAAATTTACAATCAAATCAAAAAGCTAAACTTTTTAGGTTCTGTATTGTATGTTGCGGCACATCCTGATGATGAAAATACTAGAATGATTTCGTATTTGGCTAATGATATGAATGCCAGAACCGGTTATTTATCATTGACGCGAGGTGACGGGGGGCAAAACTTAATTGGACCACAATTACGTGAATTACTAGGAGTTATAAGAACGCAAGAATTGATCGAAGCTAGAAAAATTGATGGCGGAGAACAGTTTTTCTCAAGAGCAAATGATTTTGGTTTTTCTAAGAATCCAGACGAAACTTTAGATATTTGGGACAAAGACAAAGTTCTTGCCGATGTAGTTTGGACAATCAGAAAATTCCAACCAGACATAATCATCAATCGTTTTGACCACCGTTCTCCAGGTACGACTCACGGACATCATACGTCTTCTGCGATGCTGAGCGTTGAAAGTTTCAAATTAACAAACGATCCAAAAATTTATCCTGAACAATTAAAATATGTTTCACCCTGGCAGGTAAAACGCCAATTCTTTAATCCGTCTTGGTGGTTTTACGGAAGCCAAGAAAAATTTGATGCTGCCAATAAATCTAAATTTACAAAGCTAGAAACTGGTGTTTACTACACAGGAATCGGAAAATCAAACCAAGAAATCGCTGCTTTAAGCCGAAGCCGTCATCAATCGCAAGGTTTTGGAAGCACAGGTGTTCGCGGTGAAGAAACGGAATATTTGGAACTTATAAATGGCGAAACTCCAAAAGAACGTGATAATTTATTTGACGGAATTGACACAAGCTGGAACCGTGTTAAAAACGGAAAACCTGTCGGAGACTTAATTTCTTCAATCATTTCAAAATATGATTTTAGCCATCCATCTGCAAGTATTCCAGATTTAGTTAAAGCTTATTCTATGATTCAAGCTTTAGACGATACACATTGGAAAGAGATTAAATCAACAGCAATAAAAAATATCATCGCATCTTGTTCTGGTTTGTATCTTGAAGCTGTTGCAAATGAACAAGAAGCAACTCCAGGAAGCACAATCAAACTTAGTCTTGAAGCCATCAACAGATGTTCTGTTGGAATGGAATTAATGAGTGTAACTACGCTACCAAACAATCAGACAACGGCTCAAAATATTGTTTTAAAAAACAACAACGATCAAAAAATCAATTTGCAATTACAGCTTCCAAACAATATTGAATACACACAGCCATATTGGTTAAAAGAAAAAGCAACAGTTGGAATGTACACGGTTTCAAATCAAGAAAACATTGGTATTCCTGACATCATAAGAGAGACAAAAGTTATTTTTAACGTAAAGATCAATGATGTAGAAATTCCGTTTGAGCGTATTGTTGTATACAAATACAATGACGGTGTAAAAGGCGAAATGTATAATTTTCTTGATATTGTGCCAGAAGTAACTACTTCTATTTTGGAGAGAGTTTTAATTTTTGGAAATACAAAAAGTAAAATGGTTCCAGTGAAAGTTCGCGCTGGAAAAGACAATGTAAAAGGAAATCTACAATTAGAATTACCTAAAAGCTGGAATGTTTCTCCAAAAGAAATTCCGTTTACTTTGGACAAAAAAGGGAACGAACAAATCTTTTATTTTGAAGTAACACCTCCTGTAAATCCCGAAGAAGTTATTATAAAAAGCGTAGCAATTGTTGACAACAAACGTTTTGACAAAGACCAAACAATTATCGATTTTCCTCATATTACCAAACAAATGGTCTTAAAACCAGCCGAATCAAAATGTATTAGAATAGATTTAAAAATTTCTGGTGATACTATTGCTTACATCATGGGTGCTGGAGACGAAGTTCCAGAGAGTTTGACTCAAATGGGGTATAAAGTTTCAGTTTTAAAACCTGAAGAAATTACACCAGAAAAATTAGATTCTTTCAGTACTGTAATTACTGGAATTCGTGCATATAATACTGTAAATGCTTTGGCAAACAAACAAAACATTCTTTTCAATTTTGTCAAAAGTGGTAAAAACATGATTGTCCAATACAACACAAACGGAAAATTGGTAACTGATAAAATTGCTCCTTATCCTTTAAAATTATCAAATGATCGCGTAACGGAAGAAAATGCTAAAATTACTTTCTTGGCTCCAAATCATCCTGTTTTAAATACACCAAATAAAATCTCTGAAAAAGATTTTCAAGGTTGGACACAAGAACAAGGTTTATATTATCCAAACGAATATGATCCTGCCTTCACTCCTATTATTTCGTCTCATGACAAAGGAGAATCTGCAAAAGATGGCGCTTTACTAGTTGCACCGTATGGTAAAGGATATTACATTTACACCGGTTTGAGTTTCTTTAGAGAATTACCAGAAGGTGTTTCTGGAGCGTATCGATTATTATCGAATATTATTTCTCTAAAACAGCCAATTGAAGCTCCAAAACAAGATTTAAAGCAATAAAATATGGAAGCTAAAAAAACAAAAAAATGGAAAAAAAGCTATACCTACGTTTTGGTCGCTAATGCAATTTATATTGCTATCTTTTTCTTAATCATGCAATTATACTCATAACCTATGCAGCTATTTGACTGGATCGTACTTATTGTTACACTATTGTTTATTGTTGGATACGGCTCTTGGAAAACCCGAGGCAGTAAAAACGTAGAAGATTTCATTTTAGGAAACAATGAAACACCTTGGTATACTGTAGGGCTTTCTGTAATGGCAACGCAAGCCAGCGCCATTACATTTTTATCTACACCTGGACAAGCATATCATGACGGAATGGGTTTTGTGCAATTTTATTTTGGTCTGCCAATTGCCATGATTGTCATTTGTTTGACTTTTATTCCGTTATATCATAAAAGTAAAGTTTTTACAGCTTACGAATTTCTAGAAAGAAGGTTTGACGTTAAAACCCGTTCGCTTGCTGCAATTTTGTTTTTGGTTCAAAGAGGTTTAGGAACTGGTTTGACTATTTATGCGCCAGCCATTATTTTGTCTGCACTTCTAGGATGGAATTTAACTGTAATGAACATCATCATTGGAGTTATGGTAATTATATATACTTTTTCTGGTGGTACAAAAGCAGTTAACGTTACACAAAAACAGCAGATGTTTGTCATTATGTCTGGAATGTTTATTACGTTTTTCCTAATTCTGCACTATCTTCCAAACGATATGACTTTCAACAGCGCATTGCACATTGCTGGTGCTAATGATAAAATGAATATTGTTGATTTTTCTTTTAATCCTGAAGAAAAATATACTTTTTGGAGTGGTATTACAGGAGGTTTCTTTTTGGCTCTAGCCTATTTTGGCACAGACCAATCTCAAGTTGGGCGTTATTTATCTGGAAAATCAGTTCGCGAAAGCCAGATGGGATTAATCATGAACGGATTATTGAAAGTACCAATGCAGTTCTTTATTCTTTTGACTGGAGTTATGGTTTTTGTATTTTTTCAATTCAATCCAGTGCCGTTAAATTTTAATCCGAATAATAAAATTGCTATTGAAAAATCAGCTTTTAAACAAGAATATCATGTTTTAGAAGAAAAGCTGGTGAAACTTTCGGAAGACAAAAAAGTGATTAACTTATTATATATAGATCAGCTGAATCAAGATTACGACAATCCTATTTTACGTAAAGAATTGGTTGCATTATCAAATAAAGAAAAAGATCTTCGCGATAAAGCCAAAGAAATTATTTCGAGAGCCGACAGTAATTCAGAAACAAATGACAAAGATTATGTATTCTTTCATTTCATTTTGCATTATTTGCCAAAAGGTCTAATCGGATTGCTATTGGCCGTTATTCTTTCGGCTGCGATGTCTTCTACAGCTTCTGGGTTAACCGCTTTGGCTTCTACAACAGCAATTGATATTTACAAACGAAATCAGAAAGAAGAAAAATCAGAAAAACATTATTTGCATGTTACTAAGTTTTTTACTCTTTTCTGGGGAATTGTAGCGATACTTTTTGCTTGTGTCGGAACTTTATTTGAAAATTTAATTCAGCTTGTAAATATTATTGGCTCAATTTTTTACGGAACTGTTCTAGGAATATTCCTTGTGGCTTTTTATACTAAAAAAGTTCAAGCAAAACCAATGTTTATAAGCGCTATCATAAGTCAGCTTACTATTTTTGTGATCTATTATTTTATGATTTATAGCCAGGAAAAATTGGGTTATTTATGGCTTAATTTCATTGGAGCTATTTTGACAATTGTATTAGCGCTTTTACTTCAGTTTTTGTTTTTCAGAGGAAAATCAGATGATAATGAATTAATTCTTGAATAAATTATAAATAAGGATATTTGTTAATTAAAATGGATTCTTCCAAAAAAATGCTGATGCCCTAGCGGCATCCTTTTGTGGTGGCGTTCACCACAAAAGATATAGCGTACAGCAGGAATTAGCTCCAAAAAATTTATAAAAGCAATTTCATTAGAATATAATTCTCCATTTATTGTAAGTAAAAAAGACTATTTTAGTAAGTTGTAAGACTGACCAAAACTAAACCAATCTTAAACTAGATAAATGAAGATTTCAGACGACTTAGAAAAGCTATTGCCTTTTGGATATCTATTTCTGATTTTAATGGGAATCCTAAAGGATAGTATATTTTATTACCAATTCGGGATTAATATATTGAGGTATTCTACAATAATGGATATATTAATTAGTCCAATTGCTGAATTCACTTCAAATCCGATTATTTTAGCAGCAATCACAATACTTTTTTTAGTTCATTTTTATCTTCCTTCCTTCTTGGCGAAGAATAAAGATTTGGCATTTGTAAAAAGATCTTTCGAATTAAAATCAACTGACGAATTATCTCCAGAAGAAACTAAAAGCTACTATAATGGTATTGCCATAAAATCTCTTGTAGTTTTTCTATTGTCCTTTTTTTTAGGTTACGGATTAGCTGGCGGATACTTTACTACGAAAAAGCTAAAAGAAAACAGATTAGATTACAGCTATCAGCTGGATTTTAATGAAGGCGAATCTAAAAATGTTTTTATCATTGGAAATAATAGCTTGTATTATTTCTACCTTGTTAAGGGAGACAAAAAAATAAAAATTACTCCTTTAGCATCCATAAAAAACATTGCGCTCAACGAGAACAAAATGATTGACTAAATTTTAGTTTCCTAAAAACGTTATGAAAGATCAAAAAAGATACAGCAACAAAACCAAAGCTGCTTTTATATTACTAATCGTAATGCTTATCATTCTGCTTGGTAACTTTAATACGCTGCGAAATTCCAAAAATGTGAACGATAATATCAATGCGATTTACAAAGACCGATTGGTTGTTGCGCATTATATTTTTCAATATTCAAAAGAACTTCATTTTATAAAGGCTGAAGCTGAAAAGTTGAATTTGAGCGACGTTATCAAAAAAGATGAAATTATTCAAACTCTTGATATTATTCATAACATTGACGATTTATACGCTAAAACAGTTTTAACAGACAAAGAAAAACAGTATTTTGATGCATTTTTACTTTCCTGCAAAGAAATAAACAAGCAAGTCGAAAACAAAAATTGGGGTAAAATTGCCTTTTCTAGCGCTGAAGCTTTAAAAACGCTTGAATCTCTTTCAGAAATTCAGATTGAAGAAGGAAAAGCGAAACTTGCAGTTGCAAATGCGATGTATAGCAGAAATAATGTACTAGGCCAGCTCCAGATTGCACTTCTTATTATTTTAGGAGGAATTACTTTCTATCTTTTGATTGTAAAGAAAATTAAGCAAAAAATTAAGATTCCAGAACCGCCTAGCATGAATTAGTTTAAGGGTTTATTTAAATTTCCTAGTTTCTTCTGAGATAAGAAGATCGTTTATGCTGGCAAATCTTTTCTGCATTAATCCATTTGCATCAAATTCCCAGTTTTCATTCCCATAGGCTCTAAACCAGTTTCCTTCAACATCCTGATATTCATACTCAAATCGTACAGCAATTCTATTATCGGCATGAGCCCAATATTCCTTTTTTAATTTGTAATTTTTCTCTTTTTTCCATTTTTCAGTTAAAAAAAGAATGATTTCATCACGCCCGTTTACAAACTTATCTCTGTTTCTCCATTCGCTGTCTATTGTGTAAGCTTTTGAAACCCTTTCTGGATCCTGACTGTTCCAAGCGTCTTCTGCTAATTGAATTTTTTCTATTGCTGTTTCATATGAGAAAGGTGGCAATGGTAATTTCTGTTCCATAATAATTAGATTAAAGTTTGAATAATTTTCTTAGTTTGCTCAATAAGCTGATTTGATTTAAAAAGTTGACTTTCTATAATGCAACTCTCAAAAAGCAGATATACGTGGTCTGACAAAAGATTATCATTTAAAATTTCATTAAAATAAACACGTAGATCAGCTTTATGGTTCTGAATTACGTCTAAAATTTTAATATTATCTGATTGAATTTCCGATAGAATATTTAGAAAACTGCAACCTCTATAATTTTCCTTTTTATTCATATAAATTAAGAAATCAAAAGAAGCTAAAATTTTTAGTT
The DNA here is from genome assembly GCF_016735615.1 of Flavobacterium tagetis. GTDB lineage: Bacteria > Bacteroidota > Bacteroidia > Flavobacteriales > Flavobacteriaceae > Flavobacterium > Flavobacterium tagetis. Next base: position 1,510,945 of record NZ_JAERSF010000002.1, read on the forward strand.
TCGTATCCTCTTCTTTTGAAGCAAACTTTTGTAATTCTTCAAACCAAAAGAAATGACGCTGATTCAAAAAGGCGACACACAAATCTTCCTTAGATTTAAAATGCTGATAAAAACTTGCCTTTGCCACTTTTGCCTCTTCAATAATTTGATTGATGCCCGTGGTATTATAGCCTTGCTTGTGAAATAAAATAAATGTTTTTTCGAGTATTCTTTCTTTTGGCAACATAGCATCTTAATTTATATCTTCAAAGGTAAAACATTTTTCATACAAACAGACAAGTCTGTCTGTGTTTATTGCAAAAAAAAATTCCAAAACCCGAAAGTATTGGAATTTAAAATTTTTTATATTGAAAATTTAACAACTTATCTGCTCCACTCAGCAATGCTATCTTTATTCAATTTTACGTAATCAGCATTATTTGCAGCTTCAGCAGATGCAAGAGATGCTTTTGCTGTTTCGATTGCGCCTTTTTTATCACCTTGTTTTGCTTGGATTAATGCTTTTAATCTTGATACATAATAAGGTTTATCTGAGCTCATATCAAGAGCCTTGTCTACATAATTTCTAGCAGTTTCGATATTTCCGTTTGATTGGAATAAATATTGAGATGCAGCAAAATAATCGTTCCAAGTTGGACCTGCTAAAGCTTTATCGATACTTGCAGTAGCAATTTTAGCAGTCGGAACTTCAAATTTTAAAGCAACATGAGAGTTTTCCCAAGCAATATCTATGTAACCAAAATTTGGATCTAAACCATTAATTCCTATTGTAAATGTTTCAACCGGCGTTGGCAATGCTTCTTCTTTTACTGTAGTTTTTAAAGCTACATAAGAATCGCTCCAGTTTTCTGGTAATCCCCAGTTGTCTGTAGAAAGATAGAAAATGATGTCCCAGCTTTCGATTCTAGGAACTGTGTAAATTGCATATTTTCCTTTCTTCAACGTTTTTCCGTCAATGATAACATCGTCGCTAAAGTTTATGATTGTATTTTCGTTAGCTCCTGTTCTCCATAGTTTCCCAAACGGAACTAGATTTCCAAACACAGCTCTCCCTCTTGCTCCAGGTCTTGAATATGTAACTTCAACATCTGTTAAACCAACAGTTTGTTTAATATATCCTTTTGGACTTGCCTGCGGAGTTTTTACTTGCGCTTCTGATGCTAATGGTGCTAAGATCAGAGCTAAAGCAATAAGTAATTTCTTCATTATTTTAAGTTTTTATTTTATTCAAATTTACAAATTCAATCAGCTAACAAATGTTAAATTTAATATAATTCAAGGACTAAACTGTGATATTTTTTCTGCATTTAATTCACTAAAATGATCGATAACCAAGTCTGCTTCAGACAAATCCTGAAGATGTGAATGCTCGCTCTTATATCCTACACAGAAAATTCCTGCACCTTTTGCCGCTTTCACTCCATTTGTACTGTCTTCAATAATGATGCATTCTTCTTTAGGCGCAATCGACAATGAAGCTGCATGGATAAAAATAGCAGGATTTGGTTTTGATTGTGGAAAATCTTCACCGCTTACAATATGCGTAAAATATTGGTGAAGCTTAAATCTTGTAAAAACGCGATCGATAGTAACTTTTGAAGCCGAAGAAGCTAAAATCAATTGCATTCCGTTGTTGTACAAATCTTTAATTAAATCTTCAACACCATCTAAAAGATGCAAATCTTCCTTAGTATCAAAAGCATTATTAAAAATAGTCCTTTTTCGCTGAATCAAATCTTCGACTTCTTGTTCTACAGCTGGAAAATAACTTTTTAAGGTTTGAAATGTATTTCTAGTAGAAAATCCTGTAAATGTGGTATACATTTCTTCAGGAACTTCGATATTCAATTCTGAAAATTGTAAATAATAAGCATAACGATGAACAGGTTCCGTGTCAACAATTACGCCGTCCATATCAAAAATTACTGTTTTAATCATTTTTTTTTAAGTTTCTGAGATACTAAGATTCTAAGGTTTCTCTCTTTTGCTTTTAACTTTGAGTTGTATTATTTAAGGTTCAGAAACATAAGATTCAGTCTAGCAACTAAAAAAAACTTAGTACCTTAGAATCTTAGCATCTTAAAACCTTATTTTTTAAGCAAATATCTAATCACCGTTTCTGCAGCGTGCAAACCAAATAATCCTGGCATATAGCTATTTGTTCCGTAAAACGATTTTTTGAAATTTTTCCCATCTGTAAGTTTTAAGCTTTTTTCATCTTGAATTTCAGAAGAGAAAACCACTTTAAGTTTATTAATTTTTACTTCTTTTAAACGCTTACGGATTGTTTTAGAAAAATAGCAATTTATTGTTTTTGAAATATCTGCTACTTTTACTTTAGAAGCCAACATTTTTCCGCCAGCTCCCATACTGCTGATAATTTTTACTCTTTTGCGTTTTGCAGCAATAATCAGATTTAATTTTGGAGTAATACTATCAATGCAGTCTAAAACATAATCAAATTCTGGAGAAACAATCTCAAAAGCACGTTCTGGAGAAAGAAATTCTTGAACGCGAGTTAGATTTAATTCTGGATTAATATCCATCAAACGATCGCCTACAATTTTAATTTTCGGCTGACCAACTGTTGAATGCAAAGCTGGTAATTGACGGTTAATATTGGTGATATCTACAACGTCTCCGTCTACAATTGTCATATTCCCTACTCCTGCTCTCGCTAAAAATTCAGCTGCAAAAGATCCAACTCCTCCTAGTCCAACGACTAAAACATTAGATTTTTGCAAATTTTCTAATCCTTCTTTAGTAAACAAAAGCTCAGCTCTTTCTGTCCATTCTGCCATATATTCTTATTTGTTGTTTTATTTTTTTGTTTCAAGTTTCGTTTTACTCATTTGTCAGGCTGAGCGGAGTCGAAGCCCATTATCAATTGTAGCGCCCTTCGACTTCGCTCAGGGTTCTTTTCGTCAAAAACACATTTAACTACTTAAAAACACTTTTATAATTACTTGAAATAACACCTTCTAATTCTTTTAAATTTAATTCTTTATATTCAGAAGCTAATTCATAAACTTGCTTAATCGATTCTTCAATAGTATCTGTTTCTAAGAAAAAACGATCATTTGGAACATTCTGAAAAACAGTTTTTAAATCTGGATTTTTTATTAAATATTTTCCAAACGAAAGATAAAATCCAGCCGCAATTAATTGTTCAGCCAATTGATTATTTTTTGAAAAACCATGAATAATCATTGGAACATTTATCTTCATTTTTTTCTTAATCGCCATGACTTCCTGAAAAGCAGCGACACAATGAATTACTACAGGCTTCTTATATTTTTCTGCTAATTCCAATTGTTTTTCAAAAACAGAAACTTGTAAATCAAAAGGAATTTCTATCCTTTTATCCAAACCGCATTCTCCTATAGCTAAACAATTTTGAGCTTGCAGTTTCTCTTCAATAATTTTCAAATCTTCATCAAGTCCATTTTCATCAATATACCAAGGATGAATTCCGATGGAATAAAACGGAATAGTAGCATCAAAATCTTTTGGATATTGATTAACCAATTCTAAAACATCTGATTGATTGGTAAATTGATGCGTATGAAAATTAAAATATTCCATTAATGAAAAGCTTTTACACCTGCTTTGATTTCAATTTTTAAATCATTTTCCTGTGGCACAAGCGGACAAGAATACTTGTAGTTATAAGCACAATACGGATTATAAGCTTGATTAAAATCAATTGCTATTGTATTTCCTTTCGGAATTTCTAAATCAATATAACGGCCGCCAATATAACTCTGTTTTCCGCTTGTTAAATCTGAGAAAGGTAAGAAAAGATGATTTTTATACTTTTCCTGAACTATAAGTTCTAAACTTTGATAAACAGACAACTGAAAAGCTTTCCCATTTATTTTAAAATTTAAAGTGCCATATTTTATATACTTTGGAGTATAGTTCCCAGAAGTTTTCATTTCAAAAACCTTCCCACCTTTAGCTTTCACCAAAGTAGCATTCACAAAATAAGTTTCAGAAATTGGAAAAAAATCTAAGCTTTTAAAAGTTTTTAAATCTTCAGCCATTAACGGACTTGTCTTAGAATCAGCAAATTCCGAATTGATTTTCTTTTGGAACTTTTGTGCATCAGCTTTATTAAACTTTTTTTGTGCAAAAGCAAAATTAAAAACCAACAATAAAGCTAGGACGTTTATAGTTTTCATCTTAGAAATTTTCTGCAAAAATAGTTCAAAAGTAACAAAACAACAACCACTTAACGAGACAAAGTTTCCTAACTTTGTGACGATAATTTATCAAACAAAATGCTCAAAACCGCTTTAACCCACTACATTAATAACTTTCGAGGTTTTACCAGAGAAGTTTGGATCCTTGCTATCATCACTTTTATCAACCGCGCTGGAACAATGGTTCTTCCTTTTTTATCTAAATATTTAAAAGAAGATCTTCATTTTACATACAATCAAGTTGGATGGATTATGGTAGCTTTTGGTTTTGGATCAATGCTTGGTTCTTGGCTTGGCGGAAAATTATCAGATAAAATCGGGTTTTACAAAATCATGATTTTTAGTTTATTTACTAGTGGAGTTTCTCTTTTCTTTGTACAATATATTACCACTTTCTGGGCACTTTGCGCTGCGATGTTTGTCCTTATGACCATTGCAGATATGTTTCGTCCTGCCATGTTTGTGTCTTTAGGAGCTTATGCCAAACCAGAAAATCGAACTCGCGCGTTAACATTGGTGCGTCTTGCCGTAAATTTAGGTTTTGCTGCTGGTCCGGCACTTGGTGGTTTAATTATTATGGGAATGGGGTATTCTGGTTTATTTTGGGTTGACGGAGCTTCATGTATCATTTCGATTTCAATTTTTGCTCTATTGGTAAAAGAAAAGAAAAAAGCAACTCATGACGACAAAACAGAAAGTGCTTCAGATGTAAAATCGGTTTTTCATGATAAGATTTTCTGGGTTTTCTTATTTGTGAGTTTTATCACGGCGATGATTTTCTTTCAGCTATTTACTACTCTGCCTTTATATCATAATGAAAAATTTGGCTTAAGCGAATTCCAAACCGGTCTTCTTATGACTTTGAACGGGTTATTGATCTTCTCTCTCGAAATGCCAACAGTTGGTTTTTTAGAACGAAAAGCTTTTCCGAAGATCCGAATCATTATAGTTGGGTCTTTTGTAATGGCAAGTAGTTTCTTTTTACTTCTTATTAACTTCTGGGCAGGAATTCTTGTTGTTAGTATGGTTTGTATCTCTATTGGTGAAGTTCTTACTTTTCCTTTCTCTAATGCATTTGCTTTAAGTCGTGCGCCTCGCGGACAAGAAGGACGATATATGGCGCTTTATACTATGAGTTTTAGTCTTGCTCATATTATAAGTTCTAAACTTGGCTTTGAGATTATCACAAGATTTGGCTACCAAATTAATTGGCTTTTTATGGCCTGCATTGGAGTTCTTGCAACTGGATGCTGCATTTGGATTAAAAATGCTTTAATCAACGAAAAAGCTTTATAAACAACTTTTAACTTTTTAAAACCTTATTATTCAATTTATTACCATTAAATTTGAATAGCTTTTTTGCGTCCGAAACTTAAATCAAACTTAATTTTTAGTTAAATAACTATTTTTATAGTTGTGTAACTAAAAAAATAGTTGTACGTTTGAATTAAAATTAGAGAAGATGCAGAAGTTAACAAACAAAGAAGAAGAAATTATGATGATTTTATGGAAGCTAAAGAAAGCTTTTGTAAAAGAAATTCAAGCTGAAATAACCGAAGATCAGCCACATTACAATACATTATCTACTATTGTACGTAATCTGGAAGAGAAGGGATATGTTGGACACAATGCATTCGGAAACACACATCAATACTTTCCTATTGTGCCGATTGAAGATTACAGAAAAGGATTTATGAAAACCGCTATTGATAATTACTTTAATAGTTCTTATAAAAGCATGGTTTCCTTTTTTGCTAAAGAAGAGAAAATTTCAGCAGATGAATTGCGCGAAATTTTATCGATGATCGAAAATAAAAAAGAAGACAAATAATTCGGATTATGGAAGCACTTTTCATTTACATTATCAAATCAAGTGGCTTAATGCTTTTGTTCTATTGCGCTTACTTTTTCTTATTGCGCAAAGAAACATTCTTTAACAGCAACAGATGGTTTCTTTTGTCTGGTTTAATTGTATCGGCAATTTTACCGTTACTCACTTACACAAAGGTAATATGGATAAATGCTGCTCCCGAATTTAATACCGATTTTCAGAATATTGTATCAAACGCATCTCCAGACGAATCTTCAGAATTTAATTGGAACTATTTCCTTCTTGGACTTTACGCTTTGGGCCTTTTGATTTTTCTAATAAAATTGGGAATCGATTTTTATAGTTTGAATTCCATTATTAAAGGAAAAAAAATCAAACAGCAAGCCGATTTTAAATTCATAGATATAAACGAAAATATTGCTCCTTTCTCCTATTTTGAATATATCGTGTACAACTCATCACTGTATACAGCTTCAGAATTAGAAAGCATAATTGAACACGAAAAAGTGCACAGCGATCAAAATCATACATTCGACGTTTTGATTTCGAGAATATTCAGCATTATTTTCTGGTTTAATCCGATTGTCTGGTTTTACAAAAAAGCAATAACTCAAAACTTAGAATTTATTGCCGACAGCGAGGCTGCGAAAAAACTTTTAGATAAAAAAGCTTATCAATACACGCTTTTAAAAATAACAACACACGAAAACTGTGTTGCAATCACTAATCATTTTTATCAATCATTAATCAAAAAACGAATCGTCATGTTAAACAAAAATCAATCAAACAAAAGAAATTCTTGGAAGTATTATGTTGTAATACCAGCTCTTGCTGCATTTGTACTATTATTTCAAATTGAAGTAATTGCAAAAGAGAGGCCACAAACTTTAAAAACAGTTTCGAACGAAATTGAATCTGTTGATATTTACAAAATCCAAAAAAACACTACAGATTTAGAATTAAAAAGAATCAAAGAGCAATTAAAATCGATTCATAATGTTGATTTTGAAACTTCTAGAGTTAAAAGAAACTCAGCGAATCAGTTAACTTCCCTTAGAGTTGATGTTAGTTATGAAAATCAAAAATCTCAATCTATCCAAACAGGTGGAAAAGTTGCCATAAAAGATTTTGGGGTAGTTGTTGTTACAGGAAAAAATGGTGCAAAAAGAGCGGGCATTAAAACGTATGATGAAAAAATCACCGTAAACAAAGTCACTATGGATGATAAAGCTAAAAACGCTACAGAAATTAAAAATACAATTACTAATACAGAAACCCATGTTAACACTAATTCTATTACTAGTACAAAAACTGACAGTGATACTAATTCAGATATTAGCACTACTGTAATAATAAACAAAGACAATAACACTAAAGTTATTACAACCGGCACAGCAGTTACTGTTTCTAATGGCACAAAAACGAATGTAAAAATATCTAGCCCACTGATAATTGTGAATGGAGAAGAAATGCCTTCTAGTTTTGATTATAACAGTATTAAACCAACTGATATTGAATCTGTAAATGTTTTAAATGGAGCTAATGCGACTGGACAATATGGAGATAAAGCTTCAAACGGAGTAATTGAAATTGTAACCAAGAAATAACACGTTTCTAATTTTAAATAGAAAAAAATGCAAAAACTAACCAACAAAGAAGAAGAAATCATGCATATTTTATGGAAGCTTAAAAAAGCTTTTGTAAAAGAAATCCAAGCAGAGATTTTAGAAGATCAGCCACATTACAATACTTTGTCGACTATTGTTCGTAATCTGGAAGAGAAAGGTTATGTTGCTCACAATGCTTTTGGAAACACACATCAATATTATCCAGCTGTAAGCATCGAAGATTATAGAAAAGGCTTTATGAGTACTGCAATTGACAATTATTTTAATAGTTCTTATAAAAGTATGGTTTCGTTTTTTGCTAAAGAAGAAAAAATTTCGGCAGACGAACTACGTGAAATATTAAATATGATCGAAAATCCAAAAGAAGGTAAATAACCAGAATATTATGGAAGCACTTTTTATTTTTATCTTAAAATCAAGCGGGTTACTAGCAATGTTTTATTTTGCTTACATTTTTTTACTTCGCAAAGAGACTTTTTTTAATAGTAGTCGTTGGTTTTTAATCGCTGGGTTAATTACTTCTGTTGCACTTCCTTTCGTCGTTTATACCAAAGTAATATGGGTTGAAGCTCCGCCTGCGCTTGCTCCTACTCCAATTATTACAACTACGGAAAATGCTGTAAAAAACATTCCAACTTCTAGTCAAGACGCCATTGCTTACACACATCAATATAAACCAACAACGGTTACGATTGTTGAGGATGAAAATTTTGAAATCAACTGGAGTTTAGTTCTAGCTGTAGTATACGGAACTGGCTTCTTGGCTTTTATGATCAAATTTGCTCTTGATTTTTACAGTTTAAACGCTGTTTTGAAAGGAAAGAAAATTGAACAGCAAAATGATTTTAAATTCATTGATGTAGATGAAAACATTGCTCCCTTCTCCTATTTCGATTACATTGTATATAACTCATCACTATATACAGCTGCAGAATTGGAGAACATTTTAGAACACGAAAAAGTGCACAGCGATCAAAAACATACTATAGATGTTTTAATCTCTAGAATTTTCTGTATACTATTTTGGTTCAATCCAATTGTTTGGCTTTACAAAAAAGCAATTTTGCAAAACCTAGAATTTATTGCTGATAGCGAAGCTTCTAAAAAAATTGCAGACAAAAAAGCCTATCAGTACACACTTTTAAAAATCACAACGCATGAAACTTGTGTTGCAATCACCAATCATTTTTATCAATCATTAATCAAAAAACGAATTGTTATGTTAAACAAAAATCAATCAAACAAAAGGAATTACTGGAAATATTCGGCAGTAATTCCTGCTCTTGGCGCATTTGTTCTTTTATTTCAAATAAAAACCATTGCACAAGAAAAGAAACAAAATGAAGCTGCTGTTCAAAGAGATACAATCAAAGATTCTGATGAAACAATCAAAATAACAAAAAATACAACCGACAAGGAATTAAACGAACTTCCTGGAAAGTTAAAAGCAAATCATAATCTTGACGTTGAGATTTCGGATGTAAAACGAAATACCAAAGAAGAATTGACTGCGATTCAGATCAAAGTAAAATCTGATTCTGGTAAAAAACAGACTATCAAAATTGATGGAGATGAAGCTATAAAAGATTGCGAACTGGCAATTGGAACAGATGAAAATGGAGCAAAATCAATCAACATTAACACAGACAAAAACTTTAAAGTACCTGTAATAATTAGAAACGAAAGAGTTATTGTTCGTAATCATGAAGATTCTGATGTAGCGGCTCCGGTTCCTCCAACGCCACCAACATTTCCTTCAGGGCCACTACCTCCTGCTCCTGCTGTTGACATGTCAAAAATGCCAAAACCTCCTGTTGCTCCTAGAAATCCAAAAGATAAAGTAGCTATGCAGAAGTTTGAAAAAGAAATGGAGGAATTTGAAAAGAAAATGGAAAAATTCCAGCCAAACATTGATGCTATGTCTGCTTACGGAGATGCCGTTAGCGAAATCATGTCTAAACGTGAAGCTATTTTTGAAAAAGAAATGGAAAAGTATCAGGTCGCAATGGAAAAATTCAATGCTCAAATGGGAAAATTCAGCTATGACTTTAAATTTAACTTCGGAGACGATTCACAAGACTACGAAAGTAATATGAAGCAATACGAACAAGATATGAAACAGTATGAGCTTGATATGAAACAGCATGCAAAAGACATGAAGCAACATGCGAAAGACATGAAACAACATGAAAAAGATATGAAGCAGCATGAAAAAGACATGAAAGAAATGGAAAAGCAAAACAAAAAACCGTAATTGCATCATTTTGAAAATGTAAAAAAACCAGTGTTTAGGCACTGGTTTTTCTATTTAAAACTTCATTTAATATGTAAAAATCTCGCAAATGAAAAAATATACTTTAATTTTCCTTTTGGGCATTAGTTTTTCAATTTGGGCACAAAAGAATGCTACTGAAAAAAATATTTTTATTGCTATGGATAAGTCAGCTTCTATCCTTTCTGGTAAATCAAAAGCAAATTCAATTTCCATCGGTATTGTCAAAAACGGCAAAACATATACAAGACATTACGGCGAAATTGATAAAGGAAAAGAAAACACTGCCAATAATAATACTGTTTTTGAAGTTGCATCTATAACCAAATTATTTACAGGCTTACTTGCTGCACAAGCAGTTTTAGAAGGAAAATTAAATCCTGACGATGATATTAGAAAATATATTACTGGCTCTTATCCGAATTTAGAATACAATGGAACACCAATTAGAATTAAAGATTTAGTTTCGTTTAGAACTGGTTTTGACAAAGATCTTCCAGATAACTCTGAATTACGAAAAAATCGAAATGATAGCAACTATCTAGCTTTCAAAAAAATGGATGAATCCTATAGCCGTGAAAAATTCTTTGAAGATCTTAAAACCATAAAATTAGACACTTTACCTGGAAGTAAATTTAAATATAGCAACGGAAGTCTTAATTTGACAGCGCATATTTTAGAAAATGTTTACCAGAAAAGTTACGAAACACTTTTAAAGGAAAATATTTTTTCAAAATTAAACATGCAATCAAGCGGTATAAATTTAAATCCTAATACTGCAATCGCCAATGGTTATAATTTAAAAGAAGTTTTAATGCCAACTATTTCAGATCATCTTTGGGGAGCTGCAGGAATGCTAAAATCTACTTTAGGTGATTTAACCAAATTCATTGCTTATGAATTAAATACAAAAAATAAAATTGTGCAGGAATCCCAACGGAATTTATTAAACAGTCTAACAACTTGGAATGGTTATTTTTGGGATTACATTCAGGTTGATGAAAATGGGAAAAACTGCTGGAAGCATGGTGGCGCATTTGGGACTCAAAATATGCTGGTTATTTATCCAGAACGTCAGTTAGGAATTTCAATTATTGTAAACATAAGTGACGAAAATACCGCAAATGCACTAGGCGAGGCAATTGTTAAGCTTTCTAATGATTTATTGAGTGAAAACAAAAAGCAAACTGGTATCTATGGCTACAAAATTATCGATGACAATGTTGTTTTTGTTTATGAACATGACAAAAAATTAGATCCTAATTTAGTAAAAAGTGTCTCAATTGCAGGTTCGTTTGACAAATGGAATCCAAATGACCAAAATTTTCAAATGATTCAGAAAAACAAAAATGCATTTGAATTGTTGGTTCCTAAATCACAATTTGAAAAAGACAAAATGCATCTTTTTAAATTCGTTATCAATAAAACGGGATGGATAGAAGCGCCCAAAAAGGCTATAAATCGTGAAACTGATGGCGACGAAAACCTGATTCTCAGAATTTAAATACTTTCTTCATTTTACTGCCAAAAGACTTTGTTTCAACCACAAAGTCTTTTTTTTGTATCTTTGCCGAAACAAATCTACTATGTATAAATTATTAGCCAAACTAAATAAACTACTTTTGCCAAGCTTTACCAAACAAGGTTTAGATATTTCTAAAGCAAAGAAATGGCAAATGGCAATTATTGGTTATCGAGCCTATGTTACAAAAAAAGCTTTAGGCAATTAATTTAGAATACATTTTATTTATCCGACAGAAGCAAAACTTTTTATGATTCTGTCATACTTTTTATGAAAAACAGAGACATCAGCTTATCTCCTGTTCCAGCAGTATTATTAGCAATTATCAGCGTGCAATTCGGAGCCGCGATTGCGAAGACACTTTTCCCTACAATCGGAGCAGCAGGCACAGCATCCATGCGTATTGGCATTTCGGCAATAATTTTATTATTAGCTTATCGAACTAATTTAAAAACCATAACAGCAAAACAATGGAAACTTGTAATTCCTTATGGTTTATCATTAGGAGCTATGAATTTAATCTATTATTTCGCAATAGAAAGAATTCCAATTGGTCTGGCTGTAACCTTAGAATTTGTTGGTCCATTAATACTTGCAATAGCAGGTTCTAAACGTTTGGTTGATTATTGCTGGGTATTGCTTGCTGCCATCGGTATTTTGTTAATTGCTCCATGGTCAAGTAACCGCTTGGATCCTGTCGGAATTATATGCGCTCTTTTAGCAGGAGCTTTCTGGAGTGCTTATATTGTTTTAGGAGGCAAAGTTTCTAAAATTATGAATGATGGAGATGCAGTAACTATAGGAATGTTATTTGCGGCACTTTTGGTTTTGCCTTTTGGTTTCTTAGAAAGTGGCTTAAATAATCTTACACCAAAACTATTCGGAATGGGCGTCGCTCTTGCCCTTTTATCGAGTGCAATTCCGTTTACCTTAGAAATGAAAGCTTTAGGAAAACTTCCGCCACGAACTTTTAGCATTTTAATGAGCTTAGAACCAGCAGCAGCTTCTATCTGTGCTTTTATTTTTCTAAAAGAGAGTTTAAATTTTAACGAAATTATCGCTGTAGTCTGCGTTGTTATCGCTTCTGCAGGAAGCACTTTGACTGCAAAAAAATAAGATTAAAAAATCTCAAAATTAAAATTCCAAATCCCAATTTGCTTGGAATTTGGAATTTTCAAATTGGAATTTAAGTCACTTATTTTTTAGGAAGTAAAACCGCATTAATAACATGAATAACACCATTTGACTGATTTACATCGGCAATAGTAACTTTTGCTTTATTACCGCTCTCGTCGCTAATATATAAGTCATTTCCCTTCATCCAAGCTGTTAATGTTCCGCCATTTACCGCTTTTATAGTTGCTTTACCTTTGCCTTCTTTTATTGCTTTTGCAATATCAGAAGCATTCCATTTTCCCGAAACAACATGATAAGTTAGAATGTTTTGAAGCATTTTTTTATTCTCTGGTTTAAGTAATGTTTCAACGGTTCCTTTTGGCAATTTATTAAAAGCTTCGTTTGTTGGAGCAAAAACGGTAAAAGGACCTTTTCCTTCTAAAGTCGTAACTAAATCGGCCGCTTTTACTGCAGCTACTAATGTTGTGTGATCTTTCGAATTAACAGCATTTTCAATTATGTTTTTATTTGGATACATTGCTGCACCACCAACCATTACCGATTTTTGCGCATTTGATGTAAATGCAAATCCTAAAGCTAAAATTGCTGCAGCTAAAAATTTTCTAGTTTTCATATATAAATGATTTTAAGTTATAAGCTCATTTACGGTGATAAACTTGTTTTGGTTTTCATATAAAAATTAATCATAGATCAAAAAACGCTGATTTTCTATTAAATCATCAGCAAAACAAGTACTTAAAGTATTCTTATACTTTTTTATAATTTTCTAAAGACATCTAACTTTTGTTTCTATTTTATTATTAAATTTAAAATCAAAACTTACTAATCATGAAAAATTTACCTCAAAAAATCAGAAGTAAAAAACTAAGTTCGAGAGTTGATTTAACCGCAATGGTCAGTGTTTCTTTTTTGCTGGTTGTATTTTTTATGGGTTTTAAGGAATTATCAAAGTCTGAAACATTGAGCCTTTCTTTTCCTGAAAACTATGTATACATAGAAGATATTGGATGTGTCAAAACTGATCGATTATATACAATATTATTAGATAAAAACAATAAAATTATAACGTATTCTGGAATATTAGAATTTCCAATTGAAGAACCAAAAGAATTTGAATCTGGGAAAAATGAAATTCGTCAAGAAGTCTTCCGTAAGAAGAAAGAAGTTCGTGAACATATGATTTCCGTGGGAAACCCTAATAACGATGTAATAGTAATTATCAAACCAAGCAAAAACTCAAACTATGGTAGTTTAGTAAATATAGTGGATGAAATGAAAATTGCCAATATCGAAAACTATTCAATAGTAAATGAATTCACACTAAAAGAGTCAAAATTATTGGCTTCAAATTAATTTTACTGTGTTGCAACTATAAATCAGAAAAATTATGAAAAACCTACCTCAAAAAGTCAGAAGCAGAAAGTTAAATTCGAAAGTAGATCTAACTGCAATGGTTAGTGTTTCTTTTTTACTGATTATATTTTTTATGGTCGCTCTCGAGTTACAAAAATCTAAAGTTATGGATTTAAGCCTGCCGTATTATGATCCAAAATGGGATAATACTATTGTTTGTGGCAGTGGAACAGAAAACAGAACCATTACAGTTTTATTAGATGACAATAATGAAATTGTTACTTATTCTGGACTTTTATTTTATACCACAAAAGCTCCAAAAAAACTTAGTTATGGAAAAGATGGAATTCGTAAAGAATTAAGAATAAGAAAAAAAAATATTCTTGAGTATTCTGCCTCACTGGGAAAACCAATGAATGGACCAATTGTGATTATAAAACCAAGTAAAAAGTCCAATTTTAAAAACCTCGTAGATATCTTAGATGAAATAGCAATAGCAAAAATTGAGACATATGTCATTGTTAATGATTTTACTCCAGAAGAAGCAAAATTACTAGCTTCAAATTAATACCAGTAAATATTATTTTTAAAAAGATTCTCGAGTCCGCTCGAATTGACAATAGTGAAATAACTCGAATCTAAAACATTACAAACAAAAAAATCCCACATTTCTGTGGGACTACCTGTTTAATTCTTAATAAATTTCATACTTGAGCTTCCTTTGTCAGATTTTACCCTTATAAAGTAATTACCTACTCTAAGTTTAGAAATATCAATATTTGAAGCTGTTTTTGCATTTGGAACCGCAAGTACTATTTGTCCTAAAACATCATAAATTTCAAATGATAGTATTTCGATATTTAGGTTCTGTGAAATATTTAAAAACTGATTTGCCGGATTTGGATATAAACTTAAATATCTCGAGAAATCAAAATCCTGAGTCGCCAAAGTACTTTTAAAAGTTGAAGTTGCTTTATTAGTTAAAATTGGAAAATTATAATCAAAATAAATATTCGCATCATTAGTAAACGAATCTCCAACTTTTAATGTCGGGTTTGTTTTTATTTTAAAAGCGATATACCCATCATTAATAGCGTCATCAAAAGGCAGATTAATATTTTCAAAAATAAATTCAACTTTATTTCCTTCTGAAATTTTAGTCACAAAAGAATGGCTAGAACTTGTTGGAATCAAAGTTGATATATCAAATTTAGATAAATCAATCATATCTTTTACTACGATGTTTTGAGCCGCGTATGTACCTGTATTTTCAAAGCGAATCATGTAATGAACATACTTTCCTATTAGATCTGGAGTTATAACAGAACCCTCTAAGCAGATTTTATCGTTTGGATCAAGTGAGCCCAATACAGTTTGATATAAAGTAAAGGTGTTATCTTCTGGTATATCGTCATTGTTCTGAGAATTAATTGAAGCAATAAATTTTAAAACATCCCCATTATTAACAGAAGGAACATCTGTTGGTTTATTGGTAACTAAACTAAATATTATTTCTCTCCTTTCAAATGGCTTTAAATTCGTAAAACTCCACTCCATATTATCCACAGATTTCACTGTAAAAACTGGATTTGAAGAAGAATATTCTAATATTCTATCATCAAAAATCAGCTTTATTAAACCTGACTGCGTCATAGTCCCTTTATTGCTATAAACTAATTTATACTTAGCTGTAAAACCAGGACGAGCAGCTTCAATAGGAATCAGGACAATCTCTAAATCCGGATGCATACCATTTGCTGTAATACATAGCTCCTGAGTTAACGGGCTTGTCAAATCTTTAGAAAAAGTTATATTAAGTTCTGCAGGATTTACTGTATAATAATCTGGTTTTTCTAATTTTGGTGTTACTGTATAATTTCCTTCAGCAAGAGAGATAGAATAAGAGCCAAAATCATTAGATATTACTTCTCCGACAATATTGCCGCTAACAGCCAATCTTAAATTCGGAAACAGAACATCATCCAAACCGCAGCCATTCGTATTTTCGTCATAGCGACTCACTCCATTTATAGTGTAAAAATCTCCCCCAGGGACAAAAGAACAATAACTGTTTACATTACAATTTATATAACCAAGCTGATTTACTAAGTCCTGAGTTGTTTTTAACTTAAAATCATCTGTGCATATATATTTCAGATTAGGGCATTTCGAAATATCCAAATATAATTTCTTATCTGGTGATCCATTCTTTAATGACAAATTTATTAAATCTGAATTTTCGCTTATACTTAAACTTGTAAGCTTCTTAAATTGATTTACATCAAGTGAAATTAGTTTATTTCCATATAAAACCAATACTTCAAGATTTGGACAATCTATTATATCTATAGCTGGCAGTATATTGTTTTCAGCCTGTATCGAAACTAGCTTAGATAAGTTATTTAACTTCAAAACAGTTAATTGGTTACCAGCTACACCTAAAAATTCAAGTTTTAAAAGATTACTTAAATCTAAAGAAGCAATCTTATTATAATTGAGACTAAGAGATTCTAAATTGTCTAATCCCGTAGATTCAAATGAAGTAATTTGATTTGCAAAGCAATATAATTTTTTAAGTTTAGGCAAAACTCCAAATTTTATTGTCGCCAATTTATTATAGGAGCAGTCCAACTGTTCAAGATTTACTAAATTACTCACATCTAAAGCTGTAAGTGCGCTTTCACTACAAATAACTGATGTCAATCCAGTTAAGCCGTTAACATCCAGAGAAGTAAGTTTTGTTTCTCCGCAATCCAATGTTTTGAGATTAACTAACCCTCTTAAATTTAAATTATATAACGAAGAATTTGTACCGCAATTAACATCTGTAAGTTTAATTGAAGAACTTAGATCTAAAAGATTTATATAATTATATGAACAATTTAGTGTCGTAAGTTCAGTTTGACTACTAATATTTAAAGACGTTAAATTATTGTTATTACATATTAATGTCTCTAATTTTCTTAAAGTTGCTAAATTTAAACTTGAAATCTTATGCTTGGAACATATTAATGTTTTAAGATTAGTGAATTTAGATATACCTTCTAATGACATAATAAATCCATTAGCTCCATCACCGTGAACATCAATATAACTTATTTGAAGAGCTTCACTTTCTTGTATTTCACCATCATTATTCGCGTCAATTTTTATGATATTGCCATCTAGATCTCTGATAATTGCTGTATTATTAATTATACCAGGAGTTCTTAATAGCATATTTTTAAACCTCAGATCAGGAATATTAACATTTTGAGCATTGAAAATATTAGAGAAGAATAAAAAAAGAATTAAAAAGTAAAGTTTTTTCATATTAAGAAATTTTGAAACAAAAATAGTTTTTTAACAGACTTATACAACTTTGATTGTTAAAATTTCTCGAACAAATTAAAAATAAACAAAAAAAGTCCCACATTTCTGTGGGACTTTCTATTTATAAAAAAGCTAAGAATTATTTTTTCTCAGTTTTTTCCATTTTAGCTTTTAAAGCAGCTAATACATCATTGTTATCACCTAAAGTCGCAGCTGGTGCGTTAGTAGATGCAGATGCAGTAGTTTCAGCAGCAGCTTTCACGTTTTTCTCTTCTTCTTCTCTGAAGATAGCAGTGTGAGAAGCAACTACTCTCTTGAATTCTTTGTTGAACTCAATTACTTTGAAATCAGCTGTATCACCTTTTTTCAATTTCTTTCCGTCTTCTTTTTCAAGGTGACGAGTAGGAATGAAAGCAACGATATCATCTCCGAATTCTACAGTAGCTCCTTTGTCAACGATTTCAGAAATCTCACCGTTGTGGATAGTTCCTACAGCGAAAGAATCTTCGTATTGATCCCAAGGATTAGCAGTAGTTTGTTTGTGACCTAAAGATAATTTACGTCCTTCAACATCTAACTCTAATACAACAACATCAAGTTTTTCACCAACGTTTACAAACTCAGATGGGTGTTTGATTTTCTTAGTCCAAGAAAGGTCAGAAATGTAGATTAATCCATCAATTCCTTCTTCTAATTCTACGAAGATACCAAAGTTTGTAAAGTTTCTAACGATACCTGTATGTTTAGAACCTACTGGGTATTTAGAAGTAATGTCAGTCCATGGATCTTGAGTCAATTGTTTGATACCTAATGACATCTTACGATCTTCTCTGTCTAGAGTTAAGATAACTGCTTCAACAACATCTCCAACTTTCACGAAGTCCTGAGCAGAACGTAAGTGAGTTGACCATGACATTTCAGAAACGTGGATTAAACCTTCAACACCTTCAGCAACTTCGATAAATGCACCGTAATCAGCGATTACAACTACTTTACCTTTAACTTTATCACCAACAGTTAAGTTAGCATCTAAAGCATCCCATGGGTGAGCGTTTAATTGTTTCAATCCTAATTGAATTCTTGTTTTCTCATCATCGAAATCAAGGATTACAACGTTTAATTTTTGGTCTAATTCAAGAACTTCACTTGGGTGGTTGATTCTACTCCAAGAAAGGTCAGTAATGTGAATTAATCCGTCAACACCACCTAAGTCAATGAACACACCATAAGAAGTAATGTTTTTAACAACACCTTCTAATACTTGTCCTTTTTGTAATTGACCGATGATCTCTTTTTTCTGTACTTCAATATCAGCCTCGATAAGCGCTTTATGAGATACAACAACGTTTTTGAATTCGTGGTTGATTTTTACCACTTTGAATTCCATCATTTTGTTTACATATACATCGTAGTCTCTAATTGGCTTAACGTCAATTTGAGATCCAGGTAAGAACGCTTCGATACCGAATACGTCAACAATCATACCTCCTTTAGTTCTACATTTAACAAAACCATTAACGATTTCTCCAGTTTCATTAGCTGCAATAACTCTATCCCAAGATTTGATAGTACGTGCTTTTCTGTGAGATAATACTAATTGACCTGTTTTATCCTCACGGATGTCGATTAATACTTCTACTTTGTCACCTACTTTTAAGTTTGGGTTGTAACGAAATTCGTTTAAAGAAATAACACCTTCAGATTTAGCATTGATATCAACGATAACGTCTCTATCTGTAATTCTAACTACAACTCCTTCAACTACTTCTTCTTGATCTGTAGCGATGAAAGTTTTTGATACTAGTTCTTCAAACTCTTGTAAGTTTTTTTCATCTACTGCATCGATTCCTTCTTGGAAGTTGTGCCAGTTAAAATTTGCTAAAAACTCTTCTTGTGATTTTGTTTGTTCAGACATGCTGATAAAAAAATTTGTATTCTGTTTTTCTCGAGTTTCTCTATGCGATAGAAAATACAGAAGTTGTTTTACATAAATGGTTGATTCCTAATGGAAACTCTTCTCTGCCAAAAGGACTGCAAAATTAATACTTTTTTCTGAATTAACAAAACAAAACCGATATGATTATCAGTTGATTATTAAGAAGCAGAAGATTTGAGGTTTCAAAAGACGTTTAGTCCCGCTATCCGTTGCAATCTTTTGTGCCGAACCCCGTCACAAAAGGATTTCCACTTCTATCGGGGCTAGGTTAGGAAGTCTCGTTTTCATAAGAGCCTTGAAAAGCGAAACCCGACAGGTTTTAAAAACCTGTCGGGTTTACTATGTGTAACTATCTTTGTCAAAATTCAAAAATTTATCAAAGATTACTTTAAATCTTAATGACTCAAATTCTCAATCTCCTTAGGATCATGTTTGTGCTTAAACAAAACAGCAAAAGCAATAGCAATTACCAAAGCATAAAGTGCAAACGAAAGCCAGATAGTATGCCAGTCTTTCATTAAAACTGGATTTGTAAAAATTCCATCTGTAGAAATTGAATTTCCTTGGCTCTTTACAAATTCTACCATCTTTTCATTTGAAGCGTCTGTTTGCAAAAATCCAGCTAATTCTGTTGTATTAGCAAACGATTTTGTAAAAAAACGATCAATTGCCCAACCAGAAGTCAAACTTCCTAAGACTGCTCCTACTCCATTGGTCATCATCATAAATAAACCTTGCGCAGAAGAACGAATTTTAGAATCAGTATTACTTTCTACGAATAGTGAACCTGAAATATTAAAGAAATCAAATGCCATTCCGTAAACGATACAAGAAAGGATAATCATCCATAAACCATTTACAGGATCTCCAAAAGCAAATAATCCAAAACGTAAAACCCAAGCCAGCATACTAATCAACATAACTTGTTTGATTCCGAAACGTCTCAAGAAAAACGGGATTGCGAGAATAAACAATGTCTCAGAAACTTGAGAAATCGACATAATAATAGTCGAATATTTAATTACAAATGAATCTGCATATTTTGGAAAGTGCTTAAATTCATCTAAAAACACATCCCCATAAGCATTTGTCAATTGCAGTGCTCCTCCTAAAAACATAGAGAAAACAAAAAATAAAGCCATTTTGTAGTTAGCAAAAAGCTTAAATGATTCTAAACCGAAAGTTTCAATCCAAGTTGCGTTTTCCTTGATCAAACGCTGTGGCTCACATTTAGGTAATGTAAAAGCATAAATCCCCAAAATTAAAGCTCCAACTCCAGCAATATAAAACTGATATTCTGTTGCTTTACTTCCGCTTAGATTAGTAATCCACATCGCTACAATAAAACCGATTGTTCCCCAAACACGAATTGGAGGAAAATCTTTTACAATATTTTTGTTGTTTAACTTAAGTGAAGTATAAGAAATAGAGTTACTCAAAGCAATTGTTGGCATATAACAGCACATTGCCAAAAGCATTACAATAATAAAAGTATCTGGCGTTGTAACTTGTGCAATTCCAAATAAAACGGCTGCATACAAAATATGAAGAATTCCATATAGTTTTTCAGCGTTTACCCATCTGTCGGCAATAATCCCAGTTAATGTAGGCATAAATAAAGAAGCAATTCCCATGGTTCCAAATACTAAACCAAATTGTGTTCCTTCCCAATTTTTGGTTCCAAACCAATAATTTCCAATTGTGATAAGCCAAGCTCCCCAAACAAAAAATTGAAGAAAGCTCATAAAAATTAACCTGTTTTTAATTCCCATATAGTGAAATTGTCTTTAAAGTAAAAATGAAGCGGTAAAACTACCATTAAAAATAATATCTACAAAAAATTATATTGTTTTAACAACATCATTCACTAATTCTAAAACAGCTGCAAATTGTTCTTCTTTATTTAAGTAAGAATTATCAATTTCTATTGCATCATCAGCAATTACCAAAGGAGAATCTTCGCGATGCGTATCCATATAATCTCTATCCACAACATTTTTTAAGACTTCTTCATAAGAAACATTATCACCTTTTTGCTGTAACTCATCAAAACGTCTTTGTGCGCGAGTTTCTGCACTTGCAGTCATAAATATTTTAAGTTCTGCATTAGGAAAAACTACAGTACCAATATCACGACCATCCATAACAATAGCTTTATTTGTTCCCATTTCCTGCTGTTGCTCTACTAACTTAGCACGAACTTCTGAAACCGCAGCTACTTTGCTCACAAAATTAGAAACTTCGATAGTTCTAATCTGTTTCTCTACATTTTCACCATTTAAATACATCTCTGCAAAACCTAATTCAGCATTAAATCTAAATTCAAGTTTAATATCTGCTAATGCCTCAATCAAAGCTTCTTTCTTAAAAAAATCAGCTCCAATCAAATTATGTTGCATGGCAAAATAAGCAACAGCACGATACATCGCTCCTGTATCTACGTAAACATATTCTAATTCTTTTGCTAATTGTTTTGCAAGAGTACTTTTGCCTGTAGATGAAAATCCGTCGATAGCAATGGTAATTTTTTTCAATTTTTAATTTTTAAATTTCTATTCTTTTAAAGCTTCCTTGTTCTAATAATAAATACTCATTAAAATATCCGATTTAGAACTATCTATTAATTGAGCTATTCTTTCAAAATATTTCTTATTCACCATTGGGCAGCCATAACTATTGCAAATGTAGCCATCTTTCTCTTTATATGGAACATCATAATAGTAATGAAAAACAATATCTCGTTTGAAAGCATTATTATTTGTTTCATCTAATCCATATAACCTATAAGCCTTTCCAAACTTTCCGTAATAATGATTTCCAATAGAATATCTACCTAATGAAGTACTTAATGAATTTGGAATATTGCTAAAGCGAAGTTTTCCTTTTGTCCCAGTTTCAGAACCAGATCCATGCGCAACCAAACCTTTATCAATAATTTTATCTGCTTTTAAATCATAGACAAAAAAACGGTTCTTTCCCGAAGGAATTTTCATATCTATAAAAAAAGCAATCTTATCATTGTATTTTGAATCCTTACGAATTAGCTTTTTTATATCGGCAACATGAGTTTCAATTCTCTTATAGTCAGAAGATGATAACTTAACTTTATTTTTATCAGAAACAATAAAATATACAACTAGAATTGCAAGAACAAAAAGGAATATGACAATTACTTTTTTCATTGAATAATGATTCAGAAAAATTTCGAATTAATAGTAAATATCCATAAGAATATTTGACTTAGAACCGTCAATTATCTTTTCAATTCTTTTAAAGAACTGTTCATTGATCATAGGACATCCATGACTGTTGCTAATGTAATACTCTTGTTCTCCATAAGGAACTGCAGAATAATGATGCAGCACAATAGCTCTTTTTAAAGCATTATTATTACTTTCTTCTAAACCAGCCAATCTATAGGCTTTTCCAAAAATACCTTTATAAGTTTTTCCTACTGCATACCTTCCTAAAGCCGTGCAATTAGAATTTGGAGCATTACTAAATCTAAGCATTCCTTTAATTCCAGTTTCAGAACCAGAACCATGAGCCACAAGCCCTTGGTCTACAACTTCATTTTTTTTTAAATCGTAAACAAAAAAGCGATTCTTGCCAGAAGGAATCTTCATATCAATAAGAAAAACGGTTTTAGTATTATACTTATGATCAACACCAATCATTTCTTTTATACCCGCAATTCTGTTATTAATTCTTTCCATTTCTATTGTAGAAATAGTTTCCTCTTCTTTAAAAGAAAATTTTGATCCGGTAAAGATGCTTACTGTTATGAATAAAGCAATATAGAACAGCTTCATGCAATTATTGAAAATTTAATGTTAAACCAAAAAGACTTGTGTTAGCGGCCAATGTATATCTCGAATATGAATAATTAAATTTTAACTTATTCATTCTTAAACCAAAACCTAATGAAACACCCGAAAAATTACGCTGCTCATCAACTCTTAATTCTTCACCTCTTCTAAAATTATATCCTAAACGAAAATTGAATGCTTTTTTTGGAAAAAGCTCCACTCCAAATGCCACGTGCCTCAAAGCATTGTTTACAAATGAAACTTTTTCTGGACTTGTACTTCCGTCAATATTAGTTTCTCCTCGATTGGGATTAGAGAAAGAGATGTTCCATTGTTGAAGATTTTCCAACGAAAGATGCCAGCGAATTGGCACATGTTCTAATTCTTGCGAAATACCAGCAACGATTTCAAAAGGAAGATTCTCTTTAATTCCTGAATAAGTTGTAAACTGCGTTCCCATATTTCTAAACACAAGAGCAAAATTCAAATCATTCATTTCATTTACATATAGAAAACCCAAATCAACCGCTCCACCAATCGAATTATAGCTTTCAAGAGATGATGTTATCAATTTAGCACTTGCTCCAATGTAAAAATCGGTATAAGGAACATTGTATGCATAACCTAATGACAGAGCGCCTTCACTTCCTGTAAAGTTAGAAGTAGCTTGCCCGTTTTCATCATAACCTTCAAATGTTCCGTAGTTTACATAAGTGACACCGGCATAAAAAGTCTGAACATGCCTATCATAAGTATACGCATACGATGCAGTACCATAAGAAGCTTCACCGTAATAACTTCCGTAATTTAGTGCCAAATGATTATCCATGTCTGCATTTATAAGTGCGGGATTCGACATGGCCTGATTAACATCTTCGTCATATATCGTAATTATATCTCCTCCTAATGCTGCCTGTCTCGGCGAAGTAGTAAGATTTAAGAATTGATAAGTGTAACGCCCTCCAACTTGTCCGAAAGAACACGAACAAATTAAGATTATAAAAAATAAAACAACTTTTTTAAGCATTTGTTTTGGGCGCACCTATATGGGAATAACGTAACTGCAAATATAAAATTATATAACTCTTAAAATAAAACTATACACTAAATAAATTCCAATAAAAAAAAATTCCAAACTCCAATGGAAAAATTGGAATTTGGAATTTAAATATTTAAAAATTTAATTGACGTTTATTTCAATTCTTTAGCATTTTTAACTTTTTGATCAGTCAGAGCTATTGCTAAAACTTCGCTCATTTCCTTCACATAATGAAAAGAAAGGCCTTCTAAGTACTCCGCTTTAATTTCATCAATATCGCTTTTGTTTTCGTGGCAAAGAATAATTTCTTTAATTCCAGCTCTTTTGGCAGCTAATATTTTCTCTTTGATTCCGCCAACTGGAAGCACTTTTCCACGTAAAGTGATTTCTCCTGTCATAGCTAAACTTTTCTTCACTTTTTTCTGAGTTAAAAGCGAAACTAATGAAGTAAGCATTGCAATACCAGCACTTGGTCCATCTTTTGGAGTTGCTCCTTCTGGAACGTGTAAATGGATATTATATTTCTGAAACAATTCTGTACTAATACCTAATTTCTTAGCATTTGCTTTAATATATTCTAATGCAATTGTAGCAGATTCTTTCATTACAGTTCCAAGATTTCCTGTAATAGTCAATGAACCTTTTCCTTCAGAAATTAAAGATTCAATAAACAGAATATCTCCACCAACGCTTGTCCAAGCTAAACCTGTTACAACACCAGCAACATCATTATTTTCGTATTTATCACGCTCTAATCTTGGTACTCCCAAAATTGCTACAATATCTTCATCTGTAACTTTTTTGTTGTACTCCTCTTCCATAGCAACAGATTTCGCTGCATTTCTGATAACTTGAGCAATTTTAGTTTCTAAATTACGAACACCAGATTCTCTTGTATAGCCTTCAATGATTTTTTCTAATTGCTTTTTGCCAATAGTCAAATCTTTTGCAGTTAAACCGTGAGCTTCTAATTGTTTTGGAAATAAATGCCTTTTAGCAATTTCTACTTTTTCTTCGATAGTGTAGCCTGACATTTTAATTACTTCCATTCTGTCACGCAAAGCAGGCTGAATTGCCGCCATATTATTTGACGTCGCAATAAACATCACTTTAGACAAATCATATCCCATTTCAAGGAAATTATCGTAGAAAGCACTGTTTTGCTCTGGATCTAAAACTTCTAATAATGCTGAAGATGGATCACCGCTATTTCCGTTTGACAGTTTATCAATCTCATCTAAAATAAATACCGGATTTGATGTCCCTGCCTTTTTTAAACTCTGAATAATACGTCCAGGCATTGCTCCAATATAAGTTTTTCTGTGTCCGCGAATTTCTGCTTCATCACGTAAACCTCCTAAAGAAATACGAACATACTCACGTCCTAAAGCTTCAGCAACAGAACGACCAATAGAAGTTTTACCAACTCCCGGAGGCCCTGTTAAACATATAATTGGTGATTTCATGTCATTTCGCAATTTTAAAACCGCCAAATGCTCAATCATTCTTTTCTTTACTTCATCAAGTCCGAAATGGTCTTTATCTAAAACTTTCTGCGCATGTTTTAAATCAAATTTATCTTTAGAAAATTCGCCCCAAGGTAATTCTAAAAACAGCTCCAAATAATTACGCTGAATTCCGAAATCTGGCGATTGCGGATTCATACGACGCATTTTAGATAATTCTTTTTCGAAATGTTTCTGCGTTTTTTCGTCCCATTTTTTGGTTTTCGCTTTCTGTCCCATTTCGTCCATTTCCTCTTCCTGAGAAACGCCACCCAATTCTTCTTGAATGGTTTTCATTTGCTGGTGAAGGAAATATTCTCTTTGTTGCTGGTCTAAATCAAAACGAACTTTTGACTGGATGTCGTTCTTCAATTCTAATTTTTGAAGCTCAACATTCATGTAACGTAAAGTCTCTAAAGCACGTTCTTTTAATCCATTTATCGATAAAAGTCCTTGTTTCTCTTTTACGGATAAATTCATGTTTGAAGACACGAAATTGATCAAAAATGATTGGCTCTCAATGTTTTTAATAGCAAAAGTAGCTTCCGAAGGAATGTTTGGGCTTTCTTTTATGATTTGAATCGCTAATTCTTTTACAGAATCTAAAATCGCTGTAAATTCAGTATCATTTTCGTCTGGACGTTCTTCTGCAACTTCTTTGATGGTTGCTGTCAAATAAGGCTCTTCTAAAACAACTTCGTCAATTTCAAAGCGTTTTTTACCCTGAAGAATAACCGTAACATTTCCGTCTGGCATTTTAAGCACACGTAAAATACGCGCTACAGTTCCTATTTTATGAATATCATCTTTTGACGGATCTTCGTCTTCTTCATTAATTTGAGATACAACACCAATAATTTTCCCTCCTGCATTGGCGTCGTTAATTAGTTTGATAGACTTATCTCTTCCCGCAGAAATCGGAATAACAACTCCAGGAAACAATACAGTATTGCGTAAAGGTAAAATTGGAAGAGAAACAGGAAGCTCTTCATTATTCATTTCCTCCTCGTCTTCTGGCGTCAATAATGGAATTAATTCTGCCTCTGAGTCAAATTCTTGAAGTGACAGATTGTCAATAGTAAGTATTTTATGGTTTGACATAATAAAATATAAGTCGTTTTGTCATTAAAATTGTTGTGCTATCTGTAAAAGGAGTATTGCTTATTGAAGTTTTTACTGAAAACAAGTTTCGTTTTTCGATTACAAGATAGGGCATAAAAATAGACAATCATTATGCCAAAACCAAAAGAAGTCAGTTTTAAAAAATTATATTTTCACTTTTGGTGGGATCAAATTAAAAAAAAATAAAATTAATTTTATAAAAGTGTAACAAACAAAAAAAGGCACAGTCCTTTATAAAAACCAAAAGCCATTACTTGAGTCAAAACAACCAAAATATCGAAGAACTAATTGCGCTTTGTAAAAGCAACAATCAAAAAGCGCAATTTGAAATATACAATCGCTATTGTAAGGCGATGTATAACGTGGCTTTTCGTATTGTAAAAGACGAACATTTTGCACAAGACGTCATGCAGGAAGGTTTCTTAAAAGCTTTTACGAAAATCAATGACTATAAACAAGAAGTGGCTTTTGGAGCATGGTTAAAAAAAATAATCATCAATTATAGCATCGATTTTTATAAGAAAAACAACTCTTTTCAAGTAGAAGATTTAAGTAAACAGCTTTATAAAATCGAAGAAAACGATGGAATAATTTCTGAAAATATTGACTTAAACTCTTTAAAAGTAAAACAGGTTTTAGATACAATTCTGCAGCTGAAAGATAATTACAGAATGGTGCTGACACTTTTTTACATTGAAGGCTATGATCAAGAAGAAATCTGCGAAATTTTAAACATTACTTATGCAAATTGCAGAACGACTTTGAGCAGAGCCAAAGATAGTTTGAGAAAAAAATTGGAAGAGATATAAAATGAATTGGAATTATGAAAAATGAAAAAGACAACTTAGACGAATTATTCAGCAAGTTTGAAAATCAATGGGATGTTGAGGAATTAAATTCTGATCATCAGATGGATTTTCTTCAAAAGCTAAACAAAAAAGAGCCTAAGAAACGATATTGGTTCGTAACTGCTATTGCCGCTTCGATTGTATTGATGCTTGGAGTCTCTCTTTTTTATAAAAATGAAAAACCAAAAGAATTCAAATTTGCTTCTAAAGAGACTAAACGCACCGATTCTATTTTCAATATTCTAATTGACAACGAATTGGTTAAACTAAAAGAGAAAAATTCGCCAGAGAATCAGCAGATTATTGATGATGCGATGAAACAGATGAAAACTTTTGACGCTGATTATCAAAAAATCATAAATGAACTGCAAAAGAATGGTGAAAACAAACAGATTATTTATGCGATGATTAGTAATCTACAAACGCGCATCTCTTTTTTGCAAACCGTTCTAAAAAGAATTGAAGACAACGAAAAACTAAAAAACACCTCTAATGAAAAAACACTATAACTTACTCATCTTATTTCTTTTGATTCCTTTCTTTGGATTTTCAAATGATGACTCTTTTATAACAAAACAAAAAAATATTAAAAAAACCTATATCGTAAATTCGAATGCAGGAATTGATATTGACAACAAATACGGAAGCATCACTGTGACAACTTGGGACGAAGATAAAATTGATCTGGACATTACCATAAAAGTGAATGGCCCTAACGAAAATTGGGTAAACGAACGATTAAATAGCATTGATGTAGATATCACAGCTCTTAAAAGCATGGTTACTGCTGTAACTTCACTAGGAAGTTCTAATATTAAAAGCAAAGGAAGCAATAATAGTTTTGAAATCAACTATATTATTAAAATTCCAAAAAACGGAACAATTAAACTAGCCAATAAATACGGAAATATTTCTATTCCAAGTGCAGAATCTTCTACAGATATTGAATGTAAATACGGAAAAGTTACTTTGGGAAAATTAAACGGATCCAATAATCAAATTTCTATTCAGTATTGTCAGAATTCAAGTATTGATTTTATAAAAGCAGGAAATATTGACGCTAGATATTCTGGTCTAAAAATTAATGATTCTGGAAATTTGAATATAAATGCAAGTTATACAGATGTTAATCTAAATGACGGTCAAAATATTAAAGCGGACTGTAATTATGGAACATTTAAATTTCAAAAAATCAATTCTTTAAGCGGTTCAGGAAATTATTTGACTTTTGTTATTGGAGAAGTTTCAAGCAACTTTAGCTATGATACCAATTACAGTAAAATCAATATCGGAACAGTAACCGAAAAAGCCGGTAACATTGCAATAAACTCAGGATATACAGATATTTCAATTGGTTATATGCCAAACTATGCTTTTGACTTTGACATTTCGGCGAGATATTCGAATATTAAACATGATAATTCTCTAGAAGTTTCAGTTTCTGAAGTCAAAAGCAACAGCAAAAGAATTGCCGGTTTTTACAAGAAAAAAGGTCAAAACAAAATCAATATCAATTCCAACTATGGAAATATTTCGCTAACAAAAAATTAATCATCTAAAAATCAAATCAATGAAAAAGTCAATTTTACTATTCGCGCTAGCTGTATTTTTTACAAATAACACAGTTAATGCACAAAACAAAGTACAAGGTAACGGAAAGATAGTTACCGAAACAAGATCTACTGGAGATTATGACGGCATAAAAATAGCAGGTTCTTTTGATGTAGATTTAGTGTCTGGTAAAGAAGGAAAAATCACGATCAAGGGAGAAGAAAATTTATTAGCCGTTATCAAAGTTGAAGTTGAAGATAATTCACTAAAAATTTATGTAGAAAAAGGCACTCAAATCCGTACAAGTAATGGTAAAATTCAAGTTACCGTTACATTTGAAAAAATTTCTGAATTAAGTTTAGCTGGTTCAGGAGATATTAAGTCGAAAGACGTAATTAAAAATGATAATCTTGCAGTAAAATTGTCTGGTTCAGGAAATTTCAATCTGCCAGTTGACACAAATAACTTAGAATTGCATGTAAGCGGATCTGGAAATATCCATTTAAAAGGAACTGCAGATAAACTTACAACTAAACTTTCTGGTTCTGGCGATATTGACGCTTCGGCCTTAAAATCTAAAATTGTAGAAGCAAACGTTTCTGGTTCTGGAAATAGCAAAGTGACTTGTGCCGAAAGTATTACAGCAAGAGTTGCTGGTTCAGGAAATATAAAATACATAGGAAATCCTGAGAAAAGAGATGTAAAAGTTTCTGGCTCTGGAACTATTACAAAAGGTTAATTATTTAAAAAAATATCACGAATTACAAAAAAATCATCAATCAAATAAAATCCTTGCAATTCGTGATATTGTTTGTTAGAAAAGACGTTTCGATTAATTTGAAACGTCTTTTTTATGCACTCTTCTTAAAAGGAATATTGACGTTATAAAGAAAATTGCTAAAATCACAATTGCCGCACGCGGACTTCCTGTAATCTGATCAATAATTCCGTAAACACACATTCCTATTACAATTCCAATTTTTTCTGCTACATCATAAAAACTAAAGAATGATGCCGTATCTTCTGTTTCTGGCAATAATTTGGAATAGGTAGAACGAGACAGAGCCTGAATTCCTCCCATTACAAATCCAGCAACCGTTGCCATTACATAAAAATGCGTTGGCAATGTAATAAAATATGCCAAAGCACAAAAAACTGCCCAAATCGCATTTATAAAAATTAAAGTTGGAACGTTGCCAAACTTTTCAGAAGCTCTAGAAGTTAAAACCGCACCAACTACAGCTACCAATTGAATTATTAAAATACAAATAATCAAACCTATTGTGCTTTGCTCTTTGGTTTCCCATTGAATTTCTTGAGCTCCAAAATAAGTTGCTACAAGCATAACAGTTTGAACAGCCATACTAGAAACAAAAAAACCTCCTAAATAACGTCTTAACGGAATATTATCTTGTAATAAACCCCAAACCTTTTTTAACTCTTTAAATCCATTAAATATTACAGATTTTGTTAGCTTCTGTCCAGTTTCTTTGCTTCCTTTTGGCAAATAGTAATAAGTATATTGGCTGAATAAAATCCACCAAACACCAACCATTATAAAAGAATATCGCATAGCTTTCATTGCCGCTTCCCCTTCAGTGCCTGATATTCCAAAAAGTTTTGGCTTCATTATCATTGCTAAGTTGATGATTAACAAAATAACGCTTCCTATATATCCTAAAGAATATCCTTTAGCACTAATTCTGTCTTGCTGTTCTTCAAAAGCGATATCTGGCAAATAAGAATTATAAAAAACCAAACTTCCCCAATATCCTAACAATCCTAGAAAATAAAATGCTAATCCAACGTAAATATTTTCAAGATCAAACCAATACAATCCCATACATGATAAAGCCCCCATATAACAGAAAAATTTCATGAAGGATTTTTTGTTTCCGACATAATCGGCAATTCCAGATAATAATGGAGAAATGAAGGAAACTACTAAAAACGCAGCAGCTGTAATAAAACTAATTAAAGCCGAATTTTTAAGATGCATTCCGAAAACATCAATATAATGATCGCGATCACTGAACAAAGCTTCATAAAAAATTGGAAATACAGCAGAAGCAATCGTCAAAGTGTAAACCGAATTGGCCCAGTCATAAAATGCCCAAGCATTTAAAAGCTTCTTATCTCCTTTTTGTAGGTTTTTCATAGAAATGGTTTTGTTAATAGGCTACGAATTTATCTAATTTTTATCATAATCAAATAGAAATTATCTAATTCGTTCATTAATAAATTATAAACAAAAAAAGCTATTCGAGATGAATAGCTTTTTATTAGTGTAAAAATATATTTATTTGATAGTTCCTACTTTTAACGCAATTGCTTTTGCTTCTGGAATTAAAGCTTTAATATTTGCAATCCTTGTAGCATCAGAAGGGTGTGTACTCATAAATTCTGGTGAAGAAGATCCTCCAGATTTGGCAGCCATTCTGCTCCAGAAAGCAACAGCATCATCTGGATTGTAACCTGCGATTGCCATTAAAGTCAAACCAATTTTGTCAGCCTCACTTTCGTTGCTTCTGCTAAATGGAAGCATAACTCCTACTTCAGAACCAATTCCGTACGCTTGTGCAAATATTTGTTGTGTTGCTTCAGATTTTCCGCTTGTTGCTGCCCCTAAGGCTGCTCCACCAATTTGCTGCAATTGTGCTGCAGACATTCTTTGTGCTCCATGGTTTGCTAAAGCGTGAGAAACTTCATGTCCCATTACAGTTGCCAAACCAGATTCGTTTTGAGTAACTGGCAGAATTCCAGAATACACTACAATTTTTCCTCCTGGAAGGCACCACGCATTTACTTCTTTATTATCAACTAATTTATATTCCCAGCGATAATCTTTTAAGTATTGCGTCTGACCTAAATAATTTAAATATTTTTCTGCTGCAGCTTTTATCTTAAACCCTACAGTTTCTACAAGTTTTGCATCTGCTGTTCCCGTAATAACCTTATTCTCAGTTAAAAACTGGCTATATTGCTGAAAAGAAGATGGAAATAATTCGCTATTCGAAACAAAATTCAAGTTTTGTTTCCCAGTAATTGGATTTGTTGCACACCCTATCATAAGTGCTCCAAAAACCCCTAAAAACACATACTTTTTCATAATTTGAGCTATTTTAGTAACAAAAATACGATTAAAAAAGATAAAATGTTTTATACATTACGGCAAAAAAATATCAAAATTTAACTAGTCTCCAATAATATGCAGCTCATTAAACTCTTTATCAACAATCAGGAAATTATTTATATCAAAATTAATTTTATCAAATTCAATTTTTTCATTGTCAATTTCAATTTCCTTAACTTTAAATGGAAGTCCTATTAAATTGATTTTATATTTAGAATACGGAGTTTCGTATTTTCCTTCTTTGTGAAGCTGAATAATTAGCTCTTTTTCTTTCCCAATATTTCTCAGTGACAAATAGCTGTAACGTCCCTTCTTATAATCATAACCATCTTGGGCGTCTTCATAAACTGCCGACTGTTCTTTGCCGTTTTTATAATAAACATCAAGTGTAAGCTCATCAAATTCTAATTCGCCTACATATTGCTGAACCGGATATTTAGGAATAATAGCACCAGCTTTTACAAAAACCGGAATCTCATCAAATTTACTATCAATCCAAATTTCTCTTCCACCAATAAAAAGCTCATTTGTCCAATAGTTATACCATTCTCCTCTAGGAATATACATACGTCTACCTACAGCGTTAGGTTCAAGAATTGGGCAGACCAAAATTTGGTTTCCAAAGATAAATTCATCATTACGGTAATGTGTCTGCGTATCGTCCTGATCAAAATAAACTAATGGTTTTAGCATCGGAACTCCTTCTTCAATATATTGCCAAAACATGGTATATAAATAAGGAAGCAATTGATAGCGAAGGCTAACAAATTTTCTAGTGATATTAATTACTTCTTCGTCAAAAGAC
Source organism: Flavobacterium tagetis (assembly GCF_016735615.1). GTDB lineage: Bacteria > Bacteroidota > Bacteroidia > Flavobacteriales > Flavobacteriaceae > Flavobacterium > Flavobacterium tagetis. The sequence goes on from NZ_JAERSF010000002.1 coordinate 1,543,953, forward strand.
CATGGTTCTTGATTTCCGTGATCTCCTGAAGAGTGTGTTCTACAAAACGGATGAAAAACGCCTAATTGAATCCAACGAGCATACAACTCGCCTGAAGGCTGTTCTGCAAATCCACCAATGTCAGAACCTGTGAATCCCATTCCTGAAATAGACATTCTCTGCACTTGTATATTTGCAATCCATAAATGTTCCCAAGTTGCCACATTATCTCCTGTCCAAGAAGAAGTGTATCGTTGCGCTCCAGAATAAGCCGATCTTGTAATTACAAATGGACGTTTTGGATAAGCAAATCGTTTCACTCCATGATAGGTTGCTCTTGCCATCTGAGTTCCGTAAATATTATGGGCTTTTCTATGACTGCAAGGATTTCCATCGTAAAAATGGCGAACATCCATCGGAAATGTTTTATTTGGAACTTCCATTACTGCAGGTTCATTCATATCATTCCAAACTCCTTTCACACCTATTTCTGAAACTAATTCTTTAAATAAACCAGCCCACCATTCTCTAACTGCAGGGTTTGTATAATCTGGAAAATTACATTCACCTGGCCAGACTTTTCCTTTCATATAAGGTCCGTCGGCTCTTTTGCAGAAATAATCTTTCTCTAAAGCTTCTTTATAAACCCAATAATCTTTGTCAATTTTGATTCCCGGATCTATAATTACAACAGTTTTAAAACCATCTTCGGCTAATTCAGCGACCATTTTTTTTGGATCTGGAAAATAGTTTTTATTCCAAGTAAAACATCGAAAACCATCCATATAATCAATGTCCAAATATATGGCATCGCAGGGAATTTGAAGTTCCCTGAATTTTGAAGTAATTTCTTTCACTTTACTTTCTGGATAGTAACTCCATTTACATTGATGATAGCCTAAAACCCAAAGTGGCGGTAATTCTGGTTTTCCTGTTAAATCGGTATAAGTAGTTACAACATCTTGCATTTGTGGGCCATAAATGAAATAATAGTTCATTTCACCACCTTCTGCCCAAAAACTGGTAATATTTCTTCTTTCCTGACAAAAATCAAAGAAAGTTCTAAAGGTATTGTCAAAAAATATTCCGTACGACTGTTTGTTATGTAAGCCAATGTAAAACGGAACAACTTTATATAAAGGTTCCTGATCTTTTTGGTAAGCATATTGATCTGTAGCAAAATTTTCTACTCTCTTGCCCTTAAGATTCATTTGAGTGGCTTTATCTCCAAGACCATAATAACATTCTCCGTCTTTAGAGTATTTACTCATTTTTACAATATTTCCGCCATATTCGTAGCTTTCTTCCCAATGAAAACCAAGCTCATCTTCCAGAATTAGAAAATCGTTTAAATCATAAATGGAGAGACGAAGATCTGCTTTTTGGATTTTGCATTTTACTTTGCTTGTTCTAATCTGGAAATACGTTTCTTCCTCAGTCAGTTCCAAAAAATTATAACCGTGAAGCTGCGTTTTATCAATAGCGTATGAGAAGTCGTTACTGAAATAACCTTTTGTAGTAAAACGAAATCGGATTAAACTATCTCGAAGAATAGTAACTTTTAAAATTACTTTGTTATCCGTGTTAAAGAAAATAGAATCTCCTTCATGTTCATAAGAGACAATTTTTGATGGGTATAAATCGCCTTTGTATTCTAATGATGTGTTTGTAATCATATCTCGAATGAATTAATTTAACATTTTCCTTCTATTCAAACATACAAAAAAAGTTCGTAACACCCTATGAATAAAAGGTTTATTAACGAAAACGTTTTTTCTGAATGAGTTTCAAATTACAAAAGAAAAAATCAACAATTTGATAATTTTGAAACGATATAATGACAAAATCTCACTTCAAGATTTTTTATTCAATCAAAGAATACATAGTAACACTTAAAGGCGGTAAAATTAATGCTGCAGAAAAATCTCTTCCATCATAACCGATTGTTTCAATTTTTAATGCTTTAGAATTTTCGACACCGCCTCCACCATAAATTACAGCATCACTATTAAAAATCTCTTGCAATTTTCCTTTTTTAGGAATTCCTATTCTGTAATTTTCTCGAACAACTTGAGTAAAATTACAGACCACAATTAAATTCTCATCAGGATTATTTCCTTTACGGATGTAAGATAAAATCGCATTTTGATGATCTGAATAATTAATCCATTCAAAACCATCACCTCTAAATTGCTTTTCATACAAGGCAGGCTGAGACTTATACAATTGATTCAAATCTGTAATCAATCTTTTTATTCCAGAATGAAAGTCATATTGCAGCAAATGCCAGTCTAAACTTTGTTCGAAATTCCATTCAGAAGTTTGACCAAATTCGGCTCCCATAAACAAGAGTTTCGTTCCGGGATGCGTAAACATATAGCCATACAAAAGTCTCAAATTTGCAAAACGCTGCCATTCATCGCCAGGCATTTTATAAATAAGCGAATTTTTACCATACACCACTTCGTCATGCGAAAACGGAAGCATGAAATTTTCAGTAAAAGCATAAGTCATCGAAAAAGTCAATTCATTCTGATGGTATTTCCTATAGACCGTCTCTTTTTGAAAATATTTAAGAGTGTCGTGCATCCATCCCATCATCCATTTCATTCCAAAACCTAAACCTCCTATGGAAGTGGGTCTTGAAACCATAGGAAACGAAGTGCTTTCTTCTGCAATAGTCTGAACTCCATTAAAATTAGAATAAATTACTTCGTTAAATTCTTTAAGAAAACTAATTGAGTCCAAATTTTCTCTTCCTCCAAAAATATTAGCTTCCCATTCGCCATCTTTTCTAGAATAATCCAAATAAAGCATAGACGCTACAGCATCAACACGAAGTCCATCTATGTGATAATTCTGAAGCCAAAAAATAGCATTGCTTATTAAGAAAGCTCGAACTTCATTTCTTCCATAATTGAAAACAAGGCTTTTCCAATCTGGATGATATCCTTTTCTGCGATCAGGATGTTCATACAAATGAGAACCATCAAAAAAACCTAAACCGTGCGCGTCATCTGGAAAATGTGACGGAACCCAATCTAAAATTACTCCAATTCCTTCCTGATGCAATCGATCCACCAAAACCATAAAATCCTGTGGTTTACCAAAGCGTGAAGTCGGTGCAAAATAACCCGTTAATTGATATCCCCAAGAAGGATCATACGGATATTCCATAACAGGCATAAACTCAACATGGGTAAAACCAGTTTCTTTTACGTATTTGACTAACTCATCTGCGAGTTCCAAATAAGTTAAAAACCGATTATGCTCTGCTCTTTTCCAAGATCCCAAATGCACTTCATAAACCGAATATGGTTTGTCTAATGCATTATATTCCTGACGTTTCTGCATCCAATTTTGATCTTTCCACTTATAATCCAAATCCCAAACTACAGAGGCTGTGTGAGGAGGTTTTTCGCAATAACGAGCAAAGGGATCGGCCTTTTCCGTAATTACACCATTGATATTGGATTGAATTTTATACTTATAAAGCGCTCCTTTCGAAATATCAGGAATAAATCCTTCCCAAATTCCCGAAGAATCCCAGCGTACATTTAAATTATGTTCACCCTGTGTCCAATAATTGAAATCGCCAACTACAGAAACAGATTGAGCCGTTGGAGCCCAAACAGCAAAATAAACGCCTTTAACTCCGTTCACCTCAGTTAAATGAGCTCCTAATTTTTCATATAATCTGAAGTGTTTGCCAGCTTTGAATAAATCTATATCAAAATCGGTAAAAAGAGAATGTGCGATTACTTTTGTCATATTTGGTTTTTATGGCGATTGGAATTTGGAATTTTTATATTGTTTTTTCAGATTTTATTCAATTCTAAAATTATCAGAAAGAGTAACTCCTTTTTTAATAACTACGATTCCATCTTTTATGCTGTACAATTCATTCGTAAAATTGTCCAAATGTTTACCTCCGCTAATATGAACATTATTTCCAATACGGACATTTTTATCAATCAAAGCGTTATTTATAAAGCAGTTTTCGCCAATTCCGACATGAATTTTATTAATACTGCTTTCTTGATTTAATTCTTCAAGATCTTGATAGAAATCATTTCCCATTACATAACAGTTCTCCAAAACAGTTCCTTCTCCTATTCTTGAGCGAATTCCAATTACAGAACTTTTGATTTCTTTGGCATTGATTATACAGCCTTCAGAAATTAAAGATTGATTGATAATCGAATTTCTAAATTTAGAAGGCGGTAATAATCTCGGCCTTGTAAAAATTTTATTCTCGTTATCAAACAAATTGAACTCCGGAATATCTGCAGTTAAACCAATATTAGCTTCGAAAAATGATTCGATATTACCAATATCAGTCCAATAGCCTTCATATTGATAACTCAGAATTTTATGCTTTCCAACAGATTGCGGAATGATTTCTTTACCAAAATCTTTTGTTTCTTGGTCTGCCATTAATTCTTCCAGCAATGATTTATTGAAAATATAAATCCCCATCGAAGCTAGATATTTTTTGCCTTTTTCCTGCATTTGCTCACTCACTTCAGATTCCCACTCTGGCAATAACGAAGCGTGTGGTTTTTCGATAAATGCATGAATATTGTTTTCGTGATCTGTTTTAAGGATTCCAAATTCAGGAGCATCTTTAGCATTTACAGGCAAAGTTGCAATAGAAATTTCAGCATCAGCAGCAATATGCGCTTCCAGCATTTCATTAAAATCCATTTGATACAATTGATCTCCTGAAAGAATTAAAGCGTGATCGAAATCGTGTTTTAAAAAATGCGACATACATTGTCTAACTGCATCTGCCGTTCCTTGAAACCAAGTTGGATTATCTGGAGTTTGTTCAGCTGCCAATATATCAACAAAAGACTGACTAAAAATACTGAAATTAAAAGTGTTTTTAATATGAGCATTTAGTGATGCAGAATTAAATTGTGTCAAGACAAATATTTTAAAAATATCAGAATTGATACAATTCGAAATCGGAATATCAACCAAACGGTATTTTCCTCCAATCGGAACCGCCGGTTTTGATCTTGTTTCTGTCAATGGAAATAAACGTGAACCTTGTCCACCTCCTAAAATAATGGCAACTACATTTTTCTTTTTAAATTTCATCTTGCTGAATTATTAAGTTGTATATTTCGATATATTCTTGGCAAACACTCTCCCAGGAATGATCTGCTGACATTCCTCGTTTTAAAACTTTGTTGAAATTGATTTTATCCTCATACAACCTAACTGCACGATTTATTGAATAGCATATATCGGCCACAGATGCCTGATCATGGCAAACCCCGTTTCCTTCATCTCCAAAATCAATAACCGTATCTCTTAATCCTCCCGTTCTTCTAACAATCGGAATTGTTCCGTATCGCATCGCATACATCTGATTCAATCCGCAAGGTTCTACCCTAGAAGGCATTAAAATATAATCTGAACCCGCATAAATCAAATGCGCTAAATCTTCATTATAACCTATAAAAACATTGTAATTTCCTTTATAATCATTCCTTAACTGAGTCAACTGTGATTCAATTGCTGCATTTCCTGATCCTAAAATCAAAATATTAATTTCTTCGAAATGTTCTGACAAGGCCAAAGCAGAAGCATGCGGAAGCAAATCGCCTCCTTTTTCCTCAAACAATCTACCAATAAAGCTAAACAGTGGTTTTGAAGGATCTAAATCAAATTCCTCACACAGTTTTTCTTTATTTTTCTTTTTTCCTACTTCAAAATCTTCAATCGAATAATTTTCTGCAATCATTTGATCTTTCATCGGGTTCCAAACCTCAATATCAATTCCGTTTAAAATTCCTTTTGATTTGTTTCGTACAGAATTAAACAAAGATTCTAAGCCATTGGCAGAAATATTAATTTCATTTAAATAACTTGGAGAAACGGTAGTTACCGCGTTCGCACATTTGATACCTACCGCCAAAGAATTTATCGAATTGTTCCATTCTAAAAATCCAACATGTCTCAAATCAAATTCTGGCAGATAATATAGCTTATCAAAACCAAACCATCCTTGATACAAACCATTATGAATTGTTATGGCAGTTTTCACATCTTTTAAATTCTCATATTTATAAGCAAACTGAAGCAAAAAAGGAATAACCCCTGTATGATGATCATGGCAGTTAATAACATCTGGAATTTTATTTCGCGCTATAATCCAATCGAGTGTTGCAATTTGAAATGATAAAAATCTTTCTATATCATCTTCATAGCCATAAACATTCGGGCGATTAAATAATTCATCAATTTCTATTAGATACAGTTCATATCCTAATTTATCCGTGGTTTCCTTTAAGACACTAAACGGAAAATGAAAATTTCCTAATTTAACTGTTCCCCAATGAACACATTCAAAATCATTTTCACGTCTAAACTTTGTGTCATAACAAGGAATTACAACTCTAACATCATGTCCTGCAGATTGCTGATATTTAGGCAATGCGCCAACTACATCTCCCAAGCCTCCAACCTTCGCAACAGGATAACATTCTGCACTAATATGAAATATTTCCATTCAAGAAATTAATTTATGATTATAGATAAGAAGCAATCATTTAAATGCTATTTTTATGCTTTTTAAATTTAGCAAAAAAACAAGCAAAATCCTTCTTTTAAATCAGTTTTATTGAAATGGCAAAAAAGGCAATTAATCCTACTAAATCATTAAAAATTCCGAAGATTATTATAATTTCTGCGAAAATTTGTGCTTTTATATCAACAAAATTAGTAACAAAGTTTGCGGCAAAGATTTTTACAAGTCCAATAAAGCACAAAGTTCCAAAACGCGAGTTGGAAATGGATTCAAAAAGTCAGCAAAAGTTAGTTTATGTTCCTGCTATTGACAAAAGTGTAGTCACTTATATATATGGTAAAAGCCAACGAAAAATATTATTGGTTCACGGCTGGTCAGGAAGAGGAACTCAACTTTTTAAGATTGCCGATGAACTACTAGCAAATGGCTATTCTACAGTTAGCTTTGATGCGCCTGCTCACGGAAAATCAAAAGGACAAACCACAATAATGTCTGAATTTATAGCTTCTATATTAGAAATAGAAAAACAATTTGGCCCTTTTGAAATTGCAATAGGGCATTCTTTAGGCGGAATGTCTGTCCTTAACTCTATCAAAGACGGACTTAAAGTAGATAAAGCAGTAATAATAGGAAGTGGTGATATAGTTCAGGATATTTTAGATGAATTTATATTTAAATTAGGATTGAAGAAAGAAATTAGCATACATCTAAGAGATTATTTTGAAAGTATGTACCAAGTTAAAATGGATGATTTTTCAGCTTATAAAGCTGCTCAGAAAGTAGAAATCCCAGTTTTGGTTATGCATGATAAAGACGATCCTGAAGTTTCTGTTAAAGCAGGAATGCATATTCATGAAAATCTTAAAAATGGTACTTTGTTTTTGACTGAAGGACTTGGGCACCGAAAAATCTTAGGAAATCAGAATGTTATTAAAAAGATTTTAGATTTTATTAAAAATGCTTAATTTTAGTTATACAAAAAAACTAATTATCAATATTTTAAATTTAAGCAAAATGAATTTATTTAGTGAAGATGAAGATTGGGAAGCTAAATTGAAGCCTATTTTAAAAAAATACAAAAGCAAGAAGCATCCGCTTGAATATCAAAATACTTATCAATTATTAGTGATGGTTATTCTCTCTGCGCAAGATTCTGATGCCAATATAAATACAATAGCCCCAAAATTATTCGAAAAATATCCAACATTAAAAAGTATATCGCAAACAGATATAGAAACTTTTACATCACACATTACTAAAGTTCGAAATTATACCACAAAAGCACAATGGATTCTAGATATAGCAAAAACTATTAAAGAAGATGCAAATATTCCTTTAACAATGTCAGGTTTGACAGCGCTAAAAGGTGTCGGTAGAAAATCTGCGAATGTTATTCTAAGAGAAACAAATAAACCCGCAGAAGGAATTATTGCTGACTTACATGTTATTCGTGTTGCTCCGAGAATTGGAATTATAAAAGAAAGTAAAGATGGAAATAAGGTAGAAAAAGACTTAATGCAAATTCTTCCTAAGAATATTTGGTCAGAAATAGGAATGGCAATTTCTTTTTTAGGAAGAGAAACTTGCAGACCAAAACCAAAATGTATTGAATGTCTTTTAGCAGATATCTGCCTCTATTACCAAACAGAAGTAGTGTAAACTATTTTCTTCTAGTATCAATTAAAAAAATAATCTTCCAAGAATCTTTTTCTTTAAACAATGTAAAGGCATTCACTCCTGTATGACTTAGTTTGTCATTTACATAAAATTCATACGGAGTCCAAACATGTGCCATACTTCCATCAATCTGAATATTGTAGCTTAAAATTTTCTCTTGAAATTTCATACTTGCAGGAATTGAAGCAATAGATTTGTAAAATTCTTTCGCACTTTCATTCGACAATTTATTCCCTTTTACAGTGCTTTCGCTAATGGACTGCAATATCATTTTATCTGCACAAACTAACTTAATCTTTGATGAATCTCTCTGGTGAAACCCTTCAAAAAAAGATTCAATGCATTTTTGTACTTCTTGTTTTTGAGCATTAGAAGATAATCCCAAAAGAAGAAAAAAGAAAATTATATACGTTTTCATCGCTTAAAAAATTTAAACACCAAATTGAGAGAAATGATGGTCTAAATGTTTTGCAAACATATTATTCCATTCTTTAGAAGATAATTTACCAAAAGAAAGTGATTCTTTCCCTTCAAATTCTTTTTCACCTAATTCTTGCGTTTTTTGAATATAGGTAATCAATCTGTTTTTTTCTAGCACAAAATCACGATCTCCTTTAATAATAAATTGCGGAGATGTACTAAGATTTCTTGGATAAGGCGATTCGCTTACTACTTTGTTTTTAGCTAATAGTTTTAAAAGAAGCTTCATAAAAACATTTGGTTTAGGATGAATAGTATCATAAACCATTTCATACGTTACATTGCAGTGAGCTAGCATTTGGTCAACAGACATTTTTCCCCAAAGTGGCTGAGAATCCGTTTTAAGCTTATTAATTCTAGTAACAAATCGATCACAATCTTCTTTAAGAAAAACATTTTGCATAGCTGAAAGTAATAGTTAAAGTTAAATACAGAAGTAAAAATATAAAATTTCTGATTAAAACAGCTTTTAAGGTTTAATATTTTAGAATATTGATAAAGAGAAAACCTATTTCAGTTTAGAGCAAAAAAAAACTTCAATCAACAAAAGCTAATTGAAGTTTTAGTACTCAGAGCGGGACTTGAACCCGCACGAACATTGCTGTTCACTGGATTTTAAGTCCAGCGTGTCTACCAATTTCACCATCCGAGCATAATGTGGTACCTCCAGGGATCGAACCAGGGACACATGGATTTTCAGTCCATTGCTCTACCATCTGAGCTAAGGTACCATTTTTACTTATATTTCTATAAGTAAAAGTTTGAATAAAAAACCCCGTTCAAAAAACAGGGTTTTTCAAAAGAAAGGCGACGACATACTCTCCCACAATGATGCAGTACCATCTGCGCAGGCGGGCTTAACTTCTCTGTTCGGGATGGGAAGAGGTGAGCCCCGCCGCAATAACCACCTTAAGGC
>NZ_JAERSF010000003.1 GCF_016735615.1 Flavobacterium tagetis
GAAGTTAAGCCCGCCTGCGCAGATGGTACTGCATCATTGTGGGAGAGTATGTCGTCGCCTTTCTTTTGAAAACCCTATCCAATTCGGATGGGGTTTTCTGTTTTTATATGATTTTGAAAATTGTTTAATATAAAAGTAAAAGAATTAAAAAGTGCTCTATGATAAAAAGTCTTTAAACCACAGTCCTGAATTTTTTATTGTACGCTTTTGCGTTTCAAAATCTATATGAATCAATCCGAAACGTGCATTGTATCCTTCTGCCCATTCAAAATTATCAGTTAATGTCCAAACAAAGTAACCATCGACATTTAAACCATCTTGTTTGGCTTTTAAAATCTGTTCTAAATGATCCTGAATATAGTGAGTTCGTTTTATATCATGAACTTTTCCATTTTTTACAATATCAGGAAAAGCGGCTCCATTTTCGGTTATAATAATTTTTCTGATTCCGTCATATTCATTAAATTTTTTGAGAACATGATATAAGGCAGCGGGGTAAACTTCCCAGCCCATATCTGTTGCAATGACATTTCTTTTTTCGGCACTTACTAGTTCTGCACCAATATAAGGTATAAGCATGGCAGATTTTACTACTTCTCTAGTATAGCATTGTAACCCAATGAAATCGAAATCGAAATTTAGATTGTTTAAATCGCCATCTAAAATATAATTATTAAGCTTTTTTAGAACTGGAAGATCTTTCTGTGGATAACCTAGTCCTAAAATAGGCTCTATAAAAGTTCTATTTAGTAAAGTATCTACACGTTTTGCAGCTTCAATATCTTTTGTGTTTTCAGTGGCGGGTTCAATATGCGTGCATGAAAATGTAGTTCCGATATTGGCATGTGGAATTCTTTCGCGAATTATTTTAGCTCCAGCAGTAGTTGCCAGAGTAACATGGTGCATGGCTTTGAGGTAATTGGTGATTCCTTTTTTTCCAGGCGCGTGGATGCCTAAAAAATATCCCGCTCCAGTAAATACGGAAGGTTCATTAATCACCATCCAATTTTTAACACGATCACCAAAGTATTGTATGCAAACTTCGACATATTCTTTGAACCAAGAAACAGATTCGCGATTTGTCCAACCTCCTTTGACTTCAAGTTCATGTGGTAAATCCCAATGATAAAGTGTTATCCAAGGTTCGATTCCCGAAGCCAGCAAAGTATCAATAATTTTGTTGTAATAATCGATTCCTGCCTGATTTATAGGATGAACACCAGTTGGCATAATCCTTGGCCAGCTGATAGAAAACCTAAAATTGGGAATATTTAGTTCTTTAATTAGAAGAATGTCATCTTGATAACAGTTGTAAAAGTCACAAGCAGTTAGAGCATGATGTCCGTTTTTGATTTTTCCTTTTTGAGAAGTAAAAACATCCCAAATAGAAGAACCTTTTCCGTCGGCGTCATGTGCCCCTTCAATTTGGAAAGCAGCGGTAGAAATACCCCACAAGAAGTCGTTACCAAATTGGTTTTTGTTTAAAAATGAGCTTTCAATTTTATTCATTCAATAATACTTTCCTTTGTTTATAATGGTTTATTAATGCAGGAAAGAAGATTGCATTGCTCTTAAAAAAAGCCATTCTTTGAAAGATACTAGAAATTTTAAATTAAAGAATTTCATGACGATTAGTTTTATATCAAATTAAGAAAACTAATGTGAAATTATTGTAAAGTGATTATTATTAAATGATTAAATATGGTAGGACGGAAAGATAATTAATCTTCCCATCCACAAAGTGTCAATCGTAAGCCTTGAGCTTGTTTAAGCGATGTTTTTACAGTTTCACTGCGACAGCTCGATAAGCCTCGGCAGGTTTCTTTATAATGATATTTTTTTGCGCCATTTGATCCGCAAATGTAGACATTGGTCTGTGGTGGTCGAAATGAAGTTGCAAAAACAAAAAATAAGAGTAGAGTATATTTCATTAGATATTTTATTTGACAATTAATTGATATTCATTTCCTTTTTTATCTGTAGCTTTTAATTTTCCATATGAAATCCATTCGGTATTTATTTCGATTTCTGAAACCGTATCAGTGGTTAAAACTCCTGCGCCGTATTTACCCTGAACGTTAATATTCCCACAAACAGAATCTCCTGCGTTATTAATTCCTTTCACATCATAATTATACTCATAATTTCCAGGATTTCCTGTTCGATATTCATAGTGATAGGTTTTATTTACATGATACGTTCTGGCTTCTTCTGGAGTGATTGTCTTTCGGTCATCTGCAGTAATTGCCGATTTATAAAATGAATTTATTTTTGGCAATGGAGGCGGAGAGTCTGTCTCCTTACAGGAAAAAAATATAAATATTAAAAGTAAGATTGAGTAGTTTTTTTGCATAGGCAATTGCGGTATTTAGTTGGACAATTTTTTTTTGTTTTACTGTTTTATTGCTTCATCTATTTTACTAGATAAAAAGACATTTCCTAATATGCCAAAGCCAATGGTTTTGTTTTTTCCTTCGATAGTAACATTTGTTGTAGAAAAAACAATGTAATTTGATGAAGAAACTATATTGTCTACCAGAATGTTTACCATTGATTGTGCTAGAGCATCTCCTAATATTCCTCCAGCTTTTGACATTTCATCGTTCGAAGTTGTATTTTCTTTGTCAATTTCTTTTTCTAAAAATACATTCATTTTCAATTTTACTTCTTCTTTATGTTTTTCAGTTCCAGGATTAGTAAGTGCGGCGACCAATACAAACAAGCAAAATCCAACAATTATGTAATGTTTTGGTTTCATAGTGTTTTGGTTATTAGGTTAGTATTTTTTGTAATAAGATAAATCTAATTAGAATTCACTTTTTGAAAATGAGTACTTATACGGGATTTAGTTCTGTCTCATAAAGTGCCACCGTTTCTAGTAATTCTTTTTCATATTGATAAATATCATCAATTGATGAAATTGCAATTTTGGCCTCGGTTTTATTATTGTTGAAAAGGCTTATGTATTTTTTACCGCTGTTTAGGTGAAGTCTGCAAAGAGGTTTTCGATTATTATCGTCCAACAGTATTCCAAAATAGGATTGTGTATCACGAGAGACAATTCTGGCAACTGGCAGTTTTCGGCGTAAAATGGCTACTACTATACGATAACCGTCCAGTTCTTCTTCAGTTGTAACAACTTTGTTGTCATCTTCAATTGAGATAATTTCTTCATCTTGTTGTTTAATAGTTTCTTTGCTTAAAGCCGCATTTAAACGATCATTGATTTTGTCGTTAATAAATTGGCTAACCGATTTTTGAACTAAATCTTTAAATTCATCAACAACTTTTTCTGTTAGTCTACCTGTATATATTTTACTTGCAAAGAGTTTTGTAAAATCGTTTGAAGGACTTTCTAATTCAGCATTGATTAGTTTTTTTATTTCCTTAATGTACTTTAATGAACTGGCATTGCTTACAATATTATCGACATCAAAATTCGCTTTATGAAATTTTGCAATTTCGTTTATCGTATTTTCTTTTAGATTACAGATGTCAAATTCTAAAAAAGGCTTTTCATCCATTTTGTTTTGGTCATCTAAATCAGTGAAAAATTGATATTGGATTCCGTTTGTTATAAGTGCAAATCGAGTTTTGGTAACATGGAAATAACGAAATAACTGAGAATTATGAACTGTAAGTTTTTCTTTCCAACTTTTACATTCTACAATAATAATGGGTTCTCCGTTTTGAAAAATAGCATAATCTACTTTTTCGCCTTTTTTTAAGCCAAGATCGGCTGTAAATTCAGGGACTACTTCTAGCGGATTAAATGCATCGTATCCTAAAGCATGTATAAAAGGCAGTACAAAAGCATGTTTTGTAGATTCTTCGGTTTCAATTTTACTTTTAAGCTGATTTATTTTATCTGCTAATGATTTTAGTTGAATATTCATTTCCATTGGTCTGTAGTTTTAAATTAATACTCAAAAGTAAAATCAATCAAAACCAGTATTTTACGGAAATCCATAATCCGAAAATTAATTTGAAGAAATAAAAAAAGCTCCCAAAGGAGCTTTAAAAATTGAATAAAATAGAAATCTAAATTACTCCCATATCTTTTGTAATCGAAACCAAATGGACAGTGTTATTAGCTTTAAAAAAGTCTTTTAGCTTTGCCAATCTTTTTTCCATAGCACTTTTGCTATTTGGTTTTATGTCATTGCTTTTAAATATTTCAATAATCTCATCCTGAGATGTACCGTCAGATAAAAATTTTAGAATTTTTATATCAACATCGTCTATTTCGTAATTGCCTTTTTCTTGAAGTGCAGAAGCAACTTCTTGCGAAATAAATTTTTGATCTGAAGCCGAAATTATGGTAAGCGCTTTTTTAAGATCCTCAATACTATTTCTGCCTTTTAGAACAAAAGCATTAATTTCAGAATCCTCAAAAAGTGATTTTATGCGAGCACTTTTATCTTCAATAGAATAAGCGATGATTTTGATCTCAGGTTGCAGTTCACGAACTTTCTGAATCAGCTCATCGCCGCTGCCAATTTTTACTTCGCGATGGTCTTTTTTAAATGAAAGATCACTAATTAATAGATCGTATGGTTCATTATCCTGAATCGCTTTTCTTATTTTAAGAAATGCATCATCACAATATTTTGTGTGCTGAAAATTGGTAATATTGAAATCACTCAAAGTTTGTTTAATGGCTAAATTGAATTCTTCAAAATCTTCGGCTATAATTACTTTTTTAAACATAGGCTTTTATTTAGGCATTGTTATTTTTACTTTAAAACCCTTGTTAGGTTCTGTTTCAAAAGTAATAGTTCCTTTATTAGACAAAATACGGTTTTCCATATTTTGGAGACCATTTTTTATAATTTTTGATTTTTCGCAACCTTTTCCATTATCACTATAATCAATAAGTAGTGAATTTGAGTTCGTATAAAATTTTATAGATACTACAGGAGCCTCACTATGTTTTTTCATATTGACCATTAATTCATGTAAAACTCTCTGAATGGCAATCTTTTTTAAATCTTCAACCGAATCCCAATTTATTTTTTCAACACCATTTATAATAACATTTGTCTGACTGCTATTATAAGTAGAAAGCATTTCTTTTAAATTATCCGAAAAATTTGATCCAGTATCAATATCATTATTTTCTCGAGAAATTCCGCGAACGCGTGAGTAAATGTCATCGAGTTTTTGAAGCAAGTTTTCTTTATTGCTTTCGTCTGTTAAAGACTGAGTTTGTGTATAGGTTATAGCATGAAAAACATCATTTGCTAGTCCGTCATGGATATCTTTGGCAATTCGGGTTTCTGTACTATATGCTGTTTTTATTTTTTCAATTCGATTTCGGTTTTGATAAAACTTTCTTAAATAAAGCAGTAAAAGAAAGAGAGATGAAATGCCTATTATGAAAAATATCTTTTGATAATGCGCTTTTTGTAATGCAAGAGAAGTCTCGGCTTGCTCTAATCGCAGTTTCTGGTTTTCCTCCTTTTCTTTTTTTGAATCGTATTTAATTCGGGCAAACTTGTTTTTAAAGTTGTTTCGAACTTTTATTATGCTATCGTTTAAAAAAATGAATTTTTGCGCATAAGCATTTTGAGTTTCAGAATCGTTTGAAATGAGAAAAGATAATGCTTTTAAGCGCTCGTCAATACTGCGAAGTTTTGAGGCAGTTTCATATGCTTTTACGGCGTATTCATTTGATTTCTGAATATTGTTTTTTGAGTAATATTGAGCAAGATGCAGATTACTTCCAATGATTCCATATAAGTCCTGAACTTCATTTCTAATTTTAAGGCCTTCCTGCATTAAAGCGAGTCCTTTATCATTATTTCCAATTTGAAAATAGGCAAACCCCAGATTGTCTAAAACACGTGCTTTACTTGTTTTTGAAATTTGTTTTTCATTTAAAATCGATTCTAAAATCTGAATTGCTTTTTCATAATTTTTCTGCTCAATGTAAATAACAGCAATATTATTTAGAGGAGAGAATTTAGAAACATTATTTTCGGCATCTTTTATTGCTTCGTTATAATAATAAATTGCATCATCATAAATTGCCAGTTCTTTGTCTGCAATCCCGAAAAAGTTATTTATAGAAACGGTATAAATATCTTTCTTTTTAACATACGGAAGAGCTTCTGTGAGTGTTTCTTTACTTCCGTAATAATCGCCATTTATCTGTTGGATCGAAGCCATCTGAATTAAATTATAAACAATATTGGCGCTGTCTTTTAAAATTTCAAAATCTAATTTTGATTTATTGAAATTGAAAAAAGCACTATTGTAATTTTTGTTTTGGAGATTAGTTATGCCCAGATCTCTTACTTTAAAAGCTTCCTCACGGTTGTGGTCTACCTTAATAGGTGCAATTGTTTTTTCTTTACAAGAAAAGAAAAAGAGAATAATTAGCAGACAAAAAAACGGGGATCGTAACATAAATCTTACTTTCCCCGAAAATAGTAATTTATTATAAATTACAGTTTTTTTTCTAAAATATTACATTATTTTTTTGGCGGTGGCGGCACCACAACTGGATCGTCATCTGGTCCAGTGGCCTGCATATCTTTCGCCGGAATTGTATCATTTTTGACTTCTGTTTTGTTTTTAGCTGTTTCGAGTTCATCAGCAGTGCAAGAAAATAATGTAGTTGACAATAGCGCGCACGCTCCCAATAAATATAGAGTTTTCATTTTTTTATAGATTAAAAATTAGACATGAGGATTGCTGTCTGGAGTTTTTCCAGATTGTTTTTTAATGACAGCAATGCCAAATTTTGTTTGGGAAGTGAAGTGCGTAGAACCGTAAGATTTTCATCTATACTTCCCGGAATAAAATCCGTCTTACGGTTTTCCACACCTGGTACATGAACTAGTTTTGTACATTTGCTTTTGACCTGCAGATCAAAGCGATAACTAATTTTGTTGAGGCAAAGTAACAACCGTTTTGGCCCTGTGTTAATACGGAATTCCGGGATTTCCGATTAAATTTTGTAAAATCCCTGTTTTTCCCTATAAATCCTTAAAAACCCAAAAAAATGAAGCCTATGCATAACAATACTTTGGAAGATTTATATAAAAAAGCCATTAGGGAAAAATATGAAGAAGTAAAAAATGGTGATGATTTTTATTTCTTGAATGCTCCAACAAGAGGAAAACTAAATAAGTTATGTTGGGAAAAATTTGCAAATAACGATATGCATTCAAATGATTTGACTGTATTCAATTCTTTACTAGGACTTTCTTTTGATATTAGTTCAAAAAACAAGTTTAAGCAAGAGACAGATCTATTTAGACCAGTAGAAAAATTTTTTAAAGGAGAAACAGATCCAGATAAAATCGATGTTGTTGATATGGCAGCAATTTTGGTAGATTTTAATCCGAGACCTTTTAATAAGTTTAGAAAAGAAATTGATCCAGAGAATTTGAAATTGATAGAAGAGCTAAGAAATACCAAACATTATAAACCTGAATTTTCTTCTATTGGTTTTATTGATAATGTCGAAATGGAAAAATTTCCTAGTTTAAAAACTGAAGAGGTAAAAGAAGATTTAACCGAAGAAGTAAAGCAAGATGAAGCTGAAGTAATAGAACAAGACGAAAATCAGAACTTGGAAACAATTCCAGCGGGTATATCAACTTCTCTTAATGTAAGTGGAGAGGGGGGAGGAAAATCTGGAATAATAAAATATTCTATAATTGTAGCTTTTTCAGCTGGATTAGTGATGCTCATTTATTTAGCCTTCTTTCAAAAACAGTGCATGCAATGGTCGGGTGAGCATTATGAAAAAGTAAGCTGCGATTTGGAAGTGAATGGTTTAGCAAGCTTTAATGTTGTAGAACCTTTTGACAAAACCGTTTTTGACTTAAAAAAAATAAATGTATGTGATACAACGGCTTTTTTTGATAAAAATGGAGAAGCTATTGTCTGGTATGGCAAAACAGCAAATGGAATAGACTTCTTTAATGGACATGGAAGACATCCTGAAAATAATAGTTCTTTAAAACCTGTAACGAGATATATTTTGAATAAATATGTAAAAAAGTAAAAATCTATGTAAAATGCGATTTATGTAAAATATTCGTAGAATCATGAAATTTTTTGTAAGTATATACTTTTAATTTAGCATTATTGAATTAAATTAATAAAAAACAAAGAAATCATGAAAAATAGAAACTTTTTATTCGTATTAGCCTTAAGCGCGGGAATGTTCGTAACCTCTTGTAGTAACGACGATAATGAAGGAGAAACAATAGTTCCAATTCAAGGGAAATATAATCTAAGCCAAAAAGGAACAATTGTTAATGGACAGGAAGTATTGGTTGATGCACCAGAGAATGCGGCGGGATGTAACAGGGATTATTTAGATTTAAGATTAAGTAATGCCGCTGTTATTGGTGATTATAATGGATCTGATTGCGCTTTAACAGAAACTACTGGTACTTATGTAAGATCTCATAATGATTTGACTATCACGGTAGGAAATGTAAGTTCAACAAGTGATATCATGAACCTTACTAACAAAGAATTAAAAATTAAAGACAAAACAACTGGTGTAATTACAGTTTATACTAGATAATAAAATTGTTTTGAGATAATTTCAATTTCCTTTGAAATGAAAAAACGGAAACAGCTTATTTGCAGTTTCCGTTTTTTTATGGAATTTAGAATTTGAAATTTCAAAAAATCTTATTTTACAGGAATATAAATATCAAAAGAAGCTCCTTGATTTTGAATACCTGAAGCGGTGATAATTCCGTTATGGTTTTCAATAATTTTTTTCACAATCGCCAATCCGATTCCAGTTCCGTTGTAGCGGTCTCTGCCGTGAAGACGCTGAAAAACTTCGAATATTTTTTTGTTGTATTGCGCTTCAAAACCGATTCCGTTGTCTGAAACCTCTATGTAGCAATATTTTTTAGCAGGAATCAGTTTTTCGTTTTCTAAATCTTTTCCAAGGGCAATTTTACTTCTAATTTTAATTATAATTGGAATATCAGGATTTGAAAATTTTAACGAATTACTGATAAGGTTATAAAGTAATTGCTTGAATTGAAACGGAATAATATCAACTTCAACGCTTTGTTCAATTTCAATTACCGCACTTTTTTGATCTAGTTCTTCGGTTAAATCTTCTTTTACCTCATTTATAATTTGAGCAAGATCTGTTTTTATGAAAATGCGTTCCTGAATATTTGTTCTAGAATAAGCCAACAAATCATTAATTAAAGTTTGCATTCGCTGTGCTGCGTTTTGCATTCTTTTAAATTTATCTTTTCCGTTTTCTGATAAATGTTCTGCTTCTTTCTCTATAATCTGAGAAGCAAAAGTCTGTATTTTTCGAAGTGGTTCCTGTAAATCATGACTTGAGATATAAGCAAATGACTGAAGTTCTTTGTTCATTTCTTCCAATTCATTGTTTTTCTGCTCTAGTTCGAGGGCGTTCATTTTTAATTTATCATCGGCTTTTTTTCTTTCAGTTAAGTCATGTGTTACTTTTGAAAAACCAATGATATCGCCCTTTTTGTTATGAACTGCCGTAATAACTACACTTGCCCAAAATAGATTTCCGTTTTTACGCGCGCGCCAGCCTTCATGGATTACCTTTCCTTTTTCTCGCGCCAGTTCCAAAAGTTTCTCAGGTAGTTTAGCTTTCTGATCTTCTTTGGTATAAAAAACAGCAAAATATTTTCCGATAATTTCTTCTGCTTTGTAGCCTTTAATCTTTTCAGCTCCAACATTCCAGTTTTCTACAATGCCATAAGGATTCAAGTAGAGGATTGAATACTCTTGAACTTCTTCGACCATTAAATGATAACGTTCTTCACTTTTGCGAAGCGATTCGTTAATCTGAATTAATTCTCTTGTTCTGGCTGTAACCTGTTGTTCAAGTTCATGCGTAAAAGCCTTTTCGGTATGAATATCAGTAAAGGCACCTACCCATTTTACAATTTTATTGTCGGGTCCAAAAACAGGTTCGCCAATAACAGTATGCCATCTGTATGAACCGTCTTTTCTTCTCATTCGCACATCACAGCGGTACATTTCTCCCGTTGCGAGCGCGTGCTGCCAGATTTTGACATTTTCATCAAAATCATCTGGGTGAATCATTTTCTGCCATGAACCTTCTATTCCAGGTTCAATTCCAGTATATTCCAACCATCTTCCCGAAGTGAAAAGAGCATTTCCATCAGCATCGGTTTCCCAGATTAATTGCGGAATACTTTCGGTAAGCAATCGGAATCTTTTCTCGCTTTCTTCGATTTTCTTTCTTGCTTCAACTTTTTCCGTAACATCAATAAGCGTCATTCTAATTCCGGAAATCGAATTATCACTTTCGCGAAGCGGAGCAAATTCAAAATCTACATAAAATTGATTGCCAAATTTTTCATTATCAATAAAAAGTAAAGATTCAGATTCAGCATATACATTTCCAGATTCATAAACTTGTTTTAATAAATCTGCATATTTCTGTTTATTGAGTTCTGGAAATATTTCTAATATCTTTTTTCCTTGAACCTCGGTTTCTTCTTTTTTCCAGATATTCTTCAACAACACGAAATTGGCCATTTCGATCACAAAATCATTTCCTCGTAAAATGGCTTTTGGAACAGGCGATTGCATGATAAGATTGCGAAGTTTCTTTTCGCTTTCTTCAATTTTCTGCTGGTATTTTTTTTCTTCAGTGATATCCCGAATAGTCCCAATTAATTTTTCGGGCTGACGGTTTTCATCATAAAAAACTTTTCCTTTTCCTTCAATCCAATGTACCGATTGATCTTTCCAGATTACGCGAACTTCATAATTTAAGAAACCTGAACTCAAAGCTTCTTTGAAACCTTTATTTCGAATATGCAAATCATCGGGATGAAGATGCGCCAATAATTCTTCGTGAGTAAGCATTATATCTTCGGTATATCCGCCAATAATTTCAAGATATCTTTTAGAATAAGTCGGAATACGGGTTTTTACATTCAGTTCCCAAGTTCCCAATTCGCTGGCTTCCACAACAATTTTAAGACGATCCTCGTTTAGTTCGATTTTTTTTCTGGCTTCAACTTTTTCGCTTACTTCGGTAACAGTCACTAAAATTCCAGAGATAGTTCCATTTTCTTCTTTCAAAGGATGGTATAGGAAATCAAAATAAGAAGTTTCTATTTTTCCATATCGGTTTAAAGGAACAGGGACTTCAATTCCATGAAACGGAATTCCTGTATTTAAAACGTTGTCTAGTAAAGGACTAACGCTTTCTTTTACTTCTGGAAGAGAATCGTATAATGGTCTGCCAACAAAAGTTTGTTCTTCTCGGTCTATCAGTTTTAGATAAGCTTCGTTTGCCATTTCCACGACGTATTCTGGCCCGCGAAGAATCGTGATGCCAACAGGAGCTTGTCTTACAGTATCACGAAATCTCTTGTCGCTCTCTTCGATTTTCTGTTTGGCTAAATATAAATCTGTAATTTCTACAGCGGTATTCATTACTCCGTAAATTTTTCCAGTCAAATCATACAGAGGTGTAAAGCTATAATTGAAATAAAACGATTGCAAAACATTATCGATAACAATATCTATACGCGAATTTCTGGAGTGAAAGGATTGCCCTGTATTAAAGACCGATTCAACTTGTTCAAATACTGACTGATTTTGCAATTCAGGAAGAATTTCTTTATAAGTTTTTCCAATAACATCAGGACCTTTCCCCCAGATTTTTATGATTGATTCATTTGCGAGTTCAATACGCATTTCTTTCCCTACGTAAACAGCAATCGGAAAAGGAGCGTTTTCTACCAGCTGTCTTATTTTTTGTTCGCTTTCTTCTATTTTCGTGCGAGCCAAAACTTGAGCTGTAACTTCTGTAGCAATTGCTGCAACGCCAGAAATAGTTCCGTCAGGTTCACGCAAAGCTTCGTAGACAAAGTTGATATAAGTATTTTCGGTTTGTCCATTTCGATTTAATTGGACAAATAATTCGTCTGTGGTAATTTTTTTTCCGTCTGTAAAAACGTTCTGGAGAATTTCATCAAAGCCTTGTTTTTTTAATCTGGGCAAAGCTTCAAAAATAGGCTTATTAATTACATTTTCGGCTTTTGTTTCCCAAAGCTGGAGCATTTGTTCGTTGGCGATTTCAACAACATGATTTTCACCTCTAAAAATACACATGGCAACGGGAGCCTGCATAATATTATTGACAAATCTTGCATTACTTTCCTGTAACGCATCAGCAACAATTTTCTTTTCGGTGGTTTCGATAACCGTAACCAAAATTCCGCCAATAGTACCGTCTTCTATTTTTATCGGACTATAGGAAAAGTCAAAAAAACAATCTTCTGTATAGCCGTTTCGATGAAGCGGAACTTTAAAATCAGGAAAACTTACAGCATGTCCTTTCATAACATCGGCAAACATTGGTCCTATGGTATCCCAGATTTCAGCAAATGTATCTTTAGAACTTCCGCCTAAAGCTTCTGGATGTTTAGAAGCGCCAAGGATAGGACGAAAAGCATCATTGTAGAGTTGAGTATAATTTTTTCCCCACGCAATGTACATTCCAAACGGATTGCCGAGCATCATTGCGGTCATTGTTTTTAAACTTTGTGGCCATTTTTCAGGATCTCCCAATGGCGTTTGGCTCCAATCTGCAGAACGAATTAATTCTCCCATTTTTCCTCCTTCGGAAAGAAAATAATGTTCCTTTTTTTTGCGGTTCATTTCCAAAGAAGATTAAGGTTGCAGTATGAAATTGGCTCTTTCGGGCTGTTTAAATTTATTTTCTGATGCAATTGTCAGTGCTTTTTCGATTACGCTTTTAAGTTTAGAAAACTCACCTGGTTTTCTAATATAATAAGAAGCGCCTTTTTGATAAAGTTTATTTACTATTTCACTATCAAGCGAAGTAGAGAAAATGATTATAGGTAGGTTTTTCAGTTTCTCGTCATCTTTTATTTCATCCAAACATTCAATACCATTTTTCCGAGGCATATTTAAATCCAAAAAAATAACTTCTGGAAGATTAGAAATATTATTTTTTAAATAATCCATTAATTGTACGCCATCATGAACCGTTAAAAGATCGGCGCTGAAAGTTATTTCGTCGAGAGCTTCTTTAAAGAAAAGGCAGTCGTCTTCGTCGTCATCAGCCAGTAAAAGATGGTAACGCTCTTTACTCATTTTGTAGTCTCCTTAATTTTAGGGTTAAGTTTGTTTTGATAAATTTAACTTTTTTAAGTAAGATTTCCTGATTTTTTAGGAAGAATGTTTCTTTAAGGATGCAAAAAAGTGTTTTTGAGATCTATTTATTCTTTTAGACAATTTTATTTTGATAACAGCGTTTTATTAATTCTCACCATTTTTTCGTCAGAGAATTTGTTTTTTTGAGATTTACACTTTTTAAAAATTAAGAAATCAAAACCGCTCTAAACCCTTTCAAAATCTCACTTTTCAATTCCGAATTCTACAATTTTAGTGTATACCGTATCCAAAAAGTGTGAAATAATTACACACTCTTTTTTGTGTCTGTTTTTGTAAATCGCTCTATACCAGTTTAAAATCGTGTTGGCACGCCGCTTGCAAAATGTGTTAATGTCAAAATCTTTGATGTGTTTGTTTTTTTATTGTTTTTCGAAAGAGATTCAGATAAACTAGAAAAGAAAAGATTTTGCTAAAAGCCAAATTAAGCAAATTAAAAAAGGAGTATAAGCATGGAAAGCGAAACAATTATCTCAGAACAATTTTACACGAACAGCAGTTCAGCGATTAGCGAAAAAACAATAAACGGTTCTTTTTTCGGAACTAAACAAAAATCCCAAAAAATACATGTAGAAAGACCAACAAGTCCGTTTGGATTAGCGGTTCTTATCGGAACTTTTTTATTGCTCCTAGCAGGTGTTGGAGTAGTAATTCTGTTGCAAGATGATTTTGAGAAATTTCATTTTGAAAGAATTGCCTCAACTTGGGGATTACCATTTTTAATCATAACTACAATTTTATTCTTTTATCAGGCAGGAGTTTTCTTGTACAGTTCTTTCTTGTATTTGAGATATAAAGCAATTCCATCAGTGTCAGACGATTTATTGCCAACTTGTACGATTATCGTTCCAGCATACAATGAAGGAAAATTAGTTTGGGATACTTTATTGAGTCTTGCAGACAGTGATTATCCAGCAGAAAAATTACAGCTTTTAGCAATTGACGATGGAAGTAAAGATGATACTTGGTATTGGATGCAGGAAGCAAAAGCAAAATTGGGAGATCGTGTAACGATTTTTCAGCAACCAAAAAATCAAGGAAAACGTCAAGCCTTATACAGAGGGTTTAAATTAGGAACGGGGGAAATCTTTGTAACAGTAGATAGTGATTCTATTGTGAAAAAAGATACTTTAAGAAACTTAGTAAGTCCGTTTGTAGTAAACAAAAAATGTGGAGCCGTTGCAGGAAACGTTCAAGTTTTGAACAATAAAAAAGCGATTTTACCAAAAATGCTTAATGTAAGTTTCGTAATGAGTTTTGAATTCCAACGTTCTGCAGAGAGTGAGTTAGGTTCTGTATTATGTACGCCAGGCGCTTTGGCAGCTTACAAAAGAGACGCGGTTTTTAACTGTCTTCCAGAATGGATTAACCAGACTTTTATGGGAGAACCATCAGATATTGGAGAAGATCGTGCTTTAACTAATATGATTTTGAAACAAGGTTTTGAAGTGAAATTTCAAAGAAATGCAGTTGTGTTAACCAATGTTCCAGAAGAATATAAAGGGTTATACAAAATGTTCATTAGATGGGCGAGAAGTAACGTTCGTGAGAACCTTATGATGGCAAAATTTGTATTCAAAGATTTTAGAAAAGACTCAAAATTTGGACCTAGAATGTTATTCTTAAATCAGTTTTTCAAAATTGCAATGACGTATCCATTCTTATTGTTTATGTTTTATTTTATTGCAGTTCACCCAGTATTATTTTTGAGCTCAACATTAATGGCAATCTTAATCTTTTCAAGTTTTTCAATGTTGTTTTATGCAAAAAGATACACACTTTCAGAATCATTCTGGGCCTATTCATACAGTGTTTTTTACACTTTCAGTTTATTCTGGATTGCGCCTTATGCCATTGCAACAGCCAACAAAAAAGGCTGGTTGACAAGAGGCTTATAAACAAGTACACTTTCATTCTATATAAAACTCCACCCAAGAAAAAACCCGTTGCAAATTTTACAACGGGTTTTTTAGTGTTTTTATTTCGAATCTAAGGCAGCAATAATTTGCTTTTTCATTGTCGTATTTATATAGTCTAAAGCTTCAGCATAAGAAATTGAATATTTTCTTTCTATGTTTTGAAAATGCTCTGGAAAACTGCTTAAAATTTTATCATAATAAATATTGAGCTGTTTTTCTGAAGGCATTTCATACTTCAAACGAAGCTGAAATCTTCTTAATAAAGCACTATCAATTATCTCATAATGATTGGTCGCGCAAATCAATAAACTATCAGAAGGAAAATAATCAAAAAGCTGAATGATGGTATTGACCAAACGTCTCATTTCGCCCACGTCTTTATCGTCACTGTCACGGCTTTTTCCGATCTGGTCAAATTCGTCTAAAAATAAAACTGCTCTTTCTCTGATTGCTTTATCAAAAATGGCTTTCAAATTCTTAGAAGTTTCACCAATTCTCGAATCAACAACAGTGCTGAGGTTTACAATAATAATGTTTTTGCCTAACGTATTGGCAATTGCTTTTGCCGTTGTTGTTTTACCGCAGCCAGAACTTCCGTGCAGTAGAATTTTATTATCAACTTTAAGATTGTACTTTTTTAATTCTTCGATATATTGATGTTCTTTGATAATCTGAAGCAACGCTGCTTTATTTTCATCACTAAAAAATAAATCGTCTAAAGCAATTTTTTCAGTATCAATTACAGTAAGATCATTCAGGTTCATCTGTTTATTATTTGCTGCAAAATTAAGTTTTATTCTGCAATGTTTTCGTTCCAGATTTCTTTTCCTAAAAAGCGGTTTCCGAATATCGAAGTGCCAACTCGCACCATATTCGAACCTTCGGCAATGGCAAGTTCCAAATCTTGAGACATTCCCATAGAAAGTTTTAGATCGGTTAAACCTTCAATACTTTCTGAATAAATTTCATCTCGAATCGTTCTTAAAAGCCGTAGAGACGGAATCATTTTTTCTTTTTCAACATCCAACAGGCCAATTGTCATTAAACCTTTTATATTTAAGGTCTCACAAGTTTTTATTTTTTTTATGAAAGGTAAAACTTCATTTGGCGCCAATCCAAATTTACTTTCTTCGTAAGACGTATTTACTTGTACAAAAACGTCTAATTTTCGGTTTTGGCTTTGGAGTTGTTTATGAAGTTCTTCGGCTAGACTTATTCGATCCAAAGATTGAATGCAAGTAGCGTATTTCAAAACATCTTTTACTTTATTGGTCTGAAGATGTCCAATAAAATGACGCTCAACTGGAAGATCTTTCAAAATATCGTTTTTATCCCTCAATTCCTGCATTTTGTTTTCGCCCATTAATGTTTCGCCAGCTTCAATTGCAATGCGTATTTTTTCTGCAGGAACAGTTTTGGTTGCCAATAAAAGCTGTACTTCATCAGGATTTCGCCCAGCCATTTTACAGGCATTTTCGATACGCTGATGCACTTTAATCAAATTAAAAATAATATCGTTTTTCATACTGTAAAATTATGTTCAAATAGCAAAATCTTGCTGGACCAGTATATTTTAAAAAATGAAAAAACTGGATGATTTTCAACTTTTAAATCCTATGTAAATTTGCATCATAAAACAATAAAACTTAGTCCCTTAGTGACTTAGTAACTTAGAAACTTAGGAAATGAAAATAGCAGTTTGGGATACTTATGTAACCCGCAAAGACGGAAAAATTATGCACTTTGATATTTTGGTTGATGAAAATGTTAACGATGCAGAGCAAGTATATGAATATGGTAAAAAATACCTGAAAAGTGTAGAACAAGAAGGACAGGCTTTATCTTCTAAAGAATGCCGTTTCTGCCACATAGACAAAGCGCCGATTGAAGTTGAAAATCAGATTCGGGCAAATGGATTTTCTATTATTGAAATGGAAAACTGTAATTAACTTGTTGTTAAGTTAATTGAACGCTGATAAAAAAGATTCGCTATCGCGAAAACGCAGATTCACGCAGATTTTTAAAATCAGTTTTTTTCCGCGTCTTTGCAATAGCAAATCCGTAAAATCTGCGTCTAAATTTTAGTTATAGTAATTTAGCAATAGCTTTAATTCCTTCTTCCATTTGTTTTTCGGAAAGAGAAGCATAACCCAGACGAAAGCCTTTAATAGTTTGATCAAAGCTAAATCGACTCGGGCTCATAATCTGAATGCCTTGCAATTTTAACTTTTCAAAAATGTCTAGAACGTCAATTTCTTCTTTTGGTACAATCCAGAATGCAAGTCCGCCTTCGGGTTTTGTAAAAGTGATTTTATCTTGAAGATATTCATTTAGCAAACTTTCGAAATAATCTCTTTTGTTTTTATAAACCAAATTGGCTTTTTTAAGATGACGCTTTATTTTGCCTTCGTTGATGAGGTTTAAAATTGCTTCTTCCATAATATTATCGCCCTGAACATCGATTATCTTTCTATGATTTCCAATCTTCTGAATATTTTCATGAGAACTGGCTAAGTATCCAATACGAAGCGCTGGAGCAACAATTTTACTGAAAGTGCCAATATAAATGTAGTTTTTTAAAGCAGCATAACTTGAAATAGGAAGTATTGGGCGCTGTCCAAAATGAAACTCATTATCATAATCGTCCTCAATAATCGTAAAATTATATTGATTAGAAAGTTCAATCAATTTTAATCTCTTTTTTAGAGAAAGCGTTACCGTGGTTGGAAATTGATGATGAGGTGTAACATAAATGGTTTTTATATTTTTATGTTGGAGATATTTCTCAACCTGATCAATATCCAAACCGTCTGAGTTTACATTTACGGGAAGTAATGTTGCGCCAGCATTTTCAAAAGCTTCCCAAGCAGGTTTGTAACCCGGATTTTCGACCAAAACAAAATCGCCAGATTTTAAAATACAATGTGAAGCCAGATACATAGCCATTTGGCTTCCGCGTGTAATACAGATTTGATCCTGCGAAATACTCATACCGCGTTTGAAGTTCAGCATTTGAGCAATAGATTTTCTAAACTCCAAATTTCCCAATTCACTGCTATAACCCATAATCTGCCAGCGCGATTTTCGGCTAAACAATTCTCGATACGCTCTTGCCAAATCATTCATTGGCGCAAGACGGCTGTCGGGAAGCCCGTCATCAAAAACTAAAAAACTTTTAGGTTCTTCAATAACAATTTTCGGATCTATTTTATTTTCTGATAAATGATTGATGGTTGGAAGTGAATCTGTTACAAATGTTCCTTTTCTATCAATTGTTACGAGCCAGCCTTCGGTAGTTAGAACATCTAAAGCTTCTACAACCGTATTTCGATTTACTTTCAATAACTCGGCAAGCTGTCTACTTCCCGGAAGTGCATTTCCGCTTACGAGTTTACCAGTTTTTATGGCATCAATTACAGCATCGGCAATTTGCAGATAAATGGCTTTATCGGATTTTTTATCAAGCTGAATTTCTAAAGGCCAAGGACGAAGCATCTGGACTATTTATTATTTAGTAGAATGATTTTATTAGATAGTCCAAAGGTAATTTTTTCTGATGAATAAACGACATTGTTTGAGCTGAAAAAAAATCTTATTTTGTTGTTTTTTAGTCTTTTACGAATACTTTTATGAAAATCAGAGCTTTAGTTTTGCAGCGTTAAATGAATGATTATTAATGCTTTGAAATTGAAAAGGTAGATTTATGAAACTAGTATACTTATTATTCTTGCTTACCATGTGTTTTTGGGGAAATGCCAAACCAAAAGAAAAAAATGCAATAAACGATTCTGAAGAAGAACGTTTTAATCAGCAGATTGAAAATGTTAAAAAAATGATTGCCTCTGGCGCTTATAATTCTAAAACCGCATTCTTTATCGATATGAGAATTAAATCGGGTAAAAACAGATTCTTTGTTTATGATTTAGAAAACGATACAGTAATTGACGAAGGTTTAGTCGCAAATGGTGCAGGTTCTGAAACAGGTATAAAAGGAGAGTTGAAATTTAGCAATGAGCCCAATTCGAAGTGTACATCATTAGGACGTTATGCCATTGGAAAATCGTACAGAGGAATGTTTGGTAAAGCCTATGTTTTAAAAGGATTGGATCAAACCAATAATAACGCGGTTAAGAGAATGATTGTTCTGCATTCATATTCTGCAGTTCCAGAAGGAGAACAGGACCATTATATTTCCCTTAGCCAAGGTTGTCCAATGGTAAGTGAGGTATTTTTTAAAAGGCTCGAAAAAATAATAGACAGTTCGAAGTCGAATATAATTATGAACATTTATTATTAAAAATATACTTTATTTGGGATGTAATCTAAAAGAGGGTTTTTATATTTTTATTTAAAAAAAGAAAAGAGAGTATTTTATTTAGGAAATTTTGAGTTAAAAAATAAAACATAAAAAACTCAATTTTAGATTTAAAGAAATTGGCTACGTCATTTTGTTGAAATTTAATAAAAATACAATTTTAACGTAACAAGAATTTGTTTTTAAGATTTTAAAAAATTCGTTTTATTTTAATTCTGAATCTTACTTAAGTTTAAAAAATAAAGCAGTTTGGTAGTTAGAATTGAAAAATATACAAAGTTATAGTGTTTGTATAATTGAGGTTTATTGCGAAGATAAAAAGGTGTTGTCGAGAACAAATTAGGATTATTAACGGAATTTATTAAGTTTGTTGCGAATTATTCAATCTTCATAATCAATCATCATTGCCAAATTCCATCTTAAACCAGGATCAGATTTTAATTGATCGTCTTCGCGACGGCGATGAATTGGCATTGACAGAATTGTATAATAAATTTTGGCAGGCACTTTTTATGTCGGCTTACAATGTGATTAAAGACAAAGAATTGTGTGAGGATATCATTCAGGATATTTTCATGAATATCTGGCACAATCGCGAAAAAATAGAAATACGCATTTCACTGAAAGGGTATATGTATGCTTGCGCGAGATATCAGGTTTTTAATCATTTGAGAAAAAACAAAGATAAAGTTCATGTCGAACTTTTTGAGGATTTAGAAAAACGTTTCCTTTCTACAACTCCAGAAACACAATTAATGCACGACGAATTGGTGCAACAGCTTAATTTAATCATTGCAGGACTTCCTGAAAAATGTCAAGCTGTTTATAGACTAAGCCGTGAAGAACAGCTGAGTCATAAGGAAATTGCTGAAAGACTTAATATTTCTACAAAAACTGTCGAAAACCACATTACAAAAGCATTGAATACCATCCGCTCTTCTATGGGCGAAAGCATGAGTATGGCAATGATTTTATGGCTTTCAAAAAATATCTTTTAGCAAAATTAACAATGAAGTGGTTGGTTTGATGGTGTGTGGTTTTTCTTCTTTTTTAATTCTTTTTCAAAAAAAATCAAAAAAAAATACAATTTGGACTAGGGGGTATATTCCTTTTTGGTTACTTATCTCATATACTCCCGAAATAATACAATAAAAAATGAAAAAAGAGGATTTCTTACTGTTACTAAATAGATATCTTTCCGGTGATACGAATCTCGAGGAGAATAATAAATTATTGAATTATTACGAAAGTTTCCAAACCGATAAGGATTGGGATGAAACTTTGGGTTCTAAAGAAGAGCTTGAGTTTAGAATGAGAACGCGTCTTCAAAACGCCATTCGATCTGAAGAATCTCAAGTAATACCAATTCAGCCATTCTACACCAAAACAGCTTTCAAGCTAACAGCAGTGGCGGCGTCATTATTATTGCTGATTTCAATTTCATTAATAATAAGCAAAACAAATCCGCTTAAGATTGAAACTCCGCAAGTGGCACACAAAGAAATTTTGATCGGAAGCGATAAAGCCACTCTGACTCTGGAAGACGGCTCTGTAATTGCATTAGAAAAAGGAAAATCTTATACCAAAGGAAATGCTTCTAGTAACGGAGAAAAATTGGTTTACAATTCGAACGGAAAATCTGTAGCAATTGCCAATAACCTTTTAACGATTCCGAGAGGCGGACAGTTTTTTGTACAGCTTGCCGACAGTACAAAAGTTTGGCTAAATTCTGAATCACAATTAAAATATCCTGTTGCTTTTGTTGATGGACAAACCAGACAAGTAGAACTGGTTTATGGAGAAGCCTATTTTGAAGTATCGCCAAGTACTAAACATAAAGGTTCAAGATTTAAAGTTAAAACCCAAGAGCAGAATGTTGAAGTTATTGGAACCGAATTTAATATTAAAGCTTACAGAGACGAACCTGCAATTTACACCACTTTGGTAGAAGGAGTTGTTGCTGTGAGCAATGCTGCTAAAAAGCAAATTCTAACTCCGAGCCAACAGTCTAAAATAACGGAGTACAACGGAAATATCAGTGTTTATGAAGTCGATGTTTACAATGAAATTTCTTGGAGAAAAGGACTGTTTGTCTTTAAAGGAATGCCTCTAAAAGATATTGCGAGAGTATTGTCAAGATGGTACGATGTTGATATTGTATTTGCAGATCCAGCGCTTGGCAACGTTAAGTTTAATGGGGTTTTAAATAAGAATCAGAAATTAGAAGACATATTAACCACGATCAAGAATATTAATTTTATTAATGCCTATGAGAAAAAAGACAATAAGATTATAATCAGATAAAAAAGAAAAGGGATTAAAGTTTAGACCTCTCACCGTACTGCGCTTTATCCCTTTCTGTGTATCAACCAGTAAGTCAGTTTTATTAACCAACCAACCAATTAACATGTAAATTTATGAAATTTAAATTAACCAGTGCCTATTTCTATTTTAGAAAGCGGCTAATTATTAACATTATGAGAACTTTTATCTTCTTGTTTTGTACTACAATTTTTGGTTTTTCTCCCGTAAATCTATTTTCACAAAACACGAAAGTTGTAATTACAGCTGATAAAACAGTATCTGTTGACGAAGTTTTTGACATCATAAAAAAACAGACCAACTATACTTTTATTTATCAGGAAGATTTATTTAAAAATTTACCTAAAGTACATTTAAAAAAAGGAAAAATTAAAGTGAATGATTTATTGGAAGCTAGTTTTCCTGATAAAGATTTTGATTTTAGTTTGTCGAACGGAAACACAATTTTGGTTAGAAAAC
Source organism: Flavobacterium tagetis (assembly GCF_016735615.1). Taxonomy (GTDB): domain Bacteria; phylum Bacteroidota; class Bacteroidia; order Flavobacteriales; family Flavobacteriaceae; genus Flavobacterium; species Flavobacterium tagetis. Next base: position 22,234 of record NZ_JAERSF010000003.1, read on the forward strand.
TGCCAAAAGATGTAGTGGTTTTTCAGTCAAAATTAATTGAAATTAAAGGTACTGTTACAAATGATAAAGGAGATCCTATTCCTGGTGTAAATATTAAAGTAAAAGGTACAGGTGCTGCTACTCAAACTGATTTTGACGGAAAGTATACTATTACAGCTCCAGAAGACGGACAGATTTTGTTTACTTATATCGGACACAAAGCACAAATTGTGGAGGTTAATAAAAGAAAAGTAATTAACGTTAAACTAGTTGAACAGAGAAATGAACTGGAGGGTGTTGTGGTTAATACCGGAGTTACTGTTCGTAAAAAGGAATTGATTACTGGAGCAGTTTCAACTTTTAGAGGTGAAGAATTAAGACAAATTTCGACACAAAATGTCGTTCAAGCTTTAAAGACATTAGATCCTTCATTTATTGTTTTGAGTAATAATATTGCAGGTTCTAATCCGAATGTGTTGCCAGTAATTGAGGTGAGAGGACAGACAAGTTTATCTGTTAATCAGGTAGACGATCAATTTAAAGAAGATCCAAATCAGCCACTGTTTATTTTGGACGGATTTCCAACTACTCTACAGCAGATCGTTGATTTAGATATCAATAGAATTGCAAGTGTTACTTTGCTTAAAGATGCGGCTTCTACAGCATTATACGGTTCACGTTCAGCAAATGGAGTTGTAGTTGTGGAGACAATTAAGCCAATTCCAGGAAAATTACAGCTTTCTTATGTTTATAATTCTTCTTATGAGTTAGCAGATTTGAGTGTTTATAATCTAATGAATGCTGAACAAAAACTGGAATTTGAAAGAATTTCTGGCGCTTATACTCCAAATATAGGAACTCCTTTGCCAACAGTTTATAAATGGGATGAGGTTTATAACCAGCGCTTGGCTGCGGTACGTCGTGGCGTAAATACATACTGGCTTAACGAACCAATTCAGATGGGATTAACATCTGGACACAGTTTAACAATTGGGGGAGGATCTGAAGAACTTCGATTTAATTTGGCTGGAAATTACAAAGCTGTTTCAGGAACAATGAAAGGCTCTGAGCATAATACTTGGGGCTATAATGTCAATGTAACCTACAAGCGAAAAAAAATTAGCATTAATAATAATTTATTTGTTGCAGGAGCTGATAATCAGGAATCTCCATACGGTGATTTTGCTACTTGGGCAAGAGTGAGCCCTTACTACGAAAAGTATAATGAAAATGGAGTGGCAACCCGCTATTTAGACGGTTCTTCTCTGCCATTGTCACCAAGCGAATTGGTTATTAATCAACCAGCAAATCCTTTGTATAATGTTAAATTAAATAGTTATGATAAAACAGGCGAATTTAATTTTACAAACAACTTCGCAATTAATTATGATTTTAATCCGCATATAAAAACAACTGCGGCTATTTCTGTTTCAAGAAATGATAAACAGAGAACAGCATTTATTTCGCCAGATGATACGCAGTATATCAATGATATTCCATCTGAGAAAGGACGATATAGAAGAAGGGATTATTTAACCAATAAATGGAATGCAAATATTGGAGGTACATATTCAAATGTTTTCAATAATGTTCACTCTGTAAACTATACAATGCGAGCTTCGGCATACGAAACCAATTATAATGCTTATGGATCAACTTTAAGAGGATTTCCTTTAGGAGTTCCAGGTGATCCGTCTTTTGCTTTTGGATTTGAAAAAAATTCACAGCCGTTTGTCGATAATGAATTAGTTAGAAGCGTTGATTTGACTAATCAGGTTAACTATGCTTATGACAGAAAATATTTGTTTGATTTTACTCAGACAATTTCTGGAGCAACCAATTTTGGAACCAACAAAAAATATTCTCCATACTGGGGTATAGGTTTTGGATGGAACATCAATAATGAGTTTAAGATGGACCAAGACATTGTCAACATTTTTAAAATTCGTGCCAATTTTGGACAAACAGGAAACCAAAATCTAGTAGGATATGCATCGCATGATATTTATGCATACGACCCTAACACGAATATTTTTGGCGCAGGATTAAACATTGTGCAATTATCAAATGCCGATTTGGAGCCTCAAAAAACAGAAGATTTATCTTTAGGATTAGATCTAGCAATGTTTAGAAACAGACTTACAGTGACTTTGGGAGCTTATAAGCGTCAGACTTCGCCACAAATTGTTGCCATAGATCTTGCAGCTTCTACTGGAGTTACTGCCTATCCGTTAAACGTAGGCTATATCACGACACGTGGTTTAGAGCTAAAAGCAAATTACAATATCATTAGTAATTTTAAACAAAACATCGTTTGGGGAATTGGTTTAACAGCGACCACAAATGAAAATGAATTGGGAGGTTTTAATAATGCATTGGCTTCTTTAAATGATGCTGCTAAGAAAACAACCAGTTTAACTAGATTTTACGATGGAGCAAGTACAAATGACCTTTGGGCTGTGCCTTCATTAGGAATTGATCCTGCAACAGGAAGAGAAGTTTTCTTAAAGAAAAACGGAGAACGCACTTTTGTTTTAGACAAAAAAGATGAGGTTGTAATGGGGAATTCTCGTGAAATTGCTACAGGTGTGGTTTCAACAACTTTTAATTACAAGAACTTTAATTTTGGAGTTTTCATCCGTTACAGTTTTGGAGCAGATCGATTTAATACTGCATTATATAATAAAGTTGAAAATATTACTTCAGACAATGTTTTTGACAATCAGGATGCAAGAGCATTTTCTGATCGATGGACAACGCCAGGACAAATGGCTCAATTCAAGGCTATTAGCATGACAAGTGTAACTCCTATTTCTTCACGTTTTATTCAAAAAGATGACTATTTAGCTGGAGAATCTCTTCGTATAGGATACCGAGTAACCAATAGAGAATGGCTTAACAAATCTGGTATGGCTGGATTAGGAATTAATGCTTATGCCAATGATTTTTTCAAAGTTTCGACTATAAAAGCCGAACGAGGAATTAGCTATCCTTTTTCAAGAATTTTCTCTTTAAGTCTAAACGTAACATTTTAATACCACTTAGTATGAATCAGTATTTAAATAAAATTGCATTATCAATCCTGATAGCATTTTCGGCAGTAAGCTGCAGCAATTTCTTGGATGTGGTGCCAAAAGATAAAATTTTAGAATCTCAAATATTTGAAAATGAAGCCGGAATGCAGAATGTGCATAACGGACTTTACGTAATGCTTGCATCTGATGAGCTTTACGGCAGGCAGCTAACAATGGATGCCGTAGATATTTTGGGACAGCAGTACAATATGCCAGCTTCGCATACTAAGACTAAAATGGCGACATATGCTTATGCAGAAGCCAATCCAAAAAAAGTTTTTACAGATATTTGGCAGAAAGCTTTTACCACAGTTTTATCAGCCAATAAATTTCTGGAAAGTTTAGATGAACACAGCGGAATTGTCTCTCAAGAAAAGGCTAATCTTTTAAAAGGCGAAACAATTGCAATACGAGCTATGCTGCATTTTGATATGCTAAGATTATTTGGCCCAATTTACAAAGTAGATCCTTCAATGCCTGCAATACCATATTATGATGCACCTGTAACTGCAAATAATCCGATCTTATCAGCAAAAGATGCCATGAGTAAGATATTGGCAGACATTGATGCTGCATTGGCACTTTTAGAAAAAGACCCCATTCTGACGACAGGAAAGTATAAAGCAACTACAGATTATGATTCAAACCCTTATTATTCTCAAAACAGAGGAATGAGAATGAATTATCTTGCTGTAAAATGCTTAAAAGCGCGTGTACTTTTATATGCGGGAGATAAAACAGGAGCTGCGACCGTAGCAAATGAAGTGATAGCTTTTACAAAATCGACTCCATTTTTCCCTTGGACTCCATTTCTAGATGCCACCAATGCTGCAAATCCGGATAGAATTTTTTCTTCAGAGAACTTTTTTGCTTTAAGTGATTATACTTTGTATAAAACACAAGAGGATCTGTTTGATTCTAAGTTGGCAGAACCTATGATTTATGCTCCTTTATTGAACAGATTGACCGCTGTTTTTGAGTCGAATGATAATGATTACAGAAGCTTGCCGAGTTGGAAAATCCCTGTAGTGGGAGGAAAAACTCAGAAAACCTTTTTTAAATATGCAGACGTGCCAGAGACCAAAATGGTTTTCCGTATGCAGATTCCAATGTTCAAACTTTCAGAAATGTATCTTATCGCTGCAGAAACTACACCAGTACCTGCAGATGGTATTGCTTTGTTGAATACACTTCGTTATAACAGAGGTCTGACAAATCTAGGAGCTACAGCAGTTTTGGCAACAGAAATAACAAAAGAATATAGGAAAGAATTTATGGGAGAGGGACAGTTATTCTTTTATTACAAAAGAAATAATACTACTGCAATTCCAAATGGTTCAACAACCTCTGGAAATATTACAATGGGACCGCTTCAATATGTTGTGCCTTTGCCAGATGCCGAAATCAATTTTCAATAATTTAAAAAGAGGAACATGAAAAAAATAGTGATTTTAAGCGTTGCATTTTTATTCTTTTTAGGATTTACTTCATGCAATCAAGATGAAATTGATACCTATCACGATACAGATAATATTTACTTTTCTCCATCTGTTTTTACAATTCCTGTAAACGGAGCATTGATTACGACAGATAGTACAGGATTTAGTTTTGCATTAGACAAACCAGCAATTGTAGATCGCATTTACAAAATTCCGATTAGAGTGCAAGGAAAAGTAAGTGATGCTGACAGAAAAGTAAAAGTTGTAATCGACTCAAAAAGTACTGCCATAGAAGGTACTCATTTTAAGCTTCCAGATAATATTGTCATGCATGCTGGCAAAGCAGTAGATACGATTGATGTAAAAGTATTTAGAACTGCTGACATGAAAACAAATTCTTTTTTACTGATTTTAAATTTGGAAGAAAATGAATCGTTTACCACTAATATGAAAAGTAAAGTGATTAATTCGCTTACAGGTAAAACCATGAGCCATATTTCATATAAATTAACTTTTGATGATAAATTATCGCAGCCTCCAGGATGGTTCGCAGGTTTTTTAGGAGTTTTTACAGAAAAGAAATTTTTCTTAATGTGCGATTTAATGCATTTAGATCCAAGTATGTTTAATCAGAAATTGGGCTCGACAGGATTATCAATTCCAGATATTCAATATTATCAAAACTTTATGAAACGCTATTTGGCAGATCAAAAAGCACAAGGGAATATTATTTATGAAGACGATGGAAAAGAAATGTTTTTTCCTTAAAACGCATTTATTTAAACTAAAAAATATAACACGATGTTAAAATATATAAAAATTCACTTAGCGCTTTCGGCATTGCTTGTTTTGGTTTACAGTTGTGCCGATGATGAAGGAAATTATAACTATAGCGAAATCAACGAAGTTCACGCAACTGGAATATTAGAATCATACACTGCTTATACAGGTGAGAAACTGACCATTAAGCCAGATTTAAATGTGACTCATGATGACAATACCAATCCTGATCGTTACACCTACGAATGGGCAGCCGTTAATACCTCAAAATTAGTGATGGAGTCTAAAACAGTTATTGGAACAGACAAAAATTTTGATACAGAAGTAAAGCTGCCTCCTGCAAAGTATTTAGTTTATTATTTTGTAAAAGATAAAGTTACAGGTATAACTTGGCAGCATGAACCTTTTACTTTAAATGTGGTTTCTTCCATTTATGAAGGTTGGTTGGTTATTGGAGATGTAAACGGAAAGCCTCGTTTAGATATGATATCTATGCTTCCTGGTGTAGAAACCCCTCGTATCATTACAGATGTTTTAGATGCATCAGGTTCAAATCTTAAGCTAATAGGAAAAGCTGTAGATGTAGAATGTTTTAACCAGCCTATATCTTCTCCTTTAATTTATGGAGTTTATGTAACCACAACAGAAAGCGGAAGTGCAAGATTAGATCCAGATTCTTTCGGGTGGACTTTAAGCCAAAATTTGGCATATGAAACCGTAGGAGGATCGCTGCCTACAAATTTTGGAGTCGATTTTATGAAATCGACTGGAAGTGGTGAAAACTTCATTTACAGTAAAGGAGATATTTACTATTTCTACAGAGTATTACAGGTAAAATATGGCTTGCCTCAAAATAAATTAGAATCTGAAACCAAAACTTTTTACGCAGCACCATTTATAGCAGAGAATGGTGGGTCATTAGGAACACCTGTTTTTTATGATCAGACAGCCAGACGTTTTGTGAGATACTCAACTTCAAAAGGAAGCTGTGCGCCAATGCCTCCTATTGCAGCCTCAGATAACTCTCTAGATTGGAATGATACTCACGCTGACTTGGTTTACATGACTACTTCTGGATTCAATCAAAATGAGAATTTTGCAGTTTTGAAGAGTACAATTAGCGGAAAATACCATCTGCTTCGTTTCAATAGAGCTTTGGCACAAGTGTATTACAAAGAAATTTTGAACGCACCCGATTTTGATAAAGCCACAAAATTTGCTGTGAGTCCAGATTCTGGTTATTTGTTTTATGCAGTTGGAGGAAAACTATATGAATACGATAACGGAACCCAGTCTGCAAAATTAATGTTGGATAAAGGCAGTGAAGAAATCACTTTTTTAGATTGTAATGCAAGAGCCAATAAATTATACAATAAAAAATTAATTGTTGGAAGTTATGGCACAACAGGAAAATTAGAATTATTTACAGTTCCTCCCGTAAATGGAGATTTGGTACTTGATTATAGTTACTCTGGTTTGTGTAAAATTGTCGACGTTGCTTACCGAGCGAGATAATTAAAAATTGTTAAATCAAAGCCGAATGGATTCTTAAAATTCATTCGGCTAAATAACCACATTTTATGAAACGATTTATTAGAATCGCAAGCGCAGTTTTGCTGCTTGCCTGTCCATCTATTGCCTTAAAAGCACAAGCGCAATCAACTCAAGAAAGTTGGGAACAAGCTAAAAAACAAGCACAAACAGAGAAGAAATTAATCTTTGTCGATTTGTATTTTACAGGCTGTATGCCATGTGCACAAATGGATAAAGAAGTATTTCCAGATCCAAAAGTTGCTTCGGTTTTAAATGCTGATTTTGTCACTTTCAAATCAGATATTTTAAAAGAAGAAATCGGTAAAAAGTTATGCATGAAATATGGCGTTACAGGGTTTCCGACTTTTTTATTGATGAATGCCGATGGAAAAATAATTGACATTGCAGGCGGTTTTCATAACGTGGAGCAATTTACTGCACTGCTTCTAAATGCAAAAGAAGCAGCCAAAAAAGGAATCTTCAAAAAGTATAGCCCAGAAATTCAAGAAAAAGATTATCCTGATTTTTACAAGCAAGCCTATCTAGACGGAAAAAGAAATGTTTCATTCGATGTTATCGATGCATATTTAAAATCTAAAGATGCTTCTGATGAAATTTCTTTCGTAATTATTACAGGTTTAAGAGTGGGTAAACAATACGATGATCCATTTCTTTTAGCAAGTAAAAAATTAGCAAAAGATTACGGAACATGGAATGTGACAACTCATGTATTCGGTATTTTACAGCGCAAGAAAAAAGAGTTCGAGAAAAAGAATGATTTAAAAGGATTTACAGAATTAGTAAATGACTCAAAAGAACTTTATACGCCAGAAGAGTTTACCAAATATTCTGGCATTTTATTAAAAGATTTTGGAGTAGAAAAAGTTGTAGTGAAACCAAATACGGCACAAAAGTAATTCGAAATGAAAAAGATACTATTCTTTTTAATACTGATTTTTAGCTGTACAATTCAGGCTCAAAACAGCATTCAAAAATCTATTAAAACTTTCGAAAAAGCTTTTCAGAACAAAAATTATAATGAAATTAAAGATCTTCTGGCGCCTCAGTTTACTGTTGGCGTTGGAGATTCTTCTTCAAACGAATTTTATTTGAACGGAATTTTTAAAGCATTTCCAGCTTTAGATTCTATTCAGGTTGGAAAATCTGTGGCGATTAAAAATGAAACTTTTGTACTGGTAGATTTTTGTTTTAATGGAAAAGAAAAAAAGCCGTCTCAAATTGTTTTCAACTCAGAAAATAAAATGCTGTACGTGACTTTCTTTGATTCTTTATACAGAGTTGACCGACATGCAGAAGTAAAAGAAGTAGCGAGCATTCCGTTTCAAATTATCGAAAACGGAATCACCATTAAAATAAAACTAAACAAAGCCGATCGTGAGTTTTTAATGCTCTTTGATACGGGTGCCGACGGAATGGCGCTCAATCCAGATAGTGCTTACAAAGCTGGCGTTGTCGTTACCAAAAGCAAATCGGCTTCTGTAGTTGGCGGAAGTCAGCAAGTGGATTATTCTGCAGACAACACTATTTATATTGGCGATCAGGTTCTCAAGAATCAAGGCTTGGTTATTTTCCCTAAACACGGTGTTTACGACGGATTATTTGGCGCAAATCTGCTTCGCAATTTTATCACATCGGTCAATTTTGATACGATGACGATTGACTTGTACAATTTTGGAAATTTTAAGTATTGGGGAAAAGCAAAACCATTGGTTTTTGATTATAAATCGGGACTTCCGGTAGTAAAAATGAATCTGACTTTTGAAGATAAAAAAACAGTCGAAGGCAGTTTCACTTTTGATACTGGAGCAGGTTACGATTTAATTGCTTATGGACCTTTCAACCATAAAAATAATCTAGAAGCAAGTTTAAAAACCGAATATTCGTCAGTCAATTATAGTTTAGGTAAACAAACCAAAATTGTGGGAGGAGCCATTCCAAATATTGCCATAAATGGAAACAATTTTCCAAACGTAACAATTGCCTTGCAAGAATATGACGAAGCTAATAAAAATTGGGCTTTTGCAGATGGTTCTCTCGGAATTGACTTAATCAGACGATTCAATTTTACAATCAATTTATTGGATAAAACCGTTTATCTCGAACCGAATAAGAATTTCAAAAAAGCATCTTCTATCTATTTGAGCGGACTTATTTTAGATTTTGACGAAAACCAGAATCTTCTAGTAAAAAGAATTATCGATCAGGAAAATGAAGATTTGAAGAAAGTCAAAATTGGCGCAAAAGTCACACAAATCAATGATTTTGAAGCCAAAGATTTATTGAATCCTGAAAATCTTAAAAAGCTGAAAGAAACTAAAGAAAGCAAAGATTTTATTATAGAACAAGGAGATCAATCCATGAGAATTTCAATTTAAAACTATCAACCAAAAAACAAAGAAACTATGAAAAAACACATTTTTTATTTCATTTTTACCTTCATCATGGTTCAAATGAGTTTTGCTGCAAATCTTTCAGAATATGCAGTAATTAGAGGAACAATTTCAATTCCAGATTTCAAAGCAAAAGAAATTACACTTTACAATGTTGAAGATGGAAAGCCAGCCGTTGCTGCTACCGCAAAAGTTAATTCGCTGGGGGAATTTGGCTTTATGACACCAGTTTCAGCTGCTGGCTTTTATTATGTAGATTACAGTCAGTTTAAAAGCAAAAAACAATTAATTCGTTTATATCTAGAACCTAAATTGGACATTAATTTAGCAGTAAATCAAACAAGTTATGTTTTAAGCGGAAAGAATATTGGACAAAATGCTTTAGTGCAAAAAGCAAACGAAATCTACAACGAGTTTGCTCCTTTTGCCCGTCTTGGCGAAAATATAACGTATTTGCAATTTTATCCATTTATTGATAAAGGTCTTGCTAAAGCAGATGAATTTTCAAAATCTATTAAAACGAAAGATGCTAATTTCAATAAATTATTAAAATTAGCAGTTGCAACAGATGTTGAAGAATTAACATACACTTTTTTCAGAATGCCAAGAACCGCATTTCCTGATAAAGATGACCGTCCAGCGGTAATCAAAACCTGGATGGCAGACAAAAAATTTACAGATCCAGATTTATTGAAATTAGCGAATGGAGTTTCTTTGATGACAAATTATTTTTTCTACGTAAGCGTTAATGGTAGCGAAAAACCAAAACGTTTAGACTTAACAGAATCAATTACTCATATTACAGATCCAGCTTTAAAAGATGTTTACCTTCGTGAAGAAGTTGCCACTTCAAGAATGAAAATTGAAGAATACGAAAAAATTGCGCCAAGCATTAAGCCTTTCATGATTTCTGATGCAAGCAAAGCATTTTTATTAGAATATGAAAAAGTATTGCATAAAAATGTAGGACAGAAAGGATTAGATTTTACGTATAATGACATTAACAATAAACCGGTTTCGTTTTCAGATTTTAAAGGTAAATTTGTGTACATCGATTTATGGGCAACTTGGTGCGGACCTTGTAAAGCAGAGATTCCTCACATGAAAAAAATCGAAGAAGATTATCACGGAAAAAATATTGTTTTTGTAAGTCTTTCATTAGATAAGCCAAAAGATGCTCAAAAATGGAAAGATTACGTTACCAAAGAACAATTAAAAGGAATTCAGTTAATGGCTGATAAAGATTTTAGTTCTGATGTAGCTAAAAACTATGATGTAAATGCAATTCCGAGATTTTTATTGTTTGATCCAAAAGGAAACATTATCAATGCAGATGCACTTCGTCCGTCAAATCCAGAGTTGAGAGAGCAACTGGATAAATTATTGAAGAGCTAAATAAGCACCTAATAATATTTTAACACATAGAATCATAGATCAAAAAAATGGAGAAAGATATTTTTAGAATCAAGATTTTCCACATAGTCACTATGTTTTTTACGATTAAGTGAAACGCCTTTTATAGGTAGCTAAACTATGTTTCTATGTGTTTAAAAATATTTAAAACATCAAACAAAAAACAAATGAAAAAAATATCTATAGTTCTTCTGCTTCTGACAGGTTTTATAAACTTGTCGCAAGCGCAAAACTTTAAAGCAACAGATCCGATTGCAGTCAACCAAAAAATAAAAAAAGGTGTTCTGTCAAACGGAATGACGTATTATATTTACCCGACAGATGTCAATAAAAATACGGCAAGTTATTATATCATTCAAAACGTTGGTTCAATTTTAGAAAACGACCAGCAGAAAGGTCTGGCGCATTTCTTAGAACACATGGCGTTTAACGGAACGAAAAATTTTGAAGGAAAAGGAATCCTGAATACGCTTCAAAAACAAGGTGCTGTTTTCGGCAGAAATATCAACGCATATACAAGCACAGACGAGACGGTTTACAACCTAGACAATATTCCGTCAAAAGATGGCGGAGTTGTCGATACTTGTTTGCTGGTTTTGCACGATTGGTCTAATTTCTTATCGCTTACAAATGAAGAAATCGATGCCGAACGTGGTGTAATTACCGAAGAATGGCGTACAAGACAAAATGCAAGAGCGAGAATTTACAATCAGTTAGCGCCTTATTATTACAATAATTCGCTTTATGCAGATCGTATGCCAATTGGCGATATGGATATTGTAAAGAACTTTAAATATCAAGTTTTAAAAGATTTCTATAAAGATTGGTATCGTCCAGATTTGCAGGCAATCGCAATTGTAGGAGATATTAATGCAGATGAAATTGAAGCAAAAATAAAGGAGCTTTTTGCAGATATTCCGACACCAGTAAATCCTAAAAAACGTTTTGAAATTGCGATTCCAGAAAGAACTGAACCAACTTTTAAACTGGCTTTAGATAAAGAAATTTCGGCTTCGAATATTAGCTATATGATTCGTCATACGGCTGAAAAATCAACAAATAACTATGCCGAATTAGAAAAATCTACTCAAAGAAACCTTGCTTTTTCTATCCTAAATAATCGTTTGGCAGAAATGGCGCAGAAACAAGAATGCCCATTTAAAAGTGCTTCAATTGGTTACCAAAATTTTTCTCGTTTAAATGATATTTGGATTTTGAATGTTTCTCCAAAACCAGAAAAACAAGCCGAAGCTTTTGCAATGGTCATGAACGAATGGGTTAGAGCTTATAAATTTGGTTTTTCTAAAGGAGAAATCGAAAGAGCGGTTGCAGAAAACATTTCAGGTTACGAAAATTATTTAGAAAAACTAAATGAGATTTCGCATAAAGATGTTATCGGAATGGTAAAAGATGATTATCTAAATCACGAAGTTATTGCCGATCCTAAAGCTGAATTTGAAATGGTTAAAAACATTTTGAAAAATGTGGACACCAAAATTCTTCAAGAGCAAATCAGTAAATTATATACGGCACAAAATCGTGTTGTAGCAGTTACAGGCGTAGAAAACGAGAATAACTTAACTCAGGAAAAAGCTTTTGATATTATTCAGAAAGCCGAAAACGATGCATCGTTACAGCCTTATGTGGATACTTTTGAGGGAAAAACACTTTTAGGAAATCTGAAAATCAATTCAGGAAAAATTGTTTCAGAGAAAAAAGAAACGGCAATCGATGCGACCACTTTTGTATTGAGCAATGGCGTAAAAGTGCATTATAAATTTGCAGATAAAAACAAAAAAGAGGTAGAGCTTAAAGCCGAAAGTTTTGGCGGAACTTCGTTGTACGAACCGCAAGATCTTCCATCAATTGGACGTACGACAACTTTGGCGATGATGTCTGGTGTTGGCGAACTTTCTAATGTTGATTTGGATAAAGTCTTAAAAGGAAAAATTGCCAATTCTTCTGTAAGCATCGGTTCGCTTAAAGAAACCGTTTCGGGATCTGCAAACGTGAAAGATATCGAAACGATGATGCAATTGGTTCATTTGCGTTTTGTGCAGCCAAGATTTGATAATCAGATGTATGCGCTGTTAAAGCAAAGATTGGAAAATTCGCTTAAAAACAGAGCAAATGATATCAATGCAAAAATGGATGATAGTTTATCTGTTGTGATTTATGGAAAAAACAATCCAAGAGTACAGCCATTTAATCAAAAATATATCGACGGTTTATCTTTTGATAAAATGAAAGCTTTCTATCTGGATCGTTTTGCAGATGTTTCAAACTTTGAATTTTATATTGTTGGAGATGTTACGCCAGAAGTTTTAAAACCTTTGTTAGAAAAATATATTGCGAGTATAAACGGAATTAAACGTAAAGAAAAATTTAAAACAGACATTCCGAAATGGACATCAAATAAAATTGATAGAGATGTTTTCATCAAAATGGAAACTCCGAAAAGTTCTGTTCGAATTGCCTTTTTAAAAGATGTTGCCTTTTCTCAAAGAAATAGAATCTTGGTTTCGTATTTAAGTGATGTGCTGACTTTGCGTTATACTGAAAGTCTTCGCGAAAAAGAAGGCGGAACTTACGGCGCACAAGTAAAAGGGAGCATCGATAAACTTCCAATTTCAAAGGCAAATCTTCAGATCAATTTTGATTGTGACGCTGATAAAGTAGAGCATTTACTGCCAATTGTGTATCAGGAAATTGATAAAATTAAAAAAGGAGAAATCGCTCCTGAAGACATTGAAAAAACAAGAACAAACTATTTGAAATCGAGAGAAGACAGCAAAAATTTTAATAGTTATAGCATGAACTTGATTTATAACTATTTTGAAAATGCTTACGATATGAATGACCCTAAAAATTATGTTGATATTGTAAAAAGCATCACAGCAAAAGATATTCAAGAATTTGCTAATTCATTTTTAGATAAAGCTGATTCTATGGAAGTCGTTTTCAAACCATTAAAATAATCTGATCCCTTTATTTATTAGAGTTTAATTTGTATTTCCCTATCAAATAGTTATTTTGAATTAGTAAGCAATTTAGTTTGTATAGCGGATTACTTAGAGGGTTGTTTTTTGCTATTCAACCCTCTTTCTAAAGATTTTTACCCATGAAAAAGAATATTTTTTTACTGGGCTTTTTCCTACTGTTTTCCATATTCGTAAAGGCTCAGATATACAATCCCATAAAATGGAAAACCAGTGTCGAGAAAATTTCTGATACTGAATACGAATTGCAGGCAAAAGCCATTATAGAATCGGGTTGGCATTTGTACAGTCAAGAAGTTGCAGACGGAGGACCGATTCCAACTCATTTTAATTTTATAAAAAGCGCAGATTTTCAGTTAACGGATGCTGTAAAAGAAGAAAAAGGAAAAACGGTTAACGATCCTGTCTTTAAAATGCAGATTAAGTTTTTTGAAAAGGAAACTACTTTTAAGCAGCGCGTTAAAATACTTTCGTCCAAACCTTTCAAGATCAAGGCTGAAGTCGAATTTATGGTTTGTAATGATGAAAATTGTTTGCCGCCAAGTTCAGACGAATTGGAGTTTGCCGTTAGCCCTTCCGCGAAAGCGAAAACTTTAATAGAAGCTGCTGTAAAGGAAGAAACAAAAGCAGAAGTAATAGATTCTTCGGTTACCGAAATAAAAAAAACAGTAGAAATTATTCCTGCTGAAGCTGTAAAAACACCTCAGAAAGAAATCAAAAAAAGAGAACCAAAGACCGAATCTAGAAGTTTGTGGACGATTTTTCTATTGTCGTTTTTCTCTGGATTTGCGGCATTGCTAACGCCTTGTGTTTTCCCTATGATTCCGATGACGGTGAGTTTTTTTACCAAACAAAGCAAAACCAAATCGCAAGGAATAAGAAAAGCCATTTTTTACGGAATCGCCATTATTGCTATTTATATCTTTTTGGGAGCCGTTGTAACTTGGGTTTTTGGAGCAGATTCGCTTAATGCACTTTCTACCAACGTTTGGTTTAATCTGATCTTTTTTGTGCTTTTAATGATTTTTGCGTTTTCATTTTTGGGTGCATTCGAAATCATGCTTCCAAATGCATGGGCAAACAAAGTCGATTCGCAAGCCGATAGAGGCGGAATCGTCGGAATATTGTTTATGGCTTTAGCTCTGGCAATTGTGTCTTTTTCTTGTACAGGACCAATCGTAGGCACTTTATTGGTCGAAGCTGCGTCACGCGGAGGAATTGCACCTTTTGTCGGAATGTTTGGTTTTTCTCTGGCTTTGGCTTTGCCATTTACTTTATTTGCTGCTTTTCCAGGCTGGCTGAATTCGCTTCCGAAATCGGGTGGATGGTTAAATTCTGTTAAAGTATTTTTAGGATTTTTAGAGATGGCTCTGGCCTTCAAATTCCTTTCTAATGCCGATTTGGTTTTGCAATTGCATTGGCTGGAAAGAGAAACTTTTCTAGCAATTTGGATTGCCATTTTTGGAACATTGGCTTTTTATTTATTCGGAAAAATTCAGCTGCCGCATGATAGTCCAGTTTCGAGTATTAGTGTTGGAAGATTAGGATTGGGCGTTTTGGTTTTGGCTTTCACTATTTATTTAATTCCGGGTATTTGGGGCGCGCCTCTTAAAATGATTAGCGGTTTTCCGCCACCGATGCATTATAGCGAAATTCCAAATGGTTTGAATAATTCCAGTCCAAAAGAAATAACTCAAAATCTTCCAGAAGGAGCAGAGCTTGGACCCCATAATATTATGGCATTTACTGACTATGATTTAGGTATGAAATATGCCAAAAAGATTGGAAAACCGGTTATGATAGATTTTACAGGTCACGCTTGTGTAAACTGCCGAAAAATGGAGGACAATGTTTGGTCTGACGAAAAGGTTCAGAAAATCTTAAAAGGCGATTTGGTTCTAATTTCGCTTTATGTAGACGATAAAAGAGAACTGAATCCGAGCGAACAGATTACTTCTCAGATAACTGGGAAAAAATTAAAATATATTGGTCAGAAATGGAGCGAATTTCAAACGCTGACATACAAAACCAATGCACAGCCATTTTATGTTTTAGTAGATCATAACGGAGAAACACTCAACGAAACCTCGGCTTATAATCCAGATATCGAAGAGTATTTGAATTGGCTTAAAAAAGGAGTTTCTAATTTTGAGAAAAGCTAAAATTCAGAATTCTTATTTATAATTATGTTGTTAATCAAAAAGGGAATAGTTTGCGAGCTATTCCCTTTTTTGTTCTTAGTATAGTAAGAAATTATTGCGTCTGGTAGAACACAAGTTTTTGCACTCCCGATAACTATCGGGATAAATTGATTTTCACAGATTTTTTTAGTTGCCACGAATTACACCAATTAACGCGAATCGGTTTTAATTTGAAGCTAAAAAATAATCTTTTTAATCCTTGAAATCTGTGGCAGAAAAATATTAAGAAAGCACTGTGTCTGGCAGAACACTAGTTTTTTGTGTAAAATTTAAAGTCAGCTGATCCAAATGCCCAAAGAAAAAAGTATCTAAAACCTGCTGAAAAACAGGATGCGCATTTTCAACCTGAACAAATAAACTCATAGAAGAATGCAATTTTTTGGCGCCTAAATCTCCCAGAATTCCCTCAGCCGATTTTTTGTTTAAAGTCAGTAAAAGTTTCGAAATCTCAATTAAATGTTTCGACAAAATCGGATGATTTAAGAATTCAGTAGCCTCTTTTAAATCGGCAACAGCATAATAATCAGAAATAGTGCTTTTCCCTAAACCTTTAATCTGCGGAAAAATAAACCACATCCAGTGTGTTTCTTTTTTGCCTTTTTTAATTTCAGAAAGAGCAGTCAAATACAATTTGTTTTGCGCGTCTAAAAATCGCGTCAAATCATTCTTAGCGTAGATCATGTTTTGATTCTGTATTAAATCGTTTATATATGGAGTTTCTTTAATAGGTAACACGGTTGCACTGCTTTAATATTCTTTGTCAAAATTTTCGAACATCAAAAGTAAAGCACCAATTTTATTAGAAGTTATAGAATTGCAGTTGGGCGTTATATAATTCCGATAACCCTGTAAGAATGCCTTGTTAATATAATTTTAAAGTTTTGAATGATTCTAAATTCTAATGTTATTTTAATGTTCCAGAAAAAAAATGGCTCTAACTTGCGCGCTCAGAAAAAATGTAATAAACGCCTTAAATCACTGGTATTTTCAATCAAAACAAGGTGATTTAGTTAAACTTTCAGCCTTTTTTAGAATATGTTGAACAAAATTAAAAATAGCTTTTTATGTAAATGCCTTCAGGTGTTACTAGTCGGCTATTTTCTAATTAGCAGCTTAAATATTTCTAATAGCGTAGGCCGAATCTTAAGCGATAATGCTGAAACTTATACGGTAAAAGGCATTACCTGCAACTTCTTGAAAAAAATCTTTAAATGTGATGGAGTTCCAGAAGAACTGGAAGACTATAAAACAAAAGATACCAAAACAGCTAAATTGGCAAAAGGAATTCCCTTAATGGAATATTTAGTTTCATCAGAATCTTTGATGCCTAATTTTTATTTTTTAATAGAATCAGAAGGGAAAAAATATATCGATAATACAATCTTCTCGTTTGGTTTTCATGGTAAAATAGACATACCGCCTCCTCGGTTGAATTCATAAATACTTGTTTTTTAAGGATTAGGATGAGAATCTTAATCCATATCTGCGGTTTTTGCCGTATATTTATTCTATGTAATAATCTTGTATTTATACTTTAAATTCATGACACCATTCAAACGATTTTACAACTTATTGCAGCTAGATAAGCGCGATGTGTATCAAATTATCTTCTATGCTGCATTTGCAGGGTTAGTAAATCTTTCTCTGCCTTTGGGAATCCAAGCAATTATTAATTTTATTCAAAGCGGACAGTTGAGCGTCTCGTGGATCGTTCTCGTAATTCTGGTTACGGTCGGAGTAGGCTTTGGAGGAGTGCTGACTATTTTGCAGCTTCGTATTGTAGAAAATCTGCAGCAGCGAATTTTTGTTCGATCTTCTTTTGAATTTGCTTATAGGATGCCCTTAATTAAATTTAAAGAAATGTACTCGGAGTATGCTCCAGAAAAAGCAAATCGTTTTTTCGATACTTTGATGGTACAGAAAGGAACTGCAAAACTATTGCTTGATTTCTGTACAGCGTTCCTTCAGGTTGGTCTGGGTATCATTTTATTAGTGCTTTACCATTCTTTCTTTATGGTAATCGGACTCCTTTTTATTGTCATATTATATGTCATTTTTAAATTTTCGTACAGAGACGGTTTAGAAACCAGTTTGAACGAATCGAAATTTAAATATAAAGTAGCAGCATGGCTTCAGGAAATTGCACGCAACAGAGAAAGTTTCCGCAGAAAAGGAGCTTTTGAATATGCTTTGGAAAGAAATGACGGCTACGTAACCAATTATGTCAATTACCGCGAAAAACACTTTCAGGTAATGAAGAAACAATATATTCAGCTTACTATTTTTAAAGTAATTGTTACTGCTGCCTTATTATCGATCGGTGGTTTTCTGGTAATTCACCACCAAATGAACATAGGGCAGTTCGTAGCAGCTGAAATTGTGATTGTATTATTGATCAACTCGGTCGAAAAAATTATTTTCGGACTGGAGTCTTTCTATGATGTTTTGACTTCTGTTGAAAAAATTGGTCAGGTGACCGATATGGAAATTTCGTGTGTTCCTCAAACTTCAGACAAAACAGAAAAAGGAATCAATATCGAAACCGAAAGCATCAGTTACAATTATCCAGAACACAATAAAAAATCACTTAAGAATATTAATCTAAAAATTGCTCAGGGAGAAAAAATCATTCTTACAGGAACAAATGGTGCGGGAAAAAGTACTTTACTGCGACTTCTTTCTGGGGTTTTAGAACCTGAAAGCGGTGCAATGTATGTGACTGATAATTATATGAATCGTCTTAACGAAGATACTTATAGAGCACAATCGGGAACACTTTTGCAAGGTGATACACTTTTTGCGGGAACCATACGCGAGAATATTGTTTTTGGAAATGAAAAACTAAATAGCGATGATTTAAAATGGGCTTTAGATAATGTTGGACTGACACCATACATTAAAACTTTTGAGAACGGATTGGAGAATCAAATCCATCCCGGCGGTCGTGAACTTTCTGCTTCTGATGTTCAAAAGATTCTTTTGGCAAGAAGTATTGTGGGTAAACCAAATATCTTATTCTTAGAAGATCCGGTTGATAAAATGGACGAAATTACTTCGAGTAAAATTGTTGATTTTTTACTTTCTGATGAAAATGACTGGACGGTTATTGTAACTTCTAAAAATGATGTTTGGAAAAGCAAATGCAGTCGTATGATTACGATTGATGACGGAAAAATTATTAACGACATAAAGCTTTAATCATGCTCAACCTATCTAAAGATAACAACGTACTTATAACGCCGGGCAAATACAAATCGATTACAAGCGTTGCCCGAAGACCTCATTACGAAATTTTAAACAAAGTCATAATCGGATTTTTGATTTTTGGTGTTGCCTGTCTTTTTCTGCCTTGGACACAGAATATTTCGGGAACTGGTTCTGTTACGACTTTAAAGCCAGACCAAAGACCGCAAACTGTTCACAATGCTATTGCTGGTAGAATCGAAAAATGGTTTGTAAAAGAAGGTGACTATGTAAAAAAAGGAGATACAATACTTTATATTTCGGAGATTAAAGAAGATTATTTGGATCCTAATCTTGTTGATAATACTAAACAGCAGGTAGATGCCAAAAAAATGGCGGTAGAATCGTATGGAGATAAAGTAAATTCTCTTGATGTTCAGGCACAATCGCTTAACACAGAAAGACAGTTGAAATTGCAGCAAGCGCAAAATAAAATTCGTCAGTCTCAGCTTAAAATAAAAAGTGACAGTATGGATTTGGTTGCGGTAAAAACACAGCTTCGAATTGCAAAAACACAGTTTGACCGTTCGACTGCTTTAAATAAAGAAGGTTTAAAACCAATGACAGATGTCGAGCAGAAAAGATTAAAACTGCAAGAATCTGAAGCGTATGTAATTACGCAGGAAAATAAATTACTGAGCAGTAAAAACGAATTGATAAATGCAAAAGTAGAAATCAGTAGAATCACTGCTGAATATGCTGAAAAAATATCAAAATCGAGAAGTGATAAGTTTACGGCTTTAAGCACGCAATACGATACAGAAGCTCAGGTAAATAAATTAGAAAACCAATATACTAATTACAGACTTAGAAATGGTTTGTACTACATTACAGCTCCACAGAGCGGTTATGTAAACCGTGCTTTGTTGGCTGGTCTTGGAGAAACAATTAAAGAAGGAACTCCTGTTGTAAGTATCATGCCGTCTAAATATGATATTGCCGTAGAAACGTATGTAGATCCAATCGATTTACCGCTGGTGCATAAAGGGGCAAAAGTTCGCGTTTGGTTTGACGGTTGGCCGAGAATTGTATTCTCAGGATGGCCAGGATTGTCTTATGGAACTTACGGAGGAAAAGTTGTTGCGATAGAAAACTTCATTAGTCCGAACGGAAAATACAGAATTTTGGTTTCGCCGGATGGAGAAGATCGCCATTGGCCAAAAGAATTGAGTATTGGTGCTGGAGCACAGAGTATTGCATTGTTAGAAACCGTTTCAGTTTGGTATGAGATTTGGCGAAACTTAAATGGTTTCCCGCCAAACTATTATAATTCAGGAGAAAAAGAAGAAAAAGGAAAGGAGAAAAAGTAAAATGAGAAATCTTGTAAAATTGTTTTCTTTCTTATTTCTATTGAGTTTTTCTACACTGCAGAGCCAGAATTTTAATCAAGAGGAGCTTACTTTTATTGAGTATTTGGGATATGTGAAAAAATATCATCCGCTCGTAAAACAAGCCAATCTTGAAGTGACAAACGCTCAGGCAAAATTGATGCTGGCTCGAGGTGGATTTGATCCAAAAATCGAAGTAGATTATAATAAGAAAGAATTTAAAGGCACAGAATATTATTCGTTATTAAACAGCAGTTTCAAAATTCCGACTTGGTACGGAATTGAAGTTAAAGCAGGTTTTGACGATACAGAGGGACAATATTACAATCCGCAGAACAAAACTCCAGAAGCAGGTTTAACCTCGCTAGGAATTAATGTTGCTTTGGGGCAGGGAATGTTCATTAACCAAAGAATGGCTGATGTTCGTGAAGGAAAACTTAACGTGAAACTAAGTGACGCACAGCGTAAATTGAGAGCAATTGAAGTTTTATACCAAGCAAGTGAAGCTTATTTTGAATGGAGAAAAAGCTACAACGAGGCTGAATTGTATAAAAATTACTTAGGTTTTGCCAGCACTCGCTTTGAAGGTGTTAAAAAATTAATTGCAGCTGGAGACGCGCCAGCAATTGATAGTGTTGAAGCTAAAATTACTGTACGAAACAGAGAACTGAATGTTGAAAACGGAAATTTAAAACTGGCAAAAGCAAAACTGAAACTAGCTAATTTTTTATGGATAGAAAATGTTCCGGTTGAATTGGGAGATTTAGTGAAACCAGAGCAGAATTTAATTCAGACCATAGAAGAGACTTTAAAAACAGATGCCATGATGGTTGATGTTGAATCATTAGATTCGCACCCAAAAATTCAGTCTCTGGAAACTAAAATAGATATTTTGGAAGTCAACCGCCAGCTGAAAGCCAATTCGTTGCTTCCAAAAATTAATGTGGGTTATAACTACATTTCAGAACCAAATTACTGGAATAATTTCAACGCTGATGATTATAAGTTTAATATCGATTTCAGTTTTCCGATTTTCTTAAGAAAAGAACGCGGAAGTTTAAAAATGGCAAAACTGAAAATTCAGGACATGCAGTTTGATATCGGACAGCAGCGATTAGAATTAAAAAATAAAATCAAAGCACAGCAGACTGAAATTGCTTCTTTAAGAAAACAGAAGGTCGTAATCGACAATCTGGTAAAAGATTATATGACTATGCTGAATTCAGAAGAGAAATTGTTCTCATTTGGAGAAAGTTCAATTTTCTTGATCAATTCAAGAGAAAATAATTTGGTTAGCGCAAAATTGTCTCAAATTAGTTTAGAAAACCAGTTTTATCTGTCTAATGCCGAGTTGTACAAAATATTGGCAAATCCAGATTAATTTAAAAAATATGTAGGCTGTACCAATCTGCATCATATTAATTTTCAGAATTTGAGTTTAAAAAGCTTTAGAAATTTTTCTAAAGCTTTTTTTGTTTTATAGAAATGTTTAGAAAAGCGGTTTCATGTTATAATATGAAACCGTTTTTTCAAAACTTGAAATAGTTCTTTCTTTAAATTTGATAGACTTTCGTATTTCGCAGCCGTTAATTTAATCTAGACCACATATGAATTTATTAAAAAGAAGTTTTCTTTTATTCTGTTGCATCATCCTTTCTCAAGTTTTAAAAGCCCAAGACGCTCCTTACACAATGGGATTTATTCCTGCATCTATAAGCGAAGTTGACGTTGCATTTCCGTTAATAGAAAAATGGCATTTGAGCGGTCAGGCTGATATGCAACTCGTTACTCAGGGAGCTTACACAAATGGAAATCCTTTTGAATACACACAGCGAAAAGTAATACGACCTTGGATTATTTATTCTGGTTTTAAAAATATGAAGCTTTGGTTAGGATATGCACACAATCAGAAATATGCGATAGAAGAAGCTGGGAATTATAAAACTTTAGAAAATAGGCTTATCGTTATGGGAACTTATACCCAAGAAATGCCGAAAGGATCTCTTTTTGAACAAGTGCGTTTTGAAACTAAATTTTTTGACGATAGAAACGGTAATCATCAAACTATACCAAGGCTAAGAGCTCGTTTTGGAGTCAATCATTATTTAAGACAAAGCAAAGAAAAACCAATTTTTCTAGCGCCCAATATTGGGTATTATACCGAATTGATGCTCAAATTTGCGTCGAAAGATTATGCTGAAGAACATTTTGATATTTTTAGATTATCGGTTTATTATACTGCTGGAATTACGCCAAATATCCACTTCTTAGCAGGCGTGATCGGACAAATGCAGCTGCGAACCAACGGAACTCAATTTGATGTTTACTACGGACCAATGGTTTCAGTAAAATACAGCGTAAAACCTAAAGAACGTGAAACTTTCGATAGCGTTGATGGTGGCGCAGATTAGCCAAATTATTTCTGACGATTTTAAAACAGTTTGTTTTGGTAAAAACTTATAATATTTAACTTTGGAATGTTATAAGAAATAAACCAAAAATGAAACAAGCGATTATAAATGCTGTCGTACACACAGGAGAAGAAATAATAGACAATGGAGTTGTAGTTGTAGAAAACGGAACTATTATTTCGGTGCAGAAAGAAATTCCAAACGAAATTAAGACAATAGATTTGGGCGGAAATCATCTTTCAGCAGGATTTATAGATATTCAAATTAATGGAGGGGAAAAATATTACTTCAGTCAGACACCAAACGAAGAAACCATTCAGGATATTTACGATGCTAGTATGAAATACGGCACAACGCATGTTTTGCCTTGTTTGATATCTTCATCAAGAGAAACTATTTTAGAAGGAATTGAAGCGGTTCGCAATTACATGAAAAAGCATAAGAATGGTGTAATTGGAATGCATTTAGAAGGGCCATTTTTAAATCCGCAAAGACGTGGAGCACATAGCATCGATCAGGTTAGAAAACCTACTGATGAAGAACTTGAAGAAATCATCAGCAAAGGAAAAGACGTTATCAAAGTCATTACGATAGCTCCTGAGTGTTTTACAGAAAAACAATTAAATATGCTGATTGAAAGTGGCATTACGATTTCAATCGGACATTCTACCATTACACATAAAGAAGCACAGCCTTATTTTGCAAAAGGAATCAATCTCGTAACCCATTTATTTAATGCTATGACACAGTTTGGACATCGTGAGCCAGGATTGGTGGGCGCTGTTTTTGAAAATGAAGAAGTTTATGCTCCAGTAATTTTAGATGGTGTGCATTGTGATTATGCTGCTGCAAAAATCGCTTATAAATTAAAACAGGACAAATTCTTCTTAATTAGCGATGCTACATTTTTAGGGCGTAAAGTAGCCAATTTTAAATGGGACAATTTTGATGCACACTTAGTTGATGGTTTCTACAGAAATGACGACGGGAATCTTGCTGGCGCTTCAATTTCAATGGCAGAAGCTGTGCAAAATGCTTATAATCATCTACATGTTTCTGCTGATGAAGCGATAAAAATGGCGACCACAAGAGTAGCCACTGCTATTGGTTTGCAAGGAAAAGTAGGAAAAATCGAGAAAGGTTTTCCTGCAAGCTTTGTTGAATTCGATTCTGATTTAGCTACAATCAAAACTTTAGATTTTAGGGAATAGAGACTTTAAAATCTGACCTTTAAGTATAGTAGTAGTTTACAAAAATTTACTTTTAGTAAACTTTTGGTTCGTATTTTTCTTGCAATCAGCTTGTATATACAAAGTATATTTATAGTTTTGCACGGATATTTAACCCCAAACCTACTTTACTTACTGATGAGAAAAAACACTCACTTTTTTGTATTTGCCTTATTGGCAAGTATTCTTTTAGGCTGTAGTGACGATGGAGATTCGTACAAGCCAAATTACCTGTCAAGCATTGATGCCACAGCTTTGCCTGCAGAAAATAAGCCAATGACCATGTTTGAAGATAACGAAGATCCTTCAATTATGTACAATAAAGCAGATCGCTGGTTTAGAGTAAATGAACCATTTCAGGTTATTCAAAAAGGAAAAGATTCTGTACAAGTTTCACTTTATTCTCCAGTTGGACTGACAGATGTAAAAGTTTACGCAAAACTGCCGAATTACGATAAGAAATTTTTGCTTTTTAGTTTTTCAAAAGTTCCTGCTTTTCACCGTTCATTTCATAAAATTCCTTTGACGGAACAGAAAAATGATTATTTGTTGGAAACAGGAAACACTGTAACCATCGATAAAATTGAAGGGTTTTCATCTGGAGCAATTGAATTTTCTGTAGAATCAGAAGATCCTTTATTTCAAAAATTCAAAAAAATAAAATCAAATCATTTGGTTCAGTTTCACGATGGCTATCATATTAATGAATTGGGTAAATTTCTTCCAATGAATCCAGCTTTAGCAAAAGAAGCCATTACCATGATTATCAATTATTCTTATGCCTTGAGCCACCCATTGTATTACAGCACATTTACCAATTTTGATAAATACAAACAAGAACAAGCTGCTACAGCTGGAACAGGAATAAACGGCGCATTAAACTGGCACGGAAATGCTGAAGATGTAGATGGTGTTTACGATTATTATTCTAAAGAAGAAATAGAAAAAATATACTGGAATTATCTAGATAAAAGAACCGTTTGGATGGCTATGGTAGGAGGAGATTCTGCTTGGGGCGGAGGAAATCTTGCATCACAATGGGAATCTGGTTATGTAACTGGACATTGGGTTGGAGAAATGTCGGTTTGGTCGCACGAATATTCACATCATATTGGTTTTAGCCATAGCAGTAATTTAGCAAATAGTGGAGAAGGCGGGGGCCAGCAGGAAATGCTGACAGATTTTTATAAATACTTGATTCATTTAAATGATCTTCCATTTACAGATCCAGACGTTTTGAAAACGTATGAAAAAACAGCTTACGTAAAAGGAAGTTATAAAAAACCAGTGTTTAAAATTAATCCGAAAAATCCATTTTTAGTCAAATATAAAGGCGAAGGAAAATGGAATTAAAATATAAATTACACATGAAACATATTCTGCCCCTAATTCTAGCACTTTGTTTGTTTACAAATTGTAGTAAAGACGACGCAGCATCTAAAGATTATACTTACTATTATCCAACAGATGAAGCTTCAATTACTAACGAAAATATTCCAGGAAGCACAGAAGCTTTTGATCCGAAAGGAATCGCTATTGCAAACGAGAAATTATACGTGATTAACGGAAATGTGCTAGAGATTTTTAATGCTTTGACATTGGCTCACATTAAAACAATAAAAGAATATACAAAAGGAGCAACAACAATTCCTTTAATGAGTTTGACATCAGTTTCTATTGATAACGGACGCATTTACGTAGGTAGTACAGAATCAAGACTATTTGTTTTTGATGAAATTACAAATGCTGGAATCAGTACGGTTGGAAATGGTCAGTGGTGGCAAACATTTGTTCACGTTTTTGGTGTGGTAGCAAAAGACGGATTGGTGTTCGTAAAAGAAAAAGAAAAGAGTATAAAAGTTCTTGATGCTACTCAAATTACAGAAACAAGCGATTGGAATTTAAAGCCTATTGCCAAATTGAATACTTTAAACGGATGGACAGAAGTGTATTCAATGGATGTTTTTGACGGAAATCTAGTGGTAGCAGGAAGAGATGCAAAGAGCTATTTGTATTATAATATTGCGAACATTAAGGCTAATGCGGCAGCTTCGTTAACAACTCCTATTGAGCCGCAAAAAGTTCAATTTGTAGATATTAAACCTATTGCAGTATCATTCGCTAAAGATTGGGCAGTTACTTCAGAAAACATAGGAAGTGCATCTTATTTAAAATTATATCCAAAAACTGAATTCAATAAAATGAATTACAAAGCGGTTTTAAGCGTTTCTGATATTTTAGGACAAAATCCGTTCGGAACTATAGTAGGCACTGCTCAGCTTGACGATCGTATTTTCTTGTCGGATAATACCAATAAAAAAATCAGAGTAATAAAACTGAACAAATCAGTAATTGCAGAACAGAATAATTAAGATTTTAATTTTCAATATTTAAAAATCCAAATTCCAAACTTCAAATCGGAATTTGGATTTTTTTTTGTTTAATTTTTAAAAAGTCTATTAAATTGATAGGTTAATAAAAGTTTTAAGGATTTATAGCTATAAATTGAAAATAACTATTTAAATTTGCACTCGCTATGAAGAAACAGAACCAGAAAATGAATAATTTTTATCGTTACAACATGATGTGCTGTGTTGTTGTAATGGTATTTATTGATCTGGCTTAATATATAAAATGATAAAATTTATTTCAAGAAAGCCTTTCAACTAACTTATGGAAGGCTTTCTTGTTTTTAAAGTGTAAAGAATGATTGAATTAAAAAATGTAACCAAAACTTTTCATCAGAAAGACAGAATTGTTGCTGCTTTGTCTGATGTCTCTTTAAAAGTTCCTGAGGGGAAAATTTTTGGTGTAATTGGAACTTCAGGAGCAGGAAAAAGTACGCTGATTCGCTGTGTGAATTTGTTGGAAAGGCCAACTTCTGGCGAAATTATCGTTGACGGAAAAGCTTTGATGCAGTTATCAAACGCAGAACTGGCGATTGAAAGAAGACAAATCGGAATGATTTTTCAGCATTTCAATTTACTTTCTTCTAGAACAGTTTTTGAAAATGTGGCTTTTCCGCTAGAATTGGCTGGAACGTCAAAAAGCGAAATCAAAACACGCGTTTTAGAATTATTGCAGTTGGTTGGATTGGCAGAAAAAGCCAACGATTATCCGGCAAGTCTTTCTGGTGGGCAAAAGCAAAGAGTTGCAATTGCAAGAACTTTAGCCAATAATCCGAAAGTTTTATTGTGCGATGAAGCGACAAGTGCGCTTGATCCTGCAACGACAAGATCGATTTTAAATTTATTGAAAGATATTAACAAACGTCTTAATATTACCGTTTTGCTGATTACGCATCAAATGGAAGTCGTAAAATCTATTTGCGATGAGGTGGCGGTTATCAGCCACGGAAAATTGATAGAGCAAGGAAGTGTGGGCGAAATCTTTGCAGATCCAAAACATGAATTGACAAGAGAATTTATTTCTTCTTCGCTTCATATTGAAGTTCCTTCTGTTTATCAGGAAAAATTACAAAAAGAAGACAACGGAAATTTGAATCCGTTGTTGAAACTGGAAATGACAGGAAAATCGGTTAACGAACCTGTTATCTCAGAAGTTTCAAGACTTTTTGATACTGATTTCAAAATTGTAAGCGCACAAATGGATCAGGCAGGAGAAGTTAATTTTGGCGTAATGCTGATTGAACTTTCAGGAAAACGCGAAAATTACGATGCAGCGATTCAATATTTTAACTCAAAACACATTAAAACAGAAATAATAGGTTATGTCTGATTCTCTTATAGATTTATTGTTAAAAGGAACATGGGAAACCATTGTTATGACTTTTGTATCGGGCTTTTTCGGTTTTTTATTAGGATTGCCAACAGGAATTTTACTGTTCTTAACCCGTAAAAATCAGATTCTTGAACAGCCAGTTTTAAACAGAACTTTGTCAGTTGTGGTAAATATTTTTCGTTCTATTCCATTCATTATTTTAATCGTTTGGATGATTCCGTTTACACGTGCAATTGTTGGAACTTCAATTGGCGTTAGTGCGGCTTTGGTTCCGTTAAGTATTGGTGCAGCGCCATTTATTGCCCGATTGGTAGAAAATAGTTTATTAAGTCTTCCGTCAGGATTAATTGAGGCGGCTAGAGCCTTGGGAGCAACTCCTTTGCAAATCGTGTACAAAGTATTATTGCCAGAAGCTTTACCTTCTTTAATCAATGCAGCTTCAATTACTTTAATCACACTTGTCGGATATTCTGCAATGGGCGGAGCTGTCGGTGCAGGTGGTTTAGGACAAGTAGGTTATCAATACGGATATATTGGTTATGATGCCGTAACAATGAACTCCGTTTTGGCTTTATTGGTCATTCTGGTATTCGTGATTCAGTTTGCAGGAGATAGATTATCAAAAAGATTCGATCATAGATAAAGTTTAGTCGAAAGTCGAAAGTCAAAAGTCAAAAGTCGAAAGTCAAAAGTTTAAAAAATTAAAAAGATACAATTATTATGAAATTAAATATTTTAAAGTCTGCTGGAGTTTTGGCTTTGGCGCTTGTTTTATCCAATTGCGGAAATAAAAAAAATAACGATCCTCATTTCATAAAAGTGGGTGTGGCTTCTGGACCAGAATTGAAAGTAGCAGAAGCGGCTAAAAAAGTAGCGAAAGAAAAATTCGGATTGGAAGTAGAATTGGTTTCTTTTAACGATTATGTAATTCCAAACGAGGCTTTAAGTCAAGGAGATATCGATGCAAATGCTTTTCAGCACAAACCATATTTAGACGAGCAATCGAAACAAAGAGGATACAAATTGGCTATTATCGGAAATACATTCGTATATCCAATTGCTGGTTATTCTAAAAAAATAAAAAGCCTTTCGGAATTAAAAAACGAAAGCACGATTATTATTCCAAATGATCCAACAAACGGTGGACGTTCGTTATTGCTTTTACAGAAAAACGGATTATTAAAACTAAAAGATGGCGTTGGTTTATTGCCAAAAGTAACAGACATTGTAAGCAATCCTAAAAACTTAAAAATTTTAGAATTAGAAGCGCCTCAATTGCCAAGAGCTTTAGATGACCAAAATGTTTCTATTGCAATTATCAACAATACTTTTGCTTCTGCAGCTGGACTAGTTCCATCTCGCGATGCTTTATTTGTTGAAGATAAAGATTCACCTTATGTAAATTTGGTGGTAAGCCGTGAAGACAATAAAAACGAAGAAAAAGTAAAACAATTTTTACAGGCATTTCAATCTCCAGAAGTTGAAAAAGCTGCCGAGCAAGAATTTAAAGGTGGAGCTGTAAGAGGCTGGTAGTCTTTTAAATTATGAGTTATGAGTTATGAGTGAGACGAGTCTTACTTATAGCTCCTATTTTTTTGTTTGTAGCCTATAACTTTGTAATAATAATGCATTGATTTTGTAATGTTTAAAAGTGATTTCTAGTTTAATTTTAGGCTTATTTCTAAAACAAAAATTATGAGATCAATTTGGACAGGTTCGGTAAGTTTTGGATTAATTAATATTCCAATAAAAATGTTTTCGGCGGTACAGGAAAGCAGTTTGGATATGGATATGCTTGATGCTAAAGATCATGCGAATATCAAGTTTAAACGCGTCAATGAAAATACGGGAAAAGAAGTTGATTTTGCGAATATCGTCAAAGGATATAATCTAGAAGGCAAATATATTATTCTGGAAGATTCCGATTTTGAAGCTGCAGATGCCATTAAAACCAAGACAATCGATATTGAAAGTTTTGCTTTCGAAAAAGAAATTCAAAGTATTTATTACGAACAACCGTACTATCTTGAACCTGATAAAGGCGCACTGAATGCGTACGGATTGCTTCGCGATGCGCTTGAAGCTTCAGGAAAAGTGGGGGTTACCAGATTTGTATTGCGAAACAAAGAAAGTCTGGCAATTTTGAAACCTTATAAAAATGTCATTGTTTTAAATAGAATTCGATTTGAACAGGAAATTAGAAGTACAGCGGAATTAAAACTGCCGCCAATGTCCAAAAAATCAACAAAAGAAATGGATATGGCCGAAAAACTAATCGATCAGCTGACTGAGAAATTTGATATTTCAGGTTTTAAAGACGAGTATACTGCCAAGCTTTTGGATATCATTAAAAAGAAAGCCAAAGGAAAACCACAGAAAGCAGCTCCAAAATTAAAAGTCGTACACAAACAAAGCGACGACTTAATGGAAATGCTGAAAGCAAGTTTAGAAAACAAAAAGAAAAAATCGTCTTAACCGTTTTGATCATTTTCTAGTTTGTGAATAATCTTCTTAATATTTGCGCCTTTAGATAAAACAGGTTTCCACAAATCTCCTTTTTTCTCAAAACGACTTAATACATTTTTGATGGTAAATTGCGACGGATGCAGTTTTTCATTCACTTCACTCCATTCTAAAGGCGTAGAAACTGTTGCGCCAGGTTTTGGACGAACAGAATACGGAGCCGCCAAAGTTTGTCCACGTCGGTTTTGTAAAAAATCAATATATAATTTATTGTTTCTTTTTTTAATGCTTCTGTCAACCGTGGTAATATCAGGAAGTCTAGATTGCACTTCTTTAGCAATTAATTCGCCTAGAATTTTTATAGAATCATAATCGTATTGCGCGCCAAGCGGAATGTAAATATGAAGACCAGAAGATCCAGAAGTTTTGCACAAACATTCCGTTTCCAATTCGTCTAAAACTTCTTTTACGACCAAAGCAGTTTGCACTACTTGGGTGAAATCATCTTTTGCAGGATCTAAATCAATTACGAGCCAATCTGGATTCTGAATATGTTTGATGGTCGAATTCCACGGATTCATTTCGATACACCCCAAATTTGCCATATAAAGCAACGTTTCTTTATTATTGCAGATAAGATAATCAATATCAGCATTGTTGGATTCTGAGAAGATTTTTTTGGTTTTAAGCCATTTCGGAATTTTATCGACATCAACATCTTTCTGATAAAAACTTGGAGAATCAATTCCGTTCGGAAAACGATTCATCGATTCTGGACGGTCTTTTAAATACGGTAAAATCAATTCTGAAACTTCATCATAATAATGAACAATATCGCCTTTTGTGATGCCGTCTTTAGGAAAATATACTTTGTTTTGATTGGTAAGATGCAATACCGTTTTACCGATTTTTAAATCGTAATCGTTCTCTGTTTTTTCCTTTTTATTTTCTGGTGTAATGGTCATTTCATCTGAATTTAGTTGGGTTGAATTGTCTTTTTTAAAGGATAAAAATACTTCCTCTGCTTTTTTGTCTACTCTTGTTCCGAGATAAACAGGATGTCGCAAATGCTGATCTTGCGTCCATTCTGAGAATTTAACTTGGCAAACCACTTTTGGCCGTAACCATTGAATTTTATCTCGAATTGGGATTTTTTCGTCAAGCGGAGATTTATCAATGAAATAAGGTTCTAATTGAGTATAAAGGTCTTTCAAAACAGTTTCTGTAAAACCTGTTCCACATTTTCCAATATATTCCAGTTTTTTGCCATCATATTGACCGAGAAGAATAGCGCCGAAATATTTCCTCGAGTTTTTAGGTTCGGTAATTCCAATAATTATAGCTTCTTCTTCGTTTGCAGTTTTTATTTTGAGCCAGTTTGTACTTCTTCGATTGATGGTGTAAGTGCTGTCGGCTTTTTTGGCAATTATGCCTTCGGTTTTATTTCTAACCGCTTTTTCAAATTGTTTAATTCCATCTCCGACAGTATGTTCAGAGTAAAAAACATTCGAAAAAGGATATTTATTGAAGAGAATTTTGAGCAGTTCTTTTCGTTCCAAAAGCGATAATTCGGTAATCAGATTTCCGTCCAAATTCAATAGATCAAAAACGTAATATTTGAGATTTCCTATTCCCGTTTTAATGTAGTTTTGAAGCAATTGGAAATCGGCTCTTCCAGCATCATTTTCCACTACAATTTCGCCATCAAGAACTACAGTATGATCTATTTGTTTTAATTCGTTGGCAATAGGTTTGAAATTAGCATTAAAAGAAATTTCATTTCTGCTGAATAAATCGACCTGCTGTGTATTAATAACCGCAATAGTTCTATAGCCGTCGTATTTATTTTCAAAGATCCATTCATCATCATCAAAAGGCTTTTCTCGAACGCTGGCAAGCATTGGTTTTATAAATTCAGCTATTTCAACTTTTGGATTAGACTTTTTTTTTACGGTTTTTTTCTCAACTGTTTTTTCTTCTGTTTTTGAAGCTAGTTTTTCAGCTTTTTCAATCAGCTGTTCCAAACTTCTTTTAGAAATTACCGATTTGTTTTTTTCTAAAATATCTTCAGTCGAAGTATATTTATCATTTTTCTTGATTAAAAGCCAAGCATTTTCCTGTTTACCGTGAAGTTTAACCAACGAAAATTCGCCTTTTAGTTTTTTTCCTTTTAAAACAAAACTCAAACGACCTTTTGCTAAATCGCTTAATAATTGTTTTTCATCAGAAGCTGTTTTTTCATCAGACGTATACGTTCCGTTATCCCATACAATTACATTTCCGGCGCCGTAATTTCCTTCTGGAATTGTGCCTTCAAAATCCTTATAACTGTACGGATGATCTTCGACCATCATGGCGAGACGTTTTACTTCAGGATCCATTGACGGGCCTTTTGGCACTGCCCAGCTTTTTAAAACGCCATCCATTTCTAGCCTAAAATCATAATGAAGATGCGACGCGGCATGTTTCTGCACAACAAAAATCAATTCGTTAGCCGATTTTTCAACTTTTCCTTTAGGTTCACGAGTTTGTTTAAAATCTCTTTTTTGATAGTATTTAGACAGTGACATAAGCTTTCATAAGTATTAAAATGGTTAATGAAAGAGAGTAAAGCGCCGTTGCTGTGACAGCAAAAATAATATGGGCAAAGAACAGCTGAATATAATAACCTTTAAAATCAATTGGGGGTTGATGATTGGTCATTTTAAATATGATAATCCAGCTGAGTATGCCAATTACACCACTGATAACTCCTAATATAAGAGCACTTAGTGGAGAAATTGGCAAAATATTCTTCACCCATACTATATGATATCCCATAACAAATAGAAAACCAATAATGTAATGTATCAGCCATCCCCAAGTTTTCTGAGATTCTTCGGAAAGGCTAATGTTTGTTTTTTTTAAAGCAAAACTCAATAAAACAGGTTCTTTGTACAATTCTCTAAAATTCTTCGACATAGCATAACTAAACCAAGTCATAGCTGATGTAGCCCCAATAGAAATTAAAATTAATTGTATAAAGATGTAAACCATACCGACCTTGTTTTTTAATTAAAACTCTATTCCAAAGTTACTTTAAAAAGGCTTTTTTCTTTTATAGGATTAAAAGTGGTACTTATATAATTATCAGTAATGTGTTGATTTAATTTGTGTTATGGTTCGAATGTTATAATCCTTAAGCTGAATTGTATAAATTTTAACTTGAAAAGCAATCTAACTTTGTTAGACTATTATTTGGGAAATACCTCACAAGCTAGAAATAATTCATTGAATGCTAAAATGTAAAATCAACAGAAAATGAAAAATTCAAAAAAAACAAACCAAGACAATTCTGATGGAAAACAGAACGATTTAGAATATAATAAATCAAATGCCGAGAACGAATTTTTAACCACCAACCAAGGCGTTAAAATAAACGACAACAACAATTCTTTAAAGTCTGGAGAAAGAGGCCCTTCTCTTTTGGAAGATTTCATATTGCGAGAAAAAATAACCCATTTTGATCATGAAAGAATTCCGGAGCGCATTGTTCACGCTCGTGGTTCAGGAGCTCATGGTTATTTTGAATTGTATAAAACCATGGAAAAATATACCAAAGCAGGTTTCTTAAACGATACAAGTATAAAAACACCCGTTTTTGTTCGTTTTTCGACTGTAGCGGGTTCAAGAGGATCTACCGATTTAGCTCGTGATGTTCGTGGTTTTGCAGTTAAATTTTATACTCAGGAAGGCGTTTTTGATTTGGTTGGAAATAATATGCCCATATTTTTTATTCAGGATGCTATGAAATTTCCAGACTTAATTCATGCCGTAAAAGCAGAACCGCATAATGAAATTCCACAGGCCGCTTCTGCACATGATACGTTTTGGGATTTTATTTCTCTAATGCCCGAATCGATGCACATGATTATGTGGGTAATGAGCGACAGAGCGATTCCGAGAAGTTTAAGAATGATGGAAGGTTTTGGCGTGCATACTTTTAGATTTGTAAATCATAAAAATGAATCGCATTTTGTAAAATTTCATTGGAAACCAAAATTAGGAACACATGGAGTTGCGTGGGATGAAGCACAGAAAATATCAGGAAAAAATTCGGATTTTCATAAACAGGATTTATGGGAAGCTATAGAAGCAGGAAATTTTCCAGAATGGGAATTGGGCGTGCAGATAATTCCTGAAAGCGACGAGCATAAATTTGATTTTGATTTGCTTGATCCAACAAAATTAGTTCCAGAAGAATTGGTTCCAGTAACTATCATCGGAAAGATGGTTTTGAATAAAAATCCAGATAACTTTTTTGCGGAAACAGAACAGGTGGCTTTTCATCCTGGACACATTGTTCCGGGAATTGATTTTACAAATGATCCTTTATTGCAAGGAAGGTTATTTTCTTATACCGATACGCAATTATCAAGATTAGGAAGTCCGAACTTTCATGAAATTCCAATTAACAGAACTATTGCGCCAATGCACAACAATCAGCGCGACGGGCATATGCGTCAGGAAATTGCTAAAGGCAAAGTGAGCTACCATCCAAACTCTTTAGGAGGCGGATGCCCGTTTCAAGCCAAAATGGATCAGGGCGGATTTGTGAGTTTCAATGAACGAGTAGATGCGCATAAAGTGCGAGAAAGAAGTAAAAGCTTTTCAGATCATTTTAGTCAGGCAGCGCTTTTTTACAACAGCCAAACCCCTATAGAACAAGATCATATTGCAAGTGCATTATCTTTTGAATTAGGAAAAGTAGAAACGGTTTCCATTAGAGAAAGAATGCTGGGACTTTTAAATCAGGTAAATGCTGACTTAGCGGCAAAGATTGCTAAAAATTTAGGAATTCCAGTTCCGAAAAATATCGAAAAACCAATTAATCATGGCGTTGGGGCAGATGATAAAGGAAATCAAGAACCTACAAAAGTAAAACCGAACGTAGGAAGTTCAGATGCTTTAAGCATGCTTAAAAATCCAACCATTTCGAATACAATT
Source organism: Flavobacterium tagetis (assembly GCF_016735615.1). Lineage (GTDB taxonomy): Bacteria > Bacteroidota > Bacteroidia > Flavobacteriales > Flavobacteriaceae > Flavobacterium > Flavobacterium tagetis. Next base: position 57,464 of record NZ_JAERSF010000003.1, read on the forward strand.
GCAACTCGACAAATAGCTTTTTTATGTGCTGACGGTGTAAGTGCAAATTCCATAAAAGTAATGAAAACAGCTTTGCAGAATGCTGGGGCGAAAGCCGTTATTATAGCACCGCATTTAGGAACTATTGTTTCTGCGGAAGGAACAGAAATTCCGGTAGAGCAAACTTATAAAATTGCGGCATCAGTACTTTTTGATGGTGTTTTTATTCCGGCTGGTAAAGGAATTGCAGATCTTTCAAAAATTAAAGAAGTAAAAGAATTTTTAAATGATTCGTATCATCATTGTAAATTTATTGCAGCTGAAGTCGAAGGAGTACAGGTACTAAAAAACAACAGCGATATAAAAGCTAAAGATCCAGGAGTTTTGACAAGTGAAAATAGTGCAGACAAATTACTAAGCACTTCGTTTATAAAAGCTTTGGGAAGACATCGTTTCTGGGAAAGAGAAAAAACTTTGTAAAAAATAAAACAAAATTCTAAAAACCATTCATTGATGTGAATGGTTTTTTGTTAAAAATAGGTTTCATTTTATAATATGAAACATTTTTACAAGTTTTTGATTATTAGTAATTTGTAATTTAGTGCGATTGTTAAAAACCACAGCCATGAGAAGAATTAATATTTTAGAATTTGTTTTCATTGCAAGAAATAATGCATTATTTATTCTTGCATTCTTTTGCATACAGGTTGGAGTAGGTCAAGAAAGTGGTAAATCTGAAACTCCAAAAGTATTGCCTCAGCCCGATTTTCATTTTCCAGGTTATGTAGGGAGGACTTATTTAGATTCCGATCCGCCACAATTTCCTCAACCAGTCAAGGCTCCAAAAGGAGCTCCAAATGTGGTGCTTATTTTATTGGATGATTCAGGATTTGGGCAATTCAGTACTTTTGGTGGAGGCGTGCCTTCTCCAACGATGGATAAGTTAGCAGCGGAAGGTATTCGTTACAATAAATTTCATACTACAGCACTTTGCAGTCCGACACGAGCGGCTTTAATCACAGGAAGAAATCACCATACAGCTACTTTTGGAGTTATTTCAGAAACGGCTACAGGATATGATGGCTACACTTGTGTGCTGCCAAGAAGTTGCGGTACAATTGGAGAAGTGCTTAAACAAAATGGCTATATGACCGCTTGGATTGGTAAAAACCACAATACGCCACCTTGGGAAACCAGTGAAGCAGGACCTTTTGACCGTTGGGCAAATGGTTTAGGTTTTGAATATTTTTACGGATTTAATGCGGGCGATATGAATCACTGGAATCCTGTTTTATACGAAAACAGAAATCTTGTTCCAGCTTCAAAAGATCCAGATTATCATATGACGGTTGATCTTGCGGATCATGCCATTTCATGGGTTCGAAAAGTAAAATCAATTGCGCCAGACCGACCATATTTTCTATACTTGGCACCAGGTGCAGCACATTCGCCACACCATGCGCCAAAAGAATGGATTGATAAATTTAAAGGCAAATTTGATATGGGTTGGGATGCTTACAGAGAACAGGCTTTTGAAAGACAGAAGAAATTGGGAGTTATTCCTTCTGATGCCAAATTAACAGCAAGACCAGAAAGTCTTCCTGCTTGGAGTTCGCTTAATGACGATCAAAAACGTTTGTATGCCAGAATGATGGAAGTATTTGCTGGTTACGGAGCGCATTGCGATTACGAAATGGGAAGAGTAGTAGATGCGGTAAAACAATTACCAGATGCAGATAATACGATTATTATTTATATAGCTGGAGATAACGGAGCCAGTGCAGAAGGCGGTATTGAAGGATCTGTAAATGAAAATCTGTTTTTTAATGGTATTTCAGAAAAATGGCAAGATAATATTAAAGTGATTGATGAATTAGGAGGACCGAAACATTTTAATCATTTTACTGCAGAATGGGCTTGGGCAATGTGTACGCCTTTTCAATGGACAAAACAAGTGGCAAGTCATTTTGGAGGAACTAGAAACCCGATGATTATTTCTTGGCCAGCAAAAATTAAAGACAAAGGAAGTTTAAGAAGTCAGTTTACGCACACTATAGATATTGTGCCAACTTTGTATGAAATTATCGGAATTACACCTCCAGAAACCATTAATGGGATAACTCAAAGTCCTATTGAAGGTATTAGTTTTGCCTATACTTTTAACGATGCTAAAGCCAAAGAGAAACATAATACTCAGTATTTTGAATTGGGCGTAAATAGAGGAATTTACAGTAAAGGCTGGATGGCATCGGCATTGTCTTTTGCGCCTTGGAATCCAAATAGAGGTGCATTTGATCCTGACAAACAAAAATGGGAACTTTATAAAGTAGATGAAGATTTTACACAAGCAAATGATTTGGCAGCGAAAAATCCGCAGAAATTGAGAGAATTGCAAGATTTATGGTGGGTTGAATCGTCTAAATATCATGTACTTCCTTTAGACTGGCGCGCCGTAGAAAGATTGAATGGTGAATTAATGGGAAGACCAACACTTGCTGGCGATGCTACTACTTTTACATATTATCCAGGACAAGTTGGATTGCCAAATGAAGCTTCTCCCCGTATTTTAAATAAATCTTGGTCGATTACAGCAGATTTAAATATTCCTGATAATGGCGCAGAAGGCATGATTGTTACTCATGGCGGTTTAGTTGGAGGTTATGGTTTATATGTACAGAACGGAAAACCTAGTTTTGTATACAACAATTTAGCATTAGAACGTCCTACAATTACAGGAAAAGAGGAATTACCAAAAGGGAAAGTTAAATTGGTTATTGATTTTAAATATGAAGGAAAAGAAAAAGAAATTGGTAAAGGTGCTACAGTAACTATGCTTGTAAATGGAAAAAAAGTAGCAGAAGAACATCTTGACCGGACAATCCCAATTCAAATATCATTAAATGAAGGTTTAGATGTTGGTATGGATGTAGGTTCTCCTGTCGATTTTAATTACAAGCTTCCTTTTGAATTTACCGGAAAAATTGAAAAAGTGACTTATAATCTTGAAGGTGCTAAAGAATCAAAATCAGCAAAAACTAAATAAATTTTAACACCTTGATAAAAGTATCAAAGTCTTCTAAATAAGGAGATTTTGATACTTTTTTCGTTTACTCTAATGTAATAATAGTTTCCAAGCTTTTGCTCAAAATAGAAACTGCTTTTTCCATTTCTTCTTTCTCCAAATTCCCAAATCCTAAACGTGTGGCAGTAAGATTTTTGGTTTGATATAAAATGGTCTTTGGCAGAAATAAACCTTGTTTGGAACATTCTTTTTGAAACTGAATCAGATTAAAATGATCCAGCCATTCGACCCAAATTGCCAATCCTCTTGGCGGAATCTTAAATTTGATTTTGCCTTTTAGTTTATCATTAAGAATTGAAATAAAATGATCGCGTCGTTCTTTATAGATTTTTTTATTTTTCTTTGAAAGACGATGCACCTCACCTTCGGTAATCCATTCGGTTAAAACTTGTTCTTTTATGACATCAATTCTTGGTTCGAGAATGTTTTGATGTTTTTCGAGTTCTTTGATAAACTCGGCAGGCGCGGCTACAAAACCATAGCTAAATCCTGATGGCAATGATTTTCCGAAAGAGCCAATATAAACCACTTTCTGATTGGAATCAAAAGCGGCCAAAGGCAAAACAGGATTGTTGTCGTAATGAAATTCAAAATCGTAATCGTCTTCCAAAATCATAAATCCGTATTGATTGGCCAATTCCAGAACTTCAATTCTTTTTTTAGCGCTAAGCGAAATAGTCGTTGGATAATGATAATTGGATGTTAAGTATAAAACCCTGATTTTGGTTGTTTCACAAATTTCCTTTAAACGCTTGGTATCAATTCCGTCTTCATTTACCGGAATAGAAATTATCTGCGCTCCCGTATTGGTTAGCGTCATGTTTGACATATAATATCCCGGCGAGGCAACTACTACTTTATCGCCTGGAGTAATAAGTACTTTTGTAACTAGATACAAAGCAATCTCGTGGCTGCTTGTTGTCAGAAGATTTGAAGTCGAAATACGAACTCCGCGAGTTAGATTCAGATAATTAGAAAAATGAGTTTTAAAATTAGAATGCGAACGTAGTTCTATTTGCTCATAAGTTTTAGACGTTTTTCGTCTTTTTAGTTTTGAAACGTATAATCTCGCCAAAACATCGGTTTGAACTAATCTTAAATCAGGCATTCCGTCATTAAATTGATACGGCAGATTACTGATTTCAATCGGACTTTCGAGAATGGTCGAACGCTGAAAACCAAAGCCAATATTGTCTTGAGAGACATTTTGCTCTTTCGCAGAAACAAATTCAGCTTTGTTTTTTTGCTTTTGCTGCGATAAAATAAAAGTTCCTTTGTTCGGAAGAGTTTCAATCCAGCCCTGTGATTCTAAATCCTGAAAGGCTTTGATTAAAGTGTTTCGGTTAACAGAAAGCACTTTACATAAAATTCTAGTGCCGGGAAGTTTTGTGCCTTCGGGAAGAAAACCTGTTTGTATGGCTTTGATAAATTCAAAAACAAGCTGCAAATAAATAGCTGTGCTTTCTTCTGGTTTAAGCTGAATAAAGCTTTTAAAAGGAATTTCAACCGGACTATCCATAATTTATAAACTGACACTTTTGTTGGTACGGCAAGATACTGCTTTTCTTAAAATTTTCAGGAAAAAAGAAAAGTGATCTTTACATAAGTGTTAGAACGATGACCAAATCAAACTATTAAGTCCGGCTGAAATTATTTAATTCATTCCGTAGGTAGAATCAATTTGTAATTGCAGTTTATCGTTCCGTAGGAACGTTTGATTCATATAATAGAGCGCTGTTATATAAAATCAGGTGTTCCTCTGGAACACAATGCAAAATGACATATTCTTTTTCTACCGACCAGATATTCCTGCGGAATATTAAACTAAACTTTAAAAATCAGTTTCTTTTTGTAGAAAATCCATAAAATAAACGACCAGAAAACAGCATAAGATAAAGCATAAGCGAGTGATGCGTTTAATGGGTTTTCAAAACAAGGAACAATTCCATGATTATAAATATACGCTTGAAGCCCGATTTCTTCGCCAGCTTTTTCAGGATCGGCTACTTTTATGCCGCTTAAAACTCTCGGAATTATTCCAGAAAAGAAAAATACAATCATCGGATTTACACCCCAGATCAGGAATAATTTGGTCCATTTTTTATACCCTTTAATATCGATTACAAAATATAAAAGTGTTAAACAGAGTGTTGCAATTCCGGCTGTATATAAAACATAAGAACTTGTCCAAAGCGATTTGTTAATAGGGAAGAAGATATTCCAAATTAAACCTCCAATTACTAAAGCAGTTCCTGCAATGGCGGTCTTTTTTACGATTTCCATTTTATCAACAGATAAGTTTAATAGCTGACCAATGTACATTCCTAGAATTCCAGTTCCAATGGCTGGCAAAGTGCTTAAGATTCCTTCTGGATCCCAAGTTTTAGAAGATGCCCATAAATGTCCGTTCAAAAGCGTATCATCGATCCAAGCGGCAAGATTGGTTCCTTTGTCGAAATTGGCAGGACCAAATCCAGGAACGGGAACAAAAGCCATTACAAGCCAATATCCAATTAAAAGTGTGGCTAAAACTAAAAGCTGTGTTTTCAAATTAGTTTTTAAATACAAAATAGAAGTAAAGAAATATACAATCGCAATTCGCTGTAAAACGCCTGGAATTCTGGTGTCTTCAAAATGTTCAAGTCCGCTAAATGATAATGAAATAAGAATTAGAAATACGCCAACGGCAAGAATGGTTTTTACTTTCATCGAAAAGTTTCCTAAAAGGGCATAAGCAACCGCAAAAGCAATTACTAATCGTAATCCTAATAACGGAATTCCTTCTAAACCAAATAAATGGATTCTGCTGAAAACACTTAAAAATAATCCTAAGCAGAAAATTCGAAGCGAACGAACTAAAATTTTATTGAAAACACTTCCGTCAAAATGTTTAACAGGCATTGCAAACGGAATTGCAGTTCCCATTATGAAAACAAAAAACGGGAAAACTAGGTCAGTAGGCGTACAACCATGCCATTCGGCGTGTTCTAGGGGCGGATAAATAGATGACCAGCTTCCCGGATTATTGACAATCGTCATTAAGAGAATGGTAAATCCTCTAAAGACATCGAGTGAAGTTAAACGTTCTTTTGTCATTGGGTTTGATAGTTTAGATTTTTTTTAAAGATGCAAGAAGCAAGATTATAGATTTTTGTTTTTTTGGAATTTGGAATTTAAATTTTGGAATTTTTATTTCATAATTGCATCTTGAATGATCTGTTGAATTTCTTCTCTGATTTTTCCTTTGGCTAATTTATTTTCGTCATTTACTACTTCTGGATAGGTTCTGTTAGATAAGAATACATAAACGATTTCTGTTTCTGGATCTGCCCACGCCATGTTGCCTGTAAAACCTGTGTGACCAAAACTTGCTTCAGAAACACAGTCGCAGGTTGGTCCGCCTTTGTGCACTCTTTTATCAAATCCTAAACCTCTTAGAACGCCTTGATTTTTATAATAGCAAGTATTAAAAGCATCAAAAGTCTGTGGAGAAAAATATTCAATGCCGCCGTAATTACCTTTTTGTAAAAACAGTTGCATCATTTTGGCAACATCCATCGCGTTAGAAAAAATTCCTGCGTGACCTGCAACTCCACCTTCCATTGCCGCGGCCATGTCGTGTACATAACCTTGAATTACCTGATGTCTGAAATAATTGTCAATTTCAGTTGGAGCAATATTGCTTTTATCAAATTTGTCTAAAGGATTGTAAAGCGTATTAGTCATTCCTAATGTGGTGAAGAAATTTTCTTTGCTCAGATCTTCTAATTTTTTATGTGTTTTTCTTTCTAAATATTCTTTTAAAATGATAAAAGTAAAATCACTGTATTTGTATTCTTTTTTTAGCGCTACAGGACTTTCAGCAATGATTTTCATAATCGTATCATGATAATCATTTCGAATATAAAGATTGTCGGCAACTTTTGTTGTAAAACCATTTTCGGCTGCTTTTCGATAATATTTTTCAGAAGGTTGGTTGTTGCTGTCTAATGTCGCTTTGTAAAACGGAATCCAAGCTTGAAGCCCTGCATAATGATTTAGGAGATCTTTGAAAGTTATATTTTCTTTGTTGGTTTTGGCAAAAAAAGGTAACATATCTTTCAGTTTGGTATCTAGCTCTACTTTATTTTTATCATATAATTGCATCACATTTGGCAATGTCGAAATCATTTTTGAAATCGAAGCCACATCGTATAAATCCGAATCGGTTACTTTTTTTCCGTTATCGTAAGTCTGAGCTCCGTACGATTTCTGAAAAATAACATTTCCTTTTCTAGCCACCAAAACCTGCATTCCTGGAGCCATTTTTCCGTCAATTGCTTTTTGCGCTACAGCATCAATTTTAGATAAAATGGCAGGATTCATTCCAGCATTTTCTGGAGCTGTAAATGCTAGGCGATTTAGTTTCTCTGTAGTTAAACCGTCATTTACATGGAAAGCATCATTGATAGAAACAGGCAATTTTCCTTTAGCTTCAATAGCACCAAAAAGCAATTCTGCCGAAACAACTTGACTGATATCAGAGTTTTGATATGACACTACCAATCCTTCAATATCATCAAAATTGTTGATTGATAATAGCGAATATGGTTTTGCAAAAATGTCTAAAATCACTTTGTTGTGTTTGGCAATTTCTTTCAACCAAAGCATTTCTTGTAATGTGAATTCTTGTTTTTCCCAAGCTTTATTTACTTTATGATAGCTGATAATAACCTTGTCGAACTTTTTCAATTCTTTATTCAGACTGTCAAGATTGGTATCTTTAACTTCTGTGATTTCGGTATATTTTTTCAGCGTAGAAATAAAAGAGCTGTTGATATCTTCACCCAGTTTTATGTAGGCAATTTTTTCACTTAAATCTTTTATTGGAAGAATTTCTTTTTCGTTTTTTAAAACTGTAATCGCATTTTCATACAATTTATAATGTAAAGCATCATTTTGCGACGGATTCAAATCATTATATAAATTATTTAAATCAATCGGTTTGTATTTATTTAATCCTGCTTTGTATTTAAAATGAAGAATTTTTTTAACAGAATGTGCCAATCTTTCTTCAGTAATTACTTGCGTATTGTAAGCCTCTTCCAATTTTTGGAAAGCCACTGGTACATTTTCAGGACAAAGTAAAATATCATTTCCAGCTAAAAGAACCGCAATTTCCAAATCTCCAGGTCCTTTAAAATTGGCAGCGCCTTTCATCGCCAAACCGTCTGTAAAAATCAATCCGTTGAAACCTAATTCTTTTTGAAGCAGATTGGTCACCACATTATAAGAAGCAGAAGAAGGGCAGTTTGGCTGTGTTTCTAAACTCGGAATATTAAGGTGTGCCACCATTACAGAAGCCAGACCTTCGTCGAATAATTTTTTGTACGGATACAATTCGACTAACTCTAGACGTTCTTTAGAAAAATTAACGGTAGGCAAGGCGTGATGTGAATCGGTTGAGGTATCTCCATGTCCAGGAAAGTGTTTTCCGGTACAGAAAACGCCATTTCCTTGTATTCCTTTCATTAAAGCAAGAGCTTTTTCGGTTACATTGACTTTATCTTCACCAAAAGAGCGGTTTCCAATAATTGGGTTTTTCGGATTGGTATTAATATCTAAAACAGGTGCAAAGTTAAAATGAACGCCGATTCGTTTATTTTCGGCTGCCATATTTCTTCCCACATTTTCAATTAAACTTAAATCCTGAATTGCGCCCAAAGTCATATTCCAAGGATAACGGTATGTAGAGTCCAATCGCATGGCTAATCCCCATTCGGCATCGATTCCGATCATCAAAGGCACTTTTGCTTTCGATTGATATAAGTTGGTCAATTTCGCCTGACGAACTGGCCCGCCTTGAAAGAAAATAACGTTTCCTATTTTGTAATCTTCAATCATTTTACTGATTTGGTTCACGTGTACAGAATCTTTGTTGGAATAGGCAGAAACCATAAACAATTGCCCGATTTTTTCTTGTACAGTCATTTTATTGTAAATGCTGTCAACCCAAGCCGTTTCTTTATCAGAATCTTTAAAGAAGGTTTTTTTATCTGAAGTATTTTTGGGTACGTAAACAACAGTGTCTGTTAAAGGAATATCCTTTTTATCATTTGTTGCTCCATTATTTTTTTTGGATGCGCAATTGGTAATTAAAAATATAAAAGCGGCGTATAAACTGATTTTTATGAATGAATTTTTCATATAATTTTTTTTTAAAATCAATTTGAGTTTAATACACTTAGACTCAAATTGATTCATCAATATTGATATGCTGAATTAGAAACTTATTTCTTTCTCACTTCGCGTACTAGTAACAAATAAACCTAAATAAGTAATTAATCCGTTTAGTATAATTAATTCATTATCAAAAACATATCCTGCAAATAAAACTTTAGAATATTCATTGATAAAATAGGTAAATAATGGAGAAAGCAAACAGATAAACGGAACCAGTTTGTCGTTTACGTGTCTTGATTTTTGGAACAAACCAAAAGCATATAATCCTAATAATGGACCATAAGTGTACGAAGCAACCTTAAAGATCATTCCTACGACCGAACTGTCATTGATTGAGTTGAAAATTAGGATGATAAAAAAGATTAAAATAGAAAAACTAATATGTACTAGATGTCTAATTTTTACGGTGTTTTTCTTATGGCTGTTTTCTGCTTTGTCCATGCCTAAAAAGTCAACACAGAAAGAAGTTGTTAAGGCTGTAAGGGCAGAATCTGTGGTTGCAAAAGTGGCAGCAATAATCCCTAATAAAAATACGATTGCAGGAATTAGCGCTAAATGATTTAATGCAATTTCAGGGAAAAGTAAATCGGTTCTAGGTTTTCCGGTAATTAAATCGGTTGGAACAGCGATTCCGTTTTTGTTGGCATAGATGTATAATAGTGCTCCAACGCTCAAAAAGAAAATATTGATTACAACAAAGATTCCTGTAAAAGTGAACATGTTTTTTTGTGCTTCGCCAATGTTTTTACAGCTTAAGTTTTTTTGCATTAAATCCTGATCTAAACCTGTCATGGCAATGGTTACGAACATTCCACCCAGAATTTGTTTTATGAAATGGAACTTGCTTCCCATAAAATCATCAAAGAAAAAAATCTTAGAATAATTACTGTTTTTTACTTCTTCAAAAGCGCTGATGGCACTTAAATCCATTCTGTCGCAAATGAAATAAATAGTAAGAAAAACAGAAGTAACCAAAAAGAATGTCTGTAAAGTATCGGTAATAATAATCGTTTTTAATCCGCCTCTGTAAGTATAAGAGAAGATTAAAAGCAGCGAAATTAAAACAGTAAACGCAAAAGGAACATGATAAAAATCGAAGACAAAACGCTGTAAAACGATTACCACCAAATATAGTCTGAATGCTGAGCTGATAGTTCGGCTGATTAAGAAAATTGAAGCTGCTGTTTTATAGCTAAAAAAGCCCATTCTTTGCTCAATATATCCATAAATCGAAGTCAGATTCATTCTATAATATAAAGGCAGCAATAATTTGGTAATGACAATAAATCCAAGCGCATTTCCTAAAACAAACTGAAAATATTTAAATTGTTCACCGCTTGGCGCTCCAACTTCACCAGGAACAGAAATAAATGTTACTCCAGAAAGAGCCGTTCCGATCATTCCGAAAGCAACTAAATACCATTTTGAATTTTTATTGGCAGTAAAAAAGGCTTCATTTCCGCTGTCTTTTCTGCTGACTCTGTGCGATATATAAAATAATGTTCCGAAATAAATGATAATTAGTAGAAGGATGGTACTTGGTGTCATTTTATGGTTTTGGTGATTTTTGGTTTTTTAAAATAATTCAGATCAGAAATTTTTTAAGTGACCTAACAGATTTTAGTCTGTCAGGTCGGTGTTAAAAACTCCAAAAAATGAATTTATTCAGCTTTTGAATTTGTATAAATCTATAAAAAGATTTTGATAGTGTGTTTTTTAGTTTTCCTGATTTTTGGTGTGCGCTAATAAAACAGCTCGCACACTTTTATGTTTTTGCAATAATTCATCGGCTGCCTCATATTCTAAATCAAGTTCTTCCATTATCATTTTGATAGCGCGTTTTACCAGTTTTTCGTTAGAAAGTTGCATGTCAACCATTTTGTTTCCTTTTACTTTTCCTAATTTGATCATTACCGAAGTAGAAATCATATTTAAAGTAAGTTTTTGAGCTGTCCCTGCTTTCATTCTCGTACTTCCCGTTAAGAATTCAGGACCTACGATCAATTCAATCGGGTAATCAGCTTCCTGAGCGATAAGTCCGTTACTGATGCAAGAAATACTTCCTGTCTTAATATTGTGTTCTTTTGCTTTTTTCAAAGCACCTAAAACGTAAGGTGTGTTTCCAGAAGCTGCAATTCCGATAATCATATCTAAGCTTGAAATTTCATACTTTGCTAAATCTTTCCATGCTTGTTCTGTATCGTCTTCTGCATTTTCTACTGCCTTTCTAATAGCAGTGTCTCCACCGGCAATAATTCCGATAATCATATCATGAGGAACACCAAAAGTAGGAGGACATTCAGATGCATCTAAAATTCCAATTCTTCCAGAAGTTCCAGCTCCGATATAAAATAATCTTCCGCCCAATTGCATTTTTTTTACAATGGCTTTAACCAGTTTTTCTATTTTAGGAATTTGCTCTTCTATAATATGCGGAACCTTTTTGTCTTCTGTATTAATGTTTGTAAGAAGTTCTTTCACGCTCATTTGATCCAAGTCTTTGTACAAAGATTCTTGTTCAGTTTCAGGATTTTTATTTTTCATTTTTCTTTTTTTTGATTGTTGAAACTACAATTCTTCAAATGTCAGTTTCTCTTTTTACATTAATATTTTGATATTTTAATCTAGAATGGAATTTAATTTTAAAACATAGAAACACAGGTTTTGATTTTTGTTTAAAAAGGTAACCAATCTTTAAAAAACAAACCAAAGAGAAATACATTTCTGCATAGCAATATATATGTGTGTGTTTATGCTAATGAAACGCTTTTTTGTAAGTCTATCAAAGTCTATGTTTCTATTGTTTAAAAAATTAAGTCTAAGGGAACTGAAATATTATTTATAAATCAGATATTTTGTTCGCATTTTTTTGAAGGCTTCAAGATCTTTCTGCCAAGTTTTTCTTATCTCTTTTTCAGAAACACCGCTTTCAATTTGCTGCTGTAATTTTTTTGTTCCTGCCAGTTTGGTAAAAAATCCGTTAAAGAATTTTGTTTTGTCGCTGGTATTCTGGTACGCTTTAATAATCCATTTCAGTTCTAATTGTTTCAATTTTGGATATGTCGTTAAATCTTCGCCAAAACATTCTTTTCCATTGTATAAAGGATCTTTTGCGCCAAAATTTGGCTTCGGAGTAAAACTGAAATTGGTTTTAGTCAAATATGGAGAACCGTAGATTTGAAATTGTTTTTCAGTTCCGCGCCCCATACTCACATTTGTTCCTTCAAAAAGACATAAACTTGCGTATAAATTTATAGATTGATCATTTGGTAAATTTGGAGACGGTTTTACCAATAAACTGTATGGCATTGTTCTGCTGTAGTCTACGCAAGGAATAACGGTTAGTTTACATTGAGCGCCATCTTTTAGCCATTTTTCTCCATTTACCATTTGCGCATATTCACCAATTGTCATTCCATGAAGAAGCGGAATAGGGTGCATACCGACAAAACTGGTAAATTCTTTTTCTAAAAGCGGTCCGTCTACGATAGAACCATTTGGATTTGGACGATCAAAAACAATAAGCGGAATGTTATTTTCTGCGCAAGCTTCCATTACATAATGCAAAGAAGAAATGTAGGTATAGAATCGTGCGCCTACATCTTGCAAGTCAAAAATCATGACATCAATTCCAGATAACTGAGTTGGTTTTGGTTTTTTGTTGTCGCCATAAAGCGAAATAATCGGCAATCCTGTTTTCGGATCTTTTCCGTCAACGATATGTTCGCCGGCATCGGCTGTTCCTCTAAATCCGTGCTCGGGAGCAAAGATAGTCTGAACATTAATTTTTTTCTCCAATAGAAAATCAACTACATGGGTTTTATTAGATAGAATTCCGGTTTGGTTGGTTACAATTCCGATTTTTTTATCTTTTAATAAAGGAAGGTATTTTTCGTAATTGTCAGCTCCCGTTTTTATAACAGCGTTATTGATTTCTGCTGAAATAACGGTTTTATTTGGCTGAATGGTTGCCGAATATGACGTAGCACAAAACAGAAATGCTGTAACAAAAGCACTTTTTGCTATAAATTTTATCATTTTAATACAGTTATTAGTTAGAGACAAAATGGACTAATAAAATTAAGATTTTATCGGAGTATATGAATGTTTTAGGCAGATTTGGGGAATCTAAAAACTAACAAGATATAACCTGCATGAATCAGGATTAACTTTTCTATTTGACCTTTTTATTGGTCACAATGTGTCTAAAAAGAGTATTTTAAAATACTGCCTCCGAAAAGTCTCACGTCGGAGGCAGTTGTATTAGATGTGATTTTTCAGTTGTTACCGAATTACCAACCTGGATTTTGTTTTAATTCTACACCTTGTGCTTTGTATAAATCAATGTCATTCGTTGGAATGTTCATTAAATAATGCTTAGGTTCAAAAGTTCTTGTACTTGCTGGGTATATTTTTACATAACCATTAGCATCAACGACAGTTTGAGAACCAACAGGAGTTCCAATTCTAGCACCCAGATTTACATCAGGATTTTTTGATGTGTCTAAATAATCACCTTTTTTCCAACGGTAAATATCAGCTTGTCTTAATGTTGTCCAGCTCATGAACTCGATTTGACGCTCACGACGAACTTCCCAAATCAACGGATTTACAACACCAGAAAGTTGTTCTAACGAAGAAGTTCTTCTTGGATCATTAATTTGTACTCCATTTGCAGAAGCATTTACTCCATCGGTAGTCAAAGGAGCAATTCCAGCACGTGTACGTACTTTATTGATTGATAAATCAAGATCGCTATTGGTTGCAGTTCCTAATTCAGCGCAAGCTTCAGCATAATTTAAATATACTTCGCTTAAAGTAAATAATGGAGCATCTGTATAGTTACGTCCTCCAGTTGTTACATCTGGACCTGTTGTAGCAGGGTTGTTGTATAATTCGAATACATATCCAGACATTGAAACCAAAGCTGCAGTACCAAAAGGTTTTCCTTTGTAACCATAATTAGCTGGGTTTACCGTTTTTGCAAAACGCGGATCTCTGTTTGCAAATGTTTTTGCAGCAGTATCATCACCTGTGTATTGGCTATTTCCAGACTGTTGAATAGGCAATCCGTTTGTTGTTACATAACTGTCAGCAGCCCATTTTGTTAATCCATACTGAATAGTTGAAGTATTCGTATAGTTTTGAAGAGAGTGCATCAATACGTTTGTTAAATAACGTTTTGCTAATATCACTTCTGTATTTCCAAGTAATTCAACTGAATTGTAAAGTCCTTTCCAATCTGCATTCAATTTGTAGCTTGGATTGTTCATAATCATTAATGAAGCTGCTTTTGCTTTGTTTAAGTAAGCGCTTCCATCTTGACCTAAATGGTATTTTCTATATGTACCTTCGTAAAGACAAGCATTACTTAATGCAGCGTAAGCAGTGTATTTGTTTGCAGTAGCGTTTTTATCATCGTTAACCAACATTAAATCTGCTGCTTCTTGAAGTTCTGCTATTACTTTGTCCATAATTTCAGCTCTTGGTTTTGAAGGAGCATATACTTCAGCATCGCCTTGAGCTAAATATTTGTCAGTATAAGGCACATCACCAAATTTTTGCACTAAACGGAAATACGTATAAGCTCTGAAAAATTTTGCAACTCCAATATAATGGTTCTTTTTTTCTGTTGACATGCTTACTGTAGGTACTTTTTCCAGCATCAGATTACAACGACGGATAAGTGTGTAATACTCATTCCAAGAATAAAGATTCGTAGTTGCAGCTGTAACTGGCATTTGGTAGAAAGTAAATGCAGACAAGTTATCATCTACTCTGTAATCACTTCCATGATAGTAGAAAAAAGAAAGTCCGATTGTAGTTCCGTTTCCATAACCATAAAAAGTATCATAATTAAGCCATGAAAAGGTTTTTACGTTATCTTCTGACTGCCAAAAGTTATCGTTTGTGAATTTATCTGCAGGATCATCTGTAAGATAATCTGAACAGCTAACTGCGCTTCCTGCAAGTAAAGCAGTTGCAAACATTAGCAGAAACTTAGATTTTATATTATATTTTTTCATTGTATGAGTTTTGAATAGTTAGAGATTAGAAAGCGATATCAACACCAACTGACCATGTTTTAGTGTAAGGATAAGCTCTTCCCCAGAAAACTTCTGTTTCGTCAATTTCAGGATCTACAGGAAGACGTTTGTCTGCCCAAGTCGCAATATTTTCACCAGAAGTATATAATCTTACTTTTTCTAATCCTGCTTTTTTCACAAGAACCGCTGGCAAATTATATCCGATAGTAAAGTTTTTTAGACGGAAATAAGACATGTCTAATAAATATCTTGTTGAAGTTACGAAGTTATTTTGTCCGTTTGTACCAGAACCAAAGGTATTCGCTTCGTTACCATAATATGGATTTGGCCAATAAGCACCTGTGTTTTGTGGAGTCCAGTAGTCTGCTTGGTTTTCATACATTTGCTGAGGTGCACGGTAGAAAGGCAATACAGCATCTGAAGCTGCCCAGTAATCACGTTTTCCAACTCCTTGGAAGAAAGCAGAGATATCAAATCCGCGGAATTTTCCACCCAATGTGATACCATATCTGTAACGAGGTGTAGAGTTACCAATTTTACGTAAATCCCCATGATCATCAGCAGTTCCAGCTCCACGAGTAATAGCTCCATCACCATCTAAATCTAAATAGTGAACGTCTCCAGCTCCATATTTAAAGTTACCACCCATTGTTTTAGAGTAGTCAACGCCATTTACCGTTTTACCATTGTTAGTAATTACATCATCAGCCTGAAGAAGTCTATCACTAGTTAATCCCCAGATTTGGCCAATTTCGTAACCATCATAATATGGTTTTGTATCAGTTGTTACTAAAGCTAATAATTTAGAAGTGTTGTTCCATTTTGTGATTACCGATTTAGAATCAGATAAAGCAAGATCAACAAAAACAGAAGCAGTTTCGCTAAGATTTTTATTAAAGTTTAACGAAAGTTCCCAACCTTGAGTTCTCATGTTTCCTGAGTTAGTCTGAGCAGAAGTCTGTCCAAATGAACCTGGAAGAGTTATACCAGGAGCAAGCATTCCTTTTGTATCACGCTGATACCAATCGAAAGAAGCACCAAGCATATCCAATATTTTAACATCGATACCCACATCTTTGGTCATTACTTTTTCCCATGTTAATGCAGGATCTACGTTTGTTGGTAAATTTGTAGAAGGAGGAATAGTAGCACCACTGTTAATCCAAGAAGGATTTTTAGCTGTCATAATCGATAAGAAAGCATTGTTTCCAACATTTTGGTTACCAATTGATCCGATAGAACCACGTAATTTAAGGTCGTTTAACCAGCTACGAGTTCCTTCCATAAATTTCTCGTTTACAATTTTGTATCCTACAGAAGCAGAAGGGAAGAATCCCCATTGTTCGTTAGTTGGGAATCTTGAAGAACCGTCATAACGAGCGTTAAGCTCTACTAAATAAATTCCGTTGTAATCATAGTTCACACGTCCAAAGAAACCTGCAATTGAATATTCTGTTACCGTTGGGTTTAAATCTGTGTTTGCAGCTCCAGAAACAAATTGCTCACCTACAGCAAGGTTGAATTCTGGTTTTGATTTATCTAAAAGCGTATTTCTTCTTGCATAGTTGCGAGATAAATTTTGCCATTCTGAGTTGAAACCAGCTAAGAATTTAAAATTATGTTTGTCAAATTGTTTTTTATAGTTACCATAAATGTTTACCACATTTGTAGTTGACTCTTGTTTTGACTGTCCAACAAAATCATTTCCTGTTTCAAGAGTTGCAGGAGTAGCAGTTTTAATTGTGTTGGCATCATATGGCATTGCAGACCAGCTGTCCCATGCTAAGAATTTACCACCATTTTGCTTTCTGTTGTAATAATCGTTTACACTGCTTATTTCAGTGATAAGGTTTAAATCTTTTGTAATATCAGCTGTAAATCTAGCACTTACTCTTGTATTACGTTTATTGTTTTCGTTTCTAGAAGCATTAGATAAATATCCTCCAGCTGTACGGAAATTGTATCCTCTGTAAGTTCCAAAATTCGGGAAATATTGTCCCCAACGAAGTGCGTAACCAAAGTAACCTCCGTAACCTGTATCATCAGTTCCAGAACCACCATAGTAATTAAACGGCTGATCGTAAGAACTGTTGATTGTCATTACTTTGAAATCTCCAGTAAGCCAATCTGCCAATTTTGTTGTAAAACCTAAATTGATGTTGATTCTTTGTCTCTTTTCCTGATTTACTCTTAACATACCATCTTGGTTTGTAAGTCCGAATGAAGCAAAGAATGAACTTTTATCTCCTAAGTTTCCTTGTGCAGAAATATTGTGTGTAGTTTGTAATGCATTGCTAGCATACAATTCTTTATTAGCATCCCAAACTCTGTAAAAATAAGGAACACCATTTTTTATTTCCCAATCTTCTCCATAAACCATTTCACGGCTTGTACGATTGTTTGCGTACTTTTCTTTCCAGTTTTTAATTCCGTCTAATAAAATGCTGTAGTTCTGACCAAAAATCTCTGGAGTAGAGCCGTCAGTTCTTGTTCCTGCAGCAATTAATCCTGGAATCTCTTCTGTTGGATCTAAGAATTTAAGCGTAGAAATCGGATTTACAAAAGCAGTATTTGCTGAATACGAAAATCTCACTTTTCCTTCGCCTGTTTTTCCACTTTTTGTAGTAATAAGAACTACACCAAACGCAGCACGAGCACCATAGATAGATGCAGAAGCAGCATCTTTAAGTACAGACATCGTTGCGATATCATTTGGGTTAATTAATGATAAATCTGTAGGAACACCATCAACTAATATTAAAGGATCATCTGAACCATTAACAGTACCCGCTCCACGAATGTTGATTTTTGCGGCACGGTTGATATTTCCTGAGTTGAAATTGATGTTTACACCAGGTGTAGTACCTTGTAAAGCTTTACTAACATCCGTTAACGGTCTGCTTCCAATTGTTTTGGCAACATCAATATTTGCAACAGCTCCCGTTAAGTTCGTTTTTTTCTGAGAAGCAAAACCTACAACAACAACTTCGTCTAGTTTCGAAGTGCTTTCTATAAGGCCAACATTTATTTTCTGTTGGCTTTCCACTTTAATTAACTGGGTTTCGTAACCCATATAACTAAAGCTTAGCGTACGTCCCGATGCTACAGAAATGCTGTAGTTTCCATCAAAGTCAGTTGTAGTACCGTTATTTGTTCCTTGAATAACGACGCTGACTCCAGGAATCGGAATTCCGTCTGATTTGCTTTTTACTGTTCCAGTAACTGTTTTTGCTTGTCCAAATGCTGTTTGAATGCACAAAACCAACACTGAAATAAAGAGTAACTTTTTCATGATTAATCTGGTTTTTTATGGTTGTTGTTGAGCAAATATATTTATTTATTGCATATAAATGCATTATTTTCTGTTTTTTTTCGAAAAATAATTTAAAAAACGCAAAATAACGCAAATTTTAATAAAAAATTAGAATTGAATTTGTTTTGAAAATCTTACTAATGCATGATTTTGCAGTTTTTAGACTCTTTTCTGATATGGAATGAAATATTTGATATATTTGCGATGAACTTTAACTTTTATAAAAAAGATGCTGAAAGCCGAAAGACATAAATATATAATGACTAAACTTATTGAAGACCAAAAAGTTGTTACAACAGATTTAGCTTTGGCTCTCGATTTGTCTGAAGATACAATAAGAAGAGATTTGAATGAATTGGACAGTAAAAAGCTGTTAGAAAAAGTATACGGCGGTGCGGTTCAGGTTAAAGAGAAATCTGCAAATGTCTTTGATATTGCTATAACTGCAGAAGAACAGAAAAAACAAATCGTGTCAAAAGCATTGTCATTACTTCATGACGATCAGGTTATTATAATGAGTGGAGGAAGCACTAATCTGGTTTTCGCAAAGTTAATTCCGGCCGATTTAAAAGCTACAATATATACGTATAGTTTACCGATAGCCATGCAATTGTCTCAGCATCCAAATATTGATTTGATTTTTATTGGAGGGAAAATGCAGAAAAACGCAATGGTGACAATTGGTATGGATGTGATTCAGGTAGTTTCTAAGATTAAAGCTGATATTTGTTTCATTGGAGCCAGCAGTATTAATATAAAACAAGGACTTACAGAAGTAGGTTATGAAATTTCAATTGTCAAAAAAGCTATGATAGAAGCTTCTGACAGAGTAGTTTCCATGTTTGCTTCAAATAAACTAAACACCAAAATGCCACACGGCGTTTGCGATCTTACCCAGCTGGATACTATTGTAACAGAATTAGATCCAGAAGATGAAAGACTAGATGAATATAGAAAATCTGGAGTCTTTATCTTATAATTTTGAACTTATCGACCGTTATTTTTGCGTTTTGTTGCGGTATCTTAATTTTATTATGTTAAAAAACGCAAAATAATGTATTTGTATGCTTTTTGTATCTATATTTGTTAAAACTAATTTTATTAGTCAGATATATTTATGAAAATCAATCCTTCGTGCACTTGCTATTTTTTCAGGTGTAATTTGAAGAAGTTCAATGCTTCCAAAAGGAACTTTAATAAATATTGAATTCTAAATAAAATTTAGAATGTCTTGTTTTTGCATAATGTCTTTTAGCAAAATGTAGAAATAAAACATGTATTAAAGAACCAAAAGCAACAGAACCAATTAAATGTCCGATTCTCTCCAATTACAAGAATTAGAAACTTCTTTAGAAGGAACTCTTTTTTATGATGACCTTCATAAAAAAATATATGCTACAGATGCCTCTGCTTATAGAATTATGCCTCTTGCCGTGGCTATTCCAAAATCAGAAAATGATATTATAAATATTATTCGGTTTGCTTCAAAAAATAAGATTTCAATAACGCCAAGAACAGCAGGGACTTCACTAGCTGGCCAAACCGTTGGAAGCGGAATCATTGTAGATGTCTCGAAACATTTTAATAAAATTGTTTCTTTTGATCCTAAAAAGAAAACTATAACCGTTCAGCCTGGTGTAATTCGAGATGAACTAAATTTATATTTAAAACCGCACGGACTGTTTTTTGCTCCAACAACATCAACAACCAATAGATGTATGATTGGTGGAATGGTCGGAAACAATTCATCTGGAACAACCTCAATTCGTTATGGTGTTACCCGAGATAAAATTGTAGAAATAAAAGCTGTTTTGAGTGACGGAACTACGGCGGTTTTTAAAGATTTAACTTCCGAAGAATTTATAGAGAAAACAAAAGGAGATTCTTTAGAAAATAAAATCTACAAGACTATTTACGAAGAACTTTCGAACAAAGAAAACCAGGAAGAAATCTTAAAAGAATTTCCAAAGCCAGAAATTCACAGACGAAATACAGGTTATGCGATTGATGTTTTATTGAAATCAAAACTTTTTTCGGGAACAGAAGATACCATCAATTTAGGAAAACTCCTTTGCGGAAGTGAAGGAACTTTGGCATTTACGACAGAAATCACTTTGAAAGTAGACGATTTGCCACCAGTAAACAATATTATGGTGGTGGCGCATTTTCATACCATTCAAGAAAGTTTGGAAGCCGTTGTTACAGCCATGAAACATCATTTGTACACTTGCGAAATGATGGATGACACCATATTAGATTGTACCAAAACCAATAGAGAACAGGCTAAAAACCGATTTTTTATTGTGGGCGAACCAAAGGCAGTGATTATGCTCGAAGTGGGATCACACATTAGTATGGAAGATGCCGAAATGCAAGCCGATGCTTTAATTAAAGATCTTCAAATTAATGGTTTCGGATATGCCTTGCCAAAAATTTACGGAACCGATATTGACAAAGTAAACGAAGTAAGAAAAGCAGGTCTTGGACTTTTAGGAAGTATTGTGGGCGACGACAAAGCAGCCGATTCTATTGAAGATACAGCGGTTGAATTGAGTGATCTTCCCAATTATATTGCTGATTTTGCAGCGATGATGGAAAGGCACGGACAAAGTGCGATTTATTATGCGCATGCTGGAGCGGGAGAACTGCATTTGCGTCCGAAGATAAATTTGAAAACAAAAGAAGGGTTGCATCAGTTTAGAAATTTATCTACTGAAGTAGCGCATTTAGTAAAAAAATATAGAGGTTCATTAAGCGGTGAACATGGTGACGGAATTCTACGCGGAGAGTTTTTGCCGTTTATGATTGGCGATAAAAACTACGAACTGCTGAAAAGAGTAAAAAAAGCATTTGATCCTGACACTATTTTGAATGTTGGCAAAATTGTAAATGCTTCTAAAATGGATGAAAACCTTCGTTTCGAAGCAGGGAGAGTAGAGCCTGAAATAAAAACGATTCAGGATTTCTCTGATAGTTTAGGAGTTTTGCGTGCTGCCGAAAAATGCAACGGATCGGGCGATTGCCGTAAAATGCCTTCAGCAGGCGGAACTTTATGTCCAAGTTATCGTGCCACAAGAAACGAAAAAGATACTACGCGTGCGCGTGCAAACGCTTTAAGAGAATATCTGACGAATTCTGAAAAAGAAAATAAATTCGATCACGAAGAATTATACAAGGTTTTTGAATTGTGTGTAAGCTGTAAAGCCTGCGCAAGCGAATGTCCGAGCAATGTAGACGTAGCAACTTTAAAAGCTGAATTTTTATACCAATACCAAAAAGCAAACGGATTTTCTTTCCGAAATAAAATCTTTGCTTTCAATTCAAAATTGAATGAATTGGGAAGCATTGCGCCATCTGTTACCAATTGGGCTTCTAATCTTTCATTCGTTAAAAAAAGAATGGGAATTGCGCCTGAAAGACAAGTGCCTTTATTGGCTCCAAAGACCTTTAGAAAATGGTATGAAAAGAACAAAAAAAGTAACATAAACAGTTCTTTTGAAAATGGTAGTGTTTATCTTTTCTGTGATGAATTTACTAATTACTATGATGTTTCAGTCGGAATCGATGCGTACGAACTGTTGACAGAATTAGGTTACAGAGTAATTGTAATTGATCATGAAGAAAGTGGAAGAGCTTTTATTTCAAAAGGTTTTCTGGAAGAAGCACAAGAAATTGCCAATAAAAATGTCAATACGTTTAAAAATATAATTTCTGCAAATACGCCTTTAATCGGAATCGAACCTTCAGCTATATTGACTTTCAGAGATGAATATCTCCGATTGGCTGCAGATAAAGAAAGTGCTGAAAAAGTAGCCCAAAATACCTTTACAATTGAGGAATTTTTTAAAAGAGAAATTGGAAACGGAAAAATTCACGCAGATCAATTTTCTGAAAAAGAGAAAAATATCAAAATTCACGGCCATTGTCATCAAAAGTCATTAAGCTCAGTTGAAGCTTCTTTTGCGATGCTGAATGTTCCAAAAAATAATACCGTTACGATTTACAATTCGGGCTGTTGCGGAATGGCGGGTTCATTTGGTTATGAAAAAGAACATTACGAAATCAGTATGAAGATGGGAGAAGATACGCTGTTTCCGAAAATCAGAGCGACAGAACCATCAACAGCAATTGCGGCGGCGGGAACTAGTTGTCGCCATCAAATTTTTGACGGAACGAACAGAAAAGCCATGCATCCCGTGACCATTTTAAAAGATTGTTTGAAATAATTTTTTGTATTTTCCCTGTGCTTTTCAGAAATATTATTTAAAAAAACATCAATTATGAAAAAAACAATTTATTCAATCTTATTACTGCTTTTTGTTTTTACGGCTAAAGCTGCTAAGGTTGATACTTTACAGGTTTTTAGTCCTTCGATGCAGAAGAATATTAAAACCTGTGTAATGGTTCCGGATAATTATAAAAAGAGCAAGAAAGCATTTCCTGTTGTTTACTTGCTTCACGGCTATAGCGGAAATTACCGTTCATGGGCAAAAGATTTTAAGGAACTAGGAAAACAAGTGGATCAATACGGTTTTATAGTGGTTGGTGTAGACGGGAATTATTCAAGCTGGTATTTTGATAGTCCGATAGATCCGAGTTTTAAATATGAAACTTATGTGGTAAAAGAGCTAGTTCCGTTTATGGACAAACAATACAGAACAATTGCAGACCGGAAAGCAAGAGCCATTTCAGGTTTGAGCATGGGGGGTCATGGTGCTTTGTATTTATCATTCAAACATCAAGATGTTTTTGGAGCAGCAGGAAGTATGAGTGGTGGAGTAGATTTTCGTCCGTTTCCTGAAAATTGGGATATCAAAAAACGATTAGGTTCAATTACAGAATTCCCAGAAAACTGGAATCAGAACACCGTTACCAATATGTTAGACTTGGTAAAAGACAATAAATTAAAACTGATTATTGACTGTGGAGTTGATGATTTCTTTATGAAAGTAAACAGAGAGCTTCATGCAAAAATGCTCGATCTAAAAATAAATCACGACTATATTGAGCGACCAGGAGAACACAATCTCAAATATTGGGAAAACTCATTAAAATATCAGCTTTTGTTTTTTCATGATTTCTTCAACGAAAATATAAAAACAAAGTAACGTTAAGTGTATTGCGAAACTACCGATAATTCATAATACACAAATTTTGGTTGGTTATCCCTAACAGGTTTCAAAACCTGTTAGGTATTTTTTTGCCACAGATTAAAGGATTAAAAAGATTTTTTTGTCAAAAGTTAAATCTATTGAATCTGCTAAATCTGCGAGAGAAAATAACCGACAAAGAATAAAAAAGCTTAAAAAAGAAAAAACTTTGCGCCTCTGTGCCTTTGCGAGATTAAAAAAAAGAAAATAAAACTTTGCGAAAATAGCGTAAACCACTGCGTTCTTTGCGGTTAAAATTTTCTACAAACAATATTATACTAACTACCTAAAATAATAATTTATGAAAAGCCTAAAAATTATGATTTTGGTATTGCTGATACAGACCAAAATTTTCAGTCAGCAATCTCCAAAAAGAGAAATGCGAGCCGCTTGGATTTCTACAGTAGAAAATATCGACTGGCCGTCTAAACCTGGTTTATCAGATAAAGAAATGAAGAACGAAATGATTGCCATTTTGGATAATCTACGTTCTTATAATATGAATACTGTAATTTTTCAAATTCGTCCAACTGCCGATGCGTATTACAAATCAACAAAAGAGCCAGCATCGCATTGGATAACAGGAACTCAAGGCGTTGCCCCAGGTTTTGATCCTTTGCAGATGATGATCGATGAAGCAGGAAAACGCGGAATGAACGTTCACGTTTGGCTGAATCCGTATCGTGTTCAGAAAGATACCGTGAGAGATGTGCTTTCAAAAAATCACTTATACTTTAAAAGACCAGATCTTTTCCTGACTTACGGAAAAACCAGATATTTTAATCCAGGTTTAAAAGAAACCAGAGATTTTGTGGCTTCTGTTGTGGGCGAAATTGTTCGTAAATATGATATTCAGGCTGTACATATGGATGATTATTTTTATCCATATAAAATTGCAGGACAAGAATTTCCAGATGAAAAAGCATTTGCTAAAGAACCACGTCAGTTTAAAGATAAAGATGATTGGAGAAGAGATAATGTCGATTTAATCATCAAACAAATCAGAGATACAATTATTGCCAATAAACCAGAAGTTGAATTCGGAATTTCGCCATTTGGAGTTTGGAGAAATATTGCCAAAGATTCTGAAGGTTCTAAAACTGTTGCTGGAGCTACAAACTACGATGATTTGTATGCGAATATCTTAAAATGGCAAAAAGAAAACTGGATCGATTATGTAACACCTCAAATATACTGGCACATTGGTTTTGACCGCGCCAATTTTGAAGTTTTGGCAAAATGGTGGGCAGAGCACAAATATGGAGCAAATGTTTACGTTGGCCATGGCGATTATAAAATTTCAACTTCGGCTAAAGAGCCAGAGTGGAGAAGTCCCGACCAAATTGTGAAACAGATTGAAATGATTCGCAAAATGCCTCAAATTGATGGGTCAATGCATTTTACAGCTTCGACTTTTCTGAAAAAAGGAGATACTTTGAGACAACCACTTCTTCAAAAAGAATATAAATACATTGCTTTAACTCCCGAAGCAAATAGAATCACAAGATTAAAACCAAAACCGCCAACAAATGCAGTAATATCTAAAAAAGGTGAGAAAGCGGTTTTAACATGGAAAGCGGCATTAAATGATAAAAAATATGTAATCTACAGATTTCCAAAAGGAAGAATTACCGATTTCTCAAATCCAGAGAATATTTATTATGTGACAACGGCTCTAAAATTAGAAGTGCCAAATCCAGATTTGGAAAACTACGTTTATGCGCTCACCGCTTTAAGTCAGACCCAGACAGAAAGCAGTCCGATAGAATTTTCAATAAAATAAAATATAAAAGAAATGAGAAAAAGTATTCTTCTATTAGCCATATTTCTAAGCTCGCTTAGTTTTGTACAAGCCCAAAAATTAGATATAATTCCGAAACCTGTATCGGTTCAGCAAAGTGCGGGACAATTTGTTTTTCCTTCGCCATTAAAAATTGTTGTCGATAAAAAACTAAAAAACAGCATCGATTATATCACCGCAGATTTTTCAAAAAATACTGGAATTAATCCAATTGTTTCCATCGGGAAAAAACACGGGAAAAATAATATTTCATTTCTAGTAGATAAAAAATTAGATCTTCCAAACGAAGGTTATCAATTGGAAATAAACCAAAACGGAATTTTCGTAAAAGGAAAAACAGATAAAGGAGTTTTAAACGGATTCCAGACTTTATTGCAAATTTGTTCAGCAAAAGAAGTTAAAAAAGGTTCTGTTCCTTTCGTAAAAATAGAAGATTATCCACGTTTTGACTGGCGTGGCATGATGCTCGATTGTTCTAGGCAATTCTTCGACAAACAAACCGTAAAAAACTATATCGATTGGCTGGCTGCGCATAAAATGAATGTTTTTCATTGGCATTTAACAGACGATAACGGCTGGAGAATCGAAATCAAATCGTTGCCAGATTTAACTTTAAAAGGCGCATGGAGAGGACCTGGCGAAGTTTTATTGCCATCTTACGGTTCTGGTGACAAACGTTACGGAGGGTTTTATACGCAAGAAGATATTAAAGAAGTCGTGGCTTATGCTGCAGATCGTGGTATTTCTGTAATGCCAGAGATTGAAATTCCGGGACATTCTCGTGCGGTAACGGCTTCGTATCCAGAAGTGGGTTGTGCGATTACGCAGGAACTAAAAAGTGTTCAGGGTGAAGTGAAAAATGTTTGGTGTGTAGGACGCGAAGAAAATTATGATCTTCTGGATTCGATTATCAGAGAAGTTTCAGGATTATTTCCATTCGAATATATTCATATTGCAGGAGACGAAGTCAATCGTGCCAATTGGGAACATTGCCCAAAATGTCAAGCTTTGATGGCAAAAGAAGGATTTACAGACAGTTTTCAGCTTCAGAATTATTTCTTTAGAAGGGTTCAAACCATTGTTGACAAATACCATAAAAAAACCGATGGATGGAACGAAATTCTGAAAGGAGGAGAAATCAATCCAAATACTTTGATTTCTGCTTGGCAAGGAATTAGTTACGGAATTGAATCGGCTAAAAAAGGATACAAAACCATCATGATGCCAGGACAGTTTACGTATTATGATATGGCGCAATCAGAAACAGAACGCGGCCATCGATGGGCGGCAATTACCGATACAAAAAGAGCGTATTCTTTTGAACCAATTCCTGATACCGATTTAACTCCAGAAGAACAAAAAAATGTAATTGGAGTTCAAGGTGCTTTGTGGAGCGAATATTTGGATCGTCCTGCAAGAATTATGGAATATCAAAGTTATCCGAGAATCAGCGCATTGTCTGAAATTGGCTGGTCTAAAAAAGAAGATAAAAACTGGGATGATTTTTATGGAAGATTAACAAACAGCCATTTAAAAAGATTGGCTGATATGGGAATTGCTTTTAGAGATTTTCCGCCAACAGCTATTTATAAAAACGGAACTATTACTGTAACGCCGCCTTATGAAGGTGCAGTTATCAGATTTGATAAAGACGGAAATGAGCCAACAAGACAATCGACTTTGTATACGGGACCGATTCAGACGAAAGATTATGAGCGTTATATGTTTAGAGTATTTTTTAATGAATATTCGGCAAGTCCTGCGGTGAAAGCTGAGAAATTGCCTGTTGCCAATTGGAATACTTCAAAAGCAGAAGTTTTGACTATTTCTGAAAATATTTCAGAACATGTTGATAAAAAAGGGATTTGGTATTTGACATTTAATCCGACAGATGATGGAGCAAACGGAACAATCAAAAATGTTTCGCTTTTTGAAAATGATAAATTAGTGCAGACTTATGAAGATGAAAAAGCTCTAAAATCAAAACCTCGTTTGAGATTTTTGATTGATAATTACAATGAAAAAAATACATACAGATTAGATTTTACAGTAGAAAATAAAGAAGAGAAAAAGTCGACTGCAAATGTAAAATTTAACTGTACGCCATACCAAGAACCAGAAGTAAAAGTGACTTCGTCGATGGCAGAAAATCCGAAGTTTCCAATTGCGAATCTGCAAGATTATAATGAAGAAACTTATTTACGTACTGATGTTGCCTGTAAAGATGGCGACTGGATTTTGTATACTTTTACCAATCCTGTAACTTCTTCTAAAATAGATGTTTTAACCGGAATTCCACATCATCCGAGATTCATTATTAATAATGGTTTTGTGGAATATTCATACAATGGAACTGATTTTATAAAAGGAGCTGATTTTGATTACGGAAACGCATCAATTTATCCGAAACAGCCTGTAAAAGCAGTTAGAATACAAATCACAGGAACCAATAATGAGCCTTTGATGGCGGGACAGGACTTAAAAATAAATCCATAGTGCTATGAAAAATATTGGTATTAAAATTATAATGGTTTCCTTGATTTTTCTTGGAACAAAAGGTTATTCACAGAAAAAAGCAAAGCAATCTTTTGATGTAAAAAGAAATGAGGTTTATATTGATTCGATGATGACAAATGCGCTCGAAAAAGGTTTTTTTCCAGGAGCTCAGATCATTGTAGGTACAGGAGATTCTAATCTCATATCTAAAAATTATGGTTATCATGATTATGCTAAAAAACAATTAGTAAAATCAGAAGATGTTTTTGATTTGGCTTCAATGTCAAAGGTTTTAGGAGCAACGATTGTTACGATGCGTTTGGTTAGTGATGGAAAGATTAAACTTACCGATCAAGTAGATGAAATTGTTCCAATGTATAAAAATACAGCCATTGCCGATTTAACTCTTTTTGAATTGCTAACACATACTTCTGGATTAACGCCAAGTATTACTTTTTATCAAGCATTGCTTTCTACACCAGACAATTCGCCTTTATTGAGCAATCAAAAATCGGAGCAATATGTTGAGCCTTTTGATAATATGTTTGTGAACAAAAATATTGTTTACGATTCTAAATATCTGGTTTTTGAACCAAAAGAAAATTGGGTTCAGATTTATAAAAATATGTGGCTGAATCCAGAATTTTATCCATCTGTTTATGAAAGGATTGCGAAAGCGAATACAAATCCGAGAGGAAAATATCTGTACAGCGATTTAAATTTGCTTTTGGTGAAGCAAATGATTGAAACGAAAACGGGCAAAAAACTCGATGAGTTCACAAATGAAATTTATACCGAATTAGGCATTTCAAAAATTGGATATAATCCGTTAAAATGGACTTCGATAGACAATGTAATGCCAACAGAAGTAGATAATTTCTTCAGAAAAGATACTGTAAAAGGTTATGTGCACGATGAAGCGGCCGCGATTTTTGGAGGAGTTTCTGGAAATGCAGGTTTGTTTGCCAACGCAGAATCGATTGCTGTAATCTGTAAAATGTTAATGAATAACGGAAATTATAAAGGAAAACAAATTCTAAAAGCCAAAGTTGTAAAAGAGTTTACAGATTCACCACTTGCAAAAGAAGGTATTTATAGAGGTTTAGGTTTTGATAAAAGAAAACCAGATGAGTTTTTCACCAAAGACGATTTTGGACATACGGGTTTTACAGGAACTTTTTTCTTTATGAATAGAAACACAAACCGATTTTTAATCATTTTGACCAATCGAGTTAACCCAACCAGAACAAACAGATTAATGTACAAAGACGATTTTAGTGCAAAAATCTGGAGACAAATTAATAAATGATTTTTTTCGCCACGAATTCACGAACTTTCAATATTAGATTAGTGTAATTCAGCATGTTTTTTAAACACACAGATTATAAAAAAAAATAATTCGTGAATTCGTGGCGAAAAAACTTTAAGCAAAAATATTCTCATGAAAAATATCATAATCTGCATACTAATTTCGGCAGTTTCTTTTGCGCAGCAAATAAAAACGGGAGCTGAGAATTCTGAAAAATATCTCCCTTTGTTAAAAGGTAAAACCATTGGAATCGTTACCAATCAAACGGGAATTATCACTAAAGAAAAACATCTAGTTGATTTTTTAGTAGAACAAAAAGTAAAAATTAAAACAATCTTCGCTCCTGAACACGGTTTTAGAGGAACGGCAGATGCAGGAGAACATGTATCGGACGAAATCGATTCTAAAACAGGTTTGTCAATTGTTTCGCTTTACGGGAAAAACAATAAACCAACTCCAGAGCAATTAAAAGGAATCGATATTATGATTTTTGATTTGCAGGATGTTGGAACGAGATTATACACGTATGTTTCTACTATGCACCGCATTATGGAAGCCTGCGCTGAGAACAATGTTCCACTGATTGTACTGGATCGTCCCAATCCGAATATCGCGATTGTCGACGGTCCGGTTTTGGACATTGCTTTCAAGAGCGGTATCGGAATGCATCCTACACCTTTGTTGCACGGAATGACTTTGGGTGAAGAAGCTAAAATGATCAACGGACAAAAATGGCTGAAAGATGGTGTTCAATGTAAATTGACTGTGATTCCATGTTTAAATTATACTAGAAAAAGCTCTTATAGTCTTCCTGTAAGACCTTCGCCAAATTTGCCAAACGATCAGGCGATTAATTTATACGTGAGTTTATGTCTTTTTGAAGGAACCAATGTGAGCATGGGACGTGGAACTGAAAAGCAGTTCCAAATTTACGGTTCGCCATATCTTCCAAAAAGTGATTTCGCTTTTACTCCAAAACCAAATTTTGGTGATAAAGATCCTTTGTATAATGGAGTGGAATGCAACGGAGAAGATTTATCTGCAATTCCAAAAATAAATAGATTAGAAATAAAATGGCTTATTAAAGCATATCAGACCACTGCTGATAAATCTAAGTTTTTCGACAAAAGAAAATTTGCTATTCGTGCAGGAAATGAAAAATTGCAACAGCAGATTGAAGCCGGAATTTCGGAAGAAGAAATTAGAAATAGCTGGAAAGAAGGTTTGGTAGCATTTAAAAAAATGCGAGCTAAATATTTGATTTATAAGTAATATCTCTCAGTTTTGCTTAGATTTTAGCAAAATAGATCATTTATTCATCCGGACTAGTTATAATTATAAAACTGGTATGCTTTATTGGTACGGTAAGAAACTACTTTTGCCAAAAAAATAGTAAACCAAAATGAAAAAAATCTATTTTGCTGCCTTTGCAGTAATTTGTACCAATTTTTACGCACAGACAAAAAAAGATTCCATCAACCAAATGGATGAAGTCATTATTAACGAAGGCCGTTTTAATACACCAATTTCTAAACAAAACAGAAATGTATATGTTATTTCGAGCGAAACCATTAAAAAACTGCCAGGAAGAACATTGCAAGAGGTATTGCAATATGCTAACGGAGTAGATATCAGACAAAGAGGGCCATTTGGAACTCAAGCCGACATTAGTGTTGATGGCGGAAGTTTTGAGCAGACTGTTGTTTTGCTGAACGGAGCAAAAGTAATCGACTCGCAAACTGCACACAATATGCTAAATTTACCTCTTCCGGTTGAAGCAATTGAAAGAATTGAAGTAGTTCGTGGTCCAGCTGCCAGAATTTACGGAATTAACAGTTTAACTGGAGCAATTAATATTATTACTAAAAAACCAACCGATTCTGGTTTTATGGTAAGCACTTATGCAGGTTCTAATTTCGAAAAAGATACGCAAGATACAGGTGATATTTTTTACGGAACAGGAATTCAGGCTGGAGCTGTTTTAGGTAAAGAAAAACAACAGCATATACTTTTTGCTTCGCACGATAAAAGCAATGGTTACCGTTACAATACAGCATTCGAAAACAATAAAATTTTCTATCAAGGAAATGTGCAGATCAATGATAAAAACGAAATCTTAGGTTCCGCAGGCTACATCAACAACGGATTTGGAGCAAACGGATTTTATGCTGCGCCAGGAGATAAAAACTCAACCGAAATTGTTCAGACTACCTTTGCCAATATTCAGTCCAATCATCAGATTACAGATAGCTGGAAAATTATGCCAAGAGTTACGTATAGATACAATTATGATGATTACCGTTATTTAGGAAACTCAAATTTAGCTGTTGGAAGAAGTCAGCATTACACAAATTCTATTGCAGGAGAATTAAACTCTACAGTTAAATTATCTAAAGGTGAAATTGGTTTTGGAGCTGAATTTAGAAACGAAAACATTCATTCTTCAAACATTGGAGATCACGATCGCGAAAACGTTGGGTTGTACGCAGAATACAGAAGAAGTTTCACTGAAAAATTAGACATTAATATCGGAACATATTTAAACTACAATTCAGATTATAAATGGCAGATTTATCCAGGAATCGATGCTAGTTATGCTATTACTGATGCCTTTAAAATTATTGGAAATGTAGGGACAAGCCAAAGAATTCCATCGTTTACAGATTTATATTTGAAACAAACAGGAAATGTTGGAAACCCAGATTTAGATTCAGAAAATGCTTTCCAAAGCGAAATCGGATTTAAATACAACAAAAGAGCTTTAAGTTTGAATGCGAATTATTTCTACAGAAAAATTGACAATTATATCGACTGGATGCGTAATGCTACAAATGTGCCTTGGCAGAGTCAAAACACTGGAGATTTAAATACAAACGGAATCAATTTACGTGGAACTTACAGATTTGATTTTTCTAAAGATTCTAGATTGAACATTCTTTTAGCATACACTTATCTAGATTCTGAATTCAAAAGTGCGCGTACAGAAATATATTCTAAATATGCAATTTCGTCATTAAAACATCAAATTACCAACACAATAGATTATCAGTTTAAAAACTTGTCTGTAATGTTTGCAACTCGTTTCAACGAAAGAATTACAGGGCCATCTTATTGGGTAAATGACTTTAGAGTAAGTCAGGCGATTAACAAGTTTACCATTTTCTTAGATGGACAGAATATTTTTAATGCAACTTATTACGAGGTAGGAGCGGTTCCGTTACCATCACGCTGGTTTACTTTGGGGGTAAAACTGGTAACTTTTTAAAGAGAATTTTTTTCAGAACTTTAGATTGTTAGAAACAGCCTGTAAGCTTTATGTTTGCAGGCTGTTTAATTTTTGAATGAATTTAAAACGGTTCTTTTTCTAAAATGTTAATTTTTTTTTAATTGGGAAATCATATAAACTTTTTTAAAAATGATATAATAATTTTATGGTTTAATTTGTTGAATTTTACTGAATTACGAATGAAATAATAATCAAGCTTTCAATTTTAAGAAAGTGTAAACCAGAAAAAAATGGACAGAAGAAATAATCAAAGCGATTTAGATCGAGAAGGTGTAGATCGTACTCAGGAATCAAATTGGGATCCAATTTTAGGATATCATATGTACTTTCCGCATGAGGAAAGTATAGATGAAGATTTAAAGGAAAGAAGCGAAGCTGTTCAAAAACCTAATACTGGAGATTGGGGAGATGATAGTGATTATGAAGAACTAAGGCATAAAAAGAGTTCTGACATGAATATTAGCACTTTTGGAAATGAAGACACAAAAACAGATTAATTTTAAAAAATAAAGGCTAACTTATCGATAAGTTTAGCCTTTGTTTTTTTGAAATAGTGTTGATTGAAGCAAAAATATAATTTGAGATCATTAAAAAAACATCTGCACAATTTTGCACAGATGCTTTCAAGTAAAAAAATGAAAAAGTGGGGGTGTTTTTTAATTAAATAATCTGAAGATGAGGTCTTACCTGCATACTGACAATATCACAACGTATAGGTTGTGATAAACAAAATAAAACGCTCATGGCAATGTCTTCTGCTTCTAGCATTTTCATTTCTTTTATTTTTTCTTTTTGAATTTCTTTTGGATCAGGCTGCATATCGCTTGTTACCGCGCCTGGCTCAATATGTGAAACTTTTATCCCTAATGGATTAATTTCTTTGCGAAGCGCAGTGCTAAAACCTCTTATGGCAGTTTTGGTTGCTACATAAATAACACCTGTTTTTTCTTTTGCTTCAGCGCTCATTGAACCAATGTTTACAATATGACCTGATTTTTGCCCTTTCATTCTGTTGACTGCTTCTTTTGCAAAAGTGATATATCCTAAAATATTGGTTTCTAAGATATATTTCCAATCTTCATATTCACCTTCAATGATCCCTCCGGCAGGCAGAGCGGCATTGTTTATTAAGATGTCTATTCCGCCTAGAACTTTATCAACTCTTTCCCAAATTCTGGTAATATCTTCTTTTTTGGTAATGTCTGCTGTTTCTCCATAAATTTCACCTTTAGATGATTTGGTTTTAATATCATCCATTGCGTGATAAAAATCGGTTTCATCTCTTCCAAAGATAAAAACTCGACCGCCTAGTGAAACCAGCAGATCTGCAATTGCTTTGCCAATTCCAGTTGTGCCGCCTGTTATTACAATCCGTTTTTGGGTAATAGTATCGGTAAAGTACTTTGATAAGATTTCCATACGATATACTTTTTGTTATTTAATTTTAATATTGCTTAAATTACTTTCAGCTGGCCCATTCAAAACCGTTCCGTCAGATGCAAATCTTGAACCGTGACACGGACAATCAAAAGATTTTTCGTCTGAATTCCATTGTACAATACAACCCAAATGCGGACAAACGGCAGAAAAAGCATGGAGCGTTTTATCGTAATCTCGATAGACTGCTACTTTTCGTAATCCGAAAGAAAGAATACCGCCTTCTCCGGGGGCTAAATCGGCTGTATTATCAAGATCAGATGCCGTAATCCAGTCAAGATATTGCGATGCCATATTTCCAGCTTCTTTCATGTAATCGCCAATTGCTTTAAAAGTAATTCGCGACGGATTGTATAATTCTTGCCATTTATTTTCAATTCCCTGAATCATGTCAGAAATAATCATGGCTCCAATAGTGGCATGCGTCATCCCGTTTCCAGAATCTCCCGTAATGATAAAAACATTCTGATCTCCCGGGTTTCTTCCTAGAAAGCCTAAAGAATCAAAAGGTTCCATCACTTGACCAGACCATTTATAACTGATTTCATCCAATAGAGGAAAATATTTTTTTGCCCAAATTTCTAAGAGTTCATAGCGAGAAAATTCAGAAATTCCTTCTTCGTCGGCTTGTCCCGTTTTATGATCTTCACCGCCAACAATTAGCAAATCATGTTCATCATCAAAATTTTGCAATCGCACGTAATGATAAGGTTGAGCAACCCATTTAGATTCTGGATCACCAGTATCCCACCACAAAGCATGAGGCAGACTGCCTTTCGGAATTTTCCCTCCAATAACGTAAGTTCTATAAGCATGCTGTTTGGTGTGCATAGTCAAGACATCATTTATTGGCGTATTGGTTGCAACCACAACATATTTGGCATTAAAATCAAAACCGTTTACAGTAGCGCCTTTTTCGGTTATATTTTCGGCGTGTGCTTCAGTATAAATAATTCCGCCCAAATTGATAATGGCTTTAAAAAGTCCTTTCAGGTAATGTAAAATATGAAATTGTGCCTGATTTTTAAAAGCCAAACATCTTTGATCCTGTGCTTCTGCCAATGAAGGAGTATGATTTAGTAGAACAGTTTCTAATCCGGCATTTTGAGTGGCTTCAAATTCTTTATCGAGATTTTTTTCTTTGTCATTAGGATGAAGGAATAAATAGCCATTTACTCTTTCAAAATCACAGTCGATGTTTAATTCGGTAATAATTTTTTCGATTTCATCAATCGCGGCAGAATGGCTTTCGGCAGCAAGTCTTGCATTTTCTTTTCCAAAAGTATTCTGAAGATAATAATATCGATCATCCAAAGCGCAAGTTAAATGAGCTGTAGTTCTTCCGGTTTCTCCGCTTCCTATAAAACCGTCTTCTACTAAAACTATTTTTTTTCCTGCTTTTAAAAGTTTGTAAGCAGTTGTGAGACCAGCAATACCTCCTCCGATAATAAGAACTTCGGTTTTAACATCCTTATTTGGTTTTTCGAAGGCAATTATATCAGTAGAATCAATCCAGAAAGATACATTATCACCAGAAGTAATGCTGCCTTCATTTATATTTTGATTTGAATTTTCCATTTTTAATCCTTTTAAAGAATGCAATACATTCATTTCAAAGCTACTAAGTAAATGTTGGAGTGTACTTACAGCTTTAATTCTAAAATTTTATAGGATTTCCAGCAGGGTTTTATGTAAGAATTAAAATAAATAGTATAAGCCGAACCATTTTAATACTACTTACTTAGCATAAATCTTACTTAGCATAAATCGTAAAATAGGTAATTATGAAAATAGTTTTGAGATTAAAAATAATGATTGTAATAGCTTTAATAGGAGCATTAAGTTCCTGTAAAAAAAATGATGGTTATAGCGACGAAATAGAAACTGTGGTATCGCCACTTGACAGCGGGAAAAATAAAACAGATAGCATAAAAATTGAAAACAAAATATCTACAGGAATTAATTCGACTCAAAAAAATGGATCCGAAAGTACAGTTGGAACAGGAAGCGGACCTAGTGAAAGTTCGCAAGATGGCGCTCTTTATACCCCCGCGACAGGCGTGCAAAAAGATAGTGTAAAAGCCCAAAAAGATAGTATAAAACGAAAAGAGAAATAGCATTATATAAAAAGCAGTTGAAATTGTGTAAAAAGCACATTTGTAAAAAAGACTATTTTTATAAAATCAAATAAGAAAATATTCATTTAAAAATATAATTATGAAAACGCAAATAACAACTAAAGCTGCATTTCTGATTCTTTTGGCAGGAGTGGCGTTCTCTTCTTGCAAAAAGAATGAAAGCACTACAATAGATTCATACGAAAATGATTCTATTCAAAGCACTATTGATACCGCCGGTCCAGAAGTGGATACAATTAGTATGGATTCAACAACTACAGTTAGAACCGATACTATTGCAAAATAAATTATTCGGTAATAAATAGACAAAAAGCTGAATCTTTAATGATTCAGCTTTTTTGATTTAATGATTAGATAAAAGTATTTAACGAATGTTAAAAGTAAAAACGTTTTTCTCTATATTTGAGAAAGAATTTAACAGTTTAAATGCCTTTTATATAGAAACAACTTTAGAAAAATACCTTTACTTAGTACGATAATGGAGCTAATAAATAATTTAGACCTTTTTCAGACCGTTTTTAATTCTGCACCAAATGGAATCGCGGTTTTAAAGTCTTTGTACGATAATAAAGATAAAGTAGAAGATTTTTCAATATTGCTGTTTAATACTTATATTATTAACTGGATCGACGACAAGGACTACAAAGGCAAACGATTCAGTAAAGTTTTCTCTAAAATTAAAGAAACCAACATTTTAGAACAGTTTATTGCAACAGCAGAAACTGGAACTGCAGCCAATTTTGAGCAATGGTATGGTAGCGAAACCGCCAAGCAATGTTTCAAATTTACTGTTGTAAAGCAAGATGAGGTGCTCGTGGTAACAATGGAAGATATCACAGAAAAGAAACACGCCGAAACTGCTCTTAAGAATGCATTGCTTAATGCAGAAAAGCAAAAAAGATTATACAATTCTATAATAAACGGAACTCCCGATCTGGTTTACGTATTTAATCTTGATTATAAATTTACTTACGCAAACAAAGCTTTGTTGACAATGTGGGGAAAGTCGGCGGAAGAATCAATTGGACGCGGATTAATTGAAAATGGTTACGAAGATTGGCATGCCGAAATGCACGAAAGAGAAATAGATTTTGTAGCAGCCGAAAAAAAATCAATTAGAGGAACTGTTTCTTTCCCGCATGCTGAATTAGGAAGAAGAATTTACGATTATATTTTGGTTCCCGTTTTTAATGAAAAAGGAGAAGTAGAGTTTGTTGCTGGAACAACACGAGATATCACTGAAAGTAAGCAAGCAGAGGAAAAATTACAGCAAAGTGAGAATCGTTTTAGAAAAATGATTCATCAAACGCCAGCCCCGACTTTAGTACTTAAAGGCGATGATCTTGTTATTGAGCAGATCAATAAACATATGCTGCAAATGATAGGTCGCGGAGAAGAAATTATAGGCAAGCGACTGATTGACGTTTTGCCAGAATTAGAAGGACAATATGTTTGGGAGCAAGTTTTAAAAGTTTACAATGAAGGAATTCCTTTTGATCAAAGTGAAGTTTTGGTTCCACACAACCGTACAGGAGAATTAAAAGACTACTATTATAATTTGGCTTATCGTCCGTTAATTGAAGACGGACAGATAACAGGAATGATTCAAGTGGCCGTTGAAGTTACGGAACAAGTCGTGGCACGCCAAAAAATGGAAGAAAGTGAAAGCCGTTTCCGAGCTTTAGTCAATGCATCATCAGATTTGGTTTATCGTATGGATGCCGATTGGATGATTATGCAAGATTTAGAAGGAGATGGGAGTCTGGCTGATCAAAATGAACGAGGCATCAATTGGCTGGATAAATTTATTCATGCTAGCGATTTGCAGATGGCCGTTCATCTTATTTCAAAATCAATAGTAGAAAAATCCATTTTTGAAATGGAGCATAGAGTCATTAATAAAGATGATTCTATCAGCTGGGTTTTTTCGAGAGTGGTGCCAATATTAGACGATCAAGAAAAAATTATAGAATGGTTTGGAGCATCAAGTGATATTACTTCGCAGAAAGAACTTCAAAATGTTATTGCAGAAAGTGGCGAACGATTTAGGCAACTAGCAGATTTGGTTCCGCAAATTATCTGGACAGCCAATTCAGAAGGTTTTGTTGATTATTACAATAGTCGTTGGTACGAATATACGGGTTTTGTAGAACAGGAATTTGGAGACCCAAGCTGGATTTCAAAATTACATGTAGATGATGTTTATTTAGTATCAAAAACTTGGTACGAAAGTGTTCATGCGGGTCTTCCGTATCAGCTTGAATTTCGTTTAAAAAATGCCAGCACAGGAGAATACCGTTGGTTTTTGAGTAAAGCGTTGCCTATTAGAGATAAAGAAGGTATAATTATCAATTGGTTTGGGACTTGCACCGATATTCATGAACAAAAGTCTATTACCGAAAAGTTAGAAATTTTAGTAGCAGATCGTACCAAAGAATTGCAGCGATCTAATGAAGATTTACAACAGTTTGCGCACGTTGCTTCTCATGATTTAAAAGAGCCGGTGCGAAAAATAAAAACTTTTTTAAGCCGTCTAGAAGATCATATGGAGGGACAGTTTGACGAATCTTCATCAAAATATATTGAACGAATTCATGTTGCTGCAGATCGGATGTTTAATATGATTGATGGTGTACTCGCATATTCTAAAATGAATGCCGATTTGCAAAAAGCAACAATTGTAGATTTAAATGTAGTTATTAAAAATATAGAAGCCGATCTCGAAATTGCACTTCAAGAATCAAATGGTAAAATTTATTTTGAAGAGCTTCCAACTATAGAGGGAGCTTCAGTATTGCTGTATCAGCTTTTTTACAACCTTATTAATAATTCAATTAAGTTTGCTAGAGAAGAAACTCCACCAGAAATTAATATTACAGCGACTGAGCAAATTGAAAATGGTGGGAGAGTTGCGATTATTACAGTAGAAGATAACGGAATTGGTTTTGATCTTGATCAAACAGGACGCATCTTTGAAACTTTTACCCGTTTAAATTCTAAGGATCGATATGAAGGAACAGGCCTAGGATTATCACTTTGTAAAAAAATAGCAGAGCGTCACGGAGGCAGTATTAATGCAACAGGAATTTCTAATAAAGGAGCTATTTTTATTATAACACTTCCATTTGAGCAAAAAGCAAAAGACATTTAATTATGCAAGAAAAGATGATTTTATTGGCGGATGACGATCAGGACGATGCAGAAATGTTCTGCGAAGCATTGGCAGAAATAGATAAAAGTATTGTTTGCCATTGTTCGGAAAACGGTAGCGGGATAATAAATGCCCTGAAAAATCAGGATATAATTCCAGAGATTGTTTTTTTGGATTTAAATATGCCAATTATGAATGGTTGGGAATGTCTTAAGCAATTAAAACAGGAGGAACGTTATAAAGATATTCCCGTAATAATGATTTCTACGTCGTCACATAGAAATGATATGGATACTGCAGCCAACCTTGGAGCAATGTGTTATTTTGTGAAGCCCAATAATTTTAACGATCTAAAACAAGTATTGCGATTAATTACCTTAAACCTTGAAAACGGATTACAAGAAGCTTTTTCAAATCTTGAAAAAAATAAATATCTGCATGTTTTTATTTGAGTCGAACTAGATTTTCTCCTTTGAAAAGTAAAACGTATGAATTTCTTTTATAAAAAAAGGATACATTAAAAATAAATATTTATCTTAACGTGTTGATTTATATCTGTTTGTATTGGATGTAAATATGTTTTTAAATAAAAAAATCAAAAAAAACACAATTTAAACTTGACTAATTCGGTAGAATTAATATATATTTGTGTCACAGAAAATTTATATAATGATACTTATCCAGAAAGACTGAGGGAATAGGCCCATTGAAGTCTTAGCAACCTGTTGCCGAATAAGGTGCTAAATCCTTCCGCTGTATGCGGGTAGATAAGAAAGATTTCTCCGTAAATCTGTTTAAGATCATCCAATAAAATCTTTATTATGAAAGCAGAATCAATTTTTTACGCCGGTTATGAACTCTTGAATTCCATTTTTGAAGAAAACAGCTTTGCGTTTTTCTAAATGAGAAAACATTAGTCTTTCCCAGATTCCCTTTATAAAAATAGCAATAACGCTAATGCTTTTGGCATTGGCCTGAAATTCTTTTGTCTAATCTTAAAAACTAAAATAAAATGAAAAAAATACTATTAGGTTTTGCTTTGCTTTTTGGAGCTGTTCAAACTCAAGCTCAGGAAAATAATTTACAATTAAAAGGAACTGTTGTCGACACCGTGGCACAATATGTCTATTTGCAGAAGTTTCACAATAAAATGTTTACCACGATAGATTCGGCAAATGTAAAAGACGGAAATTTTAGTTTTAAAACGAAAGTAAAAACACCAGAGTTATATGGACTGAGCGTCAATACAGAAAGTTCTCCATTGTATATTTTTCTTGAAAAAGATCCGATTACAGTAAAACTAAGTCCGAAGAAATATTATACGGCTTCTGTAGTTGAAGGTTCAACTTCTCAAGATTTGTTTGAAACTTATAAAAAGACGAAAGATGTAGAAATC
Source organism: Flavobacterium tagetis (assembly GCF_016735615.1). GTDB lineage: Bacteria > Bacteroidota > Bacteroidia > Flavobacteriales > Flavobacteriaceae > Flavobacterium > Flavobacterium tagetis. The sequence continues at coordinate 98,271 of NZ_JAERSF010000003.1, forward strand.
AGTAAATTCATAACAGAACATCCAAAATCTATTGTTTCGGCTTATGTATTATATAGAAACTGGTCTTATAGATTAACGCCAGAACAAATTACACAAAATATTGCTTTGCTGGATAAAAGTCTTCAAAATACTACTTACGTGAAAGAATTAAAAGAACTGGCTATTGTTTTAGACGGATTAGCAGTAGGTAAAAAGGCCCCAGATTTTACAGCAAATGATCCTGACGGAAAGCCAGTTCGCCTTTATGAAAATTTGAAAGGTTACACTTTGGTTGATTTCTGGGCGTCTTGGTGTGGTCCATGTCGAAAAGAGAATCCAAATATTGTTGCGGCTTACAAAGAATTTCATGATAAAGGATTCAATATTGTGGCAATTTCTTTAGATAAAAAGAAAGAAAATTGGATTAAAGGAATTCAAGATGATAATTTAACATGGACACATGTTTCTGACTTGCTTTTCTGGAACAGTGCAGTTGCCAAATTATACGGTGTTAGAGCAATTCCTGGTAATTATTTAATTGATTCTAAAGGAATAATCGTTGCCAAAAACCTGCACGGAGAAGAATTACAATCTACATTAAAGTCACTTTTGGAGAATAAAATTTAATAAAGTTTCAAAAGAAGAAAAAGTAATAATACAATTTAGTTAATTTAAAATGGTAAGGATATGAATGCTATTGAGTCAACAACAAAACCAACAGAATCTGAGTGTTACTTCTCTAAGTTTAGAGAAAATACAGTAGGAATTGATCATATTTTCGAATCGGTTTATGGAGAACAAAATCTAGTTTACGCAGACTGGGTTGCCAGCGGAAGATTATACGCCCCGATTGAAGATATAATGCTCAATAAAATTGGTCCAATGATAGCCAATACACATTCATTTTCGAGTCAGACGGGAAAAACGTCTACTTATGCTTATCAGTATGCGAGAGAAATCATTAAAAATTCGGTTAATGCCAAAGAATCAGATGTTTTGGTAACAACGGGAAGCGGAATGACGGCTGCATTATCGAAACTGCAACGCATTATGGGAGTGAGAAAAAATTACGAATCTGAAATAGATAAACCAGTGGTTTTTATTACTCATATGGAACATCATTCCAATCAAGTTCCGTGGTATGAAATTAATGCAGATGTTGTGATTCTCTCCCCTGATGAAAATAATTTGGTCGACCCAAAAGTTCTTTCAGAAGAAATAAAAAAATATGCTGACAGAAGTTTAAAAATTGGCTCGTTTACAGCTTGTTCGAATGTTACGGGAATTATTACGCCATATCACGAATTAGCCAAAATTATGCATCAAAATGGTGGACTTTGTTTTGTAGATTTTGCTGCTTCAGCGCCGTATGTCAAAATCGATATGCACCCAAATGATCCAGAAGAACAACTAGATGCAATTTTCTTTTCTCCGCATAAATTTTTAGGAGGACCAGGAACGTGCGGTATTTTGGTTTTCGATGAAAAATTATACCAATCTGATTTTCCTGATAATCCGGGCGGCGGAAATGTAAAATGGACAAATCCGCTAGGAAAATATTGTTATAGTGATGTGATAGAAGTTAGGGAAGATGGTGGAACTCCAGGATTTCTGCAGGTTATTAGAACGGCATTGGCTTTAGAATTAAAAGAGCAAATGGGAGTTGAGAATATCAAAAAGAGAGAAAAAGAACTGCTTGATCTTTGTTTTTCTAGACTTCAAAAAATAAAAGGATTATCTATTTTAGGAGATTTAACAACAGAGAGAATTGGCTGTGTTTCTTTTATAATCGAAGATATTCACTACAATTTGATCGTGAGACTTTTAAATGACCGTTTCGGAATTCAGGTTCGTGGAGGCTGGTCGTGTGCGAGTACTTATGCGCATTATTTGTTCAATATCAACGAAAAGAAATCGACTGAAATTACAAATGAATTATTACAGCGAAATCAGACCAATAAGCCAGGTTGGGTTCGCTTATCATTGCATCCAATTACGACCAATGAAGAGCTTTTTTATATCTGTGATGCGATTGAAAAAATAGCTACGAATTATAAAAAATGGAAGAAAGATTACGAATATAATGCGGTTTCAAACGAATTTGAAAATCCGAAGATTAAAGATAACATCGAAAGAGATGTAAAAGAATGGTTTGAGTTAAGTTAGTTTTTAACCCGACAGAATTTATCCTAAACTTAGGAATTGTCGGGTTTAAAAAAAAGTTATTTGACTGAAATAAAAAAAAAGAATATAGTATGAAAACAATTCCGAGAAGAATCGTAACAGGTTTACGAAACGGAAAATCAATTATAGAAAAAGATGAGGTTGTAACGAATGTTTCAGAACATTTTCCAGGTTTGATTATTTCTGATATCTGGTCTACACATTCGACTCCTGCAAAATTTGAAGAAAAAGTTATTGAGAATACTGCTTTTCCAAATACGCCAAAAAACGGAAGTTATTTTCGTTACGTACAGATTCCGACCGATAAAGATTTGGGAGTGATAGCCTTAGAAGGAGAACCGCATCCGCTGATGCATCAGACCGATACTTTAGATTACATTATCATTATTTCTGGTGAAATTTATTTGATTGTAGACGAAGAAGAAACTTTACTGCAAGCTGGAGATATTGTAATTCAGCGCGGAACTAACCACGCGTGGAGCAACCGATCCGACTCGCCCTGTATTCAACTGGCGATTTTATTGGACGCCGCAAAAGCAGAATAATATAAATTACACGCCGATAACTACATTTTGATTTATTTGTAAAATTGCAATGATCTATTTGATTGTTGCAATTTTTTTATGGCTTAAAACAGGGCTGGAATTTCTTAAAATTGTTCCATTTTATAAAATGAAACAATTTTGATTGTTTATAGTATAAAGTATTGAATAAGAATTGTTTAAATTTATACGAAAATCATAATGTTGGAATAGCAGAATCCAAATTAACCATCGTAATTTTTCCGCCTAGCTAAAATTTAATTCTCTCGAAAGTTCTGCTAATGTTGATTGCAAATTTCCCAAAAGTGCAAAATTAAATCAATATCATCTCATGAGCTATTGGCGGTTTAAAGTTTTTCGTTTAAAGCATTTAGCTCTTTTTTTATTGAGCTGCAGTCTCAATGTAAGTTTTGCGCAGCAGGATGCGATCAGTCTGGCGTCTGCAAAAAAAATAAGATTGGATGAAGCCATTTTATTAGGCATTAAAAATAACCGTCAATTAAAATTGGCCAATGCAGATTTGGCTATTGCGAATGAAAATGTCAGTCAGGCCAAAATTGCAAAAGCGCCAAGAATAAGCTTAAATGGTGGCTATAATTATATTGGTGATCCCAAAATCTATGAAGGATTTTATGCTAGAAATGTTACCGTAGATTATTACGATCATCAAGGTTTTGCCAATATTGTTTCTTCACTCCCAATTTATGCTGGAAATGCCATTAATACCAGAATTAATCAGCAGGAATTAATCAGTGAGATGCAGGAATCTGCTGTGAAAATGACAGAAGCCGATGTCAAGAATGCGATTACAGAGCAATATTTTACACTTGAGAAATTATACCGTCAGATTGAGGTCACGAAACAGAATATTATCAATACCGATATCCGAATAAATCAGTTAAAATCGCGTGTAAAAAATGGTCAGAATCTTACGAGTGATCTTTTGAGAACCGAATTGCAGCAATCTAATTTTAAAGTTTCGGTTTTTAGAAGTACCAATACTATTCAGCTTATTAGCAATTATTTGGACATTTTAATCGGTTTTCCAACCAATACGATTCTGAAACCAGAAGTGACAGAAAGCATGATTCCGACAGAAAATATGAATCTACAGCAAAGTTTGGAAGAGGCTTTTCAGAATAGAGAGGAAATAAAACGGGCGGGAATAAGAATCAAGTTATCGGAATCGTCATTGAGTTTGACCAAAAGCGGATTTAAACCCAACTTAAATGCAAATATTATTCTGAATACCGAATATCCGGCGCAATGGCCCAATTATGTCAATATTCTCAATTATTGGGCGGCGGGACTTTCTTTGAATTGGGATATTTCGAGTTTTTATAATTTGAAACATCGCATTAGCGGCGATAAACTGGAAATTGATAAAAGTAATATTGCCCTAGAAGTGACCAAAGACCAAATTACTACCGAAGTTAAAAATGCTTATGTGAGATATGCAGAAAGCAAAGAAAATATCAAAACCTACAAAAAAGATGTAGAGTTGTCGATGAGCAATTATAAAATTGTGAAAAGCCGTTATGACAACGATTTTGCTTTAATCAGCGAGATTGTTGATGCAGAATTACAGCTGAACAACTCTAGAATTTCACTTGTAAACGCCAATTTAGATTTAATCATTCAATATTACTCACTTCAATATGCAATGGGCAAACTTTAATACATCTTGTTATGAGCGAAGCAGATACACAAAACGGAGCGGTTCAGAAAAATGAAAAAAGAAGAAACACAATTCTAACGGTATTGTCATTTGTTTTTTTGATTGCGGGCGGTTTGTGGATTTTAAGTTTATTCTTTGATTTCAGTTCTTATGAAACCACCAATAATGCCCAAGTTGAAGCTTACATCAATAATGTCGTGGCACGTGCTACGGGACATATTAAAGAAATACGTTTCGAAGCCAATCAGAAGGTTCAGAAAGGAGATACATTGGTTGTTTTAGACGATTCAGAATATATTATTAAAGTCAAGCAGGCCGAAGCAGATTTGGCTATAGCCGAAGGAAATTTGCATTCGTTGCAGCAAAATATTACGACTTCTATTTCTAATCAGGCTTCGGGAAAAGAGAAATTGGCTGGGGATTTGGCGAGTTTAGACAAAGCGCAAAAAGACTATCAGCGTTTCAAAAATATGTATGCCGATTCGGCCGTAACGCGAAATCAGTACGATCAGGTTATTTCCAAATTAAAATCGGAAGAAGCGTATGTAAAGGCGGGCAGAAAAGGTTTGGACGCGAGCAGTTCGATTACCAAACAGAGTTCTATTAATCTTGAAGCTGCCACGGCGACGGTTGCCAGAAAGAAAGCAGATCTGGATGCGGCAAAACTTCAATTGTCATATACAGTCATTATGGCTCCAACCAGTGGTTTTGTGGGCGAACGAAATTTGTCTATTGGCGAATTAATCAATGCTAACCAAACCATTGCGACAATTGTGCTAACTGAAAAATTATGGATTTCGGCCAATTTTAAAGAAACGCAAATAGAGAAAATAAAACAGGGACAAGAAGTAACCATTACGATTGATGCCTTGGATGGAAAAGAGTTTAAAGGAAAAGTAGTTGGTTTTTCTCCTGCCACGGGAGCCAAATTCTCAATGGTAGAACCCGATAATTCAACTGGAAATTTTGTAAAAATCACACAGCGTATTCCTGTTAGAATTGAATTTGAAACTCCCACAAAAGAGCTTCAGGAAGTAAGACCTGGAATGAATGTAACAGTTGATGTAAAAAAATAAAAGATGTTTGCAGGAAAAAAAGGAAGCGTTTTTACACTGACAGGATTGTACATCCTGACGATTCCTTTTTTTAACGGACTCAATGTTACGACTTATGATAATTCGCAGATATTAGGACATTTTGGTCCCTCTACAACCGCTTTTAGCTATGCGGTTTACGTTCCCATTTTTGTTATGCTAGCTTTTCTGCCTTTAGGTTTGAAATTAGGAAAACAAATCAAGGTTAGAACCATGATTTTATCGGTTTCATTTTTATCCTTAATCTTCAATACTGCTTCATTGTTTGCACCAACAATTGCTTGGTTTGTTTTATGCCGTTCTCTTTTGGCAATGGTTTCGGTTATAGGAATATTTGCTTCGATGGTGCCTATTTTATTAAAATACAATCCTGCTTTAAATATGGCTTTGCTGTACGGAATTTTTCAGTTTATCCAGAAAGGAAGCCAGCATTTGTATCAATATTTGGGAGCGCATTTTGTAAGTTTTCATAATTGGACGTTTGGAATTTATTTCCTGAATGTCAATTTTTTGATCTGCATTCTTTTGGCTTGGTATTTTTATAAAGCCGATGTGGCACCCATGAAAACCAAATTCCAATTTGATTGGCGAGGTTGGATCATCCTGATTTTATTTTTTACGATTATTCTTTTTTTATGTGCCGAAGGACAAACTAGAAATTGGTTCAGCGATCCTAAAATAACGCTGGCTTTTACAGTTTTATTTATTGTGGCAGGAATCTATCTGCTTCATGTTCGTTTTACGGAAGAACCTTTAATTAATCCCGATGTTTACAAATTTAAGAATGTGATTCCAGGCGCATTTTTGATGTTTTATATCGGATTAATAAATGGAACGGGAAGCGTCGTAACAGGATATATGACTAATATTTTAGGTTTTGATTCTGTTTTGGGAGCAGTAACGCATCTTTCGCTTTTAATTGGATTGTGCATCTCGATTCCGCTTTCGACTTATCTTTTATACAAACGCATTTATCTGGCTACGATTTGGGTAATTGGTTTTGCCTGCTACGGAATGTATCATATTATACTTTTTTTCAGATTTTATCCCGGAATCGATGCGTTTGATTTTTATCTGCCTTTAATTTTTAAAGGGTTAGGAATGGGGTTTCTTTTCCCTGTTTCACTCTTATATATTTCAGAAGGAATTCCTCCGTTTTTGAGCACGTCTCGCATGATGACGGGAATTATTGCTCAGGCTGTTTTTGCTTCTTTACTTGGAGGGGCTGTTTTAGGAACTTTTATTTCGAACATGAATGTACAGCATAAAACAGGTCTGAGTCAGCAATTGAGTCCGCTAAACAAACAGGCCGAACAACAGCTGGAAAACTCAAAAAGGCAATTTTTATTCATGGGATTATCAGATGCCGAAGCGCAGAAAAAAGCAGAGAAAAGCCTTTCCAATCAAACTTCTCAAGCTTCTATGTTATTGGCTTACAAAGATATTTATCTCGTAATGTCGGCAGTTTGTTTTCTTCCAATTTTTGTAATACTGATTTTCAAACTTTGGCGAAGACCAATTGGAAGAGTAGAAGTAGAGCCGATACCGATTTGAGGGTGAAGAGTAAAGAAGCAAGAAGCAAGAAGCAAGAATATAGAATATAGAATATAGAATATAGAATATAGAATTTGTCCTTAGGCTTTGATATTGGAATTTAGAATTTAGTTTTTTGGAATCTTAGGCTTCGGGATTGGAATTTGGAATTTAATATTTAGAATTTATATTATGATAGTTAAAAAAAGCCGTTTTTTATATCGCTTTTGGACACAAGAAAGCGGACTGAGTGGTATGCTGATACTTCTGTTTATCATGCACTTTATTATCATTCCGTTTTTTGGTGGTTATACGCGTTTTATGGCTGCGGTAAATATATTTTGGATGCTATTTCTCTTTGCCGGAATTATTGCATTATCCAAACATAAAAAGCAAGCTGTTCTGATCTCGATAATTCCCTTTTTGTTTATTATAACACAATGGATTAATTATTTTGAACATAATATTTTCATCCTCGTTGCCGATTTAATTCTCTCGGTTGCGATTATGCTGCTTTTGATCACTTTGGTTTTAATAAAGGTTTTAGAACCTGGTCCTGTAACAACTTATCGCATTGTAGGGTCAATTGTTGTGTACATGCTTTTGGTTCACTTTTGGTCTACGCTTTATTTATTTCTTTTCCAGCATATTGAAGGCTCTTTTCAAATAACCGAATCTAAATTTTCGAGTAATAGCGATCTAGCTAGTTTTATGTATTTCAGTTATGTCTGTATCACTTCTACGGGCTTTGGTGAGATTGTGCCTCTCCATCCTTTGGCTAGATCTTTAGTCCAAATCGAAGTGCTTACGGGCGTTTTATATCCCGTAATCTTAATTGGAAGACTGGTTTCAGATGCCAATTTTGCGACTAATAAGACTGGGAAGAATCAAGATTATAGAAGAAAGAGTAAAGATTAGAGAAGAAAGAGGCAAGAAGCAAGATTAAAGAAGTTAGAGTAGAGATTTATAGAGAGAATTCATTTACTATTAACAATTCACAATTCACAATTTACAACTCACAATTACCATTCACCATTAAAAACAATAACCATGAAAACAACCAATTCGACTAAAAAGAAAGAACTCTTTGATACTATTTTGCAGTTATTTTTTATTTTTCTCCTTGTGGGATTCTGTCTTAAGTTGCTGCTGCCTTTTTTTATGCCTATTCTTTGGGCTGTAATATTGTCTGTTGTGTTTTATCCTTTGTTTAATTCGCTGCAGCGAATATTAAAAGGACGTAAAGCACTGGCATCGGTTGTTATTACTATCTTGCTTATTGCTATTATGGTGGTGCCTCTTATTTATTTTCTTAAAGCGGCAAGCGGTAATTTTATAGAACTGAAAAACAGTTTTGAAGCAGGAACATTAAAAATTACTCCGCCAGGAGCTTCTATAAAAGAGTGGCCGATAATTGGTAAACCGCTTTATGAGTTTTTACTTTCTTTATCAACAGATTTGGAACAAAGTGTTGTAAAGTACCAAGATCAGATACGAGAATTGTCGTCTAAAATTATGGCCAGTATTTTGAGTTCTGGTGCTGCATTTCTTCAGTTTATATTGTCAGTAATTATTGCAGGAGTTTTATTAGTATCGCCAGGTGGTAAAACTTTCTTTATGAAATTTCTTAGAAAAATTGCAGGAAGTGAAGCCGAAGAAATTATGACCATTTCGGTTTCAACTATTTACCAAGTGGTTAAAGGTATTTTGGGCGTTGCCGTTATTCAGACCATTATTCAGGCAATTGGATTGTTTTGGGCCGATATTCCATACGCCGGAATTTTGACGTTGATCTGTCTGATATTTTCTATTCTACAGATCGGACCAATTATAATTAATATTGGCGTTATTATTTACCTTTTTTCAACAGGAGATTCTGGTTATGCTATTTTTTGGACGGTGTTTTTCATTATCAGCGGATTATCAGATAATGTTCTAAAACCATTATTGCTAGGAAAAGGCGCTCTTGTACCCATGCTCGTGATTTTTTTAGGTGTGATAGGCGGATTCATCATGTCAGGTTTTATAGGATTATTTGTTGGACCAATTGTGTTTTCAATAGGTTACAAACTCTTTGTTGCTTGGCTGGATGATAATTCAGAACCCATTGAAGAACCTGCCGAAGATATTGAGATTAGTTAATTGTGAAATGTAAGAGGTGAGAAGTGAAATCTGTTACGCAAGTAGTTTTTACATCTCACAATTCACATTTCACACCTTAAACTTTTTACACTTGAATTAACAATTAACAATTTATAATTCACAATTAAATAAAGTATTTTTGCAGGATTATAATTCTAGCAAATGAAACGTTCCGGTACAGCAGATCTTCCTTTACATTATGGACATGTTCCATTATGGCTTGCTGAACGAATGTCTAAACTTGGTTTTGCGATTGTAGAAACCATTGCGATGGAATTTTCGACTGCCGAAGTTATAAGTAAATTAAGTAATCCGTTTTGGTTTCAGAGTTTTGGAGCCGTAATGGGTATGGATTGGCATTCGTCTGGAATTACAACTTCGGTGCTTGGAGCATTAAAAAAATCGGTTAATCCGCATTCAAAAGAACTCGGAATTTATATCTGCGGAGGAAAAGGAAAATATTCTATGGCAACGCCGCAGGAACTTTTATTTGTGGGCGAAAAAACAGGTCTCGACGGAATTAATCTTGCCAGCTGTAGCAGACTTACCGCCAAAGTAGACAATACCGCCATTCAAGACGGATTTCAATTGTATCAGCATAATTTTATTGTTGATAATAAAGGACATTGGGCCGTTATTCAGCAAGGAATGAATCCGAATTCTCGAACAGCCAGAAGATATCATTGGCATTCGCAAGATTTAAAGTCTTTTATAAACGAACCTCACACTTTTATTTATGGCGAAAATCAAGGCGCAATTTTAAATCTTACTGCCAATGCCGCTACAAAATCTCGAGAAGGTATTTTAGAATTGGTAAAAGAATCACCAGTTAAAATCATAAAAGAAATGCAGCATCTTTCTATGCCCGCGCATCATGATGTGAGAATGGAAGATGTCAATATGAAAAGACTGGGCGCAATGCTTTGGACTACCCATGAAAACAAACCAGAAGATTTTGAAGAATTACTGCTTTTAAAAGGAATGGGACCAAGAGCTTTGCAGTCTTTAGCATTGGTAAGCGAAATAATTTACGGAACTCCAACACGATTTGAAGATCCAGCACGTTTTTCATTTGCTCATGGCGGAAAAGACGGACATCCGTTTCCTGTTCCCGTTAAAATCTATGATGAAACTATTGATACGCTTCAAAGAGCTATAAATCGTGCTAAAATCGGAAATAGCGATAAATTGAGTGCTATTCAGAAACTATCTGAGATTTCGCGGAAAGCAGAAGAAAGTTTTACACCAAACTCCAATTTCGATGCTTTAATTCAGAGAGAAAGAGAGGAATCGCATAAATACGGAGGAAGAACCGTTTTTGGCGATGCGAAACCTCCTAAAAAGAAACCTATAAACCCAAACAATCAGCTGGAATTATTTTAAAAATTATAATTTTCTATCAGCCTTTAGTTATATAAAAATCCAATAATGTCACAAAACGAAAAATCAATTTATACCTTACAATTCATTTTACTTTGCTTGAGTTCTTTATTATTTTCATCAAGTTTTAATATGATGATACCAGAGCTTCCAAATTACTTAAGCAGTCTTGGAGGAGCAGAATACAAAGGACTTATCATATCATTATTTACATTAACAGCTGCAATTTCCCGTCCGTTTAGTGGAAAACTTACAGACAAATGGGGACGTGTCCCTGTTATGGCAATAGGTTCTTCGGTTTGTGTGGTATGCGGATTTTTGTATCCTATTTTAAGTTCTGTTTCAGGATTCTTGCTTTTGCGTTTAGTTCATGGTTTTTCGACAGGATTTAAACCTACGTCAACATCAGCTTATGTCGCAGATATTATTCCGCAACACAGATGGGGCGAAGCACTCGGAATGCACGGATTATGTTTTAGTATTGGCGGAGCAATGGGACCAGCATTAGGCAGTATGATTGTGAATGCTTATGGAATGAATGCAATGTTTTACAGTTCGTCTTTTTTAGCTTTTTTATCGATTATTATTGTTTTTAATATGAAAGAAACGCTGGCGACAAAAGAGAAATTGAACAAATCTATGTTTTATATTGGACGAAATGATATTGTAGATAGAAATGTGTTCCCAGCAGGAATTATCACTTTTCTTTCGTACACCGCATTCGGACTTATTTTAACTTTAATTCCAGATTGGAGTGAACATTTAGGCGCAACGAATAAAGGATTGTTTTTTACAGCTTTTACAGTAGCTTCGGTTATGGTTCGTTTTGGCGCAGGAAAAGTTTCCGATAGGCATGGAAGACCAAAAGTAATCATGGCTGGATTAATCATAACTTCAATCGCTCTTTTTGTAATAAGTGCAGGACGAGATATCAATATGTTACTAGTCGGTGCCGGAATTTACGGAGTTGGTACCGGTATTTTATCACCAGCGATTAGTGCATGGACTATTGATATGAGTAATCCTGAACATAGAGGAAAAGCGGTTGCAACTATGTATATCTCAATGGAACTCGGAATTGGTTCTGGCGCTCTTTTAGGAGGAACTTATTATAACGATCAAATCAACCGTATACCGCAAATTATCAGATTCGACATACTCGTGTTAGTTCTAGGAATTGTGTATCTTACGTATTGGGCGAGAAATAAAAGGAGAATTAAAGCGTAATTCTAATGCTTATTTTTTTGAATGTTTAACTGCACTTTAAAATTGCCGTAATACGGATTGTCAGCCATTAAAGAATGCCCAATTACCAAAATATGATTTCCTTTTTGTTTGAGTGGAATTTGCATGTCCATTCCAAAAGGGCCGTCTGAGGTTTTATCAGGAAAAATAATTTGATTAAAACGAATGTTTCCTTTTCCTGCATCTGGAATTATTTGGGCGTTTAATTCGCCCAAATCTTCATTTTTAAATTGAACATATACTTTTGAATTGAGAGAATCTAAATGGCCTTCCGCTAAAAAAACATTTGCTTCATTCTTAAAATTCATAGCAATAGTGTCGCCAATTTGTTTATTCTCCTGCTTTTTTTCTTTTTGAGCAACGGGCGCTGGTGATTCAGCAGAAGCTTCTTTATTTTCCTTCTGCTGACATGAAAAAAAGAAAATTGAAATTAGAAGTAAAGACAAATTTTTCATAACAGTATTTTTTTAGCTTCGCATTTCAAAACTCCCAGGTTCTTCTTCATTCTCATCGTATTCGCCTACTGGTTTTTCATTTAAATCTTCTTCTTCCTCCCAGTCATTTTCATCATACTCTGAATGAAAATCATATTCAAGATTATCTTCCAATTCTCCAAGCTCTAGATTGTAATGGTTAGAAGCGGTCAGTCTATTGGTATAGTCGCCGTCTAGATAATCATCATAATTTAATAATAGCTGTTCCTCATAAGAATTCATTTCAAATCCAAACTCTTCTGACATGTAATTTTCTGATCTCATATAAATAACTTTTTAATGAATGAATAATCATATCTAATTTTCTAATTAGATTATTCTAAAATTACAGCCTTGGGACGCTAGCTGTCTTATATAATTTTCTTGCAGTATTGTCAAATTTTCATTTAATATGATATTAAGTTATAAAAAAAATGGAAGGAATTAAAATTTCCTGCCATTTTAAAGTAATGAATTGATTTGTTCAAGATTTAATTATCAAAGAAATAAACAATGAGCATCTTACATGGTTTAGAACTTTTGTTTAAAGGCACGTGTTTTAATCTTCCGTCAAAAAACAGAGAATCGCCTTCTTTTAAAGTATACGTTTCGTTTGCAATTAAATAATCTACTTCGCCAGATAAAATATATTTGTATTCATAGGCATCAGTAGTAACTTGATCTCTATAGCTGTTTGGCTCCAATGTCAGAAATACAATATCAACCGTTGAATTTTTTATGGTGCGTGTTAAAAAGCGCTCGTATAAAAATCCGCTTGAACCTTCTTTTTGAAACTGATCATAATCGTCTTTTCTCTTCACAATTACCAATTCTTCATCTTGGCTGATATCTTTAAAAAATTCGCTGAGGTTAATCTGTAAGGCAGTCACTATACTTAAAAGAACGGTTAGCGACGGAATACTTCTTCCGTTCTCAATCTGCGAAATCATTCCTTTTGTGACCCCGCTTAAATCGGCAAGTTCCTGTAACGTAAAGCCTTTCTCGGTTCTATATTGTTTGATGCGTTTGCTAATCTCTAAAATTACAACTCCTTCCATGTTTAGTATAAGTATACAAAGTTTATTTTAATTAAACATTATTTTACCTTTTGTTTACATATAGTAAACAAAGGTATAGTAATATTGCACTGTAAAAATAAACAAAAAATATGGAATTAATTGTATTTGATATGGCTGGTACTACAGTCCAAGACGAAAATAAAGTTGGCTTAACATTACAGACTGCTTTAAAAGAATTTGGTTATGAATTTTCTATCGAAGAAATCAATGTTGTAATGGGATATGAGAAACCAGTTGCCATTTCGATTTTAATAAATGACGAAAATGTAGATGCATCTTTAATAAATAAAATTCACCAATCGTTTGTAGAGAAAATGATTGCGTACTACAAACAAAGCAACGAAGTTCAAGCCACGCCAAACGCCTATGAAACCATTCAGTATTTAAGAAATAATGGAATTAAAGTAGCTTTTGATACCGGATTTTCTAGACCCATTGCCGATGCGATTTTCGAAAAATTAAATTGGAAACAAGGAGTTGATTTTGATTTCAGCATTACGTCAGACGAAGTAGAACACGGACGCCCTTATCCAGATATGATTTTTAAAGCGATGGAACATTTTAATATTTCTGATTCTTCTTTGGTTGGAAAAGTAGGCGATACAATGTCTGATCTTCAGCAGGGAGAAAATGCAAAATGCGGACTTGTGGTTGGAGTTACAACGGGCGCTTACAGCAGAGAAGAACTTCAAAATCACTATCACAATTATATTATTGATAACCTTTCAGAGTTAAAAAACATTTAATTTTTTAATAAATCATGAAAACATTCCTGTATGTTGTTATTGCATTGATCTTTAGCTCTTCTTACGCGCAAGAAGTTAAAGGTAAAATTAGTGCTGAATCTGGACCATTATATCCGGCTTCCATTTTGATTGTAGAAAAATCAAAAACGATAACCAATGACCGTAATGGTAATTTCTCTATAAAATTAGAACCTGGAGTGTACCATTTAGAAATTTCGAGCGAAAATTATGTTGCAAAACATATTTCGGTAACGGTTTCCAATAAAAATGTTGATTTAGGAAATGTAATAATAGGACAGGAAGAAAAGTTAGATGAGGTTGTTTTAGAATATTACACCAGCGGAGAGAAAAAGGCAATAGAAATGCGACAGAAATCTAACGCGATTATGGATGTAGTAAGCGCAGATGCAATGGGCAAGATGCCAGATATAAGTGCAGCAGAAGCAGTTCAGCGAATTCCTGGTGTGAGTATAGACCGAGATCAGGGAGAAGGAAGATATGTTACCGTAAGAGGTACGCCGTCTCAATGGAGTTCGGCAACCATTAATGGTGATCGTATGCCAGCAGCAAAAACTTCGGGAGATTTGTTAGGAAATCGTACCGTTCCGATGGATTTATTGCCGACAGAATTTCTGGAATATATTCAGGTAATTAAAGCGATTACTCCAGAATATGAAGGTGATGCAATTGGAGGAACAATCAATTATATTCCGAAATTTTCTCCTAAAAAAGAAACACTTCGTATTACGGGAAGTATTCCAGTTAATCTTCGCGCTGACGATAAAGTAGGTTTCAACAGTACAGTTTTGTACGGAAATCGATTGTTTAATAAAAAGTTTGGTTTTTTAGTAATGTCCAATTACAATCGTCGTACTTATTCTACAGATGATTACGAAGTGGTTTACGGAAATGAATTGCATAACGTAAACACGCTTGATGTGCGAAATTATCAAGGTGTGAGAACCAATACGGGATTTAATGCTGCGACAGATTTTCGTTTCAACAAAAGAAATAAAATCTATGCAAGAGGATATTATAGTCAGTTTTTGGATGAAGAAGACAACAGAAAAACGATGCATTATTTTAATAAAACAACGAGTAATGCGGTTTTAAGATGGAGTACAGTAGATTATTTATTTAAGAATTACGGAGGTGAATTTGGATACGAAAGCAAATTGACTGACAAATTGAAAATGAATGCAAAAGTAGCCTCATATACATCATGGGCAGGTTACAACGGGCCT
The DNA here is from genome assembly GCF_016735615.1 of Flavobacterium tagetis. Lineage (GTDB taxonomy): Bacteria > Bacteroidota > Bacteroidia > Flavobacteriales > Flavobacteriaceae > Flavobacterium > Flavobacterium tagetis. The sequence continues at coordinate 113,590 of NZ_JAERSF010000003.1, forward strand.
TCGTCTGCAACTAAAAACGATCGTGGTTATTATTACGGAAACTGGATTCAAACTGTAAAATATGATAATCTGGTTAAAGTTGATGGTAAAGATTATAAATTCCTTCAAGGTGACGGACCAGCGGGTTATGTTGGTGATCCAGCAAATAACATTCAGCCGCATTTTGCTACGGCTTATAATCCAGAAAAATACTATTTAGATAGGTATGTAACTTCGATTCGTAATGTGGAAGAAAAAGATAAAGTTGCCGCTTTAGATTTTGATTATGATGCCAATGAAGATTTAAAAATCAAATTTGGAGGAAAATTTAGAGATAAAAGAAGCACTTACGACTATCGTTACATTACTTGGATTTACGATACAAAAGCACCAAAAGCGTATTTAAATCAGTGGGAAAGAGAACCTTTTCCGACGAATAATTGGTTTCCTGAGCTCAACAATACTTACGATAATCTGAAATTCAATTATCCGACAGAACGTTCTTTTATTGACCCGATGGGAAATCCTGCGATTGCAAAAAACTTAAAATACAATTATCAGGATGCTACAAACTCAAGTTATGCGACAGGTAATTATGATGCAACCGAAAAAGTTTGGGCAGGTTATGCATCTGGTGAATGGGATATAAACGAAGATTTCCGCTTGGTTGGAGGTATTCGCTACGAAAATACAGCGGTAGATGCCAAAAGTTATGAGTTTAATGACATTACAAAAGTCGTTACGCCAGTTTACGGAACTAAAAATTACGGAGCCTTTTTGCCAATGGCGCATTTAATTTACAAACCGTCTAAAAAGTTAGATTTAAGAGCGGCTGTAACCAGAACTTTTGCCCGTCCGGCTTTTAACGAATTAAGTCCGAGCACGAGAGTAAATCCAGATAATCATACTGTGGTAGAAGGAAATGTGGATTTAAAACCTACTTTTTCTTGGAACTACGATGTAATAGGAAGTTATTATTTAAACAAAAGTGATTATATAACAGGAAGTGCATTTTATAAAGATTTGTCAGATCTGATTTATACACAATCACATGATGAAATTAGAACTGTCGGCGGTGAAACGTTCTTATACAAAGTCTCAAAACCATTAAATTCTGATAATGCTTTTTTATACGGATTTGAAGTTGGTTTTAATAAAAAGTTCTCTGAACTGCCTGGGTTTTTGAGCTGTTTTAGTTTAAAAGGAAATTATACTTTTACCAAATCTGAAACGACATTGGAAGGAAGAGGAAATGAAAAAATAGGATTAATGAACCAGTCGCCAAATATTTTCAATGCATCGCTTATTTACGAATACAAAGGATTTGCGGCGAGATTAGCAGCCAATTATCGTGAAGCATTTTTAGTGGAGATTCGCGATAATCCGGGAGCCGACAGATATCAGGATAAAGATTTTCATTTGGATATGAATCTTTCTTACACGACGCCAAAGAATATTACTTTTTTCATTGACTTGAATAATCTTAATAATCAGGAATTACGCTACTATCATGGAGTAGTTTCAAGACCAGAACAAGTGGAGTATTACGGATTAAGAGGTCGAGTAGGGGCAAGTTATAGATTTTAATATTCAATAACATACAGATAACATTCAAACAGTAATATTGCCTATTTTATATTAAGATGAACAGAAGACGTTTTGTAAAACAATCAATGCTGGGGATGATGCCGTTGCTTTTTCCTTCATCATTTTTATCGCTGCTAAAATCCAATGAAAATAAATATTTTATTCATGGAATAGCTTCGGGAGATCCAACAGAAAATGCAATTATAATTTGGACACATATCAATACTTATTCGATTGGAGATTGCAAAATAGAATGGCAGGTTTCGACCGATAAAAATTTCGCAAGAGAAGTAAAAAAAGATTTTGTGACTACTTCTCAAGCAAAAGATTTCACGGTTAAAGTTGATGTTTCTGGCCTTAAAAAAAATCAGACTTATTATTACAGATTTATTTATGACAATGTTATTTCTGATGTTGGAGTATGTAAAACTCTTCCAGATTCAGCTGTAAAACCTTTGCAGATTGCGGTAATCAGCTGTAATAATTACGAGGATGGTTATTTTACTTCTTTTCGTCATATTGCAGATAATCCAGATATCGATTATGTTTTTCACTTAGGTGATTACATTTACGAATACGGAACGGGAGAATATTGCAATAAAGTTTTCTTGGAACAAAGCAACAGAAAAAATGATCCGTTGCATGAACTCGTTTCGCTAGGAGATTACAGAAAAAGATATGCTCTTTATCGTAAAGATAAAGAGCTTCAAAAAGCGCATCAGCATAAACCTTTCATCTGTATTTGGGATGATCACGAATTGGCTAACAATGCCTATAAAGACGGCGCCAAAAATCATCAGAGCGATGAAGGAAAATGGACAGAAAGAAGCGCGGCAGCAATGCAGGCTTATTTTGAATGGATGCCAGTAAGAGCGAAATCGGCTGAAGAAATGATTCGTTCCATAAAAATTGGAAACGATGCCAATTTTATTTTTCTGGAAGAAAGATTAGATGGAAGAGATAAACAGCTTTTAAGCAATGATCTAGGAAAACAAAGTCCAGACCGTAAAATGATTTCGTACAAACAGTTTAAATATTTATCTGACGAATTAAAAAATAGCAATGCACGTTGGAATTTTCTGGTCAATCAGGTTATGTTTACGGGCTATAAAAGCAAAAAAGAAGAATCGGTTAAAGAAGAAGATTGGTGGACAGGTTATCCATATCAACGAAATAGACTAATTGAAGTTTTCCAAGGATTAAAAAATCCGCCCATTATTTTGACAGGAGATCATCATCAAAGCCATGTTTTAGAATTATATGCGAAAGATGAGTTTTCAAAAGAAAATTTTGCAGGATGGGAGTTTTTAACGCCTTCGATAACTTCAAAAAATGACGATCGCCTTTCTGAAGAAAAGATCATCAAGAAAAGTGAAATGCTTTATAAATTAAATCCGCATATGGTGTACAATAACATCGCGGCTCATGGATATTTTATTTTGAATGTAGCTCAGAAAGAAATAAAAATAGATTACAAATTCAACAAAGATATTCTGCTGCCTAATAGTGGAGAAAGAAACGGACCTCAATTTAAAATTGATAATTTAAACAACTTAACAAAAAATGTGTAATTCTTGCGTAATGCTGTTTGATGACAGAGAAAGAAGTATTCTTCCTGAATTTACGGCACTTCCTGAGCTTAAAAAGGGAGAAATTTTAGTAAAAAACAAATACGCAACCTTATGCGGAAGTGATTTGCACACTTTTACAGGAAGACGAAAAGAACCATCGCCAATAGTTTTAGGTCATGAAATTGTGGGAGAAATTAGAGAAATGGCTTCCAATGAACCTTTTTACGATTTAAATGGAAATGTCTTAAAGTTAGGAGACATCATTACTTGGACGATTTTTGCCGCGCCAAATGAAGATGAATTTGTAAAAGATAAAATGCCACAAAAATCGGCTAGTCTTTTTAAGTATGGACATGTGAAATTTACTGAAGAGGAAAAATTTAACGGCGGATTAGGAACGCATTGCGTGCTAAAAAAAGGTACAGGAATTTTGAAACTGCCTTCATCTATAAACCAAAAATTTGCTCCAATAATCAATTGTGCCGGAGCAACTGCAATGGCTGCTTTTCGATTAATCGATAAAATTGAAAACAAAAACGTATTGATTCTTGGTGCCGGAGTTTTAGGTTTAATTGCAGCATCAATCGCAGATCAGAAAAAAGCGGCTTCGGTTACCATTCTGGATATTGATGATGAAAGACTCACAAAAAGTAAAGATTTTGGTGCAAAATATATTTATAATGCACAATCGCCAATTGCTGAACTAGAAAATATTACTTCCCAATTTTATAAAAAAGGTTTTGATGTTATAATAGATATGAGCGGTTCTGTTGAAGCTATAAAAACAGGATTGAACTTTAGCGCAATAGGGGCACAGCACATTTGGATTGGAGCTGTAACGCCAACAGAAGATATTGCGATAAATCCCGAAATGATGATCAGAAAATTATTGAGCATAAAAGGAATGCACAATTACAATTTTGAAGACTTTGTAAATGCCGTTTCTTTTTTTGAAGATCATTTTGAAGATTATCCTTTTCAAACTTTCATCGAAAAAGAATTTGAACTTAAAGAAACCAAAGAAGCATTTGAATATGCTATAAAACATAAGCCTTTCAGGGTTTTAATCAATATTTAAAAATGAGAACAATCTCAAAAAAATATCAAATGCTTTTTTTAACCATGTTTTGCTACCTGTTTTTCTATACAGGCAGACACAACTTCGGATGGGCAACAAAAGCAATGAGAGAAGATCTCGGAATTTCGTATACTTTTATTGGCTGGATTAGTTTTGCCATGCTGATTGGTTATTCAATTGGACAGTTTATTAACGGAAATCTGGCCGATCGCTTTAGTCCAAAATATTTGGTTCCGCTTGGAGCTTACCTTTCAATCGCTTGTAATTTAGGAATAAGCTTTACGCATTCGCCATACATGATTTTAATTTTATGGTTTTTAAATGGCTATTTTCAATCGATGGCCTGGGCGCCAGGCGGAAGAATTATTGCCAACTGGTTTTCTAGCGAAGAAAGAAACAAAGCATTCGGAATGTATACCATGGCGGCAGGATTTTCGTCTGCTGTAACTTTTGCGATTTCTATCTACATTACTTCGCTGCATTTAGAATGGCGAATGCTTTTTAGAATTCCCGTTTTATTGCTTTTAGTTTCAGCTACTGTTTTTCTGATATTCATAAAACCTTCGCCAGTTGCCGTAGAGAAAAAGTCCGGAGGATTTAATTTTGCTGAAATCAAGAAAAGCTACAGCGATGTTTTAGGAAATAAGAGGTTTAGAATTGTCTGTCTTGCGTTCGGTTTAGAAAGTATGGCACGCTACGGATTAATATTTTGGATTCCCGTACACTTTTTAGGAAACGATTGGCAGAAAGATCCTTCCTTAATTTGGGTAACATTCTTGTTGCCACTTGGCATGGCATTAGGCGCTTTTTCTTTTGGACAGCTTTCGACGTATTATTTTAAAAGTAATTATCGCTCCATTTTTTTCGGGATGCTTATTTGTTCGTGTCTTTCATTTCTGCTGTTTTTTACGCACAATGCAAATTTACTTGTAATAAGTCTGTTGCTTATAACCTGCGGGTTTTTTGTATACGGCCCTCAAGCAAACTTTTGGGCACTTTGTCCAGAAATTATGGGAACCGAAAGAACTGGAACTTCTATCGGAATAATGAATATGTGCGGTTATTTATTTGCCGCTTTGGGCGAACCGCTCCTCGGATTCATAATTGAAAAAACGGGAGAAACTAAATTCCTGTTTGCAATAATTGCTTTAATCTGCCTTCTTTCTTCACTGATTATTTATACCGTACAAGGAAAAAAGAAACTTTAAAATATTGTGTTTATGTTTTGATAATTTTTGTCAGGTGAATTTTTTGCTTGGCAGAAATTATCTTTTTTATGGGAAAAGAGAGCTAAGTTTTTATTACGTTTCTATTTGGACTTAGATACTTTTAGGGGGGAGTTACTTTTTTTTGATTTTGTTATATTTGTTAACTAACTATTATCTTTAAATATGATTGATTTTTTACTAAAGCATATTAATCCACAATACGTAATAATTGGTGGTGCACTTTTAACAGTATTCGGTAGTTATTTGGCATCAGAAAAAGCAGATAAGGAATCTGCTGAGAATGGACAAAAAGTTAGCTTGATTAAAGACTTAACTGTACAAATTAATAAATTATCAGTTATAAATAAAGATTTAGGAGAATTGAATATTGATTATTCTAAGAAAGCTGCTAGTGAACTAGATGAAAATAAAACTAGAGTTAAATTAATTGGATTGCTTTCGAGAGAAACAAAAAAACTAGCTGAAATTAATAATGTCTTTGCCAAACAAAATATTGAGTATTCAAAAAATAATGAATTTTTTGTAAAACAATTACAAGAAAAAACAGATGAACTTAATCGACAAGTAACAGGTGGCGATAGTTATCCTTATTTTGACGTAGCTTTCAATAGAGGCGATAATAAGATTTTGCTAAATGTCTATAATAATGGTGACGTAAAATTAGAGAATGTAAATATGGAAATACGGGACAATGTAAAAAGGAATTATCTCCTTTCTCTTGAAAAGGTAAATTTAGTGGAGATTAATAGTGAGAAATATTCAAAGTTTTTCGAAGTTTTATATCCTAATAATTCTACTAACGAATTTGATTTTAATCTTGACGGAAAATTTGATAATATAGAGTTAGGTATTGATTTTAAATTTGGTAACAGACATATTATTCAATATATTTTTGTTTATAATTATAAAAATTTAAACACTCGACTTGGGGAAGTGAAAATTGAAGAAAAGGGTAAAACTATTCTTCATTATACATATGGAGCGGATTTTGTACGACATTATTTGGTGAAGTAAAAAAATCCTAGTTTTTTGATGTGTTTCTAGACTTAGAAAAGAGTTGCCTCTATTTAATAAATGGCAATAAAAATGATAATTAACAAACAAAAAGCCTGTAAACAAATAGTTTACAGGCTTTTTTGTGGAGTCGCCGGGAATCGAACCCGGGTCCAAACAAGCAACTAAAGAGCTTTCTACACGCTTATTTCCTGATTGAATTTTCGATGTTGAGCTAGGCCAGAAACAACCACCCAACACTTATCTTCTTAATTTTCGAAATCCACCCGAAGCTCATGGAAATCTAGGTTTATTTTTACGGTTCCCCTGAACGGAACGCCACAAACCAAGGCTTTCCAGGAGAATCCAGCTTCTCTACCTTGTAGAGACGTGGCGCAATCTTACTATGATTCGGATTATGCAGCTAAAGCGTAATTATTTTCGCCGTGTAAAAGTTCGAGATCTTATATTTACGAGCAAGGTCTCAATGCTCGACGTGCTTACTGTTCAATTCGACTTGCTGTCAAAACCAGTCGACCCCAAAAAATAAGTCTGCAAATTTAGAGTATTTGAAATTACTTTCTGCTAAAATTTTAAAAAAAAGTCATAAAGTCCAAAGTTGAAAGTCCAAAGTCAGCATTGGCAACTGTTTTTAAGACTTTTGACTTTTGACTTTCGGCTTTACGACTATAATTTTACTCTTCGTCTTTAAAATTAAAAGGATAATCTCCAAAGATAGGAGCTAGTTTACGAACCGCATAAGTGTTTCTTGTCATCTTATTAGATAGCGCGATAATCGTAACACCTTCTTTCATTAAAGTAATGTAAGATGAGGTATTTCCGTGCCACCAGCCGTTATGGAAATAGAAATTTTGTCCTGTTTCCCAATTAATCATTCTAATTCCAAGGCCATAATTTTTAGTTCCTTTACGTTCATTGCTGTAACCAGTATAAACTTGTTTCAACAATTCAGGTTTTAAGAAATCAGGAGATTGTCTTGCGCGATCAAATTTTAAAAGATCTCTCGCTGTCGAAAAAATATTTTTGTCGCCATAGACATTGTCCAAATAATCAAAACCAATTTCTACACCATTTCCTTTATAAGAAGGAACGATTTTTTTTCTGTCTTTATCATCATCAAAAACATAAGTGTTTTTCATTCCAAGAGGTTTAAAGATCATTTCAGACATTGCTTCTTTATAACTTAAACCTGTAATTTTTTCAATAATAAGCGCCAGCATTGCATAATTGGTATTGCAATAGCTAAAACGAGTTCCAGTTCTAGATTCCAAACCAATATTTTTTGTTGCTAAAATATCCAAAATGTCTTTATTGGTCAATTGGTTATGTCTATCCCAAATTGATTTATCGCGGTCCGTGAAGTAAGCATAGTTGCGCATTCCTGTACGGTGATCCAATAACATTCTGATCGTGCATTCTTCGTATGGGAAAGTTTTTAGAATCGTATTTACTTTTTGGTCTAAGTCAATTTTGCCTGCATTGGCCAATTTTAAAACCGCTGTTGCAGTTAGTACTTTACTCACTGAAGCAATTTGCACAGGTGTTTCAGGAGTTATTTCCGTTCCTTCATTTTTATTGGCAAAACCATTATATTTTTCAAATAAAATCTGCCCATTTTTGGCCACTAAGAAGCTTCCATTCATGGTATTATTAGGCCAATTTTTGTTGTAAAAGTGATTTATTCTGCCAACAACCGAGTTTTTATAAGCCTGCGAAACTTTTGGTTCAGCTCCTAACGGCTTCATTTTAGGTAATGTATCTTCGACTGTTTGAGTTGTATCTGTTGCTGTTGTTTTGTTTTGACCACATGAACTTAAAACAAGCATTGAAAAAAGTAATTGTGGTATCTTTGTCTTTTTAAGGAAAATCATTTGCATCGTTCTTTAAAAACAAATATATCGAATTCAATTTTGTTGTATTCTTGGTTCTGAGGCTTTAATTTGTGTTTTTTAACATTTTTTTAAGAAAAGTAAATTTTAGTCGGTTGTTTTTCAGCTTTTAACGGTTTTTAAACATTTTAAATTGAATTTTTGAAACAAAATTTTAACTAAATTTGTTATATTTGAAACAAATACATCACAAAAAGTTATATTATTAAATACTAAAAAACCACACTAAATGAAATTTGGAATCATAAAAGAGAGAAAAAACCCGCCAGATAGAAGAGTTGTATTTTCTCCAAATGAATTGACAAAGCTAAAACAGCTTTATCACGATGCCTCTGTAAAAGTTGAAAGTTCTGATATCAGAATATTTTCTGATGATGATTATAAAAATATGGGAATTACCGTTGCAGATGACGTATCTGACTGCGATGTTTTATTTGGTGTAAAAGAAGTTCCTGTAGACGATTTGATTCCAAACAAAGCTTATTTCTTTTTTTCTCATACCATTAAAAAACAGCCTCATAATAGAAAACTGCTTCAGGCAATTTTAGAAAAAAATATCGATTTATACGATCATGAAACGATTGTAAACGAACACGACCATCGTTTAATTGGTTTCGGAAAATATGCCGGAATGGTGGGCGTTTATAACGGAATTCGTGCTTTCGGAATTAAATTTGAATTGTTTAAACTTCCAAAAGCAGAATCGCTTTCAGGAAAAGAGGATTTGATAAGGCATTTAAAACGCATTACAATGCCAGCTTTAAAGTTTGTGTTAACAGGAACTGGAAAGGTTGGGAGCGGAGCAAAAGAAATTTTGGATGCTATCAAAGTGAAAGAAATTACGATTGATAATTATTTGACTAAAAAATATGCTCAAGCGGTTTATGTGCAATTGGATGTTTTAGAATATAACAAAAGAAAAGACGGTCAGGTTTTAGATTTTGTAGATTTTGTTAAGCATCCTGAAGAGTATGAGTCAGATTTCGAGAGATTTACAAAAGTGTCTGATATTTATTTCGCTGGACATTTTCATGCCAATAATGCTCCAATGATTTTAACCAAAGAAATGCTGAATGCGAGTGATTGTAAATTGAAGGTTGTAGCTGATATTTCTTGTGATGTTAATGGACCGATTGCTTGTACAATACGTTCATCAACAATCGAAGAACCTTTATATGGGTATTTTCCTTTAGAAGATCGAGAAGTAGATTTCTTTCATCCAGCAGCGGTTGCAGTAATGGCAGTAGATAATCTGCCTTGCGAAATTCCAAAAGATGCCAGTGAAGGTTTCGGAGAACAATTTATGGAACACGTAATTCCAGCGTTCTTCAATGGAGATAAAGACGGAATTTTAAAACGCGCCAAAATCACTGAAAATGGAAAATTGACGGAAAGATTTAGCTATCTGCAAGACTATGTAGACGGTAAATAAGTTATGAGTTATGAGTTAGAAGTTAACCAACTTTGGCTATAAATAAAAAGGAGAAACATAAATGTTTCTCCTTTTTATTATTTACGATAGAGCAAAAACTCATAATTCATAACTCATAATTTAAAATTACACCATATCCTCAGGTTTCACCCAAGCATCAAAATCTTCTGGAGTTACGTAGCCAAGACGAACGGCTTCTTCTTTTAAAGTTGTTCCGTTTTTGTGAGCAGTTTGCGCAATTTCTGCAGCTTTATAATATCCAATTTTAGTGTTTAATGCGGTAACTAACATCAACGAATTATCTACTAATTCTTTAATTCGTTTATGATTTGGCTCAATTCCTTGTGCGCAATGTTCATCGAAAGAAACACAAGCATCGCCCAGCAATTGTGCCGATTGCAAAAAGTTGGCTGCCATTACAGGTTTAAAAACATTCAATTCATAATGTCCCTGCATTCCTCCAACTGCAATTGCCATATCATTTCCGATAACTTGTGCGCAAACCATTGTTAAAGCTTCACATTGCGTTGGGTTTACTTTTCCAGGCATGATAGAAGATCCTGGCTCGTTTTCAGGAATGTGAATTTCACCAATTCCAGATCTTGGACCAGAAGCTAACATTCTGATATCATTAGCGATTTTGTTTAAAGAAACGGCTAGTTGTTTTAAAGCTCCGTGTGTTTCTACAATGGCATCGTGTGCTGCAAGTGCTTCAAACTTGTTTTCTGCTGTTATAAAAGGATGTTTGGTGAATTTTGCAATATATTCGGCAACTTTTACATCGTAACCTTTTGGTGTGTTTAGTCCAGTTCCAACAGCGGTTCCTCCAAGGGCGATTTCAGACAAATGGGCTAAAGTATTTTTTAAAGCTTTTAATCCGAAGGCTAATTGTGTAGCATAACCTGAAATTTCTTGTCCAAGGGTTAAGGGTGTAGCGTCCATTAGGTGTGTACGCCCGATTTTGACAACATCTTTATATTCGGCTGCTTTTTTGGCTAAAGTAGCATGAAGTTTTTCTACACCAGGAATTGTTGTTTCTACAACCATTTTGTAAGCAGCAATATGCATTCCGGTTGGAAAAGTGTCGTTTGAAGATTGTGATTTATTTACATCGTCATTGGCTTTTATGAATTGTTCGCCTTCACCGATTTCAAAACCTTTAAGAACTTGAGCACGGTTGGCGATTACTTCGTTTACATTCATGTTGCTTTGCGTGCCAGAGCCTGTTTGCCAGATTACAAGCGGAAACTGATCGTCAAGTTTTCCTTCAAGAATTTCGTCGCAGACAGCAGCAATGGCATCTCTTTTTTCTATTGGCAGAACGCCTAAATCGTAATTGGCATAAGCAGCAGCTTTTTTTAGATAAGCAAAACCTTCAATGATTTCTTTTGGCATAGATGCCGCTGGTCCGATTTTGAAATTATTTCTGGAACGTTCTGTTTGCGCACCCCAATATTTATCGGCTGGGACTTGAACTTCTCCCATGGTGTCTTTTTCTATTCTGTATTTCATTATGTTGTTTGTAAAATGTTATCTGTAAAATGTGAAATGTCTAAATATGAATTGAAAAGTTTCTTTTGAAAATGAGTGTTTTAGCCCTGATGGGAGCGGTATCCTTTTGTGGCGGGGTTCGCCACAAAAGATATAGCGGACAGCAGGAAACAGCTTCTCGAAATTATTGTGATTTGTCTGAGCTCTTTATTTAAAAGGATTTCAAGTTCAAAAAAAGCTTATTTAAAATGAGTATAAATATACGTATAAATGTTATTTAACGAAAATTGATTTAGATTTTATTGCTGAGAAAAAATATATACCCTACATTTGTCGTAACATTCAAAAATTCCGGAAAACATGTTTGAATTTTCACAGTACTTAGGCTTTTTACTTTTCTTAACCATACTAACTATAGGGTTTTGGTTAATGTTTTTCTTAGTTGGTTTCGTATCTTACTGGGTTACGGGTGCTAGCTGGGAAATGATCAAAGAAAAAAGAGCCAGAAAAAGACAAGAAGAACAATCTATTTAATTTTAGATTGATGTCATAAAAAAAGAACCCAAAAGGTTCTTTTTTTTTGTGCCAAAAAAAAGAAATTCCAATACTGAAATTCCAAATTCCAATCCTTTGCGTTTAGAACTTTGTCAAAGTTTAAAACTTTGACAAAGTTGGATAATTAAGTAGATAGACTTAAAAAGAAAAATTCCAAATTCCAATGATAAAATTGGAATTTGGAATTTTTGTATTGTTATTTTTTATCCAGATTGGAATTTGGAATTTGGATTTTCAGTATTGGAATTTAAAAAGTTTTATCCCGGAAAATCTCCACCACCTTCTCCGCCGCCATCGTTTCTTGGCTGTGCGTTTTTATCTCTTTCGCTTTTTGGTTTGTTGAAACGGTAAGTGAATGATAAATTGAACTGACGTTTACGGAACTGGAATTCGCTATATGAATTTACATCATCTAGATACGTGTAAGATCTCATTTTTCTTGAATTGAATACGTCGCTAATGTTGAAAGCAATAGTTCCTTTGTCTTTCATAACATCTTTGCTGAAAGCAGTATTCATTCCGAATTGACCTAAGTTTTTACCTTGAGCCGTTTTTTGCTCTCCGTTGTACATTGCTGTCAACTGCCAGTCAATTTTGTATGGAAGGGTCACTTTAGAGTTTACTCTTGCAAACCAAGAATTAGCTTGATTGTCTAAATCCTGAACGATTAGATTTCCTTTAGTATCTGTGTAACTGTGTTCCCCTGTTGTTTTTACATTAAAGAAATTGAAGTTACTATTTAATTTCCACCATTTGTATGGAGTGTAATTGAATGTAAATTCGAAACCAAATTTTTGCTCTTTTCCTAAGTTGATAGGCTGGCTTTTGATTACAGGAACTCCATTAACTTCATCTCCTGTAGGAGATCGTACAAAGCTGAAAACATCTTTTGTGTCTTCAAAATATGCCGATGTATTGAATGTTACTTTATCCCATTTTTTGATGTAGCCAATATCATATTTATCTGTCAAAGAAGGGTCTAGATCTGGATTTCCTTGAAAGATGTTAACGTTACTAGCATAGTTAACTGCTGGGTTCATGAAACGTCCTCTTGGTCGAGACAAACGTTTACTATAGCTTGCAGAGAAGTTGCTTTGATCTGAAATTTCATAACTAATAAAAGCACTTGGAAACAAGTTGTTGTATTTTTTAGTATTGAAATCGCTGTTGTCTAATAAGTTAACGTGAATATCTGTATCTTCCCATCTTAAGCCAAATAAATAAGAGAATTTATTTACTTTGAAACCATACTGTGTGTAAAGCGCATTGATATTTTCTTTGTATTCTAAAGTATTTGATAGGTTAGGATCTTTTGCTCCTCCATTTTCAGTTACATAGTATTCGTTGTTTAAATCACCAAAACTTCCTTTGTAACCTGCTTCAAACTGACCGCCTTTTCCTAATGGAAGAACGTAATCTGCCTGAAATAATACTTGTTTTTGTATTTGATCGTTTAGCGTGTTATTGAAATTTGGTGAGGCAGTAATAGTACTGTTGCTGTCATCAGTATTTCTTGAAATAGAAAAATCAGCAGTAAGTTTGTGTCCCTTATCGTTGAAATTTTTAATCAAATTAGAAGTATACTCAAAGTTTTCACTTCCTGTATCTGCATTATTTAAACGATATGTTGTTCCTGTAAAATTGTGAGCAGCATCGTAGTTGTAATAGTTGATCAAGTCTCTATCGTCACCAGTGTTTTTTTGGTAATTGATGGCATTTGTCCAAAATGTAGATGGCGTTATGGTCCATTCAACACCAGCTCTTCCGTTAAAACCTTTTCTAATACGTTTTGTATCACGGTCTTCGTCTAAGAAACTTTTTGTTGTACCATCTGGATTTAAATATTCAGAATTTGTTTGTCCAGCACCTTCTGTAGTTCTGTAGTTGTAACCAGCAGTAGTGAAATAGTTTAGCTTTTCTGTTTTATAGTTTAAATTACCGCTTAAACCGTATGTTTCTGGTAAGCCTGTTGAGGCAATAAAAGTTCCGTTGAAGCCTTGGTTTTTACCTTTTTTAAGAATAATATTGATGATTCCAGATCCACCTTCTGCGTCGTAACGTGCTGATGGATTGGTAATAACTTCTACTTTCTCTATTGCATCTGCTGGGAGCTGTCTTAAAGCTTCTGCCATGTTTATAGCTTGCGAAGGTCTTCCGTCAATTAAAATGCGAATGTTGTCGCTTCCTCTTAAACTTACATTTCCTTCTGTATCAACAGAAACAGAAGGAACGTTGTCTAAAACATCGCTCACGCTTCCGCCTTTTACAATCATATCCTGACCAACGTTGTAAACTTTTTTGTCCAGTTTGATTTCTACGGTAGATTTTTCAGCGCGAACTACAACTTCATTTAGTTGTGCAGCATCTTCCGATAGGTTTACGACACCTAAATTGGTGTCATCTTGAATGCTTTTCTGTTTAATTTCAGTCGATTTGAATGAAATAAACTCGACTTTTATATCGTAAGTTCCAGGTGCAACCGCAACTTCAAATTCCCCTTTCGGATTTGTTATGCCGCCAGCAACAACTTTTGTGTCATTTGGTTTGGTAAGCGAAATTGTAGCGTATTCTAATGGTTGTTTGCTTACTTTCTCAAAAACTTTTCCAGTGACTTTTACTTTGTTTTTGCCACCTGGGCTTCCTTGTTGAGAGTAATTGTAAAAGCTTGTAAACAAGAATACAAGTAATACAGCAAATTTGATTTTTTTCATTTTCTGGTTTTCTTTTTCTCTTTAGACGGCAAATGTAGTTTTTGGTTTAAAGAGAGAAATCACAAAAAAATGTTAATAGGGTATTTTAGAATCAATCTAAAAAAGAAGCGACAAGTTCTGGATCTCGGCCAATTATCGCCTTTCCGTCTTTTACAACAATAGGACGCTCAATCAAAATCGGGTTTTCTACCATTGCCTTAATAATTTCGTCGTTGCTTAAGGTTTTGCCTTTAAAATTTTCAATCCAGATTTTTTCTTTGGTTCTTACAAGTTGGATTGGTTCAAGATTCAACTGGGCTAAAAGTATTTTTAACTGATCAAAAGTTGGAGTTTCGGTTAAGTAAGGTATAATTTCAAAATCTTGTTTTGATTGTTCAATAAAAGCAAGGCAATTTCTTGATTTTCCGCATCTCGGATTATGGTAAATTTGTATCATTTTGTTATATTTAATCGTTTCAAATATTCTTACAATAAAAAAGAGGTATTTTCGCATATCAAAAGTAAGATTAACTTATCGAATTAAATTCTCATTTTTTAAAATTTTAAATTTATGTTTTTAGAGCAAGGGATTAAACCCGAAAATAAATTTTGGAAATATCTTTTAGGATCAGTCTTTATTATTTCAGCGTCTTTTGTAGGGCAGATTCCATTAATAGCTGCTATAGAATTTAGAGCAAATCTAGGGCGTGAAATTATTTCGACTTCTAATGGAAATTACATGAAAATATTTGAACCCAATATTACGCTTTTCTTAGCATTGATTTCTTTTGTTTTTGCTATTGCTGCAATTTATTTTGTGGTAAAATACAAGCACAATCAAACTTTTTTATCAGTTACAACTTCAAGGCCAAAAGTAGATTGGAATCGAATTCTTTTTTCTTTCTTTTTATGGAGTTCGATTTCTGTTATAAGTTTTTTTATTGTTTATTTCATTTCTCCAGAGAATTTTGTTTTAAATTTTAAATTAGAGCCTTTTCTTATTTTGGTCGTTATAGGAGTTATTTTAATTCCCGTACAAACCAGCACAGAAGAATATGTTTTTAGAGGTTATTTAATGCAGGGATTTGCCAATTTAGCACACAATAGATGGTTTCCGCTTGTTATGACTTCAGTTATTTTTGGGTCTTTGCACTGGGGTAATCCTGAGGTAACTAAAATGGGTAATATAGTGATGATTTATTATATGGGTACAGGTTTATTTTTGGGAATAATTACTTTAATGGATGAAGGAATAGAATTGGCGCTTGGTTTTCACGCTGCTAATAATCTTGTAGGAGCATTATTAGTAACCTCCGACTGGTCTGCATTTCAAACCCATGCAATATTTAAAGATCTTTCAGAACCGTCAGCAGGAATAGACGTGCTTCTGCCTGTTGTAGTTATTTATCCAATTCTGCTTTTTATTTTCAGTAAAAAATATGGATGGACAAATTGGAAAGAAAGACTCACAGGAAATATTAATAATGTCGAATTAAAAGCTTAACAATATGCAAAACTTAACTCATAATAACGTTCATAATTATTTCAAATTAAATGGCTATCATTTAAATGCAAAAGATCTGTGCCGTGTCGCTTATAGTTTTATAAAAGAAGGTGATGCTTACGAACAGTCAATTGGAGAATTTTTTTTGGATTGGTTTGATAAAAAGGATTATGTCGAAATGACAACTTCTGGAACAACGGGACTTCCAAAACTGGTCAGATTAAAGAAACAGGCCATGATCCAGTCAGCTTTGGCAACAGGTGATTTTTTTGATTTGAAACCTGGCGATAAAGCGTTATTATGCCTGCCGACGCAATTTATAGCAGGAAAAATGATGCTGGTGAGAAGTTTAATTTTAGGTTTAGAATTAGATGTGGTTTCACCAAGTTTGCATCCATTGCAATTTAATACAACAACTTACGATTTTGTAGCAATGGTTCCGCTTCAGGTTCAAAATTCTATTGAGGGACTTTCAAAAGTGCGTAAGTTAATTATAGGTGGTGCAAAATTAGATTCGGCTCTTGAAGAAAAATTATTGTCGCTTAAAACAGAAATTTACGAAACATACGGAATGACCGAAACGATTACGCATATCGCTGCAAAACGTTTAGGCGATTCTGTTTTTTCGATTCTTCCAAATGTGAAAATTTCTCAGGATGATCGCCAATGTTTGGTAATTAATGTAGCTACAATTTCAGATGAACCAATTGTAACCAATGATTTGGTTGAATTGTTAAATGAACAGCAGTTTAAATTTTTAGGTAGAATTGATAACGTAATCAATAGTGGAGGAGTAAAGCTGATTCCGGAGCAGATTGAGGCTAAACTTATCGGAAAAATAAACAGCAGGTTTTTTGTAACAGGGCTTCCAGATACTACTTTAGGAGAAAAATTGGTTTTAGTTATTGAAGGAGAAAAAGAAGAATTTGCTCCTGATTTCTTTGACGTTTTAGGAAAGTACGAAAAGCCAAAAGAAATAGTTTTCGTTTCAAAATTCAAAGAAAATGAAAATGGAAAGTTGCTTCGTAAACCTACCCTTCAGGATTAAAATGTCAATATTTAAATTGCTTCGCCTGTTCGCTATCGCTCGAGTCCAAATTCCAATGCTGTGCGTTTAGAACTTTATCAAAGTTTTAAACTTTGACAAAGTTGGAATAAAAATAAAAAATCCCAAATTTCAATAACTCAGATTGAAATTTGGGATTTTAAATATTAAGCAATTCCAAGGTTGGAATTTGAAATTTAAATATTGGAATTTTCTATTTTTTACGTTCCATTAGCGCCATATAGAAACCATCAAAACCAGATTCTGAAGCTAACATTTTACGATCTTCAATAAAAGTAAATTGCTGTCCGATTTCTGTCTTTAAAAACTTCTCTACTTGTTCTTGGTTTTCTGATGGAAGTACTGAACAAGTTGCATAAACTAATTTCCCGCCTGGTTTTACAATTTTAGAATAGCTTTCTAAAACTTCGCTCTGAACTTTACGAATGTTGTCGATAAATTCAGGCTGTAATTTCCATTTAGAATCAGGGTTTCTTTTCAAAACTCCTAATCCGCTACAAGGTGCATCAATTAAAACACGGTCTGCTTTTTCGTGTAATTTTTTGATCACTTTTGTGCTGTCGATAATTCTGTATTCGATATTAAAAGCGCCATTTCTTTTTGCTCTTAATTTCAATTGTTTTAATTTGCTTTCGTACAAGTCCATTGCAATCAATTGCCCTTTATTTTCCATTAAAGAAGCCATATGCAATGTTTTTCCGCCCGCTCCAGCACAAGTATCAACAACGCGCATTCCTGGTTTTACATCCAAAAATCCTGCAACTAATTGAGAATTGGCATCTTGAACTTCAAAAAGTCCTTGCTTGAAAGCATCTGTTAAAAATACATTGGCTCTTTCTTTTAAAACAAGAGCTTCTGGCTGGTCTTTTAAATATTCAGTTTCAATATTTAAGTCCATTAAAGTATTGCGAAGGCTTTCTTTTGTGCCTTTTAAAGTGTTGGTTCTAAGGATAACTTTTGCTGGCTGATTTTGTGCCGCAATTTCTTTTGCCCAAACTTTTTCTCCAAGTTCTTTCACACCCAATTCATCCATCCAATCTGGAATAGATTCTTTGATAGCTCTAGTCTTGGATAATTCGTCAAAACGTCCTTTTATTTTTCTTTCAGGAGTTCCTTCCAATTGTCTCCAATCTGGAATTGGATAACCGCGTAAAACAGCCCAAACAGCAAACATTCTCCATAGATTGTCTCTGTCATAAGGTTCTTTTACTTCGGCAATTTCTGCGTATAATCGTTTCCAGCGAACAATTTCGTATATGGTTTCAGCAACAAACTTCCTGTCAGAACTTCCCCAACGTTTGTCTTTTTTTAATGCTCTAGCTACCACTTTATCGGCATATTCTCCTTCGTTGAAAATTGCATTTAAAGAGTCAATGGTAGTATAAACTAAATTTCTGTGTAATCTCATTTCTATAATTTGAGTTGCAAAGGTACTATTAATTGATTGAAAGTTAAATTTTTAATACTGAATCTTACTTTAGACTTTCACTAAATGAAAAAAACACTCTAATTTAGAGTGTTTTTTGAAATTATTGTTAAGCTTTTTATTCTTTTGAAATAATTCGCGTTAATCCAATATTTTCTGGAGCATGAAGCACCATTGGGAATTTTTCTATCTTAACAGAGCTGCTGTCTAGACCAAAAGCTCTTTCTTCAGACAAACTCAGTTTTTTGATAAAGAAGTAAGAATTCATGATAATGTTTTCATGCCATCTTAAATCATTGTCATTTGATAAGAATTTCTCGGACAATACAAATTTAAAGTCTCCAATAATATTGTTTTTGTTTAAAGATTCGTAACGGCTCGTAATATCTACTTCGCCACGTTTTACCATGTCTTTGATAACTTCTCTAAACATCAAATTGATTTTGGTTGGTTCTCTAAAACCTAAATTGAAATCAATTCTGTAAATATCGTCTTTCGCAATTTCTGTTACTTTGTATTGCGTTTTGTAAGGTTCGGTTAAAATATTAACGTGAACAAACCAATAAATATCAGCTCTTTTCGGGCGTTTTTGAAGGATCGAATAGATGATTTTTTCCTCCAATTCGTCAACACGATTTGCATTGGTCATATAAACCAAATGCGTAGCGTATTTCGGGATAGATAAATCTTGGCTTAATTCTACAAGAACTTGTTTGTAATCGTCAACCTTAACCACTTTAGTGTAGTTTTTATTGATTTTCTTAGCTAAATACCAGATTGTCATTACAGAAATCAATAAACTCGCGATGATTAATGTTACGTAACCACCTTCTGCAAATTTGGTAATATTAGCAAAAAGGAAACTGAACTCAATCAATAAATAAATAGTAATCAACGGTACCATGAAGTACAGTTTTACACGTTTCATGATTAAGTAGTAATTCAATAATATGGTAGTCATGATCATACACAAAATGATAGCAAGACCATAAGCATGTTCCATGTTTCCTGATTTCTCGAAATGTAGCACGATTCCAACACACCCAAAAAACAATAACCAGTTGATTGACGGAATGTATAATTGACCTTTTACTTCTGTTGGATATTTGATTTTTACTTTTGGCCAGAAGTTCAGACGCATTGCTTCGTTAATTAATGTAAACGAACCTGAGATAAGCGCTTGAGAGGCAATTACAGCCGCAAGAGTTGCAACTACAATTCCGAATGGCAAAAACCAATGTGGCATAATTAAGTAAAATGGGTTTCCATTTTCTCCTCCTAATTGTTGTAATGTGCTTCCTTCATGGTGAATTAAATAAGCTGCTTGACCAAAATAGTTTAAAACTAAAGTCGTTTTTACAAACATCCAGCTAATTCTGATATTTTTTCTACCACAGTGACCCATGTCAGAATATAAAGCCTCGGCTCCAGTTGTACATAAGAATACAAAACCAAGAACAAAGAAGCCATCAGGATGTATCGATAATAAATGATAAGCATAATATGGATTAATCGCTTTAATAACTTCTGGATAATTCAGGACCTGAATTGTTCCTAAAGTTCCCAACATGGCAAACCAGATTAACATCATTGGAGCAAAGAATTTACCAACCAATTTAGTTCCGAACTGCTGAATGGTGAATAAAACGAATAGAATTGTAATTACGATATACACGATAGTTTGTGTTTGCATCGTCGGGTAGAATGCTCTAATTCCTTCTACTGCAGATGAAATCGAAATAGGCGGAGTTATAATTCCGTCTGCGAGCAGGGCGCTACCTCCAATAATCGCGGGTACTATGAGCCATTGAATTTTTGTTTTCTTGACTAATGCATATAATGCAAAAATCCCTCCTTCACCGTGGTTGTCTGCACTTAAAGTAATAAGTACATATTTAATTGTAGTTTGTAATGTTAAGGTCCAAAACACACAAGAAATACCACCTAAAACAATATCGGCATTTATCGTGTGATCGCCCAAAATAGCCTTCATTACGTATAATGGAGAAGTTCCGATATCTCCATAAATAATCCCTAAAGTAATCAATAAACCCCCAATAGACAACTTACTATGTAAGTTTTTATGCGATGCGCTCATGTATAGTTTTATAAAAAGACGGTTGCAAATTTACTGTTTTAAAACAAATTAGCAGCAATTATAATTAAAAAGATAAAAAAAAGCACAATCGTAAAATTGTGCTTTCTTTTTTAAGTATTATTTAATTTGAAAATTAGCCTCTTCTGCCATTTCCTCTAGAACTTGAACCGTTATCTCTTTGGCTTTGTCCGCCTCTAGATTCTTGGTTTCCTCTAGAAGATTCTTGGCTCATATGTGGAGATTCTGAACGTTGACTTTGCTGTGGTCTGGCAGAATAATCTCTATTGGTACTGCTAGGCTGATTTTCTGAGTAACTTCTTGAACTTCTTTCGGCTCTTGGAGCAGACGCTCCACTATTAGAATAACCTCTTGATGTACTAGAAGTATTACTGTTGCCGTAA
This sequence comes from Flavobacterium tagetis, assembly GCF_016735615.1. Classification (GTDB taxonomy): domain Bacteria; phylum Bacteroidota; class Bacteroidia; order Flavobacteriales; family Flavobacteriaceae; genus Flavobacterium; species Flavobacterium tagetis. The sequence goes on from NZ_JAERSF010000003.1 coordinate 134,600, forward strand.
TCTACTCTTTGAGTATTTTGAGTTCTTGGAGTAGTCTCAGCTCTTTGTGAATTATTTACTCTAGTTGAATAATCACGATTTGTACTTCTCTCTGTATTTACGCTTTCAGAACTTCTGCCTGTTGAGTTATAACCTCTATTGTTATTACTGCTTCTGTCAGCAGATGATCTGTTTGTTGTGTTTCTATTTTCAGCATATGTTCTGTTAGAAACACCATTATCAGATGTTGTTCTTCCTGTATAATTTCTGTTTGTATTATAAGTATTTCTATTAGCTTCTCTGCTTGCAACACGTCTTTGATCAAGTTCATATCTGTTTGATGTGTTGGCATGTCTTTCAGCAAAACTGTAGTTTGGACGCATTCTTTCGTAACCGTAAGTACGTCTTGTTTCATAGATTGCGGGAGCTCTATAGCTTCTTCTCGTATTTACATAATTGTATGTGTTATGTACATTGATGCAAACATTGATATTGCTTCTGTATCTATAAACAGGATAAGGTCTCCATGCAGCATAATACGTTGGATAATAACCCCAGTACCAAGTTGAATAATAAGGTCTGTAATTTGTTACCCAAAATGAAGTGTAAATAACAGGAACAACACTATAAACAGGCTCATAAATGTAATTTGCTCCATACAAGTAAGTATTTCCAACAATTTGAACGCTTACTTTATTATAGTTGTCTCTTTCCACATCTATAGTCGCAACGTCTTGGTAAACATCACGATCTAGAACCGCTTGGATAATAACAACGTGAGTTCTGTTTTCAACACTTTCGATTACACGTAAATAATCTACTTGGTCATCTCCATTAAGGTCAAGATTTGATATTTGATATTTTGGATCATTTAAACGTCTTTCAAAATCTTGAAGGTTAGCTGATTCTCCAAACATCGAAGCAACAGCTCTTAAATCTAAGTTATCGCTTATATCTGAGTTTTTTGCATATACAGTAGTCTGGCCTTGTACAGCACAAGAACTAAAAACTAAGGCTGATATCGCTATTAAAAGTAAATTCGCTTTCATGGCTAATTTGTATTAAATTATTTTGTGTTATGAGATATCCAATTACTGTGCCATAAAATTTATTTGTTATAGTCTTGGTGTTAATGTTTTGGTTTTTAATGTTTTAAAAGTTTGTGAAAATGGATTGATTAATTTTTTATATAAAGTTCTGTAAATGAAACAATAAATAGTCTTGTCGAAAAAAATAAGAAAATTAATTTTCTATGTGGGAATTAATTGTATTTTAGCATTAACCAAATTTTAAATTTCCTATGAAAAAACTCGCTTTATTTTGTGTTATTTTTATTTTGCTGATGTCTTTTAGGACATTTAATTATAAAACTGACGTTGTTTACAATAATGGCTTTACATCAATGACAATAGATACATTATTTAAAGACAGAATAAGTATTAGAGCGATTCTAATTGATAAAAATAAAGTTTGGTACGGAGCAGATAATTCTCGTTTTGGTTATTATGATTTGGATAAAAAAGAAAAATTTGAAGAACATATTTACCGTGATACGCTTAAATTGGAATTTAGAAGCATAGCGCAAACTTCAAAGGATATTTTTTTGCTGAGTGTGGCAAATCCAGCGCTTCTTTATTCAGTTTCTAAAAAAGACCGAAAAGTTAAATTGGTCTACAAAGAAGTTAATCCGAAAGTTTTTTACGACAGCATGCAGTTTTGGAATGATAAGGAAGGAATTGCAATTGGTGATCCAACAGAAGACACATTCTCAATTATTGTTACTCGCGATGGAGGAGAAACGTGGACAAAACTGCTTTCTGATAAATTGCCGACAAATAGCACAGGAGAAGCGGCCTTTGCTGCTAGTAACACTAATATTGTTATAAAAGGAAATGATACATGGTTAGTTTCAGGCGGAAAAAAAGCGCGTGTTTTTTATTCTCCGGATAAAGCAAAAACATGGAAAGTTGTAGAAACTCCTATTGTACAAGGAAAACAAATGACAGGAATTTTTACTGCCGATTTTTACGATTCTAAGCAAGGTTTTATTGCGGGAGGAGATTACGATCTTCCTAATAATAAAGCCAATAATAAAGCTTTTACAAAAGACGGTGGCAAAACTTGGCAATTAATTGGCCAAAATATGGGATTTGGTTATGCATCATGCATTCAATATGTCCCTGGGGGCAATGGAAGAGAAATTGTTTGTGTAGGTTCTGAAGGAATACAATATTCTCAAAATGGAGGAGAAAACTGGATGCAGCTTTCTACAGATAACAGATTTTTTACCATTCGATTTGTGAACAGAAACACTGCAATCGCTGCAGGACATAATAAAGTGGTTCGACTTAATTTTAAATAAAAAAATAAGAACCCTAAATAATAAAGTAAGTATTATTATATAGGGTTCTTATCGCTGTTGTTTCGTTTAGGTCAATCTTTGCCTTTATCTCGATATTGCTGCAATAGTTTTCGATTAAAATCGTCTTCAGATTTTTTAAGCAATAGTATCTTTTTGGCTGGAAGTACTTTTTTCAAGCTGTTCATGTATTTTTCACGAAGCTGATATATTTCTTTATCAGTACTTTCAATTTGAGATAATAATGTTGTTGCTTCTTTATCTGTAAGATTTTTAAGATTTTCATCTTTTAGCTGTCTCAGATACGTTTTCATTTTTAAATACTTTAATTCATATTGCTTATCATCATAAGCATTATAAATCGGCCAGAATTTTTCAGCTTCAGTTGAAGTCAATTCTAATTCTGTTGTTAAAAAAGACACTTTAAAAGCTTTAATTTTTTCTCGCTTTTCATCAATTTTTCCGCTTTGGGCAAAAATTGAAAAACTTGTCAGAAATAGCAGGAGTGGTAAAATGTTTTTTATTTTCATTGTTAAGCTAAGTTGTTGAGTTAAGTTTGATTTAATTTTGTTCTGAAATTAAGTGTTCTAAGTTTGGACTTGTTGCCAAGATATCTTCTAATGTTTCATCTTCCAAAGTAACATCGTTGCCTAATTTTTCAATATCGTTATCATCTAATTTTTGAATTAAATCATATTGGCTAATATTAGAATGATAGGATAAATAATTTTCTAAAGTAGCTTCATCAAGATCGTTTGAATTTGCTCTGTAATTATTTATGACAGGAACTAATAATGCAAAGCCAACTACGGCAGCGGCAGCGGTCCAAAGTGTTTTTTTACGTTTGTAAAAAGGAATTACTTTAACTTCTTTTTCGTTTAATTGCTGTAAAACCTTTTCTGAAAAATCATCAAAATAATGATCTGGAGCTTTAAAACCAGATTTTATTTTGGGTTCGTTTTCTAATTTAAATGTTTTCATAATACTTATAAGATAGTTTTAGTTACAAAAGGTTTAATTTGATGTAACATATAATTCGATTTTTTTTACTGCGTGATGATAAGATGCTTTAAGAGCTCCGACAGATGTCCCTAAAATATCTGCAATTTCTTCGTACTTTAATTCTTCAAAATATTTCATTTTAAAAACCAATTGCTGTTTCTCTGGAAGTGTTACAATTGCTTTTTGAAGTTTGATTTGAATTTCGTCTCCGTCAAAATATAGATCGGCTTTTAAACCATCAATAGTTTTGTTTTGCAGATCTTCAGATGAAATCCCGCTTAATTTTGCTTTTTGCGATAAAAAAGTCAAAGCTTCATTTGTGGCAATACGATACATCCAGGAAAAAAGTTTACTTTCTCCTTTAAAGTTTTTAAGATTTTGAAAGACTTTTACAAAAGTGTTCTGTAATACATCATCAGCATCATCATGATTCAAAACAATGTTTCGAATATGAGAATACAATGGGCGCTGATAATCAGACAAGAGTTTTTGAAACGCAGCATTTTGCGTTTCAGGGGTTAATAGTTGTTTTATAAATTCTTTCTCGTCTATCAAACTTTTTGTTTTGTAAACTTTTTTAATAGAAGTTAGACAGAATTTAATGCAAAAGGTTTAATGAACCTTTGGAAATTATTTAAAACTCTGAGTCTTCTTCTTGTGCAGGTGTTTGCGTTGGAGCAGGAGCTGGTGCTGCTGGCTTGCGTTTTACAGGTTCTGTGCGTGGCTGTTCAGTACGTGGTTCACTTGTTGTTTCGCCAGTATTTTCTGGAGCATAAACAGGATCGGTAACTGCAGCAGCAGGAACTACTTTTGGTTTTATTGGGAAATAAATTTCGGTTACCAATTTAGATGAAGCTTTTACATCCAATTTGCTTAATGTCAAAATTTCAAGATGCGACCAGCTTAAATCCGGAATAATCTTTTGATTGTTGATATAAGCTGTTGTTTTTGCAATAGCTTCATTTCTATGAGAATAATCTCCATTAAGCGTTGTTTTTACAGCATCAAAACCATTTAATTTTCCTGCTAAGATATCACTTCCTGAACTTGTTGAAATTTCTTTATTTATAGGAAGACAGATCGAAATTTTTGCTAAACCAGTTTTAGTGTCGTAAGTATGATAAATGATAAAAGGTTTTCCTACTGCAGACAATCCATTTGTTTCACTAAAATGAATAAGCTTCGGAATTACAATTCTGGCATTTTTGCTCACCTTGGCAATTTCGCTAGTAAAAGTCTGTTTGATATAAGGAGTTTCTGTTTTCTTTACCACTCCGTCTAGTGTAACGGCAAAAGTTTTGGTTTCGTAATCTAAGTTTTTATCAATATTGGCTAAGCTTTTTTCATAGATAGTTCCAATAACTCTGTCAGAACCGCCATGAAGAGCAGTATATATTTTAAACAAAAAGCTCATTGTTCCTTTTCCTTTCCAAGTAACTTTTGTTTTTCCGTTCAAAGTATCTTTTAAAGTCCAATTTACATCAGCTTCTGTGCCATCAAACTGCATTTTCTGGTCAATGCTTTCACCATCTTTCGTTTTAAGGATAATAGAATTTCCTTTTCCGTCTGCACCATCCCAATAAAATGTAGCTCCATTTCCGCTGGTTTTATTAGCGTAGGTCATTTTAATAGTTGGATCTTCAACCGACCATGATTCAAAATCCTCGTAATTTCTAAAGTCGTTCAGGTAGTTATAAACCGTTGCGCGAGGCGAATTGATAACTTTACTTCTTTCTACAGAAAAATCTCCTTTCTGAGTAGCAACAAAAACAGTAAGAGCAACAAAGCTTAAAAGTGCAAAAAGAAATAAATACTTTAGAATTTTCATGGCAGATTAATTGGTTTCGGTAAAGTTATAAATTTTATTATGAGTCTTACTAATAACCCAGAATTATTAGGTTTTATTTTATTGCGACCAGAATAATTTATCTTTTTAGAAAGATTTTAATTACGAATAAAAGGACAATGAAAAGCAGAAAGGCAAGGAGTACTTTGTAATTTCCTTTATAAAAGACTTTGTGTAATTTCAAATCTTTTCGATAAGCAAATATCATAATGATTACAAATGCAATAAAAAAACATACTCCAAATAGTATTTGACCTTGACTGAACATAGTTATAAAAATTTTTAGCAAATTTAGAGATTTGTAAACGATTTGCTGCTAAATTGCCTTTTCATTTCATTGAATAAATTTTCAGATTTATTAGAAAGAGACTTAAATTAGCAAAAAAAGAAAGACTACTATATGAAAAAACAACTTGACGCCGTAACCGAATTTCACACTGCTTTTAAAATTGGCCACAGTGCAACTCCAATTGCCGATGTAGGAGCAGAGAAAAAATTACTTCGTTATAATTTAATGAAGGAAGAAAATGAAGAATATTACGAAGCGGTTCAAAATAATGATTTGGTTGAAATTGCAGATGCACTTGGAGATATGATGTATATTTTATGCGGCACAATTATCGAGCACGGACTTCAAGATAAAATAGAAGCTGTTTTTGATGAAATCCAACGCAGCAATATGAGTAAATTGGGTGAAGATGGAAAACCAATTTATCGCGAAGACGGAAAAGTAATGAAAGGTCCAAATTATTTTAAACCTGATTTTTCTAAATTGTTGTAAAGAAGATTAAACGCAAAGAACGCTAGGTTTTTTTCTGTGGTTCTTGTAAAAGGTTAAGTTCGCAAAGCTTTGCGTTATTTTTGTCTGAGTTTAATCTTATTTCCACGATAAAATTTTATAATTAAGAAAAATAAAAAACCCGATAAAACTAAATTTATCGGGTTTCTTTTTAATATGGTTTTGGATTATTGAACTTTCACTGTCCAACCAAAAGTATCTTCAGAAAGTTTGTTTTGAAGACTTGTTAGTTTCTCTTTTAAGAAAGAAGCATAAGAATTTTCGATTGGAGCCATTTCGAAGTATTCATCTTTATAAGAGAATCCTTTGATAACACTGATTACAGCAGCAGTTCCTGCACCGAAGATTTCTTTCAAAGATCCGTTTTTAGCAGCTTCAACCAATTCTGAAACAATTACTGGACGAACATCAACTTTCAATCCTTCTTTTTCAGCCATTGCGATCAAACTTTTTCTAGTAACACCATCTAAAATTCTTTCGCTTGTTGGAGCAGTTAATAAAGTATCGTTGATTCTGAAGAAAACGTTCATTGTTCCAGCTTCTTCTAATTTTGTATGCGTTGCATCATCTGTCCAGATAACTTGTTGGAAACCATCTTTGTTTGCCAAGTTAGTTGGGTAAAACTGAGCAGCGTAGTTTCCGGCAGCTTTTGCAGCACCGATTCCACCATTTGCAGCTCTACTAAAATGCTCAGCAATGATAACTTTTACTTCACCTCCATAATATGCTTTTGCAGGAGAAAGTAAAATCATAAATTTATATTCGTCAGAAGGATTTGCAATAACTCCAGGACCTGTAGCAATCATAAATGGACGAATGTACATACTAGCTCCGTTTCCTCTTTGAATCCAATCTTTGTCTAATTTCAATAATTCATTTAAACCATCCATAAAAATAGCTTCAGGAACTTCTGGCATTGCCATTCTTAAAGCCGATTTATTGAAACGGTTAAAGTTTTCATCTGGTCTAAACAACCAAACATCATTATTGTCATCTTTATAAGCTTTCATTCCTTCGAAAATCGCTTGCCCGTAATGGAAGACTTTTGATGACGGATCCATTAAAATTGGTGCATAAGGCTTAATGACAGGGTTTTGCCATTGTCCGTTTTTAAAATCGCATTCGAATAAATGGTCTGTAAATACAGCACCAAAACTTAAGTTGTCAAAATCTACCTCGTTTATTTTTGTAGAAGCAGCTTTAATGATTTCAATTTTGCTCGTTTGAGTTGTACTCATAGTTATGTAAGTTTTTTGTGAGATATTCTTCACTATCAGAAATCTAAAGTGATGATATCGTGTAAATGGAATTTATTGAATGCAAAATTACGTAAAAATCTCTAAAACGTTTAGTGAAAATTCATTATTTATAGGTTTTGACTGAGATTTATTTATCCTATAATAAACTCAAATATTTGATTGATTTTTATAAAGAATTTATGAAAAAAGTGTCGTTTTTTAAGGCTTTACGCATTTGTTTTGACTAAATTTGATTATTGAAATAGCTTGAAAATCAATAAAAAGCTATTATTAAATTATTAAAAAGGTGAAAAGGGAAATAATTAAAACGCTAGATGGCTCAACTACAATTCGTTTGCCTGAATGGGACGAATGTTATCATTCTAAACATGGTGCAATTCAAGAAGCGAAGCATGTTTTTATTAAGAATGGATTGTCATTATTCGATAATCCTATAAGTATATTAGAAATAGGTTTCGGGACTGGTTTGAATGCTTTTATCACGTATTTAGAAGCTATTAGAAAAAATCAGAAAATTGATTATGTTGGAGTAGAAGCGTATCCTGTTGATTCAGATGAAATCTTGGAAATGAATTATGCAGCAGAACTTGACGCATTGGAATTTGAGAACATTTTTGAGAAAATGCATAAAAGCGAGTGGAATGAAAAAGCAGAAATTTGCGACTTGTTCTCGTTAACCAAAAGGAAACAATTTTTTCACGAAATAAACGATTTTGAAATTTTTGATTTGATTTACTTTGACGCCTTCGGATATAGAGTGCAGCCGGAGCTTTGGAGTACTCAAATTTTTCAGAAAATGTACAATAGTTTAAAACCAAATGGAGTTCTGGTTACATACGCAGCTCGAGGGGTTGTTAAAAGAAGTATGATCGAAGTCGGATTTACAGTAGAAAAATTAGCAGGGCCTCCAGGGAAAAGAGAAATGTTTCGAGCTTTTAAAAAGGTTTAAATGAGTAATTTAGAATAATTCTACATTGATTTATTTGTTTTAAGAAAACGTATTCGTTGCTAAAGTTTTTAAAAAAATAAGTTAAAAGTAATATTTATGTTAGTTATTTGTTTAAATTTGGTTCGAGTTTAAAAAAATAGATAACCCCCGAAAATCTTATTTTATTATGTCAAAAATGATGTTTGATTACACGAAATCAATACTTGAAAGAGTTAGTTTCGATCCGATACTTTTCTGCAAAGAGTTAGAAAAAGCTATCAAAACACTGTTACCTTACGAAATGGAACAATTGCAAGAGTGGTTACTTAATTTCGTTGTCGGAAAACCAGAATTAAAGCCAAGTCTACAGCTAATTAAAGTATAAAAGAAAGGAGCCAAATTGGCTCCTTTTTTATTACGCTTTCTTTTGTAATGGACTAATGATTTGAACATTCTGAAAAACAATTGCGCCTTTTACAACGCCTGCAATTGTAGATCTAAGTGCATCAATGATTTGCATTTTTAATTCGCTCTTTGGGTAAATTAAACTTACCTCTCGAGCAGGTTTTGGCTCCTTAAAATTACGGAGCTTCAGTTTGTCGGATTCTTTTAAGTCTAAGGTGTGCAAGTACGGAAGTAACGTTGTACCAAGGCCTTCATCTGCCAATTTAATCAAGGTTTCGAAGCTACCGCTTTGAATTTGGAAATTAGTTTGATCGGCGTCTGAGACATTTTTGCACAAATTCAAAATGCCGTCTCTAAAGCAATGTCCATCTTGTAACAGTAGGATTTCATTTAGATTTAAGTCGGCAACTTCAATTTCTTCTTTCTGGAAACTAGCGTGATGCTCTGGAATGTAAGCTACAAAAGGTTCAAAGTATAAAACAATTTCTTTAATTTTTTCGTCTTCAAGCGGAGTTGCGGCAATTGCAGCATCTAGATGTCCGTTTTTTAACTTCAGAATAATTTCTTCTGTATTAAGCTCTTCAATCAAGAGTTTTACTTTTGGGTATTTCTTAATGAAATTATTCAAAAACATTGGCAGAAGCGTAGGCATAATCGTTGGAATAATTCCTAGACGAAATTCTCCACCAATAAAACCTTTCTGCTGTTCTACAATATCTTTTATACGATCAGCCTCGTTTACGATGTTTTTTGCTTGACTTACAATTTTTTGTCCTATATCGGTAAGTTGGATCGGTTTTTTACTTCGGTCAAAAATTAAAATATTAAGTTCTTCTTCAATTTTTTGTATTTGCATACTTAGAGTTGGCTGAGTAACAAAGCATTTTTCTGCAGCAAGTGTAAAATTTTTATGCTCAGCAACCGCTAACACATATTGCAATTGAGTTATAGTCATGTTGATAGTAATTTGTGATGCAAAAATAAGAAAATATAATTTTTATTTATGTTTATTTTAATAAAGTTACTCTAAATTTGTAGTAAATTAGTGTAAAAAAATAGATTATGAAGACAAATATTTTAGGATTACCAGTAAAAGAGTCAGAATTATTAGTAAAAGAATTGAATGTATTATTGTCAAATTTTCAAGTGTATTATCAAAACTTGAGAGGAATTCACTGGAATATTCGTGGAAAACGTTTCTTTGATTTACATGTAAAATTTGAAGAGTTATATACAGATGCACAATTAAAAATTGATATGATCGCAGAAAGAGTTTTAACAATAGGAGGAACGCCTCTGCATACTTTCGAAGATTATATTAAAAATAATAAATTAACGGTTGGAAAAAATATTTCTAACGATGAAAAAGCAGTTCAATTGATTGTTCATTCTTTATCAGATTTATTAAAAATAGAAAGAGAGATATTGAACAAATCTGACGAAATAAACGATGAAGGTACCAATTCTATGATGAGTGACTTCATTGCTGAGCAGGAAAAAACAATTTGGATGATGAATGCTTGGTTAGAAGAATCATTATAAAATATTGGTTTTTAATAAAATAGAAGCAGAATGGAATGAAAATTGCATTCTGCTTTTTTGTTTATGTTAAATTTCTATAAAAATCTCTTTGATTTTATTTGTTTAACGCTATTTTTGCTTCAATGAAATTTATAGCTCGCATATTATTATTCATATTTATTGCCTTCTTATCGACCCCGACAATTGTTCAGGCGATTAAGAAAGGAAATAATACGGCTATATCTTTTAGTATCGCTGAAGAAGAAGTGCATAAAGAACTTAAAAATATAGTTCATCCTACTATTCTTGAGCATGAAGTTTTGATTCCGGTTTACATCGAGAAAAAAACAATCATTTCTGAAAACATTGTCAAACTAGACAACATCTCTCCGAGCATTTTTGCTCCACCACCTAACGTAGCATAATACTTCCGATTATTTCGAACTTTAGCCGCATTTCTATCGAGATGGGGTAAATCTTTAATGAATAATTTTTTTAGTATTATATTATGACAAAAAAAATCAATCTTTTTGCCAACCTTAAATCTGATTTTGCTTCAGGTTTAGTGGTTTTCTTGGTGGCTCTTCCGTTGTGTTTAGGTATTGCAATGGCTTCTGGAGCACCATTATTTTCTGGAATTATCGCTGGTGTTGTGGGTGGTATCGTAGTAGGATATTTGAGCCAGTCACATATTAGTGTATCGGGTCCAGCTGCTGGGTTAACAGCTATCATTTTAACCGCAATTACCGATTTAGGAGCTTTCGATGTATTTTTAATGTCTGTTTTTATTGCTGGATTAATTCAATTAGCATTAGGATTTTTAAAAGCAGGAAGCATATCGAACTATTTCCCGACAAACGTAATCGAGGGAATGTTAGCGGGTATCGGAATTATTATCATCTTAAAACAAATACCGCACGCTTTTGGTTATGATGCAGATTTCGAAGGAGATCAGGCTTTTATTCAAAATGATGGAAGTAATTCATTTTCATTTTTGTTTGATGTTCTAAATCATATTCACTTAGGGGCTGTGGTAGTTTCGGCAGTTTCATTGGTAATTTTATTGGCTTGGGAAAAAGTGCCTTTCTTAAAAAGAATTAAACTAGTTCCTGGAGCTTTGGTTGCTGTTATTGCTGGAGTAGTTTTAAACGAAATATTTGTATCTACAGGAAGCACTTTGGCAATTGCGAAAGAACATTTGGTTTCTTTGCCAGTTCCAAAATCTTTTGAAGACTTTAAATCAATTATAATTACACCAGACTTCACCGCTGTTACAAATCCGCAAGTTTGGGTAGTTGCTATTACAATTGCCATTGTCGCTTCTATTGAAACTCTTTTATGTATTGAGGCTTCTGATAGAATGGATGTGCAAAAACGTTACACAAACACCAATGTTGAACTTAGAGCACAAGGTGTGGGTAATATTGTAAGCTCTCTTTTAGGAGGTTTGCCAATGACATCTGTAGTTGTAAGATCTTCTGCGAATAATAATGCAGGAGCAAAATCTAAAATGTCAGCCATTATTCATGGTGTACTTTTATTAATAAGCGTATTGTCTATACCAGCAATTTTAAACAAAATTCCTTTGGCAACATTGGCTACTGTTTTGATTTTGGTCGGATATAAATTAGCAAAACCAGCAACCTTTATGCATTTCTGGGAAAAGGGGAAATACCAGTTTGTACCTTTCATTGCAACTTTGGTCTTTGTTGTTGCGACAGATTTGCTAAAAGGGGTTGCGCTGGGAATTATTATCAGTATCATCTTTGTTTTGAGAGGAAACTTAAAAAGAGCTTATGTTTTCAAGAAAGAAGAATATGAGGATGGAGATATCATTCATATTGATTTAGCTCAGGAAGTTTCGTTTTTAAATAAAGCGGCGATCAAACAAACATTGGCTGAAATTCCAGAAAATTCAAAAGTAATTATCAATGCTCATGATACCGAATATATTGCGCATGATGTTTTGGATTTAATTCGCGAGTTTAAAGAAACAAGAGCAGTTGATGAAAACATCAAAGTGAAGCTTAAAGGTTTTAAAGAAGCGTACGAATTAGAAAATACACCAGAAAATAGTAATCATGTTACGATTGAACATTATTATGATGTAGCGAAAAGGGAACTGGTTAAAAGAGAAGTTGTTAAAAGCGAATAATTAAAATAAGGTGTTTTTAAGGCCAAAGAAATGTCAAAATTTAGGTAACTTTACATCAAGTTCGTTTTTTGCGACTATTATAACTTAGAAATTACCACACAAAAAATAAAAGAAATGAGAAAATTTTATGAGCAGTTATTAGAGAACAATAAAAAGTGGGTAGAAACTTCATTAGCAAAAGATCCTAATTATTTTGCTGATTTAGCAAAAGGACAGCAACCACCATTATTATGGATTGGATGTTCTGACAGCCGTGTTCCTGCAAACGAAATTGTTGGTGCAAAACCAGGTGAAGTTTTTGTACATAGAAACATTGCCAATATGGTTGTGCATTCTGATATGAACATGCTTAGTGTTCTTGATTATGCAGTAAACGTTTTGAAAATTAAGCATATTATCGTGTGCGGACATTACGGATGCGGTGGTGTGAAAGCTGCAATGGGGCATCAGTCTGTTGGAATTATCGATAACTGGTTACGTCATATTAAAGATGAATACCGTCTGCATGATAAATACTTGAATTCTATTGAGAATGAAGAAGAGCGTTTTAATGCTTTTGTTGAAATCAATACTAAAGAGCAAGTTTACAACTTAGCAAAAACATCTATTGTTCAAAATGCTTGGAAAAATGGACAAGATTTAATGCTTCACGGATGGGTTTACGGATTAAATTCTGGTTTTGTAACCGATTTGAATGTAACAATCAGCTCAAATGATGAATTGGATTCAGTTTATCAATTAGATCTTTAATAGATAATGATAGAGATAAAAAATCGCCCTGAAAAGGGCGTTTTTTTTTTTATTCGTTTTCGTCTAAATTCTCATTAAATGCCGATGGAAGCATTGTTGGAATAAACTTAATTAGTATCGGTAATAGTAAACTTCCGCCAGGAAGTAAAAATATGGTTAGTGATGGAATGGTTTTGCAAATATCCAAAAGCTGTTTTTTTACCTTTTTCTTTTCCTTTGCATCCAAATCTCTTGTTGTAGAATAGGCAAGCAAAACCATTAATTCTTTACTCTGAACAATTTCCTTAATTAATCTATTTTTATTTCTAATGATCAGTTTTACAACGCTATGCGTCATTTGGTCATAAAAATGCTTAACAGGATTTGAATAATTAAAGTACGGAATCTTCTTTTTATGCGTGGTGATAAAAGTATTGGTTGTGTCCATACTTTTTGTTACAAAATCATCAGGAACTCCCATTGTTGATCCTAAAGCATATAGGAAATACGATTCTTCGTTTTCTACTACACCATCACTCCACAATGCCATTCCGGCCATGTCGATTAGATAATATTGTTCAAGCCTGTTTTTAAAGTAATCAAGATTTAAAGTTTCTAAAGTTTCAACCGTAACTTTTGAGAATTTTGAATAACGTATAGAAGCTTCAAAAAGTTTGATCAATAAATCGTCGTGTTGCGATTTTACAGTTTTAGTTTTTAAAGCCAAGCCAACAATTCCTAAAACAGTTTCTTCAATTCGTTTTAAATATTTTTCAGGAATTTCTCCGTGTTCTAAATATTGTCTAAAAGCTAAAACATCAATAAACAAAAGAGCATTCGTTACCAAATGCGAAAAGTTTTTACTGATGATACTGTCGTTGGTTTGAACTCTCTGATCAATAATGTTTTCCAGAGATAAGGAAGGGGTATCTTTAGGCAATAAAATTTTAAACAAATTAAAGCCTTCCGGGTTCATTTGTTTGTAAAACTTTAAAACTTCAGTAATAAAATTTTTAGGTTCCGAATTTCTTTTCTCTAAACAAAAAACATGATAGAGTGTATTAAGTAAAGCAACTTTTGAAATTTCGGTTTTAAACCAGCCTTTTATCGGAATCGGAATTTGAGAATCTATCGCAATAATATGTCCGTAAATGAATCCCGTTTCTCTCACTTTATAGTAAAACGAGTCCACTGTTTCAAAAGGAATTGCTTCTGAAAACTTCTGTTCACTAAAAAATTTATCGATCCAGCCTGGTGCTGATGGGTTAATCATGGACTTTATTTTGCTGATGCAAAGCTATGTCTTTTTCTTGTTTTAGGATTCATTTTAAAATGAAATAACCGCTAGATTTTGTTAAAAATAGCGGTTATTATGATTTTTCTTATTTGATGATTCCTGCGCAGGCAACTCTTCCTCCTGCATTTCCAGTTGGCTGGGTTGTAAAATCGTCTGTTCCGGCGTGTACAATTAAACCTTTACCAAGAACATCTTTGTTAGAATCTCCACATCCAACGCACCATTCGTCGGTAGTTAAAGTGATAGATCCGTTACCTTTTGCATCAGCGGTAAAGTTTCCAATATCACCTTTATGATATTCTCCAATTCCCCATTTTCCATGTTTTTTGAAAGTCGGATTCCAGTGTCCTCCAGCAGAACTTCCGTCTGCAGAACTACAATCTGCTTTTTCATGAATGTGAATTGCGTGAACTCCAGGTTCTAATCCAGTGATTTTTGCTGTAAAAGTTACTTTGCTATTTTTCTCAACAAAAGTAGCAGTTCCGGCTACTTTGCTGTTGCTTTTTGGTTCTAATGCAACAGTCAGAGTTTTAGCATCATTTGATTTGTTATTTGTTTTACAGCCAATGATTAAGGCTGTAATTATAGCGAACGAAACAATTAGTTTTTTCATATCTACGGGCATTTTTAGTTAAAGATTAAGTAAATTTAACATAAAATAACGGAATTGATTAACTCTAAAAGTTAAAAAAAAGTCAAACTATACGTTATAATTTGATATTGATTGAGTTAAAAACCGAAAATATTGTTTAAATTCGTATAGGTTTTTAACGAATAATTTCTGAAAACCATTTGTCTAATTCGCTCACATTTAATTCTTAATGTTATGATGAAAAAGATTTTTACCCTCGTTTTTTTTAGTTCGTTTTTAATTTCCTGCAAATGCGCAAAAACATATTCAGTTTCTAAACTTGATGGAACTTGGGAATTGAATTACATTTCTGGACCACGAATTGCTTTTGATGGATTATACCCAAATAAAAAACCAACCATACAATTTGATACCAAAACAAATCAGGTTTCTGGTAACGCAAGCTGTAATTCATACACAGGGAAATTGGTTGTTGATGGCAACAAAATTGATTTTACTCAGCCAATGGCAGTAACCAAAATGATGTGTTTGGATGGATTGCAAGGTGAACAAACTTATTTGAGTACGCTTCAAAAAATAACTTCTTACGATGTAACTGATGATGGTAAGACTTTGAATTTTATTTCTGGAGATATTGCCATGATGCGTTTTACTAAAAAATAGTGTTATGAAAACTACGATGTCTGTTTTACTGTTTTTGATTGTAATTAACTTTTCGGTTTCTGCACAGGAAAAGACAAAAAAAGAACTCAAACAGGAAAGAGAATTAAAGAAACAAAACGAAATTAAAGCGCTTATAGATAGTCGAAATTTTGTTTTTGAAGCTCAAAAAACAACGCCTCAAGGTGGGAGATTAATTCAGCTGGACTATAATACTTATTTTTTAAAGTTTAAAGTTGATAGCACAACTTGCGATCTTCCTTTTTTTGGACGTGGTTATAATGTAGGCTATAATACTGATGGCGGTATAAAATTTGAAGGGAAGCCGGAGAATATTAGAGTCGAAAGTAAAAAGAATAATACCATTCTAAAGGCAACAGTAAGAGGTAGAAGCGATGTCTATGATTTAACGTTTTCTATATTCTATAACGGAAGTACAACACTTTCTGTGAGTAGCAATAATAGAGGTCCAATTAGTTATGATGGAGTAATATATGCTCCAAAAACAGCAGAGAAATAATGATTTAATTCAATACTAAACTTGTCACAAATTCATCTGACTATATGATAAGAAAGTTTTTTTGGTTATTAAAGTGGCAGTTTTCGGTTTTGTTTTTCTTTTTTGGTGTGTGCAGCGTATTCGCTCAGGATTTGGAACCCAGAGTGTATGCAAATGTTCCTAAAGGTTTAAATGTAATTGCGGCAGGTTATGTTTTTATGAATGGAAATGTGCTGACAGATCCTTCTCTACCCATAAAAGATTTTACACTTCAAAGCCACAATATGGCTGTAAATTATATCAGAACTTTTGGGATGGCAGATAAACTGGCTCGTATACAGGTAGCGTTACCTTTTACGTTTATGGATGGATCTGCTGTAATTAGTGATCAGCTGATTACTGGCTCAAGAACTGGTTTTGCAGATATGAAAGTGCGTTTCGGAATTAATTTGCTAGGTTCTCCTGCACTTGATAAATCTGAATTCAGAAGTTTTGAGCAAAAAACAATTCTTGGAGTCAGTTTAGTTACTTCAATTCCAACAGGAAGATATTATGGTGATAAACAAGTAAATATTGGAACAAACCGCTGGGCTTTTAAACCTGAAATAGGGGTGTCGAAACGGTTTGCTCATGTATATGCCGAGGCCTATGGCGGGATGTGGTTTTATACGGATAATAATGATTATTTAGGAAAAAAATTAGAGCAAAAACCAACCTATAGCCTTCAGGCGCATGCAAGCTATTATTTTAAAAACCAAATGTGGGTTGGCTTCAATACGACTTGGTTTTTTGGAGGACGAACTATTACTGATGGAGTTTCAGATGATAGCCAGATTGATAACTGGAGAGTAGGAGGAACTTTTTCTACTCCAATTGCGAAAGGACAGTCGGTCAGATTTCAATATCATATTGGAGCATATACCAACAACGGACTAAATTATTATGCCTTATCAGCAGTTTATCAATATTCTTTCTTTTAAAATTTTGATTATGATTTAATGTGTTTAAAATCAGTATATTTGAGTATGCATATATTTTTAAAAACAAATTTAAAATTGAAACTATGAAAAAATTAAGTCTTATTCTTATCATGGCGATAGCCTCATTTTCATCGTATGCGCAATCTTCTTATAAAGAAGATTTGGAAGTAGTACAAAGTGTTTATGGAAAATCTAAAGCTGAATTGGTAAAACAGTACATGAATTTATCTGATGCGCAAGCAGCAGCTTTTACTAAAGTTTACGATAATTATGAAACGTCGCGAAAAGCTTTAGGGCAGACTAAGTTTCAATTGATAAATGATTATGCGGCTAATTATGAAACTTTAACCGATGAAAAAGCGGATCAATTGGCTAAAGCAACTTTGAAAAACCATATTGATTATGAGAAACTTTACTCTAAAACTTATAATCAGGCAAAAAAAGCGATTGGTTCTATAAATGCGGCAAAGTTTATTCAGCTTGAAGTATATCTTCAAACCATAATAAGAAGCGAAATTTTAGAAGCAATTCCGTTTATTGGAGAATTAGATAAGAATAAGGTGCAGTAATCTTATACGATTTATATAAAAAAAGGGAATCATTATGATTCCCTTTTGTATTATTTCTCAGTTTTAACTTTGTAAATTTCATTTACCATTCCGTCACGGAAACTATCTAAAGTAAGCTCCCAGAACATTATTCCTCCTAATTTTTTAGCTTTTACATATTCAGCTTTTGCTTTAATAGACTTTAAATCATCAGATGTTGCAAAAGTTTTCGTTGAAGCATTGTACCAATATGGTGCTTGAGCTTTTTCATCATAAAAATATTTCCAGCCGTTTGCTTCTGTATATGTTGTAGCGTAGTTTTTAAAGTCAACACCTTGAAAGTGTTCTCCAGCTTGATACAATCCATTATTGATGTTTTCTACATTTTTCCATTGTCTGGTATAAAATGCTCCTCCAATTACTAGTTTTTCAGCAGGAACACCAGCTTTTAATAAAAACTCAACAGCTCTATCTGTAGATTCTTCTTTAGGATTTGTGCTGTATAATGGAGTATGATGCCCCGTAACTTTTGAATATCCGTTTACTAAATCGTAACTCATGATATTGATGCGGTTTACATAAGGAGCAACAGCTTTCCAATCTATAGACTCATCTAAACATTTTTGAAAACCTCCTGCAGCAAAACTTAGTTCATATTTTTTTCCCAATGTCGAACGTAAAATTTTAAGAAGTTCTGTAAAATTAGGTTTGTCAGCAGCTTGGTATAAATGTCCAGGAAGTCCTTCGATTGATGGATATTCCCAATCTAAATCTAAACCATCAACTTTAAAATAATCGCTTACTTCTTTTACAGATTTTGCAAATTTTAAGCGTCCTTCAGCAGTTGAAAATGCTTCCGAGCATGGCTCACAGCCTCCCCAGCCACCAAGAGATAAGATAATTTTAAGTTGCGGATTTTTTGCTTTAAGCGAAACCAAATGCTTGATAGTGATAGAGTCTTTAGCTGAATCAACGCTTAATTTCCCATCTTTTAGATGGCAAAAACTAAAGATAATCTGGTTTAATTTTCCAATCTCATATTGGTCAATAAGTTGAGAATCGCCAGTATAGTAGGCAATGATATCCATTTTTTTGTTTTTCTGTGCGAAAGTAGTAGTAATACAAAAGCACAATAAAAATGATGCAATTAGGTTAATTTGTTTCATTATTTTGTTTTTTATAGTTTTTAGAATGTTAAATATACTGTAATACATTTAATATTTAACACCCTGAATGCTCTAGAAAGTCAATTTTAACGAATATTTTGCAAATTTCTGCAAAAATATTGCGTCTTGTAAGTGATGTCTTTCACTGATGTAACAAAAAAATAAGCCCGCGCAGTTTCGGACTTGCGCGGGCTTAAACAAATTAAAAGCTAAAAACTATTGTGATATTAGAAGCAGTAAGTATCTTCTGCTACTAATTTTGCTGCGATTTTTTCTCTCAATGCGACAACGTTTGGCAAGTTTGTATATTTTGTGAAACGTTTTAATCCCATTAACATCATACGTTGCTCGTCACCTTCAGCAAAAGAAGCAATTCCTTCTTTTCCTCTTAAGTTTACGATATCTACAGCTTTGTATAAGTATAATTTTGCCATAGCGATTTGCTCTTGAACTTTATCTTCTCCTTGAGCTTTTGCTAATTTTTCAGTTCTCAAAATTGTACTTTCAGCCATGTAGATTTCGATCAAGATATCAGAAGCAGCCATTAATAATTGTTGGTGAGCATCTAATTCAGGACCATATTTTTGAACGGCGCTACCAGCAACCATTAAGAAAACTTTCTTAAGGTTAGCAATAATTCCTTTTTCTTCAGAGAATAATTCAGAGAAATCTGGAGTATCAAAAGATGGAATTCCCATTAATTCTTCTTGAACTTTCATTGCTGGTCCAAGTAAATCAACGTGTCCTTTCATTGCTTTTTTGATCAACATACCAACAGAAAGCATTCTGTTGATTTCGTTTGTTCCTTCGTAGATACGAGCGATACGAGCATCTCTCCAAGCACTCTCCATTGGAGTATCTTCAGAGAATCCCATTCCACCAAAAATCTGAATTCCTTCATCAGAACAAGATTGAACGTCTTCAGAAACCGCTACTTTCAAGATAGAACACTCGATAGCATATTCTTCAACACCTTTTAATTCTGCTTCTTGATGAGAAGTTCCTTCTGCTTCACGAGCTGCAATTCTGTCTTCGATATCTTTTGCAGCACGGTAAGAAGCGCTTTCTCCAGCATAAGCGTTAGTCGCCATTTCAGCTAATTTAGAACGGATTGCTCCAAAAGATGAAATAGAAGTGTTGAACTGAATTCTTTCGTTAGCATATTTTACAGCTCCAGAAGTAACTCTTCTTTGAGCATCTAAACAAGCTGCAGCTAGTTTAATACGACCAACATTCAAAGCATTCATTGCAATTTTGAAACCGTTTCCTCTTTCAGACAGCATGTTTTCAACCGGAACTTTTGTTTCGTTGAAGAAAACCTGACGAGTAGAAGAAGCACGAATTCCTAATTTATGCTCTTCTTCATTCATAGAAATTCCGTTTGAAGGATCGTTTTCTACGATGAAACCTGTAATATTTTTATCATCTCCAATACGAGCAAAAACGATGAAAACGCTGCAGAAACCTGCATTCGAAATCCACATTTTTTGTCCTGTGATAGAGTAGTATTTTCCATCTTCAGATAAAACTGCTTTAGTTTTTCCTGAGTTAGCATCAGATCCTGCGCCTGGCTCAGTTAAGCAATAAGCACCAAACCATTCTCCAGTAGCCAATTTTGGAACGTATTTTTTCTTTTGTTCTTCAGTACCATAAAGGGTAATTGGCATAGTTCCAATTCCTGTATGCGCCCCAAATGCAGTTGAGAAAGAACCTGTTGCTCCAGAAATGTAGTCACAAACTAACATTGTAGAAACAAATCCCATTCCTAATCCGCCGTACTCTTCTGGAACCGCAACTCCAAGAAGTCCAAGTTCACCAGCTTTACGCATAGATGATTCTGTATAAGCGTAATCTTTTTTCTCAAAACGATCTTTGTGCGCCCATAATTCTTTGTCAACGAACTCTTTTACAGAGTCACGCATCATTAACTGCTCTTCCGAGAAATCTTCTGGTGTGAAGATATCTTCGCATTTTGTTTCTTTAACTAAAAACTGACCACCACGAGTCACGTTTTTTTCGATTGTATCTGCCATTTTGTTTTTGTTTTTTATGAAAGAAAATAGAATATAGAGTACAGAAAATAGACTTTTACTTTAGTCCGTTTTGAAAACCCATTGTCATCCTTTGGAATTCTTCTATTTTAATTTCTAATTGGTTAAATTGTATCTCGTTTATATATTTTCTATGTTTAGCAATCAATAATTGTGTAACTAGTTCAAATGAAGAACCAAGAGAAATGTCTAAAAAGTGACTAAAAGACTTATCAGTTCTGGAAGATCCTTCAGCAATATTACTAGGCATCGAAACCGAACATCTGCTTATTTGAGAACTCAAATCGTATCGTTCGTGTTTTGGAAATTCTATTAATATATCTGAAATTTCATTAGCAATCGCAATTCCGATCATCCAAATTTTTAAGTTCTTATAATTGTGTCTCATGTTTTTTTTGAGTCAATTTAAGAAATTAAAACAAAAAAGTAGGATTAGTACTATTTTTTTGTTTCATTTTTAAACATTTTATCATTTAAAAAATTTTATCTCTTTATTCTCAAAGAAAAACATCTATTCTCTTTGTTCTATATTCTATTCTCTTTTTAAATAACCTCGTAAATCCCAGCGCTTCCTTGTCCAGTCCCCACACACATCGAAACGATTCCGTATTTGTTACCTCTGCGTTTCATTTCGTCGAATAACTGAACAGAAAGTTTAGCTCCTGTACATCCCAGAGGGTGACCTAAAGCAATTGCTCCACCGTTTACGTTTACGATTTCTGGATTAATGTTTAATTCACGAGTTACTGCTAAAGCTTGTGAAGCAAAAGCCTCGTTTAATTCAATTAACTCAATATCGTTTAATGTTAATCCCGCTTGTTTCAACGCTTTCGGAATTGCTTTTACAGGACCAATACCCATAATTCTTGGCTCAACACCAGAAGAAGCAAAGTTTACCAAACGTGCAATTGGCTCAAGGTTTAATTCTTTTACCATTTCTTCGCTCATAATTAAAACGAATGCAGCACCGTCGCTCATTTGAGAAGAGTTACCCGCAGTTACACTTCCGTCAGCAGCAAAAACTGGTTTTAAACCTGCTAAAGCTTCTTTAGAAGTTCCCGCTCTTGGTCCTTCGTCTTTATTTACAACGTATGATTTTGTTTCTTTTTTACCATTTTCATTAATGAAAGTCTGTTCAACAGTAATTGGAACGATTTGTTTATCGAATTTTCCTTCTGCCTGCGCTTTTAACGCTTTCATGTGCGAGTTGTAAGCAAATTCATCTTGGTCTTCTCTAGATATTTTATATTGGTTAGCCACCGCTTCAGCAGTTAAACCCATTCCCCAATAATAATCTTCGTGACCTGCAGCAGCAACTTTATAATCCGGAGTTGGTTTGTAACCTCCCATCGGAATATAACTCATACTTTCTGCACCACCAGCGATGATACAATCTGCCATTCCTGATTGGATTTTAGCAGTCGCCATTCCGATAGTTTCTAATCCAGAAGCACAATAACGGTTTACTGTAACTCCAGGAACGTCTTCCACTTTTAATCCCATCAAAGAGATTAAACGTCCAACGTTTAAACCTTGTTCCGCTTCCGGCATGGCATTTCCTACCATCACGTCGTCGATACGTTTTTTGTCAAAATCAGGCAGTTCGTCCATCATAAACTGAATGGTTTCTGCAGCTAATTCATCAGGTCTTTTAAATCTAAAAACACCTTTTGGAGCTTTTCCAACTGCTGTTCTATATGCTTTTACTATATATGCTGTTTTCATTTGTTTTATTTTTTAAGAGTATAGAAGATAGAGTATAGAAAATAGACTTTTCGAAGTCTTAAATCTATATTCTATTCTCTTTGTTCTATTTTCTAATTTCTAAGTGGTTTTCCTTTAGTTAACATATATTGAATACGCTCCAGCGTTTTTCTTTCTGTACATAAACTCAAGAAAGCTTCACGTTCGATATCTAATAAGTATTGTTCAGATACTAAAGTTGCCTCAGATAAATCACCACCAGCCATTACATAAGCCAGTTTGTTAGCGATTTTCTTGTCGTGCTCAGAAATGTATTTTCCAGCTTGCATTTGATCTGTTCCAACTAAGAACATACCCAAAGCTTGTTTTCCTAGAACTTTAATATCATTTCTTCTGATTGGCTGTGTATATCCAGCTTCCGCTAATAATAAAGCATGTTTTTTAGCTTCTGCAATCTGACGATCTTTGTTTACGACAATAACGTCTTTTCCGTGCTGTAAAAGTCCAGTATCAAAAGCTTCATAACCAGAAGTCGAAACTTTAGCCATAGCGATTGTCAAGAAATACTCTTGAAGAACGTTCAATTCCACATCATTTTTGCGGAATAAATCAGAAGCTCTTAAAGTCATTTCTTTAGAACCACCACCGCCAGGGATAACTCCAACACCAAATTCAACTAATCCCATATACGTTTCTGCGGCAGCAACCACTTTATCAGCGTGTAAGCTCATTTCGCATCCACCACCAAAAGTCATTCCGTGAGGCGCAACTACAACTGGAATAGAAGAATAACGAACTCGCATCATGGTGTCTTGGAACAATTTAATCGCCATGTTCAATTCGTCGTATTCCTGCTCAACCGCCATCATGAAAATCATTCCGATATTAGCTCCAACAGAGAAATTCGCTGCTTGGTTTCCAATAACAAGACCTTGATATTCTTTTTCAGATAAGTCGATTGCTTTATTGATCGCTTGAAGAACATCACCACCAATTGTATTCATTTTAGATTGGAATTCTAAATTTAAGATTCCGTCTCCTAAATCCTGTATGATTGCACCACTGTTGCTCCAAACTTTTTTGCTTTCGCGAATGTTGTTCAGAATAATAAATGAATCTTGTCCAGGAACTTTTACTTGGGATTTTGTTGGAATATTATAGAAATAAGTAGCTCCTTCTTTTACAGTATAGAAACTATCGCTTCCAGAAGCCAACATTTCAGTAACCCATGCAGCAGGCGCTAAACCTTCTGCTTTCATGATTTCAATTCCTTTGGCAACACCAATAGCATCCCAGATTTCGAATGGACCATTTTCCCATCCAAAACCAGCTTTCATGGCATCATCAATTTTGTATAATTCGTCTGAGATTTCAGGAACTCTGTTTGACACGTAAGCAAACATTCCAGCGAAACTCTTACGGTAGAATTCTCCCGCTTTATCAGTACCTTTTACTAAAACTTTGAAACGATTGATAGGTTTATCGATAGTTTTAGTTAATTCTAAAGTTGCAAAATTTGCTTTTTTCGCAGCGCGGTATTCTAATGTATCTAAGTCTAAAGAAAGAATATCTTTATCTACTTTTTTGTAGAAACCTTGTCCAGTTTTGCTCCCTAACCAGTTATTTTCCATCATTTTGTTGATGAAATCAGGAAGTTTGAACAATTCATGTTGTTCGTCGTTCGGGCAGTTTTCGTAAATACCATTGGCAACGTGTACCAAAGTATCCAAACCAACAACGTCAACGGTACGGAAAGTAGCCGATTTTGGACGACCAATTACAGGACCAGTCAATTTATCAACTTCTTCAATTGTTAATCCCATTTCTTTTACCAAGTGGAATAAACTTTGGATTCCGTAAATACCAATTCTGTTTCCAATAAACGCCGGAGTATCTTTTGCAACAACCGAAGTTTTTCCTAAGAATTTTGATCCGTATTCGTTTAAGAAATCCAATACTTCAGTAGAAGTTTTTGGACCAGGAATAATTTCAAATAATTTTAAGTAACGCGCAGGGTTAAAAAAGTGAGTACCGCAGAAGTGTTGTTGGAAATCTTCGCTTCTTCCTTCACTCATAAAGTGAATTGGAATACCAGAAGTGTTTGAAGTAACTAAAGTTCCCGGTTTACGGAATTTCTCGATTTGTTCAAAAACTAATTTCTTAATGTCTAAACGCTCTACAACAACCTCGATAATCCAGTCAACATTAGCAATTTTTGCCATATCATCTGTTGTATTTCCAGTCGTAATTCTATTTGCGAATTTCTGACTGTAAATAGGAGATGGTTTCGATTTTAATGAATTCGCCAAATGTTCGTTTACCACACGGTTGCGAACGGCTTTACTTTCAAGTGTTAATCCTTTTTTAGCTTCAGCTTCGGTCAGTTCACGCGGTACAATGTCCAGAAGTAAAACTTCGACACCAATGTTAGCAAAATGACAAGCTATACCTGAACCCATAATTCCGGATCCAATTACAGCAACTTTTTTAATTGTGCGTTTCATACTTGTTATTATTTGTTTGTAGGAGAAAATAAATGCTTTTTAAAAACTATTTATTTTCTGTGTTTTCTGTTTGATTAAATATGTTTTTATCGTGAATCAGTTCATTGATAATTTCAGAAACCTCGATAAAATGATTCAGCTTTTCTTCCGAAACATGTTTTCTAACGGTTTCATTAAACTTTAGAACTGTATTTTTAGATAAATCTCTTTTTTCTTTTCCAAAATCGGTTAGGTAGATTAAAACGCCTCGCCCGTCGCTTGGGTTTTTCTTGCGAACAATTAAACCTTTTTCTTCCATAGATTTTAAGGTTCTTGTTAAGCTGGTGGCTTCCATTCCCATTCTTGGGCCAAGAGCCGTTGATGGAGTTCCTTCTTCCTTGTCCATACTTAAAAGAGCAAATCCTGTTGCCATTGTTGCATCATATTTAGCAGCCTCTTCATTATACATTCTTGAAACAGCCTGCCATGTTGCTCTCAAAATATAATCTATCGTTTTGTCTTTCATAGGTAACTATATCGATTTCAAATATAATTAAAAAATACTATGCATGCATATAATTTTTTAATAATTTTTTGGTTAGTTATAAAATATCCCTGATTTAGAGGGTTTTGGTTGTTTATTTTAAGTGTAATATACTATTCTTTTTTTAGATTTTAACATTTTTAATGCTGTAAAAATCCTTTTTTAGTTTTTAAAACGCATTTAATTCTGTATTCTGTAAAAAATTATGCATTTATTTCAGTTGGTTTTTCTGAATCGTAGCGTGTAATAGCGTCTTGAAGCATCTTTTTCATACGATTTCTCAGACCTTCTGGCTTTAAAATCTCCAAACAGCTTCCAAAACCTAACAGAAGTCGTTCCATTTCATAATTTGGTATTACATATATATGTATAATAATACTGCCGTCTTCATTTTCTTTGATTAATCGCTGAGAAGTATGCAAAGGTTTTGTAAGCACATAAGGCGCATTCGAAGCATCAACCCATAATTCAATACGTCTTGCATTTAATCCTGAATTTACTGTAACGCCAATTACATCTTTATAATAAATGTCGGCATCAAAATCTTCTTCTAAATAAGGATGATTAAAATCGTAATCAATAGAAATGATTCTGTCTAAAGCCAAATTGGTAATTGGTTGAGAAGTTTTTTTCTTTCCGATTAAAAACCACCGATTATTAAATTCTTTCAAGATAAAAGGATGAAAATGGAATTTCGTTTCTTCGGTAGATTTAAAAGATTTATAAGTAATAATGAGAACCATTTTCTTAATTATCGCCTGATAGATTTCATCCAAATAATACAGTCCTTTTAGTTTCTCATTTTTATCGAGATAAATAACAGGTTTGGTATGCGACTTTTCGGCGTAGATTTTATCTTCTAACCGCTGTAAAATATCCGATACATCATTAAATAGTGAGAAATCTTTAAATTGTTTCAGCATCGAAACGGTTTCCGTCAAAACATTCATATCGGTTTCCGTCAACGGAATATCGGTTATCGAAAAATCTTCGTCTTCATATTTATAATACTTTTTATCGTAAACCACGATTGGCGCATTATAACCCAATTTTTCACTTCGCATCAGCTGAATATCCATTTGAATGGTTCGTTTGCTGATTGGGTTTTGACGTCCTTCGTATTCAAATAGAGCTTCAGAACATTCTTCGATTAAATCTTCGAGTGTCCATTGTCTGTATTTATTTTGAAGGCATTTATCGATTGTTTTGTACCGAATTAAGGCGTTTTTGTTTTGTGACATTGCTTTGTGTGTTTTTGCTCGCAAAGTCGCTAAGACGCAAAGTTTTTTAATTCAATGATTATTAAGATTTGTTTCACGCAGATTAAAAATGATTTAGGCAGATTCAGCAGATTATTTTAAAAATAAAATCTTTTTAGATCTGCTCAAATCTGTAAAATCTGCGTGAAACAAAAAACTTTGCGTCTTAGCGACTTTGCGAGATTCAATTCTTTAGCTTAATAACTTTATTTCTTTTTCAATATTAACCCGAGCTTTTTCCTCATACAAACTCCTAAACGCATCAGTCTGAAAAATAAACGCATTCTCCAGAAAATGCTTCAATGCTTTCGCGCGTCCGGGTTTGTAGAGAAAATCAGGATAAATGCGGTATTCTTTTCGAATTTGTTCGAAATAGATTTTATAATTTTCCCAGTCTTTAGCAAGGATTTTTAAATCAAAATCGATTAACCAGTTAATGTCTTCAATTGCATTTTGCTGATGTTGCTGTGTTGCGCAGATTGCATCAAAAACTAATTGTTTATTTAGGGTGCTATTTTCAGATAGAATTGACAAAGCATATTCAGCACTTTTGAGTTCGTTATCTTTTTTGGAAGCCGAATACACAAAATCATGATAAAAGATTGAAAATAATATTTCATCTGGGTTTTGAAGTTTGTCTTTATAAATTTCAAAACTCTCAATCATTTCTTTTAAATGCGTGAGATTATGATAATGTCTTGATTTTTTGGAATATGCCTTTTCTAAATCCAGCCAGTTTTGCTGAATTTCATTTGCTGAAAAACCAATATTCAAAAGTAAATCAGAATATATTTTCTCTAAATTCATCTTGTTTTTTACTCAAATTTAAAATTCTTTTTTTACTGCGCAAAATAATTGCGTAGTAGTTTTGAAATCTTTGCTCAGGAAATAAAAACAAATAGTATTTCTAAAAAATGAAACAAAAATTTTACTACGCAAAATAACCGCGCACTAGTTTTAAAATCTTTGTTCAGAAATAAAAAACATACGTTCATAGAAATAGAAAAAAATAAAACAGGTCAAGTTTGAGTTACTTCGAAAACACTTTCCAATGTACCACTTACACCATTACCTTTTTATTTTATAATCATAATTGGGGCAGTAGCTCAGTGGTAGAGCAGGTAGTTTTGAAATTATCAATCAAAGGTCAATCAAAATTTACTTCTTACACTTTTAATGTCCGGGTCGTGGGTTCGAATCCCACCTGTTCCACAATTAATGGACAATTAAAACTTACTTCAGACAACGGCTACTTTTCGGTTCGAATCCGAACATAGTTTTAAAATCATCATTAATAAAAAAACGAGGGTCAAGATTAGCTTACTTCCGGGGTTTACCCCACCAAATTACGACTTTGAATCAGCTAATTCATTACACTCCAATTTCAGGTCAAGTGTTTCTTACTTCAAAATCTTTTAGGTAGAACTCAGAAACGCAATTATCTAAATTTTAAAAATTAAAAAAATGAAAACAAAAGAATTATTAAAAATCAGTTTACGTCAAAATGCTATTTTCATTCCGTCAGAAATGATTACGAATGACGTTAAAAATTTATCAGGAACAACATCCGTTTTGTTAGCCAATGTTTCAAAACTTGGATTTACATTTTCTGAATCATTGCTTCACGCTTTAAACAACGTAAACCCAAAATATAAAATTGAGGTTTTAGAAGTTTTGAGAGAAGTTTTAGGAACAGATAAAAATTGGACGCCATTGGTGAAAGAATGGAATGTTCCAACAGGAGAATCTGTTGTAGATCATATCATCACGTATTTCGGAAACGTTTTTAAAACTAAAAACGGAACAACTTTACAATGTGGGCATATTATCCCAGATAATACTTTCCCATTAGAAAGATACAACGGTTGTCCGTTCTGCGGAACTCCGTTTGAATTTGGTAAACTGGAAAATATCGGACAAGGTAGCAAATTGAAAATGTTGGAATTATGGACAGAAAAAGATTTAAATGATTTCTATATATCGTTATTACAATCTAAAACTGCTTTAGACGCTACTCAGGTAGATAGTTTAAAAATGGCGATGCACTATTTGCCTTTACCAAAAACCGAAGTAGCAATGAAGGAAACTTTAATGCTAGTGATCGATCTTTTGATTGAAAATGGTAAAGAAAATGAGGCTTCTCAGTTTTTGAAAACACCAACCGATATCTTACGATACTTATGGTACAAAAACACAGGAATGCTTCAAATTATCGAGCCAAAAACGATTATCAAAAGAACTTCAAAAAATGCACAGCATTTCCATAATGTTTTAGATACAAGCGTTCAGGCAAGAATTGCATCTCAAAAAGATTTGAAACTAAAATATTCCCGAAAAGAATGTTTAATGGTGGCAAACTGGTTGAACAATATGGATATGGACGTTGAAGCCATGTGCGAAACGATGCATCCAAAAAGAGGAATGTGGGTTCGTTTTATCCGTGCGTTGCGTTTGGCAGAATACAGCAAAAGAAAAGGGTTCGAAAAATTGAATTTTTTAATGGATGTTTTCTACAACCAAGTGTACGACGTTTGGCAAAGCAAAGTAGATTCGTCAAGATTGAAATTTGATGCCGATAAAACATTTGCTTTGTTAAAACAGCGTCCAGGATTATTTGCTCGTTCGTTATTTTCGAATATGCTATGGTTTGGTGCGGATGAAACAATTGCCCATTTTGAAGAAATCATCGATAAAGTTCCGGCTCGATTGGTGTTTACATTGAATATGTATGCTCAAAATTATTTTGATAAAAACATGCAGAGAAGTGTGAAACCTTTGGGTGGAACAAACAAACGAATTGAAGCAAACGCTTTATTGAAGTTGTACGAAGATTTTCAGTTGGAAGTAATGAAAAATCAAATCGAAGAATTGTGTCTTTTAGCCATGAAAAAACGATTTGCGAAAATTGCTAATACCAACAAAACAATCTATATCGATCCGCAATTGTTTAACATTCCGGTTTCTATAGGAGATCGAAGCGAAACCGTTCAGGATTTACCAGTTGCTTTAATGGGAACACGTTTCTCGGTTGAAGGTAGCGAAGTGCGATTGTTTATGCAATGGGGTAAAGATTTACCAGCGCAACATTTAGATATGGATTTGAGCTGTCATATCGCTTATGAAGATAAAGCCGATATTTGCTCTTTCAGCCGATTAACGACTACAGGTTGTCAGCATAGCGGCGATATCCGAAGCATTCCAGATAAAATTGGAACAGCCGAATATATCAACATCAACATCGATGAATTGGCGAAAGCCAAAGCTAAATTTGTAACTTTTACTTGCAACGCGTACAGCAATGGAAGTATTACGCCAAATCTGGTTGTAGGTTGGATGAACAGCAAACACCCGATGAAAATTTCGGAGAAAACAGGTGTAGCATACGATCCGTCGTGTGTAGATCATCAAGTTCGTGTGACGCAGAATGTGGCCAAAGGTTTGGTTTTTGGAGTGTTGGATATAGCCAAAAGAGAAATCGTTTGGTTAGAGATGACTTTCGGAGGTCAGGTTGTAGGCGGATTGGATTTCAAAGGCGTTCAGGCGTTGTTGTCAAAACTAAACAGCAAATTGAATATTGGTAGTTTGTTACAGCTTAAAGCGGAAGCCCAAGGTTTAACAATCACCGAAAATGAAATTGCCGATGAGGTTTATACGGCGCAATGGGCGATGAACCCGGCAGTTGTGACGCAATTATTAATTGATTAAAAGGTTCTAAGAGACTAAGATTCTGAGGTTCTAAGGTTTTTGTAGAGGCGCACTGCTGTGCGTCTTTGCAAAGATTGATAAATTTAATCTCGCAATCCCGATAGCTATCGGGAGCGAAGGGGCGAAGTTTTTTTTGCCACAGATTATGAGGATTAAAAGGATTTTTTATCTGCTGAATCTGCAATCCCGATAGCTATCGGGAGCGAAAAAAAATCTTTAAGTTACAGTAATCACAAAGTTTGTCATTTCGACCGAAGGGAGAAATCTCTACAAGTGACTCCGCAAAGAGAAGCCAATCTTTGTAGAGCTTCTTGCGGAGATTTCTCCTCCGTCGAAATGACAAAATTGAGGAGAAACTAAAAGAAAATTAATCTGCGCAAAATAACCGCGCAGTAACATTTAACCTTTGTACTATTAAAATAAAACAAACAATGAAAACACAAATAAACGGTACAGATATATTAGAATTAGGATTCCCAGAAGGAAAAATAATAGGAATTGCCTTAAAAATAAATAGCAAAAGAAACGGATTTACAAGAGAGGAAATGATCACAAATTTCAAAAACGTCTTAGAAACTCCAGAGAATTATATCGACGATAAAATCTTCAGCAAATTGGCTGTGGCTTTAATCGAAAAATCGAATGAAAAACCAGAAGATTTCATTGCTTTAAATGAAACTCCAAATGCGTATTCGGCTTACGGATTGGATCATATCGAAGACGGAGCTAGAAAACAAATGGAAGTGGCCATGAAACTTCCCGTTACAGTTGCGGGCGCTTTAATGCCAGACGCGCACCAAGGTTACGGATTGCCGATTGGTGGAGTTTTAGCCACAAAAAATGCCATTATTCCGTATGGTGTTGGGGTTGATATTGGGTGTAGAATGGCATTGTCGGTTTATGATATTCCAGAAGATTTTTACTTTGAAAACGAAGCAAAATTCAAAAGAGAATTAATTGCCAATTCGATTTTTGGAGCGGGTCACGGATTTCATGGTCAGTACAAATCAGATCATGCGGTTTTGGAGAATGAAACGTTTAATATGAATCCGTTTGTGAAGAACTTGAAAGATAAAGCTTGGTCGCAATTAGGATCTTCTGGTGGTGGAAATCACTTTGTCGAATTCGGAATCATGGAATTTGCACAAGACGATGCGGTTTTGAATATCCCAAAAGGGAAATATGTCGCTTTGTTAACGCATTCCGGTTCACGCGGAATGGGAGCAACCATTGCCGGACATTATACTAAAATTGCCAAAGATGAATGTAAACTTCCAGAAGTAGCCAAAAACTTGGCATATTTGGATATGAATTCGCAATTGGGTCAGGAATACTGGATGGCGATGAATTTGGCGGGAGATTACGCTTCGGCTTGTCACGAGATTATCCATAACAAAATGGAACGTGCTTTGGGTGCGACGATTTTAGCCAAAGTCGAAAACCATCATAATTTCGCATGGAAAGAAACCTGGAACGGCGAAGAAGTGATCGTACATAGAAAAGGAGCAACCCCAGCCGGAAAAGGCGTTATGGGAATCATTCCGGGAAGTATGACCGCACCGGGATTTTTGGTGAGAGGAAAAGGCGAGGAGAACGCCATTAATTCGGCTTCGCATGGAGCAGGAAGACAAATGAGCAGAACCCAAGCCATAAAAAACATCACACAAACCGAAATGAAATCGATCCTGAAAGATCATGGCGTTACGCTTATCGGAGCAGGTCTAGACGAAGCCCCAATGGCGTATAAAGATATCAATCAGGTGATGGAAGCGCAGAAAGAGTTAGTGGATGTTGTAGCGAAGTTTACGCCGAAATTGGTGAGAATGGCAGATGATGGGAGTAAAGAAGATTAATCTTCTTTTAGGTTCAAAGGGACAGAGTAACAAAGGGGCAGAGGTTTTTCCGCATTTTATGTCATTTCGAGGAACGAGAAATCACACGCGGGATTCGACAAAGATTGGAGACATTCTATGCGGAATTTCTAGTGCGATTTCTCCCTTCGGTCGAAATGACAAACTTTACAAAAAAAACTTAGCGACTCTGCGCCTTTGCGAGATTAAAAAAAAAACTTAGCATCTCAGAACCTTAGCAACTTAAAAAAAATAATAACCAACACAAAGAATAAAAAAAAACTTTGTGTCTTAGTGCCTTAGTGGCAAAAAAACAAAAAAAAATGAAAACATATATAGACATAGGAATCAACCTAACCAACAAACAATTCCAAAACGACATAGACGATGTCGTACAAGACGCGCTCGACGCCGATGTATCGCAAATGATACTCACGGGCACCAGCGTGCGAAATAGTGAAGAATCTGCGAAGATTGCGAGGCAGTATCCGGGCGTGTTGTACGCTACGGCGGGAATACATCCACATGATGCGAAGAGTTTTGATGCGCAGAGTATTTCGAAACTCAGGAAATTATTAGAACTGAAACACGTCGTTTCGGTTGGGGAATGCGGACTCGATTTTGATCGTGACTTTTCGCCCAGAAACAAACAGGAAGAATGTTACAAAGCCCAATTAGAATTGGCGATCGAAGTACAGAAACCTTTGTTTTTGCATGAAAGAAGCGCTTTTAGTTCTTTTATGAATATTACCAAAGACTATTTACCGCAATTGCCAAAAGCTGTTGTGCATTGTTTTACGGGAACCTTGCAAGAAGCCAAAATCTATCTCGATAACGGATTTTATCTCGGTTTTACGGGAGCGATTTCAGATGCCAAACGTTTCAGTCATTTAAAAGAAGTCATTCAGTACGTACCGCTCGATCGAATGCTGATTGAAACCGATGCGCCGTTTATGCTTCCTAAAAATGTACCAAACAGTCTCTTGAAGAAATACCATGAACGCCGTTGCGAACCGGCTTTTCTGCCGTATGTTGCCGGAACAATTGCACAGTTTAAAGGAATTACTTTGGCTAAAGTCGCGGAGGAAACCACTAGGAATTCTAAAAGCTTTTTTGGGATTTAAGTTCTAAAACTTTTATATAGATTTACAGAAAAATATAGCTATGGAACAAGAAAATGAAGATTTCAAGATACTCACAGATTATATATTGTCGATTAAATTTATGCAACGATTTGATTTTATTGATTTTATTGATTTTATTGATTTTGATTCAATTGAAGATTGGGCAATACAATTAATCAATTTAGGATGTGAGAATGAAGCTCTTTATACCTTAGCTACTTTTTATAAGCCTATTAATCCTGATGAGATTATGCCTTATTTAAAACGTACTTTTTTAGAATTGAATTTAAAAGAAAAGGAAGGAGATGAAGCGGAAATATGTTATGCTCGATATCATTTTAATAGAGTTATAAAAGGAGAAGATGTGGAAACAAATTCATTCTATGCTTCAATATTCTGTGATGGAGATGGTCTAAAATCGCATCCTGAAACGGAACTTGATTTTGGTGTTCTTAGTGAAATTTGGCTAGATATGAAATATGATCCTAACTATTGGTATAGAGGAGTTAATATTAGCAATATTGAGCAAAAAGTTATAGAAAAGGCTAAATGGTGGTTAAAAAATAATCCTATAAGTTAGAATATTTACGACTCAATTGAAATAGAAAGTTTTATCAATGACAAATCTTAAAAATAGAGGTAAAGAAGCAAGTGACGATGACTTATTCGGAACGGAGAAAATACAGTTGAAACTAAAAGAAGCTGTAACAGATTTGTCTTATTTTCTGAGCAGAGGTTATGGCGAAAAAGCAACATTAGCTTTAGTTGGAAACCGATATCGCTTAAATTCTCGACAGCAACAGGCAGTTCGTGGAATGAGCGCTTCTCAAAGTCAGATTGAAGATCGGCAATCTAAAGAAATTCAAAGTTCCGATTTAGAAGGAAAAGAAATTGCTATTGATGGTTTTAACGCTTTGATTTTATTAGAAAGTATTTTGTCAAACGCTTATGTTTTTAAAGGACAAGATGGTTTTATTCGTGATTTGTCAAGTGTACACGGAACTTACAAGAGAGTACAACAAACATCTCAGGCAATAGAAATGATTGCTGATTTTTACAAAAAAGAAAAGATAAAAACAATGTATTGGTTTTTTGATAAACCTGTTTCAAATAGCGGAAGATTGAAAAAGATGATAGAAGAAATAGCTATAGAAAATCAATACGATTGGCAAGTGGAATTGGTTTATAATCCCGATAAAGTCATTGCAGAAAGCAATTGGATTGCTGTCACTTCAGATGCCTGGATTTTGGATCATGCATCGTCGAATTTTAACCTTATGAAATATATACTGTCACAAATGAGTATAAAAGAAACTTTAATTAGTCTTGAGTAAAGAATAAAACCTTGCTTCGGCAGATTTTTTGTTTATATTTCTAATGACCATTTAATATTGATTATGGAAAGCCGTAAAGCATTTAATAGAATTTTATTCATTTTTGACGAAAAGAATAAGATAAATTAAGAAGTTTAAAATTAATAATTATGAAAAAGGGTTACGATATAATTATTCCTCAAAGTGATAAATTCAATGATTATTTTTTAAATGAAGAAGATAAGCCGATAATTTTACTTCCACATTTTAATTTTATAAATATTATAATTGGTGCTAATAATAGTGGTAAAAGTAGGTTTATTCGAAATTTAATGACTTTTGAAAAATTTGAAGCTATAAAAGACTTTCATAATAGTAAAGCTCTAGTGGACAGATATAATGAAAATGTCATTAAAGTAAATGAAACAATAAATATAAGAATACGAGCATTCAAACTCAGAGCTTCCTCTACAAGATATTTAGATGGAAGTCAACCAGATATTGAAAATGCTAATATATTAACTAAAAACATTTTGAAAGAGATAAAAGGAGACTCGCTCCAAGATTTTTTATCCATAGAAAATGGCAATAAAAAGAAATTCTTAGATTTGAATAAATACGATATAAAAAATCAATTTATTGAAGAATTTCAAGATATTGATGAGTCTTTCTTTAAAATTTATGAGAAGATTAAACGTTATTATATTCCTACATTGAGAACAGCACATTCTTTGTTTAATTATGAGGCAAAGAATTATTCTAAAATTGAGAACGATATTTATTTAGATACTCTAAATAATTATTATCATTTAAATAAGACTGATATTGATGTTTTTACAGGACTTCACCTATATAAAGAAATTTTAAATACAAGAAATTCGAAACGTGAAATAAGACGTAAATTTGATGATTTTGAGGAGTTCGTAAGGATTAATTTTTTTGATGGTAAGAAAATTGATATTGTAGCTGAATTTGATAAAGATCAGAGCTTGATTGGGAATAATAATTCTGAAATTATTAGTGTTCACATAGAAGGGGAAAAAGAAACTAGAAAACTTTATGAACTGGGGGATGGCATACAGGCAATAATAATTTTAATGTATAAAATTTTCATGGCCGAAATTAATTCATTTATATTTATTGATGAGCCGGAGTTAAATCTTCATCCAGGAATGCAAAGATTATTTTTAGAGCAAATTACTAAAAATGAAAATTTAAGAAGTAAAAATCTAACTTACATAATTACTACTCATTCAAATCATTTTTTAGATTTAACAATAGAAAAAGATAATGTTTCTATTTATTCGTTTTCACCAAAGAATAATGAATTAAATGATAAACAATTTACTATAAAAAATGTAAATGCAGGAGATAACTCATTGCTAAGAGAATTAGGTGTAAATAACTCTTCAGTTTTCATGGCAAATTGTAGTATCTGGGTTGAAGGAATATCAGATAGAAATTATATAAAAGCTTTTTTAAGGTCATATAAAAAGTATTTATTCGAGAATGAGAATAAGAAATATTATAGCATAAAAGAAGATATTGATTTTGCATTTTTTGAATATGCAGGTTCAAATATTGACCATTACATTTTTGAAAAAGAAGTTGAAGACAAAGATGAAAAAAATATTATTGATGATATACAGGCATTAGCTTTAAGTAATCGAATTTTTCTTTTAGCTGATTCAGATAATGAAATTAATGGTAAAAAATCTTCTTCAAAAAAAGCGAGATTACAATCTTTAGAAAATGCTAGAAACGAAAACTTTTTACCCAAAATAATTTGGAATTTTAGAGAAATAGAAAATTTACTTACAAATGATATCTGGGAAAAAGTTTTAATTAATTTTTGTCATGAAAATTTAGTACGTGATAATAAAGCAGACATTCAATTAAAGATTGAAGCTGCATTGTTGAAGCATAAGTATGGTGATTATAAGCAAAAATATATTGGCGAATTTTTAAATGTTCTAAGAGAAGAAATAGGTAGGATAGATAAAACTTACATTCTTAATAAATCATTTTATGAAACTAAAAAAGATAAAGTATTTGGGACAATCATAAATAAGAGATATCTAAGCGAGAGAGTTTTTGAGCAAAATTTTACGTGGGAAATTTTGTCGAAGAGTAAAGAGATTGAAAAATTAACTATTGAAATTTATAATTTTATAACTCGAAAATAATTAAGCATTAAAACGATAAAAAACGTAGGTTATTTCTTTCTTTTTTAAAGAAAAAACTTATATTTGCGCTGTCAAAATAAATCTAGGATTATATCCTGAAAACTTAATATAAGTTAATAATAAGCGAATCCCTCATTCACGTTGCTGGAGCTAGTGATAGCCCTAACGCATTTCCTAGAGATGTTTTGACACAACCGAAAATGAGGGATTTCGTGCGTTTAAAATTTTCCGTTATGTCAAAAGAAAATCAAAAACCAACACATCGTGATGTAGTGCCATCCGTAATTAATTTCCTTTCAGACGAATTGTTTGAGGGAGATTACAAAGAACAGCCCATGTATTTGCAGGAAATCTTCGAGCTATTAATGCATACAGAGTTTGGCGACGATATCAATTTAAGGCAAAAAATATTGAGCTGTTTAAGAACCAGCCGAAATCTGGCAGAAACGTTATCGCCATTTTCAGAGAAGCAGATTCAGAAGGCTTGTGTAAGCAATCGTAAATTATCCGAATAAAAACCCAAACCCTGCCAATACCAATTGGCAGGGTATTTTTTTGAGATCGATTTGTAATTTTATAAGAAATAAAGTTCTGTAAATAATATTGACATAACCTACACAATCTTGTCATTTCGACTTAAGGAGAAATCTTCGCAAGTAACTCCGCAACGTATATTGCCAATCTTTGTAGAGCTACTTGTGGAGATTTGCTTCGCCTGTTGGCTATCGCTCGAGTCTCCCTTCGGTCGAAATGACAAACTCGACGAAAAAAACTTTGAAAATAGCTAAACTATGTGAATTTAAATTAGTGAAACGCCTTTAAACATAAGAAAAGACTATGTTTCTATGTGTTGAAAATAATTATGTTCAAGAGTTTATTTCTAATATTTTTTTAACATTTAAAAGACATTATTTTAAGGACAAATCACTCTAAAATTCTTACATTACCCTTTCAAAATAAAAGCCGATAAAGATGAATATAAACATCTCAGTTAAACAATTAGGAAAAAAACATCCGCTACTTCAGGAAAAGAATATAGATCTAGCAGTAGAAAATCCTATTATTACTACCCAAAAACTCATAGAATCGATTGTTGATCATCAGGTACAATTGTTCCGTTCTTCATCCTTTGAGTTTGAAGACGAAGACAAAATCCATCTTCCAAAAGAAAATTATTTACCTATTCTTACCGATACCGGAAAAGTTGGTTTTGGCGCGCTGTACAATCACAACCAAGTAGATTTGGCCAAAGCGCAAGAAAATGCCATTGTAGCTTTTGAAGATGGTTTGTACGCTGTTTTCTACGGAGACGATCAGCTAGAAACGTTAACAGAGGAAATCGATTTATCTCAGAATAAAAACCTCACTTTTATCAGGCTTACGTTTTTGGCGGGAAGCTACTGGTAGTTAAATTCCAAAAAATAAATCCCAAATTCCAAAATCTGTTTGGGGAAATCCTTCGACTTCGCTAAGGAAGACAAAGTGAAGTAATCTAAAATCTAAAATCAGAAATCTAAAATAAACAATATGACAATTGAAGATTTATTAAAAAGTAAAGTAATAGAAAATCCAATTAAGAGATTTAAAAAAGAATTGGAAGAAATTGTAAACAGTAATTTGCTTTCTAAATTACTTTCTGGAAAAAAACTGAAAAAAGAAGTGGCGGAGTTTGGTCTAGAACTCTTGAAACTTCAGGACAATTATTACAGCAATTATATTTCGCTGGGTTCTAAAGAAGCCGAAAAGTTTGCCACTTTGGTAAAAGAGGATATATGGGAAGATAAAAACTATTACGACTTGCTGCTTTACTTTTTTGGCGAAGAAAATGCCGCATATGTGAAAGAAGCTTGGAGCAGATTGCCTCAAAAAATGTATCAGAACGGGTATACGCGAAGAGCTTTTAGAGCGCCTAATCATAAAAGTTATTTGCTGGTCAATCAGATTAATTTTCTGCGTTCTTTGCTTAACGGACCTTACAAATACAATTATCAGGACAGCACCACTTTTTATTATAATTTGAGTATTGAAGATGAAATTCGTTACGATACCGAGATTTCAAATACCATTACTAAATTCATGGTTTGGTCTGCTGCATTGGATTCTGGTAAAGAAGGACTTTTTCAATTATTTGAAGACATTATTTTCAATAAAGATCCGCACGGGAAAGTGTCTAGAAATATCATCAAAGCCCTTTTAAACAGCGAAAAGCAGGAAAACTGGGAGCTGGTAGAAAAACTGCTTCTGGCGGCTCAGCGTCAGGAAGGTTTGCGCCAGACGATTCTGGAAGCTTTAGACGAAACGAGTATCGGCGCTTTGCAATACATGATCAAAGTGCTTATTGATAATAAACTGACTCGTTTTTCATCGGTTGTAAGAGCGATTGACACGTGGACAGGTTTGGGTTGGGATTCTGAAAAAGAAACTACAGTTCGTAATATTATCGAGTTGGCTTCGGGTTATTTTTCAAAACCAGAAACGATTGCGACTGGTGTAAAAAGCAAAAATAATAACGAAGTCTACATGGCGCTTTGGGTTCAAGGTGTTTTAGATGTCGAGAAAACAGTTCCGTATTTGCACGAATTATTAGAAAAAGGTTCGGTCGAAAAGAAATCGCTGGTATTAAAATTTGCAGGAGAAACCAACGATCCTTATATCGAAATGCCCCTTTATTTTAAAGCGTTAGAAGATGAGAATTTACAGGTTTTGGCATTTGCAGTTCCGAGAATGAATGCTTTGTTGGAAGCCAATACAAAATCGAAGTTTTATATCGAAAACACAGATTATCCGAACTTCTTTGATAAAGTTTACAATCTTGCACAAAGCATTACAGAAAAAGAAAAAACTTTTGAAGGAAAAGTGTTTTCGTGGTTAAATGTAAAGTTCGAAAGAGATACGCTTTATGCCGCAGCGATTAATTTGGTTGGCGATAACAACGAAAGATTAGAAGCGGTTTTGCAACATTTTGAAGGCTTCTCGATCAATTTAAGAGAGAAACTTACTAGAAATTTATTGGGAAGTTTTTATAGCTATTCTTACTATAGCAATCAAAACAATCCAACCAAAACAGAGCCAACTGAATTTCAAAGAAATTTTGCGTTGCGTATTTTAAAAGACAGGGGCGAATCTCTTGTGGCTTCGGCGGTTAATGTTTTAAAAGATTTGAGTTTAACGGAAGATGAGTTGCTTATTTTTCAGGAATTATTTAAACGTAAAAATTCTAATTTAAAGAAAAATCTAACGTCGATTCTAATCAAACAAGAAGATCAGAAAGTAGTCAATTTTGTTAATCAGACCATAGAAAAAGGAGATTTAGAACAACGTATGTCTATGTTGGATGTGATGTTGCAGCTTCAGAAAAACAATAAACTGACGGATAAGGTTAATGATTGGGTAAAAGATTATTTGCAAAGACCAAAAATTACCGAAAAAGAAACCAAATTTATTGAGCAGTTAGAACCTTCAAAAAAACAAGACCTTTTAAGTGCAGAAAACGGTTACGGATTTTTTACGCCAAACGAAATTTCGGCTTACGAATTGCCAAAACCAAAAGCTGATTCTTTGTATGCAAAAGCGGTAAAAGAACATCAATACGGTTTCTCCAAATCGATGTCGCATATTAAAGGCGAAATTGCGAAGCTTTATAAATTGTTTGAAGAAAACAGAAATTACGAATACGAAACTGAAAATTACGATAATAGTAAATCGACTGTTTTATTAGGAAACTCTTTTAGACCATTAAAAAATCTAAAAGACGAAAAGAATTCAGAATTAGCAGCGACTAATTATCCATTGTATGAAGTTTGGGAAGAATGGTTTACCAAATCAGGTCTTGCCAATAGAGATTTGTTTTTAATGACGCTAGTAAGCAATTGCGATCGAAAAATATGGAGAGATTTTCTAGAAAAGCATGTTTTTTATTATAAAGAATTACTGCCTCACCAAAATAAAAGAGGTTACGATTGGGACAATGCAATTTTGAATATTCTGAATGCATTGCAGATTAAATATGTTTTTAGTGAAAAGGCTGATTTCTTAATCGACGCTTGTAGTGCATTATATGCCGATCTTCCGGACTCTGTAATAGAGTTTGAGTATAAGCCTGCTAAAGATGAGTATTATTACAATAACAACAACGGAAATGGCTGGCAGAGTCAAGGCTTTTTTGATATTTATCTGAACAAAATTGGTTTACTTGATTTAACAGAAGAACAAAATACTAAAGTCTGGAATCTATATAGATGGAGACAATTAAACGGTTTAGAAAAAAACAGATCTTTTGCCAAACCGCCAATTCATTTGTATTGCGTTGCGTTTGAGCAAAAATTAATTACCGAAGGCGAATTGTACGAGGGAATTTTAGAACCAGAAAGAATTTCTGTTTTAACCAGCGAGAAGAAGCATTACAGACATTTTGGAAGCGAAGATTTAATTAAAAAGTTTCCATTCTTAGTTCTGATGATTGATAAAATCAGAGAAACATTTTTGGATGTTGAGGTCAAAAGAGGAGATTCTAATACTACGGTAACGCATTTGGTGCAGAGTTTCCAAAAGGTTTTTGGAGCAAACCGCTTAGTCGAATTGATTACTGCGCTTGGAAAAGCAAGTTTGTACAAAGGTTATATTTATTCGTGGAGTTACACCGATTTAACGAAACAGAAATTATTTAGTTTCTTATTGAAAAGATGTTATCCGTTAGAAACTGATACACAGGCAAGTTTTAATGCTTTAATTAAAAAAGCTAAAATCTCTGAAGAGAGACTGATTCAGACTGCAATTTATGCCCCACAATGGCAAAAGTTTATCAGCAGTTATTTGGATTGGAATGGTTTGGACGAAGGAATTTGGTGGTTTCACGCGCATACCAAAACGGCATCTTACAGTGCTACAAATTCAGAATTAGAAAGTGAAGCGGCGAGATTTTCGACTTTAGATTTGCAAGATTTTAAAGATGGTGCTGTAGATAAAGATTGGTTTGTTTCGGCCTATAAAAAATTAGGCAAAGCCAAATGGGAAATGCTGTACGAATCGGCTAAATATGTAACAGATGGAAACGGACATCGTCGCGCACGATTATATGCAGACACCATTACAGGCGATTTGAAAATTAGAGAAGTTACGGCCAAAGTAAAAGACAAACGCGATCAGGATTATTTGCGTGTTTACGGTTTGGTGCCTTTAAGTAAAGCAAGTCCAGAAAAAGATATTTTGGCGCGTTACGAATATTTACAGCAGTTTAAAAAAGAAAGCAAAGAATTCGGTTCGATGAAACAGGCGAGCGAAGCTTTGGCGATTCGTGTGGCTTTAGAAAACTTAGCGAGAAATGCGGGTTATCCGGATCCAGTTCGTTTGACTTGGGCGATGGAAACGAAGCAAGTTCAGAATATTTTATCTAAAGAAACCGAAGTGGTTTTAGATGATGTTACGATAAGTTTGGTCATTAATAATGAAGGAAAAGCTGATTTGGTTACTTATAAAGCAGGAAAAGAATTAAAATCGATTCCGCCGAAATACAAAAAAGACAAAGGAATTCTAGAACTGACGAATTACAGAAAAACGATGCGCGAGCAATGGACTCGTTCAAGAAAAGGTTTGGAAGAAAGTATGATTCGCGGCGACGAGTTTTTATTCGCAGAAATGCAAAACCTTTTTGAGCATCCAATTATTTCAAAACATCTAGAGAAATTAGTTTTTATTTCTAATGACAATCAGATTGGTTTTTATGTTGATGGAAGTTTAGTTACTGGTTTAGGAGAAATGATTTCGTTAAACGAAAAACAGACTTTCAGAATTGCACACTGTTTCGATTTGCATAAAAATAATGTTTGGGTAGATTATCAGAAATATTGTTTTGATAATAAATTACAACAGCCTTTTAAACAGATTTTCAGAGAATTGTATGTTCCAACGCCAGATGAATTGAAAGAGAAATCAATTTCAAGACGTTATGCAGGACATCAAGTTCAACCAAATCAAACTTTGGCTTTATTGAAAACAAGAGGCTGGAAAGTAGATTACGAAGAAGGATTGCAGAAAGTTTTCCATAAAGAAGGCTATCAGGTAAAAATGTATGCGATGGCAGATTGGTTTTCGCCTGCAGATGTTGAGAGTCCGACTTTAGAAACTATCGAATTCCATTCTTTAAAAGATTTTAAAAACATTGCTTTTGAAGATATTAATCCGAGAATTTTCTCAGAAGTAATGCGCGATATTGATTTAGTTGTGAGCGTTGCCCATGTTGGCGGAGTTGATCCAGAAGCGAGTCATTCTTCTATCGAAATGAGAGCAGTATTGTTAAGAGAAACATTGCGCTTATTTAAAATTAAGAATGTAGAAATTACAGGAAACCATGCGATAATAAAAGGACAATTGGCAGAGTATAGCGTTCATTTAGGAAGTGCCGTTGTACATCAGATTCCAGGTAAATATTTGTCGATACTGCCAATTCATTCGCAACACAGAGGACGTTTGTTTCTTCCATTTGCAGATGACGATCCGAAATCGGCTGAGGTAATGTCTAAAGTTTTGTTGTTTGCTAAAGACAATGAAATTCAGGATCCAACAATTTTGAGTCAGATTGATAAGACGTATGCTTAAGATTGTAATGTTAGACACATCGAAAGAGTTTTGTCTCAAAAATTATAACAAAACCTGCAATATCAATTTGCAGGATTTTGTTATAAAAAAATATATTTTAGGTGTATTTTGTTAAATTATAACAAAATATACTACATTTGTATCTGCAATTAATAATAGAAAATACATATGATACTTTTAGCAAGCAAAAATTTTGAACGTTCGGCCGGAGATATTCCAGCTGATTGTACAGGATGCTATATGTATTTTTATGAAATTTAATTTAAAAATTAGAGTCAAACTCATCATAAAATAAAAAAGCGTCCTCATTTGAGGACGCTTTTTTTGCTTTATAGCACTTCGACTTCGCTCAACATGATAAGAAAATGATAGAAAAACAAACTAAAACTAGAAAAAACTAAAAAAATATTTAACCAAAATGTTTAATGATTAATAAAAATAGAGAGATATAGTCTTGGAAAGTAATCCGATGAGTAACAGTCATTTGATACAAAATAGAGATCTGCACCAGTTTGCGGACAGGAATTTCTTTGCTTTCATTTTGAAGTTAACTAATTGATAGTCAGAAAATTATTCTTGAAAAATATTTGGAAATATGAATTTTT
This sequence comes from Flavobacterium tagetis, assembly GCF_016735615.1. GTDB lineage: Bacteria > Bacteroidota > Bacteroidia > Flavobacteriales > Flavobacteriaceae > Flavobacterium > Flavobacterium tagetis. The sequence goes on from NZ_JAERSF010000003.1 coordinate 178,742, forward strand.
CCATCATATCTTTGCCAAACAAATTTGAAACAAAGCATTTCAGAAAACAACAACAACAACAACAACAACAACAACAACAACAACAATTTCAATTTAAAGAATAAATAAAATGAGTTTTAAATTATACATACACAACCCAGAATTAGTAGCCGCGACTTCGTTTCGTGAATGCTTTTACATGTCGGTGCATCAATATAGGCAATAGGATAGTTATATCGTATTTGTTATAGAAGCACCTTTAATTGGGTGCTTTTTTTTTGTTTAGGTGTAAAGGTTCAGAGGCTCAAAGGGGCAAAAGAGAAAAACTGGGAAGATAACGGTGGTTGTTTACCCGCCTTGGACGCGGGAGGTCGCAGGTTCGAATCCTGCTTCCCAGACAAATGTTAAGAATACTTAGTATTTAAAAACTTAGTCTCTTAGAATCTTAGCAGCTCAGAAACTTAGAAAAATGTACGCAAAATAACTGCGCAGAACAATTGTAATATTTGTTCATGAAAGAATAAAAATGAAGTAAAAAATAGGAACGGTTAGTAGTAAGTACTAACGGATTAAGTTTAACAATAAAAATTTAAGGATGAATCAAGAAATAGGATTTACGTCGGACCATAGTGGTCAAACAGATAAACTCGAGACAAGTGAACTGTCGTTTGCCTCAATTAAAAAGAAAGATTTGGAACTGATTAACCTATGGAAAGAAAAGGTAAGTTTTAAGGAAATTATATATATCATATAGAGATTTTTCTCTGGTAAAGCAAGGGTGCTTTTAAACTTTTGTGATATTGGATTTCCCAGAAAACCTTCGATTTCCTGAGATTCCCATGAATTGCAAAAAAAAAAATGCCATGCAAAACAATACACTAGAAAAATACAAAAAAGCAATTAGAAAAAAATACGAGATAGAAAAAGAAGGTAAATACTTTGATTATTTGTACAAACCTTCTCGTGGAAAACTTCGTGATTTGTGCTGGCTAATTTTCGAAAACAACCCAACAAAGGATGACTTGAATGTTTTTAGTAATCTTTTGGGTTTAGATTTCGATCATAGCAAAAAGAATAAGTTTAAGGAGAAGAAAGATAAGTTCAGACCTATCGAAACTTTCTTCAAGGGAGAAACAGATCCGTCAAGCATTGATGCTATAAACATGGCAGCTATTTTGGTTGATTTTGAGCCACGTCCTTTTAAAAAGTTCTATGAAATGTCTAAAACGGAAGAAATAAAACCAGTTAAACGGATTGAGAAAGCTAAAGCAGTTTTTGAAAAAAAGAAATCTGCTAAAAAGGAAAAGCCTGAAAAAAAGTCTAAGAAAAGAAGTTTCTTTCTAGATTTTAAAAGCATGTTCTTCTAATGGTTTGCCACGAAGAAGCTAGTAAAAAAAAAAATTAGCCATAGATTTCAGAGATTAAAAGGATTAGATTATTAAAAAACCTGCCAAATCTGCTGAAACTGCTTGAAACTAATCTTAGCGTTGCTTAGCGTAAAACCTAGCACTCCTTGCGGTTAAAAAATCTCGCAAAGACGCGAAGACGCAAAGTTTTTAGCCACAGATTATAAGGATTAAAAAGATTATTTAAAAAAAATCTGCTCCAATCTGTTAGATCTGCGTGAAACAAATCTGAGCGCTCTTAGCGGTTAAAAAAACAATTATTTAAAAATTAAAAAAATGAAAACAACAGATAAAATTATTATTATCGATTTAGAAGCCACGTGTTGGCAAGGAGCAGTCCCGAAAGGTCAGCAGAATGAAATTATTGAAATAGGATTGGCGGTTTTAGATACCGAAACTGGAGAAATTTCGAAGAACAAAGGAATTTTAATTAGACCACAGCGTTCTAACGTTAGTCCGTTTTGTACCGAACTGACAACTATTACCCAGGATTTGCTGGATAAAAACGGAGTGAGTTTTGAAGAAGCTGTTGATTTGTTAATTGACGAATATAATCCTGATTTGTACACTTGGGCAAGTTATGGGCAATATGATTTGAATATGTTGACAAAACAATGTAAATCGTTTGGTATTCCATATCCGATGGGAGAGGAGCATATCAATGTAAAAGAGCATTTTGCTGAGAAGTTTGGCTTAAAGAGGTCTACAGGAATGAATGGCGCTCTACAATTGCTAAATATTCCATTGGAAGGAACACACCACCGCGGCATTGATGATGCTAAAAACATCGCTAAGATCTTGTATTGGTGCCTGAGAAACTAGAATGGTTTAAATCCACTCTCCAGTTGCATTATAATCATCTGGAAGATAAGTGAGATATTGAACCATTCGCGGTTTTTCACCTTTATTTGGTGTTGCACAATGCGGAAGTGCCTGATGCCAAATGATAAAATCTCCAGCATCTCCTACAATTGGTTTTGCTTTAAGAGTCTGTAACGCTTTTGTTCTTGGATTTTCATGAGGTGCTACTTTGTCCAACCATTCATCGATTTGGTTATGAAACCCAGGAACGCAATGAAAAGCTCCGTCATCTGGTCCACAATCAGTTAAATAAAGCAATCCTTGAAGGCCAAAAGTTAAAGGTTTTTTCAAACTCATATCCCAATGAAGCGGACTTCCCAGAAAATTAAAATTGGCTGTTTCAGGCGGATTAAAACTTACCTTGTCAATCGTTTTGTAAATTTTAGTGGTTTTATAAAGCTGTTCATATGCTTTTTTTACCCTTGGAGAAAAACGGTTCCGATTTAAAGTTTCGTGATCAGAAAAATTAAGCATAAGGCCTTTTTGATCTGCATGTCTTTCATACCAGCTTTCTTTGTTATTAGGATCCATTTTAAGATATTCCCAAATGGCTTTTTGAGTTTCCTCGCAGTCTTCTTTAGAAATGGCATTTTTAATAATTACATAGCCATTTTGGTTCCAGAATTCTAGATCTTGTTCAGACAGGACATTTTCAGTTAAATTTTCGATTTCGGGAGCAGAGTTTCGTTTTCGGCTATTAACCCATATTTTAAAAGTTTCAAAATCGGGTTTTTCGAAAAATAAAAACTGTAAAGTATCTTCCATACTAATACCCAACTGATACAAGGTTTTGATTTCGTTGTTCCAGTTTGTTTGATCGAGATCAGCATTTTTTGGCTCAACAGCACGTTTCCATAATTGTTCAAGGATATTCCAAGGCATAGCTTTTCAGTTGTAGAAGATAAAGCTAAAATACAGGATTTATGGTTTGATGTTCAAAGTAAAAATACCTGTTTTTTAATACTAAAAAAGGCTGTCTTAATTAAGACAGCCTTTTCGTTTGGTTATATTATTCTGATTTATTAATTGTTTCCGTAGATTTTTCCGTAAAGATCTTTATAAATCTCTTTAATAATTTTACGTTTCAATTTTAGAGTCGGAGTAAGCTGTCCGCCATCAATAGACCAAACATCTGGAGTAAGTTCAAAACGTTTTACTTGTTCCCAGTGTCCAAATTTTTTGTTGATGCTTTCCACTTCTTCATCGATACGTTTAATTACATCAGCATTAGCACTAATTTCTGCATCAGAACTTCCTAAAGTAATTTTATGGATTTTTGCCCATTCTTTTACAAATTCAAAGTTTGGTTGAATAAAAGCACCTGGCATTTTTTCGCCTTCACCAATAACCATAATCTGCTCAATAAAACGAGATTGTTTCATGGCATTTTCGATCATTTGCGGAGCGATATATTTACCGCCAGAAGTTTTGAACATTTCTTTTTTACGATCTGTAATTTTTAAGAAACCTTCACTGTCAATTTCTCCAATATCTCCTGTATGGAAATAGCCATCAATAACAGCTTCAGCAGTTTTCTCAGGATCTTTGTAGTAGCCTAACATTACGTTTGGTCCTTTTAACAGAATTTCTCCGTCTTCGGCAATTTTCACTTCTACATTACGAATTGGTTTTCCAACAGTTCCAATTTTAAAGCCTTTGTTTCTTTGATCGTTTACGGCAATTACCGGAGAAGTTTCAGTTAGACCATAACCTTCCATAACCGGAATTTCTGCAGCAGCAAAAACTCTTGTCAAACGTGGCTGTAAAGCGGCACTTCCAGAAACCATTAAATCTAAATTTCCTCCCAAACCTTCTTTCCATTTGCTGAAAATCAATTTGCGGGCAATTTTTAATTGAAATTCATACCAAGCACCATTTGCTCCGTATGGTTCATATCTTAAACCTAAATCGATAGCCCAGAAAAATAGTTTTTTCTTGATTCCTGTCAATTCAGCTCCTTTAGCATAAATTTTATCGTAAACTTTTTCTAAAAGTCTTGGTACAGCTGTAATTACAGTTGGACGAACTTCTTTTAGGTTATCACTGATCTTATCAATAGATTCTCCAAAATAAACCGATACACCATAATATTGATAGATGTATAAAATCATTCTTTCAAAAATATGGCAGATAGGCAAGAAGCTTAATGCAGTGCTTTTTCCTGGATCAAACGGAATTCTTGGCGAGCTGTCTAAAACATTCGACACAATATTTTTGTGTGAAAGCATAACTCCTTTTGGTCTTCCTGTAGTTCCAGAAGTGTAAATGATTGTCGCTAAATCATCCGTTTTGATGCTGTCTTTTCTAGCTTCAACTTCGCTTTGATTACTGTTGTCTTCACCTAAGACCAATAAATCTGACCAATGTTTGCATCCTGAAATTTCATTAAAAGAATAAACCTCTTTTAAAGAAGGCACATTGGCTTTAATAGCATTTACTTTCTGTAAAACTTCTTCATCAGAAACAAAGCAATAAATACTGCCGCTGTGATTTAAAATATATTCGTAATCTTCTTCTGCAATAGTTGGATAAATTGGAACGTTCTGCGCACCGGTTTGCAAAATACCAATATCCATTATATTCCACTCGGTACGGTTATTTGAACTAATTAAAGCAATTTTATCATCTTTCTGAACGCCCATACGCAATAATGCTCTCGAAATAGCATTTGCTTTTGCAATATATTCCTCGCTAGATGTTTTTTCCCAGACTCCATTTTTTTTGGTTGCAAGAGCAACTGGAAGGTTGTAAGTTTCTTGTTGATAATAGGGAAAATCAAAAAGGCGTGTGATTGAAACCATGTTTAATATATTGAATTTTATTGCAAATTAAATAAAATTTGGGTATGATTTTCAGTTTTATAAAATTTAATGGGAAAATTTATAGAGACTATTAAAAATCAACGAAAACGTTTTCTTTTTGATAGGAATTATTATCAAAAATGAAGAAATGTTTAAAAGGAAGGCAAAGTTTTATATGCTATTGAACATTATAATCCACATATTCTTTTACTCTTTCGCCCATTAAAAACATTTTTTTCTTGGCAAAGTGAATAGAAAATTGAGAATAATACCATTCTTCACTATCGTTTGGCCTGTACCAAAATGTGTAAGACGCACTATTGAATCCTTCTTTAAAAACAGGAACACCTTCATCTGTACATTCGATTCCCCAATTGATTTTTTGTTTGGTTAAATCTTCAGCTTGAATAAAACCTGTTCCATCTGGATTTAAAACTGTAATAGGCTGTTTTTGATTTAAAGGAGCGTAAGTTCCTTGAACTGGATATCCAATTGTAGTCGTAATATAACGTTCTTTTGAATTGTAAGTAATCTGATCTACGTGAACTTGCGAATGTGATGGCGTAACAGCAATAAATAAGCTGAAAACAAAAAGTAATTTTAAAAATTTCATTCTATGTAGGTTTAAGTGTTTTTGGGCCGAAAAAATCGAGTGGCTGATTTTTTACTGGGCGAATATAATCCAATTTTTTTATAGAATGGAAGCTTAAAAATACAAGAATGAAATTTTTATGTTTTATTTATTTTAAGTAAGTTTTTACTCTGTAGAAAACTGATTTTCGAGTAATTTTTCTTTAAAATCAGATCTGAAAGTGTAGGCAAAAGTAATCATCAAAGCACGTGTATCTGATTTGTTGGTTCGGTGATTGCTAAACAAAAGGGTATTGTTTTTATAACCGCTTTCTAAAGTGTTGAACATATCGGTGACAACCAAACCTAATCTAGCATTTCCTTTTCCTAATTTTTGCTGAAATCCCATATCAACATTGTAAATCGGAATTCTTTTTCCTTGCGGAGTTGCAACTGCAGAATTGTAATTTCCTATAATCTGAAGTTTTCCACCCTTCCACGGAACAAAATTATTAATTATTTTTCCATACCAGCTGAAAGCGCTGTTTACAATATCTTGTGCCTGCGGTAAATTGTCTGCATTGATGTTTTGCTGAAAAGCTGTCAAACTAATATTAGCATCATAAAAGCCAACTGGTTTAAGGGTGAAAATTGTTTCTAAACCATATGTAACAGTACTTCCAATATTTTGTGGCTGAAGTAAAATTACGCCATTGTCCAAAAGCTGTGCATATTGTCTAATTGCATCAGTTGCATTTCTGTAAAAGGCATTGGTTGAAAAGGAATAATTTTTCCAGTTTTTGTTATAGCTCATTTCAGCAATATGAATGATTTCCGGTTTTAAGTACGGATTTCCTCCATGCGGATTCAGGGCATCTGTAATGTCAATAAACGGATTTAAATCATCTAGATCAGGACGATTAATTCGTTTGCTATATCCTAGTTTGATAAATTCATCTGACTTTAAATTCAACTGTAAAGAAGCCGATGGAAAGATTTTTAAATAATTATTGCTGAATCGGTCACTATTATTTTGCGTCGCTCCGGCATTAGAAACATTTTCTGCACGCAAACCTAAATTGTATTTCCATTTCGGATTTTCGCTGTCGCCAATATAAGAATTCATCAGGCCATAAACGGCATTTATCTGTTCGTTAAATTTAAAAGTATTACTCGCTAACGGATTTACGACATATTCGCCATTAATCATATCAGCACTTTCAAAATCTGAATTAAAAAATCTGAAAGTTCCTTTGTAACCCGTTTCTATGATTGATTTTTCAGAAACTGGAAAAGTATAATTTACAATAGCATTAGAAATATTTTGATTTTCGTAATTGTGTGTTCGCTCTAATTGTGCGTCGCCAATCTGCTGCTGATATTCATCGTAATTATAAGTATCAATATCAGTGTTTTCTTTGTGTTTTCCGAAAGAAGAAGTAACTGAGGTATTTAAACTTTTTCGGTCATCATCAAATTTGCGATCATAAGTAAAAGCAAGTTCACCAACTTTTGAACGTTCCAGTTCTAAAGAATGTCTTCTGTTGCTGGAGTAAAATGCATTGGAGCTTGTGTTTACTTGTGTATATAAAGTTTCATCATTGTCTTGAGTTTCAATATTTCCCAATGCTTCAAAAGAAAAGCTGTTTTTTTCATTTGGAGAAAAATCGATATTTAATTTCAAATTCTGCAGACCTTCAGTTCGTTCGTCATTTCTATTTTGATGAATATAATGCTCATCATCAATAAAATAATTTGTTCGGTCGGCATTTATTTTTTTTGTTCTTCCTGCAAAACGATTATCATATCCTAAACCAAAATTCCATTTTTCTGTTTTATGATTAAATAGAACAGAACTATTGACTCTTCCTTTTGCTCCAAAACCTGCACCTAAAGCTACGGCACCATTTGTACCGCTTAGGTTGTTCTTTTTAAGCTTTATATTGATAATGCCACTTTCGGCATTGGCATCATATTTAGCGGTTGGACTGGTAATAATTTCAATGCTTTCAATACTGCTCGCCGCAATTTGATCCATGTTGGTAATAGCAGAATTTTTTCCATTTATCAAAATCATAGGAGATTTTCCTCTCAACGTAATACCTCCTTCGGCATCAACGGCAACAGTTGGAATGCTTTTTAGCATATCTGTGGCGGTTCCTCCTGTTTGCGAAATATTCGAAACAGCATTAAAAACAAAACCCTCATTAGTTTTCTGGATCTGTTTTTTCTGTGAGTTTACAACAACGGTATTAAGTTGATTGGCATCTTCTTGTAAAGTAATTATACCAAGTGAAATGGCATTGCCCGTATATTTTATTTTTTTAGAATTCGTTTTAAAACCTATAAGTTTAAACTGAAGCAGATAATCTCCTGGGGTTAGATTTTCTAAAAAGAAATTTCCAGAAGCATCTGTTACACTATAATTAACTGTTTTTGTTGAATCGATAGCATTTTTTAAAATAACATCAACAAATTCTACTGGATTTTTTCCGTCAGTAACAGTTCCTTGTAAAGAAGTTTTTTGACCAAATGTAAACTGGCTTGTAAGAATTATTAAAGCAATAAGGGCTGTATTTTGAATCATTTTTTTCATGAGACAAAGATATTTATCGAATGAAATGAAGCCTTATAAACAGCCTTAAGATATCATTAAGCTATTCTTATATGTTAATTAGAGTATGGTTAATGGATTAAAAAACAGGAATTTTCCCCTTTGAAAAACAGTAGTTTACCTTGTGAAATCAAATTTAGCTTGTTCTAATTTTACCTCAATCAAATGCGTAAGCCGAAAAGCAAAAGAGTAGGTACAAATTAAATCATGAAATTATGGAAACTGCTTTATTTTTAGCAATGGGCTGGTGCGGAACCAAGTACCCAGGCTGGTGGAGACGTTTTTGGAAAAATCCGCCACCACCTCCAGATCCAGAACCTTGGTGGACAATTGCATTAATCGGAATTGGTTTGGTAGCAGGAGCTGCCGGCGGATTATTCTTTAGTAGTGCCATCGCGGAAAATCAATTTTTTGCAGGTCAAAATGCAGTTGCTTCAGGGCTGTTTGCTTTTGGTGCTTCAAATGTTGTAACCGGTATTGCTTCTAGTTTTAGAAGTTAAAAAAAATGCTTCGACTTAGGGATAGCGTCGGAGCATTTTTTTATTTAGGTATTTTTTCGCATCGAATTTCACGAAGTTACTTTTCGCCACAGATTAAAGGATTAAAATGATTTTTTTTTAAGTAAAATAAAATCTGCGATAATCTTTTAATCTGTGGCTATAAAAAAAGAATTAGTGAAAATTAGTGTAATTCGTGGCATATAAAAAAAACGCCCGATAAATTCGGGCGCTTTTTGTAAAAATATATTTTCTTAGTTTTTCTCAATCCATTTTCTTGCATTGACAAAAGCTTCATGCCAAGGCGTAACCTCGTCATTTCTATCTTTTGGATAATGCGCCCAGTTCCATTGGAAAGTCGAACGCTCAATATGAGGCATCATCACCAAATGTCTTCCTGTTTTATCACACATCATAGCCGTGTTGTAGTCAGAACCATTAGGATTTGCAGGATATCCTTCGTAAGCGTATTTAGAAACAATGTTGTATTGGTCTTCTGCATAAGGTAATTTGAATTTACCTTCTCCGTGAGAAACCCAAACTCCTAAAGTGCTTCCAGCAAGAGTTGACAACATAACAGAATTGTTTTCTTGAACTGTTACAGAAGTAAAGATACTTTCGTGTTTCTGGCTTTCGTTATGAAGCATTTTTCCGTGAACTTCGTGCTCTGGATTAATAACTTCCAATTCCATAAACAACTGACATCCGTTACAAATTCCGACAGATAAAGTATCTTCTCTTTTGAAGAAATTATCTAAAGCTGTTTTTGCTTTTTCGTTGTATAAGAAAGCTCCAGCCCAGCCTTTAGCAGAACCTAAAACGTCAGAGTTAGAGAATCCACCAACAGCTCCAATGAACTGAATATCTTCAAGCGTTTCACGACCAGAAATTAAATCCGTCATGTGAACGTCTTTTACATCAAATCCAGCTAAGTACATTGCATTTGCCATTTCACGCTCAGAGTTACTTCCTTTTTCACGGATAATAGCTGCTTTTGGTCTTGGTTTAGAATTGTCGATTTCTGGTTTCTTTCCTGTAAAATGTGTTGGGAAAGTATAATTTAAAACCTGATTTTTATAGTTTTCAAAACGTGCTTGAGCTCTTCCGTTTTTAGATTGTTTTTGATCTAATAAATAAGAAGTTTCAAACCAAACATCTCTGTACTCCGCAATATCCAAATTATAAATTCCAAATTCCAAGCTTGGTTTGCTTTGAACTGTACCTAATTTGAAGAATTCAACATTATTAGCTTTTAATTTAGCTTCAACAGCTGCATCAGATTTTGCTTGGAATACGATTCCGATGTTTTCTGCGAAAAGGATTTTCAATAAGTCTTTTTCCGCGAAAGCGCTGAAATCAATTTTAGCTCCCAAATTCACATCAGCAAAACACAATTCTAATAAAGTAGTGATCAAACCACCGCTTCCGATATCATGTCCAGCTAAAATTTGGTTTTCACCAATTAAATCTTGGATTGTATTAAATGCATTTTTAAAGAAAGCCGAATCTTTAATAGTAGAAGTTTCGTTTCCGATTGTATTTCTGATTTGTGCAAAAGATGAACCTCCAAGTTTGAAATCGTCTTGAGACAAATTGATATAATAGATTGAATCTCCGTTTTTCTGTAAAACTGGTTCAACAACTTTTCTAATATCTGTACAGTTTCCAGCCGCTGAAATAATAACCGTTCCTGGTGCGATTACTTCGTCGTTTGGATATTTTTGTTTCATTGAAAGCGAATCTTTTCCAGTCGGAATATTGATTCCTAATTCAATTGCAAATTCTGAACAACCTTCAACAGCCGCATATAAACGAGCGTCTTCACCTTCGTTTTTACAAGCCCACATCCAGTTTGCAGATAAAGAAACTCCTTTTAACTGATCTTTAATTGGTGCCCAGATAAGGTTTGATAATGATTCTGCGATAGCATTTCTAGATCCAGCAACTGGATCAATCAAAGCAGCAATAGGAGCGTGGCCAATAGAAGTTGCAATACCTTCTTTTCCTAAATAATCCAGAGCCATAACTCCAACATTATTTAAAGGCAATTGTAACGGACCTGCATTTTGTTGTTTAGCTACTTTTCCTCCAACGCAACGGTCAACTTTGTTTGTTAACCAGTCTTTTGAAGCAACAGCTTCTAAACGTAAAACGTCTTTTAAATAGCTTTCGAAATCTGCAGCGTTGTAAGCAACTTCAGCATATTTTCTGTCTACTGTATTATCTGTCATAACCGTTTTTGGAGAACTTCCGAAGAAATCTTCTAAAGCATAATCCATAGGTTTTGAACCGTTAGTTTTTGATTGAAAAGTAAAACGGTGATCTCCCGTTACATCTCCAACTTCATACATTGGAGAACGCTCTCTGTCAGCAATTCTCTGTAAAGTATCGATATCTTTTTGACCAATAACCAATCCCATTCTTTCTTGAGACTCGTTACCGATAATTTCTTTTGCAGAAAGAGTAGGATCTCCAACTGGCAATTTATCTAAATCGATTAGACCTCCAGTTTCTTCCACTAATTCAGAAAGACAGTTTAAGTGTCCTCCAGCTCCGTGATCGTGAATAGAAACAATTGGATTGTTGTCGCTCTCTACTAAACCACGAATGGCGTTTGCAGCACGTTTTTGCATTTCAGGGTTTGAACGCTGAATCGCATTCAACTCAATTCCTGAACCGAAAGCTCCTGTATCTGCAGAAGAAACCGCAGCACCACCCATTCCGATTCTATAGTTTTCACCTCCAAGAATTACGATTTTATCGCCTTCTTTTGGTTTGTGTTTGATTGATTGATCTAATTTTCCGTAACCAATTCCACCCGCTTGCATGATTACTTTATCGTAACCAATTTTTCTGTTTTCTTCTTCGTGTTCGAAAGTCAAAACAGAACCTGTAATAAGCGGCTGACCAAATTTATTTCCAAAATCAGAAGCTCCGTTTGAAGCTTTGATTAAGATATCCATTGGTGTTTGGTACAACCATTTTCTTTCTTCCACTGCATTTTCCCATTTTCTATCTTCTTTCAAACGAGAGTAAGAGGTCATGTAAACAGCAGTTCCAGCTAATGGTAAAGATCCTTGACCTCCAGCTAAACGGTCACGAATTTCTCCTCCAGAACCTGTTGCGGCTCCGTTGAAAGGCTCAACTGTTGTTGGGAAATTGTGTGTTTCTGCTTTTAATGAGATTACAGAATCAAATTCTTTTATTTCGTAAAAATCAGGTTTATCTGCCGATTTTGGTGCAAACTGCTGCACTTTTGGCCCTTTTACAAAAGCAACGTTGTCTTTGTAAGCAGAAACAATATCGTTAGGATTTTCCTGAGATGTTTTTTTGATTAATTTGAAAAGAGAAGTTTCCTTTTCTTCGCCGTCGATCACAAAAGTTCCGTTGAAGATTTTGTGACGGCAGTGCTCTGAATTTGCTTGTGAAAAAGCAAAAATTTCAGAATCAGTTAATTTTCTTCCAAGTTTAGTAGAAAGATTGTTTAAGTATTCAACTTCTTCTTCGCTTAAAGCTAAACCTTCCACTTTGTTGTAAGCAGCAATATCATCAATCTCCAAAATTGGTTCTGGCTGAATATTGATAGTGAAGATTTCTTGATCTAATTCGTTGAATTTTTGAGAAAGCATTGGATCAAAATCAGTGAAATCTTCCGTTGCTGGATGAAATTCTTCGATTCTGATAATACCTGAAATACCCATATTTTGAGTAATTTCTACAGCATTTGTACTCCAAGGTGTAATCATGGTAGCGCGAGGACCAACAAAGAAACCTGTCAATGCAGATTTTTCGATCTTACTTGCGTCGGCAAAAAGCCAGTTTAATTTTGAAATGTCTTGAGCTGAAATTTCGTTTTGCGTTTGTACGGCAAAAACAGTTTTGCTTTGGTTTTCAAAGAAATGGATCATTTGTGTAGTTTGTTGTATTGAGCTGCAAATTTAATGTAAATAAATAGTAAGCGCAAATTTGAAAACCATCTCTTTTCAAAAAAAATGAAATTGCTTTTTTCTTGCATTTTTTCTACCAAAAAGACGCAATATCAAGAGGTTTCGGTCTATGATAAAATTTAAAGATTTAGTAATTTTTCTTTTTTGATATGTTCTGTAATATTAAACTTTTAGAAAGGAAAATATCAAAAATAAAACGGGCACAATTTTGAAGTTTACACTTCAGCAGATTTGCAAAATTTGCGAAATGCTGGATTAGACGAAAAATGATTTTCTAAAGAAAAATCTCTCAAGATTATGAAAAAAGCGGCAATTTGCCGCTTTTTAAGTTGATGAAAATCTAATTTTTAATTAATAATAACCTTTTTAAAAGCTGTTTTTTCTCCTTTTGTAATGTTAATAATATAGATTCCTGTTGGAAGATTATGTACTGAAACTTCGGGAGAAGTTGTGTTTTCTTGTTCGAAAACTTTCTGACCCGCGAATGAGAAAATTTCAACTGAATAAGGACTGTTTACAATCCCTGGTTGAATATCAAAATTTCCATTAGACGGGTTTGGGTAAATTGCAATTTCATCTGTAGCAACTTCTTCTTCGATTTCAGCAGTCTGAACCATTTTGCTGGCTAAGTTGTTGCAAGTGTCTTGCGAATACGAATCCCATTGTGCACTTAAATTGAATGTCGTGCTTGGAGAAGTTACAGTCGATTTTCTTCTTAAAGTAACATCTATAGCAAAATTGGCTGTTCCGCCATTGAAAGTTCCAATGATATCAATTAAAACACCGTTTTTAAATAAACCTACAGCATCATTTCCGTTAAAAGTGAGTTCAGTTGCTGTTGTTGAAATATTGGCAGCACTTGTAGAAAAACAGCTTGATGACATAGAACTGTTTACAATTACAAATTTGCTTCCAGTTACTAAAGTTCCGCTTAAAGCTAATCCTGTGCTCCAAGAACCCGCTCCGTTTGTCTGTTTTTTAATGGTATACGCAGACAAATTAACAGAGGCTCCCGTGTTGTTTGCAATTTCTAAAGCTTTGTTGTTTCCAGAACCTTCAATGTACTCAGAGAAAAGCAAATCAGTTGCGGTTCCTGTTCCGCTGCTGTTGGTGGTAACTGAAATCGTATTGCTTGAAGCAGAAGTATTTCCAGCAGCATCTTTTGCTTTTACATAAATAGAATATGCTGTAGAAGCGGTTAAACCAGTAATTGTTGCTGTTGTACCAGAAACAGTTGTTTTTAAAACACTATTCGCATAAACATCATAACTCGTAACCGCTACATTATCTGTTGAAGCTGTCCATGCAAGCGTAATTGAAGTTGCAGTTTTTGATGTTGAAGCTAAACTTGTTGGTGCACTCGGTGCTTGAGTATCGCCAGAAGGAGTTCCGCCCCAAATTTGATTCACATATTCTGGATGATCAATAAACGGATTACGATTATTTTGGCGTGAATAAATTGCATTATTTCTCGCTATTTCTCTTGCGCTTACAGGATCTTGCGCATGCCAAGCCAAAAGCATATTTAAGAAATCTGTTGTAAAAACTTGATTGCTTGAACCATTAAACATAGCGTAAGAATATCCTGCAACGGTGTTTTCGTATCGTGTTGCAAAATAAAAATACATTCTTGCAATATCGCCTTTAAAATCATTGATAGGTTCGAACACCGTTCCTGAATATCCAGAAACTGCACTTGATCCTAATTTGCTCCCGTTTTGTGATGTGTAGGTTGCAGAATTGACATTTCCATGCGGATAATTGGAACGCATTCCGTTTACTTTTCCGTCGGTTGGTGTAATAAAATGAGCATCGGCAACCATTGGCGACTGTTCATTAAAAACGGATTGTGGAATAATATGTTCTCTATTGTAACAATCGCCTTCAACAGAATAATTTCCGCATCTTTGAGTAGTTCCAGTTGTATAAGTGTACGGATCTGTTCCTGAAGGATTTTCAGAATACATATCTAAAACAGTTCCGTCATTCTCATAGAAATTGTCAACGTCTGAAGTTTGATAAGTGGTGTACAAACCAGCATATCCATTGTCAGTATGACCTTTAATAATATTATACAATTGTGTTTTTAAAGTGTAGCCCGTTCCTGTCGCAGTGCTGTAATATCCAGACGGAATCTGAGCGAAACCAACTGCAGTAAACATTAATAACCATAAAAAGTAGTTTTTTTTCATAAGTAATAGTTTTAAGATTTGGTTCAGAAATTAATTTTTAAAAACTTGATTGTTAGGTTTTTAAAAATATATTATAACAAATCTACTACTTTTATGAATGCGTTGCGTTAAGTGATGTTTAATTTTGGATATATTTTCTTACGCATTGTTTTTGTTGCCACTAAGGCGCTAAGGCACGAAGTTATTTCGACAGATTAGATTTTCGTTCCAATATTCAGTAGAGACGCACTTGAGTCTATGCAACGAATGTCCACAATACGTTAGACGCACTGCAGTGCGTCTCTACAGATATACTTTGTGACAAAAAGAAACCTTTGCGCCTTAGTGCCTTCGTGGCAAAACCATTATTTAGGAAAATCTTGACTTTGATAAGCACCCAAATCTGGCGGAGAAGTTCTTGTAATTCCTAAAATATCTGTTGGAATGATATATGCCTGATTCCCTTTCGCGAAAGCGGAAGATGTTTTATCAATATTAAACTTATTCTGCGAAACATTATAAAACTTCGGATTTTCATTCAGAATAATGTTGTTATAATGTTCTGTGTCAGTTTTAAACTGATAATCTGGATTTGTTGTGGAACTGCTAAATTTTAAAAGACAATTATTTAATTGGTACACAAATGCTGTGTTCGCATTTTTACTCAAATTAAATTCATTTGTAGCCGAACCGTAAATAATGCAATTATTAAAAGTTGCTTGAGTAAGCGGATTGGTTTCAGGAGTTACTCCAGCCAATGAATTGCTCAGGTTAACTGCAAATTGCGAAGGAGTCGACCAGTTATTGTTGAAAGTGCAGTGCGTAAATTTGTAATTTCCGCCATAAACACAAGACAAACTAGCTAATCCAGCATAATTGATAACAATGTTCTCTCCTTCAATTTGAGAGTTTTGAGCCAAAATTCCATATTCAGCACAATTGTAAATCTGCGAGTTTTTAATTCTTATTGTGTTTGAAGGACTTCTAAAATCTAAACCAATAACAGCATTTTTTAAAGTCAAATGATTGATAGCATTGTTGGCGCTTCCTTTTTCAAAAATAACCGATTTCCATTGTCCTGGAATATCAGAGTAAAGAGATTCTAAACGATCTCCTTCAAAAATAACTTCATTTTCTAATTTATCGGTTGAAGAAGAGGTTCCATTAATTTCAAGAGAAGCATTTTTAGCAACATACAATCCAGAATTGGCGTGAAAATGAACTCTTGCGCCAGCCGCAAAAGTTACGGTTTTATTTTCAGGAACTCCTGCGTAACCGTAAATAACATAAGGTTTGTCATTGGTAAAAAGAAGTTCATTTCCGTTTGTAGGATCGCTTTCACTTAAATAAAATCCGTCAACATCTTTGCCGTCTATTTTAATTTTTTCTTTTGTTCCGTCAGGATTTTGGTTGGGATATAAAAATACAGCATCTTGTATCAAAGTAACCAAAGCCACTTCTTGTAAATTAGTGCCACTATCAAATTGGATTTCGTCGGTATATAAAAAATCAGCTGGATTGGCATCTGTAATATCTGCAGTAGTTTCTATAAATATGTACAAACTGTCTTTTGCTAAAAGCGTAACATCTTTAAAAATTTTCCCTTCGTTGCCACTCATTCCGTCAACAGTCATTCTGTATTTAGAATTCAAGCCTTTTTTAAATTGTACAGTCGGAATGGAAATATCATTTTTACTTTGATTGTATACTTTTAATTGATACGTGCTTGAACCAATATTTTTAAAAACAGTATCTAAATAAACAGTGTCTTTTGAGAACTTTAAATCTCCAGTGCTGGCAACGGTATCAAAGTCAGTTCGACAAGAACTGAAAGCTAGAATTAAACCCAGAACGAAGATTGAAAAGTATTGACGCATTGTTGTTTTTCTTTTTTTTGCCACAGATTAAAAGAATTAAAAAGATTTTCCGCAATGCGTTAAAAAAATAAATCTGTGTTAATCTGTGTAATCTGTGGCAAAAAAAAGCCAAAGATTAATTTTGATTGTTTTTGTAAAAATAGCAAAAAACTGACAAGTTCATAATTGATTTTCAATTTTAGAATCCGATTTTTCGATTTATGTCTTATCTTTCTTTAATTTTACGATTTTAAAGAATGTTTTAATGAATTATACAAAAGAACAGATTTTAGCACGCTGTAATGAGTTTTCTAAAAACACATTAATGGAAACGCTAAAAATTGAATATATCGACGCTGGAGAAGATTTTTTAACTGCAAAAATGCCTGTAAATCCAAGCGTTCATCAACCAATGGGATTGTTGCACGGCGGCGCTTCTGTAGCTTTAGCAGAAAGTGTTGGAAGTGCGGCTTCTTTCTTTTTTATCAATCCGAAAGAGCAGGAGGTAAGAGGCATTGAAATCTCGGCAAATCATCTAAAAAGTATTCGTGAAGGTTATGTTTTCGGAACAGCCAGAATTATTCACAAAGGAAGAAGCCTTCATCTTTGGGAAATTAAAATTACCGATGAAGAAGGTAACTTGGTTTCGCTTTGCAAATTGACGAATATGGTTTTGGATAGAAAGAAAAGCGAATAAATATGAATTCATTTTTCTTAAAAATTAAAAAGCATAAAGAACAGAATTTACCTTTTGTACTTTATTCAAAACCCAATACAGAAAATTATGTTGGGATTTTACAGCAAAATAGTATTTTAAATACCGTTTTAGATTACAGCGAAAAAGGATTTGTTTTTGCTTCTTTTGATGAAAAACAATTGATCCTGATTCCAGAAAATGAATCGGAAATTATTACTGCCAATAAAGAAGCGACTTCATTTGAACCAATCGAAATTGATGATTTGAGTTTTGATCCAGAAGCTAAATTTCAGTATGAATATTTAGTGGCTCAGGGAATTCAGGCCATTAAAAATGAAGAATTCAAAAAGGTAGTTTTGTCACGAAGCGAAGAAGTGCCGTTGGCTGAATTTGATTTTATTGAAACTTTCAAGCATTTGGTTCAATTGTATCCAGCGACATTCTGTTATTGTTTTTTTCACCCGAAAATCGGACTTTGGATGGGAGCAACGCCTGAAAAACTTTTAAAGGCAAACGGAAATGTTTTTGAAACCATGGCTTTGGCGGGAACGCAAAAAGATAATCAGGAAGTAGAAATTGTTTGGCAGCAAAAAGAAAAAGACGAACAGCAATTTGTAACTGATTTTATTGTAAAAAGGCTTCGTGAATTTACGGCTTCGGTTATAGTTTCTGAGCCTTACAGTTTAAAAGCTGGATCGATTTGGCATATTAAAACAGATATTTCTGGAGTTTTAAAGGAAAATTCAACTTTAGAAGAAGTAATCGATACTTTGCATCCAACCCCAGCAGTTTGCGGACTTCCTAAAAAGAAATCGAAAGCATTTATTCTGGAAAACGAAAATTACGACAGAACTTTCTATACTGGTTTTTTAGGCGAATTAAATAGCACTTTTGACGGGAATAATTCAAGTTCTGATTTATTTGTAAATTTACGATGCATGCAAATTCAGGAAGATAAAGCTATTCTATATATGGGTTGCGGTATTACCAAAGAAAGCATCCCTGAAAAAGAATGGGAAGAAAGCGTCAACAAATCGATGACGATGAAAAGAGTTTTGAAAATAACTTATTAAATTGTTTCAAGTTTCAGGTTTCAAGTTTCACGTTCTGGTGACAACTTGAAACCTGAAACTTGAAACTTGAAACAAAAAAACAATGAAACTAGACATATTAGCCTTTGGCGCACATCCAGACGACGTAGAATTAGGTTGTGCTGGAACAATTTTAAAAGAAGTATCACTTGGTAAAAAAGTTGGCATTGTCGATTTAACGCGTGGTGAGTTAGGAACTCGCGGAACTGCAGAAATTAGAGATCAGGAAGCAAAAGATGCTGCGAAGATTTTAGGAGTTCTTGTGCGTGAAAATTTAGCTATGCGTGATGGTTTTTTTATTAATGATGAAAAACACCAATTGGAAGTCATCAAAATGATTCGTAAGTATAAACCAGAAATTGTATTATGCAATGCAATTGACGATCGCCATATTGATCACGGAAAAGGGAGTAAATTAGTTTCTGATTCTTGCTTTCTTTCGGGATTAATGAAAATTGAAACTATCGTTGATGGTGAAAAACAAGAAGCATGGAGGCCTAAAGTTGTATATCATTATATTCAGTGGAAAAATATTACTCCAGACTTCGTTGTGGATATTACAGGATTCGAAGAAAAAAAGGTAGAAGCGATTATGGCTTATAAAACCCAATTTTATGATCCGAATTCAAATGAACCAGCAACGCCAATTACGAGTAAAAACTTTTTTGAAAGCCTAAATTATCGTGCGCAAGACCTAGGAAGACTAGTTGGGAAAGATTTTGCCGAAGGTTTTACAGTTGAAAGGTGTTTGGCAGTCAATGGCTTAGGGAATCTGATGTAATTTTTATGAAAATTTTTCATTTTTTTCTTTGTAGAACTCAACCTTTGTTCTATATTTGCACTCGCTAAGCAGAAAAATGGTGGTTGTAGCTCAGCTGGTTAGAGTAGCGGTTTGTGGTGCCGCGGGTCGCCGGTTCGAACCCGGTCAGCCACCCAGATTTAAAGCCTTGAAGAAATTCAAGGCTTTTTTTGTTTTCTGAAGAAAACTAAAAAGTAAAATCCTAATTTTTTGAAATTCCAAATTCCAAAAGAATAGCAACTTGGAATTTGGAATTTTTTTATTGGAATTTCATTAAAAAAGCCCAACTGCATAGTTGGGCTTTTCTTGTGGTTATTATATTTGGTTTATGTATTATCTAATTTCTTGAAATGTAGTACCTTGTTTAATATCACCGGTTTTGTAACCTTTTTTAAACCAATACATTCTTTGTTCGGAAGTTCCATGAGTAAAAGAATCGGGAACAACATGTCCTTGCATTTTACTCTGAATAGCATCGTCTCCAACAGCATTTGCAGCACTTAATGCTTCCTCGATGTCTCCAGCATCTAAATTTTCCTGATTGTAATGCGCCCAAACGCCAGCGTAGAAATCAGCTTGTAATTCTAATGCTACAGATAATTTATTAGCTTCGGCCTCACTTTTTCCTTGTTGTTCCTGACGCATTTTTGCAGACGTTCCTAGCAAAGTTTGTATGTGGTGACCAATTTCATGGGCAATAACATAAGCAATGGCAAAATCGCCACCTTTTGCACCAAATTTACTTTTTAGTTCTTCAAAGAAACCTAAATCCATATATACTTTTCTGTCTCCTGGACAATAAAATGGACCAGAAGCCGATGATGCGCCTCCGCAGGCAGTTTGTACTCCGCCTTTAAAGAGCACTAACTTAGGTTTTTCATATGTCATGCCATTTTCGGCAAAAATTTTACTCCAAATGTCTTCATTATCGGCCAAAACAACTCTCACAAAATTCCCCATTTCTTCATCTTCCTTGCTCAATGGAGCAGCGGTTTCGGTTTGTTGACCTTGTCCGCCTTGCATTTGTTCTAGAATTGGTGCGATCTGTTGACCAGTTTCACCACCAAAAACATTCAGAAGCAAAACAATGATCCCAATAACTCCTCCGCCAATTATCGCTTTTCCTCCACCGGATATTGATCTTCTATCTTCGACATTATCACTTTGTCTTCTGCCTTGCCATTTCATATTGATTTTTTTTTTATTTTTTGTTTAAACTTTGTACGAATTTATGGATTTTTCATGATAAATTTTACAATTGAAACGTTTATGTTTTAGTTTCATTCTCAGCAAACGGTCTACGACAAAAAACTAAAATTTATCCTAGCCATTTAATTAAAGCTTCTTCAACACTTCCTTTCATAATTGGTTTAGAAATATAATCGTCCATTCCGGCAGAAATACATTTGTTGCGTTCTTCTTTTTCTGCTCCGGCGGTAACAGCGATTATAGGAACATCGCGTCCTTTTTTAGTATTTCTTATCGCTTTGGCAGTTTCGTAACCATTCATAATAGGCATCTGGATGTCCATAAAAATAATGGTTGGATTAATTTTTTCAAATTGCTGGATGGCTTCGTATCCATTTTCACATTCAAAAATAAAAGCATTATTGTAGAGATTTTTTATAATGGTCTTCAGAAGAAGCATGTTTACTTTGTTGTCTTCTACAATTAAAAAAGTAATATTGGTGCCGTTTGTTTCTATTTCGTCAGAATCTAGATCGATGTTTAAACTTTTGAGTTCGGCATTGTATTTATCATTAATGCTCTGGTTGCTAGTTTTTAGATTTAAATCAAAGAAAAATGTACTTCCTTCGTCAATTTTGCTTTCTAGCTGTAAACGGCTTTCCATTAAAGCTAGCAATTGGTTGGATATGGTTAAGCCTAATCCAGTTCCTCCAAATTTTCTGGTTGTAGAGCTATCTTCTTGTAAAAAAGCTTTAAAAATTTTCTTCTGATTTTTTTCTAAAATACCAATTCCAGTATCGATTACCGCAAAGCGAATAACACAGTTGTTGTTGTGATTTTTTTCTAAAACAGAAACGTTTAATTTGATAGAACCTTCAGTTGTAAATTTAACTGCATTTGAAAGCAGGTTGATCAAAATTTGCTTGATTCGAACAATATCTGTCCATATATATTTAGGTACATCAGGACTAATGTTTAATTCGAGTTTCAGGTCTTTTTTATTAGATTCATAAATAATTAAATCAAAAACTTGTCCTAGTATTTTTTTTATATCATATAAGTCAATAAAAAGTTCCAGTTTTCCAGCTTCAATTTTTGAGAAATCCAAAATATCATTAATAATTTCAAGAAGAGAATGGGCCGACTGGTTAATTGTGGTCATATATTTTTCTTGAATTTCCTCCAATTCTGTTTTCATTAATAAGTGTGTAAAACCAATAATTCCATTTAATGGAGTCCTGATTTCGTGAGACATATTAGCCAAAAAGTCAGATTTAGATTTGCTTGCGGCTTCGGCCAATTGCTTAGCTTTTATAGCGTCTTCGATTTCTTTTTTGCTTGTAATGTCAAAATAAATACCGCCAACAAATTCAATTTCATCATCTCGTTTAATTACATCTCCAAATTCTTCTATCCAAATAAACTCGCCACTCTTGCGTTGAATGCGATATACATTGTGCAAAGGCTTTCCGTTTTGCAGATTATCGATTTGATTGTTGATTACTTCATCTTTATCGTCTGGATGAATTAACGACAGAAAGGATAAATTATTTTCAATAAATTCAGATTTTGAATATCCTGTAAGATTTAAAACTTCATCGTTTAAGAATATTTTGGTAGAAAAAGCATCAAATTTTGATAAGTAAACCGTTCCAGGAATGTTGTTTGCAATCAATTTGAATTTTTCCTCACTTTCGATAATTTTAGTCTCGTTTCGGTTTCTTTCTAATGCAGAAGAAATGTTGTTTGCTAATACCTGAAAGATGTTAATTTCGTCTTCAGACCATTTTCTTTCAGATGTGCAATCGTCAAAACCGATAAAACCTGTAAAAATATCGTTAATGTAGATGGGTAAAATTAGGATAGATTGAATTTCATTGTCGATCAGAAGTTTTTTGAAGAATCCGTCATTAAGATTTTGAGTCAATGTGTTTAGGATTTTTCTTTGCGATGCGGCATCATAAATCTCTCTCAGATTTTCTTCTGTCATATGACGAAGAGGCGTTATTTGATGTGTGACTCCTTCGCGCGACCATTTATATTTTTGGCTAACCGTATTGTAGATTGGATCTTTTTCGTAATAATACATATGATCTACCTTTGCCGCTTTTCCAATAATGTTGTACGTTTCCTCAAACATTTGGTGAGTGGTTTTGCTCAGCAGGAACTTTTCGGTACATAAAGAAAGTGCAGATAAAAGCTGACTTTTCAGCTCTAATTTTCTTTCGGCCTCTAAACGCATTTGAGAAGAAATCGCAAGAGAAATAACATCTGATATGGTTTTTGCATAATTGATGTCCTCATTATCCCATTCTCGTTTCTGTTCGGTACTTTCAAAACAAGCAACACCGGCCAATTGGCCCGTTAAGAAAATGGGCACGTCAAGCATTGACTTGATATTGTTTGTTGTAAAGTAAAGTTTTTGAAATTCCGATGTTTCCAATTTATTAAATACGTCTGGCGCATTAATAATTGCTTTATTGTTTAATGTTTCAAAATAGATAGGATACGATTCTTTGTTTAAGATGTTTTTGTCATTTAAACTCTGATTGTCGAGACTGAAAAGATTTTTACAAGTAATCAAATCATTGTCATACTTCCAGAAACTTACGCGATTGGCATTGCTTATGGAAGCAGCTTCTTTTAATATTAAATTAATAACAGTATCTAATTCGTCGTATTTGCTAAAGTCTGTAGTTGATAGTTTTTTGGTGGAATTATTATAGGCTTCAATTTTTTTGAGACGTCTTTTTTTCTCGTTTTCGATATTTTTTTTCTCTGTGACATCTCTTGCAATTCCAGAAAATCCGATTGTTAATCCTAAATCATTTTTTCGGACAATAATTTTCTGTGACATCCATATTTCTTCTCCATTTTTCTTTAAAATAGGGATTTCAATTATTGGATAATTACTCTCGTTAAGCACTAAATTTTCGTAAAAATCAACAGCGCTATTGATGTAGTTTTCATGGATGAAATTTGAGTAGTGTTTTTTGATTATTTCGTTTTCAGTGTAACCGAGAGTCGAGATTCCAAATTCATTTATAAAAGTGAAATAACCTTCAGCATTAATTTCAAAAATAATATCGGTTGCGGTCTGAATTAGATTTTTATATTGATCCTGAACGATAACCTGTTCTGTAACATCTTGGCCTATACTTATAATCAAATCATCTGAAAACTTTTTATCTTTCCATTGAATGTATTTGTATTCACCACTTTTGGTTTTTAATTTTCTGATGTAGAGTTTGTTTTCGTGGTTTTTGATAGGGTCTAATTTTTCTTCTGAATCTTCAGTTAATTCCCAGAATTTTACGCCCATAACCTCTTCAGGCTGATATCCTAAAATGGGAGTTATGGTTTCGCTACAAAAGAGTATTTCGCTTTTTTGATTGGAAGCTATTGTAAGCGAATTGCCTTTGTGAACAATTTCATTTGCAAATCTAAAATTATCACGATTGTTTAATAAAACAGCATATTTTACTTGGTTTATAATGAAAATTAGAATGCAGAAATTAAGCAGTAAGATAGAAGATTTTATTGGAATAAGTTGAAATGATAACGTTGTAATTAGAAAGGCAAACGTTAATGCAACAAAAGTCCAGTAAATCTTTATTGGCTTGAGGATGTTGTACGAAAAGAAAAAAGAAATAAGGAAAACAATAATCGGTACAACATCATTTCTTAAAGTTACAATGTTGTAAGCAACATAACTGATATAAATGAAGAAGCACGAAATGAAAATCTGCTGGATTTGATCTCTCACCCATTTGATTCTATCTGTTACAGTGTAAATAATAAGAACAAAAACGCCAATGAGAACATTTACTACCAATAAACTTTTGGGTCTAATTTTGAAGATCTCATTTATAATCTCGATCACAATTACCGCAATGCCAAAGAATAAAATATAAAGCTGATATTCTCTGCTAACAGTATCTTGTTCTTTCTTTTTTTCTATGAAGTATCCAATTTTGGCTTTGATTCTGAAAAATTGATAAACCAAAAGCGAAAGAAAAGCAAAGAGCGATAATCCTAAAACAATAAGTTTATGATTGTTGTAGAAAATGATATCAGAATTAAACACATACCATCCAGTCATAATTGATTCGAAGGCACTTCCGCTAGCGGAAATTCCTGCGATAACCGAATTTAAAAAACTATAGTTTGCGGCCATAGATTTTGGGGTATGTTGGTTTAGTAAATAGCGTTTTGAAAATGCTTAAGAGAAGTGGTTAGATTCTCCGTAAATAAGAATTTTCGATTTTAATCTACATTGTATTTTCCAATTGAATCAATTGAATCTTCTTCTTCAGATTGTGTTCCAAAAATGGCAAAATAAGTAGCATATATCATAGAACTGTTAAAAACAACAGTAAAAATGACTCCTACGCAACAGCCAATAAAACCAACCATTGAACCAAGAAAACCGATGATAAAAAAAGCAAATATGTTGAGCGGGTTTTTAGTGACGATCACAATGCTAGATTTTATGGCATCTATAGCTCTAAGATTTCCGAAAACAATTAATGGAATTGATAAAAACATAAAGTAAGAAACCATAAATGAAATTAGATTTCCAACCAATAAGATTCCTGAACTTTCAACTAAATTGGCAAGAGCTGTTCCCAACAAGGCAGGAATGAATGCTGCGACAAAAATTTCTCCGAAATATGGAGCTTTGTAATAGCTGAAAATAGTTGAAACATTAAACTCAACATCTTTGTCTGCAGAATCGGCCATTTTTAAAAATCCAGCACCAAAAGGAGCTGTAAGTCCTGCAATTAAAGAAATGGCAACAGTTTGTATTACAAGCTGAATAGAGGTGAATTGTTGGTTCTCAAAGTCTTGAATAAAATCTTTTGTCATCGCTTCGGCTCCAAAGTAGGCAATCATTATACCCATAAAAGCTATAGCAGCAATAATTGAAAAAACTAAGATAATAAGGCCAGAATAAAGAGCTATTTTTTTATAGTTTTCGAAAGCGTGATTAAAAACCGTAGCAAAATCAAGGGAATAGCCATTTTTTTTGATGTCCTCAATTTGATCAAGTGTAGATTTCATTTTTATGTAAGATTGTTTTATAGACTTATAATATTTGAAAGGTATCTTGACGTAAATATAATATTTTTAATCAATTCCGTGTAAAAATCTATAAAACATTCCGAAATGTTTTTAACTGATTTATAGCCAGTCTAAAATTCTTTTTATTGAAGCCAATTTATCTTTGTAAGGAGCATAGCGCATAGGTAGATCCAGCCAGTTTCCTTTTTTTACGATTGCTTTATGATGAGAAAATGTGTCGAAGCTTCGCTTGCCATGATAGGCTCCAATTCCGCTGTGTCCGACACCACCAAAAGGCAGTCTGTTGTTAGAAAAATGAACAACTGTATCGTTTATACAGCCTCCTCCAAAAGAGTATTTTGAAATTAGTTTTTGTGAAAAAGAATTATTTTCGCTAAAAATATAAAATGAAAGAGGTTTCTCATAACGGCTTACGACTTTTTCGATGTCATTTTCATTTTCGTAAACCAGAATTGGCAGAATAGGGCCAAAGATTTCTTCTTTCATAACAGCGCTTTCCAAATCTGGTTCTTCCAGAAGAGTAGGAGCAATATAGAGTTTGTTGGCATCGCTTTCGCCACCAAACAAAACGTGCTCGCCTTGAATCATATTGGTTAATCGATACCAATTTTTTGTATTTATAATTCGTGCGAAATCAGGAGATTTGTCAATTTTCTTTCCGTACGCTTTTATGATTTCTTCAATCATATAGGAAATGAAATTGACTTTCATATTTTTCTGAATTAGGATATAATCAGGTGCAATACAGGTTTGTCCCGCATTGATAAATTTTCCCCAGACAATTCGTTTTGCAGCAAGTTTCAAATTTGCAGTTTCATCGATAATACATGGATTTTTTCCGCCCAATTCAAGAGTAACTGGTGTTAAATTTTCAGCAGCTGCTTTTGCGACAATTTTACCGACAGCGACACTTCCTGTAAAAAAGATATAATCCCAGCGCTGTGCCAGCAATTTATTCGAAACATCAACACCACCTTCAAAAACTTCTACGTGATTAATGTGAAATGTTTTTTCTATAATTTTTGCAATTACGGCTGATGTGTGAGGTGTAAGTTCAGACGGTTTTAAAACTACTCTGTTTCCTGCAGCAACTGCAGCAACTAGCGGACATAAAGCAAGCTGGAAAGGATAGTTCCAAGGAGCAATAATTAGTACATCCCCATAAGGTTCTTTATAGATATAATCGCTAGAAGGAAAGTTAAGTAGTGATGGGAAAACGCGTTTTGGTTTTGCCCATTTGTTGATGTTTTTGATAGCATCTTTAAGTTCCGAAATAACATAATTGGTTTCGGTCAAAACAGCTTCAAACTCTGGTTTTTTAAAGTCATCATACAAAGCTTTCACAATAAGATCTTCACTTTTCTGAATATTATACAATAACTTTTTTAGAGTTTCTTTTCGATATTTGATGTCGCTTTTAAAGTCCATTTTTCGATCTAGCTTGTTTTTTTCTCCCTGCAAGTTAATCGATAAAATTTAAAAATTTAACAATTAAATCATAAAAATCATACAGCATTCCAAATCGGATCATCTGGAGTGGAAGCAATAATTATGATATTCTCTTTTGAAACAGGATGTACAAAAGTTAGTTTTCGTGCATGAAGATGAATTCCGCCATCAGGGTTGCTTCTATCTGCACCGTATTTTAAATCTCCTTTAATAGGCGATCCAATTGCGCTTAATTGCGCGCGAATTTGATGATGACGTCCCGTATGCAAATTAATTTCCAATGCCGTATAATTTTGAAGTTCTTTGATTATGGTGTAATCTAAACTCGCTAATTTACTGTCAGGAACTTCTTTTAAGTGTGCTTTAGAAGTATTGTTTTTTTCGTTTCTTTTTAAAAAATGAATCAATTTTGCTGATGCTTCTTTAGGTTTGTTTTTTACAACAGCCCAATACGTTTTTTTAGTTTCGCGATTACTAAATAATTCATTCATTCGAGACAAAGCTTTGCTAGTTCGAGCAAAAACCACAATTCCGGTTGTAGGTCGATCCAAACGATGAATTACACCCAGAAAAACGTCTCCCGGTTTGTTGTATTTTGCCTTAATGTATTCTTTTACTACATCAGATAACGGTTTGTCGCCCGTTTTATCGCCTTGCACGATATCACCTACACGTTTGTTAACCACAATAATGTGATTGTCTTCATGAAGTATCTGTAAGTTATCTTTATTTGAAACGATTTTCATATTAGAATTTCGAATTATTTGGCTAAGCCCTATAACATGGCTTAAAAATAAACCTCCAGCTAAAGCTGGAGGCAATTTATAAAACTTTTGAACCTTTGTTACTTTGCCTCTTTGAATCTGAAAAATCTTAGTCCCGATAGCTATCGGGATAGGAACTTAGAACCTTAGCATCTTTAAAAAATTAATATTGTTCTTTCTCGTTAGGAAAATCACTAGCCTTAACATCAGCTGCGTATTGGCCAATTGCTTTTGTCATTTCTTCGTAAAGGTTTAGGTAACGGCGTAAGAAACGCGGACTAAACTCATTATTCATTCCCAACATATCGTGAATAACCAACACCTGTCCATCAACACCACCTCCAGCTCCAATTCCGATAACAGGAATAGAAATACTTTCGGCTACTTTTTTGGCAAGAGCTGCTGGAATTTTTTCCAAAACAACTGCAAAGCATCCTACTTTTTCAAGCATTTGAGCATCTTCGATTAACTTCTCAGCTTCTTCTTCTTCTTTAGCGCGAACCGTATAAGTTCCGAATTTATAGATAGATTGAGGAGTTAGTCCTAAATGTCCCATAACTGGGATTCCAGCATTTAATATTTTTTTGATAGACTCTTTAATTTCTTTTCCGCCTTCAAGTTTTACAGCATGCGCGCCACTTTCTTTCATGATTCTGATAGAAGAACGCAAAGCCTCTTTTGAATCTGACTGATAACTTCCGAAAGGCAAGTCAACTACAACCAAACCTCTTTCTACAGCACGAACTACAGAAGATGCATGATAAATCATTTGATCTAAAGTAATTGGCAGCGTTGTTTCGTGACCAGCCATTACGTTTGATGCCGAATCACCAACTAAAATTACATCGACACCAGCGGTATCAACAATTTTAGCCATTGTATAATCATACGCAGTAAGCATAGAGATTTTTTCTCCATTGCTTTTCATCTCAATTAATGATTTTGTTGTGATTCTTTTATAATCTTTCTTTGCTACTGACATTTTATTGTTTTTTTGATAATGTAAAAGTATTGAATAATTGTAAAATGGGAATCAGCAATAATAGAATATTTCGACAGAAAATTGTTTTCCGTCTTTAAATTCTAATCGGAATTGGCTGTCTTTTATTATAATACTGTAGATGTGAGGTGATTTTAGAGAAGCTTCAATATAAGTTCCATATTTTTCAATGAAAGCTTTTTCAGACAGTGAATAACATAAAATATTGTAAAGATTGAAAACTTTCTCCCTGATTTTGTTTTTTGCCACAGATTAAAAAGATTCACGCATATATTTTATTTCACGCAGATTTAAAAGGATTTAAGAAGATATTCGCAGATTTTTTATTTTAATCTAGAATCTGCAAAATCTGCGTCAAAAAATCATTTTAATCTTTTTAATCTGTGGCAAACAAATATTCTAGCAATCAGCCATATTTACGGCAACTGCAAGACCTCCTTCAGAAGTTTCTTTATATTTTGAATTCATGTCTTTTGCTGTTTCCCACATAGTATTAATCACTTTGTCTAGAGGAACTTTAGCATTTTTTGAATCTGTTTCTAAGGCTAATTCAGCAGCATTTATTGCTTTAATTGCGCCCATTGTATTTCTTTCTATACATGGAATTTGAACTAAACCTCCAATAGGATCGCAGGTTAAACCTAAATGATGTTCCATTGCAATTTCAGCAGCCATTAAAACTTGAGCAGGAGTTCCGCCCATCAATTCGCATAAAGCTCCCGCTGCCATAGCAGAAGAAACGCCAATTTCGGCCTGGCATCCTCCCATTGCTGCAGAAATAGTAGAACCTTTTTTGAAGATACTTCCAATTTCGCCTGCAACCATCAAAAATTGTTTGATTTCTTTTTCGCCCGCACTATGGTTTTCAATTACCATGTAGTACATTAAAACAGCAGGAATTACACCAGAACTTCCATTAGTAGGAGCAGTAACAACACGACCTAGAGACGCATTTACTTCATTCACGGCAAGTGCAAAACAGCTAACCCATTTTAGAATCTGACGAAATTTAACTTCAGTTTTTCTAATTTCTTCCAACCAGCTTTGCGGATCAGTATAATTGGATAATCCAATTAGGTTTTGGTGCATGTCAAAAGCTCTTCTACGTACGTGTAATCCACCAGGAAGAATACCTTCAGAGTGACAGCCAATGTACATACATTCTAGCATTGTATTCCAGATACGCATTAATTCTGAATGAACTTCTGCTTCTGGGCGCATCGAAATTTCATTTTGATATACAATTTCAGAAATTGTTTTATTTTCAGTAATCGTATAATTCAACAATTCAGCTGCGTTTTGAATTGGGTAAGGAAACGCGCATTTTATTGCTTTTTTTTCTTTCGCATTTGTACGTTCTTCTTTAACGACAAATCCGCCTCCGATAGAATAAAAAGTAGATTCATATTCAGAATCATCAGATTTGTAAGCTGTAAATTTCAAACCATTGGCATGAAACGGAAGAAAGTCTTTGTTGAAAACAATATCTTGAAGAAAAAAGAACGGAATCACTTTTTGGTTCCCCAAATTGATTTCGTTTGTAGTTTCTATCTTTTTAATAATTCCTGCAATATCTTCTACAGGAATATATTCAGGATCTTGTCCGCTCAAACCGAGCATAACGGCAAGATCTGTTGCGTGGCCTTTTCCAGTTAAAGAAAGTGAGCCATATAAGTCGACTTTTACTCTAGTAATGTCGTCTAAAATTGCTTCGTCTTTGAGCTCTTCAAGAAAACGTTCGGCAGCACGCCAAGGACCTAAAGTATGTGAGCTTGAAGGACCAACGCCAATTTTAAGCATATCAAAAACAGAGATACATTCTTCCATTGTTCAATTTTTGTTAAGACAAAGATAATCGAATAATGCAATTATGATTATTTTTTGAATGTTAATCTTGCATATTTGTTAAAAAAGATATTAAAATTTAATAATTCGGCAACGAAATAAATTTAAAACCTTAATATGCACATTAAGTAAAAAGTTCGCTATTTTTAGGTATTTTTGTGAAAGAACGAGTTGTGGAAAATACTCGATTCTTCAATATTAATACTTCTGGATTTTGTTTGAATTCTGAAAAATGTCTTTTTACAAATTATAATGCCACAAGAAGATAAAGTTACCATATGATAGAATTTTTCAGACATCTATTACAAGAATTCGAATTACCTTTAAGCAATCCAGTATTAATTTTTTCATTAATACTTTTTATAATTCTGCTTTCACCAATTTTACTTAAAAAGATTAATATTCCGGGAATTATCGGACTTATTATTTCAGGGGTTATTATTGGTCCGCACGGTTTAAATATCTTGGCAAAAAACTCTGCAGTCGATCTTTTCTCGACAATTGGACTTTTGTACATTATGTTTATTGCAGGGCTAGAATTGGATATGAATGAGTTTAAAGCCAATAGAAATAAGAGTTTGCTCTTCGGTTTTTTTACGTTCATTCTACCACTTTCAATTGGTTTTCCAGTTTGTTTTTATTTATTGAAATATGATTTTAATGCTAGCTTCTTAACAGCAAGTATGTTTGCAACGCACACCTTGGTGGCTTATCCTATTGTCAGCAAATTAGGAATAGCAAAAAATCAGGCAGTTGCTATTACAGTCGGCGGAACTATTTTGACAGATACTGCCGTTTTAATTATCCTGGCTGTAATTATGGGAAGCAGTCAAGGGAATCTAAATCAGGCATTTTGGGTTAAATTGATAATTTCTTTAGCTATTTTTTCTGCTATAATGTTTTTGATTATTCCACGTGTTGCAAAATGGTTTTTCAAGAAACTAGAAAGCGAAAAACATGCTCATTACATTTTTGTGCTTTCAGTCGTTTTCTTTGCAGCCTTTTTAGCTGAAGTAGCAGGAGTAGAGCCAATTATTGGAGCTTTCGTTGCTGGTTTGGCGTTAAATCCTTTAATTCCACATTCTTCGGCATTAATGAATAGGATTGAATTTATTGGAAACTCATTATTCATTCCGTTTTTCCTAATTTCAGTTGGAATGTTAGTTGATGTCAGCGTTATCTTAAGCGGACCAACTGCTTTAATCGTAGCAGGAACTTTGAGTGTTGTAGCAATATTTGGAAAATGGATTGCAGCATTTTTTACTCAAATTGTTTTTAAATATACTAGAACAGAAAGACAGCTTATTTTCGGGTTGAGCAGTGCGCACGCGGCGGCAACTTTAGCTGTGATTTTGGTTGGTTATAAAGCCAAAATTTTAGACGAAAACATTTTAAACGGAACTATTATTCTAATCCTGATTACATGTATTGTAGCTTCGTTTGCGACTGAAAAAGCAGCGAAGAAAATTGCAATTTGCGAAGAAGAGTTTTCTCATGAAGATGCTGAAAGAGATCAAATTTTAGACGAACACATTCTGATTCCACTGGCTAAGACTTCGGCCGCAGCAAGTTTATTGGATTTTGCCCTTTTGATAAAAGATAAAAAATCATCCAATCCAATTACTTTATTAACGATTGTTCCTAATAATAATCAGGCAGAAAAAAATATTTTAAAGTACAGAAAAGCGGCTGATAAATTTGTTATTCAAGGTTCAGCTTCAGAAGTTAAAATTAACACCATTGCCAGAATTGATCATAATCCTGCGAGTGGAATTGCTAGAACTTCAAAGGAAATCATGTCTGATATTGTAATTGTTGGATGGCCGAGAAAAACAGGATTTATTGATAAAATCTTTGGGGAAAATGTAGATTCCATAATCAATAATGTTGATAAAAATCTGTTTATCTGTAGATTCCAAAAGAATTTTATCGAAGAAAAAAGACTAGTTTTTATTTGTCCGCCATTTTCTGAGAGAGGCGTTGGATTTCATTTGTTGCTTCAGAAAATATGCCGTTTATCTCAAGAATTGAGCATTCCGATCGTACTTCATGCCGAATATAAAACGCATGAAACTATTCAGCAAATTGCCAATAATTTGAAATTGAACGCCAAACTAGGATTTAAAAATGTTTCTGATTGGGAAGATTTCGAAAGTATTTCAGACGAAATAAAACCAACCGATTTAGTAGTTTTCAATCTTTCAAGAAAAGGTTCAGTCTCTTATCAGTCTATTTTTGATAAACTGCCACAGAAATTTGAAAAATATTTCAACGATAACAATGTAATTTTAGTTTATCCGCAAGACGATAGGAAAGAAAGTTCAATGGATGCTTATGAAGATTTTACATCATCGCCTTTAGCAAAAGGAATCGAAGCTATAGAGCAGATTGGACGTGGTATTGGAAGTATTTTGAAGAAGAATTAAATTTCATTTTTATGAAAGTTTCTGGCGCGATATTATTTTTTGTTTTTGCTTCTGTTTTTTTGAGCTGTACAAGTAAAGTAAAACAAGAATCAGACATAAATTATCATAAGAATGATAGCGTTGTAAAATTTGTAAAACAAGAATTGCCTGAAAGTTTTGAAGAATTCAATAAAAAGTTTCATTCAGATTCGCTTTTTCAGGTTTCGAGAGTTGATTTTCCTATTGAAGGAAAGCATGTTGCTGGTTTTGAGCAATACAATTGGACACGAAAGAACTGGCAGTTTCAAGCAATTCCAGTTGCCGAAAAAACAGAAATTGGAGAATATCAGCATTCATTGGTAAAAACCGACACCTTGGTTACAGAAAGATTTTGGATTGATAACAGCGGTTTTGAGGTAGAGAGGCAATTTAAATTGATAGGTAATAAATGGTTTTTAATTTATTATAATGATATAAACTTGTAATGCTTCAAGGGGTATTCAATAAATTTTTAGAAAGAAAATAAATGAGAGAAAAAGCATTATTAATTACATTGTTGTTATCATGTTGCGCTTTTGGACAAAAAAACATTACTCATAAAGTTCGTTTACCATCAGATTTTACTGCCCCTTCTAGTTTAAAAGATGGTAAAATAACTAGACTTACGAAAAATGATAGTGTAGAATTAATTGGAAAATGTAAAAAGGGATGCGATTTTAATATTATTAAACTTGAAAAATATAAAGATGAGGCGTTCTCAATTACACAAGTTAGATCATTTGATAAGGAAGTTGTGCTAGAGATTTTACTAGATAAAAATGACGTTTATAATCTAACTACGCAACAAAATTATTTATTGAGTGATACTCTCGATACCAATAACTATAAAAACATTGATTTTGTAATTCCTGTGGGAAAGAGAATCGAGTTGCTATCTAAAGGAAGTAAATATTCGAGAATTTCTGTGTTTAAAGATAAAAGCTGTTTTGTTGGATTTGTTGAGAGTGAAGCAATAAAGGATGTTAAATTTAATAATAAATCTAAAACTATTTCTGTCGATTGTAGAGATAATTCATTGGTAAGAAAAGAAATGTATGACGATTTTGTAGAAGGAACTTACAAAGCAGTCGTGCATTATGGAAATCAAGTAAAACAAGAAACACAATTTGATGTAAAGTACGATCAAAATTTGTTAAAAGTTAGAGGTATAATTTTTAACGAATTTTACAATGAAAAGAAAACAGACAATTCTTCAAAATATGATTCCTTTATCTCTATTCTGATTTATGATAGAAAAGACAAAACATTAAAATATAATGATTTTGTTTATCAATTTGGCGTCGTAAATGATAGAGAAACGAGAGATGGTTTAAAATATAAAATTGTGAAAGTTAAATAATAATATTTTGAAATTTTTAAGCTCAGTAAAACTAGAATCTTAAATAAATATTGAAATGAATCACAAAATAAAATCAATCAGACCTTTTATTGGAGCTAAAAATTTCGAAATCTCAAGAAGCTTTTATCGTGATTTAGGATTTGAAGAAACAGTTTTAGAATCTAATTTTTCAGTTTTTAAATGGGGAGAAATCGCTTTTTATCTTCAAGATTATTACGATAAAAGTTGGATCGAAAATACCATGATTTTTGTCGAAGTTGATGATGTCGAACGCTATTATAGTGAGCTTTCAGCTTTAAATCTCCTTGAAAAGTATGAAGGAGTAAAATTAACTCCAATAAAATATCTAGATTGGGGAAGCGAATGTTTTCTACACGATCCAGCTGGCGTTTTATGGCATTTTGGAAAGTTCAAATGATATTTTTATCACGAATTTATTTTCAATAAAAATTAGTAAAAATTCGTGGAATTAGTGGCAAGCAAAAAAATCATCTCAATACAAAATCACCCAAAACACGCGTTGTGCTTTTGCGCTGATACCAGTCATTATAAACCAATTCTAAATTTTTGACTTCGAATTCTCCAAAATCATAATCACGGAATTTTTCTGCAATTTCTATTAGTTTTTTTGGATTTTGAAGTTTTTCCTGAAAGCGCATTATGGTCGAATGTGCGGTAGAAATTTCGTATCGGCTGTCTATAGATTGCTGTAATCCTGAATTTTTGAAATTTTCACGTAGTCTGTTTCGCAAATTATTCAGCGTTTCATCACTTGGAAATCCCTGAATCATAATTGCCGAAGGAGAAGCAGTTATGCCTTTGTAATGAATTTTTATTTTCTCCACATCAACAAGACTTCTGCAGATTACCTCAATATATTCGTTTGGCGAGATCTGATTTAAAGTAAATTTATCTGAACAAGAAATAATCGACATTACTGTAATATGAATATCTGAATCCGGATAAAAATACTGTCCAGGTTCTGCTTTTTTCAATTCGTTAATAAAAGTCTGAATATTGGCTTTAATTTCATCATTTGGGCGAATAAGCAGTGTGATTCCAAAACGCGAATCGGATTCGTTTTTAAGCTCAGAATCGATAGAGTATTTTCCTGCCGAAATGATTTCAGAAGATGTTTTATAAAGTTGGTTGTAGTGTTCGGT
The DNA here is from genome assembly GCF_016735615.1 of Flavobacterium tagetis. Classification (GTDB taxonomy): domain Bacteria; phylum Bacteroidota; class Bacteroidia; order Flavobacteriales; family Flavobacteriaceae; genus Flavobacterium; species Flavobacterium tagetis. The sequence goes on from NZ_JAERSF010000003.1 coordinate 214,329, forward strand.
TAAATTCATTTATGGTATTATTTCTTTTTTGCTTTTTGCAGATTTTCTTTGACTCTAAATTTGACAATCTCAGTAATCAAATCATAAGGCATTGGATCTTTTAATGGAAATTGCACAGAACCTTTTCCTGATTTATATTTAGCAAGTTTTTCTGTAAAAGCTTCATGTCCGCTTGGTAAAGCATAAAGTCCAATATGATTTTTAAATGCGGCAAAATAAACCACAATTCCATTCTGTTCAAAAGCCGGCATCGAATAACTGATTTTCTCTTTAGCATCAGGTGCCGCTTTCTGAATTGTCATTCGAACTTTTTCTAAAACTTCCTGAACTTCATTCGGAAATCCACCAATGTATTCGTCTATGTTTTCGGGTTTTTTAACTTCCATTTTCTTTTGTTTTTTGAAGTTTCAAGTTGCCTTTCTTTGCAGTAAAATTTTTTGCGAAGAGTTCGCTAAGATATTTTAATTAGAGACCTAAGTTAAATCCTATATATTAAGTTCGCAAAGCGTTGTCTGTAAAAAGTTTTATCTGCCACAAAGCTTTGTGAACTTTTTCATTTTAAATGGCCTCAAAAAATACTTAGTGTACTTTGCGCAATCCTTCGCGATCTTTGCGGTAAACAAACACACACAGATTTTGCAATTAAATAAGATTAAGCAAGACCTTTCGGAAAACGATCCAAAACCAAATTCAACCGTAAATTATGCTCTAAATAAGCTTTTGCTCCAGCCAAAACCAAAGTAAAACCTTCAGTTGAATTACGAACTTGATCTATAATTTTATCTGTATCGCCATGAAAACCAGAATTGGTAATGCTCACAAAAGTTTCATTTTCGTTTAACGGACTAAAAACCCATTCTACTAGAGTAATTTCGTCAGGATTTCCCCATTCGATCACAATCTTTTTATTTTCTTGAATAACAAGTGTAGTAACAGAAAGAGAGAAACCATACATTTCCCAAGTCCATTCGGTTTTTTGGTTTTCTTCTAATTTCCCTGATCCTTTTGTAAACCAAAATTTACTTGTAATTTGTGGATCAATAAAAGCCTGAAAAACTTCTGAAACAGGTTTTCTTATCAGCATTTCGGCCTTTGCATATTTGTTGTTTTCTGTTTTCATTTTTTTTGAGGTTAGAGGTTGTTTGTTAGAAGTAAGATGGATTTGTAAATATAACTCTAAATTTTGTAGTTTTTGTTCTGAGGAGGCAACTCTTAACTCATAATTCACAATTTATAACTTTTTCTTATCGATCCATTTTCCTACAGTTGGTGCAGTATAACTTCTCATTTTATGCAATAAATCTTCAATAGAATCACTAACCAAAAGCATTTCTCGATTCACTTCTTTCAATAGTCCTTTTTCTGTCATGGTTTGCAGTAATGTTATTAGCGAATCGTAAAAACCGTTTACGTTCAAAATAGCGATTGGTTTTTTATGCAATCCTAATTGTGCCCAAGTCAGCATTTCAAAAAGTTCTTCTAGTGTCCCAAAACCGCCTGGAAGAGCAATGACACCATCACACAAATCGTTCATTTTGGTTTTTCTCTCGTGCATACTTTCTACCAAAATTAATTCGGTTAAACCTAAATGAGCGATTTCTTTAGATCTTAAAAAGTTAGGCAATACACCAATTACTTTTCCGCCAGCATTTAAAGCTCCGTCTGCAACCGCACCCATCAAACCTACATTTGCACCTCCATAAACTAGTTCTATATTTTGTTCTGCTAAAGTTTTGCCTAAAGCTGTTGCTTGTTCTTCGTAAATCTTTTCAGTGCCAAAACTTGAAGCACAGAAAACGGTAATTCTTTTCATTTTTTTTTATTTTTTGAGAAGGAAAAGAGGTAAGAAGAAAGAGATAAGACAATTTTTCCAGCTTCTTTCTTCTTGCCTCTTTCTTCTTTTATTTATTCTTTTTTCTTCAACTCATATTCAAAATACGGCACTTCGACACCATTAACGGTAAATGTCAGCTCATTGATTTTTTCTGCTCCAAGTTTAAGAACGGCTTTTTGCGAACGGAAATTTTCTGCGCCAACGTGAAAAAGTACCGAATTGACGTGTTGAAATGCGTAATCGATCATTGATTTTTTGTTTGCTTTATTGTACGGACCACCCCAATATTTTCTAGTAATAAAAGTGTACCCGATTCCAACATTCGATTTTTCTGGATTATAATCGTAGAAACTCGTTGTTCCCATTACTTCATTGGTTTGCTTGTCAAGAATTAGAAACGGACTTTTTGTGATTATTATATCAAAATAAGTTTTAAAAGAGCCTCTTTCATGTCTGTCCTTAGCCGGGTTTTGTTCCCAAATTAACGGATCTGAAGCGGCTTCAAATAATGCTTCAAAATGTTTTTCTTCTAAGGGAATTAATCTTGAGACTTCGTTTTCTAAAAAGTCTGGTCGTAAATTGAAGTTTGAAGTTTGCATTTTTATATTTTTTTGATTTTTAGTTAAAGACTAAATTTTTCTAATCTGCACACAGGAAACATCTTGCATCTTAATCTCTTTTCCTGTTTTTTTCAATAATCCAGTTTTAGAATCTCTTTTAAAAACGATAATATTTCCAGTTAGCACATTTGATGCAACTAAAAATTTTCCGCTTTCGTCTATGGCGAAAATTCTCGGATGTTTACCTAAAGTAGATTGATAACCAATGTTTTTCAAAAGCCCGTTTTCATCAATAGAGAAAATGGCAATATTATTTTCTTTCCCCCGATTTGTCGCATATAGAAACTTTCCGTCATGAGAAATATGAATATCTGAGCTTTCAAAACCTTCTGTTATTTTATCAGAATGTGTGGCAATGCGCTGGATTTTGTTCAAAACACCATTCTCATAATTGTAAACACTTATTTGTCCAGCCATTTCTTCAATGCAATATCCCCATTTTTGATTGGGATGAAAAGTAAAATGTCTTGGGCCAGCTTCTAAATCAGTTTTGGTAAATGGATTTTTAGTTTCTATTAAAGGCTTTTTCTGATTGTCATCAAAGGCATAACAGCGTATTTTATCTGCTCCTAAATCGGGTAAAAATAAATAATCGCATTGTGGAGAAAATACTGCCGAATGCACATGAGATCGGGTTTGTCTTTGTTTATTTACACTTCCGTCCATATATTGAAAATTCTGTGCAATAGAATCGATTTTACCGTTTTCCAAAAGCGGATAAATAGAAACACTTCCTTCTGTATAATTAGCATTGGCAAGCCATTTTCCGTTTTTATGAACAGAAACATAAACTGGATTTTCGCCACCGCTTCTTTGGCTATTTAAAAAAGTCAAAGTTTTTGCTGACGGATTAAATTCAAAACTGCTTACGCTTCCTGCATTTGGAGTTTTAGTGTCTGTGCAGGCGTAAACATATTTTCCGTTTGGAGAAATAGTTAAATAAGACGGATTTACAATATTTTTTGCAGAAGTAAATTTGGTCAGTTTCCCGTTTAATGTGTCCAATTGATAAACTTGAATAGCTTCAGCTGTTTTATCACGATTATATGATCCTAAAAAAATATAAGTATTTTGGGAAAAGATATTGGCTGTTATAAGAAAGCAAAAGGATAGAAATGTTATTTTTAGTTTCACGGTTTTTAGTTTATTTTGGTTTCAAGTTTCAAGTCTTGTATTCGTTGTCAGGCTGAGCGAAGTTGAAGCCCTAATGCTAATTGAAACGCCCTTCGACTTCGCTCAGGATGACATTACAATTAACAATTAACGAACATTTCGCCACCATTGTTTAAATTCTTGTTTTTCATTTTTTAGTTCTACTGCTTCGCCGATCATTGGTGTAATTAATGAAATCGGATTTTCAGATAAACGATTTAATTCAGTCACTTTATTTAGAGGTTCATCCCAAGAATGTAGCGATAAAGCAAATTTTGAAGAATGTACTGGAAATACTCTTTTTGCTTTTAAGTCTTTCATGGCTTTTATCACATCTTCTGGCATATTATGGATGTATTTCCATTTCTCGTTGTATTGGCCATTATCGAGCAAAGCAATATCAAAAGGCCCATATTTTTCGCCAATTTCAGCAAAATGAGAATCGTAACCGCTGTCGCCGCCCAAATACATTTTAAAATCGTTAGTTTCCAAAACAAAAGAAGTCCACAGTGTGTTGCATCTTTTAAAACCTCTGCCAGAAAAATGTCTTGATGGTGCGGTATGAATCGTAATGTTTTTATCTAATTGAATGGTGCTGTACCAATCTTTTTCGATGATACTTTCTGTTGGAAAACCCCAAAATTCGAAATGTGAACCAACTCCTAGAGCAGTAATGATTTTTTTTGTTTTGGGTTTTAATTTTAAAATTGTATCGTAATCCAAATGATCATAATGATCGTGTGTAATCAATAAATAATCAATTTCTGAAAGATCATCTACGGAATAAATATCAGAACCTTTGAAAGATTTTGTTGTGCCAGGAATAGGAGAGGCGTTTCCGCTGAAAACAGGATCTATTAAAAAACGCTTTCCTTCCAATTGAATAAAATAAGACGAATGTCCAAACCAAACTAAAATATCTTGATCAAGAGGAAGTTCGTGTAAATTGGTTTTTATGGACGGAATCAAATCTGTCGGGATTTTTCTTTCTACTTTTTTAAAGAAAAACTCAAACAAAACTCCAGCCATACTTTCACCTTCTGCAAGATCGGGTGTAAAAGATTGATTTTCGAATTTTCCATTTTTATATTGAGGAGAATTTTGAATTAAAGTTAATCTTTCGCCAGAAGGAGCTTTTCCAAATTTTGGATGCTGAAGAAATCTGAAAATAGCAAATAATAGTAAAAAGACTAGAATTAAGAATGTAATCATTTTATTTTGAGGGATATAATTTTTGAGTGTATTGAATAGAAAGTAAAATTATCTTTTTTAAGATTTCGATATCTATATCTGCTAATTTTTTGATGTAAATACAAGCTTTTGAAGAAGTATGTTTTCCTAATTTTGATAAAAGTTCCTCTCTTTTTTCTTCAGGCAGATAAAAATAGACGGTCATTGCTGTTTTCCTTGGCGAAAAACCAGCCAACGGAGCGTCACCTTCGTGACCACTTTCGTATTTGTAATGGTAACTTCCAAAGCCAATAATGCTTGGTCCCCACATTTTGGGTTCAAAACCTGTTATTTCTTGCATTATTTTTAGGAGTTCAAAAGCGTCATTTTTTTTAACTTCGTTTTCTACAGCGTTAATAAAATCAGTAACACTGTTTTGAGTTTCTGTGGTTTTATTTTTTGCCATTTTATTTACTTTTTACTTAATAAATCACTTCTTAAAAGAAAGTTTTTGATTTTGAATTCAGAAGCATAAAACAAATTAGAATCTTCCGGCATTTGATTTTCTAAAACAATTAGATTGATATCACTTTCGGGGAAATACAAATTTACAGAAGAAAAACCATCTCCTAATCCTGTATGCCCAAGATATTTAACGGATTCTTCTTCTACAATTCGAATTCCGTATCCATAAGGTTGTTTTTCTTTTCCGAAGAAATTGTGCTGAGATAAAATGGTATTTTTAATTAATAATTGATACGATTCTGGCTTTAGAATCTTTCCTTTATGGAGATTATTGTTCCAAATTGCTAAATCAGAAACTGTTGAGATAATGCCATCTGCGCCTAAAGTTTCATCTGTGATTTGTCTTGAGGTATCAGGTTCCAATTGATTTTTTACATTATAATAACCTGTTGCCAGATTTTGTTTTTTATCTTTTGAATAACAAAAAGTGTGATTCATTTTTAATTTCTTAAAAAGGGATTCGGCAACCTCTGTATAGCTTTTTTTAGAGCTGAATTCGACAATTTTTGCAACCAGATTAAAACTTAGATTCCCGTATTTAAAATCGGTTCCAGGTTTAAAAGCCAACGGTTTTTGTAAATCGATAATTCCGTGAGAATGGTTTAAGAGCTGATGAACCGTCACTGAATCTGCCCAAGTTTGAGTTAGTTCTGGCAAATATTTTTTGATTGGTGCATTCAAATCTACTTTTCCTTTTTCGACTTCCAATAAAAGTAAAACGGCAGCAATTAATTTGCTGTTAGACATGATTTCAAATTGGGTATCCATTTTTAATAGTTTTTTGGTTTCGAAATTCGAAAAACCTTCCACTTTTGAATACAGCGTTTTCCCATTTTTAGAAATTAAAACTACACCATTAAATTTTGGGTTTGAGTTTTGAATTATACTATCAATACTTTTTTTGTAATCCTCTTTTTTCTGAGCTGATGAATTGCAAGAAGCAAAAATTAAAACTAGGAGTAAAGAGATTTTGGCGATGCAGTTCATTTGTTTTGAATGGTGAATTGTTAATTATGAATTTTGAAATGTTGCGAATACGTTTTGTTGTTTATAGATTTAGTTTTTGAATTAATAATTTGCCATTAACAATTCACAATTAACTAAAACATTCCGTTTTCATTGATAGAATCTTTTGGAACGGGTTGTCCTAAATCCCAGAGTTCTACAATTTTGTCTTCTTTGAATTTGAGAATATGCACTACTGCAAAACCAATGTCTGAAGGCGTTTGTTTAAGATGAGAATGCACGGCAACCAAGTTTCCGTCTTCTAAAATATGATGTATTTTAAATACCTTATTCGGATTTGTTCTGGCAGATTCTTCCATGGCAAGCATTAAAGTATCTGCATCACCTTTGAAATAGGCGTTGTGATGCTTGAAATTCTTTCCGACATACAATCGAAAACCTTCATGAGAATGTCCTTTTGCTGCCAATTTCAGGAAGTTTTTAGCGATTTCTTTCTTAGTCATGATTCCAGATTTAAAAACGAACTAAGTTATGAAATTAAGTGCTACAAATTTTGCAGAAAAGGATTGGAATTTTATAAAATTAAATGACTTCAGATTTTATTTGACTAATATCTACGCCAAGTTTGAGGAATTCTTTTTCGCCTAATTCGGTTATATAAAAATGCTTTTCTGTGGGATTATTTTTGGCAATCCATTTTTTGTCGGCAAATGTTTCCAGAAGAATTTCTCCCAATTTACCGCCAATATGCTCATAGCATTTTTTTGCTGGTTTTATTGTTTTATCTCTCATTTGTTTTCTTTTTTACAGCAATTCTAGAAGCTAAATAAGCCATTGGAATGTATGCGAAAATTAAATCGACAAAACCAAACCAAATTGGCGATGGTAGTGTAAACATTGTTACAATACCTCCAAATAAAAAAAAAGCTCCAATTCCAAAAGCTAATTTTGTTTTATGATGAATTGCAGTTAAAGCCGTAGTTAATGCGCCGGCAAAGGTGCCTAGCGCATGGGCTAAAAATGGAAAAAGAAAATGCTTTGGCTCGAATAAATGCATTGTTGCTTTTAAACCTTCGGTAGTAGTAACGTCTGCACCATTTGGCGCTGGAATTATAGAGCTACTAATTAGAATGATGCTCATATTGACAACGCTTCCGATGACAAGACCTGCAATTATGGCCAAAGTATTTCTTAAAAATGGATTCATAGCTTTCGTTATTTATTACTACAACGAAAGTAAGAAAATTATTCTTTTGATGATAATGCTCTTTCGGTTTCTATTTGAGGTTTTCCAGTAGCATTAGGCTGTCCTTTGCCAGTTTCGATCAGTTTTTTCAAACTGTTTTCAATGTAATTGCTCCAGCCAGCTTTGCAAACGTCAAAACATTCGTATTCTGGTACTAAACCTACGTGTGTAAAAGTCAGTTTGGTTTTGTTTTCTTCTTTTGAAATATCAAAAATCGCTGTTGTATTAGTCCATTCTGTATCGTCTTTGGTAAAACTGAAATAATTTTCTTCAATCAGCCAGACGATTTTCTGATTCGGGATTACTTCAGTCAATTTTATTTTGCAACGGTGAACGTCTTCGTAATGGTATTTAAATTCGTCACCTTTGTTTGCTGTTTTTCCTTCAATTTCTTCAGACCACCATCCTCTAACATTTTGTATAGCTTTAAAAACTTCTTCAGGTGATTGATTAACAATTATTGTTGTGGTAAAATCGTGCGAGTTCATAATGAATTGATTTTTAAATTAGTAAAGTAAAATTACAATCTAAAAGTCAATTAGTTAAGGTGTTTTAGAGACAAATTTAAGGGGTGTTTCGGACAGAAAAATTATCAAACATTTTCGGTCAATAAGACAATACTCATAATGATTCCAAAAAAAACAATAATGCTTAATAAACCTATTAAAGTAACTCTCCATCCGCCAAAAGTTTCTCCGCCATTTTGAATATGATTTAGAATGTCCTGTTCTTGAAATTTTTTCAAGAAATAAGAAGCCACAACGGAATAAAGTACTGGAAAAAGAATGCTTGGAAAGTTATCAGGAATGATAAAAATAAGCCCAATAATTGCAATCATTGATAAGGCTGTAATAATCCATGTGTTTTTTGCTTTTTCAAAGTCGTTAAATGCTTTGAAGTTTTCTGCAATGCAATAACCTGCAACTAACGGACCTGCAAAAAATGTTCCTATCCTTATAGCTTTTTCTGAGTATATTTTCTCAGTTGGAATTTCTTCAAAAACTGATTTTTCTGTTGTGTCGTTTTGTATCATTTGAGGTTAGTTTATTTTTAAGGGATTATTTTATTGCTTTAATTCTTTGAGGAATTTGATTAATCAGTTCGAAATGTTTTACCATTACGTTTTCTAGTTCTAAAGTTCCTCCCAGAATAATCATTTCTTTTTGGGCAAAACGTTTTCCGAGTCGGTCTTCGAGCATTATTTTTTCCATGCTTTGTGCCATTTCAATTTCGTTAAGAAAATCATTCGGATGACCAGCTGTACAAATTACAAGTCCAAACGGAATGGTTTTCATTTTTCTCGAAGTTTCATTTTGCCCGTAAGCATATCCAACCGAATAAACACGATCGAACCAGCCTTTTAATTTTGCAGGACAATCGCTCCACCAAACTGGGTAAAGAAAAATGATGCAGTCTGCTTTTTCTATTTTTTCTTGTTCGTTTAAAACATCTTGCGGAATAGGAAGTTGTGTTTTTGCAAAACCTTCACGCTCATATTCTGCTTCAGACATATCACTTTCAAAATTGGAAGCATACAAATCTGAGATTTCAACATTCCAATTTTCATTAGCCAAAACAGATTTTAATCTTTCCAAAACCTGAAAAGTGTATGACTTTTTACTAGGATGTGAGTAAACAATTAAAATATTCATTTTTAGACTTTTTAGATTTATAATCGTTTCAAAGTTTAAATCAGTTCTGTACGAAAATACAAATTAAATCGAAATGAAATTATTCTTCTGAAAATTCTAAAATATCACCAGGCTGGCAATCCAAAACTTTGCAGATTGCTTCGAGTGTGCTAAAACGAATGGCTTTTGCTTTTCCTGTTTTTAAAATGGAAAGATTTGATAAAGTTAAATCTACTTTTTCTGAAAGCTCATTTAATGACATTTTTCTCTTTGCCATCATGACATCTAAATTTACTATTATGGGCATAATTTTTTGTTTAAATGGTTAAGTCAATTTCAGATTGAATTTCGATTCCTCTTTTAAAAATCTGACCTACAACAAACATCACAATTGCCATAAAGATCCAAATGCTATGACCTTCAAGATTTAGTGATTCTAAAGTTGGGAGTTTTACTCCATTTGAAGTTATCCAATTATTGAACTTGAAGGCCCAAAAAGAAAACAATCCGATTCCGAAAGCCAAGTACGAAAGATAAGATATAAAACGTCCCATTTCTGCTGTAAAAGGCTGCTCTATATTTAATTTTTTTTCATGCAACATTTTTACAATTAGATAAAACATAATTGCTTTTAAGGTTGCCACAATGCTGATAAAGCATATTTCTTGAATGTAAAAACTAGGGCTGAAATTATATAAATCTAAGAGATCAAGAAAACGTGCATTGTATGAATTTATAGTCATTGTATAAATCCCGTTAAAAAGATACATACCAGCTTCTACACATAAGCCAATAAAAATAATCCATGATAAAACATTCAGGATTTTTAGAATCTGTGGTGTTCCAATTTTTATTTCCATAATAAGCAAGATTAAAAGTAATGCTGCTAAAATAATAAAAATTTATTGATAAACAATAAATAAATGTCTTTTATCAAAAAAAAACTCCAGCATAAGATTTGCTGGAGTTGCTTTTTTTATGTTTGGAAAATATATTATTTGAGCACTTTTCTTTCGTTTTCAAGCATTTTTTCGATATTAAAATAAATTCCATCAACATTGTAAACGCCTTTTTCGAAACTTAAATAATCGCAATTATCTACAAGAGATTGTCCTTTTGACTCGATTTCAAAAAGGTTAAGCAGAATATATTCGTGATCGACCATTAGAACATGAAAGCCAGTTTCGCACTTTTTTCCGTCACCCGAAGAAAGAATGACGTTTAGAATGCTGTGAAATTTAAAGGATGCAATTTTTGCAGAAGTTTCATCGCCCTTTAAGTGATAAATATAGGCTAGATAGTTGAGCTGTCTTAAATCAAATGGGAAATCGTTTAAAGTGTTATTGGCCAGTTTTATGATTTCATCATAATCTGAAGTTTCAAGTTTTTCTTTAGCATAATAAGTGCGAAGTTTTTCGTCTTCGGGAGAAGTCCAAAATGCATTATATTTTGGTTGAAAAAAGTAGCCTAAATATAAATGACGATATTCATCATGCGTTAAAAGAGTATCATTTTTTACCAGTCTTTCCATTAATTTCGGATAAAAGAATTTCGAATTTTTATCATTGATTTCTTTTTCAATGGCTTTGTAATCTGGTTTTGTAAATCCAATTTCTTGTGAATGTAATTGTATTCCGAAACAAAAAAGGAGAAGAAAGATTAGTTGTTTTAGCATGATTTATAAGGTTTTAGGTTGAGTTTTAGGTCTAACTAAAATACAAATTATTTTAACACAAAATCTTCTTATAACTACAGATGCGTGAAGGATGGGAGCGGCATCCTTTTATGGTGGGGTTCACCATAAAAGATATAGCGGACAGCCTGACCCGGAGGGGGACGCCATATCAATTAAACTTTATTTTCAAGATTATTCAATATTCCACTTTCCTTTTTCTTTTGCAATATCGATTAATTTCTGACCGTGTTCTGTCATTAAATTTTGCTGAATCATGCGTTCGGCTCTTTCAATATTGGGTTTGCTCCATTTGTTGGTTTTCGGATTTCGGTGTGAGAAAGTAAGGTAATAGCTTTCTGTATCACGTTTTTTGCAAAGACTGTCAATCCAGCCAAAACAAAGCGCTTCTTCAGTTGCTTCAACTAAATTGACGCTTTGTGTTTTACTTTTTTTATGATACAAAATAAGCCAAACCGATTTTTCTATTTGACTATTTTTTTCAAGCCAATTGCGCCAATCTTGTCTGGTTGGAGCATATACAGCCAATTTTCCGTCTTTAGTTTCCATCTTTTTAGTTTTATTTTATAAAAGTAAAAGGAGTTTGTGACAACAGTGTGTCAGTAATAAAGTTAAAACTAAAAAACTGAAAATTAAAATATTATGTTTTTTTTGGGTTAATGTCCAAGTTGTTTTCGGAGATCTAAATTAAGGTTGTATTGTTCTTCAATAGGAATCATTTTTCTCTGAACTTTGTTGATATCGTTTCCTTCTTCAGTCCATAGAAAAGGATAAAAATTAAAAACCTGATCGCCATGTAATGCTGTAAGGTCTTTTTTCCAGTTTTCCCAACGGTTTCCAGCATAATATTTGTCTAAATCATTATTGAAACAAAACTCTAAAAACTCAGAATAAGTAATATCAAGTTGTTCGTATTCTAGATTGTCTGGGGCAAAATAATATACTTTTCCAAGATCTGTTCCCAATGCGCCTCCGTTTAATAGGTAAAAACCGCCTAGAGCATCGTCTGCAATTAAAAAGAAAGAAGGAGCTTCTCCAAACTCTTTAAAAGATTTTCCTTTGTTCCAATCAGGTAGGCTTCTATTAAGTTTTTGGCTTCCAGAACCAAGAATTCTGATCCAGCCATTATCAATTAAAATTCCGCCAGTTTTATACACTATAGCCCCCATTGGCGAACTGGTTGTAACTTGGGTGTTGTATAAAGCGTCTTTAGCTTTTTGAGGATCTGCTGGAAGAATTTCTACTTTGTTTTTGGCTGTATTTGCCCATTCTTTTACTAATTTCCAGCCAGAATCTGTCTGATCGATAAGTTCATTTAGTGGTCGCATTTTTGTTTGTGAAAAGGTTGTATGGGTTAAAAAAATAAAGGCGATTAAGGGAAAAAATTTCATTTTAGGTTTTATTGTTTTTGAGTTAATTGGTTATTTTAGTCGAAGCAGAACTCCTTTTCGTTTGACGATATTTTTATAATCCCATTGAATTTCTATGCTTTTTTCGAGCCAGCGTTTTAAATCTTCTTCGTTAATTTGATTAGCGTTTGTATAACGCATTTCTGCTGCTTTAAACGATCCTTCGTTTTGTAGTTTTTCTTCTTCAAAAGATTGTCCGCTCCAGAAAAGCAATCTAACAGAACCTTTTAGTTTACTGTAGCCTACAATTGGATTTCCGTCTAAAAACCAAACAGGATGCGCATGCCAGATTTTGTTTTCAGATTCGGTTAAATTCTGGTCTATTAAGTTATAAAGAAGATCGCAGATTTCTTTATCTTCAGCGGTCTGTGAATTATTATAAGTCTGAATTTCTGATTTCATAATAATTGATTTTTAATTAGGTACTGATTTTTGATAAAGTTATAAAAGATCTCAGGATTATTTTTATTGTAATCTTGTTATGAAACTGACAAGATAAATAAAAAATCCGATCTGCTAATACAAATCGGATTTTGCTACATTTATTGATTTTATTGTTGTAATTTTTTCATGAACTCATTTGAAGCAAGTTCTAAGGCTTTGTAATAATTCCCTTTTTTAAGTTCTGGAATAGAATACGTACTAATTATATTTTGTGTTTCCTCTTCGGTTAATTTATATTTTATAAAATTTACGCTTAAAACTTGAATTTGGCGTAATGATTTGCTGACAACAATTAATAGGGTAGGATCTAATCGTGGATCTTTTGATAAAAATTTATCAAGATCCATTGCAAACTCATCAAAAGACTGAAATGGCGCGAAAGAAGGAGTTGTTATAATAACAATTTTGTAAAGGTATTTTTTTTCGAAAGTGTTTAGAGTAGTGTTTAAATACTTGAGTTCTTCTGGTTTTAATACTTTTTCGAAATCGTTGACACAGTCAGTTGATTGAGCAAATGTGCCTTTTAAACGTGAAGCAAAATCGGTGTCGGTTTTTGTTTGGGCAGATAAAAGAACTGAGGTGAACAGCACTAGCGTAAAGAATAATTTTTTCATTCTGTGGCATATTAGATTTGGTGCAGCAAAAGTAGCATATTCTTTAATTTTAAACAGATGAAAAATAGAATAGTTTTGATTTGGATTTGAAAAAAAAGAGTTTTTATAAAAATGAAAATCCGACCTGTTTTTCACAAATCGGATTTTAAAGTTTTCTATTGCAATAAAGGCAATAAATGATCCCACTTTAATTCTTTTGCAAAATCTAAAGCAGTTTTGCCTGTTGCGGTTTTTGCATTTCTATCTGCGCCAGATTCTAATAAAACTTCAACAGATGTCTGATTGCCTGCAATAGTTTCACGATGTAGAAAAGTATAGCCTAATTCGTCTTGGTTGGATACTTCTTCGGGGTTATTGGCAACGAATTCAATAAGACTTTCTTTCATGTTTTTGCTCATTGGGTGTTCAATCAGATTTTCAGGTTTTTCTTTTTGTTCATTCACAACTAGAACATCATTGAAATCTCCAAAATCTAATCCCCAAGCTTCATCATGCGATTCTCTTTCATCTTCGCTCATCTCAGAGCGCATTGCTTGAATTGTAAATGCTCCATAAGTTTGGCCATCAATAGCAAACAGCCAGTCACTAATCTGATTTATCGGAATTGCAATTTCGTCTCCATTGTTTACATTAGTTAGTTCATCGGGATCATTTACTAAAATTCCGTATATGTTTTCACCATCAAAGTTTACATCGTTAATCCACATATGTTCTACGATAGTTTCTCCGTCTATTTCTTGAGTAAAAGCCAGTTTTACGCAAGCTACATCCAATCCTGGAACTATTCGTCTATATTCCCAAGATAATTCTCTCCAGAAATATTTAAAGGTTTCTTGAGCCTTTTTGTAAGCCTCAATCATTTTTGGATTTTCTCCGTCGGCGTAGAATATTTTTGTTTCTTCCATAAAAATGAATATTTATAATGATTTATAAAAGTAATCTTTTTATTACTTTGACAGAAATCTAATTTAGTTGTTTTCGATATTTGTTTGAAGCCCTTTTTGATGACCAAACCAGACGATTATCTTAATTGAATTTGAAGGAATAAAAAAATCCGATCTGTTTTCACAAATCGGATTTTATAAATTGAGAATTATATATAACCGTAAAACGGTATATTTTTACAAGTGAATTACTTCGCCGTAAGCATCAGCTACAGCTTCCATAACAGCCTCGCTCATTGTTGGGTGAGGGTGGATAGATTTAAGGATTTCGTGACCTGTAGTTTCTAGTTTACGAGCTACAACTGCTTCAGCAATCATATCTGTAACACCAGCACCAATCATGTGGCATCCTAACCATTCTCCGTATTTAGCATCGAAGATTACTTTTACGAATCCGTCAGCATTTCCAGCAGCTTTTGCTTTTCCAGAAGCTGAGAATGGGAATTTACCAATTTTTAATTCGTAACCTTTCTCTTTTGCTTGTTTTTCTGTTAAACCAACAGAAGCGATTTCTGGAGTTGCGTAAGTACAACCAGGAACGTTTCCGTAATCGATTGGGTCTACGTGAAGACCTTTAATTTTCTCCACACAGTTGATTCCTTCAGCAGAAGCAACGTGCGCTAAAGCTTGACCTGGAGTAACGTCTCCAATTGCGTAGTATCCTGGAATGTTAGTTTCGTTGTAAGCATTAACTAAGATTTTATCTCTGTCAACAGCAATTCCAACTTCTTCTAATCCGATATTTTCAATGTTTGTTTTAATTCCAACTGCAGAAAGTACGATATCAGCTTCTAGAACTTCTTCTCCTTTTGCTGTTTTAACGAAAGCTTTAACTCCAGCTCCTGTAGTGTCAATACGCTCAACAGAAGAGTTAGTCATTACTTTAATTCCAGATTTTTTCAAAGAACGCTCAAATTGTTTTGAGATATCTTCGTCTTCTACAGGAACTACGTTTGGCATAAATTCTACGATAGTAACATCTGTTCCCATTGAGTTGTAGAAGTGAGCGAACTCAACTCCAATTGCTCCAGAACCAACAATAATCATAGATTTTGGTTGAGTTGGCAAAGTCATTGCCTGACGGTATCCAATTACTTTTACACCATCTTGAGGTAAGTTTGGCAACTCGCGAGAACGAGCTCCAGTTGCGATGATAATGTGATCAGCGCTATATTCTGTAACTTTATTGTCTTTATCAGTAACGTCAAGTTTTTTCCCTGGTTTTAGTTTTCCAAAACCTTCGATAACGTCAATTTTGTTTTTTTTCATTAAGAATTGAACACCTTTGCTCATTCCTTCAGCAACACCACGGCTGCGTTGAATAACTGCAGGAAAATCTTTGTCAAATTCAGAAACTTTCAATCCGTAGTCAGAAGCGTGCTTAAGGTAATCAAAAACCTGAGCAGATTTTAAAAGCGCTTTTGTTGGGATACATCCCCAGTTAAGGCAAACTCCACCAAGATTTTCTTTTTCTACTACAGCAGTTTTAAAGCCTAATTGCGAAGCTCTAATCGCTGTTACATATCCTCCAGGACCACTTCCTAAAACAATAACGTCGTATTTCATTTTTTTTGCTTTTAGTATTAACTATCGAAAATGAAGTTTGTATTTCCGAAACTCATCTTTCGATTTCTTCTTTTGTTATTTGTGTTTGCGAATTTAAGGATTTATTTTAAAAAAAGGTAAGATGTAAAAAAGTAAAATGTGAAATGTTGATTTGAATATCATACATCTCACATTTTACCTTTAACATTTTACAAACACAATTAAATTTTCACGTGTCCCCAGTTTTCTCCGCTGGCAATTCTTCTGATCTGCATTTCGCTTACGCCAAATTGTTTTGCAATCATTTTAAGACGTGTCTTTTGTTCAGGTCTTGCTAGGATTTTCTTAATTAACATCACTTTTGTAGTGGTTAATTTTCGTCCGTCGGCTTTTAGATTGTGTTCAATTAAGTTCTTTTTTGCCTGAATAACGCGCGGACTTTTACGGCTGTGCGCCATCATTTCCTGCTTTGTTGCCCAGCGAAGATTACGTACATCATCGTTGGCTCTATTGTAATCTAAGTGCAGCACATATGTTTGTTCTTCCGATTCTTTCGGAATAAAATATTGAGCAACTAACTTATATAAGAAGAGATATTTATTTACGATTTTATCGTCTTTTTTAACCTTAAAACGGAAAGTCGGATATCCGTCGCTTAAACCTCCTTTAAGAATGCGGCCGTTTTCAATTTCATCGGTAAAACTTATTAATCGACCTCTATTTGAAATGGCGTATCTTAATTGTAATGAGGCATTTATTTCTATTTCTTTAAATTTTTCATCAGGATAAAATCTATTTTGTGGCATTGTCTTTTACATTTGATTTCTATACTCTCAAAGATAAAGAATAAACCAAAAATTTTTGCTATCTAGTTGATTGTGAAAGGTCAATTTTATGATTTCTATAACGCTAATTTAACGTTTTAAAGCGTTTTTAGCAGTTTTTAGTCGGATTTTAATTCACAATTTGTGAATACTGCAGTTTTTTAATTTAGGAAACGAATGTCAATTTATAGCTAAATAATTATTAAATTATTGATGTAGCCAATTTTTGAAATTATTAATTTTCTTTTTACTTATGAAAATCGTCTCAATTCGACGATCATATGAAAAAGGGTTTGACTTTAATTAAAAGTCAAACCCTTTTATTTTTAATCTTACACACTTTTTAGGAGTGTTTTTGATTTCCTATATTGTATTTGAAGCTTGAATAAACAATCGTATCAAAATCCAGTTTTAAAACGTATTTTAAATACTTAGTTCTTTTTTTAAGAAACAAATTAATTACAAGGAGGAGTTCTAAGAATCATGTGCACTGTGCTTTCTTTTGGGATGTTATAATCAGACAGTGTTCTGCCATCTTCAAGTTGTTTTCCTGCAAATATGATTCTTTGGCATTCAACAGGAATTCCTTCTTTATCGAATATTTTTGCCTTAAGATTTTCAATAGTATCCGAACTTTCGATCTCAATAGTTATAACTTTTCCAGTCAAAGTTTTTACAAAAATTTGCATTGAGAACGCATTAAGCGAAAACGCTAAAAATAAAACGATAAAAAGTAATTTTTTCTTCATAGGTTTTTTTCAAAAATGATTATTTATTCATCAAACTTAGTTATTTGTTTGTAAGAATGCAAGCGGTATTATTGAGTTATTATTAAATAACTTTACCTTAAATACAGGGAATAATCATGGTTTTAGTATTTAAATCTTTGTAAGATTTTGAGATTAAGTGATGTAGGATATTTCGCAAGTCTAATTAGCTACTGAAAATTGCGAATCGTACAGGTTTTTGTAATAGCCATCAGTTTTAGTGAGTAATTCTTGATGCGTTCCTTGTTCTACAATCAAGCCTTTATCCATCACCACAATTTTATCTGCATTTACAATTGTTGCTAATCTATGTGCAATAATAATAGAAGTTCTTCCTTTTGTAATTGTTTCTGTCGCACGCTGAATCATTTCTTCAGAATAGGTGTCGATAGAAGAAGTCGCTTCATCCAAAATTAAAATACTTGGGTTGCTCACATACGAACGCAAAAAAGCAATCAGCTGTCTTTGTCCAGACGAAAGCATAACGCCTCGTTCTTTTACATCAAAATCATAATTATCTGGAAGATTCATAATAAAATCATGAACACCAATTTTCTTTGCAGCATCAATAACTTTATCTCTCGTAATTGCAGGATTATGCAAAGTAATATTGTTGTAAATTGTATCGGCAAACAAAAATACATCTTGTAAAACAACAGCGATTTGTTTTCTTAAAGAAGCCAAAGTATAATTTTCGATATTTTCTCCATCAATGCAGATTGTTCCGCTATTGATTTCGTAAAAACGATTTAATAGGTTAATAATCGTCGATTTTCCTGCTCCTGTAGAACCTACAATGGCAATAGTTTGTCCTGCAGAAACCGATAAATCAATTCCTTTTATGACTTCTTCTTCTGGAATATAACTGAAACGAACGTCTTTAAAGTCAATTCGTCCATTAAAAACTGGCGCTTCAATTGTTCCAGTGTCTTGAATATGATCTTGTGTATCGATAATATCAAAAACACGATTGGCAGCAATCATTCCTAATTGCATTTCGTTAAATTTATCTGCAATTTGTCTCAACGGATTAAACAGCATTCCGATAAACATGGTGTATGAGAACAAATCTCCAAAAGTCGTGAAATGATCTCCATTTAAAATTCTAAATCCGCCATAAACTACAACCAAACCTAAAGTAATAGATGAAATAATATCTGCGATCGGGAAAAAGATCGAGTTGTACAAAATGGTCTTAATCCATGCTACTCTATGTTTGTTGTTGATTTCTTTAAAGTTATCGGCTTCGATTTTTTCACGGTTAAAAAGCTGAACGATTTTCATTCCTGTTACACGTTCCTGTACAAACGAGTTCATGTTGGCAATCTGCGTTCTTACTTCTTCAAAAGCCACCTGCATTTTGCGTTGGAAAATTCTGGTAACATAAACTAGAATTGGCATTGCAATTACAACAATCCAAGTTAATTTCCAGTTCATGTAAAACATGAAAATTAAAACTACGACCATTTTCATCAAGTCGCTTATAATCATAAACAAACCTTGGCTGAAAATACGCGCAATCGATTCAATATCCGAAACGGCACGCGTAACAAGTTGTCCAACCGGAACCAAATCAAAATACTTCATTCTGAAACTCAAAATATGTTGAAAAAGTTTGGTTCGAATGTCTTTTACAATATCTTGTCCGAGCCAGTTTGCCCAATAAACGAAGTAGAATTGAGAAAAAACTTCCATCAATAAAACTACTCCCATCAAAATGATGTACATCAGCAATCCCATTTTATCATGAGTTTTGATATAACCGTCGACCGTTTCTTTAAGCAAGTAAGGACGAAGTGCGGCAAAAATAGACAGCGAAATAGCAAAAATAATTACGCCGTAATAACGCCATTTATAAGGGCGGGTATATTTTAAAATTCGTTTGAATAATCCTGTGTCGAATGCTTTTGCTTTCATTTATTTTTTTGATGCTTTAAGCTTTAGGTTTTAGGCCGTAAGTTATTAGCTGTAAGTAGTTAGGGATAAGCTTAAAGCTTATTGTCTAAAGCCTAAAGCTTATAAATAATCGTAATAAATATTGGTTAAATATAAACCATGTGCTGGGACAGAAAACCCTGCTTTTTCTCTGTTTTTGCTGGCAATAATATTTTCAAAATCTGCCAGTGTGATTTTGTGTAATCCTATATTAATCAAAGTTCCCACAATTGCGCGAACCATATTTCTTAAAAACCGATTTGCCGAAATGGTAAAAATCAGTTTTCCATTTTCTTGTTTCCAATATGCCTCAAAAACCGTGCAATAAAATGTGTTTACGTCAGTATTAACTTTTGAAAAACACTGAAAATCGGTATGGTTCAATAATAACTGCGCTGCTTCATTCATTAAATTCACATCTAATTTTTGTGTAACATACCAGCTCAATTCCTGTAAAAACGGATTTTTTACTGTATTAATATGGTATTCGTAAGTTCGCTTTGTTGCGTCAAATCGGCAATGGGCATCGTCATGAACCGCGATGATGTCAAAAATCGCAATGTCTTTTGGTAAATACGAATTCAATTTATGAATTAATACCGGAATGTCTAAAGTCTTTTCTGTGTCAAAATGACCATACATTTCACTTGCATGAACTCCAGTATCTGTTCTTCCAGCACCCATAATGCTGATCGTTTGATTTAATAAAACCGAAAAAGCCTTATTTAAAGTTTCTTGAACTGAAGAAGCGTTAGGCTGTATTTGCCAGCCATGATAATGGGTTCCGTTATAAGCGAATTGAATAAAATATCTCATTTTAAGGGACAGAGGTTCTGAGGTGTAAAGGTACGAAAAAAAGTTACTAAGCTTCTAAGCTTCTAAGTTGCTAAGTTTTTTCTTTTTTAGTGACAAAGTAGATCTGTAGAGACCTTTCTGAAGTGCGTCTCACATCAGATTGTAAAACAACAAAATTGTAAACAACATGAAAGATATACTGGGGTTCATCTCTGCAGAAAAAAACTTAGTATCTTAGCACCTCAGAATCTTAGCCTCTTAAAAAAATGATCAAAATCCTACTTCTGTCAGACACCCATAGCCACATTGACGATACAATTTTAAAATATGTTGCTCAAGCAGATGAAGTTTGGCATGCGGGAGATATTGGCGATTTGGTTGTGACAGATACAATTAAAAAGCTAAAACCTTTAAGAGCGGTTTATGGAAATATTGACGATGCTAAGGCGCGATTAGAATTTCCGTTAAATAATCGTTTTTCATGCGAGAACGTATCGGTTTGGATTACGCATATTGGAGGCTATCCTGGTAAATACAATCAAAATGTTAGGGAAGAATTGGCTGCGAATCCTCCAAAATTATTTATTTGCGGTCATTCGCATATTTTAAAAGTTATGTTCGATAAAAAGAACAACTTATTGCATATGAATCCTGGTGCGGCTGGTAAAAGCGGTTTTCATAAAGTGAGAACCATGCTTCGATTTGTAATCGATGATGATAAAATTAAAGATTTAGAAATTATCGAAATAGGGGCGAAGTAATTAATGAGGCAACGGAATCTGAATTTTTATTTTAGTTCCTAGATTTTCTTTAGAAACAATTGATAAAGAACCTTTGTATTTTTTAATTCGAGCTCTAATTCTGTTTAGACCATAACCTTCAGCTTCTTTCAATTTCTGAGTTTTAAAACCAATTCCGTCATCATAAATGCGAAGGATTAATTGATTCTCTTTTTCGTTTAAAGAAAGTTTTGCCTTTTGGGCATTACTATGGTTGGTAATATTGCTGAATAGTTCTGTGACAATGAAATAAATCTTCATTTCAAATTTCTCGACGTATCTTCTGCTTGTCGAAATGGAGCTTGAAAATTCAAATTCAATGGCAGAATTAGAATTCTTTTCGCATAAATCTTCCAAGGCATAAATTAGTCCAAAACGGACCAAAAGAGAAGGAACAAGATCGTGAGACATATCTCTTAAAAGTTCATGTGCTTCGGAGAGAATGGTCTTTGCTTTTTGTATTTCGTCCGATTTTATATTGTTTTGCGCTGTAAAAGTATTTAAATGTAATCCTACAGAAGACAAAAGTGAATTGATGTTGTCGTGCAGAAAAGAAGCAATTTTTTTGCGTTCTACTTCTTGAGAATCTATGCCAGAATTAATAATGTCAAGAAGGATTTTCTGTTTGGTGTCTTTTCGTTTTATCTTTTGTTTTAGTTTGTTATTCTGGTATAAAAAGTAAAACAAAAGAAAAATGATAACAGTGAGTATAATAGATAAACTGACGATTTTTTTGTTCCGTAACTGTTCTGATTTGGTAAGATTATTAAATGCACTTTTGCCGTTTATTTCAGTTTGCGGAACTTCTGCCAGGTCTTTTGGCTGTGCGATACTATTTCCTTCAAAAATAATCAGCAAAAGGAGAGTTATAAAGAACTTTAGGCGAATCATAAAAAGCAATTTTTAAGGGTTAATCAAATTGTTTTTGAGGGCATATTTTACCAGGCCTATTGTGCTTTTTATATTAAGCTTTTTCATGATATTTTTGCGATGTGTTTCGACAGTATGTGAGCTGATAAAAAGTTTTTCGCTGATTTCTTTTCCGCTATATTCTAAACCAATTAAAATGATAATTTCAATCTCTCGTCGGCTTAAGACTGGATTTTCTATAACTATATTTGAGTTTAGTTTTGGGTTGTCTCTAAAAGTGTTGAAGATTTTTTCTCTCACGCCGTCGCTAAAGTATTCTTGTCCTTGATAAACAGCTTCAACGGCTTCGATAATATTTTCGCCAGCGCAGTTTTTTGTCAAATAGCCTTTTGCACCTAATTTCATTACTTCTTTTATGATTTTTAGATCATCATAGCTTGATAAAATAATGACTTTGCAAGGCAGTTGTTTTTCGTTAAATTCTTTCAGAGTTTCAATGCCATCTTTTTTGGGCATGCTGATATCTAAAATCAAAATATCGGCTTCGTCTTTCATAACATCATCATAAACAGTAGTGCCGTCTAGTGAAGTTCCTGCCACTTCAAAGTTTGAAACAGTTTGAAGCAAGTTGGATAGTCCATCAATTAAGACCTGATGATCATCTGCAAGATGAATCCTTATTTTTGGTGTCATGATTATTTGAATTTGAAAATACAAATTTATCACGAAAGGTATATTCTTATTGTACTCTTTAGGCTTGATTTATAATATAATAAGACAAAAAAAACCCGAATCAAAATTCGGGTTTTTCTTCGCACAAAATAAACTAAGTTTATAGGTTTACCTCAAACGATCAACAGATTTTACAAGATCTTCGTCCTTTTTGATGGCCTTATTAGCTAAAACTAATAACACGATAGCGACAATTGGCATGAACATCCCAATACCTTTCTCAGAGACCTCAGTCCCTCCAGATAAATTTAGTGATCGATATACAAATAATCCTAATAAAATTAAATTTAATATTATATTAAGTCTGTTTAGCACAAACTGATTTTGTCTCTTTTTAAATGAAATAATGCTGACAATACTAAGCATAGTTGTTAAGCCTAATAAAACCGCATAAAGTTGATCCTGCATAAAAAAGAATGGTTTTCCTGCACTAGTTGTCCAAAGCGGAACAAAAAGCATTAAAATGCCAGTTGCAGCAAAAGCTAGAAATAAATATACAGTCTGAATTCTTTGTATCATGGTCTAAAAATGTTTTACAAAAATATATTTTCTTTTTTTAAAATACTATTGTATGATAAAATTTTATTCGTATTATTGCATCATAATACCGTAAGCACTTCATACTGCGGTCAATTCAAATTAATTATCTACCTATTCTTTTTACAGTATTCCTTAAAATAATTAAATTCATAGAACATTCATGTTTGATATTTCTGCATTAAAAGAAATGAAGCTTTCTGAGCTTCAAGAAATAGCTAAGTTAGCTAAAACAATAAAGATTACCGGTGTCAAAAAAGAGACTTTAATTAGTCAGATTTTAGCACACCAAGAGAGCACTACTGCGCCTGCTGAAGCTTCTCAAACAAAGGTTGTTGCTGAAGCTAAAGAAGAAAAGCCAAAACGTGCTAGAATTGCGCCAGTAAAAACCAAAGCAGCAAATACAAAAAATGCTCCCGTTTTAGAATTTGATAAAGTAGAGGAAACTGTTCAAAAAAACGATACTGCTGAAACAGCTCAGCCAATTGCAGAAGTGGCAACTGAAGTAGTAGAGGAAAATAAAACACCGGCGATAAAAAAGGAGCCAAAAGGTGGAAAATTTAATAAACAGGCATACGAGAAAAAAGTAGCGCTGAAAAAAGAGAAAGAAACAGTAAAAGAAGTAGCTGCTACTGACGAAACTGTAGAGTCAACTCCATCAGAATCAATTGTTTCTGAGCCAACAGCAGAAACAGCTGAAAAAACTACACAAGCTCCTGCAAAAAAGATTAATCCGAATCAGAATAAAAATCAGAACCAGAACCAAAATCAAAACCCGAATCAGAACCAAAATCAGAACGGGAATGGCAATGGAAACGGAAATCACAATAACCAAAATCCTAATCACAAGAATAAAAAGAACAATAATAACTTCAGAGATTCAGACTTTGAATTTGATGGGATTATTGAAAGTGAAGGTGTTTTAGAAATGATGCCAGACGGTTACGGATTTTTACGTTCATCAGACTATAATTATTTAGCTTCTCCAGACGATATTTATTTATCAACTTCACAAATCAGATTATTTGGTTTAAAAACCGGAGATACTGTAAAAGGAGTAGTTCGTCCTCCAAAAGAAGGAGAGAAGTTTTTCCCATTGGTTCGTGTATTAAAAATTAACGGACACGATCCGCAAGTAGTTCGTGATAGAGTTTCTTTCGAACACTTGACACCAGTTTTTCCTTCAGAAAAATTCAAACTAGCCGAAAAAGGCAGTTCTATTTCAACAAGAATTATAGATTTGTTTTCACCAATAGGTAAAGGTCAGCGTGGTATGATCGTTGCACAGCCTAAAACAGGTAAAACAATGCTTCTTAAAGATATTGCAAACGCAATTGCAGCTAACCACCCAGAAGTTTATTTGATTGTTCTTCTTATTGATGAGCGTCCTGAGGAGGTTACAGATATGCAAAGAAGTGTTCGTGGAGAAGTTATCGCTTCAACTTTTGATAGAGAGCCACAAGAGCACGTTAAAATCGCAAATATCGTTCTTGAAAAAGCAAAACGTTTAGTGGAATGCGGTCATGATGTTGTGATTCTTTTAGACTCGATTACACGTTTAGCAAGAGCGTACAATACAGTTCAGCCAGCATCTGGAAAAGTATTAAGTGGAGGTGTGGATGCAAACGCATTGCAAAAACCAAAACGTTTCTTTGGAGCGGCTAGAAATGTAGAAAACGGAGGTTCTTTAAGTATCATCGCAACTGCATTAACAGAAACTGGTTCTAAAATGGACGAAGTTATCTTCGAGGAATTTAAAGGAACGGGTAACATGGAACTTCAATTAGACCGTAAGATAGCTAATAAACGTATTTTCCCTGCAATCGATCTTACATCGTCAAGTACACGTCGTGATGACTTATTATTAGACGAGAAAACATTACAAAGAATGTGGATTATGCGTAAGTATCTATCAGATATGAATCCAGTAGAATCTATGGACTTTGTAAACGACCGTTTCAAGAAAACGAAGAATAATGAGGAGTTTTTGATTTCTATGAATGACTAATTTAAGGAGCAAAGGTTCAAAGTTACAAAGGTTCTGAGGTTTTCTTTTGGAATTTATAAATATAAAAAAGGGATGAATTTTAAAATTCATCCCTTTTTGTTTTTTTAATTTTTGCAGTATAGGTTCTTGTCTAATAATCTTTGAACCTTTGCACCTCTGAACCTTTGCACCTATTTTTTATCAACTACAGGTCTATTCTCTCTATTAGCTAAATCCCAAGCTACAACAAAAGCCAGTTTTGTTCTTTTAGTTAAAGCGTCATATTCAATTTTTTGAGGTTCGTCGCCTTTTCCGTGGTAGTCTTCGTGAACTCCGTTGAAGAAGAAAACAGCTGGAATACCGTGTTTTGCAAAGTTGTAATGGTCAGAACGCTCATAGAAATGGTTTGGATCTTTAGGATCATTAAATTTAAAATCTAAGTCCATTTTGATGTATTTTTCGTTTTGAGCTACAACAGCATTGTGTAAATCAGAAGATAATCTGTCAGCACCAATTACATAAACGTAGTTGTTTGTATTTGAATGCTCAACGTCGCGGCGTCCGATCATGTCGATGTTGATATCGGCAATTGTGTTTGCGATAGGGAATAATGGATTTTCAGAATAATAACGAGATCCGTGTAAACCATGTTCTTCACCAGTTACATGAAGAAACAAAATAGAACGTTTTGGGCCATGACCTTGTTTTTTAGCTTTAGCAAAAGCTTTAGCCATTTCTATCACAGCTACAGTTCCAGAACCATCATCGTCAGCACCATTATAAACTTCACCATCTTTAATTCCCACGTGATCATAGTGTGCAGAAATTACTAAAACTTCATTTGGTTTTTCTGAACCTTCAATGTAAGCCCAGATATTTTCAGAATCTGGAAGGTTTTGATTGCGTCTTGCATTCATAAATGTAGCAGGAACTGGCTGATAGAAGTCTGAAGCTCCTTTTGGAAAAGAAATTCCGCTTTTTTTGTATTGTTCGATCATATAAAGACCTGCTTTTTTCTGTCCTTTAGAACCAGTTTCGCGGCCTTCCATTTCATCAGAAGCAACAGTATAAAGCATTTTTTTAAGATCTTTTTCGCTGATAGCTTTTACGTATTTTGTTGGATCCGAATTGTCTTTAGTTGTAGTTGACTGCGCAGTTTTACAAGAATACGCAGAGACAATTAAGAATAAAATGAGTATTTTTTTCATTTCTTATAGTTAGTGTAAATTAATAAATGTGTAAAGAACGTATAAAGTGAGTAAAAATAGGATAAAAAGAGAATTTATAATAAACAAGAAGAAGCTTTTTATAAAAGATACTATTCTTGACTCGCCATAAAAACGGTGATGTGCAGGATAAAAATAATAGCACATCCAAATGGTTCCTGCAAATGTTGTAATTGATGATATAAAAGACAGCGGACTATCTTCTCCAAAAAGACCAATTACTCTGTCGATGATAAACATGATGAGGAAAATCAGTAATAGGAAAGAAAAATAGTGGAGTGTGAAAATTCCATGATCAAAATAATACCATCTCTTTTTATTATGAAAAAGCCACAGGAAAAAAGCAAAAAACGGCATGATTATGAAGAGGATTTTAGGCAGGTTATGAAAGAACGATTCAACGAATTTTTCATAAATCTCTTTTTTGGTATATTTTTCCGTTACGTGTATTGCTTTTTTAGAAAACCAATAAGATGAAGCATTTAGCTTTTCATTTGGTTTTCCATATTTTTGAATCGAATCAATTTCTTTCATCGTTTTAAAATGAAAGTATCTTTTGTCGTCCTTTCTGCTTATATTTAGACTGTCAGTAGCCTTAGAGAGTTCTTTGTTAAGTGCTTCTTCACTTTTATCAATTTTTTCACCTACATTGTTTGGAAACATTGCAATTAACAAAAAGGTAATAAAACTTATAAAAATGTAAAGTCGAACCGGTGCAAGATAAGACAAACGTTTTCCTGAAAGGTATTCTTTTGTAAGTGTTGAAGGCTTGAACAATAGATTTTTAATGGTCTTCCAAAAAGCATTTTCGTAATGCGTTAAATCTTCAAAGAAATGAACAAATAAGTGATGAAAAGTTTTTCGGCTATCGCTGTTTTCTTGTCCGCAGTTGGGGCAGTATTTTTGTTCGACAACATGCCTGCAGTTTAGACAAGTTTTGTCTTCTCTAATTTTATTATGTGACATTGGTTTATGTAAATTGATTTGTTCTGGTAGTTTTTAAAATTATTTTTTCAGGACTTCGTTTAAGAAAAGCTGTAAATGGTCAAAAGATCTTTTTGCGGCAATAGCATTATATGCAGCGCCTTTAGAGTTATCGCTTCCAGCTTCAGGGTTTGTAAAAGAGTGAACCGCATTTGCATAATAAATCATTTCCCAGTCTGCTTTGCCATCACGCATTTCCTGTTGAAAAGCGGTAATTTCGTCTTTTGAAACAAAAGGATCATCAGCTCCATGGCAAATAAGAACTTTTGTAGAAATTGGTTCATTTTTTCTGCTCGCATCTTTTCCTAAACCGCCGTGAAAAGAAGCAATACCTTTTACATTCAAATGCCCTCGGGCAGCTTCAAGAACCCCGCTTCCTCCAAAGCAATATCCAATAGCAACAATATTGTCAGCATTTGCACCAGATTTGACTAATTCTTTCAAAGCAGCATCAATACGTTTTTGATAAGCTTCATAATTAGTTTTATAAAAACCAGCCTGTTTTCCTGCTTCACCTGTGTTTTTTGGATAATTTCCTTCACCATAAATATCGGCGATAAAAACGTGATAGCCCAGTTTAGATAATTCTTCTGCAATTCCTTTAGAAGCATTATCAATTCCTAGCCACGCTGGTAAAAGTAAGATTCCTGGATTGTTACTGCTTTTTTTAGCAGATTTTATAAATAAGCCGTTTAGCTGTTGGCTTCCTTCTGTATATTTTACTGGTTTTAATTGCGCATTCATAAGATTTGAGAATAAGATTGCACTGAATAAAATGATTATGGAGTTTTTCATGATTTCTTCAATTTTTAACAAATATCAGAAATATTATGTTACAAAAAAACCTCACAAGTAAATTCTTGTGAGGTTTTGTAGCCAATATTTTAAAAGAATATTTTCTTTTTTATAATGATATATTTCGTTTAAAAGCACAGCCCAGTTCCACAATAGAATCGGTTTTGTCAATGCCTGGAATTCCATCAATTTTTTCATAAAGGATTCGGCGCATGTGTTCATGATTTTTCGCAATGATTTTTATATAAAGCGTAAAAGAACCAGTTACATAATAGCATTCTGTAATCTCAGGGATTTCTTTAAGAGCTTCTATAATTCTTTCAGAATCAGAATCTTTGTTTAATGAGAGTCCAGTAAAAGAAGCCCAGTCGTACCCAATTTTCTTTTCTTGAATAATGGGTTTTATTCCGCCAATTACACCTTGTTCAATCATTCTATTAATACGCTGATGCACCATTGTATTTGATATTTTAAGATTAGTGGCGATAGAAGAGAAAGCCATTCTTCCGTCTTTTTCTAATTCTTTTAGGATACTAATATCAAATTCGTCTAATAATTCCATTCAGTAAAAATCGTTTTAAAATTGAGTCTTTTGCGATTCATAAAAGTAATTCTTTTTTTTAATAAACAGACATTGAATCACATTTCTCAAAAATAAATATGCCTTTTTCGAGGTGTTTAAATTTAAGTTTTGACTTTTATTTTGTTACATTTAAGTCAAAATTATGTTTTTTGGATTGTTATTTGTTTAATTTTAATATTTTTGTAGAAATAAAAAGCATATTTATGATAAGTACTGAAAAAACACTTTCGTCAAAATCAGAAGTTTTGATTGAAAAAGAAAACAAATATGGAGCTCATAATTACCATCCGCTTCCTGTAGTTTTAGAACGAGGAGAAGGTGTATATGTATGGGATGTTGACGGAAAGAAATATTATGATTTTTTATCTGCTTATTCTGCGGTAAATCAGGGTCATTGCCATCCAAAAATTGTGAATGCAATGGTAGAACAGGCGCAAAAACTGACTTTGACTTCTCGCGCTTTTTACAACGATAAATTAGGAAACTACGAAGAATATGTAACGAATTATTTTGGTTTCGATAAAGTTCTTCCAATGAATACAGGTGCTGAAGCAGTTGAAACAGCTTTGAAAATTTCTAGAAAATGGGCTTATGAAGTAAAAGGGATTCCAGAAAATCAAGCGCAAATTATTGTGTGCGAGAATAACTTTCACGGAAGAACTACAACTATCATTTCATTTTCGAATGATGAAACAGCACGCAAAAACTTCGGACCTTTTACAGATGGTTTCATTAAAATTAAATATGATAATTTGGAAGCTTTAGAAAACGCTTTAAATTCATCTAAAAATATTGCAGGATTTTTAGTAGAACCAATTCAAGGTGAAGCAGGAGTTTACGTTCCCTCTGAAGGCTATTTAGCGAAAGCAAAAGCACTTTGCGAAAAACACAATGTACTTTTTATTGCAGATGAGGTTCAGACAGGAATTGCGCGTACAGGAAAACTGTTAGCAGTTCATCATGAAAATGTACAGCCAGATGTTTTGATTTTAGGAAAAGCAATTTCTGGCGGAGTTTACCCAGTTTCGGCTGTTTTATGCAATGACGAAATCATGAATGTGATTAAGCCAGGACAGCACGGATCTACTTTTGGAGGAAATCCTGTTGCGGCGGCCGTAGCGATTGCAGCTTTGGAAGTGATTAAAGACGAAAAACTGGCTGAAAATGCAGAACGTTTGGGAGTTATTTTAAGAGATGGATTAAATAAAATCGCCGAAAAAAATAACTTAATTACGCTGGTTCGCGGAAAAGGTCTTTTGAATGCAATTGTAATCAATACAGACGAAGAATCTGATTTGGCTTGGGAAATCTGTTTGAAATTTAGAGATAACGGATTATTGGCAAAACCAACTCATGGAAACAAAATTAGATTAGCACCACCTTTGGTAATGACCGAAGAGCAAATTAATGAATGTCTTGAGATTATCGAGAAATCTTTGAATGAGTTTAAATAATTCTTTCTAATAATTTAAAAATAAAAGCAGCAAATTACTTGCTGCTTTTTTTGTAGACCATTTTTGTTTAAAAAGCGACTGCTGTAGTGACAATTGCTTTTTGTCATAATTACTAAAATATCAAAAAAGTAATTATTTCTTTGGAGCTGAGCCCGGAATCAATTCTCCTTTTTGTTTGAATTTGCTGTATTCTACAACTCCTGTTTTATCTGCCCAGTCGAAGTATTTTGCCGAAAGATCATTTACAATTCCAGGATTTTGTGCCGCAACGTTTGTTGTTTCCCCACGGTCTGTTTCAAGATTGTAAAGCTCCCATTGATAAGACGGATAAATAGAAACCAATTTCCATTTTCCTTCTCTAACGGCTCTGTTTCCAGCTCTTTCCCAGAATAAAGGAGCGCCACGGTTTACTTCTGAAACATTGTCAAATAAAACTGGCAGTAAACTTTTTCCAGGAAGCGGATTAGAGTTTATTCCATTTAAAACTTTAGGATATTCAATCCCGGCCAATTCGTAGAAAGTGGGAGCAAGATCTATAATATGTCCGGTTCCTTTATCGATTCTTCCTGCTTTAATTTTTGAAGGATACCAAGCGATGAATGGAGAACTGAATCCGCCTTCGTGCATATTGTTTTTATAATCTTGTAAAGGTGTATTTGATAAATATGCCCAGTTTTGCTCCTGATAATCAAAAGAGCCAGAAGAACCCACAGGTCCGTCATTTCGAACCAAACCTCTCCCTAACGGATTGTAGGTATTAAATCCGCCTTGAGCGCCATTATCAGAAATAAAAATAATTAGTGTGTTTTTATCCTTTTTCAGTTCTTTTAGCTTATTCAAAACTTTGCCCACATTCTGATCCATATTGTCAACCATTGCAGCATAGACTTCCATTTTTGCTTTCCAGAATTGTTTCTCATCATAAGTCAGTTTGCTCCATTCTGGAACTTCAGGATCTCTTGCCGAAACAGTTTGATTTGGTGGTAAGATGCCATTAGCTTTTAATTTCTCAATTCGTTTTTCTCTTAAAACATCCCAACCTTGATCAAATTTGCCTCTATATTTTGCAATATCAACAGGTTTTGCCTGTAATGGCCAGTGAGGCGCTGTAAAAGCTAAGTACAAAAAGAAAGGCTTATTTTCTTTGTTTTGTTCGTCTAAGAAAGTGACCGCATTATTACCGATTTCATCTGTAAAATAGTAAGAATCATCTTTTGGGTGCAGCTCTTCATTATTACGAATTAATTTTACTGGATAAGGCGTTTTTCCAAAAGGCAAAGGTTTGGTGTCAAAATAATTAGAAGCGCCTTTTAAGATGCCATAAAATTTATCAAAGCCTCTTTGGTTAGGCCACTGCGCTTGATCTTCAGAACCAACATGCCATTTTCCTGATAAAAGCGTGCTGTATCCGCCTGAGCGAAAAACTTCACCTAATGTCAGAGATTCTTTGTTTAAATAACCTTGATATGCTGGCAAACCCAGATTAACATCAAAAAAACCTACGCCAGCTTTATGCTGATATTGTCCCGTTAATAAGGAAGCTCTCGTAGGCGCGCAGATGGAGTTATTGTAAAATTCGCGAAGGCGTGTTCCTTCTTTTGCCAATCGATCTAGATTTGGAGTGCTAATTTCGGAGCCATAATTT
Organism: Flavobacterium tagetis; assembly: GCF_016735615.1. Lineage (GTDB taxonomy): Bacteria > Bacteroidota > Bacteroidia > Flavobacteriales > Flavobacteriaceae > Flavobacterium > Flavobacterium tagetis. Next base: position 246,035 of record NZ_JAERSF010000003.1, read on the forward strand.
CCTAAATCCGAATAACCCATGTCGTCGACCAAAATCAAAATAATATTTGGTTTTGAAGCATTATTTTGTGCATTTAATTTGTAAATACATGCCGTTCCTGAGAGAAGGAAAGAAAGTAAAATGTTTTTTAGTTTGGTATTCATAGTATTATATTTTGTTTTAAAGCTCTCTTTAAATTATTTGCTAAAGAGTAAAAAAGCAATGATAAGCGTAATGATGATATTAAATAACTGTGCGATTAAGAAAGTAATCAGAGGTTTTTTGCTATTGTTTTGAAGCAAATCTTTGAAATTGGTTTCTAAACCGATACTTGTAAATGCCAAAGCAAACCAAAGTCCCTGCAGATTCTTTAAACTTTCTTTTACAGTTTCTCTAGTTTCGGGTGTAATAAAAAAAGAGAAAACTATAGAAGCGCCAATAAACCCAATAACAAATTTTGGAAAACGTTCCCAGATGACATAAAGTGATGGTTTTGATTCTAAAACTTCTCCCGATTTGTTGTGTGTATAAGTCCAATAAATAGAAATGGCAAAAGCAGCAATTCCTAATAAAACGTTTTGAGAAAACTTTACAATGGTACTGATTTTTAATGCCGTTTCGCCAACCAAAGTTCCAGAAGCAACCACAGCGCCAGAAGTATCAATGCTTCCTCCGAGCCAAGCTCCTGTGACTTCTTCAGGAAAATTAAAATATTTAGCAATCATAGGCATAAAAATCATCATTGGAATTGCTGTGACCAAAACGATAGAAATTACATAAGATAATTTTTTAGAATCTCCTTTTATAGCTCCAGAAGTTGCAATCGCCGCCGAAACGCCACAGATAGAAACAGCACTCGAAATCATCATAGTTAATTCATCATCAATTTTTAATTTTCGGCAAAGCCAAAAAGCGAAATACCAGACGGATAAAACAACAACCAAAGCTTGAATTAACCCTAAAGATCCTGCTTTTAGAATGTCTGAAAAAATAACACTCGAGCCCAATAGAACCAAGCCAATTTTGACAAAAAGCTCAGTTGATAAAGCAGAACGAAACCATTCTGGAAGGTTGAATAAATTTCCAATTATTAATCCGATTATTAAACTGAAAATAACTGCTTCCAGATTTAATGCTTTGATTTTTGCATTTCCGGCAAGAATTAACGCAATTAAGGTAAGGAAATAAACTATTGGAAATGCAAGAATGAAATTTCTAACTGATTTTCCAACTAAAAAAGTTCCGATAATTCCAATTAAAAGGAAATAAATAAATTGGAGCCCTATAATTTGAAGGTTTTTGATTTGGAATACATTGGCAATTAAATCAGTTTCGTTTGTCCATTTAAAAATGGGAACTTCTGGAAGAAAAATAAAAAGTGAGATTCCGATAATGAGAAAACCGAGAATAACGACAGTCCAATCTTCGTGAATGGTAAATTTTGTTGCGGTTGACATTTGATTTTTTTCTTTCCTGCAAGGTTTCTAAAACCTTGTAGGTATTAAATAATTATTTCGAGCAGTTAAAAATTAAACCTACAAGGTTTTGGAAACCTTGCAGGTATCATGAACTGTGCTTACAAATCAACAAAGTACTTCTGTTTTCCAAAATTGAACTCATAATACGTCAAGTTTGGCCAAAGAGGTTTTATTAAACCATTTTCCCAAGTTTGCAGCGCAGTTTGCAATTCTTTTACCTTTTCAGGATTTTTTTGTGAGAGGTCTGTTGTTTCCGATTTATCTGAGGCTAGATTATACAGCCATTTTTCTTGTGTTTTTCCGCTAATGATTAATTTCCAGTCACCGCTTCTAATGGCTTTTGCATCGCCAGAACGCCAGTATAAATCTTTGTGCGCTGTTTTATTTTCATTGACCGTTTTCACTAAATCTACTCCGTCATAAACTCTGTCTTTTGGTAAATCAGAGCCAATCGCAGCTGCAATAGTTGTGAAAAAATCTAAAGTACTGACAGGCTGTTTGTATATAGTGTGCGGTTTTATTTTTCCTTTCCACGAAAGTGCAAACGGAACATTGATTCCGCCTTCAAAATGCGAAAATTTGCCACCCTTTAAAGGTGCATTTGTGGTAGCAAAAGTATAATCAGCACCACCGTTATCGCTGGCAAAAATGATTAAAGTATTGTCTTCAAGTCCTTCCTTTTTTACTTTCTCACGAATTCTTCCAATCGCATCATCTAAAGCACTGATCATGGCAAAATAAACACGTTTATTTTCGTCTTTGACATTCGAAAAACGATCGTAATATTTTTTGCGAACCTGAAATGGCGTATGCGGCGCGTTAAAAGGAATGTAAAGCAAGAAAGGTTTGTTTTTATTTTTATCAATAAAAGCTTCGGCTTCTTCAGCAAATTTTTCAGTTAAATAGGCTTTTTCGTCAATAACAGTAGTATCGCGACGAATTTTTCCGATTCCGACACGTCCATTACCCCAAATCATTTTATCGGTAAAATCTTTATGATGATGATTAATGATATCGGGATTGTCGTCTTCTGGAACATACAATGAAAATGCTTGATAAAATCCGTAATGATAATCGAAACCACGGTCTAAAGGAAAGAAACCTTTGTTGTGGCCTAAGTGCCATTTTCCAATAATTCCGGTGCTGTAACCTTGCCTTTTGGCTAAATCGGCAAAAGTAATTTCAGATTTCGGAAGACCTTGTGTTTTGATAGAAGCTTCATTTGGGTAATTGATTTTATTATTCAATCTCCAACCATCGGTATTCAGTAAATACTTAAAAGCATAATATTCCAGATTGTTTTTAGGATAACGGTCGCCAGGCTGATATTCGTGTCCAAAACGTTCTTGATACCTTCCCGTAATTAATCCAGCACGCGATGGCGAACAAATTGCAGCTGAAGCGTAACCGTCAGTAAAAGTAACGCCAGAAGCAGCCAGAGAATCAATCTGCGGAGTAGGAGTCGATTTTCCGCCGTAGAGCGAAATATCATATTTTCCTAAATCATCAGCAAGCAAGATAATGACATTGGTCTTTTTTCCTGAAACTGAATCAATAGTTGGCTTAGATGCTAAAAAAGTTTTTTTACCCTCTGCCAGTTTCTGATCTTCTTGTATTAAAGTGCCATCGGTATTAATTGGCCATAATAAAAACGCTGCCAGAATGAGAAGCACTATTAAAATGGGGATAACAATTTTTGTTATTTTTTTATAGGTTGCCATAGTTTGCTTTTTGGATGGTTTGTATTAGTATTTTGTCATCCTGAGGAACGAAGGATCACAAAAGTAATTCCGCAATCAGAGTCGACAATCTTTGTAGATTTTCGAGTGTGATCCTTCGTTTCTCAGGATGACAAACTGGATGAAAAAACGTTATTTAGAAGCCAACGCAACATCAACTTCGTTTTTCAAATCGTTAATTCCTTCTTTCTTAAAAATAATTTTCCCATTTTCATATAAAATCAAAGTAGGAAAGACTTTTACCGTTTTTAAATCGGCAATAACTTGCGGACTATCTTCTAATTCAATCTCTACGATTTTTAAATTATTTCCGTATTCTGCTCTAATGGTTTCTAAAATTGGTTTCACTTTTTTGCAAGCACCACAGTATTTCGAACCAATATCAACTAAAACTGTTTTATTTTCAGCTATAATTTTATTGAATTCGGCTAATGACAATTTACTTTTCAGATTAGAATAAAAGGGTTTTCCGTTCCCAATCCAATTTGCAATTCCGCCCTCTAAACTATAGGCTTCTGAGAAACCATTTTTTAATAATTCTTTTTCTAAAGCAACACTTCTGCCAGCTCCGATAGAATAAATAAAAACAGGTTTTGATTTATCTAGTTTAGCAACAGATTGCGCATAATTTTCAGATTGAAGATTAAAGTTTACTGCGCCTTCAATATGGTTTAAAGCAAATTCTTCAGACGTTCTAGCATCAACAATCTGTGGATTTTTTTGGCTTTTTATTTTCGAATAAAATGAATCTAACGGTAAAGAACTGTGGTTTTCATTTTGTGAAAAAGCAGCAACTGCCCAAAAGAAGGCAATTGCTGTTATACTGGTTTTTAAAATTTGATTTTTCATCTTGAGAAATATTAAACCTGTTCTAAAACTGGTGCAGGAGTTTCTTCTATAGCTAACTTAGGTTTTGACGGAAGTGATAATACGCCTTCGGCAAGCGAACTTCCTTCTTTTTTAGATTTAAAAATTGGCCAAAGAAACTGAGCGTACCATTCTTCTTGTTTGTATGATTTTGTTCCGAACGATTTTGGATATTTACGAGTTATTAGTCCAGTTCCGAAAATGATATCCCAGATAAAAAACATATTTCCAAAGTTTCCTTTAAAATGTCCAACGCCATCTCCGCTTGTGTCTGCATGATGCGCTTGATGTGTTGCAGGAGTAGAAATCAGTCTTTCTAAAACCCATGCTATCGGATGTAATACTCTGTATTTGTAAAAAGGTTTATCCCATGGAATGCTTGAATGCGCTCCTAAAGTGATGAAACTTTTGATTACTAAAACAAATAAAGCAGGAAGCCCTAAACCTAAATAAGTTAAAGTGGCTGTCAAATAAATTTGAGAAAAGAAAATTGTATAAATAAAATTTTGTCTCGAAGCCATCGCCATTCCCATATATGGAGCTGAGTGATGTGTTCTGTGAAAACGCCATAAAAAAGGAACTTGATGATGCAATCTATGATACCAATACTGCGTTAAATCATCGGCAATTGCGATCAAGAAAAAGCCTCCCCAAAACGGAACCCATGATAATGAATTAGCCAGATTTGGTAATAAATAAGGTAAAGCTGTTAAACTGAAAAAAGCGATTACAGGAGGCAAAAGCAATTTTGGAGCTAAGAAACAAACAATGTCTATTTTACGTTCTTCGCCTGTCCATTCGTCATCGTATAGACCAGCGGCAAATTCTATGATTCCCAAAACGATCATAAATACCGTTAATCCCCAAGTTCTGATATTAGAAAAAACAGGTTGTGCAAATTCTAAAAATGAAGGCAGTGTAATATGCGATTCACTTATAGCTCCACCTGTTAATTTAAAATAAAGGTAAATTGCCACTACAGGCAATGAATAAATGAAGAAACTTATTGTTAAGTCTCTTGTTAGTTTTTCTTTTTGAACTATTGCCATGATTTCTTATTTTAAAAATTGATTTACTACTGCTAATCCACCAGCCAGAATCGCTAGCGGAACTAAAAACAAGATTATCCCGACGACAATCTTTTTTCCTATAATTTCATAATCTACTCGTTTCATAATTATTCTTTTTTATAACCTGCAAGGTTTCTCAAACCTTGCAGGTTCTGTTATTAATTATTGGTTCCTCCAGGTTTAGTTGCTTGTTTGATTAAGTCAGAAACTGTTTTTCCTTTATCGGCACCAGTATTGTGAATTCTTCTGTTGTAAACATCCTGCCAGTCAATCAGTGGATATAGATTGTTTTCTTTTGCTTGTTCGTCAAATAATTTTTGAAGTTCAGCCAGTTTTTCAGGATATTTTTTCGCCAGATTATTACGTTCGTTAAAATCTTCGTTTAGGTTATACAATTCCCAAACATCAGTATCGAAGTTGCTTGGAGCAGGTTTTTCGTTGCTTCCTAAAGACTTTTTCACAGCAAAAGAATCTGGTAAATGCGCAGCCGAAGCTTTCCATCCGTCTTTATAAATGGCTCTGTTTCCGAAGATGTAGTAATACTGAACTTTGTGCAATGATTCTGCTTTTGGATTATCTAAAGAAGCTTGGAATGAAGAACCTTGAATAATGTCTTGTTTAATTCCTTTGATATATTCTGGTGCTTTAATTCCAGCAATAGCCAAAGTGGTAGGAAGCAAATCTGTCACGTGGCTATATTGATTTCTGATACCACCTTTGTCTTTAATTCCGTTGGGATAAAAAACAATCAACGGATTACGAGTTCCACCTTCTGAATGTGCATCTTGTTTCCAGTTTTTGAAAGGAGCATTTGTTGCCTGTGCCCATCCTAAAGGATAATTCGTGTTTAAACCTTTTGCAGTTCCGATTTCACCAATATTATTCAAATTGCTTTGGAAGTTTTCTTCATCCGTTTTTCCTTGAGCAAATAAACTTTGGTTGATTGTTCCTTGCAGAGTTCCTTCTTTACTAGCGCCGTTATCACCAATCGCAACAAAGATTAAAGTATTATCCAATTGTCCGCTTTGTTTTAAGTAATCTACAACTCTTCCAATTTCATAATCGGTATACGTTAAGAATCCTGCGTAAACTTCCATGAATCTTGCGTATACTTTCTTTTGGTCTGGAGTTAATTTTTTCCATTCTGTAATTAAAGCGTTACGATCTGGCAGTCCTGCATTTTGAGGAAATATTCCTAATTTCTTTTGGTTTGCCAATACTTTTTCGCGGTAAACATCCCAGCCTTCGTCAAATTTTCCTTTATATGGTTCAACCCATTTTTCGGCAACCTGATGAGGTGCGTGAACCGCTCCTGGCGCATAGTATAAGAAGAATGGTTTTCCCGGCGCTGCTTTTTGCTGTTTCTGGATATAGCTGATGGCTTTGTCAGTAATCAATTCATTCAAATGGCGTCCGTCAGGTTTAATGTGAACTTGATCTTCTACCAAATCAGGATTATATTGATCAGTTTGAGAACCTAAGAATCCGTAGAAATGATCGAAACCTTTTCCAGTCGGCCATCTGTCAAACGGACCTGCATCTGTTGCATCTTCATCTGGTGTAACTCCGTATTTTCCAACTGCAAAAGTGTTGTATCCGTTATCACGTAAGATTTCTGCAATGGTTCCTTTATCAGAAGGAATTCTTCCATCCCAACCTGGGAAACCTGCAGATAAAATAGTGTGCGAAAACCCACTTACGTGAACTCTTCCTGAATTTCTTCCCGTTAATAAAGCGGCACGGGTAGGAGCGCAAATTGCTGTTGTATGGAAGTTGGTATAACGCAAACCATTATTTGCCAGATTATCAAAAGTAGGAGTGTTGATCAATCCTCCAAAAGCGCTTGAAGCTCCAAAGCCAACATCATCCAAAAGAATCCAAACAATATTCGGAGCGCCTTTTGGTGCAGTTACAGGATCTGGCCAATATTCTTTAGAATCTGCTAAAGTTTTGCCGATAGTTCCTTTAAATTCTGTTTTTTCTTGTGCTATTCCCAATTGTGCAATTAGGAAAGCTGTAATCAAAAGCCCTTTCTTTGGGCTTTTGACAGCGATACTATTTTTAAAATTTTTCATTGTTTTATAGTTTTTTTAGTTAAAAGGTCCTTTTAATAATCAAGATTTTTTTAACACATAGAATCATAGTTTTTAGAACCGATAAAAGGCGTTTCACTTATTTCAATTCACATAGCAACTATGTGTGGAGAAACGAGTTTCTTTTTTGCTTTCTTTTTTAATAATTTAAAATCTATGTTTCTATGTGTTTAATTTTTTTTTAATATCCAGGATTCTGAGGTAATCCATCAGGGTTGATATTTCTCTCACTTTGCGGAATCGGATAAAGATTATTTCTTTCTGAAACTGAGTTTTTGGCTGTTACTTTTTTCACTTCGGTAACCAATGTTCCCCATCTTACCAGATCGTACCAGCGCTGTCCTTCCTGAACAAATTCCTTTTTGCGCTCTTCCTGAATTGCTGCTCTAAAAGAGGTCTGATTTAATCCAACTAAATCAACAGTTGCATCTGGAGTTGTAATAGGTTTTCCAAAAGCTCTTCTGCGAACTTGATTGATTAATTCGTATGCTTCGGCGGTTGGTCCTCCTTGTTCATTTATCGCTTCCGCTAAAGACAAAAGGATGTCCGCATAACGAATAACCGGAAAGTTGATCGCTACGTTTCCTGGAGTAGCCAAATTGGATAAATCCATGTATTTTTTGAAGATTGGTTTTGGAAAAGTGTATAGTGTTCCTGTTGCTGGGTTAAGCAATTGTTTGGCATAACTAACATCTCTTCTTTTATCTCCTGCAGCATAGATATCGTAAAATAAAGCAACGTCTGAAATAATATCTGCTGGCTCTGTCGCTGTAAAGCCAGTTAATGATGTTGCCTGAAAAGTGCTTCCGCTAGAACCATTTCCTGCTTGATTTGGCTCAAATTGAACCGAGAAAATATGCTCTTTTCCGTTCTTTTTTGTTTTAGTGAAAATATCTTGAAAATCTTCAAACAAAGCGTATCCGTAACCGCCATCGATTACTTCTCTAGATTTTGCAATAGCATTTGGCCAGTCTTTTCTAGTGAGATATACTTTTGCTAAAATCGCTTTTGCTGCTCCCGATGTAGCGCGTCCAGCATCTGTTGCAGTATACGTTTTTGGAAGAGCTTCAGCATCTGTTAAATCTTTAATGATTTGATTGTAAACTTCGTCAACCGTAGAACGATTTGTTTTTAAATCTCCTAAATTGATAGAAGTTGCTTCATGCAAAACAATTGGAACTCCACCCCAAAGACGAACTGCTTGAAAATATAGGAGACCTCTAATAAATTTAGCTTCGTTAATCAATCTGGTCTTGATCACATCAGAACCAGATACTTTCGGAATATTGTCAATAGAAACATTGGCTCTATTAATTCCATTATAAATTTGTCGCCAAGCCACTTGAACACGATCTGAAGTCGCATCATGCGTTAAACTGCTCAAAGCTCTAACCTGCGGATTGGTTGCTGAAACTCCCGCCGCCGCATAATCTGAAGCCATATCGGTTAAGAAATAAAGGTTTCTACCAAACAAACTCTGCTCGCCTGGATCAAGACTTAATGAAGCGTAAACAGCAGTTACACTGGCAGTAGCATCATCTTGCGTAACAAAATAATTGTCTTCGGTTACAAAAGAGGTAGGTGTTACCTCTAGATCAGCGCACGATACCAGTAGGCCAGCGCTTAAAAGGAATGTTATAATGATCTTTTTCATTTTGATATTTTTTTACTTAGAAAGTTACGTTCAAGCCCGAGATGAATGTTTTGGAGTTTGGATAAGAGCCAAAATCAATTCCGGGATATAAGTTGTTTTGTTCGTATGAACTTACCTCTGGATCATAGCCAGTGTACTTGGTCCATGTGATTAGGTTTTCTGCTGAGATGTAAACTTTTACGCTTTTTGTTCCCAGCTTTTTAGAAACGCTTTTAGGTAAAGTGTATCCTAATGTGATTAATTTCAATCTGAGGAAAGAAGCATCTTCTACGTATCGTTCCGAAACAATTCCTAGTGGTGAACTAGAAGCTCTTGGAATTTCATTACTTGGATTTGTTGGTGTCCAGCGATCATTTAGAGTCGCAGCCGCATTGGTTCCAAGTGTAGAAATTTCTAACTGCTGATTTAAAGCATTAAAGATTTTTCCGCCGTATGCTCCTTGAAAAGAGAAATTCAAGTCAAAATCATTGTATGAAACCGTATTACTGAAACTTCCAACAAATTTTGGCTGAGAAGTGCCTAAGTTTCCTTTGTCAAGAGCCGTAATTACACCATCTCCGTTTGTGTCAACATATTTTCTATCCCCAACTTTTGTATTCGCTAAACTGTTGATTTTAGGTTGTGTATTAACTTCTTCTTGCGTCTGGAAAATTCCGTTGGTTTTATATCCCCAAAAAGTTCCTAAAGGCAATCCTACTTTTACAATTACGGGTTGTTGTTGTAGCAAGGATCCGTTTGGCACTACAGGAAAAAACTCGTTTACACCATTTCCGATTTCTGTAACTTTATTTCTATTTAAAGAAAAAACGATGTTCGAATTCCATGCAAAGTTTTTTGTTTTTATATTTTCAGTTGTTAAACCAACCTCAAAACCTTTATTTTCAACTCCACCAATATTCTGAAGTACGGTTGCATAACCAGAACTCAAAGGCACAGGAACGTTGATTAAAAGGTCTTTTGTTTTCTTATAATAAACATCAAAAACAAAATTGATTTTTCGATCTAATAATGATAAATCCAATCCAACGTTGTATTGATTCGTTTTTTCCCATTTCAAATCTGGATTTGCCAATCGGGTAGGAGCAAGACCTGTGTACAAAGTTCCTCCGAAAGAATAATTTACAGAGCCCATTGAAGCCAGTGGAAGATAGTTTCCAATTTCTTGGTTTCCGGTGGTTCCTGCTGTAATTCTAAGTTTTGCTTCGGTTACACCTTTAATGTTGTTGGCAAATTCTTCGTCTGTAATATTCCAAGAAAATCCTGCAGATGGGAAATAGCCCCAAAGCGATTCTGAACCAAATCTAGAAGAACCGTCTGCACGTCCAGATAAAGTGAAATTGTATTTTCCTTTATAAGAATAATTTACTCTCGCTAACCAAGATTTCAGAACACTTTCGTAAGCATCACTATATGGTTTTACAGGAACACCATCTTGAATTGCGTTGTAAGTATTAGCATCATTAACAAAAGTTTGTGCACCTGCATTTACAACCTCGCCTTTTGTATATTGAAGCGTGTAACCTCCTAGAGCAGAGAATTTATGATCTTCGCCAAAATGAGTATTATAATTCAGCGTATTTTCATTCAAAACAGAACTTACCAATCTTTCACCAATAGAAGCTAGACCTTTTGTTCCTGCGCCAGTAGTGGTGTTTGAAGGCGCGTAATAATTTTGTTTTGTATTTAAAACATCGCCGCTTACAGCTACTTTTGCAGTTAATTCCTTATTGAATTTATATTCACCAAACAAACTGGTCAGAATTCTATTTAATTTGGTTTCGTTAGTTGTATTATCCAAATCGTTAATCGGATTCGGAACATAACCATTTACAGAAGTTGCGTAAGGATTGTTCGTTACATTATAACTCCCATCTGCATTTTTGATAGGAACAACCGGAGCAGTTAAAACAACGCTAACCAATGGGTTTGGATTTCTTCCAGCGGCCGCGCCACCATTTGTACCAACACCATTTGCAATCGAATTGGTATAATTGGCATTTACGCCAAATTTAAATTTCTGAGAATAATTTCTTTCATAGTTTGCTCGAAGCGAAATACGTTTAAAATCAGATCCTAAAACAATACCATCTTGATCAAAATATCCTGCAGAAATTGCATATCGTGATTTCTCATCTCCGCCTGAAAAAGACAAATTATGGTTTTGCACAGGTGCTGCAGTTACAAATGCTGCAGATTGCCAATCATAGTTTCCAGAAGTTTTTAAAGCTTCAATTTGAGCTGGTGAGAAAGAAGGTGCCTGTCCAATACTTGCCTGAACATCGTTTCTTAAACTTGCCCATTCGCTGGCATTCATTAACTTCAGTTTTTTTGAAATATTCTGAAATCCGAAATAGCCTTGGTATGAAATATTATCCTGTCCTTTTGTTCCTTTTTTAGTTGTAATAATTACAACTCCATTGGCACCTCTAGAACCATAAATTGCTGTTGCCGAAGCGTCTTTTAGAACTTCAATAGATTCTATATCAGCAGGATTAATGGTCGAAAGAACATTTACAGTTGCCCCAGCATAAGTTACTCCAGCTCCACTGTTGCTGTTATCGTTGTAAATTAAAATCCCGTCAACCACATAAAGCGGTTCGTTACCTGCCGTAATGGAGTTCCCTCCTCGAATACGAACACTTGAAGAAGCACCAGGACGGCCAGAACTTTGTGTGACTACAACTCCTGCTACAGCGCCTCTTAAAAGATTATCTGCGGATGAGGTTACCTGAGATAAATTGGCTTTTGGAACCGAAGCTACAGAACCTGTAATGTCTTTTCTCTTTTGAGTTCCATAACCCACAACTACTAATTCGTCTAGTTCTTGACGTTCTTCTTTAAGATTAATAATGACTGGATTTTTCTCAACAATGATTTCTAATTTTTTATATCCGATGTAACTTACAATCAAAGTATAAGGGAATTTTTGCCCTGTTTGAAAGTAAAATTTTCCCTCAGTATCTGTTACGACACCGTGAGTTGTTCCTTTAATATTAACAGAAGCGCCAATAATTGGCTGATTGGTAATAGCGTCTACTACAGTTCCGTCAAGTTTAGATTGAATAAGAGGCGTGGTATTTTGGGCTTGTATTCCTGCCGTTATAAAGAGTAACTGCAAGAGTATATATAGGTTTAATTTTTTTTTCATTTCTTTGTACTGGTTTTAAGTAATTAACAAGACGCCCTGAGCACTGTTTATACAGCACTCTAAAAAGTGTTCTTGATTTAGTGATAAATGTTCTTTAAGCCTCGCCATTTCTGTTGCCGCAGAAATGGCTTTTTTTATTTACAGCAACAGCTTTGCATTGTTTTCATTTTAGTTCTTTTAATTGTTAGTTATTTATTTAATTATTGAATAATACATATAGTTTCAAGAATCTGACCCCAACACAAATAAATGTATTGGAAGAGATCTTAGGTTAAATTCAGTAAATATTTTTGGTGGTGTTTTTTATGTTTTGCTTCGATATGAATTCTAAAGGCAAACAAAATAAAAGTAGATTATTAACAACAGAAACACATATAACAAATAGTGCTATAAGTGTATTTTTTAGGAAGAATGTAACGCAATATGCTTTCTGTTGTTTTCACAATAATAGTTTTTAAGGTTTGAAATATTATTTTAAACTCTACTAATCCTATAGACAAAGTTAAATTTTATATAATAAAAACCAAAAGTTTGTAAAGTTTTTTTCTAAAAAATATTCATTTTAATTAGAACTTAAAGATTTATTGTCACGGAATGCCTTGTTGTAATTGATTTCGTGCCTAAATTACTGATTTATTTAAATGTTAAATTTAGAATTAGAAATACAGAAAAATGTAGTATTTATCTCTTTTTTATAAATTTAAAAGCTATCGAGAGGGGCTACATTGATATCGAAAAACTTCTGAAAAACATCTTTTTAGTTTTAAAATAAGTTTTTTTTATACTGTTCTTTTTTGATGTTGGTTATAACAACTCTGCAGAAATAAAGTCATGTTGAATCTCAATTTTATTAATATTTGTTTTATAGCAGTTTATGCAATACTTTGATAAAATACTCTTTTATCCTTTAATATGATATTTGTCATTTTTAGCAAGAATTTAAGCATGTAGTTTTGCTTTGTAATTGAGGAATATTATTCTCAATCTAAATCAAAGTAATTTTCTATTTATGGGCAATTTATCTCAGTCTCACAGAATTTTATTCCTTAACACACTTGCTTTTACAATTTGTTTTGCTTGTTGGACTTTAAACGGCGTTTTGATAACTTTTTTGGCAGATAAAGGAATATTTAATTTCACTGTGGTAGAAATTGGTTGGTTATTAGGAATTCCAATTCTTTCAGGTTCTATATTCAGACTTCCAATCGGGATTTTAACTGATAAATATGGAGGAAAAGTTGTGTTTTCTGCTTTACTATTGCTTTGCTCAATTCCATTTTTTTTGATGCCATTCGCAAGTTCATTCTGGACCTTTGCCATTCTTAGTTTTTTCTTTGGTTTAGTAGGAACCAGTTTTGCAGTAGGAATTGGTTATACCTCAATTTGGTACCCTAAGGAATGGCAAGGAAGAGCTTTGGGAATTTTTGGAATGGGAAATGCAGGTGCAGCAGTTACTACTTTTATTGCACCAACCTTATTAAATAATTTATCAGAAGGTGATTCTGTTAACGGTTGGAAGATGCTTCCTGTTATTTATGGAATAACACTAGTACTTGTAGGGATTTTATTTGTTGTTTTTGCTAAAAATAAAACCAATAAGGTCGCTTCTAAAACGATTGTCGAATTAATATCACCTCTTAAAAAAGCTAGAGTCTGGAGATTCGGGGCTTATTACTTCTTAGTTTTCGGATTTTTTGTTGCCTATTCGCAATGGCTTCTTCCAAACTTTATGAATGTCTATAGTACAAGTTTAGTCATGGGAGGAATGTTTGCCACAATGTTCAGTTTGCCATCTGGTGTAATTAGAGCTTTAGGAGGGTACTTATCAGATAAATTCGGAGCCCGAAAAGTTATGTATTGGGTTTTAGGTTCTTCAATTGTAATTAGCTTTTTGTTGATGTTTCCAAAGATGGAAATCATTACGACTGGTCCTGGTGTTATGTCTCTTACCACTGGAACAGTTACAGAAATTACTGCAAATGAAATAACCGTAAACGGAAAAAAACATCAAATCAACAACAAAAAAGATTTTGAAACTAACAGTGAGTCTTCTGTTTTTCCTGTAAAAAAATCATGGCAGGAGATTGTCGTAGAGCAAAATCAGGAAGTTAAAAAGAAAGAATTATTAGCTCATGGAATTACACAAATTAATTTCAGCGCGAATCTTTGGGTATATCTCGTTCTGGTAATACTTATTGGGATTTCATGGGGAATTGGTAAAGCAGCAGTATATAAACATATTCCAGAGTATTTCCCTAATGAAGTTGGAGTTGTGGGGGGAATGGTTGGTTTAATTGGAGGTTTAGGAGGGTTTTTAGGGCCTATAATATTTGGATACCTCCTTAATTATACCGGACTCTGGACTAGCTCATGGATTTTCATATTTCTTGTTTCTGTACTTTGTTTGGTATGGATGCACAGTACAATAATAAAAGCTATGAGAACTAAATCTCCAAATTTTGTGAGACAAATAGAAGATAATCAATAATTAAAAACAAAATAAAAATGAAAACTTGGTTAGAAAAATGGAACCCGGAAGATGAAGCATATTGGAATTCTGAGGGAAGTAAAATAGCATGGAGAACTTTAATTATAACAACAATTACCTTAACATTATCATTTGCGTCATGGTTTATGATGAGTGTTATTGCAGTCAAATTGCCAGGTTTAGGATTTAATTTTTCTAAAGATCAGCTTTTTTGGTTAACAGCAATTCCAGGGCTAGCAGCAGGATTATTAAGAATTATACACACCTTTCTGCTTCCAATATTTGGAACTCGTCATATTATATCTTTTGCGACAGCAATTAAATTAATTCCCGTAATAGGAATTGGTTTTGCTATTATGAATGTAAATACGCCTTTTTGGGTTTTTGCTGTTTTAGCCTTTACAACTGGTTTTGGAGGAGGAGATTTTTCTTCTTATATGCCAAGTACAAGTTTGTTTTTCCCTCAGAGATTAAAAGGGACCGCATTAGGAATTCAGGCAGGAATTGGAAATTTTGGCGTTTCAATAGCGCAATTCGTTACGCCGTTAGTTATTAGTGTCGGAATTTTTGGAGCATCAACTATTTTTACAAGCATTGACCCAAAAGAAACATTGGCTGTATTTCAAAATTCATCAATAGAAAAACAAAAAGAAGTTTTTGGAGCTCTAGATACCGAAGTGCAAACTAAAATTTTATCTAACGTAAAGAAAAATATTGTTGATTCTGTAAGTACAGCCGTGAAGTCTAATGATAACGTAATTGTTTTTACTTCACTTCCCATTAAAGCAAAAGCAAAAGCGATTGCAAACGCAAATCCAAAATTGGCTGAAAAAATAATAAACAATATTAGTACTGAAAATGCAGCGGTAAAAAACAAACCAATCTACCTACAGTCTGCAGCATTTTGGTACGCGCCATTTCTAATAATTATGGCATTTATAAGCTGGTTCTATTTAAGAAGCATTCCAATGAAAGCTTCGGTTAAGGAACAATTTGATATTTTCTCAAATAAACATACTTGGTATTGTACAATTACTTACGTGATGACTTTTGGAACTTTTGCAGGTTTATCTGCGGCATTTCCTTTAATGATTAAATTTTTATATGGAGATTTTCCTAATGCACCAGATCCTTTAGTATATGCTTTTTATGGTCCGTTGATTGGATCAGCAAGTAGAATTGCTTTTGGATTTGTTGCTGATAAAGTCGGAGGTGCCATTTTGACAACCATAACAGGACTAGGAATTCTGGCAGGAGCCATTATTTTGGTTACTCAAGGATTAGTTGCGCCTACAAGTTTGGATCAATTTCCTCTTTTTGTGACTGTAATTCTAGCAATGTTCTTTTTCACAGGAATTGGAAATGCAGGTACTTTTAGACAATATCCAATTATTTTTAAAGAAAATCCTCGTCAGGCTGCAGGAGTTATAGGATGGACTGCAGCAATTGCAGCTTTTGGACCTTTTATCTTTTCTAAGTTAATTGGAAATAATATTTCTGCTAACGGTACTGTAAATCAGTTTTTTATTGGGGTTTGTTTCTTCACTATAGTAGCTACAGGAATAAATTGGTGGTTCTACAATCGTAAGAATTGTGAGAAACCAAGTTAAATAAAGTAATCATTTAATTTTATTAAAGATGAAAGATAAAACATTTAATGGAAAAGCTTTATTTGTGGCAACACTGGTTTCTATACTAACTATTGTACTTGTTTTTTATGGTTCCAGAGAATTGCAAAATTTTGATGCAGCCCTTGTTACTTATTTATTCGGAACCGTATTTGCTTTCTTCGGAATTGTTTATCGATACACAGTCTGGTTGCAGCGTCCTCCGACTTGGATGTATTTTAAAAGAAGTATCAAGTTCCTCTTTACCGGAAAAATATTTGCGCATTTATGGTTTTTAGGAAAAGAATCTGTTCAGAATATTTTACTTCAAAAATTCATTTATCCAAGAAGTAAATGGAGATGGTTTGCGCATTTTTGTATTGCACTAGGATGTTTATCAGCTTTTGCAATTACAATTCCGCTAACATTTGGATGGATTCATTTTACATTAGCACCAAATTCCATTTCAATATACGAAGCTCATTTCTTCGGATTCAAAATGATGGATTTTCAAATAAATTCCTTTTTGGCTTTCTTAATATTTCATGCATTAAACTGGTCTTCATGGCTAGTTATTATTGGCTCGGTTTATTATTTAAGAAGAAGATTAACTAATCCAGGATTAATTGCAACACAAACTTTTGAAGGAGATTTACTGCCACTAATTTTATTAATCGCAATCTCAGTAACGGGATTATGTTTAACCTATTCTTATCAGTTCATGAAAGGCTTTGCGTATGACTTCCTAGCTGTAATTCATGCGGTAACAGTAATTATGTTTTTGATTTGGATTCCGTTTGGAAAATTCTTCCATATTATTCAGCGTCCGGCTCAAATAGGAGCACACATTTACAAACAGGAAGGGATTAAAAAAGGAATGGCAGTTTGTCCACATACCGGGGAAGAATTCGCAACAAAACTTCATATAGAAGATTTAAAAATCGTTACGAGTCAGTTAGGATTCGATTTTACTCTTGAGGATGGAAGTTCTCATCTTGATTTGAGCCCAGAAGGGAAAAGATCACGATTAGCCCAAGCACATCTAAAAGCCAGATCTCAAGGAGGTAATTTATTTGGATAATTTCAAAAGTTTTAGACTTAAAGTTTCAAGGTTTTGTGTGAAACTTTAAATAAAAAATAATTTCATGTTTTAGGTTTCAAGTTTCACCTTTTACGGATAATTTGAGGCCTAAAATAAAAAATAAAAAATATGGCAAAACTACCAGTATCACCAGAAAAAATCATAGAAGTTTTCGGACCTCATAAAAATTATGCGCCTCAAGACGGTTATGAAGGAAAAGACGAGCCAGACGAAATTGTAAAAACGCATTGTTGTTTTTGCGGTATGCAATGTGGTATTCAATTATTAATAAAAGAAAATAAAGTGGTGGGTTTTGAACCTTGGATGGAATTTCCTTTTAACGAAGGACGTTTATGCCCAAAAGGTGTACAGCGTTATCTTCAAAATAATCATCCGGACAGACTTTTGCATCCGATACAAAGGGTGGAAGGAAAAGGATTTGAGAAAATGTCATGGGATGATGCAATGGATAAAACCATTTCTGAGATTAAGCGAATTCAGGAAAAATATGGGAAAAATGCTTTTTCTATGCTTTCGGGGGTTTCACTTAGCAATGAAAAAAGTTATTTGGTAGGAAAATTTGCCCGTGTCGCTCTTCAAACAAAGAATCTGGATTATAATGGAAGACTTTGCATGGTCAGTGCCGGTGCCGGAAATAAAAAAGCATTTGGTCTGGATCGTGCTTCAAATAATTATTCAGATCTGGAATATGCCGAAGTAATTATCGTGACAGGTGCAAATATCAGTGAAACTTTTCCAACATTGACACACTGGATTTGGAAAGCAAGAGATCGTGGTGCTAAATTGATTGTTATTGATCCAAGAATGATCCCAATGGCAAGAACAGCGGACATTCACTTGGATATAAGACCTGGTACAGATTCTGCTTTGTACGGTGCTATGTTGAAATATTTGGTAGACCATGACATGCTAGATCATGATTTTATTGATAATTATACATCAGGTTTTCAGGAAACGATAGACGCTGTGAAAGATTATACATTAGAATGGGCAGAGGAAATAACAGGTATTGATAAAAACAAAATTAAAGAAGCGGCAGAATTATGGGGTAAGGCCAAAACAAGTTTCTTGCTTCATGCACGAGGTATCGAACAGCATTCTAAAGGAGTAGATAATGTTGTGGGATGCATCAATTTAGTTTTGGCAACAGGCAGAATTGGAAAACCTTATTGCGGATATGGAACAATAACAGGACAAGGCAATGGACAAGGAGGAAGAGAACATGGTCATAAATGTGATCAATTGCCAGGAAATAGAGATATAGAGAATCCAGAACATCGTAAATATATAGCTGGAGTATGGGGAATTGATGAAAAGGATATGCCTGGAAAAGGTCTTTCAGCTTATGAAATTATTGACGCTATTCATAGAGGAGAAATAAAAGGTTTGCTTTCGATCTGTTTTAATCCATTAGTATCACTTCCAAATAACAATTATGTGCGAGAAGCGCTGGAAAAGTTAGAGTTTTACGTTTGTATTGATTTCTTTTTAAATGAAACTGCCCGCCACGCCGATATTGTTTTGGCAGGCTCTTTACAAGAGGAAGAAGAAGGAACTACAACTTCTGCAGAAGGGCGTGTTATAAGAGTAAGACAAGCTGTAACGCCTCCAGGAGAAGCACGAACAGATACTTCTATACTATTAGAAATTGCTAAAAGACTGGGGAAGGAAGATAAATTCTCCTATGATAACAGCGAGGCCATTTTTAATGAACTTAGGGTGGCTTCAAAAGGTGGCACAGCAGATTATTTTGGAATTTCATATAAAAAAATAGAAGATAATATGGGGGTGTTCTGGCCTTGTCCAACAGAAAGCCATCAAGGAACTCCGAGATTATGGGAAGATAAAAAGTTTAAAACGCCAGATGGAAAAGCGCATTTTAACCCAGCACCATACAGATTGCCGAGTGAAGTTACAGATAAGGAATATCCAGTTACTTTAACAACAGGACGGGTAGTTTCTCAATATTTAAGTGGAACACAAACCCGTAGAATTGGAAAATTAGTAGACCAATTTCCTGAACCATTTATAGAAATTCATCCAGATTTGGCAACAAAATACGGAATAAAACAGAGAGAATTAGTGAAGGTGTCAACCAGAAGAGGTCAAGGAGTTTTTCCGGCAAATATTGTAGAAACAATTAGAAGGGATACCGTTTTTGTGCCTTATCACTGGCCTGGTCTCAAATCAGCAAATCAATTAACAATTGCGACCTTGGATCCTGTTTCTAAAATGCCTGAATTCAAAGTTTGTGCGTGTCAATTGGAACCGCTCGGAACAATTGCCCCACCGTCTAAAGAATCTGAAGCTTTTGCAAGTGTTTAATCTATAGAAGTAACCATGAATTTGACCAATTTTAATACAAAAGAAGAGTTTTTTGTAGATATGCAACGTTGCATTGGTTGTAAAGCCTGTGAAATGGCTTGCGCCGAATGCGAAACAAACGGACAGCAAACCTTAATAAGTGTAAACTATGTAGATCGTTCATCGACAATTCAAACAACCGTTCAGGTTTGCATGCATTGCGAAGATCCTGTTTGTGCAAATGTCTGCCCGGCTGATGCTATTTCGCAAGACGAATTTGGCGTTGTACATACCGCAAGTACAGAAAGATGTATAGGATGTTCTAACTGCGTTATGGCTTGTCCTTTTGGCGTTCCAAAAAAAGTAGAAGAGTATGATTTAATGATGAAATGTACTATGTGCTACGATAGAACAAGTGTGGGCAAAAAACCAATGTGTGCCACAGTTTGTCCAAGTGGTGCATTGTTCTACGGAACGAGAGAACAAATTGAAGAAATGAGACCAAACAGTACACCAATCAATAACTTCATTTTTGGGCAGGAAAAAGTCAAAACAAAAGTCAATATTATGATGCCAAAAGGAAGTACAGAATTAAGAATTTATTAAATATCGAGTCATGTCAAAAGAAGATAATTTAAATCAAAACTGGAAAAAAGATTTCCCCATAAAAAAACAGGAATCCATACAGGTGAGCAGACGCGATTTCGCTAAATTCCTGACTTTTGTTTCTGGCGGATTAATGGTAGGAAGTGGTTTTGTAACCGCAAAAGCTTTTTTGTTGCCAAAAGAAGAAGTACAAGGCGAACATTTTATCTGCAATAAAGAAGATGTTCCAATAGGAGGAACAAGAGGTTTTGTTTTAGAAGGAAGTACAATTCCATACATATTAATTCATTTAGAAAGTGGCGAATTTAGAGCTTACGAGCAAAAATGTACCCATCTTTCCTGTTCTGTGTTTTATAAACCGGGAACTGGGATCATCCATTGCCCTTGTCACGAAGGTTCATTTGATGCCATGACAGGAGACGTAATAGCCGGACCACCGCCAAGAGCTTTACCACAATTAGAAGTGGTTTTTAAAGAAAATGCTGTTTTTGTAAAAGCATTAATAGAAAAAAAAGATAGCTGATTTTAAAATTTTGAATTATGAGTACTTTTAGACGAAGCCAAAATGAGGCAAATCCTAATAAGCTGAATAATATACTTTCAACACTTATTTTTATTTTAATTTTAAACGTAAGTATTCAAATCTGGCTTTTATATGCATCACTGAATAATGCACTAGAAAACAATAAAGAAATTTTGATTCCAGCATTTATAGCTTCAGCAATCTTATTTTTTATTGGTTTTGCATGGTTATATTATCTTCCAAAAGGCAATTTTAGAAAGAAATAAGCAAAATCTCTTAAACTTTAAAAGCTATTTCAGTTTTTATGAATCTATTTAAAAGAATTGCGTTAAATTTATATTTAAAAAAAAATAGATACTTAATTGATTGAACTAAGTAAAAATACTTATATTTGTGATAAGTATTTTTTTGCTTATAAAAAATAGTCTAAATGATAAAAGTTGAAGAAGCCATAACGATAATTGAAGCAAACAGCAATAGGATGCCAGCAAAGCTAGTTTCTGTTAGTAAAGCATTAGGTTTTGTCTTGGCCAAAAAAGTAATTTCGCCAATAAACATGCCACCGTTTCGACAATCAGCTATGGATGGATACGCTTTTACACACAGTATTAGACATCAATATGATATTATTGGAACCTCGCAGGCTGGAGATCATTCTAATATAAAGTTAAAAAATACCGAAGCAATTAGAATATTTACGGGTGCTTTTGTTCCAGATAATGCAGATACAGTGGTAATGCAGGAACATGTGATGGCAAATAAGGATTCGATTTTGATTGCCACAATGCCGGAAAAGTTTTCAAATGTTCGTTCAAAAGGTGAGCAGATTGGAAAAGATGAAGTAGTTTTTGAAGCCAATACTTTAATTACTCCTGCGGCAATTGGATTTTTAGCTTGTCTGGGAATTACAGAAGTTGAGGTTTATAAAAAGCCAAAAGTGGCCATTTTAGTGACAGGAAATGAATTAATACAGCCTGGCAAAAAATTAAGAAAAGGAAAAATATTTGAAAGTAATTCGATTATGCTCCAAGCTGCGCTTCAAACAATAGGGATTGAAAAAGCAAAAGTTTATCGCGTAAAAGATAATTTGAAAGCAACAAAAAAAGCTTTAAAAGATATTTTAAAAAAGTATGATATTGTTCTAATTTCTGGTGGAATTTCAGTTGGAGATTATGATTTTGTAAAAGAAGCATTACTGCAAAATGAAGTAAAGGAACTTTTTTATAAAATCAATCAAAAACCAGGAAAACCAATGTTCTTTGGCTCGAAAAATGAAACTTTAGTCTTTGCATTACCAGGAAATCCAGCTTCTTCGCTAACAAACTTTTACATTTATGTTTTGCCGGCGATAAAAAACAGAATGGGATTTTCTGAAATTCATAAAACAAAAGTAGTTCGAAAATTAAATTCAGAAATTAAGAATGATACAGGAAAAACATTATTCTTAAAAGCAAAGTACGACGAAACAAATGTTACAGTATTGAATGGTCAGAGTTCAGCAATGCTCAATACATTTGCTGTTGCCAACAGTTTATTGATTGTCCCTGAAAATGTTGAAGAATATAAAAAAGGTCAATTGGTAACATTATTGCCAATAGACTAAATTTTAGATTTTAAGAATAAAGAGAATAGATTTTTAAGAAAGATGCTGAAAACCGCTGTATAAATAAAAACATATAGGAGAAGCGATTAAACAGTTAACCCAAAAAACGATTAAACAAAAAATGAACCTATTAAGTTCCGAAAATATAGTATTATTCAGCTTCGCATTAATTGTAATTGCGTTTTTATATTCAAGCGTAGGGCATGGAGGAGCATCAGGATATTTGGCCTTGATGAGCATTTTTGCTTTTCCAGTTTCAGTAATGAAACCATCGGCTTTATTGTTGAATTTGTTTGTTTCGAGTATTTCGTTTTTGTTTTATTATAAAAATAATTATTTCAAGCCCAAATTGTTTTATCCGTTTGCAATTGCATCGATTCCGGCAGCATTTATTGGAGGTTTTATAACTTTAGATAATGCGATTTATAAAATTGTTTTAGGAATTGTTTTGGTTTTTGCAGCGCTGAGATTGTTTGGTGTATTTAATTTTAAAGAAAAGGAAGAGGTAAAAATTAATCTTCCGTTTGCTTTGGCAATTGGTTTTGCCATCGGATTATTATCTGGAATGCTGGGAATTGGCGGTGGAATTATATTAAGTCCGATTCTGTTATTTTTAGGATGGGCATCAGTGAAAGAATCGGCTGCGATTTCGAGTTTATTCATTTTTGTAAACTCATTTGCTGGAATGATGGGATTCTTTTTAGGAGGAAAAACGATTCCGATGGAAAGTTTCTATCTCGTTCCAATTGCTGTAGTAGGAGGAATATTAGGGGGATTTTACGGAAGTGGCTCTTTCTCTAACAGAACATTAAAAATGGTTTTAGGAACAGTGATTTTAATGGCAAGCGTTAAATTGATTTTTCCTTGAAATAGAATAAGATTTAAGTCCAAAATTCTATGAAATTTGTGCCTAAATAATAACAGAAACCTGAAACATAAAAGCTATGGAAACACTAACAGTATTTATTCTTTGCGGAGGAAAAAGCACCAGAATGCAGTCAGAAAAAGGATTGGTTTTGTTTCAGGATAAACCATTTATTGAGCACATCATTCAGGCGATTTTACCAATTACAGATCAAATTAAACTAATTACGGCCTCAAAAGAATACGATTATTTAGAGTATGAAAAGATATCAGATTTAATTGCAGATAAAGGACCTCTGGGAGGAATTTACACGGCATTATCACATTCAGAAACTGAGTTCAATCTTATTTTAAGTTGTGATATTCCGTTAATTTCAACCGAATTATTACAGGAATTAATTTCAAAACATACACAAGAAGCTGGAATTACAGTTTTTGCATCCGAGAGCAAAACACATCCATTGATTGGAATTTATTCAAAAAATATTGTTCCGATTATTAAAGAAGCGATTGATTCCGACGAATTAAAAATGATGGATTTGCTAGCGAAATTACCGCATCAGATTATTAACATAGAAGAAAGTGAGAACTTTCATTTAACCAATATTAATTCGGCTGACGAGTTAAACGACCTGAATATCAATTTAACTTAAAAGACTATGCGAAATTTAAAAACACCAAAATTAACGATTGTGGGCGCAGGTCCAGGCGACGTTGAATTGATTACGGTAAAAGCGATTAAAGCTTTAAAAAGTGCCGATGTAGTTTTGTATGATGCTTTGGTAAACGAAGAATTATTGGAATACGCATCAAATGCAGAAATTGTTTTTGTTGGAAAACGTTTAGGCTGTCACGTTTACACACAAGATCAGATCAATGATTTGATTGTTTCTATGGCAAAAACTCATGGACATGTGGTTCGTTTGAAAGGCGGCGACCCGTTTGTTTTTGGAAGAGGAAGTGAAGAAATCGAATTTGCAGAAGATTTTGGAATCGAAACAGCTATTGTCCCTGGAATTTCATCTGCTTTAGGAGTTCCAGCCTCAGTTGGAATCAGTTTGACACAGCGAAAAGTTGCCGAAAGTTTCTGGGTTATCACAGGAACGACTTCAGACCATAAATTGTCAAAAGATATTTTGTTAGCATCAAAATCGGCAGCAACGGTGGTTATTTTAATGGGAATGCATAAATTAGACGAAATCATTTCAATCTATCAGCAAAATAGAAATGACGATCTTCCAATTGCGATTATCCAGAACGGAACAAAAAACTCAGAGCAAAAAGTGATTGGAACTATCAATACAATTACTAAATTGGTAGCAGAAAAAAATATATCATCACCAGCCATTATCGTGATTGGTGAAGTAGTAAGAAATACATCGAGTTGGATTTCGTATTTTCAAGAACACTTTGAAGACGAGTTCATTTTCCAAAATTTAAATTTATAAAAATGATAGAGGTTAAATATTTTGGAGCTGTTGCTGAAAAAACAAAATGTGAATTCGAAAAACTATCTTTTTCAGAAGAATTATCATTGCAAAAATTGTTGCAGGATTTGAACGGAAAATACGATTTCGAATCTCTGACTTTTAGTGTTGCAGTAAATCAAAAAATAGTTTCTAAAACTTCAGATTATACTTTACAGACCAGAGATATTGTAGCACTATTGCCACCATTTGCGGGTGGTTAATTAAAAAAGAATGAAAAAATCAACAAGATATAACCGACAGACTATTCTTCCTGAAATAGGAGAGGAAGGCCAGTATAAATTATCAAAAGCGAAAGTTTTGGTGATTGGTGCAGGTGGCTTGGGTGCTGCAGTTTTGCCTTATTTGGCCGGTGCAGGAGTTGGTGAAATCGGAATTGTTGATGATGATATAATTGATGTTTCAAATCTTCATCGTCAGGTTATTTATAAAACTTCGGCTGTTGGAAAATCCAAAGCAGAAGAAACTAAAACGATGATTTCAGAATTAAATCCAGAAATAAAAGTCAATGCTTTTTCTGAAAAATTATCTGGAAGAAATGTCATTTCATTATTTGAAAAATATGATATTATTGTTGATGCAACAGATAATATTGCAATAAAATATTTAATTAATGATGCTTGTCTTGTAACCAATAAACCAATGGTTTACGGATCTATTTTTAGATTTCAGGGACAAGTTTCTGTTTTCAACTATCAAAACGGACCAACTTACAGATGTTTATATCCTGACGAAAATTCGAGTGTGGTAAATTGCGAAGACGCTGGTGTAATTGGAGTTTCTGTTGGAATTATCGGAATGTTTCAGGCTAATGAAGCCATAAAAATGATTCTTGGAGTTGGAGATGTTTTAAGCGGAAAGATTCTGGTTTATAATGTTTTGAAAAATGAGCAACAGAAATATGATTTCGAAAAGAGTTCAGAACTAGAAATGGCTAAAGAAGATTTCGAACAGAAATACAATTCATTTGAAAATCAGGTTGAAGAAATAAAATTTGAGCTTATTTTGGATGAAATAGAAAATGATGAGGTTCTTTTTTTAGATGTTCGAAATGATGATGAGCAACCAAAAATAAATTTGAAAAACGGCTTTCAGATTCCATTGATGAATCTAGAAAATGAAATTAGAAAACTGAATTCAAATCAAACTATTTACATTTTTTGCCAATCTGGAATCAGAAGTAAAATTGCGGTAGAATTGCTTCAAAAGCATCAATTTAAAAATATAAAAAGCATTGCTGGAGGTGCCTTGGCAATGAAGAAGTTATTAGCAACGGAGATAAATTTATAGCCACAGATTTTAAGGATTAAAAAGGATTATAAGTTAGCATGTCACCCTGAGCGAAGTCGAAGGGCGTTCCAATTGGACGTGGGCTTCGACTTCGCTCAGCCTGACAAAAGAAAAAAAACTTTAAAATTCGTGAATTCGTCGCTATCAAAAAAATATAAAAAATGAGTAAAAATGTATTTGTAGAAGGACCGATTTCTCCAGAATTTATTGCAGAATCGATCGCCAAACATCAATCCAAACATACTATTGGAGCACATAATATTTTTCTAGGACAAGTTCGTGCCGATGTTATTCACGACAATACCGTCGTAGCAATTGATTATTCGGCGTATAAAGACATGGCAAATGAAGCTTTATATGCAATTCGAGAAAAAGCTTTCGCCAAATTCGATTTAACCTGTATGCACATCTACCATAGTTTGGGCGTTGTAAAAGCGGGCGAAATATGTTTGTTTGTTTTCGTTTCCGCAACGCGACGCAAACAAGTTTATGAAGCAACAGAAGCTATTGTAAACTGGATTAAAACAGATGTTCCGATTTTTGGGAAAGAAATGTTTGAAAATGATACATTCACTTGGAAACAAAATACCTAAGAAATTATAATGGTAGATATTACGCATAAAATAAGCACTTTAAGAGTCGCAACTGCAACCGCAATTGTAAAAGTCAGCAAACAGGAAACAATTGATGCTGTTGTGAATAATCTAGTGCCAAAAGGAAACGTGTTTGAAATGGCCAAAACGGCTGGATTGTTTGCGGTAAAAAATACCCATTTATCCATTCCTGATTGTCACCCGCTACCAATTGAATTTACTTCTGTAGAGTATAATATTGAAGGTCTAGATATTCATATTATTTTCAAAGTAAAAACAGTTTACAAAACAGGGGTTGAGGTTGAAGCGATGCACGGTGCATCGATTGTTGCATTAACAATGTACGATATGCTAAAACCAATTGATAAAGAAATTGAGATTTCGACCATCAAATTAATAAATAAAGAAGGAGGAAAATCTTCTTTTAAAAATAAATTCCCAAATGCTATAAAAGCGGCGGTTTTTGTTTGTTCCGATTCGATTTTTGCTGGAGATAAAGAAGATCGTTCTGGAAAAACAATTGTAGAAAAATTAGATTCGCACGGAGTTGAAACTTCTCATTACGAAATCATTCCAGATGAATTAGATATCATTCAGGAAAAAACTAAGGCTTTCGCCAAAGAAAATCAGCTGGTAATTTTTACAGGCGGAACTGGATTATCTCCAAGAGATGTAACTCCAGAAGCTTTAGAACCAATTTTAGAAAGTAGAATTCCTGGAATTGAAGAAGCTATTCGCAATTACGGTCAGCAAAGAATGCCGTATGCGATGCTTTCTAGAAGTGTTGCGGGAACTTTAGGAAAAGCTCTAGTTTTGGCTTTGCCAGGTTCGACAAATGGAGTAAGAGAATCAATGGATGCTATTTTTCCGCACGTAATGCACGTTTTTCATATTTTAAAAGGAAAAAATCATGACAGCCTCTAACACTATTTTGACGGACGGTTTTGGTCGCAAGCATAATTATCTGCGCATTTCGCTGCTGGAAAAATGCAACCTGCGTTGTACGTACTGCATGCCGGCAGATGGAATCGCTTTGTCTCCAAAGGCCAGTTTAATGACGACTGAAGAGATTTTTGCAATTGCTGAAACTTTCGTAAAAAATGGTGTTGATAAAATAAGATTAACTGGCGGTGAGCCTTTACTTAGAAAAGATTTTCCAGAAATCATTTCAAAATTATCTGAATTAAATGTTTCACTTTCTATTACCACAAATGGAATTTTAATTGATAGGCACATTGAAGTCTTAAAGCAATCCAATGTAAAAAAAATCAATTTAAGTTTAGATACTTTAGTTTCTTCAAAATTTCATTCTATAACGCTTAGAAACCAGTTTGAAAAAGTAATTGATAATCTGCATTTGCTTTTGAATAATAATTTTCATGTAAAAGTAAATGTCGTTTTGATGAAAGGTTTCAATGATAACGAAATTGTTGATTTTGTAAAATTGACTCAGTTTCTGCCTATTTCTGTACGATTTATCGAATTTATGCCTTTTGCAGGAAACGAGTGGGACAGAAGCAAAATGGTTTCGCAACAAGAAATTTTATCTTTGGTTGAAACTCAATTTTCTTCAGAAGAAATTCTGAAATTAGAAGACGAAAAAAACTTCACTTCAAGAAACTATAAAGTAAAAGGTTTTCAAGGCGATTTTGGTATTATTAGTTCCATCACAAATCCGTTTTGTGATAGTTGCAACCGCATCCGCTTGACGGCAGACGGAAAAATAAAAAACTGCCTTTTCTCTAATTCAGAAACTGACTTATTGACTGCTTTTAGAAATGGAAAATCTATTACTGATTTGATTTCAGAATCGATTCAGAATAAAAAGAAAGTAAGGGCAGGAATGGTTACGATGGATGAAATGGACGATCCTACAAAACATTTTGATAATCGCAGTATGATTGCGATTGGGGGGTAAGTAATTGTGAATTGTCAGGCTGAGCGAAGTCGAAGCCTAATTCGCATGGTTTGTGATTGTGAGAAGCGAAGCAATTACGTTTGTTATGACTTATTGTTAGTGCATTTTGCTTCGTAATGATTTACTTAGTGGAATAAAAAAAGGTTCAACTCGTAAAGTCAAACCTTTTCAAAATTATTTTTTCTTTTTCGCTTTTGCCTTTTTCTGAGCCTTAGCTTTTTTGTCAGCAATTTTTTTGGCTTTAGCTTTCTCTTTTGCCTTTTTTGCTTTTTCTTTTTCCTTTTCGGCCGTTTTTAGTTTTGCTTTTTTAGCTTTTTCTAATTTTTTGATAACAGCTTTAATTGTTTTTTCTCTTTTCTTTTCTTTCTCTTTTTTGGCTTTGAGTTTAGCTTTAAGCTTTGATTTTATGTCGTTTTTTTCTTTGCCAATTTTCTCAACAGTTACAACAGGTTTGTTTTCTGAAACATCATTGGTTTTAATTTCTACAATTTCAGAAACAATAGGTTCTTTTTTTGCAGTGACTGCTGCTGCTTTTTTTACAGTTGCACTCGGAGTTGTTTTAGAAGCTGCTCTTACTGGTGTTTTTGCTACAGGTTTTACAGTTGCGGCTGGTGCCTTAGTTGCAGTCGATCTTGCGGCAGTGGATTTTGAAGTAGTTGTTTTTGCTGCAGGTGTTTTTGCAGCAGTTCTTGTCGTTCTTTTAACCGTTGTCTTAGTTTCTGGTTGCACTTCTGTAGTGGTTTCTACAGCTGTTTCTGCTGGAATATCAGTATTATTTACAGCAGGAGTACTTGAATTTCGTTTTATCATAACTGTATTTTTTATTGAGTAATAGATGTTAACCAAGTGGTTTTAAAGCTTATGAAGTATGATACTTTAATATAAATTCTTAGTTAAGCTAAATATACGCAATTTTTGAATACAAAACACTAAGGTGATTTAGAACTCATTAATTTTCAACTGTTTCCAAAATTATAAAATTACTTTTTGGCGCTTCACAAAGAGAACAGCAGTAACTTTCAGGAAGATTTTCAAACAGAAGACCTTTTGGAATTCCCTGAGTCTCGTCTCCGTATTCAGAATTGTAAAGTGTTAAGCATTCTTGGCATTGGTAAATATCCAACTGTGGCTTTTCTTTTTTCGTTGTATTTTCTGTTGTTTCTACAGTCGTGTTGCCCAGTTCATCGAAATATTTTCTGCTTAGTTCAATTAAAATTGTTGGCAATTCTAGTTTATCAATATCTTGAGAATGCACAATATATTCACGCGTATTTGGATCGAAATTCTTCGCAAATAATACATTATAAGTATCTCTGATTTTGATAGATTCTAAAGCAGCCGGAAGTTCATTTTTTTCGATGACAATCGAAGTAAAATAATGTCCGTCGCGGTTGTATTCTGAAATTCCGAAATTTAAACCGTAGGTGCTGATGTCGAATTGATCTAAAGTTCGAACCAAGAAAGTTTTAAGATTCAATGCCCATTCCATTGCAACGGGTAAATGCCAGTTGAGTTCTAATAACGAATGACGAACGTTGATTCCTCTTTTTCCTAAAAACTTTTCCCACTCCAATTTTCGGTCTTTAGGAATTCCCTTGATAATGAAAGATTTCCATGGTGTGATACAGATTTTTCCGATTTTGCATTCAAAACACAAATCGCACATTTCTTTTAGGAAATCCAAATCGTATAAATTATTTCTCCAGTATAACCCCAACCAATATTGATCGATTCCCATTCGATTCATTCCTTCGTAATACGGAAATGGATAAAATGGAATATTTAATGGTTTGTCAATTGTTCTATTATTAGTATCTAAAGCTTCACTCACTAAAGCAAAAAGGGTCTCTATATCAGCAGAATCTTCTTCTGAAATTTTTTCAATTTCGTAATAAATCTTAGCCAAATCCCAGCTATAAAGCAAAACAGGATAAACTTTTATCTTTTCCCATTTAGGAAGACGAATGTATAAATACCAATAATCTTCATGCTCTGAAGCGATAAAGTTTAAATGCCCTGTAAACAAAGGAACCAATTGCTGTTTCGGATCAGTTATATTGACTTTAAGTTTTGGCTGTTCTTTAAACTCTTCCAAAATATATAAAAAACGGTTTCCCGTAAGCCAGTTAGTATTTCTAAAAATATCAGTAGAAACATAAGAAGAAACGATATTGTTGCCACTTTTTTGATCAGGATAAACAAAATGATGTTTCCCTAAAGTAGTTTTATCCAAAGATTTAAACCCTTTAGGAAAAATAATATCCTGTCTGGAA
This sequence comes from Flavobacterium tagetis, assembly GCF_016735615.1. Taxonomy (GTDB): domain Bacteria; phylum Bacteroidota; class Bacteroidia; order Flavobacteriales; family Flavobacteriaceae; genus Flavobacterium; species Flavobacterium tagetis. Next base: position 276,721 of record NZ_JAERSF010000003.1, read on the forward strand.
CCAAACGAAATTGAATCCAGACCTTCTTCAAAAGCGATGTTTACAACTTCTCTAAGTTCTCCTGGCGAAATAACGCCTCCTTTTACTATTAATCTTGTTAGTTCCATCTTGTTTTTTTGTTTCAGGTTTTTCTTTGTTTCAGGTTTGACGTTGCTTTACTTTGAACATGAATTTTACCGCAAAGTTCGCAAAGGTTTTCCGCAAAGTTTCGCAAAGTTTTTTTTGTTTTATAATAAGTTGCCAAAGTTCACAAAGCTTTGGGTAAGGATTCTAGCGCATAGCTTTGCGAACTTTTTTCAATAGAAAACAAGTGTATGCACATAATATTATTCTTTGCGAAACTTTGCGGAAAACCTTTGCGAACTTTGCGTTTAGATCAACACAATATAACAACTACACTTTACACTTTGCCAATATTTCCTTTACCTCTGTTTTACAGCTTCCGCATCCTAAACCTGCGCCCGTATTTTTGCATAATTCGGTGAAATCATTTACGCCACTTTTAATGGTTTCTTCAATATTTTCAGCGCCAACTTGACTGCATGAACAAACTAATTTTCCTAAAACTGGTTTTGCATTTGAACTTCCTCTCAAAAGCGTATTTCGTTTGTCTGATAATTCAATTTTGCTTTCGATCATGGTTTTGAATTCGGCAAACTCATTTTTATCGCCCATCAAAATAGCACCAACCAGAAGATCGTCTTTTACGATACATTTTTTGTAATAACGTTTTTTCAAATCAGCAAAAACAATTTCTTCATACGAATCGTCATTTTCTGGAATTGTAATATCACCAATACTACAAAGATTAATGTCTTCTAATTTTAGAATATTCATTAAAATCGAACCTTTGTAATAACTGCTAATATCGCCCGCTAAAAAGTTAGCCAAAATATCGGCTTGTTCTTCGGCGGCAGAAGTAATTCCGAACAGTTTATTATCAAATTCAGCTATTTCGCCAATCGCAAAAATATCTGGATTTGAAGTCTGTAAATATTGATTCACTTTAACGCCTCGTCCGCAAGAAAGTCCGCTTTCTCTCGCAATTTCGATGTTTGGAATCGTTCCAATTGTATACACAATGGCATTTGCGGTGATGATTTTTCCACTTTTTAAAGCAATTTCAATTTCGTTTGGATTATCAGTTTCGAAGACCGTACTTACTTCATTATCAAAATAAATTTGAATGTCGCGAAGCTGAACTTCTTCTGCCAATAATTTACTTGAAATTAGATCCAATTGGCGTTCCATCAAACGCGAAGCGCGCTGAATAATCGTAGTTTTTACTTTTTTATGTTTTAAGGCTGCTGCTAATTCTAATCCTAACAATCCACCGCCGATAATTACGACATGTTGTTCTTCAGGCGGAAGATTGGTGCTGTCCAAATGTTTTTTTAAACGATCAGCATCTTCTTTTCTTCTCACGGTGAATCGACCTGGAAGATGAAGCTGTGCATTTTCTGGAATAAACGGACGGCTACCGGTTGCTATAATCAAAGAATCGAAAGTATGAATTTCGCCCTGACTGTCAACAATTGTTTTTTGTTTTGAATCTAATTTTTCAATTGCTACGCCGGCTTTCATAGTAATTTTTAGTTTATTGAAAGCTTCGCCGTCTTTTACTTTTAAAAGCTGTTCCCAACTGAATTCTCCCGTCATATATTCAGGAAGCAAAACGCGGTTGTAAAATGGATTCATTTCATTAGAAAAAACAATAATTTCATCGGTTAAATTGAATTCGCGATAGTTTTGAATGAATCGGAATGAAGCCGCTCCAGCGCCAACAATGGCAATTTTCTGAAATGGTTTTACATATTTTTTAATCGAAACGGTTGTGAACTTAAAATCAGGTTCTTTTGAAATTGGATCGACAACAGTATTTGTTAAATTATTGGTTCTATTTAAATCATTTTCAAGCTGTTTTCCCCAATGCATCGGTAGAAAAACGACTTTTTCTTTGATCGAATCGGTAACTTTTGCTTTTACACGGACTTCTCCGTTTTTGCTCGAAACGATGACAATGTCACCATTTTTGATGTCGTTTTTAAAAGCATCAATCGGATTTATTTCTAATACTGGACTTGGAATATGAGTTAATAGTCTCGATACTTTTCCAGTTTTTGTCATCGTATGCCATTGATCGCGAATTCTTCCTGTTGTTAAAATAAAAGGAAATTCGTCATTTGGTTGCACTGATGTATTTTCAATGGAAACTGGCAAATTAAAAATCGCTTTCCCAGAAGGTGTATAGAATTTTTTATCTGTAAATAATCTAGGTGTTCCAGGATGATTGTAATCTGGAACTGGCCATTGAAAAGTACCTTCGTTTTTTAAGCGATTATAATTTAAGAATGAAATATCAATATTAGTATTTTTAGTAAGCGCACAATGCTCTTTATAAATTTCTTCGGCACTGTTGAAATTGAAGCCATTGAAATTCATTTTCTTAGCAAATCGAATTAAGATTTCAATATCTGGAAGAGCTTCTCCAGGCGCATTAATTCCTTTTGGCAGATAAGAAATGCGACGCTCCGAATTGGTCATCGTTCCTTCTTTTTCTAACCAACCTGCTGCAGGTAGTAATAAATCGGCAAATTTTGCTGTATCTGCATTATGCGAAATATCCTGAACGACTACGAATTTTGCGTTTTGAAGTGCTTTTTCTGCTCTTCTCGAATCGGGTAAACTTACTAACGGATTGGTGCAGATAATCCAAACTGCTTTCATTTTTCCAGATTCTAGGGCTTCAAACATTTCTGTTGCCGTTAGACCCGGTTTGTCTGAAATCTCGTCAACGCCCCAAAAGTCAGCAACTTCTTTGCGATGTGTTGGGTTTGCAATGTCTTTGTGCGCCGCCAAAAGAGTTGCCATTCCGCCAACTTCACGTCCTCCCATTGCGTTTGGCTGACCTGTTAATGAAAATGGCCCAGAACCTGGTTTTCCAACTTGCCCAGTTAATAAAGATAAATTAAGCAATGCTGTATTTTTATCAACTCCAACAGCGCTTTGGTTTAATCCCATTGCCCAAAGAGAAATAAATCCTTTAGCTTTTCCGATAATATCTGCAGCAAGCTTAATATCGTTTACAGAAATTCCGCAAAGTTTCGAAGCTTTTTCAAGCGAAGTACCTAAAACTAAGTCTTTGTATTGTTTGAAATTTTCGGCGTGATTTTTAACGAAATCATGATCTACATAACCTTTTTCGATAATACGTCTGGCAATAGCATGATATAAAATAATGTCTGAACCCGGAATAATCTGCAGATGCAAATCGGCGAAAGCGGCAGTATCTGTTCGTCTTGGATCAATACAAATTATTTTAGTCTTCGGATTTTTTTCTTTGTGTTTCTCTAGTCGTCTGAAAAGAATAGGGTGGCACCAAGCAGGATTTGCGCCTGTAATTAAAAAAGTGTCAGCCAGTTCGATATCATCATAAGCAATGGGAACAGAATCTTCTCCGAAAGTCTTTTTATATCCCACAACTGCAGAACTCATACAAAGTCTAGAATTGGTGTCGATATTATTCGTTTTCAGAAAGCCTTTTACGAGTTTGTTGACTAAGTAATATTCCTCGGTTAAGCATTGTCCTGAAATATAAAAGCCAACGCTGTCTGGCCCGTGTTTTTTAATAATGGAAGAAAAAACAGCTGCAGCTCGATCAAGAGCTGTATCCCAGTTTACGCGTTCGAGTGGATAAGATTTACTTCCTCGCATTTCAGGATATAAAATTCTGTCAGACGTATCATTAACTACGTAATGCAAATTCATTCCTTTAGAACATAACATTCCTTTGTTTACAGGATGATCTTTATCGCCTTCTACCATTACGCCATTTTTAGCATCGTTGGTTACGATTATACCGCAGCCAACGCCGCAGTAGGAACAGGTAGTTTTGATCTTCGTAGTTTGCATTAGAGTTCTATTTAGAGATACTACTTTTATTGATTGGTCTGACTTCATAAAAAGTACTTATGCAAAAATAAGTATTTTTACGTATTGATACGTATTTTTTGGATTTATTTTTTTAATTTTGATGAAAATAAATGAAGGACAACAAATTAGTTTTTAATCTGCTAAAATTTAGACTCATGAAAGAAGAGCAAACCATTTGTTATTCCTGCGTCAATGAAAATTGTTTTATCAAGAAGCATCTGCATTTAGAACAGATGGCAGGTTATGTTTCTAAAAAGCAAAACATTATCTGTAAAAAATCAGATCGGTTTATTACAGAAGGCGCGCCATTGCAAGGACTTTTTTTTATTTGTAAAGGAAAAGTGAAAACAGTAAAAACCGGAATTAACGGTCGTGAACAAATTGTTCGTTTAACCAAAAACGGTGATATCATAGGTTTCCGCGGATTTGGAACGAGTAAGCGTTATCTTATTGGTGCTTATGCGCTTGAAGATACCGTTTTGTGTAATTTCAGCAACGAAACAATGCTCGAAATTTTACAGCATATTCCTGAGTTTACTTATGCTTTAATGTTATTCTACGCAGAAGAATTAAACAAAAGCGAAAACAATATCCGTAAAATTGCACACATGAATGTTCGTGAACGTGTAATTGATTTGCTGCTTTATATTCATCGTAAATTTGGACAAACGAATGGTCTGATTGATATTGAGCTTTCGCGAAAAGAAATTGCCGATTTTGCTGGAACTACAGAAGAGCAAGCAATACGTATTTTATCAAGTCTTAAAAAAGAATCGTTGATTAAAACGGAAGGAAAGCGTGTTGGGATTTTAGAAGTTTCAGAGTTAAGATCTGAAATTATGGAGCATAAGTATTTTTAAGGTTCTAAGTTGCTAAGATTCTAAGATGCTAAGGTTTGGTGTTGATGTAAAAATTTTGATTTTTTTTGTAGAGACGCACTGCAGTGCGTCTTTAGTGCAGTGCGTCTCTACGTCGAGTGTAATTTATTTTTTTCTTCCCACAAATCGAATTACAGATCCTGTGCCGTTGTGGAACAGACCTTCACTGAGCTCGATTTCTTTTTCTTCCAATTCTATGATTTCATAATTTGGAAAATCAGCTTTGATTTCTTCGATTGAAAAAAGAGATTCAATGTCTTTTGGTCCGCCAACTTTTTCATTTTTAGTAACATATTCTAAATGTTTTTTGCTGAAAGCTTCAAAAATTATAATGCCATTTTTTCGTAAAAGTTTATCAAGTTGTTGATGAATTTCAGATTTAATTTCAGCAGGGAAATGAGCATAAATCAAAGCAATTGCATCAAATTGTTCTTCTTGAAAATCTAAAATTTCCAGTTCGCCAACTTGATAATCAATTGAAACATTATTTGCTTCTGCTAGTTTTAAAGCTTTGTTTCTTCCTTCTTCACTAATATCAAATGCAGAAACTTCCCAACCTAATTTTGCAGCAAAAACGGCATTTCGTCCTTCTCCTTCGGCAGGAAAAAGAATAGTACCTGTTTCTAGTTTTTCAATTTGTTCTTTAAGGTAATTGTTAGGTTCTTCGCCGTATGCAAATTCTTCAGTTTTATAACGGTCATCCCAACGTTGAGTCCAGTTGTTCATAGTTTATATATTGAATTTAATTATTAAAGGTTTGTGATCGCTGTACAAAGTCCAATCTTTGTAAGTGCCGACTTCAACACTTTCTAAAACTTCAATAAAATCATTAGAAGCAAAACAATAATCGAGATGATAAGGTTTGTTTTCATGACGATACAAGTACCAAGTCGGATGCTCTTCTTTACCTTGAATTTGATTGAAGTATTTGTGATAAGTGCTAAAAATGTTCTTTTCGGCTAATTTATTTACTACCGTTGTATGATTTCCTTCTCTTCGAGGTTTGTCCCAAATCGTGTTGCTGTTGAAATCTCCAATTAAAATGGTTTTGGTTTCTTTGATTAAATTTTCATAATAATTAATCGCTTTCCAAATCTGCGTTACATAAGCGCCATCTTTATCCGCTGGATTATTTGCCCAAATAGCAAATAGGGTGAAGTCAATTTTTCCGCCTGTTACTGCAATTGGAAGAATGTTTTTAAAATTAGGATTATGACATTTTAAAAGTTGGAATCTATAATCTCCATATGAAAAAACACCAACTCCTTTATTCGGATTTGTTCCATACCAAAGTACATCTGAAGGTAATTTTGTGTTGTTTAGGAATTTGAGCTTTTCGTTATTTTCACACTCAGAAATTACAGCAATATCAGGATTAAAAGCTTGAATAAACTGAGCTTTTTTTCTGAATGCCATATTGCAATTCCAAGCGATGAGTTTCATGTTTAAAATATCTCTTAAGAAATTAAAATAGCCGAAATGCTTATCAAATATACTTAATTAGAAGTTTAAAACCAGTTTCTTCAAGAACAAAAATGCCTTTTCTCAATTTTGAAAAAAGGCAAATTAAAGATGTATTTTAATCATAGTTTAATCTTAACCAACAAGTCTTGTTGTACCGCAATTGATGTCAATTTCTGCAAAATGATGTTTTCCTATCACAATAAGAAGTTTGTCTGTATTATAACCAACGTATCTTATTTCAGGTTCGCCTTTTTGAGGTTTTCCGCAGATCGAAATTACATTGGTTTGCCATTTCAATTTTTTTCTTTTGTAAGCAGAGATTGTTTGTAAATCATTTTCAACATAATAAACAATATTGTTTTTCTTGATTCCTCTTTTTTGCGTTTTCGCAAAATTTATTTCTGAGTTTTTAGAAATTAAGGCATCATTGTACTTTTGCGCGATGCCTGTTTGCGTGACAATAAAAGTCAGCAAAGACAATTTTAGAAATGGTTTCATTAGGATAGAATTGGGGGTTCATAATCGATTCAAATATAAATAATTAAACATATAATTTACATTATTATGAAATAAAAAAAATACCCTTTTCCAGAAATAGGAAAAGGGTAAAATATTCTAGTTAATTTTAAAGAAAAATTATTTTTTCCAGCTAAAAATTTTAGGATCAACAGATATCATCAACCAAGCCCAATTATTGGTGTGGCTAGCATCTCCGTTTTTAATAAATTCCATTGTTTTAGATCCAAACATTTGAGAATAACCTCCACTAAGAGTTATATTTTTTTTGAAATTATATCCAAAAGTGGCATCAATTTCAGTTCCTAAATAAGAATCTAATTTTTCATTTGTAGGTGTAACTACATCAGCAGCTGATAAGAATACGTGCGGAATCAAAGCAAATTGCCATTTGTTTACATTGTAATTCAATTTTAAGAAAGCGTCTTGTAAACCAACACTGTTTAAGTGGTTTCCAACATAAAAATAATCCATATAGCCATTGAACCCGTGGTTAGTTCCAAAAATCGGGTTAAAAGATTTGATTACTGTACTTCCGTCATTTGAAGCTTTTCCAGATAAAAATTCGTAACCTAAACCGGCTTTGAAAGAATCTGTTATGCTATAATTAAAATTTGCTGCCGCATTCCACGCGCTTACTTGTAAATCAGTACTTTTTCCAGTTTGTCCGTATACCCAAAAATTACTGTCTATTTTGCCTGTTTTATAAGTTAAATACGGACCGAAAGTTTGTTTGTAATCAACTAAAAGTTTCGCATCAGCATTCGCATATTCGTAACCAGTGTTAAGTGCTAAGAAGCTTAAACCTAATTTTTCGCTAAATTGATTATGATACCAAGCATACTGCATAGCTTTATAATTGGCAACTGTATAAGGAGTTTGAACTACATTTTCGGCATTTGAATTGTAAGCGCCTCCAAAATCTAATTTTTGAGTTTCATTATGAAAAGAAACTGTTAATGCATCATGACTTTGGCCTTGTTGTGCCCAATCCATTTCACCCAGAATACGCTGATTATCATAAGAAAGAACCTGACGTCCCATTCTTGCGCTCCATTTTTCGGTAAAATTATATTGTGCCCAAGCTTCAAAAACTGCGACTCCATTTTTATCGGCAACTGTTGCAGGAGCAACATCACCCCATGTTCTGGTATTTTGAAAAGTCAATTTTACAATCAAATCTTCTTGTTTATAATTAAAGTTCAGACGAGAACGCTGCGAAATTTGTGAGGTTCCTTTTTGTCCTTCTGGAAGGAGGGTTTTGTAACCGTTACGATATTCAAAACGCGGTCTAATTTGTAGATTTACATCTAATTCTTGGGCTTGTATTTCAAAACTTAATCCCACGATAAGTATTAAAATTAGTTTAAGTTTTTTCATAAATTCTTGTATTTTTATCGGAAGTAAATTTATAAGAAAATACCATCATAAAATATGATTACGGTCATGTTTTTAATTTTTTTTTAATCTAAGTTTAATACGCAGGCTCCAATTTTGCTTTATTTACTTTAACTTCTTTTTTCTTAGATAGTTGTGTAATAGTGTAATGCATCCAAACTAAACAGGCCGTTGAAAAGATTAGAATAAAAATCCATGAACTTGACCAGATTCCAGTTGCAGTTAGTAAATATCCGAAGATAATAGGACCTAAAAATCCACCTAAACCACCAATCATTCCGACCATTCCCCCCACAACGCCGACTTCTTTTGGAAAATATTCAGGAATATGTTTGTAAACTGCCGCTTTTCCAATTCCCCAAGAAATCCCGATCAGAATAACCAAAACCAGAAACACCCACATATTAGCATCGAACTTAATAACAGTCACGCCTTTTGCGATTAGTTCTTTTTTGGCAACGCTTTGATTGTGTGCTACAACCACATCCTGCCAGCTTGAAGTAGTAGGGAAAATGGTATTTTCAGCTGTATTAGTTGTTTTTTGTGCAATAGGATATTCTTTATCTCCAACTTTTACCGTTTTATCACTGATTTCATTTACAACACCTTTTTTAGCAGCTAATATTCCTGGGCCTGAAGTCGTAATTTCCATTTTAGGAATAGATAATAATGCACTTAAAACTACTGAAGAGCTCAAAACCCAATACATCACTTTTCGGGCACCAAATTTATCTGATAAATAACCACCAAAAGCTCTAATTACTCCAGAAGGCAAACTGAACATCGTCGCAAACAATCCTCCCATAACCAAACTTGTTTGGTACACGTTCATGAAGTTTGGCAATAACCATTGAGAATAGGCTACAAAACACCCAAAGACTAAGAAGTAATAAGCTCCAAAACGCCAAACTCTTTGTGATCTTAGAGGCGTAAGCATTTGTGAAATAGTTTTACCATTGCTTTCTATTTTTTTGTTTTGAGCGAAAATTAAAAAGGCAACACCAATTACTACTAATGAAATGGCGTAAATAACAGGAAGAACTTTCCATCCATTTTGCGGGTCATCTATTGAGAAATGATTTAATAATGAAGGCGCTAAAAAGGTTGTGATAGCTGCGCCAGCATTTCCCATACCAAAGATTCCAAGTGCGCGACCTTGCCATTCTTTTGGATACCAAATTGAGGTATATCCAATTCCTACTGCAAAACTAGTTCCTACCATTCCGAAGAAGAAACTAAGTACAGCAAACATGAAAAAACTGTCAGCATAAGGAAGAAGAAACAACGGAATTGAACTTAAAAGCAGTAAAAGTGAAAAAACGTATTTTCCGCCAAATTTATCTGTCAAAATTCCAATTGGAAGACGCATAATCGAACCTGTTAAAATTGGAATACCCAAAAGCCATCCAACTTGAATAACGTCCCAGTGGAAAATTCCGTTATCGACTAAAAAAGTTACTAGAACTCCGTTTAATGTCCAACAAGCAAAACACACTGTAAAAGCCAATGTGTTCAAAAATAAAATTTTGTGTGATTGCGATAGTGATTTTGTATTTTTCATAGCACTTATATTTTTTATGTAAAAATAAGTACTACGACTTAGTTAAATCCTGCCAAAACGCAGTTTTTGAAAAAAAAATACGTATTTATACGTATTTTTTTAAATTAAGGAATACTCTGCCGCTTTATTAGAAAGTTCCATTAGGTTTTTCACTTTTAGCTTTTTCATCAGGTTAAAACGATGTACTTCGGCAGTTCTTTTGCTGATATCTAGTGCTTCAGCGATTTCTTTGTTTCCTTTTCCAGATAAAAGAAGTGTAAGGATTTCTTTTTCTCTTTTAGTAATCATCATCTCTTCACCTAAAGTTTGTTTAGGTTCTAATGATGCAGAAGAATTAGTCAGTTGACTGATTAAAATAGAAGAAATATCACCACTGAAATATTTTCCTCCAGCAGAAACTGTATGCAATGCCTTTAAGAATTCTTCTTTGCTTGAACCTTTTAATAAATAACCGTCGGCTCCAGCTTTTATCGATTTCAATACATATTCTTCCGATTCGTGCATTGAGAGCATGATGATTTTTACGCTATTATTTTCGCTTCTAAGTTTTTCTACTACCTCGATACCAGTTAAGTTTGGCATGCGAATATCTACTATAAGTAAATCTGGTAGGGTTGCAGCAACTACTTCCAAAGCATCTGTACCATCAATTGCTTCGCCTACAACCTCGATGTTTGCTTCGTTTTCCAGTAAGGATTTGATTCCATCTCTAACAAAAACATGGTCATCTGCCAGTACTACTCGAATGATATTGCTCATGGTTTACTTAATTTAGATTCTAAATTTTTACGTATATTCATCTATAAAGAAGACGCTAATATACGTACTTTTTTTATTTAAAATTCCAATTTTTTGAAATTCCAAATTCCAATATTAAAAAATCATTAGAAGTAATTGTAATATCAATAGAAATTGCAAAAACAATTTTAATATCTAAATTAAAATCTCAACAACTGGTATTGTCAGGCTGAGCGGAGTCGAAGCCCGCGCTAAGAAATTCTGTAATCCAAATCGCCAATCTTTGTAGAGCTACCTGTGGAGATTTCTCGTTCCTCGAAATGACAAGATTGTGAGACAGTTTTGTAGTGAACTTTGAAAAAGTTTTTTATGTAAAGTTTGTCATCTCGACGAAGGAGAGATCTCACTAAGAATTCGACAAAGATTGACGATTTAGATTGCGGAGCTTCTCGTGTGATCTCTCCTTCGTCGAGATGACAAAAAATGCTGAAAAGATTTTGTAATAACTTAAATGATCTTTTGAAAATGATTGCTCGCGAGAGGGATAGGAGCAAGCTACCGAAGTAGCGCGGATAGCCCGACAGGATTAGAAAAAGTGAGCGTATATAGACAAAGTTTGTTTGCCACTTTTTCTAATCCTGGCTCGCCCTAATTATAATGTGACAATTTGATAATTAGAAAATTACTTAGCAGATTTACTTTGCGAGGCTTCGACTTCGCTCAGCCTGACAAATGGATATTAGATTTTTAGGTAAATTATCAAATTTTGTAATTTACACATTGTCTCATTTAAGAATAGGGATGTTGAAGGTAATTCTGGTTCCTTCGCCCGGAATGGAGTTCATGAAAACGCGTCCGTTGATGTATTGAATTCTTTCTTTCATAAACAAAAGTCCCATTCCGGATTCGCTGTTGCGTTTTTTGTCTACTGAACTGACGTCAAAACCTTTTCCGTTATCATCGACAATTATACTTAGAAGTGTTTCACTGTGCGAAAGCTGTACAATTATATGTGACGATTCGGCATATTTGATAGCGTTGTTTATGGCTTCTTGTGTTAATCGATAAATATTGATTTCGATTAAGGAATCAAGGCGCTGATCAAAATCGGTTTTATTGTAAAAAAGAATTTCTTTTCCTGTTAGTTTAGAAAGTTCCTGTGTAAGTTTTGAAAGTGACGAAACGATTCCGTGATCACTTAATTCAGGTGGCATTAGGTTGAAAGTTGCCGTACGAACACCTTTTATAATGTCTAGTGAGAGTTTCTTTAAATATTCAATTTTTTGTTCTGATTTTTCTCTATCATCCAGATTGATGCTTTCCAGACTAAATTTTAAACCTGTTAACATTTGACCAATTCCGTCGTGAATTTCTTTGGCGATTCGATTTTGCTCATTTTCTTGATTTTCAACTATTTTACTTGAAATAATCTTCTGCTGATTGATTTTTTCAGTTGTATTTTCAAGATTTAAACGTTCTACTTCGCGCTGTGCTTTTTTGCGTTCGGTGATATTGAAACAAACAATCAAAAGTTCCAGTTCGTCTTTTTTGATCATCACAGGAACCATCGATAAATCAAGCCAGATTTCTTTTTCGTCTTTATTTACAATTTTAATTTCGCCTTGCCAGCCACTACGCTGTTTTTCGAAAATTAGACGATCGAAATTGACTTGTTCTTTTTCGTCTTCCGTTAGAACTTCAGAGAATTTTTTATTGGATGAAAACTTTGTATAATTAAGAAGTTTGGCAAATTTTTCTCCAATATGAATTATGGAACCGTCTGGTGAAATTCGGCAATAAAGTAAAGTGTTTTCCATCGCATAATTGAGCGATTTTAATTCTTTTACCGAGTTTTCTTTGATCTCACTTATAATTTCGGTGTCGTATGCCAGTTTTAAAGCTTTCTTTTCAGAAGATAAAAGTTGGGCAATTAACTTTTCGATTTTTTTGTTGGTTGGTTTGAAAATGAAGAAAAATTCTAGAAGAAGGACTAAAAGCGTAAAGCCGAAAATCCAATATTCTATTCGGCGTTGTTCAGTTACTTTTTCGTGCGCTTCAAGATCGTATTGGGTTACAATCTGATTCATTTTCGAAAGGAAAATGCCTTCGTTTTCTAAAATAATCTGAACCAATTTTTGATTTTCGGAAGTTGATTTTTTCTGTTGTAAATTCAACAAAAAAGAATCTGTAGTTTGTGCAATTTTATTGAAAATCGGATTAATTTCAAGATATAATTTAGAAAGTGTTTCTGATTTTTCTTTTGGAAAAGCCAAACTATCATTTCCGTTTTCCAGTGCATTTTGGTTTTTCTCCCAAAGCTCTAAAACCTCTTTTAAATGCGAAGCTTTTTTGGCTGTCGCCGAATCAGAAACGTAATGTAATATCAGAACTTCTTTTACGATTTTCTGGCTCAACATTCTCTGTTTTCCAGAAAAGTTTATGATTTTAGAATCGCTTAACTGTTGATTCAGATTGTATTGTACTAAAAATTGACTGACAATTATAGTTAAGGCAATAGTAAGAAGCGCAAAAAAATACAGACGGCGTAAATTTTTGAAAGTGATTTTTTCTGCAGCTTCTTGATTGCTTTTTTTCATATCTTTTTACAATCCTAAAGAAGCTTTTATAAGGTTTAAATTTTCTTTAGAATATTTTATTTTTAAGGCTTCTTGATGTCCTTTATCCGACATTTTATCCCAAGTTTTCTTGATGATGTTTTTAAGCTTTTCTTCGTCGTGTTTTTCTACGAAAGGTTCTAAATAATATTCAAGGAAAACAAGGCAAATTACATCTTCCAATAATTGGGTTTCAGCATCTTTTTTAAGTAGTTTTTTCTCAATTAAGAAAGAAACGCGATCGATAAAAGTTTGATCATAACCTGCTTTTGTTAGAATCTCGGCAGTAGTTTTTGCGTGGAATTTTTTTAATTCTTCTCTCCATTTCAAATAACCAACACGATCCATTGGGTATGATTCGCGAGCAACTTTCCATCGGCAAATATGTTGCGCTTTTGAAGCAATCTGAATTTCTTCTGATGCATTCGGTTCAAACTCCATTAGTCTTTTGTACATCCTGTCTGAATACAATAATTCTTTTGGATATTCTTTGTTTTGGTCTAATTCGATGTTTGGATCTTGAGCGTTTTCAGCATCAATCCATTCGCTTGCTTTTTGAAAAGGTGTAGTCATTTTTTGGTTTGATAATAGAATTTCAAAGATACGGAATTTGTTAAAATGTGAAATATGAAATGTGAGTTGTAAAAAGTGAAAAATCAGAATAGACGTTTTACATCTAACTTTTTACATTTCACTATTCACAATTTTTCTAATCCACAAACCCAACAAAAACTTCATCTTCAACAATTTTAATCGGATAAGTTGCAATGCTGTATTCTTCGCCGTTTAAGTTCGAGCCATCAACAAGTGAAAAGGTTTTTTTATGCATCGGACATGCAATTTTCGGAATATCATCTGTAGATCCTGTCATTCCTCTTGATAATACCATTTCCATTTTGTGTGGACAGGCGTTTTGGCAAGCATACCATTCGTTTCGGCGTGTGAAATTGAAAATGGCGATTTGTTTGTTTTTGTATTTGATGCATCCGCCTCGGTTGGTCGGGAAATCTTCAACTTTACCTGCTTTGAACCAAATTGTTGCATCGCTCGCGTGAACTGTTTCGTATTGATTTAAGATTTCTTCCATTTTGTTTAAATTTTGATTTCCTGTTTCTTGTCCCTCTTTTTACAATCAAGAGAGTTTTGATGGCGCAGTAAAAAAGAGGGCAAGAAGGACAGCAAACGTTTAATGATTTTTTTTCTTTTTTTTGGAGCTTATTATTTTTTGAAACACATAGAAACATAGTTTTTTTGTTTGAGAAAAAGAAAATTAAAAGAAACTAGTTTCTAACACATAGCTATGTGTATTTATGCAAGTGAAACGCCTTTTAAGGTTTAGTAATTCTATGTCTCTATGTGTTTAAAAAATTTATTTACGACCAAGCTTTAGGCATTTTTTGATCTCTTAATGGCACAAAAGCAATGTTGTCATCTTTCTCGTCTGAGTTCACAAAATGATTGAAACGTTTTAATAATCTTGGTTTTTCCAAAACTTGTTTCCATTCACATTCAAAAGTGTTTACTAAAGTCTGCATTTCAGCTTCAAGCGTTTCGCAGATTCCTAAACTGTCTTCGATAATTACTTGTTTCAAATACTCTAAACCTCCATCTAGTTTTTCCAACCAAGTTGAAGTTCTAATTAGCGGGCCAGCAGTGCGGATGTAATACATTAAAAATCTGTCCATGTATTTGATTACGGTTTCTTTGTCGATTTTCTCGGCTAGTAAAACTGCGTGTTTTGGATTTGCACCACCATTTCCAGCGATGTATAAATTCCATCCGCCTTCAACAGCGATTAATCCGAAATCTTTTCCGCGCGCTTCTGCACATTCGCGAATGCAAGCCGAAACGCCACCTTTTAATTTATGCGGAGAACGAATTCCTTTGTATCTGTTTTCTAGCTCGATGGCAAATCCAGCGCTGTCGTCCATTCCGTAACGGCACCAAGCATTTCCGACACAGCTTTTTACTGCACGCAATGATTTTCCGTAAGCGTGACCGCTTTCAAAACCATTATCGATTAATATTTTCCAGATTTTTGGCAAGTCACTTAAATGCGCTCCGAATAAATCAACTCTTTGTGCTCCAGTGATTTTAGTATACAAATCGAATTGTTTTGCCACTTCGCCAATTACGATTAATTTCTCGGCTGTAATTTCTCCTCCCGCAACTCTTGGAACAACGGAATAAGTTCCGTTTCGTTGAATGTTTGCTAAAAATCTGTCGTTTGTATCTTGAGTTGTTACATGCTTGTTTGCGGTATCGTTGTATATACTTGAGAAAATAGAAGCAACAACTGGTTTACAAACTTCGCATCCGTCGCCTTTTCCGTGATGATCTAGAACGTCGTAGAAATTCTCATATTTGTTGATTTTTACCAAATCAAATAATTCCTGACGTGTGTAGCTAAAATGTTCGCAGATCACTTCTTTTACTTCTTTTCCTAAAGATTTCTGTGTTGCTTTTACCAAATCAGAAACCATTGGTTTACAGCCTCCACAGCCAGAAGTTGCTTTAGTCGCTTTAACGACATCTGAAAGTGAAGAACAGCTTTCATCTAAAATTTTACAGCAGATAGCGCCTTTTGTAACATTTTCACAAGAACAAATTACGGCAGTATCTGGTAAATCCATTACGCTTCCTAAGGAAGAACCTTCAGAACCATCGCGAGAGCCTAAAATCAAATCTTCTGGATTTTTAGGCAATGCCATTTCGTTGATGTAAATCTGAAAAAGCGAATTGTAATCGCTGGAATCTCCAACTAAAATTCCGCCCAATAGTTTTTTAGAATCTTTGGTAACGTTGATTCTTTTATAAATGCCACTTAATTTATTCTCATAAATAATAGCCGTAACGTCATTATTTTCAATAAAAGGATCACCAAAACTCGCAACTTCAACACCAATTAATTTTAATTGTGTTGACATATCGATGGTTTCTCTCATGGTTTTGTCACCATTTAAGATCTGCTCCGCGGCTACATCGGCCATTTCGTAACCTGGCGCAACGAGTCCGTAAATGTTATGGTTGTAAAGTGCTGCTTCTCCAATCGCAAAAATCGAAGGATCTGATGTTCGCATTTGATTGTTTACCACAATTCCGCCTCGTACACCAACTTCAAGTCCTGAAACTCTAGCTAGTTCGTCACGAGGTTTAATTCCAGCAGATATAACCAGCATATCTACTTTTAACAATTCGTCGTTGGCAAACATCATTCCTGTTATACTTTCGTTTCCGTCAATATATTGTGTTACTTTATTAAGATGAATTCCGATGTTTAATTCTTCAATTTTAGATTGCAGCATATCACTCGCGCCTTGATCCAATTGCCTCGGCATTAAACGAGGAGCAAATTCCACCACATGCGGATTCAATCCCAAATCTCTAACCGCTTTTGCCGCTTCAAGTCCTAATAAACCGCCACCTAAAACGGCTGCTTCTGTTGCACCTTTTTGTTTTATTTTTTTGGCGTATGCCATAATTGCATCTAGATCTTCGATGGTTCTGTAAACAAAAACACCTTCTTTTTCTACACCTTCAATTGGTGGTACAAATGCCGAAGAACCTGTGGCTAAAACTAAGTAGTCGTACGTATGCGTTTTGCCTAAGTGTGTATGAATTGTTTTTACATCACGATTAATATCTGTAATTAACTCTGATGTATTTAGAATAATATTGTTTTCTGCGTACCAATTGGTCGTTGATAGTGATAAATCATCTGCTGTCTTTCCTCCAAAGTACTCGCTTAAGTGAACGCGATCGTAGGCGCGTCTTGGTTCTTCTCCAAATACTGTGATTTGATACTTTTCTTGTCCTGATTTTGCAACAAACTTTTCGCAAAATTTATAACCAACCATGCCGTTTCCAACTACTATTACTCTAATCATGATTTCTTTAATTAAGTATTACTATGCAAATATAAGTATTTGTACTTATAAAAATACGTATTCTATTATTTTTTGAGCAATAATTATGTTTTGATTACTACGTATTTTGACGTAATCTTTTACGTAGTGCGGATTTCGAATGATTTTTTACTTACTTAGTTTTTTAAATTTGAAAGGATTCTAAATAAGCATTTCAAAAAAATGTTGTAAATTCATAAGAATTTTACAGGTATTTTATGCACAAGAACTTTTTTAAACTAAAATCTCATGAAAAAAATACTTTCAATATTGTTGTTTTCATTTTTAATAATAGGATGTAAAACGGCTGCAAATAAAGAAACTGTCGGAAGCACTTCGACAAGTTCTACAGAAGAGGATTTAAAATGTTATTTTAAAGGAACAGGAAACGAGCCGTTTTGGGGAATTAAAATAGGGAATGAGGAAATTGTTTTTACCTCATTAATACCAGGAAAAGAAAAAATCATTTTTCCTGCCGTTGATGCGATTAGAGCAATGGATGCTAATGTGAAAATGTACAAAGTCAATAATGAAACGGCTTCTGCGACTATTACGATTCAGCAGTTAGATTGTCAAGATTCCATGTCTGGTGCGATTTCTCCCTATAGTGTAAAAGTCGAAATTAGAAATAATTCAGAATTAGAAGCAAAGAAACTTAGCGGGTGCGGAAAATACATCACCGATTATCGACTTCACGATATTTGGGTTTTGGAAGAATTAAACGGCTATAAAGTCTTTGCAACAGATTTTCAGAAAGAAATGCCGCGAATTGAAATTAATTCATCTGAGAATAGATTTTCTGGCTATGGCGGCTGTAACGCAATAAGCGGTTCTATCTTTTATGAAAAAGATTTGCTTCGATTTTCAAAAGTACTTTCAACTCTTATGGCTTGTCCTTCTGGAAATAAGGAAAGTGAATTTACTAAAGCTTTGCAAAGTACAACAACCTATTCGATTGGAAATAATCAATTGACGTTATCAAATCCTTCCGGGAAATTGGCTGTTTTTAAGAAGGTGGATTAGTTTTTTGTCTTTTTTACACATTTTTTTGTCATTTCGACGAAGGAGAAATTTCCACGAGAAGCTCCACAAAGATTGGCTTATTGGAACGTAGCTACTTGCGAAGATTTCTCCTTCGTCGAAATGACAATATTGTGTTGAACTCTTTGTCTTCAACGGATTGAAATCCGTTGCTACCAATATTTTGTTCCTACGGAACTTTTTAAATATGATGTTTTTTATTCCGTTAATTCCTTAGGCTCTTCATCTTCCGCCTCTTCTTCAATAAAATCCAATTCTAAAGCTTTTACGCTCTGAACGGCATTTCCAGCAATACCTCGAATCGAACCATACATTCCTAAAGTATTGTGAACCACTTTTTCGATTTGTTTTTCGCGCTGCTTCCAGATTCTCTGCATTGCTCTTTTTTCAGAATCTAAGTCGCTTTGCATTTGCGTAAAACCTTCTACAATTCCTTCAATCTGCAAACGGAATTCGTTGCTGGTCAAGAAATCGTATAGCATCGACATTTTATCGCCTTTGTTTTCCTGAGCCTGGACCGCTTGATTGATCTGAATTAAAGACTGACGTAAAACAGCGCTCAAACCTTTAAACTCTTCATATGTACAAATCCAGATTCCGTCACGCATTCCCATTCGATCCATTCCTGAAGGCATAACTTCAGTCACTAAAACTCCAATATTCGCTCTTTTGGTTCTAATATCGTTTTTGAATTTCTCAATCCATGAAGGTTGAAACGCTTTGGTTCTTTTACTTTCGTAATAAATAGAACCGCAGTTTTGATGTTCTCGTGTATTTACAACTTGAAGACAATCAGCACCATTGGCCCCTTTTTTAATTTCATCAATACTATCAAGAGGGAAATTGTTTGCAAGCCATTCTTCGATTGCTAATTCCATTACTTCTCCTTGCAATTGCATAGAACCTTGTTCCTGCTTGCGTTTCATTTCTTCCGTCAGCTTTTTTTGTTCTTCCAGCTGTTTCTGAAGTTCTTTGAATTTTAACTCGTTTTTATCGTCTTCCTGTTTTCTAATTTTTTCACGTTCCAAAGCCAATTGAGCGTTCAATTGTTTTTCGGCTTCGGCCTGAATGGCTTCTTTCATTTCCAGTTTTTCGCGCTGCAATTTTGCGATTTCCCCTTCCATTTTATTTAATTCTCTGATTTTTTCCGATTTTTCAGAGAGTTCTTTTTCCATTAAAAGCAAACGATCTTTGTTTTCTTCTTCAAGTTTTGCCTTTAGTTTTTCGGAGATTTCTTTTTCGGCTGTTTTTTTCTCGCGTTCTAAACGTTCAGCAAAAAGTTCATTTTCCTGTTTTTTCTTCGCTTCAAATTCGGATTTGGCTTTTTCTAATTGTTCATTTTTAAGCTCTAATTCACGGTTTTGAATATTCGCTTTTTGTTGAAATTCTTTACGGATACTATCTTCTAATTGATGTTTTAAGACATCATTTACGTCGATAGGAGTTCCGCAGTTTGGACACTGAATTGAAGATTGTTCAGCCATTTTTTATTGAAGTTTTATTGTAGAATTTGAATTTGCTAAGATATTTAAAAGTTCTCTTTTTATGATGTGGATTTCTGTACTAATTTGTAACGAATTTTTGTTATGGCTACGAAGTCGCTAAGAGACTAAGTTTTTTTGCCACAGATTATAATGATTAAAAAGGATTTTCTCTCATTTTTGTCATTTCGACGAAGGAGAAATCTTCGCAAGTGACTCCATTCCTAATAAGCCAATCTTTGTGGAGCTTCTTGTAGAGATTTCTCCTTCGTCGAAATGACAAATTACATGGGTAAATGTGTACTAGAAAAAGCTTAGCGCTTTTGTTGCAACAAAAACTCTGAGGCAGATCGAGTAATCTCAGAATCATCGTCTTTTGAAGTAATCAAGGAAACATTCGTATATAAATTCACTTTTTTCAATTCAATAAACCCGATCTCAGAATCCTGATTGTTTTTGGTAACGTTTGAGGGAACAATCGAAATTCCCAAGCCGTTTTTTACTAATTGTACGATTGAGTTAATATTATTCGCTTCGTGAATAATCTTTGGTGTAAATCCATAAAAAGCACAAAGTTCTAATAAAACTTCATGATAATGTGGAGCATAATCTTTATTGAAGAATACAAACGTTTCGTCTTTTAGATTTGCAATTTCATTTTCGGACTTTATATGAATGGATTTTTTATTATAAACTAATGAGAAACCATCTTTAAACCATAAATGTGATTTTATTTTTGGCGAATGAATGGGCGACCGAATAATTCCCATTTCGATTTTTCCTTGTTCTAAAGCATCAATTTGTTTAGTGGTTGAAATTTCGAAAAGTTTGAAGTTTACATATGGAAACTGCGCTTTCAGATGTTTGATTAAATCTGAAATCACAGCAGAATATATTGAACTAATGTAAGCGATCCTGAATTCGCCAGAAACGTTTTCTGCTATCTTTTTTGTTTTCGTAGAAATGTGTTCTAAGTTCTGGAAAAGAGTTTTAACTTCTTTTTCAAAATATTTACCGGCTTCAGTCAGTTCTACTTTTTTGTTGTTTCTGATAAAAAGTTTTGCCTGAAGTTCTTCTTCCAATTCTGCGATTTGTCGGCTTAATGGAGGTTGAGAAATAAAGAGCTTTTCTGAAGCTTTGGTAAAGTTTAGTTCTTCGGCTACAGCCAAAAAATATTTTAAATGACGTAATTCCATGATACTTTAAAAGTATTATTAATTGATAAAAATAGTATTTTTAAAGTATTTATGAAAAGAATAGTTTTGGAAAAGCAAAAAATAAGTCTCTCGTAGATTGAGTAGATACAGTAGATTATTAATTTTAGATAAATCATCTTAATCATAATAATAACCCAATCATATAATAGCAAAAAGATTAGCTCAATCTGCTTGACCTGCGAGAGATTAAAAAAAAAGACCATGAAAAAATCAACTATTGCAGAAATCAAAGAACGATTTGACAATGATGTCGAACGATTTTCAAATTTAGAAACAGGACAAGTCGCTACAATCGACGCTACTATTTCTTTAGAATTAATAACTGAAGCTTCAAAACGCATTGTTCCAAATGCTACGAATGTTTTGGATGTAGGATGCGGAGCTGGAAATTATACTTTAAAAATGTTGTCAAAACTACCAAACTTAAATTGCACTTTGGTCGATTTGAGTTTGCCAATGTTAGATCGCGCTTTTGAAAGAGTTTCAGCAGAAACAAATGGAAAAGTTGAAATAAAACAGGGTGATATCCGAGAAATAGATTTAGAAGAAAACAGTTTTGATATTATCTTGGCTGGAGCGGTTTTGCATCATTTGCGTGACGATCAAGATTGGGAAACGACTTTCACAAAATTATTCAAATTGTTGAAACCAGGTGGCTGTCTGATGATTTCTGATTTAATCACGCAAGACACAGAATTATTGAACGAATATACTTGGCAACGTTATGGAGAATATTTAGAAGGAGTAGGAGGGGCAGAGTACCACCAGAAAGTTTTGGATTATATCGAAAAAGAAGATTCACCAAGATCTATGAATTATCAATTGGATTTGATGAAAAAAGTAGGTTTTTCAAAAGTTGAAATCTTACATAAAAATATGTGTTTTGGAGCCTTTGGAGGAATAAAATAAGACGTCAATTAAATATAAAAAAGTATAGATATTTTAATGAAACTGCCTTACGGGGCAGTTTTTTATTTTCTGGTAGTAAGTTGAAAATTTAATAGGAACTAGTTAATATACAATTGCTTTACAATAAGATAATATCATTTTCTTGTATCTCATTTAAATATTTTTATCAAAAAAAATAACAATACATAAAATAATAAAGGGATAAAGTGACGCGTCTCTTTATTGATTTTATGGGAATTAACCAGTATCACTAACCTAATAACTACCATTTTGAAAAAACACTACTTATTTGGAGCAGTTTTTCTGCTTCAGTTTTTTGTGTCCTTTGGACAGAATCCGACCCGATGCGGTACCCAATTATCTCAAAAAGAAGAAGCCGCTTTTGTAAAGTCATTATCAAAAATTAAAACCTGGAAAAAAGGGAGTACGTCAAAAATGACGGTGGTTCCTTATATTATTCCGGTGGTATTCCATATTCTAACTGATGGAACCAATGTTAGTAGTGGTTTAACTAAAGAGAAAATGAAATGCAGAATTGATGATGCTTTACTTACTGTAAATAAAGATTTTAATGGTTTGTTTCCAGAATATGCCAATACTGATCCGCGTTTTGATGGCGTTAAAAGTAAGATGAATATTCAGTTTGTTTTGGCTACTGTCGATCCAGATGGAAACCCATTAGAAATACCTGGTTTAGATTGGCATCCAGAGGCACATGTGAGTGATGGATATGATCCTAAAATCTACAATTATATTTGGTATGGTAAAAATAACAGATATTATCTGGATGTTTTAGTTGTTGATGAACCTAACACAGGTCAAGGATCTGTTGGCTCTGGACATGCATTTTTGCCAATTCAAGATGCTATTCCCCGAGTAACTTACAATCATAGATATATTGGAAGCACATGCGGATCTGATGCCAGTGCTACTTTCGCAAAAGTAATGACGCATGAGTTCGGCCATTATTTTGGATTAAAACACACTTTTCAAGATGATTGCGATCCTATTAATGATGGTATGGCCGATACTCCGCCAACAAAAGTTGGTGAAGGCTGTGCTAGAAATGTACTCAATAGTTGTGGGGTTTATGCCAATGCTGAGAATCACATGGATTACAATGTAGACTGCCAAAATATGTTTACAAGAGATCAGACCAATGCCATGACATATTGGTTAGATGATGCTTCTGTGGCGCGATACCCAAGAGGTTTTTTATGGCAGCAAAGCAATCTTAGCTCTGTTGGAGTGATAGAATCTGTACCTGTAGCAAATTTTACTAGTAGTACTACATCGGTTTGTTCTGGAAAAGCAATTGTTTTTAAAGATCGCTCTTTAGGTTTGCCTACTTCAAGGTTGTGGACTTTTGAAGGCGGAACTCCTTCTACATCTACAGAATCTAATCCGACTGTTGTTTATAATACTTCAGGAGTATTCAAGGTAAAATTGGAGGTTACAAATTCTTTAGGAACAAATGCCAAAGAAACACCTAATTATACTGAAGTAGACCAAAAATCAGCTGTAAATTTAACGGAGAGTTTTTCGGGAACTTTTCCTCCACGAGGATGGGAAATTTCTAATCCTGATAATGGATTAGAATGGGAAAAGCGAAATGGTATTGGACATAACGACAGTTCTTGTATGATTATGAACAATGCAGATAATGCTGTTTTGGGTTCTTTAGATTATATAAGATTGCCGTATTTTGATTTTACGGCAGGACAAAATAGTCAGATGTTTTTTGATGTAGCTTATACAAAATTTGATGATTCGAGTCCGGATATTCTAAAAGTGCAGGTTTCAACAGATTGTGGACAAACATGGAATGATGTTTACTCTAAAACACATACGGTTTTGCAGACTACTGAAGTGCCAACTGCTTTAGCAAATAATTGGGTGCCAACTTCCGATGCTAATTGGAGAAAAGAAGTGGTTGATTTGAGCGCCTATCAAGGAAATGCAAACGTTTCTATTCGATTTGCAAATGTTTCTGGGTATGGAACTAGAATTTGGATTGATAACGTAAATGTAGCCGTAACACAAGCAACGACTCCAGTTTCTGATTTTGCTTCGAATGTAAGAGACACAAGATGTACGAATCTGACTGTTCCGTTTCTAGATGTTTCAACAGGAAACCCTACATCTTGGGAATGGTCTTTTCCTGGAGGAACACCTGCAACTTCTACAGATAAAAATCCTGTGGTAACTTATAATTCGCCAGGTTCTTATGCGGTTACACTTTCGACAAAAAATACAAATGGAACAGGAACAGTTTTAACTAAAAGCGACTTTGTAAAGATAGTTGATCCAGACAGGATTTCTTATACTGAGAATTTTGAAAATTCTTTTCCTCCTGCAGAATGGGAGATTGTTAATCCGGACAATAAATTGACTTGGGAGAAACGAGCAGATGCAGGGCATAATTCTTCATCATGTATGGTAATGAATAATGCAGATAATGATAAAGTTGGTGCAATTGATGAAATTATTCTAAAACCAATCGATATGTCTGTTGGAGTAACCGATTTTTCATTTGATGTTGCTTATGCAAAATTTGATACAGAGAGCCCTGATGTTTTAGAAATTCTGGCTTCTAAAGATTGCGGTACTACTTGGAAAAGTGTTTATTTAAAGACGCATATGGAATTAGAAACATTTGTAAGTAGCGACCCGAATAACTGGATTCCAACAGCAGAGTCGCATTGGAGAACAGAAAGAGTATTGCTGACAGAATTTAAGGGTTCTTCTAATGTTTTGCTTAAATTTAAAAACACTTCAGGATATGGATCTAGAATATGGATTGACAATGTTAAATTTACTTTTGACAGTAAAGAAAGCCCGTTCTCAGAATTTGCCATAGAAAATGATAAAATATGCAGCGATTTGCCAATTGCATTTAAGGATATTTCAACAGGAGAACCAACTTCTTGGTTGTGGTCATTTCCAGGTGGTTCTCCGTCTTCTTCTACAAATAAAACGCCAGCCGTTATTTATGAAAACCCAGGAACTTATGATGTTTCTCTAACGGCTACCAATGCTTATGGAACTGGAACTGTAATGCATAAGACAGGAGTGGTGGTTGTAAAAGAAAAAAATAGTATTCCGTATTTTGAAAATTTTGAATCAAGTTTTCCTATTCAGGATTGGGAGATAATTAACCCTGATAAAGATGCTATAACTTGGGAAAAACGTTCTGATGTTGGAAAAGGAGATTTGTCTTGTCTGGTTATTAATAATGCAGATAATCCTTCAGGTTTGATTGATGAACTGATTTTAAAACCATTTGATTTTTCTTCTGTTTCAAGTCCATTTTTATATTTCGATTTAGCATATACTCAATATTTAAATGCCTTTGACCCAACACCTGCTCCTGATCAAATTGAGATATTCGCATCTTCAGATTGTGGAGCAACATGGACGTCAGTTTATTCAAAAAATCAATTGCAATTGCAGACTGTTTCGCCTCCAATTCAAGATGATAAATCGACTCCATCAACAAATGAAACAAATGATTGGATTCCGACCAAAAATTCTGATTGGAGAGAAGAGAAAATTGATTTAGGCATTGTAAAAAATCAAAAGAATGTGTTGCTTAAAATAAAGAATACTTCTGGGTACGGAACAAGAATTTGGTTTGATAATTTGAAAATAGATAATGGACCAAATTTATCTACAGCCAAATCTCAGAAACCAATTAATTTAGATGGCGTTCAAATATATCCAAATCCGTCAAGCGATGTATTTTACTTGACAACACCATCTTCTGGGGACGATTATACTGTTACGGTTCTTAATGTTGCTGGACAAGTGATTTATAACGAAAAATTCCAAACCAAAAATAATAACAGTAAAGCTATCAATTTGGGAGGGCAAGCAAAAGGAGTATATTTTTTAAATTTGACTTCTTCGTCTAAAAAGACTTTTAGCCAGAAAATAATAAAGCAATAGCTTAAAAATTAAAGACAAAAAAGACTGCATCCATAATAAATAGGTTGCAGTCTTTTTTTGTCTTTTAAATATATTTATTCTATTTCTGAAGTGTTTTTTGCTTTCGGAGCGGGAAATTTAGATCTAAAATCAAAAACTAATTCTGACGCTCCATTTTGCTGCAAATAATCTAATTTTTCTACAGCTTCTTCAAGAGTAGGGATGTGTCCTTTTGGAATCCACCACATAGCGGTATGCGCTTTTCCGAATTTTTGAAACCATTCTTTTCGACGTTTTAAAAAGTCACTGTGAAAAGTTTTGTACATGTAATGTTCTAAAGTTTCAATGTTTTCCCAAACCGAAACATTGATAATAATCTGTTCATCATTGTACGGATTCAGACTTGTAGCATTATCAGTTTCGTCTTTTAATCGCCAGACAAAACCTTCACTTTCTTCAGCTATGGTATTTATAACATCTAAATTATCTACAAATTCTTTCATAATTGGGTCGTTAATATCGACGCCTTTCATTTTGGCAATATTGATTTCGGCAAGATGGTAATTGCTCATAAAATATAGATTTCTGAATTTTAGGCAATTTAGCTTTTTTCTGAATATTGTGTAGGATTTTTTTTCGCCACGAATTACACGAATTGCACTAATTTTTATATCCTCAATTGAAAAATTAATTCGTGAAAATTTATGTAATTCGTGGCAAGCAAAACTTATAAAGTTTGTACTGTTTTGTAAACCTGAATCGGGCTTGAAACTAGGTGTTCGGTTTTTTTGATGAATTCTTGCAAATACGACTGATTGTTATGCAAGTCTAATCCTGGTTGATCTTTCCATTCTTCCCAAAGAATAAAAATATTCTCGGTAGTGTGTAAATCGTAACGAATACATGCAGCTTCTTTTCTAGTTTCGGTTACTAGATGTGTCAGCAGGTTTTGAACTTCAATTAAATGCTCTGGTTTACTTTTTAAAATTGCTGTAATCGAAATCATAATTATAAGTTTTTAAAAGTTTGTTCTAAATGTTTCGTATAATTCTCTTTAAATATAGCAATATTTTCTGGTGTTGCGCCTTTTTCCACATCATGAAAATGAAATCCATTTATTTTTTCCATTCCTGTGAATTTGTTCATTTTGTGGAAACCAAACATTACGCCATCATCGACAGAAGTTTGATCGAAGAATTCTCCTGGAAGAGTAAAAGCAGTTGCAGGTGCGTTCCAACTTGTGGTAAGCATGTATTTACGACCGTGTAAAAGTCCGCCAGTTCCGTAGTTGATGTCAGGATTTACACGACTTCTTCCGTCGCTTTTATAAATTCCTTTGTTGTGGCCTGCTGTGAAAACATCGTCTATGTATTTTTTGAAAAGGTTTGGCAACTGAAACCACCACACAGGTGTGTGGTAAATAATTATATCTGCCCAAACAAATTTTTCTACTTCTTTGTCAAGATTGATATTGTCTTCTACATGAGTTGTTTTAATTTCGTATTCGTTATTTTTTGAAAGAAAGTCAATCGTCCAGTCTTGAACTGTTTTATTAAATTTTCCTCCTGAATGGGCAAATTTTTGTCCGCCGTTAATTATAAATATCTTTTTCATTTTAATTGTTACTTCTTTTGAAAATGGACGCGTAAGGGATTGAGGCGGTATCTCCCGATTTAGAAAAACAAGGTCTTTTAGCCGTAGTTTTTGTTAATTGGGAATTTAGCTGAAAGCCCGATTCGCCGCGGCAACACGCCCAAATTCTATTTATTTAATTTTTTGAGATTTTTTTTTTAACACATAGAAACATAGAATTTTTTTTCTGGAAAAGAGAATGGAAAGAAACTAGTTTCTAACACATAGTTCACAAAGTTTGTCATTCCGAGGAACGAGGAATCTCCACGAGAAACTCTACAAAGATTGGCAACTCACCGTGCGGAGTTACTTGTGGAGATTCCTCGTTCCTCGGAATGACAAGATTACGTTGACTATGTTTATTAATGCAAGTGAAACGCCTTTATAGACAAAGTATAACTATGTTTCTATGTGTTTAAAATATTATTTTATTTTAGCAATAGCCTGATTGATGAATTCTAATTCTGAAGCAGATAGGTCGAAATCCATTGTTTTGGCGTTTGAAATAGCTTGTTCTGCGTTTCTTGCTCCTGCTAGAACAATTGAAATTCCTTTTTGTAAAGTCGTCCAGCGTAAAACCAATTGTGATAAGCTTGCTTCTTTTGCATGTGCTAAAGAAGTTAATTCTTCAACTAAAGTTTTTACTTTTTGAAGATCAAACTGATTGAAATAACCATTTCTATGATCGTTTTCTTTCAATTTGCTATCAGTGAAATATTTCCCAGTCAATAAACCTCTTTCCATTGGACTGTAGGCAATGATTCCGATGTTTTCTGCAACTGTGAAAGGAATTAGTTCTTCTTCAATTTTGCGATTCAGCATGCTGTATGCCACTTGATTTGAAGCCACTTGAATTGTTTTCTGTGCTTCCTGAATTTGTGCTGTATTATAATTACTTACTCCAAAAGCTCTAATTTTTCCTTGTTGAATTAAAGTTTCAACAGCTTCCATTGTTTCAGAAATTGGAGTTGTTGAATCTGGCCAGTGAATTTGCAGTAAATCGATATAATCCGTTTGAAGACGTTTTAAGCTTTCTTCAACCTCTTTAATTACGTTTGCTTTTGATGAATATTTGTAAATCGGAACTTTTTTACCGTTGTCGTCTGCATCGAAAAAGAAATCACCTTTTCCGTTATTACTTCCGTCCCAAACCAAACCGAATTTAGTAAGTAATTGAATTTTAGAACGATCATAAGGTTTTATGGCTTCGCCTATCATTTCTTCGCTTAAACCAAATCCGTAAAAAGGAGCAGTGTCGATTGTCGTAACACCGTGGTCAATTGAAGCTTGAACAGATTCTATTGAATCTTTCTTTTCTGTTCCGCCCCACATGGTTCCTCCAATGGCGAATGCACCATAAGTAATAGCTGATAATTCAAGTTCTGAGTTGCCTAGTTTTCTATATTCCATGATTGTGATTTTTTATGTTTAAAATTGATGAGGCAAAATTATACCGTTTTTACGATTCTTATTTGGTATATATTTGTCTTTTTTAGGTATATTTGCATCTTCAAATAAATGGAATTATGAAAAAAGAAAACTTATATGAGCCTTTTACGGTTTCTTTTGAGACGCTGAATGAATATCCAGACGTGGGAGATCGACATAATTTTTTCGAATTGGTTTATATTCTGGAAGGTACAGGAAGACAATGTATTAATAAGAATATTTTTGAATATGATCCTGGGCATTTGTTTTTATTGACGCCTGAAGATTGTCATAATTTTACAATTGAAACTGAAACGAAATTCTTCTTTTTAAGATTTAATGATATTTATTTGAAAAATTCGAGTCTGCAGAATGAAAATATTCAGCGATTGGAATATATTCTTCAGAATGCCAATCATCAGCCAGGTTGTATTCTAAAAAATGATCCTGATAAATGTCTGGTAAAAGTGATGATTGAAGCAATTTGCAGAGAACATCAAGATAAAGATGTTTACAATCAGGAATTGATTCAGCAGTTGGTGAATACATTGATTATTATTGTGGCAAGAAATATTGCAAAATATCTTCCTGAACAAGTAACAATCAATACTGAAGCTAAAGCGATGGATATCCTGCAATATATTCAGAACAATATTTATTATCCAGAAAAGATTAAAGCGGAATCAATTAGTGATTATTTCGGAATTTCGAATACTTATTTAGGGCGTTATTTTAAGAAACATGCCAGCGAAACGATGCAACAGTATATAAGTAATTATAAAACGAAACTGATAGAACATCGTTTACAGTTTAGTGATAAACGCATTAATGAAATTGCATACGAATTTGGTTTTACTGATGAAAGCCATTTCAATAAGTTTTTTAGAAAACAAAAAGGCTATAGTCCATCTGAGTTTAGAAAGTCGATTCGATTGAGTGCGTAGTTTTTGTTTGCCACAAATTACAATACTTAGCGCGAATTTTTTTTGCCACAGATTATAAGGATTAAAAGGATTTTTTATTTTACGCAGATTTTAAATGATTTTGGTAGATTTAAAAAAGATTTTTTAAATAAATTAAATCTGCGAGAGAAAAAAAAATAAAAAAAACCTTTGTAAGTCAGCGTTTTAATAAAGCGAATTTGTTTTATTCGCGAACTTTAATTCTCTTTTCCAATTATAAAATCAAAATGCTCGGTTTTACCAGCTTTTAAATTATTGATTTCATTCTGAATTAATTCTTCTATTGAATCTGCTACTATGAGACGTGACCAGGATTCATTTTGTAGTTCGATAATTTGTCCAAACTTTCCTTTTTCGGCTGGATTTGTATCGTAAAGAAGATAGTCTCCGTTTCTTCCAGTAGCAAATGGAATCCATTTTGGGTTTGCGTAATTATTGGTTTGGATTTTTTCGAAATCTATTTCCTGTTCTGGTAAATCTTCTTCATCAAATTGCAAATCTTGTATCGAATTCCATTCTTCTGCAATGTCTTGAAACGGAATTAAATCATAACTCCAATTGTTTACCCCAAACTGAAAAGCAGCTGTTACAGGATCGTAATCTACATTTTGAACTTTGTAAAAGTTGATAAGTGCCGGAGGTATTATAATATTGTCTTCTAGTTCTGCGTGTTCTTGAATATCTTCTACAGAAATTCCTTCCGCAAGATTGTAATAATCATTGTTCGTGGAGACGATTTTATTGATTTCAGAAATCCATTCTTGCCATAAAGGTTTAAATGATTGAAATTCAGGATCAAGTGATGCACTGATTTTCTTTTCTTTTTCTTCAGCAGCTGAAATGCTTAAACTTGTAATTTTTCCATCTTCTTTATCAAACCAAACACTAATGCCACTTAATATAAAAGCGCCGCTTCGGTCTCCTTTAAAGAGTTTTACAAGCTGATTTTTGTTGCTTTCGTAGTAATGAAATAATTCTTGGCCGTCAAAAATAAATTCTCCTGAAAAGATACTTTTTGCGCAATAATCATATTCGCTAAGTTCGAGTTCAACAGCAAGGCTTTCGACTTTATTTCCTTCTTTAGAAAAAGCCATAATTCCTTGGTTGTCCCAAGTGTAAATATGATTGTATTGTTTTTTAAGATATCTGGATTCTCCTAAAGCTTGTTTTAAAACTGTTATATCAATTGGGAATTCGATGTTTACATTGTTAATCAGAAAGCCTGTTTTGGATAATTCAAGTTTTGTCATTTTGCTTTTTTGGGAATTAGATAATTTTCTTGATTACACGAAGTTTGTGAGTGTGTTTGTTTAATTCAGGGTTGTAAATTCCGGTGTGGTCTAAACGGTCAATGCGTACTTTTCCACTTGCGTGAATGATGTAATTGTTTTCCATTATGATGCCGACATGGGTAATATTTCCTTCTTCATTATCAAAAAAGGCTAAATCTCCAGCTTCGCATTCTTCAATAAAACTCAAAGGATCGCCTTCAAGCGCTTGTTGAGAAGCATCGCGATGAATTTTATAACCGTTCAATTTGTAAACCATTTGAGTAAAGCCTGAGCAGTCAATCCCAAAAGGTGTTTTTCCTCCCCATAAATACGGAGCATTCAAGTACATAAAAGCGGTTTTAATTAAGGCGCTTTTAGGTTTGATGCCACTTGTTTTGGTTCCTTCAAAATCAAAGTTTGAAGTATTGATTTCGCTGTTATTTAAAAAGGATAAGGAAGCTCCAAGCGGAATAGGAAGCAGTAGATTATTTGGAGCACTGATGTAATCAATTAAATCGGCATTTAAAATAATTGACTCTTTGCTCAAAAGGTCAAATTGCTCTTTGGTAATTTCCTGATATTGCTTAGAATCTACCCAGCCTTCGTAATCATCATATTGAATTCTGATTCGCGCCCATTGATTATGACGTTCTAAAATTTCGATATGCTCGCCAAACAAGAGCTGTGTAACAATTTCACTTCTGTCGCTGGCTTCAGCTCGAACAGGTACTATGGCTAAATTGCAAATTCCAAACATTTAAGGAAATTTATTAGTTGAAAATCAGGAGTCATACTTATAACTCCTGATTTTTTAAGATATTGTTTTAAGCTCTTTCGATAACAATTGCCGATGCGCCACCGCCACCGTTGCAGATTGCAGCAGCTCCAGTTTTTGCATTGTTTTGTTCTAAAACATTTAGTAAAGTTACAATAATACGTGCTCCAGAAGCTCCAAGAGGATGCCCTAAAGAAACAGCGCCACCATTTACGTTTACTTTATTGTTATCTAAATTTAAAATTTTAGCATTGGCTAATCCAACTACAGAAAAAGCTTCGTTGAATTCGAAGAAATCAACATCTGAAATTGAGATTCCTGCCTTGTCTAAAGCTTTTGGTAATGCTTTTGCTGGACTTGTTGTAAACCATTTTGGTTCTTGAGCCGCATCTGCATAGCCTTTTATGTATGCTAAAGGCTTTAAACCTAATGCACTTGCTTTTTCTTCAGACATTAAAACTAACGCGGCAGCTCCGTCATTGATTGTTGAAGCGTTCGCAGCGGTTACAGTTCCGTCTTTTGTGAAAACTGGTGCTAAAGATGGAATTTTATCTAATTTCACATTAGTATATTCTTCATCTTTTGAAAATATAATGGGTTCACCGCGTCTTTGTGGTACTTCAACAGGAACAACTTCATTGTCGAATTTTCCAGCGTCCCAAGCTTTGGCACTTCTTTCGTATGATTGGATAGCGAAAGCATCTTGTTCTTCACGAGTGATTTTATATTCAGAAGCACACAAATCAGCGCAAACTCCCATTGCATTGTTGTCGTAAGCATCTGTCAAACCATCTTTCTGCATTCCGTCAAGCATAGTTGCAGGGCCAAATTTGTTTCCAGCACGCATTTGTACATAGTGAGGAATCAAGCTCATGCTTTCCATTCCGCCCGCTACTACGATTTCTGCGTCTCCACATGCGATTGCTTGTGCAGCAAACATTACAGCTTTCATTCCAGAAGCACATACTTTGTTTACTGTTGTAGCAGCAACTTCTTCAGACAGACCAGCAAAAAGTGCTGCTTGGCGAGCCGGTGCTTGCCCGACACCTGCCTGAATTACATTCCCCATGAAAACTTCATCGACTAATTTTGGGTCAAGATTAATTTTTGAAAGCGCTCCTTTTATGGCAGCAGCTCCTAATTTTGGTGCAGGTACAGTAGATAACCCGCCCATGAAACTTCCGATAGGTGTTCTAACGGCAGAAACGATAACAACTCTTTTGTTCATTTTCTGTTTAATAATAGTTAGTAAGCAAATTTAATGTTTATTTGAATAAATTCAAATTTTGTATTGAATCACGATGATTTTAAATTTAAGGTGAAATTTTTGTTAATTCTATTTGTTTGATTGTGAAGTGGTTTTGAAAAAAGATGAAAAAAAACTAAAAAAACTCAAAAAAAAGCTTGTGAGAAAAGGAATGTTGTTATACATTTGCACTCGCAAAACGGAAGCAATTCCACTAGCAAGGAGAGGTGCCAGAGCGGTAATGGAGCAGATTGCTAATCTGTCGACGGGTAACCGTCGCCAGGGTTCGAGTCCCTGTCTCTCCGCTTAAATTTTGCCTCGGGGTGTAGCGTAGCCCGGTTATCGCGCCTGCTTTGGGAGCAGGAGGCCGCAGGTTCGAATCCTGCCACCCCGACTACAATTGAAATAATGGACGCATAGCTCAGCTGGATAGAGCACCTGCCTTCTAAGCAGGCGGTCGAAGGTTCGAATCCTTCTGCGTTCACAAAAAGTCACTCAAGTAGAGTGACTTTTTTGTTTTTTATGTATATAGGTTTGATTTCTATTCTTAGAAATTTAAAAATAATGGTTCCATAGCTCAGCTGGATAGAGCAACGCACTTCTAATGCGTAGGTCGAAGGTTCGAATCCTTCTGGGATCACTTTATAGGATGATCATTTTTTGATCATCCTTTTTTGTTTTGTACCTATTTTGCTTATTTTTAGTTTTTCTTGATTAAAAAGCATTAATGGTATGAGAATAGCAATACTTGGAGCTCATAAGGTTGGTAAAACCACATTGGCGGAAAAACTGCATGAAATTCTTCCTGATTATGAGTTTTATTCAGAACCGTATTTTGAACTGCAGGAAATGGGTTTTGATTTCTCTGAAATGCCTATTGCGGATGATTATATAATCCAGTTAGAACATTCTTTAAAGCAAATTGTAAGAAGTAACAGGAACGCTATTTTTGACCGCTGCCCCATTGATCTTTTAGCATATGCTTTAGCGGTCGATGATAAATTAAATTTCTCGTCAATATTTAATAAAATTCAAAATACAATTAAAGAAATTGATGTGTTTGTATTTGTTCCTATTGAAAAGCCAGATAGAATTTTATGCTCAGATTCTGATTTACCTGAACTGAGAGATAAGGTGAATGATATTATTGGCGAACTAATTCTTGATTTTGATTTGGAAGTAATTGAAGTAAAAGGAAGTTTATCTGAAAGATTAGATCAAATTCAAAATAAAATATTAAAGAGAAAAAATAAATAAAGACCAAACATTCTTGAACGCTTGGTCTTTATTCGTTTGTAATATTTGTTTTTAATGAAAATTACATTTATCAATAATTGTCAAATTCTCTTCGTTTGTAAAAAGTATCGTCATTACTTTCAGAAGCAAGGCGCGATTCTTCAGTAGGATAATAAGAATTCAATACTCTTCTTTCGTATTCCCTGTCAAAATCATTTTGCCAGTTATATCTGCTTGTTTTTCTAAATGTATCATATCCAATATTGTTGGCCATGACAATTTTAGTGTCTTTATTTATACTCACAGAACCAATTGGTATAATAATGTGGCTGTCTCCATCTTTATAGATAAATTCCTTTCCATTTTCATTTGCAATTGCATCATGCACTTCATTACGACTGTCTTCAATTAATCCTTTGTCTAAATTAACGTCAAGATAAACAACACGTTGCATATCTTTATTAACCCAAAGGTTATCAATTTTTCCTATTGTGCGGTTGTCTGCGTCTACAATTTTCCAACCTCTTACATCAGAATAGTTTGAAGCAACTTTATAATCAGAAAGCTCGTCTAATCTGTATAAATTTCTATCTTTATTTTCCATAGTTTCTTAATAATTTGCTGTGCTATCTACACTAGAATTGTTTTCGATTTCCATTCTGTTTTCGTTTTGCACTTGATCATCTCTCAAAAAGACATAGTATACAAGTGCTGAGATCAATAGGACTGCTACAATCCATGGCCAAATTGGCTTCTTTTTCTCAATCTTAATTTCTGCCATAACCTATATTTTTTATTGTGAATATTTAATTTTATAATAAAGGTACAAATGAGGGAAGTCTTGGGAAGTATTTAATTTTTGATAGAATTTATACAATTCCCAGTTAGCTGAAAAAAGATTTTTGCAGGCTTAATTGCTTGAAATATGTTTATTTGATCTTGTGATATTTTAAATATTTCCAATGTTTACGGGCATTTCTTACTTTCTTAAAATATTTTGCACTAAATTGCTTCTTCATTTTTAATTCTAATAACAAATAAAATTTTTACTACGCCCCATGAATGAAGAAATAAATTTTTACCGAAACGCCAAGAAAACAAGAAGCTTACTTTTATATGCTAGTGCATTAAGTTTTTTATTAGCAATTGCATTTTTATACGGAATAGGAACTTTTGATGGAGTATTTAAAATAAAACTATCTATTGCTTCAGGTGCTATTCTTTTGATAATGCTTGTCTTGATATTTAAAATGCTTGCAAGTATAAAGGACAAATCTCCATTAATTCAAATAGATTCAAATGGTTTTTCTGGAAGAGCAACTCCAGTAGCTAAAGCTTTCGGAAGAATAGAGTGGCAAGATGTTATCGATTTACAATTAACGAAAGTAGGAGGTGATACTTTGATAGCCATTACTATTGACAATATATCTAAGTATGATGGTCGTGTTTCTAAATTTCTTTGGAAAATGGCTTATGACGAACAAAATTCGAAATTGAATATAATGTACTCGGCTTCAGAAATTGGAATTAATGCAGATGAATTGTATAGGCTGTTTTTAGAACATTGGAAAAAATAAAATAGTCAGTTATAAAATTTAAGGAGCCACTTTAATGAAGTGGCTCTTTTGTTAATTCTAAATGCAAAATTGGATATGGTTTTCCACAGCCGTCTAAATCAGAGGTAGATTTTATCTCAAATCCAAAACGTTTGTAAAACGCTGTGGCTGTTTGGTTATCTGTATTTACGTCAACTTTCGAGATTTTAAGCTCTTCAATTGCATACAATAATAGTTGTTTACCAATTCCTTTTCCAATTTGGTTTGCTGTTACAAACAACATTTCTAAGTTTTCTTCATGAGTTCCGACAAAACCAATAATTTGTTGTTGGTCATTTTTTATGCAGTGCAAAGAAACATTGTCAAAAAAGTTTGGAATAATCTCTTTGTAAAATATAAAATCTTCGGGTTTTAAGAAATCATGTGTCGCTTTTACCGAAGATTCCCAAACCGAAATCAGTTCAGGATATTCTGTTTTATTTACTTTTTGAATCACAGTCTTGATTGTTTAATTTTTTGATGACTGGCAAAAATAGCAATTATGTGTAATATTGAATTTATCTTTTGCCTGCTGCCCAGAAAATTGAATTTCTCAAAAGAGTAGTGTAAGCTTCGTTTTCAAATAATTCTGGCGCATGTCCCATAAAAATGTAAACATTTCGCGAAGCAAAGCGATCGTTTGTCCACACTACAGGATGATCTCCCATTTTTATTTTTGAATCAGGCTGGTAAGTAGATTCATCAACTGAAGCTAGAACATGAACATCTGGCCGCGGACTTTTATCATAAATATACCATTCTTCTTTTTGTATGAGAAAATCAGAAGGCATTCCTTTCGTTACAGGATGAAATTTATCTTCGATATTTACTTTTCCACTTGCAAAATCAGGAATGTAATTCACAAATCTGATTCCGCCCATAAAATCAGAAAACCAGTTCCACATTGGGTATCCATCAAACTCCCCAAGTAAAGTAGCATGATGCAAACCAACCCAACCGCCTTTTCCGCTGTTCATGTATTTCTGAAATGCCTGCATCGATTCTTCGCTCCAAGTATACGGAGGATAATCTAATTGTATAAAAACTTGATATTGTTTTAAAAGTGCTTCATTGATTGTTTTGGTGCTTTCAATATAATCAATGGTAAAGCTGCTATCAATGGCGAGTTTGTTCAGCCATGGTTTTGCTGCTTTTGTAAACGGAAGATGATGTCCGCCATTTTCGTATAAAACTAAAGCTTTAAAATGTGTTTTTTTCTGTTTTTGAGCCAGACTGTCCTGCTGAAAGAAACAGCTTAAAATAAGTACAAGAAATACTATCGAATTTTTCATGAAAGCAATTTGTTAAGTCGAATTAATTACGGTTCAACCGTTGCAGTTATAGCTTGTAAAAACCACGCAGAATGCGGAATCCATTGTTCGGTCCAGCGCCATTCATTGCCTTTGTCTTCCATTTTAAAATCAATTCCAGAACCATCGCCATTTCCATCTTTTCCTGTAATCCCGTTAGAAATACCGCCTTTTTCAGATCCATGTCCGTAATTAGAATGCATGTAAGGCACATTGTTTTCTCCAAATTTGGACAAAAAGCACATAGAATACGGATTGCAACCTAAAATCCAAGATAATTGCTGTGCGGCATACAAATCAAGCGATTTTTTTGTGTCACTATTTTTTTGAATTGAAAGACTTTTTCCGCCTTCTATAGCCGCAGTTGCCAATGAAGCCAATCTAGCATTTTCGCCTTGCCACCACCAGCCGGTTTCATTATCGTGCGGAATAAAAATCCGTCTTGGATTTTATTATTAAATAAAAAACTTTGCCTTGCATAACCAAACGGATTAGCGACATTGTTTGTAACGTTTAAATTGTATTCCAAAGCTTTTTTGATAATATTTTCTGCAGCAGTTCTTTCTTTACCGTCAGATTCTTTTTTCAGATATCTCGTTAGTGCTACAATCGGCAAACCTGCATCGGATGCATGCCAAAACGGACGATTTCCATCGTTGCTTCTAAACCAGCCTTTATCCGTCATTCGGCTTTCAAGTTTATGAGCCCATTTTCTGGCTTCATCTTTATAAAAATTATCATTGGTGGCAATCCATAATTCTGTTGCCGCCATTAAAGCACAATAATCATCTATGATGTTTTCTTTTCCGTCGTCATCATATTTTGTGTTATTGATTAAAAGGTGGGCATAAGCTCGTTTTGCTCCATCCAAATATTGTTTTGAAGTAAAATCTCCGCTCTTATTCCATTTTGAAATTCTAGCAAGTGACGCTATTGCCATTCCTGCGCCTTCACGAAAAGCAGATTGATATTCGTCAGTAGTAACACTATTGGCTTTTAATCCAACAATTCTTCGTGCTGAAGGATTTTTGTCAAAGTAGCTGAAAACAATCATATAAAAATAATCTTCATCAGAAAGACAGCGCATCATGTAATCGGCTCCCCAAATGGCTTCATTATCCAAAGAGTCTTTTATTTTCCATTG
This sequence comes from Flavobacterium tagetis, assembly GCF_016735615.1. Lineage (GTDB taxonomy): Bacteria > Bacteroidota > Bacteroidia > Flavobacteriales > Flavobacteriaceae > Flavobacterium > Flavobacterium tagetis. Next base: position 314,903 of record NZ_JAERSF010000003.1, read on the forward strand.
CACGAGCTTTTTTGAAATGGTTTCGGATGTATTTATAAGAGACCAAGTTACCAAAGGAGTTTGTTGAGGCGATACAAAATTAGCGTAAGCCAAATGCGAAAAATACTTGCTTACATCTCCAGATGCATCACACCATCCGCCGTGAACATCTACTTTTTTTGTGCTTCCAAACAATAACATGTTTTTGTCAGCTTCAAGTTCTTCGGGTGTGTTGGCTCTTTGTTTGTTGTAATAATGTATAATTGAAGAAATGGTGCGTTTTGCCAGAATGTTTTCCTCAATTGAAAAACGGACAGAAGTATATATCTGATCTGCAATTTTGAATGATACTTTGTAATTTCCAGGTTTTTGAAAAGATGAAAAATTGGCTTTATAATAAAATTTGCCCAATTTCCAGTCATCGACACTTTCAGCTTTTCCTATTTTAGAAGTAAAAACTGTTTTTCCAGAATCAGCATCTATAATGTCAAAAGTTGAATTCAAAAGATTGCTGTGATATTCAATAATAGCAATTTTTGGACTTTTTGGATCAAAGCCTACTTGGTTTACGTGTATGATAGTTTTGCTATAAGCTGAAATAGAAATGAGCAAAACTGTTAGAGTGTATCTTAATTGTTTTCTGAGTTTTAGCATGGTTTTAGTTTTTTAGCTAGTAGAAGAGGCAAATTACAAAAAAGGGAAAATTTTTCTAAGCTAAATTGTCTTACGCTAAAAACTGAAATTTACAATGCAAACAAGTTTTATTGGGGTTTGTGCTAAAATTGAAAAACCAATGATGTGTATTTGATGTGATTTTTGGGAGCAGATTAAGATTATTTTAATTCATCATCCTTTTCACTTTTTCCATCTGATTAAAACATTTAGAGTGTATTTCTAGACCTTCTTTGTATTGTTCAAGACTCATTCCGTATAAATTAGGAATATATTCTAAATCCATTTTATTTGCTGATGATATTTCAAATTGGTTTTGAATTGTATCTGGGTGGCTGTTTTCTTTTTTATAGTTGCGGTTGGACATAAAATTAAAAATTTGATTGTGGAAAGGTTTATAATAATTTTCTAGGCTTCTGAGGTTAAAAGTTTTATTTTTTCAATTGCTTGTTTGTTTTCATATGCTACTTCTACTAATGCTAATAAAATATCATTTCTAAGTATTGTTTTGTTTCTGACGTTTCTAATTACAGCTTTAGTTGGAGCGCGCTGTCCTTTTTTAATAATATGAGCAATAGTAAGATCAACATACGTTACAGGTAAATGCTTATCTATAAATTCATAAGCTTTTTTATTGTGAGAATTATCTTCTTTAAAATTGCTATTATTGATTAATTTTGACATATATTTGCTAATTATTATTTACATGCTTTTAAGTTATGTAAATGTAGGAATATTATTATATTTATTATTCTTTTTAATGTTAAAAAATATATTTAAGCTATATTTTGTTTGAATTTAAATGATGATGTATCACGAGAAACTAAGCAAATTCTTTAAGGATAAAGGATTAAAGCAAAAGGAAGTTGGGGCAATCTTAGGATTTAGCCCAGCAATGATTGGAAGGTATTTACATGGAACGGCTAGTATAGGTTCTGAATTTATTCTTAGTTTAAGTAAAAATTTTCCGGATGTAGATTTGAATGACCTTTTTGCTCCTAATGAGCAAAATATGGTTAATGAAGTTGGAGCAGTTTATGAAAAACAGACTATTTTGAATGATTTACAAGAAATAGAAGGTAGAATTCATAATATTAGACTGCGTTTGGCCGACAAAAAGTTTGAGGAATAATAGAAAATTTTCCAAAAAGAAGTCTAACAATTCTAATTTTAACAGCAACAAAAAACCACTTTTTCAGAGTGGTTTTTTGTTATAAAATACTTGATTTTTAATTGAATCTATACAGAGAGGTTAAGTTTTTTTTTATTAAATTTGGTTAACAATTTCTAGCAGTAACCAATATGGAAAAATTAAAACGACCGGTTTATGTTAAACCAGGAGCAGATGATTTTTTTAAAAAGATGCGTTTAGAAGTGAATGAAACGGTCTTAAAAAACTCGTCTTTGTATGTATTAAATGTTGTGAAGTCTTTAGGGCTTCTGGCAGTATTTTTTTTGTTCTATGCCTGTATTTTATTTTTCGGGAACCAGACTCCCTTGTTGTTTCTTTTTTATATTTTGTCTGGTATTACAATGATCGTTTTATTTATAAATGCTTTTCATGATGCTGCACATGGAGCTTTGTTCAAAAAGCCAAAGCATAATGAATGGTTTTTATATGTTTTAGAACTTTTTGGGAGTAATCATTGGCTTTGGATGCGACGTCATATAAGTCTGCATCATGCTTATCCAAACGTGCCAGATTGGGACGTAGATATCAAACAAAGCGATATTATTAGAATATTCCCAAACAGTCCGTTGTTTAATTATCACAAGTATCAACACATTTATATGTGGTTTATTTATCCTCTTTATAGCCTAAACTGGCTTTATATTAGAGATTTTAAAGATTTCTTTGGCACAAAAGATAATTATGTAAAGAAAGTTGTAGATAAAATCCCGAGACAAGAAGTTTACAGACTGTTTGCGGCTAAGATTATAAATCTTATTTATTTGCTTTTTATCCCGATGATGCTTTTAAGCCAGCCTTGGTATATGGTGCTTTTTGCTTGGCTGTCTATGCATTTATGCGGTAGTGCAATTGGTGTTGTGGCATTGGTTTCGACACATGTTGATGAAGATGCTCACTTTCCTCATACAGATGAAGACGGAAACCTTTCAGATACATGGGTAATGCATCAAATGATTGTTACTAAGGATTTTAGTACAGAAAGCAAATTGGCTAATTTTCTTTACGGCGGATTTACACATCACGTAGCGCATCATCTTTTTCCCGCCGTTGGACATACATACTATCCGTACATTACGCCAATAATAAGACGTTATGCAGAAGAATATAATTTGCCATACACCTCGTATCCGTTTTATCATGCTGTTCGTTCTCATTTTAGAATGCTGAGAGATAAAGGTGTAAGAGAGAATATTTTAGTTACGGGAGAAATATAACTTTGAGGATATTTAATAAAAAAAAAGCGGTTCAAAAAACCGCTTTTTTTATGATGTATTATTTTTTAGTTTCTGTATTCTCCTTTTTGATATTTAAATCTTTTAAAAAATTGCCTTTAATCTCAACATCAAAATTGTCTTCTTTAAAAATGGTTAGTTTTGACTCAGAAAATTTGTAGACATTGATTTTATTGTTTTTAACGTCAATATACAAATCGTAAGAATACGTACTGCAATCGTGTTGTTTACAACCCCACGCATGAAGTACGTTATCTTGTTTTTCAAATGGAGTTTCGGTATTCCAATTTTTTACCATTTGATCATAATCTGCAGCTAACAATTTTTTCAACCTAGGAGCTAAACTGCTTTTGGTTAAAAACTGTGTTCCAATGACACTTTTATCTACTAAACCATACAAAGTGTCATTTGGGTTTAGAACAATGCTGTCTTCTTTTAAGGCTTCAGTTTTTATAGAAGTAGAATCTGTTTTAGGAACTTCTTTTATAATTTCTTTTTTGCAGGAAAATAAGATTAAACTGCTTACAAGTGCTGCTGAAATGTATTTGGCTCTGTAATTCATAATATAACTGGTTTTTAGAATTAATAATTTAATTTACAAAGTCGTAAAGAGCTTATTTTCATAAAGATATTAAAAATAATGTTTAGATTGAAAGGAATTTATGACGAATTATGGATTTATAAAAAGCATAGTTTTGTCCTTAAAGAGAAATCGTAGAATCGGTTTTTAGGATTTTTTTGTTTAATTTCAATTTTTAAAATCATCTGATAATGAATCATACTTTCAAAATATTAGCTTTTTTTCTTTTTGGAATAGGCTGTTTACATGCACAAAATGAAACTTATACAGCATCAGCTGAAGTAAAGATTTCGGATACCACATTTGTGAATCTGCGAGATTATAGCAACGATTTTGTGTATGATATGAAATATGCAACAGAAGATAATTTTTTAAAAACTAAAGTTTACGACTGTGCCGAATGTATGCTTCGTTTAAAGACCGTAAAGGCATTAATTGCGGCCAATAAAGATTTTTTAAGGAAAGGTTATAGAATCAAATTATATGATTGTTACAGGCCTTTGGATATTCAAAAGAAAATGTGGGAGATTGTATCGAATCCTATCTATGTAGCAGATCCAAAAAAAGGCTCCATCCACAATAGAGGAGGAGCCGTAGATATTTCTTTGGTTGATATAACCGGAAAAGAAGTTGATATGGGAACTTCTTTTGATTTTTTCGGAATTATGGCCAGTCATAATTTTAAACAGCTCTCAAAAGAAATTCTTTCAAAAAGAGCTTATTTAAAGAATACAATGATTAAAAATGGCTTTAATTCATTTGATTCTGAGTGGTGGCATTATAACTTAAAAGCAGGTTTAAAAGATAAAGTTTCCAACCAGAAATGGAAATGCGATTAATTACTCAACGCACCTGATATTATCCATAAAATAAGTATTCGGATTGGTTACCTTTCCTGTTAATTCAGAAGTTAGTTCTCGTTTTACGATATAATCTTCTGTATTAGTAAGGTATTTTATTCGCATGATTGAAATTGGAGATTTTTTCAGTTCTTCATAATTATCTTTCATAAACATAAAAATCCCAGTGTTGATACGGTTGTCAAAACCTTTTTCATCACGTACAAGTGTACCGCAGTTTTCTTGATTGATGTGCATTAGCGTGACAATCTTTCCATTTTCTAATTGCAAAAATATTTTTGAGTTTTTGTCAAAACAGTTTGCTTTGATGAAATCTTTGCTTTTTTGAATAGATTGAAGGTTTAATGTTGGTAAACCATCAGTTTGAGCCAAAGAGAAGAAAATATAATTAAAGCTTCCGCCAAAATATTTCTCACTCATCAAATATTCATTTGTTATTTTATAAGATCCGATAGAGTCATTTACATTTACACTGTATTCACATGGTTTTTGTGCAAATGCGGTAATAGTCAATAAAAAAAGAGTTAGTGTAATTAGTTGTTTCATTGTATTAGTTTATTTTGGTGCAAATTAAAACTATTTTGTTATCTTTTACATCAGTTGTAAAAAAACAATACAAATTACCTCCATTTTTTATTTTCCACTTTTTTCTAATGTTTTCAACCGTTTCAGGAAAATTACGAGTAGTAATATTTGCCTGTTTATTTGCCAGTTCGTTTTTCATCTCATTTTTGTTGTACGAAAAGGCTCTCTGAATCTCAAATTTTCTTCCAGGAAAATCTATTAAATCTTCAGAAGTATATAGGTGAGAATGTTTATGAAGTTTATCAATTTGAAAAGCGATGCTTACTTCATCAAAACCACCAGATTTCATAATTGCTGCATTTGGCTCATAAAGATATTTCTTTGGAAAATCATAAAGCGGATATGAAACTTCTTCGCCTAAAACAAACTCAAAAGTCTCAAGTTTTTCTTTTAAAATATTAGCAGTTTTTAAAGTTATTTCGTTTGAATACCCTTTGTGAATTTCAAAAAGCAATTCCTTAACTTCATTTTCGAGCGCTATAATATGAATGGTTTTTACATTTTTTAATTCCGACAATCCCGCTGAAATATCTAATAAAGGTGCAGTTTTAATTAAAATATGATCTGATTTTTCGAAATAGAAATCAAGTAATTCAGGAACATTTGGCAGACAGTCTTTTAGCATAAAAACTTTGCCTTTGCTGTCGTTTCTTCGCGAAGGATCAATATAAATCCAATCGTATTTTTGTTTGGTTTCTTCTAATAAATGAATAGAATCACCAGCGTAAAAAGTGCAATTTTCAACCTGCAGCTGTTTGAAATTGTGCGATACTATTGCTGATAATTCTTCATTAATTTCGCAATGCGTTATCGATTTAAATTTCTTCGAAAAATAATAATCATCAACGCCAAAACCGCCAGTTAAATCAATTAAAGATTCACCAGAAATTAAAGAAGCTTTGTACGCAGCCGTTTTTTCCGAAGATGTTTGTTCTACAGATATTTTGCTGGGATAAATGATGTTTTCGGCCGCAAACCAAGTCGGAAGTTTTTCTTTAGCTTTTGTTCGGGATTCAATTTGATTCAATATTAAAATCCAGTCCACATTGGGAAATGGATTTTTTTGTAACGCCAATTTTGTTATATCTGCACCAGTATTTTGAATTATATATTCTTGAATTTCTGGATGCAAAATAGGATTGTTCAAAGCTAAATTCTTTCGGTTAATACGGAGACAATTTTATTATCAGGAAAAAATTCTTTTAAAATTACTTTAATCATTGTAAACGCAGGGATAGCGATTATCATGCCTACAATTCCAAACGTAATACCACTGATTAAAATAACCAAGAATATTTCTAACGGATGCGAATTTACGCTTTTTGACGAAATTATTGGCTGGCTAATATTATTGTCAATTGCTTGAACCAATAAAAATCCAATAATAACATAAATGGTTGTTGGTAGAATTTCTGATTGAAAATCTTTTCCGATCATGCTTATCATGGTAAGAATTCCAGCTAAGGTGGTTCCGATAATTGGGCCCAAATATGGAATTATATTTAGAATGGCACACAAAAAAGCAATTACAAAGGCATTTTTATTTCCGAAGATTAGCAATACAATTAGATATAGAATAAATACGACAATTAATTGCAATAACAAACCAACAAAATATCGGGTTAGCAAGTGATTAATCTTTTCGATTGAGTTCAAAATTTTATCTTCATTAGAATCTGGTAATATTCTTCTTGCTTGATCTTTAAAAATATCTTGATCTTTAATAAAAAAGAAAGTAATAAAAAATACAGATACCAATCCCATTCCCATATCGGCCATAAAGTTGATTATAGTATTGATAAAACCTGTAAAATAGCTGAAATCTAAGAAAGAAATAAGCTTAGAATCTTTTATAACTTTATTTAAGTCAATATGCGGAATATTAAAATACTCTTCAAGATGTGTTTCTGTTTCTATAAATTTAGTTTGAAGATGTGCTGTATCAAGAAGTGCTAGATTGTTTGCTTGAGAAATAATTAAAGGAACAAACAATAGAATAAAGCCTACAATTAGAAAAATAAAAAAGATAATTGTTGTTGTGGCGGCCATCGAATTGCTGAATTTTAATTTGTTCCTTAAAAACAAGACCATCGGATTTGCAATGAGACACAATATTAATGAAATACATAAATAAACAATTACGGTTTGGATTTCATATAAAAAATATAAAACGATACCAATTATCAATATGGTTGCTAAAGCTCTTAATATTCCGTTCGAAATAGTTTTTGATGTTATCATGCTTAAAATTTAGACTATAAATATAGGAAAAAGCATTCTAAAATTTAGTAGTAAACAAAAAAAGCGAGATGAAATCATCTCGCTTTTAATTAAGTTTTTTATTATTATGGTTGTGCAAAAGATGCTCTAGCACCTCCAGTTGTAAAAATAGCCGATATTCTATTTTTCTGTCCTGTTGAGAACATATACATTGCAGCATCATCCACATAATCCATGTAGTTCATTGTCATTTCTACAGGTGTTCCAGAACAAGTGCTGTAGTGTGGATATGCAGGAACTCCATAGTTTGCAGTATTATGAGTAGGAGTATCTGCAACAAGATCGCTTCCGCATGTTGCATCTCCCCAAATGTGACGTAAGTTCATCCAGTGACCAACTTCATGTGTAGCTGTTCTTCCTAAGTTAAATGGAGCATTTGCTGAACCAGATAAGCCAAAGTATTTAGGATCGATCACTACTCCATCAGTAGATGAAGCACCTCCAGGAAATTGTGCATAACCTAAAATTCCGCCACCAATAACGCATGACCACATGTTTAATTTTGTAGTTGGAGAAGTTGGTGCAATTCCACCCTGAGCAGTTTTTTTCATAGCATCATTTGTTCCCCAAGAAGTTTTAGTTGTAGATTTTCTAATAACCTGATCTAAAACAAAAGTAATTCCAATGTTCGCTTTAACTCCTGAGAATAATGCTGGTACATTATTGTAATCAGAGTTTAATGCATTAAAATCTTTGTTTAAAACATCGATTTGCGATTGAATTTGTGCATTCGAAATGTTTTCTGCAGTAGTTCTGTAAAGAACATTCACTACTACTGGAATTTCAATTTTTCCATTTACTAAACGTCCTGTAAAACCTGAACCTGCATGTGCTGCAGTAAAAGTTTCAATTTCGTTCATTCTGATTGCCAATGATGGATCAGCTTTTAATTGAGCTTCTAAAACTTCTTGTGTTGCACATCCTCTTCTAGAAGCAACACTAGTATCTGCATTAGCAGAATCAGATGATTGGTCATTTTGGCAAGCAAACAGCATTAATGTTGCAAATGTGGTAATAATAACTTTTTTCATAATAATTTGGGTTTTTTGTTATAAAAATGTTGATTAGTTGAATAATGCGACAATTTTATAACAAAATACCTTTCGTGCAAAATATTAGAATAGAAATTTTGTGAGAAATTTTACAACCCCTTACAAACATTGATTCCTACAAAAAATAACTCATAAAAATTATACAGTATTTTCTTTCTTTTGTATTTTTGAAATGCATTTGGTCGTGATTATCTGTTGTTTAACGATAATTTAAATAAACAAATCACTAATAAGTCAGAATATTACTTCAAAGGAAGTTTTTCAGAATTCGATTTTTTTTACAAAGAAGTAATCTCATAAAGTGCAATACTTGCAGCTTGTACAACATTCATGCTGCTGTTTTTGCCAAACATATTGATATGCACAATTTGATGAGAAAGTTTTAGAAGTTCTTCAGATATTCCATTAATCTCGCTTCCAATCAGAAGGGCGATTTTTTTGTCGAAAGGGATCATAACTTCTCTTAGAGGTTTGCTGTTAGAAGTAATTTCTAAAGCAATAATCTCAAAATTATTATCATTCAGATAAGAGTGAAGTTCAGTATAATTTTCAATTATAGAATGAGGCACATGAAGATGTGTGCTTCGTGAAGTTTTATTGATTTTACGAGGCGTCAGCGGAATATCTTTTCCGAAAAATATAATGTTTTCAACTCCAAAAGCTTCAGAAATACGAAACAAAGAACCGATATTTTGCTGAAAGTAAATATGATCGCATACCAAAGTAATGGGAAACGTTTTTCTTTCAAATTGATTTTCTTCGTGAGTCAGCTGCACTTTCTAAGATTTAATTAGTAAAAATATAATTGATAATGTTGGCACCCATTTTAAGCGCTTTATCTCTTACGTTCGCAGGATCATTATGTACTTCTGCATCTTCCCAACCATCACCTAAATCACATTCGTAAGTATAAAGTAAAACTAGTTTATTGTCTATGAAAATTCCAAATGCTTGAGGACGAGTTCCGTCATGTTCGTGAATTTTTGGTAATCCGTTCGGGAAGGGAAATGGCTTCTGAAAAATAGGATGATTTGCAGGAAGCTCAACTAAATTATTGTTTGGAAATATCTTTTTGATTTCTTTTCGAATAAACTGATCCATTCCATAATTATCATCAATATGCAGAAAACCTCCAGCAGTAAGATAATTTCTCAAGTTTGTTACGTCAGCATCACTAAAGACAACATTTCCGTGTCCCGTCATGTGTACAAAAGGATATGAAAATAAATCTGGATTGCTAGGTTCTACAGTTGAAGGTTTGCTTTTGATACGAGTATTAATATTGGCATTGCAAAAATTGATCAAATTTGGTAGCGAAGTCGGATTTGCATACCAATCGCCGCCGCCACTGTATTTAAGCAAAGCAATTTCTTGAGAAAAAGAAGAGATTGAAATCAATAAAAGCAACAGATATATTTTTCTCATAATACTTTAAATAAAACAAATTAATTAGGAACCTCATTAAAAAAAACAATACTATGACAAGCTACAACAGCTGCTGTTTCTGTTCTTAAACGTGTATTTCCTAAAGTTACAGGCTTGTAATTATTTTCTAATGCCAATGCAATTTCTTTTTCAGAAAAATCACCTTCTGGTCCAATTAAGATAGTAACGTCTTCATTTGGTTTTAAAACCTCTTTCAATGATTTTTTATCGGTTTCTTCGCAGTGTGCAATTAATTGGAGACCATTTTGTTTTTGTTTAATGAATTCTTTAAACGAAATAGCTTCATTCAATTTCGGAAGAAACGTTTCGTTGCATTGTTTCATTGCCGATAGGATGATTTTTTCAAAGCGATCACGATTAATTACTTTTCGTTCAGAACGATCACAGAAAATTGGCGTGATTTCCTGAATTCCAATTTCGGTGGCTTTTTCCAAAAACCATTCAAAACGATCATTCATTTTAGTTGGAGCAACAGCCAAATGCAAATGGAATTTTGGTTTTTCTGCATTCGTAATATTAAGAACTTCAACCGTGCATTTATTGTCTGAAGCTAATGTAATTTGGGTTTCAAATAAAAGTCCAAAACCGTTTGTAACATGCAGAATATCTGCATCTTTCTTTCTGAGAACTTTTATAATATGACGGCTTTCTTCTTTGTCAAAAGAAAAGCTTTCGGTTGTCGAGTCTATATTCGGATTAAAAAATAACTGCATGATTAAAATTCGATTCTTGCTTTAGAAACGACAGCAGAAGTTTCAAAACGATTAGATAAGTATTTTTGGTATCCTACAATTCCAATCATTGCAGCATTATCGGTTGTGTATTCAAATTTCGGAATGAATGTTTTCCATCCGTATTTGCTTTCGGTCTCTTTTAGTGTGTTTCTAATTCCTGAATTTGCTGAAACTCCACCGCCAATTGCAATTTGTGTAATTCCCGTTTCTTTTACAGCAAGTTTTATTTTATCCATCAAAATCTCGATAATTGTATGCTGAATGGAAGCGCAAATATCATTTAAGTTTTCTTCAATAAAATTAGGATTCTGCTGTTTATTTTTTTGAATGAAATATAAAATGGCTGTTTTCAGTCCAGAGAAACTAAAATCTAATCCCGGAACTTTCGGTTTTGTAAAAGGAAACGCTTTTGGATTCCCCTCTTTAGCATATTTATCAATCAAAGGCCCGCCAGGATAAGGAAGTCCAAGAATTTTAGCGCTCTTGTCAAATGCCTCACCAACCGCATCGTCTGTCGTTTCTCCGATAATTTCCATATCAAAAAAGCTATTCACTTTTACAATCTGAGTGTGTCCTCCACTAATCGTTAAAGCTAAAAAAGGAAATTCTGGTTTATCGTAACCTTCTTCATCAATAAAATGAGCTAATATATGAGCATGCATATGATTTACAGCAATTAGCGGCACATTTAAGGCTAGTGATAACGATTTGCTAAAAGAAGTTCCGACCAATAAAGAGCCCATTAATCCTGGACCTTGCGTGAATGCGATTGCGCTTAACTGTTCTTTTTGTACATTTGCTTTACGAAGTGCAGCATCTATCACTGGGACAATATTCTGCTGATGCGCGCGTGAGGCCAATTCAGGAACAACACCTCCGTATTGATTATGAATTAATTGATTGGCTACAACATTTGACAATACTTTGTCGTTATGTAAAACCGCGGCAGCAGTATCATCGCATGAACTTTCGATGGCTAGAATAAAAACCTCTGGATTTTGCATATAAAGGCACAAATTTTGAATTATATTTGACAAATCAAATTATTATATTTCTTTGATTTAAGCAGTGCCCCAAAATTAAAGAATTTTTATCAAAAACAGCCGTTCTTTGTCTGTTCAAATAAATTAAAAGAAAACTAAAATTAAAGAAGCTATCAAAAAAGTAAAGAAAATAATATCAAGGACCTTAATTGTGTTGATTTTACTTTTGTTAGCACTTGCTATCATACTATCTCTTCCTGTGGTTCAAACACAGATTGCTAATTATGTTACAAACTCGTTAAACGAAGATTATAAGGTTAATATTAATGTTGAAAAAACAGCAATTAATATTTTTGGTGGAGTAAAATTAAAAAAAGTAACGATTTTAGATCATCATAAAAAAACGATGATTTATTCGGATATCATTACAACGGATATTGCCAGTTTCAGTAGGCTGTTAGACGGAGATTTAATTTTTGGAGATTTGCGTTTGACAGGTTTAATTTTTAATCTGAAAACCTACAAAGGCGAAGATGAAAATAATATCAATAAATTCATTCAAGCTTTTGAAGTTGAAGATACTCCTAAGAAAAAATCAACAAAGCATTTTTTGCTAACAGCTAAAAACGCTTATATCGAAAAAGGAAGATTTTCTGTTGTTGATGAAAATAAAACTACTCCAAAATTTCTGGATTTTACGAAATTGAACGCTTATATCAGCGAGTTTAAATTATACGGGCCAGATGTAAATACAAACATTCACCGATTTTCATTTATGGATCATCGCGGTTTGTATGTTTCTAATTTTGCAGGGAAATTCAGTTATACCAAAAAGCAGATTAAAGTTGAAAATCTGGCTATTAAAACCAAAAGATCTTCAATTTATGGTGTAGCAATTTTAAATTATAAACCATCAGATTTTCTTGATTTTACAGATAAAGTTCGATTCGATGTTTTAATAGATTCTTCTTCTATTGCAACAAACGATATTCGTCATTTTTATGATGGTTTGGGTAAAAATCAGCATTTTAAACTGAAAACCAAATTAGACGGTCCGTTGAATAATATGACGCTTACAAGATTGAGATTAAGCGATACAAACGGATCAAAAATTAACGGAACAATCAATTTTAGAAATCTTTTAGGCAGTAAGGAACAGAAGTTTTCTATGGATGGAAAATTTGATAAACTGCTTTCTAGTTATAATGATCTGGTAATTTTACTTCCTGGGGTTTTAGGAAAAAGGCTTCCTAAAGAAATGAAAAAAATAGGTAAGTTTAATATTGTCGGTAAAGCTAAAGTTTCGACTACAGCATTAGAAACAGATTTTAAAATGGCAACCGATATTGGAAATGGTCAAGTCGATCTTCATATGAATAATATGGATTTTATTGACAGAGCATCTTATTCTGGAAATATTATTTTGACAAATTTTGATGTTGGAACTGTTTTAAGCAGGAAAGATATTGGCAAAACTACATTGAATCTTGATGTTGATGGAGTTGGTTTTACAGAGAAATATTTGAATACGGTTGTTAAAGGAGATATTTCTAAACTGGATTACAATAAATACACCTATAATAATATAGTAGTAAACGGAAATTTTAAGCTTCCTTATTACAAAGGGCAAATTGCGATAAACGATCCAAACTTGAACTTAAGTTTTGATGGTTTGTTGGATTTGAGTAAAAGAGAGAATCGTTATGATTTTCATATCAATGTTGAAAATTCAGATTTAAGAAAACTTAAGTTTGTAAGCGATTCAATCTCACATTTTAAAGGAGATGTAGTAGTTCAGCTGACTGGAAATTCTATTGAAAACCTTCAGGGAGATATATTTATAAATGATGCAGAATATCAAAACCCAAAAGCGACTTATGCTTTTGATCAAGTCAATCTGAATTCTAGTTTTGATGGCGATCGTTTGAGAACCATTACAATCAGTTCAAATGACGTTGTGGATGGAAAAATTGTGGGTAAATTTAGATTCGACCAATTAGATAAATTGGTTATGAATTCTGTAGGTAGCTTATATACTAATTACAAACCTTATAAAGTTAGAAAAGGACAGTTTTTACGCTTTAATTTTCGTGTTTATGATAAAGTGGTTGAAATGCTTTATCCAGAAATAAATATTGATTCATCTACGGTTGTACGAGGAAAAATAGATTCTGATTTGCAAGAATTTAAATTCCGTTTTAGATCTAAAAAAATTACCGCCGCCAAAAATACATTTGATAACATCCGTATTAATATTGACAATAAAAATCCGCTTTACAATGCGTATGTCGAATTAGATAGCATTAAGACGCCTTATTATAAAATACGTGATTTTAATTTGATTAATGTTACTGCAAATGATACTCTTTATGTGCGTTCGGAGTTTAAAGGAGGAAATGAGGGAGAAGATTACTTTAATCTAGATTTGTATCATACAATTGACAAGAGTAAAAATAATATTGTCGGAATTAAGAAATCTGAAATGAAGTTTAAAGACTATATATGGTATTTAAACGAAGATGCTGAAAAAGACAATCAGATTATTATTGACCAATATTTTAAAAACTTCACGTTCGATAATATCGTTTTATCTCATGAAAATCAGAAAATTGATTTAAATGGAGTTATAAAAGGTACCGATTATAAAGATTTGGAGCTGACTTTTGAAGATGTTGATATAAATAAAATCACACCTGTAAATTCCAAATTTGTATTTGATGGTAATCTGAATGGAAATGTCAATTATAAGCAGAATAAGAATGTTTATCAGCCCACGGCGTCTATAAAAATTGATCATCTGGTCATGAATAAGACAGAATTGGGTACGCTTAATTTTGATATCTCTGGAGATGAAAGCTTCAAAAAATTTACGGTTAATTCGTCGATTCAAAATGGCTTTACCGAATCGTTTAGAGCAAACGGAACTTTCGCGGTAGAGAATAAAGAAACTATCATGGATATGAGTCTGAAACTTGAAGGTTTTAATCTCGCTACATTGGGCACTATAGGTGGCGATGTCTTGTCGAACGTTCGAGGTTCTGTTTCTGGAAATGCTGCTGTTATCGGGAATTTAAAAAAACCAGAAATAAATGGGCGTCTATATGTAGAAAAAGCTGGAATGACAATTCCATATCTAAATACAGATTACGAACTTAGTGATCGAACGGTAATTGATTTAACCAATGAAAAATTCTTGTTTAGAAATAATCAGTTAACCGATACTAAATATGGCACAAAAGGTTTGCTGAACGGGAGTATAGAGCATAATAATTTTGGCGATTGGAAATTAGATTTAAATATTACTTCTAAACGACTAGTTGCGCTTGATACAAAAGATAGTGATGATGCCGCTTATTTTGGAACAGCGTTTATAAATGGTACTGCCAGTATAAAAGGTCCTGTAGAGAGTCTTTTTATTAAGGTAGATGCAAAATCTGAAAAAGGTACAGAAGTTAAGATTCCAATTAATAATGCGCAAAGTGTTGGAGAAAGCAATTGGATTCATTTTGTAACGCCAAAAGAAAAGTATAATCTCGAGAACGGAATTGTTGAAAAAACAAGAGACTATAACGGACTTGAGCTGGAATTTGATTTTGATATTACGCCAGATGCAGAAGTAGAAGTTATTCTTGATCGAAATTCTGGACATGGTATGAAAGGAAAAGGATATGGATCTCTTTTGTTTAAAATTAATACATTAGGTAAGTTTAATATGTGGGGAGATTTCCAGGCATATGAAGGTACCTACAATTTTAAATACGGCGGACTTATCGACAAAAAGTTTACGGTTAAAAAAGGTGGTTCTATTATTTGGGAAGGAAACCCAATGCGTGCTCAGCTGAATTTGGAAGCGGTTTATAAAACGCAAGCCAATCCAGCAGTGCTTTTAGATAATACTTCGTCATTCAATAAAAAAGTGCCGGTAGAGGTTGTTATTGGATTGAGAGGAGATTTGGCGAGTCCAGAACCTAACTTCGATATTCAGTTTCCATCGGTTAGTAATGTTTTAAAATCGGAGATACAATATAAACTTGACGATAAAGATATTCGTCAGACACAAGCGCTTTACTTATTATCAACAGGTTCGTTTATGAGTACCGACGGATTCAGTCAGGGAGATTTTTCTGGAACATTAACAGAAACTGCTTCGAGTTTATTAGGAGGAATTATTAAATCGGATAATGATAAAGTAAATATAGACTTAAATTATATTGCAGCAGATAGAAGAACAGGGCAGGAGGTTGATGGTCAGTTTGTGGCTAATATATCTTCTCAGGTTAATGAACGAATTACTATCAATGGTAAATTGGGAGTTCCTGTTGGTGGTGTAAACGAATCTGCGATTGTTGGAGATATCGAGATATTGTATCGTGTAAATGAAGACGGAACAATGAACCTTCGTTTGTTCAATAAAGAAAACGATATTAATTATATAGGACAAGGAATTGGTTATACACAAGGAGTAGGTATTTCTTATGAAGTAGATTTTGATACCTTTAGCGAGCTTGTAAATAAGCTGTTTAAAAATCATAAAATAGAAAAAGCAGTAAAAGGTTCTTCTCATGACGATGTTCAAGACTCATATCTTCCTGAGTACATGAGTTTTTCAAACAAGAAAGATTCAGAAAAAAACAAGAAAAAAGCGAAAGAAGACGAGGAGAAACGAAAAAAAGAAGAAGAAAAGAAGAAAAAAGACCAGAAACAAACCGATCCGACTAATAATCAAGGGTTAATTCCAGACAACGATTATTAACACTTTGTTAAAAATACACTTTTATAAAACCATTATTCTCATAATGGTTTTTTTTGTGCTAAATTTAAGCACTCTAATAAAATTTTCCATGTGAGCGGGAAATTCTGATTTTTATAACACTTCATCAGGGTATTGTTAATTTTGACGATTTAATTAAAAAAATACTGTTTTATTATTTTTAATGAAATTTTTTCCTAGAAAAAACTTATTAACGAAAACGTTTGAATTTAACAGATTTTATTAATTTATGATAATCGTAACCCGAAAAGTGCTGAATGTTTGCTAATTTTACACTTTAATACTTAAATAATGCCAAAAACAATAAAAAAAGTAGGTGTTCTTACCTCAGGAGGAGATTCACCTGGAATGAATGCTGCAATACGATCAGTTGTTCGAACTTGCGCATACCATAATATAGAATGCATCGGAATTTATAGAGGGTATCAAGGAATGATTGAAGGAGACTTCAAAGACATGGGACCACGAAGCGTAAATAATATTGTAAACAAAGGTGGAACGATCTTAAAATCGGCTCGTTCAGTTGAGTTTAGAACCCCTGAAGGTAGAAAGAAAGCACACGAAAACTTAGTAAAGGCTGGTGTAGATGCTTTGGTTGTTATTGGTGGTGATGGTAGTTTTACTGGAGGATTAATTTTTAATTCAGAATTTGGTTTTCCGGTAATGGGAATTCCTGGTACAATCGATAATGATATATATGGTACAAGTTTTACTTTAGGGTATGACACAGCTTTAAATACCGTTGTAGACTGTATAGATAAAATTCGAGATACAGCAAGTTCTCATAACCGTCTTTTCTTTGTAGAAGTTATGGGTAGAGATGCTGGTCACATTGCTCTTAACGCTGGTATTGGTGCGGGAGCAGAAGAAATCCTTATTCCTGAAGAAGATTTAGGTTTAGATCGTCTTTTAGATTCACTTCAAAAAAGTAAAGCGTCAGGAAAATCATCTAGTATTGTTGTTATTGCTGAGGGAGATAAAATTGGTAAAAACGTATTTGAATTAAAAGATTACGTTGAAGCTAATTTGCCTGAATACGATGTGCGTGTTTCTGTATTAGGACACATGCAACGTGGTGGTTCTCCATCTTGTTTTGATCGCGTTTTAGCAAGCCGTTTAGGAGTTAAAGCTGTTGAGTCTTTAATTGAAGGAAAATCGAACTACATGGTTGGACTTCGTGAAGATAAAGTGATTCTAACGCCACTTGAGCAGGCTATCAAAGGTAAATCAGAAATTGATAGAGAATTATTAAGAGTGTCAGACATCATGTCGACATAACCAATATAAAGTTTAAAAAAGAAAGAGAAGTTTATTGTGAGGAAATTAGACTTTGAATTAGTGTAATAAAAACAAAAGCAAAAAATTTAGTAAAATGTCAAAAGTAAAATTAGGAATAAACGGATTTGGACGTATCGGAAGAATCGTTTTTAGAGAATCTTTCAATAGAGATAATGTAGAAGTTGTTGCAATCAACGACTTGTTAGACGTAGATCACTTAGCTTATTTATTAAAATATGATTCAGTTCACGGTCGTTTCAACGGAACTGTAGAAGTTAAAGAAGGGAAACTTTATGTAAACGGAAGAAACATCCGTATCACTGCAGAAAGAAATCCAGCTGACTTAAAATGGAATGAAGTAGATGTAGATGTAGTAGCTGAATGTACTGGTATCTTCACAACTATCGAAACTGCAAGTGAGCATTTAAAAGGTGGTGCTAAGAAAGTAATCATTTCTGCTCCTTCTGCTGATGCTCCAATGTTTGTAATGGGAGTTAACCACGAAACTGCAAAAGCTTCTGATTTAGTTGTTTCTAACGCTTCTTGTACTACAAACTGTTTAGCTCCATTGGCTAAAGTTATTCACGATAATTTCGAAATCGTTGAAGGTTTAATGACTACTGTTCACGCAACTACTTCAACTCAAATGACAGCTGACGGACCTTCTAGAAAAGACTGGAGAGGTGGACGTGCTGCTGCTATCAATATTATTCCTTCTTCAACAGGTGCTGCTAAAGCGGTTGGAAAAGTTATTCCATCTTTGAATGGAAAATTAACTGGAATGTCTTTCCGTGTTCCTACTGCTGACGTTTCTGTAGTAGATTTAACTGTAAAAGTAGCAAAAGAAACTACTTACGAAGAAATCTTAGCTGTATTGAAAAAAGCTTCAGAAAACGAAATGAAAGGTATCTTAGGATATACTGAAGATGCAGTTGTGTCTCAAGATTTTATCTCAGATAAAAGAACTTCAATCGTTGATGCTGGTGCAGGAATCGGATTAAACTCTACTTTCTTTAAATTGGTATCTTGGTATGACAATGAGTACGGATACTCAAGCAAATTAATTGATTTATCTGTACATATTGCAGGTTTAAAATAATAATATATATTTTTGCAAAATCCCGTTACTTTACAATAACGGGATTTTCTTATTTTGTTACCTCTATAATTAATGTAAAAAATACACTTTTAAATTAAAAATAGAAAAACCTAATTCCAAAAACTAAACAAATGAAATTAATAGTTGACAGTGGATCTACTAAAGCCGATTGGATTGCGATAGATGATAATGGAAAAGTATTATTCACAACACAAACTTTAGGATTAAATCCTGAAATTCTAGACGAGCCAGAAATCATAGAAAGATTAAATGACCGTTTCGATATTTTACAAAACAAAAAAAACGCTACACATTTATTCTTTTACGGTGCCGGTTGTGGTACAGACAGAATGAAAGAGTGGTTAAAAAGAATCTTTCAAGAATATTTTTCTAACGCGATTGTAGACGTTCAAGAAGATACTTATGCTGCTGTTTATGCAACAACTCCAAAAGGAGAAGAAGCGATTGTTTCTATTTTAGGAACGGGTTCTAATTGCAGTTATTTTGATGGAAAAGTATTGCATCAAAAAGTACAATCATTAGGGTATATCGTTATGGATGATTGTAGTGGTAATGTTTTTGGGAAAGAATTAATTAGAAAATACTATTTTAATAAAATGCCAAAAGAATTAGCGGTTGAGCTTGAAAAAGAGTACGACGTTGATCCAGATTTTATTAAAAACAAATTATATAAAGAACCAAACCCGAATGCTTATTTAGCTACTTATGCTAAATTCTTAATTAAGCATAAAGACACAGAGTTCTGTAGAAAAATTATCTTCAAAGGAATGAAGTCGTTCGTTAAGAATTACATCAAACAATTTGATAACTGCAAAGAAGTTCCAGTACATTTTGTTGGTTCTATTGCATTTTATTTGAAAGATGAATTACAAGAAACATTTAACAAATATGAACTTCAATTAGGGAATGTTTTAAGAAGACCTATTGATGGATTAATTGCTTACCATGTCGCTAATCAATAGTTCTGGTTTTATGGAAATTGCCATTATTGCTCATGATGGAAAAAAAGCTGATTTAATTGATTTTTTAATCAAAAATGAAGCTGTTTTACACAATGAAAAAATAAGGCTTATTGGTACTGGTACTACGGGAGGAAAAGCAGAAGCTGCTGGATTTAAAACTCAGAGAATGCTCTCTGGACCTCTTGGAGGCGATGCACAAATTGCAGGAAGAGTTGCGGAAGGAATTACACAAATGGTTTTCTTTTTTAAAGATCCTTTGTCAAGTCATCCGCACGAAGCTGATATTAATATGCTAATTCGTGTTTGCGATGTGCATAATGTGCCGCTGGCAACTAATGAAGCAACGGCACAATTATTATTAGATGCTATTGCACAGCAATTATAGAAATTTCTACATTAACATTTTTTGGCAAACATGCCACTTGAACCGTTTCACGAGCTGGAGCGGTTTTTTCGTTAAAATAAGAACCGTAAACGGTATTTATTGCTCCAAAGTTATTCATGTCCATAATGAAAATAGTTGACTTTACAACGTTCTCAAAAGTCATGTCTGCAGCTTCAAGAATAGCAGCGATGTTTTTCATAACTTGATTGGTTTCGTCATTGATATTGTCTGTAACCAATTCTCCTGACTCAGGATTGATTGCAATTTGTCCAGAAGCATAAAGTGTGTTTCCAGATAATACGGCTTGATTATACGGTCCGATTGGAGCCGGAGCTTTCTCGGTAAAAATGATTTTTTTCATAATGAAATTTATTTTGATTCGAAAGTAGTTTATCTATTTGAAACGCTTCGTTTGTTCCATTTGATATCGCTAAGCATGCCAGATTTAATTCCGATAAAGAAGTTCCAGTTAGAATTTGTTCCCAATGGCTGCCAGTTAAACGCCATTCTCCAGCTTAACAAATCTCTTTCAAAACGGAATTGTGTAAAGGTAACCCCTTTTTGTACGAAATCATAACCTGTAGAAACCCCTGCTTTCCATTTAGGAGTAAGGTCGGTATTGATAGAAATCATGATAGAGTTTCCAGAAATAGTGTTTTCTCGTTTTACGTTTGAATATGTTAGCGAGTAGGCAAGTGTCATATCCCACGGAACTTTAGAATTGAAGAATTCCGTAATTACATCATCTTTTTCAGGTTCATTGGCAAACTGGCTATTACGGCTGTCATTTAAGTCTGTATTCGTTCCAAACAAGTCATCGCTTCGTCCACCGTTTCGTTGGCTCTGAGTATTCTTTTCTTTTTCTTTTCCAGTTCCTTTGTTTGAGAATGAATAGTTTACTGTTACGTTTGCACTTGTCATTCTAAATAAGCTTCCGCCATTGTCAATGTTGAATTTATCAATTTTGTTACCTCCATTATCAATCGCATAAGGATCTAATGTTGCACCAAAATTCATATTCATTTTATTGTCAAAAAACTGAGTTCCACCACTGACTAACACAGGTTGCCATCCGAAAGTTGATTTCCCATCAGCATTGAAATTGTAACTTGTGCTAAAGTTTAAGTTGTTTAACAGCATGATCTTTTTAGGCTCTGTTTTTGTGCTGTCTCGATCTCTTACTTTAGCTTCAAAAGTATTACTCAAGGCAAAACCAACAATGTTTGAGTTATCTTTTCCTGGTGCTCCGTATAATCCGTTTTCAAATCTTGTATACTCAGAGGTAATTCTTCCTGAAGCATCGACTGCGTATGTGTCGTAGTATTTTTCAAAACTTGGAGTATAGGCGTAGGTAATACTCGGACGCATTACGTGTCTAATAGACTGGATTCTTTTATCGTCACCAAAATTAAAGGTTCCGTAAATCGTAGTACCTAAATTGGTGCTGAAGTTGTAAGTTCTAAAAGAATCAAAACCATTTACATTTTTGTTAACTGTTTGCGCAGAACTAGGGTCGTAAACTTTTTGAATGGTTTTATTGACCCATGTTTCCTGATAAGTTGTAGATGCTCCTGCACTAAAATATTTGAAAATTTTGAAGTTAGTGCTCAACGGAATTGTATGCTGCATTCCTAATTGGGCGTCATCAAACATCTGTGGCTTGAAAAACAAAGAATCTTTTGTTTTAAAATAGTTTTTACCGCTTACATTATACTGTAAGTTGATATTTTTGATTAATCCTTTCTTTACGCCATTTTTTCCAACAAAAGGATATACACGATCAATACTTCCTTGTAAAGACGGAAGTGTCATGATAATATCTTCTGTTTGCGTATTCTGGCTATGAGTTGCAGATAATGATATACGCGAACCAGGAATAGTGTTAAATGTTTTGTTGTATGAAATAGACGAACTTAATGTGTTATTTAAGTTAGAGCCAATGTTTGCTTGGTTGATGGATTGTTTAAAATACTTACTACTACCCATGTTGACAGAAGCGGAGAAAGTAGAATTTGGATTTGATTTGGTGTCTTTAGAGTGTGACCACTGAATATTGTAAATATTTTGTTTTGAATAATCAGGATAACCACGTTCACTATTAATTAAATTCTCGAAACGAATGTTTACATTTCCTCTATACTTATATCGTTTGGCATACGCCGATTCGAATCGCATGGCATAACTTCCATTGGTGTAATAATCTCCAAGTACAGTCAAATCGTAATTATCGCTTAGTGCGAAGTAATAACCTCCATTTTGCAATGAAAATCCACGTGTGTTAGAATCGTTATAACTTGGAATAATAATACCAGAAACGCTTTTTTCTTTACTTAACGGAAAAAAACCATAAGGCAGTGCAAGCGGAGTAGGGACATCAGCAATTACCATTTGGGTTAAACCAGCAACAATTTTTTTACCAGGAACAAATTTAATTCTGCTGGTCTGAAAGTAGTATTCAGGGTTGTCGATATCTTGAGCAGTTGTAATACGGGCTCCTTTTAAAAAGTATACAGAGTCGTTTTCTTTTTTAGTGACAGAAGCTTTAATGTTTAACTCGCCTTGTTTTGTTCTCGAATTATAAATTAATGCTTTTTTTGTTTTAAAATTAAAACGGATAGAATCGGGTTGTACCTCACTTGCTCCCTGTTTGAAGTTAGGATATTGAGTTAAAACCCCTGCAGAATCCTTAATTCTTCCTGCATAAACTTCATCTTTTTCATAATTAAGAACAATTATACCCGATTTTAATTCTACATCTTTATAGTATAATTCAGCCTCGTTATATAAAGTGATCAGCTTTTTTTTCTGGTCAATTTTAGCATAATCTTTGGCTACATATCTTACTTTTCCGTCCAAAAAAGTCTTTTTGGGTTTAACTGTATCAAGTTTTATGGTGTCTGTAATCGCAGTATTTTCTTTATCTGTTTGTTTTACAGCAGGTAAAGGTTTTTTTTTGTTTTTTATTTCTTGCGAATATAAATTACCACAACCTATAGTTAGGAAAAATGATATTAAAACGATATTAAATAAGTTTGTATGCAAAGGTTTAAATGCTATTTTTGTAAAATTATGGCTTGTTTTTTGACATGTCAAACTTACATATAATTTTTTGGCAAAAATAATCAATTCTAAAAATTATAACAGCTGCATTTTATTAAAATTAACTTTTAGATTTATGAATAGAATTAACAAATTTAAAGTAATATTTACTTTATTTCTAATAATATCGTCATTTTGTGCTCATAGTCAGTCAAATGTGTTTAAGGTTACGCTAGACGCGGGACATGGAGATCACGACTTTGGGGCTGTTTATAGCGGACGAATTGAAAAAAATATTGCTTTAGCTATTGTTTTGAAAGTGGGAAAGATTTTAGAACTTAATCCTAATGTTAATGTAATATATACTCGTAAAACAGATGTTTTTATAGATTTGGTTGAAAGAGCTAATATTGCTAACAGAGCAAATTCGAATATTTTTGTTTCTATTCACTGTAATGCCAATAAAAATACTGCTGCCGACGGAACTGAAACTTATGTAATGGGTTTAAGTAAAGTAGCATCAAACCTTGAAGCGGCGAAAAAAGAGAACTCGGTAATTACATTAGAGAAAGATTACAAACGTAAATATGAAGGTTATGATCCTAATTCTCCGGAGTCTATGATTGGTATGACTTTGATGCAGGAAGAATATTTAGATAATAGTATTACGCTTGCAACTAAAATCGAGGAGAATTTTGAGAAATTAGGTAAGAAACTTCGTCACGGAGGAGTAAAGCAAGCTCCTTTTATGGTACTTCATAAAGCTTATATGCCAAGAGTTTTGGTTGAAACAGGATTTGTTTCTAATCCGACAGAAGGAAATATTCTGAATTCTGAAGAAGGTCAAGATGATATTGCAAAAGCAATTGCAGAAGCAATTTTAAGTTATAAACGTGAATACTTTGGGACAGGAGCGGAAGCTGCTGAGAGTCGGCCCGTAAGAGATACCACTCCTGCAAAACCAAAAACAACTGCACCAGTTGCAGTAGCGAAGAATGCTCCAAAAGGAACATTTTTTAAGGTGCAACTTATTGCAAGTATCAAAAAAACACCTTTAGAGGCTAAAAACTTTAAAGGTTTGAAAAATGTAACGATGGTATACGAAAATAATATTTATAAATATTTCTACGAAGAAACTTCAAGTTACGAAACAGCTCAAAAATATCTGCAAGAAGCTAAAAGTAAAGGATATGGCGCTGCGTTTTTAGTAGCAACTAAAGATGGAGAAAAAATCAGTATTCAGGACGCGATTAAATAATAAGCACAAGTTCGAATATTTATATTAATTTTGTACAAACACTTAGAATTTTGAAACTAACAAGAGAAATTAAAACGGCTATTTTAGTCATCGTATCTATTTTATTATTTATCTGGGGATATAGTTTTTTAAAAGGTAGAGATCTTTTTACTAATTATACAGTATTATACGCTGAGTATGATAATGTTGAGGATCTGTCTCCGTCAGCACCAGTAACATTAAATGGACTTGCAATTGGTAAAGTAAATAAAATTACAATTGATGAAGTAACTGGTAAATTACTAGTAGAACTTCAGCTTAAAACAGATTTTCCAATTTCTAAAAGTAGTACAGCGGCAATTTATTCTCCGAGTTTAATTGGAGGAAAACAAATTAAAATTGTTCCAAATTTTGCTGACAAAGAGTTGGCACAAGACGGACAGAAATTAGTATCTACTGTTGAATTGGGATTGACAGAATCATTGGGAGGAAAAATTGAACCAATTCAGCAAAAGCTTGATAAAATGCTTTTGAATATTGATAATCTGGTTACAGGATTAAATAATACTTTAGATAAAAATACTCAAGAAAATCTGAAGAAAACAATTGCTGAGCTAAGCCAGACTATGACTCAATTTCATAAAGCTTCTGGAAGTCTTAATAATATCTTGGATACTAATAAAGGACAGATTAATGGAATGGTTACAAATTTCAATAAAATGTCTGGTAATTTCAATAAAATTTCAGATTCATTAAACAAAGCAGATTTAGGTAAAACGGTTCGTAACTTGAATCAAACTCTAGCTAAAGTTGATGTTTTAATGAGCAACTTGAATTCAGGAAAAGGTACAGCAGGAAAAATACTTAACGATGAGGCTTTGTATAATAACCTGACTAAAACTTCAAAAGAACTTGAATTGTTATTACAGGATCTTCGTCTTTATCCAACTCGTTACGTAAATGTTTCTCTTTTTGGAAAGAAAAACAAACCATATGTAGCACCAACAGAAGAAACAAACTCAACTGATAAAAAATAATTGTAAATGAGTTATTTAGATAATATTTTATTCGCGGTACTTCTTATAGTAGGTTTCGGTTTTTTTGCAGCGAGCGTAAAAAAAATCATCCGAAATATTAATTTAGGAGTCGATGTAGATCGAAAAGATAATCCTAAAGCTCGTTGGAAAAACATGGCATTGATTGCTCTTGGGCAGTCAAAAATGGTGAGACGCCCTGTTGCAGGAATCCTTCATATTTTTGTATATGTAGGTTTCGTAATAATTAATATCGAATTACTCGAAATCATCATAGACGGGTTATTTGGAACTCATAGAGTTTTTGCGCCTCATTTAGGTGTAGTTTATGATGTTCTAATTGCTTCATTTGAAATATTGGCAATACTTGTAATTATTGCTGTAGTTACTTTCTGGATCAGAAGAAATGTAATTCGTTTAAAACGTTTTATAAATTCTGATTTGAATGGATTTCCAAAAAGTGATGCCAATTACATTCTGTATTTTGAAACAGTTTTAATGATTCTGTTTTTATTAATGAATGCTTCAGATTTGCATTTGCAGAATGTTCCAGGAGGATATTCTCATTTTCATAAAGCAGGAAGTTATCCAATAAGTCAATTTATAGCGCCAATTTTTAATGGTACGTCTAACGAAGCAGTTGGATTACTATTTGAAGTTTTCTGGTGGCTACATATTGTGGGTATTTTAGTTTTTATGAACTATTTATACTTTTCAAAACACTTGCACATTCTTTTGGCTTTCCCAAATACATATTTTGCAAACTTAAAACCAGAAGGACAATTTGATAATTTAGCTTCTGTTACAAAAGAGGTGAAATTAATGATGGATCCAAATGCTGATCCGTTTGCGGCAGCTCCGGTTGATGAAAACGCGGCTCCGAGTAAATTTGGTGCAAGCGATGTTCAGGATTTAAACTGGGTTCAGTTATTAAATGCTTATACATGTACAGAATGCGGACGTTGTACTTCGTCTTGTCCAGCAAATCAAACGGGTAAAAAATTGTCTCCACGTAAAATTATGATGGATACAAGAGATCGTTTAACAGAAGTTGGAAAAAATATCGATGCCAATAAAGGTGTGTTTGTTCCAGATAATAAATCACTTCTAAACGATTATATTACTCCAGAAGAATTATGGGCTTGTACCTCTTGTAATGCTTGCGTTGAAGAATGCCCTGTAAATATTAGTCCGTTATCTATTATTATGGATATGCGTCGTTACTTGGTTATGGAACAAAGTGCTGCTCCAATGTCATTAAACGCAATGATGACTAACATTGAAAATAACGGTGCACCATGGCAATATAGCCAGCAAGACCGTTTAAATTGGAAAAACGAGAATTAAGATTTATTGTTTAATCGGTTAGTTGTTTAACCGTTTGATCGATTTTAAAATAATATTTCGGTTTTTTATAGAATTGTCATGCTGCTTTTAGCAATTAAACAATTTCACGATTAACCGATTAAACAAAAGTGAGAGAAATGTCAGAAAATTTAGTAGTACCAACAATGGCAGAAATGCTTGCCGAAGGAAAACAGCCAGAAGTTTTGTTTTGGGTAGGTTGCGCAGGAAGTTTTGATGATAGAGCAAAAAAAATTACTAAAGCGTTTGTGCGAATTTTAAATCGCACCAATGTTTCTTTTGCGGTTTTAGGTACAGAAGAGAGTTGTACTGGTGATCCTGCAAAGAGAGCTGGAAATGAGTTTTTATTTCAAATGCAGGCCATGATGAATATCGAGGTTTTGAATGCTTATGAAGCTAAAAAAATCGTTACGGCTTGTCCGCACTGTTTTAATACTTTAAAAAATGAATATCCTGAGTTGGGAGGAAATTACGAAGTTATTCATCATACAGAATTTTTGAAATCATTAATTGATGATGGAAGATTAACTGTTGAAGGTGGACAATTTAAAGGAAAGAAAATCACTTTCCACGATCCTTGTTATTTAGGAAGAGCAAATAAAGTCTACGAAGCGCCAAGAGATTTAATTCAGAAATTAGACGTTGAATTAGTAGAAATGAAACGTTCTAAAGCAAATGGATTATGTTGTGGAGCAGGTGGGGCGCAAATGTTTAAAGATGCTGAGCCTGGAAACAAAGAAGTAAATGTTCTTCGTACAGAAGATGCATTAGAAGTAAAACCAGATATCATTGCAGCGGGATGTCCATTCTGCAATACGATGTTGACGGACGGAATTAAACATCAAGAAAAAGAAGGACAGGTTAAAGTTCTGGATATCGCTGAATTAATTGCGAATGCACAGGATTTGTAATCTGAGGTTCTAAGATGCTAAGGTTCTAAGATTGAATCTTAAAAATCTAAAATTACCAATCTAAAATCTAAAATTAAAAATGTATATACCTTTTGAAAATTTACCAGGTGAATCTAGAGTCTGGATTTACCAGTCGAACAGAAAATTTTCTGAGGAAGAGTTTTCTGAAATAGAAACTGATTTAAAAGCTTTTGTAGAGCAATGGGCTGCACATGGCACAAGTTTGGAAGCTTCATTTTTATTGAAGTACAATCGATTTATAATACTAGCAGTAAATCAAGAAGTGCAAGCGGCTACAGGATGTTCTATAGATAGTTCGGTTGAGTTTATTCAAAGTTTAGAGAAAAAGTACAACGTTGATTTGCTTGATAAAATGAATGTTACTTTTAAACTAGGAGAACATATTGCACATAAACCATTAATTGATTTCAAGAAAATGGTAAAAGATAAGTCAGTTTCTGAGAATACAATTGTTTTCAATAATTTGGTAAACAATATAGAAGAATTCAACGAATCTTGGGAAGTTCCTGCTGCTGACAGTTGGCACAGTAGATTTTTCTAAGAAGAAATAATTAAAATATTTAAACGGCATGAAATAATAGATTTTGTGCCTTTTTTTATGGTTTCAAGTTTCAAGTTTAAAACTTGGCAGGTTAGTTTGAAGTATTAGAAGTTTCTGAAAATATTTATTAACTGGAATTAATCTAATTTTGTCAAAAATCTAACAATTTAAACGGTTAATTAAACGCTATTTTTGAGTATTTTCGTAGAATTAAATTTAATCCATGAAAATAGCAATCGTCTGTTATCCTACTTTTGGAGGTAGTGGTGTAGTAGCCACAGAGTTAGGTCTCGAATTAGCCAGAAGAGGACACGAAATACATTTTATCACATATAGTCAGCCAGTTAGATTGGCACTTTTGAATCCGAATGTTCATTATCACGAAGTAAACGTTCCGGAATATCCTTTGTTTCATTATCAGCCTTATGAATTAGCGTTATCGAGCAAATTGGTCGATATGG
Organism: Flavobacterium tagetis; assembly: GCF_016735615.1. GTDB lineage: Bacteria > Bacteroidota > Bacteroidia > Flavobacteriales > Flavobacteriaceae > Flavobacterium > Flavobacterium tagetis. The sequence goes on from NZ_JAERSF010000003.1 coordinate 343,623, forward strand.
TGAAATTGTACAAAATAGAGCTTCTGCATGTGCATTATGCCATTCCTCATGCTTATGCAGGTTACATGGCAAAACAAATGCTGAAAAATGAAGGTATTAATCTTCCGATGATTACTACGCTTCACGGAACTGATATTACGCTTGTAGGAAATCACCCGTTTTATAAACCTGCGGTGACTTTCAGTATCAATAAATCAGATTATGTGACTTCAGTTTCTCAGAGTTTAAAAGATGATACTTTGAAATTATTCAAAATCAAGAATAAAATTAAAGTGATTCCAAACTTTATTGAACTGGACAAAGTAAAGAAAGATCCAAATGCGCCTTGTCATCGTTATGTAATGGCAAATGAGAATGAGCGTATTATTACCCATATCAGTAACTTTAGAAAAGTAAAACGTATTCCAGATATCATTAAGATTTTTTATAACGTTCAAAAAGAAATTCCAGCTAAATTAATGATGGTTGGAGACGGACCAGAAAAAGAAAAAGCTGAATTGTTATGTCAAGAATTAGGAATTTTAGATAAAGTGATTTTCTTTGGAAATAGTCATGAGATTGATAAAATCTTATGTATGACCGATTTATTTTTGCTTCCTTCAGAAACTGAAAGTTTTGGTTTGGCGGCATTGGAAGCGATGGCGTGTGGTGTTCCAGTTATTTCGAGTAATTCTGGCGGATTGCCTGAAGTTAATTTTGATGGTTTTTCTGGATACTTAAGCAATGTTGGAAATGTTGAAGAAATGGCGCAAAATGCTTTAAAAATTTTAAAAGACGACGCAGTTTTAAGTCAGTTTAAGGCAAATGCATTAGAAGTGGCGAGAAAATTTGATATTAAAAACATATTGCCTAAATATGAAGCTTTATATCAGAAAGCAGTTGATGATTATAAGTTGGAAAAGCACTAATTTAAAAGGATAAAATGAAAAAAGTAATTTCTGTTTTAGCGATTTTTGTTATGATTTCTTGCGGAGTGAAGAAAATTGAAAGTTCAAATGCGTTGTACGAAGTTCTAACGAAACAATCGGACGGCGGTGGAAATATTAAATTTTTTGAAATTCTGACTGAGCCGAATGAAATTAAAATGCTTGAAAATGATCCTCTTTTGGCTGATAAAATGAAAGATCCAAATATTCATGATTATAATTATGTGATTTTGAATATGGGCGAAAAAAACACAAGCGGTTATAATATTGATGTTGAAAAGGTTGAAGAAACAGATAAAAATATCATTATAACTGTAAAAGAAAACAGCCCTGCAAAAGACGCAATGACCATGCAGGTGATTTCATATCCTTATACGGTTGTAAAAATCCATTCGAAGAAAGAAATTGTTATTAAATAAAATTATATAAAGATTGAGCTTCGACTCCGCTCAGTCTGACATTGATTGCTTTTAGGAAGCGATTTCAAAGTTTGTCAGGCTGAGCGGAGTCGAAGCCCTTTTTTAAATTTGTTTTGAAACCATAAAAAAAGCCTGTCGCTTTAAACGACAGGCTTCTTCTTACAATTATTTTTTATTTTTATTTAGAATCTGAATTTGACACCTAAACCAACGTCAAATCCAAAATTATCATCATCGTAATATCCTGAACCAATTTCCGGTCTTGCGTCTAATGATAAAGTAAGTGGCACTTCTTTAAATCTATATTCTATACCGATATCTCCAGCTGCAAAAACATAAGTTCCGCTATCGCTGTATCTGTAATTGTTGTTGTAGTAATCGTGATCCCAAGCAGCTAGTCCACCTCCGACACCAGCATACCAGTTAAAACCTCCGTCGATATTCCAAACCCATTGGTAAAGAGCAACTCCTTTTATAGCGTCTACATCACTGCTGTTTCTCCATCCTAAATCAAATTCAAGTCTGTTTTTTTGATTTAATCCTAATTGGTATGATATTTCTCCTCCAAATCCGTTGTTGTCGCCCAAACGTAATCCTAAAGCGTGTTTCGAAATTTCTTGCGATTGAGCCGTAAATGCTAAACCAAGAAGCATAATGGCAGATAAAAGTATCTTCTTCATAAAAGTTGTAAATTAATTTTTTTCAAATGTATTATTACAGTCAGATAGAGAACGTATAATATTTTTGAAAATTGTTATATAATTTACATTTTTAGAAATTTGAAGCGTTAAAATTCTTAAAAAACTGTTTCTGAGCGTTCTATTTTAGTATTATCGAAGAAATTAGCTGAGAGGTGAGAAGATCTTCCATTTCTAATAGATTTTCTTCTTCGGCAAAATTACTGGCTTTATAAGAAAACAGTTTCCAGCGTTTTTTATGGTATTCTAGAGCGGTTAAGTTTTCTACCCAGTCACCAGAATTAAGGTATAGAGTAGAACCGTGTTTGTTTTCTTTTGTAACGATTTTGGGTTCATGAATGTGCCCGCAAATAACATAATCGTAATTTTTTTCTATTGCTAGATCGGTTGCAGTAGTTTCAAAATCAGAAATAAATTTTACCGCTTTTTTAACGCTTGCTTTTATTTTTTTAGAAAAAGAATAAGGTTCACGTCCTAATTTTGCCAGACACCAGTTGGCAAATCGGTTTGTTAAAATCAGATAATCGTAACCTAATCCGCCTAGTTTTGCAATCCATTTTGAATGCTGAACAGAGGCGTCAAAAACGTCTCCGTGAAAAATCCAGGCTTTTTTATCGTCTAATTCTAAAACCAATTTATCAACCAGAGCAAAATTTCCCATATTCATATCACTGAATTTTCGAAGTATTTCGTCATGATTTCCAGTAATATAATACACCTTTGTTCCTTTAGAAGCCATTCCGATAATACGCTGAATAACGCGCAAATGTGCTTTTGGAAAATAAGATTTACGAAACTGCCAAGCATCAATTATATCGCCATTTAAAACTAAAGTTTTGGGTTTAATGCTTGAAAGATAGTTGTTTAGTTCTTTCGCGTGACTTCCGTAAGTTCCTAAATGAACATCAGAAAGAACGACCAATTCGACATTTCTTTTTTTCAATTTTTCTTGATTTGAAGTTTTACAAATGAAAGAAAGTTTGTGAAATTTGAGTTTATTAAAAGGTTATCAAAAAGAGGATAATTTTACCAAATTGTGATTTTTATCCCATTTAATGTTTCGTTAATAATACCAGTTTTAAATTTTTTAATTTAATTCATAAAACTTACATTTGCTCAAAACAAAACACAATGGCAGGAAACAGCTTCGGCACACTATATAAAGTAACTACATTTGGAGAATCTCACGGTGAAGCTTTAGGCGGAATTATTGACGGATGCCCTCCAGGAATACAATTAGATTTTGAAGCAATTGAAGTAGATATGGCTCGTAGAAAGCCAGGTCAATCAGCAATTGTTACACAAAGAAAAGAACCAGACAGCGTTCAGTTTCTATCAGGAATATTTGAAGGAAAAACTACTGGAACTCCAATTGGTTTCATTATTCCAAATACCAATCAAAAATCAGACGATTATTCACATATAAAAGATAACTACAGACCAAGCCATGCTGACTATGTTTACGATCAAAAATATGGTTTTCGCGATTATCGAGGTGGTGGAAGAAGTTCTGCAAGAGAAACAGCAAGCAGAGTAGTAGCAGGAGCAATTGCAAAACAAATGTTGCCTGAAATTAAGATTAATGCTTATGTTTCTTCTGTTGGACCAATTCATTTAGATACGCCTTATCAGGAGTTGGATTTTTCTAAAATAGAAAGTAATCCAGTGCGTTGTCCAGATGAAAAATCTGCAGCGATTATGGAAGAATATATTCGTGACATTCGTAAACAAGGAGATACCGTTGGTGGTGTTGTAACTTGTGTAATTCAGAATGTTCCAGTTGGTTTAGGAGAACCAGTATTTGATAAGCTTCATGCAGAATTAGGAAAAGCAATGCTTTCTATTAATGCGGTAAAAGGTTTTGAGTACGGAAGCGGTTTCTCTGGTTCTGAAATGAAAGGAAGTGAACATAATGATTTATACAATCCCGACGGAACTACAAAAACAAATCTTTCTGGTGGAATTCAAGGTGGTATAAGCAACGGAATGGATATCTATTTCAGAGTTGCTTTTAAACCTGTTGCAACCATTATGCAGACTCAAGAGTCTTTAGATAATAAAGGAAATATTACACCAATGACAGGAAAAGGGCGTCATGATCCGTGTGTAGTGCCTCGCGCAGTGCCAATCGTAGAAGCGATGGCCGCAATTGTTTTGGCAGATTTTTATTTAATCAACAAAACATATTAATAAAAGGTAAGACAGTGAGGGTCTTATTATTTTAATAATTAAAAAATAATTTAATGCAAGAAGTTACAGAAACTAAAAAACAATCATTTCTTTCGGGATTAACAGGGCAAATTATAATTGCGATGGTTCTAGGAGCCATTTTAGGAATTATATTGCACAATAGTATTTCACCCGAAGCAGCGCAGGCATTTAGCAATAAAATTAAGATGCTGGCGACCATCTTTATTCGTTTGGTGCAAATGATTATTTCTCCATTGGTTTTTACAACTTTGGTGGTTGGAATTGCAAAATTGGGAGATATTAAAACCGTTGGAAGAATTGGAGGAAAAGCCATTGGCTGGTTTTTTACAGCGTCATTTATTTCTCTTTTAATTGGATTGTTTTATGTAAATGTTTTGCAACCGGGCGTTGGTCTAAAATTAGATCACGTTGATATGGCAGCGGCTTCTGAAGTTACAGGTAAAACACAAAATCTATCTTTTGATAATTTCGTTGAGCATATTGTGCCAAAAAGTATTGTCGAAGCTATGGCAACTAATGAAATTCTGCAGATTGTAGTTTTCTCAATCTTCTTCGGATTGGCAGCTGCTTCTTTAGGAGATACCGTAAAACCAATTATTGGTGCTTTCGATAAGTTATCGCACGTTGTTTTGAAAATGGTAAACTATGTAATGAAGTTTGCGCCAATTGGAGTTTTTGGAGCCATTGCAGGTGTGTTTGCCATTAGAGATGCAGAAGAATTGGTTATTACTTACTTTAAATTTTTCGGTTCGTTTTTAATTGGTATCAGTACTCTCTGGGTTATTTTAATTGCCATTGGTTATATTTTCCTTAAAGGAAGAATGACTGAATTATTAAGACGTATTACTGGGCCTTTGGCGATTGCTTTTGGAACAACAAGTAGTGAAGCTGTATTTCCAAAATTGACTGAAGAATTAGAAGGTTTTGGTGTAAAAGATAAAATTGTTTCTTTTATGCTTCCTCTTGGGTATTCGTTTAATCTTGACGGAAGTATGATGTACATGACTTTTGCAAGTATTTTTATTGCTCAATTCTACAATGTGCATTTAGATTTAGGAACTCAAATGGCGATGCTTTTAGTTTTAATGCTTACGAGTAAAGGTATTGCAGGTGTGCCAAGAGCGAGTTTGGTTGTAGTTGCGGCAACTTGCGGAATGTTTGATATTCCGATTGAGGGAATTGCTTTAATTCTTCCAATTGACCATTTCTGCGATATGTTTAGAAGTGCTACTAATGTATTAGGAAATGCATTAGCAACATCTGTTGTAGGACAATGGGAAAACAATAAAGAATAATAAAAGAACTGAGATTTTAATTTTTTTATCCAGTTATTGAAATAATATTTGAAAAGCTGTATTTTTTTATGAAATACAGCTTTTTTTTATTTTAAAGTGTATATTTGATCAAATTAGCCGATTAATGCCCCACAAACGGATTTTTTTACTTTTTCTATTGGTTCTGAATTGCTTTGCCAATTCAGCAATCGCGCAATCTAATTGTAACCTCGATCCTAAAATTGATAAGAATGTAAAGAAAGCGCTTTTAAATTTTAGAGAATCTAACTTCGAAAAATCACTCATCTATTCCAGAGTTGCTTTAAATGCTGCGACAGCAATAAAAGATTATTGCCTTACAGCTCGTTCGTATAATATTATAGCTGCAAATTATAATGAATTGGAAGAGTATGATAAAGCCATTTTTTTCTATAAAAAAGGTTTGTATTATGCTAATAAAACTAATAACGATTCCTTAAAATGTAACCTTTATAATAATTTAGGAAACATGTATTGTTTTGGAAAAGAACAATTTGATGAAGGAATTCGGAGTTATAAAAAAGCAGTAGCTTATGCTTTGAAAATAAATGATTTAAAAGAGGTTTATTTTACAAACGTAAATATTGCATGGGCTTATTTTGATATTGGAAATTACAATCAGGGTTATCTCTTTTTAAAGTATGTAAACAGTACTAAAATAAAGTATAATGACGAATCAACAGAGGTTATTGTTGCTATGTTGAATGGTATTTACTCTAGTTATAAAAATGATAGTAAGGAAGCTAATGCTTATTTTTTGAGTGCTATTGAATCGGGCAAAAAATGTCAGGAGAAAATAGATCTGTCACGTGCTTACTTAGAATATTCACATTTTTTAAATAAAACCAATAGGCATAGAGAGGCGTACGATGCACTTGTTAAACATTATGATCTTTCGGCTAAACTATACGATGTTAAGAAAATTAAAAAAGCTTCTCAAGCTGGTTTAAGTTTAGAATTGGATGAATACAAAAGGCAGATTGATAAAGTTGAGGGAGAAAAAGTAGAGCAATCTCAAAGTTTAAGAAAATCAAAAATCATTGTAATTCTTTTTATTTTGATTTCGCTGATTCTTTTAATTTTGATAGTTACCCTGATAAAGAACATCAGATACAAGAAAAAACATAATTTAGAGCTTCTTAAAGCGAAAGAAATTGCAGAAGAAGCCTCTTTGCTTAAAACACAATTTATATCGACTATAAGTCATGAATTGCGCACCCCACTTTATGGTGTTGTGGGCATTACTAATATGTTGCTCGAAGAACACAAAGAGATATCAAGAAGCCAGCATTTAAGTTCATTAAAATTTTCTGCAAGATATTTATTGTCTCTGGTAAATGATATTTTACAGATTAATAAGATTGAAGAAAACAAAATCGTTTTGGAGAGCTTGACTTTTAATATTTCTGATGAAATTACGGTAATCAAGAACTCTCTTTCTTTTCTTTCTCAGAAAAACAATAATAGCATTTCTATTGATATAGATTCTCATATTCCAGAATATTTAATTGGAGATAAATTGCGTTTGGCCCAGATTTTAATGAACTTGGTCAGCAATGCATTGAAATTTACCAAAGACGGGCAAGTTGAAATTATTGTAAAACTTAATAAAGTAGAAGGAAAGCTCCATTATTTAGATTTTTTGATAAAAGACAACGGAATAGGAATCGCAGTGGTAGACCAAAACAAAATTTTTGAAAAGTTTGTTCAAGTTGGTCGAAAAGATGAAGATTATCAAGGTACAGGTTTAGGACTTAGTATTGTAAAAAGACTTTTAGGACTTTTTGGAAGCACCATTACTTTGGACAGTGATTTAGGAAAAGGAACTGCATTTTCTTTTACAATTGCCTTTGAGCATGATTTAGCGAAAACGAAAAGTATTATTGATGAAATTGAAGTTGACTTGACTTCAAGTGAGGTTTATAAAATTTTAGTAGTCGAAGATAACTTGATTAATCAGCTTGTGACTAAAAAGATTATCGAAAAGAATAATTATTCCTGTAAGGTAGTCGATGATGGTTTTGCAGCGCTTAAAGCTTTGGAAAATGAAACGTTCGATTTGATTTTAATGGATATTAATATGCCTTTAATGAACGGATTTGAAACAACCAAACGAATACGTCTTCAAGGTATAGAAACTCCAATTGTCGCTTTGACGGCTTTTGATAAAGATGAAATTACAGATGAAGCAATTTCTTCAGGAATGAATGATATTATTATTAAACCTTTTGAACCAGTTAAATTATTTAAAATAATCAATTTCCTTATAAAAGAAAAAAACGCTGTTTAATACCAGCGTTTTTTGTTTTTTTTAGCGTTTGTTGATTTTCTCGATTTGTGAGCTCCACCGCTTCTGTTTGAGCTTTTAGGTTTTTCTCCAGCTTCTGGACTTCCAGAATGCCATTGATACGGATGATCTGCAATCGTTTTTACGTCAACTTTTATTAATTTTTGAATGTCTTTCCAGTAAGGGAGTTCATCTTTTCCGCAGAAAGAAATTGCAATTCCGCCATTTCCTGCGCGACCTGTACGCCCAATTCGGTGAACATAAGTTTCAGGAATATTAGGCAAATCAAAATTGATTACATACGGCAATTGCTCAATGTCAATTCCTCGTGCCGCGATATCGGTTGCAACCAAAACGCCAACTTCTTTATTTTTAAAAGCGTCAAGAACTCTTTGTCTTGCATTTTGCGATTTGTCTCCGTGAATTGCCTCAGCAGGAATATCTTTTTTACGAAGCGCTTTTACAACATTGTCAGCACCGTGTTTTGTTCTCGAAAAAACAAGTACGTTTGATAAGTTTTCCTCTTTTATTAAGCTATAAAGCAAGTTTCTTTTTTCTGTTTTATCAACAAAATAAATGCGCTGTTCGACATTTTCTGCTGTAGAAGAAACTGGAGAAACTTCAACTTTTTCTGGATCTTGAAGAAACATTTCTGCAAGTTCGCGAATTGCAATTGGCATTGTTGCAGAGAAAAGTAACGTTTGTCTGTTTTTAGGAGTCAGTTTTACGATTTTTTTGACATCGTTTATAAAACCCATATCCAGCATCTGATCGGCTTCATCTAGTACTAAAGTGTGCAAATGATTTAAATCAAGAAAACCTTGTTTATGAAGGTCTAATAAACGTCCTGGAGTGGCAACTAAAATATCAACTCCATTTTTTAAAGCATCTACTTGCGGATTCTGAGAAACTCCTCCGAAAATAGTCAGCTGCGTTAAGTTGGTGTATTTTGCATAAGTGTCAAAACTTTGACCGATCTGCACTGCTAGTTCGCGAGTAGGCGTAACCACAAGCGCACGAATCACTTTTGCTTTTTTTGATGAACCGACAATTCGGTGTAATTGATGTATGATTGGAATAGCAAATGCTGCCGTTTTTCCTGTTCCTGTCTGTGCACAGCCAATTAAATCACGCCCTTCTAATACAATCGGAATTGATTTTTCCTGAATTGGAGTCGGATTTAAGTAGCCTTCTTCAAATACGGCTTTTTGTATACTTTTTGAAAGTGATAGATCTTCGAATAACATATCTTTGGTATTTAGTATTTCAGTTTTAATAACTAAAATGCTGTGCAAAGATATGTTTATTCGTCCAATCGTTTGTTTGAATTTGCTTTTATTTGGCAAACAGTCCTTACGGCTTAATCAAATAGGATATTTATAATCAAGCTGGTTCGATATTCGCTTTGATAAAATCGGTTACCAAATAGCCAATCAATTTACCTATTAAATTATTGTTTGGAGAATTGTCTAAATCTGGTGCGCCTTCGCAAATGTGCAGATATGTAGCGTGCTTATGTTCTCCAAAGAATGAAACAAACTGTCTCAATTCTTCGACAGAAAATCCGCTAATTGTCATGGCACTGCTGGCAATGTTTGGAATTGCGTCTAGGTCGACTTCGATTCCGAAAGCATCATTTTTAATAAAATCCAAAGCCGTAATCATTTCACGGTTAAAGTCTTTTTCTTTTCTAATATTGACGCTGTCATAGGTGTTATATCGAACACGATCCTCCAATTTTTTTATAATGTCCAAAACGCTTTTGGAAGTGTAATTTTCGTGAAGTCCAAAAATGAAATATTTCTTTAAAAAACCTTCTTCATAAGCGTATGAAAATCCATTTCCGCTATGACGACCTTCTAAAATCCTAAAGTCAGAGTGTGCGTCAAAGTTTACAGCGTTTACAGGTTTTCCTTTCGCAAGAGCGGCACCTTTAATATTTCCGTATGCATTATTATGGCCTCCTCCGATAATAATTGGCGTTTTTCCAGCTTTAATTATGGTAAAGATGATATGAGACACTTCTTTGTCTATTTTTTCAACGAGCTGGCTTAATTTTGAACGATCGTCAATATCATTAAAATCAAGATTTTCTACTTCGCGCATTTCATTTGCAACATTAATTTGTCCTAAAACAATGATGTTGCTTCCTTTACAAAATCTATTATGCTGAATGTTTGCAATGCTTTTTATGGCACATTGCCATGCTGAAGCAGCTCCAGGCCTTCCGTAATTGGCGCGCACACCAATATCTTCAGGAATTCCTAAAAGAACATATTTTGCTTCACTTTCTTTGAGAAAATTAACTTTGTCAGCTCCTGGCGGAATGACAATCATCTTTTCTCCGAACTTTATTTCACCACTTCTATGATTTGTAACTTTGGCTAAATCATTTATAGTGAAAGGGATTAATTTTTCCATGAAAAAAATTTATTTTCCAAAAATAATATAATTGTAGAAACTTACGTTATTACCTTATATTAATTCTTAAATTTGTTATTAAAGAAAATTATTTAAATATGGAAAACCCAAAGAACAACAATTCAAGTCTAAAGGCGGTAATCGCAGTTTTAGCAGTCCTACTGATCGGTAGTTTAGTGTATATTTTTAAATTATCTTCTGATACAGAAGTAGTTAAAACTGAGCTTACAACAACTTTGACAGAAAAAGAATCTGTAATGAAAGATTTACAGGAGTTAAAAGCGACTTATGATGCTGCAATTGCTGAAAACACTTCAATGTCTGACGAATTAATCCAAGAAAGAGATAAAGTAGTGGCTTTAATGGATGATTTGAACAAGTCTAAAGGAGATGTTTCTAAATACAGATCTCAAGTTCAAGCAATGCAGAGCAAAATGAAAACTTTGGTTGCTGAAAACGATGAGTTGAAAAAACAAAATGGTGTTTTAACTACTCAAAGAGATAGTACTATTGTAGTTTTAGGAGAATCTAAGAAATACAACGAAGTATTAGTTGGTCAAAATGAAGAACTAGCTAAAACTGTAGAAAAAGGTTCTAAATTATCTGTATTAAATACTAAAACTTCAGCTTACAAATTGAAAAGCTCAGGAAAACAAATCGAAACTGATAAAGCAAGCCGTGCTGATGTTTTGAAAGTTAGTTTTACAATTGCAGAAAATCAAATTGCAAAATCTGGAGATAAAACGTATTATGTTCAAGTTATTGATGCTAAAAACAATGTTTTGGGAGAAAAGAAAACAGAAAGTTTTGGAGATAACACATTAACTTATAGTTTTAAAACTACAGTTAAGTATGAAAATAAAACTGTACAAGTAAGTGAAGATCTTCCAGGAAAAGATTTTGCTAAAGGAACTTATTTTATCAATGTATTTGATAATGATGAGTTAGTTTCTAAAACTAGTTTCAGTTTAAGATAATTTTGCCAAAGGGAATAAAATACCACTAAGATATTAAAGGTCTGTGATTTTTTCACAGGCCTTTTTTTATGGGATAATGTGTGGTGATTTTTTCAATTTAATCTGTATATATCTGCCATAATCTTTTTACATCTGCGTGAAACATTTTGCGCATAGAATTTTTTTTACGCAGATGTAAAAAGATTTTGGTTGATCTAAATTAGATTTTGCAGATTAGATTAAATTATTTTAAGTAAGTATGCTTCTTTAACTAGAATCTATTCGTTGGTGGTTGCTTGTAAAAACAGCAATTGATTGCGAAATTGCAATAATGCATTATGTTGTATATCAATCTGATTTTGAAAAGTACCAATATTGCTTTTAGTATAATTTTGATTATTTTTTAATTCCTCATAAACTTTATCAGATAAATCTTTTTCAAAACCTTGTTTATACATATCCAATAAACGTTGAAAAGTTATGTCAGGATAAATAAAATGTTCAGCTCCATTATTATCGTCTATGTATTTTTGCAGAAGAGATTGAACTTCTTAATGAAGTTTTTGCGTGGTTAGAAAAATACCTAACAAATTATTTCTTTCTTCATCAGGTTTTGAGTGAAAAGTTTTCTTATATGTTAACCAAGCAATAAGAAGTCCTGCTATACCTATAAAGATTTCCATATTTGTTTTTGTTCAAATATAGTAAATAAAAAAACCTCTAATTAAAGAGGCTTTCATTTCATATTGTTGCATTTTAAGTTTGTCCTTTGTTTGATGTAAAGTGGGTATCTTACCTTATTTTATTCTATTTCACCCACTGAATTATTTTAAAATTTCACCTTCAATGAAAACAGATTCTATAAGATTGCTTCCAAAAGCGTAAGGAATTTGGTAATAAGAGGAAATTGGTTTTGTTAGAATCAGATTGGCTTTTTTGCCTTTTGTGATACTTCCGTGTGTTTCTGAAAGTCCCATTGCGTAGGCGCCGTTTATGGTTGCTGCATTAATTGCTTCTTCTGGCGTCATTTTCATTTTGATGCAGGCTGTTGCTACAACAAAATTCATATTTCCTGATGGAGTAGAACCAGGGTTAAAATCTGTTGCTAAGGCTAGAGGTAAACCAGCTTTTATCATTTCTCGGGCAGGCGTGTACGGAATGCTTAAAAAATAAGAGCAAGAAGGCAAAGCAACAGGCATTGTTTCGGTATCTTTTAAGGCTTCAATATCTTCTGGGTTCATAATTTCAAGATGATCTACAGAAAGTGCGTTAAATTTAACGCCAGCCTGAATTCCGCCAATAGAATTAAATTGATTGACATGAATTTTTGGTTTCAAGCCAAAGGCCAAACCTGCTTCCATTATTTTTTCGGTTTCTTCTACAGAAAAATAACCGCTTTCGCAGAAAACATCTACGTAATCTGCTAGTTTGTTTTTTGATATTTCTGGTAGCATTTCGTTAATCATTTCGTCAAGATAGCCTGCTTTATCGTTTTTGTAATGTAAAGGAAAAGCATGTGCGCCTAGAAATGTAGCTTTGATGGCGATAGGATGGTTTTCTGCCAATTTTTTAATTACACGAAGCATTTTCAATTCCCCATCGACCGTTAATCCGTAACCCGATTTAATTTCTACAGCACCAGTTCCCAAATGCATTACTTCTTCTAAACGAACTTTAGATTGCTCATAAATTTCTTCTTCAGAAGTTTCGTTTAGTTTTTTAGCCGAATTTAAAATTCCACCACCACGATTGGCTATTTCTTCATAAGAAAGGCCATTGATTCGGTCTACAAATTCTTGCTCGCGATTTCCTGCATAAACAATATGCGTGTGGCTGTCGCACCAAGACGGAAGAACAACTTTTCCAGTTGCATCAATAATTTTAGCAGCTTTGATTTCTGGAAGATTATCCATTGAGCCGAAATCTTCAATTAAATTGTCTTTTAATACCAAAAAAGCATTTTTAATTGTTGGAAGTTTGGCCATTTCCGCACCCGAAACTTTAGTGATAGAAGTTTCGCGAACTTGTAATAACTCTTGTATGTTTATGATTAATGTTGTCATTTTTTGTGGGATATATGTAAAAACACAAATTTGCTTCGTCTATTCCCTTCGGTCGAGTCACAAATTTTCACTTATGAATGAGTGAAAATTTATGAAATTTGTGTCAGATTGGAATTTAGAATTTTAAAAATTCAATATTATTATCTTTATTCAGAAACGGTAATTTCGAACATTTTGCTCCAGTTTTTACCCGTTACAAAAATGGTTTTAGTTTTAGGATTGTATGCAATACCGTTTAAAACATCATCTTTTGTAATGTCTGTCATTGTTTTTCTTAAATCAGATAAATTTAAAATGGCTTCAACAGCTCCCGAATTAGGATTTACGACAGCAATAGCATCTTTAAACCACACATTTGCATAGATCTTCCCATTGATCCATTCGATTTCATTAACGGCTTTAATTTTAGATTCTCCCGAATAAACATTGATGTAATCAATCATTTTTTGAGTAGCAGGGTCAACTTTCCAAATTTTTTCCGTTCCATCAGTTTGGTAAATATGTTTTCCGTCATTTGTCATTCCCCAACCTTCAATATCTTTTTCGTAGTCAAAGGTTTTTTCAAGTTTTAAAGTTTTTGCGTTGTAAATAAATCCTTTTTTGTTTTTATACGTCAATTGGAATAATTTATCATTTATAAATGTAATTCCTTCTCCAAAATATTGTTGGTCAAGATCTATTTGTTTGTAAACTTTACCTGTTTTATAATCGTATTTTTTTACAAAAGATGCTCCTTCTTGTCCAGTGCTTTCATATAAAGTGTCTTTATAAAACTCTAAACCTTCTGTAAAAGCTTTTTTGTCGTGAGGAAAAGTATTTACAACTTTATATTTTAACAATTTAGGTTCGATATCTGAAACGACCTCAATTCTTTTAGTTGCGTCAGAAGAATCTCCACCAAAATATACCGTAGCTTTTAAGTATTGGTATCCTAATTTTTGATCTATTAATTCAAATCTAAAGTTTTCGGCACCCTTTTTTCCTCCGACTCTTTTGTCGTTTATGAAGTAGGCAACACTGTCGATTTCTTTCGAATTTGGGTTTAAAATTCCGATATTAAGCGCTTCTTTTTGGGTAAGATGAGCCGGAAATGCAGAATCATCGATAGTAAATAAAGAATTTTCACCTTTATTTTTCTCTTTACATCCAATTAATGTGATTCCTAATAAAATGACAGCTAGGAAGTTATATTTTTTCATAGTTTAAAATTTGAATAAGGCAATATACGACGATATTTTTATTGCCGCAAAGGTCTTGCAAAAATATAAAAAGGTTGTATATTTGCACCGGCAAGTCCTACACGACCAGCTCCTGCAGACTCCCCCAGGATGGGAACATAGCAAGGGTACGTGGTTGAGCGGTGCGATGTAGGTCGCTTGCCATTTTTTTAGAATTTAATTAGTTTTGTAATCTTCCTTTCAGGAGGATTTTTTTATTTTTGGACCTTTCAGGAGTTAGAAGTTAAACCGACAACGTTAAATTCTACTCATTAGATAATCATATTTAACTTATAACATTTAACATCTAACTTAGAAATGAGTAAAGTCGTTTTAATTACCGGAGGATCATCAGGAATTGGAAAATCTATTGGAGAGTTTTTACATCAAAAAGGTTTTATTGTATACGGAACAAGCAGAAATCCTGAGAAAGTTTTAAATTCAGTTTTTCCTTTGGTGGCTTTAGATGTCAGAAATTCTGATTCTATTAAAAACGCTGTAAATAAAATTATTGAAACTTCTGGAAGATTGGATATTGTGATCAACAATGCTGGAGTTGGAATTACAGGGCCTCTTGAAGAAATTCCGACAGAAGAAATTCGAAACAATTTTGAAACGAACTTTTTTGGTCCGATTGAAGTCATGAAAGCTGCGCTTCCGCAGATGCGTAAACAAAATTCTGGACTTATCATCAATATAACTTCAATTGCTGGTTATATGGGACTTCCGTACAGAAGTGTTTATTCGGCTTCAAAAGGAGCTTTAGAATTAATCACAGAAGCTTTGAGAATGGAAGTGAAGTCTTTTGGAATTGAAATTACAAATGTTGCGCCTGGAGATTTTGCGACGAATATTGCTGCTGGACGCTATCATGCGCCAGTTATTAAAGATTCCGCTTATGAAAAGGTTTATGGTGAAGTTCTGGCAACAATGAATGATCATGTTGATGCAGGAAGTAATCCAAATGAAATGGCTGAGGCTGTTTACAAAATTATTCAGACTAAAAAACCAAATGTGCATTATAAAGTTGGTGCTTTTATGCAGAAGTTTTCGATTGTATTGAAACGTGCACTTCCAGATAAAATGTATGAGAAGATGCTTATGAATCATTATAAGTTATAAATCGCAATTAATTACTTGATTTTAGATTTAAATCACAAATTGATTTAATTTTTGAAATTGTTATTGGTATTGATTTCGTAATTTTGCACCTGCGTTTGCGTGAGGGATAGGAGCAGACTACCGAAGTAGTGCGGATAGCCCGACCAGATTTGAGAAAGGCGCTTATAAACGTTCTGATGAGTGCGCCTTTTGCAAATATGGTCACGCCCAGAATAAATCAACACAATTTAAATAATATAAATTATGAAATTTTTTATTGACACAGCTAATTTAGCTCAAATTAAAGAAGCACAAGCTTTAGGTGTTTTGGATGGTGTGACGACTAATCCGTCATTAATGGCAAAAGAAGGAATCACTGGAAAAAACAATATCCTTAAGCATTATGTTGACATTTGCAATCTTGTTGATGGTGATGTAAGTGCAGAAGTTAACGCTCTTGACTTTGAAGGTATGGTTAAAGAAGGCGAGGAGCTAGCTGAATTGCATGAGCAGATTGTTGTAAAACTTCCTATGACTAAGGAAGGTGTTATGGCAGCTAAATATTTTTCTGATAAAGGAATTAAAACTAACGTAACTCTTGTTTTCTCTGTAGGACAAGCTATTTTGGCTGCTAAAGCTGGAGCTACTTATGTTTCTCCGTTTGTTGGCCGTTTAGATGATGTTTCTACTGACGGATTGAATTTAATTCAGGAAATTAGAGAGGTTTATGATAACTACGGTTACGAAACTCAAATTTTAGCAGCTTCTGTACGTCACACAATGCATATTGTAAACTGTGCTAAAATTGGTGCTGATGTTATGACAGGACCACTTTCTGCAATTTACGGTTTATTGAAACACCCATTGACAGATATCGGTTTGGCTCAGTTTGTTGCTGACTTTGAAAAAGGAAATAAATAATCCTCAGATATTTGCAAAATTTAAATCGCCTTTTTTCTAACGAGAAAAGGCGATTTTTTTTACTTTTATATTGAATCTTAAATAGTTAAATATGAAAGTTGTCTTATTTATGTTGTCTTTTTTTGTAGCGAGTTTTTCTGTAAACGCTCAGGCCGCTAAAGTCATCACTTCAGTAAATGAAGCGGGCGATGTTGCTACTTATGAATTGGATTGTTCTGTTAAATTTCAAACTCTTGCTAAGGGGCTTCGGTATAACATTACAAGGCACGAATTTAAAGGTCCGGAATTGAAAAACTCTTACCGTCTTTTATTGGTAATGGACGGATTTTATTCGAAAACATTAAACAGTGAGATGACTATCTCGGCTGTTTTAAGTGATGGAACAAAAATAGAAGCAAGAAAAACAATAGAAGATGACGGCTTTTTTGACGGAGCCTGCACTTTGAAAATAAAAGACCCGCAAGCACTTTTAAATGCCGATATTGACAAGGTAATTGTTCATGCCGACAAAGATGTTGTTTATGTTTTAACGGCTCAAAACAAGGCTGTTTTTAAGAAGAATTTGAGCAATATTATTAATGCGAAGTAAGGTTCTAAGATTCTAAGATACTAAGTTTCTAAGGCTTTTGCTTTACGATAAAAAAAAATCCAAATTCCGATAGTAAATTGGAATTTGGATTTTTATATATTGGAGTTTTTTAATTTTTAGTGTCCGCCACCAGCGCTTTCGATATGGCTGATTCCTTGTCTTTTTAGAATTTTAGGGCAATAGAAACCGTAGAATCCTAAATAAGCAAAACCAAGAAGTGGTATGATATAAGAGAAATGTGTGTATGTAATGCCGAAAATTCCGTCTGGATTTGTAGCGTCTAAATCACAGATACTTCCTTGCAATAACGGAATTACTCCACCTCCAAGAATCATCATGATTAAGAAAGATGATGCCTTTCCTGTGTTTTTTCCTAATCCAGCGATTGCTAAATCGAAGATTGAAGGCCACATGATAGATAGGAATAATCCTCCAGAGATAAAGAAGAATTTAGCGATTTCTGGGTCTGGCCAAGCTAATCCTAATGCCATCATAGTTAATCCTGAAATTCCGAAAAGCATTAATGTTTTTCCAGCGTTTTTACCACCAACAAAACTTACTGCAATAAATAGTAAAATCCAGAATGGGTAGATGTAGAATGAAGAAACATCGTGAGCGGCAAAGATATTAGCTCCAATGATTACTCCAAATGCTGCAGCTGGTACGATAAATTTAAGAGCCGTATTTACTAAGTTTGAAGTGTTAAACACGTTTGCTCCACCGTTCCAACGACCAATCATTAAACTTCCCCAATAAAGAGCAATAAATGGTGCTACTGCGTCTTCTAATATGTTTCCGAATTCGTGAGTGTGTAATAACGCAGGTAAATTACTAATGATAGTTACCTCAGTTCCAACATAAATAAAAATCCCTAACATTCCCAAATATAATTGCGGATAGTCAAGGATATTAAAACTGCTGTGTTTGTCTTTGATGATTGCTTCTTCCTCTTTTACTGGATCTTCAATTTTAGAAAAATTCATAAAAACGGCAACAGCGATAAATGCAAGACCTAAAATGATGAATGGCAATTTAATATCTTCTAATGAAAGAGCTGTTTTTTTGTTGTCTCCCATTCCGAATAAAGCGATACCTAATAAAATAGCTCCGATTGTTGTTCCAAAAGAGTTGATTCCTCCTGCAAGTGTTAAACGGTGCGCTCCAGTTTCTGGACTTCCCATTTTAATAGCTAATGGGTTTGCTACAATTTGCTGAATTGAGAATCCTAATCCCACTGTAAATAAAGCTGTTAAGAAGAAAGGGAAACTTTGAATTGTAGCTGCTGGAACGAATAAAAATGAACCTACAGCAGACAAAATTAATCCTGCAGATAAGGTTCTTTTGTAGCCGTATTTTTGTAAAACGTCTACTTTTAAAGAAACGATAAAGAATATAATTGATCCAACAAAATAAGCTGCATAGAAAGCCCATGCTACTAATTGAGATTGTACTTGCGATAACGTAAATACTTTTTTGAATACTGGAATCAGGATATCATTGGCAGATCCAACAAAACCCCAAAAGAAGAAGACGATTATCAAAGAGATAAATTGCCCCCATTTGGTTTGCACATTTTCTGAACTCATAATAATAAGGTTAATTTTTTATTTTATTGTTTTTTGAAGACCGTAAATATATTTGTTAGGATTATCAAAAAAAAATAAAAAGGTATAAATAATGTTAAATTTAAACCAACGACTATGTTTTTTCAACAAAGTGTTAATTTTAACCTACTTAGAAAATGTAATTCGTAATTATATTTTATTCCAATATCTTGTTTTTTACCTCTTTGCTGTAGTTTCTGCCTATCGGAATGTTGTAAGATTGTATTTGAACGCGGTTTCCTTCTATAGATTTTACTTTATTTAGAGCAATTACATAAGATTTATGTATTCTAAGGAAACGATCTGCAGGTAATTCTTCTGATAGTGATGTAAGAGATTTATGAGTAATATAAGTTTTATCTGGTGTGACCACTTTGATATATTCTTTCATTCCTTCAACGAATAGAATTTCTTCAATATTAATTTTCATCATTTTTTTATCGACTTTGATAAAAATATGTGAATCGCCTTTTGCTGTTTCGACCTTAATATTGTTTTTGAGATTGTATTCGGTGGTGATTTTATTAATGCATTTTATGAATCTTGGCAACGGAATTGGTTTTACCAAATAATCTAATACATCCAAATCATAACTTTCGGCTGCAAATTCTCTAAAAGCAGTGGTAATGATGACTTTCGTTTTATTTTCGATGAGGCTGATAAGTTCAAAACCTGTCATCATTGGCATGTTAATGTCTAAAAAGACGGCATCGACAGGAGTACTGTTTATAAAATCGAGCGCCTCTAAAGAGTTAGTGAATGTTCCTACAACTTCAAAGTCTGTAAAATTGGTAAAATAATTTTCTAGAACTTTAATCGCTAAAGGCTCATCATCAATTAACACACATTTAATTTTCATTCTGAGTAGGTATTTGTAATCTAATTATATAGAAATTTAGTTTGGTCTGGTGTTTAAGACTAAAATTATTTTTGTAAATCAGTTTTAGTCTTTTTTTTGTATTTACCAATCCAATTCCTTTTTTTGGATTATGATTTTGTGAAATTACAAAATTATTTAAGATTTCAAAATCGAGTATTTTGTTGTCGATAACTTTACAGTTGATTTTTATTTTTAAATTTTTGTTATTTAAACCGCCATGTTTGAAAGCATTTTCGACTAAAGAAATAAAGATCAGTGGCGGAACAACTACATCATCAATATTCGATTCTAAATTAATGGTTACTTCAACATTTTCAAAACGGAGCTTTTCAATTTCAATATAATTCTGGATATAATCGATTTCCTTTATCAACGGAACAAATTTAGTTCCTTTAACATCATATAAAACGTATTCCATCAAATTGGAAAGTTTGATGATTACATCTGGAACTTTCTTTGAAGACTCTAATGATAAAGCATACAGATTGTTTAAGGTATTGAAGAAAAAATGAGGCTGAATCTGGTTTTCAAGATACTTAAGTTTAATTTTAAATTGGTTTTCTCTTAAAGATCTATTTCTTTCACGCTCTCTTAGCCATGTTAGTGTAAGATAAACTGATGAAGCCATTGCCAATACGTACAACTCTCCAATGCAAACGGCAACTATGTGATTAATTTCAAAAGGATGGTATTCTCTATTGGCTTCAGGCCAAATATTTTCAGATATAATGTAATAAGTAAGTGCTGTTTTAGCTAAATAAATGGCAAATAAACTCAGAAGCAGTAAAAAAGTATACATAATATACTTTTGCTTAAGTACATATCTAGGAACTAAAACAAATAAATTTAGATATACTAATGGTATAACCAGTGAAAATTCAATCAAATTAGATTTAAAGGCATACGGGTAATCATTGAAATAAGCTCCCCATCTTAAAAAGTTTAAAGTAAAATATACTCCCCAAAACCAGATATGATTTTGTAGTTTAATGTCAAATTTAACTTTTCTTATTTCTTTCAACTGGCTTTAAGTTCTTTATGGATTTTTAGTTTTTCTTAACAATACTGAAATATTGTGCAACTTTAAACAATTAACTGCTAAAAGCCAATTTTTTTGAATAAAATTTCGCAAAAAAAGGATATTGGTGCTTAATTTTTCTATTAGAACGTTTTCGTAAAGCGTATTATTGAATGATTTATGTCGTTCGTTTAAATTTTATTGCTGTTGGTTTAATTTATTTTTTTTAACAATGCCTTAAGAATAATTTTACTTCATAACTAACAAAATAAAAATAAACATGAAAAAAATTTTCTTAATCTTTATGATTGTTTTTACGGCGCAAGTTTCTCTTGCACAAGTAAAAAATGTCAAAGGTGTGATTACAGATTCTGACGGTATGCCATTACCAGGAGCTTCTGTTGCTGTACAAGGAGGTCAAAAGGGAACAACTACCGATTTTGACGGATTGTATACTATTGAAGTTCAAAAAGGTCAGAGCTTGGTTTTTACTTATGTAGGACTAGAAACTCAGACGATAGCTGTAGGTGACGCTTCTACAATTAATGTGAAGATGGTTCAAGGAGCTTCAAATGCATTAAACGAAGTTGTAGTAACTTCTTTAGGTGTTAAGAAAACAAGAAAATCTTTGACTTATGCAGCTCAGGAACTTAAAGGAGAAGAGTTGACTCGTGTAAAAGATGCCAACGTTATTAATACAATTGCAGGTAAAGTTGCGGGTGTTGCAGTAACAAAAAGTTCTGGTGGTACTGGAGGATCTACAAAAGTTGTAATTCGTGGTAACTCTTCTATCATGAACAGCCAGCCGCTTTATGTTATTGATGGTATTCCTATGTATAATGGTACTTCAAATCAACAGGGTAATACAAATGCTTCAAATGATTCATTTGGTAGTACTGCTGGAGGTAACCGTGACGGAGGAGATGTTATTTCTTTGATTAATCCAGACGACTACGAAGGAATGACTGTACTTAAAGGTGCAGCGGCTTCTGTATTATACGGATCTCAAGGAGCAAATGGAGTTATTTTATTGTCTTCTAAAAAAGTTAAAGAGAACACTGGAAATTTAGCTATTTCTTCTGTTACTACTTTTGAATCTGTTCATTCATTACCAGAATTTCAGTACGAATATGGTACTGCTGGTGCACAAAAATCTTGGGGAGGAAAAGTACAGTCAAATGATTTTGTAAAAGACTTCTTTGGTACAGGAGTTACTCAAATTACTTCTGCAGCTTTTACAACTGGATCTGATGTTTCTTCAACAAGTATATCTTACGCTAATACTACAGCTTCAGGAGTTATTGAAGGTAACGGCTTAAAGAAAAACAACTTTGGAATTCGCCAGACAGGTAAATTTTTCAATAATAAATTGACTGTTTCTGCTGATGCAAAATATACATCTCAAACAATTAATAACAGACCTGTAAACGGACTTTACTCAAACCCATTAACGGGAGTTTATTTGTTCCAAAGAGGAAATGACTTTAATTATTATAGAGATAATTTCGAAACATTTATTCCTTCTAGAAACCTATACGGTCAAAACTTTTACAGCGCACCAAATGCTGATATTTATGTTCAGAATCCTTATTGGCTAATCAACAGAAATAAATCTATTGATAAAGATAATTTCTTCAATGGAAATTTAGCTTTAGAATACAAAGCAAACAATTGGTTAAGCATTGCTGCAAGATATAGCTATAACAGAGTTGAAAACGATTATGATAAAAAGATTTATGCTACAACTAATACTTCTTTATCTAATATAAACGGTAGATATATAAATGTTGGTAATTTAAGCACACAACGTTACGGAGATTTGATTGCTAAAATTAATACTAATTTCAACGAAGATTTTAGCTTTAATGCTATCGTAGGAGCAAGTATCAATAATACATTAGCAAATCAACAGACTACGTTAGATTCTGGTATTGTTGGCGGACTTGTAAATGCTAACTTGTTTACATTGGGGAATTTTGCAAATGCTAGTGGTTTAGATAACTTAAGCCTTCAGGCTACAGGTTCTTCAAGAGAGGTTCAGTCAATTTTTGCTTCTGCAACTTTTGGTTATAAAAATATGTTATACTTAGATGTTACAGGACGTAATGATTGGTCTTCTACTTTAGTAAATACTGATACTCCATCTTATTTTTATCCATCTGTAGGGGTTACTGCTCTTATTAGTGAAATGGCAACAATGCCAGAATGGATTAACTTCGGAAAAGTGAGAGGAACTTATGCTCAAGTGGGTAATGACGTTTCTGCTTTTGTAACTTCTCCAAAATCAACTATCCAGGGTGGTAATATTATTCCTCCAGTAGTTGGGCCAAGACCAGGTGAAGGATTAAAACCTGAATTAAAATCAGAATTTGAATTTGGTACTGAATGGAGAATGTTCAACAATAGATTAGGTTTTGAAATTTCTTACTATAACTCAGAAACTAAAAATCAATACATCCAAGTTCCTGCTCCAGCAACAAACCCATACGGTTATACTTTCTACGGAATAAACGCTGGTAGCATAGAAAATAAAGGACTTGAGCTTGTTGTTAGCGGAAAAATTATTGAGGGGCAAAAATTCTCATGGGAAACTATGGTAAATTATTCTCACAATAGAAATAAAGTAAAAGAAATTCCAGCAGAATTAGGAGGTCAAATTCCATTAACTCCTGTAAATAATATTAATTACAGATACTCTTTAACTGAAGGAAGACCATTTGGTGTTATTGAAGGAAAAGGTATCGTGAGAAATGATAAAGGGGAAATTGTTTTAGATGATAAAGGAAACTTAGCAGTTGAAGCTGATTTCCACGAAGTAGGTAATGCAAACCCTGATTTTATGTTAGGCTGGTCAAATACATTTAAATTTGGTTCTTTCACAGCTAACTTCTTGATCGATGGTCGTTTTGGAGGAGATGTAATGAGTATTACTGAAGGTATGAATGATTTTTATGGAGTATCAAAAAGATCTGGAGATGCTAGAAATGCTGGTGGTGTTGCTGTAAATGCAGTTATGCCTGATGGTACGAAAGTAACTAAGATAGATGCTCAAAAATATTATGAAGCTGTAGGTGGTCTTAACGGTGCTACTGCTGAGTATGTGTATGATGCAACAAACGTTAGTTTAAGAGAGGTTTCACTTGGATATACTTTCAACAAAAAAGCAATTCCATTTGTTAATACAGCAACTTTATCATTAATCGCAAGAAACTTATTCTTCTTTTACAAAGATGCACCATTCGATCCAAACATTGCTTTAAGTACAGGTCAGGGCTTACAAGGAGTTGATATTTATGGTTTACCATCAACAAGAAGTATTGGTCTTAATTTAAATGTAACTTTCTAATTAAAACATCATGAAAACAAATAATATAAAAAAATCACTAATCTGTCTTGGTCTTTTGGCTTTAGTTGGTTGTACAGATAATTTTGACGAGATTAATAGTAATCCTGATGGTTTTACACAAGAGGAACTAACGCAAGACTTTAATCATATTAAAGGGCCTTTTACTACGATGTTTGACAACGTGATGGTAAATGTACCAGGGTGGAAGTATCAGGTGGCTATTGATTTATCGGGTAACACTTGGGGTGGATATACTACAGCACCAGGTTTTGACGGTAATAATAATCTTTCTTATGCGCTTGCTGACAACTGGAACCTTTGGGGTTGGGAAGCTATTTACACGCAAGTAATGGCAAATTACTTAAAAGTTGAAGCGGCATCTAAAGGAAAATATGATGAGTTTTATGCTTTGGCAACAATAGTTAAAGTACAGACTTTACATAAAGCTGCAGATTCATGGGGACCAATAGTTTATTCTAAATTAGGTACTACAGATGCAGCAATTGGGTATGATTCTCAAGAAGAAGCTTATGGCTTAATGTTTAAAGATTTAGATTTTGCTGTTACAGAATTAACAAAAAGAATTGATGCAGGAGAAGCAAGTTCTTTTACAAAAATCGATCGTTCGACTTATAAAGGAGACTATACAAAATGGGTTAGATATGCAAACTCTTTACGTTTAAGATTAGCAATGCGTATTGTAAAAGTTAATCCAACATTAGCTAAAGCGGAAGCCGAAAAAGCAATTAGCCAAAAATTTGGTGTAATGACAGTAAATGCAGACAGCTTTATTGTGAATAAAGATGTTTCACAACACCCACTTAGAGTTGCTGCTTACGAATATAATGATAGTCGTATGTCTGCAGATATGGAGTCTATCATGGGAGGTTACAGTGATCCTAGAATAAGTGTTTATTTTAAAACTTCAGAAGAGTTTCCTGGAGAATATAAAGGAATTCGCACTGGTGGTATTCTTGGTGATAAGTCAAAACACATTAAGTTTTCGAACTTTGGTAAGATAATAGATGAAGACAAACAAGTTGTTTGGTTAAATGCAGCTGAGATTTACTTCTTAAGAGCAGAAGGAGCTTTAAGAGGCTGGAATATGGGCGGTGACGCAGCAACATTCTACAAAGCAGGTATTACGGCTTCTTTTGAACAGCTTTCTGTAGGTGGTGCTTCTGACTATATTGCAAATAATGTAAAAACAGCTAAAGATTATGTAGATCCAGTTGCTCCATTCAATAGTGGTTTAGCTGTAAATAAAGTAACTGTTGCTTGGGATGAAGCTGCAAGTAACGAAGTGAAATTGCAAAAAATCATTACTCAAAAATGGATTGCTAATTTCCCTGACGGTATGGAAGCTTGGGCTGAGCACCGTAGAACAGGTTACCCTAAATTATTACCAATTCTTAACAACCAAAGTGCTGGCGCTATTACTACAGAGTATGGTGTAAGAAGAATAAACTTTGTTTCTACTGAAAAAGACGGAAATCCAGAAGGTCTTAAAACAGGTATTGCAAAACTTAACGGTCCTGATAATGGTGGAACTAGAACTTGGTGGGATGTTAATGCTCCAAATTTCTAAAAACGAGAATATTAAGTTTGGTTAGTAGTATGGTATAGATGGCGAAAGCTATCTATACCATTCTTAAAGCCAAAATGGTAATTACTACAAAAAAGAAAAGAAATGAAAAGTGCTTTAGAAATAAAACCTGATATTAGTTACAAAAGCGCGGGAAAGTTTGAAGAAACTCGATTTGAAAAAATTCATATCGAAATCTTTAAAAATTCTATTGAGGCTTCTGTAATTGTAGCACAGGAAATTGCGCAGCTAATTAGATCTAAGCAGGAGAAAAATAAATCTTGTGTTTTAGGTCTTGCAACAGGTTCTTCTCCTATCAAAGTTTATGAGGAACTAGTGAGAATGCACAGAGAAGAAGGACTTAGTTTTAGCAATGTAGTTACCTTTAATTTGGATGAGTATTATCCAATGACTAAGGAGAACAATCAGAGCTATCATTATTTCATGCATGAGCATCTTTTTAATCATATTGATATCAAACCTGAAAATATTAATATTCCTGATGGTACAGTGGCAATTGATGAAATTAATCAATATTGCATTGACTATGAAATGAATATTAAAAATGCTGGAGGTCTTGATTTTCAATTGTTAGGAATTGGTAGAACAGGACATGTTGGATTTAACGAGCCAGGTTCGCATATCAATTCAGGAACAAGAATTATTACCTTAGATCATATCACAAGAGTCGATGCATCATCAGCTTTTAATGGTATTGATAATGTGCCGAAACGTGCCATAACAATGGGAGTTTCAACCATTATGAGATCAAAACGTATTGTTTTGATGGCTTGGGGACAAAACAAAGCGGATATTATCAAAAGAACAGTTCAAGGCGATATTAGTTCAGAAGTTCCTGCTACATTTTTACAAAATCATCCAAATGCAACTTTTGTTTTAGATCAGTCTGCTGCATCAGAATTAACTCGTTTCAAAACACCTTGGTTAGTTGGCGAATGTCTTTGGACACCTGAACTAAAAAGTAAAGCTATTGTTTGGCTTTGTCAAAAAACAAAACAATCTATTCTAAAGTTAACAGACCGCGATTATAACAATAACGGAATGTCTGATCTTTTGGCCCAAGAAGGTTCTGCTTATGATATGAACATTAACATGTTTAATATTCTGCAACATACCATTACAGGATGGCCAGGAGGTAAACCAAACACAGATGATTCATTTCGTCCAGAAAGGGCAAATCCTGCAAAAAAGAGAGTAATTCTTTTTAGTCCGCACCCAGACGATGATGTGATTTCTATGGGAGGAACATTTTCTAAGCTAATCAAACAAGGGCATGATGTTCATGTAGTGTACCAGACTTCAGGAAATATTGCAGTTTCAGATGATGAAGCTTTAAAATTTGCAGAAGTAGCCAGTGATTTTATCGGTGATGAAAAATCAGATATCAATTTCAAATCGGTTATCGAGTTTTTAAATAACAAATCTGAAAACCAAATCGATTCTTTGGAAGTTCGCAAATTAAAAGGATTGATTAGAAGAAGAGAATCTTACGGAGCAACAAGATATATTGGACTGAAAGATGAAAACACACACTTTTTAGATCTTCCTTTTTATGAAACTGGACAAGTTAAAAAGAATCCGTTAGGACCAGAAGATATTGCTATTGTAAAAGATATTATCGCAAAAATAAAACCGCATCAGGTTTTTGCTGCTGGAGATTTAGCAGATCCGCACGGAACGCATGAGGTTTGTTTAAATGCCATTTTTGCCGCATTAAAAGAACTTAAAACAGAACCATATATGAATGACTGTTGGTTATGGCTTTATAGAGGAGCTTGGCACGAATGGGACATTCATGAAATAGATATGGCTGTTCCTTTAAGTCCGTCTGAAGTTTTATTAAAACGTCATGCCATTTTACATCATCAGTCTCAAAAAGATAGAGTAATGTTTCAAGGGAATGACTCTCGTGAATTCTGGGTTAGAGCAGAAGATCGAAATAAAAATACAGCCATCTTATATGATGAATTAGGTTTGGCTGAATATGAAGCGATTGAAGCATTTAAACGTTTTGATTACTAAAAAAATACCGATTCATTTATAATGAAATGAATCAAATAGCAAAATTCAGATTGATCTCATAGCAAAGTGAGGTAAAAGCTGAAATCATTCTGAGTTTTGTTTTTTATATAAATTTAGGATACTTATTAAAAACTATCCAAACCCAAAAAAAAGAAAAATGAAATATCTATTTGTACTATTATTTGCAGGTATATCAGCAGGAGCTCAAGTCCAGAAAGAGCAACTGAATCTTATGCCTTGGCCTCAGAATGTTGTTATTAATGACGGTAATTTTAATTTGAATAAAAATTTTAAAGTAAACATTACAGGAAATCCAAATCCAAGAATTTTTGGAGGAGTAACTCGTTTTTTGCGCCGTTTAGATGGTAGAACAGGTATATTTTTCGAACAAGGTTTTATTGAAAAATTAAATGAAGTTCCAAATGCAGAATTACAGATCAATTGTACCAAAAGCGGTAAAATTGGTTTATACGAAGACGAAAGCTATCATTTAGATATCGCTTCAAATAAAATCACTCTAAACGCTTCAAGTGATTTAGGTGCTTTACATGGTTTGGAGACATTGTTGCAGATGCTTCAAAACAATTCAAAATCATTTTATTTTCCAGTTTCAAAAATTTCAGATTTTCCAAGATTTACATGGAGAGGTTTGATGATGGATGTTTCTAGACATTTTCAGCCAATTGATGTTGTTAAAAGAAATATTGATGCATTGGCGGCTATGAAAATGAATGTTTTTCATTGGCATTTGGTTGATGATCAAGGTTGGAGAATTGAAATGAAAAAACATCCAAAGTTTACTCAATTAGCTTCGGATGGAATGTATTACACACAAGAGGAAATTAAAAATATCGTAAAATATGCTGATGAGCGCGGTATTTTAATTGTTCCAGAAATAGATGTTCCAGGTCACGGATCTGCAATTTTAACGGCTTATCCAGAAATTGGCAGCAAAGTAATCACGTTGACAGGAGGAACATCCGAAAAAAATATTCAAGGTACAGCAATCGCTACCTATGGAATTGAAAGAAATGCGGGTATTTTTTCGCCAACATTAGATCCTTCAAATCCTAAAACATACCAGCTTTTAAGTGAAGTTTTTGATGAGGTTTGTCCTTTGTTTTCAGGTGCTTATTTCCATATCGGAGGAGATGAGAATGAAGGGAAAGATTGGGATGCAAACCCTAAGATTCAAGAATTTAAAAAGAAACATAATTTAAAAACCAACCACGAATTGCAAACGTATTTCACAATGCAATTAGCACCGATGTTAAAGAAACACGGAAAACAATTGATGGGTTGGGAAGAAATTTTAACCAAAGATTTGTCTAAAGAAGCTATTGTACATTCTTGGAGAGGTCCAAATGAAGGAATGCCTGCTGGACAATCTCTTGTAGATGCTGTTAAAAAAGGATATAAAACAGTTTTATCAAACGGATATTATATCGATTTGATGTATCCAATTGCAAGCCATTACTTAAACGATCCAATGCCAAAAGGAGCTAATTTGACCAATGATGAAAAAGCAAGAATTCTAGGAGGAGAAGCTACAATGTGGACAGAATTGGCTACACCGACAACTATTGATTCAAGAATTTGGCCAAGAACCGCAGCAATTGCAGAAAGATTATGGTCGGCAGAAGATGTTGTTGATGTTGAGAATATGCGTAAACGCTTAGAAAATATTTCTTTTAGATTAGAAGAATTGGGTATTACACATATTCGAAACAAAGATGTGATTTTAAGAAATATTGCAAACAATCAAGATATCAAATCATTGGAAGAGTTCTCTAATGTAAGCGAACCTTTGAAAGGATATACTAGAAATAAAGGCGGAACAGAATATCAAATGTATTCTCCGTTTACCTTATTTGCAGACGCTTGCGGGCCAGACGCAAAAGATGCTCTTGCATTTGATGCAGCTGTAAGCCAATATTTAGCAAATAAGTCGGCAGATAACAAAGCCAAAGTAGTAGCCTTTTTTACAAAATGGATTGCAGTTCACAAAGGATTAACAGAATTAAGCAATAATGCGCCATTGGTGCAACCAATATTACCATTGTCTAAAAAACTAAATGATGCTTCTCAGGAATTATTATTGGTTTTAGATAATAAATCAACTTTAGCGCCGGCAGATCTGAAAAAATTGATTGAACAATGCAATACAAAAGATCATGCAGATGTAGAACTGTCTGTTTATGAGAGTTTGAAGAAATTAATTTAGAGTTGGATTTGAATTAGTATTTAGTACGTTTTTAAGACTGCTAATGTTTTTTTAGAGTGTTGATTATCTCTGCCATGATTTGTGGCAGAGGTAATTACGATTAAAATTTTAAGATCTATTTTGTAGATCTATATATAAAGTAATTATTCATAAACTAAAAAAAATAACCAATAACGGAGTATTAACCTTAAAAAAACCAAATAGAGAGAATACAACAAAACATGACAAAAAAAAGAGTATAGATTGATGAGTCGTCCCAAATTTATCATTTGTATTTAACATTAATTTTTTAAAAAATTATAAATAAATATCAATCACTACTATTGGCTAATGATTATGTAAAAATCAGTAATAG
This sequence comes from Flavobacterium tagetis, assembly GCF_016735615.1. GTDB lineage: Bacteria > Bacteroidota > Bacteroidia > Flavobacteriales > Flavobacteriaceae > Flavobacterium > Flavobacterium tagetis. Next base: position 373,800 of record NZ_JAERSF010000003.1, read on the forward strand.
TAATATTTATCTATAGAATTTAATTTGAGTTTATTTCCAATCGACAGCAGCCTTCCAACCTGCAGTTGAGCGAAACCCAGAAGCTTAAAGCTGCTGTGGCCCAATTACTTATTTTCTATTAACTAATATTTATTAATTATGAAACATTATTACAGATTGCTCTTTTTGTTACTGTTTCCCTTACTTGCGTTGGCACAACCAGCCCATGGAAAAAAAGTAGTGGGGTATTATGCGCAATGGTCTATTTATGCTCGGGATTTTAATGTTCCGAAAATCGATGGAAGTAAATTGACGCATTTAAATTATTCTTTTTATGGGACAACTTATGATCCCGCACATCCTGAGAATACAAAATTAAAATGTTTGGACACTTATGCTGATTATGAGCATATGGAAGGCGGTATTCCGTGGGATGCTCCAGTAAAAGGAAACTTTTATGACTTAATGAAATTGAAAGAAAAGTATCCTCATTTAAAAATTTTAATCTCTGTAGGAGGCTGGACAAAAGGTCAAGATCTTTCTCCAATTGCTGCAAGTCCTGTAGCAAGAGCAGCTTTAGCAGCAGATATGGCAAACTTCATTACTACATATCCATTTATTGACGGTTTCGATATTGATTGGGAATATCCTCTTTCTGGCGGAACTGATGGTACAGAAATAGTAAATGGTGCGCCTGTTCCTCCACAAAAATATAGTCCTGATGATAATAAAAATTTAGTTCTTTTATTAAAAGCAATGCGTCAGGCAATGCCAAATAAACTGGTTACGATTGCTGCTGGAAACAATGTTAGAAATGTTGCTAAACAGTATTTAGGGCCAAACAATAGAGCACAATACGGAATGACAGAAGACATTTCAACTTATTGTGATTATATCACTTATTTCGGATATGATTTTGGAGGTAACTGGTATGATAAAACTTGTTATAATGCTCCTTTATATGCAAGTGGAAATCCAAACGATCCGTTGTATGGCGCAACGCAATCAGAATCATTAGACGAATTAACCAATCAATATCTAAACGTAATTGGTTTTCCTGCGAATAAATTAATCATGGGATTGCCTTTCTATGGAAAAAAATTCGATAATGTTGCTGCAAATTCTACAAACGGATTATTTGTTTCTGCACCAAGATATGTAGTTCCTGGATGTACAAATCCGCAAAACCCAACAGGAACGTGGGATGGTTCTGGAGCTTGTGAAAAATCTGGAAGTATCGAAATCTGCGATTTAGTCGGAAATCCAGTTACTAATTCACATGCTTACTTAGATCCAAATACAATGATGGTAACGCCATCTGCAGCTTCGGCAGGATGGGTTCGTTATTTTGATAATACTACTAAAGTTCCTTATTTATATAATGCTACTAGAAAAGAGTTTATTTCTTACGAAGATAAACAGTCAATGGATTTAAAAGTACAATACATTAAATCTAAAAACTTAGCGGGAGGTATGATTTGGGAATTATCTCAGGATACCAGAGGTGCAATTCCGAATTCATTATTAAACCAAGTTGATGCTTCTTTCGGTAGCGTTGTTCCTGGAACTGTAAGCATTTCGGGTTCTGTAAAAAACGGATCTGCTTTGGTTACAAACGTTACTGTTGAATTGCGTAATGCAGCCAATGCAGTTATCCAAACAGTGGCTTCTCAAACAGGAAACTTTACATTTAATAATTTAACTTCTGGACAAAATTATTCGTTAACAGCTGTAAAAGCTAGTTATACTTTTGTTCCTGTAAGTTTAACAAATGTTACAGTTAATCAGACTGGCGTTACAATCAACGGATCTCAGCCAACTTATACTGTAAGCGGAACCGTTTTAGACGGAACAACAGGAGTTTCGGGCGTAACCGTTTCTGCAGTTTCTGGAAGCACAACTTTAACAGCAGTTTCGAACACAAGCGGAACTTATAGCGTTGCAGGATTAACAGCAGGTTTAAACTTTACAGTTACCGCTGCAAAATCTGGATTCTCTTATACTCCAGCTTCAACGGTTTACAATGCAATTGATGCTAATAAAACGTTGAACTTTACACAAGGTGCTGCAGTGGTAACGTATACAGTAAGCGGAACAGTTCTTAACGGAACAACTCCAGTTTCTGGCGTAACAGTTACTGCATCTTCTACTGCAGGAAATGTTACTGCAACAACCAATTCAAGTGGAGCATATTCATTGACTTTAGCTTCTGGTGGAAATTATACAGTAACGGCAGCTTTAACTGGTCAGACATTTACACCAGCTTCAACAGTATATTCTAATTTGAATGCGAATAAAACGTTGAATTTTGCTCAAGATGTTGCAACAACTACAAGTAAAATTAGCGGAACGGTTAAAAACGGAACTATTCCTGTTGCGGGTGCAAAAGTAGAGATCGTTTTGCCATGGACAGATAATGCACATCCGTGGAAAAGTGTTCTGGCAACAACAGATGCACAAGGAAAATACAGTTTTGATAATGCTGTTACAGACGGTTATACAACTATTACAAGTTTAAAATTAAATACTTGGTCAAATGGAGAAGTAAATTATTACCCAAATAATTTGGCAAACTTTCCTGTTCCATCAACTCCAACAGTTTACAACTTTAATACAAGTTCAACGGCTAAAGCAGCATTAGCGGCAGCGACGAACTTAATTAGCGGAACTGTGAAAAATGGTTCTACGCCTGTTGCGAATGCAAAAGTGGAAATCGTTTTACCATGGACAGACAACACACACAATTGGAAAAGCGTTCTAGCAACAACAGATGCTTCAGGAAACTATACTTTTGATAATTCAGTTGTAGCAGGTTATAATCAGATTTTAAGCTTGAAATTAAATTCTTGGCAAAATGGAGAAGTAGCTTATTACCCAAATAATCTGGCAAACTTCGCAGTTCCAACAACGCCAACGGTTTATAATTTCAATACACAAACAACGGTTGTGACTAAGCCAGTCGTGGCTATTACGGCTCCAACAGCTTCGACGGTAGCTATAAACTTAGGATCATCAATTAATTTTGTGGCAACTATTGGATTAAGTGCTGCAGATGCGACTACAATCTCATCTGTTGTATTTAATTTAGACGGACAAACTATAAGTGCTACCAATTCATCAGGAACTTATACATCGGTTTGGACACCGGTTGCTAATCAGTTTGGAGTTTCTCATACGTTAACCGTTACTGCTACTGCATCAAACGGACAAACAGATGCAAAAACTTATAGTTTTACATTAACTTGTTCAGGTGCAAATTGTCCAAACACATTACCTGTAATTACTTGGAATTCGCCATCAAATACAACTGTTTACCAAAGCTCTTTCCAAGCTGTGCCAATTTCAGTTACAGCTGTTGATAGTGACGGAACAGTTTCTGGTGTTACAATTACCATAAATGGTGGCACGTTTAACATGACAGCTGGTACAAATAATACTTATACATATAATTTTACTCCAACTGCTTATCAGGATTATCCAATTGTAATTAAAGCAACCGATAGTAAAGCGGCTGTAACTACATTAAACAATACTATTAAAATTGCTACAATAAGTGGTAATAGATTTATTCCGCTTCCATCTAAAATTATTTTAGGGTATGCGCACTCTTGGGAAAATACTTCAGCTCCATTCTTATATTTTTCTCAAATAAAAGGAAGTAAATTTAACGTAGTTGATTACGCTTTCGTAGAAACAGTTAATCGCGATGGTTATACGCCAATATTAACTACAAATGACGCTAGATATTTGACCAATGGCGTTTTTGATAAGCAATTGTTGAAAAATGATATAAAAACTTTAAGAGATAGCGGAGTTCCTGTTATTGTTTCTATTGGAGGTCAAAATGGGCATGTTGTTTTAGAAAATGTAACTCAGAAAAATATTTTCGTTAATGGTTTAAAAGCAATTATCGACGAATATCAATTTGATGGAGTTGATATTGATTTTGAAGGCGGATCTATGAATTTTAGTGCAGGAGGATTAAGAGATATTTCTTATGTGGGTATTTCTGCTTATCCAAGATTGAAAAACGTAGTAGATGCTTTCAAAGAATTAAAAGCATACTATGGACCTGGATTCTTATTGACTGCAGCACCAGAAACACAATATGTACAAGGAGGATATACTACTTATACAGATACGTTTGGTTCGTTCTTGCCAATTATTCAAAACTTGCGTAACGAATTGGATTTGTTAGCAGTACAATTGTATAATACAGGAGGAGAAAACGGATTAGACGGCCAGTATTATGGTACAGCTAAGAAAGCAAACATGGTTACAGCCTTAACCGATATGATCATAAAAGGGTATAACATTGCTTCAACAGGAATGCATTTTGATGGCTTGCCAGCTTCTAAAGTTCTTATTGCATTACCAGCTTGTCCGAGTGCAGCAGGTAGCGGATATCTAACTCCGACAGAAGGAATCAATGCTATGGATTATTTAAGAAACGGAACCAATTTTTCTGGAAGAACATATACTATGCAGCCAGGCGGACCATATCCTTCTTTAAGAGGTTTAATGACTTGGTCTGTAAACTGGGATGCCTCTTCTTGCGGAAATTCATCTGAATTGTCTAAAGCATATGCAGCTTATTTTGCATCGCAAGGCACAGCAAAAACATTGGTTCTAGACGATATTACGGCTGAAAGTAATACAACTGTGGCTTATTTTAGAAACAATACTTTATCGGTATCTAATGAAACAGAAGACATTGCTCAAGTTGATGTATTCAATACGATAGGGCAGAATGTTACAAGTCATAGAAACATTCAAAACAATAAAGAAGTACTGCTTAATTGCCCAAGTTTTGCTAGTAAACAGATTTTTGTTGTGATAGTAACCGATAAATCGGGACATAAGAAATCACTTAAAGTAATGAACTTTTTAAACTAAAAAATAATTGAAAATCTAGAAATAAAAAAAACGGGACGATTAAAATTGAGTTTGGTTATTTATGTTTTAATCTATTTTATTTCTAACAAATGTGGCTTTAGGTAATTTGTTATTTGGTTTTTGCCTAAAGATGCACATTATGAACCTGGTAGTTTTTACTGCCAGGTTTTTTTATGTTATATTGATAAAAAATGGAATATATAGTGCTCTGTAATTTCTTTTAAAAGTATTTTGCAGTAATATTTAAATTTAAAGTAAGATGAAAAATAGCATCTCTATTATGAAATATATTTTCTGTATAATTGGTTTGATAATATGGGTGCAAGCCTTTTATATTTATAAAGAAAAACAGACTTTTTTAGAAAAGTTAAGTACCGTTCCGGGTATTGTGGTAGATGAAGTAGAAACCAATAGTCCAACTATATCTTTTGTTACAAAAGACGGCACACAGATTCAATTTACGCCTGATAGCAATAATAATCCGTTAAATTATAGTCCAGGCGAAAAAGTTGAAGTTTTGTACGATCCGAACAATCCTAAAACAGCAAAATTAAATGCTTTCTTTTTTTTATATCTAGGAATATTAGTTGTAGGAATTATGGGAGCAATTTTCGTTTTAGTTAGCTTCTCATTTTTTAGATCCGATTATTTAAAAAGGAAGAAAAAACACTTTTTACAGCAAAATGGCAAACGCATTGTGACAAGATTTAAAGGACTACAGCTTAATATGCATGTGACTGTCAACAGCAGTCATCCTTATTTTATTTGTAGCAAATGGTTGGATTCTATAAATAATAAGACCTATGTTTTTAAAAGTGAAGATATTTGGCTTGATCCTAAAGATATTGTAATTCCTCAGGAAATTGAAGTTTTAATTGATCCATTAAATCCGGAAGAATATTATATGGATATTTCTTTTTTATCTGTAAAGAATTAATAATTAAAGCTTTTCTTGATTAGGATTTAAAGACAAATACGGAATTAAAACTTTGGGAAAATCATTTGTGTTCTTTAGGGTTAAAAAAATCGTACTTTTGAATTCAGAATTATTGCCTTAAATCTAATGAAGAAATCAATCACCATTATTATTACATTTCTAGTTTTTACTTTTTCTTTTGCTCAAAATAAATTCGGAAATCCAGAAGTTGATCCATTACAAATTCAGAAAACTTACGAGCAATGGTCGGTTTATAATAAAGGAATTATGCTTTCTAGAGATTTCACTTCACTTGATAGTGAATCAAAAGAAATCTCAAAAGAGGCTTTTCTAGATAAATTAGCAAACGAAAACTACATTCCAATTAGATTAAAATCTGAAGCGAATATTTATGTTTATAAGCTTTTCAAAATTCAGCCCAAAACCGATACAAGTATAAAAGCAACAATTAACCAGATTGGTTTTGATGCTTTTAAAAACTACAAAATGGAAGGAACCGCTTTTCCGCAATTCTCATTCAAAGATTTAGACGGAAATCTGGTAACCAACGAATCCATGAAAGGAAAATTCATTGTAATAAAATGCTGGTACATTCACTGCACACCATGTATTAGAGAATTCCCTCAAGTCAACAAACTAGTTGAAGAATATAAGGACAGAAATGATATTGTCTTTATGAGTTTAGCCGAAGATTCAGCAGAACAATTAAAAACATTTTTAGCCAGAAAACGACTTTCATATTCTGTAATTCCCGATATGAAAGAATATATGAATAATGCTTTACAGCTAAATTCATTCCCAACACATTTCATTCTAAATAAAGAAGGAATGATTGCAAAAGTGCTTCCTAATTTTGAGAGTTTAGAAGTGGCTTTGGCTAAGGAAAGTAAGCTTTAGGTGAATTTAAGAAACAGTTTGTCATTTCGACTGAAAGGAGAAATCGCACGAGAAACTCTACAAAGTATATCTTCAATCTTTGTCGATCAACTAGTGCGATTTCTCCTTTCAGTCGAAATGACAAGATTACCTAGCAATCAGATTGGTAAAACAAAACTCTGCGCCTTTGCGCCTCTGCGAGAACCCATCATCAGCATAAAAAACTTTGAACCTTTGCCTCTTTGCAACTCTGAACCTTTTTCCGTACTTTTGCACCAAATTAATTAAAAAGACATTCATGTTAACAGTCAATAATTTATCAGTTCAGTTTGGTAAAAGAATTTTATTCGACGAAGTAAACACTACGTTTACTCACGGAAATATTTACGGCGTTATTGGAGCAAATGGTGCAGGAAAATCTACTTTCTTAAAAGTGATTTCTGGCGACATTGATCCAACTTCGGGGCATATTCATTTAGAGCCAGGAAAACGTATGTCGGTTTTAAACCAGAACCACAACATGTTCGACGAGCATACTGTTTTGGAAACCGTTTTAATGGGAAATAAAGTTCTGTATGCTGTTAAAAAAGAAATGGATGAACTTTATTTAGATTATAATGATGCTAATGCAGATAGAATAGGGGAGTTACAAGTTCAGTTTGAAGAAATGAACGGATGGAACGCCGATTCTGATGCAGCAGCCATGTTATCTAACTTAGGAATCACAGAAGCAGATCATTATACTTTAATGAGCGACATGGAAGGAAAAATGAAAGTACGTGTGCTTTTGGCGCAGGCACTTTTCGGAAATCCTGATTTGCTTATTATGGATGAGCCTACCAACGATTTGGATTTCGAGACAATCGCTTGGTTAGAAAACTTCTTAGCAAACTACGAAAATACTGTAATCGTTGTATCTCACGACCGTCACTTTTTAGATGCGGTTTGTACACATATTTCTGATATTGATTTCGGAAAAATCAATCACTACTCAGGAAACTATACTTTCTGGTACGAGTCTAGCCAATTAGCGGCAAAACAGCGTGCGCAGCAAAACAAAAAAGCAGAAGAGAAGAAACAAGAGTTGGAAGAATTTATTCGTCGTTTTAGTGCAAACGTGGCGAAATCGAAACAAGCTACTTCTCGTAAAAAAATGATTTCGAAATTGAATATTGCCGAAATCAAACCATCTAGCCGTCGTTACCCTGCGATTATTTTCGATCAGGATCGTGAAGCTGGAGATCAGATTTTAAATGTAGAAAACTTATCTGCTTCTGTAGAAGGAGAAGTTCTTTTCAAAGATGTTGATTTGAATATGGCAAAAGGCGATAAAATCGTTCTTTTCTCTAAAGATTCACGTGCTACAACAGCTTTCTACGAAATCTTAAACGGAGAACAAAAAGCAGATTCTGGAACTTTCGATTGGGGAATTACAACCAATCAAGCGTATTTGCCAGCTGAAAATCATAAATACTTTGAAAACGATTTGAGTTTAGTTGACTGGTTACGTCAGTATGCTAAAACGGAAGAAGAGCGCGATGAGGTATTTATTAGAGGTTTCTTAGGAAAAATGATTTTCTCTGGAGAAGAAGCTCTTAAAACATCAAGAGTTTTATCTGGAGGAGAAAAAGTACGTTGTATGTTGTCTAGAATGATGATGGAGCGTGCAAACGTTTTAATGTTAGACGAACCTACAAACCACTTAGATTTGGAGTCTATTACAGCTTTCAATAACTCATTGAAAAACTTTAAAGGTTCTGTAATCTTTACAACGCATGACCACGAATTCGCGCAAACTGTTGGTAACAGAATCGTAGAATTGACACCAAACGGAGTTATCGACCGTTACATGACATTTGACGAATATCTTGATGATGAAAAAATTCAAGAACAAAGAAAAAAGATGTACAATCTTTAATTTTTAAATTGCAATAATATTAAAATCCCAAATTCCAATTTTTGTGAATTTGGGATTTTTTATTCTATATCTTTTACGCATAGTTTGTCATTTCGACCGAAGGGAGAAATCTTCGCGAGAAGCTCAACAAAGATTGACCTTTGTTCCATACCCGTAAAAAAATCTCAGAATCCATTTTTAATTTGGGATTTTTTTTGTCTTAATAATTTTTCGTGTGAATTTTCATTCAATCATAAAGTGTTGTATTTGTAAGAAAAATATATTTATTTTAGAAAAAGCAAGTGAGCATGAAGAACATTCAAAAAGGTATAAAAGTACTATTGTTGATGGCTACATTCCATGTAGGCATAGCGCAGGAGTATAATAAAATTAATTCGTCGTCGATTTCATATTTAAACAATGGCTTCTTGTCGAATAATTTTATAAGCATAGAAAATGCAAATAAAACGAAACTCAAAAACGGGTTTTATGAAATGAATAGGGATGGTAGAAAAATGCAATTTTATATTAACGAAAAAGGAAATGTAGACGGAACTTTTAAAGAATACAACTCAAACGGGACTTTAGGAATACAAACATTGCTTAATAATGGCAAGTTAATAAGTACGACTGCGGTTGATTCTAATGGAAAAACTATAGAGAGTTTAAATGTTGGAAAGGATGCGAAAAGTGGACATCAATTTTTCAATAGAAAAAAGTATGATTCTTTGGGAGCGTTAGTTGAGCAAATCGATTATAATTGGGATAAAAAAGAAATAAAAACGTCAAATTATGAAAATAAGAAACTTGTTTCAGAAACTATCATTTTTGATGAATATAAGATTTGGAATTCAAATGGAGATATAACTGAAGCCAAGTTAACTCATCCGAAAAATACAAGCTATAAAATAGAAAAGAAATACTATCCAAATGGAAAATTGAAAAGTTCTAGATTTACAGACAGTCAATCTATTGAAGGAGAATTGAAAGAATATACAGAAGCCGGCGTTTTGATAAAAAGTAAAAAGACCTCTACGGACAAAATTAACAATGAAAAAATATATAAATTAGAAGAAGTTGAGGTAAAACCAAGCTATCCATCAGGAATAGATTCATTCTATAAATTTTTCTCCAAAAATTTTGTAAAGCCCAATCAAGAAGGGCTGCAAGGAACAATTTATATGGATTTTGTTGTTGAAAAAGACGGTTCTTTATCTGCTTTTCGCTGTTTTAAAGATATTGGATATGCAACAGGAGCAGAAGCAATTCGGGTTTTGAAACTATCTCCAAAATGGAATCCCGCCAAGATAGACGGTAAAAAAGTCAGATGTGTTTATGTATTAAAAGTTCCAAGTAAATAAAAAATAGAAAAATCCCAAACGCCAAGTTTTAAATTGGAATTTGGGATTTTTTTTATTGTTTATTGATAAACTATTTGCTTCCGAACATTTTAGCGAAAATCCAGATAATAATCGCAATAATAAAAATTACGATAAAAATCCCGAATCCCATTCCGGCTTTAAAAATGTCTCCTATAACTTCACAGCTTGTAAATGAAAACAGTATTACAAAAACCATTAACAATCTTAGTATTTTATTTTGCATGATTCTGATATTTTAAATTGATACTTAAAATTACTTCAGGAATAGGCAAAATGTGTTATAGAATTTTTTGGAAATGTTTTAGGATTTGGAGCTATTGAATTAAAATAAATACTTATTTTGAGACCTATAAATTATATTGTCGAATTGTCATTCTTTTTAACGAAATTAAAAATTCCTAGACCAATATAAGCAACAAGAAATGTTATCATAAACGCGATTAATGTGTTGTTATATGATGAAATACGATCAACTTCTCTTTTTATTGATTCATCATTAGATTTAATCTCTCTTTTTAAATCTTCTATATCTCTTTTCATTGCTGCTATTTCTACAAATTTTCGAGGATTATCTTGCAATAAAGAGTTTAGGGAATTCACATTTTCAGACAATTCAGAATACTGTTTTTGAATTTTTAAGATTTCAATTTTAATAGTATCGGATTTATTATATTTTTTTTGGGGAATGATGTATGCTCTATTAATTTTTTTCTCAAGTTCTCGAATTTCAAAGTCTAGTTTGTTTTGTATTTCAATATCTTGATTTTTGTCTGTTAAAAGATTTGTTATTTTAGGAAACATTGAAAGTACAGAAGCTATTATACCTATAATTAAGGGGAAAACCAATTTGTTAAAATCAGAATTTAAAAGAATGTGAAATTTATACTTGTTTTTTAGTCTAAAAAAATCATTTCTATTTAGTGAGTAAATGTTATTTTTCTCCAGAATGATGTTTTTACTTATTAATTTATTTAATACTTCTTTTATTTCTTCTTCAGAATAGGTTTCATAATTAAAAAATCTATATAATGCTGAAAATGTGTATCTTTTTGGTTGGTTAGGATTGTCAAGAATCATTTTCTTAAGTAAGATTTTTTCAAGATTTTGATTTTCTATTTCTTTTTTCTTCATTTTAATATGTGAAATTTATAATTAATTATTTTACTTGCCGTAAGATTTCTTTTGTAATAAGATTAATTTGCATAATTACGAACTTCAAGTAAGATTAGAAAAAATATAAATATTTTAATAAAGAATATTTCCCCAGCCGACACCCCAACAAATAAAATCAGATTCCGTATATTTGCGCAACCAAACATTACAATTACTTATGAGTCAAAAAGTATTACTTAATTCGAAAGAAGTTACTATCATACTCCATCGTTTGGCTTGTCAGTTAATCGAAAAACATCTTGATTTCTCTGAAACTATTTTAGTTGGAATTCAGCCAAGAGGTGTTTTTTTAGCTGAACGTTTAAAACAAATATTAGAAAACGAATACAAGGTTCCTGAAATTTCTCTAGGATATCTGGACATCACTTTTTTTAGAGATGATTTCCGTCGTACTGATAAACCGCTTGAAGCCAATAAAACCCAAATCAATTTTATAGTCGAAGACAAAAAAGTCATTTTTATCGATGACGTTTTGTTTACTGGACGAAGCATTCGTTCTGCCTTAACTGCCATTCAATCTTTTGGGAGACCTTCAGAAATTGAATTGTTGGTTTTAATAGACAGACGTTTCAGCCGACATTTGCCAATTCAGCCCGATTATAGAGGCCGTCAGGTAGATGCTATTAATGGTGAAAAAGTAATTGTAAGCTGGAAAGAAAATGATGGTGAAGATGTTGTTCACCTAGTGACGAATTAAGTTTAATCGGTTAACCGGTTAATTGTTTAATCGGTAATAACACCGATTAAGCGATTTGAAAAAAAAACGATTAAACAATTCAACGATTAAACATATAAACACACACAATGAAAGAATTAAGCGTAAATCATTTATTAGGAATAAAATATATCAATGAGAATGATATTAACCTGATTTTTGAAACGGCAGATCATTTTAAAGAAGTCATTAATAGACCGATTAAAAAAGTTCCTTCATTACGAGATATTACTATTGCTAATATTTTCTTCGAAAACAGTACCAGAACCAAACTCTCTTTCGAATTAGCGCAGAAACGTTTATCTGCTGACGTCATCAGTTTTTCTGCAGCTCAGTCATCGGTTAAAAAAGGAGAGACCTTGATTGATACTGTAAATAATATCCTTTCGATGAAAGTTGATATGGTTGTAATGCGTCACTCTAATCCTGGAGCGGCTTATTTTTTATCTAAAAATGTCAAAGCAAGTATTGTAAACGCCGGAGACGGAGCGCATGAGCATCCAACTCAGGCTTTATTAGATAGTTATTCGATTAGAGAAAAATTAGGAGATGTTGCTGGAAAAAAAGTAGTTATTGTAGGTGATATTCTGCACTCACGCGTAGCGCTTTCAAACATATATGCTTTGCAGATGCAAGGCGCAGAAGTAAAAGTTTGCGGACCAAAAACATTGATTCCGAGATATATTGAATCGCTTGGTGTTACAGTTGAACCAAATTTAAGAAAAGCATTAGAATGGTGTGATGTTGCGAATATGCTTCGTGTACAAAACGAACGTATGGATGTGAATTTTTTTCCATCAACGCGTGAATACGCACAACAATATGGAGTAGACAAACCACTTTTGGATTCGCTAGGAAAAGAAATCGTAATCATGCACCCAGGACCAATTAACAGAGGAGTAGAGATTACTTCTGAGGTGGCCGATTCTGATCATTCGGTTATTTTGAATCAGGTGGAGAATGGAGTTGCGATTAGAATGGCGGTTATTTATTTGCTGGCTTCTAAGATTCAATAGTTTTTTAGTTTTCAGTCGCAGTTTTCAGTTTTGAAATAGGTGTTACACTGAGCGTAAAACTTGAAACCTGAAACTTGAAACAACAAAAAAACTTAGTAAATTAGCATAACAAATATAAGCCCCTCAAAAATATAAAATGAAAGTAGATCAAAAAGGACATACCGTTACGATTAAAGATACGCAAGGAGATGTAAATGCTTTCTTGGAAAAAGTAACGCAACAATTTAAAACCTTTGAAAAACAAAATATTATAATCGACTTATCGGCAGATTCTAATATTTCAGAAAATGATTTAAAAGCTTTTTTACCACTTTCTAAAGTTCAGAAAAAAGCAAAAAAATCGTTTGTAATTGTAGCAACCGATCTTGATTTTAATGCTATTTCAGATAAATTGGTTGTAGTGCCTTCTCTTTTAGAAGCTCATGATATTATCGAAATGGAAGAAATCGAAAGAGACTTAGGTTTTTAAGAATTAACAATTGATAATTAATAATTGTCAATTATCAATTATCAATTGAGAAATGAAGTTAACTATACTTGGCTGTTATGCCGCAACTCCCAGAACGCTTACTAATCCGACTTCGCAAGTTTTAGATATTAAGAACAGATTGTTTTTAATTGATTGTGGAGAAGGAACTCAAGTACAGCTTCGTAAAAACAAGATTAAATTCTCAAAAATTAATCACATTTTTATCTCGCATCTTCATGGCGATCATTTGTATGGATTAATAGGAACTATTTCGACTTTTTCGCTTTTAGGTAGAACCACAGATTTGCATATTTATGGGCCAAAAGGAATTAAGGAATTGATCTTAATTCAATTAAAATTGACAGAATCTTGGACGACTTATTCTTTGTTTTTTCACGAATTAGAATCGAATCAAAGTGAAGTCATTTTTGAAGACAAAAAGGTCATTGTGAAAACAATTCCGCTAAAGCATCGTGTTTATACCAATGGTTATCTTTTTCAGGAAAAGCCAGATGAGAGAAAATTAGATGTCGAAGCTGTTCAGCGCTATAACATTCATGTTGCTTATTATCAGAAAATAAAAAATGGTGGAGACATTACGCTTGATGATGGAACAGTAATAGAAAACGAAAAACTTACTTTTGATCCACCTCCAGCAAAAAGTTATGCTTTTTGCTCAGATACGGTTTACAACGAAGAGATAATTCCGATTATACAAAATACAGACATTTTATATCACGAATCTACGTTTTTAGAATCTGAAGCAAGATTGGCAGAAAAAACACTGCATTCGACAGCAAAAGAAGCGGCAAGTATTGCTTTAAAAGCCAATGTTAAACAACTTATTTTAGGTCATTATTCAACGCGTTACGATGGTTTGGAGCCATTTAAAAAAGAAGCAGAAGAAGTTTTTCCAAATGTACTTTTAGCAGATGATGGAGTTAGTTTTGAGTTTTAAAAAAGATGCTAAGATACTAAGGTTCTAAGATGCTAAGTTTGTATGTAATTATCGCCCTGAGCGGAGTTTAAGGGTTGTTGTAATGAGAAGGACTTCGACTTCGTTCAGCCTGACAAACTAGAAACAAAAAAAAATCTAAAATCTAAAGTCTAAAGTCAACAATCTAAAATAATAAATCATGAATGATTTAAGTAATTATAGAAAATCTTACGAGAAGAGTGAATTATTAGAAACGAATATTCCGGAAGATCCGATTAATCTCTTTAACCGATGGTTTCATGAGGTGGAAGATTTTGGTGGAAGCGGAGAGGTGAATGCTATGACCGTTTCGACAATTGGATTAGATGGTTTTCCAAAATCGCGTGTGGTTTTATTGAAGAAATTTTCTGAGGAAGGTTTTATATTTTATACGAATTATAATTCTGAAAAAGGAAAAGCGATCGAAGCAAACCCGAATATTTGTTTGTCCTTTTTTTGGCAAGAAATGGAGCGCCAGGTTATCATTAAAGGAATCGCTCAGAAAACATCAGAAATTATTTCTGATAATTATTTTGATTCTCGTCCTGATGGAAGCAAACTTGGAGCAATTGTTTCTCACCAAAGCGAAGTAATTCCGTCAAGAACATTTTTGGAAGAAAACTTAAAAAAACTAGAAACTGAGTTTGAAGGAAAAGCAATTCCTAGACCTGAAAACTGGGGCGGTTATATTGTAACTCCGCTTCAAGTTGAATTCTGGCAAGGAAGACCAAATAGACTTCATGATCGAATTCGTTATACCAGTCAGTCAGATTTTTCTTGGAAGATTGAAAGGTTATCTTCGTAAAAGTATTTTTACGTAGGAATTTTATATATGAAATAAAAAAATAAGTGCATTTCATCGATTATTTTTGCACTTTAACGGTAAATTGAATACGTTTGGAATACAAATAACGCAAACGATATTTATTCAAAGATAAATTTAAAGGATTTGCCCCAACATTTACTTTAAACCGCTAAAATGCTGATGATTATGAAAAAGATTATGCGCACCATGTTGTTCATTGCGATTTTAGTCGCAATGAACGCATGTTCTGCTGACACTGCCGAAGCAAGCTCGGATTCTACAACTCCAACAGAAACGCTTGTTGCAAACTACACATATAACGATACCGAAATAGAAACAATGAGGTTGATAAACGAATACCGTGTGAGTGTTGGTTTAAATGCCTTAGAAAGAATTAATCATATATCTTATAAATGTGAGGAACATAATAAGTATATGATTGAAAATAATGTTGTAGACCATAACGATTTTGTTGCTAGGTCTACTAATATGACTAATGTATTAGGAGCGAAAAAAGTAGGAGAGAATGTTGCTTACAATTATAAAACTCCTGAGGCGGCAGTAAGAGCTTGGCTTGATAGCCCAGGCCACAAAGAAAATATTGTTGGCGATTATACCCATTTCGGATTATCTGTGACAACAGATTCTGCTACAGGAAAAAAATATTATACTAACATATTTGTTAAGCTTTAAAGATTTATTGAACAGGTTGGTTTTTTAAAAGTCGTTGTGATTCATAGAATTGTAACGACTTTTTAAATTAAAAAAAGCCGCCGATAGGCAGCTTTTTCTGTATGTCTTTTTAAGGTTATAATGCTGTAATAATAAACTCACTTCGTCTGTTTGCCTGATGTTCTGCTTCAGTACATGGAACTCCGTCAGCACATTTATTTACAAGCTCGGTTTCTCCATAACCTCTTCCGGTTAATCGGTTTGGAGCAATTCCGTTTTTAACGAGCCATTGTACAGTTGATTTTGCTCTTCGATCAGATAAAGCTTCGTTGTATTGATGAGAAGCTCTGCTGTCTGTGTGCGAACGAATGTCTAGTTTCATGTTTGGATAATCGTTCATAACAGCTAGTATTTTTTCTAGATCTAAAGCAGCTTCTGTTCTAATGTTAGATTTATCTAAATCAAAATAAATCATTTTAATACCGAAACATTTTCCTAAATCATCACCAACTGTAACTTTGCAGGTTGCTTTTTCCAGAGCGATCGGAAGATTAGTTTTGCCACTTGTTTTTTCAATAGTAACACTCAATTCTCTTGTTGTGTACTCAGGTTTCTCTGCTCTTACGTAATACGTTTTTCCGCATTCTACATCAAAGGTATATAAGCCAGTGCCATCTGCAACTGCAGAATTTTTTAGATTCATTTGATCATCATATAATGTAACTTTTGCCCCTGGAAGCGCAGCTCCTGTTTCAGCATCTGATATTATTCCGTACAGCTCTTGTGTACATCTGAGTCTTCTTGTTTCCAGGAATTTATAAATGTCGTCAGATCCTTGACCGCCGTCTTTATTGGAAGAGAAGAAGCCTCTTCTTGTTTCAGGATCAATAATATAAGCAAAATCATCTTTTGGAGAATTGACATCTGCACCTAAATTTTGAATATTACTTATTTTTCCATTTTTATCAATGTTGGCAACAAAAACATCTAAACCTCCTAAACCAGGATGTCCGTCAGAAGCAAAATAAATCTCGTTCTCAGAAGTTAAATAAGGATATGTTTCTTTTCCTTCTGTATTAATTGTATTTCCGAGATTTTCCGGCGGACCATAACCACCGTTAGAATTTATGTTTACTTTATATAAATCAGATTCTCCAATAGAACCAGGCATATCAGAAGCAAAATACAAAGTTTTTTCGTCTGGACTAAGAGCTGGGTGAGCCGTGCTATAATTATTGCTATTGAAAGGAAGCTCGGTAATATTGGTCCATTTATTATCTTTCCCTAGTTCTGCTTTATAAAGTTTTATTAATGTGACTTTGCTTTCGTCTTTTCCTTTTTTTCCATCAATAAAATTGTTTCTGGTAAAATAGACTGTTTTTCCGTCTTTTGTAAAAACAGGAGAAGCCTCATGAAATTTGGTATTTATAGCCGACTTAAATTTGTTTACTTTAGATGTTCCGCCTGTTGCAGGGTCTAAATCGGCATCATAGATATTGGTAAAATATTCTCCTGTCCATTTGTGTTTACGTTTTATAAAATTTCCGGTGTCTCTTGCAGAAGCAAAGTAAATTTTGTTATTGTAAACAAATGATCCGTAATCTGAGTACCTACTATTTATACCAGCGTCTTCTATCTGGTACCTCCCAGAATTAGCTTTTATCTGGTCCATATAGTTTGCATCTTCTTTATAAAGCTTTCCTCTATTATCATTTTTTGAAATGGCATTAAAATCTTCCAAAAGCTTATTGGCTTTGGCCATATCACCAGTTGACTTTAGGGACTGCGCATATCGAAAAAAGTATTCTGGTTCGGGATTCGGATTCATTGCAAATAATTCGCCGTACCATTTTGCCGCATTTTGAAAATCTGAATTAAAGTAATAGGCATTTCCCAGTTTTTTAAACATGTCTTCAGATTTGTAGCCCTTATTCGCAACTTTTTCATAAATTTTTATTGCGTCTACATAGGCATAGCTATCGTATTTCTTGTCTGCAGAATTTATTTTTGACTGCTGAGCATAACAGCTAAATGAAAAAGCGCCTATAATTGTAACGAAAAGTAGTGTATAGTTTTTCATGATACCTTATTTTTAGAAGAAACGAGGAGTTGTCATTTTGCCTTTGTTTGAGAAGAATTCATAACGCAGGAATATCTCATGTGAACCTGAATTATAATTATTTAATTTGGTAGTTTCT
This sequence comes from Flavobacterium tagetis, assembly GCF_016735615.1. Taxonomy (GTDB): domain Bacteria; phylum Bacteroidota; class Bacteroidia; order Flavobacteriales; family Flavobacteriaceae; genus Flavobacterium; species Flavobacterium tagetis. Next base: position 391,791 of record NZ_JAERSF010000003.1, read on the forward strand.
CGATCATAGCCATAACCTAAATAAAGTCCGTCTGTAATCTGAAATCCGACCATAGCACTCAAAGAAGCGCTCCATCTATAGGCTGCACCAATCATAAATTTATCATAGAACATGAAATTTGCAGATACATCTACCTGAAGCGGTGCCCCTTGAACCATTTTAGTTAAAATAGCGGGTTTAAATTTTATATACTGATATTTATCAAGATCGAAAACATAACCTCCAATTAAATAGTAATTGATTTTGTCTTTGTAAATCGCAACATCATTATCGTCGTAACGATTTGTTTCAATAAAATTAGGGACAGAAAAGCCTATATATGCTTTATCAGAATGCCAATAAACTCCAGCACCAACATTTGGAGAGAATTTATTATTTAAATCCTGAAACTGAGGATCGCCTTGATCTGCAGGATTTAATTTGTTTACATCTAAGTTGAAGATATTTGCAGTTCCTTTAATACCAAATGAAAGTTTAAAATCTGCAGATGTCTGAATTGTATAAGATAGATCGACTGAGATGTTGTTTTCATTTGTAGGACCAATTTTGTCATTTACTAATGAAGCTCCTATACCTAGTCTGCTATTATTTAGTGGAGAGTTAACTGAGAAACTGCTTGTTTCTGGCGCTCCGTCAAGACCAACCCATTGAGTACGGTAAAGACCAAAAATACTAAGTGCTCCACGAGAACCTGCATAGGCAGGATTTATACTGATTGTGTTATACATATATTGTGTATACTGAGCGTCTTGCTGTGAATACCCTGAACATGTAACTAACAGAATGACGAAGAAAAATAATTTTGTTCTCATAGTAGATTTTATTAATTTAATAATTACTATTGACTTTTAAATCGCTGAAATTCAGTGTTGTTAATCAAAATTAATCAAAAATTTCGGATTTTTTAGCACGCTGCGAAAAAAGGTTTCGCAGCGTGCTTTTTGGTTATTTTGATAGATATAAATATCCGTCTAATTTATGATCTTGAACATTGTTGTTTCCATCCAGAGATTTATAGTTAATAATGTAAAAATAAGTTCCAGTTGGTAGTCCGTCAGATTGCTTAACAGTTGTTCTTCCTCTTGAAGTTCCATCAAAAGCATTTGTTGTATTGTTGTAATTTGTAGTTTCAAACACTAAAACTCCCCAGCGATTATATATTTCAACAGAATTGCCTGGATAACAAGTTGTGTCATCAATATTATCAATTTTGAAGAAATCGTTTATGTTGTCGCCGTTTGGAGAGAATGCATTATGTACTAATACATTACCACAAGCTAAGACTTTACAATCATCATTTATTTCCATGTTTAGAACTATGCTTCTAGGGCATTTTTCATCGGCTATTATATATTCGAAAACATATTTGCCTAATGCTAAACCAAAAGGGTTAAGAATGCCTCCTTGTAGGGCGTTGGTATTGTTTCTATCTTGCCAAACTCCCGTTGTAGGACTACCTTCAGGTAGCAAGTTGCTTAAATTAACCAATGTAGAATCATCGTTACATGCTGTGCCGCTAACCTCTACAACTCCATTTGGAACTACTATGATAGTAACAATTGCAGAATCACAATTTTCAGAACTTGACTTATCACAGATTGTGTAGTTGTAAGTATAAGTACCAGCAGGTGTTAAGCTAGATACGTTTACGTTTCCAGAAGCATCAACTGTAATGTTTGGATCTGTTTTGGTATTATTTCCTGCGGCAATAAGTGTAAAGTTTACTAAATCTATAGTTACAGGAGTTCTTCCTTTTAAATCGTTACTCAATATATTACCCACTACTCCAAAAGAGTTACATCCAATATTATTGAAGGTATCATCATTTGCAACTAGAGGAGAAATTATAGTAACAGTCACTATTGCAGTATCACAGTTTCCAAAATCTGCTTTTTCACAAATTTGGTAAGTTAATGTATATGTACCGCCTTGTGTATTTGGTGCAACATTTATAGTTCCGTCAGGACCTATTGTTATTGATCCTGTTGGGTCGGCAATAGTTGTTGTTAATGTTACATCATTTATGTTTACTGCCGTACCGTTTAGCGTATCATTAGTTAAAACGTTACCTACAGTAGTTTGTGTTGGACCTCCTATTATTGGCGCAGGATTATCATCATTAGCAACTATTGCAAATGTTGGTCTAGCAGTACAATATGGATCTGCTGGCGGATAATTTAATGTAATTGTCTCGCTAGGGTTTACAGATATAGTCACATTAGCTGTTGGGCGTAATTTCTCAAATCCATCAGGAGCTTCAATCCATTTGTTATTCTCAAAAACCCAGCCTGGCCAGTCAATTCCATTTCCTTGACCATCTACTATTGCACCTGGCCATAGTACACGTCCGCTTAATGGCAGATCGGTCATTGTTGTTACAATATTGTTATTACTGTCTGCCCATGCAATGGTCACTCCATTTACAGGAGTAAAGTTTACAGGTGTTACTACATAATCAACATAAGGAACATCATTAACACATATTGAGGTCGCTGTAACGGTCATTACTGGAGCTTCAATTGTAACTGTAACAGTTGCAGTATCGCAGTTGTCTGTCTGATCAGCTTCGCAAATTTGATATACCATTGATAATGTTCCTACTGGAGCATTTGGTAATACATCAACTGAACCATCAGCATTTAATTGTAAAAACTCGTTTGGTGTTACAGTTGTTATAATAACTTCGGATACAGTTACAGGATTTCCTTCCAAAGTATCATTTGTCAACACATTTAATACATTAGTTGTAGTATGATTTACTCCCGCAATTGGACCTGCTGTATCATCATTAGCTACAATGTCTTTGTATTCTTTACAGCTTACGCCGAAATCAATATCTAAATGAACTAAATCTTCTGGTGTAATTGTTACGACATAGCCACTATCTGTTGTTGTTGTACAAACGGTATGCAATTGCGTTTTATTTGTTTTTCCAGTTATGTTTTTAGCAGACATTGAAGGAATAACTTTTACCAAGCCAGTAAATCCTAAGTTTGCGGCCACAGTATCGAAATTAGCATCTCTTACCAATTTTACTGTATATTGTCCGTAAGGATTTTCTGTTTCTGGACGTTCTCTCCAGAATCCTTCAATTCCGACAATAACTTCTGCATGGAATCCATTTGGTCCATCAACAATTACATTGGGACTAAGTGCGTTTCCGAAACCACCTGCATTTAATTCCCCAACATTTTGAGTGCCAGTATAGCTTCCGTCTCCGTTAAGATCTATCCATTCCCATTGGCTGTAATCTATAGCTCCATTTGAATCTGGAATATTTTTAGTTACAACTCCGTCATTATTAGCATCGTACCATTCATCTTGAATTCCGTTGCTGTTAGTATCGTACCAAACATAATCTCCAAGAACAGGAAGTTTTGAAGCTCCGTATTCGAAGTTATGAACTTGGAAAACACATTCTTCTAGAGTAGTAAAGAATAAGCTGGAATCAATAGGATATAATTGATATGCACTATTTAAATTAGCATCTTGTACTTGTACTAAATAACTGCCGGCAGGCATTCCTGTGAAGCTGTACATTCCGTCTGCACCTGTAATATGCATTTGTATTGGTCCTGTAGTTGTTCCTTGAGGAATCAATGTTACAGGTACATTTGCAAGAGGAGTATTAGTATCTACATTTATGATTTGACCAGATATTTTAACTCTATAATTTGGCTCTGTAATCACAACTGTTGCAGTTGCTGTACAAGTTTCATTTTCAGTATTTACTGCAGATGTAGCAGTAACTGTATAGGTTCCAGCTGGTAGATTAGTATTTCCAACTACCTCATTATTTTGATTGGTAATAACCACAGTAGCTCCAGGACTGCTGGTAACTGCAATTGAACCATCGCTTTCTCCTTGGCAACTTACATTTGTTGCAATACCGCTCACCGAAACTTTATTTTCAACTGTAAAGGTTTGCACCAATTCAGTTTTATTACCTGCACAGTCTGTTAGAGTATAAGTTCTGGTTAAAATATAAGCCTCTCCATTGCATCCAGTGCCTCCATTGTTAGTGTCGCTTACAGTGATATTTACAGTTCCTGAGCAGTTGTCTGTCGCATCTTTTATATCATTTGGACTTCCTGCTGGAATGTCTGCTGCACTTTGTAGATTAGCAACATCTGCTGGTGCGGTACCAGTTGGAGGTGTAGTATCTCTTACAGTAATAATTTGAGTATAAGAAATTGAATTTCCTCCACAATCACTTGTTGACCAGTTACGAGTTAAGGTATATTCTGTACCGCATTCGTTTTTGATATCGCTTTTAGTTTCACTGAAAACAATTGGTAAGTTTCCATTGCAATTATCAGAAGCTTCCATATTAAATGGTTCTGGAACTGCATCACAAGAAACTGTAATGTCTGCTGGAAGGTCACCAACGAAAGTTGGTTTTGTAGTATCCTGAATTGTAATTACCTGAGTAAAAATGTCAGATGTATTACCGCAGCCGTCTTTTACAGTCCATGTGTTGGTGTAAGTTCCAGCGTTTGCACAATTTTCAGAAGCTACGAACTGTCCGCTAACTTTAGTGATGTTAGTAACATCAGCATCACATAAGTCAGAAGCTGTTGGGAACTGAGCCTGAGCAGTGGCAAGTGCTTCTGTATTACTGCACTCTAAAGTTACATCTAGAGAACCTGCTTGAGTTGTCCAAGTTGGAGCAGTTGTATCTTGAATTGTAATTATTTGAGTGAAAATCTCAGAAGTATTTCCGCAGTCATCTTTAACTGTCCAAGTGTTGGTATACGTTCCTGCATTTCCGCATCCTTGAGAAGCTACGAACTGTCCGCTAACTTTAGTGATGTTAGTAACATCAGCATCGCATAAGTCGGAAGCTGTTGGAAATTGAGCCTGAGCAGTAGCAAGACCAGCCGCATCACTACATTCTAAAGTTGCATTTAGAGTACCTGCAACAGTATTCCATGTTGGTGCTGTAGTATCTTGGATTGTGATTACCTGAGTGAAAGTCTGAGAAGTATTTCCGCAGTCATCTTTAACCGTCCAAGTGTTGGTATATGTTCCAGCATTTCCGCATCCTTGAGAAGCTACGAACTGCCCGCTAACTTTAGTGATGTTAGTAACATTAGCATCGCATAAGTCAGAAGCTGTTGGAAATTGAGCCTGAGCGATGGCAAGACCTTCAGGGTCATTGCATTCTAAAGTTGCATTCAAGGCTGTTGGAGCAGTTGTCCAAGTTGGAGCAGTTGTATCTTGAATTGTAATTATTTGAGTGAAAATCTCAGAAGTATTTCCGCAGTCATCTTTAACTGTCCAAGTGTTGGTATACGTTCCTGCATTTCCGCATCCTTGAGAAGCTACGAACTGTCCGCTAACTTTAGTGATGTTAGTAACATCAGCATCGCATAAGTCAGAAGCTGTTGGAAATTGAGCCTGAGCAGTAGCAAGACCAGCCGCATCACTACATTCTAAAGTTGCATTCAAGGCTGTTGGAGCAGTTGTCCAAGTTGGAGCAGTTGTATCTTGGATTGTGATTACTTGAGTGAAAGTCTCAGAAGTATTTCCACAATCATCTTTAACTGTCCAAGTGTTAGTATATGTTCCGGCATTTCCGCATCCTTGAGAAGCTACGAACGGTCCGCTTACTTTAGTGATGTTGGTTAAATCAAGATCGCAAGCACCTGAAGCAGTTGGGAATAAAGCCTGAGCAGAAGCTAAACCTTGTTGGTCGCTACATTCAACAGTACGATTTAAAGAACCTGCTTGAGTTGTCCAAGTTGGAATACTTGTATCTTGAATAGTGATTACTTGTGTGAATACGGAAGATGTATTATTGCAGACATCTTTTGCAGTCCAAGTGTTGGTGTACGTTCCAGAATTAGCACAATTACCTACAGTGAAAGTTCCACTTGTTTTTGTGTAAGTCACGGTTCCTCCACAATTATCTGTAGCAACGGGAGCTTGGCTTTGAGCAGTATTCAATCCTGAAATATCACTACATTGTAAAGTAACATTTAAAGAACCCGCTTGAGTTGTCCAAGTTGGAGCAGTATTATCCTGAATAGTGATCACCTGAGTGAAAACAGCAGATGTGTTATTGCAGACATCCTTAGCAGTCCAAGTGTTGGTATAGGTTCCAGAATTTGCGCAGTTTCCTGCAGTGAAAGCACCGCTTGTTTTTGTGTAAGTCACGGTTCCTCCACAATTATCTGTAGCAACGGGAGCTTGGCTTTGAGCCGCTGTTAATCCTGCCGCATCGCTGCATTGCAGAGTAACATTTAGTGTTCCAGCTGCAGTATCCCAAGTAGGAGCAGTATTATCCTGAATAGTGATCACCTGAGTGAAAACGGCTGATGTGTTATTGCAGACATCCTTAGCAGTCCAAGTATTGGTGTAGGTTCCAGAATTTGCGCAGTTTCCTGCTGAGAAAGCGCCGCTTGTTTTTGTATAAGTCACAGTTCCTCCGCAATTATCTGTAGCAACAGGAGCCTGGCCTTGAGCCGCAGTTAATCCTGCTGCATCGCTGCATTGCAAAGTGACATTCAGTGTTCCAGCCGCAGTATCCCAAGTAGGAGCAGTATTATCCTGAATAGTGATCACCTGTGTGAATACTGAAGATGTGTTATTGCAGACATCCTTAGCAGTCCAAGTGTTGGTGTAGGTTCCAGAATTAGCGCAGTTTCCTGCTGTGAAAGCGCCACTCACTTTTGTATAAGTCACGGTTCCTCCGCAATTATCTGTAGCAACGGGAGCCTGGCCTTGAGCCGCTGTTAATCCTGCCGCATCGCTGCATTGCAGAGTAACATTTAGTGTTCCAGCTGCAGTATCCCAAGTAGGAGCAGTATTATCCTGAATAGTGATCACCTGTGTGAATACTGAAGATGTGTTATTGCAGACATCCTTAGCAGTCCAAGTGTTGGTGTACGTTCCAGAATTTGCACAGTTTCCTGCAGTGAAAGCACCGCTTGTTTTTGTATAAGTCACAGTTCCTCCGCAGTTGTCAGTAGCAACAGGAGCCTGGCCTTGAGCCGCTGTTAATCCTGCCGCATCGCTGCATTGCAGAGTAACATTTAAAGAACCTGCTTGAGTTGTCCAATTCGGAGCAGTAGTATCTTCAATAGTGATTACCTGAGTGAAAACAGCTGATGTGTTGTTGCAGACATCTTTCGCAGTCCAAGTGTTGGTATAGGTTCCAGAATTTGCGCAGTTTCCTGCAGTGAAAGCACCGCTTGTTTTTGTATAAGTCACAGTTCCTCCGCAATTATCTGTAGCAACAGGAGCCTGGCCTTGAGCCGCTGTTAATCCTGCCGCATCGCTGCATTGCAGAGTAACATTTAAAGAACCTGCTTGGGTTGTCCAAGTTGGAGCAGTATTGTCTTGAATAGTAATCACCTGAGTAAAAACAGCTGATGTATTATTGCAGACATCTTTCGCAGTCCAAGTGTTGGTATAGGTTCCAGAGTTTGCGCAGTTTCCTGCTGAGAAAGCGCCGCTCACTTTTGTATAAGTCACAGTTCCTCCGCAATTATCTGTAGCAACGGGAGCTTGGCCCTGAGCAGCTGTTAATCCTGCCGCATCGCTGCATTGCAGAGTAACATTTAAAGAACCTGCTTGGGTTGTCCAAGTTGGAGCAGTATTGTCTTGAATAGTAATCACCTGAGTGAAAACAGCTGATGTATTATTGCAGATATCCTTAGCAGTCCAAGTGTTGGTATAGGTTCCAGAATTTGCGCAGTTTCCTGCAGTGAAAGCGCCGCTCACTTTTGTATAAGTCACAGTTCCTCCGCAATTATCTGTAGCAACAGGAGTCTGGCCTTGAGCCGCTGTTAATCCTGCCGCATCGCTGCATTGCAGAGTAACATTTAAAGAACCTGCTTGGGTTGTCCAAGTTGGAGCAGTATTGTCTTGAATAGTAATCACCTGAGTGAAAACAGCTGATGTGTTGTTGCAGATATCCTTAGCAGTCCAAGTGTTGGTGTAGGTTCCAGAATTTGCGCAGTTTCCTGCTGAGAAAGCGCCACTTGTTTTTGTGTAAGTCACAGTTCCTCCGCAATTGTCAGTAGCAACGGGAGCTTGGCCCTGAGCCGCTGTTAATCCTGCCGCATCGCTGCATTGCAAAGTGACATTCAGTGTTCCAGCCGCAGTATCCCAAGTTGGAGCAGTATTGTCTTGAATAGTGATCACCTGTGTGAAAACAGCTGATGTGTTATTGCAGACATCCTTAGCAGTCCAAGTGTTGGTGTAGGTTCCAGAATTAGCACAATTACCTACAGTGAAAGTTCCGCTTGTTTTAGTATAAGTTACGGTTCCTCCACAATTATCTGTAGCAACGGGAGCCTGGCCTTGAGCGGCTGTTAATCCTGCCGCATCACTGCATTGAAGAGTAGTGTTAAGAGCAGTTGCTGCAGTTGTCCAAGTTGGGGCCGTGGTATCGTTAATTGAAATAGTTTGTACGGCGGTGACATTTCCACAACTTGTTGTAACTTTAAAAGTACGAGTAACTACAATTGGACATGTTCCTGTTGCAAAATCAGAATAAGATATGGTGTAAGATCCAATTGAGCCACTATTAGAGATTGATCCTCCGGCTGTGTTTAATTGGGCAAGCGTTATATTGGTGCTTGCAGCACTATATGGAAGTCCTGTTATTGCAGCAGTACTACATCCTGAAATGCTTGCATTTGCAGGCGCGACAAGAGCAGGTGCTGGGCTAATTGAAACAGTTACATCAGCAGAAGTTAATTCACAGTTAGTAACGCCATTTTTTACTTTTACTTTATATACTCCGCTAGCTGTAGCCACAAGAGTAGAAGAAGTTTCGTTTGGCAATACTGAATTATCTTTATACCAAACATAAGTTGGTGAGGCTGCATTTGTATTCGCAGTCAAAGTAGTAGACCCGCATGCTGTTAAAGTTCCTGTAATCACAGGTGCACACGGAACAAAATAACTAGGACTGGTTATTGCCTTCGAATCATTGGCACAAGATGAATTTTGATAATTCAAAGTTGAGGTGCTGACAGTTTGATTTCCGCAAGCAGATCCAGTTGGAGTCAATTGATAATTTAAAGTAATGGTTTCTGAGTTTAAGAAATCGGTATTCCATGTAATTACTTGTCCAGATAATGAAGCTGTACCTTTAGTTGTTGTAATTGCACTAATTGTAAAGCCTGGAATAATGGTTTCTTTAGCAACCAAACTTTGAGCAACCCATGAGATTTGAGTAGCAATCTGGTTGTAAATAGCAGTAAGATTAGCTCCGCTTTGTGTAATATAAGCAGCACTTCCCTGAATATTATCTAAAGTATATTTAGCAATATTTTGATCACTGTTGTTCGTATTTATATTTCCGCTGATACCACCAAATAGACCTACAGAAAAAACTTGATTGTTGTATACAACACTATTTTTTGTTGTAGTCTTAGCGTTTGTTGCAGCATTTATAGCATCTGTAACGCATTGAGATGTTTTACTAACATTACAACTAGTATTTCCATTTGTGCCAGTTCGATTCGTAACCCCATCCGTAAGTAAAATTATTGCTCTTGCTGTACTACAATCAAAACGGCCATTGGTTTCCAATTCTGTTTCAGATCTTACAATACCAGCATAAATATTGGTTAAATCAGTAGCCTGTAAAGAATTAATTTGATTCGTGATGAGAGTTACACCATTAGCATCTAAATAAGTTAAGCCTATTTTTAGCGTAGCAGTAGTACTGTAAGCAACAATTGCAATTCGGTTTTGAGGATTTGCTTTTGCTTGATTAAGAAAAGCCAATGCAGCATCTTTAGCATAATCCATGGAGGTTTTAAAATCCCCTTGAATTGTGTTACCCATACTACCCGAAATATCAATAGCAAGAACTACATCAGAATTTCGAGTAATCGGATTTGCACCTGTAATATCTACTTTTACATTTACAACACCGCAATTAGTTGAATTAGCCGTTACGGTTTTGTTTGTAGTTATTGTTTGTGCAAGACCTACTGTTGATGACAGAAGAAATAATACAACAAATTGTATTTTTTTTATATCTCGTAAAAAATTGTTTAAAAAAAGTAATTGTTTTTCCATTTTAAATCATTTTAAAAGAACTTGATATATCTCGTTTAATCATTAACTGGATTAATGATGTAGGTGTGTAAAACAGTAGCAACAGAATAGTTGGTACAGTTTTTTGAAGTTGCGGTAATCTCATTGCAAGACCATTTTTGTATTGAAGTGCCTGCAGGAATTGTGATGTGGATATAAAAATTTGCAGATTCTCCAGCGCTAAGTGTTATTTCACTTAAAGAATTTCGCGAAGAATTTATAAAATCAGTATTGATCGAAACATTTCCTGAAGCAGAACTTCCGTCAGTATTTGTGCAAGAAGAATTAATATTCTTAGAGCTTAAAACAAAAGTGTCTGCAGATGAGCTGTTGTTCGTCAGAACCATAGAGTAGTAAGTCCCATCGAGAGGAGTGCTCCTGATGTTTCCATTGTTTTCCACAATCAACGTCGCATTGCACGAACCTGATTGCGCTGATGAAATTGTAGCGACAAAGAGAAAGAGTAATGTCATTAAATTTTTCTCAAAAATATTTTTCCAAGAAAAAATCGACATACAATCGCTTACAAATTTCACTGCTTTTTCAAGAGTAGATTTAGTTTTCATAACTTAAGATTTTATTTTAAAGTATTTATGAAATTTTAACAGAATCAAAGTTATATTAGAGTTTTTCTAATATGATTTTTTTATCTGTAACTAACCAAAAAACTCGTTGAAGTGTTGTTTTTTTATAAAAAATTGACTCGAAAACGCATTTTTTTAACTCAAAAAAGTAAAATTTTTTCGTACATTTTTTTGCTTTTTTGGTGAAAACGACTTTGTTTTAAATGTTGTAAATGATTAAAAATCAAGTATTTAGTTAAAATTTTAAAAAAATGCATAATATCGATTAAATGCTAATTTCATGGATGAATGACATAAAATAAACATTCTTCTTTTTCGATTTTATGTTAATGTTAATGTTTTGCGAATAATGTATTCTTGTTAAAATTTTTGTTATAATGTTAACAGAAGTAAAAAAAAGAAAAGGTTTAAAATTTCTTTTGTAAATTAGAACTTAATTAAAAAATGACCTGCAATTCAGGTTTTTAAAATTTGCTACTTATGAAAAATCTTATATTAATACGTCATGCCAAATCTAGTTGGGAAGCACCATTGAAAGATTTCGATCGCCCATTAATGAAAAGAGGAATTTTAGATGCACATGATGTTTCATTAAATATTTCAGAGTATCTTCCAAAAACGTATATTATTTGGAGCAGCCCTGCGGCGAGAGCCACAGAAACTGCTTTAATTTTTGCGCAAAACATATCTTATCCATTAGAAAGTATTATTTTTAAAGATGATCTATACACTTTTGACGAGAAACAACTCGAAAAAGTTATTAAATCGTGTGATAATAGTTTTGAAAGCGTTATTCTTTTTGGACATAACGAGGCTATTACAAATTTTGTTAATAAATTTGGGGATGTTTTTATAGAAAATGTACCAACCTCAGGCTTTGTTTCGTTACAGTTTGATGCCGAAAGTTGGGACACGATCCATAAGGGCAAAACACATAAAACTATTTTCCCCAAAGATTTAAAATAATTACAGTGTACGAACAGAAATATATCGATAGAGAAAAAAGCTGGTTAGCGTTTAATGCAAGAGTACTTCAAGAAGCAGCAGACAATACAGTGCCACTTTTAGACAGACTGCGTTTTGTTGGAATTTTTTCAAACAACTTAGACGAATTTTTTAGAGTTCGGTACGCGGCCATTCGACGATTGAGTCTCTCAGGTATTTCTGGAGAAAAATATTTAGGTGGTATTTCTGCTCACCAATTAATTAAAGATATTACCGAAATCGTAATTCAGCAGCAATCCGAAAGTTTGCGTATTCTAGGAAATATTGAAGCTGAGTTAGAATCTGAGAATATTTTTATTATCAACGAAACTCAGATTACACCAAAACAAGAGTGTTTCTTAAAAGACTTCTATACCCAAAAATTGAGTCCGGAATTGGTAACCATCATTTTAAATGATTTGGCCGTTTTTCCAATTCTAAAAGATACTTTAGGATATTTGGCAGTTCGTTTGGAATTAGCTAATGATGAGGTTCGTTATGCTTTAATTGAAATTCCAAAAAACATTAACAGATTTGTTGTGCTTCCTTCTGAGGACGAAAAACAATATGTCATTTTAATTGACGATGTTATTCGTTTCAAATTGAAAAACATCTTTAATATATTTGATTATAAGAGCGTTTCTGCGCACATGATCAAAATTACGCGTGATGCGCAATTGGATATAGATAGTGATTTGAGTAAAAGTATGCTCGAAAAAATTTCGAACTCTGTAAAAGATCGTCGAATAGGAGAACCTGTTCGTTTTATTTACGATAATTTAATTGAAGAAGATACCCTACAATTTTTCTTAGATAAAATGAAAATTGTAGAAACAGATAGTATAATCCCTGGAGGAAGATATCACAACCGCCGAGATTATATGAGTTTTCCAAATCTTGGCAGATATGATTTGTTGTATAAACCAAACGAACCGTTGCCAGTTCCAGGTTTGAGTTTGGAAGGAAGTATTCTGGAAAAAATCTCTAAGAAAGATTATTTGGTTCATGCACCATATCAATCATTTTCATATCTGACTAAATTTTTGCGTGAAGCTGCTTTAGATCCAAAAGTAACCAGCATTAAAATTACCTTATATCGTTTAGCTAAGAACTCGCAAATCATCAGTTCACTAATAAACGCTGCCAAAAACGGTAAAAGAGTAGTGGTGCAAATTGAACTTCAGGCACGTTTTGATGAAGCTTCGAATATTTCGTATGCAGAACAAATGCAGACAGAAGGTATCGAACTTATTTTTGGTATCAAAGGATTGAAAGTACACAGTAAAATTTGTGTAATCGAAAGATTGGAAGAAGGCAAAAATCGTCGTTATGGATTTATTTCAACTGGAAACTTCAACGAGTCAACAGCTAAAATTTATACCGATGTAACGCTATTTACTTGTCATCAAGGAATTTTAAAAGATACCTCTAAAATATTTGAATTCTTTGATATCAATTATAGAGTTCACAGATACAAACATTTAATTGTATCGCCTCATTATACAAGAACTAAATTCATCAAACTGATTGATCGTGAAATTCTTCATGCACTTGCTGGAAGAAAAACGCATATCAAATTAAAAATGAATAGTTTATCCGATTTTAAAATGATCGATAAATTATATGAAGCAAGTAATGCAGGAGTAAAAATTCAGCTTCAGGTAAGAGGAATATGTTCTCTAATTCCAGGAATTCCAGGTATGAGCGAAAACATCGAGGCCATAAGTATTGTAGATAATTACTTAGAACATTCGCGAGTTTATATTTTCGGAAATGCTGGTTTGACCGAAGTTTACATTTCGTCTGCTGATTTCATGACCAGAAATCTTGACGGAAGAGTAGAAGTAACCTGTCCGATTTACGACCTTGAAATCAAAAAAGAATTGATTGATAACTTTAATATTGCGTGGAAAGGAAACGTAAAAGTGAGATATCACTCCTATAAATTAGATAATAAATATAAGCCTAAAAATCATCATGCCCCATTTAGAGCACAATTTGAAACCTATAAATATTATCAGAATAAAGTAGCCATACTAGAAGAGGTGCCTCAAAAAATAAATTAATAATAAATACCAATTTCAAATCATAAAGTGAGCATGATTAATATTAGGAAGTTTGCAGCGATAGATATCGGTTCAAATGCCATGAGGCTTTTGATCGCTAACGTTGTGGAACAAGAAGGTAAAGAACCGCAGTTTAATAAAAGTTCCCTTGTTCGTGTGCCAATTCGTTTAGGACAAGACGCCTTCACAGTTGGAGAAATTTCACCAGAAAATATAGATCGAATGGTAGATGCCATGAAAGCATTCAACCTTTTGATGAAAGTACATAAGGTAGAACGTTATATGGCATTTGCAACTTCTGCAATGCGCGAAGCCTATAATGCAAAAGAAGTTGTGGCTTTAATTAAGAAAAAAGCCGACATTAAAATCGAGATTATCGATGGTAAAAAAGAAGCGGCAATTATTGCTTCTACAGATTTGCATCATTTAATTAAATCTGATGAAACCTATCTTTTTGTAGATGTTGGAGGTGGAAGTACCGAGTTTACGTTATTCTCTGACGGGAAAATGATTACTTCAAGATCTTTTAAAGCGGGAACTGTTCGTTTGTTGAACAATATGGTTCATGATTCAGTTTGGGATGAAATCGAAAAATGGATTAAAACCAACACGGCAGATTATGATGAGGTAACGCTGATTGGTTCTGGAGGAAACATCAATAAGTTGTTTAAAATGTCTGGAAAACAGCAGGAAAAACCACTTTCGTACATTTATGTTAATTCACAGTATGCATTTTTAAATTCACTGACTTACGAACAGAGAATTGCCGAATTAGGTTTGAACTCCGACCGTGCCGATGTAATTATCCACGCAACCCGTATTTATCTGAATGCAATGAAATGGAGTGGTGCACGCCAGATTTATGTTCCTAAAATCGGACTTTCCGATGGTATCGTAAAAGCAATGTATTACGGTAAAATTTAATATTTTATTTAAATGAATAAAGGCAGACTTGAAGCTTTCAGTGATGGCGTTTTGGCAATCATTATAACTATTATGATTCTGGAAATTAAAGCGCCTGAAGGGCATGAGTTTTCAGATTTAAAACCGCTTATTCCGAAGTTTTTGAGCTATATTTTGAGCTTTATTTACGTCGGGATATACTGGAATAATCACCACTATTTACTTCATAGTTTGTCAAAAGTAAACGGAAAAGTATTGTGGAGTAATCTGCATTTTTTGTTTTGGCTGTCTTTAATTCCCGTTTCTACTGCTTGGATGGGAGAACATAATTTTGAAAAAGCTGCAATGACAATGTATGGTGTTGTGTTGCTTCTTTCGGCAATCTCTTATATTATCTTGCAATACACTATTATGTGCAGTGAAGGAAGCAATTCTGCTTTAAGAAAAGCACTTAACAAAGATTATAAAGGCAAAATCTCCTTAGTTCTATACATTATCGGAATTGTTACGGCATTCTTTAACCAGTGGGTTTCTGGAGCTGCTTATTTTACAGTTGCAATGTTATGGCTTATTCCAGACAAAAGAATCGGAAGAATTTTTTCTTCAAACGAATAATATATGAAATCTGTCTTTCAGTCCATTCAAGATTTTTCTGCCGATGAAATAAATCTTTTAGATAGTTTGATCACATTTCGAACAGTAAAAAAAGGAGAACTTTTATTGGCTGAAAATCAGGTTTGCAATGAAATAGTTTTTATCGAAAAAGGAATTCTTCGTTCCTTTTTTTTAAATCATAAAGGAGACGAAATCACCAACTGTTTTGCTTTTGAAAACGAATTTATGGCTTCTTTTGCCAGTTTTATCACAGGAGAAAAAGCAGAAGAAAATATTCAGGCTTTAACCGATACAGAATTACAAATTCTAGACCGAAAATCTTTAGAAAAACTCTACCAATCAGGTTTTAACTGGCAAGAAACAGGTAGGAAATTAACCGAATTAGAATTTGTAAACCTGCACAAAAGGATGGTTTCTTTTCAGAAACTATCAGGAGCACAACGTTACGAAGAACTTTGCCAAAATCATCAAAAGTATATTCAGTTAATTCCGTTGCAATACTTAGCTTCTTATCTAGGAATCACCCCAAGACATTTAAGCAGAATTAGAAAAGCTGTGATTTGATATTTTTGTTTCACGCAGATTTAGAATGATTTGAGCAGATTTCTATCTGATTTTTTATTCATTTTAAATAGAAATTTGCATAAATCTATCACAGATCAAAATATCTGCATAATCTGCTCAATCTGCGTGAAAAATTATTTTTAGCTTACCAAAAGACTATGTGTTCAAATCAAGATTTGTTTTTTGCTCTTTTACATGAGAATAAAAACTATGTTTCTATGTGTTTAAATTTTAGGCTGAGATTGAAAATATTCTTTTAATCTGTGATCTCGATAGCTATCGAGGCGATAAAAAAAGCTTTTTAGGACATTTGTCCAGTAAAAGAAAATATCCTAATAGTATTTTTGAAAAAACATAAACATGAAAAAAATACTGATTATAAACGGACACCCGAATGCAGAAAGCTTCAATTTTGGAATTGCAGAATCGTATCAAGAAGGTGCAATCGCTTCTGGCGCAACAGTAGAAACCATTACAATTGCCGATTTAAATTTTAATCCAAATCTTAAATTTGGGTATCAAAAGCGAACAGATTTAGAACCAGATTTACTGGAATCTTGGAAAAAAATCAAAAGAGCAGATCATTTGGTTTGGATTCATCCTGTTTGGTGGGGCGGACTTCCAGCGATAACAAAAGGTTTTATTGACCGATTATTTCTGCCGGGAATGGCTTTTCAATATCGTGAAAATTCAGTTTGGTGGGATAAATTGCTAAAAGGCAAAACGGCTCATATCATCACAACTCTAGATCAACCAAGTTGGTATTATAGATTGTTTTTCGGAAGACCTAGTGTAAATCAGTTAAAGAAATGTACTTTAGAATTTTGCGGTGTAAAACCCGTAAGAGTAAGTTATATCGGAATTATAAAAGGTTCTAAGGAAGAGCAAAGAAAGAAATGGCTTGAAAAAGTCTACAATTTCGGACTTAAAAACAAATAATTTTTGTTACAAATTACCAGAATAAATTGATTCGCGGTAGAAACAAGAGATTAAAGATTTATATCCAATCCAAATGTAGTGCGTAAAAGTTCAATGCTTGGATTGATTTCTAAGAAGCGATTGTATCGATCTTGATCGTTAAGAGCTCTTACTGCTTTAATCTCTTCGTTTACAATTACTTCAATTGTAATGTCATGATTATGTAAGTGACCTTTTAAATATCCTAATAAACCGTTCATCTGACCCTCAAAATCCAATTTGGAACCTTCATTTGGCAGCTCATAATAAATTGTTGTGCCGTCCAGAGTAGGGTCACTAATCAATAGAATCGATTCCATAATCTTAAGACCTTTTTGGCCTAAACGTTCCGCATATTTGTTCCAATGAAGACGCATATCGGTTTCGTTAAATTCTTCAGTTAGAAAAACAGTAGTAGGCTTAACGTACGATTTGCTGTTTGCTTCCATTTCTTTTTTCTTGCGAATACTGGCAAGAGAAAAAGCAGAGACTTTGGGAGCACCATTTGTTTCTGTTTTTGGAGCTTCTGGAGTTTGAACTTCTGGAGTTTCAGCAACTTGCTGCGGTTGAGAAACGGCAGTTTTAGTTTCAGTTACAGCTTGAGAAGTTGGATTCTGAGTTGCAGTAGAGCTTTCGACTTTCTGCTTTGGACTTTGGACTTCTACAATAGAATAGCCTCCATTTTTAAAGTAAACAGGCGGAATTATGAATTGCTCAACTTTTTTTTTTCTCCATCAAAGTTGATAGAGGCCAATTGCATCAAGCATAATTCAATTAAAAGGCGTTGATTCTGGCTTAATTTGTATTTTAAATCGCAGTCGTTTGCAATGTCAATTCCTTTAAGTAAAAACTCTTGAGAACATTTTTGAGATTGAACGGCATACATTTGCTGCGCTTGTTCGCCAACTTCTAATAAAGTAATAGTAGAAGGTGTTTTGCTTACTAATAAATCTCTGAAATGAGAAGCCAAACCAGCAATAAAATGATGTCCGTCAAAACCTTTGGCTAAGATATCATTGTATGCCAATAAAAGCTTCGGAATTTCATTTTCCAGAAGTAAATCGGTAATCGAAATGTAA
The DNA here is from genome assembly GCF_016735615.1 of Flavobacterium tagetis. Lineage (GTDB taxonomy): Bacteria > Bacteroidota > Bacteroidia > Flavobacteriales > Flavobacteriaceae > Flavobacterium > Flavobacterium tagetis. The sequence goes on from NZ_JAERSF010000003.1 coordinate 409,605, forward strand.
GTCTCGTAATCTAAAACGTTTAGATTTTCTGTTACTGCCTGACGCGTTAAGTTGGTTCCGCAGTACGAAACTACACGGTCAAAAATAGACAGAGCATCACGCATCGCACCATCAGCTTTTTGAGCAATAATGTGCAATGCATCGTCTTCAAAAACGATTCCTTGACTTTCAGCAACATCAGCCAAATGTTCTTTAGCATCTTTTACTGTAATTCTTTTGAAATCAAAAATTTGGCAACGAGATAAAATCGTTGGAAGAATTTTGTGTTTTTCTGTTGTTGCTAAAATGAAAATAGCATGTTTTGGCGGTTCTTCTAACGTTTTAAGAAAAGCATTAAAAGCAGCCGAAGACAACATATGGACCTCGTCAATGATATATACTTTGTATTGTCCAGTTTGTGGCGGGATTCTAACCTGATCGATAAGGTTACGAATATCATCAACTGAGTTGTTTGAAGCAGCATCTAGCTCAAAAACGTTAAATGCGAAATCTTCGGTAGGATCGTCATATCCAGGCTGATTTATCTTTCTAGCCAAGATACGGGCGCAAGTAGTTTTACCAACTCCACGTGGTCCTGTAAATAAAAGAGCAGAAGCTAAGTGATTGGTTTCAATAGCATTCAACAAAGTGTTTGTAATGGCTTTTTGTCCCACAACATCCTTAAAGGTTTGCGGGCGATATTTTCTTGCCGATACTACAAATTGTTCCATATTCTCTTTTATTGGATAGCAAATATAGAGTATAATTTAATGATTTAAAAATTTAAAAATTGAAAGATTTTTAAGTGATTGAATTGTAGAAAGAAAAAAAAATTATCTGCAACGTTTAAAGAAAAAGTAATACTTTTAATGCAAAATATTTAACAGCCTATTTATTATTAATTAGAAAATATGAACGCAAAACAAATCGTTAGATTAAGTAATATTATCGGAATCACTTCTATACTTTTATTAGTGTATTGGGTTTTTACATTTATTGTAATTGAGGTTTTCGGATTAAAGGTTTTTAGGGAAAATATGACCGAAAGCTTTTATTTGAGCATTCTCGGAATTCTTGCTCTTATGGCTGGATCTCTTATAGTGAATCTCATGTTTAATTTAACGAGAATTGCCGAAAGAAAAAATGAAGAAGCAGTAAATGTCAAATCCACCAGACGTAAAGTTTTGACTTTGCTTTTAATTTTTCCATTAATCCTGATTATACTTTTTGGAGGCAATTATCTGACTTCTGCTAAAAAAGAAAAAATGCTGATTGATTCTGCAAAATCTATTATAGAATCAAACAAGTCAAATAGTGATAAACTTCTAAATTATACTTTTTCTAAAGCATATATCAAGGAAACCACTGGTATTTTAAGAGTTTTGTCTGAAACAGATAAAAACTTCCCAAGTGTAACCTTAATTGTAAAAGATTCCATTAAAGGTTCTTCTGTTTTTCTTGGTTTTAATGCATATTACAATGAAAGTTTGGATACAAATGATAGTGTACAGCCTAAGAAAGTAAATTATATTTATAAGACAACTAAAGAAGAAAGAGCTTATTTGAATGAGGTTTTTGATAAAAACAATGATGAATTGCGCTATAGTTCGAGAAAAGGAAATTATGAATTGTTTTATCCATATAAAAAGAATGGAAAAACGATCATTATCTACTTTTCTGAACAGCAGCGATATGGCAAAATAGGAAGCTGATAAATTTATAAGTTATGAAGAAGTATTTTCTACTGTTAGTTTTGCTTGCATCATTTGGCGGAAAAGCACAAAAAACGCGAACGAGTCCAATTTATCAGTTGCGAATCTATGAGATTTTCGAAAGCAATAAAAAAGAATTTCACGAACGTTTTCGCGATCATGCCATGCGTATTATGAAGAAATACGATTTTAAGATTATTTCTATTTACGAATCAAAATCAGATAAAAAAACCGAGTTTGTCTATTTTCTAGAATGGCCAAATGAAGCAACAATGAAAAAAGCTTGGGAAGATTTTAGAAAAGATCAGGAATGGATTGATATCAAAAAACAATATACAGCAAAATATGGTGATGTTGTTGGGAATATAGAAGATCGGGTTTTGACGAAGCTTGATTATTCACCTAATTAAAGTTTTTGTCGATAGAATTTATTGAAACCTTAAATTGAAAAATTTGAGGTTTTTTTATGTGCTTCTATTAAGAAAAGAACAAAATTCAATTACTGAAAAACTTATAAAACTCATCCTAATATCATATAACCTTTTGATATTTAATCTGTTTAATTTTAAATGGTTAACTATTAAAAGAAAATATTATGAAAATGAGAACCATTTTATTAGGAATGAGCCTTAGTATTGCTTTAGTGTCATGCAAACCAAGCGATGCTGATGTTGAAAAAGCAATCAATGAAAAATTAAATGATCCAGATATCCAAGTTACAGTGCATGAAGGTGTGGCCACAATTACAGGTGTTTGTGATGACGAAATTTTCAAAAAAAACATTGAAAAAAGTGTAAGGGCTACCAAAGGCGTTAAATCTGTGGTTAATACTTGCGAATTGGCCAGAGCCAATCAAGAGCCAGCTGCCACTACTGTTGTTATTAATTCAGATGCCGATTTGGATAAATCGGTTAGTAAAGTTGTAGATGCTTACGATGGCGTTAGTGCTACAGTTGTTGGCGGTGTTGTGACACTTTCTGGAGAAATTAAAAAAGACAAACTCCAATCTCGTATACAGCGCATTCAGGAACTGAAACCTAAAAAAGTAGATAACAAATTAGTTGTAAAATAAGTTAAAAAAAGAATTGCAAGGTAAGTTGAGGAAATATAATTGATTTACTAAGTTAATCAATCGTGCTTAAGTGTTGATAATAAGGATTAAAGGTATTCTTTAAGTAGTTTTTTATCTATTAACTTGATTTTATTTGTAAGATTTTACACAATATATTAGAGTTGTTTTCGTTTTGAGATTATATTAATTTAAAAAATCTTATGAAAACTAAATCTATTTTATTAGCAATTTGTATTGCATTTTCGGTGGTAGCCTGTAAACCTAATGATGAAAAAATTCAAAAAGAAATCACAGCAAAAATGGCTAATATGCCAGGAATGCAAGTTTCTGTTGTAAAAGGAGTCGCAACAATTTCAGGAGTTTGCAAAGATGAATCTTGTAAAGAAAGTTGTGAGAATATTGTTAAAGGTGTGAAAGGCGTAAAGTCTGTAGTTAATAACTGCATAATTGATGCTCCTAAATCTGTTGAAGAAGTTGAGGCGGTAAAAATTAATCCAGATGCAGTTTTAAATACAGCTGTTGGTGAAGTGGTAAAAATGTACGGTGGTGTGAGTGCATCAGTTTCTGATGGAATTGTTACTTTGACAGGAAGTATTAAAAAAAGTCAGTTGCCAACTTTGATTAAAAGTGTTCAAGAATTAAAACCTAAAAAGGTTAATAACAAATTAATTATAAAATAAAGTTGTTATGAGTTTACAAGATAAATATAAAGAATTGACAAATCTGGCTTCTCAGTTAGAAATAGCTAATTTACAGGTAAGAGAACAGGATAATGTTTTGTATATTGATGGAGAAGCAAATTCTGCGTCGGACAAAGAAAGGCTTTGGAATGTTTATGGAGAAATAGATCCCGATTACAGATCTGCAGATGTAGTAATGAATATTGAAGTTGCTGTAGGTGCTACAACGGGCTATACAGTTAAAAGTGGTGATTCTCTTTCTAAAATCGGAAAAGCACACGGTGTTTCATGGCAGGCTATTTATGAAGCCAATAAAGATATTATTAAAAACCCAGATATCATTCAGCCAGGCTGGAAGTTGAAAATACCAACAGCATAATTTATTTATGCTGTGTCATGAAAGTCCATCTTAATGATGGGCTTTTTTATTATGATTCAATTGTAAAGAGCGTAAGATTTTGTTTGTTTTATGTCATTCCTAGTTAAGAAAGAATTTCGATTTCTAGGAATGACATAGATTATTGAATCATTTTTTGTTCTCATTTGCTTTTACTTGATTTATAAAAGATTCTTTCTTTTGAAACCGATTGCTCTAGCCCTGATGGTAGCGGCATCCTTTTGTGGCAGGGTTCGCCACAAAGATACAGCGGACAGCAGGTTCCCGGCTCCTAAAAACTATCTTCTCTTAATGCTTAAATCTAATAAAAACTGCGCTGTTTCCTGATCTGAATCAGCTGAGAAACCAGCGACATAAACTCCTTTTTTCCCCGTAGTCGACTTAATTCCGTATACAACTGCCTCATCCGCTGGGTCTGACTCACCCTCGTATCGATACACATGAACAATTTCAAATTTCTCAGGATTCTTTTTAATCGCGTCTGCATTTCGATTAAAATCACATGTAAATCCTTTTTCATTCAATTGATCTAAAGCCTTTGAAACAGTTGCGTAATGATACATTCTTTTCATGATAAACTGAATTTAAATTATAGATTTTTAAAGATAACTATTTTAAAATTAAAAAGTTATGATAAAATTCATAAAATCTGAAATTTAAAATCATTATTGTTAGTTCTTAAATCGCTACTTTTGCAGCGCAGACCGCCTTATCGTCGTTCCGTCCCGATAGCTATCGGGATCGGGAGGGAGGAAAGTCCGGACACCACAGAGAAGCATAGCGGGTAACGCCCGTCGGTTTCGATGAAAATCGGGATTAGGACAAGTGCAGCAGAAAGTATGTACAGGTAATGCTGTAGTGAAACCAGGTAAACTCTATGCGGTGAAATACCAAGTATATCGGCATTTAAGGGCTTCTCGTTCGTTGCCGAAGGGTAGGTAGATTGAGTCCCGAAGTAATTCGGGATCTAGATAAATGATAAGGTATTGTCGCGTTGCAAAACAAGACAAGAACAGAATCCGGCTTATAGGTCTGCATTTTTTATATATTTGTGAACTATCTAACTTAATTTCATGAATATTACCACTCCAAATTCTTCTTCAAAACCTCAAAAAAGTCTTTTTAGGACTGTTGTAACCAATCTTACTTTTTGGGTTTTAATTGCTATTATTACGGGCGTTTTACTCGGACATTTTTCTCCAGAAAATGGCGTGAAAATGGAATTTCTAGGCAAGAAATTTATTCAGCTTATTTCACTTTTTATTGGTCCGATTATCTTCCTGACAATTGTTTTGGGAATTTCGGGAATGGGAAATCTAAAAAAAGTAGGACGAATAGGCGTAAAAGCTTTAACTTATTTTGAAGTGGTTTCGACCGTTGCTCTAGCAATTGGCGTAGGAGTTGCCTATTTTTTTAAACCTGGAAAAATTGATAAATCGGGACTGACTTTTGGCGATGCAAGCCAATATACAAATGGCGCAGCAAAGGATTTTTCTTGGTTGCAGTTCTTTTTATCCAATTTTACGTTGCAGGTTTTATTAGCGGCTATTATCTGCGGAATTGCCTTGAATTTTTACCAGAAAAGAGAACAGACTATTTTGGTTTTGGAACGATTTTCTAAAGTGGTTTTCTTCGGATTAAAATATGTAATGTATCTCGCTCCAATTGGTGCTTTTGGAGGAATGTCGTACACAATCGGGAAATTCGGTCTGGCAACTTTGATTCCGCTTGGTAAATTGATGCTTTGCGTTTATTTGACGATGGCATTGTTTGTCTTTTTGGTTTTGGGAAGTATATTGAGATATTATAAAATCAGCATTCTTTCGATTTTAAAATATATTAAAGAAGAACTTTTGCTAGTTCTGGGAACTTCATCTTCGGAAGCTGCTTTGCCAAGTATTATGGTAAAATTGGAGAGAATGGGATGCAGTAAATCGGTCGTAGGATTGGTGATTCCGACGGGTTATTCTTTTAATCTGGACGGAACTTCGATTTATCTTTCGATGTCGGTGCTTTTCATTGCACAATTATACGATGTTCATTTGAGTTTTTTCGAAATCCTAACCGTTATCGGAATTTTAATGATTACTTCAAAAGGCGCAGCAGGCGTAACAGGAAGCGGATTTATTGTTTTGGCTTCAACCTTAACGGCTTTGCATAAAATTCCAGTTGAAGGATTAGCATTTTTATTGGGCGTAGATAAATTTATGAGCGAAGCCAGAGCGATTACCAATTTAATAGGAAACACAGTTGCGACGATTATAATTTCTAAAACAGAAAGAGATTTTGTAGAGTTGGATTTGAGCAATCCTGAGGGTAAATGAAATTGATTATGTTTTAATTTTTCCCGCAGATTGAGCAAATTTAAGAGATTTTTTAAAATTACAATCTGTGAAATCTGCAAAATCTGCGAGAGAAAAAACTTTGAGTCTTAGTGCCTTCGTAGCAATTCTTTTTTAGCTCTCGTCTTTTGTAGTTCGCACCAAGCTGATGCCTGATGTGAAAAATACGATTCCTAATATTCCGTAAATAATAAGCGATTTTATATCTCTGGTTTCTCCAGACGTGCCAGCAAAAATAACAGCTGTATAAATAAGTCCTATAATTCCGAGGATTGTAAGCAATCCGCCGAAAAATCTTTTTAGGTTCATGATTGTTAGATTTAAAAGTTCTCTAACAAAGTTAAATTCCGATAAGTTAATTGCTGTTATACAATTGCTTATAAGAAATTATATGATTTACAGGATGTTATTTTTCAATTTTAAATTCCAACCCGATGTTTCTAACGCTTTCTATTTTGATTTTAGGATCTGAATTAAAATATTTTCTAAGCCTGCTGATAAAAACATCCATGCTGCGCCCAGAGAAATAATCGTCTTTTTTCCAGACAGACATTAAAATTTGATCTCGCTTTAGTAACTGGTTATGGTTAAGATACAAATACTCAATAAGAGATGCTTCCATTTCGGTGAGTTGCTGAACGTGGTTTTTATTGTTAAGCGTTAAACGTTCGTTATCAAAAATATACGAACCAATTTCGATGATATTATTTCCGTCTAGACTTCTTTTTTGCTCGATTCGCTTTAGAATGTTCTGTAAACGAAGAACCAGTTCGTCGACTTCAAAAGGTTTAGCGATGTAGTCGTCTGCACCAAGTTTTAGACCGATGATTTTATCTTCTTTCAACTTTCTTGCCGTTAGAAAAATAAAAGGAATTTCAGGATTGATAGTAATTATTTTTTCAGCCAATGAAAATCCGTCCATCTTGGGCATCATTACATCAAAAATGCAAATATCAAAAATCTGATTTTTAAAATAGTCTAAAGCTATTTCGCCATTTTCTGCCCAGATTACTTCAAATTGATGCAATTCTAGGTATTGTTTTAAAATTGCCGCAAAGTCAAAATCGTCTTCGGCTAAAAGTAATCTTTTCAAAATAAGGGAATTAAACTTTTAATAAAATAGTAAACTGAGTTCCTTTTCCTAAATCGCTAATAACGTTAACAGAACCCTGATGTGCTTTTACGATTTGGTCAACATAATATAATCCTAAACCTAAGCCTTTTGTATTGTGCAGATTTCCTTGTTCGACGCGATAAAATTTCTCGAAAAGAAAGGCTTGTTTGTTTTTGGCAATTCCAATTCCGTCATCTTCAAAACTAATTGAGAATTGTTTTTCCGCAATTTTTGTTTTTATTGTAATCGTATTTGAACCGTATTTTACAGCATTTTCCAGAACATTCAAAAAAGCAGTTGTTAAATGAAATTTATCTAAAACTAGAATTGTTTTCTGAGTTTGAAAATCGGTTTTAAGATTGATTTTTGGAAAAGTAATTTTAAAATCATTGACAATAGAAAGCAGGAAATCTTCGGCATCTATTTTTTCCTTTTGCAATTCAATTTCATTTTCTGCCAAAGAATTTGCCATAACCTGATCGATCAAATTTTGCAGACGGTTATTCTGACGTGAAATTGTGCTTACAATCGCGTTGAAATTTTCTTCGTTTTCACGAATGCTTTTCTGTGCTAGAATCTTTGTAGAAATTCCTAAAGTTGCCAATGGCGTTTTAAGTTCGTGCGTAATATTATTGATAAAATCGGTTTTTACATCACTCACTTTTTTCTGTTTGATTAAAGCTTTTAAGGCAATGACAAAAAGCGTGATTAAAGTTAGAATTGATAATAAAGACAGAATAAGAATAAAAGTCATTCGCCTCAAAATAATCATTTCCCAATCAATTACAGAAACGTACATAGAATCTTCTGTCAGCAATTGATATTCCTGATTTTCAAACGTTCCGTTGGTTGTTCCAACATAATTTCTCACTAAAAAAGCATGATTTAGCGAAGCCAGATTTCCATACAATTTATTCTGGATAAAAGGTTTTTCCGAGAAAATCGTATCGGCTTTTTTAGCACTTTGATACAGAATAAACTTGTTGAGGACAATCGCAAAATCAATTTTGAAATTCGGTAAATCTCGTTCAAATTTTCGCTGAAGATCGTGCGTTACAGCATTTTGATATTCATTTCTTAAAACGCCAATCTTAATATCGAGTTTAGTGTTTTTTCCTTTTATATATTTTTCAGAAAGGCTTTTGTAAAGTGCTTCTTTTTTTGCCACCAAGGCCGAATCAATATCGCTATAGTTATTAGAAATCTGGGCAATTTCATTTTTAATCTGCGTATGAAACTGCGCGACTTTATATTCGTAGGCTGTTTTTACCAAATAACATTGTACCGTCATAAGCACGATGAGCGCTATGACAGAAAATGTGATTAATAAATTGATTCTTTGTTTCATATTCTTTTAAAATTCTGTTTCAAAAATACGGCTTTTACCATACAAATAGCAGATTAACCCTGCATTAACCTACGATTAACTTTCGGAACTAGATTTTCAAAGCATTTTTGCAGCAACATTAATCAATTTCAATTTTAAAATGAACCTTTATCTGCCACTTAAACTTCTAATAACACTTTTGCTTTTTTGTCTTTCATTTATTGCGAATGCACAGAATGAAATACCAAAAGATTCTATTTCAAATCAATTAGATGAAATTGTCATCGCCCAGGAGAAAAAGACATTTACAAACTCAAACGGAAATATAAAAGTTGACGTTGCCAATTCGGTTTACAATTCAATTCCAAATCCGGTCGATTTGCTTTCGAAACTGCCATCGGTTCAAGTAAGTACTGATCGTGAAAGTATTTCGATTGTCGGAAAAGGAAATCCGCTCATTTATATTGACGGCCAAAAAGGAACGATAACTGATTTGAATGCCTTGAGCGTCGCTGATATAAAGACTATTGAAATTATAAAGAATCCGTCTTCAAAATATGAAGCCGAAGGTCGCGCCGTGATTTTAATTGCCAGAAAATTGAGTAAAAAAGACAGTTTTAGAACTGAAATTTCTGAAGTGGCATCTTTCAAAAAGCATTATAATAATTATTTAGGGTTCAATTCTAGTTTTAAAAAAGGTAAATTAGAATGGAAAGCCAATTTTAACTACAATAAATTAAATCCTTGGGAAAGACATACTTTAGAATATGAGATTCCAAAAGCTTCAATTGTTTCCGATTATGATGTTATGGCGAATACACACCGCAATCAATACGTTTTTGGAGGCGGAATGTTTTATAAAATAAAGGAGGAGGATTATTTCTCGATTAATGTAAATGGAAAACTTCAGAATGATACTTTCGATATTAATACTTTTACGTTCAATCAAAATCAGGATCAGATCAATAATGTTTTTACGCTGAGTGATAATTCGAGTAAAAAGGATTTTGTCAATGCATTTGTAAATTATTCAAAAAAAATAAAATCGATCAACACGCAGCTTTTTGCTGGTTTTCAGTATTCAAATTTTAATCAGCATCTGGAAAGTTTAGTAGCCAACAATTATAACGAAACCGATTTTGAATTGTCGCAAAACCGCGATCAGAAATTTAATGTTGATGTCTTTTCTGGAAGAATCGATTTGGAGAAAAAGTTTAAAAATGAAATGAATCTAGAATATGGTGCACTGTATTTAAAGGCAAAATCGTTATCAAACGCAGACATTTTTGATTTTGAGAAAAACATTAACGAAATTTCAGATTATGATTTTAAAGAAGAAAACCTCGCTGCTTATATCCAGTTTTCTAGAAAACTCAAAAAAGTCGATTTCTCATTCGGATTAAGAGCGGAAAACACCAATGTTTATGCAAAGTTTAGAACGCAAGTTGCACCTTCAATCGATAAAAATTATACCAATTTGTTTCCGAAAGCCAATATTACTTTTCCTATTGACAGCACAAAAAGTATTATTCTAGATTATGCGAAAAGCATTGTGAGACCTAAGTATTCTTCATTAAGTCAGATTGCTACCTATATAAATCCGTATTTTTTATATGGCAGTAGTATAAATTTAGGACCAGCATTTGTAGATGAAATTTCGAGTACCTTCCAATATTTAGACAAAACTTTAAAATTTGGTTATTATCATACTAAAGATGTCGTTAATCCGACTTTTGTATTCAATGATGAAACAAATGTGCTGATGATTACCGATATTAATTTTAAGCGAGAAACGGGTTTTACAATAGATTTGACGCTTCCCTTTACTTATAAATTCTGGACTACAACAAATTCTCTTGTTTTTGCAAAAAGTAAGACTGAAGATGACAGAGCTTTATTGCATCCATCAAAACCTTATTTATATTATTATTCCAATAACACTTTTAAACTGCCGAAAGATTTCAGTTTTGTTCTTTCTTTTTGGGGAATGACAAAACAAAACGATGGAATTTTTGAACGAAAAGCCAATTTTATTGTCGATTTATCGCTGGTAAAAACATTCGGCAAAAACTGGAGCTGTACTTTAAATTATAATGATATTTTTAAAGCTACGACTTATACAGATGCTTTTAGCATTAATAATATAAATTCAAAGTTTAAATATTGGGTTGATGCAAATGAGATTTCTATTGCAGTTCGTTATTCTTTCGGAAAGATAAAAGATTCAGAATACAAAGGAAAAAGCATCAATGAGAGTGAAAATAGAATCAGATAAGGTTTGAAAAACCAAAAAATAAAATCCCAAATTCCAATTTCTCAGAAGCATTGAGATTGGAATTTGGGATTTCAATATTTTAATATTTAAAAATTTACCCTTCGTCTTCTTCCGTTTCTTTTTTAGAAATATCGTGCGGTAATTCTTCGTCATCGTCAGTAGAATTTAGTTCGAAGAAACTAAAAAACGAACCACCGTAACTTTTCTGGAAAGAAAAGTTAATCATGTGGTCTAGTTTTGTATACTTTGAATGTTCGATAATCATCATGCCGTCTTCTTCCAATAAATCTCTTTCAAAAACCGTTAGCACAATTTTTTCAAAAGTTGCTTGGTCTAAGCCATAAGGCGGATCTGCAAAAATAATGTCGTAAGTTGTTTTAGAGTTTTCTAAGAATTTAAAAACATCACTTTTAGTTGCAGCAATATCAAAATCGTATTCCGATGAAACTTGTTTGATAAATTTTACGCATCCGAAATCACCATCAACAGAGGTAATAGGAGCACTTCCGCGTGAAGCAAACTCATAACTGATGTTTCCTGTTCCCGAAAATAAATCTAAAACCTTTAAACTGTCAAAATTAAAATGATTATTTAAAACATTAAATAATGCTTCTTTACTCATGTCAGTCGTTGGTCTTACAGGTAGATTTTTTGGCGGAAAAATTCGGCGTCCTTTGTATTTTCCTGAAATGATTCTCATGATTGAAATAAGATATAATGTTTTTGATTTTGAGCAGTTGTAAAGCTGTTTTTCTCTTTTAGTTTTGATACATCCATAAAAGAAATATGGCGCACGTATTTGTAAGCTATAGCGTAAAAAGGATCATTTTCTGAAATCGTTCCTAATAATTCTAATTTGAAACTTTCAGGATTCATGCTCATTTGCTCTGCCGTAAATAAAATGTAATAGATGAAATCTTCTGGAGTATTGTATTCGAACGAATTAAACAATAAAAGTTTTTGATTTTGTACCACGATAATTTCAAAATTACCATGATTAAAATTCACGATCATTTTCTTGTCGTCATTGTTTCTTGAGTTATCTAGAATTTTCTCGACCAAAATGCTGTTGGCATGTTTAGAATTAAAAGAACCCACATTGTCAATCAGGAAGTTGTTGATATTCACATACGGAATATAAACCGAATTCATCTGGTAATTAGGAATTTGATCAAAAGTAAAGTGATCTGTTTCAAATACTTTTGTAGTGTATTGCAGATAACTTCCTAAATAATTCTCATCAAATAAAGCAGTGGGAACAAAAGTCGAGAAATTGTTATTATGGATAACCATTACTTCGTCGTAAGTTTCTTTTAATTCAGGATTAGTCTTGAAAGCATTGCTGAATAAATCTTCAATTCGAGGCGTTTTGTTGGTAGTGTCAAACTTTATTTCTTTAAAAGAAGTAATGACATTGTTTAAAGTATCAAAACAGCAGAATGAAAATCCAGTCAGGGAAACCTGAATAGAAAGTTTTCTGTAATTTTTTGAAGTAATGTTAGTATTTTGTAATGACATAGTTGATTTACAATTCGTTACCTGTTTTAAATCAAGAAAGAATTTAAGCGACCACAAACTTACAAATTAAAAAGGAACAATTATAATTGCAATTTCAAAAAACAATTTGAATCTAAGTTTAAAACAAGGTTAAGAAAAAGTATATTTATTTGGAAATTAATTAGTTAATATATTTTGCTCTTTTGATTGTTGAATGTGTCTTATTATTTGAAGAATTTTAAAGTTTGGAATTTAAAGATTGGAATTTAAAATTTAAAAAGACGACCTTTGTATTTCAATATTATTTTATGAATTCTGCACAGTTTTACGGTATTTTACAAAAGCGATTTCCTTTTCCTCCAACTTATAAACAGGATATTTTTTTTCAGAAAATTGCCATTTTCCTAACCGAACCTCAAAACGACACCATTTTTGTTTTGAAAGGATATGCCGGTACGGGAAAAACAACTGTAATTTCTACCATTGTCAATAATTTAAGCGATATCAATAAAAAGTACGTTTTATTGGCACCAACGGGACGTGCGGCAAAAGTAATTGCCAATTATTCTAATAATCCAGCTTTTACAATTCATAAAAAAATATATTTTCCGAAGAAATCTTCTGGTGGTGGAGTAGCTTTTACCAAACAAGTCAACAAACACAAAAACACCATTTTTATCGTCGATGAGGCTTCGATGATTTCAGACAGTACTTTAGACAGCGGTTCACTTCTGGACGATTTGATTAATTATGTCTATTCTGGGCAAAACTGTAAAATGATACTTTTGGGAGATACAGCTCAGCTTCCGCCAGTCAATTTGGATGTTAGTCCAGCTTTGGATATTGATACTTTGGGTTTTCATTACAGTAAGGAAATTGATCATATCGAATTGGATGAAGTAATGCGTCAGGAAGAAAGTTCAGGAATTTTATACAATGCGACAGAATTGCGTGAATTGCTCAAAGAAAGCTTCATTACCGAATTCCGATTCAATGTAAAGAAGTTTAAAGATATTGTTCGTTTGACCGATGGTTATGACATTCAAGATGCGATCAATATGGCGTATAGCAATTATAGTATTGAAGATACTGCTTTTATTGTTCGTTCTAATAAAAGAGCCAATCAATATAATGAACAGATTCGAAGCCGAATTTTGTTTAAAGAAAGCGAACTTTCGGTTGGAGATTTCTTGATGGTGGTAAAAAATAATTATTTCTGGCTGAAAGAAACTGATGAAGCGGGATTTATTGCCAACGGTGATATCATAGAAGTTTTAGAACTTTTCGGAATTAGAGAATTATACGGCTTTAAGTTTGCGAAAGTAAAAATCAGAATGGTCGATTATTCAGAACAAAAGCCTTTTGAAACGGTTTTAATTCTAGATACTTTAACCAGCGAATCACCATCTTTGACGTATGAAGAATCAAATCGTCTATACGAAGAAGTGATGAAAGATTATGAAGACGAACCAACCAAATACAAGAGATTTCAAAAAGTAAAAGAAAACGAATATTTCAACGGATTACAGGTGAAATTCTCATATGCGATAACGTGTCACAAATCGCAAGGTGGACAATGGAATACGGTTTTTATAGAACAGCCATTTCTGCCAAACGGAATTGATACTGATTACATTAGATGGCTTTACACCGCTATGACACGTGCTAAAAATAAGCTATATTTGATAGGCTTTAAAGACGAGAGTTTTGAAGAATAATTGTTTGCCACGAATTTCACGAATTAGCACGAATTATTTTTTTTAAGTTATGTAAATTAGTGTAATTCGTGAAATTCGTGGCAAAAAAAAGTTTTACCAAATGACAACATTAAACGACTTACATTCGATTTCGTCGACGTTTTCGAATACAGATAAAATGCCGGTTCTGTTTTTAGGACACGGCAGCCCAATGAATGCTATTGAAGAAAATCAGTTTGTAACTGGTTTTCGTAATTTGGCGAAAACACTACCACAACCCAACGCTATTTTATGTGTTTCTGCGCATTGGTTTACAAAAGGAACAAAAGTAACGTCAATGGAAATGCCAAGAACCATTCATGATTTTGGAGGTTTTCCACAAGCGCTTTTTGATGTTCAGTACCCAGCAAAAGGAAGTCCGGAATTGGCCGTTGAAACGCAAAAGATTTTAGATCCCGTAATGGTCGAATTAGACGAGCATTGGGGTTTAGATCATGGCGCTTGGAGTGTGATTAAACATTTGTATCCAAACGCAGATGTTCCGGTAATTCAGTTGAGCATCGATTATACCAAATCGGGGCAATATCATTTTGAATTGGCTCAAAAACTACAGGCACTACGCTACAAAGGCGTTTTAATCATCGGAAGCGGAAATATTGTCCACAATCTAAGAATGGTTGATTTTAGAAATTTTGATAAAGATAATTACGGTTACGATTGGGCTATAGAAGCACGAGAAACCGTAAATAATTATTTATTAGATGGAAATTTCCAACCTTTAATTGATTTCGAAAAACTAAATAAAGCTGTTCAATTGGCAGTTCCAACACCAGAACATTATCTTCCGTTATTGTATACTTTAGGTTTAAAAGATAAAAAGGATGAATTGGATTTGTTTAATGATAAACTATTAGCAGGTTCTCTAAGTATGACTTCTGTAAAAATTATGTAATTTATTTCCTCAAGTTGTAAGCATAGAGATAACCATCGGCACTTCCGTAAAAAATAACATTATTGCTAATAAATGGAGAAGAAACAATTGGCCCTAATTTGTAAAATTCATTCATTACTCTTTGATTCTCTGCATAAATTGACAAATCGGTTGCTTTTGCTGCGTGACTAAAATCTAAAAGATCATTGTTTAAAATTGTTTTTGCGTACTTGTCTCTATTTTCGGTTGGAGTAACTTGGAATTCTTTTTTAGAAAGTAAATTCAGGCTGAAGAAATTCCCCGAAAAATCTCCAAAATAAATTGTATTGCCAGCGATGGCGGGTGAAGAGTAAATATATCCATTTCCTTTAAAACGGTACTTTTCTTCTCCAGTTTTTGCGTCCAATGCCAATAGAGCATAAGTGTCTGAAGTTCCTACATAAACGGTATTGTCTTTTATAACAGCCGAACTCAGAATCCAAGAGTTTTCGGCATTGTATTTCCATATTAACTTTCCAGTTTTAGTATCGAGTGCAAAAAAATAAGGATCTCTTGCTCCAAAATAAACGATGCCATTTGAGACAGTTGCAGAAGCTTGAATTCCTGTAAAACCTGTTTTTATTTCGGTTGAGAATTTCCATTTTTCTTTTCCTGTTTTGCAGTCCAAAGCATAAAAAATACCATCCCATCCGCCAAAATAAACGGTGCTTTTATCTAAAACTGGTGTACTATGTATAGCGGCTTTTGTTTTGAAAGTCCATTTCAAACTGCCTTTTTTGGCATCAACAGCATATAGATTTCCGTCGCTGCTGCCGAAAATTACCAATGCAGTTTTAGGATCTAAATAAATAACAGGCGTTGAAAGGTAAAAGTCCCATAAGTCAGCCATTAATAAATTGCTTGGTTTCATGCCCCACATTCCAATTTCACTGTACCAATGTTCGCCTTTGGTTTTAAAACGCCATATCTCTTTTCCTGTTTTAGCATTTAGAGCATAATAATGACCATCAAAACTCCCGAAATAAACAATATCATTGTAAAGGCTTGCAGAACTGTGAACGGCGCCATTGGTTTTAAATTTCCATTTCTGTTTTCCCAATTTTTCATCGATAGCATAAAAATAACCATCTTCACTTCCGATATAAACCATTCCGTTTTGTGCGATGGGAGAAGAAAAGATTTTACCTTCGGTTTTAAATTTCCATTTTAAATCTTGTAAAGGCTGATAATCTTTTCCTGAAAAAAATCGGTTAGAAAAAGCATTTACAATAGTAGGTTTGCTGTTTTGAGAAAAAGCATTTGAGCTTAAAATTAAAAAGAAATAGAGCAGGAGGGAAGTAAACTTTCTTTTCATGTTGTTTTTTTCTTATAAAAGTAAAAATATTATAACATATTAAAATACAATGGTTTAATAAAAGTGTTATAAATATATTTTAGAATGCGTTTTGCAAATAGTATATCTGTTTTTAGATGGAAATAGCCAAAGAAGGCTTCAAAGTTTTCCAATCGTTTTCCATTTAATTTGTTTATTTTTGTGTAAGTAATTGTTAGTCAGTTGATTATTTTGTTTTTATCTTCTTTTTTTAAGTAGTTTTTTAAATGCCTTTTGTGATTAACTGGTGATAATTTAAAAAAGGATAGAAGATGTTTACAAATCAAGTAAGAGTGCGGCATCAGCACTATAATCACTGATAAAATTAAGATGAATCCAAACAAGGCATTATGGGAAAAAGGCGATTTTACGCGCGTTGCAGAATCTATGAGAGAAAGCGGTGCAGAATTGGTTGCCAAAATAGGAATTAAAGAAAATAGTAACGTTCTAGATCTCGGCTGTGGCGATGGTACTACTGCGATACCTTCGGCAAAATTTGGTGCCAATGTTTTAGGTGTTGATATAGCAAGAAATTTAGTTGAAGCTGGCAATATTCGAGCAAAAAAAGAAGGATTGGATAATATTGTATTTCAAGAAGGTGACGCAACCGATTTGAATGAATTGGAAAATCAATCTTACGATGTTACAATGAGCATTTTTGGAGCAATGTTTGCCCCAAAACCTTTTGATGTTGCTAAAGAAATGGTTCGTGTTACAAAACCTGGAGGTAAAGTTATTATGGGTAATTGGATACCAGGAGATCCAACATTGATTGCACAAATCTTAAAAATTAGTTCTGAATTTACACCACCGCCTCCTGAGGGTTTCGTAAGCCCAATGCTTTGGGGTATTGAGGATAACGTAATCGAAAGATTCACAAATGCAGGTGTTCCTAAAGAGAATATTTCTTTTGAGAGAGATACCTTTACATTTAAAGCAGCATTCCCGCCTTCGGAGTGGCTAAATCGATTAAAAAATTATTATGGTCCAACTATGAACGCTTTTGAAGCTGCCGAACAAAACGGGAAAACTTCGGATTTGTATGCTAAACTTGAAGGATTAGTTAATAGCCAAAACCAAAGTAATGACAATTCTACATTAATTCCAGCAACTTATCTTCGTGTTACAGTTTCGGTTTAATTTTTTGTCTTAATATTCTTAAACATGATTTTCAACTTTTACAGAAATTGAAAAACAGAAAATTTAAAAGTAATTTTTGCATATTTGCAAACACTTAAAACCAGTGAAAGTTAAATTACTAATTTTTGAGTTTTTTAAACTCAGTAAAATATAAGAATGAAAATAATAGCAGTAATTCCAGCCAGATATGCTTCAACACGTTTTCCAGCAAAATTAATGCAGGATTTAGGTGGCAAAACAGTGATTCTGAGAACCTATGAAGCAGCAGTTTCGACAGCATTGTTTGATGATGTTTTTGTAGTAACTGATTCTGATTTAATTTTTGACGAAATTATTTCTAATGGCGGAAAAGCCATTATGAGCATCAAAGAACACGAATCAGGAAGTGACCGTATTGCAGAAGCAGTTGCTAATCTTGATGTTGATATTGTAGTAAATGTTCAGGGTGATGAGCCTTTTACAGAAGCAGAACCTTTGGCACAGGTTTTATCTGTCTTTAAAAATGATCCCGATAAGAAAATCGATTTGGCTTCGCTAATGCGCGAAATCACAAATGAAGATGAAATCAATAATCCGAATAATGTAAAAGTGGTGGTAGACCAATCGCAGTTTGCATTGTATTTTTCAAGATCTGTAATTCCGTATCCGAGAGAGAAAAATGTGGGAGTAAGATATTTTCAGCATATCGGAATTTATGCTTTCAGAAAACAAGCATTATTGGATTTTTACAATCTTCCAATGAAATCTTTAGAAGCTTCTGAGAAGTTAGAGCAATTACGCTATTTAGAATTCGGAAAACGTATCAAAATGGTCGAAACGACTCACGTTGGAATCGGAATTGATACAGCTGAGGATTTGGAAAGAGCGAGAGCGATGTTGCGAGATATTTAATTCTTGGGATGTAACGCAGACGAAACGGATTCGCTTTAGACAAAGCGCTAATTTTAGTTTTCTATTCTTTGCATCTGTCAGGCTGAGCGAAGTCGAAGCCTATATTCCAATTGGAGTACCTTCGACTTCGCTCAGGATGACAAAAAATGAGAAAAATTAAAAGCTCCAAATCTAAATTGAGATTTGGAGCTTTTTTAATATCTAAAACAAAGTAAATTACTGATATAAAGCAGGATATTTTGCAGGGTTAACTTCGTGCATCATGGCGTAAATTTTCTCATAAATATCTTCTGCAGAAGGTTTAGAGAAGTAATCGCCATCAGTTCCATAAGCAGGTCTATGTGCTTTTGCTGCTAAAGTTTGCGGTTTGCTGTCTAAATATTTGTAAGCATCTTGTTCTTCTAAAATCTGCTGTAAAATAAACGCTGAAGCTCCACCAGGAACATCTTCATCAATTACTAAAAGACGGTTTGTTTTAGCAATACTTTTTACGATGTCTTTGTTAATATCAAATGGAAGTAAAGATTGAACGTCAATAACTTCGCAATCAATTCCTTTTTCTGCTAATTCATTAGCTGCTTGCATAACCAATCTTAAAGTTGATCCGTAAGAAACCAAAGTAATGTCAGAACCTTCTCTTAAATTCTCTACAACTCCAATTGGCGTTTTGAATTCGCCAAAATTTAGAGGAGTTTTTTCTTTTAAACGATATCCGTTCAAACATTCGATAACCAAAGCAGGCTCGTCACATTCTAACAAAGTGTTGTAAAAACCAGCTGCTTGTGTCATATCTCTCGGAACCAAAACGTGAATTCCACGAATTGCATTGATAATCATTCCCATTGGAGAACCAGAATGCCAGATTCCTTCCAAACGGTGTCCGCGGGTTCTAATGATTAATGGTGCTTTTTGTTTTCCAACAGTTCTATATTGTAAGGTAGCTAAATCGTCACTCATGATCTGAATAGCGTACAATAAATAATCTAAATACTGAATTTCAGCAATTGGGCGTAAACCTCTCAATGCCATTCCGATTCCTTGACCAATAATAGTCGCTTCACGAATTCCCACATCGGCAACACGAAGTTCTCCGTATTTTTCTTGCATTCCTTCTAGACCTTGATTTACGTCTCCGATGTTTCCAACATCTTCACCGAAAATTAAAGTCTCAGGATATTTTGCAAATAGAGCATCAAAGTTATCACGAAGAATCATTCTACCATCCAAATCTGCTTTTGCATTTTCAGCATATTTAGGAAGAACTTTTTGTACAGAATATACATTTTGTTCAGACTCAGAATGCAGATTACTGCTAAATTTTTCCTGAGTTTCATTCAAGAAACTTGTAATCCAATTTGATAAAAGAACTTTGCTGTTTGGCACTTCAATAAAACGAAGAATCTTTCTAGCGTAAACTAATAATTCTTTCTTTAAAGGCGCTTTAATTGCTGCCAATTCAGAAATTAATTTTTTGATTCTTTCTTTATGATTAATGCTTGCTTCGGCAATTTGCTCCAATAAAGCTAAAAGATTTTTTTGCTCATCAATAATTGGATTGATGAAGCTGTTCCAAGCTTCTTTTTTAGCTTCTAGAACTTCTTTCTTTAATTCGAAATCAAGTTCTGCCAATTCCTCTGGAGAAGCAATATTTATGGCAATCATCCAAAGACGCATTTGACGAATACAGTCAAAATCTCTTTCCCAAGCTAGTCTTTCTGCACTTTTGTAACGTTCGTGAGAACCAGAAGTAGAATGACCTTGTGGCTGCGTTAATTCGTTTACGTGAATTAAAACAGGAATATGTTCTTCGCGTGCAATTGCTCCAGCTCTTTCGTAAGTAGAAACCAGTTCGGCATAATCCCAGCCTTTTACTCTAAAGATTTCATAACCTTTAGAATCTTCATCGCGCTGATATCCTTTTAATATTTCAGAAATATTTTCTTTAGTAGTCTGATGTTTAGCATGAACAGAAATTCCATATTCGTCATCCCAAACACTCATTACCATCGGAACCTGAAGAACTCCTGCAGCGTTTATGGTTTCAAAAAATAAACCTTCAGAAGTGCTGGCGTTACCAATAGTTCCCCAAGCTACTTCATTTCCATTAACAGAAAACTTGTCTTTAATAGTAATTCCGTCAACCTCTCTATAAATTTTTGATGCTTGAGCCAAACCAAGTAACCTTGGCATTTGTCCTGCTGTTGGAGATATATCTGAACTTGAATTTTTTTGTTTTGTTAAATCTTTCCAAGAGCCATCTTCGTTTAAACTGTGCGTTACAAAATGTCCTCCCATTTGTCTTCCTGCAGACATCGGATCAAAAGCTAAATCGGTGTGACCGTATAAACCGGCAAAAAACTGTTTAGCGTCCAATTCGCCGATAGCCATCATAAAAGTTTGGTCGCGATAGTATCCAGAACGGAAATCTCCGTTTTTAAAAGCTTTTGCCATTGCCAGTTGTGGGACTTCTTTTCCGTCTCCGAAAATCCCAAATTTAGCTTTTCCTGTTAATACTTCTTTTCGACCTAAAAGACTACATTCACGGCTTGTTACCGCAATTCTATAGTCATTCAATACCTCAGTTTTGAAATCTTCAAATGTCAGTGTAGTATTGTTTTTTTCTTTTATCATAATCTTGTAGGGTCATGTTGTTTATGTCGCGAAATTACTTAAAAACAATCAATAATCATAATTCTTTGAAATAAATATAATTTAATTATTTGTATTCAAATCTATAAACTAAGTATTTTATATGTGTTATTTTTATGTAAAATTTAATTTTATTGATAATTTCGCAAGTTTTTATTTAAAATTCATTTGATTAAAACCATTTTCGGGTGAAAAGAGTAACTAATGTTTTTGGTGAGAAAGTGATGATAAATCGTATTTTTTCATTGTATTTAGGCTGTGTTATTTCCCATCCATTATTAGAATAAACAGGAAAATATAGTTCAAAGTAGTCAGGCACAAGGTTTAAACGTACTCCAGAATCATACGCAAAGAACTCGCCTTGATGCTTATTTTTCAAGAAACCAATATCTCCATAAAGTTCCACCCAGTTCCATATCGCGTAGCTGGCATTTAAAGTTGTCATCCATTGGTTAGCGTATGAAGGTTCTAGTTGCGATTTAAAACCTCCTTCTGCAATAACATATTGTTGGCTAAAAAAGCCTGTACTTTCAGATCTTCCAAACAAATTGTAATCAAATAAATAATCTGTTGGACGATCTAAACCAAAACTAAAATAGTCTGAGTTTGTTGTGTTGTACAAGAAACTTCCAGCATATAATCTTAAATTTAACTTTTTGTTATTTTGAAATAATCTTCTGTATTCTACTTCTCCAGAAACTTTTCCAAATCCGCTAGAAAACTGCAAATCGGTCATAAAACTAAAATGATCGATTAATTCTGTTTTTGTGTTAGAGTAGCGGGCATTAAAAATAGAATAATTAGGTGACGAATTGTCTGTAATATAATCGCTTGCTTCACGGTTCACGATAACCTGTCGAAACATAAACATTTGCTTTCTATTGTCTCTGAAGTCTTTTTCGCGAATGCGAAACACTACCATTGGATTTAATCTTAAATAAGTAGCATCTGGGGCATAATGAAAATAATTCTGACTGATAGAATATCTAACATTATACAAGGTGCTGTTTCTGTAATATTGATTCCATGAAAAAGCTGATGAACCAGAAATTGTCCCTGCTTTTATAGAATATGCGGGGTTAATGTCAAAGTTAAAAGGCTTGTCTAAAATGGTTTTATTATGAAAACGAATTCCAGGCGTAAAACCATCATAATAATTATAATTTAATGTCGGAATATATAGGATCTGATTATAATCTGGATCTTCTAAATCTTTAGCAAAATTAAATTTTATAGGACGATTCAGAGAAACATGTTTTAGAGATCTCCAGTTGTTTCGTTGATTGTATTCTGGAACCTCATTATTGTAATTAATGACGATTTTGTCCGCATTTTTTCGGCTGAACTCATAAACAGAATCTTTTTTGGTAGGTTCAATCCATTCTTTAAATACGACTTCTTTCTTTTTAATGCCATAAATCGGAATAGGAGCATAGATTCCAGTTTTATTTTTAACCGAAAATTTAACGCTGTCTGCAGTCCTCGAAACATTCGAAAATTTATAATCTATAATATCTCTAGAATCAATAATAGTTTTAAAGAACCAATCGATATTTTTTGGACTTTTTTGAGTTAAGATTTTTTCAAAATCCTCACGATTTGATTGCCCAAATTGGTTTAGATTGTAAAATTCTTTTACACTTTTAGGAACAATATCATGATTAAGATAATCGTCTAAATAACTCAAACTTAAACCAGCGCGATATTTACTGGCAATCTGTTCGTTAAATTTTATTAGCGTGTTTTTTGGATCTCCCAGTGGCTGATCCAGATTTTTTCGTGCCATCAGCATATAATAATAGCTGTATTGCTCATTAAAAGTCAGATTGGTAATATTATAACTTTTAAAGAGCTTCATGTCTGAAAGTCTTCCTAGCATTTTTTCGTCCTGATGATGCTCTTCCATATATTTCATCATCGTATAAATCTGGATTCCGTCATAGACCCAATTGTCTTTTCGTGGATCTAAACGCAGACTATTTTTGAGATAATTATTTAAAAAAGTTTTCAAAAACTGAATTTCAAACATAAAATCATCCTCAAAAGGACTTATAAACGATGGCAGCTGATTTAAACCATAAAACGGATTTCTATCATAATCTGCTTGAGAAACCGTGATTTTTTCATGCGGATATTTCCCAATAAATTTTTCAGCATAAGAAACTACTCGGTTAATAATAATAGCTTTCTGAAATTCGTCTATTTTTTTGTTTTTTAAATTGGTTTCAACCTGTAGAGATCCATTATCATAGATTCTAAAACTGTTTTGTTTTTCGATATAAAGGCTAAAATCGGTTCTATTTCTACCAGAAAAAGAGTAAACATTGTAGCTCTCATTGCTTGTGTCTTTGGTAACCGAATTTAAATCGGTAGTAATAAAATACTGATTCGGGACTTTAATTTCCACCTCATAATCACTCACCGCATTGGCAATATCATCCAGATTGAAATTGTTGTATTTTACAAAAAGTCCATTTTCAAAACGAGCAGGGCTTAAAAACCAATTTTTTAATGCCATGCCGCCATTTTGAGTAAACCCAAAATGAGTGAATTTGTCATTCGGTATTTTGACAATATAATTAAGGTGCAGATCAATTTTTTCGTTAGGAAGAAGTTTGCGATTCAACTTGACAATAATGTAATCTGGATTCTGGGGATTTCTTTCCCATTCTAGAGCAGAATAATTGGTTTCAGTTAAATTTATGATTGTTGTTTTTCCTCTATCAGCAGCCTTTGCCAAATGAAAACCTCTGTAAAATTCATCAGAAAAACGTTTTGCCAAAGGTGTATTTTTGTCAACAAAAGCGTTGTTCCAGTCATTTAAAACAATCGAAACCAACGTATCATTTGTAGTATTATGATAAGTAAGATCCTGTTTTATATTCAGTGTTTTAAGTTCAAGATTTACCGCCACTTCCATCTTTGAGAGATGTTGTGCAGTTAGTTTTATCGAAAATGATAAAGCTAAAAAGAGGTAAATAATTTTATAAAGTGCTTTCAAATAATGGCTTAAAAATTATAAGAGATACTTATGTTACGGACATATTGAAGTTACGGATTTTTGTAAAAATAGTATAAAAAAAGCTGTTTAAAAAAACAGCTTTTAATTTTTGCGTATTTGCAGTATAATTTAACCATATCAGTGATATAAGTTCATTTAAAAGAATCGCTTTGAACGTTGCGATTAAATATAGTTATAATCACTTTGATGCTTTGAAAAATTAGAAATTCGGACTTAAATCGTACTTTTTGTAGAATTTATCCAATGCCTCTACAACTTCGTCTTCTGTATCTACAATTTTAAACAAATTCAAATCTTCTGGGCTTACTGTGTGCATTTTTTCAACTAAAACAGTTTTAACCCATTCAATTAAGCCAGACCAGAATTCAACTCCAACCAAAATAATCGGAAACTTTCCAATTTTCTTCGTCTGAATCAAAGTGATGGCTTCAAACATTTCGTCTAAAGTTCCAAAACCTCCTGGCATAACCACAAAACCTTGCGAATATTTTACGAACATTACTTTTCTCACAAAGAAATAGTCGAAATTTAAGTTTTTATCATGGTCAATGTACGGATTGAAATGCTGCTCAAACGGAAGTTCGATATTTAAACCAACCGAAGTTCCTCCGCCCAAATGTGCTCCTTTATTACCAGCTTCCATAATTCCGGGACCACCTCCTGTAATCACACCGTAACCTGCTTTACTGATTTTATAAGCGATTTTTTCTGCCAACTGGTAGTACTTATCCTCTGGTTTTGTTCTCGCCGATCCAAAAATAGAAACACAAGGACCAATACGTCCCATTGCTTCGTAACCATTTACAAACTCAGACATAATTTTAAAAATTGCCCAGCTGTCATTGGTTTTAATTTCATTCCACGTTCTTTGTTTCAAACGGTCTTGAATTACTTTATCTTCATCATTATCAAAATCTTCTAATCTCATTTTAGGTATTTTAATTTATTATTATGTTTTATGTAATCGGAAGAAGGAGCTGATTCCTGCTGTCCGCTATATTCCCGATAAACAAAAACTACGGCTAAAAAGCCTTGTTTTTCTAAATCGGGAGATGCCGCTCCCATCAGGGCTAGGGCAGTTGGTTTCAAACAAACATTCGGTTTAATTGAAACATGTTTTCTTTAAAAAAGCATGGATTTTTCAAAAAAAGCGGACACTAAATTAACGCTTTTTTCTAGAATTGTTACAAAAAGCAGTAATTATAATCCAAAAGTAATACTGCGATAATAATCAAATTCGGTTTTTGATTCATTATCAGGTGTATAGTGTGTATGTAAGCAGGAAGTTTTTTGGACTTAAATCTTTGTCAAAATTTTAAACTTTGACAAAGATCATTCTTACTCTAGCTCTTTTTTCAAAAACTTAGCCGTATAACTCTTTTTATTCTGAGCCACTTCTTCTGGAGTTCCTTTGGCAACCAATTGACCTCCCCCTTTTCCGCCTTCTGGGCCGATATCTATAATATAATCGGCAAGTTTGATAACGTCCATGTTGTGTTCTATAACTAGAATAGTATTTCCTTTATCAACCAGTTTATTGATTACTTCCATCAAAACTCGAATGTCTTCAAAGTGTAAACCTGTAGTTGGTTCATCAAGAATATAAAATGTATTTCCTGTATCTTTTTTAGACAATTCACCTGCTAGTTTTATACGCTGCGCTTCACCACCAGAAAGCGTTGTACTTTGCTGCCCAAGCGTAATGTAACCCAAACCAACATCTTGAATGGTTTTTATTTTTCTATAAATCTTCGGAATATTCTCAAAGAATGGAACCGCTTCATCAACCGTCATATCCAAAACATCCGAAATAGATTTTCCTTTGTATCTAATTTCTAAAGTTTCTCTATTAAAACGTTTTCCTTGGCAAGTCTCACATTCTACATAAACATCTGGTAAAAAGTTCATTTCGATTGTTCTTACGCCAGAACCTTCGCAGGTTTCGCAACGTCCACCTTTCACGTTAAAACTAAAACGCCCCGCTTTATAACCACGTATCATGCTTTCAGAAGTCATTGTAAATAGATTTCTGATTTCTGTGAAGACCTCTGTGTATGTTGCCGGATTTGAACGCGGTGTTCTTCCAATCGGACTTTGATCAATATCAATTACTTTATCAATATGTTCTAAACCTTCAATCTTTTTATAAGGTTGTGGTTTTTTTACTCCATTAAAATAATACGCATTTAAAATCGGATATAGCGTTTCATTAATCAAAGTCGATTTTCCGCTTCCTGAAACTCCCGTAACACAAGTTAATTGCCCTAACGGAATTTCTATCGAAACGTTTTTAAGATTGTTTCCCGTTGCTCCAGTCAGTTTTAAGAATTTGCCATTTCCTTTTCTTCTTTTCTTCGGAATATCAAATTTCATTTTACCATTCAAATATTGAGCGGTAATAGTGTCTGAAGCTAAAGTTTCTTTTGGAGTTCCTATACTAATAATTTCTCCCCCGTATTTACCAGCTTTTGGACCAATATCAATAACATAATCCGCTGTTTCAATCATGTCTTTGTCGTGTTCAACAACAATAACCGAATTTCCGATATCTCGTAATTGTTCCAAAGAATGAATCAGTTTTTCATTATCTCTTTGGTGCAGACCAATACTTGGTTCATCCAAAATATATAAAACACCAACTAACTGAGAACCAATTTGAGTTGCTAGACGAATGCGCTGTGCTTCACCACCCGAAAGCGATTTTGAACTTCGGCTTAAAGCCAGATAATTCAAACCAACATTCATCAGGAAGTTCAAACGGTCTTTGATTTCTTTTACAACTTCAGAAGCAATTAAAAGCTGTTTATCAGTCAAATTGTTATTTAGATCTTGAAACCAAGCTGTCAAATCCGAAATATCCATATCACACAATTCGGTGATATTTTTTTCATTTACTCTAAAAAATAAAGCTTCTTTTTTAAGACGTGAGCCATCGCAAACAGGACAATTAATTTCGTCCATAAAATCTTTTGCCCAACGTTTTATGCTGGTTGTGGCACTTTCATCATATTGATTTTTGATGAAATTAGAAATTCCTTCAAAATCAATTTTATATTCTCTCGTTACGCCAAGATCTTTTGAGTTGATAGAAAATTTATCTTTTCCGCCATACAAAATCATTTGCATTGCTTCCTCAGGAATTTTCTCAATTGCATCGGTTATTTTAAACCCGAATTTTTCTCCAATGGTTTCCAATTGTTTGAAAATCCATGAAGATTTGTATTCGCCTAGAGGAGCAAAAGCGCCTGCTTTTATAGATAATTTCGGATTTGGAATGATCTTCTTGACGTTGATTTCGTGTACAGTTCCCAATCCGTTGCAATGTGGACAAGCTCCTTTTGGAGAGTTAAACGAAAATAAATTAGGTTCTGGATTCTGATACGATATTCCTGTTGAAGGACACATTAAGTTTCTACTGAAATAACGAACTTCATTAGAATCTTGATCCAAAATCATCAAAACATCTTCGCCGTGATGCATCGCTGTATTGATGCTTTCAGATAATCGTTTTTGAGTATCAGGATTATCTTCAATTACCATTCTGTCTACAACAATCTCAATATCGTGTGTTTTATAACGATCCAATTTCATTCCCGCAACTAAATCTTGAACTTCGCCATTTACACGAACTTTCAAGAATCCTTGTTTGGTAATTTGTTGGAATAATTCGGCGTAATGACCTTTTCTGGCTTTAATTACCGGCGCTAGAATATTGATTCGTTTTTCGTTATAATCCTGAATAATCAGATCTTTAATCTGTTCATCAGAATACGAAACCATTTTTTCGCCAGTGTTGTAGCTGTATGCATCTGCACCACGCGCGTATAAAAGCCTTAGGAAATCGTAAATTTCAGTAATAGTCCCAACGGTAGAGCGCGGACTTTTACTGGTTGTTTTTTGTTCAATCGCGATTACAGGAGAAAGTCCATCTATTTTGTCTACATCAGGACGTTCTAATCCGCCAAGGAATTGTCTAGCGTAAGCTGAAAAAGTTTCAACATAACGACGCTGACCTTCAGCATAAATCGTATCAAATGCCAAAGAAGATTTTCCCGAACCTGATAAACCAGTAATTACTACCAATTTTTCACGCGGAATAGATATATCGATATTTTTTAGATTGTGAACCCTTGCACCAAGAACTTCAATAGTATTGTCTTTATCTAACATAATTTTGAGCAAAACGCAAAGTTACCACTTTGATTTGTTCTTTTAGTGCTCGATAGCAAAACTTTATGTTACAATTAGTAACAAAAAACGTTGATTGTAAATCAGCGTTTTCTTTTTCGGGTTGCCATATAGTTTTCTATAGCTTCTTTTGTGGTGTACCAATTTCGGCCTTCTTTATAGGCGTCAATTTTGCCTGTTCTGGCCAATAAACTAACATATTCTTGACCATAAGGGGTGTCTGGTTCGCTCACAATATTTTGAATCGATTGATAGTCATAAGGGCTTTCAGGCATCGCACCAAGATAAATATTAAGCGTTCTTTCGAGTGCTTGGCACATCAAAAGTGTCAGTTTTTGATAATTTCCATTATTAGCTTGATTAAGTGCTTCGTAATATTTCTTTCTATCATTTTTTAAAATAATCGCTGGTGGAAAACCACATCGCATCAATAGTAAATTCATGCTTAAACGAACCGTACGCCCGTTTCCATCAAAAAATGGATGAATCCAAACTAGCTTATGATGGTAAATTGTTGCGAGTTCTATATCGTTTAAATTTAAAGGATTTGTATTGATAAACTCAATCAGTTCATCTAAATAGTCTGAAACTTTATTAGCATTTGGAGGCATGAAATTAGCTCCTGAAATTCGAACTCCTCCGTTACGAATTCTTCCAGCAAAATCTTCTTCGATAGAACGCATTACCAAACCATGAATGGAAAGAATATCAACACTTCTTAGCTTGTATTCTTCATCAACTATTGAATAAAGATAATCAATAGCTTTGTCGTGATTATGAGTTTCAAAATGTTCACGAAGCGATTTTCCCTTAATGGTAATGCCTTCTTGAATGACCATTTGGGTTTCTCTCAAACTAAGCGTGTTTCCTTCAATACTATTAGAATTGTAAGTCCATTCTAGAGAAAGGCTTTCTCGTATTTTATTCAAAGCAATATTAGGCAATGGTCTGCTGTTTTTCAGTTCTTGCCTTTTTTGGTACAATCGATCAAATGTTGATTGAAATTCTTCGCGGTATGTTAGGTCAATATTAAACATAATCCTACAAAGATACTTCTTAATATCGGATAATAAAAATTTTTAACGTATCCGATACTAAGCTTATTCAATTGTCATTGAACGAAGTTTTGTTCTGTAGGCTTCTAGCGCTATTGATTTAGAAATAAATCCGTGGTATTTTCCGTCTCTTAAAACAGGAAGAAAAGCAGATTTTGTAGTTTCAAATTTTCTCATTACAATTTCCATGCTGTCTAACGTAGAAATTGTAGCCGATGGTGCTTTCATTACATCTCTAATGAAAGTATATTTCACACGATAAGAATTGAATATGATTTCTCTAATGTCATTAAAATGAACAACTCCAACCAGATCTTTCTCATTATTAACAACGGCAAAAACAACTTGGTTGGAATGCGAAATAAGATCTACCAATTTACTTAGATTTTCATCTGGATGGACAGTTAAATAATCACATTGAATAATCGAGTCGATATCTAAAGTCGATAAAATGTTTGAATCTTTATTGCTTGTAAATGCGTGGCCTTTTTTAGCTAATCCTTTTACGTCAAGCGAATATTTTTCAAAACGTTTAGAAATGGCAAAACTGATGGAAGAAACGATCATCAACGGAATCATTAATCCGTAACCTCCTGTAATTTCTGCAATTAAGAAGATTGCAGTTAAAGGTGCATGAAATAAACCGCTCAAAATTCCAGCCATTCCAACCATTGTAAAATTACTGATAGGAAGTTTTGATAATCCTATCATCGTAACTAGTTTAGAAAAGAAATATCCTAAATATGATCCTAGAAATAGAGAAGGAGCAAAGTTACCTCCATTTCCACCGCTTCCTAGAGTTAATCCTGAAGCAAATACTTTAACCATCATAGTGGCTCCAATAAATAAAAGTAAAACCCACTGATTATTTCTAAAATCGGCAAAAAGAGTATTATCCAATAATTTTCCTGGATCGGTTTCAGATAAGGTTTTGATGCTTTCGTATCCCTCACCAAACAGAGTCGGAAAAATAAAAATTAACAAAGCAAGAAGAGAGGAACCAATTAAAGCTTTTCTATAAGGATTGATTTGTTGTTTGGCAAAATAATGCTCTACTCTCTGAAAATTTCTTGAATAATAAATCGCTGCCAATCCCGTAAGCACACCCAAAATAACATAAAATGGAATGTTATGGTAATCAAATGTTTCTTGTTTTTTGAAACTTAATAAAATGCTTTCGTCCAATACAATTGCAGAAACCAAAGCGCCAGTTGCAGCAGAAATCATAATTGGAGTAAAAGCAGAGATGCTCACGTCTACCAACAGAACTTCAATTGCAAAAAGAACTCCAGCAATAGGTGCGTTAAAAGCGGCAGCAATACCAGCGGCAACCCCGCATCCAATTAATAAAGTTCGATCCTTATACTGCATCTTATAATTCTGGGCGTAATTTGAACCAAATGCTGCTCCAGTAATAACGATTGGACTCTCTAAACCAGCAGAACCTCCTAAACCAACTGTTAACGAACTCGTAACAATTTGAGCATACATTTGCTTTCTTGGAATAATACTAGCTTTTTTGGCAACCGCATACAAGATTTGTGAAGTTCCTTTTTGAATGCTTCCGTTAAGAACTTTGTTTACAACAAAAACAGTTAATGTAATACCAATAATAGGCAGAATACTGTTAATGAAGCTCAATTTTAGAATTCCATTAATATAAGTTGCAAAAGAGAAAACGCTATGTGCGAAAGTTTTAAGTACGATAACGGCAAGAGAGCAAGATATTCCAATAAGAACGCTTGACAAAAAAAGAAACTGCTTTGGAGTCATTAAGGATTGTGCCAAAGCAATGATGCTTTCGAGTCTTCTGAAATATTTTTTTAGCATTCGGTTTTAAAATTATCGTTCTTACAAAATTAGTTCATAATGTTAGATTAAAAAAATAAAAACTTAGAACTATTAAAAACCAACAGCTTTATCATCGCCTCTAAAGTCGGCTCCGCCTTCTAATTTATTATCTGGTAAAACCAAAATGGCATCTACTTTTCCGATAATTGGAGTTGGCTTTTCGTTGATGATATAACTTTTTGCTTTAAGGCTGTCTATAGTTTTAGTTTCAAAAGTATTAGGCTCGAAAGTAATTAAATCTGGCAGCCATTGATGGTGAAAACGTGGAGCATTAACTGCTTCTTGCATGCTTAAATTGTATTCATAGACATTTAGAATTGTCTGTAAAACAGAAGTAATAATCGTTGAACCTCCCGGTGTTCCAACTACCATAAAAAGTTTTCCGTTTTTCTCTACAATTGTTGGTGTCATAGAACTCAGCATTCGTTTCTGGGGAGCGATGCTGTTGGCTTCATTTCCAACCAAACCAAACATATTTGGAGAACCAGGTTTAGCACTAAAATCATCCATTTCATTGTTTAAAAAGAAACCTAATTCGTCACAGTAATATTTAGAGCCATAACCGTCATTCAAAGTTGTTGTGGCAGCAATAGCGTTTCCGAATTGATCGACAATTGAGTAATGAGTAGTTTCGGTACTTTCAGCATAATTCACTTTCCCTTCTTTTATTTCGCTAGACAAAGTTGCTTTTTCAGGATTGAAACTTGCCATTCTTTCACGAAGGTAATTTTCGTCTAACAATTCTTTTATCGGAATTTTGACAAAATCTGGATCGCCTAAAAAATAACTCCTATCAGCATAAGCTCTTCTTTCGGCTTCAACAATTACCTGAATTGCTTCTGCAGAATTATGTCTCATTTTGGCTAAATCATAAGGCTCTAGCATTTTTAAGATTTGAGCTAAACAGATTCCGCCGCTGCTTGGCGGAGCCATCGAAGTAATTTTTAAATCTTTATAAGTAAACTGCAAAGGTTTTCTCCATTTAGCTTCATATTTAGCTAAATCTTGCATTGTGATAATACCGCCTTTTTCCTTTAAATAATTGACTAAGATTTTTGCCGTTTCGCCTTTATAAAATTCGTTTCTCCCTTTTTTCTGAATTCTTCTTAAAGTTTTTGCAAGCGCCTGATATTTTATAGTGTCGTTTTCTTGGTAAGCTTTTGATGCCGGAGAATTCTCTCCGTTTATTTTTACAATACTTTCATGATAATCTTTTAAGCTTTTCTCTTGTTTTTTAGTCACTATAACACCTCTTTCTGCCAAAGTAATTACAGGCTCAAGGATTTTAGAGATAGGCATTGTACCGTATTTTTTATGAACAGCAAAAACACCCGCAATTGTACCTGGAACGCCAATAGCAAGTGCTGTCTGAGTGCTTTTTCCTTTTATTACATTTCCTTCGCCATCCAAAAACATATCTTTTGTAGCTGCCAGTGGAGCTTTTTCGCGATAATCTATAGAACCTACTTCGCCATTTGCTTTTCTGTACACCATAAATCCGCCACCGCCTATATTTCCTGCAAACGGAAAAGCAACCGCAAGAGCTAACTCTGTTCCGACCATGGCATCAAAAGCGTTTCCTCCATTTTTCATAATATCAGAACCTATTTTTGAAGCTTCCTCGCGGGCAGAAACCACCATTGCTTTTGTAACTACCAATCCAGTCGGATTTGGATTTGTCTGTTGTGCATTGCTGCTGCTTATATATAAAAGGGCGATTAAAAGTGTAATTTTTTTCATGTGTACTAAAATTAAATTGGCTCAAAGAGAAAGCAGTTTTTCTTTGGCTTGTTCTCTCATTTCCTCAAAGAACAGTGTAAATTCTTCTTCAAATTCATTATAAAACTCAGTAAGCTCTTCGACAGCAAACTGCATTTGAGAAATATTTTTAGATCTTCTGTCCATTTGGGTTAATATATTTTGGATTCCTTCGGTAGTACGATAACTCAAAAGCCAGTTTCTTTCAATCATATAAGGCATTAAACCTTGTGTTTTTTCGGTTAAAATATCATAATTATTATGTAAAGAATGATAAAAGCGTTTAACAAAAAGTTCTAATTCTTCATCAGAATATTGTGTCCAGTTTTTGGCTAAGAAATGATCGTAAACAATATCTACAATAACTCCCGCATAATGATGGTATCGCTCGTGAAGACGTTTGGTGCTTTTTCTAAAAATATCGTGAGAATCGGTATAGGTGTCAATGAATCGATGCAGTAGAATTCCTTTTTGCACATCTTCAGGGAAATGCTCAAACTGTTTACCGCGAATTCCATCCGCCATAAAATTCCCGATTTTAATTAAATCATTGTCTCCAGAAAGATATATATGGGCTAAGAAATTCATTTTTTGTAAGTTTCTAAGAATCTAAATGCTCTAAAGATTCTAAGTTATTTAGTAAATGTATAAAAACTTTTTTAAATCATTTTGTTATAAAATCGTGTCTTTTTGACTTTATACGGCATTATAATTTGAAAATCTTAGAGCCTTAGTAACTTAGTAACTCAGTAACTTTTCTATATTTGTAATAAAAATAACCCTAACTCATTAAAATGACTCTAATAAAATCTATTTCTGGAATCCGCGGAACGATCGGAGGAAAAGTAGGAGATAATTTAACTCCTGTTGATGCTGTAAAATTTGCATCGGCATACGGAACTTTCTTAAAAAATAATATTGCTAAAGATAAATTGACAGTTGTAATTGGCCGTGATGCAAGAATCTCAGGACCAATGATTCATAATTTGGTAGTAAATACTTTAATCGGTTTAGGAATCGATGTAATTGATCTTGGACTTTCTACAACGCCAACTGTTGAAGTGGCTGTTCCTTTAGAAAAAGCTGACGGTGGAATTATTTTAACAGCCTCTCACAATCCAAAACAATGGAATGCTTTAAAATTATTAAATGCTAAAGGTGAATTTTTGAGTGGAGCTGATGGAGCAAAAATCCTTGAAATTGCTGAAGCAGAAGCTTTTGATTTTTCTGATGTGGACAGTTTAGGTGAAGTTATTTCTAATGATGCTTATATGGATATTCACATCGATGAAGTTTTAAACTTGCCATTGGTTGATATCGAAGTAGTAAAAGAAGCTAAGTTTAAAGTGGTTGTTGATGGTGTTAACTCTTCAGGAGGAATTATTATTCCGAAACTTCTAAAATTAATGGGAGTTGAAGTAGTAGAATTATACTGCGAGCCAAACGGACATTTTCCGCATAATCCAGAACCTTTAAAAGAACATTTGACTGATATTTCAGAATTAGTAGTAAAAGAAAAAGCAGATTTTGGTATCGTAGTAGATCCAGATGTTGACCGTTTGGCATTTATTAGTGAAGATGGTGAAATGTTTGGTGAAGAATATACTTTGGTTGCCTGCGCAGATTATGTTTTAAGCAAAACTCCTGGAAATACAGTTTCTAACATGTCATCTTCTCGTGCTTTAAGAGATGTTACTAAAGCGCACGGCGGAAGCTACGAAGCAAGTGCAGTAGGAGAGGTAAACGTGGTAGAATTAATGAAGAAAAACAATGCTGTAATCGGTGGTGA
The DNA here is from genome assembly GCF_016735615.1 of Flavobacterium tagetis. Lineage (GTDB taxonomy): Bacteria > Bacteroidota > Bacteroidia > Flavobacteriales > Flavobacteriaceae > Flavobacterium > Flavobacterium tagetis. The sequence goes on from NZ_JAERSF010000003.1 coordinate 444,343, forward strand.
AGGAAATGGTGGAATTATCTATCCTGAATTGCACTACGGAAGAGATAGTTTGGTTGGAGTTGCTTTGTTCTTAACGCATTTGGCAAATAAAAAAATGCCAGTTTCTGCTTTGAGAGCTTCTTATCCTGAATACTACATGAGCAAAAACAAAATTGAATTGACACCACAAATTGATGTTGATGCAATTTTAACTCAAATGACTGAGAAATATAAAAACGAAGATATTTCGACAATTGACGGTGTAAAAATTGATTTTGCTACAGAATGGGTTCATTTAAGAAAATCAAACACAGAACCAATTATTCGTATTTATACTGAAGCACCTTCTCAAGATGCAGCAGATAAATTAGCACTTCGAATTATTGATGAAATTAAAGTGATTGCTGGAATCTAAATTTCAGTTTTTAATTAAAAAAAGCCTCTTAGGAAATTTCTAAAGAGGCTTGTTTTATTTTGGAGATTATTCTATGCGGTGTTTCCATCTTTTGTGTGTCCACAAATAAAATTCGGGAGCTTCTAGAATTTGTTTTTCTACTTCTTTAAGATACATTTCAGTGATTTTAAAATTTTCAAATTCTTTCGGATTATCAGCAAGAGGAATAAATGTAGCCTCATAATAACCTCTTCTAACTTTTTTAACCTCTACAAAAAGTACTGCCAAATCATATTTTTTTGCTAATGTTTCGGCACCTGTATGCACAGGAACTTCGACTCCCATAAATTTCATCGAATGAAAAATTCTTTCCATTTTTGGCGATTGGTCGCTTGCTAAACCGTAAAGGCTTAAAATGCCCTCACGCTGGTTTTTTGCCATCGTTGGAATCGCTTTTCTGGTTTCGATCATTTCGGTATTGTATTTAGAACGAATTTTTCGAATTAATCTGTCAAAATAAGGATTAGCCAGCCTTTTGTAAACCGCAACCCCTTGAAATCCGAGTTTGGGATTAATGGTTAAAAGCCATTCATAACTTGCATAATGTGAAGCCACAAGAATTACGCTTTTTCCTCTTTTAGCATAATCAAGCACAAGATCAATGTTTGTTACATGAAATCTTCCTTCCATTTCTTCAGGAGACATGCTCATGGTTTTCACCATTTCTAAAAACAGGTCACACATATGTTTGTAGAATTTCTTTTCAATTACTTTTCTTTCCGCATCATTTAAATGAGGTAAAGTAAGGGCAAGATTCTCACGAACTACTTTTTTACGATATCCGATCACTCTATATACCAAAAAACAGACGAAATCTGAGAATAAGTAAAATATCGGAAAAGGAAGTATAGAGATAAGCCAAAGTAATGGGTAGGCTAAAATATAAACAAGAAACTGCATTTAAATTTTTTTGACAAAGATAAATTAAAAATGATTAGCGACTGCTATTTTGCATTCTTGCTAACTTATCTTTAAGAATGATTATATTTACAATTCTGAATTCACACTAATTATTACTTATGAATATTATTTTAATAGCGATTATCGTTGCGAACGTTGTTATTAGTTATAAAGGTTTTAACGACCTTTATTTTTTTAGAAAATACGAATTTCATGTAGGAAGCATTCGTTCTGGAGAGCAAATTAGAATGTTGTCTTCTGGTTTTCTTCATGTAGACATGATGCATTTGATTTTTAATATGCTGACTTTGTATTTTTTTGCGCCCGTAGTTTTAAATTGGCTTGGTAATTTTTCTTTTGTTCTGGTTTATTTCGGAAGTTTAATTTTCGGAAGCCTTCTTACCATGTTATTTCATAAAAACGATTATAGCTATAGAGCCGTTGGAGCATCAGGCGCTGTCACTGGCGTTTTGTATTCGGCAATATTACTGCAGCCTGACATGATGCTCGGAATATTTTTTGTCATTCCGATGCCTGCTTATATTTTTGGAATTTTGTATTTATTATACTCAATTTATGGAATGAAAGCCAAAAATGACAATATTGGACATACAGCACACTTTGGAGGTGCTATAGGAGGGTATCTGATTACTTTAATAAAAATGCCATCATTATTTACAGACCATACATTGATGGTAATTCTGCTTGCGATTCCGATTTTGATCCTCTTTGGAATGGCAAAATTGGGAAAACTCTAAGCTTGGCACAACTTTTGGAATGCTCTAATCAAACATTAAAATATAACAAAAATGAAAAAACTAGTATTATTTTTAACAATCATGTTTATGACTATGTCTTACGGCCAAGAAATCAAACAAATACCTCTAATTAATGTTAATGGAGAAGGAAAAGTAAAAGTAGCACCTGATCAGGTTTGTATTTCAGCTTCGGTTGAAACAAAAGGGAATAATGCTAAAGATGTTAAAAAACAAAATGACGAAAAGATGGATGCTGTTTTAAAATTCATCAAAAAAATGAATATTCCGACAGCAGATTTCAAAACAAAACAAGTAGCGCTTAATCCGCAGTATGATTACGAGAAAAAGAAAACTTCTTATAATGCTACACAAACGGTAGAAATTGTAGTAAAAGATTTAGCTAAGTATGATGAGTTAATGGAAGGTTTGGTTCAGCAAGGAATCAACAGAATTGACAAAGTTTCTTTTGAAACATCTAAATTAGCGCAATATGAATCTGAAGCTAGAAAATTGGCGATGAAAGATGCTAAAACAAAAGCTGAGGAATACGTTTCAGTTTTAGGGCAAAAAGTAGGTAAGGCGTTTACAATTTCTGATAACTCTCAAATTTACCGTCCACAGCCAATGTACGCAGCTATGAGAATGAAAGAAGCAGACTCAATGGGAGGAGCTTCAAACGAAACTTTAGCAATTGGCGAAATCGAAATTACAGCAAATGTTAGTGTAAGTTTTGTTTTAGACTAAACGGTTCTAAAATTCCAAATAAAAAAAATCCAAATTCCAATTATACTGGGATTTGGATTTTTTTATTTTGTTCGAGATTGGAATTTAGAATTTAAGATTTGGAATTTAATTTAAAAGTAGAGGCAACGTAAATTTAAAAGAACTTCCTTTGCCCATTTCGCTTTCTACCCAAATAGTTCCTTTATGAGTATTTACAAACTCCTTACAAAGTAATAGTCCAAGTCCGCTTCCGAGTTCGTTTTCTGTTCCTTTCTGCAATACCTTTCCGTTAATTTTAAATAACTTTTCTTTTATCGCGTCAGGAACTCCAATTCCGTTGTCTGTAATAGAAATTTCTACTTCTTGATTTGTTTTGATTAGTTTGACTTTAATCTCGCCGTTTTTGTCCGTAAATTTAATGGCATTGCTCAGCAAATTTCGTAAAATAGTACTGATCATATTTTTATCGGCGGCAGTTTCTACAAGCTCATCCGATTCAAATAGGATAGATATATTTTTATTTAAAGCTACATTTCTGTTTAGTTCAATATTCTCCTCAATTAAGGCATTTAGCAATATGTTTTTAGGATGAAAAGTAATCATTCCAGTTTGGACTTTAGACCATTCTAAAAGATTTTCAAGCAGTTTGTAAATATTTTTATTGGAGTCATGCAGCAGTTCTGATATCTCTTTTATTTCTTCACGGCTATACTGATCTATATTTTCCAGCAAAATTTCAGAAAGAGAAACCGATGAACCTAAAGGTCCTCTTAAATCGTGTGAAATAATAGAGAAAAACTGGTTTTTGTCGTTCAAAAGCTTTTTGATTTTGTGATCCTGTCTTTCTTTTACCAAAAGCAAAAAGCCAACAATTCCAATCAAAGTCAAAAGAAACAAACAGATGCTGTAAAAGCTATCAAAAGTATCATTGGAAATGATAAGATCTTGAGGATGCAAGTATCTGTGGATTATTCGTATTACAATTAGAATTTCGAATCCTGTATAGCACAAAACATAGAAAGTTTTGAAAAAGCTTTTTTCTTTTTCTATAAAATAAATAATTGTAGGCAATAAGTAGATGGCAAAAACACCAATACCGCCAATGATAACACGAGTATTCATTGAGGCATAAAAAAATGTTGAAATATTAAAAAGCAATATCGCTATTGCTGTAATGGCTATCTGAATTTGAAACTGTCTTTTTGCATGGGCTTTAATGAGTGACAGCATTGCAAGCGTTTCGAAACAGCAAGCGCCAAAAATCATAGAATTGGCAATATTGATAGAAATAAAGTCTGGAATAATATTTCGTAAAAGAGCCAGTATCCAAGCAAGAGTCAGTATTAATTTACCTAATCCAAACCATTTTAATATTTTTCTGTTATCACTATTGGCATACGAAAACGAAAAACTAAAAATAAGGAGGCAGGTAAAAAAAATACCCCAGAAATAAAGCAGAAAAATGGTTTTTGGATCTACTGGTAAAAGTTCAAACATTAAAAGGATTTTGCTTTTTGGAAATCGATTTTACAAATATACAAATAAAGTAAACATTCAGACCAGAGTTGGCGCTTCATGAGCCGTGTTCTTGCATATTTAACAATTAGTTTTCTTTAGAATTGTTACTGTTTTTTTAAATTTACATAAAGTTAAATTATTCAAAAAAGGAAATAATTAAAAGAAAGAATTAAATTACATATTGAATGATTTCTTAGATTTGTAAAAAGTACCACAAAACTCTTTGTTATGCCATTAATTGAACAATCAGAATATAATTCTCCATCGATTATTCATCGCAACAGGCATGTTTCTACCATTTATGCTGCCTTGATAAAAAGGTTCGAAGTACCTGAATATACAAGAGAAAAACATGAATTGAATGACGGAGATTTTATCAACATCGACTATATTCTAAATGACTCAAAAAAAGCAGTTATTTTATGTCATGGCTTAGAAGGAGATTCGCGCAGAACCTACAACAACAGCTGTGCAGCTTATTTTCTGCAGAAAGGTTTTTCGGTTTTTGCTTGGAACAATCGCACTTGCGGTGGAGAGATGAATCGTCTTCCGAGGTTGTATCATCATGGAGCAGTTGACGATCTTGATGAAGTGGTACGTTTTGCATTGAGAAAAGGAATTAAAGATATTTATTTGATAGGATATTCAATGGGAGGCGTTCAGCTTCTTAATTATTTGGGCTGGACAAAAATAGACGAGCGTATAAAAGCTGCGGTTTCAATTTCGGTTCCTACTCATATTGCCACAAGTGCCGAGGTGCTTAAACAAGGTTTTAATAGAGTTTATCTAAAGAATTTTACAATCGATATCAAGAAAAAGCTCAAATACAAAGCGGCTCAATTTCCAGATTTCATCAACCGCGATCAAATAGATAATATTACTTCTTTTGACGAAGTAGATCAATATTTTACGGCACCACTTCATGGTTTTGCTAGCCGAGATGATTATTACGAACGTGTTTCTCCAGAGTTTTCTCTAAAGGATATTACTACTCCAGTTTTAATTATTAATTCACTCGACGATCCTTTTTTGGGCGAAAGATGTTACCCGAGAACTATTGCCAAAGACAGTGCATTTGTTTATCTGGAAACCCCAAAATATGGCGGACATTGTGCTTTTCCGCTTCGAGATTCTGATTATTCTTATGCCGAGAAAAGAGCTTTTGAGTTCTTTGAATCTTTCAAGTCTAATGATACTTTCAATTTAGGAAAGCTTTAGTTTATTCATCACCAGAGTTTTCAATCGTAGGAATGGGCTCTTTTCTAATGCTCGTATTGAGATAGAAAAACAGTCTGATAGTATGGTTCATATCATACTGATATCCAGAATATTTTTGCTGATACACATTCATATACCCAAAATCGTAACTCCATTTTGGATTGATGCTCTTTCTTATTCCAATAAAAAAACGATTTTGATCAAAAGTATTATAAACTACTTCTTCGCCAAAATGTATTAGAATTTCATCTGAAAGCACCATTTGAGGCCATGATTTTTTATCAGAAATGGGAAAAGTAAAACTCATCAGATAACGAACTCTATTGGTAAAACGCCAATCGCCGCTAGATTTGTCATTGACTATTTTTTCCTGCCAGCGCTGTTCATTTCGCAAACGCTGCAAAATGCTCACATTTCCAAATTTTATGTTGAATTGTGCCTGCTGGTAAATCCTGTTTTCATCAGAAAAAGTACTCCAGTCCGGATTTGACGGAGCAAGCCACATGTGTGCATATCCGAGATTTAAGGAAATATTTGAATTTGGAATATAACTGAAACCTCCTCTTATGAAATAAAAACTCGGATCGGAAACAAAATCATTTCGTCTAATGTGAAAATCGCCAATTACAGCCCATTTATCTGCAAATCGAGTAACCGTATTGATGGAAACCCAAGTTTGAAGCTGTTGGTTAATTTCTTTTTTCTGAGTTTGTCCAAACACATTTAAAGAAAAAAGTAAAATCAATATTCCGACAAAATTGTTCTTCATAGAAAGCACGCTAGAAATTAATGAAAAAGTAAATTTCTTTTAAATCGGTAATAAGTAATGAATTGTTAAAGTAAAGATATTCTTTTTTAACGAGAAATTATGTCTTATATTTAAGTTTTAATTTGTTTTGTATCAGGCATTTATGTGTTTTAAATCAAAGATATTAAACACGTTAAACAAAATTTTTAATCAAATGATTAAAAATTTTGTTTAACGTGTTTGTAAAAAACTTAACTTTGCCTTTAAAAATATTAAATATGAGTGCTTCAGCATCTGAGAAAAAAGATTCTACTACAGAAGAAAAGATAAAAACAGCAGCCAAAACTGTTTTTTATAAAAAAGGTTTTGCAGCAACGCGAACAAGAGATATTGCTGAGGAAGCAGGTTTGAATCTTGCTTTGCTTAATTATTATTTTAGAAGCAAGGCTAAACTTTTTGAAATCATAATGGCAGAAACTTTTTCTGGTTTTATAGGAAGTATGAAAGTGATTTTGGATGATGAGAAAACTTCTTTGGAACAAAAAGTAATAACTATTGCCAAGCGATACATTGATTTTATCAGTGTAGAACCTGAAATTCCAACCTTTATTTTAACTGAAATTCGTAATAATCCAGAAGAACTTTTAAAAAAACTGCCCATTAAAGAAATCGTAAATGATTCTGTTTTTATTAAGCAATTTCAAGAAGCAATTCAAAATAAAGAAATAACAGAACCTAATCCGTTGCATTTTTTGATGAATCTGTTGGGGTTGGTCGTTTTTCCATTTATTGTCAAACCCATTATTATGGGAAGCAGAAATCTAGAAACAGAACAGTTTGATGCGTTAATGCAAGAGCGCAAGAAAAAAATTCCGATCTGGATCAATATGATGTTTAAAGCCTAATACTAACCTGAAGTTAATTTATACTGTAATGAGAAGGAAATTATACTTTAAATATATTGGAATCTTGTCCTTTATAACAGCACAGGCACAGACCTTGACAATTGATCAAAGTTATCAGTTGGCTGTTGAGAATTATCCTTTAATAAAACAATATGAACTTATTGAAAAAAGTAAAGAATATACTTTGAGTAATGCCAATAAAGCATATTTGCCACAAATAAGTCTAACCGCAATTGAAGGATATGTTTTTGGAGATTTTCCAACCTTGGGAAGTTCAGGAAGCGACAGCAAATTTAAATTTATTGGTCTCGGGCAAGTCAATCAGACGATTTGGGATGGAGGAGCTACGAAAACACAGAAAAAGATTATTGAGGCATCTTCAAACACAGATAAAGCTTCTGTAGAAGTCTCACTTTACGATTTACGTTCTCGCGTAAATCAGCTTTATTTCGGCGTATTGCTTATTGACGAGCAATTGAAGCAGCTTCAAATTCAAAATGCCATTATTGCCAATAATATTGATAAGGTTAAAAAACTTCACGAAAATGGTTTGGTATACAAAACGGATGTTGATGAAATGAAAGCTGAACAGCTTAATCTCAGCAGACAGAAAAAAGATTTTGAGTATACTAAGAAAGGTTATCAAACCATGCTTTCTTATTTGATTGGTAAAAACATCAGTCAAGAAAAATTTGGGAAACCTTTCAATTCTTCTAGTCTTGACACCATTATCAAACGTCCTGAACAATTGCTTTTTGCCAGCCAGCGAAATCTGGTAAACGCACAATCCGAAATGCAGAAAGTTAGTCTTATGCCTAAAGTTGGATTACTTGGCGCAGGCGTAGTTTTGGCGCCGGGAATTAATTTGGGAGCCAATAAAATTTCTACGGTTGGAGTGGCTGGAGTAAGTGTCGGGTGGGATATAAAAGGTTTGTACAAAAATTCAAATGAAAAACAGCTGACACAGCAGAATTTGAAAAAAATAGAAGTTCAGAAAGAGACATTTTTATTTAATACAAGATTTCAAATGAATCAAAAAACGGCTGATATTGAACGACAGAAAGCCATTTTGAAAGATGATGATGAAATTGTAAAACTTCGTCAGACTATTCGCGAAGGATATCAGCTGAAATATGACACTGGCGCTGGCCCGCTGATAGATTTATTGAATGCAACTGAAAAAGAAGGAAATGCACGTGCAGAAAAAGCATTGCATGAAATTCAGTTGCTTATGGCAGAATACGAGTATCAAACAATCAAAGGAAATTAATACTATACACTATGAAAAAGATAAAGCTTTTATATTTTCTTATTCCAGCAATATTCATGTTCTCATGCAATAATAAAGAAAATGATTTTGATGCTTCGGGGTCTTTTGAAGCTGTTGAAACCATTCTGTCAGCAGAAGCAAATGGTCAGATTTTACAATTGAATGTAGAAGAAGGCCAGCAATTAGAAGCAGGACAAAAAGTAGGTTTTATAGACAGTACGCAGCTTGCTATTAATAAAATGCAATTGCGTCAGAACGAAAAAGCAATTCTGAGCGGAAGGCCGCAGATACAAATACAGACTGAAAGTTTAAAAAGACAGCTTGACAACGCCGTTTTAGATCGTAATAGAACTGAAAAATTGGTAAAAGGCGGAGTCGCTTCTCAAAAACAATTGGATGATATAAATTCTAAAGTTGCCGCTTTACAGGCTCAGATTAAAGCTCAAAAAAGTTCGTTGGAAACCACAACTGAAAATTTAACTCAGCAGGGAAATACAGTTGGAGTTCAGTTAAAAGGAATTGAAGATCAATTGAATAAAAGTATGATTGTTAATCCGATTAAAGGAACGGTCTTGACAAAATATGCAGAACAATATGAAATGGCAGTAATTGGAAAACCGCTTTATAAAATCGCTAATCTTGAAACACTTGATTTGAGAGCCTATATTACAGGAACCCAATTGCCACAAATTAAAATTGGGCAGCAGGTTAAAGTGCGTATAGATGAAGGCGAGAAGAAATACAAAGAATATCAAGGAACAATTGCTTGGATTTCAGATAAATCAGAGTTTTCTCCAAAAACAATTCCGACCAAAGATGAAAGAGCCAATTTGGTTTACGCCATAAAAGTAAGGGTGAAAAATGATGGTTATCTGAAAATTGGTATGTACGGAGAAGTACTTTGGTCAAAATAAAACAATAGTTTATGCCTTCAGTTACATTAAAAAATATTACTAAAAAGTATGGTGATTTTGTCGCTGTAGATGAGGTGTCTTTTGAAGTGCAGAAAGGAGAACTTTTTGGATTAATTGGTCCCGATGGCGCTGGAAAAACTTCCATTTTCAGAATCTTAACGACATTGCTTCTTGCCGATGGCGGAACAGCTTCTGTTGAAGGGCATGATGTTGTAAATGGATTTCAGGAAATTAGAAATAAAGTTGGCTATATGCCTGGAAAATTCTCCTTGTATCAGGACTTGACAGTAAAAGAAAATCTCGAGTTTTTTGCCACTATTTTTGGAACTACAATCGAGGAGAATTATGAATTGATCAAAGATATTTACGATCAGATAAAACCTTTTAACGACAGACGTGCTGGAAAACTTTCTGGAGGAATGAAACAGAAACTGGCTTTATGCTGCGCACTGATTCATAAACCCGAGATTTTATTTTTGGACGAACCTACAACCGGTGTCGATGTGGTTTCTCGAAGTGAATTTTGGGAAATGCTGGCAAAACTTAAAAAGCAAAATATCACAATCGTAGTTTCGACTCCTTACATGGATGAAGCAAAATTATGTGACCGAATTGCTCTAATCCAAAACGGAAAAATAATGAGTGTTGATGAACCGCAGGAAATTATAAACCGTTTTCCTAAAATGCTTTTTGCCGTAAAAGCAAAGAATATTTATAAGCTTTTACAAAATCTTAGAACCGAAAAAGAGGTGGAGAACTGTGATGCATTTGGAGAATTTCTTCATTTAACATTAGTCTCAGAACAACCAGATGTAGAGAAAGTAAAAGCGATTGCACAAAAATACAATCCCGAAGATTTAGAAGTAAAAAAAATAGAACCTACAATCGAAGACAGTTTTATTCGTCTAATGCGGGAACAAAACCATTTCAATGAACCAAAAGAAATGCTGAATGGAAAATAAAGCTATAATTTGTAAAGACCTAACGAAACAGTTTGGTGATTTCAAAGCGGTTGACAAAATTAGCTTTGAAGTGAGCGAAGGCGAAATTTTTGGTTTTTTGGGAGCTAATGGAGCAGGAAAAACAACAGCCATGCGAATTCTCTGCGGACTTTCTTTTCCTACTTCTGGAGAAGCCAGTGTAGCAGGTTTTGATGTGTATAGACAGCAGGAAAAAATTAAAAAGAATATTGGTTATATGAGTCAGAAGTTTTCGCTGTATGACAATCTGACTATTTTGGAAAATATTGAATTTTTTGCGGGAGTTTATGGCGTTTTCAGACCTGAAATAAAAGAAAGAAGCAAGGATTTAGTTTCGGCTTTAGGTTTGGAGAAAGAAGCTAAAAAATTGGTTGGCGGTTTGCCTTTGGGTTGGAAACAGAAATTGGCTTTTTCTGTTGCCGTATTTCATCGTCCAAAAATTGTTTTTCTGGACGAACCTACAGGCGGTGTAGATCCGATAACGAGAAGACAGTTTTGGGAAATGATTTACCAAGCGGCAGCCGACGGAATTACAGTTTTTGTCACTACACATTATATGGACGAAGCTGAATATTGTGACCGAATAAGCATTATGGTTGACGGGCGCGTAGCTGCAATAGATTCTCCGACAGCCTTAAAAAAGCGCTTTAATGCGGTTTCTATGGATGAGGTTTTTTATGAACTGGCAAGAAATGCCCAAAGAACATCAGATTAGTATGAAAAGATTATTGGCTTTTATTCGAAAAGAATTTTATCATGTTTTTAGAGATCAAAGAACACTTTTGATTCTCTTTGGGCTTCCTGTTGTGCAGATTATTCTTTTTGGTTTTGCTTTGAGCAGTGAAGTCAAGAATATCGGGATCGCCATTCAGGATAATTCGCACGATATTCATACTGAAAAAATGATACAAAAGATACAGTCCAGTTCTTATTTTCATGTAGAAAATCCAATCTTGAATTACACTGATGTTGAGAACAGATTTAAAGACGGAAGCATAAAATGCGCAGTCATTTTTCCGTCCAATTTTGGTTCTGATATTCAACGTCTTGGAGGAGCAAAAATTCAGGTAATTGCAGATGCATCAGATCCTAATACAGCGACAATAGTTACCAATTATTTGAACGCGATTATTAGAGATTATCAGCAGGAATTAAATCCGACAACGAAGTTAAATTATCAAATAGTTCCAGAATTGAGACAGCTTTATAATGAACAGCAGAACGGTTCGCTTAACTTTATTCCCGGCGTAATTGCCTTGATTTTTATGATTGTAAGTACAGCTTTGACTTCGGTTTCTGTTGTGCGTGAAAAAGAATTGGGAACGATGGAAATTTTGCTTGTATCGCCTTTCAAACCCATCATGGTTTTAATCGCAAAAGCAATTCCGTATTTAGTGCTTTCCATAATTAATTTTGTTATTATTATATTTCTTTCAGTATATCTGCTAGATGTCGAGATTAAAGGAAGTTTTCTGCTTCTTTTTGCCGAAAGTATTTTGTTTATCATTACTTGTCTTTCTCTAGGTTTGCTTATTTCAAATGTAACCGATTCACAACAGACTGCTATGTTAATATCCATGATGGGAATGATGCTTCCGACTTTACTGCTTACAGGATTTATGTTTCCGTTAGAAAATATGCCTTGGATATTTCAAGCTATTTCTCATTTAATTCCATCCCATTATTATTATATCATTGTAAAAGCTGTAATGCTCAAAGGTTTAGGCTTTTCTTATATCTGGAAGGAAACTTTAATACTTGTTGTAATGACGATTCTTCTGCTGACGATTTCTTTGAAAAAATTTAAAATTAGATTGTCATGAAAGTGCTGGGTTTTATATTACAGAAAGAATTTCGCCAGATATTTCGAGACAAAACGATATTGGCTATGATGTTTTTTGTTCCGATTTTTCAGCTCATTATTTTGCCTTTAGCGGCTAATTTTGAAGTGAAAAGCGTAAATATTGTTTATGTCGATCACGATCATAGTTCGTATTCGCAAAAACTAATTAATAAAATTGGTTCTTCTGGATATTTCCATATTGTTGGAGCTCCAGCTTCTTATTTAGAAGGCTTGAAATTTATTGAAAGAGCAGATGCTGACTTAATTCTAGAAATTCCTTCTGGGTTTGAACGCAATTTGGTAAGAGAAGGCAGTCAGAAAGTAAATATTGCGGCAGACGCCATTAACGGAACCAAATCGAATATTGGAAATGCTTATCTCAATGTTGTGCTGGCAGATTTTAGTAATGATTTGGATATACGATTTAAACTAACGCCACAATCGGCTTCAGCAGCACCTTCATTAATTACTTTGACAAGCACAAATTGGTACAATCCAAGAGCGGAATATAAATATTATATGGTTCCAGGTATTTTGGTTTTATTGCTCACTTTGATCGGAGGATTTATTACAGCATTGAATATTGTAAAAGAAAAAGAAATAGGAACAATCGAACAGATTAATGTAACGCCAATTCAAAAATGGCAGTTCATTCTCGGCAAACTTATTCCGTTTTGGATTGTCGGAATGACTGTATTTACAGTTGGCCTTATTGTAATGTATCTGATTTACGGAATATATCCTTTGGGAAGTTTTGCAGTGCTATATCTTTTTGCAGGAGTTTATCTAACCGCCTTATTAGGATTAGGACTTTTGATTTCGACATTTGCTGATACGCAATTGCAAGCCATGTTTATTGCTTTTTTCTTTATGATGATTTTTATGCTGATGAGCGGTTTCTTTACTAGTACCGACAGCATGCCGAATTGGGCAAGAACCATTTCAGAATTTACTCCTGTAACTCATTTTATAAAAGTAGTCCGGCTTATTGTTCTAAAAGGAAGCGGTCTGCAAGAAGTTGGAAGAGAGCTTTTATACTTATTAATTTTTGCTGTTGTTTTGAATTCATTGGCGATTTATAATTATAGAAAAACGAGTTAAATGAATTTTAAGACTTTTTTATCAATAGTAAGGTCTTCTTTGGCAAGAAATGTTATAGAAAAACATTGAAAAATAATATCTTTTGATTTTAATTTATAAGAAAAAAATGGTAAATTTTTAACGTATGTGCTTGTTTGTTAGTGTTTTATATTTTTCTGTTTGCATGTTGTTGTATTGCAGTACGGGAAACCGTATTTAAACCATAATTTAAAAGACTACTTTTGCTTTTTTAACATGGAAATAATTATATCTTATGTCCCCAAATAAGTTTATTTTTTTCTTTTTATTATTCATATCGGTATCCTATTCACAGACTAAACGTGCTGTTGTAATGGTCAATGCCAGAGCGCAAAAAGATAAAATTTTAATTCGCTGGGCTGTTAATTCTGCAGCAGAATGGCAGAAAGCAAATAAAAAAGGGTTTATAATTACCAGGAGTACGATCTTGCGTGATGGTAATGTGTTACCTAATCCAGAAAAAATACTTCTTACTTCTAAACCATTAACTCCCGAACCATTAGATTCTTGGCTTGACTTTGTTCAGAAAGACAATAATGCGGCCATTATTGCACAATCTATTTATGGCGATAGTTTTGAAGTGACAGATGCAAAAGAAGGCGATTTAGCCAAAATAGTAAATATGGCTGACGAGCTGGATCAGCGTTATACTTTTGCTTTATATGCTGCAGACATGAGCTTCGAGGGTGCTCTAAAAGCTGGTTGGGGCTATGTTGATACCAATGTAAAACCGAATGAAGTTTATGCTTATCAAGTAAAGGTATTTGAAAGTCCTCAGGTAAAAGAATCCTCTTACATGATTGGTCTAAAAGATTATACCGCTCTGCCTGCCCCAACAGATTTTATAGCGATTCCAGATGATAGAAAAGTATTGCTTTCTTGGGATTATGAAACCTTCAAAAGAATTTATACCTCGTATATGGTAGAGAAATCTTCGGATGGAATCAATTATACGCCAATATCAGGTACAGCGCTTGTTAACTTAAACGATAAAGACGAAAATCCAGCGAAAAACATGTATTATGTTGATACGCTGAGTGTAAATGACAAAATTTATCATTATAGATTATATGGTATAACTTCGTTTGGCGAAAAAGGAGAATATACCAAACCTATTACAGCGACGGGTGTTGCCGCTATAGTAACTCCTGCAAGATTGGTCGATTATGCTATTATAAATTCTAATGAAGTTAATCTTGAGTGGGATTATCCAAAAGAATCTGAAGGTTTCATTCAAGGTTATGAAATTAATTTAGCAAATAATGATAAAGGACCTTATAAGGTTGTTTCTAAACTTATTCCGCCATCTCAAAGAAAACTTAATTTTAAGGAGAATTTATATCCATCCAACTATTTTACAATTTCTGTTGTTGGAAAAAACAATCAGAGATTAACTTCTCAAAGCATGCTTGTGCAGCCTGTCGATTCTATACCGCCAGCCAAACCAATTGGTTTAGAAGGAGTAATTGATAGTCTTGGAACGGTACGGCTAAAATGGAAACCAAATCTAGAAAAAGATTTACGCGGATATCGAATTTTAAAAGCAAACACCGAAGGTGAGGAGTTTGTAGATATTTATCATCAATCTTATATCGGTACAGAGTATAAAGACAGCGTGAGCTTAAAAATGACCAACAGCAAAGTCTATTATAGAATTGCCGCAGAAGACATGCGTTTTAATGTTTCTGAGCCTTCTGATATTTTAATTTTAGATAAACCCGATAAAATTCCTCCCGCTGCTCCAATTTTCAAGGATTACGATAATAAAGACGGTAAAGTACATTTGAAATGGATACGAAGCTATAGCGAAGATGTTGTTGCTCACAGTTTAAGAAGAAGAGAAAAAGGTCAGGAAAAATGGCTAGAAATTAAACAAATCAACGATACTATTCAGGAATTTACAGATGATAGGGTTGAGAATAGAAAGACTTATCAATATGCCATTTTAGCTAAAGATAAAAGCAATCTTTGGTCATCACTAGATCATTCTACCATAACCGTTAATGTGCTAAACTTTACGCCTGTAAAGGTTATTACATTTTTGCAGGGAACTGCAGATAGAGAAAATAAAAAAATAGTACTTTCTTGGGATTATACAAAAAATAAAGGCAAAGTTTTAGGACTTAGCATTTATAAAAATGAAAAAGGAATTCCTCCAACTTTATGGAAGGAATTGAATGGAAATATTTTCACTTTAGAAGATAAAAACCTAAGTATTAATAAAGAATACGAATACCACTTAGTACCAAATCTAGAAAGTGACAGTCCTGCAAAAGCAGAGACTTTAACGGTTATTTATTAAGCCTATGAAGAAATTTTACTTATTTGTTATTTTATTGGTTTCAGGATTTGGGTTTGCTCAGGTAAATTTGACCGGAAATGCTTCGTATGCATTAAAAATTAGTGGCGAGGTAGGTGCAGATGGAAGCTCCTGTGGAAATAATGTTACAAGAGGTTTGCAATGGATCGCTTCGAATGATATAAATAATAAAGCAAAAACAATCGTTCAGGGAACAGCCTCATATCCTGATAACGGACACGGACTAACTGCACAGAAATTTGATCCTGCTATTGTTTATTTTACAGATACTGATAAAATAAAAGAACTCTTTGTTGGAACTACAAAAAGGGATCGAGGGACTAGTGGATGTAAAGATGTGCAATATAGTACTGCTACTATTCCTGTTACCACAGATAATTTTAGTCAAAATTTCGTTTTTTCTGATTTAGCTTTGAATCAATCAGGAAATGTTCAAGTAGATGTATATCCTATAATTAACTTAATAAATCCTGATACGAATAACAATATATTAGGAACTGAAACTTCAATAGTAATTCCACAAATAAAGGGTATAGATCCAAAATACTTTAATTGGATGTATCATATAGATGGAGATCAAAAGAAAATTAAAGTAGGGCCTATTACACTTTTGATAGATGTTTGGAGAAGTTTACCTGATGAATATCAAGGAAAAAATTCACTAGATATAAAATGCAAAGAATTTCTAGACGTTTCAGCAATAGGGAAAAAGATTTGGTTAAGAGCAAATACTACTGGAACTACTGTTGAGTTTCTTTGTGCTAAATCTGCACCATATATTGATGCGGTTGATGATGCCCAGACAAGTTGTTTTAATGGAAAAGACGCTCGAGCAATAATGAAGTTTAGTTCAAAATTAATAGAGGGTGAGACTTTAAGAATTACGGTTTTACAAGTAACTGCTGCTGGAGAACCAATGAATGAGGTTTTTTCTATGGATCCTGATCAATCGATTACTATTGGAGATGATTTATTGTTTGAAATTCCTCGTGATTTAAAAGAGGGACATTATCGAGTATCATTAATTGGTTGGTATAAAGAACCAAATAAACCTGGAGCAAATACTTATGTAATGGATCCAAACCATCAAAAAGTGTTCACAATAACTTCTCCAACTGCTGTTGATTTTTCTGCGACCAAAAAGAATGATGTTAATTGTTATAACGGTAATGATGGAGCTATTAACGTTGAAGCTTCTGGGGGTATTGACAAAGGTATTTATCAATATTCTACAAATGCGGGTGTAAGTTGGAACAGCTTCACAAATGGTGATAAAACGACAATTGAAGGCCTAGTAAAAGGAAAGTATGTTGTAAGAGTCAGAAAATTGAGGAATGATAAAGATACTGTAGGATGTTTGGCTCTAACCCCTAAAGAAGAAGTAAAAGAAATACCTGTAGAAATTGAACAGCCTGAAAGTCCGTTAGCATTGTCAGGTGATGTTTCTCAAAAGGATCCGACTTTTAAAGGAGCTCAAGATGGAACTATTATAGCTTCAATAAAAGGGGGGAGTCCAATAGGTGGAAATAAGTATTCTTATGAATGGAGAAATGAAAAAGGTGATTTGATAGATGCAGGTAAGTCAAAAGGGAGTTTTTTTGATGGCATTTATACAATTACATTAAGCGGTGTTCCTGAAGGGACGTATACTTTGAAAGTGACAGACAAATTTAGTTGTGAATTAACACTAAAAGATATTGCTGTTTTAGACGATCCTGAGCCAATTGAAATTATACTGAAAGTTAAACAGAATATTTTTTGTAATTCAGCAAATTTAGGCGAAGAAGGATTTGAAAATAAGACTCTAGCGGCCAACGGAAGTTTAGTAGCTTTAGTTAAAGGTGGAAAAACATTAAAAGCAACAGACAATAAAGGCCTGCCATATTATTTTTATTGGAAAAAGCAAGTTTCTAAGGATGTTTGGGAGGACTTGGAAGTAAATGATTCAATAATAAAAGATCTTCCTAAAGGAACTTATTCTATAAATGTAGAAGATGCTAATAGAATAATGCATGGCACTTACACTTTAACAGAGCAGACTCCAATAGCAGTTGAGACTACAATCATTGAGCCTGATCCAATGGAAGTTATATTTGACTCAACAGATGTTTCTTGTTTTGAAGGTACAAATGGTTGGGCTAAAGCATCTATTAAGAATGGAAAATCTACCTATGCTTACACTTGGTATGGCCCTGATCATAATGCTGTAGAGGGAGACGAAATAAAAAATTTGGCTGCAGGAACTTATTATGTTGATGTTATTGATAAGGTAAAAGGCTGTTTTGTAAAAGATAGTGTTAAAATAACGCAACCTCTTAAACAAGTAATGATTAGTTATTCAACCATAAAAACTCCTACTTTTTCAGGTGCAAGCGACGGAAAACTTGTGGTAAAGATTTCAGGAGGAACAGTATTTGGCCCGACAGAAAATAATGGCAAATTGTATAATTACGAATGGATAAATAATGCGGGAGATATTCAAAATGTAACTGCAGTAGTAGAAAATGGAGTATATATCATCACTTTAGATAATGCACCGGCAGATACATATTTTTTGACAGTAACAGATAAAAATTACAATAACGCTAGTGGACAAATTGTTAATTGTTCTGTAGTGAAATCTGAAATGAAATTGACAGAACCAGATCCTTTGAAAGTGGTTTTTGAAATCGTTCAGACTATTTCTTGTAACGCCAAAAATGATTACGGAAAAGAGACAGATGCAAACCCAAATGACGGGCAGCGTGATGAATCTCAAGATGGAATTTTAAAGGCGCATGTAACAGGAGGAACTCCGCTTGAATTAGAAAAGAATAATGGACTTCCATATTTTTTTCATTGGAAAAAGCAGCAAGATAATGGAACTTGGAGAGATTTAGGAGTACAAAATCCAGTACTATCAAATCTTTCTTATGGAAATTACGCACTGAATGTCGAAGATAGAAATGGTGTTATTTTAGGTACTTATACAGCAGGAAAATGGATTGCAAAAGACTCTATTCAGTTTATGGATCAGCCTCCTGTGTTAACTGTTGAAATTGAAAAAGGAGATGTTTTTTGCAATGGAGGTAATGATGGCTGGGCAACTGCAACCGCAAAAGGAGGAAGTGGGGGATATACTTACGTATGGTCTAATGAAGTTGAATCGGATAAAAATACGATCTTAAAAACAGGGACTTATTCGGTAATAGCAACAGATGCGAAAGGATGTACGGCCTATGCTGAGGTTTTTATTGATGAACCTAAAAAACCGCTTGCTATTAATTACAAAGAAGTTTTTAATCCGACCTTCTATAAAGCAACAAATGGAAGAATTGTAGTTGAAGTGACTGGAGGAAAAATATCTAAAGATAACGATTATTGGTTTGAATGGAAAAATAGCAAAGGTATAGTGCAAACTGCGGCAACGACTAGTTTTGCGAATGATATTTATACCATTTCCTTATTAGGACTTCCAGAAGAAACGTATACTCTAACGGTTCGTGATGCCAATTACAATTTGGCAACAAATAAAGCAAGCTGTACAGTAGCAAATGCTGTGACAGAATTAGAAGATCCAGATCCGCTTGAGGTTACTTTTGAGATAATTCGTGATATTTCATGTAATGTAAGCAATGAATTTGGAAATGAAATTGATGCTAGTCCGCGAGATAACCAAAGAGATGAATCTCAAGACGGTATTTTAAAAGCACATGTTACAGGGGGGATTCAGCTTTCAGCAGAAAAAAATAATAGGTTGCCATATTTCTATACTTGGAAGAAAAAGCAAAATGACGGTTCATGGGCTGTTTGGAATAATACAGGTGACACGGCAGAATATCTTTCAGAAGGAACGTATGCACTAAACATTGAGGACGCCAATGGAATAAAATTAGGAACTTATGTAAATAACGTTTTAGTTAAAGAAATTGATGCAGAGAAGTATATACCACAGCCAGATCAGTTGAAATTGAGCTTTACCAAGTTTGATGTGGGCTGTACAACTGGCGATGATGGTTGGGCAGAAGCACATGTAACAGGAGGGACTTCACCTTATACGTATCAATGGACAAACGGAGAAACAACTCCAAAAATAGAAAACATTACAACCAACAATTATTTTGTAATGGTAACAGATGCAAAAGGATGTGTGGTTCAAGGTAGCATTTTTGTGGGGGATCCTAACGGAATATTAACTACAGAAACAGTAAAAAATCCGATTTGCTATAAAGGAAACGACGGATCGATTGAACTTAATGTAACCGGTGGTAATTTGCCTTATTCTTATTTATGGAATACAGGAGCAGTTACTAAAGATTTGAATAATCTTTCTGCTGGAAATTATGAAGTTACGATTACCTGTCCAGATTGTTGCGTTTACAAAAAGAGATTTGTTTTAAAAGATCCAGAACCTGTTATTGTTAATGTTGGTCCAGATAGAACTTTATGCATTGATCAAAGTTTAGATTTAGATGCTACGATTAAAGATTCGCAGGCAAAATACAGTTGGACATCTACCAATGGATTCACTTCAAATGAAGCAAAAATTAATGTGTCGAAAGCGGGAACTTACCATGTAAAAGTGACAACGGCTTTAGGATGTATTGGTGAAGATGAAATTGTAATTAAAACAAGCCAAATGGCAATTAGTGCAGAATTTTTATTGAGTTCTCAAGCTTATTTAGACGAGGAAGTAATTTTGGTTAATACGAGTAATCCTTTTGGAGAAAGTACAGACTGGGTTATTCCAAACGGAGTAAAAGTGGTAGAACAAAAGGAAAAATATATCACATTAAAGTTTGATGCGATTGGTGTCTATTCGATTGGTTTAAAACAAACACAGGGTGAATGTTACGCAGTATATACCAAAAATATAATGGTAGAAAAACGCGGGGCATTGCCAAACACTGAAACAGCATCCCAATTTATTATAGATTTTATTGTAACCCCAAATCCGAGCAATGGTAATTTTAAAGCAATTGTAAATTTAGAAAACAATAGTGCCATAAATTTAAGATTGTTCTCGTCTTCTGGACAAAATACTATGATTCAAAAGCAAGAATCAGGAAAGAAAAAATATGAGATAGATTTTAATACATCATTACAATCTGGTATTTATATAGTCGTATTAGAAACGGGACAGCAAACATTGGTTAAAAAAATTATCATCAATTAAAAAATGAAGAACCTTTTCAATAACATATATTTCGTTGTTCTATTTCTGTTTTTTAATGCAGTTGGATATGCACAATTATATCCAGTTCAGTTAACACCAGTTTTTAATAGCCCGTATAGTGTCAAAATATCCGATTATGCGACAAGCATGGATACTAAGATGCAATTGTTGATTAATCCGACCGATATTTCGATATCGCAAAGAAGAGTGCGTTTAAAACTGTACATACATGGTAACGGACTAAACATTCAGACCTCTGATTATGCTCAGGAACAAAGACCAATATATATAAACGGAGGAGAGCTACAAACCTTAACCAATGTTGATATTGCATCGCTTTTCAGGTTAGAAAACTTGCAAGGAATCACTCCAGCACAATATGCGAATCCGTTGCCAGAGGGAATGTACAATTTTTGCTTTGAGATGTATGATTTTGTAACGAATCAAAAAATTTCTCAAAAAAGCTGTGCCAATTTATATCTGATATTAAATGATCCGCCAATATTAAATACGCCTCAGAAAAACGAACAAATCGCTGCAACCGAGTTTCCTAATATTCTTTTTACTTGGACACCACGCCAGATTAATGCAACAAACGTATCATATAAGTTTGAGCTGAAACAGCTTCTAGATCCAACATTAGATCCGCAGATTGGGTTTCAAATGTCGCCAACCTTATACGAAGAAACTTTGTTCGGAACCGCTGTTCTGTACAATCTGAGTATGCCAATTCTTACTCCTGGTTTACGTTATGCGTGGAGAGTGCGAGCGATTTCAACAACAGGACTTTCAGAAAATTCTGTTTTCAAAAATGACGGATATAGCGAGATATTTTCCTTTAAATACACTGCTTCTTGTGCTGCGCCAACATTTTTGTTAAGCGAAAGCCAAACCTCCAAAAGCGTAAAAATTACTTGGGAGGGAATACCAGAACATACCCGCTATCAAGTACAATACAAAAAACAAGGTGTACGTAATGCACAATGGTTCTCCTCAAATAGTTTAAACAGACAAAGTTTAATAACCAATTTAGAACCGGGAGTTACCTATGAATTTAGAGTTGGATCAAGCTGTGATCCAGCAGAAGACGGGATACAGTCGTTTACGTACTCCAATACAAGCACTTTTACCACACCTACAGAAACTAGTGGTGTTCCTGCTTACAATTGCGGCATTGTGCCTCAGATTAATATCCAAAATCAAAAACCGCTTACCAATTTAATCCAGAGCGAAACGTTTAAGGCTGGAGATTTTCCTGTAACTATTTTGGAACTGCAAGGAGAAAATAGTCCATATTCTGGGCGAGGATACATTGTTGTGCCTTATTTAGGAGATACTAAAATTGCTGTTGAGTTTAATAGCATTGTAATCAATACCGATTATCAATTGATAAGTGGTATTGTGGAGACGAGTTATAATCCGGATTGGAAGAATGTAGTTGATGGGAAGCCAGACCCTTTAATTGAAGAAATTTTTGGACCACAAACTGGTAATGAAGAAGTAGCTGAAGCAATTACAGAAGATCCGAGTGAAAATAATACTGAATCTGAAGATGTTGCTGAATCTACAAATTACGATCAGGATGTAGATAAGAATAAAGATTCAAATGTAACAGAAGAAAATACTACAGCTAGCAATGGACAAAATCCTAATGAGGGAACAAATATAATAAATGAAGCGACAAGTTCTAATAGTAATTCAGGAACAGAAAAAAGTGACAATGCATCTTCTGGAAAGGGTTATTATATAGAGTATAGGAATAAAAAGTATTATAATGGAGATAAGATAAATATTCCTTTTAATAGAAACGGATTGATATCAAATCGATTTAAAATGAAAGAATTTGAAAAAGACACTAATGTTAAATATGAATTAAGTTATGAAAGTGAAAAAGGTGTCCGATTTGAAAATGTAGAGGGAAACAATTATTTAAAAAAAACAGAGTCTGAGAAAGAAGCAAATTTTGAGTTTAGTTTTGATAACACGTTAAAATATCAGTTAAAATCTGTTGCAGATAATGATAAAAAAACTAGTTTATCAAATGAAATAAATTTGATCGTCAAACCTTTTCAATTAAAGTATTTGAGAGCGGTTGACGCTTCTAACTCTAAGAGAGTAGCCAATGAGTCCGAAATTTTATATTACGTTGATAAATCTGTAGTTTTAACAGATAGTAAAAAAACAAAATTTTCAGTAGGTTTTAATATACCAATAAATGAGGTTCCTCAAAATGATATTAAATGGAGATTTAATGACGGTTACGATAAAAATAAAGATGGTGTTGATTCTTTTGAAGTTTATATTAATGATGATAAAAAAAATGTGTTAGTAACTGCAATCTCAGGAAATCCAACAGAAGGCAAAAAAAATGTTAGTGTAAAGTGGATAAATGAAGACCGTATAAAACATCAAGTAGTCCCGACTTATATTCAGAATACAGCTGAAAAAATATTTAATAATTTAACAAAATTAGATACAATTTTAAAAAAGGCAGGTATCAATAAAGTTTTAGAAATTAAGCCAAAAATAAGTGTTTCAGGAAGTCAGTTTAATGACATTGATAAATTGTCGAGACATTATAAGGTCATCCAAGAAGGAGAAATTAATGCTTCTGTAGAAGCTAAAGCAACATTTAAGGCACCACCTCCTTATTCTGGAAAAGTAGAAATACCTTTTACTGATATTAAAGTTGTTGATTACGGTTTTTATTTAGCAGTTAAAGTAAGTTTAGGTATTCAAGGAAAGATAAGAAATGAAAAAAGAGATGATGTTTTAGAATTTGAAAATGTCGAGAATAGTATTTGCATTAAAGGTAGTGGTGGAATTGAACCAGGTCTGAAGTTAGAATTACTTCCTGGGAATGAAGTAGTTTCGGCTACTGGAAAAGCTTATGGAAAAGCAGAACTTACAGCCACGGGTTGTTATGTTATTGGCAAGGGATTCAAACCGACAGTAGCCCTTAGTCCTTTAGTGGCAGGAGCAAACATTAATGTTAAATCAGGGGGAATTTCGATTTTTGATTACTCATTTGAAAAAACCCTTTCTGAAAAAATAAAGTTTTATGGAGAATAGAAAAAAAATATTAAATGAATTAATGATTAGACTAGGTTTAATTGTAATAACCATATTACTAGTTTTTTTTTCAATAAGTTTTACAATTGATATATTTTCTGATTTTTCTATCTATTTAAATAGAGATGAGTATAAACGTGGAAATATGATTGTTACTAGGATTGGGGAAGATTCATATGGAAGCCCGCATCTATTTGCAAATGGAAAAGTGGAGAATATTAAAACTTCTATATATCTAGGATTAGAAAAAGAAGTTGAGATTAAAAATTATTATCCTATTTTATATAAACGAGATGGAAAGCAATCTTTTTTGATCACTAAAGATTTTGAATTTGATCCTACAAAATACTTGTATTATGGGATTTCTAAAATTTTTAGTATTGTTTTCTTCCTCTTTATTATCTCTAAAATTTACAAATACTTTAAAAATGACAAACTTAAATTTTAAAATTTTACTAATTATTTTTTCTATTTCGTTTTCTTGTTTTGGCCAAGGAAAAGGAATGAAAATAACTATTAATTCAAAGCAATTAGATTCTAAATATGAACTTTATAAGCCTGCTAAGCAAATTAGAATTGTTTATAAAGATACGAGTGATGCAAAAAACAAAACAACTGATGAATTAATGACCTCAATTATTTCTGCTAATAATCAAGATTGGGTAAATTATAATACGTTTGGTGGTAAAGAAAAGGCGGCTATTTTTTCTGAAGATGAGTTTAATAAAAAAGTTAAACTAAAAGAAAAATATTATTTAGAATTACTATCGAAATTAGAGTTAAAAGTAGATAGCATAAATTATACTATTGTAAAATTTAAATATTTTCAAAATAATCCCGATAAACCAATCATGGGAGTTACTCTTATGATTCATAAAAATGAAAGATGGTATCAGACTTTTAATGCTGAAATTAATAATTTATCAATGATGATGCTAGTTTTTAAAGAAGATATTTTAGGAAGAATGATAAAAGGAGCTGGCAATAATCAAATGGAGAATGATTTGATAAAAATAATTTATAAAGATGGACTTAATGTTGATTTTTTGTTTAAGCAAAATTTAAATTCAGAACAGAAGAAGTATTTTATAAATGATTTAAATTGGTAAAATAGGGAGGGATAGTTTTGACCAAATATTATGTAGAAAATGTTTAAGAGGAATTAAAAAAAGAGGGTTTAATTGCTAAACAATACGTGCCCGAAAAGATTTGTAGTGCTCTTTGTGAGAAAATAAAAAGGAAATTAAAAAAGTTCATTGAAACAGAATAAATACGGTTTTGTAAGGGATGAAAAGAATACGAAGTAAGGAGAAATTGCAGAGCGAGAGTAGTCTTCCAACTAAAACTTTACTGTGGAACACACTAATTAATAATGTACTAATGAAAATTGAAATTAATAAAAAGTACCTGTCAAGTTTAATCGCGAATACTGATCTTCATGCAGGTGGTTTGTTTTTTTGTATAATCTACCAAAATCAGCTAGAGTTCTTTGAAAATGGTAAAGTTGAGCTAACAAAAAAGGTCGTTGATGCCTTTCGTCCTATGGATGAGCATGCTGTTAAACAGTTACAAAATTATAAGATTGTTGGAGACTACTCATTTAATGATAGAGGATATTTGGTTTGCGAGTTTGAGGATTTGTTTTGGACATTTACAGGAGTGCCTACCGAAAAAGATAGTTCAATTATTCCCTTTAACATTTATGATAGTCGCTTACAAAATAGATGGGGAGAAGTTTATAAACTTGAGGAAATTATTTAATGACAACCTTTTTTCAAATATTATTTTCCCTGCTAGCGCAAGTATCCTGTCCGTGAACGAAAAGGTTATATAAATTATAAAAAACGCCAGTGATGACAGTAAAAGAAAATGATATTCAATATTGGACAATATTCAAAACTAAAAAAATAATATAAAAAAAACACGAAGATTTATCGTTGCTAGGAAACGAAAAACATTTTTAAAAAACAAAAACTAAAAATTTACACATGAAAAAAAATCTTTTAACCCTATTAGTAATATTAATTAGCACATGCGGTTTTGCACAAAAATTAAAAATTGATAAAGGAGAATTAAAACTAGACGAAAAAACAATAGGTTTTGTAGAGGGAAAAAAACCTCTTTTTACCATTTTTAGCTTAGATAAAAATTATTCAATTACAGCTGAACTAAAGAAAGCGCCAAACGAAGAATCTTTGGTATTGCCATGGATTGAACTTAAAGATCTAGCGACAGGAAAAACTAACGAATTAGAATTTAAGAACAAAAGCAGAAAATTCAGTGCCTTCAATTATGATCGCAGTATTATCTATGAATTATTAGACAGAGGCATGGTAGGCACAGAAGGTTTAAACAAAGAAGCAATTGAAAGTTTTATCAACGGTGAATCAGCAGGTATAGCTGCGAAGCGTTTAGGAGTTCAAGGCGAAGTGGATAATGCTAATAAAATTGCAGATACGTACCAATTAGCAATTGACGATTCTGGAACTATTTATAGTATTAAAGCACAAAATCAAAATCCAGACGACAAAAGAATTGGGTTTATAAAAATGACATCGCCTTCTTCAAATGGAGATTTAAAATATGAAGTTTTAGACCTTAATAATAATTTAATAGGAACATGGTTTGCCAGAGGAGGAATGTTTTCAGGGTATGATAAACTTGTTAACGAACAGGTAATCACTTTTGACAAAAAAGCGCTGAAAGCAACTTTTGATAATAGAGGAAACCCTACAGGTTATAAAATGAGTAAAGATATTACAGCGATGAATATTGTTAGGGTATTAGTTGGAAATGGCTATACTTTAGGAACTCAGTTTAATGGAAAATAAACTTGCGAATTAATATATAGAATGGTAAAAATGAAGAAAAGAGTTTTATTAGTAGCAATGCTACAGCTTTTTATGGTGTTAGGTGGTTGTAGTTCAGATTCTGGAGATGACGCAACACCAGAACCGCCAGTTGTGGTGGTAAAAATACCAAAAATGATTTCGTATTCTAAAAACTCTGGTGAAGTTGGCGAAACAATTACAATCAATGGAGAAAATTTTCCTGATAAAGTTAGCGACATCAAAATAACTTTTGATGGGGTTTCAGCAACAATTGTTTCATCGACATTGACTGAAATTAAATTTGTTTTGCCACAAACGGAAAAAATATTGCCAAGAATTATTTTAACAATTCAAGACAAAGAGATCTATAATGGGATCACAGATGTTTATGGTAGTAGTATTGCTATTTTCCCAGCTCGTTCACTAACAAATTGGGTAACGCACGAAAATACGTTAAAGGAAGATGGTGGAATACCACGCCTTATAGCTATTAGCGATAAAGTAATCTATGTAAATTCTGATATAACCGGAGCGAGTGTTTATAGAACATTAGATGGTGGAGTTACTTGGAGACGTTGGGCAATTAATGGCTTTGGTGCTGGATTTTGTGCAACTAAAAATGATGAAGGGTGGTCGAGCACAGGTTTTGGAATTTCAAAAATTACGAAAGGAGGCTATTTTGGAATTGACACATTTGCAAATTTTGGTGGCGCAAAGGATCTTCAAACTCCTTACTGTCTATATGTTGATGATAGTATGACAAAGGGGACAATGGTTACACAATATGGAGATGTATATGTAACTTCTAATGGAGTTGATTTTACAAAAGCGTATGATGCACATTTAGATGAAGAAGGCTATGATCGTGGATTTGCAAATAAATCTATAGAAATTGATAATGATCATATTTGGATAGGTGGACAAAAAACGGTAGCAACAATAAAATATCCGTATGTTTTGTTTAAAAATGATGAAACAGGTTGGAAAGAACATTACTTGCAAAATGAACCAAACTCTTCAGTGGTACAAATAGCTTTTGCAGATAAGATAAATGGTTTTGTTTTAACTAGTAATGCAACAATCTACAAAACTATCAATGGTGGCGATACTTGGGAAAAAATTTATAGTGGAGAAAAATTTACAAAATTTACGTTTAAAGATGCCAATACAGGTTGGGCAATTTTAGATAACAAGATTTATAAAACAGTAGATGGAGCTAAAACATGGACTCTTGATTACACACACGATCAATCGATAAAAACTATTGCTTTTAAAGACAATGTTGTTTGGGCTATCTCTACAAATAAGATCATCAAACGCTATTTGTAAATTTTTTAAATACTATAAATATATAATAATGAAGAAAAGAGTTTTGTTAGTGACAATGTTACAGTTTTTTTTAATGCTAAATAGCTGTTCAGGTCCAGAAAGTCAGCCAGGAGGAACTCCTGAAGTGAAAGGAGAAATAAAAGCAGATTACATTACAAGTTTTTTTATCAATGACTTTGTCGTTAGCGCTGATAATATACTTTATACTATTGGGCAAACTAACGACGAAAAAGGATATTATGTAAGTTTAAAAAAGACTGATCTTGATGGTAAAGAAACCACGCTTAAAAATCTTGATCTAGGAATTTATACATATGCCAGACTTGCTTTGGCAAATAATGGAGATCTTCTAATGGTTGCAAAAGGGAATGATGAACCACATCAGGATAAAATAATGCGTTTCGAAAATAACTTTTCGGAGTTGAACCCATTTTATACCATGAAACCAATAAGTTCTCCATTTGCCAGTAAGATTAATCTTTTTCGTATCTGCAGTAATAACGATAATACTTATTTTGTTTTTGATTTAAATGCAAGAAATATAAAGCGAGTTTTACCAGAGTTAAAAGGAGATGTTTTTGTTGCAGGTTCAGGTAAAAATGAAATAAAAGATGGTACAGGGCTAGAGGCAAGTTTTGCTGCTGTAACAAAAATAATTAGTTTCAATAGTATTTTGTATTTAATTGATGAAGTTTATGATCCAAGTACAGGGACTTACAAAAACTCTGCGATTAGAAAATTAGAATATGTGAACAATGAGTGGAAAGTAACAACTCTAGTTTCGGCAACAAATGGGGATCATTTTTCTGATCTTACTTTTGATACAAAAAATGAGTTATATGTAGTGAATGCTGGAAAAGGAATCTTTAAATTAAATCTTCAGGATAATAGTCTGTCTCTTTTTAAAGATGGAGATTTGAGAGTAAAAGCATCTGGTTCCGGTAGAGGGGTTTATTCTTCTTTCAAATATACTGAAATGCTTAAGTTTAAAGGAAACGATATTTATTTACTAGTTTCTGGTAACTTAATCAAAATCTCTGATTTCCAAACAAAATTTGCAGCTACAGAAAAATAATATAAAGAAAAGCACTGCAGTTTTATAAATAACTGCAGTGTTTTAAAATGCCCTGAATGAAAAAAACTTTACTCTTATTTTTACTTTTCGTTATTACTTCTTGTTATCAGGAAACTGCTATAGCCATAGAAGGTGAATTTACAACTTCGTATGTCGATCAGGATGAATCTATACCCGTTATTATTAAAATTGATAATAAAATAACGGGTGCAGATACGTATGAATGGACATTTGAAGGAGGAAATCCGTCTGTTTCAAATTCTAAAAATCCTGGTGAGATTTTATACAGCAAGCAAGGAACTTATACCATTAAGTTAATAGCAAAAAATGTAGATGGAGAGAGTAGAGAATTTACTCAAAATGTTGTAATAAAAGACGGAATCAATATTGAGTTTACGCATGAAATCATAAAAAGCAATTATTCTCCAGTTGAGGTCATTTTAAAGAATTCTACTATTGGAGAAGGTTTGACTTTCAAATGGGAATTTCAGGACGGATCGCCAGCTTCTTTTACAGGAAAAACACCGCCAAATGTAATATTTACAACTCCAGGGGAGCATACAATAACTTTGACTGTTTCTAATGGTTTTGAATCTGAAAAACAAACTAAAACTATTACAGTTAATCCATATTTGATAAGCTTATTTACATATGAGCCAAAATTTGAAGATGATGATTATGAAGCTTCTGTAACGATTAATTTTACCAACAAATCAGTCAGTGCAACAAATTATAAATGGACATTTGAAGGTGGAAATCCAGCTGTTTCTACTGAAGAAAATCCGACAGTTGTTTTCGCAAATGCGGGTACTCATGAAGTGACTTTAGAAGCATTTAATGATAAAACAAGTCAGATTTTTAAATCGACAATTACGGTTCTTCCAGATACAAACTTGAGAACATTTACTAATGTTAAGTTAGGAATTAATACAGCGCATAATGGCAATAATATCGGTGCAATGTTCTCGACTGTTACGCGCGAAGTTTATAAAGAAAACGAAATTAACGATGAGAATAGTGGCTTAATAGATATTGTATTTCAAGGCTTAAACAGCAATTTTACCTATAATAGATTTGTCTCTCCAGATCAGGCCAATAACTACGGATTTTTAGCATTAAAAAATGCACAAAGCACCATTTTTGTAAACTCACAAAACTTGTGTAATTGTGGTTTAAATTTTACTGAGTCACAATTTGACAATATGGCAAATGATACGCCTATAAAATCATTAAACATAAGTTATACCGCTGGAGGAGCACAGGAGTTTGGTTTTACCTATCCGAGAATCATTTTATTTAAAACACAAGATGGTAGAAAAGGAGCCATCAAAATTAAAGAAATGGTAAAGAACGGTTCAAGTTCTTACATTTTATGTGATATCAAAGTTCAAAAACAATAACCAGTAAATGAAGATAAAAAGTAATAAAATCTTAGTTTGGTTATGTATTGTTTTTGCCTGTTGTTTTTGCGGGAAAGGATATGCACAAGACGTAGATTTGGAGAATTTTTATAAACCTAATTTTAAAGTAACGGGTAATATTAATGCCAATATGATGTATTACAATTCTAATATGGAAAATTCGCGTGAACCATTCACGTATCTGTTTTCTGGTAGTTTGAACATCAGCGCATTTAATTTTAGCGTTCCGTTATTTTACAGTTTTACCAATCAGGGAGAAAATTTAGGTTATACCGCTCCATTTGATTTTAATAGATTAAGTATTATGCCCAAGTATAAATGGGTAAAAGCCTACATTGGAAATGTGAGCATGACATTTTCTCCATATACATTAAGCGGTTATCCGTTTAAAGGTGTCGGATTAGAACTTACTCCTAATAGTCCGTTTAAAATTGCTTTAATGGGAGGGCAGCTTCTTAAAGCCGTTTCTGAAGAAAATGCTATGGGAGGAATTCCAGTATACCAGCGTTTTGGTTATGGAGCCAAAATAGGTTTTGAGAAAGCGCAATATAAACTGGGTTGGATTGGTTTTTATGCCAAAGACGACGCTAGTTCATTAAACATGGTAAATGATAATGGAGTTACGCCAAAAGAAAACTTTGTAAACAGTTTGATTTTTAGTACTTCTTTAGTCAAAAATTTGAATCTTAATGTGGAGTATGCTCTGTCTGTGCTAACAGATGATACAAGAAGTGAAAGAATTTCTGGCGGAGGTTTTCGAGATAAAATATTCTCTAGTAAAGAAAGCACAAGTTATATGAATGCCTTGAATGTTAATTTTGACTATAATATTCAAAAAAGTACTGTTGGGTTAACATACGAGCGTATAGATCCAAATTATAATACTCTTGGAGCATTGTATTTTAATAATGATTTAGAAAACATTGCACTGCGTTTTGCGAGGCCTTTTTATCATGATAAAATTACAGTTTCAACGAGTTTAGGATTTCAAAAAGATGATTTGGATAAAGTGAAAAAGCAAGACACGAAGCGTGTGGTTGGTTCTATTAATATGAATTATAGAGTAACAGATCAATTTAATATTACGGGTAGTTATTCCAATTTCTCAACTTACACCAATAAAAAATTAGATCAGTTCGAGCTTATAAACAATCCTAATGTTGTGCAGGCCGATACTTTAGATTATAGACAATTATCTCAAAATGCCAATGTAAATATGTCATATGCTTTTGGAAAAAAGAGAAATCAAAACCTAAATTTCAATTATAGCATTGCAGGTCAGGCAAACGAGCAAGGAGGCGTAATCAGAAAAGGACAGGCAAGTACAGTTCAGAATTATAACTTGGCTCATACAGTTAGTTTTCTGGCCACAAAAGTTTCTTTAAACAGTTCACTTAATTATACCAAAAATGAAGTGAGCCGAAACAATAATTCTGCTATGGGAGCTTCAGTTGGAGCATCTAAGAAATTGTTTAAAGACAAACTGAATACTAATCTTGGTGTTTTATACAATAATTCACAAGGAAATATGAATTCAAGTTCTGTTTTTGGAGTTAAGTTCAATAACAGTTATGTAATGTTTGAAAGGCATAATTTCAGCTTGAACATAATTTCAATGTTTAGAAGCAGCACAAATACTCAGAAATTTAACGATTTAACAGCAACTTTAAATTATTCGTGCTCACTTGACAAGATTAAACTGCCTGCTAAGAAAGAGCCTAAAAAGGAAAAAGAAGAGGTCTTAAACCCTATTCTAAAAATAAACCATAAAGACAAGACTTACGAAGGAACAAGGGACGAAATCATAAAACAGCTTCAAGACATGCAGTTGACACTTCGTCCAATGCCTAAAGAAGATGTTGACGAGCTACAACATTTGCTGACACTTACGACCTTGACTCCTGATGACGATAGCTTCAAAGAAAAAGCTTTAACCTATCTTAAAGCGTATGATGCAAATAATGATATCTTAAATAAATACGATAATTATATTCTTGAAACAACAAAAAGTTTAAAAGAAGAAATGATCCGAAAAGATGAAGGATATGAGAATGATTATGTTATGGCTCTAGGAAGAGTCAATAAACATAAAATGCACGGTGTAAGTGAGAAAGATGCAACAGATAAGGTGAGTTATAACTCTTATTTAAAACTCGTTGAGCGCAAGAACAAAAAGTTACAGCCTTTATTAGTGCATCGATGGATGTTTAATGAGATTGTAATACTCTCAAATACACCTGTAGATCAGATTTCTAAAAATGAAAATCTTTCTGTTTTTAATAAAGAAGAACTAGGACACTTCTTCAAGATGATGAAAGAGAAAAAGACAGAAAAAGAAGTGATTGAAGAATTGAAGATCAAATTAATTCCATTCTATCATGATTTAGCACTTAAAAATGTAAAAGATGATGAGGTTGATTTTAAGTTTTTAAAGAATAATTAAGAGTCAAAAAAGCGAATAAAATATAAAAGAAGTTAGTATGCTTTATTTTTCAAAAAAACAGAATGATTTGCTTATGAAAAAGAATTACAAAATATATTTCGCAGCCTTACTGATCATGCTTTCGGTCGTTTTTTCTTATGGGCAGGATATTGCTCCTCCAAAAGAATTAAGCGCTGCTTCGAGTTCAATCCAAAAAATTGAAGCCTCTGACCGTTGGGTAGATAAATTTTCGAATGAGGATTTAGTTGAATTGCCAATTGGAATTCGTAAAACAGTAAGTAATGTGCAATATTCTATCGGGATAACAAAGGCTACTTTTACGCCTGAGTACACTACTTTGACTGTTTTTTGTAGAGTAGACATTCCGCAAAAAGACAAGAATGGGCAGCCGATGCAATTGTTTTTTGGTGCAAATAATGTGAAATTATCGCATCAAGGAGGTATTATAGGAGAAGCCAAATTGGTCTTATTAGGTAATGTTGATATTCCTTTTAGTGAGAATAAATGGCAGGTATCGCTATATGGAGGTTTTGATATGGCAACCGGAAATGTCAATGACGATTTAACTTATGTAACAATTGACTGCGATGGTTTTAAGGAAATGAAAATTTCGGGAGCAGTTGAGTTCTCGAGAGAATTGATATTGCCAATTGACCCAATAACCAAAACTGTCGACGAGAAAAAAACAACAGTTCCTAAAACATATTATAACGGTAAAACAGCTCAGATTCCTAATCGTGTTAGAGGAGAGTTTAACTTCATGGCTAGCAGTTGGAATGATATTTTGGTCAATGTAACGCTACAGCCTTTTGTTATGAAAGATAAGCGTAACGGAAAAGATTTTGAAGGGAATTTTCAGTTTTTAGTCAGTAATGCGGTTTTAGATTTAAGCGATTTGAGAAATAATCCTACCGTAGTTTTTCCAGAATATTATTCAAAAAATGCACTCTTAGTACCAAGCCCAGATGCATGGAAGGGTGTATTTATACAAACATTTGATGTAGGTCTTCCAAAAGAATTTCAAACTACAGACACCGCTTCAAAAAAAGAAAGAATTCATGTAGGCGCCCAGAATCTTATTATAGATAAATATGGAGTTTCAGGAACTTTTTATGCAGATAATGTTTTTCCTCTGGACAGAGGTATCACCAGTCAGGAAAAATCATGGGCTTATTCCTTAGATCACATAGATGTAACCATTGCTGCGAATACTTTTGTAAAAGCAAATTTAAGTGGTCAGATTCTTTTGCCAATTAGCAAAGTTGTACAAGAGAAAAAAGAAAAAGCGGTAACGACAACACCAACACCAACAACACCAGCACCAACTACTGGAACACCAGCGACTGCAGAAACACCTGCAAAAGCTCCGCAAACTAACAGAGCAGGATTAGCCTATACTGGTTTTATATCTATGCAGGAACAGCAGTTAGTTGTAGTTACAAAAGACTCAATTGCTTTTGATATCTGGAAAGCAAGAGCATTGTTGCTCCCAAATAGTTCTATTGAATTAAAATTAGTAAACGGAAAGTTTTTACCTAAAGCCAATTTAAATGGAACAGTTTCTTTTGGAACCAATAAAGAAGCTACAGATGACAGCAATGTAGAAGGAAAAAAGACAGTTGATTTTAAAGGAATTTCTTTTGAAAATTTACAATTGCAGACTGTTTCACCTATTATTTCTGTTCGAAATATGGGGTATAAAGGTATGGTTACCTTTGGTAATTTTCCTGTTTCGATTGGCAACATAAATGTAGCCATTAATGGAGATGATTCGAGGATTGATTTTGATCTGGGAATTAATTTGATGGATGAAACTAGCGGAGCTGGTGCTACAGCCCGAATAGGCATCTTAGGAAAAATGTATGATGATGGCTACAGACAGCGAAGCAGATATAACGGACTTGATGTTTCGGCGATTAGTATAGAATGTAAGTTCAGCGGACTCTACATTAAGGGAAGTCTTATCCTGATGGAAAAAGATCCTGTATATGGAAACGGATTCAATGCAGATTTGGAAGTTGATGTTGCAGAAGTAGTGAATGTAAAAGCAAAGGCTATTTTTGGACGCACTAGTTTTAGATACTGGTATTTTGATGCATCTGTAAAAATTCATACTACCCCTTCGCCATTTATGATTAATGGTTTTGCTGGTGGCGCTTATTATAAAATGCGTCGAAATGAGGATATAGCCATTAGCGAATTTTCTCCTTCAGGTCTAAGTTATCGACCTGATGAAAAAATAAATTTGGGTGTAAAAGCCTTAATTTACTTTTTTGTTGCTTCAGAGAAAGTTTGTAGTGGAGAAGCAGGATTTGAAATAGCTTTTAATTCAAAAGGCGGTGTAAATAGGTTGGCGATTTTTGGTAAAGCAAAAGTTATGGCCGAAATAGAAGGATTGGGAGAGATGACAGCTTTAGTGCAAAAAGTAAAATCTAATTTAACAGCAAAGAAAAGTCTCTTGAATATGAGTACGGGTGAACTTATAGGGTCTTTTGTGAGTACCTTTCTCCCGAAAGCAAAAGAGGCTATACCAGAACCTTTAACAGATGCAGTAGGAATAAAAATGGCATCTGCTATCGAATTTGATTTTCAAAATCATTCGATGCACGGTACTATGGATGTATATATCAATACGCCAGGTAATTTTCTTTCTGGAATCGGAGAAGGAGGAAGAGCAGGTTGGGGAGTCTTCCACAAAGATCCACAAGATTGGTACATGTACATGGGAACACCAGATGACAGATGCGGTGTTAAAATTGGTGTAGCAGGAATGTTCTTAAAAACTACCAGTTATTTTATGGCAGGAACAAAACTTCCAGGAAGCCCGCCACCGCCACCGCAGGTTGCTAGTATTTTAGGAGTCGATTATAAAGAACTTGACTACATGCGTGACGAGAATGCACTGGCAAATGGAGGGGGTCTAGCCTTTGGAACAAGTTTAGATTTTGATACAGGAGATTTAAGTTTCCTACTTTTTTATGCCCGTTTTCAGGCAGGAATGGGATTTGATATAATGCTTAAAGATTATCAAGAAGCAAGATGTTCAAATACTGGAAAGACTGTAGGAATAAATGGCTGGTACGCCAATGGGCAATCTTATGCTTATTTGCAGGGTGAACTTGGAATTAGAGTTAAATTATCATTCTTAAAATTAAAAGTGCCAATTATTTCTGGAGGAGCTGCAGTTTTATTA
Organism: Flavobacterium tagetis; assembly: GCF_016735615.1. GTDB lineage: Bacteria > Bacteroidota > Bacteroidia > Flavobacteriales > Flavobacteriaceae > Flavobacterium > Flavobacterium tagetis. The sequence goes on from NZ_JAERSF010000003.1 coordinate 480,511, forward strand.
CAAGCAAAACTTCCAAATCCAGTTTGGATGAGAGGATATATGGCAGGAAATATGAATATATTAGGAGGACTGATAAAAGGAAAATTCCGTTTCAAATTTGAAATAGGAGAAGAATGTCAATTTGAAAATGCATCGCCACTTGGAGGTATCAAATTGATCACCGATGTAACTCCAAAACAAAGCTCTACAGATATAGACGTTTTTGCTATACCGCAAGCTGCATTTTCTATGAAAGTAAATGAGGCTTTTGTAATTCCTGAAGATGCAGGAGATGTGACTTATAAAATAATACTAGAAAAATTTAAAGTATTTGATGGAACAAAAGAAATTCCTGGAACTTTTGAATGGAGTACTGCAAAAGACAGAGTTAATTTTGTTTCGACAGATATTCTGCCTCCTCACAAAGAATTGAAAGTTCAAGTTGAGGTTAGTTTCCAAAAAATGGTAAATGGTGCGTTCCAACCTATAAAAGTGGACGGAAAAGTAGCTACAGAATTCGAGGAAAGAGTGTTTACAACTGGTGGAGCTCCAAATCATATTCCGCTTACCAATATTAAATATTCATATCCGATTGTAGATCAGAAATATTTCCTTGAAGAAGAATATCCAAAAGGATATATACAGCTTAAGCGAGGTCAGGATTATTTATTTGAAGACTCAAACTGGGAAACTAGTATTAAGGTAGATCAGGACGGAACTTCTAATTCAAAACCTGTAGCGTTTAATTATGAAACAAGTTCAAACGAAGTATATTATAACTTGCCAAATATTGATCAGGAAAAGAAATACAATTTTTCAATCGTAAGTAATTTGAAGCAGAATACATCTAACAGAGGAACGACGGCTGAAAAAAGCAATACAATAAGTGATGGCGGTAACGATATACAAATAAGAGAAAATCAAGCCGACGCCTTATCTAAAGCAGAGGGAAGCATTGATCGTTTAACTTATTCATTCAACACTAGTAAGTATAAGACTTTTGCTTCTAAGATGAATGCGATTAATCCTGATGGATATAATTTTGGAGTTCTGTATTCAGATGTTATTTATTTGACAAATACAATTTCAAGCCAAGAAGCATTTGATATGGTTGAGCTTAGAGGTGTAGCTTATAGTGATAATAAACCCGTAATAACAGCAGAGTCTAGATTAAATGATCAGTATTTCATAGTAGACATTTATCCTTATTTGTACAAAGATTATCCTTTAAATGGTGTTTTTACAATAAATGACAGAGATACCAATGAGTTAGGTGTGATTCCTGCGAAAGCAATACCGATACTTAGTTATTATATGAGTAGTTTAGAAAATGATATTAATCAATCTTGGACTAGAGATAACTTTCCGTTTAAGTATAATATGCCAGCACTTTATAAGCAAGATTGGGTTGATTTAAATAATCAAATCGTTAACTCGTATGTTAATGGTGATACAAGTCTTGCTCAGCGCTTTAAAAAGAATACTTTCCAATTTATGCGATTTGGAAATTACGAAATCGTAATGAAGTATAATCTGCCAGGAGACAAGCAAGCAAATCAATTTATTTATAAGTTTAAAAACAACAATAATTTTAGGTAATTTTTAGAAAAGAACCTCTAGATAATGTAAATAAATCCGTTTGAGAATTCTCAAACGGATTTTTGATTTAATGCGGTTATCATTCTCGATATTTAGCCGTTTTTTATTAATTTTCATAACTAAAAAAGCGGTATAAAAATTTGAAGAAAAAAATGTTTGAAGTTTACGTAAACAAACAAAACAATGATGAAATAAAAAGATTCATCATACCTAAAAATAAAGGATATAATAATGCTACATGGATTCTAATAACCATAAAAGGAAACAGGGAATTTCTGATGGAGCGATTTTTTGAAAAATTAGAAACCACAGAAGAATGGGAATTAAAAACAAATTATGCCTTTCCGTCAGCACTTATGAACGAGTTTTTACGCTTAGATTTTGATGATGAAAATCTGAAAGCAAATTTGTAATTCAAGTCATTTTTGTTGAATTAATAATAGCAAAATAAAAATAGAGCGATTATGAAAATTAGAAGAGATTTTTTCGCAAAACATATGGGAATTGAGTGTAGGTTTTGGGAAAAACAAAACAATTTTTATGTCTTGCAAACTGACTATCGCGAAGAATTATTAAGTAAAGGTTATAGAATAGATAATGAACTAAAATCTAGAATATATAAAGAAGTTTCTTTTAATGATATTGAAAGTGCTTACAGCGTAAATACTTTTTGTACATACAAAGGTTTTAAGTTTTTTGTAGAAAGTGCTTCTAACGGAGAATACACTTTGCGACCATTAGAGGAGGCAATGAATCATTTTAATGATTTTCCTAAGCATGCTTATGATCCCGTATATGAGGCTAAGGAAAGTGAAATAGAAGAGCTTTGGGAAGAACGAATACCAATAGATAAGTTTGTTTTTGATACAGAACCCATAATTTATATTAAGAAAAAAGTTTAAGAAACTCTCAACAGATTTTTACTTTTAGACATTCCGATTCTGATCTGTTTCATCTTCATCAAAATCCTGTTGTCATGTAAAAATATGGCTCTTGGATACTTAAAATTTTTTAAAAAGCCAGACAAATAAGTTCTGGCTTTTTAAATTTGTTTTTTATCTAATCCTTATAAATTTTAGGTTATCGGTTTTGGTTGTAATAACTAAACTGGCTTTATGCAAGGTGTATTTTCCTTTTAGATAGTCTTTTGTTTTATTCTGTTTATCGTTTGATTTTAAAGTTAAAGAATCTTTTGTAAAGGAATATTCTCCATTTACAGTGTTTTTTAATCGGTCGGTTTTGTTAATTTGAAAATTATTCATGATTTCAAAATGTAACCTTTCTTTAGTTTGAAGATTTTCCCAAGTTCCGTAAAAATCGTCTTGTGACATGTATTTGGTTTTCATAATACTGAACATGATAAAGAAACCAATAAATACAGCAGGAATATAAACGAATTTTACTACACTAATCTTATTCATCCATTTAGGTCTGTCACTGTTTTGAAACAATGGAGGTTCTTCTAAAAAATATTTCAGGAAAACTTTGTAATCAGAGAAAAATACAAACAAAGCCATTAGCGTTAATATTGTCGCAATTTCTTTTGCATTAATATCATAAGCGAAATCTGTTAGAAGAATATTAACCATAAAAGTTAAGAAAAGAATAATCCCTATTCTTGTCGTTTTTCTGAAAAAGAGCAGGAGTGAGCTTATTATCTGTGTAATGGCAATAACAATTGGGTACCAATTGCAGTAACCATAATAATACCAGGTAAGACGAAAACCATCTAGAGAGCCAATTGGCATATCATATACGCTTGGCTGAGATACAAATTGGGTTTTTAATATTTTGCCGTAAGCATACAAGATTATAATTGTTGCTAGAAAATATCGACAAAATGTGTGTAAGTAAAGATGGATTTTTTGCCAGTTCATTTTTGGGATTTTTTAGTTTTATATAATTTCGAACTTAGTAAAAGTAGATTAACCCAAAATAGTAGAATTGTACAAATGGAAACTATTTAGATAAACAGCCAAATATTTTCTTTTTTTGTATTTATATGTTTGAAAAATATTTGTGGATTCCTGTTTGTAAGCTCTTTAAAATTTCGAATAAAATGAGATTGATCATAAAAATCATACTGAGATAATTCAGAAAAATTCTTGCTTTCTTTTTGTTTAAGAATTGAGTTTCTAAAGCGATGTATTTTTCGATACTCAGAAGGCGATTTGCCAATGTGTTTTGTAAATATTTTATTCAAATATTGTCTGCTTATTTGATATTTAAGGGCAATTTCTTCAATCTTTTCATCATTTTCAATAGACGCAAGTATTTTTTCAATCAAAGAAAAATCCTTGACTTGTAGTTTGGAAAGCAGATAATCTTCAAGTTCTAGAATTTGTCTGTCTCTAGATAAACTGAAAATTTCAATCATTTTTTCATTAAAGTCAGGCATAAAAGTAAAATCCAAAAGAGTGCTTTCAGAAAAAATGATTTTAGAATCTGATAAAAACTGACTTATTCCTAATGGCTTGAAATAAATCGTAACTTCATTTATAACTTCTTTATAATGAATTTTAATGGGTTTTTTATATCGCGAAACTACACATGTCATTATGTTTTTAACTGGTGATGACTGTATAATAACTTCGTTATTTTGTATTTCAACATCTATATCTTCATTGGTAGTTAAGATGCAGAAATTGTTTGGAAAAGTCAGATATTGTATTGATCCTGAATTTTTATCTTTAGCAATAAAGTAATATCCTTCAATGTACTTTTTTAAAATTTCATTTTTCGGCTGATAAAAATCCAGATTCATTATGTTTTCTTAGGGGGCTTTTTTTTTAAATGGTATTGATAAAACTAAAGTAGCAAATAAAAAGTTTACATCACTTTCCAATAAAGAAAGATTTTCCATGAATTACTTTAAGCGCTATTGGTTTTTGTTTCATACTGCAAATTTTATATTATTAACTTTGAAGTTATATTAAATCAAGAAAATTATGGACAAAGATAAGATGTCACGCAAGGATTTCCTTAAAAACTCTGCATGGGGCTTTGCGGGACTGTCTCTTTTACCGGGAGTTTTGCACGCTGCCGATAATGAAATAAATAATCAAAGTAAGTTGACAAAAGTGACCAGTTACACTTTAAAAAATGTTCGATTAGAAACAGGATTTGAATATGAAGGAGAAAATGTGATCAATACCAATACAGAACTTTTTACTGTAGAAATTGCCAATGAAAAGATAAAAGCTATTAAACCAAATAAGCCACAATCTCAAGCAATAGATGCTAAAGGTTTATTGATGTTGCCATCATTCCGCGATATGCACATTCATTTGGATAAAACGCTTTATGCTGAAAAATGGCGTGCAGTACGTCGTACAGGCGGAATTAAAGGTATGATCGAGTTGGAGCAGAAAATAATGCCTGAATTACTTAAAAATTCAACTTACAAGGCAGAAAAGCTTATCGAACTATTGCAGTCCAATGGATCTGCATTTGCAAGAAGTCATGTAAATATTGAACCTACTTCTAAATTGCAATCCCTAAAAAATCTGGAAATAGCTTTAGCAAACAAAAAAGATAGTTTTGGAGCAGAATTAGTTGCATTTCCGCAACATGGTTTATATTATACCGATTCATTGCCGTACATGAAAGATGCAGCTAAAATGGATATTGACTTTATTGGAGGTTTGGATCCTACTAATGTTGACGGTGCAATTGAAAAAACAATGGACACAACTGTTCAGTTGGCATTAGACAATAAAAAAGGAATTGACATTCACTTGCACGAATCTGGAAAATCTGGTCAAGACACTATCGAGTATTTAATTAAAAAAGTAAACGAAAACCCTGCTTTAAAAGGCAAAACGTTTGTAAGCCATGCTTTTGCTTTAGGAGCTTTGGACAAAAATAACCAGGAAGCTATTGCAGAAAAATTGGCGGACGCGCAAGTGGGAATTGTTTCAACTATTCCGTTTGGCGGATTAATTATGCCGATTCCGACTCTTTTGAAATATGGTGTAACAGTGATGACAGGTAACGACAGTATCGTAGATTATTGGAATACATTTGGAACGGGAAGTGTTTTGCAAAAGGCAAATTTAGCAGCACAATTATATGGGCAAAGTTCCGAATTTGGGTTATCCAGAATGCTGAAATTAGCAACTGCTGGTCCAATTCCTTTAGATGACAAAGGGGTGCAGCAATGGCCTAAAATAGGGGATGATGCTAATATAGTATTAATTGATGCGTCTTGCTCGGCAGAAGCAGTATCAAGAATTTCGCCTGTAAGATCTCTAATTTATAAAGGAAATATTGTTTATTAATTTAAAATTTTAAAAAATGAAATTGCTTGTTTTAGCCTTGGGTTTGATGCTCAGCTCTTATCAGGCTTCACCCACAGAAAATCAGAAAACTGAAATGACGAACGAAAGAGATATTTTAAAAGCTGTTCAGGAAAATAATATCGATGCGGTAGCAAAAGCTTTGAAAAACGGCGAGAATGTTAATTTAACAGACAGTCATAAGCGCTCTTTATTACTTATTGCTACGAATAATAAAAATTTTGAAATGGCAGAGCTTTTGGTAAAACATGGTGCAGATGTTAATCAGCAGGCTGATAATTTGGATAGTCCGTTTTTATATGCAGGGGCAAGCGGACAGACCGAATTATTGAAATTGTTTTTAGCCAACGGAGCGCGTTTCGATGTTTTTAATCGATATAATGGTTCTGCTTTAATTCCTGCTTGTGAACGTGGCCACATAGAAACAGTACGGCTGCTTGCACATACAAAAGGTTTTCCAGTAAATCATGTTAATCGTTTAGGATGGACGGGATTAATGGAAGCTGTTGTATTGGGAGATGGTACTAAAAAGTATCAGGAAATAGTTCAGATATTAAAAGATGCTGGCGCCAAAATGGATATTCCAGATCACGATGGCGTAACGCCTTTGCAGCATGCTGAAAGAGCAGGATATAGAGAAATTGCAAAAATTATCAAATCGTAAAGAGCAATATTGTTAATGTTATAACTAATCTTTTTGGTATATTATTTTATGAAGAAGGGGCAGCCATTTAGCTGTCTCTTTTTTTATTTTTTAAGGAGCCTTAAAATACTTTTCGTTTACCTGAGAAATTATCGAAAATAGAAATTTTTTAATTTAAAGGAGCAATGAATTGGTACTATGTTAGCCTTAAATTGGTATATATTATCTGATTGTAGGTGAAATAGTATTGCAATAGAATAATCTTCTATTTTTAATGAAATTTCAACAAATACATGGAACCAATACAACTTATTTCAGATCATTTTATTGAAGAAAAATGTAATTTTAAAGAACTCATAGAAAAACTTCGAACTGGATTTTCGACTCCAGATATTAAAGTTCCTATGCGTCATCATCATGATTATCCTAATCCATTAGAGAACAAAGATTCTACACTATTGCTAATGCCAGCGTTTCAAGCGGGTAAAGATCTAGGAGTAAAAATAGTTACGGTAAGTCCTAATAATGGTAAATATGATTTGCCTTCAATTCAAGGAACTTATATTTATCTCGATGGACACAAAGGAAATATAAAAGCAATTCTAGATGCAAAATCATTGACAGGTAAACGTACTGCTGCAACATCTGCTTTGGCTAGCAGCTATCTTTCACGAAAAGATGCTTCTTCTATCCTGATGATTGGTACTGGAGCTTTGGCTATTAATTTAATTCAAGCCCATTCAAGTGTAAGACCAATAAAAGAGGTTTATGTTTGGGGAAGAACTATAGAAAAAGCACAATTGGTGTGCGATGCTTTCAAAAATACTTCGCTTACCTGCAAGCCAGTTTCAACGATAGAAAAAGTTATTTCGCAAGTTGATATTATTTCGACAGCAACTCTATCACCAGTTCCGCTTGTTTTTGGGAAATGGTTGAAAGCTGGACAGCATTTGGATCTTGTTGGTGCTTATAAAAAAGATATGCGTGAGGCAGATGATGAAGCCGTTTTAAAATCAACTTTATTCCTCGATACTTATCAGGGCGGATTAAAAGAAAGTGGCGATATTTTGATTCCGCTTACAAATGGAATCATTTCAAAAGAAACAATCAAAGCAGATTTGTTTGAACTGTGTGGTAATAGAAAACAAGGCAGAACTTCGGATACCGAAATAACCTATTTTAAGTCTGTTGGACATGCTTTGGAAGATCTTGTTGCAGCCGGATATTTTTATGAAAAGTATAATTTAAAAACACAAGAAAATGCCTAACACATACCAAAACATTTGCAATAATATTGACTACAAAGCAGACAAATCTGTACTGCAGATAAAAACCATTGATATGCACACAGGTGGCGAGCCTTTGCGTGTAATTGTTTCTGGTTTTCCAAAACTTAAAGGAAGTACAGTTTTAGAATACCGAAGAGATATAAAAGAAAACTACGATTATTTAAGAACAGCGTTGATGTTTGAGCCTCGTGGTCATGCTGATATGTATGGTTGTATATTACTTCCTCCAAATGATGAAGAGGCAGATTTTGGTATTCTTTTCATGCATAATGAAGGATATAGCAGTATGTGTGGTCACGCCATTATTGCTATAAGTACCTTGGCAGTAAAAATGAACTGGATAATAGTAAAAGAAGGTGAAAACGAATTAAAAATTGATGCTCCATGCGGTCGAATTTTTTCATTTGTTAAGGTGTCAAATGGTGAAGTAATTGGAGTGAAGTTTCATTGTGTGCCAAGTTTTGCTGTAGGTTTAGATCGTATTGTAAATGTTGAGGGTATTGGTGATGTTGTTTATGATCTGGCATATGGTGGCGCTTTTTACGCTTATGTTGATTTGAGAAAAAATACACATTTGAATTTTGGTTTATCCGAGGAAAATTACCGTGCCATTATTCAAAGCGGTATAGATATAAAACACGCAGTAATGAATCAGGACAAAGAAATTCAGCATCCATTTGAAGAAGATTTGAGTTTTTTATACGGAACCATTTTTATAGACGAACCAATGAATATTTCAAATCATAGTCGAAATGTTTGCGTTTTTGCCGATGGAGAAGTCGATCGTTCTCCAACAGGTTCAGGTGTTTCAGGAAGAATAGCAATTGAAAAAGCTAGAAATGCTATTAAAATAAATGAACCAATCACAATAGAAAGTATAACAGGAAGTACTTTTAAAGGATGTCTTGTTAGAGAAGAGAAATTTGGACCTTTTAATGCCGTAATTCCACAAGTTGAAGGAACAGCTTTTGTAACAGGATTGAATACATTTTTAATAGATCCAAAAGATCCTATGAAGAATGGGTTTATACTTCGATAATTAATTCTGCAAAACAAACAAACTGTAAGTCATTTAGATTTACAGTTTTTTTTATTTCTAAGTTTAGAACAAAAAAAAGTCCTAATCAAAGATTAGGACTTTCGTGGGGAGAGCAGGATTCGAACCTGCGAAGTTCACACAGCAGATTTACAGTCTGCCCTCGTTGGCCGCTTGAGTATCTCCCCGATCTCAGCTTGTTGCGCTTTGTTGTTCTAAGCGGTGGCAAAGATAGGAACTCTTTCTACATTTCCAAACAAAAAAAGCACTTAATTTTAAGTTATTTTATGGTTGTTTTTTAATTCGCTGGAATTGAATAAAATAAAAATTATATAAAATGTATTTTTTTTACCATGTTTTCAAAAGTAAGATTAGGATTATATTTTTAACAACATTTTTTCTCTAAACTTAGTTTTTTATGAACGCATCAGTTATTGTTTTTACTGATGTTTGGAGTAAATATTGGAGAAAAAGAAGCTTTGTTATAAACTGAGTTTTATTTCTTTTTTGATCAATTTCTTTTTCTAAGTTTATGAAATAGTTTAAATAAAAAAATCTCCACTAGGGAGATTTTTTTATTTATTTTAAATACGAATTATTTAGCTAACAATTCTTGAATTTTAGCTTTCAATTCATCACCTCTTAAATCTTGAGCTACTACTTTTCCTGATGCGTCAAGGATAAAAGTTGCTGGAATAGATTCAACGTTGTATTGTCTTGCAATTGGCTCGTCCCAAAATTTCAGGTTAGAAACTTGAGTCCAAGTTAAACCATCTTTTGCAATAGCTTCTTTCCATTTTGCCGCATCTTTATCTAAAGATACTCCAACAATATTTAATCCTTTAGAATGAAACTCTTTGTATAAAGCCACAACATGAGGATTTTCTTGTCTGCATGGTCCGCACCAAGAAGCCCAGAAATCTACAATAGTAACTTTACCTAAGCTTTCTTTAAGCGAAACTACTTTTCCTTCTGGATTTGGAGCTGAAAAATCTGCTCTTCATTTAGCGCTACCTACCGCTGGAGCTGTTGCACCAACAGATGGCATTTTTGCTTGACCAAATCTAGTTTTGATTTCTTTTCCAGGAGCAGTATTTTTTAGAGACTCATCCAAACCATTGTAAAGACCTTCTAATTTTTTCATATCAGCTGTTGGATCATTCAATAAACTTTGGATGATTAAAGCTGTAATGAAAGATTTTGGGTGATTTTCAGCATAAGCTAAATATTTCTTTTTGCTTCCTTCTTGAACTTCTTTCTGGATTTCCATGTATTGTTTCATCAAGCCATTGATAGTTGCTGTATCTTGAGCTTGTTGAGCTTGTTTCATTTTATCGTTGTTCTTTTTCTGGAAATCGATTAAACTTTTTTGAGTTTTGTTCATATCTTCCATGAAAGTCACATACTCATCATTGTTGTAAGTTCCAGAAATCTTAGATTTGTGGATACTATCTTTATCAATAGCAACTTTAATTTCTCCAGTTTCTAAGATAAATGGGATAGGTCCGTTAGCACCTTGTAATATTAATGTATGGAAAGCTGGTTCAGTAACTTTTCCTTTAATTTCAAATTTTCCGTTTTCAACTTTTACTGTATCAAGAGAAACTGGCATTCTTGTAGCAGGGTCTTGACCTTGTAAGATGATAGTTTTTCCATTTTCAATTCCTGTAGCAGTACCTGTAATAAGGTATTCTCCATCTTTAACTTTGCTGCAAGAAATGATAGCTGCAGAAGCTGTAAGTACAAAAAGTATTTTTTTCATTATAAAAAATTAATTAGTTAATTGATTTGTGTGACAAAAGTATCTAAAATTATAAAACATACAGAATTTTGTAACCTAAAATTTTGTTATAGTTTTTTTGAGTCTAAAATACATGAAATCAGCATGTTTGTTGGCTTAATTTGATGAAAAACTATTAATGTGGAACATAATTCAAAGTTCTCTATTCAATTTTTTAAATTTTAAGCATAAAAAAAGCACTCGTTTAACTGAGTGCTTTTTAGTGAAATATAGTATTATAAAACTATTCTTGATTTGTTTTCTTTCTCCAAGTAAAAGAATTTAAAATATGTCTTTTAGCAAATCTTGCTGGAGAATCTGCATTTACCATTTTCACGTAAGTTGCTTTAGGAACACTGATGTATTCGTAAACACTTCCGTTAGAAAAATCAATAATTAAACGACCTTCTACAAATTTGTAATCTGTGATAGAACAAGTTGAAATTGTTTCTGTGTACTCAGGTAAATTTAGTTTGATAGTATCAGGGTGAATACTTACTAAAAAGTGGTAAGCTTCGATAATCGTTTTACTTTTTTCTTCTGCTTCTTTTAAACCAGCTTCATTTCCCACAAATTTATCAGGATGAGATTCTTTCATCGCATTACGATAAATTGTCTTTAAATCTTTTAACTCTGCAGTTTTTTCTACGTTTAGTAACTTGCGGTATTCAACTATTTTTTTCATAAATAAAAGGTAACTACTTGTCTATTAGTTTGAAATCGTTTTGTTTTAGTTCAAATCGACAAATTTTTTGCAAAGGTACACTTTTTTTTAACTTTTCAGTTTTGATCGAAAAAATATTCAGGAAAGTTGGTTTATTAAAATGTTAACTAGATATTAGAATCGTTTTTTAACCGCAAAGTGCGCAAAGAATTACGCAAAGAACGCTAAGATTTTTTTGAGCAAAATGTTTATAAACATTAAGTTCGCAAAGCTTTATCTAGACAAAGCTTTGCGAACTTAAATATTCTCAAAGTATAACATGCAGTAAAAAAAAATCTTAGCGTACTTTGCGTTAAAAATTACACGTTCCAACAAAACCTGAAACCTGAAACAAAAAATCTATTCTGGCTTATGATTGGCCTTGTCAAAGTTTCTTGATTTTTTAGGGTATTTATCATAGCTCATGTCGCTTGGATTTTCGATAACAGATTTTATTGTAATCCAATCGCCCTCTTTAAATTTGGCTTGAACCATTTTGTAGTCTAAAAGATATTCTCCGCAGAAATAATTATTATTTTCATCTTTTTCGATAATGCCGGTAAAAACTCCTTTTTGTGGCATCTTTTGTTCTATATCTTTAGACATGATTTTTTTGTTTTGAATTAAAGAGCAAAGATAAGCAATTTAGGTTTGTTTTAGGGAGTTCGCCGTAATCTGAGTATATTTGCAGCATGCAGAAAAACTTTAAGCCACATCCTAATTCTTTTAAAAATACCTTTTGTGCCTTTAATGAAGTACTTCCAGATGCCATTCAAGGTTTAAAAAAACAATTTGAAAGTAAAGCAGGAAGCTCCTATTATTATACTGAAGAAGGAATGTATCGCGTTTCTAATCATTGGGGAAGACTGGCCAATAGTAAATGGCGATTGATTGCCCGTGATCCAGAAACAGAATCAAAGACAAAAATTGGTTTTGCAAAATGGACAGAATTTTATCCTGATAATGCAACTGATAAACTGTATTATATAGAAGCCGATTTCGAAAAAAATCTTGCCAATTATCAGCATAAAAACAATCCTAAATATGGCGGAAAAGCGATTTTAAGAACAAGTACTGAAACTACAAAAAGATTAAAACAGATTAGAAACCTGCAACAGCTCACCAATTGGGCAAAGCATTTTGATTATGATGATATTGATGACCTGCGAAAACAAATTATCAACGAATTGATTTTTACTGAAAAAACGTTAGAGCAAATTAAAAGAGAGGTGTAATGGGACGTAATAACGAAAAGAACATTAAAAAACATAACGATAAATTGCACAAAGCTCAGGCAAAAGCCAAACAAGCAGAAATTGCAAGAAAAGAAAAACTTAAAGAAATAGTAAAGAAGTACAACGAAAGTAAAGAGTAAATATACGTTGCCACGAATTTCACGAATTAGCACGAATTTTATTTAAAATCGGTGTTCAATGCAAATTAAAAATTAGTGAAAGTTGGTGTAATTCGTGGCAAAAAAAACACAAACAAATGAATTCAAAATTCGAAACACTAAAAGCAAACGTACAGGAAATCATTGATTTGATTGCTGCGAAAAACGACAGAGAAGCAAACAACAAATTATTGGAAGTAAGCGAAACACTTGACGAAATGATTGATTTTGCTGAAGAAGATGAAGAAGTGAGAGAGATTACTCGTTATCAGGTTTTATTAAACCAGCTTCATGTAAAAATTAATGGAGAAGAACCAGTTGATGGAGAATAAAAAATGTTTCTGCGACACAGGATTGCTTTTTAAAAATTGCTGTGGATTATATCTGAATGACAATCAAAAAGCACCTTCAGCATTAGCTTTAATGCGTTCCAGATATTCGGCATATGCAACTCACAATGTCGATTATTTAATGGAAACTACTTATGTTTCAGAGAGAAAATATTATTCGAAACCTGAAATTTTAAGATGGGCAGTTTCTAATAAATGGCAGAAATTGGAAATTTTGAGTTTTTCTGAAAACACAGTAGAATTCAAAGCTTACTTTTTAGATTCAGATAATAAACCACAAGTGCATTATGAATTTTCTACTTTTAAATTCGAGAATGGCGCTTGGTATTATTTGGACGGAAAGTTTGAATAATTATTACATCTAACACTGTTAGTTGAGATTTTTGGTTAAATATTTTAACTAAAAATTAATAAACGATTCGTTTTTCATAATTCTAAAAAGATGTAATTTTAGATTTATGAAAAACGAATTTAAAAAAGGCTTTTATTTTAAGACTTACGAAGCTCCTTTTCAGTCTCCGTTTGACAAACTTTTTACGATTTTTAAAGAGTTGATCACCCATACTTCGGGTGATTTTGATGAAGCAATAAACTGGCTTCGGGAACTGGACAAAGAATACAAACTTACCGACGAAAATTATACCATTGACGACTTTATTGAAGATCTAAAGAAGAAAGGATACATTAGAGATGAAGTAAAAGACGATGGAAGTTCTGGTTTCGGAATTACTGCAAAAACCGAAAGAGCCATTAGACAGCAAGCTTTAGATCAGATTTTTGGAAACTTGAAAAAATCTGGGAGCGGAAATCATAAAACAAAATATGCTGGAAGCGGCGATGAGCATACAGGAGAATTCCGTGAATATAATTTTGGCGACAGCTTAGAAAGAATTTCTTTAACTGAAAGCCTTCGAAATGCTCAAGTTAATAACGGTGTCGAAAGTTTTATGCTCACTGAAAATGATTTGATCGTAGAAGATGCCCAATACAAGGCACAAATGAGTACAGTTTTGATGATCGATATCAGTCACAGTATGATTTTGTATGGAGAAGACCGAATTACTCCTGCCAAAAAAGTAGCCATGGCTTTGGCAGAGTTAATCACAACGAGATATCCTAAAGACACTTTAGATATTTTGGTTTTCGGGAATGATGCTTGGACAATTCCCATCAAAGATTTGCCGTATTTGCAAGTTGGCCCTTATCATACGAATACGGTTGCTGGTTTGCAATTGGCAATGGATATTTTGCGTAGAAAGCGTAACACCAACAAGCAGATTTTTATGATTACCGATGGAAAGCCAAGCTGCGTTCGCGAACGTGATGGCTCTTATTATATGAATAGTAACGGTTTGGATGAATATATTGTCGATAAATGCTACACTCAGGCGCAACAGGCGAGAAAATTACACATTCCGATTACGACTTTCATGATTGCCCGGGATCCGTATTTGCAGCGATTTGTGAATCAGTTTACAGAAGCCAATCAAGGAAAAGCATTTTATACGGGAATTAAAGGTCTTGGTGAAATGATTTTTGAGGACTATGAAGCGAATAGGAAGAAGAGGATTAAGTAGAGTTGCTAAGGTTCTGAGATGCTAAGATACTAAGGTTTCTTTGCACCTGAATATACGTTCTGTATTCCGTTCGGATATCGTAGAGACGCACCGCAGTGCGTCTAACACATCAATTGTCACGCTGAGCGAAGTCGAAGCGTCGTTTCAATTGGTTTGATAAAAATTAAAGACAACGCAATTGTAGAGACGCACTGCAGTGCGTCTACACACAGAAATGACACAATACATTGTCATAAAAAATAAATAAACAATCTATATTTCAACACAATGGAAATAAATACTATAAAGACATTAGGTCAATTAAAAGCCACTGGATATAAAACTACAAGCATAAAGGATGAATTGCGTAATAATCTTCGTGAGAAAATCAAATCGGGGAAACCTGTTTTTGAGGGTGTTCACGGATTTGAAAATACTGTAATTCCAGAATTGGAACGCGCGATTTTATCTCGTCATAACATTAATTTACTAGGACTTCGCGGACAAGCAAAAACACGTTTGGCACGTAAAATGATCGAATTATTGGATGAATACATTCCGTTTATAGAAGGTTCAGAAATTAATGACGATCCGTTAAATCCGATTTCTCGTTTTGCAAAAGATTTAATTGCTGAAAAAGGTGATGAAACTCCAATTTCTTGGTTACACAGAAGCGAACGTTTCTTTGAAAAACTGGCAACTCCAGATGTAACGGTAGCTGATTTAATTGGAGATGTTGATCCTATAAAAGCGGCTAATTTAAAATTGTCTTACGCTGATGACCGCGTAATTCACTTCGGAATGATTCCGAGAGCGAATCGCTGTATTTTTGTAATCAACGAATTACCCGATTTGCAAGCCAGAATTCAAGTAGCGTTATTCAACATATTGCAAGAAGGAGATATTCAGATTAGAGGCTTTAAATTGAGAATGCCTTTAGACATGCAATTCGTTTTTACTGCAAATCCAGAAGATTATACCAACAGAGGAAGTATTGTAACGCCTTTAAAAGATAGAATTGGTTCTCAAATCTTGACGCATTATCCAGAAAGCATTGAAATTGCAAGAACGATTACAGAACAAGAATCTAAATTAGATCAAAATCAGACTGATGTTGTTTATGTTCCGAGTTTAGCAAGAGATATTTTGGAGCAAATTAGTTTTGAAGCCCGCGAAAGCGAATACATTGACAATAAAAGTGGTGTAAGTGCGAGAATGAGTATCACAGCTTTCGAAAACTTAATTAGTACAGCAGAGCGTCGAGCTTTGATTTCTGGTGTTGATAAAACAACTTTACGCTTATCTGATTTCATCGGAATTATTCCAGCTATTACAGGAAAAGTAGAATTGGTTTACGAAGGAGAGCAGGAGGGAGCCGATGTTGTGGCCGAAAGCTTAATTGGTTCTGCGATTAGAACTTTATTCCCGGAATATTTTCCTAAAATAGAAAAATTGGAAAAACCAGATGAAAAAACACCATATTCAGATCTTGTAGAATGGTTTTTTGCAGAAAGTGGTTTCGAATTGTTAGACGATGCTTCAGATGCAGATTACAAAAGTATTTTAGATGAAGTAACGCCATTAGATGACTTATTAAAAAAATACCAACCTCAATTGGCAAAAGAAGATGTTTATTTTATGAAAGAATTTATTCTTTGGGGATTGGTTGAATACAAAAAACTGAGTAAAGATCGTTTTGCAAAAGGAAGTCAGTTTAGAGATATTTACGGAAGTTATATTAGTAAATTTTAAAAACATAGTACTAAAATATAATCTGGTCTAGCTGGTTTTTTGAAACCGGCTGGACTTTTTTATTTTACAATAGCTACTTTTACAATCCAAAAATAAATTTATGTTATTTCTTATATTAAGTATTCTTTGCAGTGTTATTGTAGGTGTTATATTCAAAATTTCTAGAAAATATAATGCTAATCCATCACAAATTATTTCGTTTAATTACATTGCTGCGATTACGCTTTGTTATTTTACTTTTGCGCCAGATCTAAATGCATTAGACAATAATGCGCCATTAGAAATCTACACTTCTGTTGGAATTTTACTTCCAATATTATTTCTGTTTCTAGCACTTTCTATAAAGTATATGGGAATTGCAAAGACAGATGCAGCACAAAGATTGTCGTTATTTATTCCTATTCTAGCAGCTTGGCTTTTGTTTAATGAAGGATTTAATACTTATAAAGTTATTGGAGTTTTAGTTGGTTTTGCGGCACTTTTATTCATCTTAAAAAAGCCATCAGACAACGCAGAAAACAAATGGATTTATCCAGCAACAGTTTTATTTGGTTTTGGAGTTATCGATATTCTTTTTAAGAAAATAGCCTTATATACAGTTGTCCCTTATACAACATCTTTGTTTTTTGTCTTTCTAATTGCTTTTGCTGTTTCTATTCTTATGGTGATTTACAAGTTCTTTATAGCAAAAGAAAATTTTGTTTTAAAAAGTATTCCTTTCGGAATATTGGTCGGTATTTTTAACTTCGGAAATATATTATTCTACTTAAAGGCTCATAAAGCATTTGCAGAAAATCCGTCAACTGTTTTTGCGGGAATGAATATGGGCGTAATTATTTTAGGAACTCTTATAGGCGCTTTTTTCTTTAAAGAGAAACTCTCAAAAATTAATATTTTAGGTTTGTTTTTGGCTCTTATAGCAGTTGTTTTCATATTTTTATCGCAATTATAGTATTTTTTTTAGTTCATAAACCTTTAATTTACAGTTGTTTTTGTAAGTAAATTAAAAATCTCTTAAATTAACTCTACTAATTCTATAGAATTTATAAATATATTTTTGTAGCTTTGTCTCAACAATGAAAAACTATAGCCGAAATATAATGACGTCTTTTCCATGCAGCTTTGCGATGTGCTGTATGGTGAACCACGTTTTGAAATGGCGTTAATAGAGAAAGTACTTGTTAGTTATTTTTTTTTTTTTAGCCTTTCATTGCACCATGAAAGGCTTTTTTTTGAATCATTAAAAAATCAAGATATGAGAACCAATAGAAATATGAAAATTTTGATGCGCCGCTGCCTGATAAAGATTCCGTGTTGCAACTAATGACAGCATAAAATAGATAAGATCTTCAGAGAGAAGATTGATAAACGTAAAAAATAACCCAAACCTAACACTATATATTATGAGCTCAGAAATTATAAAACATAATCCGTTTCAATCCATGATTGATCGTTTTAATATCGCTGCAGATATTTTGAATTTAGATGATTCTATTAAACAAAAACTGCAACGTCCAGAGAAACAAATCACAGTAAATTTTTCTATTACATTAGATAATGGAAATGTTCAGAACTTCGAAGGATACCGCGTAATTCACAACACAGCTTTAGGTCCTTCAAAAGGTGGAATTCGTTACGATACTGCTGTAAACTTGGATGAAGTAAAGGCACTTGCCGCCTGGATGACCTGGAAATCTGCTGTAACCGGAATTCCATTTGGTGGAGCAAAAGGCGGCATTATTTGCGATCCGAGAAACCACTCTAAAACAGAATTAGAAAAAATCACAAGAGCTTATACCAAAGCTTTAGCTGATATTTTCGGACCAGAAAAGGATGTTCCTGCTCCAGATATGGGAACTGGCCCAGACGAAATGGGTTGGTTAATGGATGAATTTTCGTTATTGCACGGAAGACCAATTCATGCTGTAGTTACAGGAAAACATCTTCATTCGGGAGGATCTTTAGGCAGAGTAGAAGCAACAGGAAGAGGAGTGAGCATTATTACGCTTTTGGCACTTCAAAAACTAAAAATCAGACCTGCAAGAGCTACGGCGGCAATTCAAGGTTTTGGAAATGTTGGATTGCATTCTGCTTTATTTCTTCATGAAAAAGGAGTAAAGATTGTTGCCGTAAGTGATGTTTCAGAAGCATTTTACAATCCGAACGGAATTAATATCCCAGAATTGATCTTGTATTATAATCTGAATAACAAAACCATAAAAGGATATCCTAATTCTGTAGCGATTAAACATGAAGATTTATTGCTTTTAGATGTTGATGTTTTGATTCCGGCTGCAAAAGAAGATGTTATTACGCAGAAAAATGCTGGAGATATTCAAGCGAGAATTATTGTCGAGGGCGCCAATGGGCCAGTTGCTTCAGATGCAGATCAAATTTTACATGATAAAAATATATTAGTTGTTCCTGATATTTTAGCCAATGCCGGTGGTGTTACCGTTTCTTATTTCGAATGGCTTCAGAATTCGCTTTTGGAGTCTTGGAGAATCCACCAGATTAATAAACGTCTGGAGGATATTTTAGAGAAAGGTTTTGAAACTGTTTTTAGAGTTGCAGTAAAACACAACGTAACGCCTCGTATTGCGGCTTATATTATTGCTTTGAAAAAAGTGGCCGAAACACAATCGGTTAAAGAAGTGGCATTGGAAGCACCTCTATTTAAGCAGAATTAAAAATCAGGTTTAGTTCGTAAAAGATCATTTTCGTTGATTACGTTTTTTGTCTGCTAAAAACGTAATTGATGGAAGTGTCTTTTTCGTTTGAACTAGTAATTATAATTTTTAGAATCGAAAAGTATCATACAAAATGAAAAACATCAATTTTCTAGCATTTGCCATGCCGGCCTTTTTTCTTTTTTTATTTTTGGAATATAAGCTTGCTCAACGCAGAAAAAAGCCTGAAATTTTTAACTATGAAAGTTCTGTCTCCAATATCTCGATCGGAATTGCAGAGCGTTTGATAAACTTATTTATTGCTGCCAGTTTTTACCAGCTGTATTATCTGATTTATGATGATTATAGATTATTTGATATTCCGAGTAATGCTTTAGTTTGGTTTGCACTGATCCTTGCTACAGATTTCGTTTGGTATTGGTACCATCGATTAGGGCATGAAGTTAATTTTTTCTGGGCAGCACACATTGTGCATCATCATAGCGAAGAATTTAATTTTACTGCGGCAGCCAGAATTACAACTTTTCAAGCTATAATTAGAACTGGATTTTGGTGTGTTTTGCCTTTTATTGGTTTTCATCCAAGTATGGTTATTACGATGTTAATTGTTCATGGTGCTTATTCTTTCTTTACGCACACACAGCTTATCGGAAAAATAAAATGGTTAGAATATGTATTTGTAACGCCTTCTGTTCATGGAGTTCATCATGCTTCTGACGAGAAATATCTAGATAAAAATTACGGAGATATGTTTACTTTTTGGGATCGTCTTTTTGGAACTTTCCAAACCGAAGAAGAAAAACCAAAATATGGATTAACACATCCGCTGAAAAGCTACAGTTTCTTGTGGCAGCATTTTCATTATTACTTCGAAATTTACGAATTATGGAAACGCTCCAGCGGATTTAAAGCCCGATGGAATGCAGTTTTTGGAAGTCCAGCCGATATGGATCAAGATATTCGCCCGATTCTAGAAAAACGTTTTCTGCAAGATAAAGCAGCTCCAAATCAGAGACTTCGATTTAAAAATTATCTTTATATCCAGTTAGGAATCTGCACACTCATTCTAACTGTTTTTACGTATTATTTTGATTATTTAGAATTGTATGATAAAGTGTTTGTGCTTTCTTTGGTAATCATCACTTTAATTAACTGTGGTGCTTTGTTAGAACAGCGAAAATGGATTTATTATCTCGAATATACTCGTTTAGCCATGATCTCGACTTATTTTCTATATGAAGAAGATTTAATCGCATTTTTCTTTGTTCCGATTGCTGTTATGATTTTTGCGGAGCAGTTATTTTCGTTAAGTAAGATTTATCAAAATACCATTTTGCAGTTGGAAAGTGCTGAGTAAAAGATAGCCACGAATTCACGAATTATTTTTTAATATCTATTTGTGTAATTATTAAGCACAAATTTCATGTATCATTTTAAATAAAAATTCGTGAATTCGTGGCTAAAAAAAAACTTAGCATCTCAGTATCTTAGAATCTCAGCAACTTAAATAGTCTTTATCTCCATAATCTTCTGCTCAAAAGTATCTTTAAAATCAGATTTGCTTTTAATTCTGGTTTTGTACGTATAAATTGTAGCTACAGAAAGTTCAAGGAATTCGGCCATTTGGTTGCTGTCTTGAATTCCTAATCTATACAAAGCAAAAATTCGTAATTCCGTATTTAAAAGTTCGCCTTTTTTGACAATACATTTATGATCGTTTGGGAATAATTTATTGAAATCGGTTACGAATGTCGGGAACAGTTTCAAGAAAATTTCGTCAAATTGATGAAACAGATTTTCGCGTTCTTCTTTTACATTATAGCGCTTTAAACTCGCAATAACTTCATCTGTTTTTTTGGTGATGATTTTATGCAATGTACTTTTCTGTATATGGTCTATTTTATTAATGAAAGCTGAAGTTGCTTTTATGAAATAGGTAATATATTCTTCTTTAATGGCATTGGCTTCACTCAAACTCACATTCATTTCCTGCAATTGCAAATAAGAATCGGCCATGATTTTTCGCGCTTTATTTTTCTCTTTTAATTGTTTGAAAATGATTCCAAGAAAAACAAAAATGATAACAGTTAAGATCGTCAAGAGAATAATAATCTTTTCGAGTTTATCATTTTTATCTTTTACATTATTCAGTTGCGCTTTTTCTATAATAGGTAAAATAGACGAAATCTCAATTTTTCGATGCCTTGCATTATAAAATGTAGCATCATCCATCGCGATATTAATGTATTCGTTTGCTTTATCCAAATAGCCCATTTTAAATAGCTCATTGGCTAAATTTCGAAGAGCAACAGTTTCTTTCGTTGCATTTTTTACATCGGCAATGGCAGCAAGAGCCAAGTATTGAATGGCTTTTTTGGTATAACCTCTTTCAGAATAAATATAACCAAGACTTGATGTTGCAATTCCGTAATAATCTGGAGGCAGATTGTAGTTGTTAATCCAATAGCTGAAAGCAAATTCAGCGCCTCGCCAGTCCTGCTGTTTGAGGCGTTTAAGGCTTTCTGCGGCCCAATATTCATTGGTATTGGTTCCGATTAATTCGAGAGCTTTCTTCAAGAAATGGTTTCCCTGTTGTACATAATGAATATTAAAACGCTGATCACGATTGTAATCGGCTAAATCATAATAAGCACGAGCTTTGATGTTGTAATACTCAAATTTGTTTTTGAGATCCAGTTTGGTATCGTCAATCACATTTAGCGTATCAATTGCTTCTTTAAAAAGTCCAGAAGACAAAAGCACAAAACCTTCTTTGATTCGGCTTTTAGATAAATACTTCGGATCTTTTAAAATTTTTGCCTTGATTTTAGATTGCTCTAAATAATAATAAGCCGAGTCATATTTAAAAGATTTGTATTCATCAAATAAAGCCATATAACAGTTATACAACTCTTCGTTATTCTGGTTAAGGGTAAACTTCGATACATTTTTCTTTAAAGACTCGATTTTTCGATATTTCTGTTTCAGATAAATCTCTTTTTTCAAGAGTACCTGATCTAATTCTTCCAAATAAGGATTTGTCTCTTTCGCAGTAAGAGAAAAACCTGCCAGGAAGAAAAGCAGCATCAATATTCTTTGCATGATTTGTTTGGTTTAGGGAAAAAGGATGGTTGATAGATATAGTTAGTTAATTCGTTTTAAAATTAAGAATAAGTTTGAGATTAAGCTAAACCTGTTTTTCTAGAATCTTGTAAATTGTTTAAAAACATTGCTTTAGAAGGGGATTTTCTGACTGAAAATAAGCTGTAAATGTTAAAAACAGGTAAATTATTTGCAATTATACAATAAAAACAAGTTATATATATGCATAGTGAAAAAAATATACTGATTATTTTTCATATTGTCATTTTTACCATATAAAAACTGCTTATTTTTATCTAAACAGCGTCTTGATTTTTTACTAAAATCTAAAAACATAAATCATTGATAATTAATTGCTTATGTATTTTATTGTTTGAATTTTATCTTGATTTTTATCAGATTTTTTTTTTAGGATTTATTTAACGTCTAGTTTCGCTGTATCCTTTTGAAGGGGATAACAAACTAACGAAAACCAAAAATTTATGAAATGTAAAAGTCTTTATTGGCTAGCTTTTATGATGTGTTTTTTTGCGATTGGATGCGATAACACAGATGACGGAAGCTACGTAGAACCGATTACCCTTTATGAAAAAGTAAATGGAAATTGGGGATTAACAAATCTGAAAATGGTTGATGAAGTTGCGAAAGCAAATAATATCGAACCAAACGAAGAAAACTTGAGTACTTACTTTAACTACGAAGATTTTAAAATCAAATTTAACGTAGATGAAAAGAACAATCCAACAAGTTATGAAGTAACTGGAGATGTCCCTCCGTTATTTGCTCCTAAAGGATATTGGGCATTAAGCTCAGATTTTCAGCAGACCAACGGCGTTGGAACAAAAATCTATTTGTACAGCGATGCTCAAAAAACGCAGAAAACTGATGAATTGAGTTTAGTTTCGGTTCCTGGTAAAACCAAAGAAATGCAGATTCAATTGACGCATGCTTCTGGAGGTGTAGATTTTGTGTCTTATGTATTTAAATTAAATGCTATTAATTAAAAAGTAATATGAAAAAGTTTATATATACAATTTTACTTGCCTTGTTGATGGCTCCTAATTTTATTCAGGCACAAGAAGCCGCTGGAGCTGTAGGGCCAATATCATCATTTCCTGTTATTTACAAATATGATGAACAGGTTACATGGTATTTTGATATGTCGGCATCGACATTTGCAGAAACAGAAGATTTATACATCTGGATCTGGTCTCCATCTGAACCAGATGCCGGAAACTGGGAAAACTCATCAGATTTTGCAAAATTGAAATACGAAGGAAATAAAATCTGGAGTTTTACTTTAACTCCAACAGTTTATTTTTCTAAAACTCCAGACGAAATTGCAGCAAGTGCTGGATTCTGGTTTCGCTTAAAAAACAAAAACGGATCTAAACAAAGTGATGTTGGCAATGTACCTTATACTGATTTTTCATCTTTCTATACTTCAGGTGAATTATTTAGATCATACCCAACAAAACCTTTAATCGATAAACCGGTAAGCATCATATTTAATGCAAATCTTAATCCTGCATTTGCTGGCACTCCGAGTGTACACATGCATGGTGGTTTGAATGACTGGGCTATTCAGCAAATGTATGAAGCTGCAAAACCAGAAATTGCTGCAAAAACAAAATTGAAAGATCTAGGTAATGGTTTTTATAAAATGGATTTTGTTCCTAAGCAGTACTTTAATGCGCCAGATGATTTTGTAATGGAAAAAATAAATTTCCTGATGGTAGCAGAGAATTGGACAGCGAATTCTGGCGATCAGGTTATTTACGCAGGAGAATTTGTTCCGCCACCGCCGCCAAGTTTTGCTTTCTTTCCATCACAAATCAGCCAGAAAGATTTTCTTGGAATGTCGAGAAAAAATAACGAAGCAGGTGTAAACAAATTAATCTACACTATTACAGCTGGACCAAAAACAATTTCTGGTGAGTTTACTGGAGGAACTGCAGAAATTAAAGGTTTTGTCAATTTAGTTTCGGAGCTAAATGGAGTTCCAAGTTTAAGTGAAATCCATGTTTTGGTAAAAGACAATAAAGACAAAACGATTTCGGATACTACGATTCCGCTTAAAACTTTAGATAAATAATCACTATTAAATTAAAACACCAATTCTAATGAATAGTAAAAATACAAAAAGCGTCCTGCATCAAATGTGGACTGCTAAAGGAGCGGTATTGATGATTTTTATGCTTTTTCTTTCTGCCAGCACTTTCGCGCAGACGAAAAAACAAATCTCAGGAACCGTTTATGACAATACGGGTACGGTATTGCCGGGAGCTTCTATCATTGAAGTAGGAACAAAAAACGGAACTACAACAGATTTTGATGGTAAATTTAGCCTTCAGGTAGCCGTAGGAGGTGCAATCGAAGTTTCGTTTATCGGATCAACAACACAAAAAATCCAAATTACGGGAAGCACTTCTAATGTTGAGGTGCGTCTGCAAAATGATGGATATACATTAGCAGAAGTTCAGGTAGTTTCTGTAGGTTACGGAAAAGTGAAAAAATCAGATTTAACAGGAGCAATTTCTACAGTTGGAGCAGATGATTTAGTAAAAGGAACTATTTCTTCTACAGAGCAGGTTTTGCAAGGAAAAGTAGCGGGATTGAATATTATTCGTCCTTCGGGAGATCCTGCTGCGGGTTCTACAATCCGTCTTCGTGGAGGAACTTCTTTAACAGCTAGCAACAGTCCGCTAATTGTTGTGGATGGAATTGCTGGTGTTGATATTAACGTAGTTCAACCTTCAGACATTAAATCGGTTGACGTTCTTAAAGATGCTTCGGCAACTGCAATTTACGGTTCTCGTGGAGCAAATGGGGTAATCATGATTACAACAAAATCTGGAACAAAAGGAGTTTCTGTGGTTTATAGTGGATTAACAAGTGTTGGATATGTAAACGATAATTTAGATTTATTATCTGCAAACCAATGGAGAGGTTATGTTCGTCAGAACGGAATTGCTGATGCGGTTGATTACGGTGCAAATACAAACTGGCAAAAAGCAATCGAGCAAACAGCAATTTCTCAGTCTCATACTTTAAGCATCAATTCTGGAAAAGCAGACAGCGGTTTTAGAACTTCTCTTTCGTACTTAAACAACGAAGGGGTTATTAAAAAATCTGGTTTAGAGAGATTAAGCGGAAATGTTAGTGCTTACCAATTTCTTGGAGATAACAAAGAAGTAAAATTTGATATGGGATTATTTGCAAATATTGACAAATGGCACCCAATTGATTATAGAATTTTTGAAAGAGCTTACAACTTAAATCCAACAATTCCGGTTTACGATGCAAATGGAGATTTTAGTGTTGTAACAGGAAACCTTTATCAAAATCCAGTTGAGATTTTAACCAACAGAACTTTTGATAATGAAAGACACAGACTTTTAGGTTATTTTAAAACTGATGTTAAATTCTTAAATGATTTTACTGCGACAGCAAACATTTCGTTAGAGCACAATGCAGTAAAAGGAGGAACTTACAAACCATCTTATGCGGTTATGGAAGGACAGACTGAAGGTGGTTTTGCACAAAGAACCTATGCAGAATACACAAATGCACAAGGGGAGCTTTATGTAAATTACAGCAAAATTATAGACAAGCACAATATTAGCGCTTTGGCTGGTTATTCTTACCTAGAAAATATCTACGAAGGTTTCGGAGCGCAAAGAGGCGGATTTGTAACAGATGCTTTCAGCTACAACAATTTAGGAGCTGGTTACAACTATCGTTTAAGCGATGTGTATTCATACAAAGGAAAATCAAATTTAGTTTCTTTTTATGCTCGTGCTAACTACGGTTATGATGGTAAATATTTATTGACAGCAACAGTAAGACGTGACGGATCTAGCCGTTTTGGAGAAAACAATAAATGGGGAACTTTCCCGTCTGCTTCTGCTGCGTGGAGAGTTTCTAACGAAGAATTTATGGAATCTTCAAAAGGATGGTTAGACAATTTAAAATTAAGAGTAGGTTGGGGGATTACTGGAAACCAAGACGGAATTGGCGAGTACAAATCGCTTTCTATCTTAGGAGTTGGAAACGACAGTTATTACGATCCAGTTACAAAAACTTGGAGTTTGGCTTATTCTCCAAAACAAAACCCAAATCCTGATTTGAAATGGGAGTCTACAGAACAAATTAACGTTGGTTTCGATTTTGGTCTTTTCAATAGAATTACAGGATCTTTTGAATGGTATTCTAAAACAACAAAAGATTTATTATATACTTACGAAGTGCCTCAGCCTCCATATTTAGTAGGAACTATGTTGGCAAACGTTGGTGAAATGTCAAACAAAGGAGTAGAGTTAACTTTGAATGCTGACATTATAAGAGGAGAAAAATTCAATTGGAATGCTAATTTAACTCTTGGGCACAACGTTCAGAAAATTGAAAAACTTTCAAATCCAACTTATAAAACAGATGTTATCTACAGCGGATCGCTTCATGGCTTAGCTGGTATGTCTGGGCAATATTCTCAAATTATTGCCGAAGGATATCCTGTTGGAACTTTCTGGGGATTCAGAAACGCAGGTTTAGATGCTAATGGAAAAATACAGTATTACAACGCTGCAGGACAAGTAGTAGAGGAAAGCGCTTTGGTTGATGCAGACAAAACGGATTTAGGAAACATTCAGCCAGATTTGACATTAGGTATCGGAATGAATTTTACTTACGGAAATTTTGATCTTGGATTTTCAGGTTACGGAATGTTTGGACAAAAAGCTTTGAACGCAACAAACATGATGTTGAACGATCCAACTAGATTGCCAGCTTATAATGTGCCAGATTCTTTCTTAAGCAGTGGCATTACATCTGCGCCTAAGTATTCTGATTACTGGATCGAAGATGCTTCTTTCTTTAGACTTCAGACATTAACTTTTGGTTACACTTTACCATTGAAATACAAAAAATCGAAAGTTAGAATGTATGTAATGGGCGAAAACTTATTTGTAATTACAGGTTACAAAGGTGTAGATCCAGAGATTGGTTTAAATGCTCAGGATGGAATCGGTCAGACTGGAGTAATGGATCAAACTGGTTTGGCAGCTCCTGGAATTGATAGATACAACAATTATCCTCGACCAACTACTATTTCTGTTGGATTAAATTTTACGCTGAATAACTAAGCGAATTGATAACCAAAAAATATTAACAATGAAAATCAAAATAACAGCAGCAATACTTTTAAGCATGCTTTTTACAGTATCTTGTACTGATTTGGACGAGCAGCTGTATGATCAGGTAGAAGATGGAAATTTCGGAAATACAACCAAAGAAGTTGATGCGCTGGTAGGTGGGGCTTATTCTTCTTTAAGAGGATTCTCCGATGCAATCTCTAATAATTTTCCAACTTGCGAATATGTTTTCTTTTTGAATGAAGTAGTTTCAGACGAAGCTACAATTCCGACAAGAGGTACAAACTGGTACGATGGAGGACAATACCAAGATGCGCAAAAACATACTTGGAAATCAGATAATAGAATGATTCTTTCGGCTTGGCGTTACAACTATACCGGAATCGCTAAAATCAACGCAATTATCTACCAAATCAATAAATCATCTCTTAGTGATAAATCGAAAGAACCGATTTTTGCCGAATTAAAAGCGCTTAGAGCCTATTACTATTACAATCTTTTAGATCTATTCGGAAATGTGCCAATTGTAACCAATTTTGAAGATACAGATCTTCCGACAAATTCAACAAGAAAACAAGTGTATGATTTTGTTGAAAAAGAATTGACAGATGCTCTTCCATATTTAAATCCAAATGTGGTGTATTCTAAGATGACTAAAAATGTTGCATATTCTATTTTGGCTAGATTGTATCTTAATTCAGAAGCGTTTATCGGTCAGCCACGTTGGCAAGACTGTATCAATATGTGCCAAAAGGTTACAGGATACAGTTTGACACCAGATTTCTTTTCGAATTTCGTAACAGAAAATCAGACTTCGCCAGAAATTATTTTTGCGATTCCTTACGATTCAAAAGCAGGAACAGTTGGAAATTACATGAATTCAATGTCTTGCCATTACAGTCAAAATCTAGCTATTTCTGCAATCCCAAATAATTATCCTTGGAGTGCAAACGGAATGTGTGCACAGCCAGGAGTTTATTCTTCTTTTGCAGATACAGACAAGAGAAAAAAATGTATGCTAGAAGGCGATCAGATCAATCTTGCAACAGGAAGTGTCATTATTATGGGTAATGGAGATCCTCTTACTTATACAGAGAACCTAACAAGTCTTGAAGATGCAAAAGAAAATGAAGGTGTTCGTTTACATAAATACGAAATGAAAGCAGGAGAACAATGGGAGCGTGATCACGATTTTGTCTTAATTCGTTACTCAGAAATCTTAATGATGCAGGCAGAATGTTACGTTCGTTTAGGTTCGCCAGATTTAGCTAGACCATTTGTACAGCAAGTTGCGTCTCGTGCAGGTGAAGAATTGCCAACAACAATTGACCTTAAATTTATTGATCAAGAGTTATTGAAAGAATTCACATTTGAAGGAAGAAGAAGAACAGACAACATTCGCTTTGGAACATTCTTCGAGCCATGGTGGTCAAAAGGCACAACGGAAAAATACAGAGCAATTTTCCCAATTCCGAGTACTGTTTTAACTACTAATAAAAATCTAAAACAAAATCCTGGGTATCCAAATTAGGTTACTAGAATGTCAGTCTTCCATGTTGGTTAGTCGTGGAAGGCTGGCATGTTTTAAGAAGTTACTAAAGATTTTTTTTAGCCACAGATTAAATGATTTTCACAGATTATTTTTTAATAAAAATCCTTTTTAATCTTTTTAATCTGTGGCAAAAAAAATAATCACGAGTTCTAAATAAATATTATCTCAATATGAAAAGATATATCACATCGTTGGTTTTTGGTTTGATGAGTATTGCGATGGTTGCTGGATGCAGCAGCGATGACAAAGGTTCAGACAAACCAGTAGAACCAGAGAAAACAAACCCTGTTGCGATTGAGAAAACCAATAGCACGAAGATTTATATGCACTATATGCCGTGGTTTGAAACCAACGAAAGTAGTGCCGATAAAAAATGGGGATATCACTGGACAATGGCAAACAAAAATCCGAACAACGTAGGAGCAAACGGCCGAAGAGAAATTGCATCGTACTATTATCCGCTGATTGGACCGTATCACTCAGGAGATAAAAATGTGATCGAAAATCATTTATTATTGATGAAATATTCAGGAATTGATGGAATTCTGATTGATTGGTACGGCACTTACGACGTAAATGATTACGGAATGATCAAAGAAAATACAGATCAGCTTATTGAAATGCTGGATAAAGTAGGTTTAGAATATGCCATTGTATACGAAGATCGATTCTTGACAAATGTTGTGAATGCAGGAAAAGCAATTTCGGTAACCGGTGCAGCAAAAACAGATTTGGCTTATGTAGAAAAGAATTATTTTTTTGATGCTAATTATATTAAGATTAATGGTAAACCGCTGTTAATGAATTTTGGACCAATTGTTCTACAGACCCCCGCTGAATGGACAAATGTCTTTAATACTTTAACAGCAAAACCTACTTTCTTGACACTTTGGGATCACTCTTCAATGGCAGGAGAAAATGCTTCAGGAGAATATGCTTGGGTTTACAAAGACAATAGTTATTTGACGAATTTTTATACCAATACAAAACCAAAATTGAGTGTTGCAATGGGAAGTGCTTATCCAGGTTTTAAAGATTTTTATGCAGCAGGCGGAGGTGGAGCAGCAATTGGATGGACAATCGAACATAACAATGGAGTGACACTTGATGAAACTTTGACTTTAGCAAAAAACGCCAATGTAAATTATCTGCAGCTGATTACATGGAATGATTTCGGAGAGGGAACTATGATTGAACCAACAGTTGAATTTGGATATTCTTTTATCGAAAAAATCAAAACTTTTGCCGGAGTAAAAAATACTGAAAGCGTATTTCCAGATATCAGCAAATTGTATGATTTACGCGTACAGAAAAAAGGAAATGTCGAAATCCAGAAAAAACTCGACCAAGCGTTTAATTATTTTGTTTCGATGCAGCCAGCAAAAGCAAAACAAGTAATAAGCGAAATAAAATAGAGCTGTAATTAATACAATTTAAATAATGAAAAACAGAAAATATAGATACTGTCTCGTGGCTTTTGCATCGATGCTGATTATGGCCTGCAGTACTAAAAAAACGTATAAAATCAGTTCTCCAGAAAAAATCTCTGAATTAACGTTTGAATTAACTCCTTCAGGACAGCCGCAATACAGTTTTTCTTCTAACGGAAAATCGGTTATTGAACCGTCTCTTATGGGATTTGAATTTCAAGGTTTAGCTAAAATGACAGATGGTTTTGAAGTCGTTTCTACAGAAGAAAAATCGGCAGATGAAACTTGGGAACAGCCTTGGGGCGAATTTAAAAAAGTGAGAGATCATCATAACGAACTGATTGTTCATTTAAAAGAAGCAAAAGGCGAGGAGCGCTTGGTTGATATCATTTTTAGGGTTTTTGACGATGGTGTCGGATTTCGTTATGAATTTCCAAAACAACCTCATTTAGGAAAAGTGAAAATCTCCAATGAAGTAACGCAATTTACTTTTAAAGATAATAACGAAGTTTGGTGGATTCCGGTTCACCGTGAAAACAGTTATTATGAAAGTGAATACCGCAAGACGTTAATGAGTAAAACAGATACAATTAATACTCCGGCAACTTTTGAAACCAAAGACAAATTGTATGTAGCCATTCACGAAGCTAACTTGACAGATTTTGCTTCAATGACGCTTTTAAAAACTACAGACAAACAATACAAAAGTGATTTAGTACCGTGGGCAGATGGTGTAAAAGTATATACCGAAACACCTTTTAAAACGCCTTGGAGAACTATTGTAGTTGGTAAAACTCCTGGAGATGTAGCAACTTCTACAATTATGCTGAATCTGAATGAGCCTTCAAAAATAGAAGACTTATCTTGGATCACTCCATCAAAATATATTGGAATCTGGTGGGGAATGCATTTAGAAAAATACACTTGGGGACAAGGTCCAAAACATGGAGCAACAACCAAAAACACAAAAGAATATATTGATTTTGCTGCGAAAAATGGTTTCGACGGAGTTTTGGTAGAAGGCTGGAACGAAGGCTGGGACGGCGATTGGACTGCTGACGGTTCTGCGTTTAGTTTCGTAAAAGCCTATCCAGATTTTAATTTGGAAGAAATCACTAAATACGCAGCCATTAAAAATGTTCGTTTAATTGGACATCATGAAACGGCTGGAGCAACTAAAAATTATGAAAGCCAATTGGAAGATGCATTCAAATTGTATCAGAAAATGGGAGTAAACTCGGTTAAAACGGGTTACGTAAACAAATATTTGGACAAAAAAGAATGGCATGACAGCCAGTACGGAGCACGTCATTACAGAAAAGTAATCGAAACAGCCGCTAAATATCATATCATGATTGATAACCACGAACCAATGAAAGGAACGGGTTTACAGCGTACTTATCCAAACTTTATGTCACAAGAGGGTGGAAGAGGGCAAGAATACAATGCATGGTCTGTAGATGGAGGAAATACGCCAGAGCATTTAACGACTTTGCCTTTTACAAGAATGCTTTCTGGTCCATTTGATTACACACCCGGAAACTTCAATTTTGATTATAAAACGCCATCTGGAGCAAAAGTTCAGACTACGTTGGCAAATCAATTGGCATTGTATGTTATTATTTTCAGTCCCTTGCAAATGGCTTCAGATTTGCCTGAAAATTACGAAGGAAAGCCAGAGTTTCAATTCGTAAAAGATGTTCCGTGCACTTGGTCTGATACTAAAGTTTTAGATTCTAAAATTGGAGAATACACTACGATTGCCCGCAAAGATTGGGATGAGAAGAATTGGTATTTAGGTTCAATTACCAATAGAAATGCAAGAGACTTAAAAGTAGCCTTATCATTTTTAGACAAAGGCAAAGAATACGAAGCAGAAATCTATGCAGACGGAGCTGGAGCAAATTATAAAACCAATCCGTATCCAGTTGCAATCTCTAAACAAAAAGTTAACAGCAAAACCATTTTAAATATCAAATTGGCAGCTGGTGGAGGAACAGCAGTAAAATTCTCTCCAATCGAAAAATAAATATTAGTTAAGTTTTATTTTGAGTTAAGTTAAGTTTAAGTTTGGCAATAAACCCGATAGCTGGAGAGCTGTCGGGTTTGTTTTTTTGTTTCAAGTTTCAGGTTTGAGAAATTTTGAGTGTAATTTTACCGCAAAGTTCGCAAAGCTTTTTGATGAAATTTTAATCTCGCAAAGACGCGAAGTCGCAAAGTATATATAAAAAACTTTGCGACTTCACGTCTTTGCGAGAATATTTTGTTTAGCTAAAAAACTTTATGATCTTAAAAATGAATTTTAAGTATATTTTAAACACAAAGTTCGCAAAGCTTTGTATAAAACCTTTGCGAACTTTGCGTAAATCTTTGCGTTCTTTGCGGTTAAAAAAAAACTTAGAACCTTAGCATCTCAGCACCTTAGCACCTTTACTTAGTAACTTTAACATGCTTTCCAAAAGTATACACTGCAGTTATCGTTGGTCCATTATATCCCCATTTTAAGAAACCATTTAATCGTTCTTGAACAGTATCTACCCTAAAGTTTAAACCAGTATAGCCAGCTGTAAGGCTAAAGTTGTCTACAACATTATATAAAACCGATAAATTGTAACTTATGATTCGCCCATCGGTTTCGTCAATTTTTACTGCCAGATAATTTACGTTAGCATATAAACCCCAGCGTTTTCCAAGAACAAATTCTCCCCATATTCCAACATCTGGCAATGGAGCTGTAAAGTCAAAAGTATCATGATATTCTACACTTTGTGTATTGGCATTTAATTTTAGACCTAAATCTGCAAAAAGAACATGCGCACCAATTAATAAACCAGCTTGATATTTAGGTTTCGATAAAATAGCATAACCATAGGCAATTCTAGCAATCTGAACATTAAAAGTACCACGAACACTTCCATTCAATGGATAAGTATGGTCTCCGAAATTTATATCTCTTTGCAACGTTTTTGTTGCAGTTCTATCTAGTACAAAATATTCAAAACCTAATCGAGATCTTTTAGAAATACGCCAGTCAAATGTTCCTAAAAAGGATACGGTCGATTTAGAAAAGCCTAGATCATTTTCAAGATCTATTTCGGTTCCTATATTTCCGTTATTGCCTTCAACTTTAACGACAGTATTATTTACAGGAAAAAAACCACCGGCAGAAACTTTAAATTTTCTATTGTGCCAGGGCAGATCCTCTACACTATTATCTTGAAAGTCGTCTGTTTCAGTTTTTAGAGTTGTTGTTAAGTCTTCGTCTTTTGCGGTTTCAGCAACAGTCTGAGCGTTTAGCGGAATCCAAAGGAGCATCATTACCAAAAAAATAAATAATTGTTTCATCAGAGTAATTTTTAAGTTTTTATTAGGCAATATTTAACATTTAAAGTTAGTAAAAATAATCGTTCATTTTTGTTTTTATAGCTGAATTATTTTTATAAATAACTTGTATATCAATAAAATAAGGATTTTGCGAAATAATAGTTGACATGTCACTCTTTTTTGTAATTTTGCATCATGGAAAAAAGACATACCGATAAAGACAGTTTTTCAAATTTTTGGAAAGAAGAAATATCAGATAGTTTCTTCTTTCAGATTCATCGTATCAAACGAGCAATTTTCAGACGTACAAACGCGTTAATGAATGAAGCAGGGATTACATTACAATTAGAACAACTGCCACTGCTTATGATTCTGCATCATAAAAGTCTTTCACAAAGAGAATTGTCAGACAAAACAATGCGCGACAAATCCTCTATTTTAAGAAGTATTTCAGCTCTTGAAAAAAAGAAATTGGTTGAGGTGGTCAAGGATAAAATGGATAAGCGAAAAAACATTGTAAGTCTCACTGATGAGGGAATTTCACTAGCAAAAAGTATTCGATCGCTTATGAAAAGAGCAGAAGAGGAGGTCATGTCTGTTTTTTCTCCAAAAGAAAGAATCGAGGCGTTGAATGCAGTAAGATCTTATGCAGATAAGTTAGAAACGCTTTAATTTTTTTTGAACTTTAAAAGTTGATATGTCAACTGATTTTTAAATAATTATTTTGAATAAATGAAAAAAAATGAATTGTTAGAAGGGCCAATCCTTTCTTCATTATTAAAATTGGCAGTCCCAATTATGATTGCTAATTTATTGCAAGCCGCATATCAGTTGGTAGATGCTTTTTGGGTTGGACGTTTGGGCGGCGATGCTGTTGCGGCGGTTTCAATAAGTACGCCTGTAATATTTTTAACCATAGCTTTAGGAACTGGATTGGCAATTGCTGGTTCTATTTTGATTGCGCAATATTTTGGAGCAGGAAATCAGAAAATGGTCAATCATGTGGCGGCGCAGACTTTGTCGATGGTAATTATTGTTTCTGTTTTCTTGTCGATTATCGGATACATTTTAAGTCCGTATTTTTTATATCTGCTAAAGGTAGAGCCAACGGTTTATGTTGATGCGTTAGGATTTATGCGCGTTGCATTTGTTGGTTTGGTTTTTAGTTTCGGATTTATGATTTTCCAGTCGATTATGCGTGGTGTTGGACGTGTAACTTTACCTGTTTATATAGTTTTAGGAACTGTTATTTTGAATTTTGCTCTAGATCCGCTGTTTATTTATGGATGGAATTTTATTCCAGCATTAGGTGTAAAAGGCGCTGCTTTAGCAACTTTGTCTACACAGCTTTTGGCGATTATCATTGGATTTGCAATTTTGTTTAGAGGAAAGCACGGAATTCATCTTCGCATTTCCGATTTTAAACCAGACTATAAACATATTAAAAGAGCTTTTGAAATTGGTTTTCCATCTTCGATCGAACAATCTATGCGTGCTTTGGGTATGATGGCGATTACGTTTTTGATTGTTCGTTTCGGTACATTGACAGTTGCTTCTTATGGAGCGGGTTCCAATTTGATTCAGCTGATTTTAATTCCAGCTTTAGGATTATCTATGGCTATTGCCACTCTTGTCGGACAAAATATTGGTGCAGGAAATATTGATCGTGCCGCTCAAATATCAAAATTGGGAGCCTATCTAGGTTTCGGATTATTAACTGGTCTTGGCGTAATAGCTTTTATATTTGCACCTTATTTAATTGCCTTTTTCGTTCCAAATGATCAAGCGGTTATTGACGGAGGAACAGAATTGCTTAGAATTACATGTCTGTCTTGGGGATTTCTAGGTTTACAGCTTTGTTTGACCGGAGTGTTTCGTGCTGTTGGAAATACCAAATTACCTATGATTCTAACTTTAGTTTCGCAATGGGTTATCCAGTTTCCGCTTGCTTACATTTTATCTCATAATACTTCTTTAGGTAAAATCGGAATTTGGTGGGCTTTCCCAATAGCTTCTGTTGTAACGGCTTTAATCACAGTTGCAGTTTATGCAAAAGGTGATTGGAAGAAAGAAAGGTTAACAGGTAAAACCAATAAATTGATCGATAAGGTCGAAAGTGAAATAGTGAAGGAGGGGTTTGATATTTCTAAGTAAAGGTTCTAAGGTTCTAAGTTTCTAAGTTTCTAAGATTCTGAGGTTCTGAGGTTCTGAGATTCTGAGGTTCAAAGTTTTTTTGTAGAGATGCACTGCAGTGCATCTAACGAAAGATTGGCAGATTAGGAATATCCTGCATTTTAGACGCACTGCAGTGCGTCTCTACGGAAATTCTTTGTCGATTAGTTTTATTGAATGGCTAAATTTTCGGAAACTTGTTTTGAAACCGTAATTGCGTGAGGGATGGGAATAAGCTGCCGAAGCAGCATGGACAGCCCGACACCATTATAAAAAAAGGGCGAATATGCGTTGCTATTGTTTGCCCTTTTTTTATAATGGTGGCACGCCCAGATTATTTTACTTTTTAATTTTCTAAATATATTTTTATGAAAGCCAAAATAAATTTTAAGTATATTAGAACCTTAGTATCTTAGCATCTCAGAACCTTAGCACCTTTAAAAAAATGACAAAAACTTTAAAACGTTATTTTGTAAAATCTTTTATTGTATTAGCCTTAATTCATTTAGCCTATTTTTTATACGGTTTTTTTACTTTCAAAGGAATCGCTAAAATTAATATCTACACCGAGTTTTACCTTTTCAAATTTTATGATGACGTTTCGATTTCACACTTTTTTGTAAGCGGATTGTTTTTGCTTTTCTTCTTGATTTTTCTGATTCGCAATCATTCAAGGGAAAATTATAATGGCGGTAATCTTTTTAAAATTGCCATTTGTCTGCTGTTGATATCATTTTTGACTTTTTCATTTTTTGTTAGTTATAGTTTCGGAATGAACGCTAAACTAAAAGCGGAATTATCCGAAAATGATTTTAATAATGATAAAAAACTTTTGAATGTTTTAAATCCGTTTTTATATGGATATACTTCTTACAGTTCTGATAAATTATTCAATTACGAGAACATTTTATATCCAAAGCCTTATCCCGTAATTAAACAAGAAGATACAATTGTGCCAGGCGAATATGCTATCACAGAGACTAGTTATTATAGTATTGACACTATAAAAGCGCTAACAAGTACTTTTGATAAAACGACTAATAAGGCAGATAGTATTTTTGACATTTTTGGTTTTGATAAAGAAGAGTTACACAAAAGAGTTATCTCAAAAACAGTTTTAGGAGATAGCACAGCAATTATTTTTAAGAGTGCTCAGGTACATCCAGAACATGATAGTGATATTTGTATTTTCTTAGAAAACAAATCTTTGTTTAATCCTGTTCAAGGAGATTCTATTGATAAACAAACTTATCAAGCGGCTGTAGATCGTTATAAATTGCTGTATAATTCTAAAAAAGATTCGCTGGCTTATACTTTTCAGAAATTAGACACGATTTTAAGAAAATACAATATAGAAACGAGTCTAATTCCGAAACAATTAACTCAAGATGTATATCATTATAGAGATCATCAAGACGAACCTCTTAACGGAATTAGAAATACTTTTGATAGAAAAGCTTTAATAGAAAAATTTAAAACTTTGGATAAGTTATTTTACGAACCTAATTACTTACACCCGAATATTATTGCAATTTATTTTGCTGTAATTGTTTCGGTTTGGATTGTACTATTTGTGTTTTACCTTGTTTTTAATAGAAAGAAAGTTCAATAACAATGTCAAATTTCAAATTTCAATGACAATTTCAAAAATCAAAAAATAATTGAAAATTGTTATTGGAATTTGGAATTTGGAATTTGGAATTTGATTTTTACTAAACCCTGTGATAATCTGCTTTCCAGTGTACAATTGCTTTTTTGATCGCATCGCCAGTCAAGTTGTTTTTTAAAACGTCTTCTACAAGCGGAATCAATTCGTTGTCTGGTGCAAAGCGTAAAGCAAATATTTGATCGTCTGTAAGTTTGTATTCAAATTCTTCGAATCTTTTTCCCGTAAGGGTAAAATAGCGGTAACGCATTTCTAAACGTACAATTCTGTTTTGCAACGTTAACGCATAGTGCTGGCGCAACATATAAGCTAGAACAAAAAGAAATACAAAAGCTATGCTTATAAATGCCCATATCAATTGATCTTCTGTTGTAATGCTTAAATATATGCTTGCAATTAAGAATAAAATTAAAACAGGATAATATATAAAATGGTGCGGTGTATAAAACCGTATATGATTATAATATGTCTGGATTTTCATGTTTTTATCTTTAAATGGTAGCCTATAAAAACAAAACTACTCTATATTTCTATAGAGTAGCTTTTTCCCAAAAATAAACTAACATAACCAATGTTCTCTTTATAGACTAAACTTTTTACAGTTTGCTTTGTAAATTTTAATAAGAAGAAAGCCTTTTCATTTCGTTTTTCAAATCTTCAATATGGCTTATTTTTCTTTGATGTAAAATTAGATCGAGAGTGGTTGTTTTTTGTTATACTTTAAACGGAAAAAGTTACATGATTCCAATATTTGCATTTTAATTATATAAAATCATAGTGTTTATAATAAGGTTTTAATGATGCTCCATTCATCTAATTTGTTTTGAAAAGCCTTGCTAGCATTGGCAGGACTAGTTGAAGGAAGCGTAAAAGTTTTATATTGTTTTGTTAAGTGAACATATTTTTTAAAAAATGCAGCCGCTTTTTGTCCGTTAAAAAGAATGCTTTCTATTTGAGTGTGCGTTTCTAAGAAATTTTCAAAATCATTTGCGATTTCATTTTTAATGGCACTATCCAAACTTCCAACGCGTTCACAAAATTGTAAGACATCCCAAAGCGCAATATTATTTTCGATTAACAAGTCTTTTCGTATTTCATAATTGTTTGAAAATTCCTGTCCAAGAATCTGAAACATAAATTTCCAAAAGTTATTCTGATTATGGCCATAATATTGGTTGAGTTCTAAAGATTTTGTTCCAGGCATCGTGCCTAAAATCAGAATTTTAGAAGTGGGAGAACTTATAGGAGCAAATGAAAAACTTTCCATAGTTACATATTAAATGACTTGTGATTACTGGTAAAATAAACATTTATAAGGAATTATAAAACAAAACCAAAAAATTATATAACATTTTTGGTCAGTCTTTAAGCGAACTTTGACTTTCAGATTTCTAGAAATAATCTGTTTAGCAAATTATAATTTTAAATCCGGCGAACCATGAAAATTGTTACTATAAATACAGAAAAAACTCAAAATATATTTGATGAACTTCAAACTAGTTTTGGCGGAAAAGTGGCCTTTGACTTAGACGAATATACACTAGAAATAGAAAATAGTTTTGCTGAAGGTTCGATTATTGGAGCTTCTTTTAATGATAATATCTCATACGTTCAGTTTGATATGACATTTTCTGCAGATGTTAGGTTGGATATTCTTAACGTAAAATCATCACCAATTTATTTTGCTTATTGTTCTAAAGGGAATCTTTCGCACAGTTTTGGATTAAATGGGGAAGAGCGAAAACTGAAAACATTTCAGACAGCAATTGTAAGCTCTAAAGTAAATCAAGACAATGTTTTATTCTTTGAAAAAGGTAAAAAAACAAAATTGACCTTAATTATTGTCGGTACTCAGATTGATGTTGCAAGTCAGACACATTCTTTGAACCAACAAGTTAAAGATACTTTTTTTGAAAATAACCAGGCGTCTGATTTCTTCTATATAGGATCTTATAATTTACAGATTGCAGAAAAAATTGAACAGTTAAATTCGATTACGCAAACAGGAATTGTTCGCAATCTGTTGAAAGAAGGAATTATGCGAATTATTCTGGCGATGGAAATTCAGCAGCATTCTGACGATTTGCAAGCTTTTGGAAACGAGTCAAACGGATTAACATTGAGAGAATTGGAAGGAGTAAAAGAACTTTCGGAGTTTATAAAATCAAATCCAGAAGAAGCATTCTCAATAAAATCGTTGAGTAAAAAATCTGGACTTTCTCCAAACAAACTTCAAGAGGGCTTTAAAATGATTCACAATCGCACAGTCAATGATTATATTACCCATATGAGAGTGCTTAAAGCAGAAATTCTCATTAGAACATCAGACCTAAACATTTCAGAAATTGTCTATTGCATTGGTTTTACTAGCAGAAGTTATTTCTCTAAAATATTCAAACAAAAATTCAACTGTAGTCCAAAAGAGTATAAGTTTAATTTGAATTCTTTGGCTATTACGGCGTAAACGCCGAAGTTGCTAAGGTTCTAAGATGCTAAGATTCTAAGTTTTTTCGTGATACTTAGCATTTCAAAATCTCAAAAAAATAAAGTCGCTAGCTATAAAGCATGATATACAAACGCTAAGGCTCTAAGATTTTAAGTTAAA
The DNA here is from genome assembly GCF_016735615.1 of Flavobacterium tagetis. Taxonomy (GTDB): domain Bacteria; phylum Bacteroidota; class Bacteroidia; order Flavobacteriales; family Flavobacteriaceae; genus Flavobacterium; species Flavobacterium tagetis. The sequence goes on from NZ_JAERSF010000003.1 coordinate 520,580, forward strand.
AAAACTTAGAATCTTAGAGCCTTAGTTTCTTAGTATCTAAAAAAATTATACATTTGCATAACTAGTTATATAATTAATTATTTGTTATGGAATTTTTTGATAAAGTTGGAAAATCGGCACTTGGAAGCCGTTTACGTTTAATGACAGCTGTTGTGACAGACGATGCTGCCAAAATATATGAATTGTATGGAGTTGACTTTGTGCCGAAATGGTTTCCTGTATTTTATACATTAGCAGAGGAACGTGAAATTACCATTACTGAAATTGCTAATGAAATAGGACATTCTCAGCCTTCTGTTAGTAAAATTATTCAAGAAATGATTACTGCAGGATTAATTCAGGAAAGTGCAAAAACAGATGATAAACGCAAGAATAATGTTGTGCTGACTGAAAAAGGGACTTTAATTTCGAAGAAAATAAAACAGCAGTTGGAAGATATTGATCTTGCCATTGAAGAAATAATAACAGAAAGCAAACATAATCTTTGGGCAGCGCTAGAAGAATGGGAGTTTTTGCTGGAACAAAAATCTCTGATTAAAAGAGTTAGCGAACAAAAGAAAAAGAGAGAAAGTAAAGACGTTGAAATTGTGGAGTATAAAGCAGAATATCAGCAAGCTTTTAGGGAATTGAATGTAGAGTGGATCTCGAAATATTTTGAAATGGAAGAAGCCGATTATAAAGCGCTTGATAATCCTGAAGATTATATTTTGAAAAAAGGCGGAAAAATTCTCGTGGCTTTATATCAAAACGAACCTGTCGGTGTTTGCGCTTTGATTAAAATGAATAATTCTGAGTATGATTTTGAAATGGCAAAAATGGCTGTTTCACCCAAATCACAAGGAAAAAGCATCGGATGGCTTTTAGGAAAAGCAATTGCCGAAAAAGCAAGAGAACTCGGTGCTAAGAAAATATATTTAGAAAGCAATACAATCTTAAAGCCAGCTATAAATCTATACTATAAATTAGGTTTTGAAAAAGTTTTTGGACTTGAAACACCTTATAAGAGATGTAACATTCAGATGGAGTTGGTGCTTCGTTAAGTCGCTAAGGTTCTAAGATACTGAGTTCTAAGTTTTTTTTTTTTTTTCTTAGTATCTTAGAACATCAGTATCTTAGCATCTTTCTAACGCCCAAACCGATAATAATCCAAATCCGTATTTTTTTTATTATTGAGTGAATCCAAGATCGAATTCATTCCAATTACGCTGAAAGTAATTCCATTTCCTCCGAAGCCTAGAATATAATGTTCGTTTTTTCTTGGATTTGGTTTTCCGAAGTAGGGAAGACCGTCTTTAGTTTCTCCAAAAGTACCAGCCCAGGAATAATCGATTTTAAAATCTAAATCTGGAAATCTTTTAAAGAATTGTTTTAAAAGGTAAGTTTCTTTTTTAGGAAGCAATTTGTCGCGTTTTGAAGTATCTTTAAAATCCTCGTCGCCGCCACCCATTATAATACGATTATCCTCTGTAGTTCTTATGTAATGATAAGGCGATGCAGTGTCCCAAAAAATCGTGTTTTTAAAATTTTCTGGAAGATCGTGCTGACTTTCAGAAGTAATAACGTAAGTGCTTTTTAAATCGACTACCTTTTCTTTTAGGGTTTCTGTGCTTTCATAACCCGTACAATGAATAATATGATCTGCTGTGATGATGCATTTAGAATCGGTAGTGGCAATAATTTTTCCTTTTTGATGCTGAATAGAAGCTATATTGGTTCGGTCAAAAATTTGCATACCTTTTTCGTGACAATGAAATAAAAGATCGCTTGCCAGTTTAAACGGATCCATTACGGCAGCTGTTTTAGATTCTACTCCAGCAATGGCATTCAATCCCATTTTCTGTAAATCGGATCTGCCTAACCAGCTGATTTCAAAGCCATGCTGTTTTCGGGCCTTAAATTCATTTTTTAAATATGGTACATCCTTTTTTAGAGTAGTAAAATAAACACTTTTTTTAAACTCAAAACCACAGTCACAGCCAACAGTATCAATTATGTTTCTAAGATCAAAAATGGCTTTCTTTCCGTTTTGATAGCTGTCGATAGCGCATTTTGCACCACGAAGTTTAATGAGCTGATGCAAAGGAACATCAATTTCATATTGCAGTAAAGCAGTACTGCCAGAAGTGCTGCCGCCACAAACATCACGACGGTCAACTAGAACAATTTTTTTTCCTTCGTTTAATAATTTATAAGCTGTTAAAGCTCCTGTTATTCCTCCACCAATAATTAAAATGTCAGTGTGGATATCAGAATCTATTGAAGGGTAACTTTGTTTTATGGCATTTTTTAAAGGCCAATAGGTTTCAGTAGAGCTCAATTTCATTTTTTGGTTATTTTTTTAGAGGTGTTTTTGGTAGTTTTCTTTACATTATCTGGTTTTGTAATTTTTTCTTTTTTGCGATTATGAAGTTCATTTGCCTCAGCAATAGAATGTGAAGTTCTTATTGATCGGTCTTTTTTTGCCAATTGGCTTAAATGATGATAATATTTTTGAATAATAATCATCTCTTCTTCCGTCATATTTTCTATATCTACAAGAGTATTGCTTGACAAATCGTTTGATGCTACGAGTTCGTTTAGTTTTAACTGAATGGCAAGCGAATCTTTGTTTTGTGCTTTTTGAATCAAGAAAACCATCAAAAAAGTAATAATTGTTGTGCCAGTATTGATGACCAATTGCCACGTTTCGGAATAATCGAAAATTGGTCCAGAAGCAGCCCAGACCACAACAAGAGCAAAGGCACCAATAAAAGCTGGAGTGCTTCCTGCGGCTTTCGACACTTTTGTAGCGAACTTTTCAAACGCATTGCTTTTATGTTGAGATTTAGAATTCATTATTTCTTTGTTTTGGGTTTGCTTACTTTTTCTTCTCGAATAACTTTATTGTTTTTTTCATCATAAACAGCAGGATAAATTTCTTGTCCTGTCTTGCTGAATATTTTAATTTTTGGAGCATCATGCGTTCCAGTAATTACGATTGGAAAACCAATGATTCCGAATAGTGGAAGGCCTAAACGCATTCTAAGATCCAAAAGTCCGTCAAAGCTTGTAGTTCCTTTAATTGTAGGCCTAAAACTGGCAACACTAAAGGTAAATGGCTCAATTTTTATAAGATTCTTATCTATAGTCGATTTAATTTCAATTCCTTTCATATCAGGATTATTCAAACCGTTTTGCCCTGTTTTAGAGCTAATTCCATCAAAAAGTTTCAGCCCTTTAATTTTTACGTCACGTAAATTAATCGTTCCTCCACCGTGCATTGATTCGTAAATAGGCCCCATGTTACCATTTAAATCTCCCTTTACTTTATAGTCAACAGAGATGATTCCGTGCGCTTTTTCAGCAGCAGTCACCATATCATGAAACATCGGAATTTCTTTGTAAGCTCTCTGAACATCAAAATCTTTTGCTGTAAAATGAGCATCAAAATGCGCAGAGGTTGGAGATTCATCTTTATACAATGCATTAATCCCTAAAACACAGTCAATTATATTAAAGGTAATGTTTTCTAAGTAAAATCCTTCTTTTTTTATTCCTATTTTTCCGTTTAATTTGTTAAAGACCAATTTGTTATATTCAATTTTGTCTGCACTTGCATTTAAATTGACATTCAGGTTTTTAGGAATGATAACCACTCCGCTCATTTTTGGATGATCTTCTTTTGCATATTCGACTTCTAGGTTTCGATCTTTGTTTTCGCCTTCTTCAAGTGCCATAAATTCATCTACATTAATCAGTTTTGATTTTAAGTTGAAATTACCGCTTAGAATTCCTTTTGATTCTAAGAAATAATTAATCGTATTTAGCAAATAGCCATTGATATCAAAATCTGATTTTCCGTACGAGGCATTGAATTTTTCAAACCACATTTTTTCGTTCTGAAAACGGAAATTCCCCTGTTTTATAAAGAAAGCTTTCGGAAACAATTCTGAAGTTGCTTTTATGTTTTTTAGCAACAACGTTCCTTTATTGTCCAGTTTATCATACTGGCCGGTTGTAGCATAACTCTGTTTTCCTTTTAATGAAAGATCAGCTTTGGCATAACCCGTTAAATCCAAACCTTTTTGCGAGAAGACCTGATAGATTCGGCCTACATTCAGTTCACCTTTAATTTTAGCATTATAAGCCAAATCGCTAAAATCGGATAATGTGGCATTGACATAAACTGGATTTCCTTCAAAAGTAAAGGATGCAGGCGCCACAGCAACAATCAAATCCTGATAAGTTCCTGCTTTATTCAACATATTGGCTATAAAAGTGATATTGGTAATAGGATTTGGATAGTACTTTGTTTTAAGCCATCCGTTTCGCAAAGAAATGCCGCCGATCGTTTTTGGAAATAATTTTTTAGAAGTGCTAAAAACTCCGCGTGCTTGAATATCGGTTTTTAAAATTCCTTTCAAATCCATGTTTTCCAATCCTAAAGCGGCATCAACAACATCAAGGTCTAAAGCGCCTTTCACGCTTGCATTAATCGACATTTCGCTTAAACCTTTGCTGTGCAGATAAGCATTAAAATAATCTTTTTCGCCAACTTTAAATTTCAATGTTCTTAGATTAACCAGCAATTGTTCGGTATCCAGAGACGGAAGCATGGCATTCAAATCCATTTGAAAATCAGTTAAAGGAACTGGCGCATTTTTATAGTTTACCGAACCTTCGTTGATTTTTAAATTGAAAGCTAAGTTTGGTTTTTGTTTTTTCTGAACGTTGTAATCACCTTTAAAACTAAGAAGCAAATCACTTCTTCCTGAAATTTCTGTTCTTTCAAGCCACGTTAAATACTCTGGAGGCATTACAGACAATAAATCTTTTACGGTTGTATTTTCTGAAGCGGCTTTTATATTGATTTTATATCCGTCTCTTAAAATAGAAAATAAACCTGTAAATTTTAATGGCAGTTTATTGATATGAAGTTCATTTTTTTGAAGAATAAATGTAAGCGCATGCGTATTGATTCGAGTAATCAAATCTGCACTTACTTTTTTTCTTCTCAGATATCCTGTTCGATCGTAAAAGAAATCCAGATTATCAATTTTGGCATCGGTTGCGAGGTCAAAAATATCTTCACTCAGATTTCCTTTTCCGATATAATTAAAACCTTTTGCATCAACCAAAATCTTTGCAGAACGATCATTATATTTTACATGACAGTTTTGTAAATCAATACGTTCCAAGCGAATTGCCGTTCCTTCTTCTGGAGCATTCGGATCTTCTTTTTTGTCTCTATCTTCTGGAGCAACATAAATATTATAATTGGCTTGACCTTTTTCGTTGACCATTACATTTATTAAAGCATCAGAAACATAAAGTTTATTGATTTTTACTTCGTTGTCAAAAAGCAGTCTTTTGATATCAATACCAAAAGCAACTTGATCTGCTCTTAATAAAGTGTCATTGCTGAAAGGTTTAGAACCGGTTAAAGATAAATCGTCTAACGAAACAGTCAGTGATGGAAAATGAGTAAAAAAAGAAAGTTTAGATTTGGTAAACTCCAATTTGGTATCCAGACGTTCGTTTGCAATTTTCTTCACTTCCGAAGCAATTTTTCCAGGAAAAAGCAACGGGATAATAAATAACAAAAACAAAATTACCGCAATCGTAATTCCAGTAATTTTTAAAACTTTTATGGCGGTATGTTTGATTGAATTAGGCATATAATTTTAAATTGTGAAATGTGAGTTGTGATATGCTGGATTTTGAATTTTTCTTCGTGCCTGTCCTTCGACTTCGCTCAGGAAGACATAAAATGAGAATTGGAATTTATTATCTCTTTATTTTTTCTCTGCTTCTGTTTTTTTAGCGTCTTCCTGTTTTTGCTTTTCTTCTTTCTCTTTTTGTTCCTTTTCTTTTGCAACTTTTTCCTGTTGCTCTTTTTTAGCTTCTTCTTGCTTTTCTTTTTTCTCCTCTAGTTTCTCTTTTCTTTCTTCTTGTTTCTCCTTTTTTTCTTTCTCTTTTTTCTTGAAGTAACCTCTAAAGAGGAAATTGCTTTTTGCGGCTTCCATGTTTTCGCTAAAACCTTTTGTTCCGGTTTCTAGATTAGAAAGCGTATTAGAAACGCTGTTGGCCATTTTATCATCTTTCACTAGTCTTGCCAAAGCTCCGTTGCCGTTGTTCATGCTGTGGCTGAAAATGGCTATTTCGTCTGAGATCACGCCAATATTATCAACGCTTTTCTTCACGCTTTTCATAATATCTTGCATCTCAATTCCGTCAACAGACGCAATCTGTCCGTTGTCTTCAATTTCTTTTTTGGATTTTTGGCCTGGCGAAATAGTTAGTACTTTGTCGCCCATTAAGCCATCTGAACCAATACTGGCTGTGGCGTCGGTTTTAATGAATTTTCGAACTTCTTCTTTCATTACTAAAACCACTACTACTGTTGAGTCATTTTTTAACTGAATTTGTTCTACCGTTCCCACGTTAATTCCAGAGAAACGAACATTATTTCCGACTTCTAAGCCGCTTACTGTTTTAAATTGAGAAGTGATATGAAAGGTAGATCCGAAAAGGTTTTGTTGTTTTCCGATAAAATATACGGCCATTATAAAAAGCAGTAAACCTATCGTTACAAACATTCCTAATTTCCAAGTATATCCAGATTGCTTTTCCATGATTTCTAATATTTATTTTGCTTTATTCAAAAAATGAGCGTACCCATTCGTCTTCGTCTTTTTCTAATTCTTCGTATGTTCCTTCGGCGTGAATTACCCCATCTTTTAAAACTATAATTCGATCGGCCGTCATTTTTGCACAAGCCATATCGTGGGTGATAATGATCGAAGAGGTTTTTTGTTTGTGTTTAATGTCCAAAATCAATTCGCTGATTTCTCTTGATGTTATAGTATCCAAACCCGTTGTGGGCTCATCGTACAAAATGATTTCTGGTTTTAAGATTAAAGTTCGCGCCAGACCAATTCTTTTTTTCATACCGCCCGAAAGTTCAGAAGGCATTTTGTCTACAGCATCGGCTAGACCAACATTTTCCAAAGCTTCCATTACTTCGCTTTCAACTTCTTCACGGCTTAAATCACGTTTGTGTTTAGTCAATGTAAAAGCGAGATTTTCTCTAACGGACATCGAATCGTAAAGTGCTCCGCTTTGGAACAAAAAACCGATTCTGACTCTAATTTCATTCAGCTCGCTTTTTGAAATGTTAAGAACGTTTTGATCAAAAACTTTAATTTCTCCTTTGTCTGGTTCTATCAATCCCACAATGCATTTGATTGTAACCGATTTTCCAGAGCCTGAACGTCCTAAAACCACTAAATCTTCGCCTTTATTCAAAGTGAGATTTACGCCTTTTAAAACGGCATTATCTTTACCAAAAGTTTTATGAAGATCTTTAATCTCGATAATCGGAGTTTGATCTTTCTCTTTTGTTTTGGGTTCTTTATGTAATTTTTCCTTCATCATCTTAAAAGAATAAATCGGTTATTTGAACAGCAACCATATCTATAATAAAAATGCTCAACGACGCCGTTACAACAGCAGAATTGGCAGCTTGTCCCACACTTTCTGTTCCGTTAGAAGCATTAAAACCTTTATAACAGCCAATCATTCCAATAAAAAATCCGAAGAAGAAGGTTTTGAGAGTGGCTGGAAGCAGATCCAGATATTCTAAAGATTGAACGATCTGGGTTAAAAATCTGTAGAAGTTGACATCGCCATGAATATTTATGCCCACATAACCGCCAATAATTCCGATGGCATCTGCAAAAAATACTAAAATTGGAACCATCAAAGTACAGGCTAAAACTCTTGTCACAACTAAATAGTTATACGGATTCACGGCTGAGACTTCCATGGCATCAATCTGTTCGGTAACTTTCATTGATCCTAATTCGGCGCCGATTCCCGAAGATATTTTTCCGGCACAAATTAATGCGGTAATTACAGGAGCAATTTCTCTTATCAGTGAAAGCGCAACCATTCCTGGCAACCAAGATTCGGCTCCAAATTTTACCAATGTCGGACGTGATTGAAGCGTAAGCACCAAGCCCATAATAAAACCAGTAATAGCAACTAGTGGTAGAGATTTATATCCGATAACATAACATTGTTTCAGAAATTCTCTGGTCTCATAAGGTGGAATAAAAACCTCCTTAAAAAACCTTTTGGCGAATATGGTGGTTTCTCCAATTTCGGCGAATGTATTTTTAATAGCGAGAATCAAAATGTTTTGTTTTTAATGTGAATTATGTAATTTGAAAATCAATTATTTAACAGTTTTGCCAACTCATTAAATTCTATAGGAAAGTTAACCCAATACTTGTTAAAATATATTACAGAACTTTTTTTGAGCCTTATATAATTTTCATAAACTCACAATAATTAAAACGAATTGACGTTAGGGCGCTAAACAAAAAATCCCTTTCATTAAGAAAGGGATTTTCAGGGTTTAAAAAGTGAAGTATTTGGTTAGCTTCAATTTCTTTTCTTATAAATTTATAGCAATTCCGCTTCGAGATTTCATTAAAGGAATTACACGTGATTGTGATATGGCTAGTTTTTCCATTAATAATCTTGCAGTTAAATAGCAAACGGTAGATTCTGCACCTTGATTTAGGTTGACATTATTTTTCTCAAGTCCATCATAACCGCCGCCGCTTACAGGATTGTACATAATTTGATTCAAATGATTTTTGCCTAAAAACCAGTTAAATGCAGCTTTCATTTTCTTTTTGTATTCTGAAGTTTTAAAAGCGTTATAAAATGCATTTAAAGTCTGAATAGTGTAGGTAACATCTATAGGTTGTTCGCCATATTGGCTTGGTTCAGAACCTTTATGATGCCAACTTTGGTTTGAGATAGCTTTAAAAGTTTCTTTTATAAATGTTTTAGAAATCAAGAAATCTAAAGAGTCCAAAGCTACTTTTTTGTAAACTGGTTTATTGGTAATTAAATAAGCGTAAAGCATTGATTCTGGCAAAATGCTGTTTCCATACGTTAAATAATTTTCAAACCATTGCCAATCTTCCGTTGCAGTGTCTTCGTAATTCGCAAGTAATTTTGCATTTAGCTTATTGATGATTGCCGCAACATACAAATTCGGAATGGTTGAATGGTATAAATACAATCCTTTAGTAGCAAAACCAATCGAACGCGGTGACTGAATGTTTTCTGCCCATTTTAAGGTGTTCAATAAACATCTTGTTGCTTTTTTAGTAATGGCTTCTGGAAGAATATCAGACATAGAAACCACCGTTCCTAATGCCCAAATGGCTCTTGCATTTGAATCTTCCAAGTTTACTTCGGCATTTTGTTCAATATGTTCGCGGTTTTCTTGGTCGACATAATTGATAAAATCTCCTTTTGGTTTCTGACAGCGCTGAATGAAATCTAAATAAATTAAAATATAAGCCAGATCATCTTTATCCTGAGTCAGTTTGTAATGCATGCAGAACGCTATTAAAGCTCTTGCGTTATCATCTAAAGTATATCCTGAATCTAAATCTGGAATAGAAATTTTACTGAACTGAATAATTCCTAATTCTGTAGTCAGTTTTTTGATATGTTTTAACTGAATAGAAGGGTAGCTGTATTTGATTTCTGACGGATTTTTAATCAAATTTTTATAAGTATTCATTTGAGTGATTCCGACATTTTCCCAAGACGAAGCTCTCATTTTAGTAAATGAATTGATTCCCATTTCATGTCTTAAATTTTCATCTTCAATCAATTTGATTGCCGCTGTAGCAAATTGATCAGAATCTCCAATATCACACAGAATTCCAGAATCTGCAGTTAAAACTTCTTTGGTATGCGGAATTTTAGATGCCACAATCGGACATGCGCAACTCATCGCATAAGCAAAAGTGCCACTTACAGCCTGATTCGGGTCTTTTGAAGTAAACATGTAAATGTCCGTTGCCTTTAGATATTCTAAAAGTTCCTCTGTATCTAAATATTGATTAACAAAACGAACATTATCTTGAAGATTCAATTCTTTAACCAAACCTTCCAATTTATCTCTATAAGCATCAACGCCATCTTTAATTAAATTCGGGTGTGTTTTTCCGATAATTAGATAAAGGGCATTTGGCGCTTTTTTGACTATTTTTGGTAAAGCCTGTAAACCAGTTTCTATATTTTTACCTTCGCCTAAAAGTCCGAAAGTAGATAAAACTAATCTGTCTTGAATATTTAATTTTTCTTTTGCCTGTTGAGGAGTTTCATATATCACAATGTGAGTTCCATGAGGTACGCAAGTAATTATTTCTTCATTGATATCGTAGTCGTTAATTAGAATTTCTTTAGATTTATTAGTCATTACAAAAACCGAATTACTGTAGCTCAAAAGCAGTCTTACGAATGTTCTCAATTCATCATTCGGATTCGGAATCACGCTGTGAAAAGTAAAAGTAACAGGTGCTTTAATAACATTTAGAAAATCTAAAAGATGATCTCCATAATTTCCTGAAAACAAACCAAATTCATGCTGAATATGCACTAATTTCACAGCTTCATCGTTATTGATTTCTTCTGCTACTTTAGCATATTCTGCTCTATTTTTTGTGTTTAAGGTAAAAGCTTGCGTTGGTTCTTTAATAGGCTCTGTAACCAGTTCGCATATTTCGCATTTTATAGATTTACCATAAACATCTGTAATTCCTTTGATGGTATCTTGCGTATAAGTTGCTATGCCGCATTGCGTTGGCGGAAAAGTAGATAAAAAAACGATTTTTGATTTATTTGATATTGTTTTCATGAGGATTCTTTTTTAGCTCGGTTAATAACTCGTTTAGGTTCAAAGATGCCACCGCAATCTTATCATCGGCAGCGCCATAATAAATATATAGTTGGCCATCAAAAATGGCGGTTCCTGTTGGGAAAACCACATAATTGACATAACCATGTCTTTCGTAATATTCTGAAGGAGTAATAATGGGTTTTGGCAGTTGTGCGATAACTTTTGAAGGATCTTCTAAATCCAATAAAACAGCGGCAGCATGGTAGACCAAACCTTTTTCTCTTCTTTCAGCAGCATGATAAATTAAAAGCCAGCCGTCTGCTGTTTCTATTGGCGGGGCTCCGGGACCAATGTGACTTGTTTCATGATCATATTTCGGTTCCATTACAATATGATCAGGAAGATTTTTTAAGTAATCTTTCCAAAAATCTTCTGTCAGTTCTGATTTCTTTTCAAACGAAAAAATCTGAATAGAAGGAAATAAGCGTTGCAAGGCAACGAATTTTCCATTGAATTTTTTCGGAAATAGAACTACATTTTTATCCCAAACAAACAGATTATCTTTAATAGTTTCTGTTAGCGGATAATTCCTTTCGGTATTAAAAGCCAAAATCTTTGCTATGCTGGGATTTTGTAAATGCTTTCGAATAAGATTTGTAAATTCGTTAAGAATGAATTTTGGCGTTATAATTCCCTTCTTTTTAAAAACTTTCAAATCTTTAGAAACTGCCAAAGCGCCACAGGCATTGATTCCATCATAAGTAACATAGGTCATGTAAAACCTGTCGTCTATTTTTGTAATTCTTGGGTCTTCTACACCGTGAATCTCATAAATATAATCAGGAACAAAAACCGGCTGTGTGCTTCTTTCAACCAAAGTAGTCGGACCTTCAAAACGGCAATAACCTATGGTTGAAAAATTTCCTCTCTTGGCCGCTCTGTAAAACATGTGAACAGTATTTCCGTCTTGATAAATGGCAGGGTTTAAAACACCTAATTCTTCAAAAGTTCGATCTGTTTTTTCTAAAATGACACCATGTTTTTTAACTTCTTTCATTACCCCAGTAAAATTTTATCTAAAATTACTTTGAGATAGAAGCGACAATTAATCCAATCAATCAAAAAATTAACTTAAAAGCATAAACATGGTAATTCTGTAAGGCTTGCAAATAATAATGAAAGTGGCGTGTACTCTGGCTTTAGTTTAGTTTTATTGGGATAACAATTAAGCGTATAGAGTTAACAAGATTTGTAGGAATAAAAGAACTTTGAAATAATCAAAAAGGCTTATAAAATAGTCGTATTAAGAACTTAAAATCAAATATTATGTTACGTTGGACAGTTATATTTATCATTTTGGCTATCATAGCCGGAATTTTTGGTTTTGGCGGTATCGCTGCCGGAGCCGCAAGCATTGCAAAAATTTTATTCTTCATCTTTTTAGTACTGTTTATTATTTCTTTAATTACAGGACGAAGAAAAGTTTAATTCCTTTTTTAAGGTTCAAAGGTTCAGAGGTTCAAAGGTTCAAAGTTTTTAGCCTTTGTAACTCTGAACCTTTGTTCCTTTGTTCCTTTGCACCTTATTTTAGTACCATTTTGCATAGTACTTTCTCGTTATAAAAGCTATCGGAATTCCTACACAGGAAATTACAATTAGAATAGAAAGTAAAAGCGCAAAATCTAAATTCTTTTCGGGCAAAACCGGAAACACAATGGGCAGAACCACAAGGTTCATTACAATCCAAATAAAGAAACCATAAGAGATTCCCGAGAGTAAAGTATTTATTTTAAAAAATGGGATATAGGGAAAAATCTTAAAATAAAACCAAGCAAAAATAAAAGCAATTAAGAAATGAAGTCCCAAACCCACAAAAGTCATTTCTGTTCCGGCTGTATATGCCTCTTTTTTAAAAATACCGCTTGCTATTGACTGTAAAATTTTTTCGGCTGTTGTTTTATGGAGTATTCCTGCATAAATCAAAATAGCGGCAGTAATGTCTAATGTCCCTGCAACTAAACCAGATGAAACAATGGTTCTAACTTTTGATCTCATAAAATTGTTTTGAGTTAAATTGATCTATTGTTTTTTAATATGTTCGTAAATCGATTTTAGCTGATATGTATGTCTTTGTGTATGGACAATAGCAAAATGAAGCCATTCGTATATTGTGAAATAATCAAATCCAGGTACTTTAGCATCCATGCACGTCAGTGTCAAATCGTAAGTTTCTGCGGCTTCAAACAAATCATTTTGTATTTTCTTTACCGAAGCCAGCAGAGTGCCTTTTTCATACTCAATAGCAGGAGGTTTTATATTTTCGGGAGATTGGTATTTTGTAGTAAAATCTAAAAAGATAGCGTCGAGTCCTTTTACATTTTCGTCAGGTTCTCTAGTAGTTTTTTCGGTTTTTCCTGCAAACAGCATGGTAAGACCTGAGCAGGCTAGAATAATATGTTGCGTTGTTTGTCCCGCAGTCCAGCTGCCCTCAAAAGGAACAATATTGATTTCTTCTTTTGAAAAAGAAAAAACTAAATCGTACAATTTACTGTAGGTTTCCAGTATGGTATTTTGAATAGCGCTTTTCATTTTTTTTAATTTTAGAAATTAGAAATTCGACAGTTGATGCATACCGATTGGTTAAATTAACCTCAGTACATTTTCTGTGAAATTAAATTTATAGAATTAGGGGAAATGATACTCTTTCAAATATACGATAAAAAATATTAAAATATTATAAATCAGACATTTGAATAGTGTTAATTTTTAAGGAAGTGCTTCGCAGAAGTAACCATGCGAATTTAAAATGTCGATAATTTTTGTGTTCGAAATAGCTGGTGCATGAATACGAAGAATTTTGTCACAATCTTCTAAATCGAAGTTAATCGAACTGTTTGGATAATGCTCAAGAAGTCTCTCAATGATTATCGAGCATTGAGATTCTTCTTGAACATTTGTTTAAAAACTTCAATCATAAAGTTTTGGTTTTTAGAGCGCTATGTTTTTATAACGCTGTATTCTGTGATATGTTACATACGATACAATTAAAACTGCAAAAACGATTAGAGGGAAGAAACCTTGAAAACCAATTCCGTCAACAGCAAAATGACTTATTGAGGCAAAAATAAAATCGAATGCAAATCCTGCGTATGCCCATTCTTTGATTCGTCCAGGAACTTGAGGAATAATTAAGGCTAAAACTCCAAGAATTTTAAATACGACTAATGCATTCCCGAAATATTCCGGATAGCCAAGATGTTTGATTCCTTCTTTGGCTAGTTCAGTCTGAGAAGTTAAAGCTGGCATAACGCCTTCAAATAAAAAAATAAGAATAGTAGTAGTCCAAAAAATAATTTTTGTTGTCTTCATTGGGTATTTGTTTTAAATAGTTATTAGTTAATGTATTACAAATGTACTATTCTTATTTTTTCATAAAATACCTATTTATGACTATTTTGGGGGCATTTGGGACATTTCTTGATTTTAGATTTTAGAGTGTAGATTTTAGATTGAAAATAAAACTTTGCGACTTCGCGTCTTTGCGAGAAATTTAATTTGCTGAGAAATTGGAATTTGGATTTTAAAATTTGGAATTTAACCCAGTTGGTAATTCGTAATCGTAAACAAATCCTCAAAACCTAATCTGGTATAAATGCCTTTTCCTAAAGCAGAAGCTTGCAGTTGTGCATATTCGCAATTGGCATCAATGGCTTCGTTAATAGCAAATTTCATGATTTCTTCTGCGAAACCTCTTTTTCGCATTTCAGGAATAACGCCAACACCGTGAATTCCCATGATGTTTCCTGTTTGAAAAAGAGTAAGCGTTCCAATCGCTTTGCCTTCAAAATGAACTAAATAAAACTTAGCATTTTCGTAATTAGCAACCAAAGTTTCTTTGCTGATTATATAACTAAAAGACAGCGGATAAATATCAGACCAGGTTTTAGCATCTTCTTCATTTAAAACTCTCTTGAAAGTAAGATTGTTTTGAAGCGGAAATTTTTCGCTAAGTTTTAAAGCCATTGCTACAAGCTGAATTCGGATATGAAAACCATTCTTTTCGAAAATTTCTTTAGAATTACTTCCAAAAATATCCCAATACGGAATAACCAACCCTGGATTTTTCTCCATGGTTTCTTGAATCTTCAGAAAATTTTCTTCGGTAATATCTTCTCGAGACCATAATCTATTTGGCCAGCCTGAGTTTTTGATTTGAGAAAATTCAAAAGGATCATTTTTATGATAAGAAAGGAGAGGAGTTGCAACAGTTTTCCAAAGAGTGGTAAGATTGTCAATATTGTTTTTGATGAGGTTTATATGATCCATTTTTATGATGAGTTTAATTATAAAGCAAAGATAAATTGGATCTCTTAGAAAAGCCTTTACATATGTTGATTTACAAATCTTTTTCCAGACTTTTTCTGATTCTGCTTAGTTGTGTTGGTGTAATTCCGAGATGCGAAGCAATATGCAATAGCGGAACACGATCAGCGATTGTTGGATGCGTCTCAAGAAGATTAAGATATCTTTCGGTTGCATTTTGCATTACTAGCGCGACTTCCCTCTGTTCTTTTTCGATAATCCAGTTTTTTTCCAAGTATGCAATGTAGAAGTTTTTAAGATCATCATTTTCGGTAATCAACTGAATGTATTTTTTGTAATTAAGTTGGATTAAAATACAGTCTTCTAAAGCTTCAATCGTAAAGTCGGAAGGAGTTTGCAACATTGATGAAACTTTAGAGCATGCGAGTTTGTTTTCAAGAAAAAGGTTTTTGTTATAGAAATTTCCCTGTTCGTCTGTAATAAAAGTTCGTAAAATTCCCTTTGCAATAAAATAAAGATTTTTGCAGATTTCTCCATTTTCGAGTAATATTTCTCCTTTTTTGATTGTCTGGAAATCTGTCAAGTCTTCAATCAATTTCCATGACTGTTCAGAGATAGGAGCGTAACTTTCGAAATATAATTTTAGATTGTTGAGATATGTTTCTTTGTTGAAAGTCATTTTTTTATGGATTTGCCACGAGGGCACTAAGACGAAAGTTTTTGTTTATCAAAAGTAAATAATTAAGTTCAAGTTTGTCATTTCTCAATAAGACAAAGTTAATAGCTATGGTGAGTGTTCTTAAACTTCGCTCGTGAGGATTTAAAATGTGAATAAATGTGAGAAGATAAAAAATCTTTGTGTCTTCGCGGATAAATAAAAAACCGCTACAAAACTCAAAGTTTTATAGCGGTTCTCAAAAGAGTATTAGCTCTTTATATTAATCAGCATAATGATAAATGCTTCGTTTAACATTATTATCTATTTTTTCAAGCGTTACTTCTGTTACGCCACCTGCATAGTTCATTGAAATAGCAACTTTATCTTTACTGATTTCATAATCAATAGACATCAATCCTTCTTTGTTTACTTCAATAGATTTTTTTTCAGTTGGAAGAGTAGTTAAATAATATTCTGATTCATCTACTTCTTTATTTTTAATGATATCTAGGTAAGCCTGATTAATATCTGTATCTTTTAGAATACATTCTCTTCCTGATCCCATTTCTACTTCTATATCTTTGCAATCTTCTTCTTTCTCTGGAGTTTTTTCTTCTTTGATTGCAGTAACAGTATCAGCAGGAATTTTAGCTGATTCTGATTCTTTCTCAGAGTTGTTTTGTTTGCAATTTGTAAATAGTAAAGCTAAAAGCGCTAAACATGCTATTTTCTTCATTAGTTTAAATTTGTTAATTGTTATTGTGGCGTAAAGGCTGATAAACATTCAGTTTTCTTGTTCAAAAGTAAGAAAAATAAGTTTTATTTTGTCTTTTCTACGAAGGAGAATTTTCATTGGAAATTTGAGATGCTCAGAAGGACAGGAAGTGAGAATAAATCTGCTTAATTTATAAAATCTGCGTGAGACAAAAAACTTAGCGCTTTAGCTAGATAAAAAAACTTCGTGTCTTCGTGGCAAATTTAAGAAAAACAAAAAACGCCATGAAACCTAAGTTCCACAGCGTTTTCATCTCAAAAAATAAATAATTAACGGGTAATGTAACGGGTATTATTTCCAGCCTCCGCCTAGGGCGCGGTACAAATCTGTGTTGGCTGTAAGCTGCTGTCTTTTAATATCGGCAAGTTCCAATTCGCTTTGCAAAAGATTTGCTTGCGCTGTTAAAACTTCAAGATATTCTGCTAAACCATTTTTGAATAAAAGGTTTGCATTTTTAATAGCCTGCTGTAATGTTTTTACTTTTTCTTTCAAGAAAGTTTCTTGTTGCTGTAGTTTCTCAACTTTTACCAAAGCATCCGAAACTTCACTTACGGCAACCAAAACAGATTGTCTAAAAGTTAAAACTGCTTTTTCTCTTTCTGCTAAAGCGATATTATATTGCGTTTTAAGTCTTTTGTTATTCAAAAGCGGCTGTGTTAAACCACCCGCAACAGTTCCGAATAATGAAGCTGGAATGTTAAACCAATTGCTGGTTTCAAAAGAGTTTACGCCACCTTGAGCCGTAATTCTGAGAGCTGGGTATAAATCCGCTTTCGTGATACCGACATTTGCGTTGGCAACTTTAAGAGCCAATTCGGCGCTTTTTACATCAGGTCTTCTGCTTACTAATGAAGACGGAATTCCGATTGATGTATTATGTTTCACTTCAAGTGCGCTTAATTTCACTGTTCTTTCTTTTGAATCAGGAAACGAACCTGTTAAAACACTTAAAACATTTTCTTGAATTGCAATATTTTGTTCTAATAAAGGAATCAATTGGGCTGAGTTTAATTTCTGTGCTTCAGATTGCTGAATTGCTAAAGTAGTTACTTGACCAGCATCGTATTTTAATTTGATAATAGTCGTTGTACTATCGTTTAAACGAAGATTTTGTCTGGCAATATCCAATTGTGCGTCTAGCATCAAAAGATTGTAATATCCTCTTGAAACATTAGCTACAATATTGGTCTGCAATGCTTTTTTTACTTCTTCAGATTGAAGATACCCTGCGTAAGCCCCTTTCTTTTGGTTTTTGATCTTTCCCCAAATATCAGCTTCCCAAGAAAGAGAAGCTCCAGCAGAA
This sequence comes from Flavobacterium tagetis, assembly GCF_016735615.1. GTDB lineage: Bacteria > Bacteroidota > Bacteroidia > Flavobacteriales > Flavobacteriaceae > Flavobacterium > Flavobacterium tagetis. The sequence continues at coordinate 538,332 of NZ_JAERSF010000003.1, forward strand.
TAGTCGTCAATATGTTTAGCACCAATTGCCTGATTTAAGTTCAATCCCGTAAAACTATTGTCTGACGGATTGCTTGTACTTGCGTTTACAAATAAATTAACCTGAGGCACATTTCCCCATTTTGATTGTGTAAAACGGTATTGTGCAATTTCGATGTTCTTTTCGGCAATCTGAAGGTCGTTGTTTCTTGCAACGGCGCTGTCAATTAATTTTATAATATCTTTCTCTGTAAAGAAGTTTTTCCACTCCACATCGGCAATACTAGTTGTATCACTCGAAACCGATGCATTCCTGAAATTCTCAGGAAATGCATCTTTTGGAGTTTCAATATCCTTTGAGACTTTACAGGATATTAAAGTCGTGATCAGAATGGCGAAGGTCACGATTTTGGTTATATGATTTTTCATTAGTCTTTTTATTAAATTTTTTATCCGTTGGGTGTAGTTTTTTAAACACATAGAAACATAGTTTTTTGAGGCTTTTTAAAGAGGCGTTTCACTAGTTTAAATGCACATAGATTTGTTATGTGTGGAAACTAGTTTCTTTTATTCTCTTTTTTCGAGACAATCCCGATAGCTATCGGGACTATGTCTCTATGTGTTAAAATATTTTTTCATCCCAAAGGGTTAAATTTCTGTACAAGTATCTTTTCTAGTTTCAAGATCTCTTGAGATTCTGTACGATATATATCCGATGCCAAATATGATGGCGACAAGTATGATTGTGATATAGTTTTCCATTTATTATTTTTCTTCGTTATGAATTACAGCGATTGGTTTCCCGCTCACTTTTTCTTGTAAATGCTGGAAGATGATGAATAAAACAGGAATGATAAACAAACCTAGAATTACTCCTGAAAGCATACCTCCAGCTGCCCCGATACTGATGGAGTGGTTACCTTGTGCTGATGGACCTTTGGCACTCATCATTGGTATTAGACCAACCACAAAAGCAAGAGACGTCATGATAATTGGTCGCAAACGTAATTTTGCTGCCATAATTGAAGCTGCTATTAAACCTTGTCCTGATCTTCTTCGCTGTGCCGCAAATTCCACAATCAAGATGGCATTTTTAGCGAGAAGTCCAATCAGCATGACAAGCGCAACTTGTACGTAAATATTGTTTTCAATTCCAGTTAAACCAATAGCAACGAATACTCCAAAAATACCTGCAGGGATTGACAAGATTACTGCCAAAGGCAAAATGTAACTTTCGTACTGTGCAGCAAGTAGGAAATAAACGAATATCAAACACAGTAAAAATATAGTTGCTGATTGTCCTCCTGACGAAATCTCCTCACGAGTTTGGCCCGAGAATTCAAACCCGTAACCTGCAGGCAATTGTTGTTTTGCTACTTCTTCAATTGCTTTAATAGCATCTCCGGAACTAAATCCAGGTTTCGGAATCGCATTAATAGAAATTGAATTAAATAAATTGTATCTAGAAGCGGTTTCAGAACCATAAATACGAGTCAGTTTTACTAAAGTATTTATAGGCACCATTTCGCCTGTTTTGTTTTTTACAAAAACTCTGTCAATTGCTGTTGGATCTGCTCGATCTTCGATATCAGCCTGAACAACAACTCGGTAATATTTACCAAAACGGTTAAAGTCAGATGCCTGTGCGCTACCAAAGTAAGCCTGCATCGTTTGTAAAATGTCTTTAACATTAACACCCAATTGATTTGCTTTTTCGTCGTTAACTTCCAATTGCAATTGTGGATAATCTGCTTTGAAAGAAGTAAAAGCAACTGCAATCTCTGGACGTTTCATTAATTCGCCGATAAAGTTTTGAGAGATTCCGCTGAATTTATCCAGTTTCCCTCCTGTTTTATCCTGAAGAACCAAATCTAAAGCCTCAACGTTACTAAATCCTGGAACAGTTGGGAAACTGAATACGAAGAAACTTCCTCCGGAAATTCCACCTAGTTTTCCTCTAACCTGATTCATGATTTCGTCAATATTTTTTACTTCTCCACGCTCTTCGTTTGGTTTAAGCAATACGAAAATTACAGCTGAAGATGGACTTGTTGAATTCGTCAATAAGTTGAAACCTGAAATCGCTGTAACGAATCTTGAAGCGTCTAATGCTTTTAAAGTATTCTCAGCTTCAGTCATTACTTTTTGAGTTCCGTCTAATGATGTTCCAGATGGCGTATTTACAGCAATTGCAATAAATCCTTGATCTTCTGTTGGAATAAACCCTGCAGGAGTTGTTTTTACCATCACTATAGTTGCCAAAGTAATTAACGCTAATCCACCTAAACTCAACCATTTTCTTCTGATTAAGAATTTAAGTCCGCCCACATAACGATTTGTAAGCGATTCAAAACTGCTGTTGAAAGCACTGAAGAATTTCTCTTTAAAACCTTTTTTCTGATATGGTTCATTGTGATCGTGTGCTCCGTGATTATCTTTTAAGAATAATGCCGCAAGAGCTGGACTCAATGTTAAGGCATTTACAGCCGAAATTACAATTGCAATTGCCATTGTAAAGGCAAACTGACGATAGAAAACTCCTGTTGAGCCTTCCATAAAACCAACCGGCAGGAATACAGCAGCCATTACCAGCGTAATCGAGATAATAGCACCCGTTATTTCGTGCATTGCTTCATGGGTTGCGATTTTTGGAGACAAACGTTTATGCTCCATTTTCGCATGCACCGCTTCGACTACCACAATGGCATCATCGACCACAATACCAATCGCCAGAATTAATGCGAAAAGTGTTAAAAGGTTGATCGAGAATCCGAATAACTGCATGAAGAAGAACGTTCCTAAAATTGCTACAGGTACAGCAATAGCCGGGATTAATGTTGATCTAAAATCTTGCAAGAAGATAAATACCACAATAAATACAAGAATAAAAGCTTCTATTAACGTATGCTCAACTTGTTCTATAGATTGGTCTAGAGATACTTTTGTACTATAGAAAATATTGTGTTTGATGCCTTTTGGAAAATCTTTAGAAGCTTTTTCCATCATTTTGTTAATGGCAATCTGAATATCATTTGAGTTAGATCCAGCTAACTGAATAACTCCAATTACAATTCCTTTTTTACCATTCAAACGAGTTAAACTATTGTAAGAGTAAGCTCCAAGTTCAACTCTCGCTACATCTTTTAAGCGAAGTACTGAGCCATCTGCATTAGAACGTATAGCAATATTTTCATAATCTTCTGGTTTGGTTAATTTCCCTTTGTATTTAATAACGTATTCAAAAACTTCTTTGCTTCGCTCTCCAAATTTCCCTGGAGCCGCTTCCAAACTTTTGTCTTGAATAGCGCCCATAACTTCGCTTGGCGTCACTTTGTAAGCTGACATTTGAGTTGGATTCAACCAAACGCGCATAGAGTAATCTTTTACACCACCAAAAATACTGGCAGAACCTACACCCGGAATACGTTTTAACTCCGGAATAATATTAATTTGAGCATAGTTGGCAACAAATGTCTGATCATATTTTGCTTCATCATCGGTATACATACCAATCGCCATGATGAAACTGTTTTGTTGTTTCGCCGTAACAATACCTTGCTGTACAACCTCTGCAGGAAGTTGGCTGGTTGCTTGCGCAACTCTATTTTGTACGTTTACCGCTGCTTGGTCAGCATCTGTTCCTAGTTTAAAGAAAACAGTAATTGCTAAAGTACCGTCGTTACTGGCTGTAGAACTCATGTAAGTCATGTTTTCTACACCATTTATAGATTCTTCGATAGAAGGTGCCACAGAACGCAAAACCGTTTCTGCGTTGGCTCCCGGATATACCGCCGTTACCAAAACCGATGGAGGCGCAATATCAGGAAACTGTTGTAAAGGCAGTTTAGTTAAACCCAATACCCCAAGAATCACCAATAAAATGGAAATTACGGTTGCCAGTACAGGTCTTTGTATAAATATTTTGAACATTGTGTTTTATAATTATTTTTGATTAGTTACTTCGGCAACTTTGGTTGATTTTTCAGGCTGAATCGCTTGCCCGTCCTGAAGTTTGTCAATACCGCTTAACACGATTTGGTCGCCAGTTTTTACACCTTCTTTAATTAAATAATTGGTTCCGCTTTTACCCACAACTGTTATAGGCATTTTAGTCACTTTGTTGTCTTTGCCTACAGTGAAAACAAATACTTTATCCTGCATTTCTACTGTAGCCGCTTGTGGAACTAAGATGGCATCGTCGTGCTGTAATCCTAAACGGATTCTTCCTGTGTTTCCAGAACGTAATACACCGCCTTTGTTAGGGAAAGTAGCTCTAATAGTGATTGCTCCAGTAGTTTTATCAAACTGCCCGTCAACCATATCAATTTTTCCTGTTTGAGGATACGCATTGTTATCAGCCAAAATCAAAGTAACTGGAGGTAATTTTTTGATTTTATCGCCAAGTGAATTTCCAGCATATTGTTCTTTGAAGTTGATGAAATCGGTTTCACCTAAAGAGAAATAAGCAAATACTTCGTGAACGTCTGATAAAGTAGTTAAAGGTTCAATATCTGTAGCAGAAACTAAGCTTCCTTGTTTTTTAGGAAGTCTTCCAATATAACCGCTCACTGGAGCTGTTACATTCGTATATCCTAAATTAATTTTAGCAGTACCAACCATTGCTTTTGCTTGTTCGATATTAGCAGCAGCAATTTTTTGAGAAGCTTTAGCTGTTTTTAACTGATAATCAGAAACTACTTTGTTTTGTACTAATGGAGTTAATTTATCAACTTCTAAATTAGCATTGATCAAAGCTGCTTCTGCAGCGTGAAGACTTGCTAAAGCATTGTTTAACTGCTCACGATACGGACGCTCATTAATTTTGAATAAAGTTTGTCCTTTGCTTACATAAGCACCTTCGTCTACATAAATTCTGTCAAGGTTTCCGCTTACTTGTGGGCGAATTTCAACATCAACAGTTCCTTGTATAGAAGCAGGGTATTCAGAGTCAGTTGTTGTGTTAGCACTTGTGATTGCCAATACAGGTAAAACCGGTGGAGGTGGAGCAGTAGGAGCCTGATTTTTATCGGCACAGCTGCTTAAAACTAAGGCCAGGATAAAACTGGTTATAATTACATTTTTCATTTTCATTGTGGTTTTAATTGGTTGAACATTTTCTCGGATAAAATTCTTTGGTATTCTGGCATTCTCGGGATTCATATTTAATTGAATTAAATTATCTAACATTGTTAAGTAAATGTGCGCAAATTTCCATACAGTAAGCTTCTCCAATTTTATTTAAAATCAGTATTAAATTATCTAACGATGTTAAGTAAAAGTCTAAAAAAAGAGCTTTTACTATCTTTATTAAATTTTCTAACAGTGTTAAGCGAAAGTTATAAAAAAAAGGATTTTATCTTATCCCGTTTAAATCATTTTACACTGTTAAGTAAAATTGAAAATTTTTTTATTGTATAGATTTGATGATACCAGTAATAGCATCCTTCAAAATCTGAGCATTTATTGTTTCTAAAATATCACTTTTGTTAATGATGTTGATGGCGATTAAACCATGAATAACAGAAAAGAAAGTAAAATATTTTTGTTTAATGATATCTTCACTAGGATTGCTGTCTTTCATAATTTCAGCAATAACACCAGTAAACAATTTGTAAGGTGCTTCCTGAGCCGAACATCGCTGTGCACAGCAAGTCATTTGAACACCAAACATAAGTTGATACATTTCAGTATTAGTAAAAGCGAAATCCCAATAAGTCATCCACATGGCTTCTAACTGATCTTCGGGTTTTTCAAACTTGTCTTTTGCAGTCTGCAACTCTTTAGCCAGTTTTAAAAAACCTTTGCCTGTCAGTTCTTCTAAAATTGCTTCTTTATTCGAGAAATATTCATAAATAATAGGAGCAGTATATTCGATTCTGTCGGCAATTTTACGCATACTCAAACCATTCCAGCCTTCATCTTTTACGATATCATAAGCAGCGCCAAGAATATTATTTCTTGTCTCTTCTTTTTGTCTTAAAATTCGATCTTTGCTAGCCATTGTATTCAAGTATTAAATCGTTTAACACTGTTAGGCAAATGTAGGGCAGATTTTCGGATTTCAAAATATTTTTGTCATAATATTTTCTTATTGGATCATAGAGAATGCTAAAATACTAGCAAAATAAGGTGTTTCGAAAGGTTTTGCGTTTTTGTAAAATTAAAATTTAAGTCAACTTTAAACTAATTTAAAGTAAATTAAGATGATTTTGATGTTTTTTGATTTTGAAAAACGTCTGATTTTCTCTTTGACGAATAAAATTTTGATTATTTCATTCCTCGAACGTTCATTTCTATTGTATAAATACTTTTACCGGCAGTAATAAATAATGTTTTGAATTTTTTTCCTCCAAAACAAACATTAGCTGTCCAAGGTTCAGGAACATCAATATGAGCTATTTTTTCTCCTTGTGGATTGAATATGGTAACTCCTTTTCCGCATAAGTAAATATTTCCCGACTCATCTATTGTCATTCCATCTGAACCTGATTCAGTAAACAGCGTCTTTTTACTTAAAGAACCATTACTTTCGATCGTATAAGAGTACGTTTTATTTGCTGCTATATCCGCAACGTATAAGGTTTTTCCATCCGAAGTTCCAATAATGCCATTTGGTTTTACAAGTTCATTTTCAACGTTGGTAATTTTGGATTTATCCGGAGATAAATAGTAAATGCATTCTTTCTCTATTTCTTTGGAGGTATATTTCCAGTAATCTCTTTGATAAAAGGGATCTGTAAAATAGATACCGCCTTTTGGATCAACCCAAAGATCATTAGGTCCATTCAGCCTTTTTCCTTCAAAGTTGTTTAGTATTACAGTATAATTTTTGTTTTTTTCTATTTTCCAAAGTTCATTTTTTTCATCGGCGCAAGCCAAAAGATTACCTGCGCGATCAAAATACAAACCGTTAGATCTTCCTGCATTTTCCATAAAAACAGAAAGTTTGCCATTAACGGACCATTTCATGATTCTATTATTAGGCTGATCCGTAAAATAAATATTTCCTTTCTTATCAGCTGCAGGTCCTTCTGTAAAACTGAATTGATCAGATAGTTTTGTGAGAACTGCACTTTTTGCTATTATGGAATTGCTTTTTTCTTTTGATGTCTGAGCGTATATAAAATTTGTAAAAGTTAAAATAATAAAAAATAAAAGGAATGATTTTATTTTAAGCTGGAGTGGGTTCATTATAAAAAGGTTTAAAACTTGCTTTTGAAGCGGTTTTAAAAGTAGTTTTTATTTCTGATATGAAATGCAATGAAATTAGAATTTTATTTTAATCTCAATTTATCAAAAACATTTTTTCGTAACATTACAAAAAAAAATGAAAACGCTAACTATCCTAAAAACCACAATTGCTGTTTTATTTTTCCAGCAGACCTTCTCTCAGGAAACCAAAAAAGAAACCGCAAAGCCACAATACACAATCGAAAACTGTGTCAATCACTTTGAGTTAGAAAAAGCTACCAAAACAAAAGTAGGCTACCAATATTGGTTTGCCAATAAGGATTTTACTCAAGAAAACACTTTAAAAATGAGTATTGTCGAACCAGGAAAATCTACGCACGCGCCGCATCACCATCCTGAAGAAGAATTTTTCTATATTTTAGAAGGAACTGCCGAATTCTTCCTTGACGGAAAAACGGTTACAGCAGGTCCAAATACTAGTTTCTATTGTCCGCCAAATGCCGAACACGGAATTAGCAATGCAGGTAAAACAGATTTAAAATATTTGGTTATTAAAAAGGACTTGAGGTAAAATCTTTCTTAATGTTGTGTAAGAGCTACGCAAATGTCTCTGACTTTGCGCAGCTGTTCAAAAGGCTACTGAATATCTTGTTTACTTCAAAATGACAACTTCTTCAGGAATCATAAACAAAAGTGTACAGCCAGTTCTAGAAAATACAGAATGTGTGCTTCCTGGTGGCATATACAAATAATCGCCTGCTTTTAGTTGGTCTTTTCCAGAGCGCACTTCGCCTTCTAGAACATAGATTTCTTCGCCTGCAGGATGCACGTGATTTGGATAAGAAGCGCCAGGCTCAAACTTTAAAAGAAAAGTAGGAGGGCGGTTTGTGGTTGTATCAAAGCGTAATACTTTAGCATAAATTCCGTCTGTTTTTACACCTTCTTCTATAAGAGGTTTCCATTCTAATTCAGTGCTTTTTGTGATTTTAGTTTCCATATGTATTCAAATTTAATTAGTTAATTTTTCAAAAAATATTCATCCAAACTCCATCTGTATTTGTCAACGGTGGCTAAGAGAAATGCGCCCATAGAAAAGACAAATACAGAATAATCGAGTGGATCTTTTATTCCGAAGGAATAAGTCATTGCAAGCGCAAATAGAAAAGTTAAGATAGAAGAGCCAATAGCCGTTTTTCTGGTTTGGTATCCAATCAGCAGTAAAACAGCAAATAGAGTCTCTAGAAAAGTGCTGACAATTGCGATGGGCTGAATGAAACTTTTTGGTAAAAACAAATTTACTTTTTCGGCATAAGAGAGAAAATTTTTCCAACCCGAAGATTGTTCTCCAAGCAAACCTAACCGACTTAAAACTGCAGATAAAAATCCAATTGCCATTGCGATTCGTAAAAGCAAAATGGCATAATCCTGATATCTTTTCATAAACTATTTTATTAGTAATTAATCAGATACAAAGATCAGGCAGTGGTGCTTTTTAAAGAATAGAGAATCCTAGGAAAAGCATGTAATTATGTTTTTGTGTACAATGCGATTGCAAGTAGAAACAAAGTCAAAATATTTTTATTTAATCTCGCAGAGTCGCAGAGTCGCAAAGCATTTTTTTTAAGCTTTATTATTAAAACTTTGCGACTTTGCGAGTAATTTTCGCAACGAAAGGAAAAAGCTTGGAAAACGGCTACAATTGCACAACTTTCTCTTTGTAAGATTTTGGTGAAATATTCGTGTGCTTTTTGAAGAAATTCGAAAAATAGAAAGGATCATTAAAACCTAAAGCATAAGCGGTTTCTTTTACCGATAATTTCTCGTAAGTAAACAAACGTTTTGCTTCAGAAATGATCAGTCCGAAGATAATATTTTGTGCGGTTTTGTTGCAATGAAGTTTAGAGAGTTCGTTTAATTTGGCTTCGGTTGTGCCAATTAAATTGGCGATTTCATTGACAGAAAGATTTTTGTCAAAATTACCGCGAATAGCTTCCAGAAAATGAAGAAACAAAGCATCTGGTTTGTAGATTTCTTCTCCCAATTTGATTTTAGAACGATTGATTTCTATTAAAATTAATTGAATTCTAGAGTGAATAGAGATGAGGTATTGATATGGTTTTTGGGCAATTTCCTGTTGGATAAGCGTTAAAGCATCAACAACCAATTTGTCGTCATCTACTATTATCACTTCATTCATTGCAAAATGACAGAACAAACTGTTGTGGAAAATTAACTCAATGTCGTTATCATTTTTACAGAAGAAATCATAAGTAAATTCGAGAACAAACCCGGTTGCGTTGCTGCTGTTTTTTATAAAATGAATTTGACCAGACGTTATTGTTAACACTGAATTTTTGGTGATTAGATATTCGTTTTCATCTACCGAAAGCGTTATTTCTCCTGATGTGCAAAAGAGCAGAACATATTTTAATACACGTCTAGGATACTTTAGATCTTCTGCCTGTTCAAACGTCTTTATTTCAATCATTTGTTTTGGAATTTAAACGCAATCCCGATAGTTATCAGGAGCTAATATTTTGTAAAGTTATGCATTTAAAGAATTTGTTTTCTGTGTTTTATAATGCTAATCTACATGTTTTTCAAAATAATTGAAAGCCATTTCTACAATTGCTTCTTTTGTTGTAAAACTGTATTGTACTCCATGATTGAGGGTATAAGAATCTCCAAGTTCGGGATAATGCTGTTTTCCATCTATCTGAAATGAATCTAGAACAGAAAGCCAGAGATTACGGTGTTGATCTTTGAAATAAAACTGATCTCGATTTGAAACAACTAAGATTGTCCCATTGTCATTGTCAAGAATTGAAGTATGGTTACTGTCTTCAAAATCACCCATAATAGTAATGTTGGTGTTGTAATTTTTAGACGTTAATTCTGCAATTTTTTTTGTTAGTGGCATAAGAAGTGGTATTTAATTTGTCTTGGAATAGTAAATTTAAAACCGCAGATTTCATCAATACTACCCCTAAAAGTTTTTTTTGTATTAAAATAAGGTTTTTTTTGAAAATTATTAAAGCAATAGTTCGCTGATGCGAGCATCTCGATTGTGAATATATTTTATTTCAATCTAATATATTGACACAAACGCGACACCACGATAACAAAGCGTGAGGTCTATAAAAAATAAAAACCTCGACTTTTTAAGGTCGAGGTTTCAGATTCTTTTTGTCTAAAAATTATTTAGTATTCATAAAAACAGATATTTAATTAACTATTAATTTGATATTATCTGTTTTTCCATTTGATAAAGAGGCTTTAATAAAATAAATACCGCTATTTAGTTTATTAAGATCGTATTTTAATTTCTGATTTTGATCTTTATTCATTTGTTCATCAATCTTTTGTCCCAATAAATTGTACAATTCAAATTTTGTGATCGTATTGTTTGTAGATTCTATTGTAACAAATTTGTTCGCTGGATTAGGATAAACTTTTACTTCTTTTTGATTTGCTTTTTCCGAAAGTTCATAATCTGGAACACCTAATGTACCTAAATTAACTTTCGCAACATATAGCTCATTTCCGCTTGTGTCAGTTCTTCCATTGAAATACAAGGCGTTACTTGTTGCTCCCATTTCTTGAATTGATTCATATCCTTCAAAATTTTTATTATTTAGAATATTAACGCTCAACTGTTCAGGGACATTCATTTTATCGTTAATCATCCATATATTCTTTGGAAACATTTCTGCTAAATAAAATAAATTGTCATCATAACAAGTTAAATTTCGAATATATAAAAAGTCATTGGTATCGGGCCCAGCCACTTTTTCTGTAATTTGGTTATTTGTTCTCCACAATTCTTTTGGTGTTCCATAAAAATCTTCTACAACAAAATAGACATAACTTCCACAAGAATAAACTACTTCTATGTCAAGGTCAGGCATTGTAGGGTGATTTGCAGCATCAAATACTAGTTTTGTTCCCTCTATAGTTCCATCAGTTTTATAAACTGATCTTCTAAAGCTGTCTGGATTTTTAGCAACAAAATATAATTGATTATCTAAAGTTGCACTAAATCGAATGTCACTATTTAGATTATCTCCAAAGCTTTTTAGATGTTTTGTCCCAGAGGCGGTTCCGTCAGATACCCACAAGTCATGTGGTCCATAAGTTGTTCCTGAAGTTTCAGCAACAATTAGTAGCTTATTATTTACTACTTTTAGAACTCGCATGTCGTTTAAAGATATGACTTTAACTGTACCAGATTCGGTTCCATTAGTTTTCCATAAAGATGTTCCCGAATAATCAATAGCGATGAAATAGACACTATTATTTAAAGTAACAAATTCTTTTGGATGACTACCGTAATTATAGCCGCCAGGATTGATATCTTTTACCATGAAAGTTCCAGCCTCTGTTCCGTCACTTTTCCATAATTCGACATCATTTACCCCATTATTGGCACTAAAATATAAAACATCATTTAAAACGGTAAATTCTTGCTTGTCATTGTGAGTTTTAAAACTGCTATTTTTGCCTGGATTTATATCTTTTACTAATACAGTTCCATTTTCTGTTCCGTCACTTTTCCAAAGCTCGAATCCATGTACGCCATCAATTGCACTAAAGAATAAGGTACCATTTATTACTTTCATATCAGAAAGATTATCAAGGGCTTCATAGGTTGGCTGTATATCCTTAACCAGTTTTGTGCCTTCTACAGTTCCATCACTTTTAAATAATTGTGTGCCATAAGTTGTTCCTCTTGCTCTAAAAAACAGATTGCCATTGACATCTGTAAACTTATCTGGATTACTGCCATTTTTATAGTTAAGATCTGCAAATATTGATGTTCCTTCTTTTGTTCCATCTGTTTGCCATAATTCAGTCCCATGTTTTTCATCTTTACCTGTAAAAATGGTTTTATTATTAAGAGTAATAAAATTATCAGGATACCCAGATGAATGGCTTGATCTTATATTGGCAAGTTCGACCGTTCCATTCGTAGTTCCATCACTAACCCAAATTGTTTGTTCACCAGAGCCATCAGCCTTAGTTGCAAAAAACAGAAGTTTATTGTTTATTTTGTCATTATAAAATTTATTTATAGAGGAAGATAAATTGCCATTATTGATGTCTTTAAATAAAATAGTGCCATTTGCAGTTCCGTCAGTTTTCCATATTTCATTTCCATTTATATCATCATTTGCAAGAAAATACACTTCATTATTAAACGCAATGTATTTACTGTTGTAATAATATATACTGTTGAATTTTGTGCCGTTAATGTCTTTAATCATCAATGTTCCTGCTTCTGTTCCGTCACTTTTCCATATTTCGGTACCATTGATGCCATCATTGGCTTCAAAAATTATATTATCGTTTAAAACGCAACCTTTTAAGTTGTTGGCGCTGGAATTATAACCGCTAAAAATGTCTTTTACAATAGTAGTTCCCGCTTCTGATCCATCACTTTTCCATAGTTCATTACCTTTAGAACCATCACTTGCAAAAAAGAAAAAGGAATTATTTGCAATCAAAAATTGATTTTCATTAACTGGAGAAGGATTGACATAGATGTTTTTTAGTATTACAGTTCCTGCTTCTGTTCCGTCACTTTTCCATAATTTATATCCTGTTTCATTATAGGCTACGAAATACAGATTATTATTAAAAACGAATAATGAATTTGGATTACTATTTCCGTTTAGGTATATGTCTTTTACCATATAAGTTCCAGCTTCTGTACCGTCACTAGTCCATAATTCGTAACCATTTACGCCATTACTTGCTGTAAAATATAATTTTCCATTAAATTCTATTAATCCTGAAGGGCCATTGTATTCGCCTTTTTCATTAGGATCTATATCTTTCACAATTACGGTTCCAGCTTCTGTTCCATCACTTTTCCATAGTTCGTTACCGTGTACAGCATCATAGGCGGTGAAGTAAAGGGTATTATTTATATTTATTAAGTTATTCGGACTTGAAGAACTTGGCCCAGGCAGAATATCTTTAATCATAAAAGTGCCTTCTTTTGTGCCATTTGAATACCATAATTCTCTGCCAAAATATTTGTAATATCCATCTGTAGCGGTGAAACAGAATCCGGATTTAAAAGGCGTTAAATTTTGAGGATAACTATCTTCTTGAAAATTCAATTCTATTAAAGTCGCATCTATATTTTGAGCTACTCCAGAATTAAAAACAGCAAAAAAAATGAAAAGAATAAAGTTGTACTTCATGCGTTTTGGTTATTTCTTTGGTTGGGTTATTTAAAATTTATTGTATTTACGGTAGATTTTTTTGTAATAAATTATCTGTCAAATATATTTAATTTCTCGAGAAAAATACTTTCAGACCATAAAAGTTAAAAAAGGTGGTTTTATAATACAATTACAATTTAAACTACATGATACCTCCCGGTATAAAATAGTAAACCAAATGACCTGAATTTTACATAATTTCATTTTATTGTTTAATAAAAATTTGATTGTCAATTAATTAACTTTAATTAAAGAAAGCTTTAACAGGATCTATTTTCTCTGGCTTTCTCAAATAACTAATTTTAGGTAAATCAAAATTAATCACATTTTAAATATTAGGAATTATGAAAAAGAATATCGCCATATTAGCCACAAACGGTTTCGAAGAATCAGAATTAGCATCGCCTAAAGCCTATCTGGAAGAGCAAGGCTGGAATGCAGATATCGTCAGTTTGAAATCTGGAACTATCAAATCTTGGAAAGACGGAAATTGGAGCAACGAATATAATGTTGATGTTGTATTAGATCAGGCAAATGAAGCCGATTACGATGCTTTGGTTCTGCCTGGAGGAGTTATAAATCCTGATTTATTAAGAAGGGAAGAAGCTGCAGTAAATTTTGTACGTTCCTTTTTTGAAAGTAAAAAACCAGTAGCGGCAATTTGTCACGGACCTCAAATTCTGGTAGATGCCGATGTTTTGGAAGGTCGAAAAGTAACTTCGTTCTTTTCTGTTAAAAACGATTTGAAAAATGCCGGAGCACAATGGGAAGACTCAGAAGTTGTCGTAGACCACGGATTAGTAACCAGCCGAAACCCGAATGATTTGCCCGCTTTTAATAAAAAAATGGTGGAAGAAATTAAAGAAGGAATACATGAGCGCCAGAGAGTTTAAAAGATATTTTTTTTTAGATTTATTAAATTATATAAAAATGCAAGATCATATTTTGGTCTTGCATTTTTTTTGTGATAAATATTGTGGGGCTTTGACTTCGCTCTGCCAGACAAATGTTTACATGCAGTTTGTCATCCTGAGGAACGAAGGATCACACGCGCATATCGACAAAGATTGGTGATTTAGTTTATTTTTTCTAGTTAATGCATAAAAAAACTCGATCTCATGGATCAAGGTTTTGTTTCAAAGTTTTTGGTTTTTATTTGTTAACTATAATTGTAATGTAAGCAAATAAAGAATGAAAGCAAGTATTATTGATCCAATTCCAACTATCAGTATAGGATCAACTTTATCAAAAAGTTTAGGTTTTTTAGGAAGAGAATATACAATGGCTGTCAAAATAGAGATCGAAAATAAAATCAGAAAAATCCTTTTTCCGCCTCCAGTGTCTACTTCATTTCTGCATCTAAGATCGAGGTATTCTTTATCATTTTTTACCAACGAATGAATTTCACAAGAATTTTGCGTGTTGAAATCATTCAAATCATCTTTTAAAATAGCAACAGAGATGGTATCTCCAGTTTTTATTTCATTTATAACTTCTTCATCATTAACACAACTATAGTCATAACCAGCAATCTCAAAAGTACTTTGATTATTAATGCAATTAAATTCTATCCATTTTTTGCTTCTTTTTCCTTTTCTTTCTTTGAATTTAGGAGGGTTTGAAATGATTAGGTTTTCGTAAACTTCAAGATCTGACTGTTCTATGGCATAACTTCCACTAATGACTTTGATAAAAAAGTAAGCTCCAAAAATGAGACACAATACAGATACAACTAAATAACCTTTTTGTTTTTCTTCCCAATCACTAATGCTGTTAATCATATTAAAGTTTGCGATATTTTGTATTCAAAAATAGGAATATTTTTGTAGAGATTTTGGGTTTGGAATTGTTGGTATTTTTGTTGTGCTTTGTTGTCAGTCTGAGCGAAGTCGAAGACCGCATTAGTAGCTCTACAAAGATTGGCGATTATAGGAGCGAGGCTTCGACTTCGCTCAGCCTGACAAATGTTTACGTGCAGTTTGTCATCCTGAGGAACGAAGGATCACACACGCATATCGACAAAGATTGACGATTTAGATTGCGGAGCTTTGACTTCGCTAAACCTGACAAATGTTTCGTCTTTTTTACGTTCTGTTTGTCATTTCGAGGAACGAGAAATCACACTCGCATATCGACAAAGATTGGAGAAATACTTCGCGGAGTTCCTAGTGTGATTTCTCCTTACGTCGAAATGACAAAAATGCGGTTGAAATATAGATTTAGTATATTTGATAAAAGCAATACAGTAATTGAAAGAAAAATCTTTCTTTTTAAAATGGTTTTTCCTATATTTGAAGCTCTTAAATCTTCACATTTAAAATAAAGTAAAATTTGCCTTTGAGATTTGACAAGTAATTCAGATTACAATGTCTTCCAAATAGGCTTTAATTCATTAAATGGAAGACATGAATTCAAACACCCTTTCCAAAGAAGCCGAAACAAGGCTGATTAATTTTTTTAACCATAGCGTAGATCCCGAAGATATGGCTAAAATTTTAAGACAAGTAAATTGCATTTTAGCTCTTGGCGTAATGCGACAACACGAAACCCTCCAAATTGGACTACCAAATTTTGAAGACAATTATTATTGGCTCAATGAATTGGCGGAGATTTTAAATCCTTATTTGAGTGAGGAGTAAGGTTTATAAAATGGAAAAACCTCGATTTTTTTTAAGGTCGAGGTTTTTATTTTTAGATATAATCAGTTAATTACTTTGTGGAAATAGATTGCAAATCCGTGCTATCGGGTTACATTTACATTCTTTCTATGTCTTTTTTGAACTGATTGTGAAAATATTCCATATGATCTTCTTTTGTAAACGTTTTGTAACCTAGTTTCATTTCTTTTACCACTAAAGTTTCAATTTTTTGAATAAATTTTCGCATTTCTACGGGTTTTGGTATCATTGAAAGTTCCTTTACATTTGGCAAATTTTTTCTGAGAATATAAAGGTGCATATTATAATAAATCATTGATATTGTATTGATTTTTATTTTTAGATTGTTTGAATTTGGTAAATATGCATCTGATAAAGTTCTTAGACGTGTAGCTTTTTCCACTAATCTTTCTTCTTTGACAATTTCTATAAATCTGTTTTGAAGCATTATTTTTTTTTCTAATTCAGGCGTTATTTTCTTTCCATTTTCTAAATTTTCTCTAATTTCTCTAGCATCATTGAAAAAGTTAAACAGTGAAGCATAATATCCGTCTATTAGAGTTATAATTTCTAATATTTCTTCAAGTTTACTCATTCTTAATTGTTTGTTGATATCTATTCTGGTATAATATATAGCATAAATTGATGCGAAAAGAGCAATTACTGAAATAATTAAATTAATTTTTGTTTCCATATTATAATTATTTGTTGTAGAAATTGTAATAAGCCATATCAAATTTATTAATTTCTAATTTTCCATGACAATTATTATTGGCTCAATGAATTGGCGGAGATTTTGAATACTTATTTGAGTGAGGAATAGAGTTTGTGAAATGGAAAAACCTCGATTTTTTTTAGGATCGAGGTTTTTTAATACTTAAGAAAATTAGAAAAGACTTATATTTCATCTAATTCCTCTCTCATCAAAGCAATTAATTCATCATTATATTTTTTAACGGTCTTACCTGATTCTTCTAATTGCCTTTGATTCTCATTTATACTATGTTTATCATCATTCATTATTAGTAAAGGCAAATCATTTAAAGTTTTATTACTATCTGCGATTGTTTTGTCAAAAGCTAAATTCAGCATATCAAGTTTTTGAATCACTTTTTCGCTAGCAATCAACCTAATAGTATTAGTTTCCTGTTTAATCCTAATCAAATCTTTACTAGCTTCAAATGTTAACTTTTGCATCTCATTACTCATCGTCGTTATCGCCTTCATTTGACCTTCATGATCTTGAGCATTTAAAAACTCAGTCATAAAATTATTTACGATTAATGTCATTTTCTCTTGAGATTTAGTGGTATTATCTTTTGTGAATTGATCTAAAAACTGGAAAAAAGAAACGTATTGATCTCTTTTGCTTTCGTATTTATATCTTCTTTTAGAGATCTCTAATTGATGTTCTTTTTTGAGTTCTTCTAATTCTTTACTATATTTTGATTTTATTTTTTCAGCTTGCTCAATTAACTTTTTATTTTCTGATTTTAAAGCGTCTATTTTTGCTTTCTCCTGAATATAAGTTTTGAAATATAAACCTGAAATAGTAATTATAATTCCAATTAAATATATTTCCATTTAGTTTGTTTAAATTGTTTATTCTTTAAAGATAATTATAATGGTCTAAATTATATTGCAATTTTTACAAATGCACTAATAAAACGATAACAACTGATAAGAGACCATGTTGTAATAAAAAAAATTATAATTTCATAAAAGTCTTTGATTGGAAAAGTGCATGTAGAAAAAATGAAAATATACAAGACTCCTATTATTATGGTAAAAAATGAGAGCCAAATTGCGTTTATTAAATAATTTTTGAAAAGATTGAATGTTTCAGAATCTTCTTTAATTGCCCTAATGTATTGATTATCTAGTGAATTAATTATTGTCAAAACCGTAATTAAAAATCCAATTAATATTCCAAAAAGTGACATGTTCACTTCTACTAAACCGATAAAGTTAAATTTTATATTGCCACCTATTAAAAGAAAAAATAGTAATAATATAGTTGATATAATAATGGGGTAATTCATTTCCCATCTAGCTATTAGTGTATATTTTTTTTTACATTCCATATTAAATTATAGTCTATACGCTTCATCTAATTTAGGTTTTCTTTTCAAATAAAAACCTTCTATTTGAGTGATTTTCTCTTTAATTGAAAATTTAGTTATAGTTGTAACTTGTTCAACCTGTATGTAATCAGAAATTCGATTAGTTATTAAATCAATAGGCTCAATTTTACCAGAATCTAAATCTACAATATCTACTTTAAACTTTGTTACTTCATGCTTGAATCCGACAGATGAAATTGCAAAATTTGCCAATTGTTTTATAGCTTTAAAATTTAAAAATTTATTTCTATCAGTTCCTGCTGCAATTTTTACATCTATATATGATCCGTCAATTGTGTCAACTAAATCTTTTGTTTCCATTACTCCTTTAATTCTAGATTTTTTTTCTGGAACATTATCTAAACTGAGCATTTTTATTTCCAAATTTCGGACTCCCTTAGAGTTCAAGAATTTTTCATAGTCATTTGTTGAAGTAACCACAATTATTTCAAAACTAGGCAGATTGAAATTTTGTCTTAATAAATTACAAAATGATTCTAGTGTTGGACCAGGAACTTTACTTTCAATAGCAATAATCATATTCTCAGAATCATAAAAAAAAGCAGCATCATATCCTAATCCATTAAAACCATTAATATTTATAGCTTCAAGCTTTTTATTTTCTTGATTCCATTTTGGAGGAATGTTCTTTTCTTGGGTGTATACCAAAGCGCCACCTAAATATCTAACATTTATTTCTCTTGATTCTATAGCTGAAACAGTACCATCTCCTTGATCTATAAACTGAACTTTTAAATTTTTAAAACTAATTGCTTTTTTAAATTTTGATTTTACATCCTTAATTTTTTGAGTTGGAGCATTTTTTAAATTTACTTTTATCTGATAGTAATTTATTTTTGTTTTTTTGTATTTTTTTGCCATTACTTCTAGTTCTTAAAGTTACTTTATTTGTTTTGTAAAATTAAAGTTGTTGGTTTTTAGGTATTTACATTTTTGTGAAATTAAACATAAAAAAAGGAGTATCATTATGGAAAACCATAATCTATAAAATTTAAAATAGCAAGTGTATGAATAAATAAAGATGTATTAGTAAGTATTTATACCTGATTTGTATTAAACAAAAAAAGGACAGTCCCTCTAATTAAAGAAGAACTGCCCTTTTAGGCAAATTTTTAAATTTGCATTCCTAAGAATGCGTACAGTTTTTGGTAATCACTAAATTGAAGACTAAACGCAGGTTATTCGTTTATGACATCGCCTTCCTTAGTTTCTTCGCTGGCAATTTTTACCAGTTTATCGTTTGGAGTTAAGTCGCCGAAAATTTCAATTTTATCTTCGATTTCTCTTCCTTTTTTAATGTCAACTCTTGTGGCTTTGTGGTTTACTACTTTTACCACATAAATTCCTTCTGCAGAACTTACTACGGCAGATTTTGGTACTACAAAAGTGCTGTCTTTCGCGTTAAGCGGTAATAAAACTTCGGCAACCATTCCAGGTAATAAATTTCCTTTGGTGTTGTGTACGTCCATTTCGACTCTTTCAGAACGCAGTTTTAAATCTAAAGCGCCAGACATTCTTGTAATTTTTGCTGTAAAAGTATCTGGTAGCGATTTTACATTAAAACTCATTTCGTCGCCTGGGTGCAAATATCCTGTGTACAATTCTGGAACAGAAACCGCCAAACGCAATTTGCTTTGCTCTTGAATCGTTAATAAAGGCAAATCTGAACCTTTTCCTGCTGGACCAACAAATGTTCCTAAATTCACATTTCTAGCCGCTACAACACCATCAAAAGGAGCACGAATTTCTAAGTAACCTCTCATGATCGAGATTTCTTTGTGCGCTGCAATTGCTGCCTGATATTGTGCGTAATCAGAATTCTTTTTACCGCTTGCCATTTCTAAATCGTTTTTAGAAATCGTTCCTTCAACTTTGCTTGTTTCATACAAACGGTTGTAAGTGCTTTTGCTGGTTGCGTAAATGGCTTCCATAGATTTCAATCTCGATTCAGCCGCTGCTACTTGCGAGCTTATTTCTGGCGCTTCTAAAACAATTAAAAGCTGTCCTTTTTTTACTTTCGTTCCAATATCAACTTTTAAAGTTTTTACGAAACTGCTCACTTTTGCATACAAATCAACTTGTTGAAAACCGGTTAATTCAGCTGGCAAACGCAATTCTGTTGTTAGTTTTTCTTTCGATAAAAGGAAAGTTTCAACTTTAGGTTCTATTTCTGCTTTCGCAGTTTCTTCTTTTTTCTTTTCACAGCTTAGTACAACTAAAGCTGTAAATAGTATCGCTGTAGATTTTATAATGTTACTTTTCATTTTTTGGTTTTATATATGTTTTATAAGTATGCGGAAAGTATTAAAATGTATCCAGTGTTATCGCAACGATTTGACTTTCGACTTTTGACTTTATGACTTTCCAACTTTTGACTTACTCAATGATGAAATATAATGGATGCTTTCTTCGTCCTCAGGATCTAAAGAAACAGATTGTGTCGATGTTTTTTCTTGTGCCCACGCAAATATCTGCGGAAGGATTAATAATACGGCAAAAGTAGAAAATAATAATCCACCGATAACCGCTCTTCCTAACGGAGAAACTTGATCGCCTCCTTCGCCGTGTCCGATTGCCATTGGCAACATACCCATAATCATGGCAACAGATGTCATGATAATTGGACGAAGACGTAACGCAGCAGCTTCACGAGCCGATTCTAAGGCATTTCCGTTTATTTTTCGAAGCTGTTCGGCATTCGTTACCAAAAGTACGGCATTGGCAATAGAAACTCCAACCGACATGATGATTCCCATATACGATTGCAAGTTTAATGTTGAACCAGTTAAAGTAAGCATTAATAACGATCCTAAAACTACGGCTGGAACCGTTGTTAAGATTACTAACGAAACTTTGAACGATTGGAAATTAGCGGCCAACATTAAGAAGATTACGAATACGGCAACCAATAATCCTGTTTGTAAACTACTTAATGTTTCGGTCAATACAGTACTTAATCCAATTGGCGTAACAAACAAACCACGAGGCAATTCGCCCAATGAACTAATTGTTTTGCTCACATCTTTTGAAGCCGTCCCCAAATCGGTTTGATAGATGTTTGCAGTCACGGTAATGTACGGCATGGCCCCTAAATTGTCATTTTCACCGCTTACAAAGCCCGGTGTAATTTTGGCAACGTCGCTTAATACAGGACGAAGCGAGTTTTTCAATACCGGAATTTCTCCAATATCGGTTTTGCTTTTCATTTTATTTAAAGGCACTTGAACCTGAACAGAATAGGATAATCCTGCTTTTTCGTCTACCCAGTTATTTTTTTCAGTATAACGAGAAGATGAGGTTGAAGCCACAAGCGAACGCGAAATATCATTCATATCAACTCCTAATTCGGCAGCACGAGTTCTGTCAATATCAATATTCATTGCTGGATAATGAATTGGCTGTCCGATTTGCACGTCTCTGAAATACGAAATTGCTTTTAACTTGTCTACAATTTGAGTCGCGTATAATTCGTTTTTCTTTTTGTCTTTTCCAGCAACTCGAATCTCAATTGGAGTAGGAGAACCTTGGCTTAAAACTTTATCCGTTAATTCGATTGGTTCAAAAGAAAGTTTAGTATCAGGAAGTACTTTTTTAAGTCTTGCTCTAAACTCATCTTTAAAATCATCCATATCTTCCTCGTAGTCTTTTAAACTTACTTGGAAAACCGCTTCGTGAGAACCAGCCATGAACAGATAAATCGGGTTGATTGAGAATAGAGAAGGGTGCTGGCCGACATATACAGATGTGATTCCGATATGATCTTTACCCACCATTTTTTCCAATTCTTTTAAAACAATTCTAGCTTGTTCTTCAGTTCTTTCCAAACGCGTTCCGTCAATGGCACGCATTCTCAACTGAAACTGACTAGAATTGGTTCTTGGGAATACGTCTTTTCCGATGAAATTAATGAACAGAATTGCTAAAAGTGTTGCTCCAACCAAATAGGTTACAGTCGTTATTTTTTTGTGAACAAACAAACGGTCTAAAGTTCGCATAAAACGAATCTTGAAACGTTCGAAAGCACTAATTTTTCCGTTGTTATTAGTATCTGCTCTTTCTACATAATCCTTTTTCTGAGTGATTAGATTTTGTTCTGATTCTGGCGTTATACCGCTGTCATTAAATTCAGCTTCATCATCTGTAATTTCTGGTCCGTGTACATGTTTTTCATGTCCTTTCATCATCCAGTTAGCCATTACAGGAACAAATGTCTGCGAAAGCAAGAATGAAATAACCATTGAAAAACCAATTGCTAAAGCTAAAGGCAAGAACAACGCTCCAGGAATACCAACCATAGTAAATGCTGGCGCAAATACGGCTAGAATACAAAGAAGGATCAATAATTTAGGCAATGCAATTTCCTGACAGGCATCCCAAATGGCGAGTGCTTTTGGTTTTCCCATGTCGAGATGCTGGTGAATATTTTCGATTGTTACCGTACTTTCATCCACCAAAATACCAATCGCCAATGCCAATCCTGACAGCGACATTAAGTTGATCGTTTGTCCGAATAATTTTAGGAATAAAACTCCAGAAATAATCGAAATCGGAATCGTCATAATTACGATTAATGCTGCACGACGGTCACCCAAGAATAATAAAACCATTAATCCTGTTAGAACCGCACCAATAATTCCTTCAGTAATCAAACTTTTAACCGAGTTGATTACATAAACCGATTGGTCAAATTCATACGTAATATTTACATCTTCAGGAAGCGTGCTTTGAATTTTAGGAAGTTCTTTTTTCAATTTCTGAACCACATCCCAAGTCGAAGCGTCTCCTGCTTTTGCAATACTAATGTAAACTGAACGTTTTCCGTTTACTAAAGCATAACCTGCCGTGATATCGGCACCGTCTTTTACGGAAGCAACATCGCCTAGTTTTAAGTTCTGAACACCGCCTTTAAATAACGGAATCTGTTCAAAATCTTTAACTTCTTTAATGGTATTATTAGTTGGCGTAATATAGTTTTTGTCGCCCATACGCACGTTTCCAGATGGAGCCGTTTGGTTGTTCAAACGAATCGCATCAACAATCTGATCTGGCGTCATATTATGAGAACGCAATAAATCTGGATCTACGTTTACCTCAATAGTTCTTGGACTTCCTCCAAAAGGAGCTGGAGATAATAATCCTGGAATTGCAGTAAACGAAGCACGAACATAAACGTTGGCTAAATCCTGCAGTTCGTTGTTTGAACGTATTTTACTGCTCAAAACCAATTGTCCAATTGGAAGTGAAGAAGCATCAAAACGAATGATAAACGGAGGCTGTGTTCCCGGAGGAAAAGCCGCTTGGATTCTGTTTGAAAGCGCACTTAACTCGGCAGCAGCCTGAGCCATATTGGTTCCTTCATAATAGGTTAATTTCATAATCATTAACCCCTGAATATTTTTGGTCTCTACCGATTTGATACCATTCGAGAAAGGTAAAACGTTTACGTAGTTTTTGGCAAAATAAGCCTCCATCTGATCTGGCGTATAACCTCCAAACGGATGCGCAATATAGATAACCGGCAAATTCATTTTTGGCAGAATGTCTACCTTAATGTCTTTGATGGCACCAATTCCGAAGAAAAATAGACCCGCAACCAATACTAAAATGGAAATGGGTTTGCGGAGTGCAAAACGTATTAAATTCATTAGGATTTATAATTAAAATTCATTTATAAATAAGTCAAAATTTCCTGTTGCAGCGACTTTCAATAAGTACGATTGCCACACATTGTTATTGACAATATCTCGATCGATTTCAGCGCGATTTAAAACATACATCGTTTGTGTTAAATCAGTCAAATCAGTTAAACCATTTTTGTATAAAGTCGATTTCTGTACATAAGCTCTTTTTGCAGCATCCACCTGAATCGGAGCTTCAGCATAGTTTTCCAAAGTGATTTTGATCTTATCTTCGGCAAAATTCAATTGCGATTTCAATTCTCTATCGGCCTGATTGTATTCTTCCTGCAATGCCTGAGAAACAAATTTCTGAGCGCTAACTTGTTTGCTTGATCTGAAAGGAGTTGTTAAATTCCATGTAATTCCAACACCAACCAAATAATTGGTACGATCAGGATTTACGCCATCCCAATAATTTCTGCTAAAAGCGTTTTGGTCTGTAGCATAAGTATTGTCAAATCCTGAAGCTCTGGTTTGTAAAACCCCAAAAGCACTCATGGTCGGATAATAAAATCTCTTATACAATTTAACCTGCTGGTTGCTGTAATCGATTTTCGTTTTATAGAATTGTAATAAAGGGTGAAGACTATCTGTAGAAGCTTCTTTTGTTACTAATTCCTTCGGAATCTGAGTTACAAATAAAGTATCTGTAACGAAATCCTGAGGCGCAACGCCCATTAAATCGAC
The DNA here is from genome assembly GCF_016735615.1 of Flavobacterium tagetis. Classification (GTDB taxonomy): domain Bacteria; phylum Bacteroidota; class Bacteroidia; order Flavobacteriales; family Flavobacteriaceae; genus Flavobacterium; species Flavobacterium tagetis. The sequence continues at coordinate 562,897 of NZ_JAERSF010000003.1, forward strand.
TAATTTGTTGTTTTGTTCTTTAACGAAGTTTCTAGCAAGGTTTAAAGCGATTTTAGCTTTAGAAACCTCGGCTGTAGCCAAAGTAGAATCGACTCCGGCCAATAATCCGTTTTTAACTCTCGCTGCAGCAGTCTTTTTGAAAACTTCTGCACGATCTAAATTCTTTTGCTGTGAAATCACTAATCTCTGGCTCGCCAATAGATTGAGATAAGCAGCCGAAATTTTGATTTCTTGCTGGAATTTTTCCTGCTGTAAATCTTTTTCTTTAGCCTGAACATCAATTTTAGATAAATTGATTTTTTCCTGTGTTTTTCCGAAAGTGAAAAAATCCCAGTTCATGTTGACTAAATAAAGTGCGCCAAAAGCCGAATTCCAGTTTTGTTCTGGTAACGGAAGTCCTGATGAAGCAACTCCTAAACCTCCAAAACCATAAAGCGGTCCGTTTTGTCCGTTTACAGTTCCGTAATCCTGCTGTGCCGATAAATTTAAGTTTGGCAGGTAATCACGTCGAGATTGTTTTAGAGTCTCTTTTGATGCATTGGCGTAATTGTTTTTTGCTCGGATAGAACCGTAGTTTTCAAGACCTATCTTTAATGCTTCTTTTAAAGACAGGGTTTGAGCATAACCGATTGAGGCAAAAATCAATAAAAATAATAAGGTAATTTTTTTGAAATACATAAACTCAAGGTGTGAATAGAAATGTTTTTGAAGCAACAAATTTATTTCTCTTATGCTGATAAAAGTCAGGTTAAGTGATGTACTGCACTAGTAAATGACGAATTGAATTGGTCATTTTTTGAAAAAATTAATTAAATATTTGTTCGTACTTTGTAAACTATTTCAAAATTAAGAATGAACAAAAAAATTGATAACATACTGGATAACAAATGGTGGCAGGAGGTTGCCGTTGTCCTTTTCTCCTTTACAATATATACCCTAAAAAATGATTGGATGTTATTTAGTTCATTCATTTCTATTGCAATGGGTATATTTTTCTATTGCGTTTTGTACATGCATGCCCAGTTTAATCGCTTTTTTCTCCTTCCGATTTTATTCAAAGCAAACAAACCTTTTACCTATATCATTTTAACGCTTTTTGGAGTTTTTGTATTTTCTGTCATTTTGTATGAAATTACAAGGATGGATATGTTTGCCAAATGCCATTTGTATCAAAACTCGCATCAGAGAAGTTATGCGTACCAATTGGCGAGTGTTTTAGGAACTTTGGTCTGCATTCTGAGTCCGATTATTGTTTTTAAGTTTTATCGTATTCACAGAAAACAAACCGATGCGGCTTTATTGTTCAATCAAATGCAATTAAATTCATTGAAAGGACAATTAAATCCGCATTTTTTGTTCAATACTTTTAATACACTGTACGGAATCAGTCTGGAGTTTCCAGACAGAACGCCAGATTTGATTATGAAGGTTTCGCAGTTAATGCGTTATCAATTGGAAAGCAATAGCAAACAATGCGTATCTTTAGAAGATGAACTGGAGTTTATAAATAGTTATGTGCAGCTAGAAAAGGAGCGTGTAGGCTATCGTTGCGATATTACTTTTGAAAGCGATGTTGATAATGAAAACGCCTATAAAATCTCTCCAATGCTTTTAATTGCGTTTATCGAAAATGCTTTTAAACACGGAACCTGTGCTATCGAAAGGTGTTTTGTAAAAATTACAATTTCGGTAGAAAACGGATTGCTTCATCTTCATGTTGCCAATTCAATTCCGAAGAAAAACGATGTGATTTCTACCAAAATTGGTTTAAAAAATACGATCGAACGTCTGAATTTGATTTATGGAAAAGACTATAAATTAGACATAAAAGACGATAAACAGACTTATATTGTAGATTTAGAAATACAGCTTAAAAAGTTTGTAGGATGAGAGAAACAAAAAGATGCATTATTGTAGACGATGAACCCGCTGCGCATTATGTTCTGGCCAATTATATCAAACAGAATCCGCAGTTAGAATTGGTTTTTCAAGGTTATAACGGCATTGAAGCGATGAATTATCTCAGAGAAAATCCAGTCGATTTAATGTTTCTAGACATCAATATGCCTGAAATTTCAGGAATGGAATTGCTTAAAATTCTTCCGACGCATCCTAAAACTATTTTAACCACAGCATATTCTGAATTTGCTCTTGAAAGTTACGATTATGGTGTAATTGATTATTTGCTGAAGCCGATTTATTTTCCAAGATTTTTAAAGGCAATTGACCGTTTTTTTGCGACAGAAAGCGTGAAGCAAAAAGCAGAAGAAACTGTAAATTCGGTTAGCGTAAAAGTCGACGGCTATTTGATGGATATCGAATTGGATCAGCTTTTATACGCGCAGAGTTTTGGCAATTATGTAAAACTTCACACGACAAAAAGAACTTATCTGGCTTCTATCACGACAACAGAATTTGAAAAGTGTCTTCCAGAAAAGAGTTTTATGCGTATTCATAAATCATATATCGTGGCGCTTGATAAAATTGATGCAACTGAAAAAGATTTTGTGGTGATTAAAAACGAAAGAATCCCAATCGGAATTACTTATAAAAGAGAACTAACAGACCGATTAAAAAAACTCGAATTATAATTGAATACTTGATTTTAAAGGAGTTTTTTCTTCGGATAAAAAATGTTAATTTCTTCATCTTATCGTAAGATAAAAATTATTAATTTTAATACGTTGCTAAAGTTTAATTTTAAAAAATGAAACTATGAAAAACGTGTTTTTATCTTTTACTTTTTTATGCAGTAGTTTTTTAATAGCCCAAGAGGGAACCAATATGAAAAAGGAAATCACGCCTCCAGAAAAGGTTCGATTTGCTTTTGAGAGAGAATATCCAGGAAAAGTACCGGTCTGGTCTGAAGAATATGTTGGAGACGATGCAGATGAGATTCGATTTGAAGCAAGATACAATGTAGATGACAGAACAAAAGCCGTAGCGATTTACGATAATCTAGGAAACATGAAAGCTTATGAGCTCCAGATTCCGTTTAAACAATTGCCAATAAAGGCGCAGTCTTATCTAAAAAAGAATTATAAGGCAAAAGCCATTCAAGAAATTGCAATGGTAGTAGACGATAAGAAAAAAACAACCTACGAAGTTGGTATAGAAAAAGACTCTAAATTTTATGATATTGTTTTTGATGCAGAGGGAGGTTTTGATGTCTCTGTAGAAAAAAAATAAAACGCTTACTAATTCAAATATTATTTGAAATGACAAACCCGATAAGTTTTTAATGCTTATCGGGTTTTGTTTTTTTAGTTATTTTGTTTCATGTTTCATGTTTTAAGTTTAACCGCAAAGAGCGCTAAGGTTTACGCAAGGTTCGCAAAGTTTTTTACATATAGCTTTGCGAACTTTGCGTTTATATAACATAAAGCTTAGAAAAAACCTTGCGCTCTTTGCGGTTAAAACACACAAAGAATATCAACTTGAAACTTGAAACTTCTTTTACAACATCATTCCTCCAGAAACTTCAATTCTTTGGGCATTTACCCAACGAGCTTCTTCTGTACATAAAAAGGCAACAACACCGCCAATATCATCAGGAAGACCAACTCTTCCTAAAGCAGTCACAGAAGCAATTTGCTGATTCATTTGCTCATTGTCGCGAACAACTCCGCCGCCAAAATCGGTTTCGATAGCGCCAGGTGCAACTATATTGGCTCTAATTTTTCTAGTTCCTAATTCTTTTGCCTGATATTTTGTCAAAGTTTCCATTGCGCCTTTCATAGAAGCATAAGCCGCATAACCTGGGAAAGAGAATCTAGCCAAACCAGTTGAAATATTTAAAATTCCGCCGCCGTCATTCATTACGTCAAGCCCTTTTTGTGTTAAGAAAAATGGTCCTTTGAATTGAATATTAGTTAATTGATCAAATTCTGCTTCAGTTGTTCCAATGAAAGAATTGTGAATTCCTATCCCAGCGTTGTTTACCAAAAAATCAAATTTGTCAGTTTTAAAAGTGTTTTTTAGTGTTGCTTCTACTTCTTTAAAGAAAGAATCAAAAGTTCCTGATTCAGCAACGTTTAATTGTAATGAAGCTGCTCTTTGACCTAAGCTTTCAATTTCCGAAACTACAGCTTCAGCTTCTTCTTTTTTACTGTTGTACGTGATAATTACGTCAAGTCCTTTTTTTGCAATCGCAATTGCCATGTTTTTTCCTAAACCTCTGCTACCACCTGTAACTAGAGCTATTTTTGTGTTTACTGCCATTTTTTATAATTGTTAATTGTGAGTTGTTAATGGTAAATTATTAATGATGAATAGTGAGATGTCAAATGTTTTTTGCCTTTTTTAATTAACAATTCACCATTCATAATTAACAATTAAGAAGCATGCATTGCATTAAAATGATTTCTCAATTCTTCTGCGCTTGCGTTTAATCTTGTTTCGCTAGTTCCGAAAGTTAGTTCTTGTCGGCCTTCTTTTAATTGTTCGAAAATAGATTCGATAAAACTGCTTACGCTTGGATGTACGTCGTGAAGACCAATTCCGCCTAAATCGGTGTTTAATGCTGGTGGAATAATTTCTATAACTTCAATATTTTTAGCTTTCAGCAAATGACGAAGCGAAAGTGTAAATGATCTAAAAAAAGCTTTTGTAGCCGAATAAACAGGAACTTTTGCAAAAGGAGAAAATGCCAATCCCGAAGTTGTATTCATTACGGTTTTAAGAGATGGCAACTGAATGAATAATGAAGTTAAATGCAAAGGCGCTTCGATATTTGTTGCAAGCTCATTTTTCATGTTGACATAAAAATCAGCATCTGTTATGTTCATCCAGTTTTGAATTCCAGCATTATTGACTAAAACATTTAAGTCAGGATGATTTTCATTAATCCATTCATAAAGTGCAACGCGTTCTTCTTCTAAAGACAAGTCACATACTTTAGTAATAATTGACGGAAATTTAGCTTTTACTTCTTCCAAAAGAGAAGCTCTTCTTCCGCAAATAATCACGGTATTGTTTTCTTGAATGAATCGTTCTGCAAGTCCAAGTCCGATACCGCTTGCACCGCCAGTTATTAAAATTTTGTTGTCTGATAAATTCATCTTTTCGTTCTTTTAATTTGATGAGACAAAGGTAGGAGCGAAGTAGAGTTGGGGAGTTGTAAATATCAAACCGATGTTTGCGAAATTCAAATCAGAGTTGTAAAATTCCAATTTTTTGAAAATCCAAATTCCAAGTTTCAAGTTTAACCGCAAAGAACGCTAGGGATTCCGCAAGGTTCGCAAATTTTTTTACATAAAGCTTTGCGGACTTTGCGTTTATATAGCATAAAGCTTAGAAAAAACCTTGCGTACTTTGCGGTTAAAACACACAAAGAATATCAATTTGAAACCTGAAACCTGAAACAAAATTTAAGCTCTAAAAGCAATCGGCGTGTAAGAAGTCTGTTTTTTAAAGAAATTAGAGAAATGCGCTAATTCTTCAAAACCAAGTGAATAGGCGATTTCAGATATGTTCCAATCGGTTTGTTTTAAAAGTATTTTAGCTTCGTTTGTTAATCGGTTACTGATTAATTCTGTTGTGGTTTTTCCGGTATTTTCCTTTAAAACCTTATTTAAATGATTTACATGCACGGATAATCTCTCCGCAAAATCTTTTGCCGTTCTCAATTCTAATCTTTGATTTGGCGATTCTATAGGGAATTGTCTTTCTAATAATTCAGCAAATAAAGAAGAAACTCTTGCTGCTGAATTGTGTTTAGAATACAATGCTGTGATAGGCTGTAATTTTTGCCCGAAGTGAATTAATTCAGCCACATAATTTCGGATTAAATCATATTTGTAAATATAATCAGAATTAATTTCTTTTTGTATTTTATTGAAAATCAATTCAACTTCTGAAACTTCTTCATCAGAAAGCTGAAAAATCGGATAACCGTCTGAAGCGAAAATTGGAAGTTCGTCCAGATCGATTCCGCTTTTATTTTTAGATAAAAATTCGCTGGTAAAAACACAGAACTGACCACCTTGATTGGTGTCTTGCGGTAAATAATTGTACGGAATTTTTGGTGTTGCAAATAACAATCCTTGTTTTTCGATTTCGATTACTTTATCGGCATACTCCGCTTTGTTGTGACCTCTGATTAAACTTATTTTGTAATAAGCTCTTCTGTCATAAGGCATTCCAGGCTTTCCTTTCATGCGTTCCAAAAGTTCTTTAATATCAAAAACATTAAAATGCCCGATTTCTTTTTGAATGTCGTTTGGCAATAACGAAGTGGGATCAACAGTTGAACCTTCGGTAATATCTTGGTAAAATGAATCTAGGGATTTCATATCGTAATGAATTGCGAAATTCAAATATACGAAAAAATGTTTTTTGCCACGAAGACGCTAAGGCATGAAGTTTTTTTATATTGTTGTGCAATTTTATTTGTATTTCGCTACAATCTTTGACTAAGTTTTTTCGCATTTTAAGGAATTACTTAAAAAATCTTTGCGCTTTAGCGTCTTTGCGGCTAAAAAAATTAAAACAAACTTCCTTGTACAAACTCTGGTTCAGGATTACTCCCGAAAGGAAAAGAATCAATTACAAAAAACTGTTTTACTTTGGGATCAAATTCTCTTAAAACAATTTCATTGCATTCAAATTCAATATTGATTGTGGTAAAAAGTTCTGATGCAATTTTGAGATTCTCTGGTGTTAATCTTCGCCCAATCGAAAGGTGTGGATTATCACTTTTTTTGAGTTTTAAAAACTTGAAGGTTTCATGAATCTTTTTCATGATAGGCACCAGATTATTTTCTGAATCTTTGGTTACGCCTATAAAAAAAGCACCGCTATTTTGGAATGCATCAAAATGATCTAATGAAACTGGAAAAGGCGTAAAAGTATCCGAAATTTTAGAAAGCTTTTTTTTGATTGAATCGATCTCAGACTCGTCGATTGTAAATTCACAAATCGTAATATGCGCTTCAGAATTGCAGCTGTTGTACCAATTGATTTTGCTTTTTAGAAAGTCTTTCAGTTTTTTAACGGGTTCAACCAGTGCTTTAGAATAAAATACAACCGAATATGTTTTTTCCATTTTTTAGGCTTTGAATGACAAATTTAGAGTTTTCCTTTCAAATGTAATCGGTGCAGGATTTCAGATTTTAATAGTCCGCTTCCGCCTCCAAAATGTTCAATGACTTCAACATCTGGTTGAGTTTTTAAGCAGAAAGCAGTAAATTCTTTTTCAATATGATCTTCAATCGCAGAACTCAAAAGAACAATATCGATTTTATTGTTTTGAAAGTGCTCTTGCGCTTCTTTTTCGTTATTAAAAGCAATCGCATTCCAGTTTTCATCTGCATTAACCAGACGTAGTAAAATAGCTAGAATAGCTTCGTTTTTTCCGAGTAATAAAAATTGCAGTGTTTTCATTTTCTTTGAGATTCTAAGATACTAATGAACCAAGTTTAGAATTATCTAATTGTGAGATTCTTTCATTATCTAATTAGTTTCACTTGCAAATGTAATCAGGGTTTTGAAAAAAGAGACTTAATCTAGAATAAGAAATACGTTTTTTTGAATCTTTTTATCATATTTCTTGAGTCTGATCTAGTATTTTCTTTCACAAATTTACGTTAAATAGGATTTTGACAATATTTTGCGGTACAATTACTTAAGGTTTTAATTTAAAGTTAAGAATGTTAATTTTTTCACACAATGAGGAAAACCGTAAGGTTATCTATCTTGTGAATCCTAATTTTGGCCTGTAGAAATTTGAAAAAGATGATAGCCTTTACCTTTTTGGGTATCATTAAATTTCTATAGAAAACTGTTTTTGGAGAAACGTTTTTACATTGAATTTTGACATATTCATTTGATCGTGGGTAATTGTATATAAGTTTGCAATATACATTAATGTCTAATTTTTAGGGGTTTTAAGATTAAGTCGACGGACATAATTTTAAGACCCTTTTTTTACCACAATAATGAAAAGCCAATTAACCAGAACTGAATAAAATCAGTGGTTATTTTAAATTTTTGAGGCGAAAACCCATAGTAGCTTTTAAATGCTGCAGAAAAATGCGAAACGTCTTTGTAGCCGCACTTATAGGCCGCTTCACTTACTGTTGCAGTTTTATTTTGAAATAATTCTTTAGCGTGCTCCATTCTGAGTTTAATAATATAGCCTTTAACAGTGGTTCCAAAACAAGCTTTAAAACCCTTTTTTAATTTGAATTCGTTTAATGAAATAAGTCTCGAAAGTTCGGGTAGAGTTGGTGTGTTTCTATAATCGTTTTCTAGTATTCTTTTTGCTTCTAAAAGTTTTTCGAAATCTTCTTCTTTGATTTTATCTGTTTCTAAAGGTTTGATAATTAAAGTTTCAAGCTGATGAATTAGAAGTTCTTTAATTTTACTTTCGATATAAATTCTTTTTAAAACGCCTTCTCGCGTACAATTTTTTATTTCAGATGTTACCCACTGTATTGCAGGTGTAAACGGAAGATATTTTGAGGTTAAATAACTGGATTGCTTTTGAAGGATTTTGTTTGAAAATTTTTCGTGTAGCTGCCAGTCTTCATTGATGATGTTGTAATAAAACTCTTTGGAAAGAATTATCGACAAATAGTTGATTTGTGTAAAAGGAGGAATATTAAACGTTGCTTTAAAATTATTGGTGTAGAAAATATTATGCGTATTTTCTTTAGAAAATTTTTCGCTTTCCAATTGATCGATATGGGTTTCTACATTACTGCTGTAAATGAAATTCATGACAACCGATTCTTCGTCAATTTCAAAACTTACAGTTCGAGGTGTCGAATAATACATCTGAGTATCAAGAAGAACCAACCCTTCCGTTATAAGATGACGGCTTACAATTTTTTCGCAATCTCCATTTTGGATATTGACATTTTCTTCGGTTAAAATACTTTTTGGGTAATATTTATCTCCAATTTGAATTTTAATTATAGGCGTTTCTGACGTTAAAAGGGTGGCGTTGATTTTCAAAATTTAATCCGTTTTTACAAAATAATAATCCGTTTTTCCCTATCTTTTTTAAAGACGTTGATGGTACTTTTGCAGTAAAGTTATTTATAATTAGTCTAATTAAAGATATGTCAACTCAAAAATTTTTATTTGCCAGTTTATTTTTTCTAACCACGTTCTTATCATTTTCCCAGCAAAACCAAGGGTTTTCAGTTTCTGGAAAGGTTGTTGAAAATTCTGGAGAAACAATTCCGTTTGCAACTGTTGTTGTCGAAAAAACAGGTTTAAGTGTTATTTCGGATGAAAACGGAAACTATATTTTAAAAAATGTGCCATCTGGAAAACATACTTTTAAAATTTCTGCAATGGGATTTGCAGTTCAGAAAAAACAGATTGAAGTTTCAGGCAATTTAGAAGTTTCAATTAAAATGGATAGCGAATTGCAGGAATTAGAAAGCGTAACAGTTCTTGGAAGATCGCAAACTGACAAAGTAAATAAACAAGCTTATAGTGTAACGGCTATTGATGCTAAAAAACTGCACAACTCAACTTTAGATTTATCGCACGCTTTAGACCGCGTTTCTGGTGTTCGTAACCGTGAAGCGGGTGGAGTAGGTTCAAGATCAGAACTTTCAATCAACGGATTTTCTGGAAATCAAATTAAGGTTTTTATAGACGGAGTTCCAATGGACAATTTCGGTTCTTCTTTCCAGATGAATAATATCCCAATTAATCTTGCTGATCGTGTAGAAGTTTACAAAGGTGTTGTGCCAATTTGGCTTGGTGGAGATGCGCTTGGCGGAGCAATAAATATTGTGACCAATAGTAAACCTAGAACGTATGTAGATGCTTCTTATTCGTTCGGATCTTTTAACACACACCGTTCAAGTATCAATGCGGGTTATACGGCAAAGAGTGGTTTTACAACCGAAATTAATGCTTTTCAAAACTATTCGGATAACAATTATTGGGTAAATGTAGATGTAGCCGATTTAAATACAGGGGCTTATTTTCCGAATCAGAGAGTGCGACGTTTTCATGATAAATACCGTAATGAAACGGTGATTTTGAATGTGGGTATAACCGGAAAAAAATATGCAGATAAATTAATGATCGGTTTTACTGGCGGAGAAAATAAAGCCGATATACAAACCGGAGCCAGAATGGTTAGCGTATTCGGACAGATTTATAGAAAAGGAAGCATTGTAATGCCAACTTTAAAATATCAGGTTAAAGATTTATTCACCAAAGGGCTGAATGTGAATGTTACGGGTAATTACAATTTTGGTTACGAACAGAATATTGATACCGTTTTTAGAAGATACAATTGGTTTGGCGATTACAAACAATATGAAGGAGCAGGAGGAGAAAGAAGCCGTACGCTTCGTAAGTTCTATAACAATAATGGTATAGCAACAGCCAATGCGACTTATACACTAAATGATAGACACTCTTTTATGGTCAATAATACGTTTAATACGTTCGATCGTAAAGAGAGTGACGAATTGGTTCCTGAATCTTTGGTGTATAAACAGCCTAAAAAAACACAAAAGAATGTTTTAGGATTGGGTTATAAATTAGATTATAATGAAAAATGGAGTACTTCTGTATTCTTAAAAGATTATTCATTAAAAACTACTTATTCAAGAAGCTATAATCCGTCAGGAGCTACGGGAGATATTGCTTACCAGAAATATGTAGACCATACTTCTACAACTGGATATGGCGCAGCTACAAGTTATTACCTGAAACATAATTTGCAGATTAAAGCTTCTTATGAAAAGACATACAGGCTTCCAACTCCAGAGGAAATCTTTGGTAATGTCAATGATAATTTAGAAGGAAACCTTTCTTTAAAACCAGAATCTAGTAACAACTATAATATTGGAGCGAGTTATCAGACTAGTTTCAATGTTAAAAATGCCTTGTCATTTGATGTAAATCTTTTGCATAGAAATGCAGTCGATTTTATTCGTCCGACATTAAATAATAACCAAACCATGACCACAAATGTGAATCAGGGAAAAGTTACCAATTATGGTATTGATGGTGAGGTAAGATATTCATACGGTAATCGTTTTACGGCTGGTTTCAACGCAACTTACCAGAACATTAGAAACAAAACAATGTACGAGCCTAACCAGAATTATGTGTCTCCTTTTTATAATGACAGGATTCCGAATATGCCTTATTTATTTGGTAATGCAGATGCGACAATGTTCTTTAATAATGTTTGGAAAAAAGGAAACAATCTATCTGTAGGGTATAATCTGCTATATGTTCATACGTATTATTTGTCATGGCCAAGTATGGGAAGCAAGGATAGCAAGTTAGAGATTCCGCAGCAGTTTAGCCATGATTTAAACGCTGTTTACACAATGGCAAATGGTAAATACAATATTGCTTTTGAATGTAAAAACTTTCTTGACAACAAGCTTTATGACAATTTCTCATTACAAAAACCAAGTAGAGCTTTTTACATCAAGTTTAGATATTACTTCAGTAAATCAAATAATTAAATTTTAATACAAACACCATAATACAATGAAAAAAAGTACAACATTAGCGTTATTATCAGCTGTATTAGCTTTTACAGCTTTTTCTTGCAGCAGTGATTCAGATAAATCAGGAGGAGAAACTGGCGGCGGAACTGATACAGGAAAAACTAAATATATTATTACTGCAACAACAGGAGCAGCTGGAATTGCAGATTATTTATTAACTGCAGACGATGTTTCTACTGGAGTTATCACGACTACAGGAAACGGATTAGAGCAGGATGGAACGTACCGTTATTACATTACAGCGCAAAATAACTTCTTCAGTTTGCTTTACGGACAAGGAAATCCAGGAGCTGTTACCACTTATAACTTAAATGCTGAAGGGAAACTAGTTAAGAAATCTGATTTTCAAGCAGAAACTGTACACGTATTTGCTGCAATTAATAAAGATATCTTAACAGTTAAAGTTCCAAGAAGTGGTGCTTCAATTGCTTCTATGTACAAAATTGATGCTGAAAAATCGCTTATTACAGGTGAAGCTCAGCAAGATACTAAGAAATTGGCTGGAAACGGAGAAAGAGCTTTCTATACTTGGGCTACTCAAGTTGGAGATAAAGTTTACATGCCTTATATGAGTATTAAAGGAGACGGAGTAGACAATTTTGGTACTGCAAATCCAGATAGTACGTGGGTTGCGGTTTACAATTATCCAGAATTGAAATTAGAGAAAGTAATTAAAGATAACCGTACTAGTTATTTAGGAGCTTATTTCACAAACGGATTATTCCAAGATGAAAATGGAGACGCTTACGGATTCTCTGGTGCTATCGCGACTAGCAATGCTGTAATGACTTCTACAAAACCTTCTGCGATTGTGAAAATTAAAAAAGGAACTACAGAATTTGACAAATCTTATTTCTTTAATGTTCAAGAAAAATCGGGAGGTTACAAAATTTCATCTACAACTTATATTTCAAAAGGTAAATTCTTATTGTTAATGTACGGAAATGCGGGTAAAAACAATGGTGCTGTGAAAATGGCAATTGCCGATGTTTACAACCAAACTTTTACATGGGTGACAAATGCGCCTGAAACTTTAACTTCTGTAACTAGCCGTTACAATATTACTTCAGAAGATGGAAGTTCTGCAATTGTAGGTATCAATACTCCTGACGGAAACTGGATTTACTCAATCAACGGTACAACAGCTGTTGCAACAAAAGGTATGAAAGTTGAAGGTGGACAAATTACTGCAATCCAAAAATTAAAATACTAATATTTTTTTGCCGTAAGTCCTTTTTATGAGGACTTACGGTTTTTTTATTTATCCTATTTATCTATCCAATTATGTTTTCTTCTTCAAAACCAAATAATAAGAAAAAAAGTAAAAAGTCGCTTTTTAAGCGCATCATGGCCTGGCTGCATTTGTGGCTTGGTTTAGCATCTGGAATCATTGTGGTTATTGTCAGTCTTACGGGCTGTATTTATGTTTTTGAAAATGAAATAAAAGATTTTATTGAAGACTGGCGTTTTGTAAAACCTCAAGAAAAAGCATTTTTATTGCCGTCTCAATTGGTTTCGATTGCAGATAAAAAAATGAAAGACAAAAAAGCAACCAGTGTAACTTTTGGCGCAAAAGACGAAGCGGCTATTGTTGGTTATTTTGTGGAGAAAAAAGAAGAGGGTGAAAGAGGAGGCCGTGGTGAAAAAGGAGAGCATAAAAGAGGAAGAAAAGATTTTGCTAAAAATGAAGATGCAAAAGGGAAATCTGAATTAAAAGCTCAGCCAAATGAAAAAGGCAAAGAAAAAGGAAAGGGTGAAAAACGTAAAGGAGGAAGAAGGCAAGGAACTTTTATAAGCGTTTACATGAATCCGTATACGGGAGATGTATTAAATGTAAAAACCTTTTCAAGAGGAGATTCTCCAGATTTTTTCAGATGGATCTTAAACGGACATCGCGCTTTATGGCTTCCTTATGATATTGGAAGACCAATTGTGGGAGTTGCCGTTTTAATTTTTGTTGTTTTATTGATTTCGGGTATCGTTTTATGGTGGCCTACAAAATGGATTAAATCTATTATTGATAAAAGTTTTAAAATAAAATGGGATGCCAGCTTTAAACGTGTCAATTATGACATGCACAATGTACTTGGTTTTTATAGCTGCATTTTCCTGTTTTTTATTGCCGTAACAGGCTTAGTATGGAGTTTTGGATGGTGGAGCAAATCTTTGTATTGGGTTACTTCTGGAGGAAAACCATTGGTTGAAAACCGCGAATCTCCAAAATCTGACACAACTCACGTAAAAGAGTTTAATATTACAACAGCAGACAAAGTTTTACTGAATTTAAGAAAAGAAAATCCTCAGGCAGCGGGAATTTTAATCAGTATTCCAGCGAAACCTGCAGATCCGATTGGTGCTTTTGTTTACAAGCAAAGACACACCTTTTACAATATGGACCGCTATAGTTTTGATCAGCAGAGTTTAAAAGAAATCTCGATTAAAACACCATTTTCAGGAAAATATGTAGAGGCAAATATTCCAGACAAGATCAGACGTATGAATTATGATATTCACGTAGGAAGTGTTCTTGGGCTTACAGGAAAAATTATTGCGTTTTTGGCGAGCTTAATTTCTGCCAGTTTGCCTATTACTGGATTTATTATTTGGTGGGGAAAACAGAAATTTGGAAAAAAGAAACCTGCTGCAAAAACTAAAGTGGCGACTAAAGCAATTCCTGTTTCTAAATTGAAAAATACAGCAGAACAAGAAGTTACTGCTTAGACATATAAAATTGGTTTTTTATAATTCCTTTTTGTTTTTTTTTTTTTTGATAAAAGGCAAAACTTGTAAAAGTTTTGCCTTTCTTTTTTAATTATAACCATTTGATTTTAGCCATTCAGCACAATCTCTTGTCCAGAATTTGCTCGTATCAGCAACACCTAATCCAAATCCGTGGCCGCCTTTTTCATAAATATGTAACTCTGCTGTAACTCCGTTTTTCTTTAGCGCTAAATAGTAATTAATACTGTTTTCTGGAATAACCACAGTATCATCTGTCGCATGAATTAAGAATGTAGGAGGTGTTTTAGAAGTTACTCTCTTTTCGTTTGAATAAGAATCTATTAACTCTTTTGAAGGATTATTTCCAAGCAAATTGGTTTGAGAGCCTTTATGTGTGATTTCGTTTTCCATTGAAATTACAGGATAGATCAACAGTGAAAAATCAGGACGTGCACTCACTTTATATGCCGATTCATAAACTTTATCGTCGTAATGTGTAGAAGCAGTTGAAGCGAGATGACCACCGGCAGAAAAGCCTAGAATTCCTATTTTATTAGGATCAATATTCCATTCCGAAGCATTTTGTCTTACGTAACGAATTGCTTCTTGAGCATCTTGCAATGGCCCAACGTTTTTGTTTTTCATTGTTAAATCGGTTGGCATTCGATATTTCAATACAAAAGCTGTAATTCCTAAACTATTAAACCATTCTGCCACTTTTGTTCCTTCTTTGTCAAATGCTAAATGGGTGTAACCTCCTCCTGGACAAATTACAACAGCGGTTTGATTTGGTTTTGATTCTTTTGGAATAAAAATACTTAATGTCGGCACAGAAACCTGACTTGTGCTTTGCATCTTCCCATCTTTTAACTCTGGTTTTTCTTTGTAATTAGATGCTTTTATTTCATCTGGAATTTTATCCCATAATGGGATTACTTGATTTTGTGCACTCATAGAAAATAGTCCTGAAAAAAGAAGAAAACTCAATGTAATTCCTCTTGAAAATTTTGTTTTTGTAGTTTTCAATTTAATTTATAATTATTTGGTTTGTAATAGTATATGTTTTTTGGTTCAAAAATACAACCGATGGCCTAAATTAATCAGAGCTGACAAAAATTACTTTTTTTAATTGTAAATTTCAGGACAATATTACCCCAAAAAAGGATGAATTTCACCCATTGGCTTTTAACAAATATATTGTTTAATGTGTAATTTTGAATTCTTTTTTTTAAGTAATATGTTTATTTAATAGGCTAAAATAATTTTTTACACAATATTATTTGGATTGTACAGATTAAAAACTATATTTGTGCAATCGATTACATTATTTTTCTTTTAAGGTGTTAATTTATTGATTTTAATATTTTTAGAAAGCAGTAAATATAGGCTTTTAAGATTACCAAAAATTACAAAAACTATAATACCCACTTACTATGAATCAAACCGAAACTGTTGCAGTAAATCAAAGTGTCAAAACCACAGGAAAATACCGTTGGAGTATTTGTGCATTGTTATTTTTTGCAACAACCATTAATTACCTGGATCGACAAGTGCTTTCCTTAACTTGGAGTGATTTTATTGCACCAGAATTTCACTGGACCAATAACGACTACGGAAATATTACCGCTTTATTTTCTATTTTCTATGCAGTGTCATTATTGTTTGCTGGACGATTTGTAGATTGGTTAGATACTAAAAAAGGATTTCTTTGGGCAATCGGAATCTGGTCTGTAGGAGCTTGTCTTCACGCTTTTTGCGGAATTGCTACTTCAGGAATTATTGCAGGTGAATGGTTTGTAAGTTTTCATGGTTCAAAAGAAATAATCAGTACAATAAGCGATACAGCATTGGTAATCAATGTCAGTGTGGCTTTATTTATTTTTGCCCGTTTCGTTTTAGCAGTTGGAGAAGCTGGAAACTTCCCGGCAGCGATTAAAACAACAGCAGAATATTTTCCTAAAAAAGACAGAGCTTTTGCAACGAGTATTTTTAACGCAGGTGCTACAGTTGGAGCTTTAGCGGCGCCAATTACAATTCCGTTTATTGCAAAATCTTTTGGATGGGAAATGTCTTTTATCATCATTGGAGCTTTAGGTTTTGTTTGGATGGGATTCTGGATGTTTATGTACGATAAGCCAGAAAAACATTCGAAAGTTACACCAGAAGAATTGGCTTATATTCAGCAAGATGATATTGAAGACAGCAAAATAGGTTTTAAGCCAGAAGCTAAAGGAAAAGTATCTTTAGCAGATTGTTTTAAATACAAACAAACTTGGGCTTTTGCATTTGGTAAATTCATGACAGATGGTGTTTGGTGGTTCTTCTTATTCTGGACTCCAGCGTATTTAAGCTCGGTTTACGGAATGGATTCTACAGAAGCGGCATTGCCATTATTTGTGCTTTACATGATTACATTATTGTCAATTATTGGAGGTTGGCTTCCAACGTATTTCGTAGAGAAAAAAGGAATGAATCCGTACGAAGGAAGAATGAGAGCAATGTTGATTTTTGCATTTTTCCCATTATTAGCCTTAATCGCACAGCCTTTAGGATATATTAGTTACTGGGTTCCGGTAATTATTATTGGAATTGCGGGTGCGGCGCACCAATCTTGGTCAGCAAATATTTTTACAACAGTAGGAGATATGTTCCCTAAAAAAGCTATTGCAACCATTACAGGAATTGGAGGTTTAGCAGGTGGAGTTGGTTCAACATTGATCAATAAAGGATCTGGAGTATTGTTTGATTATGCAAAAGATAACAATATGGCTTTTATGGGATTTAAAGGAATTGAGGCTGGATATTTTATCATATTTTCTATTTGCGCAGTTTGTTATTTAACAGGCTGGATTGTAATGAAAACATTGGTTCCAAAATACAGTCCGATTACAGATCTCTAAAGAGATTTCTCAAAAACTAACTAACCAACCTAAACCACAACCACATCATGAACCAAGCTAATGCAGCAATAGGAAAATACCGTTGGACTATTTGCAGTTTAGTTTTTTTTGCTACAACTGTCAATTATCTGGATAGAAATGTAATAAGTTACCTTAGGCCTTTTTTGGCAGAAGCGTTTCACTGGACTCCCGAACAGGAGGTTATAGATTACTCGAATATCGAACTGGCATTTAAAATTGCATATGCGCTCGGAATGCTGGTTGCTGGAGGAATTATCGATAAGTTAGGAACTAAGTTGGGTTACGCCATTGCAACAGGATTATGGAGTTTGGCCGCAATTGGACACGCATTGGCTACAGGAACAGGCGGTTTTTTAATTGCTCGAGTGTTTTTAGGAGTTACAGAAGCAGGAAACTTTCCAGCAGCAATTAAAGCGACAGCAGAATGGTTTCCGCAGAAAGAAAGAGCTCTTGCAACAGGGATTTTTAATTCTGGAAGTAATATTGGTGCTATAATCGTACCTTTAACTGTTCCTCATATTGCAGAAAAGTATGGATGGCAATGGGCATTTATCATAACAGGAATTGTAGGGTTTATTTGGCTTGCTTTATGGTTTTTGTTGTATGAAGTTCCTCAAAAGCAAAAACGTTTATCTAAAGCAGAATTAGAATACATTACTTCTGATCAAGTAGAGGAAGTAGTAGAAGAGTCAAAAGAAAAGGTTTCTTGGGTAAAACTATTATCATTTCGTCAGACTTGGGCTTTTGCAATTGGTAAATTATTGACAGATCCAGTTTGGTGGTTTTATTTGTTCTGGTTACCAGACTTTTTGATGAAGCAATATAAGCTTAATGCGACAGAAATTATCTGGCCTAGCGCATTAGTTTATATGATTGGAAGTATTGGAAGCATTGGTGGAGGATGGCTTCCTTTGAAATTGATAAATAACAATTGGCCTGCCTACAAAGCTCGTAAAACAAGTATGCTGCTTTATGCTTTTGCTGTATTGCCGGTTTTATTCGCTCAGCAATTAGGAACTATAAATATCTGGTTTGCAATTTTGGTAATCGGATTGGCTGTTTCTGCGCATCAGGCGTGGAGTGCCAATATCTTTACAACAGTATCTGATATGTTTCCTAAAAAAGCAACAGCATCTGTTACCGGATTAGGAGGAATGTTTGGAGCGCTCGGCGGAATTTTGCTGACATTGCTGGTTCAGAAAAACATGTTTGTTTACTATACTAAACTTGGAAAAGTAGAAACTGGTTATTTTATTATGTTCTGTATTTGTGGAGCTTCATATTTATTGGCTTGGCTAATAATGCATATTCTAGTTCCACGAATGAAAAAAGTCGAATTATAAAGAAAAATGAACAGAATTGAAATATTTTTTTCGTTTCAATTATGCTATTTAAATATAAAAATATAATTTTGTGCAATCGATTACATTAATTTAAAATTATGACAAAATATAGTTCAAGATACGCGTCAAGCCCCGAAGCTGTAAAAAAATATGACACACAGCAATTGAGAGAAGAATTCTTAATTGATGACTTAATGCAGGAAGATGAAGTTGTATTGGTTTATTCGCATTACGACAGATACATTGCAGGTTCTGCAGTTCCTGTAAAAAGTGATTTAGCTTTAGAAACGATCGATCCTTTAAAAGCGCCTTATTTTTTAGAGCGTAGAGAATTAGGAATCATCAATGTTGGTGGAAGCGGTTCTGTTGTCGTAGAAGGAACAACTTATGAGTTAGGTTTTAAAGATGCTTTGTACATCGGAGCTGGAAATAAAGAAGTGGTTTTTAAAAGTGATGACAAAAGCAATCCTGCTAAATTCTATTTAAACTCTGCACCAGCACATACCACTTATCCTACTAAGAAAGTAAGTTTAGCTGAAGCTAATAAATTACAATTGGGAACAATGGAAACGGCAAATCACCGTACCGTAAACCAAATGATTATTGGAAGCGTAGTAACAACTTGCCAATTGCAAATGGGAATGACAGAATTGAAACCAGGAAGTGTTTGGAATACCATGCCGGCTCACGTTCACGATCGTAGAATGGAGGTATATTTTTATTTAGATATTCCACAAGATCAGGCAGTTTGCCACTTTATGGGACAGCCACAGGAAACAAGACATATCTGGATGAACAATCATCAGGCAGTTATTTCTCCGCCTTGGTCTATTCACTCTGGTTCTGGAACCAGCAATTATACTTTTATCTGGGGAATGGCTGGCGAAAACTTAGATTACGGAGATATGGATGTTTGTAAAATCACTGATTTAAGATAAGATGACAAATTTGTTTGATATAAAAGGAAAAGTTGCCCTTATCACAGGAAGTACACACGGACTTGGAATGGCAATGGCAAAAGGATTAGGTCAGGCGGGTGCTACAATTGTGGTAAACGGAAATTCTTCTCAGGAAAAAATTGATCATGCTGTAGCAGAATTAAAAAGTGAAGGAATTAATGCAGTAGGATACAAATTTAATGTAACAGAAGAGCAAGAAGTAAAAGCTGCTGTTGCGAAAATTGAAAGCGAAGTTGGACCAATTGATATCTTGATTAATAATGCTGGAATTATTAAAAGAATTCCGCTTCTAGATATGGAAGTTTCAGATTTCAGAGAAGTGGTTGATATTGATCTTGTAAGTCCGTTTATCGTTTCTAAGCATGTTGCCAAAGGAATGATTGAAAGAAGACAAGGAAAAATAATCAACATTTGCTCTATGATGAGTGAATTGGGTA
The DNA here is from genome assembly GCF_016735615.1 of Flavobacterium tagetis. Lineage (GTDB taxonomy): Bacteria > Bacteroidota > Bacteroidia > Flavobacteriales > Flavobacteriaceae > Flavobacterium > Flavobacterium tagetis. The sequence continues at coordinate 582,779 of NZ_JAERSF010000003.1, forward strand.
GAAATACAGTTTCTGCTTATGCTGCTGCAAAAGGTGGTTTGAAAATGCTGACTAAAAATATGGCAACAGAATGGGCAAAATACAATGTTCAGATTAACGGAATCGGTCCTGGATATTTTGCAACAGAACAAACCAAACCAATTAGAGTTGACGGGCATCCGTTTAACGATTTTATCATCAGCAGAACTCCGGCTGCAAAATGGGGAGATCCAAGCGATTTGGCTGGAGCGGCGATATTTTTATCATCAAAAGCGAGTGATTTTGTAAACGGTCACATTTTATATGTAGATGGTGGAATTTTAGCAACAATCGGAAAACCTTCAAACGAAGAATAATTTTCAAATTATATTTTAAAAGACATGAGCCAGAAATTCATACACGATAATTTTTTATTAGAAAATAAATATGCTGAAGAGTTATATCACAATTACTCTAAAAATCAGCCTATTATAGATTACCACAATCACTTAAATCCGCAGTTTATTGCAGAAGACAAAATCTTTGACAATATCACGCAAGTTTGGATTAATGGTGATCACTACAAATGGCGTGCAATGCGTACTTTGGGAATCAACGAGCAGTTTGTAACAGGAAATGGTTCAGATAAAGATAAATTCTTAAACTGGGGAAAAACGGTTCCGTACACAATGCGTAATCCGTTGTACCATTGGACACATTTAGAATTGGCTCGTTATTTTGATATATATGATTTATTGAATGAAAAGTCGGCTGAGAAAATCTATATCGAAACTTCTGAGAAAATAAATTCTCAGGCGTACAGCACACAAAATCTTCTTAAAAAAGTAAACGCTGAATTGGTTTGTACTACAGAAGATCCAATTGATTCTTTAGAATTTCACCAAAAATTCGCAAACAATTCGACTGGAATCAAGATGAGTACGGCTTTCAGACCTGATAAAGCCATCTTAATTGCTAACGATGGTTATAATGCATATCTGGACACATTAGGGGATGTGTCCGGTATTGCAATTAACACGTATGCTGATTTACAGTCTGCTTTAAGAAAAAGAATCGAATTCTTTAATGCAAACGGATGTAAATTAAGTGATCACGGATTAAATCAAATTGATTTTGAGAACTTTACAGAAAGTGAAGTAAATGCTATTTTCAAAAAGAAAAGAGAAAATGGCGAATTGTCTCCAGAAGAAGTCCTAAAATTCCATAGTGCCATTTTAGTTTTCTTATCAGAAACTTATCATGAGTTTGGATGGGTTCAGCAGTTTCACTTAGGTGCGTTGCGTAACAATAACGCACGTATGCATAGAATCTTAGGTCCAGATACAGGATGGGATTCTATTGGAGATTATCCGCAAGCGCAAAAATTATCTGCTTTCTTAAATGCTTTAGACAGTAAAGATAAATTGACTAAAACGATTATCTATAACCTAAATCCTGCTGATAACGAAGTTATGGCAACAATGATTGGAAATTTCAACGACGGAAGCGTTCGCGGAAAAGTACAATTTGGTTCTGGATGGTGGTTCTTAGATCAGAAAGATGGAATGACAAAACAATTGAATGCGCTTTCAAACATGGGCTTAATTAGCTGTTTTGTTGGAATGTTGACAGATTCTAGAAGTTTCTTATCGTTCCCTAGACACGAATATTTTAGACGTATTTTATGTAACCTTTTGGGAGACGAAATCAAACGTGGGGAACTTCCAAATGATATGGAATGGATTGGGAAATTAGTTTCAGATATTTCATACAACAATGCTAAAGAATATTTTAAGTTTTAAATAAAGTCTAACCGCAAGGTTCGCAAAGATTTACGCAAGGCTCGCTAAATGAAATCCTTTTTAATCATTGTAATCTGTGGCAAAAAAAATATATAACTAATGAGTAGAGTAGTTGCATTTGGAGAAATCATGCTGCGTTTATCGACAGAAAGACATTTGCGTTTTTCGCAATCTACGGCATTTGGCGCCACGTATGGAGGTGGAGAATTTAACGTATGTGTTTCTTTGGCAAATTATGGTGTAAATGCTGAATTTGTTACCAGATTACCTGAAAACGAAATTGGTTTTTCTGCATTAAAAGAAATCAGAAAAATGAATATCGAGTCTAAAAACATTGTTTATGGAGGGGAACGTTTAGGAATATATTTCTTAGAAACTGGAGCAGGAACTCGCGGAAGTAATGTAGTTTACGATCGTGCTCACAGTGCTATGTCAACTATAGAAAAAGGACAAGTTGATTGGGAAAAAGTTCTAGAAGGAGCCGAATGGTTTCATTGGAGCGGAATTACACCAGCTATTTCTCAAAGTGCAGCAGAAGCTTGTTTAGAAGCCATTAAAGTGGCTCATAAAAAAGGAATTAAAATCTCATGCGATTTAAACTATAGATCAAAACTTTGGCAATATGGTAAAACGCCTAGCGAAGTTATGCCTGAAATGCTAAAATACAGTAACGTAATTTTAGGAGATATTGATACAGCGTATTTTATGTTGGGAATTCCAAAAGTAAATCCAAATTATCAGGATGAGAAATCGCTTCCAGCAGTATACGATAAATTGTTTGAATTGATTCCGAATCTGCAGATTGCTGCAACAACTTTACGCTATTCTGTAAGTGCTTCACACCAAAGAATTGGTGGGATTTTATACGATGGAAAAGCAATTTACAGCGCAAAAGTAAAAGAAGTTACGCCAGTTGTGGATCGTGTAGGAAGTGGAGATGCTTTTATGGGCGGATTAATTTATGGATTATTAGAATATCAGAATAATAACCAGAGAGCATTAGATTTTGCAGTTGCAGCTTGTTGCTTAAAACATACAATTGCAGGTGATTACAACTTGGTTACATTAAAAGAAGTTGAAAATATGATTGATGGTGATGGTTCTGCATTAGTATCAAGATAATTTTAAATAAAAAATGGCAAAATATTCAAGAATAGAGGTTGCGCAAACAATGAAGGATAATGGTATGGTTCCGTTGTTTTTTCATTCTGATATCGAATTGAGTAAAAAAGTATTAAAAGCGTGTTACGACGGAGGTTCCAGATTAATGGAATTTACAAGCAGAGGTGATTTTGCACATGAAGTTTTTGGAGCTTTAAACAAATATGCTTTAGCAGAACTTCCTGGAATGATCTTAGGAGTTGGTTCTATTACAGATGCAGCTTCAGCTTCATTGTACATGAGTTTGGGAGCAAATTTTATTGTAACTCCAGTTTTTAGAGAAGATATAGCTATAGCTTGTAATCGCAGAAAAGTATTGTGGTCGCCAGGTTGCGGAACTTTGACAGAAATTGCAAGAGCTGAAGAATTAGGTTGCGAAATCGTAAAATTATTTCCAGCTGATACTTATGGACCAGAATTCATTAAAGCGATAAAAGGTCCGTGCCCGTGGACAAACATTATGCCGACAGGCGGAGTTTACCCAACGGTTGAAAGTTTGAGTTCATGGCTGAATGCTGGAGCAACTTGTGTTGGTTTAGGTTCGCAATTAATTTCAAAAGATATTTTAGATAATAAAGATTTCGACGGACTAACCACAAAAGTGAAACAAGTTCTTGACATTATAAAAGATATAAGAAAATAAGATTAAGGGGTAATCATGCCAAACTCCTTATTTTATAAGTTTTTTTTAGATTTTTAGAGATTGTAATTGAACATTACGCTTGAAAAATTTAGCTAGCCATTCCTCACAGCCGGCTTTATTTTACTCAATCGGGTGTAATGTTTCATTTACAATTTAAAAGGCAGAAATGAAGAAATAAGGTTTATAGATGGTTATTTATAACGCATTAAAGAAAATTTAAAATGAAAAAATTAAATAGAATAAATACAGGATTAGAAAAGTTACAGCCAATTAAGGTAGTTCAGTTTGGAGAAGGTAACTTTTTAAGAGCCTTTGTTGATTATGCTTTTGACAAACTGAATAAAGAAGTTGATTTTAATGCCGGTATTGCTGTAGTTCAACCTTTGAAAGACGGTATGGTAAATATGATTAACGATCAGGATGGTCTTTATACCTTGTTTATGAACGGAATTAAAAAAGGTGAAAAGATACAAGATATTGTGTTAATTAATAATATTGTAAAAACTATAAACCCATATACTGAATTTACAAATTATTTGGCTTTAGCCAAAGAAGAAGAACTTCAGTTTATTGTTTCTAATACTACAGAAGCTGGAATTGAATTTATTGAAAGTGATACTCCAGACATGCAGCCACCAGTGTCATTTCCTGCAAAATTGACGGTTTTATTATATGAAAGATTTAAACATTTTAATGGAGATGCCTCTAAAGGAGTTACAATAATTCCTTGTGAATTAATTGATTATAATTCTGAGACGCTTAAAAAATATATTTTGCAATATGTTGATTTATGGAAATTAGAGGACGCATTTAAAACCTGGGTATCAGATGCTTGTACATATCATAGTACTTTGGTTGACAGAATTGTTCCTGGATATCCAAGAGCTGAAATTGAAGAATACAATAATAAATTAGATTATCAGGACAATTTAATTGTTGCAGCTGAACCTTTTTTCCTTTGGGCTATTGAAGGTGGAGATGATCTAAAAGCAAAATTGCCTTTTCACAAAACAGATTTGAATGTAAAAATCGTTGATGATATACGTCCTTTTAAAATGATTAAAGTTCGTATTTTAAACGGTGCGCATACGGCAATGGTTCCTTTTTCACTTTTGCATGGTAATAAATTAGTAATGGAAACTGTTGACGGAGAATTTACAGGGAAATTTGTAAATAGCGTTATTAGTGAAATTAGTGAAACTCTTGATATGGACAAAAACGAAATTACGGCCTATTCTGAGGAAGTAATGGACAGATTTAAAAATCCATTTATCAAACATGCACTTGCTGATATTGCATTAAATTCTGTATCGAAATTCAAAGTAAGAGTTTTGCCTAGTTTATTAGGATACTATAATGCTAACAAAAAATTGCCTGTTAATTTGACTTTTTCATTAGCGAGCTTAATTCGTTTCTACAAAGGAACTTGGAATGGTCAAAGTTTACCGGTTAAAGATGGTGAAGATATTACTACATTCTTTAACGGACTTTGGAAATCTGATGATTACGAAAAAATTGCTCGTTTAACATTACAAAACAAAGGTTTCTGGGATCAGGATTTAACTGAAATTCCAGGGTTGACAAAAGCAATTACAATTGCATTAGAAGAAATTGATTCAAACGGAATTGAAGCTGGTTTTGCTAAGTTTCAAGAAAGAATAAAATAAAAAAACACAACAAAAAGAACAAAGAACAAAGGTTAATTATGGCAACGCAGAAAAAATTAATAAAAGTACACCCAACCGACAATGTTGCGGTTGCTTTGGTGGATCTTACTGCAGGCGAAGTGATTGATTTTGAAGGACAATCAATTACCGTAGAGTCTGATGTAAAAATGAAACATAAGATTGCAATGGTTCCTTTTAATGTAGGGGACAGAATCATTATGTATGGTGTTTTGGTTGGAAAAGCAAGCGCCAGAATCGAAAAAGGCGGATTGCTTTCTACAGCAAACGTAAAACACGAAAGTGATAAAGTTACTGGTAAAACAGAAACTATTGGCTGGAATGCGCCAAATGTTGATAAATGGAAAGACAGAACGTGGCAGGGCTATCATAGAGAAGATGGACAGGTTGGAACAGAAAATGTATGGTTATTTTTTCCATTGGTTTTTTGTGAAAACAGAAACATCGAAATCTTAAAAGATATTTTTGAGAAAGAATTGATGAAACCAAAAGAGAACGATTATCAGTTATTGTTGCGTTCTTTAGTGAAATCAGAAACGGGTGGAGCAGGAAATCAAGAAGCTTCAAACGATGCTAATTTATTCAATAATATTGAAGTAAAATTCATCACGCACCAAGGTGGTTGCGGTGGAATTCGTCAGGATTCTCATAGTTTGGCTAAGCTTTTGGCTGGTTATGTAAACAATCCAAATGTGGCTGGAGCAACGGTTTTGAGTTTAGGATGCCAGAATCTTCAAATTTCAATCTTCAAAGAAGCTTTAGATGCGATTAATCCAAACAGTAAAAAGCCTGTTTTGATTTACGATCAGCAATCTATTGGAACAATTGAAACGATGTTAAGCAGTGTGGTAAAAGACACTTTTGAAGCAATTAAAAAAGCAAACGAAATTAAGAGAGAACCAGCTCCATTATCTAAATTAAGGATTGGTTTAGAGTGCGGTGGATCTGACGGATTTTCTGGAATTTCTGCAAACCCAACATTGGGAGTGTTATCGGATCATTTAGTTGCTTTGGGAGGAACTACAATTCTTTCTGAATTCCCTGAATTATGTGGAGTAGAACAAGAATTGGTAAATCGTTGTATAGATGATAAGGATGGAAAACGTTTCTTAGACTTAATGAAATGGTACGAAAAAACAGTTGTTGATGCAGGTTCAGGATTTGATATGAATCCGTCTCCAGGAAACATCAAAGACGGTTTGATTACTGATGCTATGAAATCGGCTGGTGCTGCTAAAAAAGGTGGAACATCGCCAATTACTGGTGTTTACGATTATGGAGAATATATTAACGAACCAGGTTTTACATTGTTATGTACGCCAGGAAATGACGTAGAATGTACAACGGCTATGGTTGGTTCTGGAGCCAATATGGTATTGTTTACAACAGGTTTAGGAACTCCAACAGGAAATCCAATTGCGCCAGTTGTAAAGATTTCATCAAACACACAATTAGCAAACAAAATGTCTGATATTATCGATATTGATACTGGTGGAATTATCACTGGAGAAAAATCAATTGACGAAATGGCTGACGAAATGCTTGAGTTTATTATTGATGTTGCCAGCGGTAACATTAAAACAAAAGCAGCTATTTTAAATCAGAACGATTTTATTCCTTGGAAAAGAGGGGTTTCATTGTAGTTTTTTAGGTACAAAGTTGCAGAGATGCAAAGTGACAAAGGTTTATAGAGAAGACGCACAATATGGTGCGTCTTTTTTTTTGAGAAAGCTTCAGAGAAGCAAAATATTTATAGATAAAAATTAGTCATCGAGAATAAAGCTCCAGAGGAGCGACATATTTTTTTGCAATCTAAATATATGTCGCTCCTCTGGAGCTTTATGTTGTAACCGGTTAATCTTTTCCTATAAATATTTCGCTTCTCCGAAGCTTCCATAAAAAAAGCCCATTCTAAAATGAGCTTATATAACTTATATGGTGAAAAAATTAAAAATTAGTCCTTGTAGAAGATTTACGAATGTGTAATTCTGGCGCAAGGACAACCTTTTTTTCAATTTTAATGGTATCTGTTTTGTCTACTTGTTCTAAGAAAACGCGAGCAGACATTCTTCCCATTTCAAGCGGCGATTGATCTACAGAAGTAATAGATAATTCCATAAATTTAGTAAAAGGTTCGTTACTGAAACCAGCAACACAAAACTCACTTGGAATACTAATATTTCGCTCTTTTAACTCTTGAATTGCTCCCAATGCGGCAAAATCACTCGAAGAAAAAATAGCATCAGGTGGGGTCTGTAATTGCAAAAGTTTATCAACGGCATCTTTACCTGCATCTACGCTACTTTTGGTAAAAATAACATATTCTTCATTAAAAGGAAGTCCGTTGTCCAATAAGGCTTGTTTGTATCCTAAAAACCTGTTTTTGAAAATATCTAACGATTGGTCTCCAGAGAAATGAGCAATGTTTCTGCAACCTTCATCAATTAAATGCTTTGTGGCTAAATAACCGCCTTTAAAGTCATTAATGGTTACAGAACTTACACCATCTATGTGCTTGCTTCTATCAAAAAATATCAGCGGTACATTTTTCTCCAATACATTTCTGAAAGCACTGTCATTTTCGTCTGAAATACCAGTTACAGACATCATGATTCCGTCAACCTGCGCATCTACAAGCGTATGTAGATTTTCGTTTTCCCTTTTAATGCTTTCGTGAGTCTGACAGATAATAACCTGATAACCGTGCGGATAAAGTTCTTCTTCGATTCCTCGAATAACCGATGCGAAAAAATTACTGTCAATACGCGGCACAATAACTCCGATATTATTACTTCGGCCACTTTTTAAAGCTAGCGCCAGTTTATTTTGCTTGTAGTTCATCGCAGCAGCAGTCTTGATAACCAACTCACGCGTCGCTTCCTTTATTTTAGGATTATTGTTTAATGCTCTGGAAACTGTTGCTGCTGTGATATTTAGTTTTTCAGCAATATCGTAAATAGTTACTTTTTCACTCATTCAAAAAAAGTTTATCGAATTATTTTTAAACAAAAGTACATTTTTTTTTATTACGCAATAAATATTGTTATCGATTACCATAATTTAAAACTCAAACGTTTTAGGTTTTACAATGATAATAAATTATCTAAATTTTTGCATTAAATGTAATTAAAATTTGTAATAAAAATTAAATATATAATTTTTTTCTAAATTAATTTGGTGTCTCAGAACTATTTTTCTACTTTCGTGTAATCGATTACATAAAACTTGATGTTTTTGATAGTAAAACAAGAAAAATCTGTGCAAATGATTACAAATAAGATAGTCGCAACAAAAAAGATTCTTTTTTTAGCCTTTATAGGGCTTTTAGTGGCATCATGTGCAAGAAAATCTTCTTCTGTTTCTTCAGATCCATGGAAAACAATGGATTTGGTTATAAAAAGCATTCCGCAAGTACATTTTTCAGATAAAGTATATAACATCAACGATTTTGGAGCTGTTGCCGATGGAAAAACGTTAAACACTTTGGCGTTTCAAAAAGCTATAAAAGAATGTGCAGCAAATGGTGGAGGACAGGTTTTAGTTCCGAACGGAAAATATTTAACAGGAGCCATTCATTTAGAAAGTAATGTCAATCTGCATTTAGAGGATGACGCTGAGATTCTTTTTAGTTTAAATCCGAAAGATTATCCTATCGTTCATACTTCTTGGGAAGGTACAGAAGTGATGAATTACTCTCCGCTTATTTATGCAAAAAACAAAACAAATATTGCGGTTACAGGAAAAGGTACTTTAAATGGTCAAGCCGACAGCACAAACTGGTGGATTTGGTCTGGTGGAAAAAATTACGGATGGAAAAAAGGTATTCCGTCTCAAAATGATCCGACAAATCGTGAAGTTTTGGTCGATATGGCAGAAAAAGGAGTTCCGGTATCAGAAAGAGTTTTTGGAGAAGGGCGTTACTTAAGACCTAATTTCATCGAATTTTTCGAATGCAATACTGCTTTAGTAAAAGACATTAAAATCATCAATTCTCCATTTTGGATTTTACATCCTATAAAAACAAACAACATGATTATTGACGGTGTAACGGTTAACAGTCATGGTCCGAACAATGATGGTTGCGATCCAGAATATTCGCAAAATATCGTAATCAGAAACTGCACTTTTAATACAGGCGATGATTGTATTGCAATTAAAGCAGGTCGTGACGGAGACGGAAGAAGAGTAGCAATACCAAGTAAAAACATTATTGTGCAAAATTGTAAAATGATTGATGGCCACGGAGGTGTCGTAATTGGAAGCGAAATTTCGGCAGGAGTAAATAATGTTTTTGTAGAAAATTGTGTCATGGACAGTCCAAATTTGGATCGCGCCATTCGCATCAAAACCAATTCAAAAAGAGGCGGAATCATTGAGAATATCTATGTTCGAAACCTTGAAGTAGGAACAGTAAAAGAATGTGTTTTAAAACTAAACATGTTTTACAATGTGTACGGATCTCAAACAGGAAACTTTATTCCAGTAATCAGAAATGTAAGCTTAGAGAATGTAACTGTAAAAAACGGTGGAAAATACAGTGTTTGGGCAGAAGGTTATGCAGCATCTCCAGTGGAGAATATCACACTAAAAAATGTAAAAATCCAGAAAGTAGATTCTGTTTATTTATTAAAAAATGTAAAAAACATAAATTTTATAAATACCTATATCAATGAGAAAAAAGTAGAATCTATTACTAACTAAACACTATCAATTAACCAAACTTTAAACCACATGAGTATTAAACAATTATCTGAGAAAAAAGATAAGTACTTTGTATTTTTCTTTTTCCTGAATTTTTTACTGTGCAGCTCTATATATGCGCAGTCAACCACAATTGAAGGGAAGATTACCGACGCTACTGGTATGTCACTGCCAGGGGTAAACATTAATGAAAAGGGAACTAAAAATGGAACTTCGACAGATTTTGAAGGAAGTTTCAAAATTAATGTATCAAACAGTAAAGCAACTTTAATAATTAGCTATTTAGGATTTCAGACACAAGAAGTAAATGTTGCTGGAAAAACTAAAATCAATGTAAGTTTAGCAGAACAATCAAACGCATTAACAGAAGTTGTTGTGGTAGGATACGGATCTGTAAAAAAGACAGATCTTACAGGTTCTGTAAGTACAATTAGTGCTGCTACTATCACAGAAAGAAATACAATCAATCCTTTGGAGGCAATTCAAGGTAGTACGCCTGGGGTTCAGATTTCGTCTTCATCAGGACGTGCGGGAGATGGATTTAAAGTAGTAATTAGAGGAAATAATTCCCTAATTGCAGACTCCAATAACCCAAGTGTGGTTGGTTCTTCGCCTTTATACGTTGTAGATGGTGTACCAATGGATGGAATTGATTTCTTAAATCCGCAGGATATTGCCAGAATGGACGTTTTAAAAGATGCTTCTTCTGCTGCAATCTACGGTTCTAGAGGATCAAACGGGGTTATTATCGTTACAACAAAAAGCGGGACGAGCGCAAAAGCAGGAATCAGTGTAACTTTTGACACTTCTTATGGAAATAAAATTGCGACTAGATTGCCAAAAATGATGACTGGAGAAGAGTGGTGGAAATTCCATCAAGTTGCTTACATGAGTGCAACGCCTCTTACACAAACGCCAGCTCAATTAGCATCTTTAGCTGGAAACCAAAGTCCATTATTGGTTTCTCGTGCTAACAGCGGTTACAATTTTGACTGGTATGATGCTGTATTGAAATCAGGAATGACAGAGAATAATTATTTAAATATTTCTGGACGTTCAGATTCTGGTTTAAGTTATAACTTAGGATTCGGAATCCAAAGTGATCGTGGTCTTATTGAAAATGATGCTACAGATAAATACTCTTTTAAATTAGGGTTAAATCATAAAATAAACGACAAATTTTCTACAGGAGTAAACGTTACAATCGCAAGATTAGATAACCAATTAGGAAGTGATTTGGCAATGCAAGATGCATTTAGATTAAGTCCGCTTATGTCTCCATGGGCAGTTGATGCGCAAGGAAATGAGAAAGTGGGAACTTTATTTTTCTTGCCTGGAAAATTAACGTACCCTGATGGTTCTTGGGCAATTAACAAAACGTCTACAGTCAACCCTTTAATGGAGATTGCAAATTCTTCTCAAACAGAAAAAACATGGCAAACTGTAGGAAACGCGTATTTCCAATATCAGCCACTAAAATGGCTTTCGTTTAAAACAACATTTGCTGCAGGAATTATGGATACTCAAAATTCTAAAGCTTACACTGCACAAACAAATGCAGGGGTAACCTTAAACGGAAAAAACTCAGCAGCTTTAGAAAACATAAACAACTTCAATTATACTTGGGATAATCAAATCGATTTGAAACATACTTTCAATGAAATTCACGATGTAAGTGTTTTATTATTGCAAAGTTTGTATTCAAATACAGATGAAAACTCTTATATGTATTCTAATAATCAGCCTTTTGATGTTGGAACAGATAATATGGGTTCTGGTGCGCAAACGAGTTATGTAATAAGATCGGCTTTTGCGAAAAATACCTTAAACTCTTATGCAGTACGTTTAAACTATGCTTTTAAAGATAAATATTTGATTACTGCTTCTTCAAGATGGGATGGTTCGTCTGTTTTATCTGAAGGTAACAAATGGGAAAGTTTCCCATCATTAGCCTTAGGATGGAAACTTAGTAAAGAATCATTTTTAGCAAACAGCTCAGTTGTTTCAGATTTGAAATTACGTGCTAGTATTGGTTACACAGGAAACGATAACGTAGCTCCTTATACATCTCAAGCACTTTTAAACCAACAGACATTCTATGCGCAAGGTTCAAATGTTATTCCAGGTTGGCAGTCAGAAAATTTGGCAAATCCAAATTTGACTTGGGAGAAAACAAGAGAATACAACTTAGGTCTTGATTTTGGATTCTTAAAAAATAGAATTTCGGGTACAATTGATGTTTACGATAGATTATCAGATAATTTGATCTACAAACAGCAATTGCCATCAGAAACAGGTTGGAAAAATACGTTTGCAAATGTTGGATCTGTTAGCAATAAAGGTATAGAAGCTTTATTGACTACAAAAAACATTAAGTCTGGAAAAGTAACTTGGGAAACGACTTTTACTTTTACTAAAAACGTAAATAAATTAGAGTCAATTTACAATCAGGACAAAGTAAGTGATATTGGAAACAAATTGATACTTGGTGCTCCATTAAATCCAAATTACAATTATGTTTATGATGGAGTTTGGCAAGAGAGCGAAGCGGCTCAGGCAGCATCTTACGGAATGGCTCCTGGACAAGCAAGACCAAAAGATTTAAACGGAGATGGTAAATTTAATCAAGATGATAGAACGGTAATTGGAAATCCAAATCCAGAATGGCAAGGAAGTTTATATTCTAAATTAGTTGTCGGACAATTTGATTTTAATTTTTCTGTCTTAACAAGCCAAGGGCAAACTGTTTTAAGTACTTTCCACCAAAACTTTGCCGATGTAAGCGATAGAGGACGTCAAAAAATAGCAATGGATTACTTTATTCCAACAAATGGTACAGGAATCGAGGCTAATGCAAATAATACAAACCCAAGACCAGGACCTGTTGCAACAGGTGCAGGAGCCTATTGGTCTTCTCTTTTTGGGTATTATAGAGATGTTTCTTACGTGAAAATCAAAAATATATCTTTAGGTTACACTTTAGATTCTGAATTATTGAAAAAACTAAAAATTTCTAATTTCAGAATTTATGTGAATGTTCTAGATCCATTTGTGTTTACAGATTTTGATGGTTACGATCCAGAATGGGCAGCTTCTCCTTTTGGAGTAAACCGTCCAGCGGCAGTAACTACACAATTAGGATTAAGTGTTAAATTTTAATAAAGATATTCAAATGAAAAAAATATTAGTAATGATAGGAATAATCGCTGCAGCTGTAAGTTCTTGCAGTGATTATATTGAAGAAGATAGCCGCTCATTTGTACCGGCAGACGCAACATATAAAACAGCATCTGGATTCCAGTTATTGGTCAACACAAATTATGCTTGGCTGAAAGGAATTTATGGCGGAAACCCATGGCTTTTTGAAGCAGGAACCGATATGTATGCTGAAGGAAGAACTCCAGAACCAGCAGGATTAAGCCAGTATACACTTTTAATTCCTTCGTCAGACAACGTAGCCGATTTATATACTTCTTGTTATCAGCAGATTCAAGCGGTAAATAAGACTGTATATTACTCTACAATTACAGAACAGACACCAAATTTAAACACACTTGTTGGTGAGGCACGTTATTTAAGAGCAAATGCTTATTTCTTATTAGTGCAGACTTATGGTGGTGTGCCGATTGTTTTGGATAATATTACTACTCCAGTTTTATCTTTTACAAGAAATACTGCTGAGGAAGTGTACACACAAATTATTGCAGATTTAGATTTTGCTTTGGCGAATGTTGGAACTTCGGCTTATGGTACTACAGGAAGAGTAAATAAAAGAGCAGTAAACGATTTGTTGGCAAAAGTGTATTTAACAAGAGGATATGAAACTTTCGGAAAAGCAGATGATTTCTCTAAAGCAGCAGCTTACGCCGATGCAGCAATTGCAGGTCAAACTTTAGCAATTGCATTCGACCAGCTATTTAAACCAGGAAATGATCTAAATGCAGAAACGATTTTTTCTGTACAATACGATAAAGCCTCTACAAGTACAGATCCGACAAAATTGGGTAACAACCAGTTTTACTATTTCAGTTCTTATTTAGGAGGAGCAGAAACAGGAGCTCCATTAAGAAGTTACAATTTATGTCCTACAGATTATGCTTTAGGCTTATATGAAAAGGGGGATGCTAGATGGAATGCTACTTTCATGACCGAAATTTTAGAAGGACCAGAAACAACAAATGGGGTTACAAAAACTATTTTATACTATCCGTACTACAGAAGTTCAAATCCATCTTCTTTAAAAATTAGACATTTTTACGAGCCAAAATGGTTTACAGCGGCAGATAAAGCGGCTTATATGACAACTAATGCTTCTAGATTAGCTTCGACATTTGTATATCACCCTTGGGGAGAATATTCTGCAGCTCATACGCTAATTAAAAACTTAGACTGTTATACTATTCCAGTTAAGAAATTTGACGATCCAGATCCAACTACTCCATCAAGTACAGGGCCTGTAAGTACAAGAGATATTATTGTTTCTAGACTTGGAGAAACGTACTTAGTTGCAGCAGAAGCTTATTTAAAAGCAGGAAATCCAGGAACAGGATTAGCTCGTTTAAATGAAGTAAGAAGAAGAGCAGGCGTTGCCAATGCAACTGCAGCTCAGTTTAATATCGACTATATCTTAGACGAAAGAGGACGCGAACTATTAGGAGAATACAAACGCTGGTTCGACTTAAAACGTACAGGAACTTTAGTGGCAAGAGCTTCAGCTCATAATTATAAAATTAAAGAAGCAAATTTTGTTGGTATAGACGGAAAACTTAAAATTTTAAGACCAATTCCACAATCAGCTTTAGATTTGAATCAGAATAAAGATTTTCCTCAAAATCCTGGTTATTAGTAATTTGTTAGTTTTTTGAGAACTATGTTTTTTGAAGTAGTTAAAAAGGGGTTTGACTATAGGTCAAACTCCTTTCTTAACTAAAAAGTAAAGAGTAGAAATGCGAAAATTTAAATTAATCTTAGCGTTGTTTTTTAATGTGATTGTAATGCAAAGCCAGCAATACAAAACAGATACGTCGTATACCATTAAAAGTACTTATGCTAAATTAATTAAGAAATATCCATTTATTACAATCCCAGAAGTAAAACCAAATTCAGATGTTAAAGAAACATTCGATTTGGTTTACAATAAAGAACACGATCGCGTTTTGCATTTTGATGCTTTTATCAGTACTAAAAAGAAAAAAAATCCAGCTGTAATTATGATTCATGGCGGAGGATGGAGATCGGGCAATAAAAACCAAATGCAGTTTATAGGAAGAGAAATTGCCGCAAAAGGCTATTCTTGTTTTGCTATCGAGTATAGATTATCGCTAGAAGCAAAATATCCAACAGGAGTTATTGATGTAAAGAATGCAATAAAATTTATCAAAGAGAATGCGAACAAATTTAATGTAGATCCAAACAAAATTGCGGTTTTAGGCTGTTCTTCGGGAGGGCAAATGGCAGCTTTGATTGGTACTACAAACAATGAACCTTTTTTTGAAGATAAAAATTTTAAAAGCAGAGCATCGTCAAAAGTCAATGCTATAATTGATGTTGATGGTGTTTTGGCATTCAAACATCCAGAATCGTCAGAAGGAGATATGGCGGCATTTTGGCTAGGAGGAAAATCGGATGAGATTCCTGAAAATTGGAAAAATGCTTCGGCACTCACTCATACAGATAAAAATACACCGCCCGTGTTATATATCTGCAGCAGCATTCCGAGATTTCATGCAGGAAGAGACGATATGATTCAGATTTTAAATCAATATAAAATTTATAATGAAGTGCAGACCATTCCAGATTCGCCTCATTCATTTTGGTTTTATAACCCTTGGTTTACACAGACTATTTCGTACAGCGTACGATTTTTAGATACAATTTTTAAATAATATTAGAATACAAATGAAAGCAAAAATCACCACAGCAGTTTTATTTTTAGTAGGCTTAACAGCCGTAAATGCGCAGAAATATGATATTAAAACCAATAAAACGTATGCCGAAATATCTGCAAAAACAGACGGAAAATGGGAGGGAAGGAAGTATAAAGGCGGTACTGTGTTTAAAAATGTGGACCGATTAAAGCTGGCTCCGGAACATACGGATCATTCTTTTGATATTCGCTACGAGGGGCCAGGTTGGGAAAACAATAGAATTGGATACCGTTTGTATTTAGACTGGAGAAATGCTATTGATATCTTTGGAAAAAAGACATCAGAAAATATTCTTCCAAAAGTTGGACAGGACGGTTTCGATTCGTATCATGAAATGAGCGATTGGGGAGCAGATATTTTAAAAGCAGGAAAAGGAATCGGAATTGGTTCTATTGACCGTTATTTAAACAACGAAAAATTACACTTCCGTGAAGTTGATTCAACCATTGCGACAGTAGCTAATAAGTCGAACGAATCTACAGTAAAAGTAAATTACTATGGATGGAAAACAGCTTCAGATAAAATTGATTTTATTTCAGAATTGACTATAAAACCAGATCAATTGTATACTCAACATACAATTAAAGCATCACAGGCAATCAAAGGAATTTGTACAGGAATTGTAAAGACAAAAACGGGTGAATTGCTTAAAAAAGAAAGCAAAAATAAAAAATGGGCGTATTTGGCAACTTACGGAGAACAATCTTTGGTTCCAGATAAGTTAGGAATGGCAATTTTTTATGAAATTAGTACTATCGAAAATATTGCAGATACAGACTTGGATTATCTTTTAGTTTTTAAACCAACAACAAAAGCGGTTACTTTTTACCTTTTAGGAGCTTGGGAACAAGAGGTAAACGGAATTAAAACAAAAGAAGAATTTGCTCAATATTTAGATAAACAATTAGAAGTACTGAATAAAAAAGGCAAAATGTAATTTTATGTGTAAATCTCTTTCAACAAAGTTCATCCTCGGAAATATTCTGGTTTTAATTCTGATTTTTGGAAATAAAATTAGTGCACAAAATCAAGCTGAAGTATCAGACAATGTTATTCCGTATGACTTAAAATGGTCAGAACGAACAGCACTTTCTATTTTAAGCAAGTATCCGAATGCATGGCAGTTGGATGGAAATGACAAACCAAAATGGGATTATAAAATGGGTTTTGTATTGTCTGGTTTTGAAAAATTGTATCAGAAGACTAACAATAAAAAATACCTAAACTATATCAAAGAATATGTCGATGGAATGATTGACAGTACAGGAAATATCAAAAAATATGATATTAAAGAATACAATATCGATTGTTTGAATCCTGGGAAACTGCTGTTTAATTTATACGATGTTACAAAAGATTCGCGCTATCTGCAGATTATCGGAAAACTTAGAAATCAGTTAGAAAGTCAGCCAAGAACACCAAGCGGAGGATTTTGGCACAAACAGATTTATCCGAACCAAATGTGGATTGACGGTTTGTATATGGCAGAACCTTTTTACGCGCAGTTTACGGTTAAGTACGAAAAAGGAAAAAGCTTAGATGATATTGCTAAGCAGTTTGAATTGGTTCAAAAACATATTGTAGACCCAAAAACAGGTTTGGTTTATCAAGCTTGGGACGAAAGTAAAGAGATTGCGTGGGCAGATAAACAGACAGGAACTTCGCCAACAATCTGGGGTAGGGGAATTGGCTGGTACATGGTTGCTTTGGTTGAAACATTAGATTATTTCCCAAAATCGCATCCAAAATATAAAGTTTTGGTAGAGTACTTGAATCAGATTGCAAAAAATGTGAATCAGTTCAAAAGTGAAAATGGGTTATGGTATCAAGTTGCCGATAAACCAGAATTGTATGGAAATTACGTAGAACCATCTGCTTCTGGAATGATTATTTATGCTTTTGCAAAAGGAGCCAATAAAGGCTATTTAGCGTCAAGCTATAAGTCAATAGCCAAAAAATCATTTGACAGCTTTGTAAAAGAATTTGTGAAAATAGATAAAAAAGGAGAAGTCAATATATTGAATGTTTCATCAAATGTAGGTTTGGGAGGAAAGCCATTCCGTGATGGAACGAACAATTATTATTTGTCTTCTAAAACAAAAGAAAATGGTGCAATAGGCCTTGGGGCATTTTTATTAGCATCAATTGAATTAGAAAAATAGTTGAATTTAAATATATGTTGAAATGAAAAATAGTAGAAAGCACAATTACTTCATGTCGGCTCTAATGGTCTTTGTTATGACTATTACGAGCTGTAAAGTAACCTCACAGGAACCTGCAAAAGATATCGTAATTGGAAAGAATGCAAAATGGTCTGATAAAATGGCCTTAACGTTGATGAAACGTCATCCAGAAGCATACATGATTGACGATGCCAAAAAGCCAAAGTGGGATTATGTTCATGCTTTAGTATTGCATTCGATCGAAGAATTATACAAAAAAAATCCAGATCCGAGATATAAAGCTTACATCAGAGGTTATGTAGATAATTTAGTTCAAGCTGACGGAAGCATTAATACATACGAATTCGATAAATACAATATTGATTTAGTATTGCCAGGGCGTCTGCTTTTTAATGTATATGATTATTCAAAAGAAGATAAATATTTAAAAGCGTTACAATTAATTCGCAAACAACTTACAGAACAGCCAAGAACTCAAAGCGGTGGATTCTGGCACAAACAAATCTATCCAAACCAAATGTGGTTAGATGGTTTATATATGGGCGAACCATTCTATGCAGAATACACTGCTAGATTTGAAAATGGAAAAAGTTTTGACGATATCGCAAAACAATTTGAAGTGATTCAGCTTAAAGCAACAGATCCTAAAACTGGATTATTGTACCATGGTTGGGACGAAAGCAAACAAATGCCTTGGGCAAATAAAGAAACAGGAAACTCTCCAAACTTCTGGTCTAGATCTTTAGGGTGGTATGTAATGGCTTTGGTTGATGTTTTAGATTATATGCCAAAAGATCATCCAAAAAGAAAAGAATTAATTAAGTATTTAAACAATGCTTCTGAAGCGATACTTAAATTTCAGGATAGTAAATCTGGCTTGTGGTATCAAGTTACAGATAAAGGCGGAGAAAAAGACAATTATTTAGAAGCTTCTGGATCTGCAATGTTTGCGTATGCTTATGCAAAAGGAGCAAACAAAGGATATTTGCCAGCTAAATTTAAAAAAGCAGCCAACAAAGCTTTTGACGGATTAACAACAATTTTAATCAAAAAAGTAGATGAAGATGGCGGAATTACTTTAACAAACTGCTGTCAAGTAGCAGGTTTAGGAGGAAACCCATACCGTGACGGTTCTTATGAATATTACGTAAACGAAAGAAAAAAAGACAACGATCCTAAAGCAACAGGACCTTTTATTTTGGCAGCTATTGAGTTAAACAGATAATTTTTAGAAGTTATGAGTTATGAATGCTCTGCTTTGTCTTGCTGAGCGGAGTCGAAGCATCGCAAAGAAACTCCACAAAGAAAAGCAAATTTAAGACCCGACAGGTTTTTAAAACCTGTCGGGTTTAAATAAAAAGTATAGTTTAAAAATGAAAAATATAAAAATCATCCTATTCCTTTTCTGTATTATTCCTTTTCAAAAGAATACAGCACAAGTCTGGATACCAGATAACGGAGACGGAACATACACCAATCCTGTTATTCATGCCGATTACTCAGATCCAGATGTTGTTCGCGTAGGCGATGATTATTATATGACAGCTTCATCTTTTAACTGTATTCCGGGTTTACCAATCTTACATTCAAAAGACTTGGTAAACTGGAAAATTATCGGACATGCTTTGGTAAAACAGCCACCGTTTGAAACGTACGATAGAGTACAGCACGGAAACGGAGTTTGGGCGCCAAGCATTACGTTTAATAAAAACGAATTTTATATTTATTATCCAGATCCCGATTTCGGAATTTATATGATAAAAGCAAAAAAAGCAGAAGGCCCTTGGTCTGAACCGCTTTTGGTTAAAGCAGGAAAAGGATTGATCGATCCTAGTCCGCTTTGGGATACCGATGGGAAAGCTTATTTGACTCATGCTTTTGCAGGAAGTCGCGCGCAGATTAAAAGTCTGTTAGTCGTATGTACGATGAATCCAGAAGGAACAGTTGTGAACAATGACGAAGTTATGGTTATTGACGGACATAAGGGCGAAGAAACCATTGAGGGGCCAAAATTTTACAAGCGAAATGGATATTACTACATTTTTGCTCCAGCTGGCGGAGTTCCAACAGGATGGCAGACGGTTTTAAGATCGAAAAATGTTTTCGGGCCTTATGAAAAAAAGAAGGTTCTAGAACAAGGTTCGACCAAAATAAATGGTCCGCATCAAGGTGCTTGGGTTACGACACAGACAGGAGAAGACTGGTTTTTTCATTTTCAAGATAAAGAAGCCTATGGACGCATTGTTCATCTCCAGCCAATGAAATGGGTAAACGATTGGCCAGTTATGGGAGAAGATTTTGATAAAAACGGAATTGGTGAGCCAGTAACAACTTACAGAAAGCCAAATGTCGTTAAAAAATATCAGATAGAAGTTCCAGCAACTTCAGATGAGTTTAACGAACCTAAATTAGGATTGCAATGGCAATGGCAGGCTAATAAACAAACCAATTTTGGATTTCCGACTAGTTTAGGATATCTGAATCTATTTTGTAACACTAGTACTTCGAACATCTTCAATGCACCTAATTTGTTACTACAAAAATTCCCAGCAGAAGAATTTACAGCTACAGCAAAATTGACTTTTAATTCGAGACTTAAAGGCGAATCAACAGGTTTGATTGTAATGGGATTAGATTACAGTTTTCTGTGTTTTAAAAATATCGATGGAAAATTATACCTAAACCAGAAAACGGGAACTTTTGACAAAACGGTTTCAGAAACAGGAACAAAACCAATTTTAATAGAAAACAATACCATTTACCTTAGAGTTCAAATTAAGAAAGACGGAATGTGTAGTTTCTTTTACAGTTTAGATGATAAAAATTATCAGTCTATCGGAAATGAGTTCAAATCTAGAGAAGGAAGATGGATTGGTGCCAAAGTTGGACTTTTCGCTTTGGGCGAAGAAATAAAAAATGATTCTGGAAATGTAGAGGTAGATTGGTTTAGAATCACGAAATAAAAAAGTGCAAAAAAGGAGAAAAAAGGAAATTTTTTATTTTTTTTCAAAAAAGTGGCTTCTATAATTTGATTGTGCTGTATTAAATTTAAAAAGCAATATCAAAACACATTTTATAAGAAAAAGATTTCTTAAATATGTGTTCAAATGATTTTTCTTACAGTATGGTTGAAAATGAGCTAATTTTTCACTTTTAGAAGACAAAAATAGTTCCTTACAATAAAAGCATTAAAAAACGATTAAATGATGCAATTAAAAAAAACAGCTTTAATGCTTATTCTATTTTTAAGCATTGGAATTCATGCTCAAACCACTTATAAAAGATGGCCTGACATTATTCGTAAGAGTGATGCCGCTTGGTTTACAACAGCAGATGCAAAAAGAATAGCCGAAAATGTACTGCTCTACCAAAGAGACATTGGAGGCTGGCCAAAAAATATTCAGATGCAAGATGAGTTGACTGAAAAGCAGAAAAAAGATTTAATTGCACTCAAAAAAACTGCCGTAGAAACGACAACAGACAACGGAGCAACGTGTCAGGAAATGCTGTTTATGTCTAGAATGTATGCGCAGGTAAAAGACGAGCGTTATCGAGAATCTTTCTTAAAAGGTTTAAATTATCTACTAGAAGCGCAATATGCAAATGGCGGTTGGCCGCAGTTTTATCCGTTAAAAAAAGGCTATTATACGCACATTACCTACAATGACGATTCGATGGTGAATATTATGAATGTCATAAAAGCCGTAGCAGACGAATCGGATTATTACAGCATTAAACCATCAAAAGAAGTTGTAGAAAAATGCAAAAAAGCATTTGATAAAGGAATCGACTGCATTTTAAAAACACAATACAAACAAAATGGAGTTTTAACGGCATGGTGCGCACAGCATGATGAAATTACGTTGGCTCCTGCAAATGCTAGAGCTTTTGAGTTGGCTTCGTTAAGCGGTTACGAATCAGCAAAAATTGTATTGCTTTTAATGTCAGTTAATAAACCTTCAAGAGAAATTGTAACAGCCGTAAGAAGTGCTGTGGAGTGGTTTGAAAAAACAAAAATCACTAATTTAGAAGAAAAAAGAGTCTTAAATGACGCTGGAAAAATCGTAGACAAAAAAATGATTCCAACAGCAAATGCTAAACCCATTTGGGCAAGGTTTATGGATTTGGAAACCAATGAGCCTTTCTTTTGCGATCGCGACGGAATCAAGAAAAAATCATTAGATCAAATTGGATCTGAAAGAAGAAATGGGTACTCTTGGTATTCAGATGCACCGCAGGAAGTTTTGAAAAAATTTCCGGATTGGGCAGTTAAAAACGGCACTAAAGTAGGCGCTTCCGAAAAGAAAAATGTAAACTATATTACTGTAGCGCAAGACGGTTCTGGAGATTACACAAAAATACAAGATGCTGTTTATGCGACTCCAGCTTTTCCGTATGAGAAAGTGACAATCTTTGTAAAAAACGGAACATATAACGAGAAAGTCCGAATTCCAGAATGGAATACCAATGTTGTTTTGCAAGGAGAAAGCAAAGAAAACACCATTATTACATTTGATGATAATTTTTCGAAAATTGCTCTGGGAAGAAACAGTACTTTTTATACCTACACACTTTTGGTTGAAGCAGACGATTTTTCGGCATCAAACCTAACTATTAAAAATACTTCAGGAGAACGCGGACAGGCTATTGCATTGTCAGTTACAGCAAATCGCGTCAAAATAACAAACTGTAATCTTTTAGGAAATCAGGATACTTTGTATTTATCAGGAAAAGAAGCCAAACAGTATTTTAAAGACTGTTATATTGAGGGCACAACCGATTTTATATTTGGTGGCGCAACAGCTTTATTTGAAAACTGTACTATTCACAGTATCAAAAGTTCATATATCACAGCAGCCTCAACGCCAGAAGGAACGCAGTTTGGATTCGTTTTTAAAAACTGTAAACTCACGGCAAATCCAGAAGCTAAAGACGTTTATTTAGGAAGACCATGGCGTATTTATGCGAAAACCGTTTTTATAAACTGCGAAATGGGCTCTCAAATTAAACCTGAAGGTTGGGAAAATTGGTCAAAACCAGAAGCAGAAAAAAATACCTTTTACGCCGAATATAATTGCAAAGGTGAAGGATTTCAGCCAACAAAAAGAGTGAAGTGGTCACATCAGCTTACCAAAAAAGAAGCAGTGCAATATTCTATAGAGAATATTCTTAGAGATAAGATTACAAATTGGTATTCTCCTTTAAAATAAAAAATGAATTTCATGAATTTCAAATATCTATTTATAATGCTCTTTTCGTGGGCTTCATTTGCTCAGAATAGTGATTTTCCGTCAGCAAAAGTCGATTCTATTGTAAAAAACATAAAACTTCCAGAAATTCCTTCTTTTCAAATCAATGTAACGAAATTAGGAGCAAAAGGAGATTTTGTTTCAGACAATAAAAAGGCTTTTGATAAAGCGATGGCATTATGCAAAAAGAACAACGGCGGAACTATTATTGTCCCAAAAGGAACTTATAAAATTAACGGACCGATTCATTTTGTAAGCAATGTAAATCTTAAGATAGAAAAAGGCGCAAAAATAAAATTCAGTGATAATCCGAAAGATTACTTGCCATTGGTTTTAACAAGTTGGGAAGGAACAATGCTCTATAATTACAGTCCGCTTATTTATGCTAACAACTGCACCAATATTGCCATTTCTGGTGAAGGAACTATTGATGGAGAAGGTGGAAAGATTTGGAAAACCTTTAAAGCAAAAGAAAAGGAAGGTAAAAATCGAAGCCGTGACATGAACCATAACAATACTCCATTGAGAGAAAGAAAATTTGGAGAAGGCTACTTTTTGAGACCGCAGATGATTCAATTTTTAAACTGCAAGAATATTTTGGTCGAAAATATCAGAATCGAAAATTCGCCATTCTGGTGTCTGCATCTTTTAAAATCAGAAAGTATAACTATTCGTGGCATAAGCTATAAATCACTGAATCATAATAATGACGGAATCGATCCAGAATATGCAAAAGATGTTTTAATTGAAAATGTAACTTTTGACAATGGAGACGACAATGTTGCCATAAAAGCGGGAAGAGACCATGAAGGAAGAGCTAATACAGCGACGCCAAGCCAAAATATTATCATTAGAAATTGTAATTTTAAAGGACTGCACGGAGTCGTAATTGGCAGCGAAATGTCAGCTGGAGTTCAGAATGTTTTTGTAGAAAACTGTAAAACTGTGGGTTATTTAAAAAGAGGAATTTATTTGAAAACCAACGCAGATCGCGGGGGATATATTAAAAATATATTTGTTAGAAATATTGAATTAGATCAAGTTGAGGACTGTTTGTACATTACAGCAAATTATCATGGAGAGGGGAAAGGTTATCAGTCTGATATATCGAATGTATATTTTTCAAATATTACTTGTAACAAAGCTTCAGAATCGGGAATTGTCATTCAAGGATTTCCAGACAAGAAAATCAAAAATATTTCTTTAAAAAATATAGAGATCAAATCGGTAAAAAATGCATTATCAAACGAAAATGCAGAAAATGTTTTAATGACAGATGTATTCATAGGTCAGAGGGCAGGAGTTCCTACAGCAGTTTCGAAACCTTAGTTTGAGGCAAAGGGCTAAGACTGATAATCTAAATAACTATCGGCTAAAAAGAAAAAACTTAAAAATGAAAAAATATATTTTAATAACATTTCTGATCACATCGTTTTGCTTTGCACAAAAAACATCAGTGTATTGTATTGGAGACTCTACGATGGCTAATAAAAAAGATCCCGATCGTAACCCAGAACATGGATGGGCGCAGGTATTACAGCCATTTTTTAACGATAATATTTTAATAATAAATAAAGCCGTAAATGGCAGAAGCACCAGAAGCTTTATTGACGAAAAGCGTTGGGATTCTATTTATAAACAATTAAAAAAAGGTGATTATGTTTTAATAGAATTTGGACATAATGATCAAAAAATAGAAGACCCAAGTCGTTATACAAATCCGCATACTGCGTACAGATATAATTTAATAAAATTTGTAAAAGAAAGCAGAGAGAAAGGAGCAATACCTATTTTGCTTACCTCTATTTCTAGACGAAATTTTAATGAGAAAGGAGTTTTAGTTCCCACTCATGGTGATTATCCTTTGGAAACTCGTTTAGTTGCACAAGAATATAAGGTGCCTCTAATTGATTTGGAATATTATACAGAATTATTAGAACAATCGTATGGACCTGATAAATCAAGAGAACTGCACTTACACTTTAAAGCAGGAGAGAACCCTTATTACGATAAAGACAAAGCCGACGATACTCACCTATCTTTAAAAGGAGCTACCGAAATTGCTCAAATTGTAGTTGCACAAATTAAGCTTTTACAAGCTCCCTCTTTGGAAAGATTAAAAAAACAGATTAAAAATTAAACGATTTTAATAGCTTTAAATATATTTTATACGATATAGAATAAGAAGAAGAAAATATAATATTATGAGAGAAGGGGAAGCACAATGCTTTCCCTTTTTTTATGTGTATTAATTACAGATAATTTTTATAAGAATCTTAATTTTTCTTTATCTGAGATGCATTAATTTAATTGAGTTTGGATTAAGATATTTAAAATATACCCTAATCTACAATTTTAAAAACTTTTACTGGTAATTTTTCCTGATGCTTAGAAAGAACTTTGCGCTTTCAAAATCAGTGTTTTTGTAAAGGGTTCTAAAATTTCAAAAATGTGATTGTTTTTTTATAATCACATATTTCAAGTACTGAGTTCAATTTTAGAATTAGTAAAGTTCATAATAAAACATTCTTATCATTAATTAAAGATAAAATTTTTATTGGAATTGAAATGTTGATTTTAATGATGTATATAAAAAAGAAAATGATTATCAACACATTAAATTAATTAATAAAATGAAAAATAAACTACTTCCTTTAATTTTTGTACTAGGTTGTTATTCTGCTTACTCTCAAGTAGGTATTGGAAAATTAAATCCTAATCCTTCTGCTCAGTTAGAGGTATTTGCTGATGATAAGGGTATGTTAATTCCGAGAGTAAAACTAACAGGAACTACAGATGCTACTACTATTGTAAAAGGAAATGTGGAAAGCTTGCTAGTTTTTAACACAGAAAGTATTTCAGATGTTGTTCCAGGATACTACTACTGGTATAATAATAAATGGAATAGATTTACTGTTTCTGGTGAATCAGCAGGTATTATATCAGGACAGGGAGTTCCAGGTAATAAAGGAGAAGCTGGTTATCCTGGTGACAGTGTAGCGATGTATATAGATAGTGAAACTGGAAAAGTTTATATCCGAGATCCTAAAGATCCAGACAAATGGATTCCATTAACAAGTAAAAATGGAATCGATGGAATCCCTGGAGTTGACGGAGCGCCAGGAACAGATGGTGCCATTACAACTCTGGATGCCATCGTAAAAGATCCTGAAGGTAATATCTATGCTTATGTTGGAGAAGATAAAACGGTTGCGGGACGCGATGCGGAATGGGCTTCTAAATCTCCAAACTGGGTTAAGATCAACGGACTTGACGGAAGAGACGGAAAAGACGGCGTTATTGGCGGAAAAGGAGCTCCAGGAGCGAAAGGCGAAGCAGGCTATCCAGGAGATAATGTTGCAATGTATATTGATAATGAGACGGGAACCGTTTATGTTCGCGATCCTAAAGATCCGGACAAATGGATTCCATTGACAGGAAAAAATGGAATCGATGGAATTCCAGGAGTTGACGGAGCGCCAGGAACGGCTGGTTCAATCACGACTCTTGATGCAATCGTAAAAGATCCAAACGGCGATATCTACGCTTATGTTGGAGAAGATAAAACAGTTGCTGGACGCGATGCGGAATGGGCTTCTAAATCTCCAAACTGGGTTAAGATCAATGGTCTTAACGGTAAAGACGGAATCACAGGTGCAAATGGAGAGCCAGGAGCAGCAGGTTCAATCACTACTTTGGATGCGATTGTAAAATCACCAAGTGGAGACATCTACGCTTATGTTGGAACAGATAAAACAGTTGCAGGTCGTGATGCGGAATGGGCCGCTAAATCTCCAAACTGGGTTAAGATCAACGGTATGAATGGGGCTGACGGTATTGCAGGGGCTACAGGAGCGCCAGGTACGGCTGGTTCAATCACGACTCTTGACGCAATCGTAAAAGATCCAAACGGCGATATCTATGCTTATGTTGGAACAGATAAGACAGTCGCAGGACGTGATGCGGAATGGGCCGCTAAATCTCCAAACTGGGTTAAGATCAACGGTATGAATGGGGCTGATGGTATTGCAGGGGCTACAGGAGCGCCAGGTACGGCTGGTTCAATCACGACTCTTGACGCAATTGTAAAAGATCCAAATGGAATTATTTATGCTTATGTTGGAACAGATAAGACAGTTGCAGGACGTGATGCGGAATGGGCTGCTAAATCTCCAAACTGGGTTCCATTAAACGGTAAAAACGGAATTGATGGCAAAAATGGTATTTCGGGAGGTAACGGAGCTCCGGGAACTGCAGGCGCACCAGCTATTGACGATACGGTTCAGATGTATATAGACTATAGCACTGGGACAGTTTATGTAAGAGATCCGCAAGATAATACGAAATGGGTTCCTGCAAACAAAGAAACATTGACATCACTGGTTTTTGATGAAGCAAGCAATAAGCTAACGTATACAAATGAAAATTCTGTGGCGAATGTAATTGATTTAGGTGAAGCAATCGCGGCGGGAGAGACCAAGACAACTTTGTCTCATAATGCTACGACAAACAAGTTGACTTATGTAGGCGAGGGGGAAACAGATATAATTAACTTGGCAGATATTACAACGACCACTCCTGATACAGTTTTGGAAGTTACAGGCACAGGAGCAACGTTCAAGGCTGCTACAGTAAACATTGTTCCTTCAGCAGTAGTCGGAGATGTATTGACTACATCTGAAACAGGTGTTGTGGCATGGAAGGCTCCGGTAAAAACAAATGTTATGGCTATTAAAGTAATTGCTGATGACTATACTTTGACGGATGATGATTATACTATTATTGCTGATGGACTGACGAAGAATATTACTATTAATCTGCCAGATCCTACAGTTAATAAAGGGCGAATGCTAGTAATAAATCAATTTGATTCAGTTAAAGAAGATGGGATTACGCCTTTGGTTGTTAATTTTAACTACAATTTAAAATATTCAGGAAAAGCGAGTTATTCTTATTTAACTGCTAGTATGTTTGCAGGGGTAACATCAGGAAGTTTAAAAGTCACTTTACAATCTGATGGTGTAAACTGGTATGTAATCACATACACAATGTAAGCTTTTTATATTGATTATAATAATGATTTTTAAAGAAGGGAATCCAAAGGGATTCTCTTCTTTTTTTATTAAACATTTTAGATGTTATTTTTTCAAGAGCGAATGCTTGGAAATTAAATTTATTACAAGATTTAAGAATGTCTTAAACTGTAAGTTTTAAAACTTTTCAGGGTAAATATAAATATGTATTACTCTGACCTTTGTTGCTTGAAATGAATTGTTTGAGTCAGCATGCTGTTTTAAGATATTAATTGAATTTAAATTAGATTTTATATGGCAAAGTTGATAAGAGTTTAAAAAAAATTAATAAACCATTAATGATTAAATCATATGAAGAATAAATTACTTCCTTTACTTTTTGTCATAGGTAGTTATTCTGCCTACTCTCAAGTTGTGATAGGAAAGAAAGAGGTTACGCCTTCTGCTCAACTAGAGGTTTTTGCAAGCGACAAAGGGATGCTGATTCCTAATGTTGAGTTAACGAGCACTGTTGATAGGACTACCATTAAGAATGGCAATGTGAATAGCTTATTAGTTTTTAACACAAAAACTATTGCTGATGTTGTTCCGGGTTATTACTATTGGTATAATAATAGGTGGAATAAATTTATTATTTCAGGAGAATCCAACGGTATTGCTACTGGTACAGGTATTCCTGGTAATAAAGGGGAAGCTGGGTATCCAGGTGAAAATGTGTCTTTGTATACAGATAAAGCAACAGGAACTGTTTATGTGCAGAATGCAGACGGTACATGGGCATCAATAAACGGTAAAAATGGATTAGACGGCAGAAACGGTATTGTAGGAGGAAACGGGGTTCCGGGAGCTCCAGGTACACCTGCTGTAGATAGTACTGTTCAAATGTATATTGATTACAATACTGGAACTGTTTATGTAAGAGATCCAAAGGATCCAAATAAATGGATTACAGTAAGTGGTCTTGATGGTATTGCTGGAGCTACAGGAGTGCCAGGAACGGCCGGTTCAATTACGACTCTTGACGCAATCGTAAAAGATCCAAACGGTAATATCTACGCTTATGTTGGAGACAATAAAACGGTTGCAGGACGCGATGCGGAGTGGGCTGCTAAATCTCCAAATTGGGTTAAGATTAATGGCTTAGATGGAAGAGATGGAAAAGACGGTGTTATTGGTGGAAAAGGAGTACCAGGAGCAAAAGGCGAAGCAGGTTATCCTGGTGACAGTGTAGCAATGTACATTGATAATGAGACGGGAACCGTTTATGTTCGCGATCCTAAAAATCCAGATAAATGGATTCCATTGACAGGAAAAAATGGAATCGATGGAATCCCTGGAGTTGACGGAGCGCCAGGAACAGATGGAGCCATTACGACTCTGGATGCCATCGTAAAAGATCCAAATGGAAATATTTACGCTTACGTAGGAGATGACAATACAGTTGCAGGACGTGCTAAAGCCTATAAGGACAAGTCAACCGACTGGGTAAAAATCAACGGATTGAACGGTAAGGACGGTATTTCCGGAGCAACGGGAGAGAAAGGTGTAGACGGAAAAATCACGACTCTTGATGCGATCATCAAATACGGTGCAGATATTTACGCTTACGTCGGTACAGCAGATACTCCTGAAGCCCGTACGATAGAATGGAATAACGGTTCAGCGAACTGGGTAAAAATCAATGGCATTAATGGTATCGATGGTAAAAACGGTATCAATGGTGGAAACGGAGCTCCTGGAGCACCGGGCACACCTGCTTTAGATCCTACTGTAGAAATGTATATTGATTATACAACCGGAACAGTATACGTTAAAGATCCTGAAAATCCTGGACAATGGGTTCCAATAAACGGTAAAGATGGCATTGAAGGAATTAAGGGGGTACCGGGAGAACCGGGAACAGATGGAGCCATTACGACTCTGGATGCCATCGTAAAAGATCCAAATGGAAATATTTACGCTTACGTAGGAGATGACAATACAGTTGCAGGACGTGCTAAAGCCTATAAGGACAAGTCAACCGACTGGGTAAAAATCAACGGATTGAACGGTAAGGACGGTATTACTGGAGCAACGGGAGAGAAAGGTGTAGACGGAAAAATCACGACTCTTGATGCCATCGTCAAATACGGTACAGATATTTACGCTTATGTCGGTACAGCGGATACTCCTGAAGGGCGTACTGCAGAATGGAATAACGGTTCGACAAACTGGGTAAAAATCAACGGATTGAACGGTAAGAACGGTATTACCGGAGCAACGGGAGAGAAAGGTGTAGACGGAAAAATCACGACTCTTGATGCGATCATCAAATACGGTACAGATATTTACGCTTATGTCGGTACAGCGGATACTCCTGAAGGGCGTACTGCAGAATGGAATAACGGTTCGACAAACTGGGTAAAAATCAACGGATTGAACGGTAAGAACGGTATTACCGGAGCAACGGGAGAGAAAGGTGTAGACGGAAAAATCACGACTCTTGATGCGATCATCAAATACGGTACAGATATTTACGCTTATGTCGGTACAGCGGATACTCCTGAAGCCCGTACGACAGAATGGAATAACGGTTCGACAAACTGGGTAAAAATCAACGGATTGAACGGTAAGGACGGTATTTCCGGAGCAACGGGAGAGAAAGGTGTAGACGGAAAAATAACGACTCTTGATGCGATCATCAAATACGGTACAGATATTTATGCTTACGTCGGTACAGCAGATACTCCTGAAGCCCGTACGATAGAATGGAATAACGGTTCAGCGAACTGGGTAAAAATCAATGGCATTAATGGTATCGATGGTAAAAACGGTATCAATGGAGGAAACGGAGCTCCTGGAGCACCGGGCACACCTGCTTTAGATCCTACTGTTCAGATGTATATAGATTATAGCACTGGGACAGTTTACGTAAGAGATCCGCAAGATAATACGAAATGGGTTCCTGCAAACAAAGAAACACTGACATCATTGGTTTTTGATGAAGCAAGCAATAAGCTAACATATACAAATGAAAATTCTGTAGCGAATGTAATTGATTTAGGTGAAGCAATCGCGGCGGGAGAGACCAAGACAACTTTAGCTCATAATGCAACTGCAAACACATTGACTTATGTAGGCGAGGGATCAACAGAGATAATTAACTTGGCAGACATTACAACGACCACTCCTGATACAGTTTTGGAAGTTACAGGCACAGGAGCAACGTTCAAGGCTGCTACAGTAAACATTGTTCCTTCAGCAGTAGTCGGAGATGTACTGACGACATCTGAAACAGGTGTTGTGGCATGGAAGGCTACAGTTAAACCAAATGTTTTAGGAATTGTGGCAACTTCTGATGATTATACAGTAAAAGCTGATGATTATACAATTATTGCAAATAAATTGACAAAAGATATTACTATTAAACTTCCTAATGCGGCAGATAACAAAGGTAGAATTATTGTTATTAATCAACATAATGTTGTTATACCTAATACGGATACTGCAGTACAGGTTAAGTTTGATGTCAATGTAATTTATTCAGATACCGATCAATATCCATACATCGCAGCAAGTTTATTTGGTGGGGTAAGTAAAGGAAGTGCAAAAATCACTTTACAATCTGATGGTGAAAATTGGTATGTAATTACCTATACAATGTAATTCATTTCTAAAGTTATTAAGTTTCGGTCATGTTTACAATGACCGAAACTTAATATCCTTAATTTATATAAAAACAATAAAAAAATAATAATGAAAAAAATAGTTTTTACTTTAATAATGGTTTTTACTTTGATGCAGACATTTGCACAAGGCAATGATCCAGTTGTTATTGGAGGTGCTCAAAAGGGAGATGCTAATGCAACTGTTGAAATTCTTTCAAAAAATGGTACAAAAGGTTTTATGCCTCCACGTTTAACGCAGGTGCAGATAAATGCTTTACAGGCATCATTAAAAGCAGAGAATAATGGCTTAAGTGTTTACAATACAGATGAAAAATGTCTTCAATCCTGGAAAGGTGATGCATGGACAGAATGCAATCCCGTGCAGATAGCTAAATTCGATGTCGATTGTGCTTCAAGTGGTATAAAAGGAATTTACTATAAAGATGTTCCAGTAACTAATAATGAGTATTTGGAGCTTTCAGTAGTAGTAAAGAAGGCAGGTGCATATACTTTTGTAGCTGAAACTCAAAATGGAGTGCGTTTCTTTCTATCGTCTGTTATTAGCACAGCAAGTCCAGCTCCTCAAATTATAAAAATTCCAGCTTTTGGAACACCAACAACAACAGGGACTTTTAATTATAATATTGTTGATCAGTCTGGTGTTACGGTATGTTCTTCATTTCCTGTAACTGTGACAGAAAATAATGCTGTATTTACAATTGATTGTAATAATACGCAGGTTGTTGGCAAATTTGAGGAAGGCAAAGAAGTTACAGGTTCCGATATGATCATTTTAAATCTTAATGTCACAAAAGCAGGTAACTATACCTTTAAAACAGTTGCACAAAACGGTCTTTCATTTTTTGCTTCTGGTACTTTAGCATATCCAGGTTTTAATCAGGTAAATCTTCGTCCTGTTATTGGTAGTATTCCAACTTGGAAAGCACCTGATGGGGTTATTACATTTGATATTCTTGATAAAGAAGATGTTTCTTTAGGCTGTGCTGTAAAAGTTCCGGTAACAAGTACAAAAGCAGAAGTAACTGTTGACTGTAATGCAGGAGTTGAAGTTGATGGTTTATTAATTGCAGGCCAATCTAGTACAGGTCAGAATAAAATTACTATAACAACTAATGTTACTAAAGTAGGACCTTGGAAAGTTGAAACCAATTTGATTAATGGATTGAAATTTGCCGGATCTGGAATATTTACTGAAACGGGTTCAAGTGAAGATAATGAAATGATTTTGTATGCTGATGGTACACCTACAGCGGTGGGTGATCAAATGTATACGATAACAGACAAGCTTTCAAATGCAACAATTTGTTCAAATGTTAAGGTGGTTGTTTCTCCTAATGAAGCTGTATTTACGTTAGGCAGCTGTAGTGCGCCTTCGCAAAGTGGAACATGGAAATCTAATGCTGCATTGGTTGGTGCAACAGCAACAGTAAATATGGTTGCTTCTCAAGCAGGACCATACAATCTGTCTGCTAGTGGATCTGGTATGACACTTACTGCGAGCGGGAATGCTTCGGCGGGAACGAATCCAATAATATTTAAAGCTAGCGGAACTCCAGAAGCAAGCGGATTGATTAGTCTTGATATAAAAAATAGTAAAGATGAAACAGTATGTACGATAACGATAAATGTTATAGCGAGTAAAGGTGCAAAAGATAATCCTGCTACTAGTTGTGCAGATATTTTAAGTGATATTCCTACTGCTAAGGATGGTGAATATTGGATCAAGCCAGCAACAGGTTATGCAGGTCAGGCAATCAAAACTTTTTGCGATATGACTAATGGTGGTTTAACATTAGTTTGGTCATTTACAGAACAAACAGCACTTACGACTTACCAGACTGTGAATCAAGGAAATATAAACGGAGATTATTTTAGATTTAATGTAGATCAGCCTAAAAATGCTGATAATTACACATCTGAGACTATTAATTACGAAAATTTCCGTTTACCAAGAGCAGTAATGCGTGGTCTTAGTCCGGAAAATCAATTATACTTTAAGGTTCGTATTGCATCAGGAGTAGCGGCTGCAAAAGATGTAAATGATGCTAATGCTTTGGCGAATTATGCTATATTTCCTACAGTTTATAATAATTTAGATATCAGATATGATAGTTGTACTGAACGTAACTGGATAGGAACAGGTAAAATTTTAGGTACTGCTTTTGGAACAGGTGCAAATAATGTAGCTTATTATGGCACTAAGACTAGTGGTGTTTATATGCAACCTTATCATAGTGGTGGTTATGCATTCCATATTAATTGGGATGGTGGATCTACTGTTAGCGGTGCAGGAAACCCTAATTATTTTGGTTGGTTTGGTGAAGGTGGTCAGGAAGTAAATGGTCACTTCTACAATTGTAAAACTGGCAATGCAGCTTGTTCAGGTAATACTACTGGCTCATCAGGTGTAATGGTTAGTAACCCTACAACTGGAGGAAGATTATTGCAATATTTCATGAAATAAAAAATCAAAATATAATTACAAAGAAAGAGATCTCCCATAAGAGATCTCTTTTTTGTAATTTGGTAAAAAATAAGATTAATGAGAAAGCAACATTTTATAAGAGTAATTGTTTTAATTATGTGCATAACTTCGATAGCTACAAAATCGTATAGTCAATCAGCTATTGTTGTTAAAAACGCTTATATCAAAAAAGGAGATGCTTCTTATTTGTACGGTTTTAGAGATAGTAAAAGAATTGAGATAGATACAGCTTATGCCGTTGTAGCGGGAAAAATAAGCATAGCTACCAAAGAAGCATTAAAACCTGGAATGTATTTTATAAGCACTCCATCAATTATTGAAAAAGAACCAATTCAGATACTTTTATCCCAAGAGCAAAAAGAACAAATTAATATAGAGTGCGAAGAGAGTAGTGATAAAATAAAGGTTGATAAAAATGTAGAAGGGGATGTTTATAGAGCTTACATTGAAGCTGCAAGACAGTATTTTATGCAGCAGGATAATTACAGAGTACAGTTACGCTCTGTGTCAACTGAAAAGGAAAAAGAATTACTCCTAAAAAAAGTGACTGATGCCCAGCAGCAATTTTACAATTTTGGAGTACAGACTGCAAAAGGTTATCCAGAGACATTACTGGCGTCCATAATAAATTGCAATAATATACCACCAAATCCTGACGATAAATTTAAAAGCTACTTAGAGCATACGTCATCCATACAATATAAAACGGCAACTGATTTTATTAGGAAAAACTATTGGTCAGGAGTTGATTTTAAAGATACGCTTTTGTTAAATACCCCATTTTTAGCTGACAAAACGGAAAATTACACGCGACAGTTTAATCCGGATGATTCAAATACTGTTGGAATTGTTGTTGAATTATTAGAAAAAAGTAAAGTAAATCCGCAATTATTTCAGATCATTTCTGATGCAATGTTTCAGATTTACAATAAACCAGGATCTGATTATTATAATAATGATGTTACTATTGCCATTCTTAATAAAAGTTTGGAGCAAACTTTTATTCCAGATTGGAAAAAGCTTTCGATCCGTGAGCAGATTAAAATAATTCAAAAAAATAAAATAGGAACAATTGCCAATAACATTACACTAAAAGATTCTAGTGGCAAATCGCATGTGCTGAAAGAATCAAAAGCAACCTATATTTTATTGTATTTTTATGATCCTGAGTGTCATTCTTGTGCAAAAGCGACTCCAATAGTAAAAGATTGGGCAGGAAAACAGAAAAATCTTAAAATATGGTCTGTTTATATAGAACAAGACAAAGCAAAATGGGAAAAGTATAACAATGAAAATAGTTCGCCAGAAAACTGGTTGAATTTATGGGATGAAAATAGAGAGGATAAATTGACAGAAAAGTATTGGATTGATGGTATTCCAGCAATGTATTTATTAGATAAAGATAAAAAAGTATTGTTAAAGAATGCTAGTTTTAATCAATTAGCGAATTATTTTTCTAACGAATGATAAAAAAAATAAACATATAAATTTTCAAAAAAAAGGTTGTCTTAGAAAAGACAACTTTTTTTTTGAAAAACTAGCTAACTGTTTTACTGAAAAGAATGTTATAGCCTGCTACTAGTATTTAAAAATAAATTAAAACATTTTAAATATTTAATATACAGATCACTTTTATCTTCCCTTATAAAAAGGGATAAATGGTAAAATTAATCTTATTCTGATACATCAAAAACTTTTAAGGGATATCGAGCTTTTATTATTGCTTTAGTTTTGCTTCTCAATTAATGTGCAGTTTGTATATAATTAAAATAGTTATTTATGGAAAATAATTACTTACATAAAATAGAAAAAAGATCATTTTCTATTTTATTAAATAGTAAGCGTCAAAGCGGTTTTATAGCTCTAATAGTGAGTTTAATTAGTTGTCATGAAATAAAAGCTCAATTGGTTAATGAAACAGATTTAAAATTAGATAAAGACGCAGTAATGGCGATTTATATGGATTATGAAAATACTCCAAAGGGGAATTTTATAAATGATGGTCAATTGTATATTTTTCAAAATTGGAAAAATGATGGTATAGTCACTTATACAGATAGTAAGGATGGTTTTACTTTTTTTACTGGTTTTGAGGATCAATTTATAGAAGGAACTCAAATTTCTAATTTCAAGAATGTATCTTTTAAAAATACATCTTCCTTAATTCCATTTCATTTAGGTGGAAAAATTCTTATAGGCGGTAATTCTATATTTGATAAAGGCGTAATTCTGGCAAGTGATTACGGTGGTTTGGTGATTTTTAAAGATAAAGCAACACATACATTAACAAGTGATTTGAGTTTTGTTGATGGGCAAGTGCAAAAAATCGGAAGTGGATCATTTGAATTTCCTGTTGGAGCAGGAAATTATTTCAGACCATCTTATCATAGTGTAGGTACAGGTGATGGGATGATTTATACTACACAGTATTTAAATAAAAATTCGAGCAGTCTTCATACTCATGATAAGAGGGATGAAAAACTACAAAAAATCAATGGTAATGAATACTGGGAAGTAACTCAAAACAAAGGAGCTGATAAAATCATTCTGAGTTTGTCAATGGACAGTAGAACTACTCCATCAGAATTTTTTAATTCAAGTGATGATTATGATGTGGTAATAGCACGATGGGATGCGGATTCAGACAAATGGATCAGTGAAGGGGGAGATGTAAGCGATCCGCTGGCAGGGAAACCATATGAAAAATTGTTGACCGCACAAGTTAGTGGTTATGGAATATTTACAACAGCTTTGGTTAAAAAAGTACCGCCAATTCCAGAAGATGTAAAAATATACAATGCGATCTCACCAAATGATGATGGTTTAAATGACAGTTTCCTAATTGAAGGGATTAAAAATTTCCCAGATAATCAATTAGAGATTTTTAATAGATGGGGAGTAAAAGTTTATGAAACTAAATCATATAACGAAAGTGATAATATGTTTAAAGGATATTCAGATGGTCGTGCTACAATTAAGCGAGGAGATAAACTTCCAACTGGAACATATTTCTATGTGTTGAAATACAATACAGATAAACGTACGATAGAACGAACAGGTTATTTGTATATCAATAATCAATAATTAATAAGGAACTAGAACAAATGAAAAAGATTTCATACATATTAATATTGTTGTTAATGGGGGTTTTCGAAGTCTCGGCGCAACAACAATCACAGTATACACAATACATGTATAATACTATGACAATAAACCCAGGATATACAGGAACACGTGGTTTACCGAGTATCTTTGGATTATATAGAACTCAATGGGTAGGACTTGACGGAGCTCCTACCACTGCAAATTTTTCTATAGAATCACCAATTACTGAAAACGGGCAAGGTTTAGGATTGTCTGTGATTAATGATCAAATAGGATTTACAAAAGAAACCACTGTAACAGCAAGCTATGCTTACCCAGTTCGGCTTTCGGCTGATGTGCACTTATCTTTAGGGGTTAGTGCTTCAGGAAATTTTGCACAAATAGATTATACTAAAGCTACAATTCAAGATGTTAATGATCCTTATCTTACAGGTGTTTTAACAAAAAATTCTCCAAATTTTGGAGCAGGGGCATATTTCCACTCTTCAAAATGGTATGCAGGGTTATCTGTACCAATGATTTTGGAAACAAAATTTTATGATGATGTTAAAGTATCTGTCGCTTCTCAAAAAATGCATTTTTATGCGATGGGAGGTTATGTTTTTGATCTGAATGACAACTTGAAGTTTAAGCCAGCAGTAATGGCAAAAATGGTTAGTGGGGCACCTTTGGCGGTTGATATATCTGCAAACTTTTTATTTAGTGAGATGTTCACACTAGGGGCGGCATATAGATTGGACGCTGCGGTAAGTGCTATGGCTGGTTTTCAGGTTTCACCAGGTCTAAATATTGGGTATGCCTATGATTATGATACTCAAAAAATTGGAAACTATAATTCAGGGTCTCATGAAATTTTTCTTCGATTTGATCTTTTTTCTACGAGTAAATACAGACTGGTTACGCCAAGATTCTTTTAACAACTATAAACTAGGATAAAAAATGATTTCTAAAAAGATAAAAACTGCACTGGTTTTACTTTGTATTTGTTTAGTGCAAATAGGAGGTCTTAAAGCACAGGATAAAAAAATTGAGAGAGCAAAAGAATTCTATGATAAATTTGCTTTTGTTGAAGCAGCTAAATTATATAAAAAACTGGTAGATAAAGGAAATACTTCTCTTGAAGTATATACAAAATTAGGTAACAGCTATTATTTTAATGGACAATATTCTGATGCAGCAGAGTCATACTCTAAAGTTTTTAATTCAGGACAGAATGCAGAACCAGAATTTTATTTTAGATATGCTCAAGCATTAAATAATACTAAGAGATATAATGAAGCAAGTGTAGTAATGAAAAAATACTACACTATGACTAATAAAAAAGATCTTAGCGAAAACTGGCAAGAAGAAAAGTTAATGGCTAATATTCAAAAACAATCAGGGCGCTATGATTTTAAACCAGTTAGTATTAATACTCCAGTTTCTGATTTTGGGACAGCATTTAATCAAAATGAAAAAATTGTTTATGCGTCAGCAAAGGATACGGGAGTCATCTTTAAACGTAAACATAGCTGGAATGAAAAGTCATTCATGAAACTGTATTCGGCTGATATTACTGCGAATGGAGACTTGGAAAATTCAACACTATTAAAAGGGGAGGTAAATACCAAATACCATCAAAGTAGTCCGGCTATTACGAAGGATGGTAAGTACATGTATTTTACTAGAAACAACTTTTCTGATGGAAAATTAGGAATTGATAAAAATAAAACAACTTTCTTGAAAATTTATGTTGCAGAAAATGTAAAAGGAGAATGGAAAAACGTAAAAGAATTAGCTTTTCCGATAAATAGCGATGGCTTTTCATCTGCGCATCCGGCATTAAGCTCTGATGAGTCTCAGTTATTTTTCGTTTCAGATCGTAATAACAGTTTTGGAAATTCAGATTTGTATGTTGTTAGTCTAAAGAAAGGAAATATCATCGGAAACGATGTGACAAAATTGGGAGATGAAATTAATACTCCAGGTAGAGAAACATATCCTTATGTAGACAATAAAGGGATCCTATACTTTTCTTCCGATGGACATCCTGGACTTGGAGGACTTGATGTTTTTGCCGCAATAAAAGACAGTGATGGAAAATATCATGTAGTAAATGCAGGCGATGGTGTAAACACAAGTGCAGATGATTTTGCATATTCTATTAATGACGCAAAAAAAGGTTATTTTTCTTCAAATAGAAGTGATAATGATGATATATATAGCTTCACAGAGAACAGACCAATAGATTTTAATTTTGAAATACGACCTACAATTTCGGGAGTTGTTTCAGAAAATGGTATTCCAGTTCCTAATGCTGACATTGAAGTATTTAACTTAAACAATGAAAGTATTGGAAAAACTAAAACTGACAATGATGGAAATTACAAGATTCTAGTAGAGCCATTTCAAAGTGTAAAAGTTGTGTATAGTAAACCTGGTTATGCTAACAAAACTATTGAAGTTCCACCTTTAAAAGCACTTGAGAAAAAAGAACTTAATATTGACGTAACTAAAGAACTGGAGGTTATTGTTGAAGGACAGAAAGTCAAAATTAACGAAGGCGATGATTTAGCTAAAAAATTGAAACTGAATCCAATTTATTTTGATTTAAATGGTTATAATATTAGACAATCATCTAAAAAAGAATTAGATAAAGTGGTGGCAGTAATGAAAGATCATACTAATATTACGATAAAAGTTAATTCTTATACAGATAGTAGAGGTAGAGATGAATACAATATGAAACTTTCCGGAAATAGAGCAAAATCAACAGTAGACTATATTATTAATGCTGGTATCGCTAAAGAAAGATTAAGTGGTGAAGGCTTTGGTGAAACTAGTTTATTGAACAATTGTTCAAATGGAGTTAAATGTTCAGAACAAGAACATGAATTAAATAGACGATCAGAGTTTATAATCAGTTTTGGTAAATAGAAGTTATTTTTTCATTAAGAAGCTGCTGAATAATTATCAGCAGCTTTTTTTGTAAAGAAGGTTTTAGATATTTGATTTTTTGCTTTATGAATGGTTAATAAATAAAAAAAGTGACTTTAAGTCACTTTTTTTATTTGATATTTTTTGACAAAATCATCAGTAGGTTTTCTTTTTAGAACTTCAAAATATTTAGTACAGAAATAGCTAAGCTTGGTATAATTAAGTTCATACATAACGGTTGTCAATGTAGTGTATTCTCCGCTTCTCAAAAGTTTTTGAGCAAGTTTTATTTTTTCTTTTATAAACAAATTTTTTGGAGTATTGTCAAAATGTTTTTTGAAAAGGCTTTTATATTTAGATTCTGACATACCAGCCATTCCAGATAAAAAAGTTAATGAAGGAAACGGACCATATAAGTTATTGGTTAGATAATTTTTAGTTTTTTCTAGAGCTTCGCTTTCAACCTCTGTGATTTGAGCATCTTTATCTTCAGACATGTAAAATTTATTAAAAAAATTGCCTAGGACTTTTAATGAAATTCCTTTTATGAACGAATCATAAGAAAGATCGCTGACGGATTTGTTTTGGAGTGACCTAATTAGTAATATGCTGTTACTATCAATATTTCCATAATGATAAAAGACTTTTTTATTACTTGTTTCATTATGGTTAAAGGTGGTCTCCCTCTTTTTGAATTTTTGAATAAAATCGTGGAGTAATTTTTTATCAATAAGCAATCTTAGAGCAATAGCCCTTTCATTTATGGTTGGTTTAAATGTACTCTCTATTTGATTATCAAGTATCGCTAAATCCAATCGATTAAAAGCACCAATTTCATAATCAATCTCATTAATTTTAATTAGATTGATATGTTCGCTCAAATCAAAATGAAAAATATATAATTCATTTTCTGATTTTTGTCTTGTTAATTTAAAAGGAGCAGTTGTGGTTAAATCAGCATAAACAACAGAGATGCCTTCCATTACTTGAGTGAAATAAAAAAAGCCTTTTCCAATATCGTCAGGTACAATAATAAGTTTATCATCTATTACTTTTGTATTTAATTGTTTTACTAAATCATATTGCCATTCTGGCGTTAAACTGTAATAATGCGTAACTTTTCTCATAGACTTGTTTCTAATGGTTTATTGATACTGCTTTACAATTGTTTATAAAATGCTTTAGGTGATAACCCAAAATGTTCCTTAAATTTTGAAGCGAAATAAGAATTATTGGTAAAGTTTAGCTGATCTGAAATTTGTGAAATCGTCAGTTGTTTATTTTCAATAAG
Source organism: Flavobacterium tagetis (assembly GCF_016735615.1). Lineage (GTDB taxonomy): Bacteria > Bacteroidota > Bacteroidia > Flavobacteriales > Flavobacteriaceae > Flavobacterium > Flavobacterium tagetis. The sequence continues at coordinate 624,586 of NZ_JAERSF010000003.1, forward strand.
TTCTTTGGCCAGCAATAACTTATTTTCCATGAAAAAGACATTTGCCGTATTTCCAGTTATTTTCTTGAATAGAGCTTTGAATTTCGATTCAGACATATTAGACATTTTAGCCATTTGTGTTATACTAGGAAAATGATCTTTAATATGTTCAATTAAATACATTTGGATTGCGATAATATGTTCTAAATCTGTTTTGTTAACTGTTTGGATAATAATTTTTCTGGTAGCTATTTTTTTTAAGTAATTTGAAATTAGTAAGTGAACAGTGCCTTTTAAGTGTAGATTGAAAATTGATCCGCCAACTTGTAGTTTTCTCAAATCGTTTATTATATGAAAACTTTCGTTGCTCATTCTGTCAAAACGGATCATCGTATTTTCTTTTGGGTCAAGTATTGAATCAATATTTTGAATGACAATATTATTTTTTTGAGTGAAGGTTTTTATCATTTTCTTTTTAATAAAGATACATAAGGCAAAAGTTTTACTTCCTTTTCTTACATTGTACTCCGATTCCAATGATCCGTCAATGACAGCTAGATTATAATTCCATCTGCCAACATTGTAAACATGAAAATCAGTTTTGACAGAGGCTTCTCCTTCTGTTAGATTATAATAAAAACCAACAAAATCCTGATTTAAATTCTGCTGTATTAATTGGAAATTTCTTTGGTATTCTACATTTATATAATAGGCTACGATGCCATCGCCACAGTCTAAAAAATACCTGATTCCTGATTGAGAGTCTTCTGGCAGTAGGATAAAATTTCCTTCAATTTTTCCTCCAATTTGTGCAGCATAATGCTCTACCCAAGAAAGATCTGCATCGTAATAATGTTTAATTATTTTCATGGAAATGTGGATTTTGTATTATAAAGTTAAGTTATTTTTACTAAACTGATAATATTTTTGTTTGTAAGTTGTTGATTTTTAGTTTTGTGTAGGTTATTGTGCTTTGAGATGGGATTTGGAAAAAGGATGCAAACTTTCAATGGCTATAATGTGGGGTATAAAGACACATAAATTGGACGCTCCTTGAAGACGAAAAGAAACTCAATTGAAAATAGATGACTTTTAAATTTTTTAAAAGACAGAAATGACCATTCTTTAAGAAGTGCTTTCATTTGTTTAATTTTGATTTATTTTAATACTTTTTTGACTTTTAAAGGCAAATTATATGCCTTTATTTTTATATTGTTGTAAATCAATTAATTAAATTGAGATTCTTTTTTTAGACTAAAATTGAGTAAGTAATTTATGGCCTAATGGGGAAAAAGTACCCTTTTTTTAGAGAATTTTCTGATTTAGAGTTTTGCGGTCAATTTGCAAAATTTGGGCAGCTTTTGTTTTATTATGATTGACAGATGCTAAAACTTTTAAGATTTGTTCTTTTTCATATTCTTTTAATGATTTTAGAATTTTAGATGAAGCTGGTATATCATATTTAAGCTTTTCAGGAACCTGATTTAAGTTGATAAGGTCATCACTCATAATTATCATTCTCTGAATAATGTTTTCAAGCTCCCTAATATTACCTGGCCAGTTGTATCGTAACAAAACTTCAATTACTTTTTCACTTATTTTTATTTCTGGCTTACCATACTCGTTAGCATACTTATCAATAAAAGTGTTTATTAATACCGGAAGATCTTCTTTTCGTTCTCTTAAAGGTGTCGTTTTTATATTGGCAACGTTTAGACGATAATATAAGTCTTCTCTAAAGAGATCTTTTGCGACCATGTTTTCTAAATTGCTATTGGTTGCTGATATAATTCTCACATCAATTTTTTCTGGCTTTGTAGCACCAATCCTCAAAATTTCTTTTTCCTGAATAACTCTTAATAGCTTAGTTTGTAGTAATAGAGGAGCATTGCCAATTTCATCTAAAAAAATTGTACCGCCTGAGGCTGCTTGAAATAAGCCTGTTTTAGTTTCTGTGGCTCCTGTAAAGGAGCCTTTTGTGTGGCCAAAAAGCTCTGATTCAGCTAAGGTTTCAGGAATCCCACCACAATTTACAACGATAAAAGGTTGGGATGCTATATTGCTTGTAAAGTGAATGGCTCTAGCTATAAGTTCTTTACCGGTTCCGCTTTCGCCCTCTATAAGTACAGTAGCTTTAGTGTCTTTTATGCGTTCAATTATTTTAATAATATTTTTTGTATGTACAGATTTTCCGACTATATTATTATATAGGATATCATTTTTAGAATTCTGGAAATCATTAGAAATGACATAATTCTTTACCAGAGAACTTCTAATTGATTTATAAAGCTCGTCACTTGTAAATGGTTTTGTTAAATAATCTAATGCGCCAGATTTGATTGCAGAAACGACATTGGGAACAGAAGGGATGCCAGATATTACTAGTTTTGGTATCGCTGGATAATGTTCATCGGTATATTTTAATAATTCCAAACCATTAATTTCAGGCATATCAAGGTCAGTTATCAATAGGTCTATATGGGCCGTTTTTAGAACTTCTATTGCTTCATTTACAGAAGAAGCTTTAAACGTACGATAATTAAAAGTTTTTAATTGTCTCTGAATAAGATCTAACATTTCATTATTATCGTCTACAACTAATATATTTTCTTTTTTTGAATTCATTTTACTTTAAGTTAATGGGATTCTGATTATAAAAATCGATCCTTTTGGAAAATTGTCTTGTAAAATAATCTCACCATTATGATTTTTAATTATTCCGTTAACAACACTTAAACCTAATCCGCAGCCATAATTAACTGGTTTGGTTGTAAAAAAAGGTTCAAATATTTTTTCTTTAATAGTATCTGGAATGCCAGTTCCCTGATCTTCAATTTTTAGATATAAATTGTTGTCATCGTGATCTACAATAATTTTAATGATACTTTTTTCTTGGGATGCAAAAATGGCATTTATGAGCAGATTAAAAAGAACTTGCGTGATTTGAACCGAATCTACTTTTGCAACGATATTTTCATCTTTAAAGGTTAATTCAGTTTTAATTTCTTTTTTTTGAAAATTTGATTTTAGAAATGATAATGCAAAAACGATAATTGGTTTTATTTTTTGTAATTCTAATTTCTGAGGCATTTCGTAAGAAAAGAACATTAGTTTTTTGACAATTTCTCTAGAATAGATAACCGAATTTATAACAATCGAAATATCTGAATCAATTTCAGGATCAGTATTTTGCTCTTTTATAAGCTCTGCAAAACCCAAAATATTTCCTAAAGGCGTATTTAATTCATGAGCAATTCCCGCAGTCATTTCTCCAGGTAGAGTAAGGCGTTCCATTCGCTCAATAGTTTTGCGTAGCTGTGCTTTCTGTTCTAGGGTTTGATATTTTTCGATATAATTGCCAACCTCTATTGCAATGATGTTTAATAATTTTTGTTCATCATCGTCAAAATCATTTTGTGAATATTTTTGCAAAGGATAGTGTACTTTAATATGGCCACAATCAATGTTGTTTACTTGTATAAAACTAGATTGAAAAATGCTTTCTCCTATTTGTTCTGATGTAGATAAATGATAGTCTGCAATATGGATTTCGACGATAGTATCTTCGCTATATCTCCAAGCATTTTTTACGTTCATGATAATATCATGTAAAGTCTGTATGTTGATTGAATTAGCTTTTGAAATAATTTTTGAAATCTCGTAAAGACAACTAAGTTCTTTAATTTTTTCTCTTAAATTTTCTTCAGTTGAGAGCGTGTTCATTGTAGGAAAATGTTTTCTTTATTTTGGGTTTTATGGCAAAAGTAAGTAAATAATATTGCTATAAAAACAAAATATGTATTGTAGTTAACTATTTGAAAACAAAATAAATAACTTTTTATTTTGCGTCTTATTCTATTAGTTTTTTGACTTTTAAAGGCAGGTTTGAAAAAAAGTTTTGTTTAATAAAAGGCGATAAAACTCTACATATAATTTTTTATCACAATTAAAAAAAATGAGGTGAAGATTAGGATTAAAAAAAGTCTTATTCTAATAGTTTAAAAGCTTTATTGTCTCAATAAAAAAATGACATAAAATTACTTTTGTTTTCAAAGTTATCTGAAAACAAAAAAAAAATGAATACCACTAATTTTTTATTAGAATTTAAATTGAACTTTTCTGAAATCAGAAAACTAAATAAAATGTATTTTAAATATTTGTTTAGAGAGCGGTTTATATATATATCAATTTTCTTTCCGCTGATTGTAATCTCTTTTGATTTTGCTTCAATCAATGAAGATACAGATCTTTCTGCATGGCTAATTAGAAGTTTAGCTTTAATTATTTTTTTTGTTGCAATCGAGTATTCTTTTATTAATACAATTTCGAAAATAAGTTTTCAGTTGACCAAAAAACTATTAAAATTTGAAAGGTTTCACAGCAAATACAAAATTACATTTACAAGTGAAGAAATTTATGTTCGATCACCATTGGGAGAACTAACACACAAATGGTCAAAAATTGAAAAAGCGATTTTGACTAAAAATTTTCTATTTCTATATGTTAAAGAACGTAACAATTATATTATTTCAATATCTAGAAAAGATTATAATTTTAGAAAGATAGAGGAACTGTTAATTTTTATAGAGAAAAATGCTATACCTATTGTAAAAGTTTAAAGAAACTTAAAATTACCTTATAGTGTTAAATTTCTAACTTATATAGGTAATTGCTTTTTCTTAATCCGTTTAATTTTGTGGTATATTTTAATGAGATGAGAATGCAAAAGGAAAAGATTTTAGTATGTGATAACAGTACAACTTTCTTGAAGATGTTTAAGCGAAAATTTAAAGAAGAGTTTGATTTCTTTGAAGAATCATTATTGAATGAAAGTGAGAAAAAAGAATTTGATCACATAGTTTATGTAATAAATGATAGGAAAGAGTTGCTCAATTTTTTATCACAAAAAAGAAGCGAGTTACATGCTTTGGTTTGTTTGTTTGATATCCAGTTATATAGAAGTGCATCGTTTTTAGAAGAGACATATAATTTCATTTTGTTTGATGAGTCAAAAACAAGAACTGAAATTTTAAAGGAACTAAAGAAATTTTTTAGTAGTAAATTGGATTTTAAGTCAGACAGAAAAACTTTTAAACCTTCAAAAGATTCTCTGAAAAAATTTCAGGAATATTACAGAGCTATGTACTTTTTGATGTAATTTATTTTATTTTTTATATTTTTTAGTGAGTACATTTTGGTTAAAAAATGATGCTTTAAAAGCAGGGTAAATGTTGTTCTTTATCCTGCTTTTTTATTATTTGATTGTACTTTTAAATAAAGTTTTTTATTTTTAAGTGTTATTGTGACAATTAAAACTCTTAAATTGTTCGGAAAAAATAAAGAATAAGAAATAATGAAAAAAAGAGTATCATTTTATCTTCCAATCGCTTTACTTACAGGATTATTAGTTAGCTGTAAAGTTTCTCAAAATGCATCTGAAAAAATAATTGTTTTAAAGAATACTAGTTCTTTGGGACTCTCACAGAAGGCAATTTCTATAAAAAGAGAAAATATTGGAGAAAATAATATAAAAGGAACTTTTCCGATTTTGCTTTTTAAAACAGATACAATTCCGGCACAGACTAATGATTTTAATAGCGATGAAAAATGGGATGAACTTTTTTTTACAGTTGATTTTTTACCAAATGAAGAAAAAAAACTTCAATTAAAATGGTCGGATGCAAATCCTAAGTTTACGGTAAAAACAAGTGTTCGTTTTGGAAAAAGAGAAGGGAAAAATTTGCCTGTTCATCCAGATACACAGGAAGTCTTAATGGCAGATCAAGTTCATAAGAAGCTTGGATACCAAAAATACCAGACAGATGGACCCACTTGGGAAAATGATAAAGTTGGTTTCAGACATTATTTAGACGGAAGAAATTCTAAGGATGTTTTTGGAAAAAAACTCCCAGGAATAACTCCTGAAAACGTTGGCATAAATAGCAAGGGCGCGGTCGAAGATAATTATCATGTAATGTACGACTGGGGTAGAGATATTTTTCCGGTTGGAAATTCTGTAGGTTTAGGTGGTTACGCATTGTTGATTGACAATAAAATAAACCGACTTGGAATTTTAGGAAATGATACTATCAATAATGTCGAAAAAACTACTTTTAAAATTGTGGCAGAAGGACCAGTAAATTCTGTTTTAAGCTACCATTATCAGAACTGGAAAGCTTCTGAAAATCTGTATCAGGTTCAGGAAACAACTTCGATTTGGCCAGGAATATATGGTTATAAAAACACGGTTTCAATAGACGGGATAAAAGGAAAAGAAACTTTTCTTGCCGCAATTTCTAATTTAAATAATAAAAACCCGTTGCAGGTTATTGAGGCTGGAGATTGGATTTGCTTAATTCAGCATGATTATTTGACTTATGAGCGCCAATGGATTTTAGGAACAGCAATTTTAGTTCCTGCAAATATTTACCAAGGTTATATTGAAGCGCCTAAAACTGGACAGTTAACAGACTCGTATTTGGCAAAATTAAGGGTTGATAATAAAAAAGAAATCAGCTATTATGCAATTGCAGCTTGGGAATTGAGTGCAGATAAAGGTTTTAATGACTCAGTTTTCTTTACTAATTATGTGACCAATTTGGCCAAACAGCTTTCAGCTAAAGTAAAAATTGAAATAAAGTAAATTAAAAACGGCTAAACTACTATAGAAGTAAAAATGGCTTAGATTGTTGCAATCTTGTGGACAATTCTTTATTCTTTAAATGTAAAATAGCTTAAAAATGTTTGTCCAAATGAGACTTTCATAGCGTAAAATTTTCCTTTTTCGCGTAATTTTTCCGCTTAGGAGTTCGCCGTTTGAAGCATTTCTAGACTTAATTATAGAAAAATTGGTTACTTTTTAAAATGCTTTACAAAAAGCTCTAAAAGTGGTTATAAAATCATATTTGTAAATAAGTTATTGATTATTAATGCGTTGTGTTTGTTAGGCTTTTTGAAAAATAAGAAGTCAAATTATTGTAAAGAAAATGAATGAAAAACTGCATTAAATTTAACAGCAAAATTGTTGTAACTATCACACAAACTTTTATTTTTGTGGCTTAATTTAACAATATATAAGCATGAAAGATTTATTAGTAAAAATCAACGCCGAAATTGAAACATTCAAAGCTGAAGCTGAATCTTTGACTGAAAAAGGAATTAAAGCTGCTGGACCAAGAGCACGTAAATCAACTTTAGAAATTGAAAAACTTTTAAAAGAGTTCAGAAAAGTTTCTATCGAAGAATCAAAAAAATAATACAACTAAGACCTCGTCCAAAAGACGAGGTTTTTTTTTGAAAAAGCACAAAGCACAAAGCACAAAGTATTAAAGTTAGAGTGCAAAGTTTAGACAAAGAAGAGAAAACTTAGAAACTTAGCATCTTAAATTGAATTCCTATCAATAAAATTAAAAGGAACTTTTACTTGACCTTTTTCTTTATTTAAGATCATTCTCGCGGCAGTTTCTCCCATTACATTAAAATCGGTCGACATTACGGTAATGCCAAGTAAGTCTTTTAGAGGAGTGTCGTTATAAGAGATAACGCCGATATCTTTTCCTAAAACAAATTCTTCATCACGAATCTGTTTCACTAAATTCACCAAATCAGATTCTTCGATAGTGATAAATAGATCTCCTTTTTTAAGAATCATATCATCATAAACTTCGCTTAAAATCTCAAAATTGATTTCGTGCTCAACACAGAATTTTCTAAATCCGTGCAAAATTCTTCTAGGATAAGGATAAACCGCTTTATCAGGATATACTAGAATTAAACGCTTGTATTTTGATATTTTAGAAAGACCTTCTTTTAAGGCATTATAAATATCATTTTCAAAATCCTGATAGATCTTAATTACGTTGTCGCCAGTTCCTAGTTTGATATTATCTAAAACGACTAATTTTTCCTGTGGAATTTTTTTAATAGCATCTACAACTTCATCTGTAAAACTTAAGTGTTTTAATTCGTCAGTTTTAAAGTGAGTTGTAATAACATAATAATCGTAAGCACCTTCAAACTTATCTAAGATATTCAAGAATAAAGTCTCATCGCAGTGGTAAATTTGAAGGTCAACATGTGCATTTGCTCCTAAAGTATCAATAAAAGAGCTATAAGTTTTCATTTTATAGGAACTCAATTTATTGGTCAAAAACAAAATATTGACTTTAGATTCCAATTTTGTTCGGGTAATATAGTAGCCTTTTCCTCTAATGGAAGAAATGATTTTCCTTTCTTTTAAAATATTATAAGCCTTTTCAACAGTATCACGAGACATATAAAATTCTTCACTGAAACTATTAATAGAGGGAATTTTTTGATTTATTTTTAAATTTCCGTTGGCGATGTTCTGAAGAATAGAATCTACAATCTGTTTGTATTTCGGAACTCTTGAATCTTCATCTATTTTAATAAGTTTAATCATGTTCATTGTTGGAAGTACGTTTCGTATTTCAACGAAACCCATTTTAATTCTACGGTTTTAAAAAAAATCTCTTATTTGAAGATAAATCTATCACGCAAAATCATTTTGCATATCAAAAAAGAGAATTTAGCAAGGCTTGTAATCTTTTTTTTATGATTTTTAAATTTTAACCCAAATGCGGAATTAATAATTGCGAAATCGATTGCTAAAATAGCCATTTTAAATTTATTTACCCAATAATTAGAAGTGCTTATTTCTAATAATCCTTAGTTTTAACAAAAAATATGAAATCCGTAAAGGATAGTACAGGACAGTTTTCTTTTTGACATTCTCTTATTTTACAAAACCAAATTACTAACAAACTTTACCTAAACCAAAAACAATAATATGGAATCATTATTAGGAATTATTTTTCACTCTATCGGAGGATTTTCTTCAGGTAGTTTTTATATGCCTTTTAAAAAAGTGAAAGATTGGGCTTGGGAAAGCTATTGGCTTGTGGGAGGATTTTTCTCTTGGCTGATTGTTCCGCCAATTGCAGCGTACTTAACGATTCCAAATTTTACAGAAATTATTGCAGCAGCGTCTCCATCTATAAAGTCTTTTACTTTTTTAATGGGATTAATCTGGGGAATTGGTGGTTTAACATACGGTTTAGGCGTTCGTTACTTAGGAATGTCTCTAGGAAATTCAATTACTTTAGGATTCTGCTCTGCATTTGGAGCTTTAGTTCCTTCAATTTATTATGATTTTGTTCCGACAGAAGGTAAGATTTCATTTTCTCATATGATTTCTAATCCGGGAGGTCAACTGGTTTTATTGGGTGTAGTTGTGTATCTAATCGGAATTGCTATTTCTGGAAAAGCAGGAATGCTAAAAGAGAAAGATTTTGCAACTGGTCATGAAGATAAAGACAAAGATTTCAACTTGGTAAAGGGGTTAATCGTAGCTGTGATTTCTGGAATTTTAAGTTCATTCTTTAATTACGGAATCGAAGCTGGAAAATCTATGGCAGAACAAGCTGTAGTAAATGGAGCTAATCCTTTGTTTCAAAACAATGTGACTTATGTTGTTTTGCTTTGGGGAGGATTGACCACCAATTTTATCTGGTGCCTTTATTTGAATTTTAAAAACAAATCAATTAAAAATTATACTGATAAATCTACTCCAATAACTAAAAATGTTTTGTTTTCTGCTCTTGCTGGAACCATGTGGTTTTTACAGTTTTTCTTTTACGGAATGGGCGAAAGCAAACTAGGAAATGGTGCCAGTTCATGGATTTTGCACATGGCAACAATCATTTTAACAGCAAACTTTTGGGGATTTTATTTGAAAGAATGGAAAGGGGTTTCTAAAAAAACAATGAGAACTTTTTTCTGGGGAATTGGGCTTATCATGCTTGCAATCGTTTTGGTAGGAATTGGTAATTCATTATAAATAGAAGAAATAATTTAAAATAGTATATGTCGAATACAAACACAATTAATAATATGAATTTTAAGCATGTAAGCTACCTTTGGGATGAGGCTAAGGCAGCAGCATTAGCAGGTGATGAAGTAGCGCTTTTTATTTATCGTTCTAACTTGTTAGGGGCTGATTTAAGATTGACCAACTACGGCGGTGGAAACACTTCTGTGAAGATTACAGACAAAGATCCTCTTACTGGAGAATCTTCTGAAGTAATGTGGATTAAAGGTTCTGGTGGAGATATCGGAACGTTGACAAAATCAGGTTGTGCGGCTTTGTATTTGGACAGACTTCGTAATCTTGAAAACGTTTACAGAGGAATTGAGTTTGAAGATGAAATGGTAGAATTATTCAACCATTGTATTTTTGATTTAGCTTCAAAAGCGCCTTCTATCGATACGCCTTTACATGGTTTTCTTCCGTTCAAACATATTGATCACTTGCATCCAGACGCGGCAATTGCTATCGCTGCTGCGAAAGATGGAAAGAAAATCACAGAAGAATTATTCAACGGAGAAATCGGGTGGGTAGGCTGGCAGCGTCCAGGATTTGATCTTGGCCTTCAGTTGAGAGCTTGTTTAGAAGAGGCAGAAAAAAACGGTAAAAAACTACGCGGAATCATGTTAGGTTCTCATGGTTTATTTACTTGGGGAGATACTGCGTTTGATAGTTATATTAATACGCTGGAAGTAATCGAGAAATGCGCTTCATATCTAGAAGATAATTACGGAAAAAAACGTCCAGTTTTTGGAGGAAAGAAAATCGACAGCCTTCCAGAGGCAGATCGTAAATTGAAAGCAGCAAAAGTAGCTCCAATTTTAAGAGGGTTTTGTTCATCAGAACGTCAGATGATTGGTCATTATACAGACGACGCAAGAGTTTTGGAATTTATTAATTCTAATGATTTGGCGAAATTAGCTCCATTAGGAACATCTTGTCCAGACCACTTCTTGAGAACTAAAATCAGTCCATTGGTTTTAGAATTAGATCCAAACGAAGATTTATCGGATGTTGATGCAATCAAAGCAAAATTAGCTCCAGCTTTTGAAGCTTACCGTGCAATGTACAAAGACTATTACAATGCATGCAAAAAATCAAATTCGCCAGCAATGCGTGACCCAAATCCTGTGGTTATTTTATATCCTGGTGTTGGAATGTTCACTTTTGCTAAAGATAAAACGATGGCTCGTTTAGCATCTGAGTATTATATCAATGCAGTAAACGTAATGAAAGGTGCTGAAGCAGTTTCAGAATACACTTCTTTGCCACACCAAGAAGCTTTTGATATAGAATATTGGTTATTGGAAGAGGCTAAATTACAGCGTATGCCGAAACCAAAAGCATTATCTGGAAGAGTGGCTTTGATCACTGGTTCTGCGGGCGGAATTGGTAAAGCTATCGCTAAAAAATTCGCTCAAGAAGGAGCTTGTGTGGTAATCAACGATATTAACGAAGAACGTTTAGAAGGCGCAACTGCTGAGTTTATTAAAGCTTTTGGTAAAGATGCCGTTTCTAGCACTTTATTGAATGTTACTGACGAAGTGAGTACAGAAAAAGCATTGGATGAAGCTTCTTTAGCTTTTGGAGGTGTTGACATTGTGGTAAATAATGCTGGAATTAGTATTTCAAAATCTATCGCAGAACACACTTTAGAAGAATGGGATAGATTATACGATATCTTGGTAAAAGGACAATTTATTGTTTCTAAAGCGGGAATCGAAGTAATGCGCAAGCAAGGTTTTGGAGGAGATATTGTAAATATCGTTTCTAAAAATGCTGTTGTTGCTGGTCCAAATAACCCAGGTTATGGTTCGGCAAAAGCTGCTCAAGCGCACTTAACACGTTTAATGGCTGCAGAGCTTGGAGCTGATAAAATTCGCGTCAATACAGTAAATCCTGATGCTGTAATTTCAGACTCAAACATTTGGTCTGGAGGATGGGCAGAAGGTCGTGCAAAAGCATACGGAATTACAGTTGAAGAACTTCCGGCTTACTATGCAAAACGTACGTTGTTAAATGAAATCATATTGCCTGATGATATCGCAAATGCTTGTTTTGCTTTTGTTGGAGGTTTCCTGAATAAATCGACGGGAAATGCCTTAAACGTAGACGGCGGCGTAGCAATGGGCTTTTATAGATAAAGATTGTTTAGGTTTTTTATATAAGTTTGTTTAAGCAAAAGTGGTTTTTTGTGGTCTAGCGTTCGAATTCCTTCGAACGTTAGATTTTTTTAGCATATAACAATTCGCTTTAACAAAGAAAACTTAACAAAAAAGTGAAGTACAACCAGAGTTTAGTTGCTATAAAATTTTTAAGTTGAAAAATAGTAAACACATGGAAATTATAGAACGCGGATGACACGGATTCGCTATCGCGAAAACGCTGATTGACGCTGTTTTTTTTAAAATTACCTTTTTTAAAAATCCGTTTTTTTTCCGCGTCTTCGCGATAGCGAATCCGTAAAATCAGCGTCTAAAATTTCGGCACTAAAACAACGATGTAATGTGTTAAAAAAATATACTAAACGTATAAAATTTATACCTTGTAAACTCTATTAAAATATCAATAACTATGTTAATCGGATCAAACCACATCGAATCTCATAACGAAGATTTATTAAAAAAACACCAAAATAAATTAGTTTTTACAGTATCAGAAATAAATGATACAGAAGCGATTATTCAAAAATTAATCGACTTTCAAATTGCAATTCCATCTTGGGCTTTAGGAACAGGAGGAACAAGATTCGGACGTTTCGCTGGTGGAGGAGAACCTCGTTCATTAGAAGAAAAAATTGAAGATGTTGGTTTGCTTCACAAATTAAATAATGCTTCGGGAGCGATTTCACTTCATATTCCGTGGGATATCCCGACAGATTATAAAGCAATCAAAACACTTGCAAATCAGCATGGTTTGAAGTTTGATGCAATGAATTCAAATACATTCCAAGATCAGGCAAGCTCTGAGCATACTTACAAATACGGGTCATTACAAAACGTTAACAAAGCAGTTCGTAAACAGGCAATTGCTCATAACATAGAAGTAATTAAACACGGAATCGAATTAGGATCTGAGTCTTTAACAGTTTGGCTAGCAGACGGATCTAATTTTCCTGGGCAATTAAACTTTAGAAAAGCCTATCAAAATACATTAGAAAGTTTAGAAGAAATCTACGATGCATTGCCTTCAAACTGGAAATTATTTTTAGAATATAAATGTGCTGAGCCTAACTTTTATTCTACGACTGTAGCAGATTGGGGGCAGTCTTATTCGTATGTTAAAAAGTTAGGCGACAAAGCGCAGACATTAGTAGATTTAGGTCACCATCTTCCAAACGCTAATATTGAACAGATTGTTTCTTTATTATTAATGGAAAACAAATTAGGAGGTTTCCACTTTAACGATTCAAAATATGGAGACGACGATTTAACTGCTGGTGCATTAAAACCATATCAATTATTCTTAATTTTTAATGAATTAGTAGAAGGAATGGATGCAAGAGGAATGAATCACGCTAAAGATTTAGGCTGGATGATCGATGCTTCTCATAACATTAAAGATCCATTGGAAGATTTATTACAGTCAGTTGAAGCGATTATGATTGCTTATGCGCAGGCACTTTCTGTTGACAGAAAAGCATTGGAAAAAGCTCAGGAAGAAAATGACGTCGTAAAAGCACAAGAAATTCTTCAAAATGCTTTCCGTACAGACGTTCGCGCATTAGTTGCTGAAGCTCGTCTACGTTCTGGAGCGGCTTTAAACCCTGTAGCATTATACCGTTCGATTCAAGTAAGACAAAATCTAATTGAAGAAAGAGGTTTAAAAACAATGGCCACTGGGTTGTAGTTATAAATTATGAATTATGAGTTATAAGTTGAGTCTTTTTGTGTTTTTGTTAAAAACATAAAAAGCTTAACTTAAACATAAAAATCATAATTCAAGAACTCATAACTTAAAACTCATAACTCATAATAAAAAAAATGAATGTAGTTGCGATTTTTGATATTGGTAAAACAAACAAAAAGGTTTTTTTATTTAACGAAAATTATAAAATTGTCTGGGAAAAATCAGTAAATCTGGAGGAAACCACAGACGAAGACGGATTTCCGTGCGAAGATATCGAAGTGCTTAAAAATTGGATTTTAGATCGATTATCTGAAATAAAAGAGCTTAAAGATTATGTTTTAAAAGCCATCAATTTCAGCACTTACGGAGCAAGTTTTGTTTATATAGACGAAAACGGAAAAGTTTTAACTCCTCTGTATAATTACTTAAAAGATTATCCAGAGGATTTAAAAGCTGATTTCTATGAAAAATACAAAGGAGAAAAAAAGTTTGCTGTAAAAACAGCTTCTCCAGTTTTGGGCAGTTTAAATTCGGGAATGCAGATTTACCGCATAAAAGAACAAAAGCCCGAAATATTTGAAAAAGTAAAATACTGTCTGCATTTGCCTCAGTTTTTAAGTTTTCTTTTAACGAATGAAGCATACGCTGATATTACAAGTATTGGCTGTCACACCAATTTGTGGAATTTCAAAAAAATGAAATATCATAAATGGCTGAAAGAAGAAGGTATTTCAGATAAAATACCACCAATTCATTTTGGAAAAGATGTCATTATGACTCGTGATAATCTGGCCATTGGAGTTGGTCTTCACGATAGTTCATCGGCCATTATTCCGTATACCATCAATTTTACAGAACCTTTTGTGTTATTGTCTACAGGAACTTGGAGTATTTCTCTAAATCCTTTCAATAATAAACCTTTAACTTTTGACGAATCGCAAAACGATTGTCTGTGTTATATGCAATACACAGAGAAGCCCGTAAAAGCGGCTCGTTTATTTGCAGGAAACGAACACGAAGTGCAAACCAAACGTTTGGCGCAGCATTTTAATGTTCCTGTTGATACGTACAAAGAAGTTTATTTTGACAAGAAGATTGTAGCCAATTTGCGAGCCCTTAATTATCAAATTTTTTATCCTAAAAAATACAATTTTGATATCCTGAAAGAATGCCCTTTTCAAAAAAGAGACCTTTCACATTATAAAAATTACGAAACAGCCTATCACCAATTAATGCTGGATTTGGTAGAACAGCAGGTTTTTTCTACCAATTTGGTAATTCATAACAGTCCCGTAAAAAAGATTTTTGTCGACGGAGGTTTCAGTAAAAATTCCATTTATATGAATTTATTGGCAGAAGCTTTTCCAGATATTGAAGTCTATGCTGCATCGATGGCGCAGGCGAGTGCTTTGGGAGCTGCATTGGCGATTCATGATAATTGGAATCCGAAACCAATTCAGAACGATTTAATTGACTTGAAATTCTATAAACATTAGGTAAAAACGATCTGTATGTTGTAAATTTGCTGAGAAACGTATTTTTTACATTTTTACAGTACACGCCAAAATGAACAACACACTAAATACTACAACATGAAAATTGGACTTTTTATACCTTGTTATGTCGACCAATTTTATCCTAAAGTAGGAATCGCAACCTACGAATTACTACAAAAATTAGGTTGTGACGTCGAATTTCCGATGGGGCAAACCTGCTGCGGACAGCCAATGGCCAATAGTGGTTATGCGCATTTAACAAAAGGATGCGACGCCAATTTTATTGCCAATTTTTCTGGATTTGATTACATAGTTTGTCCTTCTGGAAGTTGTGTTTTGCATGTAAAAGACCATTTGCATGACGAAAAACAAGAAGAGAAAGCAACAGCAATAAGAAATACGGTTTACGAACTGACCGAGTTTATAACCGATGTTTTAAAAATTGACCACATTGACGGAAGATTTCCGTTTAAAGTGGGAATGCACGTTAGCTGTCACGGTCAACGTGGTTTAAAGCTTTCGCAAATGTCTGAATTAAATGCACCATTTTTCTCGAAACCAGAACAATTATTGCACAATATTGAAGGTCTTGATTTGGTTGCTTTAACTAGAAAAGATGAATGCTGTGGATTTGGTGGAACGTTCTGCGTTACCGAAGAAGCGGTTTCTGTAAAAATGGGACAAGATCGCATTAAAGATCACGAAAGTCATGACGTGGATTATATTACAGGTGGAGATATGTCTTGCTTAATGCATTTGGATGGAATTCTAAAAAGACAAAAAAGCAGAATTAAAACCATTCATATTGCCGAAATATTAAATTCACTCGAAAACTAAAAATATGAGTAGTTTTTTTAACCGCAAAGTTCGCAAAGAAAAAATACGCAAAGCACGCTAAGAGTAAAAAATCTCTTTGCGAACCTTGCGTAAAAACCTTGCGAACTTTGCGGTTAAATAAATCATTATAAACATTTCAAAATTGACTTTTAAATAATTAAAAATGTCATCAGAAAAAATAATACCGCACAGCGAAGCGGCGGCAAAGTTTAATAAAGATGTAGAGCGTGTCAATTGGCACGATGAAACGCTATGGTTTGTGCGTGCTAAAAGAGATAAATCAGCACATCAAATTGAGGATTGGGAACTGTTGCGTGAAACCGCTTCTCAAATTAAATTTAATGTGCTTTCTAATATTCATGATTATTTAGTTGAATTTGAAGCGAATGCGCAACGAAACGGAATAATCGTGCACTGGGCAGCTGATGCCAAAGAACACAACGAAATTGTGCATTCTATCATGGCTAAACATGATGTAAAGCAAATGGTGAAATCCAAATCGATGCTTACAGAAGAATGCCATTTAAATGATTATTTAGCCGAAAAAGGAATAGAAGTAATCGATTCTGATTTAGGTGAATATATTGTTCAGCTTCGAAAAGAACCGCCAAGCCATATTGTACTTCCGGCGATTCACTTGAAAAAAGAAGATGTAAGCGAAACTTTCCATGAACATTTAGGTACCGAAAAAGGAAATTTCAATCCGCAATATTTGACAGAATCTGCTCGTCATAGTTTGAGAAATACTTTCTTGACAAGAAAAGTAGCTTTGACAGGAGTCAATTTTGCTGTTGCAGAAACGGGTGAATTTGTGGTTTGTACCAACGAAGGAAATGCTGATATGGGCGCGCATTTAGCAGACGTTCACATCGCTTGTATGGGATTCGAGAAATTGATTCCGAAAAGAGAGCATTTAGGTGTTTTCTTGCGTTTATTGGCAAGAAGCGCAACAGGACAGCCTATTACTACTTTTTCAAGTCATTTCAAGAAACCAAGAGATGGCAAAGAAATGCATATCGTAATTGTAGACAATGGTAGAAGTACACAATTAGGAAGAGAAGATTTTAGAAATTCGTTAAAATGTATTCGCTGTGGTGCGTGTATGAATACTTGTCCCGTTTACAGACGCAGTGGCGGACACAGTTATCATAATGCGGTTGCGGGACCAATTGGTTCTATTTTAGCCCCCAATTTAGATATGAGCAAAAATGCCGATCTGCCTTTTGCAAGTACGCTTTGTGGTTCCTGTACTAATGTTTGCCCTGTAAAAATTGATATTCACGATCAATTGTACAAATGGCGTCAGGTTTTGGTAAAAGAAGGACATACACCAAAAGCTAAAACTATTGCAATGAAAACAATGGCTACCGTTTTAGCAAATCCGACAGTTTTTAATATTGCTGGAAAATCAGGACGATTTGTAATGAAAAATATTCCTGGAATGGTCAATAATAAAATGAATAAATGGTACGATCAGCGCGAAATGCCTGACGTTCCTGAAGAATCTTTTAGAGAATGGTACAAGAAAAATTCGAGAGAATCTAAAGAAAAAGGAGATGAGTAGTAAAGGCGAAATTTTAAAAAGAATAAAAGCAAATCAGCCAGATTTGGTTTCAGAACTGCCGGATCTAAATCTTTTAGGTTCAGAACAATTTGATGTTTTAGAAACCTATAAAATGGTTTTAAAAGGAATTGGAGGTGATCCTGTAGAAGTTGCAGATTATGATGAAATTATCAATTATATCAAATCAAATTATAATCTCGAGAAAAGATTAGTAACAACACTTCCAGAACTTTCAGAAATAGCTTCTTTAGATTGGAAGACAGTAGATCCCCATTCGCTTCAAGATGTTGAGTTAACGGTTGTAAAAGCACATTTCGGAGTAGCAGAAAACAGTGGACTTTGGGTAACTGACGACATTTTAGGACAGCGAGTTGCACCTTTCATAGCACAATATTTAGCGATTATAGTTCATAAAAAAGATTTTGTGCCAACAATGCAGCAGGCTTATCAAAGAATTGGAAACATGGAATACGGTTTTGGAACTTTTATCGCTGGACCTTCAAAAACAGCAGATATTGAACAATCTCTAGTGCTTGGAGCACATGGTGCTAGAGGATTAATTGTTTTTTTATTGGATTAATAAACCATATATATTTATAAAGAAAAAGCGAGGAATGTTCCTCGCTTTTTTTATTTCTAAAACAGTTTTTAATTAAGCTGTCTGATCGTCAATTGTTGCATCTGGAGCATTTTTCTTTACAGATTCAATTCCGTTTTCTCTAGCAGCTACGCTTTCGTACATTTCGCTAGAGCCAATAATCTGACCATTTCCAGCTTTTAGATTGAAATATGGTTTTCCGTTACTAGATTCTTTTCTGTCATAACGATTATCATCTCCTGCGTTAGTTTTTACAGATTCGATACCGTTATTGCAAGCCGCTTTTGTAGTGTAGCCTTCACTCGTTAG
Organism: Flavobacterium tagetis; assembly: GCF_016735615.1. Lineage (GTDB taxonomy): Bacteria > Bacteroidota > Bacteroidia > Flavobacteriales > Flavobacteriaceae > Flavobacterium > Flavobacterium tagetis. The sequence goes on from NZ_JAERSF010000003.1 coordinate 643,104, forward strand.
AATGGTTTGACCATTACCAGCTTTCAAATTGAACTGGAACTCTCCGTTGGCTCTAGTAGTGATTACAAATTTTCCCATTTAGTTTATTTTTAAAGTTAGGTAATATATTTTGCTATTGATAAAAATACAAAACTTGTCGATATAAATGATATTGTAAGAAAAAATTATCGTTTTTTATTTGTTAAGGTAAAATATAAATTACTTGGAGGATGTTTTTTGTTGTTTAAATATGTAAGAAATTGTTGTATTTTTGAAAATTAACAAGTAAGAAATATTTATGAAAAAGATTGTTGTATTATTTACAGTTGCAATTACGTTAATGGCATGCAATTCGAAAAAAAAGAAAGAAGAGATTGTGAAAGCAGAAATAGATTCAACAGCTGTAAAAGTAGAGAATGTTGTATCTGAAAATGTTTTGGTGTATGAAGGTTTATTGCCTTGTGCAGATTGTGAAGGAATAGAGACGATTCTAAAAATTGATGTTGTGGATAATAAATTCCAACTATCTAGTACATACAAAGGAAAAAAGCCTGAAACAAACTTTATAGAAAAAGGTAATATCAATACCGAAAGAGGTTTAGAGAAAGATCCTGACGGTACAATTTATATTTTAAATTGGGATAAACCAGAAAAAGATCAGGTTTATTACGGGTATTACAGTAAGAATCCTGAAAAACTATATCTGCTGGATAAAAGCAAAAAAATAATCAAATCTAAGTTGAATTATTTTTTAGAATTAAATGAATAAGCAGATGATTTCTGAAAGAGGATTTTACAAACTTAAATGACTTTCGCGCGTTTAAGTTTGTAATATTTTTTTACTTTTAGGCTAATAAAAGTATCATCAATTCTAATTTCTATTGATGAAGAATACCTATGAAAGAAATCAACGAAATTCTCAAAGCCTATTCGCAAGCAAAATCCGAAGAAAAAAAAACAGCTTTAGCTACAGTAGTTAAAGTTGAAGGTTCCTCATATAGGCAACCTGGTGCTCGTATGCTAGTGACAGAAGATGGACAGCTAACTGGTGCAATAAGCGGAGGATGTCTTGAGGGTGATGCGTTGCGAAAAGCACTTCTTTCCATAAATCAGAAGCAAAATAAACTTGTAACTTATAACACTAGTAACGAAGACGATGCCGAGGTTGGTTTGCAGCTCGGATGCAACGGAATAGTTCATATTCTTTTTGAATATATACATGATGAAGCTGAAAACAATCCGATTCAGCTTTTACAACAATTGGAGTTAGAAAGAAAAGAAGCGGTAATTGTAACCGTTTTTTCTTTGAAAAGAAATGCTTTTCAGATTGGAACAACTTTGTTTTTTAGAAAGGATAGTCCTGTTTTAACTCATAATAACGAAGCTTTAAATTTAATTTCTGATGTCAAAGAAGTTTTGAAAAGCAAAATTTCTACAGTAAAAAAACTTCAAGAAGATAACGATAACGAAGCTTTAATAGAATATATAAAACCATCAATTTCACTCGTAATTGCTGGAGCAGGAAATGATGTTCAGCCACTTACAAAAATAGCGTCTGTTTTAGGGTGGAAAATAACGATTGGAGATGGGCGTGCGACACATGCGACAGCAAAGCGCTTCTCAAAAGCAAATCAAGTTTCGGTGGTAAAGCCAGAACAATTTCTGGATAAAGTAACTATCGATGATCAAACATATTTTCTTTTAATGACGCACAATTACAAATTCGATCTTACGGTTTTAAAATTACTATTGAAGACTAATTGCCATTACATTGGAATTCTCGGTCCAAAATCAAAGTTTAACAGAATGCTCGACGATCTTTTAATAGAAGGAATTACCGTAAACGACGAGCAATTAAGCCGAATTCACAGTCCTATTGGTTTAGATATTGGTGCCGAAAATTCTGAAGAAATAGCCTTGTCAATTGTTTCTGAAATCAAGGCGGTAGCTTCAGCTAGAATTGGAACATCTCTAAAATACAAATCGGGTAAAATACACGATGAAATTTTTTATGAAAAATAACAGTCAAAACAAAACAGGAATTATCGTTCTGGCTGCAGGAAATTCTTCCAGATTGGGAAGGCCTAAACAGTTATTGAAATATAAAGAAACAACTCTGCTGAAAAACACCATTTTAGAAGCTTTAAAGGTTGAAAATTCGTTTGTAATAGTAGTAACGGGTTCAAGCCATATTTTAATCCAAAAAGAGCTTAATTTGTCTGAAATAATATTTTCTTTCAATCCCGAATGGGAAAGCGGAATGTCTTCGTCAATTTTAAAAGGAATTAGTGAATTATTACGTTTAAATCCAGATTGTCAACAAAGTATTATAGCAGTTTGTGACCAGCCTTATGTAACCAATTCAGTTTTTGAAAATTTAATCGACGAATCTAAGAAAACTGGAAAAGGAATTGCAGCATCGGCATATTCAGAAACTTTAGGAACACCAGTTTTATTCCATCAAAAATATTTCAGTGAACTTCTAGAATTGAAAGGACAGGAAGGAGCCAAAAAACTCATTAAAAAATATATTCATGATGTCGTTTCAGTTCCTTTTGAAAGAGGGAATATTGATATTGATACCGAAGAGGATTATAGTAAGTTGATTTCTTGATTTTACCGCTAAGACACAAAGGCACTAAGTTTTTTAAATCTCGCAAAGACGCAGAGACGCAAAGTTTTTAATGTGTTTTTTTGTGTTGCGTCCAGCTTTAGCTGGATGAAACAATAAAAGAAGTAAAAAGGCTTTAGCCAAACAAGTCTTAATTTGGCTAAAGCCTTTAATTCTATTTAAATTTCATACCTCCAACTGGAGGCAATTCATACAATCTTTGCGTCTCTGCGTCTTTGCGAGATTTAAAAAACTTAGTGCCTTTGTGTCTTAGTGGCAAACTCTTTAGCTAAACTCAAAACACGCTCAACAGCAATATCAATTTCCTTAGAAGTAGTAAATCTTCCCAAACTAAAACGAATCGAACTCAAAGCATCTTCATCAGATAATCCCATTGCTTTTAAAACATGAGAAGGTTTAGAAGTAACCGCAGAGCAAGAAGCTCCATTAGAAACAGAAATATTCCCCAAAGCCAGAATCATCTGTTCTGAATTTACGCTAGGAAAACAAATATTAGAAGTATTATAAATTCGGTTTTCAGTATTTCCGTTAACGAAAGAACCTTTAAATTGCAATAATCCTTTTTCAAGTTTATTTCTTAAGACCTCAATTCGTTTTTGGTCTTCCTGTTGTTCTTTTAAAGCAATTTCTGCAGCTTTCCCTAAACCAATAATTCCTGGAACATTCAAGGTGCCACTTCTTAATTTTCTCTGTTGTCCGCCTCCAAGAATCTGAGGGGATAATTTTATTTTGGCTTTCGCCGAAATATATAAAGCGCCGACTCCCTTTGGGCCATAAAATTTATGAGCTGACATTGCCAAAAAATCAATTCCAAGAGCTTTTACATCGATCGGAATTTTACCGACAGCTTGTGTAGCATCACACATAAAAAGCACATTTCGGGTTTTCAGAATTTTAGAAATTTCAGAGATATTTTGCATGACACCTGTTTCATTATTGGAAAACATTCCTATGAAAACCAGTGTTTTATCTGTTGTTATTTCTTTCAAAAGTTGAATATCTAAAAGCCCGTCTGAAGCAGTTGGCAAGTAAGTTACTTCAAAACCAATGCTTTGCATGAAACGGCAAGTTTCTAGAACTGCTTTATGTTCGGTTTGAATGGTAACGATATGTTTTCGATCTTGATTGGCTAAACCTTTTATAGCGAGATTAATCCCTTCTGTAGCACCAGAAGTAAAAATAATTTCATCAGCATCAGCATTAATTAAATCCGCAGTTTGCCAAGCTGCGTTTTCAACGGCTTCTTTTACTGTTAATCCAGCCAAATGTGTACCTGTTGAATTGGCATAAAAATCAGTAAAATATGGGAGCATTGTATTCAAAACTCTATCATCAACAGGAGTTGTGGCATTGTTATCAAGATAAATGATTTTTTGTTGTGGCATATCTTAGGCTTAATATGGTAAAAATACAATTTTATAATCTCGCAAAGTCGCAGAGACGCAAAGTTTAATGCAAAAATTGATTATATAAGTGATGCAAGAATTTTAAGTTTTCTCTTAATTGAATTTATAATACTTATATGGTTTAAAAAACTTTGCGTCTCTGCGGCTTTGCGAGATTTCTTCTTTTTAAACCTTTGCGCGCTTTGCGGCTAAAAAAAAGCAAAATTGTAATTATTCTAAATAAGAGTAATGTTTGAATTTTATAATTTTTTGTTACATAAGATCGCTAAATTTGTTAGAATGACAAAAGCGAATTTGCTAATTTAACAAATAGACTGAATGGCTTCTAAAAAAACAAATCAAGATAAAGTAACGTCGGAAGATGCTAGTTCCCGTCGTGACTTTATAAAGAAATCAGGACTTTTTACCGCTCTTGCCCTGACGCCACCTTCATTGGTTATGGCTTCGGAAAAGAAATGGGATGAAAAAATAGCGGAATATTTAGAAACCGTACCGCTTTCTATCGAAGTAAATGGCACAAAACACAATCTCAATATCGAACCAAGAACCACTTTATTGGATTTGCTTCGCGAACAATTACAGCTTACCGGAACCAAAAAAGGATGTGATCACGGACAATGCGGTGCGTGTACTGTTCACGTAAATGGAACTAGAATTTTGTCGTGTCTGTCTTTGGCAACGATGCAGCAAAATGCTCAGGTAACTACAATTGAAGGACTTTCGAAAGGAAAAAAACTGCATCCCATGCAGGAAGCTTTTATTAAGCACGACGGTTTTCAGTGCGGATATTGCACGCCTGGACAAATCATGTCTGGAATTGCCTGTATCAAAGAAGGTCATGCTAACAGCAGAGAAGAAATTAGTGAATATATGAGCGGTAATATCTGCCGATGTGGTGCTTATCATAACATTGTCGATGCTATAACCGAAGTGAAGGAAGGAGGAAAGGAGATATGAAAAACTTTCAGATAATTAAAGCGCTGTCTTCTTCCTCGGCAGTTACAGGAAAAGCAAAAGATAATTCTTCGATGTTTATTGCGGGTGGAACCAATCTTGTCGACTTAATGAAGAAAAACATCGTTGCTCCAGATAAATTAGTTGACATCAACGGATTAGACTTAAAGAAAATTGAGTTTTTAAAAGGAAAAGTTTCGATCGGTGCTTTGGCAAAAAACAGTCAGGTTGCAGAAGATGCTTCTATAAAAGAAAAATATCCGTTGCTGGCATTGGCTCTAGCAGCTGGAGCTTCTCAGCAAATTCGTCACATGGCGACTGTTGGAGGTAATATGCTGCAGAAAACAAGATGCTCTTATTATTACAATACTGATATGCCCTGTAATAAGCGTGTCCCCAAAAGTGGTTGTGGCGCAATCGGAGGTTCTAACAGAATGGCAGCAGTTTTTGGAACTTCAGATAGTTGTATTGCGGTTCATCCAAGTGATATGTGCGTAGCTTTGGCTGCGCTTGACGCGAAAGTTTTGGTAGAAGGACCAAAAGGAAAACGAGAAATTAATTTTACCGATTTTCATAGGCTTCCAGGAAATATGCCTGAAAAAGACAATACGCTTGACAGCAGAGAATTGATTACGGCTGTTGAAATTCCAGATAATAATTTTACTAAAAATGTTCATTATTTAAAAGTTCGTGACAGAACGAGTTATGCTTTTGCATTGGTGTCTGTTGCTGTGGCTTTAGATATAAAAAATAATACCATAAATGATGTCAGATTGGCTTTGGGCGGTGTGGCACATAAGCCATGGAGATTGACAGAAACAGAAAAATTCCTGAAAGGGAAAACAGTTTCAGAAGATTTATTTAAACAAGCTGGCCATTTGTCTATGAAAGGTGCAAAAGGATTCGGTGATAATAATTTTAAACTTACGCTTGGAGAGAATGCAGTCGCAGAAGCACTTACAATAGCAGCATCAAAATAATTAAATTATGAGCAAGACAAGTAATATTAATAGAGTTGACGGATTTGCTAAAGTAACGGGATCAGCAACTTATTCAGCGGAGTATAAAATGGCAGGTGTTGTCTATGCCTGTTTGGTAGGAAGCACAATTGCTAAAGGAAGAATCAAAACAATTGATACTAAAAAAGCAGAATGGGCCCCAGGAGTTCTGGCGGTAATTACGCATTTGAATGTAGATAAACCTGCTGGCTACGAAAAAGCAAAAGATAAACATAATTTTGGTCAGCCCTTGCAGATTTTCAAGGATGATTCGGTTTTGTATTACGATCAACCAATTGCTTTGGTAATTGCCGATACTTTTGAACGTATGCGATATGCAGCGAGTTTAATTAAAGCCGATTATTTTAAAGAAGAACATTCGACAGAACTTAAAAAAGCAGCTGAAAAAGAAAAGAAAGTCGAAACCGATAAAGGAAATGATTATCATCGTGGTGAACATGACGGTTATAAAAATGCTGAGGTAATTTTAGAAACAGAATATACTATTCCAACCGAGGTTCATAACCCAATGGAACTTGCGAATATCATTGCTAAATGGGACGGAAATAAACCAATCTTATACACCAAAAGTCAAGGTGTTGAAGGAACACGTAGAAGTGTTGCTGGAGTTTTTGGAGTGCCTGTTGAAGACGTTGAGGTTCATGCCGAGTATCTTGGCGGTGCTTTTGGAATGGGATTGCACACTTGGCCGTATGAAATCGCAGCTTTAATTGGAGCTAAAAAATTGAATCGTCCTGTGAAATTAGTACTGCATCGCGAGCAGATGTTTACTAATGTTGGTTTCAGACCTTACACGATTCAGAAAATGGGTCTTGGAGCAACCAAAGATGGAAAACTGACAGGTTTAACGCACGAAGCTGTTGCGATGACTTCGAGCTATGAAGATTTCATGGAAGGAACTGTAAACATGTCCCGATTTATTTATGATTGTCCAAACGTTTCGACTCGTTACAGAATTGTGCCTTTGGATACCTGCACGCCAATCTGGATGCGAGGGCCGGGCGAGGCGACAGGTTCTTTTGCATTAGAATGTGCGATGGATGAAATGGCGTATAAATTAAACTTAGATCCGATTGAATTTCGCAAGCTGAACTATGCCGAGAAAGATCAGGAACAAAATAAACCCTGGAGCAGTAAATTTCTTTTAGAATGTTACGAAGGTGGAATGGAACGCATAGGCTGGAAAAATCGTAAAAATGAACCAGGCTCTGTGAAAGAAGGAAACTGGCTAGTGGGTTACGGAATGGGTACAGGAACTTTTGGCTGCTATAGAAGTGCAACTTCTGTAAAGGCAAAATTTTTAGCGAATGGCGATTTAGTCTTGCAATGCAGTGTTAATGATATGGGACCAGGAACGGCAACTATGATGACTGCCATTGGAGCTGACGTAATAGGTTTGCCAGCTGAAAATGTAATTATCGAAATGGGAAAAAGCGGTTTGCCAAAAGGTCCAACGCAAGGAGGTTCGGCAACGACTTCATCTGTTGGTTCCGCGGTTCATGATGCTTGCAATTTATTGCTGAATAAAATTATTGAATTGGGAAGTAAAAATCCTGCTTTAAAAGGAATCGCTCTAACAGATTTAACTTTTGAAAATGGTGCAGTTTCTTCTAAAAAAGACAAATCTAAATCAGTTACGTTAGCAGCACTTTTAAGCAGTAATAAATTAGAAGATTTTGAAGTGGAAAATCTTTCTAAAGCGGCAGAAGAAGCGAAGAAATATTCAATTTATTCGTTTTCGGTTCATTTTGTAAAAGTATTAGTGAATCCGAATTTGGGTAAAATAAGATTGGCTCATGTTGTGTCTTGTGCTGATATCGGAACCGTAATAAGCCAGAAAACTTCTGCGGGACAAATGTTCGGCGGGGCGGTAGGAGGAATCGGAATGGGATTAATGGAAGCATTAGAAATCGATCATCGTTTTGGACGTCCAATTAATAACAATTTCGCTGATTATCATGTTCCTGTAAATGCAGATATTGAAAAACAAGAAGTTTTCTTCGTGAATAAAAAAGACCCAATAAGTAATCCAATGGGAACAAAAGGTTTGGGAGAAACGGCTTTGGTCGGAATGGCACCAGCAATTGCCAATGCTGTTTTCAATGCAACCGGAAAACGTGTTAGAGATTTACCAATTACATTGGATAAAATTATAAAAACCGTAAAGGTTTAAAATTAAAAAAGAATTACAATAATCCCTTTGAAAAAGAATTTTAAAGGGATTTTTTTGTGCTATGAGAAAGTCTTACAAAGCAGAAGAATAGTAAAGTTTTTTTCGACAGATTATCACACAATCTTGTCATTTCGACGAAGGAGAAATCTTCGCAATTAGCTCCGCAATAATAAGCCAATCTTTGTAGAGTTTCTCGTGGAGATTTCTCCTTCGTCGAAATGACAAAAATGGGGTTGCTTTGCCCCAAAAAAAATCGCAAAGCTTAAAAAAACTTTGCGACTTTGTGCCTTCGCGGCGTATATTAGTAAAACTTATTTAACCGTAATTGGCAATTCAACCGTTGTTTTATCCCAACCGATAACAAGATTTGCTATGTTGCCTTGAGTTGTAAAAGCAATAGATAAAGCTTCGATAGTTTCACCCACAGATTTAACTGGAACTGAAACTCTTACAACGTCTTTGCTTTCATCGTAAGCATAACCACCCCATAAATCCAATTCTTTATTGATGATGATTGTCCATTTATCTTTTTCAGGAATAGCAAATAAACTGTAGTATCCAGCAGGAACTTTTTTACCGCCGATTGTTACGTCTTTGTAGAATTTAATCTCAGTATTTTCATTAGCACCAACTCTCCAGATTTCGCCAAATTTTACAACGTCACCAAAAATAGTTCTTCCTTTTGCAGAAGGTCTTGCGTAAGTAACTTTAATAACTGGGTTTGGGTTATCCGTTTTTTTAAATTTAACCGCTTTGTTTGGGAAATAAGAAATATCAACAGGACTATTGTCTAATGGAGCAAATTTTACTACATCTTGTGCCTGAACGGTAAAAGCAGCAAACAAAGTAACTGCTAGTAAATAGAATTTTTTCATGGTTTACAATTTTTAGATTAACTACAAAGTAAATTAATAATGAAGAAAAATCATATAATTTGGCACCTGTTTTTTGTTAATGAATTGGTAATGACGAATTAATTCTGATATTCCTTTTTCTTCTTTGCATACCAATCCTGCATAATGTAGAAAGCTTTTTTCTTTTCGCCATCATTTGAAATTAAGCCTTTTCGATTGTAACCGTCCTGAATACCTGGAAGCAATCTTTTTGGCGATCTGAAATCAACCAAAATCCACGGACTTGTTCCGCTTAAGTGAGGAATCTTTTCAATCATTTTTAAATTCTGAATGTATAAATATTCCTGATATTCCTCAGTCCAACGTTCGTTTTTCTCTCCGTGAAAACCCGCTTTGGCATCACCTCCAAATTCAGAAACAAAAACAGGTTTATTGTATTTAGATTTCCATGTTATTTTCTCAGCATCTTCCAAGTTTCCGCCATACCAGCCCAAATATTGATTGAAAGCCACAACATCCAAAACTTCTCCAATAGGATCATCAATAGTTTCTTTTTTGGTTAATAAAGCAGCGCTAATTAATCTAGTATTGTCTAATGATCTGGTGTGAGATGCCAAATTTTTAATGAAAGTATTTCTAGCTTCCGAAATTGGAGTTTCATTTGCCATCGACCAAATCACAATACTAGCTCTATTTTTATCTCTTGTGATAGCAGCAGTTAATTGATCTTGAGCATTTTTATATGTGTTTTCGTTTTTAAATTCAACTGTCCAGTACACCGGAATTTCTTCCCAAACCATTAAACCTAATTTATCAGCTTCTCTAACCATGTTCTCGTTATGCGGATAATGCGCCAGACGAACATAATTACAACCTAATTCTTTTGCCCAGTTTAATAAACGTAAAGCATCTTCTTGAGAATTTGCGCGGCCTCCTTTGGCATTTTCTTCGTGAATTGAAATTCCGCGTAAAAAGACTGGTTTTCCGTTCAACAGAATTTGATCTTCTTTTGTTTCTATAGTTCTAAAACCAATTTGATCGTTTAATTTTTTTCCGTTAAAGTCAATCGTAACATCATATAATTTTGGATTTTCTGGCGACCAATAAGAGATTTTTTTAGCAGGAATTTCGAAATTCAAGATTCCGTCAGCACCAATTTTTCCTTTATAATTGATTTTTAATTCAGGAATAGAAATCGACGCATTATTCTGCGTAGCTTCTAGATTGTTAATTTTAATGAAACCAGAAATGACATTTGCATTTCCTTTTTTAAGCTGAATAGTATAATCTTCTACAAAAGAAGCTTCTTCTTCAATTAAAGTTACATCACGAGTTATTCCTCCATAATTCCACCAATCAGTATTTACTGTTGGAACATCTTCTTTGTGACGTGTATTATCAACTTTAATTACTAAATAATTTCCAGTAGGTTTTACGATTGAAGTTACTTCGTAATTAAAAGGAGTGAAACCACCTTCGTGAGTTCCAAGTTTTTTTCCGTTCAAATAAACATCAGCTTTGTAATTGATAGCTCCCAAATATAAAAACAGACGTTTATTAGCCACTAAATTGTAATCGAAGGACTTTTTGAACCAAACATTTCCTTCGTAATATTTTAGTTCCGTAACCTGCGAATTCCAATCGCCTGGAATATTGATTGTAGGCGATTTATCAAAATCATATTCTACTAATTCCTGTTTGTTTTGAGCATGATAATTGGTAAAAAAAGCTCCTTTTGCTGGTTTTTCACTTTTGTCGTATTGGTCAAGGTGAAAACTGTAAAAGCCTGTTTGATATGGATCTATAATATAATTCCAAACTCCATTTAAAGAAGTGGTGTTTCGGTTGGGTACGTTAGAAATTAAACCTTGTGATTGTCCAATTGCGAACGATGTCAGGAATAATAATGTTAGAATTTTTTTCATTTTGTAAAATTAATTTTTGTTTTAATCTGAAATATATTTTAACCGCAAAGGGCGCTAAGTTTTACGCAAAGTTCGCAAAGCTTTGCGTGCCTTGCGAACTTTCCTTTGTGCTCTTTGCGGTTAAGTTAATTAATTGGAATTTTTAAATACTCTCCTTTAAAACTTTGGTTCAAAGCCGTCATTTCAATCGGTTTTCCAGAACCATCAGGAATAACTTCGATAGAAGCTTTTCCGTTTGCCATTTTAATAGATTCGCTGCCTGTTGGAGTTCCTTGATTTTTTAAAGTTTTTCCTCCTTTTAAACATTGAAAATAAACACTAGCTTCATAATCCAGACAGCGTAAATTATTATTGTCGATTGCAATTGCCGTAACCAGATAATTACCGTTTTTCAGTTTTTCTGATGATAATTGCAGCGAAGAAGCCGTATCATTTTTATTGAAACGATAATTCACTTTTAGCGTATCAGAAACCGTTTTACCATCTTTTGTTTTTCCAACGGCAACTAAAATATTTTCTCCTTTTGAAAAATTGACATCCCAAGTAAGGCCATTTGCTGGATACAGAGCAAGATTTCGTTGTTTTTCTCCTAATGATTTCCCATTATGGAAAAAAGTAACTTTTTCGCAGTTGCTGAAAACGCTGATCGTTCTTGGCGTGTTTTCTGGTCCTTGGCGTTCTGTCCAAGTATGCGATTCTATATAAGCGAAAGGTTCTTTTGCCCAATAACTTTTAAAAACATAATACGCATCTTTTGGAATTCCGTTGCGGTCTGTTAAACCTTTTTGATTCATGTACGGAATATCGTCTTCTGGACGTAAAGGCGTTGCAAAATCCTTGAATGCCCATTGTATGTTACCCACGAACGTTGGGTCATTCTCGGATACATGCAAATGCCAGTCAAACAAATCAACGATATAATTTTCGCTCCAATCGCCAATTTGGGCAATATTGGCAACTTTGGTCTGCACAATAGCTTCTTCCCAACCTTCGGCTTTAATCACATTTTCGCCAGTAACAGGACTTTCACTATGGCGCCCAACGTGGCTGTCTCCGCCATATTCAGCATGGATAAAATGTTTGTATTCTTTTTTATAAACATCGATCGCTTTTTGGTAGCTTTTGTAACTTCCAGAATACCAACCAGACCAAATTGAAGGCGAGAATACATCTACAATATGCGACCCTTCATAATATTTTCTGATAGCGGTTTTTCTGGTTGGATCCAGTTTATGTGCAATATCGTTTAATTCACTTAAAAAGACATTGGTTTTATCAGCATTATCTCCGTCAGGAAAATCAGGAAGCCAATTGATTTCGTTCCCTAAAGACCAAATGATAATACTTGGATGATTATAATTTTGATTGATAATTTCCTCAAGCATGTTTTTGGTATTCGTTTTCCAAATATCATTTCCAATTCCGCCGCGACACCAAGGAAGTTCATCCCAAACCAAAAGTCCAAGTTCGTCGCAAGCTTTATAAATCTCTGGATCTTGCGGATAATGTGCTAAACGAACAAAATTAGCACCCATTTCTTTAATCGATTTCATATCGGCCCAATGCTGTTCGTTGCTCATTGCTGCGCCAACTCCAGCTTGTTCTTCATGACGATGCGTACCACGAATCAATAGACGTTTTCCATTAAGGTAAAACGGACCGTGGTCTTTAAACTCAAACCATCTAAAACCTACCTTTTCGGAAACGCTATCTCTAATTTGATTTTTATCAGATAAAACAGCAGTCAGTCTATATAGATTTGGTTTTTCGGTATCCCAGAGTTCTGGGTTTTTGATATTTTCAAAAGTGATGGTTGAGGTTTTATCTGCAACCAAAACCGTTTTGCTTGCTACTTTTTTCCCTTTCGGATTTTTAAGCGTTACTGTTAAAGATAAATCCTTTGAATTACCAGGATTTACAAAAGAAGAAACAATTTGTACCGAAGCTTTTTTAGCTGAAACTTCTGGAGTTGTAATTTTTAGATTGTCAATATGATTTTTGTATTTCGAAACCAGCCAGACATCACGTGTGATTCCGCCATAAATGAAGAAATCACTTTTTTGAGACGGAATAATTTCGATGTCATAACTATTATCCACACGAACAAAAATATCGTTGTTTCCTTCTTTGATGAAATTGGTAATATCGATAGAAAATCCAATGTAGCCGCCAATATGCGATCCGGCTTCTTTTCCGTTTACATATACATTTGTAGTTACATTTGAACCTTCAAAATATAAAGAATAAACGCGGTTTTTATCGATTTGTGGAATATTTAATTTCTTTTGATACCAGCTAGCATCGCGTCTATAACCCGGATATAAATCGGTTGCATCTTCTGCATTCCAAGTATGTGGTAAGTTTAGAGAAACCCAGTTGGAAGCTTTTTGTGCTTCGTTTAATTTTTGAGTATCATTTTCTAAATAAAGCCAGTTGTCGTTAATGTTCATCTTTGTCTGAGCAAAACTGCTCAGACAAATTTGAAACAAAACAAAAAGTGCAAAAATTGAAAATGTATTGTGTTGATGATTCTTCATGTGTATTTAGGTTCATAGATTCAGAGGTTCAAAGGCTCAAAGATTGCAAGGTTTAGAGATAAAAAGGCAAAAAACCTTTGCTGCTTTGTTACTTTGTTCCTTTGCCACTTTTTCTTAAAAGGGCTTCCAAAAAATAATAATCAGCATAAATTATTGGTTCGTCAATTTCGTCGTGTTTTGGCCAGTTTCCAGTACTGTGGTCAAATAAGAAAGGCGCTTTAATTTTAGCATCCAAAATATATTTATCCGTTTGCACCGAAGCCATTAGTTTATCGGCGAAAGCCAAATAACTATTATTTTTGGTATAGCCGTATAACTCATATAATGCTGAAGCCATAACCATTGCGGCAGAAACATCTCGCGCTGCATTTGGAATACTAGGATCTTTAAAATCCCAATACGGAATTCCGTCTTCAGGCAGATTTTTATTCGTCATAAAAAACTTTGCGGTCGCTTCTGCCTGTTTTAAATAGGCTGGATCTTTTGTGTAACGGTAAGACATAGTAAATCCGTAAACTGCCCATCCTTGGCCACGAGCCCAAACCGAATCGTCATTGTATCCTTGAAGAGTTGTTTTTTTTCTAACTTCACCTGTATTCGGATTATAATCGATAACGTGATAACACGAATTGTCTACTCTAAACTGATTTTTTAAAGTCGTATTGGCATGTTGAATCGCAACGTCACGATATTTTGGATTTCCAGATATTTTAGATGCTTCAAAAAGCAATTCCAGATTCATCATATTATCGATGATAACGGGATAATCCCAAATTTCTTTGTTGAAATCCCAAGAACGAATTGAACCCACTTTTGGGTTGAACCTTTTGCATAAAGTTTCGGCGCCTTTTACAATTACCGCTTCGTATTCTTTCTTGTTTTCCACTTTCAGCGCTTCTCCAAAACTGCAAAACACTTTAAAACCTACGTCATGCGAATTACTATTGATACTTTCTTTTTTGCTGAAAGGAGTCCATTTTTGGGCTTGTTCTTTATATTTTGAATCGCCTGTCAATCGGTACAATTGCCAAAGATTACCAGCAAAAAAACCGCTTGTCCAGTCTCTTGAAGGCACTTTGCGAATCTCAAGAGTTTTGGTATTCATGCTTCTAGGCATTGACATAGAATCTACAGGATAATCGAGCAACATTTTGTAACGCGTTTCGAGTAGATTATTTGTCGCTGTAGTGCTTTTTGTTTGAGGATTAATCCCAGATTTGCACGCTGTAGCAAGCGATGCAAACCCAAGGATTAAAATGAAACTAATTTTATTCATATTACTAATTAATCTTTATTTTTTAGTTTCTATACTAAAATGTTAGACGCTGATTGTACAGATTCGTTATTGCATTTCTGATAGTTATCGGGAGCTGATTTTGCACGGATTTTTTTTATTTCACGCAGATTTAAATGGATCTTGGCAGATAAAGCAGATTTTTTTTAATCAATTTTAATCAGCTTAAATCTTTTTAAATCTGCGTGAAACCTAATTATACACAACGTGATTAAAAAAATCCGTTGAAATCGGCGTTTTCGCGATAGCGAATCCGTTTCATTCGCGTTCAATTATTATTCTACTAAATTAATAACCAGGATTGTTTGGTTTTAGATTCGGATTAATTGCCAATTCTGTTCCTGGCAAAGGCCATAAATAATCTCTGTTTGGATCAAAATTAGCATGTGGCTCCAAACCATTTGGTCCGAATACTTCTGGTCCAATTTTCAACCTTTTAATATCGTACCATCTCACATATTCAAAAGCCAATTCTAATCTTCTTTCGTCAATAACCATTTTTCTAAAATCAGCCTGAGATAATCCTGGAGTTACATTTGCAGGGAAAGAAACCAATTTTCCAGCTTTATTTCTGGCTCTTGCACGAACACGATTTACATAGCCATCAGCTTCTGTTGTTCCCGGATTAATTTCGTTTAAAGCTTCAGCGGCAGTCAATAAAACTTCTGCAAAACGCATCGTAATGTAATTGTGCTGAGAAGTTCTTCCATTCGCACCAGCTTTCCCCGGAAAACGGAAATATTTAGCAATATGCGGACGTGGCGCTTTTTCGTTATCGCTTGATGGATAAACCTGTAGAGATCCGCCTGGACCTGTTTTCTTTCTAATAATGGTATCAAAACTTACGGCTCTTCTGTAATCTCTCTGATCCCAAGTATTGAACACTTTTAGTGACGGAACCGCAACCGAGAATCCTTGTCCATAGCTGTAACTATCATCTTTTAATGATCCTGTAAAAAATGCTGTATAATCCTGACCGTAATTTCCAGAGGTTAAGTTATTAAAGTCAATTGTAAATAATGGCTCTTTTAATGAAGCTGTTTTCGTTGCATTAAATAAATCCTGAAAATCAGCATCAAGACCTAAACCAAACTTTGCTTCGTTTGTAATAACAAATTTAGCTTCATCATATGCTTTTTGAAAATTTCCTAAAGTCAGGTAAACAGAAGCTAAATAACCTGCAGCAGTACCTTTTCCGGGAACAGCTTTTACTTTTGGTTTGTCATCCAGCCATTGTTTAGCAAATTCTAAATCGGCAATGATTTTTGGGTAAACGTCAGCTTCTTTTGTTTTGCCAAGAGAGTTTACCTGATTCACATCATTTACAACAAAATCAACATACGGAATATCTCCAAAAAGGCGCACTAAATGATAATAGGCAAAGGCTCTTGCAAAATAAGCCTGCGCCACAATTGCGTTGACTTTTGCTGGATCGCCAGGTGTTTTTTTAGCGCCTTCAATAGCTTGATTTGCGGCAGTTATGATAACGTAAGATTGAGGCCAAAAGTTTGCTACAAGTGCATTCGTATCATTCATAGACATATCGTTTACGTCAATACGTGCAGCCTGAGTTGTTCTGTCTCCAATATCAGACATATCATCGCGAAGCATTAAGGCAATTGTAAATTCTCTTCCCCAATAATTATTGTGCCCAATGTTGGCAAAAGCTCCGTTTACAGCAGCCTGCAAATCGTCTGTATTATTGAAAAAGTTCTCTGGACGAATAATTCCTACTGGTTTTTCTTCCAGATCAGAACAGCTGAAAAACGCCATTGTTCCGAAGCAAAGAAAAGCTATATATTTTTTCATAGTTGTGTTAGATTAAAATTTTATATTGAATCCTGCAGTAAACGTTCTTACGTTTGGATATCCTCCGTAATCCAATCCTAAATTGGTATTACTTCTTGAGTTCGTGTCGTTTAAGTAGTTCGTTTCAGGATCTGTACCCGGATAATCTGTGATAGTCCAAAGGTTTTGCGCACTGATGTAAAAGCGAACTTTGCTTAAACCCATTTTCGAAACAATTTTTTCATCTAAACTATATCCGATAGAGACGTTTTTTAAACGGATATAACTTCCATCATAAACAAATCTTGAAGTGATTCTTTTGGTTCTCGCCGCATTTGCAGGAACATTTGTATCAGTATTAGTCGGTGTCCAAGCATCTAAAACTTCTGTTGTAGCATTGTTGTTTCCAGAAGCCAATTCCATCAAAGTATAGTTTAAGATTTGACCGCCTTGCGAGCCTTGAAAGAAGATATTCAAATCAAGATTTTTATAAGTAAAATCATTGTTGAATCCGAAGATGAAATCTGGATTTGGATTTCCGATAATCGTTTTATCTTGAGAATCTAATTTTCCGTCACCATTATAATCTCTAAATTTTTCTCCTCCAGCTGCAGTTTCAAAGTTTCCTGGCAATACCGTTTCTCCTTGTTGAATTACGCCATCATAAATAAATCCGAAGAAAGATCCAACAGGCTGTCCAACTCTCAAAATTTGAGATTCAGTTGCTAAGAAATGTCCAGGAGCAGAGTTGATCAAAAGGTCTTTATTATCGGCTAATTTTAAAACTTTGTTTTTGTTTGAAGAAATATTAAAGTTGGTTGACCAAGTAAAATCGGCACCAATAAAGTTTCTAGAGTTAATACCTAATTCCCATCCTTTATTTTCCAATTCACCCACGTTTTGAAGCTGAGAAGCAATTCCAGAAATTCCAGGAAGCGGTCTGTTAAACAATAAATCTTTGGTAATGGTTTTATAATAATCTGCTGTAATACTGATTCTGTTATCAAATAAACCTAAATCAATTCCGTAATCCTGCTGATAAGACGTTTCCCATTTTAAGTTCGGATTGTCTAATGAAGTCAGCTGAACCGCATTGGTAATCACGTCACCGCTTACATAATAGATTTCAGAGAATCTAGAAAGAGTAGAGTAGGCACCAATTGAAGGATTTCCTGTTGCTCCGTAACTAGCTCTTAATTTTAAGTTCGAAATCGTTTTGTTGTCTTTTAAGAAATTCTCTTTACTAATGTTCCATCCAATTGCTCCAGAAGGGAAAGTTCCGTATTTGTAGTTTTTACTAAAGCTTGATGAACCATCTCGTCTAGCAGTAAACGTTAGCAAATATTTATCGGCATAATCAAAGTTAAGTCTTCCGAAAGCAGAGATCAATTCCGTTTCAGATAAACCAGAATCAGGTTTTAAGAATACCGTTCCAGCGCCTAAATTTCTATACGAATTGGTATTCGTCAAAAATCCTCTCGAAGCCGCATACGAATTCTCGTTTTTGTTTTTTTGGTATGAATATCCTCCTAAAACTGTCAATATACCTCTATCGATAATTTCACGTTTGAAAGTCAAATAATTCTCAGTTAAGAAAGAAGAAAATCTAGTGTTGTTTACAGAAGCTTCTCCTTTGATATTTTTTCCTGCAATTAATGTTGAAGGAATAAATCTTCCAGTTTGCGAATTACTGTCTGTTAAACCTAAAGTCGTTTTAAAATCAAGATCTTTTGTAATTTGATATTGAGCAAAGAAATTGTTTCGGCTTGTAACAGAAATGGTTTCCAGAATGTTTTCCATTGCTGTTGCGTACGGATTGTCAATATCATCACCAATTGGAGCAGTTGTTGTATACGTTCCGTCTGCATTATAGATTCCTTTATCAGGCATAAAACGGTACGCCGATGCAATTACACCCGCAGCACCAGTTCCTCCGGCGCTAGTCTGGCTCACGATTCCTTCTTTGTTTTGTTTGCTTGTAAAAGTGTTTAATCCCACTTTAAACTTCGGAGTTAAATCGGCTTCAAGGTTTCCTACGATCGTATATTTGTCAATACCTGAATTGATTACAACTCCGTTTTGGTTGAAGTATGTTCCAGAAACATAATATCTCACATTTTCAGCTCCTCCAGAAAAAGATAATTGTGAGTTCGAAATCATTCCGTCACGGTAAATTACATCTTGCCAATCTGTATTTGCTGGACCTTGAGTGTGCGTAGTAAAACTTTTTCTGTAAGCCGCAAACTGATCTGCATTTAATAAATGCAATTTGTTGTTTACCGATTGAACAGAAGTAGAATTGCTAAATTCAATTACTGGTTTTCCAGGTTTTCCTTTTTTGGTTGTTACCATAATAACCCCGTTAGAACCTCTAGATCCGTAAATGGCAGTTGCAGAAGCATCTTTTAAAACCTCGATAGAAGCAATGTCTTGTGGTGCTGGCATAGAAGCACCTGCAAAACCGTCAACAACAATTAGAGCATCTCCACTCGCATTAATAGAAGTTCCTCCACGAACCCTGATTTTTACAGGAGCTCCAGGTTCACCACCGTTATTGGTCATTACCGAAACACCCGCGGCACGACCTTGTAAAGCTTGTTCTGCATTTAAAAGAGGAAAAGCAGTCAATTCTTTTGCTGTAACCGAAGATACAGATCCAGTAATATCACTCTTTTTACGAGTTCCGTAACCCACTACGATAACTTCATCAAGCGCTTTTGTATCTGGTTTTAAACTGACATTGATTACGCTTTTGGTTCCAACAGGAATTTCAACAGTTTGAAATCCGACGAAATTGAAAACTAATACAGCATTCTTTTCTCCTACAATCACAGTATAATTTCCGTCCATATCGGCAGAAGCGCCTACAGAAGAATTTTTGATATAGACATTAGCACCAGGAAGTCCAAGTAAATCTTCACTAGAAGTTATTTTTCCAGTCACTTTTCGTTCTTGTGCGTGCATCACGATATTTACCAGTAAAAAAGATACCAGCAAACACCATTTAAACGATTTGTTTTTGTGGTCTGTAAACATTCATTTTTTGGTTTTAGGGTTAATAAGTTAGATTAAGTAGAAAAGCAATAAACTCATTCCGATGATTAGAATGACAAATAAAATCTGCAGCAATAAGAAGCCGGTTTTTTTGATTTTCATATCGCAAATGTAGATGCCGAAAACGATATAGAAATACAAAAAAGGGTATCCAAAAATACAGATACCCTTTTTTAACCCTTTAAAACAGTGAGTTGTTTAAATAACGACCGAAGATTTGTAAAATTTGTCGGCATATTGAGATGGAGTCTCGCCATACTTTTTCTGGAAGCATTTGCTAAAGTATTTCGGATTGTTGAAGCCGACTTTATAACTGATTTCAGAAACGGTCAATTTGTTTTGCTCTAACAATTGAGCGGCACGTTTTAATCTAATTTCATGAATAAATTCGTTTGGCGTGCAATTCGTCCAAGCTTTAATTTTTAGAAACAGCATGGTTCGGCTTACGCCTAATTCTGAACAGAAAAACGGAATATCAAATTGTTCGTTAGAAATGTTTTCTTCTACAATTTTGAATGCTTTTTTCAATAATTCTTCATCCAATGAAGAAACTGTGATTTCTGACGGAATAAAACTGTCTTCGCTTGAAAACTTGATTTTTAAGCGTTCTGTAGTGTTCAGAAGGTTTTTAACGCGAAGCCTGAATTCCATTAAATTGAATGGTTTGCTAATGTAATCATCGGCACCGCTTTCTAATCCTTCAAATTTGTAAACCAATGAAGATCTTGAAGTCAGCAAAATAACTGGAATATGACTGGTTTTGATGTTTTCCTTTATTTTGGAACACAATTCAGTTCCTACCATTTCGGGCATAATAACGTCACTAATAATCAAATTAGGAACAAATTTCAAAGCCTTTTCCAAAGCAATTTTACCATTTTCAGCCTCAATAATGTTGTAATCTTTTTTGAGAAGGTTCTTCATAAACTTTCTCAAGACTTTATGATCTTCAACGATCAAAATAGTCTGCTTTTCTTCGTTTACAATTAAGTCTTCGATATCTTCATTTTCGACAACTTCCGAAGGTTCCAATTGTGCTTTGTATTGCTCAATATCATCACTGATTTTAAAATCAGGAATAATTTCGCTGTCCAAAAGATGTTCGCGCCCAAGCGGTAAAGTCACTTTGAAAATTACGCCGCCAGTTGGTTTATTGGTAACATCGATTTTTCCTTTATGTAGCTCAACAATGTTTTTTACAATCGAAAGCCCGATTCCAGTTCCTTTATTATAGTTTTTCTGAACTTGATTATGAGTTGGAACTTCAAAAAACAAATTAAAGATTTTATCGATATGTTCTTCTGAGATTCCTACGCCCGAATCTTCAACAGCAATAAACAGATTTTGCTGATCATGATTAATTTTTACCTTAATCAAACCGCCTTTTGGAGTATATCTAAAAGCATTCGAAATCAGATTATAAAAGACACGCTCGAGTTTATATCGGTCAAAATAAACTAGAATTTCTTCGTTTTCGGTTTCAAACTCATAATCGTAACCGCCGTCTTTGGCATATTCAATAAAAGATAAAAAGATTTCTTTGGTAAACTTGACAATGTTTCCATTAGCAGATTCTAACTCCACCTGATGATTTTCTAATTTTCTGAAATCCATTAAACGGTTAATTAGGCTCAACAAATGATTGGCGCTGCTTTCAATCACCAAAAGTTTTTTATACATTTCGTTAGTTCCGTTATAATCAGCCAAAATTTGCTGTAACGGCCCTAAAATCAAAGTTAAAGGTGTTCTAAACTCATGCGAAATATTGGTAAAGAAATCCAACTTTAATTTGTTGTTTTCTTCAATTCGCTGAGTTTCTAGATATTCCAATTCCAGTTTTTGTTTCAGTCTGGCTTTCGATTTCATAATCCAGATTAAACCGTACAGACCTAAACCAATTACAATTCCGTACAGCATAAACGCCCAAATGCTGCGCCATGGAGCAGGATTTACAATAACAGTCAGCGTGGTTGGATTCTGATTCCAAACGCCGTCATTATTGGCGCCGCGAACTTCAAATGTATAAGTTCCAGGATTCTGAATCGCAAAATTGGCTTCACTGTTTTTAGTTGTTGTCCAGTTGTTTTCTAAGCCTGTTAAACGATAACTGTATTGATTGTTTTTAGATCGAATATAATTCGGAATCGCAAAACTGATCGAGAAATTGGCCTTATCATAATCCAAAGTAATCGTTTTGGTAAAACCAATGCTTTGTTCTAAAATCCCGTCTTTATCATGCGCATTTACCGTTTCGTTTTTAATTTTTAAATCGGTAATTAAGACTTGCGGAGCATATTTATTTAAGGAAATCTTTGTAGCATCAAAAAATGTTGCTCCAGAAGGGCTTCCGAAATAAAACTGATTTGAATTTAATCTTAAAGCCGAATTATCATTGAATTCATTGCTTGCTAAACCATCTTTCTGATCATAAATAGCAACCGATTTTTTTATCGTATTGTATTTTATAATTCCCTGATTGGTGCTGATCCAAAGATTTTTATCGTCATCTTCTAAAATGGAATGGATAGAAGTAATGACTGTGTTTCCAATTCTAAGATTGATTGGATTGAATTTTTTTCCATCAAAATAATGCAATCCTTTTGCTTTTGTTCCTACCCAAATTTTGTTTTGCGAATCTTGGAACAAAGTCAGAATATCATCACCAGACAAATTCGAATGATCATAAAAGAAATGCTGAATCGAATATTTCTGCGGATTGAAATTTCGAAGCGGAATGCGATTGAGTCCGTTTTGAGTTCCAACCC
This sequence comes from Flavobacterium tagetis, assembly GCF_016735615.1. Classification (GTDB taxonomy): domain Bacteria; phylum Bacteroidota; class Bacteroidia; order Flavobacteriales; family Flavobacteriaceae; genus Flavobacterium; species Flavobacterium tagetis. The sequence continues at coordinate 665,484 of NZ_JAERSF010000003.1, forward strand.
AAAGAAAATTTTGTTTATCAACCAAAATAGCGCGAAGTATATTGTTGGTAAGGAAAACAGGTTTAGTGTTATCATTTCCAATTACATCAAAAGTCTTGCTGATTGTGTTGTAACGAATTAAGCCTTTTCCAAAAGTTCCAATCCATAAAATAGAACCTTCAGTTTTTAGCGTATAAACACCGCTATCTTTTAGTAAATCACTCAAATCAGAAGCAATTCTGTTGTCTTCAATTCTTTTTGACACAGTATTGTAAGCTGATAATCCTTTCGAAAAAGTTCCAATCCATAAAATATGATCGTCAGAAAGGCACATCGCTTTGATATCATTTTTATTGGTTTGTCCAGTTTTGCTGTTAATGTAACTTACAGATTCATTATTTCTATTATAAATTGTAATTCCGCCTCCTTCAGTTCCAAAATATACGTTTTGGTTTTTATCGGCAATTATAGAACTCACCACATCAAAACTCATCGGAATCTTTTTCGAATTCTGATTGTAATTAGAGAAATTGACATTAGAAATATCCCAAAGATTCACGCCTTTATAATAACAGCCAATCCAGATAGAACCTTTTTTATCCATAAAAACCGACTTTACTTTGTCGATTCCGTTAGCGTTATTGCTATTATTGATTTTCTGCAGACTTTTGTCTTTTCCTAAAATATAAATTCCGTCATAAGCGCCAATCCACAAAGAACCTTGACTGTCAATTACTAAAGATCGAATATCAGTATTGATTTCACGGTATTTTTCGACTGGTAAAAAAGAAACAAAAGCTTTCTCTTTCGGATTGAATTTCAGAAGGCCTTTGTTTTTTGTTCCAACCCATAAATTACCGTCTTTTTCTTCAACAACAGATTGAACATTTAATAAATCGGTAGCGTTTAATGGATAATTTTTGAAAAATAATTTTCCATTCATTCGATTCGTCAGCTTGCACAAACCTTTTGTAGTTCCAACCCAAATTCCGCCTTCTTTGGTTTTTAAAATGCTGAGAATATTATTGCTAGGAAGGCTAGAAGGATCATCATCTGAATGAAAAACCGATGTAAAAAGTCCTGATTTTTTATTGTAAACGGATAATCCTTTTGAAGTTCCAAACCACATTTCATCACCAATTTCTCTAATGCTCCAAACCGCATTATTGCCAATAGTATGATTGGCTTTAGTATGAAGATATCTTGTAAAACGGTTTGAAACAGGATCATAACAGTTTAGACCATTATAAGTTCCTACCCAGATTTTTCCTGAATTGTCTTCGTCAATCGCTAAGATATCATTGTTGCTAATCGAAAATTTATCTGCGGGATCGTTCCTAAAAATAGTAAAACGGCTTCCATCATATTTATTCAGACCATCGCGTGTGCCAAACCACATCTGCCCAAACTTATCCTGATGAATGGCAATGACAGAACTCTGCGAAAGCCCGTCGGTTGTTGAAATATTTTTAAGACGATATTTATTTTGGGAAAACAGATTTCCGAAAATAAAGACAATTGCAAGAAAAGCTATTTTAAGTTTCATAGCGGTTAATTTTTTAGGTTCAAAGTTGCAAAGGAGCAGAGGTTCAAAGGTCAAGCAAAGAAAAACTTTGCACCTTTGTACCTTTGAGCCTTTGTACCTATTTCAAGCGTTTTTGTAATTGATAATCATACAAAGAAGGAATCTTCTCAATCGGCGTATTCAAAAATTCAATATAAGGATCGACGTCGTATTTAATTTCAAATTTTGCATTTCCGTGAAGACCAATGATTCTGGCAAAAGCGCCATCTTTCATTCCGTACAATAAAACGGGTTTTGAAGCATCTGAATTTTCTACTAGAACATTAAGATTCCAAAAAGTACTGAAAGGTCCGTGAGAAGGTTTCCAGTAATCGGCACCTCCACCGCCAAAAATGGGATAACTATTATTTTTATCCGCTTTTAAATGAACCGTAATATTATCAAATAAATTCTGATGATTAGCTCCGGAATGCTGGTCTAAAACAGGATCTGTAAATATCTCGCAGTCCTGATATACATTTTTAGTTGCAAAAGTGTTGAAACTTAATGGATGAACAGCCGAATTATAGATTTTTAGATTCTTGACCAAAACATTATGCACACCGCCTAAAGTTACGGTGTAATGCGCTAAATGTTGTCCGTCTGTCGTAATATTCTGAATGGTTATATTGGATACTTCTTCGGCTAGAATACCGCTATCTGCATTGGTGATTTTGACATCTTTAACCCAGCTATTGAACAATCTAGTTAAGAAAATACCATTGTTTCCAGGCTCAACATGATGCGCCACTCTAGGAATATCAGGAAAAGTAAAGCGAAGATGTTCGATTCCGACTTCGTTTAAATGTTTCCATTCTACCAATTGCGCTTGATAACTTGGTTTTATTGAAATTGTCAAAGGCGTTTTTAAAGTGATTTTTGAACCCGAAATTTTAGTGATTTCTACTTGCTGTCTAACAATTGGAAGTTTTGGAAATTTCCAGTGATGCGACCCTGGTTTTACTTTAGCGCCTTGATATAAATCTTTTATGATTTCGCCATTTTCACCATCTTTATTAAACAATTGCAACTCGACAACATCGCCAACTTTTAATCCTTTTATATCAGAAACCGTAATAACGTGTTCTCCCATTTTTCCTGAACTGACTTTCGCCAACGGATTAGATTTTGGTTCGTATTTGTCTAAATAAGATTTTACGCGTTCGCCCGGAACCTGTGTCCAGATAAATCCACCAGACCATGCATATTGCGAAAAAGGAAGATCTATATTATTTTCTGGTTCACGTTGTCTTTTGTCGAAAGTGGTTAAGTATTCGCGAAGCTCAGCCAAAACATCAGAATCTTTAAGATACATCATAGGTCTTGGACAATAGATTTCAGTTCCGTTTTCGTTAGAACCTGCACCGCGAAGTACAAAATTGCTTCTTTCGATATAAAGAATTTCACTTAAAATAATGCGTCCTGCAGGCAATTGCAGAATTACATTTCCTTCTACAGCATTGGCGGCTTTAAAAGCTTTTAAAAGTGCTTTTGAATCGTCTAAATTATCATTGGCTTTTACACCAAAATCTGCTGCATTTATAACTTTACCGTTAGCATCAGGAATCTGACTTTCGCCAAAGCGATATCCTGCATAACTGAAATCAGGCAGATAATCGGTTTTTGAAGTTAAAATTTTGGGTATTTCCTGCGCCAATATTGAGTTTATAAAAAAGCCACAGGATATAAGAATGGCTTGGCGAATCATGGTTTTGTGGTTTTTGTGGTTAGTTAGTTTTTTTGTTTTTGCCGCTAAGACACTAAGAAGTGAAGGTTGTTTAAAGCTTTGTGTATTTAGTCTCGCAAAGTCGCTGAGACGCAAAGTGTTTTTGTTTTACGTTCCTGATGACTATCGGGATTAAAAAGATTTAAGTTTAAATAAAAATCTTTTTAATCCTCTTAATCTGTGGCTAAAAAAACTTCACATCTTAGTGCCTTAGTGGCAAAATCAATTATAAAGATCGTTTGATCCCTATTTCAAGTCCGCGTAGTTCTGCCAAGCCTCTTAAACGGCCAATTGCAGAATAACCCGGATTTGTTTTTTTCTTTAAATCATCCAACATTTGATGTCCGTGATCTGGACGCATTGGCAAAGTGCTGTTGTTTCTTTTTTCAACTTCCAAAATTGCTTTTACAACTTCGTACATATCAACATCGCCTTCTAGATGGTTTGCTTCGTAAAAGCTTCCTTCTTCATCGCGTTGTGTGCTTCTCAAGTGAATAAAATTCATTTTATCGCCATGACGTCTCACAATTCCAGGTAAATCATTGTCAGCGCGAACACCGTAAGAACCTGTACACATTGTAAATCCGTTTGATGGAGAAGGAGCAGCGTTCATTAGTTCCATCAAATCTTCTTCGGTACTTACCACTCTTGGCAGACCTAAAATCGGGTAAGGCGGATCGTCTGGGTGAATCGCCATCAAAACACCTTTACTTTCAGCAACAGGAATAATTTCTTTTAAGAAGTGAAAGAGATTATTCTTTAATGCCTGTCTGTCAATATGATTGTAAGCGTTTAAGGTTACCAAGAAATCTTCAACTGTGTAAGCTTCTTCAGCTCCCGGAAGTCCAGCCAAAATATTTTGCTGTAGTTTGATTTTATCCTCTGGAGTCATCGCCTCAAAATAGCTTTTGGCTTTTTGTTTTTGCTCTTCAGAATATTCGTTTTCTGCGCCTGGTCTTTTTAAAATGAACAATTCAAAAGCAGCAAAAGCATTGATATCAAAACGCAAGGCTTTTGAACCGTCTTCAACCGTATAAGATAAATCGGTTCTTGACCAGTCTAAAACAGGCATAAAGTTGTAGCAAACGCATTTAATGCCGCACAAAGCCAGATTGCGAATGCTTTCTTTATAGTTTTCAATGTATTGCAAATAATTTCCAGTCTGTTTTTTAATGTCTTCGTGAACCGGAATACTTTCTACAACCGACCAAGTTAAACCCGAAGCCCCTTTTTTAGGATCTCCGTTTTCGTGTTCGATTTCAACTTTTCGTTTAAGAATTTCATCAATACTCCAAACTTCTCCGTTTGGAATATGGTGTAAAGCCGTTACAATTCCAGTTGCGCCAGTTTGTTTGATATCTTGTAAAGAAACAGGATCATTTGGTCCGAACCATCTTAATGTTTGTTCCATTTTGTATTATGTTGTTTTGTAGTTAGTTTTTAAATGCTCGTTGCCGCAAATCCGCCGTCAACTTTTAAGATTGTTCCTGTTACAAATTTTGACATGTCACTGCATAAAAATAAAAGCGCACCGTCAATATCTTCAGGAGTTCCAAATCTTCCCATTGGCGTATGATCAATGATTTTTTCGCCTCTTGGAGTCAGTTTTCCTTCTGGAGTTAACAATAAAGCACGATTTTGTTCACCAATAAAAAAGCCTGGAGAAATGGCATTTACACGAATTCCTTCTCCATATTTTTGAGCTAATTCAACCGCCATCCATTGTGTGAAATTATCAATCGCAGCTTTAGAAGCAGAATAACCGACAACTCTTGTTAAAGGTCTTTGTGCCGATGCCGATGAAATGTTGATGATATTTCCTGATTTCTGTTTTGCAAAAAGTTCAGCAAAAACTTGAGTTGGAAGCATCGTTCCGATAATATTCAAATCGATAACTTTTTGCAGATCATCGCTTTTCATATCATAAATGGCTTGATCTGGCTGAATGGTTGCGCCGGGCATATTTCCGCCAGCAGCATTAATCAAAATATCAAGACGCCCGTATTTTTCAGCAATAAAATCTCTTACTTTTTCTACTTCTTCTTTATTTAAAACATTGGCTTGAACAGCAAAACCTTTTCCGCCATTTGCTTCAATGTCTTTTACTGTATTTTCGGCTTTTTCTAAGGATTGCGAAACGATTCCAACAACAACGCCTTGTTGCGCCAAAACATTTGCAAATCGGCTTCCCAGAACACCAGCGCCACCAGTTATTAATGCAATTTTTCCTTTTAGGTTAAATATTGAATCCATTTTAATTTTAATTTTCAATACTTTAAATTCCAAATTTCAATTTGGAAATAAAGCATATTTTGTATAATTAATTTTTACTTTTTTGATTTAATTAGTTTATCAGTTCAAACTGAGTTTTTGGAATTTGGGTTTTCAAATTTGGAATTTATTTTCGGATAGTTTCTATCAGATCCAAAACTCTTTTCGTTTCTTTTTCAATTGTGTCGTAAGCATCGTATTCCATTACTTCTTTGCTAATTAATTTGCTTCCCATTCCAACAGCAGAAACTCCCGCTTTAAACCAAGTCTCAATACTTTCGCGTGTGGTATCAACGCCGCCTGTTAGCATGAAAATTAGATTAGGGAAAACATCTTTTATGGCACTCATAAAATCTGATCCTAAAATATTTCCAGGGAAAAGTTTGATGAATTTTACGCCAGCATTTTCAGCTGCAATAATTTCTGTTGGAGTCATGCATCCAGGAGCGTATAAGGCTTCTTTAGCAATTAAAAACGAAGCTATTTCAGGAACAAATCCTGGGCTTATAAAAAAATCGGCACCAGTTAAGTAATACGTTTCTGCTTGCGTTAAATTTTTGATTGTTCCAATTCCTAAAAGCATTTCTGGCATTTCCGCATTTCTGATTTCAATCATTTTTTTGAAATTAGAAAGTGCCTCAGGACCACGGCTCGTATATTCTACAGCTCTAATTCCTGCATTGTAAAGTGTTTTTAAAACAGCAATACTTTTACTTTCGTCAGCATTAAAATAGAGAGGAAGCATTCCTTGCTTTAAAATAACATCGATAGAGTTCTGAACGGTACTCATTACTTATATTTTTACTTTGATTACAAGTTTTTTTAATGGCCCGCTTCCAATCATAGCAGAATGGACATCTTCTGGAAACAGGATTGTAAATTGCCTTTCTTTTATTTCAAAAAACATATCTGGTTTGTCATGAAAGAAACGAACATCTCTTTCATCGCTATAGTCTCCATTTGGGCTAATGCATTTTTCTCTAGGTTTCCATGCAAATGTTTCTGGACCAATGATAGAAATCTGAATATCGATGTTTTTGTCGTGGCACTCAAAACCTTTAATGCTCTCTTCTCTTGTGCTTCCTTCGCCAACAATCACAATTAGCTTTAAGCCTTCGCCAATTTCATAAGCGCCTTCTTCAAGATTGGCAATATCATTTTGGTTTACATAATCAAATGCTTTTTTAAAATTGGGATGCAGACCGTAATATTTTGCTGCATTATGTAATGAGTCTATTATCATTTTGTACGGTTTTTATTTTTGTTTTTTGATGTTATGTGTATATTTGCGTGTGCGTACACGGTATTTTACAAATGTATGTAAAATGTGATGTAAAACAACTTATTTTTGATAAAATAAATTAATTTTACCCAACTGCTTTTATATTTTTAACTTAAAAAGAATCAATATCATAACAATTAAAAAGATTGCCGAATTAGCGAATGTCTCTGCTGGAACAGTAGACAGAATTATACACAAACGAGGACAAGTGGCGCAGGAAACCGTTGATAAGGTGAATGCCATTATTGAAGAGTTTGGTTATACGAGAAATATTCTGGCAAGCAATCTGGCACTGAACAAAAAATTTCATTTTGCAGTTTTTCTTCCAAAATCTGAAACATTAGAATATTGGAAAAGTCAGGCAGAAGGTATTGAAAAAGCAGCTTTGGAGTTCAGCAAATTCGGAATTGTACTGGATTACTTTTTTTACGATTATAATCTAGCCTCTTTTAAGGAAACGGTGCAGAAAGTTATGCAGTTTGATTGTGACGGTTTATTATTTGCTCCAATTTTTTATGATGATTCGGTTCGGTTTTTAAAAGAATATGAAAAGAAAAATATTCCGGTTGTAATGATCGATTCGAATATTTCTGAGGAGAATGAGCATGCTTATGTGGGGCAGGATGCTTTTCAGAGTGGCTATTTGGCTGGAAGATTAATTAGTTTTGCTGTGAAAAATGAAAGACAGGTTCTGATTTTTAAAATTACGCGCGAGATTGAAAGCACTTCTGTGTATCAGCAACGCATCAAAGGATTTTATTCGTATTTTGAAGATCATAACGAATTAACTCATTTTAAATTCTCAGAAGTAACTTTAAAAGATTCAGGAATTGATCAACTGAATTTGGAAATGTTTTCTGGAGTAAACAGTGTTTTTGTACCGAATTCTAGAGCGTACATTGTTGCTCAGTTTTTAGAAAAAAACAATATAAAAGGTGTTCGAATAATCGGTTTTGATTTGCTGAAAGAAAACATTGAATATCTAAACAAAGGCGTAATTGATTTCTTAATCAATCAAAGACCAGAAGAGCAGGGATATTTAGGAATCAATTATTTGTATAAAAAACTGGTGCTCCAAGAAGAAACAGAACGTACACATTATATTCCGCTAGAAATTATCTTGAAGGAGAATTATTTTCCTGTTAAGCGATAGTTGTTTTGCCACTAAGACGCTAAGGCGCGAAGATTTTTTTTAGGCTTTGTGTTTTTTAATCTCACAATCGCGATAGAGTTGAGGCGCAAAGTTTTTTTTATTTCACACAGATTTAAAAATATTTAGGCAGATTTGTTTTAAATTAAAATCTAAATTAAATCTGCTATAATCAGCAAAATCTGCGTGAAATAAAATCATTTTGATCCTATAATCTGTGACTTAAAAAAACTTCGAGTCTTAGCGTCTTCGTGGCAAAAAAATCACTTCTTAACCTTTACAACCAAAGGATTATTAATCTTCTCCGCAAAAGAACTCAAATACTTTTCCCATTCCTGTTTAGTTTGAAACGGACTTCCTTTTTTCCATCCGAAGCCAACATAATAAATGGCTTTATTGTTTTTTACTGAAATGTTTCCGTACAGATTACTTAAGTCTTTTTCGTCTGTTACATGATTGTCAAAACTTAGTAAAGTTTTTTTTGGAGCAACTAAACCAATTCCAATTTCAGAATCGTCAATAGGTTCCCAATAGCTTAGCCAGCCTTCTTTAAGGTTTGTTCCAGTTGTTCCTTTTTTATCATGAAGCGTTAATCCTGCGGCTATCTGTTTGGTTCCTGTAATATTAATTTCAAAACGAGAAAGCTGGCTTCCGTAATCTAAACTGATTAATTTCGATTCCGTTATTTTATTTCCTTTTGCGTCCCAATCGGCATAAGTTAGAATAAAACTGGTTCTAATTGGACCCGTTGTAATGGTTCTCCAGCTAATGAAGTTTTTAGAGAAATAATATTTTCCATCTACGTTTACTGCAATTCCGCCCACACCGCGGCTGTCACCTACGTGAAAATTATCCAAACCTTCACCAGTGTCTTTATGATACGTTCCTGTTCCGTTTGTGGCTTTTTCGTACCATTTGTTAATGATTGGATAATCGACTCTTTTTAACCATGCATCGATTCCGCTGGTAAGAGTTCCGCCTGGAATTTTATCTTCGACCATTTTTTGAGCTACAGGACCATAAGTTCTAAATGCTACTTTGTTATTTTCCCAAGCGTAATCGTCTGTACGTTCTGGAACGAACCTAGAGTAGCAACTAACCACTTTTGAAGCATTAGGATTTGTGCCAATTAAAACTTCAAAATCCTGTTTTGAAGAAGCTTTAACTTTTGGTTGAAAAAGCAATACATCAGCAGTTCCGTTGCCATCATTATCTACTGTTTGTGTTTCTAAGAAAGTATTGTTTTTAATGTCTTTTACGGCATAATTTTCAAGTTTAGAATCTGCATTTAATCCAAGAGATTTTTTAGTCAACTCAACGGTTTCAAATTCTCTGTCAACTTTTAAATTGTTGGTAATCGTAATGATTTTATTCTGAGAAAAAGCAACAAAATTGGCTGTCAGGACGGTTATGATAAAAAGATGTTTTTTCAAAATTCTTCGGTTTTTAATATTTCAAAAATTAGGTTTGATAGGATTATAAAAGTACAAATCAAAACGGAATTGAAAATACAGAATAGGAGTAATTCTGTACAGAAACTTGAAAATGAACAGAAAAGCTTTGAAAATGAAATAGATTATTTTTTGTAATTTACATTTTCCGATTTTGACTTCGGGAGTTTGTATAAATAAATGAAAATCAACAGAAATGGTTAAATGTATTATTTTCGATTGTGACGGAGTTTTGGTCGATACAGAAAAAATAGGAAACGGAATATTGCTATCGATGGCACAGGAACATGGATTTGAAATGGAATTGGAAGATGCTTATCGTCATTTTAACGGTCGAAATCTAAAAGATTGTTTCAGACACATTGAAGATGCAATCGACCAGAAACTTCCTGAAAATTTTGAGACAGAATATCGTGAAAAGAGTTTTGAGGCTTTTAAAACTCAAGTAAAACCGATGGAAGGCATTATAGATTTTATCGAAAATATTGAAAAATTGAAAATTCCGTATTGCGTTGCATCAAGCGGACCAGTAGATAAAATTCGTTTAAATCTTGAAGTAGCAGGACTGTTGGATAGATTCGAAAATAAAATATTCAGTTCGTATCAAATTGGCAGCTGGAAACCAGAACCTGGAATATTCCTTCATGCAGCCGAAGTAATGGGTTTTGAGGTAAAAGATTGTATTGTTGTTGAAGATAGTAAAGCAGGTGTAAAAGCTGGGATAAGGGGCGGATTTAAAGTTTATGGTTTTGCAAATGGTTTTAATAACGAAGATTTAGAAGAAGAAGGAGCAGAGCTTTTTAGTTCTTATGAAGAGTTAAGTGCAAAACTGGGATTCTAAGTTTTTGTTTCAAGTTTTGTTGGAATGGGCTTCGACTTCGCTCAGCCTGACAGCGACTTGTCAGCCTGAGCGAAGTCGAAGGCACGCACGTAATGAAATATTAGTATTATTTGTCATTTCGAGGAACGAGAAATCACACTAGATTTTCTATTCTGTAAATACCAATCTTTCTTGATTTTCGTGTGTGATTTCTCGTTCCTCAAAAAGACAAAACTTGCGTCAAAATCTATAATTATCAAATTCTCTCATTAAAATGTAATTTGTTGCATTAAAATAAAATTTTATATATTTGAGTTTAAGTATTCTCTTTTTTGGTTTGGTAATAATGAATAATTGTTATTAATACATTTAAAAGCGAAGAATGTTTTTATCTAGAAAATGACTTTTCCCAAAGAAGTATTTTCCAGATTGTGATTTCAAAAAAAAAATCACAAAACTAACCTACAGACCGCTACAGAATGATGAAATTTAAAACTAGAATTTTACTTCTATTCCTATTATTTTCTCTGGTTATCAATTCCCAAATCAAAAAGATTGGAGTTCCTTTTATAGCCAATTATAGTCCGAAAGTATATAAAGCGGCATCTGAGAATTGGGATGTTTTGCAAGATTCTAAGGGCATGATGTTTTTTGCTAATCATTTCGGAATCATGCAGTTTGATGGCGTGCGTTGGGCGATTGTGACACAGCCAGAAAACCGAAGCATGGTTCGTTCTATGGCAATTGATAAAAAAGATAAACTGTATGTTGGCGCTCAAGGCGATTTCGGATTTGTAATTCAGCTTCCAAATGGGCAATATCAATATACTTCTTTAGTAAAACTGCTTCCTAAAGCGGCTAGAAATTTTGGAGATGTGCTTCATGCGGTCATGCGAAATGGTGAAGTGATTTTTTTCTCCTACGAAAGAATTTTTATTTATAAAAACAATGCAATCAAGATCATAAACGCAAAAACGTCTTTTGACGATTTCTTCGAAGTAGGAAAAGAAATTTATGTTTCGGATAACGAAAAAGGATTATTAAAACTAAAAAACGATGCTTTAGTTCCAGTAGAAAATGGTCAAAAGTTTATTGGAATGCAGGTTCGAAAGATTTTTCAAACCCAAAAAGGACTTTTGCTATTCACTCAAAAAAATGGTCTTTTCGTTTTTGACGGAAGCCAAATTAAACCATTTGTAACAGAAGTAGATAATTTGCTGAAGCAGAATCAGATTTCGGCAGGAATTCAGCTTTCTGATGGATATTTCGGAATCGGAACCCGCCAGTCTGGGCTGATAGTTATAGATAGTGAAGGACATTTGATTCAGCATATTGACAAACAAATGGGACTTCAGAATGAGTATGTAACTAATTTTAAAATTGATAAGGAAGGAAATTTGTGGGTGACGCTCAAAGGCGGAATTTCACTAATTCAGATTTCATCTCCTTTGTCCAAAATTATAGACAGTTCGAATTCTGAAACCAAAATTTACTGCAGTCAGATTTACCAGAATAAATTATATATCGGTACAGACAACGGTTTATTTTGGCTGAATTGGGAAGCTTATAAAAGTGGAAAAAGAGAAAATGTAACCTTTCAGCATATTTCTGGAATGTCTGAAATGGTTTGGAATGTGGGCGTTTTTGGAAATTCGTTGTTGGCTTTTGAAAAGAACGGAATATTCGAAATCAGTGGAAATTCCGCGAAAGCGTTAGCCAAAATTGATGGCGCTTGGCAGGGAATTCTAATTCCGAATCATCCTGATTTATTGCTTGTTGGCGGTTATACGGGATTGTATCTCTTGAAGAAAATAAATGATTCTTGGGTTTTTCAGCATCGTATAAAAGGTTTTGCAGAAAGCAGCAGAATTATGGAAACCGATAAACAGGGAAATATCTGGATTGCACACGGATACAAAGGGATTTATAAACTAAAATTCAATGCAGCATTTGATTCTGTTATTGATATTCAGTTTTATAATGACAAAAATGGATTTCCGTCGAGTTTGTTTCTGAATACATTTAAAGTAGATAATCAGATTTTGTTTGGAACGACAAAAGGGGTTTACAGACAGGATTTGTCTTCAAAAAAAATGATTCCAGATCCAATCTTTAAAAAGTATCTCGGATTGGAAAGCCATATCCGATTATTAAAACCAGACCATCAGGATAATATCTGGTATATTTCTGGTGAAAATACAGGGAAAATGAGCAGGCAGACAAAGGGAAGTTTTAAGATTGAAGAACTTCCTTTTCGAAAGCTTCGTTACATATATGTTCCTGGTTTCGAAAATATTCAGACTACAGAAAGCGGCGATGTTTTCTTTGGAACGCAAGAAGGTTTAATTCATTACAGCGCTATTAAAAACAAGAAATATCAAACGAAATATAAAGCGGTTATTTCTGAAGTAAAATGTATCTTTCCTAAAGATAGTCTGTTGTTTTCCAGTCGTTATGATGTTTTGCCAAACAAAACGGGATCTGTAAATGATAAATTTTTGACCGTACTTTCGTATTCTAATAATGCGCTTCATTTTTCTTTTGCATCATTATGTTTTGAGGATGCCGATGCGACAAAATATGAATATTGGCTCGAAGGTTTTGAACCAACTTGGTCAGATTATAGTCTTCAGACTGAGAAAGAATATACGAATTTGCCTGAAAAAGAATATATTTTTCACGTAAGGGCAAAAAACATGTATGATGTCGTGAGTGAAGAAGCTGTTTTTCATTTTGAAATTTTACCGCCTTGGTATAGAACTTTTTGGGCTTACTTATTTTATTTTGCGCTTTATAGTATTGTAATTTACTTAATTGTTAGATATCAGAAATCTGTTGCAGAGCGTCAACGTCGTCAATTAATAGAAAATCAGGAAAAAGAATTGCTTCGAAGCCGTGCAGAACTTAATGAACAGAAACTGACATTTGAACAGCAAAATATGGCTATTGTGCGCGAGAATCTTCAAACAACTATAAATCTGAAAAATGCTAAAGTAGCTTCAAATACGGTCAATTTGATTCATTTAAATGAAATTTTACTTTCTATTAAAGACTTAATCGGACAGATTGATAAGAAGAATGATCCGAATGTGAACTTTAGTCTGCTGACAAAAATCAATAAACTTATCGATCACGAATTGCAGGGAGACAAACATTGGAATGAGTTTGAAGAAATCTTTAATCAGTTGCACGATAATTTTATGCAGCGGTTAAAATCGACTTATCCAGAATTGACTCCTCGTGATATGCGTTTGTGTGCTTATCTGAGAATGAACTTTAATACAAAAGAAATTGCACCGCTTTTAGGAATTTCGGTTAGAGGAGTTGAAGATACCCGTTATCGCATTCGTAAAAAATTGCAGCTTCCGTCAGATACGAATATCACCGAATTCATTCTTAATTTTTAATTTTTCTCGTAAAAGTGAAATCTGAAGTGATTTTATGCATTTCATCGATGATTTGTTACATTTCTTCGATAGTACCGTAGTCAAACCGTACTCCAAAATGTAAGTCTTGCCTGATTTTTTAGTTAATATTGCTTTGTTATTGTCGGAAAATACAAACTATTTTTTGGTAAAGTGGTTTTGTTGAAGAAATAACATTTACTAACTAAAACCTATTTAAAAATGAAGCAAAAAGACTTTTTTTTCGGCCGACCACCGAAAAGCAATTCCTATTTATTAAAACAATTTTGTGTCGCAGTTTTATTCTTACTGCTGCCATTTATGAAAACGCAAGCTCAATGTAATACATTAGTCTGGTCGGATGAATTTAATGGCACAACAGTAGATTTGACCAAATGGCAAAGTATTTCAGGAAACGGTTGTCCATCGCTCTGCGGATTTGGAAATGCTGAGGCGCAGCGCTACGACCCGAATCAGGCAACAATTGTAAAAGAAGGTACAAACAGCTATTTGAACATTCAGGCAAAATATGAGCCGAATGCTTCATTTCCAGATCAGCCTTATGCTTCTTCAAAATTGACAACAGAAGGAAAGTATTCTTTAAAATACGGAAGAGTTGAAGCTCGTATGAAGCTGTCTAACGGGCAGGGAGCATGGCCAGCTTTCTGGATGCTTCCTGTAAACGGAAACTGGCCGTATACCGGTGAAATTGATATTATGGAAGCCAAACACAGGAATCCGCAATCTGTAGACGGAACGATTCATTATGATGGAAACGGATATCATTTTACTGGCAGAAGCTATAGTTCTCCAACAGATTTATCTTCGGATTTTCATGTTTATGCGGTCGAATGGGGACCAAATTATATTAAATGGTTTGTTGATGATGTTTTATTTCACACCGCAACACCAAATACGACAGTTAATGGCGGATGGCCTTTTAACGATAGTCAGTTTTATATCATTTTAAACCTTGCTGTTGGTAGTGCAGGAACGCCTTACACCAGTGTAAATGGAGCTGGAGTAGCGCCAGTTCCAGGTGATTTCCCAGCAAAATTACAAGTCGATTATGTTCGTGTTTACGATGGGAGTTTTAAATATGCGGTAACAGGCGATAGCAAAGTATACCAAAATGAAACTAGTAAAACCTATTCTGTAAATGCAATTGCAGGGGCGACCTACAACTGGACTGTGCCAGCAGGAGCAACAATTGCATCAGGGCAGGGAACAAATTCGATTACTGTAAATTGGGGAACTTCTGGTGGAGATGTTTCTGTAGCTGCAACAGTGTCAGGCTGTAATGTTAATACGTATAAATTGGCGGTTACAACCGAGCCAGCATTGCCAGTAGAAAAAATACATGAAGATTTTCAAAGCAATCGAAATGTATTGTATCCTGTAAAAACGGGAGTCTTGACAGAAGCTGTTGCGAATCCTTCTGCCACAGGAATTAACACGTCAGCTTTGGTTGGAAAATACGTTCGAAATTCAACCGAATTATATGATGTTTTGAATATTAGAAATTTAACCATCACTAATGCGAATGATTATGTTTACGGAAGAAAAAGGCTTTCGTTTGATATTTATACTTCGGCTCCGGTTGGAACAAAAATATCCATGCAGTTGGAAAATAGCAATGTAACGACTGCAACCAATTATCCGTCAGGAAGACATAGTGGTTTTAAAGCTACTACAACGGTTCAGAATAAATGGGAAACAATAGAATTTGAATTTGAAAAAGTAATTGACCCAAATACAAGTGCATTGGCGATTAATAATGTTGTGATTCTTTTTGAATCGAATTCAAATTCTGGAGCGACGTATTATTTTGACAATCTGCTGACAAAAGCAGCACCAGAAAAACCAATTATTGCAACAGATGTTCTGCAAAACTATGATGGAGCCAACAAAATCATAAAAGGAACTACAACGGGAACTTATTCTGTTGTGGCAAATCCAGGATCAAATTCGGTTAACTCTTCTGCAAATGTGGCAAAGTATGTCCGAAATGCATCAGAACAGTACGATGTACTTTTCTTTAATACACAAACTTCAATCGAAGATGCAGGTTTATTTAAAAATCAAACCAATAAAATCATGATCGATGTGTACACAACAGCACCAATTGGTACGGTTGTAAGTATGAATTTTGAAAATAGCGCGACTTCGCTTCCGGCTAATTATCCGACAGGAAGAAATAGTAGTTACGTAGCCATTACAACCAAACAAAATCAATGGGAAACGTTAACTTTCTACTATAATTCCAGTCCGGATGCTGGAACTTCGAATCTGGCAGTAAATCAAATGGTTTTATTGTTTAATTCGGGCTCGTATACAAGCGATACGTACTATTTTGATAATATCAGAATTGGTTCTACTAAACTTCCAGATACTTTTACGCCTGGTATTGTGTATGAAGATTATCAAACCATTCACAATATTACATTTAGAGATGCAATTGGAACTTATACGGCAAATACCGCAAATCCAAATGCAAGCGGAATCAATACTTCTTCGAATGTTGGAAAATACGTTCGTAAGTCAACAGAATTGTATGATAACTTCTCATTCAATACGACTTTAAACAACATTGGAGATTTCAAAACGGGAACAAAAAAATTCGCGATGGATGTGTATACTTCTGCGCCAGTTGGATCAATCATTTCTTGGCAGGCAGAAAGCAGCGCTTCGGTTCCGTCCAATTATCCTGTTGGAAGACACAGTATTTATCAAGGAGTTGTAAAACAAAGCAACGCTTGGCATACCATAACTTTTACATATGTAAGTACGCCAGATGCTTCGACACCAGATAATGATGTAAACCGTTTTGTTTTCTTGTTTGAACCGGGAACTAATTCTGGAAACACCTATTATTTTGATAATCTGAGAGCTCTAAATTTAGTCTCTACAGAAACGCCAAATGTGAATTTAGCTTTGGCTAAAACAGCAACGGCTTCGACATTAGAAAATACGACTTTTACTGCAAACCAAGCAACAGACGGAGACGGAGGTACAAGATGGGCGAGTTCTTTTGCCAATGCAACGGAATGGATTTATGTTGATTTAGGAAGTAATTACTCTCTTAATCGCGTAGTATTAAAATGGGAAGCAGCTTATGCAACTCAGTACAAAGTACAGCTTTCGACAGATAATGTTTTCACCGAAAATGAAACCATTAGCACGCAAACTGCAAGCGATGGCGGAACTGATGATTTAACAGTAAGCGGAACAGGAAGATATCTGCGTATTTTATGTACAGCAAAAGCTTTGGCTCCTTATGGATATTCATTGTATGAAATTGAAGCTTACGGATCTTCGTCAACAGCTAGAATGGCTTTGAATGTTGCAGAAGAACCTCAGACGGCAGAAGAGGTTTTTGCTGTGTATCCAAATCCGACGACTAATTATGTTCAAGTTTCATCTCCTGAAAATTTGGACAATAAAGTCATTACGATTTATGACAACACAGGAAATCTGGTTCTGCAAAACAGACCTCAAGGAAATGAAAGCGTAATTGATATAAGTAAACTTCGTAGAGGAATCTACATTTTAAACTTCAAATCAGACCAGAAAAGTTGGAGCAAGAAGCTGATTAAGAAATAATTTTAAATCCGTTGGGTGCAATTCAAGGAGGGCATACCAGTTGCACCTGGCGGATCGTTTAGTCATTTGAAAATGACTTTGGTTTTAGAATCTAATTATTATGTAACCCCAAAATTATTTAGATATGAAAAACAATAAAATTCAAAGATTTTCTATTCTGACCGCACTGTTCTTAGTGTTTTCGACTTTTATGTACGGTCAGGGACCAGTTCCTTTTACGATAAGTAATAATTCCACTTTTGCAGACAGCGATTTATATGTTGCCATTGTGGGAATCGATTATACTACAGGAAACCACGTTTGGGTAAATGCCAAAACGAGTCAGGTTTTGCCAATGAGCGCTTCTTATAACACCGTTACAGGACCAACTTATGGCGGAAACACGGGACCGGGACAAAACTCAAAATACGCAGCATGTTTTACAAAACTGAGTGAAATTCCAAATAAAACCTTCACTTTACCTTTAATTGCGGGGTGCCGAGTTTTTATTTCTAAAGGTTCACAATTGTATTTTTATTTTTTCGGTGCCAGCGGAGCGCCCTCAGGATATGCTTCGCCAAATCCTCAGAATGCGACAGATCCGAATCAGGGAATTTTGTATGAAATGATCGAATTGACCAATAATCAATACGGTTTCTTCGGAAATCCAACACGTGTAGATTCATACAAGTATCCAATGGGATTGGAGTTGTTTGGCGCTAACGGATACCAAAAGAAAGTAGGCGATTTGAAAAAACACGCTGATATTGTTGCCGCTTTTAAAGCAAATGTTCCAGCAGAATTTCAAGGCTGTGTAAACGATGCAACGGGAGAAATTACTGCTCCGTCAAAAACTCCAGCTTATGCTGAAGGATCAGGTCCATACGCAAATTATTTAAAATCATATATCGACGCGATTTGGAACAAATACAAAAATGAAGATTTGATCTTTTATGCAGGAGATGCAGGAGTTTTTAAAGGAAGAGTTATTGGTGAACAATTAGAAATGGTGGGACAGTCTGGAGCTTTTGTTGGAAGAACTGGACGCGTTCAAAACCGACCAACAACACAAGAAGCTCTTGAAGGAAAAGGTGTTTTGGACAGAAGATTGGTTGACGGAGATTTGGATTTAGTAATTCAGGCTCAGTTAACAGCAGCGATCAACCGACATGTGGTAAATACTACAACGGCAAATCCAGGCCAGCAGAATTGGTACGATGCATCGAAATATTATCAAACAAACCCAACCAATCATTACTCTAAGTTTTGGCATTTGCCAGGAATTAATATTGACAATCTGGCTTACGGTTTTGCTTATGATGATGTTGCCGATCAATCGCCGTCGCTTCATTCGCCACAACCAACCAAAGTTATTGCCACTTTTGGAGGTTATTACGGACTTACAACGCCTTCGGTTCCAGCTACGACAGATGTTATTACAGTTTACAAAGATTGCAATTACACAGGATTCTCAGGCGGATTAACAATTGGAGATTATAATTTAGCTCGTTTAAATTCTTTAGGAGTTTTAAATGATGACATTTCTTCACTTAAAATAACTCAAGGTTATCAGGCGATTTTATATCAAGACGATAATTTTGGAGGAGCTTCAACGGTAATCAATTCTGATAATTCTTGTTTGAATACGACTTGGAATGATAAAGTAAGTTCGATCAGAGTCATTGCAAACGGAACGGCAACTTTAGGAAATCAGACTTTCTTTCTTCAAAACAGAAACAGCGGTTTATACATGGATGTTTGGAATTCTAGCATGTCAAATGGAGCAGGAATCAATCAGGGAGCTTTGAATTCTGGAAACAATCAGAAATTTACTTTTACGCATTTAGGCGACGGAATGTATAAAATCATTGCTAATCATAGTGGTATGTCAATGGATATCAATAATTTCAATAAAGCCAATGGTGCAAGAGTAGAGCAATATCCATACAATGCTACCACAAACCAACAGTTTATTTTAGTTTCTACTGGCGATGGTTATTACAAAATTGTTGCCCGTCACAGCGGAAGAATTGTTGAGGTAGCAGGAGCAAGTACTGCTTCTGGAGCAATTGTGCAGCAATGGGATAATAACAATCAGACTTGTGGACAATGGAAACTAGTTCCAGCAACATCTTCTCAAACTTCCATTTTAATTCAAGCCGAAGATTATTCAGCCATGAGCGGAATTCAAGTTGAAGCGACTACAGATACTGGCGGAGGATCAAATGTTGGTTACACCGAAACAGGTGATTGGCTGGCATATAACAGTATTAATTTCCCAACAACTGGCTCTTATTTAATTGAATATCGAGTGGCAAGCGCAGTTATAGGCGGAAGATTATCTGCAGATTTAAATGCTGGAGCTATAGTTTTAGGAAATGTTGATATTCCGAATACGGGAGGTTGGCAAAATTGGCAAACCGTTTCGCAAACCGTAAATGTAAACGCAGGAACGTATAATTTCGGAATCTATATTCAGAATACGGGAATGAACATTAACTGGATTAAAATCACAAAAGTGGCAGGAACAGCTAGAATGGCTGCAACTGAAACAGTAGAAGAACCAGAAGAAACGGTTTTAAATGTTTATCCAAGTCCAGTAGAAAACACCCTTTTTGTTACAACAGATCTTTCTGGAGGAACTGCAAAAATTGTAGATTCTCAAACGGGCGCTACTGTAGTTTCACAAAAAATCAACAATAATAGTTTTGATGTTTCGCACCTAAGAAAAGGAATCTATTTTATAGTTTTTGAAAAAGGCGGTAAACAAACCATCAAACGATTCATAAAGAAATAGTTTTAAAAAGTGATCTCAGGCTTTAGAGTTTAGATACTAATTTAGGTAGTGTTAGTTCTACGAAATTAGATTGCAAATCTAAAATCTAAAGTCTGAAATCTAAAATCAGAAATATTTAACTCAAATAACCGTCCCATGTTTACGAGTTTATTAATCTATTAAAACAATTATTATGAAAAACAATTACCGAAGAATGCTGCAGAAATGCATGATTATTTTAATGCTGGGTGTTTTTAATTTTTTGGCAGCCCAAAAGAAAGTTATCGCTTATGTCCCAAATTGGGTTGATTTAAATGCTTTTTCAAGTACGATTCAGTACAGTAAATTGACGCATATTAATATTGCGTTCGAAAATCCTGATGCCAATGGTTACTTAAGTTTTAATTCGGGAAGTAATGCCATTATCAATGCGGCGCACGCACAAAACGTAAAAGTTTTTGTATCGCTTGGAGGAGGTTCAGTTTCAGAAGGCGGAGCAATTCGTGACAATTATTTTAATCTGATTACGCCAGCAAACAGAATGGCTTTTATCCAGAAGATCTATGATTATGTCGTGGCTCACAATTTTGATGGAGTAGACGTTGATTTGGAAGGTCCAGCAATTAATGGAGATTATGGCGGATTTGTAATCGCTTTGGCTAATAAATTGCATGCCAATGGAAAATTGATTTCAGCAGCGCTTTCAGAAGGATATGGTGGTGCCAATGTACCTTCATCTACTTTTGCAGCTTATGACTGGATTAATATCATGGCTTATGATGCAACAGGGCCTTGGGCGCCAAACAATCCGGGTCAGCATTCTCCCTATAGCATGGCAGTAAATCAGTTTAATTATTGGACAGGAAGAGGATTGCCAGCAAGCAAAGCGATTATCGGAGTTCCTTTTTACGGATATGGTTTTGGAGCTTCTGCCAACCAGGGAATTTCTTATGCTAATATCGTAGCGCAATATCCTGGAGCTGAAAACTTGGATCAGGTAGGAAATACAATCTACTATAACGGAATTCCAACCATCAAACAAAAAACAACTTTTGCGATTCAGAACGCAGGAGGGGTTATGATTTGGGAATTGTCGCAGGATGCAACAGGAACTAAATCTTTGTTAAATGCCATTAATCAGGTAATTACAGGAAGTAACCCTCCTGCAACTGGAACTACAATTCAGGCCGAAAATTACAATACAATGAGCGGTGTTCAAACCGAAGCAACAACCGATACAGGTGGTGGCCTAAATGTTGGATATTGCGATACAGGCGACTGGATGGCGTATTACAATATTAATTTTCCAACTTCTGGTTCTTATCAAATCGAATATCGCGTTTCAAGTGCGGTTACGGGCGGTAGATTATCATCTGATTTAAATGCAGGAACGATTCAGCTTGGTGCCATAAATGTTCCAAATACTGGAGGATGGCAAAACTGGCAGACGATTACGCAAACCGTAAACGTAAATGCAGGAACGTACAATTTTGGAATCTATGTCCAAAATACTGGTTTTAATATTAACTGGTTTAGAATAACAAAATCGGGTTCAACGGCAAGAGCAGCTGCACCAACTACAGAACAATCCATTGCAAGTTTGGAAGTTTATCCAAATCCAACTGAAAGTCAGCTTTTCTTTAGCACGGAGGTTTCTGGCGGAAATGTAAATGTCATCAACACAGAAGGTGGCGCAACTGTTTTTTCTCAAACTGTAAACAATAACAGTATTGATGTTTCGACTTTAAAAACAGGAATTTATCTTATTTCAGTTGAGAAGAATGGAATTAAAACGGTAAGACGTTTTATTAAAAAATAATCATAACCCATTTGCCATAATGGTTTTAGATACATTAAATTTTAGGTTTTAATGTAATAAGAAAGGCTGTCTATTTTAGACGGCCTTTTTTTAACCGCAAAGCACGCAAAGTTGCATGGATAAGAATTTATCGATTTAAGCTTAAATTGCACATAAAGACGCAGATTCACAAAGCATATAAAAAACTTTGCGGCTCTGCGTCTTAGCGAGATTAAAAAAAAGCGAACTTAGCGTATTCTTAGCGCTCTTAGCGGTAAAATTTAAGGAATAATTTTTTTGCGACGAAATTCATCAAAAAGACCAAAAAACATTTCCTCGGTATCTATAAATTCATGAAAGCCAAAACGTCTAGCTTTAATTCCATTCGAGAAAAAATCATAATCCCAAGAAAAAACAAAATCTCCAAATTCCCAAGCAGCTAATTTTTCATAATTGTGTTTTTCTAAATTGTATTTTTCCTGTATGTCTTTCCAAACAATATCTTTATCTGCCATTACAGATTTTAACTCCATTTGAAGTGGTTGAGCAACAGGAATTTCGAAATAATTTGCAATTTTAGGCCAAATTTCCTGCCATCTAAATAAATCGCCATTTGTAATATTAAAAGCTTGATTAGCACATTTTGGATTTGTCGCTGCCCACACAGTAGCTTTTGCTAATAATCCTGCATCAGTCATTTCCATCAGTTTTTCATAAGCTCCAATTTTTCCTGGAAATCGAAGCGGAATATTTAATTCTTTTGAAATTGATGCATATACAGCAATTAAAAGAGCCAAATTCATTGGGTTTCCTAGTGCCGTTCCGCCAACTACTGACGGACGAATGGCGCTCCAACTCCATTTTTTCCCTTCTTGTTTTCTCTCCAGATATTGTTGTTGCGAAGCATTAAATTCTGGAGGCATATGTCCCGCATCATTTTCTTTTGCAGGAGTTTTGAAAGGGCCAAGATGAGCACCATACACTTTGTATCCCTGCATTAAACTTATATGCTGCAGATTTTCAGAAATAGGTTCAATTGTTTCTACTACATTGTGAAGCATTTTCATATTAGGTTCAACAAGCTCAGACCAAGTAGGACGATCCTGATAAGCCGTATAAAAAATATGAGTAATATTTTTCAGTTCAGATAATTGCTTTTTACAGTTTTCAATATCTAGCAAATCGACAGAAATGAATTGTAAATTCTCACGATCTATTCCTCCTTTTCTAGACAATCCTATGACATTCCAATCTTTTGTTGATAAAAGATAATCAATAAGATTTGTGCCGATTACTCCGTTTGCGCCAACTACTAAAGCAGTATTTTTATTTGTTTCCATTTTCTTTGTATTTAAATTCTTTACAAAGTTCTGGCGGTTTCGGAAGATTAAAAATGAAGTAGATTATGGAAAAAGGTTGAAGTAGTTCAATTTTTATTTTTTACTTTTTTGTTTCGTATTTTAGATAAAAACTCAGTTGTCATTCCTAAATACGAAGCCAAAGTATACTGTGGTACACGTTTTACAACTAAAGGAAATTCGGCATTAAAACTTTCGAAACGCTCTTCGGCAGAAGAAGTAAGATTCATGATAATTCTTCTTTGAAAAGATGCAGCAGTACGTTCTGCAGTAATACGGAAAAAGGTTTCAAATTTAGGATTGGCTTTCTTTAATTTTGTTTCGGCTTTAAAATCGATTTGTAAAATAACAGCATCTTCAAGTGCCACAACAAACATGGTGGCTGGCTTTTGATAAATGTAGCTATTGTAATCCGAAATCCACCAATCTTCAATTGCAAAAGCAATTGTGTGTTCCTGTCCATCATCGCTTACCACATAAGCTCTTAAAGCACCTTTTACCACATAACTTCTATATTTTGCTATAAAATCAGGCTGTACAATAAACTGTCTCTTTTTTATTTTAGTGATTTTAAAATCAGATACAAATTGATTGAGTTCTTCGTCAGAAAATGATACACGAGCTTGCAAATGATCGATAAGAGATTGGTATTCTACTATTTTTTCCAATTTATTTCTAGATTAAAGTGCACAATCAAAATTACAAAACATTATTATTCCATAACACTAACATAAACTTAATTCAGCTTTAAATTGATAAAATTGCTGTCGATTAAAAACTCCAAAACTTCTAATAAGCGTCCCCAATTTATTAAAGTCAAAAACCTATGAAATTAAAAATTACTACACTTTTTATAGTGTCCGTTTTTGTTGTTTTTAATAATTCCGTTTCGGCGCAAAAAACAAAGAATTTAAACGGAATACAAATTGCATTTTTATCTGATGTTCACTTGCAGGATTTATTTGGCAGATTTTCAGATTCCGATTATAAAGGCATTCTGAATCCGAAAACGAATCAATATGCTTTGGTTAGAACGATGTCTTCGCAATTGCATTCAACTCGAATTTTCAATGAAAACTATTTTGCTTTTTTAGCAACTTTAGAAGATATCGCAAAGCGAAAAATTAAATATGTAGCACTTCCAGGAGATTACACCGATGACGGACAGCCAATTAACGTTCGCGGATTAGCTAAAATTTTAGAAGAATATTCAAAAAAATACGGAATAGAATTCTTCATCACCACAGGAAATCACGATCCAGTTGGACCTTTTGCACAGGAATCTGGGAAAGAAGATTTTTTAGGAGAAGAAGGGAAAAGTCAACCCATTTATAGCAAAGACGGCATGTATGCGCCAAATCTCACCATCGAGCAGCCTGTAGTTGTTACCGCCGATATTGCTAAAATGGGTTATTTAGGAATTACCAATAATCTTAAAGAGTTTGGTTTTCATCCCAACAAAGAATATAAATTTTGGGCGACTCCTTTTTCTACTTATTCTAGTGAAAATTATTCATTTGATAAAGCTTTAGAAAGCGCAAAATTGAGCAATCGTGTTTATGAAGTGGTGCCAGGTTATGAAGTTCCAGACGTTAGTTATGTTGTAGAACCCATTGAAGGACTTTGGTTAATGGCAATTGATGGAAACGTTTATATTCCGAAGAAAACCGACAGCGATCCTAAAGATTCTAAAAGTTATTCTGAAGCCAGTACAGGGTATAATAATGTGCTTTCAAACAAAAAGCATCTGATTAAATGGGTTTCAGTTATTTCGGAGCAAGCCAAACAGCAAGGAAAAACTCTGGTTGCTTTTAGCCATTTTCCGATGATTGATTTTAATGATGACGCTTCCGCGGAAATAAAAGAACTGCTCGGGCCAAATAAATGGCAGTTAAACAGGGTTCCAGTTGAAGAAGTGGCACAGGTTTTTGCCGATGCGGGATTGAAAATTCATTTTGGCGGTCACATGCATATTAACGATACTGGAGTTCGAACTTCGCCAAAAGGAAATACTTTGGTAAATGTTCAAACGCCATCGCTTGCGGCTTATATTCCAGCTTATAAATTACTGACATTAAAGAAAGATAATGTAGTCGATATTCAGACCATTACAATTGATGAGGTTCCTAGATACGATGAACTTTTTGATTTGTATAAAATGGAATATCAGTTTTTGGAAAGTCAGAATGCTAAAGATATTTGGAATATTGATATTTTAAAAACTAAAAACTATCATGATTTTACTGATTTTCATTTGAAGGAATTAGTGCGTCTTCGTTTCTTAAAAGACGATTGGCCTTCTGATTTTAAGAATTTTATTTTGAATGTTTCTGCTAAAGATTTGATGGTTTTAGCGAACATTCAGTCAGATAAGGATTTTGATTTTATTTTAAAAAACAAAGAGCAGTTTCAAAAAGAATGGAAGGAAGCAGAAGCGAAATCGGAAAAGGTTTTAATTAAAAATAAACTTAAAAAAACAGATTTCAATTGGACAGGAAATGATCTTTTAATTGATTTTTACCGTTTTAGAAGTGCAGATGAGTTGGCTCTTACAGATGTTGGAGCTGAAAGAGCAAAACAATATAAAGTATTATCTGATTTGTTTTTAGAAGGTTCTAAAAGTGACATTTCAAAAAATTCATCGCTTCAAAAACAAATGAAGCTGTTCTTAATTATCTTCAATAAATTTATGCATGAAGTTCCAGCGGATCATTTTTCTGTTGATTTGAAAAGTGGTGCTGTTAAAAGTTTGAAGTAATTTTTTTTAACCGCAAAGAGCGCAAAGGTTTACGCAAAGTTCGCAAAGTTTAATTTTTGAGTTAGATTTTATAAAATAAAAAGTTCGCAAAGCTTTAATCTAGCTTTGCGAACTTTGCGTTTTTAAACGTACAATTAAGTAAAAATCCTTGCGTCCTTAGCGGTTAAAATTTACGGTACTGTTACAGGATTATTTCGAACATAACTTCCGTCATCATACTTAATTTGGTATGGAGAATTAAAGAAAGTGCTTAGCAGATAATAATCTGTTGTGATGATTTGCGCGCCTGATTTTTTAGCAGCTTCAAAATGTGAATAATCGTTTTTACGAGCCTCTTTGGTATCTGAATCTGCACGGGTTCTTATTAGATAACCTTTTTTTACTAATTCTTCGATTTGTGGATCTTCGGAGTTATTTCTAAACAAAGCTGCGGCTTCGGGTTTTCCAGGTTCGGCATTAATAAAAACGGCGCGTCCATTAAGGGACGGATGATTCAATGCGTACAAATCTCTTTTTGCGCCGTTGTTATCTAATAAGAATAAAAATCGTCCTTTAGCTTCTTTTAAAGTTGGCCAATTGTTATTTAAAACTGCTTCTTCGAGAGTTTTATATTTTCCGCGAACCATATCTGGCGTAATCAGTTTGTCTTTTCCCATTTCTTTACGAATCACTTTGTCCATTTCGTCAAAAACGGTTGCTGTAAAATCTTCTGGTTTTGTTCCGAAGAAATTGGCATCGCCATCTTTTGGTTCTAAAGTGATGAAAATAGGAACGTGATTTGGATTAGCATCTGACCATTTTTTTAATTCTTGAAGACAGATTTCGAAAGTATAGCAAGAAGTCCTAAAATCAATATCTGGCATATGAAAAACCTTAAAACCTGGTTTTTTCATTAATCCGTTTGGATCGTAAGCTTCTTCAGATTTTGCAATATCCAAACCTTTCGGGTGGGCATATTTTCCGCCTTTCGCGTCAGCAAAAATGTCAATTTCGAGATTGCGTAAGCCTTTGTTTAATTGATCTGTAATGCTAATATGAGTGTATTGCAAGCCTTTAAGAGAACGAGTGGTATCTCTAGCTTGAATAAGATTATATAAATCAGTTTCGATCGCGTGACGATAGCTGTTATGCGATCCGATAACCTGAATTTGGTTAATTTTCAGATTGTCGTTTTGCATTTGAGCACTTAAATTTAAAGTGCTGGCAAATAATAAAGTGAACAAGAATGGTTTCATAATTCTAAAATGTAATTAATGTTTGACTGGGACGCATCAAAAGAAAATTCCATTTTTTGAAAGTGACTAAATTAAATGTCATGCTCGATTTTGATGTTAGTTTAATAAAAAGAAATCGCAAAGGCATTTCTATTTTTACTTGAAAAAAGTAGTATTTCTACATCAAATGTGTTTGTTTTTTAATTTAAAGATAACATTGACACAAGAAACTTTGGCTTTTCATTTTATTATTTTACGATATTAAAAAGCCTCTAATTGCCATATGAATAAACCTGAAATTTTTGAACAAACGTATAATCAATATTGGAAAAAGCTCAACGCGTTTTCTTATACGATGACTCAGGACAAAGACTTGGCGCAGAACATTGTTCAGGATGTTTTTGTGGATTTATGGGAAAGAAAAGAAGAACTGAGTATTAATGCGATTGAACCTTTTTTGTTTCGCGCGGTTAAGAATCAGGTTTTCAAACATTACCAGAACAATCGTTTTGATAAGACGATTTTAGAAGAAAAATTCGAAGACTACATTATTGACAATTTTTCGACTATAGAGCCAGAAGTGATGGATTTGCTTTATGCTTTATTAGACAAACTTCCAGAAAAGAGAAAAGAAGTTTTGCTGATGTATAAATTTCAAGATATGACAATCGACCAGATTGCAGACGAACTTGGAATTTCTAAACAAACCGTAAAAAATCAGATTTCATCAGCGGTGAAGCAACTTCGTGAAGGCTTAAAAGACTTGGCTTGGCTGGCTCCTTTCATTATTTTCAATCAAAAATTTTAAGATAACTTTCGCTTGATGTTTTCATAATATTTGGCGATAGTACGATTTAGTGATTCTGGTACTTATTCATAACAATAAGTATTTATGATAAAAAGAATCAAACATAGTTTAGAATATCTGCTGGATAAAAGTTCGCGAGGAAAAACTTCATCGGCAGAAGAAAATTTATTACATGATTTTGCTTTCAGCGAATATCAAAAATCAGAATGGGATAGCGATTTTATGGGAAACCCTGAAATCGAATCTCAAAATATGTATGATGAAATCCAGTTAAGAATTGGAAAGAAGAGAGCTTTCCGTCCTTACTTAAAATATATAGCTGCTGCCAGCATTCTTTTTCTGCTTGGTTTAGGATTTTTCTTGAGACCAAATGTTTTAAACCAAAAACAAATCACATTTAAAACGTCATCGATTCCCAAATCTATCCAATTAAGTGACGGTTCGAAAATTTATCTGGCAGCAAACTCATCATTTCAGTATCCTGAAAAATTTAACGGCGATCAAAGAACGGTTTCTTTACTAAAAGGAAACGCTTTTTTTGAAGTTGCCAAAGACAAAGAGCATCCGTTTATTATTCATTCTGGCGAAATAAAAACCAGAGTTGTAGGAACTTCATTCCACATTCAATTATCAAAATTAAACTGTAAGGTAATTGTCGTAACCGGAAAAGTAAATGTTTCTGGAAAAGGGCAGAGTGTCGATTTAGTGCCAAATCAGGAAGCTTTATTCGAATCTCAAAAGTTAACCAAACAAATGGCTGATAAAGCTTTTTTGGTGAATTGGTATAATGAAGATGTAACGCTACAGCAAACTACTTTAAAACAAGTAATCACCATTTTACAATATAAATACGGAGTTTCATTTGAATATAATAATAAACACGTATTAGCAACGCCGTTAACGGTATTCATCAAGAAGGACGCGACATTAGAAAATGTTTTGGAACAAATAAATTATATCACAAACCTAAAATTCAAAGTTTATGGCGAAATAGTAAAAGTGGATTAAAAACAAAAAAGCAGTTGCGGGAACAACTGCCATTAATAATTAAGCATCGTAAAAACAATTACTTAAATCATGTATTTTAAACCTTCTTATTTAAATCTAAAGAGTTTTGTCTTTTTAGTTCTAGCTTTACTTGCCTTTCAGAGCGGTTATAGTAAAACTTTATTAAAAGAGTCAAAAGTAGCAAATAAAATAGAAAAAGCTACCCTTGTTTCTATTTTTTCAAAATTAACACAGCAGACCGATTACAAATTCAGCTACGGACAAGCTGTAATTGCCGATAATACAGCTTATGCAGTAAATTATAGCAATGAGTCTATTACGGCAATTTTGAATGATCTTTCTAAAAAAGCCGATTTCAATTATAACATTAATGGGAAATTAATTTTAATTCAAAAAACGGCTGCGCCAAAAACAGTAAATACTAAAGCTGTTGACAGAATTAAAGTAAAAGGAAAAGTGGTTGACGAAAATAAATTGCCTATTCCTGGAGCAACAATTACAGAAACAAGTTCATCAAATTCAACGGTAACTAATTTCGATGGAGAATTTGAAATTACAGTTGGAGAAGGAAAAACGATTGACATTTCTTATATGGGCTATAAAACTAAAACAGTTGCCGTACAAACTGGTTTTATGACTATTCAATTGGATCCAAATACAGCGGAATTAAATGAAGTTTTGGTTGTAGGTTACGGAAAACAATCTAAAAAAGATGTTACTGGTGCGGTTACGCAATTGGAAGCAGGAAACTTTAAACAAGGTGTAAACGTTTCTGTAGATAATTTAATGCAAGGAAAAGTAGCAGGTGTTCGTGTTGTAAATACAAGCGGTGAGCCAGGAGCGGGAGTAAATGTAACCATTCGTGGAGTTGGATCTATCAGAAGCGGAAGTACGCCTTTGTTCGTTGTAGATGGTGTGCCTTTGTCTAATGACGATGTGAGTCCATCGGGAAGTAATGTTGGTTTTGGAACTTCTTCGGCTAAAAATCCGTTGAACTTTTTGAATACAAGCGATATCGAATCGATTACGGTTTTGAAAGATGCATCGGCTTCTGCGATTTATGGAGCGAGAGGATCTAACGGAGTGGTTTTAGTAACTACTAAAAAAGGTTCTAAAGGTGAAGGTACATTAACTTTTGATACTTATACAGGAGTTGCAACTGTGGCTAACAAACTTGATGTTTTAAGCGCTGGAGAATACAGAAATGCAATTAAAGACAAAGCATTTGATCACGGTGGAAATACAGATTGGCAAGATGTAATTTACAGAACAGCTATTACGACAAACAATTCGCTGTCTTTTTCTAAACAGACAGAATCTGGAAATTATTATGCTTCGATAGCTCAAATGGATCAGGAAGGAGTTGTTCGCAACAGTAATTTTAAACGTCTTTCTGGAAGAATTAATGCAGCTGAATCATTTTTGGATAACAAACGTTTGAAAGTAAAAATGAATCTTACGGCAAGTGAAACTAAAGATGACGGAGTTCCAACAAGTGATGACGGTGGTTCAAACGGACAATTGATTGTGCATACTTTAATGGCAAATCCAACGCGTTCTGTTTTTGATGCCAATGGAAATTATACCAATTTCAATATGAATGCGCATTACAATCCTGCCTATTTGTTGAGCATTTACCAAGATCAAACTAGAACATTAAGAGTTTTAGGAAACCTAGAAGCTTCTCTTAGAATTATTGACGGATTAGAGTATAAATTAAACATTGGTGTCGATCGTTCGATGGCGGAAAGAAATACGACGATTTTTCCAAACTTAACAGATTTGAATCCAAAAGGGAAATATGTTCAGAATAATTTAGATTCTAAAAACTCTTTGGTTGAGCATTATTTGACTTACAATTTAAATTTAAATAAACATAAAATTGAAGCTTTAGGCGGTTTCTCATACCAAAAATTTGAAAGATCAGGAACAAGTTTCAGCATTGACGGAATTTCAAACCAAGGTGAAGGTGTTCCTCCATCAATTAATCCTGGTTTCAAAGGAACACAATCTGGAACAACAGGTTATGCGCAGGAAAATGAATTGCAATCTTATTTTGGAAGGTTAAATTATAGTTTCGATAATAAATATCTTTTAACAGCTTCTATGAGAGGTGATGGTTCTACTCGTTTTGGTAAAAACAACAAATACGGTTATTTCCCATCATTTGCTTTAGGATGGAATATTGCTAATGAAAGTTTCTTAAAAGATTCTTCGATATTAAACAATTTAAAACTTAGAGCAAGCTGGGGACAGACAGGAAACCAAGAAGTTGAAAATAAAATTACGCAAGCAAGTTATTCTTTGTCTGGAGCTGATGGATATTATTTATACGACGATTTAAATCTTGTGAACGGAGTTTCGGTAAACAGAACGCCAAATCCTGATTTGAAATGGGAAGTTGTAACGCAATACAACGTTGGTTTAGATTTCAATTTATGGAATGATAAATTGTACGGAACATTAGACTATTTCAATAAAACTACTACGGATGCGATTTTGAATGTTCCTTCTCAAGCTTTGAGCCCAACGACTACAATTTGGACAAATATTGACGGTAAAATCATCAATAAAGGTATTGAGTTTATGCTAGGGTCAAAAATTGTCGACACGAAGAATTTCTCTTGGAATATTGACATGAACGGAGCAACATTGAATAATAAAATTGAAGATCTTCCAGTTTCAGAAATCTTGACAGGAACAATTTCTGGTCCTGGTCAATCTGGAGTAAATGCAAATATCTACAAAAGCGGTTATGCAGCAGGATCATTCTATTTGTTAGAACATATTGGTTTTGATGCAAACGGAGGAAATATCTTTAAAGATCAAAATGGAGATGGGGTAATTGATAATAGTGACAGAATTATTATTGAAGGAGCTTTACCAACTTTCTACTACGGATTTAATAGTGATATGAGATACAAAAACTTTGCGTTCTCATTTTCTATCATCGGGCAAACAGGAGGTTATTTGTTGAATAACACAGGATTAAATGCATTAAATATCAACAACCTTGCATCAGACCGTAACGTAGCAACAGGTTATTATGAGTCTGGAGCAAATGCAGCAAACTCACCAATCTTGTCGACTTTATTCTTAGAGAAATCAGATTTCATCCGATTGAATACTGCTCGTATTGGTTACAACTTCGATTTGAAAGGATTAAACTGGATCAACGGATTAACGCTTTATGTAACAGGTCAGAACTTAATTACGATTACCAATTATACAGGTTACGATCCGTTAATCAACAGTCCGAAATCTAACGGAGGAAATCAATCTATCGGTATCGATTATGCAAGTTATCCAACTTCTAGAACATTCAGTTTTGGAGCAACTTTAAAACTATAATTATTATGAAGACAAATACAATTTTTAATATTAAAACATTAGCAATATTTTCTTTTATATGGCTTTTTGCAAGCTGTACAAACCTTGACGAAGTTGTGCTGGATGAGGTTTTAGGAGAAGATGCTTCAAATCCAGCAGGAGCTTTGGCAGCAGCTTATGATCGTTTAGGAGACGGAACTTTTGTAGATCACGGCGGTATTTTTTCTTTACAGGAATACACGACCGATGAGGCAATTTTACCAACTCGAGGAAGTGACTGGGGAGACGGAGGAAAATGGAGAGATATGCACGAGTTTACATGGAAATCTGATAATGCTGTTGTAGTGGACAACTGGAATAAATTGACAAACGGAATTACGCGTTCGTTAACTGCAATCCAGTCAGTTGAAGAAAGTTCAATTCCAGAGAAGAAATTGTTTTTAGCGGAAGCAAAAGGACTTTTAGCATATTATTTATACACGACATTAGATTTGTACGGACAAGCGCCTTACAGAGATCCGATGAACCCAAATGCGCCTTTGCAGATTTTAAAAGCCGATACGCAAATTGATCAATTAATTAAAGATGTTGAAGCTTTACTGCCAGATTTAGCAGAAATGGGAACACAGCAAACGCACCACGGAAGATTTACAAAAGAAGCGGCTTACGGATTTCTAGCAACTATGTACTTGAACCGTGCTGTTTTTAAAGACCGTTTTAATGCGTCTTCAAACTTCAATTTTAATGAGGCTGCCGCAACTGGTACAGGAACAGATATGGATCGTGTAATTTATTATACTTCATTGCTGATCAATTCTGGTAAATATTCTTTAGAAAGTGATTATTTCAAAAACTTCGCAAGAGATAATGATAAAGGGAAAGAATTGATTTTTGCAATTTCTCAAAAGATCGATTACATCAGAAATGGTTCAAATAGTTTTGCTTATGTGTGTATGGAGCGTAACCAAAGAACATCTGCGGCAAATAGAGGAACAAATGCGGCTTGTACAACTCCTGAGTTTTTTGCAACATGGGACGGAAATCACGATGATCCAAGATTTCAACAGAAATACCAATATGGAGACGGAACTTGGTTTATGAATGACGGAACAGACGTAAGCATTCCAGCAACAGACATTGTACCAAAAAGTGCTAATTTACCTTGGTTTCATTTTAACAGAGGAATTCAATACGGACCACAATATGGACCAGTATTATTGTCTTCTGGTTCATTAGAAATGGTTAACGGACGGATTAAAGTTTCGCCATTAGTAATGGAAAAAAGTACTACAACAAAAATGGATTTTACGCCTTCTTTAACTTTCAAAAATCCAGCTCAGGCAGTTTTTGCTCAAAACGAGATTAATCAAGGTGCACGTATTTTTAAATATGAATTTGATCCAGAAGGAGGAAACGGAAACAGTAATGTTGATATTCCATTATTTCGTTTAGGAGGAATTTACACGATGAGAGCCGAAGCATATTTCAGAAAAGGAAATACAGGTTTAGCGATGGAAGATTTAAACAAATTACGCACAAGCAGAAAAAGAGAATCTTTATACGGAAGCGTTGCAGGAAAAGCTTTGACTTCGATTGATCAGACTGTTTTATATAATGAAATTGGTTTCGAATTATATTGGGAATTATATAGAAGACCGCAAATGATCCGTTTCGGGAAATTTGATCTTCCAGGAACTGCAAAAGCAGCTTCAGAACCATACAGAAGAGTTTTCCCAATTCCGCAGTCAACAATCGATGTAACTAAAGAATTTGAACAAAATCAAGGATACAATTAAGTTTGTGTGTTAGTTTATTTTTTATTTTTTTTTCAAAAAGCCTGTTTTCAAAAAAAGCAGGCTTTTTTTCTTTAAGGTTCAGAGTTGCAAAGTGACAAAGGTTCAAAGGTTTTTTGGAATGACATTCTATGTAGAATCGTAGAGATGCACTGCAGTACATCTAACACAAAGAATTTCGCACAATCAAAGAAAACCTCTGTCTCTTTGAAACTTTGTCGCTTTGAGCCTTAAAAAAATATAATAAACGAATAGTTAAATGTAAGTGTTATCTGATTGATATTGAGTATATTTGAGTGTGTATTGAACATTGATAAAATGTTTAAAATAAAACTTCATTAAATAACTCAAAAAGTATAAAAATCATGATACATCAAATCGATACTACAGATAATATTGTTGCCTTTAGAGCATTGGCAGAAGTAACAAAAGAAGATTTTTTGACCACAGTAACTCCAGCCGTTGAACACTTGGTTAAACAAATCAATGAAATTAATTTTTTATTGGTGTTAGATACAGACATAAAAAATTTTACGCCCGGCGCTTGGCTAGAAGATGGCCTTTTGGGGCTTAAACATTTAGGAAAATGGAATAGGGCTGCAATTGTTACCGATACAGAAGAAATTATCTCTTTCACAAATGGATTTAGTTACATTGTTCCAGGTGAGTTTCGTGGTTATAAAAAGATAGATTTTAATAAAGCATTAAATTGGGTAGAAGGAAATATTTCTTAAATCAATCTTCTCAAAATAATAAAGAGCGCTTATTTTAAATAAGCGCTCTTTATTTATGATAGTTTATAAACGATTAGTGATTGTATTCGATACCGCTGCTTGCCTGAGCATCAATTTTTTCTTTAGATACTTGACTGTATTTTTTATAACAAGCAGAAGCTAGAATAGGTAATGCTACACTTCCTACAACTGCACTTGCTTTTGGATGCCCTGTTTTCTTCAAAACTGCCGATGCTAAAAGAGCACCAACGCCAACACATACCATTTGTTTTACTGACAGATTTAATGGTTTACTTTCAGGTTTAATTCCGTGTAATAATGGGTCTATAAAATTCAAATTCTCCATAATGCCAATTAATTTTAATTATACTTATTGTTATTTTTTTAATTTTTACTGTTTTCAGTGTCAGTTTCACTTTCAATTTTCTCAATTTCGACCTTTTCCTTTTTTATAGCTTGACGCAATAGAGCAAAAAGACTCATATAAACATTTGCCATAAAAACCAGAGAAAACCCTGCCAAAATATAACCTCTCCAATCATTTAACAAAAGTTTATAATCGCAGATAATCAGAAAGGCAATTGTAACGTAGTGACTAAAACAATATTCACAAGTAAGGAGATAGAAGAACTTTCTTGACAGTATGTATCTGTCATTTTTAGAATGTCTGACACACCATTCATGCGGTTCTCTAAAAATCTCTTCATGAGTGACAGTCCAACTGATACAGGCAATCGGAATTGCTAGTACAAAAAGCCAGACAATTTGAGTTGCTAAAGTCATATTACTTAATGCTTTACAATTTACAATAATTTTTGTTATTCTCTCGGATGATTTTCTGGATAATGTTCTGCGTCAAAATCATTCAATTCTTCATCTTTGTCATGATCTTCATCTCTTTCCTGATCATTTTGGTATTCTAAATCAGGATCGTATTCATCATTTAGATCATCTTCAGTATCATCGTTTGTTACGGCATCATCTTCATTGATGATTCTTTCTTGATTCGGAATATTTTCTGAACGAATAGTGGTATTAGGCTCAAAATCTCCTTTTGGATGCAAAGGATCTTCAATAAACTCTTCCTGATATTGATACGGATCTTCATCTCGCGCATAATTGTCATTGTCAATCAGCGTATTTTGTTCATAATAATCAGGATCGCTTTCGCCAAATTCTCGATTGTCCTGTTTTTTCAAAACTTGTTTAAACTCATCTTCATTAGAGTAAGTTCCATCAGCGAGAGTATTTTGTTCGATATAATCGGGATCAAATTGACCATAATCATAGTTGTGTTGCTTTTCCATAATACTATTTTTAGATTATTATTTTTTCAAGATTGAATCTTCATAAAGAAGACCTGTAAATTCTTTACAGTTTTACTGTAATTGTCTTATCCTAGCTTTAAAAGTCAAGGCATTTTGGCTTTTATATTTTTTCGAATTATACTAAATGACTTTAAAAAGCTGTATTTACAAATTTACTGCGTTAAGAGAAGGAAGTTCTTATAAGAAAATAAAGGATAGTTGCATAATTAACAGTTACTTATAATGTAAATATTGTAGGAAATTATGTAAGTTTACTATATAGGAACAATCTACATTTGAGGTTGAAATCAATGTGCAATTAAATTTGAATCAATATGGCATCAGAAAAAGTAGCAGCATGCTGTGAGGCTTTAATAGAAAAGAACTTAACAATAGCATTTGCAGAAAGTGCTTCTGCTGGAAAAATGTGTTACGAATTTTCTACAGTTGTTAATTCTGGAAGAATTCTAATAGGAGGAATAGTCTGTTATCATTCTTCAATGAAAGAAGATTTGCTTCATATTCCGTGGGGAACTATTGAACAGCATAGTGCCGAATCTGCAGAAGTCACCAAGTTAATGGCACAAAATTTTTACCGCTATATTAATTCAGATGTTTGTGTTGGTTTAACAGGACTGACTACACCAGGCGGAAGCGAAAGCGACTCAAAACCTGTTGGGACCATTTTCATCCATATCATTTTTGGCGAAAAACAAATTGCCAAACGTTATGAGTTTAAAGGAACTCCAGAAGGGATTATTGACCAAGCAATAGATGCTGTGGCCGATTTGATTTTGAAAGAGATATAAAAAAATAGGTATTAGAATAGCAAAAGCCGTAAAGTAATTAAACTTTACGGCTTTTTAATTTTTAAATTTGCATCTAAAGAATTTTGATTTTCTCATTTATGAAACCTCTCTCTAGTTTTAACGTAAGAGCTTATGCGATTTGCGAGAACGATAATAAGATTTTAGCACTTTACGAATATCACAAAGGCAAAATATATTGTAAACTTCCAGGTGGAGGTGTAGAATTTGGCGAAGGTATTCTAGATTGTCTGCACAGAGAATTTGAAGAAGAACTTAATGCTAAAATCGAAATCGTTGAACATTTATATACACAAGAACATTTTGTTGAATCTATTATTGATGATGGAAGACAGATTCTTTTGGTTTATTATGTCGTAAAAATTAGTAATCTTGAAGAAATGAAAATCAGTACATCAGATATAAGCAGATTTGAATGGATTGATATCAATGAAAATCCGTTTGTTTTACCAATAGATAAAATTGCGCTTGCCAAATACAGAGAACGATTTAACATTCTCAATCGGTAAAGTTTACTTTTTAATATAAAGCGAACCATTTTTAATTGTCTTTTTACCCAATAAACCTTGCTGATGTAATTTCTCTAAAATAGAAGTAGCTTCAGAAGTCGATTTATCCAAAATGACAGCATATTCTTTTGGTGCTAATGTTGGAAAAATCTCAAACAAATCTATCGCATTTTCATTTTTAATATTCTTCTTTTTTGCTTCAGGAAATAAGGTTAGCAAAGCATTTTCATAAGCATCATAAGGTTTAGAACCGTAAACAGTTAGTTGATTATTATCTGCATTGGCTAAAAATAAAGTTGGAAAACCTCGTACACCAAGAGTTTTTGCTAAATTTAAATCATCTTGAAAAAGTTCTTCGGCATCATCATAATCTGCTTTTAGTTTCGGAACATCTAGACCTGCGATTTTTGCAGCTTCTGCTATGTTTTCCCATTTGGCAATGTTCTTTTTATCGAGATAAAGCTTTTCGCGAAGAATACGCATAAATTTTACAGCTTTTTCTTTACTCTGCATTTGCGCTGCTTTCATAGCTATACATGACGGATAAGAAGAATCTAACGGATCTTCAATCCAAACATTTCCATCAATTGGCATTTCGTAGTATAAACTTGCTTCATCCCAATGATGCGCCACATCAGAAGGTTTGCTTATTCCGCCGCTATTATAACTCCAATCTGGCAATAAACCGCCCATTCGATAATCAATTTCAAAATAATCGCCGTACTCTAGTTTTAATTTTCTAAGCTGAGGTTCAATTCCCCAGCAAGAAGAACAAATAGGGTCGGTATAGTAAATTATTTTGACAGGTTTATTTTCTGTTGGAATAGCTGTTTTTTCATTCGATTTTTCGCCAGTAGGCATCTCACACATTCCGCTTACAGGATCGCATAATAACGGATTTGTTTTGTCTTCACTCATTTTAGAATTCGTTTGTGACTGACAGCTTGCACTGAAAATCAGGATTAATAATAACGACAGTATTTTCATAGTAATGTTTAAAAGGTACTCTCGGATTTATGAATTTGTTGCAAAGTTGAGCCGAATATCAAAACAAGTCAATTAGTCAAAAAAACATGACTAGAAGGTAATGGATTGTCATTTTTAAAAAGTGAGATTATCATTATAAAGTAATTGCGAGCTTGTAATTAATTGTTTATTTTTCACTTCCTAAAAATAGAAGCCAAAGATGAATTATATTCAAAAGATTAAACGCCTTTACAGCCTATCTGAAAATGAAAACTACGGATTTTTAGAAAATCAGATTCTCTATCTTGAGAAAACATTAAATGTAAAACTTCCTTCAAAAATCAAAGAATATTATTTGGAATTAGGGAAAGAAGAAAACCTTAATTACTGTTTTAATAGACTTTTGAAACCTGAAAATGAAATTGGATTCTCAGATGATGATTTTCTGGTTTTTTATGAAGAAAATCAAAACGTAGCTTTTTGGGGAATTAAAAAGGAAGATTTATCATTGGAGAATCCGCCAGTATATGGCAACTACGATACAATCGAAAAATCAGCTTGGGAAATGGAAACTGAGACAGCGGAAAACTTTTTTCTGTTGATGGCAGTTTTCAATGGTACTTTGGGCGGACTTCAATTTAATGGAAATTATTTAGGAGAAATTGATTCTGAAGTTGTAAAACTTGTTGAAGAAAACTATGCGCTTGTTTCTGAAATCAGCAGAGAAAATCAAAAGGTATATACAGATGAGTTTTATGATGTAATCAGTTTATCATTCGATCAAGAAAATAATTGTACAGGAGCTTTTATTGGATCAAGCGATCAGGAACGATTTGATGCCATTCTTAATCTTGTTGATATAG
The DNA here is from genome assembly GCF_016735615.1 of Flavobacterium tagetis. Taxonomy (GTDB): domain Bacteria; phylum Bacteroidota; class Bacteroidia; order Flavobacteriales; family Flavobacteriaceae; genus Flavobacterium; species Flavobacterium tagetis. The sequence goes on from NZ_JAERSF010000003.1 coordinate 704,762, forward strand.
ATTGGTCTTATCTGTCTTATGATGATGAAGAATATGATGAGGACGATGAAGAATAATCAAATTAAAAAGTGATAATAAATAAAGAATGAGAGAATTAAATTATTTAGTAAAAATAGAAGGTAACGAAGCGCTTTTAGAAAAATTCATTGAAGCGATTGATAATAATACAGTTAAAATAGATAAAGCATATCCAAATCCGTACGCATTAGATTCGGGAGAAAAATTTCTGTTATCACCCATAATTGAATATTTTTTCCAGACTAGACCTTTCTCAAAAGAGTTTTACATTTCGTTTGTTGAAAAATTAAGAAAACTTACTGGATTTGAGAGTTATCGATATTCATTAGGATTGCAAGCTGAAGAATTGGTTTTTAAAAGTTTTGAAAGAGTAAAAAAAGGCAAATACAAGATTTTTATACCAAAAACTAAAGAAGAACTTCTGAAGCCAATATTGACAGAAGAACAAAAAGAACTTTTAAGTTTTATATGTTATATTGCTGTTTCTCATATAAAATACGGCCCTAGTTATGCTACAGTTACTGCAAATGAATATTTTGATGTTGTAACTGAATTAGGTTCTAATGAGGTAGAACAGCTTAAGAAAAACGGAACAGGAAAAATTCCGAAAGAATTGACAGAGTATAAAGACAAAGATTTTACAGGAAAAGCAAATGATGTTTTCGCCAAAATAAATCTTAAACTAGCTGCGGAAACAGAAGAAAGCTACGCTAAAGCATTGCACTTCGTGAATAACCTTTTAAAATCTGATTTTCCTAAAAGCTTCGAAATTAGTTTTTCATCAAAAGGAAAAGAGCTGCTTCCTATAAAAGGGCTTTCAAAATGCGGACAGAATTACTTTTTCGCAGGAGCTGTAAAATATCCAAATTTGCATAAAAGCATTTTAGAATATATCAATCTTACTAAAAAGAAATACGAATGGTACACCAATCTTGAAGCTGAAAATTGTGCCATGCCTTCTACTTTTGCTGTTTTTGCTTTAGGATTAGAGAACGAAAAGTATTTTGATACACTAATAGATTATTATCAGACAATTGATGGTGAACATCAGTCTATTCAGCAGAAATTTACACCTGTGTTTTTGGAGAAATTCGGAATAAATGAAAAATCAATAAAAGTCTATATCAATGCTGTTTTATCCATGCAAGAACATCCGCATAATAAAGCGTTCATTTCTTATTTTACAAATGAAAATAGCTTGAAGTTATTATTGGATAGTAAAGAGAATTTTATTTCGAATTATTTTACGGAGGAAGATTTAAAAGACTATTCAGATAGTGGTACTAATGTTCAGGAAATGGCAAATTATTGCTGGGAAGGTGTGATGCATACTACGTTTGGACAAAGCAAAGGTTTCGCTAAAATTAGCAAACAGCTTACAGATGTAGAAAGAGAAATCTTTGAAAAACTTTTGCAATAAGAATCTATATAGTATATGTTTTATGGATAAAGATCAGTTTAAAAGTAATTTATTTCAAACCATACAAGAAGCTGTAAACGAATTGAAAAATAAAACAATTCTTTTTACTATAACTCCAATTAAAGAAAAGAATGTAAAATATAATTCAACGGATGATTTTGTGCGTTTATGGATTTTTACAGAGAAAAATTTAAGAAAGCAATTTACTTTAGATGAGTTTGTAAATCTCTTTTCATTACCTAATTGCAAATATCCATTTTGGATAAAAGTGATTTTAAGTGAAAGCACCGATGAAAATGTTATTTTTGAATTAAGAATGAGCATGAGATTCAGAAAATCTACACAATTGATGCATATTGAAGGTGGATATCCGCCCTTTATTTATGAACTTAAGTAAGATTTAAAACATGAATAAACAAATACAGATCGAAGAACTCAATAACAATACTTTTTTCTGGAAATATTATTTCTGCTGGTCAAGAGGTTATGATGAAAAAGAAGAAATAAATATCGACGAGGTTCTAGAAGTTGTAGAAATTAACGAAACTGAAGCTTATGAGTGGGAATGGAAGTTTTTCAATCAGAATGATATTGAAGAAAATCCAAGATATGTTTCGGGCAAAATAAATGATGATTTAAATTATGCTGTTGAATTCGCCGAATATGAAATCAACTTTTTCTTGAACGATATTTATATTGGCAATCTAGGCGGACATTTTGAAGCTTGGTTTTTTACTTTGGATGAATTATTAGCTTTTGAAAAATATCCAAATCTGTTTCTTCTTTTTCTTCCAATGACAGGAATACAAGAAAATGAAAAAGCTATTTTAAAACCCATAATTGTAAAACATTTAAATGCAATTCCAAAATTTGAAGCACATTTAGAATATATTTCAGATTGTATTTTAAACGGATTAGTGATGCAGTCTCCATTTCTAGAAACAAATGACATTGGATTGACAAATACCGAAAACCACAGTGTAAGAAACATAACAGATTACCCACGCTACAGAGAAGGGGTAACACTATTAAATAAAATTTTGCTTTCTTTTATAAATGAGTAACAATAGGCAACTTTGTTCCTTTGCAACTCTGGACCTTTGTGCCTTGCCACACTCATTAAACTTTCATTAACAAAAAGTAATTTATCATTATTTTATATTTGTAGGAAACAAATTAATCATAAAGCATTATTCTCATGAAAATAAAGCCTTTTTTCTACATATTTTTATTCGGTATTATTTCGGTTTCGGCGTATAGTCAGAATGTAAAATTGCTAAATATCAATCAGCTTAACGAGAGAATCAAAAACGGGAAAGACAGCACTTATGTTGTGAATTTTTGGGCAACATGGTGTGCGCCATGTATAAAAGAATTACCACATTTTGAGAAATTGGGAGCAGAGCACAAATCTGAAAAACTGGCTGTTTTATTAGTAAGCTTGGATTTTAAATCGAAACTGGAATCAAATGTGATTCCGTTTGTAAAAAGGAAGAATTTAAAGAATGAAGTCTTTTTATTGAATGAAAGCAGTCCACAGGAATTTATTGATAGAATAGATCCAAGCTGGTCAGGAAGTATTCCGGCTACACTTTTTATTAAAAATGATAAACGAAAATTTGTCGAAAGCGAATTTACATACGAACAATTATTAACTGAATATAAAAAACTGTAAACCATTATGAAGAAAATAATCTTATTACTAGCATTAGCATTTTCTGCTTTTCTATCTCACGCACAAAATGCTGTAACACTTAAAGCGGGTGATGCGGCTCCAGATTTCAAACTGAAAAATGTGGACAACAAAGAAGTTTCTTTTGGAACTTTTAAAGATGCAAAAGGATATATTGTAGTTTTTACTTGCAATACTTGTCCGTATGCAATTGGTTACGAACAGAGAATTATAGATTTGGATAAAAAATTCAAATCGCAAGGATATCCTGTCATTGCAATCAATCCAAATGATCCTGAAGCTTCTAATGCAGATACTTTTGCAAAAATGCAAGATTTAGCAAAAGACAAAAAATATTCTTTCCCATATTTATTTGATCCAGGACAAAAAATTACAGATGAGTATGGAGCAAAACGTACGCCTCATATTTTTATCGTTTCTAAAACAGCAAAAGGAAATGTTGTAGAATATGTTGGAGCAATCGATAATGATCCAGAAGGAAATAATCCTCAGAAAATAAAATATGCTGAAGATGTAATCGCATCTTTAAAAAGCGGACAGAAACCAGCAATTACGCAAACTAAAGAAATTGGCTGTACTGTAAAAAGAAAAGCAAAAGCTTAAGTTTTTTGTTTCAGGTTTAAAGTTCCAAGTTAAACGGAACAGAATAAAACTTGAAACTTGAAACCTGAAACAAAAAAACATAAAAGACAAACGCCCCAAATATGGGGCGTTTTTTTTGGCATGTATAGATGAACAAGTTTACTTTTTATCTATTCTATAAAGTCTTCCTTGATCGGTAACGGCGTATAATGCTTCATCTTTTCCTTGTGTAATATCTCTAAATCTTTGTCCTTCACCAGCCAATAATCTTTCTTCACCAGCTACTTTATTGTCTTTAAAAGCTAAACGAACAATATGCATACCGCTTAAAGCACCAATAAAAAGATTATTTTGCCATTCGGGAACGCGGTTTCCAGCGTAAAACGTCATACCACTTGGCGAAACCACGGGATCCCAATAATAAACAGGCTGTTCCATTCCAGTTTGCTGCGTAATACCTTCTCCAATTTTCGTACCACTATATTCAATTCCGTAAGTAATTGTTGGCCAGCCGTAATTTGCACCAGCTTTAATTCGGTTAATTTCATCACCTCCTCTTGGGCCATGTTCGCTTTGCCACAATTCACCAGTTGTTGGGTGCATAGCCAATCCCTGCGGGTTTCTGTGGCCAATAGTATAAAGTTCTGGCAAAGCTCCAGTTTGTGTAAAAGTAGGATTTCCAGGTGCTGCTTGTCCGCTTGTTGTAATGTGTACAATTTTGCCTAAACTGCTCGTTACTGATTGCGCCAAAGGACGTGTTTCTAGCACAGATCTTTCACCAATACTCACAAATAGATTTCCAGATTTATCAAATAAAACTCGACCTCCGTAATGAAGTGTGCTTGCGTTTGGCGTGTTCGAACGATAAATAACCGTTGCGTTTTCAATCGCTTTTTCATCGTTTGAAATTCTTCCTTTCGCGACAGCGGTAATATTTCCGCCAGCCACAACTTCAGAGAACACCCAGTAAATCATTCGGTTTGTTGCAAATGCAGGATCAAGACAAATTCCAAGCAATCCACCTTGACTATCTGGATTAACAGCTGGAACACCAGTTAAGGCATTGCTGATAACACCAGCTTGAGTAACGATTTTAATTTTTCCTGCTTTTTCAGTGACAAGTAGACGCCCGTCAGGAAGATAGGCAACTCCCCAAGGCGCACTTAAGCCGTTGGTAATAACTTTAGATTCAATTTCGGTGGTAGTCTGAATGCTTCCTGCGCGTGTCTGTCCAGAAAATGCTGGTTGATAAGTGGTGTTTGCCGTTCCTGTTTCTACAGGTGGTCCTGTCGGTCCTGGATCTGTGCCTCCGTCAGTATTGTCATTATTCGAACAGCTACCTAAAGCAAGAATTCCAGCAAGAAGAAAAATACTTTTTTGAATTATCATAATGCTTTCATTTTAATGGTTAAAATTAAATTTTTGCATTATCGAACATTTCGAAAGAGAAGATTTAGGGTAGAGGTTTGTTAATTATCAAATGGTCAGTTTCGAACAAACTCTTATTTTCAATTAAGAATGCCTAAATGCTGATGCCATTTTATATGAAGTAATAGAATTTCAAAAACAGAAATCAAACTTCTTTTGGAAAAAGCATTTAGTGGGACATGCCTAATTGGAACGATAAATTGTTATAAAATATTGCCAATAAGAACTGGAATGTCTTTTTCTTAGCAGAAATTTAACATTCAATATTTTAAAAGAAATAAGGCTGAGGTCTTATCTTTAAAGAAGATTTTAAAGACTCTTTAATTTTTTCATGAAGATTGGAAAAACTTCATTTAATTCTTCAAAAAGTGGATTTTTTCTGTTTTTTAATTTGATTTCGGTGAATAATTTTAGCCCTAAAGCAAATTGAACGGCTTCTGATTCGTTTGCAAAAATATCCTTTTGTTTGATTCGTTCAATGATTCCAAAAATTTCGTCGTGATTGTCAAATTCAATTCCGAGTTCTTTTGCTGGTTCGGTTTCACCATTTGAGTATTCCTTAAGACTTAAAGTAAGGTAATATTTGTTTGATCTTTTTTCCATGATTTTTGTATTCTAACTTTTATTTAAGCCATTTATCGACCAATGTTTTAAAGGCTTCTTTATATTGTTCGCCAACTGTAATTTCTATTTTATCAATAAAAATGGAGTTTTTACTGATGGCGCTTATTTTATCTAATGAAACAATGAATGAACGATGAACGCGCATAAATTTTGAAGAAGGCAGTTTTTCTTCTAATGCCTTAAGCGAAATAAGAGACATTAAGGCTTTCTGTGAATCTTCAAGATGTACTTTTACATAATCTTTGAGACTTTCGATATAAGTGATGTCTTTCAATGAAATTCTGACCCATTGGTATTCAACTTTCAGAAAGATAAACTCATCATCGGCTGCAATGGAATTAAAATGATTGCTAGCTTCTTCAGAAAGCTGTAAAACTTTGCTCGAAGCACGTAGAAATTCTTCGTAGCTAAAAGGTTTTAAAAGATAATCTACAGCATTTACTTTATAGCCTTCAATTGCATAATGATTATAAGCGGTCGTAAAAATAATTTTTGGCAATGGTCCAGCTTGATCTTGTATTAATCTTGCTAGTTCCATTCCGCTTAAATTAGGCATATTGATATCCAAGAAAACTAGGTCAGGTTTTGTTTCCCTGATAAGTCCCATGGCATCTACGGCATTGTCGCAAGTAGAAATTAATTCTAAAAACGGAGTCTGTTCTATAAAGGTTTCTACCAGTCTTAAAGCCAACGGTTCATCATCTACTGCTATACATTTTAATACTGTCATTGCTCTAAATTTATCTTCAACTTAATTTTATATGTTCCGTGATCGGTAACTCCAAAAGAAATAAAATGCTGATTTGGATAAATCAATTGTAATCTTCGTTTGGTGTTGGTTAAACCAATTCCGCCTACATCGGAAACGGTTGTTTTTTCGAAATAAGTATTTTCAACTTCAAACTCCAGTTCGCTTCCATTTTGTGTAAGCTTAATATAGATTTCACTTTTATCAGTAGCATGAACGCCATGTTTGAAAGCATTTTCTACTAAAGGTAGTAATAACATCGGAACAATTGGGTAATCGTGTATTTTTTCAGGAATATCTGTTATAATAGTCAATTTGCTGTTGGCACGAAGTTTCATTAATGCAATGAAATCTCTCATAAATTCAGCTTCTTTTAGCAACGTTGTTTTTTCTTCTGTGCTGTAAAGCAAATAACGCATCATACGGCTCAAAGTGTGAAGCGCATTCCTAGAATCTTCAATATCAGTATAAGTAAGTGAATAAATGCTATTAAGCGAGTTAAAGAAAAAATGCGGATTGATTTGTGCCTTAAGCATAGCAAGTTCTGCGGCCGTTTTATCCTGTTCTAATTTTTGCTTATGCTGAGCCGCTTTTTGCCAATATTGCAACATGGCCCAGCTTGTGCTTATTCCTAAAACAAGTAAACTAAGCATTAAAACGTAATTGTCAAAATAAGGGTTTTTATATTTTTTGAATCCTAGAATCAAACTTATTTTGGTGTGAAGATCGGTTTGTGAAGTATAAAAATACGCAATAACCTGCATGGCAAAAATCGTAATAAAAGCCCAAACCAAAAAAGGGGAAGTATTGTCTTTAAAAATGGTTCTTGGAACTATAATTCTTGCATTTGAATAAAAAATGATGATCAATAAAATCAATAAGACCATTTGCCAGAGCCAGAAGACACCAGGTAGCGTTACATTCCAAGTTAAAGGTATATAAAACAGCATTATAAAGCCTAATAATACCCAGCTTAGTATGTGTAATCCGGTAAATAAGTAAGGTCTGAAAAAGCTTGGTCCCATTGTGATTTTTGATATTTATGGACAATATTACATTTTATTCAAATACAATTTTTTGGTAATCGCTAAAATGGGATTTAGAGTCTCTAAAAAGCATTTTAGAGCCGATAAGATGAAAATTAAACACTTGTTTAATATTTTAAATAAAACCATCGGTTCTCATCTTGCCTTTATCGATTGTCTCTTGCTGTTCGTCTATTTGAAAAATTTCGTATCTTATATTTTATTTCTTTTGTTCACATATAATCGATAATTACACATTTTTCACAATGACTAAGCAATCATTTTTAAGCATCCTCGCAGCATCACTTATTATCGCTTCTTGCGGTAAAAATGATAAATCGGCTCAAGCCGGAGGTGCGCCGCAGATTAAAGAATATAAGACTGTGACATTACAGCTAAAATCAGCGACATTAAACAGCGATTTTCCTGCTAGTATCCAAGGACAGCAAAATATAGAAATTCGCCCAAGAGTTGAAGGCTATATTGATAAAATTTTTGTTGATGAAGGTGCTGTAGTTAAAGCAGGACAGCCTTTATTTAAAATCAGCGCTCCAGAATATGAGCAGCAAGTTCGTACTGCGACAGCAAGCATTAAAAGTGCTCAGGCAGAAGTTAGTTCAGCAAAATTGGCTGTGAATAAAGTAAAACCATTGGTTGAAAAAGGAATTATCAGCAAATACGATTTAGAGTCGGCTCAATATACTTATGAGTCAGCTATGGCATCTTTAGCGCAGGCAAATGCAGCTTTAGTAAATGCTAAAGTTAACTTAGGTTATACCACCGTTACAAGTCCGGTAAATGGAGTTGTAGGTTCAATTCCTTTCCGTTTAGGAAGTTTGGTAAGTTCTAATACAGCTGAGCCTTTAACAACAGTTTCAAGTATTGGTAACGTATATGCTTATTTTGCAATGAATGAAAAAGTTCTGCTAAATTTTACTAAAGACGCAGGAGGTTCATTAAACCAAAAAATTAAAAGTATGCCAGATGTTTCTTTATTGCTTTCAGACGGTTCGACTTATGATCAAAAAGGAAAAATAGAAACCGTAAACGGATTAATTAATACAGAAACAGGTACTGTAAACTTTAGAGCACGTTTCCCAAATCCAAAAGGAATTATCAGAAGCGGAAGCAGTACTACAGTTCAAATTCCGAACTACGTTAAAGACGCCATTATAATTCCTCAAAGCGCCACTTTCGAATTACAAGATAAAATGTTTGCAGTTATTGTAGGAAAAGACAAAAAGACAACAAATGCTAATATCACAGTGTTGGACAACTCAGCAGGAAACTATTATGTGGTAACAAGCGGTTTAAAAGCTGGAGATGAAATCGTATTAGAGGGAGTAGCTTCATTAAAAGAAGGAACTGAAATTAAACCTAATAATCAAAGCCAAGAAGCAGTTTACGCCGATTTAAAATAAAAAAAATGTTTAAAAAATTTATACAAAGACCCGTACTCTCGACGGTAATATCTGTTATTATCGTCATCTTAGGTGTTTTAGGCCTAATTGAGTTACCGATTTCCCAATATCCGGATATCGCGCCGCCAACGGTAAACGTTGCGGCAAGTTATACTGGAGCCAATGCAGATGTGGTACTTAAAAGTATCGTAATTCCGCTTGAAGAACAAATTAATGGTGTAGAAAACATGACGTACATGACTTCTACAGCAACAAATGACGGAAATGCTTCGATCAAAGTTTTCTTTAAAGTGGGAACAAATCCTGATTTAGCAGCGGTAAACGTTCAGAACAGGGTTTCTAGAGCAACCAGTTTATTGCCAGTAGAGGTAACTCAGGCTGGGGTTACAGTAACCAAAAGTCAGAGTAGTAACTTGTTGATTTTCTCTTTATATAGCGATGATAAAGCTTACGATCAGACATTTCTTCAAAACTATGCAAAGATTAACCTTGTACCGCAAATTCAGCGTGTAGTTGGGGTTGGAGATGTAACTGTTTTTGGTGCCAAAGATTACTCAATGAGAATCTGGCTGAAACCAGACATAATGCAACAATACAAACTGATTCCAAGTGATATTTCGGCAGCTTTAGCAGAACAAAACATCGAAGCGGCACCAGGTAAATTTGGTGAAAACGGAAATCAGGCATTTCAATATGTAATTAAATACAAAGGACGTTTAACAAGTGCTCAGGAATTTGGAGACATTGTTATAAAATCTGTTGGAAACGGACAGATGCTTAGACTTAAAGATGTAGCCAAAGTTGAATTGGGATCTTTAAGTTATTCGTCAACGATTAAAACAAACGGAGTAGAATCGGCAGCAATGGCGATTAGCCAGACTCCTGGATCTAATGCTCGTGATGTAATTATCAATTCTAAAAAACTGATTGAAGAAGCAGCGAAGAGTTTTCCAAAAGGAATGAAGTACACTATTATGGTGGACGTTAATGAGAACTTGGATGCTTCTATCGAAAAAGTAATTCATACGTTGGTTGAAGCTTTTATATTGGTTTTTATCGTGGTGTTTATTTTCCTTCAAGATTTTAGATCAACTTTAATTCCAGCAATTGCAGTTCCGGTTGCGATTGTGGGTACGTTCTTCTTCTTGAATTTATTCGGATTTACGATTAACTTATTGACGCTTTTTGCAATGGTACTCGCCATTGGTATTGTGGTCGATGATGCGATTGTTGTCGTCGAGGCCGTTCACGCCAAGTTGGATCATGGATATAAGTCGGCTAAAAAAGCGACTATTCACGCGATGGACGAAATTTCTGGAGCGATTATTTCGATTACTTTGGTAATGGCTGCGGTATTTATTCCAGTAACCTTTATTAACGGATCAACAGGGGTATTCTACAAACAGTTTGGTATTACACTGGCGGTTGCGATTATTCTTTCGGCAGTAAATGCCTTGACTTTGAGTCCTGCTTTATGTGCGCTTTTATTGAAACCACATGCCGATGATCACAAACATAAAAGCTATTTACAGCGTTTTTACACTTCATTTAACGTGGCATTTGATAATGTTACGGCGCGATATAAACGTTCTGTAAGTTTTCTTTCTGCGAAAAAATGGATTGCATTGGCTTCAATTGTAATTGCTGGTGTTGCGTTAGTTTATATGATGAAAACTACGCCTTCTGCTTTCGTACCTTCGGAAGATCAAGGAACTGTTTTCGCTAATATTAGTTTGCCACCATCAGCTTCTATGGAACGTTCTGATATTATTGCTAAAAGAGTAGATAGTATTGCGAAAACCATTCCAGGAGTTAAAAATACACTTCGTATTGTCGGACAGAACTTTACGGCTGGAGCAGGTAGTGCTTACAGTATGGTAATTGTAAAATTATATCCTTGGGATCAGCGTGATCTTAGTGTTGATGATGTAATTGGACAGCTTTTTGCAAAAACAAGTGGTATTCGCGAAGCAAGTATTTTCTTTATTTCTCCTCCAACTATCCAAGGTTTTGGACAAAGTGGTGGATTCGAATTCCAATTGCAGGATAAAGGAGGACATACGACTTCTGAGTTTTATAAAGTGAATAATGAATTCTTAGCGAAATTATCTGAACGTCCAGAAATTCAATATGCGACAACGCCATTTAACCCTGGTTTCCCTCAGTATATGATGGATATTAATTTAGCGAAAGCGAAAGATGCAGGAGTTTCTGTAAATACGATTTTATCGACCATGCAAGGATATTACGGAGGATTGTATGCTTCGAATTTCAACAAATTCGGAAAACAATACCGTGTAATGGTTCAAGCAGCTCCAGAATTTAGAGCGAATACAGAAGGATTGAATAAAATTTTCGTTCGAAACAGCGCAGGAAATATGGCGCCAATTACCGAGTTTGTAAAAATGACTAGAGTTTTTGGACCAGAATCTATTTCGAGATTTAACTTATTTACGTCAATTTCGATTACGGGAGCACCAAAACCAGGTTATAGTTCTGGAGATGCTATTAAAGCAATTCAGGAAGTAGCAGCGGAAAATCTTCCAGCAGGTTATGGATATGAATTTTCAGGTTTAACGCGTGAGGAATTAGCTTCGGGAAGCGAAACGATTTTTATTTTCCTTTTATGTTTGGTTTTCGTTTATTTCTTACTGAGTGCACAATACGAAAGTTACATTTTACCATTTGCGGTATTATTATCAATTCCGTTTGGATTAGCAGGTGCGTATTTATTCTCGATTATTTTTAAATTAAATAGTAACATTTACCTGCAGATTTCTTTAATCATGCTTATTGGACTTCTGGCGAAGAACGGTATCTTGATTGTCGAATTTGCTTTGGATAGAAGAAGAAAAGGACTTCCAATTGTACAAGCTGCTATTGAAGGAGCAGTAGCGCGTTTACGTCCAATTCTGATGACTTCGTTTGCCTTTATTTTAGGATTAGTTCCGTTGATGTTTGCCAAAGGCGCAGGTGCTGTTGGTAATAAATCTATTGGTACTGGTGCCGTTGGAGGTATGTTAATCGGAACCATTTTAGGAGTATTTGTTATTCCAGTTCTGTTTATCATTTTCCAAAACTTGCAAGAAAGAATAAGTGGTCCAGCGAAAGATGGTTATGATGATGACGATGATGATGAAGACGAAATTCATTTAATAGAAGCTCACAAAGAGTAAAATTTAATTACAACAAAAATGACGAATAGTTCTAATAAATATATTTTACTGGTAATAACAGCCGCACTCATTAGTGCGTGCTCTGTTACCAAGAAATACGAACGTCCCACAACTTTAAAAACAGATCAATTGTATCGTGATCAGTCTACAACAGATTCGACTACAATTGCAGACATGCCTTGGAATACTGTTTTTAAAGATGAAAAACTAAACGCATTAATTCAAAAAGGTTTAGAACAAAACTTGAATCTGAAAAATGCAATTGAGAATATTGTTCAGGCAAGAGCTTCTTTGCGTCAGAGTAAATTGGCTTATTACCCAAGTTTGCAGTTGGATGCAAACGTAACGCATAACAAGCAATCTCAGGCAGGATTAAACTTTCCAGCAGGAATCAATATTAATACTTTAACGACTACTTACAAATTAGGTGTAAGCAGTTCATGGGAAATTGATGTTTGGGGAAAATTAAGCAGTTCTAAAAGAGCGGCTTTAGCAACTTATTTAGCTTCTGATGCTGCAAAACAAGCCATTCAGACACAATTAATTGCTGATATTGCCAATAATTACTTCTTGTTATTATCGTATGATGAATCGTTAAAAATTACGGAAGAAACATTAAAAAGCCGTATCGAAAACGTTGCAACCATTAAAGCTTTAAAAGAAGGAGCAATTGTAACTGGTGCAGCTGTTGTTCAGAGTGAGGCTAATCAGCATGCGGCCGAAGTTTTAATTCCGGACTTGAAACAAAGTATTCGTGAAACCGAAAACGCTTTAAATATTTTACTTGGACAAGGACCTGGGCCAATTGATAGAGGTGTTTTGGGAACACAGATTATTCCTGAAAAAATTGCAATCGGAATGCCAGCACAGTTATTGAATAACCGTCCTGATGTCCGTCAAGCGGAATTTAATTTCAGAGTCGCTTTCGAATCAACTAATTTGGCTAAAACGTATTTTTATCCAAGTCTGACGCTTACAGCAAGCACAGGATTTTCAAATTTAGAATTGAATGACTTCTTTAGCCATTCTATTTTTTATTCGATTATTGGAGGATTAACACAGCCTTTATTCAATAATGGCTTAAATAAAATGAGATTGACTACAGCCCAGTCACAACAATTGCAAGCATACAACAATTTCCAACAAAGTCTTTTAGTAGCTGGTCAGGAAGTTTCAAATGCTTTGTATGCGTACCAAATGGCTGTTGAAAAAGAAGATTCTAGAGCGAAGCAAATTGCCGCTTTAGAAAAAGCAGTTGACTTTACACAAGAACTTTTAGAATATAGTTCTGCAACTAACTATACAGATGTATTAACATCGCAGCAAAACCTTTTAGCAGCACAATTAAACGGAGTTAATGATAACCTGCAAAAATTACAAGCTGTTATTAATTTGTACAGAGCGTTGGGTGGTGGTTGGAAATAATTGTTTATTATGATAAAAACCGTCTCAAAACCTGAGACGGTTTTTTGAAAAGTACGTCGTTTAAAAAACGCTCTCCGTCGATTAGTTTGATGATTTTGTATAATGAATGCTTGAATCGTGAATCTTTGGCATTACTTTCGATTAATATCTAATAAGATTAACATTTAAATTCTAAAGAAATGAAAAAGTTTATATTTGCCTCAGTGCTTTTTATGAGTGCATTTTTTGCTCAAGCTCAGGTATCAGTAAATGTAAATATTGGTACACCTCCAAATTGGGGACCACAAGGTTACGACAACAGCAGATACTATTATTTGCCAGACATCGATGTATATTATGATGTGAATCAAAGCGTATTTATTTACGACAACAGCGGAAAATGGGTTCGTGAAAGAAGACTTCCGTCAAGATATAGAAGTTATGATTTATATTCAGGATACAAAGTAGTTTTGACTGATTACAGAGGAGATTCTCCTTATTACTATCACACAAAGCATAGAGCCGAATATCCGAAAGGTTACCACGGAAAACCTCAAAAAAATAGAGGAGAAAAACCAAAAGGCAACAACGGAAATCATTACGGAAATGATAAAGATAATAAAGGAAAAAACAAAGGAAATAAGTCAGACAAGAACCACGATCACGGTAATGGCAAACACCATTAATAAACATGACTAAAAGAAAACGCCTCCCATTGGAGGCGTTTTTGATTTTTATACAATGAGTAAATAGAAAATATATCGTTTATATATTTCAAACATAGCCCGCGGTTTTAACCGCGGGAAACGTATTGTGATGATTAGTGGCTAGAAAAATCCTTTTTAATCCAAATAATCTGTGGCTAAAAAACTATTCAGAAACAGCTTTCACCTTATGACCAAAAGCCCCAAAAGAAAGAATAATCAAAAAGCAAACCAACGGAATAATATATCCCGACTGAATATCATCATGATTCATATCAATCAAAGTTCCCATTCCGTACGGAATAATTGCTCCACCAACAATCGACATTACTAGCCAAGAAGAACCCGTTTCTGTATTCGATTTTAAGCCTTTAATTCCTAAAGAGAAAATCGTTGGAAACATAATTGACATAAAGAATCCGATTCCTCCAAGAGCGTAAATCACTACGATTCCAGAACCGTAAATTGCAACTAAACATAGTAAAACGCTCATTACGCAGTAGATTGACAATAAAACATAATCTTTTACAAAACGTAAAAAGAAAGTTCCAATAAAACGTCCTGCCATAAAAAGGAAACCATAGATTCCTAAGTAATATCCAGCCGTTTTTTCGTCTAATCCAGCACCTTGCTGTGCAATTCTGATAAAGAAACTTGTAATACAAACTTGAGCTCCAACATAGAAAAATTGCGCCACAACTCCCCAGCTTAAGTGTCTGAACTTTAAAACAGAGAAAAATCCAGGTTTTATTTCAGCCTCTGAATGAGTTGCTTTCATTGAAGGCAGTTGTACAAAGTAAAATATAATAGCAACCAAAACCAAAATGCTTCCCAAAACGATATAAGGCATTTTTACAGAAGCTGCTTCGCCTAATAAATAGGTTGCTTTTTCTGCTTCAGGCATTGCTGCCATTTGCTCTGGTGTATGATTGGTTCCCGAAAGAATGAATAAGGAACCTACAATTGGAGCAACCATTGCAGCTAATCCGTTGAAAGAAGCAGCTAAATTCAATCTTTTAGAAGAAGATTCAGCAGGTCCTAATATTGCTGCGTAAGGATTTGCGCTAGTTTCTAAAATGGTTAATCCGCATCCAATTACGAATAGAGCGAATAAAAATAATTCGTAAGTTCTGGTATTAGCGGCAGGAACAAATAAAAATGCTCCAACAGCAAAAACTAACAATCCTGTAATAATACTGTTTTTATAACCAAATCTTTTAATCAGCATTCCCGCTGGAATTGCCATAATAAAATAAGCAAAAAATACAGAAGTATCAATTAGAGTAGATTGGCGATTGTTTAATTCACACGCTTTCTTTAGGTGCGGAATCAAAACAGAATCTAAATTGTGGGCCATTCCCCAAAGAAAAAATAGGCATGTAACTAGAATAAAAGGCAAAAGGTACTGATTTCCTTTTCCGCCTTCTGTCGGCACTTCGTGTTGATCGCCGGCTTGGTTTGTAATTTGCATTGTTTAGATAGTTTTTTGTTATTTTTTAGGTTCAAAGTGACAAAGAGACAAAGGTTCAAAGTTTTTTAAAATTTTGTCGATTTGTGACAATCTTCTTTGTTTTTATCGAATTCGAAGTGGCAAAAGATTCATAGGTTCAAAGTTTAGAAACCTCTGTCACTTTGCAACTTTGTCTCTTTGTCACTTCTAGAAAAATTATTTTTTCTTCACTAAAAGTAAGTGATCACATACCAAAACGACTTCACCGCGTTGATTAATGATTTTTACATGTTCGGTTACGGTTCCCATTTCTGGATTTTTGGCTTCTCCTTTTTCAGAAATAGTAATTTCAGAGTGAATAGTGTCGCCAATATGAACTGGTTTTACAAAACGCATTTTGTCGTAACCTCTAGAAAAAGCTTCTGGATTTATTTCCGAAGCGGTTAATCCAATTCCGATGGCAAACACCATGGTTCCGTGCGCAATTCTTTGTCCGAATGGCTGAGTTTTGCACCATTCTTCGTCCATGTGATGAGGGAAGAAATCTCCTGTGTGTCCGGCATGAACCACAAAATCGGTTTCTGTAATGGTTCTGCCTAAAGTTACTCGTTTGTCGTCGATTTGATAATCTTCGAAAAAAGTCGATTTAAAATACATATTATAGATATTTTTTGTCGGCCTTACTTAAAAAATACGTTTGTTTTGAAGAAGGCTTAAATTTGTTTTTTTTGGTTTTGAAATATAGTGTTTTAATTACACTTCATCAAAAGAAATTCCGCCGTTTTTGTTACTTTCATAACAAGCTTCTACAACTTTCATTGTTCCTAAAACATCCTGAACGCTGGCAGATAAAACTGAGTCAGAACCCTCTTTGTAACGCATCAAATTAGACATTGCACCAATAAAAGCTTCTGGAAACCACGAACCTTCCAATTTTACTTCTGTCCATTCATATTCCTTTTCATTATCTTTTTTTGGCAGAGCGTATTCAAAAACGTCTGGTAAACCGTCAGGATAATTCATTAACAAGCCCATTTTTGCTTTAACAGCGCCCTTTGTTCCTTCCCATTTGATGTAGCTTTCCTCATGTTTTGGACCAAAATGATGATCGTGATTCGTATTGATGACAACATGTTTATCTTCTCCATAATCTAAAATAATAGTAGATCGGCTCGATGATAATTTCTTAAGCGGATGTTTAGCCGTTTTTGCCAATACACTTTTCGGATTTCCCAGAAAAGATCGAATACAGTCAATATAATGAACACTATGGAAAAGAATCTCCAATCTTGGATGTTCTTTTATTAAAGGAAACAATTCCCAAGGCGTATTTACGGTAACTTTGAATTCCAAATCGTATAATTCGCCAATAATTCCCTGATCGATTAAATATCTCGCTGCGCTTACAAAAGAGGCAAAACGCAATTGGAAGTTGATTGCAGCAACGAGATTCTTTCTTTCGCAAACTGCTACAATTTCGCGTGCCTGAGCCAAATCATTTCCCATCGGCTTCTGAATCAAAACCGCAGCTCCGTCTGGCAATTGTTCTAAAATTTCGATGTATTGATCAGGTAAAACGGTAATATCGTAAACAGCGTTTGAAGGTGCATTTTTTACCGCATCTGCAACACTTTCAAAAACATGATCGATTTTGAATTGTTTCTGTAAATCGTACGCTTTTGAGATGGTTCTGTTGGTAATACCAAAAACTTTAAAACCAGCCATTTCGTAAGCAGGAAGATGAGCATCTTTTACAATACCGCTCGCTCCAATAATTACAATAGGCTGTTCTGTTTGGGGAAGTAAAGGTTTATAGGGAATATTCATTTGTTCTATATTTTGAAATTAAGCCCGCCAAGTTTAATTTTTGACAGAGCTGTGTAATGTTGTTCCTTGACTTAATTCTCTAATTTTTTTCTGAGTTTCCTCTAAAAGTATTTCAGAAGAAATATCCGTTTCAATGGCTTTTAAAACTGCGCCGTCAATAAGTTCGGCTACTTTTGGCCAGATTGGGGTTTGAGGCAGTGTTAATGCATTTTCATGAAGCATTTCCAGTTTATGATAAAAAGGAATTAAAGTATTAATTTCTGCATCTTTCCAAGTTGATTTTCTGCATCCAATACCGCCTTCAGTAGTTAATAGTTTATCGCTTTCGGGAGTAGTGGCAAAACGTAAAAAATCGTAAGCCAGTTTTTTATGTTTGCTTCCAGAACCAATGGTATACAACCAATATACATTCAAAGAAGCTGTTTTATGACCAGGATCGGATGGGAGGGAAGTAATATCGATTTTTCCTTTCACTTTCGATTCTTCGATAACTTCTGCCATAGAAGCAAATCCGAACCAGTTTATGGCCATTGCTGCTTGTCCTTCGGCGAAAGCCAAACCTGCTTCAACCGAACCAAATTCTCTCGATTTTGGATGAACCGCATTTTTGTCATTGACCATTTTTCTGTAAAAATCCAATGCTTTTATAGCCGCTTCGTTATGTATATCAATATGATTATTTTTGTTTAATAAAGAACCGCCACGTGTCCATAATTGCAGGCAAAAATCGAAAACCATATTATGTCCGTCTGGATAATTGGCAAAAACAGCACCGTATAAATTTTGTTTGGGACGATTAAAGAATGTGGCAATTTCTGCAAATTCCTGCCATGTTTTTGGTGTATCAAGTTCGTAACCAAACTGTTTTTTAAAATTCTCTTTTTCCGTTTCGTTTTCGAATAAATCTTTTCGGTAAATCAAACATTCTGGACCGTCGTGAAAAGGAAGTCCGAAAATGCCGTTACTTAGTTTCTGCAAATGCAACAACGATTTATGCCATCCAAAAGGATAATTTTCTGGCGGATTTTCTCCAATTAATGGAAATAAATTAAGAACCGCATTTTCGTTTGCAGCGTCATAAATCCAATCGGTGTTAATATGGGCGATGTCCCATTTTCCTTCTTTTAGACCTTTATCTGAAATTGTAGTTTCATATAAATCATGAAGTTCTAAGGCAACCATTTCCGCTTCCATTTTTATATTATTTTGAAGTGAAAATGCATCCCATAATTTTCGAAGTGTACTTTCGAAAGGATCGAATTTACGAACGGCGATTCTAATTTTTTCCATTAACAGTCAATAAATTCTTTAATAATTTTCTCGTTGTCCTGACCCAGTTTAGGAGAACCTTTTCCAGAAGTCAGATATTCGCCGTCGATTTTTATCGGACAGCGTGTTGTTTTATACGTATAACCGTCAAGCATTTCGACTTGTTGGGTAAAACTCAAAACCTTAAATCCGTCTTCAGCAAATAGCTGTTGATAGTTTAAAACTCCCGCACACCAAATGTCAGCGGGTTCTAAAATATCGAGCCAAAATTGTGTTTCCTGCGTTTGCAAATGATCGGCAAGAATATTTTTGATTTCGTCTCTAAGCGTAAATTTATTTTCAGGGAAAGCCAATAAAGCATCACATTTTAGTAAAGAAGCCAAAACAGGAATAGATCCCATTGCAAGAGCTAAATAGCCATTTTTGGTTTTATAAATTCCGTATGGCGCTCCCAAATAGGCGTGTGCGTTATTGGTTTTAGTTCTAACAGGCAATTCGCCTCCGTCATTAAAATATGTCGTAATCGTTTCGAACTGAAAATCAAATGCCGATTCCAACATACTTACTTGAATTTGAGCGCCGATATTATGAGTTGCTTTTCTATATAAAGCGGCCAAAATTCCTTGCGCCAAATGTGCTCCAGCAAGCATATCAACAATCGATAATCCCATTGGAACTGGACCATCTTCCTGATTGCCGCTCAACCAAGTTAAAGCGGTTAAAGATTGTAAAAGCAAATCTTGTCCCGGCAAATCTTTTAAATCGGGATGTTCTCCAAAACCTGAAATCGAACCATAAATCACATTTGGATTAATGTTTTTTACTTGTTCGTAACTTAATCCAATGCGTTCCATAACTCCAGGTCTAAAATTATGCATGACAACATCAGCTTTGGCTAACAATTTTTTTAGTTTTTGAAGCTCTTCAGGCTGTTTAAAATCAATCGCAAAAGATTCTTTGTTTCTGTTGATGGTATGAAAAACCGACGATTCGCCGTTCATTATCAAATCAGAAGTATATAAAGTACGGCAGATATCTCCCGTTCCCGGTTTTTCAATTTTTATTACGCGCGCTCCCAAATCGGCCAGACGCAAACTCGCCGACGGACCCGAAAGAAACTGACTGAAATCTACAATTAAATAATCTTCTAATGGCTTCATTTTTGTGTTTGTTAAACCGTTTAATGGGTTATGTGTTTAATCGTTTTTATTCAACAATTAAAAATCTAATTTGATCTGCTGAAATCTGTGTAAATCTGCGTGAAAAATCTATGTTCAAAAGTATTTCACGCAGATTTTAAAAAGATTAAAGCAGATTGTACAGATTAAATTAAAGCTGATGAGTGTTTTTTTACTCAACAGGATTAATAAACTCTTTATGTATATTCAAATTGTCTTGTCCTACTTTTGGTGCAGCTTTTTCGCTAAGTAAAATCTCACCGTCCAACTGAATCGGGCTTCTGGTCATTACCAAAGTTTCGCCTTCGGTATTTTTTACGGTTTGTTTCAGTTGTAATTCATTTACAAAAGGCTGATTGTCTAGTTCTTCGTAATTGAAAACTTTTCCGCACCAAATGCCTTCTTTCTGCAAGATTTCAGTCCAATAATCAGAAGTTTGAGTTTGAATCCTCTCGCTTAAAATCGTTCTGATTTCATCTCTTTTTTCAAACCAAAGATGTTTATCCGCGTAAGCGTTTAAATCTAAACCTAACACTTTTCCAATAAAAAGTAAATCTCCCATTGCAAGCGATAAATAACCATCTTGCGTTTGATAAACTCCATAAGGCGCACTTAAAAAAGCATGTGCACTTCCTTTAATATCGCCACGTTCTGGCAATTGACCGCCATCATTTAGGAAAGAAGTAATCGCTTCAAATTGTACATCCAAAATAGATTCTAATAGACTAACTTCTACTAAAACTCCTTTTTTGGTTTTGGCTCTTTTTAAAAGTGCCGCTAAAATTCCTTGTACAAAATGATTTCCGCACATTAAATCGGCTACAGCCAAACCAAAAGGAACTGGGCCTTGACTTTTTCGTCCGCTCAGCCAGCTTAAACCAGAAAGCGATTGTAACAATAAATCTTGTCCCGGCTTTTTTGCCCATGGCCCTTCATTTCCGTAACCTGTAATAGTTCCGTAAATAATCTGTGGATTAATAGAAAGCGCATTTTCAAAATCTAAACCGATTTTTTCCATTACTCCAGGTCTGAAATTATGTGTCATAATATCAGCCTTTTCGATTAGTTTTTTGATTAAAACCAAATCGTCTGGATTTTTTAAATCGGCTGCAAAAGATTCTTTGTTTCTATTAATCGTATGAAAAAGTAAACTGCTATCGTCTACAAATAAATCTTTGATGCTCAATTGTCTGCAAGCTTCACCTTTTATTGGACGCTCGATTTTGATGACGCGTGCGCCCAAATCAGCCAATTTTAAACCAGCTGAAGGTCCTGCTAAAAACTGGCAGAATTCCAGAACAATTAATCCTTCTAAAGGTCTCATACCGTCTGAATTTTTAGAGATTCCGCGTAAAGCGAATTCATTTCTTCCAGTACTTTTAATTCGTCTCCGCCATTCATCAAATAATTGCGAACCACATCTCCCGAATGATCTTGGAAATACATGTGACCATAATATCTCGGACGAAGGAAAGCGCGCTCTAAAGCAGGTAAAGTATTTTTGAAATAATCGTGCGTCACGCTATTAATTCTTTCGCTTTTCCAAGCTTGTAAATGTCCTGGCTGGCCACCATTATCGGTATAAATATTTTGCTGAACTTGTGATGAACACGTAAATTCAGCATATTTTACGGCTGTTTCAATATGTTCGCTAAATGAAGAAACTGCTAATCCAGTTCCGCCCAAAGAAGAAATCATAGGGTTTTCATTCAATTTTACTAAATCATAAAAATGTAAAAGGTTTTGGCTGTAGCCAATACGAGAATAATTAGAATAACCATAAGCAAACGGACAATAGGCAATTTCGTCTGAATTGACCATTGCTTCATAAACCTGAATTGGATTACGGTTAAAGTTTTTAGGATCAATTAATTGAGCTAATTCTCTAAACATTTGAAGCGCTTTGATTCCTGTTGTTTCAGAAATCACTTTTTCTTCAGAAAGAAAAGGAGCTTCACCCAAACTGCAGCAAAACATATAAAAGCTCATTAAAACATCTACTGGAATTCCGGCAAAGGCAACTAAACCTTTTTTAGCTAATGCCAATAATTCATCATAAGTTTTAGGAACTTCTAAATTATTTTTTTCTAAAAGATCCAAGCGGGCAGAGGCAACGGGAGTTGCAGCATCGATTGGAAGCGCCCATAATTTGTCGTGAAAAATATAACTTCCGTATGATTTCCCAACGGTGTTAATTTCTTGATCTTTAATATATTCGTTTGATAAATAATCAGATAACGGAAGAATCGCTTTGGTTTGCGCTCCAAAACCTGTCCAAGGATGATCGATTACCAATAAATCAAATCTTTTGGCTAAATCTTCAATAGAAGCATCTGCAAATTCTTGTAAGCTTCTTTTCTCCCAAGAAATTTCAACATCAGGATGTAGTTCTGTAAAACGCTGTGATGTGGCAACCATTGGTAGTAAACCTCTTGTATGATTCCAAGTTATGCCTTTTAATTTTATCATTTTTATATAGGAATTTTGAGTAGTGAAATCGTTTGAAATAATAAATGTAAAAAATACAATTACAAAAGTAGAAATAAGATTTAAATGAGCAAGAAATCCTTTATTTATTAAAGAATCTTTTTGCATAATAGGAGAATTAGTGATATAATTTTTACAATCCGTCTAAAAAATGTTATAAAAATTTAAAGTTTAACCATTTTAAGAATAGGAAATTGAAATATATCTCGGATATTAATTTTTAAAAAGTATTTTTGTAATTGTATTTTTTACATTTATTAATTTTGCTTTACTTTTTTAAAGGATTTAGAATAGATAAGGAGTAGAATTTCTAAGATAATTATGCGATTGATGAAGACCTTTCATCAGAAAAAATAAACTAACAACTAAAAATATACGATTATGAAATTAATACGTTTTGGAGAAATCGGAAAAGAGAAACCTGGAGTTTTGATTGGAGAAAAGAGATATGATGTTTCTTCGATTGTAACCGATTTTAACGAAAGTTTCTTTGAAGAAAACGGATTAGAAAAATTACAAAAAGCATTAGAAAACAATCCGTCTTTACCAGAAGTCGATGCTTCTGTACGTTTGGGTTCGCCAGTAGCAAGACCTTCAAAAATTATCTGTATTGGATTAAATTACATCGATCACTGTAAAGAAACCAATGCGCCGATTCCGACAGAACCTATTATTTTCTTTAAATCGACAACTTCTTTGTGCGGACCAGATGATGATTTGATTATTCCGAAAAATAGTGAAAAAACCGACTGGGAGGTAGAATTGGCTTTTGTAGTGGGTAAAAAAGCAAGTTATGTTGAAGAAGCAGAAGCTTTAGATTATGTTGCTGGCTACGCTTTATTAAATGATTATAGCGAGAGAGCTTTTCAATTAGAGCGTGGCGGTCAATGGGCAAAAGGAAAAGGAAGCGATACTTTTGCGCCTCTTGGGCCATTTTTGGCTACAAAAGATGAAATCGCTGATGTTGACAATTTAAAGATGTGGCTGACGGTAAACGGTAAAAAATTCCAAGACAGCAATACCTTAAATTTAGTTTTCAAAATTCCTTATTTAGTACATTATTTAAGTCAGTTTATGACTTTACTTCCGGGTGATATTATTAGTACAGGAACGCCTCCGGGAGTTGGCTTAGGAATTAAACCTGATCCGATTTATATTAAAGCAGGCGATGTTGTTGAACTTGGAATTGAAGGTTTAGGAACAAGCAAACAGAAAGCTGTAGCATATCAAAAATAAAAATTAAGAAAGTATAAAATGAAATATATTGTTTGCGAAAAACCGCAGGAATTTTTATTAAAAGAAACCAATATTCCAGAATCAAAAGAGGGTGAAGTTTTATTGAAAATTAAAAGAATCGGAATCTGCGGAACTGATATTCACGCTTTTGGCGGAACTCAACCGTATTTTGAATATCCAAGAATTTTAGGTCACGAATTGGCGGCTGAATATGTAAAAGGGAATGCTGAAGGTTTTAAACCAGGAGACAAAGTAACGTTTATTCCGTATTTCAACTGCGGAAAATGTGTGGCTTGTAGAAACGGATTGACAAATTGCTGTGTAAATATCAAAGTTTTCGGAGTTCATATTGATGGCGGAATGGCTGAATATGTTTCGATTCCAGAACAATATTTATTGCATGGTCAGGGATTAGATTATGACGAATTGGCTTTGGTTGAACCTTTGGCAATTGCAGCACACGGAGTAAGAAGAGCGGCTGTAAAACCAACCGACACTGTTTTGGTAATGGGAGCAGGGCCAATCGGAATTGGTTTGATTCAGTTTGCTAAAATCGCTGGTGCAAAAGTTATCGTAATGGATATTAACGATTACAGATTGAATTTCTGCAAAGAACAATTGAAGGCAGACGAAACAATTAATCCGTTGAACGATGATGTTGCTCAAAAATTAGCTGAATTGACAAACGGTGATATGGCAAATGTGGTTATTGACGCTACAGGAAACCAGAAAGTAATGAATAGCGCTTTTAATTATATTTCACACGGCGGAAGATTTGTTTTAGTCGGACTTCAAAAAGGTGAATTAAGTTTCAGTCATCCAGATTTCCATAAAAGAGAATCGACTTTAATGAGCAGCCGAAATGCGACAATCGAAGATTTCGAATATGTGATGAAATGTTTGAAAGAAGGAAAAATCGATCCAAAGAAATATATCACGCACAGAACTAGTTTTGATGAAATGATTACTGATTTTGGGAATTTGATTGATCCAAAAAATAATGTGATTAAGGCGTTGATTGAAATTGATTAATTTGTGAAAAGTGAAAAGTAATATGTGAAATGATATTTTAGTCGTAAAAATGGAAAACGACCCGATTTTTGATTTCACTTTTCACATCTTACATCTTACAGATCACATCTAACACAAAAAAGAAATGGATTTAAACTTAAAAAACAAAATAGTTGTCGTTTCTGGTTCGGCTGGAAAAGAAGGCAGTATCGGAGAAACGATCATCAACAGATTGGCAGATGAAGGCGCAATTCCGGTTTTAGTTGACAGAAATGCAAGAGGTTTCGAATACGTAGAAAGACTTCAAAAAAGAGGCGTTAATTCCTTATTTGTACAGACCGACGTAACCGATCCTGTTGCAATAGAAAATGCTGTAAAAGTAATTGGAGCCAAGTACGGAAGAATCGATGCCATAATTAATAATGTTGGTGTTAATGACGGAGCAGGATTAGATTCAAGCTACGAAGATTTTATGAACTCTTTGAAATTGAATGTAGTGAGTTATTTTCTTTTAGCTAAATACACATTGCCATATTTAAAAGAATCAAAAGGAAATATTTTGAATATTGGTTCAAAAGTGGCTTTAACAGGTCAGGGTGGGACTTCTGGTTACGCTGCTGCGAAAGGTGGAGTTTTGGGCTTGACAAGAGAATGGGCCGTAGATTTGATTCAGTACGGAATTCGTTCGAACGCGATTATTATTGCCGAAAGTTATACTCCTGCATACGAAGATTGGATTAAAACATTACCAGATGGAGAGGCAGTCTTGAAAAAAATTAGTAAAACGATTCCATTAGAAAGCCGAATGACTAAAACAGAAGAAATTGCAGATACGGCTCTCTTTATCATTTCTGAAAAATCATCACATACTACAGGACAATTTGTTTTTGTGGATGGAGGTTACGTACATTTAGACCGCGCTTTAATCAGCGATGTTAATTAAAAAGTTATGAGTAAAAGAATAGATTCCCATCAGCATTTTTGGAAGTTTGATCCCGTTCGAGACAGCTGGATTGATGAAACGATGCAGAATATCCAAAGAGATTTTCTTCCTGAAGATTTACAGCCATTATTAAATGCGAATCATTTTGAAGGTTGTGTTGCTGTTCAGGCAAGCCAGTCAGAAGAAGAAACTCATTTTTTATTGGATTTAGCTTCTAAAAATGATTTCATAAAAGGAGTTGTCGGCTGGATCGATTTGCGAAATGAAAACATTGAAGAACGTTTAAAATTCTTTTCAGATCAAAAAAAGCTGAAAGGTTTTAGACACGTCGTTCAAGGAGAAGCGGATGATTTTATGTTTGGAGCAGAATTTCGAAGAGGAATAGCAGTTTTAAAGCCATTCAATTATACTTACGATATATTGATTTTCGAACGTCAATTACCAGCGGCAATAAGTTTGGTAAAAGATTTTCCAAACCAAAAATTTGTGATCGATCATATCGCCAAACCAGATATTAAATCAGAAACTATTTTTTCTTGGAAAAGTGGCATTGAAGAAATTGCAAAATACGACAATGTCTGGTGTAAAATCTCTGGAATGGTTACAGAAGCCGACTGGAAAAACTGGAAACCAGAAGATTTAAAACCCTATTTAGATGTGGTTTTTGAAAACTTTTCAGCAGATAAATTGATGTATGGTTCAGATTGGCCAGTTCTCAATGTTGCTTCTGATTATAGTGAAGTGGTAAAAACATTGGAAGATTATATTTCGAAGTTTTCAATTGAAGATCAAAATAAGATTTGGTTTGAGAATGCGAAGGAATTTTATAAACTAAACAGCTAGTTTTTTTTCTTAACCATATAAGTTATATAAGTTCAATTTAACTGGTTCTTAAATAGTTATCTCAAAAACGCCAAGTCGCAAAGTTTTGTTTTCTTAGCGATTTGGCGTTTTTGCGAGATTTTTTTATTCGCATTTTTATTAAATGAACTTATATAACTTATATGGTTCAAGAAAAATTAAAATTTCACCGCTTTTTTAGGAACGTTTTTATCAATAGTAGTCGTCTTAGAAAAATTAGCAGAAGAACCACTTAAATCAATATTCTTGCTCGCTTCACCATTAATTGTAATTGCATTTGATGAAGAAGGATTAAACTCGATATTTTTTAACGAAAGGTTTTTAGTATTGTAAATTTCGAAAGCATTTTTAGCTTCAATATCCAATTGGGCATTGCTGATTTTAATTCCGTTGGCATCAATTATAGAAAAACCTTTTTGTGCTTTAGCAATCAAGTTTGTGATTTCAATATTTTCTAAATTCATTTCCGGGAGACCTTGTAAAAACACAGCTTGCTGAGCGCCTTTAATTGTGATGTTTTTGATTACGATATTTTTAAACTGAGGCGTTTCTTCGTTTACCGGAATCGCTTTTGTGCTAACCGTATTGCCGCCTTCCGCTAAAGTCTCAGCGATCGATTTTCCTCCGTAATACAAATCAAACGAAATTGCTTGAGATGGAATATCAGTCATAAAAACATCTGAAATGTAAATGTTTTCTACAACACCACCACGTCCGCGAGTACTTTTAAAGCGAAGTCCGACATCAGTCCCCATAAAAGTACAATTCGAAACATGCAAGTTTTTTACACCGCCAGACATTTCGCTTCCAACCGTAACACCGCCGTGACCATGATAAACGATATTATTTTTTACAATAATATTTTCGCAAGGAACACCTCTGTCGCGTCCGTCTTTATCTTTTCCGGATTTAATACAAATCGCATCGTCACCCACATCAAAACTTGAATTTTCGATTACTACATTTTTACAAGATTCTACATCAAGTCCGTCACCGTTTTGAGAAAACCACGGATTACGAACGGTTATATTTCGAACAATTAAATCTTCAATTAATAACGGGTGAATATTCCACGCAGGAGAATTTTGGAAGACAGGTCCGTCAAATAGCACTCTTTTACTATTTTGAATGCTTACCAAAACGGGACGAAGGAAATCATGAATAGCCTCAAAATCTTCTTTTGTTTTTAAGTCGAGACGAATGTTCTGATCGGCACCTTTAGCACCTTTTAAATATTGTTCAGAAGGATACCAGCTGTCTTTCTTTTCATTTAAAACCCCGCCAGAAGCTACAAATTTCTTCCATTGTTCATCTGTCAATTTACTCTTTTTAACTTGTCTCCAAGCTTCACCAGAACCATCCCAAACACCATTTCCAGTAAACGCAATATTCTCTAAGTTTTTTCCATAAATAGGAGAGATGCATCGCCAAGTGTTTAAGCCTTCAAAGCTGGTTTCGATTATTGGATATAAAGATTTATCAGTACTGAATTTGATTAATGCGCCTCTTTCTGCATGAAGCTCAATATTACTTTTTAGAATTATTGGCCCAGTTAGCCAAATTCCAGGTGGAATAACCAGTTTTCCTCCGCCTTTTTTAGAAAGTGCATCAATGGCATCTGCAAAAGCTTTTGTGTTTAAAACATAACCGCCATTTACTGCTCCAAAGTCTTTTAAATTTATACTATAATTCGGAATTACTGGTTCTTGGACTTCAGCCATTTTAAACTCAATATTTTTATAAGTGTCAGCAGATTTTTGTGCCGAAGCTGTGTTGAAACTCAAAGCAAAAGAGGCTAGAGCGACACATAAAAGGTTTTTTCGGTTAGTTTTCATTCTTATTCTATTATAGTTAAAAGTTTTTTTTGGAAACCGATTTACTAACAATTCAATTTTTAATTAATGAATTTTTTATTCAATAAATAAAATTACAGTTTTTTAATTTGAAATATTTAATGTAATCGATTACACAAATCTATTAAAAAAATAATATGAAATGACAGTTTTAGTGAGTTTATCACAGATTTTTTATGAATCTAACTTTTTTTGATTCGTAAATGAAAGGATAATTAAAAGCCGAATTTTCGAAATGAATGTCTTGAAGTCAATATTACAGGAGGGTACAGGATGCTCGTAATTTTATATTCTTTTAAATTGTCCCTGTTATTTGGTAAAAGTGTTAAAAATACAATTATTTGTAAAAATTATAGCGCTTTAAATAAATGCCTCGTAATTTTAGCTCAAGAAAAAAATCAATACTATAAATAATGCGTTTAATTCCTTTCAACAAATTACTGATCGTTTTTTTAATGGTATTCTCGCTTTCGGCAAGTGCTGCTGAAATCTGGGTTTCACCATCAGGAAAAGATTCGAACATCGGAACAAAATCAAATCCGCTGGCAACGGTTCACATGGCAATGCGAAAAGCCAGAGAACTTCGTCGTTTAAAAGATCCATCTATTAAAGACGGAATTCGAATCATAGTAATGAATGGAACGTATTATTTAAACGAACCATTATTTGTACGACCAGAAGATTCTGGAACAGCAGAAAGTCCAACAACAATTGAAGCTGATGTAAATGCAAGACCTATTATAAGCGGTGGAATCGAAATTAAAAACTGGACAAAATCGACAACCATTATCAACGGACTTAAAAAAGGATCAGTTTGGGTGGCCGATGCTCCTAAAAAAGCAGGAAGCCTAATTGATTACAGACAATTATGGGTAAACGGCAAAAAAGCCGTTAGAGCCAAAAATACTGCGGGAACCACAATGGAACGTATTTTATCGTGGAATCACGAAGAACAAACCTGCTGGATTCCGTTTAAAGATAAATCGGTAAAGTTTGAACCGGGAATGGAAATGTTTATTGTGCAATGGTGGTCGAATGCCAATCTTAGAATCAAAAATATTGAAGTTCAGAAAGACAGTGCTAAACTTTCGTTCGAAGAACCAGAAAGCCGTATTCAAAGCGAGCATCCGTGGCCTGCGCCTTGGATTTCTAAAAACAATGGAAATTCGGCTTATTTCTTAAACAATGCTTTTTCGCTTTTAAACGAGCCTGGAGAATGGTATTTGGACAAAAAAAATGCTAAAATCTATTATGTTCCAAGAGCTGGAGAAGATATTAATTCGGTTACCGTTACAGCTCCAGTTTTAGAAAATTTGGTTGAAGTAAAAGGAACGATCGATTCTCCTGTTCATCATTTTCAGTTTAAAGGAATTTCGTTTCAATACAGCAACTGGCTTCGTCCTTCACAGCAAGGTCATGTGCCGTTGCAGTCGGGTTTGTATTTGTTAGACGCTTATAAACTGAAAGTTCCAGGAACGCCAAATCAGGCGAATTTAGAAAATCAAGCTTGGGTAGGAAGACCTCGTGCAGCGGTTGAAGTTAATTATGCTAACAATATTCAGTTTGAATCGTGTCGTTTTGAGCATTTGGCTTCGACTGGTTTAGATTTAAATAAAGGAACGAATCACAATACGGTAAAAGGAAATTTATTTAAAGATATTGGCGGAAGTGCCATCAATGTTGGAATTTTCTCTGAAGAAGCTTTCGAAGCTCATTTGCCTTTAATCATAAAAGATGAAAGAGAAATGTGTTCGGATGAAGTGATTTCAGATAATTTAATCACCAATGTAACCAATGAAGATTGGGGAACTCTGGGAATCAGCGCTGGTTTTGTTCGAAATATTACAATTGAACACAACGAAATTTCGGATGTATCATACTCTGGAATGGCAATGGGTTGGGGTTGGACACACACACCTAACGTGATGCAGAACAATAAAATTCTAGGAAATAAAATTCATCATTATGCCAAACATTTACATGATGTAGCTGGAATTTACACGCTTTCGGCTCAGCCGGGAAGCCGAATTGAAGAAAACTATATCGACAAAGTTTACAACAGTCCGTATGCGCACGATCCGTTTTTATGGCTGTATTTATATACCGATGAAGGAAGTGAAGGTTTTACGATTAAAAACAACTGGATTGCAGAGAAGAAAATACTTAAAAACCATAATGGTCCAAAAGGGAATATTTGGGAACATAATGATCCATATGTAAGCGCTAAAATAAAAGATGCAGCCGGAATTAGAGCGCCTTACAAAGATTTAGAAAAAGAAGTTGTAATTGATGAAAAATGGGGATTGCAGGAAATGCCAAAACCGTATGCAATCGAATTGATAGGTTCTGATTTTGATATCGAAAAAATCAAATCGACTTTAACCGGTTTTAGAATTGTAGGTCAGGAATTGTACCAATGGAAAAATCATTTGGTGATTTACGGAAAAATGAATCAGCCCGAAAGAACGAAACGAAAACTGGCAGGTGCTTTTCCTTCTTTAGAAATTAAAATCTATGATGATTTGGTTTACGATTTCCAAAACTTCGAAAGATGTAAAGACTCAAAACCAGCATCGGATTGGGAAAATATTGTGTTGACAGCCAATCTTCCAGCTGATGAAAAACTCCAAAAAGAATATGTAGAGTATCATAAAACGCAATTCGAAAAATGGCCAGAAGTTGCCAAAGGTTTCTGTAACGCTGATTTCCAGCAATTGCAGGTTTTCAAAAAAAACAGACAATTGATATTGGTAATCAGTATCCCGAAAGGAGAAAGCTTGGATAAACTGAATCCGAAAACAACACAAAATAATCCTCGTGTAGATGACTGGAATGCCTTAATGAAAAAATACCAATCAGGAATTGATGGCGCAAAACCAGATGAAACGTGGATTTTCTTAAACAAAGTAGAAACGAAATAAAAGAGATAGCCACGAATTCACGAATTATTATTTGAAAATCTTTGCAATTATTTTTTCGAATAATTCGAATTAATATTACATCTAGATTTTAAAAAAATAATTCGTGAATTCGTGGCGAAAAAAAACTAATAATCTAAATTAACCACCAATGTTAAAAATAGCCATTCTGGGACTTGGAGAAGGACGAAGCACAATGTCGGCTGCTATAGAAAGTTCAAAACTAGAACTCGTTAAAATATGCGACCGAAACGAAGAATTGTGCAAACAACGCGCAAAAGAATTCGATTTTCATTCGTACACAACTAATTATGACGATTTGTTGAATGATTCGTCAATTGATATTATTGCGATTTATACGCCAGATCATTTGCACGCACAACATGTAAAACAAGCTTTATTGCACGGAAAACACGTTGTTTGTACCAAACCTTTTATCGATGATCTTTCGGATGCTAAAGAACTGTTAGAATTAAGCAAATCAACTGGAAAGAAAGTTTTTATTGGACAAAGTTCCCGTTTTTTCGAACCAGCCAAAAGACAAAGAGCCGATTATGAAGCGGGATTAATTGGAGATTTGATTACGATTGAAGCCCAATATCACGCTGATCACAGATGGTTTTTAAAGAAAGAATGGTCGCTTTTGCAATCGTTTAAATGGCTGTACGGTGGTTTGAGCCATCCTGTAGATTTTATCAGATGGTATTTGCCAAATATTCAAGAAGTGATGGGCTACGGAATGATTAGCAGTAACGGACAAAATGCAGGATTGAAGAATGAAGATACGATGCATTTTATTTTCAAAGCAACCGATGGAAGAATTGCTCGTGTAAGTGGAGTGTATACTTCGCCAACTCAGCCAGCACAGCGTGACAGTGGTATGAGTACAATTTTAAGAGCAACAGAAGGAGCAAGTCAGGCCGATTATCACGAATTACGCTATGCGATTACAGATAAAACGGGCGAAGAAAAAGTAGTTACTTGGGGCGACAGCACGATAAAATATTATTTCCGTTTTGAAGGGCAAAGTCATCACTGCGGGGAATATCAGAATTATTTAGAATATTTTGTAGACAGCATTGAGCAAGGTTTTGAGGCATATCCAAACATGGAAGAAGGAATTGGAACTGTAGCTTTATTACAGGCAATGGATAAATCTTTGCAAACTGGAATGCCGGTTAAAATTGCCGATATTCTTAACGAATACGGACTATGAACAGTATCTACGATAAATTAACCACACTCGATTTTGTAATTGTTGCGGGTTATTTAGTGGCTTTATTAGTCATTGGATATGTGGTAAGTATGAAGCAGAGAAAGAAAAACGAAACGCTTTTTCTGGCTGGAAATTCATTAAACTGGTACAGCATTGGGTTTAATATGTGGGGAACCAATGTTGGGCCTTCATCCTTATTGGCTTTTGCGAGTATTGGTTACGCTACGGGAATCGTAGCAGGAAATTTCGAATGGTACGCTTTTGTGTTTTTACTGCTTTTGGCAATGGTTTTCGCACCAAGATATATTGCGAGTAAAGTAAGCACAATGCCCGAATATATGGGAAAACGCTACGGCGACAGTACGCAGAATATTTTAGCTTGGTATGCTTTGGTAAAAATATTGGTAAGCTGGTTGTCTTTAGGATTATTCAGCGGAGGTGTTTTAGTGCGTCAGATTTTAGGAATTCCGATGTGGCAGAGCGTTACCGTTTTAGTGATTTTTTCTGGAATTTTTACGTTTGCTGGAGGATTAAAAGCAATTGCTAAAGTCAATGTTTTTCAAATGATTCTGCTGATTGTAGTTTCGTTGACGCTCTCTTATTTAGGATTACAAAAATTGGGCGGAATCGATGTTTTAATTGCTAAAACTCCTTCAAATTTTTGGAATTTAGTCCGTCCTTCAGATGATGCACATTATCCGTGGCCAGCTATTTTATTAGGTTATCCTGTAGCGGCTGTTGCTTTTTTCTGTACAGATCAATCGATGGTGCAGAGCGTTTTAGGTGCTAAAAACCTAGAACAAGGGCAATTGGGCGTAAACTTTATTGGGTGGCTGAAAGTGATGGCGCTTCCGTTATTTATTTTACCCGGAATTTTGTGTTATGCGTTATATCCAGAATTAGGAAGCAATTCTGATTTGGCTTATATGACAATGGTTACAAACCTTTTCCCAAGCGGAATGAACGGTTTGGTAATCTGTGTAATGATTGCGGTTTTGGTAGGAACAATTGGTTCTTCGTTAAATGCTTTAAGCACCGTTTTTACGAATGATATTTATGTGAAGAAAATCAACCCGACGGCGACGATTCAGGATCAAATTAAAATTGGCCGTTTGACAATTGCTGCTGGATGTGTTTTTGCAATTCTTATTGCTGTTGCGATTGACAATATTAAAGGACAGAATTTATTCAACATTTTTCAGGCGGTATTAGGTTTCTTGGCGCCTTCGTTATCTGTTGTTTTCCTTTTGAGTGTTTTCTGGAAACGCACCACCAAAAAAGCCGTAAATGGAACACTTTCTTGGGGTTCTGCCTTTAGTTTGTTTGTTGGAGTTTTATATCTATGGATTTTTCCTGCCGATAAATATCCAGCTTGGCCGCACTTTTTATTGATTTCCTTTTACATTTTTGCGGTACTTTTAATTACAGCAGTTATTATTTCTTTAACCGATAAAAATCCAGAAGTTAATGTTTCAGATGAAACGGATATTCCTAAAACGAATAAAAAAGTAAAGTTCTTGTTTGGTTTGCTAGGGTTGGTGATTGTTCTTTTGTATCTAATTTTTAATTTCAATTAATTATAATTAAAACAGCCAAAACTTTTAAACCAAGATTATAAAACTGATAAATGAAGATTTGCAGTAATAAAAGCGCTTTCTTGTTTGGAAGCGCTTTTATTATTTGATATAATAAATATGTCAAGATAGAATTTTAGAAAATAATAAATTGTATAAATAATAAAAAGATTACTTTTATATTATTGATTGTAGTTTTTTTACTACATTTGTATTGCTTTTTAAACAGTGTTTAACGATAAAAATGTAATTATGTCAAAAAGTAATTTTTTTAAAATTTTAGTTTTTCTTCTTTCGGGTTTCAATTCCATTACCGCTCAAAATCAAATTTATGTTACTCAGACCAGAAATGCAGATAATAGTGTCGAGTTTAAATATACTAAGGCAGTGCCGGGTAATTATTTTATAGAATTTAATATAGAAAACGTTTCAAATGTAAACGATATTGTTGCAATCAAAAAAACGTATAACATAAATTTAATTGGTGATACGGGAATACTTTTTAAACTTTATCCTGCTGATAAAGAGAAGCCAATTAATTGTTCGTACAGCTACATTTGCACAAGAGGACTTATAAAACCTCAAGTAGATTATGCTGTAACCTATTTGCTTCCATTTAAAGAGAATAAGACCGTAACAATTTATGAGTCAAATAGATTTAATGTAAGATCAGATATATGGAAAAATTATGTTGTGTACTCTAAAACAAAAGACACAATTTGTTCCATGAGAAAAGGCATTGTTACTGACATCAAAAGAAATGCTATTGATAAAGATGGAAAAATAGTTTTTAAAACTGAAATTGTTGTTGATCATGCAGATGGAACTAATGCATCTTATATCGGTCTTGATGAAAAATCACTAACTGTAAAAGTGAATGATCCGATTTTTCCTGGCACTCATTTGGGAGTGATGGATGATATATTAGACAATACAAAGAATCGCAATTTTAAATTTAATATCTATTATTTTTCTAATGAAGAAGTAGACGGGGTAGACGGAGAAAAAAATGTCAAAATAATTGAAAAATCTGTTATGCCAGTCTTTTATACCTCAGAGGGATATCAAAATTTGATAACGGATCAAAATTATACAGTAAAATATAAAGATGAGATTTTATTGAAAGAAATGACTCCTCAAGAGAAAGCAACGTATAAGTCTTAGATTAAAAGGTTGATTGTTAAAAATAAAAAATGCTCCTAATATGGAGCATTTTTTATTTTTAAGCTTTTAAAGTTTAAGCATTTTCCTTTCTCCCTTCAATATTCGGCAAAAATCCCGTAATAATACCAATTAATGGAAGAAACGCACAAATCTTAAATACATATTCAATACTGGTAGCATCGGCGATTTTTCCTAAAACAGCAGAACCTAATCCGCCCATCCCAAAAGCAAATCCGAAGAAAAGACCCGCTACAAGTCCGACTTTTCCAGGCATTAATTCAGTTGCATAAACTAAAATTGCTGAGAATGCCGAGGAAAGAATCAATCCGATAATTACAGATAAAGTTCCAACCCAGAATAAAGAAACGTAAGGTAACATCAAAGTAAACGGAGCAACACCTAAAATTGAAACCCAGATTACATATTTTCTGCCATATCGGTCGCCAATTGGTCCGCCAATTAAAGTTCCAGCTGCAACAGCTCCAGAGAACAGGAATAAATATACTTGCGACTGCTGAATAGAAATATGGAATTTATCAATCAAAAAGAAAGTATAATAACTCGTAATACTGCTCATGTAGAAGTATTTAGAGAAAATTAAAACTAATAGAATGATTAGGGAAGCAATTACACGGTTTTTAGATAAATGATGTGTTTCAATTTTGTGAGCGGCTTTATTCGCATTTCTTTCGGATAAATGTGCTGTGTACCAAATTGCAATTTTATACAAAGTAAAAACCCCAATTAAAGCAATAATGCAAAACCAAGCCACATAAGATTGTCCGTGTGGAATGATAATAAAAGCGGCTAATAACGGTCCAATCGCACTTCCCGCATTTCCACCTAATTGGAAAATAGACTGTGCCAATCCTTTTTTACCGCCTGAAGCCAAATGTGCCACACGCGAAGATTCTGGATGAAAAATTGAAGATCCGATTCCGATTAAACTTACGGATAACAATAAGTTGATAAAACTTGAAGCGATCGAAACAAAGAAAAGTCCAACCATTGTAAAACACATTCCAACAATTAGCGAGTATGGCTTAGAATTTTTATCGGTATACATTCCTACAAACGGCTGTAAAATAGACGCTACCATTTGATAAGTCAAAGTAATAATACCAATTTGAGTAAAACTTAAACTAAAATTATCTTTTAAAAGCGGATAAATTGAAGGAACAACAGCCTGTAAAAGATCATTAATTAAATGAGAAAAACTTATGATGAATAAGATCGAATAAGTGGTTTTTTTAACTATGTCAGGATTTGCTTTAATAGTGTCCATGAGATATTTTTTGATTTTTAAATTAGGTTAAAAAACAACAGCTGTATTATTTTTTGCAAAGATTAAAAGAATACTAATGTCAGAATTGCTATATTTGGACAATGAATAGTCAATATCGGACATATAGAGTAGCAACGGATTTTGGATATCAAGTAGATTCCTTGATCCCGGTTATAGGTTATACTGAAACAGTTAACAACGAAATGTGTATCTCGCACTCGCATCCAAGAGCTCAATTGATCTATGCAACTCGTGGCGTAATGAATGTTGTGGTCGGCAATAATATTTGGGTTGTAAATCCGTTGCAAGGCCTTTGGATTCCAAGCGGAGTAGAGCATCAGGTTACTTTTCAGAAAGACGTTAACTATTACAGTGTTTTTATTGATCCTTCTGCAATTGGAGGATTGCCAGAAAAGAGTTTTTCGTTTGATATTCCGATGTTTTTAAAGCAGTTGGTTTTCAAAATCATTTCTTTTGGAACAAGTGGCAACTTAACAGAATCACAATTAAGAATCATTTATGTCTTTTTAGATGAACTGGCTTTAATAGTGCCGAGCGCCACTTTTTTGCCTACTACAAATGATGAAAGGCTACAGAAAGTGGTAGAACTTTTAATGAGTGATGTTTCGAGTAAACAAACAATTGATTATTATGCCGAACTTTCTTTTATGAGCAGCCGAACTTTATCGCGATTATTCATAAAAGAATTGGGAATGAATTTCAGCGATTGGCGCACCCGAATGAAATTACTGGAAGCCATTAAAAGATTGGGCGAAAAACAATCCATAAAAGAAATCGCTTTAGATTTAGGTTACGAAACAGCGAGTGCTTTTATTTATATGTTCAAAAAGCATTTGGGCAAAACGCCTTCTAACTATATTTTAGAAGATGAAAACGAATCTGATAAAATGATTGCTTAGATTGTTAGCCTAAATTAGAACGCGGATAAAACGGATTAGCTATCGCGAAGATGCGGATTAATGCGGATTTTTTTCTTTTAATTATATTGAAAATAACAGTAATCATTGTCATTTCGACTGAAAGGAGAAATCACACGAGTAATTCTACAAAGATTGGTGACAAACGTTGCGTAACCCCGCGTGTGATTTCTCCTTTCAGTCGAAATGACAAAACTATATCCAAATTCCAAGTTTTACAGGAATGACAAAAAAGAGTAAAAAAAGAAAAAATCTGTTTTTATCCGCATCTTCGCGATAGCTAATCCGTCTCATCCGAGTCCCATAAAATTCTAACATCAATTTTTTTTAGTACTAAAAAAGTGATAAGTCATAATTTTTTCCTTAAAAATTTATCAAGAATCATAGTTTTTTATGAAATAACAGGATACTACAGGTTGTGAAATGTAAAAATAACACTTATCTTTAGTCCCAAAATAAACTAACTATGCTAAACCGCTTTTCCATTTTTAAGACTTTACTTCTTTTTGTTGCCCTTTTTTGTTGTTCGCTGTCCTCAGCACAAGAAAAAACAAAAGAAGCGACATGGATCTGGTATCCAGGGGATTTCGAAGTTTGGTTAAGCAATAAAATGCAGGTAAGACGTACAGAACGCGAAGCCGTATTTCCTCCGCTTTGGCAATATTACAGTCCTTATGCTTTGGTCACTTTTCAGACAGAAGTAGATATTCCGCAACAAGACGACGTAAAAATCTTCTCAGAAGGACCTTTTCAATTGCTTTTAGACGGTGTTCAAATTTACGGACAGCCAAAATCAATTACAGTTCCTGCTGGAAAACACAAAATTTCCTTTAAAGTTTACAATCAGGAAGTGTTGCCAGCTATTTATGTTTCAGGTCAATACGTTAAATCTGATGCCTCATGGAAAGTTACCAACGAAGATAAACTTTGGATTGATGAGACTGGAAAAGCACAACAATCTGGTACGCCATGGGTTCCTGTTGGTTCTTGGAATTTTAATTCACCAGAAAATAAACCTTCAGAATTTAAATTGACAACCAAACCTTTAAGCGCAAAAAAAACAGAAAAAATAGGAACTAGTCAATTAGTAGATTTTGGAAAAGAAACTTTCGGTTACATTAAAATTCATGGTTTAAAAGGAAAAGGGAAACTAGCATTGTATTATGGAGAATCTCGTGAAGAAGCTCTGGATTCTGCTAAATGTGAAACTTTAGATCATTTATCTTTTGATGGAAAACAATCTGAAACGTACACACATGATGGTTCAAAAGCATTCCGTTATGTTCAGGTGCAAGCAGATGCAGGAGTAAAATACGATTCTATTTCGATGCTTTATGAATATCTGCCATTAGACTATCGTGGTGCATTCAAATCTTCGGATGAACAATTGAATAAAATTTGGGATGTGTCGGCTTACACAATGCATTTAACTTCTCGTGAATTTTTTATAGACGGAATTAAACGTGACCGCTGGGTTTGGTCGGGTGATGCTTATCAAAGTTATTTGATGAATTATTATTTGTTCTTTGATTCGGCTTCTGTAGAACGAACACTTTTAGCACTTCGTGGAAAAGATCCTGTAACGGCTCACGTAAATATTATAATGGATTATTCGTTGTATTGGTTTGTAGGTGTTTATGATTACTACTTGCACACAGGCGATACAAAATTCATTAAAACTTTTTATCCAAGAATGAAATCACTTATGGATTTCTGTCTAGAAAGAAGAAACAAAAACGGATTCTTGGAACCTTTAGAAGGAGACTGGGTTTTTATTGATTGGGCAGACGGACTTCCAAAAACGGGTGAAGTTAGTTTTGAGCAAATGCTTTTAGCAAGAAGTTTAGAAGCTATGGCGGTGAGTGCTGAAATCGCAGGTAAAAGTGAAGATCAAAAACAATATCAGAAATTAGGCGATGACTTAAAAACGAAATTATTTGATGTCTTTTGGGATAAAAAAGAAAACGTAATGAAACACCAACGTATCGATGGTAAAATGCAAAATATTGTAACCAGATACGCTAATATGTTCGGCATTTTCTTCAATTATTTTACTGAAGAACAAAAACAAAGTGTAAAAAATAAAGTGTTACTTAATAAAGATGTTCTTCAAATCACAACACCATACATGCGTTTTTACGAATTGGAGGCATTGTGTGCAATAGGCGAACAAGATTACGTTTTAAAAGAAATGAAAGATTATTGGGGCGGAATGCTAAATGAAGGCGCAA
The DNA here is from genome assembly GCF_016735615.1 of Flavobacterium tagetis. Lineage (GTDB taxonomy): Bacteria > Bacteroidota > Bacteroidia > Flavobacteriales > Flavobacteriaceae > Flavobacterium > Flavobacterium tagetis. Next base: position 744,446 of record NZ_JAERSF010000003.1, read on the forward strand.
CTTCTTTCTGGGAAGAATACAATCCGAACAAAAAAGGAACGGAACATTTAACGATGTATGGGCGTCCTTATGGAAAAAGTCTTTGCCACGCTTGGGGCGCAAGTCCGATTTACTTGTTGGGGAAATATTATTTAGGTGTAAAACCAACTGCGCCGGGTTATTCTCAATATGAAATCAAACCAAATCTTGGCGTTTTAAAATGGATGGAAGGAAAAGTGCCAACACCAAACGGAGAAGTTGCTGTGTATTTCAGTACCAAAGAAATCAAAGTAAAAGCAGGCGAAGGAGAAGGAAAATTGATTTTTGAAAGTGCCAACAAACCCAAAACAAACTCTGGAACCATTACAGAATTAGCAAAAAATAAATATCAATTGATTGTAAAACCGAATGTGGAGTATAAAGTGAGCTATAAGGCTTTATAAGTTATGAGTGATTAGTAATTAGTAATTAGTGATTAGTGATTAACCGATAGTTTATAACGCCCAGTTTGTCATTCCGACTGAAAGGAGGAATCACACTCGTAACCATAAAGATTGTCACGTTTAGTTTGTCATTTCGACGAAGGAGAAATCTTCGCAAGAAACTCTACAAAGATTTGGGAAATGCATAAGAAAGAATAAAAGCCAATAAAAATAAAAAAACAATGTTTTCAAAAAATAAAAAATACAATATCAAATTAAAAACCGCTTTTTTAATGCTGTTAACTGTCTGCATCCAAGCCACAGCACAAACCACCGCATGGAAACCAGCGTCATTTGAAATTGTAAAATCCAATTACAAAACGTTCAAAACCACACTATACGCTCATGTATTTTCAGGAAGCAAACACAATATCGTTCGTCTAGCTCCAGAATTGCAAGGGTTAACAGGAATTGAACTTCCTTTAGATCAATATAAAAACGGAACACATGCTCCATTACAATTAAAATTTAAAGAACCAGTAACTGTTTTGATTGGAGTTTTTCAAGATAAAAATCCTGAATATCTTCAAGCAAATCAAATTGGAAATAACAACGAAATTCTTTCAAATGGAGTTACTATTACGGGTTTAGCGCCTGTAAGTGTTTATGCAATTCCTTACGGAAAAGGAACTCACACTATTTTGCCAAATCAAAAAGGATTATTTGCTGTTTTGGGAGTTTTGAAAAGCGACCAGCAGTTGAATGCGAGAAATGCCAATTTCCCAGACGGAAAACTTTGGAATCCAACTTTTATCGTTGAAGGATTTTCAGATGAAAAACCGCTTTTTGAAATTATCGGCGGAGAAAACAAACCTGTTATTGATGAAGGAATGTCTGGAACAGAAGGAATTCAGGGAGGTTTTGAAGGCGGACGTGTGGTAAAAGTCGGCGATACGTATCATATGTTTCCAACTGAAAGAGCAGGAGAAAAAGGAGTTGATTACTACTATGATCGTGTAAAAACCAAAATTGGACACTGGACAAGTAAAGATGCTATTCATTGGAAAAGAGAATCTACAATCTACCAAGCAAGCGGTGTCTATGCTGTTACTGAAGATGATAACCCGATGAATGATCGTCGCGCCGCAATTTGGTCTTATATGCCAGTTTTTAATGAAAAAGTAAACAAATGGTACGGTTATTATTTGGCTTATACAGTTAGTAAAGAGATAGAACCAAATCACTCATTCGGAAGAATTTGGCGTTGTGAATCGACTGTAGATGGAATCAACGGAATCGGCGGACCTTATAAAGATATGGGAATTATTATGGAACCGGGATTAGATTCTCAACCTTGGGAAGGTCGTCAGGGTGTAGCTTCATTTTTTCCATATCAGGTTGGCGATAAATACTTCGGATTTTACAGCGGTGCGTATCCGTTCAATTCATGGGCAGATTATCCGAAAAAATCAGGAAAAGGCTGGTTTGTAGCTTTAGCCGAATCTAGAAGTTTAGAAGGTCCTTGGTTGAGGATGAATAAAGGTTTGGAACCAATTAAAACGATGCATCCACAGTTTGTAGAAAACCCAATCGTTAGTCAATTACCAAACGGTCTGTACATCGCGATTTTCGACGGAGGCCCAGACGGCTGGGGGCATCATTTACCAAACATGATTGCTTATTCGTTATCAGTAGACGGCGTTAATTGGGCAGAAGCTCATTATTTACCAATCGAAACTAAAGTCGATAAATGGTGGGATATTATGAGAACGCCTTTGTGCCTAATCCCAGAAGGAAATGATGTTTACACAATAGTGTATAATGCAATTGACCTGAAAAGAAGATTTCATCCAACAGGAATGGTAAAAGTAAAACTGAATAAAGATGTGATGGAATCACGTTTAAAGGAATTGAAGAAATAGAAGATAGTGCGGAAGAAGAAAGATGCAAGAAGCAAGATTTTAGAGTATAGAAAATAGAAACTTTGCGACTTTGCGAGATTAAATTGTTCGCAAACTAAACAAAAAAACTTAGAGCCTTAGCGCCTTCGTGGCAAACAAAACATAACCAAAATGAAAATTAAATACCTAATCCTAACCATTTCAGCACTTGCCATAACCAGCTGTGCAACCAAATACAAGAAAAGAGAAATTACCGATAGCGTAATGCAGGAGATTTATGAAGAAATCAAAACGCCTTATAAATACGGTTTGGTAATGGTTCCTACCGACAACTCATACAAAATGGATTGTCCAAGTGTTTTTAGAAAAGACGGCAAATGGTATATGACGTATTTAATTTACGACGGAAGAGGTTACGAAACCTGGTTGGCAGAAAGTGACAATCTTTTAGATTGGAAACATCTAGGAAAAGTAATGTCATTTTCAGAAAATGAAAAACATTGGGATGTAAACCAAAAAGCAGGATATATTTCGTTACAAGACATGACATGGGGCGGAAGCTATGAATGGGAAAAATACGATGATAAATATTGGATGAGCTATTTCGGAGGAGACAGTAAAGGTTATGAAGCAGGTATTTTATCAATCGGAATGGCATATACCAAAGAAGCGCCTACAAAACCACACGAATTTCAAAGATTAGAAAATCCGGTTTTAACCCCAAAAGACAAAGACGCTAAGTGGTGGGATAATAGTACAATGTACAAAAACAGCGTGATCCGTGATAAAGACAAAGTTACAGGACATAATTTTATCATGTATTACAATGCCCGTGGCGATAGTATCAATCCTGCAAAAGGCGCTGAGCGTATTGCTATGGCAGTATCAAACGATATGAAAACATGGAAACGTTATGGCGATAAACCATTAATCAACCATCATAAAGGAATTTCGGGAGATGCTTATATTCAGCGTATTAATGATACTTGGGTAATGTTTTATTTTGGAGCTTTCTGGACAGGTTGGAATCAAGGTGCATTTAACCGTTTTGCCGTTTCGAATGATTTAGTAAACTGGAACGACTGGAAAGGAGATGATTTAGTTAAATCTTCTGAACCTTACGATGATATGTTCGCCCATAAATCATTTGTTGTAAAACATGATGGCGTTGTCTATCATTTTTATTGTGCCGTTAACAAAGCAGAACAAAGAGGAATTGCCATTGCAACTTCTAAAGATTTAGGAAAAAGCAAATTGAATTTTGTGGCAGCGCCGGAGAAAAAGGCGAAGAAGAATTAAGTATATAGAATTAAGTATTAAGATCCAGTTTGTCATTTCGAGGAACGAGAAATCACATTCGTAACCACAAAGATTGTCGATTATAGTTGAGGAATTTCTAGTGCGATTCCTCCTTCGTCGGAATGACAAAAAAACTAAAAATAAAAGAATGTTTCAACCAATTCAAAATAATAACTTTTCAAGGTTTCGAATTTCGATACCAAAATCAGTATTCACATTTTTCATTTTACTTCTAACATCTTACACAACGCAGTCCCAATCCGTAACAGGAGAACCAGCGGGAGTCCCAGAATTGCATAAAAAATATGAGTTTGCTCCGTGGGAAGATCCAACGATAACAAACATCAACAGGCAGCCATCGAGAGCGACTTCATATTCATACGCAAGTGTTGAAGACGCATTAAAAGGCGACAGAACCAAAAGCCGAATGCAAATGCTTACAGGCGATTGGGATTTCAAATATGCTGTAAACTTAAAAGAAGCTTCAAAAGACTTTTATCAAAACAAAGTATCAGGCTGGGATAAAATAGAAGTGCCTTCCAACTGGGAAATGAAAGGTTATGATAACCCGATTTACAAAAGTGCTGTTTATCCATTTCGACCAATTAATCCGCCTTATATTCCTAAAGATTATAACGGAGTAGGCTCTTATCAAAGAAGTTTTACGGTTCCCGAAAACTGGAAAGATATGACCGTGACATTACATTTCGGAGCCGTTAGTTCAGGTTTTGAAGTTTGGTTAAATGGAGAATTTTTAGGATATGGCGAAGACAGTTTTTTGCCATCAGAATTTGATATTACACCTTATTTAAAAGCGGGAGAAAATGTAGTTTCTGTTCGTGTAATTCGTTGGACAGATGGCTCTTATTTAGAAGATCAGGATCACTGGCGCATGAGCGGAATCCAGCGTGAAGTTTTTATTATGGCAGAACCAAAATTGCGTATTCAGGATTTCTTTGTTCAAACCAAATTAGATAAACAATATACAGATGCGATTTTTAAACTTCGTCCGAAAGTGGAGAATTTAACAGGAGCAAAAATCAAAGATTATACGATGAATGTTCAATTGTACGATGCCAATAATAAGGCAATGTTCAAAGAACCGCTTCAAAGACCTGTAATTGATTTGATCAACGAAAGTTATCCTCGTCTGGATAATGTCCGTTTTGGATTCTTTCAGGAAACCATTAAAAATCCAAAAAAATGGAGCTCAGAAGAACCGAATTTATATACGATGGTCATTTCGATAAAAGATAAAAATGGAAATGTTACCGAAGCCAAAAGCTGTAAAGTTGGTTTCCGTTCTATTGAATTTTCGAAAGAGAATGGAAAAATGCTCATCAACGGAAAAGAAACCTACGTTTATGGCGTAAACCGTCACGATCATCATCCAACAAGAGGAAAAGCCGTTACAAGAGAAGATATCAAACAAGATATTACCACGATTAAAAAGTTTAATTTCAATTTTATACGTACAAGTCATTATCCAAATGATCCTTATTTTTACGAATTATGTGATCAATACGGAATCATGGTTATGGACGAAGCCAATCAGGAAACACACGGAATTGGCGGTAAATTAAGCAACGATCCACTTTGGGCAAACGCTTATATGGAAAGAATGATTCGAATGGTTGAAAGAGATAAAAACCATCCATCGGTTGTAATGTGGAGTTTGGGTAACGAAGGTGGAAAAGGACCAAATCATGCTGCAATGTCGGGCTGGGTTCATGATTTCGATATCACACGTCCAGTTCATTACGAACCAGCGCAGGGAAATGCCAAATTAGACGGATATATTGATCCGCTTGATCCAGGATATCCAAAAACAATTGATCATTCATATAGATTTGAAAACCCACAGGATGATTCGTATGTCGATATGGTTAGCCGTTTTTATCCAGGCGTTTTTACACCTAAATTTTTGGTAGATCAAAAGAAAGATACTCGTCCGATTATTTTTGTTGAATATTCTCATGCAATGGGGAATTCGGTTGGAAATTTAAAGGAATTATGGGATGAATTCCGTTCACTTCCAAGAGTTATCGGAGGATGTATTTGGGAATTTAAAGATCAGGGAATCTTGAAATTTGATTCAAGATCAGGGCAGAATTATTTTGCTCACGGAGGAGATTTTGGCGAAAAATATCATGACGGAAACTTCAATACAAAAGGAATTGTAGATTCTTACGGAAAACCAAAAGGCTCAATTTTTGAGAATAAATGGGTGTATCAGCCTGCTATTTCGACTTTAAAAGGGAATTTATTAGAAATCAAAAATCGTCAGGCGGTTAAATCTTTGGAAGGATGTATTCCTTTTTTAAAAGTTTTAGAAAACGGAAATGTGATTAAAACTCAGATTTTAAAACCATTTAAAGTAGAAGCTGGACAATCGACAACTTTAGATGTGAGTCCTTATCTTCCAAAAATGAAAGCCGATGCCGAATATATTTTAAATATAGAATTCCAGCTTTCAAAAGATGAATTATGGGCTTCAAAAGGTTACGCTGTCGCGGAAGATCAGTTCATATTAAAAAAGAAAGAAGCTGTTTCTCCAGAATCTAAAAAAGAAACGCTGAAGGTTTCTGAATCAGATTCAGATTTCAAAATCAAAGGAAAAGCTTTTGATATTACAATTGGAAAAACAAACGGAGCTTTAAGTTCTTATATTTTTAACGGAGAAGAACAAGTTTTTGCACCGCTTTTACCAAATTTCGTAAGACCGCTTACAGACAACGACAAACGCGGATGGAAATCGCAAAAACTGCTGAAACAATGGTATAAAGCAAAACCAAAATTGGTCAACATTTCAATTGATAAATCAGCTTCAGAAATCAAAATTACAAGCGATTACGAAGTCATAAAAGACAGCGCAAGTGTAAAAGTAATCTACAGCATTTTACCAAACGGATTAATAAAAGTCGATTACAGTTTAAAAGCTTCAAACAAACTGCCGAACATTCCAAAAATCGGAATGCAAATGGGAGTTCAGAGAAAATTCGATCAGATTTCATGGTACGGTAAAGGAGAATTAGAAAATTACAGCGACAGAAGTTTTGGTTCGTTTGTTGGGAAATATTCACTTCCAATAAATGATTTTATCGAACATTATCCAAAACCTCAGGAAAACGGAAACCGATGCGATGTAAGATGGATGGCATTAAGCGCTCCACAAAAAAACAAAGGATTTTTAGTAGTAAACGATACCAAAGTTTTAAGCATGAGTGCATGGCCGTATACACAGGAAAACTTAAGCACATCTGGTCATACATACGATTTGAAAGATCCAGGATTCTTAACACTAAACATCGATTTAATCCAAATGGGAGTAGGAGGAAATGATAGCTGGACGATTGTTGCACAACCATTAGAACAATATCAGATTAAGTCTGGAAATTATGAGTATAGTTTTTATTTGATGCCTTTTAATGGTTCAAAAAATGAATTGGAAAGTAGTTTGAAGAAGTTTAAGTATTAATGAGGTCATTGCGAGGAACGAAGCAATCACACGTAGTTGATTTCGTTATGAGATTGCTTCGTTCCTCGCAATGACAAAACAACGATAAAATGTTTCAAAAAAAACACCTCTTTTTTATCCTCCTTTTAGCAAGCCTCGTCTCTGCACAGGAAGTCCCTAAAAAAGAAACCAATTTTCAGCCAACATTAGAATCCTCAAGACCTTGGGTGTATTGGTATTGGATGAAATCGGCGTATTCCAAACCCGGAATTACGGCCGATTTAGAAGCTATGAAACAAGCCGGAATTGCAGGCGCTTATTTAATGACCATTAAAGGGCCAGCAAATCCGCCATTGATAGATCCACCGGTTTTGCAGTTGACGCCTGAATTTTGGGACATGATTCATTGGGCTTTTAAAGAAGCTGATCGTTTAGGTTTGAAATTGGCTTTTCACGGAGCAGACGGATTTGCCGTTGCTGGAGGACCGTGGATTACACCAGAAATGTCAATGCAGAAAGTTGTCTGGTCAACAATTGAAATTTTAGGTGGAAAAAAAGTGGCGCTAAAATTGCCAGTTCCGGTACATTACAAAGATTATTATAAAGATATTGCCACTTTTGCTATTCCGATTAAAGAATACCAAATTACGTCGCAGATGGAAATACCAAAAGTAACGACATCAAACAACACCGATGCATCGTTTTTGGCTGATCCTAAAAAAGATGAAAATTTCAAGTTTGCTGATGCAGGATGGATTCAGTATGAATTTGCCCAACCTTTTACCTGCAAATCTATTGTAATAGAAACCAAAGGAAGAGATTTTCAGGCACAGCGTCTGATTGTAGAAGTGAGCGACGACGGAATCAATTTTAGATTCCACGAAAGAATGATCGCACCGCGTCACGGCTGGCAGGATATGGATTTCCCGAATACACATACGATTACGCCTGTTACGGCAAAATATTTCAGATTTGTTTATGATCCAAAAGGAACAGAACCTGGAGCTGAAGATTTGGATTTTGCGAAATGGAAACAGAATCTGAAAGTGAGTAAAATTACACTTTCGAATCAATCGCTGATTAATAATTACGAAGGAAAATCGGGCGCAATTTGGCGTTTGACTCCGCAGACTACTGAAAAAGAAATTCCAAACTCTGATGCATTCAAAAAGTCAGAAATCATTAATATCTCCAATTTTGTTGATGCCGATGGAAACCTAAATTGGAAAGCACCAAAAGGGAAATGGAAAATTCTCCGAATGGGACATACTTCGACAGGACATGAAAATGCCACTGGCGGAGCAGGAAAAGGATTGGAAGTAGATAAATTTAATCCAGAATTAATTCGTTTTCAGTTAGATCATTGGTTTGGAGAAGCCGTTCGTTCAGCAGGTCCGGAATTGGCTTCAAAAGTTTTAGAAATCCTCCATTTTGACAGCTGGGAATGTGGAAGCCAAAACTGGTCTTCGGTTTTTCAGGCTGAATTTAAAAAGAGACGTGGCTACGATCTTGTAGATTATCTTCCAGTTATGGCAGGAATCCCGATAGAAAGTGCCAATTTTTCAGAAAAAGTTTTATACGATATTAGAAAAACAATTGCCGATTTAGTAGCCGATAATTTCTACGGTACTGTCGCTCAAATTGCAAAAGAATACAACGTTAAGTTAAGTTCAGAAAACGTCGCGCCAACAATGATGAGTGACGCTTTGCTGCATTATAAATATGTTGATTATCCGGGTGGTGAATTTTGGCTGAAAAGCCCAACGCACGACAAACCTTTAGATATGGTTGATGCCATTTCGGGTGGACATATTTACGGAAAAGATATTATTCAGGCGGAATCTTTTACGGCTCTTCGAATGGATTGGGACGAACATCCCGGAAATTTAAAAACAATGGCAGACCGCAATTACGCTTTAGGAATTAACCGATTATTTTATCATGTTTTTGTACATAATCCGTGGACGGACAGAAAACCCGGAATGACTTTAGATGATATTGGAACTTTTTTTCAAAGAGACCAAACATGGTGGAAACCCGGAAAAGCGTGGTTTGATTATTGTCAAAGAGTTCAGTTTCAATTGCAAAAAGGAAAACCGGTAATTGATCTGGCGGTTTTTATTGGAGAAGATTTTCCTTCCCGTTCTTTTGTCCCAGATCGATTAGTGCCTTTTATTCCGAATGTGTTTGGTGCAGCAAGATTGGAAAGCGAGAAAATCCGTTTAGAAAATGAAGGTCAGCCAACGGCAAAAATGCCAAAAGAAGTCACCTATTCTAAAAACATAACTGATTTATCACAATGGATTAATCCGCTAAATGGTTATCAATATGATTCTTTCAATGCCGATGTTTTAATAAATCGTGCGAAAGTGGTAAACGGAAAAATTTCGTTTGATGGTGGAATAGAATATGGTGCTTTATTTTTCCCAGGAAGTCATAAAATGGCACCGAATAAAATTTTGTCTTTGGCTTCCGCCGAAAAAATATTGCAATTGCTAAAAGATGGAGCTACCATTTTTGCGGATGAAAAACCGAACCTTCAGCCAGGAATTCAATCAGAAGCCGATCAAAAGAAATGGCAGAATGTAATTGATGAAATTTGGAATAATGCCACTTCATCAACATGGAAAATTGGAAAAGGAACAGTTATCAAATTACCTTATTTAGGAAATGATTTTGCTTCCATCGGAATTACTCAGGATATTTATTTTCCAAATTTAAACAGAGCTGATTCAGAAACATTGGCGTGGGCGCATCGTAAATCGGATACTGAAGATATTTATTTTATATCTAATCAAAAAGCAGAAAAAAGAACATTTGTAGCTTCGTTTAGAATTTCAGGAAAAGTTCCGCATTGGTATACTGCTGTAACGGATAAAACTTCGGCTTTAGCTAATTGGAAAATAGAAAACGGCAGAACAATTGCTTTGATAAGTTTAGATGCGAACGAATCTGGTTTTGTGATTTTTAAAGGAGAAACGAAAGAAGTTTTAGCTCAAGGAAAATCCTCTGAATTTGAGAAAGTTCAGACTTTAGATGAAAACTGGGAATTGCAATTTGATCCTGAATTTAAAGGCCCAAATGAAGTGGTAAAAACAAACAAACTTTTTGACTGGAGTACTTCAGATAATGATCAGATTAAGTATTATTCAGGAACGGTAGTTTATAAAAAAGAGTTTATCTGGAAAGGAAAAGATACTAATAAAATCTGGCTGGATTTAGGTGAAATTGCCAATATTGCTGAAATCAAGATTAATGGAAAAGATTGCGGAACGCTTTGGACTTTTCCTTTCAAAACAGACATTTCAAAAGCTTTACAAAAAGGAAAAAATAGGATAGAAGTAAAAGTTACAAATACGTGGGCAAATAGATTAATCGGTGATCAAAAATTGCCAAAAGAAGAAAGATTAACGTGGACAACAGCGCCGTTTAGATTAGAAGGAGAACCGTTGTTGAAAGCAGGATTATTTGGACCGGTTGTGCTTGTGAAAGAGAAAAATAAATAAAAATTTAGCACAGATTAAAATGATTATTTGGATTGTCACCCTGAGCGAAGTCGAAGGGCGCTTCAATTGGAATCGGGCTTCGACTTCGCTCAGCCTGACAGAACTAAAACTAATAATCCTTTTTAATTCTCTAATCTGTGGCAATAAAAAATAAATATAAAATGAAAAAATTAATTATTGCATTATTAATGGTTTTAGCAAGCCTTCAAATCAATGCTAAAATAAAACTGCCAGCATTGTTTACCGACAATATGATACTACAGCAAAAATCTAACGCACCAATTTGGGGCTGGGCAGAAAAGAACGCCAACATCGTAATCAAAACTTCATGGGATTCTAAAACTTATAAGGTAAAAGCAGACAATTCTGGTAAATGGAAAACAGAATTAAAAACGGTTTCTTTTGGCGGACCTTACACAATCGAAGTTTCAGAAGGAAACGAAAAAGTAACTATCAAAAATGTTTTGTTGGGAGAAGTCTGGCTTTGTTCAGGACAATCGAATATGGAAATGCCATTGAAAGGATTTCAGGGACAGCCTGTTAAAAACGGAAACGAAATTATTGTAAGATCAACCAATAAAAACATTCGTTTAATTACGATTCCAAGAGCAACAGTTTTAGAACCTTTGCAAGATTTTGAAGGAAAATGGGAAGAAGCTTCTCCAAAATCAACCTCTCGTTTTAGCGCAACAGCTTGGTATTTTGGTTCGCTTTTGCAGGAAGTTTTAAATGTTCCTGTGGGATTGATTCATGTTTCATACGGCGGTTCGAGTATGGAAGCCTGGATGAATCAGGAAATGCTGAAGGATTTCACCAGTGCTAAAATTCCGACCACAAAAGAAGAATTGGCAAAAGACCCAAATCGTGTTGCAACTACTTTGTTTAATGGAATGCTTTCGCCTGTAATTGGTTACGGAATAAAAGGCTGTATTTGGTATCAGGGCGAATCGAATTACGAAAGAGCAAATGAATATACCGCTTTAATGAAAAAAATGGTCAGCAGTTGGAGAACGCTTTGGAATCAAGGAGATTTTCCTTTTTATTTCGCTCAGATTGCGCCGTTTAATTATGCTTCATTTCATCCAAAAGATTATCAGGAAAAATACAATTCAGCTTATTTGAGAGAGGCGCAATTAAAAGCTTCAAAGGAAATTCCGAATTCAGCAATGGCAGTTTTGATGGATGTTGGGGAAGAAAACAACATTCACCCAATGGACAAGGAAAAAGGTGGAAACCGATTGGCTTTTCAGGCTTTAGCAAGAACGTACGGTATTGAAGGTTTCGAATTCGAAAGTCCGAAATATAAATCAATGGAAATAAAAGATGGTGCTGTAACAATTTCTTTTGATGATGTTGCTAACGGAATTACGTCTTATGATAAAGAAGTTTTAGGTTTTGAAATTGCAGGAGCAGACAAAGTTTTTTATCCAGCGAAAACTGTGGTAAGAAGAAAATCTGTGGTTCTGACTTCTGATAAAGTAAAGAATCCTGTTGCAGTAAGATATTTATGGAAGGATTTCGTTAAAGCGGAATTGTTTAGCGCAGGTGGTTTGCCGGTTTCTTCGTTTAGAACTGATGAGTGGTAGTTTATAATGGTGAATTGTAAATTGTGAATTATGAGTTTAACGTCTAGTATGTCATTTCGAGGAAGGAGAAATCACACTTGTTAATCGACAAAGATTGAGGACATTCTGTGTGAAGTTTCTATTGTGATTTCTCCTTTCAGTCGAAATGACAAAAAGAACTATAAAAAAATAGATAAAATTGAAATACATAAAATACATCCTTCTCTTCACAACGCTTTGCCTTAAAGCGCAAATCCCTGTGCTTGATAATTACAATCAGGTTTGGACAACGCAGAGCAATAATTCATCAGAATCTATGCCTTTGGGAGGCAGAGATATTGGTATGAATGTTTGGGTAGAGAAAGGTGATTTGTATTTCTATTTTTCGCGAAGCGGAACTTTTGATGAGCATAATACTTTATTGAAATTAGGAAGAGTAAAAGTGACTTTAAGTCCGAATCCTTTTGAAGGAAAAGAAGGGTTTCATCAGGAATTGAAACTGAAAGATGGTTATGTTTTAGTTGGGCAAAACAACACAAAAATAAAACTTTGGGTTGATGTTTTTAAACCGATTATTCATGTTGATTTAGAAAGTAAAAATCCGTTGAAAATGAAGGCTTCTTATGAAAGCTGGCGTTATCAGAACCGTTATCCGAAAGGAAAAGAAAACAATGCCAATTCTTATAAATGGGCACCTCAGGGAGAACTTATAACCTATAAAGATTCTATTTCTTTTGAAAATAATGGAGTTAAATTTTACCACAGAAATCGAGACAATACGGTTTTTGACGTTGCGGTAAAACAGCAGAAAATGGAATCGGTTAAAGACCAAATGCTGAACCCGATTGCGAATCTGACTTTTGGTGGATTCATGAAAGGCGATAACTTAAAACCAGACGGAACGTATCTTGGAAAATATCAGGATATGGATTTTAAAGGCTTTACTTTATCAAGCATAAAACCATCCAAAAAACAGGCATTAGAAATTTATTTAAACACCAGTCAATCTGATTTTGTTGCTTGGAATAATGGATTGAAAAGTTTGATTGCTGCAAACAAAAACACAGCGAAACAAGCTGAGAAAAACACTCAAAAATGGTGGAATAATTTCTGGAATCGCAGCTTTATTTTCACTCAAAAAAATCATTCAAGTGTTAAAGATTCGGTGTATCAAATTGGGCAGAATTATCAATTGTTCCGATACATGCTTGGATGCAATGCATACGGAAAATATCCAACCAAATTCAATGGCGGACTTTTTACGGTTGATCCCGTTTACACGAACAAAGACCTGAATTTTACACCTGATTTCAGAAATTGGGGTGGAGGAACGATGACGGCTCAAAACCAGCGATTGGTTTATTTTCCGATGGTGAAAAGTGGTGATTTTGATATGATGAAATCGCAATTGGATTATTACGTAAGTCTTCAAAAAAATGCTGAATTAAGAAGTAAAGTTTATTGGAAACATAATGGTGCATCATTCACAGAACAATTAGAAAACTTTGGACTTCCAAATCCAGCGGAATACGAATGGAAACGTCCCGCAGATTACGATCCAGGAATGGAATATAACGCATGGCTCGAATACGAATGGGATACGGTTTTAGAATTCTGCCAAATGATGTTGCAACAAAAGGAATATGCAGGAGAAGATATTCAAAAATACAATCAATTCATCATCAGCTGTCTTCGATTTTTTGATGAACATTATCAATATTTAGCCAAACAGCGAGGAAGAAAAGCTCTGGATGGGAACGGGAAATTAATTCTCTTTCCGGGTTCAGGAGCAGAAACTTATAAAATGGCAAATAATGCTAATAGTACGATTTCGGCTTTACAAGTAATTACAACCAATCTTTTACAGTTTTCTTCGGAACAATTATCAAAGGAAGAATTAGAATATGTAAAAGCGTTTCAAACTAGAATTCCGCCTTTAAATTTCGGGCAGATTGAAAATCATAAAGTTTTGCTTCCTGCCAAAACATGGGAACGGGTTAATAATTCTGAAGTTCCGCAACTGTATCCTGTTTATCCTTGGGGAATTTATGGAGTTGGGAAACCTGATTTAGAAACGGCTTTAAATACTTGGAAATATGATTCTGATGCTATAAAATTCAGAAGTCACATTGGATGGAAACAGGATAATATTTTTTCGGCTCGTTTGGGATTAACCGAAGAAGCGATGAAATATAATACAATGAAAATGGCTAATTCAGAAAGACGTTTTCCAGCTTTCTGGGGACCAGGTTTTGATTGGGTTCCCGATCATAATTGGGGCGGATCAGGAATGATTGGCATGCAGGAAATGATTTTGCAGGAAGCTGATGGGAAGATTTATCTTTTTCCTGCCTGGCCAAAAGATTGGAACGTTCATTTTAAATTACATGCCAAACAAAATACTACGATTGAAGCCGAACTCCTGAATGGAGAATTGAAGGTTTTAAAAGTAATTCCAAAAGAAAGAGAAAAAGACATTATAAATCTGTTAGGAAAATCTGAAGCAGAGAAAACGAAATTAAACTAACTATTACCAATCAAAATGATAAAGAAATTAATAAGTGGCGCTGTTTTGTCCATGCTTTTGACCACAAATGGGCAGGCACAATCAGTTGCAAATACTGATAAACAAATTGTAAAAGTTGACTTTGATTTTTTTCAAAGAAGACTGGAAGAAGTTCATGATCCGAGTTATGATTCGTGGGTGATTAATGAAGGGAAAGAAGCTGAAAAATCATTTAATAATGTGTCATTTAAATTAAAAGGAAACTTTACATCAAAGTGGTATAAAGTTGGAATGAACGCTCCATTTTACAACAAATTAGGAAGTGATGGTTTGGTTACGAATGAAAATTTAGAATTGAAAATCAGCGGATTGAAATCGGGAAAACATACACTTTTGACTTTTCATAATGCTTTTGATGTGATTACAGGAAAAACTTTTTCTCCGATAAAAATCTACGTAAACGGAAAACTTCAGCAAACCGTAAATGCAAGTCAGAGAGCCAATGCTAAAATTGATGCTTCGATGGCGTATATTACTTTTAATGCTGAAAAAGGCAAAGATGTAATAGTTCGTTTTGAGATAGATCAAACTTCCAATCCTGATATCGTTAAACAAATTGTGATTAATGGTTTTGAAATTGATACGCCAAACCTTATGTATCAGGCTCGTACTCCTGAACCAAAAAACAGAGACGAACACGTTGAAGTGGGTAAAACTTTAACTCTAAAATGGGATGCTGTAAAAAATGTGGCATTTCATAAATTATATTTTGGAGAAGATAAAAATGCGGTAGAAAATGCAACAGAAGCTTCAAAAGAGTTTAAAGGAAAACTAACGGAGAAATCTTTTACAGTTTCTGATTTATACAGCGGCACAACTTACTATTGGAGAGTCGATGAAGTGGATAATAATGGCGAAGTAACTTTAGGAAATGTATGGTCGTTTAAACCAGCACAATTGGCGTTTCCAGGTGCTGAAGGTTACGGACGTTACGCCGTAGGAGGTCGTGGCGGAAAAGTAATTGAAGTAACGAACTTAAATGACGATGGTCCGGGAAGTTTACGCGATGCCATTAATCAGGAAATTGGACCAAGAACAATCGTTTTTAATGTTTCGGGAAATATAAAATTGGCTTCGAGATTAGTGGCAAATCAGCCTTATATCACTATTGCGGGACAAACAGCTCCGGGAGAAGGAATCACGATCAGCAGAGCGCCAATTGGATTGACAGGAAATGATGGAGTGATTCGATTTTTGAAAGTGAGAATTGGAGGCGGAACTACTTTTGACGGAATGGGATTAACAGGCGCTGATTATAGTATTATTGATCATTGTTCGATTAGCTGGACAATTGATGAATCATTTAGTTCGCGTGGTGCGCATCATATTTCATTGCAAAGAACTTTAATTTCTGAAGCTTTAAATGTGGCTGGACATGATAAATATCCAGCAGGAAAAATGCACGGATTTGCAGCAACTATCGGTGGTGATATTGGTAGTTTTCACCATAATTTATTGGCACATAATCAGGGGCGCAACTGGAGTATCGGTGGAGGTTTAAACGGAGACGGTTATTACACAGGAAGATTGGATATCACAAATAATGTGGTTTACAACTGGGGAGGGCGTACAACTGACGGAGGCGCAAACGAAGTAAATTTTGTAAACAATTATTATAAACCGGGTGCTTCAACTAAGATTTTTGTTGCATTGAATGCACAGCATGAAGGTGTTGGAAAAGGAATGCAGCGCTACTATTTTGACGGAAACATAATGCCGGGTTATTTTGATGAGAAATCTCAGGATAAAGGAAGAAAATCTACGATAAGCAATAATGAAAAAGTCGAATATGAAACTTTCGTTGATAAACCATTTTTTCCTTCTTATGTAAACACGCAATCAGCAAAAGGAGCATACAAAAATGTACTTTCGGATGTTGGGGCAAATCAGCCGTTTTTTGATAAACACGATAATAGAATTGTTGATGAAACTTTAAAAGGAACTTTCACTTACAAAGGAAGTAAAAGCGGTTTAGGCGGTATGATTGATAATGAACAAGATGCGGGAGGATGGCCAAATTTTGCTTCAGAAACTCGTCCAACGGATTGGGATACAGATCATGATGGTTTACCAAATTGGTGGGAAAAAGCTTTTGGTTTGAATGAAAATTCAACTGCTGGAGATTTCTCAGATACCAATCAAGATAAAGATAAAGACGGATTTACTCAATTGGATAATTACTTAGACTGGCTGGCTCAACCTCATTATTTTATCAATTTAAAGGATAAAAAAGTTTTAAACGTAGCAGATTATTTTAAAGGTTTTGAAAATAAACCAGTTTATACTTTCTCTGAAGTAAAAAATGGAAAAGCCAATTTTAAAGGAAAAGAAATTCAGTTCACGGCTTCAGATAAAGGTTTCGCTTCTTTGGTAGTAACGGTAAAAGATGCCGATGGAGATTCTATGAGCAGAACTATTAATTTCTTTGTTAAGTAAAAAAATGGGTTTGCCACGAATTACACGAATTTCCACGAATTAGTTTTTAGCTACAGATTAAAGGATTTGCACAGATTATAAAAAAAATCATTTTAATCTTTTTAATCTGTGGCTAAAAAAAAGAAAAAATTAGTGCAATTAGTGTAATTCGTGGCAAACAAAAAATATTCAAAAATGAAAAAGAACATCATCATATCATCCTTATTTCTTTCAACTGTAATCTTTGCGCAAAATAAAGGCTTGGTTGCGAATTCAGAAAGTCCGTATTCTAAATTACAGAGTATAGGCTTGCAAGATGTAAAATGGACAAACGGTTTTTGGAAAGAACAATTTGATGTAGAAACCAAAAATACTTTGCCATATATGTGGGATTTGTATCACAACGATGAAGTTTCGCATGCTTACAAAAACTTCGAAATTGCAGCAGGTTTAAGCAAAGGAACTTTTAAAGGACCTTCGTTTCATGATGGTGATTTCTACAAGATTTTTGAAGGAATGGCAGCAACGTATGCCGTTACAAAAGATAAAAAACTCGATGCGGAAATGGATAAAGCCATTGCGCTTTTCGCGAAAGTACAGCGTAAAGATGGTTACATTCATACACCCGTTTTAATTGATGAACGCTGGGGAACTTTAGGGCCAGAAGAAGTTAAGAAACAGCTAGGTTTCGAAAAATACAATATGGGACATTTAATGACTGCTGCTTGTATTCATTATCGTGCCACAGGAAAAACAAATTTCCTGAATATTGCCAAAGGAGTTGCCGATTTCTTGTATGATTTCTATAAAAAAGCGTCGCCAGAATTGGCTAGAAATGCGATTTGTCCGTCGCATTATATGGGAATTGTCGAGATGTATAGAACGACCAAAAATCCGAAATACTTAGAATTGGCTAATAATCTAATTGATATTAGAGGAACTACAAATGACGGAACCGATGATAATCAGGACAGAGTTCCATTTAGACAGCAGACAACTGCAATGGGGCACGCTGTAAGAGCAAATTATCTTTATGCCGGAGTAGCCGATTTGTATGCCGAAACGGGAGAAAAGAAATTATTAGATAATCTAGAATCTATTTGGGATGATGTAACGTATCGCAAAATGTACATTACAGGAGGTTGCGGTTCTTTATATGATGGTGTTTCGCCAGACGGAACTTCGTATGATCCAACAGTGGTGCAGAAAATTCATCAGGCTTACGGAAGACCTTTTCAATTGCCAAATGCAACGGCTCATACCGAAACTTGCGCCAATATTGGAAATGTTTTATGGAATTGGAGAATGCTTCAAATTACGGGAGATGCCAAATATGCTGATATTGTGGAGCTGGCACTTTACAACAGCGTGCTTTCGGGAATGGATTTGGAAGGAGAAAAATTCTTGTATAATAATCCATTGAATGTTTCAAACGATTTGCCTTTTCACCAAAGATGGGGCAATGAGCGTGAAGGTTATATTGCCTTATCAAACTGCTGTGCGCCAAACGTAACCAGAACAATTGCCGAAGTTGGAAATTATGCTTACAGTCTTTCAAAAGAAGGTTTGTTTGTGAATTTATACGGAAGTAATTCTTTGAATACCAAAACAATTAACGGAGAAACATTAGAAATTGAACAACAAACCAATTATCCTTGGGACGGAAAAATAACCTTGAAAATTGTAAAAGCTCCAAAAGATTTGCAAGCTTTCTTTTTAAGAATTCCGGGTTGGAGCCAAAATGCTGAAGTTTTGATTAATAATTCGAAAATTACAGATAAAATCGTTTCTGGAACTTATCTGAAATTAAATCAGAAATGGAAAAAAGGAGATGTAATCGAATTGAAGCTTCCAATGCCGGTTGAATTAATGGAAGCGAATCCATTGGTAGAAGAAGTTAAAAATCAGGTTGCCATAAAAAGAGGACCTTTGGTATATTGTTTAGAATCAGATCAGCTTCCTTCGAAAGTAAGTGTTAATGATGTGGCTTTGAATTTGAAATCGAATTTTGCAACAAACAATTTTACCTTGAATAATAGAAACTTAGTAAGCATTGATGCAGAAGCCGTTATAAATTCGAATAATTCATGGAATAAAGCGTTGTACAAACCGCTTTCTTCTAAAAATGCTGATGCTATACAAGTAAAATTGATTCCGTATTTTGCTTGGGGAAATAAAGGAAAAGGTGAAATGACGGTTTGGCTGTCCCATTGATTTGGGACGCGGATTTAACGGATTGCCCTTGGCAAAACGCGGATTAAAACGGATTTTTAATTTTTGTTAAAGGTATAAATCGTTCAGTTTGTCATTCTGAGGAACGAAGAATCATACACGTAACTCGACAAAGATTGGCGATTTAGATTGCGGAGTTTCTAGTGTGATCTTTCCTTCGTCAAGATGACAAAACAAAATGAATAAGTAAATTGAAAAACATGAAATACATTCTAGCCTTATTTTTACTCACAACACTTTCTTTATCAGCCCAAAAGCTCGATAATAAACTCGCATTAACCGTTGCCCAAGACGGTTCAGGAGATTTCAAAACCATTCAGGAAGCGGTAAATAATGTCAAGGACAATTCAGAGAAACGCGTTGTAATTACTATAAAGCCAGGAAAGTATGTAGAAAAATTAGAAATTCCAGCTTCCAAGCCATTTATTACTTTAAAAGGAGCAGACCGAAATAAAACAATTATTTCCTTTGACGATTATTCAGGGAAACCGCTTCGTGAACCAGATCCATCAGGAAAAAAGGAATTTGGAACATCCACTTCGTATTCTTTTTTAATAAAAGGAAATGATTGTACTTTAGAAAATCTAACAGTCGAAAATACCGCAGGTAGAGTAGGGCAAGCAGTTGCACTTCATATTAAAGGCGACAGAGTAATTGTAAAGAATTGCAATCTTTTGGCTAACCAAGATACGCTTTATTTATCAGAAGGAAACACGCGAAGCTATTTTGAGAACTGTTTTATCAACGGAACAACCGATTTTATTTTCGGTGCAGCAACGGCTTTTTTTTACAAATGTACAATTGAGAGTTTAGTAAATTCTTATATCACAGCGGCTTCAACTCCGCAAGGGCAGGCTTATGGTTTTGTTTTTGTAGATTGTAAATTAACCGCAAAAGATAAATCTGTAGATAAAGTATTTCTAGGAAGACCTTGGAGACCTTATGCACAAACCGTTTTTATCAATACAGATTTAGGTTCGCACATTATTCCCGAAGGCTGGAATGCATGGATTGATACTAGATTTCCAGATAAAGATAAAACAGCTTATTATGCTGAATATGGAAGTAAAGGGATGAGTTCAAAAAGTATTTCGCAACGAGTTTCATGGTCGAATCAATTAACGAAAGATGATATTAAAAAATATAACAGAGATTTAGTTTTGAATGGATGGAATCCCATTCAATAGTTAAAGCTGAATTAAAAATGCATCTAACAAAAGCTCACTAATAACTGATATTGGTGGCTTTTTGCTTGATTTTTTCTGTAACCATAAATAGAAAAAGAGCGTTTAAATTTTGTTGGTCAGAATTTACTTTTAAAAATTATTTTTTTTACTAAAATTTATTTAATGTTTTTTTAAACAATCCAGCTACTGTCCTGTGTTAAAATTTGTAGGTTTTTTAGCTTAAAATAAATGTAATTGCAACAATTATCTCTATCGTTTTCGTAAAAATTGACATTTTGTAAATATTTAAATATCAGGTAGGATATTCTTAAGTTTTGAAGAATATATACGATATGTTTATTTTTGATAATAATCTTATCATTTTTTAGTCAAAATGGGTTTTTAAATTTTGTTTTAATCAAACATTTGTCTTAAATATTCTGGTTCATCTATTTTTTCCATTCGTTTTTTATTAATATTGTTTTTTTTGAGTGTTTTTTTTTGAAATAACATGATTAAAACAGGATAGAGCAGGACGGTTCTAATGTGTCATCGTCATATTTTTGGAATATTAAAATAAATGTGTTTTAAACATTTAATAAAATTAATTTAAGATTCCATTAAGAAAAATTTTGTTAATAGACCGAAGCACATTAAACATGACTAACTAACAATTAATAACCTAACCAAAAAAACATTTATGAAACAAGCACTTATAAAAAGATGTAGTTTTCTTTTGTTTACACTGATCAGTGTTCTGAGTTACGCTCAAAACTCAAGTAATCAAGTTACTGTAACAGGAGCTGTTACTGATAATACATCAGGTCTTCTTCCTGGCGTAAACGTAACTGAGAAATCTACAAAGAATACAGTTACAACAGATTTTAATGGTAAGTATCAAATTAAAGTAAAACCAGGTGCTACTTTAGTGTTTTCATTTATTGGAATGAAAAAATTAGAAATTCCAGTTAACGGACGCGCAATAGTAGATGCAAAACTATCTGAAGATTCTAATGTACTAGATGATATTGTAGTTGTTGCATACGGTACACAGAAAAAGAATAATGTTACAGGGGCTATTGCTACTTTAAAACCAGATGATTTTCAGGATTTACCTGTATCAAATTTATCTGAAGCATTAAGAGGTTTGACTCCAGGTGTGAGTGTTACAGGAGGTTCTACGCGTCCTGGAGATGCTGCAAGCCTTCAAATTCGTCAAACTTTTGGATTTTCAAAAGATGGTAACTCAAATATTCCTTTAGTAGTTATTGATGATATGGTTCAGGTTGACCCTCAAAATGGAAAACCTACATTGGATACCTTTAATCAATTGGACCCTTCTGAAATTGAAAGCATGACAATTTTAAAAGACGGTTCTGCGGCAATTTATGGATCAAGAGCTTCACAAGGGGCCATTATCGTAAAGACAAAAAGAGGAAAATCTGGTAAAACTAAGTTTACTTACTATAGCCAATATGCAATAAATGATGCGGTAGGTCATAGTAAAACAATGAATGCTTATGAGCATGGAATTTGGAAAAACAGATTTTTGAATTCTAGCTTAGAAGCAGATAAATCTAAATATTTTTCTGCTGCAGAACTTGAGCAGATGAAAGGTCTAGATTACGATTGGCTTAAAAAAGCATGGAAACCTGCACTTCAGCAAAGACAGTCACTTTCTGCAAGTGGAGGTACTGAAAAAGCTACTTATTTTGCGGGTGTTACCTACTTTGATCAAGGAGCTAACTTAGGTGAGCAAGATTATAAAAAATGGAATTTCAGAACAGGAACGAATATTAAAATCTCTAAGGATTTAGAATTTTCTGCTTCGGTTTCGGCTATTACAACAGACGTAAATAAATCATTTACTAAAGCTTCTGCAAACTTAAACGACAGCAGTTTTGGTGCAGCAGCAGGAGGGGAGCAAGCAGATTATGCTTATTTGTTACACATGCCTAAATATATTCCTTGGGATACTACAGTAGATGGCAAAACATATTGGATGTCTCCATTTCCGCGTACAGATCGCAATTTAGGTAGTGCAAATGCCAATACGACTATTGCAGGATGGAATTATTTTGCAGGTTTGGATGCTGGAAAGCAAATAGAAGAGCAGTTTTCATATAATGTGAATTTGTCTTTAGAATATAAATTACCATTTGTAAAAGGTTTAAGCGTAAAAGGAAGTTTTGCAAGAAGCCAATCTAGTAATTACACAGAGCAATATCAATTGCCTTATGATTTAGCTAGAATAACAAATTATCAATTAGCAGATAATCACTTAGAAAATCCTAATTCTATCTATGCTATTGAAACAAATAACCGTGGTGCTAGAGTTTATTATACTACAGACATGGATAAATTGGTTCAGGCTAACTTCTTTGCAACATATGCTAGAACGTTTGGTAATCATAATGTGTCAGCAATGTTTGGTTATGAGCAATCAGAAGCTTGGAACAAAAGAGTTCGTTTGGCTTACGAAGGAACTTCAAAAGATTATTTAGGAAATAGTACTACTGCAGGACCAATTAGTACAAACTCATTGGCTGAAAAAGTAGAGTCAGGAACACAATCTTATTTAGGACGTGTAAACTATAATTTTAAAGACAAGTATCTTGTTGAGTTTATCTTTAGAAGTGATGCTTCTACTAAATTTGCTCCGCAAAATTACTGGGGCTTCTTCCCAGGCGCACAGTTAGGATGGGTAGTATCTAGAGAAGATTGGTTTACAGAAAATGTTTCTTGGATCAATAACTTGAAATTACGTTATTCAATCGGAAAAACTGGTAAAGATAATATTGATTACTGGAGATGGTTACAATACTATGAACCAGTACCAGATAAAGGAGCTCAGTTTGGTGGAAATGGAGGTATTTTAGGTGGTGGAATTACACCACGTCCTACTCCAAATGAAAATGTGCATTGGGATACTACTATCAAAAATAACTTTGGTTTAGACATATCTTTCTTAAAAAATAGATTGGCAGTTTCAGCTGATTTCTATTATGATAAATCTACAGAAATGTTGATTGGATTGGCTGGTGAGGCAGGTACTCCAATTACAGTAGGAGGTGGTTTTGCAGAGGTGAACTATGCAGCAGTTGATGCTTGGGGATCTGAGTTTAGTGTAAATTGGAATGATAAAATAAAAGATAATTTCAGTTATAATGTAGGGGTGAACTTTGGGTTTTCAAACAATGAAGTTAAAAAATACCCTGAACTTGCAAGAACAGATGCAAATACTAATATTACAGAAGTTGGTTCTTCTACATATTTCCCAACTTATGGATTCAAAACATGGAAAGGAACTTCAACAGGAGATGGTATCTTAAGAACAGATGAGGATGTAACTAATTATTGGAATTATTTGACAGAAAGAGCTACGGCTGCAGGAGGTGTTCCAACTTATATGGGGATCAATAACGTAACTTCTATGCGTAAAGGTATGTTGGCTTACGAAGATACAGGAGGGGTTTATAATGCTTCAACAGGTACTCAAGCAGGTGCTGATGGTAGAATTATGAAAAACGAAGATTATGTTAAGTTGGCAAACAACAGTAGAGTTTACGGTTTTACAACTAACTTAGGATTCAAATACAAAACAGTTTATTTCAAAACGCAGATTCAGACTTCTTGGGGAGGTTACAGAGCTATAGATTTAGTAAAACAAGGTGCGGCATCTGCTCACAATGACTGGGCTCACGAATCTTTCTGGACAGATATGTATGACGCTACTGATAATCCTAATGGTAAGTATCCTAATATGGGACAGCAAGAGTACGCTTTTCTTCCATCTGATTTCTGGCAATTGGAAACATTTAGATGTGTAGTTAGAAATTTAACTGTAGGATTTGAACTTCCAAGAGAAGCAATGAAACAATTAAATATTCAAAAAGCTACTTTAGGAGTTACAGGTAATAACCTTTGGGACTTATATAATCCTTATCCAGATCATTACAGAAATATGTATGATGATTCAGCTGCTAGATATCCAACTCTTAGAACTTGGTCAATTAATTTGAATGTATCATTCTAATATTTAATTAAAAAACAATTATGAAAGCAAAATTTTGTAGATATATAGCAATGATACTTTTAATGGTGTTAGGAGTTTCATGCAGTGATGACTTTTTGGAAGATAAAAAACAATATAAGTATTATGATGCAGAGTTCTTTAAAAGTGAAGAGCGTGTTAATTGGTACGTGAACAATTTGTACTTCGATTTTTTTGATGCCTATAAAACACCAACTGCGATGGTTGTTGGATCTTATACAACAACGCAGACTTCTTATACAGAAGAAATAGGAGGTATTTCTGCGATGATTAATCCGAATATTACTTTAGAAAATGCAGCTGACGGATCTGGATATTTCGGAAAAACATTGGTTGAAAACCCTTCAAACGACCCTTATAACAGAATTAGAGATATTAATGTTATGTTGGAAAGAATTGATGTAGACGGAGCTACTTTGAACCAAACATTTCGTGATCAGATTAAAGGGCAAATGTATTATTTACGTGCAATCCAATATTTTGATTTAATGCGTACTTATGGAGGTGTTCCAATTGTATTAACTGTTCAGACTCCTGATAAAGATGATCCTTCTATAAAAATACCGAGAGCTACAGTAAGTGAATTGGTTAATCAAATTGTTGCCGATCTTGACTTAGCAGCAGGTTTATTGCCTCCTAAATGGCCAGCAAGTGATTATGGACGTTTTACTAAAGGTGCAGCGATGGCTCAAAAATCACGCGTATTGTTAACGTATGCGAGCCCATTATTCAATAAAAATTGGGATTCATCAACAGAGCGTTGGGATGCAGCTTTAGCAGCCGGATTAGCAGCAGAAGCAGAATTAACTTCACAAGGACATGGTTTATATGGATCTAGTGCAAAGGATTGGGAAAGAATGTTTTATGTAAACGATAATGCATTTATTTCAGAAGCGATTACTGTTAAATTGTTAGCAAGCAGTACTACAGTTGCTCCTTCTTTACAGTCTAATAACTCTTGGGAAAGATCAATGCGTTTGGCAAGCCAAGGAGGACAAGGAAGCGGCGGAGTTAAAGCTCCAAAAAGCATGATTGATTTATTTCCTATGGCAAGCGGAAAAAGACCAACCGCAGCTAATAGCTATGATCCTTTCTTGTTTTTTAAAGATCGTGACCCACGTTTTTACAGAACATTTGCTTTCTCAGGAAGTTACTGGCCTTATAATAATAGTTTGCCTTCAACTGCAGCGCCAACTGTTTGGGCATACCGTTGGTCAACAAATGCAACTACGGGCGTAGCTTTCAGTATGGGTAATGATGTCTCAAGTCCAGCTTTTATTCGTAAAATGTCTAGTCCAACAGTAAGTAATTCATCAAACTTCCAAGTTTCAGGAACAGATATTATAGATTATCGTTTTGCTGAGTTAATATTAAACATTGCAGAATGCTATGCTGCTAAAGGCGATGTTGGAAATGCGACTACTTATTTAGGAAGAATCCGTAAACGTGTTGGAATTCCTGCAACAGATAATTATGGAATTGGAACATTAGGAGACAAATATGCAGCTCTAGAAGCTTGTTTATATGAGCGTAGAGTGGAGTTAGCTTATGAAGGAAAACGTTTTTGGGATACTCAAAGATGGATGCTTTATAGCGATGACGCTTCAATTAATGACCAGACAAATGCTAAACTTGGTATTCCGGTAATAAATGGTACGCAACGTGTTGGAAATTATTTGCACTATAAAAACGGAACTAGTGCCGCAGGTACAGATCCTTTAGCAAATGCACGCGCATCTATTTCTGTTGATCCAGATGCTTCAAACTTTCAAACTCAAATTACTGCTTTGGCAACCTTCTATACTAATAATTTTGAATTGCGTTCTCCTCCAACACCTATGGATAACGTTGGTGGTGTAGCCACTCCTATTTTATGGAGACCGAATTATTATATAATGGGACTTAATCAAAGTGCTTTGGTTAATAACCCTTGGCTGACACAAACTGTTGGATGGAAAGATGGTAACGGAGCAGCCGGAACATACATTTATCAAGAATAAATTTTAATATAAGAAACAGATTAATATACAAAGCTTTTCACCTGTATTTGTCAAAAGATACAGGTGATTTGTTTAAAAAGAATTACCAAAAGTTGAAATTAACATGAAAAATTCCGCATTATTTATCGCATCATCTCTGCTTTTTTTAGGAAGTGCAAAATGTTTTGCTCAGTATCCAAAAATAAGTCCAGAAGTTCAAGCGCAGGAAAAAGCAATTAAGGAAGAAGCTCAAAGACTTTCTGATGAGGCTTGGACAAAAGCTTTAGTTGTTATTGAAGAAGAAGCAAAACATGGAAAACCATATATTCCGTGGGCATCAAGGCCAACAGATTTACCTCAGGCAGAAATTCCAGCTTTCCCAGGTGCTGAAGGTGGTGGAATGTACACTTTTGGTGGCCGTGGCGGAAAAGTTTATACAGTAACAAGTTTAGAAGATCGCGGACCAGGAACTTTGCGTGAAGCTTGCGAACAAGGAGGAGCGAGAATTGTGGTATTTAATGTTGCCGGAATTATCAGATTAAAAAGTCCGTTAATTATTCGTGCGCCATACATTACAATTGCTGGACAAACAGCTCCAGGCGATGGAATTTGTATTGCAGGAGAATCAACTTGGATTGATACACACGATGTAATTATCAGACATGTACGTTTCCGTCGTGGAGAAACTTTCGTAGGACGTCGTGATGATGCTATTGGAGGAAATCCTGTTGGAAATATCATGATCGACCACGTTTCTGCAACTTGGGGATTAGACGAAAATATGTCAATTTACAGACACATGTACAATCCAGGACCAGGTTATCCAGACATTAAAGTGGGAACAGTAAACATTACAATCCAAAACAGTTTGTTCGGAGAAGCGTTAGATACTTATAATCACGCTTTTGGAAGTACTTTAGGTGGAGAAAACTGTTCTTTCATGAGAAACATGTGGGCTAATAATGCTGGTAGAAACCCTTCTATTGGGTGGAACGGAATTTTCAATTTTGTGAATAACGTAGTTTTCAACTGGTACAACAGATCTACAGATGGTGGAGATTATACTGCAAATTACAATATCATTAATAACTTCTACAAACCAGGTCCTGTAACCGATTTAACACAGCCAATAAGCTATAGAATCTTGAAACCAGAATCTGGAAGAAGTAAATTGCCTTATATGGTTTTTGGTAGAGCTTATGTAAACGGAAATGTTGTTAATGGAAACGAAAAAGTAACTAAAGACAACTGGGATGGCGGAATTCAGCTAGAAAATAAAAAAGGTGAATTAATGACATATGATGAGGCAAAAGAATACTTCGCTAAAATGAAAGCAGCTAAACCTTTCCCAATGCCTTGGTTTAATAAATTCATGACTGCAGAAGAGTCTTATGAGTTTGTACTTAAAAATGTTGGAGCAACTCTTCCAATTAGAGATAAAGTGGATGAAAGAATCGTGAGAACTGTAAAAACAGGAGTTCCTGAATATGCTAAAGGACTAGAGAAAAAAGAATTCTACCAATTCGAACACAGACGTTTACCGATGGATTCTTATAAAAAAGGAATCATTACTGACATTTCACAAGTTGGCGGATATCCAGAATACAAAGGAAAACCTTATGTAGATACTGATAAAGATGGTATGCCGGATGCATGGGAGAAAAAATACGGTTTAAACCCAAATGATCCATCTGATGCAAAAGGAGATTTAAACGGAGACGGATACTCAAATATTGAAGATTACATTAACGGTGTAAATCCTGCAATAAAAGTAGACTGGAAAGACTTGGCTAATAACAAAGAAACATTAGTTAGACCTTTATTAGATTTAAAATAAGGAACAATTTTTGAAAACATAAAATTGCTCGCAAAGTCGCTAAGGCGCAAAGATTATCAAAATAAAGCATAAAAAACTTTGCGCCTTAGCGACTTTGCGAGATTAAAAAGTTAAGCAGATAAAAATTTATTTAGCTTTTTAACCAAAGCAAACTATGTTTTAAATCAAATTAAAAAATAAAACTCATGGCACTAAATAAAATAAATGCTGGTTTATTATCGCTGCTTTTTGCATTTTCAAGTTTAAATGCACAACAGCATTTAGATCCTGAATATGTAAAAGTCACTAATGAAAGAGCTGCAAAAATCGTTACCAAATTAGACTTGAAAAACGAAGCAAAAGAAAAAGCAGTTTCAAATATAATAGCTCAACAATTCAGAGATTTAACTGAAATCCAAGACGGGAGAGATGCTGAAATCAAAAAAGTAAAAGAAGACATTTCTTTAGCTAAAGAAAAGCAAAACGAAAAGATTGATAAACTGAAAGCAAAAGCAGACGAATCAATTGCCAAATTGCACAAATCTTATATCAAAAAATTAGGTAAAGAATTATCTGAAGACAAAATCACTGAAGTTAAAGACGGAATGACGTATGGAGTTCTTCCTATCACAGTGGCAGGTTACAACGACATGCTTCCAAACTTAACGGCAGAACAAAAAGATTATATCTACAAAGCTTTAGTTGAAGCAAGAGAACATGCAATGGATGCTGGTTCTTCTAAAGAAAAACACGGATGGTTTGGTAAATACAAAGGAAGAATCAATAACTATTTATCAAAACAAGGTTACGATTTAAACAAAGAAAGTAAAGACTGGCACGAACGTGTTGAGCAGAGAGAAAAGAATAAAGTAAAAGATTCGACTGCAAAAGAATAATTTTCTCCTTTAAAACTTTCTATTACAACTATTAACTACAACCACACATAATTCAATGCAAAATATTTTCCCAAACCATACTTTAAAAAGAACATTTATGGCGTTGTCATTTTGTTCTCTTGTATCATCGGCGTATGCCCAATATCCCGTAATTCCAAAACCTGTTCAGGAAAAAGCAGATGCTATTTTAGCTGATGAAGAAAAAAGGCTGAACGAAATCTGGAATGCTAATCTTCATATAATCAAAGAAGAAGCAAAACAAGGAAAACCTTATTTACCTTGGGCTTCGTATCCAAAAGATTTTGTTTTTGCTGATATTCCTGCTTTTCCGGGAGCTGAAGGCGGTGGAGCATATACACAAGGCGGACGCGGCGGAAAAATATTTGTGGTTACTAGTTTGGAAGACAGCGGAAAAGGAACTTTTCGTGAAGCCTGCGAAGCCGTTGGAGCGAGAACAATCGTTTTCAATGTTTCGGGAATCATTCAATTGAAAAAAAGAATCAGCATGCGTGCGCCATATGTTACTATTGCTGGACAAACCGCTCCAGGTGACGGAATCTGCATTGCCGGAGAAACTTTAGAAATTGATACACACGACGTTATTATTCGCCATATGCGTTTCCGTCGTGGAGCAACTGAAGTAACAAGAAGAGACGATGCATTGGGTGGAAATCCAATGGGAAATATCATTGTTGATCACTGCTCTGTAAGCTGGGGATTAGACGAAAATATTTCTTTGTACAGACATCAGTTTGCAGCTAATGCAAAATCAAAACTGGAGAAATTACCGGCTTGTAATATCACAATTCAAAACACTATTTCATCAGAAGGTTTAGACACTTATAATCATGCTTTCGGAAGTACGATTGGCGGATTAAATAGTACTTTTATGCGCAATTTATGGGCAGATAACATCTCTAGAAACGCTTCTATTGGGATGTATGGTGACTTTAATTTTGTAAATAACGTAGTATTCAATTGGTGGAATCGTACGCTGGACGGCGGTGATTATCGTTCAATGTTGAACATCATCAACAATTATTTTAAACCAGGGCCAATAACGCCACAAAACGAACCTATTTCACATAGAATTGTGAAACCAGAATCAGGTTATATAGAACCGAAACAATACGGAAGAGCCTATGTTTCAGGAAACTTTATTGTTGGCTCTCCAGAAGTTACAGCAGATAACTGGAATGGTGGCGTACAATTGGAAAACCTTCCAGAAGCGGAAACAAAAGAATTTTTAGCTGCTATTAAACAGCCAAAACCATTCTCAATGCCAAAATTTAATATCATGTCGGCAGAAGAAGCTTATGATTTTGTTTTGACGAATGTTGGAGCAACAATTCCAAAAAGAGATGCGGTTGATGAAAGAATTATCAAACAAGTTAAAACTGGAAAAATCGAAGTAAAAGACGGTTTAGAAAATTCAATCGGAAAAGAATTTATCAAAAGAAGATTGCCTGCAGATTCTTATAAAAAAGGAATAATCACGCATCCTGACCAAGTTGGAGGATATCCAACTTACAAAGGAAAAGCGTATAAAGATTCAGATAATGACGGAATTCCAGATGCGTGGGAGAAAAAATATGGCTTAAATCCAAATGATGCTTCAGACGCCAATAAAGATGCAAACGGAGACGGTTATACCAATATCGAAAAATATTTTAACGGAATCGATCCAAACACTAAAATTGATTGGACGAAAATCGAAAATAATACGGATACTTTGGCTAAGTTGAAATCATTATTGCAATAGTTAAGTATTCTCAACGTAAACCTGAGAGGTTTTTAAAACCTGCCAGGTTTAAGCACACAAAGAATATACCCAAAATTTGTCATTCCGAGGAACGAGGAATCTCCATAAGGAACTCCGCAAAGTATATCAATCTTTGTCGATTTAGCAACGAAGATTTCTCCTTCGTCGAAATGACAAGATTGTGGAAAAAGACAAACCTAAAAATTATATGAGCTTATATTACTTATATGGTTTAATTTTAAAGTCTAAAAAATTAATAAGGTGAATTTTATCCAGTTAAAAAATACGATCTCCCTTCAAAAAGATAAAATAGTTTTGTCTGGTTTGGCGATGCTTTTTAGTATAAACATCACAGCCCAAAACAATTTTCCAGACATTATCAAAACCAAAGAAGGAAAACTTTCTTTCACTACAGACAGTAAAGGAAATCAAATCCCTGATTTTTCTTTTGCAGGATACAGAAATTCTGAAGTCGCACTTCCGAATCTGGAGAATAAAATTTTTGTTTCTCAACAAGAAGAAGATGCAACACAAAAAATCCAAAATGCAATTGATTATGTAAGTGCATTAAAACCAGATAAATCAGGATTTCGTGGAGCAGTTTTGTTAGACAAAGGAACTTTCAGAATCAGCGGAACATTATATATCAGAAAATCTGGAGTAGTTTTAAGAGGAAGTGGCAATTCGGAAAACGGAACAATACTTTTAGGAACCGGATTAGAAAGAGAAGCTTTAATTAGAATTTTAGGCTTAAACGATAAAATTTATAAAGATTCATTTGAATTTGCAAACGCTTACACACCACTTGGAACGCAGAAAATCCAGTTAAAAAATACTTCAAAATTAAAAGTTGGCGACGAAATCGAAATCAGCAAACCTTTAACGGATAATTTCATTAAAGAAGTAAACATGCAGGATTTCGGTGGAGAAACTTCTTGGATTGGCTGGAAAAAAGGAGACTGGACGACAACTTGGAATAGAATTGTTACCAAAATCAACGGAAACGAAGTAACCGTAAATGCTCCAATTACAATGTCTTTAGATGAGGAGTTTGGAACTTCAAAAGTAACCGTTTATTCTTGGGCAGGAAGAATCGAACATATCGGAATTGAAAATATCTTAATAAAATCAACTTATAATCTTTCAAACTTAAAAGACGAAGAACACAGATGGCAGGCTATCAGCATTGAAAACACTAGAAATGCTTGGGTAAAACAAGTTAATTTCAAACACTTTGCAGGCGGAGCTGTTACGATTTTAAAAACAAGTCAGCAAATTACGGTTGAAGATTGTATTGCCACAGAACCAATTTCTGAAATCGCTTCATTTAGAAGACACACTTTTTATACCGAAGGTCAGCAGACTTTATTTCAGCGTTGTTACTCCGAATTTGGATATCATGATTTCGCTGTAGGCGGATTCGGAACAACTGGACCAAATGCTTTCGTGCAATGCGAATCACATTTGCCATTCGAAAACAGCGGAGCAATTGGAAGCTGGGCAACTGGAGTTTTATTTGACATTGCCAATATCGACGGAAAAGCATTAAGTTACAACAACAGAGAACAAGGAGGAAGAGGAGCGGGATGGACAGCAGCCAATTCAGTAATCTGGGAATCATCAGCATCAAAAGTAGAATGTTATAGTCCGCCAACAGCACAAAACTGGGCTTTTGGAGTTTGGGGACAATTTGGAGGAAACGGACACTGGAAAAACGTAAACGAACATATCAGCCCAAGAAGTTTATTTTATACACAACTAGAAGCCAGATTAGGAAAACTTTCAATTCAGCCTTTTATCTATGATTTAGGCTCAGAAGCTTCTTCAAGTCCGAGTGTAGAAGTTGCTGCAGAATTGACTAAAAACGCTGCTACAACGGCAAAAAGTTTACAAGAATTAATTGTAGAAGCTTCAAAAGCAAATCCGATTAATACAGACAGTAAAGCTTTAAAAAATGCAAACGATTTAAAAGTTGCTTCAAATAAAACAGAAAAATCAACTTCTAAAGTAACAGTAGAAAACGGCTGGTTAACCTTTGAAGGAAAAGTAATTGCAGGAAAACAAACCAATGTAGCATGGTGGAGAGGGGATTTAAGTGATGATTTCGTTAACAAATCAACACCACATATTACTCGTTTTGTACCTGGAAGAACAGGAAACGGATTGACTGATAAAGTGCAAGAAACTGTAGATTATCTAACTAAAAATAATATCGTTGCCTTAGAACACAATTACGGTTTATGGTACGACAGACGAATGGATGATCACGAACGTGTTCGCCGAATTGATGATGATGTTTGGCCTCCGTTTTACGAACAGCCTTTCGCCAGAAGTGGAAAAGATTTTGCCTGGGATCATTTAAGCAAATACGATTTAACAAAATTCAACGATTGGTACTGGAGCCGTTTAGCGCAGTTTGCAACATTAGCAGAACCAAACGGACAATTGTTAATAAATCAGCAATATTTTCAGCATAATATATTAGAAGCGGGAGCGCACTGGGCAAGTTCGCCTTGGCGTTCAGCAAACAATATTAATAGCACAGGATTTCCTGAACCACCGCCTTATGCAGGAGACAAACGTATTTTCATGGCAGAGCAGTTTTACGATATTACCAATGCTCAAAGAAGAAAATTGCACGAAGGTTTCATCAGAAAATCATTTGAGAACTTTCAGGAAAACAGCAACGTAATTCAGCTGACAAGTGCCGAATTTACAGGTCCGTTGCATTTCATGGAATTCTGGTTAGACCAAGCTCAAAAATGGAAAGATGAAACTGGTAAAAAAGGCTTAATTGGTTTAAGTGCTACAAAAGACGTTCAGGATGCTATTTTAAATGATGCTAAAAGAAATAAAACTGTTGATGTAATCGACATTCGATATTGGTATTACAAAGAAGATGGTTCAGCTTATGCACCGCAAGGAGGCGTAAATCTTGCACCAAGACAGCACGCCAGAAAACTAAAAACCGGAAAAGAAACCGACAATCAGGTATATCGTGCCGTTCGTGAATACAGAGAAAAATATCCGGATAAAGTCATTTTATATTCAACAGACGGTTCTTCAAGATTTGGATGGCCGGCTTTAATGGCTGGAGCTTCATTGCCAAACATTCCGAAAATTGAACTTGTGCAGTTTTATTCCGTTTTAAGCGAAATGAAATTAGTTGACGGAAATACGTTTTCCGACAATCTTTGGAAGTTAGAAAATAAAGGAAAAAGCTATCTTTTCTATTTAAAAAACGACCAAGATATCACAATCGATTTATCAAATGAAAAAGGAACATTTGAAGTATTTGCAATCAATGCTTCAACAGGAAATATAACCAAAAAAGCAAACATCGGCGGAGGAAAACAAATAACCATTCCACAAGCCGAAATAAAAGAAAAAGTGCTTTTTATAGTGAAAAAGTAAAAAGTTTTGATAGCCACGAATTCACGAATTAATCGGAAAGAATTAAATCTGCTTAATTTCTCAAATCTGCGAGAGAAAAATTTCACGCAGATTTAAGCAGATTCAGCAGATTTTATAAAATTTAGATCTGCGTAAATCTGCCAAAATCAGTAAAATCTGCGTGAAATAAATACACAAAGATTATAAAAAAAATAATTCGTGAATTCGTGGCAAACAAACCTAAAAAACATAAATTCAAAAACAAACCAAAATGAATCTGAAAATTAAATCTTTATACGCTCTTAGTATAAGCTTTATGTTGACAGCACAAAGCGGATTTTCGCAATCTGCCAAAACAAAAGCCTCTCTGCCTGAAATCAAAGTATCTAAAAATCAGCATTATTTTGTTACCGAAAACGAAAAACCATTTTTCTGGCTAGGCGACACAGGCTGGCTGGCATTCGGAAAACTGGATAGAGCAGGAATTGAGAAATATTTCAAAGACAGAAAAGACAAAGGATTTAATGTCGTTCAGGTGATGGTTTTGCATAACATCAATGCTGTTAACGTTTATGGCGATGCGGCTTTGATAAACGAAGACGTTTCAAAACCGTTGATTACGGCAGGAAATGATTTTAAAGATGCAAAACAATACGATTATTGGGATCACGTAGATTACACCTTAGATGTGGCTCAGAAAAACGGAATTTATCTTGCAATGGTTCCGGTTTGGGGAACAAATGTTTCAAAAGGAAATAAAGTAAGTAAAGAACAAGCAATTGAATATGCTAAGTTCTTAGCTAACCGATATAAAAATAGAACCAATGTAATCTGGTTAAATGGTGGAGACACTCACGGAAACGAATTTCAGGATATCTGGAATGCCATCGGAAATACTTTAAAAACTAACAATCCAAACCAGTTGGTAACTTTCCATCCGTTTGGAAGAACCGATTCTTCAGAGAACTTTCACAACGAAAAATGGCTGGATTTCAATATGTTTCAATCAGGACACAGAAGATACGATCAGGATTCATCAAAAACGAATTTCAAAGAAGACAATTACAAATTTGTCCTAAGAGATTTCGAATTAAAACCAACAAAACCAACACTTGACGGAGAACCATCTTACGAAGGAATTCCACACGGCTTACACGATACTCTACAGCCAAAATGGACAGCAAGTGATGTTCGCCGTTATGGATATTGGTCGGTTTTATCAGGCGGTGCAGGTTATACGTACGGGCACAATGCTGTAATGCAAATGTTTAGAAAAGGCGATAAACCCGCATATGGAAACAAAGAATTATGGACATCGGCAATCAATGCGCCTGGAGCAAAACAAATGATTTACATTAAGAAATTAATGGAAGAAGTGCCATTTTTAGAAGGAGTTCCAGATGCTTCATTAGTGGTGAATCAAGGAGGAAAATACGATTATATTTCAGCGATAAGAGGTGAAAAGTATGCTCTACTATACACTTACAACGGAAGAATAATAGAAGTAAAACTAGGAAAAATTGCTGGAGATAAATTCGAAGCAACTTGGTACAATCCAAGAAATGGTAAGAAAACTAAAATCGGAATATTTGATAACAAAGGAACTCAAAACTTTCAACCTGCAGGAAAAAAAGAAGATGGTAATGACTGGGTTTTGATTTTGAAATCTACTAAGTGATTAGTGAAAAGTAAAAAGTAATTAGTGAAATGCAATTCGTGAGTAAATAATCACGAATTATCCACAATCTTGTCATTTCGACGTAAGGAGAAACTCTACAAAGTTGCTCAACCATGCGGAGCTACTAATGAGGATTTCTCCTTACGTCGAAATGACAAAAATGAGAGTAAAAATCTGTGCTAATCATTTTAATCTGTGGCAAAATAAAACAACACAACAATGAAAAACATACTAATAATACTCTGCTTCATAACAGGATTAAATACAACTTTCGCACAAGACGGCTGGTTAAACATCCTAAACGAAGGCGGAAACAATAAAGGAATAAAATGCACCCAAGCCATTCAGAATGCCATTGAAAAAGCATCCAAAAACGGCGGAGGAACCATCTTTTTTCCAGCAGGAGAATATTTAACGGGAGCCTTGACACTAAGAAGCAACATCACGATTCACTTAGATTCTGGAGCACTTTTAAAGTTCTCAGAGAACTTTGATGATTTTCTACCTTATGTAGAGATGCGTTACGAAGGAATTGTAATGAAGAGTTTCCAACCTTTATTTTATGCAAAAGACGTTGAAAATATTACCATCACAGGAAGAGGCGTAATCGACGGACAAGGAAAAGCGTGGTGGAATGAAGTGTATCGAATCGAAACAGCTAAAGAACCGCTTCCTCCAACCAAATATCAAACCATGTGGGAAGAGCAAAATAAAGGCCTTTACACAGAACCGTATTACAAAAGAACAGTTGATAAAAAATTTTTCAGACCATCTTTTTTTCAAGCTTACAACTGCAAAAACATTTTGATTGAAGGTGTAACTTTTAAAAATTCGCCTTTCTGGACCATCAACCCGGAATTTTGTGATAATGTGACGGTTACTGGAATTTCGATTTTTAATCCGCATTCGCCAAACACAGACGGAATTAATCCTTCATCTTGTACCAATGTTCACATTTCAAACTGCCATATCAGCGTTGGAGACGATTGTATCACGATCAAATCGGGAAGAGACGGCGACGGACGTAAATACGGAAAAGCAACAGAAAATGTAACCATCACAAACTGCACCATGTTAAGCGGTCACGGTGGAGTGGTAATCGGTAGCGAAATGTCAGGAGGAATTAAAAAAATCACAATATCCAACTGTGTTTTTGATGGAACAGATCGCGGAATCCGTATTAAATCAGCTCGTGGAAGAGGTGGAGTTGTAGAAGATATTCGTGTTGATAATATTGTCATGAAAAACATCAAAGAAGAAGCCATCGTTTTGAGTCTTTTCTATGATAAAGGGACTACAGTTGAACCTGTAACGGAGAAAACACCGATTTTCAGAAACATTCACATGAGTAATATTACAGCTTCAAACGTAAACAAAGCTGGGCAAATTCTTGGAATTACTGAAATGCCAATCCAAAACATCACTTTCTCTAACATCAATATGGATGGAAAAGAAGGTTTTACTGTAAGTACCGCAACAGATGTTGAATTTCACGATGTAAAAGTAAACGCAACTGTAGGTTCGTCTTTCAAAATCTCAGATTCAAAAAATGTGATTTTGGATAATATTGGATCTTCAACAGCGATAAAAGGAGTTCCGGTTATCAAATTAGATAACGTTTCGAATGCATTGATCAACAATAATTTTCCATTCAATCCAACCGATATTTTTATCGAGGCCGATGGAAAAGACACCAAAAATATTTTCCTAAAAAACAATGTGTTCAACAATGTAACAACGAAAATTAAAAAAGGAGCTTCTTTAGATAAAAAAGCGATTACAGAATAATAAAATTTAGTAGCAGAAACAATAGGCATTTTTGGAAACACCGTCCCGCTTTCCGTTGCAATCTTGTAAACCGAACCCCGGTTTACAAGGATTTTCACTGCAATCGGGGCTAAAGAGAAAGATTAGGCTTTTTTGCCATTATAAGTAAACAAGACATGAAAAAAATATTCATCCTATTAACCTTTTCGATTTTTGCGATATCTTACGCACAAAAAAAGAAAGAACTCTATCTTTTTACGTCATTTAGAGAACCCGCAACAGAAGGTTTATATTTGGCGTACAGTGAAGACGGTTACAACTGGAAAGGATTAGAAGGATCATTTTTAAAACCAGAAATCGGAGCCAGTAAAATTATGCGCGATCCGTCAATCACAAAAGGAGCAGACGGAACGTATCACATAGTTTGGACAACCGACTGGAAAGGCGGAAACGGTTTTGGTTACGCCAGTTCAAAAGACCTGATTCATTGGTCAGAACAACAATATATTCCTGTCATGAAAAATGAGCCAGAAGTGGTAAATGTTTGGGCTCCGGAAATTTTTTATGATGATGTAAAAAAAGAATACATAATTATTTGGGCATCAACAATTCCGTTTCGATTTCCAAAAGGTGTTGAAGAGGAAAAAAACAACCACAGAATGTATTATGTAACGACGAAAGATTTCAAAACGTTTTCAGATACAAAATTATATTACGATCCAGGTTTCAGCGTAATTGATTGTGTGATTGTCAAAAAAGGAAAGAAAGATTATGTTTTGGTTTTGAAAGACAATACAAGACCAATGCGAAATATAAAAGTAGCTTTCGGAAAATCGCCTTTAGGGCCGTTTGAAAAAAGTTCTGAGCCTTTAACCGAATATTTATCTGAAGGTCCAACAGTAGTGAAAGTCGGTAAAAACTGGCTGTTGTATTATGACAATTATGGTTCGAAAAATTATAAAGCGTTAAGTACAACAGATTTTGTTCATTTTGAAGATGTTTCCTCCAAAATAAGTCTTCCAGAAGGACACAAACACGGAACGATTACAACAATCTCTGAAGACGTTTTAAAGGGATTAATTGAAAAGAAATAGTTAGAAAAATTTCACGCAGATCTAAAAATGATTTAAGCAGATCAAGCAGATTTTTTAATTTTTTTAAATCAAAAAGATTAAAATTAAATCTGCGCAAATCAGTCAAAATCTGCAAAATCTGCGTGAAACAAAAAAATAATAAAATGATTGCTTTCCAAAACATAAAAACCAACATCATCACAACAGCTACAATTCTTCTAGCTTGTACCGCTGTAAATGCACAAAACGACACGGTGCGTTATGTTGGCAAAACACTTTCAAACATCGATTATCATCACGGACAGTTGAGTCCAGCGGTTGGAGTTCACGCCACACAAATCATGCGTGCCAGCCGTGAACATCCTGAAAAAGCAGATGGTTTTGGCTGGACATACAACCACCAGCCGATGATGGCGTATTGGAACAATACCTTTTATCTGCATTATTTAAGCGATCCTTCGGGCGAACATATTCCGCCAAGCCAAACTTTATTAATGACTTCTAAAGACGGCGTAACGTGGACTAAACCAGAAGTGATTTTTCCAATTTATAGAATTCCTGACGGATGGAAGAAAGAAGGAGTTGAAGGCGTTGCCAAAAATCTGGATGCAATTATGCATCAGAGAATGGGTTTTTACACATCAAAGGACAACCGACTTTTTGCTTTAGCGTATTACGGAATTGCAATGGATGAAAAAGATGATCCGAATGATGGAAAAGGAATTGGACGTGTGATTCGTGAAATAAAAAAAGACGGAAGTTTCGGCGAAATCTATTTCATCAGATACAATAGAACTTGGGATAAATCGAAATCGAAATTTCCATTTTATACAGCATCAAAAGACAAAGGTTTAAAGAAAGCCTGCGAAGAAATTTTATCAGAGCCATTAATTTTACAGCAATGGGTAGAAGAAGCTGATCGTGATGATGAGTTGATTCCGTTACAGAAACCATACAAAGCGTTTAGTTATTACCATTTACCAAACGGAAATGTAGTGGGTTTATGGAAACATGCTTTAACATCTATCAGTAGAGACGGAGGAAAATCTTGGGATTATATGCCGTTAAGAGCGCCGGGATTTGTAAACAGCAATGCTAAAATCTGGGGACAAAAAACGTCAGACAATCGTTATGCAACACTTTATAATCCGTCAGAATATCGCTGGCCTTTGGCTATTTCAACAAGTGACGACGGTTTAAATTATAAAGATTTATTGTTGGTTCACGGAGAAGTAAGTCCGATGCGTTATGGTGGGAACTACAAATCAGCAGGTCCGCAATATGTGCGTGGAATCACAGAGAAAAATGGAACTCCGTCAGACGGAAAAATCTGGGTAGGTTACAGTATGAACAAAGAAGATATTTGGGTAGCATCGATTCCAGTTCCCGTTACTTCGGTAGTAACAGAAAATGTAAATGATGTTTTCAATAATCTTCCAGACGGACAAGAATTAAAGCTATGGAATACTTACGATCTTTCTTGGGCATCAACAAAAATCGAAAAGAAAGCTGATGGCAAAAAATGGCTGACTTTAAGAGATCAGGATTATTTTGACTATTCACGTGCTGAAAGAGTTATTCCTTTTGCTTCAAAAATGGAAGCTGTTTTCACAGTAAAACCAGAGCAAAATAATCACGGATTATTGCAGATTGAATTTCAAAATAAACAAGGTTTACCATCGGTAAGATTGATTTTTGATTCGGATGGAGAATTAAAGGTAAAAAATGGTGCGCGTTTGAGTTCGGTTACAAAATACGAAGCAAACAAAGCATATACAATCACTGTTAAATTAGATGCTAAAAACCGTCAATACACTATAAAAGTAAACGATGGAAAAGAATCAACAAAGATATTTTATGCGCCAACAGACGGTTTCGAGCGAATTATGTTCCGCACAGGAGAGCAAAGACATTCGCCAGATCCAGATACAGCGCCAGACACAGATGATTACGACGACCTGCCTCAAACGGGAAAATTAATCCCAGAAGCAGTATTCAATATCGAATCTTTGGTAACTAAAAAATTATAATGATTTTTACCATTAAGAGATTAAGAAAATTAAGCAGGATGTTTAATTAGACTTATCTTGAGAGCATAAAGTTTTGAGAACGAAAAATGAACGTAACTGAATGCTTAATGAACTTAAGACAAAGGTTCCATCTAGTGAGCTTAATTGACTTAATATCTTAATGGTTCAATTAAAAATTTACAAAGTGAATATTTCAAAATCAATATTATCCTTTATTTTTCTTTTTTTCTTTTTCATTTTAAATGGACAAATTTTGCCTGTACGCTTAACGACGGAAATGGCTGAAAATCCATTAGCAGTAGTTCAGAATCAACCAAAATTGAGCTGGCAATTGATTTCAAAAGAATCCGATGCCTCACAAGTCGCTTATTTGATTTTAGTAGCTTCTTCGGAAGAAAAACTAAAAATGGATGATGGGGATGTTTGGAACAGTGGAAGAGCTAATACAGATAAAAACCTGCATATCGTTTATAATGGAAAACCATTAAAAAGCGAAACCAAATATTTTTGGAAAGTTAAAGTTTGGAATCAGGTTGGAAAAGTTTCAAAATGGAGTAAAACAGCTACTTTTAGAACAGCTTCATTAGAATCAGATTTAAATCCAATTTGGATTGGAGCAATCACAAAGGCTGATAGTCATTTGCCAGAAGGAAGAAATTATCATACAGCGACTTTTAACAGAGAAAAAAAGAATTCGTTTATCAATGCTTCCGATTCATTGTCACGCAGAAGTATAATGTTGCGTAAACCTTTCGAAGTTGAAAAAGCAGTCAAAGAAGCCGTCGTTTACATTTCAGGTTTAGGCCATTACGAATTGACTATCAACGGAAAAAAAGTGGGTAACAGCCAATTTGCACCTCTGTGGACAGATTATGATAAAACAGTCAATTATAATGTTTACGAGTTAAGTGCAAAAGATTTTCAAAAAGGTGATAACGTAATTGGCGTTCTTTTAGGAAACGGAATGTACAACACGCTTGCCGAAAGATATACCAAATTCTTCGTAAGTTTTGGTCCGCCGACTTTATTCTTCAAAATGAAAATCAAGTATAATGACGGTTCAGAAGAAATTATAAAATCAGATAGAACTTGGAAATACAGCAAAAGTCCGATTACGTATAACAGTATTTTTGGAGGAGAAGATTACAATGCCAATTTAGAGCAAAAAGGTTGGGATCGTAAAGGTTTCAAAGATAGAGATTGGAAAAAAGTAGTGATTCAGGAAGCGCCAAAAGGAGTTTTGAGACCGCAGACCGCATCGCCAGTTACCATTCAGAAACAATACGAAGTTAAAACCGTAAAAGAACTGAAACCAAATTTCTATGTTTTTGATATGGGACAGAATCTTTCAGGATTTCCAACCATCAAAGTAAAAGGAAAAAGAGGACAAACGATTCGTGTTTGGGTGGCTGAAGGTTTAAATGAAGAGGGCACAATAGCGCAGGGAAGATCAGGAAAACCATATTATTACGATTATACTTTAAAAGGCGATGGAGTGGAAGAATGGACGCCAAAATTCAGTTTCTACGGTTATCAGTATGTTCAGATTGAAAACATTAATTACAAAGAAGATAAAAATAAAGAGCTTCCAACTTTAGTTGATTTAAAATCGAATTTTATTTACAATTCGGCTGGAGAAGCAGGAAGTTTTGCTTGCTCGAATGAGATTTTCAATAAAACACACGAATTGATAAATAATTCGATTAAAAGTAATTTCCAAAGTGTTTTTACCGATTGTCCGCAACGTGAA
The DNA here is from genome assembly GCF_016735615.1 of Flavobacterium tagetis. Lineage (GTDB taxonomy): Bacteria > Bacteroidota > Bacteroidia > Flavobacteriales > Flavobacteriaceae > Flavobacterium > Flavobacterium tagetis. Next base: position 787,152 of record NZ_JAERSF010000003.1, read on the forward strand.
AAATTAGGTTGGTTAGAAGAAATTCAGTTAAATGGCCCAGGTTTAATGTTCAATTATAATCTTCAGAATTTCCTTCCCGCAACCATGCAGAATATTTCTGATTCACAACGTGATAACGGTTTAATTCCGACAATTGTTCCTGAATATGTAATCTTTGGTGGCGATTTTACCGATTCTCCAGAATGGGGAGTTACAGGCGTAATTCTGCCTTGGATGTATTATGAATATTACGGAGACGCTTCATTGTTAGAGAAATATTTTCCTGTAATGAAGAATTATGTAGATTATTTAGGAACAAAAGCAACAAACCATATCGTTTCACACGGATTAGGCGATTGGTACGATTACGGAACGCATCCAGCAGGATATTCTAAAAATAGTCCGATTGCACTTTCTGCGACTTCTCATTACTATTATGGCGCTTATTTAGTGGCAAAAGCATCAAAATTATTAGGAAAAACGGAAGATTTCGAGAAATATAATACGTTGGCTTCTGAGATTAAAACGGCTTTCAATAAGGAGTTTTTCAACGAAGAAACCAAACAATACGGAACAAACAGCCAGTTTAGCAATGCCGTTCCGATTTTTATGGATATTGTGGAGCCTCAGTATAAAGAAGTTGTAATGCAGAATTTATTAGCAGATATCAAAGAAAAAGGAGATCGTTTGACAACGGGAGATGTCGGAAATCGTTACTTATTTCAGACTTTGGCAAGAAATGGCGAAAACGAAACCATGTACAGAATGCACAATCATTACGATGCGCCGGGTTATGGTTTTCAGATTAAATTTGGTTTGACCACTTTAACAGAGCAATGGGATCCGAGAAAAGGAAATTCGTGGAATCACTTTATGTTAGGGCAAATCGAAGAATGGTTTTACCAAAGTTTAGCTGGAATTATGTCCGATCCTGAGAAACCAGGATTCAAACATTTCTTTATTCAGCCAGAAGTAGTTGGCGATATGACTTTCGCGAAAGCGGACTATCAATCGGTTTACGGAAAAATTGCTTCTTCTTGGGAAAAGAAAGACGGCAAATTTATTTTGACAGTTCAGATTCCGGTAAATACAACTGCGACAGTAAAATTACCCGTTGCTAAAAATTCAGAAATAAAAATGGATGGCAAGAGATTTAAGACAGGTTTTGATGAAAAGGCACAAAAGCCTGTTTTGGAATTAGGATCAGGAATTTATACAATTGAATGCACAATATAATGGAACGCGGATGACACGGGTTTACTTCGTAAAGACGCGGATTTAAATGGATTTTTTCTTTTATTTTAAAATGTAAAAATTGAATTGCCTCCAGTTTTAACTGGAGGTTTAAGAAAACAGGAGAAGTTACAGGGCTTTAGCCAAACGGATGAGTTAGGCTAAAGCCAATTTACGAATCAAAAATATTTTCCTCCAGCTAAAGCAGGAGGCAATTAAAAAGAATAAAAAAAATCCGTTTAAATCAGCGTTTTCGCGATAGCGAATCCGTTTCATCAGCGTACCAACACACAACAATATTAAAATGAAAAATTTAAAATACATCTTCTTAGTTTCCATTTTTGCTTTGACATTTGCTAATGCGCAAAGCACTTCTGACACTAATTTTAGAAAGCCTGTATCAGAAACGCTTAAAAAAATCGAAACGATTTTTAACGTCACAATCAACGATGACAGAGGTTTATTAAAAGGAAAAGAACTGGATTATGCCGATTGGAGAATTGAACCTGGAAATTTAGCGCTTTCGCTGACTAATATTTTAGCGCCGTTTGAATTGATGTATTTTAAACAACCCGATGGAACCTACATCATACGCAAGTATGAAAACCATAAAGTTTCGGTAGATAAAGGAAAAGAACGTTTGTTTTACTTAGAAAGCCTTTACTCGACGAAAGAACAATGGGAGAAACGCAAAACGGAGTTAAAAGCTTGTATGATTGAATCATTTGGTTTGGATAAGGCGCCCCCTACGCCAAAATCTAAACCACTTTTAACTCCAAAAAGAATTTATAAAGATTACAGTGTCGAAAATATTGCTTTAGAAATTTTGCCTGGTGTTTATGTAACAGGATCGATTTACAAACCATATCCGTTAAATAAAAAAGCAGCAGTTATTTTAACTCCTGACGGACATTTTGGCGACGGAAGATATAGAAAAGACGAGCAGTACCGTTGTGCCATGATGGCAAAAATGGGAGCAATTGTGGTAGGTTACGATTTATTTGCTTGGGGAGAATCGTTACTACAATTTCCAGAAGAAACGCATAGAAACAGCATTGCATCGACGGTTCAGGTTTTAACTGGAATTCGTTTCTTGGATTATTTGGCAACGGTTAAAAATGCTGATATGACAAGAGTTGGTGTTACTGGAGGTTCTGGCGGAGGATCACATACGATGTTTTTAGCCGCAATTGATGACAGAGTAAAAGTTTCTGCCCCGGTTGTGATGGTTTCTTCTCATTTCTCAGGCGGTTGTCCATGCGAAAGTGGTCGCGGAATTCACTTATGTGGAAACGGAACAAACAATGCCGAAATCTCGGCTATGATGGCACCAAAACCGCAATTGATTGTTTCTGACGGAAAAGACTGGACATTGGCAGTTCCGGAATTGGAATTTCCTTTTATCCAAAGAACATATGAATTGTACGGAAAGAAAGATTTAGTCGAAAATGCACATTTTGCAAAAGAAGGACACGATTTCGGAATCTCGAAACGTATGGCTTTGTATCCGTTTATGGCGAAATATTTAAATTTAGATTTGAATAAAGTGAAGAACGATAAAGGCGAAATCGACGAATCGACTTGTGTAATTGAACCAAAAGAAAAGTTGTTGGTTTTTGGAGATAAAGGAGAAAAATTGCCTGTAAATGCTTTGAAAGACATCAACAAATTATATGAAATGTTCGGAGAAAAAAATATGAAAGTTTACGAGGTTAAGAAATAGCCACGAATTCACGAATTATTTTTTATAAACGATACGTATTTTTTGTGTCAAATTGCTCGAATTAAGATTTTCGGTAAAAATTAGAGAAATAAAGCGCAAAGAACAATTAAGGAAAATTCGTGAATTCGTGGCGAAAAAAAAATATACTATGAAGTTAAAAATTAAAATAACGGCAATCTGTTTTGGAATTTTTTCCTTGATTGCAAAAGCACAAAGTGACCTAAAACTTTGGTACGATAAACCCGCATCCATCTGGAACGAAGCTCTGCCTTTAGGCAACGGACGTTTGGGTGCAATGGTTTTTGGAGATCCGGCTGTAGAACGCTTACAATTGAACGAAGAAACGATTTGGGCAGGTTCTCCAAACAGCAATGCACATAATAAATCTATTAAAGCACTTCCAATTGTTCGTCAGTTAATTTTTGACGGAAAATTTGATGAAGCGCAGGATTTGGCAACGCAGGATATTATGTCGCAAACCAATGACGGTATGCCGTATCAGACTTTTGGAAGCGTTTATATTTCATTCAACGGACATCAAAAATATACCGATTATTACAGAGATTTAGACATTAGCAACGCTACAGCGAAAGTAAAATACAAAGTAAATGGTGTTGAATTTACAAGAGAGATTTTAACCGCGTTTTCAGATCAGGTAATTGTGGTGAAACTTAGTGCTAGTCAGCCGGGACAGATTACCTGTAATGTTTTCATGAACAGTCCGATTGATAAAACGGTTGCTTCGACAGAAGGAAACCAGATTATCCTTTCGGGAGTTGGAACTAACTTTGAAGGTGTAAAAGGAAAAGTAAAGTTTCAAGGCCGATTAACCGCTAAAAACAAAGGTGGCGAAATCGATGCCAGCAACGGCGTTTTAAGTATCAACAAAGCCGATGAAGTGACTTTATACATTTCGATTGCAACGAATTTCAAAAACTATCAGGATATTTCGGGAGATGAAATTGGGAAAAGCAAAGACTATTTAGCGAAAGCGGAAACAAAAGATTTTGAAACAATTAAGAAAGCCCACGTTGATTATTATCAAAAATTTTTCAACAGAGTTGCTTTAGATTTAGGTTCGAATGATTTGGTGAAGAAACCCACAAACGAAAGAATTAGAGATTTTTCAAAACAATTCGATCCACAATTGGCTTCGTTGTATTTCCAATTCGGAAGATATCTTTTAATTTCAAGTTCACAGCCAGGCGGACAGCCAGCAAATCTGCAAGGAATTTGGAACGATATGGTTACTCCGCCTTGGGACAGTAAATACACCACAAACATCAATGCCGAAATGAATTACTGGCCGGCACAAGTAACCAATTTGCAGGAAATGCACGAACCTTTTGTACAAATGGCAAAAGAATTAAGCGTTACTGGAGCAGAAACGGCTAAAACGATGTACAATGCCAGCGGATGGGTTTTACATCACAACACTGATATCTGGCGCGTAACCGCTCCGGTAGATGCAGCAGCTTCGGGAATGTGGCCGACTGGCGGTGCATGGGTTTGTCAGGATTTATGGGAAAGATATTTATATACCGGCGATAAAAAGTATTTAGCAGAAATTTATCCAATTATGAAAGGCGCAGCCGATTTCTTTTTAGATTTTATGGTTATAGATCCAAACACAAAATATTTAGTGGTTGTGCCGTCAAGTTCACCTGAAAATACACATGCAGGCGGAACTGGAAAAGCTACAATTGCATCGGGAACAACAATGGATAATCAGTTGGTTTTTGATTTGTTTAGGCATGTTATCGAAGCTTCGGCATTGGTTTCTCCAGATGCATCTTATGTAAAAAAAGTAAGTGATGCTTTGGCAAAAATGCCACCAATGAAAATTGGAAAACACAATCAGTTGCAGGAATGGCAGGACGATTGGGATAACCCAAAGGACAATCACAGACACGTTTCGCATTTGTACGGATTGTATCCGAGTAATCAGATTTCGGCAATTAAAACACCTGAATTATTTGAAGCGGCTAAACAATCTTTAATTTACAGAACAGACGAATCTACTGGTTGGTCAATGGGTTGGAAAGTAAATTTATGGGCGAGATTATTAGACGGAAATCATGCTTATAAATTGATTCAGGATCAATTGCATTTGGTAACAGCGGATCAAAGAAAAGGAGGAGGAACGTACCCAAATATGTTAGATGCGCATCAGCCGTTTCAAATTGATGGAAATTTTGGATGCACAGCCGGTTTTGCCGAAATGCTGATGCAAAGTCAGGAAGATGCGATTCAGTTATTGCCTGCTTTACCAGCTGTCTGGAAAGACGGAAGCATAAAAGGTTTAGTGGCAAGAGGCGGTTTTGTAATCGATATGACTTGGAAAAACAATAAAGTTTCGACTTTAAAAATCTATTCGAAAATTGGTGGAAACTGTCGCTTAAAAGTTGAAAATAGTTTGAGTGGTTCTTCAATCAAAAAAGCAAAAGGGAAAAATACAAATCCTCTGTTTTATGATGTAGAAGTGAAGAAACCTATTATTTCTAAAGAAGCAAAATTGCCTAAAGTACAATTGCCAAATTACAATATTTACGATGTGAATATGAAAGCGGGGCAGACTTATACTTTTACTGGGAATTAATATATTATAAGTCTAGTTTGTCATTTCGACGTAAGGAGAAATCACACAAGAAATTCCGCACAGAATGTCGCCAATCTTTGTCGAATCCCGCGTGTGATTTCTCCTTAGGTCGAAATGACAAAACGAAAAGAATTAAAAAGAAAAACTAATGTTGACAAATTTCAAACATAAAATAATAACACTTTCAATTGTAATCGCTTGTATAAACAGCGGTTGTAAATCTGGTGCAGTAGAATCCCAAAAAGGAAAATCGGTTATTTTAAAAGAAAAAAACTTCAAACATTATGTTGATTATTTCAATACAATGGAAGATGAAAATTTAAAATTCGCGATTCCGAATGACAGCGCGTGGGCCTGGATGGAAAAGAATATTCCGTTGTTTGAATGTCCACAGCAGAATTTTGAGGAAATCTATTATTTCCGTTGGTGGAGCGTTCGCAAACATATTAAGAATACACCACAAGGGTTTGCGATTACAGAGTTTTTAGTTGATCGTTCGTATGCCGATAAATACAATATGATCAGTTGTGCTTTGGGACATCATATCAACGAATTCAGATGGGTTCATGATCCGAAATACATTGAACAGGATGTCAAACTTTGGTATAGAGGAAATGATGGAAAACCAATGAACAAATTATATAAATTCAGCAGTTGGACAGCCGATGCTTTATATAATCGTTATTTGGTGAATAAAGATGAAAAATTCTTATTGGATTTGTATCCAGACATGGTTACAGATTATGCCGTTTGGGAAAAAGATCGTCAGAGAAAAGATGGTTTGTTTTGGCAGCATGATGTAAAAGACGGAATGGAAGAATCCTTAAGTGGCGGGCGTAAAGTACAAAATGCTAGGCCAACGATAAACAGTTATATGTATGGAAATGCTGTAGCAATTTCTAAAATGGCTGCAATGAAAGGCGATAAAGAAGCGGAAACAAAATTTAAAGCTAAAGCTGACATTTTACAACAATTAGTCGAAACCAAATTATGGAATTCTAAAAGTGAGTTCTTTGAAACTTTAACTCAAAAAGATACTCTGGCGCAGGTTCGCGAGGCGATCGGATTTATTCCGTGGTATTTTAATCTTCCTGAAAAAGGAAAAGGATTTGAAAAAGCTTGGGAACAAGTGAAAGATGAAAAAGGATTTTCGGCTCCGTTTGGTTTGACAACAGCAGAAAGAAGAAGTCCACGTTTTAGAACTCATGGAACAGGAACTTGTGAGTGGGACGGCGCGATTTGGCCTTTTGCAAGTTCTCAGACTTTGACTGCTATGGCGAATGTCCTAAATGATTACAATCAGAATTTTGTTGGAAAACCAGATTATTTCAAACAAATGGAATTGTATGTTCAATCACAATATTATAGAGGAAAACCTTATCTTGGCGAGTATTTGGACGAAACAACAGGCTATTGGTTAATGGGAGACAGGGAAAGAAGCCGTTATTACAATCATTCGACTTTCAATGATTTAGTGATTACTGGTTTGGTTGGTTTACGCCCGAGAGCTGATGAAAAGATTGAAGTGAATCCGTTGATTCCGCAAGAAAAATGGGATTGGTTTTGTTTGGATAATGTTCTATATCATGGCAATATTATTACCATTCTTTGGGACAAAACAGGAGAAAAATATAATAAAGGAAAAGGTTTTAGAATCTTTAAAAACGGAAAGGAAATTGCGGTTTCTGATAAATTAGAGAAGTTAGTTTCTGAATAATTTTAAACCCAACAGTTTTTAAAGCTTGTCAGGTTTAGCAGATAAAATTTATTTAGTTAAGAATAAATTTGGAGAAAACAGTATTAAATTATTCAATCAAAGATGGTGTATTTCATATTATATGGAATATGGTATTTGTGGTTTTAGGCATTTACTTTTTATCACTTATAAATGTTGAAAAATTTACATTTAAATTTAGCAATTTAGTATTACCAATTGTTGCTGTTTTGTTTATCGTCGTTTATGGGAAAAAAGCAGTGATGACTCTTTTTAATTTTCATAAAAAAATAATATTCTCACAAGAAGGATTAGAACTTAATGAGATTTTTTATGAATGGAAAGATATTGTATTTCCAAGAGTTATCGTCAAAACAGAACACACGGCAAAATACAATTTGTCATATAAGGAGTTTTACCTCACTTTTGTTTATAAGCAGAAAACGATCGAAATAAAAATAGATGATTACGATGTATCTGAAAATGAAATTAAGGAACTTCTAAAAAAATATACTCCAAAGTTTACACCAAACACTATGAGCGAAAATAAAACAGTTTACCAACCTATACATGATTTTGACCAGATCATCACTTTAGAGCAATATTATGATCTTGAATATGAGGATTCAGAAGAAGCGATTAAAGACATTCAGAAATTAGCGGTAAAAGATCTAGAGTCAGTAAAGCGTTTTTGTGAAAACAATCTTTATACACAACCTGATAAAGTTAGGTTTGTCTATTATGCATTGAGTGAGGATGAAGATCTTGATAAATGGGCAGATTTTCTTTCAGATGAATTCAGAAGGGTGTATCAAATAGGATTAGATCAAAATAATGTTAAAGAACTTTCTTCTGTTATTAATGAGATTATAGTCGAGACAATAGATTCCTATCGTGCAGAAGGGGTTAGAGAGGTATTATTAAAAGCTTTGGATCATAAGAATTTTGAAATTCGTTTAAACGCTTTGGAATTTCTTCCAGATTGGATTGATGAACAGGTTTTGAAGAGTAATTCAGCAATAGTATCCAAGCTGAGACAAAAGCTGAAAGATCCAGAGTGGAAAATACGCTGGGAAACAAGTAAGTTATTAGAACGAAATAAAATTGCTTTTGAGAGTTTAAGCACATTGGACAAATTAAGACGATTTATAAATCCTTAACAATCTAATTTTGAGCTTCGGAGAAGCTTAATATTTATAGCAAAATAAAGATCCAATTGATAAAAAGCTCCAGCGGAGCGATACCTATAGAAAATTATGTCGCCCCGCTGGAGCTTATTGAACTTGTTATTATAAAATCTATAAATATATCGTCCCTCTGGGACTTGACTTTATTTAAACAATACCATGAAAAAGTTTTTTTTACATCTTATCTTAATCATTTCACTTTTCACAATTTCGGCGAAAGCCCAAACCAAAATAATTGTGAGTGATTTAAAATGCGAAATGTTAACGAATCCAGAAGGGATTGATGTTTTACAGCCAAGATTGAGCTGGAAAATTAAAGCAGAGATAAACGATGTAAAACAAACTCATTATCAAATTTTAGCTTCTTCATCTTTAGAAAAACTAAATGCGGGAAACGGAGATTTATGGGATAGCGGAAAAGTACAAAGCGACGAATCTGTAAATGTAATTTATACTGGAAAAAAGCTAATAGACAGACAAGAAGTTTATTGGAAAGTAACGGTTTTTACCAATAAAGGAGAAATTCAATCAAAAGAAACGGCACATTTCAGTATCGGAATTTTAACTTATGCTGATTGGAAATCAACACGATGGATTGGTTATGAAAAAACTTCTCAAGGAGATAGTATTTCGCAGTATTCTCGATTATCAGCCAGATATTTAAGAAAAGAAATTGACTTGAAAAAGAAAGTCAAAAGTGCCAAAGTTTATATCATGGGAATGGGCTTGTACGAGCTATACATTAACGGAAATAAAATTGGAGATCAGGTTTTAGCGCCCGTTCCTACAGATTATACGAAGAATGTAAAATACAATGTCTTTGATGTGACTTCACAATTACAGGAAGGTAAAAATGCATTAGGAACGATTTTAGGGAACGGACGTTTTTTTACGATGCGTCAAGATTATAAACCTTATAAAATCAAAACTTTTGGTTATCCGAAAATGGCTTTGCAGTTGTTTGTAGAATATACAGATGGAAGTAAAGATGTGATTAGAACCGATGATACTTGGAAAATTACAACCGATGGACCAATCTTATCCAACAACGAATACGACGGCGAAGAATATGATGCCCGTAAAGAAATGAAAGGCTGGAATACCATTAATTTTAATGATAAAAAATGGTTTTCGGCAGAATATGTTCAAGAGCCAGGCGGATTCTACGAAGGACAGATGTCGGCGAATATGAAGATAAAACGCGAAGTAAAACCTATTTCGATCAAACAAACATCAAAAGGAACTTATATCTTAGATATGGGACAAAATATGGTGGGCTGGCTACAATTGAAAGTAAAAGGAAATGCGGGCGACAAAATCACAATGAAATTTGCTGAATCTTTACAGCCAGATGGTTCGTTATACGTTGCGAACCTTCGTGATGCGAAAACGACCGATATTTATACGTTAAAAGGTGAAGGCGAAGAAGTTTGGGAACCGCGTTTTATTTTTCACGGATTTCGATTTGTGGAAATTTCGGGTTTCAAAACCAAACCGACATTAGACAATTTCGTTGGAAAAGTCGTTTATGATGACATTGCCACAACAGGAACTTTCGATTCTTCAAACCCAATTATGAATCAGATTTTTAAAAATACTTGGTGGGGAATTAGTGGAAATTATAAAGGAATGCCAATCGATTGTCCGCAGAGAAACGAACGTCAGCCTTGGTTGGGAGACAGAACAACGGGAGCTTATGGAGAAAGTTTCTTGTTTGATAATCAAACGTTATACGCAAAATGGTTAGATGATATTAAAAATGCCCAGACTATCGATGGCGGAATTCCAGATGTGGCACCAGCTTTCTGGCGTTATTATGGTGATAATGTGACTTGGCCGGGAACTTATATTACAGTTGCCGATATGTTGTATCAGCAGTTTGGAGATAAAAAAGTGGTTGAAAAACAATATCCGTCTATGAAAAAATGGATGGATTACATGGAAGAAAACTATTTGGTTGATGATATCATGATCAAAGACAAATATGGCGATTGGTGCGTTCCACCAGAATCGCTGGAATTAATTCGTTCCAAAGATCCTTCTCGTTTAACCGATGGTGAATTGATTTCGAGCGCGTTTTATTATCAGCTTCTAAATATCATGAAAAAGTTTGCTGTGATTGCCAATTCGCAAAATGATATTAAACATTATGATGAATTAGCTTCAAGAATAAAAAAAGCATTCAACGCTAAATATTTTAATGCATCCAAAAACAATTACGCCAATAATACCGTAACTGCCAATTTACTGCCTTTGACTTTCGGAATGGTTCCAGAAGAATTACAGCAAAAAGTTTTCGAAAATCTAGTGCATGAAGTTGAAGTGACAAAAAACGGTCATGTAAGTACGGGCGTTATTGGAACTCAGTTTTTGATGCGAACGTTAACCAATTTTGGTCGTGGCGATTTGGCTTTCAAATTGGCCTCAAACAAAACCTATCCAAGCTGGGGTTATATGGTCGAAAATGGCGCAACAACCATTTGGGAACTTTGGAATGGAAATACTGCCGATCCAGCAATGAATTCGCAAAATCACGTCATGCTTTTAGGCGATTTATTGATTTGGTATTACGAAAATATGGCGGGAATCAAAAGCAATCCTGAAACTCCAGGTTTCAAACAAATTATTATGAAACCAGATTTTAATGCTGGATTGACTTATGTAAATGCCTCATACGAATCGATTTACGGGACAATAAAAAGCAACTGGAAAAAAGATAAAAAAGGTTTGGTTTGGAATATTACCGTTCCCGCAAATGCATCTGCGGTAGTTTATCTTCCAACAAACAATATTGAAGCTATTTCAATTAATAAACAGAAGCTGGATAAGACTTCTTATACTTATTCGGTAGAAAAAAATCAAATAATTGTCACTCTTTCGTCAGGAAATTTTGCTATTAGCGTTAAATAATCTGCATTTTTAATAATTCGGGACAGTACAGGATACATTGTTAATTTTTTGGTGTTATTTTTACACTTATTAAATATTTTTACCTAAAAAAATGTTAGGCGTGTATTTATAGTCAAAAAAAATAATTCATAATTTAATTAAGAATGAAGTTAGCAAAATTAGCATTTGTCTTGTTTGGACTTTTCCTTTTAGGAAGCTGTAAATCGGCTTTGGAGAAAAAGACTTGGAAAGAAGGAATTTTAGTAGATGAATTTATTTATGATAAAGCACCTTATCCGTCTTGCCATGCCGTTACAATTGTCGAAGCTACAAATGGTGATTTAGTTGCCTCATGGTTTGGTGGAACTCACGAAAGACACCCAGATGTTTGCATATATGTAGCTATCAAACCAAAAGGAAGTGATAAATGGGGAGAAGGTGTAAAAGTTGCCGATGGTGTGATGAAAGAAGGGCCAAGATTACCAACTTGGAATCCGGTTTTATATCAAATTCCAAGAGGCGATTTAATGTTATTCTACAAAATAGGACCAAAACCATCAGAATGGTGGGGCGTAATCAGAACTTCATCTGATGGCGGAAAAACTTGGTCTGAAGCACAAAAAATGCCAGATGGTTTTTTAGGGCCAATCAAAAACAAACCTGTTTTATTAAGCAATGGAACTTTATTATGTCCGTCAAGTATTGAAGGCGACGGCTGGAGACTTCGTATGGAATCTACTCCAGATTTCGGGAAAACTTGGGTAATGGGAGATACACTTCCAAGAGGAAAACAAAAAATAAATGCCATTCAGCCAAGTATTTTATTTCATAAAGACGGAAGTATTCAAGCGATCGGAAGAACTCGAAATAGAGCAATTTTTAGCACATTCTCAAAAGATAACGGAAAAACTTGGTCGGATGTAGAATTAATCGGACTTCCAAATAACAACTCAGGAACTGATGCGGTTACACTTAAAGACGGCAGACATTTATTAGTTTATAATCATGTTTTGCCTCCTGGAAAAGAAGCAAAAGGGCCAAGAACGCCTTTGAATGTTTCGGTTTCTAAAGACGGAATTCATTGGAACGCTGCTTTAGTTTTAGAAGATTCAAAAATCAGTCAATATTCTTATCCTTCAATTATTCAAAGTTCAGACGGAATGGTGCATATCGTGTACACTTGGAGAAGGGAAAAACTGAAATATGTAAAAGTAGATCCAAGTAAATTAGTGGCGCTTCCAATTAAAAACGGAATTTGGCCAGGCGACGAAGGAAAAGTAGTTACAGCAGTAAAAGCCGAAGAAGAGTAAAATAAATTGAACCATTAAGAGATTAAGAAAGTTAAGTTGTTGTATCTATTTATTCTTTTAAAAAGAACATTAAGCTTAATTTTCTTCATCTTCTAATGATAATAATAAAAAGTATTGAAGCTTAATTTCCTTAATGCCTTAATGGTAAAACCAATTAACATGAAGCTAAATAAAAATTTAATTGTTGTATTGTTTGTTGCTTTATCAACGACATTTAATAGCTGTGCAACGGCTCAGTCTTCTAATAAAAAGCAAAAATATAAGGTTGCAGTTTGTGACTGGATGATTTTAAAAAGACAAAAACTAGGTGCTTTTGGTTTGGCCGCTGAAATAAAAGCAGACGGAATCGAACTCGATATGGGAGGTTTAGGAAACAGACCAACATTTGACAGTAAATTAGGCGATCCAGTTGAAAGACAAAAGTTTTTAGATAAATCGAAAGAAACTGGAGTTGGAATCAGCTCAATTGCCATGTCTGGATTTTATGCGCAGTCTTTCGCGACAAGAGAAATCACACCAATGATTGCCGATTGTATTCAGGCTATGAAAAACATGAAAGTAAAAGTGGCCTATCTTCCGTTAGGAACACAAACCGATTTGGTTAAGAATCCTGAATTACGTCCAGAAGTGATCAAAAGACTGCAATGGGCAGGAAAAGAAGTAGGGAAAATAGGCGGTGTAATTGCGATTGAAACCTCTTTAGACGCGACAGAGGAGAAAAAACTTTTAGACGAAGTCGGTTCAAAATATATTAAAAGCTCTTTCAATTTTGCGAATGCTTTAGATAATAAAAGAGATATTTCATCAGAATTGAAAATCTTAGGAAAGAAATATGTATCTCAAATTCACGCTTCAAACACCGATCATTTTTGGTTAGAAAATGACAAAGCGATCGACATGCCAAAAATCAAAGAAACTTTGGATGAAATGAAATGGCGCGGATGGCTAATAGTAGAGCGTTCTCGTGACGTAACGCAAGTACATAATGTTAAAGCCAATTACGGAGCAAACGTAGCTTATTTGAAGAAGATTTTTCAGAATTAAACAATAAACAGTGATCAATATGTAATCGTTAAACAACACAATTTTTCACTATAAATCTGCGTGATTTTTTTACGCAGATTTTATTCTCATTTTTTGTCATCCCGAGGAACGAGGGATCTCCACAAGTAACTCTACAAAGATTGATAATTACTGTACGGAGCTACTTGTGGAGATTTGCTTCGCCTGTTCGCTATCGCTCGGGTCTCCTTCGTCGAAATGACAAACTAGATGGGAATTTTTAATGTATAAAATTAAAATACTATGAAATATTTACAATTACTTTTTTTATGTCTTTACGTCTCTTTCGCGACAGCGCAGAACATCACAGTAGTTAGTGATCCGAGTTCGCCGAGAGCAAAATTTGGAGCAGAGAAATTATCTGAAACACTTTCAGCAAAAGGGTTCAGTGTAACTTCTTCTGATAAATTCAAAAAATCAAAAGATAAAATAATTGTAATTGGAGAAAAAGGAACCGATTTTTGGAAGAAAAACGCGAAAAGCGCTAAAATCGATGATAGCAAATTAACCAAGAAAGAAGGTTTCCAGATTCGCACACAAAATAATGTAATTTATGTTGAAGGAACAGATGCTTCAGGAGCTTTGTATGGAGCTTTAGAATTAACAGATAAAATTAAAGCTTCAGGAAAACTTCCTTCAGAAATTAATATCGAAGACAGTCCAGAAATGGTTTTGCGTGGAGCCTGCATCGGAATGCAAAAACCAGTTTATCTTCCAGGACGTGATGTTTACGAATATCCATATACACCAGAAACTTTTCCGTGGTTTTATGATAAAGCTTTATGGATAAAATACTTGGATATGCTGGTAGAAAACCGCATGAATTCTTTGTATTTATGGAACGGACATCCGTTTGCTTCTTTAGTGAAACTAAAAGAATATCCATTTGCAGTTGAAGTCAGCGACGAAGATTTCAAAAAGAATGAAGAAATCTATAAATTTCTGACTGTTGAAGCTAACAAAAGAGGAATCTGGGTAATTCAGATGTTCTACAATATTATTGTTTCTAAGCCTTTTGCAGAGCATTATAATATTAAAACGCAAGATCGTTCAAGACCTATTACGCCTTTATTGTCAGATTACACGAGAAAATCTATTGCTGCTTTCATCGAAAAATATCCAAACGTTGGATTGATGGTTTGTTTGGGAGAAGCCATCAATACCGTTGATGATGATGTAGAATGGTTTACCAAAACTATTATTCCGGGTGTTCGTGACGGTTTACAAGCATTAGGAAAAACAGAAGAACCGCCAATTATCCTTCGTTCTCACGATACAGACGGACCTTTGGTAATGGAAAAATCACTTCCGTTATACAAAAACCTTTACACAGAAAGTAAATATACAGGAGAATCTTTAACGACTTATACGCCGGGCGGACCTTGGGGAGAAACGCACAAACAGTTGAGTTCTCTTAAATCAATTCATATCGAAAATGTTCATATTCTGGCAAATCTAGAACCTTTTAGATACGGTTCGCCAGATTTTATCCAAAAAACAGTAAAAGCGATGCACAGCATTCACGGAGCAAATGCGCTACATTTATATCCGCAAGCGTCGTATTGGGATTGGCCGTATTCGGCAGATAAAACGAAATCAGGAGAGCGTTTATTAGAAATGGATCGCGATTGGATTTGGTACAAAGCTTGGGCAAGATATGCTTGGGACAGCAAAAGAGATCGTAACGAAGAAGTTAAATTTTGGGATAATGATTTAGCAGCGAAATTCGGAACGACTCAAGAAGCAGCAAATAATATTTTAAAAGCTTACGAAGAAACAGGAGAAATCGCTCCAAAGACCTTAAGACGTTTCGGAATCACAGAAGGAAACCGTCAAACCTTATTGTTAGGAATGTTCGAAAGTCAGTTGGTAAATCCTTCAAAATGGAGAGTTTATCCGGGATTCCATGAATCTTGCGGACCAGCAGGAGAATTGCTTTTAGAATATGCTAAAAAAGAATGGAATAAAGAACCGCATTCGGGCGAATTGCCAACGCAAATTATTGCTGAAATTACAGAACACGGAAGATTGGCCGTTGAAGCAATAGATAAAGCAGAAGCCAGCGTAACCAAAGACAAAGAAGAATTTGCACGTCTTAAAAATGATATGCATGCGTATAAGGCTTTTGCCGATTTCTTCTCAGAAAAAGTAAAAGCAGCTTTATTGGTTTTAAGATACAGTTATTCAAATGATATTACAGATTTAGACAAAGCTTTGCCTCATTTAGAAAAAAGTATCGAGTACTATGAGTTATTGGTAAAACTAACAAAAGATACGTACTATTATGCCAACAGTATGCAGACTGCTCAACGCCGAATCCCGATTGGAGGAGACGACGGGAACAACAAAACATGGGCAGAATTATTGCCTCATTATGAGCGTGAATTGGCTAATTTTAAAAGAAATCTAGAGAAGCTAAAATCTTCTAAAGATGGTAAAATCGAAACCAAAGAAGGTAAACCTTGGAAAACAGCCGAAGTAACTTTTATCGACGAAAAACCAGGAACGTATTTAGTAAAACCAGGAACAAAAGTCTATGGAACAGATATTTCTGAGTTAACTAAAATTGCTCCTGAACTTCAAAACCTTAAAGGATTTTCATTCGTAGAAAACGATCAAAACGAAAAAGGAACACATTTGAAGTTTAGAAATACAAAAGCGGTTAAATTAGTTGTCGGGTATTTCAATTCAGATCAGAAGAGATTCTTATTGCCACCAAGTTTAGAAACTGACGCCGCAGGAAATGCGCACGGTCAAGCCGAAGTGATTCTGGCAAGTGCAATGAATTTAAAAGAGTTACCACGTGTAAACATTCACACCTATACTTTCCAGCCGGGCGAGAATAAATTAGATTTAGGAAAAGGAAAAGTATTGATTTTAGGTTTTATCGATGCAGATCAAACCATATCACCACGCGATGTTGGATATATCGATGCAGGAGAAAAAGCAGCTATTGACTGGTTGTTTTATTAGTTTGCGTTTCCTGCAAGGTTTTCAAAACCTTGTAGGTATTCTAAATGAACGTTAAAAAGTAAACCTACAAGGTTTTGAAAACCTTGCAGGAAATAGAAAATATGAATAGAATAGTTTTTTTTATTTTTTGTTTTTTTTCAAGCCTTTGCTTTGTTTGGAGTCAGAGCAAAGATTCAGGGAAGTTTCGTAAAGAAATTTCGCTGAATTCGTCTTGGGAAACCGTAATACTGGATAATCTTCCGCTGAAAGAAGAAGATTTTGTAGAAAATCCAAAAACTGATTCCAATTGGCAAAAGGTTAGTGTGCCTCACAATTGGGATCAGTATTATGGTTTCAGAAGAACAAAACATGGAAATTTACATGGTACCGCCTGGTACAAAAAAATACTAAAACTCGATAAGAAAGACAGTTCAAAACAACATTTTCTCTATTTTGAAGGCGTAAGTTCGTATGCAACTGTTTGGGTAAATGGTAAAAAAGTAGGAGAGCACAAAGGTGGAAGAACTACTTTCACTTTAGATATTTCCAAAGCAGTTTCTTTCGATAAAGAAAATGTTATTTTAGTAAAAGCAGCGCATCCCTCTTTTATTGCAGATTTACCTTGGGTTTGCGGTGGCTGTTCTGGAGAATGGGGATTTTCAGAAGGTTCTCAGCCAATGGGAATTTTTAGGCCAGTTTCATTGGTAATTACAAACGATGTTAGAATTCAGCCTTTTGGTGTTCATATTTGGAATGACAAATCGGTTTCAAAACAAAAAGCGATTCTTCATACTACAACCGAAATCAAGAATTACAGTACTTTACAGCGAAATTTAACTATCGAAAATATTCTTTTGGATGCTTCGGGAAAGAAAGTTGTTATTACAAAAAGCTACAACAAAATCAATTCGGGAGAAACAAAAGAAATAGCTCAGACACTTCCTGAGATTCAGAATCCGAAATTATGGTCGCCATCCAATCCGTATTTGTACAAATTGGTGACTTCAGTTTACGAAAACGGAAAAGTAATCGATCAGTTAGCAACGCCTTACGGAATTCGGTGGGTGAGCTGGCCGGTAAGTCGTGACGGAAAAGACAATCGTTTTTTCATTAATGACGAACCTGTTTTTATAAACGGAGTTTGCGAGTACGAACATTTAATTGGAAAAAGCCATTCGTTTTTGGACGAAATGATTCATTCCAGAATCGAACAGATAAAAGCAGGCGGATTTAACGCTTTTAGAGAAGCGCATCAGCCTCATAATTTATTGTATCAAAAAGAATTAGACGAAAACGGAATCTTATTTTGGAGTCAGTTTTCAGCACATATTTGGTACGATACGCCTGAATTTAAAGAAAACTTTAAAACCCTTTTGAGAGAATGGATTAAGGAACGCAGAAACAGTCCGTCGGTGGTTATGTGGGGATTGCAGAATGAAAGCACGATCCCGAAAGAATTTGCTGAAGAATGCACTCAGATTATTCGAGAAATGGATCCGTTATCAGCTTCACAAAGGATTGTAACAACTTGTAATGGTGGAGAAGGAACAGATTGGAATGTTGTTCAAAACTGGTCAGGAACTTATGGCGGAGATCCTTTAAAATACCATCTAGAAATGACAACTCAGCTTTTAAATGGAGAATATGGCGCTTGGCGTTCAGCCGATTTACATACAGAAGGTGAGTTTGACCAAAAAGGAACTTTGAGCGAAAACCGTTTTTCTCAATTAATGGAAATTAAAGTTAGAGAAGCCGAATCGGTAAAAGATAAAATTGCGGGACAATTCAACTGGCTTTTTGCTTCGCATGAAAATCCGGGACGAGTGCAGAACGGAGAAGGTTTTAGAGACATTGACAAAGTCGGGCCAGTAAATTACAAAGGACTTTTTACGATTTGGGGCGAACCTCTGGATGCGTTTTATATGTATCGTGCGAATTATGTTTCCAACAAAACCAATCCGATGGTGTATATTGTTTCGCATACTTGGCCAAGCCGTTGGGAAAAACCGGGAATCAAAAACGGAATCGATATTTATTCGAATTGTGATGAAGCAGAATTGTTTAATGATGTCAATAAAGCTTCACTTGGAAAACTAAAAAATCCGGGAATCGGACAGCATTTTCAGTTTAATAATGTCAATATTCAATACAATGTTTTATATGCCGTTGGTTATGTAAATGGGAAAGCGGTTGCTAAAGATTATATCGTTTTAAATAATTTTCCAAAAGCACCAAGTTTTGATGCTTTAACCACTAATAAAGCAGATATTACAAAAGCCAAAAGCGGTTATAATTACATTTATAGAGTAAATTGTGGTGGTTCTGAATTGACAGATTCTGCTGGAAATACTTGGTTAACGGATACACACAAAAACGGTCAAAATACTTGGGGTTCGTTATCATGGACAGATAATTTTGAAAAACTTCCAGACTTTTTTGCCAGTCAAAGAACAACTTTCGATCCAATAAACGGGACAAAAGACCCTGAATTATTTCAAAGTTTTAGATACGGAGTTGATAAATTGCGCTACGAATTTCCTGCACCAGACGGAGAATATTTGGTTGAATTATATTTTGCGGAACCGTGGTACGGAACAGGTGGCGGATTGGATTGCAAAGGCTGGCGTTTGTTTGACGTAGCAATTAATGATAATGTTGTTTTAAAAGATTTCGATATTTGGGCAGAAGCTGGACATGATAACGCTTTGAAGAAAACATTTAAAGTAAAAAGTACAAACGGAAAAATTGTGATTTCATTTCCAAATGTAAAAGCTTCACAAGCGATTATTTCTGCGATTGCGATTGCAACAAAAGATATTCATGCAAGACCAGCAGCCGAATCTTCGAAAAATATTCAGAATTTGGTTTTAGATTCTTATGATAAAACTAACAAAGTAGCTTCATGGCTGGATATTAATTCAAAACAATATTCAGATTCTGATGTTATTTTTACCGAATTGCCTTCTGAGGTTTTTGGAGCAGATTATTTACAGTTTTCAGTTAATCCAAAAAACAAAGGATCATTTATAGCTAAAGAAGAATCGACAATTTATGTTTTAGTTGATAGTAAAATCAAAGCGTTAAGCTGGCTTTCAGATTATAAAAAAATAGAAGAAAAAGCGAAAAACAGCAGTGGAATTTTATTTGATGTTTTCACTAAAAAAGTAAAGAAAGGCGAGAAAGTTCTTTTTGATAATTCTGAAACAATATCTTCGATTGCAGTCGTTCCAACGTACGATATGGGCGAAAAAGACGATTCAAGGCCAGTTGTAGTCATAGAAGCCGAAAAAACAAAAACAACAGGAACAGGAATCGAAAAAGGAAATTTCAAAAAAGCCGATTATATTGAGTTCACAAAAAAGACAAACAATAGTATTGAGTTTGAAGTAAAACCAGGAGTTGCCGGAATTTATTTAATGCGTTTCCGTTTTATGAATAGAAATGAAACGCCATTAAAAGTCAAATTCAAAATGGAAGATGCGTATGGAATTTTAATGCGAAACGACACAATTGAGTTTTTCCCTTCGCCAGAAAAATGGAAGATTTTAAACACAACATCAGGTGGTTATATCAATGCAGGGACGTATAAAATTACGTTGGAAGGTGATGATTTGAAGGGGTTAATGTTGGACAATTTCGAATTTCAGTAAATAAAAAATTAATCTCGCAAAGTCGCAAAAGCGCAAAGAAAATTAAACCATATAAGTAATATAAGACAATTTAAGTTTTGTCTTAATTGAACTTACATAACTTATATGGTTAAGGAAAAAAACTTTGCGTCTCTGGGCCTTTGCGAGAGAAAACTAAAGAATATGATTTTAAAAAAAATTACAATTGCCTTATTGTTTTCAGTATCAGTTTTTGCACAAAAACAAGCCAGAATTGTGGAAGATTTCAACAAAAACTGGAACTTCAAATTAGGAGATCATCCAGAAGCGATAAATTCTAATTTCAATATATCAGATTGGAGAGCACTTCAATTGCCGCATGATTGGAGTATTGAAGGTGCTTTTGATAAAGATGCTAAAACCAAGCAAGCACAAGGATTTTTACCTGCTGGAAAAGGTTGGTATCGTAAAGTATTTACAGTTCCTGCAAATTGGAAAAACAAAACAGTTTCAATTGAGTTTGATGGTGTTTTTAAAAACAGTGAAGTTTTCATAAATGGGAAATCATTAGGAATTCGTCCAAATGGTTATATCTCTTTTGGTTATGATTTGTCTCCTTATGTAAATTATGGACAGGCTAATACAATTGCTGTAAAAGTCGATAACGATGCACAACCCAATTCAAGATGGTACACGGGTTCTGGGATTTATAGAAATGTACGTTTGGTTGCAACTAATAAAATTCATGTAGCAAAATGGGGAACTTATGTAACTACAAGAATTATTTCTAAAGAAAAAGCTGTTGTTGATATTGATATTGACGTTAAGAATGATTTGACTAAGAACAAACTTTTTAAGTTAGTCTCGACAGTTTTAGATAAAAACAATATTGAAGTAGCAAAAGGAATTTCTGATGGAAATATTCCTGCAAATTCAATATTACAAGTTAGACAGAATATCAATATGGAAAACCCAATTCTTTGGGATACAGAAAATCCATATTTATATAAAATAAGCACTAAAGTTTATGATGGCTCAACTTTAATTGATACTTATGAAACACCGCTTGGATTTAGATTTTTCAATTTCGATTCAGAGAAAGGATTTTCTTTAAACGGTGTTCCAACTAAAATTTACGGCGTTTGTCTACATCACGATAATGGCGCTTTGGGTGCGGTAGAAAATATTCATGCGGTTAGAAGAAAACTGACCTTAATGAAAGAGATGGGAGCTAACGCGATCAGAATGTCTCATAATCCGCATTCTTTAGAAATGATGCAATTGTGCGACGAAATGGGATTCATTGTTCAGGACGAAGCTTTTGACGTTTGGAAAAAGAAAAAAGTAACCAACGATTACCACAAAGATTGGGATGCTTGGCACAAACAAGATTTAGAAGATTTTATCAAAAGAGATCGTAATCATCCATCGGTTATGATGTGGAGTATCGGGAACGAAATTAGAGAACAGTTTGATTCGACAGGAATTGCGATTACAAGAGAATTAGCTAAAATTGTAAAATCACTAGATACAACACGTCCTGTAACTTCCGCTTTGACCGAAAATCTAATCGAGAAGAACTTTATTTACCAGTCGGGAGCTTTGGATCTTTTGGGTTTCAATTACAAACATGAAGATTACAAAGATTTTCCAACTAAATTTAAAGGGCAGAAAATTTTGGCATCAGAGAGTGTTTCGGCTTTAGAAACTCGTGGACATTACGATCAATCGGATGCTATTAAAGCGTGGCCAATCAAACACGGTGCTCCGTTTGACGGAAATGCAGATTGGACGGTTTCGGCTTACGATCAAGTAAAATCGTATTGGGGCGCAACGCACGAGGAAAACTGGAAAACGATTAAAAGTCAGGATTTCATGGCGGGAACTTTTATCTGGACAGGGTTTGATTATATCGGCGAACCTGATCCGTATCCGTATCCTGCGAGAAGTTCATATTTTGGAATCGTTGACTTAGCGGGACTTCCGAAAGATGTGTATTATATGTACCAAAGCGAATGGTCGAAGAAAACAGTTCTGCATATTTTACCGCATTGGAATTGGATAAAAGATCAGGAAATTAACGTTTGGGCGTATTACAATAATGCCGATGAAGTAGAATTATTCTTAAACGGAAAATCGCTTGGCAAAAAATCAAAACAAAGTGATGATCTGCATATTGAATGGAAAGTGAAGTTTGAACCTGGAACTTTAAAAGCAGTTTCGAGAAAAGCAGGAAAAGTAGTTTTAGAAAAAGAAATCAAAACTGCGGGAAAAGCTTCAAAAATTGATTTGAAAGCTGATAAAACTTCCATTAAAAACGATACTTATGATCTGGTTTATGTAACCGTTTCAATGCTGGACAAAGACGGAAACTTAGTACCAAACGCAATGGATTTAATTAATTTTGAAGTTACTGGAGGAGGAAAATTAGTTGGAGTTGATAATGGATATCAGGCTAATTTGGAGTCGTTTAAAGCGAATTCCTGTAAGTTGTTTAATGGGAAATGCGTTGTGATTATTCAATCTAATGGGAAGAGTGAAAATATTCAGTTGAAAGCGACGGCTTCTGGTTTACAAGCTTCAACAATCAAAGTTGAAGTGAATTAATCTCGCAAAGTCGGAGAGGCGCAAAGTTTTTGAACCATATAAGTTATATAAGATAATTTAAGTTTAAACTTATTTTACTATATAACTTATATGGTTTATTTTTTATCTAACTAATCCAGCTTTGCCATTGTACAATTATTTGCCATTTTCCTTTTATTTTTTTCAGATATATAACATCACCATTTCCACACAATCCACCGCATTCATAATCTAATTGTACATAAGCACTTTGTCTATCTAAAGAAAAAACTGGTATCGTCATCTCATAAAATCTTGATCTTTGCTTGTTTTCTCTTCTTTTTTCAATTTTTTCTATTGTGGTTGCATTTAATTTATCAATTATAGCTTTTTCTATTTTTAGTTTTTTAGGATTGGAGTTTTGTTTCAATAGATACAAAGAATCTTTGGATGAGAAAAAAGTAACTCCTTTTATTTTAGTAGGGACTAAATTAGTAATGTATATGCCATCTTGTTTTGGCAGAAGTACAAAATCATCATTTGTTTTCTTTGGTGGAATATAAATATTCAGTTTTATAAGTTCACTGCAAAACATAATTGAATCTTCATTTTTTGAAAAAACATTTAAGCTATCCTGAATGATAACAGCTTCAACCACTTCATTAATGTCTTTAATTTTCCCAGTACTTAAATTGTAGTTTTCCTTTTTGTTCTCACAATTACAAAAAGTGAGGATAATGAAAATGTAAAAAATTATATTTTTCATAAAAAAGTATAGTTGACTATTATCAAATATAAAATAATCTTTTAGTATAAGTTATCTTCTTAATTAAAACTTATATAACTTATATGGTTTAATTTTTTCAATAAACTTTGCGTCTCTGCGACTTTGCGAGATTCTTTATACATTTATAAAAAAAACAAATGACACCTACTTTTTTTGCAGATCAGAACGATTTTAGAAAATGGCTCGAGAAAAATCATCAGAAAGAAAAAGAACTTTTAGTTGGTTTTTATAAAGTTACAAGCAAAAAGCCTTCTATGAGTTGGTCAGAATCGGTTGATCAGGCGCTTTGTTTTGGCTGGATTGATGGCGTTCGAAAATCTATTGATACGGAAAGTTATACGATTCGTTTTACTCCAAGAAAACCTTCTAGTATTTGGAGTGCGATTAATATCCAAAAGATAGAAGATTTGACAAAAGAGGGGTTAATGACTGATGCTGGTTTGAAAGCTTTTAGTTTTAGAACCGAAAATAAGTCTAAGATTTATTCGCACGAAAAAGAACCTGTTCCGCTTTTTGAATCGTATGAAAAAGAGTTTAAAAACAACAAAATCGCTTGGGAGTTTTTTGAGAAGCAAGCTCCTTCATACAAGAAAGTTATGATTCATTGGATCATGAGTGCAAAACAGGAAAAAACACAACTCTCAAGACTTGAAAAAACTATTTTAGAAAGCGAAAAACAGAAAAGAGTTCTATAATATTTAGAATAAAATCGTTACTTTAGTGATCTGACTTTAAGTGAAGTATGGAAAAAGAAAATACCACAACAATTAAAGGGGAAATTTTGCTGGGTATTATTTTTGCCTTAGAATTATATGCCTTGCCTGTACAGTTTTATTTGCTGTTTAAAAATCCTGAATTTACTTTTTTTAGCGCAGCAGTTCGTTTTTTCAGTTTCTTTACTATTACAACAAATAGTATCGTTTTTCTTTGCAGTGCTTTTTTATTATTTGGTGGCAAAAGCAGGGCAAATGCTTTCTTTAGAAAGTGTACTACTATTACGGCCATTACAGTTTATATATTGATTGTTGGAATTGTTTTTAACTTACTTCTTCGCCCAACTCTCCATTTAGAAGGACATCATCTTATTGTAAGCGAAATTTTCCATAGTGTCGTTCCCATTTTATTTTTGGTTTTCTGGCTGTTTTTTGTAAGTCCAGAAAAGATCTCTTTTAAAACCATTTGGTTTTGGCTAGTTTACCCGATTATCTACATGATTTATACCATATTTCACGGTTTTATTTCTAGCTTTTATCCTTATCCTTTTATTGATGTTACAAAACTCGGATTGCAAACGGCACTCGTAAATGGAGTTTTTGTTCTAATTGCTTTTGTGGTTTTGTCTGCGATTTTGATTTCGATTTCAAAAATTAGGACTAAGAAGATTAGCTTGGAGGACTAAAATAAAATATGCAATCTTCTAGTCAGGAATTGACAAAAAAAGGAACTTTCTTCTTTCCTTCTTTCTCCTGAAATTTTTCTATGAACTTCCGATGGCATTAATTTAATAGAACAAAAATATCTTCATTTTTGTATCTAAACTTTACTTTTGGATTATAATTAATTGTTATTTAAGTTGTTAAATGTGGAAATTAATTGCCTGAATATTCCGTAATTACTGGTTTGACTAATTAATTAGTATAAATATTAATCAATTAGTTTTGATACTAATTAATTAGTAGCTATATTTGTCAAAAGAATTTCTACTATGATAAAATTAGCCAAACGAGAAGAACAGATTATGCAGGTTTTTTGGGATTTAAATAAAGCCTTCATCAGGGATATTATTCCATTGTTGCCAGATCCCAAACCACATTATAATAGTGTTGCGACGATTGTCAAAATATTAGAAGAAAAAGGGTTTCTAAATCGGGAAACAATAGGGAATATGCATTGTTTTTTTCCTGTAATTCAAAGAGAAGAATATCAACAATTTGCGCTGAAAGATGTTGTGAGTCAGTATTTTGATAATTCGTATCCACGAATGCTTGCCTTTTTTGCTAAAGAGCAAAAATTAACCGAAAAAGAATTGGACGAAATCGTAAACATGATAAAAAAAGATTCTAAATGATACCTTATATTCTATACACAGCGCTTATTCTTTTTGCTTGCCTTATGTTTTATAAACTGCTTTTGCAGAAAGAAACATTTTATAATTTGAATAGATTTGTTTTGCTGGCATGCATGCTAGTAGCTTTTACTTTGCCTTTGTTTCCGATTCCGCAGCAATTCTCCCTTCAAAAACAGAAAGTAACTGCAGCTATTCCTTCCATAAAAAAAACAGTTGCAAAAGAACCAACTGCTGAGCTGAAAACACTTCCTGTAAATGAAGTTGTAGTAAATGAAACAAAGCAACAATTTAATATGGCTTTGGTCATGCAGTGGATAGTGTATTTGTATTGGTTTGGTGTCATTGTTTTTGCGCTTAATTTTTTGATGCAAGCTGTTATATTATTTTACAGAGCGTATACATCAGAGATTATTCGGGATGGAAAATTTAGAATTGTCGAAATAACAGGCGATAAAGCACCTTGTTCTTTTGCTAATAATATTTTTATAAATCCTGAAAAATACGAATGGGAAACGTACAATCAGATTTTGCTGCATGAAAAAATTCACATTGAGCAAAAACATACTATTGATCTTTTGCTTGCAGAAATCGTACTTGTTTTTCAGTGGTTTAATCCTTTTGCTTGGCAATGGCGAAAAGCATTAGAAAGTAATCTTGAATTTTTGACTGATAACGAAATGCTACAACAAGGTAGCGTAGAAAAAGAAAGTTATCAATTTAGCCTGCTTAAAGTTGCGGCGCCACAATTTCCTTTGAGTCTTACAACTAACTATAATCAATCATTACTCAAAAAACGAATCATTATGATGAATTCAAAAAAATCAAACGTAAACACAACATGGAAATATTTTTTCCTGTTACCATTATTGGTATTATTTGCCTGCCTTTTTAATCAACCGGCAGCGCAAAGTCAGACGTTAACTTCGAATCTTAAAAATGAAGAAACTAAAGCGAGTCCAAACACTCAAAAGGGGGATGAAACCGAAGGAAACTGGTTTGCCACAATCAAAGGCAATACGGTAGAAATGGAATTTAAAAACGACGAGAATAGCCATTCTACTCATACTTATGATATTAGTGAGTTTAGCGGATTATCAAAAGATAAACAAGGAACATTTTCTCTAACTCGTGAAGCGGGAACAATGAACTTTACCGGAAAATTTGAAGGAAATACCGGAAAGGGAACGTATAAGTTTGTTGGCAATAAAAATTTCGCCAAAGAAATGGCTGCACAAGGAATTACATTGGCAGATGATACAGATCTTATGGTTTTCTTTGCTGTAAATATAAAAACGTCGTATGTAAAAATGCTGCATAAAAAAGGGTATAAAAATGTAGACAAAGAACAAGTAATTCCGTTGGCGGCTTTAAACGTAAGTGAAGATTACATTGATTCTATTAAAGATGCCGGAATTGGAAATATAGATATTGAAACGCTGATTCCTTTTAAATCCTTAAACATTGATAAAGCTTTTATTGAAGATATTATTAAATCAGGTTATAAGAATGTTTCACCAGAAAATCTGATCACTTTAAAATCTCAAAATATTGACGGAAAGTATATTAATGATTACCGTTCTTCGGCAAAAACAAAAAAGAATGAAAATGGAGAAGGAGATGAGGACAATATTGTTGCTTTCAAAACTTTAAATATAGACAAAGCTTATATTGATTCTTTTAAGAAAATAGGTTATAATGATCTTTCAAACGACGACTTAATTGCTTTAAAAACTTTAAATGTAACTCCAGAATATGTTGGTCAATTCGAAAAAGTAGGCTATAAAAACATTTCGTCTGAAAATCTTACGGCTTTAAAATCGCAAAATATCACGGCAGATTTAATTAAGGAATATAAGGATCTGGGTTTTTCAGATCTAGATTTAAATGATATCGTGGGTGCAAAAGCGGTTGGTGCAACGCCAACTTTCATTAAAGCTATGAGAGAAAAAGAACATAACTTTAAAGATATTGGAAAGTATATAGCTTTAAAAGCAGTTGTTGGCAACTAAGCTGATATTGCTTTTGATAGTTAAAGCAATACATTTTCTCTGTAAATAAAATATTCAAGTTGTAAGACTACAATCAAAATATACTAATAAAGCCCAAATCTACAGATTAGGGCTTTATTTTTTAGACAACTTCAAAAAACAGTTGTTTTAAAATAGTATACTCAAACGAATAATTTAAATAAAACCATTTCATACCAAAATGCTGTAAAAAATGTTGTTGGTCGAAATTCTATTCGAGAGATTTCAATTTATAGTACATTTATGCTTTATAGACTATTTTAAAGCAGATCAGCAATGAAAAAAACATTCCTTTCCTTATGTCTTTTGTGTATAATTTTTAGCAGTTCGGCACAAGAATTTGCTAATGCGCCAAAGCCTTTTGGACCAGTTCCGACACAAAAGCAAATCGATTGGCAGGAAATGGAATTTTATGCATTTGTACATTTTTCATTAAATACATTTACCAATAAAGAATGGGGTTATGGTGATGAATCGCCAGAACTTTTTAATCCATCGCAATTAGATGTTCGACAATGGGCGCGCGTGGTAAAAGAGGCGGGAATGAAGGGAATTATTTTGGTGGCCAAACATCATGACGGTTTCTGTTTATGGCCTTCAGCTTATACAGAACGTTCCGTAAAGAATTCACCTTGGGAAAACGGAAAAGGAGATTTGGTAAAAGAATTGGCTGCTGCCTGTAAAGAATACGATTTAAAATTGGGATTATATCTTTCTCCTTGGGACAGAAATCATCCGCAATACGGCAAACCTGAATATATTACTTATTTCAGAAATCAGTTAAAAGAATTATTGACCAATTACGGAGATGTTTTTGAAATGTGGTTTGACGGTGCAAACGGCGGAGACGGTTATTATGGAGGCGCAAATGAAACTAGAAAAATCAATTCGCTGACCTATTATAATTGGGATGAAACCTATAAATTAATTTATGATATCGCACCAAAAACCTTAGTTTGGGGAGTTGGACCATCTGAAGCAAGATGGATAGGAAATGAAGAAGGGCGTGCGGGAAAAACCAATTGGTCTTTACTACGCCAGAAAGATGAATTGGCAGGAAAAGTGCATTATACCGAATTTATGTCTGGGCATGAAGATGGAGAAAAATGGGTTCCTGGTGAAGCCGACGTTTCAATAAGACCAGGATGGTTTTATCATTCAGTAGAAGACGATAAAGTGCGTTCGCTTGACGAAATGGTGGATATTTATTACGAATCGATTGGACGAAATGCGACTTTATTATTAAATCTTCCAGTTGATACGCGAGGTTTGGTTCATGAAAATGACGAAGCAAGATTGAAAGAGTTGGTTGCCACTATTAAAGCCGATTTCAAAAAAGAACTATTAGCAGAAACTCAGGTTCAAGCTTCAAACATTCGTGCAAACGATTTGAATTTTGGTCCGCAAAATGTAATCGACGGAAACAAAAATACCTATTGGGCAACAGACGATAAAGTAAAACAAGCTACAGTTGAATTTACGTTTAAAAAGCCAACAGTAATCAATAGAATTTTACTTCAAGAATATATTAAACTTGGGCAGCGTGTAAAAACATTTTCTATTGAAGTAAAAGTGGACGGACAATGGAAAACCATTGCTAATGAAACTACAATTGGTTACAAAAGAATTTTGCGTTTAGATCGCGTTACAGCTTCTGCACTTAGAGTTAACGTTTTAGATGCAAAAGCTGGATTTGTAATCAATACAATCGAAGCTTATAACGCGCCGACTTTTGTAAAAGAACCGCAAATTTTTAGAGATAAAAATGGTTTGGTGACAATTAAATCAGAAGAAGGGAACGCAATTTATTATACTTTGGATGGAAAAGCGCCTAATGAAAAAAGCACTTTATATAAAGCTCCATTCGTATATAATAAAGAAGTAGAAATTAAAGCTATTTCACGAAATACTAAGGAGAAAATCAACAGTGGCATAAAGTCGGCAAAATATGGAGTTTCTAAAGAGAAATGGAAAGTAATTTCGGTTTCTAGTGGTGACAGTAAATCTGTAGAGCGAATAATTGACGGAAATGCAGATACAGATTGGAGTTTTGGAAATGATGAAAACAAGTTGCCTCAAACTGCCATTGTAGATATGGGAGAATTGATCAGTATTAAAGGTTTTACCTATACGCCACAGCAGGTTGGTAACAATTTAAATTTGATTTCAAATTATGAATTGTATACAAGTGTAGACAGTTTTTACTGGGACAAACAATCAGAAGGAGAATTTTCGAATATTAAACATAACCCAATTGAACAAGTTAAAAGTTTTACTGCAGTAAAAGCAAGATTTTTGAAATTTGTCGCTACAGCTGCTGTTGGAAAAGCACAAACAGTTTCGATTGCTGAAATTGGTGTTGTGGAATAAATATCCTTTTTGAAAATTTGAAATTACTTAAAGTTTCCTATTTTGTTTTCTGACGAGCGGCAGCCGTTATTAGTCGAATTTTTAATACGAGCGGATAATTTAATTCTACTTTTATCTTGCGTTAATTAAAACAGCAAGAGTGGCATGATTAAAGAAGATATAGGTTTTAGAGAAGCAGGGAAATTTGAAGAGACTCGTTTTGAGAAAATTCACAATGTTATTTTCGAATCGTCGCAAGAAGCTTCTTTATTGGTCGCTCGTGAAATTGCCAATTTAATTCAGAGAAAAAATGAACTGAACGAACCTTGCGTTTTAGGTTTAGCTACAGGTTCTTCGCCTATCAAAGTTTACGAAGAATTAGTAAGAATGCACAAAGAGGAAGGGCTTAGTTTTGCTAATGTCGTTACTTTCAATTTGGACGAATATTATCCGATGGATAAAAATGATATTCAGAGTTACTATCATTTTATGCATGAGCATTTATTTAATCATGTTAATATTCATCCAGAAAATATCAATATTCCAGACGGGCAGGTGAGTGCCGAGGAACTGCAGCAATATTGTATTGATTATGAGATGAAAATTATCTCTTACGGAGGATTAGATTTTCAGCTTTTAGGGATAGGAAGAACGGGACATATCGGGTTTAATGAACCTGGTTCTCACGTGAATTCAGGAACAAGAAGCATTACGCTTGATCATATTACGAGAGTTGACGCGGCTTCTTCTTTTTTAGGAATAGATAATGTTCCGAGAAAAGCCATTACGATGGGAATTGGAACCGTTAGAAATGCAAAAAGAATTGTTTTACTAGGTTGGGGAATTAGTAAAGCAGGAATTATAAAAAATACAATCGAAGGAGAAATTTCTTCGCAAGTGCCAGCTACGTATTTACAAGAGCACAACAACACAACATTTGTTCTAGATACAGAAGCTTCGTCTGAATTGACAAGAGTTAAAACGCCTTGGCTGGTTAAATCTTGTGTTTGGACAGATGAATTAAAATTAAAAGCGGTGGCTTGGTTAAGCGAACTGACTAAAAAAGCCTTCCTAAAACTGACAGATAAAGATTATAATGACAACGGAATGTCAAGTCTTTTGACTGAGGAAGGAACTGCATATGATTTGAACATTAAGATGTTTAATAAAATGCAGCAAACCATCACGGGATGGCCGGGCGGAAAACCCAATGCTGATGATACGTACAGACCGGAGCGTTCCACGCCGGAAAAGAAAAGAATTATCATTTTCAGCCCGCATCCAGATGATGATGTGATTTCGATGGGAGGAACTTTTGACCGTTTGATAGAACAAGGACATGAAGTGCATGTAGCATATCAGACATCAGGAAATATTGCCGTTTCTAATGAAGAAGCGTTGAAGTTTGCTGAAATTTCAAAAGCATTGAATCCAGATTCTAGAATGTCTGATAAATTAATCGAATTTCTTCAGAACAGAACTGGTAATGAAATTGATTCACTTGAAGTAAGAAAATTAAAAGGACTAATTAGAAGAAGTGAATCTTTTGGAGCAACACGCTATTTAGGTTTGCCAGATTCTAATGTTCACTTTTTAGATCTTCCGTTTTACGAAACAGGAACAGTTAAAAAGAATAATCTTTCGGATGCAGATATCGACATTATGTGTGATATTATTGAAAGAATAAAACCGCATCAAATTTATGCCGCAGGAGATTTAGCAGATCCGCACGGAACTCATAAAGTGTGTTTAGACAGTTTGTTTGAAGCTTTAAAAAGATTAAAACAAGAAAGCTTTATGAATGACTGCTGGGTTTGGCTTTACAGAGGTGCTTGGCATGAATGGGAATCGTACCAAATTGACATGGCTGTACCAATGAGTCCTGACCAGGTTTTAAAGAAACGACATGCAATTTTTTATCACCAGTCTCAAAAAGACGGCGTTATGTTTCAAGGTGATGACAGCAGAGAGTTTTGGGTTCGAGTTGAAGACAGAAATAGATTGACTGCAGAAAAATATCACAACTTAGGATTAGCAGATTATTCGGCTATCGAAGCGTTTAAGCGTTATCATTTCTAAGAGCTTTTTGCAGCAATAAAGATAATAGACTATTTCATGGTTTATTTTGGTTAGTTACCTATAATTGAGAGAAAATGCAGCTGTGGTTGGCTGCATTTTCATTTTTATATGTTTCTGGTTTTTTACCGCAAAGTTTTTTTTTAACCGCGCGCTAAGATTTACGCAAAGTTCGCAAAGATTTTATTTTTACGTTGCCTGGAAATTGAGCATAAAAAAAGTTCGCAAAGCTTAACGAATAGCTTTGCGAACTTTTTTATTTTTCTTTTATATTGAGCAAAAAAACTTTGAGAACTTTGCGTAAATCTTAGCGCACTTTGCGGTTAAACCTTTAGATAGAAGAGTTTAGGATTTTCTGTTTTACTTCGTCTATATAAGATCTTCCTATAACGTATCGAAGTCCTTCAATTTCAATGCTGTTTCCTTCCACGGCGTCAATTTTGTCAATTGCAATCGTGTATGATCTGTGTATTCTAATAAAATCTCTTTCTGGCAATAAACTTGTAAAATCAGATAAAGTGCTGTGAATGATGAACTTTCCAGAAGTAGTGCTTATTTTTAAATAATCCTTTAAACTTTCGATTACTAGAATTTCGTTCAAGAAAATCTTCTTCATTTTTTTCTTGTCGATTTTAACGAAGATAAAAGGATTTTCTTTGCTGTTTTCTTGCGGAAGTTTAGCTCCTGCATTATTAAGACGTTTATTGATTTTGTTTACGGCTTTCATCAAACGCGGAAACTCAATTGGTTTTACCAGATAATCCAAAACATCTAGTTCGTAAGTCTCAATTGCAAACTGATCGTAAGCGCTTGTAATAATAAGCAACGGCGGATTTTCTAAACTTTTAATAAAATTAATACCATCTAAAACAGGCATGTTGATGTCTAGAAAAATTACATCAATAGTATTGTTTTTCAAGAAATTCAATCCCTCAATAGAATTGCTAAAAGTATTTACCAATTCTAAATCCTCAATCTGTTCAATATAATTTTTAATAACGTTTATTGCCAATGGCTCATCATCGATAATTAAACACTTTATTTTCATTTGTAAATACTATTTTAGGCCGATGTTTGGTTTTTTGTAGGTATAGTTTTCTAAACTGATAAAAGCTGGGGCTATGTGACTTTTATAACTAGTTTAACGACAAAAATATTCTTTTTATTTTTAAATGAAAGCTTATAGTCATTTTTATTATATCCTAATTCAAGTCTTTTTTTGACGTTTTCAATACCTATACCACTTGCCTTGTTAAAATTATCTTTATGTACGGTAAATTCGGGCATAGGGTTTGAAATGGTGAAATATAAAAAGTCTCCTTTTACTTTAAAACGAATATCTATAAGTACATTTCCCGTGTTTTTGTTCACGCCATGTTTGAATGCATTTTCGACGAAAGTCAAAAGTAAAACAGGAGAAATTTCTTTATCGTGAATATCTCCAGAAATAGACATGTCGACTTCCAAACGCTCTCCGTTTCTGATTCTTTCTAAATCAAGATAATTCTGAATGCAAAGAATTTCATTCTCCAAAGACTGTTTCTTTTCTTTTGTTTCATAAAGCATATAACGCATTAATTCTGAAAGCTTCAAAACTATTTTTGGAGTTTTATTTGATTTTTCTACAGAAAGCGAATAGATATTATTTAAGGTATTGAAGAAAAAATGTGGCGAAATCTGAGTTTTTAGAAACAAAAGTTCGGTCTCCAGCTGAGATTTTTCTAAATCGGTTACACGTCTCTGTTCCTGTAAAAGATCGAGTGTGATTTTAATGGCGGTCACAAAAGTCATTACATACAATTCGCCCATCATCATATCGATAGTATAGTTGAGTGTTAAAGTATTTATGGTTTCTGGACCTTCGGGCCAAACGTTGTGTGTGATTAATAAATAAGTCAAATTGAATTTTAAAACCACCATGACAAAAATCGCCGACAATACACTTACTATATATAGGAAGTATTTTTTTTTGTAAACCAAATGAGGCATCAGAACCAAAATATTCAGATAACATAATGCCATGTGAATAGGGAATCCTAATAAAGTGGTTTTTAATGAATAAACATAATCGTTAAAATAACTTCCCCATCGGAATGTATTGAACACAAAATACGTCAGCCAGAAGTAAACATGATAGCGTATAGGTAAACTGTATGGTTTGCTTGAGTTGAAAATCATAATCGTAGAAAAGAATGTCGTTTGTTACTATTTTTTGATGTTTAGGGCTGTTTAAATGTCGTCCGTCTAAAAATATTTTGGTAAAAGTTGAATTTATCTAAATTTAAAGTTAAATTAATATTGTTTTGATATGAAGAAAATTACTCTGCTCTCTTTAACGGTAATTTTTGCTGCAAGTTGCAAAATAAATGTAGATAAAAACAAAGATCACAAAAGTTTTGCAACAAATTATGTAGACCCTTTTATTGGTACTGGCGGTCACGGACATACGTATCCTGGCGCAACAGTTCCGTTTGGGATGCTGCAAGTGAGTCCAGATAATGGAGTTTCAAGCTGGGACTGGTGTTCGGGCTATCATTATTCTGACTCAATAGTTTCGGGTTTTAGTCATTTACACTTAAGCGGAACAGGAATCGGTGATTTGGCAGATATTTTATTTATGCCGACAAACAAAAAGTTAGACTTAACCGCCAAAGCCGCTTCACGCGATTTCCTTCCGTATAAATCAAAATATAATCATGTTAACGAAAAAGCAACACCGGGTTATTACCAAGTTTTTCTTGAGGATCCTAAGATCAATGTAGAATTAACTTCTACACAAAGAACCGCATACCATAAGTATACCTATAACAATAACGACACACAATCTGTTGTTGTCGATTTAGGTTTTGCTATTAATTGGGACAAAGCAACAAAAACAGCTATTACAGTTGAAGATGCAAATACTATTAGCGGTTACCGTTATAGTACAGGTTGGGCAAAAAATCAGAAAGTATTTTTTGTAGCAAAATTTTCTAAGCCAATTATTGAATCTATTATTACGGTAGATAAAAAAGTAGTTTCTGCGAAAAGCGCTGAAGGCGAAAATACTGCTCTTCAATTATTTTTCGATCCTAAAAACTCTAAAGAATTAGACGTAAAAGTGGCGCTTTCTTCTGTAAGTATCGCTAATGCGAAAGATAATCTAGAAGAGAACAAAGAATTTGAGAAAGTAAAAACAGACGCTTCTGCAGTTTGGAACAAAGCATTAAGCAAAATTACAGTTGAAACTCCAGTTGATTCTTTAAAAACGATTTTCTATACGGCTTTATATCATGCTCAAGTTGCTCCAGTAACGTACAGTGATAAAAACGGACAATTTAGAACGGAGGATGATAAAATTGTAACTTCAAAAAATTACACAGCGTATTCCACCTTATCTCTTTGGGATACGTTTAGAGCTGAAAATCCGCTGCTAACTATTTTAGATCCGAATAGGGTTTCAGATATGGTGAATTCGATGTTAGCGTACTACGAAACCAAAAAGATACTTCCGGTTTGGACTTTATATGCAAATGAAACCAACACAATGACAGGATATCATTCGATTCCGGTTATTGTTGATGCTTATTTAAA
This sequence comes from Flavobacterium tagetis, assembly GCF_016735615.1. Lineage (GTDB taxonomy): Bacteria > Bacteroidota > Bacteroidia > Flavobacteriales > Flavobacteriaceae > Flavobacterium > Flavobacterium tagetis. The sequence continues at coordinate 822,853 of NZ_JAERSF010000003.1, forward strand.
AGGCATTAAAGGTTTTGATGCTGAAAAGGCTTTTGAGGCAATGAAAGCAACAATGATGCAGGACGAACGCGGATTGAATTTCTACAAAAAATACGGATATATTCCATACAACTTATTAGACGAATCAGTTACGATTACTTTAGAATATGCTTATGATGATTGGTGCGTTGCTCAAATGGCAAAAGCTTTAGGAAAAACAGCTGATTATGAGTTTTTCTCAAAACGTTCAAAAGCTTACGAATATTTATTTGATGCCAAATCTGGTTTCATGAGAGGAAAATCTGAAGATGGAAAATCTTGGAATGAGCCTTTCGACCCAAAACACTCTAATCACAGAGAACATACAGATTATACTGAAGGAAATGCTTGGCAACACAGCTGGTTTGTGCCTCATAACGTTGACAATTTTATTAAACTTCATGGCGGAAATGCCACTTTCACAAAACGTTTAGAACAGTTATTCACAGAGAGTTCTGAAATTACAGGAAACAATGTTTCAGCAGATATTTCTGGTTTGATCGGACAATATGCACACGGAAACGAGCCAAGCCACCACATTGCTTATATGTTCAACCATGCAGGTCAGCCTTGGAGAACGCAATATTGGGTTCGTCATATTTTGGACACACAATATAATACCACAGCAAATGGTTTGAGCGGAAACGAAGATTGCGGTCAAATGTCGGCTTGGTATGTATTTAGCTCAATGGGATTATATCCTATGAATCCAGCTTCGGGAGAATACGAAATTGGAAGTCCAATTTTTGAGAAATCGACTTTAAATCTTCCAAACGGAAAAACTTTTGTAATTGAGGCAGAAAATGTTTCAGACAAAAATTTCTATATCCAATCAGCTACTTTAAACGGAAAAACATTTAATAAAACAGCCATTTCTCACCAAGAAATGCTAAAAGGCGGTGTACTTCATTTTGTAATGGGAGCACAGCCAAACCAAAATTGGGGTCTAAACTAACTAATTCAAAATAAATAATTTAATGAACATTATTGACGTATCAATCATTTTAATCTATATCGTACTCTCGGTCGGTATCGGAATCTGGATTTCAAGAAAAGCATCAAAAGGACTTGATGATTATTTCCTTGGAGGGAAATCAATCAAATGGTATTTCTTAGGATTGAGCAATGGCTCAGGAATGTTTGATGTTTCAGGAACTTCCTGGATGATTGGAGTTTTATTTTTATATGGCGTAAAAAGTTTCATGTTTATGTGGCTTTGGCCAATCTGGAATCAGATTTTTGTCATGATGTTTCTCGCAGTCTGGATTAGAAGATCAAAAGTAATGACGGGATCTGAATGGATTTTAACTCGTTTTGGAAGCGACAAAGCTGGAAAAGCATCGCATATTATTGTAGCTATTTTTGCTATTATTTCTACAATTGGTTTCATCGCTTATTTCTTTGTTGGAATCGGAAAATTTGTAACCATCATTCTTCCTTGGGATTTAACAGTTCACATGAATGGTTCTGTTTTCTTGACTTCAGAACAAGCTTATGCATTGTTAATCATTTTCTTAACTACAATTTATACGGTTAAAGGCGGAATGTTTTCTGTAGTTGCGACAGAAGTAGTGCAATATATTATTATGATTGTTGCCGGAGTTTTAATCGCGGGTTATGCATTCATCAATTATACAGATATTCAAATCAATTCGGTTATTACGCCAGAATGGAAAAATGTTTTCTTCGGATGGGAATTTGAAACGCAATGGAGCGATAAATTCGAAACTTTCAACAGATTAATTGATACTGAAGGTTACAAAATGTTCGGCGCTTTCATTGGAATGACTTTATTCAAAGGATTTTTCGCGAGTGTTGCAGGACCAACTCCAAGTTATGATTTACAGCGTGTTCTTTCTACAAAATCTGTAAAAGAAGCGGCTTACATGAGTGGTTTTACCAACTTGATTTTATTTATTCCAAGATATTTATTAATCACAGGAATTGTGGTTATTGCATTGGTAAATTTAGCTCCAGAATTAAACGCAAACGTTAATCTAACAGGAGCAGATTTAGAATTATTGATGCCAAAAGTTGTAAATCTTTATATCCCAGTTGGAATTAAAGGAATTCTTTTAGCAGGATTATTAGCCGCTTTCATGTCTGGATTCTCAGCCTTCGTAAATGCAGGTCCAGCGTATATTGTAAATGATATTTACAAAAAGTATTTCAAACCTGTTGCTTCAAACAAACACTATATTAAAGTAAGTCAGATTTCTTCTTTCTTGGTTGTTGGTCTTGGAGTTTTCATGGGATTCTTTGCAGATTCAATCAACTCATTAACACTTTGGATAACAAGTGCTTTATACGGAGGATACGTTGCAGCCAACTTCTTAAAATGGATTTGGTGGCGTTTCAACGGATGGGGTTATTTCTGGGGAATGGTCGGCGGATTAATCGCAGCTTCTCTTCAATTCATTTTAGATCAAAACAAAGGAAATTTAGCAGCTGGAACATTCTTGCATGATCTTTCGCAAGTACCATCGATTTATTTATTCCCATTAATTTTCGGAATGTCAATTTTAGGTTGTCTTTTAGGAACTTACTTAAGTAAACCAACTGATATGGAAGTTTTAAAATCTTTCTATTCAAACGTAAGACCTTGGGGATTCTGGACTCCAGTTTACAAACAATTAAAAGCAGAAGATCAGTCTTTCCAAAAAAATAATGATTTCTATTTTGATATGATGAATTGTGTAATTGGTATTATCTGGCAGTCAAGCATGATTCTGCTTCCGATTTATTTCATTATTAGAGATTATCCAAAAGCTTTAGTAGCATTAGCAGTTTTCTTAGTGACGACTACAGTGCTGAAGTTTACTTGGTTGGATCGAGTTAGGAAGATTGAAGAATAGATATTTTGTAGAGGCAAGATTAAAGAAGCAAGATTTTAGAGTAGAGAATTTCTCCAAAGTTTGTCATTTCGACGAAGGAGAAATCTCCACGAGCAGCTCTACAAAGATTGGCAACTTACGAGATGGAGCTTCTTGCGAAGATTTCTCCTTCGTCGAAATGACAAAACTGTGTGTGACGGCTCAAAGCACAGTCATAGACACAAGAATAAAAAACAAAAAACAAAAAACTAATAAATAAAAAAACAAAAAATGAGTACTATTCCTTGGCAAGACAGACCCGAAAACAGTAAAGATGTAATGTGGAGATATTCTGAGAATCCAATTATCGACAGATATTCGATTCCTTCATCAAACAGTATATTCAATAGTGCAGTTGTACCTTTTGGAGATGGATATGCTGGGGTTTTCAGATGTGATAATAAAGCAGTTCAGATGAATATTTTTGCTGGTTTCAGTAAAGATGGTATCAATTGGGACATTAACCACGAACCAATTGTAATGCAGGCTGGAAATACAGAAATGATCGAATCTGCTTATAAATATGATCCTCGTGTGGTTTGGATCGAAGACCGTTATTGGATTACTTGGTGCAATGGTTACAACGGACCAACAATTGGTATTGGTTACACTTTCGATTTTAAAGAATTTTTCCAATGCGAAAACGCCTTTTTACCATTCAACAGAAACGGAGTTTTATTCCCGCAAAAAATTAACGGTAAATACGCAATGTTAAGCCGTCCAAGTGATAACGGACATACGCCTTTTGGAGATATCTGGATTAGCTACAGTCCAGACATGAAATATTGGGGAGAACACAGATTGGTGATGAAACCAAGTCCGTTTGAGCAAAGCGCTTGGCAATGTACAAAAGTAGGAGCAGGACCAATCCCAATCTTAACAGACGAAGGATGGTTAATGATTTACCACGGAGTTATCAATACTTGCAACGGTTTCCGTTATGCAATGGGTTCAGCACTTTTGGATGTTGATTCTCCAGATCAGGTAAAATACAGAACGCAGCCTTATTTATTAGGACCGGCTGAGACTTACGAAATGGTTGGAGACGTGCCAAACGTAGTTTTCCCTTGCGCTGCTTTACACGATATTGAAGAAGATAAATTGGCAGTTTATTACGGAGCTGCAGATACTCACGTTGCAATCGCTTTCGGAAAACTGAGCGAAGTAATTGAGTTTACAAAAAATAATAGTTTATAATATAAAAGATGCATAGTAGAAGTAATTTATTGTCCCTTGCCGTTTTTTTTGTTGGATTGATGGGTTATGCGCAATCTGAAAAACCGGTTATACCGAAAAGTTATATTGCCTATAAAACGTCAAGCGAAATTGTTATTGACGGCAATGAAGCAGACAAAGCTTGGGAAAAAGCATCTTGGACAACTCCTTTTGTCGACATAGAAGGTGTTGAAACTCCAAAATACAAAACTCAGGTTAAGATGCTCTGGGACGATAAATACTACTATATCCTGGCAAAAATGGAAGAGCCTCATGTTTGGGCAAATCTAAGACAGCGCGATACAATTATTTTCTACAATAATGATTTTGAGGTTTTTATTGATCCAGATAATGATACTCATAATTATTATGAATTAGAAATTAACGCATTAAATACTGCTTGGGATTTATTTATTAATAAACCTTACAGAGAAAAAAATACGGTTTTAAACGACTGGAATATAACAGGTTTAAAATCGGCTGTAAAGGTTGATGGAACTTTAAATAATGCCTCAGATACAGATAAAGGCTGGACATTAGAAATTGCAATTCCGTGGTCGGTTTATAAAACATCCTATTTTGATGACATTGTTCCAAAAGATAAGTTTTGGAGAGTCAATTTCTCTCGAGTGAATTGGCAGCATTCTATCGTTGACGGAAAATACGAAAGAAAAAAAGATTCAGAAGGAAAGTTTCTCCCAGAATACAATTGGGTTTGGTCGCCTATGGGAGTGATAAATATGCATGAGCCCGAAAAATGGGCTTATGTATACTTCTCTTCAAAAGAAAGCGATGATAAATTTACAATTCCGCAGGAAGAAAAAGTAAAATGGGAGCTTTATACTTTGTATCGTGCTCAAAAGAGATATTTTGATAAAAATAAATCATGGGCAAAATCACTGCAAAGTATCAGTAAAAAAAATATAGTTGTTGATGGAAAAGTTTTAAAACCAGTTTTAGAAAATCATTCATCAGGATTTAATATCTTGGTAAAGAGTCCTTTTTCAAACAAAACCTTAATAATTAAAGAAGATGGTAAAATTATTACGAACGAATAAGCTGCAAAAACTATCAAAAGTTTTAGTGTTAGCGCTTTCGCTGAGTTTATTCTCGTGCGGACAAAAAGAAAATATAGATCAGCAAAACGGTAAATTCACTTTTGGAGTCTGGACCACTGCCGACGCTAAAAAATCAGATGCAGATTATTCGAAAGAATTCAAAAAATACAAAGATGGCGGAATCGATGAAGTTTTAATTAACACGCAAACCGATCCGAAACTATTAGCAAGATTGGTTCCCCTTGCAACAAAAGAAGGACTAAAAGTGCACGCTTGGATTATGGCAATGAATCGTCCAAATGATTCAGTTGCTTTACAGCATCCAGATTGGTATCAAGTAAGCAAAGAAGGAAAATCTTGTTTTGATAACCGTCCGTATGTAGATTATTACCAATGGCTTTGCCCAACTAAAGAAGAATCTAGAAACCACGTTTTAGGTTTAGTGGAAGGTTTAGCAAAAGTTGAAGGAATTGAAAGCGTACATTTAGATTACATTCGTTTCCCAGATATTTTCCTGCCAATTAGTTTATTGCCAAAATACAACTTGGTTCAGGATGTAGAATTGCCGCAATTCGATTTCTGCTATTGTGATGCCTGCGTAAGCAAATTTGAAAAAGAACATCACAAAAATCCAAAAAATAGCCACAACACTTCAATTGATATGGAGTGGAAAAACTTCCGTTTGAATGCAGTAAAAGCTGTGGTCGACGATGCTTATAAAATTGCCCATAAACACAATAAGAAATTAACGGCAGCCGTATTTCCTTATCCAGAAATGGCAGATCACATGGTGCGCCAGCGTTGGGACAAATGGAATATTGACGAAGTATATCCAATGATTTATCATAGTTTTTATGATGAAGAAATTGACTGGGTAGGTTACGCAACCAAACAAGGTGTAGCCGATTTAGAAGGAAAACCGACAAAAGTAAATACAGGAATTTATATTCCAGGATTGAAATCGGATGCAGAATTGAAAGAAGCAATTTTGCTGGCTAAGAAAAATGGCGCAACCGGAGTTTCATTTTTTGACGGAAATGCTTTATCTGATAGTAATTTAAAAACAATTAAGTCCGTAAAAGCATCGTTATAGTCGATTTTACTCGGATTAAAAATTTTTACGAAGTAAATTGCAGCGTCAAGAACAATTGAATTCTTAATGTTGAACCAAAAAACAAGAAAACCACATGTCAAATAGAAGAGATTTTATCAAGAAAACAACTTTAGGCACTTTAGCTATAAGTTCTGTTTTAGGCGTAAGCGGATTTGCTGCGAATCATGAAAACGAAGTTGAAGAACCAAAAGAAAAAAAGCAGACCAAACCAATTATTATTTCGACATGGAATCATGGTTTACCTGCTAATAAAGAATCTTGGAAGAATTTAAAAGAAGGAAAATCAGCTTTAGATGCAATCGAAGCTGGAATGAAAATACCTGAAGCCGATCCGAATGTCCGCAGTGTTGGTTATGGAGGATATCCGGATCGCGAAGGAAAAGTTACTTTGGATGCCTGTATCATGGATCACAACAGTAATTGCGGTTCTGTTTGTTTTTTACAAGGAATCAAACACCCGATTTCTGTGGCTAAAAGAGTATTGCAAAATACGCCTCACGTAATGTTAGCAGGGCAAGGTGCATTGCAGTTTGCTTTGTCTGAAGGTTTTAAAGAAGAAAACTTACTAACGCCAGAATCTGAAAAAGACTGGAAAAAATGGCTGGAAGATTCTAAATACAAACCAGTCATTAACATCGAAAACCACGACACCATAAGTATGCTAATGTTAGACCAAGAGGGCAATCTTTCTGGCGGCTGTACCACAAGTGGAGCAGCTTGGAAAATGCACGGACGCGTCGGTGACTCCCCAATAATCGGCGCGGGTCTTTTTTTGGACAACGAAGTAGGCGCAGCAGCTGCAACAGGTTTGGGCGAAGCAGTAATTAGAACTGCCGGAAGTGCTATGGTGGTAGAATTAATGCGTCAAGGAAAATCTCCTTATGACGCTTGTAAAGAAATCACAGAGCGCATTTACAACAAACACAAAAATCATAAGGACATGGAGTATCTGCAAGTTGGTTTTATTGCTTTAAATAAAAACGGCGAATATGCAGGTTACAGCTTAAGATCAGGATTTAATTACGCTGTTTCTGATGATGCAAAAGGGCATAGAATGGAAGACGCGAAATTTAAAATGTCTTGGGATAAATAATTATAACGTTTAGAACTTTGTCAAAGTTTGAAACTTTGACAAAGTTTTTTCGACACTGTTTTGTCATCCTGAGGAACGAAGGATCACACAAGTAGATCGACAAAGATTGGCGAGTTACTTTGAGGAATTTCTAGTGTGATCCTTCGTTCCTCAGGATGACAAACTAAACCTAAAAAACTAAATCTTTAAAAGTTCTTAATAAGTAACTTTTAGAGAAACCAAAAAACAAAGAATGAAAAAATTAGTATTCCTATTAACCCTAATCTCTTCAATTTTCTCGGCAAATGCGCAGAAAATTTATACGGAAAATGATATTCGCATCATTCCTAAACCGACTCAGACCCTTATTAAAACAGGTGTTTTTGAATTTACAAAAGACACTAAGTTTGTAGTAAACGGTGATTTCCAAAAAGATGCTGCAAATGCTTTGGCTTCTAAATTTGGGACTGCTGCAGGATGGAAACCAGAAGTGACTACAAAAGCGCCTGCGAGTAATTATGTTTTATTGAAAACAGATCCGAACTTAAAGAATGAAGCTTACGTTTTAGATGTAAACCCGACTAATATTATTATTTCTGCGAAAGGGAATAATGGTTTTCTATACGCTTTAGAAAGCATCAGACAATTACTTCCTGAAGCAATTGAAAGTCAGTTTGCGATTACTTCTGCAAAATGGCAGATTCCAAGTTTAACGATTAATGACGAACCTCGTTTTAAATGGAGAGGTTTAATGCTGGATTTTTCACGTCATTTCTTTGATAAAAATTATGTTTTAGCGACAATCGACCGTTTGGCAGCACATAAAATGAATGTTCTGCACATGCATTTAGTAGACGATCAGGGGTGGAGAATTGAAATTAAAAAATATCCAAAACTAACAGAAGTTGGTGCATGGAGAGTAGATCAGGAAAACAGAAGCTGGAATGCCAGATTAACGACAAATCCTGACGAAAAAGGAACTTATGGCGGATTCTTCACACAAGAAGAATTAAAAGAAATTGTAAAATATGCCGCAACAAAAGGAATTGAAGTAATTCCGGAAATCGAAATGCCAGCACACGTAAGCAGTGCCATTGCATCTTATCCGGAATTGGCTTGTTTCGATCAGAGAATTGGAGTTCCTTCTGGAGGAGTTTGGCCTTTAACAGATATTTACTGTGCAGGAAAAGAAACTACTTTTGAATTTTTGCAAAATGTAATTGATGAAGTAATTACCATTTTCCCTTCAAAATACATTCATATTGGTGGTGATGAAGCCACTAAAACGAATTGGGCAAAATGTCCGCACTGCCAAAAAAGAATCAAAGACGAGCGTTTGAAAAGTGTTGACGAATTACAAAGCTATTTTGTAAAACGTATGGAAAAATACATCAATTCAAAAGGTAAAAGAGTTATCGGTTGGGACGAAATTTTAGAAGGCGGTTTAGCTCCAGATGCGACAGTAATGAGTTGGAGAGGAATGAAAGGCGGAATTGAAGCAGCAGATCAAGGTCATGACGTAATTATGACACCAGAAACTCCTTGTTATTTCAACTTTTACCAAGGTCCTCAAAACGAAGAACCTTTAGCTTTTGATGCTTATAATCCGTTAAGCGAAGTGTACAAATTTGATCCTGTAGTTGCAACAATGACACCGCAGGAAGCAGCGCACGTATTAGGAGGACAAGCCAATTTATGGGCAGAACATATCGCGGGTCCAAAAGATTCTGAGTATATGATTTTTCCAAGATTAGCGGCTTTATCAGAAACATTATGGAGTCCGAAAGAAAAACGCAATTGGAATGATTTTACATCAAGATTATTCTCAATGTTCAAACGTTACGATTATCAGGGATTGAATTATGCGAAAAGCGCTTATTTGGTAACCGCTTCTTCTACAGCTGATTTGGGGAATAAACAAATCAAAGTAGAGTTGAAAAATGAGTTCCCAAATCCAGATATCCGTTATGTTTTAGGAAACCAAAGCATTGATCATCATGCTATAAAATATACGACTCCAATTGAAATAAAAGAAACAACAGTTTTAAAAGCTTCTTTATTTCAGGATGACAAACCAGTTGGAAAAACATTCACAGACACTATAGTTTTCCATAAAGCATTTGCTCAAAAAGTAAAATATTTGACTCCGTTTAATAGTAATTATAAAGGAGATGCCAATACGATGGTTAATTCAATCAGAGGAAGTAAAAATTTCCATGACGGACAATGGCAGGCTTGGCTGGTTAATGATATGGAATTGGTAATTGATCTTGGAAAAGTAGAAAGTATAGAACAAGTAATTGTTGGAACTTTAGAAAGTCAGGGAGCAGGAGTTAATTTCCCAATTCAGGTGAAAGTTTTAATTTCTACTGATGGAATTAAATACACGCAAGTTGGAAAAGTAATGCGTCCGTATACGGTAAATCCAATTCCGGAATTGAAGGATTTCAAAATCAATTTCCAAAAACAAAATGCACGTTTTGTAAAAGTAATTGGAGGCAACTTAAAGAAAAGTCCAAAAGGAGAAAGTTCATGGTTGTTTGTGGATGAGATTTTGGTGAATTAAATGTTTTAAAAAATGAATAAGATATTATTTAAGCTCGGAGTATTATTGATTTGCTTGATGCCGTTTTTTACAAATGCTCAAACAAAAGGATTTTCTATATCTAATGGAGAATTTCAAAAAGATGGGAAAACTATAAAAATACATTCGGGAGAAATGCATTACGAGCGTATTCCTAAAGAATATTGGAGACATAGACTGCAAATGATTAAAGCTATGGGATTGAATACCGTGGCAACTTATGTGTTTTGGAATTATCACGAAATTGAGCCAAATGTATGGGATTTTAAAACAGGAAATAAAGATTTAGCTGAGTTTTTACGTATTGCTAAAAGCGAAGGATTATATGTAATTCTTAGACCAGGCCCGTATGCATGTGGTGAATGGGAATTTGGTGGATATCCGTGGTGGTTACAAAACAATCCAGATTTAGTAATTCGTACCAATAACAAAGCATTTTTAGAAGCTTGTAAAACTTATCTAGAACATTTATATGCAGTCGTAAAAGGAAATTTTGCTAATCAAGGAGGGCCAATTATTATGGTTCAGGCTGAGAATGAATTTGGTTCTTACGTTTCTCAAAGAACTGATATTAGTGCTGAGGATCATAAAGCATACAAGACAGCAATTTACAATATACTTAAAGAAACGGGGTTCCCAGAGCCATTTTTTACTTCTGATGGTTCTTGGTTGTTTGAAGGCGGCATGGTTGAAGGCGTGTTGCCAACTGCAAATGGGGAATCAAACATAGAAAATTTAAAGAAGCAGGTTGATAAATACCACAAAGGGCAAGGGCCTTATATGGTCGCAGAGTTTTATTCTGGCTGGCTGGATCATTGGGCAGAACCATTTATTAAAATTGGATCTGAAGAAATTGCAAGTCAGACTAAAAAGTATCTTGATGCAGGTGTTTCTTTTAATTATTATATGGTACACGGCGGTACTAATTTTGGATTTACCTCTGGAGCAAATTATAATGAAGAAAGTGATATTCAGCCCGATATTACAAGTTATGATTATGATGCACCTATTAGCGAAGCAGGTTGGGCAACACCAAAATTCATGGCTATTCGTGAAGTAATGCAGAAGTATTCTAAAACAAAATTAGCACCTATTCCAGAGAAAATTCCAGTTGTAAAATATCCTAATCAGCCTATCAAATCAAGTATGGATGTTTTAAGTTGGATCAAAAAAGAAAAACCTGTTGTAAATGACCAGCCTTTAACATTTGAAAAGTTAGGTCAGGGACATGGATATGTTTTATATCGTAAACGATTTACGCAGCCAATTTCTTCTGGCAAATTGAAAATTGAGGGATTGAGAGACTTAGCTACCGTTTATGTAAATGGAGTTAAGGTGGGTGAATTGAATAGAGTTTTCAAAAATTACGAGTTAACCCTTTCTATTCCTTTTAATGGTATTTTAGAAATTCTGGTTGAAAATATGGGACGTATTAATTACGGAGCCGAAATAGTTCATAATACTAAAGGTATTATTTCTCCAGTATTCATTAATGAATATGAAATTAGTGGCGGATGGGAAATGTATAAAATGCCGATGAGTGAAGTTCCAGCTGTTAAAAATGAAACCGTAAAACCTGGACGACCAGTTTTGTATGAAGCTACAGTAAACATCGATAAACTAGCTGATACTTTTCTTGATATGACCAATTGGGGAAAAGGAATTGTATTTGTTAACGGACACAATCTTGGACGCTACTGGAAAGTAGGACCACAACAAACACTATATGTGCCAGGTTGTTGGTTGAACAAAGGGGTAAACAATTTTGTTGTATTGGAGCAGCTTAATGAAAAGGCTCAGACAGAATTAACTTTTACAGATCAACCGATATTGGATAAACTAAACTAGAAAACAAAGAATAATAAATTATAAATTAGATTAAAGATGAAAAAAGGAATATTCATAATCGCCCTTTTATTTTCAGCTCAGATATTCGCTCAGGCGATTTATGAAGATGAAAGATACGTACCAGAAACTGATCCGTTAGTTGTAAAGAACTTAGACGAATGGCAAGGCAAAAAATTTGGATTGCTAATGCATTGGGGAACTTACAGCCAGTGGGGTATTGTAGAATCTTGGTCTATTTGTCCAGAAGATTATGGATGGTGCGAACGTAAAAAAGGAAGCAATCCATCTAATTATAATGATTATATCAAAGATTACGAAGGTTTAAGAAAGACTTTTAATCCAGTAAAATTCGACCCTGCAAAATGGGCAAAAGCGGCTAAATATGCGGGAATGAAATACATGGTTTTTACCACCAAACACCATGATGGTTTCAATATGTATGATACTAAATATTCTGATTACAAGATTACGAGTAAAGATGTTCCTTTTCATACGAACCCGAAAGCAGATGTTTTAAAAGAAATTTTCAACTCTTTTAGAGGAGAAGGTATTTCAACTGGAGCTTATTTCTCTAAACCAGACTGGCATAACGAAAACTATTGGGATCCTTATTTTCCTCCATTCGACAGAAACGTAAACTACGATCCGTCTTTATACCCTGAAAAATGGCAGAAATATGTTGATTTCACGCACAACCAAATCTTAGAAATTCTTTCTAATTACGGAAAAGTAGATATCTTATGGTTAGATGGAGGATGGGTTAGAAAAAGAGACCAAGTGAACATCAAAGAAAACTACGACGAGAAATTTACTGAAAACGAATCTAAAAACGGTTTCATTAAACACAGAGTGGTAGATCAAGATCCAAAAATGGATGAATTGGTTGTTAAAGCACGTCAAAAACAACCAGGATTAATTGTGGTAGACAGAGCGGTTCACGGTAAAAACCAAAACTATTTAACTCCAGAAGGACGTGTTCCTGAAAAAACATTACCCTATCCTTGGGAATCTTGTATTCCAGCAGGTGGTGGATGGTCTTATTCTCCAGGTGCTCAATACATGACAGGAAGACAAGGTATTCATTTGTTGATTGATATTGTAGCAAAAGGTGGTAACTTATTATTAAACGTTGCTCCAAGTCCAGAAGGAGAATGGGATAAAGGTGCGTACGATTTATTACAAGCTTACGGTGACTGGATGAAAGTAAACAACACAGCGATTTACAACACAAAACCAATCGAACCTTACAAAGAAGAAAACATTTGTTTTACACAAAATAAAGCGGGTAATGTATTTGCATTTTATTTAGCTAAAGAAGGAGAAGACAAAATTCCTGCTGAAGTTACTGTAAAAGCTATCAGTCCTAAAAAAGGAACAAAAATTACGATGTTAGGTTCTAAAACTTCTTTAAAATGGACAAAAGAAGGAAACGGATTTAAAGTAGTAATTCCAGAAAGCTTAAGAAATAATCTTCCTGCAAAAGAAGCGTGGACTTTAAAAATTGAAGCGATCAACAGATAAAAAATGAAACCTATGGTTTTAAATACAAACAAATTTCAAACAGCATGTATTTTTTGCATGCTGTTTTTTAGCATTACGATTTCTGCGCAGGAACCTGCCGATTTCGTGAATCCGTTTATTGGGACTTCCAATTATGGTGCGGCTTATCCGGGACCAATTGCTCCGCGTGGAATGGCAAGTATCAGTCCGTTTAATGTGGCTGGAGTAAAGAATACTCCAATGGAAAAAGACAGTCAGTGGCTTTCGAATCCGTATGTGAATGAAAATACCTTTTTGACAGGATTTAGTCAGGTGAATTTAAGCGGAGTTGGCTGTCCAGATTTGGGTGTTATTTTATTGATGCCAACAACTGGAGCAGTTGAAATCGATCACTTAAAATACGGTTCAACTTATTCTAATGAAGTTGCCAAAGCAGCTTATTATAGCGTAAACATCGACAAATACAAAGTTAAAGGCGAATTTACCACTTCAAAACGAGTGGGCGTGAGCAGATTCACTTTCCCGAAAGGGCAATCTAATATTTTATTAAATCTTGGATTGGGATTAACCAATGAAGAAGGAGCAATGATAAAAGTGGTTTCTTCTACAGAAATTGAAGGAATGCGTTCGGTTGGTTCGTTTTGTTACAATAGCCCAGAAGATGCTTATCCAGTTTATTTTGTGGCTCAATTTTCTAAACCTGCCCATAAATTTGGAGTTTGGAAAAAAACTGCAAAATACAACGGCGTTGAAGCACAATGGATGGGTTACAACGGAAAAGCGAGAATAATGGAAAATACCATTAAAACCGTAGTAGGTGATAGTATTGGAAGTTATTTTACCTATAAATTCGACAAACAAGAAACGGTTGAAGTGAAGATTGGAATTTCGTATGTAAGTATCGAAAATGCTCGTGAAAACTTAGCAAAAGAGGTTGGTAACAGATCTTTTGATGCAATTTACAAAGAAACCTACAGCGAATGGAACGAAGAATTGTCTAAAATTTTGGTTGAAGGTGGTACAAAAGATGACAATACAATTTTCTACACAGCTTTGTATCACACTTTAATTCACCCAAATACTTTAAATGATATTAACGGACAATATCCCGTAATCAAAAGAAGTAAAATTGCGAAAACAGATGACACCCGTTATACCGTATTTTCTTTGTGGGATACGTACCGAAATGTACATCCATTGATGTCTTTGGTTTATCCAAAACAGCAATCTGATATGGTGAAAAGTATGTTGACTATGTTTGATGAAAACGGCTGGTTACCCAAATGGGAACTGAATTCGACTGAGACTTTTACCATGGTTGGAGACCCTGCAAGTATTGTAATTACAGATAGTTACATGAGGGGAGTTCGTGATTATGATGTTAATAAAGCCTATTATGCGATGTTGAAAGGCGCAGATAATGTTGAAAATAATCCGCTTCGTCCTGGATTGAAAGATTATATCAAAAAAGGATATTTGACAACCGACAACAAAGGCCCAGTTTCTACAACTCAGGAATATAATATTTCAGATTATTCTATTTCGCTTATGGCCAACGAATTCGGTGACAAAGACAATGTAAAACGTTTTAAAGAACGTTCATTATCCTACAGAAAATTATTCGATAAAAACTTAAATCTGCTTCGTCCAAGAACGCCAGACGGAAAATGGTACGAGCCATTTGACCCAAATTCAGGAGCCAATTTTGAAGAAAACATTGGTTTTATCGAAGGAAATGCATGGCAGTATAATTTCATGGTTCCTCACGATATTATCGGATTGAAAAAATTAATGGGAGGAGATCAGGCATTTTCGGCACAATTGCAGAAAATCTTCGATAGCAAACAGTTTGATATGGCAAACGAACCAGATATTGCCAATCCGTACTTATTCAATTATGTGAAAGGCGAAGAATATAAATCTCAGGATATGGTAAAGAAATTGGTTCGCGAATATTTCAAAAATGAACCAAAAGGATTACCAGGGAATGATGATACAGGAACTATGTCGGCTTGGTTAGTGTATTCGATGATGGGAATTTATCCAATATCTCCGGGAGATCCAATTTATACAATTACGACGCCGATGTTTCATAGAGTAACAATCAAATTAGATCCAAGATATTATAAAAAAGAAAACATCATTATTGAAAGACAAGAAAATAATGGTGGAAAAATCAATTCGATTGAGCTAAACGGAAAATCACTTAATACTTTCTTTATTTCACATGATGATTTTGTGAATGGCACAAAGCTTAAGGTGATTCAAAACTAAACACACAACACAACTATGTTACAATTAAGAATGAGAAAAACGGCCATTATTTTTGTAATGGCTGTTGGTTTTTTAAACCAGATCCACGCCCAGAAAAAGTATCCGTATCAGGATGCCAAATTACCAGTAGAAGAAAGGGTTCAAGACTTGTTAAGCCGTATGACGCTTGAAGAAAAAGTGCGTCAGATGGATATGTACAGAGGAGATTTTTTTAAAGATAAAGAAGATTTTGCTAAATCTAAATCTGCAGAAAAAATCGGAAAATTAGGAATCGGAGCAATTCATGATTTGTATCCGCGTTCAGCGAAAATGATTAATGATTTGCAGACTAATGTAATCAAAGGAAATCGTTGGGGAATTCCGGCGCTAATTATGTGCGAAATGCTTCACGGATATTTAGACGAAGGAAGTACCGCTTTCCCAATGAACATTGGTCTTGGAGCAACCTGGGATGTTGCTACGATGGACAAAGTAGGAAAAGTAATTGGTATGGAAGCCAGAGCGCATGGAGTTCATTTTGGTTTTGGACCAAACTTAGATTTAGGACGCGAGCCAAGATGGGGGCGTGTTGCTGAAACTTTTGGTGAAGATGCTTTCCTGAATAGCGAAATTGGTTTGGCTTTTATTAAAGGATTGCAGGGAGACGATTTAAAATCAGATCGTTCTATTATTGCTGAACCAAAACATTTTGCGGTTCACGGTATTCCGCAAGCGGGAGGAAATTCTTCTCCGATTTTGGTTGGAGAACGTTCTGCAAGAGAAGACCATTTGCCATCTTTCGAAAAAGCTTTTAGAAAAGGCGGTGCTTTAGGAACGATGTGTGCTTATTCTGAGTTAGACGGAATTCCTTGTGCTGCAAATCACTGGTTATTGACGGATGTTTTGAGAAAAGAATGGGGCTTTAAAGGATTGGTAGTTTCAGATTTAGGAGCTATTAAATATATTCAGACAACACACAAAGTGGCCGATTCTCCAAAAGACGCTATTAGAGAAGCAGTTTCTGCTGGTGTAGATATGCAGTTTTATGATTTTTCGAACGAATTCTGGCAGAGTACTGTTATTGAATTGGTAAATGAAAAGAAATTGACAACTGAAAATATCGACCGTGCAGCGGGAGCAGTTTTACGTTTGAAATTCTTATTAGGGTTATTTGAAAATCCATACACAGATAAAAATCTGATTAAAGAGCGTTTTCATACTCCAGAAAATAAAGCTGTTGCTTTAGAAGCGGCACAGAAATCTATGGTTTTATTGAAAAATGACAACAACACTTTGCCTTTAAGTAAAAACCTGAAAAATATTGCGGTTATCGGACCAAACGCAAATGCTTCAAGACTTGGTGGTTATGCTCCAAAAAACAGTGTCGGAATGACGGTTTATGAAGGAGTTAAGGAATTGGTTGGAAAAACAGCTAATGTAGTTTACGAAGAAGGAGTTCCGTTAATTGTAAAAGGACAAATTATTCCATCTAAATATTTATTTACTCCAGATGAATCTCAAAACGGATTAAAAGGAGAGTATTTCAATAACAGAAACTTAGAAGGAACGCCGGCATTGACTCGTATTGACAGTCAATTAGAGTTTGACTGGCCTTGGGCTCCAGGAGATGGTGTAAATGTGGATGATTTTTCTATCAGATGGACAGGATATTTAAAATCTGATCAGGCTCTTGATGGTTGGTTAGGTTTAAGTTCTGATGACGGAATCAGAATGTATATCGATGACCAATTGGTAATCGACAACTGGACAAAAGGAGCTACAAGTATGGTTACCGTTCCAAAAAACATTGAAAAAGGTAAAAAATATAAAGTCCGCATTGAAATGTGGGAAGGAGGTTGGGGAGCCAGAGCTCATTTCCGTTGGAATTTAGAAAAAGTAAACTTACAGCCAGCAATCGATGCCGCTAAAAAAGCAGATGTTGCGATTGTAGTTTTAGGAGAATCTAACGAATTGGTAGAGGAAAACAGAGACGTAGCTTCTTTAGACTTATTCGGAATCCAACAGCAATTAATTGAAGAAATTCACAAAACAGGAACTCCAGTAGTTTGCGTTTTATTAAACGGTCGTCCACTTTCTACAAACTGGATTTCTGAAAATATTCCAGCAGTTTTAGAAGGATGGTTTCCGGGTGAATTAGGCGGTAGAGCGGTTGCAGATGTTTTATTTGGAGATTATAACCCAGGCGGAAGATTGCCAATTACAGTTCCAAAATCAGTTGGGCAGTTACCTATATATTATAACCAAAAGCCATCTGCGATTCATAAATATGTAGCAGAAAGCGAACATCCTTTATATTCATTTGGTTACGGATTAAGTTATACAAAGTTTGAATATTCTAATTTAAAACTGAATATGACCGAAATTAAGCCAAACGGCGAAGTAAAAGTTTCTGTTGATGTTAAAAACGTGGGAGGCAGAGATGGAGACGAAGTGGTTCAATTGTACATTAATGATGTTTACAGCAGTACAACGACACCTGAAAAAACATTAAAAGGATTCAAAAGATTAAATATCAAAAAAGGCGAAACAAAAAATGTTGAATTTACACTTACGCCAGATGAGCTATCTCTTTGGAACAGAGAAATGAAACGCGTTGTAGAGCCCGGAGATTTCGAAGTGATGGTCGGCGGAAATTCGACCGATTTGCTTAAAACTAAATTCAAGGTTTTGAACTAAAAACCCAAAAACGCCGAAGATTTTTCGGCGTTTTTGCTGTAAAAAAATGAATACAATTATAAAAGACCAAATTCTATTCAATAATAGAATTTGGTCTTTTAATTTAAGGCAGAGTAGGATTACAAATGAAAACGTTTTCTTTCAATAAAACACTAAAGATTTACCAACACCTTTTCAAAATTGTCATTTGTCGAAATTATATTTTGTTAACAGAATGTATTCTTAAGTTTAACATGTTATTAACTCTAAAAAAACAACTAATATGATTAAAAACGTACTAAAATTACTGTTTGTCATATGCCTTTTCGGGTTTCAAGCCCTAAAAGCGCAGACAACAGTAAAAGGAACGATAACAGATGCTCAAAGCGGGATTCCGATTCCTGGAGCAAATATTATTGTTAAAGGAACTAAAACAAGTGCTTCAACAGATTTTGATGGTAAGTACAGCATTAACGTTCCTAATCAATCAGCAGTTTTAGTTTTTACCTACGTAGGATCTGCTACAAAGGAAGTTGCTGTGGGATCTCAATCTACAATTAATGTAACTCTTGGGCCAGATACGCAGCAGCTAGGAGAAGTAGTGGTAACAGCTCTTGGTATTAAGAGAGAGAAAAAAGCCATTACGTATTCTGCACAAAACGTTTCTGTAGATGAGTTATCAGAAGCAAGATCATTAAACGTTGCCAACTCACTTTCTGGTAAAGTTGCAGGTCTTAACTTCTCTACAACTTCAAACGGTGTCGGTTCTTCTTCTAGAATTACATTAAGAGGTAACAGATCTCTTAACGGAAACAACCAACCTCTTTACGTAGTAGATGGTGTGCCAATTAGTAACGGAACAACAAACACAAATCCTGACATTGATACAGGAGGAACTACTCAGCCTGATGGTATCTCTAATATTAACCCAGAAGATATTGCTTCGATGACTGTTCTTAAAGGACCATCTGCAGCAGCTCTTTACGGTTCTAGAGCATCAAATGGTGTTATCGTAATTACTACTAAATCTGGTAAAGCAGGAAAAACTTCTGTTTCGTTATCATCTAACTTTATGGCTTCTTCGGCTTATAACTTGATGAATTTACAAAATGAGTACGGACAAGGAACAAACGGAAATTATGTTTCTAACTCAAGCTCAAGCTGGGGTGCGCCTTTAGACGGACGTCAGGTATCTGCTTGGCAATTGGTTCGTAATCCAAATTATGCTGGATCACCGACTCAAAGCTATTCTCCACAGCCAAACAACGTTATTGATTTCTACAAAACAGGTTATAACTTAGCTAACACGTTAACGGTTACTGCTGGAAACGAAAAAGCGCAAGGTTATTTCTCTTATACTAACACACGTGCTGAAGGTATTGTTGGAGGAAACCAAATGGACAGACACAATCTTAACTTAAGATTGACAAGCAAGATTACTGATAAATTAACTTTAGATGCTAAAACAAATTACATCGTTCAGGATATCGATAACTTATTGAGAACTGGTGAAGAATCTATCGGAACATCTGCTTATTTATTGCCTCGTAGTATTGCTTACAACGATTACAAAGATTTCGAATATTTTGATGCTGCAGGACAAAGACAAGTAAACTATTTCCTTGACGAAACTGGAGCTCCTGGAGGAAACCCATTCTGGTCTGCTTTAAGAGATGATGCTCGTACAGATAAAAGAAACAGATTTATTGGTTTAGCTTCTCTTAAATATGAGTTTACAAAAACGTTAAGCTTACAAGGTAGAGCTGGTTTAGACCAAATGACAAACAAAAACGTAAGAAACAGATATGCTACTGCAGCTTTCAACAGTAACATGGGTTCTTACAGCGAATCTTATGAAACAGTAAGCGAATTAAATATTGATGCTTTACTTTCTTACAATGAAAAATTCGGAGATTTCTCTGTAGGTCTTAATGGTGGTGCGAGTTCATTACAACAAAATAGTTCAGCTTTAAATTCTGGTGGTGTTTTAAGTAAAAGAAACTTCTTTGCATTATCAAACGTACAGACAGTTCAATCTACTTCTACAGCTTCAGAAAAAAGAATTAACTCTATTTATGGGTTTGGACAAATTGGTTTCAGAAACTACTTATTCTTAGATTTAACGGCTAGAAATGACTGGTCTTCTACTTTGCCACAGGATTATTTCTATCCATCTTTCGGACTTTCAGCTGTTCTTTCTGATATGTTTACATTGCCAGAAGTAATTAGTTTTGCTAAATTAAGAGCTTCTTATGCAGAAGTGGGTAATGATACAGATCCTTATCAGACACAACAAAGATTTTCATACATCGGAGGAAACGGTGGTATGTTATACGGACAAAGCACAAAAGCAAATCCAAACTTAAAACCAGAGATTTCTTCTTCTACAGAGTTTGGTGCTGATGTTAGATTTTTCAACAACCGTTTAGGTTTAGATTTCACTTATTTCAATACCTTAACTAATAACCAAATTTTCTACATCAATACACCTGAGCCTTCTGGATATTCTAGAGCTATCGTAAACGGTGGAGATATTGAAAATAAAGGTATCGAGCTTACGCTTACTGCAACTCCAATTCAAACAGAAAACTTTACTTGGGATATTACAGCAAACTACGCATCTTATAAATCTAAAGTAAAATCTATCTATGACGGAAGAGATGAATTAGTTCTTGGTGAAGGACGTTTAGTAAGAAGTAAAGTTGTGGTTGGAGGCGAATATGGTGATTTATACATCAAAGGTTTCCAAAGAGATCCAAACGGAAATATCATTGTTAATAGTGCAGGTATTCCATTGGCAACAAATGGTTTTGATGTTCGTGCGGGTAACTTTAATCCAGATTGGACAGGAGGTTTCAGAAACAGCTTCAAATACAAAGATTTCTCTTTAAGCTTCTTGGTTGACTTTAGAATTGGTGGTGAAGTAATTTCATACACTCAAGCTAGACAAGCTGGTTTAGGGGTAAGTGATATTACTTTAGCAGGAAGAAATGGTGGAATTATTGTTGATGGTGTTGTAGCTAATGGAGACGGAACTTATTCTCCAAATACTACTAGTATCAATGCTGAACAATATTGGACAGCAATCGGACAAAGAACTCCTATTGCAGAGCCATTTATTTATGATGCTACAAACATCAGATTAAGAGAGCTTGTTTTTGGTTACTCAATGCCAAAACGCTTATTAGGTAACTCAGGATTTTCAAGTATCGATTTCTCATTAGTAGGTAGAAACTTGTTCTTCTTCTTAAACAAAGCTAAATACTTTGATCCAGAAGCTGGAGCAGGAACAGGAAACCTACAAGGTATAGAATCTTTCAATATTCCATCAACGAGAGATTATGGAGTTAATGTTAAATTCGGATTTTAATTAAAAAAGAGACATCATGAAATATAGTTTTAAAATAAAAACATTAGGAGTTGCATTAATGGCAGTTTCGATTTTGTCAAGCTGTACTGGCGATTTTGACGAAATAAACAAAGATCCTAATTCATTGACTGAAGATCAGTTAGATGCTACATTGGCTGGGCCTGCATTTGCATCTGCATTGTACGCAGGTATCCATAATGGTTCTTATTCTTCTCCAGGAGTAGATGACCAAGGTACTTGGGGTATTGCTACTGGTATTTTATCATCAACTTTTATCCACTATTTAAACTGTGGCTACGGTACTGAAAGAAATGCTTTTGTTAACGGATACGAAGGTAGAGGATGGACAAGATTTTACACCGTTGCTGCTCCAGCTTTATCAAATGCTTTTAAAGCATCTGAAGGAAATGCAGAAGCTACAGCTATTCTTAAAATCTGGAAAGTTTTTATGTACAACCAAATGGTTGATGCTTACGGACCAATTCCTTATACTGAAGCAGGTAATGGAAAAGATAAAGTTCCTTACGATAGTGTAGAATTTATCTATGCTGACTTCTTTAAATTATTAGATGAAGCAAATGCAACATTAACTTCTACTTCTGCAACTTCAGTTGCTTCTCTTGCCCCAAATGATAGAGTTTATTCAGGAAGTGTTGACAAATGGAGAATCTTTGGAAACAGTATGAGATTACGTTTGGCTTTAAGAATTTCTGATAAAGAACCTGCAAATGCAAAAACTCAAGCTGAAGCTGCGGTTGCTGCTGGAGTAATGCAGACAAACGATCAAAGTGCATTCTTTAAAGCAAGTAACATTACGCCAAACAACTTAAACATGATTGTAAATAGTTGGGGTTATGTAATGACAGCTTCTATGGAAAGTATCTTAGTTGGATATCAGGATCCACGTTTAGAAAAATGGTTTGCTCCACTTGATGCTACAGCTGCGACTAAAGTATATAGAGGAAACCCAGTTGGAGGTTTAGAAGATCAATTTGGAACTACTAAATTCTCTGCTTTTAACAATGATGTTTTAGGAAATGGTGCTGCTAATACGCTTAGCGAAACTAAAAACATTGAAATCTTTATGGCTTCTGAAAACTATTTAAGTAGAGCAGAAGGAGCTTTAAATGGATGGAATATGGGCGGAGATGCTAAAACTTTGTATGAAACAGGTATTAGATTATCTCTTGCACAATGGGGAATCACAGATGCTGCTGCAGTTAGTGCTTACATCAATGGTTCTACATTGCCTACATTGCCAAACATTTTGACTTTATATCCAACTTTAGATTTACAAGATATTCCAGTTAAATTGCCAGTTGCATGGTCTGCATCTACTGCTGATCAAAGAACTCAGATTGCAGTTCAGAAATACTTAGCAATTTTCCCTGAATCTTGGGAGGCTTGGGCAGATTTAAGAAGAAGTGATGCTAAAGTAATTTATCCAGTTTTAAATACGGATAATCCAGATGCAGGAGTTGGTAAATCTTTAATGAAAAGAATTATTTACACTACAAATGAGTACTCATCAAACAAAGAAGCTGTAGATGGCGGAGTTGCTAAATTAGGAGGTCCAGATTCAGGTGGAACAAGACTTTGGTGGGACACAAAATAATTAATTTGGTAAAGTAAAAGATCAATAGATTTGTTACTTGAGCAGAAGGAGAGGTAACTCTCCTTTTGTTTTTTATGAAGACCTGTGAATTTTTGCCCCAACTTTAATTCATAACATACAATATTAATTTTCATCAAAATAAAATGATTTTAAAGACAAAATATACTGTTGCAGCATTGTTTGCTTTATTTCTTTTTTCTAATGAAACAAAGGCACAATTAAAAGCTGTAAATATTGAAAGCAGTTATATTGCAGATCCGCCTGTTACAACCAATAGCCATGCCTCAACTTTAGTTGAATATAAACCAAACGAAATTCTAGCTGCTTGGTTTGGCGGAAAATATGAAGGTGCAAAAGATGTCGGAATTTATATTTCGGCTTACAAAGACAAAAAATGGTCTACGCCAAAAGAATTGATTCAGCCCTTAATTAAAAACGGAGATACGCTTCCTTGTTGGAATCCGGTTCTGTTTAAAAGCAAAAGCCAGAATTTGTATTTGTTTTATAAAATCGGAAAAAATCCGAGAGAATGGTTTGGTGCTATGATGATTTCAAAAGATAACGGAACAACTTGGGGAGAACCAAAATATCTCCCAGACGGAATTTTAGGACCAATCCGAAATAAGCCAATCGAAACCACTCCAGGTGTAATTTTATGCGGAAGCAGCACAGAAAGCGTCAACACAGACCAATGGCGTGTGCATGTTGAAGAATACACAGAAGCAACAGATTCTTGGAAGAAAATAACGGTAGAAAACAACCAGAATTTTAATGTTATTCAGCCGACATTTTTAATTCATAGCAAAAGTGATATTCAGATGCTGTCTCGAAGCAAACACAATAAAATAGTTTCTAGCTGGTCGGGAGACAATGGTAAAAGTTGGATAAGAACCAATACTATAAATGTAATCAATTCTAATTCTGGTATTGATGCTTTGACAGTTAATAAAAACCTGTTTTTGCTAGTAAATAATCCGCTTCCAATAGGTAAAGATTGGTTTAACGGACGAAATATTCTAGATGTTGAATATTCTAAAGATGGTTTAAATTGGAGTAAACTATTTGATCTAGAAAAACAAGAAAAAGGAGAGTTTAGCTATCCAGCCATCATTCAAACCACCGACAAAAGAATACACGTTTTGTATACTTATGATAGAAAATATATTAAACATACCTCTTTTGATTTATAATCTTTGAATTGATGGTACACGGATGACACGGATTTACTTTGTAAAGACGCTGATTTTACGGAGTTTTTTATAATATCTGCGTTTATCCGCGTTTTCGCAAGGCGAATCTGTGTCATCCGCGTTCCATTCTATAGACAACTAATTATGATAAAACTCTTTATTGCAATTCTTTTCTTTTGCTGCACTTTCGTGAATGCACAAATGGCTAATACTTTTTACAAACATGATAAATATTTATCATCAGATAAATTAGAAGGTCGTTTTGTGGGAACTAAAGGAAATAACGATGCAGCTGCATATATCAAAAAAAATTTTAAGAAATATGGTTTACAGCAATTCAATGATAGTTATTATCAGCCTTTCAAAGTATTTGTCAAAGAAGGAATCAATAAAATGAAATCGGATAGTGTGGCTACGCAAAATGTTGTGGGTTATATTGAAGGTTCTGATCCTAATTTGAAAAACGAATACATAATAATTGGTGCGCATTATGATCACTGGGGTTGGGGCGGACAAGGTTCTGGAAGTAAAAAGAAAGAAGCCTTTGCCATTCATAACGGAGCAGATGATAACGCTTCTGGAGTGTCGGCTTTGCTTTGCATTTTAGAAGAAGTGTCCAAGATGAAAGTAAAACCCAAAAGGAGCATCATTTTTATCTCGTTCAGTGGAGAAGAAGAAGGATTGTTGGGTTCAAAGTATTTCGTCAATCATCTTCCCGTTCCTAAAGAGTCTGTCAGAGTAATGCTCAATATGGATATGGTTGGAAGATTGAATGATAAAAAAGAGCTTTATATGGGCGGAGCAGGAACTTTTCCGAATGGAGTAGAATTAATGAAAAAATTGCAAGAAAACTCAGGATTAAATCCTGTCATTCACGCAGGAGATGTTGGTGGTTCTGATCATGTTTCTTTTTACAAAGAATCTATTTCGGCGGTTGGTTTTCATACAGGCGGACATCCGCAATACCATACGCCAGACGATGATATTGATCTGATTAATTCAGACGGAGGTGCATTGGTTTCAAAATATATTTTTAATGCCCTTATCCAAATAGCCAATTACGAGAACGCTTTAATTTTTATTAAGCAAAATTAAAACAAAGCTATTTTCTATAAAGAATAAATTAGTTTAGAACACTAAAAAGATAAAAAATTGCCGAATGGCGCCAACTAAATACGGTCGGCGCCATTTTTGTTTACTTTATGTAAGTCTTAGATTTTAGATCAATTCCAAGATTTGGGAAGATTTTTTAAGGGTTTATTTTTTTATACTTTGTTTTTAACTATTTCAAAATAAGCACATAGCATGACAGTTACTATTTATGACAATACCACTTTTAGCACTTGGCGAAATATTTTTTAAAATTTGGAGAAAATCTTCTATACTTTTTTAAGCTTTCCTATTTAAATTCTAAATTGCGCGTAAGTTAAAAAAACTATGGACAAATACAGCTTTTTGGAAATAGCAGCACTTATAGGAATATTTTTGGTGCTGTTTCTTGCCTTATTTTTGTTTACCGTTAAAACAAAATATAAATTAGGAAATCGCCTTCTTGCTTTCTTTCTTTTTGCTAATGCCATAGATGCATTAAAATTTTTGATGCGTGATTTCCCTGTTAATTTCATCAATCTCGAAGCATTTCGTTGGAGTATCAACTATTTGGTTTCAGCATCGTTTTATCTCTATGTATTGTCGATTTGTTTTTCCAACTTTCGCTTAAAATCGAAACATTTATTACACACGATTCCATTTGTTGCTTTCAATTTGTATTTAATGTATGGAATATATTTTGAAGATAGGGCTGCAAAAATAAGTTTTATAAATGCTATGAATCAGACTTTTACCATGCAGTTTTTTTATTTTCTCTTTGAATTTTTATTCCAAGTTTACTTTATCGCTTCATTTTTGGTGATTAGAAAATCTAAAACCATCTATCTCGAGAATTATACAAATCCAGATATCTCTTTGCTTGGCGCACTTTATAAAATTACAATTCTATATTATGTTTTGCATTTTATTGTGCTTTTAAGGTGGCTTGTTACTTTTATCTTTGGTTGGGGAGAAATAAGAGCTTGGATTGTAACCCTTGATGGGTTTGCTTTTTTATTTTGTACCTGTTGGTATCTTTTTGTTGCGTTAAATAATCCAGAGTTTTTTAGAGGCATCAATTCTCATTTTAAACCGATTACAGATGTTGCCCCAAAACAAAAATTGTCTCCTGTAATTGATGACGAAAAAAATAAGCAAATAGAATCTCTAAAAGATTTTATGATTAAAAATGAACCTTATCTAGACTGTTCATTAACGATTCAGGATTTGGCAGAACAATTAAAAATGCCCGTTAAAGATTTATCTACGTTAATTAACCTGTATATGAATAAGCACTTTTTTGATTTCGTAAATGAATATAGAATCGAAAAAGCTAAAGAAATGCTTAAAGATCCTTTGCAAAAAGAACTTACCATTCAAGAAATTCTCTATAAGGTTGGTTTCAATTCCAAATCGTCGTTTAGTGCTTCTTTTAAAAAATATACTGGAAAAACTCCAAGTGATTTTAGAAAGCCTTCAAATTAATTCATTTTTTCTTAGAAAAGGGTTCGACTTTTTTTAGTCGGTCGTTTGTTGAGACGTTTTAAAGCATATTTGCTGCAAGTTTTAGACAATCAATCAAATTCTATCTCCGAAAAAAATAATTAAAAATGAATATCAAATTTTTATTAGTAGCAGTAATTTTATTTACAAATGCGCTTTCTGCCCAAAAATTAAATAATTTAAAAGAAGCAGAGAAAATACATCAAAATTCGACTAAACAGGAATTAGCTAATATCAACCAAATTGATTCTTTAATGGCAACGTGCTATGAAAGGGGTTTATTTAATGGAAATGTGCTAATCGCTAAAAATGATAAAATCATCTACCAAAAATCATTTGGTTTTACCGATGAAACGAAGCAAACTGCCTTAAGCAATAATTCAATATTTAACATTGGCTCTATTGCAAAGGAATTTAATGCGGTTTCAATAATGATTTTGGCTGAACGTGGCCTTCTTAATCTGGATGACAAAATATCCAAATTTAATTTAGGGTTGCCCAAATGGTCAGAAAAAATTACGATAAGACATCTTATCAATTATGCTAGTGGTATTCCTAGAATTGACCCACTTGTGCCTAAGAATGATGAGGAAGCTTGGAAAATCTTAAGAAACGGCGATAGTTTGTTGTTTGAACCTGGAACTGCTTATAGGTATGACAATAGTAATGTTTTTTTGCAAAGAAGGATTATTGAAAAGGTATCTGGAATACCATATGAGGAATTTGTTACTAAAAATATAATTAAACCATTGAAAATGACAAATTCGGTATTTGAGCCAAAAATTGGCTATAAAAATCGAACGTCTTGTTATGATTTTGATAATTTGAAATGCCCAGAATTGGAATTTATTAGCGGATGGCTTTGGGTAGATATAAATGATCTCTATAAATGGATTAAGGCGATGAATAATAATCGTTTAATATCAAAAGAGTCCTTCTATACGCTGCTGCAAAATCCATATGCAATTGACGAGGGCGGATCACTTGGCAGATACTTTGAAAAAGATGAACTGCAGAGACACAATGGAGTATCGTATAAATTTGAATCCATTTTTTTAAACGATTTTAAAAATAAGATCACGATAATTCTATTGTCCAATAATCTAAATAGAGTTTGGGATCTAGGGCATATTATTCACAACTTAATGTTAGGAAAAGAATACGAAATCCCGAAAAAATCTATTTATCGAGCGATAAGAAAAGAAGCGCTTAATGATGTAGATAAAGGTATTGAAACATACTATTTTCTCAAAAAAAATTCCGAGAAAGAGTACAGCTTTGCGAACCCAAGTGAACTAAATACATTAGGATATGAGCTATTAAGGGCTGGCAAAAATATTGAGTCAATAGAAATATTTAAATTGGCAACAAAAGAATTTTCTACAAATGCAAATCTATTTGATAGTTTAGGGGAAGCCTATTACGCAAATAAACAATACGATTTAGCATTAAACAGCTACGAAAAAGCAATAAAATTTGGTGGAACAAACGGGAATGCAGAAAAAATGATAGACAAAATCAAGAAGATAGAGGAGAATAATTAGGAATAAAGGCGGTGTCTATTAAATGGTATAGACGCCGTCTTTTACTTTAAAAGCCCAAGCTGCCATAGCATCAATAACAGGCAGCAGGCCAGTTCCTGCATTACTTAATGTATAAGTTACAAATGGCGGCACAACAGGTTTTGCCTCACGAATTACTAATCCATCTGCTTCTAGTTGTTTTAAATGCTGAATTAGCATTTTTTCTGTTACCGCCGGAATAGCTCTTTTCAATTCGCTGTAACGTTTATCTCCAGTCGATAAATGGTACAAAATAATAGGTTTCCAGTAGCCTCCAATTTTCTCCATAACAAAAGTTACGGGACATTTTTCTAAGGCATACTGCTTGTTTTCCTGAATAGTAGACGATTCTTTAATTGCTGTCATGATACATACTTTAGGGTAAGTACTTGTGTAAAAGTAAGTGTAAAGATACCTTTGTCTTGTTAAATAAAAAAACATTTAAAGATGAAAATTATAATCTCAGGTTCATTAGGAAACATAGGAAAGCCATTAACGGTACAATTAGTAGAGTCAGGTCACGATGTAACCGTTATAAGCAGTAATGCAGATAGAAAATCTGCCATTGAAGAATTAGGCGCAAAAGCAGCAATTGGATCGGTTAGCGATGCCGATTTTCTTTCTAAAACTTTTACAGGTGCAGATGCTCTTTTTGCCATGACACCTCCAAATATGGGCGGAGTAAATATTGTAAAGAATACTACCGATGCGGGTGCCGCTTTCGCGAAAGCAATTCAAGAAACTAATATTAAAAGAGTAGTAATGCTAAGCAGTATTGGAGCTGATTTGCCAACAGGAAACGGACCCATTGCAGGTTTGCATAATATCGAGAAGATTTACGAGAAATTAGACGCTTCAATTACTTTTTTAAGAGCTGGATATTTTTACATTAATTTCTTTAATGATATTCCGATGATAAAAGGAGCAGGGATTATGGGAGCAAATTTCCCAGCATCAAACCGTATTCCGTTGGTGCATCCAGAGGATATTGCAGCGGCTGCAGCAGAAGAATTACAAAAAACTCAAGAAGGTAAAAACATTCGTTATATCATTAGTGATGTAAAAACGCCTTCAGAAATTGTACAAGCTTTTGGATCTGCAATCGATAAACCAGAACTTCCTTGGGTCGAATTTACAGACGAGCAATATTTTGGCGGAATGACACAAGCGGGTGTTCCAGAAGAAATGGCAGGTTTATATACCGAAATGGGAACAGGATTAAGAAACGAAACTATCGTTGCCGATTTTTTAAAGAATGATGGAAATGCAACTGGTAAAATTAAATTAGAAGATTTTGCAAAAGAATTTGCTTCAAAATTCTAATTGTAAGCTGTTGGTTAAAATTTTTAAACACATAGAAACATAGTTTTGCAAGCTTGAAAAAGGCGTTTCACTTGTTTAAAAACACATAGCTATGTGTTAAAGCTTGCTTTTTATATAATCTTAAATAGAAGCAATAAAAATATATATTTCTATGTGTTTAAATAAAATACACTCCAACTACTCACAATCTATAAAAAAACATTCCGCTTACTATAAATAGAAGCGGAATGTTCGATTAAAAAAAAACTCAAGTGATGAATCTTTCACAAACTGTTTTCACAGCCGTATATTTTTAGAATACCCCAATGTAGTGGTTTCCTGGTTTGTTCAATAATTTGGCACCTTTAGTAACTTTTCCTGAAGGAATATCAATTACATAAATATTACCATCTTTTCCAACAGGAGTTACAGCAATGTAGAAGTTGTTTCCATCAACTACAAAACCTTGATATTGACCAAAATCTAAATCGGCATCATAATCAATACCTTCAACTTTTTGAGCTGTTCTTGCATTCAGATCAAGTCTTGCTAAATAACCTTGGTTCGTTCCTTCAAAAGTGTAAACCGCATAGGCAATACCGTTTCCAACATATCTCCATGCATCAATATAGCTTCCTTTAACTCCTAAAGCTGTATCTAAACTAAATACATAATTGTCATCGTATTGATTGCTTTGATTGATTTTTAAGATATAAGAACCTTTTTGAGTATCTCTTTGTGTTGCTTGATAGATATTTCCGTCAGTAGCCACAAAACTATTGAAACTTCTGTATCCGCTAGTGTCTCCAAATCCAACTTTTGAAGTAATCACAACTGGATTTTCTAAAGAAGGATAATCAACCACGACCGATTTAGATCCTAAACGTGTAAATGTGCTTTCGTTTTCTTTTGGGTTAGTTATGTCTGTTTTGCGCATCCAAGTTCCGATGATTAATTTGTTTCCTGCCTTGTTCAATGTTGGAGCATCTAAACGGAAAATATGGTGTCCTTGAGCTTCTTCTTCAGCAGTTAACGGAATGTCATATTGTTTGTAAGCAGAGATTAAAGTCTGTTTCATATCCAAAGACAAAACAGTCGCTTTTCCTCTTGTGTTTTTATATGATTTGTCTTCGTTTACACTAACAATTGGAGTAGCAATGTTTACTGCAACACCAGTTTTATCTCCATCAAAAAGTTTTACCCATCTTGGAGAAGTGCCAGCATATTGAGAAATATTTACTTTCGCATCAGATTGTGCAAAATTGTTTCCTCCATTTACTTTGTACGTCATGAATTCCCCACCGTTTGCCCCAGTATACGTGATGTTGAAAAGCGTGCTTCCATCAACAGAAGATTGTAAACGTGCCGTTCTGCTAGATTGAACGGGTACACCTTGATCGTAAACATTTACAGAAAAATTAGGATCAATGGCATTTGCTTTACTAATAGCATAAACTTTTGTTCCGCCATTTCCGTCTCCTGGATCTGTCTGCATTACTGCTCCAGCTACGGTAATCCAACGTCCGTCTGTTTCTGGATTAACAGGTTCAGAACTTTTGTTATCGTCGCTGCTGCAAGCTGTGGTCAATGCAAATGCACCAACTAGCAAGCTAGAAGTAAATAATTTAAATGTGTTTTTTTTCATTTTTATTGCATTTAAAAATTAGTTATGTATTGAATGATTAAAATTTATTTAAGGTATAGTTGAGTTTTATATAAAAGGCTCTTCCTGGTTTTTGGGCCGCAAAATTGTCATAAACTTGTTCGTCAAAAACATTTCTTGCATCAAAACTTACTGTAATCTGTTTATTCGGGAAAACATAGCTTAAACCTAAATCTTGAGGAAATTGCGCTGTAGTTCTGTCGGTTTCTAGCCATGAGGTATAAAATGGAGCAACATATCCGCAGTAGTAGTACAAATTAAGTTCTGATTTGCTCTGAATTACATTTCTAAAGTTGTATTGAAGATTGGCATTCAAATTAAAGAAAGGTTCATTCGGAAGCTGTTTGTTGTAATTTGGAAGAATATTTCCGTTTTTATCGTATTTATCTTTAAATAGCGAATTGAATTTTGAAAGATTCATGCCTGCAAAAAAGCGATTGTTGTATGAATATTGAAAAGAAGCTTCAAAACCTACAGATTGAGCTTTCCCTAAATTGACAAAGGGAGAAGCTTGAATGGCTTCATTTACACGATCACTAATCTGGCGTACAATTTTGTCTTTGGTATTTCTCCAGAAAGCATTTCCTGAAACCGTAAATTTGTGATGATTCATTTCATACGGACCAAAACGCAAGCCGGCATTAAAATTATTGCTCTGTTCAGGTTTTAGACCAGAATTGCTGATGATGTTTTCTCCAGGATTACCAAATATTTCATTTTCTGAAGGAAGTCTGATTGCCTTTTCGGCAGAAGCCATAACCATTATTTTAGGAAGAATAGAGTAGGAAGTTGCCATTCCGTATCCATTGTAATTTGTTCTTTTAGATGTAACCACTTCTTTTACTACATTTTGTCCGTTTTCGGTTACAATCTGAGGATCTCTCTGTTCATTCTTCATATTGTAGTTTTTTAGGAAAAGATTGGCTCTCAATCGAGACTGAAAGGCTGTCATTTCATAAGCAAAAGAAGAAACTGTTTTGGCTAAATCTCGAGTAATAATAAAGTTTCGGGTAATTTCGGGTTGCATTTCATCAAAATCATTTCGATCAAGAATATAGGTCATTACATTCACAAGCACTTTATGATTTTCGGTAATCGAATAATTTAAACCTGCACGAGTATTAAAAATATCCGATTTCATATGATTGATGGTTGGCGCTCCTTGCTGTGCTCCCGTATTGGTTAAAATAGGTTGACCGTAAAGACCAAGTGCTTTTTCGCCATTCCAATTGTAGTTCCATTTTACGGTATCGTTAATCACATCGTTTCTGTGACTGTAAACCGAAATAAGAGAAAAATCTAGGTTTTTAATTAGGAAGTCTTTTTTATTATAATTTAAACTGAAAACATTGGCTGCCGATTCACTAAAACGCCCTTTATAAGGTTTCGTCATGTATTGCCCATGCTGAATTTGATTGTAATCTTGAGAGCCATTGTAGCTTATAAGAAGATTGTCTGCCCAATCGACATTGGTAAAACCAGCTTCTAATCGTCCCCCAAAAGAACGATACATACTCTCAAATCTCTTTGCACGAATGTATTCGTAACGTCCGTTTGGCGCAATATTGTAAACCCATTTTCCCCAAACTTCATAATCATTGTCAGAATAATTCTGGAATGCATTTGCTTTTACAGTAAAGCCATTTTTATCTCTAAAAGATGCATTAACATTAGATTGGACAGTATTAAAAGATCCATAAGAAACAGAAGCATTTAAACTATTTTTAGCTCCTTTTTTCAAAACCACATTAATAGCGCCTCCAAGTGAATCATCGGCTAAATAAGCGGGAACAACACCTTTAAAAACCTCAATTCTTTCAATTAAAGCGGGTGGAATGCTATTTAAGCTGAAAGAAGCGCCATAAGTCTGAATAGGAACTCCGTCAATGAAAATTCTGATGGCATTTCCAGACATTCCATTAATATTATACGTTACAGCAGAACCTAAACCGCCATTTTGCCTGATTCTTACTCCGCCAGAACGATCTAATAAATCATTGGTCTGAAGATTCCTTTTTGCAGCTTCCTGCGTTTCAATAACATTTACGGCAAAACCTTTTTCTATAATATCTTTTTTGAAGCTTTTTTTCTCGATTTTAACTTCTTTAAGCGCTTTCGGATCTGTTATTTTTTCTAACGCAATGTTTATTTGATGTAATGGGCGATTGAGAGAAATGTTTACCTTTTTTGGTTTAGCCTCCATTGACGAAATTTCCAAGTCGTAACTTCCGTACGCTAAACCTTTTATTTCAAAATTTCCATCATTATCAACTACAACAAACTTCTTTGTTCCCGTTACTTGAACCGACGCTCCAAAAGCGGTTTCATAATTGGTAAAATAGACTTTTCCAGTAATTTTTCCGGTTTGAGACCAGCCAGAAAAAGTCATCATAAAAAAGAGAGCGTAAAGAATTCTCATATGTAAGTTTACTATTTATAGGACTGCAAACTTATATGATAATTTAAATTTAATCTAAATAAAGCAATTAGAAGATTATTAGAATTTAGAGAGAGGTTCTAATGTTTTTTTAATGTTATTAGTGAAATGTGAATTGTAAAATATGGATTTGTGTTTTGTCTTCCTGAGCGAAGTCGAAGGATAAGCGTACTACAGTAAATGTTTTAATCTTGCAAAGTCGCTAAGACGCAAAGTTTATTTACGAGTTGCCTCCAGCATTAGCTAGAGGCTAACTGAAAAAAAATGAAAAGGCTTTAACCAAACTTATTTCGACTAAAGCCTTACATAGCTTTATTTTTCACCTCCAGCTAAAGCTGTAGGCAACTGATTTTGAGAAAAAACTTTGCGTCTTAGCGACTTTGCGAGATTATTTCATTTCAATGATCAAAAATACACTTTGCGTATATCCTTCGACTTCGCTCAGGAAGACAATCGAATTATCAATTGGCAACTCATAACTCATAACTTATAACTTATAAGCGAAGTTTTTAGACTTAACAATTTTCCCTTTATCGGTAATCAAAACACAGCTGTAATCGGGAAATTTTTGAAGTAAAAGTAAACCATCTTTCTGGCCTAAAACCATCAGAGAAGTGCTTAATCCGTTGGCGGTTTCGGCGTTTGGGCCAAAGACTGTTACACTGCACAAACCAGTAGCAGGATAACCCGTTGCCGGATTTATAATATGCGAATAACGCTTTCCGTTAAAAACAACAAATTTTTCATAACTGCCCGAAGTAGTGACAGCACCTCCTTTAAGCGGAATTGCCGCCAAAATCTTCTCTGGCTTAAACGGATTTGTGATCCCGATTTTCCAATCTTTTCCATTAGGCTGTTTTCCCCAAGTGCTCATATCGCCAGAACCATTTATAATTCCAGCTTGAACATCTTTTGTAATCATCATCGCGCGGCATTTGTCGGTAGCGTAACCTTCTCCTAAAGCGCCGAATCCAATTTTCATTCCTTTTAATTTTAAGAAAATAGTAGATTCTGTGCTGTCTAGAATAATGTTTTTATAGCCGACTTTTTCTACTGATTTTTTTATGGCTTCCGCCGAAGGCATTTCGGTCATCGAACCGTCAAATTTCCAAATTCTGTCCATTGCTGCAAAACTAATGTCAAATCCGCCATTGGTAATTTCAGAAAATTGAATCGCTCTTTTGGTCAATTCAAAAACTTCGCGATCCACTTTTATGGGTTTTATTCCAGCATTCTGATTGACTTCAGAGACTTGAGAAGTTGGTTTCCAATCGGAAATTAAATTCTCAATTCGGGTAATTTCGGTAATAACTTCATCTATATTTTTTTCTGCCGAAAGTGAATCTTTATCTACAATAGAAATATCAAAACGCCCGCCCATCAAAAGCGTTGTTCTTTTTCGTAATACTTGCGAGTGTGCAGATAAACTGCAAGCAATTATAAAAAACAATGAAATTTTATATGATAATAATTTATGCATGAAAATGTATTAAAAAGTCGAAAGTCAAAAGTCGAAAGTTGAAAGTCAAAAGTCAAAAGTCGAAAGTCAAAAGTCGAAAGTCAAAAGTCGAAAGTCGAAAGTCAAAAGTTGAAAATCAGAAATTTAAAATCTAAAATCAATAACAGTCCGTTAAAAATTGTTTATTCGCTTTGTATTCTTCAAGTGTTTTTAATCCTTTTGCCAAACACATTTCACTCAAAATAGCTTCAACATCTTTCTGCATGGCAAGTGAACCACAAATCATAATAACACCGCCTTTATTTAATAAATTCACAAAGAAAATAGAATCTCTTTTAATCAAATCCATAACATAAATATGCTCTGCTTCACGAGATAGCGCAACATGAAAATTATCCAGGTGTTCTTTTTGAATCATTATGCCTGCGAACTTTTTATACGCCATTAATGTTGGCGTTTCCATTCTGAATCCACTGTACAAATGAAGTTCTTGTTTTACTTTATTCTGTTCGATCATTCCTAAGAAAGGAGCAATTCCTGTTCCGTTAGAAATTAAAGCCACTTTAGAAGCTTTCTTTGGAAGATGAAAAGCAGGATTTTTTACAATTTGCGCTTTTATTACATTTCCTGGCTCTAAAGCATTCAAAAATCCAGACCCTAATCCGTTTGGATGCAATTTTACAACCAACTGAATATTTCCAGAATGATTTCCGATAGAGTAGAGACGTTCTCTAGAATCGTTGGCAGGATAAATAGCTAGTAAATCACCTGAACTGAATTTAGTTCTAGCATTAGATTTTAAAGTCAGAATAAAAGTATGTTCGGTTTCTGAAATTGGTGTTTTATCCAAAACCATAATTTTTTGAAGACCTTTAGGAACGTGGTTGTATAAAGATGGCGTCGTTGCCAGTGAGATTCCGGTTTTTTCACTCCATAATTTTACCCATTCTACAAATTCTACTGCCGATTTATCATTCACAGTTTTTAAATCCAAATAACGATCTGCCCACTTTTGTTTTCCTAAAAGCTGATCTATTTCAATTGCAAATTGGCAAAAATCTGGATACGATTTTGAGCCAAAACCAACCACAGAGAAATTAATGTTCTGATCTTGATTTTGTTTTTCTACTAATGTTTTGAATTGTGTTCCGTTAGAAGGCGCATCGCCCAAACCATGTGTTGACGTAAATACAACAATATGTTCTGCTTTTGGATAAGCAGTAAATTTATTCAATTCGCTTACAAAAACTTTTTGTCCGTTGTCAATAAGTTGTTTCTGAATTGAATTGGTAAATCGGAAAGTGCTTCCGTTTTCTGAACCTACTAAAAGAATAAAAGTACTCTCGTCTGCCTTAAATTTATTCTTAATTCGGCTTGATCTTCTTTTCAAAGTAATTGCAAAACCAGAATAAATAAAGAACAAGATATTAATGCAGGCAATTGCCAGAATAACAGCCCAAATTCCGTTAATTCTTCCTGTATGAAGATCAAGACTTAACGCTGCA
Organism: Flavobacterium tagetis; assembly: GCF_016735615.1. GTDB lineage: Bacteria > Bacteroidota > Bacteroidia > Flavobacteriales > Flavobacteriaceae > Flavobacterium > Flavobacterium tagetis. Next base: position 859,759 of record NZ_JAERSF010000003.1, read on the forward strand.
AATTGCGCTGTCATAGGAGAGCGTTTTTCAGAAATAATAGCGCCTGTAACCTGATTTACTTCAATTTCTCGGTCTTTTAATTCAATGATATAATATTCTTCTGGATCATCTGTAAAAGGAAATTCGATTTTCTTTACGTCAGATAATAAAGTAGTATTGAAGATTGAAGTTGTTTTGGCTTTTTCCGAAAGTTCTGTTTTTATAGGTTTAGCTTTCTCTTCGCCCATAAAAAAGTTGAATCTTTCCAATGATAAATAAGTTCCCGTAAGTGAAATAATCAAAATCGGGATTAGAGCCAATCTTCCTAAAAGCACATGGTAATATTGAGCAAAATATTCTTTGATTATTTTAGAAAAGAAATTTCGAATGCCGCGCTGTCTTTTTAAAACAAGCACGAAACCTGAAATTGATATTAGCAACAAGCAAAAAGAGATGACGCCCACAAAAAAACGTCCTGCTTCATGAAGAAACAGCGAACGATGCAAACTCGTTATCCAATTTATGAATTCAGATTTCTTTGCAGGATTTCCTAATGCTTTTCCAGTTTTTGGATCAATGTATGCTTTAACATCATTTCCGTCAGCATCAATTGCTTGAAGCGTTACAAACTGATTGTAATCGACACTCAATTCTGTAATTTCAGAGTACTCTTTTTTTAAAATTGGAAGTGTTTCGCCCAGAGTTATTTCGTTGAAATTTTCAGCTTTATACGGAAGTGTTTTTTCTTGAACCGCATCAACCGCCAGAATGATTCCTGTTGCAGAAGCCAAAAGCAAAAAAATAGAAGAAAATAAGGCCAGAGCCAAGTGTGCATAACGCCAGAAAGAAAGAGTCATTGAGTGTATTCTATTATAAAACGTTTAAAGCTTTGTCAAAGTTTAAAACGATGACAAAGCTCAGATTTCAATTACAAGCACAAAAATAAAATTTGTACTCATTGTAAGGTTAAAAAATAATGTGCTAAAGATTATATTTTGTTTAATCTTACATATTTAATATAGCCTTTACCGTCTGTTTTATCAGCCAGACCTTCTGTTGTAAGCGGAACTTCAAGATCGCTTACATAGTATTTCTGATCTTCAACAGCCGATTCAAAACGAAGTTTATATCCTTTATTGATTTTAGAATTTTCGATTTCGATTGTAGTTACACTACGGTCTCCGCCCGTTACAGAAGCTCCAGTTTTAGCGCTGATATCATCATTTTTCTGCGTATGAAACTTATTCCATTCTTTTAATGATTTGTACCATTTTTTATCATCCCCCATTACATAAAGGGTTTTTTCGTATTCACCATTTGCATTGATCAAAGAAACAACGATATAAGCACCTTCACCCATATAATTGTTCATTTGAAGCATGATTTTGTATTTGCTCGATTGTGCCTGCGATTGGAAAGAAACTAAAAAGATAAAAGCGCTTGTAAGAGCAATTTTTAATATTGATTTCATGAAAATAAGTTATGAATTATGAATTATAAGTTATGAGTTTTGAGTTATGAGTTTTGAGTTATGAATTAGGAGTTGAAAAACGAACTCCACAATTAATAACTCAAAACTCATAACTATGTAAAAATTATTTTAAAAACTCGACTGAGATATTATTTTTTGTAAGCAGTTCGTTTTCTTTTGCTAAAGCATAAGCTGTTTCGTCAAACTCTGTACTGATGTCTTTTTTAGCTCCAGCCGAAACTAGATATTTTAAAATTGAATCATCTTTAGAAGTCATTGCAGCTCTGTGTAAAGCTGTTAAACCGTCTTTATTTTTAGCGTTGATATCTACTTTTAAATCTGTAATTTTTTTAAGAAGCGAAACATCGTTTTTAGTGATTGCTAAATGGTATAAAGTGTTTCCGTCTTTTTGAGGAGCAGCCAAGTTTAATCCTTTATCCTGAAGTAGTTTTGCTTTTGCATCAAAAGGATCTGTCGCTGTTTTTTCTCTTCCTGCTGGACGATAAGATTGTACCAAATAAACGCCTAAATTGTTTCCGTCTTTATCTTTTACATTCACATCGGCGCCTTTTGATAAAAGTAAATTTACCGCTTCTGGAGATCCGTTTCTAACAGCAAAAGTTAAAGCAGATTCTCCTTTTAGATTTTGAACATTAATGTTTTTAGCTTTAGGAAGAAAAAGTTCCAAAACGGCTGTTTCTCTTGCCGATGCTGCAGCCATAATTGGAGTATTTCCTTCTTTATCTGCCTTGTTTACATCAACACCTTTTGCTAAGAAATATTGAATAATTTCTGTTTGGTTTGGTTTTCCAGCCAAAATATGCAATACATTTTGTCCCGCTTTGTTTTGAGCAGTTGGCTTGATTTTTACTTCGTCAACCAAATATTTATAGGTTTCAAGAGTGTTGGTTTCTCTGCGGCTTCCTTGTGCAGCGAATAAAAGAGCGCCATCAGTTGGTTTGATTCCTTTTTCTAAAAGTTTTTTCAGAAGAGCAATATTTCCAGATCGTGCGGCATAAGAGAAAGCTGTGTTTCCGTCATTATCCACATCTTTTAAAGACATTCCTTTAGTCGAAAAATATTCTGCAGCTTTCAAATCTTTATCAGATGCAATGGCTAAAAGTAAAAGATTTGCTCCATTTGCATATTTTTTTGTCGGATTAAGTCCAGCTTTAAAAAAGGCATCATACATTGCTGGATTTGACTGTCCGTTTGAAGCGGCGAAATCTGCTGGAGCTGTTCCGTGACTGTCTTCAAAGTTTACATCAGAACCTTTGCCGATTAAGTATTGCACCAATTCTGTATTGCCTCTATATGCTGCCCAATGCAGATAGATACGATTATCGTGAGTTAATTTTGTGATTGAATTTCCTGGCTGTTCTACTAAAAATTTGATAGTTGCAAAAGGAGCATCATTATTAATGGCTAAAGTTGTAACATCAAAAGCATTGGCATTAGCTTCAGCTGGATTATTTCCTTTAGTGATTTCTGCCTGAACTGTTTCTACAGTTGGAGAAGTTTTCCAGAAAGCGGCATCTAACAGAGAGTTTTTTTGTTGGGCATTTACAAATAAAGTAGCCGCAAATGCAAAAGAAACAAAAAGGTTCTTTTTCATATTTCGATAATTTATGGTTATTGAATTGTACAAGATTGATTTATTTTCGGAATATTTTTTTGTCTATTTAGAATAAATAAAAATAAAAGCAAATGTAAAAATTAATATTCTTAAACCAAGAATAATTTGCTGTAAAAAGGCTTTTTGAGTATAGTTTTTTGAAAAATTAAGAATTGCTTAAGCGAATTTTAATTTTGTTTTAATTCGGACTGTTTTAAATCATTAAGAAAAAGTATTTATCCTAAATGAAAATGTTTTCGTTTTAGAAAGAGAATTGACGCTTTTTATTCTTTCCTAATGTTAAAAGTTCTAAAAGCAAAACAGGTCTTGATTATAGGGCTTTATTTAATCTTTTTTGAAAAAATCCTGAAGTTTTTTTATTGTGTGTAAATTTTAAATAATTGTTATCAAGGGTGTTATGTTTTTTGTAGGGTGAATATTATTTAGAATAATTATTAATAACTAGCGTTTTTTGCAATCAAAATTATCCTTCAAATTTCTATTTTCAAAAAGAGAATGTTGATAACTGTTGTTGTTTTTTACCTAAAAAAGCTCACTTTTTCATGTTGATAACTTGATATTAATTTTAGGGAAAATGCTAGTTCATTGCGAATTACAGAACATTATTTTCGTGTTGATAAGATTTATAAAATCATGAATTTTTGAAGTTTTAAAACTGTTGATAATTGGACAGATTTTTAACATCTAAAACTGCACAAAAGAATAACTGTGGGCTAAATTTGTAATTATAGAAATCACGCTAATACCACTCCCCAAATGAAGCGACTCGTATTTCTATTTCAAAACAGTCACTTAAAACTCTCTATATATGTCAATTTTTGATAAAAGAATCAATTATAAACCTTTTGAATATCCTGAGGTTCTGCAATTTACCGAAGCTATTAATAAAGCTTATTGGGTACACACTGAAGTAGATTTTACTGCCGATACGCAAGATTTTCATGCGCATTTGGATTTGGCAGAAAAGACAGCAATTAAAAACAGTTTATTGGCAATTGCACAGATTGAGGTAGCTGTAAAAAGTTTTTGGGGCAATATATATGAGCATTTTCCAAAACCAGAATTCAACGGTTTGGGGACTACTTTTGCAGAATGTGAATTCAGACATTCTGAAGCTTATTCTCGTTTGCTGGAAGTTTTAGGATATAATGACGAGTTCGAAAAACTATTGGATGTTCCTGTAATTCGCAGACGTGTAGATTATCTTTCGAATGTGCTAAAAGACACAAAATCTCAAGATAACAGAAAATACATGGTCTCATTGATTCTGTTTAGTATCTTGATTGAAAACGTTTCATTGTTTAGTCAATTTGCCATTTTATTGTCTTTTACGAGATTCAAAGGATATATGAAGAACGTGAGCAATATTATCGCTTGGACTTCAATCGATGAGCAGATTCATGCTAATGGTGGAATTTATATCATTAATAAAATCCGTGAAGAGTTTCCAGAATATTTTGATGCTGAAACTTTAGAATTAATTAGAGAGACTGTTAGAGAATCAATTACTGTTGAAGCTGATATTTTAGATTGGATTTTTGAAAATGGTGCTGTTGAAACGATCAACAAAGAAGATTTGGTAAATTTTATGAAATTTAGAATTGATGAGAGCTTGAAACAAATCAATATCGAAACTATTTTTAATGTATCACCAGAAGAATATTCAAAAATGACTTGGTTTGAAGAAGAGGTTTTTGCGAACAGTTTAGATGATTTCTTTGCGAAACGTCCGGTAGAATATACAAAACATGATAAAAGTATCACCGCAAACGATCTTTTCTAATACAAGCCTATAATACATTATGAATACGACAGACATAAACCCTGAAAACAACAATTTTGAACCACAAAACGATAGTAAAATGTGGTGGAAAAATTCTGAAAGTGAACAGATTTTAAACCGCGGTTACCTTTTAAAAGGAGAAACCGTAGAAGGAGCAATCGATAGAATTTGTACAGCCGCAGCTAGAAGACTTTACAAACCAGAATTGAAAGAATCTTTTATGGAAATGATAGAAAGAGGTTGGATGAGTATCAGTTCGCCAGTTTGGGCCAATATGGGAACAGAAAGAGGTCTTCCAATTTCTTGTTTTAATGTACATGTTCCAGATAAAATTGAAGGCATAACTCATAAATTGGGCGAGGTAATTATGCAGACCAAAATTGGAGGCGGAACTTCTGGCTATTTTGGTGAATTACGCGAACGCGGAAGTGCTGTAACCGATAATGGAAAGAGTAGTGGAGCAGTAAGTTTTATGAAGCTTTTTGATACGGCAATGGATACCATTTCTCAAGGTGGAGTTCGTCGTGGTGCATTTGCTGCTTATTTGGATATTGATCATCCGGATATTGAAGAGTTTTTGAAAATTAAAAGTATCGGAAATCCAATTCAAAACTTATTTACAGGAATTTGTGTGCCAGATTATTGGATGCAGGAAATGATTGATGGTGATGCCGAAAAAAGACAAATTTGGGCGAAAGTTTTAGAAAGCCGTCAACAAAAAGGATTGCCTTATATTTTCTTTAGCGATAACGTAAATAAAAATAAACCACAAGTTTATAAAGATCAGAATCTAAGAATCAATGCAAGTAATTTGTGTAGTGAGATTATGCTTCCGTCTACGCATGATGAATCATTTATCTGCTGTCTTTCTTCAATGAATTTAGAATTGTATGAAGAATGGAAAGATACTGAAGCAGTAAAATTGGCGATTTTTTTCTTAGATGCCGTTTTACAGGAATTCATCGAAAAAACAGAAGGCAACTATTACCTTTCTGCAGCCAATAAATTTGCTAAAAGACACCGCGCGCTTGGTTTAGGAGTTTTAGGATGGCATTCTTATTTGCAGAAAAATATGATTCCGTTTGAAGGAATGGAAGCTAAAATGAAAACAACAGAGATTTTCAAACATATTAGTGATAAAGCAGATAAAGCTAGTCAGGAATTGGCTAGAATTTATGGTGAACCAGAATTGTTAAAAGGTTACGGAAGACGTAATACTACCACAATGGCAATTGCTCCAACAACATCTTCTTCTGCAATTTTAGGACAAACTTCGCCAGGAATTGAACCTTTTAGCAGTAATTATTACAAAGCAGGATTGAGTAAAGGTAATTTTATGCGTAAAAATAAATACCTTAAAAAACTGCTTGAAGAAAAAGGGCTAGACAACGAAGAAGTTTGGAGAGGAATTATGCTAAACGGAGGAAGTGTTCAGCATATGGAACAGCTAACGAAGGAAGAAAAAGATGTTTTTAAAACATTTAAAGAAATCAGCCAATTAGAAATTGTGCAGCAAGCAGGAATTCGCCAGAAATTTGTAGATCAAGGACAAAGTTTGAATCTAAATATTCCAGCAGAATTGGCCATTAAAGATGTAAACCGTTTAATGATTGAAGCTTGGCAACAAGGAGTTAAAAGTTTATACTACCAAAGAAGCCAAAGTGTTTCTAAAGAATTAGTAACAAGCCTTGTTTCATGCAGCAGCTGTGAATCATAAAAATAAAAAAGCCGAATCTGAATTTAGATTTGGCTTTTTATTGTGAATTTTTACCGTTAAGATTTACTCGTAAGAAACGCAAAGGGTTTCACGCAGATTTTAAAAGATTTAAGCTAATTAAGACAGATATGAATTGCCTCCAGCTAAAGCTGGAGGCAATTCATAAAAAAAAATAAAAAAAAACTTAGAGTCTTAGTGCCTTAGTGGCTAAAAAAAACAACTCTAAACCTTAGACTTCAACCTACTCAAAGTTTCCTGAGAAATATTAATATAAGAAGCCACAATTTTATTGGGCAATCTTTTCACAATCGCAGGATTAATTTTTAAAAGCTGATTATATCTCTCCAAAGCATCCATTGTAGTAAAAGACATTAAACGATTGGCATTATTTACATATGCTTTCTCCAGATAATTGCTGTAAAACTCACGCCATTGCGGAATAATTTCCATTAAATGATTAAAATCTTCGTGTGAAATGCTCAGCAATTCTGATTTCTCTACAACCTGAATATTTTCAAGCGCTGGCATTTTAGTAATAAAACTGACTAAAGCTGTAGCAAACTGATTTTCAAAAGCAATATATCGCGTGGCATCTTTTCCTTCTTCATTAATAAAAAATATGCGAAGACAGCCTTTTGCAACAAAAAAAGTTTCTTGACTAATTTGACCTTGAGCCAGTAAAATCTCGTTTTTTCCTTTTTTGATAAGTTTAAAATAGGAGAGGATGATTTCTAATTCTTCATTAGAAACGTTAATACTTTTTCGAATGGAATTGCCAAGCTGTTCGTATATCATTTAGTTATAATTTCTAACGAATTTGCGGTAATAGATAATATCTTCAATAGATAGAATCACCAAATCGTGCTGTTGTGCAAAGCTAATGATTTTGTCCAGTTTTGCCATGCTACCATCTTCGTTCATCAATTCACAAAGAACAGCTTCAGGTTGTAAACCCGCCAATTTCATTAAATCGACACTTCCTTCTGTGTGGCCATTTCTTCCTAAAACGCCCTTGTCATTCGCTCTAAGCGGGAAAATATGTCCAGGTTTTGCCAGATCTTCTGGTTTTGCATTTGTTGCAATTGCAGTTTTTATAGTTGTAATTCTGTCTTTTGCAGAAACTCCAGTTGTTACTCCATTTTTTGCTTCAATAGTAACGGTAAAAGGAGTTTGAAAACTGCTTGTGTTTTCTTTTACCATGTACGGAAGTTCCAATTGATCCGCTTTTTCATTCGTAAGACAAAGACAGACAATGCCACTGCATTCGCGAATCATTAACGCCATATCTTGAACATTTATATGCTGTGCAGAAAATATAAGGTCGCCTTCATTTTCTCGGTTTTCATCGTCGGTTACCAAAACGCCTTTTCCGTTTTTAAGCTGTTCCAAAGCATTTTCAACACGCTCTTTACTTGAAATTCCAAATTGCACTAACGGACTTAATTCTGTAGTTGTCATATTTTTTTGTTGAAATAATAGAAAGCAAATCTAGAATTGTTTTGAATGAAAAAGTTTGATGTAAGTCAATAAAAAAGAGGATAAAATTTTATTAGAACTATTTAGCGAAAAAATAAATTTATTTTTTTAACAAAACATAGACAAAAATGGTTTTTTTATAATGTTTTTATAGGTGTTTATACCTGTTTTTGAATATTTGTAGGAAATTATTAGTTTAAATTTTAGAATTCAACTTTTTTTTAGGTTTATTTGTTAACAATTGTTTATGTTTTTGTTTCTCTGTATTATAACTGAAAAGCGGTTCAGAATAATGAGGAGAAAGTAAAAAGAAACAGATTCCTAAAAATAAATTAACTAAAAACCCCAAGCTTATGAAAAGAATTTTACTCTTAACAATTTTATTATTTGCAATTAAAAGTTTTGGACAACAAGAGGAGAACTCCTATCTGAAAAGTGCAAAAACTGATTTTGAGAAATTATCTGCTGATTATGAAACAAAGGAAAAAGAAGTTAAAACAGGTCAGACCGAGTTAAATGAATTATTGGAAAAGGTAAAAAACGATCCAAAATCAAAGTATTCAGAAGAGCTAACAAAGAAAGTGAAGGAAGTTGAAGAACAAAAAAAAGATTTAAATTCTTTTTGTAGCAAATATGAAAGTTACAAAGCTTTTTATTTAGATAAAGGTGTTACAATTGGTCAAATAAATGAGTTTTTTAAGTGCGAATGCATAGTAAACAATGAACAAGAAGTTTCTCCAAAAAAAGAATATAAGACATATCTTTATTATGGCGATGATATGGTTGTAAAGGAATTTCCAAAGACAAATGATGAAAATTTTGATCAAATAATTCAAAAGATACTATCTGCAAAAAGTGAGTCATATTTGGGAGATATAATAATTCCTAAAGAAAATCAGGAGTTTAAGTTTTATATTCATAAAGAAAAATGGGGAGAATACAATTCCAGTTTTCCTACATTAAAGACTAATCCAAAAGAAAACGGCTCATTTATTCAGCTTGAAAAAGAATTTAAGTTTAAAAGTGTTGCTTTTGAGATTTGTGATGGATTTATAGCTGATGTGAAAATTTTGATATTAGATGAAAATGGTAATGAACATTTGTTTGAAAATAGATCTTCAATTAGCTTTTTAAATTTTTCAAATTCGGCTCCAAGTAATTTTATTTCATATAAACATCCTGTTAACCAAAGTCAAATTGTAAACTTTGATGAATTTCATAATTTACGTATTAGATTGTCTGATGTTTTGGTCTACATACCAAAACCAGGATATAATTATATACCAAATGATGTAACTTTTACTTTTCCTACTAAAGATAAAAATGGAGACGCCTTAAATAAGACAAACCCTGTTAAGTACGAAATAAAAGAAACTACTACTTTACAAAATGTTATAGAACTAAGAGCATATACTGATTTCTTAGCGCTTTTTAATGATTCTGCAAATGGTTTAGTTCAATTGCAAGGAAAGGGTGATTTTTATATTTTTCCTTTTAGAACATGTCCTCTAGGTACAGATTTGCGTTTAATGGATAAAATTTCACCATATGTTAATTTTTCTCGTTTAGATGCAGATGTGCGAGGAGTTGAGACAACATTTGATAGTAGTTTAAATAAATATACGATTAATAATAGTACGGATTTATTACAGAAAGCGTATTTGGAAATGGGCTCTAAACTTAATTTGTTTAACTGGAGATTTGCTAAATCTGTACCTTTTAGATTTATTGGATATTTTCCATTTCGCTATCAAATTGCAGATGTAAAAATTTCAGATCAACTTAAGAATGTTCAAGGTTTAGGTCTGGGAATAGGTTTTACTTTTGAGTTTAAACGTTTCAATAATTTCGGATTTAACTATTCGCTAGAGTTTTCAAAGTATAGTTTTATAGATTACAATACTATTCCTGAATTAGAGCTTCCTAGTGCTTATTCAGTGTTTCGTAATGAAGCTGAAGTTTATTATCATCCAGATTCTGATAAAAAACAAGCCATTTTCTTAAGATTAAAAACATTTAATAATTATACTAATCATGAAGCTTTTTACCAGCTTCAATTCGGTTATCGATTCTCAATCGGAATTTCAGAAGTAAAAGCTAAAGCACAGTAAAAAATAAAAACTCCAAGATTATTTTTTTGGAGTTTTTTTCTTTTAGGAATGTATTATAAAGGTGATTTTTCTAATTAACAGAAAATAGTAATTTAGTGGTTTGTTTAAGTTAGATTTCCAAAACTCAAAATCACTTCAAATGGAGAATATTACCGTAATCATTATGCTGCTTTTCGGTGTAGCTTTTCTTAGTCTTGTTAGCAAAAGATATAATTTCCCGATACCGATTGTTTTGGTTTTATGCGGTGTGGTAATTAGTGCTGTACCTGGGCTTCCGGTAATCGCTTTGAGTCCAGAAATAGTGTTTGTTATATTTCTTCCGCCTCTTTTGTATCATGCAGCATGGCATACCAGCTGGTCTGATTTTAAGCAATCCATTCGTCCGATAACTTTTGCTGCTGTAGGTTTGGTCTTTTTTACGACAGGATTAGTTGCTGTTTTTGCGCATTGGCTAATAGATGATATGTCTTGGCCGTTAGCTTTTTTGCTTGGTGCCATTGTTTCTCCGCCAGATGCGGTTTCGGCAACAGCGATTACAAAAGGTTTAGGACTTAATCCGAGATTAATTGCTATTCTAGAAGGAGAAAGTTTAGTAAACGATGCTAGTGGTCTTGTGGCGTATAAATATGCGCTTACGGCAATCACAGCAGGTAATTTTGTTCTGTGGCAAGCTGGATTAAATTTTGTGTTGATGTCGGTTTTAGGTATCGCAATAGGTTTGGCTGTTGGTTATGTCATGTTCTACATTCATAAAAGATTTGTTTGTGATGATATTATCGAGGTCACTCTTACATTATTAACACCATTTGCTTCCTATTTGCTTGCCGAGCATTTTGAGGGCTCAGGTGTTTTAGCTGTAGTAACAACAGGCCTTTTTCTGGCAGCGAGATCAGGAACGATATTTTCTCATGAAAGCCGAATTATGACGAATACAATTTGGGATGTTCTTAATAATATTCTGAACGGTTTGATATTTATTTTAATCGGACTTCAATTAAGACAGATTATTGCAGGAATCAGCAATTACTCTGGGAATTCTTTATTTATCTGGGGCGCAGTTATTAGTATCGTAGTGATTTTGGTTCGTTTCTTATGGGTTGTTCCTGCAACAATGATTCCAAGAATGCTTAGTAAAAGAATTCGTGAAAAAGAAGCTTTTGATTATAGAAATATGATCATTTTTGGATGGTCTGGAATGCGCGGTGTGGTTTCTATGGCTGCTGCTTTAGCGCTTCCGCTAATGTTGAATAAGACAGAAGAATTTCCGCTTCGAAATTTAATTATATATTTAGTTTTCTGTGTTATACTTTCAACTTTGGTTATACAAGGTCTTACGCTTCCTTGGCTGATTAAGAAGCTGAAAATTGAACGTTATTCGATACTTGCAGAAGAATACAACATTCGAAATGTAATTGTTTCAGAAACTATTGCACATATAGAAGATAATTTCTCGCTATTGAATGACGAATTGCTTCATAACATTAAAAGCAAATATGAAGTCAAATTCAACCGTCTTCAAAAGACTGAACTTCCTGCTAATTTCTTCGGAAATGGAAAACTTCTTGGAGGTGAAATTTTTAATGATTTTACTAAAATTCAAATTGATTTGCTAAATGTAGAAAGAGGAAAATTAGAATCAATGCATAAATTGGGCTCTGTAAACGAAGAAATCTTCCGCAAAATAGAAAAAGAACTAGACTTGGAAGAAACCCGTCTATGGATGGAAATGTACGAGGAAAATTAATTTTCTAAAATTCCAATTTTTTAAATCCCAAATTCCAAGAAGTAGAACTATTGATTTAGCTTTGACAAAGTTTAAAACTTTGTCAAAGCTTTTTTTACATTTTACATCTCACAATCAACAATTAAATAACCCCCATTTTCTGCATTAAAAAGGTTGCACTTTTGTTTTTGCAGATTCCGTTTCGGAGTTTATAATCAAAATGTAAATCGTTGTTCTGAATTTCAACTTCGAAACATTGATTGGTTAAAATTTCAGGATATTCATTCGTAGTCAGGCAAACTTCAATATCGTGAGTTGCGATGGCACCGATTGCTTTTTTAGAAATTATCTTTTTCATCACTTCAATTGTTCCATTTCTTTTATCATCAGAATTTGTACCTCTTAAAATCTCATCTAATAAAACAAAAGCAGGCTGATTTTCAAGCGCATCCATGATCTGTTTTAAACGTTTAATTTCAGCAAAGAAGTAAGACTCGCTATCAGATAAAGAATCAGATAATCGCATTGAAACTAATACAGGAAGTGGGTGTAGTTTAGCTTCTGATGCACAAACTACAGAACCGATTCCGCCAAGAACCATATTGATTCCTAAACTTCTCAAAAATGTACTTTTTCCGGACATATTTGATCCGGTCAAAATCACAAAAGATTGCGGATGAAATTGAGTGTCATTTCCAACTCTTGTATCAGGATTAAGTAGCGGATGGCTTAGATTTTTAAATTCGATTTTATAATCAGAATTGATTTCAGGGAAGACGAAATCTTCATTGTTATACGCCAAATTTGCCAGACTGTTTAGCGCTTCAATTTCGCCAATAATAGAAACCCAGTGATTCATTTCTGACGCGTAATCTTCTTTCCATTTTAAAAGTGCTTTTAAAACATGCAGATTAAACAAGAATGTTCCGTTGAATAAAGTAGCTGTTACAAAGTTATTTATCGTATCCATTCTTGAAAACAACTCAGAAAGCTGTTTTAAATGTTGGCTTGCTTTCGCATTCTTGAAGTTCAATTGTTCTTGTAAATGAAGTAACTTTTTAGACTGGAAAGATTCACGTTCAATTTTTTCAATCAATAAACTGTATTGCTTTATGATATTAGCGACATTATCAGCTTTTGCTATTTCCGATTGAATTCTCTTTACATCTCTTCCTAAAACAATTAAATTGGCAATAAAGACGTACGTTAAATAAGAAAGAATAATAGTTTTAGATGTAATAAAATACGTAGCAAGAAATCCAAAAAATGTTATTGGGAGAATAAAAGATAATGCAACTAAGACTTTAGGTAATGAATTATTTGTAAATGAAGTCCAATGTTTTATTGCTTCGTAAGATTGTTTAGAATCTTGACTGATAATTGCCAAGGCTTGAAATTCCTGTCTCCAATCTATTTTTGATTTTAATTCGTTTATAGCTTCCTGATTTTCTAAAATTTCTGTTTCAGGCCGCGTATGAAGTAATAACTCAGCAAGTGTTTTTTTTCCAATAAAAGAAGCGGTTCTGTTTAGATTTTGAAATAAAGAATGATCTCCAAAAATATCCAAATCGTAGGCATACGGATGATGAAAATCGATAAACTCAGCTCCGTTTTCAAAAGGTGTTTTTTCTCTTTTTAGAAAAGCAATTTCATTTTTATTAATTTTTAAAAGCGTTTCTGCTAGCAATCTTTGAAATGATACTTTTGAATGTATTCTCATAAAAAAAATAAAACCAGCAAAAGACAAAACAGCTAGGGTAACATAAAGTATTTGATCTGTCTTGATGTAATAAAACATAAAAAACAAGAAAAGAAAAATACTTAATAGCCTCAAAAGGCTTATGCTGTTGTATTTTTTGTTGGTTTTATTATAGAGTTCTGAGTATTTTGCAACGTTGTCTGGATATGCTTTCATTCTATTATTTTGCTTGAAATACAAATATAGTTTTTAAGTTACAAAATCGTCAATATTGTTGTTTAATCTTCATGCATAACCAAAATCGGAATGGTAACTTCTTTGGCTATTTTTTTTGAAAAACTAGAATCGAAAAGACTTTCAAAGAAAGAACGTTTGTGAGTTATGGTCGTCAGAATATCAATGTCTTTATATAACACAAAATCAAGAATGGTTTCTTTTACATCATCACTTGGGAGAACCAAAAACTCAACGTTTTCTCCTGCAAATTCTTTTTCAAATTCTTTTCTAGTTTCTTCTGTAACATCGGAATTAGATGTTTTCACATATAAACTTTTAACCTTCGCATCAGTCTTTTTGGCAATTTTCAAGACTTTTTTCAGTTCTTTTTTGTCTTTCTCTCTGTAGCGTGTGGTAAAACCAATCGTTTTTACCTTTTTGTATTTAGCATCTATAGGAATACATAAAACGGGAACTTCAACTCCAGAAATTACTGATTCTGTATTAGAACCCGTGAAAAATTTAGTCCAGTCAGAAACGCTGTTAGTTCCCATAATCACAAAATCAACGTTGTCTTCTTCAACTGCATTTTTAAGATTATAAATAAGATCACCATCCATTAAGCGGTGTTTGATTACAATATCTTCTAGATTACGTTCAGCAGCAATAGTTCGGAGTTTTGGAATTTCATCCTTAAACATTTCAAATTTTGCTAGCTCGATTGAACTGTATATAGAAGCATAATTCTCTGGAAAGAATTGGCTATCGTAAACGGGAATCTCGAATGTATGAAGTAAGATTAATTCGGCTTTTACAACTTTAGCAAATTCTAAAGCATGGACAAATGCATTTGTTGCAGCATCAGAGAAATCGGTTGGGAATAATATCTTTTTCATAGTACTTAAGATTAAGGTTTGTCTCTCAAATTTACTCATTCTGCGAAGAAAACAACCTGATATTTATCAGTATTTTAACACTTAATGATTTATTAATTTCAAGTAGTTTGAAGATTTCTTGTCTGAATGGGGTTGAATTCGTGCAGAAATGAAATTGAACGTTTTTTTATACCTTTGCAGCATGATAAATCAAGATTCTATAGTTGCTTTAGCTACGCCTTCGGGAGCTGGAGCTATCGCCATAATTCGTATTTCTGGAGCCGAAGCCATTACAATTGGTAATTCGGTATTTAAATCTATTAAAAACAAAGATTTAACTAAGCAGAAAACGCATACTCTTCACTTAGGACATATCGTAGACGGAAGCAAAACATTAGACGAAGTTTTGGTTTCGGTATTTAAAGGTCCAAATTCTTATACGGGAGAAGATACAATTGAAATTTCTTGCCACGGATCGACTTATATTCAGCAGCAGATTATTCAGTTATTGCTTCGAAATGGCTGTAGAATGGCCGATGCGGGTGAATTCACATTAAGAGCTTTCTTGAATGGAAAATTAGACTTATCGCAAGCAGAAGCAGTTGCAGATTTGATTTCATCAGATAATGAAGCTTCTCATCAAATTGCGATGCAGCAAATGCGTGGCGGATTTAGTAATGAAATTGCGAAACTTAGAGAAGAGCTTTTAAATTTTGCTTCTTTAATTGAATTGGAATTGGATTTTGCAGAAGAAGATGTGGAGTTTGCAGACAGAACACAATTTCATGAATTATTAAATAGAATTGAATTTGTTTTAAAACGTTTAATTGATTCGTTTGCTGTTGGAAATGTAATCAAAAACGGAATTCCAGTTGCAATTGTTGGTGAACCAAATGTTGGAAAATCAACTTTATTAAATGCCTTATTAAACGAAGAACGTGCCATTGTTTCTGACATTGCAGGAACTACGCGTGATACTATTGAAGACGAATTAGTAATTGGCGGAATCGGATTTAGGTTTATTGATACGGCTGGAATTCGTGATACAAAAGATGTTGTCGAAAGCATCGGAATCAAGAAAACTTTTGAAAAAATTGATCAAGCGCAAGTAGTGATTTATTTATTTGACGGATTAAAATTCCAAACTTCGAGTTCTGAATTCGTAAATGAAATTGAACAGATCAAGAATAAATATCCACTAAAACCACTACTTATTGTGGTGAACAAAAAAGATATTTTATCTGCTGATGAAGTAGCGAATATTACTAGTCAGTTGGAAAATTTAAATGCAAAACTGTTATTGATTTCTGCGAAAGAAAAAATAGGAGTAGAGGATTTAAAAAATGAACTATTGTCTTTTGTAAATACGGGAGCGCTTCGTAATAATGAAACGATTGTTACTAATACAAGACATTACGATTCTTTATTAAAAGCGTTAGACGAAATTCAGAAAGTAAAATTTGGTTTAGAATCTGGTCTCTCAAGTGATTTAATGGCGCTTGATATTCGTGAAGCTTTATATCAATTTGGATTGATTACAGGTCAAGTTTCTAATGATGAGTTGTTGGGGAATATATTCGCAAACTTTTGCATCGGCAAGTAGAAGGAACAAAGAAACGCAAAACAAAAACAAATAAAGTAGCTAAAATGTTGGTAGTTAATATTTTTAGCTATTTTTTTTCATTCAATTCTTTTTGAGAAAATATAATCAAGATGTACTTTTTAAGAGCTTTGCAAATCAATATTTATATAGTAAATATATTGTTAATATAATTTTAAAAGTGACGTAACTTCAATTCTGATAATAGATTGTTTTTTTGATATAAAAATTTTTTATGGAAAATAACAATGATTTTAGCAGAAGAAGGTTTCTTAAGAATTCTTTATTAGTTGCTGGAGGAGTTTTCATAGCTCCTCTAATTGAAAGCTGCAGTGATGATGATAAAACCGATAACAGCGGTGCGCCAGTCGGAATGAAAAATGAAGGGTTCGAAACAGGAGTAGCCAGTTTTGATCCAACAGAGACAGGTGTGATTATCTGGACAAGATATTCAGCAGGTTCAGATGCTGAAATTACTTGGGAAATTAGCAGGGATTCTTCGTTTACTGAAGTAACTAGAAAAGGTCAGGCAAATGCTTCGTCTGCAAATGATTTTACAATAGCTGTAGATGTTCAGAATATTACCTCTAATACAAAATACTATTACAGATTTTACAATGCTAAAACCAAACAAGTAACCGTTACAGGAGAAACGCGCACTCTGCCATCAAAAACAGATTTAGTTAATGATGTGAAAATGGCTGTTGTTTCTTGTTCTAATTTTCCGGCAGGACTTTTTAATGTTTATGCAGCAATTGCTTCTTCTGATGCAGATGTCGTTGTTCACTTGGGAGATTATATTTATGAATATGCTCCGGGACAGTATGGGACAAATCCGTTTACAAATCCGCTTGGCAGAGAACACAAACCGGCGAAGGAAATTACAAGTCTAAGTGATTATAGAGAACGTTATAGACAATACAGAGGAGATAAGAACTTGCAGCTTCTTCATCAGAAAAAGCCTTTTATCTGTGTTTGGGATGATCATGAGTTTGCCAATGATACCTATAAATCAGGTGCCGAAAACCATCAGCCTTCTGAGGGAGATTTTCAAATGAGAAAAATGGCTGCATTTCAAGCCTACAGCGAATATATTCCTCTTAAAACAGGAAAAGATCTTAGAATCTATAGAAGCTTTAATTTTGGAAATATTCTTTCGCTTTATATGATGGATACTAGAGTTATTGCAAGAGATAAACAAATGAGCTATGCTGATTATATTGATAATGGGGGCAATTTTGACCAGACAAAATTCCGAACAGACCTTTTAAGCGCAAGCAGAAAATTAATTGGAAATGAGCAGATGACTTGGCTGGGATCATAGATTAATGCAGATACTGCGAAATGGAAAGTATTAGGTCAGCAGATTTTAATGACGAAAATGATGATTCCAGCAGAATTATTAATGCTCCTTAATCAGATTTTGATAGAAGTAGATAAGTTAGGAAGTGCACAGCCAGCCACCATGCAGGCACTAATTAATGCAATATCTGCACTCGTTGTTCTTAAAATGAGATATCAGCAGAAAGATCCTTCTTTAACGGCTCAGGAAATTGCCAGAATTACAACCACTTTACCTTATAATCTAGATGCTTGGGATGGTTACTTTGCAGAAAGGGAACAGCTTTATGCCATGCTTTCAGGAAAAAATGTTGTCGTGTTAGCGGGAGATACTCATAATGCTTGGATGGGAAAATTGACCGATATGCAGGGGAAATTTATAGGAACTGAAATAGCTTGCAGTTCTGTTTCTTCTCCAGGATTAGAAGCTTATCTTGGAATTACTTCCGATCCTTCAAAAGCAATTGAATTGGCGCAAGCTTTTACTATTCTAATAGATGATTTGGAATATGCCAATTTATACAAACGAGGATATACTTATTTAAAATTTACAGCGTCTGGTTCTGAAGCTGAATGGAGATTTGTAGACAGTGTCACAACTGAAACTACTACTACTACTACTACTACTACTACTACTACTACTACTACTACTACTACTACTACTACTACTACTACTACTACTACTACTACTACTACTACTACTACTACTACTACTACTACAATTACAGAAAAAAAATATACTATAGCCTAGTAAATTTCTTCGGTACTGTCGAAATTTTTTTAAAGTGCGAATGAATTAAATGAAAAAAAAGGAACAGAAGTAATCTTGTTCCTTTTTTTATGAATTTAATTTAACACAAAGTTAAATTAGTTTCTTAGGTATTTTTTATCAGTTCCTTTTCATTTGTTTTTTTAATCTATATGGAAAAAGATCTATTGAAAATGCCGGACGATGAACTTCAGAAATTAATTTTTGAAGGAAGCGATGCTGCGTTTTCAATTATTTTTAACCGATATTGGAAAAAGCTTTATGCTTATGCATTTAAAATCTATAAAGATGAAGCAATCTGCGAAGATATTGTACAGGAAATCTTTATAAGCCTTTGGAAAAATGCCTCAAACACTATAATTCTAAATCTTGAAGCTTACCTTTTTAGAGCCGTAAAATATAAGATTGCCAATCAAATTAGAAATCTGAAATTTGACCAGCAGCATATCGAAATATTAGAAAGTATTCCTGACCCAAATCTGACTATAAATGATTTGGAATATATTGATTTAGAGAGAAATATCAATGATCAAATTGATAAGTTAACCCCAAAATGCAGAGAGGTTTTTCTCCTCAGCCGAATGGATCATTTTACAAATGCTGAAATTGCTGCAAAACTAGATCTTTCAATTCATACTGTAGAGAAACACATCAGCAATGCTCTAAAGCAGCTTCGTTTAAACAACACTTCTTATAATTATCTTCTTTTTTACTGGGCGGCGTTCTTTTATGTTAACTAAAAAACACTGGTTTTAAGAAAACGTTAAGCCTGCATTTTCGACTACTTGTTCGATTCAAAAAATGTGACTTGTCTATAAAAGCACATATTTTGAAAAAAGAAATCTTTTTGCAGTTAGCAAAAAAATACGAAGAAGGCACCTGCACGCCTGAAGAAAAAATAGTAGTTGAATCATTTTTTGAGAAGATGCAGAATCAATCATCAGACATAGAATTATCTGATGAAAAAGGTGATGTAATTTTAAATAAGATCTTTTTAGAATTGCAGGTAAAACCAAAAAAATATACAATTCGAAAGGTGTTGAAAATCGCAGCAGTTTTTGTTATCGGACTTTCGATTGCATTTTCTGCAGCTCAATTTATTTTCAAGCCTTCAGCAATTACGCAAGTTACTGCCAAAGGAGAAAAGAAAGAAATTTTCCTTGAAGACGGAACTGTCATTGTACTAAACTCAAACAGTAGCATTACTTATCCGGAAGAATTTGAAACTATAAGAAATATTAAATTGGTTGGGCAGGCTTATTTTAAAGTTTTCAGAGATGTAAAACGCCCTTTTATTGTACAAACACACGATGTAAAAGTGAGAGTGCTCGGAACTTCATTCGATATCAATTCCTATAACCATCACGACACTAAAGTAAGTGTTATCAGCGGGAAAGTAGAAGTGAGTTCACCAACTGGAAAAAAAGTGCAGATTACCAAAAATCAGCAGGCCGATTTGATTAAGAATTCACATTTACAGATTTCTACAGAAAATAGCGAAGATAAAATCGCTTGGATTAGTAATACCATCATGCTTAAAAACACCAAGCTTTCTGAAACCGTTAAAATTATTGAGAATTGGTACAATGTTGATATTACAATTGAAGATCCAGAATTAAACAATCTTACCATTTCTGGAAAGTTTAAGGATGAAAAATTGGAGAATGTATTAGAAAGTATTGCCTATTTGAAAAACCTAAAAATAAATTACACAACTAAAAACCAAATAACTATAAGAAAAAAGACACCTTAAAAAACAAAAAAAACAAACCCGCTTCCGGTGCAACGGAAACGGGCGATTTTAAAAGACTAAAAATAAAATTTATAGCCTAATAGTAATGAATACGAAACTACAATTTTTTTTCAATAAGTATATAAAGATGAAAAATCTTTACTTAATGATTTTATTAATTTTTTCCTTTAAAGGATTTGCCTTAGGACAGGGCAAAGATGTGCAGATAAGCCTTAACCTAAAAGATGCCGCAATTACTGAGTTCTTCAACGCAGTCGAACAAAAAACCTCTTTTACTTTTGTTTTCGACGAAAAAATAACCGGAACATCACAGCGCATTTCAATCTATGCAGAAAAAGAAAGTCTTGACGGAGTGCTTGCAAAGGTGGCTTCTAAAACTGGACTTTCATTTAAAAAACTGAATAACACTATCACAGTTACCAAAAATCTTCGTGCGCAAATGAATGTAAGAGGAAAAGTTCTGGACGAAAGCGGTATGCCAATGCCGGGAGTTACCATTCTAGAAAAAGGAACAAAAACGAATACAATGACAGATATGGAAGGAAATTTCAGCTTTGCTGTAAATGCTTCGGCTGTTTTGGTTATTTCCTATATGGGATACGTAACTCAGGAAGTTGCCGCAAATGCTAATCCATTTACCATAATAATGAAACCAAGTACAAGTGAATTGAATGAAGTCGTGGTAACAGCTTTGGGAATTAAAAGAGAAGAAAAAAAATTAGGATTCTCGCAACAGACTATAAAATCTGATAATTTATCTCAGGGACGACCAAACAACTGGTCATCAGGATTAAAAGGAAAAGTAGCAGGTTTAAGCATTACTTCTACAGGTTCTGGTCCGTTAAACTCACAGCAGATTACACTGAGAGGAAACAGATCCTTAAGTCCGAAGGGAAATTATGCACTGATTGTTGTTGATGGAGTTCCCGTAAATGCTGAAATGACAACTTCAGGTTCAAGCAGTGCCTATATGGGAGAAGATTCTCCAATTGATTACGGAAACGGAATTTCTGATCTTAATCTAGATGATATCGATGAAGTTACAGTTTTAAAAGGTGCAGGTGCAACTGCACTTTATGGAAGCCGTGCGGCAAACGGAGCCTTAATTATTACGACAAAATCTGGAAAGAAAAACAAAGGTTTAGGAATCTCTTTTAACACAGGAGCAACATTTGATGTGATCCAAAGATGGCCGGATTATCAATATAGTTACGGACAGGGAACAGGAAATTCGCCAGATGCTTCGGGCAACCAATATTATTCTTATGGAAATTCGGCAGACGGAACTTCAACCAGCGGAACCAGCAGTGCTTGGGGACCCGCTTTTACAGGACAAAATTTTTACCAATATGATCCTGCTTTGCAAGGACAGTCAGCACAGAGATTGCCTTGGCAGTCTTACAGAGACAACCGAAAAGATTTCTGGAGAACGGGTGTCACTTTAAACAATAATATTTCTATTCAGGGTGGAGATAACAAAGGATCGATGCGTCTTTCTGTTGGAAACCAAAAGAATGAATGGATTATGCCAAATACAGGTTTTGACAGAGTTACTGCAGCGGTTAATGCCAATTATCAAGTATCTGACAGAATCAAATTGGGAACTGCGATAAATTATAATACAAGAAATAGTGACAATTTACCTTCTACAGGTTACAATAATGGTTCTATTGCGTATTTTATGATTTTTCAGCAGCCAAACATCGATTTGGATTGGTATCGTCCAATTTGGGTAAAAGGCAAAGAGCAGATCGAGCAGTTGCATCCTTTTAGTTCTTTTATAGATAATCCGTACTTGATTGCTTATGAAGCTACCAATACATTAAACAGTGACCAGATTGTGGGTAATATTTTTGCTAACATTACTTTGTCATCCAATCTGGAATTAATGTTGCGTTCTTCTATGAATACTTACAATCAGACAAGAGAACAAAAAAGACCTTACAGTATCAACAGATATGCGAAAGGATTTTATGAAAGGCAAGATGTTTTCAAACAAGAAATAAACTCTGATTTTTTACTTTCTTATAAAAAAGACTTCGGTAGCAAATTCTCTCTTGCCGCTTCTGCCGGAGGAAATGCCATGAGTTATAAATACAGAAGAACAGAAGCCGAAGTAACAGGTTTGGTTGTACCAGGAGTTTACAAACTTTCAAATGGTTCTAGCGCGCCAATTTTAACTTTAGGTGATGCTTACAAAAAAATGAGCAGTTTGTATGGTTTGGTATCTATGTCTTATGCCGATATGCTTTTTGTTGATATTACAGGAAGAAACGACTGGACTAGTACGCTTCCGGTTGAGAACAATTCATTCTTCTATCCGTCGATTAATACAAGTGCCGTTATTTCTGAAATGGTTACACTTCCTAAATCAATTGATTTCCTGAAATACAGACTTTCTTTTGCTCAGGTAGGAAATGATACAGAACCGTACAAAACTCAGAAATACTATGGACAAAGTGCTTTTCCAAGTTCTGCGCAGACTTTGACAGTTTTATACAACGATCATTTCAAACCTGAAATTACAACAAGTTTCGAAACAGGTTTTGAAATCAGAATGTTTAAAAACCGACTTACAGCAGATGCTACGGTTTATGAAAGTGTAACTAAAAACCAGATTATTGATATTCCGATGGATTTTTCGACAGGTTACAGCGGAGCAGTTTTGAATGGAGGAAAAGTAAGAAACCGAGGCGTTGAAATTACCCTTGGTGGAAAAATTATTGATGGTGAAAAATTCAAATGGAATTCAACTGTAAATTGGTCTCGCAACTGGAATAAAGTAATGGAATTACCAGAAGGAATCGATGGTCAGCAGATTATTGGTACAGGAGGAACAGCTTCTATTATTGCAAAAGTAGGCGGAACAACAAGCGCAATTTACGGTTTCGGATTTGTACGCTCTCCTGATGGCCAGATTGTTTATGATAATGCAGGTCTTCCAGCATATCCTGAGGAAATTCAATATATCGGAGATGCAAGCCCAAAATGGAAAGCAGGTTGGGTTAATAGTTTTTCAATCGGAAACTTTACTATGAATGTGACTATTGACGGTCAGTATGGAGGAATTATTTATTCGCAGACACATCACAAGCTTTCTGAACAGGGAAAACTAAATTCAAATAGTATGGGCAGGGAAACTGGCTTTATCATTGGTGAAGGTGTGGTTCAGAATGCAGACGGTTCTTATTCTCCAAATACTATACAAGTAAAAACAGCAGATTGGTATACTCGTTATTACAGAAGAGCCAATATCGAATCCAACTCTTTTGATGCTTCTTTTGGAAAACTTCGCGAGATCAGCCTTCAATATAATATGCCAAAAAGATGGCTTAAAAATACAGGACTTCAGTCGGTTCAGTTTTCACTTTTCGGAAGAGATTTAGCAACCGTTTCTGATTTCCCAATTTACGATCCTGAGACAGCAGCATTAAACGGAGATACCATTTTGCCAGGTATCGAAATGGGACAGATGCCGTCTCCAGCTACTTACGGTTTCAATTTAAGTTTGACTTTATAATAAGACAATGAAAAAGATAAAAATTACAGCAATACTATTACTGCTTACAGGACTTGCTATTTCCTGCACAGGAGGTTATGAAGAACTAAATGAGAATCCTAATCTTATTACCGAAATAAGTCCGGGTACTTTAATCAACCCAATTATTTACGGAATTGCTTCTCAAAACGCAACTCAGAGCGTAGATGTCACTTTCAATCTAATGCAGGTTTCGCTTCCTTTTCCGAGTATCTCGGGAGGTTTGCATCGTTATGATGTAAGCAACAATATTGGAAACTCAGCATGGAATAATTATTACAAATGGCTTAACAATATTAGAGAAATGCGAATGGCTTCTGTAAAAGCGGGAGACGGCAATTATGAAGCAGTAGCGTTAACACTAAATGCGTTGGTGTATGCTAATCTTACTGATCTTTTCGGGCCGGTTCCAATGACTGAAGCAGTAAGTGGAGAAGATGGCATTCTATATCCAAAGTATGATACGCAGGAATTTATCTATGAAACGATTTTAGCTGATTTAGAAAGAGCTAATACTTTGTATGATACAAGCAAAGCCATGATTTATACAGAAGATATTTTGTTTCAAAACAATGTCCTGAAATGGAAGAAATTTACCAATTCTCTTAAAATGAGATTATTGCTAAGAGTTTCAAACAGAACAGAAACGGGAGCTTTTGCAAAACTGGCTTATATGGCAGATCATCCTGAAGTTTACCCTGTTTTTACTAATACTGCCGAAAGTGCAATTTTGAAAATAACGGGCGTATCTCCAAATGTTTCTCCATGGGGAAGACCGCAGGATTTCAATCTTAACATCAAAATGGCTTCTTTCTTTATAGATAATTTGAACACGCTCGAAGACCCAAGAAGGGCTATAATTGCAACTGGTGCGACAGCTTTGGTTACCAATGCGCCAATCGGATTTAAAGGAATTACAAGTGCATATGCAGGTTCTGATTCTCAGTTCAAATACAATGCTTCAACACTTTTGAACACGCAGGTGCAAAATCCAATGCAGATTTTTCTTTTAACGTATGCTGAGGTTGAATTTATTAAAGCAGAATTAGCACAAAGGGGGCTTATTACTGACGCCGCAGGACATTATGAAAAAGGAGTGAGAGCAGGAATCGAACAATTAAAAGCGACTACTCCAACAACTTATTTTAGCAAACCGGAAGCACAGTACGACGGAACTTTACAAAGAATCATGTTGCAGAAATATTACGCTTTATATTTTACAGATTATCAGCAATGGTTTGAATATCGTAGAACAGGATTTCCTGTATTGCCTACAACAACCGCGATGTTAAACAATGGAGTTATGCCATCTCGATTCACTTATCCAGATAATCAGCAGATTAAAAATACCGAAAATTATCACAAAGCAGTTGAAATGGTTGGAGGCGATAATATCAATACAAAAGTTTGGTGGGATAAATAAATAATAAGAAATGAAAAAGACATTTATATATAGCGCATTATTGTTTTGTGGTGTTTTAACAGCTCAGACATCTGTAAAAGGAATCGTGTTTGAAGATTTGAATCAAAACGGTAAAAAGGAAAAAAAAGAAAAAGGCATTGCAAATGTTGCCGTGACCAATGGTCGTGAAGTAGTTTTAACCGATAAAAAAGGAAATTACGAATTGCCATTGCAAAGTGATGCTATAATTGCCGTAATCAAACCTTCAGGATACAAGATTCAGGTTAATAAAGATAATCTTCCTCAGTTTTTCTATAACCATAAACCTGCGGGGTCTCCTAAAGGGAAATTTGAAGGCGTTGCGCCAACAGGAAAATTACCGGAATCTGTAGATTTTGGATTGCTTCCGCAGAAAGAAACCAATGATTTTACAGCTCTTGTTTTTGGTGATCCACAGCCGTATAATTTGGAAGAAGTTGATTTTTTCGCAAGAGGAATTATTGCCGAAGTAGAAGGCATTAAAAATATTCCGTTTGGATTAAGTATGGGAGATCTGGTTGGAAATGATCTTAGTTTATTCAATCCGTATATTCAGGCGGTAAAAAAAGTTGGAATTCCGTGGTACAATCTTT
The DNA here is from genome assembly GCF_016735615.1 of Flavobacterium tagetis. Lineage (GTDB taxonomy): Bacteria > Bacteroidota > Bacteroidia > Flavobacteriales > Flavobacteriaceae > Flavobacterium > Flavobacterium tagetis. Next base: position 885,480 of record NZ_JAERSF010000003.1, read on the forward strand.
TAGGAAATCATGATTTAAATTTTGATGCTAAAGCAGATAATCTTGCTGACGAAACTTACGAGGCTCATTTTGGACCTGCTAATTATGCCTTCAATTATGGGAAAGTGCATTTTATTGTTTTAGACGATGTTTTGTATCCTGATCCAAGAGATCATGAAGGTTATTGGGGCGGATTTACTGAAGAGCAAATGCAGTTTATAGCAAATGATTTGAAAGTAGTTCCAAAAGATAATTTGATCGTTTTGGCTTTCCATATTCCGATAAGTGAGCCAGATTCTAAAGATGATTCTTTTAGAGATGAAGACCGTCAGAAATTATTTGAATTATTGAAAGATTTTCCAAATACGCTTTCGCTTTCGGCGCATACGCATTTGCAGAGACAGGATTTTTTCGAAAAGAAAGATGGCTGGTTACAAGAAACACCACATCATCATTACAATATCGGAACAACATCTGGTGATTGGTATTCTGGAAAACTAGATGAGAAAGGAATTCCAATTTCGGTTATGAGAGACGGAACGCCAAAAGGATATGCTTTTATTCATTTTAATGGAAATAAATATACCGTTGATTATAAAGTGGCAGGAAAACCGGAAAATTATCAGATGAAAGTTTTCGCTCCAAAAGTGGTTGCTAAAGCAAAACGTACAAAATCTGGAGTATTTGCCAATTTTTTCATGGGAAGTAAAAAAGATAAAGTGGTTTATCGTGTAGATCAAGGAGAATGGAAAGAAATGGAATATGTAGAAGTTCAAGATCCATCTTACGTAGAATTGGTTTATGAATGGGAATTATCTGAGGTGCTTATGCCAGGAAAACGTTCTTCAGATCCTGAAAAAAGTACTCACGTCTGGAGAGGAAATATTCCTTCTGATCTTGCTATTGGAGAACATGCTATCGAAATCAAAGCAACTGATATGTTTGGTAAAACGCACACTGCAAATACCACTTACAGAATAGATAAAGTAAAATAAAATGCTGAAATTGAAAAAGATAATTTGTGTTTTAATTGCGCTGGCTACCGTATATTCCTGCGGTAGTCAAAAAGCAGTTACGACAAAAAGAACGATAGAAGTTCAGGGACATCGAGGAGATCGAGGCAATTTTCCTGAGAATTCTATTCCTGCTTTTCTAAGTGCTGTAAAAAAAGGTGCAGACGTTGTAGAACTGGATGTTGTGATTTCCAAAGATCAGAAAGTAGTCGTTTCGCATGAGCCTTTTATGTCTTCGCAATATATGCTTGACAGCGAAGGAAAACCAATTGTAAAGGAGAAAGAAAAGAGTTTCAATCTTTATGAAATGGCATACGACAGCATTAGAAAGTTTGACGGAGGTTCAAGAGGAAATAATACTTTTCCTATGCAGCAAAAACAAAAAACATACAAACCTCTGCTTTCAGAAGTGATTGATAGTGTTGAAGATTATATTGCTAAAAACAATCTGAAACCAGTCCGATACAATATCGAAATCAAATCTGAAAAATCGGATTACGGTAAAAGACAGCCTGAACCAGAAGTTTTTACTGATTTGGTTATGAAAATTATTAAAGAGAAAGGAATTGAGCGAAAGATTAATATTCAGTCTTTTGATCCGACAGTATTAAATGTGATGCATAAAAGATATCCGAAAACAAAAATTGCCTATTTGGTTGGAGACGGTAGTATCGCTAAAAATCTTTTGTTGCTTGATTTTAAACCAGAAATATACAGTCCGCATTATAAATTGTTGAACCAAGAAGCAGTGGATTCGCTTCGATTCATGAAGATGAAAATTATTCCGTGGACTGTTAATGATGACAAAGCAATTGATAATATGATACAACTTCAGGTAGACGGAATTATTACGGACTACCCCGAAAAAGTATTGCAAAAACGGGCTTTGTAGAGTCAATGTTTTTTGAAGAATTAATTTAATAAAGAAAGATTTAGTAATGAATGGAATAAGTTCCAGAGAGCACCGGATTATTGCAGCGGCCTTTGATAAATTCGAAGCGATGTCTTCGATATTTTCTTATGCATTAGGAGAATCACAGGAATCTGAAATCCGGGAAGGAATGGAATCGCTGCAAGAGTTGTATGATAAATATAATAAGCTTTACAGCGAACTCGAAAAATGTATTAAAGAATATGAAGGAAAGAAAAAAAGAGTCCGAACGGTCATAAACAAAGGGAACCGAAAATTGCTTTCTGAACTGCAAAAAAATTCGCCTTTATTGAATTTTTAGTTCTGATTATTCATATTTCTTATAGTTGCAAAACCTTCAAGTGTAAACTTGAAGGTTTTTGTCGTTGTTTTTTTTTAGATTTCTTAAGCAATGCCTAATATTAGAAATAAGCGGGGTAATAAAAGATGATGTTAGCAATAGATTATTTTTTGGTTAATTACTTGGTTTTACGATGAAAGAGAGAAAAATTAATGGCGTAAATTTACGAAGTTAGTATATTTAATTCAGGTTTAATCCTCAAAATGTAAAGCGTGCACAATCATCTTATTCCTTCAGAAGTTTCTTGGCTTTCTTTCAATAATTGTATTTTGGATGAAGCCGAAGACTTAAATAATGCAGTGTATGACCGAATCAAATTTTTGGCCATCCATTCTTCTAATCTGGATGAGTTTTTCAGAGTCAAAATAAATAAACTGCAGAAAAAGAAGACTAAGAAAAACAGTGATCTTTTAGAAGATGTTTTAAAAGAAGTAAATAGACAGCAAAATAGATTTGGAAAAATATGGAGTTATTCCATTTTGACTGAATTGGCTTTAAATGATATCATATATTATGAGTATCAGGAATTGCTGCCTGTGCATTTAACAGAAATTGAATATTATTTTAAAAGTATTATTCTTTCTTATATACAGGTCGTTTATATTACATTAAATCAGCCCAAAACTTATTTTTTAAATAATAGAAGTTTATATTTTTTGGTAAAATTAAAAGACAGCAAAGGCAATTATAATTTTGCTTATCTAAATATTCCTTCAGATAAACTGGATCGTTTTAAGCAGTTAGAAAGTATAGAAAACAGACATTATGTTATTTCAATCGATACGACAATCAAAAATTGTTTGTCTTTGATATTTCCTGCGGATAAAATTATTTCGTGTAATGCCATAAAATTAAATCGAGATGAAAATTATTTAATTGAAGATGAAACTTCAGGTGATTTAATAGCTAAAATTGAAGCAAAAGTGGAAGAACGCAAGAAAGGTTCTGCCACAAGATTTTTATATGATTCCAATATGGATGCAGATTCTTTTTCAATCTGTAAAAAAGCCTTCAAACTTTATAAAAGTGAAATGATAAAAGGAGGAAGTCATCATAATTTTTTTGATTTATTCAAATTTCCGAATCCTGTTAAACCTAAGCTTCAGGGAAAGTTTTACCCAAATCTTCCGCATTTGCCTTTTGAAAATAACACTTCAATTTTTGATGTTATAAAAAAACAAAATCAACTGCTTCATTTTCCTTATCAATCGTATTATTATGTGCTTCAGTTTTTTAATCAGGCAGCGATAAATAAAAATGTTACGGAGATTAAAATTACACTTTACCGAATTTCTTCTCAATCTTTAATAGCAAATGCTTTAATCAGCGCTGCAAAAAACGGAAAAAAAGTAACCGTTTTTGTTGAGGTAAAAGCGCGTTTTGATGAACATAATAATTTGTACTGGTCTAAAGAAATGAAAAAGGCCGGCATTAAAATCATTCAAAGTCTTCCTAATTTGAAAGTACATGCCAAAGCAGCTATGATTACAATGAAAGACAAATTCGGCAATAAAAAGAATTATGCCTATTTGTCAACAGGAAATTTTAATGAAAGCACGGCAAATATCTATTCAGATTTTGGTTTTTTTACGGCAGAAACGGGATATACCAATGATTTGAAAAAGATTTTTACATTTTTAAAAACCAAGAAAAAAGGAACAGAACCTAAGCATATTTTAGCCGCTGGCTTTAATATGAAGGAAAAATTACTGGAATTGATTGATACTGAAATAAAAAATAAAAAAGCAGATAAACCGGCGTCGGTATTTTTAAAAGTGAACGGACTGGATGAAAAGGATATTATTGATAAACTTATTGAAGCCAATAAAGCTGGTGTTGAAGTTACATTAATAGTCCGCGGAATATGCACGCTTTTGCCAGGAATTAAAAAAGTGTCTGAAAATATAAAAATCTACCGCATTGTCGATATGTTTTTAGAGCATTCCAGAATCTATAAATTTGCCAATAACGGACAAGAAAAAGTCTATTTATCTTCTGCTGACATGTTAAGTCGAAATTTAAACAGAAGAATAGAAGTGGCTTTTCCAATATATGATGAAAAATATATTGAAGAAATAAATAAAATAATTCAACTACAGTTGGAAGATAATACCAAAAGAAGAATAATAAACAGCGACGGATTGAATGAATTAGAAATTGATGATCATGAAAATCCAAGACGTGCGCAGACCGAAACTTACAATTGGATTGCTGATGTCAATAGAATGTCCTAAATTATTTTTGTGGCAGTCTTATCAAACACATATAATATTAAATTAATATATCAGAGCACTGTAAGAGATATCGCAGAGATGTGTTTAATTTTTCATTTTATTAATAATTAAAATGATTATCACTTTTAAAGAATTGTTTTTGTGGATTCTTCTTTAAGATTTTTTAAACAGCAGTAAAGATATTTTAAATCTCATAGCGAAGAAAAATGAAATGTATTAGATAATTTCGAGAGTAGAATTTAATTAAACTGCCTCAATCTTTATGCTATGAAAACAATCCAATTCAGAACAGATGATCTTACTCAATACACTGTAAACATTAATCAGATCACTTGCATGTTTCCAGCAGACGAAGCCAAAGGAACATGGGTTTATTTGAGTTGCGGAACGCGATTAAAGACTCTAATTACTCTTGATGTTGTTTTGGAAATGATTGATGATGCTAAAAAATAAATGAAAAAAAAGCGATTGAATAAATCAACCGCTTTGCAAAAACATCAACAACAACTTGAAAATACTATTTAGTATATTTTTTTCTTAAGATATTTATTTCTTTAGGTCCAATTCCCATTTCCTGTTGCAGAAAGTTTTCTACACTTCCGTATTGGGTTTTGATACCACCAAAGAAAGAACGAATAAGTTCTGGTTTCAATGCCATTTCATTTTCAATTTGAGCTTCAGTAAGACCACTCATTTTGGCAAGCGGAGCCATCATTCCTTTATTCATTTTCTTCAGGTAAATGTTTGAGGCTACATAATCTTCTTCGATCTTTTCTTGTGGAACTTGCAAAACATAAAGAAATAATGCTGTTGCCATACCTGTGCGGTCTCGTCCGCCCGTACAATGATACATTACCGCTTCTTTTTTATCAGCAGTCAATAATTTTACAAATAATGGGCGAAATCTGTCGCCACTGTATTTTACAGCATCAATTCCGTAGAATTTTTCAAGAAAACCTCCTTCTTTCAAAAGTTTAACCATTTGTGCTGGATTAGGAATACTGTCGCTTCCAGCAGGACTTAAAGTATAATCTGTATTTTGAGGCAAACGGTCTGGAGCCGCTTTAGATTCGGCAACACCTCTAAAATCGACAACCGTATGGATTTTCTTTTTGTCTAAAAGTTTTATGTCTTCAGGAGTTAATTTGTCAACGCCAGCACTTCTGTAAACTTTTCCCCATACAACCTCTTTTCCATCTGTAGTTTTGTATCCTCCGACATCTCTGAAGTTTAAGGCTCCTTTTACAGGAACAAGCCTTTTTATGCTGTCGGTAAGCTGTGCGTTTGCTAATGTCTGTACCAAAATGGCAGCTATAATTATTGTTTTTTTCATTTTTATATTAGATTAAATTATTTGTTTTTAAAAGATGTCGTAACGTAAACCTGCCTGTCCGCGGCTTCCGTACCATTCTTGCGATGTCACACGAAGTTTGTTATCTCCCATATACATTTTAACAGGAGAATCGGTTAGGTTGTTTAATTCGATAAAAACTTTTAGCCTTTTGTTGATGTTTACTGTAGCAGAAGCATCAACTGTAAAGTTTGAATCTGTCCAGATGTAATAATTTGGACCTAATTGCTGATTGATGCTTTCAACCGAATTTCCACGGTAATTACCAGCAAGACGAACCATAACACCATTTCTTTCGTAGAAAAGGATGGCATTAAACAAGTTTTTAGATTGGTTAGGCAAACTTGTTTTATCCTGAACAACAGTCGTACCGCTAACGCGAGGAACTTCTGTTTCTGAATCAATAAAAGTATAGTTGAACTCTACTCCAAATCCGCTCCAGAATCCGTTAAGAAAATCAAATCTCTTGTTTATTCCAGCTTCAAAGCCATATAATGAGGCTTTGTTTAAGTTTTTAGCCTGAGTAACCAAATAATCGCTTCCGTCAATGTTTTGCATGCTAACATCAGTAAATACAACATCTGTGATATTTTTATAAAATGCTCCTCCAGATAATAATCCGACATTTTCAAAGAAATATTCACCCATTAAATCATAATTGTTACTGAATGTAGGTTTCAAATCAGGATTACCTTGTGTGATTGTCATAGGAGATGATGTCGTATTAGTTGAGCTTCCAGGCGTCATATCGCCAAAATTTGGTCTTACAAACGTGCGTGTATAAGCAGCTCTTAGATTTGATTTATCACTTAGCTTGTATTTTAAGTGCAGCATAGGAAGAAAAGAATCATAATTATTTTCGACAACAGACGGACTTAATATTACTGTTGCAGGCGTTCCTTGAGTGGTTGCTTTTGTACCATTCAAAGTCATTTTTGTAACTTCACTACGAATACCTCCAACTATTTTAAAGTTTTCTGTAGCGTCTATTTCAGCCATTGCATAACTTGCAAATACATTTTCATCTCCCGTATACAAAGAGGTAATATTTGTTTTAGAAGTTACATCCATAAATCCGTTTGCTTTTTGAAACGGAGTTCCGAACATATCAAACAGTTGATTTTTAGTTAAAGGATTTACAATAAACTGACTGAAATCGCCATTCATGTTTCCGAAAAAAGCGCTTCCGCTAGGGAAATTAGTCGTTTGAAGATTAGATAACGGAACTAAAGCTGGTGAGTTTGGAACTCCAAGTGCCGCAGCCGGCATGTATACAAAGTTAGATCCGTATGTGCTTGTTCTATCTTTGTGGCGATATTTAGCCCCAAATTTCAAGTTAACTTTCGAGCTTGCTTCAACTTTTAAATTAATCTGGCCAATCTGATCTCTTTCGCTATTGTCCAATTGTGCGATTACCAATTGGTTTAATAATAATTTGCTCGGATCCATAACTTCATTTGGATTTGCAAGACCTGTTTCAAAATTTTCTACAGTTCCTCCAACTCCGTTTGGCGAGTCAAAACTCCAGTAACGCTTGCCGTCGCTTGAAAGATCAGTAAATCCACCTGTAATTTTTTGACGGAAAGTAGCAATTGGCAAACCTTTGTTTCCTGAAGTTGGAGGCGTATCTAAAAAGTAATCTGATTTATGATTGCTGTAACTCCAATCCACTTTGATTTTTTGTGCGAATTGATGTTCTCCGCCAACTTCAAAACCATTTAAAGCAGTTTGATAGTGAGAGTATCTGTAATTATATTGAAAACGAGTATTTGTATAATCGATGTACGATTCGTATACTGGACGAATATCGTCAAACTTATTAGCCATTCCTCTAAAGAAAATTTTATCAGATGGTGTAAGTTTATATTCCAAACCAACATTCAAACCCTTAGTTTCACGCTCTCCCATATATCTTTTGAAAAGAACGGTATTCAGCGAGTTTTTCTGTTCTACAACAGCAGCTCCCGTATTATAAGTGGCAGCAAATTCATCAGAGCCCCATTGTCTGCTCCAGATAGCTCCAGAAACTATAACGCCCAGTTTATTATTAAAGAATCGGTCACCATAAGTTACAGAAGCATTATAAGTCCCATTTTCACTGAAAGTATTGTAACCTCCCGCAGCACTAACATTTAAGGTACGTTTTGATGGAGCTGTGCGAGTAATAAAGTTGATTGAACCTCCAATAGCATCACCTTCCATATCTGGTGTAATAGCTTTTGCGACTTGTACATATTGTATCATTTCTGAAGGAACGGCGTCAAGCACAGAAGAACGATTTCCCATAACATTTGAACTTGGCAGACGATTTCCGTTAAAGAGAGTAGAAGTCCATGCAAAAGGAGTTCCGCGCACGCTAGCCTGATCCGCTTCACCATGATAACGCGCTACAGCTACACCTTGCATACGTTGTACGGCTTCAGCAGCATTACGATCTGGAAGTTTGCCGATAGCATCGGCAGCCATTACATCCATAATTGCAAGCGAGTTTTTCTTGATACTGTATGCTTTTGCCTGAGATGGCGCCATGGTTCCTTTTACGACAATTTCTTTAAGCGAAGCTGAGCCGTCTGGTACCATTTGGATAAAACCAAGATCAGTTATTCCATTTACCAGTTTTATATTGATCGATTTTGTCTCAAATCCGATATAGCTGATTTCGATAACTGCATCTCCTGTTGTCGGTGCAGTAAGCGTAAAAGCACCTTGTAAATCTGAAACAGCCGAATTGTTAAATGTTTTTCCGATGACATTTGCAGTAGGCAGAGTACCTGCATCACTAGTAATAACTCCCTTAATGGTTTGAGCATTTCCTGCTGTTGTGGCAAATAAAGTAAAGACAGCTGCAAAGAACACTTTTTGGAATATCTTTTCTTTTCTGAATAATAGTTTTAGAATAAATTTTGGTGTCATGTTTAATAGTTTTTTTGCAAAGATTGCAGCGAAATAAACTATGAAACGACTTTGTCGAACTAGAACTACTTTTGGGAAGTGTCAATTTTTATATTTTAGTTTAATGTGTTGAATTTTAAATGATTAGTATTTGTTATTAAATTGTTACGAATCAATTGTTTTGCAATAAGTAAACATTAAATTAACAGCGTCAGGGTACTTTAGCACAAAGATTTTTAGGATGAAATATATAATCGCCATTGGAATATTTCAGGCAGTTCTGGCAGCCTTTTTACTTTTCAGAAATAGATACCGTACAAATGGGGACGATTTATTAATTTCTCTTATAATCTGCATTGCGATTCATCTTTCCATCAAGTTTTTTATTTTCAATTTTGTTCAAGACCCCGAGGTAATCAAGAATATGATAACGAGCATCGGATTTTGCTATGTGCCTTTACTATATCTATATACCTTAAAGACAATTCGGAAAGATTTTGTACCTGCCTCAAAATGGTATGTTTTTATTCCGTTTGTAGTAAGTACTATCGGTTATTTTTCTACGGCATGCGTACTTTCGCTTGTTGCTTCAAAAGGATATTCAATTTTAAATTGGTATAATACAATTTGTTTTTATACGATGGTTCCTTTCGATTTGTTTTTTTTAATCAAGATTATTTTGCTTGCGCTGGATAAGTTGTCAGAAAAAAGACAGGAAAGAAAACTAATCATTCAGTTAGCTTCACTTTTTATATTCATTTGCACATTAAGCCTTTGCTTTGTTCTTTTTAATTCTTTTGTATTTCATTTCAGTACTATAAATAGAAGTATAAGCTATACAGTGCTTATTGTTATTATTCTGAGAATTATTACGTATAAAAGTTCTCTTATTATTGAACCTGAATTAAGCCAAATGCAAAATGATGTTGTTTTATCTGTATCGAATTCGGATGTGATTTTTCAAAACTCTTTAGAAGTAAATAAAGAAACTGTAGAAAATTTTCAATCTTTTTCTCAAGTAGAAAATGTGCAAAAAGAAGCGGAAGAATTAAACATCAAAACTCCAAAAAGAAAAGAGACGTTAAGCCAAAGCGAAATGTTTAAAATCCTTTTAAAGCTGGAAACAGCAATGGAATCAAAAAAGTTTTATACGGATAGTGAATTGACGCTTGATAAATTGGCAAAAAGCACTGAATTAAACAAGTATCATATCAGTGAAACTCTAAATCATTTTGTAAATAAGCCCTTTTACACTTTTGTAAATGAATATAGGATTAAACAAGTTAAAGCAAATTTAAAAGAACTGTCAAATAAGAATCTTAGCATTAATATTCTTGAATTGGCATACGAAGCGGGATTTAATTCGAAATCATCCTTTAACAGATATTTTAAAGAGATTACGGCTCTTACGCCAAGAGAATATATCAACACGCTTAATTCTGAAGCATTATCTTCCTAATAAAATTTCGCTGTTTTTTGTGGTTTTTAATCTTCGGGTTTGGGGTCTGATTTTTTTTATTTGAAGTAAAGATTCGTTAATCAGATTTTTTATTTCGAAGTAAGAAATATTGTGGAGAGAAGTTATTGTGCTTCTGACACTTTCGACATAATTTCGAGTGGTTATCAACTCGGTTTCTAGCTTTTTTAAAATGCTGTTTTCTATGTTTTTATGTTTTTTATAATAATAGATGCAGCTTTGAAGATCTTCAACTTGGCCGCTGATATCAGAAATCGCATTCTTAGAAATCGCACGACTGTAATAATTGGAAAACTCTGAAGGATTGTCTTCAATAACCTTATCAAAATCTTCTATTGCCTTATAATGATAGTTCAGCTTTTGAAAACATTTCGCCCTTAATTGATATAGGGCACTGTCAAATCCCTTATTTAAGGCATTATCCAAATGAAACAAAGCTTCATCAAATTGATTGGATAAAAACAGTTGTGTTCCTTTTTCTAAATCAATAGACTCCTGCTTGATACTTACCTCCAAAGCTTTGCTCTTAAACGGCACACCTAAATTGAGAAACCATTTCATAATTTTTAATATTTATGAGGTTGATTTTTCGGAAATATAAATTCCGAATGAAGAAGAGGGGAATGATAAAGTTAACTAAAAAATTGATATGCACTGTATTATGTTGATAAGTTGTGAGTAAGGTATATTATAATGGTTTTTGGTAGTTAAAGTTCTTTTTTTACTATATGAAATTAAGAATTGCATATTTTTTGCAGTTTTTTTATTTGTACCCCATTTGTACCCCTTATCAATGCATCCCTTACAAATTCTGAAAAGTGAATTTCTGGAACTTTAAAACGCAAAACAAAAAATAATAAAAAGAGTTAAAATGTTATTAATTAATATTTTGACTCTTTTTTTTATGGAGTTGTTTTTTGGGATATTGATCGATTTTTGCTCAGATTTCTACCACATTAATGTGTCAGATTTCGAGGCATAAATTTTGTGTCAAAATGCAGTGATGTAATACTTGTTTTCTTGACTTTTAGAATGGTTTATTTTTAGATAAGTATTTTTTTATTAAAAAAAAACTAAATAAATGATTTGCAGTTGTTTATGTTTTTGTATTTTTGTGTAATACACCCCCCGCAATAAAGCAGTTAACTAAGACCAAAAAAGTTTCTCATTGCTTTAATTGATTTCCACGTCATTTTAAATTTCTGCCCTTCTTGTTTTTTATTTCTGCTAGAAAAATTGTTTGATAACTCTAATAATTAAACTTATGAAGAATAAATTACTCTCATTGTTTTTATTTTTGGGCAGTTATGCAGCTTATTCTCAGGTTGGTATTGGAACACCAATGCCTAATGCGTCTTCCCAATTAGAAGTTGTTGCTGCTGATAAAGGTGTGCTAATTCCTAAAATTAGCTTAACAGGTTCCACAGATGCTACAACCATAAAAAATGGCAATGTAAATAGCTTACTGGTATTTAATACTTCAACTATTTCAGATATTAAGCCAGGATACTACTACTGGTATGACAACAGATGGAATAGAATTGTAATATCAAATGAAATAACAGCAAATCCAGGAACAGTTATTTATAATCCAAATAACCAACAGTTTACCTATATAGATGCTTCTGGAAATACACAAGTTATAGATATTGCGGCTATTGTAAAGGCAAATGAAACAGTTACGAAACTTGTGAATAATGGCGGAGGTTCATATACCTATACTAATGAGGTAGGAACAGCAGTGAATATTGATGTAGTTGGAGATGTAACATCCAATTTCAGTACTATTGTAAACAACCCAGCTGTAACTAATATTATTCAGGACATTGTAAATAAAACAGAAGGCAATGTATCTTTTGATTCTACCACAAACCAATTTACTTATGTCGATGCTTCTGGGAATACACAAATAGTAGATATCAGCACTATTGTAAAAGCCAATGAGACGATAACTACTCTAGATAAAGATGCTTCCAATAACGGACAATATACTTATACAAGTGAAAATGCTACAAAAACGACAATAGATGTAATTGCCGATGTGGTTAATAATTCCTCTGTAATTCTGAATAATTCGAATATTGTTAACCAGCTGACTAATATCATCAAAAGTAATGAGACCCTAACAAGTCTTGTTTATGATGGAACTGCAAGCACTTTAACTTATATAGACGAAAAAGCAGTATCAAATGTAATTAACTTAGTTGATTTAGTAGGTAATGCTGAAACTCAAACTACATTGGTTTATGATCCGGTAGCTAAAACTTTAACCTATAATGGTGAAAGCGGAACACCTACGGTAATCAACTTAGTTGATTTAGTCGGAGATTCTGAAACGGTAACTACTCAAAATCAAAATCCGACAACCGGAGTAATAACTTATACCAACGAAGCAGGAATAGCCACAACGGCACAAGTTACCAGCATAGATGCGGGCAATATTTTAACCGTTGGGACGGATGGTGGAAGTTTGCTAACTCAAGCGGCACTTACAAACGCAACAACAGTATCCAACACATCGGCAGTAAATAATTTGACAACAACCGTTAACGGTGTAACTGGAACTGCTGTACCCATTATTAATACTAACGAAACCTCGTTAAATGGTGGAGATTTAATTACGACAATAAATGGAGTTGCAAGTACACCATTAGATTTAACTCCAATTATTACAGCAGCAACCACCAATACTCTGAGTTTGACAGGGAATATGTTAACTTCAACTGTAAACGGAGTGGCAGCAACATCAGATGCTGTTAGCGGTGTTTCTAATGCTTCGGCAGTAAATACTTCTACTGTAACAGTAAATGGCGTTACTAGTTCGGGGGCCCCCATTATTAATAGCAATGCCACTTCATTAACAGGAGCGAATTTAACAACAACTGTAAACGGAGTTGCAAGTACATCACTTGATTTAACTCCAGCAATTAAAGCAGGTGAAACTATAACTACCGTAACTCCAATAGTCAATTCGGGTAGTGTTATTGCAACTTATACTAACGAAGCAGGAGGAACCCCAGTTGAAATTCAACAAACAGTTACAAAACAAAGTCAGGATCCTGCAACAGGAATTATCTCATTTATTAATGAAGAAGGACTTTCTTCTGACGCTAATGTTATTAGTACTGATCCTGCTAATATCATTACTGTGGGACCAGATGGAGGCGCTTTATTAACTCCTACTGCGCTAGCGGTAGCAACAACTGTTTCTAATACAAGTGCCGTTAATAGTTTAAGTACGACCGTAAATGGTGTAACAGGAACTACGGTGCCTATTATCAATACTAATGAAACATCATTAAATGGTGGTGATTTGATTACAACAATAAATGGAGTTGCAAGTGCACCATTAGATTTAACTCCAATTATTACAGCTGCAACCACCAATACTCTGAGTTTGACAGGCAATACTTTAACTTCTACCGTAAACGGAGTGGTTGCAACATCAGATGCTGTAAGTGCTGTTTCGAATACTTCGGCAATAAATACTTCTACAATAACGGTAAATGGCATTACCAGTTCAGGTGCTCCTATTATTAACAGCAACGCAGCTTCATTAACAGGTGCGAGTTTAACAACTACTGTAAACGGAGTTGCAAGTACCGCTCTGGATCTTACTCCAGCTATTGCAGCTGCAACCACTAATACTCTAACAGCAGTAAATGGAGATTTAATTTCTACAGTAAATGGAGTAGTAACAACTCCTGCTGTTCCTGTATTAATAGCTGCAGATAATGGGCTAACTGCCACAAATGGCAATGTCCAATTAGGTGGAAATCTCATTATTCCAACTACAATTAATACAGACTCTGCAAATACGCTAGCTCTTACAGGTTTAATGCATGGGGACCCAATGAATGAAATTTTGGTTACTGATCCTATTGGAATCATAAGAACTATTAAGCCCGTTGAACTAAATATGAATGATTGGAGTATTAATGGAAATATGGGAATACAATCTCAATTTAATTTCTTGGGTACGCTTGATGATGCTAATTTAGTTTTTAAAAGAAATAATACTCCAGCTGGAAGAATTGAGACAGACAATACCGCTTTTGGTGTTAATGCATTAAATACCAATTCTACAGGGGTTCGAAATGTTGCAATGGGAACATCTGTACTTCCTGTAAATACTACAGGGGAATCTAATACTGCGTTAGGAAACTATACTCTATTTAGCAATACAACAGGATCTAATAATGCAGCATCAGGAACCTATGCTTTGTCTACAAATACGACTGGTAATTTTAACACTGCAACTGGATTTCTTGCCATGCAGGAAAATACTTCAGGAGATCATAATACCACAATAGGTTACTCAGCACTTGCAAGTAACCAAACTGGAAGTAATAATACCGCAGTGGGGTCTGTTGCAGGTGGTATTGGCGGATTTAATGGATCTGGAAATACATTTATTGGTAATAATGCTAATCCAACAAATGGTAACCCTATAAATAATTCTACAGCTATTGGAAATAATTCAAAAGTAGCAACAAGCAATAGTTTGGTTTTAGGAGGCATTGGTACTGATGCGGTAAATGTTGGTATCGGTACTGATTCACCTACGAATACGATTCACATTAAGCCTGTGACAGGAGTCGATCCTATTCGTGCAGAAGGTTTGCAAGTCAGTGTATCAGGAACAAATAACATTGTGGTTGCAGATGCTTCAGGCGTTTTTAGAACAGTAACTCCAAGCTCCTTAATTCCTGCTACAACAGTATCAAACAGTTCTACTCTAAATAGTTTAACAACAACTGTAAATGGAGTAACAGGAACTGCAGTAAATATTGTAAACAGCAATACAACATCACTCACAGGAGCAAGTTTAACAACCACTGTAAACGGAGTAGCAAGTACAGCTCTGGACCTTACTCCAGCTATTGCTGCAGCAACCACCAACACTCTGAGTTTAGCTGGCAATACTTTAACGTCTACTGTAAACGGAGTTGCATCAACATCAGATGCTGTTAGCGGTGTTTCTAATGCTTCGGCAGTAAATACTTCTACAGTGACGGTGAATGGTATTACCAGTACAGGTGCTCCTATTATTAATAGCAATGCTACTTCATTAACTGGAGCTAGTTTGACAACCACTGTAAACGGAGTGGCTAGCACGGCTCTTGATCTGAGTCCAGCAATTAAGGCTTCTGAAACTTTAACAACTTTAACGCCAATTGTAACTACAGGAAATACTATTGCAACTTATACGAATGAAGTCGGAGGAACACCAGTTGAGGCTAAAGAAACCATTACTTCTTTAAAAGATGTGGTAACACAAGTAACAGATCCATTTGGTCAATTATTTGATGTACACACTTTGACTTATACAGACGAAACAAATACACCTAACCCTATTGATTTGTCAGTTTTAGTGAAAGGAGTAGAAACTTTAACGTCCTTAGTATATGACGGTGCAAATCATTCTTTGATTTATAGTGATGAAGATGGAAATGCTACAGAATTTAAAATGGTTGATTTAATTGGTGAATCAGAAACATTAACTTCTTTACAAGTAAATGCTGCAACTGGAACACTAGATTATACAGACGAAAATAAAGTGTTGACACCGCTGGATTTAGGAGCAGCAGTAAAAGAACCTTGGTACAGTACCACCACCCATACAGGAGCCACACTGAATACAGAAGATATTTATACCAATGGATGGGTAGGGATTGGATACACTACTGCATCTGGCGCGCCAAATGAAAAACTAAGAGTTAACGGTGCTATTTCTACAGTAAATACCTATTACGCCGATTATGTGTTTGAAGATTATTTCAAAGGAAAATCTGAAATTAAAGCCGATTATAAATTTAAACGCCTGCCTGAAATTGAAGATTACATCAAAAAACATAATCATCTTCCAGGAATAACTCCTATAAATAGGCTTGAAAAAACAAAAGAGGGATACGCCTTTAATATGTCTGAATTATCAATTCAGCTGTTAGAAAAAACAGAAGAAATCTATTTGCACATTATCGAGCAAAATAAAGCGATTGAAGCAAAAGATAAAGAAATTAAAGAATTGAAAGAAGCTTCAAAAGCAATGAATTTACGTCTTGAAAAACTGGAAAAACTAATAGCAGAAAAGAATAATTAATTGCTATTCATTAGATTTTTAAAATTCTAAAAATAATGAATAGCAACAAATATTATTACAGACTTAAATACTAAGATTATGAAAATAACACTATATAAAACCAAGAAAAATATATTGACAGTATGCTTTATTTTGTTCAGTCTTTATTCTCTTACGGCTCAGGTGAACAATACTAAAATAAAAGACGGAACTGTAAGTACTAGCCCGGAAAAAGCAAAGCCAGGTGCAATTTTCGAATTAGAAAGTAACAATAAAGGAATGCTGACTTCACGTTTAACTACTGCACAACGTGATGCAATTCCGCCTGCTAACCTAACAGATGGATTGTTAATTTATAATACCACAACAGGGTGTTTTGATTATTGGAGCCAGATCCAGAATATATGGCTTAGTATCTGCGGTACACTGCCTCCAGCAGTATTTGAAATTTCTACAGCACAATGTGCCGATGTACAAGCTTTTGGGACTTATAGAAGTGGCCAAATCCTAATTGCCTCAAATTATCTTACAGTTCCAGTTACCGTAACACAGCCAGGAGTTTACACTGTTTCGGCAACTACTACTAATGGATATTATTTTGGTACAAACGGAACTTTTCCAACTGCTGGAACTTACACTTTGAATCTGCCTGCTACAGGAACCCCAAATAATGGAACTGCAGTTGGAGATCCAGGCGATCCTGTAACTATTACATTAAATGGAAAAGCAAGTAGCTGTATTCCACATATTCCTGTAGCACCTGCCGATGTTGATTATGTAATCAATTGTGGCGTTATAAATCCGTTGGGGAATTATTATATTGGAATTCCTTTAACATCTTCAAATAAAATTACTGTTAGTGTAAGTCCTACAGTGTTAGGTTTTTGGAGTATGAATACAAATACGGTAAATGGATACTCTTTTAGCGGTACCGGAACATTTACATCTTTAACCCCAAACCAAACCGTTGAACTTTTAGGAACAGGCACTCCAGATGCATCAGGGACAAATAATTTTAATCTTGTCTCTAACGCAACTACACAGGCAACAGCCTCATGCACCGGTATTCCCGTTACAGTACAAGCGGTAGCGTATACAATTGATTGTGGCACAGCAACACAAAGCGGAACCTATCTGCAGGATGTTCCTTTAACGGCACTAAATACAATAACATTACCTATAAATGTAACAGCAACTGGACAGACCACGATTACTACAACAACCGCTAACGGAATAACGTTTACATCGGGATTAGTAAATTTATCTATTCTAGGAGCACAAAATATTACATTAACAGGCTCTGGAACACCAACAGCTCCTGGAACTACTGCATTAACGGTTTCAGGAACTCCAGGAGCCGCGGCAACATGTGCATTAAACGTAACGATTGGTGCACAACCTGTAACGTATACTACAAATTGTGCCGGAATTACAACTGCTGGTAATTATGCACCTGGTATTGCAATGATGGCTGCGAACACTATGACAGTTCCTGTAAATGTTACTTATGTAGGTGCTTATAGCATTACAACAAATACAGTAAATGGAATCAGTTTTTCTGCAACGGGAACATTCAGTTCTGTTGGTTCTCAAAATGTAATAATGACTGCAACGGGAACGCCAACTTCGGGAGGAACTTTTTCATATGCAATAACTGCGAATAGCACCAATGGGGGGGTAGCTTGTAATAAAAGTATAACATTTGTTTTTCGCACTATGAAAGTATTAGGGCTAGGAGATGGAATGTATCAGCCTGGAACCGCTGGAACCGGAGATGCTTCGAGAGCCATATTAGCTTCAACAGCCAATTTCAGCCCTACGGGAACATTTCAGGTACAAGGCATCACAATTATAAATGGAGGTACCAATCAAGGAAATACATTGAAGAATTTAATTAACACTAATAATATTGATATCATTGTGATTGGATACAATTATCAGCCAAATGCAACATCAATTACGATCCTAAACGATTTTGTTCAGAATAAAAAAGGAGTGTTAATTCATTCACAGGAAAATGATTCATCAGGAACAGCAAACTTAATTAATACAATTTGCGGTTCTTCAACAGCAGTGGTCTCTGGAACAGGAACAACATATACTAATCCTGTTTTAAATGTTTCAGATCCTGTTCTTAGTGGTCCTTTCGGAATCATTACTGGATTTAATTTGGGTAGTGATGTGAACAATTCTTATTATGTTACGGGACTTCCTGGAAATGTAACGAGCCTTTCGACTCAAAATGGAAATGCAACTAGAATATTTTCATTTAAGCATAATACTTTAGGATATCTATACGTAGGAGATTCAGGTTGGACTGCTGGACAGGTTTCTAACACCTCTACTACAACATGGCCTGCAAAATTTGCTAGTACTGGACAGCCGTTGTCTAAAGCATATGATTCTGGAGTTACGGTCTATAATAGTATCATGTACGCCAATACTATGGCATGGGCTATTAAATATGTGCAGGATAATATTAACTCTAGTTATGTTCTTCCTTAAAATAGGAATTAAATACAGATCTCTTTATTGACACAAAGAGATCTGTATTATCTAATGTCTAAATACTAGATCATGAGGAAAATTTATATAAAAACAGGTATTATAGCTTTATTTATGGTTAAATCTGTGGCACAGACTGTTAATATTGGAGATTTAGCAGTTGCTCCTAATACGCAGCTTTCAACTTTATTTAATTTTGATAATAAATCAAGTGGGGATTTATTAATTGACGGAAATTTTATTGCTTATGCTAATTTTAATAATGATGGATTAGTCACTTACAGTGATTCCAGTAATGGAAAAACTTTTTTCATAGGTACACAACAGCAACTTATTTCGGGTGTTGAGACAGCGCATTTTCAGAATATAACCTTTGAAAATGCTTCAGATTTAGTTCCTTTTCATTTGAATACTATTATTGAGGTAGGCAAAAATGTCGAATTTAAAAAGGGAATTGTAGATGCTGATAGTTATAATGGTAAAATGATTTTTGGTCAAAACGCTTTCCATACTGATGCCAGTAACTTGAGTTTTGTTGATGGAAAAGTAGAAAACGTTGGGAATCTAGATTTTGAATTTCCAGTTGGAGATCAATATTACTTTAGACCTTCCTATCATGATAAGGGAGCAAATGCAAATAATATTTATACAACGCAGTACTTTTTTCAAAATGCAGGAAATCAACATCCTTATACAAACAAAGATGAAACGATTATATCTATTGATGAAGCCGAATATTGGAACTTAACCCAAAATCAAGGTTCAGAAAAAATTGTATTAAGTCTTACCTTAGATACAAATACCACTCCTGCTTCTTTTTTTGAAGAAAATCCAGATACACAACTAGCAATAGTTCGTTGGGATGATGCTGCTCAAAAATGGGTAAATGAAGGTGGAGTTACAGCCGATCTTTTAACCGGAGCCAATTATTCTAAACTAATTACAACACAAGTTGGGGGTTACGGGATTTTTACTATTGGAATTGTCACAAATGATGCCCCTGCTCCCCCTACTGATTTAGTTATTTACAATGCTATATCTCCTAATGGAGACGGTATTAATGACAGTTTTTATATTAAAGGAATTAACAAATATCCAGATAACCGAGTAGAAATATACAATCGATGGGGAGTAAAAGTATTTGATGCTTCATCTTATAATGAAAATGATGTAATGTTTAGAGGGTATTCTGATGGGCGAAGCACTGTAAAGAGAAATGAAGGACTTCCAGCAGGAACGTATTTTTATGTTTTGAAATACAACAAAGACAATAAAATGATTGAAAAAACTGGTTACTTATATCTTACTAATGATAAATGATAGTATAAAAATTTTAACTGTTATAGTATGTAATAATATAATGTAACACACTGGTCGAAAAAATTGTAATCATAGATGTCCAGCTATGACAATAAAATTATTCTTTTTCAATTTCATGTTAATATGAAATGCAAGATATAAACAAGAAGATTCGCTATATGCAAAATATCATGTATTAATAGCTTCAACATAAATCTGGTTTATGTGAATAATTGCTAGCCAATTTAATGATAGGAGAGTTGGTTTGGTGCTTTCTTTAGTAATAAAATAGAATCTACAAACGAGAATAATGTATCGTGAGATCTGTCCGATTAAAATAATTCTACTTTAATAGAAGAGCTTCTGTAATGAATCTAGAAACTCTACATATTTGTTTAAACGTGTTTTTGAGTTGCCTTTTTTTGATTTCAAAATCAATTTAAAGGAAAAATCTCCAACTGCATATTTTTTTAAATGTAAAGCATATGTTATGAGACAGTTAGGAAATAAGTTGAAAAAAGATTTAAAAAAGCGGATAAAAAGTATTGCAGAAGCGGAAAAAGGTTCTACTTTTGCACCCGCAACAGCGAAAAACGCTCTTAGACATTCCGGCAGCTTTATGATAATTGAGGGAAGAAATTCTCAGAAAAAAAAGATCA
>NZ_JAERSF010000004.1 GCF_016735615.1 Flavobacterium tagetis
TATGTCGTCGCCTTTCTTTTGAAAACCCTATCCAATTCGGATGGGGTTTTCTGTTTTTATATGATTTTGGAAAAAGCTGTCTCAGCCAGCCGCGTTAGTGATGGAAGCGGCATCCTTTTGCGGAGTATGCAGGGCTTCTCTTCCCCGCAGACATCCAACCGCAAAAGATACAGCGGACAGCACGGCCCAGAGGGAAACGCCAAAGAAATAAAACTATTTATTCTTGTAGTTGATTTTTGTCTTTTAATTTACATTAATTTTTAGTTTACAAGTAACTTCGTCAGTTTTTTATTAATAGTTCTTTAAAACTATTGTAATAAGCTAAAAATTGCAGTTTCTCGATCGAGTTTAGTTTTTGTATTAATTTCGTTTTAAATTTGATCTATCATGAAAATAAAATAAATGGAAGAGCTAATTCAGATTATAAATAGTTTTCAAGAATTAGATGTGGAAACAGAGGTTGCTATAAAAAGGAGTTTTATCAAAGAAACTTTTCGAAAAGATCAATTTATTATAGTTGAAGGAAAGATTTGTAACAAAATCTATTTTATAAAATCAGGAGCGGTTCGAAGGTTTTGCATCGAAGATGGGGCAGAAGTTACGAAGTGGATTTACACAGAGAATCAATTTGTAACTTCAATGAGCAGTTTTTTTGAGCAAAAACCATCTTACGAGAATTTTCAAACTTGCGAGGATACAATTGTATATTCTCTGTCTTATTCAGCTGAGCAGGTTTTATTAGAATATCCGTTATTTGTAAAGTTTCACATTAAGCAACTTCGATATTATCTTTCTAATATAAATGAATTTAATCACTTATTTCGATTAATGACTGCAGAGAAAAAGTACTTATTGCTTTTAGAATCATTTCCCCAAATTATTAAAAAGGCCAAATTAAAGCACATTGCATCATTAATTGGTGTAAGTCAAGAAACTTTAAGTAGAATTCGAGCATCAATTATTTGATATTACATCAATAAAAAGTATTTAAAGTTTTTCAATTTTTGTATCTAATTAAAATTATAGGAATTGAAAAATACTTTTATTCATAATAATGCTTTTCTTGGAGATAATGTTTATATAGGAAATGGTGTAACGATTGAACACGATGTTATTATTGGTAGTAATACCCAAATAGGAAACAATGTCACGATTCTAAGTGGGTCAAGGATTGGAGAAAATTGTCAGATTCATTCAAATGCAGTTTTGGGCGGTTTGCCACAGGATTTGAAATATAAGGGTGAATATACTCTCTTAGAAATTGGGGATAGCAATATAATTAGAGAATTTGTAACAATTAATAAAGGGACAGTTTCTAAAGGAAAAACTTGTATTGGCAATTCTAATCTCATTATGTCTAATGCTCATATTGGCCATGATTGTACAATTGGCAATAATTGTATTATAGGTTTTAGTGTTGGAATGGCTGGTGAAGTATGTGTTGAAGATTGGGTAAATATAAGCGGATTGACTGCAATACACCAATTTTCGATTATAGGTGAACATGCAATGATTAGCGGTTTGAGTCGAGTAGTTAAGGATGTTCCACCTTACATTGTTGCGGCTCATGAGCCTTTGAGGTTTTCAGGGGTAAATACTATTGGCTTAAAAAGAAGAGGGTTTGACTCTCGCAAAATTGATGAGCTTCGATCAATTTATAGGATTTTATTTCAAGAGAAGAGAAATACTAAATTTGCTTTAGAATTAATTGAAGAAACGTTTGAAGATACTGATGAAAAGATCAAGATTTTAAATTTTGTTCGTCAATCTAAAAGAGGAATTATTAAAGGTCTTGAATTTTAAATATATAAAAACACTAAATTTATATGTTTAATAAATAAACCCATCAATGACAAAATATAGTACAAATTCTAAGGTTGACTTTTATTTTGAAAAGGCAGAAAAGTGGAAGGACGAAATCGAACAAATGAGAGAAATTGTTTTAGACTGTCATTTGTCTGAAGAATTGAAATGGGGATCTCCTTGTTATACTTTCGAAAAGGCTAATATTGTTTTAATTCATTATTTTAAAGAATATTGTGCTTTTTTATTTTTCAAAGGTGCTTTAATGAAAGATCCCGATAATGTTTTGATTCAGCAGTCAGATAATGTTCAGGCGGCTCGTCAAGTGCGATTTACTAATGTTGAAGATGTTTTAGCTAAAAAGGAAATTCTGAAAAAGTATATTTTTGAAGCTGCTGAAATTGAGAAATCTGGGCAAAAAGTAGAACTGAAAAAAGTTTCTGAATTTGAAATTGCTGAAGAACTTCAGAATAAATTTGATTCTGATGTCGATTTTAAGAGAGCTTTTTACGCTTTAACTCCTGGAAGACAGCGAGCATATTTACTTCATTTTTCTCAACCTAAACAATCTAAAACCAGAGAAGCTAGAGTAGAGAAAAATATTTCGAGAATTTTGGACGGGAAAGGATTGAACGATTAAGGAAATATTGATAGAAAGAAAAACTCCTTTGAATAAAAGGAGTTTTTTGTTTTTATAGTTCTAAGAAATTTGCTGTTGAATGGTATTTTTCTTTCTAATAGAAATGATAGATTGAAATAAAACTGAAGTCATCACTAAACTTATTCCAATATAAAAAGAGAAATTGACCGATTGCCCTTCATTAAAAAATAAAAAGGCTAATATTATCGAATAAATTGGCTCTAAGTTGAATGTTAGATTTATAGTAAACGCAGGAATCTTTTTGAGTGATTCTGCAAACATTACATAAAGAGCAACCGTACAGCATGAAGCTAAAATCAATAAATAGAAAATGTCTTTTAAACTTGGAATGAAGATCTGCTCTGGAAAATTATAAAAATAAAATGGCAGAGCAAGTCCTAATACTAAAGTTCCGCCGAGCATCTGATAAAAATTAATGAGTTTGCTATCGTAAAATTGTACCAGTCTTTCATTGTAAATAGTATACAAGGCTGCAAATGCTGAAGAAATTACTCCAAGTAAAATTCCAAGTTGGTAAGAAGAATCAAAATGGAAAATTAGACTTATTCCTAATAAGGTGAGCATGCTTAGTAAAACTTGAGCTAGATTAAATTTCTTTTTATTGAGAATTGGTTCAAAAAAAGCAGTAAAAAAGCTAGTCAGGCAGTAACAAACCACACCAATTGATATGTTAGAATATTTAATGCTGGCATAAAAGAAAATCCAGTGTATAGTAATCAATACTCCAGCCTTAGAGATTTTTAGCGCTTCAGAAAATGACTTCAGCATTTTCAGGTTGTATATTTTTAGAATAAAAAATAGAATAATCGAGGCAAAGAATACTCTATACCAAACTAAAGTGATTTCGTTAAGAGAAATAAGTTTTCCGAAAACGCCAGTAAAACCAGCAAGTAAAACTGCGGAATGCAGTATCAAATAAGACTTTTTCATAAGAAGTTGTCTATCCTTTTTTGAAGGATATATTTTGAATATTAATAATGTAATTGAGGTAAAGACACAAGAAATCGGACTGAAGATTCAGTCAAGTGTCAATACTAAAGAAGAGTATTAATATTTATGGAGGAGGAAGACAACCTTTAAAACTCATGATAAATTTGATTTTTAGCAAAATTAGGAAAAAAGCATTCTGTGAAAAAACGTAAAAAGTTATTTAAATGTGAAACTTCAAACATTTTAACAGTTGAATCTAATAAATCTGATTTTGATTTGAATATTTATTTGTAGAACTTGCAACGTCACCAAATTACCTAATTTATTAAGTATACTACAATCTAATGAGTACAAGCCAATCAACTACAGCAGTTCTTGAAACAAAACAGCATTTTGAAATTTTAGACGGATTAAGAGGTATCGCAGCTTTTGCTGTTGTTGTGTTTCATTTTATGGAATGGATTTTTACCGATCCGAGTCAAAATTTTATTGGACACGGATTTCTAGCGGTTGATTTTTTCTTTTGTCTTTCGGGATTTGTAATCGGATATGCTTATGATGATCGTATTGCAAAAATGGGGCTTCGTAATTTTTTTATATCTAGAATTATAAGGCTACATCCGTTGGTTATTGCAGGATCAATATTAGGATTGCTAGCGTTTTTATTTGATCCTTTTGGAGGTCATTTGGAATTATACAGCACAGGAAAAATTATTTTGACATTTATCTGTTCTATATTTTTAATTCCGTTTCCGGTTATTGCTGATCGTGGTTTCAATTTATTTAGTTTTAATGCGCCAGCATGGTCATTGTTTTGGGAATATATTGCCAATATCGTTTATGCATTTTTCCTTTACCGAATTGCCAGAAGTTTTTTATTGCTACTAACTATAGTGGCTGCAATTGCGATCTGTTATGTCGGGTATAATTCTGGTAATTTGTTAGGAGGTTGGAGTGGTCCAACTTTTTGGGATGGATGTGCGAGAATTTCGTATTCTTTTTTAGCAGGATTGCTTATTTATAGATCCAACTGGATTATTAAAAACAAGCTTGGTTTTGGCGGATTAACTATTTTATTGCTACTGGCTTTTATTATGCCGTCATCTAAATACAATTGGATTTCAGAACCTTTGATTGTATTGCTATATTTTCCGTTGCTAATTTCTTTAGGAGCAGGTGCTGTCTTAAAACCTGGATTAAAAAAAGCATGCATCTTTTCTGGCCAAATATCTTATCCGCTTTATATGACGCATTATGCGGTTTTATGGATGTTTGGAAATTATTATACCAATTATAAACCAGATACAACGCAATTGACTTTGATTATAGTAACTTCTGTGATTCTGTTGGTTGGATTTGCATATTTAGTAATGGTGGTTTATGATATTCCATTTAGAAATTATTTGAATAATAAAAGAAAGCAAAAACTTGTAAGATAAAATTCTAAAAAATAATGAATTATGAGTTTGATAAAAAAGAATCTACTATCATTTGTTTTATTTTTTATATTATTTCAAAATATTGAGGCAAAAGATATAGAGATTACGAGTCATAATTGTAAAGAAAAAGAAGTTAATCAAAGAATTGAATTTAAGTCAAGATATAAATATTTCTTCTTTAGAAGAACTAATCATAAAAAGGTTAAACGGATTGATGAGATTATAGATGAAAATGGAAAAATATTAATAAAAGCTATAATGAAATCAACTGAAAGAGGTGATGAGTATCTGTTTCAAAAATTCCATAGATTATTAATTACCGATAAAGAGATACACGAGGTTACTTGCGTTGTAGGCAAAGAATCGGGAAAAGTGATAGTTTATAATTTTTGCGGTGAAAAGATAAAAGAGTTTAGTTTAAAGTCTGAAGAATTATTCGAAAAGTATAAGTTTTAATGCTTGAAAATGTAAAACTAAAAAACTATCCGAAAAATTAGGCAGTTTTTGGGTTTCATATGCTCTTTTATAAATTATCTTTAATTCGTTTTGTTATTTCTTCAATTGTTCCCATTCCGTCAAAAGTCAAAACTTTAATCTTTGTCTTCATATATTCTATTGCAGGTCTGGTAGAATTTTCAAAAACTTTAATTCTTTTAAGATGAATATTAGCATCTTTATCATCTTTTCTGTTAGAAGTTTCTGCTCTTTTCTTTGCTCTTTTTAGAAGTTCTTCTTTCGGAACATCAATATTAATTACTTTTCCAATTTCCAGATTTTTAGATTTTACAAGTTCCAGTAAATCATTTACCTGTGGTTCGGTTCTTGGATAGCCATCTAAAATTATTCCTTTTGAGGTTAAGTTTTCGTCCAATATTTTACTGAAAAGATCTTTCATAATAGAATCAGGAACCAAATCTCCTTTTTCTTCATATTGAGACATTATTTTTCCGATTTCTGTTTCATTTTGTTTTTCCAAACGGCATCTGTCTCCAGTCGAAATATGCTCAAATTTGAGTTCATCTTTTAAAATTTCACATTGTGTACCTTTTCCAGAATACGGAGGGCCTGTTATTATTAATATTTCCATTTTATTTATAATGTTTTTAATTCTATGTCAATCTTCAAGATTGTCAATGATTTCTTCTTTTTGGCAAGAGTAACGAATTTACGAGAAAAACTAAAGATTCTTTCAAGACCTAAAAAATAAAAAACTCCATTTTTATAAAATGGAGTTTTTTATTCAAAAATTTGCAATTACTGTAAACTACACCATTTGATTAGCTCAGGATATAACTGATCGATTTTCTTTTTCTTGTTTTTATTTCTAATATTTTTCAATTCTTCATTAAATTCTTTCATTTTAATAAAACCCCTGTCAATCATTACCGCATTTACCTCATTGTTGATTTCGGTAAGTAGCTTTGGGTCATTTTTGTATATTTCTTCAGCATATAATATAAAAGCACCGTAAGTCATATATTCATTAAAAACTTTAAAACCATCAGGATAATATTCAATTCCATACGCTTTTGTATTGACCCATTTTTCCCTGTCTTTCAATGCAATGTTTAATTCTTCCTTATGTTTTACACTCGGCTTTTCGACATAATTGTGATCAATTTCAGTAAACATGCTTCTTGTATTAAAAGCTTCACTATTTTTTTCTGATCGCCCTTCTACTTTTTGTATAGTAGGCAAAACCATTTCTATAAGATGAAAATTGTTGTTTTCGTAGCCTCCAGTATAATTAAGGCCATTTATTAATGCAGAAGTGTAGACAATATAACTATCGATTTTTGTGTCGAAGTTCTTTTCTAACCAATTCCATTGTTTGCGAAGATTTGAATATTTCTCATAATCAGAAATTATCTTGTCATAAAAAGCTTTTTCAGAATTATAGAATTCACTAAAATGAGATTTTTTGGCAAAATCTTCGATTTCTTTTTTATAAGTCGTAATCGGATTTACTTCAATTTTAACATTAGCTACTTTATTGGCAGGTAAAATGTAGGCATTGTTTGGGATAAGAACATCATTTTTTAAAAAATAGGTTTGAGCATTTCCAGTAAAGAAAATATACTCAAGCGGATTTTTCATTAAAAGAGAATTCATCGTTTTGATGATTTCTTCCTCTTTATAAGGCTTGAAGTGTTTGAGAACTCGTTGGTAATAATCACCTTTTTGTTCAAACATATCGTCGTTTTCTAAACCAAAATCAGTAATAGCCAACATGATTGTTAGAAGCTCTTTTACTTCGTTGATTTCAACAGTAGATTTCCCTTGATTTTCTTTTTTGAATTCTTCTGTGAAATTTACTTTTTCTTGAGCGAATGCTGTAATAGATAAAATTAAAAAGAAGGCAGATAAAAATTTTGTTTTCATAAAATGGTATTTGTTTTTTTGGGTTCAATTAATTCAAACTTTTGATGATATTAATCAAAAGAATAAAAAATTAGTGTTGTAAATGTCTTATAAAAACTAGTGTAATTCAATATGTTTTTTGTGTTTTTGATGTGGGATTTGTAAGTTTTTGATTTCTAGTAGTTTTGTTTGTTTCTTCGAAAAATGGATTCAGTAATTTTCAAAATAAAAGACAATTCATCTGCTGGAAATGACAATTCGGTCAATAAAAATTGAATGTTGTATTGAATAAAAATACTTTTACATCAAAATCAAAACAACCATAATCCATAACCATGAAGAAAATTTTAAAATTTATCAAAATCACGTTTATTAGTCTGTTGAGTATTATTTTGCTTTTTGTTACCTATTTGTATATCAGCAATAAGTTATTTTTAGAATCTAAGGATGATGATAATGTAAAGTATTTGACAGAAAATAATGTTCAGATAGGAGCTTCTGTCAATGAGAAGTTGTTTGATGCAGATTTTTATAAGTCACAAGTTTTTTTATTAGGAGAAATTCATGGTTATGCCGATAATCAAAAAATAGATCAAGAAATGCTTTTTTTCTTGAATAAAAAAGAGGGGATCAAATATTATATTGCCGAGATGGATAGTTTGACAGCTAAAAAGTTAAGTGTCTTTTTACTTGAAAAACAAAAGAATAAAGCGATTTTGAAAGAAGTTGTCGAATCTATTAAGAGAAGAATCCCGCAGCAAGCTAGCCAGGAATTATTTGATAAATGGAGCGCTGTTCATGATTACAATCAAAATTTGGCTGATTCTCTGAAAATTACGGTTATCGGAATTGATAAAAATTTTGATGATGAATCTAAAGGTTCTAGAGACGAAGCGATGGTAGTTAATTTTAAAAATTCAATTAAAAAGAGGCATCTTGAAAATGAAAAGTTTTACGGACTTTTCGGATATTTTCATACACTGCAAAAGATAACAGAATCGGGTAGAGCAACTTTTGCTGCAGGATTAAAAGATTCGGGAGTAAAAGTAACAAGCTTTGTAAGTTATACAATTGACAGCGAAATGTATCTTCCAAAAAATCCTCAGTTTCCAACTCCTAAAGATGAAAAAGTAGATTGGATAAACGCTGATGGCCCATTAATGTTAGTAAAAGGGATTAATGATTTAAAAGAATTGAGCAAACCAGAATCTATCACGCTTTTTAAGCTTAATTCGAAAAATTCACCTTATCTGAAATCACAAAATTTGATAACGGTAAAATCTAGAGCTTTTGGAGAAAATATTGTGCCTTTAAAAGATGCTTCTGCATCTGATTATTTTCAATATGTGTTTTTGCTAAGAAATTCTAAAGCGCTAACGAAGTTGAAATAAAAATTTTAGGTTGATTTCAAAAAGCTCCATTAGAAATAATGGGGCTTTTTTATGTAAATATTTTTAATTCGATATAACTCCCTGCTTTTGAAATTGATTATATTTCATTTCTTGTGTTTAAAAGTCTTATAAATAAAAACAATTATTATATTTGTAACAATAAAGTGTAGACTATACTCTATGATTTATTGTTTTGTAAAAAAAAATATATAGTTATGCTTGTAAACGAATTATCAAAAAAAACAGGATTGTCAATCCATACTATTAGATATTACGAAAATTTAGGAATGATCAAGGGATTGGCTGATGAAAATGTGACTTCTAATAATTATAAACATTACGATGCTAATACTATTGAGCGTTTAGAAATTATTATAGAAGCAAGAGAAGTGGGGTTTACTTTGGCAGAAATAAAGAAAATATTAATTAGCTGGTTCGAGACAACAGATTCGAAACCAGAAACATTGGAGCTTTTTCAAGCCAAAATAAAAGAGATTGATGATAAAATGAAATATTTTAAACAAACCAAAAGTCTTCTTGAAAAAGTATGTGAAAAAATACAAAGTAATAATGATTGATTTTAAAGTTTAAAAGCGTGTAGAGAACTCCTTAAGAAATTAAGGATTTTTTTATGGTTCTTATTTTGACTATTTAAGAAAAGTTTTATACGGAATTTAAGAAATTAACAAGAGATTTTGCAAATAGTCTTATATTCGCTTTTGAACTCATAGAATTGAATAATGCACTAAAATAAGCTACAAATACAACCAAAGTTAAAATTAGAAAACTAAATTATGCAAGAAGAAATAACCAAACATTCAAACAAAATTTACAAAGCTGTAAAAAAACCAGAACACACATTGGGAGAGAAAGTAAAAGAAATCATAATAGAAATATTTATAATCGTTTTTGCTGTAACGCTTTCAATATGGCTTCACGGTTGGAGCGAGCATAGACACCAGCAAGAAGAAGTGTCTGTGTTTCTTGCTAATTTGAAGAATGATTTAAAGAATGATATAGAAAGTATCGACAGAGAAATACACGCATATCAAGAGACAAACGTAGACTACGAAAAAATTTTGGCATTAACGCCTTCTCAACTTGACAGTATTTATAAATCTAATAGTAAAGTTAATTTTCCAATTCATTCGCATGGGCAAACATTGACGATAGGTAATTATGAAAGTTTTAAATCAAGTGGTAAACTTGGCTATATTGAAGACGAAAAATTGAAACAGAAAATCTTAAACTATTATCAAATATTTGTGCCAGCAGCTAATGAAGTTGATAAAATGTACACTGAGTTTTTGTTTAAGTGTTTTGATAAAGAAATAGAAAATGCCGATAAACCAGAAAAAGAATTATACTCAGATCCAAAATATAAAAAGACACTTTCATATCTTGTTAAACTAGGTAAAAATAACATAAGGGTTTATAAAGAAAATACAAAACCACTTGCAGTTGAGCTTATTAAAGAAATTGAAAAAGATTTGAATAAATAATAATATAAAAAAACTCCATTATTTCTAATGGAGTTTTTTTATGCTTTACTCTTCTATTTCTTCATCTTCATATTTCCAATATTCTGTTCCGTATTTTTCTCTTAACAAATGATATTTTTTAAGACCATTAGCTATAGCTTCGAAATCTTTTTGGTTGCAAAAACCTAATTTTATGTGGTCTTTTGGTCTCGTGTCTCCATGAGTTTCTTCTTTATGTAATTTGAAAAGTATTTTAGGGATCTCATTTTCAAATTTAAAAACTAATAAATTTTTGTGACCGTTATCAACGGTATCGGTTGGTGCCCAGCCTTCATAGATTGATTGAGTTAAAGTGAATTTCTCAAAAACAAACTCATCAGGATCGTTAATGTTGAAAATGCAATCGAATTCTTTATTTATCTTTAAATCTGCATAAGCATACAGTGTAAAAATAATAATTTCGTTTTCTTTTCTTTTCCAGTTTATGTATCTATGATAAAACTCATCTTTATTGCGATCTGCGAATCGTTTAATTGTTGCTTTCTTTGATAATTCAATCGCTTTATCAGACAGATACATGTCAGAAAATAAATATCGATGAATTTTTGAGCAATCTTCTTCGTTTCTCATGTATGTTTTTTAATTAATCCAAAAGTAGAATATTGACAGATATAAAAATACCTGTTGGCAAGAGGAAAGTCTAATGAAATTATTTTATTTGATTAGTAGCTTTTTCTTTCAATTTATCAAACGCAATTATATCTGCTTGTAAAACAAAAGGATTGTTTTTTGATCCAATATCTATCCATTCTAATTTTTCCAATCCCGGAATTTGAACATTTAAATCTTTAATGTTAAGTATTTTGACAGTATAATAAATATTAAGAATCTGTTTGTTGTCTTTGATACGAGATTCAATGAAATCTTCCTGTGTATAATGATGATCTAATATTTCAATCTTTAAGTTTAGTTCTTCATGAAATTCTCGATGAAGACATTCAATAGTGCCTTCTCCAAATTCAAGACCGCCTCCAGGTAATTTGCATATTTGTGTTCCTGCATATTTTTCATGCAATGCTAAAATTTTATTTTCATTTATGCAAAAGGCATAAACTCTAACATTAAATCCTATTAGCTCACTCATAATTTGAATTTTTAATGTTGATGAAAACATTGCTAGCGTGAGAGTTTCCTGTGTGAACTCAATTGTTTTTTTATTATGCGCAATTTTATGCACAAAACTATCTTTAAATATAGTTTAATCCCTGATTTTTACCATTCTCTAGGTGCGATTATTTCTTCTGTATCAGAATCAAATCCGTAAGATTTTGAAATAATATCAAAATCTTGTCCAATTGATTCTCTTGCAACAGTTTCAATTTCACTATTATTCTCGTAAAAATCATCTTGTAATTCGTTTATTTTTATTGTTGCAGAATGTGTTAATTTGTAGAATTCATCAAGATTTTTTGGTGATGTTTTCTCGATCTCAAAACATAGGTCGACAAGTATTATCTTTACTTTGTCAACGAGAAATTTTGGGTAGTACGAGTCTCCATACATATCTTTTAAAAAGATGTACTTTTTCATTTTTTCATTTTTTAAATCTTTCTGGGTTATGATATCTTGATTTTTCGATTGCTGACCATTGCAAGAAATTAGGATCAGAGAAATTATTACTATTATATAATTTTTCATTTTTATAAGTTTTTTGTCGTGTTTGTAAAAGTATTTTTTGAAAAAAGGCATAAAAAAAACTCCTTAATTTCTTAAGGAGTTTTTTGTGGGCGATGAGGGGTTCGAACCCCCGACCCCCTCGGTGTAAACGAGGTGCTCTGAACCAGCTGAGCTAATCGCCCTATTTTACTAGGTTGCTATCGTTTGTGATTGCGAGTGCAAATATACGTTTGTTTTTGAGTTCTGCAAAGAAATTTAAACTTTTGTGAATTTTTAAATATTCTTTTTGGTCTTCTTATTTAAAAGAAAACTCCTTAAATTTCTTAAGGAGTTTTTGTGGGCGATGAGGGGTTCGAACCCCCGACCCCCTCGGTGTAAACGAGGTGCTCTGAACCAGCTGAGCTAATCGCCCTATTTTACTAGGTTGCTATCGTTTGTGATTGCGAGTGCAAATATACGTCTGTTTTTGAGTTCTGCAAACAAAAAACAATAAAAAATAAAACTTTTTTAAAAATAACTTATATCTATTTGTTTATGAATTTGTTATTAAAATGAATTTTTTAAGTTTTTTTCTAAATCAAAAGTATATTTTAGTCCAAAGGCAATTCGGCAACAACAAAAGTGCTTCCGCCAACGTAAATAAAATCATTTGCTGAAGCATTTTTCTTTGCTTCCGCGAAAGCGATTTCAACAGAATCGTATTTTTCTCCAATTAAACTGAATTTTTCAGCCGCATTTTTTAAAGTTTCTGCAAGCAAAGCTCGTGACGAATTCGGATGGCAGAAATAATATGTTGCCTCTTTTGGGAAAAGTGGTAAAATCGATTCTAAATCCTTATCATTTACAACCCCTAGAACAATATGCAGTTTCTCAAATTTTTCGTTTTTAAGCTGATTCATAACAACTGATAATCCATGTTTGTTATGTGCCGTGTCGCAAACAATTTTTGGGTTTTCTCCCAATTGTTGCCATCTGCCTTGTAAACCAGTATTTTTTACCACATGCAATAAACCTTCTTTCAATTGTTCTACTGAAATTTTAAAATCGGTTTCATTATTCAAAATCGAAATCGTCTGCTGAACCGTTTTTTTATTGTGAAATTGATAATCTCCAATCAAATCAGACAAATAAATCTGATCAATCAAATCTGACGCAAAAGAAATAGGCGCATTATTTTGTTCGGCTTTAGCCAAAAAAACAGGTTTAGTTTCATTTGTATATTCGCCAATTACAACAGGAACATTCGGTTTAATAATTCCAGCTTTTTCGCCTGCAATTGCTTCTAGAGTATTTCCTAAAAACTGAGTATGATCTAAACCAATATTAGTAATGACCGAAACCAAAGGCGTAATAATATTCGTTGCGTCCAATCTTCCGCCAAGGCCCACTTCGATAATGGCAATATCTACTTTTTCTGCAGCAAAATAATCAAATGCCAAACCAACCGACATTTCAAAGAAACTCATATCATTGGCTTCAAAAAAAGATTTGTGTTTTGCGATAAATTCAATCACGAATTTTTCTGAGATTTCTTTACCGTTTATTTTAATTCTTTCCCTAAAATCTTTCAAGTGCGGAGAAGTATATAATCCCACTTTATAGCCTGCTTCTTGTAAAACAGACGAAAGCATGTGCGAAGTAGAACCTTTTCCGTTTGTTCCCGCTACATGAATACATTTTAGCTCGTTTTGCGGATTATCAAGATGAGCTGCCAACAATTTGATATTCGTTAAATCTTCTTTATACGCAGAAGCACCTTGCAATTGGTACATTGGAAGCTGATTAAACATCCAATTGGTAGTCTCTTGATAGTTCATTTGTTTAGATAAAATGGTTGTTCATTGAAATAAATTTCGATTTTTGTAGTTTAATATTACAGCGAAAATTATCTTTATTGCAAATTTCAAATATTTTTTAGAATTAATTATTAAAAACCAGAATTAATATATGTTTACTTTTATTCAGTTACAAACAGATACAATCGCAAATGCTTCAAATGTAGTGGTCGAAAAGATCGCGGCACCGCAAAATGAAATTTCAATGTTTGGTTTCATTATGAAAGGGGGAGTGTTCTTAATTCCAATCGCGTTGTTGCTGTTTTATACAATCTACCTAATTTTTGAACGTTACATGTACATTAGTCGAGCGTCTAAAATTGACAGTAGATTAATGCAAGATATTGGTGAAAAATTACATTCTGGAAACATTGAATTAGCAAGAACGATAGTAGAAAGAAATAATACTGCAGCTGGAAATATTTTAAAAGAAGGTGTTTTGGTAATTGGACGACCAATTTCGGAAATAGAAGCTAACATGGACCGCGCTGCCGATATCGAAATTGGCGAAATGGAAAGACATTTAGGTCATCTTGGGCTTATTGCTGGTATTGCGCCAACGCTAGGTTTCATCGGAACGATTTCTGGAGTTATTAAAATTTTCTACAGTATTTCGGTTACTGAAAATATTAGTATCGGAAACATTTCTGGAGGTTTATACGAAAAAATGATCAGTTCTGGTTCTGGATTAATCGTGGGTATTATTGCTTATAGCGCTTACCACTTATTGAACGGAAAGATTGATAATTTTGCTTTAAAAATTCAGAAACAGATTTTAGAATTTGTCAATATAATTCAAAGAGCATAAGCCATGTCTATTAAAAGAAAAAGAAGATTTCACGCCGAAGTTGCGACTTCATCTTTGAGCGATATCATGTTTTTCCTGCTGTTGTTTTTCTTAATTATCTCAACACTGGCAAATCCGAACGTGATTAAGATGACATTGCCAAAAGCTAAAGCGAATGAAAAGACCAATAAACAGTTAATTAGTTTATCGGTTACCGAAGATAAAAAGTTCTACATTGATAAACAGGAAGTCGATTTTGAAAATCTAGAAACCAGTTTAATGTCAAAAATAGGAACAGATAAAGAGCAAACTGTTGTAGTTCGAATTCCGTTTAATCTGCAAGTTCAAGACTTGGTAGATGTTTTACAGATAGGAGTAAAGAACAATTTGAAGTTTGTAATTGCAACTAGTCCGAAATAGTCATTGCGAGGAACGAAGCAATCGCATTAAGGAATGTGCCACAATCTTGTCATTTCGACGAAGGAGAAATCTCCACAAGTAACTCCGTAACGAAAATCCAATCTTTGTAGAGCTTCTCGCGAAGATTTTTCCTTCGTCGAAATGACAAACTGAACGAAAGAAATGAGTCAAACAAGTTCAACAAAAAAGGCTTTCAGATTTCTGAAAGCCTTTTTCTATAATAGCAGATTTAGTGTAAATCTGTGAAATTTGTTTTTTTAATCCAAACTAAAATTATAAATAATTTTTCCAACTTGTTTTGCAGGAGCATCACTATCAGATTCCCATTTTGTATTCATTGCTGCAATTCTTGCTTGATCTAGTAAACATTTTGCGGTATTGGTAGTTCCTTTAATTCCAGCTGTTGCACTTATCGTTTTTCCGTTTTGGTCGACACTTACTTCAACGACAACTTTTCCTTCTTCATTACAAGTATATTTTGGTGCAGGTTTAGATAATGCTTTTCTGTTTCCTAAAGAATATCCAGTTCCTCCTCCAGAACCGCCGCCACTTCCTGCTCCGTAACCGCTTCCGGTGCCAATACCATTTCCGGTTCCGTTACCGCCTCCAGTTCCTCCGCCAGAACCACCACTTCCGTAGTAACCGTTAGAGTTTAAACTCCCGTTTGCTTTTCCTTT
This sequence comes from Flavobacterium tagetis, assembly GCF_016735615.1. Lineage (GTDB taxonomy): Bacteria > Bacteroidota > Bacteroidia > Flavobacteriales > Flavobacteriaceae > Flavobacterium > Flavobacterium tagetis. Next base: position 15,463 of record NZ_JAERSF010000004.1, read on the forward strand.
ATTTCCTGCTGCTTTATCGTCTCCGTCACCACCTTTGTTCGAACCCTTCATAATACTTGCTAATGCATCGTTTGTTGAGTTGGAAACTTTTGGTTTTTCCGGTACAGGTTTTTGTATCGGTTTTTCAACAGGAACAGGTTTCTTCGGTTTCTCTTTTGTCGGAATTACAACATCATTATCGGCAGTTGTATTTTCTTGTGTAATTATCGATTCTTCTTCTGGAGTAGCTTTTGCAGGAGCTTGTTTTACGTTGTTTTTTACATCCAGAACTTCACTTTTATAATTGGCTCCAGAGCCTAAATCGCTGTCTCCAAAATTTATGGTTACACCACCGCCACCTCCGCCGCCATCAGCAAGAGCTACATTATTTTCTGGATTGTATGGAGGCCAGAAACGTATAAAAAACAGCAATAAAATTATTACTGCATATATAGCTGTTGTGAATAGCAATGATTTCTTTTGATCTGAAGAAATTGAGGAACTCATTTAGATACTAAATTTTGAAATGTATTATTTTAAAAACGTTTAAAAGTAGTAAAAATTGTTTAGAATGAAAGAGAGAATTTAATCGCAAAGGGCGCTAAGTTTTTTTAAAATTATAACGCAAAGCACGCAAAGGTTTACGCAAAGCAAAGAAGCGCAAAGTTTTAGTTGACTTAAATTTGAGTGAATCTTGAGATTAAAAGTTCACAAAGCTTTGTCAAGATAAAGCTTTGCGAACTTAATATTTAGATATTGCTTGCGTTTCAAATTAAAATACCTTAGCGTACTTTGCGTTAAAAAATCTATGACAAAAAAAACGAGCCAAACAATAATGTGGCTCGTTTAGAATAAAAGTATAAAAAAATTACACTAACTGTTTCAATGCAATTTCAAAAGCAGTTGCACTGATATTTGTTTTAGATGAATTTAAAGCGTGTGCTTTTACAATCGCATTTTTGATAATTTCTGAAGTATCATTAAAAATTGCCTCATCTGTCATTTGAACTTTTTTCTCCATGAAATAAGCAAAAACTCTTGCCATTCCGCAGTTTGAAATAAAGTCAGGAATCAAACTTACTTTGCTGTCTACTTCTTCCATAATAGAACCGAAGAAAATTTCTTTGTCAGCAAAAGGAACATTCGCTCCACAAGAGATTACTTCTAATCCGTTTGCAACTAAACTGTCAATTTGAGCTTGTGTTACCAATCTTGAAGCAGCACAAGGAGTGAAGATCTTAGCACCAATTGTCCAGATTTTAGAATTGATTTCCTCAAACGGAATCATATTGTCGGCAACTAATTTATTTCCGTCTTTATTTAAAAACAAAGTTCTTATTTCTTCAAAAGAAAAACCTTCTTCTTTTATTAATCCACCATCACGGTCAATAATTCCGATAACTTTCGCACCCATTTCTGCTAAATAAAAAGCTGCTGCAGAACCTACGTTTCCAAAACCTTGCACGATTGCTTTTTTACCTTTAATGTCTCCGCCATAAGTCGCGTAAAAATGACGAACAGCTTCAGCAACACCAAAACCAGTAATCATATCGGCAACAGTATATTTTCTAGTAACGTCTGGTGAGAATTTTGGGTTTTCAATCACTTTAATTACACCTTGACGTAATTGCCCAATTCTATTAATTTTATCTGCTTCTGTTGGTTTAAAGTGTCCATTAAAAACACCTTCCTGCGGATGCCAAACACCACATTCCTCTGTCATTGGAATTACTTCGTGAATCTCATCAACATTCAAATCTCCTCCAGTTCCATAATAGCTTTTCAATAACGGAGAAACGGCTTTGTACCAACGTTGCAAAACACCTTTTTTGCGAGGATCGTTCGGATCAAAATTTATTCCAGATTTAGCTCCTCCAATTGCAGGACCAGAAACTGAGAATTTAACTTCCATAGTTTTAGCCAAAGACAAAACTTCATTCATGTCTAAGCCTTTTCTCATTCTCGTTCCTCCACCCGCAGCTCCTCCACGAAGTGAATTAATAACAGTCCACCCTTCGGCTTCTGTTTCTGAATCTTTCCAATTGAAAACAATTTCAGGTGCTTTGTTTTCAAATTGTTGTAATAAATCTTTCATTTTGTTGTGATATGTTTATTTTGCGTAAATGTATAAAATAGAATAATGCGAATAATGTATTTCGCATCAAATTTATAAAACAAAAAAGAAAAGCCGAAAACTATTTGGTTTTCGGCTTTCGGAATATTTAAAAAATTAAGATTTATTGTCCTAATAAGTGTTTTTTCAAAGTTTCGTCTACTGGTTTATCAGAAAGCCAGATTCCGAATAATGCTTTTTTGAAATCGAATCCAGGAATTTTTCCTTTTAGAACTTCATTTTTACTCACATAAACATTTTGATCTAACGGATTGTATGCTAAAATGAAAACATCTTTTTCAGTAATAGCATCGCTTAAATAACTTTTTAACTGCTCAATTCTTGGACGCAATTGCTCAAGATTTGCTCCCGCAGATTTTTCAAAACCTGTGTTCATAGCTTTTGTCAGCTTGTTTGAAGAAACCATAGAAGAAGTAATTTCGATTCTAACAGCCATTTCAGTATCACTATCAATAATGAATTGCGGATCTTGAGTTAGTTGTGATAAATAAAGTGCTTGAACATAAACTTCCAACCACATTTTTGATCTTCCGCCTGCTCCGTTTAATTGTAATGGTTTGCCTTGAAATTCTATTTTTCTAGGAACTGTCACACCATTAACATCAATTTGAGTTTGAGCTGAAACAGTAGAAAATTGCAAACTAAAAAGGACTGCCAGTAAAAGTAAAATCTTTTTCATATTCTATCAAATTTTTATTTTTAAGGCAAAAATAATAGTAATTTATTAATATTTAGGTCATATTTAAAATGTTTTTTTACTAAAATTTTTATGTTTAATTTTTGTATTACATTAACAATCAATTTAGTAAGAGTAGGTTTACGTACTTTTACTCATTTTAAGAATTGTCTAACTTTTTAGGCAATTGAAAATGGCTTTTTTTAGATTAAAAACACACATTAAGGGCTAATTTTTCAATCAGAAATTTTATAGAAAATGTTATCAAATTAATGCTCTTTTGAAAAAAAAGTTAAATAATAACGAAAACGTTATCGTAATCTTTGCTGATCTATTAATTTTATATGCGCGCATTGTAATTTAAACATTTAAAAAGTATCTTTGGAAGCCTTTGTATTATAAATTAAGGCATCGAAAAATCACAAAAAAACATAAAAAAACAATCAACTAAAGAAATCTGTTTTGAAATCTGGTTGAGAAAAACATTTAAAGTAAACTACTATGGATTTTAATCTTACCGAAGAACATTTAATGATTCAGCAGGCAGCAAGAGATTTTGCTCAAAATGAATTATTGCCGGGAGTTATTGAACGTGACGAAAAACAAATTTTTCCAACTGAGCAAATCAAGAAAATGGGTGAGCTTGGATTTCTTGGAATGATGGTTGATCCTAAATATGGAGGAAGCGGTCTTGACGCTATTTCTTATGTTATTGCAATGGAAGAAATTTCTAAAGTCGATGCTTCTGCTTCTGTTGTTATGTCGGTAAACAATTCATTAGTTTGCTGGGGATTGCAAGAGTTTGGGACTGAAGAGCAAAAACAAAAATACTTGCCAGGTTTAGCTTCTGGACAAATTCATGGCGCATTTTGCTTAAGCGAACCTGAAGCAGGAAGTGATGCAACTTCGCAAAAAACGACAGCAATTGATATGGGAGATCATTATTTAGTTAATGGTACAAAAAACTGGATTACAAACGGAAACACGGCATCAGTATATTTAGTAATTGCACAAACTCATCCAGAATTAAAGCATAAAGGAATCAATGCTTTGATTATGACGAAAGATATGCCAGGTTTTTCAGTTGGTCCAAAGGAGCAAAAAATGGGAATTCGCGGATCTGATACGCACTCTTTAATGTTTTCTGATGTGAAAGTTCCAAAAGAGAATAGAATCGGTGAAGATGGTTTCGGATTTAAATTTGCAATGAAAACTCTTGCTGGAGGTAGAATCGGTATTGCTTCTCAAGCTTTAGGAATCGCTTCTGGAGCTTATGAATTGGCTCTGAAATATTCTAAAGAGCGTAAAGCTTTTGGAACTGAAATTTGCAATCATCAAGCAATTGCTTTCAAATTGGCTGACATGGCAGTTAATATTGAAGCAGCTCGTCATTTATGTATGAAAGCGGCTTGGGATAAAGACAATCATAAAAATTACGATGTGAGTGGTGCGATGGCAAAATTATTTGCTTCGCAAGTTGCAATGGACACTGCAGTTGAAGCTGTTCAGATTCATGGAGGAAACGGATATGTAAAAGAATATCATGTAGAACGTTTAATGCGTGATGCAAAAATTACTCAGATTTATGAGGGTACTTCTGAAATTCAGAAAATCGTAATTTCTAGGGCAGTTATTGCTGGATAAATAAAATTTTAGAATTTAATTTTTAAACCCTTTCGGCTTTTTAGTTTGAAAGGGTTTTTTTATGAATATTGTATTACTTTTCATAAGTTTATGCCTTAAAGTAAATTTTTGTTTCTTACTCAATATTAAATCAAACCAAACATTATGAAAAAGCTATACTTTCTGCTTCCCCTTATTTTTTTAGCGTGTAAATCGGGAACTTCAACGACAAAAGAAAATGAAGTAAAAACAGATTCGAAGCCAATAGAAATTAGCTATAAAGTAAAAGAAAATGAAATCTCAGATTTTCTGAAATATCTTTCTTCTGATGAAATGGAAGGACGTGAAACAGGAACTCAAGGAATTGAAAAAGCAGCAGTTTTTTTGGAAGATTTTTTAAAGAAAAATAAAATCAAACCCTATTTTAAAACCTATAGAGATACGTTGACAAATTTTCAGCCGTCAGCTTTTAATATTGTTGGAGTTATTGAAGGAACAGATCCCGAACTTAAAAAAGAATTTGTGGTATTGAGTGCGCATTACGATCATATTGGTATTGAAAAAAAAGATCAGGCAGATAAAATAAATAATGGTGCAAACGATGATGCTTCGGGCGTAACTTCTGTAGCGGCAATGGCAAAATATTTTAGCGAAACTAAAGTAAATAAGCGTAGCATACTTGTTGTCTTTTTTGCTGGCGAAGAAAAAGGATTATTAGGATCTAAAAGTTTAGTTCAGAAATTGAAAAAACAGAATTTTAATCTTTATACCCAATTAAATATTGAAATGATTGGTGTTCCTATGAAAAGGGATTATCTAGCTTATATTACTGGTTTTGATAAATCGAATATGGCGCAAAAAATAAACGAATATACAGGAAAAAATACAATCGGATTTTTGCCAAAAGAAGCAGAATATCAATTATTCTATCGTTCAGATAATTATTCGTTTTACGAAGTTTTCAAAAAACCATGCCAGTCTATAAGTACTTTTGATTTCGAAAATTTTGATTTCTATCATCATGTTTCAGATGAATTTAAAGTAATGGATATTCATCATATTACTGCATTCACACAAGAATTATTGCCAGCGGTAACAAAAATTGCGGTTTCGCCTACGCAAGAAATAACCATGAATAAATAAGACGCTGTTTTACAGCATTTGATTATTTTTGCGACATGAAAAATATTATCGTTACAGGAACAAGCAGAGGAATTGGTTATGAATTAGCCTTGAAATTTGCTGAAGCTGGTCATCAAGTTTTGGCCATTTCCAGAAAAATACCGCAAGCACTTTTAGAACATCAAAATGTAACTTGTCTATCTGTTGATTTGGCAGATGAAACGGCTTTAGATCAAGTTGAAAATTTCCTTTCTTCAACTTGGAAAAAAGTAGATGCAGTAGTTCATAATGCGGGAGCCTTGCTTCTAAAACCTTTTGCAGAAACTACTCAAGCAGATTTTGAAAGTATTTATAAAGTGAATGTTTTTGCAGTAGCAAATTTGACTCGCATCTGTATTCCGTATTTAGAAAAAGGAAGCCATGTTGTTACCATAAGTTCTATTGGCGGAGTTCGCGGAAGTTTGAAATTTGCTGGATTGGCAGCTTACAGTTCTAGTAAAGGAGCTGTAATTACTTTGACTGAATTATTAGCAGAAGAATATAAAGAAAAAGGAATCTCATTTAATGTTCTGGCTTTGGGTTCTGTTCAAACCGAAATGCTAAACGAAGCTTTCCCGGGTTATCAAGCTCCAATTTCAGCAGAAGGAATGGCAACTTATATTTATGATTTTACGCTTAACGGAAATAAATATTTTAACGGGAAAGTTTTAGAAGTCTCTTCAACTAACCCTTAGTTAATTATAAATTATGAGTTATGAATTATGAGTGAGAGTATTGTGAAAACTAAAAGTTTTGAGTTAGCTGTAAGAGGAGTTAATTTTTATAAATGGCTAGTCATGGAAAGGAAAGAATTTATAATGAGTAAACAATTTTTGCGTTCTGTAACTTCTGTTGGGGCGAATGTTCGTGAAGCTGTCAACGCGCAAAGTAAGCCTGATTTTATTCATAAATTGTCAATCGCTCAGAAAGAATGCGATGAATCAATGTATTGGCTTGAAATTTTAAAAGAAACAAATTATATTTCTTTGATTGAATTTGACTCCATCCATCAGCAATGTAATGAAGTTCTCAAAATCATCAGAAGTATTATAATAACATCAAAGAGAAAACTTATAACTCATAATTCATAACTCATAATTATTTTGAGCGAAACTTTAGCTAAATATATTCCAGAACATGCGGTAAAACCTGTTTTCGATTTGATAGTGGCCAATCAGGTTCACTTGAAAATTGTAAACGAGCGTCAGACGCGTCACGGAGATTATAGAAGAGGGCCAAGTGGAAAGCATGAAATTACGGTTAATGCAAGTTTGAATAAATACCGGTTTTTAATTACGCTGATTCATGAAATTGCTCATTTAGTTGCTTTTGAGAAATTCGGAAGAAATATAAAGCCACATGGAAATGAATGGAAATTCACTTTTCAGCGTCTGATGATTCCGTTTATTCGGCCAGAAATATTTCCAGGACAAATTTTGCCTTTATTGGCAAGACATTTCAAGAATCCTTCAGCGAGTAGTGATACCGATACGACTTTGTCTTTGGCTTTAAAACAATATGACAAGGATAATGATAAGAATTATGTTTTTGAAATACCGTATGGAAGTGTTTTTAGGATCAAGAATGGAAAAATTTTTAAAAAGTTGGCCGTTCGTACCAAACGTTTTGAATGCATCGAAATAAGCTCAGGAAAAACATATCTTTTTAATCCGAATGCAGAAGTGGAGCTAATTAATGTTCAATAAAAAAATCCCAAATTCCAAAGTTTACGACAATAGGAATTTGGGATTTTTTAATATTGAAATTCTAAAAGGTTTTAGCCTTTCAAATATGCTTCTCTTACTTTTTTGAAAAGGTTTGAAGAATAAACAAATTTAACTACCGCCTCATTGTCGGTTGTAAAAATTTCTTCTTTTGTTCCTTGCCAAGCTTTCAGACCTTTCTTTAAGAAAACAATATTCTCACCGATTTCCATTACAGAGTTCATATCGTGAGTATTAATTACAGTTGTAATGTTGTATTCTTTAGTGATTTCTTGAATCAAGTTATCAATCAAAGTCGAAGTGTTTGGATCTAAACCAGAGTTAGGTTCATCACAAAACAAATATTTCGGATTGTTTACAATTGCGCGAGCAATAGCCACACGTTTCTGCATTCCTCCGGAAATTTCAGAAGGCAGTTTCTTGTGTGCATCAATTAGATTTACCCTTTCTAAAACAAAATCAACTCGTTCTTTAATTTGCGCTTTGTTGTTATTAGTAAACATTTTTAGCGGGAAAGCCACATTTTCTTCAACAGTCATCGAGTCAAATAAGGCACTTCCCTGAAATACCATTCCGATTTCAGTTCTCAAGTCACGTTTTTCATCTTTGTCTAAATCAGAATATACTCTTCCGTCAAATTCAATTGTTCCTGAATCTGGCGTGTGAATTCCTAATAACGTTTTTAATAAAACTGTTTTTCCAGATCCACTTTGTCCAATAATCAAGTTGGTTTTTCCAGTTTCAAAAACAGTCGAAACGCCTTTTAAAACTTTGCTGTCGCCAAATGATTTTTCTATATTTTTTACTTCTATCATTATCCTAATAATAATTGAGTTAATATATAATTAAAAAGAATGATACAAACAGAAGTCCATACAAATGATGTCGTACTTGCCTTACCAACTTCTAATGCGCCACCTTTCATGTAATAGCCATGAAAAGATGGAATTGTTGCCAATAACATGGCAAAGATTAAAGTTTTAATAAAGGCATAAGTAATATGAAACGGTATGAAATCTTTCTGAGCTCCCATTATAAAATCGGCACCAGTTGAAAATCCTCCGTAGGCGCAAGCCATCCATCCACCAAAAATTCCTAAAAACATACTAATTCCGATTACGAAAGGATACATTAATAGAGCGATTATTTTTGGAAAAACAAGATAGTTTACTGAGTTTACTCCCATAACTTCTAAAGCATCAATCTGTTCTGTAACACGCATTGTTCCGATACTTGAAGTAATGTAAGATCCCATTTTTCCGGCCATAATTACCGAAATAAAAGTAGGGGCAAACTCCAAGACTACAGATTGACGTGTAGCAAAACCAATTAAATATTTTGGAATTAAAGGGTTAGTTAAGTTTAATGCTGTTTGAATGGCAACAACTCCTCCGATGAAAAAAGAGATGAAGCAAACAATTCCAAGAGAATCAATAATAAGATCATCAATTTCTTTTAGAATTAGATTTTTCATGACAGGCCATTTGGTCTGTTTATTGAAAATTTCTTTCAGCATTAAAAAATATTTCCCGATTTGGGATAAATAGCGAATTAGCATCATAATTTTTAAATATTGGCTAAATTAAGGATTAGTTTACAGTTTACCGTTTCGGCTAGGCAGTTTTTTAATTTTTTTAAGATTAAAAAAGCTTTTGTTTCATTTTTGCAAAACGATATTTTCTAATAAATTTAGCCTGTTCTGGGGTAACTAATAAAGGAGTTTTGGCGCTTTTTGCTTTCATAAATCCTTTAATGTAATCTAAAAATAGAAATGGTTTTTTCTTCATCATAGCCAATTTTGCCGAAGCAATTGCTGTGATCCAAAAACCATATCCTATAGTATAAAAAGCTTCGCCTTGTTTATATCGAGCTGTTTTGTTGTAATTGGCACCAGTTGGTTTTAGATGTTTTACTTGTAAAGATTCGTCTGTAACAATTTTCCAATCGTAATATTTACAAAGTAATTCATCAACAGTATCCCAGCCCATTGCAGGTCGTAAGCCACCAATTTGCTGAAAGGTTTCTTTTCTGTACGCTTTTAAAGCTCCGCGAATATGATCTTTGTCGGTAAGATTTTCTAAAACCCATTCGCCATTTTTATCAATGTAGCAGAATCCGCCAGCCATTCCAATTCTAGAATCTGATTCGAAATGTTTAATAATCGTTTCAAAATAATTTGAAGGAAAAATTAAATCGCCGTCTATTTTTACAATAATATCGTAATCAGAATCCAGTGTTTCAAAGCCTTTCTGAAAAGCCTGAATTACTTTGCTTCCTGGCAAATGAATCGCATCAGAAGTTTTGTTTACAATAGAAATGTATGGATTTTCTTTTGCGAATCCTAAAACAACTTCTTCCGTTTTATCGGTTGAATTATCATTTACGACCACAACTTTTGAAGGCAAAACGGTTTGTGTAATCAAAGATTGTAAAGTCAAGCCAATTAAGTCTTGCTCATTATGTGCCGGAATGACGATGTAATATTTCATAAATTTTCAATTTAAAATTCCAAATTCCAATCTTAACAAGATTGCTAAAATTGGAATTTGGGATTTTTTTTATTGGAATTTGCCGTTAGGCTCTTTCAGCAACAACAATATAATATCTCGGAGTGAAATATCTTAATAATGGTCTGATTCCAAGTTTTTTTACTGGATGCGTAAATTGCAGACGATCTGTTATTTTCCATCCTGTTTTTTCTAAAAGCCAGTCCAGTTGCCAGTCTTCGAATTCATGGTAATGTCTGTCCCACATGTCAGTTTTAGAACGATATGCTGGTGAAAACCATAAACGTAATGGAATTGAAATTAATATTTTATCACATTTTACGTTTTGTAAAATGGTATACGGATTTAGTAGATGTTCGAAAATCTCAAATGCAGTAAAAACAGTATAATCTTCAGTTTGTAAAGCATTATGATCGTTGTCTAAATCTTCGCCCTTTGTATTTTTTACGGTATAGCCATTTTCTTCCATTATTTTAGAAAACGGATTTGGAACTCCAAAATCAAAAATGGTCTCTGATGTGCTAACGTGTTTTTGTAAAAACTCTAATGTAAGTTTGAATCTTTTATTCGGAAACGTTTTTTCGTACATAGTTATTGCGAACGAATCTCTCGTTCATGAATTGTTAATTTGGTCGCAAATATACTAAAAAAGTAATCAGTGTTCAGTTTTTAGTATTCAGTTGCGGTGCTAAGTTTTAAAATGAATTTCTCACAATCCCGATAGCTATCGGGAGCGAAGTCGCAAAGTTTTGATAAAAAAATAAACCATATAAGTAATACAAGTTCAATTAAGAGAAAACTTAATATGTCTTATATTACTTATATGGTTAGAAAACCTTCGCGACTTCGCGATGTTATTTTCTCGACTTTAAATTTAATATCGATAAACAAAGGCATTAATATTCATTCCCGCTCCAACTGAAGCAAAAATAAGAACATCACCTTTATTGATTTCATGGCCTTCAACTTTTCCCTGAAGAATTAAATCATATAAAGTTGGTACAGTTGCAACACTACTGTTTCCTAAATCGTGAATGCTCATTGGCATAATGTCTTTAGGAGCTGTTTTGTCGTATAATTTGTAGAAACGTTCGATGATCGCTTCGTCCATTTTTTCGTTTGCTTGATGAATCAGAATTTTTTTCACTTCATCAATTCCGATGCCGCTTTTATCTAAACAGCTTTTCATAGCGCAAGGGACATTGCTTAACGCAAATTCGTAGATTTTGCGTCCGTACATTTTGATGTATTTTGTATCTGGATCTAAATCTTTATTGTATGATTTTCCGAAGAAAAGGTAATTAGCTTCATCAGTTGCAAAAGTGGCACTCTCGTAAGCTAGTAATCCCGCCTCATCTGTTGAAGCTTCTAAAATTGAAGCTCCGGCGCCATCAGAATAAATCATTGAATCACGATCATGGTCGTCAACAACCCTTGATAACGTTTCGGCTCCAATTACCATTACTCTTTTTGCCATTCCAGATTTGATGAAAGCATTGGCTTGCAAAACACCTTCAATCCATCCTGGGCATCCAAAAATAATATCATAAGCCACACACTTAGGATTTTTAATTCCTAGTTTGTTCTTAACACGTGTTGCCAAACTCGGTAAAATATCAGATTGAGTAGTTCCTGGCTTTACATCTCCAAAATTATGGGCAATGATAATATAGTCTAATGTTTCAGCATCAATTGCAGCATTTGCAATTGCTTTTTCAGCAGCAAAGAAAGCTAAGTCAGAAGCATTGTATTGTGGTTCAGCATAACGGCGATTTTCAATTCCCGTAATGCCTTTAAATTTTTTAATTACAACTTCGTTCGGGTAACCAAATGGAGTTCCATCCTCATTTAAAAAAATATGTTTGTCAAAGTCTGTGTTTTTTACTTCTAGGTTGGGAATGTAACTTCCAATACCGATTATTTTTATTTTCATTTTTCCCTTTAATTATCCGATAAATTTAGTGCTAATGTATAAATAATATTATGATAACTATCATAAAAAATAGTATGCATGCATATAATTATGAAATAACTATTTTTCGGTTGATATATTGTTTTTTCTCTAATGATTTTTTAATATTTCCTAGATTTCAAACGATTGAAGACGATTTTTAAGGTGAAGTTTTTTTGCTTTAATTTTAATTTCGTGATAATAATTTCACAAAAGATTAGCAGAAAGTTATGTTTCTTTAAATCAGATTTCTTCTTTGGTGTTTTGTTTAAAAAAATAAAACCCGACAAGTTTTAAAAACCTGTCGGGTTTGAATATTTATAAGAAAACTAAATTTTAGCTTTCCATGTAAGCTTCGATTGGAGCACAGCTGCAAACTAAATTTCTGTCACCATAAGCATCATCTACACGACGAACCGATGGCCAGAATTTATTGTCAGCAATGTAATCTAATGGATAAGCTGCTTTTTCTCTAGAATAAGGGAAATCCCAAGCATCATTAGTCAACATTGCTAATGTGTGAGGTGCATTTTTTAATACATTGTTTGTGTCCTCAGCTGTTGCAACTTCAATCTCTTTTCTGATTGAGATAAGAGCATCACAGAAACGATCTAACTCAGCTAAATCTTCAGATTCTGTCGGCTCGATCATTAAAGTTCCTGCTACTGGGAAAGAAACCGTAGGAGCGTGGAAACCGTAATCCATCAAACGTTTAGCGATATCACCAACTTCGATTCCGTTTTCTTTAAATGCACGACAATCTAAAATCATTTCGTGAGCCGCTCTTCCGCATTCTCCAGTATAAAGAATTGGGTAGTGTCCTTCGAAACGAGATTTCATGTAGTTTGCATTCAAGATTGCGTGTTCTGTAGCACTTTTTAATCCTTCAGCACCCATCATTGTAATGTAACCGTAAGAGATTAAACATACTAAAGCAGATCCGTAAGGTGCAGATGAAATAGCAGTAATTGCTTGTTCACCGCCTACTTTTAAGATTGGATTTGTTGGCAAGAACGGAACTAATTTTTCGTTCACACAGATTGGTCCAACTCCAGGTCCACCACCACCGTGAGGAATAGCGAATGTTTTGTGTAAGTTTAAGTGACAAACGTCAGCACCAATTGTAGCAGGATTTGTTAATCCAACTTGTGCATTCATGTTTGCACCGTCCATATATACTAAACCACCATTTTCGTGGATTAATTTTGTGATTTCAATAATTGAAGATTCGTAAACTCCGTGAGTCGAAGGATAAGTAACCATTAAACAAGATAAATCATCTTTGTGTTCAATCGCTTTTGCTCTTAAATCTTCTACGTCAATATTTCCTTCTGGAGTAGTTTTCGTAACAATGATTTTCATTCCGGCCATCGCTGCAGAAGCAGGATTTGTTCCGTGAGCAGATGAAGGAATCAAACATACATTACGGTGACCTTCGTTTCTTGACATGTGGTAAGCACGAATAGCCATTAAACCTGCATATTCTCCTTGAGCTCCAGAGTTCGGCTGTAAAGTTGTTCCAGCGAAACCAGTAATTACATTTAATTGCTGCTCTAATTTTTTAAGCATTGTGATGTAACCTTCAGCTTGTTCAACTGGTGCAAATGGGTGAATGCTGTTCCAGTTTGGCATTGAAAGAGGTAACATTTCAGAAGCTGCGTTTAATTTCATTGTACAAGAACCTAATGAAATCATCGAATGATTCAACGATAAATCTTTACGCTCTAATTTTTTGATATAACGCATTAACTGGCTTTCTGAATGATGATTGTTGAAAACATCATGCGTTAAGAAAGAAGAAGTTCTTTCTAATGAAGCTGGTAATTGGCTAGCTTCAGTTAATTCAGAAGCGATGAAAGTTTCTTTACCTAATGCTTCAGCAAAAATTGCAATAATTTGGTTGATGTCAGAAATCGAAGTTGTTTCGTTAAATGAAATCGAAACTGATTCAACATCAGGATAGAAGAAGTTTACTTCGTTTTTCTCAGCAACTGCTTTTACTTTTTGAGCATCAGCTTTTACTAAAATGGTATCAAAGTAAGCTGTGTTGGTTTGGTAAACTCCTAATTTATTTAAAGCTTCAGCAGTAGTAACTGCAGATGCGTGAACTTTGTTTGCAATGTATTTCAAACCTTCTGGTCCGTGGTAAACAGCATACATTCCTGCCATAACAGCCAATAAAACCTGAGCAGTACAAATATTTGAAGTTGCTTTTTCACGTTTGATGTGTTGCTCGCGAGTTCCTAAAGCCATACGTAAAGCACGGTTTCCATTTGTATCAACAGAAACTCCAATGATACGACCCGGCATAGAACGTTTGTACTCATCTTTAGTTGCAAAGTAAGCAGCGTGAGGACCACCGTAACCCATTGGCACACCAAAACGTTGTGTAGTTCCAACAACAACTGCAGCTCCCATTTCTCCCGGAGAAGTTAAAGTTGCTAATGATAAAATATCAGCAGCAAAAGCCACCTTAATCTCATTTTCTTTTGCTTTAGCAACAAAAGAACTATAATCGTTTACCTGACCATATTTTCCTGGATATTGTAAAATCGCTCCGAAGAACTCATTTGAAAAATCAAATGTTTCGTGATTTCCAACAACTAATTCAATTCCGATTGGAGTTGAACGTGTTTGTAAAACTGATAAAGTCTGTGGTAAAATTTCTTCAGAAACGAAGAATTTGTGTGTATTGTTTTTCTTTTGATCTCTTGTACGAACATCAAATAATAAAGCCATCGCTTCTGCAGCAGCAGTTCCTTCATCAAGTAAAGAAGCGTTGGCGATTTCCATTCCTGTTAATTCAATAACTGTAGTTTGGAAATTTAAAATAGCTTCTAGACGACCTTGAGCAATTTCTGCCTGATAAGGTGTGTAAGCTGTATACCATCCCGGATTTTCAAAGATATTTCTTTGAATTGGAGCTGGAACAATAGTTGGGTGATAACCCAAACCGATATACGATTTGAATACTTTATTTTTCTTTCCTAATTCCTGAATATGATTTGCAAATTCATATTCTGTCATTGCAGGATCTAAATTCAAAGGTGCTTTTAAACGAATATCATCCGGAAGGGTTTCGTAAACAAGTTGCTCAATTGAGTCAACTCCAATTGTTTTCAGCATATGCTGAAGATCGGTTTCTCTTGGACCAATGTGTCTTAAAGCAAAAGCATCTGTTTTCATGTAGCTATCTAATGTTTTTAATTGATGTGTTCGTGCACCATTTTACTGTACGAATCACATTTAAAAGTAAATGTGTTGTTTTTTGTGGCGCAAAATTAAGTATTATTAATAATTTAATAGGTATTTTTAACTTCATTTTTTATCAAATTTCTAATCAAAGACTTGGTTTGTTAATAAAATATTAGATTTGAGGTATGATAGTATCAAAACGCTTCTTAGATTTTTACCTGAATAGCAGTATTCATGTGGCTTTGTCATGTTATGCACTTGTACGAATAACGTTTCATGTGTTTCATATTCAATATGATGAGCCGATGGCACTTTTTGTTTTTTTTGGAACAATTGTAGGATATAATTTCGTAAAATATGATGCGCTAGTTCGCGTAAAGAAAAATCCGATTGGGACTCAGCTAAAAATTATTGCTGTTTTGAGTTTTATTTCGGTCGTTTTGGTCGGTTATTATTTTTTCCATTTAAAGAGAATTACGCAAATTGTCTCTGTCGGAATTTTTGCCATAACGGCGCTTTATACATTACCGTTTTTTCCAAATAGAAAAAATGCTAGAAACTGGGCTGGTGTAAAAATTTATATTGTCGCACTTTGTTGGGTTGGAGCAACTTTAGTTTTACCATTAATAAATGCTGAAATTCCGTTTACCACAGATTTTTTCATTAAGTGCATTCAGCGTTTTATACTGGTTTTCGTATTGATTCTCGTTTTCGAAATCTTAGATTTAGCCAACGATGATCCGCATTTGCAAACCGTTCCGCAGACAATCGGAGTGAAACGGACTAAGATTTTAGGATTTCTATTATTGATTCCGTTTTGGTTTTTAGAAGTTTTTATTTCAACATTCAATTATCATGATGCCGTAATAAATTTGATTATGGTCGTCATGCTGATGTTGTTTATTGCTTTCGCGAATCCAAATCGTTCCAAATATTATACTTCCTTTTGGGTAGAAAGTGTTCCCATCCTTTGGTGGCTGATGGTCGTTTTTCTGTAAAGATATTTTGGTCGAGCTATCCGCGCTACTTCAGTAGCCAGCTCCTATCCCTCACGCAAAACGTAAAACGAGAAGATTTATTTTTTAAAAGAAAATCAGCAATAATCTATTTTGTTTTTTGTTCTGCCAAAGCTTTGTTTAATTCAGCTTTAGCTTCATTTAGTTTTTTCCTTTTCTTGTCGATTTTTTCTTTGCTTTCATTGTCTTTGATCGCTTCATTTAAATCTGCAGTTCTTTCGTTTACTTTTTGTTGTTTCTCTTTTACCTTTTTGTCAAGATCTTTATTAACTGTTTTTGTGGTACAGTTTTTCTTGGTCTGCGCAATAGCTTCTTCAACACCTTTTATCTGATTTTGATTTCCCGCTTTTTTTGCAGCAGCCAATTTTGTGTTCAATTCACATAATTTTCTTTCACATCCTTTTAAGGTTGTGCAATTACTTTGAGAAA
Organism: Flavobacterium tagetis; assembly: GCF_016735615.1. Lineage (GTDB taxonomy): Bacteria > Bacteroidota > Bacteroidia > Flavobacteriales > Flavobacteriaceae > Flavobacterium > Flavobacterium tagetis. The sequence continues at coordinate 31,858 of NZ_JAERSF010000004.1, forward strand.
ATCCTATAAAAGAGATAGTAAAAAGAGCTACAGTTAATATCGTTTTTAATTTCATAAGTATATTTTTTTGATTTGTAATTATTCGTTTTTAAGGATAATACTTATAAAATTAAGCAATTTATTTTAATAGCGTTTTTTAGTATCTTATTAATTTAAGTTTGCTTTTTCCACAATCTTGTCATTTCGACGAAGGAGAAATCTCTATAAGAAGCTCGACAAAGATTGGCTTATTGGAGCGGAGTTACTTACGAAGATTTACTTCGTCTGTTCGCTGTCGCTCGGGTCTCCTTAGTCGAAATGACAAAACTGCTTGAATTTAGGTTCTAAATTAAATCTCGAAAAGCCTCATCAATATCTCCAAACTTAAATCGAAACTCATTTTCCAAAAGTCGTTTCGGAATCACATTTCGACTTTTTAAAACCAATTCAGTTTCTGTTCGAATCAAAAAAGACCCAATTTCAAGAAAGAATTTATTCATCGGAATTCCGAAAGGAAAACCAACAGCTTTTCTCATTTTTTGCATAAAATCAACATTTCGAATCGGTTCTGGAGAAACTACATTTATAACTCCAGTAATTTCTTTTTGAATAATAAGATCAACAGCATTAGCAAAATCTTCTTCATGAATCCAGCTTACAAACTGATTGCCAATTCCTTGTTTTCCTCCAAATCCCATTTTTGCTAAAGTTTTTAAAGGAATTAAAGCACCGCCATTTTTACCCAAAACAATTGAAGTTCGAAGAGCCGTTTTTAAAGTCTTTGGTGTTTCAGTTTTAAAAAATGCCTTTTCCCAAGAAAGTGCCACGTTGATAGAAAAGTCATTCCCGATTTCTCCACTAACTTCATCCATTTGTTTGTCTAATGAAAAACGATAAATAGTTGCTGTAGATGAATTAAGCCAATGTTTTGGTGGGTTTTGGCAATTTAAAACTGCTTTATTTAGAATTTTTGTACTGTCAATTCTAGACCAGAGAATTTCTTTTTTGTTCTTTTTCGTATAACGACAATCAACAGATTTTCCAGCAAGATTAATTAAGACTGAAGCATTTTCTAATTCCTTTTCCCAGCCAGTAAAAGTTCTGGCATTCCAGTTTATATATTTAATTCCGTTAATTGTCTGCGATTTTCCTCGGGTTAGAATTACAATTTCTTCAAATTTATCTTTGAAATGATTGACTAAAACTTGTCCAAGAAAACCAGTTCCAGCTGCGATTATGAGTTTTTTCATTTGATGTTTTTTTAGCCGCGACCCGAGCGATAGCGAATAGGCGAAGCAATCATACGAATTTTCACAAATTTAAAAAGTGCATAAAGGAATCTGAAAATTAATTCGTGAAAATTCGTGCGATTCGTGGCAAATAATTTTAAGCTTTAAAAACCAATCTCTCTTCTCCCTGAGCTTCTTTAGCTTTTCTTTTTCCTCTAAAAAAGAAATACAAATTAAAGAATAACATAATGCCAAGATAAATAGAAAATCCACCTATTTTATAACTTAGTCTTTCAATTAATTCCTGATAGCTATCTTGATTTAATTGAAGTTCTAAAATCATTAATGCAAAACCGATATTTAAAAGATAGAATCCGGTTTCAAAAAGTTTATTAGTTGCCTCAGCAATTTCTTCACGGCCTTTAAATATGTCGAGCATAAAGATTTTTCCGTTTTTGAAAAGGGTTTTAGAAACGTAATAAGTTAAAAATAAAGCGACTGGTAAATAAATTCCGTAACCGATTAAGATTTTTGTAGTTTCCATAATATTTGAATTTTAGTTTTTGTGAATTAATTTTTGAACGTATTTGGTTATAATCAAAATGTTGAGGTAATGCAGTATTGAGATAATAAAAATTATGACAGCTGTTTTGATGCAAAGTATTTCGATCAATTGAGCCGAAGAAATAATTTTTTGCCAGGAAATTAAAGTCATTGCACAATAGCCAATGTTTAAAAGATAATAGGCTAGAAGTAAAACCTGATTAATTTTTTGGCAGAGATCTGCGTGGTTTGGAATTAATTCTAAAACAAAAATATTTCCGTTTTTGTAGCAGATTTTTCCAACTTTTAGGATAATGAAAATGGTTATACTGAGGTAAACAAAATACCCAATGATATTAAAATTCATGATTTCCCGATTTATGAGGTTAATACATTTCTTCGAGAACTGTAAGGACCTGCAATTTCCTTTTGTTGTTCACTGTAATTTTTGAACCTTGAGCTAATAAAACAGAGGTTGGCTTTTGAGTTTGAAGAAATCCAAAATCGCTTCCATAATTTTTTTCGAAATCAATATCAATTCGATGATTTAAAACCTCAAATTGTTCCCATCTCGGATGCGTCACTTCATATTCAAAAGTCGTTTCTTCATCGATTTTCGTATATCCGAAGTAATGTTCTGTGATGAATTCAGCTTCAGAGTCAATTTCGATTTTACTTAAATCTTTTTTGGCTGCAATTTCAATCGTGTTCCATTCTTTGCCATTCTTCCATTGATAAATAAAAGTATTGGTATTTTTATTTTCAATGATTTCATGTTTCATTTTCTGAGTTTCATAATGCTCCTGATACAAAGTATTGGCAATAAAAGTGATGGTTTTTTTGGGAACAATTTCTTTAATGAAAACTACTCCGCGTTTCCATTCACCATTTTCGAAACGTTTGACATAAAATCTCAAATTTACTTCTTCAAAATCGACATGAAATGGAACTTTCAATCCCAAAACTTTAGTGTTTTTAAACATAAATCCAACTAAGCTCACATAGCATTTGTTGTTCCAGATATCAATCTCAGTTCCTGCAGGAAGATATTTTTCTAAAATTTCAGCATCGATTTCATAATTGAAAAGTGCTAAGTTTTTCCATTCTGCTTTTAAGAAGTTCATATCAATTGTTTTTTTAAATTTTTAAACTTTCAGAAAAAAATGAAAGTTTGAGTTAAATTTTTTTATTTCATCATTTTCATAACTAGTTTCCCTAACCAGTTATCATTGAATTCAGTCATTTTGTCCAACATATTATCTGCTTTTAAAACAAAGTCATATAATTTAGTCGTCTGATCCACAAAATGTTTTTCCTCTGCCGAATCTTTTGCTTCGATTGTCGAAACTTCTTTTAAGATTTTAAGCGTAGGTTTAATTTCTCTTTTGCTTCTTTCTCTGGAAATTTTAACTGCCAATTCGTCTAAATCTTTTTCAGCTGTGAAAAATTCTTTTCTTTCTCCTGCTTTGTATTCTTTATAAACAATTCCCCAATCCATTAAACTTCTTAAATTCATGCTCGCATTTCCACGGGAAATCTGCAATTCTTCCATAATGTCTTCCATAGAAACAGGTTCGTTCGAAACCATTAATAAAGCGTGAATCTTTGCCATCGTTTTATTAATTCCCCATTGAGAACCTAACGCTCCCCAGGTTTGTACAAACTTATTTTTTGCTTCTTTGAATTCCATGAGTCAAATGTAAGTAAAAGTTTTTAAACTTTCAAAAATAATTGAAACATATTTAACAAATAATAAAGTTATGTTAATTCAACGCACGAAATTTTCGATTAAATAATGACGCGGCTATTTTTGTAAAAATCACATTTTATGGAATTATACTACACATTTTCGGTGCTAATTGTACTAGCATCTTTCTTCGCCTATTTGAATTTAAGATTTTTAAAACTTCCAGGAACCATCGGAATCATGATTATTGCTATGTTGGTTTCAGTTGGAATTCGTCTTTTGGGGGATTCTTATTTTCCTGCAACGACAAAACACTTTTTCGATTTGATAAAAGAATTTGATTTCAACGAAATCCTAATGGGCGCGATGTTGAACTTTCTTTTATTCGCTGGAGCTTTACACGTAAACATGTTTGACCTTAAAGAACAAAAAGTTCCAATCATGATTTATTCGACAGTCAGTGTCGTTTTATCAGCCTTAATTATTTCTGTTTTACTTTATTATATCGCACCGCTTCTCGGAATTACTATTCCTTACATATTTTGCTTGGTTTTCGGAACCTTAATTTCTCCAACAGATCCAATTGTAGTTTTAGGAGTTTTAAAAGAAGCCAAAGTTCCTAAAAGAATAGAAACTAAAATTGTTGGTGAATCATTGTTTAATGATGGAGTTGCAGTTGTAATGTTTGCAGTTGTTCTTAAAATGGCAACCGACCCAACATTTGATGCTACTTTTAGCTCAATTAGTTGGTTGTTTATCAAAGAAGGAATTGGCGGACTTTTATTAGGAGCGGTTTTCGGATTTACAGCGTCTAAGGTGATGAAGAAAATTGACGATTATAAAGTTTCTGTTCTTATAACACTTTCTATTGTAATGGGAGGATTTTTAATTGCCCAAAGTTTACACGTTTCTAGTCCGCTAGCAATGGTGGTGGCCGGATTGATTATTGGGAATTATGGCAAAAAAGTCGCAATGAGTGAAGTGACTAAAGATTATTTAGGGAAATTTTGGGAACTTATAGATGAGATTTTAAATGCTATATTATTCTTATTTATTGGTTTCGAATTGCTATTACTGCCAGATTTGAACAAACAGTTGCTGACAGGATTCGTAGCGATTTTTATAGTTCTTTTTTCAAGACTAACTTCAATAGTTTTACCATGGAAATTCTTTGATATATTTAAATTCTTCGGAATCAAATCAGCATACAATAAAGGTTCTTTGATGGTTTTGGTTTGGGGAGGAATTCGCGGTGGAGTTTCTATTGCCTTAGTGCTTTCTATGCCTGAAGGAGAATATAAAAACCTGCTTTTGGAAGTAACTTATATTGTCGTATTATTTTCAATTGTGGTTCAAGGATTGACAGTTGGGAAATTAGCTAATAGAGTTTTGGAGAAGGAGTAAAGATTTAGAAATAGATACAAGAGCAAAGAAACAAGACTTATGTTCTTTGTCATTAAATTTTTAATTAAAAACCCTGCAAGTTCTTTGCAGGGTTTTGTTTTTATCGTTTATCGTCTTTCGAATAATTCGATTCTCTATTAATATTAATTTCTTCACCTAAAAACTTCGGTTCGCGATTTCTTAAAACATCGAAAAAAGATTTGCATCTCGAAAGAGATTCTCTAAACTGAACATAATTATAACCCAAGTATTCTCCTTTGTTTGCAGAATACCCAGCTGATTTTATGCCCAATTTATTTCCAATGTAAATGGCGCGATTTAAGTGATATTCTTGCGAAATTAAAGTTGCTTTTTTAATCTTAAAAATATGTTTTGCACGATACATGGTTGAATAGGTGTCGAAACCAGCATAATCAATAAATATCTTTGTGGTATCAACACCATGATTATAGCAGTAGTTTTTCATGACTGTTAATTCATCATATTCATCACGGCCGTTATCTCCAGAAAGCAGAATTTTATTGATGCGTTTTGCTTTCCAAAGCATAATTCCGGCATCTAGACGATCTTTTAAATATTTACTTGGCTGATTTCCGTTAATTCCTGCGCCAAAAATAATTCCGACATCATTTTTAGGGAACTTTTTTATGGAATAATAAATGTTCTTTTTAGTTGAAGATTTTACGTAATAGTTTACAGAAACAATGGCAATCAATCCGATAATGGCAAGATAAAGCGCTATTTTAAAATATTTTTTCACGGCTGGTATTTGTAAGATTAAGATTTAAAATACGAAGATAGCTAAAGTAAAATCAAATAAAAAACCGAAGCAGGAAAGCTTCGGTTTCAAAAATATCTAACAGTCTAAGAAGTCTAAAAATCTAAGAAAGTCTAAAGTAATCCTGCTCTTTTCAACAAAGCTTCCGGTTTTGGCTCTTGTCCTCTAAAACGTTTGTATAAAACCATCGGATGTTCTGTTCCTCCTTTAGAAAGTACATTGTCTTTGAATTTTTTAGCGATTTCTTCATTGAAAATCCCATTTTCATGGAAATATTCAAAAGCATCTGCATCCAGAACTTCAGCCCATTTGTAGCTGTAATATCCAGAAGAATATCCGCCCTGGAAAATATGAGAGAATGCTGTACTCATCGCATTTTCTTTAACATCAGGATACAATTGTGTGCTGGCAAATTGTTCTGTTTCGAAAGCTTTTAAGTCAGTGATAGAAGAAGGATCTTGTCCATGCCAAGCCATATCTAATAATCCGAAACTTAATTGGCGTAATGTCGCTAAACCTTCTTGGAAACTAGCACTTTCTTTAATTTTCTGAACGTACTCAATCGGAATAATTTCTCCCGTTTCATAATGATTCGCAAACAAAGCCAAAGCTTCTGGTTCATAACACCAATTTTCCATAATTTGACTTGGCAATTCTACGAAATCCCAGTAAACAGAAGTTCCCGATAAACTTGGATAAACCGTATCAGCTAACATTCCGTGTAATCCATGACCGAATTCGTGGAATAAAGTCGTAACTTCATTAAAAGTCAACAACGAAGGTTTTGTTTCGGTTGGTTTTGTAAAATTACAAACGTTTGAAATATGCGGTCTTTCGTTAACACCGTCTTTTACATATTGCGATTTGAATGAAGTCATCCAAGCGCCGTTTCTTTTTCCTTTTCTTGGGAAGAAATCAGCGTAGAAAATAGAAACTAAATTGTCGTTAGCATCTTTTACTTCGTAAGTCGTAACTTCTTCGTGATATTTATCGATATCAAAAACCTCGGTAAAAGTTAAACCGTATAAATTTTTGGCAACTGTAAAAGCACCGTCTAAAACCTTCTCTAATTGAAAATAAGGTTTCAGTTTTTCATCGTCTAAATTAAAAAGCTGCTGTTTTAATTTTTCAGAATAATAAGCTCCGTCCCATTTTTCTAATTGATCGATTCCGTCCAGTTCTTTCGCGAAAGCGGTTAATTCTGCAAATTCTTTTTGAGCTGCTGGTTTTGCTTTTGCTAATAAATCATTTAAGAAAGAGAAAACTTTCTCTGGACTTTCGGCCATTCTTTCTTCCAAAACAAAATGAGCATGCGTTTTATATCCTAACAAATTGGCTCTTTCATGACGAAGTTTAGCAATTTTCAGAACGTTTTCTTCATTGTTGAATTCGTTCTTTTGAAAACCTTTCGCACCAAAAGCAATTGCCATTTTTTTACGCAATTCACGATTGTCAGCATAAGTCAAAAACGGAACATAACTTGGATGATCTAAAGTAAAGATCCAGCCTTCTTTTTCCTGATTTTTAGCTAATAGTCTTGCGGCTTCGATTGTTCCTTCTGGTAAACCCGATAAGTCTTTTTCATCCGTTAAATGCAATTCGAAGTTGTTGGTTTCTGCTAAAACATTTTCGCCAAATTGCAAACTCAATTTCGATAATTCTTTGTCGATTTCTCTTAATTGGTTTTTCTTTTCTTCGGGAAGATTCGCTCCGTTTCTCGAAAAGCTTTTGTATTTTTTATCTAATAAAGTAGTTTGTTCCGGGTTGAGGTTCAAACTTTCTTTTTGATCGTAAACGGCTTTTACTTTCGCAAATAATTCCGCATTCAAACGAATGTCATTTCCAAATTCTGAAAGCAAAGGAGAAATTTCTTGAGCAATTTTCTGCATTTCGTCATTCGTTTCAGCCGAATTCAAATTGAAGAAAATACTCGAAAGACGGTCTAAAATATCGCCAGAATAATCCATCGCTACAATGGTATTTTCAAAAGTCGGCGCTTCTGGATTATTTACGATTGCATCAATTTCGGCTTTAGCCAAAGCGATTCCTTCCTGAAAAGCAGGAACGTAATCTTCGATTTTAATTTGCGAAAAAGGCGCTGTGTTATGTTTGGTGTTGAAATATTGTGTTAATACGCTCATAAGTAGAGTTTTTTAAAAGTAGTCAGTGGTCAGTTTTTTTAGTGTTCAGTAGTTGTCTTTATGAGAACTGAACACTAAAAAAACTGACCACTGATCACTAAATTTATTTATTAAGACCTTCAGCAGCTTTATTAACCGCCGCTTTCAATTCTTCTTTATAAGAAATAATAGTATCTAAAACTTTTTTGTCGTGACTTCCGATGATTTGCGCCGCTAAAATCCCAGCATTTTTTGCGCCGTTTAAAGCTACCGTTGCAACAGGAACGCCGCCCGGCATTTGTAGAATCGATAATACAGAATCCCAGCCATCAATTGAGTTACTTGATTTTACTGGAACCCCAATTACAGGAAGCGGAGACATCGAAGCCACCATTCCTGGTAAATGCGCAGCGCCACCCGCACCGGCAATAATTACCGAAATACCGCGATTGTGTGCATTTTTGCTGAAATCGAATAATTTTTCTGGCGTTCTATGTGCCGAAACGATATCTACTTCAACTTCTACATTAAATTGTTTTAATATGTCGATTGCATCCTGCATAACTGGCATGTCTGAGATGCTTCCCATTATAATAGCTACTTTGCTCATGTGTGTTTTTGTTTTGTTTGTTTCAAGTTTCAGGTTTCAAGTTTTGCTGAGACTTAAAACTAAGACTGATTTTTTATTTTAGTTCAGGAATCATGTTCCAAATATCAATTTCAAATTCTTCTTGAATTGCTCTTAGATATTTTAAAGATTCTATTTCGTTTTCTATTTTCTCAGTAAAATAATCAAAAGCAGAAATTCCTTTTTCAGCGATTCTTTCTTTTCTTCTTTGAATAAATCTTTTTCTGTTTTTTACAAAAATTTCGTCATTCAAATTCAATAGTTCTATTAAGTTTTTTGCTTCAGTATCTTCAGGGTTATGAAGAAAATAACCGTCATTATATATTAATCTGTTTTCAAAATTTTCATCAATCGGATAAAGAATTGGTTCAATCCAATTGGTAGTTTTAAGATTGTTAGGTTTGTGTTTTACCATAAACCAGTTTTCATATGAATCTTCTTTTAAATACTTTATATTAGGATTGAAATGTTCTATATCGACAGCATCATTAACTCCAATATATTCTTCTGTGTAAGCACAAAAGCTTTTTTGTTCCTTTAGAAGAATCGTAGCTAATTTTTTATTGCTACCTTTTTTATAAATTATTTTTTGAACGACAATTTCTGAATTTGGATTTTTAAAAACTCTTCTCATATTTAGAAATTGTATTCATCACCTAATTTTTCTAACTGTTCTGAAATTTCTTCTTTCTTTTTTGGGTCAGTTTCGAAGTAAATTTTTTGTTTTAAATCTAAATATTCTTGATATTTTTCTTGCCCATATTTGTTGATATAATTAATTCCAAAATCATTGTAAAGCATGTCATTTGGATCATCTCCAATAGGAGAACTTCCTCTGCGAACGGCAACTTTTCCTTCATTATCGAAATATAAAATAAAACGTTCGTCTGGTTCAAATGATGCTGCAAGAAAAGGAGAGTGTGTTGCAACAATAAATTGTGCTTTTGGAGCAAGATTTTGATAATGATCCATTAAATCCATTTGCATGTCTGGATATAATGATCTCTCAGGTTCGTCTATTAAAATTATAGAGTCTTTAGTTTCTAATTTGAACAGAGGTAAAAATGAAAGTAATAATCCTTTAGTTCCTGTGCTAGTATTTTGGATTGGAATTATTTCATCATTTTTTTTGTTTTTAATTGGAATTGAATATTCAGCATTAACTAAATCAACTTCTAAGTTTAGTTTTTTTATTATAGGATTAAATTTTTCAGCAAAAAGATCTAATTGATTGCTATTGTTTTTCTGCCATTTCTGAAATTCGGAACTTAGCTTTTCAGGATAAGCAATAAGGCCTTTGTGAATTAATTCAGACATTTTTTGAGTAAAGTTTTTTCTGTACTCCAGTATGTCATGTATTAGATATAACCAAATTTTGGGATCAGCTTCTTTGTCAAAAATTAATCCATAATTATTAGTTTGATAATAATTGGAAATATCTGTAAGCTCATTACTATGTTTTTCAATTAAATCAACGGGATTATTTGTGAATATATTAATGTTAGTGTCTGAAATTAAATTCGCTTTAAAAAAGAAAAAATCTTTGAGTAAATCTTCGGAAATTAGAAATTCATTAGTTTTGTCCGAAAGCCTACTTGTAAATTTTTTTTTCCTGAAATAAACTTCATTATCTTTTATTTTTAATGAAGATTTGTTAAATAAGAAGTTTATTTCGCCATTGAAATTTATTTCTTCATTTGTATAAACATTTTCGTCAACTTCTAGTTCTATAGCAAAACGTAAACAATCATAAATTAATTCCAATAATCCAGTCTTACCAGTAGCACTTTGTCCAATAAAACATATTTTATCTAAAGGTTGACCTTTACGTTCACCACTTTGATAAGTAAAATCAAACTCTAGATTTTCTAAATGTCTAAATTGATCGATATATAATTTTGAAATTTTCATTTATTGAATTTTTACAAAGCTAATTAAAAAATGACTGTTATTGTAAACTGAGACTGCGACTAAAAACTGACCACTAAAGATTACTGACCACTGATCACTCTAATCGTGTTCTTAACTTCCTGTGCAATTCTTCTTGCTTCAGCCATATTTTCGTTTACGATCGTTACGTGACCCATTTTTCTAAAAGGTCGAGTTTGTTTTTTACCGTAAATATGCGGCGTAACACCGTCCCATCCTAAAATGGTTTCGATGTTTTCATAAATTACATTTCCAGAATGACCTTCGGCACCTACTAAATTTACCATAATTCCAGCAACTTTACTGTCGGTGTTTCCTAAAGGAAGATCTAAAATAGCGCGCAAATGATTTTCGAATTGTGAAGTATAACTAGCTTCAATTGAATAATGTCCAGAATTGTGCGGACGAGGAGCAACTTCATTGACTAAAATTTCATCGTCCTGAGTTTGAAACATCTCTACTGCCAAAAGTCCAACATGATTAAAATTCTCTGAAACTTTTAAGGCAACTGCTCTCGCTTTTTCGGCTACTTTATCATCGATTCTTGCTGGGCAGATTACATATTCAACTTGGTTTGCTTCTGGGTGAAATTCCATTTCTACAACCGGATACGTTTTCATTTCGCCCGATGGATTTCTTACCACAATTACCGCCAATTCGTTTTTGAACGGAACCATAGTCTCTGCAATGCATTCTACATTTGGAAGCGTATCTAAATCTGAAGCTTGACGAACTATTTTTACGCCATTTCCATCATAACCAAATTCAGTGCATTTCCATACAAAAGGTAATTGCAAATCGTTGATTTTAGATTTTAGTTGATCTAAATTTTCGAATCTTTCAAATGGTGCAGTTGGGATATTATTTTTAGCGTAAAAATCTTTTTGAACACCTTTATTCTGAATTCCTTTTAAAGTTTTTGGAGATGGATATACTTTTACACCTTCATTTTCTAATTGCGTTAAAGCTTCAAGATTGACCAATTCGATTTCGAAAGTCAAAACATCGACTTGTTTGCCAAAATTGTAAACTGTTTCATAATCCATTAAATCACCTTGAAAAAATTTGTTGCAGGCAATTTTGCTCGGTGCTTCGTCGCTTGGATCCAGAACGTAAGTTTGTATATCAAATTTTCTGGTGTCAAACAAAAGCATTTTACCTAATTGTCCGCCACCTAATATTCCTAATTTAAAATCAGAAGAAAAATAATTCATTTTGTGTTGTGTTTTTGCAAAGATACTTTTTAATCTTTTTTCAACCAAAATTTCGTTTTGTACTAGTTTTTTCTGCCACGAATTCACGAATTTTTTCTTTCCTTACATTATATATAAAAAAATAATTCGTGAATTGCTTCGCCAATTCGCTATCGCTCGGGTCGTGGCTATTAAAACTATTTTATTTTCTTCAAAACTTCTTTGGCAACGGCCTTGTAAGCTGCGGAATGATCACCGAAATCTTTATCAAGAATCACTTTTAGTTCGGGATGAATCCAGTCGTAGTAATTTCCTAGAATGTATAAAGTTCTGATAGAATACGCTTTTGTGGCAACTTTTGTATCATTAATGAGCCAATCAAAAGAAGCTTCAATACAGTCTTGAAGATTTTCTTCGGAGAGTTTTATTCCGTTTTCGTTTTTCTTATAATGTGATTTTACCAAAAGCTGCGTCACTTTTGCAATCGGACGCATAGCACTTTCATCCCTTAGAATTTTTAAATTCGAACAGAAAAAGTCAAGATGTGGCTGAAGCCAATGCAATTCTTCGTACGAAACAAATTCTAAAATCCAGCAGGCTTTATGATTGTTTTTGTCTTCGGGCGAAAAGCAAATCGAAACCAATTCACTAAAAAGTGAAGGATTTTCTAAAACATTCTGCGCTGCTTTTAGACGGTTTTCTCTATAAGCATTGACATAATCCAGTTTTTTTTGCAGTTCAGAAAGCATTGTTTGAGATTTAATACGTTGCTAAAATAAGTAATTTAATGAGATAATTCCGTAATAGTTTATTGGTAAGCCCGGATAATAAAATCTCGGTTGTGCATTTCCAACTCCTATTGCATTGGTTAAAATCATCGAAGCATATTTTTCATTTGTAACATTATTTATTCCTGCATCCAAATGTGCTTTTAATCCAGATAAAATCTCAAATTGATATCCCGTTTTTAAATTTAGCAAAGAATAAGAATCTGAAAAATTGGCATTTGAATCGTTCATCGGAATTTTATCTGTAAACTGAAAATCGGCAGAAAAATAAAATCCTGAATTGGTATTCAAATTAAAACCAGCACTTGCGGTATTTGCTGGAACTCCAGTTAATTTGTTTCCTGAATAATCATTTCCGTTATCGACAAATTCTTTGAATTCATAATTTCCGATTGAAGCTCCGAGATAAGAATTTAAATTAAAAGTTCTATTGATTAGCCAATTATGATTTAATGAAACTTCGACTCCTTCATGAAAAGTTTTTCCAGCATTTACACCTTCGTATTGATCATCTCCGATTCTTTTGGCAACCAATAAATCTTTAATTTCCATTCTGTAAATGGCAATTTGTGTGTAAAGTTTTTTATTGAAGAAATGCAGTTTTCCGCCCAATTCAAAATTATAACCAGTCTCGGGTTTAATGTCAGAATTGATATTTCCTGTTGAGGTTAAAGTTTCTTCGGTTGCAGGAAGAGAAAATCCTCGGCTTGCGGAAAAATAGAATGTCTGAACTTCATTTGGCTTAAATAAAAAAGAAAGCTGTGGCGAAAAAATGCCATCATAACTATATTTCTCCTTCGGATTATTCGCGGAAGCGGGAAAATCATTCTGAAGTTTGAATTTTGTTTTGTTGTAATTTAATCCTGCTTGAATCTCAAATCGATCGGAAAGCAAAGTTCTGATTTGCGAAAAAATATTGTAAAAATGCCTTTTCTGGTTCGTTGCTGTAAGTTGATCGCCTTGTAAACTTCCATTTCCATTATTTTGTTGATACAGATTTTCGAAAGTATTTCCGCTGTAATTATCTCTGAAATATTCCAGCCCAGTAATAAACTGATTTTTGATTTTTCCGATATTAAAATCTCCCGAAAATTGTGTTCTCGCGCCAGAAGCAAAAGTATATTGACGCAAAATATCAAACGGACGCGGTTCGTTGCTGTCTTTATAGTTGATAAAAACTGAAGTCGAATTTTTTAAGTTTTCATTAATTGAAAAATCATAAGCCAATCCGCCCAAAGTCGATTTGTATTCTTTGAATCCTTTTGAAGCGACCCAAGTTGGAGCTCCGGCTTGCGGATTATTTTCGAAAGTCGTTTTGTTGATTGAACTCGGAATGTACGCTTTCAAATAAGTATAATTCGAAAAATAAGTCAGTTTGCTGTTTTTCTTTCTAAATAATTCTCCGCCAAGCGTAATTCCTTCACGATTGTAAGCGCTGTTTTCACGCCAGCCGTCTGTTTTTAAATTGTGATAACTCAGATTTAAAGAAGCACTTTTTTCATTCAAATTAAAACCGACTCTGTTTTTCAACAATCCAAAAGATCCAAAAATAGAACTTATTTCAGTTTGATGTTTTCCTTTATTGAATGTTTCTGGCGAAATCAAAATCGCTCCGCCCAATCCAGCACCATAAATACTAGAAAGCGGACCCTTTATAACTTCAATTTGATTAATATTTTGAAGATCAATATCGTCAATTACCGTTTCACTGTTTCCAGAAGTTAGCGGAATAGTTCCATAAAAAGCTCTGATTTTATTGGTTCCATATGGAGTTCTCGCGCCAATTCCGCGAATCGAAATTCGGGTTGTAGTAATGTTTGATGATTGCATAAAAACACCAGGAATCGTATTTATGACATTGCTGATATCTGTGGTATTATTTCGAAGTAATTCTTTTTCGGATAAAATGCCAATTGAAGCTGGACTATTTTGCAAATCCCGATTAATATGAAGCGGACTTATTAAAACTTCGTTCAATTTTTGAGTTTTAACCGAATCGATATTTTGGACTTCTTTTTCTTGTGCAATTAAATTTTGGAAAACAGAAAATGCAAAAAGAAGAAGAAAATATTTTTTGAAAATCATGTATGAAATGAGATTAAAGGCGTATTAATTTAACACATAGAAACATAGCATTGATTGAGGCAAAAAAGGCGTTTCAAATTGTATAGTAACTTCTTTTTAAGCAAAAATCTATGTTTCTATGTGTTTAAAATTATCTTTTATATTTTTTAAACTCCGGTTTTGATATTTGGACCGACCGACAGCGGACGGGCGAAGTAATTTAAAAATTGGAGTTTTATTTAACTGTAACTTTCCAAATCGTATTACTGCTGTCATCATTTACTAAAAGCGATCCATCATTCATAACAGTTACTGCAACGGGGCGCCCATAAACTTCTGCTTTTTCATCATTCGAAATAAAGCCAGTTAAAAAATCTTCTGGTTTTCCTGAAGGTTTTCCGTTTTTAAAAGGAACAAAAAGTACTTTATAGCCTGAAATTTTAGAACGGTTCCAAGAACCATGCTGTCCAACAAATGCTCCGTTTTTATATTTCGCAGGAAAAGCATCTTTAGTGTAAAACGCCAATCCTAAAGAAGCAGTGTGAGCACCAACAGGAACATCTGGAACAATTGTTTTTTCTACTAAATCTTTTCTTTCGCCTTTCATTCTTGGATCAGGAATGCTTCCAAAATAAGAATATGGCCATCCGTAGAAACCGTCTCTTTTTACACTTGTAATATAATCTGGGACTAAATCGTCACCTAATTCATCGCGTTCATTTACAGCAGTCCACAATTCTTTGTTGACAGGATTCCAATCCATTCCAACAGGATTTCTTAATCCCGAAGCGTAGATTTTCTCTCCAGTTCCGTCAGGATTAATTTCTAGAATTGCAGCACGACGAACTTCTTTGTCCATTCCGTTTTCTCCATTATTACTTCCAGAACCTACAGATACATAAATTTTATTTCCGTCGGGACTTGCTAATAAGTTTCTAGTCCAGTGATTGTTGTAGCCGCCGGCAGGAAGTTCAAGTATTTTTTCGCCTTTAGTTTCCAGTTTCAACGGATTATTTTTATATGGATAACGGTATAATCCGTCGGTATTGGCAATGTAGAAAAATTCTTTTAGAACCAGCATGCCAAAAGGTTTATTTAAACCCGAAATAAAAATTTCACGAGTTTCAAATTTTCCATCTTTGTCTTTATCTCTTAAAACAGTAATCTGATTTTTACTCGATCTTGTTCCGCTTTCTACTACAAAAATATCTTGGTTCGGTGCAATATAAGTCCAACGCGGATTCTCAAATCCGTCAGCAAATTTAGTTACGGCAAAACCTTCTGGGGCTTTTGGAGTTTTTCCAGCAGGCCATCCGATTACTTTACTATTCTTGGTTTTAGATTCGGTTGCATAAGGCGCAGGAAGCGTAATATCTCCAATGGCAGTTTTTACAATATTTCCAGGCTGTTTGGCTAAGGCTTCTTTTTCTTCTTTTTTTACTTGCCCATTGCAGGCAGTCATTAAGGCTAATAAGGGTATAGAAATTAAGGTTAAGGATTTTTTCATTGGTTTTTTGGAGTTAAATAATTATATCACAACAATTTACGGAAAATTCAGACGCCTTCAAAAAATAATTTGTAAACATTAACTGATATTTAACATTCACAAAAAATATCTCGATACAGTTTATTTTGATAGAAGCTGTTAATTTCTAATTCTTTATCTTTGTCCATTATTTTAAAAAGAAAAATAATGATACAACTTCACGATAAACAATTTGTTCCGTTTATTTCGGCTAAAGAAATTGATTTTGCTTTAACTAAAATAGTAGCTCAGGTAGAAGACGATTTTGGAGATGATACGCCAATTTTTATTGGAGTGTTGAATGGTGCTTTTATGGTTGTGTCAGATTTTCTAAAAAAATATAAAAAGCCATGCGAAGTTTCGTTTATCAAAATGGCTTCATATGAAGGAACAGAAACAACAAATGCCGTTAAGGAATTAATTGGAATCAATCAGGACCTTTCAGGAAGAACAGTAATTATCATTGAAGATATTATTGATACCGGAAATACTATTGAAGAATTAAAGCACTTGTTTAAAGCGCAAAATGTAAAGCATTTTAAAATTGCAACATTGTTCTTTAAACCCGAAGCATACAAAAAAGACATAAAGATAGATTATATCGGAATTCGTATTCCGAATAAATTTATTGTAGGTTACGGACTAGATTATGATGGTTTAGGAAGAAACTTAACAGAAGTTTACAAATTAGCAGAATAACAAAACACAACTAAATATTCATTTAAAAACTTCTGAAAGACAGAAGTAACAACACTCATTTCAATTATGATTAACATCGTTTTATTTGGAAAGCCTGGTGCAGGAAAAGGAACTCAGGCAGAATTTTTAAAAGAAAAATACAATTTAACACACCTTTCTACAGGAGATATTTTTCGTTTCAATTTAAAAAATGATACTGAACTAGGAAAAAAAGCAAGAGTTTTTATGGACAATGGAGAATTGGTTCCTTGCGAAGTAACAACTGCAATGTTAATTGATGAGGTTAAAAAACATCCAGATACAGCAGGATTCTTGTTCGATGGTTATCCAAGAACAATCAACCAAGCTGAAGCTTTAGATAAATTTTTGCCAACAATTGGGTCTAGCGTAACAGCAACAATCGCTTTAGAAGCAGATGACGAAATTTTGGTTGCGCGTTTATTAGAAAGAGGAAAAACAAGCGGAAGATCTGATGACCAAGACGAAGAAAAAATTCGTGTAAGATATCAAGAATACAATGAGAAAACAGCTCCTCTAATTGGATATTATAAAGAACAAGGTAAGTTTCATGCTGTAGACGGTATCGGAACTATCGAACAAATTACAGAACGATTAACGTCAGTTATAGATAATTTGTAGAAGCTTTTCCCAGCTGTACGTTACGAGTCCTCGTTAAAAAAACTATTTTTCTATCCATAAAACGAGCTTCCTTCGGTCGCTGTTTTCTGGCAAGAAAAATTAGTTTTTTTAGCTCCGGGCTCTTCTCTTCCATCTGGGCTATTTTAGATTACGATTACAAATTACATTAACGAGACTATTTTATAACGAATCCCCTATCAATTGGAAATACTAATAATATTTTTTCTAATTCTACTAAACGGAGTTTTCTCCATGTCTGAAATCGCTTTGATTTCGGCCCGTAAAAACAGGCTTGAAACAGCGGCGAAAAAAGGCAACAAAAGTGCTAAAACAGCACTCGATTTAGCCAATTCCCCAAATAAGTTTTTATCGACAGTACAAATCGGAATTACCTTAATCGGAATTTTAACCGGTATTTATTCTGGTGACAAAATCACGGCAGACGTTGAACTTTTTGTAGCTGGTTTTGCAGTTCTTAAACCTTACGCTCATTCAATTGCTGTTGGAATTGTAGTTGTAGTTTTAACTTTTTTCTCATTGGTTTTAGGAGAACTACTTCCAAAACGAATCGGATTAAATTATCCAGAAGCAATTGCAAAAATGGTTGCAATGCCAATGAAAGTGATTTCGATTATTACGGCGCCGTTTATTTGGCTGTTAACTTCTTCAACAGATTTTTTACTGAATGTTCTTCAGATAAAACCAACTGCTGACGGAAAAGTGACTGAAGAAGAAATTAAAGCCATTATTAAAGAAGGAACAGAAGTTGGAGAAGTTCAAGAAATTGAACAAGACATTGTGGAACGTGTTTTCCATATTGGAGACCGAAAAGTAAATTCTTTAATGACACACCGCAAGTCGGTAGATATGTTGCCATTAAAAGCTGATAAAGAAAAAATCAAAGAATTGGTAGTTCAGGATCTTCATGCAGTTTATCCTGTTTACAATGATAATTACGATGATATTGTAGGAGTGGTAACACTGAAAAATATTTTCGCACATATTGAAAAAGATAATTTCGATTTATCATCAATATTATCTGATGCACCCTATTTGATGGAACAGACTACGGCTTATAAAGCTTTAGAAAATTTCAAAAAAACAGGTGTTCATTATGCTTTAGTTTCAGATGAGTATGGTGTTTTTCAAGGTATGATTACATTGAATGACATCCTAGAAGCTTTAGTAGGAGATGCTGCTGAATTCTATAAAGACGAATTCCAACTTATTGAAAGAGAAGATGGTTCATGGTTAGTTGACGGACATTATTCATTACACGATTTCTTGACCTATTTCGAATTGGACGAATTAACAAACGATTACGAAGTAAACACTGTAAGCGGAATGATTATGACTGAACTGTCTCATATTCCAAAAGAAGGAGAAAAATTAGTTTGGCAGAAATTCGTTCTGGAGGTAATCGATATGGACGGTGTTAAGATTGACAAAGTGCTTGTAAGAGCATTAAAAGAGTAGAGAGAATTTGTTTCAATCCCGATAGCTATCGGGACTGAAACTTTACATAAACAAAGAAAATGACAGAAGGAAATTTTGTAGATTACGTTAAGATATATGTTTCTTCCGGAAAAGGAGGAAAAGGATCTACGCATTTACATAGAGAGAAATTTATTGAAAAAGGTGGTCCAGACGGTGGAGACGGTGGTCGCGGTGGCCATGTATATTTAGTTGGGAATAAAGGGCTTTGGACATTATTTCATTTAAAGTTTGCGCGTCATATTAAAGCCGGTCACGGTGGAGATGGTGGTGGCGATCGTAGTACTGGTGCAGATGGAGAAGATAAAATTATTGAAGTGCCATTAGGAACTGTTGTAAAAGACAAGGAAACTGGAGAAACACTTTTTGAAATTACCGAACACGGAGAAAAACAGATTCTAGCAAGAGGAGGGAAAGGAGGTTTAGGAAACTGGCATTTTAGAAGTTCTACAAACCAAACACCTCGTTATGCACAACCAGGTTTACTTGGTGTAGAAATGGATGTTATTCTTGAACTTAAAGTTTTAGCAGATGTTGGTTTAGTTGGTTTTCCAAATGCTGGAAAATCTACATTGTTGTCTGTATTAACATCAGCAAAACCAAAAATTGCAGATTATCCTTTTACGACTTTAAAACCAAATTTAGGAATTGTAGCTTATAGAGATTTTCAATCTTTTGTAATTGCTGATATTCCCGGAATTATTGAAGGTGCTGCTGAAGGTAAAGGTCTTGGACATTATTTCTTGCGTCATATTGAGCGTAACTCAACTTTATTGTTTTTGATTCCAGTTGATACTGCTGACATAAAGGCAGAGTATGATATTTTGGTGAATGAATTGACTAAATACAATCCTGAAATGCTGGATAAAGAACGTCTTGTCGTGATTTCTAAATGCGATATGCTGGACGATGAATTAAAAGCAGAATTGAAAGCAGAACTAGATGTTTCTTTCAAGGGCGTTCCTTATATGTTTATTTCGTCTGTTGCACAGCAAGGTTTAACAGATTTAAAAGATAAGCTTTGGAAAATGCTTAATGAATAATGTTTTTAATTAAAAATATAAAACCCGACAATCAAACATTCTTGTCGGGTTTTTCTTTTTGCACGAAAAAAAACAAAAAGATTAAGATGGGTAAATCTTACCTGTTAACTTTAACTACAATCCGAAGTTTTTAGAAATTCCGATGTTTAGAGTTTTTCCAAAATTAAAACCTAAACGTTCTTGTCTTGGATCATTTTTGCCGTCAAGATTGTCATAGTTAATCCCTCCAATAGAGAAATTTAAACCAAATCCTCTCTTCATATTAATGAATAAAGCTGGAGTAAGGCTTGCGTACATTCCTTTTGCATCATTAGCGTTGGTAGATTGGTATCCAGCACCTAAATCGCCAAAAACAGAGAAAGTCTCTGAAAGAGGTACAGTATAACGTACAAAACCTCCGATTTTGTATTTTTCAGCTGTGTCTACTCCTGTTGTTTTTACATTCATAATAGAACCTTCAACACCAGATGTCCATTGGTCTGCAAATTGATATCCTACTTTTGGAGAGAATTCGAAGTTTTCTAATTTAGAATCTCCGATTTTCTCAGAAGAGAATCCAACATTGCCACCTAATAAGATTGAGTTTTTCTGCGCGCTTGCAATAGTTGTAATTAATACTACGACTGCTAATAACAATTTTTTCATTTTATTTTAATTTTTATTTGGATGGCAAATTTAGCAGAAAATAAATTGTAAGAAATATTTTATTATATATTTTTTATTTTGAAAGTTTATTTTTATAAATAATGATTTTATTTAAAACTTAAAACTGTTTAATCTGATATTTTTATTAGTTTTTGTGGTTTTACTTTTAAAAATTAAATGTTATTCTATATTTTGTAAAAATTATGAATTTCGCAAAATCAGGTCTTGTTAGATTTATTATGTTTTGTTTATGATTGTAAAGCTTATTTTTTTTGCGAAAATGAGCTATATTCGCATCACTTAAACAAAATAACATGAAAAAAGTAATTTTATTCTTGACTATGTCCCTTATGGCTTTTCCTATGAGAGCCGATGAAGGAATGTGGTTTTTGATGTTTATCGAAAGATTGAACCATAGAGATATGGAAAAAATGGGCTTGCAATTGACAGCCGAAGAAATTTACAGCATTAATCACCATAGCTTAAAAGATGCGATTGTACAGTTCAATGGTGGTTGTACTGCAGAAATTGTTTCAAACAGCGGATTGGTATTGACTAACCACCACTGTGGATATAGTGCAATTGCTGAACTTTCAACTGCAGAACAAAATCATTTGAAAAATGGTTTTTGGGCAAAAAGCCGTTCTGAAGAATTAAAACCTAAATCTTTGTTCGTTCGTTTCTTCGTTCGTATGGATGATGTTTCAAAAAGAATCTTGTCAAAAGTAAATGATACAATGACAGAAACTGAAAGAAACAAAGTTATCCAGCAAGAAATTGCTTTAATTGAAAAAGAGAACAGCGAAAACGGAAAATACACAGTTTCTGTTCGTCCTTTCTTTCAAGGAAATGAATATTACTATTTTGTTTACCAAGATTACACAGACGTTCGTTTAGTAGGAACTCCTCCTGAAAGTGTTGGTAAATTTGGTGGAGATACAGACAACTGGGAGTGGCCTCGTCAAACTGGAGATTTCTCTATGTTCAGAGTTTATGCTGACAAAGACGGAAATCCAGCAGCATATTCTAAAGACAATGTGCCATTACAGCCAAAACACCATTTGCCTGTAAGTTTAAAAGGAGTAAAAGAAAATGATTTTGCCATGATCTTAGGGTATCCAGGAAGAACAAACCGTTGGATGCCAGCTGGAGGAATTGAGCAAAACATTAAATATGCTTATCCTGCATGGGTTGAAGGTGCAAAAACAGGAATGGATGTAATGAAAAAGTATATGGATAAAGATGCAACTGTTCGTTTACAGTACGCTTCTAAATATGCTTCGACTGCAAATTACTGGAAAAACCGTCAAGGTATGATCGATGCTTTAACAAAAGCAGGTACAGTTGATACTAAAACGGAACAAGAAGATAAATTCTATGAGTGGGCTACTAAACCAGCAAACAAAGAAAAGTACGAAAATGTAATACCGACTATCAACGATTATTACAGAGAAACAAACTTAAAAGCACGTCACGATAATTATTTGACTCAGCTTTTACGTACTTCAAGCTATGCAACAGGGCCAGCTAATTTAGGAAATGCATTAATTGCTTATTACAAAGAAAACGATGCTAAAAAAGCTGAAATGCTTCCTAAAATCAATGCAATGGTAGAAAGCATTTATGGAGATTTTTATGCTCCATTAGAAAAAGATGTCCTAACAGCTCAATTGAACTTATATGCTTCTAAAGCTGCTGAGTACGGACTTGCTCCAGAAATTGCAAAAATGAAAACAGCTAATAATGGTGATTTTACTGCAGATGTAGCAAAAGCAACAGAGATTAGTTATTTTACAAGCAAAGAAAAAGTATTGGCATTTTTAGCTGATCCAAAACCATTGGCAATTGTACACGATCCGTTGTATATTATTTCTAATGATTTATTGACAAAATATCGTGCTAAAACAGACGACCAAGCAAAAGCTGATGATGGTTTTGCTGCTGCTTACCGCAAATTGGTTGAAGGTTTAAGAGAATCTAAATTAAATGCGATTAAATATCCAGATGCAAACTCTACTTTGAGATTGACTTACGGAAAAGTTCGTGCTTTACCTGCAGATTCTCGTAACGATGCAAAAATCAACAACTATACTACAATGGAAAGTATGGTTAAAAAATACAAAGCAGGAGATCAGGAATTTGACTTGCCAGCTCGTTTATTAGAGTTGAACAAGAAAAAAGATTTCGGACAATATGCTGATAAAGCAGGTTACATGCCAGTCAACTTCTTAACTGATAACGATATTACTGGAGGAAACTCAGGTTCGCCAGTTCTAAACGGAAAAGGAGAATTAATCGGAATTGCTTTTGATGGAAACATCGAAGCTATGGCTGGAGACGTTATTTTCGATTCTAAATTGCAAAGAACTATCAACGTAGATATTCGTTATGTACTTTGGATTATCGACAAATATGCTGGAGCTAAAAACATTATCGACGAATTGACGATTGCTAAATAATCTTTAGTTCTGATTATAAATATCAAACCCGACAGGATTTAAAAACTTGTCGGGTTTTTTTATTGTCTTCTAATTAATTTATCTCCAAAAGCATATTATATTTCCTTATTTTTGAAAAATAATTATGGAGTTTAATAAGTTATTTGCCATTTCGATTAACCGATTAAACAGTTTAACGATTAAACATTTTAAATGAAAACACATTTCATCGCCATTGGCGGAAGCGCCATGCACAATCTTGCATTAGCATTGCATAATAAAGGATATAAGGTTACAGGGAGTGACGACGCTATTTTTGAACCTTCAAAATCAAGATTAGAAAAAAAAGGAATTCTTCCTGCTGAAATGGGGTGGTTTCCAGAAAAAATTACTTCGGATATTGATGCTATTATTTTAGGAATGCATGCA
This sequence comes from Flavobacterium tagetis, assembly GCF_016735615.1. Taxonomy (GTDB): domain Bacteria; phylum Bacteroidota; class Bacteroidia; order Flavobacteriales; family Flavobacteriaceae; genus Flavobacterium; species Flavobacterium tagetis. Next base: position 55,112 of record NZ_JAERSF010000004.1, read on the forward strand.
AAAGCAGATAATCCTGAATTATTAAAAGCGCAGGAATTAGGTTTGAAAATCTATTCTTATCCTGAATTTTTATACGAACAATCAAAAAATAAAACTCGTGTTGTAATTGGAGGCTCCCATGGTAAAACTACCATAACTTCTATGATTCTTCATGTAATGCATTATCATAATATTGAAGTTGATTACATGGTAGGAGCACAGTTGGAAGGATTCGACACGATGGTGCATTTGACTGAGGAAAATGATTTTATGGTTTTAGAAGGCGATGAATATTTATCTTCACCAATTGACAGACGTCCAAAGTTTCATTTGTACCAGCCTAACATTGCTTTAATTTCTGGAATTGCTTGGGATCATATTAATGTTTTTCCAACATATGAAAACTATGTGGAACAGTTTGAGATTTTTATCGAAAAAATTACAAATGGGGGTATTTTAGTATATAACGAAAATGACTCTGAAGTAAAACGTGTTGCTGAAGCAGCAACAAACCCTATTAGAAAAATCGCGTATTCAACTCCAGAATATTCTGTAAGCGATGGCGTGACTTTATTAAAAACTCCAGAAGGCGATATGCCGATTGAAGTTTTTGGAGCACATAACTTGAATAACTTGGCAGGAGCAAAATGGATTTGCCAAAATATGGGAGTTGATGAAGCTGATTTCTACGAGGCAATTGCAAGTTTTAAAGGTGCTTCTAAACGTTTAGAAAAAATTGCTGAAGGAAAAGGAAAAGTAGCTTATAAGGATTTTGCACATTCACCAAGTAAAGTAGCAGCAACAACAAAAGCTGTAAAAGAACAATACCCAAACAGAACTTTGGTTGCTTGTTTAGAATTGCATACTTATAGCAGTTTAAATGCTGAGTTTTTAAAAGAGTATGAAGGCGCTTTAGAATATGCTGATATTGCTGTCGTATTTTATTCGCCAGATGCTGTAAAAATTAAGCAGTTAGAAGAAGTAACTTACGAACAGATTGCTACAGCATTTAACAGAAAAGATTTAATTATTTATACCAATCCAGCTGAATTTAAAGAATATCTATTCAATTTAAATTTAGACAATTCTGCACTTTTATTAATGAGCTCAGGAAATTATGGAGGTTTAAACTTTGATGAGGTTAAAGGTTTGATTAATTAGTTAATGTACTAATTAGTCTATTAGATAATTTGCCGATTGTTTCTACAATCGGCTTTTTTTTTTATTAAAAAAACTTGATTTTATTTTTGAGAGATTTTTCTTCTTTTTTAAATATCTTCGCTTCTTAAAATTATTATTATGGAAGGAGGGCATTTCACTATAAAAAATTGGTCTGATGATGATAAACCTCGCGAAAAGTTAATGCTTAAAGGAAAAGAGGCTTTGAGTGATGCTGAATTGTTAGCAATTTTAATTGGTTCAGGAAGTCGTAACGAATCTGCAGTTGCGTTAAGCCAACGTATTCTAGCTAATGTTGGAGGATTAAACTCATTGGCAAAATTATCTATTGCTCAATTAATGAAATTTAAAGGAATAGGAGAGGCAAAAGCCGTTACAATTATAGCTTCTTTAGAGTTATGCGCACGTCGGAGATCAGAAAAAGCAGTTGAAATAACTAAAATAACTTCAAGTAAAAAAGTTTTCGATTTAATGCAACCCGTAATTGGAGATTTATCTCATGAAGAATTTTGGGTGCTTTTTCTTAATAATTCTAATAATGTGATTTCTAAGGTTCAATTAAGCAAAGGAGGAATTGGCGGTACAACTGTCGATGTGAGATTGATTTTTAAATTGGCGTTTGAGAAATATGCTACCGCCTTGATTCTGTGTCATAATCATCCTTCTGGAAGTTTGATACCTAGTGATGCTGATAAACAAATTACAAGAAAAATTCGTGAGGCAGGAAACAAGTTAGATGTTAAAGTTTTGGACCATGTTATTATAACTGAATCAAAATATTATAGTTTTGTAGATGAAGGAATTTTTTAATACATGAATACCAATATTACCGACATCTTTTTCGATTTAGATCACACGCTTTGGGATTTTGATAAAAACTCAGAAATGGCTTTTGATCGAATTTTCAAAACTAAGTATCAGGAAATCGTTACTCAAGATTTCATTAAAGAATATATTCCGATCAATCAAGAATGCTGGAGATTGTATCAGAATGATAAAATTACGCATCAAGAATTGCGTTATAACCGTTTAAAGTATTCGTTTGATGCTTTAAATTATGTGATTTCAGAAGAGAACATCTTGGAAATTGCCAATGATTATATCGAGTTTTTGACCGATAATAATTATCTCTTTGATGGAGCAATTGAAGTTTTGGAATATCTAAAGCCAAAATATAAACTTCATATCATTACAAATGGATTTGCTAATGTTCAGGAAAAGAAAATTAATAATGCTTCGCTTGGAGGTTATTTTAGCACAATCACAAATTCGGAATTAGCGGGAGTTAAAAAGCCAAATAGTATTATATTTGATTATGCATTAAAACTAGCAAAAACTTCAAAAGAAAACAGCATTATGATTGGAGACGATTTTGAAGCGGATGTAAATGGAGCTTTAAATGCAGGTCTAGACGCTATTTTCTTTAATGAGAAAAAAGTTGACGTTTCAGAAAACTATAAACAAATTAACCATTTATTAGAACTAAAAAAATATTTATAATGATGAGAATTAAATTTTTACTTACTGCAATTTTATGTTCAGTTGTTGGATTTGCGCAGTCTATCAATGATTACAAAGCTGTAATTATTCCTTTGAAATATGAGTTTATGAAGACTGATAATCAATATCGTTTGGCAACTTTAAGTAAACAAAATTTGACTAAATGTGGTTTTGAAGCTTTTTATTCAAATGAGCAGCTTCCTGATGGTTACACAGATCGTTGCCAAGTTTTATATATTGATGTAATAAAAGATAGCGCATTTTTAGTTACTAAGCTTATAGTACAATTTAAGGATTGTTTTGGCCAAGTAGTTTTTACTTCTGAAGTAGGAAAAAGCAGAGAGAAAGAATATGAAATAGCTTATAAAGAAGCGTTAGAAGATGCTTTTAAGGGAGTCTTTGCTTTGCATTATAAATATAGCGGTACTCCAGTTGCAACTTCAAGAACATCTGCTCCTGTAAAAACAGCTGTAGCTACAAGTGCGGTTGCTACTGTTGCTGCAACTCAAGTTGTTGCTGCATCTGCACCAGATTTAAAAGATCCAAATTTGTTATATGCTCAACCAACTGAATCTGGTTACCAATTGATTGATAAAACACCAAAAGTGGTTATGAAACTTTTCAAAACTTCGCAACCAAATGTTTATATCGCTACAAAAGATAATGTTCAAGGTTCTTTGATCTTAAAACAAGATGGACAATGGTATTTTGAGTCTTATCAGAATGACAAATTAGTTTCAGAAAAAATTGTAGTGAAATTCTAAATATAAAATATGGTTTAATAGCCGTATTTATCTTTCCAACGGTTCTTTAAAAATTCGCGGGTACTGTTCTCTCTAGAATTGTTTCCAGGATTATAAAGAACCGTTTTCTTTATAGCATCTGGCAGAAATTCTTGCTCTGCAAAATTATTTGCATAATCGTGCGAATATTTATATTCATCACCATATCCTAATTCCTTCATCAATTTAGTCGGTGCATTTCGCAAGTGAATCGGGACTGGTAAATCGCCGGTTTGTTTTACCAATTGCTGTGCATTTCCAATTGCCATATAAGAAGCATTACTTTTGGGAGAAGTAGCTAAATAAATTGCGCATTGGCTTAATATGATACGGCTTTCGGGATATCCAATTGTAGTAACAGCCTGAAAAGTATTATTGGCCATTATGAGTGCAGTTGGGTTAGCATTGCCAATATCTTCGCTTGCCAAAATAAGCATTCTTCTAGCGATAAATTTTACATCTTCACCACCTTCGATCATTCTGGCCAGCCAATAAACAGCTCCATTAGGATCACTACCACGAATAGATTTTATGAAGGCAGAAATGATATCGTAATGCTGTTCGCCAGTCTTGTCATAAAGAACCGTGTTTTGTTGCACAAGTTCTAAAACACGATTGTTGGTAATTGTAATTTCATCACCAGCTGAAGCATTAACGACAAGTTCAAATACATTTAAAAGTTTTCTTCCATCACCACCAGAAATACGCAATAAAGCTTCTGTTTCTTTTAAATTTATTTTTTTTGTTAATAAATAAGTGTCAGTTTTCATTGCGCGCTCTAAAAGAGCCTCTAAATCGGCTTTTGTAAAAGCATTTAGTATGTAGACTTGGCAACGTGACAATAATGCAGGAATCACTTCAAAACTTGGGTTTTCGGTAGTAGCACCGACTAAGGTTATCCAGCCTTTTTCTACGGCGGCTAAAAGTGAATCTTGTTGTGATTTGCTAAATCGATGAATCTCATCAATAAAAAGAATAGGATTTTTAGCTGTGAAAAGTCCGCCACTTTGTTTTGCTTTATCAATAACATCGCGAATGTCTTTTACGCCAGAATTTATGGCACTTAGAATATAAAAAGGTCTTTTTGATTCTTGAGCAATAATTTGGGCCAAGGTCGTTTTTCCTGTACCAGGAGGTCCCCAGAAAATTAATGAAGGAATTATTCCTTTTGATATTTGCTGTGTTAAAGAACCAGTTGGTCCAACCAAATGTTGTTGGCTTATGTAATCTTCTAATTTTTGCGGACGAATACGCTCTGCTAAAGGTGCTTCCATAGATACAAAATTACTATTTTAAGATTTAAATTTCATTCATTCAAAAGTTAAAACAGTTCACAGAGAGAAGGATTGTTCTGATTTGAGACAATTTTTTATCTTGGTATGACAAAATATCAGTAAAATATTTTTGGATAGTTTTTTGAGTTCTGTTAGATGTTATTTTCTAAAAAAATATGAGCGACACTAATTTTAAGTTTTCAAATTCAGTTATCGGACTTCCATTATTTTTTGTCCTTTTTTTATGGGTTGTATATTGGCTTCAAATCCGGTTTGATTTTGATTTTTATCGATACGGAATTTATCCTCGAGATTTTTTAGGGCTTCGGGGTGTTTTGTTCAGTCCTTTTATTCACGAAAATCTAGATCATTTATACAATAACAGTATTCCGCTTCTAATACTGCTGGCGGCGATGCAGTTTTTTTATCCAAAACAGACTTTAGGAGTTATTGGCTACGGTATTATATTTTCAGGATTGATTACTTGGGTGGTAGGAAGAGAGAATTTCCATATTGGTGCCAGCGGATTAATTTATGTTCTGGTTAGTTTTATTTTCTTCAAAGGCATTCAAACTAAATATTACAGATTGGTGGCTTTGTCCTTAACTGTAATTCTACTCTATGGCGGAATGATATGGTATGTCTTTCCAGATGTTGATCAGTCTATTTCCTGGGAAGGACATCTAGCTGGACTTATTACGGGTTTTGTTTTGAGTTTACTTTACAAAGCACCCGAATACGCAAAACCAATCGTTTACGATTGGCAACGTCCAGATTTTGATCCAAGCGGTGATCCGTTTATGAAGCATTTTGATGAGAATGGAAATTTTGTTCCTCTTTCACATGAAGATGAAATGGAGGAGGAGTACTTTTCGTCTAGCCATCCTGTAAATTATATTTTAATTAAAAAAATAGAGCATGAAGAAGAAACAGACCAATAATTTTCTTTGATATAAAAAGAGTAAATTTGTTTAGGTAACAATTTAAATTTGAACATTATGAGAATAAAGTTTATCGTTTTGTTTTCGTTTTTTGTTTTTAATGCAAAGGGCATTGCTCAATGTGAAATAAAGAATAGGGTGCAAGCAGACGGAAGTATGGTCTACTATTTTGAACCAGCAGTCTTTTATACAACAAAAACAAAATCGTTAAAAATTAATATTGTTACAGACAAAGAACATTATTTTGTTGCACTGCAACCCACACCATTTCCAGATAAGAAAGTGGGAAAAAAAATTAAAGATGATTTAGTAATTCATCTTTCAGATAACAAGACTTATAAGTTAGTGCATTACGATACTCAGTATAGACGTAACGATTCTATAATGCAGGTTCTTTATTTGATTGATGATAAAGATCTAAATGCGTTTTCTAATTACGAAGCTGTTAGCGCAGAAATTAATATGCAGGGAACTGAATTTGTGCGAAGCTATAACTTTAAGCTTCATAAAAATGCTATTGTTGAACAGCTTAAATGTTTTTTGAAGAAAGAAGAAAACTAAATTATTCTTCGTCTTTTGCTTCAGGATGTTTTTTGGCTTCGATCTTCTTTTTAAGATTTCGAAAGAAATTATTGAAGGTTATTGTAAGTGAGGCGGCATTGGTGGTTTGATTTCCGTCATTTCTTGGTAAATATTCGTTGCAATAAGTTAGTTCTACCTGAAAATCATCTGAGAATAAATAGCCAGCACCTATATTCAGTCGATTCCTATCAAAGAAATTTCCACCAGTAACATTTGCTCCTGATTTAAAATAGAGTTCATCTGAAGCAATCGCATATACAACACCACCTCTTAATATTTTACTATTAATTGGCTGTATATATTTAATTTGCTGACGATATCTAAAAACATTCTCATAATTATCGTCTTCATTTTGAATATGACGATATTCGGTACGCATTCTTGTGCTTAAAGTATAACCCGTTTTATGAAAGTAATAAATGCCTTGAAGTGCGAAACGCCATTCTGGAGATTCGAACTGACCAATTTCAGGGACGTCTCTATTGTTAAAATAGGCGATGAAAGCCGAAAATTTCCATCTAGGTGAAAAGTAATAATGACCCCAGCCTCTAATAGATCTTTGGATAGTATTTTGGAATAAGTTTGCTGATGATTCAGTGCTGCTATAAGCTGCGGCAAAATCTATTTCAGTTGCCCACTTTTTACTCAAAGTTGTGTTAAACTGAATTTCATTCCAAAACTGATTATATGTAGTGTTTTGTCCGTAGCTGTTTGTAATTAGTAAAACTACAAACAGACATCGGAATATTATAATTTTTGATTTTGAATTAGATTTTGAAAGCATTAATTAAAGGTATTTAATTATTTCATTCGCATCTTAATCTTTCAATTTGTTTTTATGTTCTTTGGCGAACAGCTTCGTATAGAAAAGCGCCACAGGCAACAGATACGTTTAAAGATCCAATTGAACCAAACATTGGCAATTTGGCTTTTTCATCTACTATTTTTAGAACAGAAGGATTTATTCCTCGGTCTTCAGATCCCATAATAATAGCTACTGGTTCAGATAATGATATGTCGTATATGTTTTGATCTGTTTTTTCGGTTGCGGCAACTGTTTTTATTCCAGAACCTTGCAAGTAAAAAATAGCGTCTTTTATGTGTTCAACCTTGCAAATAGGCACGTTGAATACAGCTCCAGCAGAAGTCTTAACTGTGTCTCCGTTTACTGGAGCAGAACCCGCTTTTTGTACAATGATTCCATTTACACCAGTACATTCTGCTGTTCTAATAATAGCACCAAAATTTCTAGCGTCTGATATTTGATCTAATATAAGGAAAAGAGGTTTTTTACCTGACTCAATAGTAGATTCAACTAAATGTTCTAAATCGATAAAACCAATGGGAGAGATCGTTGCTACTGCACCCTGATGATTATTTGGAGTAAGGCGGTTTAGTTTTTCTACAGGAACATAAGAAAAATTAACGTTTGCACGTTTCATTACTTTCATTAAGTCTTTCATAAGCTCTCCAGAAATATCTTTCTGAATGAAAACTTTGTCTACTTCTTTTCCTGCTTGAATTGCTTCTATGATGGCTCTAATGCCAAATATTTGATGTTCTTTTTCCATTGGACAAATATAGGTAATATGTTTATATAAAAAAACCACCCCAAATTAATGGAGTGGTTTAATATTTAGACTACTTGAATTAAAATCCTAGTATTCGTCTTCGTAGAAACCAGTTCTTTTGTGACCTTCATAAAGGATATCATACCCATCATCATCATAATCAAAGTGAGCTCTGAAAGAGATTTTATCTACTTTATGACCGCCTTTAGAAACAGCAGCTCCTTTTTCGATTTTCCCGTCAGTGATTGTAACTTTAGTTCCAGGGTCCTGAATGTTATCAGCAGCAGTTGCTTTAAATGTTCCGGTTTTAGTATCAACCTCTACTTTACATTTGATATAATAACCACGTTTAGCATCATCAATCCACATTGTGTTGTCGTTTGCAGCAGTATTATATGTTGAGTGTAAAGCGTGTTCAACAACTACATGACCATCACTATCTGTTAGAGTGATGTACCAGTCTCCTGCCATTGATTCTACAGATGTTCCTCCCGGATCTGTGTCACCCACTTCATCGCAAGATACAAATGCCGTAAGTACAAACATTACTGCAAGTACACGAGTTATATTTAGTTTTAATTTTTTCATTTTAATAATTTTAAAGTTGTACTTGAGTTAATGTTGCAACAAACTTATAATTAGTTGCCGCATCGGCAGCCCAATCAGTTGTTAGTACAAGTGTTTTGCTATCTGCATCAACAGTTAAACCTGATATTTTTGCAGATCCTCCGAAATAATCACATACTGGAATTCCAGGGAAAGTAAACTCACCAGTAGAAATATCACCTGTAATTGTTCCTCCTACAGCAGCAGAAGTTACACCAATATTTCTTGAGATATCATACCATCCTCCAAAAGCATCAGATACTTGGAAAGAACCATCAGCGTTTTTCCAGATATAAATATATTTAACATTTTCTGAACTTCCTTGAGACGCAGGCATTAGTTGGCCATTTCTCTTAGTTGTAGCAATGTAAACACCTTCAATACTAGTTTTAAGATCTCCAGTTTTGTATACAATTACTTTTCTTGTACTATTACCTGGAAAACCATCTACGTTTGTAGCGCTGTAAGTTTCAGTGTACTCGTCAATTTTACTGGTGTCAAGAGTCTTAGCCCCTCTATATTTTCCAGCAAAAGTGATAGCAAAAGGAATGTCTTGGCCGTTTTCAGTAACAGTAGCTCCTGGCTCAGTATATGTCGAACCTAATTCAACAAATTCTGTACTTTCGCCATTAAGTTCAAATACAGGGTAATTTGTAACCCTAGACACGTTTGCGCTTGAATCAGCATCACAAGAAGTAAGTAGCAAACCACTAACTACTACTGTCATCAGTTTTATGAATATATTTTTCATTTCGTAAATTTTAATTAGTTAACATCCCACCAAACTGGGTCTGTGATCGCCTTAAGAGCAGGTGCATTTGGATTTCTTGTTTTTACACTATTAGGTAAAACAACTCTTTTTGGGAATAAGTTTCCTGTTTGGCTGTTTACAGAAATTGCAAATTGTCCAGGTACGTAAGATTCACTTGTTTGAGCCACTGCAGATACTTTAGGGTATCCTGTTCTATTTTGTTCAAAGAAAGATTCGTATCCATTTCCAGGGAAACTAGCGATCCATTTTTGAGTGATAATAGCTTCGATTTGAGCAGCAGTTCCTGTTGCAGGGAATTCATATTTACCTGCAGGGTCAGTGAAAGGCTTAGCAGCAGCTGCACCAGCTGCAGCAGAACCATAGTACTTAGTGAAGTTTGCAGCAACTCCTAAATTATATTTTGCTTGAGCTCCAGCGCCTCCATAATATCTTACAAGAGCTTCTGCCTGTAAGAAGTAGCTTTCTTCAGCACTAATAAAATAGAAAGGAGTAGTTGCTTTTAAGGTAACTAAAGAAAGATTAGTTGCACTATTTAAGAAATCTCCTTGATTATTAGGATTTCCCGCTCCATAGTATAAATCTTTACGTGGATCAACATTAACTTGTAAGTAAGAATATAACGTTTTACTAGCTCTAAGGTTTCCAGTAGTATTTAACTGTCTTCTGTCAGTTTCATATAATGGGTTACTTCTGTCTGCAGCATCTTCAAATTGAGTCATTGCAGCGTCAACATCTAAAAATTCAGCACCTGAATTAATTAATGTAGTAATTCCTGTTTGAGCTAATGAAGGATCTACTTCTGTTAATCTTGTATATAATTTCAACAATAAAGTATTACCAAATTTTGTCCAATTTTCCATATTTCCACCAAAGATGAAATCATCGTTACCTGGATTGTCGCCATTAGAAGCATTTAGATCTTTTGATAATGCCAATTTTAAATCAGCAATCATTAAGTCATAAGTTTCTTTACCTGTATTGAATTTAGGATATAAGATAGTTGTATTGTTTGCCTCTGCATAAGGAATAGCATCGTATGTGTCTGTTAAAACTTGTGAAGCTTCAACTTCTAATACAGTAGCCATTAGAAAATATTTTGTATTTCCTTCAGCAAGAGCTTGTTGTTTTACAGTTCTAATATCATTTAACGCATCATACATTGCTGCATATGCAGCTTGATAATCGTTAGTTCCAATACTGTACTGGTCAACGTCTTTGTATTGATTAGAAGTATTGTTTTGTGTCCAGAATTGAGACCAAAATCCGCCAATTAAAGCGTAATATGATCCCTGTGCACCTGCTAAACCTGCGATTCCCGCAGGAAAAATAGTGCTATTTGCTTGTCCCGGAGGTAATAAATCCGGATCTCTATTAATGTCAAATGTATCATCACACGACACTAGTAAGAAAAGAGCTGTTATTATTGTTGCTATCTTTTTCATTTTATGATATATTTTTTTAGAATGATAATTTTAAAACTCCACCTACTGATCTTTGTGATGGGTTAGCTCCAAATTCTCCTAAATCTGAAAGTACACCAGTTCCGTAAGTACTTACCTCTGGATCAACATAAGGATTGTCTCCTGGAGTCCACATAAATAAGTTTCTTGCATAAACACCAACTGTAATTTTGTTTAATCCCATGTTTTTGCTAAGTGCAGAAGGGAAATCGTAGTTTAAATTTACCTCTCTTAGACGTACAAAAGTTTTGTCAATTACGTGATTTTTTTCGTATCCAGTGTTAGTTTGTGTATTGTAATAGTTAGCTACGTTAGCAAAAGAAACTGGAGTTGTGTTTTCTACATAAGTTACAGAACCATCTGCAGCAACAACTTCGTTTACAGAATTAGGCACAATGAAAGGGTTTCTATCATTGTAAGTAGTTTCAATACCATTTCCTACGAAATGCGCCAATCTTTTTGTATAAGAATACATTTCTCCTCCTTGTTTCCAGTCTAGAGAGAATCCTAAATTAAAGTTTTTGTATTTGAAAGTATTTTGTAATCCCATTACGAAATCGCGTTGAGAGTTTCCAATATTTTGAGCTTCAGAACTAGCTAAGTTAACACCATTTGTTTTACTTACAATTGGTTGACCAGCTTCATTTGTTTTTGGTACTAGTGAGTAGTATGATCCAATTGGTTCTCCTTTTACAGCTCTAAAAAATACGTTATAAGCTGGTGCTAGATCAACGTATGGAAGTCCACCGTTTATTTCAGTTACTTCGTTCCAGTTTTTAGTAAACGTGTAAGTTAAATTCCAAGTAAAGTTTTGGTTTTTGATTGGGCTTGCAGTAAGAGAAAGCTCAATACCTTTATTTTGGATTGTAGCAGCGTTAATTGTTTTTTGTGTATAACCAGTAGATGGATCTAAAGGTAAGTTAACAATTGCGTCTTTAGTTGTTTTGTGGTATACAGCCACATCATAACTGATTCTGTTTTTTAAGAATGATCCTTCAGCACCAAGCTCGTATTCAACAGTAGTTTCTGGTTTTAACTCTGGGTTACCAAGTCTACCGTTAGATTCGTAAAAACTAACTCCTCCAATTGGAGATGCAATAATACCAAAGTTGGCAGCAGCAGATCCAGGGATATAAGAATTTGCTGTTCTATAAGGATCTGTGTCATTTGCAATTTTAGAAGCAGCACCTCTTAATTTCAAGAAAGTATCTCCATTGTCGATTACAATTGCACCTAAAGATAACGATGGGTAAAAATAAGCATTGTTTCCTATTGGTAATGTAGATGTAATATCTTCTCTACCTGTAATAGTAGCAAAATATCTGTTTTTGAAAGCAAATTCTGCAGAAGCGTAAACTGCTCCAGTTTTTCTTACACTATTAGATTGCGTAATTGTTGGTCTAACAGCAGAGTTGGAAAGTTCATAATATCCAGGAATACCTAAGTTAGTAATTGTATTGAATAATTGATCAGACTCTCTTTTGTTGAAGTTAACACCACCTAAAAGGTTTAATGTCCAATCTTCGCTTAAGTTTGTGTTGTAGTTTAAGTTGAAGAATGTGTCAAATTCAGAAAATTCAGATCTTCCTTCAGTAACTCCACCAACTGTTAAGCTTCCTGCAATGTCTTGTGGGCTTCCTGGTAAATAGTCAACAATAGCTCCATAACTTTTGAATCTTTCAGTTCTAACGTTACCACCAATTTGCCATGTAGCAGTTAATTTGTCAGTAATTTTGTAGCTTAAGTTAGCATTACCAAAAAAGTTACCACCATAAATTTTTGTGCTATTCTCGTTAATTGAGAAATATGGATTTGTAGCGTAAGGAGTAAAGTAATAAGAAGGAGAGTTGAAAGGATTATTTTTGTAATCTTTCAAGTCTACAATACTTACATCAGTAGGGATTTGTAATAAATCTTGTTGTAATGTAGAACCTTGTCCAGCATCATCACCTTGACCAGTGTTTACAACACTTTGATCTTTGTAGATATAGTTTAAAGAAGTTCTTAAAGTAAATCTTTTACCTTTTAAACCTCCATTGAAACCAATAGATTGTTTTCTGTATTCATCAGCATCAGTTGGTACAACACCATCACTGTTTACATTTGAAAATACTAAAGAGAAATCAGATGTATCTCCACCACCGCTTAAGTTTACAGATTGTGTAGACATAACACCTGTGTTGTAGAAGTCTCTAACATTGTTTTTTAAAGCCACATAAGGTTTAATTTGTTGGCTGTTGTTGTAAACAGATCCCCATGGTCTTATTTCTCCATTGAATGCAGGTCCCCAAGAACCATTTTCATTACTGTAAGAGTTAGATCCTGAGTAACCTACTCCATTCCAACCTTGTCCAAATTGAGTTTGGTTATGTGGAACTCTAGCTACTTCACTTAACTCTGTAGAAGCAAGCATGTCAACTTTAATTCCGCTGTTTGATTTTCCTTTTTTAGTTGTAATGATGATAACACCACCACCAGCTCTTGATCCATATAAAGCAGAAGCAGCAGCACCTTTAAGTACTGTCATACTTTCAATATTGTTAGGGTCAAGGTCACTAACACCGTTACCAGCATCGTAAGATCTTGTAGAAGTAGCTACTCCATTATTTCCTGTACCTGTTGGTGTATTGTTGATTGGTGTTCCGTCAATTACATAAAGAGGTCCGTTATTTCCTGTAATTGTGTTCAATCCACGAATAACAACTTTTGTAGAAGCTCCTGGTTGAGATGGAGCAGTAATGTCAACCCCAGCGATTTTTCCAGAAAGAGTTTCAAAAGGGTTCGCATTAACTACTTGAGTAATTGCGTCTGATTTTAAAGTTGTTGTTGCATATCCAAGAGATTTTTTCTCTCTTTTGATACCAAAAGCTGTTACAACAACACCTTCAAGTTCTTGTGCTCCTGCATCTGCCATTTTAACATTTACAGTAGATGAACTTGCAGCCACTTCTTGAGTTTTCATCCCAATGTAGCTAAATACCAAAACTTGGCTTGGTGACACTTTGATCGAGAATTTACCATCAAAGTCAGTTTGTGTTCCTGTTTTAGTTCCTTTAACTAATACACTAACACCCGGTAAAGGCATTCCTGCATTATCAGAAACTGTACCAGAAACAGCTCTTTCTTGCGCAAAAGAAAGTTGCGCGACTAGTACTAATAAAAGCACTAAGAATCCATTGAACTTTAGTTTCATTTTTAAATATTTTGAATTAGTCCGACAAAAATCTTAATAATTTGTTAATCTACCTAATATAAAAAGCTTTTTTTTTAGTTAAATAATGATTTTAAGGTTAGATTTTGTTGTTTTATCGATTATAATCAGCTAAAAATTACAAAACCGTAATTTTTAGTGTTAAATTTGATAATAATTAAAAATTTTATCAACCCTTCAAATGTTAAATTTATAGATGAAGGGTGTTTAAATGTTTTTTTTATAACTTTTATCTTAAAAAAACGTCAAGGCAAAACGGTAAATTTTGTTAAAAAACCGTGAACCTTTAATATTCAGGATTAATACAGGCATAATGTAATTATGTTATTATACTTTTTCTGAACATAAAACAAAATCTTTTGGGTTTTATACAGATTGAAAATATTCTCTTCTTTTTAATGATTTTGATAACTTTTTGTTTTGTGTTTTCTGATATCACTCCAATAATTTGACTCAATGTAAAATTAAAGTTAAGAGGTTTTGAAATAAAAAGCGGTGGCATGTATTATGCAACCGCTTTTCGTTTTTTATAATTTTATAGATTTTAGAACTTATCCCAAAACAATTTAGTTTCAACAGCGTCACCCCCAATTGCGACACTTGCTTCTGTATAGCTTGCTTTATTTAGTGACTGCTCAATAATTGGGTAGGTATAGCGCATTGGAAAACCTGATACAGCATCTGGCGGTGCAACCAATACAGGAAAGTCTAATCTTCTGTAGAATGACCATCCTTCAAATGAGTTATTATAAAAAGCGATCCAGCTTTGAGTTCCTATTTTCTGTTTCCAAGTTCCTGTAGCAGTTGTATAGGCAACATCAGGATTCGTTAAATAAGTTGTAGCATCAGCTTCGGTTCCTCCCCAATCTAAAATAGAAGCGGTTATTGCTGCATTATAGTGTGCTTCTGCATTTGCAGGAGTTCCATATAAAGATCTTTCAGCGGCTTCTGCTAATAGGAATTCGGCTTCAGCATAGTCTAAAATTGTTCCTGGAAAATCCGGAGCCTGAATTGTTGGTGTAATGTGTGTGTTTTGTGAAAATGAATTTGCAGATCCATTCTCTCCACCTATATATTCTATTTCCGGAGTCGATGGGTCATCCATATTGTTGTCAAAGTATTTTGCACGTCTTGGGTCACTCAAATTATTCATCATATCTATTATAGTGCTAGTTGGAACAAAATCGTCACGACCACTTGCAACAAGATCTACATATAGCGGATTAGTGTTCGGTGTAGCTGTAAGATATTTTAGGTCTGCATTGTCGAGATTTGATGTGAATACAAATGGAGCGGCACTTGATACAGTAGCTTGAGCCAATGCACTTTCGGAAGGAATATCAGAAATCGTTATACCCATTCTTAATTTTAGAGTGTTTGCAAACTTAATCCATTTTGCTACATCACCTCCGTATATTCTGTCATTGTCCCCGAAGCTTTTGCCACCAGTATTTAGTTTCGCTATTGCATTGTTTAATCTGCTGATTAGATCTTTGTAAATTGTCAAGCCGTCATCGTACTTTGGTGTTTTGTAGTTAAGATCTATGGCTTGAGAATATGGAATATTGCCGAATGTCTCAACTAATACCGCATAAGTGTAAACATTTAAAACCTCTATGATTGCAAGTTTGTTTTGTTTGTCTAAAGGATTTTCTGTTAAGCCAAGCGGAGTATTAGTAATATTGATAGCGCTTTGATCTAAGTCTTTTAGTACATCTTTGTACAGGAATTGCCAGTGTTGTTCTGGGATTGTTCTTGTAACTAAGTCGTAATTACTTTCGTCTGTGTAAACTGTCTCTGTAAAATATTGATTAATTAGTCTGAATATATTATTGTTGACATTTGTGTTTGTCATTTGGTCTACCAAACTTTTTTGCGCACTTGTAAACAGAGCTTCTCCTGGTACATTTGATGGGTCTTTTACATTCACATTTAATTTTTCTATATCATCAGAGCAGGACGAGAATGTTACTGCGGTTAGTATGATTATAAATATCTTTTTCATGATTTCTTGTTTTAAAATTGGATTTTAATGTTGAAGCTAATGTCTCTTGTAGATGGTAAAGATCCTGTTGAGTAGCCTTGCAAGTTACCTGCTCCTAATCCTGATTCTGGATCTGCATCTGGTAAGTTTTTGTGTATAATCCAAAGGTTTGTTCCAACAACGCTAAAGCTCATTCCGTTCATGAATGTATTTTTTAATACTTTTTCTGGTAAAGAATATGTGATTGCTGTTTGTCTTAGTTTGATATAGCTTGCGTCATATACAAATGCCTCATCTGGTAAGCCTCTTCTATAACCTTGAGCGCCAAATCGGCTTGCCTCAATTCTGGTAGTGTTTGGGGTGCCATCTGGATTTACTCCTGGATTTATAAATCCTCCGCTATCAGATCCAGAAGTTAATGGATTTCTGATAGGGTTTCCAAGTTCATTTAAATATGCAGTGTCGTCTGGCAGACCTGTTGCTAAACCATAATAACGGTCTAGTGAAAATATCTGTCCGCCTTTTTGCATGTCGATTAAGAATTCAAGCGAAAAGTTTTTGTAAGTGAATTTGTTATTTAAACCTGCTGTGTAATCTGGATTTGCATTTCCAATCGCATTATCAGATGTTGAAGTTTTTATATATTGGCCATTACTTGGATCAACAACTCGTTGTCCGTTTAAGTAAGTATATTTTGTGCCATATATTACGCCATATGGCTGCCCGATAGCGGCATTTATTGTTACACCTCCTTGAAAAGATCCTAGTTGCAGATTATCAATTCCGTCTAACAGGTCTAATACTTTGTTTCTGTTTCTGGCAAAGTTTAAGTTTATGTCCCATGAAAAAGTGTCTGTTTTTATAGGTGTACCACTTAAAGTTATTTCAATCCCTTTGTTTTCAATTTCTCCAGCATTAATCAATTCGTATAAGTATCCTGTAGAGGCAGTAAGTCTTAAAGGGATTATTTGATCGATTGAATTTGATTTGTAATAAGAGAAATCAAATCCTAATCTCTTTTTAAAGAAAGAAAGTTCTAGACCTGCTTCGTAACTTTTTGTACGCTCTGGTTTTAGGTTCGGATTGTTTTTCGTGTCTTTTACTGATGCTGATGCTGCTCCAAATGCTGTGTTAACTGCATAGGTGTCTAGGACTCTATCAAAACCAGGGCTGTTTCCAACTTCTGCATAATTAAGTCTTACTTTTCCAAAGGATAGCCAATCTGCTTTTACAAATTTAGAGAATACAAAACTAGTTGAAACGGAAGGATAGTAGTAAGTGCTATTTGCTTCTGGAAGAGTTGAAGAGTGATCCCTTCTAATTGTTCCTTCAAGAAATAAGTAATCTTCATAACCAAAAGATGCGCTGCCGTAAAGACCGTCTACGCCTATTGCTTCATCTCTTTCAACAGGTGCTAATAGTGGGCTTACTGTGTTTTGTAAAGAATATAATTTTGGTATAGCAAGTCCGCCGTTTGTTGCTGCGAATATTGAATTGTAGTAGCTTCTTCTAATGTTTACTCCGACAACACCTTTCAGATTTAATTTTTCGGTAATGTCTGTGTTGTAATTTAGCATAAAGTCATAGTTGTATTCGCTGAATCCAATGTTTTTACGTGAGTAACCTGATGATGCTGGATTTCTATTAAGGGAGCCGTCGCCACCTCCAGTTCCAATACCAAAATCAACAGGTACACTTCCAATAGCTCTTCTTTCTTCTTGTAGCTCATCATATGTATCAACAGAAATTCGGCCAAAAGCATCTAGCCAATTTGCAATCTTATAGTTTAAAGAAACGTTTCCAATGAATCTGCTTCTGCTATCTGATTCGTAATTTTCATAGCGTTGAAAGTATGGGTTGTCCCAAAATGCTGGAGTAGGATCCTGATAAGACTTTGGATTCCATGTTACATTGCGTCCTGTAAGTTCATAAGCTTGTCTTAGACTTTTTATGTCAACATTGGTTTGCCACCATTGTCTAAAATTACCAGCAATATTGTCATTGTATCCTGTGCTGTTTCTACCAATTGTACTTGTTTTTGTAAAGTTTCCATATCCAGCTACAGTCAATCTTTCGTTGATAAGAGTAGATGCGTTCAAAGTGAAAGTATTTCTCTTTAAGCTACTGTTTGGCAATAAGCCAGTTTGGTCAAGGTTATTAGCTCCTATTCTAAGATAACCATTTTCTAAACCTTTGTCGATTGAAATAGAATTGGTAAGGGCTACTGGTTTTTGGAAAAAAGTAATTGGGCCATTTTTTGCTGCCATCCAAGGTGTGGCTTTCATGTAATTTGGGGATTCAGGGTAAAATGCATCCCATTGGTAAACCATTAAATTTGGATTAAAAGCTTGTCCATAAGAAGCGTCTTCTGTTAATGGGGTTACATTGTCTAATACCCCGTCTCCATTTATATCGATACGATCTAAATACGAATCTTCGTCAGGACCATAATAAGGACCATATCCAGCACCATATTGGTTTTGATATTTTATGAAAGTGCTTTTGTCTACAGAGCCAATTGTTACGCCTGAATTAACGGTGATGGAATAGCCTTTGGCTTTTTTGTTTCCTTTTTTTGTTGTTATAACAACAACACCATTAGCGGCTCTTGATCCATAAAGCGCACTGGCAGCAGAGCCTTTAAGTACATTGATAGATTCAATGTCTTCAGGGTTGATGTCTGATGCTGCACTTCCGTAATCATAACCTGCTCCTGATTGTTCCTGATCTCTTGTGTTTGAGTTGTTATTGCTTACAGGAACTCCATCAATTACAAATAATGCTTGGTTGTTTCCTGTTAGAGAAGAATTTCCTCTAATTACAATATTGGTGGAACCTCCAAAGTTTGTGGTTCTTTTTACCTGTACTCCAGATACTTTTCCTGATATTGCATTTACGAAGTTGTCGCTTTTAACTGCGGCTAGGTTCTCTCCTTTAACTTCTTGCGTTGCATAACCGAGAGATTTTTTCTCTCTTGATAATCCTAAAGCTGTAACAACAACTCCTTCTAGCTGTTGTGCGTCGCTTGATAGTTTAGCATTAATTTTTGTTGAGCTAGCTGGAAATTCTTGGGATTTCATTCCAATGTAGCTAAAAACTAAAACTTGACTTGGTGTTGCTTTGATAGAATATTTTCCATCAAAATCTGTTTGTGTTCCAGTTTTTGCTCCTTTTATTAATACACTCACGCCTGGTAATGGCATATTTGCATCATCGGTTACAATACCTGAAACAGTTCTTTCTTGCGCAAAGGTTAGCTGCGCGATTAGTGCTAGTGAAAACACTAAGAATCTGTTAAACTTTGGTTTCATATTTGTCAAATATTTTGAATTAGTAGTGTAATATTCGTAATTTCTTACTAAAATTCCTAATATTTTGTTAACAGATTTTTGTAAAAGCTTAAAATTTAACATTATAACAGATCGTGAGTATACTGTTATAAAATTTTATTTCGGTTTGATTTGTGCTACCATTAGCAATAATTATTTTTAATAAGCCGTTTTTTGTTAGTAGTCCTAAACCTACTCCAGCGCTAATTAGACTGTTGAATTTTTCGCTATTTTTTATTGAAGTTCGATCTTGATAAATTCCATAATCGAGTATGGTGTGTGCGTATAAATTTGAGCTAAGTAAATATCTGTATTCGGTAATGAATAGATTTGCAATATTTCCTTGAAGACTATTTTCTGAGAAACCTCGAATTGAATTTAATCCTCCAAATCTAAAAAGTTCGTTTGTGATGTAATTGTCGCTTTTTAGATATAAGATTTGAGGGTTGATGTAGATAAAGTTTTTTTTATTTAATTCGAAATTGTAAGAGAGATTTAGATTAGTGTAAAATTGATTGGTTGTTTCTTTTATTTCAGTAGTGTTGTTTGTTGTTCTTTTTCCATAGCCAAATAATAGATTTGCATATGATTTTCTTGGAAACAGATTGTTAGAGCTGTTGTTTTTTTTGTGCTCTAGGGTAGAAGTAAAGTATGAGTTTTTGAAATCACTGATTGTTGCGTTGTTAGTATTTTGAATGTCGCTTGATTCTGTTGATTGATACCCGATGTATACTTTAGAATTATAATTTAAATAATAGCCTAGATCTATTGCTGTTTTTGTGTTTTGAAATGTGCTATCCTGTTTAAAGATATTTAGTTGGGCTTTTATTCCTAGTGCTGTTTTGAAAATATATGGAATTTCAAGTTTTGTGTTAAAAGTTGTTTGTTTGTTGCCGTCGCTTTTCCAGTATAGAGAAAATTGTTCGCCTGCATGAAGTGTATTTATTAAAGAGATATCTAAATATCCGTTGAGTTGTATTTTTTTACTATCATCATTTGAAAATCCAATATAGCCGTCAAAAGTGTTTGCTTTTCTTTTGTCTAAATAGGTGTAAACTTTTGTTGAGTCATTGGTAAATAAGATTTCTGGGTATTTAGCCTGAGAAACAAATTCAAAACTATTTATGTCTTCAGAAAGTTTTTTAACAGTTTCTTGATTGAAGGTTTTATTGATGTATTTCCTGTTTAATTGTTTTAATGCTCCTTTAGGAAAATAATCTTTCAAAGAAGGATTTGTGTAATTTACAATAATAGCATTGAGGGTTCTTTTGATTTCAGAGTCAAAACTTAAGTCTGCGTAAATTATTGAATTCTTCTTTTTAATGTTTTCAAGTTTGATTTTTGAGAATGCAAAACCATCTTTTTCTTTATCTGATATTTTTTGGTTTAAGAAATTCTCCAGCTCGGTATAAGGTATGATTATGCTGTCTTTTGTTTTTTTTTCTGAATCATAAAAAAAACTATTTGCTCCTATATATATGTGTATTTCTTTGATTTTTGATTTTATATCTATCAGAGCAGTGTAAGTGGTGTCGTTTGTTTTTTTATTTTCTAGTATTTCAGTGTCTATATAGCCTTGTCTTGTGAGTTTGTTTATTACAGATGAAATTTCATTATTCAGGGATTTTATGTTTTGATGTTTTTTTGTATAAAGAATGGAGTCAATAGTTTGATTTTGGTTTTTATTGATTCCGTTTATGTTAAGGTAGAAAGATTGTGCAAAACAATTTGATGATACGAGTAAAATGAATATGTAATATAATTGTTTCAAATGCAATCGTTTTGTTAGTTAAATGTAAAGCAAATATCTAATGTTTCTTTGTGAAATCATAGATATAAATAATGTTGTTGAAAATTAATGATTTAACGTTTGTATAGTGAAAAATATTTTATACATTTGCAACCCCGTAAAAAGCGGGAATTTAATAAACATAATAATTTTTAGTATTAATTATGCCAACAATTCAACAATTAGTAAGAACAGGAAGAACTCAGATCACTAAGAAGAGTAAATCGGTTGCTTTAGATTCTTGTCCTCAAAGAAGAGGGGTTTGTACGCGTGTTTACACTACTACACCAAAAAAACCAAACTCTGCAATGCGTAAAGTTGCGCGTGTACGTTTGACAAATGGTAATGAGGTGAATGCTTACATCCCAGGAGAAGGACATAATCTACAAGAGCACTCGATAGTATTAGTGCGAGGTGGAAGGGTAAAAGATTTACCAGGTGTTAGATATCATATCGTTCGTGGAGCGCTTGATACGTCAGGTGTTGCAGGAAGAACGCAAAGAAGATCTAAGTACGGTGCTAAACGCCCAAAAGAAGCAAAAAAGTAATTTAAAAACTTTTAAGAAAAAGACATGAGAAAAAGAGCGGCAAAGAAAAGACCACTTTTACCGGATCCAAGGTTTAACGACCAATTAGTAACACGTTTTGTGAACAACTTAATGTGGGATGGTAAGAAATCTACAGCTTTTAAAGTATTTTATGATGCTATTGACATCATCGAGACTAAAAAGCAAAATGATGAGAAAACTTCATTAGAGATCTGGAAAGATGCTTTAACAAACGTTATGCCTCACGTAGAAGTACGTAGCCGTAGAGTTGGTGGAGCTACATTCCAAATCCCAATGCAAATTCGTCCAGACAGAAAAATTTCTATGGCAATGAAGTGGTTAATACTTTATTCAAGAAGAAGAAATGAAAAATCTATGGCGCAACGTTTAGCTTCTGAGTGTTTAGCTGCGGCTAAAGAAGAAGGTGCTGCGGTTAAGAAAAGAATGGATACTCACAAAATGGCAGAAGCTAACAAAGCATTCTCTCACTTTAGATTTTAATTCGTAAAGAAATGGCTAGAGATTTAAAATATACAAGAAATATCGGAATCGCTGCTCACATTGATGCTGGTAAAACAACAACAACTGAGCGTATTCTTTTTTATACTGGAAAGTCACACAAAATTGGTGAGGTGCACGATGGTGCTGCAACAATGGACTGGATGGCTCAAGAGCAAGAAAGAGGTATTACAATTACTTCTGCTGCTACAACTTGTACTTGGAACTTCCCAACTGTACAAGGTAAAGTTATTCCAGAATCATTGCCGTACCACTTTAATATTATTGATACTCCTGGACACGTTGACTTTACTGTAGAGGTAAACCGTTCTTTGCGTGTACTTGATGGTTTGGTTTTCTTATTTAGTGCTGTTGATGGTGTTGAGCCTCAGTCAGAAACTAACTGGAGACTTGCTGATCAATATAGAGTTCCTCGTATGGGATTCGTAAACAAAATGGACCGTCAAGGTGCTAACTTCTTAGCTGTGTGTGGTCAGGTTAAAGATATGTTGAAATCGAATGCGGTTGCAATTACTTTGCCTATTGGTGATGAGGCAGATTTTAAAGGTATTGTTGACTTAGTTAAAAATCAAGCTATTGTATGGCATGATGAAACTCAAGGAGCTACTTTTGATATTGTTGATATCCCAGCTGATATGGTTGATGATGTAAAACACTATCGTTCTATCCTTATCGAAGAGATTGCTACTTATGATGAGAATCTTTTAGATAAATACATGGAAGATGAAAACTCTATTACAGAGGAAGAAATTAACAATGCATTAAGAGCGGCTACTATTGATATGGCAATCATTCCTATGCTTGCTGGTTCTTCTTTCAAAAACAAAGGAGTTCAATTCATGTTAGATGCTGTTTGTAAGTATTTACCATCTCCATTAGATAAAGAAGGTATCGAAGGAATTCACCCTGATGATGCTGAATTGTTAGAAGAAGATCAAACTAAAATCTTACGTCGCCCAGATGTAAAAGAGCCGTTTGCTGCTTTAGCATTTAAAATTGCTACTGACCCATTCGTAGGTCGTTTAGCTTTCTTCCGTGCTTATTCGGGACGTTTAGATGCTGGTTCTTATGTTTTAAATACTCGTTCTGGTAACAAAGAGAGAATCTCTCGTATTTACCAAATGCACGCTAACAAACAAAATCCAATCGAATTTATTGAGGCTGGAGATATTGGAGCTGCTGTAGGATTTAAAGATATCAAAACTGGAGATACTTTGTGTGATGAGAAGAGTCCAATTATCTTGGAATCTATGAAATTCCCAGAGCCTGTAATTGGTATCGCTATTGAGCCTAAAACTAAAGCTGATGTTGATAAAATGGGTATGGCTTTGGCTAAATTAGCTGAAGAGGATCCAACGTTTACTGTAAGAACTGATGAGGCTTCAGGTCAAACTATTATTTCTGGTATGGGTGAGCTTCACTTAGATATCTTAGTTGATCGTATGAAACGTGAGTTTAAAGTAGAGGTTAATCAAGGTGAGCCACAAGTAGAGTATAAAGAGGCGTTTACTAAATCTGCTCAACATAGAGAAACTTACAAAAAACAATCTGGAGGTCGTGGTAAATTCGGTGATATCGTATTTAGAATCGAGCCTGCTGATGAAGTTGATGGTAAAGTTCCTGTAGGATTGCAGTTTGTTAATGAGGTAAAAGGTGGTAACGTTCCTAAAGAATATATCCCTGCTGTTGAAAAAGGTTTCCGTGAGGCTATGAAAACAGGTCCATTAGCTGGATATGCTGTTGATAGTTTGAAAGTAACTTTATTAGATGGATCTTTCCACCCTGTGGATTCTGATGCTCTTTCTTTTGAATTAGCTGCAAGAATGGGTTATAAAGAGTCAGGACGTGCTGCTGGAGCTGTTATTCTTGAGCCAATCATGAAAATCGAAGTTATTACTCCTGAAGAAAACATGGGTGATATCGTAGGTGACTTGAACCGTCGTAGAGGTCAAGTTAATGACATGGGTGATAGAAATGGTGCTAAAACTATTAAAGCTGATGTGCCTTTATCAGAAATGTTTGGTTATGTAACTACATTAAGAACATTATCTTCTGGTAGAGCAACTTCAACAATGGAGTTTTCTCACTATGCAGAAACACCTTCTAATATTTCAGAAGAGGTAATCAAAAAAGCAAAAGGTAACGCTTAATTTTAAGAAAATGAGTCAAAAAATCAGAATAAAACTAAAATCTTACGATCACATGTTGGTAGATAAATCTGCTGAAAAGATCGTAAAAACAGTAAAAACTACTGGAGCGGTTGTAACAGGTCCAATTCCGTTGCCAACTCACAAAAAACTTTTCACTGTATTGCGTTCTCCGCACGTTAACAAAAAAGCGAGAGAGCAATTTGAAGTAATGTCATACAAGAGATTGATTGATATTTATTCATCTTCATCTAAAACTATTGATGCTTTAATGAAACTTGAATTGCCAAGTGGAGTTGAAGTGGAGATTAAAGTATAATTTTTTTATATTTTTCATATAAAAAGCGAGACATTTTTTGTCTCGCTTTTTTTGTTTGTAAAAGTTGGTTTTAATTTGTAAAATTTTAAAGATTTGTGATTCTTTAAGTTTTGTAAAAGCCTTTGTTTTAGAGGGATGTGAGTTTTTTTTGTTGCGATTTTATTAATTAATTGTTATGTGTAAAATGTTTGAGGATGGAGAAATTGGGCTTGGATTTTGGTGTTGATAAAGTTTAGTTTGAAGGCGTTTTGATGCTTGGATTTTGATAATGAGCGATTTAATTTTTGTAACTGTTTGGTTTATTCAATTTTAATATCTACTTTTGCACTCCCTGTTTGGAAATTTCTGTTATTTTCAAATTGAAGGGAATTTTAGTAATTAATAATTAATATTTATGTCTGGGTTAATTGGTAAGAAAATCGGCATGACTAGTATTTTCGACGAAAACGGGAAAAACATTCCTTGTACAGTAATCGAAGCTGGTCCATGCGTTGTTACCCAAGTCAGAACCAATGAGGTTGACGGGTATGAAGCGTTGCAACTTGGTTTCGATGACAAAAACGAGAAACATTCTACTAAAGCTGCTTTAGGGCACTTTAAAAAAGCTGGAACTGTTGCTAAGAAAAAAGTCGTTGAATTCCAAGATTTTGCAACTGAACAAAAATTAGGAGATCTTATTGATGTTACTATTTTTGAAGAAGGAGAATTTGTAGATGTACAAGGTGTATCTAAAGGTAAAGGTTTCCAAGGTGTTGTTAAGCGTCACGGTTTTGGTGGGGTTGGACAAGCTACTCATGGTCAGCACAACCGTTTAAGAGCGCCAGGTTCTGTAGGAGCTTCTTCTTATCCATCTAGAGTGTTCAAAGGAATGCGTATGGCTGGAAGAATGGGAGGAGAAAATGTAAAAGTTCAAAACCTTAGAGTTTTAAAAGTAGTTGCTGAAAAGAATCTACTTGTTGTTAAGGGATGTATTCCTGGTCACAAAAACTCTTATGTAATCATTCAGAAGTAATGGAAGTAAAAGTATTAGATTTCAACGGAAAAGATACTGGAAGAAAAGTTCAACTTTCTGATTCAGTATTCGCAATTGAACCAAATAATCACGCTGTATATCTTGATGTTAAGCAATATCTTGCTAATCAAAGACAAGGTACTCACAAAGCTAAAGAAAGAGCTGAAGTAACTGGAAGTACGCGTAAGATTAAAAAACAAAAAGGAACTGGTACTGCTCGTGCAGGAAGTGTTAAGAATCCTTTGTTTAAGGGTGGGGGAACAGTTTTCGGTCCAAGACCAAGAAGTTATTCATTTAAATTGAATAAAGGTTTAAAAAGATTGGCTAGAAAATCTGCTTTCTCAATCAAAGCAAAAGAGTCAAATATCGTAGTTGTAGAAGACTTTAATTTTGAAGCACCAAACACTAAAAATTTCATTAACGTTTTGAAAGCTTTAGGGTTAGAGAATAAAAAATCTTTATTTGTATTGGGCGAGTCAAATAAAAACGTATATTTGTCGTCACGTAATTTAAAGGCTTCAAATGTCGTAACTAGCTCGGAATTAAGCACTTACGCAATATTAAACGCTAATAA
Source organism: Flavobacterium tagetis (assembly GCF_016735615.1). GTDB lineage: Bacteria > Bacteroidota > Bacteroidia > Flavobacteriales > Flavobacteriaceae > Flavobacterium > Flavobacterium tagetis. The sequence continues at coordinate 81,190 of NZ_JAERSF010000004.1, forward strand.
TTTAGTGCTTTTAGAGGGTTCTTTAGAGTTAATTGAAGAAAATTTAAGTAAATAATAGGAATATGAGCATCATTATTAGACCTATAGTAACGGAAAAAGTAACCAAAGAAAGTGAAGTTCTAAACCGCTTCGGATTCGTTGTTAACAAAAAAGCAAACAAAGTTGAGATTAAGAAAGCTGTTGAGGCTGCTTATGGAGTAACTATCGTTTCTGTTAACACAATGAATGTGAGACCAGATAGATCTACTAAATACACTAAAAGTGGTTTAATCAGTGGAAAGACAAATGCATACAAAAAAGCAATTGTTCAAGTACAAGAAGGAGAAACAATTGATTTTTACAACAATATCTAAGATAGAAAAATGTCAGTAAGAAAATTAAAACCTATTACCCCGGGTCAGCGATTTAGAGTTGTGAATGGTTATGACGCTATTACAACTGATAAGCCGGAACGCTCTTTGATAGCACCGATAAAAAACTCAGGAGGTAGAAATAGTCAAGGAAAGATGACCATGCGTTATACGGGTGGTGGTCACAAGCAGAGATATCGTATCATCGATTTCAAAAGAACTAAAGATGGAATTCCAGCTACAGTGAAATCAATCGAATACGATCCAAATCGTACTGCATTTATCGCTTTATTAGCTTATGCTGATGGAGAGAAAACTTATATTATCGCTCAAAATGGATTGAAAGTTGGTCAGAAATTAGTTTCTGGACCAGAGTCTCAACCGGAGATTGGTAATACTTTACCTTTAAGCAGAATTCCTCTTGGAACTGTTATATCTTGTATTGAGTTACGTCCAGGGCAAGGAGCTGTTATTGCTCGTTCAGCTGGAACTTTTGCTCAGTTAATGGCAAGAGACGGGAAATACGCAACAATTAAAATGCCATCAGGTGAGACAAGATTAATCTTGTTGACTTGTTCAGCTACAATTGGAGCTGTTTCTAACTCTGACCACCAATTAGTTGTATCTGGTAAAGCAGGTAGAACAAGATGGTTAGGAAGAAGACCTAGAACTAGACCAGTAGCGATGAACCCTGTTGATCACCCTATGGGAGGTGGTGAAGGACGTTCTTCTGGAGGGCACCCACGTTCAAGAAACGGATTGCCAGCTAAAGGTTACAGAACTCGTTCTAAGAAAAACCCGAGTAACAAGTATATCGTAGAACGTAGAAAGAAATAATAAGATATGGCACGTTCATTAAAAAAAGGACCTTTCGTTCATTATAAATTAGACAAGAAAGTTCAAGAAAACGTAGAAAGTGGTAAAAATGCAGTTGTAAAGACTTGGTCTAGAGCTTCAATGATTACTCCAGATTTCGTTGGACAGACTATCGCAGTTCATAACGGTCGTCAATTTGTACCAGTTTACGTAACAGAAAACATGGTAGGTCACAAATTAGGAGAGTTTTCGCCAACTAGATCTTTTAGAGGTCATGCTGGAGCAAAAAATAAAGGTAAAAAATAAAAGAAGCAATGGGAGTTCGTAAAAGAGAAACAGCAGATGCGAGAAAAGAGGCTAATAAGTCTATCGCTTTCGCAAAATTGAATAACTGCCCTACTTCACCTAGAAAAATGCGCTTAGTAGCGGACTTGGTAAGAGGTCAGAAGGTAGAAAGAGCACTTAACATTTTAAGATTCAGTTCTAAAGAAGCTTCAAGAAAATTAGAAAAACTATTATTATCTGCAATCAATAACTGGGAGCAAAAAAATAGTGAAGGTAATTTAGAAGAAGCTGGATTATTTGTTAAAGAGATCAGAGTAGATGGAGGAATGATGTTAAAAAGACTTCGTCCAGCTCCACAAGGTCGTGCACACAGAATAAGAAAACGTTCTAATCACGTAACAATCGTGCTTGGAGCTATCAATAACACACAAAGCAATTCTTAAGCAGCATGGGACAAAAGACAAATCCAATTGGAAATAGACTTGGTATCATCAGAGGATGGGACTCAAACTGGTATGGTGGAAATGATTACGGTGATAAATTAGCCGAAGATCACAAAATCAGAAAGTATATCCACGCTCGTTTATCAAAAGCTAGTGTATCAAAAGTAATCATCGAGAGAACTTTGAAACTTGTAACCGTTACTATCACTACTGCTAGACCTGGTATCATTATCGGGAAAGGTGGACAAGAGGTAGACAAGTTAAAAGAAGAACTTAAGAAAGTTACTGACAAAGAGGTTCAAATCAACATCTTTGAAATTAAAAGACCTGAGTTAGATGCTTATCTTGTGGCTACAAGCATCGCTCGTCAAATCGAAAGCCGTATTTCTTACAGACGTGCAATCAAAATGGCTATTGCTGCTTCTATGCGTATGAACGCTGAAGGTATCAAAGTTTTGATTTCTGGTCGTTTGAATGGTGCTGAGATGGCGCGTTCGGAAGGTTTCAAAGAAGGTAGAATTCCTCTATCAACTTTCAGAGCTGACATTGATTATGCTCTTGCTGAAGCTCATACTACTTACGGTAGAATGGGAATTAAAGTATGGATCATGAAAGGTGAAGTTTACGGTAAGAGAGAACTTTCTCCACTTGCTGGAATGGATAAAAAACAATCTGGTACAGGTGGTGGAAAAGGTGGAGATGCTCCTAGAGGCAAATCTAACTTTAACAAAGGTGGAAAACCAGACGCTCGTAAAAGAAAGTAAATTTTTAAACTAAAGAAAAATGTTACAGCCTAAAAGAACAAAATACCGTAAGGTACAAAAAGGTAGAATGAAAGGTAACTCTCAAAGAGGGCATGAGCTTTCAAATGGAATGTTTGGTATTAAATCTGTACATGAAGATGGAATGTTCTTAACTTCTCGTCAAATCGAAGCTGCGCGTATCGCTGCAACTCGTTACATGAAAAGAGAGGGACAATTATGGATTAAAATTTTCCCAGACAAACCTATTACTAAGAAACCTCTTGAAGTACGTATGGGTAAAGGTAAAGGAGCAGTTGAGTATTGGGCTGCTGTTGTTAAACCAGGAAGAATTATGTTTGAAGTTGGAGGAGTTCCATTGTCAGTTGCAAAAGAGGCTTTACGCCTTGCAGCTCAAAAACTTCCAGTAAAAACTAAGTTCGTCGTTGCTAGAGATTTCGAAGCATAATTTATAATTTATTATGAAACAATCAGAAATAAAAGATCTTTCTGCAGCGGAGTTGCAAGAAAAGCTTAGTCAAACTAAGAAAGTATATGCTGACCTAAAAATGGCTCATGCTATCTCTCCAATTGCTAACCCACTTCAAATTAGAAGCGTTAGAAGAACAGTTGCAAGATTAGCTACAGAGTTAACTAAAAGAGAGTTACAATAATTGTATTCTGCTGAAAGATGGAAGAAAAAAGAAATTTAAGAAAAGAAAGAATAGGTGTTGTTACTTCAAACAAGATGGATAAATCTATCGTGATTTCTGAAGTAAGAAAAGTAAAACACCCATTATACGGTAAGTTCGTGTTGAAAACTAAGAAATATGTTGCACACGACGAAACAAACGACTGTAACATTGGAGATACTGTAAGAATTAGCGAAACGCGTCCTTTAAGTAAAACAAAATGTTGGAGATTAGTTGAAATCTTAGAAAGAGCTAAATAATTATGGTACAACAAGAATCAAGACTAAAAGTAGCAGATAACACGGGAGCTAAAGAAGTTTTAACTATTCGTGTTTTAGGAGGTACTAAAAGAAGATATGCCTCTGTTGGTGACAAAATTGTAGTTTCTATCAAAGATGCAACTCCAAACGGAAACGTGAAAAAAGGAGCTGTTTCAACTGCAGTTGTTGTACGTACTAAAAAAGAAGTGAGAAGAGCTGATGGTTCTTATATCCGTTTCGATGACAATGCATGTGTTCTTTTGAATGCTGCAGGAGAAATGAGAGGAACTCGTGTTTTTGGTCCGGTAGCAAGAGAACTTCGTGAAAAACAATTCATGAAAATTGTATCATTAGCACCAGAAGTGCTTTAATTCGTTTTAAGATGATAAAGCTAAAAATAAAATCAGGAGATATCGTAAGAGTTATTGCTGGAGACCATAAAGGTGCTGAAGGTAAAGTTTTACGTGTTTACCGTGAGAAAAATAAAGCGATAGTTGAAGGTGTAAACATGGTTTCAAAACATACAAAACCAAGTGCTAAAAACCCTCAAGGTGGTATCGTTAAGAAAGAAGCTTCTATTCAAATTTCTAACATTTCTCTAATTGATCCTAAAACTAAGGAAACAACTAGAGTAGGTATTAGAGTAGAAGGAGATAAGAAAGTAAGATTTTCAAAAAAATCTAATCAAGTACTATAGTAATGGCATATACACCTAGACTAAAAGAAGAATATAAGAGTAGAGTAATCTCTGCTCTTAAAGAAGAGTTCGGATATACAAACGTAATGCAAGTTCCTAAACTTGAAAAAATCGTTTTGAGCCGTGGAGTTGGTGCAGCTGTATCTGATAAAAAACTTATTGACTATGCAGTTGATGAGTTAACAAAGATCACTGGACAAAAAGCAGTTTCTACAATCTCTAAGAAAGACGTTGCGTCTTTCAAATTGAGAAAAGGAATGCCTATTGGAGCAAAAGTTACTTTACGTGGAGAAAGAATGTACGAGTTTTTAGATAGACTTATTACTTCTGCTTTACCACGTGTTAGAGATTTCGGTGGTATTAAAGCTACTGGTTTTGACGGAAGAGGTAACTACAATCTTGGAGTTTTAGAGCAAATCATTTTCCCAGAAATTGATATTGACAAAGTAAACAAAATTTCAGGAATGGATATTACTTTTGTTACTACTGCAAAAACAGACAAGGAAGCAAAGTCATTATTGGCTGAATTAGGATTACCTTTTAAAAAGAATTAAGACATGGCTAAAGAATCAATGAAGGCCCGTGAGGTTAAAAGAGAGAAAACGGTAGCTAAGTATGCTGAAAAGAGAAAAGCTTTATTAGAAGCTGGAGACTATGAAGGTTTACAAAAATTACCTAAAAATGCTTCACCAGTTCGTTTACACAACCGTTGTAAATTAACAGGTAGACCAAGAGGTTATATTCGTCAATTTGGTATTTCTCGTGTAACTTTCCGTGAAATGGCTAATAATGGATTAATTCCTGGTGTTAAAAAAGCATCTTGGTAATCTCGCAATAAGTTATTACTTTTGCAAACCAAAAAATAATTTTAATTGATTAAAGGTTCGGGAGACGTGTGTCTCCCGAAAACCATAATCGCAATCAAATACATATGTATACAGATCCTATTGCAGATTATTTGACTAGAGTTCGTAACGCTGTGGCTGCAAACCACAAAGTTGTTGAAATTCCAGCTTCTAATCTTAAAAAAGAGATAACTAAGATCTTATTTGATCAAGGTTACATCTTAAGTTACAAATTTGAGCAGAACACAGTTCAAGGTTCTATCAAAATCGCTTTAAAGTATGATAAAGATACTAAAGAGCCTGTAATCAAAGATATCCAAAGAATTAGTAAACCAGGTTTACGTAAGTATGCTGGTGCTGCCAAATTACCAAGAATCCTTAACGGATTAGGAATTGCTATTGTTTCTACGTCAAAAGGTTTGATGACTGGAAAACAAGCTAAGCAATTAAATGTAGGTGGTGAAGTAATTTGTTACGTATACTAATTTTAAACACTAGATAAGATGTCAAGAATAGGTAAAAGCCCAATTGTAATCCCTGCTGGTGTAACTGTTGAAGTTAAAGACGGTAATATTACAGTAAAAGGAAAAAGAGGTCAACTAGTACAAGAGTTTTCGGACGTTAATGTAACAGTTGAAGGCGATCAAGTTTTAGTTGAAAGATCGTCTGATCATAAAGACCATAGAGCAAAACACGGATTATTTAGATCTTTGATCAATAATATGATTGTGGGTGTTTCTGAAGGTTTCACAAAAGAACTAGAATTAGTTGGAGTTGGTTATAGAGCTTCAAACCAAGGTCAAAAATTAGATTTAGCTCTTGGATATTCTCACAATATTGTTTTAGAGATTGCTCCTGAAGTAACTTTAGAAACAGTATCTGAAAAAGGTAAGAACCCAATCGTAAAATTAACATCATTTGATAAACAACTTTTAGGACAAGTTGCTGCGAAAATCAGAGGTTTCCGTAAGCCAGAGCCGTACAAAGGAAAAGGTGTTAAATTTGTGGGTGAAGTATTAAGAAGAAAAGCAGGTAAATCAGCTTAAAATATAAGATTATGTCATTAACAAAATCTGAAAGAAGACAGAGAATTAAATTCAGAATTAGAAAATCGGTTAGTGGTTCAGCTGCAAGACCTAGACTTTCTGTTTTTAGAAGTAATAAAGAAATTTACGCTCAAATTATTGATGATGTAAATGGAGTTACTATATTAGCTGCATCTTCGAGAGAAAAAGAAATAGGAAAAGGTACTAACGTTGAAATCGCTGCTGCTGTTGGAAAATTAGTTGCAGAGAAAGCGTTAAAAGCTGGGATTGATACCATCACTTTTGATAGAGGTGGATATTTGTATCACGGTCGTATTAAATCATTAGCAGAAGGCGCAAGAGCCGCTGGACTTAAATTCTAATATATTATGTCTAAATACAAAAATGTAGAATTGGTAAAACCTAGTGGTCTTGAACTTAAAGATCGTCTAGTTAGTGTTAATCGTGTTACTAAAGTTACAAAAGGTGGTAGAGCTTTCGGTTTTTCTGCTATTGTAGTTGTAGGTGATGAAAATGGAGTAGTTGGTCACGGATTAGGAAAATCTAAAGACGTTTCTGAAGCAATTGCGAAAGCGGTAGAAGATGCTAAGAAAAATTTAGTTAGAATTCCTTTGAATGGACAATCTGTTCCTCACGAACAAAAAGGTAAATTTGGTGGTGCACGTGTATTCCTAATTCCAGCATCTCATGGTACTGGAGTTATTGCTGGTGGAGCTGTTCGTTCAGTTCTTGAGTCAGTAGGTATTCACGATGTATTGTCTAAATCTCAAGGATCATCAAATCCACATAACGTAGTAAAAGCAACTTTTGATGCTTTATTGCAAATGAGAAGCGCTCATACTGTTGCAAAACAGAGAGGTATTTCTTTAGAAAAAGTTTTTAAAGGTTAATTCAGGAAATTATGGCTAAATTATTAGTAAAACAAGTAAGAAGCAAAATCAACTGTCCTCTTTCTCAAAAGAGAGGGTTGGAAGCTTTAGGTCTACGTAAAATTGGACAAGTTGTGGAGCATGAGTCAAATCCTGCTATCCTTGGGATGATAAACAAAGTTAAACACTTAGTTTCTGTAGAAGAAGCTAAATAACAAATACTGTTATGAATTTAAGTAACTTACAACCTGCTGAAGGATCTACGCACAATCAAAATAAAAGATTAGGTAGAGGAGAAGGTTCTGGAAAAGGTGGTACCGCTGCACGTGGACACAAAGGAGCAAAATCTCGTTCTGGTTATTCTAAAAAGATTGGTTTTGAAGGAGGGCAGATGCCGCTTCAAAGACGTGTACCTAAGTTTGGTTTCAAAAACATCAATCGTAAAGAATACGAAGGTGTTAATTTAGATACTCTTCAATTATTAGTTGATAACGGTGTGATTACTGATTCTGTTTCAATGACAGATTTCGTAGCAAATCGTTTGGCTACTAAAAATGAAATCGTTAAGATTTTAGGTAGAGGAGAATTGAAAGCGAAATTAAAAGTAACTGCCCACAAATTTACCGCTACTGCAAAAGCTGCTATTGAAGCTGCTGGTGGAGAGGCTGTAACTATATAACTTATCTATTAAGATGAAGAAATTTATTGAATCAATAAGTAATGTTTGGAAAATCGAAGAACTAAAGAATAGAATCTTAATTACTTTAGGATTACTTTTAGTATATCGTTTTGGAGCACACGTTACGCTTCCTGGAATTGACGCAACGCAATTGACTGGTTTAGCGGGACAAACTAAAAATGGTCTAGGATCTATTCTAGACATGTTCACCGGGGGTGCTTTCTCTAAGGCTTCAGTTTTTGCCTTAGGTATCATGCCTTATATTTCTGCGTCTATTGTTGTTCAGTTGATGGGGATTGCGATTCCATATTTACAAAAACTTCAAAATGATGGGGAAAGTGGTAGAAAAAAGATTAATCAAATCACTCGTTGGTTGACAATCGCTATCACATTGGTTCAAGGTCCAACTTATATCTATAATTTATACAGAACATTGCCTAGTAATGCATTTTTGCTAGGCTTTAATTCTCCTGAATTTTTGTTCTCTTCTGTTATCATTTTAGTTACAGGTACAATTTTTGCTATGTGGCTTGGTGAGAAAATTACAGATAAAGGTATTGGAAATGGTATTTCATTGTTAATTATGGTTGGTATTTTAGCTCGTTTACCACAAGCTTTTATACAAGAGTTTACTACTCGTGTTACCAATAACAATGGAGGTCCAATGTTATTAGTTATTGAAATTATTGTGTGGCTATTAGTTATCATTTCTTGTGTATTGCTTACAATGGCAGTGCGTAGAATCCCAGTACAGTATGCGCGTCGTACAACTACAGGAGATTACGAGCAAGATTTGGCAGGTGGTAATAGACAATGGATTCCTCTAAAGCTTAATGCTTCTGGAGTAATGCCAATCATTTTTGCTCAAGCAATTATGTTTATCCCTGCAGCTGTGGCTGGATTGTCTAAATCAGATACATCACAATCTATTGTTGGTGCATTTAGTAATATGTTTGGTTTCTGGTATAATTTTGTTTTTGCAACTTTAATTATTGTATTTACATTCTTTTATACTGCAATCACCGTTCCTACTAACAAAATGGCTGATGATTTAAAAAGAAGCGGCGGTTTTATTCCTGGAGTTCGTCCGGGAGCAGAAACTTCTGATTTCCTTGATAAAGTGATGTCTTTAATAACTTTCCCAGGATCTTTATTCCTTGCTTTGATTGCTGTGTTCCCAGCTATTGTTGTAAGTATTATGGATGTACAACAATCTTGGGCAATGTTTTTTGGAGGTACCTCATTAATAATTATGGTTGGTGTTGCAATAGATACTATTCAGCAGATCAATTCATATTTGTTAAACAAACATTATGATGGTTTAATGAAGACTGGTAAAAATAGAAAAGCGGTAGCTTAATATATTTATGGCAAAACAATCAGCAATAGAACAAGACGGATCAATTATAGAAGCATTGTCAAATGCGATGTTCCGTGTAGAGTTAGAAAATGGACATATTGTAATTGCTCATATTTCTGGTAAAATGCGAATGCATTACATCAAATTATTACCTGGTGATAAAGTGAAACTAGAAATGAGTCCTTACGATTTGTCAAAAGCAAGAATTACTTATCGATATTAAAGGATATTCACTATGAAAGTTAGAGCATCAGTAAAAAAGAGAAGTGCCGAGTGCATTATCGTGCGTAGAAAAGGGAGACTGTACGTAATAAACAAAAAGAATCCTAGATTTAAACAAAGACAAGGATAATTATGGCAAGAATAGCAGGGGTAGATATCCCAAAAAACAAAAGAGGTGTTATTGCACTTACCTACATCTTCGGATTAGGAAAAAGTAGAGCTATTGAGATTTTAGAAAAAGCTCAAGTAAGCCAAGATAAAAAAGTTCAAGATTGGAATGACGATGAAATCGGAGCAATTCGTGAAGCTGTTTCATTTTACAAAATTGAAGGAGAATTACGTTCTGAAATTTCTTTAAACATTAAACGTTTAATGGATATTGGTTGTTACAGAGGTATTCGTCACAGATCTGGTCTTCCATTAAGAGGACAAAGAACTAAAAACAACTCAAGAACAAGAAAAGGTAAAAGAAAAACTGTTGCTAACAAGAAAAAAGCAACTAAATAATAAGTAATATGGCTAAAGCAACTGCAAAAAAACGTAAAGTTATCGTTGAATCAACGGGTGAGGCTCATATTTCTGCCACTTTTAATAACATTATTATTTCTTTGACTAATAAGAAAGGTGAAGTTATCTCTTGGTCTTCAGCTGGTAAAATGGGTTTCAGAGGTTCTAAAAAGAACACTCCTTATGCAGCTCAAATGGCAGCAGAAGATTGTGCTAAAGTAGCACTTGAGGCAGGACTTAAAAAAGTGAAAGTTTATGTAAAAGGACCAGGTAACGGACGTGAGTCTGCTATCCGTTCTATTCATAACGGTGGAATTGAAGTTACTGAAATTATTGATGTTACTCCAATGCCGCACAACGGATGTCGTCCTCCAAAAAGACGTAGAGTTTAATTTTTTATTTTTATAGTATAAACAAGGTAGAACATAGATTATCGAAGGATTAGACCTGAATTCATAATTTCTACCTTAAAATTTTTTTTAAAATGGCAAGATATACTGGTCCTAAAACCAAAATCGCTCGTAAATTTGGCGAAGCAATCTTCGGAGATGATAAATCTTTCGAAAAAAGAAATTACCCACCTGGACAACACGGGATGGCTAAAAAAAGAGGAAAAAAATCTGAGTACGCTGTTCAGTTAATGGAAAAGCAAAAAGCTAAATATTCTTATGGAATTTTAGAAAAACAATTCAGAAATTTATTCGAAAAAGCATCAGCGACTAAAGGAGTAACTGGTGAAGTTTTATTACAATTATGCGAAGCAAGATTAGATAATGTTGTTTTTAGAATGGGAATTGCTCCATCTAGAAGAGGTGCGCGTCAAATCGTTTCTCACAGACACATTACTGTAAATGGAGAGGTTGTTAATATTCCTTCTTACCACCTTAAGCCTGGTGATAAAGTTGCAGTTCGTGAAAAATCTAAATCTTTAGAAGCTATCGAACGTTCTTTATCAAATTCAAGTCATGTTTATGAATGGATTACTTGGAACAATGATCTTAAAGAAGGAACTTTCGTTTCTGTACCTGCGAGACTTCAAATTCCAGAAAACATTAAAGAACAATTAATCGTAGAGTTGTACAACAAATAATAATTGACTTAGTCGAAATTTATGGCAATATTTAATTTTCAAAAGCCCGATAAAGTTATCATGATCGATTCAACCGATTTTGAAGGTAAATTTGAGTTTAGACCTTTAGAACCTGGTTATGGATTGACAGTTGGTAATGCACTTAGAAGAGTTTTGCTTTCAGCGTTAGAAGGTTATGCAATTACATCTGTTCGTATCGAAGGTGTAGATCATGAGTTTTCTACTATTTCAGGTGTTGTTGAGGATGTTACCGAAATTATCCTTAATCTAAAACAAGTACGTTTCAAACGTCAGATTGAAGATATCGATAATGAATCAGTTACTATTTCTGTTTCTGGTAAAGATCAATTAACAGCAGGTGATTTTCAAAAATTTATCTCAGGTTTTCAAGTTTTGAATCCAGACCTTGTTATCTGTAATTTAGATTCTAAAATCAAATTGAACTTCGATTTAACAATCGAAAAAGGTAGAGGATACGTTCCTGCTGAAGAGAACAAAAAACAGAATGCTGCAATTGGAACAATTTTTACAGATTCTATTTTTACTCCGGTAAAAAATGTAAAATATGCAATCGAAAATTTCCGTGTAGAGCAAAAAACAGATTACGAAAAATTAGTTTTTGAAATCAAAACTGATGGATCTATTAATCCAAAAGATGCTCTTACTGAAGCTGCTAAAGTTTTAATTCACCATTTCATGTTATTCTCTGACGAAAGAATTACACTTGAGGCTGACGAAATTGCACAAACAGAATCGTATGATGAAGAGTCATTGCATATGAGACAATTGCTTAAAACTAAGCTTGTTGATATGGATTTATCTGTGAGAGCATTAAATTGCTTGAAAGCGGCTGAAGTTGATACACTTGGTGATTTAGTATCGTTCAATAAAAATGACCTAATGAAATTCCGTAATTTTGGTAAAAAATCTCTAACTGAACTTGATGAACTTGTTGCAGTGAAGAATTTAACTTTCGGAATGGATTTAGCTAAATACAAATTAGATAAAGAATAATTTACTTCATATTTTGCTCTCCATAGTGGATTGTAGCAAGATGAAGATAAAAAAAACACGTCATGAGACACGGAAAAAAATTCAACCACTTAAGCAGACAGACTGGACATAGAAAAGCTATGTTGGCTAATATGGCTTGTTCTCTTATTGAGCACAAACGTATTAACACTACTGTTGCTAAAGCTAAAGCGCTTAAACAATTTGTTGAGCCTTTAATCACAAAGTCAAAAGAGGATACGACTCACAATCGTCGTATTGTTTTTGCTTACTTACGTAACAAATACGCTGTTACTGATTTGTTCAGAGATGTTGCCGCTAAAGTAGGTGACCGTCCAGGTGGATACACTCGTATCATTAAAGTTGGAAATCGTTTGGGAGATAACGCTGATATGGCGATGATCGAACTTGTTGACTTCAATGAACTTTACAACGGAGGTAAAAAAGAAGTTAAAAAAGCGAAAAGCCGTCGTGGTGGTAAAGCTAAAAAAGCTGAAACTGCTGCTCCTGAAGCCCCTGCTGCTGAATCAGAAACGACTACTGAAGCTTCTGAATAATTATGAGAGTAATCATTCTATAATATTAAAGGATAAACTAATTTTTAGTTTATCCTTTTTTTTTGATTTTTTTGAAACGAAAGAAATGTAACTTATTTAAAATGATAGGTTTTATTTTTACGAATGAAAGTTTTAAAAAATCTTGGAAGGGCTATTTTAAAGAAGTAAATTTGCAAAATTCTAATTACACTTAAAACCTACGTTTTGGTTTTATAACTTGATTAAAAAAAACAATACAAATTAAATAATGAAATACACAACACGACAAAGCGCCATTTTATTACTTAGTGATGGGACAATCTTTCACGGAAAATCTATCGGAATCAGCGGTAAAACTTTCGGTGAAGTTTGTTTTAATACTGGAATGACAGGGTATCAGGAAATCTTTACTGATCCTTCTTATTTCGGACAAATTATGGTTGCTACAAATACACATATCGGAAACTATGGTGTTAATGATTCTGAGGTGGAATCTGATAGTATTAAAATTGCTGGTTTAGTTTGTAAAAACTTTAGTTTTAATTATTCTAGAGAAAATGCTTCTGGAAGTTTAGAAGATTATTTTGCTAAACAAAACTTAATCTGTATTTCTGATGTAGATACTCGTGCACTTGTGAGTTACATTCGTGATAACGGTGCTATGAATGCTGTAATTTGTACAGATGGTACTTCAATTGAAGACTTGAAGAAAGAATTGGCTAATGTGCCAAATATGGAAGGTTTAGAGTTGGCATCAAAAGTTTCTGCCAAAGAGCCATACTTCTTTGGAGACGAAAATGCTACTTACAAAATCTCGGCTTTAGACCTTGGTATCAAAAAGAATATCTTGAGAAATCTTGCAAAAAGAGATTGTTACATTAAGGTTTATCCTTTCGATTCAACTTACAAAGATATGACTGAGTTTAATCCTGATGGATATTTCTTGTCAAATGGACCTGGTGATCCAGATCCTTTATTTGGAGCAATTCAGGTGGCAAAAGAAATTTTAGCCGATAATAAACCTTTATTTGGAATCTGTTTAGGGCACCAAGTGATTGGTCTTGCAAATGGTATTGAAACTTATAAAATGTTTAATGGCCACCGAGGAATTAATCATCCAGTTAAAAACATCATTACAGGCAAAGGTGAAATAACTTCTCAAAATCACGGGTTTGCTGTTAGAAAAGAACAATTAGAAAATCATCCAGAGTTAGAAATTACTCACTTACATTTAAATGATGGCACTGTTGCTGGAATGCGAATGAAAAACAAAAATTGCTTTTCAGTGCAATATCACCCAGAGGCTAGTCCAGGACCACACGATTCGTCATATTTGTTTGACCAATTTGTGGAGAATATTAAAAGTAGCAAAGTCTAAAACGATGTAGTTAATAAATAAACGGGTTTAATGACTAAAGCTCGCTTATAGTATTAAATATTTTTATAATTTCGAAAAAAAAAAATATAATTTATTAATAAAAAACAAAAATAATGAGTATTATAATTAAAGTTCACGCAAGACAAATTCTTGATTCTAGAGGTAATCCTACTATTGAAGTTGATGTAGTAACTGAAAATGGAGTTTTAGGTAGAGCTGCTGTTCCGTCTGGAGCATCAACTGGAGAGCACGAAGCTGTTGAATTACGTGATGGAGGTAAAGCTTATCTAGGTAAAGGTGTTTTGAATGCAGTGAATAATGTAAATACTATTATTGCTGAAGAATTAGTTGGAACTTCTGTTTTCGAACAAAACACAATTGACCAATTAATGATTGATTTAGATGGTACTCCAAACAAATCTAAATTAGGAGCTAATGCTATTTTGGGTGTTTCTTTAGCTGCTGCAAAAGCTGCTGCTAACGAACTTGGTTTGCCATTATACAGATACGTAGGTGGTGTTTCTGCTAATACGTTACCAGTTCCAATGATGAATATCATCAACGGTGGTTCTCACTCTGATGCACCTATCGCATTCCAAGAGTTTATGATTTTCCCAGTAAAAGCAACTTCTTTTACACATGCTATGCAAATGGGAACTGAAATTTTCCACAACTTGAAAAAAGTATTACACGATAGAGGTTTAAGCACTGCAGTAGGTGATGAAGGAGGTTTTGCTCCAAACTTAGCTGGTGGAACAGAAGATGCTTTAGATACTATTAAATTAGCAGTTGAAAAAGCTGGATATTCTTTCGGTGACGAAATTATGATCGCTCTTGACTGTGCTGCTTCTGAGTTTTATGTAAACGGTAAATACGATTACACTAAATTTGAAGGAGAAACTGGAAAAATCAGAACTTCTGCTGAACAAGCTGAATACTTAGCTGAACTTGCAGCTAAATATCCAATTATCTCTATCGAAGACGGTATGTACGAAGATGACTGGGATGGATGGAAAGCTTTAACTGAAAAGATTGGTGATAAAGTACAATTAGTAGGTGATGATTTATTTGTTACTAACGTTGCTCGTTTATCAACTGGTATCGAAAAAGGAATTGCTAACTCTATCTTGGTGAAAGTAAACCAAATTGGAACTTTAACTGAAACAATTGCTGCTGTAAACATGGCGAAAAATGCTGGTTATACATCTGTAATGTCTCACCGTTCTGGAGAAACTGAAGATAATACAATTGCCGACTTAGCTGTTGCTTTAAACTGTGGTCAAATTAAAACAGGTTCTGCTTCTCGTTCAGACCGTATGGCTAAATACAATCAATTATTGAGAATTGAAGAAGAATTAGGAAGTACAGCTTATTTCCCTGGTTTGAATGCTTTTAAAATCAAATAATTGAACAAATTATATATTGGAAAAAACCATCCGCCGCCGCGGATGGTTTTTTTTTGGACTTTTAACAAATTCATAGCAGTATTCTTTTTTTAATTAGTCTTAAATTCATTAGATTTGATAAATTATTATTTAAAGAATTATTTCCAGTATATTATGTCAAAAATAGCTACATTAGAAATAGATGGTAAGAAGGTTGAGCTTCCAGTAATCACAGGAAGTGAAAACGAATCAGCTATCGATATTAACAAATTACGTGATTTAACAGGTTATATTACTCTTGATCCAGGGTATAAAAATTCAGGATCTTGTACAAGTGAAATTACTTTCCTAGATGGAGAGGAAGGAATTTTGCGTTACAGAGGATATTCAATCGAAGATCTTGCTGAAAAAGCTAGTTTCTTAGAGGTTTCATATCTTTTGATTTTTGGTGAATTACCTACAGCTAAGCAATTAGAAGATTTTGAAAATGGTATTAAAAAACATTCTTTGGTAAACGAAGAAATGAAAAATATCATTGACGGTTTCCCTAAAACAGCTCACCCAATGGGAGTGTTATCTGCTTTAACAAGCGCTTTAACAGCTTTTAATCCAAAAGCAGTTAATGTAGATAATGAAAAAGAAATGTACGAGGCTATTTGTAAAACAATGGCAAAATTTTTAGTGATTGCTACATGGACTTACAGAAAGTCTATGGGTTATCCTCTAAATTACTATGATAACACAAAAGGTTATGTAGAAAGTTTCATGCAATTAATGTTTAAATTGCCTACAGGACCTTATGCTGCAAATCCAGTAATTGTAAACGCTTTAGATAAATTATTTATTCTTCATGCAGATCATGAGCAAAACTGTTCTACTTCTACAGTTAGAATGGTAGGTTCTTCTCATGCTGGTTTATTTGCTTCAGTTTCTGCAGGGGTTTCTGCTTTATGGGGGCCACTTCATGGAGGTGCAAACCAAGCGGTACTTGAAATGTTAGAAGAAATTAATAAAGACGGTGGAGATACTGATAAATTTTTAGCGAAAGCGAAAGATAAAAATGACCCATTCCGTTTAATGGGATTCGGACATAGAGTTTATAAAAACTTTGATCCAAGAGCTAAAATCATCAAAAAAGCAGCAACAGAAGTATTAGAAACTTTAGGTGTTGAAGATCCGATTTTGGATATTGCTAGAAAATTAGAGAAAGCTGCTCTTGAAGATGAATACTTCAAATCAAGAAACTTATATCCAAACGTTGATTTCTACTCTGGAATTATCTACAGGGCTTTAGGAATTCCAACAGATATGTTTACTGTAATGTTTGCAATTGGAAGATTACCAGGTTGGATTGCGCAATGGAAAGAAATGCGTGAAAATAAAGAGCCAATCGGAAGACCAAGACAAATTTATACAGGACATCCTTTAAGAGAATTTAAGTCTAATAAATAAAAAACGAAAGCTTTACTTTACTGTGAAGCTTTTTTTATATTTGCTCAAAATATAATAAAGTTATGTTGCAATTAAATGTAAAGAACGAAACGTCTCGGCTTCGGGCTGTAGTTTTGGGTTCTGCTGTTCATAATGGTCCAACTCCAACTATAGATGAGGCTTATGACCCTAAATCATTGGAACATATTAAGGCAGGGACTTATCCTGTAGAAAAAGATATGGTTGCTGAAATGGAAGCTTTTAATGCTGTTTTTCAGAAGTATGATGTAACTGTTTATCGTCCAGAAATGATCGAAAATTACAATCAGATTTTTGCTCGTGATATTGGATTTGTAATTGATGATGTTTTTGTGAAATCTAATATTCTGCCGGATAGAGAAAGAGAATTAGATGCTATTCAATATGTAATTGATCAGATTGATCCTTTGAAAGTGGTTCGTCCTCCAGAAGAAGTTCATATCGAAGGAGGAGATGTTATGCTTTGGAATGATCATATTTTTATCGGAACTTATAAAGGAAGCGATTATAAAGATTATATTACTGCAAGGACAAATATGCATGGTGTAAATTATATTAAATCTTTGTTTCCTAATAAGATTGTGAAGGAATTTGATCTTGTAAAATCTTCATTGGAAGCGAGGGATAATGCTTTGCATTTAGATTGTTGTTTTCAACCTGTTGGAAAAAATAAAGGAATTATCTACAAAAGAGGTTTTCGCGAAGAAGCAGATTATCGTTATTTGGTAAAACTTTTTGGAAAAGAAAATTTATTTCATATCGAAAGAAATGAAATGTATAATATGTTTTCGAATGTGTTTTCGATAGATGAAAATGTCGTTGTTTCTGAGAAGAATTTTACGAGGTTGAATAACTGGCTTCGTGAAAATGGTTTTACTGTGGAAGAAATTCCATATGCTGAAATTTCAAAGCAGGAAGGTTTGTTGAGATGTTCAACTTTACCATTAATTAGAGACTAAAAATTCGTTTCAAGTTTGAAACAAAAAAAGATAAAAAATGAGACAAACTACTAATGCTATCGTGATGATTCGTCCAGTTGCTTTCAGAATGAATGAGCAGACGGCTGTAAATAATTATTATCAAAAAGTATTAGACGGACTTTTGCCAAGTACGGTTAATGCTAAAGCACAGCAAGAATTTGATGCTTTTGTAGAAAAACTAAGAGCGGTTGGTGTTGATGTAACTGTGGTAGATGACAATATAGAGACTGATACTCCGGATAGTATTTTTCCAAACAATTGGGTTTCATTTCATGAAAATGGAGATGTGGCGCTTTATCCAATGTTTGCTGAAAATCGTCGTCAAGAACGTCGTGAAGATATTTTAGATACTTTAGAAGAAAAAGGATTTGAAATTTCTAATATTATGGATTATACTTCTGCAGAAGAAGATGGCATTTTCTTAGAAGGGACAGGAAGCTTATTATTAGATAGAGCTAATGGAAAAGCGTATTGTGCATTATCACCAAGAGCTGATGAAGAATTGTTTATAGAGTTCTGTGAAGATTTTGATTATGCTCCAGTAATTTTCGAAGCTTTCCAAACTGTTGATGGCGAGCGCAAATTAATTTATCATACTAATGTAATGATGTGTCTAGGAGAAACTTTTGCAGTTATCTGTGCCGATTCTATTGATGATAAGAAAGAGCGTAAAATGGTTTTGGATAATTTGAAAGCAGATAAAAAAGAAGTTATTTTAATTTCAGAAGATCAATTAAATAATTTTGCTGGTAATATGTTGGAAGTTCGTGGGAAAGATGATAAGAGATATATTGTAATGAGCGCATCGGCACATCAAAGCTTGACTCCAAAACAAATTGCACAGTTAGAAAATCACGCAGAGATTTTAAGTTCAAGTTTGGATACTATAGAAGCCTGTGGCGGTGGTAGTGCTAGATGTATGATGGCAGAAGTTTTCTTGCCAAGAGATTAAAATAAGAAGACTTTAATAAAAAAAGAAAAGGGATAGAATCACAATTGATTTTATCCCTTTTCTTTTGGAAAATATATTTGAATTAGAAATTTCCTTTGATGATATTAACAATTGCACTTACAATATATTGAATGCCGATTGAAATAACTATAAAACCAACAATTCTAGAGATTGCCACGATTCCTGAAGCACCTAGTATTCTAGCTAGATAATGAGCACTTTTTAGAATTGCAAAAATGGCTACTGCGATTGCTAAAATTGCTAAAGAAGATATTATGATTTCATTTATCTCGTGATGTTCTTGGTAAAAGGCAATTAAAAGCGACATTGATCCAGGGCCAGCAAGCATTGGTATTGCTAAAGGTGTTAGTGCAATATCATTTCTGTGCTGTGCTTCATTTTCAATTTTTTTGTTGATTCCTCTTTTCTTGTTGAATTTTCCAGAAAGTAAAGAAAAACCAGAATTTACAATTACAATTCCGCCAGCAATTCGTAAGGCGTCTATGCTAATTCCGAAAAAAGTTAAAACATATTGGCCAATAAAATAAGAAACCAATAATATGATGAAAACATTGATTGCTGTCCAAAGAGAGATTCGGGATCTTTCTTTTTGAGAATCATGTTGCGTTAATCCAACAAAAATTGGCACCGTTCCGATTGGGTTTAAAACCGAGAATAAAGCGGCAAATAGATAAATAAATAATTCCATATGATATTGGTTAGTGAAGTAAATGTAGTTATTTTTTAATGCTTTTGTGTGAAATTATGTTATAATAATGTTTTTAATTGTTATCGATTCTGAATCAAAGACATAAAGTTAAATCGTTCTTTTTGATTACTTTTGCAGTCTAAATAAAAACTATGAAAAGTAAAAAAACATTAGTTATAGGAGCATCAACAAATCCTGAACGTTATTCATATAGAGCTGTAAATATGTTGGTAGGAAAAGGACATTCTGTTTTAGCAATTGGTCAAAAAGCAGGTGAAGTTGCTGGAGTAAAAATCCAAACTAAAGCATTACCAGTAAAAAATATTGATACTATTACTTTGTATTTAAATCCTGTTCGTCAACGAGATTATTATAATTATATTATTGAAGCGCATCCTAAAAGGGTGATTTTTAATCCTGGGACAGAAAATCCAGAACTGTATCAATTGTTAGAGTTAAATGAAATTCAAGTTGAAGTAGCTTGTACATTGGTTTTATTGGCTACAAATCAATATTAAATAAAATATTTGATAGTGATTTCTTACTATTATTGAGACTTGAATTTAATGGCTGTAATGTAGGCTAAACCATTAAAAGTATTACTTTTGTCGTCATGGAATTTTCATCAAAATTAATTGAAAAAGCAGTAAACGAAATGTCACAATTACCTGGTATTGGTAAACGTACAGCACTTCGATTAGTTCTTCATTTGTTAAAACAGCCTAAAGAACAAACCGCTTTTTTATCTCAAGCATTATTGAACATGCGTGAGAATATTAAATTTTGTGAAAGTTGCTATAATATTTCTGATACTAAAACTTGTGAGATCTGTGCTAATCCAGTTAGAAATCATGAGACTATATGTATTGTTGAAGATATTCGAGATGTTATGGCGATAGAAAATACTGGGCAATTTAAAGGAATATATCATGTGCTTGGTGGAAAAATTTCTCCGATTGAAGGAGTTGGTCCTAACCAGTTAAATATTTCTAGTTTGGTAACAAAAGTAAAATCTGGAAATGTATCGGAGATTATTTTTGCATTAAGTTCAACAATGGAAGGAGATACAACAAATTTTTATATCTATAAACAAATTGCAGATAGTGAAATTATAATTTCAACAATTGCGAGAGGAATATCGGTTGGAGATGAATTAGAATATGCAGACGAAATAACATTAGGGCGAAGTATTTTACACAGAATCCCTTTTGAAAAAACATTTAAAAATAATTAACTAAACCCCAAATAGCAATTAGACTTTTCCTGTCATTATAAGGAAAAGATCTTTGCAATAACATTGAACGAATGACAAAAAACAGTTTTTTTCTTTTTTTACTAGTTTCAACATTATTTACCTCATGTATTCCGATTAAAGATTTGGTGTATCTTCAGGATAAAAATGATTCAGGCGAACAAAAATCAATTGCAGCGGTAGAATCAAAACCATATAGATTACAAGCTAATGATATTTTAAAAATCAATATTAAAGCAATCGATCCTAAATTAGTATCTATTTTTAATACAACTGATGATCAAAATGGACAAGGAGGAAAAAGTGAATCTGGTTTATATTTTGATGGTTTTACTGTTGATGATCATGGAAATATAAGAATGCCTATTCTAGGAGAAATAAATGTAATTGGCTATACTCTTGAAGAAGTTCGCGTAAAAATTGAAAAGAAATTATTAGAGGAATATTTTAAAAGTGAAGCCAATATTTTTGTTACTGTTAAGCTGGCTGGTTTTAGGTATACTATTAATGGAGAAGTTGGGAGCACTGGAACCAAAACGCTATTTAAGGACAATGTAACCATTTTGGAAGCTGTTGCAAATGCAGGAGATATTACTACAGTTGGTAACAGAAAAGAGGTCACAGTAATTCGTCAAACTCCAACGGGAGTTCAAATGCATGATATTGATCTTACTGACGTGAATGTAATGAAATCGCCATACTATTACTTGCAGCCAAATGATTATATATACGTAAAGCCATTGAGACAAAAAACTTGGGGAACTGGACAAACGGGAATACAATCTATAGGGACAATAATTACATTGTTATCTTTGGCTACAACAGTTTATCTAATTATAAAATAAAAATAGATTTTTAAAATGTTAGACATTAAGGATTTTGCTATTTTTGAAAATCATTCACACTTTGATTTTAAAGGATTTCTGTTGAAAATTGTAAGTTACTGGAAGTGGTTTCTTGCAAGTTTGATTATTACATTCACCATTGCTCACCAGGTAAATATTCGTAAAGAAAAAATTTACGGAATGCAAACCATGATTTCTATTAAAGAAGAAAGCAATCCTTTTTTTACTTCAAATACAAGTTTAGTTTTTAATTGGGGAGGAATTTCAGATCAAGTAAATGGTATTTCTACAATTTTGCAATCAAGATCTCATAATGAGTTAGTTGTAGATAAGCTTCAATTTTATATTGATTATTTAGAACAGGGAAAATACAATTTAATAGATTCTTATGGAGCGGTACCATTTTATGTAGATATTGACAAAACAAAAGGACAGCTTGCAAATGCATTAATTGGCATAAAATTTTTAAGCGAAAATGAGTATCAAATCCAAATTCCGTTTGAAAGCAATACAGTTTCATTAATTACTTACAGTAATAACTCTTATAGTAATACCTCAGTATATCCTACAACTTTTGTCAAAAAGTACAAGACAGGAGAAAGTGTTAATCTTCCTTTTTTAAACTGGAAACTTCAAATAGTTGATAATCCAGGATTTTATAAAGGGAAAGAATATTTTGTTAGATTCAATGATTTTGACGGAACCGTATCGAGATATAAAGGCATAAATGTAGATGCAGGAAAAACTAGTGGATCGTTATTGACCTTATCGATGCAGGGAACAAATAAAAAAAGAATGGTTGATTATTTGAATTCCACTGTAAAGATGCTTATGAAATTGCAATTAGATGGTAAAAACCAATTTGCAACAAACACCATTAGGTTCATAGATAGTACTCTTGTTGCAATGGAATCTCAGCTTAAAGAAACGGGAAACGAATTAAAATCTTTTCAAAAAGATAAAAATATTTACCAGATAGAAGGTGGTGGTTCTCTAGTTTCAGAGAAAATAATGAATTTTGATGTTGAAAAAGATCAAGTTACTAGGAAAATAGCTTACTATAATTCGTTAAAATCATATTTAAATAGTAGCGAGGATTATTCTAGATTGCCGGCACCTTCTGTTGCTGGAATTGAAGACCCTAATATTCTTGCTAATGTTTCCAAACTTATAGCACTTTCTACACAAAGATCAGAAATGGCATATGCTGTAAAAAGTGAAAAAATTTTTAAAGATTTTGATAATCAAATGGCTGCAGTAAAAAATGTTCTTCAAGAGAATATTGTTACGGCAAAGTCTTCTTTGGTTTATGATTTATCTTTGCTAAATGCTAAAATCGGCCAAGCTGAAAGCACAGTTAAAAAACTTCCAGCTGAGCAACAAGAATTACTGAAGATTAAAAGAAAGTATGATTTAAATGATAATATCTATACAGAGTTTCTTCAAAAAAGAAATGAGGCAGAAATTGTAAGAGCCTCTAATCTATCCGATATTCATTTTATTGATCCTGCCAAAGATATTGGTGGAGGTTTAATAGGTCCTAAAACTTCTGTAAATTATGTAATGGCTTTGTTTTTAGGGGTTTTAGTGCCTTTGTTATTTATTCTTGTAATATTTTTTATTAATAATTCAATTCAGAATAGCGAAGATATTAGTAAATTAACTCAGATTCCATTACTTGGCGTAGTTGGTTTCAATAAAGACTCTAGTAGTATGGCTGTTTTTGAAAAGCCAAAATCAGCTCTTTCGGAATCATTTAGAGGTATAAGGTCTTCACTTCAGTTTTTATATAAAAAACAACAGGTTAGTGGTTCTAAAACACTAATGATAACTTCTTCAATTAGTGGCGAAGGAAAAACATTCTGTTCTATTAATATAGCTACTGTTTTCGCATTAAGCGAAAAGAAAACAGTAATTGTTGGTTTAGATTTAAGAAAACCGAGATTAGCAGATGAATTTGAGTTAAAATCATCTTTAGGAGTTGTTAATTATTTAATAAAGCAGAATAGCTTGAAAGAAATTACCAATTCAACACAGATTCCAAATTTAGATGTAATACTTTCGGGGCCAATTCCTCCGAACCCTTCAGAGTTGATTTTAAGTGATGGAATGAAAGAGATGATTGATGAATTGAAACAGAAATATGATTATATTGTTTTAGATACCCCGCCAGTAGGTTTAGTGGCTGATTCGTTAGAGTTAGTTCAGTTTGCAGATGTCACATTATATATTGTAAGACAAAACTATACTAAGAAAGACATGATCACGTTGTTAAATACTAGACTTAAACGTGGAGAGTTGAGCAATGTGAGTATTGTATTAAACGGTTATGAAAATAAAGCAAAATATGGTAGTGGCTACGGATATGGCTATGGCTATGGAGCTTATTCAAATGGTTATCACGAAGAAGAAGTTAAAAGTGGGTTTTGGAAGACATTTTTGAATCGAATTAGAAAAAGCTAAAGTTTGATAAATGGAAAGTAAAATAAAAAATACAATTTTAATTACGGGAGGAGCTGGATTTATTGGTTCAAATTTGACGGAGTATTTTTTAGGCTTAGATTATAAGGTGGTTTGTCTAGATAATTTTTCTACAGGACATCGCCATAATTTAAAAGACTTTTTAGATAATCCAAATTTTAAATTAATAGAAGGTGATATTCGAAATTTGGCCGATTGTAATTTGGCGGTTGAAGGAGTAAATTATGTTTTGCATCAAGCAGCTTTAGGTTCTGTTCCGAGATCAATAAAAGATCCAATTACGACAAATGATGTAAATGTTTCTGGTTTTTTAAATATGCTTACTGCAGCTCGAGATGCCAAAGTAAAACGATTTGTATATGCTGCAAGTTCTTCTACCTATGGAGACTCTCAAGGATTACCAAAAGTAGAAGATGTTATAGGGAAGCCATTGTCTCCTTATGCAATTACGAAATATGTAAATGAATTGTATGCAGAAATTTTTAGTAAGACATACGGATTAGAAACAATTGGGCTTCGTTACTTTAACGTTTTTGGACGAAAACAAGACCCAAATGGAGCTTATGCTGCTGTAATTCCAAAGTTTGTGAAACAATTTATGAATCATGAGAGCCCAGTAATTAATGGTGATGGAAATTATTCTCGTGATTTTACATATATAGATAATGTTATTCAAATGAATGAGTTGGCAATGACTTCTCAGAATCCAGAAGCCATTAACACTGTTTATAACACAGCATTTGGAGATAGAAATACATTGAATGACTTAGTTAAATATTTAAGGGAATATTTGTCGGATTTTGATTCAAAAATTAAGGATGTTCCAGTTGTATATGGCGAAAATCGAGTAGGAGATATTCCTCATTCTTTAGCAAGTATCGAGAAAGCAAAAAGAAATCTTGGTTATAACCCAAAGTATTCTTTGCAAGATGGATTAAGGAAAGCTGTTGAATGGTATTGGAATAATTTAAAATAAATTTAAGATCAAGATAAAATAGATCAAATGAAAATTACAAAAATTTGCTGCATTGGTGCAGGATATGTTGGTGGACCTACAATGGCTGTTATTGCTCAAAAATGCCCTCACATTCAGGTTACGGTTGTTGATTTAAATGAACAAAGAATAGCAGATTGGAATGATCCGAATCCTGAAAATATTCCGATATATGAACCTGGACTTTCTGAAATTGTTGCAGAAGCGAGAGGTAGAAATCTGTTTTTTTCTACTGATGTTGACAAAGCAATAGATGAAGCTCAAATGATATTTATTTCTGTAAATACACCAACCAAAACCTATGGAAAAGGGAAAGGTATGGCGGCCGATTTAAAATATATCGAATTATGTGCTAGACAAATTGCAAGAGTTGCAAAACAAAATAAAATTGTAGTAGAGAAATCTACTCTGCCAGTTAGGACTGCTGAAGCTATAAAAAGCATTTTAGATAATACAGGAAATGGCGTTCAATTTCAAATTTTATCTAATCCTGAGTTTTTGGCAGAAGGTACTGCAGTTACAGATTTATTAAATCCAGATCGAATTTTAATTGGCGGAGATACAACTCAAGAAGGAGAAGAAGCTATTAATTCATTAGTGGAAGTTTATTCCAATTGGGTAAGAAGAGATCAAATTTTAACAACAAATGTTTGGTCATCAGAATTGTCTAAACTTACGGCTAATGCATTTTTAGCACAACGTATTTCTTCAATTAATGCAATGTCAGAACTTTGCGAAAAAACTGGTGCAGATGTAAATGAAGTTGCAAAAGCAATAGGTATGGATAGCAGAATTGGACCTAAATTCTTAAGAGCTTCTGTAGGATTCGGTGGTTCTTGCTTTCAAAAAGATATTTTGAATCTGGTTTATATAGCAAAATCATACGGATTGAATGAAGTTGCAGATTATTGGGAGCAAGTTATTATTATGAACGATCATCAAAAAAGACGATTCTCCAGCAAAATTGTTCAGACATTATATAATACTGTAGCCGATAAGAAAATTACATTTTTAGGCTGGGCTTTTAAAAAAGATACAAACGACACTAGAGAATCTGCGGCAATTTATGTTGCTGATGATTTAATAAATGAACAGGCAAAAATCTCGGTTTTCGATCCGAAAGTTTCAAAAAATAAAATGCTAAGCGACTTAGATTATTTAGAGACACGATCAAGTGAAGATAATCGTGATGCAATAAGCGTTTTTGATAATGCGTATGATGCATGTAAAGGAGCACATGCTATTGCCATTTTAACTGAGTGGGACGAATTTACGACTTACGATTGGAAAAAGATTTATGATTCTATGCATAAACCAGCGTTTATTTTTGATGGAAGAAATATTTTGAATGCTAAGCAATTAGAATCAATCGGATTCGTTTATAGAGGTATTGGATCATAAACCGATTATTGTGTTTGTAAATAAAATGAAGTAAAATGTGTTGCTTCAAGCTAAATGAAAAAGAATGAATTGGTACGTAGTTTATACAAAGCCTAAATGGGAGAAGAAAGTTGCAGATAAACTTAATCAGTTGGGAATAGAATGTTATTGTCCGCTGATTACTCAGATAAAACAGTGGTCAGACCGAAAAAAGAAAGTTGAAACACCTCTTTTTAATTCTTATGTTTTTGTTCATTTATCAGATTCTGATCGTAATTTAGTTTTTCAAGCTCAAGGAGTAGTTAGATATTTATTTTGGTTAGGAAAAGCTGCAATTGTAAAAGATCAAGAAATTGAAATTATTAGAACAAGTTTAAAAGATCCCAATTTGAGTGATGTTTCAGTTTCGGCTATTCAGGTTGGAGATAAAATTAAACTAGAGTCTGGTGTGTTTATCAATCAAAATGCAATTGTTCAGGAAGTCTCTAATAATTACTATGTGCTGGTGCTTGAAGCTTTAGGATGTGTCTTGAAAATAAAATATAAATAACAACGTTATTCAATAAAAAGTAAACAGAAGAGAAGTCTTTTTTTAGATTTTTTTCTTCTGTTTTTTTTATAAAGTAATTATTTACAGCCTGATTAATAACGCATTGTGGTTAAGCGTTTTTTTATTAACAATTTGTTTTTGAGTATTACGGGAAACCGTATTGATTAACTAGAGTTATTATACTATATTTGCGCGAAAATGATTAATTTAGGCATCTGAGTCAGATATTGTGACTTGGAACGGCGAAGCCGTGAATTTTTAAGAGCCTAAAGAAATTAAGAAAATGAAGTTAGAAAAAAATATTAAAATTGCAGTTATTGGTTTAGGCTATGTCGGATTGCCATTAGCTAGACTGTTTGCAACAAAATATTCTGTCATTGGTTTTGATATAAATGAATCGAGAGTTAGTTCTCTGAAATCAGGAACAGATACTACTTTAGAAGTAGAGGATGATGTTTTGCAAAGCGTTTTAGTAGAGAAAACCTCTGAAAAAGAAGGATTATATTGTACTGCCTCTATAAAGGATATTGTTGAATGTAATTATTATATTGTCACAGTTCCTACACCAGTAGACAAAAATAATAGACCAGATTTAACGCCTCTTTATAAATCTAGTGAAACCGTTGGTAAAGTTTTAAAAAGAGGGGATGTAGTTATTTACGAATCTACAGTTTATCCAGGAGTAACAGAAGAACAATGTGTGCCAGTTTTAGAGCAGGTTTCAGGATTGAAATTTAATGAAGATTTTTTCGCAGGATATTCGCCAGAAAGGATTAATCCAGGCGATAAAGAGCATACAGTTGAAAAAATTTTAAAAGTAACATCGGGTTCAACACCAGAAATAGGTTTAAAAGTTGATGCTTTATACAAGTCTGTAATTACTGCCGGAACCCATTTAGCTCCCACAATAAAAGTAGCAGAAGCAGCGAAAGTTATTGAGAACTCTCAGCGAGACATTAATATTGCTTTTGTTAACGAATTAGCTAAGATATTCAACTTAATGAATATCGATACTCAAGAAGTATTAGCTGCAGCTTCAACAAAATGGAATTTTTTGCCTTTTAAACCAGGTCTTGTAGGTGGACATTGTATTGGTGTAGATCCCTACTACTTGGCACAAAGAGCACAAGAGTTCGGTTATCACCCTGAAATAATTTTGGCAGGAAGACGATTGAATGATAGCATGGGCGAATACGTAGCGTCACAAATAGTGAAGTTAATGATTAAAAAAGGCATTTCTGTTAATGGTGCTGAATTGCTAATGCTTGGAATTACTTTCAAAGAGAACTGCCCAGATGTTAGAAATACAAAAATTGTGGATGTTGTTAACGGCTTAAAGGAATATGGAATTTTAGTAACTATATTTGATCCCCTTGCCAATGCACATGATGTAATAAAAGAATATAATTTAGTAACATTAAACTCTATTCCAAACAATAAATTTGATGCAATAGTTCTTGGAGTTTCACATACTGAATTTTTAGAACTGGATTTTGCTAAATTGCAAAAATCAAATAGTTTATTGTATGATGTAAAAGGAGTTTTGGGTACTATAGCAGATAATAGATTATAGGGTCATAAACCCTTTTTTATTTTTTAGAGGAAATGGAAACAAAAGAATCAATAGTACATGTAGTTTTGACAGGTGGAGTAGGAAGTAGATTATGGCCACTTTCTCGTAAAAGTCAACCTAAACAATATTTAGAGATATTTGAAGGGAAATCTTTATTCGAAATGACTATAGAACGAAACAGTCATTTAGCTGATAAAGTGATGGTTGTAGGGAATGTAGATAATCATCATTTAAGTGGAAAAGTGATGGATAAAACTAAAACTTCTTACACAAATATTGTTGAAGCAACACCTCGAAATACAGCAGCGGCAATTGCCTTTGCTGCTTTTGCTTCAAAGTCAGAAGATATACTAATAATTACGCCTTCCGATCATATAATTGATAAAATAGAAGATTATAATAATGCAATTCAAGAAGCAATCTCTAAAGCAAAAGATGGTTTTATTGTAACTTTTGGAATTATTCCAACTAAACCAGAGACTGGTTATGGTTATATTGAATCTAAGGGTGACAAAGTCTTGTCATTTAGAGAAAAACCAAACGAAACTACAGCTAAAGAGTTTATTGCAAGAGGAAACTTTTTATGGAATAGTGGTATGTTTTGCTTTAAAGCTGGTGTTTTATTGGATGAATTAAAGCAATTTCAGCCAGATGTTTATGAAAAATCTAAAGCAGTTTGGGAAGCTTCTGAAAGAGGATTTTTAGATTTAGAATTATCAATGCAAATTCCATCAATTAGTATTGATTACGCTGTGATGGAAAGGAGTAAAAAAATAAAAGTAGTTCCTGCATCTTTTTCTTGGTCTGATCTCGGTTCTTTTGAATCAGTATACGAATATTTAGTTTCAAAAGGACATCCTGTAGATTCTAACGGTAATATGGTAATAGGCTGCGATAGTCATACAACTTTTTTAGGTTTAAGAAATACTATTTTTGTACATACAGATAATGCTAATTTGATTTTGCAAAAAGAAAATTCGCAGGATGTAAAAGATATATATAACGAACTGGAAAAGCAAAATTCGGATTTATTAAATTAATAGAAAGTATTCAAGAATGAAAAAAATTCTAATAACTGGCGGTGCTGGTTTTATTGGTTCTCATGTGGTAAGACGTTTCGTAAACAAGTATCCGCAATATCAGATTTTTAATTTAGATGCTTTAACATATGCAGGAAATCTGGAAAACATAAAAGATATTGAAAATAATTCAAATTATACCTTTGTAAAAGGAGATATAGTAGATGAAAGTTTTATAAATGATCTTTTTAAACTTCACGATTTTGATGGAGTTTTACATTTAGCGGCAGAATCACATGTTGATCGCTCAATTGAAGATCCATTAGCATTTGTAAAAACAAATGTTATTGGAACAATGAATTTGTTAAATGCAGCTAAAAATCAATGGAAAGATAATTTTGCGGGTAAAAGATTTTATCATATAAGTACTGACGAGGTTTATGGCTCATTAGGAGCAACAGGATTATTTACAGAGGAAACTCCTTATGATCCAAATTCACCATATTCAGCTTCAAAAGCAAGTTCTGATCATTTTGTTAGAGCTTATGGAGAAACTTATGGACTTCCATATGTTTTAACTAACTGTTCAAACAATTACGGATCATATCATTTTCCTGAAAAGCTTATTCCTCTTTTTATTAATAATATTATAAACAATAAGTCATTACCTGTTTATGGAGATGGAAATTACACGCGTGATTGGCTTTTTGTGGAAGATCATGCAATAGCAATAGATTTAGTTTTTCATGAAGGAAAGAATCATGAGACGTATAATATTGGCGGATTTAATGAATGGAAAAATATAGATCTGGTTAAGTTACTATGTAAAATAATGGATGGAAAATTAGGACGAGAACAAGGTACTTCTGAAAAACTAATTACCTATGTAAAAGATAGACCAGGTCATGATTTACGTTATGCTATAGATGCTTCAAAAATTAATAGAGAACTAGGTTGGAAACCTTCAGTTACTTTTGAAGAAGGGTTAGAAAGAACTATCAATTGGTACCTGAATAACCAAGAATGGCTTCAAAATGTTACTTCAGGAGCTTATAAGGATTACTATCAAAAACAATACTCATAAAAGAAGATATTAAAATAATAAAAATTCTTTTAAATAATTTTCTCATAAACATGAAAAAAATAATATACGTTCTTGCCCTATTTTTTACTTTATTAATTTCTTTCAATGCAAACGCCCAGGATATTATAAAATCTAAAGACCTTAGTACTGTAAAAGTAGATTATTTATCAGATGATGAAATTGCAAAAATTGTTTCTCAATTAAAAAGTAACAAAGCAACAATTAATGATGTTGAATCTATGGCTTTATCAAAAGGCATGAGCCAAGTGGAATTTGATAAGTTAAGAGCTCGTGTTATTGAATACGAAAGAAAGAATACTTCAGATAAGGATAAAGATAAAAGTAAAAAGGATCAAGATAAATTAAAAAAGACAGATAAGGAATCGGAGTTTGGAAGAAAGCAAGAAAAAATAAAAAATGAAAAAATAAAAGATTCTTTAAATGCTTTAATTTTTGGTTCAGAACTATTTGATAATCCTACATTAAATTTTGAACCAGATTTAAACTTAGCCACTCCTATGAACTACGTTTTAGGTCCTGGTGATGAATTGCAGATAAGTATATATGGTGTCCAAGAATATAATGCCAATATACCAGTAAGCGTTGAAGGGAAAGTAAGTATTGATTATGTGGGACAAATATCCGTTTCAGGAATGTCTATTGAAGCAGCAACGCAGAAAATAAAAGCAGCTATTGCTAGAGTGTATAGCACTGTTCGCTCTGGACAATCTCAGGTGAGTATCAGTTTAGGAAAGATACGTACTATAAAAGTAACAATCGTTGGGGGTAAACAACCTGGTAATTATTCAATATCTTCTTTGGCAACTGTTTATAATGCGTTGCACTTAGCAGGTGGACCTGGAAAGAATGGCAGTTATAGAAATATTGAATTGATACGAAATAACAAGGTTTACAAGAATATTGATATTTATCGATTTTTAATTAAAGGAGATCAATCTGATAATGTCAGTTTAAAAGAAAATGATGTAATTAGAATCCCAGCATATACTCAAAGAGTTACTGTTGAAGGTGAAGTAAAAAGACCAGGAATTTTTGAAATGAGAAAAGGGGAGAAATTTTCTGATTTATTGAATTTTGCATCTGGGTTTAATGAATTTGCTTATACTGCTTCGGTTAATGTTCTTCAAAAAACAGGAAAAGAGTTTAAAGTTCACGATGTAAACGAAAGTGAATACAGTTCTTATGAGCCTCAATCGGGAGATGTTTTTAAGGTTACAAAAATTTTGAACCGATTTGAAAATCGTATTAAGATTGAAGGCGCCGTTTTTAGACCAGATTATTATTCTTTTACTGAGGGAATGAGAATTTCAGATCTTATTATTAGAGCAGAAGGATTAAAAGAAGACGCTTATAGCAAACGAGCGAGAGTTATTCGTTTAAAAACAGATCTAACAACAGAAATTGTTAATGTAGATTTAGGTGCTGCCTTATCAGGTGATTTAAATGCAGATATTGAATTAAAAAGAGAAGATATAGTAACTGTATATTCTATTTTAGAATTTAGAGAGGAGTATAAAGTTACTATAGATGGTGAGGTAAAAAATCCAGGAGAATATGAATATTTCGAGAATCTTACTTTAAATGATTTAGTGGTTCAAGTAGGAGGCTTAACAGGCTCTGCTTCAAAAAGAGTTGAAATTGCAAGGATGATTAAATCTGATGCTATTGATGATGCTGATCCTAAACGTATAGAATTAGTTGAACTAGAGATAACAGCAGATAATAATGAGCAAGTAAAGAATTTTGTCTTAAAACCTTTTGACGTTATTAATATTCGTAGAATGGCAGTTTATGAAAAACCTGAAATGGTTAAAGTAAGTGGAGCTGTTACATATCCAGGGAAATATGTTCTAGCAAATAAGAAAGAGAGAGTTTACAATGTAGTAATGAGAGCGGGTGGATTGACATCTATTGCAAATTTAGATGGTATGAAGATAAAAAGACCGATCAAAGAAGAACAAATAGAACAATTAGAAAGTATAAATCTTAATTTGGAGAAAAAAGAAACATTAGAGAAAAAAGAAGGAGCTTTAGAAGAATCAAATCTTAAAACTAAAGATACTCTCAAATCTAAATTATCAAAAAAATTAAGAGACGAACTAAAGTACACAACAATTCCTGTTAATTGGGAGAAAATTGTAAAGGATAAGAATCACTATTCTAATGTTACATTGTTTCCTGGTGATGAAATAGAAGTTGCTGTCTATAATGAAGGCGTAAAAGTGACAGGAAATGTGTTATTGACTTCAGAAATACCTTATAGAAACGGAAAAGGATTTAAATATTACATTAATTCTGTTGGTGGAGTTGACAGTAAAGGATGGAAAAGAAAAGCTTATATAATTTATCCAAATGGGAAAGCTGCGGTAACTAGTTCATTTTTATTTTTTAGATCTTATCCTAAAGTTGAACCAGATTCGCAAATAGTTGTACCTGAAAAACCTGAAAAGAAGAAGATGACTGCAGGAGAATGGGTTGGGATTGGAAGTGTTTTGGCTAGTCTAGCCTTATTAATTGTTACGGCTTTTAAATAAATTAATTTAATGGATAAAACAGTTGCTGAAAACGATGAAATATCGTTAAAAGAATTAATACAAGAAATAAAACAATGGTATCAGTACTTACTGTCTAAATGGAAGATTATTACATTAGCTGGGGTTGTGGGAGTTGTTTTAGGATTGACTTACTCGTTCATCAAGAAACCTGTCTATACGGCTACTTTGTCATTTGCTTTAGAGGATGATAAATCTGGAGGTAGCGGTATTGGAGGGGCATTAGGACTTGCTAGCTCTTTTGGTTTAGATTTAGGTGGGGGTGGAGGAGGAATATTTACTGGGTCTAATTTAACAGAGTTGTTTAAATCGAGAGCGATGGTTGAGAAAACTCTTTTGTCGCCAATAACTTTAAATGGAAAAGTAATTTCATTGGCTGAAATGTATATCCAAAATAATAATTGGCGTAAAAAATGGAATGAAAGCCCCAAACTAATGAATATTAAGTTTTTGCCAAATGACGATCGCACAAAATTTAATCGTGTTCAGGACAGTATAATGGGCGTGATGTATAAAAATTTATCAGAAGGTGGATTATCTGTTGCTCAAAAAGATAAAAAAGTATCAATCATTAGTATTGATGTTATATCAAAAAATGAACTTTTTGCAAAGTATTTTTGTGAAGCTCTAGCTAGGGAGGTTGGTAAATTTTATGTCGAAACAAAAAGCAAAAAAGCAAGAATGAACATGGCTATTTTAGAGCGGCAAGTAGATTCAATTCGACAAGAATTGAATGGTGCTATTACTGGAGTAGCGGTAGCAAATGATAACACTTTTAATTTAAATCCAGCACTTAATATACGTCGCGCACCGTCAGCAAGAAGGCAAGTTGATGTGCAGGCCAATACGGCTATATTAACAGAGCTGGTAAAACAATCAGAATTAGCTAAGGTTACTTTACGTAAAGAAACACCTTTAATTCAAGTTATTGATAGGCCAATTTTGCCACTAGCTAAAGAGAAATTTGGTAAAGCTAAAGGGGTTTTAATAGGTGGGTTTTTGGCAGGATTTTTAATGATCTTGTATTTAATTTTAAAAAGAATTTTTGTCGTTATTGCAAAATAGAATTTAATAATATATCATATGACTTTTGAGAACAAAACAATATTAATTACTGGAGGTACCGGTTCTTTAGGTAAAGCACTGACTTCACATATTTTTTCTGAATACCCAAATATAAAAAAACTTGTAATTCTATCTAGAGATGAGCAAAAGCAATTTCAAATGGCTCAAGAATATCCAGAAAAAGATTACCCTCAAATTAGATTTTTTTTAGGAGATGTTCGTGATCAGGAAAGGCTAATAAGAGCATTTCAAGGAGTTGATATTGTGATTCATGCCGCAGCAATGAAACACGTTCATTTAGCTGAGTATAATCCGGATGAGTGTATTAAAACTAATATTGGAGGAGCTCAAAACGTTATTCATGCGGCTCTCGAAACTGGAGTTCAGGATGTTGTAGCTTTATCTACAGATAAAGCTTGTGCACCTATCAATTTGTATGGAGCAACAAAGTTAACTTCTGATAAATTATTTGTTGCTGCAAATAATATAAAAGGAAAAAATCCAATAAAATTTTCTGTTGTTAGGTATGGAAATGTTATGGGATCAAATGGTTCTGTAATTCCTTTTTTTATGAAGAAAAAAGAGCAAGGTATACTGCCTATAACAGATGTGGCTATGACAAGATTTAATATTTCACTTCAAGGAGGTGTTGATATGGTTATGCATGCGATTAAAAATGCTTGGGGTGGCGAGATATTTATACCAAAAATTCCATCATATAAAATTACTGATGTTGCAGAAGCTATTGCTCCTGAATGTGAATTAAATATTATAGGTATTAGGCCAGGAGAAAAAATTCATGAAGAAATGATAACTTCTTCTGATTCTTATCACACATTTGATCTAGGTAAATATTTTACAATTCTTCCCTCTATCCCTAATTTTGATTTGTCAAAATTTATTTCAAACTTTAATGCTGTTAAAGTGCCAGAAGGATTCAACTATAATTCAGGTACTAATACAGAATGGGAAACTGTTGATACTTTAAGAAAACTTATTAAAGAGCATGTAGATGGGACATTTAACTAAAATAGATAAACCAATAGCATATGGTAGGCAAAATATAACTCAAGAAGATATAAATTGTGTTATAGAAGCTTTACAATCTGACTACTTAACACAAGGGCCAAAAATTGCTGAATTTGAAAAGAATTTCGCAGAATATATTGGGGCTAAATATGCTGTAGCAGTATCTAATGGAACAGCTGCGCTGCATTTGTGTGCTTTAGCTTTAAATGTTGCAGAAGGAGATAAGGTTATTACTACTCCAATTACTTTTGCAGCGTCAGCAAATTGCATACGTTATTGTGGAGGTGATATAGTATTTTCGGATATAGATCCTCTAAGTTATCTTCTAGATATAAATAAAGTAAGAAATTTGCTTGAATCTTCACCAAGAGGAACTTATAAAGGTATTATACCTGTAGATTTTGCTGGAAGGGCTGTTGATCTTGAAGCTTTCAGAAAGCTTGCTGATGAATATGATCTTTGGATTATTGAAGATGCATGCCATGCACCTGGTGGATTTTTTCAAGATTCTTTAGGCAAATCACAAAAATGTGGCAATAGTAAATTTGCTGATTTAGCAATTTTTTCTTTTCATCCCGTTAAACATATAGCTTGTGGGGAAGGTGGTATGATAACAACTGATGATGAAAAATTGTATAAAAAACTCTTAGCATTGCGAACGCATGGTATCGTTAAGAATGAAAGCGAATATACAAATAGCATTGAGTTTGCTGCTGGTACTGATATAGCCCAAAACTATCCCGCTTGGTATATGGAAATGCAAACTCTTGGTTTTAATTATAGATTAACTGACTTTCAAGCGGCACTTGGTATATCTCAACTTGGAAGAGCTGATGAAGGAGTTGAAAAAAGAAAAAATATTGCTGAGATTTACAATACTGAATTTTCCGGTAAGAATTATATAAAAGGACAATCGGGATTGGTAGAAGGACATGCTTATCATTTGTATGTAATTGAAGTTGAAGATAGATTAGGGTTATACAATTATTTGAGAGAAAATAAAATCTTTGCGCAGATACATTATATTCCTTGTCATTTGATGCCTTATTATAAGCAGTATGGTTGGAAAGAAGGAGATATGCCAATAGCTGAAAGCTATTATAAAAACTGTATAAGTCTTCCTATGTATCCTACATTATCAAGTGTAGAACAGAATTATGTAATAGAATGTATTAATTCTTATTATGGAAGCAAATAATCAAAAAGGCTCTTTTCTTTCTTATGAAGCAAACGCATGGTTTGAGAGAAACAAATCAGTTATTGAAAATTACAGCCTAGAAAGAGATAGGGTAGTTACTCTTATAAAAGAGTACGATTTGAAGGCTGAAAGTATTTTAGAGATTGGTTGTTCTGCTGGTTATAGATTAAATGCTATAAAATCAATTTTTGCTGACAGTGAAGTGTTTGGTGTCGAGCCATCTGAGAAAGCTATTGAGTATGGAGAAAGTCATTTTCCTAGCGTAAATTTTATTCATGGAACGGCTGACAATCTAGAACAATTTGATAAGGAGTCCCTCGATATTGTTATAGTTGGATTTGTATTTTATGTGATTGATAGAAATATTTTGCTAAAAGTTGTTGCTGAAATTGATAGGGTATTAAGAAATGGTGGTATTTTAATTATCGTTGATTTTTTTTCAGAAAATTCCCTTAAAAATGTTTATGAACATATCCAGGAGTTTACAGCTTTTTCATTTAAACAAAATTATGACGAAGTATTTACAGCATCTAAGTTATATTATCTTTTAGATAAATCGACTTGGAATCATTCAGAAAAAAAACTTGATGCATCAAATAACTACTATGACAAATATAGTATTTCATTGTTAAAAAAAGATATTGAATCAAGTTACAAATAAATAATTGTATAATCAAGCTGGTTTTAATGTTGCAAAATTAAAATAAAATTGGAGAAGAAGTTAGTATTAGGTACGGTTCAGATGGGGCTTGATTATGGAATAAATAATAAGGCGGGTAAAATTCCAGTAGAGGAGAGTTTTAGGATTTTGAAAAAAGCTTTTGAATTAGGAATAAATACAATTGATACAGCCGAAGCTTATGGAAGTGCACATCAAGTAATTGGTAATTTTCATAGATTGAATTCGAATATTCAATATAAAATTATTACAAAATTCCCTCATGAAATTAAAAAGGATGAAGTTGAACAAAAGATAGTTTCGTATGTTGAGGAACTTAATGTAAATAATTTAGAGGTTTTAATGTTTCATTCCTTCGATTCTTATCAAAAGAACAAAGAGACTCTTCCTATACTAAATAATTTGAAAAGTAGGGGTTTAATAAAAAATATTGGTGTTTCTGTCTATACTAATTTTCAAATAGAAGTACTTCTTTCTGAGGATGAAGTTTCAGTAATTCAATTACCATTTAATTTACTGGACAATGAGTTTCAACGTGGCGATTTGTTAGAAAAAGCTAAATTAGCAAATAAAGAAATTCATACTCGATCTGCTTTTTTACAAGGTTTGTTTTTTAAGAATCAATTTAATGATGAAGTATCACTGCAATTAGAAGATCATCTCGTTAAGATTAATAATATTTCTGAAAAAGAAGGTATTAGTCTTACTGAACTTGCTTTAAGCTATTGTTTGGCTCAAAGAAATATTGATAAAGTGTTAATTGGTGTAGATTCTGAAAACCAACTTATTGAAAATGTATTGGCCGCTGATTATAAAATCAGTGATGATATTATCGGTAAAATAAAAAATATTAAAGTTAAGAATATAGATTTATTAAACCCATCTTTATGGAAGTAAAGACAATTTTAGTTACTCAGGCTAGAAGTGGCAGTACAAGATTACCTGGAAAAGTATTATTGGAAATAGAAGGGAAATCATTGCTTCAAATTCATCTGGGAAGATTGAAAAGAAGTAAAAAGGCTTCAGAAATAATTGTAGCTACAACTACCAACGAGATCGATGATGAACTATTTGATAAGGTTTGTGATTGGGGATATAACTGTTTTAGAGGTTCTGAAACTGATGTGCTTGATCGTTTTTATCAAGCTGTTAAAGATAAAAAACCCGAATGGATTGTGAGATTGACTTCAGATTGTCCCCTAATAGATCCGGAATTGGTTGATAATATAATAACTTTTGTTCAGGAAAATAATAAGGACTATGGCTCGAATACATTGATTGAGAATTTTCCTGATGGACAAGATATTGAAGTCTTTAAATTTTCTGTACTTGAAAGGGCGTGGAAAGAAGCTAAGCTTCTGTCTGAAAGGGAACACGTAACTCCTTATATTAGAAATAATTCAGATTTTAACGGAGGTGTATTATTTAGCTCTATTAATTTTCCATGCGAATTTGATTTCTCAAAAATAAGGATGACTGTTGATGAAGATAAAGATTTTAAATTAATAGAGACTCTTATAATGGCTTTGGGATTTAACAAAAATTGGATTGAATATACTAATTATATTATTGAAAACAATCTCGAACATATTAATAAAGATATTATTAGAAATGAAGGACTATTAAAGTCTTTAAAAAAAGATTAATAAATGGGAACAGGACAAGAATTGTATAAAAAAGCTAAAAGTTTAATTCCGGGAGGTACAATGTTGTTATCCAAAAGACCGGAAATGTTTTTGCCAGATCATTGGCCATCATATTTTTCTAAAGCAAAAGGATGTAAAGTTTGGGATCTGGATGGGAAAGAATTTTTGGATATGTCAATTATGGGCATTGGAACGAATACTCTAGGTTATGGAAATGATGAGGTAGATGCAGCTGTTTTAGAAACAGTAAAAAAAGGCAATATGAGTACTCTTAGTTGTCCTGAAGAAGTTTATCTCGCTGAAAGACTTATCGAAATGAATCCATGGGCCGATATGGTACGTTTCGCAAGAAGTGGAGGTGAAGCAAATGCTATAGCAATTAGGATTGCTAGAGCAGCATCTGGAAAAGATAAAGTTGCTATATGTGGATATCATGGCTGGCATGATTGGTATCTCTCTGCAAATCATAATGGAGGAGATGATCTTTCAGGGCATTTATTGGCAGGGTTAAATCCTGGAGGAGTGCCTAAAAGTTTAAAAGATACTGTATTACCATTTCACTATAATAATTATGAAGAACTAGTTGACCTTGTTGAGAATAATGATATAGGTGTAATTAAAATGGAAGTAGTCCGTAATTTTGGACCAGAAGATAACTTTTTGCATAAAGTAAGAGAATTGGCAACAAGAAAAAATATTGTGCTTATTTTTGATGAATGTACTTCAGGCTTTAGAGAAACTTTTGGAGGTATTTATAAGAAATATGGAGTTGAACCAGATGTTGCTATGTTTGGTAAAACAATTGGTAATGGATATGCGCTTACTGCGGTTGTTGGAAAAAAATCAGTTATGGAAGCAGCACAAAATACTTTCATAAGCAGTACTTTCTGGACAGAGAGGATCGGACCGACAGCGGCTTTAGAAACTTTGAAAGTAATGGAAAAAGTTAAATCATGGGAAGTAATCACTGAAATTGGATTAAACATGAAACAGGGATGGCAAAATCTTGCCAATCTGCATAAGTTAGATATTACTATTTCGGGAATACCAGCTCTATCTACTTATAGTTTTAATAGTGAAAATGCGTTGGCCTATAAAACATTAATTGCACAAGAAATGTTAAAAAAAGGTTTTTTGGCTAGTACTAATTTTTATGCTGCAACAACACATACAGAGAATGATCTTGATTTGTATTTTAATGCATTAAGTGAAGTCTATAAAACAATTGCTGACTGCGAAAATGAAGTGTTAAAAATTGAGAATCTTTTAGAAGGTCCAATTTGCCATGGTGGTTTTAAGAGATTAAATTAGATAGTGAAAAAATATAAATGTTTAATCCAATCTGAATGGATTTCTGATAATTTTAGTTTAATTCCTATAAGGAATGATGATAAATTAGCAATTCTAAAGATGAGAAATGAGCAGATTTATCATTTAAGGCAAGCAGAGTTATTAACACTAGAAATGCAAGAAGCTTATTTTGAAAATGTTGTAGCTAAATTATTTGACCAAAAAAATCCAAATCAAATTCTCTTCACTTTTCTTGAAAAAGGAGAATTTATAGGTTATGGAGGATTAGTTCATATAAATTGGATCGACAAGAATGCAGAAGTTTCTTTTATAATGCGTACAGAACTTGAAAAGGAAAAATTTTCCTATTACTGGGAAAATTACCTCTCGCTTCTTGAAAAAGTTGCATTCAAAGATTTAAATTTTCACAAAATTTTCACTTACGCTTTTGATTTGCGACCGCATTTATATTCTGTGTTAGAAAAATCTGGATTTCGCGAAGAGGCACGTCTTAAAGAGCATTGCTGTTTTCAAGGCAAATATTTGGATGTTGTGATAAACTCAAAATTAAATAGAAATGCTTAGTTTTAGAAAAGCGACGTTAGATGACTTGGATTTGTATTTTGACTGGGCAAATAATTATGAAGTTAGAGCACAGTCTTATAATTCAGATCCAATAGTTTTTGAAAATCATAAAAAATGGTTTGAAGCTGCTATTAAAAATAGCTTAATAGACATGTTTGTTTTTAAAAATTTAGATAATAATCTAATAGGTCAGGTGCGCATTCAAAAACAAAATGATAGAGAAGCTTTAATTGGAGTATCAGTTAGCCCTGATCAAAGGGGGAAAGGTTATGCGAAAGAAATGTTGTCATTGGCGACAGATTTTTTTTTACAATCTAATAATGGTTTTTTAATCAATGCATATATAAAAGAAAGTAATTTGATTTCTAAGTTTTCTTTCGAAAAAGCAGGATTTAAATTTAAAGAAATGGTTTCGTATGAAAACTTTATGAGTTTTCATTATATAAAACAATAGTAAATGAAAATAGATAATTTCAAGATAGATCAAGATAGTAGGGTTTTTATTATTGCAGAGCTTTCAGCTAATCATAATGGTAGTATCGAAACTGCTATTGAAACTATTCGTGCTGCAAAACGTGCAGGAGCTGATTGTATAAAATTTCAGACTTATACAGCTGATACGATAACAATAGATAGCAATAAAGAAGATTTCTTAATTAAAGGTACAATTTGGGAGGGAAAAAATCTTTATAAATTGTATCAAGAGGCTTATACTCCATGGGAGTGGCATAAAGAATTATTTAAAGTAGCAAAAGAAGAGGGGTTAGTCTATTTTTCTTCTCCATTCGACAAAACAGCTGTTGATTTTTTAGAAACATTGAATGTACCTGCTTATAAGATTGCTTCCTTTGAAATTACAGACATTCCCTTAATTGAATATGTAGCATCAAAAGGAAAACCAGTAATTATATCTACCGGTATAGCTGAATTAGAGGATATCGAATTAGCTTTAGATGCATGTCATAGAATGGGTAATAAAGATGTAGCATTGTTGAAATGTACATCTAGTTATCCTGCACCAATTGAAGAGGCCAATATGTGTATGATAAAGGATTTATCTGAACGTTACAATGTAATTAGTGGTCTTTCTGATCATACAATGGGATCGACTGTTCCAATTGTTGCAACTGTATTTGGAGCTAAAATTATTGAGAAACATTTTATATTAGATCGATCTATTGGTGGTCCAGATTCTTCTTTTTCAATGAATGAAGAAGAGTTTACTTCAATGGTAAAAGCAGTCCGTGAAGCAGAGAGTGCAATAGGTATAGTAGATTACACCTTGACAGAGAAACAAGTAAAAGGAAAAGATTTTTCGAGATCTCTTTATGTAGTTGAAGACATGATGGAAGGGGATATTATAACGGAAGAAAATGTTCGTTCTATTAGGCCAGGTTTTGGTTTGCACCCTAAGTATTATACTCAAATTTTGGGAAAAAAAGTAAATTTTGCCATAGAAAAGGGTACTGCTTTTAATGATAAAATGGTATGATACCAACAGTTTTATTTTTTGCGAGAGATTATCAATCCAAATTGTTCCCTCTACTATCTTCTAATCTTTATCATTCGGTATTTGCTGTTATAAGTAAAAAAGAAAAACAAATTGTTATTGATAACGGAGGAATTGAAGTGATTTGTTTTGAAGAAGAATTTGATAATTTAGAATATGAAGGTACATTAAATTCTTATTTGCAATATTCATATGGTTGCGATAGAAATTACATTGGTTTATCTCTTTTTGAAAGAGAAAAAATATTGCAAAAAACAATTATTTTTTGGAAAAATATTTTAGAACGTTATAGTCCTAAATTAATTATTAATGAAACGGTTGCAATTGAATTTGCGGAGGTCTTGGCAATTGAAGCAGAAAAGAAAGGAATTAAATATCTTTCCTGGATGAGTTTTCCTAAGAATAATACTTTTTATTGGCAGACAAGTCCTTTTCATAATTCTTTGAATGGAGTAATTAATGATGTTATCCCTTGTCAAAGTAATATTGATGAGGCGAAGGAGTTTATTAATGGTGTTAAACAAGGAGCTGAACGTCCTTTTTATGTTAGAAATACTACTTCTCGATATTCTTTAAAAAAATTTATAGGATACTTTAAGTTAATTCTACTTGAATTACGAATGTATTTCATAATGAATAAAATTAAAAGAAGGATTATATATGGTACTTCATTAAAACAAAATTTATGTCATATTAAACGCTATTTTTTATCTTTTTTTTATTC
This sequence comes from Flavobacterium tagetis, assembly GCF_016735615.1. Lineage (GTDB taxonomy): Bacteria > Bacteroidota > Bacteroidia > Flavobacteriales > Flavobacteriaceae > Flavobacterium > Flavobacterium tagetis. Next base: position 123,989 of record NZ_JAERSF010000004.1, read on the forward strand.
TAAAAGTTATTCTAGAATTGAAGATTTTACTGATTCAGACTTGGTTTTTTATCCATTGCATTATGAGCCTGAGGCAGTTTTATTCTATATGGCTTATTTTTTTGATAATCAGATTTATGTCATCGAAAATTTATTAAAATGTCTAAATCAAAACCAAATTCTAGTTGTTAAAGAACACCCACAGCAGCTTGGAGTGCTATTAGAGAAACGGTTTAGAGATATAAAAAAAAGATACCCTAATTTGATTTTTATTAAAGGAGAAGAGCCTACTGTAAAAATACTTAACAAATGCGATATTATCATCACTCTAGGTAGCACTGCAGGTTTTGAAGCTTTAGCTCTAAATAAAAAAGTTGTTGTTTTGGGCAGGGTATTTTATGATTCATTTGAAGGGGTTAATGTCTGTAAATCATTTAGTGAATTGTATGATTTACTTAGAGGACGTGCAAAATTTCAGATTTCTAGTAATTTTGATTTGTTTGTAGCAAAGATGTTGAAATATGTCAAAGATGGAAATCCGTTTCCACATAATGAATTATATAAAACTAGTAATATCAATTCAATCATAAGTGCTATCGAATATGAAATTGCTAATGAAAATAAATAATTTAGTTAATTTTATTCTTAATAAAATTAAATTGTATTCCTTTAAATTAAGTCTTAAAAGTAGTTTTATTGTAGGCAATAAGCCTCAATTTAAAAATACTTCTAGAATAAATGTTTGGGGTAAAGAAGGAAAAATTATTATTGGAGATAACTTCTCAATGGGATTTAATTCTGAATTATACTCTTGGAATGATAATTTAATTATCGGAAGAGAAACTTCCTTAAATGATAATTGTAAGATTTATGGTGAAGTTTCCATAGGAGCAAATTGTTTGTTTGCTTCAAATATTTTTATTTCGTCAGGGACGCATAATTTTTCTTATAACCCTTATTTGCCAATAAAGCAACAGGATAAATTGAAATCTATAAGCAAAGGAGTTCTCGTAGAAGATGATTGCTGGTTGGGATTTGGTGTTGTTGTAATGCCAGGTGTTTATATTGGAAAAGGTGCAATTATTGGTTCAAATAGTGTTGTTACAAAAGATGTTTTCCCATATACCATAAATGGTGGCGTACCTAGTCGTGAGATAGGTAAAAGGTTGGAATTTAATAATTCATATGATGAGATTAATTGCAATAAGGCTGAGCATTGGCCGTTCTTTTATAGAGGGTGTAATTATAATCAGTTTAATGATTTAAATACATTAGAAGATGGAATTGAGATAATTGATTCAACAGCTGTGTTTTTAGTTTCGCAGAATTTAACAAACAAAATAAGAATAAAAGGTGTTGCTAATTGTAAAATAAAACTTAAGATATTTGTAAATAAGTATCATTTTGAAGAAGTTCAAGTTAATTCAGGTTATTTTGATTTTAATTTAAGTTTAGTATTTCAGGAATTATATTGCTCTAATGTTTTTAATAGGCTTTCGAATGATATCATTAATAAGTTTGACGTAATAGTTGTAGAGACGCATATGTATGATGGAGAAGAATTTAATAAAAAGATATGGAAAGTCTTATCAATAGGATATAATGAAAATTAGAGAATTAATTGTAAACCCACAGTTTAAATACATTTACATAACATTTTTAATAAGTGCAATTGGATTTCTAAAATCTTTTATATTATTAAATTTTTTTGATTTTGATAAGTTAGGAATAGTTGCTTTGGCTCAAACATTTACTTCAACAATAAGTTTAATGCAAATAGGAGTAGTAACAGGTGGGTATAGATTGTTTGCCTACAAAAGAGAAAGTGTTTTAAAAAAGATAAATGCTACGGTTCTGTTTTTTTTTCTTTTCCTTACTGCTTTACTTTGCACTTTAGGATGTTTTGTATGTTATTTTTTTGATATAGGTGTAAGTTTTTTATTTTGTCAGTTATTCATTTTAATTGGCATATTATCGTTATATTCTAATTGGGTTATATGTAAATTACTTGGAACTAAAAATATTAAGATTGTAAATAAAGCTCAAGCTGTATCAGCAATAATTTCTTTTTTAGTTACTTTATGTGCTTATTGGTTTGGGTTAACAGCGGTTTTAATAGCATTGTTTTTACAACCTTTAATTATTATAATAGTTGCTTATTGGTTTTTACCAAGTATGATACCAACTATAAATTTTAAAAGTTTTAAGAAATATATTAAAAAGATCATTTGGCTAGGATTTATTCCTTACTTAACCTCTGCCTTGGCATTATTAAACTCTCAATTTGGAAGATGGCTAATAACATTTAGTTTAGGTACAGTTATTTTAGGTAAAACTTTCTTACCTGCTTTGTTTGTTGTTTTGGTAAGTGTTTTTCCAGGGGCTATTAGTAGTCTGTTTTTTCCTAAAATTATTGAAAATTTTGAGTTGAATAAAAAAGAGAATTTACTTAAAACTTTGAAAAATTATTTCGCTATATTAATTATTTACTATCTTTTAATAATGATAGCAACTTTTTTATTGGCCAATAGTTTGATTAAAATTTTCTTGCCAAAACATATGGAATCTATCACTCTTATATATGCGGCATTGCCTTCAGTACTTTTTATTCATTTAAGTGGACCAGCAATATTTTTATTCAACGCTATGAAAAAGTTTAATAATATATTAATAGGGGGGCTAATTTCTGTTATTAGTTATTGTTCAATTTTGTCGCTGTATCTCTACTTCTCGAAACCACAATTAATTTGGTTTTTTATAATAGAGAGTATTAGTGCAGCTTTATTTTTTATATATAATACCTATTTTTTCATTAAATTAAATAAATCATTAGATTATGCTAATTAAGTTTTTAAAAAAAGTGTCTTTTCGGGTTCATCGAAATGTACACAATGTTCAACTACGTGATGTTTTATGTGCTTTTTTTAAGGTATTTTTACCTAAGATTACTATATCTACTGGAAATACCCCGCTTTCAATTGAATATAGTGAGCAAAAATTGTTAAACGATTTAAATGAAGATGGATTTGCTAATTTAGGTGTTGTTCTATCAGATATTGAAATTAACTCTATTAAGAAAAAATTGGAAGGGCTAGAATGTTATGATACAAGTCAAGTGAATCCTACTCCTGTTAATCTTAGTAGTCCAGGAATTAATGTACAATTAGCTCACTATAAAAGAGAAGACTTAATAGAAATTGATGAAATTTTTGCAATTGCAAATGATTCAAGGGTATTGAATGTGGTTTCAAATTATCTTGGTGTTAAACCTACAATTTCAAATGTTAATTGTTGGTGGTCATTTGGAGATAGGGAATCTGCAAAAGATGCACAATTTTATCATAGGGACTTAGATGACTATAAATTTGTTAAAATGTTCTTTTATTTAACAGATGTGGACGATAATAGTGGGCCACATATATATGTGAAGAAATCTCATCGTATAAATAAATTATTGGAACTTAGAAGATTTAGCGATGAGGAAGTAGTAAATACATTTGATAATCAAAATATACTTGTACTAACAGAGCCTAAGGGCAGTTGTTTTATTGAAGATACGTATGGTATACACAAAGGGCAATTACCAGTTAAGGGTAATAGATTGTTATTGCAAATTCAATATTCTTATTTGCCTTTGCATGTTGAAAATTATAATCCTAAAAAATCAGATGTTCTAGAAAGAATGAAATTTGATAAGTACATCAATAGATTGTTATTTAATGATTAGTGTATTATAATATGTACTTTAGAGTTATAAATAAATTACAATCTAATCTTTTTCGAATATTTTACAAAAGATTTTTTAAATCTTTTGGAGAAAAATCCAATATTTTATTTCCTCTTAATATAAATGGAATGAAGAATATCAGCATTGGAAAAGGAGTTAGTGTAGCTTATAAAACCTGGTTGGCCGCTGTACCGCATACAAATGAAGAAAAATGTGAGTTGGTAATAGGAAATGGATCTAGTATTGGAAATTTTAACCATATTTATGCAACTAAATCTATCATTATTGGAGAGAACGTTTTGACGGCCGACAAAGTTTATATTTCAGATAACCTTCATGAGTATGAGGATATAAATGTTCCAATAATTCATCAACACATAAGGCAAATAGGAACAGTTGTTATTGGTGATGGTACTTGGATTGGAGAGAATGTTTGTATTATAGGAGTAAAGATTGGAAAAAATTGTGTAATTGGAGCAAATTCAGTTGTAACAAAAGATATTCCAGATTATTGTGTGGTAGTTGGATCACCATCTTACGTAATTAAAAGATTTTGTTTTGATACAAATGAATGGAGGAAAACCAATAAAATGGGAGATTTTATAATATCATAGATTAGAAAAATGAAGAATATATTGATTACGGGCGGGGCGGGTTTTATCGGATCAAATTTAGCTTTGGTATTGGTTGAAAAAGGATATAATGTCACGGTTTTAGATAATTTGTCACCACAAATTCATGGCGAGGATGCTTATAATAATTCATTTTTATTTTCAAGAATTAAGAATCAAGTCGAATTTATTAAAGGATGTGTAACTTCAAAAGAGGATTGGATCCGGTCTATTAAAAGTCAAGATGTTATAGTTCATTTAGCAGCAGAAACAGGTACGGGTCAATCGATGTATGAAATCGAAAAGTATACTAGTGTAAATATTGGAGGTACTGCCATAATGCTTGATTTGTTAGCTAATACTTCACATAGTGTAAAAAAGGTGGTAATTGCATCCTCTCGTTCTATTTATGGTGAAGGTAAGTATTGGTCTAGCGAATTGAATAATGTAGTTTACCCTAAACACAGGACGGATGAATTCATGGCTATTAAAGATTTTGAAGTTAAGATCGATGGCTTATCAAGCCCATTGGAGTTAGTTGCTACAGACGAAGATTCAAAAATTCATCCTTCTTCTGTTTATGGTATTACAAAACAAAATCAAGAGCAAATGATTATGACTGTTTGCCCTACTATTGGTATTTCTCCAGTTGCTTTTAGATATCAAAATGTTTATGGACCAGGACAATCGTTATCTAATCCTTATACAGGAATCTTATCAATTTTTTCAACTCTGATAAGGAATGGAAAAGAAATTAACATTTTTGAAGATGGAAAAGAATCAAGAGATTTTGTTTTTATAGATGATGTTGTAGATGCAACAATTCTTGGAATTGAAAAAGAAGAAGCAAATGGACACGTTTTTAATGTTGGTACAGGAGAAGCTATAGATGTAATTACTGTTGCAAATGAATTAATTAAGAATTATAAAATTAATACAGAGGTAATTATATCTGGTAATTATCGCTTAGGAGATATACGTCATAACTTTGCAGATTTGACTAAAATAAAAAAAATACTTGGCTTTAGTCCAATTTATAATTTTGAAAAAGGAATCAAAAAATTTACAGAATGGGTGTTGACTCAGGATCTTATAGAAAGTAAATATGATGTTTCGATTTCAGAAATGAAAAACAAAGGATTATTTAAGTAATTTGTGATGAATTTAGATTTAAGAGATAAAAAAATATTATTTATTGGGCCTGTATTTTATGATTATCATAGTATTATACAAAAGCATTTAGAGAATTTAGGAGCAAAAGTCTTTTTTTTTCCAGAAAGAGATTATTCTATAAAATTTACTGTTGTCAATAATTTATTTAATAAAAAATTAGATAAATTACAGGAGAAGCACTATGATAGTATACTAGAAAGTTCAAAAGAAATATCCTTCGATTTCTTATTTGTAATAAGAGGATATAAAATGACAAAATTTTTTTTGGAAACATTTAAAAAAAGAAATGCTAGAGCCCAAACCATAATGTACCAATGGGATTCAGATAATAATAATAAATTTTTACATTTAATTTCAAGCTTTAACAAAGTACTTTCTTTTGACAGACAAGATGCATTAAATAATAATTTAATCTATTTACCTCTTTTTTACACTAATGATATAGAGAATATAAAAAACACATTAGTCGATAATAAATATGATGTTTTATATTTTGGTTATTTTATAAGAGAGAGATACGATATGATGTTAAAGGTTATTGATTTTGCTAATAAAAATGATCTTGTATTAAAAACATTTTTATATGTTCCGTTTTCGGTTTATATTAAAGAACTATTAAAAGGGAATAAAATTGATTTTAAATTAATAAATTTTAATCCATTATGTAGAGCTGATTATCTTGATTTATTATCTAAATCAAAAGCTATTGTCGACACAAGTAGTTTAACTCAATCAGGTTTGTCAATGCGAGTCATTGAGACTATTGGCGCAGGTAAAAAGCTAATAACTTCAAATAAAAATATAGCTCTCGAAAATTTTTATAATTCTCAACAAGTTTATATCTATGAATCTGAACTAGTGGATACAATTCTCCCTTTTTTGAATTCAGATTTATTTTCTATAGATAGTAACCTTTCTTTGAAAAATTGGATCTGTAAAATCTTTGAAACTGATAATCAAAAAGAATAAGTGAAATTTTTTTAATAAACATTTGAAATCACATGTTTTATATTTAAAGCCTAAAAATTTTTGCCTAAATTTTATCAAATAGAGTAAAGATTTTTAAAGATCATTTTTTTATGCTTAATGTACAATCATTAATAAATACTATCCTTGTTTTATTCCTAATATTAATGAGTGGATCAATGCTACATGTTGGTTTTATTATACCAACATATATTTGTTTTCTATCAATTGTATTGTGTAGTATTGTGAGAATAAAAGTTTATAATAAAAAAAAAATAGAATTAACTTTAATTGGTTTTTCTGCTTTTGTAATAGTGCTTCTCATTAACTTTATATTCTCTGCAAGTACTAGTTTTGGGAACTATGGGACGGTTATTTCGCTTGGATTATTAACTTTCTTGGTTATTTTTTACTTTGTATCAAAAAATGTTGATTTTAAATATTATTTATACAGAGTTTTAAAGTTTATATTGATTCTTTCATTAATAGGATTTGTACTTTCTATTTTTAGATTAGGAACAAGCACTCAAATAGGAGATGGATTTAAAACAATAACAATAGGTTATGTTTTTTATTACTATTGGGATCAAGCGATTGGTCCAATAATTTTTTATAGAAATCAAGGTATTTTTTGGGAGCCAGGAATTTTAGCCGTATATGCAAACATTTTTCTTTTTTTGTCTCTTTTTGTTTATAAAAATAAAAAAAATGTATGGTTAGCAGTTTTATGCGTTTTGACTACTTTTTCTACAACTGGGTTCTTTATTTTATTAATACAGTTGGCAGTCTTTTTAAAAAAAAATAAGTTAGGTTTTTTGAAAAAAATATTTTTATCATTTGGAGTCGTTTTTGTAGTTTTAATTTTATTTTTGTCTTTTTCTGATAAAAAAAACTCTGCCGAAGATGAAGCTGTTTCGTCCTATGGGATGCGTTCTTTCGATCTCTATTCAGGGTTTATGGTTGCGATTTCAAATCCTATGGTAGGGGTTGGATTAAATAAAGAAGCTTTTTTTAAAGAACGTAATAAATTTATACCAGCAGAGATAAGTGAGATTTTTGAAGTGATTGAAGAACGAGGAAATTCAAATTCAATAATGCAACTTTTTTATACTATGGGTTTGGTAATAGCTTTTCTAACTCTTTACATGTTATACAAACAAAGTTTTTTCGAAGAACAAAGAGGTTTATTTTTTGTAATAATGGTAATAAGTCTTTCATCGGAGCCTTTATTACTCTCTCCTTTTTTTATGTTTTTTGTTTTTTCTGTTGTTTTATTTAAAGAAAATGCTATAAATGATGCAATGAATAATGATTTATTAATGATTACTGACAAAAAATAATGAAGATTTCTGTGGTTATACCAATGTACAATTCTAGTCGTACAATTTTAAAAACATTAGATTCGATAAAAAATCAAACAGTGCTTCCTTTCGAAATAATAGTAATTGATGATGGAAGTGCAGATAATTCCTCAATTATAGTTGAAGACTATATAAAAGCACATTCTGATTTAAAAATTAAGTTATTTAAAAAAAATAATGGAGGGGTTTCAACAGCTAGAAATAGAGGTATCAAAGAGGCAAAAGGAAATTGGATAGCCTTATTAGATAGTGATGATGAGTGGTTACCAAATAAATTAGAAAGACAAATTAATATCCTTGAGACAAATCCTAATATTGATTTTCTAGCGACAAACAGAAATGGAGAACATTTTAGCAAAATTTTATGGAAGAATCTAAAACATTTGACCAGGATATCTCCTAAGGTTTTACTGGTTAAAAATTTTTTTTCACCTCCAACCGTTATTTTTAGAACTGATATAGTTTCCAAAATTGGCTATTTTGATGAAAAACAAAGATATGCAGAAGAGGGTAATTATTTTATAAGAATTGCCAAGGAGTATAATTGTTATCTATTAAATGAAAGTTTAGTCATGACAGGTAGTGGGAAATCACATTATGGTGATTCTGGACTTTCTGGAAATCTAAAAGAAATGGAAAAAGGAGAACTGAAAAATATAAAAGATGCCTTAAATTTTAAAATCATTAATAAAATTGAATATTTATTTCTTGTATGTTTTTCCATTTTGAAATTTATAAGAAGAATATTAATCGTTAAGTTAAGGGGAAAGTAGATCATGATAAAAAAATATGGTTTAATAGGCGTAGTAAAACTTATAATATCTTACTTATATACGAAAGTTTTTTTTAGCCAAGCTAGATTAATTAGGTTACCTTTTGATGTTAGAAATAGATCTGCTATACATTTTGGAAAAAATTTTACAACAGGTTTCAACTGTCGAATTGAAGCATATCCTAAACACTGTGGTAAAGTTTTAATTATTGGCGATAATGTTCAAATAAATGATTACGTGCATATTACTGCTATGGAAAATGTTACTATAGGTAATAATGTTCTTATGGCAAGTAAAATTTATATTTCAGATTGTTCGCATGGAAGTTATTCAGGAGACAGTAGCGATAGTAGTCCTAATTTGATGCCAGTAGAAAGGCCGTTGTTTTCTAAACCTGTACGTATAGAAGACAATGTGTGGCTTGGCGAATTTGTTTCAGTTTTGCCAGGAACAACAATTGGTAAGGGCACAATTGTTGGAGCAAATTCGGTAGTTTCAAAAAGTTTGCCAGATTATGTAATTGCGGTAGGCTCACCCGCAAAACCAATTAAGAGATTTAATTTTGAAATTAATAAATGGGAAAAAATATAACAATGAAAAATATATTAATAACTGGAGGAGCTGGATTTATTGGAACAAACCTTGCTCTTAAATTAATAGAAAAAGGATACACAATTACAGTTTTGGATAATCTTTCAAAACAAATTCATGGTAATAATCCAGAATTAACATCACCATTATATAAAAGTATAAAGGATAAGGTTAAATTTATTAAGGGAACGGTTACATCCAGAAGTGATTGGGAGAGAGCACTTCAAAATCAGAATATTGTAGTTCATTTTGCCGCAGAGACGGGAACAGGACAATCGATGTATTGTATAGAAAAGTATACAGAAGTTAATATTCAAGGAACGGCAATAATGCTTGATATATTAGCAAATAGCGAAAATTCTGTTGAAAAAATTGTAATAGCTTCTTCGCGATCTATTTATGGCGAAGGAAAATATAGGCATCCAGAACAAGGAATTGTTTATCCTTCTCATAGAAAAGAAAGTGATATGCTTGCGGGGAATTTTGAATTAACTTATAATGATAATCAAGTTCTAGAGCTCCTTGCAACCGATGAAGAATCGAAGATTCATCCCTCTTCGGTTTATGGAATTACCAAACAAAATCAAGAGCAAATGATTATGACTGTTTGTCCAACAATAGGTATTGCGCCAGTTGGCTTTAGATATCAAAACGTTTATGGTCCTGGTCAATCATTATCTAATCCATATACTGGAATTTTATCAATATTTTCTACACAAATTAGGAATAATAATCCCATTCAGATTTTTGAGGATGGAAAAGAGACAAGAGATTTTGTGTTTATAGATGATGTGGTGGCAGCTACTATTCTTGGAATAGAAAAAGAGGAAGCAAATGGACATGTTTTTAACGTAGGAACAGGTGTTGCGACTGATGTTCTTGAAGTAGCAAACTCATTAATTGCGGCATACAATATTAATGTTCCTGTAACTGTAACTGGAAGATTTAGATTGGGAGACATCCGTCATAATTTTGCTGATTTGACTAAAATTAAGGACCGTTTAGGATTTGAACCTACGGTTTATTTCAATGAAGGAATTAAAAAATTCTCTTCTTGGGTATTAGAGCAAGAAATTCAAGAGGATAAATTAAGTAAATCACTTGAAGAAATGAAAAAGAAAGGCCTTTTAAAATGATAATTGAAGAAGTTCTTAAAAATAAAAATGTATTGTTTTTTTCTGTTCAAACTTTTAATCTCCAAAAACAGATTTCTAAAAAGTTAAATGAATTAGGAGCAAATGTTGATTATTATGATGAACGACCTTCAAACAATAATTTTACCAAAGGAGTTATTAGAATTAAGAGAAGCTTGCTTCAAGTAAAAATAAATAAATATTATAATAAGATATTAGGTGACATTAGTGGGAAAACGTATGATTTTTTATTTGTTAATAAAGGAGAAGTAATTCCAGAGTTTTTTTTAAAAGAATTTCAAAAAATGCAACCAAAATGTCAGTGCATTTTTTATACATGGGATTCTTTTCAAAATAATAAGAATGCTTTAAATATTTTAAAATATTTTCATAAGAAGTTTTCTTTTGATTCTGATGATGCTGTTAAATACAGTTTAGAATTTAGGCCACTTTTTTATTTAGATTTTTATAAAGATATTGATTCAATTTTAGATGCTGAAATCAAAAATGATTTGCTGTTTTTAGGAACAGCTCATTCTGACAGATATCAAATAAGTAATAACATTGTTAGTTGGTGTGAGAAGAATAACCTAAAGTCATTTTGTTATTATTACATGCAAGGTAGATTGGTTTATTTTTATAAAAAGATGTTCGACAAAACATTTAAAGAATTCGATTATAAAAAATTGAGTTTCGAAAGTCTGCAAACAGAGGATTTATTTCAAATCTATCAAAACTCTAAAGTTGTTTTAGATATCAATCATCCTGGGCAAAAAGGTCTTACAATGCGCACTTTTGAAACTATTGGAGCGAAGCGAAAAATGATTACAACAAATAAAGAAGTTCAAAAGTATGCATTTTACAATCCTAACAATATTTTAATAATAGATAGAGAAAACATAGAATTAAATAAAAAATTCTTTGATTCTGATTACATTGATGTTGATAAGGATTTATACGAGCGAATGTCATTAAAAGGATGGCTAGCTTGTTTGTTTATGAGTAGTGAACCAAATATTTGGATAAAAGGAATTAATTAAAAATGCAATACACAATCATAGGAATTATTTTAATGATTATCATGTTACTTTATTTTAAAGTGGCAAATCATTTTAATATAATTGATAAACCCAATCAAAGGAGTTCACACACTGAAATAACTTTACGAGGAGGTGGAATCATTTTTTGGTTTTCTGCGCTGCTTTACTTTGTACAGAATGTTCAAAACAATTATTTTTTCTTTACAGGGATTACTCTGGTAAGTTTGGTTAGTTTTTGGGACGATATTCAGAGTTTATCAAATAAAATTAGAATTGGGATTCATTTTCTTTCGATCACTTTGGTTTTTTATGATTTAAATTTATTCCATTTAATGCCTGTTTGGGGAGTTGCAGTGTCTTATATTTTGGCCATCGGACTAATAAATGCTTATAATTTCATGGACGGAATTAATGGTATTACAGGACTATATACTTTAGTTGTAATGGGATCATTATTGTATGTCAATACAAAAATTCAGCTTTTTACTGATGCAATGTTTATAAAATATGCAATGCTTGCGAGTTTAGTATTTCTCTTTTTTAATTATAGGAAAAGAGCAAAATGTTTTGCAGGTGATGTAGGAAGTATTGCCATAGCTTTTTGGATAATTTATTTGGTTGTAAAACTAATTCTTGTAACTGAATCGCTCATTTGGCTATTGTTCTTAGCAGTATATGGAGTTGATGCGGTTTGTACAATTCTACATAGACTTTATCTAAAGCAGAATATTTTTGAGGCACATAGATTGCACTTGTACCAAATATTAAGCAATGAATATAAAATACAGCATAGATTAGTATCTCTTCTTTACGCTTTAGCTCAGACAGGAATTTCTTTAGTAGTGATTTTTCTTTATCAAAAAGTTCAAGATTCACTTGTATTCTTAATTGTAATTTTACCCTTATTGTTACTTTACTCTTCAAAATTTTATTTGTTAAATAAAAGTAATTTACGATTGAATCATGGAGCCTAAAATAATTAAGGGAGGAAAATTTTCTGATCATCGAGGAAGTATATCGTATGTGAACGATTTTAGTTTTATTGGTGTTGAAAGGTTTTATATTATAAGTAATTCGAAGGAAAATCCAGTTCGAGCTTGGCAGGGGCATAAATTAGATACTAAAAATTTTTATTGTCTTTCAGGTTCTTTTAATATTCATTTTATAAAAATTGATAATTGGGAGAATCCTTCGAAAGATTTAATTATTGAGACTGTTTTTGTTTCTGAATCTGAAAGCAAAATTGTTCATATACCGGCGGGCTATGCAAATGCAATAGAATCTCTGGAAGAAAATTCAAAACTAATATCCTTTTCTACATTGCCATTAGCAAATGTAAGCGATGATGATATTCGTTATCCATTAGATTATTGGCTTTTCAAATAATGAAAGACGAAAGAATTTATTTATCGTTGTCTCAAGAAAGCGGGTTTGAGGAAGAATATATTCAGAAAGCTCTCAAGTCAAATTGGATTACTTCAGGAGGGCCAAATGTAGATGAATTTGAAAATGAACTTCAGAGGTATTTTGAAAATGAAAATTTTGTTGTCGCGTCAAATTCTGGTACATCTGCTATACATTTAGCATTAATTTTGTTAGATGTAAAAGCTGGTGATGAGGTTATTTGTCAAAGCATGACTTTTTCGGCTTCAGCAAATCCAATTTTATATCAGAATGCATGTCCAATATTTGTAGATAGTGAAATTGACACATGGAATATTTGTCCCGAAAATCTTGAAATAGCAATAAAAGATCGAATAAAAAAAGGAAAAAAACCAAAAGCAATTATAGCAGTTCATTTATATGGCATGCCTTATAAAGTAGATGATGTACATTTAATTGCTGATAAATATGGAATACCAATTATTGAAGATAGTGCAGAAGCTCTTGGAAGTACTTATAAAGGTAAAAAATGTGGAAGCTTTGGTTTTTTTGGTATTTTGTCCTTTAATGGAAATAAAATTATAACTACTTCTAGTGGAGGAGCATTAATTACGAATTCAGATGAAATAAAAAAGAAAGCTATCTTTTACGCTACCCAATCAAAAGATATAGCTGTACATTATCAACATAGCGAAATAGGTTATAATTATAGAATGAGTAATATTTGTGCAGGAGTTGGTCTTGGACAAATTAAAACCTTAGAAAGCAATATTAATTTAAGACAAGCAAATCATTTATTTTATAAAAAGATATTTCAAGAAGTTGAAAATGCAAAACTTTTTGAAAACATAAACAATGTTTTCTTTTCTAATTATTGGCTTAATGCAATACTACTAGAGACAGAAGAAATAAAAGAGAGTTTAAGACTCACTTTTGAAAAAGCTAATATTGAGAGTAGGCCATTATGGAAACCGATGCATCTGCAACCAATTTTTAAAGAATGTCCATATTATGGTAATAAGATTTCTGAAGAGTTATTTAAAAAAGGATTATGTTTGCCGTCAGGATCAAATTTAACTAATACCGATAAAAGTAGAATAAAAGAAGTTATCATTAATTTCTTTAAATGAATATAAAATTTTAAAATGAAAATTGAGGAAACATTTATAAAAGACTTAGTAGTTGTAGAACCAACAGTATTTGGAGACGAAAGAGGTTATTTTTTTGAATCTTATAGTAAAACTAAATTTGAAGATTTAGGAATTAATATTGAATTTGTTCAAGATAATCAATCATTCTCAAAAAAGGGAACTTTAAGAGGATTGCATTACCAAAATCCTCCTTTTGCACAGACAAAACTTGTTCGTGTTTTAGAAGGAGAAATTATTGATGTTGCAGTAGATTTAAGAAAAGATTCTCCTACATATGGGAAATCATTTAGTATTTTATTATCAGCAGATAATAAAAAACAATTATTAGTACCGCAAGGATTTGCTCACGGATTTTCAGTTATTAGTGAAACGGCTTCGGTTATGTATAAATGTGATCAATTTTATAATAAAGCTTCTGAAGGAGGAATCAAATATGATGATCCATCTTTGAATATTGATTGGGGAATGAATCTTGAGGAGGCTATTGTTTCGGAAAAAGATCAAATTTTACCATTTATTGAAAACTGTAATAGTTTATTTTAATGAAGAAAATTCTAGTAACTGGCGCAACAGGACAATTAGGATCTGAACTTTCAGTTTTAGCGCCTTTATATACTCAATATGAATGGGTATTTGCAGATAGAACTCAAATTACATTAGATAATTTAGAAATACTTCAATCTCAATTAAAAGTAATTCACCCTGATGTTATATTTAATTGTGGAGCTTATACTGCTGTTGACAAAGCAGAATCAGAAAAAGATTTGGCTTTTAAAGTAAATCATTTGGCAGTAGAGTTAATAGCAAAATATGCTAAAGAAAATAACGCTAAATTAATTCATATTTCGACAGATTATGTTTTTGATGGCGCTTCGTCTATAGCTTTAAATGAAGAAGCTGAAACTAATCCTATAAATGTTTATGGAGAAAGTAAATTGGCTGGTGAAATTGCTTGTTTGAAAGAAAATCCAGAATCTGTTATAATTAGAACTTCTTGGGTTTATAGCAAGTTTGGAAATAATTTTGTAAAAACCATGCAGCGACTAATGCAGGAAAGAGATGAAATTAATGTGGTAAATGATCAGATAGGTTCGCCAACTTATGCGGCTGATTTGGCTCAAGCTATGATTGATATCATCGAATTTCCGAAATGGATTTCTGGAATTTATAATTATTCGAATGAAGGTGAAATTAGTTGGTATGAATTTGCAGAAAGTATTAAAGAACTTGGAGGTCATAATTGTAAAGTTGGAGGGATTTCATCTTCATCTTATCCAACTCCAGCAAAAAGGCCAAGTTATTCATTATTAAATAAGGAAAAGATAAAAGCAATTTATAATTTGAATATTCCAGATTATAAGAAAAGCTTAAAGAAGATGTTTGTTTAAAAATCTAAGAATAGAATTTTTGAAACTGGAAATCTAAAATTAAGATTATGAAAGGAATTATATTAGCTGGAGGTTCTGGCACAAGATTGCATCCATTAACATTAGCAGTTAGCAAGCAATTAATGCCTGTTTACGATAAGCCAATGATTTATTATCCGCTTTCAACTTTGATGATGGCTGGAATCAATGAAATTTTAATTATATCTACTCCACATGATTTACCTCATTTTAAGAAGCTTTTAGGTGATGGAAGCACAATTGGCTGTAAATTCAGTTATGCAGAGCAACCAAATCCAAATGGTTTGGCGCAAGCTTTCGTTATTGGTGAGGAGTTTATTGGTAAAGATAAAGTTGCTTTAGTGCTTGGAGATAATATTTTCTTTGGTACCAATATGCAACAACTCTTAAAAGATAATTCGGATCCAGATGGAGGTGTAGTTTTTGCTTATCATGTTTCCGATCCAGAAAGATATGGAGTGGTTGAATTTGATCAAAACAAAAATGCCATCTCGATTGAAGAAAAACCTCTGGAGCCAAAATCTAATTATGCTGTACCAGGTTTATATTTCTATGATAATTCTGTGGTAGAGATTGCCAAAAATATTAAACCTAGCGCTCGAGGCGAATATGAAATTACAGACGTAAATAAAGTGTATCTTGAAAAAGGAAAATTAAAAGTCGGGATTTTAAGTAGAGGAACGGCTTGGCTGGATACAGGAACCTTTAATAGTTTGATGCAAGCAGGGCAATTTGTACAAGTTCTTGAAGAGAGACAGGGTTTAAAAGTAGGTTGTATTGAAGAAATAGCATGGAGACAAGGATTTATTAATGATATTCAGCTTGAAGAATTGGCCCAGCCATTACTTAAATCAGGTTACGGAAGTTATCTTTTAGACTTTTTAAAGCAAAAGAAAAAAGGTGTTAAAATTTAATTTGCATCGCGAAGTAATTATTTAAAACCTTTAATTTGTATTTTTGTATAAAGTTCAAATTTTACTGACTTAAAAAATGCTAAATTGAATACAGAAAAACCAAATAACATAACCTCTTTGCTGTATAAAACCTTTTCCCCAAGAAATCTTAGGGCAAATATCAATAATTTGAGTTATTTGCCGAGGTGGATTATTGTTGGAATTGACGTAATGGTTTTGTTCTTTTCATTTTCTTTTACCTATTTGCTCTTTGATGGAACCGCAATAGGGTATATTATAACGTCGCATGATTTTTATTTTGTAGCAGGATTACTAACGGTCAATATATTTTTCTTTTGGCTTTTTAGGACCTATTCAGGAATTATCAGACATTCATCATATATTGATGCCATAAAACTGCTTTTTTCTCAAATGTCGGTTTTGGTTTTCTTTCTTTTTATAAATTTAATATTTGAACTATATACAGGACATAAAGCTTTTTTGAATACTGCCCTTTTTATCAATTTAGTTTTATCTTTTTGTGGACTATTTTTATATCGTGTTATTGTAAAACAAACCTTTGAGATGTACTTTTCTGAAAAAGCGACAACCAAGCTTGTACGAACTGTTATCTATGGTACAGATGCAAATGCAATTTCGGTAGCGAACGCTTTAAAATTTGAAACGCCATCACGATTTAAAATTGTTGGTTTTGTTGATAAAAACAACCAGAATGCTTCTAAGCGTATGTTGGACCTTCCTATTTTGATTTTAAGAAAGAAGCTTCCTGCTTTAATGCGTTCTGTTGCAGCAGAAGGTGTAATTATTGCCGATAAAAGTTTGACAAAAGATGAACAACTTATTATTGTTGATCAATGCTTAGAATTTAACTACAGAGTATATACAGTTCCATTGATTTCTGATTGGGAAAATCAAAAAGAAATTTCTCAAAAAGTAAAAAATATACAAATTGAAGACTTATTAGAAAGAAAACCTATAGTCCTTGATAGTAAATCGATTTCAAAACAATTAAAAGACAAAACAATTCTAATTACAGGTGCTGCAGGTTCAATTGGTAGTGAGATTGTAAGACAGGTTTTGAATTTTAATCCGAAAAATGTTATTGTTTTAGATCATGCTGAGACACCATTGCATAATTTATGTTTGGAAACTCAAACCATGAGTTTCAGCACTAAAATTGTAGCCGTAATTGCCGATGTAAGAAGTAAGAAAGCGCTTGAGAAAGTCTTCAAAAATTATAATCCTCACGTTGTTTTTCATGCGGCTGCATACAAGCACGTACCTTTAATGGAAGAGAATCCTTCTCAGGCAATTCAAACTAATATAAAAGGAACAAAGAACCTTGCCGATTTAGCTTGCAAATATCATGTAAAGAAATTTGTAATGGTTTCTACAGATAAGGCCGTAAACCCAAGTAATGTAATGGGGGCGAGTAAACGTATTGCAGAGAAATATGTACAATCTTTATTCTTAAAAAATCAAAGGGAAAATGTAGAAGGCGGTACAAAATTTATTACAACTCGTTTCGGAAATGTTTTGGGTTCGAACGGTTCTGTTGTACCATTGTTTACTAAACAAATTGCAGAAGGAGGTCCAGTAACAATTACACACCAAGATATTATACGTTACTTTATGACAATTCCAGAGGCTTGTCAGCTTGTATTAGAGGCTGGAGCAATGGGGAATGGAGGCGAAATTTATATTTTTGATATGGGTAAACCAGTTAGAATTATTGATTTAGCAAGAAAAATGATTAAGTTAGCTGGGTTCATACCAGACAAGGAGATTAAAATTAAAATCGTTGGATTAAGACCTGGAGAAAAACTTTATGAAGAATTATTAAATGATACTTCTAAGACGCTTCCAACATACCATAATAAAATTATGATTGCACAAGAAATTCAAGATGAGTATGAAAACCTTCATAATGAAGTTAATGAATTAATTGGAATTGCAGATTTTTATGAAAACGATGATATTGTTGCTAAGATGAAAAAAATCGTTCCAGAATTTAAAAGCATGAATTCAGCTTTTGAAGTTTTAGATAAATAAGATCAAAAATATAAAATCAAATATAATCAAGAGGTGTTTTTTTAAACGCCTTTTGACATTTTTAAACAAATTCTAAAATGTTAAAAATCTTGTTAAATTTTTAAATTAAGATTTCTAGCCCCTCTTAAATGGATTCTAAAAATACAAATGACTGGTTGTTTGAGATAACACCCAAGAATAAATTTTTCTCGCTTAACTTTAAAGAAATTTGGCAGTATAGAGATTTATTAATGCTTTTTGTTAAGAGAGATATTATTACAGTTTA
Organism: Flavobacterium tagetis; assembly: GCF_016735615.1. Lineage (GTDB taxonomy): Bacteria > Bacteroidota > Bacteroidia > Flavobacteriales > Flavobacteriaceae > Flavobacterium > Flavobacterium tagetis. The sequence continues at coordinate 142,514 of NZ_JAERSF010000004.1, forward strand.
TAAGCAAACTGTTTTAGGTCCTCTATGGTATTTAATACAGCCTTTATTTACTTCTATTACTTTTACGATTATTTTTAATAACGTTGCAGGGATCAAGACAGGATCTATTCCACCATTCTTATTTAACCTTGCAGGAATAATGGTCTGGAATTATTTTACCGCTTGTCTGAACGGAACTTCAGATACTTTTAAATCTAATGCCAGTATATTCGGAAAAGTATATTTTCCTAGAATTATTACTCCTTTGTCAATAGTGATTTCGAATTTAATAAAATTTGGAATTCAATTTGGCATATTTATTTTCTTTTACATTTTCTTTTATTTCCAAGGAGCAGATCTAAGTTTAAATTTATCAATCTTGTTTTTTCCAATCTTAATTGCATTTATGGGGATTTTGGGACTGGGATTAGGAATGACTATTTCCTCTATGGTGACAAAATATAGAGATTTAAATAATTTGGTTGGGTTTGGAGTGCAGTTATTAATGTATATTTCTGCTGTAATGTATCCGATGGAATTAATAAAAGAAAAACTGCCAAAATTTGGTTGGATAGTGCAGTACAATCCATTAGCTTATGTAATAGAAACTTCTCGATATATGCTTTTAAATATTGGTAATATTTCAATTTTAGGTTTGTTATATACAATGATAGTTACAATTGCGGTTTTCTTTATTGGATTATTAATTTTTAATAGAACAGAAAAAAGCTTTATAGATACTGTATAATGAAAGACATCATATTAAAAGCTGAAAATATTTCTAAACAATACCGTTTAGGTCAAGTTGGAACAGGTACTTTAAGTCACGATTTAAATAGATGGTGGCATAAGATTAGAGGAAAGGAAAATCCATATTTAAAAATTGGCGATACTAACGATCGTTCTACTAAAGGGACTTCAGATTATGTTTGGGCTTTACAGGATATAAATTTTGAGGTAGAGAGAGGTGAAGTTTTAGGCATTATAGGAAAGAATGGAGCAGGAAAATCTACGCTTTTGAAAATTCTTTCAAAAGTAACAGCTCCTACAACGGGTGGTATTAAGTCTCGTGGACGCATCGCGTCTTTATTAGAAGTTGGTACAGGTTTTAATGGAGAAATGACTGGCCGAGAAAATATTTTTCTTAATGGTGCCATTTTAGGAATGACCAAAAAGGAAATTACGTCAAAGCTTGATGAAATTATTGAATTTTCTGGTTGCGAACGTTATATTGATACTCCAGTTAAAAGATATAGCTCTGGAATGACAGTTCGTTTAGCATTTGCTGTTGCTGCTTTTTTGGAACCTGAAATTTTAGTAGTCGATGAGGTTTTGGCAGTCGGTGATGCCGAATTTCAAAAGAAGGCTATTGGAAAAATGCAGGATATTTCTAAAGGAGAAGGGAGAACTGTTTTATTTGTGAGTCACAACATGGCAGCCGTGAAAAGTCTTTGTACAAAAGGAATTGTTTTAGAACATGGAAAAGTAATTTTTGAAGGAAATGTTGAAGAAGCTGTCAATAAATACTTTGATGATGAAAAGCAATTTGCCCAAAAAGAATGGAATATAGAATCGAGTCCTAAAACTAATTTTTTGCGTTTATTAAATGCAAAAGTCTTAAATGAGAATGATGAGTTAGAATTAAACCATTCAATAACAAACTTTATAACAATACAGTTTACATACGAAATCTTAGAGGAAGGAAATACTTTTACACATGGGTTTAATTTATTTAACAATGAAAATATTCATATTTTAAGTTCTCACGATAAAAAATCCTTAACGCTCGAGCAAGCACCAGCTAAAGGGATTTACTCAAAAAAAATAATAATTCCAGGGAATCTATTAGCAGAAGGTACTTACTCATGTAGTTTTGCAATCATGAGATATAATCCATTTGTTGTTGAATTTCATGAAATGGATATAGTAGGATTTAACGTAATTGATGAATTTGGAGGCGATACAGCTCGCGGGAATTATAATGGAAATTTTCCAGGAATTGTGAGGCCAATTTTAAATTGGAAATAGAATATTTATGAAAAACTGGACAGGAGAAAGATTAGAAACTTTTATATATAACCGAGTTGGCATAGAGCATTTGCATAGATACGCAATTACAAATACTTATGTAAAAGATAAAATTGTGCTTGACATAGCTAGTGGTGAAGGTTATGGTACGAATTTAATGAGTAAACATGCTTCGTTTGTGTATGGAGTTGATATTGACAAAGAATCTATTGCTCGTGCTAAATTAAAATATAAGACAAATAATATAAAATTTTTAGAAGGAAGTACAAGTAATATTCCTTTAGCAGATAACAGTGTAGATGTAATAGTTAGCTTTGAAACAATTGAGCATCATGATGAACATGAAAAAATGATGTTAGAGATAAAAAGAGTTTTAAAATCAGAAGGTATATTAATAATATCTACCCCTGACAAATTACACTATTCTGAGCTTCGAGATATCGCAAATGAATTCCATGTTAAAGAATTATATAAAAATGAATTTACTAGTTTAATTTCTAATTATTTCAATAATTTTCAATTGTTATCTCAAACTTATAACAATGGAAGCTCAATTATTCAAGATGATACTACTGTAGAAAATTCAAACTATTTTTATGGTAATTATACTATGATAAATAGGCGAACAATAAATCCAATGTTTTTAATAGTTATTGCATCTGATTTTGTTTTTGAAGAACAGAATATTTCTTTTTTTGATGGGGGAGATTTTATTAAATATGAATTATTAGCTGATATCAGATCCAGCAATACCTATAAAGTTGGACACGCAATTTTGTTGCCATTTAAGTTTCTGAAAAGAATACTAAAATAAAAATATGAATAATAAAATTTTTGTCATTGTTGTAACTTTTAATGGAATGCGATGGATTGAAGACTGTTTAAATAGTATTTTAAATAGTGCCGTTTCATCTAATGTCATTGTTATTGATAATTGTAGCACAGATGGTACCATTGAATTTATTAAATTAAATTTCAAAAGTGTTCTTTTAGTACAACAAAATAAAAATTTAGGTTTCGGGGCAGCAAATAATATTGGACTAAACATTGCTTTAGAAAAAGGAGGTGAGTATTTTGTTTTATTGAATCAAGATGCCTATTTAAAAGAAAATACAATAGGGCTTCTGGTTGAACAAATGAAAGCAAATCCAGAATATGGTGTCTTAAGTCCTGTACATTTAAATGGTCAAGGAAACAGAATGGATTTATTATTTCAAACGTATGTTACTGTTAATAATTGTAAAGATTTTTACTCAGACCTTTTTTTAAAAAAAGATTTGAAAAATATTTATGATGTTAGTTTTGTTAATGCGGCAATTTGGCTTCTGTCTAAAACAACATTGCAAAATGTAGGAGGGTTCAATCCATACTTTTTTCACTATGCAGAAGATAATGATTATATTAATAGATGTCAATTTAAAAAACTAAAAGTAGGCATTGTACCTAAATCAGTTGCTTTACATGATAGGAATGTAAGTGAGAGAAAGCTTACTCTAAAAACTTTTGATAATATCAATGATGTAAAGCTTTTGAATCCTAACAATTCATGGACAGTAAATAAAATGCTCAAGTTTATTTTAAAGAAAATTTTATTATCAATTCTATTATTTAACAAAAGAGATTTTACATACAATTTCAGTTATTTTTCAAAGACTTTAAAAAATTATAAAATTGTTAAAAAACTTCAGCGAGAGAGTATGTACAAAGAATATTCTTTTCTTACTTCATCACAAAGTTAAGAGATGAGTAATAATTTATCAATTATGAGTAAAGAACTCGTTTCCATAATAATCCCTACTTTCAATCGTGCACATTTAATAGGAGAAACACTTGATAGCATATTAGCACAAACTTATCAAAATTGGGAATGTATTATTGTTGATGATGGCTCAACTGATAATACTGTTGGGATAATTAATGATTATGTTAAAAAAGATAGTCGTTTTCAATTGCATCAGCGTCCCCTAGATAGATCACCAGGAGGTAACGCTTCTAGGAATTATGGATTTGAATTAAGTAAAGGTGAGTTTATTAATTGGTTTGATGATGATGATATAATGATTAATACTTTTATTAGTAAAAAACTTGAATTATTTTCAGAAGGGATTGATCTGGTCATCTGCTCAGGAACTTATACTGACCAAAATTTGAAAGCATTGAAAGATATCGATTTGGATATGAAATCTTTTTTATTTAAAGATTATATTTTATGGAGACTCCAAATCCTTACTCCATCTATTCTTTTTAGGAAAAGTTTTTTAAAAAATAAAGAATTATTCAATGTTAATATTGCAAGAGGTCAAGAATCGGAATTTTTCTCGAGATTATTTTACAATTTGAACCCAAATAAATATATAATTTTAAATAAATCATTGTTTTTGTATCGTCAGCATGAAAACACAAAGACTTTTGCCAACAATAATTATATAAAATTATTTGAGGAGTCTAAAATGATAATTGCAATAGAGAATTTGAAAAGAAGCATTCAATTAAATGATAAAGAGTTAATAATTCAACATTATTCAAGTATAGTGCATTCATTTTATAGAGGGTTGGAGCAAAAACATTTTAAAAATTGTTTTTTTATAACAAAAAATGCTACTTCTCAATTCTACCTAATAAATAAAAAAATAGGAATTGAGTTTTTTCTAAGTGCATGTTTCTTTATTTTAATTAACAAGGGGAGTTATAAAATGGAAAAATATTTCAAAAAATCTCTTTATGCATAATCCTACTATTTCAATAATAATTCCAACATATAATAGGGCATACCTTATAAGAGAAACGTTAGATAGTATATTAGCACAAACGTATAGAAATTGGGAATGTATAGTTATAGATGATGGTTCTACTGATAATACTGAAGATTTGTTAAGAGAATTTATTGATAAAGATAATCGTTTTCAATATTATAAAAGACCAGCTGAAAAATTAAAAGGTCCCAATTCCTGCAGAAATTATGGATACGAGAAAAGCAAAGGAGAATTAATACAATTCTTTGATAGTGATGATATAATGAAAGCAAATTGTTTGGAAATAAAGTCATCATTTTTTTTAGAATCGATTGATTTGGTAATTTGTAAATTAAGTCTTTACGATTTTGAAAGAGATATTGAAATAAAACAAAGTAATATAGTTTCTGATGATTTAATCTTTGATTACTTTTCAGCTAAAGTAGCTCTATATATTTCTGGGCCTTTATGGAGAAAGTCCTTTTTGGGAAAAAGATCTGTTCTTTTTGATGAAAGTATAATTAATTGCGATGATTGGGATTTCAATATGAAAATGCTTTATTTCGATCCTAAATACATTATTTGTGATAAAGCTCTTATATTATACAGAAAACATCAAAAATCTTTATCTGTAGAAGTAGAAGTAGAAGAACATTTTGCGGAGGTAAAAAAAGTATCAGATTTATTAGACAATCATTTAATCCTACTTAAAAATAATAAAACAACAGAATTGAATAAGTTTTATAAATATGCTGTTGATTATAATAAAAGTCATTTAAAAAAAGCTATACTTCAAAATGACAAAGTGCAGTTTTTTTTGTTATTTAGAATTTCTAGATATAGTTTAGAGTATAATTTTTGGCTCATTTTTTTTGAGGTGTGGATAATAAAGATTTTTCATTTTTTCTTTTGGAAAGCTTATTGCTTTTTAAAGCAAAGTTTTAAATAGATTAGATGAAAAACAAAAAACTAATTTTAATTTTTGCTTGATAAAAGATACGGATTGATTACATTTAAAAGTTTAGGGAAAAAGGGGAATTTAGGAAATCAGCTTTTTCAAATTGCGTCAACTATTGGAATTGCCAAAAAAAACGGACATGAGGTTGTATTTCCAGAATGGCCTTACGCGAAAAATTTTAATTATAATTTTCAATTTTATAAAGAGGATGATTTTCAGTTTAAGCAGATAGTTGAAAACTCATATGCATTTCACGAATGGAATTTAGATTCGGGAAATTTTGATGTGAACGGAGCATTACAATCTGAAAAATATTTTGAGAGAGCTTTTACAAAACAAGTATTTGAATTTAAAAGAGATTTTTTAAATAAAATTCTAGAGAAGCACCAATATTTATTTAAAAAGAAAACAATTTTTATTTCTGTAAGAAGAGGTGATTTTGTTTATCATCCAGATTACTATCAACTGCCTTATCAATATTATTTTTTGGCATTAAAAGAAAATTTTCCAGATTGGAAAGAAAGAAACTTAATTTTTACCAGTGATGATATTAAATACTGTAAGTATCATTTTGGTTTTTTAGACAATGCAATTTTTCTAGAAAATCTTTCTGCTATCGAGCAATTAGCAGTTAGCTCTCAAGGGGAAGATTTTATTATTAGCAATTCAACATTTTCGTGGTGGTGTGCATGGCTTGGAGAAAAAGAAAACAGCAAAATTATAAGACCTTTAAAAAATTTCAGAGGAGAAATAGCCAAAATTAATGACGATTCAGACTATTTTCCAGAAAGATGGATACCATTTGATTTTAAAAAAAGGAATATAGAATTAAAATATCTTGGTTTGATAATCAAGGGAAGAAGTTTTCAAATATTTGATTTTACGCATTTTGCTTTAACACAAAGTGTTTTATTTCTGAAAAAAATAATTAATAAAGTTTTCCATAAATGAAAATCCTTTTAGTTTCAATGCCGTCAATTCATGTAATTAGGTGGATAGAAAATCTCAAAGACACAAATTTTGATCTATATTGGTTTGATGTTTTGGACAGAGGAAAATTAAAAACGCTTGATTCCGTTACTCAATTTACAGGTTGGAAAAAAAGGAAAAAGGCATATATAAAAGGAGAGTATTTTCTAAGTAAAAAACTTCCTAATTTGCACGAAAAAATTCTTCCACTTCTTGAAGTAACAACAAATGATGCTTTAAAAAAAATAATTGAAGATATTCAACCAGATATTGTTCATAGCTTCGAAATGCAGAGTTGCTCGTATCCTATTTTGAAAATAATGAGAAAGTTTCCAAAATTGAAATGGCTATATTCGTGCTGGGGCAATGATCTTTTTTATTATATGAATTTTAATGATCATAATTCGAAAATAAAAAATGTATTAAAAAGGGTTGATTATTTGCATACAGATTGTAAAAGAGATTTCAATTTGGCAAGTAAATTAAACTTTTCAGGAAAATATTTAGGTGTAATACCAGGCGGTACTGGATACAAAATAAAAGAATTAGAGCCTTTTAGATTACCAATTCAAGCTAGGAAAATCATTTTGGTTAAAGGTTATGAACATATTTTTGGGCGAGGTATAAATATTGTTAAAGCACTTCATTCGTTAATATCTGAAATAAATGATTATGAGGTTGTCATTTTTGGAGCACACCATAGTGTTATAGATTACATTAAGACCTATCAACTGGGCTTTAGGGCCTATGATAGGCATGAATTGCCTCACGATGAGTTAATTAAATTAATGGGAAAATCTTTAATTTACATTGGGAATAACATATCAGATGGAATGCCTAATACTTTATTGGAAGCTATTGTTATGGGAGCTTTTCCAATACAATCAAATCCAGGCGGGGTCACAGAAGAAATAATTTGTAATAATGAAAACGGACTTTTAATTCAAAGTCCAGAATCGATCGAAGAAATCAAAGAGAATATTTTAAAAGCAATTTCAGATATAAATTTACTGGAAGAGGCATCATTAAAAAATCAAAAAATAGCTAGCGAAAGATTGGAGTATTCCAACAACAAACAGAAAGTGATTGAAATGTATAAAACTATTATGAAATGAGGTTAGGTTTTAATCCAAACAAAGATCAGGAAACGGCTAGTTTGACATATTCTCATCAAATTATTATTCCTGTTTATATTCCTAACCAAAATGATTATTTTAAAAATGGTTTGGTGATTCTTAAACTATGCTTAGAGTCATTATTTCTTACCATTCATAAAAAAACTTTTATAACTGTTGTCAATAATGGAAGTTGTGACGAGGTGAAGAATTACTTGCAGGAATTGTATTTAGAGAAAAAGATTCATGAAGTTTTAGAAACAATAAACATTGGAAAATTAAATGCGATTTTAAAAGGCATAGTTGGGCATAATTTCCCGTTAATTACAATTGCAGATTCAGATGTTTTATTCCTGAATGGCTGGCAAAAAGCCACGTATTCTATTTTTGAAAATTTTCCTAAAGCTGGAGTAGTTTGTCCTACGCCATCATCTCGCTCATTAAGAACTTATACTTCAAATATTTATTGGGATAATTTTTTTTCAAAAAAACTGGCTTTTTCAAACGTTAAAAATCCTTCGGCTTTAAAAAACTTTGCTGTTAGTATTGGAAATCCTGAATTTTACAATAAAAATCATTTAGAAAAATATTTTACAATTTCGAGTAACAACAAAAAAGCTGTGATTGGAGCAGGGCATTTTGTAGGGACTTACAGAGGAGAAATTTTTAATAGCTTGGAAGCAAAATATTCTAATTATAAATTAGGAGGAGATAGTGAAAGCAATATTTTAGATATACCGGTAGTAAAAGAAGGCTTTTGGCGTTTATCTTCAGAAGATAATTATGCTTATCATATGGGCAATGTTGTAGAGCAATGGATGTATGATGAAGTTTCTAAATTAGAAAAAGTTGACAAAGAAATTGATTTTAAACTCAAGCCGATAGGATCTAGTCCAAAATGGCTATACATTATTAAAAGTAAAGCTTTTGGTAAATTTATTTTAAATAAAAAAATAATGAAGTATTTCTTAATCTTCAAAGGATTACCTTCTAAAGATGCTGAAAATTACCTGATATGATTGATAAAACAAAAATTGCTATTCTTACTACTGTTGCAAATTTTGAATTGTATAAAAAAACGGCAACAATTTTTCCAGAAAACATCGATAAGATAGCTATTGATGGTACTACTGGATTATATGGTCTAAACAGTATTGATTTTATGTTTCAAAAACTTAAAAATAAAAAATACGAATGGATCATAATGGCAGATGAAGATGTGTTTTTTTACGATTCTAATCTTATTTTTGATTTAATTGACCATATGGACAAAAATGATTATCAGATATGCGGGGTTAGAGATGGAGGGCTAATCAAACATAGATTTCATAATCCTGAAGCAATAAATACTTTTTTTTCCATACTAAATTTTAAGAAATTGGCTGAAAATTATAATTTTCAGTTAGTTAAAACATATCAAAAATTTATTCCTGAAATTTATACTAATAAGGATTATTCTTTTTTAAAATATAATTACGATATACAAAGTCTGAAAGAACCATATTATTGTTTTTATTTCTGGGCTATTCTAAATGATTTTAAAATTCTTTATCTCGATACTATAAACCCAGTTAACGACGATCAGACTGGAAACATAATTCTTGATTTAAATGGGAACAAAATTGCCTTTCATAGTTGGTATGCTCGAGCGTATAAAGTTTATGAGGATCAAACGATAAGAATTGATGCTTTTTTAAATGAATTTCAAATTCAAGCAGCATATCTAAACATGAAAAATGTGATTGTTTTTAAGAAAAGATTTTTCAATTTGAAGAAGAGGCTTAAGGGAATTATCAAAAAAAGTATCAAAAAATGATAACCATAATTTTTCCTTATCGAGATAGAGACCTTATTAGAATTGAAAAATCATTGGATTCTTTGAGAAATCAAACAAATCAAAATTTTAAGGTATTGTTTGTTGATTACGGATCTAAAATTCAATTTTCAAATCAGGTTCGTAGTTTAGTTGATTCCTATAGTTTTGCAGAATACTTTTATAGTTACAACAATAAGCAGCCTTGGTCTCGTTCTAAAGCAATAAATGTAGGTTTGAAATTAACTGAGACTCCTTTTGTTTATATTGCTGACATCGATCTTATTTTTAGAAATGATTTTGTAGATATTCTTTTCAAATTGCAGGATCCTAAAAAAGCTTATTATTTTAAAGTAGGTTTTTTAAGTAAAGAGGAAACAGCCCTTACAAAGGATTTTTTAGATTACCAAATTTCGTTTTCTAGTGAGGCTAGTGCCCAAGGATTATCACTGTTTCCTATGAAAGAGATAAATGATGTTCAAGCCTTTGATGAATTTTTACATTTTTGGGGAGCAGAAGACAATGACCTTCATTGCAGATTAACAAGAGCTGGAGTCGAAAGTATTTTTTATGACAAGGAAATCACGCTTTTACATCAATGGCATGAAAGTTATCGGAAAAGCGAAAGAAATACTTTAACGAAAGAACTTCAATTGAAAGGAGTTGTCAAATTAAATCAACAGCATTTAATCAACAACCTAAAGAATGAGGTTATTAAAGTTAATAGCAAAAATTGGGGGATGCCAATTTCTGAAAAAGACTATTATGAATTAGAAAACTATGACTCTTCGATAATTCTGACTAATAAAATAGAAGTAGTTAATCATTTTTTATTTGTAGAATTACCTAGATATGAAAAAAGAATCTTGTCAATTCAATTTGTAGAAGACTCTTTTCAAAGCACCTTAAAATATAGGGTAAAAAAAATATTAGGGAAAACGGTGCCTAAATACTACTCTTTGAAAGAAATTAATGATTTGTTGCTGCTTCATATTATTTCCTTTTATCACATTTTTCCTTATTCTTATGAAATAAGCAGTGATTTAAAAAGCATTAATTTTAAAATAAAAAAATAAATATTTATTGTTTACTCAAATCTCACCAAATGTCTAAAGTTATTCTAATCTCGCAAATACCTTTACCGTATTCAGGTATAGGAAGTTGGACGACACTATATCATAACTATTTGAGTGATGATCATAGGGTAGATTATATAATTTGTGGAAAGCCAGAGGAGACTTATCCACAAATAAAATATGGAATTGTTAAAGATACTAATTGGTTAAAATTTCAAAAGAGAGTTTTAAAAAATAAGTATATCAGTTATTTTAATGAGCTTGAAAAGATTCTCGAGAAAGACGAGAAATTTATAATTCAAATTATTGATAATTTCGGAATTGTTAAACCATTAATTGAGTTTTTAGACAAACAAAAGAAAAGAAAGAAGTGCTACCTTCAGTTTTTTTACCATGGTTTTCCACCTTTTCATGAAAATTTTTATGGCAGATGGTTTTTTGAGGGCATCGATGAAATGGTTTTATTAACAAATGACTCCTACAAAGCGCATAAAGACTATTACACTGTTTTGCCTACAAAATTTTCAGTTTTACACAATGGAATAGATACTTCTAAGTTTCATAAAGTAGATTTGAAAGAAAAGCAAAGTTTAAGAAAACAGTTAGGCATTACAAATAAAAAAATATTTATCTGGTGTTCTCAGGATCGTCCTAAAAAAGGATTAGATTTTATTTTAGATGTTTGGAAAAGAATTAATGCTATCCAGAATGACACCATTCTTTTAGTAATTGGTGCAAATCGAGATATAAAAATAGAAGGAGTTTCTTTTTTAGGAAGATTACCCAATAATGATTTGCCAAAGTATTATCAAATGGCAGATTGTTATTTGTTTCCAACACTTTGGCATGAAGGTTTTGGATTGAGTTTAATTGAAGCTTTACATTGCGGCTGCTATTGCATTGCTTCTGCAAATGGAGGAGTTCCTGAAGTTTTACAGTATGGGAAACTAGGCAAACTGATTGAAAATCCCAATTTTATTGAAGATTGGGTACAGGCTATCGAATTGTTTCTGGAAGAAAAGGGAACTCATAATATTTCAATTCCTGAAAATTTATACTCCACAAAAAGTTGGAATCAAGGAATGAATACAATTATTGAAAACGCAAAATTGAATTTTAGCTAATGAAAACTATTGCAATAATTCCTGCGAGAGGAGGCTCTAAACGATTGCCAGAAAAAAACACCAAATTACTTGGTGAAATTCCTCTTTTGGCTCATTCAATTTTGTATGCAAAACAAAATAACGCAATAATTGATGAAATTTATGTTTCGACAAACGATGATAAAATCAAGAAAATTGCATTAGAATATGGTGCAAAAGTAATCGATCGCCCAGAATCATTATCAGGAGATTTGGAACCAACAGTGACAGCATTAAAACATGTGTTAGAATCAATAGAGTATGATGTCGAAAATGTAATTTTATTGCAACCTACAAATCCGTTGCGTCCAGAAAACTTACTTAAAGATGGGTTTGATTTTTATTTAAAAGGAAATCATGATAGCTTATTTACAGTTTCTCGAAATCATCAGAAATTTGGAAAAATAACCGATGGTAAGTTCGTGCCATTTAATTATGAAATAGGACAAAGAAGCCAAGAGCTTGAACCTCTTTTCTTTGAAAATGGTTTACTTTATATTACAAAATCTGAAAAAATTTTAAGTGATGTAATTATATCAAAAGATGCTTGCCCATTTGAGATAAATCATATTTTTGCGAGTCTTGATATTGATACGCAAGAAGATTTTGATTATGCACAATATTTATATTTATTAAATGACAAAAAACAATAATTTTTTTTCTAATTTGAATGGCGTTCGATTTATAGCCGCGGCTATGGTAATAATTAGCCATATAGAGTTAGGCAAGTCTTATTTCGGAATTGAAAATGAATTTAGTAATCTGAAACAATTAGGAGTCTTAGGAGTATCTTTGTTTTTTGTTTTGAGTGGGTTTTTAATAACTTTTTTACTTTTAGAAGAGAAAAATAAAAACGGTCAAGTCAATCTTAAGTTTTTTTATTTAAGAAGAATATTAAGAATTTGGCCTCTCTATTTTCTAATTGTGATTCTTTCTGTTTTTATACTGCCTCATATAGAGATGTTTAATATTCCTAATATGACTTTAAAGTTTGACTATAATTCAGAATTTATAAAAGTCATTGTTTTATTTCTTTTTTTTCTAACGAACATTCTAATTTCAATAAAATTGGTTCCTTTTGCGACTCAAACATGGTCAATTGGAACAGAAGAACAATTTTATCTAATATGGCCGTTAGTCATAAACAAGATAAAAAAATTGGAGAAGTTGTTTATTGTGATAATTGTACTTTATAATATTCTCCTTATTTTATTAAAAAGCAATATTCTTCCAGAGATCAAATATTCAAATATATTTCAAGCCTACATTAGGTTAATTCAGTTAGATTCACTTGCTTTTGGAGCACTAGGGGCATGTTTTCTTTATAAAAGAAGTAATATTCTCTCTAAAATAGTAAATAATTTTTCTTTTTATATATCACTTATTACTTTAATTTTTGTAGTTGTATTTCATTCAGATGTCATATATTTTAAATCTTCATTTGTTGCAATTTGCTTTATCGTTATTATATTAAATTTGGTTCATAATAAAACACTTCATAATATACTTGAAAATAAATTCTTTTTCAAGATGGGAGAAATTTCATATGGTTTATACATGTATCATCAAATGGTAATTGCATTTTGCATTAATTTTTTACTAAAGTATAGTAGTTTTAATAATACTGTCTTGTACATTTTTACATTTGTAGTAACTATCCTAATTTCAATTGCATCATACAAATTCTTAGAAAAACCTTTCATCTTAAAGAAAGATAAATACTCATTTAGAAATTAAACAGTTAATAGAATTTAAGACATAATGAATCCATACATAGAAATAGCAGGCCGCAAAATTGGCCTAGATTACCCACCATTAGTGATTGCTGAAATAGGAATTAATCACGAAGGATCTCTTCAGGTTGCAAAAGAAATGGTTGATGCAGCTCAGAGAGCTGGGGTAGAAGTTGTAAAACATCAAACGCATATCGTTGAAGACGAAATGACCGGTGCTGCAAAAAAAGTTATTCCAGGAAATGCAGATGTTTCGATATATGAAATTATGGAACGTTGTTCACTTAATGAAGAAGAGGAGTTGGAACTTAAAAATTATGTAGAAAGCAAAGGCATGATTTTTATTTCGACACCATTCTCACGTGCGGCAGCAGAAAGATTAAAGAAGTTTAATATTCCAGCCTATAAAATAGGATCCGGAGAATGCAATAACTATCCTCTATTAGAACATATTGCTTCTTTTGGAAAACCAGTAATTGTAAGTACTGGAATGAATACAATTGAAAGCATTCGAAAAGCAGTAGCTATATTTGATAAACATAATGTTCCTGTTGCTTTATTGCATACTACAAATTTATATCCAACACCAATTCATTTGGTTCGTTTTGGAGCTATGATAGAATTGAATCAAGCTTTTCCAAATAAAGTTTTCGGTTTAAGCGATCATACACTGAATAACAATGCTTGCTTAGGCGCGGTAGCTTTAGGCGCAAGTATTTTAGAGAGACATTTCACAGATCACATGCAACGTACTGGACCAGATATTGTTTGCAGTATGGATGAGAATACTTGTCGTGAACTAATTGTTTCAAGTGCAGAAATTGCTCGAATGCGTGGTGGCTCAAAAAAACCTGCTGATGAAGAACAAGTAACTATTGATTTTGCTTTTGCAACAGTTTGCTCAATTACTTCAATTAAAAAAGGAGAATTTTATACTAAAGAAAATATTTGGGTTAAAAGACCTGGAACAGGAAAAATTTTAGCAGAAAGTTTTAATGATATAATTGGTAAAACAGCAACAAGAGACATTGAGAATGATGAGCAATTAACCTGGGAGGATATTCTGTAAATAGATGAAAAAAATCCTTTTTTTAACGGGTACACGAGCAGATTTCGGAAAAATAAAATCATTAATATCAATTCTTGAAAAACAAAAAGAATTTGAAGTTTTTGTTTTTGTAACAGGTATGCATTTGCAACAAGAATATGGATATACCTTGATAGAAATTGAACGTTGTAAATTTAAAAATATCCACACTTTCGTGAATCATACTCATGAAACCACAATGGATCTTACTCTTGCAAAAACTATCGAAGGATTTTCTAGTTATTGTAATACTATAAAACCAGATATGATTGTTGTTCACGGTGATCGTGTTGAAACTCTAGCAGGAGCAATTGTAGGTTCACTCAATAATATTCTTGTGGCACATATAGAAGGGGGAGAAGTATCAGGAACAGTAGATGAATTAATAAGACATAGTGTGAGTAAATTGAGTCACATTCATTTTGCATCAAATGCTGAAGCCGAAAAAAGATTGATTCAAATGGGAGAAATTAAAGAATCTGTTTTTACGATTGGTTCTCCCGATATTGATATCATGTTTTCAGAACAGCTTCCAGATTTAGCAACCGTAAAAAAGTATTATAATATTTTATTCGAAGAATTTTCAATTGTAATGTTTCATCCTGTAACAACTGAAATTAATGCAATGAAACAGTATACAGAAAATTTTGTCGCTGCACTGCTACAAGACAATCATAATTATGTGGTCATTTATCCAAATAATGATTTAGGAAGCCATTTTATTTTAGATAGCTATGAGAAGTTAAAAAATAATGAACGATTTAAAATTTTTCCTTCACTTCGTTTTGAGTACTTTTTAACTCTTTTAAAAAATAGCAAATTCATTATTGGAAACAGTAGTGCAGGTATTCGCGAAGCGCCTTATTATGGCATTCCGATTATTAATATTGGCACTAGACAGCAAAATAGAGCAATACACGCTGATATAATAAATGTGGATTATTCGGAAAGCGAAATCGAGGAGGCTCTTTCAATTATAGACTCTCATAAAGTACAAAAAACAGAAAATGATTTTGGACAAGGAAATAGTGCAGAATTATTTCTTAATTGCCTCCAGAAATCGGATATTTGGCAGCTCAATCACCAAAAACAATTTAGAGATAGTTAATGCCAAATAAAAAAGTTTTTATTTTACTTCCAGATGGTGTTGGACTTAGGAATTTTGCTTTTTCTAATTTTTATAAGATAGGATTAGAATGCAAATTCAATATAGTCTATTGGAATAATACACCATTTGATTTGACAAGTTTAGGTTTTAATGAAATTAAAATTAAAAACGCTAAAACAAATCCTCTAACAGACAGTTATAAAAATGCTCGAAAGCACATTGAGCTGAATCTTAACATAAAAAGAGCAGGAGATGCTGTTTATGATTCTTATCGTTTTCCTTTTTTCTTTAAAAGTGTAAAAGGAGCAGTCAAAAGTTACGCTGCAAAACTATTTATTGCAATAAATAATTCAGAGAGAGGTTTAGAAAAGGTCAGAGAAAAGATAAAATTCCAAGAAAAGAAAACGAGGTTTTACCAAGATTGTTTGCAAACACTTCAAGAAGAAAAACCTCACTTTGTATTTTGTACAAACCAGCGTCCGGTTTTAGCAATTGCCCCAATATTAGCTGCTAAAGAACTTAACATACCAACAGGAACATTTATTTTTTCATGGGATAATTTGCCAAAAGCGACGATGGTTATAGAAACCGATTATTATTTTGTGTGGAGTGAGCACATGAAGGAAGAACTTCTGAAATATTATCCATACATACTAGAAAATCAGATTTTTGTTGTTGGAACCCCACAATTTGAAAGTCATTTTAATCCGGATGATATTATAGACAGGATTAAATTTTTTAATGATCATAATCTTGATTTAAGTAAAAAATACATTTGTTATTCTGGTGATGATTTTACGACCTGTCCAGATGATCCCAAATATTTATCGGATGTTGCAGATGGAGTAAGAAGGTTAAATGAACAAAATAATCATTTATTAGGAATCATATTTAGGCGTTGTCCAGTTGATTTTTCAACTAGATATGATGAGGTTCTTGAGAGAAATGAAGATTTGATCGTACCAATTGATCCGATATGGAAAAAAAATGGGACTGAATGGAATACCATTTTGCCAACTCAAGAAGATGTTAAATTATTGACTAATACAATATTTCATACCGAAATGGTGGTAAACCTTGGGTCTTCAATGGTATTTGATTATGCTTGTTTTAAAAAACCATGCGCGTTTTTAAAATATGATGTTCCAAATAAAATAGATATGAATTGGTCAGTATCTAAAATTTACAATTACGTACATTTTCGTTCGATGCCAGATCAAAATGCAGTTATTTGGTTAAATTCAGCAGATGAAATTACAGATAAAATTCGAAACGGATTGAATACAAATGGAACATTAGAAAGTGCCCAAAATTGGTTTAAGATTATTAATCAGGAACCGCCAGAAATTTCCTCAGCTAGAATATGGAAATCAATTGAAACAATTCTTAACTACTAAAAACTTTTTAATTTAGATAAAATTATTTTAATTTATGTTTTTTAACTCATTGACTTTTGCCATCTTTTTACCAATCGTTTTTTTACTTTATTGGTTTGTCTTCAATAAAAATAAAAATACGCAAAATGCTTTATTAATTGTTGCGAGTTATTATTTTTATTCTTGTTGGGATTGGAGGTTTCTTTTCTTATTAGTTTTTTCTACATTTTTAGATTATTTCACTGGAATTCAAATCGAGAAAAGTAACTCTGAAAAAAGCCGGAAATTTTGGTTTTGGCTTAGCATTTTAGTGAATCTAGGTTTTTTGGGAATTTTTAAATACTATAACTTCTTTGCAACATCATTTGCAGAAATGTTTACTTCATTTGGATTTAAAGTAAGTCCATTTTTATTGAATGTAATTCTGCCTGTTGGAATTTCATTTTACACTTTCCATGGATTGTCTTATGTAATTGATATTTACTATAAAAGAATAAAAGCTGAATATAATTTTATTGATTATTCCTTGTTTGTGAGTTACTTTCCTCTTTTAGTAGCTGGACCAATAGAAAGGGCAACACATTTATTGCCGGAGTTAAAGGAAAAACGCGAGTTTAATTTAAAAAAAGCAAAAGAAGGAGTTTATCAAATTGTTTGGGGTTTAGTTAAAAAAGTAGTTATTGCCGATACTTGCGCAGTATATGCAAATGCTATTTTTGATCATTATCCTTCAATGAATTCATTTTCATTGATTTTGGGAGCAATTTATTTTGCGTTCCAGATTTATGGAGACTTTTCAGGATATTCAGATATCGCCCTAGGCGTTTCTAAATTATTTGGTTTAGATTTATTAAGAAATTTTAATTATCCTTATTTTTCAAGAGATATTGCAGAGTTTTGGCGCCGTTGGCATATTTCGCTTTCTTCTTGGTTTCGAGATTATTTATATATTCCGTTAGGAGGAAGCAAAGGTGGTCTTTGGATGAAAATTAGAAATACTTTTATCATCTTTATTGTTAGCGGATTTTGGCACGGTGCCAACTGGACATACATTGTTTGGGGATTTATAAATGCAGTCTATTTTCTTCCTTTATTGTTGTCCAATAGTAATAGAAACAATATGGATTCTGTTACTTTAAAATGGAATTTTGATTCCGTTCGAGTATTATTTAGCATTTTAACCACTTTCTTATTGACTTGTGTAGCTTGGGTATTTTTTAGAGCAAAAACAATAACTGATGCCATTTTATATTTAAAAAAAATATTTACTAATGGAGAGTTTAGCGCTCAATATTTAGATAACGAACGATACAATTATGAATTATTATTAATGATTGGTTTGTTTGTTTTGGTTGAATGGAATAATAAAACCAAGGTCGAGCCAATTTCTGGGAAAAGGAGTATACTTAAAATGGCTTTAGCTATTATGGCTATTATAGCTTTTGGGACTTATTCAGATTATAAAGAATTTATTTATTTCCAATTTTAATGAAGAAGTTTTTATTGTACATATTAGGGGTTTTTATTTTAACAATTTCAATAGCAGTTATTTTAGACGGATTGTATACTTATGTTTTTATGCAGTCAAGAAACCGTGGAAAAATCGAAACCGTTTTTAATTCTACAGCAAAAAAATATGATGTAGTAATTTTAGGTTCTTCAAGAGCGAATAATCATTTTGTGTCGCAAATGTTTGAAGACAAGGGGTTAAAAACATTTAATTACGGAATCAGTGGCGGGCATTTGTTTGAAGCTTCATTAATATTGAAATTGATGATTGAAAGAAAATATGAAATCAAAAATGTAATTCTTGAAGCAGATTTGAATTTAGCAAGTGATCGTCAAGCCGAAGGAATTGCTGCGTTGTTTCTGCCATATATTCATAATTCAGAAATAATTAAAGAACATTATAGAAATCAAAGTAATTTCAATGAGTTATACTATATACCATTTTATAGATATATAAAAAATGATAGTAAAATTGGTTGGAGGGAAACATTTTTTACAGCAATACGCAAGAAAACAAATTCCTTAGAAAATTTAGGATATCATCCATTAGAAAAACATAAAAATGGCAATATGAAAAACAATATTGTCAATTTGAATCCACTGCCAAACAATAAATATTACGAAGAGATTAAAGATATATGTAAAAAGAATGGGATCAATTTTATTGCTGTTATGACGCCAATGTGCGAGAATGTGGTGGGTATGAATTATTTTGACAAAGTAAAAAAAGCATATCCAGAAATTTACAATTACGAAAATACAGTTATTGAAAACAAATATTTTTCTTCATGTGGACATATGACAGATGAAGGAGCAAGATTGTTTACCGCTAGAATTATTAAAGATTTTTTTAATAAATAATTATGCATATAGCGTTTCTAACTCCAGAATACTCTCATCTTAGTGTTACACAATCAGCAGGAATCGGTACAAGTATTAAAAATCTGGCAACATCACTGCATAACTCAGGAAATGATATTAGTATTTTTATTTATAATCAGGCTGTACAAGAAATTATAGATGACAATGGAATTAAAATTTATTGTATAAAAAAAATAAAATATAAATTTTTAGGATGGTATTTGTATCGTAAATACATTGAGAAATTCTGTAATCAAATTATAAAACAAGAGAATATTGAAGTAATTGAAGCCGCAGATTGGACTGGAATTACGGCATTTATGCATTTTAGAATTCCTTTAGTAATTCGTTTTCATGGAAGCGACACCTATTTCTGTCACTTAGAGAATAGAAAACAAAAACTTAAAAATTTCTGGTTTGAAAAATTGGCAATAAATAAAGCTCAGGCATTTATAGCACCAACAACTTTTGCTGGAGAAGTTTCAAAAAAACTTTTTAAGATAAAAGGAAAAGAAACTCAGACCATTCATAATGGTTTAGATATAAATGAATTTGAAAATAAGGAGCCAGAAAAATTTGAAAAATATACAATCCTTTATATTGGTACCTTAATTAGAAAAAAAGGTGTTTTAGAACTACCAGAAATTTTCGGCAAAGTACGGAATGTTTTTCCAGAAACAAAACTTCTTCTAATAGGGAGTGATTCTTTCGATATAAAAACCAACTCTAAATCAACTTGGGAATTAATGAAAAATTTGTTTGCAAAGAATGATTTAAATAATGTACAATATTTAGGGAAAATTCCATACAATGAGATTCAAGAGCATATAAAAAAAGCAAATGTATGCGTGTTTCCAACTTATGCAGAGACTTTAGGGATGGTAACAATAGAAGCTATGGCCATGCACAAAGCAATTGTAAACAGTAATATTGGTTGGTCTCAAGAACTTATAACAGACGAACAAAGTGGTTATCTTGTATATCCTTCAAATCACGATTTGTATGCTGAAAGAATTATGCAATTATTTGAAAATGATTCTTTGGTCTTACAATTAGGAAAAAAAGCTAGAGAACGAGTTGAAGAAAAATTTAATATAAATAAGCTTGCTATTGAAAACATTAGTTTTTATCAAAATATTATAAACTCCAATAAAAAGACAACGTGATCATTGTTTATCATCAAAATAATAAAATAGTTAAAGTTGGAGCACAAACAAAAAATGTTTTCTCTGAAAATAAAAGTATTGGTAAAAATCTAATTGAAATTGCACAGCAATTTCCTCAAGATTTAATTATTTGGAGTCATATCTCGTTAGAATCGCATCTGAATGTGGAGAAAATTGATGAAATTTTTCATCAAGAAAAAATAATGGCTTCCTATAATTTATCTCCAAATAAATTTATTTCTAATGATATTGGATATGTAGATTCGTCACCTTTTTTAAAAATAAATAAAGAAGTAAGTTACCCCACTTGGATGATGAGCAGCAATGTAGGAGGAATTCATGCTTCTGTTTTATTACTTTTAAAGAATCAGATAAAGATAGATGCAGATTTTGACTATTTTTTAAACTCAATAGCAAAATTAGGAATGTCAAAAGGACTATTGTGCTATTCTGATCCTAAATTATTAAACGACTGTTCGCAAATTTTTCCAAAGCATAAAGAAAATAAAAGCCTTCTTTTTAGATTTGTAAAACAACATTATAAAACGCGTTGGATATTTTTACTTTTTTTAGATCTGTTTCTTTATAAAAGAACATTGGCTGTTTTTCCCTTTTTAATGTCTTTTTTTTACAAGAAAAGAGGTCTGAAAATAGATACATTCCATGAAATTAAACCCGAATCTAAAAATATAGTAATTGAAAAAGGAACTATAGATGTAATTATTCCGACAATTGGACGAAAAAAATATTTATATGATACCCTAAAAGATCTTTCCTTGCAAACATTTTTGCCTACCTGTATTATTATTGTGGAGCAAAATCCTGTTCAAGACAGCATCACAGAACTTGATTATATTTTAAATGAAGATTGGCCATTTCAAATTAAACATATTTTTACGCATCAAACTGGAGCATGTAATGCAAGAAATTTGGCCATGAAAGAAGTGAGGAGCGAATGGGTATTTATGGCAGATGATGATATTCGAATACAATCAGACTTTTTGGAAGAAACATTTCAGGTAATTAAAAAAGAAGGAGTAGAACAAATTACTTTAGGATGCTATCAACTTGATTATTCTTCACATAAAAAAATAAAACAGAAATTTCAATGGGGCAGTTTTGGTTCAGGTTGCAGTATTGTAAAGGCAGAGAATATAAAAACACTTTCTTATAATATGAGTTTTGAATTTGGTTATGGAGAAGACAGTGATTTTGGAATGCAACTTAGAAATTTAGGGCATGATATTCTTTATTCCCCAAAACCAGAAATCCTTCATCTAAAGGCACCAATAGGCGGTTTTAGAACAAAACACATTTTAGCTTGGGCAGATGAGAAAATTCAGCCAAAACCTTCGCCTACAGTAATGCTAAATAAGGTTTTAAATTTTACTCAACAGCAGATTGAGGGTTATAGAACCATTTTATTCTTTAAATATTATAAAGTTCAAAAAATTAAAAACCCATTACGATATTATTCTTGTTACAAAAAACAATGGTCAAAAAGCCAATATTGGGCTAATAAATTAAATGCTAAAAAATGAAATTTTCACTGATTATTTGTACATATATGCGTCCTGAGCCATTAGTTACACTATTGAACTCAGTAAACATTCAAAGTAAATATCCAGATGAAATTTTAATCATTGATGGATCATTAAATGAAGAAACAAAAAAAGCTCTAGACAAAAATAATTTTAAGAATTTAAATTATTTTTTAGTTTCTGAGGAAGATCGGGGGTTAACAAGACAACGCAATTTTGGAATCTCGAAAGTAAACAGTGATACAAACGTGGTTTGTTTTTTGGATGATGATACGGTTTTGGAGTCAGATTATTTTTATGAAATAATTAAAACATTTCAAGATAGACCTGATGTAATAGGTGTAGGGGGGGTATCTTTAAATCAAAACAAATGGAAGCTTCAGGAAAGTAGTGGAGAGTATAACAAAAATAAATATTATTTATTTGAAGGATATTTTTATCCCGAAGGATTGAGAAATGTTGTAAGAAATTATCTTGGACTTGCTTCTGACTTAGGCCCAGGAAGAATGCCGGCATATTCTCATGGAAGAACTTGCGGATTTCCTTTAACTGGTAAGATCTATGAAGTAGATTTATTGATAGGAATGTCAATGTCATTTAGGAAGGATATTTTTGATAGAATTAAATTCTCAAAATTTTTTGAAGGTTATGGTTTGTATGAAGATGCTGATTTTAGCTTAAGAACTTTACAATTTGGTAAAAATGTAATTAATACTAGGGCAAAATTATATCATTTTCATGATCCCTCTGGAAGGCCTAATAAATTTAGATATGGTAAAATGGTAGTGAAAAATGGTTGGTATGTTTGGCGCATTAAGAACCCAAATCCTAAATTTATAGATCGTTATAAGTGGAATTGCATAACAATTTTATTAATTCTAATAAGATTTAGCAATGCTATTACAAGTAGTACTGAAAGAACTCAAGCTTTTACTGAAGCATTAGGAAGGCTTAACGCCTATTTTAGCCTTGTATTTAATAAACCACATCATATTAGATGAAAAAAACAATTTTTATCTCATTTAGCTTAGGGACAGGTTCTGTCTCGGATTATTTTTTGGCGTTGGTAGAAAATCTAAATAAAAAATATCAGGTAATTATTTTTTCTGACACAAAAACTAACGAAGCAATTGCTGTACCGAAAGATGTTGTCATAAAACATTGGCCATCAACACGTCCAACCAAATGGGTAGATGGTGTTTTTCTTTACCGAAACATCAAAAAATATCGTCCTTCAATGACAATATCTATTTTTGGATCGGTAAATATTTTTTTGATTGTTGGATTTTTATGCGGAGTAAAAACAAGAATAGCTTGGATCAGGACTTTAAGCTCTCAGTTCAAACAGAAAAACATACTAGTCTTTAGAAAGAGATTGTTATATAAGTTAGCAACTAATTTTGTTACAAACTCTAATGCAACAAAAGAAGATGTTAATAAAAAATTTTACGTTCCGATTTCTAAAATAATGGTTTTACCAAATTCAATTAGAGATTTTTATTCAGATATTCAATCTGTTAATTATGCGAATATAAAAGTAATAACATATGCTGGAAGGTTACATAAGTCGAAAGGGGTTGAAGTTCTCATAAAAGCATTCTCCAAAATCTGCGCTCCATTTGCAGATGTAAAATTAATAATCATTGGATCTGGAGAAGAAGAAAGTAATTTAAAGAAACTGGTTAAGGATTTAAAGTTGGAGGAATTTGTGGACTTTAAAGGAAACTTATCAAGAAACAAAGTTTTAGAAATGTTTAAAAGTTCTTATCTAGCTGTTGTACCAAGCCATTCTGAAGCATTTGGTTATACGGTTATAGAAGCAATGAGTATGAAAACATTAATAATTGGAGCAAATAATACTGGTATTAAGGAAATAATCCGAGATAATAATACAGGTTTGCTTTTTGAAACAAATCAAGTTAATGATTTACATGAAAAAATTAGTAGTGCTTTATTAAATCCTGAAGTAAGAAATAAATTAGCAATAGAAGGTTATAATCATTTTAAAAATAATTATGAGACATCAGGCGCAATAAAAAGAGACTTATATTATTTTGATAATTTAATGATGCATATCAATGAATAATTTTACTAAAGCACAAGTAGTTTGCAGATTTCTCCCTCCGATAATTTCGCAATATGTTAGAAATAAGATTTTTACATTTAAGGAAGGGGAGGTTTTATCTATTAATTTTAGAAAAAAAGCTATAACCGGAAGTCAATTTATAGGAAATACTAATGATTTCCATGCTTTAAAATTTGGAGTACATGGATACTTTGATTGGAGAAACGTTATTCTTGTCAATGAAATTTTAAAATATTACAAAGGGACTATTGTAGAAATAGGAGCAAATATAGGTACTGAGACAATTTGTTTTGCGGATATTGCAAAAAAGCAGCAAGTTAATGTAATTGCTTTTGAACCCGTTCCAGCAAATTACGATGCAGTATGTACCATAAAAAAAGAGAATAATTTAAATGAGTTAACAATAATTAATAAATTGGTTTCTCATGAAATAGGTTATTCTTTTTTTAAAATGCCAGATGGAAATGAATCTGGTTCAGGTTTTATTGCAAATCCTATATCCAAAGAAGGCTTTCAGGAATTTGAAGTTACAACCTTAAATGTTGAATTGTTAAACAAAAAAAAGAGTGCTGTTTTTGCAATTGATGTAGAAGGATTTGAATATAATGTGCTTTTAGGTGGTATTGATATTATCAAAAGAGATAGGCCATTTCTCATTTTGGAAGTAAACGAGAATTACTTAGAAAAACGAGGAAATACTACAATAAAAGAGTTAAATGCGTTTTTGGGTGAATTAGAATATAAGCCATTTTATATTGATAAATTAGGATTGAAAGAAGTTGATATATATAATTTTAAAGTGAAATCCAATAAAAATTGGATTTGTATACCAAAAGAAAAAATGGCAATAAAAGATAAATTATCAAATAGTATCTTTTATAATGCATTAAATCCTTTTATAAATTATAGAATTCTGTAATGAAATTTGCTATTATTACTCATGTAAATCACATTCAGGTTAAGAATCAATATTTTGGTTACGCACCTTATGTTCATGAAATGAATATTTGGTTAAAATATAGTAATGAAATAATACTTGTTGCTCCTAATATAAAAGCAGATTTAAGCTCTATTGATATGGCTTATGATCATTCTAGTGTAAAGTTTAAAACTATCCCCTCTGTAAAATTTACAAATTTAAGAAGCTGTCTTGTATCGCTATTAAAGTTGCCTTTAATATCTTGGAAATTGTTTTGGGCGATGAAAGAGGCAGATCATATACATTTGCGTTGTCCTGGTAATATCGGATTGATAGCATGTTTTATCCAGATTTTATTTCCTGCAAAAAACAAAACAGCTAAATATGCTGGGAATTGGGATCCTAAAAGCAAACAGCCATTGACATATAATTTACAAAAATGGATTCTGAAAAACACCTTTTTAACTCATAATATGAAGGTCTTAGTCTATGGTAAGTGGGAAAATCAAACTAAAAATATACTACCTTTTTTTACTGCAAGTTATTCAGTTGCTGAAAAAGAAATTGTAGAAAAAGAAGACATTTTAACTACTGTTAAATTCATTTTTACAGGAACTTTAGTTGAAGGGAAAAATCCCTTGTACGCTATTAAATTAGTAGAAGAACTTAATAAAAGAGGCATAGATTCGACATTGGATTTATATGGTGAAGGTGTTGAAAGAAAAGGTCTGGAGGAATATATTTTACAGAATACGCTAGATAAATTTGTGTTTTTACACGGTAATCAAACCAAAGAAGTCCTTAAGAAAGATTATCAAAAGAGCCATTTTGTTATTTTACCCTCTAAAAGCGAAGGTTGGCCTAAAACAATTGCTGAAGGAATGTTTTGGGGATGCGTTCCGTTGGCGACAAATGTTTCCTGTGTTCCTTATATGCTAGATTACGGAAAACGAGGAGTATTATTAAAAATGAACATTAAGGAGGATGTTGATCAATTGCAAATGTTAATTTTAGATAGAACTGTATTTTTAGAAAAAAGTAAATTAGCTTCTGATTGGTCTGAACATTATACAACAGAGTTTTTCGAATCTCAAATAAAAGAACTGCTTAAATGAGAGTATTACAGTTAATAGATTCATTAGAAGCAGGTGGTGCAGAACGAATGGCGGTTAATTATGCCAATTCTTTGTCAAATGAAATTGAATTTTCGGGATTAATAGCAACTAGAAAAGAAGGGCAACTGGTTTCTCAATTAGATGAAAAAGTTTCTTATTCGTTTTTAAATAGAAAGAAATTAGTGGATTTGTCAGCTGTATTTAAGCTAAGAAATTACATTAAAGAAAATAAAATCGAGATTATACATGCTCATAGTTCTTCATTTTTTATTGCCACTTTAGTAAAAATTACCTTTTTTAGGATAAAAATTGTATGGCATGATCATTATGGATCGCGCGCTAAAGAATCTATAAAACAAAATAGAGTTTTAGTCCTTTGTTCTGCCTTTTTTTCTTCTGTTTTTGTTGTTAATCTCCAATTGAAAAAATGGAGTGAAAATAATATGTTTTGTAAAAAAGTATTATTTATACCAAATTTCAGTTTGAGCCTTAATGAGTCATGTGAGATTACAAAGTTGAAAGGAACAGATGGTAAAAGAATTGTCTTTTTGGCTAACTTAAAAAATCCAAAAAATCATATACTAATCCTGAGAGCATTTGCGGAGCTAAAACTCAAGGAGTTTGGGTGGAGCTTACATTTGATTGGAAAAGATTATATGGATTTATATTCAGATAAATTAAAAAACTTTATAGTAGCAAATTCTTTAGAGAATCACATATATTTGTACGGAGAAAAAAATGATATTAAATATATTTTATCTCAATCTTCAATTGGAGTTTTGGCCTCAACTGATGAAGGATTTCCGGTTACACTTTTAGAATACGCATCATCAAATCTGGCTGTTATATCTACAAACGCAGGTTATTGCTCAGAAATTATTAATGATGGTGTTGAAGGATTTCTTTTCGACCCTCTATCTGAAGTTGATTTAATTGAGAAGTTAAAAAAAATAACTCAAGATGATCAGCTTAGAAAATCTTTCTCAGATAACTTTAATAAGTCGGTTAAAGAAAACTATGCTGAGAAAATCATTATTCAAAAATTAATTTCAGCATATAAAATTGTTTAGAGTGAAAAGTAAGACATCTTCATATAACCTTTTGATTTTTATTCATGTAATAATTGCTGTGGTAATTTTTGTGATACCTTTTTTATCGAAACTATATGCTTTATTAATCGCTTTAGTAGGGACTATTATTATCGTTAAAAGTAAAAACAAAAATAACGAAGTGCTTTTTGTTAGTGCGTATCTGGTGGGAGCTGAGGTTTTCCTTCGAATGACGGGAGGAAATTTTAATAATGAATATGCAAAATTTTGTGTTGTTGGTTTTATGTTCCTTGGAATGATATATAGTAATTTCTCCAAAAGCGCATTAATTTACTTGTTTTTCTTTATGCTTCTAATTCCTTCTATTCTAATTACTGTCAATTATCAAAATATAGCAATAGATGTTAAAAAAGTTTTGTTCTTTAATTTATCAGGATCAGTTTGCTTAGCAATATGCTCTATATACGCTTTTGGGAGGAAAATTACTCTCGATAATCTCCAAAAGCTATTATTAGTTATGGGATTTCCTATTATTTCTACAACTGTATATTTATTTTTGTATACTCCTAATATACAAGATGTTATAACTGGTACTCAGTCAAATTTTGAAACCTCAGGTGGTTTTGGACCAAATCAAGTGTCTACAATATTGGGGTTAGGAATGTTTATTTTCTTTACGCAAATGATCTTGTTTTCTAAAACTAAAATAGAATTATTAATAAATGGAGGACTATTAATTTTCGTAAGCTATAGAGGAATTGTCACCTTTTCTAGAGGAGGAATTATTACTGGTGTAGTAATGATTATTTGTCTTTTATTTTTATTGTATTATTTTTCAAATGCAAAAGGTAGGAGTAAATTTGCTCTAGTTTTTGTTTTGACAATTACTTTAGGAATAGGAATTTGGGTGTATAGCTCTTTTCAAACAAGAGGTCTTATAGAGAAAAGATATGCTAATAAAGATGCTATAGGAAGAGAAAAGAAAGATAGGCTAGGAGGTAGAGAGCAAATAATGGATGCAGATATTGCGCTTTTTTTAGATAATCCCGTTTTTGGTGTTGGCGCTGGACTTAGTAAAGAAAAAAGAGCAGATCAACTTGGAGTGGAAATTGCTTCACATAATGAAGTAACTAGACTTTTTTCTGAACATGGATTAATGGGTATTTTTGCACTATTAATAATTGGAGTTACTCCCTTTGTTTTTTATATAGAAAATAAGCAACATTTATATTTTTTATCATTTTATTTTTTTTGGTTGCTAACAATAAATCATGCGGCATTGCGAACAGCAGCCCCTGCATTTGTATATGCATTATCGCTTCTTTTTGTGCAAGTGAAAATCCCTGAAGAAACAGAAAATTAATAGATTAGTTATATTTTTTTGCGATACATTTGCTTTGCCCTAACCAAATTAAAACCTACAAGTGATGTTCTCAAAAAAGAAAATGCATTTTGAAATTTCAGAGAGGAAGATATTGCTCCTTACTTTCGATGCTGTTTTTGTTCTATTTGCTTTATATTTATTAAGCGCAATCTTTGATTATCATTATTTCGCCTTTGATCTAAATAGCTCTCTCAGTATACTTCTATTGGTCAGCTACCTTTATGCTTTTGGTGTAATATTCGAAATCTATAATCTACAAGTAGCTAGCAATCATCTTCAAATTCTGCAGAATGTTGTTTTTACTGCTACCGCAACTGTTTTGGCTTATTTGCTTACGCCAGTTCTCTCTCCTGTACTGCCCAAACAAAGATTAGTAATCTTAATATTTTATTTTACGGTACTAATTACATTATTGCTTTGGCGTTTATTTTATTGCTATTTCTTAGCCTCTCATCGATTTTCTCAAAATGTTGTTTTGATTTGTGATCAGAGTGAAGTTGAAGAATTAGTTTTAGGGCTGGAGAGTGTTGATCCACATTACAAAATTGTTGGGTTTGTTAATTCTGATTCTATTGCAGATGAAAATTTAGATTTTCATTATGTAAACGAAATAAAGAAAGAAGATTTAGAACGTTTTGTTTCTACACATAATGTCTCAGAAATTGTAATTGCTTCTCAGAAAACAGATGGTATTACTCCAGATTTATATCAGCAATTGCTCCATTTATTAGAAAAAGGAAATATTATACGGGAATATACTCAAGTATACGAAAGCAAAACACAGAGAATACCAGTTCATCACATAGAAAAAGATTTTTATAGATTTTTTCCTTTTAGCAGAAGCAATAGCAATAAACTTTATTTGTCTTTTGTTCGGCTTATAGAAGTTATATTTTCTATTCTAGGCCTTTTAATATCACTGGTTTTTATTCCAATAATTTTTCTCTGTAATTTATTTGCCAATAAAGGCAGTCTTTTTTACACTCAAGAAAGAGTTGGGAAAAATGGAGTGGTTTTCGAGATTTATAAGTTTAGAACCATGACAGCAAATTCGGAAACCAATGGGGCTGTTTTTGCTGCTCATAATGATAAAAGAGTCACTCCGTTTGGTAAATTTATGCGAAAGTCAAGAATAGATGAATTTCCTCAATTTATTAATGTTTTAAAAGGAGATATGGGCGTAATTGGTCCAAGACCAGAACGTCCTTTTTTTGTTGAAGAAATTGCTGCCGTAATGCCTTTTTATGAAACACGTCACGTAATCAAACCTGGACTCACTGGTTGGGCACAGGTTAATTATTCTTATGGAGAATCAATTGACGAAAGTTTGGTTAAACTTCAGTACGATTTGTATTATATCAAGCACAGAAGTGTATTTCTTGATCTTAGTATTACTTTCAAAACCATTACTACGGTTTTATTCTACAGAGGTCAATAAAATTTAGATTATAATCGGAATTGGTTTTTTGTTGCGAATTCCAGTTCGGACTAAAACCACTCCGCTTGTAATAATCAATGGTAAAGTGATAAAGAAATGTGCTTTATTAATTAGAAATAAAAAGTAAATCACAAGCATTACAAAGTTAATCAACGAAAATCTATAAGCCCATAGTTTGTTTTTGAAAATAGAAAACAAAACTAAAACCAATAAAAGCGGACTAAAAAGTAATACGTTATAATTCATCGCCAGTTCTTGGTGAAATGAATAAAATCCCATAATCACGAAGAATATCCCAATTAAAGATAGAATTAGAAAATATATTTTATCAACTGTTTTGTTTCTGGCAAAGATTACAAAAAGCAAAATAAAGAGATATGTATAAATGTTATTCCACCAAGAAGTTGGTGTTTCTTTTGTAAACTCAAGTAGTGTTTTACTTTTCGCAGTTAGAGGTTTATTCTGGAAAGTAGTTTTATCTAAACTATTTTTCAATTCAAAAGGAAGAAAAATTCTGGTTCCCATTTGATCCACTTTCGTTCCAAAAATAATACTGGTGCCCAATTGATCGTAAAAATGGCCATCAAAATAAGGAAATAGGATAGAACGGTAGGTTTTATCTGTATCTCCTTTTTTAGTTATTGCATTTTGATTTAGTGATTTATTAATAACATCAACAACCATCGAGGTGCAGTTTTTATCAATAAATTTATAAGTGTAATATCTTTCTTCAGAAAATAAAGAATGATTCAGATTGTCAAATATTTTTTGTTTTAAAGGAAGAGAAACTAGAAGTTCTTGTTCGTAAACACTTCGTTTATCATTGCTATATTCACTTATAAAATCAGAAAAAGGATGAGTAATAATAAAATACTGTAAATCGCCTTTCGCGAATTTGGCAACGAAATTAGGTGTTCTAAAATCAAATGCGCCATAATTATAAACGAGATCAATATTATTGGATGGATCAAATACACGAACAGCTGTATGTCCAAAATAAGAATAAGTTTCATTTCCAAGTCCACAAGTCAAAATGCTTATTTTGGCATCTTTCGATAAAGCTAAACTCTGGCTGAAACCAATAAAACTGGATAAGAATAATAAAATAAAAAGTGCTTTTTTGAACATGACAGTTTTCATGATTTAAAATTTTAAATGTTTTATGATTTCTAATTATCTAAAGATACCTAAATCTACTTTCAGGGAAAAAATATTAGAATACAAAGCGGTGCTTTGATTTCCTAAATCAGTTAATGCATAATCAATTTGTATGCCTTTATATCTAAAGCCTAAACCAATATTAGGCTGAAAATTTACTTTTTCGGTATTATCCAGCTGTGTCACATTCTGAAAGTTACCTGCACCAGCTCGTACAAACACCAAATCGGTATAGCCAAATTCAAACCCTAGAGCTGGGTCTATACTTATAGCTTTTGAAGAAATAATATCCTTTGTCTGCTCGAATCGCATGTTTAAATTGGCAGAAGTCACAAGACTGCATTCGTTATGAAAGTCAAATCTTTTAGAAACTCCCAATTGCGCTTTTGGCAATGTTATCTCTGTGCTTTCTGGCAAGGTATTGTTTTCTCCTGGAATCGCATTGGCGATTTTTTCATATTCTTCTTCATCAATATTCCAGACGTTGTAAGTTGTAGTGATGTCGCGAAGCATTAAGCCAAACTTCCAATCATTTCTTTCAAACTGAAGTCCAATATCAAATCCAAAACCCCAAGAATTGGCAAATTTTCCAATTATTCGTCGAATTACTTTTGCGTTTACACCATATTGAAATCCATCAACAGGAAGTTTTCTGGCATAAGAAAAAGTAAAGCCATAATCAGCTGTCGAGAAGAGGCTGATTCTATTATAATCAATATTTCCTTGATTATCGATTAATTGTGTTGTGTCCATGATATCGTCTACTCCAAAACGAATCATAGAAATTCCCCATGCACTTCTTTCATCAATTGGGCTTGCATAGCCAATGTAATCGTATTGTGCGATATTGGCAAAATAACTGGCATGCATCAAAGCAATTTGATGATCTTCGAGATGTGTCAAACCTGCAGGATTCCAGTAAACGGCATTTACATCATTTGAAGAAGCAGTTACGGCGCTCGCCATTCCAAGAGCAGCGGCATCGACCCCAATATTCATAAATTCATTCGAATATTTACGAACGGTTTGCGCATACTGAAAAGTACAAATCCAAAATAATAAAAACACTAAATATTTCTTCAACTGATATGTTTTTGCAGATCGAGGCCTGTTTTAAATTTTTATCAAAAATATAATATTTTAGTCATCTAATAAGTTCCTATGCTTAAATATTCCCAAAGTCGAACTTAGAAATAAAAAACTCTCGAAAAAACTCGTTTTTCATCGAGTTATTATACTAAATTTGTTCTCTACCATTATCAAATTTTTAAGCTATGAACATTAAAAAGCATATTCCAAATCTAATTACATTAATTAATCTTTTCTGCGGCTGTGTTGCAATTGTTTATGTTTCCCAGAATAATTATTTAATGGCTTTTTATATGGTTTGTTTGGGAATCTTTTTTGATTTCTTTGATGGTTTTTTCGCTAGATTATTTAAAGTTTCAAGTCCGCTTGGCTTGCAGTTAGATTCTCTTGCAGATATGGTTACGAGTGGTGTAACGCCAGGATATGTTATGTATAGCATGTTTACTAATAGTGCTCACGAATTTGGAACACATCCAGCAATTCCGTTTTTAGGATTTATTATCACTTTAGGATCTTGCTATCGTCTGGCTAATTTTAATATTGATACGCGTCAAACAGATTCTTTTATCGGACTGCCAACACCTGCGAACGCTTTGTTTATTTTAAGTCTTCCTTTGGTTATTTCGTTTTCAGATTCTTTGATGGTTTTAGAAATTTTAACTAATCAATGGGTTTTATTGGTTATAACACTATGCAGTGCTTATATTTTAAATGCTGAAATTCCTTTATTTGCTTTAAAAATTAAAAAATTTAGTTTGAAAGAAAATGCACTTCAAATTGTGTTTTTGATTATTTCTGTATTAATGATTGTTTTTCTTCAGTATATTGCAATTCCATTAATTATTGCTTTTTATGTATTGTTGTCGATCATTAATAATCTTTTTTTGAAAAAGTAATTCTGTTTAATGGCAAGAAAAACGACTTATCGTAAAACATATTCAAGAAAACCAGCTGGAAAATCTTTTCTGAGCAGACTTTTTCGAGGACTTTTATTGATTTTTTTCGGACTTTTATTCATTGCAGTAATCTATCATTATCGCAAAGGACTTGCTTATTATTTAGGTTTTAAAACAGAAAAAGTTTTAGATGAAGATGAGGTAGACAAACATCTTTCGGATGTACGAAATATTCGAGTTCTAGAAAATCATAAAGGAAAAGTAATTGGAATTGACGTTTCTGAATTTCAAGGAAAAGTAGATTGGGAAGAAGTTGAAATCTTAGACGAAAAATATCCTGTACAATTTGTTTTTATTCGTGCAACAGCAGGAAATGATCGTGTAGACAGGCAGTTTAAAAGAAATTGGGAAGGTGCAAAAGAGAATAAAATTATGCGTGGTGCTTATCACTATTATCGTCCAAATGAAAATTCTATCGAACAGGCAGATCTTTTTATTAAAACGGTAAAATTGCAGAAAGGAGATCTTCCGCCTGTTTTAGATATTGAAAAATTACCTAAAAACCAGCCTTTAGATAGTTTAAAAAAAGGATTAAAACGTTGGTTGAATAAAGTCGAAAAACATTATCAAGTTCGCCCAATAATTTATTCAGGAGAAAGATATTATTCGGATTTTTTAAAAGAAGAATTCGGAGATTATTTGTTCTGGATTGCCAATTATAATTTCTACCGAGAAAAAATCGAAGATGATTGGCTGTTTTGGCAGTTTACGGAAAAAGCTTCTCTGCCAGGAATCAAACACCGTGTTGATGTTAATATTTACAACGGTGATTTAGAGCAATTGCATTTTATTACTGTTGAATAAAAGTCTGCAGTGTTCAGTTTCTGCTGAAATTATTTCAATAAAACTAAAATAACAATTATTACAAAAGGCAAAAGAAGCATTACGGAATACGGATTGGCAAAATTTATTGTATAACCCATCCATTGAATCTTTTTAGGAGGAAGTAATCTTTTGTCTTTTGGGTTATAATAAAAGCTATTGAAGAAATGCCAGTTCTTTGGGTCTTTGTGCCAATTATCGTAATCTTCCTGATTTGGTTTTTCTGATTTCATTTGTAACTTTTTTTAAGAATCTTAGATTAAAAAAAATGGTAAAAAGAAATTTACTTTTTACCATTGATATATAACTTTCTTAAAATTCAAGTTTCTTTTTACGAAGCTCGAAGTTTTGTCCCAGATATACTCTACGAACCATTTCGTCTTCTACTAGCTCTTCTGGAACACCTGCTTTAAGAATTCCTCCTTCAAACATTAAGTATGTTTTGTCAGTAATCGCTAAAGTTTCTTGAACGTTGTGGTCGGTAATTAAGATTCCGATGTTTTTGTTTTTTAATTGCGCTACAATTCGCTGAATATCTTCTACCGCAACAGGGTCAACTCCTGCAAAAGGCTCATCCAATAAAATAAATTTTGGATCGGTAGCCAATGCTCGAGCAATTTCTGTACGACGACGCTCACCTCCAGAAAGTAAATCGCCTCGGTTGGTGCGAATATGCTCTAAACTGAATTCTTCAATTAGACTTTCCATTTTAGCAATTTGAGCTTCTTTAGAAAGATTTGTTAATTGTAAAACACTCAAGATATTGTCTTCAATACTTAATTTTCTAAAAACAGAAGCTTCTTGTGCCAAATAACCAATTCCCTGCTGAGCACGTTTGTACATCGGATAGTCGGTAATATTTAAATCATCAAGAAAAATATTTCCTTGATTTGGTTTTACCAATCCTACAATCATATAAAAAGACGTTGTTTTTCCAGCTCCATTTGGTCCCAAAAGTCCCACGATTTCTCCTTGATTTACTTCAACAGAAATTCCTTTTACAACGCTTCGTCCTTTATAGGTTTTGATTAAATTATCGGCTCTTAGCTTCATTTTTTTATTAGATAATATCTTAATTAGATAATGTGTCAATTTGATAATGAGATAATTATTATCTCTGTTGGCAAAATAAGATAAAATAAATTAATCAATTAAACGAATTAACATATCGTATGAAAATTATCCAATTGACTAATTATCTCATTCTCTAATTATTTGCCTTGCTCTTCAAGCGCTTCCCAGAATTCGTAAGCTCTTCTTAAATGAGGAACTACAATTGTTCCTCCAACAAGAGTAGCAATTCCCATTGCTTCCATCATTTCTTCTTTAGAAACTCCTTCTTTATAGCTAGTTTCTAAATGATATTTTACACAGTCGTCACATCTTAAAACTGCTGATGCTACCAAGCCTAAAAGCTCTTTTGTTTTTACATCTAGAGCGCCTTCTGCATATGCATTGGTGTCAAGATTAAAAATTCGCTTTACAATTTTGTTGTTGTCAGCAAGCAGTTTTTCGTTCATTTTAGAACGATAGTCGTTAAATTCTTGAACTATATCAGACATTTTCTTCTTTTAATTTATTTTTATAAACAATCTTCGAAATTAGAATACTAACCTCGTAAATAAGCAACATCGGAATTGCAACAATGGTCTGGCTCACAACATCTGGTGGTGTTACAATTGCAGCAATAATTAAAATAATTACGACGGCATATTTCCAATATTTTCTTAAGAATTCAGGAGTTACTAATCCTAATTTTGTTAAGAAATAAATAGCAATTGGAAGTTCAAAAAAGATCGCGCTTCCAAGAATACTCGTTTTAACCATTCCCATATAAGATTCTAGTGTGAATTGGTTTTTTACCACATCACTGATAGAGAAAGTAGCAACGAAGTTTACCGACATCGGAATTACAACAAAATACCCGAACAATACTCCTAGAAAGAAAAGCAATGAAGAAACAAAGATGAATAGTTTCGCATTTTTTCTTTCTTTCTCATAAAGCGCAGGACTGATAAATTTCCAGATTTCCCATAAAATGTAAGGAAAACTCAAGATGAATCCTGCCAAAAGACACATCCAGACAAAAATATTTACCTGGCCTTCCATTTCAGTATTTTGAATAATGAAATTCAGCTCTGTAATACAGATACTGTCTGCAAATCCTAATGAGTGAGATAAGTCGCAAAACCAAACATACGTAAAGAATGTTGGTCTAATCGGACCTAAAATAATTTGATCAAATAAATAATCACTAATAAAATAAGTTACAATTGCCATTATGATTGTTGCAAGTGTACTTCTAACCAATAACCATCTTAGTTCTTCAAGATGATCTAAAAATGACATTTCGCCAAGATTTTTCTTTGCCATTATACGATTCCTTCTTTTAAAATGTCATGTAAATGTAAAACTCCTTTATATTCTCCGTTATCCGCAACGATCAATTGTGTAATCGAAAAGTCTTCTAAAATGTTTAAAGCATCGACTGCCATAGTTTCAGACGAAACTACTTTTGGATTTTTAGACATAATATCCTTTGCAGTTAAGTCCGCAATACTATCTACGTCGTTTAGCATTCTTCGGATGTCTCCATCTGTAATAATTCCGATAATTTTATTGTCTTCAATCACTGCCGTAACGCCTAATCTTTTTTCAGAGATTTCAAAAATCGCTTTTTTGATTGAAGTGTCGGGAGTGACAGCTGGTTTTAATGAATGCTCGATCATGTCTTTTACACGAAGTAATAATTTTTTTCCTAAAGCGCCTCCTGGATGATAAACCGCAAAATCTTCTGGTTTAAAATCACGCATTTCCATTAAGCAAACTGCTAAGGCGTCACCCATTACAAGTTGTGCAGTCGTACTATTTGTCGGAGCTAAATTGATAGGGCAGGCTTCTGTGTCAACAGTTGTATTTAAAACTAAATCAGAGCCTTTTGCCAAAAATGAAGTTGTGTTTCCTGTAATGGCAATCAAAGTATTTCCGAATCTTTTCAATAAAGGAACAAGCACTTTAATTTCTGGACTATTTCCGCTTTTAGAAATGCAGATAATGACATCATCATTTTGTATCATTCCTAAATCACCATGAATGGCTTCTGCTGCATGCAAAAACATAGAAGGAGTTCCAGTTGAGTTAAAAGTAGCTACCATTTTTTGAGCAATGATCGCGCTTTTTCCAATTCCTGTAACGATTAGACGGCCTTTAGATTCGTATATGCGTTGGACAGCTTCGTAAAAATTTTCGTCCAAAAAATCAATTAGTTTTGTAATTGCTTCACTTTCAGAGAGTATTGTTTTCTTGGCGATCGCCAATATATTTTCTTTTGTGATCAAAACAGAATATTTAAAATTTGTATGTATAAAAGAAAGTTGTATCTTTATGTGTTGCAAATTTATACAAAATACCATTAATATAGAGAATGAATTCAAATGAAATTGAAATACATAAAGAATTAAAGAAGTATTTCGGCTTTAGCCAATTTAAAGGCTTGCAGGAGCAAGTCATTACGAGCATTTTAGACGAGAAAAATACGTTCGTAATAATGCCGACCGGTGGAGGAAAGTCTCTTTGCTACCAATTACCGGCTTTAATTCAAGAAGGAACAGCAATTGTTGTTTCTCCTTTAATTGCTTTGATGAAAAATCAGGTTGATGCAATTCGAAGCCTTTCGTCTGAAAATGGAATTGCACATGTATTAAACTCCTCTCTAACCAAAACAGAAATTGCTCAGGTTAAAAAAGATATTACATCTGGATTGACCAAACTTTTGTATGTAGCCCCAGAATCATTAACAAAAGAAGAATATGTAGCTTTTTTACAAAGCGTGCCCATTTCTTTTGTTGCCATTGATGAGGCACACTGTATCTCAGAATGGGGGCATGATTTTAGACCAGAGTATAGAAATCTGCGAAATATAATTAAGCAGCTGGGTAAAGTGCCAATTATTGGTCTTACTGCAACCGCAACACCAAAGGTTCAGGAAGACATTCTGAAAAACCTTGATATGGCCGATGCCAACACTTTTAAAGCATCGTTCAACAGACCGAACTTGTATTATGAAGTTCGTACAAAAACAAAAAGCATCGAATCGGATATTATTCGATTCATAAAACAGCATAAAGGCAAATCTGGAATTATTTACTGTTTAAGCCGTAAAAAAGTAGAATCGATTGCCGAAGTTTTACAAGTAAACGGAATCAGTGCTGTTCCTTATCATGCAGGTTTAGATGCCAAAACGCGTGCAAAACATCAAGATATGTTCTTGATGGAAGACGTCGATGTGGTTGTAGCAACAATTGCATTCGGAATGGGAATTGATAAACCAGACGTTCGTTTTGTAATTCACCACGATATTCCAAAATCTCTTGAAAGTTATTATCAAGAAACGGGTCGTGCAGGACGTGACGGTGGAGAAGGACATTGTTTGGCGTACTACTCTTATAAGGATGTAGAAAAGCTAGAGAAATTTATGTCTGGAAAACCAGTTGCGGAGCAAGAAATTGGTTTTGCACTTTTACAGGAAGTTGTGGCTTATGCCGAAACTTCAATGTCGCGTAGAAAATTCCTTCTTCATTATTTTGGTGAAGAATTTGACAGCGAAACAGGTGAAGGAGCCGATATGGATGACAACGTTCGTAATCCGAAACATAAAGTTGAAGCCAAAGAACAAGTTGTTAAATTGCTTGAAATTGTTCGCGACACTAAGCATATTTACAAATCGAAAGAAATTGTCTTTACTTTAATTGGCCGTATCAATGCGGTTATTAAAGCACATAAAACAGATACTCAGCCTTATTTTGGTTCTGGTTCAGATCACGACGAAAAATATTGGATGGCATTGTTGAGACAGGTTTTGGTAACAGGGCTTTTGTCAAAAGACATTGAAACTTATGGTGTAATAAAAATTACTAAAGAAGGTTTAGATTTTATTAAAAAGCCAGTTTCGTTTATGATGTCTGAAGATCATGAATACACCGAAGCCGATGATGAAACTATTGTAACAGGAGGAAAATCTTCTGGAACTGCCGATGAAGTTTTAACTGGAATGCTTCGTGAGCTTCGTAAAAAAGTGGCTAAGAAATTGGGAGTTCCTCCATTCGTAGTTTTCCAAGATCCTTCAATTGAAGATATGGCTTTAAAATATCCGATAACAATTCAAGAATTATATAATATTCACGGTGTTGGTGAAGGAAAAGCGAAAAAATATGGAAGTGAGTTTGTTGCCTTAATCAGTCGTTATGTTGAGGACAACGATATTATTCGCCCAGACGATTTAGTTGTAAAATCTACAGGAGTAAACTCTGCCAACAAATTATACATCATTCAGAATATTGATAGAAAACTTTCTCTAAATGATATCGCTTCCGCGAAAGGACTTACGATGGATGCATTGATTAAAGAGATGGAGCAGATTGTTTATTCTGGTACAAAGCTGAACATCAAATATTGGTTAGATGATATTTTAGATGACGATCAGCAGGAAGAAATCCACGATTATTTCATGGAATCTGAATCTGATAAAATCGAAGATGCTCTTAAAGAATTTGATGGCGATTACGATATTGATGAACTTCGTTTAATGCGTATTAAGTTTATCAGCGAGGTAGCGAACTAAAAAATAAATTCCAAAGTTTTTAAATTCCAAATTCCAACCCTTTTTGGGAATATTCAAAATAAAAATTCCAAATTCCAAGTTTTTTATAGCATTGGAATTTGGAATTTCATTTTTTAAGTATTTCCGTTTTGGAATTTGGAATTTAAAATATTGGAATTTTATTCAGTATATAATTCCCCACGGTGCGGTTTCAAAGCATCTCTTACTTGAATCATATTTTCGTCAGTCACTACCATAAAAGCTATGGCGTACATTTCGTCTATGATTTTGTATCCTGTAATATTTAGAGGCAATTTTTCTATTGCGATATATTCTTTTAAATGAATTTCGTGGTGTTCAGCGGTTTTAGCTGA
The DNA here is from genome assembly GCF_016735615.1 of Flavobacterium tagetis. Classification (GTDB taxonomy): domain Bacteria; phylum Bacteroidota; class Bacteroidia; order Flavobacteriales; family Flavobacteriaceae; genus Flavobacterium; species Flavobacterium tagetis. The sequence continues at coordinate 182,696 of NZ_JAERSF010000004.1, forward strand.
AGCAGGTCCGCGGAAATCCCAGATTAGTTTTATTTTTCTAGACATTTTATTAAAGGTGCAAAGGTTCGGAGTAGCAAAGTTACAAAGTCTCTTTTGAAAATTGATTTTTATCTTTTGCTCAATTGTCGGTTCGAGCGGAGTCAAAAACCACCCGTGCATTTTGACTTCGCTTAATGTGACAAAACGGGATTTGGAATTGGATAAAATTTACAATTGATAATTTCTCATTTCAAAGTACTATTTTTGCAGAATATTTTAGATTTCTCAAATCATAAAAAAATAATTATAAATGGAGGATAATTCAGTTTCAGAAGAGTTGTTGTTAAGTGAAGGGGCAAAAGCGCATTTACAGGCAGCAGGAAAATGGGTTTATGTAATATCTAGTATTGGATTGTTAATTGTCACTTTTTTTATTCTTCATTTTCTTTATGATTATATGTCGTTATCTGCTTGGGATGATGTTCCAACTGGTGGAGGAGTCGGTTATGCAATGATTATGTGGTTATTGCCTATTTATGTCTTAACCTTTTTGATAATTTTTTTTCCACTTTATTATTTATATAAATTTTCTTTAAATGTCAAAATAGCATTTAGAGATGATGATTCAGAAGCATTAGAAATTTCGTTTAGATATTTAAAAATGCATTATATAGCTTTAGGAATTGGAATACTGGCATATGTTGTCTTGTATTTTTTAATGTCTAAATTCTTTTAATAATATTAATTACCTTTTTATAAAAATGCCTAAAGAACTTTTACTTCAAGTTACACCCGAAATTGCTGCAAACGAATTATTGCTAAAAGACTATTTGTCTAAGCAGATTAAAGTTTCTGCTCAAGAAATTCAGCACGTTTCAATTTTAAAACGCTCTATTGATGCACGTCAGAAAGCGATTAAAATCAATTTGAAAGTTCTTATTTATTTAAAAGGTGAACCTTTTCAGGAAACTAAACTTGAACTTCCTATATATAAGGATGTGTCCAATGCACAAGAAGTTATTGTTGTTGGAGCAGGCCCGGCTGGACTTTTTGCAGCATTGCAATTAATTGAATTAGGTTTAAAACCAATCGTGCTTGAACGGGGAAAAGATGTTCGTGGTCGTCGACGTGATTTAAAAGCAATCAACCGCGAGCATATTGTAAACGAAGATTCAAATTATTGTTTTGGCGAAGGTGGAGCAGGAACTTATTCGGATGGAAAATTATATACCCGTTCTAAAAAACGTGGTGATGTGACCAGAATTTTAGAACTTTTAGTGGCTTTTGGAGCTTCAGAAGATATTTTGGTAGAAGCACATCCGCATATTGGAACGAATAAACTTCCAAAAATTATTGAAGATATTCGAAATAAAATTAGGGAGTTTGGCGGTCAGGTTTTGTTTGAAACTCGTGTAAGCGATATTTTGGTAAAGAATAATGAAGTTGAAGGAATCGTAACGCAGAACGGAGATAAAATTCATGCCAATAAATTAATTTTGGCAACGGGACATTCGGCTCGTGATATTTTTGAATTATTAGATAAAAAGAAAATTTTAATAGAAGCAAAACCTTTTGCTTTGGGAGTTCGAGCAGAACATTCTCAGGAATTAATCGATAGCATTCAATACAGCTGCGATTTCCGTGGCGAACATTTGCCTCCAGCGCCATATTCTATCGTAAAACAAGTTAACGGCCGCGGAATGTATTCATTCTGTATGTGTCCGGGAGGTGTAATTGCGCCTTGTGCAACTAGCCCGGGAGAAGTAGTTACAAACGGTTGGTCACCATCTAAGCGTGATCAGGCAACGGCGAATTCTGGAATTGTAGTCGAATTGAAATTGGAAGATTTTAAACCTTTCGCGAAATTTGGAGCTTTGGCTGGAATGGAATTTCAAAAAAGCATCGAGCAAAAAGCTTGGCATTTGGCTGGAGAAACTCAAAAAGTTCCAGCTCAAAGAATGATTGATTTCACTAAGAGTAAAGTTTCAGCAGATATTCCAAAAACGTCATATGTGCCAGGAACAACTTCGGTTGAATTGGGACAGGTTTTTCCAGGATTTCTAACTCAGATTATGCGTCAGGGATTTCAGGATTTTGGAAAATCAATGCGAGGTTATTTAACTAATGAAGCTATTTTGCATGCGCCAGAAAGTAGAACTTCATCTCCAGTTAGAATTCCGAGAGATCCAATGACCTTAGAGCATTTGCAAATCAAAGGTTTATACCCTTGTGGAGAAGGTGCAGGTTATGCCGGGGGAATTATTTCTGCAGCAATTGATGGTGAAAAATGTGCCTTGATGATTGCGGAGTCCTTGAAATAATTGACCTCAGGTTTTTTGGTGTAGTAAAAAGATTGTTATCTTAGTGGTTTGATTGTAATAGAATTTGCCCCAAAGATGACAATACAAGAAATAGAGAAAAAATACGGATTCACTTTCCCGCTTTTATACAAAAAATTAGACGCTGACGGCATGTTGGATGTCGGTGAATATGGTCCAAATTGGTACACAGAAGTTTATCCAACCTTAAAAGATAATCCGCCTCTGCTTTTGCATTCTTACGATTTTGAATCGCTGAATTTGAAATCGGTTGCCGAAGAAATAGAAGAGCTTAGAGATCCAGAGGATTATCGAAATATCAACCCAGAATTTAAATTTATTCCGTTTGCTAAAAGTGGCGGAGGTGATCATTATTGTTTCTTTTTAAATGAAGAAAATAATGGTGATGTGCCGATCGTTTTTGTCTGGCATGATTCTAACGAGGTCAATTATCTGGCAAAGAACCTTCAAGATTTTATCTTCAAAGTTTTATTGATCGATATGTCTAAACAAGATGTCTATAATGAACTTACTGATGAGGAATTTAGAAATGATATCGAATCGGTTTTTAAATCGCACAAAAAGTATCTGACCGAACAGCAAAACGAAATTCTATCATCTATTTTAGAACGCGATATCATTGATTATGAAATACATGTTTCGCCCAAAATTGTAGAATCGGCGAGAGGATTACTGACGGATTTTGAATTAGAATCGATTGTCAATGAAGTAATTCCTTTTGATAAAATGAATCAGAGTTTTAAATATTCAAACGATTAAATTTTTAATGTAAAAATATTTCCATGGGCTTTTTCTCCAATTTATTTAATAGAAATAACGATCCGAAATCAATCATTTCTTTTGATGTTATTGATTCAATTTATAGTCATTTACATCATGAATCGAATAGTATAGAATTTAAAGTAAAAGGAATTCATGACACGGTTACAGTAAATTTATATTCTGTTCCTTCGTCATTGGATCATGAAGAGGGAAGGGCAGAAATTAAAAAAGCAGGATTTAATAATGCGTATGAAGTTCTGAACGAACTTTATAAAAAACTGAATATTGGAGGCTTGTCAGAAGAAGCGATGCAAGATGATTTGCAATATGATTTTATTCATATTCAGTTTTATTCGCGACCGAGTGAGGAAATGAAAAAACACTTTACAAGTGTTATTAATAATTTCATGATTTTCTTTTGCTGTACCAATAGTTTAGAAATAAATGATTTTAGAATGTTGTATTCTAGCAGTCATTTTTTTGATTATGTAAAAGGTTTGCTAGATTCAGAATATCTTGATTTTAAGAATCCTCAAAATGAAACTGAGGAAATAGGAGTTAAAGATTTTAAAAAAGTCTTGCAAGCCATCTCTCAGTATTTTAATATCGAAATTCCATCAGATGTTGAGCTTCCGTCTTCAGAGAATCTATTGCTAGATGACAAAGCGGCTGTGGAGGATTTTGAAGAGTTTGTCAAATTGGTTTCGAGAAATAGTATCGAAGAAAATGATGTGAAAAAATATTCAGAGAAGCTTTTTGAAAGTTTCAACGCCGAAACTAAAACGTATTACGAGACTACAGAAGATCATTTTAGTTTTTTCGAAGAAATAAATACTTGGCACAGCGATTGGAAATTTGATCCCGAAGATGCTGAATATTTTATTTCTGAAATGCTTGGCGAAGATTTCAAATTTGATTATCCAGAAGAAACCTATAGTCATGATTTGTTTCCGTACATTCAATCGGAATTAGAAAAATCAAATCTAGAGTTATTGACTTATGAAACCTATGGAGACAGTTATTTGTTTTTTGTGGTAAACAAAGATGAAGTAGAAAGGATTTTAGAACTGTCTGACCGAACTAAAATTGAAGTTACTCAGTTGTAATTGATAGCCACAAATTCACAAATTTATTTAAAAACTTTACGTATAGATTTTAAAAATAAAATTCGTGAATTCGTGGCAAAAAAAAATTAAGGAATCAAAATAATTTTCCCTGTACTTTTTCTGCTTTCTAAGAAATCATGTGCCAATTTTCCTTCAGACAATTTGAAAGATGTTGGTTCTGAAAGTTTAATTTTTCCTTCGGTAATCCAATCGAATAACTGAGTTGCTCTTTTGATTCTTTCTTCTTTAGAATTTAAATAACTCCATAAATCACCACCTGTTAAAGTTTTAGAACCGTCCATAAGCATTCTCGGATCTACAGGTGCTGGATCACCTCCCGCCATTCCGAAGAAAACGACTTGTCCACACTCTTTAGTGACTTCAAAACTTTCCGTTAAAGTGCTTCCGATACTATCATAAACAACATCTACTCCGTTTGGAACAACTTTAAAAACTTGTGATTTCCAATCTTCGTTATAAAGAAAAACATGATCTGTGCCTTGTTCGAAACCAATTTTTGCCTTTTCTGCAGATGAGGTTAAACCAATAACGGTTGCTCCAAGAAGTTTACTAATTTGAGTTAGAATCTGTCCAATTCCGCCAGCAACTGCATGTATTAAAACGGTTTCTCCTTTTTGGGTTTTGTGGCTATCTGTTGCAAGATAATGAGCTGTTAGACCTTGAAGCAAAACAGAAGCTGCGGTTTCAAAAGAAATGTTTTCAGATAACGGAATAATGTGATTTACATTTACGGCAACCAATTCTGCATTGGCAAAAGGTACATCGGCAAAAGCCACACGATCTCCAATTTTATATTCAGGATGATTGTTGGCATCGACCACAATTCCGGCGCCTTCATAACCTGCGATAAAAGGCGGATTTCCTTTTAAATGATAATTTCCTTTTCGGCGATAAACATCTGCAAAATTTAGTCCGATGGCTTTCATCTCGACTAAGATTTCATCTTTTTTTAATTGCGGATTAGGGATTTCTATATATTCTAAAACATCTGATTCTCCAAAAGAAGAAAAGGTAAGTGCTTTCATTTTTGAGTAATTTAAGAATGTAAAGTTCGGGAAAAATCAAAAGAAAAAGCCTCAAAATAATTGAGGCTTTGGTTTATTTTTTATTCGCCACAGATTAAAAAGATTTACACAGATTTTTTTTGTTTTTAATTTAAAAATCTTAATAATCCTTGTAGTCTGTGGCTAAAAACTAATTAGATCTTAGGAAACTTCATATCATTAAAAGTGCTTTTTTGTTTGGCTAAAGCTTCTATATCTTGCCATTTTCTAGGAGAATCTGCAGATAGGTTTTCGTACGAATCTTTAAGCATTAAAATATCATCTTCGATACGAACGCCGATATTCCACCATTTTTTATCGCATTTGCTGTTTGCTGGAATATAAATTCCAGGTTCAACAGTAAGAATCATGTTTTCTTTTATAAGAGTCTGCGGGCCGTTGTAAGTTCCTTTGTCATGAACATCTAAACCAAGAAAGTGTGAACAGCTGTGAGGATAATATAATCTTACATCTTTTGGATCTGTAATAATTCCCAATTTAATCAAACCTTTGGCTATGACGTCTTTTGCGGTTTCGTTTAAAGCCACTAGCGGAGTTCCTTCTTTACAGATTTTAAAAACAGCTTCTTGAGCATCATATACGATTTGGTAAATCGCTTTTTGTTCTTCGGTAAATTTTCCGTTTGCTGGAATTGTTCTCGTAACGTCTGCAGAATAGCCATGATATTCAGAACCAACATCCATTAGTAACAATTGATTGTCAATTTTTGTGGCATTGTTTTCCCAATAGTGTAATATGCATCCATTTGCTCCAGCGCCCACAATTGGGCCATAACCTTCACCTTCAGCACCGTAGTGTTTATGAATGTAAGCGTGAATTCCATCAGCTTCATTTTCGCTCATATCTGGACCTACAGCTTTCATAACTTCGTTGTGTGCAATGCAAGAAAGTTTTACTGTCTTACGCATCAAGACAAGTTCTTCAGGAGTTTTTATTTCACGAAGAGAACTGGTAATTTTGTTGAATAGATTGGTTGAAGTTTCATTTTCTTGTGTAATTCCTGCTTTAGCTTTAAATGATTTTAATAATGCATATAAATTATCAGGATTATTGTTTTCAGCTACATCTGTTGGAATTTTATCATAAATAACTTTATCGAATTTTGCAAAATCAATGGCAAACGCATTAAAATCTTTTCCATTATAAACAGTGGTAAATCCAAGCTTTGATTTTGCGCCTTCAATTCCCAAACGTCTTCCTGTCCACATTTCGTGCGCTGCATTTCTTTCTCTAACAAAAAGGACTTCGTTGTATTTTTCTGATCCTTGTTCTTCTTTAAAAATTAATAATATTGCATTAGGTTCTTTGTATCCTGATAAATAATACATGTCAGGATTTGCATGATAATTATAGTCGATATCTCTAGAAAAAACTCTTTCGGGATAAGAAAAGACAACGGCAACCGAATTGGCAGGCATTAAAGCTCTAAAAGCTTCACGGCGTCCTTGGTGAAATTCTTTTGTGAGATAATCTGTCGGAAGGTTTTCTTGCGAATGAGCAAACGGTATTGTCAATGCAAATACAAACAAAAATAGAAATTGTTTCATTTTTTTGGTTTTTTGTTGATGATTTTGGTTTTTTGATTGACGCAAAGTACAAAAAAAATAACGACACTTGTTTTGTTTTAAACATTTGAGCTATAAAACTTTAAATAATTTGTAGTAACTTAGAGACAAAAAATAATAGTGTATATCAAAAATAAAACTCTAATAAACCCGTAGCTGGGCACGAATATTGAGAAAAGAATTTTTATAGAATTATTTTAAACTTCAAAAAACAAATTATAAATCTTTAAAATCCACTTTTATGAAAAAATACACATTTGCAGTCCTTTCAGTTTTAACTTTGTTATTTGCTTCATGTACGGCGTCAAAATCTGCTTCTAATGCAGGCGATTTATTTGGTACAACTTGGGAATTGGAATACATTTCTGGACCAAGAATTGCTTTCGAAGGATTATACCCAAATAAAAAGCCACAACTTACTTTTGATCAAAAAGAAACAAAAGTATATGGCAATAACGGATGCAACGGTTACAGTGCGTCTTATACTTTAAAAGGAAAGTCTTTGACTTTTGGAGAAGAAGGACCAACTACTATGATGTTTTGTGAAGGTGGGGGTGAACAGGTATTCTTAAAACAAATTAGACAAATTACAAGTTATTCTATTGATAAAGATGGAAAACTAAATTTAATTCAGGGTGATATTCCAGTGATGAGATTTAAAAAAATAGCTAAGCAATAGTCTTAACGATCCAGTATAAAAAAGGGGAAATGATTTTTCATTTCCCCTTTTTTGTTTTATGTCAAAGCTAATTTGTTTTCAATTTCAACTGCTCGATCTTTTTGCTGATAATGTTTTTGTCGGATGCCGTTTTTGCTAAGCTAAATGCGGTTTCAAAATGCTGAAATGCTTTTTTCGCATCAATTTCAGAATACAGATTTCCGAGTAAAGAATAATAAAAGTGATTATCGGTTAAATTTAATTTTTCGGCTTCTAGAATTGCTTCTTCTTTTCCGCTTACTTTAGACAAAGCATAAGTTCTATTTAAAGCCACAATTGGCGAATATTCCAGAATGATCAAATTATTGTAGAGTTCCAGAATATTTTCCCATTTTTCGATAGTTTCTGTTTTTATGGTGTGCCAATAAGCAATTCCGGCTTCTAAGTGATATTTTGAAAGTGTATTTCCTGTTGATGACTGACTTAGAAAATAAGTGCCTTTGTCTATTAATTCCTGATTCCAAAGCGATTGATCTTGATCTTCATATAAAATAATTTCGCCATTTATACCAGTTCTTGCATCAAACCTTGAAGAATGGAAACACATTAATGATATTAAAGCATTAGTCTGAGGCAGATTTGTGCTTTCATTCTGAATCAATAAATATGTCAGACGCATGGCTTCGGTACAAAGATCTTTTCGTAAAGTGGTGTTTTGCGAAATAGAATAGTAGCCTTCAGAATAAAGCAGGTAAATCGTTTTTAAAACAGTTTTTATTCTATCTTTTATTTCGGAGTTGCTAGGATTCTGAATTTTTATGTTTTCTTCTTTAAGCTTTTCTTTGGCGCGATTAATTCTTTTATAAATGACTTCTCTGTTAGATAAGAAAGCATCTGAGATTTCATTTACTCCAAAACCGCATAATAAATTTAATGCAAGAGCAATTTGGGCTTCTTCAGAATTACACGGATTACAAACCGTGAAAATCATCGCAAGCTGACTATCGGCAATATTTTGATCTGATAAATCAATGTCGATTTCAGGATTGTTTAATGAAGTGTTGTGTTTTATTTCCGTAACTATTTTGGTTTCAAAAACGTTGTTTCTTTTAAAGTAGTTTTTGGTTTTATTTTTGGCAACGGTATAAAGCCAAGCAGAAGGGTTTTCAGGAATTCCTTTTATAGCCCAAGTTTCTGAAGCGGTCAAAAAAGTATCGCTTACAATATCTTCTGCAATTTCGATATGCTGAATTCCGAATAAGCTGCAGAGAACTGAAACTATTTTTTGATATTCGGTTCGGAATAAATTGGGTAAAAGTTCTTTGTGCTCCATATTTTTAAGAAAAAATGCCTAAGTAAAGATACAAAGGCATTTTTATTTCAGTTGGTTTATTATTAAACACCCATTCTAATTTCAACATTTCCGCCAAAATTTAAAACCGGACAACCTTGCGCAATTTCGGCTGCTTCATCGTAATCTTTGGCTTTAATAATAATTAGTCCGCCAATAGATTCTTTAATTTCAACAAAAGGTCCGTCAGTAATTCCTTTGTTTGAATTTACAAGTTTTCCCTGACCGTCCCATTTCTGTAAAGGTCTTGCCAGTTTATCTTGAGCCGCCAAACTTCCAAACCAGTTTTGCCATTGCTGTAAATGCCGCTGCAATTCTTCTGGAGATGGCTGTGTTTCTTTTGTTTTAAAATCTCTTCTGAAAATCAATAAAAACTCATTCATTTTTTATGTTTTATAATTGAATAATCTGCTTTAAGTTGTATAAAGTTAATTGTTTTTTAGAAAATAAAAATTAATTATTATTTATCCAAACTGTCCAACTCTATAAGTTCCAGGTACATTTGCAAAGGTGATATTAAGACGATTCCAAGCATTAATCGCAGCAACAGCAAGTGTAAGATCTATTAATTCTTGTTCTGTAAATTCAGCTTTTGCAATTTCATAAATTTCGTCTGGAACATCGCAGGCATTTACTGCTTCTGCCAAAGCAAGAGCAACTCTTTCTCTTTTTGTATAATAAGGAGCTTCTCTCCAGACACTTAATCCGAATAAACGTTGTGTTGTTTCTCCAGCGGCTAAAGCTTCTTTTGAATGCATATCTAAACAATAACCGCAGTTGTTGATTTGAGAAATTCTGAAATTTATTAATTCCATAAGAGATGCTTCGATTGAACTTTTTTTCAAGTAACCGCTAATTCCAAATAATGTGCTAACTGCTTTTTGACCTTGTTCGAATAAATTAAGTCTAGTTTCCATAATGTATTTTTTTTAATTGTTTATACCCTAATAACAATCGAACTTTCAGGATTGGACAAAAAAATGAAAAAAAAAGTGAAATATTTTTTCAATTAAACAAAAACCCCTGTGTTTATGAGGGTTTGTGAAATAAAAAAACCGCCCATTTTGATGGACGGTTTCAGTATAATATTGTAATAATCGTTATTTCTTTTTGAGTTTGTCTTTAAAAACCTTTTCAAACTTTTCTATTTTAGGCTGAATAACCATTTTGCAATACGGCTGGTTTTTGTTGTTTGCATAGTAGTTTTGATGATAATCATCAGCTTTATAAAAAACTTTAAAAGGTTCTACTTTTGTTACAATTGGACTGTTGTACACTTTTGCTTTATTCAATTCTGCAATAATGTTTTGGGCCGCTTTTCTCTGTTCGTCATTTTTATAAAAAATAACAGAACGGTATTGCGTTCCGACATCTGCTCCTTGACGATTTAAAGTTGTTGGGTCGTGAACGGTAAAAAAGACTTTGAAGATCTCATTAATATCAGTTATGTTTTTGTCGTAAGTAATCTGCACAACTTCAGCGTGGCCCGTTTCTCCCGTGCAAACTTCTTCGTAAGTCGGATTGGCAACTTTTCCGCCAGAAAATCCAGAAACAACAGATTTTACTCCGTCCAGATTTTCGTAAACGGCTTCAACACACCAGTAACAGCCTCCGCCAAGTGTAATGGTTTCTAGATTTGCTTTTTTATTTTGAGAAATGCCATTCAGCGAAAGCGCAAAAAGACATATTAAAAGTATATTTTTCATTTGTGAATTATTTGTTGTCAGGAATAAAATCAAGAGCAATCGAGTTCATGCAGTAGCGTTTTCCTGTCGGGGCAGGGCCATCATCAAAGATGTGTCCTAAATGTCCGCCGCAGCGCCCGCATAGCGTTTCAGTTCTTTCCATTCCAAGAGAATTATCTTCTTTAAAAACAATACTTTTTTTATTCTCTTGTTCGAAAAAGCTTGGCCATCCGCAGCTGCTTGAGAATTTTGCTGTAGATCTAAAAAGCAAGTTGCCACAAGAAGCGCAGTAATAAGTTCCTTTTTCGTCGGTGTTCCAGTATTTTCCTGTAAAAGGTCTTTCGGTATCAGCTTCACGCATTACAGCATAAACATCTTCAGGTAAAACTTTTTTCCATTCGGCGTTGCTTACATTTAATTTTGTGGTATCGGTATTTGAATAATATGGATTTCCGGGCTTACTGATTTTATTTTCCATAGCTGTCGTTTTTGAAGCTTGTTTTTTTGTGTTTTGACCGCACGCTTGTAAAATAAACAGCGGCAGTATAAAGCAGAGGCTGAAAATTAGATTTTTAGATTTCATAAGTTCTTAGGTGCATTAATCTGTATATCAAAGATACGTTGAGAATTAGCTTCAAATTACAGACAGTGTTATTATTGAGATTTTTTTAAGTGTGTTTTAACTTTTTATTAGTTACGTAAAATAAGGGAATGTAGTTTTTATGTCTTAATTTTAACAGCTTTTAAATTTTTAGCGTATAATTATTGCATTGAAAATCAGTAAAATAGAAATTGGGTAAAAAGTTGGGCTTTTGCCAAGCTTATTTAGCATTTTTAAGCCATTTCTTTTTTCGTATTTTTGTTTGCTTAAGAAGCCTTATGACAGAAGAAAACGTAATACTAGTTAATCAAAACGATGAACAGATTGGCTTAATGCCAAAATTAGCAGCACATGAAAAAGCGCTTTTGCACCGTGCCTTTTCGGTTTTTATTTTGAATAGTAAAAACGAAATTATGCTGCAGCAGCGTGCTCATCATAAATATCATTCTCCTTTGCTTTGGACAAACACTTGCTGTAGTCATCAGAGGGAAGGCGAGAGCAATATTGAAGCGGGAAGCCGAAGACTGTTTGAAGAAATGGGATTTAAAGCAGAATTGAAAGAGCTATTTCATTTTATCTATAAAGCACCTTTTGATAATGGTTTGACAGAACATGAGCTGGACCATGTCATGATTGGTTATTATAATGAAGAGCCAAACATAAATCCAGATGAAGTGGAAAACTGGAAATGGATGAGTATTGAAGATGTGAAAGCAGATATTGAAAAACAGCCCGAAATTTATACCGTATGGTTTAAGATAATTTTTGATGAATTTGATCATTATCTAGAAGACCATAAATTATAGCCAAACTAACCAAAAACATAAATGAGAGTAACCATATCAAGAAAAGCACATTTTAATGCTGCACATCGACTGCATCGAAAGGATTGGTCATTTGAAAAAAACGATGCTGTTTTTGGAAAATGCAACAATCCTAACTTTCATGGTCATAATTATGGTTTAACAGTAAGTGTTACAGGAAAAATTGACCCCGAAACTGGTTTTGTTCTCGATGTGAAAGTATTAGCGGATATTATACGAGAAGAAGTAGAAATTCCGTTTGATCACAAAAATCTTAATCTGGATGTTCCAGAATTTGCAGATTTGAATCCGACCGCAGAGAATATTGCTGTTGTAATATGGAATAAAATTAGACAACGAATTCATGCCGACTTTGATCTTGAAGTTGTGCTGAACGAAACGGACCGAAATTTTGTAACTTATAAAGGAGAATAAAAAAATGTCATTAAAAATAGGAGATATAGTTCCGAATTTTACTGCGAAAGACAACAATGGTGAACTTTTTGAAAGCCAAAGCGTTTTAGGAAGAAAGCCGCTGGTGATTTATTTTTACCCAAAAGATAATACGCCAGGATGTACAACCGAAGCTTGCAGTTTTCGGGATCAATACGAGGATTTTAAAGATTTGGGAGCTGAGGTAATTGGTATTAGCAGCGATAGTGTAAAGTCACATCATAAATTTGCCGCTAAACATGAATTACCTTTTATTTTGCTTTCAGATCAGGATAAAAGATTAAGAAAACTTTTTGGTGTCCGTAATATTTTATTTGGACTTCTGCCGGGACGCGTTACTTATATAATTGATAAAAACGGTCTTGTGATTTCGATATTTGATAGTGCAAATGCAGCTAAACATATACCGAAAGCACTAGAAACCGTGAAGGAATTAGTGTTATAGATTACCAAAATAGTATTAGAATAGAATTAATTAAACAAATATATTAGCCTAAAAACATGAGCCAAAATTTATACCCATTGCAATTTGAACCGATTTTGAAAGAAAGAATCTGGGGAGGAGAAAAACTAAAAACAATTCTAAACAAACCAATCGTTTCTAAAATTACGGGCGAGAGCTGGGAATTATCTACTGTAGAAGGAGATGTAAGTGTGGTTGCAAATGGAGTTTTAAAAGGAAAATCTTTAATGGATTTAATCGATGAAACGCCAGACGCTATTTTAGGAACTAAAGTTTATGAAAGATTTGGAAAACAGTTTCCACTTCTTTTTAAATACCTAGATGCAAGAGAAGATCTTTCTATTCAGGTCCATCCAAATGATAAATTGGCAAAAGAGCGTCACAATTCATTCGGAAAAACTGAAATGTGGTATGTAATGCAAGCCGATACAGATGCTAGGATTATTGTTGGTTTTAAAGAGGATTCTAGTAAAGAAGAATATTTAAAACATTTACACGATAATACTTTGGTTTCTATTTTGGATGATGTGAAAGCAAAATCAGGAGATGTTTTCTTTTTAGAAACAGGAACTGTTCACGCAATCGGAGCTGGATTAGTAGTTGCAGAAATTCAGCAGACATCTGATATTACGTATAGATTATATGATTTTGACCGTGTAGATGCGCAAGGAAACAAAAGAGAATTGCATGTAGATCTTGCATTGGATGCAATTAACTATAATAAAGTAGATACGCAGAAAAAATACGAGACTAAAGTTAATACTTCGAATACAGTTGTTGACTGTCCTTATTTCACAACCAATTTTCTTCCTTTAGAGAATAAATTGGAAGTTGCTAAGAATGGAGAAACATTTACAGTATATATGTGTATTGATGGTGAATTTGAAATTGAATATGACGGATTCAAACAAGCTTACAAAAAAGGGGATACTGTTTTGGTTCCAGCTGCAATAAATGCATTTAATTTGAGCGGAAAAGCTTCAATTTTAGAAATTTACATTTCTTAGCATTAAATTTAAAGATAATATGTACTTTTGCAGACGCAAATTAAAATAAAAAGAAAAATGGCAAACGTTAAGAATTTAAAGAAAGACATCAACTTTGTATTAGGTGATATTATTGAGGCGGTTTACTTGTTTGAGATGTCAACAACAGGAAATCCAACTCCAGAAACGAATGCTTTGGTTGATGAAGCTATTGCTGCATTCGATACTTTGATTACAAAAGTGAACGCTAAAAACGTTGAAAATAAAAAAGCGCATTTCAAACAAATTAATGTTGAATTAGAACAAGCTGCTAATCAATTGATTGAAAAAATCAACGCACTATAAGCAAAAAAAAGCGTAAAAAAGTGCAAAAATATTTTGGGAAATTGAAAAACCGCTTTATATTTGCACCCGTAATGACGCCGATGTAGCTCAGCTGGCTAGAGCAGCTGATTTGTAATCAGCAGGTCGTGGGTTCGAGTCCCTCTATCGGCTCAAAAAACGGAAACCATCACAGAAATGTGATGGTTTTTTTAATTATAGAGAGAGGTGTGAAATTTTTTTTGGAATATTAAAAAACATTTATATCTTTGCACTCGCAAAATAGGCCGATGTAGCTCAGCTGGCTAGAGCAGCTGATTTGTAATCAGCAGGTCGTGGGTTCGAGTCCCTCTATCGGCTCAAAAACCATCACAGAAATGTGGTGGTTTTTTTTTGTTCCAAAAAAACAAATTCCAATTTTTAAAAATCCAAATTCCAAATCTTGAGAAATTCCAATATTTAAAATCCAAATCCCAAATTGCAATCTTTATCAAAGTTTAAACTTTGACAAGATTTGTTAGGTGAAATAAAAAATCCAAATTCCATTCGTGTTAAGAATTGGAATTTGGAATTTAAAACTTGGACCCGAGCGATAGCGAACGGGCGAAGCAATTTAAAATTTATCGACCAAGTGTTTGGTGTGCTGCTGTAAATTGTCCTGAAGACATTGCTGCTAAAATTGAAAGTTCGCCAGCTAAGCATACCGCAATTGCAATTTCAGCAAATTTGCCGCTTTTTCCAGCTCCGTAACAACCTAATAGTTCAAGACATTCTCTCTGCGTAGGAAATGAAGTTCCTCCGCCAACTGTACCTACAATCATATTTGACATTGTAATAGCAAAATAAATATCATTCTCTTCGGTGATTTCCATTCTTGTCACTGCAACAGAAGCTTCGCCTGTACAGGCAACATCTTGCCCACATGCAATAAACAAAGCTGCGAGTCCGTTTGACGGATGCATTCCGCCGCCCACTACACCTGCTTTTTTTGCCCCAGAAACGCATATTCTCCATTGTTCGTGCAATAATGCCGGAGTTGTCTTTAAAACCGATTTAACGACCTCTTTTTTCAGTACGATTTCAGCGGTAACTTTTTTTCCACGAACTCTGGTATTTAAGGGGCTTATTTTTTTATCGCCAGAAAAATTCCCTTCTATTGTCCAGAATACAGGTTTTATTGGGCAATTTTCTAGAATATATTGGCATATTCTATCCGAACAAATCGTTACCATATTTTGGCCAGAAGCATCGCCCGAAGTAAATTCAAATCTTAAGATCAGAATGTTTCCTTCGATATTAATGCCAATGTCATTTAAGATTGCATAATTGCTGGTTTCTCTAGTAAGGGCTGAAAAGGTTTCAGTATGATCTAGAACCCATGATACAAACTTGCCTAATTCAATAACGTTTTTGAATTTAAAGGTTGGAGTTCTCTGCACGCCTTCCTGAAGCGTAACCACAGTTATTGGACTAGATTCTCTACAAGCTTTTGCGCCTCTGTTGTAAGAAGCAAGCAATGCGCCTTCGGTAGTGGCAAGCGGAACATAGAATGGGCCTTGGGCAAGACTTCCGTTTATTACTAGTGGACCAATAATTCCAGTAGGAATCTGGCTCATCCCGATGTAATTTTCAATGTTGCCTTTGAGACTTTCGTTATTGGTGAATACTTTTTCTCCTGATAGGAAATCTAAATCTAAATTTAATTGACTGCGAATAAAATTCAGACGTAACTTTTGACCATTTAAAGTGTACGGGTCTTGGTCTGGAATTTTTTCTGCTTGGGAGTGTTTTGGATTATAAGATTCTAATTTGTGAAAAACAGACGAATCAATATAATCATGCTTAGGCCGACTGATGTTGCTGATTAAATTTTCCATAAATGTAGTTTTTTAGTTTGAAGCTAAGTTATTGCAAATAAGAACATTGTCTATGTATATTCTGACAATTTAACTTTTAATTATTTAATTATCAGATATTTATGAAAATAAAAATCAATCGCAAAAAAAAGGGCATAAAAAAATCCTGTTCTTTTAAAAACAGGATTTATGAGAGGGTGAAAAAAAGTGTATTTTTTGAGTTTAACTTATTGTTTTTGTATTGAGTTAAGTTATTTTGGCTGTTCGCTTTTTTTAATTTCAGCAACATATTTTGTCAATTTTTTTCCATAAAGCGATTGAGCTACTTTTGGAGTCATTGATTTTTGAATCGTATCAAGAAACTTCAAATTGATATCGTAAATCTCTGCTAAAGCAATATAAGGTGCTACTTCGTGATCCTTATTGTTGATTGCAAAGTTTGTAGCGTATAAATATTTTCTTTTGATGTTTGACTGTTGTTTTGCGTCAATACTGTCAACTGCTTTTTGATCTTGTCTTTTTAAAGCTTTAAATTTTGATTCAACCATTGAAAGGTTTTCATCTCTAAAACGAGTATTTATTTTTTGATATTCTTCGTATAATTCTTGGTTTTTAGATCCCGTAATTTTTGCGCCAGCGATGAAGTTATCTAAATTGGTATCAATATTAATATTTCCTGGTTCAGCAAAGAATAAAATATTATTGTCTAATGAATTTGTTACTCCTCTATCTAAATATAAATATAGCATTTCAGGAGATTCTAATTTAATGTCTCTTTCAAAAGCCGAGTTTCCATCGATTTTAATGCTGTCAATAGCAACAAGTGAAGTGTCTACAACTCTTTGAATATATAAAGTTCCGGTTTTTAAACCTTTAATGTTTCCTGTAATGTGTAAATTATCAGCAGCAGCAGTTTCTTTTTTGCTGCAAGATGCTAATACTGCAAGAGTAACAAAAGCAATTAATGTTTTTTTCATTGGTTTTTGAGATTTTGGTGCAAAATAAAGAAAATAGTTTAAATGTAAAGAGGTGACTGTTTTATTTTTATAAAAAATAATCCCAATCTATTTCTAGATTGGGATTTTTAAAATAGTCCAGGAAAAGGTTTTACATTGATAAATTGAACGAAGAGCCGTTTTCGTGTGTATAAGTGTAAATTGCATCGCAGTCGTTATTTCCATAATCTATAACACCATTTAAAATGCCTCCTTGTACTTTTAATTGTCCTTTAGAAATAAAAAGACAAGAATATTTTTTAATCAATGGTTCTTTTACAGTTAAAGTAAGTGTTTCTCCATTTGAAGCTGTTACCGTATGAGTTCCTTCTGTAATTTCGTATACATTATCAGATAAAACAAGTGGTGTGTCTGCACCCGCAGTCTGTTTAGTAGTATAAATTCCAGAATTAGCATAAACTCCTCCTTGCAAATCAGTTAATTTGCCATTGGTAACTTTTCTAGTCCATTGTGGTACAGCTGCAACGGTTGTAGTATTGGTGTATTCAATAGTGCCTTCCAATTTGATGTCTTTTATAGAGTAGTCAATTCTTTCAATTGTCATTTTGCTTCCAGGTGTCGTGATTGGTCCTGAAAGTGTCACTTTTAGTTTTCCTTTTCGTGTAAATTTGTTTGCGTCTGTGCATCCTATTGTTCCAAAATCAGCTAAAAAAACTTTAGGATAATCTCCTCCGTTTGGTGTAGTAATTGTCACCGTAGCGCAAATTCCAGTAGGTGTCTCAGTAGTTTTTCCTGTAGTTGAAGTGCTTGTCGTAATTAATAGACCAGTGCTAAGATCCATTTCGTTTGAAGTGTCAACTGCAACTGAAGCTCCAATGTTTGTAAGGCTTGTCGAAGCTGTTTCTTCGTGATTGTCACTTGAACAAGAAACGTATAAAAGTGCTGTAGCACAAATAGCTGATAATAAAATAGCTGTTTTTTTCATAATGGGGTTTGTTTTGGATTAGATTAATAAGGCAATCAAAAGTAATAAAAAAACGAATTACAATTAAAAATCCTGTAATGGTTAATTTACAGGATTTTATAACGGTTTTTTAAAGAAAAAATTATGGTTAGTGTTATTAGAAATAATTTAAACCGATTTATAATAATTGCTTTTGGCCTTTCTGATTTTTTTATATTCTTCCCAATTAAATCGGTTTAAAAAATCTGCGGCATTTTGAGCGCCACGAATAAACAGATCAATTTTTGCATCATCGGTAAGATTAAAGTTTAGCCAATTGTGACTTCCAGTATCGATATATCCGATGAGGTTTTTAAAATCTGGATTTTTTTGAAGGAATTCAGAATCATAACCATAGCGTGAAGTGTCAAACATTGAGCCTATTAAGTTGGAGAATTTTTCATTTTTATTAATTTCGCTTTTGTCGTAACCTAGTTTAATTCCGAAAGTTGGAGAAGCAGGCACATTCATGTTTTCGTGAAAAATGTCGATTGGGAAATTTGAAATAATGCCGCCATCCATAAACATAACTTCTGATGGCACCGATGTTCGTAAACATGTTGCGTCGTTCCATTTGTTCCAGGCATCAATTCCGCTTGGGATGTTTTTGATTTTAAAAGGGGTGAAGAATAATGGAATCGACATAGAAGCGCGGACGAAGTCGGCAGGGTTTTGAACATCAGGATTGGAATAAAATAAATCGATCATTTTTGGAAAGATAATTTTACTTTCGGTTGTGATATCGGCGGTAATTATGGCCATTTGGCTCCAATGATCCACTCGAGTATATTCTTCTTTATCGCCATGATTTAAGCGATTTATTCGATATAATTGATTTTTGTCTGAAACACCTTTTTCTCTTAAAGCTTTCAAATCGGCATAATTTTTTATTCCTTTTTGCGAAAGCAGGTTTGTCATCCATTGATGAAAATTATTTCCTGGATTCAATCCTAAATCATCTTTAAAATTATCCACAACCTGACAGCCTTTCATTACTAATTTTAGATTTCCTGCATCACTTAAAAGTGCATCAATAAACTCGCGGGCATCATGATCGCCATCAACAAAATCATATAAATTTTTGTTGCACAGGCAGTCTAAAATCCATTCCGATTTTTCAATATCACAAGTTCCTGCAGCGGCCATCAGCATGGTATTGATGCTTCCTGCAGAAGTTCCTGCAAGACTTAAAAACCGAATTCCCATTTTTTCTAAAACATATACATATCCAACAAGCGCAATTCCGAGCACGCCGCCGCCTTCTTGTACAAGATCTACGTATTGGCAATTATTATTGTCGACAATATCCGAGAATTTTTTTCCTTTAATTTGCTCTTTTAAATCTTTTATAATTGCTAGAACTTCTCCATTTTCTGTAAACTTTCTTTTATCCATGATTTCTAGAATTTAGATTTGATTGTTTTTTGATAATCAAAATTATGGAAAGGGTGTTTTGGAGAAAAGGGGAGAATGCCCCTTTTTTGTAGGGTGATTTCAGGGCAAAAAAAATCCTGCAAAACTTAATTTGCAGGATTTTAGAAATATTATTTTCGAATGATTATTTAATCATTTCAAAACTTCTCTTAACAAACGCAGTAAGCGCTTCTCCTTTTAATAAGTTTTGAGATAATTTAGCCAAATCTAAAGCTTGTTTAACCAAATGTTCTTGGTGCGTTTTGTCTTCAGTATTTAAAATGCTTGAAGCCAAATCAGAATTTGTATTTACAACCAAATTGTACATTTCTGGCATATTACCCATTCCGAACATTCCGCCACCACCAGTTTGGCTCATTTCTTTCATTCTTCGCATAAATTCTGGCTGCGTGATAATGAAAGGAGCTGCTTGAGAATCCATAGCTTCTAGCTGAACGCTGTATGCTTTTGGAATATAAGCTTCTAAAGAAGTTTTTAAAGTTGCTTTTTCGTCTTCAGATAATTTAGAAATAGTGTTTTCTTCTTTTTTGATTAAATTATCGATATGATCAGAGTCAACACGTACAAAAGTTACATCTTTATTATCGTTTTCAATTTTCTGAATTAAGTGTGAAATAATCGGAGAATCTAAAAGCAATACTTCATAACCTTTGTCTTTTGCTGCCTCAATATAAGAGTGCTGAGCATCTTTGTTTCCTGCATAAAGAACTACAAGTTTACCATCTTTATCAGTTTGGTTTTCTTTTAGTTTCTCTTTTAATTCTTCTAAAGTAAAGTAAGTGTCATCTACAGTTGGGTATAAAACAAATGCGCCAGCTTTTTCGTAGAACTTCTCTTCAGAAAGCATTCCGTATTCCAAAACGATTTTAATATCGTTCCACTTTGCTTCAAAATCAGCACGGTTTTCGTTAAATAAAGCTTTCAATTTATCAGCTACTTTACGAGTAATGTAGTTAGAGATTTTCTTAACTGCACCATCAGCCTGTAAACCAGAACGAGAAACGTTTAACGGAATATCTGGAGAATCGATCACACCTTTTAACATTGTCAAGAATTCAGGAACGATTCCTTCTACGTTGTCTGTAACGTAAACTTGGTTTTGATACAGCTGAATTTTGTCTTTCTGGATCTGCATGTCGCTTCCTAATTTCGGGAAATATAAAATACCAGTTAAGTTAAATGGATAATCTACATTTAAGTGAATGTGGAATAATGGATCCTCAAATTGCATTGGATACAATTCTCTGTAGAAGTTTTTATAATCTTCATCAGATAATTCAGAAGGCTGTTTTGTCCAAGCTGGATTTGGGTTGTTAATAATGTTGTCAATTTCAACAGTTTCATTAACGTAATCTTCTGGAGCGTCTTCTGGTTTTGGAAGCGTTTCAGTTCTTGTTCCGAATTTAATCGGAATAGGCATGAACTTGTTGTATTTGTTTAATAAACCGCTGATTTTAGAATCGTCTAAGAATTCTAAAGAATCTTCTGCAATGTGAAGAATGATTTCTGTTCCGCGTGAAGTTTTGTCAGCTGGTTCCAGTGTGAATTCTGGGCTTCCGTCGCATGTCCAATGTGCAGCTGGCTCGTCTTTGTATGATTTTGTAATGATTTCAACTTTTTCAGCTACCATAAAAGCGGAGTAGAAACCAAGACCAAAATGCCCGATGATACCAGAATCTTTAGCAGAATCTTTGTATTTATCCAAAAATTCCTCAGCGCCAGAAAATGCTACTTGATTAATGTATTTTTCAACTTCATCAGCAGTCATACCTAAACCTTGATCGATAATGTGGATTTTTTTACCTTCTTTGTCCACTTTAACTTCGATAATCGGATTTCCGTATTCAACTTTAGCTTCGCCAATGCTGATAAGATGTTTTAATTTTAAAGTAGCATCAGTACCGTTAGAAACAAGCTCACGCAAGAAAATTTCGTGGTCACTGTACAAGAACTTTTTAATTAAGGGAAAAATGTTTTCTACTGAAACATTAATTTTACCTGTTGCCATATTTTTTATTTTTTGATTTAATTTGATGATTTTCATTTGTTCAAATAGAATACCAATTGTTTTTTGGGTGACAAAATGTCGGAAATGTTAATTTTGAAAGAAAATAAATGGATTGTAAAACAAAAAATATCTGAACGAATCGTATATTTGTGGTACAATAATTGTTAAAAAGACAAATATTAATCTAAAAAAATTGTACAAAATGAAGAAGAGTATTTTAATGTGCATGATTGCCGCTCTGTTTTTTGCGTGTAAATCATCTTCGTCCACTGCAGCTTCATCTTCTGAGGCTACTACACTTTCAACTAAACTTGACAAGAAGACTCAGGTAGCTCTAAAAGGGAATTGGGTTCTAACTAACGTATCTTATCCAGGTTCAGATTATATCAAAGTAAATTCTTTTGATCTTGCCGATTCTAAATGTTTCATTGGAAGTACTTGGAGCTTTATTTCTAATAATAATAAAGGAAATATGGCTTTAACATCACCAAGCTGTACTGGATTTTCTTCTCCAATTGTATGGAGTATAAACAGCCAAGGTTTGTTTGTACTTAAAATTCTTAATGCAGGCGAAAAAGCTAAAAAAGTAAGAGATGGTTATTTGCTAAAAGTTGATGGAGTGACTGAAAGTTCATTTCAGTTAGTAGACAATATCAATGTTGGAGGCCAGGTTAAAGATGTGGTTTACCAATTTCAAAGAGCTAATTAATATTTTAAAGGTATAAAAAATGAGAAAGATAAAGGTTTTAGGATTAAGTAGTTTACTAGTATTAGCTAGCTTTTTTACAAGTTGCGATTCAGTAAAAAATGCAAATAACACACAAAAAGGAGCAGGAATTGGTGCTGTAGCAGGTGGTGTTATTGGTGGTATTTTAGGAAATAATATTGGTCGAGGCGGAAACGCTGCTTTAGGAGCTGTAATTGGAGCTGCTGTAGGTGGTGGAACTGGAGCTTTAATCGGAAATAAAATGGATAAGCAAGCTCGTGAAATTGATCAAGCTTTGCCAGGTGCTGATGTTGAAAGAGTTGGAGAAGGAATTCACTTGACTTTGAATGAAAATGCGGTTCGTTTTGATACTAACAAATCTACTTTGACTACTCAAGCAAAAGCTAATTTAGATAAATTGATCCCTGTATTTACAGATTACGGAGATACTAATATTGAAATTTTTGGTTATACTGACAATACAGGAAAACCAGAGTATAACTTGACACTTTCAGGACAAAGAGCTGCTTCTGTTCAGGCTTATTTGGTTTCTAAAGGATTAAAAGCAAGCCGTTTCAAAACTTCTGGTTTAGGAATTGCAGATCCAATTGCAACAAATGACACTCCAGAAGGAAGAGCGCAAAACCGTCGTGTTGAATTCTCTATTACAGCAAACGACAAAATGGTAAATGACGCTAAAGCGGAAGCTGGAAAATAATTTCAAGACAAAATAAAATATAAAAAAAGCTGTTTCATAAATGAAGCAGCTTTTTTTATAAACGAACTTTATTCACTTTTTAATACGTTTTACGAAATATTCAAAATACCGATTTTATGAAAATTATGGTTTATTAGAATTAACATAATCTTCCTAATAAAACTATTCGATTGAATTTAAATATGAATAGTCCATAACCTTAACTTCTTTTAGTTTAATAGAAAACCAACCGATATCATCATAATTTATTAAGTATATTTTCTTCTTTTCGAAAAGAAGTTTTTTTGCGTTTTCATAACTAAACATATTTGTTAAGTAATTATGATTTATTATTATATCTTTCTTTTCTCTTAAAAACGATTTATTCTCTGTTTTTTGTTCTGGAGTTAGTGCGGAGTGATAAAAAATAATATGATTATGCTTGTAATATTCACCAAAAATAAAAAAATAATCTGCATAACTTTTATTTTGTGGTACTACCATTTGTTTAAAAAGATCTTTTTTGAAATAGATATATAAAGTATCTGATTTTCTAATCTCATCAATATCTTGACTATAAATGGAAAATGATAAAAATAGAATTATAAAAGAGAAATTTTTCATTTGTTTTTATTCAATGCTTTTAGGTAAAGTTCCCATGACTTTGACCTCTTTTAATTTTATCGTAAACCACCCAATATCGTCATCGTCTATTAGGTATACCTTCTTTTTGTGACCTATTAAATCTGTTGCTTCAGCTAAATTATATTTGGTTATAAAATCATATGTGACAATTAAATCCTTATTCTTTTTTAAAAAAGATTTGCTTATTTTTTTTTCTTCAGGCGATAGATAATCATGGGTAAAGGTCATAGGAAAAGAGTTTTTGAAGGTAAAGAAATATTCATCACGCTTTTCTATGTTTTTATTTTTAATAATTTTTGTGTATAAATGCAGTTGATCTTTAGATAATTTAAAGTGGACGTAAATAGTATCAGAGTTTTTTATTTTTTCTAAATTTTGAGAATTAATCTCTGTTTGAAAAAAAAATATACAGAAAAAAAGAAAAAGTGTTTTCATAATTTTTTAATTGCTTAAATACGAATAGTTTATTAGCTTGACTTCATATATTTTTGCACATTTAAATAAAGAAGGAGTTTTATCTATAACAAAAATCTTCTTGTCTTTAAGTAAATCAATAGTTTTATTATAACCCAACTTAATAAAGAAATTATAATTTAAAATAATTTTAGAATTAATCTGTTTTAATTTATAATTACATATTTTTTTTACTAAATCTTTAGATTTTGAGTTGGTTAGTTGAAAATAATATGCATCTGGCTTTTTGTTTTCAGATAAATACACGTAAAAATGATTGAACTCAGTAATAGATTTATCAAAAATATTTTTAGTGATAATTGTTGTTTTTTCCATGGTTTTTGAAGAGTCTATGAATTTTATGTAAATAGTATCTCCTTTTCTTAGATCATTAATATCTTGAGAATAAATTTTAAAGGAACATATTATTAGGATAATATATATGGTGTAATATTTATTGGCGAAGTACATTTTTACAGAGATTATTATATTGATTATAGTTATTCATTTTAATTGTATCAATTATGATGGTTGGGTTTCCAGAACTGTCAAAAGTTCCAATCTCTTTTTTAAAGAATGATGAATTTTGTAATCCCGATAAGGAAATGTTTTGCAAACATGTACTCCAGTTAAAAGGAACCCTAAGGGTTGTATTTGGATATAATGGTCGTAATGTCCTAGATGTTATTTCCGTATTGTCATCTGCTGAGACTAACTTATCTTTTATCTCCGCAAGAACTTTTTCCATTGTTGGTATCATATAGTTATAGATAAAATTATGTTGCGCCTGATCATTATTAAAACCATTGTAACTTTTGTTTACAATGTTATAAAAATCTTCATTATTAATATTAGGGATATTTCCAAGCTGGCCATCGCATAGTTTTACATTTAGAAGGGCATGTGATGATATCTAACGAATGTTTAACATTTTGACTAAAAAATAAAGTTTGAATTATTAAATTATAATTATTCAATACTTGGGCAATAGTTCATTGAATTTACTTCATAAATTGTTTTTTCATTATAATCAATTATGTAAATTACTTTTAATTGTGAAAAAATATTACACGCAATTTGTTCATATGCATAATGTTTTAATGATGAGATTGAAATTATTAGGTTTTTCTTCTCCTTAAGGAATTTTTTATTTATTTTCTTTTTTTCAGAAATTATATTTGAATTCTTTTTTTCAAGGTTTTTATATTTTGCATGTTCAAAATTTAAGTTTATCATACTATTTTTTATATAAAATTGAAAAATTTTTTCGCCAAAATTATTTGCTGTGATTCGAGTTTCAACATCGAATTTTTTCTCGGTTTTACCTTCTTTAAATTTGACATATATAGTATCAAGTTTTTTTAAATAGTCATAATTTTGACTGTAAGTAGAAAATGATAGAAATAGAATTATAAAAAAGATATTTCTCATTTGATTTTATAATTATTCTTTATAACTACAAGAATTAATGTGCATAACCTTATAAATTGTGTATTTTTTATTTCTTTTTTCAGAGAGATCAATTATATAATAAGTTTTAATTCTTGTAAATAACTCGCATTGAATATCTTGATAATTAAATCTTTTTAAGTTGTTAATCGGAACTGTTTTTTTTCTAACTTTTCTTAAATACAGTTTGTCTACCATTTTGAAGTCTAAAGCTCTATTAGAAGTTTTTTTAAGCTCAAAATCAAAATAATGTGCATCTTTTTTTTTGTAATTAAAAATATAACTTCTGTTTTTAAATCCATCTTTTTCTTCAGGGTAATCAATTTTAAGGTTATATTTTCCCTTTTGAAAAGGAATGTAAATTGTATCTAATTTTTTTATATAATCAAAATCTTGCGAATATGTAATTTTTGATAGTAATATTAAAATTATAATAAGTATGTTTTTCATAATCAGTTTTTTTATTTGTTTAAATCTTCATGACCATATTCAATATATTTAACAAAAAGTTTCCATTTGTCTGAGTTTGAAGGATAATCTACTTTAAAACAATTAGCCTCATCCAATCCTTTTATACTTAGGAATTTGTAGTATTCATTCCAATCCCAAGGAGTTGAAGTCAAAGGTATTATAGTTGGGTGCATTGTTCGTGCCTGTACTTCAGTTCTTCCTGTTTGAGTAGTAACTGAATCTCTAATTTCGGAAAGTACTGTTTGCATAGTAGGTATCATTCTGTTATACATAAAATCATGTTGTTCTTTTGGAGTTGGATACATTGTATTTAGAATTTTTACAAAATCTGCGCCAACACTAGGGTTATTGGCTTTTACAAAAAGATATGCGTGTATACATTCATGCAAAATGGTTTTTGCATTTTCTATATTGGTTTGGCTCATTGTAGTTCCCGCAATCAATATTTGTTTGCTCAATTAACAACATATTTATAAAGCAAATTCTGTGTTTGATTCTATAATAACATCTTTATTCTATAGGATAGGTACGCTCTGTTATTTTTGCTTCAACCAGTTTTACTTTTGATTTGCAAAAATTTGAGTGATCAATGATATATATATTTTTCTTCTGCAGAAGCAATTTCTCGCTTTTAAAATAGCCCAAATTTTTAAGGAATTTATAATCAACTATTAGATCTTTTTTTTCTTTTAAAAAGGATTTTTTTTCCCATTTAACTTCAGGTGTTATCAAATAATGATTAAATAGTACATAATACTGCCTTACTGCAGTTGTTTCGATTGAAAAATAAAAATAATAGTCATAATTATCTCTGTTGACAACATTATTTCTTGCCCTTATTTGGTTCACATTGTCATTTTTGAAATAGATATATAAAGTATCTGATTTTCTAATCTCATCAATATCTTGACTATAAATAGAAAATGATAAAAATAGAATTATAAAAGAGAAATTTTTCATTTGTTTCTATTCAATGCTTTGAGGTAAAGTTCCCATGACTTTGACCTCTTTTAATTTTATCGTAAACCACCCAATATCGTCATCGTCTATTAAATATACCTTCTGTTTATGGCCTATTAAATCTGTTGCTTCTGCTAAATTGTATTTGGTTAAAAAGTCGTAAGTAATAATCACATCTTTGTTTTTTCGTAGAAATGATCTTTTTTCTTTTTTTTCTTCAGGACTTATAGAGTAATGATGGGTAAAGGTCATTAAAATTTGATAACCACCAAGATATCCAAAGATGTAGTAGTAGTTATAATATTTCATTTTTGTATTTGAAGTTATTTCTTCATTGACATGTTGATTGTTTTTATCTTTCTTGAAAAATATGTATAAAGTATCAGATTTTTTTATTTTTTCTAAATTTTGGGATGATATGTGTACTGGAATTATTAATAAAATAATAACACATAATTTAAAAATCTTAAGGGCGTAAATTTTGTCGACCATAGCTATTATATTGATTGTAACTTTGCATTAATGTTTGGTTAACTGTAATGTTGGGTGTTCCATCATTATTAAAGGTTCCGATTTCATTTTGAAAGAACGAGCAATTTTGAAGTCCTGATAGAGATAAATTGTGATAAAAGTCGTTCCAATTGAAATCTGTTCTAGGAGAATTGTCATAAGGGATGTGCATGCCAAGACCGGATAATGTAATGCTTTCTTCAGATGATACTAACTTATCTTTTATCTCCGCAAGAACTTTTTCCATTGTTGGTATCATATAGTTATAGATAAAATTATGTTGCGCCTGATCATTATTAAAACCATTGTAACTTTTGTTTACAATGTTATAAAATCTTCATTATTAATATTAGGGATATTTCCAAGCTGGCCATCGCATAATTTTACATTTAGAAAGGCATGTGATGATATCTAACGAATGTTTAACATTTTGACTAAAAAATAAAGTTTGAATTATTAAATTATAATTATTCAATACTTGGGCAATAGTTCATTGAATTTACTTCATAAATTGTTTTTTCATTATAATCAATTATGTAAATTACTTTTAATTGTGAAAAAATATTACACGCAATTTGTTCATATGCATAATATTTTAATGATGAGATTGAAATTATTAGGTTTTTCTTCTCCTTAAGGAATTTTTTATTTATTTTCTTTTTTTCAGAAATTATATTTGAGTTCTTTTTTTCAAGGTTTTTATATTTTGCATGTTCAAAATTTAAGTTTATCATACTATTTTTTATATAAAATTGAAAAATTTTTTCGCCAAAATTATTTGCTGTGATTCGAGTTTCAACATCGAACTTTTTCTCGTTTTTACCTTCTTTAAATTTGATATATATAGTATCAAGTTTTTTTATATAATCATAATTTTGACTGTAAGAAGAAAATGATAGAAATAGAATTACAAAAAAGATATTTCTCATTTGATTTTAAAATGTTTTATTCACCTATTGGACAATAATTTAGCAGAAACACACGATATACATTCACATTTCCTTTTTTGTTTTTAAAATTTATTTAAAAACTATTCTCCCATCATATATGAACTAAATTTTGATACTTCATAAAGATTAAATTGACCTTTTTGGGTTTCTGAGTTGTCAATTATGTAAATTACTTTGCAATTTTCAAAAGCTTCATAGGTACTTCTATAGATGCCATATTTTTTAAAAAAAGCTATTGAGATGATTTGTCTTTTATGTTTTCTTAAATAAGATTTTTTTACGGATCTGAAATCTGATCTAATGCCCATCTCTCTCCTTTTAGAAGAAGGATAGATATTATACCAAAACTGCAAATAGACTTTAACATTTTGATCGTTAAAATCTTCAAAATTAAATGTGTACCAACGATCGTAGAAATTAAAGTTGTTTTTAGGAAATTCTATTTTAGTTTGGAACTTATCTTTTTTAAAACTCACAAAAATTGTATCCAATGTTTTGATATATGAAATATCTTGGCAATAAATACTATTTGTAAAGATTGATAGCAATAATAATAAATGTAATTTTTTCATAATTTATCGGTCTAATTCAATTTTTCCACTTCTAACATATTGATTTAATAATGAAAGCGCATCAGATCCCTCAGGGAAATCTTCTTTAAAGCAACTTGTTTCGTTCAATCCGTTTAGACTTAGATATTTATAAAAGTCTGACCAATTAAATTTAGTAGATGTTAGTGGATTTGTCGTAGGGTACATTGTATAATCTTCTAAAAGAATTCTTTTGGGAATAGTTGTTACCAAATCTCTAATTTCGGAAAGTACTGTTTGCATAGTAGGTATCATTCTGTTATACATAAAATCATGTTGTTCTTTTGGAGTTGGATACATTGTGTTTAAAGTTTTTACAAAATCTGCGCCAACACTAGGGTTATTGGCTTTTACAAAAAGATATGCGTGTATACATTCATGCAGAATGGTTTTTGCATTTTCTATATTTGTTTGGCTCATTGTAGTTCCCGCAATCAATATTTGTTTGCTTACTTTTATTGTGATCGCTTTTGTTATAGGATTTTGACTTGTTGTAGCATGAACCTCTTTTTTCAAGGGATCATTATCTTCATAAACATGATCATTGATCTCAAAATTGACATTGAATTTGTTACTGTCAGCAAATATATCCAAAAACAACTTTTTGAATTCAGGAGATTCTGTCAGATTTTTGTAGATCTCATTGAATTTTTTGTTTTCAGGTAGATCTAAATTATTTAATATATGACTTAAATCTACATCTAGTGGTGATTTTTGAGAATATATAAAATTTTGTAGTGAATTGCTAAGCTGTTTTAAATTGCTAAATTGTGCATCTTCAATAGCGTAAATTATCAGGCTGACAAAAGCCTTATTTGCTGGAGTTTTACCTTCTTGATTTAAGAAGTCTATTAGCATAGAGCTGTATGGAACATTATTTACGATGGCGTATTTTTGCAATGGAGATAATTCATACTCAGGTTTAAAAATTTTTCTTAAGGCCATATATACTCCATCTCCATTTGGTGTGTAAGCAGTAGGTGCTCCACCGCTGCTGGTCCAAGAAGTTTTAGTGGCGTCTCCAGGGCCAGGGGCAGGTGGCGGGACTGAACTTCCAGAACAATTACAGCTTATTGTAACGCTAGGATGGTCACATCCGCTGGCAGCATGAGTTGTATGACAAGTGCAATCTGAAACAACTTTTGTACAATAACAATCAATTTGCTTAGTTTTTCCTGTCGATGAACTTTTTTTATACATATCGAAAGAAGAGCCATAATAATCGAAAGTGCCATTATCTGTTGGTTCCTTAGTAACTAATTTAACATCAATTTCTGTGTTTGTTATCTCCACTGAAAGTGAATATAAAAATGAGGAACTGATGTCAGATTTTATGTACACGGGAATCATGTATGCTGCTTCATTTTTATCGTTTTTCACAACATATATATGCTCCAAATCAAAAAAATAATCTGTCTTGGCATCATCCTGTTTAAAATTTGAAAAAGGATTGCTTATAATGAAATCAGCCAGTTCATCATTCCGATTTTCTAGGTCAGATAGTAGTTCGTTAATGCTAGCAGGTTTTACATAAGTAGTAGCTTTAGGGCTGGTTTGGTTTCCAATTTCTTCATTAACTCCACAGGAATTAATTATCAATGTCATAGTGATTATGAAATAAAATTTTAGGCGTTTCATTTTTGTTTGGTTTTGGTAATAAATTAAAAATATTTTTTATTTTGATTTTTTATAAAAAGCATAAAGTTGATTGCAGTTTTCAATAACATTTTCTAAATTATTTTCTTTTAAAAAAGTTTCTACAACAATTGCATCTTCTGGATTATTCTTGACAGACAAATATTTTAAAAACCAATATTGATAATCGTTCAATTCGTTAATTCCTTCTGCTTTAATTGCTGAGATTTTTTTGTTCAGCTTTTCAAAATCAAAGCGATATGCTAATTCGTACAGGACTAAAAGCTCAAGTTTTTGTTTCTTTTGCAAATAGTTTTCGTCACTTTTCTTTAAATCATCTTTAGCATCTTTTAAATATTCATTAGCAACACGAACTATTCTTCCTTTAATATTGTTATTTACTAATAGAGAATAATTGTAATATTTCTGCGCTATCCGAATAGCTGTATTGTATTTTTGAGTTTGGTAGAAACCAATTAATTCTGTGGCTAAATATTCTGTAGATAAACTATACTGTATTAATTCTCTTTTTAAATCAGAAGCAGTTTGATAACCTGTAAATTGATGAATAATTTTTCCGTTAGGATCAATTATAAATATGCTGGGAAGAAGCCTAATCCGGTATTTAAAAGCAATGTCCTGATTCACATCGACATCTATTTTTAAGGTTACAAAATCTTTAAGAATTGTTTGAATCTGGACATCATTCCAAGCATTTAAATCCATTTGCTTGCAAGGGCCACACCATTTTGCAGTAAAATCTACAAGTATAAGTTTGTGTGTGCTTAAAGCCGCCTTTTGCGCATCTTCCATAGAAGTAAACCATGCTGCCTCAACTCTATATGATGTAAAAAGCAATACTATTAAAGGGAGCAATTTTTTCATAGGTTAATTATTAATTTCAAACAAATAAAGTAAAAAAAAGATTACAAATAAAATTTTAATGTTAATTTTTAAGTGATTTTTCTGGCAATAAACTTACTTACGAAGAGTTTTATAATTGAAGCAGCTTTTTTTTGACTTTAGAAATTAAACATTGTAAATTTGACGTCTCATATTACAACTCATGCTCGACATACAAAATATATCTTTTTCGTACACCGAAAGCCCCGTTATAAAAAACATCTCTTTTTCTATTGAAAAAGGCCAGAATATTGCCATCATAGGTGAGAGCGGCTGCGGAAAAAGTACGCTCCTCAAGCTTATATATGGACTTTACGATCTGGACGAGGGAAAGATTTTTTATGGAGATAAGCCTATTTTGGGACCAAAGTTTAATTTGATTCCCGGAATGCCTTATATGAAATATTTGGCACAAGATTTTGATTTGTCTCCTTATGAAACAGTTGCAGAAAATGTTGGGAAGTTTCTTTCTAATGGTTTTGCAAACATGAAAAAACTTCGTGTTCAGGAATTATTAGAAATGGTGGAAATGGATCAGTTTGCCAATGTTAAAACCAAATTCTTAAGTGGCGGACAACAGCAAAGAGTGGCGCTGGTTAGAGTTTTGGCTTTAGAACCAGAAGTAATTTTACTAGATGAGCCATTTAGCCAGATTGATGCTTTTAGAAAAAATGCTTTACGTCGTAATTTATTCCGTTACCTAAAACAAAAAGGAATTACTTGTATTATCGCTACCCACGACAGTACCGATGCTTTGTCTTTTGCAGATCAGGCAATCGTAATGCGAAATGGAGAAGTCTTGGTTAAAGATGATCCTTCAAAAATATACGAAGACCCAAAAGTAAAATATGTTGCCTCTTTGTTTGGAGAAGTAAATGAAATTCCAACCCATTTACTATTGTCTTATGAAGATGAAACTCATAAAACATTAGTTTATCCACATCAATTTAAAATGGTTTCTGAATCAAAATTGATGGTCAAAATTAGAAGAACCTATTTTAGAGGAAGTCATTATTTAATAGAAACAGTTTATAAAAGGCAATTGATCTTCTTTGAAAGTGAAATAGATTTACCACTCGAACAAGAAGTATTTTTAGCTTTAAATTATTTATAATTAGGGAATGTGTCAATTAGAAAATTAGATAATTTCTAATTGTTAAAATAATAAACCCGACAGATTTTAAAAACTTGTCGGGTTTACTTTTGGAATCAAATTATGAATTTAGTTTTTTAGATACTTTTCTAAGAATTGATCTTGTTCCCAAAGCAAATGAAGAATGTTTTCTTTAGCCACATAACTATGTGATTCTTTTGGCAGAATAACCATTCTTGCTGGTGCTCCTAAACCTTTTAATGCTTGAAAATAACGTTCTGTCTGCAAAGTAAAAGTTCCAGGATTATTGTCTGCTTCTCCATGAACCAATAAAATTGGAGTTTTCATTTTTTCAGCATTCATAAATGGAGACATTGTATTGTAAACTTCTGGCGCTTCCCAGTAATTTCTTTGTTCAGATTGGAACCCGAATGGTGTCAATGTTCTGTTGTACGCACCGCTTCTTGCAATTCCGCATGCAAAAAGATCAGAATGTGTTAATAAATTTGCCGTCATAAATGCTCCGTAAGAGTGACCTCCAACGGCAACTTTTTTACGATTGATATAGCCTAAAGCGTCAACAGCATCGATCGCTGCTGCTGCGTTGTCTACTAATTGCGAAATAAAGTTGTCATTCGGTTCTGTAGTTCCTTCACCAATAATTGGAAAAGCGGCATCGTCTAAAACAACATATCCTTTTGTAACCCAATATACAAATGATCCATAGTAAGGAAATGTGAATTCGTTAGAATTTTGAGTAGATTGCGAAGCGCTGTTTCTATCTTTATATTCTGCTGGATAAGCCCAGATCAATAGCGGCAATTTTTCTTTTTTCGTTTTATCATAACCAGCAGGAAGATATAAAGTCCCTGAAAGCTCTAATCCGTCTTTACGTTTGTATTTAATAACTTCTTTGCTGACATTTTTAATGCTTTCAAACGGATTTTTGAAATCAGTAACTTGTGTTAAGCTGTTTTGTTTTTTAATATTTCTGAAATAGTAATTTGGATATTCTGTTTTAGATTGAATTTGAACTAAAACTTTTCCAGAATTAAAATCTTCAATTTCTAAAATATCCTCTTTTTTGTCTTTATAAGGAGACGTATAAATGCGTTTTGATTTTAAAGTTTCTAGATTGAATTCATCCACAAAAGGGAATTGTCCGTTTTTAGTATAACCTTCACCAATTCTATATAAATTATTTTTTTCGATAGCTAAAACATATTTATTATAGGCATTTTTTCTTGTTTCGAAAACTCCAGGATCAGAATAAACATCCTGAGAGTTTCTATCCGTAATCAGTTTTGGCTGCTGACTTGGATTTGAGGGATTTATTAAAAATGTTTTAGTGTTTCTAGTATCGTACCATTCTTCTGAAAGAACCGCTAGATTGTCATTACCCCAAGTAATATCGCTGAAACGCTGTGGTGTTTTTGCTAATGAAGATGCTTCTTTGTCGAAAGGTGCTTCCCAAAGAAAAACTTCATCTCTAAAATCGACTTTGTTAGCTGGATCCCCCTCATCTAAAGCTACGACATAAGATAACGTTGCAGGTTTGTCGTTTCTCCACGCCATTTCTCTTTTTCCTTTTCGAACAGCCATAAAACCTTTTGGCATAATTTCGTTTAAAGGAACCTCATTTACAGTTTTAATTTCTCTTCCACTTAAATCATAAACAATAGTTTTAGAAGGAAATCTATATAAAGGAACTACATAAGAAAATGGTTTTTGAATAGTAGTCAACATAATATAATTGCCATCTGGCGAGATTTTCTCTCCAAAATACATAGCCGCTTCTTTATATAAAGCCGCATCACCATTTAGTTTTACTTTGTATAATTCAGAAGTTATACAGTTTTCAAAATTAGCTTCGTCGTTTTTGTTTTTCAACATATCAGGATACGTTCTGTTTTGTGATTTCTCTCCTGATGTATTCGAAATAATTGGACCCGTTGGCAGATCTTTTTTAGAATCCAAAAGCGGTTGTCTGTTTTTAGGAAGCATTTTTACTAATATCGTTTCACTATCCAAAAACCAGCTAAACGGATTTCCAAGATTTGCATTTACTTTAGCTTCTGTAAGTTTTTCAGCCTGCGCTGTCGCTACATCCAAAACCCAAAGCTCAACACCTGAATTTGTAGTGTGAGAGAATAAGATTTTTTTGTCGTTTGGCGACCAAAGAATGTTTGTTATTTTTGGATTTTCAGGAAGACCTTTAACTTGAATTTCTTCCTTGCCATTTATTTTTCTTAGTTTCAGATTGTTTAAGTAAGTTACAGTACTTGAGATATTAGTTACAGGATTAATTCTTAAGCCTGCCAAACGAACTTCGTCTTGATTGAGATCATCGAGTGTTTTATAGGTATTGCGATACATTAAAAGCATGTTTTCTTTTTTCGTATCCATAGATACAGAAGGCGCTCTTTGGTAATCTGCCAAATCTAGAATGGATTTGGAAGGTTTTTGATAAGTTAGGTTCTCTTGAGCAAAAGAGAAAAAACTTATATTTAAAAATAAAAACAGCGTAACCTTTAATTTCATAGTTTAAATTTTATGGGTTTGTAATAGTATTCAAAATGTTTGTCTAAAATACTTTTATGTTGTTACATCTTGAGTCTGATTTTTAATTTTTTTCAATATTTGTGTCTTAATATTGGCTTTTCAAGAAGTAATTGATGATAAGTTAGTGTAGAATTAAAATATATTAAATTGCTAATAACGAAAAAAATAGTATTTTGTGTACGTATATTTTAAAGTATGCGTAAATTTGCAATCCAATTTTTTAATAAATAATAATAGATTATGTATCATTCAAAAATAGCTGGTTTAGGATATTATGTTCCTTCCAATGTCGTAACTAACGATGATTTGTCTAAGATAATGGATACCAATGATGAATGGATTCAGGAAAGAACTGGAATTCAAGAAAGAAGACACATTATCCGTGGAGAAGACACTACGACTTCAATGGGAGTAAAAGCAGCTAAAATTGCAATAGAGCGTTCTGGCGTTGCCAAAGAAGATATTGATTTTGTAGTTTTTGCTACATTAAGTCCAGATTATTATTTTCCAGGACCAGGTGTTTTGGTTCAAAGAGATTTAGGTTTAAGAACAGTTGGAGCATTAGATGTTAGAAATCAATGTTCTGGTTTTGTTTACGCAATTTCTGTTGCAGACCAATATATTAAAACTGGAATGTACAAAAATATTTTAGTTATTGGTTCTGAGGTTCATTCTACAGGATTAGACATGACAACCCGCGGACGTGGAGTTTCAGTAATTTTTGGAGATGGGGCAGGAGCTGCAGTTTTAAGCCGTGAAGAAGATTTGACAAAAGGAATCTTGTCAACTCATTTGCACTCTGAAGGAGAACACGCTGAAGAATTGGCATTACAAGCACCAGGAATGGGCGCGCGTTGGGTAACAGATATTATTGCAGATAACGATCCAAATGACGAAAGTTATTATCCATATATGAATGGACAGTTTGTATTTAAAAACGCTGTAGTTCGTTTTGCCGAAGTAATTAATGAAGGATTAGAGGCAAATGGTCTTCAGGTTTCAGATATTGATATGTTGATTCCGCATCAAGCAAACTTGAGAATTTCACAATTCATTCAAAACAAATTTAAATTAACAGACGACCAAGTTCATAATAATATCCAGAAATACGGAAACACGACAGCCGCATCTATTCCGATTGCTCTGACAGAAGCTTGGGAACAAGGAAAAATCAAATCTGGAGATACTGTAGTTTTAGCAGCTTTCGGAAGTGGATTTACTTGGGCAAGTGCTATTATTAAATGGTAAAATAATCATCTTACATTATATTTTTTTAAAACTTGCTTCTTATTAGGAGCAGGTTTTTTTTTATACGATTTGTCAGGCTGAGCGGAGTCGAAGCCTACGTTCCAATAGGAGCGCCCTTCGACTCCGCTCAGGGGGACAAAACTTTGACGATTGCATGTGTTTGATTTCTATTTGTCAGGCTGAGCGAAGTCGAAGCCTCGTTCCAATTGGCAAACTCTATCGCGTAATATTTTTGAATTAAATTTCTTACTTTTATTATTTTGAAAATAAAAAAATTATGAAAAGATATTACGTCTATATTTTGAAATGTTCTGATGGAAGTTATTATACAGGAATGACAAATGATATAAATAGAAGACTAAATGAACATAATTATGGTTTAAACAAAGAAAGCTACACATTTAATAAAAGACCTTTAGAGCTAGTGTTTTGCACAGAGTTTAATAATGTAACGCAAGCCATCGCATTTGAAAAGCAAGTAAAGGGCTGGAGCAGGAAAAAGAAAGAAGCTATAATAAAAGATAAATGGGAGGACTTGAAAAAACTTTCTCAATGTTTGAATAAAACAACTCATAAAAATTTTAATAAAAAGGATGTTTAGTATTAAATTAGCCGTCGGTTTTGTTTAGTAGAACAAAGGCGACTTGTCAGGCTGAGCGGAGTCAAAGCCCACGTTCCAATAGGCACGCCCTTCGACTTCGCTCAGGGAGACAAAGATTGAACATAATTGTTTTGCGATTTGTTATGCTGAGCGGAGTAGAAGCCATTTTAATAAAATATAAATGAAAAAAAATCAACTAGAAATAGCTTGTTTTAATTATGAATCGGCATTAATTGCTCAAGCAAATGGTGCGGACAGAATTGAGCTATGTGAAAACATGAAACTGGGAGGAACTACTCCGAATTCTATTTTGGTAGTGAAAGTCCGTGAAAGTTTAAATATAAAAATGCATGTCATTATAAGACCTCGCGGAGGCGATTTTGTTTATTCGGACGAGGAACTTACCGAAATGAAACAAGATATTAAACACTATAAAAAGCTTGGAGTTGATGGTTTTGTTTTCGGAATCTTAAAGGAGAACGGAAAAGTAAATAAAAAGCAAAATAAAGAATTAGTGCATCTGGCACATCCGTTGTCGTGTACTTTCCACCGCGCTTTTGATGTGGTTAAAAATCCTGAAAAATCTCTCGAATCGGTAATTGACTGCGGTTTTAAAACAATTTTGACTTCTGGCCAAGGAGTAAATGTAGAGGAAGGAATTTTAGCTCTAGAAAGACTTCAGGAATTGGCAGGAGATCGAATAGAAATTATGCCAGGTGGTGGTTTGAGATCTTCAAATATAAAATTACTTCAAGAAAAATTAGATCTCACTTTTTATCATTCTTCAGCAATTACAGATGGTTCTGAAATAGCAAATCCCGAAGAAATAAAAGAATTGCGCAATTTTTTATAGTTTTTCATAAAACAAAAAAAAGTCTGGAGTTGGCAAGCTCCAGACTTTTTTTCTACAAGAAATTATTCAAAAATTATTTAAAATCTTCTCAGGCAAGATTAGAACATTCCGCCCCCGCCTTTGTTAGTATTGTCATCTCTTTGTTTACGCTGTAAATTTTTGATTTTTCCGCCTCCAAAGTTGTAAGTCAGACCAAAGTAAACCGTTTGGCTTTCCCATTTAAACTGACCCGCTTGCGGATAAGGATACATGGTGTCAAAAGCATATTTCATAGTGTTGAAAACGTCATTGAAACGAACACTTAAATTCATTTTGTTGTCTAATAATGTATAGCGTGTACCAATATCCATTTTGTACATTTCGTGGCTATTATTCTGAAGTCCATCTGTAGCACCTCTATAGAATCCGAAAGCTAAGAAACTTAAACGTTTGTTTACTTTAAAGTTAGAGTTCATACGTCCGTTGAAAGCAGCAACTGTAATTTTTCTATCAATTGGGTTACTAGTGTTTGTTGCTGGATCATATTGGAATACAATACCTTGCTGATTAATACTTGAGAAATCGATAGATGGTTGAATATCCCACCATTTTGTAATTTTATAATTGAATGAAAGCTCAAATCCGTAAGCTGTATTGTGATCGTAGTTGGTAAAACTCATAATTTGTTTTTCCATGCTTGGATCTGCTGGATCTGGATATAAAATTCTGCTGATTTGATCATTAATGCTTCTCACAAAAACACCAGCTGTAAAACTTCCTTTTTCAAGAGTTTTAGTATAGTTTACTTCTACAGAGTTGGTAAACTGAGGTCTTAATTCAGGATTTCCTAGTGAAGTAACTAATGGAGTAGCAAATTCACGAATAGGTTTTGTCTGCTCTAAACTCGGGCGATCAACACGACGGCTATAGCTAAATTGTAAAGTATTTTTCTCATTTAAATTATACGTTAAATAAGCAGATGGATATAATGTGATATAATCATCATCAAATTTTGTTTGTCCATAATTTAAATTAGCTTGTACTTTATAGCTTTCAAAACGCGCTCCTAATTGGTAGCTAAACTTTTTGTATTTCTGTCCAAATGTTACATAAGCAGAATAAATATCTGTATCATAAGTGTAATGAGACGTTTGGTCTGCAACAGGCAACAAAGGATTTCCAGTAATATAATCGTTAGCCGTTCTTGTAATTCTAGCTTCAGCTCCAGCTTCTAGAGTGGTTTTTTCGTTTAACGGATTAACGTAATCTACGTTTACAGTACTTAATTTTCTAGTCCCTTGTAGATAATCATCATATACAACATCTGAAGCACTATTGTCAATTTTAGTGGTTTTTGTGTCAAAAGAAGCATTTTGAGTTTCTTTATTATCACTATAATTTGCCTCAAAATCTAAAGTATGACCTTCTTTTTTAAAGATGTGTTTGTATGCCAAATTGTATGTTCCAACTCTGTCAGGTCCCCAATATCTCGATTTTTGAAAGATATTAGAAATATCAGAACCAGTTACATTATTATAATCAATATCAGTATCTACATAACCTTTTCCAGTAGATTTATTCTGGTTGGTATAAATAGATAAAGTGTTATGATCATCAATCAAGTAATCCATTCCAATTTTGTATAAGTAAGAATCATTATCATTCAAGACATTTATATTTTGAACGATATCTTGATCAAATCTTTGGATGAATCCTGTGTTTTGGTAAGTTCCAAAATTCTGTCCCACATTTCCAAAGAAATTTACTTTTCCAGTTTTATAATTTAAATCTAAAGACTGATTGTATTTTGCAGTTTTACCAAAAGTAATACCGCCGCTGTACGATCCATTAAAACCAGTATTTGCATTTTTGTGCAAAATAATATTAATGATTCCAGACATTCCCTCTGGATTGTATTTTGCACTTGGATTGGTAATCAGCTCGATTTTTTTGATAGAAGTTGACGGAATCTGTTTCAATAACTGAGCAGGATCTATGTTTGTAGGACGTCCATCAATTAATACACGAACATTATCATTCCCGCGAAGCGAAAGTTTTCCGTCCTGATCTACATTCACAGAAGGAATATTATTCATAATATCTGATGCAGAAGCTCCAGCTGTAGTTAAATCTTTACCAACATTAACTACTTTTCTATCGATTTTTTGTTCAATAGTAGAACGTTCAGCAACAATATTTACACCTTTAAGCTGTGTAGCTTCTTCCTCAAGAGCTACATTTACAGTTGCCGATTTTTTGTTTTCGCTCAAAAGTACAGATCCAATATATTTTCTAAATCCGATATATTGAATTTCGATAGTATAGCTTTTTAAGGCAATATTTTTAAAAGAAAAGTCCCCGTTATCGTCTGTGTTAACGCCTGAAACTACTTTTCCATTTTCTTTAAGTGAAACAGTAGCATAAGAAATTGGAGCGCCATTAGACTTTTCAGTAATTTTTCCAGAGACAGTTCCATTGTTCTGGGCTTGTGCAGTTGCGATTATCCCCAATAACGCAAACAGAAAGAATTTTAATTTCATGATTTTTTACTGATTATTTTTTTTGATTTGATTGATGATGATTCGTTTTGTTAGGTTTCTTTTTTTGTTTTTTTTCGTGACCTCAAAAAATTAAAGTCTCTATTAAGACTCTTTTACGATTGATATGTTACAAGAAATCATAGAAAAAAAAGATATTTTTTTCTCATTCGCTGTTTTGTAAGAGATTAGCCTTTTGATTTTTTGATAATTTTAACAATTAAAAAATGTGCTTTTTTGTCAAATCAAAACTCTTTTCTCGAATTTAATATGTTTTTGATTTTCTGTAATTGATGAATAAGCAGTATCTTTGCTCACTTTAAAATAAGTTTACATGTCATTACAACAAATTCTTACACCTTCTATACAAAAAGCAATACAAGCATTATTTGATGTTACTGTTGATAAAATCGAATTTCAAACGACTAGAAAAGAGTTTGAAGGAGATATTACAATGGTAATTTTCCCTTTGCTAAAAGTGATTAAAAGTAATCCGGCTGAATTGGGAAATAAAATTGGAAATTATTTAGTAGAAAATGTTTCTGAAGTTGCGCGCTTTAATGTAGTTTCTGGTTTCTTGAATATTGTGATTTCAGATAGTTATTATCTAGATTTCTTTAATGGAATAAAAGACCAAAAACAATTTGGTTTTGTGGCTCCAAACCCAGGCGAAAAAGCAATAATGGTAGAATATTCTTCTCCAAACACTAATAAACCTTTGCACTTAGGACACGTTCGTAACAATTTGTTAGGATATTCTGTTGCAGAAATTTTAAAAGCTTCTGGTAAAAAAGTTTATAAAACGCAAATTATCAACGATAGAGGAATTCATATC
This sequence comes from Flavobacterium tagetis, assembly GCF_016735615.1. GTDB lineage: Bacteria > Bacteroidota > Bacteroidia > Flavobacteriales > Flavobacteriaceae > Flavobacterium > Flavobacterium tagetis. The sequence continues at coordinate 223,787 of NZ_JAERSF010000004.1, forward strand.
TGTAAATCAATGTTAGCTTGGGAGAAATTCGGAAACGGAGAAACTCCTGAAATTTCTGGTTTAAAAGGAGACAAACTAGTTGGTAAGTATTATGTTGAGTTTGATAAAGCTTACAAAGCTGAAATTAATGGTTTAATAGAAACTGGTAAAACAGAGGAAGAAGCTAAAAAACAAGCACCAATCATTATTGAAGCTCAAGATATGCTTAAAAAGTGGGAAGCTGGTGATGAAAAAGTGATTGAGCTTTGGAAAAAAATGAACGAATGGGTTTATGAAGGTTTCGCAACAACTTACGCCAATCTTGGAGTCAATTTTGATAAATATTACTATGAAAGTAACACCTATCTTTTAGGTAAAGATGTTGTGCAGGTAGGTTTAGATAAAGGAGTTTTCGAAAAAGACCCAGACGGTTCTGTTTGGATCGATTTAACAGATGAAGGTTTAGATCGTAAAATTGTTTTGCGTTCTGATGGAACAGCGGTTTACATGACGCAAGATATCGGAACAGCAATTCAGCGTGTAAAAGATATGCCAGATGTTGGTGGAATGATTTATACAGTTGGAAATGAGCAAGATCATCACTTTAAAGTGTTGTTCTTAATCTTGAAGAAATTAGGTTTTGATTGGGCTTCAAATTTATATCATTTATCATACGGAATGGTAGATTTACCTTCTGGAAAAATGAAAAGTCGTGAAGGAACTGTTGTAGATGCTGATGATTTGATGCAAGATATGACAGATACGGCAAAACAGATTTCAGAAGATTTAGGAAAATTAGATAGCTATTCTAATGAAGAAAAAGCTAAATTGTATAAAACAATTGGTTTAGGAGCTTTGAAATATTACATTTTGAAGATAGACCCTAAAAAACGTATTTTGTTCAACCCAGAAGAATCTGTAGATTTTGCCGGAAATACAGGTCCGTTTATCCAGTACACATACGCTAGAATTCAGTCAATTATCCGTAAAGCCGATTTTGATTTTTCTGCGAAAATTGAAATCGAAGAATTGCATGAAAAAGAAAAAGAATTGGTAAAACAAATCGAACTTTTCCCAGAAGTAATTCAAAATGCAGCTCAAAATCATAGTCCGGCATTAATTGCTAACTATACTTACGATTTAGTAAAAGAGTACAACTCTTTTTATCAGTCAGTACATATTTTAGGAGAAGTTGATTTGACTAAAAAAATATTCAGAGTACAGCTTTCTCAGAAAGTTGCTGAGGTAATTAAATCTGCATTTCAATTATTAGGAATTGAAGTTCCTGAGAGAATGTAGTTTTTGTAGATTGTAAAAAAAAAGAGCCGATAATTACTTTAATTATCGGCTCTTTTTTTATTGTCATGCAAGACAGGATTGTATTTCTTTACTGAATATTTAGAGAAGAATTTAAAGAATTTCTTATTTTATTATTAAGAAATTCACTGACTGAATTTTCGTGTAAAAAATAGAAAATAACATTTGTAAATATCGTTTTTATAATTATGTTTACGGTAAGAAAATATTTGATAATAATAGCTTCTAAGGCTAGTAGATATAAGTGTTTAAATAATTTTTTTACTGTAAAAAATAACCGAGGAAGCCGAAAATCGCGAGAGTAGGCAAAATTTTAAACCCAAAAACCAATGATCAAAAAAACTTTACTTTTAATGATGCTTTTTTTAGCATGTACAGCTACAAAAGCGCAAGATTTAATTAACCCATCTTATGGATTTTCACACAGTAAAACAGCTTACATTACGCTAGCAGACGGAACAGAAATTAGTGGAACTATTCGTGACATTGACAGAGATAAAGGGTTAATTGAATTTATTAAATTGCAAGACGCAGCTGGAAAAAAGCACAAATTAAAACCAGAAGATATTAAATTTATGTATTTGCCACCAAGTGGACTTGACAATTTGACTAAAAAAATTGATTTTGGAACAGATTTTCAAAAATGGAATGATGATAAACTGAACCAAGAGTACATCAAAGAAGGTTATGCTTATTTTGAAACAGCGGATGTACAAGTTAAGAAAAAAACTTCAAAACTTTTAATGCAACTATTGAACCCTGCATTCAGTAAAGAATTTAAAATATACTGTGATCCACATGCAAAAGAAACTACTTCTTTAGGAGTTGGAGGTATTAAATTTGTAGGTGGAGATGCTAAATCTTACTATGTTGCTAAAAAAGATGCACCTGCATTTTTATTAAAGAAAAAAGAATACAAAAAAGAGTTTGCAACATTGTGGAGCGGATGTGATAAATTAATCACTGCATCTTCAGCAGATCCAAAATGGACAGATTTATCAAAACATGCTGTTACATATTCTGAGTGTGCTCAGTAATTGAAGTGAAAAAATAAAAAAAAGCCGGAAGTCTCAAAACTTCCGGCTTTTTTATAACAACTAATTCTAATTACTTAACAAATTTGTCAATGATTTTATCTGTTTCTGCTTTTGCAGTATCTGGTTTTAAATCAAATAGAAGAGAATAAAGAGCTTTTCTTTCAACTTTAGCTTCTAAGTTTAAGTCTTGGTGTCTGTCAAAAAGAGTCTGCCATTTGTCGCGAACGTTTTTCCAAAGTGCGTTATTCTCTTTCCACCATTTTTGAGCTGCAATACATTTTACATCTGGAACTTTAGTATATACATCAAACCCTTTTTCTTGTGCTAGTAATACATCTTTTCCAGCGTCGTCACGAACTAATTTATCATTGTCTTGTTCGTGATTCCATCCTGTAGCAGTAATTTCGTGGATGTTTCTTCTTTTTAAAACATTATAATCGTTACGTTTTGTCTGCTCTCTTCTTGGAAGTGGAGCATCGGCAACGTTTGCCCAGTAATCTTGTCCGTCAACGTGAACCCATGTTGAAGAACCTTCATATCTTGGACTATCATCTACTTGATATACTTTTTGAGTCCATTGACCTTTTACGGCTTTTTTGTCTAATTTCTTGTATTTCCAAGAATTGCCTTTATCAAAAGTATATAAGTCTGTGTTTTCGTATAGCCAATCTTGTCTCCAGTGTTTGATAATCATATCAGGACTTACAATAAGTAAATGCTGCATGACAATTTTGTTAGGAGTATCTTCTAATAATTCTACCCATTCTAAAGCAGATTCATGTTTAGTTTCAGAAGGCTTATAAGTAAGAGAATCTTTTGGGTAAGAGAAAGTTTCTGTGAAATTAAACTTTACTTCATAACAACCACACATCGATTTAATAGATTTTATGTCTTGTTGTTTCTTGTCCTGACTAAATCCAAGACCACATGTTAAAGCCATAGCGGCTGACAAAAAGAGGCTTTTTGAAATCATAACTTATTATTTTGTTTTTAAAATTTTCGCAAATATATAAATTTAATTTAGAACAATTAAAAATAGTTATATATTTGCGTCGATTATTAAGACTGAATAAAAATAATGAAAATTAAAATTACCCTTTTTGCTGGATTTCTATTTTGTACATATTCTTTTGCTCAGCAGAAAGATAGTATTGCCTCTAAGGAAAAACTTTCAGAGGTTGTTGTTACAGGACAGTTTGAACCACAATCTATAAAGAAGTCTGTTTTTAATGTGCGTGTAATTTCAAAAGAAGATATTAAACAATTAGCAGCAAATAATCTTGCGGATGTTTTGAACCAATACTTAAATATTACGATTCGAAATAGTGGGAGTGATGGACGTTCGACTGTTTCTATGTTTGGATTGGATTCACAGTATTTTAAAATTTTAGTTGATAATATACCATTGGTAAGTGACACTGGAATGGGGACAAATGTAGATCTAACGCAAGTGAATCTTGATGACGTAGAGCGTATCGAGATTATAGAAGGCTCTATGGGAGTAACTCATGGTGCAAATGCTGTTACCGGTATATTGAACATTATTACTAAAAAAGGAGGAACTCATAAGTGGGATATTAGTGCAACTGTTCAGGAAGAAACAGTAGGAAATGAATATTCATTTTCTGATAAAGGACGTCATATTCAATCAGCAAAAATAGGTCATAATTTTAACGATAATTGGTTTGTGAATGTAGGAGGGAATCATAATAATTTTGAAGGTTTCTATGATAATATGAAAGGAAAAGATCATTATGCGACAGATGGTTTGAGAGGGTACAGTTGGTTACCAAAAGAACAATGGGTTGGAAATGCAATGCTTGGATACCAGAAAAACAGTTTTAAAATTTTCTACAAATTTGATTACTATGGGGAAAATGTAGATTATTATAGTCCAATATTGGTTCCTCAAGATAATTATCCTTTCCCTGAGACTTATTTTACGAGAGACAAAAGATACATTACAAATAGGTTTTACCATCATTTAAATGCAAACGGAAAGGTTTTTTCTAAATTAAACTACAATATTTCTATTTCGCATCAAAAACAAGAACGAGATGCAGAATTGTTTGATTATCAAATGGAGACTCAGAAAGAATCTAATAATAACAGATTTACATATCAGTCTAAGGAAGTTTTTTATTCAACAGGAGCGTTAAGTAACTTTTTTAATAATAAAAAAGTCGATTTCCAGCTTGGTTATGAGATTACGAATGAAAATGGGTTCTATAGTAGTGCTGCAGGAACATTTTTAGATAATCAGCTTCAGTCTAAAGATGTCAGAAAGAGATTAGAGAATTACGATATTTTTACAGTTGCAGAGATTAGTTTGACAGATAAATTCTCTATTCGCCCAGGCCTTCGATATTCGTTTCAGTCTGCTTTTGAAAACCAATATGCGAGTTCGTTAGGACTGAGATATCTTTTCAAAAAAGGATTAGAAGCTAGAGCCTCTCTTGGGAAATCATATCGTACGCCAAATTTTGATGAATTATATACCTATTTTGTAGATTCTAATCATAATGTACAAGGCAACCCTAATTTGGTTCCAGAAAATAGTACTTCATATGAAGTTAGTTTTAAAAGAACCTGCCACTTTGATTCGGGAGCTCAAATAGCAAATAATCTTGCCGTAACTTTTTTAGATGTTAATGACAGAATTGATATGGTTTTAGTTGAGCTTCCAGGTAAGTATCAATATATAAATATCAATAAGTACAAAATGTGGAATATTTCAACCACAGAACAATATGCTTATAAAAACTGGAATGTAAAAGTTGGAGCTGCACTTGTTGGTATTTCACAAAAGCTAGATTTGGCTCAGTTGAATATTAGTTCTGATGATAAATTTTTGTATTCCTTACAGTTGAATTCTAGCGTTTCTTATAATATTCCAAAATGGAATACTTTGCTAGCACTTTATTATAAATATAATGGGCAGCAACAGCAATTTGCAGCAGGGACAGACGAAAACGGTAAAGCAAAATTTTATTTGAATGAAATTAAACCTTATAGCTGGATGGACGCTTCGGCTCGTAAAACATTCTTCAATAATAAATTTGAAGTTACAGTTGGTGCTCGTAATTTATTCAATATTACTTCTGTTCAAATTACTCAGGGTAACGGTGGTGCAAGTGGAGGAGCTCATGGTTCTGGAAGTTCAGAATTAATGCTTGCTTATGGACGCTCTTATTTTCTTAAACTAACATATAATCTAAATTTTAATTAATAAATCAATACCATGAAAAAAAACTTTATTTTAATATTATCTTTTGTACTGCTTGCTATTGGAGCTTGTAGTAGTGATGATGAAGTGGCGCAGGCTAATGTAGTTGCTTTCGCTGCAACTTCAGTAAATTTATCTGCTGAAACAACTCCAATCGAAATTAAATTTGCTTCTCCAACAGCTTCAGCAGGGTCGCTAACTCTGTCTTACACTGAAACTGCAGTTGCAAATGGTACAGATTACAATACAACACCAGCAATAGCTGCAAGTAAAGTAATAGTTCCTTTCGAAAAAAATGTTTCTTCGGTAACATTTACTTTTAAGAAATTAAAAGAGGCTATAGAAGGCGAAGTTAAAAATGTTGTTTTTACTATTAGCAGTGCAACTATTAATGCTGTAATTTCTGAAAACAAATCAATTCAAGTAAACTTTAACGAAACCGCTTCTTTAGGAACGTCTTTGTCTCCAGAAGTTGGTGGGCCAATGGAACCAAATCAAGTTTATATTGATTTAAGTAGTGGAAAAATGACTTCTGCCTTACGTAATTCTTGGGATCTAGGATTTTACTCTGGTTCAGAATTTAGAGTAGTGTTAAACAGCTCAGTTAAAATGGCTGCAAAAAAACTTGAAACAAGCAATATTGATGAGGTTCAGGTAGCTGATGAAACGATGATTATTTCTCAAGGAACTGGGTTTTCTTCTCAAGTTGATGACTCAGCTGGTGATATTACAAAAACAGCAATTGCTGAAGTATCTGCAACTGATTCTGAAAATAAAGTTTATTTAGTTTATTTAGGAAATAAACCGGCAGATGTAGCTCCAGTTTTAGGAAAAGAAGGTGCAGTGGGAGGAGCAACAAGAGGATGGAAAAAAATTAGAGTTTTAAAAAGTGGAAATGACTATAAAATTCAATATGCTAATATTGATGCAACAACACACCAAGAAGTTGTTGTTGCTAAAAATTCTGCTTATAACTTTACTTTCTTTAGTTTGCTAGATAATAAAACGGTTAGCGTTGAACCACAAAAGGCACAATGGGATCTTAATTTTACAACCTTTGTTAATGTGATTCCTTATGCAGGGTCTACAGTGCCATATTTCTACCCCGATTATGTAGTTAATAATGTAAAAGGAGGAGCACAAACTTACCAAGTGTTAGTAACGGCGACAACGACATATGAGAACTTTACATTGGCTAATGTTGAAACGGCTAAGTTTACTGCGGACCAAAGAAATATTGGTTCAAACTGGAGAGGTACTTCTGCTACAGGACCAAACGGAGATATTATAACTCAGTTTGTTTTAAAAACCGATCGATTCTTTGTTGTAAAAGATCCAGCAGGAAATGTATACAAAATGAAATTTACAGGTGGAGCAAAAGCAGATTTAGAAAGAGGACATCCATCATTCCAATATGCTATCTTAAAATAAATTCATAGATGAAAAAATCTAAAGATTATAAAGAATATTTCATTTTAACTTAAAAATGCTTCGGCATTAAAATTTAGTTAATCATTAGCTTTGTTTTTTTTATTTTTTTTTTTTGATAAAGAGGTTAGGATTTTTCTAACCTCTTTTTTTTGTTCTACTTTCTTGTTAAAATGAAACAGAAACAAAATGTTATTCTATCTTTGCACAAATTTTTTCTGCAATAAGTTAACAGTTATTTAATTGGTTTAATTTTTGAACGCAGTCCTTCATATTTTATAATTATTAAGTGAATACAAAATCTTATTTTTTTCAGTCTTTTGCAATCGTGGCTTTAGCGTTGGTTGCTTTTATTGGGTTTAAACAAATCCTTCCAGACAAAATATTTTCTGAGAGTAAGTTAGATTCTAAAAATATATTGATAGACAGTTTGCTATTAGAATCTGTTGCAGAAGATTCACTATCGCTAGATAAAGATAGTATCGCAAAAAGCGAGGAAGCACTAAGCGGGCAGAAAATTGTTTTTGATGAAACAGAAGGAATCGAGTTTCCTGCTGAAACATTCGAAAACTACAAAGGATATCAATACCTGATTTCTTTCTATGAGAAATTGTATCAGCTAGAAAAAAATCCACAAAACAAAGTTAGAATTGCTTACTACGGAGATTCTATGACCGATGGAGATTTAATCGTACAAGACGTTCGTACTAATTATCAGGAACGTTTTGGTGGAAACGGTGTTGGTTTTGTTTCTATTACTTCAGAATCTGCTGCTTCAAGAGGTTCTGTAAAATCATCTTATTCTAAAAACTGGAAAACGCAGTCTTACTTAAATGTAAAAAGGCCAACAAGTCCTTTTGGAGTTAACGGACATGTGTTTTTTGCAAATGACAAATCCAATTCAACTTGGGTTCAGTATGAAGCTGGACTTAACAAATATTCTACTTCTTTAGATAATGCAACGTTATTTTATGGACGTTCATCTAAAGTAGGAAAAGTGAATTTTATTATAGGGAAAGATACACTTAAGAAAAGTCTTTCTCCGAATAATTTAGTGAACACCTTAAAAGTTTCATCTGGAAGTTTAAAAGCTTTCAAAGCAAACTTTGTTCAAGCAGATTCTATTCCGATTTACGGATTTAATTTTGATAACGGAAGTGGAGTTCATGTTGATAATTTCTCCCAAAGAGGAAATTCTGGACTTCCAATTTCGATGTTCAATGCAGATGTAATGAGAGCTTTCAATAATAGTTTAAAATATGATTTGATTATTCTTCATTACGGAACCAACGTTTTAAATTACGGAACTAAAAATTATTCTTGGTATGAAAAAGGAATGACTAAAACCGTAAATAAAATAAAAGAATCTTTTCCAGGAGTTTCAATTTTAATTGTTTCTACTGCTGATAAATCGACGAAATATGATTTGGAAATGAAAACCGATTCTGCTGTAGTTCCTCTTATGAAGGCGCAAAAGCATTATGCGCTGGAAGCACAAGCTGGGTTTGTGAATTTATATACTCTTATGGGAGGAGATGGCTCTATGATCAAATGGGTAGATGAGACTCCAGCAAAAGCAAATAAAGATTATACCCACTTTAACCAACGAGGTGCAAAAGCAATTGGTAATTTGCTATACGGACAGTTGAATAAAGGATACGAAGAATATAAAGTGCTCAGAGAAAAAAGAGATGCTGAAGGAACTAAGCCTAAACCAGTAAGAAAAGCCAGACCCGATTCCGTTTCAGTAACAAAAGACAGTGTATGATAAATAAACTTATTCTTTTCTCTTGTTGTCTTTTTTTTGCAACAAATGAAAAAACTCCAAAAACAGATTTAGATCCAACACCAAAAAGTATGATTCAAAAAGCAGATACAGCAGCAATTTATGCTCCTTCTGATGGTCAGATTTATAATGCTAAAGCGTTAACCGATTTTTTTCAGAAACTGGAAGAAAATGAAGATAAGAAGAATCAGAAAATCAATATTGTACATATTGGAGATTCTCATATTCAAGGTGATTTGATGACCAATGAAATCAGAAAAAAACTGCAGCAGAAATTTGGTAATGCAGGACGCGGTTTAGTATTTCCGTATCAATTGGCTAAAACAAATGGTTCTTACAACGAGCGTTTCAAATCGAATAGAGTTTGGGAAAGTTATAGAAATATTCACCCAGTTAAAAATTGTCCGATTGGGTTAAGTGGAATTGGACTTTGGAGAGATTCCGGCGGATTTGTTGTAGAAATGAACGTAAAAGATCTGTCTTATAAATTCAATACAATAAAACTTATTACGCCCCAAAATCAGAATATGTTTGATTTAGCTATTTCGTCTAAAATCAACTCCATTCAGACCACAGAGCCCAAAGTAATTACACATAAAATTAAAAAAGGCGAAGTACTTGGGACCATTGCAGACAAATACAATGTTTCGATTGCAGAAATTAAAAGAGACAATCATTTAAAATCTAACAATATCCGAGCGGGAAGAACTTTAAGAATTGCAACAAAGGAAACTAGACAAAAGACCATTTCGATGTCAGAGTTTGTCCCCTTGGCAATAAAATCAGATTCATATTCGCACTATTATAATTCCGAAAATGCTTTAAGTCGAATTTTCTTGATTCCGAGCAAAGATGCAAAAGATTACGAGTTAAACGGAATTATTTTAGAAAAAGATACTCCAGGAATTATATACAGCGGAATTGGAGTGAACGGAGCTAAATATTCTGATTACAACAAATATCCGTTATTCTTTGATCAGTTAAAATCATTGCATCCAGATTTACTGGTTTTCTCTTTAGGAACAAATGAAAGTTACGATCACTTAGATGCTAATAATTATATCAAAGAACTAAGAGAGTTTATTCGCAATATAAGAGCACAGAAAATAGATGCGCCAATTATTGTAATGACGCCGCCACCATCTTTACTAAGAAGAAAGCCCAATACTTATATTGATGATTATGCAAAACAAATTATAGATATAGCCCAGAAAGACGGTTTTGCAGTTTGGGATTTGTACGACGAATTTGGAGGTATGAGTGGCATAAGACAATTAAAAGTACAAGGATTAATTGGGCCAGACTGGGTTCATTATTCCAAAAAAGGATACGAGAAACAGGGAGATTTGTTTACTCAGGCATTTTTGAGATCATACGATAATTTTAAATCAAAGAAGTAAGTTGACAGCAATAGATAGCATTAATAATTGGTTCATTCAAAATTTTGGTGCAATTACAATAGAACAAGTTAAAAGTTGGTTCGTTTATAATGAAGATGAAAAACTTTTATTCAATACCGGTTTATTCCTAGGATTATTTTTGGTTTTCTATTTTGTGTATGGTTTTTTACGCAAAACATTTTATTTGAGATTAACGTATGTTATTCTCTTTTCACTTTTCTTTTATTATAAATCTAGCGGAATTTACTTTTTGCTGTTATTACTATCGTCAGTTGTAGATTATGGTTTAAGCCAAATTATTTACAGAGAAAGTAGAAACAGCGTTAAGAAGTTTTATTTGGTGATAAGTGTTATTTTGAACTTAGCACTTTTAGGCTATTTCAAATATATGAACTTTTTGATCGTGACATACAACGATATGTTTCATGGTAATTTTGCACTTCATAATGTTTTTCTTCCTGTTGGAATTTCGTTTTATACGTTCCAATCTATGAGTTATATTATTGAGATCTATAGAGAAGAAATTAAACCGACAAAAAATTACATCGAATATTTATTCTTCGTGTCATTCTTCCCTCAATTAGTTGCGGGACCAATTGTACGTGCGAAAGACTTTTTGCCTCAGATTTATCAAAAATTAAACTTGACAAAACAAGACGTAAACAATGCCTTGTTTTTGATTATTGGAGGATTAATTAAGAAAACCGTAATCTCAAATTACATATCAGTAAACTTCGTTGACCGTGTTTTTGATACGCCAATGAGTTATACTTCTTTCGAAAATTTAATGGCTTCGTATGGATATGCCATTCAGATTTACTGTGATTTCTCTGGATATTCAGACATGGCAATTGGTATTGCATTATTGCTTGGATTTAAATTGCCAGTCAACTTTAGAACTCCATACAAATCGACTTCGATTACCGATTTCTGGAGAAGATGGCATATTTCGCTTTCGACTTGGTTAAAAGACTTTTTATACATTTCGATTGGAGGAAATCGAGAAGGATCTTTCGCGGGATATTTATTCCCAAGTTTATTTTTCTTCGGATTGTTGCTTTGGGGAATGTCTTGTTATAATGAGAGTGTAATTCCGCTTGTCATTGCAGGAATCAGTATTTTGATTTTCGCTTTATCATTTTTACTTTCAAGCAAAATAAAACAAACACTAGTAACCAATTTCAATTTGTTTACTACAATGCTTTTAGGTGGTTTGTGGCATGGAGCAGGAGCACAATTTATAGTTTGGGGAGCACTTCACGGATTAGCTTTAGCGGTTCATAAAATATTCATGGAATTTTTTCCTTCGAAGAAAGATAAAAGCCCTAATTTTTTGTGGAGATTTTTCTCAATCGTGATCACTTTTCATTTTGTAGTTTTCTGCTGGATTTTCTTCAGAGCAAGAGATTTCGAAACAGCTTTGCAAGTAATTAATAATATTGGACAATTGACTTTCGAACCAGAACTTTGGAAAACAATTGTATTAGGTTACAAAAATGTTTTCGGATTAATGTTGTTCGGTTATGTTTGGCATTTCTTGCCAGAATCATTCACCAACGGAATGAAATCGGTTTTCGATAAAACGCCATTATTAGTAAAAGCCATAATTCTAGGATTCGTTTACTGGATTGTTTATGCAACAGCAGTTGCAGGTTCGCAGCCATTTATTTATTTCCAGTTCTAGAAAGATATAGCCGCAAAGGCATAAAGGCGCAAAGGTTTTTATTTTTTGCGCCTTTTTTGTTTATAGCCACAGATTAAAAGGATTGAAAGATTTTTTAAAATCTGCTAAAATCTTTTTAAATCTGCGAGAAACAAAAACTTTGTGTCTTAGTGCCTTCGTGGCAAAATTGCATTCAAATAAAAATTGCCTGAAATATCTAATTAGATTATCTTTGCACTTCATATAAAGAAAATGATATGTTTGATAATTTAAGTGATAAGTTAGATAAAGCGTTCCATATATTAAAAGGACACGGTAAAATTACAGAAGTAAACGTTGCCGATACTTTAAAAGAAGTTCGTCGTGCGTTACTTGATGCCGATGTTAACTTTAAAATTGCTAAAGATTTTACTGCAAGAGTAAAAGACAAAGCAATTGGTCAGGATGTATTAACAACATTACAGCCAGGACAATTATTGGTTAAGTTAGTAAAAGACGAACTTACCGAATTAATGGGTGGAGATGTTGCTGGTGTGAACCTTTCTGGAAATCCAACAGTTATTTTGATGTCTGGACTTCAAGGTTCTGGTAAAACGACTTTCTCTGGAAAATTAGCAAACTTCTTAAAAACAAAGAAAAATAAGAAACCACTTCTTGTAGCTTGTGATATCTACCGTCCAGCGGCGATTAATCAGCTTCATGTTGTGGGAGATCAAATAGGTGTTGAGGTTTACTCAGAACCAGAAAATAAAAATCCTGTAGAAATTGCTCAAAATGCAATTAAACATGCTAAAGCAAACGGATTCAATGTTGTTATCGTCGATACAGCTGGACGTTTGGCGGTAGATCAGGAAATGATGGACGAGATTGCACGTGTTCACAAAGCAATTCAGCCACAAGAAACATTGTTCGTTGTAGACTCTATGACAGGACAAGACGCTGTAAACACAGCAAAAGCTTTCAACGATATCTTGAACTTTGATGGAGTTATCTTAACGAAATTAGACGGTGATACTCGTGGTGGAGCTGCACTTTCAATCAAATCGATTGTAAACAAACCAATTAAATTTGTTGGTACTGGAGAAAAAATGGAAGCAATTGATGTTTTCTATCCAGAACGTATGGCTGAGCGTATCTTAGGAATGGGAGACGTTGTGTCTCTTGTTGAAAGAGCTCAGGAACAATTTGACGAAGAAGAAGCTAGAAAACTTCAAAAGAAAATCGCTAAAAACGAGTTTGGTTTTGATGACTTCTTAACGCAGATTCAGCAAGTAAAGAAAATGGGTAATATGAAAGACTTGGTTGGAATGATACCAGGTGCTTCAAAAGCGATGAAAGATGTTGAAATTGAAGACGACGCTTTCAAACATATCGAAGCGATCATTTATTCGATGACGCCTGGAGAAAGAAGCAAACCAGCCATTATCGACGTAAAAAGAAAAGCCAGAATCGCTAAAGGTTCGGGAACAAAAGTCGAGCAAGTAAATCAGCTGATGAAGCAGTTTGACCAAATGAGCAAGATGATGAAGATGATGCAAGGCCCAGGCGGAAAAAATCTGATGAAAATGATGGGAGGTATGAAAGGGATGCCGGGTGGTATGCCAGGAGGAATGCCGAAATAATAAAAAGAGTTTCAAGTTTAAGGTTTCAAGTTAAGAGACCAAAACTTGAAACTTTTTCACTTAAATATATTAAGAGTTTCGTTTTAACGTGAACTTGAAACCTGAAACAAAAATTAAAACCTGAAACAACACACAATGCAGCTACTAGACGGTAAAAAAACATCTAACGACATTAAAAACGAAATTGCAATCGAGGTTCAATCTATTAAAGCTGCTGGAGGAAAAGTACCTCATTTGGCAGCCGTTTTAGTGGGTAATAACGGAGCAAGTTTAACTTACGTAGGAAGTAAAGTAAAATCATGCCAAGAGATCGGATTTGATTCAACTTTAGTTGCTTTACCAGAAACTATTACAGAAGACGAATTATTGGCTAAAATTAAAGAATTAAACGAAGATGATAACCTTGATGGATACATCGTTCAGTTGCCGTTGCCAAAACATATCGATGAGCAAAAAATCTTATTAGCAATCGATCCAGACAAAGACGTTGATGGATTTCACCCAACTAACTTCGGAAGAATGGCTTTAGAGATGGAAAGTTTTATTCCAGCAACTCCATTTGGAATTATGGAATTGTTAGAGCGTTACAAAGTGGAAACTTCAGGAAAACATACTGTTGTTATTGGTAGAAGCCATATCGTAGGACGTCCAATGAGTATCTTAATGAGTCGTAAAGGAAACCCTGGAGATTCGACAGTTACATTAACTCACAGCCGTACTAAAGACTTGGCAGAATTCACTAAAAATGCCGATATCATTATCACAGCTTTGGGAGTTCCAGAATTCTTAAAAGCCGATATGGTAAAAGAAGGAGTAACTGTTATCGACGTTGGAATTACTCGTGTAGATGATGCTTCAAATCCAAAAGGATACGTTATTAAAGGAGATGTTGATTTTGACGGAGTAAGCAAAAAAGCATCGTTCATTACGCCAGTTCCAGGTGGAGTAGGACCAATGACAATTGCGATGTTACTTAAAAATACACTTTTAGCTCGTAAAATGAGAAGCGCAAGAAACAAATAAAATTGCATCAAAATATAATACAAAGCCTGTTCAGATGAACAGGCTTTTTTATGGAATTAGCTTAAAATTTTTAAACACATAGAAACATAAAATTTGAATTCTAAAAAAGAATACAAAAAGAGAAACAAATTTCTTCCACATGGTAATTCTGTTTCTAGCTATGTTTGTTTCAATAAGTGAAACGCCTTTTCAACACATAGAATATCTATGTTTCTATGTGTTTAAAAACCATTTTAATATATTATTAATAGTTTAAACTTTCGGTTCTTAAAAATAAAGGATACTTTTGCACCACTTAAAAAACACTTCTCCAAATGGACGATTATTATTATTCGTTAGTATTAAATTAAGCAGCTTTTGAAATTTCAAAATGCTGCGTTAAAAACCTGTATTTTGAAATGAAAGCCTTTTACACAAACAACAACGGATTGGTAGAAATCCAAAAATGGACTTCAAATTGCTGGATTCATATTGAATCTCCAACAGAATCAGATAAAAATTATTTATTAGAAGAACTTCAAATTCCTGAAGCCTTTTACAATGATATCGAGGATATCGACGAAAGACCTCGTATCGAAATCGAAGACGGTTGGACGCTTATCATCATGCGTATTCCAGTTAAAAGTGGCGATATCAAAATTCCTTTTCATACCGTTCCTCTCGGAATCATTTTTAAAGATGATATCTGTGTAACAATCAGTTTTTATAAAACAGAAATCATTGCCGATTTTGTGTCGTATTCGCAACGTAAAAACATCGAAATTGAAGATAATTTCAACCTTGTACTAAGATTGCTTTTATCATCAAGCGTTTGGTATTTGAAATATCTAAAACAAATCAATCAAAAAATAAAACTTGCCGAGGATAACTTAGAAAAATCGATCAAAAATGAAGAATTGCAAGCCTTGCTTCAAATTGAAAAATGTTTTGTATTCTTCATCACTTCTTTAAAAGCAAATGACGTTTTATTTCAAAGAATTAAAAATCTAAAAGCACATAAAGCCAATTACGACCCAGAATTATTAGAAGATGTCGAAATCGAGTTAAATCAGGCGCAAGATACAGCCAATATTTACAACAACATCTTAACAGGAATGATGGATGCCTACGCTTCTGTAATTTCAAACAATATGAATACAATCATGAAGCAGATGACTTCCATTTCGATCATCTTAATGATTCCAACCTTAATTGCCAGTTTGTACGGAATGAACGTGCCAAATGGCCTAGAAGAAAGCAAATACGGAATCTGGATTCTCCTTTTAGTCTCTATAATTCTATCTACTTTCGGAGTTCTTCTATTCAAAAGAAGAAGATGGTTTTAATTCAAAATTTCATAATAGTAAAAGCCTGTTCGTTAAGAATAGGCTTTTTGTTTTTATAATTTGGGCGTGACCGTGTCCCGATAGGAGGGCAAACATACTTTGTGTTCATACGCCCTCTTATCGGGACACGGTCGGGCTATCCGCGCTACTTCGGTAGCTAGCTTCTATCCCTCACGCAATCGTAGCATAAGAAATTGCTGTTCCTGCAGTATTTTCAAAACCTTTTAAGAATCTATATTGCCTTCGAAAAATAATTTTCATTTTTTTATTTGCTAATTCAAAATAAATAATAACTTTGTATTGCAAAGTACTTTAATTATGAATCAAAAGCACCAAGAAGATTTAGCACATATTCGTTCCATGATGGAGCGCTCTTCAAGATTTATATCATTAAGCGGACTTTCAGGAGTTTTCGCTGGTCTTTCAGCTTTAATTGGCGGAATTTATGTCTATCAGCTTTTCAAAGTAAACGGTATCGATTATCTAAACGATGGGCATAGATTATATTCTACCAATTTAGTTTCAGAATTATTCTGGATCGGAATCATAATTATGGTCGTTGCATTAGTATTTGCTGCTTTTTTTACGATTAGAAAAAGCCGAAAATACAATTTGCCAATTTGGACTTCAGCAACAAAAAAGATGCTTTTTCATTTGGCAGTACCGCTTTTAACTGGCGGGATATTTTGTCTGGCTTTAATACATTATGGGAACTTTGGTTTAGTGGCTCCTGCAACATTAATTTTTTACGGACTTGCTGTTGTAAACGCAGAAAAATATACATTTTCGGACATAAAATATCTTGGTTTCTCGGAACTGATTTTAGGATGTATTGCACTTTTTAATATAGGGTATGGTTTGATCTTTTGGATTATCGGATTTGGAATCCTGCATATCGTATACGGATTAGTGATGTTCAAAAAATACAAATAAATAACCCAATGGGAATTATTGATAAACTAAATAAAGATTTTGAAAGCCGTGTCAGACTGGGTATTATGTCCGTTCTGATGGTTAACGACTGGGTAGATTTTACCGAGATGAAAACGCTTTTAAATATCACCGATGGTAATTTAGCGAGTCATTCCTCTGCTCTTGAAAAAGCAGGTTATATAGAAGTAAAAAAAGAATTTGTAGGGAAGAAACCTAAAACTTCTTATCAAGTAACCGATTTGGGGCGTGCTGCCTTCAAAGAGCACTTGTCTTACCTTGAAAAATTAATGAAATCGTAATAACTCTATTTTTTTACCCAAAAACTTTGAATTGCAAAGTACTTTTAAATTTATCAATCATGAAAAAACATCAAATTATCTTAGCTTGTACAGCGGTTTTTTTACTGCTTTTTTACAATGAATCTGTCGGAATAAACATTTCTATTTTTGGCGTAGTTCTTACACTATTGATTAGTTATTTCTTTCAAGAAAAGTTTGTCGACAGATCGCATTTGGTTCTTGTAGTGACTTCTATTTTGTCGTGTTTTGCGTTTGCTTGGTACGGAGATGCAGCATCATTTTTTGCTTTAGCATTATCAATTCTATTTTTGCAATTCAAAACACAAGACGGGCAACTTAAGATGCTTCAGGTTTTTCCTTTAATAGTTTTAAACGGGTTTACTTCCGTAGGCAGAATATTTATGTTTAATCAATGGCTTCCAGAACGTAAAATCCATAATGATCTTGCTAAAAAGCTAGTTGCCTTTGTTTTAATTCCAGTTATCTTTCTCGGATTGTTTTTTATCGTTTACTCTTTCGGAAGTGATCATTTCTCTTCATTATTTACAGATTATGAATTAGATATTGATCTGCCACAGTTAATTGGAATAAGTATTTTAGGATTTTACATTTCGTTCAGTTTTTGGAATTATTGGGTTCCAGAAGTTTGCTATGAATACAATCCGAAATTGAGTAATAATTTCAGTAATATTTCGGAGGTGAAAAATCAAAGTACTTTTTCATTTTTAGATCTTGATTTCGAAAGAAAAAGCGGTGTGATCACTTTACTACTTTTAAATATCATGCTTTTAGTTTTTATAGGAACTTACAATTATGAACAGTTTTTTGAAGTTGTCCAAAAAACAAATCTAAGTGCTGATACTCACGAACGTGTAAACGCTGTTATTTTTTCAATCTTAATGGCAGTTGGAGTAATTCTGTTTTATTTTAAAGGCGGATTTAATTTTGATGAAAAAGCTAACAGTTTAAAGAATCTAGCCAAAGTTTGGCTTGCGTTAAATGTTATTCTAATTGTAAGCGCCATGATTAAGAATACAGAATATGTTTCTTTTTATGGTTTAACATACAAACGTCTTGGGGTTTATGCTTTTTTAATTTTAGCTATTATCGGATTAGCAGTTTCATTTCAGAAAATCAGAAAACAAAAAACCAATGCTTATCTTTTCAACCAGATGGTTTGGTATTTCTACGGAACAATTCTTTTATGCAGTTACATCAATTGGGGAAACCTTGTTACAAATTATAATATTTCAGTTAATAAAGGAGTAGAACCTGTTTTTTTAAGCGGTTTAAATTTTAATGATGATACACGCCGTGAGTATTTTCAAAAAAATAATTTAAACGGTAAATATGCAGAAGCAGTAAGAGAAGAATTGATTTCAAATTATCAAAATTCAAGCTTTTTATCTAAAGCATTGTATTATGAGTTTTTGGATAAAAAGAAATAAATGAGAACTGATATTCTGATAGTGCTTATGCTGATGGTATCAGTCAATTTCTATCCGCAGCAATTAAAATATCGAAGTGTCAATCATTATCTTGAAATTTTTGAAAAAGAAGAAATCAATAAACTAAAGGAAAGAGGACTTTTAGATCAGGACTTGAATATTGTTCCAAAGTTTAAGAAGAAAGGAGAAAACGAATTAAATGAGGAGGGGCAAAATTTATATCTGGAATTAAAAGTTGCTCTTTTAAAATCATATTTCAAAGATTACTTCTATCAACAACATTTGCAATATAAAGATGAGATCTTTGTTTTGTATTTTTCTATGGCAGGTTTTGACGATTTGGAATGGTGTATTTTAAAGTGGGAGAGAAAAAAGTGGAAGGATTTGGAAAGAATTGATAAACAACTGGTTGAGAGGGCTAAATTTCATAATAATAAAGATTTTGATTTTATTTGTTTTAATTATGATGAAGGTCCTAAAAATAGTGAAGATGTAAAGATTTTTATAAAAGATGATTATTTAGTTATGTCAAGAGAAGGTTTGTATCATTCGTTGTTTGATTTAAAATCACAAAAGCTTCTTATTAATGAAACCTGTCCTTATTGTGAAAGTCAATCAAATACAAAAGAAGAAATGAATTTATGGATAAAGAAAAATCTCCATGATAAAATCGACAGAATTATAAATCCATAAATAAAAAAATCCCATTCATTTGAATGGGATTTTTTTATTTACTATCACCTCTTTTTTTAAATCGAGGATCATGTTTTGAGATAAAATTTTTTCTTCTAGTTGGAGTTGCATTTGAAGCCGAACTTTCAACTTTAGGAAAACTCGCTTCTTCTGTTTTACTTGAAGGCTCAATTAATTGGTTTAATTCTTTAATTTCAGCATCTGTTAAATCTCTGTATCTTCCAACTGGAACATCCAAAGAGATATTAATGATTCTAATACGTTTTAAGGCCGTAACTTCATAACCCAAGTATTCAGACATTCTTCTAATCTGACGGTTTAATCCTTGCGTTAAAATGATCTTGAAAGTGTATTTGCTAATTTGCTCTACTTTACATTTTTTGCTAACCGTATCCAAAATAGGAACACCATTTCCCATGCGCTGAATAAAGCGTTCTGTAATAGGTTTGTTTACAGTAACGGTATATTCTTTTTCGTGATTATTTCTGGCGCGAAGAATCTTGTTTACAATGTCACCATCATTAGTCATAAAAATCAATCCTTCACTGGCTTTATCCAATCTTCCGATCGGGAAAATACGTTTTGGGTAATTGATATAATCAACAATATTATTTTTAACTTCAAGGTTAGTTGTACATTCAATACCGACTGGTTTATTGAAAGCCAGATAAACCATTTTTTCATTTTTCTCTACGATTAATTTACCATTAATACGTATTTCATCATCTGGCGAAACTTTAGTTCCCATTTCAGCCACAGCGCCATTTATTGTTACGCGTCCTTCTTCAATCAATTTGTCGGCTTCGCGACGAGAACAATAACCCGTTTCACCAATAAATTTATTAAGACGTTTTAAATTTTCTTCCATACTGCAAAAGTAGACAAAAGTTTAGACATCTTGGAATTTTAGATTTCAGACTTTAGATTTCAGATTTTTGAAAAAAAAACTTAGTCCCGATAGCTATCGGGATAGAACCTTAGCACCTTTTTTACGAATCATGAAAGATGGAACTGTCTTCTGGAGTTTCTTTTCTGTTGAACATTCCGTAGTCGCGAACTACGGTTGCAATTCGTAAATGATAATCTTTAAAAACTTCATTTCTGCCTTTTGCCTGTGCCGCACGATGCATCTCGAGATTTCTCCATTGTTGAATACTTTCTTCATCTCTCCAAAAAGATAAAGACAAAATTTTTCCAGGATCAGCTAGACTCTGGAATCTTTCTATCGAAATAAAACCATCAATATGGCTTAATTCAGGTTTTAAATTTGCAGCGATATCTAAATATTCTTCTTTCTTTCCCTCGTTGGGAATGACTTCAAAAATTACAGCAATCATTTTAATTTTAGATTTTAGATTTTAGATTAAAAAAGCTTAGAATCTTAGCGACTTAGCGACTCAGAAACTTCAGAAAATAGAAACTCAATCACTTTATCGTACAATTCGTCATCGTGCATGCCGTGGCCTAAACCACTGGTTTCTACAAATTGGCTATTTTTCCAACCTTGAGCTATTTTTTTTCCTTCTGCAAAAGCTACTATTTTGTCTGAAGTGTCATGAGCAATGAAACCTGGGATAGTAATTTGGGATGCAAATTTTTGTCCCGAAAAATCTTCTAACTTAAAATTGAATCGATTTATGAATTTACTTTCCAAAAGAGGCAACATTCTTCTATTCAAACTAAGCATAGAAATGTAATTGTCAATCAAAGTTTTTAAATCAGAAGGAGCGCCAAGAATAACCATCTTGTTGATGCTCGTATTCGGAAACAAATATTGATGGTAAACGCATGCAGCGCCACCAATAGAATGCCCAATAATAATTTCGGGCTTATATTTTTCTACTGCTTTGTTGATGAATTCAGCATAAAGGGGCACATTAAATTCTTTTCCGCTGCTTTGTCCATGGGCGGGTGCATCAATAGCTATAATCGTACTTCCAGATTTCTGAAGATGCGGTAAAGTTTTTTTCCAGCGTGCAGCATTGCTTTCCCAGCCGTGAACTAAAAGAATTTTGGTTTCATTTCCTTTCCAGACATAGGTTTGGAAATGATGTTCGTTATGATGAAATATTTCTGTTTCAGTATGTCGCAAAACTTTTGGGAGTTCTTCTTTTTTTAATCGGCCAATTCGGGGCTGGCTAAAAAGTGCATATGAAAGTTCCATCGCTCTTTGTGGACGAACATAACTCAAGAAGTTTATATAAGTTCCAACCGATTTTAATGTGATGAAACGAATTCCTTTTTTAATTTTCAAAACTTAATTTTTTTTCTAAAGGTAAAAAATGTTTTGCCACAGATTAAAAGGATTAAGAAAGATTTTATTCAGCATAAGAATAATTAATCTGCGTTAATCCTTTTATCCCGATAGCTATCGGGAGTAGAAAAAAATAAGTGCAAAAAAAAGTCCCGATTTAATCGGGACTTGATATTTAGAATTTTGCGAACAATTGTTCCATTTTTTCTTTTTCTTCTTCAGCTAATTGCGTATCAACTAAGATTCTTCCAGAGTGCTCATCAGTGATGATTTTCTTTCTTGAAGCAATTTCAACCTGAGTTTGTGGTGGAATTGTAAAGAAAGATCCCGCAGAAGCCCCTCTTTCGATAGAAACTACAGCTAATCCGTTACGAACACTACTTCTGATTCTGTTGTAAGCTGCTAATAATCTATCTTCGATTTGTGCAGCATACTCAGCAGATTTCTCAGTTAAGAAAGTTTCTTCTTTCTGAGTTTCAGCCATAATAGCATCTAATTCAGATTTTTTATGTTTTAAATGAGAGCTTTTAGCATCAAGTTTTTCTTTTAAATTAGAAATAACTTCTTTTTTGTGCTCGATAGAAGCTTTCATTTCTTTGATTTGCTTTTCAGCCAATTGAATTTCTAATTCTTGAAATTCAACTTCTTTTGTCAAAGAATTAAATTCTCTGTTGTTACGTACTGATTCTTGTTGTTTTGTGTACTTTTTAATAACCTCTTTATGCTCCTCAATAGCAATTTTCTTTGCTTTGATTTGCTCCTCAATCACTTCAAGTTCACCTTTCAGTTTCTCTGAACGAGTGCTCAAACCTGCAACTTCATCTTCTAAATCTTCAACCTCTAAAGGAAGTTCTCCTCTAACGTTTCTGATTTCGTCAATTCTAGAGTCAATAAGCTGTAAATCGTATATTGCTCTTAACTTGTCCTCAACACTTAATTCTTTCGTATTCGTCATATTTTATAAGTACTTAACTGGATTTGTATTTTCTTCCGATAAAATGATTGCAAAATTAAGAATTTTTTTTCGAAGATAATCAACAATATAATTTTTTGTATAGCGTTCGCTCTCAAAATGACCAATATCTGCCAAAAGTAACTTGTTTTCAGCTTCATAAAACTGGTGATACTTCAAATCAGCAGTCAAAAATGCATCTGCTCCAGCGCTTATGGCATTTCTTATAGCAAAACTTCCAGAGCCTCCTAATACAGCAACTTTTTTAATTTTTTTGCCTAAAAAGGCAGAATGGCGAATTCCGTCGGAAATCATTTTATCTTTTACGAAATGAAGAAAATCTTTTTCGTCCATTTCGGTTTCAAATTCGCCAACCATTCCTAAACCAATATTTTGATGAGAATTTTCAAGATTATAAATTTCATAAGCGACTTCTTCGTAAATATGATTTGCAAAAAGTGTTTTTAAAATGCAGGATTGCAAGTGCTTTTCAAAAGTAACTTCAATTTTTATTTCTTGAGTTTCGGTTAACTCATGGCGTTCGCCAATTACAGGATTGCTTTCAGAATTTCCTTTGTAAGTTCCAGTTCCTTCAGAGTTAAAACTACAATTATCGTAATTGCCAATTGTTCCAGCCCCAGCTTCAAATAATGCTTTACGAACTTTATTTGCATTTTCTGGAACGGTATAAGTAACTAATTTTTGAATGAAATTTTGTTTTGGAACTAAAACTTTGGTATTCACTAAACCTAATGCATTACAGAAAATTTTATTAACGCCTTGAGAATGATTGTCTAATGCTGTGTGGACTGCATAAATTGCAATGTCATTTTTAATTGCTTTTATAATTGCACGTTCAACATAATTCTTACCTGTAATTTTTTTAATTCCAGAGAATAATATCGGATGGAAACAAACTACCAAATTGCAATTTTTAGCAACTGCTTCATCAATTACATTTTCTAAAGCATCATGACAAACTAAAACACCAGTACTTTCAGTTTCCGAATTGCCAACTAAAAGTCCAACGTTGTCAAAATCTTCGGCGTAAGCCAAAGGAGCCATTTCTTCGAGAACCGCTATTATTTCTTTAATTTTCATTCGTGTTTCAAAAGGTTAAGGTGAACAACAAAAGTAATCCAAATTCTAAACTATTACAATCAAAGAAACAATGTCATCGTTGTTAATTGCGATTTCTTTTAAACTTTAGTTTTGAATTATTTTCGATTAATAGCATAAATCAAAAATGATTTTTTCATCTGGTAGAATAAAACTATTGTTTTTCCAAAAATCTACATTTTCCTGAACAGAATTGTTTAAGCCAATTTTTAAAAGTGGCCGATTAAGTTTTTGGGTATTTATCGTTTTTATTTCTGTAGACATTAAATTGCTGATGTTGTACGTGTCATATAAATAAGAATTATCAGCTGTCGAAGTAATAATCGATTTGTCTATTACATTTAGATAATTGATAAAATATTTTCCTTCTGATAGTTTATAAGTTATTGTGATTTTATGATTCATTTGTGCCGTTTTACCAGGCTGACTTTTTACTTCAAATGGTTCTCTCGCAACGCAATGTTCATATTTTAATACAGCAAATGTTTGTGTGTCTATGTATAAAATTCCAGATGATTTTTTTGGAGCCGGATATCCATAACCTGTAGAATACGCACCTGGTTCGTTATTTTGGAATCTTATTTTGTAGACTTTCTGGTTGTTGTAAGGAACAATGCCTTCTTTTTTTAATGTATAAGAAGCTGGCTTATATAACACATTGGCTTTGCTTAGAATAAGATCACGATCAAACAGAAATGCAAAAGTGTTTATGTTGCCGAATTTGGTTTGCGAAGTATTTTCGACAATTGCACGGCTTTGCTGTATTTCTCCAAACATTTTTTCGTCAGGATTATTTACACCTTTCATTCCTGTTGAATTATAGGTAGTTATAATCGATTCGTCATGTGAAACAACTTCATTGTTTTTAATCACTTGATTGCGGAAGAAAAATGTTTGATTGTACGGATTTTGATCGTAATTAAGTTCAATATTGAGCTGAGCTTTTGTTACTATTTCTTCTGCAGATAATGGCTTTGAGGTTGAACTTACTATAACTTCATTTAAATTAATAGTTTGAAAATGAAAAGGTCTTAATTTTATTTTTACAAAATGTTTATTAGTATCAACAAGATTTTTAATTGAAATCGTGTCTGAAATATATCCAAAAGCCGATACAATAATTTTGTTGTTGAAATTCGCTTTATCTATTACTAGAGAAAATACGCCTTCTTTATTTGCTAGAATATTTTTGTTTGTTTGTAGTAGGGAGATGTCAGCATTAGCGATTATTTTATGATTTTTAGAATCGTTTATTCTCCCATTTATTACAAATGCATCGCTTTGAGCTTGTATATAATTTTCTTTTTCAAATAATCTAGCTTTAGGCTGATATGATTTTTTGATGAAAAAAAGGCCATCAAAAATAGCATTCCATCTTGCTTTTATTGGCATGTTTCCTAAAGCAGAGCAATAATAAAGGTTTGTGCCTTTCTTGTCAAATTCGAAAAAGGTTTTGCTGTAACCTTTATTTATGCTTTGAAGTTCGATGCTATTTTCAGGAGGAGTAAGAATAGGGAAAGATCTGCTATCGACGCGTCCGTATAAACCTTCATAAGAAGAGAATGCGATGCTATAAATTTCATCTTTAAAATATTTTTTTAGAAGACCGCCCATTGGTAATGCGCCTTCAAGGAGTTTCGCTCCTTCGCCGGGAATATAATCTGTAAAACCAGTGGTTTTAAGTTCAATATCCGATTGCTTTTGCAAATAACTTTCAGTTACTTCAGTAAATTCTGTTTGATTAATGTTTTTTGAAAAATGATAAGAAGCTCCCCAGCAAATTATTTTTTCATTTGGATACATTTCAGATAAGAAAATTAAATTTTTTGACATTTGCTCGTCTCTCGGATTTTGAACTGAAATTTTTTGGTTTTGCAATTGCATGACTTCAAAATTGACATCAGAAATTTTGCTAATGACAACCTGTTTCATTATTTTTTCATGAAAAGTTGGATTTTTTATTTCTTTTAGAGCGTTTTCCAGACCATTAAAATCTTGATACAAATCGGTAGAATCTTTTTTGCTGTTGGCAATGCTTTCCAAATCTCTAAAAACAAAAGCCTTTTCTATTCTTGTTAGACTGTTTTGTGCAATGTTGATTTTTCTGTTTTTGATCAATTCAGTCAGGTCATTCATAAAATGATTCGAAAAAAGCATTCCTTCTTGGCTGTCAAAACCTAAGATTTTTATGGTATCTTTTTGTTTAGCACGTTCTTCAATATAAAGAATTAAATTTTGAAATGCTTTCGTATCAGACCATATATCTAAAATACTTTGGTCGAAAATTGCTATTGTGGCCTTCTTTTTAGAATATTCTTGAAACGCTTTGTATTGGTCATACATTCCACTTTCAAAAGCAATGGTATTGTATTTCTGTTTTTCGTGCAGATATTTTATGATATTTACTTTTTCATCAAAAGTGGCGCCATCACCGTGGGATTGTTCTCCAAGTAAAACGATTTTTTTATTTTTAACTATGGTGTCTAAAAACGAATAGTCATTATTATCAACTTTGGAATATTTGCCTGATATTGTATTTTGCGAAAAAGTTAAATTTAAAAATAGAATGTAGAATAACGTAAAATAAAACTTCATGATTTATTGGTTTTCTACTTAAGATTCTCTTGAGTAGATTTTAATTTGTTAAAGAAAATTCGTTCTAAAAATAGTATAATAATTGATTGTTTTTAGATTTTTTTCGGACATTTCTTTTTTAATGTTTACAGGAAGCGAAAAGCTTCTTTGGTTACAATTTTATCAATTTTTATATTTTTATAACTTCCAATAATAGTATAAAAAATTATACTTTCGTAAAATGAACTTACTTCGAAAAATACTTTTCCCATTCGCAATTTTATACGGATTCATAACTTCAATCCGAAATTTTCTTTTTGATAAAGGAATTTTAAAATCGACCTCATTTGATCTTCCAGTTATTGCTGTTGGAAATTTGAGCGTAGGCGGAACAGGAAAAACGCCTCAAATCGAATATTTGATTCGTTTATTGTCTGATAAATATAAAGTGGCAACTTTAAGCCGTGGATATAAAAGAAAATCAGAAGGCTTTGTTTTGGCCAATGAAAATTCGAATGCTGAAATTCTGGGAGATGAGCCTTTTCAGTTTTATCAAAAATTCCCAAATGCAATGGTTGCAGTTGATGCCAATCGTACAAACGGAATTCAACAATTGCTTTCTCAAAACGAAAAGCCAGAAATTATTTTGCTAGATGATGCCTATCAGCATCGAAAAGTAAAAGCCGGATTTTATATTTTGCTCACTTCTTATGGAGATTTATACTCAGATGATTTTATGCTTCCAACAGGAAATTTGAGAGAGAGTAGAAGTGGAGCAGAAAGAGCCAGTTTAGTAGTTGTTACAAAATGTCCAGAAATTTTAACCGAAGAAGAACAAACCGAGATCAGATTAAAGTTAAAGTTGAAAAGCGAACAGCAAGTCTTTTTTACTTTTATAGATTACGATATGGTGATTTATGGTAAAAATGAAAAAATTACAGTTAGCGAAATCAAATCAGAATCAAAATTGCTGCTGGCTGGAATTGCAAAACCAAAACCGTTTTTTGATTATTTAAAAAATGAAAGCGATGAGTGTCTTACTTTTCCAGATCATCATCATTTTTCTGATGCAGACTTAGATGTAATTCGAAATAAAGCAAATGGAAGAAAAATAATTACAACCGAAAAGGATTATGTGAGACTGAAAGACTCAGAATTGGTTGATCAATTGTTTTATCTGCCAATAAAAAGCTCTTTTATCAACCATCAGCAAGATTTTGATGCTACAATCCTAGAGTATGTAGAGATTTGTGTCTAAAAAACTTAGAGTCTCAGTATCTCAGAAACTTAGGGTTTTAGTTAATCAAAAAACTTTGCAATAGTGGTATAGAAATCGTCTGGAACAAAAGGTTTTGTAATCACATCGTCCATTCCGTAAGAAAGAAGCATGTCACGATTTTCGTCAAGCGATATCGCGGTCAATGCTATAATAGGAGTCGCTTTGTCAAATTCACGAATTAATTTAGTAGCAGTAGTTCCGTTAATTCCAGGCAGATGCACATCCATTAAAATCATATCGAAGCGTTTAACTTTTAAAAGCTCGACAGCATCTTCTCCATTGTCAACAATCTCGCAAGTAATGTTTTTATTTTCCAACATTTTGCGAGTGATCATTTGATTGATTTTGTTGTCTTCAATCAGTAAAATAGATTTGTTTTTCAATTGTTTGTCGTTATAAAGTTTTACTTCTTCAATTACTTCCAATGGCTCATTGTTGACTTTGAAATTTAGCTTGAAAGTAAACGTAGAACCTTTGCCTACTTCACTTTTTAGTTTTATTTCGCCTCCTAAAAGTTCAATTAATTTTTTTACGATAGTAAGACCAAGACCGGTTCCTCCATATTTTCTATTTACTTCAATAGAGCCTTGAGAAAAGCTTTCAAATACAGTTTGCAGTTTGTCTTCAGGAATTCCAATTCCAGTATCGACAATTTCAAAATAAACTGTCGCGTTATCTTCTTCTTGCGAATACAATTTAGCAATAACATTTACATGTCCGTTCTGAGTAAACTTTAAAGCATTATTGATTAAGTTGAGGATGATCTGAGATAATTTTGTGGGATCTCCAATTAAGTTGTCAGGAATCGCTTTGTCTATTTCTAAGTTAAAATAGTTTTTGTTGGCTGTAGCAAGCTCTTTCAGTGAGCTTTGAATATTAAAAAGCAACTCTTTCAAATTAAAGCTGATATTTTCAACTTCGGCTTTAGTCGAATCAATTTTATTTATTTCTAAAATTTCATTGATGAAAGTAGTTAAATAATTCCCTGAGAATTTTAAAGATTCAAGATATTTTAATTGTTTTTTCTTTGGTTTATCTTCAAGTAAAATGTGTGTAATTCCATTAATAGCATTCAACGGCGTCCGGAGCTCATGGCTTACAGTCGACAAAAATTCAGATCGAGCTTTTGATGCTTTTTCTGCTTTGTTTTTAGCCAAAATCAATTCTTTGTTCTTTTCACGAAGCAATAAATTGTTCTGGTTTCTAATGATGTTGTTTTTGTATAATGCTAAACTTAAAAGAGATAAAATCGAAATTAAGGCAATAGCCAAAATGCTGACCAACTTAGAATAACGGTAGGTTTTAAGCTGAAATTTCTCTTCGCTTTCTTTTTTAATAGTATTATTTAGGGATTGATTTTTTTTGAATTTTTCATATTCGTCCAAATCAATTTTAGCATTTTTTAATTTTAAAAGATAATTTTCTAGCTGATAATGCTCGTCTAAGTAAGAATAAGCCAGGTCGTAATTTTTATTTTGTTTGTAGTATTGGCTTATCGCTAAAACAATTTTTGATTTCTTTGGAAGATCAGTGATTTTGTCATTGTAATCTAAGGCTTTATTAAAATATATAATGGCTGAATCATTTCTTTTTAACTGCCCCTCAATTAAGCCAAGCTGATAATACACATCTGCTTTGGTTTTTAGATTTGCATTATTATCAGGTTTTTTAGCTATTCTTTTAAAAGTTTTTACTGCCGATTTGAGGTCGTTATTAGTCTTAAATGCTAAAGCTTTTTGATAATCTAATACTTCTGCATTATCATTAATATTTAGTTCTTTTAGTAAGTCTTTTGCTTTTAAGTAATAAATTGCTGCAGTTTTGTAATCGCCTTTTGCCGTATTGGTTACGCCAATATAATGCAATGCCAAAGCCTTTGTGCAGCTTGGTTTTAAGGTGTCAAATAAAGAAACTGTTTTATGAAAGTTTGTTAAAGCATCTTCAAACTTTCTCTGGTTGTAATAAATTTTACCAAGCTTGAAAGTCTGATTGGCTAAATTCTCTTTTTTGCCATTTTCTTCGCAAAAATTAATTGACTTTTCGGTATAATAAACCGCCTGATCGAACTTTTTATTGTTAAGGTTAGAATTGGCTAGCTTGTTATAATAGGTCACGCTATCCGTATTCTTTTTGGCTTGAGAATACAAAAACGAGTTAAAAAAACAAACAACAATAAAAAGATAGTATTTCATGTATGGCAATGCTTTTACAATGAATCTTATTTTTCTCTTATCAGTAAAATTAAATCGATCAATCTTGATGAATAGCCAATTTCGTTATCGTACCAGCCCACAACTTTTACCATTTTATCGATAACCGAAGTTAGTTGCGCATCGAATAAACAAGAATGTGTGTTGCCAATTACATCAACCGAAACAATCGGATCTTCGGTGTAATCTAATATTCCTTTTAAATTTGTTTTTGAGGCTTGTTTGAATGCTTTATTTATTTCTTCAATGCTTACGGCACGTTTTACATTGAAAGTTATGTCTGTTAATGAACCGTCTGGAACTGGTACTCTAATACCACAGCCACCCATTTTATTGTGCAATTTAGGAAAAATTTTTGTTAATGCCTTAGCTGCACCTGTAGTTGTTGGAACAATCGACTGGCTAGCACCTCTCGCACGGCGTAAATCCTTATGTGGCTGGTCGTGAAGGCTTTGGTCTGTCGTAAAAGAGTGTATAGTCGTAATGTAGGCTTGTTCAATTCCGCACAATTCTTCAATGATTTTAATCATCGGAGCAGCATTGTTTGTCGTACAGCTTGCATTTGAAACTATGTTTTCTGTTCCGTCCAAAATATGTTCATTCACACCAAGAACTACAGTTTTTATGGTATCAACTTCTGAAGGAGCAGAAAGAATTACTTTTTTTGCTCCAGCTTCAAGATGTGCATTTAATTCTTCGTGCGTTTTATATTTACCGGTCGATTCGATTACAATATCAATCGAATGCGATTTCCAATCTATATTTGAAATACTTTTTTCATGAAAAAAGAAAAAATGTCTTCCGTCTACAATAATGCTATTTTCGTCATGACTTACTTCATAAGGCAAAACTCCATGAATACTGTCATATTTAATTAAATGCGACATGGTTTTGTTGTCTGCAATGTCATTTATAGCAACGACCTCGATTTCAGGGTGATTTAAAAGCAAACGGAATAAGTTTCTTCCAATTCTTCCAAATCCATTAATAGCAATTCTTGTTTTCAATGTTTTGTTTATTCGTTTAACTATTTAATCGTTTAATCGGTTTTACAATTAAACGATTAAACAATTAAACTTTTTTATAAAATATGTTTTTGTGCTTTATATGAAGAACGAACAAGAGGTCCGCTTTCTACATGTCTGAAACCTAACTCAAGACCAAATTTTTCATATCGGGCAAATTGTTCAGGTGTAATAAACTCTTTTACAGGAAGATGTTTTTTACTTGGCTGTAAATATTGTCCAATGGTAACAACGTCAACATTTGCATTTCTTAAATCAGTCATAGTTTGGAAGACTTCTTCTTCGGTTTCTCCAAGACCAAGCATGATTCCAGATTTTGTTCTGTTGATTCCTTTTTCTTTTAAATAACGAAGTACTTCTAAGCTTCTGTCATATTTTGCCTGAATACGAACTTCGCGAGTCAAACGTCGTACCGTTTCCATATTATGAGAAACCACTTCAGGATTTGCTTCTACAATACGATCAAGGTTTCTTTCGATTCCTTGAAAATCTGGGATCAAAGTTTCAAGAGTAGTTTGAGGATTCATTCTTCTGATAGCTCGAACAGTTTCCATCCAAATGATAGAACCGCCATCTTTAATATCGTCTCTGTCAACGCTAGTAATTACAGCATGTTTAATGTTCATGATTTTAATAGAACGAGCCACTTTTTCTGGTTCATCCCAATCTACCGTTTCTGGTCTTCCAGTTTTTACACCGCAGAATCCGCAAGAACGAGTACAAACGTTTCCAAGAATCATAAAAGTTGCTGTTCCTTCACCCCAGCATTCTCCCATGTTTGGGCAACTTCCAGAAGTGCAAATGGTATTTAAACTATATTTATCAACTAAACCTCTAAGTTCAGTATATTTTTGTCCAATAGGTAATTTTACTTTTAACCACTTTGGTTTTGTGGTTTGTATATTTTCAGTGACTGTTTCCATATATCAATGTTCAAAGTACAAAGATACGGAATGTAGTTTATTTGAAGATTTGTTTAGTGCTTAATTTAGTAAAGCAGACAAAAATAAAATAAAAGAGCGGTTTGAAAATGCGTAATAATTAAGTTAAATTATTGTATTTATAATAATAATAGTGTTTTCAAATTGATTTTAAGAAATGTAATTTCAAAACAGATAATAATTATAGCAAAGATTTGATTTTTAGTCCTTTAAAATTTATACCTTTAAATGTTAAAAAAACAAAATTTTTGATAGAATTATAATGTTGTTTTTGTAATATATTTGTTATTAAATTAATAAAAGTAAAAATGAAAAAGAAATTTATTGTATTAGGTGTTTTATTGGCTGCTTTTAGTTTTACTAAAACAAATGCACAGATTAATTTTGGAGATAAAGCAATTGGAGCAGTTCAAAAAGGAGTTACTGGTTTTACTTTTAGTAATGCCGATGCGGCAAAATTATCTAAAGAAGCTGTAGATAAATTAGATGCAGAGCATGAAATTGCTGGGCCAACTGATGGTTATGCTATACGATTAAATCGTGTTTTTGGAAAGCATGCGGCAGGAGACGGATTCACTTTAAACTATAAAGTATATAAATTAAAAGAAGTAAATGCATTTGCAACTGCAGACGGAAGCGTTCGTGTTTATTCAGGATTAATGGATATCATGGATGATAATGAATTAATTGCTGTAATCGGACACGAGATCGGGCACGTAGCAAACAACGATTCTAGAGATGCTATTCGTGCAGCTTACCAAAAAGAAGCATTAATGGATGGAGCTGCTTCTCAGTCGGCAACAGTTGCAACAGTTACAGATAGCCAGCTTGGAAAAATCGGAAGCGCGATTATTGATAGTAAATACAGCCGTAAGCAAGAATCGGAAGCAGATTTGTTTGCTTATAATTTCATGAAGAAAAACGGTTACAATGTAAATGCTGAAGAGTCTGCGTTTAGAATTTTAGCAAAAATGAGTGAAGGTGCTCAAGCTTCGTTTATTGACCAAATGATGAGTTCGCATCCAGATTCTCAGAAAAGAGCTGATGACGCTAAGAAAAGAGCAGAGAAAGATGGTTTGTATAAACCGTATGTGCAACAAAAAATTGTAAATACAGCTCCTGCAACAACGACTAAAAAAACAACTACAACTACGAAGAAAACAACTACTGCTAAAAAGAAATAAGAGTTGTGTCTTAAAATAATAAACCCCAGTAAATTGATATTTGCTGGGGTTATTTTTTTATCCTAAAACATGAAAAGCAAGAATTTTTTGCACTTCGTAAACATTAACCGATTTGTTGAATTGTTTTACAATGCTCGGATGCTGTTCACTAGAAATCCAGATTTTTAATTCCGCATCAAGATCAAAAGTTCCTGCAGTTTCTACGCTGAATCTTGTTATGCTTTTGTAGCCAATAGATTTGTACTCTGTTTTGCTTCCCGTGATTCCTTGCACATCGACTAAGATTAATCTTTTGTTGGTAAAGATGAAAGTGTCACGAATAAGTTTGAAACCCATTTCGATTTCTTCATTTGCAGTTAAAAGCTGTCCGTATTTTTTAATTAAATCTTCTTGACTTACTGAACCTGCGTTGCCAAGAATAGCTGAAAATATTCCCATTATTCTGTTTTAATTTAGTTAAAATGATTTCCGTTTTGAAGGAGTAAATGTAGTGGATTTTAAAAAGAATGTAAATAAAAAAAAGCAGAACCTAAGTTCTGCTTTTCTCACTTTTCAAAATATTTATATTATTCGACTTCTGTTTTTATTGTTATCGGAAGATTGTATGCAGTTCTCACTGGTTTTCCGTCTAGAATTCCTGGAGCCCATTTTGTTTTTAATGATTTAAGAACTCTAATAGCTTCTTTCCCCATTCCGTAACCTGGATCGTTTTTAACAATAATGTCAGTGATTGATCCGTCTTTTTCAACGACAAAAGAAACATACACTCTAAGTGTTTTTTCTACGTCAAGTTCTGGTCTGTGGAAATTGTTTCCAACGTACTTGTAAAACTGAGCAATTCCACCTGGGAATTCTGGAAGTTTATCCAAAATTGCAGTAGAAACAGGATCGTTGCTTGGTAGTGAAACCGAAGTAGCGTCACTATTTCCTCCTCCACTTCCTGTAGGTAATACATTAGTAGCGTTTCCTGTTCCTGAAGCATTTTCTACAACTGGTACATTTTCTATATTAGGTGCAATTTCCTGTACAGCTTCTTGTGTTCTTGCGACAACAGGGTTGGTTAATTGAACCGCTTCTGTCTGACTTGCGGCAGTTTGTTCTACCATAGGCGCAGGTGGAGCTGGCGGTGGTGTTACAACCGTAGGATCAATGTTTACAATGGTTGGGGGTTCGTAAACCTCTGGTTCTGGCTCAACAACTACTGGAGAGTTAAATTTACTAATAAGTGCAGATGCACTCCCTAAAGCTGTTATTAACAATAAACCCATAAAGAGAGCTGTAACAGAAGTTTTGGAGTTCTCCTGGCGTAATTGATATGCGCCATATTCTTTGTTTTTGTTCTCGAAAACAAGATCGGTCCACTTGTTTTCATAAATGCTTAATTTAGACATAATTTTTGGGTTTTAAGGTTAAGTAACTTTAAATCATACGCAGAAAAGGTTTTAGGTTTGAGCTAACAACGTAAATGTTGTAGTTTTAATGTTGTAGAAATATTTTTATTTTAAGAATAAATATAGGAATAATTTATTCTTTATTTAAAGATAGTGAATTATCTGTTACGTTCGATAATTTCGGCTAATAATTTTTTAGCGCGCAAAAGCTTTACTTTGACGCTACTTAATGGTTCGTCAATCTTAGCAGCAATTTCCTGATAAGACATTTCCTGAAAATAACGAAGCTGAATTACTTCTTGGTAATGCGGTTTGAGTTCTTTGATGCATAAAAGCAGACGAGAAAGATTCTGTTCTTTGATTAATGCATCTTCTGCAGATGGAGTAGGATCGGCAATGTTGTATGCCTGTTGGTCTTCGTTATCAGTAATTTCGATAAAAAGATTAGTTTTCTTTTTTCGAAGTAAATCAATATAGACATTTTTTGCAATTGCGATAAGCCAGGTATTGAACTGAAATTCTGAATTATAAGAAGCAATTTTATCAAAAGCTTTGGAGAAAGTTTCTATCGTAATATCTTCTGCGGTGGTTTCGTTTTCGGTACGTTTGAGCATAAACGAATACACCTCATTCCAATAATGATCTAATAAAAAAGTAAAGGCGATTTGATCGCCTTTTTTTGCTTTTTCTATTTTAGAATTTATTTCCAATATACTGGTTTTGAAAAGATATTAGTTATAAAGATATTAATTTGCGTTAATATAAGCGCTATCTCAACAACTGGAAACCAAATTTTAATATCTTTTTCTTTTAATTTTCCTGCTGAACATCCAACGACTGTCCATGCAATAGTGTAGCGTGTTGCTAAAATTGCTAGTACGGCGATCCATTGAAATTGAAATGCTAACAGTACAATAACTAATATAAAGAAGAATAATTGTGAGAAGAAGAATAATCCTAACTGCATTTTGTCAAAAAACTTATAATGTTCTGCAGTAGAAATATGTCTTCTTTTCTGAGTAAACCATTCTTTATAGGTTTTCTTAGGTTCTGAATAGGTAAAACTTTCAGGTGTATAAGAAATAGTTGTGTTCGCTTTATTTGCTGCTTGATTAATGAATAAATCGTCATCACCAGAACGAATCTGAATATGATCAATAAAGCCATTTACATTAAAAAACTCTTCTTTTTTGTAGGCAAGATTTCTTCCAACTCCCATATAAGGAAGTCCCATTTTTGCCCATGAAAAATATTGAATTGCAGTTAAAACTGTTTCAAAACGGATGATTTTGTTTAAAAATGAACGTTCTACTTTTTCATAACCACCATAACCTAAAACAATTGTTTTGTTCATGGTAAACTGTGAAGTCATAGAAGTAATCCAATCTTTAGAACTTGGGAAACAATCTGCATCTGTAAAAAGTAGGTAATCCTTTTTTGCAGCTTTTATTCCAAGCGTTAAAGCATATTTTTTATTTCCCCAAAAAGCTTCGTTGTTTTCAACTTTTACCAGACGGATATTAGAGAATTCTTTTTCAAATTCTTCAAAAACTTCAAGAGTTTCATCACTCGATGCATCGTCAATTAAGACAACTTCAAAATCAGGGTAATCTTGCTGTGCTAAAAGCGGAATATATTTTTTGACATTCTCTTCTTCGTTTTTAGCGCACACAATTACAGAAACAGGAAGATTTTTAGGCTTCACGTGCTGTGGTTTGGCAAAAGCAAATTTTCCAAAAACTCCGAGATAATAAAAAAGTTGAACTGCAACAATAGCAATAAAAAAGTAAAATATGTATATAAGCATCTGATTTATTTGATTCTATTAATTTCACGTTCTGCGACTGCAAATGTACTTATCAATTCGCTAAATTCAATAGCTAAAACCGATTTACTTTCGGCATTTTGACATTTCTTTTGCAACAGCAATAGACTGAGGGTTTTCGGTTTTTTCCAATTCCGAAATTATGTTTTTGTAATTATGATCGTCGCGGTTTTGAGAGAGTTTTTTTGTAGCTTGAATTTCTTCAATTTCGATTTCAAAACCAAATATTCCTCGTGCTTCGCGCATGGTTTTTTCAGATAGATTTTCAACACGAACAGGATTCTTAGAATTCACTTCATATTTATCTACCAGTTTTTTCAATTGTTCTACAGAAGTTTCGTAATCAACAATCTTGATTCTTCCATAAACATGTACGGCTATATAATTCCAAGTTGGAACATTTTCGTGATCATACCAAGAAGAAGAAATGTAACTATGAGGGCCAGTAAATACAGCCAAAACGTGGTCATTTTCTCTAAAACCTTCTGCCTGCGGATTCAGTTTTGAAATGTGCCCTTGAAGAATTTCTTTTCCTTCCGCATTCAATTCCAATTCTATCGGAATATGCGTTGCGCATAACTTTCCGTTAGTCTGATTAATTAGGATTCCAAAACTGTTTTCTTTCAAAAAAGCTTTTATTTCTTCCTCATTTTCGTTTTTGTATAAATCTGGTGTGTACATGATTTTGTTGTTTATACAATTTGTAACATTGAGCGGAGTCGAAATGCTTTAAAGCAAAGACTTCGACTCCGCTCAGTCTTACAATGGGTTAAATTTGTGGCAATTAGTGAAATTAGTGTTTTTAAATCACATTTACTTCCGCCTCAATCTGAATGCCGAATTTTTCAAAAACGGTTTTTTGAACTTCTTTAGAAACGGCTAAAATTTCTTGTCCTGTCGCGTTTCCGTAATTCACCAAAACCAAAGCTTGATTTTTATGAACTCCCGCATCTCCAAAACGTTTTCCTTTAAAGCCAGCTTGTTCAATCAGCCATCCCGCTGGAACTTTTACTTCAGTCTCTGAAACTTCGTAGAATTTCATTTCTGGAAATTCCTGATGGATTTTCTCAAAATCAGATTTCAATAAAATCGGATTTTTGAAGAAACTTCCGCTGTTTCCTAGTTCTTTCGGATCTGGAAGTTTGCTTTGTCTGATGGCAATTACAGCATTACTAACATCTTTTAAGGTTGGTTCTGTAATGTTGTTTTTGGCCAATTCTGCCAAAATATCTCCGTAAGAAGTATTGATTTTATGATTGCGTTTAGTCAATTTAAAAACAACCGAAGTAATAATATATTGGTCTTTTGCTTCATTTTTGAAAATACTTTCGCGGTAGCCAAAATTACATTCAGCATTGTTGAAAGTCTTTATCTCTTGAGTCGCAATATTCATCGCTTCGCAAGAAATAAAAGTGTCTTTAATTTCGGTTCCATAAGCACCAATATTTTGAACTGGAGTTGTGCCGACATTACCAGGAATAAGAGACATATTTTCTAATCCGCCAAAATTATTGTCGATTGTCCAAAGAACAAAATCATGCCAAGTTTCGCCCGCTTGACTCTCAACCCAAACAAAATCGTCGTCTTCTTTTATGATTTTTTTGCCTTTTAAATCAATATGAATGACCAATGCATCAATGTCTTTGGTTAAAAGCATATTGCTTCCGCCGCCAAGAATGAATTTTTTTTCGTTTTTGTTTGCTGACAAAATGGTTTTTAATTCGTCAACAGAATGTACTGCAACAAATTGTTTTGCACTAGCTTCAATGCCGAAAGTATTATATTTTTTTAAAGAAAAATTGGATTGAATTTCCATAAATAAAAGGCTTTTTAATATGGTTCAAAAGTAAGGATTATAATTTATTTGAAATGGGTTTTAAATAAATATCAGGATTCAAAAAACAAATTGATTTCTTTTGTAGATTTGAAAGAATTATAATGTTATAATTATGACTGAAATTTTCCGTAAGAATAAGATTTTACTCTTTTTAGGGTTGTTTTTGTCAATATCAACTTCTGCACAAGTTGTTAGTATTGAAGGGGAATGGAGTACAAAGGATATAATTGGTTATTCTAATGTTTTTGAATATTCCTTAATAAAAGAAAAGCAACCAAGTGAAGGGCGTAGTGTAATATTTAATTTAGATGGTACATTTTCATGTGGCGAACCAATGATATGCCCTAATGGATGCTCTGTTTATACTTCAGGTTCTTACACGATGGTTGATAATGACCATATGCGTATGGCCGTTGAAAATGTGCGTTTTGTTGGGTTTTATTGTGGCAATCTAAGAGCACAACAGGAAAATAAGAGGAAAGACTTAGGTGTTTTTTATATTTACAAAGAAGGTGATGCAGTTCGATTAATTCCTAGTAATGGTGATTTTCAAGAGGATAGAGATCAAATGCTTTATACTCAAATGCTGGATTCTTTTGGTAAAGAATGGAAATCGTATGATTATGTCTGGGATAAGACAAATGCAAATCAGTCAGAAGAAATTGTAAAAGATTGTAACGACAGAAGAAAACAAAGAGATTTATCTAATTATAAAATTGTTTTTTCTAAAAATGAAAGTTACGGAGATATCTTTCTTTTGAGAGAAAATGAAAGCTACCATTATGTTGTTTACAATGCTGTAGGCAAAAAGGTCTCTTTGGCTTATCCAAAAAACAAGAATTAACTATTTCGAGAATCAATCAGTTGATGATATTTCTCTGAAATAACTTTCATATTGATGTCGTAATTCGCATTTTCTTCCACAAATTTTCTGTTTCGAATAATAGCTTGATTTCTAGACTCAGAATTTTC
Source organism: Flavobacterium tagetis (assembly GCF_016735615.1). Lineage (GTDB taxonomy): Bacteria > Bacteroidota > Bacteroidia > Flavobacteriales > Flavobacteriaceae > Flavobacterium > Flavobacterium tagetis. Next base: position 262,529 of record NZ_JAERSF010000004.1, read on the forward strand.
AAAAGACCAGATTAATTCATTGGCCAGCATTTCGATATTATCAATTTCAATTAATTGACCGTTTTCGCGATGCGTGATCCAACTTTGATTTCCAGGAATGTCAGAAACAATAGGATAACAATTGCACGCCATTGCTTCAAATAAAGATGCCGAAACGCCTTCGGTAATTGGCATGCTGATGTAAACATTGGATTGCTTCAGTAATTTTGGAAGTTCTGTATTCGGGATTCTTCCTGTAAAAATCACTTTGTTTTCGATTTGGAGTTCTTTTGCTAAATCTTTTAAAAATTGCAATCTGTTTCCATCGCCAACAATTGTCAATGAAAAATCAATTCCTTTTTGGTTTAAAATTTCGAAAGCTTTTAAAATAGAATCATGACGATATTCTGGCTGCAACGAACGTGTTACAATGGCTTCAATTTTATTTGAATTATTCGTCGATGGAATAAAAAGCGATAAATCAATTCCCTTTGGGAGAACCAAAACTTTATTCATATCAACTCCAGTTGCTTTCATATGAATTGCCATAACAGGTCCCCAAGCATGAATTAAATGCGCTTTTTTGAAAGCATATTTCTGAATGAATTTCTTAAAAGGATATAATTTAGATTCTTCTGGCCATAAATCAGTTCGGCCTTGCTGTGCGATCGCAATGGTTTTTGACCCAGATAATGCTGCAAGAAAACCGTAGCTGGTGGTTCTTTCTGCAATCACCATTTCTGGTTTTTTCTTTTTAATTATTTTTCTAATAGAAATAGGAGCGAATAAATATTCTAAAATACGTTTAGATCTGTGGTTGTTTGATGTTTGAAGTTCCCAAGTGATAATTTCAAAATCACCAAATTCTTTAAGGCCTTTCATCCAGGTAATGGCATCGGCACGATAAGATTCTCCAAGAAAAAGTATCTTCCTTTTCATTATAAAAGTTTTTTCGCCACGAATTCACGAATTAATTTTGAATAATTCGTGAATTCGTGGCGATTTTTTTTTATTTCTAAAATTCTTCAGTATCTAAAGCGCGATTTATAAATTCATTTAGTGGTTTTAGAGCAATCAGTTTTTGACTTATCTTTTTTACGAAATCTTTCTGGGTAACTTCAGAGATATCATATTTTTGAGTGGCTGTAAAGCTCTTCAATTTTAGGAACTCAATAGCCGGATGATCTTTTTCGTATCCTCGAGGCATGCTTTTTAAAGAGTTAGTTTCGTTAAAATCTAAATTTCCAAATTCCTTTTTAAAATTTTTATCGTTTAAGATTTCCTGTAAATCATCATAGAAAAAAGCAATTTCTTTACGGACTTTTTTTAAATCTTCCGATTCAGGAGAGTAGAATCCGCCGGCAATAAAACTAGCCCCTTTTTCAATATGCACATAATATCCAGCACGATTTAAACCTTTTGTTCCGCCAGACATCCAGATTCCTAAATGTGCTTTATAAGGCGATTTGTCTTTAGAAAAACGAATGTCACGATTGATTCTAAATGTACAGTTTTTGACTTCCAATAATTCTAATGAAGGATCAAGCGGTTTCATCGCGTCCAGAAAATCACTCACTAATTGATGATAATCTTTCTTGAAAACTTCGTATCGCTTTTTGTTCTCTTGAAACCATTCCCTATTGTTGTTCTTTTTTAGATCGTCTAAAAATTGCAATGATTCTTTCGCTAACATATCCCTTAAGTATTTATTGCAGGTTGTTTTTTAAGTTTTTTGTTCAAGCTAATTTAAGGATTTCTATTTTGGGATTGATTCTAAAATCTGATACAAATTGTATCAATTTTGCTGAATCAGAAAAAAATCACAAGTTAAATATCTTATAAGTCTGATGCGTCGATTTTACAATCGCTTCAGTTCTTTCGGGATGTGTGTCCGATATAAAAAGCTGTCCAAACGTTTCGCTGTTTACCATTTCTACAATTTTGGCAACACGCGTTTCGTCTAGTTTGTCAAAAATATCATCAAACAATAAAATAGGTTTTACACCGCTTTGCTTTTTTAGAAATTCAAATTGAGCCAGTTTCAAAGCAATCAGAAAAGATTTTTGCTGTCCTTGCGACCCGAATTTTTTTATCGGATGTGAATCAATCTCAAAAGATAAATCATCTTTATGGATTCCAACACTGGTATATTGAAGTGCGCGATCTTTGTTTATGTTTTCTTGTAAAAGCAGTAAAAGATCTTTTTCAAATAGATGACTTTCGTAAACCAGTTGTACAGATTCTTCAGATCCTGTTATTGCTTGATGATGTATATTAAATATAGGTATAAACTGTTCTAAAAAATCTTTTCGTTTTTCAAAAATCGATTTTCCATATTCATTTAATTGCTCATTATATATAGATAAGGTATCATTGTCAAAAGTATGATTGAGCGCAAAATATTTCAAAAGTGCATTTCGCTGCACAATCACTTTTTGATATTGAATAAGCTGATGAAGATAAGTAGAGTCTAATTGCGAAATAACACTGTCCATGAATTTACGGCGTGTTTCGCTTCCTTCAATAATTAAATCGCGATCTGCTGGCGAAATAATTACTAGCGGAATAAACCCGATATGATCTGAAAATTTATCGTAAGGTTTTCCATTTCGTTTTAAAACCTTTTTCTGCCCTTTTTTTAGACTGCAAACAATCTGTTCTGTTCTTTCGTTCTTTTCCAGTTCTGCATCAATAACAAAAAATTCTTCGCCATGCTTGATGTTTTGAACCGCCAACGGATTAAAATAACTTTTTCCGTAAGCCAAATGATAAATAGCATCGAGCACATTGGTTTTTCCAATGCCATTTTTTCCAACAAAACAGTTGATTTTGATGTCAAAATCAAAACTTGCTTCTGAAAAGTTTTTATAATTGAATAATGAGATTTTGTTTAAATGCATTTTTTCGGGACTCCACGTGTAAAATTTACCCTTTTTGAACGGTAAAAATTTGAGGCTGCAAATTACCGAAAATTATCGATATAATTGGCTTTAGGGCTTTCTTGAGCTTATTTATTTTACCGCTTCCGCGAAAGGATAAGCGAATAAGGAAAATATTTCTTTTAAAATAGTGATAAAATTGAAATTTTTTACCTCAGTTTCAAGAAAAATTTTATTTTTGCCGTTCACTAAATAAATTTTAAATGGCAACTTACAATAAAAGAGGATATAAGACACCAAAAGAAAAGGAAGTAAAAGAGGTGGTTACTGAAGAGCAACAAGTAATTATTGACGAAAAAGACAGTACTACAGCTGGAGTTTTCTCAAAATTAGATGAAACTGCTTCAAGAACTGAAGATTGGGTGGCTAAAAATCAAAAAATCATTATTGGTTTAGTTGCTGGTATTGCAGTTGCTACAATCGGATATTTGGCTTACCAAAAATTTATTGCAACTCCTAAACAAGAAGAAGCTGCAAGTGAAATGTTTGTTGCTCAACAAAACTTTGAAAAAGCGGTAAATGGTGTTTCTAGCGATTCATTATTCAAATTATCATTAAACGGTTCAGAGGGTAAATTTGGATTTATCAAAATCGCTGACGAATATTCTGGAACAGACGCTGGAAACTTAGCAAACTACTATGCAGGCATTGCTTACCTAAACACAGGTAAATTTGATGAGGCAATTAAATATTTAGGTGAATTCAAATCAGAAGATGTAATCTTAAGTGCTTTGGCAAAAGGTGCTACAGGAGATGCTTATTCACAAAAAAATCAACAAAAAGAAGCTTTAGATTTTTATGTAAAAGCTGCTGAATCTAATAAAAATGATTTTACAACGCCTCGTTTCTTATTAAAAGCTGGAAAAACGGCTTTAGCTTTAGGGCAAAAAGAAGATGCATTGAAATATTTCAACGACATTAAAGATAATTACGACAGTACTCCAGAAGCGGCATCTGTTGATGCTTTGATCGGATTAGCGCAATAATTCTGCTATTTGAGTTCAGTTTTTAGATTTTAGATTCGTATTTTAGCAGTCTGAAATTTAAAAACAAAATAGTACAGATGGCTACTGAAAATAAAAATCTATCAGAATACGATAAAAACACAATCCCAAACGCGAAAGACTTTCGGTTTGGGATTGTTGTTTCTGAATGGAATGATACTATAACAGAAGGACTTTATAATGGCGCTTTTGACGCTTTAGTTGATTGCGATGTTCCGGCTCAGCAAATTATCCGTTGGAATGTTCCAGGGAGTTTTGAGTTGATTTATGGGGCTAAAAAAATGCTTCAGACTCAAAATGTTGATGCAGTTATTGTAATTGGATGCGTAATTCAAGGAGAAACCAAACATTTTGATTTTGTCTGCGAAGGAGTTACACAAGGAATTAAAGATTTGAATGTTCAAACGGATATTCCAGTTATTTTCTGTGTTTTAACAGACAATAATATGCAGCAGTCAATTGACAGAAGTGGAGGTGCTCACGGAAATAAAGGAACTGAAGCTGCAATTGCGGCAATCAAAATGGCTTACATTCGTCAGCAAGCTTCAATGTCTCATGCTTTCAATCAGCCATTATTGACTTCAGGAGCCCTTCAAATTGAAGATTCTCCAAAAAAAATAGAAAACGAATAACGCACATTTGTTTTAAGAATATTAAAACCTATACTGTTAAAAGTGTAGGTTTTTTTTATGCTTTTTTTGTGATTCTATTAAGTTCTGTCAAATTCGGAATTATATTACATTTGAATTAGTCTTTAATTAAATTTCTATGAAAAAATATCTACTTTACGCTTTTGTTTTATGTTTCAGTCAAAGCTATGCTCAGAAAAAAATCAATGAAAATTTGAAAAAGGAGCTCGACTCAATTATGAAATCCGATCAAATTCTTAGAGAATATATCAATTTTGATACTTCTGAAGATCGAAAAAAGGAAATAGTGAAGGAGCTGGGTCGTGAAAATGATCCGAATTTTAGAAAAGGCATTTGGCTTGAAATGCAAAAAAGAGATTCTCTTAACTTGATTAAGATTGAAGAAATTATTAATCAGTATGGCTATCCAGGAAAAAGTTTAGTTGGCGAACCAACCAATATTGCGGCATGGTATGTCATTCAGCACAGTTTGAAAATTGGAGAATATTTGCCAGTGATTGAGCAAGAAGCGAAAAAGAAGGAGATACCTTTTACTTACTTTGCTAAAATGCAAGATCGTTATCTAACCCAGCAAGGAAAAGAACAGATTTATGGAACACAGGGTCAGATGAAACAAATAACAAACAAGCAGACAGGAAAAAAAGAGTTTTTTAATTATGTTTCTCCAATTCAAAATCCTGCTACAGTTAATGATCGAAGAAAGAAAGCGGGTTTTACAACAACAGTTGAAGAGAATGCAAAAGAAATGGGGATGGAATACAAGGTTTATACTTTGGATGAAATTGCAAAAATGAATTAATGTAAATTGCAACCTTTCTGTTTTTTAGACTATTGTAGTTTTTGTTTTTTTTATGATTGATCTTATTCTAAAAGCCAATCAAAATTCACTAAATTTGTACTTCTTGGTTTGCAAAAAACCTAACCTAAACTTTAAAACTATTTTTGCTTAATGTCGAGTATTATTCAATTGCTTCCTGATCACGTTGCTAACCAAATTGCTGCTGGAGAGGTGGTTCAAAGACCAGCTTCAGTCGTAAAAGAATTGTTAGAAAATGCGGTCGATGCCAAAGCAACTGATATCAAATTAATTATAAAAGATGCCGGTAAATCACTTGTGCAAGTTATCGATAATGGAGTCGGAATGACCGTTACAGATGCGCGCTTGTGTTTTGCTCGTCATGCAACATCCAAAATCCGCCAGGCCGAAGATTTGTTTTCATTAGGAACAAAAGGTTTCCGTGGAGAAGCGTTGGCTTCTATTGCGGCGATCGCCCACATGGAAATGAAAACCAAACAAGATCAGGACGAACTTGGAACGCATATTGTAATTGAGGGAAGTAAATTTGTTTCACAAGAGGTGGCAGTTTTGCCAAAAGGAACTTCATTTGCGGTTAAAAACCTATTTTTTAATATCCCTGCTCGCCGTAATTTCTTAAAGTCAGATACAGTTGAATTTCGTCACGTAATGGATGAATTTCAGCGTGTAGCATTGGCGCATCCAAATATTCATTTTAGTTTTTATCATAACGGAAGCGAAATGTACAATCTTCCTGCAGCAGGATACCGTCAGAGAATTGTGGGTATTATGTCTGGAAAAACAAATGAAAAATTAGTTCCTGTAAACGAAGATACAGAGATTATCAATGTTCAAGGTTTTGTATGTAAACCCGAATTTGCAAAGAAAAATAGGGGAGAACAGTTCTTTTTTGTAAACGATCGATTTATAAAAAGCAGTTTCCTTCACCATGCAGTTATGTCTGCATACGACGGATTGCTGAAAGATGGTTCTCAGCCAAGTTATTTCTTGTATCTGCAGGTTCCGCCAAATACTATTGATATCAATATTCATCCGACTAAAACAGAAATTAAATTTGATGACGAACAGGCATTGTATGCTATTTTAAGAGCGTCTATCAAACATAGTTTAGGGCAATTTAATGTTGCTCCAGTTTTAGATTTCGATAGAGATGCCAACTTAGATACGCCATATCATTATAAAGATGTAGAAGTTGGAGTTCCGACCATTCAAGTTGATGGAACTTTTAATCCTTTTACCGATGATAAAACCAATCAGCATTATAGCAAAGCTGCTTCGGGTTCGTCTGGATATAGTTCGGGTTCTTCTTTTTCGTCTTCATCAGGATCATCATCTTCTGGATCGTCGTATTCAGGATATTCTAAAAGAGTAGAGCCAACTGCAAGCTGGGAAAGTTTATATGTTGGTTTAGACGTCGAAAATCCTGAAAGTATAGAAAGTTCACCATTTACATTCGAAAATGAAGAGGTAACCTCTTCTTTATTTGATGATGAAGATGTCGAACAAGCAACGCAGAAAACGTATCAAATACATAAAAAATATATTGTATCGCCAATAAAATCAGGAATGATTATTGTTGATCAGCAGCGTGCACATCAGCGAATTTTGTATGAGCAATTTTTGCTGAATATGACCGTAAATCAAGCTTCTAGCCAACAGTTGCTTTTTCCTTTAGATTTGTTTTATTCTGCTTCAGAAATGAAACTGATCGAAGAATTGAAACCTTCTTTAGAAACAACTGGATTTGTTTTTGACGAAAGCAAAACAGATCACGTTGTAATTTCTGGAATTCCTGTAAATATTACAGAAAGCGAAGTTTCGCAGGTAATTGAGCAATTATTGAGCGATTTGCAGGACGGAATTCCAGCAAACAGCTACAGTCAGAACGATACAATTGCCAAATCAATGGCTAAAAGTTTAGCGGTTAAAACGGGATCTTATTTAACCGAAAAAGAACAAGATAATTTGGTAAACGGTTTGTTTGCCTGTAAAGATCCAAATATTTCACCTTTTCAAAAACCTACTTTCATCACGATGCGTGTTGAAGATATAGATAAAAAGTTTGCTTTATGATGAATATGACTCCAGTTGTTAAACAACTGCTTATTATTAATATTATATTTTTTATTGGTTCTCAGTTAGTGCCAATATCATACGAGTATTTCGCGATGTTCTTTCCAGAAAATCCAAGTTTCCGAGTATGGCAGCCTATCACGCATATGTTCATGCATGGCGGGATTATGCATATTGCATTTAACATGTTTGCATTGGTTTCTTTTGGATCTGCTTTAGAACATTTTTGGGGAGGTAAAAAGTTTTTATTTTTTTACATCTCTTGTGGTTTGGGTTCGGCATTGCTTCATACAGCGGTAAATTATTACTTTTTTGAGGATACAATTAATATCTTGACTGCTAATGGTTATCATAAGGCTGATATTTTGAATATTTTAAGTCAAGGAAAAATAGATACTAGATGGCAGACTTTAGTAAGTGCACCTCAATTTGATGGGTTTACAAGTGCTTATATAGGAACTGTTGTCGGAGCTTCTGGTGCTATTTACGGTTTGCTTACGGCATTTGCTTTTATGTTTCCAAATGCAGAATTGGCACTTTTGTTTATTCCAGTTCCAATCAAAGCTAAATACTTTGTTCCTGGGCTTTTATTAATGGATTTGTTTTTAGGTGTTAAAGGTACTTCTCTGTTTGGAGGTGGCGGTACCGGTATAGCGCATTTTGCCCACGTTGGAGGTGCGATTACTGGTTTTTTAATGATGTGGTACTGGAAAAAAAATCAGTTTAATAACAACCGTTGGAATTAATTTTTAACTTTAAAGTACGAATTCTAAAATAGAAGAATTTTTATGAATATTCTAGACGATTTAAAATTACAGTATAGATTGGGTGGTATCGCTATGCGAGTTATGTATTGGAACATAGCATGTTTTATTGTATCGCTTATCTTTTTCTATCAATTTTCAGTAGGTCAGTTTGCATTTCCAAATTGGCTGGCTTTATCGTCAGATCCTCAGGTTTTTATGTTTAAACCTTGGACTTTTTTAACCTATGCTTTTTTTCACGACGGATTTTTCCATCTGTTATTCAATATGATGGTGCTTAATTTTGCAAGCACTTTGTTCTTGACTTATTTTACTCAAAAACAATATTTAGGATTATATCTTTTAAGTGCTCTTTTTGCAGGAGTTGCTTTTGCATTGAGTTTTTATTTTTCTAATATCAGCGGTTCCATTGTTGGAGCTTCTGCTGCTATTATGGCTATTTTGGTGGCCGCGACGACTTATTCTCCTTTGATGAATGTGCGTTTGTTTCTTTTTGGAAATGTGAAACTCTGGCATATAACAGCTGTTATTCTAATTTTAGATTTAATGCAGTTCCGTTTAGGAAATATGGGCGGACACATTTCGCATCTTGCTGGTGCTTTCTTCGGATTTGCTTATATTAAATTACTTCAAAACGGTACAGATTTAAGTATCGTTGTTTCTAAAACGTTAGATTTCTTTGTAAATCTTTTTAGAAAATCTCCTACGACCCCATTTACAAAAGTTCATAAAAATTACAAAAAACCTACAGAAAAAACGACATCAAGAATTGTTACGAAAGATAAAACGCAACAGCAGATTGATGAAATTTTAGACAAAATAAGCCAGTCGGGATACGATTGTCTGACAAAGGAAGAAAAAGAGTTTTTATTTAAAGCTGGAAAATAAACTTGTAGGAGACTTAAATATGAAAAACCTTTCTTGGTTTAATAAAATAATGTTCTTTTTGAACATAGTGCTGACTGTGCTTACATTTAGTATCTATGTTTTGCCTTTTTTAGCACCTAAAAGTTTTCCGCTTTTATCGGTGCTTACTTTGTTTATGCCTGCTTTTTTTGTGGCCAATATATTGTTTTTTATCTATTGGGGAATCCAATTTAAAAAACGCCTTATTTTGTCTGGTTTGGTTTTGCTAACAGGAATTACATTCATTAGTAAATTTTATAAGTTTTCTGGAAAAGAGTATGTGAAAGATGAAAAAGATTTCTCTGTAATGAGTTATAATGTGCGCCTTTTTAATGTTTTTAAATGGCTGGATCGTGATGATATTCCGTCAAATATTAAAGCTTTTATAGACGAAAAAGATCCTGATATTTTATGTATTCAAGAATACTCAAATTCTGCGCATTTGGATTTAAAGGTGTATCCGCACCGTTATATTTTTATTGACGGAAATAAAATTAAAACTGGGCAGGCTATTTTTTCTAAATTTCCGATTATAGATCAAGGAAACATCATTTTTCCTAAGTCAGACAACAATGTGGTTTATGCTGATATTAAACGCGGAAAAGATATTATTCGTGTCTACAATATGCACTTGCAATCCATTAAGATATCTCCAGATGTAAGCGAGATTTCCGATGATATTGACAATGTAAATCAGAAGAAATCACAGCGTATTTATGCTAGAATCAGCAAAGGATTCACGCAGCAGCAGGAGCAGGCTGAAATTTTTAAAGAGCACATCAAGAAATGCAACTATCCAATTATTATTTGTGGAGACATGAATAATAGTCCGTTTTCTTATGTCTACAGAAGTATTAAAGGAAAACTAAAAGATGCTTTTGAAGAGGCTGGAGAAGGTTTTGGAGCTACCTATAAATTCAAATACTATCCCGCAAGGATTGATTATATTTTTACAGACAGCAAAATGAAAGTGAAACAATTTGAAAGCTTCTCTGATTTTGAAAATTCAGATCACTATCCTATTATGACAAGACTTTCGGTAGAATGATTAAGTAAGTCGAAAGTCAAAAGTGGAATACCAAAAATTAAGGTTGTATGAAAATTTATAACTCATAACTTGCAACTCATAATTTATATAATTTTCTGCGTTTTCAAATAATCCATTGCAAATTTACCTTCGTTAAAAAGTAAATCCAAAACACTTAAATTGTTGATAAAACCATGTTTGTCATCAAATACCTGAGTGTATTTTTCAAAAGAATTAGCATCTTTTTTACCGTTTGCCAAATATCTGAAATCGGTAAAATCAGCAACTTCGTGAAAATACTCTGTTGTTTTTCCAAATTCTAGTTTCATTCGAAGGCATTTCATAACAACGTCTAACACTTCGAAGTTTAAATCCATTAAAAATTGGTGTTTTTTCTCGAAAATAGGAACGATATCATCTTCGAAATACTCAAAGAAAGGTGAGCTTCTATATGCGGCTTCAAGCGATTTAAAGTGCTGTTTCTGCCAATCAAATTCGTTTTCGATTAAAATATCTTTTGTCTTCTGATGCGTTGCTTTGGAGTGCTTAACGGGAATGTTTAATAATTGAATTCCATTCGGACTATAGATGTATGTTCTGTTTCTATTTGTCTGTTTTTGAAAATTATCTTCCATTTCAAAAGTAATGCTGTCTGATTGTGCTATTACGGCAAAATGACTGATAGATGGGAAATAAGTTGGAAGTATTAAGGAATTCATAGTGTGTCTAAAGTTTTAAAGTCAAAAGCCAAAAGTCATAAAGTAAGTTTGTTAGCTTGACTTTATGACTTTAGACTTTTAAACGTTTGACTGTTTATTTTTTTTAATTACGCTTTGTTCTCTCTTCTTTTTTTCCAGATAAAATCTCCTACGAAATAAATAGCAAGAAGTATTAAGAAATATTTAAAGTAAGATTGAGGTTGGCCTTCGCCATCTACAGTTGTAAATACTCTGCTCCAGCGAACTTTGTTGATGCCTTTTCCGTTAGTATCCCAGCTCATCCAAATGAATACTGGTTTTCCTACAATATGATCTTCGGGAACATACCCCCAGTAGCGGCTATCTTCAGAGTTATGACGGTTGTCTCCCATCATCCAGTAATAGTTCTGTTTGAAGGTGTATGTAGTTGCAGGCTTTCCATTAATTAAAAATTTTGAACCTTGTAATTCTAACGTGTTTCCTTCGTAATTTGTTATAATCTCTTTATAGAAAGGAAGAGACTCATTTGTTAAAGCAACTGTTTTTCCTGCCTCAGGAATATAAATTGGTCCCATGTTGTCTTGGTTCCATTTGTTAATGTGAGGGAAAATGTCGTTGTTGTCTCCTGTGTCAATTTTTCTAATTACTGCAGTAACTCCTGGAGTATGTTTGAATCTTTCTGCTCCAGCTTCTGTTAATGCGCCTAAATAAAGCGTATCTCTTTTTTCAGTTCTGAATCCAGCAGGATCTGTAATGTCTAATTCTTTGAAAATAGTTTCAAAATCAATTGGTGTTTTTCCGTCTAACGCTACGGCGTATGAATACTGAGGTTTTGCTCTTTCTGGTAAAACTAATTTTTTTCCGTTAATAAAAACGTAACCATCTTTTATTGATAAGCTGTCTCCAGGAATACCAACACATCTTTTTACGTAATTTGATTTTTTGTCAATTGGTTTGATAACACCTGGTCTTCCTTTTGGTTCAAAGAAATAATGAACCGTATCGACAGGCCAGTTAAAGACGACAATATCACAACGGTTTATTTTCTGGATGGCTGGTAATCTTAAATATGGCAATTGTGGCCAGCTTAAATACGATTTAGTTTTGGTTAAAGGAATAGAGTCGTGAACCATTGGCAATGCCACAGTTGTCATTGGAACTCTAGGTCCGTAGTTTAATTTGCTCACAAATAAGAAATCGCCAATCAATAAAGATTTTTCTAAAGACGATGTCGGAATCGTATAAGGCTGTACAACATAAGTGTGTACTAATGTTGCTACGATGATGGCAAATAATAAAGAGCTAACGGTATCTGCAGCTTTATTTTCTGGAGTTAATTTACGGTCTTTATTGTACTCTAGTTTTTGAGTGTAATTAACAACATAGATGTAAAAGCCTAAAGTAAAAAGACCTAACATAGTATCTAAAGTTGATTTTTTACCAAATGTTCTTAACGTTTCAATCCATACAACTGGAAACATAATCAAGTTGATGATTGGAATAAAAAGTAATAATGTCCACCATGTCGGACGTCCAATAATCTTCATTAAAACGATAGAATTGTATACCGGAATTGCCGCTTCCCAGCTTTTTCTTCCCGCTGCCTGATATAATTTCCATGTTCCAAGAAAGTGAATAATTTGAACAGCTAGGAAAAATACGAACCAAGAGTAAAATGTCATAATATTGTATTTTAAGTTTCAAATTCAAGCTCTTAATAGTCTTGAATTTTGGTCAATTTATTGTAAGTTTAGTACATCTTTCATAGAGAAAATTCCCTGTTTTCCTGCAAGCCATTCTGCTGCAATAACAGCGCCAAGGGCAAAACCTTCACGGTTATGGGCAGTATGTTTGATTTCGATGCTGTCGATGGCAGAATCGTAATTTACAGTATGTGTACCAGGAACTTCTCCAATTCTTTTTGCTTCAATATGAATTTCGTTTGCTTGTGCTTCTTCTAAAGTCCAGTTAGCGTAATTACTATTTTCAATAACGCCTTGAGCTAAAGAAATAGCTGTTCCGCTTGGCGCATCAAGTTTGTGAATGTGGTGAATTTCTTCCATTGAAACTTTATAAGAATCGAATTGTTTCATGATTTTAGCCAAATATTCATTTAATCCGAAGAAAATGTTTACTCCTAAACTGAAGTTTGAACTAGAAATGAATCCTCCTTTTTTCTCATTGCAAAGCGCAATCATTTCGTCATAATGTTCTAGCCATCCCGTAGTTCCTGATACCACCGGAACATTAGCATTGAAAGATGCAGAAATATTACTCACTGCTGCTGATGGAACACTAAAATCTATGGCAACATCGGCTGTCGAAAGTCCGTCATAGGTGTTAAATTCATCTTTCTTTAAAACTATTTCGTGATCTCTTTCTAAAGCAATTCTTTCAATTACTTTACCCATTTTTCCGTATCCTAAAAGCGCAATTTTCATTATGATTTATTTTTTATTTTTAAAATAGAATTCAATCTATTAAAACTTATAGTTAAAAGTTAGTCCGACATTCGGTTTAAAAGTTACATCATCGGGATAGATTTCTGGGCGCATTGAAAGTCTTTCGTTTACGTTAAACTGTATCAAAGCGGCATCAACATTGGCATCAATAATGTTTAATACATAAAAACCAACAACAAATAAGGCAGATAGATCTCTGTTTCTTTGGTAGAATTTCTGTCCTTCAATAAGTCGGTTGTCATCCAAAAATTTGTAATTATCATCGTTGTAGCCTTCTAATCTTCGTTTGTAGGCGTCACGATAGTCGTGGTATTTTTTATTGTTGTCTATGTAAAAATATAAACTTGTTCCGATTGCTCCGTAAACCAATGGGATTTTCCAATATTTTTTGTTGTATGCTTGACCTAGACCAGGTAAGACAGCAGAGTAAAAAGCAGCTTTTGCTGGTGTAAGCGGATCTATTTCTTCTAATGTAGCGGTGTCTTTTACGATCAAAACCGTGTCTTTTTTTGCCTGAGCAAAAAGAGAAACGGTTCCTGTTAGAAAGAACAATAGACCAATGGGGACAATTTTATTCACTATCCGTTTATTAATTTTATAATTCTGTTAAAGTCAGCTTCAGAATTAAATGGAATTGTAATTTTTCCTTTTCCGTTGCCCGCGACTTTTATATCAACTTTTGAGCCAAAATAATCGTTGAAAGTGTTTTTCTGAGTTTCTCTAACTACGAACGCAGATTCGGCTTTAGGTTTTTCATCAGCTTTTGGCTGTTGGCCTTCATGATAATTTTTAACTAAAGCTTCTGTTTCACGAACTGATAAATTTTGACTAACGATTTTTTGATAAATATCAGTTTGAACGTCTAAATCTTCAATGTTGATAATTGCTCTACCGTGTCCCATACTGATAAAACCATCACGAATACCAGTTTGGATAATCGGATCTAATTTTAAAAGACGTAAATAATTGGCAATTGTCGAACGTTTTTTACCAACTCTTTCACTCATTTGTTCTTGAGTTAATTGAATTTCGTCGATTAAACGTTGGTATGATAAAGCAATCTCGATTGGGTCTAAGTCATGACGCTGGATGTTTTCAACCAAAGCCATAACCAATGATTCGTTATCATTTGCAATACGAATATAAGCAGGAACATGAGTTAAACCTACTAATTTAGACGCGCGAAGACGACGCTCTCCAGAGATTAACTGGTATTTGTTAAAATCTAATTTACGAACAGTAATAGGTTGAATTACACCAAGTTCTTTAATAGAAGTGGCTAATTCACGTAATGATTCTTCATTAAAATTGCTTCTAGGCTGAAACGGATTTATTTCAATCGCACTAATTTCAAGCTCTATAATGTTTCCAACAACTTTGTCAGCATTTTTGTCTTCTACTGATTTAATGTCGTTTTCCGGATCTTTTAATAGTGCAGATAATCCTCTTCCTAAGGCTTGTTTTTTAATTACTTTTGTCATAAAAACTATTTACTGTTTTTCTTTATAATTTCTTGTGCTAAATGAATATAATTTACGGCACCTTTACTAGTCGCATCATAGTTGATGATGCTTTCTCCAAAACTTGGAGCCTCACTTAATTTTACATTTCGCTGAATTACAGTATCAAAAACCATATCGTTAAAGTGTTTTTGAACTTCTTCTACAACCTGATTAGATAAACGTAATCTTGAATCATACATTGTTAGCAATAAACCTTCAATATCAAGATCTGGGTTGTGGATTTTTTGAATACTCTTAATAGTGTTCAGTAATTTTCCTAATCCTTCAAGTGCAAAATATTCACATTGAATAGGAATAACTACAGAGTCTGCTGCTGTTAAGGCATTCAAGGTTAACAAACCTAAAGAAGGAGCACAGTCGATAATGATGTAATCATATTCTTCTTTTGCTTCTTCCAATGCTTTTTTAAGCATGTATTCGCGGTTTTCTTTGTCAACCAATTCAATTTCGATAGCAACAAGGTCAATGTGAGCAGGGATCACGTCAACGTTTGGAGCTGTACATTTTAAAACGGCTTCTTTTGGTGTTACAGTATGCTCAAGTATTTGGTAAGTTCCAGTTTCAACTGTTTCTACGTCAATTCCAAGACCAGATGTAGCATTGGCCTGTGGATCAGCGTCGATCAACAATACTTTTTTCTCTAAAACACCTAATGAGGCAGCAAGATTTACTGATGTAGTAGTCTTTCCAACGCCTCCTTTTTGATTAGCAATAGCAATGATTTTGCCCATTTATTTTCTGAATTTTGAACCGTAAAAATACAATTATTTATGGTTTCTGAAAATCTATTTTGTTAACATTTAAGAAAGTTTGATTAATCGGGGTTTCATGGGTGTTTGGCAGAAAAATAATTTTAGTTATGAATAAAAATATAATAAGATTCATGAGTAATTTAGTTGGTATTCTTGCCAGAAAAAGGCAAGAATCTAATTTTGCTTCAAAAAAGTTTTTATTTTAAGATTTCAATGGTGACATAAACCAAACCGCTTTTTTTATTAGATGCAATTTCCATAAAAGCTCTTTTACTAAGGTCAATTTCGCGTCCTTTTATAAATGGACCTCTGTCTGTAATTTCTACAATTACAAATTTCTTGTTTAGTTCGTTTGTCACTTTTAATATAGTGCCAAAAGGAAATTTTTTGTGTGCAGCCGTGAGTTCATTGTTGTTAAATCTTTTACCGCTTGCTGTTTTTCTTCCATTAAATTTATCATGATAGTAGGATGCATGGGCATTTTTCTTGAATAATATACTTTCTCGAACTGAAGCACATGAATCAATAGGAGTGCTGTTTTTTTGTTGTGCGATTGCAACGGCAGAAAAAAATAAGGCAATAAACAGTACAATCTTTTTCATTTTATTTTCTCTTTCTATTTACGGGCAAAAAAAGACTATTAAGGAAAAACAGATAAGTTAGATAAGCTTTATTTATGTTAGAAAAAGACAAAATTTTCAGGTTTTGTAGTGTTTTTGATAAGAAAATTGGGCTCAGAAACGGACGAAAAGGTTGGAGATTATTGCTATTTTGGGCTTTCTTAAAATTACAATTATTACAATCTATCAAACCACAAAATGAACATTTTTATGAGTAAAAAAGCAATTTCATTATTGACAGTATTTACGTTTATGGTGCTTTTATGCAGTTTTGTTTCGCCTTATTCAACTAACAAGAAAATAGAAGGAAATAAAAAAATCGAACGAAAAATTGTTTACAACAAAAAGAAACATAGTATCACATTATCATGGTCGGCTTTTGGCACTTCTGGGAATTATATTATAACGAGAGGAGGCAGTCGTTTGGCATCTGATTTTGTGTCGGTAGGATCAACTTCTAAATTGACATTTACCGATAATAAGTCTAACACAAATAAATATGAGAACTATTATAAAGTAAGCCGAAATGATATCACGATTATCATTTCGCTCGAAAATCAGATTTTTGGAGATAATATGTATTTCTACGATAGAAAGCATGAAAAAGCTGAAACGGCAAAAAATGAAATTAATTCTCATTTTGGTGCAGTTGGTTTAGGCGGTGCAAATGGCGAATGGACAACAAAACGTCAGGCGTATTATTTTAAACCAAATGTAAATGGACAAACTTATGATGCTGGTGGGTCGGGTTCTGCATCTTCAGTAGAGGCAAACGCTATAGAGTTGGGATTCTATTCTCATATTGGAGGTTTGGGCAAAGTGCCTTCAGATGTGAAATTAGGTGCAATTTTTACAAGACCTCATCTTTCGGGGGGAGCAAATGCGACTTGTACATTTTGGCGTTCTGTGGAAAATGTAGAAGTAATGCGTGATTTTTCGTGGACGGTTTCTCAGTCAACGAGCGCGCGAAGATTATTAATTGAAAGCACTTCTAAATATATTTCTGATATAGGAGATACAAACTTTTGGGGCAGCGGCGGTTTTATTGCCGATGCTCATTATACAACTTCAAGACCAAATTGGGGTGGACAACAACAATGGTATACTAGAAATACCGTTTTCCCTTCAGGTTCGGGAGCCATGGGAGGTTCATATAATATGGTTTGGCAAGGATGTGTAAATCCTCCGCAAGCAAATGAATCTAATTCTCCAATTTCAACAACACCTATTATTCGTGAAAAACCTTTTCTTTTTATTGATAATGAGGGGGAATATAAAGTGTTTGTTCCTGCTTGGCAAAAAGACAGAGTGGGAGTTTCTTGGACTGCAACAGATATGGGAAAAGGTGAAATTCAAGATTTGGATGCAAAATGGTATGTTGCTAAGGAAGGAAATACTGATGTAGAGATTAATGCTGCATTGAAAGCTGGTAAAAATATATTTTTCACTCCTGGGCACTATGCTTTGAACGCACCGATTCAAGTGAACAGAAAAGATGCAATACTTTTGGGAGCAGGTATTGCTTCTGTAACATTAGAGCCTTCAGAAAAAAATACTTGGGGTTGTATTTTTGCTGATGATAAAGATGGAATTATCATTGCTGGACTTTTAATGGATTCATCAAATAGTACGACGTATCAAGTTAGAATCGGTAATGAAGGGGCAAATGCAGATCATAGTGCAGATCCTATTTTGCTTAGCGATATTACTTGTCGAGTAGGCGGAGTACAGTCAAAAAATATTCAGATTCAGACTTCTATGCAGATTAATAGCAATAATGTTGTAGGAGATCATTTCTGGTTGTGGCGTGCAGATCATGGTTCGCAGAAAGGTGGCGACGCACGTTGGAAAAGAGATAGGTGCAAAAACGGACTTATTGTTGCCGGAAATGATGTGACGCTTTATGCATTGTTTGTTGAGCATTATCAGGAATATGAAGTTTTATGGTTGGGAGAACGTGGCAAAACATTTTTCTTTCAGAACGAACCACCATATGATGCGCCAAACCAAGCAAGTTGGAGTAGTCAAGGAGGAAGGGTTGATGGCTATGCAGCATTTAAAGTTGCGAATACTGTAAAAGAACATCATACAATAGGAATGGGATCTTATGCTGTTTTTACAGGAACTGACGGGAATGTGAATAAGAAAAACGGTTTTGAAGCGCCTAATAATCCAAATGTGAAGTTGGAGAAAATGTGCATTACTCGTTTTGCTGGTTCTGGAAATATTCAGAATGTTATTAATGGTACTGGTGGAAGCACAGGAACTGGTGTAAAACGAGTGGCATCTTATAGTAATGGTGAAGGCGCGCAACCTTTTGATGAAGAATTTATTTTACCTAACAAAGAATCTTATCCTGCTTATATGAGTATGGAAAAATAGTAGGAAAGATTTTTTTTGCCACGAATTCACGAATTGTTTTTTCAAATCCTCGCGATTATTCATTCGAATTAATTCGAATAATATTAGATGAAGTATTAAAAGAAAACAATTCGTGAATTCGTGGCGAATTTTTTATTTGAGTTTAAAGCAAAAAAAAAGTCTTTTCAAATTTGAAAAGACTTTTGTCGGGGTGGCAGGATTCGAACCTGCGGCCTCCTGCTCCCAAAGCAGGCGCGATAACCGGGCTACGCTACACCCCGAAGATGTATTTTTTGTTGTAGTGCCCGAAAGCGGATGCAAAGATATAAATAAATTTGATTTGTAAAAGGAAAAAATGAAAATAAATAAAACTTATTTGCACATAGCTATTTCAGATTTATTTTCGGCGATATTTTTTATAATAAAGTTTACATTTGCAACTCAAAAAAACTATTACTATGTCAAATACAATCGAAAAAATTAAATGCCTTATTATAGGTTCTGGCCCAGCAGGGTATACTGCAGCTATTTATGCGGCTAGAGCTAACATGAATCCAGTGTTATATCAAGGAATGCAACCTGGTGGTCAATTGACTACAACTAACGAGGTTGAAAACTTTCCAGGTTATGTTGATGGAGTTACAGGACCAGAAATGATGATTCAGTTACAGGAACAAGCAAAGCGTTTTGGTGCAGATATTCGCGATGGATGGGCTACAAAAGTTGATTTTTCTGGAGATATTCATAAAGTTTGGATTAACGATACAATTGAATTGCACTGTGAAACTGTAATTATTTCTACAGGTGCTTCAGCTAAATATTTAGGATTACCATCAGAACAACACTATTTAAATATGGGTGGTGGAGTTTCTGCTTGTGCAGTTTGCGACGGATTCTTCTACAGAAATCAAGATGTTGTTATTGTTGGAGCAGGAGATTCTGCTTGCGAAGAGGCGCATTATTTATCTAAACTTTGCAAAAAAGTAACCATGTTAGTTAGAAGTGAAAAATTCAGAGCTTCTAAAATTATGGAAGAACGTGTTCGTAAAACTGAAAACATTGAGATCTTAATGAATCACGATACTGTTGAAGTTTTAGGAGATAACAATGTGGTACATGCCATTAAAGCTTTAAACAAAACAACAGGCGAAACAATCGAAATTCCTGCAACTGGTTTCTTCGTGGCAATTGGTCACAAACCAAACACAGATATTTTTAAAGATTATATTACTCTTGATGAAACAGGATATATCGTAAATACTCCAGGTACATCTAAAACAAATGTTGAAGGTGTATTCGTTGCAGGAGATGCTGCAGATCATGTTTACCGTCAAGCGATTACTGCTGCAGGTACAGGATGTATGGCTGCATTAGATGCTGAAAGATATTTGGCTTCAAAGGAATAAGTAAAAGTTTTAGGTTGTTGTAAAGCTGAAATCTTTTGTAATAAAAAATCCCAGTCTAAAATTTTAGACTGGGATTTTTCTTTTTCGTTATATTGGTTTTTAAACTTAAAAAAAAGCTTACAATGTCGTTGCTTTTGGTTTTGTTGCGCCTGGCTTTTTTATCAGTTTTGCTTCTTCGCTAAAGCGTGTAAGTTCTATTTTTGGATCACCATATAATGAAATTTCAGACTTGTCTCCAGCTGCAATTGCGACATTGTTTTCTGCTAAAATAGTAGCAACGGAAGAACCTTCAGCTGTAACATTTGCATCTTTCAAGGTAAATTTTGTTCCCGTAAAAACAGAATTATTATCTAATCTAATAGTTGCTTTTTCGGCAATTCCTTCGATTGCTGCAGTGGCTTTTTGATACAAATCGCATTTAAATTTTATTGCAGAAACCAATGTTTTAACTCCAGCATATTTACTCAATTGCAAACTTCCGTCCTCTGCTTTTAAGTTTAATTCTGTTTTAGACTTATCATCAGCAATTAAAGTAAATTTCTTCGAGTTCACATTCAAATACAATTTAGAAAAGTCCATGCAATTCATTGTAATGTCGTCTAATTGTAGCTCTTGAATAGCATAAACTATCGCTTCATTTTTAGTGATTACTTTATTCAATGATTTAGTATAAGTAACCTTAACCGATAGTTTCTTAAAAATAGTAGATTCCTTATTAGTATATAAACGAAGTGTTTTTTCTCTTAAATCCATACCTACAATATCGTGCAGGTTATCATCGGCTTCAATTTTAATTTCGTTTTTTTCTCCTTGTTCCAAATAAACTTCCAGATTATCATCGACTTCAAGAGCATCAAAACTTCCAACTTCTTTTATCGAGGTAGTTACAATTTTAGAGCCTTTAATTTTTTCTCTTTTTTGAGCGAAGGTCAGAGTCGTAACAAATAATAATAGGAGTAAGGCGGTACTTTTTTTCATTAATTCTAGATTTGATTTTGACAAATATAAAAAAATCATCCACTTTTGGTGAATGATTTCGTTTATATTTAACAGTTACATATTTAGCTTTTACTTACACTTCCTCCAGATGTTGCAGATTTTTCAATTGTTTTTGGAGTACCGCTATAATTGATGTTTCCGCCGCTAGAAGCATCTGCTTTCAAACTTAAGATTGGGCGTACAGAAACTGTTCCTCCGCTAGATGCATCTGCATGAACATCATTGGCCATTAATTTTTCGGCATCAATACTTCCTCCGCTTGAAACCGAAGTCGTAAGGCTTAAAGCTTTTCCTTCAATATCTATAGAACTTCCGCTTCCGGCATCTATTGCAATTCTATCCGATTCGATTTTAACATCCATCGATGCTGCGCTCGAAGCTTCTAAAGTAATATCTTCACCCTGAACAAGTCCGTCAGTTTCAACACTTGAAGCACTAGAGGCTTCTATTTTATGAACAACAGGCATTTTTACCGTTACTTTTTTTGATGTAATGTTTCGGAAAGAGCTGTATTTGCATTCAATAATAAGAGTTCCGTTTTCTACTTTAGTAACAATTTCTTTTTGAAGATTGTCATCTGCTTCAACTGTAATTTCTGTAGCATCAGACTGTACAATAACCACATCGATGGCGTTGCTTACAGAGATGTTTTTAAACTCTCCTTGAACAGTTCTTTTTTCTGTTGTAACATTCCCGCTTCCTTCAATTGCATTCATGTTAAAATTACATGAAGCAAACAATAGAGCTGTAACAGTTGCAATTATAAATTTCGTAATATGGATGATTATTTTTATCATGGTTTAGTTAGTTTTGATTATCACTCCGTTTTTATCTGTAGTTAGTCTTCCTTTAGTTTTCTTTCCGTTTAAAACTTCTTTTCCATTAATTTTAACTGAAACTTCTCTTACAGTGTCAGCAGCATCAATTTTAGCTTCATTAATGGCTTCATTCACTTCTTCATTTATATTCTCGTAGTCAGTATCATCGTTGTTATTGTCCTCATCAGCAGGACAGTTTAAACATTTTACTTTAGACCCGATAACTTTGTAATTGTAATCTCCTTTGTAATTTAATTCGAAGAAATTGTCATCTGAGTTATAGTAATCTCTAACAGAAGAGTCTGGTTTAACTAATTGCCCTTCTGGTAAGTAAAGATAGATATCAACTTCTTGTCCTCTGAATTTATTTTTTACATCTGTCAGAAAATAATTATCCAAAATTAAATGATTTCCGCTAATTTGAAACTTATAATTAATTTTTTCTGCTCTTTTTTTAGCGTTTGTAAAAGAGTTTCCTCTTGCGCTTTTTTCGATCTGAACAAATGGAGCCGATTCGTCTGTGTGTAATACATGTAAACGTACATCATTAGAATAAATCAATTCATTGTTTGCAGAATCTTGTACAAATTCGAACTCTCTATAGTGGTTTAAGCTTTTTGTATAATAATCATTGTACTTAAACTTAATATATAAAGTATCAACAGGTTTGATTGCCAGAACTTTTTTCTCCACTACTTTATTATCGTATGAAATTTCAGTTGCCTGTTTGATTCCAATACTAGTAAGAATTGCGATAGAAATAATCCAAAGAGCTAAAAGCGTATATTTTGTAATATTTCCGATTGATTTTAAGTTTGGAGATAACAGTTTAAATCCTAAAAGAGTTAAGAAGAAAAACGGAATTCCAACAGCAAAGAACATTAACAATCCAAATGACCAAAGAGGATATTCTGTAAAGTTTCCGGCTTCAACAAAATTCTGCCAAGGGAAATCGATAAAAATATTAGTTCCTAAAGTAAATACGCCAATCAATAACATGATTAAAGTAGAGATCCCTGATATAATTAAAATTACTCCTAAAAATTTAGCAAAGATTTTAAAAACCGTCATGACAAAGTCTCCAAATGAACTACTTATTCTCCCAGCTCCCGACTTTACCTGGTTTCCCATTTTGTCATAATCTGCATTTTTGAATTTTTCAGAAAGAGAATCAATTTCTTCGCGAACTTTTTTTTCGATGTTTGAAATTGTTACTGGTTCTCCAGTCATTTCCAATTTTTCTGAAGTTGTAACCGCTTCAGGAGTTACAATCCAAAGAACGAAGTAAGCTAAAATTCCAGTTCCAAAACCTGCGAAAACGAAGATTAAGAATACGATTTTAATCCAAACTGCATCAATTCCAAAGTAATGTCCTAAACCTGTAGCCACACCTCCAATCATACCATTTTCTTTGTCACGATATAATTTTTTGTGTTTTCTTGCAGTATAATTATTGAAAGATTGATTTGCGTTTTCTTCGTCTTCAATTCGGTAGTCTTCAGGTTGTCCCATTACCGCAATCACTTCGTCAACATCTTTCAGTCCAACAACATGTTTTTCGCTTTTTTGTTTTTCTGTCAACAATTCAGAAACACGCATTTCGATGTCTTTAATGATTTCATCCTGACCAGATGAGTTGTTAAGTGATCGTTTTATAGCGTCAAAGTAGCGTGTCAATTTTAAGTATGCATCTTCATCGATGTGAAAAAACATCCCGCCTAAGTTAATATTTACTGTTTTGTTCATGACTTATTGATTTTGATTGGTGATTAGATTTACGGCGTCGGATAATTCTGTCCAAGTACCGCTAAGTTCGTTTAAAAATGTTTGTCCTATTTCGGTTAATCCATAATATTTTCGTGGTGGCCCAGAGGTCGATTCTTCCCAGCGATAATTTAGTAAACCGTCATTTTTCAATCTAGTTAACAACGGGTAAACGGTTCCTTCTACAACTAGTAATTTTGCGTTTTTTAAAGTGTCTAATATCTCAGATGTATATGCGTCTTTTTCTTTTAGAACTGATAAGATGCAAAACTCAAGAACACCTTTGCGCATCTGTGCTTTTGTGTTTTCAATGTTCATAATTTCATTTTGTTTTTTTTTGATTGAACAATTCGTTTTTTGATTGATGATGATTTGATTGATGATTGATTTCGAAACTTATATGATTTGATTGATGTTTCGACTATAACTTTTAATTTTTAATGTTACTTTATAAAAGGAATCGTAATTGGATATTTGTATAATTCTCCGTTTGAAGCTTTTATAGAAGCATAGATTACTAAAAAGAATTCAACAAATTTTAATAATCCGAAAAGTATAACAGCTGTTATGCCTACACTTAACATTCCGATGTTTGCCTGAAAGTTAAAGTTTCTGATTACAAAATCGTCGTCATTAAAAACGGCTTCTAATGGAAGATTTTGCAAGAAAACGGTAACGAAAATCGGGATCGCAATAAGCGCTAAGATCAAAGAATAAAGCAAAATGCTTAATTGAAAGTTCAAAGCCTGTTTTCCGTGATGATCTGCAAATTCAGACTTGTCTTTATAATTTGTCCAAATGATTAACGGAAAAATATAGTTCCCAAACGGAATTATATATTGACTTAAAGTACTCAAATGAGTAAATGCTGCTGTATTCTTTTCTGATGTTTTTTCCATGATGAGTGGTGTTGTTGTTTCCATGATTAAAAGTATATAGTAATTTCTTATGCAAATATATATCTAAAAAACAGTATCTTGTTTTGCATAGTACTAATTATTAACAAAAATTTAACAAATTTAAAACTATGAAATTGCCTTTAATTTTCTGAAAATCATTCAAAACCCTTGTATTTGCTGACTTCTTTTTGATATATCAATAATTTATTGTGCATGCATAGTTTTTTTGTATTTTTACATAAAAAAATATTCCTATGGCACTTTCGGTATCAAAACTTAATAAATTCGTCTTATTCAAATTGCCTTCTGCATACTTTTGCGGAGTACGTGTAAAAGATATAAATGATAGCAGCTGTACAGTTACGGTAAAACATAGATGGATTAATCAAAATCCGTTTAACTCAATGTATTTTGCTGTTCAGGCAATGGCTGCAGAGTTAACAACAGGGGCTTTGGTAATTTCTCAGATCCAGCAAAGTGGTAAAAAGATTTCGATGTTAGTAGCCAACAACAAAGGTAATTTCACAAAAAAAGCAACTGGAAGAATCACTTTTGTTTGCAATGACGGACATTTAATTGCTGACGCCATCAAAAAGACAATAGAAACAGGAGAAGGGCAGACGTTCTGGATGAAATCTATAGGAACCAACGAAGAAGGTGTTCAAGTTTCAGAAATGGATTTTGAATGGAGCATTCGAGTGAAATAAAATTTTTAGGAACTTGATAAAGTTTCGCATTAATATAAAAAAGACCTCAATTATTTGAGGTCTTTTTTGTTGAAATCAAGTTTCATTTATTTTTTAACGCAGCAAGATTTTTTATCTTTTTTGTCTGCTGTTTTTTTACAGCAAGATTCTTTTTTGGCTTTGTCTTTTGTTGCGGGTTTTGTGTCCTGAGCCATTACGCCAATTGAAAAGAAAGCAACTGTTACAACTGTGATTACTTTTGTCATTTTGATTAAATGTTTTTTAGGGTTAGAGATTATAATTGGTAGACCAAATATAAATTGAATTCTTATAGTTGATTCTTACAAATTGTTAATGTTTTTGTAAAATCTGTTAATGAGTTGTAAAGCCTTCACCGTTGTATTTAATAGTTAAGATTAACCCCAAATCCAATTCCCATATCGCTATCATAATGTGTTGTAATTCCTATGTTTCGGGTTACAATGTATTTTAGTCCAGCCATATATTCTTTATCGGTATTCCACATTAGATTCATACGAAGACGTTTTGAAAGAGGAATGTCTTTTCGTTCAAACTGAAGTCGGACATTTCCATCTGTATATACCTCGACTTGCGCTTTTATGAGCATTGGCAAATTATATTCAAGACCAGCGCTAAAAACCGAACGATTATCTTTGGTATTTTTCTGTCCGAAAAGATTTTGTTCCTGTTCATCCATTCCCATTTTTCGGTAACGCCAGTCGAAGCCAATAAAAGGCATTAACCATTGATTTTTCCCAATGTAACGTCCGATATGTGTTTCGGTTTCGTAACCATGTTTATCGTTATAACCCAATCTCCATTCAGTTCCAATGCTCCAACGTGTGTTGCTGAACATTGCTTCACCATCATTTCCGTTGGTTGCAAAATCATTTTCAGCCATAAAATGAAACATACGATCGTCCATTTTCAGCATTTTAAAAGCCATTTCAGGATGATGCATCAACGGATTTGGCGCTGAATTTTCATAACTAAAAATCCTTCCCATTCCAGCCATCATGTGATATAAAATATGACAGTGAAAGAACCAGTCGCCATCAGCATTGGCCTGAAACTCGATCGTATCGGTTTCCATTGGCATAATGTCAATTACGTTTTTTAGCGGAGAATAATCGCCATGTTCGTTCAAGATTCTAAAATCATGACCATGTAAATGCATCGGGTGTCGCATCATCGAACCATTGTATAAAACGATACGAACGTTTTCTCCTTTTTTAATTAAAATTTTATCGGTTTCAGAAACCACTTTATTATCTAAACTCCACACATAACGATTCATATTTCCAGATAAAGTGAAACGCAATTCTTTTACAGGTGCATCTTTTGGAAGATTTGTTTTAAAAGGAGATTTCAGCATTCCGTAATTCAAAGTCACAATTTCAGAAGTTTCAGTGCTGTCACTTTCCATTTTCATGCCTTTCATATTATGATTCGAATGATCCATTTTTGGTTTTGCATTTTCATCTTCACCCGAAATTTCAGGATACATTACAGCATTCATATCCATTTTGTTCAAAGACATATTCATGCCCATGTCGTTCATGTCGCCGTTCATTTTCATCATGTCGTTCATCATTTTCATCCCTTCAAAATATTTTAATTTCGAAAGTTGATGAACAGGCTGTTTTTCTCCACTTCCTAAAAACAAAGATGCAGATCCCGTTCTATCTTCGGCTGTAGCCAAAAAGGCAAAAGATTTATTATTTTCTGGAATTGTAACCACAACATCATAAGTTTCAGAAACCGCAATAATTAAACGATCGACTTCTACTGGTTCAACATCGTTTCCATCACTTGCTACAACGGTGATTTTTCCTCCACCATAAGCCAGCCAAAAGTAACTGGAAGCACCTCCATTGGCAATTCGTAAGCGGACTTTTGAACCTGGTTTAAGATCTGAAAACTGCTGTTCATTTTTTCCGTTAATTAGAAACTTTTCGTAATAAACATCGCTGACATCCATGGCGTTCATTCGTTTCCATTCGTTGGTCACTTTGGTCGAAAAATGCCCTTGTTTGATAGCTTCGGAATAACTTTGAGTCGTTCCTTTTTTAATCGCAAACCAGTCATTGGCATTGTGCAGCATTCGCTGAATATTCTCTGGTTTCAAATCTGACCATTCGCTTAAAATAACTGGAATCGTCGGCAAATCGTCAATTCCCTTTCTAATTGTTGAATCGTCTTTTTTCTTATTGATGATAAAAAGTCCGTACAAACCAATTTGTTCCTGCAAACCAGAATGACTATGATACCAATACGTTCCATTCTGAATAATTGGAAACGTATATTTATGTGTTGTTCCAGGTTCAATTGGCATTTGCGTAAGATATGGAACTCCGTCTTCTTTATTAGGCAGAAACAATCCGTGCCAGTGCATCGAAGTAGTTTCCTTTTTCAATTCGTTATGTACATAAATTTCTGCAATATCGCCTTCGGTAAAAGTCAGCGTCGGCATCGGAATTTGTCCGTTCACAGCAATGGCTCGTTTTTCTTTACCCGAAAAATTGACAATCGTATCGTGAACATGTAAATCGTAACGTACGTATTTCTGCGCCTTTAACTGAAAAGCAATTAAAAATAAAAAAAGAATATATTTGATTTTCATGATAGATTATAATTTTAAGTCTTTATTTTAAATTGAACACAATTTAATTTTAACACATAGAAACATAGTTATTTGAAGATTAAGAAAGGCGTTTCACTTATTTAAACACACATAGTTACTATGTGTGGAAACTTGTTTCTTCTCTTATCTTTTTTTAGACACAAAAATCTATGTTTCTATGTGTTAAAATAATTACGTTCCAACTTACAATTTTAAATTTCTCAATCGCAAAGCATTTACTATTACGGATACTGAACTCAAACTCATTGCCACCGCAGCTAGCATCGGCGAAAGCAATATTCCTAAAAACGGATATAAAATTCCAGCTGCAATTGGCACGCCCAAAGTGTTATATATAAAAGCAAAGAATAAATTCTGTTTGATGTTTGACATCACTGCGTGACTTAGATTTTTAGCTTTTACGATTCCATTTAAATCGCCTTTTACTAAAGTAATTTTAGCGCTTTCGATGGCAACATCAGTTCCCGTTCCCATTGCGATTCCAATATTGGATTGAGCCAGAGCAGGCGCATCGTTGATTCCGTCACCCGCCATGGCAACGATTTTTCCTTGTGCCTGAAGACGTTCGATTTCTTTTAATTTATCTTCTGGAAGACAATCTGCCTTGAAAGAACTCAGATGCAAATGTTCGGCAACGGCTTTTGCAGTATTATGATTGTCACCAGTCATCATGATTACCTCAACACCTTGAGCGATTAATTCTTTAATGGCTTGAGCACTGTTTTCTTTAATAGCATCGGTAATGGCTACGAAACCTAAAACGCTTTTTTCAATAGCGATGTACGAAATAGTTTTTCCTAAATTCTGTTCAGAAATTACTTTTTGTTCTAAATCATTAGAAACAGAAGCACCAATTTCATCCATTAATTTTTTGTTTCCTAAAGCGACACTTATGTTTTCTATAGTTCCTAAAACTCCTTTTCCTGCAATAGTTTCGAAACCTTCAACTTCTTTTAATGAACTACTTTTTGCTTTCGCGAAATTTACAACGGCCTGCGCAAGTGGATGTTCGCTATGCTGATTTAAAGAAGCAATGTTTTGAAGCAGAAAATCTTCGTCATTATTTATGGCGTAGATTTTTTCTACGGATGGTTTTCCTTCAGTTATCGTTCCTGTTTTGTCTGTAATTAAAACATCAATTTTATTCATGTTTTCCAGAGCCTCGGCATTTTTGATCAGAATTCCGTTTTGAGCTCCTTTTCCAACGCCAACCATAACTGACATTGGCGTAGCCAATCCAAGTGCACAAGGACAGGCGATAATTAAAACTGCAATCGCATTGATTAATCCGTAGACATAAGCGGGTTCTGGACCAAATTTTGCCCAGACAAAAAAGGTTACAATCGAAATGAGAACTACAGTTGGCACAAAATATTTAGAAACGCGATCGGCTAATTTCTGAATTGGAGCGCGAGATCTGCTTGCATCATTTACCATTTGGATAATTTGTGAAAGCATAGTTTCTGAACCGACTTTTTCGGCAATCATAACAAACGATTTTGTGCCGTTTATAGTTCCGGAAATTACTGCATCGCCTGTTTTTTTATCAACCGGAATTGGTTCTCCGGTAATCATCGATTCGTCGATACTGCTTTCTCCAGAAGTTATTTTTCCGTCAACTGGAATTTTTTCTCCTGGTTTTACACGAAGTAAATCACCTTTTTTGATATTGTGAATGGAGATTACTTTATCTACACCGTTTTCAACCAAAGTTGCTTCAGTTGGTGCTAATTTTAATAATTCTTTTATTGCCCCATTTGTTTGGCCGTGCGCTTTGGCTTCCAATAATTGTCCTAATAAAACTAAAGTGATAATTACAGTCGCAGCTTCAAAATACAAATGAATCGTTCCGTGATGTGATTTGAATTCCGAAGGGAAAATATCTGGAAAAAACATTCCGACAATACTAAATAGGAATGCAACGCTGGTTCCGATTCCGATTAAAGTAAACATGTTTAAATTCCAAGTTACTATTGATTTGTATGCGCGGACAAAAAACATCCATCCCGCATAAAATAAAACTGGAATCGAAAATAAAAGCTGAACCCAATTCCATTTTTCAATAGACATAATATTGTAAAGTGGATTATTCGGAATCATTTCTGACATAGAGATAATGAAAATAGGAAGCGTAAATAGAATCGCAATCTTCATTTTCTTCAATAAATCAGTATAGGTTTTGTTTTCTTCACTTTCTGAAGCCTGCATCGGAACTAAATCCATTCCGCAAATCGGACAATCGCCTGGTTCGTTTGAAACGATTTCAGGATGCATTGGACACGTAAACTGTGTTGCGGTTACGGCAACTTGCGGAACTAAGTCCATTCCGCAGACTGGACAATCTCCAGGTTTGTTATACGTTTTATCGCCTTCACAATGCATTGGACAATAATAAACACCATTTGCAATATGCGGGTGTATTTTTTTAGTTTCTGTTTTATGATGATTGTGATTGTGACCATTATGTTCTTTTTTATGACTAGAACAGCAAGATTTAACGGCAGTTTCCCCATGATTTTTAGGAGAATCCATTTCAATAGTATAATTTCCCGCAGCCGATAAAACTTCCTGAAATTTTTCTGTCGAGACGTGCTTATCCATTGTTATGGTTGCTGTTGGCGGATTCAAACTAACTTCTGCATGAACGCCTTCAACTTCATTTAAAGTTTTTTCGACTTTAGTTCGGCATCCATTGCACGACATTCCTGAAATTATATATTGATGAGTCATTGTATTGGTTTTTAAGTATTACAATGCAAATTTCCGAAGTATCTGTGAGTTCGGTTTGTATAATTTTGGGAATGATTTGTAAGATTTACTAAATGTTTTTTTAACCGCAAAGGTCGCAAGGATTTTTGAAATGCTGGGTTTTATAAAAAGCGCAAGGTTCGCAAAGCTCTTCGAACTATAAAAAGTTAGCCACAGATTAAAAAGATTAACACAGATTTTTAAAAATCCTTCTAATCCCTTTAATCTGTGGCTAAATAACTTTGCGAACTTTGCGTAAACCTTTAGCGTCTTTGTGGTTAAAAAAACTACAAATTCTCGATCTGAATACGCTTATTATCTTTCAATTGTTTAAATGAAGTAGGAGTGTAGCCAGTATTTTTTTTGAATTGATTGCTCAAATGCGCCACATTGCTGTAATTAAGAATATCGGCAATTTCGCTTAACGAAAGCTCATTATAAATCAACAATTCTTTTACTTTTTCAATTTTCTGGCTGATGAAATATTTTTCGATAGTTGTATTTTCAATTTCCGAAAATAAGTTGCTTAACGAATTATAATCTTGATTGAGGTTTTCTGCCAGATATTCTGATAGGTTGATTTTTAAATCATTGTTTTTATGATGAACCAAATCGACGATCAGGTTTTTTATTCTTTCGACGGTTTTTGTCTTTTTATCATCAATTAAATCAAAACCTAAGGCTTGAAGATTTTCTAATAAAACTTCTTTTTGCTCGTCGCTGATTTCTTCTTGTAACTCAACTTCTCCTAATTCTACAGAAATAGGTTGAAGTCCGAGTTTTTCGAACTCAGACTTCACTACCATTTTGCATCGGCTGCACACCATATTTTTGATGTAAAGCTTCATATTATTTAATCGTTTCTACCACATTTCCACAAGTCAGCATAGAAGAACCGTAGTACGGATTCTTAACTGCTTTTTCTTTGCTTAACCAGTCTGCATCTGCCATTGGGCAATATTGTTTGTAAACCGGCTGATCTGGATTTGCAACTTTTATTAAATCGTAAGTGTTTTTTGATAAAGATTTAAAAGTCTCACGCTGTTTTTTAAGATCTGTTGTTGTCGAAATACTTTTGGCATCAGCAGTCAGTTTTTTAACTACTTTCATCCAAGCTGTATGTTCGTTGCTTTTTAACTTATCCATTTTTACCGCTGTAATGGCAGTTAATAAAGCTGCGGCTTTCGCCGAAGTTAATTTGCTGTCACTTTTAATAAGAGCATCTTTTACAGAAAAATAAGCATCGTAAACCGATTGCAATTGAGAATCTGCAGTTTCGAATATTGTTAATTCAGAATTATTGTTTTTTGCCTGAATCGTATTTGCACCAAATATTACCGTAAGTGCTGTTGCTAAAGCTATAATTGATTTTTTCATTGTATGTTTTGTTAGATTAAAGGTTTTAAATTTCCTTTAAAGTTAATTAAAAATTGGTTTCAAAAAGACCCAATATGGGCTGTCACAAATACAATAATTATATTTTCGGCTTAAGCCAAATAGAAACAAATCCAGAAGAAATATTGGATTCGTTATAAGAAGAAATAGTATTTTTTAAAGAAAAATTGAACGCGTCATTTTGTAAATCAAAATCATTTGAGTTTAAAATAACAAATTGCATTGTAGAAGTTGTACAGCCAGAATGACTGCATTTGCCGTCACAATTGTGTTTTTCTTGTTTTGAAGTTTTCTTTTCACAGCATTTTTTTGAACAGCTGTTTTCTTCTTTGGCAGTAATTTCTTTAGAGTGTCCAGTATGGCATGCGTAAGTATAACTTGGGTTCAAAAAGAAACTAAGTATTATAAAAAGCATTATTATGTGGATTTTCTTTTTCAAAGAAATTGTTTTTAGTAGCACAAATTTAGCTAAAAATGTTCGAGGAAATAACTTTTTAAGATTTCGCTAACTAGAGTTTTTTAAAATCTGTCGGTTTCATGTTTTTACGTTTTTTGAAATAATTGGTCAAATGACTTTCATCGGTAAAGCCAAATTCGTACGCAATCTGTTTAATCGGCAATTGATTGTTGTGAAATCTTTTTTCGATTAAAGTCAATCGTAAATTATGAATGTATTCGCGATAACTAATGCTGAAAGTTCTTTTAAAATAAGCGCTAAAATAGGTTTGAGCGATATTAAAATGCTCTGCAATTACTTTTACTTGCACCAATTTCGGCTGGTAAATATTCTGATGAATGTAATTAGCAATTTGTTCACTATCCAAATGAGTCGATTTCATCTGCAAATTCATACCTCGAATTGTTTCTTTAATTAAACCAAAAAGGGAAAGAATTTGATAGAAAACTATTGGAGATGAGGTAACATCTATATAATGTCCATAAGTTACAATGTTTTCAACTGTATTTTTTAGAATCGTTTTGCAAGGTTCGTCAAACTTCAAAACAGTTTCTTTTAAGATTTTATCTCGCATGAAACTTTCTGGAGTATTTACTAAAAATTCATCGCAAGTAAGATTCTGTTTTGAGTTGAAATAATTATCAGTGAATTTGATAAAAATGAATCGGGTACTTTTCTTTATGTCAAAATAATGTTCGTCATCTGGAGAAATAACAAATAAATCCCCTGCTTTATACGGCAGCAGATTATTATTCAAGTGATGGATACCACTTCCTTTCTTTATATAAATGATTTCGTAATAGGTATGAGTATGCGGAGGAAGATGAAATTTCTCTTCTTCAAATTCATCCAAAACAAGCGTTTTAAACTGATTTAATTTCGGCATAACATAAATGTACAATTTTATATCGCAAATTTACAACTTTTTTTAAGGTTAACGGTGTTAATTTTGCGTCGTAGAAATCTATTCCTTTCTACAATAATCAAAATGAAAAAAAGTCTTATTGCACTCTCTTTAGGAGGGTTAACTATTGGTATTACAGAATTTGTAATGATGGGATTACTCCCAGATATTGCTTCAGATATGAAAGTGTCAATTCCGGTTGCTGGATATTTAATTTCATCTTATGCACTTGGAGTTGTTATTGGAGCGCCTTTATTAGTAATCGCAGGAAGAAATTATGCACCTAAAAAAATGCTTTTAATTCTAGCTTTAATGTTGGCAGTTTTCAATGCGTTGTCAATTATAGCTCCTAATTATAATATTTTATTTGCTTCTCGATTTTTATCTGGATTGCCTCACGGTGCATTCTTTGGAGTGGGAGCGGTAGTCGCAAGCCGTTTAGCAGATAAAGGAAAAGAGGCACAGGCAATCTCTATAATGTTTGCCGGTTTAACCATTGCTAATTTAATAGGCGTGCCGATTGGAACCTATATTGGCCATCATTTTATTTGGCGATATACTTTTGTATTAATTGCTATCGTAGGTTTACTAACCTTTCTGGCTATTTATTTATGGATGCCAAATCTTGAAAAAGGAGAAAGTGTAAACATGAAAACACAGCTTCAATTTTTTAAGAAAACAGAGGCTTGGTTAATTATCGGAATTACAGCAATTGGTTTTGGAGGTCTTTTTGCCTGGATCAGTTACATCGCACCTCTTTTAATTAATGTATCAAAGTTTTCACCAGAAGACGTTTCATCAATCTTGATTTTAGCAGGATTAGGAATGGTAGTGGGGAACTTTGTAGGAGGTAAATTGGCAGATCGTTTTTCACCAGCTCCAACCACTTTAGCTTTATTGCTTGTTATGTCTACCGATTTGGTTTTGGTTTATTTCTTCTCGTTCAATCAATACGTATCCTTATTTCTGACTTTCTTAACTGGAGCTATTTCATTCTCGGTTATTGCACCAATTCAGATGCTAATGATTCGTACGGCAAAAGGAGCAGAGATGATTGCTTCAGCTTCTCTTCAAGGAAGTTTTAATATTGGAAATGCTTTAGGAGCTTTTCTAGGGGGATTGCCTTTAGCTGCTGGATTTAGTTATTCTTCTCCTAATCTTATTGGAGTGTTAATGTCAGTAATCGGAATGGTTATTACATTTGTATTGATGAGGTTACATCAAAAACAACTACAATTGCAACGTATTTAAATATACTTAGAATTTATTTTTTTAGCCCTTAACTTTTGTTTAAGGGCTTTTTTGTGCTTATAAGGGTGCAAACTTATAGTCAAAACTACCTTTTCTTTCATCTCGTTAATCTTATTTATAGGTAAAATCATTGTAATTTTTAAAACATCAATAAAAATTTTTCATTTTTTTTGGCTTGATTTTAACTTTTTAAGTGTAAAAATAACACCTAATATTTTTGTAAGTAATATTCATGTAATCGATTGTTTTTTTTGTAAAAATCAAATCAAATGAACGATTAGTAATAATATTATTAATATTTTATATTGTTATAAATTGTATATGTCATATAAAAAAGCAGTAAAATTTTCAATATGTAATTTTTTTTATGAATTTTTTGGGAAATTTTATTTTTCGTTTAGAAAAAATATCTATGTTTG
Organism: Flavobacterium tagetis; assembly: GCF_016735615.1. GTDB lineage: Bacteria > Bacteroidota > Bacteroidia > Flavobacteriales > Flavobacteriaceae > Flavobacterium > Flavobacterium tagetis. The sequence goes on from NZ_JAERSF010000004.1 coordinate 297,515, forward strand.
TGTAATCGATTACAACTTTTTTTTGATAATCCGAAATCGATTAAGTAAAGGAGAAAAAATAGAGCAGGAATAAAGCTTTAATAGAGATATAAAGAAAATACTGTTAAAATAAAACCGCAAAAATTAACTATAAAATGAATTGAAAGTAACCACAAAAAACCACTAAAACCACCAAGAAAAAACATTTAATAACTTAAACAATCAACCATGAACTTTAAAGAACTATTAAACAAAGGAGCAAATTTTTGCTTTAAACTTGTTTTCTTACTGTGCTTATTGATCGGTAGACAAGTACACGCTCAGGGCACAACGATAGAGGGAACCGTTAAGGATGCCGCGGGACTTTCTCTTCCTGGGGTAAACGTCTTAGAAAAAGGAACTAAGAACGGAACTTCTACCGATTTTGATGGACATTATAAACTAAAGCTTACCAATCCAAAAGCGGTTTTAAGTTTTTCATTTATCGGATTTAAAAGTATTGACATTTCTGCAGATGGAAAATCGAAAGTAAATGCAACGATGTCTGAAGATTCTAATAATTTAAATGAAGTTGTTGTAATTGGATATGGAACTTCTAAGAAATCTGATTTGACTGGTGCAGTTGCTACGTTTTCTGGAAGTGAGGCTCGTAAAATTCCAGTTCCAAACGTAGCAGAAGCTTTAACGGGACGTGTTGCGGGGGTTCAAGTAACTTCTTCCGAAGGGTCACCAGATTCAAATGTGCAAATTAGAATTCGAGGAAATGGATCATTAACACAAGACGCATCTCCATTGTATATCGTAGATGGATTTCCGGTAAACAATATTAATGATATTTCTTCTTCTGATATTGACACTATGACGATATTAAAAGATGCATCATCTACTGCAATCTATGGTTCTAGAGGAGCTTATGGAGTTGTTATTGTAACTACTAAAAAAGGTAAAGATGGTAAAATTGCTGTAAACTTTAATATGTTCTATGGAATGAAAAAAATGGCTAATACTATCGGTGTTACATCTCCAGAAGACTACGTAAAATGGCAGTACGAATATGCGATGCTTAAAGATAATACTGATGTAAGCTCTTACGAAAAATATTTTGGAGCATGGCAGGATTATGATATGTACAAAGGCATGAAAGGAAACAATTGGCAAAAGCAAGTTTTTGGACGTACCGGGGAAGTGCAGAGCCGTGACTTATCTATTCGCGGTGGAAGTGAAAAAATGAATTATAACTTCAATTATGCCCATTATGATGAAAAAGCAATTATGTTGGGATCGGATTTTAATAGAAACAACTTATCTCTTGCATTAAATAGCAAAGCTTCTGATAAAATTGATTTAAGTTTCACGATGCGTTATTCTGATACAGAAATTAATGGTGCGGGTATGAATGAACAAAACGAAGCTTCTTCAGCAGATTCTCGTTTAAAAAATGTTGTAGGATATGCCCCAATTCCGGTTCCAGGTTTGACAACAGATGATACAGATGAGGCAGTTTCTGATAATTTAACACATCCTTTTGTGGCTATTACAGACAACAACCGTCAGCAGTTTAGAAAAAACTTTAACATGTTGGGGAGTTTTTCATGGAAATTCACTCCAAATCTAATTTTCAAGACAGAATTAGGTTTAGATAACTATAACTATCAAGATTATCGTTACTACGGACGTACAACTTATTACGTAAAAAACACTCCGGCAGCAGAAAGACAAGGAATGCCAGCGATGATAATGGGAGATAGAAAAGATACACGTTTTAGAAATGCAAACACGCTTAACTATGACATGAAAAAAATAGTTGGGGAGGATCATTCTTTAAAATTTCTTTTGGGAGAAGAGTCTATCGATTTTAAAAGAAACGATTTGACAAATACTATTCACGGATTTCCATTATCTTTTGATTTAGATGATGCTAAAAAATTAACCACACAAGGAACTCCAGTTTCGGTTGATAATTTCTACTATCCAGATGATAAATTACTTTCTTTCTTTGGACGTGTAAATTATGATTATAAAGATCGTTATTTATTTACAGCTACATATAGAGCGGATGGGTCTAGTAAATTTTCTGAAGGTAATAAATGGGGATTCTTTCCTGCGGCGGCGGCAGCTTGGAAAATATCAGGGGAAGAGTTTATGAAAAATGCAACATGGATTAATTTGCTTAAACTAAGAGTAAGCTACGGTGAAGCGGGTAACAACAATATTCCAACAGGACAGATGGTTCAAAGTTTTGTTTCTACAAGTTCTACTTGGATTAATGGCGTTAATAATTATTGGGCATCTTCTAAAATTATGGCTAACCCAGATTTGAAGTGGGAAACTACTGTAACACAAAATATAGGTTTAGATTTTGACTTGTTTAAAAATAAAGTAACAGGATCTGTGGAGTTTTATAAAAACATCACAAAAGATTTATTGATCAATTTCCCAATTTCGGGAGGAGGTTATGATTCTCAATACAGAAATATGGGTGAAGTTCAAAACAGTGGAGTTGAAGCTACTTTAAACCTTAACCTAATTGAAAAAGCTAAATATGGATTAAGCTTATCTTTCAATGCAGGATTTAATACTAATAGAATTAATTCACTTGGCGTGATGAACAATTTTGGATGGGCTTCTGGATGGGCTTCTACAGCCATCGGAAATGACTATTTAGTAAACGTAGGAGAGCCAATTGGTATTATGTACGGATATAAAAGTGATGGACGCTACGAAGTTTCAGACTTTGATTATAATGCAGGAGCATACACTTTAAAAGCAGGAGTGGCAGATGGGACTACAATTGTTGGACCAATGAAACCTGGCGCTATGAAATTAAAGGATATTGATGGTGACGGTAAAGTGAATGCTAATGATCTTACTGTTATCGGAAATGCTAATCCTAAAACTACAGGAGGTTTTGTTCTGAATGGAAATGCTTATGGTTTTGATCTTTCGGCAGCATTTAATTATAGTATAGGTAATGATATCTATAATGCTAATAAAGTTGAATTTGCTACTTCAGTCCCAAATGGACAATATAGAAATTTAAATTCTGAAATGGCTGATGGAACAAGATGGACGAATCTTGATCCTAATACTGGACAGTTAGTAACTGATCCTGTAGCTTTAACAGCTTTAAATGCAAATACTACAATGTGGTCTCCTTATATGCCTCGTTATGTTTTCAGTGACTGGGCTGTTGAAGATGGGTCTTTCTTAAGACTTAATACTTTAAGTTTAGGTTATACTACACCAGAAGCTTTAACCTCTGCATTAGGGGTTTCTAAATTGAGGTTTTATCTTACGGCTAGTAATGTTTTTGTTTGGACTAAATATTCAGGTCCAGATCCTGAGGTTTCAACAAGAAGAAACACACCGCTTACACCAGGAGTTGATTATTCAGCTTATCCAAGAAGCAGACAGTTGATATTTGGTTTAAACCTTAATTTCTAATTCAGTAAAATTTTCACAAGATGAAACATAAAATATTAATTGCAGGAATTGCACTGGTAAGCCTTTTTACATCCTGCTCAGAAGATTACTTAGATGCTCCAGCAAAATCAACATTAGACGAGTCAGTTATTTTTTCTAGTCCAGGATTAGCTGAAGGAGCGATTGACGGGATTAAAATTCCGTTTGCAGAAACTAACTCTTACAGAGGCCGTTTTCTTCCTTTTTACGGATTGAATACAGATGTAGAGTGGTACAATTCTTCGCAAACTGTTAGTGATGCATCAGATTTATGTACTTATGATGCACAAAAAAATAACTCTCAGATGAATACGACAAACAACGCTTGGGCAATGATGTATTCTGGTATTGAGCGTGCAAATATTGCTATCAGAGGTTTGCGTACTTATGGTAATCCAACACCAGGATCACAGTTAGGATATTTGCTTGGAGAAGCTTTAACGTTAAGAGCTATTTATTATGCAGACTTGATTAAAGCTTGGGGAGATGTCCCTGCTAGATTTGAACCAGTAAACAATGCAACACTTTATGTTGAGAAAAGCAGTAGAGATATTATCTACAAACAACTTCTTGCTGATTTAGCAGAGGCATCCACATTAGTTCCTTGGCCAGGTGAAAGCACAGCAACAAGTACCGTAGAAAGAATTAATAAAGCATTTGTAAAAGGATTTCGTGCTCGTTTAGCAATGGCAGCCAGCGGTTATCAACAATATCCTGATGGTATTAGAAGAAGCACAGATCCTGAATTGTCTGTAGGAAATATGTATGCATTAGCTTTAGCAGAATCTCGTTCTGTTATTGCAAGTGGAAAAGCGCATCTAGAATCTTCATTTGAAACTTTTTGGAAAAACTACAACCAAGAAAAAATTAATGCAGGAGGTGAGTCACTTTGGGAACTTCCATTTGCAGACGGTAGAGGTCGTATGTTATTTACATTCGCAGTACGTCATACTACAGAAGACCAGTTTCATAGTAATGGTCCAAATCGTGGTGGAAGTGCTGGCCCTCTTCCTACAGTATTTTATGATTACGATCAAGCAGATACGAGAAGAGATGTAACTTGTGTCCCTTATAAATATGGTACCGCAGTAAATAATATTGCAAAACAAGAACTAGGAGCCTTAAATACATGGTATTTTGGAAAATACCGTTACGAATGGATGACGCGTTTTGTTACTTCGGATAATGATGATGGTGTAAATAAAATTTATATGCGATATGCAGAAGTTCTTTTGATTGCAGCAGAAGCAGCGAATGAATTAGAAGGGCCAGCAGCAGCAGCACCTTATCTCAAAGAAATTAGAAGAAGAGCATTTCCAACTGCTGTTCAAACCGAAAAAGTAGAAAACTATGTAAATGGATTGTCTTCTAAAGAAGCGATGTTTAATGCTCTTGTTGACGAGAATAAATATGAGTTTACAGGCGAAATGGAACGTAAACAAGCTCTTATTCGTTGGAATTTATTAAAGGTAAAATTAGATGAAGCCAAAGTAAAAATGAGGCAGCTTGCGGATCGCACAGGTGATTATTCAGATGTTCCTGCAACATTATATTATAAATACCAAGCGGATAATGTAAGTTTAAATATTTACGGACTTAATCGTGGGGAAACAACTAATCCAGGTGCAGACTGGACACAATTTGCATGGACATGGACAGGTGCTGCAACCGAAACTAAGATCAGTACTTTATATAAACCTGGAGTTAATCCAGACAATAGACAATTCTGGCCAATCTGGCAAGTATTCCTTGATGGAAGCAATGGAAAATTGACTAATGATTATGGGTATTAATAACTTGCTGAAAATTAATAAAGTATTATTATGAAAACAAAATATATAGTAAAAGGGTTAATTGCCACATTAGTATTCATGCTTACTTTTTCTAGTTGTGAGACCTTTAATGAGGCTGTGATTGAAAATTTGGATGTAAGTAGAGAATTCTCTCCACTTGGACTTACAGCTAAAATTAGAAACTCAACTACAGTAGAATTAAACTGGACTGTTAAAAAAGAAGAAAATCCAGATCATTATGTAGTAGAATTTAGTGCTGATGATCCAAATTTTACAACAATTTTTAAAACTGTAAATGTAGCGCCAACAGAACTCCCTGTTCAAGTAGCATTAGAAGGAGAAACTGTTTATTCTATCCGAGTTAAGGCGGTTAGTGCTACAGGGTTAGAAGATTCTAAATGGTCTGTAACTACTGCAACTACTTTGTCAGAGCAAATTTTCTTTCCAGTGCAAGATGCAGATATAGATGCTACTAAGGTAACTTTGAGATGGACTCCAAATAGCGCCGTTACACACATTACGGTTATGCCAGGTAATATTTCACATACAATTACTGCTGACGAAAAAGCAGCTGGTGTTGCTACTATAACAGGCTTAACCGGTGAAACTGATTATGCGGCGACTTTGTATAATGGAACAAAGAAAAGAGGTAATGTTACTTTCAAAACAGGAATCGATATTGGAACTGGTATTTTGGTTAAACCAGAAGATGATTTAAATGCAAAAATTGCAGCTGCTGAAGCAAATGCTGTTTTAGTACTAATGCCTGGAGACTACAATGTTTATACGGGAGAAATTATTTTAAACAAGCCAATTACAATAAGAGGTTTACGTGTTGCAAATAAACCAAAACTGAGCGTTAGATTTACTTTAAATTCTGGAGCATCTACTTTAAGTTTAATAGATTTAGAATTAGATGGTAAAAATACACAAACAGATATTATAAAGTACAATCAAAATGGCAACTACGGAAAATTACTAGTTAGTGGTTGTACAATACACGATTATCAAGGTTCATTTACTAATACAGCAACAGGTGTTGTGGCCAAAATTGAATCTATTACTGTAGAAAACTCTGTAATGACGAATATCGATACAGCTTCTACTGGAGAATTTATTGATTTCAGAACTAGTATTGTTTCGAGTATTGTTTTAACAAAAAGTACATTTAATAGTTGTGCAGCAGCTAGAGCATTTATTAGACTAGATGCCGCTACAGGAACAGGAACAGGTCTAACAAGTAATGTCTTAATAGATGGTTGTACGTTGTATAAAGTTACAAATACGACTTCGGCTGGAGGTTATCAAATATTATACATTCGTTTTGTGGGTAATGCTACAACAGTGCGTAATTCATTATTTGCGGAGACAATTGCTAGATATGCAAATCAAGCAGCTACAGTAGCTCCAACATTTGCAAATAATAATTATTACATTGCAACAACACTTAATGCTGCGGCTCCAACAGCTCCTTTGAAATCAGATAGTGCTGGAACTTCATTAAATCCTCAGTTTGTTGATGCTGCAACAGGGAACTTTAAAGTTCAAAACCAAACAATTATTGATAATAATATCGGCGATCCTCGTTGGTTAAAATAAAAAATCGTGGTTGATTAAATAGAAAAAGCGGGATACAATTTACTTTGTAATCCCGCTTTTTTAGTTTTCAGTCGCGGTCCCAGTCTTCAGTCATGGGGGTAGCTGAAAACTGAGACTGAAAACTAACAACTACTCAATAAATAAATCAAATTTTTCTAATAAACCTGCAAGTGCCGTATGAGAAACCTTTGTTCCTTTAATCTTATTTTCTGATGGATCAAAAGCATAGTTTCTGGAAGTTCTAAAATCTGTTTTTTCCAAAATGCTTTCCACGAAAGTGGCACCCGAAAGATCGCAGTTTTTAAAAATAGCCAGCGATAAATCGGTATTCGAAAAGTCAGTTTCTTTTAAAGAACAATCTGTAAAATAGGTTTTCTTTAGTTTTTTGTAAATGAAAGTAGAATAGTCCAAAACACAATCTTCAAAATTCATAGAAAACAAAAAACTATTGCAGGCACTAAAATCAAGCCCCATTAATTTACAGCCAATAAATTTGATGTTTTTCAAACCTGTATTTCTTAGCACGGCCAATGAAAGATTGCAGTTTTTAAAAGTAGAATCCATAAAATCATTATGACTCAAATCGCTTTTAGAAAAGTTGCAGTTAATGAATTCGCAGTTTACAAATTCGGTATTGGCTAAACTCTGATCCGAATAATCAATCGTTTCAAAAGTTCGGTTTTGGTATAATTTTGATTCCATAATAAATTTAAAAAGGCATGTAAGGTTTTATTCTAATTCGATGCAATCGAAAACAGAATTGTTTTGAAGTAATGCTGTAACATTCAATTCGCTGTCAACTCGTAAGATATTATCGCAATCTTCAAGATCGAAATTCCATTGAGATTCTGGTAATAATTGATTTAGTAATGCAGAAGCCGATTCAAATTTGGCTTGGTTATCAACGGAAGTTTTAAAAACATAAATCATAATTTGCATTTTTGAGGAAGCAAATTTCTGAAAAACGTCTAGATATTTGTTAGGATTCTCTAATCAATAATTGGGACTTATCAATCAATTTTCGATATCGAATTGGAGAAATTCCTTCTGTTTTTTTGAAAAAACGACTAAAGTAAGATTGATCTTCAAAGCCTACTTGTGCTGCTATTTCACCTACAGAAAGGGTAGTTTGAAAGAGTAAATATTTAGCTTCGAGCAATATGTTTTCGTCAATCCATTTAACAGCAGATTTTCCTGTTATGGTCTTAACACATTTATTTAAATGGTTTGGAGTGACATTCAATAGAGAAGAATAGTAATTTACCTGATGCTGGGTTTTTATATGATCGTGAATCAATTCTTTGAATTTTGCTGTAATGGCTTCTGCTGCCGAAATGTTTTTTACAGTTTTTACAGCATTTTTATTCATCTCGTAAAATAGCGTAATCAGATACGATTGAACAATATTCAAATCTGCAATTGTAGTTTCCGAATATTCCTTTTTCAATCGCTCGAAGATGTTTGTAATTGGTTCAATGTCTTCGGAAGCCAGTTTGATTTTCGGATTTCCAGAAATTTTCAAAAAATCAAAATCATTCAACAATTCGCGACTGCCATATTTCCGAATCAAAATATCAGGATGAAACTGGCAGATATAACCTTTGTGAATATTATTGATATTGTCTAGCGAAAAGATCTGACCAGCGGGAACCATAATCATTTGATTATCGGTCGTAACATATTCCTGGTATCCTAATTTCATAACATGCTGACCAGAAGAAATAAAAATTAAAGTATGGCAAGAATGTTTAGAAGGTGGAACAGGATGCTGCATTTGCATCATTTCTTCAATTTCCAGACAGAAAAAATGATCCGAATTCGATTTGAAAAGCAAATGAATAGGATTGTCTTCTCCTAAAAATTTCTCTCGAAATCCTTTTGGGCCATACGTTTTTATTTTCTCTGCCTGCTTCTTTTTCATTTTTAATAATATAATCTAAAGTCAAGCAGTTTGCACAGATTGTAATGTTTAGCATAAAGATCTTCGACCACTTCAATCAAATTGTCGTTTTCCTGATACAGACTAAAAAAGGCTTTATCAATTGTACTGCAACTCGCAATTTTATTATAAGTAGAACCGTAGCCAGAAATAGCTCTAGCACCAGTAATATCTAAGAAATATTGTGCTTCTTCTTCGTTTAAGTCTAAAACTTTAAGATTGGCAAAATGAATAATTTTACCTTTCATTTTTCCTTCAAACAATTCGGCAATTTCTTCAATGCTGTAATAATAATCGTGAAGGCAGATATTGTTTTCCTGACCAGGCATTGCTAGATAAATAATTTCATAATCTTTGAAATTATGATCTTCGTAAAGTAAAATATTCAAACTTTCTTCTAAACCCTCAATCGTGTCGCAAGTTTTATGAATGCTCGAAATGCCTTGGTCAATAGCCAGTTCTTCAAGACATTTTACCACATGTGTCGGGGTATGATCGTCTATATCTTTAACGCCTTCAAGGCAGAAAATAAATTTTTCATTATCCATGCAGTTTTTCCTTTCTTTTTTAAGACTTTTTTAGTGGTTCTAGCAAATGTATTTTTTAAATCATAAAATCCAATAGATAAAACGGACTTTAACGTCTTTTTTGGATTTTAAATTTAAGTTAGAGCAACGTAAATTTTTAAACGTATTTTTGTAAACCGAAAAGGAGTTACGCATGATACAAATTAACCAAACAGCATCCTTTGCTGTTGAAGATATATTATTCTGTTTTGCGCTCGAATCTGAAGCAGCAGAAGTTTTTAAAGGTCACAATGTTTTAATTACGGGAATCGGAAAAGTAAATGCAGCTTACGAGTTGACAAAAGCCATTCTAAAGAAAAAGCCGTCTGTTATTGTAAATCTGGGTTCAGCGGGAAGCAGCTGCTTTCAAAAAGGTGAGGTAATCTGCTGTACCAAATTCGTTCAAAGAGATATGGACGTTCGCGGATTAGGTTTTGCATTATACGAAACGCCTCTTTCTTGTTTACCGCCAGTTTTAGAATATGGTTTGTTAATGGATAATCTAAAAGAAGGAATCTGCGGAACAGGCGATAATTTCGAAATGGGACATTGCTCAGACGCCTACAATGTGGTTGATATGGAAGCTTACGCTCTAGCTATGATTGCCATGAAAGAAAATATTCCGTTTTTAAGCCTAAAATATATTTCTGATGGAGCCGATGATAATGCTGCTGAAGATTGGACGGTTCAAGTTCATAAAGCAGCTATTGCTTACGGGAAAATTTTAGGGTTGATAAAAGAATCTGAAGCCATTTCTTAGTTGAAATGGCTTTTTTATTTGTCGGTAATTTTATTAAGCCAAATTGATGTTTCGGATCATTTCTTTAATCAATTTTAAAGCTTCAGTAGATGTTTTTCGAATAATGATTTTATTCTTTTTATCTTTTATTAAAGCCGTAAACTGATTGTCTTCTATATTGATATCAACAATAGTTCCGCCATATTTTAAAGTGGTTTCTGCAATTGCAACAGGTAGATTCGTGGCGCCAGAAGTTCCTAGAATAAAAAGTATTCCAGAGTTTTTGGCAATTTTCAAAGAACTGAATTTTTTATTTGTTTGTTCATCGTAGTATTCATCAAACCATAAAATATTTGGTCTCATCCAACTTCTACAATTTTTGCATTTTAAAAGCTCTATTTCTTTTTCAGTTAAATCTTCATCGATGTCTTTTCCTTTTATTTCTTCGGGCAGATTTATAATTTCTTTGCAACCGTTTGAACACTTTATTTGTCTATTATTTCCATGAATTTCGAAAATCCTTTCTGTTCCGCTTAATCGGTGTAAGTTGTCTATATTTTGAGTAATCAGATGAAATCTGTCTTTTAAAATGTTTTCAATTTCAACCAATTCGTAATGACTTGCATTTGGCGTTGCATTTTCGAACATTTTTTTTCTAAACAATGAATATTGCCAAACTTCTTCGGGGTTTTCTTTGAAGTATTTAAAAGTTCCAAACTCTTCAGGTTTGTGAAATTTTGTTCCCTTGATCCAAATACCATCAACACCTCTATAGGTCGGAATTCCACTTTCAGAAGAAATTCCAGCACCAGTTAAAAAAGTAAAAAGGTTTCTTTTGTTTTTAGTTGAAACTTGTTTTATTATGTTTTCTAATTGTTCCATGTATAATGAAAAAAGGATAAATCTTTTTGGATTAAATATAAACTAAAAATTAATATCTAAAAATTGTGAGTTTTTATGAATTGCTAGCGGAGCAAAATATTTATAGTATAATTTAAATTCCCATATTCAAAAGCTCCAGCGGAGCGACATATTGAAAATACCTGATTTTAGTATAAATAAAGAATGAAAAACGACTAAATAAGCTTCATACAATAAAACTGATAAGTATTTGATGGGTTATTTTTAACTAATATGAAATGTTTGTTTACTAGTCAAATTCAGAAACTTTTTAACTTTATAACCTTCATATTTTACTAACTAAAGACCTTCAAAAACCAAAATGATTTTAACTATGAAAAAGATAATAATGCTGTGCTGTGCTTTTCTGTTAATGGGAAAAACAATAGCGCAGGAAATTCCGTTGGTGGCTAATATTTCCTCGCGAAACAATATTACTTTAAACGGAAAATGGAGTTATATCGTAGATCCGCTGGAAAACGGATATTTTAATTACCGTTTAGAACCTTTTAAAGACAACGGATTTTTCGAAAATAAAAAGTGGAATACCACAGAGTTGAGCGAATATAATTTTGCAACCTCAGCAGTAATGGATATTCCGTCAGATTGGAATTCGAAAGACCAAAGATTATTTTTTTACGAAGGAACGGTTTGGTTTCAGAAAGACTTTAGCTATAAGAAAGATTCCAAAAGCAAAGGAATTCTCCATTTCGGCGCGGTTAATTATGATGCAAAAGTTTATGTAAACGGAAAATTGGCAGGAACACATATTGGCGGTTACACACCTTTTAATTTTGACGTAACCAATTTATTAGTTGACGGAAATAATTTCGTAGTCGTAAAAGTCGATAACAAACGCCACAAAGACAACGTGCCAACCGTAAATATGGATTGGTGGAATTATGGCGGCATTACAAGAGACGTAACTCTGGTTCAGGTTCCGAATACTTATATTGAAGATTATTTAGTTCAATTGGATAAAAAAGAAAAAGGAAAAATTTCAGGTTGGATAAAATTAAATAGCGAATCGGCAAATCAGTCTGTTTCGGTTTCAATTCCAGAACTGAAAATTAAAAAGAGCGTTACGACTGATGCAAAAGGAATTGCCTATTTTGAAATTAAAGCCAATCCCGTTTTATGGACGCCAGAAAGACCAAAATTGTATGATGTAACGATTTCTAAAGCAGATGAAAATATCGCGGATCAAATTGGTTTTAGAACTATTGAAACGAAAGGCAAAGAGATTCTTTTAAACGGAAAAAAAGTCTTTTTACGCGGAATCAGCATTCATGAAGAAGCGCCTTTCAGATCTGGAAGAGCTTGGTCTCAAGAAGATGCCATTACGTTATTGACTTGGGCAAAAGAATTAGGCTGTAATTATGTTCGTTTGGCGCATTATCCGCACAACGAAAATATGGTAAGAGAAGCTGAAAAAATGGGATTAATGATTTGGTCTGAAGTTCCGGTTTATTGGACCATTTCGTGGACAAATCCAGATACGTATGCTAATGCCGAACGTCAGCTCCACGATATGATTTACAGAGACAAAAATCGTTGCGGAATCGTAATTTGGTCAATTGCCAATGAAACGCCACATGGCGATGACCGAGATGCTTTCTTGAGCAAACTGGCAAAATATGCGCGCACGCAAGATAATTCTCGTTTGATTAGTATGGCGATGGAAGTTACTTCGAGTTCAAATAACATCAACACGCTTCATGATAATATGAATGAATATGTAGATATTGTAAGTTTCAACCAATATTTGGGCTGGTACAGAGGAACCAATGAATCTTGCAAAGACATGCAATGGGTAATTCCGTACAACAAGCCCGTTATTATAAGTGAGTTTGGTGGCGAAGCGCTGCAAGGTTTGCACGGCGATAAAAAAGAACGTTGGAACGAAGAATATCAAGAAGAATTGTACATTCAGAATACACAAATGTTCGATCGTATTGAAGGTTTAGCAGGAGTTTCACCTTGGATTCTAGTTGACTTTAGATCGCCAAGAAGACAATTGCCAAACATTCAGGATTTCTTTAATCGTAAAGGATTAATTTCAAGCAACGGAATTAAAAAGAAAGCTTTTTATGTGATGAAAGATTGGTACAAACAAAAAGAAGAAGAATATAAGTAAGACAAAGTAGAAAACCTTCAAAGTCATTTTGATTTTGGAGGTTTTTTTGTGTTTTTTCCTTAATTTTATTTAAAAAAAAGAACACTTTAATGGAACTAGAAATTGTCATAAGATTGCTTTTAGCGGCATTTTGGGGAGCTTTAATTGGTGCCGAAAGAGAATACAGCGGAAAAGCAGCTGGTCTTCGCACCACGATAATGATTTCTGTTGGGGCTTGTTTCTTTACGTTTATGTCCGAATGGATTGGCGGAGCAGGAAATCCAGATAGAATAGCTTCTAATATTGTAACGGGTTTAGGTTTTCTTTGCGCAGGAGTGATTTTTAGATCAGATAATCATGTTAGCGGCATTACGACGGCTGCAACAATATGGTCTGTTGCAGCAGTTAGTATGGGAGTAGGAGCGGGTTATTATTTTGCATCGGCTTGTGCGGCCTTGATGATTCTTTCCATTCTTACGGTGCTTACTTTTCTTCAGAATAAAATAGACCTCATCAACGCACATAAAACCCTTCAAATAACTTTTAAACGTTCTGATAGCGGATACGCAAGATGCAATGAGCTTTTTTCAGTCTATGGCGTAAAATCAAAACTGATTACACAGCGTCGTAATCTGGATCATATAGTTTTAGAATGGCAAATACATGGTCCAAAAAAATCTATAGAATCTTTGTATACAGCACTTTTGCAAGACCCTGTTTTTGAGGAATTAGTATTATAACAACAAAAAATATGAATTTTAATTTACAGCCCGTTTTAGAAAATGATCTTTGCATTTTGTCTCCTTTAGAAGAAAAAGATTTTGAGGCTTTGTACAAAGTAGCTTCCGATCCTAAAATTTGGGAACAGCATCCAAACAAAGACCGATGGAAAAAAGAAGTCTTTGAAAATTTCTTTGAAGGAGCCATGAAAAGTAAAGGCGCTTTTAAGATTATAAGTAAAGAAACAGGAGAGTTTATCGGAAGTACAAGATTTTACGATTTCAATCAAGAAGATGATAGTATTTTTATTGGCTATACTTTTTATGCGGTTTCTTGCTGGGGAAAAGGCGTGAACCAAAGTGTAAAAAAAACAATGTTGGATTATCTTTTTCAATATGTTTCGAAAGTGAAATTTCATATTGGTTCAGAAAATATCCGATCACAAATTGCGATTTCAAGAGTAGGAGCCAAAAAAGTGGACGAAGAAGAAGTGGCTTATTTTGGAGAAAAGCCAAAATTGAATTTTGTATATCAAATAAATAAAGAGGATTGGGCTAAATAATCATTTTCTAGCTTTAGGTTTCTCTTTAATTACGGAAAAATAAGAAGTGCTAAAAGCAGAAAGACTTTTGTAACCAACCATAAAAGCAATTTGGCTCAAGGTATATTGGTTCGCATCGAGAAGTTCAATGCTTTTTAGAATACGAATTAACTGCAAATATTTCTGAATTGTAATATTGGTGTTCTGTTTAAAAATACGCTGTAAACTTCGAACCGACATTTGTGCCAGTTTTGCCAGTTCTTCAATATCAAAAGTATATTGATAATTTCTGTTGATCTCGTTGCAAACTGGAATTAGACGGCTATCGGTGGGAACAGGAATTTGAAGGGAATTATTTTCCTTGCAAAACGAAGGAAGACTGGTTAAAAGCGCATTTAAAAAGCTAGTCTTTTCTTCATTGTCAATTAATTCTTTATCCCATTTAGAAGCGTACAAAATCATTTCTTTCAAAACAGGAGGAGCTGAAAATACGTGTACATTTTTATAAAAATCTTTTTCGGGAATCGATTTAAAAAGTACAATCATCAGATTTACTGTTTTAGATTCTGAAGTAATGCGATGTTCTTTGGCAGAAGGTATCCAGATAACATGGTTTTGAGGAACGAGATATACTTTTTCATCCATGTGAAAATATTGATACCCTTCTTCAACAAAAGTTAGCTGAGAACGATGATGTTTGTGTTCATAATCATCATGTTTCCAATTTGTATCATACCACACGTAGGCATTGGTCGCTATGTCGTCTACATAATGGCCTTCGCTTTTTTCAGATAATCCGCATTTTAAATTGGCGTTTTGCATATACTTTTTGGCAAAGTTAATAAAAACGTCAGAGCTATTTTTGTGAATCAATATAATTTAAAACGACATGAAAAAACTGCAGCTTTTTTTAATAGCAATTTTAGCACTGACAAATACTGTAATTACGGCACAAAATAAAACGGCAAATGTATTAGTGCTTATTCATTCTGATAATGGAGGAACATATGAACTGGCGAAAGAAATAGCAAAAGGAATAGAAAGCGAACCGAATGTTCGTGCAGTAATTAAGCAAGTTAAAGCATCTGCAAACGCAAAACTTAAAGATGTGCCAGTTGCTACAGTTGACGAACTGAAAACCTACGATGGAATTGCATTTGGTTCTCCGGTTTATTTCGGAAATATTAGTACAGCTATGAGTGATTTCCTTTCAAAAACGGTTGATTTATGGACGAATCATGCTTTAGAAGGAATGCCGGCAACCGTATTTATGTCGGCAGGAAGCGGAGCTGGAAAAGAATTGGCATTGCAGTCTTTTTGGAATAGTCTAGCTGTGCACGGAATGGTTTTGGTTTCAAACGGAATTAGAGGAAACGAAAAAATAGATAAAAAGATTCCGCAGGGAAATTCGGTATTAGGAACTACGAGTTTGGCTTCTTTAAAAGATGTACCAAGACCAACAAAAGACGAACGTTACTTGGCAGAATTACAGGGAAAAAACTTTGCAAAAGTTGCATTGGCACTAAAAGGAACTTTTTTGAAAAAGGAAATAGCAGAAAAACAGCAAACGTCAATCAATGATGTATTAAAAGAAAAAAATATTGTGCTGCCACAAGTCCCAAAACCAGCAGGAAATTATCAGCCTTTTGTGCGTTCAGGAAATTTGATATTTATTAATCAGGTTGCTTTAAAAGATGGGAAGATTTTAAATCCTGGGAAATTAGGCGTAAATCTAGATGAACAGAAGGTAAAAGACGCAACGCAAGCAACAATGCTTAATGTAATTTCAGTTTTGAATGAAGCTCTTGATGGCGATTTAAGCCGTGTAAAACGATGTGTACAGCTTACAGGAATTTTCAATACCAAAGACGATTACACTAAACACGCCGATTTAATGAATGTAGCTTCTAATCTTACTGTTGAAATCTTCGGGGAAAAAGGAAAACATGCCAGAGCCACTTTTGGAGCTTCATCTATACCAGTTAATTCTTCGGTTGAAATACAAGCCATTTTTGAAGTGGAATAAAACAAAATATTAAAAAAAAAGAAAAACCCTTAGACAGCAATGTTTAAGGGTTTTCTAATTTATATAATAGATTTTTATTTCACCAAATAATCAACTTGATCAGCTTCGCAAAGTCTAAAATAGCCAAAGGCGAAATTATTGGAATCGGAAGTGTTGATAATATTTCCTCTAATATTTCCTGGAGGAACAAGAAACGGATTTGAGCTTGAAGCTTCTAAAATTAATTTCCAGTAATTATAGAAGTTTTTAGAAACGCCTCTGTGCGTAATTGTAACCGTATTTCCAGGTTTCATTTTGTCTTCATTAGAATATCTTGTACTGATTTCGTTTCCGTTATAAAATTCATCATTTGTAATTTCATATTCGGGATAAATCAAAAATGAAGCTTGATAATCGGTTACATAATAATTGATCTGATCTGCTGGGTCGTTGTAATAAAAAGTCAATTCAATGATATCTGTTCCGTCAAAATCAGGAACGATATTTTGTTCGATTTTAGTGATTGGAGTTGTAGAAGTTAACTTTTCTGTTGCGGTAAAACTTTGCCCTTCAGCATTGATAAATAATTTATAATCGGCATCAATTACAGGAATAAAATTGGTGCATTTGTAAACTCCTGCCTCAGTTTCGTTAAAGGTAAAAACATCTCCGTTACTGTTTTCTATTCGTACTTGTGCGCCAGAAACTTTTGGCGTAGAATTGTTGTAATAAGGAGCCGTTTTACTAATTTTTATAGTTTGTTCCTTTCCGTCAGTTCCTTTTTTCCAGATTATTTCAGCATCGATTACCAATTTGGTTTCACCAGTTTCCAGATCCAGATTCACCACATCTTCGCAAGAAGCAAAAGAAAAAACAAAAAGAAGACTTATTAATGCCAGCGCTCTATTCATTATCGTATATTTTTTCAATTTATTCATAGCATTAAAATTTAAAATTATAAGAAACCCCAGGTACAATTCCGAAAATAGAAAGTCTTCTGGTTTCATTTGCTCCTGTATCTTCATTGGTCGTAAAACTCATAGAGGCAGCATTTTTTCTGTTGTAAATATTGTAAAGGCTAAATACCCAATAGCTTTGCCATCCTTTCTTTTTATCTGGTTTTGGCGTGTAAGTTGCCGCCACATCTAAGTGATGGAAAAGCGGTAATCTGTTTTCATTTCTTAAAGAATAATTCGGAATATGAATGCCTCCCATTTCGTAGTATCCATTGGCATAAGTAACAGGCTGACCAGACTGTAAAGTGAAATTTCCATTAAAAGACCATTTCGGGTTCAGTTCATAACTTCCTACAATGCTCAGATTATGCAGTTTGTCATAACCAGATAAATACCAGTCGCCATTTGCAATTCCTGGTTCTTCGGGAGTTCTTCCCGGAGTTTTTTGTTCAGCTCTTGATAAAGTGTACGAAACCCATCCGGTAAAAACGCCAGTATTTTTTCTGAACAACAATTCCATTCCGTAAGATCTGGCTTTTCCGTTTAGAATAACTTGCTCAATATTGTTGTTAGCCAAAATATCAGCGCCGTCAATATAGTCAATACGATTTTGAACATTTTTATAAAATAATTCGGTTTCTAAAGAGTAATCTCCGTCTTTGAAATTTCTAAAATATCCCATAGCATACTGATCCAAAAGCTGAGGTTTTGTAAAAGGTCCGCTTGGTGTCCAGATGCTCATTGGCAACGGTGACTGTGTATTTGATAAAATATGAATGTACTGTGCCATTCTATTGTAACTTGCTTTTATAGAAGATTCGTCATTAAAAGCATAAGACAAGGCAGCTCTAGGTTCGAAATTATTAAACTTGTTGATGGTTTTTCCTTTTCCGTATGAAATGCTTCCGTTTGGCGTTCCTTCCTCATAAATTTTATATAACGGATTGTATACAACCGCCTGACCATTTTCGTAAGTGCTGATGGTTTCATCTCCTAAACGATAAAACATGCTGTAGCGAAGTCCGTAACGGAAATTCAGTTTCTCTGTAATCTGATTTTCAAAATCAACAAAAGCAGAAGCCTCTAAAGCATATTTTTTGTCCAACTGCATATAATTAAACTGAGAATCTGGAGAAGTAGGTTTTACAACTCCAGGATTGAAATTGTAATACAAACCATCAACACCATAATTGATTTTGAACTTCTCAGACTGCTGGAAATTCCAATTGTACTTCAATCCGTAACTCGCAATATTGCTATCCCATTTAAAACTTTCGATCGGAATTTCTAAATTAAATCTATAATCACTGTAGAAAGTAGATAAATTGCTGTTTAAGCGGTCAGAAAATTTATGTTTCCAGCTTAAAATTCCCATTGTGCTTCCGTAGGTGCTAGCAAAACGATCATTAATATCGAATATATCATTTCCAAAATAACCAGAAAAAGACAAGGTGTTTTTAGCATTAAAGCGATAATTTAATTTAGCATTCAAATCATAAAACATGGCAGAGTTGTTATTATCTGCCAGTTTCATGAACAAATGCGCGTACGAGGCACGTCCGGAAAGGATAAACGAACCTTTTTCTTTTTGTAAAGGACCTTGAACTAAAAGTCGGCTTGAGATAATTCCGATTCCTCCGTTTACTTTATATTCTTCAAAATCTCCTGTTTGCTGTGTAACATCTAAAACAGAAGAAACGCGTCCTCCAAATTTTGACGGAATTCCGCCTTTATATAAATCTAAACCATTAACGATATCAGCATTAAAAATAGAAAAGAACCCAAACATGTGCGAATCTGCATATACAGGAGCGCCATCTAAAAGAATCAAATTCTGATCGGCAGCACCTCCGCGGACATTAAAACCAGAAGAAGCTTCACCAGCATTGGTAACTCCAGGTAAAGTCAAAATTGATTTTAACGGATCAGGTTCGCCCATTGCAACAGGAATTTTTTTGATTTCCTGCATAGAAAGCTTATTAACACTCATTTGTGTTGTTTTGATGTCAACCGCTTTGTTATTCATTACAATAACTTCTCCTAGTTGCTGGCTATCTGGATCTATGTTGAAATTGACTCTATTATCATCTGTAACAGAAACTCGTTTTTCCTCATTTTTAAATCCAACATAACTTACTTGAATGGTATAATTTCCGTTTGGAACATCAATGCTGTAATTTCCATTAACATCTGTTACAACACCAGTTTCCAATTCTTTAATAAAAACATTGGCGCCAATAACGGGTTGTCTTTCATCATCAAAAATGCGGCCTGTCAGCTTACTTTTTTTTTTGGTCGGCTTCTGAGTTTGAGCTTTCTGTTTTACAAAAATATTATTGCCAGTTATAGAAAATTGTACAATAGAAGTTTGGTTCAATTCCGAAATAAGTTTGCTCATTTCGATATTCTTATACGTGTTTTTTTGCGTAAAATACTTTTTATTGGTATCTATCTGATCTGTAAAAGCAAATTTAAAATCGGTTTGACTTTCAATCTGTTTGAAGAATTCTTTTAAAGTTACGTTTTGATCTACAGTTACTGTGACGCTCTGGGCAGACATACATAAACTGAATAAAAAAAAGCACGCTGAAATTATATGCTTCATGAAATTTTGTATTTTTGAATATTATTAAATGGATAACTTAATGTTATCCTGAACATTAAGGAGGATGTGGAGTTTCGCGGCTTACATCCTTTTTTGTCTTCATTGAAAAGTGATCTGCTTTAAATCTTCATTTATTTCAAAGTTTAGGTTATACATTTCTGATAGTAATTGTAGAATCGTTTTTAGATCTTCTTTTCGATTGATTCGAATAGTGATTTTCTGATTTTGGTTTTCTTTCGGAAGAACCACTTTATAGCCATAATTCTCTTCGATGTAATGACTTACAGCAGAAAGATTTTCATTATCAAAATCTATAAAACGGCTAAATTCTGATACTGAAGCAGTTTGGTTTCCGTATGTGAATTTCTCCCCTGGTTTCAAAATCCATTTTTGGCTTTGGCCTTTTACATTCATTTGAACGCTTCCTTCAAAAAGCTCGACGGTCACTCGTTCGTTTTCAGTTTCTTTAACTATAAAAGAAGTTCCTAAAACAGTAGTTGTTGTTTCATCGCAAAAGACCTGAAAAGGATGCTGTTTGTCTTTTTTAACTTTAAAATAAGCTTCACCATCAATTTCAATTTTTCTGTTTAAAGCAAAATTGTTTCCGTAAATAATTTTAGAGTTCGGACTTAATTCTACTTTTGAGCTGTCTGGTAAAACGACATATTTTATAGTTGAGGTTTTATTCTCAATTACATTTTCGGCAAGAACTGCATTTTCAACAGAAGCTGATGTTTCGGTAAAATAAATTCCAGTTCCAATAAGTGCAAAAAGTAAAACCGAAGCCGCAGCATAAAGATGCCAAGGCTTATATTTTCTCTTCTTCTCAGAAAATGTTTTAGCATGAAATTGTTCCCACGAAGCTTCTTTATCACTGTCGGAATGAGATAGGGGAGATTCTTCCCATAACTTTTTAAATTCTTCGTCAAATTTTTCCTGATCCATCTTTTCTAGATATTAAATAATTTGACAATGAAATCCTTGTTTGGTAAAAACACTGTAAACCATTTCTTTGATTTCTCGATTCGTTTCTATTTTAAGGATGTTTTCGCGTCCTTGTTTATCAAAATTTATGATACAGTCAGAAATGACAAACTGAAGATAAGCCACAAGCAAGCTTGCATCTTTCTTTGTTTTTACATTAGTTTTATACGCTTCGATATGCATTTTTAGTTCTTGTTTTATAGTATAACAAACGAGAACTAAAAAGTTCCTAATGGTTTTCGATTTTTTTTCGAATAAATTTACTGGCGAGATAAATATGATTGGCAATGGTCTTTTCAGAAAGATCTGTTAATTCTGCAATCTCCTTATAGCTAAGGTTTTCCAGTTTGTGTAAAGTGAATATTTTTTGTTGCTGTTCTGGAAGCTGATTAATAAAATTTTGAAGTTTTTCTTGTCTTTCTTCAAAAATTCCTGAGTCAATTTCCTCATCAATCATTTCAACTTGAGAAGGATCAAGCGGAATTATTTTATTTTCCCTGTTGACATGATTGAGAATAATGTTCTTACAGATAACAAATATCTGTTTGTCAAACAGCACCTCTTCGTTAAGCAGTTCTCTTTTATTATATAATCTTATGAAAGTTTCTTGAACAAAGTCTTCGGGAGTAAATACAGAAGAATTAAATCGTTTAGCAATATTTATCAGTTTATCATAGTAGCTGAAGTAAACTTCTTTGAAAGCTGTTTCATTACCTTTTTTTAAACTTAAAATAAATTTTTTATTGTCCATAACGAAAATATCGTGACTAGCTTCCTAGTTCTAAACTCACTGGTTTCAATATTATTGTATTCAGAAATTGAGTAATCTTAATCAGGAATGTAATAAGTTACAAAGTACCGTAATTTAATTCAAGATTTGACGCTTTTATAGAATAAATGTTACAAATTGTTTGCTTCTTTTTTTATTTATAAAAACAGATTGTTGGCTAATATATAACGCTAGTATTGTCATTTTTATTGGTTTTACAGCAATAAACCGATTTTTTATCCTTAAATTGTTGTTTACAAAATTCAACTACTATGACTTTGAAAAGACTTTTAGTTTTAATCATTATCCCTCTCTTAATTTCCTGTAATAATAAAAAAGAGCAAGAGCTTACAGAAAGAGAAAACGCACTTTTGGAACGCGAACAGCAATTTGCTGATAAAGAGGCTGAATATGAACTATTGCTGAAAATGAAAGATAGCCTTCAATCGGTTGTTCAGGTAAAAGATACAGTGCCTAAAATGAAAGTTTGGCCAGATAGCTTAAAAATAAAATGGAACAGTAAAATGATTTGCAGAGAATCGAATTGCACCAATTATGTTATTGGCGATCAGCGTACGGAAGTATGGGAATTTGTATCAGATTCTACAGGTATGTATGCTAATGTGTTAAACAATAACGAGATTAAAAGAGTGTTTAGAGGGCAGTATTTGGTTAATAAAATAGTGCTTGATTCTTCCAAAGAAAGTTCTGCCAAAAGCAATGTAAAGATTAAAGTCATTTTAGACGATATCAAAAAGAATGTCATTAAAGGCACACAGACTATAACAGGACAGGACAACTGTACGGCAAGATTCTCGGTAGAACTTACGCCATCTAAAAAATAATTTATGTTATTGAGCATACATCATATAACTCTTCCTATAGAAGATCCGCTTTTAAAATATCTTATTGAGATTATTATAATACTTTGTATTCCGCTTTTATTAAATAAAATAAAGGTGCCACATTTACTTGGGCTTATCATTGCAGGAGCTCTTATTGGGCCAAATGGTTTTGGTGTTCTTTCAAGAGATAGCAGTGTTGTAGTAACGGGTACAACAGGATTGCTATATATTATGTTTTTGGCTGGACTAGAAATTGATATGGCCGATTTTAAAAAAAATAAATGGAAGAGCATTACATTTTCTCTTTACACTTTTGCCGTTCCTTTTATTTTGGGGCTTCTTGGAGGCTACTATATATTAGGTTTCTCGTTATTGACTTCGGTACTTTTTGCTAGTTTATTTTCATCGCATACCTTAATTGTGTATCCAATGGTTAGCAGTTTAGGAATTGCTAAAAATCTGGCTGTAAATGTGACTGTAGGCGGAACCATGATTACAGATGTTCTCTCTCTTTTGGTTTTGGCTGTTGTAGTTGGAATGTCGCAGGGAGATGTAGGAACGGCGTTTTGGCTGAAACTTTCCATTTCGATGGTAATTTTTACTCTGATTGTTTTATTAGTGTTTCCAATAATTGCCCGCTGGTTTTTTAAAACTGTAGAAGATAAAATTTCGCAATATCTTTTTGTGGTCGTGATGATTTATTTTGCCGCACTTCTCGCCGAACTTGCAGGTATTGAATCTATCATTGGGGCATTTTTTGCCGGATTAGCATTAAACCGATTGATTCCGCATACCTCATCTTTGATGAATAGGGTAGAATTTGTTGGAAACGCCATTTTTATTCCTTTCTTCTTAATGAGTGTCGGAATGCTAATTGATTTTAGTGCTTTTATACAAAGTTGGGAAACTTTAGGAGTTGCTGCAGTAATGCTATTCGCTTCAATTGGAGGAAAATATTTTGCAGCCATACTCACCAAGAAAACATTCAAACTTACAAATGATGAAGGTCTTCTGATATTTGGTTTGAGCTCGGCTTCTGCAGCAGCAACATTGGCTTCTGTTATGGTGGGATATAATATTATCATTGGAGAGACAGATGCTGGAGAACCAATCAGGCTTTTAAATGATCATGTTTTAAATGGAAGTATTCTTTTGATCTTAATTTCCTGTACCGTTTCGTCCTTCGTTTCTATGGCAAGCGCTCAGCGCATAGCTGATGCAGACAAAGACAATAAGGTATCGGGTAAAAGTGAAGAAAAAGAAAATATTCTTTTAGCGCTTAATCACGAAGAGACTGTAGAAAAGATGGTGAATCTGGGACTGATGGTAAAAACATCGACTAACACAGATCGTATTTTTGCTGTAAATGTTATTAATGAAGAAGAAAATGAATCTTCGGTAAAAAATGCAGAAAAGATTCTAGAATCTGCTGTTAAAGCAGCTGCAGCTGCCGATGTTACATTGAATCCGATTACGCGTCATGATAATGATACAGCCAGCGGAATTAGTAATGTTATTAAAGAAAAAGAAATTACAGATCTTATTGTAGGATTGCAAGGAAGAAAAGGATTTTCGGCTTCTTTTGTGTACAATTTATATAATGGCTATCTTAAAAATAAAAATGTAAATCTAATGGTTTATCATGCTGTTCAGCCCGTATCGACAATTAAAAAATACGCTGTATTGATACCTGAAAATGCAGAAATGGATGCTGGATTTTTTCATTCAATGTTAAGAATTTGGAATATCGGACGCAACTCTGGAGCAAAAATGAGTTTCTACGGAAAAGACAAAACCATGCTGATTTTGCAGAGAATTGTAAAGAAAGCATCAATTGAAGCTACATTCAATACAATTGGCTCTTGGCAGGAAGCGCAAGAAATTGCTTTTGATTTAGGAGAAGATGTTGGATTAATTATTATGATGGCCGATAAAGGAATGCATTCTTATGTTCCGCGTATGCAGGATGTGCCAGATCTCCTTAATAATCGAGTAAGAAATAATAATTATATGCTTATTTATCCTTTTACTAAAACTGAAATAAATACAACGGAGAAAAGAGCTGTAAGCAGACACGACGATTTTGTGGAGATTGGTAAAGTCATTCGAAATATTTTTAAATAGTAAATAAAAAACAAAACCCTTAAATAGAGAAACGTTTAAGGGTTTTGTCTTTTATATATTGATAGGCTTTATTTTCTTTTACAGAAGTATTCCAGCTTTAAGTTTAAGAATTTAGCGTAAGCATCATTTGAATGTCAACTCTATCGTAAGACGACGAAAGACCTTTTATTTCTATAAAACCTAATTTTTCATACAATTTGATAGCTGGTTTCAGTTTGGTATTGCTTTCCAAATAAATTCTAGAAGCACCTTTGTCAACAGCCCATTTTATTGCAGATTCAGCCAATAATAATCCAACTCCTTTTCCTTGCGCTTTTGGACTTACAGCCATTTTTGCTAATTCGTAATCGTATTCTTTTTCGTCACTTTTAATTAAAGCGCAAACGCCTAAAACTTCATCATTTAAAATTGCAGAAAAAATTTCGCCACCTTTGTTAATGATATATTCTTCGGCATGATCGAGAGCTTTTACATCATTAGGTTCTACTTCAAAATAATTTGAAATCCATTCTATATTTAAATCCTTAAAACTCTTTTGGTATTTCGGACTGTAGGTTGCAATTTCTACGCGCTCTTTATTTTTCATAATGCTATTAAATGCTATTTTTTATTATTCTGCCTAATTTTTTTAAATCAGATTCTACACGTTCATTCCATTCTAAAACATACGTTAATCTCATGCAGTTGTTATATTGATTGTACTGCGAAAAAATTCTTCCCGGCGCAAAAACGATTTTTTGAGTCAAGGCAGTGTTGTATAATTCTGTTGTAGAAATTCTTTCATCTAATTCTACCCATAACATAAAACCGCCTTTTGGCTGCGCTATTTTAGTATTATCTGGAAAATAAGATTCTACAGCGCGATTAATTTGGATATAATTGGCATAAAGTTTATTTCTAAAGGTTTTGAGATGATGATCATAACGTCCGTGTTCTAAGAAATCAGCAATAACATCTGAATATAAAGAAGAATTGCAAACCGTTTGAACCAGTTTTTGACGAATGATTTTGTCTTTAAACTTTCCCGGAGCAATCCATCCAACGCGATAACCCGGAGCAAGAGTTTTAGATACAGATCCGATCCATAAAACTAACCCAGCTTCGTCATAAAATTTACAAGGCTTCGGGCGCTCTGAACCAAAGTAAAGATTGCCGTAAATATCGTCTTCAATTAATGGAATGTTGTATTGTGTAATTAATTTTACCAGTTCTTGTTTGTTTTCATCAGGCATTTGAAACCCCATTGGATTATTGAAATTGGTGACAAAACAACAGGCTTTTATCTCAGGCAATACTTTTTTTAAAGCATCGAGATCTATTCCATACAAAGGATGGGTCGGGATCTCAACTGCTTTTAAACCTAATGCTTTAATGGCTTGGAGTATTCCAAAATAAGCTGGACTTTCTACCGCAACACTGTCTCCTGGAGATGCTACTGCCATAAGAGCGTTGTAGACAGCATGCATGGCGCCAGAGGTAATGACAAGGTCGTCTTCGGTAATTTTTCCCTCCATGACAATTGCCCATTTTGCAATGGCACGTCGAAGTTCTTCAGATCCTTGGACGGGTTCGTAGGTTGTGCCGGCGTCACTTCTATTTCTTACAGCATTGATGATTCCTTTGTTAAGTTTTGCAATTGGAAGAAAATTTTTTCCAGGTAATCCAAGTGCAAATTGTGTGACATCCGTTTGATTGATCGTGCCAAAAACTTTGTCGATAAGTTCTTCGGGTGTATTTTCTGTTTCCTGATTGTCTATACTTGCAATTGTTGGAAGTGCCGTTGTGCGTTGCGAACTTTTGCTCACATAATATCCCGTTTTTGGACGCGATTCTATAAGAGAGCGGCTTTCGAGTTCTAAATATGCCTGTTTAATGGTATTTAAACTAACATTATGCAGCTTTTGCGCACTTCGCACAGATGGTAATTTATCACCAAGCACCAAAGTTTCATTGTGAATTTGATCTTCAATGATTTTGGCAATCTTTAGGTATAATGTTTCTCGGTTCTTCATTTCTGCTTTTTTTGAGCGTTTAAAAATTCAGGTAATGAATAAAATGCTCTGTGCTTTGTTTCAGTTGCATGGCATTGTTGAAATTGGCACTTCTTTTTTTTCTTAGAAAATTTTTGATGTACTCATTAAATGCTAATCGATCTTCATTTGTCAAACTTCCGTTATCATAAATTTTAAATCCGATTTCATTATTTTCATCCAATACTAAGCTGGCAAACGAATTTATTTCGTTGTCTTTTTCGCAGAGAAGAAAAGGCATTCCAAAAAGCATTCTATCTTCAGCTTTCTCACGCATATTCTGAATGAATATGTTTTGCAAAATCTCCATATCAAATACATAAACTTCTCTAAATGTTGTTTTTTTCTGTGTGACTGCTTTAGATTCCATATCTTTTTTTAGCAAAATTATTGCGATTATAGATTTGGGTACAGATACAGAAAATAGTTTTTTTATGGGTACAGATAAAATTACTGCTTTTTGATGATAAAATGAAGATGTTGAAAAAAGAAAAACCTTGAATGTTCTATTCAAGGTTTTTTAATATTTTAAAATTAGAGAAAAGGAAAAACGATTATTGATTTTCTTTTTCCAAATCTGCAGCAGAGATCTGATCTAATATATTCGTTTGATTTGGCGAAATGTAATTTTTGTTTTCAACAATCTGTTCTTTCTTAAAAAGAAGATCTAATGCATTATACAGTTTTAATAAAACATCTTTGTCTTCTTTGGCAATATCTAAAGCAGTATTGAAATTAAAAACATAATTATTCGAATTGCGTACTTCGACTTTAATTGTTTTAGATGTGATCTTAAATTTTACTATGTCCATATATTACAAAATTACCTCTGCAAAATAACTATTTTAATGGGAGTTATTGTAGATATTTTTTGATTTTTTAATTGCTAAGAATTTTTATTTTCTTGTTTTAATTTCAACAATACATCCATTGCTTTAAAAGCGTCCTTTTCATCAACAAATATATGGTCGTGTAAATATGCCGCAACTACATTGCAGCTGATATTGACATTTCCTAATGCTTGAGAAAATGCCGCAGTCAAACCTACAGCGGCTAAAGAAGAATGGACTTCCAGAGTAATCCAAGAAGCAATGTAGGAGAATTTAAGATTAAGTTCTTCTGCAAAGCATTTTTCTAATACTACGGTGATTCCTTCTTTTTCTTTAAATAGAAACAAAATTTTTGAAAAGGGAACCTGATCTAGCGAATCTACTTTTGTAAAAACATATTTTCCATCGTTTAGAACTGGATTAAGATTCTTTAAAATAGTGCTCAAGTTTATTTCGCCTTCCATAAAATCAGGTTTGTTTTTTGTTTAAATATAATAAAAAACCCTTAAACATTTCTGTTTAAGGGTTTTACCTTCTAAGTAGCGAGGACGGGAGTTGAACCCGTGACCTCAGGGTTATGAATCCTGCGCTCTAACCAACTGAGCTACCTCGCCTGGACTGCTATCATGAATTCCTGATTGCGGGTGCAAAGATAGAAATAATATTAAAGCACGCAAGCATAAAATGAAGAAAAAAAAATATTTTTAAAAATGCATTGTTTTTGGACATATATTCTTATATTTCGAAAAAAATTAAAGTAGCACATGGATTCAAAAATACGTTACGAAATCGAGTTTCCGATCAATTCTTCGCCACAATTATTGTATCAATATATATCAACGCCGTCAGGTTTACAAGAATGGTTTGCTGACAATGTTAATTCGAGAGGTGAATTTTTTACTTTCATCTGGAATGATTCGCAGGAGAGAGCACGTCTTGCTTCAAAAAAATCTGGTGAAAAAGTAAAGTTCAAATGGGTTGACGATAGCAGTAAGGATACTGAGTATTTTTTCGAACTCCATATTTTAGTCGATGAATTGACTAAAGATGTATCGCTTATGGTAGTAGATTTTGCTGAAAAAGAAGAATTAGGCGAAGCTAAACAATTGTGGGAGAACCAGATCTCAGATCTAAAACATCTTATAGGATCTGTTTAGTAAAAGTCTATTTTATACCTTATATTTGCCCTGAACAAAATTCAGGGTTTTTTTATGATTAATTTTAACGGAAACATTGGGAAAGAGGATAATATACTAACTCTAAACCGCGCTTTTTTGTATGGTGACGGAATATTCGAAACAGTAAAAATTGTCAACGGAAAAATCTTGTTTCTTGAGGATCATTATTTTAGACTAATGGCTTCAATGCGCGTGGTTAGAATGATGATTCCGATGGATTTTACAATGGAATATTTTGAAGAGCAGATTCTTAATTTGGTAAACGAGCAAGGAATTGCTGCTTCAGCACGTGCAAGAATTACCGTTTTTAGAAATGATGGCGGTTTATATCTTCCAAAAAGCAATGATATTTCATTTTTAATCAACGCCATTTCTCTTGGAAATAAATCTTACTCTATAAATGCAAACGAATACGAAGTAGATCTGTATAAAGATTTCTATGTGACAAAACAATTATTATCGTCTCTTAAAACGACTAATAAGATGATTAATATTACGGGAAGCATTTATGCAAACGAAAATGACCTAGCTAACTGTATTTTGCTGAATGATAGCAAAAATGTTGTAGAGGCGCTTCAAGGGAATGTTTTTATGGTAATGGGTAAAAAACTTATTACACCTCCAGTTTCAGAAGGTGCTTTAAACGGTATTATGCGTAAACAGATTTTAGCACTGGCTAAAAAAGTAGAAGGCATAGAGGTATTAGAAGAAGTAATTTCACCTTTTGATCTTCAAAAAGCAGATGAATTATTTCTGACCAATGTAATCACAGGGATACAGCCGATAACTAAATATCGAAAAAAGGAGTTTACAACGAATCTGGCTCATTTATTAGTGCAGAAACTAAATGAATCCATCTCTGAAAATTAATTCAGATATGGATTTTCAGGTGCGTTAGACCATATAAGATAATCGCCGCCAAGCTCAATAATCTGCTCTTTCCAAAAGTGGGTAGTAGATTTTCCGATAATTTTATTTTTGTAATTATTATCAGCAATAATCCAAGAGTTTCCTTGCATCTCATTCTCAAGCTGATTTTCTTCCCAACCAGTGTAGCCTAAGAAAAAACGAATATTATTTTTACTAATAGATCCGTTGTTTATTAGGTCTTTGGTTGACTCAAAATCGCCACCCCAATAAATCCCGTTTGAAATCTCAACACTATTTGGGATTAAATCTGGAATATTGTGAATAAAATAAAGGTTGTCTTGTTCTACAGGGCCTCCGTTATATATCTTAAAGTTAGCATCAATCTCAGGTATTAAGTCATTAATAGTATATTTTAATGGCTTGTTAATTATAAAACCAATTGATCCTTCCTTGTTATGGTCTGCTAATAAAATTACCGATCTGTTAAAAGATAAATCTCCAATTATTGAAGGCTCGGCAATAAGCAGGTGTCCTTTTTTTAATTTTTCTGAAATCATACGGTTACAATTTTTATTAAATTTAGTCATAAAAAAATTAAAATCACAAAAAAAATCGTTAAACCGCATAAAAAAACCTTCCAGAAGGAAGGTTTTAATTATATTATAAGTTTAGAGAACTTTCTTACTTAGTTCACTGCACCTTCTAATTCAGCACCAGCTTTAAATTTTACAACGTTTTTAGCTGCGATTTTGATAGTTTTTCCTGTTTGAGGGTTTCTACCGTCTCTAGCAGCTCTTGAAGATACTGACCATGATCCGAAACCTACTAATGAAACTCTTCCTCCTTTTTTCAAAGTAGTTCCTACATTACCTAAAAAAGACTCTAAAGCTAATTTCGCCGCAGCTTTTGTGATTCCTGCATCAGCAGCGATAGCATCGATTAATTCTGATTTGTTCATAATAATTAGTTATTAATTGTTGGTTAAAAAAAATTGTTAATACACAAATTTAGTAGGAAATCCGTTGCGTGCAAGTGTTTTCTTTATTTTTAGCAAAAATTGTTAATAACTTGCTTTTTTTGTTCATAAAGAGTGTTGTTTATCGATGAAAAACAGGTACAAACCCCTGTTTTACTGACCTTAATACACTTTTGCAGCTTCAGAAAAACTCACTCCATTTAATAATTCTGAAGCAAGCATTCTCTTTTTTCCTGGAAATTGTAGACTTAATAACTGAATAAAGCCGTCTTTTATTGCAATCTTGATTTCTTTTTTACTGCTAATTAACTTTCCAATCTCATAAGAATGTGATTCTGAGACAAGTTTTGCCTCATAAATTTTGATGTTCAATTCTTCATTTTGGTCTTTCAAGTAACACCAAGAAGCAGGATATGGACTTAAACCGCGAATCAGATTATTGATTTCTGCTCCAGATTTTGTCCAATCAATTTTGCAGTTTTCTTTATTTAATTTATAAGCCGTTTTAATATCATCGTTATCTTCCTGAATAGTTGTTGTTACATTTCCTTTTTCAATAACCTTTAAAGTATCAATAACAGTTGCGCTTCCTAAATGCATTAATCTGTCATGTAATTGTCCAGCAGTTTCTGTTGGCTCAATTGCAATTTCAGAATTTAAAATCATGGCGCCAGTATCAATTTTATCATCAATAAAGAATGTGGTAACACCAGTTTTAGTTTCTCCATTAATAATGGCCCAGTTAATAGGAGCGGCACCACGATAGTTTGGAAGTAATGAAGCATGTAGGTTAAAAGTTCCTAAGCTTGGCATTTCCCAAACTACTTTTGGCAACATTCTAAAAGCAACCACGATTTGAAGATTAGCATTTAAAGCTTTTAATTCTGCTAAGAAATTTTCGTCTTTTAAGTTGGTTGGCTGCAATAAAGTAAGATTGTTAGCAAGGGCATATTCTTTTACAGCCGAATATTTTATTTTTTGTCCGCGTCCTGCAGGCTTATCTGCAGCAGTAATTACGCCGACAACTTCATAGTTATTTTTAATAATGGTATCCAAAATGCCAACGGCAAATTCTGGCGTTCCCATAAATATAATTCTCAATTTCTCCATTATGATTTTAAAGTGTATTTATTATTCGCTTGTATGATGATATGGTTGTTTTCGAGCAATTCCTGAAGAACCGATAAAATATCTTTTGTGTCCATTTTGATCTGGTTTTCAATTTCTCTCGAAGTCAGAGAAGCCGTTCTAAGCAAAGACAAAATCTTATCTGCAATCGAATCGGCTTCAGTAATTTTTCCTTTTAGTGTAATGCAATAAGAACAAATACCGCAATTTTCTTTGGTTTCTTCTCCAAAATAATCCAGAACCAATCTATTTTTACAGGTTTTGTTATCCTTTATATAATGAAGAACCGACAAAAGCTGTTCTTTTTTAACCTCGTTTTGTTTCTCTAAATATTTCGAAACTCTATTTATAGTAAGATCATCCTCGCGGATTTCATTAAATAATATAGTAGCATCGTTGTTTTTAGACTTGTATTCTATAATTTCCTTTTCTTTTAATTTTTCTAAAAGAGCGGTAACCTGTTCTTCGGTGTGATGTGATTTTTTAGCAATTAAACCAAGATTCAGATTGGATTTTACGTCATAAATTCCAGGATAAGTTCTCAAAATAGTCAGGATAATCTCTTCATCATTTGGATTCAAACTCATATATCGAATGACTTCCTTAGATTCTATTAAAAATTGTGCGCTAATTTTTTCTGAGAATTCTTGAGACATCGTAATAATTCCCTGCTGATTTAAAAATTGTAAAGAATTATAGGTTTTGAGAGTAGGGAAGTCGTATTTATTGCAAAAATGATTCAATTTAAATGAAAAAGATTCATCTAAACCTTCGCCATATGCAATCTGAAAATAATTACAGAGTTTGATGTACATTGTTTTTAAAAACTTCTTGTCGGGAAGAATGTTTATAAACTGCTGTTCGGTCTGGATCATGTCCGAATTATTGTAAAGCAATACCGAAAAAGCTTTCTCGCCATTTCGTCCCGCCCTGCCAGACTCTTGATAATAGTTTTCTATGTTTTCTGGAAGCTGTGTGTGAATAACGGTTTTAACATTGTCTTTGTCAATTCCCATTCCAAAAGCATTTGTTGCCACAATAACTTGCGCTTGCTGTGACATCCATAATTGCATGTTTTTGTCTTTTTCTTTAGACGAAAGTCCGCCGTGATAATACGTTGATGTAAAACCTAAAGATTGCAATTGCGAAGACATATTCAGACATGCTTTGCGATTTCGTACATATATAATGGAAGGCTGCGGATTCTTTTTCAGAATCTGTTCAGTACGATATAATTTATCTTCGACTTCAAAAACCATATAAGCGATATTTTTTCGCTCAAACGATTGCTGAAAATGCCTTGGATTTTTTAATTCTAACTGCGTTCTAATATCTTGAATAACTCTTGGAGTTGCTGTAGCGGTCAGAGCTAAAAACGGAATTTTAGGGAAGAGCTTTTTCAGTTCCGAAATTTTAAGATATGCAGGTCTAAAATCATGGCCCCATTGCGAGACGCAATGCGCTTCGTCAATAGCAATTAAATTGATAGGTAAATTTTTAATACGCTCCAGAATCCAATCAGATTGTAGGCGTTCTGGAGATAAGTAAAGAAATTTATAATTTCCGTATTGGCAATTGTCTAAAAGATCAATCAGTTCTTCGGTATGAATTCCGCCAGTAAGAGCAATCGCTTTAATGTCCCTTTTCTGGAGATTGGCAACCTGATCTTTCATTAAAGCAATCAAAGGAGAAATAACAAGACAGATTCCTTCCTGCATCATGGCGGGAACCTGAAAACAAATTGATTTTCCGCCGCCCGTAGGAAGTACGGCAAAAGTATCCTGTCCTTCAAGAACAGAATCAATAATTTCTTTTTGCAACGGTCTAAAACTGTCGTGTTTCCAGTATTTTAGAAGAATATCCTGCGCTCCGAGCATTGCCTTGGTTTTAAAGTTAAAAATTTAGAAAACAGTTTCTAGTTTTGCAACTTTAAACCATACCGCTAAATTTTGTCTAAGATATAAAGAATTCTGTTTTCAACTGTATCTTTAGGAACTTCAATAAGTTCGTAACCATATTTTTTGTAAGTTTCAACAAGGTGCTCTTGGATTTTTACAGCCTGATCAAAATTTTCATAACGTTCAGAATCACTTTGGTAAATTTCTTCCCAAGGCGGTAAAATAAAAGTTTTAGAATATTTATAATCTTCGCATGCTTTAATGAAACTTTCCGGATAATCGTCGCCAATGTAATCCATATAAGCTACCACATCTGGAATTCCTCGGTCAATAAAAACCACATTGTCAGGTTCTTCAAGAGCATTTTTGTATTGTTCAATACGACCTTCCAATAACATTTCGCTAAACAAAAGTGGCTGTTCTAAAAACAACTGTTCAATACCTTGTTGTTGCGCTTTCATGGTAACCTGTCTTGAAATTTCAGGATAGCAGCAAAAGCCACGAGCTACCAATTCGTTAATAAGTGTTGATTTTCCAGTACCAGGTCCGCCAAGCAGGACTATAATTTCTTTTTGCACTATTCTAAAAATAAAGGGCAAATTTACCTAAACTTATTTATAATTAAAAAGAATATTTACTTGAAGCGAAAGATTTGGCATTTTTTATAGTCATGGGTTCCTGCTGTCCGTTGCAATCTTTTGCTTTTTAAAGGAAAAAGCAAAAGGATTTCCGCTTCCATCAGGGCTAAAAAGGAGAGATGGTTTTGTTTTTGGAATTGTTTTAAAGAAGAAAGTCCCAGCGGGACAATATATTTATAGAAAAATTATACATTATAAATCAAAAGCTCCAGCGGAGCGACACAATTTGGATAATTTATATGTCGCTCCGCTGGAGCTTTTGATATGCGGGAAATTATTTTGCTATAAATATTTTGCTCTGCTGGAGCAGTTTTTATTTGAATTGCCGTTGGTTTTAACCAACGGGTTAAATGATTTTTTTAAATCTCGGCTTTAGCCAAATAAACTATTCGCAAAATGAATACTTCCCAGAACTTTTCCCATTTTTAGAAGGCATAATCAAATGTGATTGGAATTTTTTCCCCTTCAGAACATCATTCACAAAATCTAAAACATATTGCTGTCCTTCATGAAAAAGATAACCAGAGAATTCATGTCCGCCACCGCAGAAAGTAATCAGTTCTATGTCTTTATGCAAGTCATTCATTTGATTGTAAACCGCATAAGAGCCAAAAAGAATCAGCCAGCCAGAAGCATTTGTTGGGCAAGAACGGTGCGAACCCGCTGCATAAGGAACTGTATCATCATTATTTCCATGAGCCAATAACATCGGAATTGCTTTTTCTTTCGTAATCAAATTGATATCCTGAATCGCTCCCGAACCTCCGATGAAGCCTTTGTATTTAAAGTTTTCAGGCAGATTGCTTTTATATAAATTCATTAATTTATAATCCCAAAACGATGCGTGGAAACCAATTTCGGCACCAGCACTAATTCCTGAAATAAAGATTTTTGAAGTATCGAGATTGTATTTGTCGGCATTCTCAATCATGAAAGCAGTTGCTTGCCACATATCGCTCACGCCAATTTGGATAGCTTTTATTTTTTCGCTCAAAGTTCCTTTACATCCAAAATCTTTTCCTTTCATGTATAAACTATATGAAATGCTTGCAACGGCATAACCATTTTGCGACATAAATTTTCCGAAATCTTTTTCACTTGTGCGTTCTCCACCAGAAAAACCTCCGCCAAAAGCAAACATAATTAACGGGATTTTTTCTCCTGCTTTTTTCTTTGGCAGATACAAATCTAAATCTAGTTTTAAAGTGTCATTTTGGAAATAAGCTAAGGTTTTGATTTCTTGTGCTTCAATATTGTTGAATATAAGGACGATAAAAAATAAAAGGATTTTTTTCATTGTAATGTGTTTTAATCTCGCAAAGACGCAAAGTCGCAAAGTTTTTCTGCCACGACTCGAGCGATAGCGAACAGGCGAAGCAATTTCACGAATTTTAGCTAATTATTATTTTTGATTTGCCAAGTTAATTAAAATTAGGGAAATTGAATTTTAGGATTTAATAATTTGTGTTAATTAGTGTAATTTGTGGCAAAAAAACAGCCTCATTTTTAGAGTCAAAAAATCTAAAATCTAAAATCATAAATCTGAAATCAAAAACGTATATTTGCGTTTATTTTTAATTACGAATGGAGAACGATAAAGAAAAAAATACAGCCGAATTTTACGAAAGATTAAAAGTGGAGCTTGATAACGCAAACACTTGGCCAGCAGAATACTTGTACAAATTTATTGTGCCTTCTGTAGCAGATAATGTAGAGCGTGTTGAAAAAGCTTTCGATAGAATGGGAGCGGTGATTAAAACAACAAAATCGAAAACTGGTAAATTTACCAGCGTTTCTGTAGATGTTACTATGCACAGCTCAGATGATGTAATCAGTAAATACAAAGAAGTTTCTACAATAGAAGGTATAGTTTCATTATAAACTTATGATCGAAAAATATAAAAGAGAAGCCGCTAGCGACGTTGTTTATAATTTAGAATACAATTCTGAAAGACAACGTTTGATTATCCCAGAATATGGCCGTCATTTACAAAAATTGATTGATCAGGCAACTGCAATCGAAGATGATGAAACGCGTAATAAAGCCGCAAAATACATCATTCAGGTTATGGGAAGTCTGAATCCGCATTTGCGTGACGTACCAGATTTTCAGCATAAACTTTGGGATCAGCTTTTTATTATGTCTGATTTTAAACTGAATGTTGAATCTCCGTACCCAATTCCGTCAAGAGAAGTTTTGGAGCTAAAACCGGATGCTTTGCAGTATCCGCAGAACTTTCCAAAGTATAGATTTTATGGTAACAACATCAAATATATGATTGATGTTGCCAATAAATGGGAAGAAGGCGAAATGAAAAATGCATTGGTAATGGTAATTGCCAACCACATGAAAAAATCTTTCTTAAGCTGGAACAAAGACACTGTAAAAGACGATGTTATTTTTGAACATTTGTATGAATTATCTGGAGGTAAAATCAATTTATTACACAGTACAGAAGAGCTTTTAAATACAACAGACTTAATGCGTACAAACAAACGCATGTCTAATAAAACAGCTTCTGGTGCTCAACCAAAAATTCAGAACAACAAAAATAACAACAACAAAGGCGGTCAAAAAAAGACATTTCAAAAAAACAATAATCAGAAATAAAAAAGGGGCTAAGATGCTAAGTTATTAAGATGCTAAGATTTTAGCTCAGAACCTTAGAATCTCAGAACCTTAGAACCTAAACAAGATCTATGGGAATTTTTAAAATCGAAGGAGGAACTCCTTTAAAAGGAGAAATCACTCCACAAGGAGCAAAGAATGAGGCATTACAAATTTTATGTGCCGTGCTTCTAACAGGAGAGAAAGTGAAAATTAATAACATTCCTGATATTATAGACATCAATAAATTAATCACTTTGTTGGGGAATTTAGGTGTTAAAATTCAACGCAACGAACCAGGTTCGATTACTTTTCAAGCAGATGAAGTTAATGTTGGATATCTAGAAACTGAAGCTTTCAAAAAAGAAGGTGGAGCGCTTCGTGGTTCTATTATGATTGTTGGTCCGCTTTTGGCTCGTTTTGGGAAAGGATATATTCCAAAACCAGGAGGAGATAAAATTGGTCGCCGTAGATTAGATACACACTTTGAAGGTTTTATTAACCTTGGAGCAAAATTTAGATACAATAGAGAAGATCACTTTTACGGAGTGGAAACTCCTGAAGAAGGTCTTAAAGGAACAGACATGCTTCTTGATGAAGCTTCTGTAACTGGAACCGCAAACATTGTAATGGCTGCCGTTTTAGCAAAAGGAACAACTACAGTTTATAACGCTGCTTGTGAGCCATACTTACAGCAGTTGTGTAAAATGCTTAACTCTATGGGAGCTAAGATTACAGGAGTTGGTTCTAACTTATTGACTATCGAAGGTGTTGAAAGCCTTGGAGGTTGCGAGCACAGAATTCTTCCAGATATGATTGAAATTGGTTCTTGGATTGGTCTTGCGGCTATGACAAAAAGCGAAATCACAATCAAAAACGTAAGCTGGGAAAACTTAGGTTTGATTCCAAATACGTTTAGAAAACTTGGAATTACAGTTGAAAAACGTAATGATGATATTTATATTCCTGCTCATAAAGATGGATATGAAGTAAA
This sequence comes from Flavobacterium tagetis, assembly GCF_016735615.1. GTDB lineage: Bacteria > Bacteroidota > Bacteroidia > Flavobacteriales > Flavobacteriaceae > Flavobacterium > Flavobacterium tagetis. The sequence goes on from NZ_JAERSF010000004.1 coordinate 335,307, forward strand.
AACTGATATTGACGGTTCTATCTTGACTATTGCCGATGCGCCATGGCCAGGATTTACACCTGACTTGCTAAGTATCGTTTTAGTTGTAGCAACCCAAGCTAAAGGTGATGTTTTAATTCACCAAAAAATGTTCGAAAGCCGTTTGTTCTTCGTAGATAAACTAATCGATATGGGAGCAAAAATTATGTTATGTGATCCGCACAGAGCTGTGGTTATGGGACATAATTTCGAATCTCAATTGAAAGCAACTACAATGTCTTCTCCTGATATTCGTGCAGGAATCTCATTATTGATTGCCGCGCTTTCTGCAAAAGGAACCAGCACGATCCAGAATATCGAGCAAATCGACCGTGGATACGAACGTATCGACGAGCGTTTGAGAGCAATCGGCGCAAAAATCGTGAGAGCGTAAATAAAAGTTAGCCACGACACGAGCGAAAGCGAACTGGCGAAGCAATTCACGAATTTTTATTTTCAAAGATTATAAAAAATAATTCGTGAATTCGTGGCGAAAAAAAATAGTCTAAATGACAAACGAACAAAAAGCTATAAAAGCTACATACTTTAGTATAGCCGGAAACACCTGCTTGGCCCTTATAAAAGGTCTTGCAGGTTTTTTTGGCAATTCTTATGCCTTGATTGCTGACGCAATTGAATCAACGACAGATATATTTGCGTCATTTTTGGTATTGTTTGGAATTAAATATTCGAATAAACCAGCTGACGAAAATCACCCGTATGGCCATGGCCGTGCAGAACCTTTAATTACGTTTTTGGTTGTAGGTTTTTTGATTACTTCGGCAACTATTATTGGTTACGAAAGTATCGCCAATATTGGCACTTCACACGATTTACCTAAATCTTGGACTTTGTATGTTTTAGGTGCAATTATTATCTGGAAAGAATATTCTTTTCGCTTGGTAATGAAACGAAGCAAACAAACCAATAGTACTTCTCTAGCAGCTGATGCTTGGCATCATAGAAGCGATGCTATAACTTCTGTAGCTGCTTTTATCGGAATTTCCATTGCTTTGATTATGGGAAAAGGCTACGAGTCTGCAGATGATTGGGCAGCACTTTTTGCCGCTTTTTTTATTCTCTATAATAGTTATAAAATTTTCAGACCTGCGCTTGGCGAAATCATGGATGAAAATTTAAATGATGATTTAGTAGAAGAAATTCGTGTTGTTGCTTTGACAGTTCCAGGTATTCTTGGAACGGAAAAATGTTTTATTCGTAAAGCAGGAATGCGTTATCATGTAGATCTACATGCTATAGTTTCGGCAAAAATTTCAGTAAAAGAAGGACATGATTTGTCTCATAAACTTCAAGATACTTTAAAAGAACAAATTCCGCAATTAGGAAATGTTTTGATACATATAGAGCCAGATGATTATCACTGAAAGAGGTTCTAAGGTTCTGAGATACTAAGATTCTAAGTCTTTTTCCTTGTCGAAGTTTCAAAATTTGACAAAGATTAATTTAAAAATCTGCTTAATTTACAATCTACTTGAAACCAGATTATAAATTAAGCAGATTTTTTCTTTTTGAAGTTTGAAAATCTTCGCACGAGTTTCGATTTCGCCCAGCTTGACAAGAATTAGTATTAAGTGCTTAAAGAAAACTCAGTATCTCAGAACCTTAGCATCTTTAATCCAATGCATTTAAGATTTTCAATCCAAAAACAACACCATTTTGCTGAATACCGCCTTGATAAGAATGCACATAATCGATTCGGAATAATTTGAATTTTCCAAAACCTAGATTATCTAAACCAATAGTAAATTCAGAATATGGTTTTCGGTCGGGAATTGCTAAAGCGTGAAAACCAACATTCATAGTTGATTTCAAAAGATTTAACAGCGGAATTTTATTCATGATAAAACCAGTGTCATTGTATTCGGTATGCATTTCAAAATAACTATCGTTTGTGCTGTTAGAATAATAAGGCATCATATTAAAAACATTCAAATAGCGATCACTTGTTCCAATATGAGTTTGGTTTCCGTTAAAATGCCTGTAATCTATAAACGAAATATTTTCGGCATTAAAGAATTTTCCGCCTCTAAAATTGGTTCCTAAAAGACCTTTATTTCCAAGCGATAAATCATATTGAACCGAAGCGCCAATTCTTTCATACTCATATTTTTTTTCGCTTGCCGCGAAAGCTTTTTCAAAAGCCAAATACACCGTAGGATATTTATCGTTTTTAAAATTAAATCTTCCGTCAGGTCTAGAAATATATTTATTGCCAAAGTTGATTCTTGTTGTTACAAGAGCTTTAAATAAATGATGCTGATTGAAAGCTGGAGTTGTAAAATCATCAGGGGCCAAAGGATTATTAGAAGAATAAACATCATCTTTTTTGAAGAAAGAATAATCAGTTGTATTGAAAAGCGGTTTGCGCTGTTCGTAGCCAATTTTTCCAGTAAGATTTATTCCATTTGCAATATCTTGTCCGTAATTGATTTCTGCAAATTCCAAGTTGTATAGCTTCATGTAGTTATCTTTAAAAAATAAGGAACTGATAGAGTTGACAAACTTGCTAATTGGTTCAGCACTATTAAATTGAGTTGTTTTTACACCTCCCGAACCCCATATTGTGGCATAATTAATAGTGTTGAAACGATGGCTAAATTCACCAATAGCACGAAAACGTTCATCAGAAAAGCCATAGTTAAAAGTGGTGCTTATTGAAGTGTTTGTTCCTTTTTCTTCATCCCATTTTCTAAAAGAAAAACCAGAATCTAGATTAAAACCCTGAACGGTATTAAAACTCAAAGAAGCAATTTTCAACAGACCTTTATAATCAAAAGAATATTTCTTAAAAGTGTTTTTATAATCATAGCCCATTAAAATATCCCAAATCTTAAACTTGTTGTTTTTGGCGTCAATAGAATCGGCGTATTTTTTTGATTTTCGAATAGTCTGAAGGCTATCTTTCTTGGCATAATCTGAACTTTCTTCAATCGTTAAAGGAATTGGACGAATTTCATTCCAGAAAGCATCATCTTTTTTGTTGGCATTTAGTTCAAAAGCAACAATTTCATTTCCGAAAGTTTTCTTTTCAAATGATGCTGGAAATTCATAGTTAGAATAAACATAGTTGAAATTTCCAGAAAACTTCACGCCAAAAATTCCTGCATTAAAAGAAAGCGTCTGAGCATTCTTAGACCAAATTTTATTTTTGGTATTGTAGCTAAAACTCTGTTTTAAAGTCATGATTTCTGTGAACTCATTTTTCATTCTATACCCTTTAATATCTAAATCAATGGCATAAATCGCAAAACTATCATCTACAATATAAATGTAACCTTCAAAAACGGGTTCTTTATCTCGTTTAGGAATAACCTTGATTTTGTTTATCTGCTGATTATTATCATCATAAAAAGTGCTTTCCAATTTGTATTTGTAATAATTGAAAGCATTGTCGGCAATAGGAGAGATGAGTTTTACATCAAAATCTAAAGTGTTATCATAAAAATCATAAGTCGATAGGGCGGCCGTGTTATAGCTATAACCACGGTTGTTTCCAGAAATTTTTGAAGCAATGATTTTCTCTTTTAGTTTATCTGGTTTTTCAAAAGTAACTTTAGAAATAGTTTCAGATAAGTACAAAATTCCCGTTCCTGTAGAATCTAGATTAGATGCCATATCTTCGCCCAAATCTACTTTTTTACCCAAGATTTTTTTAGGAAGATCTTTAACTTTAAACATTCCTTTCGAATAAAAATCGGCTGTATATCTACCGGTTTTATCTGAGTTTTCTTTTTTATGTGCTATTGCACTTTTTATAATAGCATTAGCAGGATTATTTTTAGGGTCAATAATCACTTCGTTTAATGCAAAACTTTCTTCCTGAAGGCTAACATCGACATTGACCATTCTTGTTGCAGCAAGAACCGTTATTTTTTTCGTTTTATAACCTAAATATTGGAAAGTGATGATGTTTCCTCCAATTTCTTTTACATTCAGCTGATATTTTCCCTGTTCATTTGTCGTGGTTCCAGCATACGTGTTTTCTTCAAAAACAGATACAAAAGGAAGCGGATTTCCTTTGTCGTCTGTTACAGTACCTCTGATTTGACCAAAATTAGAAAGCGAAAAAAATAAAAAGGCAAGTAAAGTATAGTTTCTCATACAGGTTTTGGTTGTCTTACAAAAATATAATAAGTTAAATCTGAGCTTATTAATAATTTGTTAAATTGAATGAGAAGTATTATCATTCTGAGTGAACTTAAAGTCTTCACTCAGAATGACATTATGCTATAAAAAGGATTGAATAGCCAATTCGTAACTTTTTAGTCCAAAGCCTAAAATAACACCTTTTGCATTTCCAGATAAATATGATTGATGTCTAAAGCTTTCGCGCGCATAAGTATTTGAAATATGAACCTCAATTACAGGCGTAGTAACCGCTTTCATGGCGTCACCCAAACCTATAGAAGTGTGCGTATAAGCGCCAGCATTCAGAATAATTCCATCAAATGAAAAACCAACTTCCTGAATTTTGCCAATCAGTTCGCCTTCAATATTACTTTGATAATAAGAAAGTTCAATATTTGGAAATTTTTGTTTCAACGTTTCAAAATAATCTTCAAAAGTTTGGCTTCCATAAACTTCAGGTTCACGTTTTCCTAAAAGATTCAAGTTTGGTCCGTTGATAATGCAGATTTTCATAAAAGTAATTTCGTTTTAATTAAGGAATGTAAATGCATTTTATATTTCACAAATGGCATTTCACACATAAGTGTAAAAATAAAAAAACCGCACTAATAAATAGAGCGGTTTTTGTAAAAGTATGTGATATTCTTTTAGAACATGTATCCAGCTGAAAGTTGGAATACAGAGTTTTTAAAATCAGCATGTTCTGAAATTTCTGTCAAACCTATTCCGTAGCGAGCTTGAACAAAAAGACCTCTAACAACTTTTAATCCTAAACCAGCATTTAGAGAAAAGTCAAATGTTTTTGGATCTGCCACATCAAATTCTTTTTTATTGCTAACAAGGAATGATGCCTGTGGACCAAGTTCTAAGCTTAAAGATTTAGTCATATAGATTTTTGCCATTACAGGAATAGCAATATATCCCATTTCATTTTTAAATTCTGAAATTGCATTTTTATAAGTAGCTCCTTGAGTAGAATATAAAAGCTCTGGCTGAATTGAGAATTTTTCTAATAATTTAACTTCTGCTACAAGACCTGCGTGGTAACTTGTGATACCTTCTTTGTCAACAGAAATTCCATCAAAGTCAGAACCACCTGTTTGGTTAGCAAAGTTAACCCCTGCTTTAACACCGATTTGTACAAATTGTGCGTTTACTGCCGCTGATGTTGCAATGAACATTACAGCCGCTAAAAGTATTTTCTTCATAAAAAGGTTTTTAAAAATTGGTATTTTAAAATGTTATTTAAAGTTCAAAACTACATATTTAGGATTTTATTGCATTATAATTTGGATTAAATAATTACTAAAATTCCCACTCAAATTGCTTTTTGTTGTTTCGAAAATGCCTTTTTTTCTTTTAAATATTTGATTTTCAATTGCTCTTTGTCGAGTTTGTTTTTGCCTTATTTTAATGCTTTTTAAACTTATTGCGGAGTATTTTTTGTAAGTCTAATCTTGGTTTTGTTAAATATTAATCAAATAATATTTTAAAAATTATGAAAAAAATTGTTTTAGCTGCTATTGCAGTATTGACTTTCGGATGGGCAAATGCTCAGGAACAAACAGCAAAAGGAAAGTGGTTAATTGAGGCGAATACTGGTTTTGGTGCTGGTGTTGGAAGTACTAGTTTTGGTTTAGCATCATCTGATGGTGAAACTCAATGGAACATTGGTGCAGAAGGAGGATATTTTGTAGCTGATGATCTAGCAGTAAAAGTTGGTTTAGGTTATGGAGATTCGGGACATGACGACAGTACTTTTGCTTACAAAATCGGAGCAAAATATTACATTGCTAATAAATTTCCTGTTGAAGCTTCTTATAATGGTGTAAGTTACAAAGGGGCTGATGAAAATCCTTCTTATTTAGGTTTACAAGGAGGTTATGCATGGTTTATTGGAAAAAATGTTTCTGTTGAACCAGGAGTGCGTTATAATATCTCATTAAATGATGATTATTATAAGAGTGTTTTCCAATTAAATATCGGTTTCGCATTACACTTCTAAAATATTTAGTTAATGGTGTTTTTTTGAGAGTCTTTCCAGATATGGAAAGACTTTTGTTTTTTACTTAATTTTAAATTTTCAGCTAATTCATGTTTTTTTAACAATGAGTACGTTAGTTACTATTTTATTTGTTAAATTCCTAATATACATTTATGAAGAATATTTTTATATTTGACTCATTAATTTAACCCAAAACAAATTAGAATGAAAAAAATTATTTTATCTGCCATTGCAATTATGGCTTTTGCATTTACAAATGCACAGTCAACAAGATTTGGAGTAAAAGGAGGTCTTAATATTTCAAGTATTGTTGGAGGAGACGTAGATAATACTAAATCATTAGTAGGATTTCATGTAGGTGGTTTAGCCGAAATCCATGTTGTTGAAAAGTTTTTTATTCAGCCAGAGCTTTTATTCTCTGCTCAAGGAGCTAAATTTGATGGACCTTTTGGAACTGATGGAGACTTAAAATTGAATTATTTAAACATTCCAGTATTAGCAAAATATTACATTGTTGACAAGAAATTTAGTGTAGAAGCTGGTCCACAACTTGGTATTTTACTATCTGCTAAAGCAGATGGAGAAGACTTTAAAGATTATACAAGATCAACAGATTTAGGGTTTAATTTAGGAGCTGGTTATGATTTTACTGAAAATTTCTTTGTAGGTCTTCGTTATACTATTGGTTTGTCTCCTATTTCTGACAAGGATGTTGATAATTCAGATGACTATTATGACAGTGCTAAAAATGGTAATTTCCAGATTTCTTTAGGATATAAGTTCTAATTTATAAATCCATTTTTATAAATATTTCCAAAAAGCCTTTCCATTGTGAAAGGCTTTTTATTTATAGATTTTTGTCACAAAATAAAGACTATTCTATGTAAGTATATTTTTATATTTTCGCGACAAATTTAATCCAGAATAAAAATGAAAAGAATTCTTTTATCTTTGTTTGCATGTATGGTATTTGCATTTGTGAATGCTCAAGACAACCATTTTAAAGTAGGAGCTCACGTTGGTCTTCCAATTGGTAAATCTTATGATTTATTCGATATGAATTTAGGCATCGATGTCGCTTATCTTTGGAGTATTAACGATAAATTTAGCGCGGGAGTAACAAGTGGCTACACAATGTATACGAGTAAAACATATATAGGGCAATTTGGAAGAATGCAAAGAACTACAAATCAGAATTTTGTGCCAGTAGCGGGAACAGCGCAATATTCATTGTCAGAGAATTGGTTTCTTGGTGCAGATTTAGGATTTGCTATTAATGTTTATGGAGATCTGGATCGAGGCGTTTTATATCAGCCAAAGTTTGGTTATCAAACAAAAAAGATTGAATTGTTTGCGGCTTATAAAGGAATTGCAGATGAATATACAGTTTCTTCTTTAAATCTAGGATTTAATTACAAGTTTTAAATTTCTTATGTAGCTTATAACCTTCCTCAAATTTGGAAGGTTTTTTTATGCCAAAAAATCACTTACTTTGTAGATATGAATTGGAACAGATATATAAAAGATTATCAGTCATACTTGAGGATTGAGAGGGGTTTGTCTAAAAATACAATAGAAAACTATGGCTTTGATATCGAGCGTTTATGTCTTTTTCTGGAAACCAATCAGATCGATGTTTCTCCAATAAAAATTTCTGATGAAACATTACAGCAGTTTATTTATTCAGTAGCTAAAGAGGTAAATCCAAGGTCGCAGGCTAGGATTATCTCTGGCCTAAAAAGTTTCTTTAATTATCTGGTTTTTGAAGATTATAGAAATGACAATCCTTTAGAATTGATAGAAGCACCCAAAACGGGCCGTAAATTGCCCGATACTTTATCGCTCGAGGAAATTGATCGCCTGATTGAGACAATCGATTTAAGTACTAATGAGGGCGAACGAAATAGAGCAATGCTTGAAACTCTATATGGTTGCGGTTTGCGTGTATCTGAATTAATCTCACTTAAAATTTCAGATCTTTTTTTTGATGAAGGTTTTATTAAAATTACGGGTAAAGGAAATAAAGAAAGATTTGTTCCGATAGGTTCGCTAACTCAAAAATATATTGATATATATAGAAATGCGGTTCGTTCAAATCTTAATATCAAAAAAGGGGCTGAAGATACTTTATTCTTAAATCGTAGAGGAAATCAGTTAACTCGTGCTATGGTTTTTACTATCATTAAAGATCTTGCGCAAAAAATGGGACTCAAGAAAAGTATAAGTCCACATACATTACGGCATTCTTTTGCGACACATTTACTTGAAAATGGTGCAGATTTAAGATCAATTCAGTTAATGCTTGGGCATGAATCGATTACAACAACAGAAATTTATGTGCATTTAGATCGCCGTTTTCTAAAAGAAGTAATGCATAGTTTTCATCCTAGAAAATAATTTTTTACTGTATTGTGCGTTTTTTATTTTGGAAATTTATATATTGTGTTAAAATTTATCTTGAAATAGAATAAAAGCAGTAAAACCTTGTGGTTTGTTCTGCTTTTCCGAATAAGTTCTGAATATCTTATTTACATAAAAAAGTAGTGTATGGTTTTTGATTTATATGGAAATGACGATTGCTTAGAGGTAAATAATTTTTACAAAAAGTTGTTGGCCGAAATGCCTGACCTACTTTTTCAGTTTGTTATTGATGCTGATAACAATTACACCTTTCCTCTTGTAAGTAAATCAGCAGATGAAATATTTGAGCTTTCAGCAGCAGATTTTAATAATGATATCAAGTTTATAGTTTACGATCGAATCTTACCACAAGATCGTGAGCCTTTTTTTCAGTCTTTAGTCAAAGCTAGAAAAGAAATAAAACCTTGGGAAATTGAGTTTAGAGCAACTCTTCCTAATAAAGGAATTCGTTGGTTTAAGGTTTCTGCAAAAACAGAATTTGCAGCAAATGGAAATGTTATTTTTTATGGTCACGTTTCAGATATTACTGAATTAAAAGATAAAGAAGAAAAGCTTAGGATTTCTGAAGAACGTTTTCAATTTGCTCTCGATGCTTCTACTGCTGGAATTTGGGATTGGGATATGGTGACCAATAGCGTTTTTTACTCTTCATTATCGCTTAAAATTTTAGAATTAGAATCAGCTGATATTTTTGATGATCCTGAGCGTTGGGATAAAATTGTGCATCCAGACGATCTTCCAAAATATTATTCAGATATTCATGAGCATTTTGATAATAAAATTCCGTTTTACGAAAATTACCATCGTGTAATGACTTCTAGCGGTAATTATAAATGGATTTTGGATCGTGGAAAAGTTATTAAACGCGACGAAAATGGAAAACCTTTACGTGTAATTGGAACGCATACAGATGTTTCAGCTCAGAAAGAAAAAGAGTTGGAGCTCATGAAAACAATGAAATTGTATAGTGATCAAAATAGCCGTTTATTGAATTTTTCGCATATTGTTTCTCATAACCTAAACACACAGGCTGGAAATATAAAATCGATTTTAGATCTTATTGATGCTGATGTTAATAAGCAGACGGTAACAGAAATGCTTGAATATTTGCGTGCTGTTTCCAACGATCTGAATGAAACTATTTTAAATCTTACTCAAATTGTAAAAACGCAGAGTAATATTAATATAGCAGTTGTGCCATTAAAGCTTTGTGAGTATATTGAGAAAACTATTTCGACAATTAAAGGTTATGATAAACAGCGTAAAGTCACAATTGTAAATAATGTTCCGAAGTATTTAACCATTAATTTTAATCCGGCTTATATGGAAAGTGTTTTGCTGAATTTTACAACAAACGCAATTAAATATGCGCATCCAGATCGTGACCCGATAATAACATTTGATTTCGCAATTGAACCGGAAGGTTATAAATCGCTTAAAATTACAGATAATGGCCTGGGAATCGATTTGAAAGTTTATGGAGATTTATTGTTTGGAATGTACAAAACCTTTCATAAACATGAAGAGGCACGAGGCATAGGATTGTATATTACAAGAAATCAAATTGAAGCGATGAAAGGAACTGTTGAAGTAGAAAGTGAAGTAGGAGTAGGAACAAGTTTTAAAATTGTTTTTAATGATATGTAAAACGTAAATAGATTATAAAAAATAAAGGCTGTCAATTTTGACAGCCTTTATTTTTTATTGATGTTTCCTGAGATTATTTAGCAATGTTTACAGCTCTTGTTTCCCTAATAACTGTAACTTTGACCTGTCCAGGATAAGTCATTTCTGTTTGGATTTTTTGCGAAATCTCGAAAGATAAGTTTGCAGCATTGTCATCAGAAACTTTTTCACTTTCTACAATTACACGAAGCTCTCTACCAGCTTGGATTGCATAAGCATTTTTAACACCGCTGAATCCGTAAGCTACATCTTCAAGATCTTTCAAACGCTGGATGTAAGAATCAAGAACCTGACGTCTAGCACCTGGTCTAGCTCCAGAAATAGCATCACAAACTTGGATAATTGGAGATAATAATGATTTCATTTCAATCTCATCATGGTGTGCTCCAATTGCGTTGCATACTTCTTCTTTTTCACCGTATTTCTCTGCCCATTGCATACCTAAAAGTGCGTGTGGTAAATCACTTTCTGTATCTGGTACTTTTCCGATATCGTGTAATAAACCAGCTCTTTTTGCCAATTTCACGTTCAGTCCTAATTCTGCGGCCATGATACCGCAAAGTTTAGAAACTTCTCTTGAGTGCTGTAATAAGTTTTGTCCGTAAGAAGAACGATATTTCATTCTACCCACAACTTTAATTAATTCTGGGTGTAAACCGTGAATTCCTAAATCAATTACAGTACGTTTTCCAACTTCGATAATTTCGTCATCGATTTGTTTTGCAGTTTTAGCCACAACTTCTTCGATTCTTGCAGGGTGAATACGTCCGTCAGTTACTAATTTGTGTAAAGACAAACGAGCAATTTCTCTACGAACAGGATCAAAACAAGAAAGGATAATAGCTTCTGGGGTGTCATCAACAATGATTTCAACTCCAGTTGCAGCTTCAAGAGCTCTAATGTTACGGCCTTCACGACCGATAATTCTACCTTTTACATCGTCAGATTCAATGTTGAAAACAGAAACGCAGTTTTCTACCGCTTCTTCAGTTCCAACCCTTTGAATCGTATTGATGATGATTTTTTTAGCTTCCTGTTGTGCAGTAAGTTTTGCCTCTTCAATAGTTTCTTGAATATGAGACATTGCTTTTGTTTTCGCTTCAGCTTTTAAACCTTCTACCAATTGTTCTTTTGCTTCTTCAGCAGAAAGTCCAGAAATTACCTCTAATTGCTGTAATTGGCTTTTGTGAAGTTTATCAACTTCAGCTTGTTTTTTGTCTAAAACCTCAATTTTGTTGTTGTATTCAGCTGTTTTAGCTTCGTAATCTTCGTTTACTTTTTTAGCTTTAGAAAGTTCGTTAGATACTTGAGATTCTTTATCGCGCACGCGTTTTTCTACTTCAGCAACTTTTTTATCACGTGCTAAAATAACTTGTTCGTGTTCTGATTTTAGTTCGATAAAACGCTCTTTTGCTTGAAGAATTTTGTCTTTTTTGATATTTTCTGCTTCTAAATTAGCGTCTTTTAAGATAGAAGCTGCTTCTTTTTTAGCGTTTTTAATTAGGTTTGAAATATTACTTTTCTCGATAATTTTAGCTATTGCAAATCCTGCCGCAATACCTACAATACCAATAATGATCGTTATGATGTCCATGTTTGTTAGGGTTTATATATAAAAAAAGCCTACATTAATTGCTTGTATAAACTCGTAAAGACAAGTTTTGAGCTAACTCACTGTTCAAGTTTCCCAGCCAAAAGGAGGGCATACTATAGTAGCGACGATTTGCTCATTCTAAATTGTTAGTGTTGAGTTTACCAAATGTGAACTAATGTAGGCAGTATCTTAGTTTCTGTAAAGAACGTTTATTTTTCGAGATATTGATCTAAAAGCGTATTTAATCTTTTAATTCTTTCGATAGTTTCTTCTCCATCGATTGCATTATCAATCTGTTTTTGTTCTACCTGCGATGCAAATTGTAATGCACACATAGCTAGAACATCTTGTTTGTCACGAACCGCGTAATTTTCTTCGAACTGCTTGATCATAGCATCAATTTTTTTAGAAGCACTTCTGAGTCCTTCTTCCTGAGCCGGTTCAACCGTAAGTGGGTAAACGCGGTCGGCAATTGATATTTTAATTCTAAGCTTTCCGTCCATGTTGTTAATCTGATAGTTGTGCTATACAGTAATCAATTTCGCGAATTAATGAATTTATTTTAAGCTTTGTCTCTCTCTTGTTATTGTCGCTGCCAAGCAACGAATTGGCTATCTTAAGTGTTTCATTTTGCTTCTTCAAAGCTTCCATTTCCTCAGATTGTTTCTGGATAATTTGCGCAGCTTTGGCTAGTTCTAATCGTAATACTTGATTGTTTTGTTCAAAGGCTTTTGATTTCTCAAAAAGCTTTTCAACTTTATATTCAAGAGTATCAATTATTTCTGCAATTACACTCATTATACATCCTATTCATTACTTAATCCTACAAAGTTAATATTCCTTTTTATTAATGCAATTTTTTATCGATTTTTTTGCATTAATTTAGATAAATATATTGTAATTCAATTAATTGTAGTTTTGAAGCTTTTTTCTTGCTTTTATTGGCTTATTTTTGCTTATCTTAGCAAAAATGTTGTTTATGAGATTATATGTACTTGCCCTTTTAATTTGTAATTCTGTGTTTGCTCAAACGCAATATCCTAAAGATTATTTCCGTCCTCCATTAGATATTCCAATGCAACTTTCTGGTAATTTTGGGGAGTTACGGCCTAATCATTTTCATGCTGGTTTTGATTTAAAAACGAATCAAAGAGAAGGTTTGACGGTACATGCAATTGCAGATGGATATGTTTCGCGAATTAAAATTTCGACTTTTGGAAACGGAAAATGTATTTATATAACACATCCAAATGGATATACTTCTGTTTATGGGCATTTGCAAACGCCAACTGGGGCAATTTTAGATTATGTAAAAAAAACACATTACAAAGAAAAGGCCTATGAAATTGAAATGTTTCCAAAACCGGACGAACTTCCTGTGAAAAAAGGTGATATAATTGGACTTTCAGGAAATACGGGTTCGTCAGAAGGGCCGCATCTTCATTTTGAAATTCGTGATACTAAAACCGAATTTGTTATCAATCCGATTTTCTTTGGCTTTGACCAAAATTTAAAAGATACCAAAAAGCCAACTATATCTAGTTTATACGTTTATCCTTTGGATAATGCCACGGTGAACCAGTCTAAACAACCTTTATTTGTTAATATGGCGCTTCAAAAAGACGGAACTTATTTGGCTTCAAAAGTTAAAGCAAACGGTAAAATTGGTTTCGGAATCAATGCTATTGATACTGATGATGTTTCACATAATAGAAATGGAGTTTTTAATGTTTCGACTTTCTTAAATGGAAATCAGAATTATAATTATCAATTTAATACCTATTCTTTTGATGAAATGCGCTACATCAATGCTTTGATTGATTATCCTCGTTATAAAAAATCGGGACAGCGTGTGCAGAAACTTTTTATGAAAACGCCTTTTGCTTTAAGTATTATTAAAACCGATTCACTTCGAGGTATTGTAAAAGCAGAGCCTAATTTAACTTCAAATTACAAAATTGAAGTTTCGGATTATTTTGGAAATTTAAATTCGGTTACAGTTCCGATTGAGTTTGATGCTGCAACACCTCTTGTGGAGTCAGAGTCAGTTAACGGGAAGTATTTTATAAAATATAATAGAGATGCCAATTTTGAGAAAGATAATATGTCGGTTTTCTTTCCTGCAGGCACTTTTTACGATGACTTCAATATGAATTTTGATGTGAGAAATAACAAAATTTTTATTCATGATGATACAGTTCCTGCGCATTCTAATTTTACAATTACTATAAAAGATGATACTTATCCAGAATCTTTACGAGATAAACTTTATATCGGAAAGTGGACAAGTTATAATGGAACAATCAGAAAAGGTGATGTTTTTACTGCGAAAGCAAAAACATTGGGCACTTACGGTTTGGTTCTCGATACGATTCTGCCAGTTGTTAAAATTGCAAAACCAATTGAAGGAAAATGGATTAGCGATCAAAAGAAAATTGATTTAACGATAAGTGATTCTTTATCCGGAATAAAATCTTATAACGGATATTTAAACGGAAGCTGGGTTTTATTTGAATACGAAAATAAAGCGAGAAGAATCACTCATACTTTTGATGATCAATATTTGGCAGAAGGTGAAAACGTATTAAAAGTTGAAGTTGTTGATAATGTAGGAAATACTACTATCTTTGAAACTCGTTTTTTTAGAAGTCAACAAAAATAAAACCCAAAATCTTTGAGTTACAACAGGTTTACATTCGCTTTTCTTTTTTTATTTTTCAGCTGTATTGCTTTAGCTCAAAATGCTCGCGTGAAAGGGCTGATTCTAGATGCAGAAAAACATCCTGTTGGGGGCGTAAATATTTCTTCGCAGGAAACTTCTGTGCAATCTGATGCAAATGGATTTTATGAAATTGAAATTCCGTCAAACAAAAAGGTCTCTCTGATTTTTACTCACGTTTCTTTAAAAATGATGAGTTTAACGGTTAGTTTAAAAACAAATGAAGTTTTTGTTTTTAATCCTATTATGAGTAATTCTGAAGAACAAATGGGCGAAGTTTTTGTTTCTTCTGGAAATAGAAAGCGAGTTCAGGGAATTACATCGGTAGATACCGAAACCATAAAGAAGATTCCAGGTGCCAATGCCGGAATTGAAAATATTCTAAAAACACTTCCCGGTGTAAATTCCAACAATGAATTAAGCACACAATACATGGTTCGTGGTGGTAATTACGACGAAAATCTAGTCTATGTAAATGAAGTAGAAGTATATCGTCCGTTTTTAATTCGTTCAGGACAACAGGAAGGTTTAAGTTTTACCAATACCGATTTGGTTCAAAATGTTGAATTTTCTGCTGGCGGATTTCAAGCGAAGTTTGGAGATAAATTATCTTCTGTTTTAGATATTGCCTATCGAAAGCCAACTCAGTTTGGTGCTGCCTTTGAAGCAAGTTTTTTAGGAGGAAGTGCTGCGGTCGACTTAGTTTCTAAAAATAAAAAATGGTCTGCTGTAACTGGAGTCCGTTACAGAAATAATAGCCTTTTAGTAAATAGTCAAGATACAGAGACGAATTACAAACCGACTTTTGCAGATATTCAGACGAATATAAATTATGATATTTCTGAAAAATGGCAAATGAGCTTTTTAGGAAATATTTCTCAGAACAAATATTTGTATGAGCCTTTGGTTCGTCAGACAAATTTTGGAACAGCAGATCAGCCAATGGCGCTTGCGGTTTGTTATGAAGGGCAAGAAAAAGATCAGTATAACACATATTTCGGAGCTTTAAAAACGACTTATAAAGCTTCGCCTTCGCTTACTCTAAAATTAATTGGTTCGTTATTTCATACCACAGAACAAGAACATTTTGATATTTTGGCACAATATCGTTTAGGAAATGTAAATGCTGAAGATCCAGAAAACACATCCGCAGTTGATTTTACTCGTGGAATAGGTTCTCAACTAAACCACGCCCGAAACGATCTGGATGCTTTAATTGCAAATATTGAATTGAAAGGAATTAAAGACTGGAAAGAAAGCCAGCTAGAATTTGGGTTAAAATATACTAGAGAATCTATTCGAGATCGAGTAGTAGAGTGGGAAGTTATTGATTCGGCAGGATTTTCTATTAATCCGCCTTTGGTAGTTCTTCCAAAAAACAATCAGCCATACACGCCTTATACAGGACCGCTTCTACCATATCAAAATATCCGAGCGACCAATTTTAATACCATTAATAGATTCTCGGGTTATGCACAATGGAACAAGCAGTCAGAAATTGGTTCGAGTCAGATCTGGTATCATTTGGGAGCGCGTTTTCAAGGCTGGAATGTTGCAGGGGCTTTAGAAGAAGGAAAAACACAGTTTGTAGTAAGTCCGCGTGCGCAATTTGCCATAAAACCAGATTGGGATCGAGATATGGTTTTCAGGATTTCGGGCGGATTGTATCATCAGCCGCCGTTTTACAGAGAATTACGAGATTTAAATGGTGTTGTGAATCCGAATGTGAAAGCTCAGGAAGCCATTCATGTGGTTTTAGGAAATGATTATAATTTTAAAATGTGGAATCGTCCTTTTAAATGGGTGACAGAACTTTATTATAAATCGCTTACTGATGTAAATGTATATTCGATTGATAATGTTCGAATTCGTTACGTTGCCAATAATAATGCAAAAGCTTATGCGCAAGGTCTTGATTTTAGATTAAATGGAGAATTTGTGCCAGGAACAGAGTCTTGGGTAAGCTTTGGGTATATGAAAACCGAAGAAAATTACGAAAACAAAGGCTACATTGCACGTCCGACAGATCAGCGTTTGAAATTTGCGATGCTGTTTCAAGACTATATGCCGAATATTCCAAGTGTAAAAGTGTATTTGAATTTAGTTTATAATACCGGATTGCCAGGAGGCGCGCCTGCATATACTGACCCGTATTTGTATCAAAACCGATTAAACGATTACAGAAGAGCAGATATTGGTTTTGCAAAAGTTTTTGTAGACGCAAGTACACAAAACACAAAAAAAGGCTGGCTTAAAAACTTTAAAGAGTTAGCTGTCGGGTTGGAAATTTTCAATCTTTTCAATAATCAAAATGCGATTACAAATACTTGGGTTCGTGATGTGTATTCAAAAAATCAATATGCGATTCCAAATTATATGACTTCGAGGGTTTTTAACGTTAAGATAAATGCGAGGTTGTAATCTGCTTCGTAATTGTTCAGTAAAATTCAATAAAAACAAAAATTACAATCAAAAATAGTATATTTGATAATCGTATATAATCATTGTAGATGAAAAAGTATTTTAAATATATCGCCTTAATACTTGTCGGAACAGTAATCAGTTGCCGAGAAGAAGTTCAAAAACCCAAAGTAAGTTATGGTGCTTCAAATAAAGTAAGTGTTACTAAAGCCGATACAACTCAAATTGAAATCGCCGATTTGCCAATTCAAATGGAAGGAACTAGTTATTTAATTCATCCGGTTGGAGATTTAAGAGTTTTTGAAAGAGGATCTAAAGCTAGATTTGGTTCTTCTAGTGTAAACGATGTAAGTTTTACGATTTCTAATTTAGGCGAATATGAAATTACAGGATATCTTCAGAATTTGAAATTCCAAAAAGTAGATTCAGATTCTATTAGACCTTTGTCTGATAAACCAGTTTTGATTTTAACAGCAACTTATTTGAAAACGGTTGCAGACAGAACGCATAATAATGTAATGGTTTATACGCTAACAGATTCAGATACCAATAAAGATGGTAAAATAGACACTAGTGATATCAAAACATTATACTTAAGTGACATCAGCGGAGAAAATTTCACGAAAGTTTCAGCAGACCTTCAAGAGCTGGTAGATTGGAGCTTAATCGAATCTAAAAACCGTTTGTATTTTAGAACTATTGAAGATACAAATCAAAACGGACAGTTTGATAAAAATGATGTTCTTCATTATAATTATATAGATTTATCTTCTAAAAAATGGGAAGTGAAGAATTATAAACCGATCTAAGCTGCTAAGGTTCTGAGATGCTAAGATTCTAAGTTTTTTCGCCACAGATTAGAAGGATTAAAAAGATTTTTATAAAAAAGAGAGGCTGTTTCAACTTATTGAAACAGCCTCTCTTTTTTAAATTGTTTTCATTAATGAAGACAGCGTTTGCCATTTTTATACATTGAATCGTCATTCCATAGGAACGTTTGATGCGTTGCATTGTTGAAAAAATATATCGAAATCAGACGTTTCTACGGAACGTAAAATAACTGTAACGGTATAATTTTGCACCAATGAAATGTTCCAACAGAACATAATCAGAAACTAAAAAAAATCATTCTAATCCTTTTAATCTGTGGTGAAAAAACTTAGAATCTTAGCGTCTCAGTATCTTAGCAACTTCATATCAATATATCACTTTCCAAGTCTGATTTTTCAATTTCGAAACCAAAACCTAGACGTTCTACCAATTCTATTACCAGCTTTTTATACCAGTTTTCAGATTTTGGATGAATGTATATTTTTTCAATTAATTGATTGATGTCGACGTTGATCTTTAATCCGTCGTTTAATTTGATGTCACTTTTTGAAGTGTCACTCAGAATACGGACTTCTCTTTCGTATTGAAAACTCTTTCTTTTGAATAAAAACGGAAAGAATAAATCATCAAACGGAATATATTCTTTTTTGTAGTCAATGTAATTTACTTCGCCAATGTACTGGTCAAAATTGTTTTCAGGTCTCACAGCTTTCTGAAGTCTTCTAATAGTAGACTGAATAGCTAAACCTTCTTTATTTTTGGTAAAAATCTGCCACATGGCAAAAGATTCATATTCGTTAATATGCCAACTGCTAATGGCTACTTTTTCGCGATGCGTTTTGTAGTAATTTAAAAATTCGGGATTATCTGCGGCAAGTTTTTTAATTTCTTCATAAGTCGGTTCGCTAAAAGTACCTTCATATTGGTCTTCAAACTTGTCTGAACGCGACATAAAAAGTTTCTTCGAAAGCAATAAATCAAGAAATTTGGATAGGTCTAGATATTTCCAAACAATAGTATCGGGATCGTCAGGAAGTTTTATGTTGGGGTTGTTAAGATACATTTTCTGAAAGAATTTAGTTTCAATCGTTAACTATCCTAAAGTTATAAAAATAAACACAGATTAAAGAAAATTAAACTGAGTTTTAATATTTCCTTAATCTGTGTTAGATTATTTGGTTGTGTGAAAATCTTACGATTCGAAAGACTGCATGGTAACCAATTTATTGTAAGTTCCGTTGTGAGCAATCAGTTCTTCGTGAGTTCCCTGTTCAACGATTTTTCCTTTTTGCATTACCACAATCACATCTGCTTTTTGAATCGTAGAAAGACGGTGTGCAATTACAATCGAAGTTCTGTTTTGCATCATGTTTTCAAGCGCAACCTGAACAAATTTTTCGCTTTCTGTATCCAATGCCGATGTTGCTTCATCTAAAATCATAATCGGTGGGTTCTTCAATACTGCTCTTGCAATAGATAAACGCTGTTTTTGTCCTCCAGAAAGCTTATTTCCGCTATCTCCGATATTGGTGTAGATTCCTTGCGGAAGATCTTTTACAAACTCATAAGCATTAGCAATTTTAAGAGCTTCAATAATTTCGTCGTCAGTTGCATCTAGTTTGCCTAAAGAAATATTGGCTTTTATGGTGTCATTAAATAAAATACTGTCTTGCGTAACTAGTCCCATTAAACTTCTAAGTGATTGCAGATTCATGTCTTTAATGTTGATTCCGTCAATAGAAATAGAGCCGTCGTTTACATCGTAAAAACGAGTCAATAAATTGGCAATAGTACTTTTTCCACTTCCAGATTGACCAACTAATGCAACAGTTTGTCCTTTTTTAATTTGAAGAGAAAAGTCTTTTAAAACGGTTTCTTCTTCATATTTGAAATTGACATTTTGAACATTGATATTATCATCAAAAGTTGTCTTTTCTACTGCGTTTTCTTTAGAAACAATAGTATTTTCTTGTTCTAAGATTTCAAGAACACGTTCTGCAGCGGCATTTCCTCTTTTTACTCCGTAAGAAGCTTTAGAGATTGCTTTTGCAGGAGTTAGAATATTATACGCCAATCCCATATAAGCAATAAATGCAGCGCCTTCTAAAGTTTTATCAATCAAAACCATCTGACCACCGTACCAAAGTAAAATGGCAATAACTGTGATTCCCATAAATTCACTTGCTGGTGAAGCTAAGTTCTGACGGTTTCCAATACTATTTGATAATGTAAAGAAGCGTTCTGTAGAGCTTTGAAAAACTTTATTAAAGTAGTTTTCAGAATTGTATCCTTTTACAACTTTCAGTCCGCCAATTGTTTCTTCGATAGTAGAAAGAAATTTTCCTTGTTCTTCTTGAGCTTTGGTAGATTGCTTTTTAAGCTGTTTTCCAATCAACGAAATGATATATCCAGAAACAGGAATAAAAATAAAAACAAACAAAGTCAGTTTAGCGCTTATGACAAGCATAGCGATGATCGTAAAGATAATCGTTAAAGGTTCTTTTACGATGAGCTCTAAGATTGCTAAAAAGGAGTTTTGGACTTCATTTACGTCAGCAGAGATTCTGGAAATTACATCTCCTTTTCTTTTTTCAGAATAAAAAGCCAAAGGAAGTTCTAGTGTTTTTTTGTACAAAGCATTTCGCATGTCTTTTAAAACACCGTTTCTCAAGAAATTGATGAAAAACATTGCTAAATAATCAGCTAAGTTTTTTAATAAAAAGATGGAGATGATTATGGCAACCATTATAGATAGCACATATCCAGCTTCGTGAGTTCCTTTTGAAGTTGTAATGTAGTAGCTTAGGTAATTTTCTCCATATTCTTTAATATCCAAAATTCCTGTGTATAATGGTTTATCATAGTTTTCTTTGGTTTTGTCAAATAAAACTTGAAGCATTGGTATTAAGGCAATGAATGAAAGTGTACTGAAAAGCGCATATAAAATATTGAAAAAGATATTTAAGAATGCGTATCTTTTATACGGGTATATAAAAGGAACTATTTTTTTGAAATTACTCATTTATTTTTGGATGTTATTTTTTTGCTTGGTTATGGTTGTTTGAGTTTTGGCTAGTGAATTTTTACTCCACAAAATTAATTCAATTGGATTGTTTTCAATTTCTTTTTAGTTTTTTTTATAAAAAAAAAACTCTGATTTTGCATCTTCTAAGAAATGCAAATCAGAGTTTTAATATTTGACTCCTTGTTTTTAAAGACTATTTGCAAATGGCAATACTTTCAAAAAAGGTTTATTTAATTCAACTGCATGTCTGCAATAATGTTTTGAATTTTCTGATCTAAGAAACTTTCCGCTTCATCAAAATCAGAAACCGATTCGATTTCTGCATTTACGCTGATATAGAATTTGATTTTTGGTTCAGTTCCGCTTGGTCTTGCACAAATTTTAGAACCGTCTTCTGTGTAATAAATCAATACATTCGATTTCGGGATATCCATTGTTGATTCTGAACCGTCTAATAAGTTTAAAGCAATAGACGATTGATAATCCTCAACCATAATTACACGTTGTCCGTTAATTTCTTTCAAAGGATTTTCGCGTAAATCGACCATCATTTGGTTGATTTCCTGTAAACCTTCCATTCCTTTTTTAGTTAAAGAAACTAAGAATTCTTTGTAGAAACCATTTTCAACATAAAGTTGTAAAAGTTCTTTATAAACAGAACTTCCTGCTGCTTTTGCTTGAGCAGCAACTTCGCAAATTAATAAGGTAGCGGCAACAGCATCTTTATCTCTAACAGCGTCGCCAACCATAAATCCGAAACTTTCTTCACCTCCTCCAATAAATTCTAGTTCAGGAAAATCTTTGATCATTTTTGCAATCCATTTGAATCCTGTCAATCCAACTTTGCACTCAACACCGTAGCTCGTTGCCAATTCCATCATCATTGGAGTTGAAACAATTGTAGAACCAACGAATTGTTTTCCGTTAAGTTTACCTGCTTTTTTCCATTGTTTCAATAAGAAAGAAGTCATTAAAACCATAGTTTGGTTTCCGTTCAATAGAATCATTTTACCGTCATTGTTACGAACAGCAACTCCTAAACGGTCGCAATCAGGATCTGTTCCTACTACAATGTCAGAATTTGTTTTATCTGCTAGAGCTAAAGCCATTGTTAAAGCTTCTGGTTCTTCTGGGTTTGGAGATTTTACTGTTGGGAAATTTCCATCTGGTACAGCTTGCTCAGGAACAATATGTACATTTTTGTATCCAGCCTGAGATAAAACGTCTGGAATAGATTTTATAGAAGTTCCGTGCAATGAAGTAAAAACAATATGAAGATTGTCTTTGGCTTCAGCCGGAGTATTAAAACTTGCGTTTTCGATAGACGATTTTATAAATGCTTTGTCAAGTTCTGTATCAATGTACTGAATCAAACTTTCGTTTGCGTTAAATTTTATTTTGTCATAACCTAAACTTTCAATCACATTTACAATTTCTTTGTCTTGCGGAGGAACAATTTGTCCCCCATCTTGCCAATATACTTTATAACCGTTGTATTCTGGCGGATTGTGAGATGCTGTTAAGACAATTCCGCACTGACATTTTAAATATTTAAGTGCAAAAGACAATTCTGGAGTTGGTCTCAAATCAGAGAATAAATAAACTTGGATTCCGTTTGCAGAAAAAACATCAGCCACAACTTTTGCTAACGTATTACTGTTATGACGACAGTCATAAGCAATAGCTACTTTTAAAGGCTCGTTTGGAAAAACTTGATGCATATAATCAGATAGTCCCTGAGTGTTTTTTCCAAGTGTGTATTTATTGATTCTGTTATCGCCAACACCCATAACGCCACGCATTCCTCCAGTTCCAAACTCTAAGTTTTTGTAAAAGCTCTCTTCTAGTTCTTTTGGAGAAGTTGTCATTAATTCCTTAACGGCAGCTTGCGTTTCTTGATCAAATGTTGGTGTTAACCATTCATTGACTGCGTTTAGTATATTTGGTGCTATATTCATTTTAATTTCGTTTTATGTTTTATTTAAAAATAAATTTTTATTAAGGTTCAATGGTACTTTATGCAATAATTTCATGCCTTAATTAAAAATATTTTAAAGACTGTAATATTGTTCTAAAAATTAACCTCTCGTGCTACTTTATATCTCGCTTCATTGCTTTTTGTTCTTAGAATAATTTCTCCTAAGAAACCTGCTAAAAATAGTTGAGTGCCAAGAATCATGGTAGTTAAAGCAATATAAAACCATGGGTTGTTTGTAACCAAGCTATATTTCATTCCAGTATACATATGGTATAGTTTAGAAACGCCAATGTATCCAGCCGCTAAAAATCCAATAATAAACATTAAAGAGCCCATTGCGCCAAACAAGTGCATTGGTCTTTTTCCGAATCTTGATAAAAACCAAATCGTGATCAAATCTAGGAAACCGTTTATAAAACGTTCCATTCCGAATTTTGTTTCACCATATTTTCTAGCTTGATGAATTACTACTTTTTCGCCAATTTTTCCAAATCCAGCATTTTTAGCCAAAACCGGAATATAGCGGTGCATTTCGCCAGAAACTTCGATGTTTTTTACTACGACGTTTTTGTATGCTTTCAATCCGCAGTTAAAATCGTTTAGCTCAACGCCAGAAGTTTTTCTAGCCGCCCAGTTAAATAATTTTGAAGGAAGATTTTTGGCCACAACAGAATCGTAACGTTTCTTTTTCCATCCAGAAACCAAATCGAATTTCTGAGCTGTAATCATTTCATACAATTCAGGAATTTCGTCCGGACTGTCTTGCAAGTCGGCATCCATGGTAATAATAACATCACCTTTTGCTTTTGCAAAACCAGCATGTAAAGCTTGAGATTTTCCAAAGTTTTTCATGAAACGAATCCCTTTTACATTTGGATTTTCGTTAGAGAAACCTTCAATAATCTGCCAAGAATTATCTGTACTACCATCATCTACAAAAATGATTTCATAAGAGTAATTGTTAGACTGCATCACTTTAATGATCCATGTGTAGAGTTCTTTAAGTGATTCCTCCTCGTTTAGAAGCGGTATAAGTATAGATAAATTCATTTATATTTTTATTCTTGTGTAGATTTGCTTTTAAAAAATGCTGCTAAAATTAATCCTAAGATTGAATAGCCAATAATACTGAAAATAAGAGCTTTTAATTGTTCAACAGTTGAGAAAGGATTGTTTTCTTTCATTTTAGCTAATGCTTCATTTATTTTAGCGGCTGGAGTTCCAAATTTCTGCAATGTTTCAGCCATGTATTTAACCAATAATTCGCTTATAGTTGTTTTTGCTTCAGGATCAATTACATTAAATAATAGGATGCTGAACAAAGTAGAAATTGCCAGAGCAATTATTGTAGTTATAAAGAAGGTTGTAAAAGCGTCTTTAAAAGAGAAAAAACCATTAATATCTTTTTTTGTTTTGGTAAGTAATAGGATTCCAATTACTACATAAATAACAAAAGTTAAACCGCCAATCCAGCCTGAAACAAATAATTTTAAATCTACGGCATAGATAGTTGCTGTAATTAATGCCAGAATAATTCCTAAGATGATTCCGTAAGTAACGCCGTTCTTTTTTATAACTTCATTAATCATATTTTGATAGGTTTAAAATTAATCCACAAATATAGTAATTCCCACTATAATCGAATATAAAAAAAGCTTTTCGAAATAAACTAAAAAAAAATAAGCTAACTGTTTGTTTATTAAAAAAGAATTGTAAATTTGCACACTCAAAAATAATTAAATTTTTAAACAAAAAAGAGTATTGTTTGTTTATACCTTTTTCTAACCATGAAAAAGCTTCAAAATGAAGATGCTCTATTAACAATAAATAAAAAGACAAGATGAAAAAAGGAGTTCACCCAGAAAATTACAGATTAGTTGCATTTAAAGACATGTCTAATGATGACGTTTTTATCACTAAATCTACTGCAGATACAAAAGAAACAATTGAAGTTGACGGAGTTGAGTATCCAGTTGTAAAAATGGAGATTTCTAGAACATCTCACCCTTTTTATACTGGTAAATCTAAACTTATCGATACTGCAGGACGTATTGATAAATTCAAAACTAAATACGCTAAACACGCTAAAAAATAATAGCTGTTTTACATTATACAAAAGCCTTCCAATTCTGGGAGGCTTTTTTTATGCGTTAAATATTACTTTTCGTTAAAATGGTTTTTTACTAAACCGGTAAAATATTTGTAACTTTGAAGCCAGGTAACCAAATCAAATTTTAACAAACACTCAATTATTTATGAACTACATTCTTTTCGACGGTCCCGTTCGGAATGCTTTATTACCCTTTACTTTTACAAGACCAGTGGCTGATATTTTGGTCGGAATTATGACAATTCGCCAGAAGTGGGAAAAATATCTTGGTTCGACAATTACTACGATAACCGAAGAATATTTGTCTGAAAAATTCCCGATGGTTGAAATGGAAGAAAACATCATGATCAACGCAGCGTATTTGCCAAATGATACTCTTGCCGAGATGGTTTCTAATTTAACAGAAAACCAAGCAATCTTTAAAGGTGAAGATGTAATTGCATTTTTTGCAAACGAAAACCAAGAAGAAGTCGATTTTGATTCTTATGAGATTATTCAATACAACGAAGATTGTATAACAATTGAACATACTTGGGATATTTTCTCTAAAAATGATGCTGCGATTCGTCAGGATTTTAAATATCTGACTGAAGATCGTACATCTCAGCCGATTCCTAAAAGCGTAAATGTAATTGCTCCAGAGAATATTTTTATTGAGGAAGGAGCAAAATTGGAGTTTGTAACTTTAAATGCATCGACCGGTCCTATATATATAGGTAAGAATACCGAAATTATGGAAGGAACTGTAATTCGCGGACCATTTGCTTTGTGCGAAAATGCCATGGTAAAAATGTCGGCTAAGGTTTATGGGGCAACAACTGTTGGGCCGGGATCGAGAATAGGCGGAGAAGTTAAAAACTCAGTTCTTTTTGCGAATTCAAATAAAGGGCATGAAGGATTTTTAGGTGATTCTGTTTTAGGTGAATGGTGTAATATTGGAGCAGATTCTAATAACTCAAACCTAAAAAACAATTACGAAGAAGTAAAATTATGGAGTTATGAAACAGAAGGTTTTGCTAAAACCGGACTTCAGTTTTGTGGTTTAATGATGGGAGATCATAGTAAATGCGGAATCAATACGATGTTTAATACAGGAACTGTTGTTGGTGTAAGTGCTAATATTTTTGGTTCGGGATTTCCTCGTAATTTTGTTCCTAGTTTTTCTTGGGGTGGAGCAGCGGGTTTTACAACTTATGTAACCAAAAAGGCTTTTGAAACGGCAAGGTTGGTGATGAGTAGAAGAAATATAGAATTCGATGCAACGGAAGTTGCAATTATGGAGCATATTTTCGAAGAAACTAAAAAATGGAGAAAAGATTAATTAGTGAATTAGTCAATTCGATAATGAGATAATTTTTATAACCCGACAGTTTTTTAAAACCTGTCGGGTTATATTTTTTTTAGCCACAGATTAATAAGATTTTCATAGATATTATTTTAATCTTTTTAATCCTTTAATCTGTGGCTAAAACTTACTTATCAATCTTAATAAAATCGCCTTTTAAGTTGAATTTTAATTCTAAACCATTTGTTAGTTTTGTTTCATAGCCAGAAGAACCAATTTCTATTTTGGTTATGTCTTCTTTAGGGAAATTTTCTTTTATGTAAGAAGCAATTTTTTTAGGGATGATAGATTTTGGAACTTTTCCGGTTTTAGCATCCACTTCTTTCCAATTTCCTTTTTTGTCAAATTCAATTTCGATTTGATTGCTAAATTGAACCTTGTATTCTGTAGAAAGAATTTCTTTGTCTTCTAGTATATAGCTCGGTTTCTTAGATCCAAAATGGGTTTTTAAGAATGTTTGTGCATTGCCTGGTAAAGCTTCTTTTTTAATTACGGTTTTTTGTGCATTTGCAGTAAGTGCAAATAGTAATCCCGTAATTAAACAGATAGTCAGTTTTAATTTCGTTTTCATATTTCGCTGATTTTTAAAATTATAGTACAAGTTAAGACTAAAATTTCAAAATATTAAAAAAACGATTGGGGTTTAGTTCTTACGATTAGAGCATTATTGGATTAGTAAATTATGTAGACGATACATTTTCATAATTATCTAATTTTCAAATTGCCTAATTATCTAATTAATCTATCTTTGCAGCACGAAAAAAAAATGGGTAGTCGGATAAACGATTAACCGATTAAACAAATTAACAAACACAAATGATTACAGTTAACGATATTTCGGTTCAGTTTGGCGGAACTACACTTTTTAGCGATGTTTCTTTTGCTATAAATGAAAATGATAAAATTGCCCTAATGGGTAAAAATGGTGCGGGAAAATCGACACTTTTAAAGATAATTGCTGGTGTAAACAAACCTTCAACTGGAAGTATCTCTGCTCCAAAAGAAGCTGTAATCGCTTACTTGCCACAGCATTTGCTTACTGAAGACGGTGCAACGGTTATGGAAGAAGCATCAAAAGCTTTTAGTGAAATTTTTACAATGAAAGCTGAAATCGATGAGATCAATGAGCAGTTAACAGTTCGTACTGATTACGAAAGTGACGAATATATGAAATTGATCGAAAGAGTTTCTGACTTAAGTGAAAAATTTTATGCAATTGAAGAAGTAAATTACGAAGCTGAAGTTGAGAAAATTTTGGTTGGTTTAGGTTTTGAACGTGAAGATTTCGGTCGTCAAACTTCTGAATTTTCAGGAGGATGGAGAATGCGTATTGAGTTGGCTAAAATTCTATTAAGAAAGCCTGACTTGATTTTGTTAGATGAGCCAACGAATCATATGGATATTGAGAGTATTCAGTGGTTAGAAGAATTTTTGCTAAATCAAGCTAAAGCCGTAGTGGTAATCTCGCACGATAGAGCTTTTGTTGATAACATCACCAATCGTACTATTGAGGTTACAATGGGAAGAATTTATGATTATAAGGCAAAATATACTCATTATTTAGAATTAAGAAAAGATCGTAGAATTCACCAGCAAAAAGCATATGATGAGCAACAAAAAATGATTGCAGAAAATCGTGCTTTTATTGACCGTTTCAAAGGAACATTCTCTAAAACAGATGCAGTTCAGTCTCGTGTAAAAATGCTTGAAAAATTGGAAATTGTTCAGGTTGATGAAGTTGATACATCAGCTTTAAGATTAAAATTCCCGCCAGCAGCACGTTCTGGGCAATATCCTGTTATTGTAAAAGAAATGTCTAAAGCTTACGGAGACCATGTAGTGTTTAAAGATGCAAATATTGTAATCGAGCGTGGGCAAAAAGTTGCTTTTGTCGGAAAAAATGGTGAAGGAAAATCGACGATGATTAAAGCGATTATGAAAGAAATCGGCGTTGATTCTGGAAGCGTAGAAATTGGTCATAATGCGCAAATCGGATATTTTGCTCAAAATCAAGCTGCTTTGTTAGATGAAAATGCTACCATTTTTGAAACAATCGATAGTATTGCTGTTGGTGATATCAGAACACAAATCAAAAATATTTTAGGAGCTTTTATGTTTCAAGGTGATGATATTACTAAAAAAGTAAAAGTGCTTTCTGGAGGAGAAAAAACCCGTTTGGCAATGATTAAATTATTGTTGGAGCCGGTTAACTTATTAATTCTAGATGAGCCTTCGAATCACTTGGATATGAAAACCAAAGACATCATTAAAGATGCCTTACGTGATTTCGACGGAACTTTGATTCTGGTTTCTCACGACCGTGATTTCCTTGACGGATTAGCAACTAAAGTTTTTGAATTCGGGAATAAAAGAGTTAAAGAGCATTTTGAAGATGTTGCTGGTTTCTTAGCACACAAGAAAATGGATTCTATGAGAGAGATCGAGAAATAGTATTTTTTCAATATAATTTTTAAAGGGCATAAGTTTCATTACTTATGCCTTTTTTTTGTTGTAATATTTTATAACAGTATTTTAATGCAATTTTTTTTACATAAAATATCTTTTTTTGTTACTTTAGTATTCCCATTTCGTGTTGACTATAAGTAATTAAGTTTTTTGATCAAGAATAGAACGCTGATTTTTAAATCATTATATAAGCATTACTGTTTCATTTAATTTAAGCCTATGAGTAAAAGTCTACTATCGCCATTTTTTTTCCTTTTTTTTATAACGCCAATTTTTTTCTACGCCCAAGGAGATGTAAATCAAGGAGATGTAAATCAAGGAGATGTAAATCAAGGAGCTGATAAAAAAGAAAATGAAGAAGTAAAATATCCGCAGTTTCAATTGAAAGGACTTCTCCAAGCCAGATATTTGGAAAGTTTTGGCGATAATGTAGATGTTTTAGGAACTCAGCATTCAACGGGAGATGCAACACAAAGTTCTTTTGATATAAAAAGAATGCGTGTTGGTTTAAATACCAAACTAAGCGAGACAACAGAAATCGTAATTCTGGTGAATCTTGCAGATTTTAAATCGGATACAAAAGGTAAAGTTCTTGAAAATGCCTACGGAAAATATACTTTCAATAAATATATTGCTCTAACAGGAGGGCAGTTTCGACCTGCCTTTGGTATTGAGGAGCTTGTTCCAGTAGATATTATTAAGTCTTTTGATTTTTCGAACCAATATTATGAGTTTGGAAAAAATGGATGGACAAGTTTTCAGATTGGTGCATCGGCAACGGGAGCTTTTGATATTGGGAAAATTCCAGTGAATTATGCTGTTTCGGTTTTAAATGGAAATGGGAAAAATGTAGAAATGGATAAAGACAACGGAAAACAATATTCTTCAAGATGGGTTTTTGGTTTGTCAAAAGAACATAAAATAAACCTTGGTTTAAACGGTGGATTCGGAAAAGTTTTTAAAGAAGATGTCTTTGCAGTTGGAGCCGATATTACTAGCGAGTTTCAAATGACCGACAAGCTTAGTTTTGATTTGCAGATAGAATACAAGCAGGGAACAAACCATAATTTATATTATTCTTTGCCGGTTGAAAGCCGAACAGATAATGTTGCCGATTATCAAATGCGAGGCATTTATTTCTTGCCGAACCTTAGATATACCGTAAATTATCAAAAACTCACAGCGCTTGAATTGTCGTGTCGTTACGAAATTTTCGATCCTAGTTATAAAATCAATTCAAACGTGCGTACCACTTACACGCCAATGATTAGTTTAGAATTCGGAAAATCGTATACAGGCCGTATCGAAATGGGATTTGAAATTGACAGATTTGATAAAAGTATCCCAGATACATCAACCTACAACGATAATTTATTTTTAATTCAGTTACAGCTCAGAATTTAATTCACTTAATTTTTGTTTTTATGAAAGAAGTAAAAATTCCTCAGACCCTAATTACGTTGGCAGTTTTAGTTGCCATTTGGTTTATTCCTGCTCCAGAAGGTGTTGTGACAGAAGCTTGGCATTTATTTGCCATTTTCGTAGCTACGATTTTAGGAATCATCTTAAAAGCGGCTCCAATGGGAACAATGTGTATGATTGCAATTGCTTTAACAGCAATGTCTCAGGTTTTGGCACCTGGAGATCCTGGAAAATCAATCACATTAGCATTAAAAGGATTTGGTGATAAGGTAATTTGGCTGATCGGAATTTCATTCTTTATAGCAAGAGGATTTATAAAAACAGGTCTAGGAAATAGGATTGCTTTTTTATTCATAAAAATATTTGGAAAAAGTTCTTTAGGGCTAGCTTATGGTTTAGGATTGGCAGATTTGGTTTTAGCGCCAGCAGTTCCAAGTAATACTGCTAGAGGAGGAGGAATCGTTTATCCGATTATGAAATCAATGTCGATGAGTTTTGGTTCAATGCCAGACAAGCCTGAAACGCATAGGAAATTAGGGGCATATTTAACTTTGAATAGTTATAATATGAATTTGATTGCCTCTTCTATGTTTTTAACAGGAACGGCAAGTAATCCGATGTGTCAGAAGTTTGCTTTGAATTTAGGCATAAAAATTAGCTGGATGTCATGGGCGGCGGCGGCGATTGTTCCGGGTTTGTGTGCTTTTATTGTAATTCCGTTTGTGCTGTATAAAATTTATCCGCCAGAATTAAAGAAAACGGGAGACGCTCCGCAGATTGCAACGCAGAAATTGAAAGAAATGGGAGCGATAACAAGAGATGAATGGATGATGCTGTTGACATTTTTCATTCTGCTTTTCCTTTGGATGACGGGAGATTTATTTTCTATTGATGCAACAACAACGGCTTTTATCGGATTGGTAATTTTACTTTTAACTTCAGTTTTGACTTGGGAAGATGTTAAATCAGAAAAAGGAGCTTGGGATACTATTGTTTGGTTTTCTGTTTTGGTTATGATGGCGAGTTCGCTAAACGAATTAGGTTTTATAGCATGGTTCAGTGATTTGGTAAAAGCGCAAATTGGCGGATTAAGCTGGCAAATGGCTTTTCCAATTATTATATTAGTGTATTTCTTTAGCCATTATCTTTTCGCAAGTGCCACTGCGCACGTTGCAGCAATGTACGCAGCTTTACTTGGTGTTGGTGTTTCGCTTGGAATTCCGGGGTTGTTGCTAGCGTTTATGCTTGGTTTTGTCGGATCTCTTTACGGAACTTTAACTCATTATGGTCACGGTCCAGCACCCGTATTTTTCGGGAGCGGTTACGTTGACCTAAAGAGCTGGTGGGTCAAAGGGCTTATAACCGGTTTGGTTATGCTCTTAATCTATATGGTAATTGGAGGATTGTGGCTCCGAATTATAGGATATTTTTAAATTCTAATTCCTGGAGGAAGCAGTTCTTTGTATTTAGGGTTCTTTTTGAAAAACGAAACAATCTTTGGGTGAATAGGAACTACTCTGTAATTTTTTTCAGAACTTAAATCTAATATATTTTTAAGTAAAGTGTTGATTGTTTCTTCGTTCTCGAATGAATCAGGCTTGTTGATTTTGGTTAAAAAGATTTTCTTTTCTTGAAATTGATACTCAACTGCTAACATTCCTTCAGGGATGACAGTTTCGAATTGGCGTGCAAATGTGTTGTCTTTGATTTCCATAGTTACAGATGTTTCCATAGTAATTTCTTGTTAGGTTATTGGTAAATAGTGAATTTGGGATTCGAAACAGGTATTGAAAGAAAATTCTTTATAAGATTTAAATCCAAAAAATATTTCGAAATGCAAAGGTAATCATTTGATTTTCAATATTAAATTATTTTTTGCTGCTATAAACTTTAAGTTATTGTTTTGAAGTTTGATTTTTTGAGTCAGATGCAATAAATAGGTCTGAAATTTGATTATCATGATATTAAAAAAAGTAACTTTATTTTTTTAGAATAAATATCCTAATGGTAATTTCATTTTAATGTTATGAGTAAAATTCCAGTTTATTTTATGCCAGGTTTGGCTGCGAGTTCATCTATTTTTGAAAGAATAAAATTGGATGAAAATATTTTTGAAACTAATCTTCTTGAGTGGGAAATTCCAAGCCCAAAAGAATCTTTATCAGATTATGCGCTTCGAATTAGCAAAAATATAAAACACGAAAATCCTGTTTTAATTGGAGTTTCTTTTGGAGGAATCTTAGTGCAGGAAATTTCGAAGCATATAAAAGCGCGAAAAGTCATCATTATATCAAGCGTAAGAAGTAATCATGAATTTCCTAAAAGAATGAAAATAGGAAAGTCTACAAAAGCTTATAAGCTAATCCCAATGCAGTTGATTCTTAATATTGAAAAGCTTGCCAAGTTTTCTTTTGGTGAAAAAGTCAATAAGAGAATAAAATTATACGAGAAATTTTTATCTGTACGTGATTTAGGATATCTGCAATGGGCAGTAGAAAGCGTAATTCTATGGGATCGCGATAAAATTGATGAAAATGTGGTTCATATTCACGGAGATCAAGACGAAGTTTTTCCTGTGAAGTATATCGATAAATGCATTTTGGTAAAAGGAGGAACTCATATTATGATTCTGAATAAGTATAAATGGCTGAATGAGAATTTGCCTTCGATAATTTTGGAATAAATTCCAATTTTTAAATTCCAAATTCCAAATCTTTGTCAAACTTTCAAACTTTGACAAAGGTGCAAGTAAAGTAAACATCACGCTTGTCCTCCTGAGCGAAGTCGAAGGATCGCAAAGTAACTTCGTAAAGTGATTCAAGAAAAATATGAGAATTAGTATAATAGTTTTGGTGTTGCTTTTAGTTGGGTGTAAATCTCCAAAGAAAGATTATGATCTTACTTTTTTTAAATGGAATATCCATGATTCATATTATTTGAAATTTAATTCTTCGGATACACTTTACTGTGTAGATTCGTATGGATTTAAAGAAGAGACTTCTTTTGCAATTTTGAATAAAGAAGAAAAAGAAAGAATTGAAGAGGCATTAGGAACTTTGGTTTTTCCAAAAGATGATACTTATGAAAGTCCAGTTGATGATGGAGAAACAAATGCTTTTGTATTGAAGAATGGTGAGGAATCTAAAAAGCTCAAAATTCATGGTTTTTCTGGGCCTAAACAATTTTGGCTTTTTGGAGAGACATTGGAAAGAATTAAACTTAGCCACGAATTTACTAAAATGAATAAAAACATTGATTTAAAGGAAATCAATGAAATGGTTATAATGAAAATACCTCCTCCGATTATTGATACTTTACAATAAAAAAAAATCCCAAACTCCTTTTTTTGGAATTTGGGATTTTAATATTTTAGAATTTAAAGAAAATTTAGATTTTCTTCATTTGTTCTTTCATCATAGAGATTTGCTCTTTCAGCATACCTTGTTTGTCTAATTTTTTAACTTCGTTTAATAAATTAGTCGCTTCAAGTTTTCTTCTGCGAGACATTGCAACTCCTGCAAGGTTTAATTTAGCTACAGCTAAATCCATATCCATTGATAGTCCAAGTTCGATTGCTTTTTTGAAATGCTTCTCTGCTTGGTTGATATTGGTTTGAGATAACATGATACCTTGTAAATAATTTAAGTATCCTTGTTGTTTTCTTACTAATGCACCTTCTGGATTTTTGATATATGATAACCATTTATTAGCTCCTGCGAAGTCTTGTTTTCTTAATTTAAGGAAAGCTAAAAGGATAAATTCGTTTTTGAAATAAAGAAAAATCGGAATTGCAGTCAATAATATAAGAAAGATTCCATTTCCGATATTACTTTCTGTAAATTGCCAAATGCCCGCCACTACTAGAAGTCCGGCCAAAATAAGTTTAATATTCTTGTGAAACATAATTATTGTAAATTTGTGATTGCAAAGATAGTAAAAGGAATTAAAAATATTTTTATAAAAGTGCTTGCCAGAAAAAAAAGTCTTTGTATATTTGCACTCGGTTTTTGAACAACGATATCCAAAACCAAAACAAAGAGTTAATAGATACCATTTTTAAAGATACAAAGCAATGAGCAAAAGAACATTTCAACCATCGAAAAGAAAAAGAAGAAATAAGCACGGATTTATGGACAGAATGGCTTCTGCGAATGGAAGAAAAGTTCTAGCGCGTAGAAGAGCAAAAGGAAGACATAAATTAACTGTTTCTAGCGAGCCTAGACACAAAAAATAATGTTTGTATAAACATACATAAGGCGATTACTTTTTTAGTATCGCCTTTTTTTATACCTTTTCGGTAAAATTTTATCCAACTTTCTAGTTTATAATGCACTAGAGAGGTTTTAAAACGTAAATAACTACACAATACATACAAAATGCCTAAAGACACATCAATAAAATCAGTTTTAATAATAGGTTCAGGACCTATTGTTATTGGCCAAGCTTGCGAATTCGATTATGCGGGATCTCAATCTGCACGTTCGATTCGTGAAGAAGGAATTGAGGTTATCTTGATTAACTCGAATCCAGCGACGATTATGACCGACCCATCTATGGCCGATCATATTTATTTGAAACCTTTAACGACAAAATCGATTATTGAAATTCTTAAGGAACATCCGCAAATTGATGCAGTTTTACCAACAATGGGAGGGCAAACAGCATTGAACTTGTGTTTGGAAGCTGAGGAAAAAGGAATCTGGCAGGATTTCGGAGTAAGATTAATCGGAGTTGATGTAAATGCAATTAATATTACTGAAGACAGAGAGCAGTTTAAACAGCTTTTAGAAAAAATTAATGTGCCAACTGCACCTGCAAAAACAGCTACTTCTTACTTAGAAGGAAAAGAAATTGCTCAGGAGTTTGGTTTCCCACTTGTAATTCGTCCTTCGTTTACACTTGGAGGAACTGGAGCAGCTGTGGTTTACAAAAAAGAAGATTTCGATGAGCTTTTAACTCGCGGACTTGAAGCTTCTCCAATTCACGAAGTTTTAATCGACAAAGCTTTGATGGGATGGAAGGAATATGAGTTAGAGCTTTTAAGAGATAAAAATGACAACGTTGTAATTATCTGTTCGATTGAAAATATGGACCCAATGGGAATCCACACTGGAGATTCTATCACAGTAGCGCCAGCAATGACATTATCTGATACCACTTTCCAAAAATTACGTGACTACGCTATCTTAATGATGAGAAGTATCGGAAATTTTGCTGGAGGATGTAACGTACAATTCGCAGTTTCACCAGACGAAAAAGAAGATATTGTAGCAATCGAGATTAACCCTCGTGTATCTCGTTCTTCTGCTTTGGCATCAAAAGCAACTGGATATCCAATTGCAAAAATCGCTTCTAAACTAGCTTTAGGATACAACTTAGATGAATTGCAAAACCAAATTACAAAATCTACTTCGGCTCTTTTCGAGCCAACTTTAGATTATGTAATCGTAAAAATACCACGTTGGAACTTCGACAAATTTGAAGGTTCAGACAGAACTTTAGGTCTTCAGATGAAATCTGTAGGTGAGGTTATGGGAATCGGACGTTCTTTCCAAGAAGCACTTCATAAAGCAACTCAATCTTTAGAGATTAAGAGAAACGGTTTAGGTGCTGACGGAAAAGGATATAAAAATTACGAACAAATTATCGAGAAACTGACTTATGCAAGTTGGGATCGTGTATTCGTAATCTACGATGCAATTGCAATGGGAATTCCGTTGAGTACCATTCACGAAATTACAAGAATCGATATGTGGTTCTTGAAACAATACGAAGAGCTTTATACTTTAGAAAAAGAAATTTCAAACTACAAAGTTTCAAATCTTCCTAAAGAATTATTGCTTGAAGCTAAACAAAAAGGTTTTGCAGACAGACAAATTGCTCACATGATGAGTTGTTTAGAAAGTGAAGTACACACTTTACGCACAGACATGAACATCAACCGTGTTTTCAAACTAGTTGATACTTGTGCGGCTGAGTTTAAAGCAAAAACACCTTATTACTACTCAACTTTTGAGGCTGAAATTGAAAAAGCAAACGGAGAACGTTTTGTAGAGAACGAAAGTATTGTAACGGATAGAAAGAAAGTAATCGTTTTAGGTTCTGGACCAAACAGAATTGGACAAGGAATCGAATTTGATTACTCTTGTGTACACGGAGTTTTAGCTGCTAAAGAATGTGGTTACGAAACGATCATGATTAACTGTAATCCTGAAACGGTTTCTACAGACTTTGATACGGCTGATAAATTATACTTCGAACCAGTTTTCTGGGAGCACATTTATGATATTATCCAACACGAAAAACCAGAAGGTGTAATCGTTCAGCTTGGAGGTCAAACAGCACTTAAATTAGCTGATAAACTTTCTAAATACGGAGTGAAAATCATCGGAACTAGTTTTGATGCACTTGACTTAGCTGAAGACAGAGGAAGATTCTCAGATTTATTAACTGAATTAAACATTCCTTTCCCAAGATTCGGAATCGCTGAAACGGCTGATGAAGCTTCGAAATTGGCTGATACTTTAGATTTTCCACTTTTAATTCGTCCTTCTTATGTGTTAGGAGGTCAGGGAATGAAAATTGTAATCAACAAAAAAGAATTAGAAGAGCACGTTATTGATTTGTTGAAAGCAATTCCAG
This sequence comes from Flavobacterium tagetis, assembly GCF_016735615.1. GTDB lineage: Bacteria > Bacteroidota > Bacteroidia > Flavobacteriales > Flavobacteriaceae > Flavobacterium > Flavobacterium tagetis. The sequence goes on from NZ_JAERSF010000004.1 coordinate 372,139, forward strand.
GAAACAAATTATTGCTAGATCACTACTTAGCTGGAGCAATCGAAGCTGAAGCTGATGCAATCTGTGATGCTGATGGAAATGTTTACATCATAGGAATTATGGAGCACATCGAGCCTTGTGGAGTTCACTCTGGAGATAGTAACGCAACATTGCCTCCTTTTAACTTAGGAGAATTTGTAATGCAGCAAATTAAAGATCACACGCATAAAATTGCTAGAGCTTTAAAAACTGTAGGTTTAATCAATATTCAGTTTGCGATTAAAGACGATACGGTTTACATCATCGAAGCAAACCCGAGAGCTTCAAGAACGGTTCCGTTTATTGCTAAAGCTTACGGAGAACCTTACGTAAACTACGCTACAAAAGTAATGTTAGGCCACAATAAAGTAACTGATTTTGATTTCAACCCAAAATTAAATGGTTTTGCAATCAAACAGCCAGTTTTCTCTTTCAGTAAATTCCCGAACGTAAATAAAGCGTTAGGACCAGAAATGAAGTCTACAGGAGAAAGCATCTTGTTTATCGATGACTTAAAAGATGACCAATTCTACGAATTGTACTCTAGAAGAAAAATGTATTTGAGTAAATAATCTCAGATTCTATTATAAAAGAAAAGCTCCAATGAAAATTGGAGCTTTTTTATTTAAAAATTATTTCTATCTAAAACTTTATTCGCCTTGACTAAAGTTCATATTGTCTCTTGTATTTTTTTGTACTGAAATAGCACCAAATAATGCTAGTAGAAAGGCAAAGGCATAAAAACCTTTTTCGCTTGGAAGAATCGTTGCATTCCATAATCCAACAACTAGAAGAACGATTGATAATAATGTTCCAAACCAGCAAATTCCGTAGTAAATATCAGTAACAGGAAGTTTTTCTAATCGGTCTCTTACGCTTTTTTGTAATGAAACAACAGCAAAAAGTCCGAACATTAGAACGGTGAAATAATATCCTTTTTCGTTTAAAAGCATTTCGGCTCTGGCAAGTCCAACAATAAAACCGATTGTTCCTGCTCCAAGTGCAACCCAAGATGCTGCGATAAAGGCATTTGATGTTTTTTGTATCATAATTTATTATTTTGGTAAGCCACAAATATAATTAAATTAGATTCGCACCAAAATAAAACCCTATTATTTTGTTCAGTAAAATCTTTCAGATAATAAAAGAAAAAGCTCCAATTATGGAGCTTTTCTCGTTATAAAAGTAAGATGTTTATTTTTTAAGCAATTGTTCTAAAGGTTTTAACTGCTCCATGTCGATTTTAGAATTTTGTAAAACAGACATTAATGTCATAATATTATTCGGATTCATATCTTCGCCTAACACACGAACTACTGCAAAACCATTTTCTTTTCTGTTGGCAAAAATGACAAACTCTTTAATATTATCGTCACTTCCAACGTAGCTTACAGAAGCGCCTTCTTTTCCAGATCCAAACTTCATTAATTCCTGATATTTCGGATCTTTTAATATGGCTTTTACTTTTGTTCTTTCTGTCTCAAACTCTGCTTGATTGTTTTGATCTGCTTTAAAAGCGAGAATGTTCATTTTGTCAAACGAATTCAAAGCTTCGTTTTGCTCTGCAGATAGTTTTGTTTTATCAACATTTAAAATATTTGGCGAAATATCTAAAGAAATAAAATCTTTTTTCTCCGAATTTTCAACAAAATATTTTTGTAGTGAAGGTTCAGAATTACAGCTCCCCAAAGTTAGAAGAGTCGTAAGTGCTAAGATGAAGATACTTGTTCTCATTTTTATTTTTTGCCTTTAGAAGCTTTCTTTAAGTCTGAACCGCCAGGAAGCTGCATTTTGTCTGTTAGCACTGAGATTTCGTTTATGTCAAAATTACCAGTTAAAGATAGTAAAACAGTTTCGTCGTTTTTTGCACCATCAACATACATTAAAAGTTCTCTTATTTGTGTGTCAGTAGCGCCAGATTTTACCATTATTCGCACATTTTTTCCGCCATCATTTACGCGCATTAATTCTTCAAGACCGGCAGTTTTTACATATTTATCGGCTGTGGCTTTCATGTCGGCTTCAATTTTTGGATTTTTAGTGGTAAACACTTTTAAGTAATCCAGTTTTTTGATTAGAGCAATATATTGTTGAGTCTCTTTATCAGAAGTGTCAGTTTTTACTTTACTCATTAAATCGAACATTTTTTTGTTTACAATTACTGAGGTTACATCGTCTTGACCGTCAAATTTGTCAAATGCGCCTTGTGCATAAAATACATTTGTAACGAAGGCGAATACTAGTGTTATGATGAAATTTTTCATTTTTGATTGAATTTAATTACTGTTTAAAAATTTTGTTTTTTGATTGTTCGTATTCTTTAATGTATTGTACACTTTCAATACCTACATTAACATTGTTTGATAGTAACGCCAAAGCTTTTTGAGTTGCTTTTAGCGCTTCTTCAGGATCATCGTAAGTTCCTAATTCTGTTTGTGAAGCTACTGCAGTAGTATCATTTTTTTCGCTAACAAAAAAGTAAGTTCCGATTCCTAGCAAAACAACAGCAGAAGCTGCAATCGATAACCACGCCACATTTCGTTTCTTAGTTTGTAGTGGAATCTCATACGTCGATTTCTGTTCTTTTGCTTGAGAGAAATAGCCAAACATAGGTTTGTACTGCTCCAAATGCTGCGCAACATTTGATGAAGAAAAGTATTCTTTTAATTGATTTTCTTCGGCAATAGAAGTTTCTCCCTGAAAGTATTTTTCTAATATCTCTTCTATTTTATTTAGTTCCATAAAGGTGTGTATTTGTCATTGATTCTCTAATTTTTTTTCTCGCTCTCGAAAGCGCCACTCGTATTGCGGTTTCGTTCATATTTACGATTTTGGCTATTTCTTCAAATTCATATTGTTCAACATCCCGAAGCTGAATTAATAGTTGCATTTGTTCGGGCATTTCGTTTATAATTTTTTCAACCCATTCTAAACTGTCTCGATCTTCCAGTTTTTTATCCAATTGCGGCTGCCGATCGGTAAAATTATTATGTACAATCTGCAAATTGCTAGCTCTTTTAGACTTCAACTGATCTAGACAATAATTTTTGGTCATTGTCATAGCTAATGCTTCTACGCTATTATAGTTTTGCAGGTTCTCTTTTTTGTTCCATAATTTTACCATTACTTCCTGAGTTGCATCTTCTGCTTCTTCAGTGCTGGTAAGCAATCTTTTTGCCAGACGAAAAACTTTGTCTTTAAAAGGATTTATTAATTCTATAAATACAACTTGGTTCATTAATCTGATGGTTAATCGTTAGCTTATATATTCAAGACGAGGCACAATTATATTTGTTACAACAAAAAAAGAAAATATTTTTTATTTAAAAAAAATACTGCTTTAATGGCGAAGCTAAAATTAAAGATATTACTTTTACATATATACCACTAAGATTTCTAAAAACATGAAAACAACTTTAAAAAGTATTCTTTTTCTCTTTTTATTCGCTTTTTCTTTACAATCTTGTGAAGATCAGGATGACGTAGCAGCTCCAGCAGATTTGCAGATTAATAAATTTATCTGGAGAGGCTTAAATGAAGTTTACTTATGGCAGCAAGATGTTCCAAATCTAGCTGATGGCCGTAATTTGCAACCAGATTTCGATCAGTTTTTGAGAGGGTATTCTCATCCTGAAGATTTGTTTGAAGATCTATTGAATAAGCCAGTGAGCAAATATCCTAATGGTGATGCAATTGATCGTTTTAGCTGGATTGTTGACGATTATACTGTTTTAGAACAGGAATTAAGTGGTGTTACAAAAAATAACGGTGTCGATTTTAGATTGAGCCGTGTGTCTTCAGGATCAAATGATGTGGTGGGTTTTGTGCGATACATTATACCAAATTCTGATGCTTCTACTAAAGCTATTAAACGTGGTGATTTGTTTACAAGTGTAAATGGAGTAAAGCTAACGGTTTCAAATTATCAGGAATTATTATTGAATAAGGATAGTTATACGTTAAACTTAGCAGATTATAACGGAAGCAGTTATGTTTTGAATGGCAAGTCGGTTGACTTAACTAAAACTGTTTTAGAAGAAAATCCTATATTAATTAGTAAAGTGATTACTTCTGGAAGTCATAAAATTGGTTATTTGATGTATAACGGTTTTTATCCAGGATATGACGATAAATTAAATCAAGCTTTTGGAGATTTTAAATCGAAAGGCATAACAGATTTGGTTTTAGATCTTCGATATAATGGAGGAGGGTCTGTTACTTCGGCAATTAGACTTTCTAGTATGATTACAGGACAGTTTGATACTCAGATTTTTGCAAAAACTCAATTTAATGCTAAGTGGATGAAAGATATGACTGCAGAAGATTTGGAAAGTTTGAATTACAGATTTGTAAATAATATTGATGGTAAAGCATTAAACAGTTTAAACTTAAATACAGTTTATATTATTACAACTGCTAGTACAGCTTCTGCGAGTGAATTGGTTGTTAACGGATTAACACCTTACATCAGTGTTGTGCAAATTGGAGAAACTACAACAGGTAAAAATGTTGGTTCGTATACGATTTACGATTCTGAGACTCTCTTTACTAAAAAAGGAATCAATCCAAATCATAAATATGCGATGCAGCCTTTAGTTTTTAAAATTTCAAACTCTGCAGGTTTTGGAGATTATACTCAAGGTTTGCAGCCTACTTATGTACAGAGAGAATATTTGGATACGTATGGAGTTTTAGGTGAAACGTCTGAGCCTTTGCTTAATCTAGCTATTTCAAAAATTACAGGTGTTTCTGCCAGAAGAGTTCTTAACGATTCTGAACCAGAACATCCTTATTTGACAGATTCAAAAATTATAAATGGATTAAGACACGGAATGTATTTTCAAAATGCTCCGAAGAATTTTTAGAATAAAATATAATTAAATAGAAAAGGCTTTCAGTAATGAAAGCCTTTTCCATAAAAAAAACAAAAACTAATTCTAATTGTAAAATTAATCGTTAAAGTAGAATCCGTTTGGACCTACACCAACAGTTAATTCTTTTAATAAACTTCCGCTTAAGTTGTAAATATATGCTTTGCTGTCTGTTTTAAAGTTTCCGCCGTCTGAAAGGTAAACGCGGTTGTCATTTACTGCAAATCCATAAAGATACCCAATATCTGAAGAAGCTTCAAAAATTGGACTAGCAGCAGCAGTTGTAGCAGATAGGCCGATTGAGTATACAGCGTTTCCTACAGTGTAAAATACTTTGTTGTCTTCTATATCCAAATATCCTGCTACTCCTTGAGATTCTGGAATTTCAATTTTAGAAACTGATTTGTCAGAGATTTTTACTTTTATAATTTGGCTGCTTTCTGTGTAAGAAGGGCGTAAGATATATAGAGTTCCGTTTTCTTCCTCAATAGAATCTGAGCCAGAACCAATTGTAATTGGAGCTTCTAAAGTTTTTGTGTTGATATTGTAAATTGAAAGCTTGTCGCTACCCATAGGATCTGTAACGTATAATTTTCCGCTTTCTTCAACAATTCTATTTCCAGTTGTGTTTAAGTTAATTTTAGATTCAACAAGGTTTGTTGCTAAATTGATTACAGCAATATAATCATCGGTAACAGAATCATATGAATTTGCATTTGTTACATATGCTTTACCATCTTTTACAACACCATATCTTGGGTTAGCTAATCCGCTGTCAACTTTAGCGATTAATTTAAAAGTATAACGGTTTACGATGTTTATTACGTTAGATCCGCCAGCAATTATATATGCTCTGTCTCCGCTAAAAAAGATGTTTTGAGCAAATCTTCCAAGTACATCAGATCCATTTTCTGCTTTATAAGCGTCTTTTGTGAAAATGCTGAAATCATCGCTAGAAAACGACACCGTTCCAGCATCTGTACTTCCTTCATTTAAAATAAAAAAACCATTGTCGTAAGCCCCTTTCGGACCATCGTTGTCATCACTTGAACAAGAAGTAAATAAGGAGATGCTTAACGCTATTAAAAGTAATTTACTAAACTTCATATATTAAAATTTTAAGGTTAAATACATATTGAAATTGCGACCTGGCATTGGTCTGTTTTCTAGACTTTCGTAGTCTTTATTAAAAAGGTTTAAAACCTGAAAACCTACTTTGAAAGAATCTAAAAATTTAAGATCATAATCGATTCCGATATTTGAAACGGTATAATCATTAATGATTTCGTCTGGATTATTATCGGCTCTAGTATAAACAAAACCGTTATAAAGAATTTGATAATAAGCGCTTATTTTATTTCGAGAATATGAAACTGCTCCTGTAGCTTTATTAAGCGGAACAAAAAAGATCTGGTTTTTCGTTTTTTCATCCTGCGAAACGGTATAAGCGTAAGTGGCATTTAAAGCAAAATTGTTTTTACCATAACTTTTTTTCCAACCTAAAACTGTTTCAGTTCCGTAACTAATTACTTTATCTTGGTTCTGCGGAGTCCAAATTCCATTTGCTCCAGGAACCCATTGCAGCATATCGGTAATTTTCATGTAATAAAAATTCTGCGTCCAAGTCCAATTTTTGAATGTAAAGACATTGCCAATTTCTCCTTGATATGAGCTTTCAGGTTTTAAGTTCGGATTTCCTCCTTCGTCCCAATATAAATCGTTGTAAGTTGGAATTCTAAAGTTTCTAGAGACATTCAGTTTTAGATTGTACCAATCGTTGAATTTATAAGAAGATCCTAAATTGAATAAAACGGGTGATTTGTAATTGTTGGTAAATTCTTTCCTAACACCTAATTCGTTTTTCCAATTAGTGCCAAAATCTTGTCTAATCAACAAAGCAGCAGAACTTATTTCGCGAATATGACTCCCAAAGCTGGTTCCGTAGCCATTTGTTCTACTGTAATCTACAATTCCGTTTACATGAGTTGCTTTAAATAAATGATAATCTGCATCTAACTTCGTAATTAAATTTTCAGTCTTTCCGTAACTATAATTTTTTAAAGAGTTATCAGCAAAATATTGATAATTTTCAAAAATGTAAGCGGTTTTGAAATTAGTTTTAAGTTTTCCGAAACTTCCATCGTATTCCAATAAGTTTCGGTTAAATCCATTTATGTATTTGCTTTTGGTTTCAGATTCTACTACTAACGAAGTATTACGGTCGGTGTTTGAACTCTGGCTGTAAAGCTTTAAAATATGATTTTCGTTGAATTTATATCCAGCATTAGCACTCAACGTAATAATGTCATATTGCCCATTCTGATTCCATCTTTGTTCGCCTCTCCAAGTATATCGATTTAAATATTTATAATCGTTTGTCGAGCTATTTTTTGAAAGTCCGATTTGAGCGCTCCACTTTTTATTTGATATGGAAGTTTTATAATTAATCCCAATCGTATTAAAACTGCCGTAATCTAGTCTTAAATTATTCTCAAATCGATTAAAAAATAACAAATCGTTATTTAAATGCACAGTTCCTCCAACAGCTCCGCTTCCGTAAATGACACTTCCACCACCTGCTTTAACGCTTATAGAATTATAATCGGAACCCGAAATGGTATTAAAATCGGTGCTTCCGTTCATTTGAGAATTAATATTAATTCCGTTCCAAATTACTGCTGTCTGAGAAGAAGTTGTTCCTCTGAAAGAAACTGTAGAAAGCATTCCACGTCCGTATTCTTTAAAATATAAAGTAGAATTAAAATTTAATAAATCGGTTAGGAGGGCTTCATTTTTTCCAATAACAGAATCATTTAGTTTTAAAACAGATTGTGAAACTGAATAGGTTTTTAAATTTTTGTCTGAAACCAATACTTCTTTCAAACTGGTAATAGAATCGCTTTGCGCCGAAAGAATCTGGCACATCACAAAAGAACAAAAAGCAAAAAGTCGTTTTAAAGTCATAATTCCTTCACTCTTTTTCCCGAGAGTTCGATAAATTGTTATAAAGGCAGGTCTCCTGGCTTGCGTCTTGCTGTTTACCTTCCCATTCGCCGCGGCGGAACAGTGGTGATGTAGTTACAGCGAGCATTCATTTTATTGAACTTAGCTTACAGTTGCGGGTACAGCTCAAGAATTTACTTGATTCCCTTTTAATGTGTTTTTAAATTTAAAACACAACCTTAATTTGCTGCAAAGATAAAGTTAAAAATATTGATTATTCAAATTTGTTTTACGTTTGATGAAAAATTATAAATAATTTGCATTAAAAATCGATTTTTATAACTTCTCCGAAATCAACTTTATTATTGAAAGCTTCTTTTAAGGGTAATAAACTTTGATGGCATAAAATGCTTCTGATGATTCCGGCATGAGCAACAATTACAATTGGCTGGTTAATTTTTGAAATTTTATCGGATAAAAAATTACCAACTCTTTCGTGTAATTCAACAAAAGACTCTCCATTTGAAACTTTGATATTAACGAAATCTTCCATCCAAGGGTTGAGTTCTTCTTGCGGAATTTCGTTCCAGCTTTTTAGTTCCCAATCTCCAAAATTCATTTCTTTTAAACGTTCGTCTTCCTGATAAGAAATGGTTTTAATATTTTCTTGAATGTGTTTTGCCAGAATAACACAACGTTTTAAAGGACTAGAAAAAATAACAGCTTCTGAAGGAAGCTCAGAAATTATTCTGTCAAAAATTTCATCAAATGGTGTTGCAATATTAACATCTGACTGTCCATAACAGATTCCTTTTTCACAGACCGTTTCGGTATGACGAACTAGATAAATTTCCATAAGAATAAAATGCTTAAGTAAAATACCACTTCGCAAACCTGTTGTGTAGCTCCAAGACAATCTCCGGTATAACCGTCAATCCATTTTTGAAAATAGCGTGCTAAAAAATATCGTGTTATAAAAACAGGAATTATAATCAGAAGAAATTTCAAATTGAAATAAGAAAATACAATCAACGGAATTAAACCAAAAAAGAATGATCCAAAAACTTCTTTCCAAGTATGTTGTTTTGCAATTGGCTTGCTTTTGCTTGAAGCATCATCACGAGAATATTCATGCGTGAAAATAATGCTGATTGCTGCCAAACGACTCAAAGAATGAGCAGATATAAATAGGAGAAAAACTAGAAAAATGTTGTTAGTAATAAGTGAAATGGATTCTGAAAGCGATTTGAATTTTAATAAAAAAAGCAAAACCAATCCGATTGCACCATAAGCTCCAATCGCACTATCTTTCATAATCAATAAGATTTTTTCTTTAGTCCAGCCTCCGCCAAAACCATCACAGACATCGGCAAATCCGTCTTCATGAAATGCACCGGTAGTTAAAATAGAAGCAATAATCGCTAGTATAACAGCAATTTCTGTTGAAAGAAAAAATGAAAAAAGATAAAAGGCCAGAAAGGAAATACTCCCAACAATCCATCCAATAAAAGGAAAATATCTTGTGGCTTTATTTAAATAATCTGGATGATGTGTAATGTTTTTTGGACATGGAATTCTGGTGTAAAACATTAAGCACGTGAAGAAAATGTGTAGTTCTTTTTTCATTTATAAAATTGGTAATTGTAATTTTATGACTGTAAACCGAGGCCGAGACTGAAAACTATTTCCTACTTACTCCCGCACTTTCAAAACTAGCCATTTCATTTAAAAAAGCCTCGGCCGATTTTAAAATAGGAAACGCAACAGCACAACCAGTTCCTTCGCCTAAACGCAAATCTAAATTTAAAATAGGTTTTGCTTCCAGATAATTCAATAATTCTGAATGTGCTTTTTCGGCAGAACAATGGCAGAAAACAGTATTTTGCTTGATATTCGAATTTATTTTAAAGGCAATTAAATATGCCACAGTACAAATGAAGCCATCAACTAAGATTAGCATTTTATTTTCAAAAGCTGCTAGCATTCCGCCGGCCATTTGAAGAATCTCAAAACCCCCAAAATAGGAGAGTTGCGACAGTATTTCAGCTTGACCAGAATAGTTTTCAATTGCTCTCTGGAGTAAATTTTGTTTTAAAAGCAGTTTTTCGTTTTCAACACCAGTTCCTTTTCCGACACAATCTTCAATAGGAAAACCTGTTAAAAGACTCATTAAAACAGAAGCAGTAGATGTATTTCCAATTCCCATTTCGCCAAAACCAATACAGTTTGAGCCAGACCTTGCGATATTTTCGACAATCGATTTTCCTTTCTCAAAACATAATTGGACTTCAGATTCGCTCATTGCAGGAACATGAAGAAAAGACTGTGTTCCTTTGGCAATTTTTGCATCGATTAATTTTGCATTGGTAGGGAAATCATAATTAACGCCTGAATCTACAATTGATAATTCAATATTATTCTGATTGCAGAAAACGTTTATAGCAGCACCGCCATCTAGAAAATTAGTGACCATTTGTCGCGTAACATCTTGAGGATAATCGCTTACACCATGATTTGCAATTCCGTGATCGGCTGCAAAAACTACAATATTAGGTTTTTCGATTTTCGGATTCAAAGTTTCAAAAACCGTTGCCATTTGAAAAGCTAATGCTTCTAAAGTTCCCAAAGAACCAACAGGTTTTGTTTTCGAGTCTATTTTATCTTGCAAAAGAGTATAGAAATCGGCTTTATTTTGCGTTTTGTTTTCTGATTGTAAATCGAAAGGAGAAACATTTATTTGATGAATTTCTTTGATTTCAGTGCAAATGGGAGCTTCCGATTTTTGTTTCCAATGCAATTGCTGCAGCATTGGCTGATTATTATAATTGGTTGCTGGTTTCCCGATGCAGAAATAGCCAAGCGGTTCTATATTTTCGGGTAAATCGAGAATTTTTTTAAACTGATAATAATTTAGAATCGAAACCCAGCCCATTCCGTATCCTTGTTCTGTAAGCGAGAGCCAGATATTCTGTGCCGCACAAACCGAACTGAATTTTACAGCTTCGTTACTGCCAATTGTCCCAATCGTAAACTGATTTAGAACAGAACGATCATAAGCAATAACAAGTCCGATTGGAGCTTCTTCAATTGCTTCGAGTTTTAGCGATTTGTAAAGTTCTTTCTGCTCAAGATTATCGGTAAGTTCTTCAGCTTTTTTATTGTAATCTAAAAAGAGATTTTTAATTGAACTTTTAACTTCATGAGATTTAATGAGATAGTATCTTGTAGCATCGGTTAGTCCCACAGAAGGTGCCCAATGCCCAGCTTGTAAGGCTTTCTTGATCACTTCATCAGGAACTTCTTCGGCAGTAAAATGTCGTGTGTCGCGGCGGGATTTTAATATATCGTCTAAATTACTCATGCTATAAAATTACAATTTTTAAATCCCAAATTCCAAGAGCAAACTCTAAAAAAGAAAATTCCAAATTCCAAAACTATGCTGAGTTTTGGAATTTGGAATTTCTAATTTGGATTTTTTTTACTTGATTTTAACTGGAATTCCAGAAACCATTAATACAACTTCATCGGCATTTGCTGCAAGAAACTGATTCATCCAGCCTTGAAGTTCAACAAATTTTCTTCCGATATGCGTTTCTGCATGAACACCCATGCCGATTTCATTTGTTACAATAATGATATTCGTATTTTCGTGTTTAGCGATAGCAAGAAATTCTTTTTTTGCTTCTTCTAAACTTAACTCTACATCATTTTTAGTATCAATAAAAAAATTAGTTAGCCAAAGCGTAACACAGTCAATTAAGGCAGTTTTTCCTGAGAAATCAATTTCGCTTAAATATTTCTCTTTCTCGATATTCGTCCAATGTTCATCCCTTTCTTTTTGATGGCGGTCAATTCGATTTTGAAAATCAGCATCCCATTTTCGGGCAGTTGCTACATATATAGGAGAGTCGGAAAGTTCTAAAGCAAGTTTCTGTGCATAACCACTTTTTCCAGAACGTTCGCCGCCAGTTATTAAGTAAATCATTTTATTAATTATGAGTTTTGAGTTATGAGTTTTGTTTGGCAATTTATAAATTAAATTACGAGCTACTCATTCATAACTCATAATTTATAACTCATAACTTCTAATAAGGGCAATGTCGGCAGTTATTACCGCAACAGGTTCCTCGTTTTAGGTGGAACCAAGCCTTAAAAACAAAATTGCCATTTTCGATATAATAGTCTATTCCCTCAATTAAATTATCAGTTTTGGGTAAAAGCATTGCTTTATTATTAAGCGCTTTTTTGGGAGTTATAGTTTCGATATAAGCGTCAATTTTATCTTCACAGGCTTCTTTAAAACATATAGGACAAAGGCAGTCACCTCCGTCAGAAAGATTGAAAATAGGAGGGTAATCATTACACCAGCACTTATTTTCAGGTGAAATATCTCCGCATGAAAAAGCGGCTTCACAACTGGAGCAAATTTTTGTTTTTGGTGCACTCATCAAATAAAAGGCTATTTGTTTAAATTTGTACGAATAAAGGTAAACAAAAAAAATAGAAATTGATTTACCTTTGTGGCCATACAAAACATAAAATATGAAATATTTTTTCCATAAATTACCAGTCGTTTTTTTGCTTCTTTTAATAATTAGCTGTAAAAAAAATGAAACGCAAACTACTGTAAAATCTGATATTTCGATAGAAAGTATTGAATATGCTTCTGGTCTTTCGATTGTAAAAAAAGAAGGCTATTCGATTGTAAATGTGGTTAATCCGTGGCCAAATGCTAAGGAGAAATTTACTTACATTTTAGAGGAAAAAGACGTACAAATTCCAGACAGTTTAAAAAAATATCCTGCTATAAAAGTTCCGTTAGAAAGTGTTGTGGTAACCTCAACCACAAATATTCCTTTCTTAGAAATGCTGGAAGTTGAGAATAAATTAGTCGGATTTCCGCACACAGATTACATTTCTTCAGAAAAAACTAGAGCATTAATTGACCAAGGTTCTGTGAAAAACGTTGGACAAAATGAAAAACTGAATATCGAACAGTTAATAGAATTGTCACCAGATTTGATTGTGACATTTGGTGTAGATAATAATAATCCGATGTTGGATAATTTAAAGAAAAGCGGTTTAAAAGTACTTATTCAAGGTGACTGGATGGAGCAGTCTCCACTAGGAAAAGCAGAATGGATTAAATTGTATGGTGCTTTGTTTGGAAAAGAAGATAAAGCAAAAGAACTTTTTGATAAAATTGTTGAAAGCTACAATCAGGCAAAAAAACTGGTTGCCGATAAACCTGCAACTTCAAAAGTGTTATACGGTTCTATGTACGAAGATGTTTGGTATGTGGCCAAAGGAAACAGTTGGGTAGCGCAGTTTATGCAAGATGCAAAATCGAATTATCTATGGGCCGATTTAAAAGGAACCGGAAGTGAAGGATTGTCTTTTGAAAAAGTTTTAGATAAAGCGAAAACGGCTAATGTTTGGATTGCTTCGGGATCTTTTAAAACTTTGGATGAATTACAAAAAGCAAATCCGCATTACTCAGAATTTGATGCTTTTAAAAATAAAACCGTTTATAATTTTGAAGGGAAAATGGGAGCAACAGGCGGAACAGTTTATTATGAACTTGCACCAAGCCGTCCCGATTTAGTTTTAAAAGATTATATCAAGATTTTTCATCCAGATTTACTGGCAGGCTACGAATTTACTTTTGCATCAAAACTGAATTAAATTGGCGAATAAAAAGCGAAATACCATTTTATTTGTCGTTTTGACTTTAGGACTTTTTCTAATGTTTTTTGCAAGCATTAGTTTAGGATCGGTTACAATTCCGCTAAAAGATGTTGTAGCAAGTTTAACCGGAGGTCAGGCAACAAAATCGACTTGGGAATATATTATCATTAATTATCGTCTTCCAAAAGCGATTACTGCGGTTTTGGTTGGAACGGGACTCTCAATGAGCGGACTTTTAATGCAGACTTTGTTTCGAAATCCGCTTGCTGGACCCTATGTTTTAGGATTAAGTTCTGGTGCAAGTCTTGGTGTTGCTTTTGTGATTTTAGGAGCAGGATTTCTGCCTTCTTTTTTAAGTGTAATCGCATTGTCTTCTTACGGAATTGTTTTAGCATCTACTTTAGGAAGCACGTTGGTTCTTTTTTTAGTTTTAGTAGTTTCGCAGAGATTGCGAGATACCATGGCAATCTTGATTGTGGGATTAATGTTCGGAAGCTTTACCACTGCAATAGTAAGTGTTCTAACTTATTTCAGCACGGCCGAACAGCTTCAGAAATTTACTTTCTGGTCAATGGGAAATCTCGGAAATCTTTCTTGGACAACTATTGTAATTTTAACTTTCTGTGTTGGAATCGGATTGCTTTTGAGTGCCAAAAGTATCAAACCATTAAACGCCTTGCTTCTTGGAGAAAATTACGCCAAAAGTATGGGATTGAATTTTAAACAAGCTAGATTAGTTATCATTTTTGCGACCAGTATATTATCAGGAGCCATTACAGCTTTTGCAGGACCAATTGCTTTTGTGGGCTTAGCGGTGCCACACATTGCAAAACTGACTTTTCAAACTAGCAATCATACTATTTTATTTTGGAGCACTTTATTTTTTGGTTCCATTATAATGCTGTTTTGTGATATTGTTTCGCAAATGCCAGGTTTTGATGTCACGCTTCCAATAAACGCAGTTACGTCTATAATTGGTGCGCCGGTTGTAATTTGGCTATTAGTTAGAAAAAGAAATTTTAAATAAATTTTAGCCACAGATTAAAAAGATTAACACAGATTTTTTTTAATTATTAGACAAAGAAAAAACTTAGAACCTTAGTATCTCAGAACCTTAGCACCTTTAAAAATGAAAAACATTCTATCAACTTCAAGTTTAAATATTGGATATAAATCCAAGAAAGGCGTTACGACTATTGCTGAGAATCTTAATCTTAATTTGGAAGCGGGTAAATTAATTACTTTAATAGGAGCAAACGGAATAGGTAAATCAACTTTACTGCGAACAATTACTGGAATTCAGAAACCTTTATCTGGAAATGTTTATTTAAACGAAAGAAATATTTCAGATTATCAGCCTTTAGAATTGGCACAAAATCTAAGTTTGGTCCTCACTGAAAAATTGCCTCCAAGTAATCTTTCTGTTTTTGAATTAGTCGCTTTGGGTCGTCAGCCTTATACCAATTGGGTAGATAAATTATCTGACGAAGATGTTGTAAAAGTTCAGGAAGCATTGAGTTTGACACAAATAGAACATTTGGCTTCAAAAAAGCATTTCCAAATTAGTGATGGACAATTGCAGAAAGTCTTAATTGCGCGAGCTTTGGCACAAGATACACCGCTAATTATTCTAGACGAACCTACAACGCATCTTGATTTACTGCATAAAGTTTCATTATTTAAATTATTAAAGAAGCTAACACAAGAAACTCAAAAATGTATCTTGTTTTCTACACACGATATCGATCTGGCTATTCAGTTAAGCGATGAAATGATTATGATGACGCCAGAAAATATAGTGCAAGATCAGCCTTGTAATTTAATTTCAAATGGAAGCTTCAGCAATTTATTCAAAGACGAGCATATCATTTTTGATGCTGAAAAAGGGAAGTTTATTGTAACTTAAGTTATGCTATTTTCTCTCTTAAATCTATTTCGGTGAACATTCAATACAATATCTAATTCGCAGACATCTGTACTTAATTCATTAAGGTTAAATTTCATTATTTGACCAGGATCAATAATATAATAAACGAAATAATCTGTTGTGTCATTTTTATAGCCATTATGTTCTGAAATAGCTCTTTCGTTTTCAATATTATTCCACGGAACTAAAAGATTATCTCTATACTGAATTCCTTTAGAATTAATTCTAAATTGAATTTCATCGATTCTTTTTATTGATTTAACAAGTAGAGGAATTTGAAAAATGAAAAAGCAAAATAGTGCAAAAAATATAAAAAGTTGGTTTTGCATATAAAAGTAAATAAAGCCTACAAAAGCTCCAATTACAAAAATGGCTTTCTCAAGAATTTTTCCTCGTGTGCGATAAATCAGGAATTCTTTAGAATAGCTGAGGTTATTTTCATCAATGAGAGGTCTCATCTTATTTCTTTAATCCAATCTGTCTCTTTGCTTCTCCAACAACAAAAGCAACCGAATTAGCAATATTAAAGCTGCGAATAAGTGGTGACATCGGAATCGTTAAATGATTTTTGAATCTTGCCATAAATTCTTTGCTTAAACCAACGCTTTCCTTCCCGAAAACCAGCCAGTCACCATCTTGAAATTCGTTTTCTAAATAAGATTTATCAGAATGCGAACTCATTAAAAATACTCGAGAATGATCTGGAATTTGTGCAATCCATTCTTCTACATTTTGATGTTCGGTAACATCAAGATGAACCCAGTAATCCAATCCAGAACGTTTTAAGTTTTTGTCATTAATAACAAATCCAAAAGGATGAATTAAATGAAGACGGCTTTCTGTGCCTACACACAATCTTCCGATATTTCCGGTATTATTTGGTATTTCTGGTTCTACGAGAACAACGTTTAACATCTTTTTTTAGTTATGAATTATGAGTTATAAGTTATTAGTTTCTGGAAATTATCTAATTGGCACATTTTCTAATTATCTAATTGAAAATCGGAAACTTCCAAAACTTCACCCGCTTTTAGGTTTTGCAAATATACATTTCCTATTCGAACGCGAACGAGACGCAGCGTTGGAAAACCAACTGCAGCGGTCATTTTTCTAACCTGACGAAATTTTCCTTCTCTTACTGTGATGGATGCCCAAGAAGTTGGACCATGACGTTCGTCTCTTATTTTTTTGGCTCTTGCTCCAAAATCTGGAATTTCGGTAACGATAGATGCTTTACAGCGTTTCGTTTTGTATTTTCCACCGTCAAGTCCAATTTCGACACCATTCTGTAATTGTTCAATTGCTTCTGGTGTAATTATTCCGTCAACCTGAACATAGTATTCTTTTTCAACCTTTTTACTTCGAACGAGTTCGCTCATGTTTCCATCAGTTGTCAAAAGAAGCAAACCTTCAGAATCTTCATCCAATCTTCCTATTGCCATTGTTCCATTTGGGAAATCGTACAATTCGCCCAAAAGCTTTTTCTTTCTTTTTAATTCATAAATGAATTGGCTTAAATAACCGTAAGGTTTAAAAAGAATGAAGTGTCGGTGCATTTTTAATTTTTTGCAAAGATAGTTTCTTTCTTAGAACTAAATCTTAGAACTGTTTTCAGATTTCATTTTTTTCAGCCATTGGTAGACAAACCAAATTACGGTAACAACAAAAATGCCAATTAAAACTGAATAATAGTTTTCGAAAAATTTATGAAAATAAGTTCCAATTAAAATATAAGCAGAAGCCATGCAAAGTTTGATTAAGATAAATTCGGAATTGGACCAGCTGGTTTTAATTTTAAAGAAATTCATAATAATTAAGGTGATTAAGTTGCTTTGAATAAAGGTAATAAATAAAAAAACAGATGGCAATTATAAAAGAAAAGCAATATGAAGTCATAATCTTTTGAGGGTTAGAATTTGTAATATTATAAAGTATTAAATGTAAAAAGAATAATGCCATGGAAACGAATAATTTAGGAACGAAAAAAATAAACGGAACGCAGAAAAACATAGATGAATCTAAAGGAAAAAACGTTTCGCACGATAAAGAGCTAAAAGATGCCAAGCTGAATAAAGAGTTGGTAACAGATACAGACGGCGATAAAAAGATTGTGGAACGAGCCCGAAATGAAAACGAAGATATTAATAAAGCGCTTCATCAAGTAAATCCAGATAATCCAAATGCAAACCGTGGAGTCGAAACAGAGGAAGAGGCAAATAAGACAGTTGAGAATAAAGATCGTAATTCTGATATAACGCCAAATCGATATCCAAACTCACATCCAGATAATCATAAAGATCGCGGAAACATGAAATTGGATGAGGAGGAATAAGACAATACGAAATTTAAAACAAAATTGAGTCAATTTAATGTCAAATAACATAACATTAGCGGTTGGCGTTAATGTTATTTTAAACTCCTTTCAAAGCTTTTGTATCGGTTGATATCTTCGTAAATTAGAGGTATCAATTTAAAAACATATATAAAATGGCACTTTTAGAAAATAAAGTAGCTTTTGTATCTGGTGGAGGATCAGGAATTGGTCGCGCAGTAGCAGAAGCCTACGCTCGAGAAGGAGCAAAAGTTGTAGTATCTGATATAAATGTAGAACACGGTGAAGAAACTGTAAAAGTGATAAAGGAAAAGGGCGGTGAAGCTTTTTTCGTAAAAGGAGACTCGTCTAGTGCAGCCGACAATAAACATATGGTTGAGGTGACAGTTTCAAAATACGGCCGATTGGATATTGCCTGCAACAATGCAGGAATGGGAGGGCCGGCAAAACCAACTGGAGAATATGAGCCAGAAGCTTGGGATAAAGTTATTGCATTAAACTTAAGTGGTGTTTTTTATGCGTGTCGTTACCAATTGGAACAAATGGAAAAAAATGGTGGAGGAAGTATTGTGAATATTGCTTCAATCCACGGACAGGTTGCCGCGCCAAATAGTGTTGCGTATACAGCAAGTAAACATGGTGTTGTTGGTTTGACTAAAAATATTGCAGTAGAATATGCGCAAAAAAATATTCGCTGTAATGCTGTTGGACCAGGTTATATTGAAACAGCACTTTTAAAAGATAATTTAAATAAAGAAATGATGCAGGCCGTTGCAGCAAAATCTGCAATGAACCGTTTAGGAACAGCAGAAGAAGTTGCCGAGCTGGTAGTTTTCCTAAATTCTGATAAATCATCATTTACAACAGGAAGTTATATTATTGCCGATGGAGGTTATACCGCGGTTTAATATTTGTTAGAGAATACTATTTTGAATTAGTAAAAAGCAGTAAGCGAAAGTTTACTGCTTTTTTAGTTTTAAGCTTGCTTTGTTTTGTAGGAAACCTAGCGTTTTTAGGGTTTGCGTGAGTTTTAGATTATTTTGAATAATGTTTTGATTTGAGCCTTTTTTGTTGGTTTTATTTTATTATATTTAGTGTTGTGTTAAGTTTTTGTAAATAATGTTCATAAAAATATAAACGTTAAGTTTATGTTTTTGTAATATTCGCTTAACTTTAAAGACTATAAATTTGAACTCTAAAAACTCTATTCTTTAACGTATGAAAAAACTTTACTTTTCGCGCTTTTTGGCTCTTTTATGTTTTTTTGCTTGCTTTTCTGGAGATCTTTTTGCTCAAACTAATCCAGAAGCGCAAGAACCATTACCTTACAAACAAGATTTTGAATCATGGCTAGCTACTGATGCACAGTTTCCAGCAGGATTTAAAGGTTGGACTCTTGGTGGTAATGATGGTGGAGTAACTCAATACTTGACTTCTCCAATTTTTACAGATTATAATACTATACTTATTGGCAAAGGTGCAAATACTAATTCAGGAGGTTTTTATAATTATGTTGGTAAACTAGGTTTTTTAAACACAGGAAGTGTCAATCTTACAATTGGTTTTGCTTTTTCAAGTGTTGGAACAACAAATGTACAGGTTACATATAATGTAATGACAATAAGAAATCCTTCTGATGCTACAAATACGAGAGTTAATGAAGTGATTTTGCAATATAGAGTTGGTACTACGGGAGATTTTATTTCACTTTTAGGAACGGCATATAGAAATAATTCTAGCAATCAAACTAGTACTACTGCTGCGCCACAAAATCCTCAACTAAGAAAAATCACTTTACCTGCAGAATGTGATAATCAGCCTGTAGTTCAAATACGTTGGGCTTCAAGACAAATTTCAGGGAGTGGAGGGCGTCCATCTTTCGCAATTGATGATTTAGATATTAGAAAAGATACTTTTGCTCCAACTAATCTTTCAGGTTATCCAAAAGCAGCAAATGTTTTAGCAGAAAGTTTTGATTTTATTAATAAAATTGATGAAATTGGAAAAACATATTATGTATTGTTGCCAGGTGGAAGTGCAGAACCAACAATTGCACAGATAAAAGCAGGTCAAGATTCAAATGGAGTTACAGCGTTGCAATCAGGAATTTTTGATGTAACAAGTTCTGCTCAAGAATATATTAAAAGTTTTACAGGATTACCTTTAAGCACGGCATATTCTATTTTTTCTATCTCAGAAGATATTGCAGGAAATATTCAAGCATCAGTTAATAGAGTAGATGTAACAACGCTAAGTGTTATGCCTCCTGCTATATCTCCTTCTGTTGCGGTATTAAATTTAGGTGGTACCGAACCAAATTTTGATCCTTTAATTAAAAGCTATCAGATAGGAGCTTCAGATCTTACTGCAAATGTAGTAGTTACTGCGTCAGGAAATTTTACTATTTCAAAAGATAACATAGCGTTCTCAACATCTTTGACATTTGTTCCTACTGATTTTGATTCTAATGCAACGCCAACAGTTTATGTAAAATTCACTCCTACTTCAGTTGCCAGTTTTACAGGTTCAATAATTCATGAAACAACAGGAGGTGTAACAAAGACGGTTAACTTAACAGCGCTTGGAGTAAATCCTTTAGTACAAAATTTTGACGATGCAAATGTTTTTGTAAACAGTAATTGGGTGCAATATAATGAGGCGGGACCTTTAAACAAATGGTCTTATACTAACCAATCACGTAATGTTAACTCAGGAACTGGAGCTGTTTTAATGAATGGATTTTCGGATAGTGGTGCAAGTAAAGATTGGTTGATTTCTCCAAGATTACGCTTAGATAGTTTTAATCACATTCCGTTATTATCTTTTTATTCTCGTCAATATTATGATGGGCCATCTTTAAAATTAGTAGTTTCTACAAACTACGATGGAGTAAGTGATCCCAATACAGCTACATGGACGCCATTAGATGGTAAATTTCCAGGTAATACAGGAACTTACGAAAAATCAGAATATATAAATTTAACAGCTTATAAAACTGATCATACTTATTTGGCTTGGGTTTACGAAACGACTTCTGGTGGACTTGATAATGCTGCAGAATGGTCTTTTGATGATTTTGCTATTATTGATGAATCAAAATATGTGGACTCAAACCCATTTTTAGATTTTGCAGATGTAAGTCCGAATTCGGTTTCTGCTAGTCAGTCTTTTGTTTTTAATGCTGCAGGCTATGACGATATTACTATTGCCGCTCCAGCTTCTTACGAGTTATCATTAGATAATGTTTCATTTGCATCAAGTGTTATTGTTACTTCTGCCGAATCAGAAGCAGGAAAAACAGTTTATGCAAGATTTGTTCCAACAGCAAAAGTACCAACAATCTCTGGCGTTTTAACTGTTACAGGAACCTCTCTTACTAAACAAATTGGGTTATTTACGGGAACTTCTATATTAAAAGCAGATACTTATGATGTAGTATCTTATAATTTAGAGTTTTTTGGTTCTGATGTTAAAGATAAAACTGGTAAAGAATTTGGACCAACAAATGATGTATTACAAATAGAAAACGTCGCCAAAGTAATGAACACATTAAATGCAGACGTTTATGTTGTTCAGGAAGTTTCTGATGATCCTTCAATTGATGCTTTAATTCAAAAAATCAATATCAACGGAAAAACATTTGACAAAGTAATTTCAACTTCTTGGTCTTACTCATTTAAGCCTTTAGACCCATATTTTCCACCTCAAAAATTGGTTGTAATTTATAATACTCAAACGACTACTGTAAAAAGTACAAAAGTATTATTTAAAGATTTATATGATCAAATTCTTGCTCATACAGTAGTTTTACCAGGTTATCCAGGTACTGAAACCCCGGAACTTAATGATGATAGTTTTTTCTCATCGGGACGTCTTCCTTATTTGGTTCAGGTTGAGGCTAATATTGGCGGAATTAAAAAAGAAATCAACTTAATTGATCTCCACGCCCGTGCAAACACCGGAACTGATATTTCAAAATACAATCTACGCAAATACGATATAGATTATCTTAAAGATGCATTAGATGCAGAATATCCAAATTCAAACTTAATTCTTTTAGGAGATTTTAATGATGATGTAAAAGCTTGGGTTGGTAATGCAAATACACCGTCATCTTATCAGAAATTTGTAGAAGATACAGCTGGTTATAATGCTTTGACATTAGGTATTAGTCAAGCTGGAGCGTATAGTTTTTTAAGTTCAAAAGGATTTTTAGATCATATTTTAATTTCTGATGAATTGAATGAAGATTATATCGCAAACTCGATTGCTGTTTATGATCCAAGAAATTTTATTTCAAATTATACGACAACAACGTCAGACCACGGACCAGTAATTGCTCGTTTCTATTTGAAAGAAGACGTGCTTTCTACGCCAGATTTTGGAAAAAACAAATATTTTGTAAAAGCTTATCCAAATCCTGCAACAGATGTTTTGAATTTTGATGTGAAAACAACGCAAGGAAGAGATCTAAAAATAAGATTATATGATTTTAATGGTCGTGCGATAGGAAATCCAATTAGCGTTAAAAATGAATCTGAAGTTAGTACAGCAGTTGTTGCTGTTGGAAATCTAGTTTCTGGAGTTTATTTCTACACAGTTACAGAAAATAATAAAGTGATTTTTAAAGACAAAGTTATCAAGAAATAAATCGATTATAAAAACAGAAAAGGCAGTCATTTTACGACTGCCTTTTTTTATATAAATACTTTTTTTAATTCCTCTAAATTAATTTTACCTTGATTTGAAAAGTTAAAGAAATAATCCAATTGCCATTTCTGAGTTTTCTGCGCCTGTTTACTTGTAGTTTCATCCCAAGGCGGATAAACTCTTGTTGCTCTGATTCCCTCTTTCTTTTCGGTAGAAAAAACACCTTTTTCTAATAATGTCTTTTTTGGAAAAATAAATTGTCCCCAATTCTGATCTTTTCGAACACTCACAATTACAAAATCAATAGTATCTGAATAATCAAAAGGTTCAATTGTTCCTGATTGATTTCGTTTCCATAAAGTAACAAACTGCCCTGTTTTGGTTGGGGTAATTTTTGCTTCTCTATAGCAAATGTTTTTATTGTTTATCTGAAAACGAAATGCGCTGTATTCTTCGCTTTCGCTTTCCTTTTGTAAAGAAGCCATTTGCAAATCAGCTTTATCAAAAATAATCTCTTTACTCAATAGTAAATCAGGAGGACCAATGGTAGAATTCATAAAAACCTATTCTAAAAATAGTTTAAAAAATACTACAAATTTACTTTAAAAGTTAACATTCAGTCCAAAATTTAATCCCCATTGAAACTGGTTGAAAGACTGACTGTTTAGCGGATTGATATAATAATTTACCGCAGGTTCAACAAAAACATTCGTCTTTTTGTACACACGATATTGAACCGTACTGCTCAATGTTGAACCATAAACATAATCATTGGCATTCATGTTTTCTCCAATAGAATGTCCGTCTAAAGCCACATTATTAGAAATTAATTTACCAACAAAGCCGCCAGTGTTGATGTTAATCCTAGCTTTATTTTGATTAAAAACAGAATAAGAAACTTCAAGTGGCATCTCCACATATCTTAAATTTTGATCTAATTTACCTGTTTGAACGTTTTCATTTTTCATAGCTTCTTTTGTGCTATTTGAAACAAAAAAATATTCTTGCCTTGTTGGATCTGATGACGCAACCGGACTACTGTCGGCATAGGAAGCGGCAGGAGCAAAAAAAGCATTGTTTTTGGCGCTTACGTAAGATACATTGGCAACACTTTGACCCAATTCGCTAATTTTTAGACCAGAACCAACTGCCCATTTGTTGTTAATGCTGTATTTTGTTTTGACACCATAAGAATTAGACTGCTTAGAATCGTTTACGTTTCCTAAGGTTTTCTCATTCTTAGTATTTTCAGAACTTGCAACACCAGCAAAAACGGCAACGGCCCATCTTTCTTTTTTATTGATAAGATTGTCTTTTTTCTCCTTTTCTTCTTTTTGCTTTTCAGGAGATAAAATTCCTTTTTCTAAATTCTGAAGTTCAGCCAGCTGTACAGAATCTGTTTTGCTCAAACTATTGGTAATTTTCAGATCGTCTTTTATGATAACTGCTTTGTCAGTGCGTTTATTCTCATTTTTACCAGAAACCGCATTATTTGAATTATAAGCATTGCTGTTTGTAAAAGAGTTATTATTTACAGAATAGCGCTGATTATTGAAAGCAATATTTTTGTTATTTTTTGGAGCAATCTGTTCTTCAAAAATAGAATTTGAAAGCTGCTTTTTGGCTGTCGAATTAAACTTGCTTTGTTTGCCAAATGCAACTCTTTCTTCAGAAATTCCTTTGTTAGAAGTTTTTGAATTATTTCCTAAAATAGATTTACTAGAAGATTTTAAAACAGATTTTTCTTCAGATGAACCTGAGTTTTGATATGCGACAGACTGGTTCAGAGCATTTGTATTAGATTTTTTCGAAGATTTGAGATTCGATTTCTCTTCTGATGAACTAGAATTCTGAAACGCAACAGATTGGTTTGGAGTGTTAGCCGAATTTGGCGCACTATACTTAGAATCTTTTTTATCGGTTTTGCTTTTAGAATTTGTCTCAGCCACAGAAGTCTCTTGAGCTTGAATCTGTGAATCGTTATTGAACTGATTCTTTGTAGCATTTCCATTTAAAGAATCTATTGTTTTACCAGTATTTTTATTTTGATCTAAATTTCTGCTGTTAGAGTTATGATTTTTTTCTTTGTCAATAACAACACTATTTCTGCTGTTTTCAATATTGCCGTTGTTGAGGTTTGTATTTTCAGATGAATCAGTAAAATGTAAAATTGAAGGCAGAAGCAACCCTAATAATAAGCATGCAGCAGCCGACCACCAAAGAACAACTCTCTTCTTCTTTTTAGGTTTATCTAATTTTTCTTCAATCTGACTCCATAATTCTGGAGGCGGAACACTCGAAAAGTCTTCCATTGATGAAAAAATATCTTCTATTTTGTGCTTCTTCATGCTGTTTTAAAATTTTTTATGCTCAAAATTCGCTTTTGTAATATATGTTTGGCGCGATTTAAATTTGATTTTGAAGTCCCTTCGGAGATTTTTAAGAGTTCGGCGATTTCTTTGTGTTTCATTTTTTCAAATACATACAAGTTAAAAACCGTTCGATATTGATCTGGTAAATCCCGAATGTATTCCAGCAGTTTTTCTTGTTCTATCGGAATAGCTTCCAGTTCTTCTTCTTCCACAAAGTCGGTATCGGGATCAAAAACATCTAAAAAGAAACTTTCTTTTTTCTTTTTGTTCAAAGTCTCGATAAGCTTATTGATAAAGATTCTTTTTAGCCAGCCTTCAAAGCTTCCTTCAAATTTATATTGGCTTATTTTCTGAAACGCAATTACAAAAGCTTCCTGAAAAACATCTTTCGCATCATCTTCGTTCTTCATATATTTCAAACATATACCATACAAAACAGGAGAGAACAACTGATAGATTTTCAGCTGTCCCTCTCTGTCATTTTTCATGCACAGTTTGATATATTTTTCTAACTCGTCTTTCAAGAAATGGTTCAAATTTGATTTTGCAAAAATAGTTTTAAATAGCTTACAAAACTATCTTTTAAAAATAGTTCGAGTACCGTCTTGACTGTTGCTTACAATTGTTAGGTTTTGATTGTCAAGGTTTTCAATTATGTAAGTTTTGCCTTCAAACGTAATTAGATCATGTTCTGACTGATCAAAAAATCCTTTTCCTTTTTCTATCTGATAAGCACTGTTTCTTATCTCTACATTGTTTTTATACGTAATAACCCTTCCATCTTGGGTAAAGATAATTTTCTTGGTAAATCCGATTGTTTTTGGAGTTGTAACATACGGATTATTCGAACCTCCAATAGATTTTTCCCAAATCCAAGTATTTATTAATGATCCGGCAGCTTCTTCTCTAGAAGCATTTACAGAGATCATTGATGTAAAAAGAAAACAAATAATAAAAGATAAAAAGAGTTTCTTCATGATTGAATTATTTTAAGCTTGTAATTTTTTCTTGAATTGTTTTTTTGAAAAGTTTTATCTCTGAACTTTGATCTTCAGTATCATTATTGTCGATATAAACTTTAGTGGTACTTGCGCCTTGACGAAGTTCAAAATAAATTCCGCCTTGGTCTGCAGCATCTGGAGTACCATATGTTTTGGTTTGTCCTTTTAAAGCCAAAATTTCAGCAGGAACACTTTTTAACAACAAAGTATATTCTCCTCTTTTGATTGTTGGAATGTATCTATATTGTCCAAAATCGTATTGGTTTGCAGCGACATTTAAGAATTTTAAAGTGTTGTAATCATTAATTTGATAGAATTTTTGACAATCTGAGCTTAAACATTGATTATTGAAGCTGCCAATAACTATATTGTCTGTATTCTCATTCGTTTTGTTGAAAATCATTCCTTTTGTGGTTTTCGGAATCAGAACAAAATCATAAGGATAAGTTGGAGTCTGAGTTACATTTTCACCTGCAGCAGGAGCTTTTTCGTAATAGTTTACAACAATTTCACAATTGTTTTCTACAATAGAGCTTATTACAATTTTATAGCCAGTTGTAGGTTTGGCTCCAGCAAAAATTCCAACCAAATATTCTTTTGTGAAATCAATATTAGGATCACTTGCAACAGAACAGCTGTTAGCATGTTTTGTGAAATATTCATTCATTTTTTCTTCCGATCCAATAACAATTGCAGCCGAATTATTTTGTTGCGTTTTTTCGCTATAATTGCATGAGAACGGAAAGCCAGTAAAATTTACTAATGTATTACCGCCACAATCTGTATAAGTATTATTTCCATCATTTAGAGAACAGGCGCTGAATCCAAAGGCTACAAATAAGCCAAGCATTATTTTTTTCATAATTATTTAATAGGTTTATATCTTAGTAGATTGTGGTTTCAGAAAAAGGTTGCGTTGAGGTTAACTTTTTTTTTGAAAAATAAAATGTTGGTTTAGTTTGAATTGAAAATGAATTAGTGAAATTTCTACTTTAAAAACTAAGTACTACGTATTATTGCGTACTTTTACGTAAAATAAACTTAGTTATGGTCGATTATATACCGTTTTTGTTAGGATTTGTTGTTGCGCTTTTTGTGGGCATATACGTAGGAAGAATGCTTTCTGCATCAAAATTTCAATCGGAAAAAGCCATTTCAGAGGAGAGATTAAATGCCTTAAATGGTCAATTGCAAATGCAGAAAGAACAATATGAAAATGAAAAAAATAATTTTCAGAAACAACTGCAGTTAAATATTGCCGAAAAGGAAAACATCAGGACAGAAAAAGACAGTCTTGCGATTCAGCTTTCTAAAAAAGAAGTTGATTTTGAAAATTTATGGGAACGCCATAAAGAGCAAAAAAGCGAAATCAACGAACTTCAAGAAAAATTTACCAAAGAATTTGAAAACCTTGCCAATAAAATTTTAGAGGAAAAATCGGCAAAGTTTACCGAGCAAAATACTGTGAACATGAAAAATATCCTGACACCTTTACAGGATAAAATTCTAGTTTTTGAACAGAAAGTTGAGCAAACCCATAAAGAGAGTATCGACTATCATGCAGCGCTTCGTCAGCAGATTATTGGTTTGAGCGAAATGAATGCGCAAATGAGCAAAGAAACCTTAAATCTAACCAAAGCATTAAAAGGCGACAGTAAAATGCAAGGAAATTGGGGCGAGTTGGTTCTAGAACGTGTTTTAGAAAAATCGGGATTAGAAAAAGGAAGAGAATATGAGGTGCAACAAAGTTTTACCAATAGTGAAGGAAACCGAGTTTTGCCCGATGTTGTAATTAATCTTCCTGACGGTAAAAAAATGATTGTTGACTCTAAAGTTTCCCTTTCAGCTTATGAAAAATGGGTAAACGAAGAATCAGAACTTTTAAAAATAGAATTTCTTAAAGAACATGTCATTTCTATAAAAAGACATGTCGAGCAGTTGGGAAGCAAAAACTATCACGATTTGTACCAAATGGAAAGTCCTGATTTTGTTTTGCTTTTTATTCCGATGGAACCCGCTTTTGCCATTGCTTTAAATGAAGATCCTTCTTTGTATACTAAAGCATTTGATCGAAATATTGTAATTGTGACACCAAGTACGCTTTTGGCTACGTTAAGAACGATTGACAGTATGTGGACCAATCAAAAACAGCAGGAAAATGCCTTAGAGATTGCAAGACAAGCCGGAGCTTTGTACGATAAATTTGAAGGTTTTGTTTCTGATTTGGTTCGAATTGGCAATAAAATAAAAGATACCAAAACAGAATACGAAAGCGCCATGAATAAATTGGTTGACGGAAAAGGAAACCTGATTTCGAGTGTAGAAAGATTAAAAAAAATGGGAGCAAAAGCCAAAAAGTCTCTTCCGGAAAATATTATTGCGAGAGCGATCAATTCAGATGAGAATGAATTATTGAATTAGAAAGCAAAAAGAGGAAAGAAGCAAGACGTAAGAGAAAAGAATATAGAATACAACTAATCAAAAAATACCAAAAACAAAAACATGAGTACAGATTTTAAACCCGTTTCATCATCAAAAGTTAGTATATCAGAATTAATGTTGCCTTCGCATACCAACTTTAGCGGGAAAATTCACGGAGGATATATTTTGCTATTGTTAGACCAGATCGCATTTGCATCGGCGTCAAAATTTAGTGGAAATTATTGCGTAACAGCTTCTGTAGATACCGTAAACTTTCTTAAACCAATTGAAGTTGGAGAATTGGTTACAATGAAGGCATCTGTAAATTATGTTGGAAGAAGTTCTATGGTTGTTGGCATTCGTGTAGAAGCAGAAAACATTCAGACAGGAGTTATTAAACATTGTAACTCGTCTTATTTTACAATGGTTGCCAAAGACAAAGAAGGAAAAAGCGTTCAGGTTCCAGGACTGATTTTATCTAATTTAGAAGAAGTACGCCGTTTTAGAAAGGCAATAAAACATATCGAAGTTCGAAAAGAAGTAGAAGAACATGAAAAATTGGCTAATATAAATTCTATTGAAGATTTGGCAAGCCTAGAAAAATATAATGTTCTTCTAGAAATTAGCTAAATTTTCTTATATTTATTTGATATACTTAAATATTAGAAAATATGGTCAAGTTTGGATATACAATTTTATACGTTGAAAATGTCGAAGAATCTATTGCGTTTTATGAAAACGCCTTTGGTTTTTCGAGAAAGTTTGTCACACCAGAAGGTGATTATGGCGAATTGATTACGGGAGAAACTACACTTTCGTTTGCTTCAAAAAAATTAGCATCAAAAAGTTTACCCGATGGCTTTATAGAAAGCAGTTTAGAAGACAAACCTTTTGCTATAGAAATTGGTTTTATAACTGAGAATGTGCCTGAAGTTTTGCAGAAAGCAACTTCTTTTGGTGCCGTTATAGTTTCAGAACCAGTAGAAAAACCTTGGGGACAGATCGTGGCTTACGCAAGAGATTTGAATGGGTTTTTAATTGAAATTTGTACAGAAGTAAAAATGTAATTTTGAGAGCATTTCACATTATACAATTCACATTTCACATTCAAAAATATTCACAAATATTTAGCATAAGTTCCAAAACTTTGCAAGCAAAAATTCCGTAACTTTAAGTGTAATTATTGGGTTACGGAATTTTTTCACTGAGTATTGCCGTTCATTTTTTTCAGATTAATCAGAATCTGATTTTTTATTTTCTCTTAATCAGAATAAATTGAATGACATAATTGTTTAAATGTAGACGATTATGAAAACAACTACCTTACTATTCTTATTTTTTACCGCCTTTTCTGTCATTGCCCAAGACAAGTTTTTTACTAATACGGGAACAATAAACTTTGAAGCTTCTGTTCCGATGTTTGAAGAAGTGAAAGCAGTAAATAGACAAGTTGCCATACTTTTAGAACCTAAAACAAGTACTTTTATCTGTACTGTTATTGTCAAAGATTTTCGCTTTAAATTGGACTTGATGGAAGAGCATTTCAATGAAAATTACATGCAGAGCAATCGTTATCCTAAAGCCGTATTTAAAGGAAAAATCGAGAAATTTGATTTGAAAGATATTAATGAGGTTGAAAAACAATATCAGATAAAAGGAAAACTTAATTTGCGTGGAAAATCGAAAGAAATTATTGTAAATGCTTTAATTAAAAGAGTGCCAGAAGGCATTCAGGTTATTTCAGATTTTCCAATTTTGGTATCTGATTTTAATATCCATATTCCAAGTTCTATAGCGTCAAAAATAGCTACAACAGCGAATACAGAATTGACGGGAATTATTCGCAGTGATGAGACAATGCTGACTTTAAAATAAGAGTTACTTTATACAATTGATAAGCGTTTTCTCTAAATCGGTAAATTGAAACTCAAACCCTGTTTTCTGAATTTTCTCCGAGGAAACACGTTGCCCAGTTAAAACCGCTATGCTCATTTGCCCTAGTAAAATCTTTAAAACAAAAGGCGGAACTTTTGGCAACCATATACTATAATCGTACAATTTGGCTAGAGTTTTAGAAAAACGGGCATTTGTAGTATTATCCGTTATACAAGCATTGTAGACACCTTCTAGTTTTGTGTCTTCAATGCTTTTTAAATAAATCTGGCATAAATCTTCAATATGAATCCAAGGGAGATATTGCTTGCCAGAACCTAAAACAGCACCAAAACCAGACTTAAATGTGGGAATCATTTTTTTTAGAAAACCTTCGTTTTTGCCTAAAACGATACCAGTTCTAATTTTAACTGTTCGAATGTCTAAAGAACCTATTTTATCTGCAGCACTTTCCCACTTCTGACACGTAATTCCAAGAAAATCATCGGCTGGAGGTGTGTTTTCAGTACATATTTTATGACTTGTAATAGCGCCATAAATTCCGATGCCTGAAGCAGAAACAAATGTCTCTAGTTTTTTATTATTCATTTCTAAAACGGAATAAATCATTTCTACCGGTCTTACGCGACTTTCGATAATGGCTTTTTTACGTCTTTTGGTCCATCTTTTTTCGACGATACCTTCTCCTGCAAGATGAATGATGTAATCGGCATTTAGAATTGCATTTTTATCAATGTAGTTTTTCTTTATATCCCATTTATAATAAGTAACTCTAGCAGTGTTTTCTCGATTAGAGCGACTCAAAATTGACACAGAATAACCTGCTTCGATCAGAACATCTGTCAAATATTTTCCAACGAAACCAGTTCCGCCTGTTAATAGAACATTTTGAGCCATAATAGTTTATAATATATTTAACACTGTATAGCGTTTAAGCAATAGTAAAGGTACTTAAACAATGTTTACCTTTATGGCAAATTCTAAATTTTAATCAAATGGCGACTAAAAAAAAGGTAATTACCAAAGATGATATCGTTTCAAAATATATGGATGAAGTTCTAGAAAAAGGTCAAAAACCAAAATCTGTTTATCATTTTGCGAAAGAAAATGATTTTACAGAAGCTGAGTTTTATGCTTTCTTCGGAACATTAGAAGGTTTAGAAAAAGAAATATTCCGACTGTTTTTTGAAAACACAGTTAATCTTCTTCACAAAAACGAAGAATATCAGGGATATGATATGAAGAACAAAATGCTGAGTTTTTATTTTACTTTCTTCGAAATCTTGACTGCCAATAGAAGTTATGTTTTACAATCGCTTAAAATTGACAGAAATCCGATTAAAAATTTGGTTCAGTTAACGACACTTCGAAATAGTTTTAAAGAATATGTTTCTGAAATCCTGACAGATGATTATAGATTAGAACAGGAAAGATTTCAAAAATTTCAAGAAAAAGCTATTCAAGAATCTTCTTGGTTGCAATTAATGCTAACCATTAAATTCTGGATGGAAGATGAATCTCCTGCTTTTGAGAAAACAGATATTTTTATTGAAAAATCAGTAAATGCTTCATTCGAATTGATGAATGTCGCACCAATGAATCATCTGATAGATTTTGGAAAATTTTTGTTCAAAGAAAAAGTATACAGCAGATAATGAAAACAATAGACTATATCCCAACTTCTAAAATTGAAAGGGCGGGAAAATTGGTTCAAACTGGTGCTAAAATTGGCGTAAACTATGTAAAACATTATGCCGAAAAAATGGTAAACCCAGATTTAACCCGTGATAAACTAAACGAGAACAATGCTGAAGATATTTACGACGGACTAAAAAGCTTAAAAGGTAGTGCCTTAAAAGTGGCTCAAATGCTGAGTATGGACAAGAATTTTCTGCCTCAAGCTTATGTTGAGAAATTTTCTTTGTCACAGTTTTCTGTTCCGCCGCTTTCTGCTCCATTAGTTTTAAAAACTTTCAAAAGTAATTTTGGAAAAACACCATATGAGATTTTTGACGAATTCAATCCAAATTCTGTAAATGCGGCTAGCATTGGTCAGGTGCACTTGGCAAAGAAAGGCGATAAAAAACTGGCGGTAAAAATTCAATATCCAGGAGTTGCCAATAGCATTTCGTCAGATTTGGCTTTGGTTAAGCCTATTGCGATAAGAATGTTTAATCTGCAGGGAAAAGATTCTGATAAATATTTCAAAGAAGTTGAAGATAAACTGATAGAAGAAACAAACTATTTGTTAGAATTAAAACAAAGTCAGGAAGTTGTTGATGCTTGCAGTAAAATTGAAAATATCAATTTCCCAAATTACTATCCTGAGTTTTCATCAGAGAAAATCATAACAATGGATTGGATGACGGGAATTCATCTTTCTGAATTTACAGCCATAAATAAAGATCAAGAAGCGGGTGATAAATTGGGTCAGGCACTTTGGGACTTTTATATGTATCAAATTCATGTTTTAAGGAAAGTACACGCAGATCCACATCCAGGCAATTTTTTGGTTGATAACCAAAACCAATTGATCGCTCTAGATTTTGGCTGTATGAAACAAATTCCAAATGATTTCTATACTCCATATTTTGAGTTGATCAATAAAAATGTGATTACTGATGAAAAGCTTTTCAACCAGAAATTATTCGAATTAGAAATTCTTCGTCAAGATGATACGCCAGAAGAAATAGAATATTTCACCGAAATGTTTCATGATTTGCTCTCGCTTTTTACAAAACCTTTTCAAAACGAAACTTTCGATTTTGCCGATGAAGAATTTTTCAATGCAATCGCACAATTAGGAAAACGATTCTCAGAAGATACCAACTTGAAAAAAATGAACGGTAATCGAGGATCTAAACATTTTATTTACATGAACCGTACTTTCTTTGGTTTGTACAATTTAATGTTTGATTTGAAAGCGAAAATTGTCGTTGATAATTATCTGAAATACTAATTTCAAAATTTTTAATATTTAAATTCCAAATTCCAATTGAATCAGACATTGGAATTTGGAATTTTTTAAAATAGGGTATTTTATTTAATGATTCCCTTCTTATAAGTAGCAATCGCTCGATCTCTCGCAAAAGCATGATCAACCATCGGTTCGTTATAGCCTAAATCAAATTCAGGAATCCATTTACGGATGTATTCTCCTTTTGGGTCAAACTTTTTTTGCTGGATTTCAGGATTAAAAACTCTGAAATAAGGTGCAGCATCGCATCCTGTTCCTGCCGCCCATTGCCAGTTTCCTACGTTTGAAGCTAATTCAAAATCTAAAAGTTTTTCTGCAAAATAAGCTTCGCCCCATTGCCAATTGATAAGTAAATGCTTGCATAAAAAACTCGCCACAACCATACGCACGCGATTGTGCATATATCCGGTTTCGTTTAACTGTCTCATTCCCGCATCAACCATAGGATATCCTGTTGTTCCAGCACACCAACGTTTGAAATCCTCTTCGTTATTTCGCCATTGAATTCCGTCATAATTAGATTTGAAATTATGATTGACACAATTCGAGAAACTAAACAGAATCTGAATAAAGAATTCTCTCCATATTAATTCGCTTAAAAAAGTCTGATTTTTTCGGTTTGCCCAATTTACCAATTTTCGAATGCTTACCGTCCCGAAACGTAAATGTGGAGAAAGATAAGAAGTGCTGTCTAAAGCAGGAAAATCTCTGGTTTCTTTATAATTGGCAATTTGTGTTAAGTTATGCGGAAGAACTTTTATAGAACTTCTTTCGAAACCTATTTCAGCTAAATCTGGAAACTTGAATTTATTTTTAGCAAAATTAGATTGATGTGAAGTAGAATCATGTTCTGCGGCAGAACCTAAAAAATTATACTTTTCTAGCCATTTGTTTTTATATGGAGTGTAAACCGTATATGGCAGTCCATCAGCTTTTGTGATTTCTTTTTCTTCAAAAATGACATGGTCTTTATAAAAGAAAGTTTCAATGTTGTTTTCTTTTAATAAAGCAGTTATTGCCGTATCGCGTTTGATTGCAAAAGGTTCGTAATCTTTATTAAAGAAAACCGATTGAATATCAAATTCTTCAATAAGCGATTTCCAAACGTCTGTAGTTTTTCCTTTTTTAATCAAGATAGAAGAATCAAGTTTATTCAATTCTGAGTTTATCTTTTCTAATGAATCGTAAATGAAAGTTACTCTGGCGTCGTTTTTTGGAAGATGTTCTAAAATTTCATAATCAAAAATAAAAAGAGGTACGACAGGAAAATCTGATTGCAAAGCATGAAATAATCCTGTATTGTCTTCTAAACGCAAATCACGTCTAAACCAGAATAAAGTAACTTTTTGTTTTGTCATTGGTTTGTCTTATATAAAGTAATTTTAAAGAGCCTTTGCAAATAAAAAATTGCGGCTTAGCGTCTTCGCGAGATTCAAAAATCTGTGGCTTATTTTTTAGAATTGAATAATTCTTCGATTTTATTAAATCTATAATCGAAAATACTTTTAAGTTTGTTTTTTACGACTAATCTATTCATGATTCGACCTAAGATTCCGAATGGGAGAGCGTAATGGACAATATCTGTCATTTTGGTTCCTCCGTCTGGTGTCGGTTCAAAGAAATGTTTGTGATGCCAAATTTTATAAGGCCCGAATTGCTGAATGTCTACAAAATACTCATTTTCTTTACAAGCCGTAATTTCGGTTACCCAAGAGACTTTGATTCCTAAAAGAGGTTTTAAGGTGTAGGTAATGATTTGTCCTTGATACATGCGCTTGCCATCGTAATCCTGAATTTGGAAATTCATATTATCGAGCGTAATGGTCTGCAAATTTTTTGGACTTGAGAAAAAATCCCAGCAATCTTCTACACTTGCATTGATATGTTGTACGGTAACTATTTTGTATAATTTCATAATGACAATCTTTCTTTGAACTACTCAAATGCCCAAATAATGCTACATTTTATAATATTTGAATGGTACGAACAACATTCCGAAACATTCTCCCTTTTCTTTTTGTAAATGTTTGTGGTGTATTTTATGAGCTTTTCTGAGTCCGATGAGGTATTTGTTTTTAGTGTTTTTAAACCATTTAAATCGCTGATGGATTAAAACATCGTGAATTAAAAAATAACAAGCGCCATAAAGGGTAATTCCGCATGCAATAAAAAATAAATAATTAAATCCGCCTTCAACGCCAAAATAGAACAATATAATGCTCGGAGTGGCAAAAATGACGAAGAAAATATCGTTGCGTTCAAAGGTGTTTTCGTATTTGGGCTGATGATGATCGGCATGAAAATACCACATAAAGCCATGCATAACATATTTGTGCGTCAGCCAAGTTACACATTCCATAAAAAGAAAAACGCCTAAAAAGATTAAAAAAGAAAGCATTTTATAAATGTTTAGATTTAAAATTATCGTTTTATTGTTTTTGAGTTTAGCTTTAGATTATAAAAGATTGACTCAAAAAGATTCACTATTTGGTTTTAAGTCTGCGATTCTCTCAATCTTGTCATTTCGACGAAGGAGAAATCTTCGCAAGTAGCTCCTCAACAGTATGCCAATCTTTGTGGAGTTTCTCGCGGTTCTTCGACTTCGTTCAGAAAGACAAACCGTTGGTTTAATGATAACAACTGAACGATGAACGAATTTATACCAACTTCAATTTATAAGTCACAAATGACTGAGCCAAAAGTCCCGCTTTGGTATAATTAGAAACCCGAATTCTCGAATTTCCAATTTCGTAATATGGTGTGTTTTTTAGTTTTTTGAGTAATTTTTTGTAATAAACATAAGCGGTGTAAACTCCAAATTTGGCTTCGATAGGCAACTTTACAATTCCTTGATAAGCAATTCTAAAATCTTCTTCAATTTCTTTGATAATCTGATTTTTTGAATCTTCGTTGAAATTGTTCAGATTTACGCCTGGAAAATATGCTCTGTTCAAGATCGTGTTATCGTCTTTTAAATCTCTTAGGAAATTTACTTTCTGAAAAGCCGATCCCAAACGCATGGCTTCATTTTTCAATTGCTCGTATTTATGTTCTTTTCCAGAAACAAAAACTTTTAAGCACATTAAGCCTACAACATCTGCAGAACCGTAAATGTAATCGATGTATTCGGTTTGAGTCTGATAATTGGATTTTATAAGATCCATTTTCATGCTTTTTAGAAAAGCCTGAACTAAATCGTCGGTGATGTTATATTCTTTTACAGTTTGTTGAAACGAATTCAAAATCGGATTTAAGCTAATGCCTAATTGCATTGCTTTGTAATATTCTTTTTCAAAATCTTCAATAAGATATTCTTTTTCATAATCATGAAAGGAATCTACAATTTCGTCAGCAAAACGAACGAATCCGTAAATACTGTAAATGGCATCGCGAATGCTCGGTGAAAGCATTTTTACGGCTAGCGAAAATGAAGTACTGTAATTTTTGGTTACCAGTTTGCTGCATTTGAAAGAAACGGCGTCGAATAGTGATTTCATTTTTAAGATCTAAAAGATTTTTGAATTAATTCAGCTGCTAGTTTTCCTGAAATTAAAGCAGGCGGAACACCTGGGCCAGGAACAGTTAATTGTCCTGTAAAATATAAATTCTTGACTTTTTTGCTTTTTAATTTCGGTCTTAAAAAAGCCGTTTGCAATAAAGTATTGGCCATTCCGTAAGCATTTCCTTTGTAGGCGTTATAATCGGTTACAAAGTCATTTTTACAGAATGATCTCTTAAAGATAATGCTATTTTTAATCTTTTGCTTTGTAAGTGATTCGAAACGAGCGATGATTTTTTCAAAATATTCTTCTCGTAAGATTTCGTTATCTTCTATTCCGGGTGCTAACGGAATTAAGAAAAATCCAGATTCCATTCCGTCTGGTGCTGCAGTCGCATCTGTTTTGGATGGGAAATTGGCATAGAACAATGGAGCTTCAGGCCATTTTGGATTATCGTAAATATCTGCAGCATGCTGATTGAAATCGACATCAAAAAATAAAGCATGATGCGAAATGTTTTCTATTTTTTTATTGATGCCAACAAAAAATAGGAGAGAAGATGGAGCGAAAACTCTATTTTTCCAATATTTTTCAGAATATGCTCGGTGTTGTTTTTCGAGTAAAGTTTCGGAATGATGATAATCGGCACCGCTTAAAACAATGTCAGCTTTTAGGATTTCACCATTAATTACGATTCCTGTTGCAATTTTATTTTCAACGATTATTTTATCAATTGGAGAATTAGTTTTAATGGTAACGCCAAGTTCCAGAGCCAATTTTTCGATTCCGCGAATAACATCAAACATTCCAGTTTTAGGATGCCAAGTTCCTAAACCAAAATCAGCATAATTCATAAAATTATAAAACGAAGGCGTTTTAGTTGGTTTTGCCCCAAGAAATAAAACCGGAAATTCTAGAATCTGAATTAATCTTTCATTTTTGAAATTTTTCCGAATATCTGTGCTTACATTCTTAAAAAACTGATTAAGCTTTAATGCAGTTTCTTTAGTAATTAATTCAAGAGGAGAAATCCCTGGACGATAAACCAAATTTTTAATTGCAATGTCATAGTTGCTTTTGGCTTGATCAATAAAGTTTTGCAGTTTTTGACCGCTTCCTTTTTCGATGGTCTCGAAAGTGTATTTTATTTCTTCAAGATTATCATAAATACTGATAAAATCATCCATTCCAAAATAAACTCTATAGGCCGGATTTAATTTTATCAGTTCGTAGTAATCGGAAGGTTTTTTATTGAAATCTTGAAAAAAGCGTTCAAAAACATCTGGCATCCAATACCAGCTTGGCCCCATGTCAAAAGTAAAACCATCTTCTTTAAATTGCCTAGCGCGCCCACCAATTGTACTGTTTTTTTCGTAAACAGTAACTTTATTTCCTTGTTGAGCAAGGTAACATGCGGCCGCCAAAGAAGAGAAGCCTGAGCCTATTATTTGGATAGTTTTTCTCATTTGTTTAACAAATATAATAAAAACTTAAACAAAAATAAATTAAAGCATGTTAATAGTTTCTTCCATCGAATCAAAAACTCGAATTCTGTCTGTTAGAACTTTCTCGTCTATGTATTCAACCATTTTACCCATAAGCCAGATTTCGTTGTTTTTCTGTAATAATTTCTGCCCCATAGATTTTACATATTGATTAATCACGCTTCGATCCGGCTGAACAGTCATAAAAGAAATAAATGTAATGTTTTCAAAATGTTTGGTTAGATCCTGTAGGTTTTCAATTGGCATACTTTCTCCTAGATAAATGGTTTTGTAACCTTTATCAAGGATTTCGTATTGCAGGTATAATAATCCGATTTGGTGAATTTCATTTAACGGAAGCGATAGAACAAAAATTCTATCGGTTTTGATGGGTTTTCTAATTTGAAGACTTTCCGTATAAATCAATATTTTCTGCTTTATTAAATGACTCATGAAATGCTCATTTGCAGGAGTAATTGTTTCAGACTGCCATAATAATCCCAACTCTTTTAAAAGAGGCAAAAAATGTTCTTTAAAAACTTCTTTAAACGTTTTTTCGGTAATAAGCCAATCAAATGTGTTGAAGAATAATTCTTGGTCAAAGTTCATCATCGCCATTTTGAAAGAAGTGATGGCGTAGTTTTGAGAATTTTTCTTTGAAATTATTTCGCGTACCAGTTGCGGTATCTTTTCTTCAGGATATGTTGCAATTTTAGAAATCTTATAGCCGTATTCGTGCAGCAACGTAATGTTTAAAAGTTTCTGCAGGTTTTGAAGATTGTAAAATCTGATATTGGTATCAGTTCGCATAGGTTCAAGGATGTTGTATCTCTTTTCCCAGATGCGTATGGTATGCGCTTTTATTCCAGATAAGTTCTCAAGATCTTTAATGCTGAAAACAGTTTTTATATTGTTTATCATTTTTTGCGATTAAGTCAACAAATGTAAAATAAAATCTTAGATTCGGCCTTAAAACTACATTAAAAAGATAGAGAATTAGGGGTTTACGTATTTAAAATATATTTTTTACCTAAAATCAGGTATATAATTCTTAAGAAATATATTACTTTGATAAAAAAGAACGGTCTGCATACTTTTAATATGCAGACCGTTTTAAGTTTTTGAGTTTTGTTATTTACAAAAAGTAGCTTTGTTTTTTATAGCACTCTGACTTCCAAGTTCAATTGCTTTAGAAAAATCTTTGCAAGAGTTTTTCTTGTCGCCGATTTTGTTATAAGCTAATCCTCTTAGATTGTAAGCAATGTAATCTTTCGGATTTAAACCTAGAGAAGCTGTGCAATCGTCAATTGTTCCCTGATAGTTTTGTAGTTTGTAATTGACATTTGCTCTACCAGTATAAGCATCTGCATTCATGTCGTCTAACTCGATTGTTTTGCTAAAGTCTGCTTGAGCACCTTTTAAATCATTTAGTTTGAATTTTGCGACGCCACGATTCTGATAAGCTTCAACAAATTTAGAATTCATGCTGATGGCTTTAGTGTAATCGGCGATTGCGCCTTTGGTGTTTCCGGCTTCAGCTTTTTTCATGGCTTTGTCAAAATAGCCAGTTGCAGATTGTGCCCAGATAGAGCAAGTCATCATCATTAATGATGCTAATAGTAGGTTTTTCATAAAACTAATTTGGGATTAGTGATTTTGTTATTCGTCAACGAATTTAAGAAAGTTTTTATCTTGTAGGAGAATTTCTTTATCTAAATGAAGAAATAATAGGAGAAAACAAAAGAAAGATTTTTTAAAGTCCTGTTTTTGAGATTTGAATATTTCTTAAAAACTAAAAAGGCCAAGTAAAATAATTACTTGACCTTCTTGTGACCCGACTGGGGCTCGAACCCAGGACCCCATCATTAAAAGTGATGTGCTCTACCGACTGAGCTATCGAGTCTTCATTTCTTCAATGAGGGTGCAAATATAAGGACTTATTTTAGTTTTTTAGCTCTTTTTTGAAAGGAATTTTAAATTAATTTTAAGAAAAGTTGTAAAACATTATTTTACAGTAAAATAGATATTGTCTTTTCTTTGCAACAATGTAGATGTGAAATTCGAAGCGGTGATTTTTCTTAATTATTTATTTGATTAGCTTTTCAAGTCTTTGCATTATTTCATTTTTTTCTCTCGACATGCGCTCGTACTAAACTATTTTTTCTTCATGAAGAGAGATCAATTTTTTAATCGAATGAAAATTGATTGTTCCATAATGAGTGTTGTTTTCTAAAAGCTTAAAGATAAAGCCGTACAGGTTGAAAAAATATGATTACCAAAGATCCTGCAAATTATTTTTTTTGTTAGATATTATGTCTGTTTTTATTATTATATATTTGATAATAATAAATCCTGATATTTATGAGATATATCTGCTAAATATTGGTTAAATATGACTGATGGCTTTAGTAGTGCTCGCTTGTTAGTGGTAACAAAAAGTCAAAATTTTGCATGAAAAATTAATCAAAAAAATACAGAATGGAATTGAATTTTAAAGATTTTCCCATACTAATAACCGAAAGATTAATATTAAGAAATATTAAAAACACTGATGTTATTTTAATCCATAAATTACATTCTGATACAATTGTAAATGCTTTTGTTGGAAGAGAGAGTTCATCAAGCTTAAAAAAAGCAGAAGAATACATAATTAAAATACAAAATTTAATAGCCAAAAATGAATGCATCTATTGGGTTATAGCCGAAAAAGAAAATAACAATCTAATTGGTTCAATTTGTTTATGGAATTTTGATGTTGAAAATGAAATTGTAGAAATAGGATATGAAATGTTGAGTGAATTTCAAGGTAAAGGAATAATGACCGAAGCAATCAAAAAAATAATAGAATATACATTTGAAAAAATAAAAGCAAAAATAATAACTGCTTTTCCGTCTTCTGATAATATTAATTCTGTATCAATATTAAAAAAAATGAACTTTGAATTGGAGAAGAAAAAATATAATAATACCCATCAGAATATAAAAAATCTGGTAACTTACACTTTAAGAAATGGTCAAATTAAGAACTAGAAGAAAATATTAAAAATTTTCGAACCATAAAAAAAGCCTGCAAAAGATATACTTTGCAGGCTTTTATTTTTTATAGTGACCATGGAGGGATTTGAACCCTCACGCCCTTGCGAGCACCACCCCCTCAAGATGGCGAGTCTACCGTTTCTCCACATGGCCTAAAAAGAAAAAGGCCGAGTAAAATAAATTACCCGACCTTTGTGACCCGACTGGGGCTCGAACCCAGGACCCCATCATTAAAAGTGATGTGCTCTACCGACTGAGCTATCGAGTCATTGCTTTCAAGAAATTTAATTTGTTAATCACAAAATTTGTGACCCGACTGGGGCTCGAACCCAGGACCCCATCATTAAAAGTGATGTGCTCTACCGACTGAGCTATCGAGTCATTTAATTTCTTGAATGCGGGTGCAAATATAAGGAGTTTTTTTTGAAGTTTCCAAGCTATTTTATCATAAATTTGTCTTTTTTTTGGAAAAATCTCCAATTGCTTAGTTTATAAGGTTTTATTAATATGAAAAAAATTGTACTGTTAGGTTACATGGGTTGCGGAAAGTCAACAATTGCCCAAAATTTGTCAAAAATTACAAATATTCCGTTCTTAGATTTGGATAAATGTATCGAAGAAAGAGCAAGTTTATCCATAAATGAGATTTTTGAGAAGCACGGAGAAGTGTATTTTCGAAAATTAGAACACGAAATGTTTGTAGAATTGCTGCAATCTTCTGAAAATAATATTATAGGTTTAGGAGGAGGAACTCCATGTTATGCCAATAATCATGAATTATTAAAAGGAGATGATGTTGTATCTATATATTTAAAAGCATCAATTGATACATTATATAGTAGATTGGTGCATAACAAAAGCAAACGTCCTTTGATTGCTAATATGAATGAGGAGGAAATGAAAGAATTTATCGCGAAACATTTATTCGACAGAAGTTATTATTACAATCAAGCAAAACATAAGGTTTCAGTAGATGATAAATCTGTCGAAGAAACGGTTCAGGATATTTTAGAAATTTTAGCTTAAAAAAGCATAATCGCCGTTTTCTGAATTGAAAACAACTTGAACGTGCTCTAATAATGATGTTGAAAGCGAAATACCTTTGAAATCTGCCTTTACAGGGTATTTTTTATGATTTCGGTCAACAAGTACTGCTGTTTTGAATTTTTTAAGTGGAACGTCTAAAAAATGACGAACAGCATAAATTAATGTCGTGCCTGAGTTTAAGACATCATCAACAAGTACTAGTCCTTTGTTTTTGTATTCTTCAGGGCTTAATGAAGTTTGTATCGCTTCTTGCGGATTTTGTTTGTTTATTTTGACTTCGCAGATAGAAATCTTTAAGGTAGAAATACCGTTTAGTGCCGAAGCAATTTTCTCGGCAAAAACAAATCCGTTAGAAGCAATTCCTGCAATAACAACTTCATCTTCGTCTACAAAAGTCTCGTAAATTTGGTAAGCGATACGTTTTATTTTATGTTCGATTTCTTGATTGGTCAAGATTATATTGCTGCTCATAGTCTATTTTTTTGCTAAGGTAAATAATTTTAAACTCCAATTTTAAAAATTTCAAATTCCAAACTTTGTGAAGCAAGAACGAAATTGTGAAATTCAAATTCATCATATTTGGAATCTTGGATTTGGGATTTGAAATTTAATTTTCATCATGGTCTTCCTCGTCATCATAAAAATCATCTCCGTAATCGTCAATATCTCTTCTGTCTTTTTTGGTTGGACGTCCAGCGCCGGTTCTTCTAGAGTGTTCTTTTGACAGTTTTAGCATTTCCAAATGTGCAAAAGCTTCTGGTGGAGTTTCATTTTTTTGATAAATATCTACCAGCTTTGCTCCGACACGATTTTGCGGAATGTCTAAAACCGTGATGATTTGTGTAATTTGATCTTTTCTAAAAGTAATTCGGTCTGTAGGAAAAACTTCTTTTGACGGTTTTGCAATTTGCCCATTTACAGTAATCTGATTCTTTTTGCAAGCTTCAGTTACCATGTTTCTGGTCTTGTAATAACGAACGCACCACAAGTATTTAT
Organism: Flavobacterium tagetis; assembly: GCF_016735615.1. Classification (GTDB taxonomy): domain Bacteria; phylum Bacteroidota; class Bacteroidia; order Flavobacteriales; family Flavobacteriaceae; genus Flavobacterium; species Flavobacterium tagetis. Next base: position 415,295 of record NZ_JAERSF010000004.1, read on the forward strand.
CTATTCTCATAATTTTTCTAAAATCCAAGTTAAATTCTTTACAAAAATAAATCAATATTGTATCTTGCGCACCTAAAAAAATGCTAATAATGAATAAATTTAAATATTATTTTGTTTTATTGCTTGCTGGTCTTGCCATCGTTTCTTGTAATAAAAAGGATGATGATGAAGTAGTAGTTGTTCCTGTGAGGGATTATAAAGAGCAGTATAAAGCAGATAATGATTCGATTGAAAAATATTTAAAAAATAATTACATTAAAAACGTAACTGCAGATTTTGATATCACATTTGAGAAAATTACAGATCCAGCAACGCAGGTTTCTATTTGGGACCAGCAAGAATATCCTTTAGAGCATAGAGATGTTTACAATCGTGATGTTACATATAGAGTATACTATTTAACATTGAGAAAGGGTACAGGAGAAGCACCTTGTAATTTTGATAGTGTGTCAGTATCTTATACAGGTAATCTTTTGAACGGAACTCAGTTTGATAGCTCTTACGGTTTAGCTCGTGAGTTTAATCTGGATATATATGCAAATAATATTATTGAAGGATGGGGTGAAATTATGCCTAAGTTTAATGTAGGTACACAAAGTGCTCCTGGCTCAGACGGAACAATTACTTACGATAATTATGGTGCAGGGGTAATGTTTTTGCCTTCTGGTTTAGGGTTTTATGCAAATGTTCAACCAGATATTCCTGCTTATTCACCAATCATGTTTAGTTTTAAATTGTTTGCATTGAAAAGAGCTGACAGTGAATACAATATTTCGAATGGTACAAATATAATTGTCGGAGATGGTGTGCCAACTTACAAGGAAGATATCAATGGTGATGGATATGTTTATGATCATAGAGATAAAGTAAGGTTTCCTAATATGCCAGCGAGTTTAATAGACGATACAGATGGAGACGGAATTCCTGATTTTTATGATTTTGATGATGATGGTGATGGCTATACAACAAGATTTGAAGTTACAAAGCCGGCTGATGCACCTGTAACGGGTATTAGTCTATATTATCCTTATGACCCAATTCCTGATAATCCTGCTACACCAAATGTCGATGAAAGTGAGACATGGGGTATTCCAGCTTTCTCAGCGACAGGGAATCCAGATTATACTAGTCCAGGAAGATTAAGAATTCATGTTGATAAAGACCATCATAGCGCTAAGTAAGATTTAATTATCAATATAAAAAAAACCTCGAAATGTAAATTTCGAGGTTTTTTTTATGTAAAATTCTAAGCTATATGCGTTTGTAAATAATTATTAATGATATGTTAAAGATTGTTTTTAATATACTCTGTATCATTTAGTTGGATTTATTGTAAGAATTATCATTTTGTTTTACGGAATCACGTAAGTAATTTATTTCTTTTGTTTGTAGATTTGAAAGAATAATATTAAAATTTACAAAATGAAAAAATTAATTGCATTATTTTTAGGGCTTACTATTTTGTCATGTAGTAGCGAAGATCAAGTAACTCAAGACACAGTTTCTTCAAAAGAAACTTCAGCTCCAGTTTTAGATGGTAAAATGTTATCATTTAAAAATGAAGAGTCTTTTGTAAAGGAATATTCTAGTTTGGCATTATTAAATAGTGAAGAGCTTAAAAAATGGGCTTCCTCTAAAAAACTAAATTCATTACTCGAATCATCAAATAACTCGGATGGTTTAGAAGAAGATGTTGTGCCAGAATCTAGATTGGTGTATTCTGATGCTTTAAAAACAGTTTTAAACTCTGATGCTAAAGTGAAAATTGGAGATAAAATTGTATGGCTAAATGAACTCACTTTTTACATGCTAACTGAAGAAGATAAAAATAAATCATCTGAAGAACTTTTAAGCCTTAAAAATAAACTTCAAGTTTATGGGCAAATAACAGGGTTTTCAAAATCAAATGAAAGTTTAACTGGTAAAAATTTATTTCCTAACGAAAATAGAATTAAAACTTTTGCATCTGAAGAAATGAATTATAGTGGAAGCAGACTTAGACATGTTGTAGATTTATTTAATGAAACAATTTATCTTAATGATAAACTTCAATCTAGTAAAATGTTTATTCGTTCTATTTTACAATACAGATCATGTTCTACTTGGAGATGTACTTGGAAAGAGGCAGCTAATCAGCGAAATTTGACTAGTGATTTCTCTTCATCACCTGCTAGTGTAGCTTGGTCAGCTCCTCATATATATACTTATACAGCGATAAGTGGAACTCAAACAATTCTACTATCAAGTTGGTCTCAACCACCTACTCCGACTAATCCTGATTTCTGGTATCCGAATTTTGCTATTTCAGGACCATTGGTGTGTACTCTAGTTGTTGTAGCTCCAGCACCTTCAGTATCTATTAATTTGTCTTGGTATTAAGATTGTAATAAAAGCAAAATAAAAAGCCTCGAAATGTAAATTTCGAGGCTTTTTTTATAAAGTAAGAAAACTTAAAATTATTTTCTTTTAATAACTCTTTCTACAGCTTCAACAATTGCTTGATTGTTTAATTTGTATTTCTCCATTAATTGCTCTGGAGTTCCAGATTCTCCAAAACTATCTTTTACCGCTACAAATTCTTGCGGAGTTGGATTGTTTAAAGCTAATACTCCAGAAACACTTTCTCCAAGACCTCCTAGGTAATTGTGTTCTTCTGCGGTAACAACACATTTTGTTTTAGCAACGGATTTTAGAATTGCTTCTTCGTCAAGAGGTTTGATAGTGTGAATATTGATTACTTCAGCAGAAATTCCTTTTTCTTCTAATTTTTCAGCTGCGATAAGAGCTTCCCAAACTAAGTGTCCTGTTGCAATGATAGTAACATCTGTTCCTTCGTTTAACATAATTGCTTTTCCGATTACGAAAGGTTCGTCAGCAGGAGTAAAGTTTGCTACTACTGGACGTCCGAAACGTAAGTAAGCCGGACCGTGATGATCTGCTAATGCAATAGTTGCAGCTTTAGTTTGGTTGTAATCACAAGTGTTGATTACAGTCATACCTGGCAACATTTTCATTAAACCGATATCTTCTAAGATTTGGTGAGTTGCTCCATCTTCTCCTAAAGTTAAACCAGCGTGAGAAGCACAGATTTTTACGTTTTTGTCTGAGTAAGCAACAGATTGACGAATTTGGTCGTAAACTCTTCCTGTAGAGAAGTTGGCAAAAGTTCCTGTAAAAGGAATTTTTCCTCCAATAGTTAAACCAGCAGCGATTCCGATCATGTTTGCTTCAGCAATTCCGATTTGGAAAAAACGTTCTGGGTGGTTTTTCTTGAATTCATCAAATTTTAATGATCCAATTAAGTCAGCACATAATGCAACAACATTTTCGTTTTTTTGACCTAATTCAGTCATTCCCGCTCCAAAACCAGAACGAGTATCTTTACTTCCTGTATTTGTATATTTTTTCATTTTTGTTCTTTTGCTGTACGCAGTAGGCTATATGCAATAGGCTTAAAGCTTCATGCTTATAGCTTAAAGCTATTTTTTAGTAATCAACTTGATCTTTAGAGTAGTTTTGAGCTAATGCATTTGCTAGTTGCTCATCATTTGGAGCCTTACCGTGCCAAGCATGAGTGTGCATCATGAAGTCTACACCGTTACCCATTTCTGTGTGTAACAAGATACAAACAGGTTTTCCTTTTCCTGTTCTTGATTTAGCATCAGTTAAACCAGCAATGATAGCATCAATGTTATTTCCTTCAGTGATTTCCAAAACATCCCAGTCAAAAGCTTCAAATTTTGCGCGTAGGCTTCCCATTGCTAAAACTTCATCAGTTGTTCCGTCGATTTGTTTTCCGTTAACATCAACTGTAGCAATAAGGTTGTCTACTTTTTTAGCAGAAGCATACATAATAGCTTCCCAGTTTTGACCTTCTTGTAACTCTCCGTCTCCGTGTAAAGTATAAACTAAGTGTTTGTCTCCGTTTAATTTTTTTGCTTGAGCTGCTCCTAAAGCCACAGATAAACCTTGTCCTAATGAACCAGATGCCATACGAACTCCAGGTAGACCTTCGTGAGTTGTTGGGTGTCCTTGTAAACGAGAATTTAATAATCTAAAAGTAGCAAGTTCTGAAATGGGAAAGTAACCGCTGCGCGCTAAAACGCTATAGAATACTGGAGAAATATGACCATTTGAAAGGAAAAAGATGTCTTCTCCAATTCCGTCCATATCAAAACCTTCTTTGCGGTCCATAATATTTTGATATAGTGTAACCAAAAATTCAGTACAACCTAAAGAACCACCTGGGTGTCCAGAGTTTACAGCATGTACCATTCTAAGAATATCTCTTCTTACTTGGATCGTTAAATCGCTTAATTGTTGTGTGTTAGGCTTCATTTTATATGTAAAAGTTAAACTGGAGCAAAAGTAATCGTTATTTTGCGGGGAGACAAATGATTTTTTGCTTTAGTTTTATAGCAATTGTTAAATTTTGCTATTTTTTTTACATTATAAAGAAAAATGTAACGGCTGTTTTGCTTTTTAATCTTGTATAAATGTGGTTTTTACAATTTATGTTAAAGCGCAAAAAAAAAGTCTTGCATTTCGCAAGACTTTAGAGTGTGTGTTATATGATAAATAGTAGTGTTTATTCAGTATCACCTTCACTATAATAATTGTTTTCTTCGTCTTCTGATCCTATTTCTTCTTGTTCGTCATCTAGTTCAGCGCCAGGAATATCCAAATCATTTCCAATTTTATCGCTGTTTTGTTTCCATTCATTGTCGTTTTGAGTAATGGTTTGGTCAGTTGAAATATTTTCTGGATCTACATCTTCTGATTTTTCTTCGCGATTGTAAATATCCTCATTTGATGGATAATTTAGATTCTCCAGATTTTTCTCGATTTCATTTTCTTTTGGATTTTTGTCTTCTGAATTTATCATGATGTCAATGTTAAGATTATTAAACAGATAATTTTGTTTTATAAAGTTATAAAATTCTGATAATTTGATCTTTATATTTTTGCAGATAAAAAGTTTTAGCATTTACATTTTTTAAAATCTATCTAAATTTTAAGGTTTAGAATCTAAAATCAAAAATTAAGAAAATATTAGCTAATTTTCTAATTGACAAATTTTCTAATTCATAAAATTTCCCTGAAATTAAACTATCTTTGCGCTCTGAAAAAAGAAACAGATGAAGTTTGATTTATTACAAAAAGATCCGCAGTCTAAGGCAAGAGCGGGAAGTATTACCACAGATCACGGAGTTATAGAAACTCCTATTTTTATGCCAGTTGGAACTGTTGCTTCTGTAAAAGGAGTGCATCAGCGTGAGCTTAAGGAAGAGATTAATCCGGATATTATTCTTGGAAATACCTATCATTTGTATCTGCGTCCGCAGACAGAAATTTTAGAAAAAGCTGGTGGTCTTCATAAGTTCATGAACTGGGATCGTAATATTTTGACAGATTCTGGAGGATATCAGGTATATTCTCTCTCTTCAAACAGAAAAATTAAAGAAGAAGGAGTAAAGTTCAAATCGCATATTGATGGTTCTTATCACTTTTTTACACCAGAAAATGTAATGGAAATTCAGCGCACAATTGGTGCTGATATTATTATGGCATTTGATGAATGTACACCTTATCCTTGTGATTACCGTTATGCACAGCGTTCTATGCATATGACGCATCGTTGGTTAGATAGATGTATCAATCATTTAGAAAAAGTACCTTATAAATATGGTTACGAACAAACATTCTTTCCAATTGTTCAAGGAAGTACTTATAAAGATCTTCGTCGTCAGTCGGCTGAATATATTGCTAATGCAGGACAGCAAGGAAATGCAATTGGAGGGCTTTCTGTAGGAGAGCCAGCTGAAGAAATGTATGCGATGACCGAAGTGGTTTGTGAAATTCTTCCTGAAGATAAACCTCGTTATTTAATGGGTGTTGGAACCCCAATTAATATTTTAGAAAATATTGCGTTAGGAATTGATATGTTTGACTGTGTTATGCCAACTCGTAATGCTAGAAATGGAATGTTGTTTACAGCAAACGGAACTATCAATATCAAGAATAAAAAGTGGGAAGCAGATTTTTCTCCAATTGATGAAATGGGACACACTTTTGTTGATACAGAATATACAAAAGCATATTTACGCCACTTGTTTGCGGCTAATGAATATTTAGGAAAGCAAATTGCAACCATTCATAATCTTGGTTTTTACATGTGGTTGGTTCGTGAAGCTAGAAAACATATCTTAGCGGGCGATTTTAGACCATGGAAAGAAATGATGGTTAAAAATATGAGTCAGCGTCTTTAAGAATTTAAAGTTTCAAGTTTCAGGTTTCAAGTTCTCTGCAGAAAGAAATCCAACAACTTGAAACCTGAAACTAAAAAAACTTGAAACAATAAAACTATATGCTTTCAATAATAGATAAATACATCTTAAAAAGATATCTGGGAACTTTCTCTGTGATGTTGCTTTTATTTGCACCAATCGGAATTGTAATTGACGTTTCTGAAAAAGTAAATAAAATGCTCGAAAACAAGATTCCGTTTGGAGATATTGCTTTCTATTATTATAATTTTACAATCTACTTTATTAATTCGCTGTTTCCGATATTTTTGTTTTTATCGGTAATTTGGTTTACTTCAAAGCTGGCAAATAATACAGAGATTATTGCGATTTTAAGTTCAGGAATTTCATTTACGCGTTTCTTAAGACCTTATATTATTGGTGCAACTATTGTCTCAATTTTTGTATTGCTTATGGGATTTTTTATTGTTCCTGCAGCCAGTGAGGGCTACAATAATTTTAGATATACTTATCTGAAAGGAAACGGAAAAGAACTCATGCGAGGTGAAAACACCAATGTTTTCAGACAAATCAACGATCATGATTTTATTTTTGTAAACAGTTTTAATGAAGAATCAAAAACAGCTTTCAATTTTTCATTAGAGCATTTTGAAAAAGAAAAACTAACTTATAAAATTACTGCAAGCCGTATTAAATGGGATCCAAAAAAGAAGATTTACGTTTTATACGATTATACTAAAAGAACAGTAGGAGAGTTAAACGACGTATTAGAAAAAGCTCCTGAAAAAAACGTTGCTTTCAAATTTGAATTGGCAGATTTAACGCCAGTAGTTTATATTGCCGAAACATTGACTTTAGGCAAATTGATAGATTTTATTGAAAAAGAAAGAAAAAGAGGTTCAGGAAATATTAATACCTATTTGGTTGTTCTTTATAAAAAATACAGCATACCAGTTTCAGCATTTATTTTAACGATTATCGCGGTTTCGGTTTCTTCTATGAAACGCCGTGGCGGAATGGGAATGAACCTTGCTATCGGAATTGCGATTGCATTTTCATTTGTATTCTTTGATAAAATCTTTGGTACACTTGCCGAAAAATCTACATTTTCACCTTTATTAGCTGTTTGGTTCCCGAATATTGTTTTCGGAATTTTAGCAGTTTACTTATTACGTAATGCGAAACGATAATTTAAAAAGTTATTTAAATCTTCACTTAATTGTTTTTATCTGGGGTTTTACAGCCATTTTGGGCGCTTTAATTACAATTGATGCCGAAAATCTGGTTTGGTACAGAATGTTAATTGCAATGATTTTTCTTGGCGGATTTATTGCGTTTAAAAAACAGTCTTTTCAAGTCCCGATAAAAGAATTTTTCAAATTAATTTTTGTCGGATTATTGATTGCGCTTCATTGGATTTTCTTTTTTAAAGCAATTCATGTTTCCAACGTTTCAATTACACTTTCCATATTTTCATTAGGAGCATTTTTTGCCTCTTTGTTAGAACCATTATTTTACGGAAGAAAAGTGCTTTGGTATGAAGTTCTTTTCGGACTTGTAATAATTGCTGGTTTAGGACTTATTCTTCAGGTTGAAATAAAATATCTCGAAGGCGTTTATTATGCCTTAGCTGCAATCATTTTAGGTGTTTTATTTACTTTGATGAATGGGAAATTGATTTCAGATCACGAACCTTCAGTAATTACATTTTATGAATTTGGAGCGGGAGTTTTCTTTATTACGATTTATTTTTTATTTCAAGGGAAATTCACAGCCGATTTCTTCCAAATGTCTTTAAATAACTGGGTTTTATTATTGATTTTAGCTTCAATCTGTACAGCTTACGCCTTTACAGCATCAGTAAAAGTAATGCAGAGATTGACACCTTATACTGTAATGTTAACCACCAATTTAGAGCCAGTTTACGGAATAGTTTTAGCTTATTTCATATTAGGAGGAAAAGAAAAAATGAGCGTTGAATTTTATATAGGGGCTGTCATTATTATTATAACAGTTATTCTAAATGGTGTTTTCAAGCATTATCAGAACAAGAAAGAAAACTTGTAATAGTTTCCTTATTTTTAAATTGCATTTTTATACTTTAAATAACAATTAACTTCGCCAATGATATAATATTTTTATATTTGCGGTTCGATTTACAAACAAAATTCAAAAATCCATGGAATATTTAGATTTTGAGCTTCCAATTAAAGAACTTGAAGAACAGTTAGAAAAGTGCGTTATTATTGGAAAAGAATCTGACGTTGACGTAACGCCGACGTGCAAGGAAATCAACAAAAAATTAGTAGAGACTAAAAAAGAAATATATAAAAACCTTACGGCTTGGCAGAGAGTACAATTGTCAAGACATCCAAATAGACCTTATACTTTAGACTACATTAGAGCAATCTGTGGAGACACTTTCTTAGAACTTCATGGAGACAGAGGTTTTAAAGATGACAAAGCAATGGTTGGTGGTCTTGGTAAAATAAACGGACAGTCGTTTATGATTATCGGTCAGCAAAAAGGTTTTAATACAAAAACACGTCAATACCGTAATTTCGGTATGGCTAACCCAGAAGGATACCGTAAAGCTTTGCGTTTAATGAAAATGGCTGAGAAATTCGGAATTCCAGTTTTAACTTTGGTAGATACTCCGGGTGCATATCCAGGACTTGAAGCTGAGGAAAGAGGACAAGGAGAAGCTATTGCTAGAAATATCTTCGAAATGGTTCGTCTGCAAGTGCCAATCATTACGATTATTGTAGGTGAAGGTGCTTCTGGTGGAGCTTTAGGAATTGGTGTTGGAGATCGTGTTTATATGTTAGAAAATACTTGGTATTCTGTAATTTCTCCAGAATCTTGCTCTTCTATTTTATGGAAAAGCTGGGAGTACAAAGAACGTGCAGCAGAAGCTTTAAAACTGACTTCTTCTGACATGAAAAAACAAAAACTTGTTGATGATGTAATTCCTGAACCACTAGGTGGAGCGCATTATGACCGTGAAACAACTTTTAAAACTGTTGCAGAATACATCACTAAAGGATATAATGAATTGAAAGACTTATCAACAGCTGACCTAATTGCCCAAAGAATGGACAAATACAGTAATATGGGCGAGTATAAAGAGTAAATTCATAAAAAAAGACTTAAAATCCGAAGCCTTACAGTTTCGGATTTTTTTTTGGTTATGAACAAATCAGAATTATTTATAAACAATTATTAGTTATAACTAGATAGCAGATTTTTTTTAAATTTTGCTACTTTCGCTATATGGAAAATTTCAAAAACTTAAACCCTGTTAAGGTCGACAAAACCACAATTATCAACTTAGAAAAAGGAAAGTTGCCACCTCAAGCTCTTGATTTGGAAGAAGCTGTGTTAGGTGCGATGATGATTGATAAAAAAGGGGTAGATGATGTAATTGATATTTTGCAGGCTGAAGCTTTTTACAAAGATGCACACAAACATATTTTTGAAGCGATTTTGCAACTTTTTACTGAAACTCAGCCAATCGATATCTTAACAGTTTCGACTCAGTTAAAGAAAAATGGAAAGTTGGATTTGGCAGGTGGAGATTTTTATTTGATTCAGCTTACGCAGAAAATTGCTTCTTCAGCGCATATTGAATTTCACTCGCGTATTATTCTTCAGAAATTTATTCAAAGAAGTTTGATTAGAATTTCTTCAGAAATTATTGAAGCATCATATGATGAAAGTGCAGACGTTTTTGATTTATTGGATCAAGCTGAATCTAAATTATACGAAGTTACACAAGGAAATATCAAGCGTAGTTCCGAAACTGCTCAGAGTTTAGTTTTACAAGCTAAGAAGAAAATTGAGGAGATTTCTAAAAAAGAAGGATTAAGTGGGGTAGAAACTGGTTTTCATAATTTGGATAAGCTAACGTCTGGATGGCAGCCTAGTGATTTAATTATTATTGCGGCCAGACCAGCGATGGGAAAGACGGCATTTGTACTTTCTATGGCAAGAAATATTGCTATTCAATATGGACATGGAGTAGCTTTGTTCTCTCTAGAGATGGCATCTGTTCAGTTAATTACAAGGCTTATTTCTTCTGAAACAGGATTGTCTTCAGAAAAATTGCGTACAGGTAAATTAGAAGCTCATGAATGGACAATGTTGAGTACTAAAGTAAAAGATTTAGAGAAAGCGCCTTTATTTATTGATGATACACCATCACTTTCTATTTTCGATTTAAGAGCAAAATGCCGTCGTTTAGCTTCGCAGCATGGTATTAAAATTATCATTATAGATTATTTGCAGTTGATGACAGCGGGAGGAAATGCTAAAGGAGGAGGAAATCGTGAGCAGGAAATTTCAACAATTTCTCGAAACTTAAAAGCTTTGGCAAAAGAACTTAACGTTCCGGTTATTGCACTTTCTCAGTTGTCGCGTGCTGTTGAGACGCGTGGTTCTAGTAAAAGACCTTTGCTTTCGGATCTTCGTGAATCTGGAGCAATTGAGCAGGATGCCGATATCGTTTCGTTCTTATACCGACCAGAATATTATAAAATTGAGGAATGGGATGATGAAGAAGCTTCGCCAACTGCTGGCCAGGCCGAAATTATGATCGCTAAACACCGTAATGGTGGTATTGAAAATATTCGTTTGAAATTTTTAGGTCACTTAGGAAAATTTGATAATCTTGATGAATTTTCTGGCAGCTACGATGATTTGCCTTCAAAAATGAATCACGATGATAATCCGTTTATTACTAATAATTTGCCTTCAGCTAATGAAGCCTTCGGAAGTAATTTAAATGACGACGATGACGACAGCGATGTTCCATTTTAAAAGTTAAAAAGCCTTATTATTAAGGCTTTTTTTATGTTTAAGTGTTAATTTTCTAATAAAAATCAGTAGTTTAGCTGAACCAATTACAAACTATTAGTTTTTTTAAATCATTAACCAATAAACAAATTTTAAATTATGAGTGAAGAATTAAATTCAGAAAGTATTAAAATTTCTTTGTCTGAAGGTATTACATGGGCAGATAATTACCGTAAGGATAGAGGAATTGAAGAAGGAAAAAGAAAAAAAGTTGACGGTTTCTTAATTCCATTAGAAACTTTAAAATTAGTATTAGATCAGGATATTCAAGCTGTTCGTGCTTATAACGGAATTAATAATTATGGAGAACAGACTTTAATATTTGTTGGTGCAAAATGGGATCCTGAAAAGAAAATTTATGTTGATGTTTTCAGAAATGACGGATTATTAACTGGTGGAGATGTTGTTTATGATGGTGCTCGCCCAGTTCCTCCTTATGGTGACCCAGATAGCCCATTAAACCCATAAGAATGTTTGATTTTTTTATATACTTAGGCTATTTTGTTTTAACGATAGACCTAATTTTATATACATATAGCTTTTTTCGAAAGAAAAAAGCTAATGTTTTTTTTGTAAGTTACCTTGCATTTTCTTTTGTAATGCAATTTTCAATGGAAGTTATGTATCATCTTCGCATGAATAATTTATTTCTAGTGAATATTTTTATCATCGGGCAAATGATTCTATTGGGGTTATTCTATAAATCTATTTTTAATTTAAAAAGGCAAAAGAACTTTGTGCTGATTAGTATTGTCGTAGCACTATTAATACTCGCGGTTCAATTTATAATAGACTGGAATCAGTTTTTACGTTTCAATTTGTTCGAAATAACTTTGACTTCTCTATTAGTTGTAATTTTTGCCTTAATTCATTTTTACAACATGCTTACAGAAAGCAAAGAATACTATTACATTAGTATTGCTGTTGTGTTCTATTTGTTGACCAGTACAGTATTGTTTTTAATTGGTAATTTAACTCACAACCTAAGTAAAGAGTTTAAATTTTTAAGCTGGCAGTTAAATTCTATTTTGCTAGTTATGTATTATGGATTTATTTTGTATGATTGGAAAAAGAATTTATCAAAGGATGTTGCTAATTAATGTTGCTATATAAAGATGACTGTACATGCATTGCCAGAAAAAGAGATTGTTGCAATTATTTTGTATATCTCTATGTTTCTTATGATTCTAGCAGTTGTATTAATCGTATTTTTTTACTTTTCTAGAAAAAAAATTATTCAAAAAGAATTAGAGAAAATAGATTTAATACTTCAATATCAAAAAGAACAACTACATGCCATTATTGTAACACAGGAAGAGGAACGTAAAAGAATTGCACAAGATTTGCATGATGATATTAGTTCAAAATTAAATATAGTTTCCTTAAACAGCCATTTGCTTACAGCGCCAAACTTAACTGAAGCTGAAACTGCAGAAATTACAGAAAATATAATCGCTTTGACAACAAAGGCATTAGATAATTCTAGAAAGATTGCTCATAATTTGTTGCCGCCAGTTTTTGAGAAATTCGGATTACATGCTGGTATAGAAGAATTATGTGAAGAATTTGAAAGCAGTAAGTCGGTAAAAACGCATTACAAGAACGAAATTGATTTTGATGAAAAAGATATAGATAGACATTTACATGTTTTCAGAATTTTGCAGGAACTTATGAATAATTCGATTCGTCATGGAAAAGCAACAGAAATATGGATCTCGTTTGCTAGTATAAACGGAATTAATACTTGCGATTATAAAGATAATGGTGTTGGTTTTGATAGTTCAAATGCAGAAAATCAGAAAGGTTTAGGAATGAAAAATATAGACAGCCGAATATCATTTTTACAGGGAACAATAGAAATTAACTCTGAAATTAATAAGGGTATTGTTGTGAATTTTACTTTTTAGGTAAAAATATATGTTTTATTAAGGTTTTTGGTTCAATAAAATGGGGTATTTAGACTTTTTCTAGATCATATTTTGTAATTTCGATAAACCAAATTAAACGACCAAAAACAAATAAGATGAATGCTGCTATAAAAATTGCCCTAGTCGACGATGAAATTTTGTTTCGAAAAGGAATTTCTTTTTTACTACAGAGAGAAGAAAATATAGACGTTATTTTTGAAGCTTCAAACGGAGAAGAACTTATTTCTCAATTAAGCGAGAGAGAAATCAAGCCAGATATAATAATAATGGATTTAAAGATGCCGGTCTTAAACGGAGTCGAAGCCACTAAAATTATAAAAAAACTCTTTCCAGATATTAAGATTATTGCATTGACCAGTTACGATACCAAATCTTTTATAGCAAATATGATTCAAGTTGGTGCCGTAGCGTACTTAATTAAAAATACGACTCCAAAAGATTTAATTCATACAATCAACGAAGTAGCAAAAAAAGGATTCTATTATAACGAAAATGTTTTAAAAACAATACAAGAAACAATAGTTTCTCCTAAAAATTCAAGGGGCGGTTTAGAGACAAATTTTCTTTCGCCTCGTGAAATTGAAATTTTGCAATTAATTTGCCAGCAGAAAACTACCGCAGAGATTGCAGAACATCTTTTTTTAAGCCCAAGAACCATAGAAGGACACAGAAATAACTTATTACTTAAAACAGAATCAAGAAATATCGCTGGCTTGGTTGTTTATGCTATCCAAAATGAATTAGCTGTTTTAACAATTTAAAATTATGCTGTCAAAAATTGAATTGACAATACATAATACAGTATAATTGTTATCACTAGAACACATAAACCTATTTTCTGAATGATATTCAGACCCTTTTGTTGGTTATTACTTTCATTAAACTTCATAGTTGGTTATTTTTACAGCGATTAGTTTTATGAACTTGGGATAGCAAATGTATGTAGAATATTCTTCCTAATTATAGGTGTTTTTACCTGTTTTTTAATTGGTAAAAGTTCTTTTTCACGGTTTTTTATTTAACATTCTGTTATGTTAGAAAAGGTTGTAAGCATTCTTTTTTTGTTGTAGCCTTTTATATCTTTACTAAAATAATTTTCTGATGAATAAAAGTTTATTCTACATTTTTATACTATTCGCTACATTTAATGCAAGAGCATCATTTATCTTACTTCCGATGGATGAATCTACGCAGCAAAATCATTTAAAAGCATACGGAATTACTTATTGGTGTTTGAGCAGAGATTATAAAGCAAGTTGGCTTTTAAATTATCGTGGTGGTTCTTTTTTACTTCCTGATGCAGATGAAATTAGAAAAGAATGTAAGATAAGAGGAGTTAGTTTTGAAGTTATTTCAGATAGTGAACAAACCTCTATTTTAAATGAAATTTCGAGCCCTTCCCAAAATATGGAATCTGTGATTTTGGAAAAAGCGCCTAAAATTGCTGTATATACTCCAAAAGGAAAACAACCATGGGATGATGCTGTAACTTTGGTTCTAACTTATGCCGAAATTCCTTTTACTCCAATTTATGATGAAGAAGTTTTAAGTGATCAGTTACTAATGTACGATTGGCTTCATTTGCATCACGAAGATTTTACTGGACAATATGGGAAATTTTATGCGGCTTATAAAAATACGCCTTGGTATATTGACCAAAAAAGAGATGCAGAAGCTTTGGCAGCAAAATTAGGATATGCAAAAGTGTCTCAGGAAAAAGGAGCAGTTGCCAAAAAAATTAGAGATTTTGTAATTGGTGGCGGTTTTATGTTTGCAATGTGTTCGGCAACAGATAGTTTTGATATTGCACTTGCTGCAGATGGCGTAGATATTTGTGAAACTATGTTTGACGGAGATCCGAGCGAATCTAATTATCAGTCAAAATTAAACTATAACAACTCTTTTGCTTTCAAAAATTTCACTTTAGAAAGAAGACCTGAAGTTTATGAGTTTTCGGATATAGATATGACGACGAAAAGACGGATTATAATGGAGAAAGATTATTTTACATTAATGGAGTTCTCTGCAAAATGGGATCCAATTCCGAGCATGTTATGCCAAAACCACACACAATTAGTGAAAGGTTTTATGGGGCAAACAACGTCATTTGATACCTCATTGATTAAATCAAATATTTTGATTATGGGTACATGCGAACTAAATGGCGAGTCTAGATATATTCACGGAGAAAAAGGCAAGGGAATGTTTACTTTTTTTGGCGGACATGATCCAGAAGATTTTCAACATCAGGTAGGAGACCCGCCAACAGTTTTAGACTTACATCCTAATTCGCCGGGATACAGATTAATTTTGAATAATGTTTTGTTTCCTGCTGCACGAAAAAAGAAGCTTAAAACGTAAATTAGTTTAAAGAAAACTCAAACCAAATCGGAATATGGTCGGATATTTTTCTTGCACTCTGTAAGGAGTCAAAATCTTCGTAAAATTTGATAATACCAGAATTAATGACTTTTAGGTTTGATGTTTTATAAAAAATATTGTCAAATTCAGATGCAAGACAAATATTGTTTTTGCATTTATGTTTAAGAGTTGTCTTTTGGTTTTTTAATATAGAACTATACCCCATTTTTTTTAACGGATTAAAAACAGAGTGTTTTTCGGGACAATTAAAGTCGCCTAAGAAAACGAGATTTAAAGATGGATATTCGTTTGGTAAAAACTTGAAATATTTGATTTCGGTTTCAGGTTGCTTCTTTTGTGTTATAGCATGAAAATTGACGAGAGTAACAGTTTTTCTGTCAATTTCAAACGTGGCAAAATAAGGTTCACGGTCAATTTCTGTGTTAAATTTTTTCTCTAGCCAAGGTTTGTTTTTTAATTTGACCTTGTGGGTTTTCCAAATAAATGCATAGCGCTCGGTTTTGTAACTGCTGCTAGAAGTTGGATCGCTTATTATGTAGTCCCACTTATTCCCTTTTTGATTAAGTAATTCTGTAAGCTTTGCAACAGTTTGAGCGCCGCCGTTTCCAGCAACAACTTCTTGAATAGCAATTATATCGTATGTGGAAACTGTTTTTGCAATATGATTTAGATGGACGTCTGATTTGGATTTTCCAAAGTTTTCAATATTCCATGACAAAACTTTGGTTTGTGCAAAAGATAAAAATGTAAATAATAGTAAGACTAGGCGGAGAGTTTTTTTCATGTACAATTAATGAAGCTGATATGAATCTTCCTTTCCAGCAATAATTAAGCCCTTCTTGAAAATTAATTAATGTTTTTTATATCGATTTTTTAAAGCTGTTCCAATAATTATAATTTGCAATACTAATAATGCTGGAATAAATATTATTTTCCAATCAATTTCAAGCCAGCCGGTTTTTTCAGAAATAATAGCAAAACTTAAAGATAAAAAAAGACAGAGTAACATTGTTTTCATAATAATTTTATTTTGTGTAGTATTAATTTTTGAGAATATAATACTAGCTTTACTTTTTGGTTTCATTGGGTTAATTAATAGAGTATCACAAATGTAGCAGTATCAGATGTGCAATCCTTACGGGAAACCGTAAAGCATTATAAAAATTACACCAATCCGAAATCTTTTGCTATTGCAATCAAATGCACATTATTGTTAGCCTTAAAATATATTTTTAGTTTATTGATTCTTTTTTCTATACTGCTTGTTCCGTTAGGAGTTATAGATAAATCTTTAAACTCTTTTGAAATACTTTCTAAAATATATCCTTGAGATAAAAGTTTTAAAATCGAAATATCATACGATTCAATTTCAATTAATGCTTTATCATTGAAATTAAAAGATAGATCTGAAGAAAGTATTTTTTCTTCGTTGTTAAATGTGCTTTTAATGGCATTTCTTAACTCAGAAATACTATTTCTTCCTTTAGAAACATAAGCATTGATCCCTAACTCGTTAAAAAGAGTTTTAATTCTGTAGCTTTTGTCTTCTATTGAAAAAACAATCTTTTTAATGTTTGGCTGAACTTTGTTTATAGCTTCAATAAGTTCATCACCAGTATTTAAATCTACTTTTCTATGATCAGATTTAAATGATAAATCTGTAATCAATAAATCATAAGGTTCTTTGTCTGCCATTGCCTTTTTTACTTTAAGCAAACCTTCATCGCAATACTTTACATGATGGATTACGGGAACTTTAAGCTCTTCAAGTACTTGAACAACTGCAATGCTGATACTATCTAAATCTTCGGCAACTAAAACTTTTTTAAACATATATTGGGTTATATAGGAAATTTGAAACTTATTTTAAAACCACTTTCTGAATTTGAGTCAAAATTAAATGTTCCTTTTATTGTTTCAATACGGTTTTCCACATTTTGTAGTCTTTTTTCTAAAATACCGTATTTTTGCCTGATTTTATGGCCATTATCAGCGTACAGTATTACAATATTTTCTTCTTCTTTTTTAAATATTAGACTTATTAATGTGGCATCGTTAAGTGTTTTCATTTGGTTAAAAATTTCCTGGATAGCACGAAAAACAACAATTTTTTTTGCTCGATCAGTTTTAGCCCATGAGAAAGTATTTAAACCATTTATTATAATGTTTAAATTTGGAGAAATGTATTCTGAAATCATTTCTTTTAAAGCACTTTCAAAATTTTCATCAGTGAGTATTTCACTATTTTCTCTAGATATATTTCTTGTTGTTAAATAAATGTTGTTTAAATGGGATAACAGTTTTTCTTTGTTTTCTTCTTTTTCTAAATCGCTCTTTGCCGTAAACAGTAAAATCTTATCGATGTCTTTTTCTAGCTCATGCTCTAATTTTTCGGAAATACGTTTTTCATTTTTAAAGATTTCATTGGTTCTTTCTCTTTTTCCTTTTTTGGTTATATAAAAAACTATAAAGACTAGACTTATAGCGCTAATAGAAATTACAACATAAGAAATAAAGCTTCTGTTTTTGTGTCTTTGAAGCTGTAATTCATGTTCTGCTTTTTGATTTTTAAGCTCTAGGTTTTCTTCTTTATCTTTCTTTGAATTATAAATAATATCGGCAAATTGATTTTTTGCTCTTTCTCTGGCAGTCATTAGACTATCTGTTTTTCTTATATAAATTTTCAAATGGTTTTTTAAACTTTCCGTATTGTCAATATTTTCGTCATTTTCTGCTTTGATCAAACAGCCTAACATACTAATCTCGTAAGGTTTAGAATTTGACTTTTTAGCATAATAATAAGCTTTCTCAATATTCTTTTTTTTGAGTTCAGGATTATTGTATATTTTATAATATTTATAAAAGGCATAATAGCAGGTAATTAGTTCATAGTCATCATTTAAAGTAAGTGCTACTTTTAGACTTTCATTAAAGCAGTTAAAAGCTTCTTGCTTATGGCCTCCAAGATAAAGGTAGGAAAGTCCCAAATTATATAATTTAGCGGTACGTTGAAAACCAGTATTTGAAGGAGTAATTTTGTCTTCGATGTTCAGCCAAGCTATCGGTTCTAGTAGATCTACAGCCTCCTGATATTTTCCTTGTTGCATGTAAACAAATGCAATTTCAGATATTATACGTGATTTTCTAAATGTAGAGAAGGCCTTTTTTAATGCTTTTTTATGATAATATAATGCTTTTTCATAGTCATAAGTAGAATGATAATTATAAGCCATAAATGTATAAGCATTAACGGCATACTTAACATTAGTTGTCTTGTCTAAGTACGGAAAAGCTTTTACGAGTGTATTTTCTACTTCATAATAATCACCATGTCTTTGTAAGATTTCTGCAATATAGTTTATAGATTCCACATAATAATCGGCATAATTCTCTTTTGGTTCACATAGTAATCGAGTTTTATTAAAATAAAAATAGGCACTGTCACCTTTTCCAGTGTCCCAAAAAGCATGTGCCTTTTCCAATGTTTGTTTTATTTCTGGTAAACGATTGGTTTTGATAGGACTTAAAGGTAGTTTTTTAGTGTCCGAAAATTGCATAGAAAAAAGGGCAATTAAAATTGCACAACAGAGTAGCAAACAAAAAAGAATGTATTTTTTTTGAATAAAATAGAGTAAGTCTCTAATCATTACAGCGGAAATTTAATTAAAACTTTAAAGCCTTGATTTTGGTTTAAAGAGACATTAAAAATCCCTTTTACCAATTTAAGACGGTTTTCAATATTAGCAAATCTCTTGTTTAAATTATTTTGATTTTGAATTTCGGTACTGTTATCAGCATACGTAATTATGATATTTTTCTCGTCTTCTTTAAATGTTATACTTACGAGCGAAGAATTATTAAACATTTTTGTTTGATCAAAAATTTCCTGCACTACTCGGAAAACCGTAATTTTTTTTACACGATCAATTTTTACCCAAGAAAATGTACTTAAGCCGTTTATCATGATATTTAAATTTGATGTTGTATATCCAGAAATCATTTCTTTAAGAACTTTTTTAAAATTTTCATCGGTAAGTATTTCACTGTTTTCTCTGGATATATTTCTTGTCTTTGAATAGATGTTGTTTAAATGAGTTAAAAATTGTTCTTTATTTTCTTCTTTTTCAAGGTTGCTATTTTTTGAAAATGATAAAATCATGTCAATATCTTTTTCAAGTTCAAACTGCAATTTTTCAGAAATTCGCATTTCATTTTTAAAGACTTCATTTGCTCTGTCTCTTTTTCCTTTCTTGGTTATATAAAGAACAATAAAAACTAGACTTATAACGCTAATGGAAATAACAACATAAGAAATATAGCTCCTGTTTTTTTGTCTTTGCATCTCTAATTCATGTTCTGCTTTTTCATTTTTTAGTTCTAAATTTTCGTCTTTATCTTTTTTGAAATTATATTTTATGTTAGCAGACTGCTCTTTCTGTGTTAATTGAATTTTATTAATGCTGTCTGTAAATTGAATATAAATCTTAGAATATTTCTTCAACTCATTTCTTCTACTGCTATTTATTAAAATTTTTAAAGCATTTTTTTTTTGCGAATAAGCATTTATTTTGCAAGAGTATTTATAAGCTATTTCGGCATATTTTTTTGCCAAAGTAAGATTAGATTTTAAATAAAATTGAGAAATACCTGAATAGCTGTGCGATAAATTTGATACATCATTTAATTCTAGTCTAATTTTAAGGGCTTCTTGGTAGTATTGTAGCGCTCTAGAATCTCCTAAATTAGCATAACAAATACCAATATTGTCCTTCATTATTGCATAATCTTGCAATTCAAAATCTTTGAATGTATTTGTTTTTTTCTTATTTCCATAATATCCGTAAGTGGTTAGTTTTTTATAGATTTTGATTGCTTTTTTATAATGCTTCTGACGCATATAAACTAGTGCTATATTAGCTAATGCATTTGTTTTTCTTCTTGCGCTAGTTTTTAGATTGTATGCTTTTTTAGCATATATTAGTGCATTGTCATAATCGTTTGTTGCTAAATAATTCTCAACAAAAATTTTATATGTCTCCCAAGCAAACCTTGGTTTTTTAAGGTATTTAAGATGTGGTAATACTTTTGTAGCTATAGCTTCACTTTCTAAATAATTGCCTTTGAATTCTTGTATAAGTGCTATAGATATTAATGCATCAACATAATCAACTCTATTTTTTACAGAATCAGATATGGTTATTACTTTTTCATAAATTTGTAAGGCATTTGAAAATTCGGATTTATCAAAATAAGCATCACCAATTATTGTAAGCCTTCTAACCTCCGCCGTATTATCAGTCTTTTTTTCAATAACTTGGTTTTCCTTTTCGCAAGAAATTGGAATTACAAGTAAAAAAAATATGGAAACCAAAATTTTAATTAAATTAAAGATTTTCATTTGAAGACTTTATGGTTAAAATATTATTTATATTGGAAATTTAATTAAAACCTTAAAGCCTTGATTTTGGTTTAAAGAGACATTAAAAGTGCCTTTTATCAATTTTAAACGGTTTTCAATATTAGCAAATCTTTCGTTTAAATTATTTTGATTGTGGATTTCGCTACTATTATCTGCGTATGTTATTATAATTTCTCCTTGATCTATTTTAAATGTTATACTTGCAAGAGAGGAATTACGATTTTTTACTTGATTGAAAATTTCCTGAACAACGCGAAAAACAGTGATTTTTTTTACACGATCAATTTTGGACCAAGAAAATGTACTTAAACCATTTACAATGATGTTTAATTTTGAGCTAGAATACCCGGAAATCATTTCTTTAAGAACTTTTTCGAAATTTTCATCTGTAAGTATTTCGCTGTTTTCTCTGGATATGTTTCTTGTCTTCGAATAGATATTGTTTAGATGAGATAGAAACTTTTCTTTATTGTCATGACTTAGTTCATTTTTTTTTGCGAAAGAAAGAGTTTCGTAAATGTCATACGAGAGTTCAGTGTGAAGTTTTCTAGCTATTTGGGTCTCACTTTTATATACAGCATCTATTTTTTCTCTTCGCCCTTTTGAGACTAAATAATAAAATAAAAATAGTAATGATGTAAGACTGAAAGCAATAATGACGTATAAAATAAAATTTCTGTTTTTTTCTCTCTCTAATTCAAGTTCGTTTTCAATTTTATCTGTTTTTAGTTGTAAATTTTCTTCTTTATCTTTTTTGGAAAGATATTTCATGTTTGAAAATTGATTTTTTGCACGCCTTCTTCCTTCAGTAATGCTATCAATTATTTTAATGTAGTCATGTGAATATTTTTTGAGCGCATTTCCTTCACTTGTTCGTATTAATTGGGCTAGAGAATTTACTCTGTTTCTGGCTGATTTTACTAGGTAAGCTTGTTCATATGATTTTTTCGCGTAGATAAGTGCTAGCTTGGGATTGCTTTCTTGATAAAACTCTGAGAATAAGCGATAAATATGATATAGAGAATACTTATTATTTACTTTGAGATTAATCTTTAAACTTTCCCTATAATAGTTAATTGCTATAGACTGTTTTAGCTTAAAATAACAATATCCAAGGTTTACAAGTACATCCGCATGAAATTGTTTGCCAAATTGAGGCCACTTCTTAAATACTATTTTTTCGGAAGTTAATGGTTTTAGAATTTCGATAGCTGTTTTGTATTTTTTTTGATCCATGAAAACTGTGGCTATGTCTTTTAAAATCACTGCCTTTTTGAATGATGTAGCTGGCAATTTTAGTGCCTTTTTGTGATATAATAGTGCGTTTTCAAAATCATAAGTGTTATGATAGTTATATGCCATGAATGAGTATACATTACGGGCATATATTGGTTCTTTTATTTTGCTTAAATAGGGGAGAGTTCTTGTTAGTAATTCTTCGCTCGTTGCATAATCACTGTCAATAGTAAGGATGTCGGCAATAGAAGAAAGAACATAGACGTATTGGACATAGTTTACATCTGGATTGGACAGAGCCAGTGCTTTGTTGAAATAAAGTAGCGAACTGTCAATTTTGTTATGATCATAAAATGTATCTGCTTTAGCTATAAATTTTTCAATTTCTGCAGAATATTTCTTTTTCTGTATTTTTTTAGTTGTTTTAGTTTCGCATGCATGCATTAAAAAAATAATTCCAAAAAATAGAAGAAACATTTTTAATTTATAAAAAAGTATAAAGGGGAAAGTTGTTCGCATTTTTAAGATGGAAATTTAAATGTAGCTTTGAATCCTTTATTTGGTAAAGAATCAAATGAAATTTCCCCTCTTATTTTCAAAATACGACTTTCGATGTTGTGTAGTCCATTCTTAAAAGTTATTTTTTTAGAATCAATGCCTTTTCCATTGTCATTATAGTTTACAATAATATGTTTCTCTACTTTTTTAAAACTGATACTTACTAATGTTGCGTTGCTATGTTTTTTCATGTTCACAAGTAACTCCTGAAGTATTCTGTAAATAGCTTCTTTTTTGTTTTGGTCGATGGAATCCCACGAAACTATATTGAGACCATTAAGCATAAGATTTATATCTGGAGTACTAAATTCAGAAATCATTTGCTTTAAGTGTAAAACGTAATTTTGATCGGCAGGAATTGGATTGTTTTCTTTCGAAATGTCTCTTGTTCTTGTATAAATTGCATCTAGATTGCGCATCAATTGTTCTTTGTTTTCTGCAATTGAAAGATTTTTATTTTCGGTAAACGCAATCGTGTGATAAATGTCATTGGCTAATTCATCATGTAATTTTTTAGCAATTCGAGTTTCGCTTCTATATGTTGCTTCAATTTTTTCTTTATTAACTTTTGATGTCAAATAGTAATATATAATAAAAATGATGATTATACTTAAAATAATAATAAGATAGGAGATTATATTTCTGTTTTTTTGTTTTTCTATCTGAAGTTCTTTTTGCGCTTTTTGAGTTCTAAGCTTTAAGTTCTCTTCTTTTTCACTTTTTGAATCATATTTGATCTTTGCAAATTTATTTTTAGCTCGTTGTCTAACCTCAAAAGCACTGTCAACCAATGCAACATATAATAAAGAATTTTTCTTTAGCTCTGGCCCATTACTGTTTTTTATAATTAATGCTAGTGCGTTAAGACGATCTTCCATAGCGTTGGCTTTTGTATAACTTTCATAACTCAACTGAGCATGTTTTTTGGCTAGAACAAAATTCTTGGTCTCATCATAGTATTTTGCAATATGCAAATTACTAGCACCAATTCCTGAAACATTTTTGAGCCCTTTTCTAATTTCTAGAGCATGATTCAGATATTGAATTCCTCTTGGATCATTCATCTTGTTATAGCATAGACCAATATTGTTTATATTTTTTGCATTATGTTCTGGTTTCTGTTGTAGTTCTTTTTGGGCAGATAAACGTAAGAAGATTTGTAATGCATCATTGTATTTTTGCTGTTCTAACAAAACAGATCCGATATTACTTTTTGTTAATGACTTTCTAGGTTCATCTACTTTTAGGCCTAATGCTTTGTTATAATAAAGTAAAGCATCATTGAGATTATAAGTACGAAGATAGTTTGTGGCTAAAGTTGTGTAGATATTCCAAACATTTGTTTGATCTTTTATTGACTTCAAATAAGGAATTGCATCGGTTATGGTAGTTTCGCTTCCAATATAATCAGCATGATTAAGTTGGATATCTGCCATGCAGTTTAGAATACTCACATAACTATCTGGATCTTTTTTTGGATCGCAAAGCAACTTTGCCTTGTTGTAGTAAAAAAAAGCACTATCAGTATCACTATAATTTTGGCGAAAAACTTCAGCCTTATCTATGTTTTTTTGAATTTCTAACTTGTTATTTAGTTCTTTCAAATTATCGTTATTGTCTTTCTGACAAGAAAAAAGAACTAATAAAAGAGCGGTAATAGAGGTAACTAAATGTATTCTTTTTGGTATCATGCGCCAAAAATAAAAAATATGAATTCCTATGAAAGAGTATAAATACCTGTTTTTGCAAAAAAAGCATTTTTTTTATTTTCGGGTATTCATTTACAATAATATACAAACAAACCCTCAGAGTGAGGGTTGTTAAAATTTTAAAATGTTGTAAAGCTTATCTTTATAAAATTTAAATGGCTCTCATTCCAGTAGTAATTGCGAGTCTATTCCAAGAATTAATTGTAATAATTGCTAAAATGATTTCGGCAAGGTATTTTTCATCAAATAATTGAGCGGCATTTTGGTATACTTCATCAGAAACATGATTGCTGATTAAAGTTACTTGTTCTGTCAAAGCTAAGATCGCTTTTTCTTCTTCGGTATAAACATCAGCTTCGCGCCATGCGCTTATTAAGTAAATTCTTTGTTCAGAAATGCCGTATTTTCTAGCATCTGCAGTATGCATATTGATACAGTAGGCGCAGCCATTAATTTGTGAAGCACGGATTTTAATTAATTCCTTGTGTATAGGAGTTAATGAAGTAGATGAGATATATTTTTCTAGATTTAATAAAGCATTATAAGCTTCTGGAGCAACATTCGGGATAACGATTCTTGATTTCATTTTTTTATGTTTTAAAAGTTCATTACAAAGGTCAGTAATGTATACTTTCAAAAACTTGAACTACTTCAAGAAATTCAAATTAGACTTTTCCCGCTCTTATTTTACTCATAAATTCTGCAGAAAAATCCAGATAGGAGGCAAGCATGTATTGTGGAACACGTTGAACAAATTCTGGAAAATGGTCATTAAAGTGATGGTACCTTTCTTCTGCCGACATTGTAAACAAGAATTTGATGCGCATTTGCATAGCGCCAAAACTTTTTTGCATAACTATTCTAAAATACCTTTCTAGATTTGGTATTTCAATTAGCAGTGATTCTAAAACAGTTTTGTCAATAGCAATAACTTCTGAGTTTTCAATGGCCTGCAAATAAAAGTTTGATGGTATGTGATTGTGATAACTCAAATAATCCGTAATCCACCAGTTTTCAATACCAAATTGCAATGTTTGTTCAGCTCCTTTAGGGTTGATGATATATTGTCTCATACAGCCTTTAACAACAAAATACATTGTATTGCAAATTTGGCCTTCTTTGAGGATATGTTCTTTCTTTTTTATTTTAGAAATTTCTAGGCATGATTCTAATTTATCAATATCCGAAGGTTCAAGGGAAATGAATTGTTTTATATGATGAATTAGTGAGTTTTGCATTTTAAATAAAATTACTTTGAGTAAATTTAATTTATTATTTAGTCATTTTGTAATAAGTAGCTATAAAAACAAAAAACCATTCGAATAAACGAATGGTTTTTTTATAATAAGTAAGTAATCTTAAATTGAGTTTATAAAACGTTTTATTTTACTTTATTAAGAATAGCTTTGAAAGCTTCTGGGTGATTCATAGCTAAATCTGCAAGAACTTTACGGTTCAATTCGATTCCGTTAGCTTTAACTTTCCCCATGAATTGAGAATAAGACATTCCTTCTAATCTAGCTCCAGCGTTGATACGTTGAATCCATAATGAACGGAAATTTCTTTTGTTTTGTTTTCTATCGCGGTAAGCGTAGCTCATCGCTTTCTCTACTGCATTCTTAGCAACTGTCCAAACGTTTTTACGTCTTCCAAAGAAACCTTTGGCTTGCTTCATTATTTTTTTTCTTCTTGCTCTTTTAGCAACTGAATTTACCGATCTTGGCATAATTTTAATGTGTTTTTGTAGCAGGCGTCCTGAATTGAATCAAAGGAACTTAAAGCCATACTCCAAGGTTATATAAATAATTTTTTAACCTAAAGAATTATTAGATAATTCTTAATTGTTGTTTGATGCTTTTCATATCTGTTTGGTGAACTAGCGCTGAGTGTGTCAAAGCTAATTTACGTTTTTTAGATTTTTTAGTCAAGATGTGACTTTTAAAAGCATGCTTTCTTTTAATCTTTCCAGAGCCAGTAACTTTAAAACGTTTCTTAGCGCTAGATTTTGTTTTCATTTTAGGCATTTTTCCTAGTGTTTTAATTTATTCTTACTTACTTATATCTTTAGTCTAAAAGTTCAAAAGTCAAAAGTCAAAAGTCAGTTTATGACTTTCGACTTTAAGACTTTAAGCTTTTGACTTATTTCTTTTTCTTAGGAGCAATGAACATAATCATTCTCTTTCCTTCCAAAACAGGCATAGCTTCAACTTTACCATGTTCCTCTAAATCTTGAGCAAGACGTAATAATAGAATTTGACCTTGATCTTTATAAATGATAGAACGTCCTTTGAAGAAAACGAAAGCTTTTAATTTAGCTCCTTCTTTTAAGAATTTTTCAGCGTTCTTTCTTTTAAATTCATAATCATGCTCGTCTGTTTGAGGACCAAATCGAATTTCCTTTACTACAACTTGAGAAGATTTAGCTTTCAAAGCTTTATCTCTTTTCTTTTGTTCGTAAACAAATTTCTTGTAATCCATGATTTTACAAACCGGTGGTTCCGCATTTGGCGAAATTTCAACTAAATCCAATTCAAATTGGTCAGCTAAACGTAACGCGTCAGCGATTTTAAAAACCCCAGGTTCAATGTTTTCACCTACAAGACGTACTTCAGGAACACGAATAAGATTGTTTATTCTGTGCGCATCTTTCTTTTCTACTCGAGGTTGAAAACCTCTGTTACTTTTTATTGCTATGACTTTCTAATTTAAGTTAAACTGTAAATACTTTTAATGTCTTTTTTATTTCTTCGTCTACAATCGCAGCAAATTCCTCGATTGAAACTGTAATGTTACCTTTTCCTTCTTGTCCGTGGCGGCGAATAGAAATCGTTCCGTTTTTCTCTTCTTCCTCACCAACGATAAGCATAAATGGAATTTTCTGCATTTCTGCATCTCTAATTTTCTTACCGATAGTTTCGTTTCGGTTGTCAATTAGGGCGCGAATTTCGTGATTTTCTAGCAAATCTAAAACTTTTTTAGCATAATTTTCGTATTTCTCGCTCAAAGACAAGATAATAGCTTGCTCAGGCATTAGCCAAAGTGGGAAATTTCCTGCTGTGTGTTCAAGTAAAATTGCTATAAAACGTTCCATTGATCCAAATGGAGCTCTGTGAATCATAACAGGGCGATGTAATTCATTATCAGCACCTTTGTAAGTCAAATCAAAACGCTCAGGAAGGTTGTAATCTACTTGAATTGTTCCTAATTGCCATTGTCTTCCTAAAGCGTCTTTAACCATGAAATCCAGTTTCGGGCCGTAAAATGCTGCTTCGCCATATTCTACTACTGTATTAAGACCTTTGTCTTTTGCTGCGTTGATAATAGCGTTTTCTGCCTTTTCCCAGTTTTCATCAGTACCAATGTATTTTTCTCTGTCTTCCTGGTCTCTTAATGAAATCTGAGCCGTAAAGTTTTCAAAACCTAAAGAACCAAATACATATAATACAAGGTCAATTACTTTTTTGAACTCTTCGTCCAATTGTTCTGGAGTACAGAAAATATGTGCATCATCCTGAGTAAATCCTCTAACGCGAGTTAAACCGTGCAATTCTCCAGATTGCTCATATCTATAAACAGTACCAAATTCAGCATAACGCTTAGGTAGATCTTTGTATGACCAAGGTCTTACATTGTAAATCTCACAGTGGTGAGGACAGTTCATTGGTTTTAATAAAAACTCTTCGCCTTCCGCTGGAGTATGGATTGGCTGGAAACTATCGGCGCCATATTTTGCATAGTGGCCAGAAGTAACATATAATTCCTTTTGTCCAATATGTGGGCTAACAACTTGCTCGTAACCAGCTTTCTTTTGAGCTCGCTTTAAAAATTGCTCTAAACGCTCTCTCAATGCAGCCCCTTTTGGCAACCATAAAGGCAAACCTTGACCCACTTTTTGAGAGAAAGCAAACAATTCAAGTTCTTTTCCTAATTTACGATGATCACGACGTTTGGCTTCTTCAAGGAGTTCAAGATATTCAGTCAAATCTTTTTGCTTAGGGAAAGAAGTTCCGTAAACACGAGTCAACTGCTTGTTTTTCTCATCACCTCTCCAGTAAGCGCCGGCAACGCTCATGATTTTTACCGCTTTGATAATTCCAGTGTTTGGAATATGTCCACCACGGCATAAATCAGTAAAAGTAGAATGGTCGCAGAAAGTAATAGTTCCGTCTTCAAGATTTGAAATCAATTCAGTTTTGTAAACGTTATCTTTATACATTTCTAAAGCTTCTGCTTTAGTTACTGGACGCATTTTAAAATCAAACTTTCCTCTTGCGATTTCAAGAATACGGTCTTCGATTTTTTTAAAATCAGCTTCAGAAATTTTCTGATCTTCAAAATCTACATCATAATAGAAACCATTAGCAATTGCAGGTCCTAGAGTTAGTTTAATTCCAGGATACAATTCCTCAAGAGCTTGAGCCATTACGTGCGAAGTCGAATGCCAGAAAGCTTTTTTACCTTCAGCATCATTCCAAGTATATAATATAAGATTACCGTCGGTCGTTAATGGAGTCTCGGTTTCAATAGTTGTACCATTAAAAGATGCTGAAATCACGTTTCTAGCAAAACCTTCGCTAATGTTTTTAGCGACCTCCATTGGAGTTACGCCTGAAGCGAACTCTCTAATTGACCCATCGGGTAAAGTAATCTTGATCATTGTTTATAATTTTGTGAATGCAAATATACATGATTACAAAAATACATACAATATATATGTAGAAGTTTACTCCATTATATATAAGTATAGTTTTGTTGTGCCTTAATGGTGAGTCGGTCAGTTTGCCAACCCTGTTGGATTTGTTTTTTTGTGCATATATAATATAAGTGTGTTTTGTCCGGCTGATCTGAGTGGAGCGCATCCAGTTTTGGAATTTGTAATTTAAAAGATTGAGGTTTTGCTGTTTATTAGGAGCTTAATCCCGCTATGCGCTTCAATCTTTTTGTGCCGAACCCCGGCACAAAAAGGATTTCCGCTCCTATCGGGGCTAGAGCATAGGTTTCCAAAAGAAGCTTTCGGGCGGAAAGCCGCCTTTAAAATGGTGGAGAATCATATAAAAAGAAGCTGAAAATCTTAAAACCCTGCAAAATCGGGAATCCGGAAGCGCCAAAAAATGCCAAAAACGCGGCCGTACGAAGAAAAACCTTACGCAAGACTGAAAAATCTTAAAATGTAAAGCATCCGTTATCAGTGCGTTAAGAAATAACTTGAAAAAAGATTTAAAAAAGCGGATAAAAAGTATTGCAGAAGCGGAAAAAGGTTCTACTTTTGCACCCGCAACAGCGAAAAACGCTCTTAGACATTCCGGCAGCTTTATGATAATTGAGGGA
>NZ_JAERSF010000005.1 GCF_016735615.1 Flavobacterium tagetis
CCTTTTTCCGCTTCTGCAATACTTTTTATCCGCTTTTTTAAATCTTTTTTCAAGTTATTTCTTAACGCACTGATAACGGATGCTTTACATTTTAAGATTTTTCAGTCTTGCGTAAGGTTTTTCCTTGCATGTCCGCATTTTTGATATTTTCCTAAGGCTTGAGCTTTCCGTTTTTAGGGAATTTTCAGCTCTTCCCTCTTCTTTCTGCCGATTTTCCATTCTTTTTAAGAGGCCTCTCTGTGAAAAATTTCTTCCGAAAACCGAGGCCATAGCCCCGATAGGAGCGGAAATCCTTTTGGGGCCGGGGTTCGGCCCTAAAAGATTGGAGCGCATAGCGGGATTAAGCTCCTTATTAATATTAAAACTGCAATGCTGGAATTCCAGATCCCAAAACTGGATCCGCTTAATTCCGATCAGCTTCACATTTTCAATTACACATCAACCATACATATATAAGTATATCTATATATACTAAATGTACTTATATATTATTATGTAATAACAAAACCCAACCAATTAGAAACCTTTCACACGAGATACATATTATATATGTCAATATAAATCGAATTTCTAAATCTTCTCTAGCGTACATTCTATATCAAACATGATATCTATCTAAATCCAAATTAAAAAGATAATGCCCGACGGATATTAATATCTGTCGGGCATTATCTTTTACAAAATTAGCTAGACTAATTTATGAGCGAAATCTAAACTTATAATTTTGTTTCAAGATTCCGACATGAAGTTTGCCATTATTATTTATATGTGCTGTCATCATAATATATTTTTCCTCGGGGTACTTTACTTCAAAAGTAAAGATTTCATCTTTTGCTTTAACCTGAAGCAGGTGTAATCCATCATCTGATACTGGCAACCCTATCGTTTGATACGTAGGCAATACTTCTGTTGCCTTTAAATTAATTTCCTGAACTTTTTCTTTATCCAAATACACTTCTAGTTTTAAGTCATTCAGTTTCATGTTTGTTGGCTGTTCGATCGAAACAACATACTTTTTACAACCGACAACGCATAAAACAATTAAGAGCAATAAAAGTTTTTTCATAAATAATGTTTTTTGCAATAGGCATTAATAGATTCGAGCTTTTTTTTAATTTTTATAAATATAGATAATTTTATTTCAATTCAGCCACAAGAAGGTCGTTTGGCAAATAGTAAAATTTAGTGAATTGATGGGTCGGAGAATTAAAAAAAAACATTTTTTTTTACTAAAAAAAAGCATAATTATGCTGATTTTATTAGGTTTAACACTTATTTTTTCTTATCTTTATAGTGTAAACATCAGTGAATATATGCCAAAAAACAAACTCTTTAAATACCAAAATTACACTTCAAAAAATCATTCTTTTTATCACTTCAGGCATTTTATGCTTCAAAACACAACCGAATTTCATTTTGAAATTATTCCTTCTAATCTTTTTTCTGCACCAAATATAAACATGCCGAAGACACCAGAGCAATTGCTCCAACTCCAATCGTAATTATTTTGCGAGGGTATATTTTCTGAACCATTTTTTTAGAAAATAGATCTTTAAAATTCAGCATAAGATTTCTCTTTTTGGGAACTTCTTTCAACCCTTCATTTTCATTTTTCAACAAAACAGTTTTTTCTATGCTAGTATTATCAATTTCGGCAGTTATGTTCTTAACGTTGTTTTTAATTTGTTTTGCTTCTTCAATTCTACATTTTTCATTGAACTTTTTAAAAGGACGTGGCTGAAAATCGACTATCACTGCGGCTAGATTTATGGCATCAATATTTGTTGGGTCTGTTTCACCTTTAAAGAAAGTTTCAATAGGCCTAAACTTATCTTTCTGATTCTTGAACCTATTCTTCTGAGTATAGTCAAAATCTACGCAAAGTAAATTTCTAAAAACTTTTAAATCATCTTGAGTCGGGTTGTCTTCAAAGATAAGCCAACATAAATCGCGGAGTTTTCCGCGGGAAGGGTGATACAGAAAGTCAAAGTACTCTCCCTCTTTTTCGATCTCATATTTAATTTTAATTGCCTTTTTATATTCTTCTAATGTATTGTTCATCTTGCTTTTTTAGAAAATTCTTTTGACTCCTTTTATTTCCATTTTTAACCAAAACTTTTTTATATGCCTTTATTTTCAACCTCTAAATTTTATCATTACAAGCAATTCAATTTCTGTTCCAAATCTATACTATTTCTATATTTTTTTTTAATAGTCCCCAACCAACTTTTTACAAACAATTTACATCTATTATAATAAGAGATTTGTTTAAAATTAAATAATTCAAACTAGACTTTTAAGCTTTTTTCTGGGAATTTCTGGGAATCTCAGGAAAACGCAGGAATTCCGGGAATCCCTTACCAGTTAAGGCCTAGAAGCTCCTTTACTTTGCATCAAGAAATTAGTTCAGGTTTTGTCTGCAGACTAAAACAATAATGAAAACCAGTTCTAATTAAGAGTGTAAAAAAACTGTAAGACCGAGTTTATTCGGGAAGTATAAATAACGTCTTACTGTTCTACACACTTCACTTCCCAAAACCAATGTTGGTATTGTCCCAAAGCCTCTGGATCATTCCGGACAGCAATACCTATGTCTAATTTCTTAAAAATAAACAAAATGAAAAAACTAATACTATTTATCGCTTTTGCGCTATTGTTCACGATATTTTCTTGCACTCCAGATGAGTATGAGACACAACCAGTTAAGAAAACTGAAAAAACTACCCAGCCTTCATACGCTGGAGATGCTAATCCAGATGGTCCTGGTGATTCAAAACCACCAACAAAACCATAAACTAAAAATATAATTTTAGTATCAAATTAATTACTATTTTCGGGGAAAGTAAATTTATATGTTACGGTCCCCGTTTTTTTATTTTATTCTACTTCTCTCACTTTTTTCCTGCAAGAAAGAAGGTCCTACTTCTTCTAAAACTGAATTGATTCGAAAAGAAGCACTTAGTCTACGAGACAGAGCAGCTAAAAATTATAAAAAAGAAAACTTTAACACCGCTTTTTATGAATTTAACAAATCAAAGGCTCTTTTTGAAACCTTAAAAGATAGTTCCAAGATTCCCTATATACTTATTGAAATGGCGTCTATCCAACAGGTTAATGGTGACTATTACGGAAGTAAAGAAACTGTAACAGAAGGACTCATTTATGCTAAGGATAAAGATCATTTAGCCTCTATAAATATTATCTTAGGCATAGCAGACAAAGAACTTTCTCTTTATGATGATGCCATTTATTACTATAAAAAAGCAGCAGATCAATATACAGATTCTCTTTATAAACAATATCCAGTACAAAATATTGCAGCTGTTTATATTCAGCAAAAAAAGTATGATAAAGCAATTGCTCTTCTAGAATCTATTTTAAAAATGAATTTTTCAAACGATGCTTCCAATAATCAATTTAAAGCTACAATAAAAGACAATTTAGGTTACGCTTATTTTAAAAAGGGAGCAGAAGATAAAGGATTTCATTTAATGAACGAAGCACTCCAAATCAAAATTGACACTAAAGATACCTACGGAAGTATTGAAAGCTATCTACACCTTGCCGATTATTACTCTAAAAAGGACATAAAAAAATCAGATGAAAACGCTCTTGCAGCGTATACTATTTCAACAAAACTTAATAGTGTCGATGAAAGATTAGAAGCCCTGCAAATATTAATCTCAAATGATAACAGTTCTAATACCGCAAAATACACCCAAAAGTACTTTACTCTAAACGACAGCATTATTAAAGTTCGAAATAATTTTAAAAATAAGTCCGCTAAAATTAAGTACGACGCCAAAAAGGAAAAAGACGAAAACGAAAAACTTCGTTTAGAAAAGGCAGAGAATCAATTGTCGCTTCAAAGAGCCAAATATCTAAAAATCGTATCGGTAATTGTTTTTGCTTTTTTAGTCATTTTAATATTCATTTTAATACGTTATTACAAGAATAAAAACAAAGCCATCGAATTTAAAACTTCATACAACACCGAAACTCGAATTGCAAAAAAAATCCATGATGAGCTGGCAAACGACGTTTTTCAAGTTATTGCTTTTGCTGAATCCCAGCCACTATCTGTAGAAAGCACCAAAGAAAATCTGTTGCAAAAACTGGATGATATATATAGTCGCGTACGGGGAATTTCAAGAGAAAACAATAGCATCGATACTGGTGCAAATTTTACCCACAGCATAAAAGAAATGCTTTCTGCCTATAATACGCGAGAGAGAAATATCATGATTACCAATTTAGAAAACATAAATTGGGAAAATATTGATGATATTAAAAAAATCACCATCAGCCGAATTTTACAGGAACTAATGGTAAACATGAAAAAACACAGCGGAGCAAGTATTGTTGTAATACGATTTGAAAGTGACCAAAAATCAATTTCAATAAATTATAGGGATAATGGTAAAGGTTGCGAAAAAAGTATGGTTGTGAAAAATGGTCTTCAAAACATGTCAAATCGTGTTCTAGCTGTTAACGGTACATTTGATATTGAAACAGAACCTGACAAAGGATTTAAAGTAAAAATATCGATGCCAGAACAAACCCAGATTAAGGTAAAAGAAAAATTCGCGTATTAAAAAAACCTTTCAGTATTTATCTGAAAGGCTTTTCTCTTCAAAAACGATAGTATTATAACCTTTACTAGCTTATAATGTTTCGTTTAAAACAGCCACCGCTTCTTTCCAGTTGTTTACTCTTAAATGGTGTGTTTTGTTTATATTATGAAAGGCAGTAAACATAATAGGCTTGCCCATACAGTAATCTAGATTTTTACAATGGTCGTCTATCAAGTAATCTGTATTGATAATTCTTTTGCTACCGCATAAAACTATATTTTCCCATTTTATAAAAGGAAAATGTTCTGCAAGCCATTCTACTTTTTCGGCAAGGGAAATTGGAAATTCTGTTGCTGCTGAAACAATAAATATTTCAAAATTCTTTTGGAGTTCCTGTAGACTTTCAACTGCATCTGGCATTACAGGTAGGTTTCTAAAAAAATTTCCTTTATTTAAAATTCCGTGCAAAAGCGCTCTTTCTTTAAAAGCTTCTTCTTCGCTTAATCCCTGAATTCCCTCTTTCGAAAGGTTCATTCCGTATTCTTTATTGTATTCTTCAATCAATTGGGATTCTATATCGGCTAGTACCCCATCCATATCGACTGCAATTGTTTTCTTTCTCATGATAATTTTATTTTGCAGTAAAATTATGCAAAAATTGCAAAATATTGCAATTTTTAACTTATTTTTGCAATATAAAACCGCAAGTAAAATGAAAAAGGAAGAACGTCAAAAAGCAATTTTAGAATATCTATCTAAAGAACACCGTGTTAGCTCTGTAGAATTAAGCGAATATCTGAGCGTTTCAGAAGATACGATCCGACGCGATTTAAAAGAACTTTCAGATCAAGGACTTTTGAAAGCGGTTCGCGGTGGTGCGGTGGCTCCTTCTCCTATTCCGCTTCACTATAGAAAAAGAGAAAAACACGATATCGAAAACAAAAAGATTATTGCTCAGAAAGCAATTTCTTATTTGAAAGATGGACAAGTTGTTTTTATTGATGGCGGAACCACTTCATTGGCTTTGGTGGCCAGCTTTCCTTATGATTTAAAATTGACGGTTATTACCAATAGTTTTCCCATTGCTTCATTAGTTGAAGATTTACCAAATATTGATCTAATTTTTGCAGGCGGTAAAATGTGCAAAACTTCTTTTGCAACTTCGAGTATTGAAACTATTGATTTCTTTAGGAATTTCAGAGCAGACATCTTCATTTTAGGAATCTGTAGCATTCATCATGAACGCGGTATTACGGGAATCTTATACGACGATTCTGTGCTGAAAAAAAATATGATCAAAAATTCCAACTTTGTCATTGCCCTAAGTTCTATTGAAAAAGTTGAAACTGCCGAATCTTATTTTGTGTGCCCAATAAAAGATATTGATGTTTTGGTGACCAATGTTTCTCCCGAAGATGAAATTTTAAAACCGTATAAAAATACTGGTTTGACTATTCTTTAATTTCATAACTTTGACCTAGACAATGATTTAACATTAATCTAGTGCAATGGAATTCCAATATTTTCTACCATCAGAAATTCTTAAACCTTATATAAAACATTATTATATTTTTGAATCAGATTCTGATATAGAATTTCAAGATACTGTTTTTCCGAGTGGCGAAATGGAAATGATTTTTAACCTTGGCGATGGTATTTGGGAATCATTGATTGATGAAAAATTTCATAAAACTCCAAAAATTGAATTGTGGGGACAAATAACAAAACCGCTTGCCATAAAATCAAAAGGCAGACACACTATGCTTGGAATTCGGTTTTATACTCATTCTGCAGCTTATTTTTTTAATGACGAAATCGGAATCTTTAATGATCAGATTTTAAATTTAGAAGATGTAATTGGCAAACCCATAACAACACTCCATTTACATCTTTTGGAAACTCCAGAAATACAAAAGCGAATTGAACTTATCGAATCATTTTTAATCAAGAAACTGATAACAAATGATAATAAGTCGCAAAAAATTCAAAAAGTGGCTCATATTCTCTCTAGTTTAGTCCAAAATCCATCAGGAAACGACATCAA
Source organism: Flavobacterium tagetis (assembly GCF_016735615.1). Taxonomy (GTDB): domain Bacteria; phylum Bacteroidota; class Bacteroidia; order Flavobacteriales; family Flavobacteriaceae; genus Flavobacterium; species Flavobacterium tagetis. Next base: position 6,619 of record NZ_JAERSF010000005.1, read on the forward strand.
CACTATTGCAGCCAAATACGGAATGACTCCTCGTTATCTTCATAAACTGGTTTTTCAGCATACAGGACTTGCCCCAAAATCCTTTAACAAAATTGTGCGTTTTCAGCGCAGTTTAAAACTTATTTCCAATAACGATTCGCCATTAACTTCTGTTGCTTACGATTCTGGCTACTTTGATCAATCACATTTTATAAGAGATTTTAAAGCTTTTACAGGAACTACTCCTACTTCTTATTTAGAAAATCTTTCTCCAATAAATAATTTGATTATTTAAATCAATATTTAGCACTACTTCTTAGCAACTTAGAGCCTCAGAATCTTAGAATCTCAAAAAATAAAATCAGTTCCGATTTGTACAATTTAAAAGTTTTTAGTCGCAATACCTTTAATTAAAATAATATCAATCTATTCTTTTAATTAAAAACTAAAAATTTCAATTATGAAAAATTATGCTCTTGGTACGATCTTAAAACTAATTGTATTTACCATATTATTAAACAGCTGTAATTCGGCATCAAAAAAAGAAACAGCCAATTTAGACGAAGCAAAAAAAGCAATTCAGGAAAGTAATGCTATTTATTTTGATTCATTTAAAAACAATGACCCGTCAATTTTTATAGAACGTTACGCCGATGATGCTTCAATATTACTTCCAAATGCGCCTCAAATTTATGGAAAAGAAGGTGCTGCTAAATTTTTTAGAAAAGCCTATGATGAATACGACTTAAGAGGCGGCAAATTTATTACTACAGCGGTATATGGCGATGGCGTAGAATATGTCACCGAAGAAGGTTTGTGGCAGTCTTTAAATGCCAAAGGCGAACTTATGGATGATGGCAAATTTCTTGTTCTTTGGAAAAAAACTCCTAAAGGCTGGAAAATGTTTAGAGATTCTTTTAGCAGTAATCGCGAAGCCAAATAAAATTACTTTATTAATAACCGAAAAAGCCTTTCAGAATTTTACTTCCAAAAGGCTTTTTCTCTACAAATTAATTGGCAATATTATTTCCATCCGCCGCCCAAGTCTCTATAAACATGAACTGCAGCATTTAATTGTTCTTTTTTAGTATCGATTAATTCTAGTTTTGCTTCTAATGCGTCTCTCTGCGTCATTAAAACTTCGAAATAATCTACTCTAGCCGATTTAAACAAATCGTTTGAAACATCAATAGAAGTATTTAAAGCATCTACTTGTTTCGATTTAAGATCGTATCCTTTTTGAAGATTCTCGATCTTAGACATTTGATTTGAAACTTCTAAATAAGCATTTAAAACCGTACGATCGTAGTTATACAATGCCTGAAGCTGTCTTGCATTCGCACTTGCAAACTCCGCTTTAATTGCATTTCTGTTAATCAAAGGCGCTACAAGGTCTCCTACCAACGAATATAAAAGCGATTCTGGCATGGTGAACAAATAAGAAGGTTTGAAAGCCTGCACTCCAATTGCAGCTGTGATATCTAAAGAAGGATAAAACTCTGCACGAGCCACTTTTACATCTAATTTTGCTGCAACCAATTCCAATTCTGCTTGTTTTACATCTGGACGATTCTGTAACAATTGAGATGGAATTCCAGAACTTACTTGTGCTGGCAATAAGCTTAAGAAGTTAGTGCTGCTTGTTCTTTTAATTTCTTGAGGATATCTCCCTAGCAAAAAGTTGATTTTATTTTCGTTTTCTTTTATTTTTTGTAAAATATCGAACTCTAAACTTTGTGAAGTTAAAACCTCTGCTTCAAATTTCTTAACTCCCAATTCTGTTGCTCTTGCCGCTTGTTTTTGAACTTTTACAATTTCTAAAGCGTTAGTCTGCAATTTGATAGTTTGTTTTACAATATCCAATTGATTGTCTAATGCCAATAATTCATAATAAGAATCAGCGACTTCTGCGATCAGATTGGTAATGACAAAGTTTTTCCCTTCTACCGTAGCCAAATATCTGTTTAATGCTGCTTTTTTAGAATTACGCAATTTTTTCCAGATATCCACTTCCCAGTTTGCATACGCAGCAATGGTAAAATCTCCTAACGGATCTGGAGTTTCAACACCCGGTTTAATCTCCGTTGTAGCATCACCCGCACCTTGACTGGTATATCTACCCACTTTCTCTACACCAGCTCCGGCACGTATACCTGCTGTTGGCAATAAAAGTCCTTTTTTTACGCGAATATCATTTTTTGCAATTTCAATTTCCTGCAAAGTGATATTCAGTTCCTGATTGTTTTTTAATGCAGCATCGATTAAATCTACTAGATTCTGATCTTTAAAATAATCTTTCCAGTTTAATGCTGCTGTATTATTGTTTGCATCCTGAGTCTGTGCTGTTGCACCAAACGATTCAGGAACAGGTGTACTTGTAGTAACTGCTGCCTCAGGTGCAGGGGTTTTACACCCTGCAACTGCTAGACATACAGCCAATGCAATACTATATTGATATGATTTAACTTTATACATGATTGTTATCAATTTCTTCTGTTAATGGATTCTCTTCTTCATGTTTTACCAATTTGTATTTTTCTGCAATTTTGGCAAAAATGAAATACAAGCCTGGAATTACAAATACACCGCAAATGGTTCCAATAAGCATACCTCCAGCGGCTGCAGTACCAATTGTTCGGTTACCAATTTTACCTGGACCAGTTGCAAAAGCAAGCGGTAATAAACCTGCAATAAAAGCAAATGAAGTCATCAAAATTGGACGGAACCTTGCTTTTGCTCCTTCCATCGCAGATTGTAAAACGGATAATCCTGCAGCATGTCTCTGAATAGCAAACTCTACAATCAGAACGGCATTTTTACCTAATAATCCAATAAGCATTACCATGGCAACCTGAGCGTAAATATTGTTTTCTAATCCTGTTAATTTCAATAAAAGGAAAGCTCCAAAAATACCCGCTGGTAACGAAAGAATTACTGATAACGGCAGAATGAAACTTTCATATTGTGCAGCTAATACTAAGTAAACGAATCCTAAACAGATTAAGAATACCCAAATTGCTTGATTTCCTTGGGCAACCTCATCGGCAGAAATACCCGCCCAGTCAATGTCATATCCTCTTGGCAGTTTTTCAGCGGCAATTCTCTGAATCACTTTAATTGCTGTACCAGAACTATAACCCGCAGCTGGAGAACCACTGATCTGTGTTGAGGTATACATGTTGTGACGTGTAATTTCTGAAAGTCCATACACTTTTTCTAATTTCATAAAAGCAGAATATGGCACCATTTCATCTCGATCGTTTTTCACATACAATTTCAAGATATCATCTGGCTGTGCGCGATATTCTGGTGAAGCCTGAACGATTACTTTGTAGTTAATACCAAATTTGATGAAACTGATTTCGTAGTTACTTCCCACAAGAGTTGACAACGTATTCATCGCATTTTCGATAGAAACCCCTTTTTGCTGTGCCAAGTCATTGTCTACTTTCATCATGTATTGAGGGAAACTAGAGCTATAAAAACTAAATACGTTTGATAATTCTGGCTGTTTGTTTAATTCAGCAACAAAATCATTATTAACCTGTTCCATTCTCTTATAATCAACAGAACCAGTTTTATCTAACAAACGAAGCTCAAATCCTCCTGCAGCTCCATATCCTGGTACAGCTGGCGGTTGGAAGAACTCGATATTAGCACCTGCAATATCTTTACATTTTTCCTCCATTTCGTGCATGATCTCCAAAACAGATTCTTTTCTGTCGCTCCAGTCTTTCAAGTTCACCAAACAAGTTCCTGAGTTGGCTCCCGTACCTTCTGAAAGAATCTCATAACCTGCCAATGAAGAAACCGATTTTACTCCGTCAATCTCTTCAGCAATTTTCTGAACTCTTTCTGCAATATTATTTGTTCTTTCTAAAGATGAACCTGGAGGTGTCTGAATAACAGCATAAAACATTCCCTGATCCTCATTCGGAATAAATCCTGAAGGAACCGAACTGCTTATTAAAAATGTTCCGATACAGAAACCTACAAGCGCTACAATGGTAACCACTCTTCTATCAACAATTTTACCTAGCAGATTTTGGTATTTCCCTTGAGCTAAATTGAATTTTTCGTTAAAAGCATCAATAAATCTATTAGCAGGCGTTGGCTTTTTAGGCTGTCCGTGATTATTTTTTAACATCATCGCACAAAGTGCTGGTGTCAAGGTCAAAGCCACAATACCAGAAAGAATAATCGCCGTTGCCATAGTTACAGAGAACTGTCTGTAAAATACTCCAACGGGACCAGACATAAACGCAACCGGAATAAATACCGCCGCCATTAAGAATGTAATAGCGATAATTGCCCCCGCAATTTCATGCATAGCTTGTTTAGTTGCTTTAAATGGGGAGAGATGCTCCTCTTCCATCTTGGCGTGAACGGCCTCGATAACCACAATCGCGTCATCGACGACGACTCCAATTGCCAATACTAAAGCAAATAATGTAATTAAGTTCAATGAAATATCAAAGAATGTCATGAACACAAAAGTTCCTACCAGCGATACAGGTACCGCAATTGCCGGAATAACCGTAGATCGCCAGTCTCCTAAGAAAAGGAATACTACTAAACCTACCAGAATAAATGCTTCAACAAGCGTGTGGATTACTTTTTCGATAGAAGCGTCGAGGAATTTAGAAACGTCATACGAAATTTCATAATCCATTCCTTTTGGAAATCTTTGCTTTATTTTTTCCAATTTAGCTTTAACCTCTTCAATAACCTGATTCGCATTACTTCCAAAAGATTGTTTCAATACAATCGCAGCAGATGGTCTACCATTCAAATTAGAATAGATATCATACATCGAGCTTCCAAATTCTACTTTGGCAACATCTTTCAATCTCAAAAGTTCTCCGTTCGGATTTGCTTTTACTACAATATTCTCATACTGTTCTTTTGTTGTAAAACGTCCAGAATATTTCAATACATATTCAAATGCTTGAGAACGTTTACCAGAACTTTCTCCCGTTTTACCTGGAGAAGCCTCTAAACTCTGACTAGATAATGCTTCCATTATTTCATCAGCAGAAATTTTATAAGCCAACATACGATCTGGTTTCAACCAAATACGCATTGCATATTCACGTGTTCCTAATATATCTCCAGAACCAATACCGTTTACCCTTTTCAATTCAGAAAGTACGTTGATATCGGCATAGTTATACAAGAACTTCATGTCTGTATTTTTGTCTGTACTATAAAGGTTTACGTACATCAACATACTCGGCACTTCTCGTGTAATTTTAATACCTTCACGAATTACCAAAGGAGGAAGCTTATTAGTAACCGAAGCCACACGGTTCTGAACGTTAATTGCAGCTTGGTTAGGATCTGTACCTAAGTTAAATACTACTTTAATTGTAGCTTCACCATCGTTTCCGGCATCAGAAGCCATATATTTCATCCCAGGAACCCCATTTAAGGCTCTTTCTAAAGGAATAACAACTGCCTTAACCATCAATTCACCGTTAGATCCCGGATAATCTGCGGTAACATTCACCATTGGAGGCGAAATTGTAGGGAATTGTGTAATTGGTAAATTTAAAACCGACAACACCCCTAAAAAGACAATAATCAACGATATTACTATCGACAGAACAGGTCTTTGAATAAATTTATTAAACATTTTAATATTTTTTAAATGATTAAATTAAATAGAAATCAATATGCAGTTAGAATCATTTTTTTTTTCAGCACTTAATTGACTGAACACTAAAAACTGATTAACTGAATACTTCATTTATTCTGCTTTTAAGCGTAAATGATTGATTACTTCTTTAGGAGATTCGTAATCGAATTTAATCTTGTCGTTTTCTTTTACTTTCTGAACACCTTCAAGTAAGATTCTATCGTTCTCTGTAATACCGCTTTTGATCACGTATAAATCAGGGATTTCACCCGTTATGGTGATTTCTCTAGAACTAACTTTGTTGTCCTTACCAACTACAAAAACATATTTTTTATCTTGAATTTCGTAAGTCGCTTTTTGCGGAATTACAATAGCATTTTTAAGAGGAACATTCATTTGAACTTGTCCTGTTTCGCCATTTCTAAGTAATTTTCCAGAATTAGGGAATCTTGCTCTGAAAGCAATATTTCCGGTTTCATTGTTGAATTCACTTTCAATTACCTCAACATTTCCTTTATCCTTAAAAAGTTCTCCGTTAGCCAAAACTAAATTTACTTTGTTATCCGCACGGTCTTTAATATGCGTTTCATAACTGATGTATTCTGGCTCAGAAACATTGAAATAAGCAAACATCTGACTGTTGTCTGAAAGACTTGTCAATAATTCTCCTTCGTCAATTAAACTTCCTAGTTTTAAAGGAATACGGTCGATTGTTCCGTCAAACGGAGCTCTGATTTCTGTGAATGATAAATGAAGTTTTGCCAGTGCAACCTCAGCTTTTGCAGATTGTAATTTTGCTTGAGCAACACTTAATTCGTTTTTAGAAACGATGTTTTTATCCGCTAACAATTTTGAATTTTGCAATTCAATCTCTACTGATTTTTGTTCTGACTGAGCTTTTAATAATTCTGCCTGATACATGTTTGGCATAATTTTAAATAACAGCTGTCCTTTTTTTACAAACTGCCCCTCGTCAACATATATATTTTGCAAAAACCCTTTTTCTTGGGCACGAAGCTCGATATTTCGAACTGATTTTATTTGTGAAACGTATTCTTTAGTGAATGAAGTGTCAATTCTAACGGGATTAGTAACCGTGAATTTTTCAACTTCTTCTTTTTCTTCTTTTTTAGATGTACAGCTCGTTAAGCACACCAAGGCCATTAAGCCTGTGAAAACAATGATTTTTTTCATGATTTAGTTTGGAAATTAAGCGATTGAATGCTTTTGGAATGAAAATTCCTTTTGGATGTTAAAATGCATCAGCCAGCCTTAGTCCAGACCTTAACTTTATATAAGCAGAAGTAGAAAAATATACAACAGCAAGATACTCAGAGATCAAAACTCAGGTAACCGATGTATACTATAAAATCAAATTCTTAATACTCGTTGAGTAATATAGATAGGATTTGAATGCCCAAAAACAGGCGTAGAAATTTTAAAACGATTAGAATCATTCGCTGCAGACTGATCTGAAAGTGCCAGATACAAAGCGTCTACCAAACTATACGAAGCAGTAAAATATTTGTTCGCAAGTAAATCAACATCTTCTCCTCCAACAAGATCTTCTTCTAAATCAATATCTGTAGCTTCTTCAATTGTTGAAGTTCCACGATCCTGATTAGTAAACTTAACCCTGTGTTTTTGTAGATGATGGTGATTATGAGGACCAAAAGTATTTGCATTCAAATATTGGCCTCCACCAAACAGAAGCATATTCATGAATACTAAAAATACTATTAACTTTCTCATTTCGGTGCGAAAGTAATAAAAGAATTAAAACAAAAAAAGATTTTTTAACAAGCTTTAACAGTTACATAAAATGAAAACGTTTTCGGTAACTTTTTATATGAAGATTAGATGAAGAAAATCATCATTCCATGAAAAAAACACAAGATAAACAACTACAATGCAACTATTTACCCAAAGTAAAAAAATACATTTTAAAGTTTAACTTCCATTATTGTAAACTTCTGGCCAGCTTTTATAAATGTTTTATTAGTATCTGTAAGTCCTATTTTTTCATAAAAAGACTTTTTATTGCTTCTGGCATTACACCAAACCCTTTCTATTTTTTCACTTTTTGCGAATTCCAAAATGTGATTTAAAAGATAAGAAGCAATTCCTTTTCCTTGATATTCTTCTAAAGTAGCCAGTTTTCTAAATTGCATTTCTTTTCCTTCAATAAAACAAGAAGCTATAGAAACTAATTTATCATCTTCAAAAACTCCAAAATGAAATCCTGAATCGTCTTCTTCTAATTGTACAAATTCAAACGGTTGGTCAGGCCACATTACTTCATGACGTATCTGCCAAGTATCGGATGCTTTTATTGTTTTAATTTCCATAACTATTTATTAATCTTCTCAAAAATAATTCATTTTGATTTGATTATAAAAAACAAAACCAAAATACAGATACAACTAGCTATCAAAACTTTACATAAAAATAAATCAGACAAATCATTCAATTTTAATCTATTATCATTATTTTTATAGTACCAAAATCAAATAGATTCCGTTATGAGAAAATTCTTTTTAGCAGTATTTTTATGTATTTGTGCTAATGGATTTGCACAATTAATACAAATTGGCCCGCAGTTTTCAACTAATATTACTTCTGTCAATGCCAAAAGTTTCAGCTCCGACCATACAAATACAGGAATTGGCGCAGGTGCTTTTGCTCGATTAAACCTTGCGCTTTTTTATGCTCAGGGTGAATTTGGATATGGGCAAACTAATTTCAGCGTATATCAAGACGGAATTGGAGAAACTAAATTTAAACTGGCGGGAACAGATGCGTCATTAATTGCTGGATTTAAAATTATTCCCCTTGGAAAAGCTGGAAACGTAAGACTTTTTGTTGGTTACAACTGGAAAAATTATTCAGACATAAGCTCAAGCAATAATCTTAATTCTATCGCGCTAGAAAGAAACAATCATAGTATCCTTGGAGGCGTTGGAGTCGATGTCTGGAGACTAACGTTTGATCTTAGATATCTTGCTGGACTGAGTGATATAGATGCTTCTAATAGTGAAATTAAAACTGGTGTAACAAATCTATCACTCGGTTTTAAATTTTTATAAAACATCAAATTATAAAAAAAAGGGAATCAAATTGATTCCCTTTTTTATGATTCTTTTTAGATTTTAACGTAATAACTCTCTTCATTATCACTCTTTATCTTCTGTACTCCTTCTTCTGTTTTAACAGCTACATTTATAACATGCAGTATGTTTGACTTTTCATTCAAACTGCAGTTCCAAATTGTCCCGTCGGAAAGGATAATCTCTGAGAATACAGATACATTACAGTTATTATCATTATAAACTAATTTTTCTGTTTTAAGGAGTTTCTTTACGTTAGTTTTTTTGTCTACTTCGTAAAATAAAATCTCGTTTTCCTTAATTTCGACTAATTCATCAAAAGCAGATTGATTTGTACTTGTATTATTAGAAGACCAAACTGGCTGGTTTCCTATTCTTTTCCAAGTTCCTGTTACTTGTTTTAAAATTTCCTTTCTCAAAAGCTCTCGTAAGGTATCTACCTTTTTAACAGCATCTTTTCCAATCTCATTTTCAGGTTTAATCTTAGCTGCTAAAGAAAATAAATCGATAGCCTTTACAAAATCGGCTTTTTTATAGTAAGAAATAGCCAATTCATACTTGTTTTTCTGAAATGCAGTCTTTTGATCGTTCTGCCCAAAAAACTGTAGGGTAGTTAGCAAAACAATCAGAACAAAAGTTTTCTTCATGTGGTATTTGGAGATATTTTTAATATTTCGCAAACGTAATATTTTCCTAACAAATATCTTTACGGTTTTCCGTAATTTTGAGTATTTTTAATTTATTTTAAATAAAAACCGTCACTTTGCAAAAAACAAGTGACGGTTTTAAACATTTTATTACAGTTAATTCAATTATTTAACATGTAATATATTATTTTCTGGAGTTGCATCCATAAAAATTCCTCCCTCAAGTTCAATTTTTTCGATTTTTTTTGCGCTTTTCAAAATTATTTTAGCTGTTTTTTGATTTTTCTCCCAAATTGCAGGTGTTTGATGTAATGTAGTTTTGGATTTATCAGCATAAGTAATCACAACATCAAACGGAATTGCAAAACCTCCAATATTTTCTACAGTTATAATTTTCTTATCGGCAGAAATCCCTTTTACAGCAATATCTAAATAATTGTTAGTAAAGAACCAATTATTAAAAAACCAATTTAAATTCTTACCTGTAGCAGTATTAAATGAATTAAAATAATCCCACGGAATTGGGTGTTTTCCATTCCAAGTGTCCATGTAAAAATGAAGCGCCTTTTCGAATAAGTCATCTCCTAACATATCTTTTAAAGCCAAATAAGAAAGAGAAGCTTTCCCATAAGAATTATTTCCATAACCTGCACCAGAAACCTGTGTAGACATTGTGATAATAGGCTGATCTTGTTCTGCAGCACGATCTTTAATATAATTTTTTACTCTAAACTCTTTATAAAACTTATCTGCAGCTTCTTTACCATGTTCAGCAATTCCGATTAAATACTCGAAAGTTGTTGCCCAGCCTTCATCCATAAAAGCATAACGCGTTTCATTAATTCCCATATAAAAAGGAAAATAAGTGTGGGCCACTTCATGATCTTGCACTAACTGTGCAAAAATCGGATCTCCCATTTCTGAATCGTTGCACATCATTGGATATTCCATATCGGCAAAACCTTGAAAAGCCGTCATTTTAGAAAACGGATACGGAACTCCAGGCCAATTGTTAGAAAACCAATCTAAAGCATATTGATTATTTTTTACTGAATTTACAAAATCTGTTCCTTTAATATCGTAAGCTGCCTGAACACTTGCACGGCGATTTGTTTTTTTGTCAACTATAACACTACTGGCATCCCACAAATAGTGATCGCTCAAACCAAAACATACATCTGTTATATTTTTGGCCTCAAATTTCCATACATTCCAATCGTATTGTTTGGTTACGATTCCGCTTTTCATTTCTTCTTCGTTAGCGATATGCAGAATTTCATCTGTTGTATATGATTTTTTCAAACGCGATGCAAATTCAGGCTGTAAAACCTCATCAGGATTTAATAAATCTCCTGTTGCATAAACCACATAATTTTTTGGCGCTTTTACCGAAAAAACATAGTCATTGAAGTCATTATAGAATTCTTGGCGATCTGTGTGTGGTATTCTGTCCCAGCCATTATAATCGTCATAAACTGAAACACGAGGATAACTGTACGCAACAAAAAATGTTGTTTCGTCAATCTGCCCTTCTCTACCACTTTCTTTAGACAAAGGATAATTCCATTGGATATTTATAATGGTTTTAGAATGAGGTGAAATTGGTTTTACCAATTTTACGTTTCCAACCGTTCCCCAATTTCTGGCGTCTTCTTTGTACACTTCATTTTCTATTTTTAATGAAGTAATCGTTAATCCATCGCTTAAAAAATCGTTATTTACTTCACCGCCTCTTGGAGAAGATGGTTTATGAAGATTATTTACAAAACGGATAACCAAGTTTCTTAACGTATCCTTACTATTGTTTTCGTAAATGATGGTTTCAGTTCCGGTAACAACTCTTGTTTTTGGGTCAACTGAAATTTCCATATTATATTTTCCGCGGTTCTGCCAGTAGTTTGCACCAGGTTTTCCGTCTTTAGAACGTGTTCCATTCTCATAAGCTTTTTTTATGTTTCTAGGCATATAAAGCTCTTGGGCAAAATTATCTTGGGCAAAAAGAACGAATGCTATTAATGCAAATTGCAAAAACTTCTTTTTCATAAATGATTCTTAGGACTTTAAATTGTTTACTATATAAGACTGCTGTTTTAAAGCAATGTTACAAATTTAATTATTAATTGTTAATGGAGAGATCTGAATTATGAATTATGAATTGTAAAATGTTGGATATAAAAACTACTTTTCATTTTTCACTTTCACTTTTCACAAAAAAAGAAAAACCGTCTGTCACCAAAAGCAACAGACGGTATCTACAATTAATATATAACCTTGATGACTACAAAATATAATCTGTATTAATAAAATTCGATTCTTTGCTGTTAAGCAATTCCTGCAGAATCTCATTATTATAATCGATATCTTTTGAAGCTACAAACGTACGGATTGAGAAAGAACGTAAAGCATCTGGAATACTTAAAGTTCCTACTGCAGAATCTTTTCTTCCTGTGAAAGGGAAAGCGTCTGGCCCTCTTTGGCAAGAGCTGTTTAAGTTTACTCTGCAAACTAAGTTTACCAAAGCATCAATAAGCGGTGCCAATGTTTTTATGTCTTTACCAAATAAACTTACCTGCTGTCCGTAGTTTGATTCTGCCATATCTTTCAATGGTTCTTTGATATCTTTGAAAGAAAGCACTGGAACAACTGGCCCAAACTGTTCTTCGTGATAAACGCGCATTTCTTTGTTTACTGGATAAAGAACTGCTGGGAAAATATAATTCTCAGTATGTTTTCCTCCTTTTTCATTGATTACTTTAGCACCTTTATGAACAGCGTCATCAATTAAACCTTGAATATACTTTGGTTTATCTGTTTCTGGAAGCGGTGTCAAAGAAACTCCTTTTTCCCACGGATTTCCAAAAACCAAACTATCTACTTTCTCAGCAAAACGTTTATTGAACTCTTCTCTAATAGATTCGTGAACATATAATACTTTTAAAGCTGTACAACGCTGTCCGTTAAAAGACAAACTTCCTGTAATACATTCTTGAATAGCCAAATCTAAATCGGCATCTGGAAGAATAATCGCCGGATTTTTTGCTTCTAAACCTAAAATCAAACGCAGTCTGTTTTTGTTTGGATGCTGATCTTGTAAAGCAATCGCCGATTTACTATTTCCGATTAAGGCTAAAACATCAATTTTTCCAGATTTCATAATCGGAGAAGCTACTTCACGTCCTCTTCCGTAAACGATATTGATTACCCCTTTTGGAAAACTGCTTCTGAACGCTTCTAATAATGGAGAAATACATAACACTCCATGCTTAGCAGGTTTGAAAATTACAGTATTTCCCATAATCAAAGCTGGAATCAGCAATGAGAAAGTTTCGTTTAAAGGATAATTATATGGTCCAAGACATAATACAACTCCAAGAGGCCCACGACGGATCATGGCGTTTACTCCTTGCACTTTTTCGAAGTGCGAACTGCGTCCGTTTAATTCTTTATAACTTGCAATAGTATCGTAAATATATTCTACTGTTCTGTCGAATTCTTTTTGTGAATCTCCTAATGATTTTCCGATTTCCCACATCAAGTATTTCACTACTTCTTCGCGGGTTTCTTTCATTTGTTTCACAAATTTTTCCATGCATTTAATACGATCCACTACTTTCATAGTCGGCCATAAACCTTGTCCCATATCGTATGCATTGGTAGCAGATTCGACAACTTCTGCTGCTTCTTTTTCTCCCATAAAAGGAATAGATCCTAATAAAGTCGGCGAATACTTTTCTGTTGAAGAAATAGTAGAAAACACAGGTGTGGTTTGCCCTGTCCATTGTTTCAATTCTCCATTTACAAGATAGGTATCTTGATTTATCAGACTATTAATCTGATATTCTTCTGGTATAAAACTCATAATTTGGTTTGTTTAATGGTCTGGTAATTTATTTTCAAAAGAAAAAAGAGGCTTTTTTATTGCCTCTTCTTCTTTTATGGTTGTACTGTTTCACCTTCCCAATCTAGGATTCCTCCAAGCAGATTGTAGGCGTTTTCTATACCCAACTCGTTCATAATCTGGCATGCTTTTGCACTTCTAGCCCCAGAACGACAGTATACGTAATAGTTTTTATTTTTGTCTAATTCTTCGATTTCATAGATAAATGCCTGCCCTTTATTGATATCAATATTAAGAGCATTCTCAATGTAGCCGTCATTAAATTCGTCTTCAGTTCTTACATCAAGTATAACTGCATTTTCGTCAGCCTCTAACTGAGCAACCCAATCTTCTTGTGATAAATTCATAATAAAATGTGTTTTTGTAAAATTACGACGTTTCTATATATAAAAAACGTACCAAATGCGATTTCGATTATTATTCTCAGAAAACGTTTTAGAGAAAGTATTATAATCAGTGAATTACAAATTTAGTTACTATTTTTAAAAATTCAGCCTACAAAATCGATAGAAAATAGGATTTTTTCATTTATATAAAATACCATCCAAATCTTGTTTTCTTTCAATTAATACCATTTGAATCCATTATCTTTGTAAAAAATCATATTATTTAATATCTTTTTGATAAAAACCAAGACATCAAATAGAGACCTCTGTCAGTTCGAGCGTAGTCGAGAACCTAAGACATCTCGACTCCGCTCGATGTGACAAAATCATTAAAACGATGCTACATTCATTAAAAACCATATTTCCTAATTTCTCCAATGAACTTATTGCTACAATTGAAGAAAACGGAAGCCTTCAAGATTTTGAAGCCGGAACCATTTTAATGCGTACTGGTCAGTATATTAAAAATACAGTTTTAATAACTAAAGGTAAAATCAAAATCTATCGCGAAGGTGAAGACGGCGGAGAGTTTTTAATGTATTATTTACAGCCTGGACAAGCTTGTGCGATATCAATGATTTGTACAGCAAAAAGCGAAAAAAGCCAGATTATGGCAAAAGTAGTCGAAGATGTAACCGTGATGATGATTCCGTTGCAATTGATGGACAAATGGATGATGGAACATAGAAGCTGGTACGAATTTGTAATTGAAACCTACCGAAGCCGTTTTGAAGAAGTTCTCGAAGTAGTCGATAATATCGCTTTCCGTTCTATGGATGAAAGACTAGAGTTTTACTTAAAACGTCATTCTGATGCCTGTGGCTGTTCTGAAGTGAATTTATCACATCAGGAAATCGCAACCGAATTAAATACTTCACGTGAAGTTGTTTCAAGATTATTAAAAAAAATGGAACAGCGTGGTTTGGTCAAACTCAATCGAAACCAGATTGAATTATTAAACACGAATTTCACGAATTAACACGAATATTTTTAACACATAGAAACATAGTTCTTGCAAACCCAAAAAGACGTTTCACTTGTTTAAATTCTCATAGTTATGAGCAAGCTTAAAAGAAAATGAGTACAGAAAGAAATCTAATGATAAGTTCATTAAATAAACTTTTCGTCCCTGAATTAAGAAAATTAAATTTCAAAGGAAGTTTTCCTCATTTTAGAAGAATCGAAAATGATGTTACGAACTTAATAACCTTCCAATTTGATAGAGACGGAGGTGGATTTGTCATTGAACTTGCAAATCATAAAGGCAAAGAATATGTTTCCTCTTGGGGTAAAATTACAGAACTTAAAAAGCTAACTGCTCATCACCTAAATCAAAGAAAGAGAATATATCCAAATTCAGAAAATGAAGATAACGGCAAAAAAAGCTGGTTTAGATACGATGAAAAATCTTTTTTCCCTTTTGGGAATATATACGATAAGAACGCAAAAAAAGCAACAGAAAGAATTCCGTTGATGGAAAAATATTGGAGAGAACTAAAATAAAAAAGTCTGCTCATAACACACGCTATGTATGGAAACTAGTTTCTTCCATAGTCTTTAATTTTGGCAAAAAACCTATGTTTCTATGTGTTTAAATTTTCTTTTTACTTCTGTGATAAATGTTACTGTAGGTTTCTAATTTCCGAAGCAACTTTGCATTAAAACAAATGCAATGGAATATTTAGGATTTTTTGCCTCAATCATAATCGGAATTTCGCTTGGCTTAATTGGCGGCGGAGGTTCTATTCTTACTATTCCTATTTTAGTTTATTTATTTAAAGTAAGTCCCGATCAAGCCACTTCTTATTCTTTATTTATTGTTGGGTTAACCGCTTTATTTGGAAGTTACAGCCATTATAAAATGGGAAATCTAAAACTAAAATCGGCTTTGTATTTTGCTGTTCCATCCGTTATTTCGATTCTAATAATCCGTGAAGTGATATTTCCGCAAATTGCATCGACTTTATTTTCTGTCGCTTCTTATACCGTTTCAAAAGATTTTCTAATTATGATCATCTTTTCTATCCTAATGATTACAGCGGCCATTTCTATGATTAAAAAAAATCAGTCCGAAATTAAATCAGTAGACACTAATTATTCGCAATTGAGTTTTATAGGTTTTTTGGTCGGAATCGTAACCGGATTTCTAGGTGCAGGCGGCGGATTCTTAATTATTCCTGCCTTACTTTTTTTTGCCAATCTGCCCATGAAACAAGCCGTTGGAACTTCATTATTAATCATCACTATTAATTCGTCGATAGGTTTTGCTGGCGATCTATACATTGGGACACCAATAAACTATAGTTTCTTATTAAGCGTTTCTGCAATGGCTCTAATCGGAATGTTTATTGGTAGCCAGCTTTCTAAAAAAATGGACGGAGCGAAATTAAAACCTCTTTTTGGATGGTTTGTGCTCGTAATGGGATTTTATATCATTGCCAAAGAAGTTTTATTCTAAAAGCAATTTCAACACTTTATTTAGTTTCACTTGTAGAGTAATCTTTGTCAAAGTTTTAAACTTTGACAAAGATGAAACTAAAACCTTCAAATTTCTCCAAATTTATCTTTATATCTTTCAAGCTCTATTTCAGTTCTCGAAAGCAGTTTTTCAAGCAATTGAATTTTATCTTCATAAAGCTCCTTCAAAACTGAAGAATTATCGGCATTGATTAAAATACTACCGTTATTGTTTCCTGTTATTTTATTGAAACTGTTGAAATATTTATCGTAGTCAAAACTAATTATATCCTCTACGCTGACATCTAAAATTCTTCCTATTTCAACCAATTTTTCGTAACTCAAAGAAGTCTTTCCTTTTTCAATTTTACTATAACCTGCTTGGGTTACGCCTAATCTTTCTGCCATGTATTCCTGAGTATAATTTTTTAACTCTCTAATATTTTTGATTTTACTTTTAATTGTTGTGGCCATATTATTTCTGATTTGTGGTCATGTATAGTCAAAACAGCCAGCCGTTAGAATGTAACGGCACGACTATACTATTATTTTTATTGGGAAATTATAAAACTACTTCATAACTAAAGACTTATGTCGCAGCGTTTTGTTAATTTTTTCTTTGTGTAATGATAAAATAACCGTACATCAAAGTTGCCATTATGAAAAATGCAATCATAACGGGAAATACTGAATATAAACATCTCTGATTTTTTTAAGCAGTTCTTTTTATACTTCTTTCAAACTGAAGATCTAAGTAAGAATCGATCTGCTTGCCAACCAATATGCGGTCTTTGGCGGCAATTTTAGTCCTTATTTTGTTCTGGTAAATATCTTTTACAAAAACAAAATAGGCAAATTCGGCCTTGTTCCCGAATCTCATAGCTAAAATAAACGAATAGCACAAAATTGCAGGAATAATGTAATACAAGTCCATTAAGTTGGAAAATAGCATACAATAATATGCTACAGCAGTTACGGCCAAAAAAGCACCGTTTTCAAGAAAATATTTCTTCTTTTTTTTAAGCAGTCCAAGTTCTTTAATTTCATCAAACTGATACTGCCAATTCTTAGATTTGTAACGAAATCTAACCTTGTCGGAAAAAACTGTTAAAGGCATAATAATTTAGTAGGTAAAAATAGATTTAAGCTTCTAGTGAAAAATCAATTTCTAAAAATTCTTAGGGGGAAAAAATTCTTAGATACGCAATATTAAGCATTAACACTTTTTTTTTCTTACAATTAACATTATAGAATATAACTATCGGTTGTAATTAAATCTTTCGTAAAAGTTATCTTATACTTTATTTACAAAAAAAATCTCAAGTAAGAAGATTCTTTTGGGCGTTGCCTCCGGCCGGGCTATCCGCTTTATTCCCGATTAACAAAAACTACGGCTAAAAAGCCTTGTTTTTCTAAATCGGGAGATACCGCTTCTATCCCTAACGCAAACTCAGGTAAAATGACGTCTTGTCTTTAATATTTTCAATCAATTGCCTCCAGCTTTAGCTGGAGGTAAACAAATGTATATATAAAAAGGGCTTTAGCCAAAACTGGAAAGTTTGGCTAAAGCCCAATTCAAATTAAAACAAAAAAACTCCAGTTAAAACTGGAGGCAATTGATTTTTATCTTTTTGTTTTCTATTATTTTTTTAGCAGTTTTTCTAAATATTCTACTTTTTCTTTTTCTGCTTGAACTAAAGCTTTTTCAGCCTGAACCAAACGTTCATAAAGTTCAACCATTTTATCTAGAGGATTAAAAGTAAAGATTGGTCCAGATGCACCTTGACCATTACTTGCACTATTATCGTAAAAATTATTAAAGAAGTTAAAAACAGATTCTTCTGAAAAATTTTCAATTGCTTCAACTGTTACACCAAGTGCTTTTGCAATTTCTGTCAGCTTTTCACTATCAACCTTTTCGCTCGATTCAATATTAGAAACAGTTTGCAGGCTTAGACCAATTGCAATTGCCAAAGCTTCTTGTTTCATTCCTTTAAGCTCTCTAATTCGGCTTATGTTTCTTCCTATATGTTTTGGTTTTGCTGTTGTGCTCATAATTCAAAGATATTTAAAATTCTTGAAAAATTATTTGATTCGTAAAAATACATATTTTTCTCACTATAAATTAAATTGCCTCCAGCTTTAGCTGGAGGTAAACAAATATATACAAAAAGGCTTTAGCCAAAATTGCAAAGTTTGGCGAAAGCCCAATTCAAATTCAAACAAAAAACCTCCAGCTGAAGCTGGAGGCAATTCATTTATTTTTTCTTTCGCAAGAGTTGTTCATTTTGGGCATGAATCTTTTTCAAAAGTGTCTTTAATTCATTGTCTTCTTTATTACCAGAAATTGCATCTTTTACCTTGTCCATCGTCAATACTACTATTCCAATCGCATAAAATATTAATGTCCATAAGTGAATTTTATCAATAGCTTTATTCTCTTCTTTTATTTTTCCATTAATAGCAAATTGATCATTTTTAGACATTTCATAAAAATTAATTCTTTCTTTTATTAACATCTTTTCAATTTCCTCATAATTATTTTCGTCTTGCAATTTATTTATCGAGGTAATATAATTATCATAATTAATATTTATATTATTTTGTTCTTCTTCTTCAAGTGTAGCCAATCCTAGACCTGCATATTTCATATAACCAATCATTCTTAACTCTGCAGCATATGCATCGATAAGAGAATGTAAAGGCAGAATCTTATCATGTTTGTAATTATAAGAAGTTACCTCTGAAACAAAAGTACTAAACTTATGAGACTGACTTTGTATCACATAATGCAACCTATTTTCTTTAAAATCTGATATTGCATTTTCATGTTTTGCTGTTAACACTTTTTCAAAATACCATGATAAAACTAAAATTAATGATCCAATTATCGTTAACAAATATTTCTTAAAAGCAATCTTTAATAAACTCATTTAATTATTTTTAGATTAATTTAAACAAACAAAATCAATGTTCCCCATACCCAATATCATCCATTTTCCCACTAAAAACTCGATATTGAATAATAAAATAAATAATCACCAGAAACAAAGCTATAAAAAACCAGCTCAAACCAGCGTTTAATCCGTATTCGTGAGCGGCAGTATTGTAAATGGTTAATGACGGATTTACTTTATTGGTTGAAGGCAAAACATTCGGAAAAATTGAAACTGCTGTAGAAGCAAATCCTCCAACTAAAAACAAAGTCGAAAACAGAAATCCGTGACCATCTTTTTTAAAGGAACGAACTTTGAATAATCCAGCAATTCCAACAAAAGTCATTAAAGGAAAAAACCAAAGAATCGGATTTTCAACGAAATTATGAAATGGCTTTGGCTCGATAAAATGCCAAATTCCCAAAGAAATAAAGACTAAAACAAGCAAAATAAAGTTCAGCCTAAAAACCACATTTTTCAATTTCGGATTTAAAGCAGAATTTGTTTTATAAATAATCCAGTTTGCGCCGTGAATTGTCAAAGCGACAACACTCACAATTCCTAAAAAAAGCGTAAACCAATCGATAATTCCCAATTCATTTGCCTGCGGACTAAAAGTCGGATTCCATAAAGGCAGAAAGAAATAATGCGCTTCTTGTGTAGAAACTCCATTTTGAACCATTCCAAGATTTACACCTCGAACAATATTTCCTAAAGCAATTCCGAAGAAAAGAGCCAAAAGCAAACTCGCAATTCCGAAAGCTTTATCCCAAATTGCTTCCCACATATGATTATGAATCTGTCCGCGCATTTCAAGTCCGATCGCACGAAAAATCAGAAGCCATAAAATCATAATCAAAGGCAGATAAAATCCGCTGAAAGATGATGCATATAAAGTTGGAAAAGCAAAAAACAAAACACCGCCGGCAGCGATTAACCAAACTTCATTGGCATCCCAAAACGGACCAATTGCATTTGTAATTGCCTTTTTATCTTTTTCTGTATCAGCAAAAAATAAATGAATAATTCCTGCACCAAAATCGTAACCGTCTAAAACCAGATAAACAGCCAGAATTCCCATTAAAACTACGTACCAAAAAAATTCCATACTTATATTTTTTCTGTTGAAAGTTCCACATGGTGCGGTCCTTTATTGATAATTTTTCCAACTAAAAGCAAAAACAGCATTCCTAGCAAAAGGTACAAACCAATAAAACCAAGAAGAGTAAACAAGGTATTTCCTGATGAAACTGTTGGTGAAGCTCCAGCCGCTGTTCGCATTAAATTATAAACCAGCCAAGGCTGTCTTCCTAATTCTGCCGTGTACCAACCTGTTGTATTGGCGATGTACGGAAATGGCATCATAAACATCAAAGACCATAAAAGCCATTTGGTTTCAAAAAGTTTCCCTCTTATTAATTGAAAAAGAGAAATTACCATCAAACCGATAAACACAGTTCCGAGCCCAACCATAATATGGTAGGCATAATACAATCCTGAAATATTGGTCGGATGCAAATCTTCTTCAAACTGATCTAAACCTTGAATTTCCTGATCCCAATTTCCGTAAGTCAGGAAACTCAGAATATTTGGAACGGCAATTTTATTGTCCAGTTTTTTATCTTTTACGTCTGGCTGTCCGATTAAGACAATCTCTGAACCTTTCTTTTCGGTATGAAAAATCCCTTCCATTGCAGCAAAAGTCACAGGCTGATATTTCACCACATTTTTAGCTGCTAAATCTCCCGTCGGAACCGCCACAATAATACTCGAAATCAATCCGAAGATTACTCCTGTTTTCAAGAACAATTTCCCGAAAGAAACATTCTTTTTGCTTAAAATATAGAAAGCTCCAATTCCGGCCACAACAAAAGAACTTGTCACCAACGAAGCGGCTTGATTGTGTAAATAAGAAGGCCAAAGCCAAGGATTCAAGAATAATGCTTGAAAGTTATTCAATACAAATTTTCCGTTTTCCAGAATCTCATAACCCACAGGATTCTGCATCCACGAATGTGTAGCAATGATTAAAAATCCGCTCGCCCAAGAACCGATCATAATTAGTAATCCAGTTACAAAATGCCATTTATGTCCGAGAAGTTTTTCTCCGAATAAAAATAATCCAAGAAAAGAAGATTCAAGAAAAAAAGAAAACATTCCTTCCATTGCCAATGTTTGACCGATGATTCCTCCTGTCAATTCGGAGAATTTTGCCCAGTTGGTTCCAAACTGAAACTCCATCGGGATTCCCGTCACAACGCCCATTGCAAAATTGAGGGCAAAAATCTTCATCCAGAAATGGGTGGCGTGATTGTATTGTTCGTCTTGAGTTTTTAGATATTTCCACTTGAAGTAAACAATGATGAGCGAAAGACCCATTGTAAGTTGTGGAAAGAGATAATGAAAAGTAATCGTGAAGGCAAATTGCATTCGATCATAAAAGAGCATTTCTTCCATAATGGTAATTTGTTTATGAAGTTCCACAAATTTAACCATTAGAACCCGAATTAACGCCCTTTAAAAAAAGTTTATCTCCCGATATTTGTTAAACTTTTCAACAATTTAAAGGGTAGAAATGACACTTGTTGTTTTTCGATTAACGTACAGTTCGTCATTTCGACCGAAGGAAGAAATCTCTGCAAAGATTGGCTTCTCGTTGCGGAGTTACTTGCGGAGATTTCTTCCTTCGGACGAAATAACAAGATTGTGTATAATAATTTCTAAAAGCAAAAACTATTATTTCTCTAAAATTCCTTTTTCAACACTTTCTTTAATCAAACCTTCAGCATAATCCCATATCGATTGTGAACCATTTTTAATAACGCTTTTCTTTTCATAAACTTTATCGTATTTCACGCCAAACTCTTTCCAAGTTCCGCCATTGTTAGATGTGTTTTGCAATAATGGTTCAAGTCTGTCCATAGATTTTGCAAATTTGGCTTCGTTGGTTTCTCCTGCTTCAAATTCTTCCCAAATCGAAATAAACTCTTCAGCTTGCTTTTCTGGCAGCAAACCAAAAATTCTATTTGCCGCTAAACGTTCTTCATCTGTATTATCATGACTTTTTACGGTATCATAAATAAAAACATCACCAGCATCTATTTCTACAATATCGTGTATCAAAACCATTTTCACGACTTTCAAAATATCAATTGGTTCATTTGAATGTTCTGCCAAAACAATTGCCATCAAAGCGAGATGCCAGCTGTGTTCTGCATCATTTTCGCATCTATCACTGTTGAATAATTTTGTCTTGCGCTGAATGTATTTTACCTTATCAATTTCTTTTATAAAAGCAATCTGATCCAATAAGTCTTGTGTCTTCATTTTCTTTTTTGTTTTGAAATGACATTCGTCATATGCAAAATTAAAGCTTAAAGCGTAATTGCTCAACTTTAAATTTAATTTATCTCAATCGGATATGACAAACGGTACATTTTTTTACACAAAAACCTAATTTCTGTAACATTAGTCACCTATTTTTTTAAAAAACAAAGTTACCTTTGTCTTCCATTATTTTTATTATTGAATCATGAAAATAGAACAAATTTACACCGGATGCCTTGCTCAAGGTGCATATTATATTACTTCAAATGGCGAAGCGGCCATTATTGATCCGCTTAGAGAAATCCAACCTTATTTGGATCGTTTAGAACGCGACGGAGTGAAACTGAAATATATTTTTGAAACGCATTTCCATGCCGATTTCGTTTCTGGACACGTTGATTTAAGCAAAGAAACTGGAGCTCCAATTGTTTACGGACCAAATGCTGCTTGCGAATTTGACTGCATTTCTGCAAAAGACGGACAGGAATTTAAAATTGGAAACATTACTATTAAAGTTTTGCATACTCCAGGCCATACTATGGAAAGCGCTACTTTTTTATTAATTGATGAAAACGGAAAAGACCACGCCATTTTCTCTGGAGACACTTTATTTATTGGAGATGTCGGACGTCCAGATTTAGCTCAAAAAGCAGCGGGAATGACTCAAGATCAATTGGCTGGAATTTTATTTCATTCGTTGAGAGATAAAATCATGACTTTGGCAGATGATGTAATCGTTTATCCTGCGCACGGTGCGGGAAGCGCCTGCGGAAAAAACATGAGCAAAGAAACCGTTTCGACTATTGGGAATCAAAAAGCCACCAATTATGCTTTGCGTGCTAATATGACCGAAAAAGAATTTATCAAAGAAGTTACAGACGGTTTATTGCCTCCTCCAGCTTATTTCAGCATGAACGTGGCTATGAACAAAGGTGGATACGAAAGCTTTGAAACTGTTTTGCACAACGGAATGAGAGCTATAAATGTAAAAGATTTTGAAGCGGTTGCAGAAGAAACAGGCGCTTTAATTCTAGATACAAGAAGTGCGGCCGATTTCAGTAAAGGATTTATTCCGCAGTCTATCAATATCGGAATCAACGGTGATTTTGCTCCGTGGGTCGGAACTTTAATTGCCGATGTAAAACAGCCAATTATACTGGTTACTGCCGCGGGCATGGAAGAAGAAACGGTAACTCGTTTAAGCCGTGTTGGTTTTGACACGATTATCGGACATCTAGAAGGTGGTTTTGAAGCTTGGCAAAATGCAGGTTTTGAAGTTGATACTGTAAACAGAATTACTGCCGAACAATTTGCTAACGAATTTAAATTCGGAGAAGATAAAGTAGTTGATATTCGTAAAGAAACAGAATACGCAGCAGAACATATAGATGACGCTTACAGCAAACCTTTGGCTTATATTAATGACTGGGTAAAAGACATTAATCCAAATGAACATTTTTATCTGCATTGTGCTGGTGGTTACAGAAGTATGATTGCAGCTTCTATCCTTCAAGCAAGAGGTTTCAGAAATTTCTCTGAAGTTGAAGGCGGTTTTGGAGCGATTTCAAAAACCAATGTTCCAAAATCAGATTTCGTCTGCCAAAGCAAGGTTTTGAAAGCATAAACATTGAACATAATTTTTTACCATGTAAGTGATATAAGTTCATTTTAGTTTGGGGTGATTTTAAGCCCACTTCTTATATTTACTTAACTTTTATAAGTTATATAAGAAACTCCAACTTATAATTTCTTATATAACTTATATGGTGAAAAAAAAATACTTAATCTTTAAATTATTTATGAATTTACTAGAAATTTTGAGAGAACCATGGCCTTGGTACGTAGCAGGCCCGCTGATTGGATTAACTGTTCCAATTTTATTAATTATTGGAAATAAATCTTTCGGGATTAGTTCTTCACTTCGTCACATTTGTGCGGCTTGTATTCCTGCAAATATTTCATTTTTTAAATACGACTGGAAAAAAGAAAGCTGGAATTTATTCTTTGTTCTTGGAATATTCTTCGGAGGTTTTATTGCTGCGCATTTTCTTTCGAATCCAAATCCGGTGGAAATTGCTCCTGAATTATCAGAGAAATTAGCGACTTACGGAATCACAGATCACAGCGGTTTGGTTCCTGCACAATTATTTTCTTGGGAAAGTTTATTAACGCTTCGCGGATTTATCATGATTGTGGTTGGCGGATTTTTAGTTGGTTTCGGAACTCGTTATGCTGGCGGATGCACAAGCGGACACGCGATTATGGGATTATCAAACTTACAATGGCCTTCATTAGTAGCTACAATCTGTTTTATGATTGGCGGTTTTGTAATGGCCCTTTTGATTTTACCTTATATTCTTTCACTTTAAAATTTCAAAAATGAGTTTAGAAAATAAAAATATAGACGGCGAAGGAATCAACGCAAGTCAGAAAAAAGAAACTGCATTAGCAAACCTTAAATATTTAATCGTTGGAATCTTTTTCGGAATTGTATTCGTAAAAGCTGAAATTATCAGCTGGTTTCGTATTCAGGAAATGTTCAATCTAGAGTCATTTCACATGTATGGCGTAATTGGATGCGCTGTTGCAGTTGGATTAATATCGGTACAATTGATTAAAAAATTCAACATTAAAACCCTTGACGGAGAAAAAATAGAAATCCAACCAAAGACTTTCAATAAAGGACAAATCTACGGCGGATTATTATTCGGTTTCGGATGGGCCATTACTGGAGCTTGTCCAGGTCCGCTTTTTGCTCAAATTGGCACTGGCGCAACTGTAATTGTAGTTACTTTAGTTAGTGCAATTGCTGGAACTTGGGTTTATGGTTTGATTAAAGATAAATTGCCTCATTAAAAAATGAATACAACAGAAAAGCTATCTCTAAGAAAAGCAAATCTTTCAGAAATACCTCAAATCTGGCAAATCCTGCAAGATGCCATCGAACAAAGAAGATTAGACGGAAGCTCACAATGGCAAGATGGATATCCGAACGAACTTTCTATTAAAAGCGATATCGAAAAGGATTACGGATACGTTTTTACAGAAGACGATTCGATTCTGGCTTATGCCGCGATTATTTTTGACAAAGAGCCTGCTTACGAAAATATCGAAGGCAAATGGCTTACTCATGGCGATTATACTGTCGTGCATCGTGTAGCGGTTTCGAAATTAGCAAAGGGGAAAGGAGTTGCAACCAAGCTATTTGAAAGCATTGAAGGTTTGTCTGTCGAAAATAATATTTATAGTATAAAAGTAGACACAAACTTCGATAATACTCCGATGTTAAAAATTTTAGACCGATTAAAATATACGTATTGCGGAGAAGTCTATTTTAGAGGCTCTGCAAGAAAAGCATTTGAAAAACGATTGGTATAAATACACAATCCATAAAATTGATAACCCGACAGATTTTAAAAAACTGTCGGGTTTATTTTTATTTCAAGTTTCAGGTTTAAAGTTGCCTACCAAAAACCTGAAACTTGAAACCTGAAACTTTTTCTTCATCAATTTTTAATTTCATTTCGTTAAGTTTGCTTTAAACAACATTTCCCAAAAATAAATCAATAAACATGAATCGTTCAGAGCAGTTACCAAAACTACAAAATACCGAAAAATGGGACGTAATAATTATTGGCGGAGGTGCAAGTGGTCTCGGAACGGCAGTTGATGCAGCAAGTCGTGGTTATAAAACCGTTTTATTTGAAGCTGTAGATTTTGCAAAAGGAACTTCAAGCCGAAGCACTAAACTGGTTCATGGTGGTGTGCGCTATTTGGCGCAGGGGGATGTCCATTTGGTAAGAGAAGCATTAAAAGAGAGAGGTTTATTGGCACAAAATGCAAATCATTTAGTCAAAAACCAATCGTTTGTCATACCAAATTATCATTGGTTTAGCGGTTATTTTTATACAATCGGATTAAAAATTTACGATCTATTGTCTGGTTGTTTGAGTTTAGGAAGTTCTAAATATCTTTCAAAAAAGAAAACTATCGAACTGCTTCCAAATGTAGAAGAAAATGGTTTGGTAAATGGCGTTATTTATCACGATGGACAATTTGATGATTCTCGTTTAGCAATTAACCTTGCTCAAACAGCTGTCGAAAATGGAGCTTGTATTTTAAATTATACAAAAGTTGTCAATTTATTAAAAGACGATAAAAATCAACTTATTGGTATTCAAGTTCAAGATCAAGAAAGCGGAATTAAATATGATATAAAAGGTTCTGCCATAATTAATGCGACAGGAGTTTTTACAAACGCGATCATGAAATTAAATGATAACGTTTATAAAAAATACATTGTTCCTAGTCAGGGAATTCATTTGGTTTTTGATAAATCTTTTCTTCCTGGCGAAAATGCTTTAATGATTCCGAAAACAAAAGACGGAAGAGTTTTATTTGCAGTTCCGTGGCATAATCGCGTGGTGGTTGGCACAACCGATACTTTAATCAAGAAACAAAGCTTAGAACCAATTGCTTTGGAGAGTGAAATCCAATTTGTATTGGAAACCGCTCAACGCTTCTTAACCAAAAAACCAACAAGAGCCGATGTGCTTTCTGTTTTTGCAGGATTACGCCCATTAGCAGCCCCAAAAGAAGAAGGCAAAAGCACCAAAGAAGTTTCTAGAAGCCATAAAATTATTGTTTCAGAAACCGGATTAATTACAATTACTGGCGGAAAATGGACAACGTACCGAAAAATGGCCGAAGAAATAATCGACAAAGCTATATTAAAAGGAAAGCTTCCTAAAAAAGAATGCGGTACAGAACATCTTTCCATTCATGGAAACACACCTACTACTTCTTTTGACAGAGAAAATCACTTATATATATATGGCTCTGATATTCCGAAAATAATTGAATTACAAGAAAGAGAACCTGAGTTACAAGAAAGACTGCATCCTAATTATGAATTTACAATGGCAGAAGTCGTTTGGGCTATTCGATACGAAATGGCAAGAACAGTCGATGATATTCTAGCCAGACGTGTTCGTTTGTTATTTTTAGATGCCAGAGCTGCAATAGAAGTTTCAGAAAAAACGGCAAGAACAATTGCTAAAGAACTTGGACATAATGAAGCATGGATAAACACAGAAATCGCCAATTTTAAGCAAATTGCTAAAGGTTTTCTATTATCTGAGTTCCAACAAATCGCAAATTCAGCTGATTTTGAGGATCTTTCAGCTTAAAACAATCTTACAAAAAAGTGATTGATATTTTTTTTACCATTAAAATTAACTTTCGACTTTAAAAAATAGCTAAACATAACAATATCAGTTAATTATAATAAAAATTTACTTTAATTTTATCCTCTAAAAACCATCTATTTTGTTCTTTTAGGTAAAGCTTTTACATGAATTAACAAAAAATTAACACAACACTTGTATATACAAATATTAAAAGTTATACATTTGTATATACAAATTATACACTTACGACTATGACAATTGAAGAGGTTATTAAGAGTACGGTTAAGATGGATAATGCGAAAAAAGTTATTCTGAATATCATGTACACGCAAAATGTGATTCAGGATCATTTCAACGAGTTGATCAAACCGTATGATTTATCTGGAGAACAGTATAATGTGTTACGTATATTAAGAGGACAAAAAGGAAAGCCTGCTAATATGTGCGTGATACAAGAACGAATGCTTGCTAAAACAAGCAATACAACACGTTTGGTAGACAAATTATTATTGAAGGATTTTGTAACTCGAAATGTTTGTCCTGATAATCGAAGAAAAATTGAAGTTTCGATTACGCAAAAAGGATTGGATGTTTTAAAAGAATTAGATCCGAAAGTTGACGAACACGAACAAACGTTTGCAAACAATCTAAAACCAGAAGAACTAGTTTTCCTGAACCAATTATTAGAAAAATATAGAACCAACAAATAAAAATAATATAAACTATGAGCAATTTCTTAGATAATCAAAATTGGAGATACGCAACCAAACAATTTGATGCTTCAAAAAAGATATCAAATGCTGATTTAAATACATTAAAAGAAGCGGTTAGATTAAGCGCTTCTTCATACGGATTACAACCTTATAAAGTAGTTATTGTTGAAAATCCAGAATTAAGAGAAAAATTAAAAGGTGCTGCTTGGGGACAAACTCAAATTACAGATGCTTCTCACCTGTTCATTTTTGCAAACGACTTAAGCCTTGATGCAGGTTCGGTTGACAAATATATCAGCAATATCAGCGAAGTAAGAGGCGTTCCAACAGAAGCTTTAGGCGGATTCAGCGACATGATGAAAAATGTAATTGCAAATTTATCTGAAGATGCAAAACATATCTGGACTGCAAAACAAACGTATTTAGCTTTAGGAAACTTGTTAAATGCAGCTGCTGATTTAAAAATTGATGCTACTCCTATGGAAGGTTTTAACGCAGCTCAATTTAATGAAATCTTAGGTTTCGACAAATTAGGTCTAAACGCTTCAGTTATTGCAACTGTAGGTTACAGACACGATGACGACAAATCTCAGCACCAGAAAAAAGTTAGAAAATCACACGAGGAATTATTTATCACACTATAATTATTTATTAATCAAATTCAAATTTAATTTTAAAAACATGAAAAATTTAAAAACTATTGCAATAGCATTATTCGTAGCAGCAGCTGGAATCTCAGTAAACGCTCAAACTAAAAAAATCGACGTAAAAGCATCTACTATTAAATGGGTAGGTAAAAAAGTAACTGGAGAACACTCTGGAACTGTAAACTTCAAAGAAGGAGCTGTAGTTTTCAAAGGAAAAAAATTAGTTGGTGGTAGCTTCACTGTAGATATGACTTCATTAACTTCTACAGATTTAACTGGAGAATACCAAGGTAAATTAAACGGTCACTTAAAAGCTGACGATTTCTTTGGAACTGAAAAATTCCCTACTTCAAAATTAGTTTTCAAAACTATCGGAGCTAAATCTACTGACGTTTACACTGTAACTGCAGATTTAACTATTAAAGGAATCACTAAACCAGTAACTTTTGATATTACTGTAAAAGGAAACACTGCTACAACTGCTTTCAAAGTTGACAGAACTAAATACGATATTAAATACGGTTCAGGTAGCTTCTTCGAAGGTTTAGGAGACAAAACTATCAACGACGAATTTGAATTGGCTGTAGCATTAAAATTCTAATATTTCAAGCTTACTAATTCAGAAATACAATAAACCCCCAACAGTTTTGCTGTTGGGGGTTTTCTTTTATTAGCTTTTCATAAACTTAACATTCTTAATAATATAGTAACTCTTTCGTAATAACTATCAGGACTTTGATTAACATACGGCTTCTATTTTTGGGACAATTAAAAAAATCAAAAACTAGAAATTAAAATCATAGTTATGAAAACAAAATTACATATTGCATGCATAACCTTCATTATCAGCTTTTTCGCACAGGCTCAGCAACAGCCAAAAGGAATTATTGGCACTTCGAACTGGATGACCAACTGGACGAGTTTTAAACCTGCTGGCAATGACTATGGGGAAGCAACAAACATAATTGCTGGAACAATAGATAAAGACACAAGATTAACGAAACGCAACATCTACCATTTAGTTGGCGTTGTGTATGTTACTAATAATGCTACTTTAACTATCGAACCTGGAACCGTTATCCGTGGTGATGATAAAACTTGCGGAACTCTTGTCATCACTAATGGCGCAAAAATTATGGCAGAAGGTCTTGAAACTGACCCGATTATCTTCACTTCTGAAAACGAAATAAATAACAGAAAACCAGGTGACTGGGGTGGAATTATAGTTCTAGGAAAAGCTCCTATAAATTCTTTAGGAGGAATTCACACTTTGCCTTTCGATTTAGATCCAACTTTAAATCATTACGGAGGTCAAGATCCTGAAGATAATTCTGGAATTATGAAATATGTGAGAATAGAATATGCTGGAAGAAAATTAAGTGCTTCTAAAGAATTAAACGGTCTTTCTCTTGCTGGTGTTGGAAGAAAAACAACTATCAGCCATGTTCAAATCAGTTATTCAAATGATGATTCTTTTGAGTGTTATGGCGGAGATTTGAATCTAAGCAATTTAGTTTCGTACAGAACAACTGATGATGATTTTGATTTTACGCAAGGTGCTCAAATTAATATCTCAAACAGTATTGCAATTCGCCACCCGTTTTCTTCAGACATTTCGGGTTCTAGATGTTTTGAGGTTGACTCTTACGAAAAAATTGCTTCTACAGACATGACCAAAAAGATGACCAAAATTAATGCAAGCAACATCACATTGGTTAACTTAGAAGAAAACAATCAAGGTTTGGTTAGAGAATCTGCTTACATTAAAGAAAATACCTTTTTCAATTTAACTAATAGTGTCGTTTCTGGGTTTGCTCCTTTTATTTTATTGGAAGGAAATATCGGAAACGGTGAAGCCAATCTATCAAAAATCACTTTTAAAAACGTTGTGGCAAATAATTGCCAAGGTGAAATTGAAAGCGAATCTGGAAGCAATATTCCGGGCATAAAAAGCTATTATGGAAACCCAGCTTACGGAATAGAATATACAAAAATGAAACTTAACGAGTTATTTGCACTACCAAATATCAAAGGGAATCCAGATTTTAGATTAAACGTAAACAATACGATAGCAAGTGGAAACTAAGGAGTTATAGAAGCATTCGGAATCAAAATTTAACAAATTTTACAAATTCGAAAAGTTTTTTTTCAAATTTTATATACTCTAATTAAAATTACATTTATATCTTTGTCACATCAAAATAAAGAAATGAGAACAATTTTAAACAATACTTGGTGGTGGAGCAATTTACGTCAGACGTCGTGAACGAAGCTTCCTATGGTATTGTAAGAAATATAAAAATATAAAGGGCTTGTCATCACGACAAGCCCTTTTTTTTGATCAAAACCGAAATATAAATTAACAACACATAAAAACTATATATTTTGAAACCTTTTATTCTTAATACACATTACAAACAAATTCTCGCAGATACGGTTACACCAGTAAGCATTTATTTCAAAATCAGAGATAAATTTCCAAACAGCTTATTATTGGAAAGTAGTGATTATCATGGAAATGATAATAGTTTCTCTTACATCTGCTGCAATCCGATTGCTACTATAAAAATCGAAAATGAAGTTATCTCTAAAACTTTTCCTGACGGAACTTCTGAGAAAACTGTAATCGATGCTTCAACAAATATTCCTCAGGTAATTCAGGAATTTTCAAGTCAGTTTCAATCAGAGAAAAACGATTTTAAATTCATTAATAATGGCTTATTCGGATATATCTCTTACGATTCAGTTCGCTATTTTGAGAAAGTTTCAATTGCAAAAAAAGACAATGCCACTTCAATTCCTGATGTTTTTTATGCTGTTTATCAAAATATTATTGCAATCAATCACTTCAAAAATGAAGCTTACATTTTCTGCCATAGTGTAGATAATAAAAATAATATTGCTGAAATCGAGCAATTACTTCAATCTAGAAACATTGCCTCTTATAAATTTTCTAAAGAAGGAGAAGGTTTCTCTAACTTAACTGATGAAGAATTTAAAGCAAATGTGGCTTTAGCAAAAAAACACTGCTACCGCGGAGATGTTTTTCAATTGGTTCTTTCTCGCCGATTTACTCAAGGTTTTAAAGGCGACGAATTTAATGTCTACCGAGCTTTAAGAAGCATCAACCCTTCTCCATATTTATTCTTTTTTGATTATGGCGATTTCAAAATATTTGGTTCTTCTCCAGAAGCTCAAATTATCGTAAAAAACAGAAAAGCTGAAATTCACCCAATTGCTGGAACTTTCAAAAGAACAGGAAATGATGAACGTGATGCTCTTTTAGCAAAAGAACTTTCTGAAGATAAAAAAGAGAACAGCGAACACGTTATGTTGGTTGACTTGGCAAGAAATGATTTGAGCCGAAACGGTCACGATGTAAATGTAGAAAAATATAGAGAAGTTCAGTTTTTCTCTCACGTAATTCACTTAGTTTCTAAAGTGACAGGGCATTTACACGATAAAGCAACTACAATGCAAGTTGTAGCGGATACATTTCCAGCAGGAACTTTAAGCGGTGCACCAAAACACAGAGCGATGCAATTAATTGAAGAATGCGAAAAAACAAATCGTAACTTCTACGGAGGTGCAATCGGTGTTATGGACTTTGATGGAAATTTTAATCACGCCATTATGATTCGAACTTTCCTTTCTAAAAATCATCAATTGCACTGTCAAGCAGGAGCAGGAATTGTAGCAAGTTCTGATGAAGAAAGCGAAATGCAGGAAGTTTACAATAAATTAAGAGCATTAAACACAGCCTTAGAAATGGCAGAACAAATTTAGTTTCAAGTTTATTGAAACGTGAAACTTAAAACCTTAAACAATTAAAAAACAAACCATAAAAACCACAAACTATGAAAAAAGCAGTATCAATTTTAGTTTTAATCGTTACACTGACTTCTTGCAATTCAGAAAAAAAACAAAATCCGATTGAGGGAACTTGGCGTCTTATATCAGCTGAAACAACTGAGAAAGATTCAACTTTTTCAACTTTCAATTCAAAAACAAAAATGATTAAGATTATCAACGATACACATTTTGCTTTTTTTAATCATGATTTAAAACACGGAAAAGATACAACAGCAGCATTATTCTTTGGCGGAGGCGGAAAATATACTTTAAAAGACAGTATTTATACAGAACATTTAGAGTTTTTCAACAACCGCGATTGGGAAGACAACAAATTTGAATTTGTGGTGAAAGTTCAAAACGACACTCTAATTCAAAAAGGAGTAGAAAAAGTAGAAAAATTAGGGGTAGATCGTGTTATCGTAGAAAAATACGTTCGAGAAAAATAAGAAAATTTGGTTTCAGGTTTAAAGTTTCAAGTTTCACGTTCCAACCAACTTGAAACCTGAAACAAAACTGAAACAAAAAACACAACACAATGAAAAAGATTTTAGTTATAGACAATTACGATAGTTTCACTTACAATTTAGTGCACTATTTAGAAGATTTAAACTGCGAAGTTACTGTTTACAGAAACGATGAATTTGATATTGATGAAATTGCATCTTTCGAGAAAATATTACTTTCTCCAGGGCCTGGAATTCCTGATGAAGCTGGTTTATTAAAAGCAGTAATCGAAAAATACAGTCCAACAAAAAGTATTCTTGGCGTTTGTTTAGGACAACAGGCAATCGGAGAAGTTTTTGGCGGAACGCTTTCAAACCTTGACAAAGTATATCACGGCGTTGCAACAAACGTAAAAACTTTAGTAGACGACGAAATTTTATTTGAAGGATTAGGAAACGAATTTGAAGTAGGAAGATACCACTCTTGGGTTGTTGACAGCAATTTACCCGAAGATTTAGAAGCGACTTCTGTTGATGAAAACGGACAAATTATGTCTTTACGTCACAAAAATTATGATGTAAGAGGCGTTCAGTTTCACCCAGAAAGTGTTTTAACACCAAACGGAAAAAGGATTTTAGAGAATTGGATTAACAGTTAATAGTAAACTTTTTAAATAGCAATTCCATTATCCAAATTAATCCAAATATTATATTTTTACTTGCAAGGATTAACTAACACCAAAATATTATCCTTGTAAGTAATTAATTTAATTAAACCCATATGAAAAAAATTCTACTTCTTTTAATTCTTCTTATTTCTGCTTCTTCATTCGCAGCTAATGTAACTGGTAAAGTCTTTTTAGACAATGGCGCAACTTATGAAAATTGCACCATAACCTTTACACCTGTTTCACCAAGTGCTGTTTTAGCTCAGACTACATCCCAATTGGATGGAAGTTTTACTGCTAATATTGCAAACGGTGTTTACAACATTAAATATGAAAAAAATGGTTATCAAATTTATGAACTGTTAAATTACTTTATAAATGATACTGTGATTTTAAACGATGTTACTTTATCCTCAAATATTTTAGTTTTAGTAAATGGTAATGTTAGTGGAGCATGGACAAAAGGACATACCTATAGAGTTACAGGAAATATAATTGTTCCTGCTGGACAAACATTAACAATTGAAGAAGGTGTAGAGGTAAAATTTGATGGATACTATTCATTAATCGTAAATGGAACTTTATTAGCAAACGGTTCAGCTGATAAATACGTTCAATTTACATCAAACAAAACCTCTCCAACAAATAAAGACTGGGATCAAATAGTAGTAAACGGTATTTCAAAAATGGATTATTGTATTATAGAATATGGAAAAGCAAAGAATGATGACAACATTGGTCTCTTGAATGTAACTGGAAATCTGACTCTAACAAACAGTAAAATTAGAAACTCTGAACAAAGTGCAATAAGTATTAGAAATGCAGGTATTATAACTGTTCAAAATAATAAAATATACAATTGTGCATATGGATTCTCTGTATATACCACTGGAAAAGTTACAATTGAAGACAATGAAATATACAATCATGTTTGGATAGGTATAAATATATATCAGGCGTCAACAGCATCAACGTTTAAAAATAATATTATTTATGATTGTATTTACCAAGGAATACAATCTATTCGATTTAACTATAAAATTGAAAGAAACATAATTTTCAATACTGGCACTGCAATATTTGTTACTTACGGTCAACCTACTATTATAAATAATACGTTAATATATAATGAACATGGTATTGGTCTATATGATAATCCATCGACTACACCAAATCCTATTATCAATTCTAATATCATAAGCAACAATTCAAAATACGCTATTTATTCTGACGGAACATACA
The DNA here is from genome assembly GCF_016735615.1 of Flavobacterium tagetis. GTDB lineage: Bacteria > Bacteroidota > Bacteroidia > Flavobacteriales > Flavobacteriaceae > Flavobacterium > Flavobacterium tagetis. The sequence continues at coordinate 41,751 of NZ_JAERSF010000005.1, forward strand.
AACCACATTCTGTTTCATATAATTTATTCTATAATAATGGCTACGGAACAGGAAATATGCTTCCTATTGGTGTTGGGACTATAATCACAACAAATAAAAACAACACCCCTGCAGATGCCTATTATAATATATTCGAAAATCCGGATTTTGAATCGATTACTTTGGCAGATGAAACTTTTTGCATATTAAAAAGTAATTCTCCTGCTGTAGATGCAGGGGATCCATCAATAATTGCATCCAAAAATGGGACAATTGTAGATATTGGAGCAAGAGAAATAGGCGGTGTTTTATCTAATGAAAAGTTTACAAATTCTAAATTAAGCACTATAAAGGTCTTTCCTAATCCAACCACTAATTATTTATCATTTGAAACAAATCAAGATACAACTTTCGACTCAATTAAGTTTTTTGATATTAATGGAAAAACAGTGGATCAAATAAAATTGACCAATTCTGTTTCTGAGTATCAATGGAAAGTTTCTCAACATCTAGCAAAAGGAGTATACTTATATTCAATTATGAATGGTAATAAGACTATCGATTCAGGAAAGTTTATAAAAAAGTAAAATTTAACCTTGAAATTCGAAATGGAAATAACAATTTTAGAAACACGAGACATCAGCATTGCCGACATCTTAGTTTTGTACAAAGCAAACGAATGGAGTTCTGCAAGTAAGCCAAATGAATTATATAATGGTTTATTAAATTCTGAAACCTTAATAACCGCTTGGGAAGAAAAAAAGCTCGTTGGACTTGGAAATGCAATTTCGGACGGATTTCTAACAGTCTATTATCCACATTTATTGGTGCTTCCAGAATATCAAGGAAAAGGAATCGGGAAATTGATTTTGGATAAAATGCAGAAGAAATACAGTCACTTTCATATGCAGATGCTCACTGCCGACGAAAAATCAGTCGAATTTTATAAAAAAAATGGTTTTGAAAGAGCTGGAAAAACGGAGCCAATGTGGATTTATCAAGGAAATGAACATTAAAGCAGTCACAGTAAAAAACTTAGAACCTTAGCATCTCAGCAACTTAGAATCTTAAATAAATGAAAACTATATTAAACAAATTAATCAACCACGAAGTGCTTTCTAAAGAAGAAGCAAAACAAGTATTGATTAATATTTCGAGTGGTCAATACAATCCAAGTCAGATTTCGGCATTTTTGACTGTTTTTATGATGCGAAGCATTACAATTGATGAACTTTCTGGCTTTCGTGAAGCTTTATTAGATCTTTGCGTTCGTGTAGATTTATCAGCTTATAATACCATCGATTTATGCGGAACGGGTGGCGACGGAAAAGACACTTTCAACATTTCGACTTTAGCTTCATTTGTATCGGCTGGAGCAGGAATAAAAGTAGCAAAACACGGAAATTACGGAGTTTCTTCTATTTCTGGTTCAAGCAACGTGATGGAAAAAATGGGAATTAAATTTAGCAACGATCCTTCGTTTTTAGAAAAATGCATCGATCAGGCTGGAATTTGCGTTTTGCATGCTCCCCTATTTCACCCAGCAATGAAAAACGTTGGACCAATTAGAAAAGAATTGGCAGTAAAAACATTCTTTAATATGTTAGGACCAATGGTAAATCCTGCATTTCCACAAAATCAATTGGTTGGAGTTTTCAACTTAGAATTGGCAAGAATGTATGCTTATTTATATCAAAATACAGATACCAATTTTACGATCTTACATTCGCTTGACGGATATGATGAAATTTCATTAACTGGTCCAACCAAAACAATTTCCAACCATATGGAGGGAATGTTGAATCCAGAAGATTTTGGTGTTCGTCTTCTTTCTCAAACCGAAATTGAAGGAGGAAAAACAATTGAAGAATCTGCAGAAATTTTTACGAATATCATTTCTGGAAAAGGAAATGAAGCACAGAATAATGTAGTTTGTGCCAATGCTGCAATGGCAATTTCGACCGTTACGAAATGCTCTCCAAAAGAAGGATTTGAACTGGCTAAAGAAAGTTTATTGTCTGGAAAAGGGTTAAAAGCATTACAGAAATTACAAGAATTAAGTAGGTAAAAAATTGTTTCAAGTTTCAGGTTTCAAGTTGTTGGAACGAACCTGAAACTTGAAACCTGAAACAAACAAAATAATGAACATTTTAGATAAAATAATAATAGACAAAAAACAAGAAGTGATTTTGAAGAAATCGATCATTCCGGTTTCTCAGTTAGAAGCTTCAGTGTTTTTTGGAAAACAGACGATTTCTCTTAGTCAGAAATTAAAAGAAAGCAATTCTGGAATTATTGCAGAACACAAACGCCGTTCTCCTTCAAAATCAATCATCAACAATAATTTTACAGTTGAAGAAGTAGTTAAAGGTTATGAGAATGCCGGCGCATGCGGAATTTCAGTTTTAACCGACGGTAAATATTTTGGCGGATCTTTAGACGATTTGCTTTTAGCAAGAGCTTCAGTCAATATTCCGCTTTTGCGAAAAGAATTTATTGTGGACGAATACCAGATCTTAGAAGCAAAAGCGCACGGTGCCGATTTAATTTTGTTAATCGCAGCAGTTTTAACGCGAGAAGAAATCAAATCATTATCTGAATTTGCAAAAAGTTTAGGTTTAGAAGTTTTGTTGGAAGTTCACAATCAAGAAGAGTTAGAAAAATCAATTATGCCAACCTTAGATATGATCGGCGTAAACAACAGAAATTTAAAAACATTCGAAGTAAGCTTAGATTTCAGTAAAGAATTGGCTTCACAAATTCCTAATGATTTTGTAAAAGTATCCGAAAGCGGTATTTCATCAATTGAAGCCATTCAAGAACTTAAACCTTACGGTTACAAAGGTTTCTTAATTGGAGAAAACTTCATGAAAACCGACAATGCTGGTCAAGCGGCAACAGAATTTATTAAACAGCTATAGGCTTTAAGCTGTAAGCAATAAGCCTTCTTAACATTACTAATTTAGCCTAAAGCCTAAAGCTTAAAGCTTAAAGCATTTAAAAAAAATGAAACTCAAAATATGCGGTATGAAATATCCTGAAAATATTCTCGAAGTAGGCGCTCTTTTGCCTGACTATATGGGATTTATTTTCTGGGAAAAATCCGCTAGATATTGCAATGGGAATGTTCCCGAATTGATAAAAACAATCAAAAAAGTGGGCGTTTTTGTTAATCAAAGTCAGGAAGAAATTCTGGAAAAAGTCGAAAGATACAACTTACAAGCAGTTCAATTACACGGGGAAGAATCAGTTGAATTTTGCTCAACATTAAAAGAAAAACTTCCAAAAAAAATTGAAATTATTAAAGTCTTTTCGGCCGATGAGAATTTTGATTTTGAAATCATAAAACCTTTTGAAAATGTCTGCGATTATTTTCTATTTGACACTAAAGGAAAACTTCCAGGCGGAAACGGAACAACTTTCGACTGGAGCATATTAAAAAAATACAATTCGAAAAAGCCTTTCTTTTTAAGTGGCGGAATTGGAATGAATGAATTAAAAGCCATTGAAGAAATTTCAAAAACCAAATTACCTATTTATGCTGTCGATGTAAATAGTAAATTTGAAATCGAACCAGGGCTGAAAAATAAAAATTTATTAAGCATCTTCAAACGAAAATTTGATGTTGCCAACTTTTAAAATTTAAATAAAATGAGTTTTAACGTTAACGAAAAAGGATATTACGGAGAATTTGGCGGTGCTTATATTCCCGAAATGTTATATCCAAATGTAGAAGAACTACGTCTGAAATACTTAAGTATAATGGATGAACCTGATTTTAAAGCAGAGTTCAACCAATTGTTGAAAGATTACGTTGGACGCCCTAGTCCGTTGTATTTTGCAAAACGTCTATCTGAGAAATACAATACCAAAGTTTATCTAAAAAGAGAAGACTTAAACCATACTGGAGCACACAAAGTAAACAATACAATTGGGCAAATTCTGCTAGCAAAACGTTTGGGTAAAAAAAGAATTATTGCCGAAACTGGAGCTGGGCAACACGGTGTAGCAACAGCTACAGTTTGTGCTTTAATGGGAATTGAATGTATCGTTTACATGGGCGAAATTGACATCGCCCGTCAGGCTCCAAACGTAGCGCGAATGAAAATGTTAGGCGCAGAAGTTCGTCCAGCACTTTCAGGTTCAAGAACTTTAAAAGACGCTACAAACGAAGCAATCCGCGATTGGATTAATAATCCTGTTGATACACATTATATTATTGGATCAGCAATTGGGCCTCATCCTTATCCAGACATGGTAACACGTTTTCAAAGCATTATTTCTGAAGAAATTAAATGGCAGTTAAAAGAAAAAGAAGGTCGTGAAAATCCTGATTATGTAGTAGCTTGTATTGGCGGAGGAAGTAACGCTGCAGGAACTTACTACCACTTTTTACACGAACCACAAGTTGGAATTATTGCTGTAGAAGCTGCTGGAAAAGGTGTTGACAGCGGACACAGCGCCGCAACTAGTAAATTAGGAAAAGTTGGGGTTATTCATGGTTGCAAAACACTTTTAATGCAAACTCCAGATGGGCAAATTACAGAACCTTATTCTATTTCTGCAGGTCTAGATTATCCTGGAGTTGGGCCTTTGCACGCCCATTTAGCACAAACAGGAAGAGGAGAATTTTTCTCAGTTACCGATGATGATGCAATGAATGCCGGTCTTCAATTAACAAAATTAGAAGGAATTATTCCAGCAATTGAAAGTGCACACGCTTTTGCAGTTTTAGATCAGAAGAAATTCAAGCCTACAGATGTTGTTGTAATAAGTCTTTCTGGTCGTGGCGACAAAGATTTAGATAATTATATAGATTACTTTAAATTGTAATAAAAATTGTAATTTGGGCATTCAAATCCCGAAAGTTATCGGGAGTCTGTACGCTAACAAATAAAGAGAAAATTATAATTATGGAACTATTATTCTCATACGGAACATTAAGATCTAAACAAATTCAGATGCAGATTTTTAATAAAGTTTTAAGCGGCAGTCCAGATCAAATACTGGGCTTCAAACTTAAAAGTTTACAAATTGAAGAAGAGTTTGGAATGGCAGATTATGTTGTGGCTGTACCAAGTGAAAGCTTGGAAGACATTATACACGGTGTTGCTTTTGAAGTTTCTAATCAAGAATTGTTAAAAGTAGATCAATTCGAGTCTAATTCATACAAAAGAGTTCAGGTCAAACTTCAATCAGGAAGAGTAGCTTGGGTTTATACAGAAAATAAATAATATAAAATGATTTTAGCGGCTGCGCAGACCAAACCAAAACGTGGAGATATATCTTCTAATTTACTGAATCATTATCATCTTATTGAATTGGCTGCTCAAAATGGCGCTAATTTAATTGCGTTTCCTGAATTATCTATTACGGGTTACGAAAGAGAAAATGCAGAAGCTTTAGTTTTTACAGAAGATGATTATAGAATTGATCACTTAAAAGAATTGTCGGTTAGAAATAACATTGTCATTATAGCTGGAGCGCCAATTCGAATAGATTCAAAACTATTTATTGGCGAATTTATTATTGCTCCAGACGATTCTGTTTCTATTTATACGAAACAATTTTTACATGAAGGAGAAGGTGATTTTTTCGATTCTTCGTTTGATTACAATCCTATGTTAACGATTGAGGATCAAAATATTTCTTTTGCAATTTGCGCTGACATTGACAATCCGCTACATCCTGAAAACGCAGCTAAAAATGATACCGATATTTATATCGCAAGTATTTTCTTTTCGCCAAACGGAATTCCGAATGCGTACAGCCATTTACAAAATTATGCTGAAAAACATAAAATGAATGTTTTGATGTCGAATTTCAGTGGAGAATCTTGGGGATCGCCATCAGCAGGCCAAAGTGCTTTTTGGAATAATAAAGGAGAATTAGTCGCCCAAATGAATGATTCGGATTCTGGATTATTATTGGTTGAAAAAAAAGGTAATGATTGGGAAAGCCAAATCGTAAAATTTTAAAATATATTGCCACAGATTTCACAGATTAGAAAAGATTTTCTCTCGCAGATCTAGCAGATTAATAGAGATTTTATTAAAAGCATCTAAAAAAATCTGCGCAGATCAGCTTAAATCAATATAAATCTGCGTGAAATAAACTTTTAATCTTTGGCAAAAAAGAAAATATAAACATACCTACAAGGTTTTGAAAACCTTGCAGGAGAAAAAATATAAAAATGAACAGAATAACTCAAAAATTACAAGAAGATAAAAAGATCCTTTCGATCTATTTTTCTGCCGGATATCCGAATTTAAATGATACGGTGCAGATTATTCAGGATTTAGAAAAAAATGGAGTTGATTTAATTGAAATTGGTCTTCCTTTTAGTGATCCTTTAGCAGACGGACCAACGATTCAGGCGAGTTCTACACAAGCGCTTCATAACGGAATGACAACGCAAATTCTTTTTGATCAACTGAAGAACATCCGCGAAAGCGTAAAAATTCCGTTGATTATCATGGGATACTTTAATCCGATGTTACAATACGGAGTTGAAGCTTTTTGCCAGAAATGTGCCGAAATTGGAATTGACGGTTTAATTATTCCAGATCTTCCAGTTGATGTTTATGCAGATGAATACAAAGCAATTTTCGAAAAATACGGATTAATAAACGTGTTTTTGATTACGCCTCAAACTTCAGACGAACGCATTCGTTTTATTGATAGCGTTTCCAACGGATTTATCTATATGGTAAGTTCTGCAAGTGTTACTGGTTCTCAATCTGGATTTGGAGGTGTTCAGGAAAGTTATTTTGAAAGAATCGCTAATCTAAATTTGAAAAATCCTCAAATTGTTGGTTTCGGAATTTCGAATAAAGAAACTTTTAATCAGGCAACAAAGTATGCAAAAGGCGCTATTATTGGAAGTGCCTTTATCAAACATTTGAGTGAAAAAGGAAGCGGAAAAATTGAAGAATTTGTTGGAGAGATTCGATAGATACATCTGATTAAAAATATAATATCCGTTTAGTTTGTCATTTCGACGAAGGAGAAATCTTCGTTACAAAATCGACAAAGATTGGATTTCACTTTACGGAGCTACTTGTGGAGATTTCTCCTTCGTCGAAATGACAAGATTGCGAAAAAAAGCCTGAAAAATAGAGTTTTCAGGCTTTTTTATTTTAACTAATTAAGGCACGATTTAACATAAATTATCAATAACGCTTTATGTTAATATTGTGTTAAAACAAAATTAAACAAGCGTTTAAATTAAACAAGTGTTTAATTTTGCATCCGATTAGAAACAATACCATGTCACACATCGAATTGAACGATAAAAAAATTCAGATTCTTAATGTTGCAGAAAGGCTATTTTCTGAGAAAGGATTTGAGGGTACATCGATACGGGATATCTCCAAAGAGGCCAAAATTAATATTGCTATGGTCTCTTATTATTTTGGTTCAAAAGAAAGGCTACTGGAAGCTCTTATTTTTCACAAGACCGTTGATTTAAAACTACAACTCGAAAATTTATTACAAGAAGATCTAGAACCTCTTGAAAAAGTCAATAAATTAATCGAAATTTACATCAACAGAATTTGCCTTAACAAAGGGATTTACAGGGTTTTACACTTTGAACTTTATAACAAAAAGAGAGAAAAAAGCCTTCAAGCTTTTACTGAGCTCAAAAAAGGAAATTTAAAATCGGTTGAAAGCATTATTAAGCAAGGCCAGGCTCTTGGGGTTTTTAGAAAAGATGTAAATATCCAGCTCATTACACCAACAATTATCGGAACCTTTTTTCACTTTCACATGAATCGCTCTTTCTTCGAAGAAATATTTGATTTAAAAACCGAAGAAATGTTTAACAATTACATTAAAAACGATCTTACAAAGCACATTCAACAAACTATAAAAGCGCTACTTGTTTATGAAAATTAGTCAATTAATGCTCTTTGGAGTTTTCTTTATCGGAATATCTTCAATAGAAGCACAAGAGAAAACAAGTTTAACCTTGGGCGAGGCCGTACAAATGGCTTGGGAAAAGAGTAACGAAGTTACACTTGCCAATACTAAGGTAAACACAAAAAAATACGAATTAAAAACCGTAAAAAATAATCAATACCCAGATCTTAAAATTTCCGGTCAATATCAGCGTCTTACAAAAGCATCGATTGATTTGCCTAATCAGGGTGAAAGTGCTTCATTAGCTTCTCCAGATAGAGCAATGCTTGGAATGGCAAATTTAAGTCTTCCTATTTTTGCTGGATTTAAAATTCAAAACAGCATTGATGCATATGAAGGGATGTACGAAGCAGAAACTGCTAATGCTGAAAAAACTAAAGAAGATGTTGCATTAAAAGCAATCACTTATTACACAGCATTATACAAGGCTCAAAAAACTTTAGATGTTTTAAACGAAAATCAAAAAAGCGCCAAACAGCGTGTTACTGATTTTACCGAGTTGGAGAAAAACGGAATTATTCCGAGAAATGATTTATTGAAAGCGCAATTATTAGTTTCTAAAACGCAATTATCTATTGATGAAGCTAATAACAACATCAATAATATCAATTTCTATTTGACTACTTTGCTGAAATTAGATCCTAATGTAAAAATTCAGGTAAATGAAGAAGATTTCTTTAATCTTAAAACAAGCAATTCTATAACATCTGATGCCGTTGCACTTGAAAGCAGAAAAGATTTAGAAGCAATAAGATTACAAGGTAAAGCTTCAGAAGCTAATGTCAAAATTGCAAAAGCTGGATATTATCCTTCAATTTCACTTTTAGGTGGTTACACTGCATTTGATCTTAAAGACATTGTAACAGTAAAATATGCGATGAACTTTGGAATCGGATTATCTTATGATTTATCAGGTATTCTAAAAAATAATGTTCACGTAAAAGAAGCAGAAAGCAGAGCTTTGGAAGTAAAAAATACTGAAGCAATTATGACAGACCGCATTAAAGTAGAGGTTCAAAAATCTATTGAAGATTATGACCTAGCAATTAATCAAAGTGTGGTGTATGAAGAAGCTTTACAGCAAGCAGCAGAAAACTACAGATTAGTAAAAGATAAATTTGACAACGGTTTATCTGACACTAATGATTTAGTAGAAGCAGATGTAGAGCATTTAAATGCTAAAATTCAAACTGCTTTATCTAAAGCAACCATTATTCAAAAATATTACGAATTACTTTCAGTATCAGGACAATTATCACAATCATTCAATCTTTCTAAAATATAATCGATAGCTCTCATGGAAAAGAAAAAAACAAATAAAAAATTCATCATCATACTTGCAGTTCTGATTTTAGGAGGCGGAACTTATGGAATATCTAAATACCTACACGGTCAAGCTCACGAAGAAACGGATGATGCTCAAATCGAGAAAAAAATGAACCCGATTATCCCTAGAGTTTCAGGATATATCAGCAAAGTTTATGTGAAAGATAATGATTATGTAAAAAAAGGAGATACTTTATTTACTATTGACAAGAGAGATTATCAATTAAAGATTGATGAAGCTAATGCTGCTTTATTAGGTGCTGAAGGTCAGTACGAAGCTGCAAAAGCTGATATCGGAAGTGCTTATGCAAGCATCTCAGTATCTGATGCTCAAATGAGATCTGCAAGTGGTTCTATCGAAAGCGCAAGAATTAGATTGAGACAGCTTACAAACGATTACAACCGTTACAACAACTTGTACAAAACTCATACTATTACAAAACAACAATATGAGCAAGCTTTAACAGCAAAAGAAGAAGCAGAAAACCAAGTACGTGTTTTAGAGCAACAACAAAAAGCTACTTCTTACCAAAAATCTGTTATTCAGTCAAAATCTAAAGTTTCAGACAAACAAACAGAAGTTGCTGCAGCAAACATCAAAAAAGCAAAAACAATGCTAGATGTGGCTCACTTAAACCTTTCTTATACCGTAGTAACTGCTGCAATTGATGGTCAGGTTTCTAAAGTTGATATTCAGCCAGGACAATTGGTTCAGCCAGGACAATCTTTATTCTACATCATTAACAACAACGAAGCTTGGGTTGTAGCTAACTTCAAAGAAACACAATTGAACAAAATGGTTGTGGGACAAAAAGTAAGCTTAAAAGTAGATGCTTATCCAAACTATGAGTTTAAAGGAACTGTATCTTCTTTCTCTCCTGCAACAGGATCTCGTTTTTCATTATTACCTCCTGATAACGCAACAGGAAACTTCGTAAAAACAATTCAGAGATTACCAGTAAAAATTACCATAGACGAATCAAACGATCCTGAAAAAGTAAAACTTTTAAGACCAGGTATGAACGTTGACGTAGATGTACATTTGAAATAAAATAAATGGCAACAGCAGTACAAGACGACGATTTAGTAGAATACGGTTTCAGACGCGTTATCATTACAATTACAGCAGTACTTTGTGCACTGCTGGAAATTGTAGATACGACGATTGTAAACGTAGCGCTGACTGACATGCGCGGAAGTCTTGGTGCTACCTTGACTGATGTGGCATGGGTAATTACAGCATACGCAATTGCGAATGTTATTGTAATTCCGATGACGAGCTGGCTATCACAGCAATTTGGAAGACGTAACTATTTTGTGGCTTCCATTATAATATTTACGGTCTGTTCTTTTTTGTGTGGTAATGCCACCAATATTTGGGAACTTGTAGCCTTCCGATTCGTACAAGGTATGGGCGGTGGAGCACTACTAGTAACAGCCCAAACGATTATTACAGAGAGCTATCCCGTAGCAAAACGTGGAATGGCACAGGCTATTTACGGAATGGGTGTAATTGTTGGTCCAACATTAGGTCCGCCTTTGGGAGGATATTTAGTAGATAACTATTCTTGGCCATATATTTTCTATATCAATATTCCGTTAGGAATTATCGCTACTATTTTGGCTTTAACATTTGTTAGAAGTCCGAAATATGGAGAAAAATTAAAAGCCAATCAGGTTGACTGGTGGGGAATTATATTGTTGACTGCATTTATCGGTTCTTTACAGTTCGTATTAGAACACGGACAGCAAGACGACTGGTTTAATGACTCTACAATTGTGACCTTAAGTGTTGTAACTGTTCTTGGATTGGTTCTTTTTATTTGGAGAGAGCTTACCTATGAATATCCAATTGTAAACCTAAGCGTTTTAAAAGATGGAAATCTTAGAATTGGAACCATTATGTGTTTTATTCTTGGTTTCGGTTTGTATGGTTCAACATTGATTATCCCAATTTACACGCAATCTATTTTAGGATGGACAGCAACTGATGCAGGATTATTATTGATTCCGGGATCTATTACAACGGCTATTATGATGCCATTTGTGGGTAATATGATTCAGAAAGGTGTGCCTCAAGGCTATATGGTTGGAGTAGGATTTTTAATTTTCTTCTTCTTTACCTTTATGATGTACAGCCGAATGACACCTGACACAGGAGTTGAACATATGTACTGGCCTTTAATTTTGAGAGGAATTGGTTTAGGATTGCTTTTCGTTCCTATTACAACACTTTCGCTTTCGACTTTAAAAGGAAAACAAATTGGTGAAGGAGCTGCATTTACTGGAATGATGCGTCAATTAGGCGGATCTTTTGGTATCGCGATTATTACCACTTTCATCACACGTTTTAGTCAATCTCATAGAGTAGATTTAATTAATAACCTAGATCCTGCCAAATTTGATGTGCAGCAGCGTATTGCAGGAATGCAGCACGCCTTCATGGCAAAAGGATATAGTGCAGATGTTGCTTTGAAAAAAGCGTATCAAGCTATCGAAATGTCCGTAATGAAACAAAGCACTGTAATGGCTTATATGGATATTTTCCTTTATCTAGGAATTATGTTTTTATGTTGCATACCGATTATTCTCTTTATCAAAAAAGGGAAGAACAAAATTAGTGCAGCCGACGCAATGCATTAATGATAATAGATTTATAATACGCAGAAACGCCGAATTCATCATTTAGAATTCGGCGTTTATTTTTTCTATTTAACCGCAAAGACGCAAAGATTTTATTTCTAAGAGTCGATAAAAACGCAAAGTTCGCAAAGCTTTGTGTAAAACCTTTGCGAACTTTGCGTAAACCTTGCGCCTTTGCGGTTAAAAAACTTAGTCCCTTAAAAAGTCACCTTGTAAAAACCAAATGATTCCCTTTTGAAAGATTGGCATCAAACTGATATCCTTCATAATTAAAACCTTTTAAGTCATCTATAGTTTCAGCATTCGTATCAATAATATAACGCACCATCATGCCTCTCGCCTTTTTGGCAAAGAAACTGATCATTTTTAATTTTCCGTCTTTGTAATCTTTAAAGTCCGGAGTGATTACAGGAACTTTCAAAGCTTTTACATCAACAGCAGAAAAATATTCATTACTCGCCAAATTCACGAATAACTCATTTTTTTTCAATTCTTTGTTTAAAGCTTTCGTTACAACAGGTTTCCAGAATTCATGAAGGTTTTTAGATTCGCCAACTGGCATTTTAGTTCCCATTTCCAAACGATACGCCTGCATTAAATCTAATGGTTTCAAAAGTCCGTAAAGGCCAGATAAAATTCTAAGTTTATCTTGCAAAACATCTAATTTCTCTAACGGAATGGTATAAGCATCTAAACCTGTATACACATCGCCATCAAAAGTATAAACTGCTGGGCGCGCATTTTCGGGCGTGAAAGGAGTTTTCCAATCCTGATTACGTTTCCAGTTTAAATCGGCTAATTTGTCTGAGATAGACATTAGTTCTGATAATTCAGATGGCTTTTTTGTTTTTACTACTTTATGAACCACTCTTGCTTCTTTTAAGAATGAAGGTTCTGTATATTGAGATGTTGGTAATTTTTTTTCGAAATTCAATGATTTCGCTGGAGATATAACAATTTTCATGTGCGCTTTTTTCTATGATTCAAAAATACAAATTGAATTTTTAAAAACAGATTATCGCAATTGATTTGTTTTATGGGTCCATATTTTTTTTCGCCACGAATTCACGAATTTATTTTTAAAATCTTTGAGCAAAATTTCGAATGAATTTGTGTAATTCACTATCCTGTTTTTTTTAATCAATTAAAATTAATTCGTGAATTCGTGGCGGAAAAATTTAAATCATGTCGAAATTCACGAATTATTTTTTAAAATCTGAACACTCGATTTGTATTAATTCATGCAATTTACTTCCACCTTTTTTTATTTTCATAAAATTGAATTGAAAAATTGTGAATTTACTCAAAAAATTAGGCTGTAGATTATAAAAGGCATTTTCTATGTTGTAAATTTGCATCCATAAAATTCCGAAAACATTTTCAATACAAAAATTGAAAGTTGTATTCTAAATAATAGCCACGAATTGACGAATTAACTTTTTAAAAAATTAATTAAAAAAATTTGTGAATTCGTGGCAGAAAAAAATTTAGATCATGACGAAAATATTGTATCAACAAGAAAGCTATCAGATAATGGGAATTTTATTTGATGTTCATAGAAATTTAGGTGGGGGCTTTTCTGAAATCGTATATAAAGATGCTTTAGAATATGAATTTAAGAAAGCTAATATTCCATTTGAAAGAGAAAAAGAATATTTGGTAAATTATAAAGACATAATTTTAGATCACAAATTTTATGCTGATTTTGTTTTGTTTGATCAAATTATACTTGAAATAAAATCAAGCGATTTTTTACATCCAAAATACATTTCACAATGTCTTAATTATCTAAAAGTTTCCAAAAATAAATTAGCGATTTTAGCAAACTTTAATTCTACCTCACTTGAACATAAACGTATTATTTTATAAAAATTAGTGAATTCGTGGCGATACAAACAAACTATAAAACTGCTTTACAAAACAAAATCTTCGATGTTATTTCGAAAGCTTCTCAGGAATTAAAAGTCGACTCTTATGTGATCGGCGGATTTGTTCGTGATTTGCTTTTAAACCGAGGTTCTAAAAAAGACATTGATGTTGTTGCAGTTGGAAGCGGCATCGAATTGGCTCTTAAAGTTTCCGATTTACTTCCGAACAAACCAAAAGTTCAGGTTTTTAAAACTTACGGAACTGCAATGCTTCGTTTTGAAGATACCGATATCGAATTTGTTGGTGCACGAAAAGAATCTTATACCCGAGACAGTCGAAATCCGATTGTTGAAAATGGAACTTTGCAAGATGATCAAAATCGTCGTGATTTTACGATCAATGCATTGGCTTTATCATTGAATTCAACTAATTTCGGAGATCTTCTAGATCCGTTTGACGGATTAACCGATTTAGAAAACAAAACGATCAAAACGCCTTTGGATCCAGATATTACCTATTCTGATGATCCTTTGCGAATGTTGCGCGCCATTCGTTTTGCAAATCAATTGAATTTTGAAATTGAAGAAAATTCATTAAACGCCATCACCAAAAATGCTGATCGCATTAAAATAATTTCTGGGGAGAGAATCGTTGATGAGTTAAACAAAATTCTCATGACCGATAAACCTTCAATAGGATTTTTACTTTTATACAAAACCGGACTTTTAGATATTATTTTACCTGAATTGACCGCTTTGAATCAGGTGGAAGAAATTGAAGGGCATACACATAAAAACAATTTCTATCATACGTTGGAAGTTGTTGACAACATCTGCCCAAATACAGATGATGTTTGGTTGCGATGGTCAGCATTACTTCATGATATTGGAAAAGCGCCAACAAAACGTTTTACAAAAAAACAAGGATGGACTTTTCACGGACATGAGTTTCTGGGCGGAAAAATGGCTAAGAAAATCTTTGAACGTTTGCACATGCCTTTGAACCATAAAATGAAGTTCGTTCAGAAAATGGTTATTATGAGTTCACGTCCGATTGTTTTGGCGCAAGATATTGTGACTGATAGCGCAGTACGTCGTTTGGTCTTTGATGCTGGTGAAGATGTAGAAAACTTAATGACTTTGTGCGAAGCGGATATTACAACCAAAAATCCGTCAAAATTCAAGAAATATCATAAAAATTTTGAACTCGTACGCAAGAAGATTGTTGAAGTAGAAGAACGCGATCATGTACGTAATTTTCAACCGCCAATTACGGGAGAAGAAATTATGGAAATGTTCGATTTAAAACCTTCACGAGAAATCGGAATTTTAAAAGAAGCCGTAAAAGAGGCCATTTTAGAAGGCGATATTCCGAATGAATATCAAGCCGCTTATGATTTCGTGATAAAACGAGCTGAAAAATTAGGCTTAAAAAAAGTTGAGAAATAAGTAGTATTTAATAAAATGAAAAAAGAGAATAAATCAGTAATCATTTGGTTACTATCGGGCTGTGTTTTATTATTTTTAATGGTCGTCGTGGGCGGAATCACACGTTTGACCAATTCAGGTTTATCTATGACTGATTGGCATTTGGTAACCGATACCTTTCCACCTTTAACAGAAGCAAAATGGCAGGCTGCTTTTGACGAATACAAAAAATTTCCTGAGTATCAGAAAATCAATATTCACAATGATTTTCAGTTAGCCGATTATAAATTCATTTATTTCTGGGAATGGTTTCACCGTTTTATCGGCCGTATTATTGGTTTGGTTTTCTTTGTGCCGTTTGTTTACTTTTTAGCCAAAAAGAAATTAGATACTCCAACCATCAAAAAATGTATCGTTCTTTTGGCAATGGGAGCTTTCCAAGGATTTTTAGGTTGGTTTATGGTAAGAAGTGGATTAATTGACAATCCAGATGTAAGCCACTTTAGACTTTCATTACACTTAACTTTTGCTTTTATCACATTTGCGTATACGCTTTGGGTTGCACTAGATCTGATTTATCCTGAAAGAAATATCAACAAGATTTTACCTCTTAGAAATATTGCGCGTTATGCTTTAGCAGCTCTTCTTATCCAGATTATTTACGGCGGATTCGTAGCGGGATTAAATGCCGGATTAATTCACAATCATTGGCCTTTAATGAGCGACGGAGAATTTATTCACGAATCGGTTTTTATTGAGCAATCTTCTTTAATAAAAAACTTAATTGAAGGAAAAAGCGGTGTTCAGTTTGTACACAGAACTTTTGCTTATGTTGTTGTAGCGATTATTCTTTTTCTTTTCTTCAAAAGTAAAAAATACACACTTACTCATACTCAATCAAACGGAATCAAAACTTTAGTTGTTTTTGTTTTCATTCAGTTCTTACTTGGCGTTTTCACTTTATTATACAGTGTACCTTTGGCTTTAGGATTAATTCATCAAATTATGGCATTCTTCCTTTTGAGTGCTATGACGTATACTTTACACCGATTAAGCAAATAAGATTGAAATATATTAAAACATAAAAAGGCTGTCTAAAAAAGACAGCCTTTTTTTATTGGAAGGAATATTATTTTTAAAATTTATTTTATATGCAAAACCCCAGCGGAGTGAAATATTTATAGAATTACATTAAGACAAATAAAAAGAGCTCCGGAGGAGCGACATATATGTAGACTTTACAAAAATATGTCGCTCCTCTGAAGCTTTATCCTGTAAACATTTATCTTTTGCTATAAATATTTCGCTTCTCCGAAGCTTACAAAAAAAAGGCTGTCCTTTTAAGACAGCCCATTTTATCATTTCAATTTTAATCAAATCAATTAAAATCTACTGAATTTCTATATTTTATTTGAATTTTATCCCAACCAAGCTTTAAAATCCTGTACCTTCTCTCGGCTTACAATTACCTCATCGTCTTTGTAGCTTGGCAAAATAACTTTTAATCTCGAATTGGTATACACCTGAATTTCTTTGATTGCTTTTAACGGAACAATAAACTTTCTGCTTACGCGAAAGAAATCCTTCTTATCGAGTTCTTGCTCTAAAATCTCTAATGTCGAATCGATCAAATAATCTCGATTGTCATATGTATGAATATATGTTCCTTTATTTTCGCTGAAAAAACATTCAATTTCTTCTGTAGTAATAACTTTTAAATGTTGCCCTATTTTAACCGTAAATCTCTTTTTATACGTTTTCTCAAAAGGATTTGACAGCATTTGACGAATCTGCTCAAAGTCTAATTGCAGATTTGAAGTTTCTGCTATTTTCGGAAGACGCGATTTGAATTTTGAAACCGCAATTTCCAAATCATCTTCATCAATTGGTTTTAGAAGATAATCTATACTGTTTAGTTTGAAAGCTTTTAACGCATATTCATCGTACGCAGTAGTAAAAATGATAGCGCTTTTGATATCTATTTTTTCAAAAATCTCAAATGATAAACCATCAGACAACTGGATATCCAGAAAAATCAAATCTGGGTGCGGATTATTTTCAAACCAATGAACCGATTCTTCAACTGAGTGAAGCATGGTTTCTACGGTTACATCTAACTTTTCAAGTTTTCTTTGCAGCAATCTTGCTGCTGGTTTTTCGTCTTCTATAATTAATGTGATCATTTACTATAATGTGAAATTTGAAAAAATTAAGAAGTCAAAGTTACTCCCATTTATTTTTATTTGCAGTATCTTTTTCCATGTATTTTTGGATTTTTCTTTTCTCCCAATCTGGGCCAAAAAACCAATCAGCACCGAAAACAGATAATGCGTGAGCTAATAGACCAATTCCCCAAAAAAACACCGTAGAGTAAGTTTGCCATTTTGTTAAACCACTTAAATCCATCACCATTAGACCAGCAGACCTATCTCGAGTCAAACTTGATACAATGATGATAATATTTACAATAATGAAAATTTTCAAATGCGAATAAAATCTTTTAAGTCTTTTTACTCTTCTATAAGCTGCATTATAACTTGGATCATCTGTATACTCTCCAGAATGCTGTCTTGCGTAATCTTCGTACATTTCTCTTCTAAAACGTCCCATAACTATATTTTAATTATTTCCACTTGTTTTTATTCTGTTTTTCCTTCTCCATAAATTCTTTAATTTTTCTCTCTTCCCATTCCTTTCCCATTCCTGGAAAGACTTCAAAGACTTTTAATCCGTGAAAAACGACTCCTACTCCCCACCACATTAAAGGCCAAAAAAACCATAAATAGCTTGGTGATGTATAAAGGTTTATAAAAATTAAAATTGCATTTACTAAAATGTACGCTAGAAGATTTCCGTAAAATCCTTTAATGTTTTCAACTTTCTTTTTGGCTTGGATATATTTTTCCTCGTCGCTTAAATTCCTTTCCATATTATTCCCATTTTTGTTTTTTATACTTTTTTTCTAAAATGCTTCTTAGTTTGCGCTCTTCCCATTCTTGTCCAAAAATCTTGTAAGAAGCAAACAAATCGATTGCAGAACCTACAATTACAGCTGTCCAAATAATTACAATCACCCAATTGATATATTTAATCGGAAAAAATTGCAATGGCAGATTAGTGTATTCTTTTAAAAGGAAAAGAATCAGAGCAATGGTGTAAATGAACAAATGCTTGTAAAAAGATTTCAGCTGAATTACTTTTTTACTGGCTAATTCTTGCAACATTACTTCTTCCTGATCATTATTCAAATCTGTTTCCATGACTATTTTCTAAATGTTGTTTGTTTTCCTTTTCTAGAATCTCTCTTATTTTTCTTTCTTCCCATTTCTTATTGAAGAAGGGCGGCAAACTAAAAACTTTTAATCCGTGTAAAACAATTGCTATTCCCCAGCCCATCACAGACCATATCCACCAAAGGTATTCTGGAGAAGTCATATAATTTACAACAATCACAATCGGATTACATAAAACGTAGACAGTCAAGTGCTCGTAAAATCCTTTTATCTCTTTTACTTTTTTCTGAGCATCATAATAGCGAACTGTTTCTGTGAAATCTTTTTCCATTATTTCCACGTTTTTTGATTGTTGTCTTTCTCTAAAATTTCGCGAATTTTTCTTTCTTCCCAATCTGAGCTGTATCCAAAAACTTTAAAAGCATGCATAGCAACTCCAAATCCCCAGCCTAAAGCAGAGAACCAAAACCATTGAAATCCTGGTGAAAATTTTAGATTAATAAAAATCAAGAACGGAATCACACAGCAGTATGAAATTATATTTCCGTAAAATCCTTTTAGTTCTTCTACTCGCTTTTTGGCTCTATAATAAGCTTTTACTTCGTCGGTATATTCTGCACTCATTTCCATAACCGTAATCTGTTTGGTTAAAATTGGAATCCTAACAGTGAAATTCTTTCCATCTTCCTCAACCTTCACTTTTCTATCCGTTACTATTCCGTATCTGTTTACAATATTTTGCAATCCAACGCCTTGTCTGTCCTGCAAAACCTCTTTTTTCTGAAGATCATTCTGAATGGCCAGATAATCTCGATCAATAAAAATTCTAATATGAAGCGGTTTTTGCTCACTTACCACATTATGCTTTACTGTATTCTCTAATAAAAGCTGTAAAGAAAGCGGCACCACTTTAGCTTCTGGGTTAATGTTTTCTGTTGGCAATTCGTAAAACAAACTATTTTCGAAACGCATTTTAAGCAAATTCATATAGGTTTTTGCAAATGACAATTCGTCTTCAACCGAAACCAATTCTTTATCTTTCTGTTCTAAAACATATCTATAAATTTTAGAAAGAGAAGTCGTAAAACGCTGTGCATTATCTGGATTCTCTTCTATTAAAGAACTAAGAACATTTAAGCTATTAAAAAGAAAATGTGGATCAATCTGGTTTTTTAAACTTTCGAATTTGGCATTTGCCGTACCTGCAATAATCTTTTGCTGGGTAACTTTATTTTCCTGATAAAGCTTATAAAAATTAAGTCCATGAAAAAACAGTAGGACAATAAAGGTCATTACTGCAGATTCTATATAATTCTCTGCTTTTTCATTGGCAAGAAAACCGATAATTGTTTTGTTCTCAATTATTACACTTGTAAACAAACGCAATACTCCAATTACGATCATCGAGACTAAAAACGAACTAGCAAAACCAATTAAAATTCTCTTTACGGAATATGGATTTTCTCTGAATACTCTATCTAAAAAATCAAAAAGAACGACGTTTACGATATATAAAACCACACTGTAAAGCATGCAGTACAAGAAATAAATGTAAAGATTCTTGTTAAAGACTGCTGTTCCTAAAGAAGCAAACCGAATTAGGAAAGAGAACAAAAATACTATTCCTCCAACTAAGCATGCTTTTAACAAATTAGGTTTTAATATCATCATATTTTATAAACTACTGAATTATTTACAAGTTTTTTGAATTTCTAAAGCTCTTTCCAATCCCCATTTTGGAGAATAAGGAGTTGCTGGTTTAAAAGTATTAAAAAGTTCAATAGATTTATCAACTTGCGCGCATAAAGGTTTTGTATCTACTCCTGTCCATTTTGCTCCTCCTAATTGATAATCTGCTTCTCCAAAAACCGCTCTCGGATTATTTGGATCTAATGCTTTAGCTTTCGCGTAAGCTTCCATCACTTTAGCAGAATATTTCATTCCGTTTGTCATTGGGTCAGCCACAACATATCCAGTGTAAATTAACGCCTGCATTACATACAATTCTGAATTGGCTTGGTCTTTTATTAATTCGACATCTAATGCATCTTGCGCTTTTGTCAATAACAAATCGATTTTTGTTTTGTCTTTTTCTGTAAAAACAGCTGTTGCATTAATCAAGGCTACATAATAATTTGGCAAATAGCTGTTTTTTTCTGCTGCGGCGATTCTTTCAAACAATGCAGATGCTTCTGTATTCTTTCCTTCTTTCCAAAGTCCAAATGCTTTATTCATTCCTTGTTCAAATTGTGTTTGAGCTGAACCTATTACTACTACAAATAGTGTGACTAAAGTGATGATTTTTTTCATTTTATAAGTTATTTAATGGTTTGTTTAAATGGATTAGTTAATTTGTTTATTAGAATGCAATTTCAACTTTTGAATCTTTAGTGACATTAAATTTAGCATCGCTATACAAAGGAGGTCCCATAAATCCTTTTGCATTGTTTGAAGCCGCGTATTCTTCTATTGGCATTCCCATTGAATTTCTGTCAAGCTTTCCGTTGATGTTTTCATCATGATAAGTTGAAATAGCATATTCTCCCGCAGGAAGATTTTCAAATGTTACAACCGCTTTATTGTCTTTAATTTCGGAAGCCAAACTTTTGTAAGTTGTTTTAAGGAAAGTTCCGTCTGAATTATATAATCCTACTTTCACGATTCCTGTGTCATTTTTCAAACCTGAAACGGCAACAGTTAATTTCACATTTTGAGCAGACATTAAGCTGCAGATAAATAAAATAGTTATTGTAATAATTTTGGTCATGATTTCTTTTTTTAAATTTCTAAGTTACTAAGGTTCTGAGATTCTAAGTTTTTTTTATTGATGATTAAAACTCTTTTTTTTAGGTTCAGAGTTGCAAAGGTTCAGAGGTTTGGTTTTCTCATTACTAGTATTCAAAACTTTGAACCTTTGTCGCTTTGTTTCTTTGTTCCTTTTAATTTACACTTCAAAAGTATATCGGTTTTTAGTCTTTTAAAATTAAATGCTACTGAGTTGTTGATTTTGGTTACTGAATTGTTTTTTCTTGAGGGACAGAGGTTCAAAGGCACAAAGGTTCAGAGGTTTTCCTCTATTTATTCCCAAAGACTTTGTCCCTTTGAGCCTTTGCCTCTTTGCCCCTTTTTTAAAGGTTTTTCAACTGATTCTCATTCTTATTCTGGCTAATCGTCCAGAAGAAACCTACGAAGAAAAATCTGTCTGCTGTTGGCACCACAGCTTGTCTTTGATAAACACCGCTTGCGTCTGGTGTTTTGGCGTAATCATATCCGAAGATATTTTGTGTTCCTAAAACATTCGAAACAGAGAAATAAAGGATTTTTTGTGTGGTTAATAAATACGCCCAGCTAAAACTCAAACTATTGTACGATTTTGTTTTTCCGTTCATAAACTGTGTCTGATTCGGATCGTTGTACGGACGCCCTGAGCTGAAACTATTTGTTAAACTAACCTGAGATTTCCAATCTGTAATAAAATATTTTGCGACTACAGATAAGTTATGGTTGGCAATAAAACTTGGAGTTGCCATATTTGGAAAGTTCTTATACTGTCTTTCTGAATCGATATAAGAATATGAAATCCAATATTCTAAGTTTTTATGCAAATTGCTGTCTCTCCAAAATAAATCCAATCCTTTTGCATAACCCGATCCGTTGTTATTGAAAACTGAATTGTATTGAATATCTCTTGTGTCGTATTGCACTAAATTACTGTAGTCTTTATAATAAGCTTCGGCTCTCAATGTTTGTCCAGGTCTTGTAAACGTATAATTTAAAATATAATGTCTTGCTTTTTCACTCTCAAACTGATGATATTTAGAAAATTTAATATAATCTACAACTGGCGTTTGAGAATAATCACCATAAGCAAAAGAGAACTGACTGTTTTTTGAAGCTTTATATCCTAATGAAGCTCTTGGTGCAATATTGTTTTCGTTTAACAGACTGTTGTTAGAATATCTTAAACCGACTTTCAAAGCTAGTTTTTTAGAGAATAAAATATCTCCTTCAACATAAGATGCAAAAATGTTAGAATCATAACCATTTGTAACATCAAGAGCAATATTGTCCGCTACGTTTTCATCGTACTTGGTAATGAAATAATCACTTCCGAAAGACAATTTAAAGTAGTTTGAAAATTTCTTGCTTAATTTCAATTTCAGCTGGGCTGCGTTTTCCTGACTGTCAACTCCGGTGATATCATATTTCAGTTTGTTTTTGCTGTAACCATAGCTAACTCCAGAAGTTAACTGCCACCCCGTTCCGAAACTTCCTTTGTAAGACGAGTTCAAATAGAAGTTATTATTATTCATATCAGTTCGAATTGGATTTTCGAAATTGACATTTTTCTGATTCAAGTCAAATTTTTCAGAATCAAAAGACGCATACAACTTAAATATTCCGTTTGTGAAATTATATCTGTAAACTGTCTCCCCTCCAAGCGATTGATAAGGATTATTCCAATCTACATTTTGCGGAATAACCGCCTGATAAGGAGCTAAATTCACATACATCATATTTACGCTCAATGAACTTTTTTTGAATTTCTGAGTATTTCCCAAGCTCAAACCAACTGTCATTAATCCGATATCTGTTTTTTCATGATCTTCTTCATCTTGTGTATTTAAAAGCAAAACACTTGATAAAGCTTCGCCATATTCTGCAGAATAACCACCTGTAGAAAAAGCAATTCCGCTAAACAAAAAAGGAGAAAAACGGCTTCTTGTTGGCAAATTATTGGTTGTTGCCCCATAAGGCTGTGCGACACGAATTCCGTCAACAAAAGTCTGCGTTTCGCTAGCCTCTCCTCCACGTACAAATAAACGCCCGTCTTCGCCAACCGTTTGAGTTCCTGGCAAAGTCTGCAATGCTGCAACAATATTTCCTGCCGAACCAGCTGTCGTTACAATATCTAAAGGTTTTAAAACCGAAACTCTCGCCTTTTCTCCAGATTCTAAAGTTCCCGCTGTAATAACCACAGCATCGAGAGCATTAACATTTTCTCTTAATTTTACCGTTTGATTTTTATAATTGGCGACATCAATTTCTTGCTTGTAAGTTTCAAAAAGTAAAAAGCTTACTACTAAAAATTTGTTTCCTGTTTCTGTAGTTTCAAAAGAAAAATCTCCAGTTTCAGAACTTGTTGCTCCGTCGTAAGTTCCGTCAATATAAATATTTGCACCTGCAACTGGTTTTCCTTTTTGATCTACTACTTTTCCTGAAATAGTATTTTGGGCAAAAATTAAAGCTGTAAAAAATAAAAAGCTTATTGTAAAAAATAATCTGGTTTTCATGTCATCTTTGGTTTTTGATGAAGCAAATGTATTTTAACAATTCATGTTAAAAAATATATAATAACCCAATTGTAGATTTTCGAGGATGAGTTGTAAAATACTAATTTGTATCTTAGCTAGGAAAACCAAAAACATCATTTTATGTCAGAAAGTAAACGAATTTCAAATCTATATCAGTCTATTTATAACGGAAATCCATGGCTTGAAGTCAATTTAGACAATACTTTAAAAAATGTTACAGCCGAGCAAGCATACAGAAAAATAAACCCAAAGCTAAATACAATTTGGGAAATTGTGAATCATTTGATTCAATGGAGGAGAAATATTCTGGAGCGTATGCAGGGAGAAACAATTATAACTCCAGATCACAATTATTTTGTTCCGGTTTTAGATCCTTCTGAAGCGGCTTGGGAACAATCGCTTCAAACCTTAGCAAAATCTCAAGATTCTTGGAATGCTTTTTTTGAAGGTTTTGATGACGAAGATTTAGCAAAGATTTATGTGAATAATGGTCATACCTACTACGAACACATTCACGGAATTATCCAACATGATGTTTATCATTTGGGACAGATTGTTATTTTGAAAAAACTGCTTTAAAAATACATAATCATGAAAAAGCCACTTTTAGTTTTTGTTTTTTTAATAATGAGTGCAATCGGTTTTTCGCAAGAAACCGAAGTGAAATATGACGAAGCCTTAGCCAAATCACTTCATGCCGACGAATACGGAATGAAGAAATATGTTTTCTGTCTTCTAAAATCTGGAAGTAATACAACAGCTTCTAAAGAAGAAAGCAAAAAACTTTTTGAAGGTCATATGGAAAATATTGGCAAATTGGCCAAAGAAGGAAAACTAGCTATTGCTGGACCTTTTATGAAAAATGACCGAAATTATCGTGGCATTTATATATTTAATGTAGAAACAATTGAAGAAGCCAAAGCTCTTGTTGCCACCGATCCGGCAATAAAAGCCAATTTACTCGAAGCCGAATTAACGCCTTGGTATTGCACCGCAGCTTTGCAGGAAATTCCGGAAATGCATGAAAAAATTGCCAAGACGAAAATGTAAATATGAAAACAGAAAAAGAAAAAATGATCTCTGGCGAATACTATAACGCTTTTGATCCAGAATTAGTAAAAGGCCGTCGTACCGCAAAGAATCTTTTGCACAGCTTAAATGTAAAAGAATACAGAGTTACCAAGAAAGCAAAAGAAATTTTAAAAGAACTTATTCCAAACGCTGGAGCTGGATTTTATATAGAACCTCCTTTTCATTGTGATTACGGATACAATATTTTTGCTGGAGAAAATGTTTATTTTAATGTGAATTGTGTCGTTTTAGACTGCGCGCCTGTAAATATTGGATCAAATGTATTTATTGCGCCAAATGTTCAGATATACACCGCTTCACATCCTCTTGACGCCGAACTAAGAAAAACATTGGAAAATGCATATCCTGTAACAATTGGAGACGATTGTTGGATTGGCGGAAACTCTGTTATCTGCCCAGGCGTAACAATCGGAAAAGGTTGTGTTATTGGTGCTGGATCTGTCGTGACAAAAGATATTCCAGACAATTCGCTGGCCGTTGGAAATCCAGCAAAAGTTATTCGAAAATTAAATCAAGAACCTGAATCAAAAAAATAATGCTTACCCTTAATAAAGTTCACCATATTGCCATTTTATGTTCCGATTACGAAAAATCGAAATATTTCTACACTCAGATTTTAGGTTTAACCATTATTCGTGAAATTTACCGCGAAGAACGCCAATCGTATAAATTGGATTTGGCTTTGAATGGCTCTTATGTTGTGGAGTTATTTTCATTTCCAAATCCGCCACAAAGACCTTCAAGACCTGAGGCGGTTGGTTTAAGACATTTGGCATTTGAAGTCATTAATCTGGAAGAAACAATTGCTTTTTTAACTTCAAAAAATATAGAATCGGAACCGATAAGAATTGATGAAACCACAGAAAAGCGTTTTACTTTTATTGCAGATCCGGATTTATTGCCGATTGAGTTTTATGAGCGTTAGGCTTTTGCCACAAAGGCACTAAGACACTAAGTTTTTTATTTAAGGCAACGACAAAACAGGCAGTTTGTCATTTCGACGAAGGAGAAATCTTCACAAGTAACTCCGCAATCAAATCGTCAATCTTTATAGAGCTTCTCGCGGAGATTTCTCCTTCGTCGAAATGACAAAAAACGAGAGAATCTTTGCGTCTTAGCGCCTTTGCGACAAAAAACAAATCGAAAGAATTTTCTTATTTATATTGATTTTAACACACTAAATTAAAGATTTCCTATAAAAAACCGAATTTGATTCTTAATTTTGTAACCCGCAGAAAAAAAATGCGGATCTTCAAATTTAAAATGATGAACAAAACGGCGCAAATCAAAAAAAATCATCAATTAATCAAATTCCGAAAATTAGTTATTGTTTCTATCTTAATTGGCTTTCTTTCTGCCTTTCTCGGAATTTCACTAAAAAAAATAACTGAATATTACGAAGAAATCTTCTTTCATGAAGTTTCAGTTCATCCCTTATTTTACATTATATTTCCGGTTTTCGGCCTATCGGTAATTTATTTCTTAAGGCAATACCTTTTTAAGAAAAAAGAAAACAAAGGAATCAAAGAAGTCTTTGAAAGCACTGCATCAAAATCTAAAAATCTGCCATCTTATAAAATTCCATCACATTTCATAAACGGATTATTAACGGTTATTTTCGGAGGTTCTACAGGAATCGAAGTTTCAACTGTTGTCGCTACAGCAACTATTGGTTCGGTTGCTCACGAAAAAGAAAATGTTTTCCGTCAATACAAAACAGAACTAATCTGCGCGGGAGTTGCAGCGGGAGTTACTGCACTTTTCAGCAGTCCGATTGCGGGAGTTTTATTTGCTTTCGAAGTAATCTCCAGAAAAGTAACAAGAGCATTTATCATTTCAAATTTAATTGCCGTTTCTATTGCTTTTGGTTTGCTAACAATTTTAAAAGAAGAACCATTATTTGCGGTTTCAATTACAACATGGAATTTAAAAGCAATTCCATACTTTATTCTTTTAGGAATTTTAGCGGGAATGAACTCTGTTTATTTAACGCGTTGCGTTTTATTCTTCAAATCTCAATTTGGAAAAATTGATACGCATTATTACAAAATCATTTTAGGATCTGCTGTTTTAAGCCTTTCGTTATTCTTTTTTCCGCAATTATATGGAGAAGGATATCACGCTATTAAAGGAATTTTCGGAAATGCACATCAAGCTCAATTGACAATTACTTTGGCTCTCACATTTATTGGTATTTTAATTCTAAAACCAATTGTAACTTCGATTACACTTGCCTCTGGCGGTGACGGAGGTGTTTTTGCGCCAAGTTTATTCATCGGAGCATTTTTAGGATTATTGCTAGCTTCTATCTTAAACAGCTTTTTCCATGTAAATGTAATTCCAGTAAACTTTATGATTATCGGAATGGCTGCGGTTCTAAGTGCTAGTATTCATGCACCTTTTACAGCAATATTCTTAGTTTGTGGATTAACAAACGATTATACTTTGTTTTTTCCAATTCTTGTAGTTTGTCTGATTTCAAAATACACAGCCAAAACCATTTATCCATATACTGTATACAGTTATTCTCCAAGCCTAATTAAATAACCTCAAACCGACAAGCTACAGATTCGCAAAGCAATAAAGTCTAATAATATACCGCAAAGTATATTTAAAAACATAACGAGCAAAATAATACCACACTACTATGCCCACTGAAAAAATAAAAAGAAGCTATCGCAAAACACGTTACATTCTTTACAAAGAAACTTTAATAGATTATAAAGAACATTTCTGGTCTTTCTTAGGTTCGTTTATTGGAATCGGAATTTTGGCTTACGTTCAATCCATACATTTCTCTGGTCCTGATGCGGTTTATTTAATTGGTTCTTTCGGAGCTTCGAGTGTATTGGTTTACGGTATTATTCAGAGTCCGTTTTCTCAACCACGAAATTTAGTTGGTGGACATGTAATTTCGGCTCTTGTTGGAGTCACAGTCAACAAATTGGTTCCCGATATTATGTGGATTGCCGCGCCTTTAGCGGTTTCAATCGCCATTATTTTAATGCAGATTACTAAAACGCTTCATCCGCCAGGAGGAGCAACAGCTTTAATTGCAGTTATTGGAACAGAAAAAGTAAAAGCCCTTGGTTATATGTATGTTCTTTCTCCCGTTTTTACAGGAGTTATGATTTTACTTTTAACGGCCTTGGTTTTTAACAATATGACTTCAAGCAGAAGTTATCCAAGTCACAGTACGTATCACAAACATTACCATAAAATTAGAAAAAGACTGGCGAGAAAATAAAAGTTATCAGGTCTCGTTTGTCATTTCGAGGAACGAGAAATCACACTAGAAACTCCGCAAAGAAATATCAACAATCTTTATCGATCAGCTTGTTTGAGTTCTCGTTCCTCGAAATGACAAATACATTGAAAATCAATTTTCTAAAATCTTTTCAACAAATCACGATTCGTAATTCGTATTTCGTTTTTTATATTTTACCTTTGACCTCTCAATAAAAACAAAGATTATGGTTTATAAATTTAGAGTTATTCTAGACGCCGAAGAAGATATTTTTAGAGACATTGCAATTCTTGAGGAAGATACACTTGAGGATTTACACAATGCAATCTTCAATGCTTTTGGCTTTGACGGATCAGAAGTGGCTTCATTTTATACTTGTGATGATACATGGAATCAAGAAGATGAAATTCCGCTTTTTGATACAGGAGATATTCCTGGCGAAATGAGAACCATGAACGATTATCCGTTATCTAGTATTTTAGACAAAGAAAATACAAAGATTATCTACGTTTACGACTTTATCAGCATGTGGACTTTCTTAGTTGAATTGGCTGCTATAGAAGATGAAGCTGTTGGAGCAACATACCCAGAAACTTTATTTTCTCACGGTGAAATGCCAGACGAGGCTCTTGAAAAAAACTTCGAGGCTGATGACATGCACAACGATATTTACGGAGAATTTGAAGACGACTTAGACGAAGACGATCTTGATATGTTCGAAGGAGATGACAGCTTCGAAGATTATGGATTTGAGGAGAATTGGAACTAACGTTAAGTTGCTAAGGTTCTGAGACGCTAAGATTCTGAGTTTTTACAATTTGAAAGTTTTTTCTTGTTTTTAAATTTAATTTAAAAATAAGTTAATGAGTCATTTTAGAAAGATTTTAGTCTGGCAGAAATCAATTTCCTTAGTTACAAAAGTTTATAAAGTAACAAGAACTTTTCCAAAAGAAGAAAACTTTTGGATTAACTTCACAAATACGTCGAAGTTCAGTATTAATTCCAAGTAACATTGCAGAAGGATCTGGAAGAGAAAGTAATAAAGATTTTTTACGATTTTTGTATATTTCTCTCGGTTCTTTATTTGAAATGCAGACCCAGCTTGAAATTGCAAAAAATATAATTTATATAACCGAAGAAGAATTTAACCTTTTATATGAGTATAGTCGAGAGATCGAGAGGATGTTAGCGTCGTTAATTAAAAAATTAAAGGACACTATCTAAAAAACTTAGAATCTTAGAAACTTAGAATCTCAGCAACTCAAAAAAATGATCAACTTATTCAACACCCACATCGACACGCTGTCAATACACCGCGTAGGAAACAAAAGCCGTAACGAAGCGATTTTTTTATCGGAGCAGCCGTTTAATTTAAATGACGAGATTGTTCCTTTGATTAAAGAATTCTTTTTTAAGCCTTTTAGAGAAAAAGAAGAAAACTATTATCAGTTTGCACACGAAGTGGACTTGGATTACAACGACATGTTTAAATATGCAACGGAGATTTTTGCTAATCCGTCAAATGTTCATGAGGTTTCTAAAAACATTACAAAGCATTTATTTGAGCAGTCAAATCACCCGCATATTAAAAACGGAGAGGTTTACGTGACTTATTTGACCAATTTGAGCATTGATAATAATGTAGTTGATGCTATTGGTATTTTTAAAAGCGAGTTACAGGCAGACTTTTTACAGTTTGAAGAAAACGGAAGCAATCTTGAAATGATTTTACAGCAAGGAATCAACTTGAGTAAATTAGATAAAGGATGTTTGATTTTCAACTATAAAAAAGAAGAAGGATACAAAATCTTAACTGTAGATAGCAACCGCTATGACGCACGTTACTGGTTAGAGCACTTTTTATCTGTTGATGCTTTTGAAGATGAGAATTTCATCACAAAAAAATATTTAAAGTTCTGTCAAAATTTCGCAAAAGACGTGGTTTTGCCTGCAGAAGACAAGAAAGAGGAAGTAATGTTTATGAACCGATCTGTGAATTATTTTGCGAAAAATGATCAGTTTGAAGAACAGAATTTCTTGAATGAAGTACTAGACAATCCTGATTTGATTCCTGAATTTAAAAACTATAAAGTTGATAAAGGAGAAAAATACAGCATCGAAGATGTAACCTCATTCCCTATTGCCAACGCAGCAGTTTCTGACGCTAGAAAATCGATTAAAAACGTAATTAATTTGGATACTCACATTCAGATTAAAATGGATTTTATTAATCCAGAAAGTGCAGAAAAATTTGTTGAAAAAGGCTGGGATGAAGAAAAACAAATGTATTACTATTTAGTTTACTTCAACAAAGAAGAGAAAAGCTAAGAAGTTTTCATTTTCTATTACTTACTTACAAAAAAGGCAATTACAAATGTAATTGCCTTTTTTTATTGAAACTGATTTTCTAAAATAAAGCGAAAATCGATTTTAAAATATCATCGTAAACTTGCTTATCTCTTTCTCCTGCACGAGCTAAAACTCTAATTCCCGAATAATTATTAAAGATAAAACGAGCTAAAGATCGAGCTTCTTGTTTATCAGAAATCTGGCCTAACTCCTGCCCTTTTTTTATGGCTTGAGAAAAAATATCTTCAACCGTTTTCTGATTATCGTGAACAATTTTTGCAATTTCTGGATCGTGCATTGCCAATTCGACTGACGAATTTACCATAAAACAGCCTTTTGTAATTCGATCTTGAAGACTTTCAACAACAGCTTGCTTGAAAATTTCTGTCAAAGCGGTTTTTATATTTTCGCTATTTTCAAAAAGCTCTTTAAGACTATCTAGATTTTGCTTTTGATATCGTTTTAATGACTTTACAAAAAGCTTTTGCTTATCTCCAAAAGTATCATACAAACTAGAACGGCTCAATCCTAAATGATTTACCAAATCCTGTGCAGAAGTTCCGTTGTAACCTTTGTGCCAAAAAATTTCAATTGCTTTATCTAAAGCCTGATCTTCATTAAACTCTTTCGTTCTAGCCATGACATTCAAATTAAATTCATTTACAAAGATATAAAAATACGGAACAATCGTTCCTGAATTGGTCAAAAAAATTATAACACTGTGTTTACGATAAGTCCGCCGTCAACCACAATTTCAGATCCAGTAATAAATGAAGCATCATCTGAAGCTAAGAAACTAACTGTTTTTGCAACTTCAGCAGATTGTCCAAAACGTTTTAATAAAATCTTTTCGCCTAAAGCAGATCCTAATCCCTCTACTTCTTCTTTTTCTAAACCAACTTTTCCATACAATGGTGTTTCAATTGGACCAGGAGAAACCGCGTTTACTCTAATTTTTCTTGAAGCCAATTCTACAGCAAAAACTTTATTTAAAGATAGTACTGCTGCTTTACTCGCTGCATAAACGCTAGAATTTGGCATTCCGACATGAGCATTTACAGAAGTATTAAATATAATTGAACCGCCGTCATTTAAAATTGGAAGCACTTTTTGAACAGTAAAATAAACTCCTTTAACATTGACATTCATAATACTGTCATAATGATCTTCTGAAGCAGAATCTACTGGCGCAAAAGCTGCAATTCCTGCATTTAAGAATAAAATATCTACTTTCCCGAATTTTGTTTTTACTTCTTCAACTAAATTATCTATTGATTTTAAATCAGATTGATCAGCCACAATTCCTGTAACATTCAATTCTGTTTCTGCTTTTGCCAAAGCTTCTTTATTTCTTCCTGTTACAATTACTTTTGCTCCTTTTGATACTAAATCAGCAGCTGCTGCGTATCCAATTCCGCTGTTTCCCCCTGTCACGATTGCTACTTTGTTTTCTAAATTTTTCATTGTTATTTGTTTTTAAGTTATTGATTATTCAATCATTATGGTACAAAGATATAATAACGGAACGATCGTTCCGTTATTATTGATGTTAATTTTTTGTTAAAACAAAAATTACCGTTCTCACTGCCTTTATTTAGTAGGCAATCAGTTATTTAACTATAGACGAAAGAAATTACAAAATGTCGTACATTCTTAATTTATGCTTAATTTTGCATTAAAAAATAACTCAGATGGATATTCAATTTTTTAAAGAAAGTCCTTTTACCACTATAATTTCATTTCATAAGCTTATTGAATCTTTTGAAGAAATTGCCCAATCAGACGTTGATTACAGATCAAATTATGCCAAGGCGATTTTAGAACAAATTGAATTAATTCCGGAACTTAGGACTGGAATCCAGGATTATTCGGTTATCAAAAAAAATGAAGCTTTAATCAAAAATATTTTAGCCGATTTATTCCCAACTGCATTGACGCACAATGAGATAAAAGCGGTTACCATTCCATTTCAAAATATCTCCTTTAATTATACAGAGCGTTTCAAAAAAATCTTGAAAAATGCAGGAGACGAATTTTATATGGAAATTCGTGATTTTAGCGATCATCAATTCTACATCAATAACTGTTGTTTAATTTTGAGCAGTTATTACAAACAGCATATTGATTTCAATCAGCCGTTTTTCTATGACATTCCAAATGAAAATGGAATTGAAAAACATTATCGCATTTTGTACAATGCTGATTTCATGGAAATTATTCCGACTGAAAACGCTGTTCCGCTAACTCAAGAAGATATCGATCAATTATTAGATAATTACAACGATATAAATTTATGGAAATCCAAATTCCCAAAAGGAAGCTGGATTTTAAGAGGTTTCGGTATTGTTTCATTATTTGATGCTACCACAGAAAGTGCTATTTCTATATTGAAAAGCAATCTCTTGAAACCTGGTCCAAAAACAGTTACAACTGGTGAAGAGGTTTCTAATATTTTTCAGTCGATTTTTAATCTTCCAAATTTGAAAGTCGGATTTATTATTTACAATCCTGAAGAAGAAAAATTCATGAGACCAGCAAAATACGAAAATCAGATGAAGAGCTTTTTGCTTTCAGCTGATCAGGAAGTAGATTGTAAAAATGCCTTTTTTGGATGTTCTTTCGAAAATCTATTAGATAAAAAGGAGCCTTTTGTTATTCCTAATGTTACCAAATTCACCGAAGAACAAACAAATAAAAAACTTGGTGAGCATTTACTTTCGCAAGGTATTCACAGCTGCATATTTGCACCAGTTATAAAAAACGGGCATTTATTAGGCGTTGTAGAATTAGTTTCTCAAAATACACGAGATCTAAATAGTGTAAATGCTACAAAATTAGATTTGGTTCTGCCATACCTAACCGATACTATTGATCGTGTTAATACCGACATGCAGCATCAGATTGAAGCGATTATTCAGCGTGAATACACTACAATTCATCCGAGTGTCTATTGGAAATTTAAAAGAGAATCTCAGAACTATTTTCAAAATATGAATCATACTAAAGATTATATTTTTAAAGAAATTGTTTTTAAAAATGTATATCCGCTGTATGGACAAATTGATATTAAAGGCTCTTCTGAACATCGTAATGAAACGGTAAAAATTGATTTAAAAAGTCAATTGACTGCTCTTATGGAAATTTTTGATAACCAAGAAGAAAACTCAAATCTAGTTCTTCTGGAACAAAGAAAATTTGAATTGGAATCTCTTCGAAGCGAATTGGATTATCCATTAAAAGCAGATACCGAACAACATATACAGCGCTATATCGAAGAAGAAATTCATCCGATATTAAAAAATACTAAAAGCAATCCTAAGTCTGAAAAGTTAGAAAAAATTTACTTTGATAGTCTGGACGAAAAAACAGGAATGTTTTATCAGGAAAGAAAGAAATTTGACAATGCCATGTCGATTATCAATAAAAGATTGGCTACGGTATTAGATAGAAAACAAGTTGAAGCTCAGCAGATTTATCCGCATTACTACGAGCGCTTTAAAACAGATGGTGTTGAACACAACTTATATATAGGAGCTTCAATTTCGCCAACAAAACCATTCGATATTATGTATCTGCACAATCTTCGTTTGTGGCAATTGCAGACTTTATGCGAAATGGAACTGGAACACCACGAACTTAAAGAGTCTCTGCCATACGAATTGGATGTTACTTCATTAATTCTAGTTTTTAGTTCTGCACTTTCTATCCGTTTCAGAATGGACGAAAAACGTTTTGATGTAGACGGAACTTACAATGCGAGATATGAAGTCGTGAAAAAACGAATTGACAAATCGCATATTAAAGGAACAAACGAAAGAATTACTGAAAAAGAGAAAATTACAATTGTATATTCTCAAAATAGCGAAGAAGCAGAATATTTAAAATACATTAAATATCTGCAGCACAAGAAAGTTCTTGAACCTTCAATAGAGCAATTTGAAGTGGAAGATCTTCAGGGAGTTTCTGGTTTGAGAGCGATTCGTGTGAAAGTAATCAACAATAATTCGAATCCAGGAATTAAAAAAATAACCTATCAGGATTTACTAGATGAGCTCAACTAAATAGTTGAGCTTTTTTTATTCTTTAAACACATAGAAACATAGATTTTGAAACTTAAAAAAGGCGTTTCACTTGCATCAATACACATAGCTATGTGTGAGAAACTAGTTTCTTTCGTTATTACTTAAAAATAAAGAAAAAACTATGTCTCTATGTGTTTAAAAACATTTCTGTAAAAGTTTTAAACTCTGACAAAGTTCTCTAAATCTAGATTGATTTAAACGCAATCACAAACGCAATAACCGTTATGATAATTCCGAACATAAAAAAGTTATAAGCAATTCGGAGTAAATTATATTTTCGCTGTAAAACCAATCCCAAGTAATACAAATCTTTGATCATGGTTGAGTATAGATAATCACGATCTTTCATCATTTCGTTCATTGCCCAATCATAATCTTCGAGAGGCATTTTGTAGAAATTTCCGAAAAACATCAGATTCACTTTTTTAGCTTCAACATCGTCTCTCGTAAAAAAACCAGAA
Source organism: Flavobacterium tagetis (assembly GCF_016735615.1). Classification (GTDB taxonomy): domain Bacteria; phylum Bacteroidota; class Bacteroidia; order Flavobacteriales; family Flavobacteriaceae; genus Flavobacterium; species Flavobacterium tagetis. The sequence continues at coordinate 76,697 of NZ_JAERSF010000005.1, forward strand.
GTTACTTTTGGACGTGTCGAAAGAATGGCAAAAATAATTGTAATCACACTCGACATCAGCATAATAAACGTCGGCACAACCAAATGCGCATTTTTTGGACTGTCTAATTTTGGAATAATAGACGATAAAGCAATCGAGATGATAATTGCATTTACAGACAATAAAATATTGGCTTTACTATCAGCAATTCCGCTTAAACGCGTGTGATTCCCGAGAGTGACACGGAATAGAGTATCAATTCCGCGATCTGGTTTTTCAGCTTTTTCAGCTTTCTCTTTCTTTTTATTTTCTTCTTCGAGTGCAGCGGCAGCTTTCAATTCCTGTTTGTTTATTTTTTTCTGAATTAATAATAGATTTTTTTCTTTCAGGGGCTGCCATTTTCTCAACGCATAATCTGTATAAAATCTGTGTTTATTCAATAAAAAATTAAGGTTTTCTCTAGTCCATTCTTCATTAGAGAAACTCACAATTCCTGCATTTTTTAATTCCAAACGCAGTAATTCGCAAGTTGTGGCATATTCAGCTCCCATCAAATGAGCATAATCTGCATCTCTGATGATTTTTTCTAAGTGCGTTCTAGGTTCATATTCTTTAACTGTAGCCAAAATTAAACTTGAAACTAGAGCTATAAATTCTTCCGATTTTCCTTTTTCTCGCAAAAAGTCAGCAGCGATTTCAGTACTTTTCTTTTCATGATTTTCATATCCTTCGATGTATCCCGTATCATGAAACCATGCAGCAATCAAAAGTGCTTCCTTATCCTCACCGCTTACATCTTCTTTTTTGCAAAGTTCTTTAACTGCAGTAACAACTGTAAAAGTATGATTAAAATTATGGTAAGAATATAAATTAGAAAGTTTATCTTTGAGTAAATTACTCACGAAATCTTCGGATTGTTCTATTAGATTCATAAAGAATATTTTTATACCACTAAATTATGAAATTGTTTTTGGATAATCATTTTATTGCTAAGATTAAAAACTGTTTATTAGCAATAATGGCACTATTCATCGTTTATTCCTGTGCAACGCGCAAACCTCAATACGGAAAAAATGTTAGTGCCAACGAAACAGAAAACGCAACAGATACCATAAAAATTGCACATACCTTTTTCCTTGTTGGTGATGCTGGAAATGCTGATGAAGAACAGGCGCAGCAAACTCTGGAACTTCTGCATCAAAAGCTTAAGAAAGCAAGCAAAAAATCAACACTTCTTTTCTTAGGTGACAACATTTACCCGAAGGGTTTCCCTAGCGATAAGCATCCAGAAGACAAGGCTTTAGCAGAGACCAAACTAACTAATCAATTAAAATTGACTGAAGGCTATAAAGGAAAAACAGTTGTAATTCCTGGAAATCATGATTGGTATAGCGGCATCAAAGGCCTAGAACGTCAGGCTGATTTTGTAACGAAATATTTAAATGATAAAAAAGGTTTTCTTCCGAGAAAATCGTGTCCGATTGAAAATGTAAAAATAGACAGCACGACTACTTTGATAGCTGTTGATAGTGAATGGTTTCTTGAAGACTGGAATGATCACCCAACTATCAATGATAATTGCGAAATTAAAACCAGAGAAGCTTTTTTTGAAGAGCTTGAAGGTCTTTTAAACAAAAATCAAGAAAAGACAGTGGTTTTAGCCATTCACCACCCGTTATTAAGTAACGGAACACATGGCGGACAATTTTCATTAGAAAAACAATTATTTCCTTTAGAGCAAAAAATTCCGCTTCCAGTAATTGGTTCGTTTATTAATTTATTGCGAAAAACTTCTGGCGTAAATCCGCAGGACATTCAAAACAAACAATATACGATTTATGCTAAAAGAATTAAAACGCTTTTGCAAAAGCAGAAAAATGTAATTGTAGTTTCTGGTCACGATCATAATCTGCAATATATCAGCAAAGAAAATATTCAGCAGATTATCAGTGGCGCAGGATCAAAATCGGAAGCTGCTAGAGCGATTAGTCCGTATGATTTTTCATATGGCGGAAATGGTTATGCAACACTAACTATGTTTAAAAGCGGAGATGCAAAAGTTTCTTTCTATGGAAATGAAAACGGCAAAGAAAAGCTACTTTTTGAACGTGAAATTATAAAGGCCAAAGAAATTAACTGGGCTTCAGATATTCCGAATAAGTTTCCAGCAAAAGTGACTACTTCGATTTATTCTCCAAAAATGACACAAAAAGGTGCATTCCACAGATTTTTATTCGGTCAGCATTATAGAAAATATTATAGTATGCCAATTGAAGCTACAACTGCTACGGTTGATACTTTAAAAGGAGGTTTAAAACCTATTCGCGAAGGCGGAGGACATCAATCTGTTTCTTTGAGAATGTCTGATCCTCAAGGGCGTGAATATATCATGCGTGCGATGAAAAAAAGTGCGACCGTATTTTTGCAGTCGGTGGCTTTTAAAGATCAATATGTGGTAAATGAATTTGAAAAGACCTACGCTGAGGATTTCTTATTTGATTTTTACACGACTTCTCATCCTTATTCTTCTTTCGCTATCGGAAGCATGTCTGATCAAATTGGACTTAGACATACTAATCCAATTTTATACTATATTCCTAAGCAAAATGGTTTGGGTGAATTTAATGCGAGTTTTGGAGACCAATTATATATGGTTGAAGAAAGACCCGCAGATAATCATCTTGATGGTAAAAATTTCGGAAAACCAAGCAACATCATCGGAACTGATGATATGATGCTGAATCTTCATAAAGATGAAAAATATACTGTTGATGAAAAAGAATATATCAAAGCGCGTTTGTTTGATATTCTTTTAGGAGATTGGGATCGTCACAGTGATCAATGGCGTTGGGCTGAATACAAAGAAGATGGAAAAGTAATTTACAGACCAATTCCGCGTGACCGTGATCAGGCTTTTGTAAAATACGACGGCGCTTTGCTTTCACTTATAATGAATATGCCTCCTCTTCGTCATATGCGAACTTTTAAAGGAGACAGAATCAATGTTAAATGGCTTGGAAGAGAACCTTACCCAATGGATTTGGCATTTCTAAAAACTGCTGGAGAAAAAGAATGGGTTGAACAAGCCAAATACATTCAGGAAAACTTGACAGATTCAGATATCGATTTGGCTTTCAAAAATATGCCAAAAGAAGTTCAAGACGAAACAGTTGATGAAATCAAGACAAAACTAAAAAGCAGAAAAAAAGATCTCCAAAAATATGCTCGTGAGTATTCTGATGTGCTAGATAAAACCGTTATGATTGCGGGAACAGACAAAAAAGACAAGTTTGTTTTAAATCATAATGTAAAGAAAGGAATTGAAATTCAGGTTTTCAGAATTAAAAAAGAAGGCGATGAATTGCTTTACACTAAAAACGTAACAGATGATAAAACCAAAAATCTTTGGATTTACGGACTAGACGATAATGATGTTTTTGAAGTAAAAGGAAACGAAAAATCTAGCATTAAAATTCGTTTGATCGGAGGTCAAAACAATGATACTTATAACATTGAAAATGGAAGAAAGGTTATCGTTTACGATTTCAAATCAAAAGAAAACACATACAATCTCGATTCTAAAACACAAACACAGCTTACAGACGATTACGAAGTTAATGCCTATAATTACGAAAGACCAAAATATAATGTAGTTTCTGGCCTTCCAAATATTGGATATAATCCTGATGATGGGGTAAAAATGGGAGTTAATGTAAATTATACCGTTAATAATTTCAAACAAAATCCGTACACGCAAAGACATATTTTTAATGCTTTCTACTATTTTGCGACTGGTGGTTTAGAATTTAATTATGCAGCACACTTCCCTGGTTTATTAGGAAAATGGGTTATTGATGTCGAATCATTATATACGACTCCTAACTTTGCCATGAACTATTTTGGTTACGGAAATGAATCTCAATACGACGATGATTTAGGAATGGATTACAATCGTGTTCGTATTAGAAAATTTAATGCTTCGGGTGCCATTCGTCACGTTGGACGCTATGGAAGTGAATTTAGCATTCAACCCATTTTCCAGAGAATGACCGTTGAAGATACTGAAAACAGATATATCAATATTCCAGGAATTGTAAATCCTGATGTATTTGACAGTCAGAATTTTGGAAGCTTAAAAGTTAAATATGTATTTAAAAATTCAGATTTTACTGCGAAACCAACTTTAGGAATGTATTTTATGATTGCAGGAACTTGGACGACAAATCTTGACGAAACAAAAAAGAATTTTCCAACGCTTGAAAGTATCTTAGGATTTACTCACAAAATTGATCACAACGGAAAACTGATATTGGCTACTTACGTAAAAGGAAAAGCTATTTTTAATAATAATTATGAATTCTACCAAGGTGCTTCTTTAGGTGGTGATACCGATTTGAGAGGTTATAGAAATGAGCGTTTTTTAGGAAGTTCGTATTTCTCTCAAAGCTCTGATCTGCGTTTAAGCATTGGGAAAATCCGCAAAACAATTGTTCCTTTTACGTATGGAATTTTAGGTGGTTTTGACTACGGTAGAGTTTGGCTTGATGGCGAAGATTCTAAAAAATGGCATCAAGATTACGGCGGCGGACTTTGGCTGAATGCCATAAATGTTATTACGGCAAGAATCTCTTATTTCAAATCTCCTGACGAAATTGGAAGGGTGATTTTTGGAGCGGCATATAGCTTTTAAAAAAAGTTGCTAAGATGCTGAAATGCTAAGGTTCTAAGTTTTTTAGCTCTGAGTTTAAAAAAAATAGCCACGAATTCACGAATTTAAATTAAATCATTCGTGAATTCGTGGCTAACTTTTTTCTTTAAAACTTAGAATCTTAGAGTCTAAACTCATAAACCTTTCCTCCTATTTTGTTCGTTTTTTCGTCTGCTATAAGTAAGGTGTTGTTGTCTTTAAAAACGATAGCTTCTTTTTGTGAGAAGTGATTTAAGCTTAATTCCGTTTGAGTTCCTTTATGATATAAATCTCCTTTGAAGTTTTTAAACAAAAGCACTTTATCATGGCTTAATAAAGCTACTTTTTTTCCGTCAGGACTTATTGTTGCACTGGTCAGCACACAATGATTGTAATTATTGCAAGTTTTAAATTCTCCAATTTTAACTGCTTTTTGAGTTCCTGCAGCATTTTTTATTTTGTATATAAAAGCTGTTCCGTCAAAACCTTTACTTCTATTTTTGGTAAAAAGATAAAAATAACCTCCTTGTTCAAAAAAACCTTCAACATCGAAAAACATTTCTTTTTTCTTTGGTGGAAATTCTTTTTGCTCGGGATACGAAAATGAAATTTTATATTCAGCTTTAGCTAAATCATTATTCAATTGATTTTTTGCGACTTTATAAATACACAAATCTCTTCTTTCGTTATCATTATTTCCAAAATCTCCAATGTAGATGTTTCCAGCTTTATCTTTTGTAATGTCTTCCCAATCGACATTTGTAGCATTAGAAATCGTGATTGCTTTAGCTAATTTACCTTTAGAATCAAGGGCATAAATAGCATTTTTATTTCCACTGTCTTCTAAAGTATAAAGCGTTTGCGTTTCGGGAAAGTAAGTTATTCCAGAAACTTCTTTTAATTTTTTCGGAAGCGAATAAAGTTCTTTTAAATCAGAACCAGATTGTTTCTGGCAAGCTAATAAAACTATAGAAACAACTACTAAAAAAGATTTTTTCATAATATTATTTTTTATTTTGCCACAGATTAAGAGGATTATAATGATTAAAAATCCTTTTAATCTGTAAATCCCGATAACTACCGGGAGTGGCTAAAACTTTAAACTAAGTTAGTGTTTTTAAAATTACGTGTAATAAATTCAAAAGCAGCATGCATGACATGTCCCATCGATTTTGCGTTTTTGAATTTCATATCGTTTGTATAGCGGTATAATTCCATTTTTAATTGCAGTAAATGTTCCTGCGTTGAAATGGTATCGTGGCACATAATGTTCAGCAATTTTTTGATTCTCGTTTCAGCTGAATGAATACGTTTTGCTAAAATCGCCCTTTCTTCATCTTTATACTGAATAATCGAACGATCTTCTAATTTCTCTTTAATCAATTGAATCATCGGGAAATTTTCTTTGAAAAACTGCGGGCGATACACTTTAAAATTTCCTTCGTAACATTGCTGGTCAAAATCGATCGGGCGAATTTTATACACTACCTGATCAAAATCGTGAATTGGAACAATAACATAATTATACGCTCTCATGTCACCTAAAAGTCGAATCATACAGCGCTCATTAAACTTGACAAACTCTTTAGCAATTTGAGCTTTTTCCATTTCACTGCATTTATCAAGGAGCGTATCCATAAAAACGTCACCAGGAATTCCGATAATATGTTCTTCGATCAAAGTGTCTTTATAAACCAAAAAATTGATTTTATCTGGCGAAAGAATATCTTCCAATTCTAATCCGTAAATACGAGAAGCATCGGCTTTTTTGATATAAAAATGAACATAGTTGTCATTTAGAATATTTCGAACCTTAATCCTGAAAGGTTTCGAATTTCCAAACGTACAATAATCAATTGCATCGACATTCAAGTATTGAATAATTTCGCTATTTCCATCAGAATGCAGAAGCGAGTATATTTTCTTTAAATTTAAATCAATTTCATTACGTTCAAATTCGCCGTAATATACCCTAATCCAAAGCGTGTCTGTATCATATTTGTCGTAAACATTTATAGAGCCCGAAAAACGAAGCAAGTCATCATAAAACACAGAAACTTTAGAAATACGCTCGTATCGTTCTAAATAACTTAAAAGTGGCTGTGTTAAAGGGTATGACGGTTTTTTTAAAACCATTAAAGGTTCGCTCATTTTGAATATCTTTATTACAAATTTACATCAATACGATTTAAAGTTAGAATTTAAAGTAACAAAAATCAACTTGGCTCGTCATACTAAAAACTAAAACCAGAAAAATTTGGAAACCATATTAACCATTGAGAATTTAAGCAAAAGATACGGTCGAATTCAGGCTTTAAAAAATGTATCTTTTCAAATACAAAAAGGTCGTGTTTATGGCATTCTAGGGCCAAACGGCAGCGGAAAATCGACTACATTAGGAATTGTATTGAATGTTGTTAATAAATCGTCTGGCAGTTATCGCTGGTTTGATGGCAATGTTGAGACTCATGACGCGTTGAAAAAAGTGGGCGCTATTATAGAAAGACCTAATTTCTATCCGTACATGACGGCCGAGCAAAACTTAAAATTGGTTTGCAAAATCAAAAACATTAACTATTCTAAAGTCAATGAAAAACTGGAATTAGTAGGTTTGAGCGAAAGAAAAGACAGCAAATTCAGCACTTTTTCATTAGGAATGAAACAGCGTCTGGCAATTGCATCGGCGCTTTTAAATGATCCGGAAATTTTAATTCTAGACGAACCAACGAACGGATTAGATCCACAGGGAATTCATCAAATTCGCGATATTATTAAAAAAATTGCTTCGCAAGGAACAACTATTTTACTTGCTTCGCATTTATTGGACGAAGTAGAAAAAGTATGTTCGCAGGTAATTGTCCTGAGAAAAGGCGAAGTTTTATATTCTGGTTCTGTTGACGGAATGTCTTCAAATGAAGGTTTCTTCGAAGTGCAATCAAATGATAATTTAGTTTTAAAATCTGCTTTACAAGAACATCCTGCTGTAGATAGAATTTCTGAAGAAGATGGAAAAGTTCTGGTTTACTTAAAATCTGATTTATCCGCTTCAGAATTAAATCACTTTTTATTTTCTAAAAACATTGTTTTAAGCCATTTAGTAAAACGCAAAAACAGTCTAGAAGCTCAATTTTTAGAATTAACCAAAAATGCCATCGCTCAAAAAAACTAAACCATGAAAAGACTTCTCTCTATAGAATTGCAAAAAATCTGGATGAACAAAGCCAGTAAAATATTAACTCTAACTTATTTTATATTACTTTCTTTTATAGCTTTAATTGCTGTAATAAAATTTGACATAGGCCCATTCAAATTTCATTTGGCAGAAATGGGAATCTTTAATTTTCCGTTTATCTGGCATTTCAACACTTATGTTGCTGCTTGGATGAAATTCTTTCTAGCCATTGTAATTGTTTCGATGATGGCCAATGAATATAGCTATGGAACTTTAAAACAAAATCTAATTGATGGTCTTAGCAAAAAAGAATTTATTCTATCTAAATTCTTAACTGTTGTTTTATTTGCTTTTGTTTCTACCGTTTTTGTTTTTGTAATGAGTTTAATTTTAGGATTTTGCTTTTCTTCTTACACCGAATTTGGTATTGTTTTTAGCGACTTAGATTATCTTTTAGCCTTTTTTGTAAAATTGATTGGATTCTTTTCTTTCTGTTTATTTTTAGGAATCTTAGTAAAACGTTCTGCTTTTGCATTAGGTTTCCTTTTGGTTTGGAACATTCTTGAAGGTATTATTAAAGGTATTTTGGCATTTAAAGTTTTTCCTGATAGCAACACTAATCAAAAAATTATGCAATTTTTCCCATTAGAAGCCATGTCTAATTTAATTGTCAATCCAGGCCCGAGATTATCTGTTGTCAAAAACATTGGCACACAAATGGGAATAGAAACTGATGCTGATTTTAGCGTTGATTATTTTGCTGTTTTAATCGTTTTAATTTGGACTTTTCTGTTTATTTATTTTTCTTACAAATTATTAAAAAATAGAGATTTGTAGTATATTTGCTACTATGAGTCCTTCAAGAGTTTTATTTATAATTTTTATTTTGTGCTGTTTTTGCAATCGAATCAGCGCACAGAATATTTCTGTCAATTCCACAATAACTCCAACAGATTTAATTCAGAATGTTTTAATAAATAGTTCTTGTATTGAAACTAATACTGTAAATGCAACAGGAAACCCAACTCCAAACCAGCAGAGTTATGGTTCTTTTACTGCAGGTGCAAACTTTCCATTTTCCAGCGGAATAGTGTTAAGCACTTCACCAAGTAAAAATGCAGAAGGTCCTTTTGTTCAGCAAAACTCTAAAGGAGTACAAGTCCAAGGATGGAATGGTGACTCCGACCTTAATCAAGCTCTAGGCATTAACAATAGCACACAGGCTACAGTTTTGGAATTTGATTTCGTAGCTCTTACTAATTCAATAAGTTTCAATTATATTTTTGCTTCAAATGAATATCAGAATAATTTCCCATGCATTTATTCAGACGGATTTGCTTTCTTGATTAAAGAAGTGGGAAGCAGTGAACCTTACAAAAATCTTGCAGTTTTACCCAACTCTACAACAGCGGTTTCTGCCACAACAGTTCACCCTAAAATTAATACCATAAATGGCAGCGGCGGAGAACCTTTGATTGGATGTGAAGCTGTTAATGAAAACTACTTTAATGGATACAATACATCTTCTAGCCCAATTAATTATGCAGGTCAGACTGTAGTAATGAACGTTTCTACAGATGTTGTTCCAAATAAAAAATACCACTTAAAATTGGTTATTGCCGATGATGCCACAAGACAATACAACTCGGCAGTTTTTATTGAAGCAGGAAGTTTTGTAACTAAAATAAATTTTGGAGAAGATAGAACTGTGGCGAATAATAATCCTGTTTGTTTTGGAGAAAATTATGTTTTGGATACGAATATAAGTTCACCAAATTATACATTTAAATGGTTCAAAAAAGACGCTTCCAACAATTATGTTCAAATTCCAGGAGCGACAGCTTCATCTTATGCCGTGCAAACAACAGGTATGTATAAAGTAGAAGCTACTTTAGGAACCACAACATGTGTATCAATTGGCGAAATTACAGTCGAATTTTCATCAGAAATTCCATCAACAGATACTTCTTTATTACAATGTGATGATGACACGGACGGCATCACCATTTTTGATTTGACTAAAGTTGCCAATATTGTAAAAAACAACAATCCACAAATAAGCAATCAAGGATATTATGAAACTTTGGCAGATGCACAGTCAAAAACAAATCCAATTTTAAATCCGCAACGTTATACCAACAAAGCGCCGAATCAGATCGTTTTTGCGAGAATTGAAAACACTTTTGGTTGCAGTAAAATAGCTCAAATCACACTGAATATTTCTAATAATGTCATTCCAAATCAAGCTCCAGTAAAAACTTGTGATGGAGATACAATGCAAGACGGTTTATATCAATTTGATTTAGCAACAGAAGTAACTCCTCAAATTTCAGCAGGCCTGCCAACGGGATTAATATTCACTTATTTTCTAACAACCTCTGATGCAATTACAGAGACAAATCAGCTGCCGAATATTTTCAAAAATACAACGTCAAATAGCCAGACTATTTATGCACGTGCTGTTAACGGTTCTGATTGTTACGACATAACCCCTATTGAGTTGATTGTACATACTTTTGATCCGCCTAATTTTGAAGATGTAACGCAATATCTTTGCAAAGGAGACGAAATAACATTGTCTGTAGCAACTGGTTTTAGCAGTTATAATTGGTCAAACGGCAGTATAATAAATTCAACACAAGTGAATAGTGCTGGCGATTATTCTGTAACGGTAACAGACGCAAATGGATGTCAAAAAACTAAAAAATATAAAGTAATTCTCTCTGAGCCAGCGACAATTACAGGAGCAGATGTAAAAGATTTTTCTGGGACAGACAATTCTGTTAAAATTCTGTATACTGGTGTTGGAAATTATGAGTTTTCTCTGGACGGAACTGTTTTTCAAGACGATGCTACTTTCACACAAATAAGTCCGGGAGTTTATAATGCAATCATCAGAGACAAAAACGGTTGCGGTCTTTCTAATGTGGTTCAAATATATGTTTTAGATTATCCTCGTTTCTTTACTCCAAATGGAGACGGATACAATGATTTATGGGTAGTTAAAAACATTGATCAGATGCCAGATTACACTATTTCGATTTTTGATCGTTACGGAAAGTTATTAAAGCAAATGAACCAGAATGGATCAGGCTGGAATGGAATTTTTAACGGAAGAGAAATGCCATCAGATGATTATTGGTTTACTCTTTTATTTGTTAATGGAAAAAATGTAAAAGGGCATTTTAGCCTGAAGAGGTAACACTTCAAATTCTTTCTTTTTTAACAGTAACAATTAATTTAATCGTTTAATTTAACATCCCAGAAAATATATTCTACAAAAAACAAAAAACAGTCAACAAACAACAGTTCACTATTTTAAGATTTTAATTACATTATTTTTACTTTTACGTCTTACTTTAATAAGATGAATCGAGTTAAAATATTTCTGTTATTTCTAATTGTCTCCTTAAAATTTTACGGACAAAATGACTGTAAAGATTTTGTAACCGTTTGCGGCAATAACAACTTATCTGATTTGACTGCTCAAGGAGCAGGCTTAATCAAAGATTTCAAAGATATTACTCGTTGCAAAATACCCGAAGTAAGCAGTTTATGGCTAAAAGTAAACATACAGAAAGGCGGAACACTCGGATTTACTTTAACCCCAGAGAGCAGTGACTTAGGTATTGACTTTGATTTTTATGTTTTTGGTCCGAATGTATCCTGCGACAATCTAGGAGATCCTATTCGATACACATTTACGAATCCTCAACTTGCTAAACAAAGTACGAACATCACTGGCATGAGCTCAATTGCATCTGAAAGTTTTGAAGGCTTAGGTGTGCAGCAAGACTGTAAAGATATAGGAACTAATGGCGATGGCTTTGTACAGTGGCTTACTACCCAAGATAACGAAAGTTATTTTATTGTAATTTGCAGATATTCAGGAGATTCTAAATTTTCTGTAACATGGAATGGCTCCGCTAAATTATACGAGCCACCAACATTTAAGACTCCCGATCCAGGATTCATTCTTAATTCAGAAAAGTGCGACACTGATTCTGTTGATGACAATGCTACGCTTTTTGATTTAACACAAAAGATCGATGCAGTTGTACAAAATCAGCCTGATATTACAATTACCTATCATACTAATGCAAATGATGCAATACTCGGAGAAAATCCTATTATGCATCCTGAAGCTTTTAGAAATACGTCTTTGAAACAGAAAATCTACATAAGACTAACAAATTCAATAACTAAATGTTTTACTACAGCAGATTTTTCAATATCGCTCAATAATTACAAATTACAATTTCCTACTACTACATTTGATGTCTGCGATGATTCTTCTGATGGTAACGACAATAACGGTAAATCCAAATTTTATTTAAAAGATATTACTGAAACTTTTTTTCCAAATAAAAAAGATTTAAACATCAAATATTATTTAACTCAGGCAGATGCAGAAAACAATTTAAACGAATTGACTGAATTCTTTTATAACACAATTCCGGCACAGCAATTTATTTATGCAAAAGCATCCGACTCATTTTATTGCCCTACGATCAGAAAAATTACTCTTAATGTAAATCCGTTACCAGCAAAAACCTCTGCTACACTAAGACAATGCGATTCGAGCAAGAACGGAAGTGGATTAGTTTTATTCAATTTAGATCAGGCAAATTCAGAATTGACATTAGAAAACCCAAACATGGTAACTCATTTTTTCTTAAATAAAAATGATGCCGAGAATAACACAAACGCAATAGCTCCAGATTTTTACAATACAACAAATCCCCAAACATTATATGCTAGTATAACAAATTCTATCACGAAATGTTCTACAGTTGGCACTTTAACACTCAAAACGAATCCTGTTTCAATTATTGAGCACACTTTAAATCCTGTATGCGATGATGACGGAATTGAAGATGGACTGCATTTATTCGATTTGTCTGATACCGGCATAGTAACCAGCAATTTGCAAACTGTAAAATATTATAGTTCAGAAAAAGATGCTTTACTGGAGAAAGATGCAATAGAAAACATAAAAGCATATCAAAATAGAATTCCTTATAATCAAGATGTTTATGCTCGCGTAGAAGAAAATAATAACTGTCTAGAAATTCATAAAATTAATCTTGAAGTGAACAAACTCCCTAGTATTGAAACAGCAGGTTTTACAAACGTTTGCGAGGGTTCTTCTTCTTACTATGCACATTTAGAATCTGGAATTACTGAAAATAGCATAGCTAGCAACTTTAGCTACGAGTGGACAAAAGATGGAATTCAAATTCCTAATCAAATCTTACCTACATTAGACGTAAATGAAACTGGCATTTATACCGTAACAGTAAAAAACAAATTTAATTGCAGCAAGACCAGAACAATAGAAGTTACAACATCTAATAAGGCAACTATAACAAAAATTGACATTACAGATTTAACAATTAACGACTCAAATAAAATCACCGTAATTGTTACAGGAAAAGGAGAATATGAATATGCTCTTGACAATCCTAACGGTCCTTTTCAAGATTCAAACACTTTTGAAAATGTCCCAGCCGGAATCTATGAAGTCTATATTAATGATAAAAAAAATTGCGGGACAATACATAAAACTGTTGCTGTGATTGGAGCTCCGAAATTTTTCACACCAAATAATGATGGTCATAATGATTATTGGAACATTGAAGGGCTTAATACCGATGTCTACAAAAAAGCAGTTATTTTCATTTATGATCGATATGGAAAATTAATAAAACAAATTCATCCATCAGATCTAGGATGGGATGGCACATTTACAGGAAATCCTCTTCCATCAGATGATTATTGGTACACCTTAAAACTCGAAGACAACAGAGAAGCTAAAGGGCATTTTAGTTTAAAAAGATAGCACTTAAAATTTCAACTTTTTAAATTCCAAATTCCAATACTTGGCCAGAAATTTTAAATTTTCAAATTCCATTATTGATTCTGAATTTAAAAATTAAAAAAACTACTTTTAATTGTCGAAAAGAAATTTCAATTAAGTATAAAAAAATCCCAAACTCCAGATTGGAATTTGGGATTTCTATATTGAAAATTAATCTAATTAGATTTTGTATCTCTTTCTATCTGTTTCGCTTAAGTAGATTTTTCTTAAACGTAAAGATTTTGGAGTAACTTCAACATACTCATCTTTTTGGATATACTCTAAAGCTTCTTCTAATGAGAATTTGATAGCTGGAATAATTCTAGCTTTATCATCAGCTCCAGAAGAACGTACATTAGAAAGTTTTTTCGTTTTAGTAACGTTAACAGTCATATCGTCGCTACGAGTGTTTTCCCCAATTACCTGACCTTCATAGATATCCTCGTTAGGATCAACGAAGAATTTACCACGATCTTGTAATTTATCGATAGAGTAAGGAATAGCTTTTCCGTTTTCCATAGAGATTAATGAACCATTGTTACGTCCAGGAATTTCTCCTTTGTATGGTTCGTACCCGATGAAACGGTGCGCCATGATAGCTTCACCAGCAGTAGCAGTTAGCAATTGATTTCTTAAACCGATAATTCCACGAGATGGAATGTTGAATTTAATAATCATACGCTCACCTTTACCTTCCATAGAAAGCATTTCTCCTTTACGGATAGTTACAAATTCAACTGCTCTACCTGAAAGGTTCTCTGGCAAGTCGATAGTTAATTCCTCAATTGGCTCACATTTAACACCATCAACTTCTTTGATGATAACTTGTGGCTGACCAATTTGAAGCTCATATCCTTCTCTTCTCATTGTTTCAATAAGAACAGATAAGTGAAGTACACCACGACCAAAAACCATGAATTTATCAGCAGAATCAGTTTCTCCAACTTTCATCGCTAAGTTTTTCTCTAACTCTTTTGTCAATCTTTCACGGATATGACGAGAAGTAACAAATTTACCTTCTTTACCAAAGAAAGGTGAATCGTTAATTGTGAATAACATAGACATTGTTGGTTCGTCGATAGCAATTGTTTGTAAAGCTTCTGGATTTTCGAAGTCAGCGATAGTATCACCAATTTCGAATCCTTCAATACCTACAACAGCACAAATATCACCAGCAACTACTTCTTCTACTTTTCTACGGCCTAAACCTTCAAAAGTGTGTAATTCTTTAATTCTAGATTTGATGATTTTACCATCTCTTTTTACCAAAGAAATTGGCATACCTTCTTTTAAAGTTCCTCTTTCAAGACGTCCGATAGCGATACGACCTGTAAATGAAGAGAAATCTAAAGATGTAATCAACATTTGAGGAGTTCCTTCAGAAACTTTAGGAGCTGGAACATTAGCAATAACCATGTCTAATAATGGCTCAATGTTTTCTGTTTGATTTTTCCAATCATCAGACATCCAGTTGTTTTTAGCAGAACCGTAAACAGCTGGAAAATCTAACTGCTCTTCAGTAGCACCTAATTCAAACATTAAGTCAAAAACTTTCTCATGAACTTCTTCAGGAGTACAGTTTTCTTTATCAACTTTATTGATAACAACGCATGGCTTCAAACCTAAGTCAATAGCTTTTTGCAATACGAAACGCGTTTGTGGCATTGGCCCTTCAAAAGCATCTACTAGCAAACATACACCATCGGCCATGTTCAATACACGTTCTACTTCACCTCCAAAATCGGCGTGGCCAGGAGTGTCGATAATATTGATTTTTGTTCCTTTATATTGAACCGATACGTTTTTAGAAGTAATTGTAATACCTCTTTCGCGCTCTAAATCATTATTATCTAAGATTAAATCACCTGTGTTTTCGTTCTCACGAAATAACTGACAGTGATACATAATTTTATCAACCAAAGTTGTTTTACCGTGATCGACGTGGGCAATAATTGCAATGTTTCTAATAGATTCCATCTGTGATTTTTAATGGGCGCAAAGGTACACTTTATTTTTTAAAAAAAAATGTTTCTGCCATAGTTTGCGTATATACAATCAATTAGTTAATACAAATCATAAAAATATCGTTTCCAAAATGACATTAAGATACGTTCTGTTATAGTTAAATTAACTATATTTGAGGTGATGAAAAGTAAAACTCTCCAAATTACTCTTATTTATACAATCATCTCGATAATTATGGCAGCCTTATGTCATAAATTACTCACAACCTACTTTTCTTCTTCAGAATATTTATATCTATCTTTAATAAAAGATATTGTATTTATTCTAATAACAGGACTGGTTTTCAGTTTAATACTTTCAAAAAACGAAAAAAGAAACATAACCATCTTTGAAAAGCTAAACAAAACCAACGAAGAAATAAAAGAATCTAATGAGAAATATGACATTGTAGCAAAAGCGACAAGCGATACAATCTGGGACTGGAAAATTCAAGAGGACAGTATTAATTGGAACAAAGGAATTGAAGGTGTCTTTGGTTACGATCCAGCAGAAGTAGGTAAAACTTCTAAATGGTGGTTTGACAAAATTCATCCGGAAGACAGCATCCGAATGTCAATAAAATTATATTCTTTTATAGAACAAAAAACAGAAAAATGGCAAGATCAATACCGTTTTAGATGTGCAGACGGGTCATATAAATATGTTTTGGACCGAGGATTTTTACTAAAAGATGAAACTGGAAGAGCTATAAGAATGATTGGTGCAATTCAAGACATTACAAAACAAAAAGAAGAAGAACAACGACTAAAACTTTTAGAAACGGTAATTACACAATCTAAAGATTCTATTTTAATTACCGAGGCAAATTCCTCCGAAAGAAGAATACCAAAAATAGTTTACGTCAACCCTGCATTTTCTCAAATGTCAGGATATCAATCCAATGAAATAATAGGAAAATCACCAAATATCTTTAAAGGACCAAAATCAGATTCTGACGAACTAAAAAAGCTTTTAAGAGCCATAAAAAACGAAGAAGAATGCTTAATCGAAACCATTACTTACACCAAAAATAAAGAAGAGTACTGGGTGCGTTTCTCCATGATTCCTATTTTTAATAATGAAGGAGTAATTTCCCACTGGATTTCGATACAGAGAGATATTACAGATGAGAAAAAATTGGAGACAGAAAAAGAACATCTTATTCGAGAATTAACACAGAACAACAAAGACTTAAAGCAGTTCTCTTACATTACATCACATAACCTTAGAGCACCGCTTTCTAATTTAATCGGACTATTAAATTTAATAGAAGACATTCCGATTGAAAATGAAGAGTTACAAGAAATACTCGCAGGATTTACAAAATCAACTCATTTATTAAATGAAACTATCAATGATTTAGTAAAAGTTATTATTATTAAAGACAATCCATCAATGCAAAAAGAAGAAGTGTCTTTAAAAGAAGTTTTTGAAAATGTTTTTAGTCAGCTTTCTTTTCAAATTGAATTACACAAACCAATAATTAAGCTAAAATTTGACAAAGTTCCTGAACTTATCACAAACAAAGCTTACATAGAAAGTATTCTATTAAATCTGCTTACTAATTCTATAAAATACAAATCTGAAAACAGAAAACTAAAAATATCCATAACGGCAGAACAAATAGAACAAAGAACGATCTTAACTTTTAAAGACAACGGAATCGGAATTGACTTAGAAAGAAATCGCGACAAAGTATTTGGACTTTATCAAAGATTTCACAATTATCCCGACAGCAAAGGATTAGGATTATACCTTGTAAAATCGCAGGTAGAAACAATGGGAGGCACAATCTCTATTGACAGTGAAGTTAATAAAGGAACTACATTTACGATAACATTTAAAAATTAATTATTATGCTTGAGCAGATTTTATGCATCGATGATGACCCTATCACGTTGATGCTATGCAAAAAGGTAATTTCAAAATCTTCGTTTTCACGTGAAGTTATTACAGCTCAAAACGGCGAAGAAGCCCTTCACCATTTCAATGTCTTGAAATACGCAAAAGACAAAGCAAAAAAAAGGCCTGAATTAATTTTTTTAGATTTAAATATGCCAATTATGGGAGGATGGGAATTTTTAGATCATTTCACTTCTCAAGATTATAGAGAGTTCAACACTGTCCCAGTTATCGTGTTATCTTCAACCATTGACCCTGAAGACCTTGCCAAAGCAAAAAAGTATCCCATTATAATAGATTTTCTTTCTAAACCCATTACACAGCCGATGCTAGAATATCTTAAAAAGAAAATTGATTTGTAAAATATAAAATTCCAAAACCCTTCAACACACAAAAATTAAAATTCCAAATTCCAATATTCATAAAGATTGGAATTTGGAATTTATTTTTTTATTGGAATTTTACTTCGGGTTAAAACAAAAAAAGTCCTCTAAAAGAGGACTTTTTATATCTTTAATAAATTGTTTTTAATTACAATTTAGCAACGTGTTTCGTTAATTTAGACTTCAAGTTAGAAGCTTTATTATCGTGAATGATGTTCTTTTTAGCTAATTTATCAATCATAGAGATTACAGTTGATAATTTTGCAGTAGCATCAGCTTTATCAGTAGCTAATCTTAACGCTTTAATAGCATTACGAGTAGTTTTATGCTGGTATCTGTTAAGAACTCTTCTTTTTTCGTTACTTCTGATTCTTTTTAATGCTGACTTATGATTTGCCATTTTCTTTTAATTTTAGATGTAATAATTATTATAAATACTAGTTAAAAAAGAAAAACCTCCCACAATTGCAACGCAATCACTTTGGTTTTAACTAATAAAACAAAAACCGAGACACCAATTTTTGTTTTACAAAACTTATTTACAACTAATTTGTAGTCCGTAGGGGAATCGAACCCCTGTTACCAGGATGAAAACCTGGCGTCCTAACCCCTAGACGAACGGACCAATATTCTCCTAAGCTGGAAACTTTTCAATATGTAATATAACTTGTAGTCCGTGGGGGAATCGAACCCCCCTTACCAGGATGAAAACCTGGCGTCCTAACCGATAGACGAACGGACCGTGCTTCTGTATTGCGGATGCAAAGATACATCTATTTTTTATTTGCGCAACACCTAATGCAAAAAAAACTATATTTTTTTAATATGCCTTAGCAAAAAGCACTCTTTTAGACGATGGTTTCCCAGTAAACACACAGGTTCCCACCTCTTCAACAGCGTCCAAAGGGATGCAACGAATTGTCGCTTTTGTCAATTCTTTTATCTTCTCTTCTGTCTCAGCAGTTCCATCCCAATGAGCAGATAAAAAGCCTCCTTTTCCTTCCAAAACTTCTTTAAATTCCTCAAAACTATTTACTTCCGTAATATGAGTATTACGATAATCTAATGCTTTAGCAAATAAATCAGTTTGAATCTGTTCTAGAAGATCATTTACATGCTCAACGATTTTTTCGCTAGAAACAACTTCTTTTGTCAAATTATCTCGTCTTGCAACCTCAAAAGTTCCGTTTTCTAAATCTTTTGGACCAACCGCAATTCTAACAGGAACTCCTTTCAATTCCCACTCTGCAAATTTGAATCCTGGCTTTTGAGTTGTTCTGTCATCAAATTTAACCGTGATTTTTAATTTTCTCAATTTAGCCGTCAAATCTTTAACTGCTTCTGTAATTTGAGCTAATTGTTCATCGGTCTTATATATAGGCACAATAACCACTTGAATTGGAGCCAAATTTGGTGGCAACACCAATCCTTGATCATCAGAATGTGTCATAATCAAAGCCCCCATCAAACGAGTAGACACTCCCCAAGAAGTTCCCCATACGTGTTCTTGTTTTCCTTCAGCGTTAGCAAATTTAACATCAAATGCTTTTGCAAAGTTTTGCCCTAAGAAGTGAGATGTACCAGCCTGCAATGCTTTTCCGTCTTGCATTAAAGCTTCAATACAATATGTCTCATCTGCTCCAGCAAAACGTTCTGTTTCGGTTTTAAAACCTTTTACAACTGGAATTGCCATAAAGTTCTCAGCAAAATCAGCATAAACATTCATCATTTTTTCAGACTCCTCAATAGCTTCTGCTTTTGTAGCGTGAGCAGTGTGCCCTTCCTGCCATAAAAACTCAGCAGTTCTTAAAAACAAACGCGTACGCATTTCCCAACGAACCACATTTGCCCATTGATTAATCAACAAAGGTAAATCTCTATAAGACTGAACCCATCCTTTATAAGTAGACCAAATAATAGCTTCACTTGTTGGACGAACGATAAGTTCCTCCTCTAATCTTGCATTCGGATCAACCATTAATTTCCCAGGTCTTTCCTCATCATTTTTCAATCTGTAGTGCGTTACAACTGCACATTCTTTTGCAAATCCTTCCGCATTCTTCTCCTCCGCCTCAAACATGCTTTTTGGTACAAACAATGGGAAGTAAGCATTTTGATGTCCAGTCTCTTTGAACATACGATCTAATTCAGCCTGCATTTTTTCCCAAATAGCATATCCGTATGGCTTTATTACCATACAACCTCTAACTCCTGAATTTTCAGCTAGATCTGCTTTTACAACCAGTTCGTTATACCATTTCGAATAATCTTCTGATCTTGTAGTAAGGTTCTTACTCATATTATATATTTTGGCACAAATTTTGTTTTATACAATTTTAACTAAATAGTTTGACAAAACTAACTAATTTTGTAATGTGCAACAATAAAAAACACCACAGATATGAAAACTTACCTTTCACTCCGCCAAAACTCTAATCATTTTTACTTAATTGGATTATTGAGTTTATTGCTAGCATCGTGTGGTTCTTACCAAAACTCCTCTTATTACGATAATGATGGTGTTTATGGTGGCTCATCTGTAAAATATGCGCAAACTACTGGTACAAACAACCAATACAAAGAATATTTCAGATCACTACAAGATGACAATCAGTCAACTGAAATTTTTACTGATGTTGATAATTACACTAATTATTCAGATAGCACTCAAACCGCTTCAACAGGTTATCCAGCTTGGGGAAGTAGCAGTTCTGACGTTTCTGTAAGCTTCTACACTACTCCAACATGGTCATTCGGATTTGGATGGGGCTATCCTTATTATGGATACGGCTATTACGGATGGGGCTACCCTTATTACGGTTGGGGATACCCAGGATATTACCCAGGTTGGGGTTATCCAGGATGGGGATATCCATATTATGGCTACAACTACTCTTATAACTATGGAAGAAGGGGTTCTGCTGGCTATTATGGAGACAGAAACTATGCTTACAACAGAAATTACAGCACTAATAGAGGATACACAACCAATAGAAACTATACCACTAACAGAGGATATACCACTAATAGAGGATATACCACTAATAGAGGAGATTACACAACAAACAGAAATTATACCACAAACAGATCTAACAGCTATACTGATTTTAGAAGGACCTCTACTTTAAACAGAGGAACCTCTAGTCCAACATTTACAAATAGAGGAAATTACAATAACGGTTCTAATTACAACTATAGCAACAGAAGATCTTATAATAATAGCGGAAATACCACAACAAATAGATCTTACACGCCTAGCAACAGCAGTAGCCCATCAAGAAGCTACACTCCTAGCAATAGTGGCTCTTCAAGAAGCTACTCTCCTAGTAATGGTGGCGGTGGCGGTTCTAGATCATACAGCGGCGGCGGTGGCGGTGGCGGAATGAGATCTGGCGGAGGTGGCGGAGGAAGAAGATAATCTTTCCTCAGTCCATTTAAATTCGAACTAAAACTTATCAAAATGAAAAAAATACTTTTCCTATTTATAACAGGACTAACTGTCAGCGCGTCATATTCACAAGAGGTTTCAGATGCCTTACGTTATTCTCAAGAAAATCTTACTGGAACTGCACGTTATAGAGCCATGAGCGGCGCCTTTGGAGCTGTAGGTGGAGACATCTCCGCTTTAAGCGTTAACCCAGCTGGATCTGCAATCTTCAATAGCAATCAAGTTGGAATATCTTTTAGCAATCAAAATATCAAAAACAATTCTAATTATTTCGGCACTCAGACTTCAGACAAAGAAAACTCCTTTATCTTAAATCAAGCTGGAGGTGTTTTTGTATTTAAAAACCATAACCCTAATATAGGTTGGAATAAAATTTCAATTGGGGCAACTTATGAGAATACCAACAATTTCAACAATGAAGTTTTTTCTGCAGGAACAAACCTTAACCATTCGGTTGACGCGTATTTTTTAGATTATGCAAATTACAGCAATGGAGGAGCACCAGTTCCACATCAACTTGTCAATACTCTACCCAACGAAACTATAACCGACTTATATCAGCATCTAGGGTCTAATTTCCCAAATGCACAATATCCAAACCTAAGTGGTTTTTCAGCTCAACAAGCTTTATTAGGATATCAAGGATATATTATGAATATTGATGATGTTAATAATCCTAATAGCACTTATTCAACAAATGTCCCAAAAGGCCAAAATACAAACTATTACCAAACTAACGATATTTACTCAAGAGGCTATAATAGTAAAGTAAGCTTCAATATCGCCACATCTTATAAAGATCGACTATATTTAGGAGCAAATTTAAATGTTCATGTCACAGATTATAGGAGATCAACAAGTTTTTACGAAACCAACAATGGTGTGCTCACATCAAACGAAACAATATCAAGCATAAGATTCAATAATGATTTATATACTTATGGAAATGGTTTTTCTTTCCAACTTGGAGCAATCGGAAAAGTAACTGACAATTTTAGACTGGGTGTAGCATACGAATCTAACACTTGGTATGAATTGTACGATGAGCTTTCACAAAGTCTATACACAACGAGACAAGCTGCAGGCGGACCAATTGTCAATGCTAATGTAGCTCCTAATGTAGTAAACGTATATGAATCTTATACTTTACAAACACCTGATAGATGGACTTTTAGTGCTGCCTATATTTTTGGAAAATCAGGATTATTAAGTATTGATTACGGAATAAGAAATTACGGAAACGCTAAATTCAAACCAAGCAATGCGGGCTTTGGTGGCATTAACAATGAGATAAACAATAGCCTAACGAGTGCTGGAGAGTTACGTATTGGTGCTGAATACAAAGTCAAACAATTAAGCTTAAGAGGCGGATACCGTTATGAAGGAAGCCCTTATAAAAATGGAATTACAGTTGGAGAATTAAACAGTTATTCTGCTGGTTTAGGTTATAATTTTGGATCTACAAAATTAGACTTGGCTTACTCTTATTTAGAAAGAGATTCAAATCAAGGTTTCTTTACAAGAGGATTCACTGACGAAGCTAACATTACTTCGAAATTAAACAACGTCACTATGACTTTATTATTTGAATTGTAATTAAAAATCAAAATAGATGATTGAAATTTCCGTCAGGTTTTTCCTTGGCGGATTTTTTTTACTCTTTCAAAAAAGCACTTGTTTTAAATTCAACTCAAAAAGCACAAGTAACCAAACCTGTTAACTTCATAAAAAACAGCTAAAACAAACTGCAAACTAGTGTGGTTTGAATAAAAAAAGTGTAATTTTGCACTCCAATTTATAAAAGTATGAGAACCAAGTCTTTAAAAAAGAACAAAATTAACGTAATCACTCTTGGGTGTTCAAAAAATGTTTATGATAGCGAAGTCCTAATGGGACAGCTTCGCGCAAATGGAAAAGAGGTTGAACATGAAGCTCCTGCAGAAAAAGAAGGAAACATTATTGTAATTAATACTTGCGGATTTATTGATAATGCAAAAGCAGAATCTGTAAATATGATTTTGGAATATGCAGATAAAAAAGATAAAGGTCTTGTTGATAAAGTTTTTGTTACAGGATGTTTGTCTGAACGTTACAGACCAGATTTAGAAAAAGAAATTCCAAACGTTGACCAATATTTCGGAACTACAGAATTACCTCAGCTATTAAAAGCTCTTGGAGCCGACTACAAACACGAATTACTTGGAGAACGTTTAACTACAACTCCAAAAAATTATGCGTATTTGAAAATTGCAGAAGGATGCGACAGACCTTGTAGTTTTTGTGCAATTCCATTAATGAGAGGTTCGCATGTTTCTCAGCCAATTGAAAAATTGGTTAAAGAAGCAGAAGGTTTAGCTAAAAATGGGGTTAAAGAATTAATCTTAATTGCTCAAGACTTAACTTATTACGGTCTTGATCTTTATAAAAAAAGAAATCTTGCAGAATTACTAGAAGCTTTAGTAAAAGTAGAAGGAATTGAGTGGATTCGTTTACACTATGCCTTCCCTACTGGTTTCCCTATGGATGTTTTGGAAGTAATGAAACGCGAACCTAAAATCTGTAATTATATAGATATTCCGCTACAGCATATTTCTGATTCGATTTTAAAATCAATGCGTCGCGGAACAACTCAGGCAAAAACAACTCAATTATTAAAAGATTTCCGCGCTGCAGTTCCTGGAATGGCAATTAGAACTACTCTTATTGTTGGTTATCCTGGCGAAACTCAAGAAGATTTTGAAATTTTGAAAGATTTTGTTCAGGAAATGAAATTTGACAGAATGGGATGTTTTGCCTATTCTCATGAAGAAAATACTCATGCTTATTTATTGGAAGATGACGTTCCAGATGATGTAAAACAAGCTAGAGCAAACGAAATTATGGAATTGCAATCTCAAATTTCTTGGGATTTGAATCAAGAAAAAGTAGGTAAAGTATATAAATGCATCATTGACAGAAAAGAAGGCGCTCACTTTGTTGGACGTACAGAATTTGACAGTCCAGATGTTGACAACGAAGTTCTAATTGATGCTTCTAAACATTATGTAAAAACAGGAGAATTTGTTAATATCAAGATAATTGAAGCAACAGAATTTGATTTATACGGGGAACCTGCTTAAATTTACGCTGAACTATTGTTAATCACAGATAAAAATACTTTTATGAAACCTTTTCAAACTTTATTTATTTTAGTTTTTGGCTTATTCACCTTTACTGTTTCTGCTCAATATGGAGGATACAATAATGGCTACGGTAACGGTTATGGCAATGGTTACGGAAGAGGAGGCGGAATGGGCATGGACAGAAGCATGATGGCAGGACAGCAACAGGGCTCACAAAGCAAACCTAAGGAAACTCCACCTGAGGAAACTGCAGCATATATTGTTGAACAAATGAAACCGCAGGTAAATCTAGATGAATTACAAGCAATTGCAATAGCAAATGTTTTGGCAGATAGCGTAAGAGAACAAGGGATTTTATTAAAAAACGAAAGCAGCAGTCAAGATCAAAAAATTGAACAAATAAAAGCTTTGCGCGAAAGTACTGACAAAAAAATTACTGCTTTTTTAAATCCTGATCAAGTTGAAAAGTATAAAACTTTTATGGATACTTTAAAAGAAGTAAAAAAGACCAAATCAAAAAAGAAAAAAGAGAAAGATTCTAAAGAAGATTCAAAAGAAGTAAAAGAGACCCCAGATACGAAAATATCAGAATAATCGTTATTAACTTATAAAACAACGAATTATGACAAAAAAACATTTTTGTTATCTGATTTTAGCTGTCATTGTCAGTGCTTGTTCTACAAATCCGTACAAGAATACTGAAAAAGCTTATGATCAGCAGCTAAAAAATTTGGAAAACCAGATTACAAGTAAAGAAGCCAAACCAATTCCGGCAGTTTCACCTGTTGTTATTGACACTTCGTATGCGCAGCAGCTGAGAATTGTAAAAGATACTTTATCTAAAACAAATTCGACTTATTTACAAAACGGAATTAATACAGAATGGATTGGTACTGTAAATTTCAATTTAAGAAAACCAAGTTTTGTTATTATTCACCATACAGCTCAAGATTCTCTTCAGCAGACAATCAATACTTTTACAAAAACCAAGACTCAGGTAAGTGCTCACTACATCATTTCTGAAAATGGAAAAGTAGTACAAATGCTGAATGATTATTTAAGAGCTTGGCATGCTGGAAATTCTACTTGGGGAAAAACAACAGATTTAAACTCTTGTTCTATCGGAATTGAGTTAGACAATAACGGATTTAAGCCTTTTACGGAAGCTCAAATTAGCAGTTTAGTCGCTTTGTTGACCAAATTAAAAAAGGATTACAATATTCCGACACAAAACTTTTTAGGTCACGCAGATATTGCCCCTGGAAGAAAACAAGATCCAAGCGCCTTATTTCCATGGAAAACCCTAGCAGAAAAAGGATTTGGAATCTGGCCAGACGAAGTCTTAGAACCTGCTCCGTTTGATTTTAAAATTGAACCTGCTTTAAGAATTATTGGTTACAACACAAAAAATCTAACCGCAGCAATTCAAGCATTTAAACTGCATTATATTCAAACCGACGCAACTTCAGTTTTAGACAGAAAAACAATTGATGCTATTTATTCGATTTATAAAAAGCAAGTCCAATAAATAAAGATCTATTTCAAAATATAAAACGCATTTCTAGATAATTTAGAAATGCGTTTTTTTTATTTAAAGCGTATCCCGAATACAATTAAAATTAATCACCACCCAATTAATAATTGACAGCTAATAACCCTGCATATATAAAAAGAGGCACTCTTGTACTTCTCTACAATCCTATTAATAAAAAATGTACAAACATATTTGCACCATATACTGATAATTCATAATTACATAAAGTAAAAAAGCTGCCAAAACATTAATATGTTTCGACAGCTCCAAAAAAAAAAAAAATATCAATCTTTATCTCTAGAAAGAGTATGTTGTTGCAATTAAACCATAGAAGCTTCCTCCTGTTGGCAATGCATTTTTATCTAAAAATATATCTTCAGAAGCCGCATCGTATCTTAGCTCAGGAATTATAGTAAGTTTTCCAACTTTGTAGTTTAAAGAAATTGTGTTAGCAAATACATTTGATCCTGCTAAAGTTCCTAAACTTGGAGCTGCATCTTTAGCATCAAAATATTCTATTCTGTAAGCCAAAAGCAATGCTGGATTGAAAGTATAATTAGCATATCCTACCAAAGAAAACCAATCTCCATCTAAATTACTATCAAAATCATTTGTTGTTTTAGCATAAGTCGCATTTAACCCAAGTGCAAAACTATCACTAATTGTCTTAGATGCTGTCAAATCAAACTGTGTTTTATTTTCATCTGAAACTGGAATTGTACTTCCCGGTATCGGGTTAGTACTTCCTGTTGTAAAATTCAAATAAGCACTTCCTGTATCTCCAATATATCCTACTTGTCCAATGAACGTTTTTTGATACGAACCTGCATCCATAGCCGATTTGAAGTCTGTTGGGTTGGTTAATCCTAACATAGCTGTAAATTTACCAGAAGTATATTGCGCTTTAACCCCCGTATTAAAAAATGGTCCGTAAGAAAACGCATAAGACATACTATAGTTTTTGTTATCTACTGCATCTAATACTTCATAACCGATATGAGTTCCGAAACTACCTGCTACTACTTTAAATTCATCAGTCAAATTGTATGTGAAAAATAATTGTTTAATCATAAATTTTGCGCTCGCATCTTTATCTGGTGTTTCATTATATGAAAATTCTGCTGCTCTTTTTCCGAAACCTAAGTCTACAAAAACAGAAGCTTTTCCAAAAGTATGACCCGCTTCGATCGATGCCATTCCTAATTCGAATGAATTCTGTGAGTTGGTAAAGCTCGTTAATCCATTCATTTGTTTTGAAAAATCATATTTATAGTACGCATCTGCAGAACCTCCCCATGTGGTTGCTGGGGGAGCTGCTGCTTCCTCTTCTTGGGCAAAGGCAAAAGAACTAGTTAACATCGCGGCTAAAATGTGAAATGCTTTTTTCATGTTTTAATTTGGTTTTTAGTTATTAATTGATTCTGGTTAGTTAATCTTTTATATATCTATTTAATAGTATAAGTCATTTCTAAAACCTTTCATGCGCCCTTCAAATCATCATCATTTTCATTAGCGAATTTATTAACTTTTGTATGAGTAGAATAATTCAAAAGTGCTTTTTTGACGTTTTAGACGAAGAATTATGGATTACAAAAATTAAGTCACCAATAATCGTTATTTGATATTTATAGATAAACGTTTTTGAAAATTCAATAACAAAATTTTAACCTATTCAATCATTTTTATATAGTTAAAAGCAAAAAATACTACAAAAACAAGAAATAATTCAATAAAAAATAAAATTAAAAAACAACAACCCCTATTTTTTATAGGGGTAAAATAAAAACATTAAAAAATTACAAATATTTAAAACCCATATAAAACAAACATCCACACACCTTTTCACTTCAAATAAATTCTTACAAAAAACACATTACACAAAAGACTATTCTGCACTATAAACCTCATCTCGTTTTTTCAAAAAAAGAGAGATAAAAAGATTTTTATTTGTATACCTAATAAAGGTTACCGAAATTATATTTCATCACATATTTGCATAAAAAAAGACGCACCTTTCAGTACGTCCTTTTTATAAAATTTTATTAAAAACAAATCTTTAAAATCTTTTTTATGATTTTAGTCCTTCAAACGATACCCAGTCTCCTTCCAATTTGAAGGCAAATATCTTTCATAAGTCCATTGATTATATTTTTTAAAATACTCACGAGCCTTTAACCCAGATTCTTTCAGATCTTTATTTTTCCATTTTCCTCCAGACTTAGCAGATTTATATAAAATGGAACAGGTTTCATCTTTATCAGAAACTGACCATACAATCCAACTCAACTTTCTCTCCTCCATCCAATCTATGTATTCTTGCCAAGCTTGGTAGTTTAATGGTCCATCACCAGAAGCCTCCATTCCTGCCGATTCTGAAATAAAGATTGGAAGTCCCTTTTTTATTGCAGCATCAGTTCTGTCTCGTAATTCTTTTCCATGGGTAGCCGCATAAAAATGCATTGTGTACATTATATTATCATATCCTAAAATAGGATCTGAAGCAGGAAGATCTACATCTTGATCCCAATGTGGCGAACCTACCAAAATTATATTATCGGGGTCATTTTCTCTAATTACTTTAATTACCTCTTCAGAATAAGCCTTAACCTCTGGCCACGTTTCATAATCAGGCTCATTAAATATCTCATATATAATATTAGGATAGCTACCGTACTTTTTTGATATGTCTGCAAAGAATTCTTTAGCTTCTTTCAAATTAATATTATGGGTATGCCAATCAACAATTACATAAATATCCTCTTTTATTGCTCCCTTAATAACAGCTTCTATTTTTTCTTTTGAAAATTCTGGATTTTTCATATATGAATACTCCCCAAGCTCTACTCCTAGTGAAGCACGAACAATGTTGCAATTAAAATCTTTTCTTAACCAACTTACCGCTTTTTTATTATAAAACCTTGGCCACATGCTATGCCATCCAAAACTCATTCCTCTTAAAACGACTGGCTTTTTATTTTTATTTACCAATTGAGTGCCATCAACACTAAGCTTTCCATGTGTTTCTACTTGAGCATTTGAAAATGAAAACACAAATACAAAAGCAACCGCTAAAATTTCACTAAACTTCATAATCAATTAGTTTTAATGAATTAATTTTAAAGTAATCACATCATGCGAAGCTATTTCGGCCATAAAGGCCTTTTTTGTATTTCCGATTTCTTTGTTTTTCCAAAGATCTTTTACTTTGAAGATTATTTTGCTAAAATCAGCTTCATAACCAAAATCAGCATCTTTGATGTTGTTTTTTTTCCAATCAAAATTGATTTTTTTTGAAGTTTCGGTTCTGTTGACAAAGCTTACTGCCCAAGCTCCATCTGAAAGTGGTTTTACCCAAACTTCTACACCATCTAAAATAGCATATTTAAATCCTTGGATTCCAAGTTTATCTTGATTAACAGCTAAAAGTTCTTTATTCGTTAAAATTGCCAAAGTCTCTTTTGACATTTTTCTGTAATCATTTCCAGTAAAAAGAGGCGACGAAAGCATGCACCACATTGCAAAATGGGTTTTGTCTTCGGTATCGTTCATCTCATTTCCAACTTCCATCATATCAAAATCATTCCAATGATCTGAACCAGAGTATTTACGAATATCTTTTCTCATATCGGCAATTTTCATGAATCCCCAAGAAGACCAATTTTCTGGATGTTTAAATTCGCAGTCAAAACATGGATAGATATCTCCCGATATTCTCCAAAGATTGCCAATTGGTTTCCCCCATTCCCACGGCTGATTGTCTCCCCATTCGCAAAGACTAAAAACAATTGGTCTTCCAGCAGTTTTCAATGCATTGCTCATTGTGGTGTAAGCTTCTTTTGCCGTGATTCCTTCTGTATTACACCAATCGTATTTTAAAAAATCTATTCCAAGTTTAGCATAAAATCTTGCATCTTGATATTCATACCCTCTTGTTCCTGGATAACCGGCACAGGTTTTTGTACCAGCACAATTATACAAACCGAATTTCAAACCTTTATTATGCACATAATCGATAAGCGCTTTCATTCCGCTTGGAAACTTCTCAGGATCAGGCACTAAATCGCCATTTTCATCACGTTCGTGCGTCATCCAGCCATCATCTAAAACAATATAATTGTAACCAGCAGCAGCTAACCCCGAAGAAACCATAATATCGGCAGTTTCTTTTACTAATTTTTCATCAATATTGGTCGCAAAAGTATTCCATGAATTCCAGCCCATTGGAGGCGTCATTGCCAATCCTTCAAATTTTCCGCCCTGCTGTTTATGTGTATTGCCCTGACTGAAAACAAAACTCGAAATACTTAGAAGGAATCCTAAAATTATTTTTTTCATTCTTTATACATTTAAAAAAGATCTATAAAAAGATATTCCCTAATTTCTCAATTAGGGAATATCTCAAACTAACTCACAACATATTATTTTTTATAAAAATCCGATATCGTCTATATAAAGGATACTAGATGGAGTAATTGTTCCTCCAGAAAATTCTTGAATAAACACACTATCAAAATTTCCATCAGTTAAAAGTTCAGGATGCAAAGCTGAAATAGGAATTGAAATATTATTCCATTGCCCTGGCACTAAAGTAACTGTAGTACCTTTAGCAGAATCACCCGTGTCACTATTTATGGTAACCATAATTTTAGTGCTTTCTGTTGGAAATACAGACATTTTAACGAATTGATAATCTGCAGCTTTTAGAAGCAAATCTGAGTGCATGAAAAGTCCGCTCCAAGCTTCTGCAACTTTTTTGATTGCATTTGTACCTCTGCTAACTTTTTCTGTGCTATCCCAGGTAATGTCTCCTCCCCAGCCCCAGCCCCATCCTTTCAATGAGTCTTCGTATAATAAATATTTAAGTCCTATTCCGCTTGGAGCAGATACCCCAAATTCAGTTTCTACAACGATAAGAGCGTATGAATCAAAATCTGCTGGAACTGTTGCTTTTATTTCTGTTTTAGAAACCGCAGTAAATGTTGCTTCAGTAGATCCGAACTTTACACTTTTAACTTTTACAAAATTTTGTCCTGTAATTGTTATGACGTCTCCCGCAGAAGCTAAAACTTGCGATAACCCAGTAATTACTGGAGCTGGCGGAGTCAATTCAATCACATTGCTTAAAACATTCACAAAACCATTTGTTCCGTAATAATCTAATCCTGGCGCTTCTTTATCAGATCCATTCACTTTTAAAACACCATTGGTTACATTAATGCTTAGTAAATATAAATCTGCATTTACCGCATTTGCCATTGTAACATAATCGCCTGTTTCTAAATAATCAGCTTCAATACCTTCAAGTTTGCCCACTCTTTTTTTGACACCTTTAATAACATGACTTAAAACAAGTTGTTTTAAATCATCAACAGAAACTAGCGTTATATCTGGATATCCTAGATCATTTACATAACCATTAGCTACCAAATAAGCATCGAAAGCAGCATCGTTTGGAACAAAATACGTGTAATTATCAGCTGTATTTAATGTTGATTCTAAACCAGCTAATTTTATTGCTTTTGTAAACGTAGTTAAATTACTATTTGCCTGAATTAAGCCATATGCTGTATTGTAATTTTGCTGTGCTCCTCCAATATCTTCAATTTCGTTATCGCAGGAAGAAGCCGCAACAACCAAAAAGACACTCAGAGCAATATGTTTTACTTTATTATATATATTTTTCATAAATTCTCTTTTAGTTTTTTAATTATGGATTCAGATTAATAGATTGAACTTTTGTCGAAATCTATTTTTTGAATCCTAACAATTATTTTAGTACCAATCCGATATCATCTAGATAGATCACATTTCCGCCAAAACCGCCAAATTCTTGATATCCAATTTGAGATAATTCAGTAGGATTACCGAGTGAACTATATGGCACCTCAACATAAGTCCAAGAAGTTCTTACGTCAACTATCATAATATTTTTCTCAGCATCTCCATTAGCAAAAAACTTTACTTTTCCTGCTTTTTCACCTTTAAGCCAAAATCTTACCGCTTTAAATTTATCTGTATCATGATAAGACCAATTGTTAATACCAATAACATATCCATCCCATTCACCAGCTTTCCATTGAATGCATTTAGTCCCTTGATAAACATCTTTAGCGTAAGACGGGTCAAACTCATTAGTTCCATCCCAGAGAGATTGCCAGCCCCAAATATTAGTGAAAGCATCGTCATAAATTTCAGATCCTATTACTTGAGGAGCCACTGTTGTTCCAGATACATTTGTTACTGATAAACTTTTCAAGTAACTTCCTTCAGGAACTTTAACCACAATCTCGGTTAATGTAGAAGATATTGGCTCAACTTGAATATCTCCAAAATTAACGACAGGACGCAAGAAATATTCACCAGTAATAGTAATAACATCTCCTGGATTTGGATTGACAGGAAACCCTTTAATATTAGGACTTGGAGGCCTAATAGCCACTTTATAATTCAATGTACCTGAATTGGTTACGATCTTCATTTCGTCCATTTCATTATAGTATGGAGTTTTTGAATCTACTAAAACCACAATTGCGTTGTCTGTTACAAATGTTGGATTAAAATAAGATTCTAATCCGTTAAATGAAATTGATTTTAGCGTTGCAAAACCAGATCCTCTGATGATGTAGTAATTTCCAGCATTAATAACATCAGTAGGCACATCTACTTTTCTATCTCCTTCAACCAAAGGATCGTCAACAACAGATCTGCTAATTCCAGTTACTTCAAGTTTTCCAGATGAACCACCTGATGAATCATCATTTGAACAGGAAGCAAACAGCAAAATTGAAATCGAAGCCAAAAAATACAACTTCAATAACATTCTATTTTTTATATTTTTCATAGTGATTTACTTTTAAAAAATTATTTGAAAGTGTAAGGAACTGGTGCCTCTTTCAATTTTGGATTTTTTCTAACTTCGACATCTGGTTTTGGATAAATAAAATCAGTTGGCGTTGGCGTATAATGTATTACCCCTTGAGAATCAAAACCTCTATCTTGCTGAGAAATTATATTAATTGCCTCCTGACGTGGCAGTCTTCCTAAATCGAACCAAAATTCACCTTCAAAAGCAAATTCAACCCTACGCTCATGAAACAAAGCCGTTTTTGTCAAAGGAACATTGGCTCCTAATTCCCCAAGACCCGCTCTAAGTCTCACTTTATTATACGACTCTTTTGCTGCAGCGTTAGTAGTTTCATCAGCACCAGCCATAGTTGCTTCAGCATGTATTAATAAAAGATCAGCATAACGCATAATATAATTACAGTTACTCATTCCTCCCCATCCATCAGCTGGCCCAGTCTCGCTAGTCACTTGCCCGACAACATATTTCTTAACAGCTGCTCCGGTATTGGCTAATGCATCTGGATATTTCGTTTTATCCATAACAAAACCTACAACACCATCTCCTTTAATATTAGGATAAGAATCTCCATAAATCATAAAAGACTCTTTTCTTCTTAAATCTCCAATTTCAAAAGCATCTTGAACATCATTACTTGGCACATAAGTAGCACCATATGACGCATTATCATTCAAAATATCTAGACCGTATTGAATATTAGAGAAATTTCCACCTCCATAAGTATTTATAGCACCAGACCATTGCCAAGAATAAATAGATTCTTCGTTATTATTTTTACTCGTCAAAAACAAATCTGCAAAATTTGGCAACAATCCGAATTCACCTGAGTTAATCACTTTTTCAGCCATTGCTTTAGAATCTGCATATTTTTTTTCATATAAATATACTTTAGCTAAAAATGCTTCAGCAGAACCTTGAGTTACAAAAATGTTGTCTCCGCTAGCAGATCTAGATCTAATTTTCGATTTTAGATTTGCTGCTGCAAATTTTAAATCGTTTTCAATGAAGGTATAAACGTCTTCAACTCTATTGGTATTTACCATCGGATTTTTTGCCAAAGCCAAATTATCTTCAATAATAGGCACTGGTCCATACAAACGAACCAAATAGAAATAAGCGATTGATCTAAAGAAATGCGCTTCAGCAATCGTGTTTTTAATTACTGCTCTATTTACATCTGCTGTGGCATTTTTTTCAATATTGTTAATCAAGTTATTAGCCTGCGCTATGATTGCAAAACACGCCCTCCAAGGATCTAACAATATTGGACTATCAGAAGTCAATTTAAACTGAATAAGTTCTGGTCCATCGGCATAAGCCAAACAATTTCCTGATGATAGTTCTGACAATGCGTAAAAGTTCTTAGTATAATAAGGGGCCCACATTGCGCCATACATTCCGTAAGTGGTTCTTGCTACCTGCTCATCGGTATTATAAAACTGATCACTGCTGTAACTATCTTCAGAAGGGCGATCTAAGAAATCTTCGCTGCAAGAAGTAGTTGCCAAACCTAGCATTAAGAATAAAACTAAGGTCTTTATATTGATATATTTTTTCATAAGAGTAGTAATTAAAATTCTAAATTCATTCCAAAAGTGAAACTACGATTGGTTGGGTAACGCCCTGAATCGATTCCTGATAATAATGGATCTTGGTTATATGATCCAATTTCAGGATCATAGCCTGTATATTTGGTAAATGTGTAAAGATTTTGAATACCAAAATAAAATCTTAATTTACTAATGCTCGCTTTTGAGAGCACATCTGAAGGCATATTATATCCTAAAGTAACTTGCTGAATTCTTAAATACGAACCATCTTCTACATAACGATCTGAGATTGCAATATTTGGATGTCCGTCTCCGCCATCAGGTCTTGGATATTTTGCATCAACATTTTCTGGTGTCCAAAAATCTGCTGCTTCTGCCAATTGATTTTCATACAAACGTTGGTTTTTAGTACCTGCACGTCTTGTCAAGTTCATTACTTTGTTGCCGTACGATCCTTGCAAAAAGACTCCTAGATCAATATTTTTATATTTAAAAGTATTATTGAATCCATAAGTAAATTTTGGCGCTGGATTACCAATGTAGGTTAAGTCCTTATCATCAATCAAACCGTCTTTGTTTTGATCTACATACTCAACATCTCCCAACTGGCTTTTTACCGCTTTGTTTCCTGTAAAAGGAATTGGTGCATTGGCTAACTGCTCGTTGGTTCTGATAATACCAACTGCCTGATATCCGTAAAACTGACCAACTGGCTGACCCACTATAGTTTTAGTTACCGCTTTTGTTGTATAATCATTAAGCAATACATCTTTTGTCAAATCAAAATTATCTTGTAAGCTCAACAATTTATTTTTGTTTGTAGAGAAAATTACTTTTGAATTCCATGAAAAATCTTTTCCAAATTTCTCATTATAATCTAAAGTCATCTCAAAACCTTGATTTCTTAAGCTTCCTAAATTTACACTTGGCGCTCCTAAACCTCCTTGATACGCATCTGTACCGGTAACATAGTACGGCAATGGCAATACGAATAAAAATCCTTCAGATTCTTTTTTGTACACATCAAATGTTGCTTGAAGTTTTGATTTGAAAAGTGTAAAATCTAACCCTAAGTTGGTTTGTTTAGAAGTTTCCCAAGTTAAATCAGGATTTGCAATATTATTAACTGTAAAGAAGTTCCCCATTGCCGATTTGATTGCGCGAACAGTACTCATATAACCGCCACCGCCAATGTTTTGGTTTCCAGTCTCTCCATATCCACCTCTGAACTTGATATTATCAATGTATTCTCTCGTTCCTTCCATAAACTTTTCGTTCGAAAGTTTCCAATATCCAGAAACTGAAGGAAAGTAACCCCATTTTTGACCTGGACCAAAATTAGAACTTCCGTCTGCTCTCATGGTTGCCTGCAAACCATATCGATTATCATAATCATAATTAAAAGATCCGAAGAAAGAATACAAAGCAGAACTTCCCTTATATTCTGAAGCAATAACCGAATCAGGATCTCCTAAACTAATAGAATGAATATCATTACTTAATAAGCCAGAAACAGATTGCGAATTACCAAACCAATGATTATCATTTGCCTCTTGACCTGCTAAAACATTAAAATGATGATTTCCTACATCGGCCTTATAAGTTAAAACGTTTTTAACATTAAGCTGATACCAATTGTTTGCTCTCTCTGTTAGCATATTGGTTTCTCTCACCGCTGAACCCCATTTATAAGTAGGCTGAAAACCTTCGAAATTATCCACATTTGTAGAGCCACCAAAATCAAAACGATACTCTAATCCTTTTGCAATTCTAAAGCTAGCATAAAAATTTCCTAAGAAATTCTTCTTGATCAATTTATTGGTATTCATCAAAGCTGAAGCTACAGGATTGATCCAAACCCCAATTGATCCATCTGCTGGCGGACCAGAGTAATTACCATTAGTATCTTTTACCGCAACATCTGGAGTAGACAAAATAGAAGTACTGATAATACCATTACTAGCACCATTTATTGTAATATCTTCATTTGTTATTCCCGCACCAACAGACACCCCAACAGTTAACCAATCTTTTATTTTACTATCAACGTTTGTTTTAAAATTATATCTTTTAAAAGCAGAACCAATTACAATACCTTCTTGATTAGTGTAACCTCCAGAAATATAGTAGTTAGTACCTTCTTTAGCACCAGAAAACGAAACCTGATAATTATTCATTATAGCCGTTTTATAAATCTCATCCTGCCAATTTGTTCCTTTACCCAGAACAGACGGAACAGCAAATTCATCTCTCGGCGTTACACCGTAAACACCTGCCAAAGCATTTTGCTGTGCAGCATATTGACTCAAAGTCATAGTATCTAACAAACGAGTTACATTTTGAATAGAGAAATAAGAATCAAAAGTGATTTTTCCTGTTCCTTTCTTACCTCTTTTTGTAGTAATAATAACAACTCCATTCGACGCTCTAGAACCATAGATAGCAGTTGCAGAAGCATCTTTCAAAATATCCATTGTTTCGATATCATTCGGATTTAAAAAAGCTATAGGGCTCGAAGTTACGTTTCCTGTATTGGATCCTAAATAACCTGTAACAATTGAACCTCCAGTTGCCGTATTGGCAGCATCTCCAGAAATCGGAATACCGTCTACAATATACAATGGCTCATTGGTTCCAGAGATTGAAGTAGTTCCACGAATTTTAACCGATACACTACTTCCTGGCTGTCCTGAGTTGTTCGTAACTGTTACCCCAGCAGCACGTCCTTGCAATAATTGATCTACAGATACTTGTGGAGAGTCTGCAATATCCTTAGAACTAACAGTAGAAATAGCTCCTGTTAAGTCTTTTTTCTTTACACTTCTATATCCTACGTTTACCAAAAC
This sequence comes from Flavobacterium tagetis, assembly GCF_016735615.1. Classification (GTDB taxonomy): domain Bacteria; phylum Bacteroidota; class Bacteroidia; order Flavobacteriales; family Flavobacteriaceae; genus Flavobacterium; species Flavobacterium tagetis. The sequence continues at coordinate 114,049 of NZ_JAERSF010000005.1, forward strand.
TTCACGAAGATCTTCGGCGCTAAGTTTTAAAATAACGTTTACTGTTCCGCCATTTTTAACATTGATAGTTTGCGCAACATATCCAATAAATGAAACAGAAATAGTAGAGTTTGCAGGTGCTTCGATAGAATATTTTCCATCGAAATCTGTGGAAACCGTCTTCTTTGTCGCTGTAACTATGATATTGGCGCCTGGTATAGATAACCCCTTTTCATCAGATACAGTTCCCGAAACCTTTACCTGAGCCGTAATAAAATTACTAGTCAGTAACAAAAATAATATCAAAGGAACGGCTTTGTGGTCAGCCCTCCAATGAATGAAGCTAGTCATTAGTTTTTTCATAATAAGTGTTTGGTTAGTTAAATTTGTTTATTGCATAATCCAAAAGTAAATGCCTGGGTAATTTTTACTTTTAAATTATTTAACAAATCTATAACAGAGAGGATTATCAAATCGATAGTATTATATCATTTAATGATAATATTTTTACTATAAGCCTTTAAAAAAACACATATAAAAATAAAAGTGTATAAATTTTAAATTATTCGCAATCACATCTCTCTCAAGAACACAAACGATGCATAAAAACCAATGAAATCTTAAAAATCAAACGTTTTCGTTAAAAATAATATTTACTTGTGATAAAAAAGTATCACTATAAAATTCGTTTTAAACCAGAAAACTCTTCACGATATTGACTTGGAGTACAATTTTTTGTTGCTTTAAAACTGCGATTGAAGTTCGCAATATTATTAAAACCAGATTTAAAAGCCACTTCAGAAACACTCATATCTTTTTCTACCAGCCAACGCGCCGCATAACCAATACGAATGTCATTGATATAGTTAACAAAAGTTTTTCCAGTTCTCTTTTTAATGAATCGGTTAAAAGAAATTATCGACATACTCGCCACATTTGCCACATCTTCTAAAGTAATTTTTTCAGCAAAATGTTTTTGCACATATTCGTAAACCAATTTCATTTTATCATAATCATCAAAAGTGTCATAGTCTACCGTATAAGTCGAAAGCAAACGCTGATTTCTGGAATTGGCTAGATCATACAGTAAAGATGTAATCTCTAAAAAATAATCCATACCGTCCAACTTAGAAAGCCTTACAAGCCTTGGCATCAATTCTTCGGCTGTTTTTTTTGAAAAAAGAATTCCATGAATCGATCTATTAAACATATCTCGAATCGGATTCATGATACGTCTTGCAAGCAAAGATTCATGAAATAAATCGTTATGAAATTGAATCGTAATTTCGTGTATTTTTTTATTTGTGCATTTATTCAACTCCCATCCATGATACAAATTCGGACCAATCAAAACCAATTCAACATTGTCAATCTCTTCGATATTATCTCCTACAACTCGCTTTACTCCCTTTCCATTTAGAATAAAATTAATTTCAAATTCCGGATGATAATGAACCGGAAAATCAAAATTGTCCTTTACGCGATCAAAGACCAAAAAGCTATCACTTGCCGCAAGCGGAGCAATTTCTCTATAAAAATTTTTCGTATTACTCATATTAAAAAGTATTTCTCAGGAAAGTATAATTCTAATTTTTGACTGCAATAATATGATATATAATTGATAAAATAATATTAATTACACGATATTCATCCAATTATCTTTGAAAAAATAAATTATCATTTCTTTAAAAAGAGGTTTAATAATAAACATTAATCATTTTTTATTAAATAACTTTTTATAGTTTTAATAATTTTAGAGGTAAATCGGTAAAGAATTTTCGAGTAAATCATTCAATACATTTCAAAACCATAAAGCATTGTATCTTTAGCATTTAGCTCCATAAACAACTAACAATCCGACAATGAAAAACCATTTTATCATCATTATAGCAAGCCTATTAATAGGTACTTCGTGCCAATCTCAGAAACAACCTAGTAATACAATTTTATCACTTTCAGATAAAAAAGCTACTTCAGAAACCAAAACTCTTTATAAAAACCTAAATACATTATCACAAAAAGGTTTTCTATTTGGACACCAAGATGATCTGGCTTACGGCGTAAAATGGAAATATGAAGATGGTAGAAGCGATGTAAAAGATGTAGCTGGCGATTATCCAGCTGTTTACGGCTGGGATATTGCAGGTTTAGAAAATGATAAACCAAACAATATTGACGGTGTTCCTTTCGCTAAAATGAAACAATATATTATAGAGGCAAATGCCAGAGGCGGAATTTCAACCATAAGCTGGCATTTTGATAATCCTGCAACTGGAAAAGATGCTTGGAATAATGTTCCGAATTCTTTAAAAACAATTTTACCAGGCGCAGAAAATCATAAAAAATATACTTCTTGGTTAGATAAAGCTGCGACTTTCTTCTTGTCATTAAAAGACAAAAACGGAAAAAACATTCCGATACTTTTTAGACCATTTCATGAGCTTACTGGCGGATGGTTTTGGTGGGGAAAAGGAAATTGCACGCCAGAAGAATTTAAAACAGCTTGGAAATTCACATTCGATTACCTTCAGAAAAAAGGCGTTCACAACTTGATTTATGTATACAATACAGGAAGTTTTGGCAGTGAAGCCGATTTCTTGGCCAATTATCCTGGAGATAATTATGCCGACATTTTAAGTTTTGACACTTACCAAAATAATGATGATCCAAATGGCGAAAAATTCATTAACGAAGTTCAAAAACAATTTAAAATCTTAAATGAAATCTGCAAACTGAAAAATAAACCAATGGCATTGGCCGAAGCAGGTTATGAAGCTGTCCCAGATCCAAAATGGTGGACAGGAACTTTATTAAAAGCCATTGGAGATTATAAGATTTCTTATGTCTTATTATGGAGAAACCACGGATGGCAGGAAAAAGAGCAAAAAATGCATTATTATGCCCCATTTTCAGGACAAGTGAGCGAGAAGGATTTTGTCGATTTTTATAACCTAGATAGAACTATATTTGAAAAAGACATTCAGAAAAAATTAAAATAACTGCCCCAAAATAAATCACAATCTTAAAAAATAACCAATGCACGACAAAATTAGTTTAAAAGAAAAAATCGGTTACGGTCTTGGAGACGCTGCTTCATCTATGTTTTGGAAAATTTTCAGCATGTATCTTCTCTTTTTCTACACCGATGTTTTCGGATTAGCGCCTGCCGTAGTGGGAACCATGTTTTTAATTACTCGAATCTGGGATTCTTGCTTTGACCCAATTGTTGGAATTCTAGCGGACAGAACCAAAAGCAAATGGGGAAAATTCAGACCTTATCTTCTTTGGGTTGCCATACCTTTTGCCGTGATTGGAGTTTTAACTTTCTACACACCTGATTTTGACGAAAAAGGAAAAATCATCTACGCTTATGTGACGTATTCGCTAATGATGATGATTTATTCTTTAATCAATGTTCCTTATGCTTCACTTTTGGGAGTTATGTCTTCTGATAGAAAAGAAAGAAACACACTTTCATCTTATCGAATGGTTTTTGCTTTCGGAGGAAGTTTATTGGCACTTTGGCTAATTGAACCTTTGGTAAATTATTTTGGCGGAAATCTAAACTCTAAATCGGGCTGGTTGGCAACAATTGCCGTTTTCGGATTCATTACAACTATCTTTTTCTGGGCTTGTTTTGCATTCACCAAAGAAAGAATCAAACCAATCGCAGACGAACAAAATAATCTAAAAGAGGATTTAAAAGATCTATGGAAAAATAAACCGTGGTGGATTCTACTTGGAGCTGGAATTGGAGCTTTAGTATTCAATTCTATTCGTGACGGAGCGGCTGTTTATTATTTTAAATATTATGTAAGCAGTTCTGTAAACTTTGATTTTTCGCTTTTTGGAACCGATTTTCACATGACTCCAACCTCTATTTATTTGGTATTAGGACAAGCAGCAAACATTATTGGAGTAATCATTGCAACGCCAATTGCAAATAAAATTGGTAAAAAGAAAACCTTTTTTGGAGCGATGGCTTTAGCGGCAATCTTAAGCCTTATTTTCTATTTATTCGGAAAAGAAGATGTTTTCTTAATCATGAGCTTTCAAGTTTTAATTAGTATTTGTGCGGGTTGCATTTTCCCATTAATCTGGTCAATGTATGCCGACAGCGCCGATTATTCTGAATGGAAACAAGGCAGAAGAGCAACAGGATTGGTGTTTTCAGCTTCATCTATGTCACAAAAATTCGGTTGGACTATTGGCGGCGCAGGAGCAGGATGGCTTTTAGGTTATTTTGGTTTTCAGGCAAATGTTGAACAAACAGCAACAGCTCAAAACGGAATTCAATTAATGCTAAGCATACTGCCAGCAATTGCAGCAATAATATCAGTAGCTTTTATCGCATTCTACCCTTTATCAGAAGAAAAACTACAAATTATAGAACAGGATCTAAACGAAAAAAGAGATCAAAATCAATAAAATTTATATCTACAGAAATCAATTTATATGACAACAATAACATCTTCGCCGACCTTTCAAGAAAGAAAATCGGCATTAGAAAATGAACATAAAGCACTCTTAGAACTTAAAAACTCTCCGGTAGAAACAGCTGGAAATGGTATTTACGAGCGCTATAAAAACCCTGTTGTGACTGCAGCACACGCTCCGTTAAACTGGCGTTTTGATTTTAACGAAAAAACAAATCCTTTTCTACAGGAAAGAATTGGCATCAATGCTGCTTTTAACGCGGGAGCAATGAAATGGAACGGCAAATACCTTTTAGCTGTTCGCGTAGAAGGAATCGACAGAAAATCGTTTTTTGCGATTGCCGAAAGTCCGAACGGAATTGACAATTTCAAATTTTGGGACAAACCTTGTGTGATTCCGCAAACAGCAGATCCAGATACAAACGTATATGACATGCGTCTGATCAATCACGAAGATGGTTATGTTTACGGAATTTTCTGCACCGAAAGAAAAGATCCAAAAGCTCCAAAAGGAGATACTAGTTCGGCTGTAGCCAATGCAGGAATTGTACGTTCTAAAGATTTAATAAACTGGGAAAGACTTCCAGATCTAATCTCGAATACAGGACAACAGCGAAATGTGGTATTACACCCAAAGTTCGTAAACGGAAAATATGCTTTATACACACGCCCGCAAGATGGTTTTATCGATGTTGGTTCTGGAGGCGGAATTGGTTTAGGTTATGTTGAAGACATGAAAAATCCAGTTGTGAAAGATGAAAAAATCATTTTTGGCAAACAATATCATACCATTTACGAATTGAAAAATGGTTTGGGTCCAGCGCCAATTAAAACTTCAAAAGGTTGGTTGCATCTAGCACATGGAGTTCGCAACACCGCTGCTGGGTTACGTTATACTTTGTATATGTTTATGACTGATTTGAATGATATTTCGAAAGTAACACACGTTCCGGCTGGGCATTTTATGGGGCCAGAAGGAATTGAAAGAGTTGGAGACGTTTCGAATGTTTTATTCTCTAACGGATGGATTGAAGACGAAGACGGAACTGTTTACATTTATTATGCTTCATCAGATACTAGAATGCACGTAGCCGTTTCAACCGTAGACAAATTGGTCGATTACGTAATCAATACTCCTGCAGACACTTTTATTTCTTCGGGATCTGTACAGACTATCATTAATCAAATTGAAAAAAATAACGCAATTTAAAATATCGTGTCATTACAATTAAAGCTTTTAAAATCAGAGTTAACTGCAGAACTAGATTCTATTCTCAACTACTGGTCAAAACGAACGGTAGATGAGAAAAACGGCGGTTTTGTGGGGCAAATTGATTTTAACGATCATCTGATTGCCAATGCAGAAAAAGGTTCGGTTTTAAATGCCCGAATTCTTTGGACGTTTTCAGCCAGTTACAAAACCACAAACAACGAAAACCACAAAAAACTGGCAGAAAGAGCATTTGAATTTCTTACAGCTTATTTTTATGACAATGAATTTGGAGGTCTTTTTTGGAGCATAAATGAGGATAAAACTCCAAAAGACACCAAAAATCAGATTTATGCTTTAGCCTTTGCGATTTACGGATTGTCTGAATATTATTCGATTTCAAATGAAGAAAGAGCTTTAGAAATTGCTAAGAAACTATACCTGAAAATTGAGGAACATAGTTACGATCCTATAAACAAAGGTTATTTTGAAGCTTTCACAAGAGATTGGCAACCCATTGAAGATTTGCGTTTGAGCGAAAAAGATGCCAACGAAAAGAAAACCATGAATACGCATCTTCACATTATTGAAGGTTATACGAATTTATATAAAGTCTGGAAAGATGAAAAACTACTTGCTACAATAATCGAATTATTAGAGACAATCGAAAAATATTTCATCAATACGAAAACAGGTCATTTGCGTTTGTTTTTTGACGAAAACTGGAACGAAAAGCCAGATGTCATTTCATTCGGACATGATATTGAAGCAGCTTGGCTTTTGCAGCAATGTGCTGAAATTTCAGAAAATAAAATTTTGATTGCCAACTATAAAAAACATGCTATTCAGATTGCCGAAGTAACCAAAGAAGGTTTAGATTCAGACGGTGGTTTATGGTACGAATTTGATCCAGAAAAAGATGAGCTTATAGCCGAAAAACATTGGTGGCCACAAGCCGAAGCCTTAATTGGTTTTTACAACGCTTATCAATTAACTGAAAAAGAAGAATATCTGGATATTGTTTACAAAATCTGGAAATTCATAAAAAAACACATGATCGACCACAAAAACGGAGAATGGTTTTGGGGCGTTTATGACGATTATTACACAATGAAAAAAGATAAAGCTGGATTCTGGAAATGTCCCTATCATAATAGTCGCGCTTGTCTGGAGCTTATCCATCGAATTGAAAACTAAGGTTTCAGATAAAAATCAAAACGTCTTGAAGAACGTAAAGCCCTAGCCCCGATAGAAGCGACATCCTTTTATGGTGGGGTTCACCATAAAAGATACAGCGGATAGCGGGATTAGCTCCTTAAAATATAAATTATGAAAAAAAGATTTTTTAAAACCCTTTCAGTAGCCTTGATTTTTACTGCAATTACTTGTCAGGCACAGGAAAAAATTACGGTAAAAGGAAATGAATTTTACAAAGGTGATAAACCGTACGCTTACATTGGAACCAATTATTGGTACGGAAGCATGCTCGCTTCTAAAAAAATAGGCGATCGTAAAAGGCTTTTACGCGAGTTGGATTTAATGAAGAAAAATGGAATCGATAATTTACGGGTTTTAGTTGGCGCTGATGGCGGGAAATACGATTTTACAGTTCGTCCGGCATTGCAATATGAACAAGGAAAATACGACGAAGATTTATTGGACGGATTGGATTTTCTAATTAGCGAAATGAGCAAACGCGGTATGTATGCCGTTTTATATCTGACTAATAACTGGGAATGGTCTGGCGGAATGTCGCAATATTTAGAATGGAATGGCAAAGGTCCAGTTCCGGTTCCGAATATTCCGCCGAATACTTGGCCACAGTTTATGTCTTATACAGAACAATTTCACAGCTGTGAGTCTTGTATGGAGGCTTTAAACAATCATGTGAAGTTTATTATTGGAAGAACAAATGCGTATTCTAAAAAGAAATATAACGAAGACAATACGATTATGTCATGGCAAGTTGGAAACGAACCTAGACTTTTTACGGTAGAAAATGAAGCAAAATTCACTAAATGGCTGAATAATATTGTGGATTTGATTGACAGTTTAGACAAAAACCATTTGGTTTCTACAGGTTCTGAAGGAAAAAATAGTTCGAATGACAGCATGGAAATCTTCGAAAGAACACATCAAAATCCGAATATCGATTATTTGACGATGCATATTTGGCCAAAAAACTGGAATTGGTTTAAAGCTGATAATGCTGAAGCGACATTTCCAAAAACAGTTGAAAACGCCGGAAAATATATTGATGATCATATAAAAGTTGCCAACAATCTGAAAAGGCCTATAATTATTGAAGAATTTGGTCTTCCGAGAGAAAACGAAAATCTGAATGCTGGATCTTCTTCTGTTTACAGAGATAAATTTTACAGTTATATTTTTGGAAGAGTTGCAGAAAGCGTTAAAAGTGGCGGTCCATTGCAAGCTGCCAATTTCTGGGGATATGGTGGTGAAGGAAAAGCAATTCATCCGGACGGAAAATGGAATCCAGGAGAACCTTTTACAACAGATCCTCCGCAAGAACCGCAAGGTTTAAATTCAGTTTTTAATGGAGACAAATCAACATTAGAAATTGTGAAAAAATACAATTCAGAATTAAAGAAAAAGTAAAGTTAATTTTCCACCATATAAGTTATATAAGTTCATTTAAAAGTTTGACTAAACTGAACTTATATAACTTATATGGTTTAAAAAAATATCCCGATGAAAAATATATTCATTCTTTTTTGTTTTTTATTTCTGAACACCTCTTTTTCTCAAAAGAAACAAGACTTTGTTCTCAAATCTCCCGACGGAAAAATCGAAGTTAAAATTGCTGTGAATGACAAAATCAGCTGGACAATCTCGCATGAAAAAGATTTGATTTTGGCTCCATCTGAAATGTCGATGACTTTAGATCAAAATGAGGTTTTAGGAAAAAATCCTGTTGTTTTAAATTCGAAAAAAGAAAGCGTAAATACTTCTTTTGAAACGCCTTTATACAAAAAGAAAACCGTTAAAAATCAATACAACAAACTGATTCTAAATTTTAAAAATGATTTCAGTATTGAATTTCGTGTTTTTGATGATGGCGCAGCGTATCGTTTCATCACAAAAAAGAAAAAGGAGATTACGGTTAAAGATGAAGAAGTAGTTTTAAATTTCGACAAAGATTACAATACTTTGATGCCTTATGTACGTGATTTGAGAAATCCGAAAGATCAGTTTATTTCTTCGTTTGAGTCGCATTATGAAAACAAAAAAGTCAGTGAGTTTTCTAAAGATACTTTGGCATTTCTTCCATTTTTAATTGATTATAAAAACCATAAAAAAGCCGTTTTCTTAGAAGCTGATCTCGAAGATTATGCTGGATTATTTGTAACTAATAATAAAAACAAAACAGGTTTTGAATCTCGTTTTTCTAAATATCCAACTCAAGAAACCAACGGCGGATTTAACTACCTCAACAAACTCATTACCGAAAGAGCCGATTATTTGGTTAAAACCAAAGGAACGAGAACCTTTCCGTGGCGAGCTATTGTAATTTCTGAAGATGATTCCGATTTAGCCAATAACGATATGGTTCAGAAATTGGCAGAACCTTCTAGAATAAAAGATATTTCGTGGATAAAACCCGGAAAAGTGGCTTGGGATTGGTGGAACGATTGGAATATTTACAACGTAGATTTTAAAGCCGGAATTAATACGCAGACTTATAAATACTATATTGATTTTGCATCAAAAAACAAAGTCGAATATGTGGTTTTGGATGAAGGCTGGAGTATTGAAACCGATATCATGAAACATAATCCGAATGTGGATCTGGAGGCTTTAATCGCTTACGCGAAAGAAAGAAACGTCGGTATTATTTTGTGGGCTTCTTGGATGGCTTTGCATGACAATATTGATGGCGTTTTCAGTAATTATGCGAAATTGGGCGTGAAAGGTTTTAAAGTAGATTTCATAGACCGTGACGATGCCAAAATGGTGAATTCAGTTTATGATATTGCACAAAAAGCAGCCAATCATAAATTGATTATCGATTTTCACGGCATGTACAAACCAACTGGAATTCAGAGAACGTATCCAAATATTTTAAACTTTGAAGGTGTAAAAGGTTTAGAAAACAATAAATGGACACCAAATGATGATGTTCCGCTTTACGATGTAACAATTCCATTTATTAGAATGATGGCTGGGCCAATGGATTATACGCCAGGCGCTATGCGAAATGCTACAAAAAGTGAATTCAAACCAAGTCATTCTACTCCAATGAGTCAGGGAACAAGATGTCATCAATTGGCATTGTACACGATTTTTGAAGCGCCTTTGCAGATGATGGCCGACAGTCCGACCGCTTTTATGAAGGAACAAGAAAGCACCGATTTTATCGCTAAAGTTCCAACGACTTTTGATGAAACTTCTGCTCTTGATGGTGAAGTTGGAAAATTCGTTTCTATCGCGAGAAGAAAAGGAAATACTTGGTATTTGGGTGCCATAACCAATTGGGATTCCAAAGACATTACAATTGATTTTTCTTTCCTTGAAAAAGGCAAAAAATTCCAAGCCGAGATTTTCTCAGATGGTCTAAACGCTGATAAAGCTGCAACTGATTATAAGAGAGAAATTATTACGGTTGATTCAACAACAAAGCTAAAATATAAATTGGCAAGCGGAGGAGGATTGGCGATGATTATTAAATAAAAAAAGGAGAACGAATTGTTCTCCTTTTTTTATCATTTCACATTTTACACCAATATCTTTTCAATTGCATTTAATTCATCATGCGTAAATTCTGTATTCTGCAAACAATCAATATTATTGCACAATTGTTTTACAGAACTTGCACCAATTAAAACCGATGTAATTCGTTTGTCTTTCTGCAACCAAGCCAAAGCCATTTGCGCCAAAGACTGATTTCTATTTTGAGCAATTTCATTCAGCTGAATTAATTTCTGAATTCTTTCCTGTGTCACCTCATCTTCTCTCAAATGCCCGTTTGGATTATGCGCCCTTGAGTTTTCAGGAATTCCTTTTAAATATTTATCTGTCAAAAGCCCTTGAGCCAAAGGCGAAAACGCAATACAGCCAACTCCTTTTTCTTCTAAAACATCCAACAAACCATTTTCAACCCAACGTTCCAGCATTGAGTATTTTGCTTGATGAATTAAACACGGTGTTCCCAATTGTTTCAAAACATCGACCGCAACTCTTGTTTGTTCTGCAGAATAATTACTGATTCCAACATACAAAGCTTTTCCGCTTCTAACAGCGTGATCCAAAGCCATCATTGTTTCTTCAATCGGAGTTTCTGGATCTGGGCGGTGCGAATAAAAAATATCGACATAATCAATGCTCATTCGTTTCAAACTTTGGTCTAAACTTGACAACAAATATTTTCTCGAGCCCCAATCTCCATAAGGTCCTTTCCACATGGTATAACCCGCTTTTGTAGAAATCACGATTTCATCACGAAGATTTCCTTGAAAATTATGCCATAAGATTTTACCAAAGTTTTCCTCGGCAGAACCTGGAACTGGTCCGTAATTATTTGCTAAATCAAAATGGGTAATTCCTTTATCAAAAGCCTCAATGGCAATACTTTCGGCATTTTCGAAATTATCAACCGAACCGAAGTTATGCCATAATCCTAAAGAAATTTCAGGAAGCAATAAACCGCTTTTCCCGCATCTGTTATATTTCATGTTTTTAATTTAAAAGTTGGAGTTTTAATAGATTTTAAAAATACAAAAAACTCCCGCAGATTTTGCAGATTTAGGAGATTAAAAAAATCTATTTGATCTGCAAAATCTGCGGGAGGAAATTAAAATCAGACTTTATTTTCTAAACTAAATCGTGTAGCTTTTTCAATTTAAAAGAAAAATAAATATAAAAAAATCCGCTTGCAATAAAAGCAAAAGCAGTCCAATATACTATTGAAAGTCCTGCAAAAACAGGATTCCATAATAAGAGAAATGAGAACAATAGTCCCAAAATTCCTAATCCCAAAAGATTTTTCCAATCTGGAACCGAATAACTTTTTAAATTAAAAGCCATGAAAATAGCCATTACAGAACGAAATAAAATAGCCAGTCCGACATAAAGTGGCAAAAGCGTTACCGAAACTAACGGATTAGCAATTAATACTATTCCAACACCTAAACCTATAATTCCTGATACCAGTGTCCAGCCCCAATTGTCTATTTTTTTTCTGTTTGAAAGTGCAAAAATAATTTCAAAAATTCCGCTGACCAGAAACGACACACTAAATAAAAAGGCCAATGTTAAATATGTTTTTACAGGTGTGGCAAAAGACCAAAATCCGATAATTACAAAAAGAATTCCCACTAATAACGGAATGTACCAATAATCAATTGCTGCTTTCACTTTTTTAAATAAAGAATGTTCCATAATACTATTTTAAAATCTTGCCTACTCTATAAAGTTTTCAGCTTACCTTAAATCACCAATTAAAAAATTTAATTGGCTGTCTATCAAAGATAAAACAAAAGCATAAACCAAAACAGCTTTTCTATAATAAAATACTGACATATAGATACTTAAACATTACAACTCGATAGCATCCGGCTTTAGCTAGATGAAAACATAATCTCAATGAAAAGGGCTTTAGTCAAACTTTATAAGTTTGGCTAAAGCCCATTCTAACTTCAAATCTTATTTCCCTAGCTAAAGCTAGGGGCTATTCAAAAAAACTTTGCGACTCTACTCCCGATAGCTATCGGGATTGCGAGATTAAAAAACTCTGAACCTTTGTTACTTTGCTTCTTTGCACCTCAAAAAAACTTACTCTTTTATCTCAAAACCACTTTGCAAACCTTTATCAGAGCTTCCCCCAACCATGATTTTAAAAGTTCCTGGTTCAATCAAATAATTTCCTTCATTATCATAAAACCCAAGTTCTTTGTCTGTTAAGGTAAAGTTTACCGTTTTAGTTTCTCCTTTTTTCAGATTAACCAATTCAAAACCTTTCAACTCTTTTATCGGGCGAACAATACTTGCATATTCATCGTGAATATATAACTGAACTACTTCTTTTCCGTCATAATTTCCTGAATTTGTAACCTCAACACTTACCTGAACTTTTTCACCTTTTGCGAAAGCCGTTTTATTCAATTTCAAGTTTTTGTAATCAAAAGTTGTATAGCTTAGACCAAAACCAAACGGAAACTGAGGCGTTTTCTCCACATCCATATAATGTGACCAGAAAACATTTTTATCACTGTCAGTTGGTCTTCCTGTACTGTATTTGTTGTAATAAATCGGCACTTGCCCGACATTTCTAGGAAACGACATCGGCAATTTTCCACTCGGATTATAATCTCCGTACAAAACCTGTGCAATCGCATTTCCAGCTTGAGTTCCCAAATGCCAAGCTTCCACAATTGCAGGAACATTTTCTGCCGCCCATGGAATGCTCAACGGACGGCCATTATTTAAAACCAAAACTACATTCGGATTTACTTTAAAAATTTCTTCTAATAATTCCTGTTGCAACCCTGGCAAATTCAGATCAGTTCTACTTCTTCCTTCACCACTTTGGAATCCGTATTCACCTAAAACCATTACCACAACATCGGCATTTTTTGCGACTTTCTTCGCTGCTTCAAATCCGCTTTTGTCTGTTGTATTGAAAATGGTTTCCGTTAAAAACGTTGCTTTTTGTTTTAACAAATCAACTCCTTTTTCAAAAGTCAGCTGATTGTCTTTGTATTGCTGCATTCCTTCTAAAACCGAAACCGCAGTATCATCAGAAGCTGCAATTCTCCAACTTCCTAACGGACTGTTTTTATCATTTGCCAAAGCACCAATCAAAGCGATTTTTTGTCCGGATTTCTTTAGCGGAAGCAAATTCTTTTCGTTCTTCAATAAAACTATAGATTTCTTCGCCATGTCTAGAACACCTTCATTGTTGGCTTTGCTTCCCACAACTTCCTTCTCACGTTTTTCATCGCAATATCTGTACGGATCATCAAATAATCCTAACTCAAATTTCACTCTTAAAATTCGGCGAACCGCATCATCAACTAAAGCTTCTTTTACTTTTCCTGATTTTACTAAATCAACCAATTTTGCAACATACAAATACGATTCCATATCCATATCAGAACCTGCAATTACGGCTTTTGCAGTTGCATCGGCTTCGTCTTTTGCATAACCGTGTGCAATCATTTCACGAATCGAAGCATAATCCGAAATCACAAATCCGTCAAACTTCCATTTTCCTTTTAAAATATCTCTTTGCAAAAAGGCATTTCCAGTTGCTGGAACACCATTCAACGTATTAAACGAATTCATAAACGTACGAACTCCAGCATCAACTGTCGCTTCAAAAGGAGGTAAAACCGAATTGTACAATTTCGAATTACTGATATCCACAATATTATATTCCAAACCCGCTTCAACATAACCATACGCCGCAAAGTGTTTTGCACAAGCCGCAATCGTATTTACTTTAGCCAAATCGGCAACTGTTTCTCCTTGAAAGCCTTTCACACGCGCATAACCCACTTTGCTTCCCAAATACGGATCTTCTCCTGCACCTTCCATCACACGTCCCCAACGCGCATCATTTGCAACATCGACATTTGGTCCAAAAGTCCAGTTAATTCCAGATGCCGAAGCTTCATCAGCCGCAATCGACGCCGATTTTTTAATTGCTTCTAAATCCCAGCTCGCTGCTTCTGCCAACGGAATCGGGCTTAACGTTTTATAGCCATGAATTACGTCAAAACCAATAATAAGTGGAATTCCCAAACGTGTTTCTTCAACCGCAATTTTCTGAACCGCGCGAACTTCTTTCACTCCACGAACGGTCAGCATCGATCCAACCAATCCTTTTCTTAAATGTTCGTATTTAAGTTCGGCTGTTCCTCCTTTTGGCGCCGGCCCTGTAACATCCCAAAAACCATTATATTGGTTCATCTGTCCCACTTTTTCCTCCAGCGTCATCAATGGCAACAGCCAATCAATGCGTTGCTCAACAGTTTTATTTTTATCCAGATAAGGCTTTTTCTGTGCATTCATATTTCCAATCGTAAAAAGGGAAAATACCCCAATAATTAGTATTTGTTTATTTTTCATATGTGGTTTAGTTAGTTTTTTTTAGTTGCTAAGAGACTAAGATGCTAAGATTTCTTTTTTTGGCGTGTCCCTCCGGGTCGGGCTATCCGTTACAAGTCCTCGCACTTCCTTCGTCAGGCTCCGGGCTTTCCACTTCTATCCCTCACGCAAATCGTTTTCAAAAGACACAATCTTGTCATTTCGACGAAGGAGAAATCACACTCGGGATTCGACAAAGATTGGCGAATTTCTGTGTAGGGCTTCGACTTTGCTCAACCTGACAAAAAATCTAAAATCTTAATTCTTTCTTCTTTAAACACTCACTCAGAAACAAAACAAGAAGCAGGCAAATTCGCTTTATTAAACAAATCTGACTGAATTGTATTTCCCCATGCAAACCTCACTTTTACTGGAGAAGTCACTTTTTTACTTGTCAAAATCACTTCGTTATTTTTAATTAAAGCTTCGGCAGGATAGAAAACTCCATCTGCTCCCGCAACTTCAAACTGATTCGATTTTTTCTCTTTGAAATATAATCCGTCTCCGTAGTCAAAAGAAACGGTTACTTTATTCTTATCTATTTTAATGGATTTAAAGAGTGGTCCATTAACTAAATTATTGTTGGCTTTATAAGTTTCAGCCAAAGCCAAATTCGCAAAACGAATTCCGACCGATTTTTTATTTTTTGGATGAATGTCAATCGTATCCGAAATATCACTGATTACAACCATTCCTGTTTTCGGAACTTCTTTAAGGAGTTTTCGCTGCGAATCTCTAACTGTCACATTTGAGAAGTTATTCTTTCCCGTTTTAAAAGGTGCAATCTGAACATAATAAAAAGGAAATTCATCTTTCCATTCCTTTCTCCATGAAGTAATTAAAGCTCCCAGAGTTTTATCATAAACTAAAGATCCAACATTAGATTCTCCTTGATACCAAAGCGTTCCCGCAATTTTAAATCCGATAATTGGATAAATCATCGCGTTATAAGCACGTCCAGGTTGTCGTGGTCCGTATTCTTGTTCGTTCAATTTTTTAGCGTTTTCTAATAAAACGGAATCATTATTTACAACTTCTGCCGACATCCAGATTTCAGCAGGAGTTCCGCCCCAGTTGGAAGAAATTAATCCGATCGGGACATTTTTTAAATCTTCGCGGAGGCGTTTGGCAAAAAAGTAACCAATAGCGCTAAAATATTTCATGGTTTCAGGAGTCGATTCAGTCCAATTTCCCAGTAAATTATTCTGCGGATTTTCAGCTGTCAATTTCGGAACTGTAAAAAATCGAATGTTTGGATTTGTGGCATTTTTCATTTCTTGTTCGCCATCGTCAATTCCCCAACTTACTGACATTTCCATATTTGATTGTCCCGAACAAAGCCAAACTTCTCCAATCAAAATATTCTTTAAAACTACTTCATTATAACCTTTTATAGAAATGGTAAAAGGTCCGCCAGCTTCTGGAGTTTTAATGGTTAATTCCCATTTCGCCTGATTATTGGCAACGGTTTTATATTCCTGATTATTCCAGCTTGAAACCAGTTTAATTTCTTCTTTTGGATTGGCCCAACCCCAAATTTTTACTTCAGAATTGCGCTGTAAAACCATATTATCACTAAAAATATTCGGAAGCGAAACGTTTGCCATCATAGTACTGGAAATCAATAGAAAGAAAACAAACTTAAAAATATTATTTTTCATTTAGCAACTTCTTTAAAAATGGACCATATTCCCCTGCCAAAACCTTATGATCTGCCACATCTGGATGACCAGAGCATCCGTTTGGCTTCATCGGTTTAAATTTGAAAATCTGAATTGGCTTGTGTGATTTATCATTCGCGAAAGCGTTTTTAACTTTATTCAAACAATCTTCAAAAACTACTGCTCTATCTCCGTCAACCATCGGACTATTCGTAATTACGATCAGCACATTAGGATTGTGTTCATAAAGCATTTTTATAAAATTGATATAATTTGAAACATACTTTTCAGCATTGAAAGGCAAGCGCTCTTTTTTGCCGTCTCCACCAGAAAAATCATTTGTTCCTAAAGCAATGCTGATAATATCGGGTTGAAAAGCAAAATCATATTTCGGTTTTGAAGCATCTTTTGTCAGATATAAATTAGGATAAACATCCGGCATTATGGCTTCATCTTTATTCTCATCATTCCAATTTCTATACATTCCGATTCCCGAAACACAACTCATTAAATAGTCAGCATCGATTGCTCTGGAAAGCGTTGGTCCATACGCATAATATCCATTATGATGATCCATATATTCTCCTTTATCACAAGGAATATCAGAAGGATCGCTTGCCGCGCCACAAGTAATGGAATCGCCAATGAATTCGATTTTCTTTTTCTTTCTAAATGAAATCGGAATCAGTTTTGCAGTTGTTCCAGCAAACAAAATATTTCCGCTTTGGGCTTCAGTATTTTTATAGATTTCTAATCGATGTTCTTTTTTATTCGAAGTCACTTTTATTGGAAATGACTGCACAGCTCCTTTTTCTATTCTGATTTTCCCAATATATCTTCCATCCAAAACCAATTGAACATAATTATGATGGTCTTCAACGCTTTGCAATGAAATCGAACATTCATTTCCAGTAAAATTAAAAGCAACCGAAGAAGCTGTTCCGATTAAAATAACCTGATCATTTTGAAGTTTATCAATTCGTCCTTGATATAAAAAAGTTTTATTAGAATTTTGAGTTTGTGAATTCGAAACCGTCGAAATCAGTAAAAACAAAATTAAAAGTGCCATTTTTTTGGGAAACATAATTTATTTGTTAAAATATAAATACGATTCACAAATATATTGGAAAGAGATTATCCAAAAAGATACTAAAATGTCAAAAAGTAATAAAAAAACACCACATAAACCCATCATTCGGGCAATTATAGATGTCAATTCTTACATTTATAAAAAGAAACTACAATTTAGATCTATCTTTGTCGTTTTATACTTTTACAATCTGCAAAAAATGAAAGCCCTAGCCCTAACTTCTTTATTGTTTTTTATCACTCTTTCTTCTTTCAATTTAAAAAAGGAAAAAAAGCAAGTTCAAAACACTCAATATCAAACCGAAATCAATCGAGATTCTATTATTGCTTACGCCAAACAATATTTAGGAACTCCTTATGTATACGCTAGCAGTAATCCGCAAAAAGGTTTTGATTGTTCGGGTTTTGTGAGTTATGTATTTAAAAATTTTGGAATGACACTTCCAAGAAGTTCAAGCGGTTACAAAAATTTAGGCAAAGCTCTAAAACCAGAAGAATTTAAAGTGGGAGATGTTCTAGTTTTCTACGGGTATAAAAATAGGAATGTCGTTGGTCACGTTGGCATAATTTGCGAAGCCAACGGAATGCAGTCAAAATTTATTCATGCTTCTTCAGGAAAAGCACAACAAGTAACTATAACAGCACTTGATACAGAACACTATACCAAACGCTTTTATAAATGTGTTGATGTTTTATCGGAATAGTTTTTTTCGCCACGAATTCACGATTTTTTTTTTTGCCACAGATTAAAAAGATTAACACAGGTTTTTATAATCATTTTTAATCCTTTAATCTGTGGCTTTATTTTTTTTTACTACTAATTACACAAATTTCTACAAATTTTAATTCGTGAAAATTCGTGTAATTAGTGGCGGCCTAAAACTTTTATTCTTCTGTCAATAGCTTGATCATACTTTCATCTCTTCCATAAATATCTTTATAGAAATTTAAATTACCTTGTCGATCTACCCAAGCGGTAAAATATCCAATATAAACTGGGACTTTTTTCTTAAGCGTGTACCAGCTTTCTTTTCCAGCATGCATAGCTTTGTCAATTCTTTCAGGATTCCATTGTGGATCGACTTTTAACAATTCAATTGCCAATTCTCTTGGTTTTGCTACACGTACGCAACCGTGGCTAAAAGCTCTGCTTTCTCTTTCAAACAAACTTTTTGAAGGCGTATCATGCAGATAAATATTGCTTGAATTCGGAAATAAAAATTTAACCAAACCAAGTGAATTATTTTTTCCTGGAAGCTGACGAACAGCACCATTATTCCATTCAAGATTTTTCTTTTGCAGATAGTTTTTATCCTTAGCCATTCCAGGTTTAATTTCCGATTTTATGATACTTGGCGGTACATTCCAATACGGACTGAAAACTATATTGCTCATCATTCCGCTAAAAATCACGGTTTTTGTCATTGCTCTACCCACAACAACTGGCGACACAAAAGCAATTTTACCATCCTCAACTATATACAATTTAAATTCAGGAATATTGACTTCTATATATTTCTGACCTTTTTCTAATTCTGGATCTATCCAACGGCAGCGCTCCATATTCACAATAATCGTTTTGATACGATCTGAAACAGGAATATTCAAATCGTCTATATGTTCCAGAAGAATCGTGTTTTTTGGAGTATAACCATGACGCAATTCGTAGTTTTTCATGGCTTTGATTAAAGTCGTATCACAAATAGCACTTTTATTGTCCTCTTGAATGTCTTTGGTAACAAAAAGCCTTTCTCTAATTTGTGATACAACAGCAGACGAATCCCCTACTTTCAGGCTTTTATAATCTTCGCCTGTTTCAATAGTTTTCCAGCCACCATTTTTCTCAATTTCTCTATACTGTTTCAGAGCATCGCGCAGTTTGTAATACTGGCTGAACATCTTTTTTTTCTTATCATCCAAAATGGTTGATTTTTTAAAGATAGAATCCGAGAGCACTTGGTAATTCAGTTTTTTACGAGGTAAAAGCCATTCTAAAGAAACCACTGTTTTTTCGTCAAAACCGCCCACTTTTTCACCATAATAATAGTATAAATTAGAAAGTATTAGGTCGGTATCTTCTTTTGAAAGTTTGGTGTTTGCATTATTATCAAAAACAGAATTTAACTGCTCATTATAAGGATAATTAGCTTTTAATCCTTCTTGTCCTAAATTTTTGTATTGATTGAAAAGTGTATTGGCAAATTCGACAATTCCTTTATTATCCTGCCACAATTGAGTTGACTTATTTTTTTGATATAAAGAAGTTACATCATTTTTAAATTTATCCAACTTTGGATAATTTTCATAAAACTTCGCAATGCGAACACTGTCAATTGTAAGTTTTAATTCAGGGACTTTTTCAACCGTTTTAATCGAGTTTTCCTCTTTTTTATCAGCTTTCGAATTACACGAAAAAACAGCAAAAAAAACAATAGCAATAATAGGCGTATACCAGATTTTCATAACTCAAATTTTTTGATTAAAAGTAGAAAAAAATCTATTAAAACAAAGAACTCAACAATAAATCTTAAGCCTTATTTTTTTGAAGTTTAAGCGATTAATAAAATAAAAAGCTCCAAACAATTTGCATGTCTGGAGCTTTCGCCATATAACCAACCTATTAAAATTCTAATTAAATAACGGTACCTTTTAATGTAAGTACTTTTGGTGTTGTTTCTGCGCTAGTAGTAACTGTTACTGTTTTTGTAAAAGCTCCTTTGTTTGCAGCATTGTAAGTTGCAGTAACTTTTCCAGATTTTCCAGCCTGAATTGGCTCTTTTGTGTAATCTGTTGCTGTACATCCGCAAGATCCTTGCACATTTGTAATTACTACAGCTGTTTTTCCTGTATTTTTAAATTCATACACAATTGCTTTTGGAGTTCCTTGCGGAATTTGTCCAACATCAATTGTTTCTGCTTTCCAAGCAATTGTAGATCCTGCAAGTTCTGAAACTTCTGTTTCTGAAACTAAAGATTGTACCGGAGCAATTGCTGAAAAAGACATTAGGCCTAAAGCCAAAGCTAACATCGAAATTTTGATCATTTTCATAACTGATATATTTAAAATGGTTTATAGTTCATTTTGATATTACAAAGGTAATTCAGACAAATTCAAGTCGCTGTTAACTGGTTTCAAACGTTTGTTAATGACTTGTTAACCGCCTGTTTTTAGGCTAAAATTGATTAATATTACACTCTCAAAATTCTTTATTCTTGAAAATTAATAAACTCAACAGCATCATTATCTTAGGATTAGTGGCTATCATTAGTATTTTGGTAGCACAATTACTTTGGACAAAAGAGGCTTTTACTATAGAACAAAAAAAGCTCAGCCAGAAAGCGCATATTGCTTTACTGGAAGTAGCTAAAAAATTATATGAAGGGACAAATCACGAATTGCCTGTTCAGAATCCAGTTCAGAAAATTGCAAATGATTATTATATCGTAAATGTCGACAATGAATTTGAGCCCGATATTTTAGAATTTTACCTGAAAACGGAATTCAAAAAAATGAATATCACCACCGATTTCGAATATGCGATGTACAATTGCCAGAGCGACGAAATGATTTATGGTGATTATATTTCGCTTTATAAGAAAAAAGCAGAATGCAAGAAAACCGTTTATTTTCCAAAGCATAAAAATCTGGTTTATTATTTCGCTGTGCGTTTTCCAAATGAGACAACATATCTTTTTAGTTCGATGCGGTTTTGGTTTGTCCTTTCAACAGCATTAATTCTGATTTTATTGATTTACGTTTATTCAATATTTAAACTTTTACAGCATAAAAAATATTCAGAATTACAGCGTGATTTTATCAATAATATGACACATGAGTTTAAAACCCCTTTGGCTTCTATTCTGATTGCATCAAAATATCTGATCGAACAAAAACCAATTAAAGAAGATAAAAAACTCTATACTTATACCGATATAATTATCAATCAGGGAAATAAATTAAATAGTCATATTGAAAAGATTTTAAATGTCGCAAAAGCCGATTATGCGCCTTTAGAACTTAAAAAAGAAAACATTTTAATGGTTCCAATTATTGAAGAAGCAATTGAAAACATTAAATTAAAATATCCTGAAGCTTCGATTACAATTGAAACAGTTTCGAGAGATTATTTGCTCGAAACGGATACTTTTCATTTTGCCAATTTAGTTTACAACCTACTGGACAATGCTATTAAATATTGTAATGAAAAGCCAGAAGTTACTATAAAAATCATCGAAAATAATAATTGCTTAAAGCTAGAGTTTATTGATAACGGAATTGGGATCAATCCTAAAAAAATATCTTTTATCTTTGATAAGTTTTACCGCGTTCAGAACGAAAAAAGCAATGAAGTTAACGGATTTGGACTTGGTTTATACTATGTGAAAGAAATCTGCAGTTTGCAAAACTGGAAAATAAAAGCCGAAAATAATCAAGAAAAAGGCATCACTATAACTTTATCAATTCCTTACAAAAAATGAGAAATTTCAAAATACTATATGCCGAAGATGATGAAACCTTAGCGTTTTTAACCAAAGACAATTTGGAGCAAAACAATTATGAGGTAACACATTGTTCAGACGGAAAATCAGCTTTGAAAATTTTTGAGGAAGAAGAATTTGATATTTGCATTTTTGATATTATGATGCCAAAAATGGACGGTTTTGAACTTGCTGAAGCCGTTCGAAAAATTGATCTTGAAGTTCCGATTATTTTTCTTTCGGCTAAGACTTTAAAAGAAGATCGGATAAAAGGTCTTCGATTAGGTGCCGATGATTATTTGGTAAAACCTTTTAGTATTGAAGAATTACTTCTCAAAATTGAAATTTTCTTAAAGCGTTCACAGAAAAATATTCCGACTGCAAAAACGATTTACGAAGTTGGTAAATATCAGTTTGACACCAAAAACTTTATTCTTTTTAATAATGAAGAAAAAGTTGGTTTAACACAGCGTGAAGCCGAATTACTGAAGCTTTTCTTGGATCACAAAAATTCTGTTTTGAAAAGAGAACAAATTTTAACTTCTTTATGGGGAACAGACGACTATTTTATGGGAAGAAGTTTGGATGTTTTTATTTCGCGTCTGCGTAAAATCTTAGCAAATGAAGAAGGGATTTCGATAGAAAACCTGCACGGAATTGGATTTAGATTTTCTATTGGGTAAAATAACAATTCTGTTAAAAATAAAGAAAAATCTGTAAGCAGTTTTTCGAAAAACTTTGTATTTTTAATATCTAATTTTCTTGGATATGAAATTACATCATTTGCGAAATGCCTCTTTGGTAATTGAAACAGAAAAGCATGTCATTTTAGTTGACCCAATGTTAGGTAAAAGAAAAACAATTCCGCCTTTTACTATTTTCAGATACAAACCCAAACGAAATCCGCTGGTGGCTTTGCCCAAAAATAGCCGTGATATCTTAAGCCGCGTAACGCATTGTTTGATTACACATTTACATCCTGATCATATTGATAAAGCAGGAGAAGTTTTTTTGAGAAGAAAAAGCATTCCAGTAATCTGCAGCTCTAAAGATGAAAAAGCACTTGTACAAAGAGGATTAAGTGTAATTCAGACTTTAGAATATTGGGAACCGCAAAAATTTCTAGACGGAAAGATTACGGGAATTCCTGCCATTCATGGCTACGGATTTGTTGCCAAATTAATGGGGAATGTAATGGGATTTCTTATCGAATTGGCAGATCAAAAATCTATTTATATTAGTTCAGACACCATTTACACAGAACACGTCGAAAAAGTTCTAACACAATTTAAACCCGACATTTCAATTGTTGCCTGCGGTACTGCAAGATTAGATTTTGGTCAGCCTTTATTAATGCGAATGGATGATATTTTGAAATTTGTTACTCTTGCTCCAGGAAAAGTTCTTGCCAATCACTTAGAAGCTTTAAATCATTGTCCGACCACAAGATTGCAATTAAGAACGGCTCTTTCAGATCATGGACTTTTATCCAAGACTTCTATTCCCAATGACGGAGAATGCATTGAATATTAGCTAAAAAAAAATAAATCTATTTTTTGTGTGCAATTATTTCTTATTCTCTCGTAAATAGTATATTTGGCTCGCTAACCAAATCAAAACAAATGACCGATTTTTTAAGAAAAATACACTTAGTTAAAGACATTTCTATACAATTACCAGTTTCAAAAATAGATTTTATTCAGAAATTCAGAAGTCATGTTGATGAATCTGATTTAAGTTTTGTTCCTTTTGAAGTTTTGCAATCAAGCAGAAATGAATACAAAGGCAATATTTCTAATAATTATTTTGAATTAAAGAAACGAAGAAAATTATTTGACACTAATTATTCATTTGCAAAAGTAACAGCCCATTTTAGTGAAGATAATAACCGTTTAAACATTGAAGCTGAAATTAATGGCTTTAGGAAAAGAATGCTTTTGTTTGTAGGAGTTATGCTTGCATTTTATTCCATATTTATTATTACTTCTCTTTTTCTTACCAGCGATAATTCTGCTTCCTTTTTTGTTTTGCCTTTCCTTCTATTTCACATGTCTATAATGTTAGGAATTCCTTATTTCATTATTAGACGAAGTGTGAAAAGAATGATTTACGATTTAGAAAGAGATTTACATTATTGGGTAACCAAAAACTAATTATTACTTTTAAAGAACAAGTAACCCAAACTCCCTTAAAGTATTGACAGGTTTAGAATACCAAAATAATTCAAAATCTTCTAAAGAAGTTTCAAAATCATTTTTAACTTCTTGAAAAGTATAACCTTTAGAACCAGAAACGGCTATTTTTGACAAAATTGAAAGTAGCCATTCACCTTCCTCTTTACTAGTCTGAATATCGAAACTTTCTTTTTTATCATGAAAAGTTAGCGACATCATTTCCCAGCTTCTTCCTTTTTTTGATTTCGTAAAAGTCTCTGGAGAAGGTTTTCCGCCAAGCCAAACCACTTTCGCATTCGGTTTTGTATTGAAATCGTTTTGTTCTTCTAAAGCATTAAAAATAAAATCAGGATGAATTTTGGTTCTCGGAATTTTAAAATCGAACCATTCCTGCAATTCGTAATCAAAACAAATTCCGTGCATGAAATTAAAAAGTGATTTCTTTAATCCGAAACTGAATTTATCATGATTGATTCCTGTTGCATCAGTATATTCAATATCATTATTGGCAAAAGTTCCTATTGCCTCTGTTTTCTTAGTCACGCCAAATTGTTCTGGATAAAGCCCAACTGGACTGTGTGCCGTCAAAGCAAACTGATGCCAAAATCCTGATTGCAAAACTCCAGCTTCAAACAGCTGACGAACCATTTCCAGACTGTCGACCGTTTCTTGAATCGTTTGTGTTGGATATCCGTACATCAAATAAGCGTGAACCATAATTCCTGCCTCGGTAAAATTGCGCGTCACTTTTGCCACTTGTTCTACAGTTACTCCTTTATCGATTAATTTCAATAATCGGTCTGAAGCTACTTCCAAACCACCAGAAACGGCAATACAGCCAGAAGCTTTCAGCAATAAACATAAATCTTTAGAAAAGCTTTTTTCAAAGCGAATATTAGTCCACCAAGTAACGGCTAATTTTCTTTTTAGAATTTCAAGTGCCAAAGCACGCATTAAAGCTGGCGGTGCAGCTTCGTCAACAAAATGGAATCCGTTTTGACCTGTTTTTTCAATTAATTCTTCTATTCTATCGCAAAGCAGACTTGCCGCAACAGGTTCGTAAACTTTGATATAATCTAAAGAAATATCGCAAAAAGTACATTTTCCCCAATAACAGCCGTGCGCCATTGTGAGTTTATTCCAACGGCCATCGCTCCACATTCTGTGCATTGGATTTACAATTTCGATAACCGAAATATATTTATCCAAAGGCAAATCTGAATAATCTGGAGTCCCAACTTGAGACTGTTTATAATCGTGTTTTAAAGAATTGTTTTTATAAACCACTTCTCCATTTTCTAACAGAAAAGTTCTTTTATAAGAATTGTGATCTGGATTTTCTAAATTGGTTATTAATTCTTCAATTGGTACTTCGCCATCGTCTAAAGTAATAAAATCGAAAAACTCAAAAACACGTTTATCTGAAAGTGAACGTAATTCAGTATTTGGAAAACCTCCTCCCATCGAAATCTTAATTTCTGGATGATTTTGTTTTACCCATTGTGCAGAACGAAATGCACTGTATAAATTTCCAGGAAAAGGGACTGAGATTAAAAATAAAGTCGGTTTTACAGTTTCAATTTTTGCTTCTAAAAGAGAAAGCAAAATCGAATCGATATAAGTTGGCTCTTTTTGAAGTTCTTCATATAACTCATCAAACGAATTGGCGCTTCGCCCTAAACGTTCAGCATATCGGCTGAAGCCAAAATTTTCGTCAACACATTCAACAATAAAATCTGAAATATCTTCTAGATATAAAGTAGCCAAATGTTTGGCCTTGTCCTGAGTTCCCATTGAGCCAAAAGCCCAATCCAATTCTTCTAATTGTGCAAAACGCGAAGCTTCAGGCAGAAAATCTTCCTGACAAATCTGCAAAGCCAATGTTGGATTTTTTCCTTGCAGAAATTGAATTACAGAATCGATTGTTTTAATGTATTCATCTTGAAGAGCAAAAATACGCTTAGAATTGTCTGAAACTTCAGAGCTAGAAATCTGAAGCTCGGAAACTTGAAACAAATCCTGTAATCCTTTTTTCGAAAACAATTCCAAAATCACATCAATACCCAAATCAGCCTGCACTGATTCTATATTTTTAGTATTTAGAAAACCTTTTATATACGCCGTTGCCGGATACGGAGTATTCAGTTGAGTAAATGGCGGCGTAATTACAAAAAGTTTCGTTTTCAAAGGGATTTATTTTTTTGCAAAAATACGGGATATTGGGGACTTTTTCACATTTCATTTTTTGATTTGGAAATGAAGTTTAAAATGATAAAGGTCCGCAATTCAAATAGTATTGAATTACGAACTTTTCATTGAAACTTCAAACTTAATTTTAGTTTGTCTGAATCAAAACCCAACTTGAGATTTCTTCTAATGCTACAGGAGAGATTGTCTGCTCAATTGCTCCATATTCAAATTGAGATCCTGTTTTACATTCTTGAAATAAATGATTTAAATTAGGCAATTCTTTAATTGTTACCCTTTTATTCCCTCCTTTTGTCAAAGCTTTATTAATATTTTGAAGATTTGCTTCTGCAGGAACTTGCACATCTTTGCTTCCGTTAATTGCCAAAACTGGGCATTTTACTTTTTCTAAATACGGAGTTGGATCCAGTTTTAAGAAATCGTATATCCAAGGATTTGTTACTTCATAAGTGTAGGCATCTGCTCTTTTATCTTTTACACCAAGTTTAGATTCAAAAATATTCTTAACATCTTTCTTAAGTTTTTCGTCAACTGAAGAACTAGAAGTTATAAGTTCATAAATCTCTTTATAAGTTTCCTGCCCTCTTTTTATCTCTGCTTCAGAAACTCCCATTTGTCTTTCTATCAATTCTTTTTGTAAGAGAAGCAATTTATCACCACGAATTCCTGTTCCAGCCATTAAAACAATGAATGAGATATCTTTAGAATTTCCAGCAACAATTGGCGCAATTACCCCTCCTTCACTATGCCCAATTAAACCAATTTTCTTTTTATTGATTTCTTTGCGAGTTTTCAAATAGTCAGCCCCAGCCTGTACATCTTTCGCAAAATCTGTAGTAGTTGCACTTTTAAAATCACCTGTAGACTCACCAAAACCACGATCATCAAAACGTAAAACAGCTATTCCTTTTTTGGTAAGATAATCTGCTAAAACTAAAAATGGCTTATGACCTAGCATCTCTTCATCTCGATTTTGTGCGCCGCTTCCGGAAATTAAAATAACCACTGGAAAATTACCTTCTTTTTTAGGCAACGATAAAGTTCCTGCCAGAGTCACTTGATCTTTTTTATTTTCGAATTTTACATCTTCTGTATAATACGGAAATGGTTGTTTTGGTTCCTGAGGTCTTACAATTTCAATATTTCCTTTTGATAAATCAAGATCTAATGTATGTCCGTTTTGAGTTACTTTCCCAACAAAGATATTATCAGTATTCAATTTTCCTTCGTACGAACCACCTATAGCAGGAATATCTAATTTTAATACCGAATTTTCAAAAACAGTAGATTTAACTGGAATTCCTTTCACATTTTGATCTGGACTATCTGTCGTAGAAGTATATCCGTTTTCTGTTTTAGTAATATTAAAAACAACCTTTAATTGATTGGTTGGAAGTTTTAAAACACCATTCCATTGTCCCGAAATATCTTGTGCAAAAGATTGAGAAAAGCTAAAAAGTATAAATAAAAGAGGTATTATTTTTTTCATTTTCATTAATTAATTTAGTTAAAGATTACCTTCTTTTTTATCGAGACTTTTGAATTTGAAGTAAGAATAAATCATCGGAACAACGGCAATAGTAATTCCTATACCGACAAAAATTTTAGAAAAATTAAATTCCGAAAATATCAAACCACCCAATATTATCACAAAACCGCCTGCAAGCCATAATTTCCCAGCAAAAGCATGTGTCGCTTTCCAAACCTGCTGATTTTCCAACGTCCATGGTGTACGAATTCCGATAAAATAATTCGGCTGAATAACTTTAAAATAGTTTCCGAATATAATTAATAGCACTCCAACCGCTACATACATTAAACCGGGACTAGAGAGAGATTGGTTTTTGGCCAAGTAAACAAAAAAAGAAGCCAATACAGACATGAATAAAACCAAGAAAAATTTAAGCTGATAGAACTTTCTTCCCATTAACGAAATTCTTTTTTTGGGATCAATTTTAGATGCTGCAGTCATTAAGCCATACATCAAAACAGGAAGCATAAAAAGCAAAAAAAGTAAGCTAAACTTATCACCCCAATTATCAATTTCTCCTTTGTAATTCCAATGTACAGGAACTCTTTCAGGAAGTGTGTTCCAAATTGTTGCCAAATAAACAAAAGGAATTAAAACAATTCCGATTAGGGGAAGCTCTTTTTTAAATTCAAAATTCATTTTTTATTGTTTAAAGGTTAGTATCCATTGCAAAACATCTTCCATTATGGTGGTATTGATGGAGTAAATGATGAATTGCCCGTTTTTTTCAGATGTAATTAAATCAGCTCTTTTTAAAATGTCTAAATGATGTGAAATACTTGGTTTAGAAATATTAAAAGCATCGGCAATCTCTCCTGCCGACATATCTTTTTGTTTCAAAAGATCCAGGATCTCTCTTCTGGTTGCATCATTTAGCGCTTTAAAAATATCATTCATCACATTTATATATTTAGACAAATATCTAAATACTTTTTAAACAAACAAAAAAAAGCAGTAATTTTTTACATTACTGCTTTTGAAATATCTTAAAACAAAAATTTAGAATTTGTGTTCGTCTTTGCTAATTACCAAAAAGGAAATTAAAGATATCAGTGCGGCAGCGACTAAATAAAATCCCACATAACTCACATCGTATGTTTTAGCCAGCCAAATTGCAATCATTGGTGCAAAGGCAGCGCCAAGGATTCCTGCCATATTGAACGTTAATGAAGCTCCTGAATAACGAACGTTTGTAGGAAACAATTCAGAAAGAAAAGTTCCCAAAGGACCGTAAGTAAAGCCCATCAAAGACATTCCAATACAGGCAAAAATGGTAACTAACACAATATTTCCTGAACTTAAAAAGTATGAAAAGAAAAATCCGAAAACAGCAATAGCTGCTGTCGCTGCAATAAGCATTTTGCGACGACCAATTTTATCTGCAACTACAGCCGAAACTGGAATAAAAAGCGCAAAAAACAATACTGAGAACAACTGTATTAGCAGTCCATCACGCTTAACAATTCCTAAATCTGAGGTTGCCCAGCTTAGAGTGAAAACCGTCATCAAATAGAAAACCAAAAATGTTGTAATCGCTGCGAAAGTTCCAAAGATCAATTGATTTTTATAGGATTTTACCAACTCTAAAAATGGAACTTTTACTTCTTCCTCGTGTTTTTTAGCTTCTTCAAATGAAGGAGTTTCTGTAATTTTTGTTCTGATATAAAACCCTACTATTACCAAAAGTGCACTGGCAATAAAAGGAATTCTCCAGCCATAATCCATAAAATCTTCATTACTCATCGAATCGGTCAGCAATAGAAAAGTTCCTCCAGAAAGCAATAATCCGATTGGAGCACCTAATTGCGGAAACATTCCGTACCAAGCACGTTTATTTGGAGGCGCATTCTCGATTGCAAGAAGTACTGCTCCTCCCCATTCTCCTCCTAAACCAACTCCTTGCCCAAATCGGCAAAGCATCAATAATAACGGAGCTGCAACACCAATACTTTCATAACTTGGTAGAAAACCAATTGTCACGGTAGAAATTCCCATTGTCAACAAAGCGGCAACAAGAGTAAATTTCCGTCCGATTTTATCGCCGTAATGTCCAAAAAATGCAGAACCTAATGGACGTGATAAAAAGGCGATAGAAAAAGTAGCTAATGATTCCAGAGTTGCCATTGTCGAATCTGAACTTGGAAAAAATAATTGCGGAAAAACCAATACCGCGGCATTGGCATAAATATAAAAATCAAAAAATTCGATTGTAGTACCTATAAGGCTTCCAAAAAGAACATGTTTTAAAGAGTTCTTTTTATTCGGGTTATTTTTCATGAAAAATGATATCTTTTTTATTTGCAAAAATAGAGTTTCATTATTAAAAATTCATGTTTAGATAAATTACTTTTACCACTACTTTACATTTTTAACAAATTATCTAAATTTTCAATTTTCAGCAACCTTACAAAATCAAAATTTAAAAACCTGATAACAACGCTTTTAAGAGCATCTAAAAAAAATCAAATCTTAAGCAATTGTTAATAGCGTTTTTAACTGTATATTTTCATTAAATTTACAGCTGTCAAAAATAAATTTAAAATTATGCCTACCGACTGTATCAGCTTTCAATCTTCTGGATATTTCTCTAAACTAATGCAGGATTATTTAGATCAAAAACCAGAGTTAAAACCGCTGTACAACAATTTTCCAATCTTAGAAAATTTCGAAAAACAAATTGCTGAAAAATCAGCCAATTTTGACCATAACAACCGAAAAGTTTTGGTTGACACTTTGCAAAAGCAATATCAAAACATCGAAATTTCTGATATAACCAAACAAAACATTTCGCTTTTAGCACTCGAAAATACTTTTACCATTACAACTGGACATCAGCTGAATCTTTTTAGCGGACCGTTATACTTTTTGTATAAAATTATTTCTACGATTAATTTAACTAAAGAATTAAAATCGAAATATCCTTCATACAATTTCGTTCCCGTTTATTGGATGGCAACGGAAGATCACGATTTTGAAGAAATTAATTATTTTAATTTTAAAGGAAAAAAAATCCGTTGGAACGCAGAAAGCACTGGCCCAGTCGGAAGACTTTCAACTGAAGGTTTAGAAGATTTATTTGAAGTTTATTCTAAAGAACTAGGTTCAAGCACGAATGCCAATACGCTAAAAAAACTATTTGAAGACGCCTATTTAAAACACAAAAATCTTGCAGATGCAACACGTTATTTAGCCAATGCTCTTTTTGCAAACTACGGTTTGGTTATTGTAGAAGCAGACGATGCCGATTTAAAACGTGCTTTTATTCCGTATGCAAAAGAAGAATTAGAAAACCAGACTTCATTTAAAGCAGTTCAAAAGTCTATTGAAGAACTTTCCGATTATACCGTTCAAGTAAATCCGCGTGAGATTAATTTATTTTACATTGAAGACAAACTGCGCGAAAGAATCATTTTTGAAAATGATAAATATTGGGTTAACAATACCAAAATTTCATTTTCTAAAGATGAAATTTTCAAATTACTAGAAAGTAATCCTGAAAAATTCAGTCCAAACGTAATTATGCGTCCACTTTATCAGGAAATTATTTTACCAAACCTTTGCTACATTGGCGGAGGTGGAGAAATTGCTTATTGGTTAGAATTGAAAGCATTCTTTGAAACTGTAAATATTACTTTTCCAATTTTATTAGTTCGAAATTCAGTTCTTCTAGCAACCGAAAAACAAGCTAAAAAAGCTGATAATTTAGGTTTGACATGGAAAGATTTATTCAGCAAATCTGAGAATTTAGTTAATAAAATTACCCATAAACTTTCTCCATTTCCAATAGATTTGACTCCTCAAAAAGAAGCACTTGAAAAACAGTTTGCATATCTTTTTGAATTGGCTGAAAAAACCGACAAATCTTTCTCTGGAGCTGTAAAAGCACAAGAAGTAAAACAAAAGAAAGGTTTAGAAAACCTAGAAAAGCGTTTATTGAAAGCACAAAAAAGAAAACTGGCCGATCAATTGGAACGTGTTACCGATTTGCAATGTGAGTTATTTCCAAACAATAGTCTTCAGGAACGCCAAGCTAATTTTTCTGAATTTTATTTAGAAAAAGGAGATCAGCTGATTCCTCTTTTAATTCAGAAATTAAAACCTTTAGAACATAATTTTGATATCATAATAATCTAAAATAATTATCTTTAGAAATTCAAAAGCGATAATTTAGGAAAAAATAACCAGCACACTTCCTAAATTATTGCTCTCTCAAACCAAATAGAATTATATTTTATAACCTATTTAACGAACTAACCTAATGGTAAGAGAACGCCTAATTTCGCTTGATGTCTTTCGCGGACTGACAATTCTATTGATGACTATTGTAAACAATCCCGGAGACTGGGGAAATGTTTATCCGCCGCTTTTGCACGCACAATGGAATGGCTGTACACCAACAGATCTTGTATTTCCTTTTTTCATATTTATAATGGGAGTTGCTGTACCGCTTGCAATGCCCTACAAAAAATATGACGAAACAACATTCAACAAAATCCTGATCCGTTCTTTAAGAATGTTCTGTTTAGGGATTTTCTTTAATTTCTTTGGAAAAATTCAGCTATTTGGTTTAGATGGAGTCCTACTTTTAATCGCAAGATTGATAATTACTTTTGCTGTTGGTTATGCGTTGATGGGAAATTTTAGCAACAGACTAAAAAACATTTTTGCTTTTAGCATTTTAGCAATATATCTCGTTCTAGCTTACGGAGGTTTTGAAAATTATGCAGATGTAAGACTTCCTGGGGTTTTACAACGTATTGCAGTGGTCTATTTTGTAGTTTCGCTTTTGTATTTAAAAACATCACGAAAAACACAGCTTATTACAGGAATTATTTTGCTTTTCGGATATTGGGCTGTTATGACTTTAATTCCAGTCCCAGGATTTGGAGAAGCTAATTTAGAAAAAGGAACCAATTTAGCCGCGTGGGTAGACAGTGCCTTCCTAAAAGGACACATGTACCATGAAACTAAAACTTGGGATCCAGAAGGAATCTTGAGCACGCTTCCATCAATTGTAAATGGAATTATTGGCTTATTTATTGGACAAATTCTACTTCTTAACGTAACTAAAATTCAGAAAGCCCAAAGAATGGGAATGATTGGCACATCGCTAATCTTTTTTGGATTAATGTGGGATTTAGTTTTCCCTATAAACAAATCAATCTGGACAAGCAGTTATGTTATATACACCACGGGATTAGCAACTGTATGTTTAACCGTTCTATATTACATCATTGATATTAGAGAATACAAAAAAGGCTTTAAACTATTTATTATTTGGGGAGTAAACCCTATGATCGTTTTCTTTGCTTCACAAATTATTCCGCAAGCTTTGGTAATGATTCGTTTTCAGCATCCATCGCTTGCTGGTGAGCAAATTAACCTTTTAGATTATCTATACCGTTTCGGAATCGCACCATTTTTCAGCAATCCAATGACAGCTTCTTTAGCTGGTGCATTGACCTATGTTGGAATCTGGACTTTTATTTTATGGATTTTCTATAGAAACAAATTAATCTTTAAAGTATAAATTTCAATAAAAACATATTATTAAGACGTACCTGTGTACGTCTTTTTATTTACTCCATACTGCGTTTTATATCTTTCTTGCTCAAAACATCATTCTAAAGCGTTTAAATTATGATTTTATTAAAATAAATTCATAAAAAAAGTATACTTTTGCACAAAATTTAATAAAATATAAAATGGCAACAAATAGAACTTTTACAATGATTAAACCAGATGCTGTTGCAAACGGACACATCGGGAATATCTTAGCAATGATCACTAATGGTGGTTTCAAAATCGTTTCATTAAAATTAACTCAATTAACTGTAGCAGATGCAAAAGCATTTTACGCAGTTCACGCAGAAAGACCTTTCTACGGAGAATTAGTTGAATTTATGTCTCGTGGACCAATTGTTGCTGCTATTTTAGAAAAAAACAACGCAGTAGAAGATTTCAGAACTTTAATTGGTGCTACAAACCCAGCTGAAGCTGCTGAAGGAACTATTCGTAAAGCATATGCTACTTCAATCGGAGAAAATGCAGTTCACGGATCTGACAGCGATGAAAACGCTGCTATCGAAAGCGCATTCCACTTTGCAGGAAGAGAGCAGTTTTAATTTCAGACTTCCTTAGACAGTTAGAATTTTAGACTAACTTAGATTTCTTAGAATTACATAAAAAAAGAAACCCACTTCAATGAAGTGGGTTTCTTTTTTTATTCTATATTTTTTATTAATAATCTAAGAAGTCTAAGTTAGTCTATCGTAAAACAACATCCTTCACAACCTCACGTCCCAATTCTTCATTGATCATTTTTACGATTTTGTACTTTCCGTGGGTTAATTCTTCTCGCAGAACAGACGAACCTAATTCTACATAAAGTGTACTACCTTTTAACACCACATTTCGAGTATAAGTATTTACACCACTTCCCATAAGATTTTTCCAAGCGTCGCGAACATCAATTTGATCCATACCAGGCTGCAATTTGTTCTCTTGAATAATTTGCTGTAAAACAGCACTAATGGTACTTTCGTTATTTATTCTTTTCGCCATCGTTCAAAAGATTTACCGGTCCAGCTTTTTTATAATGATATTCAATTTTTTGTGGGTTTTTAACCACCAATTTGTCATCCGAAAGCGAAATAATTTCCTCGCTCCATTTGGTATATTTCGTTTTGTAATCTAAGAAAACCTGTTCTCCAGCAAAACGAACTGAAACATTCTCAAAAGTATCTGTAGTTAGAAAAGTTCCATCAAACTGCGGCATCACTTTCGTTCGAACCCCTTTATTATTCTTAATTTGAAAAAAATCAAAAGTCTCATTCATCTTATACTCCTTCTCCTCGCCTTTCTCAAAAACTACTTTTTCGATTTCCCAATAGCCATTTAGTTTAGCAATATCAGCAGGCTTTATTTCCTGTTTACAGCTCACAAACAAAAGCGAGCAAAACAAAACTATGAAAGTATTTTTCATATATAAAAGTATTAAAATTTATTCTTTTTTTTTAGAATGAAGTCGAAGAATTAGAAGCTAATCCTGCTGTCCGCTGTATCTTTTGTGCCGAACACCGGCACAAAAGGATGCCGCTCCCATCAGGGCTAGGGCTCCCGTTTTCAAAAGAAATTTTCCTCGGACTACAAAGATAGTCTTATAATCATCAAAAGAAATAAAAAATCGAAAACACATTCAACTATTTTTCAAAACAAATATTTCCCTAATAAAAAAGAGTCTTCAAATAGAAAAATCCCAAATGATCTTTCTATTCGAAGACTCAATATTTTAAATAATCTTTATTATCGGTTAGTTTTTATTCTCTTAAGAACTCCCAAAAAGAATAAAACAATTCCCAAAACTAATAGAATATAATATGCTGAAAGATTTTTGTCCTTTAAAACATTTGCCAGAACAAAAGATATCACACTAGCAAAATAAAAGGTTAAAGCTGATATATTTTTCATTATAAATTATTTAAAGAAACTGTCAACGAATTCATATTTATTAAAGACTTGCAAATCTTCAATTCCTTCGCCAACACCAATATATTTTACTGGAATTTGAAATTGATCAGAAATTCCAATTACAACCCCTCCTTTTGCAGTTCCGTCCAATTTAGTAACTGCTAATGAAGTTACTTCTGTTGCTGCGGTAAATTGTTTTGCTTGTTCAAAAGCATTCTGACCTGTTGATCCGTCTAAAACCAAAAGCACATCGTGAGGCGCGTCTGCTACAACTTTTTGCATTACACGCTTTACTTTTGTCAGCTCATTCATCAAATTTACTTTATTATGAAGACGTCCTGCAGTATCAATAATAACAACATCAGCATTTTGAGCTACTGCAGATTGCAAAGTATCAAACGCTACAGAAGCAGGATCGCTTCCCATTTGCTGTCTTACAATTGGCACATCTACACGATCTGCCCAAACCTGCAACTGATCAATCGCAGCAGCACGAAAAGTATCTGCAGCTCCTAAAACTACATTATGACCAGCTTTTTTAAATTGATAAGCCAATTTACCAATCGTTGTGGTTTTCCCAACACCATTTACTCCAACAACCATTAAAACGTAAGGCTTTTTATCTTTTGGAATCTCAAATTCGGTTGCTTCACCTGTATTAGTTTCAGATAACAAAGCACCAATTTCATCACGAAGAATTTGATTTAACTCTTCCGTTCCTAGATATTTATCTTCAGCAACACGTTTTTCAATTCTTTCAATGATTTTTAATGTAGTATTTACTCCAACATCAGAAGCAACAAGCACTTCTTCCAAATTATCTAAAACATCATCATCAACTTTAGATTTTCCAGCAACGGCTTTGCTTAACTTCGAGAAAAAAGTAGTTTTTGTTTTTTCAAGACCTTTGTCTAAAGTCTCTTTTTTTTCGCTAGAGAATAATTTTTTAAAAAAACTCATTTTTTGTAGATTATTAGATTTACTAGATTTCTCGATTTTTAGACAAGAAATCCAAATCTTTAAAGAAAGTGCAATTGTTTTTCAAAAAACAACCAATTGTTACGATTCTTTAAATTTTTAGACAAATATAGGTAATAAAAAAGCTACTTCCGAATGAAAGTAGCTTTTCTATATAATGTAATTGTAATTATTTCTTTTTCAAGAATTCATCAACTTCTTCAGGAGCCATAATAGATTCTACGAATGTATATGCACCAGTTTTAGGAGATTTTACCATTTTGATGGCTTTTGATAATCTCTTAGAAGATGTTTGTAACGATGCTACGGTTTTCTTTGCCATGATTCAAATGTTTTGGAATTCAATAAATCTTCAAATGAAAAACCATTTGAGATTTTATCAAAATCTCTAATTATTACTTAATTTCTTTGTGAACAGTTACTCTTTTTAAGATTGGATTAAATTTTTTAATCTCTAATCTATCTGGAGTGTTTTTTTTGTTCTTAGTTGTAATATATCTAGAAGTTCCTGCAACACCAGAAGCTTTGTGCTCAGTACATTCTAAAATTACTTGGATTCTATTACCTTTCTTTGCCATCTTGCTATATATTTATTTAGGAAAAGATTATTTGATAAATCCTTCTGACTGCGCTTTTTTCAAAACTGCAGTGATTCCATTTTTATTAATTGTTTTTATCGTAGATGCTGCTACTCTAAGAGTAATCCATCTATCTTCTTCTGGAAGATAAAAACGCTTTTTAACTAAGTTTACAGAAAACTTTCTCTTAGTTTTGTTCATAGCGTGAGAAACGTTATTTCCTACCATCGCTCTTTTACCTGTAAGGTCACAAACTCTTGACATTATACTTATCTTTTATCGTTATTCAAAATCAGGGTGCAAAGAAAAGAAAAATAAACCATTGTAGCAAAAAATTATTGCACAATTTTTAAAATTTCTTTCTGTAATATTTCTAAACTCTTAACTGATGCCCTATCTATCACTTTTTCACGCGGTTGTCCGAAGTTAAATTCTTCTACAATTACTTCGTTTGGTGTTGCCAAAGCAATAAAAACTGTACCAATTTCGGCATCAGAATCTCCTTTTGAAGGACCTGCATTACCTGTCGTAGCAAGCGCATAGTCGGTTTTAAGCAAATCTTTCACGCTCAGAGCCATAGCCGATGCAACTTCAGCACTAACTACTGAAAACTGATCAATTAAATTTTGTGAAATTCCTAAAACATTCACTTTTGCTTCTGTCGCATAAGAAACAATACTTCCTTTAAAATAAGTTGATGAACCTGGAATTGCAGACAACAACGATGCAATTTTCCCTCCTGTGCAACTTTCTGCCGTCGAGATGGTTTTATTTTGCTTAGAAAGCAATTTACCTATTACCGTTTCTATTGTCTCGTTTTCTTCATAACCTACAATTATATCATGAATTATAGCATCCAATGATTGCACATTGCTGTCTATAGCTGCTTCCAATTCTTCTTTATTAGTTCCGCGGGCAGTTAAACGAAGACGAACTCGTCCCGGATTTGGCAAATAAGCCAGTTTTATAAATTCAGGAAGATTATTTTCCCATTGTTCAATACGTTCGGCCACTAAACTTTCTCCCTGACCATAAGTCAAAATCGTTTTATGAATAATGTACGGACGTTTGTATTCGCGAACAATTTTCGGAATTATCTCTTCTTCTACCAGATATTTCATTTCATACGGAACTCCTGGAAGCGAAATAAAAACGGTATTTTCCTTTTTCATCCACATTCCTGGCGCGGTTCCAACTTTGTTATGCAAAACAGTACACGTTGACGGAACCAAGGCTTGATCTTTATTCAGTTGTGAAATTGGTCGTTTATAAAAACCTTCAATTAATTCTGTAACGTGTGCCAAAACTTTTTGATCGACTACTAATTCATCATCAAAGTATTCACAAAATGTTTTCTTTGTAACATCGTCTTTTGTTGGCCCTAATCCGCCTGTTACAATAACAACATCCATTTTGTTTTGCAATTGCGCAAAAGTGTCTAAAATATGTTTTTTGTCATCGCTTATAGATAGCATTTCTGCCACCTCAACTCCAATTCTATCGAGTGATTTAGCAATAAAAGCCGAATTTGTATCTACGATTTGGCCAATTAAGATTTCATCTCCAATAGTAATAATTGCTGCTTTCATATCAGTGAAATATTTTTGTCGCTTAAATAAGCAAATAATTTATAAGTAGAAAATTTAAACTTTGTCTTGGAGGAAGGTAATTATAGCTTTTACAGATTATAAGCCGCTTACAAAATTTAAAAAATGATTTTGACTTATCCCTTAATTTAAAGAAATCAGGAATAAGTCAAATTTTATATTAAAGATCAAAATCTTTCTTAATTTCTTTAATCGCTTCTTTTACCTGTACTTTAATACTTTTAAAAGTTTCGATAATATCTTTTTTCTTGCCTTCAGCTTTTGTCCATGCTTCCACTTGCAAGATTTCTTCAAAAGCTACATTTAACCCCATTAAATCTAATGTAGGCTTTATTTTGTGGGCATAGGAATAGGCGTATTTATGATCCTTCTTTTTAATTCCTTCTTTGATTTGTTTTAAATCTTCTGGAACCTCTGTAACAAATAAAGTTAAAATCTGATTTACAAATTCAGGATCGTTATCTGAAAGCGCATATACTTTCGAAAGGTTGTACTTTAAAGCCATTATTTTACTTGTATTCTGAATAATTTTTTATCTTCTAAAAAGCCTTCTAAAACATCATTTGGTTTTACCGCCGAAACACCTGCCGGCGTTCCTGTAAAAATAATATCTCCAATTTTTAAGGTAAAAAACTGAGATACATGAGAAATCAATTCGTCAATTTTCCAAAGCATCATACTCGAGTTTCCTTTCTGAACTATTTCTCCATTTGTTCTTAATTCAAAATTAAGATTTTCCATAGAAACAAAGTTATCTTTTGGTAAAAAATCACCAATAACTGCTGAACCGTCAAATGCCTTGGCTTTTTCCCACGGAAGTCTCTTTTCTTTTAATTTACTTTGAAGGTCTCGTGCTGTAAAATCGATTCCAACACTAATTTCGTCATAGTATTTATGAGCAAATTTTGGCTCAATATATTTTCCGACTTTATTAATTTTTACGACTATTTCAACTTCATGATGAACATCTTCGGAAAATTCAGGAATTACAAACGGATGCTGTTTCAGCAAGACTGCCGAGTCAGGCTTCATAAAAACAACAGGCTCACTCGGACGCTCGTTTTTCAACTCTTCTATATGATTGGCATAATTCCTGCCGACACAGATAATTTTCATTCTTTTTAAGGTTCTAAGATTCTAAGACACTAAGGTTCTAAGAAAAACAATGCAAAAAGACTTAGTATCTTAGAACCTTAGCAACTCAGCGCCTTTATTTGGTATTTAATTTTCTTAATTTAATTGCTGTCAAAACTTTTTTAGTGTACAAAGGGAAATCTGCATTTTGAATCCAGCTGAAATATCCTGGCTCTGTTTCTAGAACCTTCTCTACTTTTGCACCTTTGTGTTTTCCAAAAGTAAAAATTTCTTCATCATCTTTATCAAAAGCAATCATTCCGGCGAAATCTGCTATTTTTTTACGAGTTGTAAATTCAGACAATGATTTCATATCGTTCTCTAATTCTGGATAACGGTCCAATTGCGCTTTCAAGATTTCATAAGTCGCCATAGTATCTGCTTCTGCCGAATGCGCGTTGTCTAAACTTTTTCCGCAATAAAACTTCAAAGCAGCACTTAAAGTACGCTCTTCCATTTTATGAAAAATCGTCTGCACATCTACAGAAACTTTATTTTTCATATCGAAATCAACTCCAGCACGAAGTAATTCTTCTGCCAGAAGCGGGATATCAAACCGATCTGAATTAAATCCGCCAAGATCACTGTCTTTAATCATATTATGAATGTGCGGCGCAAGTTCTGCAAAAGTTGGTTCGTTAGCCACTTTTTCGTCAGTGATGCCATGAACTGCAGTTGTTTGTGGAGGAATTGGAATTGTTGGATTAACCAGCCAGGTTTTACTTTCTTTGTTTCCGTTAGGAAAAACTTTGAATATTGAAATTTCTACGATTCTATCTTTACCGATATCAATTCCCGTTGTTTCGAGATCAAAAAAGCAAATTGGCTTGTTAAGTTTTAATTCCATTTCTAATTTTTATAAGTTTACAAATGTAATTTTTAAAGCCGAATATCCTCCTTTATTCTGATTTTTTTTTGTCGAAAAAAGCTTTCAAATCGCGATTTTAACTTTTCTAAAATAGGCCATAGACCAGATTACGCATTTCCACTTAATTCTTTTCTTACAAAACAAAAAAATCCGATAAGTTTTAAAACCTATCGGATTTGAATTTGTTTATAATCGATTTTTAGAAATCTCTATCTATATCAAAAGCTTCTAAATATTCTGCTACTCTTTTCACAAAACTTCCTCCTAAAGCTCCATCAACTACTCTATGATCATAAGAGTGTGACAAGAACATTTTCTGACGGATCCCGATAAAGTCACCTTCTGGAGTTTCTATAACCGCAGGAACTTTACGAATTGCACCAAGAGCTAGAATACCTACTTGCGGCTGATTGATAATTGGCGTTCCGAAAACACTTCCAAAAGTACCAACATTCGTTACCGTATAAGTTCCGCCTTGTGTGTCGTCTGGCTTTAGTTTTCCAGCTTTTGCACGGTTTCCTAAATCGTTCACCGCTTTTGCCATTCCAACCAAATTCAACTGATCTGCATTTTTAATTACAGGAACAATTAAATTTCCGTTTGGCAATGCTGCCGCCATTCCTAAATTGATATTTTTCTTTTTAATGATATAATCTCCATCAACAGAAATATTCATTCCAGGAAAATCTTTTAAAGCTTTTGCAACCGCTTCCATCATAATCGGAGTAAAAGTCAATTTCTCGCCTTCTCTTTTCTCAAAAGCAGATTTTACTTTGTCTCTCCATTTTACAATGTTTGTTACATCAACTTCAATAAAAGATTGTACGTGAGCCGAAGTCTGAACTGAAGCCACCATATAACCTGAAATCAATTTACGCATTCTGTCCATTTCTACAATTTCGTCAGCACCGTTTACAGAAACTGGAACAGCCTGTTGGCTTTTTTGAACAACTGGTTCAACCGCTTTCGGAGCTTCAGTTTTTGGAGTTTCAACAACTATTTTTGGAGCTGCCTCAACTGTTTGAGGTGCTTGAACAGAACCCGATTTACGAGCCTCTACATATTTTAGAATATCTTCTTTTGTTACTCGTCCATCTTTTCCAGAACCAGCAATATTTTCAAGTTCACTTAAAGAAAGACCTTCTTCTTTTGCAATATTTTTTACCAAAGGAGAAAAGAATTTATCTGATCCTGAGAAATCTTGAGAAGCTACAGTTTCTTTAACCGATTCAATTGTTTTTTCGATTTCGGCAGCTTCTGCAGGAGCGGAAGTTTCTTGAACTGCGTTTACAGCTTCTGGAGTTGCTGTTTCTCCGCCTTCAGTTTCAATAATAGCAATGGTTTGCCCTACTTGCACTAAATCATCTTTACCAAACAATTGCTCAACTAAAATCCCTGATACTTCGCTAGGCACTTCACTGTCAACTTTATCTGTTGCAATTTCGAGTACGGCTTCATCAGCCTCAATTTTGTCTCCAACTTCTTTCAACCAGTTTGTAATGGTTGCTTCAGCGACACTTTCTCCCATTTTAGGAAGCTTTAATTCAAATCTTGCCATATTGTTAATCTAAAAGATGTTTTTGATTTTCAGATTGCGAAATTAATGAAAATTTTAAATATAAATTTCATTTAATATAATTTTTTACTCAATTTTCACGATTTGCCCTCTGTCATTCCTTGAATTACTTCCAATAATAAAACCTGTATTTTTGGGAAAAATTTTAAAAGTAACCTTCTTATCTTTAAGAGTTTCTATGATTTCGATACATTTTTTGAATGAAATATAGTGATTATCCAAAATGATCTCTGCCTTTTTACCCTTTAAAATTAGCCACGAATTTACCATTTTTTCTCCTTTGAAATCTAAAAAAGCAACTTTATTTTCCAAAATCGAAGCTAGTCTTTTAGCGAAATTCTCATTTTCGGAGCACAAAAAATAACTTTCTGGCAATGGGTTTTCTTTTGGTTTTCCTTGAAACATTTTAGCGATTGAAAACAAAAAAGCACCAACTTGAATAAAAATACTAAAAAGCCAAGATTTCTTAAAATGTTTTTGATAAAAGAAATTCATAGCTTCCTGAAAGCGCATCATATATTTTTCGTCTTTTACGGTACTTTCTCCTTTATAATGCAAAACGGTAGTTTCGTGAAAGTAAAAATTTGTTTTTTGCATTTGTAAAGCACGATACGACAAGTCAATATCATCAGCATACATGAAACAGTTTTCATCAAAACCACTTAAAGTTTCATATAGTTTTCTTTCTAAAAACATAAAAGCACCAACCAGAATATCTACTTTCCCTGTTTCATTTTCATTGAGATGCTGAGCATAATATTGATTGAAAAGTTTGGTTTTGGGAAATACTTTGTACAATCCAAAGATTTTGGTGAAAGCAACCCAAGGTGTCGGAATACCACGTTTACTTTCTGGAAGAAATGCTCCTGTTCCATCAATCAACTTACAACCAATAATTCCGAGATTATTTTGCCTTTCGGCGAAAGCCAAAATTTTTGTGAATGTATCTTCTGAAACAACAGTATCAGGATTTAAAATACAAACGTACTTTCCTTTCGCTTGACGAACACCAATATTATTGCCTTTTGGGAACCCAAAATTTTCCTTGTTTTCAATCAGTTTTACATTCAGAAATTTTTTTTTCATCATCAAAACACTTTCGTCTGATGAATTATTATCCACTACAATAATTTCTGCATCGATTGACGCAATTGCTTCTTGAACACTTAAAATGCATTGTTCGAGAAAGTAACGCACATTGTAATTTAAAATAACAACCGATAATTGCATGAATAATTGAGTCTGTAGATTTTGGCCGAAGTTAGAAATTTTCTGATAACCCCAAACGCAGTGACCAGTCGTTTTTACTGATTCCGTAATCTAGAGCCAAATTACTGCCGTTACGTTTATTCCATTTAATTCGAATTCCGGTTCCAACCGCAGGATTCCACTTTTTAAATTCATAGGTATCAAGTTTGGAAACCGAAGAAACATTCGTAAAAAAAACAGCTCCAAAAAAACCATTTCGACTGATATCGGTTCTGTATTCGGTCTCAAAATAAATTAAAGCATTGCTACGATATCTGTTTTTTGTGAATCCACGGCCTGTTTTTCCTTCGCGATCCCACCCAATACTTGGCAAATCCAGATAATGCGGTTTCCCTCCAAAAGTGGACCAAAAAAATGCTCTAGAAGCCCAGACCCTATGTTTGGTTTTACTGAAAGAATGGTATTTTCGTGCATCAAAATATATAGACTGCCACTTGTCTCCCTCTACTCCGCTAGTATTGAGTCGCAAATCGGCTTCGACATATAACCCTTGTTCCGGATTAATGATATTTTCTCTTGAATCGTATAAACCTTGAATCGCAAATCCAAAAGAAGTCTCATCAGAATAATCGCCATTCATATATTTATAATAATCTGTTTCTCCGTCTATATAAGATTCTTCAGAAATATTTTTATAATTATCGAAAAGAAAACCAACTCCCAACCTATAATTTCCCACAATCTGCCTTGTAATAAACTGATAAAAACGCCACTGTTTATAATCGAGAGTTGACATTTCTTTATCAGAATTGTCTGCACCTAATCCATAAGTATCCTGCGGATAAATCATATAACGATAATCTCCAATAAGATTCCATTTATTATCACTTGTGTAGATATAAGATTGGATGGGAAACACAAACTGATTGCTGAAACTAAAGTAAGGCGAAAAGGTAATCTGAGACATTTTAGTTTTTTCTGCAT
Organism: Flavobacterium tagetis; assembly: GCF_016735615.1. Taxonomy (GTDB): domain Bacteria; phylum Bacteroidota; class Bacteroidia; order Flavobacteriales; family Flavobacteriaceae; genus Flavobacterium; species Flavobacterium tagetis. The sequence goes on from NZ_JAERSF010000005.1 coordinate 158,328, forward strand.
CTCCCAAATAAAAAGTTGTCAGAAAAGAAACAACCAAACCATTACTAGAATTAACACCTACAGGAACAGGCAACAAAGAAAAAGTTAGTTTTCGTTTTCTATCTGGACGAATCGTGTCCTGCTTATCAAAAATTTTATGAATAACATCTAAGATATCTCTAGTTCCCACGGCTGTACTATCATTTTGAGCCTGACAAAACGATCCTATTAAAAACAAAGCCAAGATGTATTTAATCTTTAAACTATTCACGCACAATATCTTAAAAACCGTCTCTTACAAATTTAAAATTTTATTAAGAATAACAATCTTTTTTTTGTGCGAAAATTTTTTAGTCGTAATCTCAGTTTTCAGTTTCAAACTGTCACTGCATACTTGGTTTAAAGATGCAGTTGAATTTTATATTTATTCAAGATTTTCATTACAAAAAGCATAATCGTAGAAAACACCAGAGACCAAATAATTCCTGGGACGCCCTCTGTAAAATACTCTGGCAGAACATGAATGTTAAGCGCTTTATTAAAATAATAAATAACGCCTGGCAAAATATAAATCAATAATGGATTGGCAGCGGCTGGCATAAAAAACTCGCTCCATTTAGTTTGTTTTTTAACTTCCATTAACCAATACAGAAAATAGAAAAGAGCTGTGCAGATTGCTGCTGAAAACATTGTCCAAGAAGGTGTTCCTTTGATTTTTGATATTCCGAAATATGGACGGAGTAAAATTGCTGTTATGGTAAACAACGCAATAAAACCAATTACTGGCCAGTTGATTTTGGAACTGATTTTTCGATCAAAAAACAATAATGAAATTATAATTCCTGCTGAAGTAAGCGAAACGTGCGTTAAGTGACCTGCTATAAAACTCAGCCAAGAAGTGCTTTGAACAAAAGAGTTTTCTACTAAATTAAGAGAATTCATAGCGACAGAAAAAACTAAGAATGCAATTATTGCCCATAAGTTTCCTGAAACCAACCAATAATAAATTACCGTAAAAAGATACGCCCAACCTATCAATCCTAGAATTCCCCACCATTTTGGCGTCATTCCGCGATCTCCTGTATCTTGGACATATATAAAATATAGGGCTACGAGAACTAAAATTCCTCCGTATTGCAATACGTTTTTTAACCAAACAGAAAAATCTTTTGGGTATTTATTCCAAATTGGAATTGGCATGCTATAAGCCAAAAGCCCCCAAAATGCTGGTGTGATTATCATTTTCGCTGCGTCATAACCATATTCCGCATTGACCATAAAAACACCAATTACAATAAGCGCAATGGCTCTTTTTAAAGTATGAGTCCAAATTGTTTTTGGACTGTCTCCTTTTATTAATCGGGCATTGAAAGCAAAAGGAATAGACATTCCGACAATAAATAAAAAAGCAGGAAAAACTAAATCAACAAAGGTCATTGCATCTGCATCTGCAGGCATGTGTTTCATCCATTGTGGAACATTTTTGACACTTGCCAACTCATTTACAAAAATCATTACAAAAATGGTGATTCCACGCAAAGCATCAATAGAAATAATTCGTTGATTAAACAGATTCTCTTTTATTTTCATAAATTTTTACTTTTTTACTAAAAATCAAATATAGTATAATTCTTAAATGTCTTATTACAAATTCTCGACTAATTTTGTAGTTCATAATTGTGCTATAGATTTCTTGCTTTATGCTTTCATTCTTCAAACCTAAACCTGTCTTAAAAGATCTGTTGGCCGACAGTTTTATTGACATTCATTCTCATATTTTGCCAGGAATTGATGATGGTGCAAAAAACATTCAAGATACAATTAATCTAACTAAATCATTAGAAGGGTTTGGCATTTCTCAATTTGTAACTACGCCTCACATTAGTCACTATATTTGGGACAACACGCCTCAAACCATTTTAAATACCTATACAGAAACCAAGCAACTTTTAGAAAGAGAAAACATAAATACTCCCTTTAAAGCCGCAGCAGAATATTTTATGGATGATTGGTTTGAAAAACATTTTAGAGACGAAAAGCTTTTAACTTTAAAAGATAATTATGTCCTTGTAGAAATGTCATACATGAACGCACCTTTAGAGCTTTATAAAATACTTTTTGATCTACAAGTAGCTGGTTATATCCCTGTTTTAGCACACCCAGAAAGGTATGTTTTTTATCACAGCAATTTTAATGAATATGATAAACTAAAAAGGGCTGGATGCAAATTTCAATTAAATTTACTTTCCATTGTTGGTTACTATGGCGGAGAAATTACTAAAATAGCTGAAGAGCTTCTAAAAAAAGGCATGTATGATTTTGGAGGAACCGATATCCATCATGTCAAACATATTAGAGCCTTTTATGAAAAAGTAAATAGTAGAAACATTTCAAATCTTAAAGAAGTTATTGCAAACAATTCTTTTTTTAAGTTTTAAAATACAATCAATAGGCATTTTCTTCACCTTGAACAATATTCATAATTGTTCTAATTATAATTTTAATATCTAACAGCAGGCTCCAGTTTTCTATATACCAAATATCACATTCCACCCTATTTTCCATATCAGAAATTTTCTTTGTTTCTCCTCGATAACCATTTACCTGCGCCCATCCTGTAATTCCAGGTTTTGCGTAATGTCTAACAGAATAATTATCTATTAGTTGCCCATACTCTTTGGCAAGATTTATCATATGAGGTCGTGGTCCCACAACAGACATATTTCCTAAAAGAACATTGAAAAACTGAGGCAGCTCATCAATACTAGTTTTACGCATAAAAGCTCCAAACTTTGTGATACGCGAATCTCCTTTCCTAGCCTGCTTATCATGTGCATCATCATTTACATACATACTTCTAAATTTATAACATGAAAATGATTTATTATCACGGCCAGAACGTTCTTGTCTAAAAAATATTGGACCAGCTGATTCTAGTTTTATAAACAATATTACTATAGGAAATAGCCAAGGAAATATTAAAACTATAACAGATATTGAAAAACAAAGATCAAATACTTTTTTTACAAGTCTATTAATTGCCAACTCTAAAGGTTCTGGACGTAACATCAAAACAGGTGTGTTTTCATAAAAAGCGACCTCCACCTTACTTGATTTGGTATACAACTGAAAATCTGGAATAAACTTAATTCTTACCAAGTTTTGCTCACATATTTTTGTTATTTTATTAATTATTTCAATTTTATCAATATGCAAAGCGATATAGACTTCTTCAACTTTTTCTCTAATGATAAAATCCTCTATATCCCCAAACCCTCCAGTAATTGGAATAGAGTGATTCTCAGTTTCATTTTTTTGATCAAAAAAACCTAAAAATTTGTATCCGTAAGTTAAGTTTTTGGCTAATATTTTTCGCATTTTCTCGCCTGTTTCATTAGCTCCTACAATGATAATTTTCTTAAAATTGTAGCCTTTAGCCCTAATAATCTTTAACAGCTTCATTAAAATGTAGCGTGAGATCAGCAGTAAAGTGAAAAAAAACAAGTAAAAGTATAAGAGTCGCAACCTCGAAATATCTGTATACTTTAAAAAAACCACAAAAAAAACAATTAGCGCAATGTGTATAAAGATCTTCTTAATTGTTCTCCTTAAAATTGACTCAATATATTCAATCCTAATTATTCGATGAGAATCCTTTTGCATTAATAAAGCTATCCAAATTAAATTTGCTAGCAATGAGATTGTTTTTTCGTCTTTCAAAAAAAGTTTATCTAAATCTCCAAATCTGACCATAGCAGATAGATATATAGCAAAATTTAGCAATAGCAAATCCCAGCACACAAATAATAGTTTGGAGTAACGAGAAATACGATAGCGTGAGAAGTCTTGCAAAAAATTCATTTTAAACTTACTTGACTGGATATGATTTTGTTTTTAAGTATGGATGACGAAAATAATATTTTAATTATTGTTATACTATTTTTGAAATTAATTCTTGTAAAACTTTATATTAAGAGTGTGTAATAAAAAAAAACGGTTCAAAATATTTTGAACCGTTTTTTATCTTCTTCTAGCTAATCAGTCTTTTAAACCACTTTCTTTTCTCAACTTTCTCTCCATAACCATAGCTATATTTTTGAGTAGGATTTGTATCATTTAGAACAATACACATATTAGGAAGTTTTTTGTCTTTAAAGAAACCATTTACGATAGATATCATTCTTTTTTCCAAAAATCTAGCCCTCATGACATATACAAATGTGTCCGCATTTTTTGCCACTAGCAGTGTATCTGTTACAAGATTAACTGGTGCTGTATCAACTATTATATAATCATATTCTCTCTTTAGCTTTTCAAATAACGTATCAACTTTTTTGTTCATCAATAACTCAGGTGGATTAGGAGGAATTATTCCTGCTGGCAGAATATAAAAATTTTCGTATTCATAATTCTTTATGATGTAGTCTTCAAGATTTTTATTATCCGAAGACAAATAATTAGTTAATCCTTCAGAGGGAAGTGCGATGTAGTCATTCAATCTTGGATTTCTAATATCCATACCAATAAGCAAAACTTTCTTTCCTAATAAGGCAAAACTAGCTGCTAGATTTGATGCTATAAATGTTTTTCCTTCGGAAGCAAAGGTTGATGTTACAAATATTTTTTTTGCAATTCCTTCTTCAACATTACTCAGCATGAAACTAAGATTTGTTCTAACAATTCGCAATGCTTCTGCAGAACTACTCCTGCTATTAGTCTTAATTAACTCTGAAACATCATTACAATTAGGCACATCTCCTATATATGGTATTTGTGTTTTTCCGTCTAAATCATTCCTATTTTGAATTTTAATATTTAGCAAGTCATTTATATAAATAATACCAAAAGGAACTAACAATCCAAATAATAATCCTGCTAAATATACAATCTTTTTCTTAGGACTTAGGGGGTTCTCATCTGCCTTTGCAGCATCAATAACTCGGGCATTTGGTTCTGTTGCCGCAAGAGAAATTGCTGTTTCTTCCCTTTTCTGAAGTAAATACAAATATAATTCCTCTTTTACCTTTTGTTGCCTAGCTATAACTTTAAACTGACGTTCTTGAGCAGGAATTCGACCAATTTTACTATTCAAAATATCTTCCTGACTTTTTAAATCTCTATTTTGAATCTGTAAATTTGATAGCATTCGACCTAGACTTGCTGTGACATTTGACTTTAAGGAGGTTATCTGTTCTTCTAGTTTTAGTACTGTAGGGTTTTCGGTAGTTGCTGATTTCAAAATTCTATTACGATCTAAAACCAACTGATTATACGAATTAATCAAACCGACAGCATCACTCTTGTCACTAAGCATATTAGATGGCAATAATTCTGAGATTGAACTTTTCTTAATAAAAGTAAGTAATGAGGAAACTACATTTAACTGAATTTCTGTCTCAACTCCCTTTTTGTCATATTCATTAGAATTCTCAACAAATAGCTTTGCCTCAGATTCAATATCAGTTAATTTGTTTGATTTTTTAAAGCTTTCTACATTCTGTTCTACACCATCTAATTCTTGAGTGATTAAAGCAAGTCGGCTTGCAATAAATTTTGATGTATTTTCAGAAATAAAATTCTTATCCTCGGCGGCATCCTCATTATAAATCCGAATCATTGCATCTAAAAAGTTTTCAGCTTTTATAGCTACTGGATCTGAAATCGAAATATTGACAACACTACTATTTTTGCTTACAGGTTCTACTTTCAATTTTTTTCTAAATCGTTCTGTCAATTCATCTATAGGCTTTATAACAATACGAATATCATCAGAGAGATTCTTATCCTTTTCAGAAAAAAAAACTGTTTTATTTATTATTAAAACTCCTATTGGTGTCCCTATTTTTTCTCCATACTGAAATATTTTTTTTGTTAATAAAATACTTTTATCACTGTCGCCTGATTCATTTTCCAAAGAAAAAGTATCTGGTGTTAAAAACTTGAAATTAAACTCAACATCGGCGTCATCAAACAATTTGCTTTTGTTTATTACATGTATACTTATAGGCGTTTCAGCATAAATATCTTCAGTTCTAATTTTCTTTTTTGCTAACAATTCAACATTCAAATTCAGTTTGGAAACTGTACTTTCAATCAATGTCCTAGATTTTAATATTTCAATCTCATTATCTACATTAGTCTTGATATTGCTTCCTATTCCTAAATCTGAGAATATCGATAATTCTGAAAGCATTCCGCCTTTTTTTTCATCTTTTACAAGAATTGTGCTTGTAGCTTCATAACAAGGAATTGTATAAATCAAATAAACAAACGCTAATAGCATGCATATTATAGAGCTACCCACAAACCATCTCCAATGAACTAAATATTTTTCTAATTGCTCTCTTAAACTAACGCTGATTTCATCTTCCATAAAATCATTATAAATATCTTCCTTACGCATTTTCTTATTTCAACTTTATTTAAAAATTAGGACTGAAAGCGAAACTAAAATAGAAATCGCAGATATAATAACTGAAGTATTTGGACCAACTGCCGAAGAATTTACTCTTGTTTTATTAGGTTCTACATATACCACATCATTCTGGGCCAAATAGTAAAAAGGCGAATTAATAAAATCTGATTTTGTTAAATCAACTCTATTATATGATTTTAGCCCATTTGTCTCTCTAATAATCAAAATATTATTTCTTTTACCGTAAATGGTTAAATCTTTTGCCATACTCAAAGCTTCAATAATCGTAATTCTCTCTGAAGCAACACTATAAACTCCAGGTAAATTAACCTCCCCTTGTATAGAAACTTTAAAATTAGTTATACGAAGATTGATTATCGGATTCTTAATATAGACACTGATTTTTTCCTGAAGCAATTGTAACGCTTCTGTACGGCTAAGTCCTCCAATTTTAAGAGTTCCTAAAACTGGAAATTCTATATTTCCCCTTGAATCCACCAAATAAGTCTGAACTGTTTCCTGTCCGCGAGCAATATCTGACTTTGCATTACTTGAAATACTGTATGTTTTTAAATTAAAAGGAACAGCCACTTCGGGATCATCAGCAGAAACAATAATCATTAATAAATCATCTGGCTGAATTTTGACTTCATAAGTCGCTATTTTTTCTTTGGAAGAAAGTGTATCAATATTCTGATAATAAAGCACATCTTTTTTAGAACCACAAGAAAAAAACAAAAACAATAGAGATAAAAAACTTATGTTTTTTATCAAAAAAATAAATTGAAATTTCATTATGCAAATTTTTAAATCGTAAACATCTATAGTTAAACAAGTAATGTTAACCTACGGACATTTTGTAGTGAGGGAATTCTATTTTTATTAGGCAGAAAAATGTTAATACGCATTTTTTTCGCCTCGAAAAACATTTACAACTGTTTTTATAATAATTTTTATATCCAAGAGTAAACTCCAGTTTTCTATATACCAAATATCGTATTCTACTCTATTCTCCATATCAATTAACTCTTTTGTTTCGCCACGATAACCGTTTACTTGTGCCCATCCTGTTATACCAGGTTTCGCATATTGGCGAACAAGATAATTATTGATTAACTCTTTATATTCTTGTGTATGAAACAGCATATGCGGTCTTGGCCCCACAACCGACATGTTACCCAAAAAAACATTAAAAAATTGAGGCAATTCATCGATACTTGTTTTACGCATAAAAGCACCAAATTTTGTAACACGCAGGTCATTTTTTTGAGCCTGTTTGTTGTCTGATGAATCATTTACAGTCATGCTTCTAAATTTAAAACAAGAAAATGCTTTATTATCCCTGCCTGATCGATCTTGTTTAAAGAAAATAGGCCCTGGTGACTCCAGTTTAATAATAATCATAACAATAGGAAACAACCAAGGAAAGAGCCCCAAAATAACTAATGACGAAAAACATATATCAAATGCTTTTTTCAAAAGTCTGTTTACAGCATACTCTAAGGGTTCTCGGCGTGACATTAATACAGGCGTATTTTCATAAAAAGAAATTTCGACTCTGCTAGATTTAGTATACAACTGAAAATCGGGTATAAACTTAATTCTAACCATGTGATGCTCACAGATATCAATTAAGCGATTAATTACATTCACGTTATCTATATGCAATGCAATGTACATTTCGTCAACATGCACTTTGGTAAAATAACTTTGAACATCATCAAATCCCCCTAAGACACTGTCTGAAGTAGTTCCAGAAATATTTTCTTTTTGATCAAAAAAACCTAAAAACTTATAACCATAAGTTAAATTCTTGGCCAGTATTTTACGCATTCTCTCCCCTTTGTCATTGGCTCCCACAATAACAACATTTCTAAAATTATAACCCTCTGATCGTACATATTTTAAGAACCTCATCAAAAAGAAACGTGATAACATCAGTAAAACAAAAAATATCACATAGAAACAAAATAATTGAAGTCTCGAAATATTAGAATATTCTAGAAAAACTACAAAAACAGCAACTATAGAGGCATGTATAATAACTTTTTTAATCGTTCTGCTTAAGATCGATTCCAGAGTTTCTATTCTAATAATTTTATAAGAGTTCTTATATAGTAGCAATCCAATCCAAATTAGATTTCCTAACAGAAGAATTGTTCTTGATTCTATTACTGGCAACTCATCATAATTCTTTAATTTAATCAAACCAGAAACAAAGACGGCTATATTTAATAAAATCATATCCCATAAAATGAACAGGATTTGGTAGTATCTTGAAAAACTATATTGAGACAGTTTTTGTAAAATTTTCATGAGTATTCAAAATAATTATTTATTTACAATAGAGGAAAAATGTTCTATATATTGATCAACAATAATGTTCCAATCGTACAAATCAGTTATTTTTTTTCTATTTTTAGCCAACATAGATTGAAAACTACAATCTTCATATTTTGTATTTATTAAATGCTTTGCTACATCAGCATCATTAGTAAAGTAAAGAGCGTCTTCTCCTAAAATTCCTCTATTAAAATCATTATTATGCGCACAAATTAAACTATTAGATGCCATCGCTTCCAACAAAGAAGGATTTGTACCACCAACAGTATGGCCATGAAAATAAATGTTAGAATAATAGCGAAGATTATTTAATATTTCTATATCATATAAACTTCCCAAAAACTGAATCTGCTTATGTTTCGAATATTTTAATTTCAAGTAGTTTCCATACTTTGTATTATGATTTCCAATTATTAAAAAAGGCCTCGTAGTGTAAGATTTCACGACACCATCTAGAATTATTTCTATACTATTTTCTGGCTCCAATCTGGCAATAAGCATATCATAGTTAAAAGGAATCAAACTGTAACGCTTTAAAACTATGTCCTCATTGTTTTGAAAGAGATTTGCACCATAGGCAATATAAGTTGAAACCGCTCCATATTTGTTCTCCAAATATTTTTTAATTCCAATAGAATCAGAAATAAGATGGTCACTATATTTAACCGCTAAAGATTCTGCAAACTCGAGAAATCTTTTTACTCTTTGAGAATATTTAGTTCTTTTCCATTCTAGACCATCCATGTTGGTTGTAATGATAGCTTTTTTAGGCATTAGCCAATTCCAAATTGAACTACTAGTATAGCCTAATTGTAAAATAATGTCACAATTTTGTCTTCGCACATTTAAAATACAATTAAGATCATATATAAACTGCCCTGCTGTTCCCAATTTATTTTCTGGATCATAACAATGCTCTATTTGAATTCCATTCCACTGTTTTTCTTGGTATGCGTGATTATGAGAATTATAGACAATCACTTCAAACCCCTTTTTCACCAATCCTAAAGCTAGATACTCTGCACATTGTTCAAAGCCTCCATAATTATTAGGAATTCCTCTCGTTCCTATTATTGCGATTTTCATTTTTAAATTATTAATTAGATATATAAAAACTTATTTGATTGAACTGTGTAAAAAATCGTTCGTAGCAAATAGTTCTTTTGAATTGCAGTAAAAAATCAAGTCTAAAATTCACTTGACAGTATTGAATGGTAAAATTTTTTTGTTAAGCCCCCTATCTTAATCCAACTATACTTATCTCTAATCAAAAGTTTAGTATTGTTTTTAACTCTTGTCAAATTAGTTTTATCTGAGACTATCTCTTGAATTTTCTGAGCTAAATCTTGAGGGTTTTCACTTTTAAATAAAAATCCATTTTCATTATGGATGATAATTTCTTTAAAAGGATCTAAATCAGAACATAATACAGGCTTTCCATAACTTAAAGCCAGAAGTAAAACACCGCTTTGATAAATATCTCGGTAAGGCAAAATAATTAAATCAGCTTTTTCATAAAACGTTCCTACTTCATTATCTGGAATATATCTAAAATCACTAACAACAATATCTTCTAATTCTAGATTTGTGATCATTTGTTTGTATTTTTCTAAATCATCTTTCCAGGCTTTTCCTGCTATAGTTAATTCAACTTGACAGTTATTTTTTTTTAAAATACTAATAGCTTTCAGTAAAATATCTAGCCCCTTAACTTTTTTTATTTGTCCAAAAAATAATAAGGAAAATTTATTCGAATGTTTAAATGCTTTATCATTTAATCTGTCAATAAAAGGCAGATAATTTCCATGCGGAATTATGGCTTTGGGGATAGATAAATTAAATTTACTATTCAAAGATTTTAATGAACTTTCATTATGAACAATTATACCATCGATATATTTAAAACATATTTTCTCAATAAGATTATTTGCTCTTTTATCGAAGGAATTAATATCATGAATTGTAACAATCTTTTTTAAATTATTCAATCGAGCATAATAAAGAATAATCAAATCAATGCTTCTAAAAGTGAAAAAATGCATATGAATGATTTTTACATTTCTTCTCTTTAAATCTGAAATTGCCGAATAATGACCATATAGATATTTAAAAGCTTTAATTATGAAATGCCTATTCCACATTCTCTTAAAATAAAAAAGAGTAAGTACATTTTCATATTTTCTTTCGTTAGTTTCATTACATGTATAAAAAAGTACTTTCACATCATTTGCACCCAAACCCAATGCCAATCCATAATCATAGTAATCCATTCCACCATGCCCTCCTACTGGTTCAATCAAACCAATTGATAAATCCTTTACACCCATGATTTTTATTTACTATATTTTGTGAGTACCGAAAAAATACTTTGTTTTATATTTTCAAGATTTTCCGATTTGGGCTTTTTAAAATCAGGAACAAATTCTTCAAAATTATATCTACCAATTAATCTTGAAGCTTCCTTGGCTTCCTCTAAGAACTTCTTATTTTTATCTGAATAGTTATATAAAGCATAAGGGATATTTAAATTTTGTGCCACGACTGCAGGATGCAAGCGTGAGGTAATCACAAATTTTGAATTACGAATAGCAATTAGAGAATCTTCAATTTTATAACCATAAATATTATTTACAGAAATGCCTTCTTGCAAAAAGAGTTCGTTAGCTAATTGGCTTGGCTTTTGGTCTACTTCAAAATCGCAAACTAAATTGAAAACTCTCTTTATTTTTAATTTATTACATATCGAAATAGTTAGATCAACTAAATATTTGTTAACTTTTTCATTATTTAAAGATTGATAATTTGATAAATCTCGACAGCAAAAAACAATGTAATCATTAAAAGCTAGCTGATGCTGCACAGTTTTAATATTTGCAATATCTGGTACATACTTAATTTTATAGCTCATCAAATTGAGAGTTAAACTTTTAGCAGTCAACAAAGATTTCTCATCTCTAAAATATAATGCCTTAGAAAACAAAACAGCTGTGAACATAATTAGTCTAGTTCTAATTTTAGAATAAGAATCAATACCTATTCCCATATACAGTACACGTACTTTACAAAAATATGCTCCAATCATATATTTAATGCCTCCTGTACCTCCTTGATCCATAAAACAGGTTCCGCCACCCCATAGTATATATTTAGAGTTTTTTACTGTTTTTAAGAAAGTTTTGTATGTAATTTTCTGAATACCAGTTAGAGTAAAGACTTCGATTTGGCATTTACTAGAATTTAAAGCCAACGAATCACTAAGATTAGCCTCAATTCCATAGGTGTAGATGTTTATTTGCTCATAGTATTGGCTATAATAATCAATAAGGACATTAAGCATTAATAAATCTCCAAAATTACTTCCATAATAACCAATAAGTGAAAGCTTCATTTCTAAATAGAATTTTTATTATTAAAATATTTTAAAAAAATTATTGTATAAACAATGGCTGTAAAAACCTCACTTAAAACAAAAGATATCGATAAAGATTTTTCTCCTATTCCTTGCAGAAAAAAAATCAAGCAAATCTGAAATACAAGCGATAAAAACGATGCTGTTACTTTATTTTTTATACATTTTTCGTTTAAAAGTGCCGCTCCAATTGCAGTAGAATAAAATCTAAATGGCAAACTAACCGCCAAAATTTTTAATAGAATTGAAGAATTTTTAAAACTAGCAGGGTACAATGACTGAATAACAATTCCTGATAAAGTATAAATTATAATAACAAATATAAGACCAAGTAAAAATGCAGCAATTGCATAAAACTGACTTATGTTTTTTAAAGCATCCTTTTCTAGCTTATGATATTTTGGAAGAAGATATGTTCCAAATATTAAGTTAGGAAGAATATAACATGCTGTTATTAATGTAATCGCTGAAGAATAAATCGCTGAAGCAACAGATCCAAAAAGATGTATAGCTATAAAAATCGAGAATTGAATCTGAATAACATTTATAGATCCATTAAATGAATAAAAAAAAGACTCTTTATAAAACGAAAAAAGCAACTTTCTCGATTGTTCTAATGATATTTTTTTTAATGCTTTTTTTAAATCAATAAGATTCAAAAGAATTGCAAATGAAACAATATTAGCTAAAAGGAGTAAAATAACTGTATTTGTTAAATTGGGTGATATTAGAAACAAAAACAAAACAGCAATAAGCCTTAGCATAGGATTAATTATTTGTGCTATTGAAACTTTCGTAAAGTTTTCTGAAACTTGTCCATAAGAAATAACCAGATATTGGATTGCTGCTGGCAGATAAAAAGAGGTCAAGCAAAGAGATTGAATAAAATTTAAACCAGTGTAAAAAAAAATAATATTACCAACAATAATTGCAATTACTATATTTGTCAAAATACATTTCAGCGCCATAATTAAATACCTATCCTTCTCTATCTCGCTAATACATACATTGCGTAAAAACAAACCACCAATACCCATTCCTGCAAAGGGCCCTATCATTGTAAGCGAAGAATTTGCTGCTACATAAACCCCGAAATCTTGCATTGACAATTTATGACTTAGCAAAACCTGTAAAATAAAAGTTGCGCCAGCTGCGCCAAATCCAGAACAAAGTACTCTTATTAATTTTGACATCTACTTAAAAAACAACTTATTACTTATATATTAAAGGCTTTTTTACATTCATAAGTGAGCTAAAAATTTTGTACAGAACAATAAATACAAATAACCAAACGACACTAACAGATTGCGCAGAAAAACCTGAGGTAATGATTTTCGATGCAATTTCTAAGGATATTATATACAAGAACACATCGAAAAGGCTTTTCTTCCTAATAATGAATCTATTGTATAATTTTCTAATTATATATCCGAAAAAAAAACATCCAATAACAATCCCTGGATATCCGAAATTCACATAGAAATCTCCCATTATTGTTGGTGGTATTCCAAAACCTTCAAACTCTAACTCTGTAACTGCTTTTAGCCATGATTGATAATCTATTTGTTTTCCCGGAAGAGCAGTAAGTAAATCCATAAAAAAGGTTCCTCCATATTCAAAACTATCTTTTCTAATAAAAGCAGATAATACTTTCTCTAAATTTGATATATAAATCAAAAACCTATAAAGAAATGTTGTTTTTAAGTCGACTGTAGTCATACTGTCAGGATTTCTAAACATTTCAAATAAATTAACAAACAAAAGTCCAGACATTGCAAAGACAGCCATCTTTTTTATTGGAATGAAAGCATATAAAAAATGTCTTGCCATAAAAATGTACAAGCAAAGCCAAAGAAAATACCTTCTAGAACCAGTTCCAGTCATAACAAGTCCAACAATAGCAATTAACACAAATAATAATGTTGTTCTATTACTGTATAGGTATGTATATAGTGCTAGTAATAATACTCCATACATTGCTAATGTCATTAAATATAGAAAATATCCATTGCCACTTATATTTAGAGCCATTACTCGTGCTGCTTCTTTATTATGGGCAAGCATTGGTATGTTACCAGCTCTTGCAAAAAAAATAACAGCTGCCATTAAACCTATAATTACAAATAAATTTCCAGTCGATTTAAATTTCCAGCTCCTCCGTTGTTTTCTGATAATATAAATAGCAGAAGTAGTTTTATTGCTAAGAACTATTTTTTTAGAAGAAGCCGCTATGTAATATCCTAAATTGATCGATAAGTAGCCTAGTAGTATTATAAAAAAAACCAGTTGATAGTTTGCTGAATTAAAAAGTTCTTTTGAAAAAAAATAAAGTGCTATAGGTCCAAGCCCTATTAAAGTAATAAAATATAAATTAAGAAAAATTTCAGGTTGAAAAAAATCCTTATTTCTTTTATTATACATTGAAAAGAAATAAGCCAAAAAACTTACAAACAAAAGAATCATCCTTATTTCAGATTTAAAAACCCTGCTATAATATCCTCACTCCATATTTCCAGCCACATTGGTCCAATCTTATCTGCCTTTAATAACATTTGATTAAAGCTATCATTTGTAGTATTTACATTCGAATATATTCGTATGGATTGTAACATTATATCGTTCGGGTGAAGTTGCAAAACCAAATCTGCATATTGATTTCCTTTACTAAACCATTGTTCTTCACTAAAAGCAAAAGCCGCAATTTTTATTCTTTCACTGTATTTTAAATCACAGTAGGCTATAAGCTCTTTTGAGACTAAATCAGTTCGTCTAACCCCATAAACATCATGAATTGCTAATGTTAAAACTGTATTTGGGAAAAGTTTCACAAAAGTATCAATGATTTGCTCCCAATTCTTGATGTATTTTGAATATCTAAATCCAACTCTTTTAAACTCCTTATCTGAACAAATAAAATTAGTTTCAATACCATTGGTATTACTTCCTCCAGTTATTTCAATTGCATTAAGGACATCTTCATTTTGGTCTACAATTATTTTTAATTTTAATAGAAAAACTTCAAAA
This sequence comes from Flavobacterium tagetis, assembly GCF_016735615.1. GTDB lineage: Bacteria > Bacteroidota > Bacteroidia > Flavobacteriales > Flavobacteriaceae > Flavobacterium > Flavobacterium tagetis. The sequence goes on from NZ_JAERSF010000005.1 coordinate 173,498, forward strand.
AAATGATTAAACCTTTTGTCCCAAGGAACAGGAGCCTCCGCTAGGGAAACATTTCCTGCTTCAACATAATCATCAAAATGTTCCCAATATAAATACTTTATTTTTTTATCTTTCAGCCAATTTGGTGACCAGCGACCTGTCAAAACTCCGAAATTTACTTTTTTATTATGTTTTTTAGCCAAATTCAAAATTTTCTTCAAAGATGAGAAATCATAAATATGTTCATCTGGATTAAGTTTAGACCAACCTACATAATATGTTATACCCTCAATGTGGGGATGTTCTAATACTTTAATTAAATCAGAATCAGAAATATTGCTTCTTACAATTGCATAAAGAGGTGTTTTAAATTCACTATTTATGTCTTTTTTTTCATTAGTGAATAAAAAAGAGACTAAAATAATATAGTAGATATTTAGCATAGAGGGCTACTTTACCTTTTTTAACTCCCTAACAGCCACTTCCTTCCTAAGTCCGCTACTTGAAAAACGATGGTCACGAGTATTAAAATAAAATTCAATTCCTTTTTCCTCACAATAATACCTGCCCGTAAATTGTTTATTTCGATATTCATCTCCTAGAATACGAACATCAATTTTAAAGGAGCGCAAAATATCTTCCAGATCTTGCTCTGTCGAATATGGTACAATTTCATCAACATGCTTACATCCTTTAAGCTGAATGTATCTTTCGACGACTGTTTGAGCTGGCTTATTTTTCTCAGGTCTATCTATTGTGGGATCTGTTTGTAGCCCTACTATCAAATAATCACACTTTTGTTTAGCTTCTTCCAACATTTTAACATGCCCTGCATGCAATAAATCAAATGCACTAAAAGTTATTCCTATTTTCATGATTATATAACTCTTTAAATGATTAATTTGTTCCTTCTAAGCACAGCTTCGCTTCTCCCACTCACATAGAATGGGGTCAAATCTGGTTTTGATTATATAATAAACTCGCACATTCATGGTCTGAGTTTACTTTTTTTTATAATTTTTTGCAAAAGTAGCTTATCAAATAAGTGAAGACAAGGCAAAAAGAAAGAAATGTCTTATTTTGATACAAATAAGTCTTATAGTAATCCTACACAAAAAACTAAAAAATGAAAGTCGCTATCGCATTCTATTTAGAGATTAAAAGTTATTTTCACATTAGTAAAAAAAATCTCATACAAATGAGCCAAATAGTATTCTTTTGTGTCCTATTTATTACTTCAACTTATAGCCAAACCCAAGGATGCAGGGACACAAAAGCTAAAAATTACAGTTCTATAGCTGTGGAAAATAACGGAAGCTGTAACTATAAAAAGCTGAAACTAGAGCCCAAATATTCATTTCAATTAAGCGATTCATTAAAAGAAACTTCTGGACTAATTGCCTTCGAAAATCTGCTTTGGACACACAATGATGATCATGACAAAACGATTTACGGATTAGACTCTTTAGGAAAAATTAAAAAGAAAATTGTTTTAGAACGGGCAATGAATCATGACTGGGAAGAAATCTCGCAAGATGATACTCATATTTATATTGGAGATTTCGGAAATAATTATTCTGGAAACCGATCGGATTTGAAAATTCTCAAAATCGAGAAAAAATCTTTTCTGGAAGGTAGCCCAAATATTGAAATCATTTCATTTACTTATTCAGATCAAACTGACTTTTCTTCCACAAAACCGAACAAAACCAATTTTGACTGCGAAGCTTTTATTGTTTCAAAAGACAGCATTTATTTGTTTACCAAACAATGGAAATTGTCTAAAACCAACATTTATGCTTTATCTAAACAAGAAGGGATACAGATAGCACGATTTAAAGCCACGCTTGATACCAAAGGTTTGGTTACTGGTGCAACTTATTTAGAAGATAAAAAACTTATTACTTTGTGTGGTTATACCAAAGTTGGAAAACCATTTTTATATTTGCTTTACGATTTTAAAAATCAAGACTTTTTGTCTGGGAATAAAAGACGAATCGATATAAAACTTCCTTTTCATCAAATGGAAGGAATTGCTACAAAAGATGGACTTCATTATTTTTTAACGAATGAATCTTTAGTTCGAAAACCAATTTTAAATCATCCACAACAAATTCATTATTTTGATTTGAGCAATGCTCTGGATTTGTATCTCCATAAATAATTCGCAAATGCAAGATAATAGTTTACTTTTGCAGAAAGTTATGTTTTAGAAACATCCATAACTCATAATTTATAACTTATACTTACAAAGTGAATTACTTATCTGTAGAAAATATATCGAAGTCATTTGGCGAAAGAGTCCTTTTTGACAACATTTCTTTTGGGATTAACAAAGATCAAAAAATTGCTTTTATTGCTAAAAATGGTTCTGGAAAAACCACTATGATGAACATCATTAATGGAATTGAAGAACCAGATACAGGACAAGTTGTTTTAAGAAAAGGAATTAGAATGGCGTTTCTTTCGCAAGACAATAATCTTCAGGACGAACTTACAATTGAAGAAAGCATTTTCGCTTCAGACAATGAAACGCTTAAAGTTATTGAAGCTTATGAAAAAGCTTTAGAGAATCCTTCTGATGAAGAAGCTTACCAAAAAGCTTTCGACGCAATGGATCAGCACAATGCTTGGGATTTTGAAACACAATACAAACAGATTTTATTCAAATTAAAATTGGAAGATTTTAAACTTAAAGTAAAAAATCTTTCTGGAGGGCAGAAAAAACGTCTTTCATTGGCTATAATTTTAATCAACCGCCCAGATTTATTGATTTTGGACGAGCCAACCAATCACTTAGATCTTGAAATGATCGAATGGCTTGAAAGTTATTTTGCCAAAGAAAATATTACGCTGTTTATGGTAACGCATGATCGTTTCTTTTTGGAGCGTGTCTGCAACGAAATTATAGAATTAGACAACGGAAAATTGTACCAATACAAAGGAAACTATTCTTATTATCTGCAGAAAAAAGAAGAAAGAATCACTTCTGAAAACGCTAGTGTTGATAAAGCTAAAAACCTATTCGTAAAAGAATTAGAATGGATGCGCCGCCAGCCAAAAGCGAGAACAACAAAGTCTAAATCGCGTCAAGACGATTTTTACGTTATTAAAGAAAAAGCACAAAGCCGACGCAAAGAAAATAAAGTTGAACTTGAAATTAACATGGAAAGAATGGGAAGCAAAATTATTGAGCTTCACAAACTTTCTAAAAAATTCAAAGACCGTGTTATTCTGGACAATTTCAGTTTTGATTTTCAGCGTGGCGAAAGAATTGGAATTATTGGTAAAAACGGAACTGGAAAGTCTACTTTCTTAAATCTGCTTACAGGAACAATTCCGCCAGACAGCGGGCGTGTAGTTAAAGGAGATACAATAAAAATTGGATACTATACGCAATCTGGAATTAATCCAAAACCAGGTCAGCGTGTTATTGATATTATAAAAGAATACGGAGAATATATTCCGCTAGCAAAAGGAAAGATTATTTCTGCTTCGCAATTATTAGAACGTTTCCTTTTTGATGCTAAAAAACAATACGATTATGTAGAGAAATTAAGCGGTGGTGAATTAAAACGTTTGTATTTGTGTACCGTTTTAATTCAGAATCCAAACTTCTTGATTCTTGATGAGCCAACAAACGATTTGGATATCGTGACTTTAAATGTTTTAGAAAGTTTCCTATTAGATTATCCTGGATGTTTACTGGTAGTTTCGCACGACCGTTATTTTATGGATAAAATTGTCGACCATTTATTTGTCTTTAGAGGACAAGGAGAAATCGAGAATTTCCCAGGAAACTACTCTGATTTTAGAGCTTATGAAGACAGCGCTGACGTTGCTCAAAAAGAAGAAAACAAAGCAGAAAAGAAAGACTGGAAACAAAATAATCCAACTGGAAATTTAAGTTTCAACGAACAAAAAGAATATCAAAAAATCGAAAGAGAAATAAAAGATCTTGAAGCTGAAAAAGCTAAAATCGAACAGTTATTCTCTGATGGAAAAGTTGCAGATGCAGATATTGAAAAGAAAGCAAACGAACTTCAAAATATAATCAATAAAATTGATGCTAAAGAAGAACGCTGGTTTGAACTTTCTGCGAAGCTTGAAGGATAGTTTTATTTCAGGTCCCCAGTTATGAATGTTAATGTCTAAAAACCATGACTGTAACTAAAAAACTAATTTATATATTTACGCCTTTTTAAAATAAATACCACATGAAGAAATTATTAGTAGCATTTTCTATTCTTACATTTTTCATTTCTTGCTCAAGCGATTCAGGGTTAGAAAGAATTCCAGATAAAATAGACTATAGTGTTGAAAACGAAAAAGAAATTACAGATTATTTGACCAAAAATAATCTAACAGCACAGAAAACAAGTACTGGTTTACATTATATTATTACAGAAGAAGGAGCAGGAAAACAACCTACCCTGCAATCAAATGTTACTATTACTTACAAAGGCACCCTTACCAACGGAACTGTTTTTGACCAGAATGCTTCTGGAGCAACTTTTCCATTAAGCAAATTAATTTTAGGATGGCAACAAGGACTACCATTTTTTAAAGAAGGCGGAAGCGGTATTTTGTTTGTTCCAGCACATTTGGGATACGGAAGTAGCAAGGTTGAAAACATCCCAGGCGGCTCTGTTTTAATTTTTGAAATCAAACTAATTTCGGTTAATTAATCCTCCTGAAAAACCTGACCATAAATTAAGAATGTTTTTTCAAATACAATCTTATCTTAAATTCCTTTGGTATTCTAAAAACGAACACGCGGTTCATTCGCCGTTCGTTTTTAGTCTGCTTACAAAATGCTTCTACGATAAAAAATTCAAACCAGAATATACTATTCTTAAAAAGTACAGAAAAACACTTTTAGAAAATAAAAACTTTATAGAAGTAACTGATTTTGGAGCGGGTTCGAGAATTTTCAAATCAAATAGAAGACAAATTTCCAAAATAGCACAAACAGCGGGAATTTCTCCAAAAAGAGCTGAATTATTATTTCGTGTTACCAATTACTTTCAACCTTCAACTATTTTAGAAATAGGAACTTCTCTGGGATTGGCAACTTCTGCCCTCGCTTTAGGAAATCCAAAAGCTAAAGTGGTTACTATTGAAGGATGTCCAAATACAGCAAATGTCGCCCAAAATCAATTGGCTGATTTTGATTGTAAGAATGTTGAAAATGTAATTTCTGAGTTTGAATCTTTTTTAATTTCCGAAAATATTCAAGCAACAAATTATAATCTAATTTATTTCGATGGAAATCATTCCAAAAAAGCAACTTTAACTTATTTTGACCTTTTACTACCAACGATCGACAACGATTCTGTTTGGATTTTTGATGATATTCATTGGTCAGAAGACATGGAAGAAGCTTGGGAAATCATTAAAAATCATCCTCAAGTAAAAGTTACGATTGATACTTTTCAATGGGGATTTGTATTCTTTAGACGAGAACAACCGAAAGAGCATTTTATTATTCGAGTATAAAAAAAGACGATCATTTCTGATCGTCTTTTTCATTTTCTAATTCAAAATTCTAAAATCTTATTTTTTTGCTTCTTTGTTTTCTTCAGATTTAGCTCCCATCCTATTTATCTTATACATTGGTGCAAATTTTACTTTCAAACCAGCAATTTTACGATTATCTTCAGCTGTTAAACCTTCTTTTTCAACTGTATTTTTACGGCTGTCAAGAGCTTCATACATTAATTTGATTTCATCCCAGTCTTCTCTAGAATATTTATCTTTATTATTTTCTACAGTATGAACAAACTGCTGATAAACGCTATGAATATTTTGGGCATTCACCCAATTAAAACTCATATCGTCACCAATTTTTCCTGTACCAAATAAAGCATCTCTTAATTGCTGTTTTGGACTAGGAGCTGGAGGGGCAAATTGGGCGGTCATTTCATCTCTAAATTCTTCGTACTTAATTTTACTTGTATTTATTTTTTCTGTCGCAGCAGCATTGTCTTTAATATCGGCCAAAGCAGCTTGAGCTTCTTGAGATCTTCTGTCATATTCGGCTTCTACACTTTTCCAATTGTCTTTCAAATCTGCGGCAGCAACATTTTTAACAGAGTCAACATAGATAACATAGTTTTCTACTGTCTTTTGAGCTTTTTCTTGTTTCTCATCTTTACATGATACAAGTCCTAATACTAATAATGCAATTCCTGTGGCTATTTTTATGTTTCTCATAATCTTAGTTATTAATTAATTATACCCAAATTTACTTAATCCCTTCCTTAATAAATTACATTATTCTCACATTTTAAAAATCAAAAACATATTAAATCTGTAAAAAACACAAAACAATGAGAATTATGCAAAACACTTCAAAAATGATATAACCTAATTTCAGATTAAAAAACGTATTCTTTTTGCTTTCTTTATACATTTAAGAACGAAAAACGGATTTTGTAACAAAAACCAATTATCAACTACTTATTCAAAAGTGTTTTGTACTTTTAAATCCAAAATTGTAAAATAAAATGGCTGAACCATTAATTAAAATAACCGACATTAAACGAAATTTTACTTTAGGAAATGAAATCGTTTATGTTCTAAAAGGAATAGATCTCGAAATACAAAAAGGCGAATACGTTGCTTTAATGGGGCCTTCCGGATCAGGAAAATCTACATTAATGAATTTGCTCGGCTGTTTAGATACACCAACTTCGGGTCGTTATATTTTAAATGGAAAAGATGTCAGCAAAATGAAAGATGATGAATTGGCCGAAATTAGAAACAAAGAAATTGGTTTTGTTTTTCAGACCTTCAATCTTTTACCTAGAACAACTGCTTTAGATAATGTTGCCTTACCCATGATTTATGCCGGTTATGGAAAATCTGAAAGAATAGCACGAGCAACTGAAGTTTTAAAGCAAGTAAATTTAGCTGACAGAATGGATCACCAGCCGAATCAGCTTTCTGGAGGACAGCGCCAGCGTGTGGCTGTTGCAAGAGCGTTAGTCAACAAACCATCGATTATTTTGGCCGATGAACCAACAGGAAACTTAGATAGTAAAACTTCTATAGAAATTATGAAACTTTTTGGAGATATTCACGCACAAGGAAATACTGTAATTCTAGTAACTCACGAAGAAGATATTGCTGCTTATGCACACAGAATTATTCGTCTAAGAGATGGTTTAATTGAAAGTGACACAAGAAAATCTGTTTAACCGTTTATTTGGCTAATCGTTTAATCGCAAAAAGAGAAAACTTAGAATCTTAGTATCTCAGAACCTTAGCATCTTAAAAAAAATGAAAGTATATACCAAAACAGGCGACAAAGGCACAACGGCTCTTTTTGGAGGGACTCGCGTACCTAAAGACCATATCCGCATTGACAGTTATGGAACCGTTGACGAATTGAATTCTTATATCGGATTGATTCGTGATCAGGAAATGGATTCGCATTATAAAACTATTTTAATCGAAATTCAAGACCGTCTCTTTACCGTTGGTGCCATTTTGGCAACTCCACAAGAAAAAGAAGTTTTGAAAAACGGAAAACTTCGCTTAGAAAATCTTGGTATAATTGACTCAGATATCGAATTACTGGAAAACGAAATAGATAAAATGGATGAAAGCCTTCCGCCAATGACTCATTTTGTTTTACCAGGTGGTCACCCAACCGTGTCACATTGTCATATAGCGCGCTGTATTTGTCGTCGTGCAGAACGTTTAGCAGTACATTTAAGTCATAATGAACACGTTCCTGAAATAGCAATTACGTACTTAAACCGACTTTCTGACTACCTTTTTGTCTTGGCACGAAAGTTGTCCTCAGACTTAAAAGCGGAGGAAGTGAAATGGATACCGAGAAAATAATCAGTCGCAGTTTTCAGTTTTTTATACTGCAAACTCATACAAAAACTGAACACTAAAAAACACAGTAATTAGTAGCAAATTTCAGCTTTAAAACTGAAAACTGGCACTGAAAACTGAATACTAACAAGGACGTTCTTAAATTTTATTAAAATAAATCAAAATTTACTTGTCTTTTTCAGTAAAAAATTTATTTTTGCACAAACTAAACAGATAACAGATGTATTGGACATTAGAATTAGCATCTTATTTAAGTGATGCGCCATGGCCTGCTAACAAAGATGAACTTATAGACTACGCTATCAGAGCAGGTGCTCCATTAGAAGTAGTAGAAAACCTTCAATCAATCGAAGACGAAGGTGAGATATATGAATCAATGGAAGAAATTTGGCCTGATTATCCAACAGACGAAGATTATCTTTGGAATGAGGATGAATATTAAAAAATAAACCAAAGGAAAAAGTCTCTCATCATAGAGACTTTTTTTTTGGTTCAAATACATATATATAATAAAGAAATACAATAAATCATGAGTTTCATAAACAGTATTATTAAAGTCTTTGTCGGCGATAAGTCGCAGAAAGATGTCAAAGCTTTACAACCTTACTTAAACAAAATTAAAACATTCGAAGCTCCTTTAATGAGTCTATCAAACGACGAATTAAGAGGAAGAACCGTTTATTTTAAAGACAGAATAAAAGAAGCTAGAGCTGATAAAGATGCTAAAATTGCTTCGCTTAAAGCAGAAGTAGAAAACATCGAAGACATCGATAAAAGAGAAGACATTTATGATGCAATAGATGCTCTTGAAAAAGAGGCTTATGAAATCTCTGAAAAAACTTTATTGGAAATTCTTCCAGAAGCGTTTTCTGTAGTAAAAGAAACGGCTCGTCGTTTTAAGGAAAACTCTCATATTGAAGTTACTGCAACTCCAAAAGATCGCGAATTCTCAGCAACAAAATCATACATTACTATAGATGGCGAAAAAGCGATCTGGGCAAACAAATGGAATGCTGCTGGAAAAGACATCACTTGGGACATGATTCACTACGATGTTCAGTTAATTGGTGGTATGGTATTACACGAAGGTAAAGTTGCCGAAATGCAAACAGGGGAAGGTAAAACTTTGGTAGCTACTCTTCCACTTTACTTAAACGCTTTGACAGGAAACGGAGTTCACTTAGTAACAGTGAATGACTACTTAGCAAAACGTGATAGCACGTGGAAAGCTCCTTTATTCGAATTCCACGGTTTATCTGTTGACTGTATCGACAATCACCAGCCAAGTACAGAACAAAGAAAGAAAGCATACGACGCCGATATCACTTACGGAACTAACAATGAGTTTGGTTTTGACTACTTAAGAGATAACATGGCGCACTCTCCTAGCGATCTTGTTCAGAGAAAACACAATTTTGCAATTGTCGACGAGGTTGACTCTGTATTAATTGATGATGCTAGAACGCCGCTTATCATTTCGGGACCAGTTCCTCAAGGAGATCGTCATGAATTCAACGAATTGAAACCAAAAATCGAAAACTTAGTTGCACAACAACGTCAGTTAGCGAATGGTTTCTTAGCTGAAGCTAAAAAATTAATCAAAGAAGGTAATACTAAAGACGGAGGTTTCCAATTATTGAGAGCTTACAGATCTTTACCTAAAAATAAAGCATTAATTAAATTTTTAAGTGAAGAAGGAATTAAACAATTACTTCAAAAAACTGAAAATCAATACATGCAAGATAACAATCGCGAAATGCATAAAGTTGACGAAGCTTTGTATTTTGTGATTGAAGAGAAAAACAATCAAGTAGAATTAACAGATAATGGTATTAAATACCTTTCTGGAGATACAGATTCAGATTTCTTCGTTTTACCAGACATTGGAACAGAAATCGCTGCGATTGAAAAACAAAAATTAGACAAAGACGCAGAAGCTGAAGCCAAAGAAAGATTATTCCAAGATTTTGGCGTAAAAAGCGAGCGTATCCACACTCTTACTCAACTTTTAAAAGCTTACGCTTTATTCGAAAAAGACGTAGAGTATGTTATCATGGACAACAAAATTATGATTGTCGATGAGCAAACAGGTCGTATCATGGACGGACGTCGTTATTCTGACGGTCTTCACCAAGCGATTGAAGCAAAAGAAAACGTAAAAATTGAAGCTGCAACTCAAACTTTTGCAACTGTTACTTTACAGAACTATTTCAGAATGTACAACAAACTGGCTGGTATGACTGGTACAGCTGTTACAGAAGCAGGAGAGTTATGGCAAATCTATAAATTGGATGTTGTTGAAATTCCGACAAACCGTGGAATCGCGAGAATTGACAAAGAAGATTATATCTACAAAACAACACGTGAGAAATTCAACGCTGTAATCGAAGATGTAACAGAATTATCACAAGCTGGAAGACCAGTATTGATTGGAACAACTTCTGTAGAGATTTCAGAATTATTAAGCCGTATGCTTAAAATGAGAGGAATCACACACAACGTATTGAATGCTAAAATGCACAAGCAAGAAGCGCAAATCGTTGAAGAAGCTGGTAAAGCTGGAGTTGTAACCATTGCAACAAACATGGCAGGTCGTGGTACCGATATTAAATTATCGCCAGAAGTAAAAGCTGCTGGAGGTTTAGCAATCGTTGGTACAGAACGTCATGATTCTCGTCGTGTAGACAGACAGTTACGTGGTCGTTCTGGTCGTCAAGGAGATCCAGGAAGTTCTCAATTCTATGTTTCTCTTGAAGATAACTTAATGCGTTTATTCGGTTCTGAAAGAGTTGCGAAAGTAATGGACAGAATGGGATTGAAAGAAGGTGAAGTTATTCAGCATTCTATGATGACTAAATCTATCGAACGTGCTCAGAAAAAAGTAGAAGAAAACAACTTTGGTGTTCGTAAACGTTTATTAGAATATGATGACGTAATGAACTCGCAGCGTGAAGTAGTTTACAAACGTCGTCGCCACGCATTGTTCGGAGAGCGTTTGAAACTGGATATTGCTAATATGCTTTATGATACTTGCGAATTAATCGTAAGCAACAATAAAGTAACTAACGATTTCAAAGGATTTGAATTTGATTTAATTCGTTATTTCGGAATCACATCTCCAATTTCTGAAGCTGATTTCACAAAATTAAATGATATCGAAGTTACTGGAAAAGTATATAAAGAAGCTTTAGCATTCTACACAGAAAAAACTGAAAGAAGCGCAAGAGAAGCTTTCCCAATTATCAAAGGAGTTTACGAAGAGCCAAACAATCATTTCGAAAGAATTGTAGTTCCATTTACAGACGGAATCAAAACTTTGAATGTTGTAACTGACTTGAAAAAAGCTTACGAAAGCGAAGGTGCTCAATTAATCGCTGATTTTGAGAAAAACATCACGCTATCAATTGTTGATGAAGCTTGGAAAAAACACCTGCGTAAAATGGACGAATTGAAACAATCGGTTCAATTGGCTGTTCACGAACAAAAAGATCCATTGCTTATTTACAAATTAGAAGCTTTCAATTTGTTTAGAGGAATGTTAGACAACGTTAACAAAGAAGTTATTTCATTCTTATTCAAAGGTGATTTACCAGCTCAAAACGTTCCTGAAATTCACGAAGCAAGAGAAGTTCGTCAAAAAGAAAATTTACAATTAAGTAAAGACGAAATTCCAAACAGCGAAAGCATCAACCGTGAGGCTGGAGAAACTCAACAACGCCAAGTTACTGAAACTATCGTTAGAGATATGCCAAAAATCAACAGAAATGATACTGTTGTAGTTCAAGAAGTTGCTACTGGTAAAACAGAAACAATGAAGTACAAAAAAGCTGAAGCTTTAATTGCTGAAGGAACTTGGATTTTGATTAACTAATAATTTCTATTTCAAATAGCAAACATAAGTAGACCCGACAGATTTCAAAAATCTGTCGGGTTTTTCTTTTCTAATGCCTCCAGTTGCCCTTTTTTTTTGTATTAAATGACAAAAATCGTTCTTGTAAATAAATTTAAAATGTATTTTTGCTCTCGAAAACAACGAAACCTATTTTGAAACGACTTTTCGTCATATTTCTTTCTTGCATGCTATTAGTCCCTTCTTTTGGCAGTTTCTTTGTTTATACCTCATTCAAATTAAATCAGGAAGAAATTTCTAAAACAATCTGTGTACAACGCAAATTGGTTTTCAATAGCTGTAATGGTCGTTGTGAACTTCAAAAAAGCTTAAAAAAATACGCAGACAACGAAAAAAGAATGCAAAACAATCTGAAAGAAAAAGCAGAAGTGGTTTACATTCAGACTTCAATCTTAAACAATTTCAAATTAACGGCACTTATCGAATCAAAAGCAAAAATTTTTGCTTCATTTGATAAAAAGCCTATTGCAATCGCAAATTCAATTTTTCACCCTCCATCCTCTTTTATATAAATTTTAAAAAGTCAGAATTCTAAGACTTGCAGTTTGCTTATGGCCTAAAGCCTATAGCTTACAGCTTTAATTTATATAATTCAAAATGAAAAAAATATACTTTACCCTATTAATCATAGGGCAATGTGTCTTTGCACAAAACAAAACCGAGCAAGACACAACAAAGCAAGAACTTGAAAATGTTTTTGTAACGGCAAATCGTACAGCAACTTTGAGAAAAGAAACTCCAGTTGCGATCAGTAAATTGACAGCAAAAACTATCAATGAAACCAAGGCTACAGCAGTTTACGAAATCATAAATAAAACTCCCGGAGTCTTAATGGTAAATCTAGGAAACGAACAGCACATGATGTCTATTCGTCAGCCTATGACCACAAATGCCTATTATCTGTATTTAGAAGACGGATTGCCAATTCGTCCAATGGGAATTTTCAACCACAATGCGTTATTGGAAATAAATCAATACAATCTGCAAAGTATTGAAGTTGTAAAGGGTCCTGTTTCTTCTTTATACGGACCAGAAGCTGTCGGCGGAACTATCAATTTAATTTCGATTAAACCTCCTGTTGATCCTGAGTTTAAATTCGGAATTCAAGCTGACAATTATGGCTACAGAAGATTTCAGGCCGCAGGTGGCGCCAGAATTGGAAAAGTTGGCTTTCATATTGCAGGAATTTCAAGTTTACAAGAAAATGGCTGGATGACCTATTCTGATTACAATAAAGATAATCTGAATGCGAGAATTGATTACAACATTTCTCCTTCTACCCGACTGATCAGCAATACGATGTACGGAAAATATTATTCCGACATGAGCGGAACTGTCAATGAAGAAGCTTTCAACAACAGAACTTACAAGAGCACTTCTGATTTTACCTATAGAAAATCTGATGCTTTGCGAACTCGTTTAACATTAGAACACGACTGGAATAGCAATTCTAGCAGTTATATTACCGCTTATTTGCGTGACAATAAATTAGGGCAAAATCCGTCATACGGAATCAAATGGAGTCCAACTGTAAATCCTACAACGGCTAAAGGTGAAGTAAATTCAAACAACTTTAAAAGTTATGGTGCAATTGGACAACATACTCAAAAATTTGATTTTTTAAACACGAAACTTGTGGCTGGAGCTTTGTACGATTATTCTCCTGTGACTTATTGGTCGTATGTAATTGATTTAAAAGCCAATTTGAATCCAGGACAGCCAGGAAAACAAACGGTAGATTCGTATGAAATCATTGCAGAACATCCAGATTCTAAGCTTTCAGATTATACAGCCGATATTTTTAACACTGCTGGTTATGCACAAATTAGTTTTAATCCGATTGAGAAATTAATTGTTACTGTTGGCGGGCGTTATGACAATATGAAAGTGAATTATGATAATGCAATTGATCTTTCTACAGGAAGCAAAGTATATGACAAATTTACTTTTAAGGCTGGAGCTAATTACAATCCTGTAGAATTTGCCGGTTTTTATGGCAATTATTCTCAAGGTTTTGCGCCTCCGGGAATTACTTCAATTTTTAGAGCTAAGCCAGGAACTGGCGGCACATCAGGCGTTCCTGCCGAATTTTATTATAACCTGCAACCAGCAGATTTCGATAATTATGAAGTTGGCGGATGGCTTTCTTTCTTCGAAAATAAGCTAAACCTTGATTATGCTTTTTATTATATGGAAGGTAAAAATGAATTATTAAATATCAAGCTTCCAGATAATTCTACAGATTATCGTTCAGCTGGAGAAACACGTCATAAAGGAATCGAGTTTGGAGCTTCATATAAACCATCAAAACAATTCAATATTCGTCTTGGCGGAACTTATGCACAACATACTTATATTGATTTCAAGCTTTCAGACAAACCATCAGATCCTATTCAGGATTTAAACGGTAAAGAAATGCCGTCTGCTCCAAAATGGTCAGGAAATTCAGAAGTTACTTATTATCCTAATTGGCTTCCAAATCTAAGAACGTCTTTAGAATGGCAACTTGTAGGCAGTTATTATCAAGATCAAATCAATACGGTAAAATATGACGGCTACAATATTTTCAATGCCAGAATTGGTTATCAATGGAAAAAAATTGAGGTTTATGGAAATGTGCTAAATCTTACTGACAAATTGTACGCTTACAATGTTACCAGAACCAATGTTGCCAATGCACAACCAACCTATACTGCTGCTGCGCCAAGGACATTTGTATTCGGAATTCAATATAATTTTTCATTAAAAAAATAATATTTAGCCACTGATTAAAATGATTAACACAGATTAAATAATCTTTTCTAATCTTTTAAATCTGTGGCAAAAAAAATTTAACTATGAATAAAGAAACCAATAAAAAATCTTTGAAAAAAGATTCCAAATTCATCAAAAAAGTCAAACAAAACATGTACAAATGGCATCGTGTTATTGGATTGATTACAATTGTTCCGGTAATTTTCTGGACATTTTCTGGTTTGATGCATCCATTTATGGCGCACTTTTTCAAACCTGAAATTGCTCATGACAAAATCGAACAAGCCACTATCGATAAAAGCCAATTGCATTATTCTATTCAGGAAGTTTTGCTGAAAAATGAAATATCGCAATTCAAAAATTTTAGAATTGTCACTTTTAATAATTCAACATATTATCAGTTAAAAACTATTCTTGGCGAACTTTGGTATTACGATGTTTCGACTGCTAAAAAACTAGAAAACGGAGATCAAAAATACGCTGAATGGCTGTCTCGTTATTTCTTAGATGACCAAAAAAGTCCTGTAAAACACAGCGAAGTTGTAACCGAATTTACTTCGCAATACAAATATGTAAATCGTTATTTGCCTGTTTACAAATTAAGTTTTAATCGCCCAGATGGCATGCAGGTGTATGTAGAAACCTCATCTAGTAAATTGGCGACTTATAACCCAATTTCTCGACAAGCTTTTATCTGGTTTTTCGACACATTTCATAACTGGTCTTTTATAGATGCCATAAGCAATAATAGCATCCGAATCATTACAATGATTTTCTTACTGTCAATTATTGGGTTTTCTGCCTTGAGCGGTATTCTAATCTATGGTTTGCTTTGGAAACAATTCAAAAAAACAGATAGTTTAACGCCAAAAAAAGGATTGAGAAAATACCATCGTCAAATTGGAATCTGGGTTTCGCTTTTCACTTTGACTTTTGCTTTTAGCGGTGCGTATCATGCGACTACAAAATGGGCGCCTTACACGTTATCGCAAATGGTTTACGAACCAACTTTTGTGACCAAAGAAATTCCTAGTGCAAACAATAATCTTATTTTAGATTGGAATCGTTTTCAAAACATCAGTTTAATTACATTGAATGACACTATTTATTACAGATGTCACTTACTTGAAAAAGAAACAAAAAGGTTCAAAATACCAAAATCAGATTCGAAATGGAATAAAAAAGAAGATTCAAAATCTGAAGTGGTTTACATTAATGCAACAACAAATAAAGTTGCACCAAATCTCGATTTGGAATATGCTGAGTTTTTAGCTTATTATTTTACTGACGGAGCTCCAAAAGCTTCTTGTTGCGAAATGATCGACACTTCTGAAGATGATTCCCAACTTTCATTCGAAAATATAAAATTGCTTGAATCAAAAGTTTTAACCGATTTTGATAGCAGAGAATACGGTTTTGTCAACAAGAGACTTCCGGTTGTAAAATTGGCCTATGATACGCCAGAAAAAACAACTTATTTTATTGAAACCTCAACATCAAGATTGGCAGCAGTTGTCAATAATTCAGATCGGATTGAAGGCTATTCTTTTGCCATTCTTCATAAATTTTTATTTATGGATTGGGCTGGAAAAAATATTCGCGATCTGGCAACAGTTTTAGCTGCTTTGTCGATTCTAATTGTTAGTCTTTTAGGTTTTGTTCTTTTTCTGAAAAAGTAAAGAAAAGGTTCTGAGGGACTAAGATTCTAAGGTTCTAAGAAAAAAACTTAGCATCTCAGAATCTTAGTATCTTAGAACCTTAAAAAATTTATCTTGGATTATCTTGATAATAACGCTCTTCAATTCGTTTTATATCTTTTATCGAGTTTTTTGCCCATAATAAACGTTTAACTAAAATTTCTTCTTCAGATAATTTCCAATCAATATCTGATCTACGAAGCCTATTAGTCAAACTTTGAATAATAATTGCAGCAGAAACTGAAATATTCAAACTTTCTGTAAAACCTACCATTGGTATTTTTAAGAAACCATCGGCATTGTCCATAATTTCTTTTGATAAACCTTCTTTTTCTGTTCCAAAGAATAAAGCGCTTGGTTTTGTAATATCAAAATCTTCCAACATGCAATCTTTTTCGTGCGGTGTTGTCGCAATAATTTGATATCCTTTACTTTTCAGATCAGAAAGGCATCCTGAAACCGAATCAAATCGATTGATGTCAACCCATTTTTGAGCGCCTAAAGCGATTTCTTTATCGATTCTTTTTCCAAAACGCTGCTCAATTACATTTAATTCCTGAATTCCGAAAACTTCACAGCTTCGCATTACCGCACTTGTATTATGCATCTGATAAACATCTTCTACTGCAACTGTAAAATGTTTTGTTCTATTTTCTAGTACTTTTAAAAAATTAGCTTTTCTATTATCAGTTAATATGTTTTCTAAGAATGCGAGATAATCTAAATCAATCATTTTATTTATGTTTGGCGCAAAAATACATAAATTAAAGAGAAAGAAGAATCCATCCAAATTTTCAACGTGCTAAATCTTCAATGAAATTGGCATTAAGCTTTTCGTGAAGCAGATTAACTTCATCCAAATTAACAGACAAAATATCATCTTTATAAGAATCTCCGACGAAAGCAACATTTTCATTTTTAGAATGTTTTTTAAGACGTTCCAACATTAGATTTATTTCATTTTCAGAAAAATCGACATCAATAAAACATATAAATCGTTCTATTACATTTTTCATTCCGTCATTATAATTAAGCATAATTATATTGCTATCAGCTTCATAAAAATCTAAAAAACCTTGAAAATATTTTTCTAAAACTAAAGCTTGATATTGCTGGAAACTTATCTCTTGAATCTCTTTAGAAGTAATCCCAAAAACACTCGACGGAATTAAATTTGGCACCATATGCATTCCTGCCATCTTTTGGTGTGATCTTAAAACCTCTCCTGGATTTCGATACAATAAAGCAAAAGGAATTTCTGGAAAAACCGACCTAAGATAAGAAGCCTTAAAAATGCTCCACGCATCCAATTTCACAATAAGATTCTTTTGCTCTGGAAATCTCTTCTGTCCAAGCAATCTGATAACCGATTCGAGCAAAACCGTTTTGGTATGTAAATCAAAAAAGTTACTTCTTAAAATCTCATCTATAATAGGAGCTTCAGACACTATAATATTTTCAGACGACATTGCCAAAGACTGACTCAACATCGTAGATCCGCATCTTGACACATGAAAAACCAAGCCTTTTAATTCTACAAAATCGAGTTCTTTAGACCAATCAATTAGATTTTCTGCTGTGCTTATTAATTTAAACCGTTTTAAGTTATAGCTATGGCTACTGCATATCGCAATTGTTTCTTCAAAAAAAGGTTCTGCAAAAGGGATATCTGACAAATAAAGCCACTCAAAATAGACTTCATTCTCGCTTTCAATCAATTTAATTGGAAGCCAATTAGAAATAATATGTTGCATATTTTCCATTTTTATGAGTTCATTTGTGATTGAAGTTCAGCGATAATTTTAGCATTCGTTTCTGATGGATTTCTTGAAAGCTCTGCAATAATCTGTCGTTTTACCTCATCTGAATGCTGTGTTTTGGGTACAAAATTCACATCAAAACCCATTTTAGAAAACAATTCATCCGACCAATCATTTCTGATGCAATCCAAAGTCAAATGAATTCTAGGTTCTGAACTTTTATTCTCAACACTATGTGGCAATTGAAAATTGGCATACCAGCACTCCCCCATTTTCATTGGAACTAATTTCTTATCTACATAAAAATAAACTTCAGAATTGGTAACAATAGGAACGTGAATTCTAAAAAAACCATCTTCATATGAAGTATCATTATCAACGTGCTCTTTTATCTCGCTATCAGGATCGAGTCTTAACAATCTCACAGCTTCCTTTTCGCACTCAAACCAATCCATTATTTCTTTAAAATATGGACAACTGTCAAGCAAAGACGTATTTTTATATTCTTTATCAGGAAAAGATAAAATATCATTTTCTAAACCAGATTGTGATCTTAAAGAAACGCTCGTCCATTTTCCTTCATACCGATAAGTATTAAAATGCGGTGTCCATAAATTAGTCTCGCAAGTCTGTAAATCGTTTTGCAGTTTTTCTATCGAAAAAGAAATCGGAAGCTGACAGGAAGAAGGGTTCATAAGCCTTAAAATTTTAAATTGCTAATTATAAAATTGTATAGTTTATTGGCAGAAACCGAAACAGTTTCTGAATCTGTTTTTAATATTAAATCTGCTTTTTCTGGAATTTCAAAAACATCACTTATACCGGTAAAACTTCTAATTTTATTTTGATCATGGTCTGGTAACAAAGCTCTTTTGTATAATCCTTTCGGATCTCTTTCTATCAAATTATCAATGGAACAATCTAGAAATACAGTTTTTACAAATTCAAAAGCTCTCAATTCATTTCTAACATTTTCATAGGGATTTATAACCGACATCAGAACAATTTTATTTTCTTCAATCAAGCTTCGGCCAACGTTAAAAAGACGTCGTACATTTTCGCAGCGGTCTTCTTTAGAAAATCCCAAATCTTTAGAGATTGTCTGCCGATAAACATCGCCATCTACTATTTCTGCTTCGTAATTATTTTGAAGCAGCAGATGCCTGACATTTTGTGCCAAAGTCGTTTTTCCTGAACCAGAAAGCCCTGTAAATTGAATTAAAATCATTTTGAATCACTTTTACCAAACCTGACATTAAAATTAAATAATTCAGAAAGAGAGACAAAGCGTATAAACCCCCATTCTTTTATCTAAAAAAGTATAGCTTCTCCTTACCATTTACTAAACATTTGAATAAAGAAATCACTATTTTTATCTTTTAATAAAACTAAGAATGAAAAAGAAACTTGTTGTTTTAACAGGAGCAGGAATCAGTGCTGAAAGCGGCATAAAAACTTTTCGCGACAGCGATGGTTTATGGGAAGGATATGATGTAATGGAAGTTGCAACTCCAGAAGGCTGGCATAAAAATCAGGAATTGGTTCTAGATTTTTATAACAAAAGACGCCAACAGTTAAAAGAAGTAAATCCGAATCTTGGTCACACAATTTTGGCTGAATTAGAAAAAGACTTCGACGTGCAAATTATCACGCAAAATGTTGACGATCTTCATGAACGTGCAGGAAGCACAAACGTTTTGCATTTGCATGGCGAGTTGCTAAAAGTACGAAGCACTCAAAATAAAAACCTGATTTTAGACTGGACTGAAGATTTGTATACAGGAGATTTAGATGCAAACGGACATCAATTGCGTCCGCATATTGTTTGGTTTGGTGAAGAAGTTCCTGCACTCGAGGAAGCCATTGACATTACCGAAACCGCAGATTATTTTGCTGTAATTGGTACTTCTCTGCAAGTTTATCCTGCCGCTGGATTAATTTCTTATACTCCAAATACAACTCCAGTTTTCTATATTGATCCAAAACCTATTTCGATTCCGAATCTTAGAAATAAAGTCGAAACGATTGCCAAATTTGCTTCTGAAGGAGTTGCCGATTTAAGAGAAAAATTACTAAACTTAGAAAAAACAATATGATTTTCGAAAGTTGGTTACAGCAATTATTTCCGTTTAATCTATTCTGGCTCTTTGTTTTCTTTTTAATAGAAAACTCATTGTTAGTTATTTTATCTGTTTTAATTGGAAAAATATTGGAACCAGAAAACACTTTTTTAAAGCATAAAGATCGGAAATGGGTACTTTCTACGCTACTTTGCAACACATTCATCACTTTAATTGGTTTTGAATTGTATCGCTATGGAATTCTAAAAATAGATTTTTCAGCTTCTATTAAACTTATCATTTTTGATACGCTTTTATTGATTCTTTTAATGGATCTTTTCATGTTCGTTTTTCATTTTCTGGTTCATCATTTAAAATGGCTTTACCCAATTCATAAACTGCATCACACGCATGTAGAAACCAACGTTTACAGTTTGTATGTCCTTCATCCGATAGAAACTCTGGGTTTTGGATTTATTTGGCTGTTTTTAATTACGATTTTGAAGTTTAATTATCTGAGCATCATTATTTATCTCATTCTAAATCTGTCTTATGGAATATTCGGACATTTAAAAAAAGACATATTTTCGTCTTTCTGGTACAGCAATTACTTTACAAAATGGATTTCTACTACGAAATTTCATAATGATCATCATAAAAATGAATCTCACAATTACGGTTTTTACTTTACAATTTGGGATAAAATTTTCAAAACCATAATTTAAGCATCAATATAGCTTTCAGAAGTTTTAACAATAGCTTATATTTGCACCTTTCGAAAAAACAACATCACAATGACTACTCTAAACGAATTGAATGCTATATCGCCAATTGACGGAAGATATAGAAATAAAACTCAAAATTTAGCACCTTTCTTCTCTGAAGAAGCTTTAATAAAATACCGCGTTTTGGTTGAAGTGGAATACTTCATTGCTTTATGCCAAATTCCATTGCCACAATTGCAAGGTATTGATTCTAGTTTATTTGAAAGTTTGAGAAACATTTACAAAAACTTCTCAACTGAAGATGCTCTTTGGATTAAAGAAACAGAAAAAGTGACCAACCACGACGTAAAAGCGGTTGAATATTTTATTAAAGATGCTTTTGAGAAATTAGGTTTATCTCAATACAAAGAGTTCATTCACTTCGGATTAACGTCTCAAGATATTAATAACACTGCAATTCCGCTTTCTACAAAAGAAGCGTTTGAGCAAGTTTATATGCCAACTTTAATTGCTGTAATTGCAAAATTAAAAGAATTAAGCGTTGAGTGGAAAGATATTCCAATGCTGGCACGTACACACGGACAGCCTGCTTCTCCTACTCGTTTAGGAAAAGAGATTTTAGTTTTCGTAGAACGTTTAGAAGAGCAAATGCGTTTGTTATTCAATATTCCGTTTGCGGCTAAATTTGGAGGAGCAACAGGAAATTTCAATGCGCATCACGTAGCATACCCGCAAATTGACTGGAAACAATTCGGAAATAAATTTGTTGAGACGGATCTTGGTTTAAAACATTCTTTTCCAACAACTCAAATTGAGCATTACGATCATTTTGCAGCTTTCTTTGATGCTTTAAAAAGAATAAATACGATTATCATCGATTTAGATCGTGACATCTGGACGTACGTTTCAATGGATTATTTCAAACAAAAAATCAAAGCTGGAGAAATTGGTTCGTCTGCAATGCCGCACAAAGTAAACCCAATTGATTTTGAAAACTCTGAAGGAAACTTAGGAATTGCAAATGCTATTTTTGAGCATCTTTCTGCAAAATTACCAATCTCAAGATTACAGCGCGATTTAACTGACAGTACTGTTTTACGTAATGTTGGTGTTCCTTTTGGACATACAGTTATAGCTTTTGAAGCTACTTTAAAAGGTTTAAACAAATTACTTTTAAACGAAAGCAAATTTGCTGAAGATTTAGAGAAAAACTGGGCTGTGGTTGCTGAAGCAATCCAAACTATTTTACGTCGTGAAGCATATCCAAACCCTTACGAAGCTTTAAAAGGATTAACAAGAACTAATGAAGCAATTGACAAAAATGCAATTCATAATTTCATTGCAACTCTAGAAGTTTCTGATGCCGTTAGAGCAGAATTATTGGCTATAACTCCTAGTAATTACACAGGAATTTAAGAAAAACACCAAATATTTTACCAAAAAAAGCTATCTTTATCGAGATAGCTTTTTTTTATTAAATCCAAAGGCAAATCCAGAGTAGACTACTTTATTTTAATAAGAGTCAATGAATTTCATTTGAAATAAAAAGCTGGATCAGCCACTTAAAAAAATACGACATTTTTATATGATTGCATTAAGCGCCGCTGCTGAAAGTACACACCATTTACAACCTCTAATTAGTGATTTAGGATTAATCCTAATGACTGCCGGAATCGCCGTTCTATTATTTAGAAAAATGAAACAGCCTTTGGTTTTGGGCTACCTGATCGCAGGATTTTTAGCTGGAAACCATTTTGATTTTTTCCCATCTATAACCGACATGAAAAGTGTCGAAGTCTGGGCAGAAATTGGGGTTATATTTTTACTTTTTAGTTTAGGACTCGAATTCAGCTTTAAGAAACTAATGAAGGTTGGAGGAACTTCGTCTGTCACCGCCATAACCCAGATTTTGTTTATGACCGTAATTGGTTACGCAGTCGGACAATGGATGGGTTGGGGAAAAATGGATAGTATTTTCTTGGGAGCAACGCTTTCTATTTCGTCCACAACAATTATCATCAGAGCTTTTGATGAATTGGGAGTAAAAGGAAAAAAGTTCGTCGGAATTGTTTTCGGAGCTTTAATCGTTGAAGATATTGTTGCCATTTTGATGCTGGTTTTATTATCGACTATAGCAGTAAGCGATCAGGTTTCAGGCACCGCATTATTACAATCTGTTTTAAAACTTATTTTCTTTTTAATCATTTGGTTTTTAGGAGGAATTTTTATTATTCCAACTATTTTCAAAAAAGCGAAACATCTCTTAACAGATGAAATGCTATTGATTATCTCATTGGCATTATGTTTAATGATGGTAATTTTTGCTTCAAATGTTGGTTTTTCACCGGCTTTAGGTGCTTTCATCATGGGTTCTATTATTGCTGAAACTACGATGGCAGAAAAAATCGAACATTTAATACAGCCTGTAAAAGATTTTTTTGGCGCCGTCTTCTTTGTATCGGTTGGAATGCTAATTAACCCTGTAACACTGATAAATTATGCACTTCCTGTTGCTATAATTACTTTATTGACCATATTCGGAAAAGCATTTAGTTCTTCTATCGGAGCATTAATTTCTGGACAGCCGTTAAAACAATCTGTTCAAACCGGAATGAGTTTAGCACAAATTGGTGAGTTCTCGTTTATTATTGCCACTCTTGGAATGTCTCTAAAAGTTACGAGTGATTTCTTATATCCAATTATTGTGGCAGTATCTGCAATTACTACATTTACAACTCCATTTTTAATTAAATATTCAGAGCGTTTTGCTTTCTTTTTAGAATCAAAAATGCCTAAAAGATGGGTTAAAAATATTAACCGCTACAGTGTGAATGCACAAGCAATTAAATCTGTCAGTACTTGGCAGATTGTTCTTCGTTCTTCGATTACACAAATAATTCTTCACACCATCATTATTACGGCCATTATATTATTGTCATCAAAATTTGTAGCGCCATTAGTTGCCAACACAAGATTCGGAAACACGTTAGCAGCTTTACTGACTCTAGTTGTAATTGCACCTTTTTTATGGGCTCTTTCGCTTCGTCGTGTAAAAGTAGATGAAGTTGAAGCACTATGGGAAGAACGCAAATACCGTGGCGCACTTTTAATGCTTATCTTAATAAGAATGAGTCTTGGTTTATTCTTTGTCGGATTCTTATTGAATATTTTCTTCTCTCCTTTAGTGGCTTTCGTAGCCCTAATAATTGCAATTGGAGCTTATCAAATTTTTCCTAAAAAGCTAAATGAGCAATACCATAAAATTGAAAATCACTTTTTGAAAAACCTCAACGATCGTGAGAACAAAAAGATTGACAGAAGATATGCCAATTTGATGCCATGGGACGGACACATGTCTTTCTTCGAAATTAAAAAAGAATCTAATTTAGTTGGACAGACTTTACAGGAACTCAAAATTCGCGAACAATTAGGAATTAATATCGCCTACATTAAACGTGGTGAAGTCACAATTCCGATTCCTACCAAAACGGAACGTTTATTTCCTGGCGACGAAATTTGTGTAATTGGAACCGACGCGCAAATTGCAGAATTCACAAAATTCTTAACTCAAAACGAAACCGAACCACCTACAAAAGTAGAAGAAACCGATATTGTTTTACGCCAGCTTGAAGTTTCTCAAGATGAGTTTATTCAAAAAAGCATCGGACAATTTAGAGCCAAAACAGACGGAATGGTCGTAGGAATTGAACGAAACGGAAACCGTATCCTAAATCCAGAATCGAGCTTAATCTTAGAGAAAAATGATATTTTGTGGGTTGTTGGAGATAAGAAAAAAATGAATGCTTTGATGGCTTTTGAAGGTGCAAAGATTCAAAGGGACAGAGGTTCAAAGGAATAAAGGTTCAAAGGAGCATAGGCTCAAACGTCTCAAAAAAGAAAAGGCTGAGATTTTTCTATTTGGAAAAATCTCAGCCTTTTAAACTTTGTCCCTTTGAACCTCTGCACCTAAAAAATTACTTATTCGGCTGTGGTGTCAATCTCAAATAAGGTTTAATTGGTGTATGTCCTTTTGGGAATTTTGCTGGAATGTCGCTGTCTGGAATTGCAGGTGCAATTACCACATCTTCTCCATCTTTCCAATTTGCTGGAGTAGCAACACTATAATTTGCTGTCAATTGTAAACTATCAATTACACGAAGCAATTCGTCAAAATTTCTTCCTGTTGAAGCTGGATAAGTCAACGTTAATTTGATTTTTTTATCTGGTCCGATAACAAAAACAGAACGAACTGTAAATTTATCACTTGCATTTGGATGAAGCATATCATATAAATTAGCTACTTTTTTATCCTCATCTGCAATGATTGGAAAATTTACTTCTGTATTTTGAGTTTCGTTGATATCTTTAATCCACTCTTTGTGCGAATCTAAACCGTCTACACTCAGAGCAATAACTTTAGTATTTCTTTTTTTGAATTCTGGCACATAGTTCGCCACAGTTCCCAATTCAGTTGTACAAACAGGAGTAAAATCTGCTGGATGCGAAAACAAAACACCCCACGAATCACCTAGCCATTCGTGAAAATTAATTGGTCCTTGTGTGGTTTCTGCGTGAAAGTCCGGAGCTATATCGCCTAATCTTAATGTTGACATAATTTCATTTTTTTAGTTCATCTAAAATTAACCAAAAAAAGCATATAGAAAACATTGAATTTCTTAAAAAAAGTTAAAATTCTACTTTGTCGATATAATTAGTATTTTACTCCTAAATAAAGCTAAGAACAAAATACCAGAAAGCGAGTGTAATAAAGGAAATAGGAATTCCGAAACCGATCATCATACTGCTTAATTTTGGTTTTAATCCGTATGTTGAAGCTAAGATTGCTCCCGTTATCATGGGTGCCATGGCGGTTTCCATGATCGTAATTTTTATCACTTCAGAATGCTGGTTAAAAATAAAAACATACAACACAAAAATTACAAAAGGAATCAACAGCAGTTTAAAGAAAAGTCCAAGTCGTAAAAATTTCCAATGCTGGCTTTTTCTATCAAAAGTCAATTGCAAACCAACAGAAAGCAAAGCTAAAGGCGTTACCAGACTTCCTATTTTTAATAATACAGATTGAAAGTTTACATTTAAATTATAATCGAAAATATTCATTAGACACGCCAAAACAAACATCAGAAATGGCGGAAACGTGATGATTTTTTTTATAATCCCTAATGCATTCGGACTTCCTTTAGAATAAAAAGCGGCAGTAAAAACGCCAAGTGTTGAAACCACCACAAAAGTTCCGGGCTGATCTACCAATACGGCCGTTTCCAAGCCTTTCTTTCCAAACAAAGCTTCAATAATTGGATATCCAAGAAAAGAACTATTGCTTAATCCTGCTGTCAAAATCAGACATCCAATCAATTTATTAGACCAGCCATTTCTTCTTCCTAAAAAATGAAAAAAAATAAACGCCAAAATATAAGTAATCCACCCTGCTCCTATCGGAAATAGCAATTCACTGCTCCATTTTATTTTAGGAATATGATATAAAGTAATCGCAGGAAGGCAGAAATAAATAACAATTTTATTGAGCGTCTTATAAACATGAGTAGGAAATTGTTTTACGTGCTGCAAAACTAAACCCAGCGAAAGAAAGAGAAATATTAGTATAAAGTTGTTCATATCATGGCTTCAAGACAAAAATAGGAAATTATAAATTGATGCACTGAACAAATTATCTCCTCTCTTCGAGTTTTTTGTTACTTTTAATATGTAATTCTAAAAATCTATGCAGCAAATAAGGGATAATTTGGAACTAATGGCTAAACTTTCTGATGAAGATTGGAACATCTTTTCGTCAAAACTCATTCGACAGGAATTTTCAAAGAAAACAGCAGTACTTCAAACTGGTCATATAGAAAATTACCTTTCCTTTATAGAAAAAGGAATTCTTAGATATTATGTTCCTTCTGAAAATAAAGATCTAACTTTTACTTTTGTATTCGATGGCGAATTTACAAGCGGATATGATTCATTTATTACCAGATTACCTGTAAACTATACTATCGAAGCTCTTGCTGACACCATACTTTGGCGCATTTCTTATAATGACCTTCAGGACATTTATGCCGAAACTAAAATTGGTAATACCATTGGCCGACTAGCAAGCGAAGGATTATTTCTTAAAAAATCAAAGAGAGAACTGTCTTTGCTAAACGATTCTGCTGAGCAGCGATATCTCAATTTATTCACAGAACAGCCACATCTAATACAAAAAATTCCACAAAAATATCTTGCCTCTTACATTGGCATTACTCCGCAAGCTTTAAGCCGAATCAGAAAACGTATTTATTAACCCAGGTTCATTGTTTTAGGTTTCTTTACTGTGCAACTTTGTACAATAAAAAAAAGATATGGAAACCTTAATCGTGCTTTTTGGAGTTTTTATCGCCATACTACTTATTATTTGGCTTACAACTAAACGATTTGAATTAGCATTTGCTGGCAGAGTCGCTATGGCAGTTATGCTAGTATTTACTGCTATTGGACATTTTGTTTTTGCTAAAGGAATGGCAATGATGATCTCTTTTTTGCCTTGGGCAAATGCCATTGTGTTTATCACAGGAGTCATAGAATTAATTGCCGCAATTGGATTGCTACTTCCGAAAACCAAAGTCCTTACAGGAAAACTGCTAATTTTATTTTTTATTTTACTGCTTCCAGCTAACATCTATGCCGCAATCCACAATGTCAATTTACAAACAGCCGATTATACTGGCAAAGGTTTATCGTATTTATGGATCAGAATACCAATGCAACTTCTTTTTATAGCATGGGTATATTTTTCTTCACTAAGAATCAATCAAAAATCAAAATAGTCAATACGAAAAAAGCACATCTTTAATATGAATGATGTGCTTTTTCCATTAGTTTATTTTGTAAATTTAATTGCTTTAATTAATTTTTAGTTAAAATTGTTTTTTGAGTTACAAAAAGATGTAAATTTGTAACATATTTTATTACAGTATGATTTCAGGTAAATTTGCCATAACGATTCACATTCTTACTTTGCTCCATAAATTCCCAAATGATTATATGTCATCGGAATATATTGCGGGAAGTATTAATCTAAATCCGGTTTTGGTTCGAAAAGAAATTGCCAACCTAAAAGCACATCATATTGTAGAAAGTAAAGAAGGAAAAAATGGCGGTACAAAATTGGCAGTAAACGCTGCTGAACTGACTTTAAAACAAATATTCGAAATGACCTTTGAAACTATTGGTTTAGGTTTCGCAAAGAATCAGCCAAATCCTGATTGCCCTGTTGGCAAAAACATCAATCAGCATTTGGAGAATTTATATAGTGAAATGAATCAGAAAGTCAGCGCACAGCTTGAAGGGATTTCATTGGAAGATTTTTCGAATCAATTTTAAAACTATTTTTTTATCCAAAACTGTAACATTTTTTATTACTAAATAAAATTATATATTATGAAAATCGCACTTATCGGAGCTACAGGATTTGTTGGCTCAGCAATTTTAAACGAATTAGCAGACAGAAAACACGAAATTACTGCAATTGCAAGAACTCCAAAAGATACAGCAAATGCTAAATGGGTTGCTGCAGATATTTTTAATGTTGACGCTTTAGCAGAAATTTTAAGAGGTCACGATGCTGTTGTCAATGCTTATAATCCGGGTTGGACTAACCCTAATATTTATGATGACTTTTTAGCAGGTTCAAAAGCTATTCAAGAAGCGGTTAAAAAATCAGGCGTTAAACGTTTCATTACAATCGGTGGAGCTGGAAGTTTATATGTTGCTCCAGATTTACAAGCAGTTGACACTCCAGATTTTCCAAAAGAGATTTTCCCTGGTGCCAATGCTGCGAGACATTATTTAAATATCATTAAAGAAGAAAAAGATTTAGATTGGGCATTCTTCAGTCCTGCTTTCGAAATGCATGCTGGAACTAAAACTGGAAGAACTGGAAAATATCGTTTAGGATTAGAAAATCCTGTTTTCAATGACGAACAAAGAAGTATTTTATCTGTAGAAGATTTGGCAGTTGTTATTGCTGATGAAGTAGAAACTCCAAAACATCACCAAGTTAGATTTACTGCTGGCTACTAAAAATATTTTAAGTTTTTTTGCCACGAATTCACGAATTTTCTTTTTAAAATCTTTATCTAATATTATTCGAATTAATTCGAAAAAATAATCTCAAAGATTTTAAAAAGAAAATTCGTGAATTCGTGGCAAACTTTTTTTTACTCCTTTTGAGAATAACAAATTAGCGGAAATTCGTGTAATTGGTGGCAAACTAACTTTTTGAAACTGTTTTTGTTTTCTGTACTTTTACATTTCTAAAAAGTGCGTTTTGTCAAATTCTAATAAACAAACTAGCAGCATATCTGAAAAAGCTGGAATTTCACCTCCCGAAATCACCAATATTTCGGCTATCAATCAAATTAAAAGTAAACGCAAGCAGCAGCCCACTTCTCAAGAATTAATTGATGGCATTTTAGACGGAAATCGAACTTCCCTTAGTCGCGCCATTACTTTAATTGAAAGCACCAATCCAGACCATTTTGATAAAGCTGGCGAAGTTATTCAAGGTTGTTTATCTCATGCCAACAAATCAATTCGAATTGGAATTACAGGAGTTCCTGGCGTTGGGAAAAGTACTTTTATTGAGGCTTTTGGAAAACATTTAACACAATTAGGAAAAAAAGTAGCGGTTTTGGCAGTTGACCCAAGCAGTTCACTTTCTCATGGAAGTATTTTGGGTGATAAAACCCGAATGGAAGAATTGGTGAAAGATGAAAATGCTTTTATTCGTCCAAGTGCTTCTGGAGAAACTTTGGGTGGTGTAGCTCGAAAAACCCGAGAAACAATTATTTTGTGTGAAGCTGCAGGTTTTGATACCATTATTATCGAAACAGTCGGTGTTGGCCAAAGCGAAACTGCCGTTCACAGCATGGTCGATTTCTTTTTACTTTTAAAGATTTCTGGCGCAGGCGATGAACTTCAAGGGATTAAACGTGGCATTATGGAAATGGCAGATGCAATTGTCATTAACAAAGCTGACGGTGATAACGTGAAAAAGGCAAATCAGGCGAAAGTAGAATTTAATCGCGCTTTGCATTTATTTCCTCCAAAAAAGTCAAACTGGCAACCCAAAGTGACTACTTGTAGTTCAATAACAAAAGATGGTATTTCTGAAGTTTGGAATACAATTTCAGATTATTTTGAAATGACTAAAGAAACGGGATTTTTCCAAGAAAAAAGAAATGAACAAAACCATTTCTGGATGATGGAAACCATCAACGAACAGCTAAAACAAAACTTCTATAACCAACCAGAAATCATTTCGCTTTTAGAAGAAAACAAAAAAGCAGTACAAAACAATGAGATTTCATCTTTTGCAGCTGCTTCTGAGTTATTAAAATTGTATTTTAATAAAGGAGCAAAGGTTCAAAGTGACAAAGGTTCAAAGTAGAAAAAAGTCGCTTTGCTCCTTTTAATTCCTCAATAATCTCGATACACAATCTTGTCAGTTCGAGCGGAGTCGAGAACCCGCAAAGCATTTCAATTTCACTAAAAAAGAAAAAGGTCCAAAGTAAAACCTTTGAACCTTTGTCGCTTTGTGCCTTTGAACCTATTTTTTAGGCCTAAGTTTATACTTACTTTCTTTATACAAATTTCCTGCCGTAATCACGTGTGCTAAAGCATCTTTTGCTAAATCTTCGTTCAGTTTCACAGGAACTAAAGTTGTATCGTTTTTAATTTCAAATTGAAGCGGTTTCAAGTTTGGTTGCATAATCACAACCTGATTTTCAACTCTAAACGCATTGATATCATTAAATTGCATAATAGATCTTCCTTGCACTTTTGGATCAAGTTTACTTAGATTTCTACCTACCATTGGAGTTTCGAATGGAAGTCCTAAATAACTTAGTAATGTCGGCGGAATATCAATTTGACTTGCCAATCTATCATAAACTGCTCCTTTTGGAACTCCTGGTCCCATGATAAATGCTGGAATATGGAATTTATTAATTGGCACTAAATTTTTACCATATGTTCTAGTATTGTGATCAGCAATTACAATGAAAATCGTGTTTTTAAAGTAATCTTCTTTTTTAGCCAATTCAAAGAATTTCCCTATAGAGAAATCCGCATATTTCATGGCGTTATTTACCGTTGCAGGTTTTTTATCATAAGGTTTAATTCTTCCCGCTGGATATTCAAAAGGCTCATGATTAGAAGTCGAAAACATTAAAGAGAAAAACGGTTTGTTACCTTTTGACTTAAAATATTGATTGGCTTTAGTTACCAAATCTTCATCAGAATAGCCCCAAGTTCCTTTAAAAGCATATTTATTTCCATCAGAATCAAAATCAGTTTGGTCTACGATGTCTGTAAAACCATTTCCGTTGAAAAATGAAGCCATGTTATCAAAATTGGCCATTCCGCCATAAATGAAACTCGTGTCGTAGCCTTTTTGTTTTAATGCGTCTGCCAATGTAAAAAATCCTTGCTGAGAGTTTCCAAGCTTTACAACACTTTCTGATGGCGAAGGTAAAAATCCCGTTACAACTGCTTCAATTCCGCGGACACTTCTAGTTCCTGTGCAATACAAATTCGTAAACAGTAATCCTTCTTTAGATAATTTATCAAATTCAGGAGTTAATGGTTTTCCTCCTAAAATCCCAACATATTCTGCACCTAAACTTTCTTGTAGAAAAATCACCAAATTGTATGGCTTTTTCATGACAGAATCTGGTTGCTGAACATGCAAAAACGGAATATCTTTATCTGTAAAATCGTTTGGACCAGCAATCATGTATTTTTTTACACGAGCAATAGCTTCAGCTTCATCCATTTTACCATACATTTTAGTATTTCCTTCATTTTTGATTGAATACGCTGCAAAAGCAACAGTGTAAAATGAATTTAATCCCAACGTATTGGTTAACTGATCTGTAGAAAAAACAGCATTACTGGCATTAATAGGACGTTTTGAAGTCAGACTTGAACGTGCTCCGAAAAACAATAAAAAAGCCACTAATGGAAATACCATTAATTTGAATTTATAATCTGTACTTGTGGTATAGAATAATTGTTTCCCTTTTTTGAAAGCAAAATAAATTACAACTCCAAGAATTAAAAAAGTCACAATAATTGAAGTCAGATAGCTTTTTAAAAGCATTCCAACTACTTCTTTGGGATAAATAAGATAATCTAAGAAAATCTTATTTGGGCGCGTATCATATTGTTTTACAAAATCTGGTGAAGCTAATTCTACAAAAAGAATTAAAAACAGAAACAGAAAACTGTAAATTACCAGAAATTTATTGGTAAACTTTATCGCTTTATTCGGCAGAAAAGTAATTAACAATGCTGGAAGAAACGACAAATAACAAAGCAATATCAAATCCATTCGAAGACCGATTGGAAAAATATACCAGAAATCTGGCGTCTGCACTACTCTTTCTTTAAAAAGAAAAAATAAAAAGATTCGGCTTAAAGTGGTTATCAATAATCCGATTAATATAAAACTGAAAATAGGTTTTAAGAAACGTAAATTTTTCATTAAATATAGTATAAGAACGTAAGATTAGAAAAACAAATTACTCTTCGTAGCGGTTGATTTCTCTGTCATAGAACTCGTTAGCTTTTTCAATTAAACCTTCCATTTCGGCGTTTAATTCAGCTTCGTCTAGATCTTCTGCTTCTTCTAAAAATTCAACCTCATCATCTTT
This sequence comes from Flavobacterium tagetis, assembly GCF_016735615.1. Lineage (GTDB taxonomy): Bacteria > Bacteroidota > Bacteroidia > Flavobacteriales > Flavobacteriaceae > Flavobacterium > Flavobacterium tagetis. The sequence goes on from NZ_JAERSF010000005.1 coordinate 205,957, forward strand.
CAAATTGATAATGAATCTTGGATAATCTAGGTGAATGATAAAAATATCATCTGGAAAATCAGTATTATCTCCAAGTAAAAATTTAGGTAATTCCATGTTTATTTATTTTTTAATGGTTATTATTTTCAGCCACAGATCTGTGGCTTATTTTTCTATTCAAATTTAGTCATTTGAAACTGAATCGATAATCAATCTCTTTGTCAAGTAATGAAAACGAATGTACAGACAAATCGCTGCCGCGGTTAATCCTGCCAAAAGTCCAACCCAAACACCTTGAGCCTTCAATTCGGTGTGTTCTCCTAAGTAATACGAAATCGGAAAACCAATAACCCAATAAGCTACAAAGGTAATATACATTGGAACTTTTACATCTTGTAATCCGCGTAATGCTCCTAAAACCACAACTTGAATTCCGTCAGAAATCTGGAAAATTGCCGCAATTAAAAGCAGTTTTGAAGCAATGGCAATTACTTCTTCATTATCTAAAATCTGTCCTGTATTTTCCATATTCAAGAAAATATACGGCAGATAATCATGAAAAGCAATAAAGAAAATTGCAAAAACAGTTTCTAAAATTATAGCAAGGAGGAAAATAGAACGCGCTACAACAATCAGCTTTTTATAATCCATCAGCCCTCTTTGATTACTTACACGCACCATAGAAGTCACGCTTAATCCCATTGCAAACATAAAAGTCATCGATGCCAAACTCAAAGCTATTTGATTTGCTGCCTGACTTGTTTTCCCGATATTTCCGCAAAGCCATATTGAAGCCGTAAATAAAACTACTTCAAAAAGCATCTGCATCGCAGAAGGAAATCCGATACTGATAATCTTGTTTATGGTTGCCTTTTTTATTTCATTAAAACTAAAACCTTTAAAAAAACGCTTTAAGTCGTCTCTTCTTGAAAGCATAATATGCATGAACATTACCAAAAATATTCTTGAAATCACAGTTCCTAAAGCGGCACCGATAATTCCCATTTTTGGAAAAATCCAAATACCATAAATCAAAACATAGTTTATACCAACGTGAAGAACGTTTGCCATTACCATGGCATACATTGAGTATTTGGTCAATGACATTCCGTCTGCAAATTGTTTATAGCCCTGGTACATTACCAACGGAATCAAAGAAAAAGCTACCCAGCCTAAATAGGGTTTTGCCAACACAATTACATCCGCTGGTTGTTTTAGCAATTCCATAATTGGTTTGGCAAACATAATTACAGTAAAAAGCAGCAATCCTAGAATTGTACATAGAAATAATCCATGATGAAAAGCAGAGCGAATTTTAGTATCATTTTTCTCTGCATCACCTTCGGCAACAATTGGCGTAATTGCTGTAGAAAAACCAATTCCTAAAGACATGGCAATAAAAATCATACTATTTCCAAGCGAAACCGCCGCCAGTTCTGTACTTCCGATTTTACCAACCATTATATTATCGACAATACCAATTAAAGTATGCCCGACCATTCCTAAAATAACAGGATATGCCAGTCTTAAATTATACGAAAACTCTTTGGTGTACTGCTTTAAATTCACTTCTATTCTATTTTGTGCGCAAAGATAGTCAGAAGCTTCGAATTCTATCCTATCTATAAAAATATATCCCAATTTTAAGACAAAAATAAGACGAACTCAATATTATGTAACGATTTTTAAAAATTGTATAACAAACTCCAAACGCCTCCAATATAATTTTACATTATAGAAATTTCAAAAATATAAGCCATGAAAAAATTACAGATGTTATGCCTAGCTGCTTTCACATTTTTATTTGCCAACACCACATTTGCTCAAGAAACAGAAGCAACAAATTACGATCAAGGTTTTAGATTAGGTTTTGGCTTAAATGGGGGATTGCCAACCGACAATGATTACGACTGGTCTCTTGGGGGAGACGTTCGTTTACAGTATGATCTTTCCAAAAAAACATCTTTGACCTTAACTACAGGATTTACGAATTTATTTAACGGTAAAAAAGATGCTGCCGGAAATGACATTAAAGATCTTGGTTTTATTCCAGCCAAAGCAGGTTTTAAGGCTTTTGTCTTAAAAGATCAATTTTATGTTTTAGGAGAACTGGGTGCCGGTTTTGCAGTAACAAATGGTTACAATCAAACCACATTTTTATGGGCTCCAGGAATTGGCTATGCCAATAAGTACATTGATTTAAGTGTTCGTTACGAAGATTATCATGACTTTAGAACCAATCAAGTAGCATTGCGTGTTGCTTATGGTTTTAAACTATAAAAAATAGGTTTAATTTATTATTTTGTTTTTGGTAAAAACCCGACAGCTTATACAGTTGTCGGGTTTTTTATTTTATGCCATTGGTCAAAAGAAAAGTGCTAGTAGTCAAATGATTTTTTGGGATTGATTTAGAACGCGGTAATTCGCAGAAAAATTAATCAAATCATGAACAAAACAATCTTTTATCTATCGCAACTTTTTCTTTTTTTACTGGCTACTCTTGCTGCACGTTCACAATCGGGAATTTCAGGTGAATTTAAAGTCGATTATGTGCCTTTTTCTAAATATGTAAGGCCAATCGACAGTACTAAGACAAATGCCGAAAGTAATTTTAAAAGAGTGCAACTAGCTTTTGAAGTACCACTATCTTTAAAAATGGATAAATACGATCACCCCAAACTATGGTCGGTATTTTTTAATAGCAGTTATGCCAAAATGGAAAACAGAAACTACAATATTCAAGATCTTCCAGTAACATTTCAAGGCGGATTTCCAGATGAATTGCTCAATACACAAATTGGAGTCAAGCATTTGCGTTCCATTTCTTCTTCTTGGTCGTTGTTAATAATGGCTTCTGTAGGCGTTTATACAGACATGGTCGAAATTAATAAAGATGATGTCCTGCTCCAAGGAGGAATTCTTTTTATCAAACAATTTAATCCTAAACTGGCTTTGGGTGCAGGTCCGGTATTGACTAATAGTTTTGGTGTGCCGATGGTTCTTCCGGGAATTTATTTTAACTGGGAATCTACTGGAGCTCTACATTTTAAAGTTGCTTTTCCAGAAGGTTTAGAAATAGGCTATCGAATGTCTGATAGTTTTGACTTAAAAGCAGTAGCCGAAATAAGCGGAATGACAGCTGAAACCAAAATTGGAAATAAATCTACATTACTAGGTTATCAGCAAATAATTGCAGGTTTAAGACCTCAGATAAAATTTGGAAAACACTGGATTTTAGAACCAACTGGTGGAACTACTCTTGTTCGAAGCTTTTCGACAACAAACCGAAAAATTAAAGAAATCTTTAAAGAAAAAGATATTGCAGATCCAAGATTCACCACTACTTTTTATGGCGCAATAGCTCTAAAATGGAAATTCTAGAGCTATCTGCTAAGTAAGTTTTTATAGACTACCTCTTTCAATAATTCCTCACGGCGTGTTCTTGAAATAGGTAGTTCTTGTCCTTTTATAAATAAGCGTCCGCCAGAAATAGAATCTATATGCGTAACATTTACCAAAAATGATTTATGGATTCGAAAGAAAATTTCTTTAGGAAGTGTTTCTTCTAATGAAATCATCGTCTGATGAATAATCAGCACTTTATCTTTAAAATGAAGTTTGGCGTAATTTTGCATTCCTTCAATATACAAAATATCGATCCAAGAAATTTTCTGAAATCCATCTTCCTGACGGACATATAAAAAAGGATCTAATTGACTTTGCTTTGGCGAATTCAACATTTGATACCATTGCTTTGCTTTTAATGAAGCCTGATAAAAACGCTGAAAAGTAATCGGCTTTAATAAATAATCTACAACCTGAAGGCGATATCCGTCTAAAGCATGTTCCGAATACGCGGTTGTAAAAATCACCAATGGTGGATTCTCTAAAGATTCTAAAAATTCCAATCCAGACAAATACGGCATGTTTATATCCAGAAATAATAAATCTATCGCTTTTTCTTGAAGAAATGAAGTTGCTTCAAGAGCCGAAGCGCAAGTTCCAACAGTTTCGAGGAAATCAATTTTAGAAACAAAATCTGCTATTCCGTTTCTTGCTATAGGTTCGTCATCTATTATGAGGCATTTCATGTTCATAGTTTTTTTATTTCTGGTTTGATGATTTTTGTAAATCCTTTTAATCCTTTAATCTGTGGCTAAAAATTTAACCGCAAAGAGCGCAATCCCGATAGCTATCGGGATACGCAAAGTTCGCAAAGTTTTAAGTCTTAAAAGGATGCAAAGATCACAAAGCAGTATGTTAAGATTCTACAGATAAAAAATTCGTGCTAATTCGTGCAATTAGTGGCAAAAAATCATTTCAAATCTAGAGTCACTTCAACGGTAAAATCAGAATCGGTTTTGTGGATAACTAATTTGTGTTTTTCAGGATATTGTATTTCTAGCCTTTTCTTTACATTCTCTAAACCTAATCCTTGATTTTTTGACGGTATTTTATATTGCTCCGTATACGAATTTTCAATTTTAAAATTTAGCTGATGATTTACTTGCTCGCAAGACAAATGCACAAATCCTTTTTGATTTGGAAGTCGGGAAACGTGTTTAAAAGCATTTTCTATCAAAGGAACTAGAAGCAATGGCGCGATTTGAAGTTGTCCGTCTTCAATATTCCATTTACTTTTTACTTCCAATTCATTTCCCCAACGGGTTTCTTCAACAGCAATTAAATCTTTTAAATATTTAATTTCAAGATGCAAGGACACATATTCCTTATTACATTCGTACAATTGATAACGCAAAATATCCGAAAACTGAACCAATAAATCTGAAGCTAACTTTACATCGCTTTGCATCAGAATATGAATATGGTTCAAAACATTAAACATTAAATGCGGATTGATCTGATCTTGCAAAATCTTGATTTGAGCTTCTAAATGAACCTGCTGCAATTGCGCGTGATTTTTTTCGATAACGCTGTGTTCCTGATAAAATCGAAGTCCGCAAGCAGTGCCACAAATTAAAATCGCTGATGGAATATTACCATAAAATCGCGCCCATAAAAAATGAAGAGAGTCAACATCTGCTGCTTCAGGATATGCCCTTCTTCTCATAGCCGAATCTGAAAAAACAATATAAATCAATGACAGACAAAATGCTAAAAGAAGCACAACAACAACGCTTTGTACTGCAAACCAACTCATCTTATTTTGTTTTAGCGCTTTAGGAAGTATAACATCACTTAAAATATGAGCTAAAACGGCAGAAGAAAACAAAACTAAAATAGCCTGAATCGTAGCCGTCAAAAAATCGTAATCTTCGATCATCTGCGCCCAAATCGTGATGCCTAATAAGCTCCAAAAAAAGACTAAAAATATCCAATGCCTATTTTTACTGATTGCAATCATTTAATAATAATTTATTGAGAAAATTTAACTCCAAAAGTAGTCCTATATTTTTTAAACAAACAGCAAAGAAGCACAAACCATAAGTATTATTGAAATCAATTTGACGAACTACATTTTTCTGTTGACCAATGGAATTTATAAAAGCAGTTTAAAAATTTTCGGATATAAAATAAACCCGACAGGTTTTAAAAAACCTGTCGGGTTTACAAAAAAAATTATATCATTGACTAATTATCTCAATTATCAAATTATTTCTCTCCTAATTCTTTCTTATACAACTCAATATTAATTGCTGTTTTTTCGTCTAGTTCTGGCTCTTTAATATCAGTGTGTTTCTTCATTTCTTCCCAGATAATTTTTGCTACAATATAGCGCGACATTTCTTTGTCATCGGCTGGAATAATGTACCATGGCGCATGAGCTGTAGAAGTTTTATTAATGGCTTCTTCATAATATTTCATGTATTCATCCCAATAGCCACGTTCTTTCAAGTCTCCAGGCGAAAATTTCCAGTTGTGTTTTTCTTCTTCCAAGCGACGCAACAAACGCTGGCGCTGTTCTTCTTTGCTCAAATGCAGATAAAACTTCATTACGATTGTTCCGTTTTGGCAAATGTGCTTTTCAAAATTATTAATCTGTTCAATTCTATTTTTCCAAAAATCGGGCGTAATGTCATCGACAGAATTAATTTCTGGCAAGTTTTCAGACAGCACATATTCTGGATGAACACGTGTTACAAGAACATTTTCATAATGTGTTCTATTGAAAATGGCAAACTTTCCTTTTTCTGGAAGTGCAATATAATGGCGCCATAAATAATCATGTTCCAGTTCTGTAGAAGTTGGAGTTTTAAAACTATGCACTACTACTCCACGCGGATTAAATTCTTTAAAAACTTCTCGAATCAAACTATCTTTTCCCGAAGTATCCATTCCCTGCAGACAAATCAAAACGCTGTATTTGTTGTGCGCATACATTACATCTTGCAAATCGCTTAATTTAGCTTGAACTTTATCCAGTTTCTCTTCTTTTTCATCGTCATCTGCTTCAATATTTAAAACAGTTGGAATTTCTTTGAGCTTTATTTTATCTACAACTTTAAAATCTTTCGGATCTATTGATTTCATATCTTTTCCTTTTTTGTCTTATAAATATAGTATTTTTACGAAGCATATTCCTGCTATTCATTGCAATACTTTTCAATAAATTGCTTTTTTCCAAAGCCATAACAAGAGCTTCCTTCGGTCGCTTTGTTCTGTCAGGAAAAAAAATCAATTTCTTTTCAAAGTATTTCCATTACTATCAGGGCTAGACACTTATTTTCAAAACAAAATTCATGGAAAAATTTACATTAGAAATATTATTTCAAATCATCGGAATCGGTTCGGCATCGGGATTATTTTACAATAACGATGCTCTTTACGTAATTGGCGACAACAGCGGATTTCTTTACGAATACAATATGCAAAATCAGCAACTGAATCAGCATGCTTTAATTGATAATCCGACACAAAATATTCCAAAAAACTTAAAACCCGATTTTGAATCACTTACACATCATAACGATACACTTTATGTTTTTGGTTCTGGTTCAACCGAAAACCGAAACAAAATGATTGAATTTGACACAAAATCGAAAACTGTTTTACAGAAAAATAATTTAGTCGATTTGTATGCGGTTATGCAGAATTTTGGAGAAATAAAACCAGAAGATTTCAATCTAGAAGGCGCTATTTTTGATGGCGAAAACTGGTATTTATTCAACCGCGGAAATGGCGTTTCTAACAAAAACACGATTTTTACCATTCACGCCAAAAATCTAGGAGAAGAATTTGCTCTGATTTCGGTTAATTACAAACTACCAAAAATAAAAGGTGTTCGCTCTAGTTTTACCGATGCTATTTTGGTCGACGATAAAATCTATTTTCTCTCAACTGCCGAAGACACGAAATCAACTTATGATGACGGAGAAATCTTAGGAAGTTTCATCGGCAGAATCGACGTTAAAACCATGAAAATCGATTTCACTCAAAAAATCACTTCAACCAATAAATTTGAAGGTTTGACTTTCTATAAAAAAGAAAATAATAAAATTGAGTTTTTGCTTTGCGAAGATAATGACACAGAAGTTTTGGAAACTAAGATTTATAAATTGACCTTACCAATTAAATAAACATTGTGAATCTCCGTGCAGCTTTGTGAATCTTTGCGAAAGAATTATTACACAGAGATTCGCAAAGGTTTTTCGCAGAGAAACACAAAGTATTTTGATTACGTTTCTACCATAAAACCTTTGCAACTTTGAATCTTTGCAACTCTGAACCTTAAAAAAAAAATTTCACCCCCGTCCCAACCTTTTTATCTTTTTCACTCTCTATACAAGAAAGACAACAATTGTGATAAACGAGACTCAAATAGCAAACTGTAAAAAAATGCACCGCGATGCCCAGCGTCAAGTGTACGAATACATGGCGCCAAAGTTGTACCGCCTTTGCAAAAGATATTTAAAAAAGGAAGAGGAAATCGAAGAAGCTTTGGCAGATTCTTTCTTTACTATTTTCACCAAATTAGAACAGTTAAAAGAAGCTTATGCTTTTGAAGCTTGGGCAAGACGCATAACTGTAAATCATTGTTTGGCGACGATTAGAAAAGAAACCAACTTTAATATGTATTTAGACGATGTGAAACTGCTTTCGCAACCTTCTGTTGACGAACTAAATACATTGGAAGAAGAAGATTTACTTAATTTATTAAACCATATTCCTGATGGCTGTAAAACTGTGTTTAACCTTTTTGTAATTGAAGGTTTCTCACATAAAGAAATAGCCGAAATGCTGAAGATCTCTGAAGGCACCTCAAAATCACAATTGAATGCCGCTAAGACCAAACTGAAAGAACTGGTTAATAAACTGTATTATCAAAAAGCAAAATAGTCATGGACAATCAAGATAAATTATTCGATAAAATAAAAGAAGCTTCGCAAAAAGCCGAGTTTCAAGACTTTCCAGGAATGGAAAAAGTCTGGGCGCGCGTAGAAGAAAAACTGGATAAAAAAGAAGACAAAAAAACAATTGCATTATGGAAAAAAATAGCTGTTGCGGCTTCTCTGCTATTATTGCTTTCTTTAGGATTTCAGTTTTTACATTCTAATAAAGAACCTGTAACAGAAACTCCGAAAGTAGTTTTTGAAGAAAAAGAAACAAAACAGTCCCAAATTGAAGCACCAGTTGTAAAACAAAATGATGCAGCTTCTTCAGAAATAGTTTCAAACGAAGAAGCAGTTAAAATTTTAGAGAATCATACTAAAAACAAAGAACGAGTTGCTGTTCAAGAAGTAGCAACTCCTCAAACAAGGCCAATTTTGTCTGCGCCATCCCCAAATATTGCGGCAGAGGCTATTGTTTCTGCAAATGCGCCTCTTAAAAGTGAATCTTATGAAGAAGATAACATCGTTTCAAAAAAAGAAATGACTCCAGAAATGGGTTATTCAAGCTATCCTCAAAGAGAATCTGCAAAAGTTGCTTACGCTGCTGCACCAACACAGCGAGCTAAAAAAAGCAGTCCTTTAGTAGTTCTTAACGGAAATGCATTAGCGCACAGCGACGACGCAAAAAAAGATAAAATGATGCAAGATGAGCTTCCAAACCTAAATCCTGAAAATGTAGATTCGCTGGTAGTTTTGGATGAACCATTATATATCATCGATGGGATTTATTATTCAGAAAATGATTTATTTGGTAAAAATCCAACAAGCCCTTATGCGCCTCTTGACAAACAAGACATTAAAACCATAACAATTCTACAAGACCTTGAAGCGACCGAAAAATATGGCGAAAGAGGTAAAAAAGGAGTCGTTATAATCACTACAAAAAACGGAAAACCGGCTCCGAAAAAATAACATAATGCTTTGTCAAAGTCTGCAGCTTTGACAAAGCAAAACCCAAACATTAATTCTAAAACTTATTATCATGAAAAGTCTAAAACTTATTTCATCAGCCATTGCTATGCTTATATGTTTCGTAACCATGGCGCAAGAAAAAACAATTTCTGGAACTGTTACAGATAAATCTAATTTACCGCTTCCTGGAGTTCAGATAACGATTAAAGGAACTAAAAAATATAGTCAAACTGATTATAATGGAAACTACTCTATTCAAGCTAAAAAAGGAGACGCTCTTGTTTTTAGTTACGTAGGAATGGATTCTCAAACTATTTACGTTAAAGATTCTAATATAATTAATGTAGTCCTAAAAGAAAATAGTGCTCAACTCCAAGAAGTTGTAGTTGTTGGATATGGTGTCCAAAAAAAATCAATGCTAACCGGTTCAGTCTCGGAACGCAAAGGAAAAAGAGCAAAAGTTCAAGCTGAAAGTAATTCGCTTTACGCTCCAAGCCCAACTGTTTCTATTCGCGTAAATGAATCAGTTTCTCCAAAAAATGAACCGATGTATATTATTGACGGAGTACCAGCAAAAGCCAATCAAATGGCAAAAATAAATCCGAACGATATTGATAATGTTTCGGTTCTAAAAGATAAAGATGCGACTTCAATTTATGGAAGCAAAGCATCAAACGGTGTTGTAGTAATTTCAACCAAAAATGAAATCTATAAAAACCTTTCTGAAAAAGAATTGGACAAAAAATTAAATATTATGCCAATTTCAGCTGAACCACCCCAGGAAGATTATGATGCTTTTGTGGAAAATGCTTTCGAAAGTCCAAAAACAGCTCCGCTTTCAACTTTTTCTATAGATGTCGACAATGCTTCTTATACCAATATCAGACGTTTTTTAAACAATGGGCAGGAAGTTCCGAAAGATGCGGTTCGTGTAGAAGAAATGGTTAATTTCTTTAAATACACTTATCCGCAGCCGAAAAATGAACATCCGTTTTCTATCAATACAGAAGTGAGTGATTCGCCTTGGAATAAGAATAATAAAATCTTGAAAATTGGTTTACAAGGAAAAAACATTCCAACCAATGATTTACCTGCTTCTAATCTTGTTTTCTTAATTGATGTTTCTGGATCAATGGGCGATATGAATAAATTGCCTTTATTAAAACAATCTTTAAAAATATTGGTAAACGAATTACGCGCAAAAGACAAAGTTGCAATTGTAGTTTACGCGGGTGCTGCGGGAATGGTTTTGCCTCCAACTTCTGGAGATGAGAAAAAAACAATTATCGATGCTTTGGATAAATTAGAATCTGGCGGAAGCACAGCAGGTGGCGCAGGAATTGAGTTGGCTTATAAAACAGCGACAGAAAATTTCATTAAAGGCGGAAATAATCGTGTAATCCTGGCAACCGACGGAGATTTTAACGTTGGAAGTTCTTCTAATTCTGATATGGAAAAACTAATTGAAGAAAAAAGAAAAACAGGCGTTTTCTTAACTTGTCTGGGTTACGGAATGGGCAATTACAAAGACAGTAAAATGGAAATCCTTGCCGATAAAGGAAACGGAAATTATGCTTACATCGACAACATTCAGGAAGCAAATCGTTTTTTAGGAAAAGAATTCAAAGGTTCGATGTTTGCTATCGCGAAAGATGTAAAAATCCAGATTGAATTTAATCCAAAACAAGTTCAAGCATATCGTTTGATTGGCTATGAAAACAGAAAATTGCGTCCAGAAGATTTTAAAAATGATGCGATTGATGCTGGCGAATTGGGAAGCAATCATACTGTGACGGCTTTGTATGAAATTATTCCAGCTGGAGTAAAAAGTAATTATTTAACTGAACAGCCAGATCCTTTAAAATACACTAAAACCGAAACCAGTTCAAACAATTACAGCAACGAATTGGCAACGATAAAATTCCGTTACAAAAAACCAGATGGCGATAAAAGCATCGAAATGGTTCAGGTAATCGATAATAAATCTATTGCCTTGGATAAAGCCAGCGATGATATGAAATTTAGTTCTGCCGTAGCTTGGTTTGGTTTGAAATTGAGAGATTCAAAATTAATTGCCAACAAGTCTTCTGAAGAAATTGTAAAACTGGCGAAGCAAGGAAATTCAAACGATGGCGAAGGTTATAAAGCTGAATTTATTCGTCTAGTTGAAACTTCCAAACAGTATAATTAATAAATATTGTATTACATTTGCGGCTTTATTTTTAATACTTATTTTACACACGCATGAATCCCATTTTAAGCCAAAATCTATTTTTAGTAAAAGAACATGTTGGAATGTTCAAAGCCGCAAACAATTACGATATATATCATCCAGAAACCAATCAAATCATTATGAACTGCCGAGAAAACAATCTTGGTTTTTTCACAAAAGTATTTCGTTTTACAGATTATAAAAGAGCAACTCCGTTTAATGTTGAAATTACAACTGCCTCTGGAGAAAAGTTAATTACAGTAAGAAGAGGTGTTGCCATCTTTAGATCTACTGTTGAAGTATTGGATGAAAAAGATCGTTTGATTGGAACTTTCAAACAAAAATTCTTTTCGATTGGAGGAAAATTTAACATTTTGGACAAAAATGAAAAACCTGTGGCTACTCTGCAAGGAAAATGGACAGGCTGGGATTTTAAATTCTCACACGAGAATAAGCAATTGGCTCAAGTAAACAAAAAATGGGCGGGATTAGGAAAAGAGTTTTTTACAAGTGCCGATAATTATGTTCTTCAAATTGAAGATACAGTTGCAACAGACAGTCCGTTGAGACAATTGATTTTAGGAGCTGTCATGTGTATTGACATGGTTCTAAAAGAATAACAAAAAGTTGTTAAACTTAGATTAAGAATACCTTTTAAAGCATCATTTTAGTTTTCAAAACCTTATTTTTGTAAGACTTAAAATGATGCTTTCTGCATTTCTAAAAACACAATCATGACCGACTTAAAAAATAAAAACGCCTTTATTACGGGCGCAGGAAAAGGAATAGGAAAAGCTGTAGCAATTGCTTTGGCAAAAGAGGGTGTAAACCTAATTTTGGTTTCTAGAACCAAAAGTGATATTGACCAATTGGCAGAAGAAACTTCAAAATTGGGTGTAAAAACTTTGGCTCTGTCTGCAGACGTCTCTGATATTAATTCTATAAACGCTGCTGCTGAAAAGGCAATCGCTGAATTTAAAAGTATCGACATTTTAATCAATAGTGCTGGAATTGCTTCTTTTGGAAAATTCTTAGAATTAGAACCAGAAGCTTGGGAAAGAATTATTCAGGTGAATTTAATGGGAACTTATTTCACAACTCGTGCGATCATCCCAAACATGATCGAAAGACAAACTGGAGACATCATCAATATTTCTTCGACTGCCGGATTAAACGGAAATGCTTTGACAAGTGCGTACAGTGCTTCTAAATTTGCTGTTTTGGGTTTAACCGATTCTTTAATGCAAGAAATGAGAAAACACAATATCCGTGTTACAGCACTAACGCCAAGTACGGTTGCAACCGACATGGCAAAAGACTTAAACCTAACTGACGGAAACCCAGAAAAAGTAATGCAATCTGAAGATATGGCAGATTTGATTATCGCTCAGTTAAAACTAAACCGAAGAGTCTTTATTAAGAATAGCAGTATTTGGTCTACTAATCCTTAAAAAATAAATTCCAATAATTAAATTCCAAATTCCAATCTCAAAGCAATTGGAATTTGGGATTTTAAAAAATTGGAATTTTAAAAAAAATATGATGGAACAATATTTAAGACAATTGGTCGAAATAGAATTTCAGGATAAAAAGGAAATCTTCAGCGGATTTTTAATTGATTATTCTGATGAATGGATTTTGCTTCGAAATAATCCTGTAGATTTTGTTTTGGATGGTTTTGTTATTTTGAGAAATAAAAATATTGAAGCTGTAAATCGAGATCATGATCTGGCGTTTACAGAAAAAGTAATCCGTTTGAAAGGGTTAAAAATTAATTCTGATGATATTATCCCAATCAAAGATTTAGCATCAATTATTAATTATGTTTCAAAGAAATATGGTATTTTTCAAATTGCAAAAAAATCTTCTAAATCTGCTTATTTAGGAAAATTAATAGAATTGAATAACGAAGAATTGACCATTAACTTCTTAGATACAAAAGGAGAATTTGGCGGAGAGTTAGGTTTTAATCCTGAAAAAATTCGTGTTATTGAATTTGATACTGATTATATTAATTCTTTGAAATTAGTTGTTCAGGATAATGAGTAATAAAAACAGAAAAAGCCTCTCATAAGAGGCTTTTTTTGTCATTCCGAGGAACGAGGAATCACACTAGCAATTCCATATGCTATAATTGCCAATCTTTGTCGAGTTTCGAGTGTGATTGCTCATTCCTCGGAATGACAAACTTTATTTTTAAGCTTCCGCCAGTTTATTTAAAAACTCAATGCGAACACTTCCGTCTTCGTCAATTTTTGTTAAATTGATTTCTTGTAAAGTATTTACCAATTCTGGATTCCATGGCGTTTTTACTTTTACATAGTTTTCAGTAAATCCGTGAATGTATCCTTCTTTGTTTTCACTTTCAAAAAGAACCGTTCTGTTGGTTCCTAATTGGCTTTCGTAGAATGCACGGCGTTTTTTAACCGATAAGCCACGAAGCATTTTACTGCGTTTAGCTCGAACATTTGAAGGAACTACGCCTTCCATATCTGCCGCTTCTGTATTATCTCTTTCTGAATATGTAAAAACGTGCAAATATGAAATATCTAGCTCATTTAAGAAATGATACGTTTCTAAGAAATGCTCATCTGTTTCTCCAGGAAAACCAACAATAACATCAACACCAATACAAGCATGAGGCATTACTTCGCGAATTTTAGCAACTCGATCAATATAAACTTCACGTAAATAACGGCGTTTCATTAATTTCAAAATATCATTGCTTCCCGATTGCAACGGAATATGAAAATGCGGTACAAAAGTTCGGCTTTTCGATACAAATTCAATTGTTTCGTTTTTCAATAAATTTGGTTCGATAGACGAAATTCTCAAACGCTCAATTCCTTCTACTTTATCCAAAGCCTGAACTAAATCTAGAAAAGTATGTTCATGTTTTTTATTTCCGAACTCCCCTTTTCCATAATCACCGATATTTACACCCGTTAAAACAATTTCACGAATATTCTGCGCAGAAATTTCTTTGGCATTTTTAAGTACATTTTCTAAAGCATCACTTCTAGAAATTCCACGAGCCAATGGAATTGTACAATATGTACATTTATAATCGCAGCCGTCTTGGACTTTTAAGAATGCTCTTGTACGATCTCCGATAGAATAGCTTCCTACATAGAAATCGGCTTCAGCAATTTCGCACGAGTGAACTTCACCCATATCATTTTTGCTCAAATCATGAATATAGTCCGTGATTTTGAATTTTTCTGTTGCGCCCAAAACCAAATCAACCCCATCAACCGCAGCCAATTCTTCTGGTTTTAATTGCGCGTAACAGCCAACAGCCGCAACAAAAGCTTTTTCGTTAAGCTTCATTGCTTTCTTGACAACCTGTTTAAATTGTTTATCGGCATTTTCTGTTACAGAGCAGGTATTAATAACATAAATATCTGCAACATCTTCAAAATCGACGCGGTCAAAACCTTCGTCATTAAAATTTCTGGCAATTGTAGAAGTCTCTGAAAAATTCAGTTTACAACCCAGCGTATAAAAGGCAACTTTTTTTCTGTTTTCCATAATTTGTCTTAAATTAATGAAATCGTTGTCAAAAAATTTAAGGCTGCAAATTTACAAACAATATTCATCAAAAGAAAGCAATTAATGGACTTCCAATCAATAATTTGCATTAATGTAAATTTAGAAATATTCAAAAGTTAAACTTTTACTTTTTATTTTAAAAAAAATTATGAACCCTTTTTTTTATTTTTTAACATTCCGATAAGAATAAAATGACAAAATAATCGACTAAATGCAAATTTTATCGATTAAATACGTTTTTTTCGGTTTTAAATTGAAAATTTCTTACATTTACAAATGATACGAATCTAGTTCACAATAAATTCATATTAAAGAATTTTAGTAAGCTTTAATTAATTTAATAATAATTCGGGCATAACAATTTTGAATTCTACTCGTTATGTTGTTGTTTTGTGTTACAAAATGAAATGGGAAAGCCGAAAACCAAAGAGAGTAGGCAAAATTAAAATACAAATACCACGCTTTATGAAAGCATTTTTACCCACAATCTGCTTGATGTTCTTAACCGTATTTAGTTCGCAAGCGCAAACTAGTGCTCCAGCCGCAAATGCAAATCCATTTCCTACTATTAGCACATTGACGACTTGGGCAAGCTTTAACTCACAACAGCAATTTGATGTTGCTATTCGTGCAGTTGGGTTTAAGTTTGAAGTTAAAGAACCAGGTGAAGGATCTACAGCTTATACCTACATTCGTAAAGTAACTGTAAACGAAGTAAACTATACGGATAGAATTGTATACAGAATTACAAATAACAATTCTGCAAGTATTATTTCTTTAGTAACTGCTTCTACTGATTTGGTTAGTTTATACACACCACAATTAGCAAGCTTTAAAAACAACAACTGCAAAACAGAAATGTCTAAAGACAAAAACACAACTTGCAGCTGTTACGAAAGTGCAAATTTTGCAATCGATCTTTGCGACGAGCGTGTAAAATTAACTATGGGTGACGGAAATAAATATTTTGTTTCTGTAGCTAAAAAATAATATTTTCAAATATTACTTCTTTAATTAATTCCAAATCTTTACTGACTTTTAAGTATGTAAAGATTTGGAATTCGTTTTTATATTGAGTTCGGATTTTTGAGTTCGTACCAAACTTCTAATTCTTCTTGATATTCGAAAGAATTCACAAAATGGAAACCTAATTTTTCTAAAATCTTTCTAGAATTTTCGTTTCCAGCATCTGCATAAGCATATAGCATCTCTACTTTCATTTCGTTAAAGGCATAATCAATAAAAGCTTTTCCTGCTTCTGTTGCATAACCTTTTCCCCAATGTTTTTCGATAAAACGATATCCTAACTCGTAAAAGTTTTTGTGATTATTGATTTCGTCTGTAATAAACTTTATTCCAGACCAACCAATAAATTCATTTGTTTCTTTGAGAACAACTGCCCATCGGCCTGTTCCAAGATCTTTATATTGTTTTTGAACAAACTTGATGTATTCAACACTTTCGTCAATATGCTTTACGGGTCTATTTCCAACAAACAAATGTACATTCGGATTAGAATCTAATTCGAACATTCCTTCGGCGTCTGAAAGCTCAAGCGGCCGTAAAATAAGACGCTCCGTTTCTATTTGATTTTTCATTTTAGCTTAGTTTAAAATAAAACGATTTACAACCTCAGCAACACCATCATCGTTATTTGAAGCTACAATTAAATCGGCTTTGTCACGCAATTCTGGTGTTACATTATCAACCCAAACTCCTAAACCGGAATATTCGATCATCGTTAAGTCATTTCCTGCGTTTCCAACCGCGATAATTTCACTTTGGTGAATTCCTAATTTATCAGCCAAATACTTCAAGCTAGCCGCTTTATCAATTCCTTGCTGTGCAGCTTCTAAGAAAAATGGTTTTGACATAGAAACACTTAAATGCGGCATAGCTTCTTTTAAATCATTTTCTAACGTTTTTAAATACGCTGGATCTTGAAGCAAGATACATTTAACCGCTGGTCTGTCTACATAATCTTTAAAGCTTGAAACTTTATGATGTGCCATTCCAGTAATTTCTTTTTCGACTTCTATAAACTCAGAATCAGTTTCGCTGATAATCTCGTCATCCAAATACGTGATAATATGTGCATTTTTTTTCACACTATAATCGTACAGTGCATGAATTTGTTCTACAGTTAATTTCTGTTCAAACAAAATCAAATCGTCTTTAACACGGCTGATTATTGCTCCATTAAACGAGATCATATAAGAATCGTTTAAATCGAGTTCCAACTCTTTAGCATAAGCCGTCATTGCAGTAGTCGGTCTTCCTGAAGCCAAAACTACATAAACGCCTTTTGCCTGAGCTTCTAATATTACTTTTTTATTTAAATCTGAAATTTTGTGGTCGTCTGTCAACAAGGTGTCATCCATGTCGAGCACTAACATTTTGTATTGCATATTTTTTTAGTTTTCAGTCGCAGTAACAGTTTTCAGCATTCTAACTGTAAACTATGACTGCAAACTACGACTTTTTTAAAGACTCATTCTGAAATTTTCAATAACGGGATTTGCTTTTGCAAAATCGGTTTCCTGAATAAAAACCTCAACTGCCAAATCCGTCTGTCCAAAACCTCCTAAACGAGCCGATTGAATATTATCTTTTTTAACGGTTTCTACTCCCGCTTCTTCTAATCTTTCTTGCAAAGCAATTGCCAATACTTCGCTTCCCGAAAATACTTTCATTAATCCCATAATATTCTTTGTTTTTTTATTCTATTAATTTCAAAATCAAAAAATCCCGCTTTCCATCTACTGAGATTAAAAACCGGGACTGTAAACTTTATAATAAATTATTCTTCTTCAATATCGTCTTCATCTTCATCAAGTTCCTCGCCTTCTTCATCCATATCAAATAAATAAGGTTCGATCATGATTTTGTCTGCCAAAATTTCGATGCGTTCTGTCAAAGTTTCAGCAAAAATGATTCGTTGTACTTTAGCGATACTGTTTGAAATACGCGTGATTTTAGCATCATGACGCAATTTCAAAATCGGATCTGCATCGTCTATAATAAACATTTTAAGACGATTTACGTTGTAACCCGCTGTACTAAACATGTCGTTTAATTTGGTTGGCGTTCCAATTAAAACATCAATTCCTGTAGAAACATAATTTTTATCGTAATCCATGTCGCCTTTTTCGTTTACGCCATATATTTCCAAATTAGTGTATTTCCCGTATTTCTCAAAAAGCTCAACCATTTCTAAAACCTTTGCTTTATCTTCAACAATGATTAAAGCGCGAGGAGATTCCTCCGTTTTACCAGCCAATTGCTGGATTACATTTAAAACGATCGTAGTTGTTTTTCCGCTTCCTTTTGGAGAAATAATCACGCAATCAGCACCACTTTTTATGGTCGAAAATGTTTCCATCTGCAGAGCATTGGCTTCTGTTAAACCATTTTCAATTAGACCGTCCTGTAATTTCTCGTTTATCTTTTTTAGTTTCATTTTTTTTGAGCTTTAGGCTTTAAGCTATAAGCTTTAGGCCAAAATTATTGTGTGTTTTTAGCTTAAAGCATAAAGCTTATTGCTTATTGCGCGAAGCACCTACTTGCTTGCGAACATTTTTACATCTGTTTCAGAAATTTCGTTTCCTCCCAAAATGATCAATCTTTCGACTACATTTCGAAGTTCGCGAATGTTTCCTGTCCAATCGTATTCCTGCAACAATTTTATCGCTTGTCCTGAAAATGACTTTACCGCATTTCCTTGTTCTGAAGCAATTTTCTCTGTAAAATGAGAAATCAAAGCTGGAATATCATCACGTCTTTCATTCAAAGGCGGAACTTTTATCAAAATTACAGCCAGACGATGGTATAAATCTTCACGGAAACGGCCTTCTGCAATTTCTGTTTTTAAATCTTTATTTGTTGCGGCAACGACGCGAACATCTACTTTTATGTCTTTATCAGCACCAACTCTGGTAATCATATTTTCCTGAAGGGCACGTAAAACTTTCGCTTGCGCAGAAAGACTCATATCTCCAATTTCATCTAAGAAAATAGTTCCTTTGTCTGCAGCTTCAAACTTTCCTGCGCGATCTTTTACTGCCGATGTAAAAGCCCCTTTTACGTGTCCGAATAATTCACTTTCAATTAATTCACTCGGAATCGCAGCACAATTTACTTCGATTAAAGGAAAACTAGAACGCTCGCTTTTTTCATGCAATTGATGCGCTACTAATTCTTTTCCGGTTCCGTTCGGACCTGTAATTAAAACTCTGGCCTCTGTTGGAGCAACTTTATCAATCATCACTTTAATATGATTAATCGATTCGCTCTCACCAATCATTTCGTAATTTTTGCTAACTTTTTTCTTTAGAATTTTATTCTCAACTACTAATTGTTTTTTGTCTAAAGCATTACGAACAGTATTTAATAAACGATTCAAATCTGGTGGTTTCGAAATATAATCAAAAGCTCCTAAACGCATAGTTTGAATCGCAGTTTCCATATCACCGTGACCCGAAATCATCACCATCGGAATTTCTGGTTTTATCTTTTTCACTTCTTCTAAAACCTCAACACCGTCCATTTTTGGCATTTTGATATCACATAATACCAAATCGTAATCGTTGTTTTTTATTTTTTCAAGTCCCACAACTCCATCTTCTGCTTCATCAACCTGATACGAATCATTTTCTTCTGATAAAATTTTTACCAAAACTCTTCTGATTGCCGCTTCGTCTTCTACAATTAGTATTTTACTCATTCTTTTTAAAGATGCTAAGATACTAAGATGCTAAGTTTCTGAGTTTTTCCGCTAAAAATCTTAGCATCTCAGAAACTTAGAATCTTAGTATCTCAAGTTAATATTTTAGCCACTTATACAATTCCTTCCAAGTCGGTTTTTTGCCGTACATTAAAATACCTATTCGGTAGATTTTGGCAGCGAACCAGACCACAAGGAAAAATGTTGCAAACAATAATGATACCGAAATTGCAATTTGCCACCACGGAACGCCAAACGGAATACGCATTAGCATTACAATTGGTGAAGTTAACGGAATCATTGAAAAGATTACCGCAACACTTCCGTGAGGATCATTTACTACAGTAAAAAATCCGATATAAACGCTCAAAATCAAAGGCATTAAAATTGGAAGCAAAAACTGCTGAGAATCGGTTTGATTGTCAACTGCCGCTCCAATTGCTGCATAGAATGAGCTATATAGAAAATATCCTCCAATAAAATAAATCACAAATCCAATTAAAATACTGGCAATTGGCAAATTCCATAATTCAGTAATATACATTTGCGCTGAACCTGAAAATTCATGCTGAGCGGCCTGCATCATTTCTGGTGAAATTCTTGCTGTTGGACCAACATTAACGCCAAAAAATGCAGATGCGGCAAACATTAATCCTAAACCAATAATGGCCCAAATTACAAATTGCAGAATTCCAGCTAATGAAGTTCCGACAATTTTTCCGATCATTAATTGAAATGGCTTTACTGATGAAATAATGATTTCGATAATTCTATTTGTTTTTTCTTCAATTACGCTTCGCATTACCATATTTCCGTAAATGATAATAAACATCATAATTAAGTAGCCGAATGCACCACCAATTGCAATTTTAATTTCGTTGAGACCTTTTAGACTTTCTTCTCCAGAGGCTTTAACTAAATGAATATTTACATCTGACTGCGCTTTCTGAATAGCCAGAGTATCCAATTTTGCCTCTTCCAGATTTAGTTTTGTGATTTTATTTCCGATGATATCCTGAGTATTCTCAATAAAAGAAATGCTCGGACTGTTATTTGAAATAAATTCAATTTTACTTTCTAAATCTTTTTTGTTTTCTGTTTTTGGAATAACAATTAATCCGCTGAAATTTTCTTTCGTAATACTGTCCTTTAGAGCATTTACATCAATTTCAGAAAGATTTAAATATTTAAATTCAGCTCCTTTTTTGTTTTCTTTTAAAAAATCTGAAACAAAAATTCCAGTTTCGTCATGAATCGCAATTCTTTTAGTTTCTGCTTTCATCGAACTTAAATAGCCAATAAAAACAGCAATAGCCACAAATAAAAGCGGACTCAAAAATGTCATGACAACAAAAGATTTATTGCGAACTTTAGCAATAAATTCTCTTTTTATAATCAACGAGATGATACTCATAAATAATTAATTTTCAAATTTTAAATCCCAAATCCCAATTTATAAGCTTGAAATTTGGAATTTCTATATTGGAATTTTTAAACTTTGTTTTCAGTAACTGTTTGGATAAAAATATCGTTTATGCTCGGAATTTTTTCAACGAAGTGTGTTACTTGTCCACATTGTGTTAAAACATTCAATAATTCGTTTGGAGAAGCATTTCCGATCTGAATATTTAATTTTAAATCATCATTTAAAGATTTAAAACTTGCTGGAGACACTGTAAACTTCTGAGTAATATCGTACATTAATCCTTCGACATTATTTGTCAAAATTCCAACTTCGAAACTGTTGGTTCTAAACTGACGCTTAACATCGACCACTTTTCCTTCTATCAGTTTATTAGATTTATGAATTAAAGCGATATTTTCACAAAGCTCTTCTACGCTTTCCATTCTGTGAGTCGAAAAGATAATCGTAGAACCTTGTTCTTTTAAAGCCAAAATTTCGTCTTTAATAATATTTGCATTTACGGGATCAAAACCCGAAAATGGCTCATCTAAAATCAGCAATTTTGGTTTATGCAACACACAAACGACAAACTGAATTTTTTGCGCCATTCCTTTAGAAAGCTCTTGGATTTTTTTATTCCACCATCCTTGAATTCCCAAACGGTCAAACCAATAATCTAGTTGTTTTTTAGCTTCGGCTTTAGAAAGACCTTTCATTTGCGCCAAATACAAACATTGCTCGCCTACTTTCATCGAACTGTACAAACCTCTTTCTTCTGGAAGGTAGCCAATTGTCTGCACATGTTTTGGCTGTAATCTTTCTCCATCCAAAATTACATCACCGCTATCAGGCATTGTAATCTGGTTTATGATTCTGATAAGGGAAGTTTTTCCTGCTCCATTCGGACCTAATAGTCCATATATACTGCCTTTTGGCACATTTAATGAAACTTCGTTAAGTGCTACATAGTCGCCATATTTTTTTATGACTTTATGTACTTCAAGTAAGTTACTCATGTTATTTTTAAGGATTTACTGCGTTGCTTTTCCTATTACGGTTCAGCGACTGTAAAAGTAAATAATTACTAGCGAATCTGTGTCATATTACGAAAAAAACCCATTCTATTTTATGCTAGAATGGGTTTTTGATTATTTATGGTATTTTAAAAAAGTTCAGATTATGAGAACATATCTTTTACTTTCTCAAAAAATGATTTCTCTGATTTCTCTGGACTTGGAGCAAAGTGCTCGTCTGTTAAAGCATTTTCAAAGAATTGTTTTTGCTCTTTATTTAAAGTTTTTGGAGTCCAAACATTTACGTGAACCAATAAATCTCCGCTTCCGTAACCATTTAAACTAGGAATTCCTTTTCCTTTTAATCTTAAGATTTTTCCAGATTGAATTCCTTCTTCTAGTTTAATACGAACTTTTCCATTGATTGCTTCAATATCTTTAGAAGCTCCCAAAACTGCTTCTGGGAAACTGATATACAAATCGAAGTGAACGTTTTCACCTTCACGCTTCAAGAATTCGTGCTCAATTTCTTCAATAGCAACAATTAAATCACCTGGAATGCTGTTTCCTGGAGCATCATTACCTTTGTTGGCAACTTTCAACTGCATTCCGTCAACAACTCCCGCAGGAATTTTGATTGATACTGTTTCGTCTTCTTGAACCATTCCTTGAGCATCTGCTTCAGATGGTTTTTTATCTAAAATTTGACCAGAACCACCACAAGTAGGACAAGTTGACGCAGATTGCATTCTTCCTAAAATGGTATTGGTTACACGCATTACTTGTCCTTGACCGTTACAAGTCGTACAAGTTTTATACGTTACACCTTTTGCCTGAACTTTACGTTTTACTTTTACTTTTTTCTCAACTCCATTTGCAATTTCTTCCAAAGTCAGTTTTACTTTAATTCGAAGATTGCTTCCTTTCGCACGACGAGGACCTCCGCCTCCGCCTCCGAAACCGCCAAATCCGCCACCAAAAATATCACCAAACTGGCTGAAAATGTCGTCCATATTCATACCTCCATGACCGCCGCCAAATCCGCCAGAACCATCAAATGCTTGATGTCCGTACTGATCGTATTTCGCTTTTTTCTGTGGATCACTTAAAACTTCATAAGCTTCTGCCGCCAATTTGAAGTTTTCTTCTGCCTCTTTGTCGCCTGGATTTTTATCAGGATGGTATTTTAAAGCACTTTTTCTGTATGCTTTTTTTATTTCGGCAGCATCAGCATTTTTTGAAATGCCTAGTATTTCGTAAAAATCTTTTTTCATAATTTAGGTTAAATTCTAAATCTAAAATTCCAAATTCCAATTTTTAAAAAACGAATTTCAGAATCTTAATTGCTTTTAGTTTCCTACAACAACTTTAGGGTAACGAATAATTTTGTCTCCTAATTTGTATCCTTTTTCAATAACATCAACAATTTTCCCTTTTAATTTGTCAGACGGAGCTGGAATTTGGGTAATTGCTTCAGCGATATCAGCATTGAAAGCATCTCCTGCTTGAATTTCAACTTGCTCTAAACCTTTAGAAACTAAAGTGCTTTTCAATTTTTCGTGGATCAACTCAACACCTTTTTTCAAATTTTCATCCTCTGACTTGTTGATCTCTACTGTCGCTCTGTCAAAATCATCTAAAACTGGAAGCATAGCCAATAAAACTTCTTGGTTTGCTGTTTTAAATAATTCAAGACGCTCTTTTGAAGTTCTTTTTTTGTAATTTTCAAATTCAGCAAATAATCTCAAAAACTTATCTTTTTCGTGAGCCAAGTCTTTAGCTAATTGCTCCTCAACACTTAATTCTTCAACAATTAACTGCTCTCCGTTGGCATTGTTCTCTAACGTTACATCGTCTAATTCCTGATCGAATTCTGTATTTTCCGTAGTCATATTACTTTTATTTTTAAAAATATTTTTAAACTTCATTTTTATTTCTTTCTGTTGGATTGCAAAAGTACTGCCAAATCTTATAAAATGTCAAATTGTCACTTTATTAATTATGAGACGTTTAAAAAACATAATTGTGGAGAAAAAATTTATTATAATTTTAAGACTATTACGTTTTAGTTTATCTTATCTTTGAGACCAATAAACATAAATTATTACCACTAAAAATTGAATTTAAGGGTTGGCTTCGGTCTCTAAATAATTATTAATTCAAGTTTACCTTATATTAAAAAAAAGCTTCGCCTATAGAGACGAAGCTTTTTTTATGCTTTTCAATGACGGGTTGTCATCTCATATTTTTTTTGCACGGGCGGAGGGATTCGAACCCCCATCAACGGTTTTGGAGACCGCTATTCTACCCTTGAACTACGCCCGTAATGAGGTCGCAAATTAAAAGTATTTTTTCTTCTCTGACAACTATTTCGAGCAGAGATTTTAAAAGAAATTCCTTTAATTCTGCACAATCCAAAGCAAAAACCTTTACTACAGACAGTTACCCTAATAAAGTATTTTTCAATCCTTCAAAATCTACAGATACCTGCTCTCCTGTCACTAAATTTTTAAGTGCATACGAATTTGAAGTTATTTCCTGATCGCCAACAATTACTGCAAACGGAATCAAACGCTTATCTGCGTATTGAAATTGTTTCCCCACTTTTACATTGTCAGGATACAATTCTACTTTTATATTTTCTTTTCTTAATTTCTGAATCGCTTTTGACGCATACAAAGCTTCTTTATCTCCAAAATTTAAGAATATCGCTTTAGAAGTCGCAGCAACTGTTTCTGGAAATAATTGCAATTCTTCTAAAACTAGATAGATTCTATCCAAACCAAAAGAAATTCCGACACCGCTCATATTTTTCAATCCAAAAATACCAGTCAAATCGTCGTATCTTCCGCCACCACCGATAGAACCCATCGAAACTATTTTTGGAGCCGCAACTTCAAAAATAGCTCCTGTGTAATAATTTAAACCACGCGCTAATGTCACATCTAAATCTAAAATTGCAGTTGATAAACCTAAGTCTGCAACATTGTCACAAATAAATTTTAATTCTTCAACACCTTTCATTCCTTCTTCAGAAGAAGACAATAAGTCTGAAAGTTGTGCAATTTTGTCTGCAAAAGTTCCTGAAAAACTAAAAAGCGGTTGCACTTTTACTAAAGCTTCTTCAGAAATTCCTTTTTCGATCATTTCTTTTTTAACGCCGTCTTCTCCAATTTTATCCAATTTATCAAGCGCGACTGTAAAATCAATTAATTTATCAGAAGCACCTATAACCTCAGCAATTCCAGATAAAATTTTTCTATTGTTGATTTTAATTGTAACGCCTTCTAAACCTAAAGAAGTAAAAACAGTATCGTACAATTGAACCAATTCTACTTCCTGCCAAAGCGATTTTGAACCGACAACATCGGCATCACATTGAAAAAATTCTCTAAAACGTCCTTTTTGCGGATTATCTGCTCTCCAAACTGGCTGAATCTGGTATCTTTTAAATGGAAATTCGATTTCACTTTGGTGTTGCACCACGTATCTTGCAAACGGAACAGTCAAATCATAACGTAAGGCTTTCTCAGAAATTTTCCCTGTGAATTTATTCAGTTCGATTCTTTGTTCTAAAGTTATTTTTTCAGCAGAATTTAATTGCAATTCTTCGATTGATTCTGGCAATTCAATTTTACTTTTATTGTAGAAAAAATTACCCGAGTTTAAAATTTTAAAAATCAGACGATCTCCTTCTTCTCCATATTTTCCCATTAAGGTATCTGAATTTTCAAACGAAGGAGTTTCGATTGGCTGAAAACCAAATTTCTCGAAATTAGCTTTTATAGTCTGAATAATATATTGACGTTTTGACACCTCTGCTGGTGAAAAATCTCTTGTCCCTTTTGGTATACTTGGTTTTGAAGCCATCTCTTTTTATTTTAGATTTCTGATTTTCGATTTTAGATTTCTTTGAAACCTAAAAATCTAAACTTTTAAAATTAATTTATTTCTAGATTTTCTTTTAGATTGTTGGATCTTCAGACTTTCGACTTTATGACTTTCCAACTTTCGACTTAAATAAGTCTGCAAATATCTTACTTTTTAAAATAAATAATAACACTTCGAAAACAAACTTGTAACAAAAACCGTATTTTCGTGACAAATTGGTCATGATGCTAAAATTATTTAAAGAAAATATCCGAATTGCTTTTGGTTCTATCAAAACACAAATTCTGCGTACTATTCTTACCGTTTTAATTATTGCTATCGGTATTACGGCTTTGGTTGGCATCCTGACTGTGGTGTCTGCTTTAGAAAATACTATTTCTACCGATTTTGCTTCTATGGGAGCGAATACTTTTAACATCAATCAATACGAAAATAAAGTTCGAAACCGCGGCGGAAGAGAAAGAGAAGTCATCAATCCGATTATTTCGTATCCAGAAGCAGTTGCTTTCAAAAACAAATACAAATATCCGTTTACCGAAACCTCTTTATCTTTTACTGCGACTTCAACTGCCGAAGTAAAATATTTGGGCGAAAAAACAGATCCAGAAATTACCATTGTTGGCGTTGACGAGCATTTTATTACCAATTCTGGATTGGAAACGAGTTTAGGAAGAAGTTTTAATCAGTTTGATATTGACAACAATACGTATTCTTGCATTGTAGGTTCTGATTTTGAAAAGGGACTTTTGAAAGATATAAATCCTATAGATAAAGTAATTTCGATTCGAGGCGCTCGATTTAAAGTTATAGGTGTTCTGAAAGAAAAAGGATCAACATTTGGAAACAGCCAGGATCTAAGAGTTTTAATTCCTATTCAAGTTGCCAGATCATTATTTACGGCACCTAATATCAATTATACTATTAGTGTCATGGTTTCTAAAAAAGAAGTTCTAGACGAAGCCATAGATAACGCAACCAGCACTATGCGAAGAGTCCGCAAACTAAGCCCTGTTCGTGACAATAATTTTGGTGTGGTTCGAAGCGATGACTTAATTAACCGAATTCTAAGCATAACTCAGTACCTAGGAATAGCAGCGTGGACTATTTCTGTCATCACTATTTTAGGGTCTTCAATTGCTTTGATGAATATTATGATTGTTTCGGTTACAGAGCGTACTCGCGAAATAGGCGTCCGAAAAGCTTTAGGAGCAAAAAGATCAACAGTAGCGTTTCAGTTTTTTATTGAAACTTTATTGATTGGACAAATTGGAGGTTTAGTCGGGATTGTTTTAGGAATTCTGCTTGGCTTTGCCATTGCAACCGCTATGAGTTTTGTTTTCGTGATTCCGTGGATGGCGATTTTTGCCGCTTTTGCAACAAGTTTCTGTGTTGCTTTGGTTTCTGGTTTATATCCAGCCATTAAAGCATCAAAATTAGATCCTATTGAAGCGTTACGTTACGAATAATTTTAATCGTAGTTTTCAATCTAAAAATCACTTTTATTTTTTTAACGACTCTTTTTAATATTCTCTAAGACAATAGGAAAATCATTTTTAAAACACAATCCCAACTGAAGAGAACCACTTGGCGCTTTGGGATGGTATTCTTTTTCTTCATAAAGCCTGTAAAGTATTTCAGGTATCTGATGCTCAAACTTTATAGCAAGAATATGATTATTCCCTATCGAAGTGCTTTCTGCAGGTATCCACCCATTCACCAAAGAATGAACAAGTTTAAATTCCTGATAGACAAATTCCTCTGGATTACGAAAATTAAAAATGCATCCTAAATCTGAAAGTAAAGGCCAAGCTGCAGATGCTCGAAAGGTTCCTAATAGAATTTCATTTTCGGCTTTAGACCAATTTATAAAATCATAATAGAAATTTGTTTTTAACCGATTTTCAAAACGTTTTTCTACAACATCTTTAACAGATTTAATTCCGTTTTCTGAAAAATAACCATCAATTAAAATAAACTCTTCTTTGTACTGAATTTGATATTCCATAAGATTTTAGCTGAATCATCAAATTATACGCTTTTTAAAACCTTGCCAGAAATCATACGATCGTTATCATAAATATCTTTTCGAAGCTCAACGTTTTGGAAACTCATATTCTCAAGCAAATCAATCATTTCTTTTCCAAGATATTGGTTTATTTCAAAATACAGCTTTCCATTTTTCTGAAGTCCATTTTGTGCTAGAGAAGCAATTTTTCTATAAAAAATAAGCGGGTCATTATCTTCGACAAAAAGTGCCAAATGCGGTTCGTAATCCAGAACATTCTTTTTTATTTCTACTTTTTCTAGATTTCGTACATAAGGCGGATTAGAAACAATAATATCAAACTGACAAGTAAATTCTTCCGTTTCTAAAATATTCAGGAATATAAAAGTAACATCGACATTATTTGTAACAGCATTTCTTTTGGCAGTTTCGATAGCTTTTTTAGAAACGTCAATCCCAAAAACTTCTGCATTCGGAAGATTCTTTGCCAACGAAATTGCAATACAGCCAGTTCCTGTTCCAATATCAAGAATTCTTATTTTTTTATTCTTTTCTGGGCTTGCATTTTCATTAATAATCCATTCAACTAATTCTTCTGTTTCAGGCCTCGGAATTAAAACATTTTCATTTACTTCAAAATCCAAACCGTAAAAGTTAGCTTTTCCAAGCAAATACTGTATCGGAACTTCTTTTTTAAGCTGTTTTAGCAATTCGTCCCATATCACAAAATCATTCTCTCCAAAAGCTAATTCATGGTTTAAAGCCAAATCAATTTGACGAAGCTGGTGTTTATCTTCCAGAATTAAATAAAAAAAACTCTCCGCTTCGTACGCATCGTAAAAAGGAGCTAATTCTTTAATAAACTGAGTACGATATTGTTTAATTTTCATTTTTGTTTTTTGAGCATTTACATCAGCCAAAAACTGACATTTTATCTTTCAATAAGTCTTGACGCTTTAAAATTGTTACATTAAATTACAAAACTTTCAACATCCAAACAGGACAAGAATTGTGACCAGTACAACCCATTGGAGCATCTAAATATTCAAAACCAGATTTTTTATACAGTTTTTGTGCTGCATGCATAAATGGCATTGTTTCGATGTAACATTTTTTAAAACCAAAAATTCTGGCTTGTTCCAAACATTTTTCCATCATTTCAGTCCCAATTCCCAAACCTCTTGTTTTCGGAAGGAAATACATTTTCTGTAATTCACAAATTTCCGGATCTCCATTTTCTAAAGGAGCTATTCCGGCGCAACCTACAATTTCTCCATCATTTTCAACAACGAAGTATGCCGATTTGGGCTTACTATATTCTTCAAACATTAAATCGAGATAAGGATCTTCGTATGCGGTTCCTACTTTCGGAATCTCCATTTCATCAAAAACAGATCGTATCAAACTCGCAACTGCTTGATTATCTTCTTTTTTAATTGCGCGTATTTGCCAATTTACCATTTTTTTATTCTAAATCATTATATATGCAAAAGTAAATATACTTTTTCTATAGTTTCTTAACTTAATGATAAACTCAAAAATAACTACTTTTGCACTGTGAATATACATGAAAAATATATAAAACGCTGCATTGAACTGGCACAAAATGGACTTGGAACAACATATCCGAACCCAATGGTTGGAAGCGTTATTGTTTATGAAGGTCAGATTATCGGCGAAGGCTGGCATAAGAAGGCTGGTGAGCCACATGCAGAGGTAAATGCCGTAAATTCTGTAAAAGATAAAACGCTGTTGAAAAAGGCTACAATTTATGTAAGCTTGGAGCCTTGCAGTCATTTTGGAAAAACTCCTCCTTGCTGCGATTTAATAATTGCAAATGAAATTCCGAATGTGGTTGTGGGCACGGTTGACCCTAACGAAAAAGTAGCTGGAAAAGGAATTTTAAAATTAATTGAAGCAGGCGCAAATGTTACGGTTGGAGTTTTAGAAGATGAATGCAACGAACTGAATAAGCGCTTTTTTACTTTTCATCAGAAAAAGAGACCTTACGTAATTTTAAAATGGGCAGAAAGTCAGGATGGTTTTCTGGCTCCAGAAAAAGTCAGTAATCAAGATCGAAAACCAGTTTGGATTACAAACCAATATTCGAGGCAATTAGTGCACAAATGGCGAACTGAAGAACAGGCTATTTTGGTTGGAACACAAACCGTAGTTGATGACAATCCGAAATTAAATGCCAGAGATTGGGATGGAAATAATCCGACAAGAATTGTTATAGATCGAAATAACAGAATTGACCCAAATAGTTTTGTTTTTGATGACACTGTGAAAACTATTATTATTTCTAGTGAAAGTGAAAAATCATCAAAAGAAAACACACAATTTGAGGCAATTGATTTCAACAGAAATATTGTGGCTCAGGCTCTAGATGTGCTATACCAAAATCAAATTCAATCTGTAATTATTGAAGGTGGAAGACAAACGCTTCAATCTTTTATTAATGAAAATCTTTGGGACGAAGCCCGAATCTTTATTGGAAAAATAAGTTTTGAAAAAGGAACGAAAGCTCCAGAGATTTCAAGAAAAAACAGCATCAAAACCAACATTTTAAGTGACGAACTAATACAGATTAAAAATCATGATTAATGCGATAATTTTTGACTTCGGAGACATTTTTATCAATTTAGACAAACCTGCCACAA
The DNA here is from genome assembly GCF_016735615.1 of Flavobacterium tagetis. Classification (GTDB taxonomy): domain Bacteria; phylum Bacteroidota; class Bacteroidia; order Flavobacteriales; family Flavobacteriaceae; genus Flavobacterium; species Flavobacterium tagetis. The sequence continues at coordinate 236,663 of NZ_JAERSF010000005.1, forward strand.
TTTCTGGTTTACAAAAACTAGGAATGAAAGAATGGAACAACGAATTTGATCAATTAAATCTTTCTTTTGAAGTAGGGGCTATTTCTCCAGAAGATTTCGTTGGCGGCTTTCAAAAACAATTGCCCAATCCTTCAAAAGAAGAAATCTTAAAAGCGTGGAATGCAGTTTTGGCAGATTTTCCTTTTTATCGCCTGGAATTTCTTCAAAAATTGTCAAAAAAATATCGATTGTTTCTCTTGAGCAATACCGACTCTATTCACATTAATACATTTGAAGAAAAAAGCGGTGTTTCTTTCTACAATGATTTTTATGCTTGTTTTGAGAAAGTTTATTTTTCTTTTGATATCGGAATGAGAAAACCAGATCCAAAAATTTATCAATTTGTTCTTGAACAAAATAATCTAGCAGCCGAAAACACCTTATTTGTTGATGATAAAACTGAAAACACCGACAGTGCTGCGGCTTTAGGAATTAAAGTTTGGAATCTTCAAGTTGGAAAAGAAGACGTTGTTGATCTATTTACCAAAGGATTATTATAACACACTTTCTAGAAAAAAAATATTTTGCCACAGATTAAAAGGATTTTCACAGATTTTCTTTTAAAAAACAAAAAAAAGAAATCTTATTAATCCTTTTAATCTGTGGCAAAAAAAACTATAAAGCTTAGCATTTGGAAATTAACGACACTTATCAAACTATTGCAACTGCATCTGAAGAAATACTGTTTAAAGAAAAAGGCAGTAAATTCTTTGGCTATGCATTTCCAATAGATCATGAAGATGAAGTAAAACCCATAATTGAAGAACTTAAAAAAAAGCATCCGCATGCGGTGCATTATTGTTATGCTTATCAATTAGGAGTTGGAAACAAAATCTCTTATCGTACCAATGATGACGGCGAACCAAGCAACACGGCAGGAGCACCAATCTACGGACAGATACAATCTTTTGGCGTAACGAACGTTCTAATTGTAGTGGTTCGTATTTTTGGAGGGGTAAAATTAGGCGTTGGCGGTTTAATTGCTGCTTACAGAACAACTGCTCAACAAACTTTAGAAATTTGCGAAATCGTTGAAAAGACAATTGATGTCGAATTTTTAATTTCGTTTGATTACAAAAACATGAATAAAGTCATGCGAGTGATCAAAGAAAAAAAATTAGAAATAGTGTCTCAGGAAATGGAAATGGATGAAGCTTCTGGACTGCCAATTGGTAAAATTGTAACAAAAACGAGAAAAAAAAATGCTGAAACAGTATTCAGCATTTTTGATTTAATGTTCGAAATTGATATTAAAATTATATAATTTAACATCAAAAAGAGGGTTGTTTTAACAATTTTCATCAAGTGATTTGAATATGTCTAAAATGTATTCTGGAGGAGCTGTTGGACGACCCGTTTTTAACGCAACAAATACTAAAATAAACGTCGCAGTTGTTAATAACTCATTTGTTTCATTATAGATTGCGCAGTCAAATTCGATCTTCACAGAAGAGTGACTTTTGAATGTCGTATGAATTGTCAAAAGTTCGTCATAGCGCGCCGATTTTTTGTAGTTAATATTCATGTTGACAATTGGAAGACCAATACCGCTTTCTTCCATGCTTTTATACGAAACCCCTTTATTTCTAAGCCATTCCACGCGTCCAATCTCAAAATAAGGAACATAATTTCCGTGATAAACAACTCCCATTTGGTCAGTTTCTGAGTAACGAACTCGTACTTGAGTCTGGTGATTTTTCATTTATAAAATATTAAAAAAATTCGAATTTAAAAAGCCACATTACAACTTTTTTTTATAAAATTAGATACCAAAATATTTTTTTTTACAGAAATTTGTTCACATATTTGTTATCCCGAAATACGGAATAAAATTGCTCCTCTTTTATTAGGAGAATCTTTATAACAATAATAAAAATTTATCTGAATCTATGACTAAAACTGCTCAATCGGTATGGGAAAACTGTTTGTCCTTTATAAAGGATAATATTCAAGACCAAGCATATAAAACTTGGTTCGAACCAATCAAATCAGTTGAGCTAACCGATAACGCATTATACATTCAGGTTCCGAGTAAATTTTTCTACGAATGGCTCGAAGAGCATTACGTAAAATTATTGAAAGTTGCGCTTACCAAAGAACTGGGAAAAAACGCAAAGTTACTCTATAAAATTAAAATGGAGAACACTTATGGCAATAAACAGCCGTTTACCGAGCAGTTGCCAAGTGCCAACAGAGTGCCAATGAAACCGCAAGAGGTTGACGCTCCGTTTAAAAACTTAAATCCTGAACTAAAAAATCCGTTTGTAATTCCTGGAATCAGAAATTTAAAAATTGAGTCTCAGTTAAATCCGAACTACAGTTTTGACAATTTCTTGGAGGGAGATTCAAATAGATTGGCTCGTTCTGCAGGTATGGCTGTTGCCAACAAACCAGGAGGAACTTCATTTAATCCCTTATTGATTTTTGGAGGAGTTGGTTTAGGAAAAACACACTTAGCACATGCTATAGGTGTAGAAGTAAAAGATAAATATCCAGAAAAGACCGTTTTATATATTTCTGCTGAGATTTTCACGCAACAATACATTGATTCTGTTAAAAAGAATAATCGTAATGACTTTATTCACTTTTATCAGTTAATCGATGTTTTGATTATTGATGACGTTCAGTTCTTATCTGGAAAATCAGGAACGCAAGACGTATTCTTCCATATTTTCAATTATTTACACCAAAACGGAAAACAAGTAATCTTAACTTCTGATAAAGCTCCTGTTGATATGCAGGATATCGAACAAAGATTATTGTCTCGTTTCAAATGGGGATTATCTGCAGAATTGCATCAGCCTGACTACGAAACTCGTATCTCAATCTTAAAAAACATTTTATACCGTGATGGTGTAGAAATGCCAGAAGATATTTTAGAATATGTTGCTCGAAACATTAAATCTAACGTTAGAGAACTTGAAGGCGCCATTATTTCGCTAATTGCTCAATCTTCTTTCAACAAAAAAGAAGTTACGATTGAGTTAGCTAAAAGCGTTGTAGAGAAATTTGTTAAAAACGTAAAGAGAGAAATCTCTATCGATTATATCCAAAAAATTGTTTCAGACTATTTCCAATTAGATATTGAAACACTTCAATCTAAAACCAGAAAGAGGCACGTTGTGCAAGCAAGACAATTAGCTATGTTCTTTGCTAAAAAATTCACTAAAGCTTCTTTGGCTAATATTGGTTCGCAAATTGGAGATCGTGATCACGCAACTGTTCTTCACGCTTGTAAAACAGTCGATAATTTAGTTTCTACAGACAAACAATTTAAAAAGTTTGTTGAAGACATCAATAAAAAACTAACGCTTTAATACGCGCCATGCCTATAAAAATCTTAATGGTTTGCTTAGGGAATATTTGCAGATCTCCTTTAGCAGAAGGAATTTTAGCCTCTAAGCTTCCTGAAGACAAATTCTTGGTAGATTCTGCAGGAACAGGTTCTTGGCATGTTGGTCATTGCCCTGACAAACGATCAATTGAAGTTGCTAAAAAATACGGAATCAACATCGGCGCACAAAAAGGCAGACAAATAAAAGTCTCTGATTTTGATGAATTCGATTATATTTATGTAATGGATAATTCAAATTTTCGTGATGTTGTTCATTTAGCCAAAACTCCAGAACATAAAAGTAAAGTCCGTTTAATTTTAAACGATTTATTCCCAGACGAAAACGTAGACGTTCCTGACCCTTATTATGGTTCTGCCAACGGTTTTGAAAATGTTTACCAAATGTTGGACGAAGTGACTGATTTAATTGCAGATCAGCTTCTTAAAAAACACTCCTAATTCGATTCAATTGTTTCTAAAAAAGAGATGATTGAATTTTTTAATTTTAAACAAAAACACATGAAATCTTTCGGAAAATTATATCTAATTCCAACAACAATGGGCGAAAGCGATCCGATGGATGTTTTACCTCAAACCGTTAGAAGAACGATAGAAGTTATCGACCATTATATTGTTGAAAATGACAAAACTGCCAGAAAATCTATAAAAGCAGTTTATCCAGAAAAAAAACAATCAGAATTGGTTCTTTTCACTTTAAACAAAAGAACCGAAACCAGCGAACACAATGATTTCATTAAACCTTTATTAGAAGGAAAAAATATGGGATTAATGAGTGAAGCTGGTTGCCCGGGCGTTGCAGATCCAGGTGCCGCGATTGTAAAATTAGCGCATGAGAAAGGAATCCAGGTTGTGCCTTTAGTTGGCCCTTCTTCTATCCTACTAGCTATGATGGCTTCTGGAATGAATGGTCAGAGCTTTACTTTCAACGGATATTTGCCAATTGATAAAGACGAGAAAAAATCGGCAATTCGTCATTTTGAGAAATTATCTTATGATAAAAATCAATCGCAACTATTCATTGAAACTCCGTACAGAAATAATAAACTGATTGAAGATCTTCTACAGATTTTAAGTCCTGCAACACATCTTTGCATTGCAGCAGATATTACTTTGCCAACAGAATTCATCAAAACTATGAAAGTTGCGGATTGGAAAAAACTGAAAATCGACATTGATAAACGTCCTGCGATTTTTATTATTCATAAAATGTAGATCTTAAAGCTTTTGCTTTCATTCATAAGTTTTTCCCTAACCAAACTTTATCATGAGTAAACTCCCAAACGTAACCACAAGCATTTTTACGGTAATGTCAAAAATGGCAGTCGAATACAATGCGATAAATCTTTCTCAGGGATTTCCAAATTTTCCCGTTGACGAAAGATTAACTGATATTGTTTCAAGATTAGCGAAAGAAAATGTGCATCAATATACACCAATGGCAGGCTATCCGCCGTTGATGAATAAAATTGCTCAACTCACTAAAAGCTCTTATAACAGAACTATCAATCCTGAATCAGAACTTTTGGTTACGGCTGGAGCCACTCAAGGAATTTTTACCACTATTTTGGCTTTAGTAAAAGAAAATGACGAAGTAATCATTCTGGATCCGAGTTATGATTCTTATGAATCTCCAGTTTTACTCTGTAAAGCGAAACCTGTTCGAGTAGCGCTGAATGACGATTACACACCAAATTGGGAAAGAATTGAAAAAGAATGTTCTGCAAAAACCAGAATGATGATTATCAATAATCCGCACAATCCGACGGGGAAAATTCTAACTGAAAATGATTTTGTTCAGGTAAAAAGCCTTCTTGAAAAATATCCAGACATTATCATTTTATCTGATGAAGTCTACGAATACATTACTTTCGAAGAAAAACATATTTCTGCACATACAAAAGATTTCCTTTTAGATCGTTGTGTGATGGTTTCTTCTTTCGGGAAATCATTTCATATAACAGGATGGAAACTTGGTTATACCATTGCGCCAGAACATTTAATGAAAGAAATCAAAAAAGTGCATCAGTTTTTGGTCTTCAGTGTAAACAGCATTTCTCAGTTTGCAATTAGCGAATATCTTGATGTTGTTGACGTTAATCTTCTTGGAAAATTCTATCAAGAAAAACGAGATTATTTTCAGAAACTGCTTCAAAATAGCCGTTTTGAATTAAAACCTTGCGAAGGAACTTATTTTCAAGTCGCTTCTTATGCTAATATTTCAAATGAAGATGATGTTACTTTTTGCAAAAATCTAATTATTGACCATGGTGTTGCAGCAATACCTATTTCAACTTTTTACTCCGATCATAAAGATCAGAAATTAATTCGCTTTTGTTTCGCCAAAGACGACTTCACACTTGAATCTGCAGCAAAAAAATTATGTGATATATAAAATTTATTGAAATTTTATAACATTATTATGCGTGCATCCTATTTTATTTAACTATTATTGTAAAAAAAAAAAAGAAAAGTATGAGCTACACAGATAAAATGTTACGTGATGATGCTTTACAAGGCAAAGTCATTGTCGTTACAGGCGGCGGAAGCGGTTTAGGCAAAGCTATGACCAAATATTTTCTCGAATTAGGAGCTCAAGTAGCGATAACTTCTAGAGATTTAGAAAAGTTAAAAACTACAGCTGCCGAACTGGAAAGCCAAACTGGAGGTAAATGTCTTCCTCTTCAATGTGACGTTCGCCATTACGAAGAAGTCGAAAATATGCTTCAAGAAACTTTAAAAGTTTTTGGTAAAGTGGATGTTCTTTTAAATAATGCGGCAGGAAATTTTATTTCGCCAACAGAAAGATTATCTGCAAATGCATTTGATACTGTGATAGATATCGTACTTAAAGGTTCTAAAAACTGTACGTTAGCTTTTGGAAAACACTGGATCGATACAAAACAAACTTCGGCAACGATTTTAAATATAGTAACAACTTACGCTTGGACAGGATCGGCTTACGTTGTTCCTAGCGCTACAGCAAAAGCTGGAGTTCTGGCCATGACAAGAAGTCTTGCTGTAGAATGGGCAAAATACGGAATTCGTTCTAATGCAATTGCTCCTGGACCATTCCCTACAAAAGGTGCTTGGGATAGATTATTACCTGGAGATCTTTCTGAAAAATTTGATATGGCTAAAAAAGTGCCATTAAAGAGAGTTGGAGATCACCAAGAACTAGCAAATCTTGCTGCCTATTTAGTTTCTGATTTTTCATCTTATATCAACGGAGATGTAATCACAATTGATGGTGGCGAATGGCTAAAAGGTGCTGGACAGTTCAATTTATTAGAAGCAATTCCAGAAGAACTTTGGGATCAGCTTGAAATGATGATTAAGGCAAAAAAGAATAAATAATTACAAGTGCTTACTAAATTCAGAATATTTTTTAAAACTATACTGATTGCACGAAATCCCGAAGGTTTACTTTCGGGATTTTTTTATGCTTTTTAACCATATAAGTGATATAAGTTCAATGAAGTAAAAAAATGTTTAAAAATCTGATTGCTTAAATTTACTTACATTACTTATATGGTTAAATTATTTTAAATGTTTAGCAATTCAGTTAAATTATTATTTTTGCGTAACAAATTATAACATTAAATTTATGCTCATTATCGGACTTGCAGGAGGAACAGGAAGTGGAAAAACTACAGTAGTACACCAAATTATGAATGAATTACCAGACACAGAAGTTGGCGTAATTTCTCAGGATTCATACTACAAACAAACCGATAATTTATCTTTTGACGAAAGAGCATTAATTAATTTTGACCACCCACGTGCGATCGATTTTGAATTATTGGTAAAACATTTAAAGGCTTTAAAAGCGGGAGAAACAATCGATCAGCCGGTTTATTCTTTTATCCAACACAATAGAACAGACGATACTGTTTCGACTCATCCAAGAAAAGTGATGATTGTTGAAGGAATTTTAATTTTGACAAATCCTGAATTACGTGACATGTTCGACATTAAAATCTTTGTTCACGCAGATTCTGACGAAAGATTAATTCGTCGTTTAAAAAGAGATATTTCAGAACGCGGACGAGATATTGATGAAGTTTTAAACCGTTATCAAACGACTTTAAAGCCTATGCATGAGCAATTTATTGAACCTTCTAAGGCTTTTGCAGACATTATCATCCCAAATGACAAATACAATACGGTAGCAATTGATGTCGTTCGTGCTGTAATTAATCAGAGAATTTCATAATTTTTATCGTAAATTTAAACCATAAAATTATATGCAGCCCGGCCAAGGTCGGGTTTGTTCTCTAACAGGTCTAAAAAAAACAATTCAAAAGAAATTATCTTATATGAAATTCAAGAATCCATATAAAGACAAAAAGTGGTTTAAATATCTAGGCAATAAATATGTCTGGGTTTTACTGTTTTTTATTGTTTGGATGTTATTTTTAGACAATTACTCCTATTTTGATCATCGCTTTTTAGATGAGCAAATACATGAACTTGAGGATAATAAAAAATATTATCAGGACGAGATCAAAAAAGATCAGGAGCAGATTAAGCTGCTCAAAAATCCAGAGCAAATTGAGAAGTACGCCCGCGAAAAATATTTTATGAAAAAAGATAGTGAGGATATTTACATCATACAATTTGAAGGAGACACGATTCAAGAAAAAGAATAATCAAACAAAATACAATGGCCACTAACCTATTCGACGATTTTAATCCGATTTCATCCAAACAATGGAAACAAAAAATTCAGTTTGAATTAGATGGAGCCGATTACAATCAAACTGTTATTTGGAATTCGCCAGAAGATATTCAGGTAAAACCTTTTTATCATATCGATGAGTTTACAAAAGCAGCAAATGTAAATACTCAAGCCTCAGATTTTAAAATCTGCCAAAATATCTTTGTTTTCGATATAGAAAAATCTATCGAACGCGCTTTAAACACCTTAGAAAGAGGTGCAGAAAGTCTTCGTTTTACAATTGAAAATGATAAAATTGACGTTCAAAAACTATTGGAAAATCTTCCTTTAGAAAACAAAACTGTTTACTTTAATTTCAATTTCATCTCAATCGATTTCGTTAAAAAATTAGACACTATTTCGATTCAGAAAAAAGCTAATTTTTACTGCAATTTTGACCCAATCGGACAATTGGCAAGAGAAGGAAATTGGTTTACCACTTCGGAGAAAAATAATTTCGAAACCTTACATATACTTTTTAAGGACACAACTAATTTAAATCTGCTGAGTGTAGATTTGGGTTTGTATCAAAATTCAGGCGCCAATATTACGCAACAGATTGCCTATAGTTTAGCACATGCGAATGAATATTTAAATCGTTTCTCTGGTACAGCAAAATCTATCGTTTTTCAAGTTTCTGTTGGAACTAATTATTTTTTCGAAATTGCTAAACTTCGCGCACTTCGAATGCTTTTTGATTTAATTGCTACAGAATACGATTCAAAAATCGAATGTCATATATTGGCAACGCCAACAAAACGTAATAAAACTATATACGATTATAATGTCAATATGCTTCGTACCACAACTGAATGTATGTCGGCAATTTTGGGTGGTGCAGATGCAATTGCCAATTTGCCTTACGATGCATTATACCACAAAGACAATGAATTTGGAGATCGAATTTCGAGAAACCAGCTTTTAATTTTAAAGCACGAAAGTTATTTTGACAAAGTCGATAATCCAGCAGACGGAAGTTATTATATCGAAAGCTTAACGATGCAATTGGCAGAAAAAAGTTTGAATTTATTTAAAGAAATTGAAGCCAACGGAGGTTTTCTAAAACTTCTAAATGAAGGCTCAATCAAAAAGAAAATTCAGGAAAGCGCTAATAAAGAACAGGAATTATTCGATTCTAAAAAAGAAATTCTTTTGGGCACAAATAAATATCCTAATAAAGAGGATAGAATGAAACATGATTTAGAGCTGTTTCCCTTTGTAAAAATTAAACCTAGAAAAACATTAATTACGCCAATTATCGAAAAGAGATTAGCTGAGAAAATGGAGCAGGAAAGACTGGAATTAGAATAATCTCAGAAAAAGTAATTAATTACAAATTCAAACAAAGCGTCTCAATGACAAGAAAAGACCTTAAACATATAAAGTTAGAAGTTAAAAGTCAGGAACCAGAAATTAATTCTAGTTCTAACAGCTTTACTACTGCCGAAGGAATTGAAATTAAAAAAAGCTATTCTGAAAAAGATATCGAAGATTTAGATTTTCTTGATTTCGGAGCTGGTTTTGCACCCAATTTACGCGGTCCATATGCAACGATGTATGTGAGACGTCCGTGGACCATACGTCAATATGCAGGATTTTCTACAGCGGAAGAAAGCAATGCTTTTTACAGAAAAAATTTAGCTGCGGGCCAAAAGGGACTTTCAATCGCTTTTGATTTACCAACGCATCGCGGTTATGATTCTGATCACGAAAGAGTGGTTGGTGATGTTGGAAAAGCAGGAGTTGCAATTGATTCTGTCGAAGACATGAAAGTGCTTTTCGATCAGATTCCGTTAGATGAAATGTCAGTTTCCATGACTATGAATGGAGCCGTTTTACCTATTATGGCTTTTTACATTGTTGCTGCCGAAGAACAAGGCGTTAGTCCAGAAAAATTAGCAGGAACAATCCAAAATGATATTTTAAAGGAGTTTATGGTTAGAAATACTTATATCTACCCTCCAACTCCTTCGATGAAGATTATCGCTGATATATTTGAATTTACGAGCAAAAAAATGCCAAAATTCAATTCGATATCTATTTCTGGATATCATATGCAAGAAGCTGGAGCAACAGCTGATATCGAATTAGCATACACATTGGCAGATGGCTTAGAGTACATCAGAACCGGATTATCAACTGGAATGACGATTGATGAATTTGCTCCAAGATTATCTTTCTTTTGGGCAATCGGAATGAATCATTTTATGGAAATTGCCAAAATGAGAGCTGGCCGCATGATCTGGGCTAAATTATTAAAACAGTTCAATCCAAAAAGCGATAAATCTTTAGCCTTAAGAACACACTGCCAAACTAGTGGATGGAGCTTAACAGAACAAGATCCGTTTAATAATGTGGCGAGAACTTGTATAGAAGCTTCTGCAGCGGTTTTTGGAGGAACACAATCTTTGCATACCAATGCTTTAGATGAAGCTATCGCGCTTCCAACAGATTTTTCTGCGAGAATTGCTAGAAATACTCAAATATTTCTTCAAGAAGAAACCAAAATTACTAAAACAGTAGATCCTTGGGCTGGAAGTTATTATGTTGAAAGTCTGACAAACGATATTGTTGAAAAAACGTGGAAGCTAATTGAAGAAGTTGAAGAACTTGGCGGAATGACCAAAGCGATCGAAGCTGGAATTCCGAAACTTCGAATTGAAGAAGCCGCAGCAAGAAAACAAGCAAGAATTGACAGCGGACAAGATATTATTGTTGGCGTAAATAAATATCGTTTAGAAAAAGAAGATCCATTAGATATCCTAGATGTAGACAATCAATTGGTTCGTAAACAGCAAATTGAACGTCTGGAAGAAATAAAAAGAACCAGAGATACTGAAAAAGTAAATCAATCACTAGAAAAATTAATCCTTTGTGCACAAAATGGACAAGGCAACTTACTTGAAATTGCTGTTGAAGCTGCGAGAAACAGAGCAACATTAGGCGAAATTAGTAATGCATTGGAAACTATTTTTGGCCGTTTTAAAGCACAAATCAAATCTTTTAGCGGAGTGTATAGTGCAGCGATAAAAAATGACGAAAATTTTGAGCGAGCAAAACAATTAGCAGATGTTTTTGCTAAACAAGAAGGTAGACGTCCTAGAATTATGATTGCCAAAATGGGACAAGACGGTCACGACCGAGGAGCAAAAGTAGTTGCAACAGGTTATGCCGATGTAGGTTTTGATGTTGATATAGGTCCGTTATTTCAAACTCCTTCAGAAGCAGCAAAACAGGCGGTAGAAAATGATGTTCATATTTTGGGCGTTTCATCTCTTGCTGCTGGTCATAAAACATTAGTTCCGCAAGTTATAGAAGAACTAAAAAAACATGGACGCGAAGATATAATGGTAATTGTAGGCGGTGTAATTCCGTCTCAGGACTATCAATTCTTGTTCGATGCTGGGGCATCAGCCGTTTTTGGGCCGGGAACTAAAATAAGCGAAGCAGCTATAAAAATCTTAGAAGCCTTAATAGATTAAAGTTAGCAGTAGGAGTTTTCAGTTATTAGCGATACGGAAAATAAATAAAGTTCTTGAGATAGCGTTTTAGCTCATGAAAGAACATAAAAAATAGAAAAAGAGGTTGTTTCACAAATGTGAAACAACCTCTTTTAATTTAGTCGTTTACTGTTGCGTTACTATCTGCCTCTATAAAAGAAAGATCGTAACCTGCAAAATTTCTCATATAGCTTTTCAAAGAAGTTCCAAAAGCATCTCTAAAATGTCTGCTTCCTTTGTTCTTAAAAAAATTCTTTACAGAACCTGCACCACCTAAATGCGCTGCCGCTAAAATTCCAGATTCGGTAATTTCAATACCACTGATGATTTTACCTTGATACTTTTCGATTTCGTAACGTAAAATCCATTTGTTTTTGGCTAACAAAGCTATAAAAGCTTTTTCTTGTAGAGCAGGATCTTTTAAAAAGGCTTTATTATCATTAATTCCGATTGCTCTTAAAGCTTTAGAACCAAATTGATATTTACCCATATAACCAAGAGAATTTACTAGTCTGTATTGCCCTTGTGATTCTTTAAAAGCTACTGCCTCTTTAAATCCTATTAGATGATTTCCTGTGTATGGGACATTGGTGTTCGGATAATCATCCTTTTCTTTTGATGGAAAAATGTATTCTGATCCATCTGTTTTTTCAATTAAAAACCAAGGTTTGGTTTCTTTTTCTGAGGGAATAAATCCCAAACTTAAAAATGTAATAATAACGACTAAACTCGCATAAAAATACCATTTCTTTATCATAAATTGTTTTTCTTCAAGACGCTGTCACCCTCTTGAAATTTCTACGCTGCAAAGATAAGTCTTTTCAAAATATACTATAAATCAACGATTTAACATTTACCATTTAAAAACTCGATTCGCTTTCATCCCAGATATACTAATGGATTCCGAAAGATTTGAAGTCTCTTTTTTCTCTTCTAAAAATCGAAATTTTAGGTCAAAAAAAATCGCATTTTATAGAAATTTTAAGCAATTTTTACAAAAAAGAAAGAATTAACTTACATTTGAGTTATAGTTTTTATGCAAATTTTGAAAAAGTGGTTTTCGAATTTTATAAAATTCATCATTAAAAAATGGTTATTTTTTTATTATGACAAATCGAAAAATACACAAAATAGCAATTTCATAATTTTTCAATTTCAAAGACTTTTTTACATCAGAAAAAAACAAAAAAACCGAAGTCAAATTGGCTTCGGTTTTCTAATATTATTTACATAAATCAGATTATCTTGTTACTCCCTGACTTGCGATCCAATCTGAATATTTTTTTGCATTTACGTTATGTTCTGCTAGTGTTGCAGCAAATTCGTGATATCCGAAACGATCTACACTTGCACAGAAATAGATATAATCGTTCTTTTCTGGATTTAAAACTGCTTCTAAAGCCGTAATATCTGGCATTGCGATCGGTCCTGGAGGAAGTCCTTTGTTTACGTAAGTATTATATGGAGATCTCATAACTAAATCATTATAAAAAACTCTTTTTATTACTTGGTCAAAATCATTATCTCTTAATTTTAAAGCATAAATAACTGTTGGATCTGCTTGTAATGGCATTTCTAAACGCAAACGGTTTAAATAAACACCAGCAATACGAGGTCTTTCGTCTTTTTTAACCGACTCTTTATGTACAATTGATGCTAAAATTGTGGCTTGAACTGGAGTTAATCCTTGTGCTTTTGCTTTAGCAATTCTATCAGCTGTCCAGAAATTATGATATTCTTTAATCATCTTATCACGGAACTTTTCTGCCGATGTATTCCAATAAATCTCATAAGTATTTGGAATAAACATTGCAAAGACGTTTTCTTCATTAAATCCGTTTGCGGCTAAAAATGTAGAATCTTTTATCGCTTTCATTAATGATAAACTGTCAGCTTCAATTTCTTTTCCAATTCTTCCTGCAAAATTTTCTAAACGTTCCTGATTATTAAAAACTAACTTAACTGGAATATTAGAACGAATTGCACGAACTAGATCGATGTTGTTCATGTCTTTCTTTAAAAGAAAACGACCCGATTTTACATTTTGCGGATAATCTCTTTTTTCGGCAACCATTTCAAAGTTGTCAAAATTCTTTATATAAGGTTCCAAAATTTTCTTTACATCGGCATAACTAGCGTCTGTAGGCACGTAAACATATACTTCTTTCTCTTCAAATTTAGTATTAGAACTAAAAATTTTACTTACTAGAATAAAACCATATATCAATAAAACTGAAATAATGGCTACGGCACTTATTGTGATTATTTTCTTTAGACTCAAAGCTTAAAATTTAAATTTGTTTATTAATTAACTGATAAATTGCTTCATCATGATAGTGGTTATGATACAAAATCCAGTCTTTTTTTATTCCGATTTTCTTAAAACCAAATTTAGTAAAAAGTGCAAGACTGGCTACATTTTGTACACCAATATTTGCATACAATTGATGGAGATTTAAATTATAGAAAGAATACTTTATTAAAAGCTCTAAAGCCTCAGAACCAATGTTTTTCCCTTGATTTTCGTCTTTCTGAATAACAATACCTATTCCTGCCCTATTATTTCTAGGATCAAAATCAAACAAATCAATCAATCCTATAGCAGGAAAATCTTCGTCCTGACAGATTGCCAAACGAAGCTGTTTTGCCTCATAAATATCTTGATGGGCATTTTCTAAATATTGTTTGATCAAAAAACGGCTGTAAGGAGTCTGCGTATTGCTAACTTCCCAGATATTCTCATCATTTTCTATAGAATAAATGAACTCTAAATCTTGAGGTTCAAGTGCACGTAAATAAATCGAATCGCCTTTTAATGTTATCATTTTACAATTTTAGATTTTTGATTGTAGATTTTAGATTTTAAAATCTCAATTGGAATTTGGGATTTTAAAAATTGGTATTTATAAATTAAATCTCAATTGTACCTTTGAATACAAATTTTGCAGGTCCTGTTAAGAAAACATTTGTATAACCATCATTATCTTTATCAAAAGAAACGACAAGTTTTCCGCCTTCCACATTTAAGTTTATTGAAGTTTTATCTGTTTCTCCAATTGCATTCATAGCAATTGCAACGGCTGTAGCGCCAGTTCCACAGGCAAGAGTTTCATCTTCAACGCCTCTTTCGTATGTTCTTAAAGAAAAAGTATCGTTATCTACTTTTTTTACAAAATTGATATTACTGCCTTTTTCTCCGTACAATTCACCATAACGAATTGCGGCTCCGTTCTCCTTTACATTATAATGTTCCAAATCATCCACAATCTGAACATGATGCGGAGAACCTGTATTTAGGAACGTATAAGAATCTTTTTTCTGGATTTCATTAACATCTATCATTTGTAAGGAAACAATCGAGTCATTCTTTACTGAAGCATGATGCAAACCATCTGTTGCAATAAAAGTCGTTTTATCATCAATTACTCCCAATTGATTAGCGAAAGCAACAAGACAACGACCTCCATTTCCGCACATCGAACTTTGGTTTCCATCCGAGTTGTAATAGACCATTCTAAAATCGGTTTCGGTATCATTTTCTAAAAGGATTAATCCGTCAGCTCCAATTCCAAAACGTCTGTCGCACAGACGTTCAATAAGTTTAACATCGTCTTTTGGAAAGAAATTAGAACGGTTATCAATCATTACAAAATCATTTCCTGTGCCTTGATATTTATAAAATTCTACTTGCATTTTTTAGTTGTTAGAAATACAAAAGTACGAACTATTAATTAATGAAATGTTAATCATTGTTAAAGAGCGTTAAACCGTTTTTACAAATAATTTTTTGAAGTAATTTTACGTTAAATAAAACATGAAACTTAAATTCTAATAACTTAATTACAAATTCTAATATGAAAAGATTTTCAGCCTTATTTTTAGTATCATTATTAAGTGGTGCTATTACTCTTGGTGCTTACAAGTTATTATTTGAAAGCAACAATTCTTTTTTTGGAAAAGGAAATTCTGTTGTAACTCTTGCCCCTAACTCTTATGGAAAAAATGTTGGTTTAGGTGCTGAAATACTAGATTTTACCGAAGCCGCAGACAAAACTGTCCACACTGTTGTTCACGTAAAAAATGTTTCGAGAAGAACCGTAAGCAATCCGATGCTTGAGTTTTTCTACGGATACGGCGGACAGCAACAACAAGAACAAGTAGGAACTGGTTCTGGTGTAATTATTTCTGAAGACGGATACATTGTGACTAATAATCACGTAATTAAAGACGCTACAGAAATTGAAATTACTTTAAACAATAAAAAATCATACAAAGCGAAGTTAATTGGTACCGACTCTAAAATGGACATTGCTCTTTTAAAAATCAATGCCGATGAGAAACTTCCTTATACTGCTTTTGCAAATTCTGACAATGTAAAAGTTGGAGAATGGGTATTGGCAGTTGGAAATCCTTATAATTTGACTTCAACAGTAACTGCTGGAATTGTTTCGGCGAAAGCCAGAAATTTAGACCAAAGCGGCATCCAATCTTTCATACAAACAGACGCTGCTGTAAACCCAGGTAATAGTGGTGGAGCGTTAGTAAATGCGAGAGGAGAATTAATCGGAATCAATACCATGATTTCTTCTATGACAGGTTCTTATGTTGGATATTCTTTTGCTGTTCCTTCTAATATTGCTCGCAAAATTATTGAGGACATCATGGAATATGGAAATGTTCAAAGAGGTATTCTTGGAGTTGAAGGAGGCGAATTGAATGCCACAGCTTCTAAAGAATTGGGTGTAACAGAAACGCAAGGATTCTATATTAATAGAGTTTCTAAAAACTCTGGCGCAGAAAAAGCTGGTTTAACAAAAGGAGATATTATTGTAAAATTGGATGATCAAAATATTGCAACATATGCAGATTTATCAGGTTATATCAATACAAAACGTCCAAACGATGTTGTAAAAGTAACTTATATTAAAGAAGGAAAAACCAAAACGGTTCCTGTAACTTTAAGCAAAAACGAGTTTTACAGCGCCGAATTTAAAGGAATTGAATTAGAAAACATTGATGCTGCTGACAAGAAAAAATTCAGAATTGATTATGGTGTTAAAATTAAAAACATTAGCAATGAAAATTTAATGCAATATCAAAACGAACTACTAGGAAATATTATTCTAAGTATTGATAATGTAAAAGCAACCAACGTTGAAACTGTTTCTAAACTTTTGAGCAAAAAAGACGAAGGACAAAGCGTAAGAATTGAAATGATCAACAGAAACGGAGAGATTTTCAGAATTATAATTTAAATCTCCCTTTTCGTCCACAGTTTTCGGATACTAAAAACTGCAAACTGTGACTGCGACTGAAAACTTCAAAAAAGTCATCTTAAGAAAATTAAGGTGACTTTTTTATTTTCAAAAATAAATGCTAAAATAGTTTACGAAATCGATTGAAATGGATACTTTTGCGCCAAATTTTAAAATAGTGAGCATTTTATTTTTTCAATTATGAGTAACAAATCATTGTACCAAAAAGAGGTATCCTTACAAGTCGACCGAAGAAAAGCAGGTGTCGAATTAATTAAAGTCATAAGCGATTTATGGTATGACAAATCAATCGAGATGGTTTTATTCAAAAATCAATTATTGGATAAAAACGTTAGCGATATTATCAATCTTCATCAATACGCTGGTGAATTTGTTGGAAAACCAATTACAATATTCGATTCTGTCGAGATTGCAAAAGTGGTTTTATCATTAGATCTTCCGCCAGCAAAAATAGATCTAGGAAAACTAACTTACGAGTATCGTTTAGAAGATGAAAAATATCCCGATGCAAGATATTTTGTTATTGATAAGCTGAAAAAAGCAAAATCTTCAAAAGAAATCAAACCAAAAGATGTTGTTTTATATGGCTTTGGAAGAATTGGACGTTTATTGGCAAGAGAGCTAATGTCGAAAACAGGAAAAGGAAATCAGTTGCGATTAAGAGCAATTGTTACCCGTGATAAAAATGACGCATCAAGTTTAGAGAAACGAGCTTCTCTATTGCGATACGACTCCATTCACGGAGATTTCCAAGGATCAGTAATAGCCGACGCTAAAAATAATGCCTTAATTATAAACGGAACAACCGTTCATATCATTACTGCCAATTCACCTGAAGAAATTGATTATACCACATACGGAATTAATGACGCTTTAGTTATTGATAATACTGGCGCATTTACAACAGAAGAAGCATTAAAAAGACATTTAACCTCAAACGGAGCAAATAAAGTTTTGTTAACTGCTCCAGGAAAAGGTGTTCCAAATATTGTACATGGTGTGAATCATAACGATTTTAATCCTGATGAAGTAAATATTTTTTCTGCCGCTTCTTGTACAACAAACGCCATAACTCCAATTTTAAAAGTAGTTGAAGAAACTCTTGGAGTTATAAAAGGACACTTAGAAACCATTCATGCCTACACCAACGACCAGAATCTGGTTGATAATATGCACAAAAAATACCGTCGTGGAAGAGCTGCAGCTTTAAATATGGTAATTACTGAAACTGGCGCAGGAAGCGCAGTAGCAAAAGCTTTACCGTCGTTAGAAGGCAAATTAACTTCGAATGCGATTCGTGTTCCTGTTCCTAATGGATCACTTGTTGTTTTAAATTTAGAAGTTAAGAAAGCGACATCAATTGCTGCAATCAATAAAATTATGAAGAAGTATGCTCTTGAAGGAGAACTGGTAGAGCAGATAAAATATTCTTTAAATAACGAACTAGTTTCATCTGATATTGTCGGCACTTCTGCTCCGTCTATTTATGACAGCAATGCAACGATTGTTTCAAAGGATGGAAAAAATATTGTACTTTATATATGGTACGATAACGAGTATGGATATAGCCATCAAGTAATTCGCTTAGCAAAATATATTGCCAAAGTAAGACGTTATACTTATTATTAATTCAACCAAACTAACTTTTTTTCTTAAAACCATCAGGATTTTCTTGATGGTTTTTTGTTTTGGTTTAAATAGGAAGAACAGTAGTACTCTTTACTTCTGAAATTACAAAAACGGTATTTATTAGTGAAACCTCAGGCAATATTGATAATTTTTTCTGGTGAAAATGATGGTAACTTTCCATGTCTGGAATTATGATTTTCAGCATATAATCGAAGTTTCCTGAAACATAATTGCATTCTACAACCTCGGGCAAATTCAAAATCGACTGATTAAATCCTTCCGAAGTATCATAAGTCTGTTTTGTCAGCGTAACTTGACAATAAACGGTCAAATTATTTCCAAGTTTTTTCTTATCTAAAAGCGTCACATATTTTTCTATAATTCCATCTTTTTCAAGACGTTTCACCCGATCATGAACAGGCGTTAAAGACAAATTTATTTTGTTTGCGATGTCTTTTAAAGTGTAGTGCGCATCTTCCTGTAACAGACGTAGGATTTTTTTGTCAATTTCATCTAAAGCCATAACGAAAACGTTTTATTAAAATTAGTCCGAATTAGTCATTTTTTCTTTTTGAAGAATAAATTTTGCCTCAAAACAGAATATTTTTCTGTAAAAATAAAAAATAAAATAATATTTTCTTATTTATTCAGCGTTAAACCATAATTTATTCTCTATCTGTAGATTTGTAAAACAAATTCAATAAAAACAAAAAAATATAACAAAATGATAATAGGTGTTCCTAAAGAAATAAAAAATAACGAAAACAGAGTTGCATTAACTCCTGCAGGTGTTTCGGAAATGAAAAAACACGGACATACAGTTTATGTTCAATCAACTGCTGGTTTAGGAAGCGGTTTCGCTGACGCAGAATATGCTGAAGCGGGTGCGATTGTTTTACCAACTATTGAAGAAGTTTATGCTATTGCAGAAATGATCATTAAAGTAAAAGAGCCAATTGCTTCTGAATACCCATTGATCAAAAAAGATCAATTATTATTCACGTACTTCCACTTTGCTTCTTCTGAAGAATTAACGCATGCAATGTTAGAAAAAGGAGCTGTTTGTTTAGCTTACGAAACTGTAGAAAAAACAGACAGAAGCTTACCATTATTGGTTCCAATGTCTGAAGTTGCTGGTCGTATGGCAATTCAACAAGGAGCAAAATATCTTGAAAAACCATTAAAAGGAAGAGGAATTCTTTTAGGTGGTGTTCCAGGTGTGCCACCAGCAAAAGTATTAGTTTTAGGTGGAGGAATCGTAGGAACTCAAGCTGCTAAAATGGCTGCTGGATTAGGTGCTCAAGTTACTATTATGGACTTAAGCTTACCTCGTTTACGTCAATTAGATGACATCATGCCAGCAAACGTAAACACAGAAATGTCTAACCACTACAACATTACAAGAGCAATAAAAAATGCTGACTTAATTGTTGGAGCGGTTTTAATTCCAGGAGCAAAAGCACCTCACTTAATTACTCGTGATATGCTTAAATTAATGCGTCCAGGAACTGTTGTTGTTGACGTTGCAGTAGACCAAGGAGGTTGTATTGAAACTTGTACTCCAACAACTCACGAAAACCCAACATTCATTATTGACGATATCGTTCACTACTGTGTAGCTAATATGCCAGGAGCTGTTCCTTACACTTCTACTTTAGCATTAACAAACGCAACTTTACCATATGCTGTACAATTAGCAAACAAAGGATGGGAAAAAGCTTGTGCAGAAAATGAAGAATTGAAAAAAGGATTAAACGTAGCTAATGGAAAAATCCTTTACAAAGGAGTTGCAGAAGCTTGGAATTTACCTTTTAACGAAGAAATAGTATTAGCAAACGCATAGTGTTAATACTTATATAAGTGCTTACTAAATCACTATTACAAGAAGGCTTTTCTTAATTGAAAAGCCTTTTTTATGCCATAAAAAAACCTGTCATGAAGACAGGTTTTTTCTAAATAATAATCTTTCTTATTTTTTATTGTCAAGAACTTCAGTCATAACTTTTGCCTCGGTTCCATTTGGAAAAGTAACTTTAATTTTTTGAGCAATTGTTGGAGCGATCTCTGTTATAGCTTTCTTATCGTAAGATTCTCCTTTTTTAATATGCCAACCGTAGAAAATAGCAGGAACATGCGTATCGTAGCTATAAATTGTTCCGTGTGATGTTCCTGTAGGTGTATATTCTATCATTCCAGGCTTATCCACAATAACTAAATCACCATTTTGTGTAACATCATAACCTTTTGCCACAAAATTAAGAGCGTAATCATTTCCAGCATTAGCCAAAACTTCTTCCTCTGTATAAACTTTTTTGACTTGCGGTTGAGTAATTAAAAACTTTTTAAAAGCATCTTTAACTTTATCAAGGTCTAATTTCTTGTCTTTAATAATTTGTTTATTAAAGAAGACATTAAAGTTTGAGTAATTTTGAATTAAATCTACACCAAAGGTTTTAACTGAAAAATCTTGTAGACTTTTCTTAACCTCTTTAGAAGGATAATTATCTACATTATATTTACGGTCTTTTAAGTAAATCACATTCTCAGCACCAGCATGGTCAGCCGTTAAGAAAAGTAAATAATTTCCTTTACCAACCGTTTTATCCAGATATGCTAAAAAATCAGCAATGGTTTGATCCAATCTCAAGTAAGTATCCTGAAGTTCCATAGATCTTGGGCCTAATAAGTGCCCAACATAGTCTGTAGAAGAAAAACTTACAGTCAAAAAGTCTGTAACATTGTCTTTACCCAATTCTTCTTTCTCAATAGCTCTTTTTGCAAATTCAGCTAACAAATCATTTCCGAAAGGCGTAGCTCTAATAACACCAGCGTCATTTTTCTCATACATTGATTTTAAATCGTATGGAAAAACAGGAGCTGCACTTCCATATAGCTTTCCTTCGTATGGATTGTTATCTGGAAGACTCTCATTATAAACTGAAGCAGGTTTATACAAATCCCAACCTTTATTAATATATTTTAAATAGTTTTTTTCATTATTGAATTCTGTAACCCATTCAGGTAATTTTTCACCATAAAAAGTACTAGAAATAAAAGAACCGGTTTTACTGTACCAAAATGCCCAGTTCGCAAAATGACCAGCTGGCAATATAGCACCTCTATCCTTTAAACTCATCCCAATAACTTTCCCAGTAAAATTGGTGGCCATTCTAACTTCGTCAGTAATGGTAGTACTTTGAAGATTTTTTGGAGACATAGCACCTTCTTCGGGCGTACCGTCACCTACTGTTTTAACTCCAGCATCGTCAGTACAATACATTTCTTTGCCAAGCGTTCTACTAAACCATTCGTTACCTACAATTCCGTGAGTAGCTGGAGTTGTACCTGTGTAGATTGAAGCGTGTCCAGGAGCTGTATAGGTAGGCATATAGTTATAATGCATATTTTGGAAAGTAAATCCATCATTCATTAATCTCTTAAAGCCATTTGGAGAAAAATCATCTGAGAAACGATATAAATATTCCATTTTCATTTGATCTACAACTATACCCACCACTAACTTTGGACGTTGTTGTGCACTTAACCCTGTAACAGCAAGAAGTGCTAACAATAAAATATTTTTCTTCATGTTTAAATAAAATAATTGAAACACAAAAATACTCATTCAAATCCAAAAACTCTAAGGTATCAATATTTAACCGTCAACAATTGACTATAATTTAACACTTATAAGCTCAAGACTGCAGATACTTATGGCGTTTCCCTCTGGGCCGTGCTGTCCACTGTATCTTTTGCGAGAGAAGACATAGGGGAGAAAGCTCTGCATGCCCCGCAAAAGGATGCCGCTTCCATCACTAACGCGGCTGGCTGAGACAGCTTTTTCCAAAATCATATAAAAACAGAAAACCCCATCCGAATTGGATAGGGTTTTCAAAAGAAAGGCGACGACATACTCTCCCACAATGATGCAGTACCATCTGCGCAGGCGGGCTTAACTTCTCTGTTC
>NZ_JAERSF010000006.1 GCF_016735615.1 Flavobacterium tagetis
ATAAAGCTGCCGGAATGTCTAAGAGCGTTTTTCGCTGTTGCGGGTGCAAAAGTAGAACCTTTTTCCGCTTCTGCAATACTTTTTACCGGCTTTTTTAAATCTTTTTTCAAGTTATTTCTTAACTATCTCATAACGGACGCTTTACATTTTAAGATTTTTCAGTTTTGCGTAAGGTTTTTCTTCGTACGGCCGCGTTTTTGGCATTTTTTGGCGCTTCCGGATTCCCGATTCTGCAAAGTTTTCAGGTTTTCAGCCTCTTTTTATATGATTCTCCACCATTTTAAAGGAGGCTTTACATCCCAAAGCTTCTTCTGGAAACCGAGGCCATAGCCCCGATAGGAGCGGAAATCCTTTTTATGGCGGGGTTCGCCATAAAAAGATTGGAGCGCATAGCGGGAAACAGCTCCTTATTAATATTAAAACTGCAATGCTGGAATTCCAAACATGAAAAGCTTTGGCTCCGCTCAGCAAGACGATCAATATTTTATACTTATATATATGTATACAAAAACAAAACCCGACAGGTTTTCAAAATCTGTCGGGTTTATGTACTATTATATATATGTAGAATTATTTCTTATTTAAATCTTTTGCTTTTTGTTGCCACTTCTCTGCTAGATCTTCGTAATCTACAGGATTGGCTGACTTTTGATTTGTTAATCGACCAGATTCAAATGCTCGAACTAAAATTGTCTCTATTAAATAGTCTTCGTTAACTTCGTATGGCTTATACTCTTCTTTTAAACTAATGTCAAATAAATTAGCGGTTGTATTAGAAACAAATGCCTTGAATCCACTTTTTAGTGTTTTAATCAACTCATATGTCGTAATTCCTGTTTGACGATGTATGAGCTTTACTAAAATCTGCCCTTGTTTTCTAGAGAGCTTTTTAAGCCTTTCTTCAAATTCGTTATTCAGATAATCTTCTACAATCTTAAAATACTTCTTTTTCTCGCGACTTGTTTTTAGACGAGCCATTCCGTTATTCAATGCAGTTAATCGCTCTGCGGCCAGTTTAGCATACGGGTATACTTTATATACTCTATTTTGAAGAATCTGAAATTGCTTCATTTCTTCTGGACTCATCTTTTGCCCTTTTGAAATAATTATTTCTGGCAATTGAATAGTGTCTCCAAGAATAGAGTCTTTCTCTGTCAATATATATCCCATTTGTTCATTTTCCTTGGGAGTAACTTGGGCTTTGGATGAAAAACAAACTAAGAGTATAAATAAAAAGGTGGTTAGTCTCATTGAATCATAATTTAAATGTAAAATTATATATTTATACACAACTCTGATACCAAATTTATATTTTAGCAAAAAAATATTTTTATGATTACAAATTCTATCTTAAATGATTCTTCAATAGCATTTTTAGAAAGCTACCTAAATAACGCTTCTCCAACAGGTTACGAAAGTGAGGGGCAAAAACTTTGGATGAATTATTTAAAACCTTATGTAGATACATTTATTACAGATACTTATGGTACAGCTGTTGGGGTAATTAATCCAGATGCTCCTTATAAAGTTGTAATCGAGGGACATGCAGATGAAATTTCATGGTATGTAAATTATATTACAGAAGATGGTTTAATCTACGTTATTCGAAATGGTGGTTCTGATCATCAGATTGCTCCTTCTAAAAGAGTAAACATTCATACTAAAAACGGAATCGTTAAAGGTGTTTTTGGATGGCCTGCAATTCATACTCGTTTACGTGACAAGGAAGAGATTCCTAAATTAAGTAATATTTTTATTGATTTAGGATGCGAAAATAAAGAGCAAGTTGAAGCTTTAGGTGTTCACGTTGGGTGTGTGATTACTTATCCTGATGAATTTATGATTCTTAACGAAAACAAATTTGTCTGCCGTGCTATCGATAATAGAATGGGTGGTTTTATGATTGCCGAAGTTGCTCGTTTATTAAAAGAAAATAATAAAACGCTTCCTTTTGGTTTATATATTGTGAATTCTGTTCAGGAAGAAATTGGTCTTCGAGGAGCTGAAATGATTGCACATAGAATAAAACCAAATGTTGCGATTGTTACTGATGTTTGTCACGACACTACTACTCCAATGATTGATAAAAAGGTTGAAGGAGACCTTAAAATGGGTAAAGGTCCTGTTATTGGTTATTCTCCAGCTATTCAGAACAAATTACGTGATTTGATCGTAGATGCTGCTTCAGAAAATAAAATTCCGTTTCAAAGGCATGCTACTTCACGTGCAACGGGAACAGACACTGATGCTTTTGCTTATAGTAACGGCGGTGTTCCTTCTGCATTGATTTCGCTTCCGTTGCGTTATATGCATACCACAGTTGAAATGGTTCATAGAGATGATGTTGAAAATGTTATCCAATTGATTTATGAGTCATTACTAAAAATTGAAAACAATCAGACGTTCTCATATTTCAATTAAAAAAACAATTCTACATATTAAATTCGACCGTTTCTTGAAATGGTCGAATTTCTAAATTTACGAATAATGAAAATACTACTACTCGAAGACGATTTTACTTTGTCGAAAGAAATCTCAGCATTCTTTACCTCAAAGAAGTTCGAGTGTATTCCTTATTATGATGGTTCATTGTTGTTGAAAAAATATTTTCCGTATGAATATGATCTGGTTATTCTGGACATTAATGTTCCCGGATTAAACGGAATAGAGGTTTGCAAAGGCATTCGTAAAATCGACATTAAAACACCAATAATAATGCTTACTGCTTTTAGCGAAATTGAAGACAAATTGTCTTCATTTGATAATGGAGCAGATGATTATTTAGTAAAACCATTTCATTTTGAAGAATTGTATGCTAGAGTACAATCTCTTTTAAGAAGAAAGGAAGTTCCGCAGCAAGTAGAAAGTAAAATTGTAATCAGAGATTTAGAAATTTTTGAAGAAGACATGAAAGTTTTTAAATCTGGTGAAGAAATTAAACTTACTCCAAAAGAGTTTAAATTGATTTTAATTTTGGCTCATGCCAAAGGAAAAGTGCTTTCGAAACAATTTATTGCCGAAAAACTTTGGGACTATCATATTGAAACGAACCAGAATACTATTGAAGTTTATATTAACTTTTTAAGAAAAAAAATCGACAAGGATCACGAAGTAAAACTTATTCGTACCAAGGTTGGCTATGGCTATTATCTAAGCGATCAAGAATGACATTAAAAAATAGAATATCACTTTTAGTAAGTCTACTGTTTACCATTCTTTTTGGACTGGCATCTACAGTGATATTCATTTTGTATTCTAATTATCGAAAAGAAGAGTTTCGAGATCGATTAGAGATTAAAGCTTTATCTAACATTAAATTACTGGTTAATGTCAAACAAGTCGATAATCAACTTTTAAAAATAATAGATCAAAATTCTATTAATAAGCTGTATGATGAAAAAACATTAGTTTTTGACTCTAATTATAAGTTAATCTATAGCAGTATTGATGATGCTAAAATTAATTGGTCTGTTGAAGACTTAAAGTTTTTAAAAAAGAATAAAACCTTTTTTAAACAGCAAGGGGATTATGAAGTGTATGGCGTTTTTTACGATACAAACGATAAGGACTTTTATGCTTTAATATCTGCAACAGATAATTATGGTAAAAAGAAACTGCTTTTTTTAAGATACACATTAATCATTTCGTACATTTTCTTTACCACAATCTGTTGGTTGCTAACTTCTTTTATGGTTAGAAAAGCAATGAATCCGCTTCTTGCTTTTCATCAGAAAATAAAGAACATTAACGAAAATAATCTCGATACCAGAATTGCATCTAACAATACCAAAAATGAAGTGGATTTGCTTGCTGATGAATTTAACTTTATGATGGACCGAATTGAGATTTCATACCAAAAACAAAAAGAATTTACTGCTCATGCCTCACATGAATTAAGAACGCCACTTTCTAGAATGACTTCTCAGATCGAAAATGCTATTGCTGATCCAGAAACAAAACCTAAAAATAGTTCTTTCTTAAACAATATATTGTCTGACGTTAATCATTTAGGTGAATTAATTAATTCGCTTCTCATTCTTTCAAAAATTGATAATAGAAAAACTGAAAACAACGAAATTCAGCGTATAGACGAGATTTTATTTTCCTCAATCGAAAAAATCAACAAAACATTCCCAGATTTTGTGATTCTTTTTGAAATGGAAGAAAGCGATGATTTAGATACCGCATTAGAAATAAAAGGAAACAAAAACCTTCTAGAAATTGCTTTAACTAACATATTAAAGAATGCCTACATTTATTCAGACAATAAACAGGCTAAAGTAAAAATAAGCACTGATCATTATCATCTTATAATTTCTGTTTCAAATACAGGAAATACTTTAAACGAAGAAGAACAAAAAAATCTTTTCGAACCTTTTATGCGTGGGCAAAACTCAAAAAAAACTTCAGGTTTTGGGCTCGGACTAAGAATTGTTCATCGCATTTTGACAGTTCACAGAGCAAACATAACCTACTCAACTCCAAATATTAACACGAATTTATTTCAATTATTTTTCGATTTGTAAACTTTTTTAAGCTATTTTTAAGGTAGATTTTAAGCTCCCCTAAAGCCTGTTGATAGCATATTTGTATAATCCTAAATTAATACAATGAAAAAGTTATTCGCATTGCTGTTGTTTGCGGTTTTAAGTCAGACTGCAATAGCACAAAAAACAGTCACGCTTCAAGACTGTGAAAGCCAATTCTTAAAAAAGAATTTATTTTTATTAGCATCTCAATACAATATCGATGCTTCTAAGGCTCTAACCATTCAAGCCCGTATTTGGGATAACCCAGTAATAACTGCTGAACTGAATGCGTATAACCCAGAAAGAGACAAGTTTTTTGACATTGGCAAAGAAGGCCAAAAAGCATTTAGTATCGAACAGCTTATTTATCTTGGCGGAAAAAAACGTAATGAAGTTAAGTTGGCTCAAACCAATACACAATTGGCAGAATTACAATTTAACGATGTGCTACGCACCTTAAAATTGCAATTACGTAAAAGTTTTTACACGGTTTATTACAATACTAAAAACCTTGAAAACACAGATAAACAATTGGCTCACATTGAAAATCTGATTAATTCTTATTCGGTTCAGGCTCAAAAAGGAAATATTCCTTTAAAAGATGTGGTACGTCTACAATCGTTATATCTGAATTTTAAAAATGAGCGCCTTGAAGTCGTAAACAATAATATAGAAGAGCAGGCAAATTTAAAATTGCTTTTGAACGAGACTGAAAATGTAATTCCTTCTGTAAGCAAAGATGATTCAAATAAGTACTTAAAGGTTATTGCTTTTGATCTTAAAGGGTTTGAAGAACAAGCTATTGCAAACCGTCCTGATTATTTAGCAAAGCAAAAAGAAATTGAAGCCAATGAACTCAATGTGCGATTTCAGAAATCGCTTGCTGTTCCAGATCTTACTTTGGGTGCCAATTATGACCAGCGAAGTGGAGCTTTCAATAAAGAAGCCAATGTTAGTATAGGTATTCCGTTGCCGCTTTGGAATAAAAACAAAGGAAATATCAAATATGCTCAAACTATTCTAGAACAATCAAAAGTTGAAAAACAAAATTTTGAACTACAGCTTCAAACTGAAATCACTTCTGCTTGGACAAAATGGGATGAATCTAGACAAAACTACAGTGTAATTAAACCTACCGTAAATTCTGATTTTGAAGCTGTTTACAACGGGATGCTAACCAACTTTCAGAAACGAAATGTCAGTCTTTTAGAATTTACCGACTTCATGGAAAGCTACAATCAAGCAATAATTCAATTAAATGAATTGAAGAAAAAAGTAGTATTAGCAGGTGAAGAATTAAACAGTACCATCAACAAAGATTTATTTTAAAACAGTAAAGAAATGAAACATATATTATTCGTAGGAATCGCAATTGTAAGTCTATCTCTAGCAAGCTGCAAAAAAGAAGTCGAAAATCCTGAAACAAATACCTCTTTTGTTTTAAGCAACGATATGCTAAAAACGACAACTACTGCAAATGCAGAAATGCAGCCCTTAAAAAATGAATTAAGTTTTTACGGAAAAATTACTGCTGACAATAATAAAATGATAGATGTTTATCCTTTAGTTGGCGGAAATGTAATGAAAGTAAATGTTGAGCTTGGTGATTACGTTAAAAAGGGACAAGTTCTAGCTACAATAAAAAGTACCGATGTCGCTGATTTTGAAAAACAATCTATTGATGCAAAAAGTGATTTATTGGTTGCAAAAAACAATTTAAAAGTAGCTCAAGAGTTATTTGACGGAAAATTAAATTCTGAAAGTGATGTGCTTCAAGCAAAATCTGAAGTTAATAAAGCACAATCTCAATTGAGCAAAATTCAGGAAACTTACAAGATCTATAATATTAAAGCAGGATCCATATATGAAGTAACGGCTCCGATAAGCGGTTTTATTATTCAAAAAAGTATTAATCAAGATATGCTTTTACGAAATGATCGTTCTGAAAACATATTCGATATTGCAGAAATCAGTGAAGTTTGGGCAATGGCAAACATTAATGAAATTGATATTAATAAAGTTAAGCTAGGAACCGCCGCAGCTGTTACCACTTTAAGTTATCCAGATAAAACATTTCATGGGAAGGTTGATAAAATCTACAATGTAATTGATCCTGAAACCAAAGCAATGCAAGCAAGAATCAAATTAAACAATCCTGATTATATGCTGAAACCTGATATGAATGCCAATATAAAACTATCATTTAACGAAGGTCAGTCTATGATAGCCGTACCGAGTAAAGCTATTGTTTTTGACAAGAGTAAAAACTTTGTTGTTGTATTTAAGGACCGTAATAACATAGAAACAAGACAAGTAGAAGTTTATAGAGTTGTAGGCGATACAACCTACATTTCAAGTGGATTAAAAGAAAGTGAGAAGGTAATCACAAACAATCAGTTATTTATTTACGGTGCTTTAAATAATTAAGACATGAACAAATTCATAAAAAATATCATTGCTTTCTCTTTAAAGAATAAAGCATTTACTTTCTTTTGGGTCGGATTATTGGCTGTCGCAGGATTTATTTCATTTAAAAACATGCCTATTGACGCCTTCCCAGATGTTACCAATACACAAATTATCATCATTACACAATGGAACGGAAAGAGCGCCGAAGAAGTAGAACGCTTCGTTACTTCTCCAATCGAGATATCAATGAACTCGGTTCAGAAAAAAACCAGCGTTAGAAGTATTACAATGTTTGGGTTATCGGTCATTAAAATCATTTTTGATGATGGCGTCGATGATACTTTTGCTCGCTTTCAGGTAAACAATTTACTGAAAAACGTTTCGCTTCCGGATGATGTTGAACCTGATGTACAGCCACCTTATGGGCCAACAGGAGAAATTTTCAGATATATTGTAAAAAGTGACAGCAGAGACAGTAGAGAATTATTGACTTACCAAAATTGGGTAATAGATAAACAATTGCGTTCTCTTCCTGGTGTTGCCGATTTAAATGTTTTTGGAGGACAAACTAAAACGTACGAAGTTGGAGTTGATCCAATAAAATTAGCTAAATATAATATCACGCCATTACAAGTTTATAACGCAGTAAATGCAGGTAACTTAAACGTTGGTGGTGACGTTATCGAGAAAAATGGACAAGCATTTGTTGTTCGTGGTGTAGGTTTATTAAAGTCTAAAGAAGATATCGGAAATATAATTGTTGATGATGCAGGCGGAAATCCAATTCTAGTTAAAAATCTTGCTGATGTTTACGAAAGTTCAATGCCAAGAGTTGGACAAACCGGTCTAGGAAATAATGATGATGCTGTTGAAGGGATTGTCGTGATGCGTAAAGGCGAAAATCCGCAGGAAACTCTTGCTTTAATTAAAGCCAAAATTAAAGACCTTAACGATAATGTTTTACCAAAAGATATTAAAATTGAAACATTCTATGATCGTGATAATCTGATGAATTTCACGACCGAAACCGTAATGCACAATTTATTTGAGGGTATAATTCTAGTTACTGTTGTCGTATTTCTTTTCATGGCCGACTGGAGAACTACTTTTACAGTATCGATCGTTATTCCGCTTTCATTATTATTCGCTTTTTTATGTCTTAAAATGATGGGAATGAGCGCCAACTTATTAAGTTTAGGTGCAGTCGATTTCGGAATTATCATTGATGGTGCCGTTGTAATGGTCGAAGGATTATTTGTAGTCTTAGATCATCGAGCACATCAATTGGGAATGGAAAAATTTAATAAAATTGCTAAAGGAAGCTTGATTAAGAAAACTGGAACAGAAATGGGTAAAGCCATTTTCTTTTCTAAATTGATCATTATTACAGCTTTACTTCCTATTTTCTCCTTCCAGAAAGTAGAAGGAAAAATGTTCTCTCCCCTAGCCTTTACATTAGGTTTTGCATTATTGGGAGCACTTATTTTCACCTTGACTTTAGTTCCGGTTCTTTCTCATATTCTATTAAATAAAAATGTAAAAGAAAAACATAATCCGTTTGTTAATTTTTGGGATCGAATTGTAGGCAAAGGATTTGCTTGGACATTTAAACATAAAGTTCAAACATTAATCGCTTCTATAGGATTACTGGCTGCGGTTTTCTTTTCTGCTGGATTCTTAGGAACAGAATTTTTGCCACAATTAAATGAAGGTGCACTATGGGTAACGGCTGAATTACCAATGAGTACTTCTCTTCCTGAAAGTGTTAAGACGGCAGCGATGATTAGAAAAGACCTTGAAAGTTTCCCTGAAGTTAAAAAAGTTTTATCTCAAACTGGTCGTAGTAATGACGGAACCGATCCAAACGGTTTTGGATTCATTCAGCTTCAGGTTGATTTATTGCCAAAAGCAGAATGGAAGCGCAAGATTTCGATGGATGATCTGATTAATGAAATGGATAATAAACTGAAAGTTCATCAAGGAATTACCTATAATTATTCGCAACCTGTAATTGATAATGTTGCTGAATCTGTAGCAGGATTCAAGGCTTCTAATGCAGTTAAAATTTATGGTGATGATTTGAATAAATTAGACCAGTTAGCCAATGAAGTTTTAGCTCAAATAAAAAATATTCCTGGTATAAAAGATGCTGGTATTTTAAGAAATGTTGGTCAGCCCGAAATTAGCGTTATTCTAGATAGAGAAAAAATGGCGGCTTATGGAGTAACTTTAAGTGACGCTCAAGCAGTTTTAGAATTGGCTTTTGGAGGAAAAACAGCAACTGAAAAATATGAAGATGAAAAGAAATTTGATGTTCGTGTTCGTTTTTCAAAAGAATATAGAAAAGATGAAAAAGATTTGGAAGAAATTAAAGTTCCAACCATCAGCGGAATTAAGATTCCTTTAAAAGAAATCTGTGACATTAAAACTATTACTGGTCCTGCATTTATTTACCGAGATAATACCAAACGTTTTATTGGAGTTAAATTCTCTGTTCGTGATAGAGACTTAGGAAGTACCATTGCCGAGGCACAGCAAAAAGTAAATCAATTGAAGCTTCCTGCAGGTTACACAACAGGCTGGACCGGAGAATTCGAAAACCAAGTTCGTGCAAGTGCGCGTCTTGCTCAGGTTGTGCCAATCAGTTTAATTGGAATATTTGTTCTTTTATTTATTTTATTCGGAAACTTTAAAGATTCCCTTCTTGTTTTAGCCAATGTTCCGTTTGCCATTATTGGCGGAATTATTGCTCTTCATATTACAGGAATGAATTTTGGTATTTCTGCGGGTGTTGGATTTATTGCACTTCTAGGAATCTGTATTCAAAATGGAGTAATTCTGATATCTGAATTCCATCATAATCTGAAAGCCAAATTCTCACTAGAAGAATCTATTTTTAGAGGGGTTAAAGCCAGAACTAGAGCTGTGGTGATGACAGCATTAATGGCCTCTATTGGTCTTATGCCAGCAGCCATTTCTACAGGAATTGGTTCAGAATCTCAAAAACCACTTGCCATTGTAATTATTGGAGGTTTAATGACCGCAACTGTATTAACTTTATTGGTATTTCCAATTTTATTCTGGGTATTCAATAGAAAAAAAGATGTGCCAATAGAATAAACAATCAAAATATTTAGTTTTAAATCAATTTGTTGGGATTTAAAAAAGAAGAAGCATCATTCTCGTAATGATGCTTTTTTGTTTTTAGATCATTTAACTTTAAAACAAAAAAAATGACCTTTTGCTCAGAAAGGTCATTTTACTAACTCAAAACTTTTAAACTGTTATTTCAAATCTTTCAAAAGCGCAATTGCATCTGAAGCATTTGATGTTTGTGCATATTTCAATGCCGTAAAACCTTTTTCATTTTTGGCATTAGGATTTGCTCCATTAGCCAATAAAACTTTAATGATTTCATGTTTATTGTAACGTGCAGCGATCATTAAAGGAGTAAAATCTTCAGAGATCTGATTAACGTCTGCGCCGTATTCAATAAACTTTTTAACTGTTTCAATGTCGCCTTTACTAATAGCAACATTCAAAGGAGTTGCAGTATAACCTGTGCGCTCAATTGGATTTTTAACAGTTGTAACTCCGTTTGAAGCCATTGCTACATTTCCAAATGTCACTAAGGCTAGTCCTAAATAAATAACTGATTTTTTCATAATGATTGATGTTTATTAAATGATTGATGATGATTTTAATTTGATGATGTAAAAGTAAAATATTTTATCGTATTATGCATTACAAAGTACCATGTTTTAACCAATTCTTAACAGTTACTTAATAAAACGGTAATCAAAGAACCTTTAAGTTATCAAATTATTGATTTTACTATAATAGACTACAGAAAAGAAAAAATGTTACAACAAATCTTATTTTTTTTCAATCTTTTTGCAAAGGCAGTTATTTCGAACTCTCAATTATTTTTTTAAATTTACTATAAGATTAAAAATCAAAAGCATATTTTTTTAATCTAAAAGCCCTATAATTTGTCACTTAGCAAAAAAAATCTGTTTAAAAAAGCTATTAACCTTAAAACAAAAAACCATGATTTTTATTAAAAGATTACTCGTCATCTTAATTTTATTTATTTCAATTGTTTTAATTGCGGCTTATTTTATGCCAAAGGAATATTCGGTTGAAAGAGAAATTACAATAAATAGATCTGCTGATAGTATTTTTAAGTATGTCAGATCCCTAAAAAATCAAAATGAGTTTAGTGTATGGGCGAATATGGATCCAAAAATGAAAGTTAATTATAAAGGAATTGATGGCGCAGTAGGCTCTGTATCTTCTTGGGAAAGTAATGTTAAAGAAGTTGGCGTTGGCGAGCAAGAAATTACAAAAATAACAGAAGGACGACGCCTAGATTTTGCACTTCGTTTTAAAAAGCCAATGGAAGATACTGCTGTTGGTTTTATGTCTACAGAACCTGTTTCAGGAAATCAGACAAAAGTAAAATGGGGAATCAGCGGTGTAATTCCTTATCCAACCAATATTATGCTTCCCATGCTGAAAATGGATCAAATGATTGGAAACGATTTACAAAAAGGTTTAGAAAACCTAAAAGATAAGATGGAAGAGAATTAATCTCTCATTAAAAATAAAAAGCATCATCGAGAAAATGATGCTTTTTTCTTTTTCATAAAATGACTATCGTCGCGACTTTTCTAAAATAGCTATCGATTCAGTTGCTTTAGCATAATTAGCATAGTCCAAAGCTTTAAACCCTTGCTCATTTACAATTGATGACTTAGCACCATTTGCTAATAAAATTTTAATAATTTCAAAATGATTATAACGAGCAGCTAACATTAGCGGCGTCATCTTTCTTGAAATCTTATTGACATCTGCACCGTATTCAATACATTTTTTCACTTTTTCAATATCTCCCTTGCATATAGCTCTGTGTAAAGGTGATGCAGAATAAGCTGGAATCTCAATTTTATTTTTAATTGCCAACTCTTTACTAGAAGCAGTGGCAAAACTTGCAAATGCGACAAAAGTCATTCCTAAGATAATTACTGTCTTTTTCATAATTGATTGTTTATTAAGTGATTGATGATGATATATTTATACTATAGACGACTAATAAATGATTTGGTTTCTGATTTTTGAAAAAAGAATAAAAAAAGCATCATCTTTCTATAAGATGATGCTTTTCTTTTTTGCTTTTAAAAATTTTATCTAAGCCCTTTTAAAATGGCTGCAGACTCAGTTGATTTCGCATATCTGGCATAATCCAATGCTCTAAGTCCATGCGAATTTTCAATTGAAGGTTTAGCTCCATTTGCCAATAAAATTTTAATAATTTCTACATTATTAAAACGAGCCGCAAGCATTAAAGGCGTCATGTTTCGCACAATTTTATTTACATCTGCGCCATATTCAATGCTTTTCTTTACGGTTTCAACATCTCCATTGCACACTGCCAAATGTAAAGGCGATGAAAAATTGAAAGGAATTTCAATTTGATTTTTACTTTCTAACTTCAAGTTAGAAGCTGTTGCAAAATTTGCAAATACGGCCAAAGCCGTTCCGAAAACGATTACTGTTTTTTTCATGATTGATTGCTTGTTTAATGATTAATGATTGTGATGATTACTTGTTAGACGCTCATTACATAGAAAACGTTGCATTAGAAATGAAAAAAAGATAAAATTTCTTGGAGCAAGATTAAAAACCTCAATCAAGCACGCTGAAGTGTGTTTTTAATTTAATTTTTAGCAAAAAAAAATACCCTGCTGTAAAAACAGCAGGGTATTTTATTATAAATTTTAAAGCTTAAGTATTCGTTTAAGCTCGAAATTGTTATTTTGAAGAAAGGTATTCTAATACATTTTTTTCAATACGCTGATCAATATTATCAATATCAGCTTTTACAAATTCCTCTCCTAAAATGTTCTCATATAATTCAATATATCTTTCAGAAACAGATTCAATGTATTCATCTGACATGTTTGGAATTTGCTGCCCATCTTTTCCTTGAAAATCATTTTCGATTAACCAACGACGAACAAATTCTTTAGATAATTGTTTTTGCTCCTCTCCTTTTTCTTGTCTTTCAGCATATCCGTCTGCGTAGAAATAACGAGAAGAATCTGGTGTATGGATTTCGTCAATTAAAACAATAACACCATCTTTTGTTTTTCCGAATTCGTATTTTGTATCTACCAAAATCAATCCGCGTTTAGCAGCGATTTCAGTTCCTCTTTGAAATAAAGCTCTTGTATATTTTTCTAGAATTAAATAATCTTCTTCAGAAACAATTCCTTTAGCCAAAATATCTTCGCGAGAAATATCTTCGTCATGAGAACCATTGTCTGCTTTTGTAGTTGGTGTAATAATTGGCTCTGGAAATTTATCGTTTTCTTTTAAACCTTCAGCCATTGTTACGCCACAGATTTGTTTTCTTCCTGTTGCATATTCACGAGCTGCATGTCCAGAAAGGTAACCGCGAATAACCATTTCTACTTTAAAAGGATCACATAAGTGTCCAACAGCAACGTTTGGATCTGGAGTAGCAATCAGCCAGTTTGGAACGATATCTTGCGTCAATTCCATAAATTTTGTTGCAATCTGGTTCAAGATTTGTCCTTTGTACGGAATTCCTTTTGGCAAAACTACATCAAAAGCCGAAAGTCTATCGGTTGCTACCATTACTAAAAGTTCGTCGTTAATATTGTAAACTTCTCTAACTTTTCCGCGGTAAACTGATTTCTGGTTCGGGAAATTAAAATTTGTAGTTGTGATTGTATTGCTCATTATCTAGTTGTGTTGTTTTTTATGAAGGCAAATTTAAAACTATTTGGCAGAGCAAACAAAGAAAATATTACTTCAATTTTAGTGAATTATTTAAAGCTTAAAATTCCTTTGCCAAAAGATTTAATAGATTCATCTAAAGCTCCTATTGTAGTATCGGTTAACTTTCTAAAATCATCTGATTGTACAATCAGAATTTGCCCTTGATTATGTGTTGGTGCGGTGGGAACAAAAATCACGGCAGAACCGTTTTCATTCTCTTCAATTAAATGTGCAGGTTGCCAAAAATCTCCGTTTTTAAACAAAATAGGCAAATCTGTAACGGGTTTAGGCTCATGATTTCTTTTTAAAAGTTTTTCTTCAGCCTCTTTTTTATTTTTTTCATAACCAGGCAAAAAGATCATCAGCTTCTCGTCTATCCAATTCGTAAATCGTTTTAAAACGGCCAATCGCATTAAATAGCCACTTAAATAAATCAAAATCAACAATATTAATCCACCAGCAATATCTGTTGCATATTTTCCCAATACCAAATCTAAGCGTAGAAAGTGTGCAAATTTTTCTCCATAATCCTGAAAGAACTTCCAGACTTTTCCCAACAAAATAAAAAAAACTAAAAGTGGTAATAAAACTAATGCTCCTGAAATGCAATTTCGTTCAGCTTGAAGTAAAAATCTTTTCATGATTAAATAGTTAAGGTTAAAAAAATAAGAGCTAACTCTCTGTGAATTAGCTCTTATAAAAATAACTATTATTTATTATTCAGCAACAAACTGAATATAAAACATTCTTAATTAAGTTGTTGCAAACTCTTTATCTAGAATTTTTGAAGCAATATATTTTGCAACACCATCTTCTGCATTTGTTTTAATTACTTCTAAATCTGGTAAAGCATCTTTTAAAATTGATGGAGCATTACCCATAATTAGACCTTTTCCAGTTGAAGACAGCATTTGCAAATCATTAAAACCATCTCCAAACGAAATAGCTTCATCCATAGTAAATCCTTCTTTTTCTAACACTTTTGCAATTGCAACTGCTTTGTCTACAGATTTATCCATAAATTCCAAACAAGTTGGCAAGCTAAAAGCATGATGCAAATGCTCTGAAGAATTGGCTAAAACAGCATCTCTCACTTTCAACAATTTTTCATGATTATCGCATGAAAAAAAGATTTTAATCGCTTTGAAATCTTCTATAGTTTTATAATCGACTAATTCTGGACGGTATTTTAATTCGGCTTGGAAAGAATTTAATCTTTCATTCCATTTATTAGTTTGCCAAACATTTTCCTTAAATAATACAACTGTCACATCTGGATCGATTTCTATATTTAATGCCGCTTTAACTACATCGCTGTCTAAATTAAAAGCAAAAAGTTCTTCTCTATTTGGTGAATGAATTCTTCCTCCGTTAGAACTTACAAGGTAAATTGGAACTTCAAGCGTATCAATTATAGCCATTGCATCAAGATGATGACGTCCTGTAGCTACAACAATCAAATAACCCTGATTATGAAGTTCTTGAAAAATTGATTTTGTGTAATCTGATATTCTGTGTTGTGGGTTGAGTAAAGTTCCATCAAGGTCACTTACTACCGCTTTTATATTTTTAAGTTTTGTCATATTAATATTCTAATATTTAGAATTGCAAATTTACGGCTTTAAGCTTGGTTAGACAAAGATTAGAGGCTTTGAAAACCAAAATTGAGGTAAGTTTATTATTTATTTAACTATTCCGTTAAATATTGCTATATAAATAATTTAAATCTTAACAATTCCTGTTTTATATAAATCAATAGCTTTTCTAATTATTATTTCAATCTGTTCCAAAGGCAAATCTTCATTAACATCAAACAGCATAATTTTCATTCTAGAGCGATTTTCTTGAATAAGAAAAACTTCGTCAAAATGCTTTCCTTCTACAATTCCTATATAAGGTTCTTTGAGTTTTTTATGAATCCACAAATAGCAGAACATTTTTCCTTTATAAGAGAAGAATGGCATTCCATATTTTAGAGTATTGGTTATCTCCTGATCTTGTTTTAGAATGATTTCTTTTAATGCCAGAAATATCCCTTTTATAGGTTCTTCTTGGTTTAGGTAAAAATCATCTAGTTGTTTCATTTTTTTAATTGAATTTAATATTCAAACCCATTTTTCCAATCAACAATTTCTTTTGGATGATTATAATCATTTGGATAATTACCTTTGATAAATTCAAACTGATTTTTTGTCAATAATACAATTTTTCCGTCATTGCCTGAGCTAATCGGATAAAACTGTTCATTACTATCTTGCATTTTAAGCTGATCATTTAACATTTCAATGAAATTCGAATATGCTATTGTCCAATCGTAATTTCCAAAATCATTATCGAAAGCAACATATTCTTTTCCGTTTAGTTTTATCTTATGAAGTAAATGTTTATCAGTTTGAGATTCAAATTCTTCAGATATTACAAGTTTTAGATTTAACTTATCAAATAAAACTTTAAAGGTTTCTAAATATTGAATTAATCCTCCTCCTTCAAACAATGTTTCAGAATCAATAAAATAAAATCTATTATCTGTAAAACTTAAATCTTCTCTCATTTGACCTTCAAAGAAATTCAATTGATCATAAGACTTTTCAAATTCATATCTTGTAATTTGCAAATCATTTTTATCGGTTAAACTGAAAAAATTCAATCTGTTTAATTCTTGAACAATTTCCTTTCCACTTAATTTGTTTATTTTTCTTTCTGTTTTATTTTCTTCTCTTTTTTGAGCATAAAACTTAACTGCAAAAAAAAGTAAACCAACAATCAAAATAATTTTACTTTCCATTCTTTTTCAATGATAATAAAAAAATATTCGTTTTGCACTTTTCAAAAGAAAACGTACAAAACGAATATTAATAAATGTTAAAACACAATTCACGATTTACATTCAACATTTGACTAAAATTTATAATTAATCGTGGTTTTCTATTTGCTTATACGCATCGATTACCTTTTTAACCAATCTGTGACGAACGATATCTTTATCATCCAGATAAATAATTCCGATGCCTTCAATATCTTTCAGAACCAAAAGTGCTTCTTTAAGACCAGAAATGGTTCTTCGCGGCAAATCGACCTGACCTGGATCACCAGTAATCATGAATTTGGCATTTTTTCCCATACGGGTCAAAAACATTTTCATTTGTGAATGTGTGGTATTTTGAGCCTCGTCAAGAATTACAAAAGCATTGTCAAGAGTTCGTCCGCGCATAAAAGCTAAAGGTGCAATCTGGATAATTCCTTTCAGAATATAATCTTCCAGTTTTTCATTCGGAATCATATCGCGTAATGCGTCATAAAGCGGTTGCATGTAAGGATCAAGTTTTTCCTTCATATCTCCAGGCAAGAAACCAAGATTTTCACCTGCTTCAACTGCCGGACGCGTCAGAATGATTCTTTTTACTTCCTTATCCTTCAGCATTTTTACTGCCATTGCAACTCCCGTGTACGTTTTTCCTGTTCCGGCTGGACCTACTGCAAAAACCATATCGTTCTTTTTAACAGTATCAACCAGCAATTGCTGATTTGGCGTCATTGCCTTCACAATCTTACCGCCAACACCATGAACTAAGATTTTGTCATGATCGTAAGCTCTCTTTTCATCCTGACCATCACTCATTATTACACGTTCTATTACATTATCGTCAATATTGTTGTAACGTGTAAAGTGAAGCATTAATCTTTGAAATCTTTTTTCGAATTCGTCTAAAACTTCTTTTTCGCCAAATGCCTTTAAAGTTGTCCCTCGCGCTACGATTTTAAGCTTCGGGTAATACTTTTTAATGATTTCTAAATGGCTGTCTTGCGCGCCCCAAAATTCTTTTGGTGCAATATCTACTAGCTCGATTATTCTTTCGTTCAAATGAAGTAGTTTTAAATTAAAAATTCCTTTTAATATTTAGTGGTTGTCGGGTCTTTTTTATTTATCACAATAATCAAACTCAGTTTTCAATTTCATTATCATAAAACTTAAATCAGTGTTTTTGAATATTGTAACTTGCAAATGCTTTAAAAATCACAATTTGTCTTTTCTTTCTTTCAATTTGTGTTTACTATTATTAGCTTTGCATTTCTCAAATTTAATGAAAATTAGATTTAAATACTATCAATAGTTATAAACAAAAATATGTCAATAATTACCCTTACTACAGACTACGGCTTAAAAGATCACTTTGTGGGGTCGCTGAAGGGTAAAATACTTTCTGAAAATCCAGAAGTTCAGATTATTGACATTTCTCATGACATTGATCCCTTTAATACTGCCGAAGCAAGTTACATTATTGGCGCCGCTTATATGAGTTTCCCAAAAGGAACTGTACATCTTATTGGTGTCGATATTGAACGCAATAAAGAGAACCAGCATATCGCCATGCAATGGAACGATCACTATTTTATTTGTGCCGACAACGGAATCTTAAGTATGCTGACACAAAAAATCGTTCCGCAGAAAATTGTAGCAATCAACATTCATGATCGCTTTCCTATTGAAGCTACAGATTTGGATATTTTTATTCAGGTTGCTTCTCACTTATCTAGAGGCGGTTTATTGAATGTTATTGGAAAAGAAATTCCTTCTATTAAAGAAGCTACAGAATTACAAGCTCTTGTGGCCGATGACGGAAATTCTATAAAAGGCAATATCATTTATATTGATCATTTTGGAAATGTGGTTACAAATATTTCTAAAAAACAATTCTTAGAAATTTCACGCGGACGTCCTTATGAAATCGTGATGAAACCAAAAAGCATCAAGACAATTCTGCCAAATTATTCGGCAATTGCAACTTCAGACAAATATCCAATTAAAACCTATGAAGGAGAAAAACTGGCTATTTTTAATGAAGCGGGATTTCTTGAAATTGCTATTTTTAGAAGCAATCCTTCTAAAGTGGGTTCTGCAAATAGTTTACTTGGTTTAAATTATCGTGATGTGATTACGATTAAATTTTCTTAGTTAGATGGATTCTAATACAAAAAAATATATCATAAATAATTTAAAGTGGCCTGCCAATCAATACATTTCAAATTATTTTGCTTTATTTTTTCCCTTTCTTTTTATTTATGCAGGTTTAAGCAAGTATGATGACGATGAATCCGCTTTAACATTAATCATTGTTGGAATATCAGTTTTAATTTATATGATTTTCAGAATTGAAAGTGAGAGAAGATTTAAGGAAATATTTTTCAACAAAGATCTTTCTACCTCTGAAATTGGAAAATTGATAGAGTCAACTGGATGGACTCTAATGGCTAATTCTAATGCTAGCGGAATTATAAAACTGAATACAAGCTCTTCTTTTTTGGATCCAGGTCAAACCGTTACAATTATTCGAGTAACAAAAGAAAAAGTAATACTCAACACTCGGCCCAATGGCAGAGCTTTTTTTACTTTTTTCAAAGATATACTCAATTATAATAAAGTAAAACAAATATTAGCAAAATAAATATTTGGTCAATAAAATTATTTTCTCAAAAGAATTATTTATATAAAAAAGAATGATCTATTTTGGTATTTTTGCGCACCTGATAAAGTTTTTAGGCATTTCAAAAATCTAAAATCTGAATTCTAAAATCTAAAAATAATAAAAAATGTTCGTAAGAATAGTAAAAATGAGTTTTCACGAGGAAAAAATTCCTGATTTTCTAGAGAATTTTGAATCTGTGAAAGAGAAAATACGAAATGCAGAAGGAAATCGTTTTTTAGAATTGTATCAGGACAAAAATGATAAATGTATCTTTTTCACTTACAGTTATTGGGAAACTGAAGAAGATTTGGAAAAATACAGAAATTCTGAACTGTTTAATACCGTTTGGGATTTTACAAAAAAACTATTCAATGCAAAACCAGAAGCTTGGAGCGTTGATAAATTGATGAGCTTAAATTAAAACGATATTTAACCGCAAAGAACGCAAGTTTTTTTGTTAAAAAGCTTTGTATAAAACGCTAAGTTCGCAAAGCTTCAAGCAAAAACTTTGCGAACATTGCGTAAAACTTTGCGTTCTTTGCGGTTAGAAAAAAATTGAAACAAAATATATGAAGTCTATAATTTTACGAGAAATAAAATCCTTTTTTGGCTCTCCTATTGGCTATTTGGTCATTGCTATATTCCTAATCAGCAACGGGCTTTTTTTATGGGTATTCGAAGGAGATTATAATATCCTAAATACAGGCTATGCCGATTTAACTCCGTTTTTCACATTGGCTCCATGGATTTTGATTTTCTTAATTCCAGCCGTTACTATGAGAAGTTTCTCTGATGAAAAAAAGCAAGGGACTTTAGAATTGCTTCTAACAAAACCATTATCAATCTGGGAAATCGTAAATGGTAAATTCTTTGGCTCATTTTTGCTGATTATTTTGGCTATTATTCCAACTTTAATTTATGTAAAAGTAATTTCAGATTTAGGTTCGCCAGAAGGTAATATTGACATGGGAAGCACTATTGGTTCTTACTTCGGATTATTATTTTTAATAGCTTCTTATTCAGCAATTGGTATCTTTACTTCTACCCTTTCAGAAAATCAGATTGTGGCATTTATTGTTGCCGTTTTTCTTTGCTTTTTCTTTTATTTTGGTTTCGAAGGTCTAGCTTCTTTAATTCCAGGTTCAAACAATTTTATTTCGATTTTAGGAATGCAGAGTCATTTTAAAAGTATGAGTCGTGGTGTCATCGATACTCGAGATATTATTTATTTCATAAGCATTGCCATTGCTTTCTTGTCTTTTACAGTTTACCAATTAAAATCTTTTAAAGCCTAATGAAACCATTTACAAAGCAAAATTTAAAGACGTTAGGCATCACTATTTTTATTTTAGTTGTATTAAATGTCCTTGGCACCTTATTTTTTCATCGTTTTGATTTAACCAAAGACAAACGTTATACCTTATCGCCAACTTCGTTAGGAATTGTAAAACAAGTCAAAAATCCGCTTTCTATAAAAATATATATGGCAGGTGATCTTCCTGCTGATTTTAGACGTTTACAGCAGGAAACTAAACAATTATTAGAAGAATTTCAAGCCTATAATAGCAATATTGTTTTTGAA
The DNA here is from genome assembly GCF_016735615.1 of Flavobacterium tagetis. GTDB lineage: Bacteria > Bacteroidota > Bacteroidia > Flavobacteriales > Flavobacteriaceae > Flavobacterium > Flavobacterium tagetis. Next base: position 20,793 of record NZ_JAERSF010000006.1, read on the forward strand.
TTTGTTGATCCGTTAGAAAATGAAGACGAAAGCGAAGAATTGACAAAATCACTTTTCCAAAAAGGATTAACTCCTGTAAATATTACCGTTGACGATAAAGGAAAACAATCGCAAGCTATGGTTTTTCCGTGGGCAGTTGCAGTTTACAATAACAAAGAAGTTAATATTCCTTTATTGAAAAATATAATGGGATCTTCTACTACACAAAAAGTAATTGGTTCTATTCAGCATTTAGAATATTCAATCGCTGATGCCATTAACAAAGTAACTAAAAACAAACAGAAAAAAGTTGCCATCATAAAAGGAAATGGTGAATTGAACGAAATTCACGTTGCCAAAATGCTGATGCAAATTCGCGAAAGTTATTTTATCGGACCATTCACTTTAGATTCTGTTGCAAAAGATCCGAACGGAACTTTAAATGCGCTGAAAAAATATGATCTAGCCATTATTTCTAAACCTACAGAAAAATTCTCTGACGAAGAAAAAGAAGTTCTGGATCAGTTTATTATGAATGGTGGAAAAACGCTTTGGTTAATTGACCAAGTGGCTGCCGATATGGACAGTTTGTACAATGATATGGGAGCAACTCTAGCATATCCTAGAGATTTAAACCTTAATGACATGTTCTTCAAATACGGATTCAGAATTAATCCTGACTTGATTAAAGACGAACAAGGAACTCCAATAAAATTGGCAACTGGCGAACAAGGAAGCGCAACACAATATCAGGATTTTATTTGGAAATTTGCGCCACAGGTTTACCCAACTAGCACACACCCTATTGTTAAAAATCTAGGTGGAATTAAATTCGATTTCGCAAATCCGATTGACACTTTAAAAAACGGAATTAAGAAAACTGTTTTATTACAATCTTCTCAATATTCTAAAACAATTGGTTCTCCAGTAGAAGTTAATCTGAATATGGTGACTGAGAAAACAACTCCGCAGGATTATTTAAACAAAGGAAACAAACCACTTGCTGTTTTATTGGAAGGCTCTTTCCATTCGGCTTTTGAAAATAGAGTTTTACCTTTTAAAGACAATTCTTTCACAGTACAAGGAAAACCAAACAAAATGATTGTGGTTGCTGACGGGGACATCGCAAGAAACCAGTTAGACAAAAACATGATGCCGGTTGAATTAGGTTACGACCAAAGAACAGGCCAATTATACGATAACAAAGACTTCATTATGAATTCTATAAATTATCTTCTTGATGATACAGGACTTATTAACATTAGAAGTAAAGATGTAGAATTGCCTTTATTGGATAAAGAAAAAGTTTATGAAAGTTATACCTTTACGCAATTCATAACTATCGGAGTTCCAATTCTAATTTTATTAGTTTTCGGACTTGTATTTACTTTTGTAAGAAAAAGAAAATACAGTAAATAGATGTTAATAAAAAAATGTAATACTTTCGATAGTTTAAGATATATTTGTAATCCGTATATTTAGCACTTTATTTGCTAAAGCATCCATCAAAAAATAAAATAAAACAGATGAAATTTATAGTATCGAGTTCGTACTTATTAAAACAATTACAAGTTTTAGGTAGTGTAATCAATAGTAATAATACGTTGCCTATTTTAGACAACTTTTTATTTGAACTAAACAGCAATGAGTTGACCGTTTCTGCTTCAGATCTTGAAACGACTATGTCGGCTACATTATCGATCGATTCTACAAGTAAAGGAAGTGTAGCAGTTCCTGCTAAACTTTTACTTGAAATTTTAAAAACTTTCCCAGAGCAACCTTTAACTTTTACTGTTGAAGATAACAACACAGTAGAAATTAGCTCTAATTCTGGTAAATATGCATTGGCTTATGCTGCAGGAGAAGAATTTCCTAAAGCAGTAAGTCTTGAAGATCCATCTGTAACACTTGTTCCTGCAGAAGTTTTAGCAACTGCGGTAAGCAAAACTATTTTTGCTGCTGGAAACGATGATTTGCGTCCGGTAATGTCTGGAGTATTCTTCCAATTTTCACCAGAAGGATTAATTTTTGTGGCTACAGATGCTCACAAATTGGTAAAATATGCTCGTACAGATGTTAAAGCATCTCAAGTTGCAGATTTCATCATGCCTAAAAAACCTTTAAACATTTTAAAAAGTATTTTAGGAAGCTCTGACGCTGAAGTAAAAATTGAATACAACGATTCAAATGCGACTTTCTCATTTGACAATTATATCTTAATGTGTCGTTTAATCGACGGAAAATACCCAAACTACGAAGCGGTAATTCCAAAAGAAAACCCAAACAAATTAATGATCGATCGTTCTTTATTCTTAAGTTCTGTTCGTCGTGTTGCGATTTTCTCTAACAAAACTACGCACCAAATTCGTTTAAAAATTGCTGGAGCTGAATTAAACGTGTCTGCAGAAGATATTGACTACTCAAACAAAGCAGAAGAAAGATTGACTTGTGATTATCAAGGAGATGATTTGCAAATTGGTTTCAACTCTCGTTTCTTAACAGAGATGCTAACTAATCTTCAATCTGACATGATTATGCTTGAAATGTCATTACCAAATAGAGCTGGTATTTTAACGCCAGTTGATGGTTTAGAAGAGGGAGAAACAGTTACTATGCTTGTAATGCCTGTAATGTTAAATAGTTAACATTAAAGTTTCTTTCTGTTACAGGGATATTTTTTAGTTTCAATATAAAGATCTATTATTGTAAAAAAAAAGATATCGCTATTAACCAACCATTTTTTATACCTAGAAACCGCAATTCCCATAAAGAGTTGCGGTTTTTTATTTGAGGTTGTTTTTTTTCAAGTTTCAAGTTGATATACTATACGTATAATTTATAACGCAGAGTACGCTAAGGTTACGCAAAGTTCGCTAAGATTATTTTTTTAGGATTCTTTTGGAATGCAAAGAGCACAAAGCTTGGTGGACATATATTTTTATAGAAAATCTTAGAGAAAAGAAAACTTTGTGACCTTTGCGTAACCTTAGCGCACTTTGCGGTAAAAAAACACAAAGCATATCAAACTTGAAACCTGAAACTTGAAACAAACAATTTTCCGTATCTTTGTAACATGAAAATAGAAATTTGGTCGGACATCATGTGTCCGTTTTGTTATATCGGAAAAAGACAATTGGAAACTGCACTTGCAGTATTCCCTAATAATGAATTTGAAATTGAATGGAAAAGCTTTCAGCTTGATCCAACCATAACTTCTCAGCCAGACATGGACGTTTATACGTTCTTGGCAAAAAGAAAAGGCATGTCGATTGAACAATCTAAAGAAATGCACAAAGGCGTCACAGAACGCGCTAAAAGCGTTGGTTTGGATTATAATTTTGATAAAGCTGTTATCTCGAATTCTTTAAACGCTCACAGAATTATTCAATTAGCTAAAACCAAAAACATGGGTGACAGAATGGAAGAGATTTTCTTTAAAGCTTATTTTACTGACGGAAGAGATTTAAATAATGGTCTTACTTTAATAGAATTGGGAATTCAGGCTGGTTTAGAAGAAAATGAAATCAGAGAGGTTCTTGAAAGTGATTCTTTATTCTTAAAAGAAGTTGAGTCAGATATTAAAGAAGCGGGTGAAATTGGCGTTCAAGGGGTTCCATTCTTTGTTTTTGATCGAAAATATGCAGTTTCAGGCGCTCAGCCAATTGAAACGTTTGTAAAGACAATTCAAGAAGTTTTAAAATAAAACTTTAAAACATAAAAAACGTAAAAGCGTGCTGTTTATATTTAAACAGCACGCTTTTATTATTTAGTTCTACTTTAGAAACTAAAAAAATTAATGGCCTGCTCTACCTTTAGAATCAGTTAATTTTGTAGTAGTGCTTTTTCCTCTAGAACCAGAAGTTGATTTTTGAGTTTTTCCAGAATCTTTCATTCCAGATTTCGAATCTTTTCTTGAAGTTTCCATAATGTTATAATTTTTTAAATTATTAGTTATACAAAGTTGCAAAACACATAAACAATTGGTTTACAGAATTAAACTTGATTTTTACAAAATAAGAATTAAACTCAATTTACAGAATAAACGAATCATGTAAAATTAAATTCGAATTTTATAATTTTTTCAACTGCTTAATTTTCAAATTTGTATATATCATTTAAGATAAATACTTACTAATTTAAAATAGCAGCCATGAGAACGGATACCGACAACAGAAAAACTGCATTACTAAATGATTATAAATGCAATAAACCAGATCACGTAGACACTGCCCATGAAAATGAAGCAATGGATCAAGAATTTACTTCAGGACAAGATCCAGATACTCACTATAGAAATCGATGCGATCATTTTTCTGATGATTGTTACGAAATCATAGAAAGCGGACTCAATCTGGCTGAGGATAATACGCCCTATTCTTCTTATGATGATACAAACCCTTATAACAGTTATAATTTAGATAACGAAAATGATAGATATAGCTGTCCTCCTTACAGAAATTTTGAATATTAAAAAACTCCATAACAGTTATGTCGCCAAAGAATGATCAGGAAATTATGAATGAATACTTGTCTAATGAAAGAACTTTATTAGCATGGCTTCGCACGGGAATTGGCATAATGGTTTTTGGATTTGTAGCCGTAAAATTTTCTTTATTCTTAAAACAGGTTCCCACTAAACATTTAGGAGAAACTGTTCCGCCTAACAGTAATTTCACCATCTATTTAGGTATTGGATTATTAATTGCTGGCGCATTGACTATTTTGCTGTCATACCTGCGTTATATGCACACAATCAAACTATTAAAAAAAGGAAAGTATCAATATTCAACAGCAATGCTTACCTTTATTACAATGATGTTATTTGTATTAAGTATATCTCTTATAGCTTATCTAATCATTGCAGCAAGCGCATAGAACAATTATCCAATTTCCAAATTTTCTACTTATCTAATTAAAAAATGACTCCGCCATTATTACAATTTAACGATAAAGGAATTTACTGCCAACAGGCCGATGTCTATCTGGATCCGTGGCGGCCAGTTAAAAATGCAATTATTACGCATGGCCACTCTGACCATGCCAGATGGGGACATCAAAATTACATTACGCACTATTCGAATATTCCCATTATAAAATATCGTTTGGGAGACATTAATGTTTCAGGAAAAAATTGGAATGAAACTTTTACGATAAACGGAGTGAAATTTTCTTTTCATCCTGCGGGTCATATTATTGGATCTGCGCAAATAAGAGTAGAATACAAAGGCGAAATCTGGGTTTTTACTGGTGATTACAAAACCGAAGATGACGGAATTTCTGTTCCGTACGAAGTAGTAAAATGCCATTCTTTTATTACCGAATGTACTTTCGGACTTCCCGCATTCAAATGGGAACCACAAGCAGATGTCATGACTGAAATTAATAATTGGTGGGCTGAGAATCGTGCAGAAGGAAAAACATCAGTATTATTTGGATATTCTTTAGGAAAAGCACAACGATTACTAAAATATCTTGACCCAAGCATCGGTCAAATTTACACACATGGCGCAATAGAAAATATGACTAATATTGTCCGACCAATGATTGATCTTCCTCCAACTATAAGAGTAACGTCTGAAACTAAAAAAGAAGATTTATTAGGAAACATTGTAATTGCACCGCCAAGCGCGCATGGAAGCACTTGGATTAGAAAAATGACTCCTTTTGTAACAGGAACAGCAAGCGGATGGATGGCTTTTAGAGGAGCAAGACGAAGACGTGCCGTTGACCGCGGATTTGTTTTAAGCGATCACTGCGATTGGACAGGTTTACTGGAAAGCATAAAAGCAACTGGAGCAGAAAAAGTAATCTGCACTCACGGCTATTCAGATATATTCTCGAGATACCTAAGAGAATTAGGTTACGACGCCAGAACAGCAAACACACAATACGAAGGAGAAACCAATGATACTGATGAAGGATAATAGTAAAATGCTATCTTTTAGATGTAAAATGTAAAAGATAAAGCATTTAACACATCTAATTTTCACATCTAACCTTTCACAATAAAGAAAAATGAAAAACTTTGCCGAGCTTATAAAAACCTTAGATAGTTCTAATAAAACATCGGTAAAAGTTGATGCGCTGACTAACTATTTTCTAAAAGCAAGCGATGAAGACAAAGTCTGGACAATTGCCATACTTTCGCACCGTCGCCCTCCACGACCTGTAAATACCACTTTATTACGTTTATGGGCAAACGAATTGGCTAATATTCCGCTTTGGCTGTTTGAAGAAAGTTATCATATCGTGGGTGATTTGGCCGAAACAATTGCGTTGGTTATTCCAACTACAAAAGAACATTCCGATAAAAGCTTGACCGAATTTTTACAGGAAATAATCGCTTTAAAAAAGAAAACAGATTTCGAGAAAAAAGAATACCTGCAAACCAATTGGCTGAATTTGAATTATTACGAAAGATTCGTTTTCACTAAATTAATCACAGGCAGTTTCAGAATTGGTTTAAGTCAAAAACTGATGACGCGAGCACTTTCTAAAGCTGAAAATATTGACGAAGATACGCTCGCTTATAAATTAATGGGCGATTGGAATCCGAATGCGATTACGTTTCAGGAATTAATTTTGGATGAAAAAAGTAGCGATTATTTATCGAAACCTTATCCTTTTTATTTGGCTTATCCGATTGAAGGTGAAATTGAAAATCTTGGAAATCCAGAGGATTGGAGCGCTGAACATAAATGGGACGGAATCCGTTCTCAAACCATTATTCGCGATAATGAAATTTACGTCTGGAGCCGTGGAGAAGAATTGGTAACCGATAAATATCCTGAATTTCAAACTTTCAGCGGAAATATTCCAGACGGAACTGTTATTGATGGAGAAATTCTGCCTTTCATAGACAATCAAATTGGAACATTTAACGATTTGCAAACCCGAATTGGAAGAAAAAATGTATCGGCTTCTGTTTTAAAAAATACGCCTGTTATCATAAAAGCTTATGATTTGTTGGAATGGCAGGGAAATGATATTCGAAATCTTCCATACGAAGAACGCCGTACATTATTAGAAGAACTATTTACGACTTTAATTGGCAAAGAAATCCCGCTACAGCTTTCAGAGCGAATTAATTTTTCGACTTGGGAAGATGTCGCAAACGAAAGATTAAAATCTCGTGAAGTGAAAAGCGAAGGTTTAATGCTGAAACGAAAAGATTCTCCCTATTTAGTTGGAAGAAAAAAAGGAGATTGGTGGAAATGGAAAATTGAACCTTTAACCATAGATGCCGTCCTCACTTACGCCATGCGCGGTCACGGAAGACGATCCAATCTGTTTACCGATTATACTTTTGCACTTTGGCAGGAAAATGAAAACAAGGAACGCGAGCTCGTCACTTTCGCGAAAGCATATTCTGGTTTAACCGATGCCGAATTTAGAATGGTAGATGATTTTATCAAAAAGAATACTTTAGAACGATTTGGCCCAGTGAGAAGCGTTACACCAAAATTGGTTTTTGAAATTGGTTTTGAAGGAATAGCACTTTCCAAAAGACATAAAAGCGGAGTTGCAACACGCTTTCCGCGAATTTTAAGATGGCGACACGACAAAAAAATTGAAGATGCCAATTCGATAAAAGATTTAAAAAATATGATTTCATAATGAATAGAGAGCAGTTATTTACCATAGCCAATAATTGGTTTGAAAGTCAGGGATGGAAGCCTTTTCCGTTTCAGACTCAGACTTGGACTGCGTTTTTGCAGGGAAAAAATGGTTTATTAAATGCTCCGACTGGAAGCGGAAAAACCTATGCGCTTTGGCTTCCCATCATTTTAAATTACATCAAAGAAAATCCGAATTATAAAACAAAACATAACTCAGGATTAAAAGCGATTTGGATTACGCCTTTACGTTCATTATCAGTAGAAATAAAGCAAGCAGCAGAGCGAGTTTTGACAGATTTAGACATTCCAATGACAGTCGGAATTCGTTCTGGCGATACATCAGCATCTGAACGAGCCAAGCAAAAAAACAAAATGCCCGATTTGCTGATTACAACCCCCGAAAGTCTGCAGTTACTTCTGGCGACAAAAGGTTATGCGAGTATTTTTAAAAATTGCAGTTCAATTGTAATTGACGAATGGCACGAATTGCTCGGAACCAAACGTGGTGTGCAAATAGAATTAGGTTTGTCAAGATTGAAAACCATTGCTAAAAATATTCGTATTTGGGGAATTTCAGCCACAATTGGAAATTTACAACAAGCGCAAGAAGTTTTACTTGGAGTCGATTCTGAAGCCTTTCATAATTCCGTTTTAATCAAAGCGGTAATCAACAAAAAAATAAAAGTTGTTTCCATAATTCCAGAGAAAATGGATACCTATCCGTGGCGCGGACATATGGGATTGCATCTGATTGATGAAGTAGCAAAAATTATAAAAGCCAGCAAAACGACTTTAATTTTTACGAATGTTCGTTCGGCTTGCGAAATCTGGTATCAAAGATTATTAGAGAAATATCCCGAATTTGCTGGCGAAATGGCGATGCATCATGGAAGCATTGACAGAGAAACCAGACTTTGGGTAGAAAATGCCATTCGGAATGAAGAATTAAAAGTCGTGGTCTGCACTTCTAGTTTAGATTTAGGTGTTGACTTTGCTCCTGTCGAATCGATTATTCAGGTTGGAGGCCCAAAAGGCGTTGCTCGTTTCATGCAGCGCGCCGGACGAAGCGGACATCAGCCTGGAAAAGAAAGCGTTATTTATTTTCTCGCCACTCATGCTATTGAATTAATCGAAGCTTCTGCATTGAAAAAAGCAGTTGAAAACAGCGTCATAGAAGATCGTGTTCCGTACTTAAACAGCTGGGATGTTTTGGTTCAATATCTTAATACATTGGCCGTTTCTGATGGATTTTATCCAAACGAAATTTTTAAAGAAATTCAGGGAACTTTTAGTTATCAAACCATTTCGGATGAAAATTGGAACTGGATTTTAAATTTCATCACACAAGGAAGCCAAAGCCTTCATGCTTATGACGAATTTAAAAAAGTGGAAATTGACGAAAACGGCTGTTACAAAATAAACAGCAGAATGATTGCTATGCATCACAGAATGCAGATCGGAACTATTGTTGGCGATGCCGTTATGAATGTAAAATATCTCAGCGGCGGTTATATTGGCACGATTGAAGAATGGTTTATTTCGAAATTAAAACCTGGCGACACTTTTATTTTCGCGGGAAAAAAACTGGAATTATTCAAAATCAGAAACATGCAGGTTTTGGTAAAAAAAGCAAGTCCGAAGAAAGAATCTAAGATTGCGAGCTGGATGGGCGGCCGTTTGGCTCTTTCTTCTCAAATGAGCGAATTGCTTCGAAAAGAATTATATCGCGCCAATACCGATAATCTTTCGCCAGAATTAAAAGCTTTACAGCCTTTATTTAAAAGACAGCGAAAAGAATCTATCGTCCCGAGTTCAGATGAGTTTCTAATTGAAACTTTTAAAACTAGAGAAGGGTTTCATGCGATTTTTTATCCTTTTGAAGGACGCTTTGTTCATGAAGCTTTAGCTAGTTTATTGGCATTCCGAATTAGTTTATTGCAATCCATCACTTTTTCTTTGGCTTATAATGATTATGGTTTTGAATTGCTTTCCGATCAGGAAATTGATATCGAAGCAGTTTTAGACAATAATCTATTTTCAACCGAATATGTACATCACGATTTGCAGAAAAGTTTAAACTCAACCGAAATGGCGCGAAGAAAGTTTAGAGATATAGCGGTAATTTCTGGATTAGTTTTTACAGGTTTTCCTGGGAAAATGGTTAAGACTAAACATTTGCAAAGTGGTTCGCAGTTGCTATTTGAAGTTTTTAGAGATTTTGAGCCCGATAATTTGTTATTGCATCAGGCGTATCGCGAAACCTTTGAACATCAGCTGGAAGAAGGACGTTTGATTTTAGCTTTAGAAAGAATTGCAAATCAGAAAATTGTTTGGAAACAATGCTTGAAACCAACTCCTTTTAGTTTTCCTATCATTACCGATCGATTAAGAGAAAAACTTTCAAGCGAAACTCTAGCTGAAAGAATCCAGAAAATGACCGCATCTTACATGAAATAGATTTTTATGAATATTCAAATACAAAACGAAAACTTTATTCTTCACCCAAGCGGTGCTGTTTTTTGGGAAAAGCAAAAAACGGTCATTATTTCTGATGTGCATTTAGGAAAAGTAACGCATTTTAGAAAACACGGAATTGCTATTCCGCAAAGTGCCATTTCTGAAAATTTTAGAAGAATCACCGAAGTTTTGGATTATTTCCTTCCTGAAAGAATTATTTTTTTGGGAGATTTATTTCACAGCGCCAAAAATGCAGAATGGAATTTATTTGAAAAATGGCTTTCGAATCATAAACAGGAAACATATTTAATTACTGGGAATCATGATATAATTGATGAAAGTCATTATAAAAAAATTGGAGTAATTGTCACAGAGATTTTAGAAATTGGCCATTTCTTTTTTACACATCATCCCACAGAAAAAGAAAATCTATTTAATTTTTCAGGCCACATTCATCCCGGAATTGTCTTGCGTGGCTTGGGTTTGCAGACTTTAAAGCTTCGATGTTTTTTTTGTAAACCAAACCAAATCATTCTTCCTGCTTTTGGTGAATTTACCGGAAAGTATTTTCTAAAACCCAGTTTAGAGGATACCGTTTATGCAATTGCAGGAAATGATGTAATTCAAATTAACAAAGAATAACGTAATGTTTTGGTGAAAATAAATTAATAAATTATTAATAATGAGCAGAGTATACGGTTTTTATATATAAAATACAATACAGATATTTTAGAATTTAAGCTTAAATTAGTTGGATTAACTTATAAAGCTTTGAAAATGAAGAATATCACATCAAAATTTGACAAAGTCCTAAACAATTCTACAACCTACGGAAATGTTAATCATGAACCAGATTCGAGTACAGAAACACAATTAAACACCCCAGAAAAATCGATGCCTTTTTCAGATCAGATTGGAAATTACCAACGTAATATTGGAATTTCGCTTAAATCTTATGAAAACAGCAAAATTTATATTGTAGGAAGCGGTATTGCAGGAATGGCCGCTGCTTATTATTTTATTCGAGACGGACGAATTCCAGCAAAAAATATTACTTTTTTAGAACAGCTTCATATTGATGGAGGTTCGCTTGACGGAGCAGGAAATCCAAAAGACGGTTACATCATTCGCGGAGGACGTGAAATGGATATGACCTATGAAAATTTATGGGATATTTTTCAGGATATTCCAGCCCTTGAAATGCCGTCACCATACACAGTTTTGGATGAATATCGTTTAATCAACGATAATGATTCTAATTATTCTAAAGCGAGATTAATTCATAAAAACGGAGAAATAAAAGACTTTAGCAAATTTGGCTTGAACAAAAAAGACCAGTTGGCTATTGTAAAACTTTTATTGAAAAGAAAAGACGAATTAGATGATTTGACAATTGAAGATTATTTTAGTGAAACGTTTTTAGAAAGCAATTTCTGGACGTTTTGGAGAACTATGTTTGCTTTTGAAAACTGGCATAGTTTATTAGAATTAAAATTGTATATGCATCGTTTTTTGCACGCCATTGACGGACTGAACGATCTTTCTTCGTTAGTATTCCCAAAGTACAATCAGTACGATACTTTTATAACTCCGCTGCGAAAATTCCTTGAAGAAAAAGGCGTAAACATTAAATTTCATACTTTAATTAAAGACTTAGTGATTCAAAGTAATACTGAAGGTAAAGTTGTTGAAGGAATTATTACAGAGCATGAAGGCAAAGAAAATAGAACCCCAATCGAAAAAGATGATTTTGTTATTGTCACCACAGGTTCAATGACTGAAGATACTTTTTACGGAGACAATAAAACCGCACCAATTATTGGCATTGACAACTCAACAAGCGGAAAAAGTGCCGGATGGATGCTTTGGAAAAACCTTGTAGCAAAATCTCCTATTTTTGGTAAACCTGAGAAGTTCTGCTCCAATATCGAGAAGTCGTCTTGGGAATCGGTTACGCTAACTTGCAAGCCTTCTGCTTTTGTAGAAAAACTAAAAGAGTATTCTGTAAACGATCCCTATTCTGGTAAAACAGTAACAGGAGGAATTATCACAATTACCGACTCTAATTGGTTAATGAGTTTTACATGTAACAGACAACCGCACTTTCCGGATCAACCAGATGACATTCTGGTGATTTGGGTTTATGCTTTATTTATGGATAAATCTGGGAATTATATCAAGAAAGTAATGCCCGAATGTACTGGAGACGAAATTCTTACTGAACTATCTTTTCATTTGGGAATTTTAGATAAACTAGATAATATCATTGCAAACACTATTGTTAAAACTGCTTTTATGCCTTACATCACATCGATGTTTATGCCGAGAGCAAAAGGCGACCGTCCTAGAGTTGTTCCTGAGGGATGCAAAAATCTTGGTTTAATTGGACAATTTGTTGAAACTAATAATGATGTGGTATTTACAATGGAAAGTTCGATTAGAACAGCGAGAATTGCGGTTTATAAATTATTGAATTTAAACAAACAAGTTCCAGATATTAATCCGTTGCAATATGATATTCGACATTTATTGAAAGCCGTTAGAACGCTGAATGACGGAAAATCATTTTTAGGTGAAAGCATTCTGCATAAAGTTTTACGAGGAACTTATTTTGAGCATATTTTGCCACCAATTGAAGAAGACAAAGAAGAACATGAATCTTTCTTTGCCGAACAGGTAAACCGATTCAAAGATTGGATAAAAGGAGTGAAAGATTAAATTGGGAATTATGAATTATTGATTTAAAATAATTTAAGTAATATTATCTAAAGCAATAAACTTCTTAATTAAAAAACCCAGTAAAACTAAAATTACTGGGTTTTCATGTTTAATCTAAATTGTAATCAGAAATTAAACATTATTGTTCATCGTTATTCATTGCAGACATCAATAAAGTGTAGGCGTTTTTTACTACCACTTTTGAAGAACTAGAAATGGCATCAGAAATAATCTGATTATATCCTTCGTTTTTAACTCCAGATTTCACTTCTACCATTTGAAATTGGTTATTGCCAAGTTCTGTAAATACATAAAATTTGCCTTCCCAACGCACTACAGCGTCTTCTGGAACAGTCAATGCTTTTTGGTTTTCAATTTCAACTTCTGCATTTACAAACAAACCTGGCAGTAAAGCCGGATTATATGTATTTACTTTACAGATAATTTCAGCCGCACGATCTCCATTTAAACTTTGATTGATAAACGCAATTTTAGCTCCGTATTTCTTAGTGTCAGAAGCATTTGCGTAAACCGTAACGTTCTGTCCTATCGAAAGAGAAGTAACATCTTTTTCGAATGCGTTTAAAGTTAAAACAATGTCTTTTTTATCGATTAATTCAAAAAGCATATCGGTCGGATTTACATATTTCCCGATGTTGATATTTACTTTAGAAACTAAACCATTAATAGGCGAAACTACTTTTATGGTTTTGCTAATAGTATTTACATTTAATGTTTTTGCATTAATTCCTAGTAAATTTAATTTTTGTTCTAACGAAGACATTGTAATTCGTTGAGTTCTCATTTCAGTAGTAATCTGTTCCAAAACCTTATCGCTTGCCGCTTTGTTCAAATTCAATTCTTTTTGCCTTCTATGCTCATTTTGTGCTAATTCGAATTTCTCTTTTGCCATCAGATAATTTTGCTGTAATTCGATAAACTGCATGTCCTCCAAAACAGCCAAAACCTGACCTTTCTGAACATTCATCCCCGCAATAAGATTTGTGCTTTTTACATAACCTCCCAGCGGAATACTAATACTGATCACACTTTTTGGAGGAACCGTTACAGTTCCTTGAAGCTGTAAAATCTCTTTGACATTTTTTATAGTCGGATTACCGCTTTCTAGTCCAGCATTTTTTACTTGTTCAGAACTTAATTTGATAATATCAATGCTTTTATTTTCAGCACTTTTAGTTTCATCATTTTTCTTATTTCCGCAAGAAATTAGAAATATAGCGCCTATAAACGCTGCAATATATTTTTTCATTTTAGATGTTATTTAGATTTTGAAGTGTCACGACTGCTTTATTATAAGCATTCAGCGCGTCCAGATATTCACTTTTAATTGTAATGGCCTGATTTACTACCAAAACCCATTGCAAATAGTCAATATCACCGTTTTGCAATTGGCTGCTTGAAGCTTCGATAATGGTTTGAGCATTTTTTAGTCCGTCCGTTTCATAATACGCCAAGCTTTCTTCGTATTTTTTGAGCTCTCGATCAGCATTTTCAATATTAGTTTTTACTTCAATTTTTAAAGCTTCAGACAACTCGGCATAACTTTCATACTCCGCTTTTAAGGCTCTTTTTCGTTCAGACTGACTTGTAAAAAAAATAGGGATTGAAAGTCCAGCATTTATATAATTAAATCTTTGTGAACTATCATAATAAACTTCTTGACCTGAAGCGTTAGTTTGAGTTCCAATAATACTTAAATTATTATATCCTAAAGTAATTTCTGGAAGCATTTTGGCTCTTTCAGTTTTCCATCTCCATTTGGCAGATTCCGATTCAAATTGCGAACGTTGAACGGAAGGAAGATTTTCTGTCTTTAAATTTTCGATTGATGTTCGATTTAAAACCGCTTTTAGTTTTTGCTTTTTAGGAGTATGTTCAATTTTATCTTGAAGTATTGCATTAAATGAATTTAAAGCAATTTCGATATCTCTGTTTACCATTACCAGCTGATTGCTGTAAAATTGTCTCGCAGATTGCGAAGCGCTTTTTTCTAAAACATTAGCTTCACCTGCTTTAAATCTTAAATCCGATTTCTTTTCCATAATTCTATAAATGGAATCAGCGTAAACCAAAAGTTCTTTTTTGCTTTGAAGCCATAAATAATCATAATAAACATTTCTGACTCTGGTTTTAATTTCCTGAGAAGTTAGCTGCACTTCAGCTTTTGCCTTATTAAAATCGGCTTGAAATGCTTTTTTCTGATTGCTGTAAACGGTAGGGAAAGCAAAAGTCTGACTAATTCCAAATCTGGTGTCTTTCTGTGCGCTATTAAACTGTCCGTAATCGGCATCGATTTGCGTTTGCGGAAGATTATATCCCGTCTTTTGCAAATGACTTTTAGACTGTTCATTTAATTTAGCCGATTTAATAGTTCTGTTATTTTGAATCGCAATTGAAATCGATTCGTCAAGCGAAATTGGCAATTCTTGTGCATTTGCCATATTACCAATAAAAAAGATGCTCAATAAAATGGTTAGATTGTTCATGTGTTTTTTTCTTTTTTTAGAAAATCCTTTTGCGTGATAGGTCATTAAATAAATAGCTGGAAGTACGAAAAGTGTTAAAAGAGTTGCTGTAACCAATCCACCGATTACTACAGTTGCCAGCGGTCGTTGCACCTCTGCTCCTGCTCCGTTGCTCAACGCCATTGGAAGAAATCCTAGCGAAGCAACAGCAGCTGTCATTAAAACTGGACGTAATCTGTTTTTGGTTCCTAAAAGGATTATATCAAAAGGATCTGTGATTTCACCGTGTTTTTGAATTCGGTTAAATTCGGATATTAATACGATTCCGTTTAAAACAGCCACTCCAAAAAGAGCAATAAACCCAACTCCAGCCGAAATACTAAAAGGCATATCTCGCAAGAATAAAGCAAACACACCTCCAATTGCAGATAGCGGAATTGCTGTAAAAATGATAATTCCTTCTTTAAACGATCTAAAAGCAAAATACAACAGAGCAAAAATCATTAATAAAGCAACAGGAACTGCAACTCCCAATCTGGCTTTTGCCTGCTGAAGGTTTTCAAAAGCTCCTCCATAAGTAATGTAATAACCTGGATCAAATTTAATTTGCTGATTCACTTTTTTCTGCAATTCTTCAACGATCGATTGAACGTCTCTTCCGCGAACATTAAATCCGACAATGATTCTACGTTTTGCATTTTCTCTCTGAATCTGATTTGGACCTTCCACTTCATCGACTTTAGCCACTTGATAAAGCGGAATCTGCATTCCTGATGGAGTTGCAATCAAAAGATTTCGAACGTCTTCAATGCCTTTTCTTCCGTTGTCTTCTACACGAATTACCATGTCAAAACGTTTTTCACCTTCGTAAATACTTCCAGCAACAGCACCTGCAAAAGCGGCGTTAATCGTTGCATTCACATCGGCAACACGCAAACCGTATTTCGCCATTTCTGCCCAATTGTAATCAATTACGATTTGAGGCATTCCCGTTACTTTTTCTACGTATAAATCGGCTGCACCTTCAACAGTTTTACTAATTGCTCCCAGTTTTTCAGCATATTCAGAAAGCTTTTGAAGATCTTCCCCGTAAATTTTACAAACCAAATCTTGTTTTGCTCCCGTCATTAATTCGTTAAAACGCATTTGAACAGGAAATTGAAATCCAGTAGTAACTCCAGGTGCAATTCGTTTAACTGTTTTCGTCATTTTATCTGCCAATTCAGGAAACGAAGAAGCACTTGTCCATTCTGATTTGTCTTTTAAAACAATAATCATATCTCCCCCTTCAATTGGCATTGGATCGGTTGGAATTTCTGCACTTCCAATTCTAGAAACAACTTGCTCTACTTCCGGATATTCTTTTTTTAATTCTTTAGAAATTTTTGTAATTGTTTCTGTTGTCGTAGAAAGATTCGTTCCTAAAAGCAAACGGGTTTCAACGGCAAAATCTCCTTCTTCCAACTGCGGAATAAACTCACCTCCCATTCTTCCAAACAATAAGACTGCGATTCCAAAAAGTACAAATGCTCCAATAACAATTGCTTTTCTAATGCGTAAAGCTTTTGTAAGCCAGCCTTCGTAAGCATTTTCTAATCTTTCCATAATACGGTCAGAAAGATTCTTTTTATGGCTGATTTTTTTGCTTAAGAATAAAGCGCTAACCATTGGCACATAAGTCAATGACAAAATGAAAGCTCCTAAAATGGCAAAGGCAACAGTCTGCGCCATTGGCTTGAACATTTTCCCCTCAATACCTTCTAAAGAAAGAATTGGCAGATAAACAATCAGAATGATGATTTGTCCAAAAACTGCTGCATTCATCATACGTGCTGCAGATCCTGTCACTTCTTTATCCATTTCTTCTTGCGAAATAGAATCTATTGCTTTGTATTTTTTTGAGCTGTGAAGATGATGTAAAATAGCTTCCACAATAATAACAGCTCCATCTACAATTAATCCGAAATCTAAGGCGCCAAGGCTCATTAGGTTTCCGCTTACGCCAAAAGTATTCATCATAATGATAGCAAAAAGCATCGCCAACGGAATAACTGAAGCTACGATAAAACCTGCTCTAAGATTTCCAAGGAATAAAACCAGAATCAGGACAACGATTAAAGCTCCTTCAATTAAGTTTTTTTCTACAGTTCCAATGGCGTTGTCTACCATTTTGGTTCTGTCAAGAAAAGGTTCAATTTTTAAACCTTCGGGAAGAATTTTTTCAATTTCGGCAATTTTGTCTTTTACATTGACAATAACATTATTAGCATTCTCGCCCTTTAACATCATTACAATTCCGCCAACAGATTCTCCATATTCGTCTGTTGTTAAAGCACCGTATCGAATCGCCGAAGAAGTTTTGACATTGGCAACATCTTTAACTAAAATTGGAAGTCCGCTCTGTGTGCTTTTAACCACAATGTTTTCAATATCTTCAATACTTTTGGCTAAACCTGTACTCCTAATATAAGATACGGTCGGGCCTTTCTCGATATAAGCGCCTCCAGTGTTTTCATTGCTATTATTTAAAGCTGTAAAAACTTCACTTATTGTTAAATTCTGCGCTTTTAATCTCGCAGGATTTACGGCAATTTCATATTGTTTAAGCTTTCCTCCAAAAGTTGAGACATCGGCAATTCCTGCTGTTCCTAAAAGCTGTCTTCTAATTGTCCAATCTTGAATTGTTCTTAAGTCTTCAAGAGAATATTTCTCTTCAAAACCTGGTTTTGGTTTTAGAACATATTGGTAAATTTCTCCTAAACCAGTGGTTACTGGAGCCATTTCTGGTCTGTTAGCATTTCTGTCTATTTCTACCTGTTGGAGTCTTTCTGTGATCTGCTGTCTAGCCCAATACACATCGGCATCGTCTTCAAAAACAACACTTACTAATGAGAGTCCGAAACGCGAAATACTGCGGCTTTCTTTAAGATGCGGAATATTGCTAATAGCTTGTTCAATTGGGAAAGTGATCAGTCTTTCTACATCTTCAGCTCCTAAAGATGGTGCTGTTGTGATAATTTGTACCTGATTATTAGTGATATCTGGCACGGCATCAATTGGTAATTGGGTAACCTCATACACGCCGTAGACAATCCACAACAGTGTAAAGATTCCAATTGCCAGTTTGTTCTTAACTGAGAACTGAATTACTTTATTAAGCATAATGTATTAATTAAAAAAATAATAGATGAGCAACCGAAAACATAACGCTTCAGCTACTTCAATAAAAATTTTAAGAAATAATCATGCTACCGGTGGTCGGAATAAGGAAAGTAGGTTTGGATCTGAATGAAGATCAAATCTATAAGTTGGTATTTTTGATTGAGGTAATTCCAGATTAAAAGGGACTGGAAGTAAATCTTTGTCGTCTAAAATAAAAACAAAGTGAAGGGAACTACTGCTAATTGTCTTGAAAGGAAGCTGCATATCACGGTCTGCATCATTATCCTTTAAATCTTCTCCCCAGTAATGCATAGACAAGAAATCGATGAAACTTAAATCCATCAGTTTTTTATGCTCTTGATAATGCTCAATCAGTATCGGCAATTTGTAAAACTGTTGTACAAAACTGCTGTTTGAAGCTATTAGAAAAATGAATATGTAGACAATTAATTTTCGCACAACGCAAATTTAACCCAAATTATATAATTTTCACTATGAAAAATAGTTTGAGTATATCTTTTAACAATTTAGACTTATTGAGATAACCCTTCCAAATGCTGAAAAACTGGAATTAAAGCTTTTCCTTTTTCCGTCAAATTATATTCGATATGGAGTGGTTTTAGCTTAATTGTAATTTTTTCCAAAAGCCCTTCTTCTTCCAATTCTTTTAAAGCTGTAGCCAAAGATTGTTTATTTGAGCCTTGAATTTGGCGTAACAAATTATTAAAACGCAAAGGCGATTCTACAGCCAAACGGAAAATTTCGGCTTTCCATTTTCCAGATAACATTTTTAAAAGTCTTTGTGCCGGACAAGTTTCTGTTTCTTCCATAATGATTGTGGGTAGTCAAAAAAATCTGACTTATTGTTTTGGAAAGTTTTTTAAATAAAATTTGTTGTAATTCTAAAGTAAAAATAGAAAATGAAAACAAAGAAACCAAGCGAAATGAGCATTGAAGAGCTCTTAAAAATGCAGAAGACGGTTAAAACAACAATTAAAATTTTAATATTAATTGCTATCTTATTGCTAATCATTATTGTATTTGTATTCCTCGAAAAAGGAGTGCTAAGTTTAATGATATTTCCTTTCTCAATGGCTTTTCTTATTACGAACTCTAATTCTCTAAAAGAAATCCAACAGGAAATTGCTTCAAGAAATCTGGAATAAAAAACCTCTGATAAATATTCAGTTATAGTTTTTAAATTTAATTTTTCTTAACTGAAAGTCTACTAAAAAAAATTAATTTTGGGACCACAATATAAGCCCCAAAATTATGATTATACAAAAAAGAACTTTTTATTTTTTCTCTCTATTCTTACTTCTTTTCTTCTCACAGCTGAATTACGCTCAAGAGCAAAAAACTGCAAAAAAAGAAAACCGCGGAAGATTGTTTAATGATACTACCGCAACAGATAGCGATTACTTAATGGCAATCGAGAAAGCTGGCGAAGTACTAGAATCTGCCTATAACGACATTGATTTCGCAGGCGATACGCGTCATCTATTTGGCGACATGAAACGTACTGAAAGTAAACTGGATTTAATCTTAGCCAGTTTAAAAGGAGCCAATCCTAATGTGCGAAACCAGCAAATGTACCGCATTGTACTTCAAGAGATCCAACAGGAACTAGAAGAACAGAACAAAGCCATCAATGACCGAAATCTGAATCTTGAAAACATCAAGAAACGTGTAATTGATCTGCGTAAAGACAAAACTTTAATTACTTTATTAAAAGATACGATCCGTCGTAAGCAGTTCCAGAAAGAATTCGGAAATCTTAGAAGAAGATATGTTGCTACTGATAGTCTAATGACTAAAAACCAGACTACTTTAAACAACAAAAAAAGACTTACAGTACAGCGAAAAATTTCGGTTTCTAATGCTTTAGCAACAGTTGAAAGTAAACTGGAAAAATCTGGAATAAGTATTTTCAAAAAAGAATATCCTTCTTTATGGCAAATTAATGACACAGCAGCTAAGAAAAGGGTAACTCACAATATTAAAGCAAAAATTATAATTGAAGAAAATGTCGCCGCTTACTACTTAAGCTACAAAGCTGGCGGACTTATCACTTTGTGTTTCTTTATGGGACTTCTGTTTTGGTACATTTCCCGAAACATCAAATACCTTAAAACAAATGGTTATGCTGAAAACCTTTTGCTTTTAAACTTTAAATACTTAAACCGCGGTGCTTTGCTTCCTGTTTTGGTCATTGCATTAAATATTGCCGTGGTTACCAATTTGTATGCTCCTGCTCTATTTTTAGAATTGATTCAGCTTTTCTTGCTTGGTGTTTTAATATTTCTTTTCAAAAATCAGTGGTCTGGAGTTGCCATGAGAAATTGGCTTTTTCTTTTAGGATTATTTTTTGCGCTTTGCTTTCTTGACTTGTTTATCACGATTGGATTATTGCAACGTTTTGCTTTTGTAGCCATTAATATTTTAGGAATTCGTTACGGTTTAGTTCAGATCAAAACACTTAAAGAAGAACTTTATATAAAAGGCTTTTTTAAATGGGCAAGTATCATTTTTATTGGTTTAAATGTTCTGTCTATTCTTTATAATTTATTCGGAAGAGTTTCTCTTTCTAATATGTTAAGTCTTACAGCTTTTATATCGCTCACCCAAATTGTTGCTTTAAGTGTACTTTTGAAGATTATTTTAGAAATTATTTTACTTCAAATTTATACTACTAGAGTAAAAAGAGGAATTGAAAAAATGTTTGATTACGAAAGTTTATCAGATACTTTGAAAAGACCTTTTATCATTGTCATTAGCTATATGTGGCTAATTGTAATTGCTTCGAATTTGAATATCTGGGAGTCATTGAGAAGTTCATTAACCAAATTATTAAGCCATCCAAATACAATTGGAAGCATTACGTTTACGCTGGGTAATATCGTTTTATTCTTCATTATTATCTGGGCTGCACACTTATTGCAGAAATATGTTGCTTATTTCTTTGGTGAAATAGATGATGAAAACGAAGAAAATATTAATAAAAGACAACATTCAAAATTGCTTATTACACGATTGGTTGTTCTGATAAGCGGTTATTTACTTGCTGTTGCGGCGTCTGGAATGCCTTTAGATAAATTGAGTATTCTTTTAGGTGCTTTAGGTGTCGGTGTTGGACTTGGACTTCAAAACATTGTCAACAATTTTGTATCTGGAATTATCTTGATTTTCGATAAGCCAATTCAAGTTGGTGATGTTGTCGAAATTAGCTCAGAATCTGGCCGTATCAAATCGATGGGATTAAGAACAACAAAAATCAATGCTCCAAACGGCGCCGAAATCATTATTCCGAATGGTAACTTATTATCTCAAAATATTACCAATTGGACGTATACGGACAATTTTAAATTGGTTGAAATAACTTTTGAAATCAATGGAGAAACGATTCCTGAGGAGATTAATACAACGGTAAATGAAACTCTTGCCAATCTTCCGTTGGTAAACAATTCAAAACCGTCACAAATATATTACAGCTCAATTTCTGATGGAAAATATAAACTTTTAATAAAGTTCTGGTGTAGCATTTACAGAACTGAAGAAACTATAAGTTCCGCAAGACAAGAACTTTATGTGAGCTTCAAAAATAAAGGCTTGACATTCTCAAGTTAAAACACAAAAAAAGGCAGTAACGAATTACTGCCTTTTTTATTGCATTAAATAGCCTTATTCTGATCTAAAATATTGAATTATTTTCTTGCTTTTAAAGTAAAATGTTAAATAATAGCATTTTAGCAAAAACACGTATAAACCCGCGTACCCATAATTTAGTTATAAAGTAATTTAGCATTGTAGTAAAATACTACGAAAACTAACATTAACTATTAAATCTAAAAAATTATGATGGAAGTATACATGGGAACTATTTTAAGTTTCGCGTTTAATTATCCACCAAGAGGATTCGCCTATTGCAATGGCCAAATCATGTCGATTTCACAAAATTCAGCATTATTTTCATTATTGGGAACAATGTACGGCGGAGATGGTATGAGTACATTCGCTCTTCCAGATCTAAGAGGTAGAACTCCTATTCACTTTGGTCAAGGACCAGGTCTTAATAATTATGTAATGGGTCAAAAAGCTGGCAGCGAAACGATGACATTATTGACACCAAACATGCCTGCCCACGTACATAGTCTTACAACTGGAACTGTTTCATTAGCTTTAACTACTAATGCTGCAACTGGAGGAACAATTTCTAACGAAACTGATAACGGAAACAACTCTTTATCTTCAGGCGGTTCAACACCAAATATTTACAGTGAACCAGGAACTGGAACTGCTAAAATAGGCGGTATTTCTGCAACTGCAACTTTAGGAGGAAACACAAGTATAGCTGGAGGAACTCAACCTTTTGATTTACATAATCCATACCTTACTATTAACATGTGTATTGCATTACAAGGAATTTTTCCATCTAGAAACTAATAATTCAAAATAGAGGCATTTTTTGCCTCTATTTTTTTAATCTCATTTTATGGATAACGACATTAAAATAGGTATTTTACTTCCAAAGTCGCAACAGTATCCTTCATTAGATAAAGATTTTATAAGGGGTTTGAAACTCAATAATCTAAACGTAAAATTTTTTGTAGAAAGTATTGGTATTGGTGCAGATGAAAAACTAATAATTGATAAACTTCAGAAGTTTACTTTTCAAGAAGATATATCAATTGTTATTGGCTTTCTGGGACATCGTAATATACCTGAAGTCTATAAATATGCATCTAATAATGATATTTTATTATTGGTTGCAGATTTGGGAGCAACAACTCCTTATCAAACCTCTGAACACAAAGGAATATTTATAAATTCATTAGGACTAACTGATTCTTGCTATTTTTTAGGCCAATATTTTTCAAACAATGAATATCAGGTAGCAACTTCTACTTCTTATTATGATTCGGGATATGGTTTGCTTTCTGCATTAGAATATGCGTTTAAAGAAAAAACTCATTTTACGGGGCATTACATTACTCCTTTTATGCCAAGAGAAAATGAAGCGTTATATATGGATCAGATTATAAATACGCAGCAACCCAATGCTGTTTTTGCTTTTTATAGCGGTTTATATGCAGACGAGAATGCTGATTTTTTAAAACAAAATAAACTTACTCAAAAATATCCTTTTTATGTAACGCCTTTTTTTATCAATGATAAAATTTTGGATGAATATAAAAATAATCCCCATGAACTTTATGTAGTCAGCAGCTGGATGCAAAACGATACAGAGTCAGCAGATTTTACTTCGGGATATAAGGAAGTTTATAATGAAAATCCATCTCTATTTTCGGTTTTAGGTTACGAAAATGGTCTGATATTAAAGAATTTACTTTTAAATGCCAGAAATTTAGAAACAAGTTCTTTAATTGAAGAAATGCACAGATTAAATATTGAAGGCCCGAGAGGCACTATCCGATTTGATAAGGATACTAACAGAACACTATTTAACCATTATATATACCAATTAAACTTAGATCCCTTAAATAATATAAGCTTTAGAAAAATTGAAACATTGATAAACGATGGGGATTTTATTAAGGCTTTTGCCTCACAGACAAAACCTGATTATGTGGGAGGCTGGGACAATGCTTATCTATGTCATTAACTAAACTGTATGTTATGAAAAAAAAATTACTTTTATTTTTAACGTTCTTTTGCGTCTTTGGTTTACATCAAAATATAAAAGGACAAACTTTAGGGCCTGGTGATATTGCTTTTATCGGCTTTGATACTGGAGGCTTGGATGGTTTCAGCTTTATAGCCCTAAAAAATCTACCAGCAGGAGAAATTGTATACTTCACTGAAGAAGGTCTCGCTGCAGATGGTCCCACTGAATCTCGCTGGATCGGTAGTGGGGAGCCGCACATCAAATGGACAATACCACCTGGGGTAACTTGTGGAAAAATCATCTCAGTTATTGAAACTACTACAAACAATGTCTTTACAGTAACAGGTGGATCAACTTCTGATTTTGTAATTAATCCAGATGGAGCTACTTACAGTTTTAACCTATCTGCAGGCGATCAAATGCTAGCTTATCAAAGTACTGCTAATACCGTTAGACCTGCAATTTCGGCAGCCACGATTACTTTTTTAGCAGGTATTCATGGCGATTTTAATTCTCTCAATTATGATTCCACAACGCATTGGAATAGCCGCAGCATAACAACTGGTCTTGGAGGTGCTGAGAGTATCATACCGCCGGGATTAACTAACGGAGTGAATTGTGTTGCTTTATTTCCTGGGACCAATGAAGAAAGTCAGTATTTCGCAAAATATACAGGAACTTTAGTTGGTACTTCTGCTGTTTTAAGAGCTAGTATTAATAACTATACGAATTGGACTTTCACATCAGCAACTTCTGTTCCTCCTGGGACTACTCAAGGAATTTTACCTAGCAATTATACTCCAAATTTAACTTGTACAACAGTTCCATCAGTAACCACCACTGCTCCCGTAACAAACTACGGAGCTCTCACTGCTACATTAGGAGGTTCAAACACTGATGGTGGTGACACAATACTGAGTAGAGGTATTGTTTGGTCTCTTATGCCAAATCCTGTTATTGGCGGTTCGAATGTAACAAATTTGTCGGCAAGTATTGGTACTGGCACTTTTAGTGTAAATGCAACTTTGCTTCCTTCGGGAACTACTATACATTATGCGGCTTATGCATCGAATTCAGCTGGAATTACTTATGGCACTCCTGCATCATTTTTGACAAATGCACCCTTATCTGCTGTACAGTCACAAAAAAATGCTTGCAGTGGCGTTAACAACGGAACGGCGACAGTAACTCCTTCAGGAGGAAAAGCACCTTATACTTATGCATGGTCTACTGGTTCGACTGCAGCAACAATAACAGGTTTAATGCCATCTAATTATTCGGTTAATATAACAGATAGCGAAGGAAGCATGACATCCAAAACTTTTACTATAGGACAAGACTCGGCTATACAAGGACCATATACTGTTACTAATGTATCCTGTTTTGGAGGAAGTAATGGAGCCATAGATCTTACTCCTACAGGAGG
The DNA here is from genome assembly GCF_016735615.1 of Flavobacterium tagetis. Taxonomy (GTDB): domain Bacteria; phylum Bacteroidota; class Bacteroidia; order Flavobacteriales; family Flavobacteriaceae; genus Flavobacterium; species Flavobacterium tagetis. The sequence goes on from NZ_JAERSF010000006.1 coordinate 46,266, forward strand.
AAGCGGATCATATACCTATAACTGGGGAGGCGGAATAACAACACAGGATAGAACAAATCTTGCTGCTGGCTCTTATTCTGTTACCATTACCGATTCTAACAATTGTAGCATGGTCGTAAGTAATATTGCAGTTGGCCAGCCTACAGCAGCACTTAACGGAACAACAAATGTAACCACTGTAGCATGCAACGGCGGAAGCACTGGAGCTATAGATCTTACACCTTCAGGAGGAACTGGACCTTATACTTTCCTATGGAATGATGGTATAACAACTGAAGATCGAGCAGGAATTCCAGTTGGCTCATACTCTGTTACAATAACCGATACTAATAGTTGTACTAAAACTATTAGTGATATCTTAGTTACTCAGCCTCCTTTGATTTCTACATCAGCAACTATAACTAATATTGCTTGTTTTGGAGGAAATACAGGAAGCATTGTTCTTAATCCGTCTGGTGGTGTTGGAGGCTATAGCTATTTATGGAATGATGGAGTGACTACACAAAATAGAACAGGACTAATTGCAGGCACATATAACGTAACAATTAGTGATGGCAATAGTTGTTCAAGACCTTTTAGCTATACTGTTAATCAATCTAATGCTGCACTTGGAGGAAATGTAACCGTAAGCAATGCTTCATGTAATGGCGGATCTAATGGTTCTATTGATCTTACACCATCTGGAGGTACGCCAGCCTATACGTACAACTGGAGTGATGGACCAACAACTCAAGATAGAACAGGACTTATTGGAGGAACATACTCTGTTACAATAAGAGATGCCTACAATTGCAGTTTTACTATAAGCAATATTGTTGTTGGTCAGCCGGCCACAGCTTTAAGCACATTAACTGGAGGAGGTCAAACAGACGTATCATGTAATGGTGGCGCGAACGGTACTGCAACAGTTGCCCCTACTGGAGGAACTCCTGGTTATACCTATTCTTGGGCACCTACTGGAGGAACTGCAGCAACAGCAACAGGTCTTGTAGCAGGCACTTACACTGTAACCGTAACCGATGCTAATGGATGCCAAGCAACAAGAAGCTATACTATTGGACAGCCAGCCTCAGCTATAAGCCTATTAACTGGAGCAAGCAAAACAGACGTAGCTTGCAGAGGAGGCAACAACGGTACTGCAATGGTTACCCCAACTGGAGGAACTGGAGCATATACCTATTCATGGGCACCTTCTGGAGGAACCGCAGCAATAGCAACAGGTCTTGCAGCAGGCACTTACACTGTAACCGTAACCGATGCTAATGGATGTCAAGCATTTAGAACCTTTGTTATTGCACAGCCTGCAGCAGTATTAAGTGCGGCGACTGGTGGAGGTCAAACCAATGTGTCCTGCTATGGAGGCGCTAACGGTACTGCAACAGTTGCACCAACTGGGGGAACTCCAGGTTACACTTATTCTTGGAATACAACTCCTATTCAAACAACTGCCTCTGCAACCGGACTTTCTGCTGGAACTTATACAGTAACAGTAACCGATTCCAAAGGATGTCAAGCAACTAGAAACTTTTCTATATCTCAGCCACCTGTACTTGCAGCAAGCAACGGTGGTCAAACCAATGTTTCTTGTAATGGAGGATCAAATGGTACAGCAACTGTAAATGTTACTGGAGGAACTGGAGCTTATACTTACTCTTGGGCTCCATCTGGAGGAACTGCTGCAACTGCATCTGGTCTTCAAGCAGGAATTTATACTGTAACGGTACAAGATGCTAATACTTGCCAGACTTCTCAGACCTTCAATATTTCAGAACCTTCAGTTTTAGACGCTACACAATCTCAAACAGATGTTTTATGCAATGGCGGAGCGACTGGAACAGCAACTGTTACCGCATCTGGTGGTTCTGGCAACCTTACCTATTTATGGTCTCCATCTGGAGGAGCGGCAGCTACGGCTACTGGACTTTCTGCTGGTACTTACACTTGTAAAATTACAGATGCTAACAGCTGTTTTATTACTAAAACTTTTATCATTGGTGAACCATCTGCACTAAATGCGACTACATCTCAAATAGATGCGACTTGTTCTACTGGCGGTCAAGCCACAGTAACACCATCTGGAGGTGTGGGAGGTTATAGCTATTCTTGGTCACCTTCTGGAGGAGCTGCTGCTACAGCAAGCGGATTAACAGCTGGTACTTATTACTGTGTAATCACAGATGGCAATGGTTGTTCTATTATGAGAAGCGTTACGATCAATACAACCAATACCCTAGTCGCTACTACTGGTAAAACTGATTTGCTTTGTAATGGAGCAAATACAGGCTCTGCTTGGGTTACTCCATCAGGGGCTCCTGGACCGTTTACCTACGAGTGGACTCCAAATGTAGGAAACACTGAGACAGCTACCGGCCTTACTGCAGGAAATTATTCTGTAAAAATTATCGCTAGCAATGGATGCTCTATTGTGAAAAACTTTACTATCGCTCAACCATCAGCTATTGTAATAACGCCAGGCGCAAAAACAAATGTTAGCTGCAATGGCGGAAACAATGGTTCTGCAAGTATTTCAGCAACCGGAGGAACTGGCGTATATACGTATTCATGGGATACAACACCTGCTCAATCAACAGCTACTGCAACTGGTCTTAAAGCGGGAACTTACATCGTAACCGTAAAAGATGCTAACTCTTGTACTAAAACACAAAGTGTTACCATAACAGAACCAGATGCCCTTATTGCTACAACATCTCAAACTGATGTTTCTTGCAATGGAGGTTCTAACGGATCTGCAACAGTAAATGTAACTGGAGGAACAGGACTTTATACGTATTCTTGGTCACCATCAGGAGGAACTAATGCAACCGCAAGCGGATTATCTGCAGGAACTTATACAGTAACTATAAAAGATGCTAACCTATGTCAGACTACGGCAAGCGTAACTATTACTGAGCCGTCTGCTCTTACAGCAACAATAGCAAAAACAGATGTTTTATGTAATCAAGCAAATAACGGAACAGCAACTGTAACTCCTTCTGGAGGAACTGGAACTTATACATACTCTTGGTCTCCGTCTGGAGGAACTGATGCAACAGCAACTGGATTAAGTCCAAATACTTATACCGTAACTGTTACCGATGCAAACGGATGTTTTGTATCCAAGTCGGTACAAATTACAGAACCTACAGCTCTTTCAGCAACATATACCAAAACCAATGTTACTTGTAACGGAGGTGATAATGGTACAGCATCTGTAACTGCAATTGGAGGAACTGGAAACTATACCTATTCTTGGTCTCCATCTGGAGGAACTGCTGCAACAGCAACTGGTCTTACTGCAGGAGAATACATTGTAACTATTACAGATGAAAACTCATGTTCTACTAGTAACACCATCACCATTACTCAACCTGATGCTTTGGCCTTAACTACAACTCCTGTGGCAGTATCTTGCCATAACGGAAATAACGGATCGGCTACAGTAAGCGTAACAGGAGGTACAGGGGCTTATACTTACTCTTGGGCTCCATCTGGCGGAACAGCTGCTACAGCAACTGGTCTTGTAGCTGGAACTTACACTGTAACTATTACAGATGATAATTCTTGTACAGCTACTGCAACTGTTGAGGTAACTCAACCTGCTAATCCAGTTAATTTAAATACTGCAGTTGTATCAGGAATAACTACAACTGGTGCTTCATTATCTGGTACTTCATCTTCTACTGGAATTAATGTTGATAGCGGATCTTGCTTGACAGAAGTTGGTTTTGTATATGCACAACATGCCAACCCTACTACAGCCGATACTAAAATTAATGTTACCGCTGCATTAGGAACATTTACAAACTCTTTATCTGGACTTAGAGGAAATAGAACTTATTACGTTAGAACTTATGCTGTAAACAGTAATGGTTTTATTAATTATGGAAACGAAGTAAGTTTTACAACACAAAAGTATACTCTTACTATAGCTGCAGCAGCAGGTCATACCAAAGTGTATGGCACAGTAGATCCTGTATTCAATTACACAGCTTTAGGCTTTGCTAACGGAGATACAAACTCAATACTTACTGGTCTGCTTTCGAGAGATGCTGGAGAAAATGTTGGAAAATACAACATTAAACTAGGAACAATAAATCCTGGTGCAGATTATGTAATTGCTTTTACAGGTGCTGAATTTGAAATTACTAAAGCTAACCAAACTATTACTTGGAACCAAACTTTAGAATTTGGATGCGCAGATTCAAACAATGTAACTTTAACAGCAACAACAGACAGTGGTTTACCAGTTTCTTATGCCATTGCAAATGCAGCATTAGGAACAATTTCTGGATCAACATTAAATATTACAGGTTCAGGAAATTCAACCATTACAGCAACGCAAAATGGAGATCAGAATCATAATGCAGCTACAGCCGTTGTTAAACCGATAGAAATAAGCCAATCTGGGCTTGTTATACAGCAATGGGCAAATGTTCTATTCTTTGATAATAAATCTAACAATTATGTAGCTTGGCAATGGTACAAAAACGGAGCAGCCATTTCTGGCGCAACTCGTCAATATTATAGCGAAATTGTACCATTAAACGGCACTTATCATGTAATTGCAAAAGACAAAAACGGAAATTCAATTAAATCATGTCCAATTGAAACAACTGGAACGGTTTTCACCAAGAAAATCAAAATCTATCCTAACCCAGTTAAACCAGGAGGTGAATTTACTTTAGAGTGTGATTTTAGCGAATCTCAACTTAGCGGATCTGAGGTAGTTATTTATGACATCGCAGGAAAATTAGTGCAAACTATTTCAAATGTAAAAGCCAAAAATCAAATTATCGCTCCTTCGCAAACAGCCTTATACATTGTTGTTCTTAAACTGGCTGATGGTCAGCTAAAAACAATCAACTTATTGGTTAAATAAAAATGAGATTTAATTTAAAATTACAAGCAATGAAAATTAAAGCCACCATAGCTATACTAACACTGTTTAGCGTCACGATAAAAGCACAGGAAATCAATTTTAAAATTAACGGCGGTCCGTCTGGAATTCTATACGATAGCAATATCGGAGACGGTAAACTAAAATTTGGCGGAGGAATAGGTGTTGGATACACCTATTTCTTCAGCGATCACTGGGGAATCTCAACTGGAGTTGATGTTACTTACAATCAAAATAGTTTTGAATTGAATAATGGAACTACCATCTCAACTTATGAAGTCGATGACCAGACTTCTGCATTTGAATATCAGGTAACTCCAACTAACTACAAAGAAGATCAGCACTTTATTGGTTTCGCAATTCCCTTAATGATGCAATACAGAACATCAATTGCTTCTCAGACACAATTGTATTTCGGATTTGGAGGAAAAATTATGTTTCCGGGAAAACAAACTGTAAAAGCTTCGGCTTCTGAATTACAGCTTAGCGGTTACTATCCTGATATAAATCTTTTGATAGATGATCTGCCTTCTCACGGATTTGGAAAAGTAACCAACTGGCAGGATAAAACTACTGTAAGTTTAGATCCAGCTTTTATGTTAAGTTTTGAAACTGGTCTTACATTCAAACTAGCAGAAAAAACAAAGCTTTACACAGGTTTGTACGTTGATTACGGTTTAACAGATTTGGCAAAAGAAACTGCAAATACCAATATTGTAGCTTACAACCCGAACGGACTTGACAATATTCAGGTAAACGGTACAATTGGAAATGGCAAAATCGTTCAGGAAAGCCGTTACCTATCTGCTGGAATCCAACTGAAATTAGGTTTTTCATTAGCCAAAGACAAACCAGAACCTGTACAGCCAAAAGCAGAACCAGTTACTCAGACAGAAACAGCCCCTGTTCAGAAAGAGGTTCCTGTACAGCAAAAAGTTGTAGAAGCAGTTCCCACTAAAAAAGAACTGACAACACAGGAACGCAATTATATAGAAAAACAGCCTCTTGCTTTCCAAGAAGTTGGAAATACCAACGTAACGCCAGAACTTGCTTCAAGATTAGATGAAATTGCTAAAATTCTAAAATCAAACAAAGACACAGATCTGAACATTACTGGATATACTTGTGATATAGGAACTGAAAAACGTAATCTTGAAATTGGAATGAAAAGAGCGCAAGCAGTTTCAGATTATTTACAGAATAAAGGAATTGAGTCTAATCGTATGCATTTATTCTCAAAAGGAGAAAGTGAACCTCTAGTTCCAAATACCCCAGCGGAAAACAAGCCTCTAAACAGAAGAGTTACTCTTGTATTAGTTGACGGAAAATAATTTTTTTAATCTACAATCGTAAAAGCATGATAAAAGAGTTTCCTTCTCTTTTTCATGCTTTTTCTTTTTTATTTCTTATCGTAAATCATATCAGTAGTTTCTAAAATTGCATTAGAGTATATTTTAATTTAAAAACAATTCAAAAGCTAACAAATATCATGTTTTCTTTTTTGTTTAATACCTTTCTTTGTTTTAATTAAAACTATTCCAGACACTTAACCAATTCTTTACAACGTATTAATTGTTTAGCCATGCATATTGATACTGACTTACTTTACACTTGGGGAGCTGTAGCTAAAAAGATTCCCAAAAACTCCATTATTTTCTTCGAAAATGATGTGGCTGTTTCTTATTTTCAAATTTTAGAAGGAACTGTAAAAATGAGTTACACCAATGAAGATGGTAAAGATTTGACAGTTGGCATTTTTAATGAAGGAAATAGTTTTGGCGAACCGCCACTTTTTATCGGACAACCCTACCCTGCTTCTGCAATTGCTCAAACAGATTGTGTTATTTTAAAACTATCCAAAAACAACTTTTTTTCATTTCTTGAAGAAAACCCTGAAATGCAATTTAAGATACTCAAGTTATTTGCATGGAAAATCTATAACAAGATTGTATTTTCTAAAAATATAGTCAATCATAAACCTGAATATCGCATTCAGTATTTTTTAGATAATTTAAAAAAACAAAACAATATAGCCAATTCAATAAAAATGAAAATTCCGTATACGAGACAAGAAATTGCAGATTTTACAGGTCTTCGGGTAGAAACCGTAATACGTACATTATCGCTTATGAGCAAGAACAAAAAAATTGAAATTATAGATCACAAATTATTTTATTAATTTGATGTCTTATGATTTGAGTCATACCAAAACAAGACGATTTTTTCTTTTTTTGTATAAGGTTAAAAGAAATTATTAATTCATCTCTTATATCTTTAAAAACTAAAAACGGGAACTTTTTTGAGTTCCCGTTTTTATATTAAGAAATGACTTTGTTCATCATCCATTTAGAAATATTCTCTGCCCTTACTTTTATCTCTTCAGCTTTTTCTCCTTCAAACAAATCATTTACCGTTTTTTTCCAAAGTTGGGTCCAATGTTTAAAATGGACTTCTGTAAGCGTACTTTTCTGGTCTAACATTCGATGTTTCAACATAGGATTTCCATCAAAATTTCCAGTATGAAAAATAATATTATCCCAAAAATCGTACATAATCGGAAGATGTTTCTCCCAGTTTGTCATCGCAATTTCTGTAAACAAATATCCTATAGTCGAATCTGTTTTTACTTTTAAATAAAAAGCGTCGACCAATATGGTTATATCATCTTTATTTCTAATATCTGTTTTCATATTTTTTTGATTCTGAGTGAATATAAAACATTAAAGATCTTTGCGGTCAAATTTTCTAATCGAAATTAGAAACGGAACAACAATCCATAAAACGAGTAATAAGAAAGAAACCAACAAACCAATAGCTGTTCCAAAAAAATCTTTAAATATAGCTCCAGTATATCCCATCATAGCAGACTGATCCAAATGAAGCAATATCTGTATTCTGGCCAAATCAATCGGACTCGAAGCTGTAATACCAACCATGGCTTCTTCTATTGGATATTCTGCAAATTGAAACAAAAGAAACAACACCAATGCATCAAACAATATAGCAAAATACATCCAAAATAAAATGGCCAAACCTATTCCTTTTGCTTTATCTCGAGTTAGAATACAGCTCAAAAAAGCCAATGAAACAAAAACAATCGAAATTAAACTTCCCGACAAAAGCATCATTAATCCTGCCATGCCTGGAGCATTTAGCAAAAGCGGAATTCCTGCACCAAGAAAAAAAGCCAAAAACATTGCTATGGAAAGACCAGCAAACAAACTAATCCAGATTTTTTTTCTTTTAATGGGCTGGCTTAGCAGAAGCTCTATAAATTCTGAACTATTGTAAATATAAATAGTCGAAAAAAGAATAGATACCAACGGAACTGTAAATAAAATTACATTCAAAATCGTCAATAAACCTTTTGCCGTATTGTCTTCAAGCATAAAAGATCCCCAAGAAAGCAATGCCAGAATTAAGGCATAACTCACAATAATCTTATTTTTAAGAATATCCAATAAGACAATTTTAATTATTCTGTTCATGCTGTTTTTCTTTTAATATGGTAGCGATAGATTTTGAAATTTTGGTCTCGCCTGTTGATTCCAAAAGGTCTTTAATCGTTTTATGAAAATGAACTTTTCCGTCCTGCATAAAAATAATCTGAGTAATCATATCGTCTAGTTCACTTAATAAATGCGAAGTAATCAAGATTAATTTTCCTTTGTTTTTTTCCTTAATGATTTTCTCCTTCAAAATTTCTGCAGCCAACGGATCTAGCCCTGCTGTAGGTTCGTCGAGGATTAAAACATCAGGATTAAAAAGAAAAGCCAATGTTGCACTTACCTTCTGTATTGTTCCGCCTGAGAGAGTTCGCATTTGTTTGTCGCTCATTTTATCCAGTTTAAAAGTCTTGATTAAATCTTCATCCAACTCATTTTTCGAGTTTCTAATTTGCTTGATCATGGCTATAATCTGAGCGATTGTCATATTGTCGGGATAACGCCCAATTTGAGGCATATACCCTATTCTGTTTCGATATTCGAACTTCTTTAAGATAGATTCATCATGCAGCAAAACATCACCGCTATCAGGCAGTACCATTCCTAGAATCGATTTTATTAAAGTAGTTTTTCCGCAACCGTTTGGGCCAATAAGCGCAATGCATTCTCCTGCTTTAAACTCAAGGTTTACATCTTGCAAAACTTGTAGTCTTCCAAATTTTTTATTAATATTTTTTAAAGTAATCATAATACAAGAGATTTCATTTCGGGAGATTCATCTACAAAGTTGTCGGGTGTTATACTCGGAAGGATTTTTTCTGATTTATCCAAAAGCGTAATCATAAAACTTCGGAACAAAAGCATAGCCGATGGATTGTTTTCGGTAATAACAGCAAAAAGACTAAGCGGATGAAACGGCACATCGCCAATTCCGTCATGATTCAAATCATAACCCTCATATTTATCCCAGTAATTATTATTGAAATGATTCAAAACCAGACTTCCATTAGTGCTGATGTCAAAAGTATTGGAGAGAAAATTATTAAACGAAATCACATTATCCATACAGCTTGCCTGCACTTTCATTCCCCATCCATTATCTTTAAAAATATTCTTCTCCAATTTTACACGGCTCGTTCCTTCCATATAAATTCCTGAAGTATTACGAATAAATTTATTTCCAATAATGTAACTATCTGAAATTTCTTTGAGCAGTAAACCATAAGCCGCATCACCCCAATTCTCTTCAAAATAATTGTTGAACATTTTTACATTTTTGGTAAACATAACCGCTACTCCCGCTCCATTATTTTTAAAAACATTGCCTATGTAAGCATCATCATTAGAGAACATAAAATGCAGTCCGTAACGGATGTTGGCTTTAGAGATATTTCGCCAAATAACAGAATTAGAAACAAACTCAAAATAAATTCCGTCCCGATGCCCAGAAATTTTATTCCCAATAATCTGCATGTTCTCGCTTTTCCAGCAATGAATTCCATTTCCAATGCGTTGTTCTTCTTTTTGATATGCTTTTATGATATTATTTTTTACAATGCAGTTTGTGCCTTTTTGGACATAAATGCCGAAAAAATTATTCTCCAAAAAATTATCTTTTACGATAACTCCTGTTTTATTGTATATTTTAATTCCACAAGGATCATTCAAGGAAGCAAAACCAGAATTTATCACTTTAAATCCAGAAAAAACTACACTATCTGCTTTTATGGAAACCACTTCATATTTTTGCTGTCCGTCCAGAATTGGCAGATTTTTTCCCTGTAAAATCAGTTTTTTATCTATAATAATATTGCCTTCTCGGTAAACACCTTTATCAACTATAATAGTATCGCCAGACTTGGCAATTTCGATTGCCTTTTTGATTGTTTTTACAGCTTTGTTTGGGCCTACTTCAATTTTTTGTGACCAAAGACAATTAAACAATAATAGAAGTGAAAGGCAAAAATGCAGTTTCATGTTTTAAATATTTTAGTTAAGACTACATTTTAGTTATTCAAAATTGCTGCCCATTCTTTTTCTTCTCCTTTTGTTTGTGCCTCAAATGCTTTTGCCTCGCTTTTATTGGTAAAGGCAGCAATGTTCCCATTCATCGGACTTTTAATTGTTCCTCCTGAAACGAAAAAGGCACTTTCAACCGGAATTAGTTCATTACTTTTAGTGTAATCGTGTACATAATACTTCTTGATTTTAGTGTTATTATGTTCTTTAGAATAATGTGCCATACAGGCAATGTCATCAAACTTGTATACTCGTCCTTTCTCTGTAATAATTTCAGCTCCATGTCTGCCATCGCTAATTCCCATCATGCAGAAATCACAATTGTCAACATTTAGTTTTATAGGTACAGGTTTATCATTGGAACATGAAAAAAGAAAGGCTGGAGCAATCAGAATGCCCAAGAGCCGACCGTATGGTTTGGCAAATTTTTCTTTTATAATAGCTGCAAAAAGCAAAACTCCAACTGCAATCAGCAACCATCCACCAATATCAGGAATTGAATATGCTCCAAAATTTAATAATTGTTTGTATCCAAGCATTGGAGGCTGATAAGCCATTCCGGGAACTCTGATAGCAGCATTGGGATCTAGATTATGCCCATATTCGTAATTCCATCTGTAGAAATCGCATGCAGACAATATTCCAAACAACACAAAAGAAAAAAAGAAAACAAAGAGTCCTTTTCTTTTTGATTTCCACGCACAAGCAATTGAAACAACACCTAATCCTGCTAGAATAAACGGCAGAACTTTAAATTCAATAAAATCTTCTGTATGCAGAGTTTTCATTCCGATATAATGATTCAATCCGTTTATAATATCTACATCACCAGCAATCTTAGAGGCATGAAGTTTCAAAACCAAACCTTCTGGATATTGAGGTGCTGTAAGTTCAATTTTCCAGATTGGAAAAAAAATAGCGCCAATCAATAAAAGCCCAGATAAAAAGAGCATCATTTTGGAAAAGGGGGATAATTTTTTATTTCTCATAATAATTCAAAATAAAAGGGAACAAAGAATACTTTGCTCCCTTAAGGTTACTGGCTATTCTTTTGGTAAATTGGTACCTACACTATAAGTAATTGGCACATTGCTTCCTGCTGGCGAAACTCGTACATAACCCTGCATTTCTTGATGCAGTGCACTACAGAAATCTGTACAATAGAATGGGAAAATTCCTTTTTTCTGAGGAATCCATTTTAATGTTAAGGTTTCTCCTGGCATAATAAGCAATTCGGCAGTATTTGCACCTTTGATTGCAAATCCGTGAGGAACGTCCCAGTCTTGCTCCAGATTCGTAACATGGAAATAAACTTCATCTCCAACTCGAATTCCTTCGATATTATCTGGCGCAAAGTGAGAACGGATACAAGTCATATAAATATGTACTTTATTGCCCTCTCTAACCACTTTGGTTTCTTTTTCACCTTTAGTCGCATATGCATGGCTGTTTTCTGCAATTTTGTAATACTTCAACTGTCCGTTATTTATTACTTTTTCTGCTGGAATACCTTGTGCATAATGCGGTTCACCAATAGTAGGATAATCTAAAAGCAATTTCATTTTATCTCCACTAATATCAAATAACTGAGCACTTTGTGCTAATTCTGGACCAGTTGGCAAGAAACGATCTTTAGTAATTTTGTTGTAAACCACCATGTATTTTCCAAATGGTTTTTCTGTATTTCCACCAGGAACCATTAAGTGTCCAGGAGAATAATAAGTTGCTTTTCTATCTAAAACTTTTAAGTCTTTAATGTTCCATTTCACTACTTCAGACGAAACGAACATTGTGGTATAAGCATTTCCTTTTCCATCAAATTCTGTGTGAAGAGGTCCTAAACCTGGCTTTTGAACTTCTCCATGAAGAGCAGCTTCATATTTCACAACTGGAATTCCAGCATAATTGCCATCAAACTGCTTTTTAGCAATAGCATCTTTCAATTTTGTAAAACTGAATACAGGAATTAAAGCTGCCAATTTTCCACTACCTACAATATATTCTCCTGTCGGATCAATATCACAGCCGTGAGGCGATTTCGGACATGGAATCATGTAACAGATATCCTTAAGTTCTGAAGCATCTAGAGTAAGTACTTCATTTTTAATTTCAGATTTAGCAGTTTGTGTTTTTTCATCCCAAGTATTGTGGGCATATTTTGCGGGAATTCGTTTTCCTTTTCCAGCTTTTATATATTCTTCTGCTTTTTTCCAATTTACCGCCATGATAAAATCCTTATCATTCTTAGAAGCATTAACCTCCAATAAGGTATTGGCTTGTTCTGTATTATAGCATGAGAAGAAAAACCATCCATGAGATTCTTTTTTACCGGGGTGGCTAAGGTCAAAATTCACACCTGGAGCTACAATTTGAAAAGCAAGATCCAATTCTCCTTCTTTTCCAACTTTCACAAAACTTAGATATCCTTTGAAATTTTTCTTGTAGGTATTAATTGGAACATCTCCATTATCATTATCTGCAGGAACACTAAAACGGCTTGCACCTACAACATATTCTGTATTTTGGGTAATAAATGGCGAAGAGTGATTTCCTCCGCAATTTGGAAGCTCGATAATTTCTGCTGTTTTAAACGTTTTCAAGTCAATACGTGCAATACGTGGCGTATTATTGGCATTGGCAAAAATCCATCTTCCATCAACTTCTCCATTTGTTTGCGATAAGTCCAAGTGATGCTGATCATCCCAAGGCACATAACCATGCGAAGTATTCAACATAGGCTTTGTTTCTTCACTATAACCATAACCACTTTGCGGATCTTCAGAAAACACAGGCATTACTCTTAACAGTCTTCCGCTAGGAAGTCCATAAACACTGACCTGACCGCTAAAACCACCAGACACAAAATTATAGAATTCATCATATTTACCGGGTGCCACATATACTTTTGAGGCCGCATCACCTTCAACAGCATCCGTAGAATCTTTTGGTTTGCAAGAAACAAAAAGAGCGCACCCTAACGTAACAACGAAAATCGATTTTAAAAATTTATTTTTCATAAGGCTATTATTTTTTGATTTTGATTTCTTTATTTCACTCCATCATTCTGACGCATATATTCTAAAATAGATCTTGCTTCATCATCTGTTAGTCCTTGATTTGGCATACGAATCATACAAAGCTCTAGTTGCGCTTGCAATTCAGGATCTTTATCAATCATTGGGTCTGGATTGGTAATAAAATTCATGATCCATTGTGGTGTTCTTCTTTCTGTAACACCTTTCCATCCAGGTCCAACTAATTTTTCGTCAGTAGGTTTATGGCATGAGGTGCATTTTACTTCAGCAGTTTTAAGTCCTTTTTCAGCTAGTGCTTTATCTAAAGAAGCTCCTAACTCAACTGTCTCAAACTTTCCAATACCTCTTTTAGGATCATAGGATTCGGCATCAGCTGTTTTTTCTGTAGGAGCAGGAGCTGAAAAATCTTGGTCGGTATTTGACTTTTCTTTTCCGCATGATACCATAAGGAAAAAACCAAACATTGTTAATAGGAATAATTTGTTCATTACTTTGTTTTTAATTGTTAAACTTTTGATCAAAATTCTAAAACTTGTTTTTCACAAAGTATGATTACAATCATATCCTCAAAAAAAAGTTCATAATACCTTCGTATTCTCAAAAAACAGGTAATGAAGTTTTGCATTTACATATTTTTATTTGCAGTGGTATTTCGCCCAGCTTTTCCATTTCTGGATTATGTAATCAACTACCATTACATTTCAACTGAATTATGCGAAAACAAAAATGCTCCCGAACTTCATTGTAATGGAAAATGCCATTTGAAAAAAGAGCTGGCAAAAAGCTATAAAAATGATACGCCAGCTTCTAATGAAAAGAAAAGTGAAACAGCAGAAACTGTGATTCTGTTTATGGTACAAATACCAGTATTCTCTTTTGAAAAAAATAGAGTTTCTACTTTTATAGTAAATTCATTTTATAACAACTTATATTCTCATTTAGAGGCCGTCAACATCTTCCGTCCTCCGATTTTTATTTGATTTTTATTTCATTCTTTTCCTTCTATCGAATTTATTCGACAGACCTTTTATTATCATATTTAAATTAAAATCTCATGAAAATTTTAAAATACACAGCACTTTTATTTTTAGCAATTACCACATTCTCTTGCTCTTCTGATAACGATTCTTCTTCAACTCCAGTTGATGAAACAAGCGGACTTCATAAAATACAGGAAATCGCAAATGATACCCATATTATAGAATTATTCTCTTCAACAGGTTCTTTAGTTCAAGGTTATAATCATGTCTCGCTTAGAATAAAAGACAAGAAAACCAACAATTATATCCCTGATGCCGAAATCAATTGGACACCGTTAATGCATATGGCTATGATGCAGCACTCCTGTCCAAGATCTGAAGTAGAAAAAGTAGACAAGAAAACGGTATTTGAAGGAGATATCATTTTTCAAATGGCGCAAAACGAAACGGAATATTGGGAACTAAGCATTACATACAAAATTAATGGCGCAAGCTACACCGCAACTGACAAAATAAATGTTCCTGCATCTTCAAAACGAACTGTAAGCTCTTTTAAAGGAAGCGACGGAAGCAATTATGTAATTGCCTATATCGCACCATCTTCTCCAAAAGTCGCTATAAACGATATGACAGTGGGTATTTATAAAATGAAGGATATGATGACTTTTGAGGCTGTAAACAATTTCAAAATCAAAATTGATCCAAGAATGCCAAGTATGGGAAATCATGGTTCTCCTAATAATACTGATTTGCTTCAATCTGAAACCAACGGCTTTTATAAAGGAAAACTTTCTTTAACCATGACAGGATATTGGAAAATAAACCTTCAAGTTTTAAATGCTGATAATGAAGTTTTAAAAGGAGAAGCAGTTACAACAGACAATCCGTCAAGTAGTCTTTATTTTGAGATTGAATTTTAAATCTAAAAAATAACAAGAAAGAGACAAAAAACAATTTGTCTCTTTCTATTAAAGTATGAAATGATGAAAAATCTAACAGCAACCTTCTTGGCTGTATTTTCAACAATATGCTGGGCGCAGGAAAAACCAAATGATAGTCTAGAAACCGTAAAGCTTAACGAAATAATTGTCATTGGAAGTAAAACTTCTTTACATCTAAAACAATCAAAATCATTGACATCTGTAGAAGAATATCTCTCAAAATCATCAAAAGTAAATATGATCAAAAGAGGTGCTTATGCATGGGAACCAGTTATAAATAACATGGCCACAGAACGCACCGTGATTACAATTGACGGAATGCGCATATTTGGCGCGTGTACTGACAAAATGGATCCGATTACTTCTTATGTTGAGGTTTCAAACTTAGCTGAAGCCACCGTTGCATCAGGACAACAAGCTAGCTGTCACGGAGCAGGAATTGGCGGATCTGTCGATTTAAAACGCAATCAGTTTAGCGAGAAAAATACAGGTTGGAACGGCAGTTTAAATTCTGGTTTTGAAAGTAATAATCTGCAAAAGATTATTGGTGCTTCTTTAGGCTATAACAATTCTCGTTTTTATACCCATATCGATTTTATGCATCGAGATGCCGATAATTATAAAGCAGGCGGCAATAAAGAAGTTGCTTTTTCTCAATTTACCAAATACAACATTTCTGCCAGTACAGGTTATTTTATAAACAAACAGAATCTTTTAGAAGCTTCTGCAATTTATGACAAAGCTACTAATGTTGGCTACCCTGCTCTTCCTATGGATGTATCTTTAGCGGAAGCGAAAATTGTATCATTAAGTTATAAATACTTACTTAAATCGAGCTTCGTAACAAATTGGGAAACAAAAGGATATTTTAATTCCATCACCCATAAAATGGACGACACCAAAAGACCAAGCGTTCCTATACATATGGATATGCCAGGTTGGTCTGATACGTATGGATATTATTCCAAAATTAAAGGAAAAATTAAAAAGCATAGTTTTCTAGCTGATTTGAACGGATTTTACAATAAGTCAATTGCCGAAATGACAATGTATCCTTCTGATCCAAATGAAAATTTGATGTTTATGTATACTTGGCCAGATGTTAGAACTTTGTACAACGGATTGTCTTTAGAAGATAATATCAAAATTTCTGAAATTGAAAATATTCGAATTGGCGTTAATCTCGGATTTCAAAATAATACCATAGCAAATGATTTTGGATTAGCAAGTCTTCGCATTTTTTATCCTGATATGGATGCTTCAAAAAACCGCTTCCTGAAAAGTTTTGCAGCAAATTATGCCCAAAATAGGAAGCAATTTGAGTTCGGATTTGGTTTGGCTTACGCCGAAAGAGCCCCGTCGGTTTCTGAAGGCTATGGTTTTTACTTGTATAACAGCAGTGATTTTTACGATTATATTGGAAACCCCAATCTAAAAAATGAAAATGCCATTGAAGGAAACTTTTCTGTTGGATATAAAACATCACAATTAACCGCAAAAATTTCAGGCTCTTACTTCTACTTTTCAAATTATATAATAGGTAAAATTGATCCAAATACGCTTCCTATGACTATTGGTGCTTCCGGAGTAAAAAGATATGAGGCCATTGACAATGCCAAAATATTCAATACCGATTTTAATCTGACTTACGATTTTCTTGAAAATTGGCAATTCAAATCTCAGCTTACTTATAGTTCGGGAAAAGATAATGAAGGAAATAATTTGCCATTTATAAGTCCGATAAAATACAGCGCTGGAATCGATTTTAAGAAAGAAAAATTTAATGCAGGAATTAACGCTTTAGGAAATCTAACTCAAAATGAATTTGCAAAAACGTACGGACAAACCAAAACTTCAGATTATCTCATTTTTGGACTTAATGCAGGCTATGCTTTCAATTGGAATCAAAACATTTTAAAATTTCAAACCGGTGTCGAGAATATTTTTGATAAATATTACACCACTTATGCCGACTGGAACAAAATTCCGAGAATGGGCCGAAATGTCTTTGTAAATCTCACTTTTACTTTCAATTAAGATTCAATTATTAAGGTTAACATATACAAACAAATATAAAACAGTATGATTAGAATCATGTTTTGAAAAAAATGATGATAATATATTTACCCTATTAAAATTATGTATTAAAACATACTTTTTATACAATCTTAAAAAATAAACATCTATCACCTTTATAGGTTAGTGAAGCCAAAGATTCAAAAAAATAATATGAACAAGAACTTTTTAGTACAGGAAATAATCCGATTGAAAAAGGAAAAAAATGCCGTTATCCTAGCTCATTATTATCAAGATGAGGAGATTCAGGAAATAGCAGATTTTATTGGAGACAGTCTTGAATTGGCAAAAAAAGCTCAAAATACAAATGCTGATATTATCGTTTTTGCAGGAGTCCATTTTATGGCAGAAACAGCAAAAATTTTAAATCCAAATAAAAAAGTGGTATTGCCCGATTGGAACGCTGGCTGTTCGCTTGCTGATGGCTGTCCACCTGAAGATTTCAAATTATTCAAAGAACAGCATCCCGATCATATTGTGGTTACTTACATCAACTGTTCTGCACAAATAAAAGCCATGAGCGATTTAGTCTGCACATCGGCAAATGCCAAAAAGATAATCGAATCTATTCCGGCAGAACAAAAAATCATATTTGCTCCTGATGAAAATTTAGGCAAATATCTACAGAAAGAAACCAAACGCGAACTGGTCTTATGGAAAGGCTCTTGTGTTGTACATGAAGCCTTTTCATTAGACAAACTAATTGAAATATATAACAAAAACCCGACTGCAAAAATTGCAGCACACCCTGAATCTGAAGACCATATTTTAAAAGCAGCACATTACATTGGCTCGACTTCAGGAATTATTAATTTCATTAAAACGGATCCTGCTGCCGTTTTCATTGTGGCCACAGAAGCCGGTATCCTGCATGAGCTTACGAAAGCTGTACCTGATAAAACGCTGATTCCGGCTCCTACCACAGAAGACAACAGCTGTGCCTGCAGTGAATGTGCCTATATGAAAATGAATACACTCGAAAAACTGTATTCGTGTCTTAAAAATGAAAGACCTGAAATGCTGGTTGCTGAAGAACTGAGAACAGAAGCATTAAAACCTATAAAAAAAATGCTTGAACTCTCTTAAAAACAAAATAACTCTAAATCAAAATAACATGCTTAAAACAGATATACTTATCATCGGTTCTGGTATTTCGGGATTATTTTTTGCCATGAAAACGGCAAAAAAACGTCCAGACCTATCAATTGTTATAATGACGAAAGAAACAGCCAAAAATACCAATACAAGACTCGCACAAGGCGGTATTGCGGTAGTAACAGATCTTATAAAAGACAGCTTTAGTAAACATATACATGATACGCTTCGTTCTGGAGGCGGCCTATGTGATAAAGAAGTGGTTAATATGGTGATTAAACAAGCTCCGGAAAGACTTCAGGAATTAATTGAAATAGGAGCTTCTTTTGATAAAAATGAAAAAGGCCAATGGGATTTAGGTCTAGAAGGCGGACATTCACAACATAGAATATTACATCATAAAGATAGCTCCGGACAGGAAATCGAGCAGAAATTGCTCAAAATGATCAAGAAAATGCCCAATATTGAACTCTTAGAAAATCATATGGTCATTGACTTAAATACCGAAACAAAAAAAGCTAAAACAACTTGTACCGGAGCATTTTTCTTTGAAAAAAAACACAACCGTATTAAATATATTAGAGCTAGAACCATCGTTTTAAGTACAGGCGGATGCGGACAGCTTTTTGAAAATACAACAAATCCGAAAATTGCAACAGGAGACGGATTGGCAATTGCAGCGCGAGCAGGCGCAGAAATTGTTGACATGCAGTATATTCAGTTTCATCCAACGGCTTTATATACAGGAAAAGAAAATCCGTTGTTTTTAATTTCAGAGGCTGTTAGAGGTTTTGGAGCCCATATTGTTAATGAAGAAGGAAAAAGATTTTTATTTAAATATGATATCAGAGGCGAATTGTCTACACGAGATATGGTTTCTAATGCTATTAGTAAAGAGCTCCAATTAAGTGGAAAAAATCATGTTTATTTAGACTGCAGACATCTGGATCAGAAAGCTTTTGCAAATCAATTTCCAGTCATCACAGCACATTGCAACGAATTAGGAATCTATCCAGAAAAAGATTTAATTCCTGTTGTACCTGCAGCACATTATCAATGTGGTGGAATTAAAGTGGATCAAAATGGTGTTACTTCTATTAAAAATCTCTACGCTATTGGGGAATGTGCTAGAACAGGTCTTCATGGTAAAAACCGTTTGGCATCAAACTCACTTCTTGAGGCTATAGTATTTGCGCATCAAGCTTCAGAAAATGTAGATAGAACTATTGCTGAATTTATTTTTTCATCCCAAATACTAATTCCGAAGTTTCCGAAAGCTCATAATGTAGATGATTATCTCGCTTTTGAAATACTTAAAAAAGAATTACAAAAACTGGTTACCGCATATTACACAAGTGAAGAACGCGATGCAGAGTTAGCTTTTGAAAAAATAAAAGAGCTTCATAATTATGCCGTTTCACTTACAGAAACGCACGAAATTACGATTCCGTTTATAGAATTTTCAAATATGATTGCGGCTTCTTTGTTGATCATTAAACAATGTAAAACTGCGGCAGATCAAAAAATATGCTGAAACCAAAATTAATCTATACCCCCAACCATTATGAAACTAACATGCAAAACAACCATTGGTGAAATTGTCGCAGATGATTTCAAAACAGCAGCCATTTTTACAAAATTCCATATTGATTTTTGTTGCAAAGGATATCGAACTATCGAAGAAGTCTGCAAAAAAAGAGATATAGAAGAAAGTGTTCTTATAGAACACATTGAAAAAGCAAGAAGCAGTTCTGCTAATCAGTCTTTTGATTATAAAAACTGGACGGCAGATATGATTGCAGACTATATAACCAAAACCCACCATAGATATGTAGAAGAAAAGTCTCCTGTCATTTTGGAGTATTTAAATAAATTATGCGGTGTTCACGGTGCGATTCATCCAGAGCTTCATGAAATTCATACTATTTTTTCAAAAACGTATTTGGATCTCACAGCTCATATGAAAAGAGAAGAGTTGGTTGTTTTTCCTTTTATTAAAAAAATGAAAGCCGCACACAGTAAAGGTACAGAACTGGAAACACCGCCTTTTTTATCTATTGAAACGCCAATTGCAACTTTAAAAGACGATCATATTACAGAAGGTCAACGTTTTAGAAGAATTGCTGCTTTAACCAATAATTATACACCTCCTGTTGACTCGTGCAATACTTATAAAGTAGCATTTCTCATGTTAGAAGAATTTGATAAAGATTTAAAAAAACATATTCATCTGGAAAACAATATCCTGTTTCCAAAAGCAATTGAGCTTGAAAAAACATTTGAAAAAGTGTCTTAAATAAAAACAAAACCATGGAAAAATATGTAATCAAACGCAACGGAGATTATAAGCCTTTTGAAGCTTATAAAATTCAGGATGCCATTCAAAAAGCCTTTCAGAGCGTCAGTCAGCCAGTAGACAAGAGAATTTTCAAAACTGTTCTTTCTGGTCTTGAGGCAAAATACTCGTGGCCTGTAGAAGAAATTCAGGACATTATAGAAAGAGTGCTTTTTGAAAACGGATATTTCCAAACCATGCGTTCGTTTATAATTTATCGTCATACGAGAAAATTACAGCGAGAACATATTAACGGTTTAAACGATGACACCACTTATATAGACAGTACACAAACTGTTGAAGAATACATCAACCAATCAGATTGGCGAATTAATGCTAATGCAAATATTTCGTATTCAAACGCGGGACTAGTCAGCAATACCACAGGAAAAGTTATTGCCAATTATTGGCTGGATAAAATATATAATAAAGAAGAAGGTTCTGCTCACAGGAATGGCGACATACACATCCATGATCTGGATTGTCTTACCGGATACTGCGCTGGTTGGAGCTTGCGTGTGCTGTTAAATGAAGGTTTTAACGGCGTGCGTGGCCGTGTCGAGAGCAGACCTCCTTCTCATTTTAGAGAAGCATTGGGCCAAATGGCTAATTTCTTAGGAATTTTGCAAAGCGAATGGGCAGGTGCTCAAGCTTTTAGTTCTTTTGATACTTATTTAGCACCTTATGTTTTTAAAGATCAGCTTTCTTATGAAGAAGTCTTAAAAGGAATTAGAAGTTTCGTTTACAATCTAAATGTGCCTGCACGTTGGGGACAATCGCCTTTTACGAACATTACTTTGGATTGGAATGTTCCAGAAGATTTAAAAGAACAGATTCCGACTAGAAATGACGAACATTTATTTTTAAAAATTCAAGATCAAAATCTAATTGAAGAAGCTAAAAACAGAGGCGTTTCTAAATTGATAGATTTGAAATATGCTGATTTTCAAAAAGAAATGAATCTTATCAATAAAGCGTATTATACCATTATGACTGAAGGCGATGCCAACGGTCAACCTTTTACATTCCCTATTCCGACAGTAAATATTACCGAAGATTTTGATTGGAATGGCGAAAATGTAGATTTGCTTTTTGAAAATACGGCGAAAATTGGTTCGTCTTATTTCCAGAATTTTATTGGAAGCCAATATCTATTGGATGATAACGGGAATCGAATCGAAAATCCAGATGCTTATAAACCAAATGCGGTACGCAGTATGTGCTGCCGTTTACAGCTAGATTTAAGAGAATTGCTAAAACGCGGAAATGGTCTTTTTGGAAGTGCCGAAATGACGGGAAGTATTGGCGTGGTAACCATCAACATGGCTCGTCTTGGATATTTGCATAAAGGAAACATAATTAGTTTGTTCGAACATTTGGATGAATTGCTTCAAATTGCAAAATCGACTTTAGAGAAAAAAAGGATTTTTATACAGCAGATGTACGACCGCGGGCTTTATCCGTATACACAGCGTTATTTGAAACATTTTAGAAATCACTTTTCTACCATTGGCGTAAACGGAATGAATGAAATGGTTGTGAATTTTTCTGAAGGAAAACAAAATATAACCGACACTTCAGGAATACATTTCGCGACAGAAATTCTAGATCATATTCGACTGCGAATGAAAGAATTTCAAGAAGAAACAGGAAACCTTTATAATCTAGAAGCAACTCCAGCAGAAGGAACAACGTATCGTTTTGCAAAAGAAGACAAAAAACGTTTTCCAGAAATTCTGCAAGCGGGACAAAATGAAAACATATACTATACTAATAGTTCACAAATTCCAGTCGATCATACCGATGATCCTTTTGAAGCCTTATTGCTTCAAGATGAATTGCAATGCAAATACACTGGCGGTACAGTTTTGCATCTTTATATGAGAGAAAAAATTAGCAGTCCAGAAGCCTGTAAAAACTTCGTAAAAAAAGTTTTAACCAACTTTAAACTGCCTTATATAACCGTAACACCAATTTTCAGCATTTGCCCTATCCACGGCTACTTAAACGGAGAACATGAATATTGCCCAAAATGCGACGAAATTTTACTCAATAAAAACAATCAAAAACACTTGGCTTATGAAAACGAAAACGCTTAAAATTCTAGAAGAAAAAAAATCCCAAAGAAGCAAATGTTTGGTTTATACACGTGTAATGGGGTATCACAGACCTGTAGAAAGTTTTAATATTGGAAAAAAAGGTGAACACCAACAGCGTACACATTTCGAAGAAACCATCATCTATTAAAGGAATATTTAGCCTCACGCCTTTTACTTTATTAGATTATCCGCATAAAACGGCCTGCATTGTGTGGTTTGCAGGCTGTAACATGCGGTGCTTATACTGCTACAATCCAGATATTGTTTTAGGAAAAGGAAAAATAGATTTTGATGCTGTTCTTTCGTTCCTTAAAACCCGAAAAGGATTACTAGACGGAGTAGTTTTAAGCGGTGGCGAATGCACTTTACACAAAAAAATAATTGATTTTATAAAAGAAATCAAAACGATGGAATTTGCGGTGAAAATAGATACCAACGGTTCCAACCCAAAAATATTGAATAGCCTGATTCATCATCAATTAATTGATTATGTCGCGTTAGATTATAAAAGTCTTCCTCATACCTTTAAAAAACTAACGCAATCAGGCTTATTTTCAGAATTTGAAGAAAGTCTTTCTATTTTAATTCGGTCGAATATTTCATTTGAAGTTCGTACTACTTTTCATTCTTCTTTAATCAAAGAATCTGATTTTACAAAAATGATTGAATATCTTGAAAATCAAAATTTTGAAGGAAATTATTATGTACAGCATTTTATGAATAATGTGCCAACACTTTCAAAACTAGATCATTCAAATAAAGAAATACAACTTAAAAACTTTTCCACTCCAAAAATAAAAGTTATTTTTAGAGATTGACAACTCAAAATGAACACGTTATGACTTCACATCATTTTGTATTAATACTTCATCTTTTAGCTGCTACAATCTGGGTTGGTGGTCATTTGCTTTTAGCTATTTGTTATCTTCCAACAGCATTGAAGAACAAAGACCCTAAGATTATTTTAAACTTTGAAAAAAAATACGAGAAACTCGGCATGTCTTCTCTCGCTTTACTCATTATAACCGGAATTTGGATGGCATATGATTTTGGTGTCACAGCAGAAACCTGGTTTCACTTTTCTAGCGGATTTGAAAAAGTAGTTTCCATAAAACTGATTTTGCTTTTCTGCACTTTCTTTTGTGCAGTTTGTGCACAATTTTTCATTATTCCAAAACTTAAACCAAATAATATCAATAAAATGACTGTTATTATATTAACGGTTACTTCAATTGGTGTTGCAATGCTGGTTCTAGGATCGACACTGCGTTATGGTGGAATTTAATTAACTCAACTAACTGATTTTTAATGCAAACGCAATCTCGATTTTTTTTGAGATTGCGTTTTAACTTTACAGCCTATTAATTAAGACATCATACCTACAAGTATTGGCCCAAAAGCAGTCAATAATATATTGGCTAATGCGTATGGAATAGTATAGCCTAAAACTGGAAATTTACTTCCCGATGCATCTTGGACGGCTTTTAATCCGATTGTTGAGGTCCCTGCACCTGTTTGCGCGCCGAGTAAGATTAGGGGATTTATTTTTAATATATATCTTCCAAAATACATTCCGATGATATGAGGAATTAAGGCGACAGCCACACCAGCAAGCAAAATGCCAAAACCAGTTTCTTTAAGACCCGAGATAAAACTTGGACCAGCTGCAAGACCAACAAGCCCAATAAACGCTGCAAGACCAACGTTGTCAAATATCCACAATGCGGGCTCTGGAATTCTGCCAAAAACTGGCGTTCTTGAATGCAGCCAGCCAAAAATCAGTCCCATTACCAACGCACCACCGCTTGTCGTTAAAGTTACTGATACACCAAATAATGTAACCGAAAGCAAACCTAAAAGTCCACCAAGGACAATACCCAGACCAACAAAAATTATATCGGTCTCAGGACTTAAACGATCTAGATAACCAATTTCTTTCGCTGCTTCTTCCAATTTTGCAGGTCGCCCTGAAAGATTTAAAATATCACCTCTATTCAAAACTGTTTTTGACTCAAGTGGTATTTCATGATTTTCTCTCGTTATCTTATTTAGCATTAGTCCATGATAAAAACTACTTTTTCTAAGAGATTTCACTGTTATTCCATCGATAGCCTTATTGGTGATCGTAACATCTAAATGTGCTAGTGGAAAATTCAGCAATTCCTCATCCAAAACTTCTGGTCCAATAGAAAAGAGACTGTCCAAAATGATTCCGTGCTGCCCCATAATAACCATAACATCATCTTTATGAATTATAGTATCGGGGTTTGGATCTAACAATTGATCTTTATGGCGTATTCTCTGAATAACAATATTCTTGTTGGATATTAATCTCTCAAACTCGCTTATACTGATTCCAATCCATTTCTCATTGGTAATTTTATACGCCCGAATAATCCATCTCTGATAGGCGCTTTTCATTCCTGGACCGTATTCAGTTTCACCCGAAATGGTTTCTGCCAGTTTATTACTTTCTTCAACTAAATCAATGCCAAGCAATTTTGGAGCAATTCCAGTCAGAAAAAAAACAAAAGATGCTGCTCCTACAAGATAAGTTACAGAATAGGCTACTGGAATATTATTGATTAATCTTGTTTTCTCTGCATCAGCAAGATTTAAGTGGCTGATAGCATCTGAGGCGGTACCAATTACAGTTGATTCGGAAAACGCTCCTGCTAATAATCCTGCTGCTGTTCCTATGTCATAGCCTAAAAAAGTAGAGACAGAATATGCCACTATTAAACAAGATAAGCAAATTACCAAAGTGAGCAATAATTGTGGAAAGGCATTCTTTTTAAAACCTTGAAAAAATTGGGGTCCGACTTTATATCCTGTTGAAAACAGGAAAAAATCAAAGAAAATAGTTTTTACAATATCAGGAATTTCAATATCCAACTGGCCAATTAGAACTCCAGCGAATAAAGTTCCTAATACTACACCAATTTTAAATGTACCTATTTTAATGCGTCCGATTAAGAATCCAAAAGCTAAGCATAAGAAAAGTGCTAGTTCAGGATGTTCTCTAAGTATAGCTGTAACCATATTGCATCTTTTTTTAGATAAATTTAATCAAAAAAAAACAATCAAAACACTATATTTCAATTAATTACAATTATATTATATAGAATAGAAAAATAACAATGCCGTTGTGTTCTTTATTACTAGACATATCTTTTTTAGCCAGATTTCCTATTTCTCTACCCATTCGCGGAATGCAGCTGTTTGGCTTTGGCTTGTTTTGAGGTGAGTTTTATAATCTTTTAGCTTGATGGCCAGTGTATTTTTATTATAGCGCTCTATTTTTTCTATATAAGGTTTGTGAATGAGTTCACCTCGGTTTATGCGGTAAAAATGCAAAGGATTGAGCTGTTCTTCTATTTCCTTTAAAGTTGATTCGGACAGCAGATGTTTTTTTCCTTGACAGTCATAAGCAAATACCACGCCTTCATTCGCTTCAAAAAACAAAATGGCTTCCGTGTCCAGAAAGTAAATACCTTGATGCGTACTGATTGTAAAACGCCTTTTATAAGACTTCTCTGAAAAATTCTGTCGGATAAGTTGGGTCAAATTGATGATTGCATTTTGTTCTTCAGCTGCTGAATGTTTAAGCAAGCGAAATTTATCCCAAGCTTTATTAAAACGCTCTTTGGAAAAGGGTTTCAGCAGATAAGCAATTCCATTGCCTTCAAAAGCATTCATCCAAAATTGGTCATAAGCAGTTGTAAAAATTATGGGACACGTAACGGAAACTTGTTCATAAATTTCGAAAGCATTTCCATCCAAAAGTTCAATATCAGAAAGAATAATATCAGGTTGATGGTGGTTCAAAAATTCAATTGCAGATTGCACCGTATCCAATTCTGCCAAGATTTCAGTTGGCGAATCCAATTCTTTTATAAAGCGTTTTAGTTTTTTCCTTGCCGGAATTTCGTCTTCTATGATTAGTATTTTTATCATATGTTTTGCTTGTGAATTAAAGGAATACTGACCGAAAAAGTTTTTTCTGTTTGATGAATTTCTATACACCTTCCAGAAAGCAGTCCATACTGTTCTTCTAGGTTCTTCAATGCCCGTCCTGATGCTGGCTTGCTGTTTCGTTTAAGATTGAGGTTGTTGGAAACAGAAATATTTGCACCTGTTTCTATTTGAATGCGAATCGGTTTCTCTTTCGTTCCCAAATTGTGCTGCACCGCATTTTCCAGAAGCAATTGCAATGCCATCGGAACAATAAAGCCATTAGTGTTATCCATTTCAATTTGCAGCTGATAGGCGTTTCCGTATTTATAATCGAATAGCTTGAAATATTGTTGAACAAAATCAATTTCTTCCTTAATGCTAACCAACTCTTTATCTGTCGACTGTAAAACGTAGCGATAAATTTCTGCAAATTCATTTAGAAAATCTGAAGCTTTCTCTTTGTCCTCTTCTATCAGCTGATCCAATATGTTCAAGTTGTTAAACAGAAAATGCGGATTTAACTGGGTTTTAAGCTGGCTAATTTTACTTTCCGCCAATGCTTCATTATAGGCTGTTAGTTTCTGCTGATGCTTTTTATTATCTTGATAATAGTAATAAGCTAGAAAAAAACTGCCGTAAATAAATCCGTCCAGAAAATGTGAAAAAAGCGAAATCGTCAAGGTATGCGGATTAAAATTTCTTGCTATAGTACCAAATGCCAGTGAAATCAAAAATCCAATCAGCAACATTGAAACTACAAATGCAAGCAATGACCAACCAAAAACTTTCAGCATTGTCCGTGTATCGAAAACATCATTTTTTTGCCATTTTCGTATAAAGAAAAGAATAATTAAAAACAAAATACCCGCTCCTATCAATGTTGCCAATGCAGCTTCTGGGGTAAACGTATATGCATTGATCTCCTGTCTTCCTACAATTCGGGTGTAAATAGACTGCACATATGCAAATAGCAAGATAAACAGTAAGAAACCGCGGTTTTCGTTTATTTTATGGATGATATTTTTCATTACATTTTGGTAGGGCAATTTACAAAAAAACAGTTCTATATATTCCATAGAACTGTTTCATACTAATTGGCATTTTATTTTTTAGTCTCTGGAAAAGAAACAATCGTATTTCCCTTATCGTCAAAGAAATCGAGTTTTGCATTGTTTTCCTTGTCCACATAAAACATTGCTCTAGGCATTCCTTTATCGTCGAAAAGAAACAGTCCGTTGTTTTGACTTCTAGATTTACCAAGCATCACACGAGGAACCCCGCCCAGTAACCCTTTCGTCTCATATTCTTTATATTTCTCCTCCATCAGTTTCGGGTCTTTTTTGCGGAGTTCTTCCAGCTCTTTCATAATTTCCATGGTTTTAAGCTGTGACTCTTTACTTGGTCGATCGTTGAATGCAAGTGTGCTGCTCACAAATCTTTTTTCATCCTTTTCAATATCTTGCATTAGTAATTGCATTACCTGATCTCCATCATATTGATCGTAAGTAAGAGAAAGCCCTGCTGAATGTCCATTCTTATTCTTCTTTCCGTCATATATGAAGCCACCTGTTTCAATGCCTTCCTCGTTGAAGAACAGCATTCCTGAACGCTTCTTACGCTCGGAATTAGTAGAACGATTATTGATTTTGTCAGTTCCATTCGGAAAACGCTCGACATTAGTAATGACCATTTTTACCGTTCCGTCTTTTTCTACAATATTGATTCGCTCGACATCAATCTCACCGAATCTTTGGTTCTCCGACTTTTTGAATGCGGATACCATAAGGAAGGTTACACCAATCCCCACAACTGCAGCAAATGCTCTTAAAAATACAAGTTCTCTATTCATCTCTTTATAATTCTAATTGTTTAATGAGACAAAAGTATTCTGGTGTTGGTCCATACTCAACAGCAAAACAATGAATACAGGAAAAAAACGTATGAACTAAGGAAAATTAAAAACATTTCGGCTATTCATCTGCTAACACGAGTATCTCGCTCATGCTTAACTTTGTGCTTTTCGAATTACATTTCCAACAACGACAAATCCTCCCAAACATCAACATAATTGCCATTTTCTGCAATTAAAAATCTGCTTCCAGGAGCTAATCCTAAATAAGGTAAAAGTAATGGACAATAATCTGTTAAGTGAGAAGCATGTAAAGGCTTAAAGAAATCATCAGCCTCAGAATAGTCACCGGCCCAGATATACCAACCATTTGTACCATTTTCAACACGAAGCCTAGATGCGTAAATTGGCATTTCGTAGTTTTTCTCAATTATATTTAATGAAATTCCAACTTTTAAATGCAAATCACACGGTTCAAACTCAATTCCGTATTTATTACAAATTTGTTTTTGAATTTCAATTATTTCCCCATTTTTCATTTTTTTATTTGTTTTAAACCAACCACTCACTAACCAGTTTTCGATACGTTTCACCAATTGGCAGAGCCACACCGTTCGTCATCAGAATTTGATTTTCATTGAAATTTTTGTTTTGCTATTCCAAATTTAATTAAAACTTTAGTGTATAGATATTTTGTTAGTATGAGATTTAATTTTTTTGAAATATACTATCGGGAATAAAAAAAATGTGCAAAGATCAAAGACACTTGCACATTCTTTTTAAATTAACACTTTCAAGAGTACGTTGAAAACAAACATTAGCTCCTATTTTAAAATAAGCAGTCACAATTTATTCCTACCGTAGTTATGCCATCTGATGAGTAAGCATTGTAAGATTGTCCTGCTTCTGCTTGAACAGACTGTTGACCAGTTACTTTTCCATCTTTTTTAAATACCCATGTAAAACATTTACTTTCGGTTGCTGTTACAGTTACATTGTAAGGGTTTCCATATGCCTGTAAAAAACCACAAATTAAATTTTGGCCTTCAAAATCATTAATAACATTTTTGATCTTAGATAATTCTAATTCAGTAATTTTAGGAAGATTAGCTCCATCAATAATATTTTTCATTTTTTTTATTTTTAATAATACTTACTCTATAAGGTTTTCAGTTTCCCCTAAGCTATTTTAATAAGATACACACAAAGAAATAAAACATAACAAACTAATAAACAACAATATAACTTTTACATTTTCAAAAATAAACAACATACAAACGTAAAAAAATACTCACTTTTGAGTATTTTTGTTTAATTGCTTTTTGTTTTAACGTTAAATTCTTTACATGCTTAATAACCCACTAGAAGAACTTCAAAAAATATGGAATGATGTTTCTAAGTCTAATAGATATACATCTCCTGACTATAATATCGATTATATAAAGAAAATAGTCGATATTTTCTCAATTGGAGAATATTACTATCTTATTTTTAATCTTGCAACTTCAACAATCGAATATGTGCAAGAAAATGTAACCAAAGTTTTAGGTTGTTTACCACAAGATTTCACTACAGAATACTCTATTGCTAATATTCATCCTGAAGATATTCCTTTCTTTTTAAATATTGAAAATACTGCTATGCATTTTTTCTCAAACTTTTCGAGTGAGAAAATTATGAAATACAAAATTAGATATGACTATAGAATTAAACATAAAAATGGAAACTATATTCGAATTCTACAACAAATATATACTATTCAAACTACCTCAGAAGGTAGACCGTTAAGAGTTCTTGATATACATACTGACATTACCAATCTAAAATCTACTGGGAAACCAATATTATCATTTATAGGATTAGATGACGAACCATCTTTTATTGATGTTAAATTGCGAACCATTTATAAACCAAGCAAAGAAATTTTAACGAAAAGAGAGAAAGAAATTTTAAAAAATTTATGTGATGGTCATAGCAGTAAGTCACTATCAATTAAATTATTTTTAAGTGTAGAAACAATTAATACACATCGTCGAAATATTTTAAGAAAAACACAAACAAAAAACATAACAGAAGCCATTATAAAAGGGATTAAGGAAGGATGGTTTTAAAATTATTGTTTAATATTATATTTTTTTAAACCAACCACTCACTAACCAACTTCCTATACGTTTCCCCAATTGGCAAAGCATTACCGCTTTTCATTACAATCTGATTTCCATCAATAACCTTAATTTTATCTTTTGGAATAATATACGAACGATGAATTCTAATAAATTGGTTTGATGGAAGTTTCTCCAAAATATCTTTCATATTTTCCAATGCCATAATCTTTTCGTCATTGGTATGAATGCGAATATAATCTCGTAATCCTTCAATATAGAGAATATCGTTTAAAGCAATTTTATAATGCTTTCGATCTGCTTTTACAAATAGATAATCGTTGTCTGCTTTTTCAGTAACTTGAAAAGTTTCTTGCCAGCGAATAAATTTCTCAACACTTTGATAGAAACGGTTAAACGTAATGGGCTTCAACAAATAATCAATTACGTGAAACTGAAAAGCTTCCAGAGCATATTGCGGGTAAGCCGATGTAATGATAAAATTATACTTCTGATTAAACATCTGCATCAATTCAATTCCCGTTAATTGCGGCATCTGAATATCAATAAAAATCAAATCAACCGATTCTGTATTTAGAACTTCAATTACTTTAAAAACATCACTGTCAGCATACAAAACATTCAATCTGGAAATTTTAGAAGCATAATCGGCAATTAGTTTTACAGCAAAAGGTTCGTCGTCTAGAATAATGCAGTTTATTTTTTTATTCATTTTAAATCTATTTCAAGTTCGGCTGTAAAATGGTTTTCCTCGTTTGTAATTTTAAGTTGGTGTTTTTCGGGATAATGAATCTCTAGACGCTTTTGCAAATTATCCAATCCAATTCCACCTAAACTATCTTTTTTCTGCGTTCCGATTTTATTTTTCACTTTAAAAATTAATTTTCCTAATAAAACTTTCAAGTAGATTTCGATCGGTTCACTATTAGAAACAGCTCCGTGTTTTAATGCATTTTCTACTAAAGGTGATAAAATATACGGCGGAATTTCTTCAAACTCATTTTCCAGTTCCAGCTTCAAATCAACAAAAAGGCTTTCCTGATGCCTCAATTCTTCGAGTTCAATATACGCTTTTATATACGCAACTTCGTCTGAAAGTTTAATCTTTTCTTTCTGCGATTCGTAAGTCGTAAAACGCATAATCTGGCTTAATTTATCAATTGCAGTTAATGACTTATCTGATTGAAAATAAACCATTGAATAAATGTTATTTAAAGTATTAAATACAAAGTGCGGATTAATCTGTGCTTTCAAAAATTTGATTTCAGTATTCTTGTTTTCTTCTAGAATAAGCTTGTTGTATTCTAAAAGACGAATCGAATAAATAACAAACCAAAGAAACGAACTCAAAATAATAGACATACTGCTGTAATGCAGATTATCGAGCATATAATTCAGAAAATTAACGCTCGTATAATTTACTCTATCAAATAAAAGTTTGGTTATGATCTGTTCAAAAAAGAATCTTAGAAAAGTAAAAACGAGATACGAAACAAAAACTCCTGCAAAAAGTCTTTTCCAATTAAAAGCTTTGAAAACCTTTTTCATTACGATCAGATAATGAAAATAAAACGTAATAATAAAAACGATAAAATAAGTGCAAAGAAATAAATCAGGTACAGAAAATCGTGCTCCAATCGGATTTTTTACGAAGGTGAAATATGAAATTAAAAGCCAATAAATAATATGAATTAGACATTCTAGCCTTTTGGTAATGGTTCCTTTATACATTCGGTATATTTTTAAAACAAAGATATACATTCAGTAAAAAGCTTTTTATGGGTTTGCAGATTAATTGGCGGGGTTTGTCGATAAAAGTGGGTTTTAGATTTTAATTCTAACAGTTTTGTCCTGTAATTAATTTTTAAACCATGAACAGAATCATTTTAGTATCAGTTGTATTTCTATTTCAAATTAACACGTTTGCTCAGCAATTTTCTTTAAAAGGAAAAATTATAAATCAAAACAAAACACCTTTAGAATTTGCAACAGCGACTTTATTAAAAACCGACAAAACGTTGTATCAGCAAGCTTCAATTGATAGTTTAGGTAACTTCATTTTAAGTCCTGAAAAAGGGAATTATAAGTTAATTATAGAACAATTTGGAACCGAATTCAGTGTCAAAGAAATAATCATAAATAAAGATCTTGATTTAGGAGAAATAGAAGTAAAAGAACAGATTCAGCTTGACGGTGTAACAGTAAAATCTAGAAAAAAACTGGTTGAGCAAAAAGTAGATCGATTGGTTTTTAATGTCGAAAATTCGGTTACTGCAACTGGCGGTACAGCTTTGGATGCATTAAAATCTACGCCAACAGTAAGAGTTCAGAACGAAACCATTTCTATTGTTGGAAAAGGAGACGTTTTGGTTATGATTGATGACCGTTTGAATAAAATGACGCAAGAAGATTTAACTGCATTTCTAAGATCGATTCCCGCGGATAATATAAAAAGCATTGAAGTAATTACAACGCCTCCAGCAAAATATGAGGCGGAAGGAAACAGCGGTTTAATTAACATTAAATTGAAAACAGCCAAAGCCAATTCGTGGACTGCAAATTTCGGAACTACTTATACGCAAAGAAGTTATGCAAGTGGAAATATAAACGGATTATTTATTTACAATTACAACAAATTGTCGCTTCAAGCTTCGATTAATAAAGGAACAGATCAATTTCGAACCACTTCTAATAACCGAATTTATTATCCAAATGAACTTTGGAAACAAGATATTGCAACCAAATCAAAAACCAATTTATTAAGCATTGGTTTTGGCACTGATTATAAATTAACGGAGAAATGGGCTTCTGGAGTAAAATATTTAGGAAGTTTTAATGATAGAAATTTAGCAAATAATCCGCTGACAACTCGTTATAATACTTCTGGCGAAATCAACTCTTATATTCTTTCTGATGTGAATGCGCAAAACAAACCGCAAATGAATTCTTTAAACTGGAATAATGCTTTTGCTTTAAATAATGAAGGTAAAAACATAACAGTCGATTTGGATTATTTTAATTACCAAAAAGACGATTCAAGGACATTTTCAGGGAACGAAATGAATAATCAAAAAGAAAATATTCCAGGAACTTATTTTGCAGCAATTAATTCTAATTTAAACTTATTGAAAAATTACTCAGCAAAAATCGATGTTTCGCTTCCGTCTTCTTGGGCAAATATTAGTTTTGGCGGAAAAGGATTTTACACCAATACCAAAAATAATCTCATGGTTTTTGATAACGAAACTGGAACTCCAATCTTAAATACTGATTTTTCTAATATATTCACTTACAAAGAATACAATGAAGCTTTATATTTTTCTGCAAATAAAAAATTAAGCGAAAAATGGGAAACGCAAATCGGTTTAAGAGCCGAAGCTACACAAACAGAAGGTTATTCTGAAAATCTGAATCAAACTAATAAAAATAATTATATCAAATTATTTCCAACGGCTTATCTGACTTACAATGCAAACGAAAATAATACGTTCTCGCTAAACTACAGTAGAAGAATCCGCCGACCTGATTTTGATTATTTGAATCCGTTTGTCATTAAGACTAGTCCGTTTTATTATTCTGAGGGAAATCCATTTTTGAAACCTTCTATTATTGACAATTTTGAGTTTTCTTATATCCGAAATCAAAAATGGGTAAATACAATCTATTTTTCTCAGGTTTCTAATTTCGGACAAGAATTAGCCATTATAGATCCTGAAACAAATGTTACTAAAAGCACGCCGATAAATTATGCAGACACTTACCAAATCGGGCTGTCAACCTATTACAATTTCAATAAATATTCTTGGTGGAACAGCTATATGGGATTCAATTTAAACTATCAAAACGTTAAATCAAGAACTAATTTAATTGCATCTGTCGACGGCTACAATGGCTATATATATAGCAATAACGATTTTACTGTAAATCAATCTAAAACTCTTTTTTTGGGTTTAAATTATGGTCTGCAATTGCCAGGACGTTATCAGGTTTTCAATATATCTACTTTGAACATTTTAGATGTTTCTGTGAAATTTCTAGCCTTAAAAAAGAATCTTTCGATTACTTTGACAGGAGAAGATCTATTGAATGCTCAAAAACCATTAATCTCTTATTATTCAAACGGAATAAAAAACACGATGAGAAACTATGGAGACTCTAGAGGTTTCAGAATTTCTTTGAGTTATAAGTTCGGAAATCAAAATGTAAAATCTAAAGAAAGAAATTTTGGAAATGAAGAGGAAAGAAATAGAGCGAATTAAATTTTTATAGAAAATTTAATTTAGGTAAAAACAGCATTAAACACTAGCTTTTCAAAGCATTTGATGCTGTTTTATCTTTTTAAAAAGCAATCAGATACACAAAAAAATCATTTTTTATTTGTTTTTATGACCAATCGGTCATATATTTGTATCGTTAAATACAACCTATCATGACAAAAGGTGAAGAAACCAGACAATTTATTATAGAAAAAGCCGCTCCTATTTTTAATACAAAAGGAATTGCTGCAACTTCTATGAGCGATATTATGGAGGCAACCAAATTGTCTAAAGGAAGTATGTATGTTCACTTTGAGAATAAAGATGTTTTGGCCTGCGCAGCAGTAGATCATAACATGAAAATACTAAGCACTAAACTAGAAACCGCTCTAAGAGAAAGTAAAAGTGCCAAAGAACAGCTTTTTGCTTATATCGAGTTTTTCAGTAATCCGATCAATCCACCCGTAATTGGCGGATGTCCTTTGTTAAACTTTGGAACCGAAGCAGATGATACCAATCCGATTGTAAAAGAGAAAGTAAACACTGCTATCAAGCGAGGGCAATCTCTTTTAACTTCGATTATAGAAAAAGGAATTGCTAATAAAGAATTTAATCCAGATTGGAATGCATCAGAATTTGCTACAGCACTTTTTGCCATGCTTGAAGGCGGACATTTAATGTCTAGAGTATCTGGAAATAACGATAACATGAAAACAATAGAGAAAAGTCTAAAAAAAATTATATCTGAAAAATTGATATAATTTTTTTTTACCACAAAAATGACCGATTGGTCATTTTTAAAAATCAATTAATTATAAAAATAAACACCATGTCAAAAACAATTTTAATTACAGGAGCTTCAAAAGGATTTGGAAGAGCTTGGACAGAAGCCTTTTTAGCTAAAGGTTACAACGTAGCTGCAACAGCTAGAAACTTAGATACTTTAAATGATCTAAAAGAAAAATATGGAAGCGCCATTTTACCATTAAAACTTGATGTCAATAATCGCGAAGAATCATTACAAGTCGTTCAAAAAGCAAAACATCATTTTGGAACAATTGATGTTTTAATCAACAATGCGGGTTATGCGCTTACTGGAGCTGTAGAAGAGGCAAGCGAACAAGAAGCGAGAGAACAGTTTGAAACCAATTTCTTTGGAACTTTATGGTTAACACAAGCTGTTATTCCTATTATGAGAGAGCAAAAAAGCGGTCACATTATTCAAGTTTCATCAATTTTAGGATTAGCAACTTTACCAACAGGAATGGGGCTTTACAGCGCTTCTAAATTTGCGGTTGAAGGTTTAAGCGAAACATTAGCATCTGAAGTAAAACAATTCGGAATCAATGTGACTTTATTGGAACCAAACGGATACGAGTCTAACATCTGGCATACTGGAATTACAAGCGAAAGTTTGCCTTATTATGACGAAATTAAAAAAGCTCTGGCTGAAAGAGAAAACATATTTGGAAAAGTTGAAGCGACTGCTCCAATAGTGGTAAAATTAGTAGAAAACGAAAATCCTCCTTTACGATTGTTATTAGGAAAAGTAGCATACCCTTTTGTAAAACAAAGCTATGACCAAAGATTAGAAAGCTGGGAAAAATGGAAAGATGTTTCGGTTGAAGCACATGGTTAATTCGTTTTAGATTTAAAAATAAGAAAGGCAATCCTATGAGATTGCCTTTCTTATTTATTTGCTTTTTGATCAAATTAAAAATTGCCAAACGTATTTCGATATTTATCCATCACAGTTTTGAATAAATCCTTATTTGATGGTGGCGAAAGTACGATTGCTCTCGAACCCGAATCTATAGATTCTTCAATACTTTTTAGACTTTTTCCTCCAGTTGACATTACAGGAAAATCGGGGAATTTATTAGATATCTCTTTTACAATTTTATTGGTTTGAGCTCCTCCCGAAACATGAAAAATATCTACGCCTGCTTTAATTTTTCCATTTAAAAAATCATAATCAGAAGATGTGACTGTTGCTATGATGGGAATGCTAATTTTTTCTCTTATTTTTTTAACGTCCTTGTTCTCAAACGGAATATTGACAATAATTCCTGATGCGCCCATCTGTTCGGCATAGATTGCCATTTCTACCGATTTTTTGCCTTTGGTTTTTCCGCCACCGACACCGCAAACAACAGGTTTTCCAGCAAAATCAATCAGCGTTTTAATTATTTTGGGAGATGGCGGAAAAGGATACACCGCCAGAATTGCATCGGCATCATTGTTTTCGATAAGCGCCATGTCTGTAGAAAAAAGAAACGATTTTAAGTTTTCATTTTTAAGTAGTAAGCCTTGGCAATTTTTACCAATAATCTCTGGTGTAGTGAGTTCTTTGTCTACAATCTTGCTTCTTCTAAACAATCGATTCCAAAGTGAAGTTTTCTTTTTATTTTCCCAGAATGAGCCTGAAATTGAACTAATCTGCATGGTCTTATTTTTTTACATTTCGACCAAATTTAATATAGCAAAATCTAAATTTTCTTAAAATAAAAAGTGAAAATACGGATTTTGTAATGAGTTGGAGAAAATTTGTAGTGAAACAAAATTTTCCATTTAGTTTAATGGAAAATCTAACAAAAGAAAGACTCAAAATCGTCTGATCATTCCGTAGGAATGTTTGGTTGGTAGAAAAAAAATCCCCCCATATTCACGTTCCGTAGGAACGTTTGATGCTATTATTATTGAAAAATTATATTCAAAAATCAGACGTTCCTACGGAACGTAAAACAACGGCTCAACATAATTCTACCGGCCGGATGTTCCTCCAGAACAACACCATATTTACCTCAAAATAAAAAAGCGCAAAATCTATCAGATCTTGCGCTTTATACTTTATTTGATTTTTTATGCCTTAGTCTTCTTAGTTTTAGACTTCTTCCCTTTCTTCCACCAAATTATAAATCCAGTAATAGGCAAAGAAGCTCCAATCAAACTTACCAAACTCCAGATTATTTTTCCTGTAAGTCCGAAGAAAACTCCTGTGTGCAAGTCGTGATTACTAGCTTCATAAACATCTGCGGTGTTGTTGTCTTTATATAATTTGGTTCTGAGCATCTGACCTGTTTTTCCGTCAAAGAAAAGCGTATTTTGATTTCTTGCCCAATCATTCGGATACGTCATTCTCAAGCGAAGTTCACCCGTTTTTCTAATTGAAAATGAAACTGAAGTTGCACCTGGGTATTTTGCATTTGCACTTTCGTAGATATTATTATAACGAACAGGAATTGTAGTTGAATCAATTTTGGCA
This sequence comes from Flavobacterium tagetis, assembly GCF_016735615.1. Lineage (GTDB taxonomy): Bacteria > Bacteroidota > Bacteroidia > Flavobacteriales > Flavobacteriaceae > Flavobacterium > Flavobacterium tagetis. The sequence goes on from NZ_JAERSF010000006.1 coordinate 84,639, forward strand.
TTAGAAACTACTTCATCACCTTTTCTGAGCTTGCTTCCTGTTACCAGACTAACTCCTTTTTTAACGGTATCATATTTAAAATACGTTCCAGAAAAAGCAATTAAAAGCAAAAAAATAGAAGCATAGAATCCTAAAACCTGATGCAGATCAAAATTGATTCTTTTAAAAGAACCGCTCCATTTTATCTTCAAGGATTGTTTAAGCAGACGTCTTTGTTTTGGAAACCATAAAATTAATCCCGTAATCAGCATAACGATAAAAATTACTACCGACCAGCCTTGAATAAATTCTCCAACTTCACCCAAAAGCAAAGTACGATGTATTTCTAGTACAGTATTCAACCAGTCTGCTCCCTGTTGGTTTATTAAAGTCCCATCGTACGGATTAAAATAATAGGTCTTTTTCTTTTTTGTCGAAATTTGAACTGTGGAATTCGGTTCAGCTTTATCAATTTTTAAAGCTGTAATTTTCTGTTTCGGTTCCAGACGTTCATAATTTTCAATTATAGTTTTTAAACCTATAAATGGCTTTTCCTGAACGGGAACATGAAGATATTCCTTGTTTGCGTAATCGCGAATTTCTTCTTCAAAAACATAAAGAAAACCCGTAATACTCACTATAAAAACAATGAGGCCCGATGCTAAACCGAGCCACAAATGTATTTGTCTGATAGTATTTTTAAAACCTTTGGTCATAATTTGCAATAAAATCCAAATGTAGATAATATCATTTTAAATCCCGAATTGAATTCTTAGAATTTAAACGTAATATTTCCGGTAACTCTCGTTGGGTTTTGAGCCGCTAAACGATATGACCAGTATTTTTCGTTGGTAAGATTGTCAACTTTTAATCCTAATCTAAATTTTGGTCTGTCATAAAAAACAGAAGCGTCTAAAACGGTGTAAGAAGGAATGCTGAATTTAAATGTAGAAGTATTCGTTTGATAATATTCACTTCCATAAATTCCTCCAAAACCAAATCCAAGACCAGAAGCTGCGCCTTCTGTCAATCTATAACTTGCCCAAAGATTGGCAGTTGTAGGCGAACCTGCTGTTGTAGGTCGCAAACCGTTAATGCTTGGATTAGCTTTTGTGTATTTACTGTCATTATACGTATAACCAGCCACAATGTTTAAACCTCTAATCGGATTTGCAATTAATTCGGCTTCAAAACCTTTACTCAATTGCGTTCCGTCTTGAATCTGGAAGTTTAAGTGATCTGGATCATCACGAGTCACATTGGTTACTTTTATATCATAATAGCTAAAAGTTGCACTAATTTTGTTGAAGTCAAGTTTAACCCCACCTTCTAACTGATTCGCTTGATTTGGCTTAAAAGTATTTCCATAGAAATCAGATCCGCCAACATTGTTGAATCCGTTCATATAATTTCCAAAAACTGAAACTTTATCTTTAACCACTTGGTAAACTGCTCCAAATCTAGGAGAAAATGCCGTCTGATTGTAATTTCCTGCAATAGAATCACGGCTTGGGTAATATACTCCTTTGTTAATATAACGATCAGCTCTAACACCTCCCATTACCAATAATCTATCGGTAACATTCAATACATCAGACACGTAAGCACTATAGGTTCTTTCGTTGTTTGACACCAAATTTGTGTAAGTAGCATTTGCAAATAAAGGCTCAATTTTGTTTAGAGTAAAATTGTTGTAAGCATCGCCGGGTTTTCTAAAATTAATTGCTGGCATGTTTACTGTTGCATCGTTACGTGTCGCACGAAGACTGTAAAAATCTAATCCAGCCACTACTCTATTACGCAATTTTCCAATTTTAAAATCTCCGTTGAAGTTTTGCTGAATATCAGTTCCATAATAAGGATAATCTTGATTGGTAACTTGCTGCCTCAAAGTTTCATTACTCAACATTGTCAAAGCCACAACATAACCTTCTGATGAAGATCTTGTACGCGAAACTATCGTTTGTGAAGTCCATTCGTCTGAAATTTTATATTTCAATTGCGCAAAAATATTATATTGCTGCCCCGTATAATTTACAGTATTATTAGCAAAAGAAAGATTGTACGGAATTCCTAATTCTTCTATGCTATGAGCTGTAGCATCTGCTTTTGTATACGGTGCTAATCGCGTTGGCGAAGTTCCTTTTGAAGCACTAAATTCAGCATCAATCAATAAAGTTAATCTCTCGTTTACTTCATAAGAAAAACTTGGCGCAATAAAAAAGCTTTTATTAAAACCCGCATCCTGAAAACTTCTTTCGCTATGCAATGCTGTATTGATTCTAAAAAGAGCTGTTTTATCTTCATTAAGAGGTGTATTGATATCAGCCGTTAAACGATTCAAATCCCAATCACCAGCTGAAAAAGACACTTCACCTTTAAAGAAATTAAAAGGCTTTTTGGTTACCCTGTTAAACAATCCTCCAAAAGAAGAAATTGTACTTCCAAATAAAGTTGCCGATGGTCCTTTGATTACCTCAATACGCTCTAAATTTGAAGGATCAATTGAGTTATAGGTAAAACTTCCGACACCATTTCTAACCAATTGCGGTGTAGCAAATCCTCTAGAAATGTTAGTTGTTCTTCCTTGATTTCTTACTTCGGCAATACCTGCTCCAGGAACATTTTTAAAAGCGCTATTATAATCTGTAATAACTTGTTCTTTCATCAATTCCTTGCTTACGATAGTGTAAACCTGCGGGTTTTCCATATTTTTCAGTTTCATTTTAGAAACCTCTTCACTTTCTTTTCTCGCAAATCGATTTCCTCCAGAACTTACAATCACTTCTTCTAATTTTTGCGAAGTATAAGTCAGTTCAAAATCAAGCGTAACTTCCGTATTGTTTTGATCAATAATTACCGAAGCTGGAGAAGATTCGTAACCATTTAATTTTATTTCAACTAAATAAGTTCCGAAAGGGATATTTTTTAATTGGTAAGTACCATCAGAATCAGTAGTTGTAGTTTTATTTAATTCTGAAATTTTAACTGTTGCACCTTGTAAATAATTTCCGTCTTTAACAACAGCTTTACCCGAAATTGTACCTACAGTTGATTGAGAAAAAGCCGTTTCTGAACAAAAGAAAAGGATCAAAAAGGCTGTAAACACTCGACATAAAACATTGTCTTTAAGTGTTTTGAAAATTGTTTTCATATAAAATTAGTGATTTATCCTTATTTAGACTGGATACAAATATATAAACGAGATCTGACTTCTTAGCGAAAGATTAAAACTTTCTTAAAAAATAATTAAAAAGAAAATCTCGAAAACGTTTTCTGTAAAAATCAGTAGGAATTAAAACTGGAAACGCATTTACTGCTTGATTCAAAAAACCTTACTTTAAATAAATTTAAAATATATTTTTTAAGTGTTTTTCTTACTAGTTTTCAGTTATTTATAAGTAAATCAACATTTTTCAAAAATAAAACAGGTTGCATAAACCGTTATTGTTTTCTATTTTTATAAAATCAGGTTAAAACTCTTAACAGCCCGATTTTAATATTAAATAAGAGAAAATTAAAATGAATAACGACAAAAAACTAAAAGCTGTCGCTTTCGGAGAAGTACTTTGGGACATTTTTGATAATGAGAAAAAAATTGGTGGCGCACCTCTAAATGTAGCTCTTCGCATGAAAGCTTTGGGCGTAGATTCTAATATGATTAGCTGTGTAGGAAATGATGCAGACGGAGAAGCGATCATTAATGAAGTCCAAAAATTAGGCTTAGACACCAATACCATTTTAAAATCTGATGACTTCCCAACAGGATTGGTAAACGTAACTTTAGACGATACAAAATCGGCTACTTATGAAATTCTTTATCCTTCTGCTTGGGACAAAATTATCTTAAACGAAGAAACGAGAGAACTGGTTGTTAGCTCAGATGTTTTAATATATGGAAGTCTAGTTTGCCGTGATGACGTTTCGAGAAAAGCTTTAGAAGAATTGCTCAACACACATACCTATAAAGTTTTTGATGTTAATCTTCGAAAACCACACTACGATTATGAAACTTTACAGCATTTAATGCAGTCTGCCAATTTCATCAAATTTAATGATGAGGAGATTATGGAGATCAGTGCCGCTTTCAATTCTCCTTATACTACATTAGAAGAAAACATGAATTTTATATGCTCTTTGAGCAATGCTACAGCAATTTGCGTTACAAGAGGAAAAGATGGTGCGCTATTATTATGGGATAAACATCTTTACGAAAATGAAGGCTACACTGTAAAAGTCGAAGATACTGTTGGTGCTGGCGATTCTTTTTTAGGAGCTTTAGTCACTTCGCTTCTAAACGGAAGACAACCACAAGAAGCTTTAAATTTTGCTTGCGCAACAGGAGCTTTGGTAGCTGGATCTACAGGCGGAAATCCTGATATTCGTATAACTGATATCGAAAATCTGATTAATAAAAATTAATATTCTTGTAGATAGAATAGTCAAACCCGACAAGTTTTTAAAACCTGTCGGGTTTACAACACATATAATAAATCATTTGTGAAGCCTGATTTTAAAAATCAGGCTTTTTTTATACTTAAATCATTGCTTTTTGCTTTCAAACATGGGAAATATGTAAATTTTAAATGAAATTATTTCTTCCTAATCTATATGGGCGCAGTAACTTGTGATTTCAAATAATTTAAGGAAGAATGATGAAAAAATTACGAATTTCACTTATCAATATACACGGACTTTTAAAAGGTTCTGGTCTAGAAATAGGGCGAGATGCAGACAATGGAGGCCAGACCAAATACATATACGAATTAGCCGAATTTTTATCCCAGCATGAAGATGTCGAACACGTTCATCTTTTTACCAGATTAATAGACGATCCCGCTCTTTCTCCAGAATATTCAGTGCCTGTAGAAATTATAAATGATAAATTGGATATTAGGCGAATACCGTTTCTAGGAAAAAAATACAAACCAAAAGAACAGCTTTGGGAAGGTCTTGATACTTTTGTAAATGGTGCGATGCAGCACATTAAACAGCATAATATTTTTCCTGATTGGATTCACTCCCATTATGCAGATGCGGGATATGCCGCAGCCGAATTATCTGCCGTTTTAAATATTCCTTTTGCACACACAGGACATTCTTTAGGATTTTACAAAAAGAAAAAACTAATTGAAAGCGGTGAAACAGAAGAAGAACTTGAGAAAAAATTTAAGTTTAAAGCCAGAATTTCTGCAGAAGAAAGAACCTTAGAACTCGCAGAATTTATTGTCACTTCGACCGAACAAGAAATTGAAACCTACAAGGCCTATAAAAACTTCGAATTAGGAAAATACCACGCCATTTCTCCCGGAATAGATACCCGAAAATTTGTTCCTTATTATTATCAGGAAAATGATTCTGATAAACATATGGAAGAAGCTCAGCGAAAATATTGGGTTGCCGAATCTATTTCTAAATTTCTAACCAATCCCCATAAGCCTATTATTCTGGCGCTTTCGAGACCTGACCGCCACAAAAACTTAAATACTCTAATTGAAGTTTACGGAAAAGACAAAGAACTGCAAAGCATAGCCAATCTGGTCATTTTTGCTGGAATTCGAAAAGACATTGCCAAAATGCCAGAATCGGAGAAAAACGTTTTAACCGATTTGCTTCTTTTAATGGATAAATACGATTTGTACGGAAAAATGGCAATTCCGAAGAAACATGATGTTGAAAATGAAGTTTCGATTATCTATCGTTATGCCGCAGAAAAAAGAGGTGTTTTTGTCAATTTAGCTTTACATGAAAATTTCGGTTTAACCGTTATAGAATCGGCTAGTTCTGGACTTCCTGTTGTAGTGACCAAAAACGGTGGCCCTTCAGAAATTATTCCTGTTTGCCAAAACGGAGAATTGGTGAATCCGCAAGAAGAAAGTCAGATCAAAAAAGCACTTCGAAATATTTTAACCGATGAAAATCAATGGAAATATTACTCAAATAATGGTGCCATTAATATCCAGAAATATTATAGTTGGGTCAGTCACGTCAATCAATACGTCGATTTGATCAATGAGAATTTGTCGGTTTCTTCAACTGGAATCAAAAAACAGCATTATCCCAATATCAATATCAGCCGATTAAAACGAAAGATCGATCACTTATTGGTTTCTGATATTGACGGAACATTAATTGAACCCAAATTGGCCAATCCAGGTCTGAAAGAATTAAAAACACATTTGACTAACCGAACTGATAAAATGGCTTTTGCAATGGCTTCGGGACGAAATTTGGATTTAGTAAAAAAAGTAATTGACGAAGAAGAATTTCCCCTACCCGACTTTATTATTTGTTCTGTTGGAACCGAGATTTATTACACCAATGGAAAGGATTATATTTTGGATAAAGGTTGGGCAAAATTTCTTGCAGGAAGATGGAAACGAGAAGATATCGTAAACAGATTAAAAGCCATTAAATGGATAAAAATTCAGGAAGAAGAAGCTCAAAACCCTTATAAAATCTCGTATTATTATGATAAAGAACAGTACAATCATGATGAACTAATTACCGCTTTAGGAACAGGCTGGTATAAAGTCAATATTATTCCGAGTCATGGGCAGTTTTTAGATTTTATTCCCAAAAGAGCTTCCAAAGGAAATGCGATTAAGTTCTTGTGCAGAAAATGGTCTATTCCGTTAAGCAATGTAATTGCGGCAGGAGATTCTGGAAATGATGTCGATATGTTTAGAGGTTCTGTAAAAGGAATTATTGTTGGAAATCGAAGTGAAGAACTTGCCGATTATGAAACAACAAAAAGCATTTATGTCGCTAAAAATTCTGCTTCAGAAGGGATTTTGGAAGGTTTAAAACATTATAAAGTCATTAAATAAAAAGAATAAGCCACGAATTACACGAATTTAAAAATAGTTCAACGACAACTTTGTCAAAGTTTAAAACTTTGACAAAGTTCTTCAACTTAGAATTCGTGAAAATTCGTGCCATTCGTGGCAAAAAAAAATATACTAACAGTTTAAAATAAATAATAAAATGTATTCAGGTTCAGGATTTAGCAACTGGGAAATTGGAGATGTTGATGTATTTATTGATGAAAAAGGAATTCATCATTTATTTCATTTAATTATTCCTAATCACGATTATATAGCACATGCGATCTCAAAAGATGGTCTTTCGTGGAAACGAGTAAAAAATGCCTTATTTGTTGGCGATCCCGGAGAATGGGACGACGATATGTTATGGACGATGCATATTAGCAAAAAATCGGATGGTGAAGGTTATGAAATGTATTACACTGGCTTGAAACGTCAGGATAAAGGAATTGAACAAAAAGTTGGAAGAGCCATTTCTGCCGATTTAATTACTTGGAAAAAAGAAAACCTATACGGACTTCCTTTTAAAAGCGAAGCTCCACATTATGAAGGTCCAAACAACAATCCAAGGCAATGGATTAGTTTTCGTGATCCTTTTAAATACCAATACAAAGGCGAAGATTATCTGTTAATCTGCGCCCGAAGCGCCTCTGGACCAACATATCGCAGAGGCTGTATTGGTGTTGCAAAAAGAGAAAAAGAAGGTTTTGTGCTTCAAAAACCGCTTCATATTCCGTATGTTTATGATGATGTGGAATGTCCTTGTGTTTTTGAAATTAAAGGAACCCATTATCTTTTAGGATCCATTAGAGAAGATATTAAAATTCGTTATTGGTCTTCGCCAGAATTTAGAGGAGAATATTCTGCATTTCACAATAACGTACTGATGCCACAAGGAAACTATGCTGCCAGAGTGGTTAAAGATGGGAAACACTTCTTGGTTTACAATTTCTATTTTGCAGACGGAAATGTTAATACACACCGCGTAATTCCGCCACCAAAAGAATTGGATGTTGATAAAAGCGGAAGACTTTTGCTGAAAAGTTATTACTATTGGGAAAAACTGTATCAGAAAACGATTCTTCAAAAAGACCTTCCTCACCCCTTGCCGATTCTAGGAAATCCAACTGCAGAATTTGTTTTGGAAAACGAAAGCAAATGGCGTTTTGGATGCCGAAGCGGTTACGAAATTTATGGTTTCGAAAAACCTTCTAACGATTTTGTATGGGAAGGAACATTGTCTGTTGAAGGAATGGGAAAAACGGGTTTTGTAATTGAATGTGATAAAGAAGGCACAGGATATTACATTTCGATTGATTTTATGAATGGTTTTGTCCAATTTAGAGCTTGGGGATTTAATGAAAAGGATGTGAAGAATAATTTTATTTTTGAAAACATTCAGACCAATCAATTTGAAATCAGCGAAGAAAAACAGATCTCTTTTAAGATTATCCGTTATGGAAATTACTATGAGCTTTCGATTAACGACATTGTCAAACTGACTTTACTAGATTTCAAATACAATGAAGGAAAAATTGGGATTTACGTCTGTTCGGCAGTTATCTCTATAAGCGATTCTAAAATTCATGTAATTCCAGAGCCAGAAAACGAATATGCTGCTTCAGATCCTGAAAAATATGATAATGAACTACAGCCTAATTCTTTAATTTAAAAAATTATGAATATTAAAATCCTTAAAATCCAAATTGCGTTAGTGCTTTTACTAATTTTTAATGCCACAAATGCACAACAAAAAGACGCTGAAAAATGCCGTTATACCAAAACCAATTATGGATTTCTGATGGTTCTTCGCGAAGGCGATAATGTTTTGGAACTAATTGAAAATCTTGCAAAAGAACAAAAAATACCTTCTGCCAATTTTACTGGAATTGGTTTTGCACAAGAAGCCACTTTCGGTTTTTATGATTTTGGCGAAAAGAAGTTTCATCCCAAAACTTTCAATAAAGTCGAAATGGGAAGTATTACAGGATCTATTGCCTGGAACGGAGACAAACCTTCGATACACATGCACGGCGTGGCAACCGATGACAAATTTGATGCGTACGGTGGTCATATTTTGGGCTTAAAAGTCGGAACAGGTTCTATGGAAATTTATATCACAGTAAATTCAGAAAAATTAGAAAGAAAAATTGAACAGCCTTTGAATGCGAACGTTTTACAATTGCCTTGTTTGAAGTAGATTTTGGTTAAAGGAGCTGTTTTTATTTTGAAAGATAAAACCTATATTGGCGTTCCAAACTCATAATTTAATAAAATGCCACAAAGTCCGTCTCCCGAAGAGGTAAAGAGAGTTTTCGAAAATTATTTTTCTGCTGATATGAATATCTGGAAAGGATTTTCGGAGAAAATTAAAATACGTGAATTTAACAAGTCTGAAATCATAAAAGATTATCACGGTGTCGAAAAATATCTCAACATCATCATCAAAGGATCTGCGGGTTTATTTGTTTGGGACGGAAAGAGAGACATTTGCATCAATCTACTTTACGAAAACAGTTTTATAAGTGATTATATGTCTTTTTTAAATCAGCAGCCGTCAGTTATTAAAACTGAAGCTTTAGAAGATGTAACGCTTTGGTCTATTTCTCATCAAGATTTAAATGAATTGTACCAAAGATCTGAAACAGGCTTGCGAATTGGAAAAGCCATTTCTGAAATGCTCTACGTGCGCAAACAACAAGAACAGATTAATCTTTTGACGCTTTCTCCTCAAGAACGCTATTTGAAACTTATAGAAGGGCGACCAGAAATTTTTCAGAGAACACCTTTAAAAATCATTGCTTCTTATCTCGGATTAACAGCCGAAAGTTTAAGCCGAATTCGAAAAAGAGTCATGGAAAAATGATTTCTTACCCAAAGTCAATTTTATTTTCATTTATGCGCCATAAGTTTGCTTCACTAAACCAAACAAATTTAAAACGATGAAAAATAAAATCAACTTTGGAGCAATTATAGTTTTTTATGTAATCGCAGTAATCTGCAGATATGCAGCTGTAAAAACCAATTTATTATCTGAAATAGAAAATCCGTATTTAGTGATTTTGCTTCGTGGCGTTGGTCCAGCTTTAGGAGCTTTAGCGGCAATAAAAATATTCTCGCTTCATAACCCGATGTCATTAAAAGGAATATACAAAAACGCAATTGTTCCTTTTGCCGTATATTGGTTGCTTCCTGCCGTTTTAATTGCTGGCGTTTATTATGTAACTATTGGCAAATTCCCAATTTTATTAATGTTTACTGTTTTAACCTACGGACTTTTGGAAGAAATCGGCTGGCGAGGATTTTTACAAGAACAATTAAAATCGCTTCCTAAATTTACTTCTATATTAATTATTACTGTCCTTTGGTTTGCTTGGCATTTAAATTTAGAAACCACGCTAAGCAACATGATTTTCCTTGGAATCATTTTCTTCGGAACTTGGGGAATAGGAAAAGTATATTCTTCTACAGGATCATTACTGGCTGTGGCAGGAGTACATTCGCTAAACAATTTCTTCCGCGATGGCTTGCATGAAACAGAACTTACTTTAATTGCAATTTTACTATTAATATGGGTTGGTTTTATTATTCTTTACAACAAAAAATTTAAAACTGTTGCAAATCCAGCTTAACTTAATTCTGCAGGCAATTGAGATAGTTTCTGCAAAACCTAAGAGAATAATTTTTTCACGCAGATTATGCAGATTATGCAGATTTAAATCAGTGAAAATCCTTTAATCTGTGGCAAAAAAAAACAGCGCAAACATTTTAAGTTTTGCGCTGTTTCTATTCTAATTTAATCTTTCCGTAGTTTCAACTCTCAAACAATGTTCACTACCAAGATAAAGCGGATTTCCATGTTTCTCAGACCAGAATCCGTCTAAAACATCTTTAGTGATACATTTGTAAACTACAACACCTTTATAAATTTTATTGTCGTCTCCTTTATAATTAAAATTAATTACCAGAATATTATCTTTAAAAAAGCCTGTTCCTTTTTGCTGATGCGAGTTGATAACCCAATTTGCTTTAATTCTGTTATTTTTATCCAACGTTAAAGTCAAAACACCTTTGTATGTAATGTCATTACTGTCGTCCTGATTGCTTCCCGAAACAGAAAAGGTGCCTACTAAATCTTGTATTGTCATTGGTAAATGCTGCTAATTTTCGGCAAAAATAAAGATTATCTTTTAAATGAATTTCTTATTCTCTTTTTCCCTAATAAAAACGATCTTTATCTTTTAAGACAAAGGTTGAAATTTTGTTAATTTATTATCAAATTAAGTAAAGTTCGTGTAAGAATTATGACTAAATTGGTAGTATGAGAACAAATCCCGATGTACTTATTATTGGAGGCGGTCTTGCAGGTCTTGCAGGCGCTTTACACTTATCCAAAAAAGGATTGAAGGTTGTTCTTATCGAAAAAAACACCTATCCAAAACATAAAGTCTGCGGAGAATATATTTCAAATGAAATTCTTCCGTACTTGCTATGGCTTGGTGTTGATGTTTCAAAACTGCATCCCACAAGCATTTCTAATTTTGAATTTACAGCTCAAAACGGTAAAACGGCAAAAACAAAACTTCCGTTGGGCGGTTTCGGAATCAGCCGTTACGAATTGGATCATTTTCTATTTCAAAAAGCAGCAGAAAACGGCTGTTCGATTATAGCAGAAACAGTTACCAATATTTCTTTTGAAAACGACATTTTTACTATAACAACTTCCGAAGAAACGCTTTCTGCAAAAATAGTTCTGGGCGCTTATGGCAAAAGATCTAATATTGATCAGGTTTTGGAAAGAGATTTTATTTCTAAGAAATCACCATGGTTAGCCGTTAAAGGACATTATTCTGGAAATTTTGATGAAAAACTTGTCGCTTTATACAATTTTCAAGGCGGTTATTGCGGTGTTTCAAAAGTAGAAAACGACATTGTAAATATTTGTTATCTAGCCGATTTTGAAACTTTTAAAAAATATAAAAATATTGAAGAGTATCAGAAATCAGTACTTTATAAAAATAAAAAGCTAAAAGCTGTTTTTGAAAACAGCACTTCCTTATTTGAAAAACCTTTAACCATAAGCCAAATTTCATTTGACAGAAAAGAACCTGTAGAAAACCATCTTTTAATGATTGGAGATACTGCAGGATTAATTCACCCAATGTGTGGCAACGGCATGGCAATGGCCATTCATAGTGCCAAAATAGCTTCCGAATTGGTATTGGATTTCTATTATGGAAAAATAGAATCCAGAAATGAATTGGAGAAAAAGTATATTCAGGAATGGAAAAAGCATTTTAGTAAAAGATTATTCTTTGGACGAATATTAGCCAAAGCGCTGACCTATAAAAATTTTACACACGCAATGACAACTGTAGCCGCTTCAGTTCCGTCATTGCTTTCTCTTATTGTAAAACAAACACATGGACGCCCCGTAACAGTTGAATAAATGAGTGTAAACACCAAATATAGAACCGAAGAAATTGAAATAATGGACGATTTTTCGCTTGAAGGCGAAGAACTTATTGGTGCTTTAGATCAAATTGCTTCTATTAATCAATTGCTTGGCGGAAACAAACTCACGCTTCACGGCATTAAAGAGCTTTTAAAAAAGGCTGATACTTCCAAAACGATTACCGTTGCAGACATAGGTTGCGGTAACGGAGATATGTTAAGAATGCTTGCTAAATATGGCAAAAAACAAAATCTAAATTTTAAATTAATTGGTATTGATGCAAATGCTTTTACGATTGATTATGCCCGAAAACTATCTAAAGATTTTTCAAACATTAAATATCTATGTATGGATATTTTTAGTGAAGAATTCAATCAGCTAAAATACGATATTGTCTTATGCACGCTTACACTGCATCATTTTACAAGCAATCAAATAGCCGATGTCATGAATACTTTAAACAAAAATGCTTCAATAGGCATTGTTGTAAATGATCTTCATAGAAGCAAATTGGCTTACCGATTATTCGAACTGATTGGTTTTGTTTTTAATCTCAACAATATGTCTCGAAACGACGGATTGATTTCGATTTTGAAAGGGTTCAAAAAAAAGGAATTAGAGAACTTGTCGCAAAAATTAAACTTAAAAAACTATTCCATAAACTGGAAATGGGCATTTCGCTACCAGTGGATAATTACAAAAATATGAGTGTAAAGATAATTACAGCTGTTAAGCAGCTTCCGCAATATTCAAGAACCACAGAAGAAATACTTCCGCTTGTCGATGTATGGCTTGAAGGTCAGGAAGAACGTTTTATCAAAAAAGTAAAAAAGATATTCGAAGGTGCTTCTGTTGACAAACGTTATTCCATCATGGAACCTTCAGAGGTTTTTACCGCTACTTCATTCGAAGAAAAAAATGATATTTACAGTCGTGAAATGATTGTTTTAGGATATCAGGTTTTAGAAAAAGCATTAGAAAAAACAGGCTGGGATCCGCAGAGTTTAGATTACATTATCACCGTAAGCTGTACTGGAATTATGATTCCTTCGCTTGACGCTTATCTAATTAATAAAATGAAATTGAGACAGGACATCGTTCGTCTTCCTGTAACCGAAATGGGTTGCGCCGCGGGAATCTCTGGAATCATTTACGCAAAGAATTTCCTCAAATCAAATCCAGGAAAACGTGCAGCTGTAATAGCCGTAGAATCGCCGACGGCAACTTTTCAGCTGAATGATTTCTCAATGCCAAATATCGTCAGCGCAGCTATTTTTGGCGATGGCGCTGCCTGCTGTTTATTATCATCAAAAGAAGGAGATACTGGCCCTGAAATTCTCGATGAGCAGATGTATCATTTTTACGATGCAGAACATATGATGGGTTTCAAACTCACTAATGGCGGCTTGCAAATGGTTCTCGATATTGAAGTTCCTGATACGATTGCTTCGCATTTTGAAGATATTATCCATCCGTTTTTAAAACAGAATAATCTTGAAATAAAAGATATTGATCATATGATATTTCATCCGGGTGGAAAGAAAATCGTCACAACTGTCGAATCGCTTTTTGCGGGATTGGAAAAGAATATTGATGATACAAAAGAAGTTCTCCGAGAATATGGCAACATGTCAAGTGCTACCGTTTTATACGTTTTAGAAAATATAATGAACCGAAATCCGAAAAAAGGAGAAAAAGGTTTAATGCTAAGTTTTGGCCCTGGATTTTCGGCACAAAGAGTTTTATTGCAATGGTAATTTGAAAGTTTATGAAATTAAATGAAATAATAGCCCAACTTCCGTACAGCGAACCTTTTTTGTTTGTTGATGAATTGCTCCATGCTGACGAAAAAGGTATCACAGGAACTTATACCTTCAAAGAAAATCTTGACTTTTACAAAGGACATTTTAAAGATAATCCTGTAACTCCAGGTGTAATTTTGACCGAAACGATGGCTCAGATTGGAATGGTTTGTTTGGGAATATTTCTTTTAGGAAATGAATTAGGAGAAAACACCGTAATCGCTTTTACTTCTGCAGATATGGAATTTTTAAAACCAGTTTACCCAAATGAAAAAGTGACGGTAACTTCTGAGAAATTGTTCTTTCGTTTTGGAAAATTAAAATGCAATGCCGTAATGAAAAATGAAGCTGGACAAGAAGTTTGCAGAGGCGTATTAGCAGGAATGATAACTAAAAGATTATGAAAAAACGAATTGTAATAACTGGTCTTGGAGTAACAGCTCCAAATGGTGTCGGAATTCCTGCATTTAGCCATGCACTGCAAAATAGCATTTCGGGTATTCGACATGATGCTCAGTTGGAAGAATTGCAATTTTCTTGTCAGATCGCGGGTCAGCCTCAAATATCTGAGGAAATGAAATTGCAGTATTTTACAGAACTCGAGCTTCGCGGATTTAATAGTACAGGAATTTTATATGGCGTTATTGCGGGTTTAGAAGCTTGGCATAATGCAGGATTGCCATTTAATGAAAATCCAGATTGGGACAGTGGCGCCATTTTTGGAGCTGGCACTTCTGGAATAGATAAATTTCGCGAAAGCATTTATAAAATTGATGAACTGCAAGTCCGAAGATTAGGAAGTACTGTTGTTGCACAAACCATGAACAGCGGAGTGAGCGCCTATCTTGGAGGTAAAATCGGATTGGGAAATCAAGTTACAACCAATTCTTCGGCTTGTACAACTGGAGCCGAAGCTATTTTGATGGCTTATGACCGAATACAATCTGGACAAGCAAAACGAATTCTTGCAGGCAGTACTTCTGATAGCGGACCTTATATTTGGGGAGGTTTTGATGCTCTTCGTGTTTGTTCCTCAAAATTTAATGACAAACCAGAAGAAGGCTCAAGACCAATGAGCGCTTCAGCAGCAGGATTCGTTCCTGGTAGCGGTGCTGGTGCTTTTGTTATTGAAGACTTGGAAACAGCTTTAGAACGTGGAGCTGTAATTTATGCCGAAATATTAGGTGGAAATGTCAATTCAGGCGGACAAAGAGACGGCGGGACTATGACGGCTCCCAATAGCGCAGCAGTGCAAAGATGCATTAAAACGGCTATTGAAAATACAGGAATTAATCCAAATGAAATTGATGCCATAAATGGGCATTTGACAGCTACAACAAAAGACAGTCTTGAAATTGAAAATTGGACAAAAGCATTGGAGAGAAATGGTGCTGATTTTCCGTATATTAATTCTTTAAAAAGCTTAACGGGCCATTGTTTAAGTGCTTCTGGAAGTATCGAAAGTGTTGCTTCGGTATTGCAACTTCACGAAGGATTTTTGTTTGGAAATATAAACTGTTCTGATCTTCATTCTGAAATTGTGGCGCTAATTGATCCTTCAAAAGTGCTTTTAGAAACTATTAAATTCAACCCAAAAATAATTGCAAAAGCCAGTTTTGGTTTTGGCGATGTAAATGCATGTATATTATTTAAAAAATTTGAAAACTAACATGGACAGACAAGAACTTATCGCAAGATTAAGAGTAATTATTAAGCCTTTTGCAACTAACACAGAAGCATTTGAAAACCTTACCGAAGAAACAGATTTTATTAAAGATCTGAATATCAATTCGGCCAATCTGGTTGATATTGTACTAGACATTGAAGAAAACTTTGATGTTGTAATCGACAATGCCGATATGGAACGCATGCTTGATGTAAAAACTGCTGTTGAAATCATCGAAACTAAACTAGCCGAAAAATGATTGGAAACGACATTATAGATCTTGCGCAGTCACGCATAGAAAGCCGTTGGCAGCGCAAAGGTTTTATAGAGAAGCTTTTTACTGTCGAAGAACAGCGGTATATTAAAGATTTTGACAACCCTGAAATTATGGTATGGCTTTTATGGAGCATGAAAGAGGCGGCTTATAAAATTTACAACCGCCAAACCAAAATAAGAGAATTCAGCCCCAAAAAGCTTTCTTGTTTATTGGATTCTTTAAACGCTAATTTGGCTTTTGGAAAAGTCAGTTGCAATGAAAATGTATATTATTCTAAAACTATATTTTCTTTAGAAAGTATTCATACGATCGCAGTGGATGATCCAAAAAACATCAATAATGTAATTGAAGTTGAAAATAAAGAAATTATAAAAGACGAAAACGGAATTCCATACTTAAAAACTGACAATACGCTTCAGGATATTTCGATCAGCCATCATGGAAGATTTGAAAAACGAGTAGCATTTTTTAGAAGATAACTTTTAAACATTTAATAAAAACTCTTTTAGTACGACGGCATGATTTATTTCTAGATCTTTTGCTCCATACAATAAAGTCAATGACTGTTTCTCAGCAATCTTTCTTAGACGCTCCACTTCTTCTTTTTTTGATTTTAACTCTTCGATATATAATTTAGAAAATTCTTCAAAACGCTCTTTTTTATGATCAAACCACAAACGCAATTGAGGCGAAGGCGCAATTTCTTTGTTCCATTCATCAATTGATAAATCCGTCTTCTTTATTCCGCGCGGCCATAAACGATCTATCAGTATATGATACGTGCCGTCATTTTCCTTGTGATTGTAAATCCTCTTGATGTTTATTGCTTTCATTTTTCTATCGAATGTTTAATATTAAATTTAATAAAAACGACTTCTTTATACACTTCATCTCTCTGTTTTTTTTGTAGTTGTTTGGAAAAGCCATGAACGGTTATTCAGAATATTCTTTATATTTGATATAGATTACATTCCAAGTTAATTCACTAGAAATATGAAATCAATGAGAATACTTTTTACAAAAACGGTATTATTTTTATTGCTCTTATCCTTATTTTCATGTGAAAATAAAAAACCGAAACCTGTCACAAAACCAGCATATAAAGCCGGTGTCATTTTATCTTTTGATGATGCTTATGTCGACGAATGGTCTGAAGCAGATCAAGCTTTGCGAAAATATTCTTGGAAAGCCACATTTAATGTCTGCCGAATTGATTCTATTGGAGCTCCAGAAATTAAAACACTTTTAGAAATGCAAAAATATGGTCATGAGATAGCTGGACACGGCTATCATCATTACAATGCAGTTAAGTTTACCCAAAAATATAGTGTTAAGGAATACATGAAGCAAGAAATTGATCCTATGATTATTTCCATGAAAAAGAAAGCTTTCAACGTTACTTCTTTTGCGTATCCATACGGAGAACGATCAGATTCTTTAGATCAGGCTTTATCTCCTTTATTCAAAATCATAAGAGGAAGAGCATTTGGAGGCGAAATTCCAGAAAAACAGGATAGCTATTTTAATAATTCTAAAATTGTATTTGCATTTGATATTGACAACAGTCACGTTCATTTCAGCATTCCTTATTTGCTTGAATTATTAGATTTTGCCAAAAAGAATAATAAGATCCTAATTTTATGTGGCCATAAACCAGTTAAGGAAATAACTGAAAATTATCAGACCAAAATAGAAACCTTAGAATTCATTTGTAAATACATGAAATTGAATGATCTTAAGTTCTACCGCCTTTCAGATTTAGATAATCTGCTTCCGCCTCAGCTTTAATCCGTAAAATTTAAAATATAAATAATGAAGATATATCTTGTTTTTATGCTTGCTGCCGTAGCCGTTTGTCAGGCTCAAGTAAAAAATCCTGTACTCAAAGCTTCTTCAAAAATCTGCTATATCAAAGAAGGCAATGAAGAAAAAACAAAATGGTATTTAGATCCAAAAGCGAAACCAGATTTATACGTTACAAATAAAAGTCCGAAAGAGAAAATTGTTGCTTTTTATACTAATGAAGATTCTATCAGCATAAAATTAAAACCTGGAAAAAAGTTTGATTTTACAGTTCTTTTAAACAATACCGATACTTGTTTTACACGCGTTGAATGTCCGCCTTTAAAAAACTTTTCAAAACTTAAACCTGAGATTCACGATACAATTCCATTTGTGCTTTCAGAGTATAACAATATCATTTTTAAAGTAAAATTAGACGATAAAGAAACTCTTGACTTAAAATTTGATTCAGGAACTAGTGATTTTCTTTTAACAAATGAAATACTCAATCAGCTAAAATTAAATAGTTTAAAAGGTCATAGTTTTAAACTAGGCAATCAAATCTGGAAAAATCAGGAGATTTTTCCTGTCGAATTATCTGGACAAGGAACTGTGGGCCGTTTTGGATGGAATTTATTTGATGGAAAAATAGTAGAAATCGATTATGATAAAAAGATCTTTATAATTCATTCTAAACTATCAAAACGAAACAAAGAGTACACGAAACTTGATATGGAATTTACTCGTACTCTATTTTGTATTCAAGGAAATCTTCAAATAAACAATACTGCTTATAAAGGACGTTTTCTTTTTGATAATGGCTATCAGCGTACCGTAATGCTCGATCAGCAAATCATGAGGGAACAGCAATATCCAAAAGAAAGTTTACCTGTTATCAAAAAAGTTATTTTAAAGAACGGACAAGGAGAAGAAATTCCGGTTATAACGGTAAAAAACGAAAAATTTTATTTAGGCGATTTATGTTTAAATGATGTGCCAGTACAATTGCTAGCGACAGGTAATCCGGCTCAATTCAAAACCCATATTCTTGGCAACGAAGTTTTAAAAAGATTTAATACCATTTTGGACTTTCAGGAAAACAAAGTGTACTTAAAACCCAATTCTTTATGGAATGAGTCTTATACTGAAGGCTCTTGAAAGACAATCACTATAGAAAACTAAAGAATCCAATTTTAAAACCGACAACTTGAATTGGATTCTTTTTTTGTATTTTTAATCATTCATAAGCTTTTCTATTACCTGATTTAAAATGCTAAAAGAAAGAACATTCAGAGTTTTATTTTTGACAATCTTTATTCTTTTTACGATTCCGACTTGCTACGGACAGTATAAGATTTCGGGTTATATTGATGCAGAACAAAAAAACAAAATCATCTATTTGAGTCTGCTGAAATACGACGAGGAAACTATGATTACCGAAAATCAGATTCTTTTTTCGACTCAGACCGATAGCTCAGGTTATTTTGAATTTAAAGGACAGCTCTTGTCTGAAAAAGACAAACTTTACCGCATTCATTCCAATATTAATACAATAAAAGGATTGCAATTGGTTAGTGATAACGAGAAGAGCAATTATTACAATTTTATATTTTCTAATAGAGATACAATTTATTTCTCTAAATCTGGTAACAATTGGTTTAGCGAATCCAAAAACAGTAATTTGGCAGATAAAGAATGGAGAAAACTAAAGTCTTTTGAAGAGAGTTTAGAGAAAAATAATGCTCAAATCAAAAACAAGGAAGCACAGCAACAGGCCGCAAATGATTTTGCTGAAAAAGTGAAAGCATATAGCGAAAAGAACCTTAAGCACCCTTTGTTAAAACTTTTAGCATTTTCGGATATTAAACGAAATGATTTTAATCTAAAAAACGATTTTGAAAAAAATGAGCCGTTTTATGATGCAGTTTCAAACACATTGAAAAATTACTATGGAGAAACCTCTTATTATCTCCAATATCAAGATGAAATTTCAAAAATTTCCAATGTCATTTTACAGCAAAAATATGCCTTTCAGAAAAAGTTGAATTATACCTTGGGTACACTAGTTTTGATTTTGACTTTTATTTCTATTTATCAATTCAGAAAATTAAAAGCTTTTAAACCTAAAAAAGCGATACAAGGAACTTCAAGTCTGGCATTGACCAATCAGGAAGAAAAAATTACCAAATTGATTTTAGAAGATAAATCGAACAAAGAAATTGCCGATGAACTTTTTATCTCGCTAAGTACGGTAAAAACCCATATTCGAAATCTTTATGCGAAATTGGATGTAGCAAACCGTCATGAATTGACAGCTAAATTGAAAAATCATCCTTGGGATTAGTCCCAATCTCAGCCTCTTCGTAACTAATTTTCCAAATTCCGCGATCTAATTTTGTTTCCGAAATCTTAAATCAATCGGAAATGAAAAAGAATCTTTTATTGTTAATCTTCTCTACAATCTTGCAATTTGTTACAGCGCAAGAAGCAGATAAAGCTTTTAAAAACAGGCAAAACATTCAAGAAAAGCTTATAGAAGCAAAAGCACTTTTAGAAAAAGATAACGAAAAACTTTGGGGAAAACCCATCTGGAACGACAGCATCATTATAATTGACTTTGACAATTCAATCTACAGTTTGGTAAAATTACCTAATAGCAAAACGGATAATGGAATTTTGTATTCTAAAATTATGGAACCTAATTCGCTTGTTTTTGTTAATACCACACAGAAATATGAAGGTAAAGAATATGCTACGGTTCTGAATAATTATCTGGATGATAAAAGTGCTACAATCATTCATGAATTGTTCCATTTACTGCAAATGAAATCCCGAAAGTTTAACGGAAATCCAATTGAATATCTTGACGAAACCAATGCTCGTATTTTATTGCGATTAGAATATCAGGCATTAAAAAATGCTTTGAAAGCGATTATCGAAAAAAGAAAAATAGATGAGATCAAAAATTATTTGAAAGATGCTGTAATATTTAGAAAAGAAAGACAACAGCAATATTCAAAATATTTGAATGATGAACTGGAAATAGAAACTTTGGAAGGTTTGGCAAATTACACAGGTTTTGTTTTGTCTTCTTATGACAATAAATATGAAAAAGCAATTGAAGAAATTAACCAGCGAGAAGAAGCAAAAACGTATACCAGGCCTTTTCCTTATGCCACAGGACCAGCTTACGGATTGCTTTTTGATTATTTGAATATTACTTGGAGAAATAGTTTAGATAAAATATATAATTTCAATGATATTTATGAAGTTATGATTTTAAAATCAAAATTAACTATCACAAATAAGCGACTAGAATTAGCCAAATCCAGAAACAATTTTGATAAAATAAACAAACAGGAAATTACCCAAGCAGAAGAACAAAAAAAGCTAATCTCTTATTATACTGATTTACTAATTAACAAACCAACTCTTAAAGTTGCACTTGCTGATATAGACCATTATGGGCGCACTTTTAATATGAATGGCACCCTAACTTTAAAGGATAACGGAATTGTGTATTCGAGTATTAAAGGCCGTGATAAATCGGGAAACAACTTTGGAAATTTCACCACGATCGATGGTAAAAATCAATTGGGTAAAGCTGGTATTTTAAGTTATGATAAAGATGGAAAAACTTATTTTGTTTTTCCGGTTCCTTTTAAAATTGAAGATCAAAAAATCACAAACGAATTTTACGAAATAGAACTAAATCCTGATTGGAAAATTGTAAAACAAAATGACGGAAATATGGAAATTGTCAGAAAACCTAAAAGCTAATTTATATCTTTTATAAAATGAAACGAGCTTCAAAAAATTTGAAGCTCGTTTCATTTATAATAAAGTTTCCTCATCTTCAGGATTAAAACTGCCTTCGTCAGGATATTTTATGGTTCCTTTCAATTCTTCCACTCGTTTTGGATCAAATTTCGGAAGTTGTAATTCACTGTTTTCCTTCCACTTTTTAACTGTTTCAGAGATTTCATCTGCTTTTTCTTTGGAAAAAGGAGTATCACGCGCCATATATAATGTTTGCGATGGATAAGCCAATGATGTTCCGCTTCTTTCTATAATATCCATCATTCTCAACAAAAGATCTTCCTGAACTTCTTGTGATGTTTCAAGATTTATAGCTTCGATATAAGCTGTGATTTCGACTTTTAAAGCATCAGCAGTAATACCTGTAAAACGTACAATTGGAGGCGTATTTATAATGGCAGGGTGCGCATACAGCAAAGATCTTAGTTCTACAAGAAGATAACGCATTTGGTCCGGAGTGGTTTCCATTCTAAAACCAAAAATCGGATTGAATATAAAACGGTCGCGATGTGCATAATTTTCTATTTTACTAGCAGATAACTGTCCGTTCGGAATCGTCACAATAGTACGAGCTGCAGTACGAAGTGTTGTAGAACGCATACCAATGGCTTCTACTGTCCCTTTTATATCATCAACTCGGCAGTAATCGCCAACACGTAATGGCTGATCGGCAATAAGGCTTACACTTCCCACAAAGTTTTCTATCGTTTTTTGTGCTCCAAGAGCCAATGCAATCCCCCCGATTCCTAATGCTGCAAGTCCGGCTGTAACGTCTACACCAATAATTCCTAATAAGGCAATGATTCCGATAACAACGATTGCAGCTTTCATCGTACGGCTCAAAAACAAAACCGCAGATACTGCAGAAGCACGTCCTCGATTATTCATTCTGCTTCGAGTATACATACTTACAAAATCGGTCATTCTCCAAAGCAGGATCAAAAAGGCTACAATTCCGATTGTGATTATTATGATGCTAAATCGCTGACGTACTATTATCGAAATTCCCATTCGTTGCGTAAGTGCCACGAATAAAATCACTGTCATATACATCTGAACCGGTAGTGTAAATGCATCTATAATTGCTGTTCCTTTTTCAGTATCTGCTTTCTTCCATATTTTTTGAATAAGAAAAATAAGTACGTAAATAAGAAGTCTTGATAATAAATAAGTAACCACTGCCATGACCACCACTACTCCCCAGTGTCCAATTGGTACATTTCCTAATTTTCTATCTTTTAGAAATTTGGGTAAAACTCTATCTAAAAAAGTTTTTTCTCCACTAAGATCTGCTCCACGAATTGCTTCTACTGTTTCTGCAGAAAAAAGCCATAATGCTGGTTCGCTGTCATCTGATTGATTTTCTAAATAAAGCTGTATATTTATTTTATCTGTGGATATATTTCCAACCAAATCTATACCTGTTGTCAGATTATCATCTAAACGTCCTAATTCTTTATTACTTAGAATAGATGATGGCGAAAAATTTCCTCCCTGATCCAAGAGTTGCTGAAAAGTCTTTGCTATTTGTATTCTTTCAGATGTTTTACGATAGGAACGTTTACTCAGAACAAGATACTGACTTGCACGCAGATAGTTCTGATCACCAAGTGCTTTAATGAATCCGTTGACTGTTCCTTGAGGTGTTCTTCTTCCGAGTGAATCATCTGGAATCTTAACTGGTTCTTCTGTTGTAGTCTTTGCTCCGCCTAAAAGCTGTGCTTCTGTTATGCTGGGTTTTAACAACAAAACCAAAATCAACAAGAAAAAAAGCAATAATCGTTTTGTACCTGAAATCATACTCTATCTGCTTTAGTAATGACCATTAAAAATAAGAAATATTGAAGATATACAAAACGTTTCCATCAGAAAAAGCAGAAACAAACAACAATAGTTCTTCTATATTCTTTAAAATTCTAAGCAAAAACCTTCATTAGATTTTGTAAGCGCAATTCTCGAACTTTTTACAAATTCAATCAAACCAAATGACTTTAATTTCTCAGTTAAACAAACTATTTCATCATCTGTTCCTGTGCCCTGCAATATGGTATACTCTCTTTGAATTTCTAAAATTTTAAGATCGCTTTCGCGAAGCATAACTTCCATATTCATCTCTATCGCAAATATGGATGTTGGGATTTTAAATAATGCAACTTGTATAAATACAATATCCTTATTAAACGAGTAATAACATTTATAAACTTCGATAATTTTCTCAATTTGCGCAGTTATATTAATGACTGTATCTAAAGTTTCATTTACTACAATAGTATGTCTGTACATATTTTCAATTTCGCAAATAGACATATTAAGGCTCAAAATCTGGATTTGTTTTCTTAAAAACATGCTAGATAATTTGCTTATTAATCTGATCTGGTCTTCGGAGTAAATAGTTAGAGTAAATTCGTTTTTCATTGTGTTTTTTATTTGTGCTTTTTTATGAGTTATGGGAGAAAGAAAAAAGCCTTTCACATTTGACTGAGAAAGGCTTTTATGAATAGACAATAGAATCCTGACTCGTCATGTGATACGAATAATGATACTTGAAATAATAATGCTATTCTGAATTGATTTTTTCATATTGCTATAAACAAAAAAACCTCCCGTAAAAGGGAGGTTTTCTAAATTGTATATTTTACTTATTTATATAACACCCCTTCACTACTATCGAATGATAATTGTGATAATAATTGAAGCGATGTTAATGCTATTTTTCATTTGCTTGATTTGATTGCGCAAATATATTGATATTTTTCAATCTTTAAACTATTATTATAACAAACAAAAAATCCGTCTTTTACAACGGATTTATTTGCTTTTGAATTTTAAGGTATCAAGACAGCTCTGCCTTTTATTTTTCCTTGTCTCATTCTATCATAAACTTCATTAGCATCATCAAGTTTATGTTTTTCGATTTCGATATGAATTTTCTTTTGTCTTGCCAAACCAACCACTTCCATCAGTTCTGTTCTTGATCCCCAATACGGATTGGTCATGCTTACGCCAAAAGGCAATCCGTTCATGCTATATTGATAATGTCCTCCTCCAAGACCAACAATGGTAAGATCTCCATCAAGGCTGACTACTTTTGTTCCTAAGTCTATTGTAGAAGTTGCTCCAACAAAATCTAGAACTACTTTTGCTTTTTTGATTCCAGTAATTTTCTGAATTTGTTCTGCAGCATCGGCGTCTTTAGAATTAATTACATAAGCTGCACCCAATTCTTTTGCAAAAGCCAATTTATCTTCTGTCACATCACAAGCAATAATTTCAGCTCCGCTTATTTCTCTTAATATTTGTAAAGCAACATGGCCTAATCCGCCAACACCAATTACTACCACATATTCGTCAGCCATTAATTTAGGAAGCGAACGTTTTATCGCAGAATAAGGTGTAAGTGCCGCATCTGTCAATGGAGCTGCAATAACAGGATCTAAATCATATATTGGCACTAAAAGTCTAGAAGACGGCACCAGCATATAGTCGGCCATACCGCCATCTAAACCTAATCCGCCACCGTATGCTTGTTCAGATTGATGATCACAATAATTTTCTTTGGACTGCTGGCAAGGTTTGCAATGTCCACAACCCCAAGGACCGTATACAAGAACTGCGTCTCCTTTTTTATACCCTTCGACATTCTCGCCAATTTCTTCGATCCATCCAGCATTTTCATGTCCTAATGTAAAAACTGTTCCAACCACTGTTCCTTCATCTATAATATGCAGGTCTGAGTGGCAGACACCAGCGCCGCCAATCCTTAATAACACTTCATCACCTTTAGGAACAGGTTTTTCTATATCATTAACTACACGGACATCTTTGTGCCCAAAAAAACGTACTGCTTTCATAAAATAAACTTTTAGATTACTATTCTACTAATTTACAACTTGTATCTTTTAGAAGTTTTATCACACAAGTTAAGTTTATCCTAATTTATTGCTAAAACAGGCTTTTCTTTTAGAATACGGTTATCATTTGGAGTAAACAAAAAATAAAAAAATCTGATTTATTGATATAAAAAAAGAGAACCGAAGCTCTCTTTTATATTTATATTTTGGTCTTACTATTTAATAATAAACAGACAATAAAATTTTAGAATTTGTACTTTCTATATATTTTGAAAGTCTGCCTAAAAATTCTTGATTAACCATTGGACAACCGTGGCTGTTGATGATATAGTATTCTTTTTCGTCAGACGGAACCTCTTTGTATGAATGTAATACAATGGCACGTTTCATGGCATTATTATTTGATTCGTCCAATCCAGCAAGTCTGAAAGCTTTTCCGAATATTCCTTTATATGGCTTTTCTACCGAATATCTTCCTAATGAAGTGCAATTAGATTCTGGAGCATTACTAAATTGTAAAATATCACCTTTTATTCCAGTTTCTGAACCTTTTCCATGTGCAACCAAACCCTGATCAAGAATTTGATTATTCTCTAAATCGTAAACAAAAAAACGATTTCTTCCTGATTTAATTTTCATATCTACAAGAAAAGCAATTTTGTTGCTATACTTGTGATTTGACGCCGTAAAAGCCTTAATCTCATTTACATGCTCTGTGAGTCTTGCAAATTCGATTTCGTCTAAAATTTCATCTTCGTCCCTCATACTTAATGAGGCAAACGAACTTAAGGAAAAAAGCAGTGCCAATAAAAATACTCTCATATCCGGCAAAATGTTAAGTTAATAGTTATGACTTGGGGTCATTGATAAATTTTCTGTTGCAAAATTATACACAAATCTTATACAATTCCCATATCATAAGTTAAAGATATTATAAATATCTGAAAACAACAATATTATATGTTAATATTCGATTAAAATACCTGATTTAATGTTGAAATGCTATGTCTAGTGTTAATATTATCCGTTTTTAGCCACGGCCTATTTTATTTTATTAAAAAAATAATTTCTGTCCAGTAAAACTCACTTAACAGAAATTATTAGAAGCATAAACGCAATTAGTTATTTAATATTTTATCTGCTGCTTTTTAATTAAGCCACTTTGCCAATGTATCCATAATTAATTTCTGATCATCTACAGAAAAATGCTTGACCCTGGTTGAATGGCTTCCTTGCGGAAGTACCATTTTTAATGCATCAACACCTGGCTTAGGTGTTGGGGAACATGAGAACCAAGTGTCATAACCTCCGTAGATATATAAAATCTTATCCCCTTTACTCTCAACATATTTACGCACTTTTTTAATGTATTTTGGATTGTATTTAATTACAACATCTTTCGGTGCAAATCGTGCATTAGAGCTGCTTTTTACAATAGTTAACAAATCTGCAACAGGCTCAAGATCGAAACCATAATAGCCTAATTCGCTCAAATGCTGATAATAAGAAGGCAAATACACGAACGACATTTTATCATTGTAAGTACCTACTCCAACAATTTTATTCAAATAATCGAAAAGCTCTTTTGCCGAGGCGTTTACTGGCGGAATTTCATTGCATTTTCCTCCCCACTGCCAAAAAGAAAAAGGAAATTCTAAAACAGCATATTCCAACGCTTCCGCGAAAGGAACTTCTGTAAATTGCATCTTTTTCTCAGCTGAATATTCTTTAAAAACCTCTAAAACAGCTTCTCTATTTTGCAAAACAGCTCTTTGAAAAACTGTTATTTTTGTTCTGCATTCTTCCGTTCCAATTGTTCTTGTGTGAGTTATAGTTCTCGGATCTTCGCAGGTATTAATTAGCGGTGCTACATACGGCATTGCCACATCAACATCATTTGGATATATAGACTTATAAATTAAGGATGTTTCTCCTCCTTTACTAATTCCGGTAGAAATCCATTTACCTGAATATATTTTTTTCAGTTTAGTAACAATGTTATGATAATCTTCAATCGCCTGATCATTGGTTAAATATTCCCACTGAATTGGATTTGGCCTTGATTTTCCATAAAAACGATATTCAACAGCAACCTGATTGGCTTGCAACAAACTGCTTACTTCGCTCTTAATATTTTCTGTATTATAGCCGTGAGTTTCAATTACAGTTGGTCTGTCATAACCTAAATGCGAAAGATAAATATAATGCTGAAAAGTCCCTTTTTCTGGGTGTTTATGATCAAGAGGCTCGTCTAAAATTAGTTGATACGATTCGGTATAATTTTCTAAATTATCAATTCGCGTTATGATGGCTTTTGGAAATAATTCGGTTAGTTTTTGCTGAAGATTTAGTGAAGATTCCTGCGCAGAAACGGCAAAAAAGTTCAGGAAAAGGAAGAACAGCGTAATAATAAAGGATTTTCGATTCATTTTTAATCTTGTTATTTTGAGTTTTTAAAAGTAAGCGCAATACAAAGCAAAAACTGATACTATATTACCCTTAAAATATAATATTTTATCTAGTTCGCATCAACATATGACAAAATCAAAATATTCCTTTAATTTTATTGAAAAATTGAACTTCGTATCAGTTTTATAGTTTGCACCACATTAAATAATAACTTAAAAAAATAAAAAAAATGGCAATTGGAGTTGGCGGATCAACTATAGATATTGAATTAGAAAAAATACAAAACATGACGCTTGGCGTTGTGCCAATCGGACTTCCTGAGTATAAACAGCGTATTAAAAAAGCGGTTGCTTTAATGAAAGAACAAAATTGCAAAGCGCTTTATGTAAATGCTGGAACAAATCTGTATTATTTTACAGGAACAAAATGGAATCCGTCTGAACGTATGGTTGGCGCGATAATTCTCGAAGATGAAACGGTTGAATATATTGTTCCGAAATTTGAAGAAGGTACTTTTAAAACTTTCATGAAAGTTGAAGGAAACCTAAACTTCTGGGAAGAACATGAAAGCCCATCTGAATTGTTTGGGAATATTCTAAAAATTAAAAATATAACTGACGGCAATATTGCGCTGGATGAATCGGCTGCTTTTTTTCTAATTGACGCAATCTCAAAAGCAAATCCAAATTTCAATTTTGTAAACGCTCAGCCTATAACTGCGGGATGCAGAATGCATAAATCGGCAAATGAAATCGCTATTATTCAAAAAGCGAAAGACATAACGATGACTGTTCAGAAAGCAGCGGCAAGTATTTTATATCCAGGAATTCCAGTAAGTACAGTTGTCGATTTTATCCATAGAGCGCATATTAAGGCTGGTATTGCATCGGGTTCTTATTTCTGTATTGTTCTTTTCGGAGAAGATTCACAGTATCCTCACGGAGTTACTTCTCCTCAAAATTTAGTTGACAATGATGTGGTTTTAATTGATACTGGATGCCGTTTAGAAGGTTATTTGTCTGATATCACCAGAACTTATGTGTACGGAACTCCAAGTGACGAGCATAGAAAAATTTGGAATCTTGAAAAAGCAACTCAAAAAGCAGCTTTTGATGCCGCTCAAATTGGAGTAACATGTGGTTCTGTAGATGATGCTGCACGTAAAGTTTTAGCAGAAGCTGGTTTAAGCGGAGATTACGAAATTCCAGGATTGCCACACCGAGTGGGTCACGGAACAGGTTTAGATATTCATGAATATCCTTATTTAGTAAGAGGTAATCAAACTATCCTGAAAGAAGGAATGGTAGTTAGTAATGAGCCTATGATCTGTATGCCAGGTCAATTTGGTATTCGTCATGAAGATCATTTTTATATGACGACTGAAGGCCCTAAATGGTTTACTGAACCTATGCAGAGTATTGATAATCCGTTTGGATTATAGATTAAAAATAATTTTTATTTAATAAAGCACAAAAGAGCTGTTATTTAAGATGGCTCTTTCTTTTATTAAATATATGTCGCTCCTCTGGAGCTTTTTGATCTTTGACGATGGTTTTTTCTATAAATATTTTGCTTCTCCGAAGCTTTGAAAAAAAAGAGGCTGTCTCAAATAGACAGCCCTTTTCATTTTAACTAAATTAACTATTACTCAACCAATAATTTTTTCTTTTCTACAAATTTTCCATCTGTAGCCACAACAATATAAACTCCTTTATTTAAATATTTAAGAGAATAAACTGTTGTATTATGGATCGTATCTACCAAGTGGCCTGTGCTATTGTAAATTGACACTTTAACTTTATTGATATCAATGTTTTCAAAAGTAAAGTTTACAACGTCTGAAGCTGGGTTTGGATACATTGTGAATGCCTTTGCTGTATTTGTATTTATACCAGGCAAACCAGCACTTCCTGATTGCAAATCAATTGTATGAGAAGCACTCCATTGACTAAAAGCCGTTCCATTTATTGCTCTTACTCTAAATTCATATACAGTTTGAGTTCCTTGTTTTGGAATCCATAAATAATATGTTGTAGAAGTTCCAGCAGATGTCCATCCTGAAGAAGTATTCAATTGCACTTCATAAGATGCTGCATCTGTAGATGTTGCCCAAGAAGCGTAAAACCCTGATGAGTAAACACCCGCATTTTCAAGATTAGCTGGAATTGTCAAAGTTGCTGGATTTGGCGGTACAGAAGTTCCTGCTTGAACAGTATAATCTTCGATTTCACCATCTCCTAGATTTCCACAAGTTGAAGACGGATTAGCATTATATTTCATTACAACTCTCATTCTGGTAGTTCCTGTAAATGATTGAGGCGTAAAACTTGTCGTTACTGCACTATTTGATGAGATATTATTAATTACTTTTTCAGATGCTTCAAACTGATTGTTTTTATTGTAATCAATCCAAACTCCCCAATATTCAGTATATGCAGAACCACTAAAACCTGGAGTTAAAGTAACGCTTGTATTTGCATTCGGATTTAGAGTGATAACTTTCGAAGTATAATCTGCGTAACCGTTTGTTTCTTTTCCAGATGCGTTTACAAAACTTCCTACTGCTACAGAACTTATGTATTCGTAACTATTTGCGCCTTGTGCGGTACACAATGGAGCTGCTGGAATTGCTATGGTAACCACGTTAGAATAAGCAGAATAATCAGAACCTGATTTTGCTCTAGCTCTATATTTATAAGTCGCATCAGCAGTTAAACCTGTATTAGTATATGTGGCAACAGTATTAGCTAGTGTAGCAATTTCTGCATAAACATCATCTGAACCTGCTCTTTCAATAATTACATTTGTTGCATTTGTTGCATTATTAGTCCAGTTAAGCACAGCTTGTAAATTAGTTACAGTTGCCGTTAAATTTGTTGGAGCCAATACTGTATTTGTTGTTTGTACTCCTGCTAGAATTGGTTCGTTTGGTTTTGTATTATAAGCATAATCTAAAACGGTATATCCTACTCCACCAGCTTCTACTTTTACATGCATCCATCCGTAGCAAACACGTCCTCTGCTTGTATATTCAAAACCAACATATCCCGTTTTATTATCCCAAGTTGTATAGGTCGCAGTTCTCAAATCTAATTGATTTGGATATGCCCCTGGCGCTGCAAAATTACTAGAAGCTCCGATAGAAGTACCTTGTGATAAGAATGATATATTTCTTGTTCCAGCTTCAGAAACCAGTCTTTTTCCGTAAGTTTCTATTTTTAAAGCCGCCGCAGCATATTGCCATGCTCCATACTCCGTATTGTCTCCAATACCCATATCAAAATACTGCCAAGTCGATGCTGCATTCGCCGTATAATCAGGATTGTTTACATAAAACACTCCGTAAGGCGCATCAAATTTCAAATTGATTGTTTTAGTAGCAGTATCCAAAGTAGCTATTCCGCCTGTAATTGCTGCATCTTTAAAAGTTACTGTAATAACAGCATCATTTGTTGTATTGTGTGCAGTTGCTTTTCCTGTAAAAGAAAGCACTGTTTTAGTATTGCTTTCAAGAGTTAAAACTGCAGTTAAACCAGCTGGCACACCTGTAATTGTATAGTCAGTTCCTGCTGTAAAAGTACCGCTGCTTTTTGTAAATGTACCATTATTAGTACTCAAAGCAATTGTCGCTGTTGAAGTTATGCTTCCATCATTTAATTCAGCTTCATACAATGTTTCTGGCGATAAAGTTGTTGCCGTTTTATCGGTCATTCCTGTGTAAATTGGAGTGTTCGGTTTTGTATTATAAGCATATTCCAAAATTGTATATCCGTCACCATCCGCATTTACTTTCACCTTAAACCATCCATAACATGTAAGACCATCCATTAAATAATCAAATCCTACATAACCTGTTTTTCCGTCCCAAGTTGTGTAACTCGCTGTTCTTAAATCCAGCTGATTTGGATATGCACCCGGAGCAGTCATATTACTAGTTGGACCAACGGCTGTATTCGAATTCAATAATGAGATATTTCTTGTTCCAGTTTCGCAAACTAGTCTTTTTGCATAAGTTTCAATTTTTAAGGCATTAGCAGCATAACGCCAGCCTCCAAATGCACGATCGTCTCCTTTTGCGATTTCAAAATATTTCCATGTCAATGCAGACGAAACTGTCACATCTGGCATGTCTACAAAAAAGATTCCGTATGGATCTGAGAATTTAAAATTGAAAAACAAAGAGGTACAAGATAAATCAGTTGTTCCTCCTGTAAAAGCTGCAGGTAAAAAACTAATTCCTCCTGACGCATTATTGCTTAATGCATGATTAGTTGCTTTGCCAGTTAATGTAACCGTAATTTGATTGTTGGAATTTACAGTAAGTACAGGTGTAATTCCTGCTGGGAAAGTATGTGTAAAATGAGTGCCTGCTGTCAAAGTCCCAGAAGAAACCGCAAAAGTTTTGGTGCCGTTTAGTTTGATTATGGATGAAGTATCAAAAGAACCATCATTTATAACTGCTTCTTTAAAAGCTACAGCCGATGCAGTAAGTGTGCTTCCTGTAGAATTTACGCCAGTATCAATTAAGTTTTGTGCCTGCCATAACGATTTTCTTGCAGGATGTTCCAAAGCCGCCAACATTCTATCAATCTGACCTTGCGTATACATTTTATAACAGCCTTGCGCTCCATTATAACCCATGTAATTTTCAAAATTTACTTTATCACCACTGCAATTTGTTCCTGGAGTACATCCTAAAGTATGTTTTCCGTCTTCCGCAGGAGTATCAGCAACTTCATCAGTTCCTGTGCAACCTCCTTCAAAAGTATGAATCAGATTAAGGAAATGACCAAACTCGTGAGTTAGTGTTGCAGAGAATTCTTTACTATATGAGTTATCGTATAAATAAGCTCCATTGAAAACAACACGAGCTGTATTGTTTGCTGTCATGTCTGAACTAGGATACCAAGCCACACCTGAATTATTCGTAGCGCCGTCATTGTACAAATCATTCTGTATATAGACATTCATATATTTTGTATTGTCCCAAGCGTCGGCAGCAATCTGGTCATCGTAGCCTCCACCGTTTCCGTAACCGTTCTTAGTAGGATGGAATACAACTCCTGTCGTACAGCCACCATTCGGATCTTTTTTAGCGAGTTTAAATTCGATATTTAAAGTTCCGCGTCGCGCTTGAAAAAAAGATTCAACGGTTTGATAATCTGCATTTCGACCATTAAAATCATCATTAAGTTGAACTAAGTGGTTGACAATTTTTTCGTACGTCACCGTTTTTCCGCCTTGTACATCCCCATAAATATGAAATACTACTGGAATTGTGTAAGTAACTGCAGCCGTTTTTGCCGTTGAAGATTTACGCTGTGCCGCAAAATTTTTACTAAAAACATCAAAGTTTTTTTTCTCTTGAAGTGCATGTGGATTATTCCGGTACACTTTTTCATTTTCTTCGCTTGTCCGACAAGGCAAACCTTGTGCGCTAATTTTCACTGAACTGAAAATCAGAAAGCAGATTAGTAATTTTAATTTCATTTGTTTAGTTTTTTTCATTAGTAATTGATCAAAGTTACCGCGGAAGCTTCTATCTTTCTGATAGTATTTTATTCAGAATTAATACATAATTATCATATTTTTAACCATAAAAAAACACATAATTAAAAAATATTCATAATTATACATTAAAATCCAACCTCAAAAAACATATTAAAAACCTTACTCTTCCCTTGCAAATACTATAAAAACAAAAAACCAGCACTTAAAAGTGCTGGCTCAAAAACAAATTAAACTAACTCAAAATTAAAATTTGTCCCAAAAAATCTTTGTTGTCATTAAATCCCCGCCTATTGCAGCTGAAGCTGCTTCATAATTAGCTGTATTCAATGTCTTATCAGATGTAGAATAAATATTTCTAACCGGAACTTTACCATCAGCTTCTTGCACAGCCGTTGGAGGCGCCACAAGTATTGGATAATCTAGTCTTCTATACTCTGTCCACGCCTCAAAACCACGATTGTAGTATGCTATCCAAAGTTGGTATGCAATTTTCTGCTTGTCTGTTCCTGTTGCTGTTGCAAAAGCCACATCAGGGCGTGCTAAGTAAGTTTGAATATCAGCGTTGGCAACTCCCCAAAATTTCATACTTGCTTCTATTCCTTTTGTGTAGTATGTTGCGGCATCGGCACCAACGTTAAAGCCTCGGCTTGCCGCTTCTGCCAATAAAAAACAAGTTTCGGTATAATCGAATATTACTCCTGGATTTGTTTTTTCTCTTAACCTTTCTCCCGTGCTCGTATAATTGGCATAAGTAACTTGTTGCGCATACGGTGCACCTTTATACTCCCCGTCTATTTTTGATTCTGGGTCAAAGAAAAAGTCACGTCTAGGATCTTCTTTTCCGTTTAGCTCATTAACAAAAATTTCTGCAATGTTGATTTGATTCTCACTTACTAAACTATTGTATAGCGGATTCATATCTACATTTGAAGAAAAATATTGAAACAATGCAGTATCTTCTTCTTTACTCATAACTCCTGAGTTGAAAGCACTTTCTACCATTGCTTTTGCTTTTGCAGCATCAACATCAGCAAGATGCAATCCCATTTTTAGCTTTACGCTATTGGCTAAAGTCTTCCATTTTGACACATCACCTTGAAAAATCAAATCAGCTTTTCCAAAACTTTCATTTTCATCATTCAAATTTGCAATGGCAACATCCAAACGAGCAGCCAAATCAAAATAAATGGTTTTCGCATCATCATATTTAGGAAGCGGAAATTTTTTAATATCTAAAGCTTCCGAATACGCAACATTCCCAAATAAATCTACAAGAGTCTGATAAGCCATTATAATTTGAATTTCTAAAATAGCAAGCTGATTTTTCTTTACCGCTTCTTCAACAGGACCTAATACTTTTGTATTTTGAATCTCTTTTTGTGCATTAGTCAAATCTTGCAATACATCTCTGTATAATGTTACTGCATGCGAGCTCCCTAAGTTTCTTTTTGCCTGATTATAATTAGCCTCATCTGTATAAGTTGCTGTTGACCAATGCTGTGCGTAAGCTCTAAAATTATTTGAATTTACTGAAGCATTCGTTAAAAAGTAAGCATAGTTAACCTGCGCATTGGTCATCAATGCGCTTGGTAGGGCAGTTTCATAAGCTTTTTCATTTTTGTTCATGTCATCTAAGTTATCACATGACACCACTGCACATAAAACAGCTCCTGCAAAAAATATTGTTTTTATAATTCTCATGTCTTTATTTTTTAGAATTGAACTTTCATAGTAAAACTGTACTCTTTTGTTGTTGGCAATACTCCAGTTTGAAAGCCCTGTAAATTACCCGAAGACGCTCCTGCTTCAGGATCTGCATAAGGCAGATTTTTATGAATGATCCATAAATTACTTCCATTTACAGCAAAAACCATATTGCTGATAAATGTGTTTTCTATAAATCTTTTTGGAAGTCTATAGCTCAAACCAACTTCGCGCAGCTTTACATATGATGCATCATACACATATTCCTGCTGAGGCATAGCATTGTAAAAAAAGTATCCGTCTGTTCCAGTTACACTTGCTGTTACATTATTTGGCGTACCATCTTGCTTAACACCATCTAGTAATATTCCACCGCCATCAGCAACTGGCTCACGTTGAGGAACTCCATTATGATTTTTACTTACTGTACTTTCGTAAATTCCTGTTGCATGTCCGTATTGCTGATCTAGAGAATAAACATCTCCACCTTTTTTAACATCAATCAAGAAATTGAAAGAAATGTTTTTGTACGTTAAAACATTATTAAAACCTCCAATCCAATCTGGAGCCACATTACCAATTACTGCTCCTGCAGTTTGCAAGTATCTTCCGTTTGAACGAATTACTTTTTCTCCGTTTAAATAAGTATATCCAGAACCTACTAGCTGTCCTACTGGCTTACCAACTTCTGCCACATAATTTACTCCTTGGAATGATCCCAATGAAATCTGACTTGCTCCTCCTAAAGAGATTACCTCATTTTTATTGGTTGACCAGTTCACCGTAGCTTGCCATGAAAAATCTTTAGTTTTTATTGGAGTTGCATTTACGGTTACCTCAAATCCTTTGTTCTGAACATTTCCAGCATTGATCCACGCTCTAGTATATCCTGTTTGTGTTGGAGTTTCTATAGACAGAATCTGATTTGTTGTATTAGTTTTGTAATAAGAAAAATCAACTCCTAATCTGTTCTTGAAAAATTTAAGCTCAAGACCAGCCTCTACTCCTTTTGTCAACTCACTTTTCAAGTCAGAATTACTTTTATCATTATCTGTAGAAAAACGAACTCCGCCAGGTCCAAAGTTGAAATTCTTAGGGTAAAGTGTAGAAGTTACCGCAAATGGCGCATCGTTTCCTGTTTCTGCATAATTCAGACGCAATTTTCCAAATGACAGCCAATCTGCTTTAATATGATTACTGAAAATATAAGTAGCTGTAATCGATGGATAAGAATAGGTATTATTATCTTTTGGCAAAGTAGACGATTGATCTACTCTATAAGTTCCCTCAAGGAAATACGTATCAAGGAAATTAAAACTCGCCATTCCGTAAATACTATTTGTTCCTAGAGTTACATGTTGTTCTTCTGGGCTTGTAATCCCGTCAATTGAATTAGTCAAGGCATAAATTCCCGGAACAACCAATCCTCCATTTGTTAACGCATAAATAGAATTATTAACCGAACGTCTTGAGTTTCCTCCCAACATACCATTAAAACTGATTCCATCAGTAATAGCCGTTTTGAAATTCAACACTAAATCTAAATTGATCTCGCGGAAGTTTTTATCAAATCTAGAATATTGACCAAGACCATTTGGTGTTCTTTTAGAACCTACAGCAATGCGTTCTTCTTGCAATTGATGATAAAAATCTACTGCGCCACGACCCATAATATCAAACCAATTGGTAACTTCTGTTTTCACCACTACATTACCAAAGAAACGATCTCTTTTTAATGAGTTGTAATTATTGTAGCGCTGAAAATACGGGTTATCATGAAATTGCACTCTTAAATCGGTTGGACCGTATACATTCCATGTGGTATTTTTACCTGTTAATTCATAAGCATCTTTTAGATCTTGAAAATCTGCATTAGTTGTGTACCATTGTCTAACACTACTTAAATAGTTATTTCCACCATCACCATACCCTGTTTCGTTCATTCCAATAGCATCAGATGTCAAATAGTTTGCTGATGTAGAAATTCTCGTTTTTGGCGTAACTTTATAACTTCCAGAAAAATTAAAATTGTCTTTTCTGTTATTGCTATTAGGAAGGATTGCTTGCTGCTGATTGTAATTGGTATAACCAAATCTAAAATCTCCTTGATCATTTGCGGCCGAAAAAGATATGCTATTAATATACGTTAAGCTGTTTTGATAAAAACTGTTTGGATCATTTTTAACAGCAGTATATGGAGTTGCTTTACCATAAGTTGGCAATTCTGGATAAAACGAATTCCAGTTATAAACCAGCAATGAAGGATCAAATTTTGGTCCCCAAGCCGCATCGTCGCTTGCTGTATAAGGATGCTCTCCACTGCCTAAATCAACAGTACCATAAAAATCACCATAACCTCCGCCGTACTGTTTCTGATATTCTGGCAAGGTTTTTTTATCTACTACTCCAATATTAACACCAGAGCTAAAATCAAATCCTAATCCACCTTTGGTTTTACTTCCTTTTTTTAGCGTTACGATAATAACTCCATTTGAAGCTCTTGATCCGTACAATGCTGTAGCCGCCGCGCCTTTTAAAACGTTCATGGTTTCAATATCGTCTGGATTAATATCAGAAGCGGCATTTCCGTAATCGTAACCGCCTTTGTTTCCTCCAGATTTTTGATCAGCTGTATTGGTATTGTCATTATTCAATATAATTCCATCAACAACCCATAATGCTTGATTATTTCCCGTTAACGAACTAGTACCACGAATTACAACATTGGTAGAACCTCCGATGTTATTATTTCTTCTAATTTCTACACCGGCAATTTTACCTGAAATATTATTAGAAACGTTACCTGTATTTATTTTTGTAAGCTGATCTCCGTTTATTTCTTGTGTTGCATAACCAAGAGATTTTTTCTCTCTTTTAAGTCCCAATGCTGTAACCACAATTTCTTGCAATTGTGTAGATCCTGCGGTCATTTTTACGTTTACGCTGTTAGTACGTGCAGGAACCTCTTTAGTTTGCATTCCAATAAAGCTAAACACAAGCACCGCATTTGCATCAGCTTTTATTGAATATTTCCCATCAAAATCAGTCTGAGAACCTGTTTGAGTTCCTTTAACCAGTATACCCACACCTGGCAATGGAACCCCATTCTCATCTGAAACAATTCCTGACACAACCCGATCTTGGGCAAAGGTCAGTTTAGTCAACAGTACAAAAAAGAGTACTGCAATTTTTCTAAAATTAATCTTCAATTTCATAAAATGGTTTTATAATTAATGTGGCAAATATTTTGCTTTTTAGATAATTTTTCTGATAATATATTACCGAAAAACCTGCTTATATTACCCTAAAAATGCCAATTCCGCAATTACACATTTACTATATTACCTTTTACAAAAAAAATCTAAATCAAACACTTAACTCAAAACCAAAAGAAATAAACACATAAAAAAAGGAGAATTTCAATTTGATGAAATTCTCCTCTCTTTTTATAGTATTTTATTTTTTCTATTTTGCTCCTGGCGGGCAATTTTTTTCAATAAATCTGATAAAAGTATCTGTCAGATGTTTTTCTGTTCCCTCTCCTTCATCAATACTATGAGAACGATTTGGATAAATCATTAAATCAAACATTTTATCATATTTTATTAATTCATTAATTAAAACTTCTGCGTTTTTATAATGTACATTATCATCACCCGTTCCGTGGATATACAATAAATTCCCTTTCAGATTTTTAGCATGCGTTACAGGAGAAGCTTGAATATATGCTGCCTCATTTTCATCTGGCAATCCCATATAGCGTTCTGTATAAATATTATCATAAAAATGCTGATCTGTTACTGCTGCAATGGCAACTCCAGTTTTGTAGATTTCCGGATATTGAAACATTAGATTTAAAGTTACTGCTCCACCGCCGCTCCAGCCATGAATCGCCACACGATCAGAATCAATAAAGTTCCATTTTAAAACTTCTTTGGCTGCCATTGCTTGGTCACGTGTATTGATAATTCCGATATTTTTATAAATAGATTTTCTCCACTGTGTTCCTTTCATTACCGGAGTTCCTCTATTATCCATGGCAATTCCGATATATCCTTTTGGTATCAACTCACTTATGAATCCATTAAAATATGGACTATCATTAGCCACTGTAGCCATTGGTTCTCCATAAACATAAAAGAAAACTGGGTATTTTTTTGAAGGATTAAAATCTAATGGTTTTGCCATTATACCATCAATTTCTACCCCATCTGATGTTTTTACTTTAAATTTCTCCATTGAATAATCTCGATTTGGAGCCTTAAAAATATCTGCGTCTTTTGGATAAATCTTCTGATGACCTGACAAAGCAATTAATCTCCTGTTAAAATCTCTAGAAATGCTAGAATTGGTATGTCTTGCATAAGCTGCATCTGTAGAAAAAATATATCGGTTTGTACCGTCAAAAATTGCTGGAGTTATTCTTTTTGTTTTTTTCGAACTTAAATTCGTTTCATACAAATAACGCTGAGTAGCATCTTCTGGACTCGCAATAAAATATATTGTTTTTGTCTTTTCGTTATAGGCCTTAAAATAAGCATCAAAATTAGTTTTAGTGATTAACTCTTTTGATTTTCCGTCAAGACTTATTTTATAAACATGCATCCATCCATCTGCGTCAGAGCTCCATAAAAAAGCTTTTCCGTTGTCTACAAACTGGCAAGGAAAAACATCATATTCACCAGCAGAAGTATCAAACACATCAATCCATGCTTTTGATTCTTCTTTATAAATCACTCTCGCTGCACCCGATTTTGCATTACAATCATACATCGTAACCTGATTCTGGTTTCTGTTTAGCTGAACCACCATGATAGATTCATTGTTCAGCCATTTCATTCGAACCAAATAATTATTATCTGGTTCTCCAGGAATATTTAACCAATTGGTTTGAAGAGATTCAATATTTACTACTCCAATTTTTACAG
Source organism: Flavobacterium tagetis (assembly GCF_016735615.1). Classification (GTDB taxonomy): domain Bacteria; phylum Bacteroidota; class Bacteroidia; order Flavobacteriales; family Flavobacteriaceae; genus Flavobacterium; species Flavobacterium tagetis. Next base: position 124,649 of record NZ_JAERSF010000006.1, read on the forward strand.
AAGAAGGTTTATCTCCTGCTTTTGGATATTCTACAGGAATAATTGTCGGATACAACGAATCTGTATTGTTAATCATGAAATGGAATTTGGTAGAAGTTGCATCTACTCTCCAAAAAGCAATGCTTTTTCCGTCTGGACCCCATCTAAAACCATCACGAGCAGCCAATTCTTCCTCATAAACCCAATCAAAAGTTCCATTAATGATTTTGTCAGTACCATCTGTTGTTACTGGTGTAATTTTTCCAGAATTCAGATTTTCAACATAAATATTGTGTTTTGAAACATAAGCCACATTTTCATTATCGCTCGAAAATTTAGCAAACATTAATGATGATGCATCCAAGTTTTTGCCTAATTGTTTTCCTTTTCCTGTAGCCAAATCAAAATACCAATAATCTCCTCTAGTATTGTCTCTCCAAACTTTCTTAGAATTTGTATAGACTAAAACTTTTGTTTTGGAGTCGTTCCAAACCAATTGTTCGATTCCGCCTGTAAATCCGGCAGCGGCTAATTGTACTTTAGATAAAATAGTGTTTTGTTTATCTAACTTATCAACATCATAAATGACTACATTACTGTCTTGATTCACCCAAAAAGAATGAGAATTTGGCAACCAATTTAGATTGTTAATATCAATATTCTGTGCGAAAACAGAGGTGCATACGAACAGAAGAAACAACAAATACTTTTTCATCTTACTTTTTATTTTTAATTAAATTTTCAATTTCGGCAATTTCAATAGGCATGGCTTCACTCAGATTGATATTTCCATTTTCTGTTATCAAATAATCATTCTCTAAACGACATCCTATTCCTTCTTCTCTAATGTAAATTCCAGGTTCGCAAGTAAGAACCATTCCCTTTTCAAAAGGTCTTGAATACAAACCAACATCATGAACATCAAGTCCTAAATGATGTGCAGTTCCATGCATGAAATATTTCTTGTAAGCAGGTTTTTCTGGATCTTGAGATTTAATTTCTTCTTCAGTAATTAACCCTAACTTGACCAATTCAGCTTCAATTAATTTTGCCATTTGAAATTCATAATCTTTCGATAAAACTCCAGGTTTCAGCAATTTTGAACCTTCTTTCAAACAATGCAAAACAGATTCATAAACTTCTTTTTGTCTTGCACTGAAAGTTCCGTTAACAGGAATGCATCTTGTTGTATCTGAATTATAGTTGCCATAACAGCTTCCAAAATCAACAAGAACCATTTCATTCTCTCTGCAAATATCATCGTTAGTATTATAATGCAATGAACAGGCATTTACGCCAGATGCTACAATTGATCTAAATGCTTGTCTCGTTCCTCCGTTTTTTATAGTGGCGTAAAGCAATTCAGCTTCTAATTCGTATTCTTTTATATTCGGACGTATTGCGTCTAAAATTCTATGAAAACCTTCAACACTAAGCGCTGTTGCTTTTTTAATTAAATCAACCTCTTCGTTTGATTTAATTGGTCGCAACTCGCGTGTTATTTTTGCAGCACGATCGTATTGATGCAATGGATATTTTTCTTTGCACCATTTAATCATTCGATCTTGTCTGGTTTCCATTTCAGAGGTTACCCTTTTGATATGCTCATTGTGACCTAAATAGATAATATCAGCTTCAAAAGCAAAAAGCTGTAAAGTCTTTTCAAATTCGTGAAGCCATTTTATATTCTGGATTCCGGAAATAGCCGTGGCTTGTTCTTTAGTCAAAAAATTACCATCCCAAAGAAGTGTATGTTCATTTGCTTCTTTTACAAAAAGTATGATCTTGTTTTCTTCTTTAAAAGCATCTGGAAACAACACCAAAATTGTCTCATCTTGGTCAATTCCTGACAAATAAAACAAATCATTGTTTTGCGAAAAGCCCATAACATCATCTGCGTTATTAGGCATTACGTCGTTTGAAGTCAGAATAGCCAAACTATTCGGCTTCATTTTTTGGGTAAATCTTTTTCGGTTTTCTATAAATAAAGAAACCGGAATCGCATTGTATCTCATATTTTATATTTGGAATCTGTCAATAGCTACAGAAGTCGGTTTACCAGAAATAATCTCTGTTATAACTTTTCCTGTTGCCGGTGCGAGACTTAATCCCATCATGGCATGTCCTGTTGCTAAGGTCAAATTTACGATTTTTTTGTCTCTGGCAATAATTGGCATTCCCGATGGCGTACAAGGTCTAAACCCAAACCAAGTATCTTCTGTTTTTGGCATTTCCACTTTCATGTCGGGATAAAAATCATTGATGCTATTTATAATTCCTTGAAGTCTGTTTGCGTTTATTTTATTGTCTTTGGTGTGTGTGATTTCCATAGTTCCACCAAATCTTATATCATTAGACATTGGAGTTACAGCTACTTTCCCTTCACATAAAATAGACGGAATACTAGGTTTTTGAGTCTTATCTTTTAAAGTAAAGCTATATCCCTTTCCTGGTAAAATAGAAATCGAGATATTTAGTTTTTTAGCCAAAAAAGGACTCCAAGATCCTGATGCCAAAACCACTTCGTCAGTTCTATAAAGCCCTTTATCAGTAACTATTTTCTCAATTTTATTTCCTTCTAAAACGAAATCTCTAACGCTAGTTTGCGAATGGATTTCGACTTTTAAACGAGATAATTCTTCTTTTATAAAAGTCATAAATTTTTGAGGATACAAATGTGCATCGCTTTTATAATGAACTCCTCCAATTACATTTGTATTGGTTCCTTTTTCTAAAAGCGCTACTTCAGATTTTGACAGATAATCTACTTCAAGTCCTAGACGTTCTGCTTCTTTTCCTTCATGATGCATTTCTTCTCCTACTTTATCACTTTTATAAAGCATTAAAAGTCCTTTTTCTTCATAAAAAAAAGAATTGTTCTCTTTGGCAAAATCCTGATATAATTCTTTACTTAATAATGAAAGATCTCTTAAAGCAGGCATTGCATTTTCTACATGACGTAAATTGGCATGTTTATAAAACTGCATTCCCCAGTTTAATAAATCTTTGCTTAAACGTGGTTTTACGTAAAACGGACTACGGCTGTCAAACATCCATTTTATTCCTTGTGCAATCATTCCAGGCTGTGCTAACGGAATAATATGTGAAGGTACAATCATACCCGCATTTCCATACGAACAGCCATTATCCATATTCGATTCATCAAATACGCTTACTTCGTAACCTTCTTTTGCAAGATAATATGCAGAACATAAGCCAATAATTCCGCCGCCAATAACAGCTACTTTTTTCATAAATTTTAATTCGTTAAAAGTTTTTTGATACTATTAATTATATTGTAAATCTTAAGCAAAAAACAATTGCATCTTCTCGATTGAAAATTTTTAAAATCCCCTAGTTGAAGCTAGGGGATATAAAAAAACAATAACTCAACTATTGGCACAATTCATTTTATATTGCTTCCTAAGATTCATTATATTATAATTTGATTTTTTAAATTACCTGAAATCCAAACGCATATGGATCGTCACTTTCATCAATTATAATATTATTGTATCCGTATACTTTTGCCCAACCTTGTATGCTCGGAACAATAGCAGGAATATCTCCGATAGAAGTTTCTTCTACCACTTTTCCAATAAATTTGCTTCCAATATAACTTTCGTGAATAAACTCTTCACCTTTTTTTAATTTCCCTTTAGCGTGCAATTGCGCCATTCTTGCCGATGTTCCTGTTCCGCAAGGCGAACGATCGATTGCTTTATCACCATAAAAAACAGCATTTCTTCCTGATGAAGTCGCATCTATAGGCGTTCCTGTCCACAACATATGCGATACATCTCGAATTGTATCGTTTTCTGGATGAATGAAATAATCTGGATATTTTTCATTAATTTTTTTGCGCACTTCCTGACTATACTGAACAATTTTGCTTGCTGTAAAATCCTGAACTCCAGAAAAATTCTTTTGCGGATCGACAATAGCATAATAATTTCCTCCGTAAGCCACATCAAAAACAATCTCACCCAATTCTTCACAATCAATAGTAAGACCTTCGGCAGCTAGATAAGATTTAACGTTGGTCAGACGTACCCAATCTACTTTTTTTCCTGTTTGCTGATATTCGATGTGCACTAAACCTGCAGGCGCTTCCATTTTGATAACACCTGGAGTTTTTGGTGTAACCAAGCCCTCTTCTACAGCAATTGTAATTGTTCCAATTGTTCCGTGTCCACACATTGGCAGACATCCAGAAGTTTCTATAAATAAAATCCCAACATCGTTTGTAGGATCGCTTGGCGGATATAAAATACTGCCGCTCATCATGTCGTGTCCTCTAGGCTCAAACATTAATCCTTTGCGGATCCAGTCATATTCTTTTAAAAAATGCTGCCGTTTTTCGCTCATTGAATCACCTTGCAGATTTGGTCCCCCACCAGCAACAACCCGAACTGGATTCCCGCACGTATGGGCATCTACGCAAAAAAAAGTTTTCTTTACCATTTATATTTGAGATAGTGTTAGTTTATTATTTATTGTACGAACAATTTGCAACGGATTCTCGTTTTGTAATTCAGCTGGCAGCAATTCATTTGGCCAATTCTGATAACTTAATGGCCTTACCCATCTATAAACTGCATGAATACCAACAGCTGTGTAACGTGAGTCTGACGATGCAGGATAAGGTCCGCCGTGAAGCATAGAAGCACAAACTTCTACACCTGTAGGAACACCATTAAAAATTAAGCGTCCCACACGATTTTGCAAAGCAGAAATAATCTCCTTGTGAGTTTCAATTTCTCCCTCTTCACTTATAATTGTTCCTGTTAGCTGTCCTTCCAGCTTAGAAATTACTTCTATTAATTCAGTCTCATTTTCGCATTCTATTAAAATAGAAAATGGACCAAAAACTTCATTGTGCAATATTTTATTTTCTAAAAATTCCTTGCCATCAACCTTCAAAACTGTTGGAGTACCATGATTTGGTATCATTACTCCTTTAAACTGTGCGATTTTTGAAACCCCATTCTGTTCTTCAATCTGTGCTATTCCGCTATTAAAATCAGCATAAATAGAAGGATGCAACATACAGCCAGGCTGGATTTTCTCGATAGCTTGATTAAGATTTTCTTCAAACTCATTCAATTCTTCACCTCTTAAAGCTAGTAATAATCCTGGGTTAGTGCAAAATTGTCCCGCTCCTAAAGTAATGGAACCTGCATAGGCTGTCGCCCATTTTTGGCTGTTTTTTTTCAATGCATTTGGTAAAAGCACCACTGGATTTATACTTCCCATTTCGGCAAATACCGGAATTGGCTCTGGACGCTGTGCTGCTAAATCGCACAAAGCTCGTCCGCCTTTGATGCTTCCTGTAAAACCTACTCCTTTTACCAATGGGTGTTTAACTAAACTCGTTCCCAGGGTTCTTCCATCTCCTATAAGATTTGAAAAAATACCTTCGGGCATATTGGTTTTCTGAGCCGCTTTAATAATTGCCGAAGCAACCATTTCGCCCGTTCCAATATGCATCGAGTGGCTTTTTACAATAACTGGACAACCCGAAGCCAAAGCTGAAGCTGTATCTCCTCCGCTTGTAGAGAATGCAAAAGGAAAGTTGCTTGATCCAAAAACCACAATTGGCCCTAGAGGCACTAACATTTTGCGCAAGTCTTCTTTTGGCGCAGGCTGTCTGTCAATTATTGCAGTATCTATTGTTGCTTGAACCCAGCTTCCTTCAGTAAGCATTTCGGCAAAAGCTCTTAACTGGCCAATCATTCGACCGCGCTCCCCTTCGGCTCTACCTCTCGGAAAACCTGATTCAGTGCAGTATTGATCTAAAAGAGTATCTCCTAAAGCTAAAATTTCTTCAGCAATTGCGTTTAAAAATCTAGCTTTTTCAACACCTGAATATTTTTTATAACTCGCAAATGCCTGATTGGCCAAAGTAACCGCTTCATCAATTTCATCTTGAGTTGCCTCTGTAAAAGTCCACGGATTTTCTTTATTTAATAATGGATTAAACGTTTTTAAGGTTTTTGAACCGCTTGCTTTAAGCTGACTTCCTATATAATTTTTTCCTGTAATCATGTTTTTATCTTATAAATGAATTAAGTGCCATTTTAGTTTTCAGCCTCTGTTTTAATCTCAAGTTTCAGTCGCAGCCCCAGTAAACACAGTAACCGAAAACCCTGACTGTAAATGGAAACTGAAAAACTGAGACTGCGACTGAAAGCTGAGGACCGAGACTGAAAACTAAAAAAGCAAAGCCAATCGTTTAAATATGCTGTTATAAATTTTTATAGTCTGGTAAAGTTGGTCTTGTACGTAATCCTTCAGCGATAATAGCTAGAACTCTTTCTCTTTCTGCTCCTTGCAATGGTAATCTTGGCGCGCGAACATATTCTGAACCAATTCCTGTTGCAACTTCTGCTAATTTGATATTCTGAACCAAAAATGCATTTATATCCAATTCTAATAAAGGTAAGAACCATCTGTAGATTTTTAACGCTTCATCAAATCTTCCTGCTTTTGCTAATTTGTAAATTGCCACTGTTTCTTCAGGGAAAGCACAAACCAATCCAGAAACCCATCCATCAGAACCCATAAATAAACTTTCTAATGCTAATGTGTCAACTCCTGATAATATTTTTAAACGATCTCCAAAACGGTTGATCATTCTAGTAACATTAGAAATATCTCTTGTAGATTCTTTTACTGCTTGAATGTTGTCATATTTTAATAATTCTTCAAACATGTCTAAAGTAACTTCAATTTTATAGTCAACTGGATTGTTGTAAACCATAATAGGAAGCGAAGTGTTTTTTGCTACTTCACTATAGAAAGTAACGGTTTCAAAATCAGATGCTTTATAACGCATTGGAGGAAGCATCATTAATCCTTTTGCTCCATCTTGCTCAGCTTTATTGGCAGCTAAAATTGCATTTTTTGTAGACTGCTCTGCAATGTTCATAATTACAGGCACTTTATTTTCTGTTAGCGAAACAGTATGTTTTACTAATTCTCTTTTTTCTTCTTCTAAAAGTGTGCTGGCTTCACCTAAAGTGCCTCCTAAAATAATTCCTGAAACTCCAGCATTTAATTGTGCCTTCATATTAACTTCAAACATGTTGAAGTCTAATTTGTCATCTGCAGTAAATTTTGTGGTTACCGCTGGCATAACGCCATTCCATTGAATACTCATAATTTTAATTTTTTATTAAGGCCAAAATTATCTAGAAACAATAGAGCGCACCCTTTAAAAATTACCACAAAATGATACTATATTACCCTATATAACAATAAAACCCAAAAAATAGAACATTATAGCATCATTTTTTTATTCAAATGCAATATATTTGATTATAACTAACTAACCACTATATGAAAGTTTTCCCGTTTAAAATTCCAAAATCTGGAGAAGATCCCCTTATATATCAAGAAGATATCGAAGTATCATTCTATGATAAATTGCATCAGCATGAAGAAATTCAAATTAGTTTTATAGAAAAAGGAGAAGGTGCCGTTTTTGCAGGTGACACTATTTCTCAATATCATGAAGGCGATATACTCGTAATTGGAAGTAATTTGCCACATGTTTTTAGAAGCGACGTTCAGGAAAATGTAATTTCTGTAATGCGTACCTTATTTTTTACCTTCAATTCGTTTGGTAAAGATTTTTTTGAATTGTCAACTTTTAGAAATATCCATCCGATTTTAGAAAGCAGCAAAAACGGATTTATAATCCATAACGCACCAAAAAAAGTTGTCAAATATTTCAAGAAACTTAAAAAAGCTGACAGTTATACGCGTTTTATATTATTTCTAGATATTATGAAATGGCTATCTACATCAGAAACTACTCCGCTTTCTAATTATTTGTATCAAAAGAAAATTACGGACAATGAGGGAAAAAGAATGCAGATTGTATTTGAATATGTCATGACCAATTTTCATAAAAACATCACTCTGGATGAAATTGCTTCAATTGCCAGTATGACAAAGAATGCTTTCTGCCGGTATTTTAAAGTCCGGACCAACAAGTCTTTTTTTCAATTTTTAATTGAAGTACGTATTGAGAGAGCAGCAAAGCTATTATCTAATAATGAAGAACTCTCTGTTTTGGAAATTGCCGAATTATGCGGTTTCAATAATATTTCCAATTTTAACCGAAAGTTTAAGGAATTAAAACAGCTTTCGCCTTTACAATATAGAAAACTGAATTTGTAATTTGTGTAAACAAATTGCTCGCAAAGTCGCGAAGTTTTTTGCCACAGATCATTAAGATTTAAATGATTATAAAAAATCTGTATAAATCTGCTTCAATCATTTTTAATCTGCGTGAAAAAAAACAGCTGTTTAATCCCATCTTAACGAGATTAAACAGCTGTTTTGCTATATAAAAAATCTTTTTTTTAATTCCCTGATACTGCTGTAATTTCGAGCACAACACTTGATTCTACTTTTGAAGAAGAAACTCTCAAACCTACATTCATCAAATAATCTCCTGTAAAAGATTCTCCAGATTCTTGCAGCGTTTTCTTTGCTTCAGGCATTAAATTAATTTCTTCAACTTTATAGATTTTATTAGCATCTAAGCCTTCAAAACGAACCAAATTATATTGTGGATCATAAAGCGGATGAAGCGTATACGAAAACAAAACCGCTTTGTCTTTTGATTCATCAACATACATTAATACAGCGCGACTGTCTTCATAAGGAGAAACAATTCGGTACATATCGCCATGCCAAATTACAGAACTTAATCTTTTATAATTTGCAACTGCATCCTGAGTATATTTTAATTCATTTTCTTTCAGCTCTTTTATATTAATGTCAAAACCTAATTTACCCATCATGGCAACGTCTGTTTTGAATTTAATAGACTGATTTCCCCACGATGTTACGTGATTGCAAATTGCAAAAGCTGGAAAAAACTGCGAGTAACCCCACTGAATAAATACTCTATTATAAGGATCAGTATTGTCACTTGCCCAAAATTCTGTGAAGTATTTTAAAAAAGCATAATCTGTTCTTCCGCCACCTCCAGCGCAAAGCATCATTGGCAAATGTGGATATTTGGTTTTAATTCTTTCTAAAACTTTATATAAACCCCTAGTATATTCAATAAACAAATGGGATTGCTGATTTTTTAAATAGGTAGAATAAGCGTTAGTCATCATTCGGTTGCAATCCCATTTAAAAAAGGCTACTCCTCCATTGGTCTGCATAATATCGTCTACTGTTTTAAACACAAAATCCTGCACTTTAGGATTCGATAAATCCAAAACCAATTGTGTTCTGTAATAATTCTCTTCCCTATTCGGCAATTTTAAAACCCAATCAGGATGTTTTTCATACAATTCACTTTTCGGATTAACCATTTCGGGTTCAATCCAGATTCCGAATTTAACTCCAGTTTTTTCAGCCTGTTGCATTAGAAATCCTAAACCATTTGGCAGTTTTGTTTTCGTTGCCTCCCAATCTCCTAAACCAGATTTGTCACCGCTTCTTGGGTACTTATTTCCAAACCATCCGTCGTCTAATAAAAACATATCGACGCCTAATGTTTTAGCATCTTCAAACATATCAGTCAATTTCTTTTCATCGAAATTAAAAAAAGTAGTTTCCCAATTGTTCAATAAAGTTAAGCGAGATTTGTCTCCATCTTTAACGCCATAGTTTTTTGCCCAAGAATGTAAATTCCTGCTAGCCTGTCCTTTTCCTTTATTTGAAAAAGTATAAATGAAAGATGGTGTTGTAAATACTTCTCCTGGCTGAAGACTATATTCTGAAGCAAACGGATTAATTCCAGAACTGATTCTAAGTGACTTTTTATTGTCAAGTTCAAAAGTAAACTTAAAATTTCCCGACCAGGCAATTGTTCCTGCAACAAGCTCTCCAGTATTTTCTTTAGCTTTATCGTTCAATGCCAAAAAGAAAACCGGCGTCTGATACATATTAGTTCTTACGCCTAATTTAGAATCAATTACTTTCGCTCCACTTGTCAATTCACTTTCCTGCATTCGAACTTCTTTTGCCCAATCACCATGAAATTGAGTGAGCCAATATTTATCCGCATCAAAATGTAGCATAGACGAAGCATAGTTGTACAACGTTACCGGTTTCTTTTCGCGGTGTACAATCTCTGTCCATTGCTCAATTACATTTTCTTTATAAAAAGATTTATAATGCAAAGTCACTTCTACAGGATAAACTGGATCTTTCATTTTTATGCTAGTTTCAGCAGTATTGCCATCTATTTTTGTTGTCTGATGACTTACGTACACTAACTCCAAAGCAGGATTTCCGTCGTTATGCGTCATTCGGATAGCCGATTCAAACAAATTATCAGTGCCGTAGGTTGGATACGCCTGATGTCTTAGATTAAGCAATGGATTTCCGTCGTTTATAACAAATGTTCTTTCTGTTTCTTTAGAAAGCGTATGATATGCCGAAGCTTCCAGTTTTTCACCTAAATAAGATTGGTAAAGCAATCCGTTTTTAGCCACTTTTAAGATTAATGCCGAGTTCTGGGTTTCAATAGCAATGGGATCATTTTGCGTATTAGCCTTCCAAAAGAAAGAAGTCAGAACTAATAGGAATAGTACTTTTTTCATAAAATTTTAATTAACAATAGTGAATGTTCTTTATTGAAGATTCTAAAAGAAATCAATCCCAACCTTTTCAGATTAGAATTATATTTCTTTTAAAACTCCGTGCCTCACATTTATCAATTAAACCACGAGAAAAATACCATTTGCATAACTAAGCAAGTCAATCACTTACAGCATGCAATTCATAGTAAAAATAGTTTTTGAGCTCTTATAAACTATTCTTATTATGATATATGGAAATTCAAAAGTAGGAAAAATATAATTGAATTCTAATTTATATGCACTTGTTTCTTTTTTCGCCATCGCAAAAAAATAATTTTAAAAATAGATTTTTGATAATTTTTGCACCACTATTTCTGTATTCTGATATTTTATTACCTGAAAATTGTTTTGAATCGCAAAATAAGACGAAATATAAACAGGTTTACTCTTACATATTAGCCTAAATTGCCGACTGGTATGGTTGAAAAAATAAAATGAAGCAAAAGAAGCATAAAATTTCTTCAATTTTTTTTCTGATACTATATTATCCACTTTCAAAAAACAAACAACTCCATACCGAATTCAAATTTTAGATTGATTATTTAAATATTGGTCCTATTTATATATTAAAGTAAATTGTTTTCAGCAGATGATAAAAAATGATTTATTAATACAAATCTCCCTGATTTGTGTTTTGCGCATATATTATCCACTTTATTTTTCATATTATCTTAAATCTCTTTTGTTTATTGCAGATACATCAAAAAACTGGTGGGTACTGGTATGTGTTGGTTTGGAAACATTTATACATTTGGATTTCAACATTTATCAATTTTTTTCATAAACAATATGCAAGAGCTCAAAGGCATTTTGTTTCTCCAAATGGAAAAGATAAAATGGACCACAAGAAAATAAATTACTAACCAACAAAAACCACTAAGAAACATGACCAAACAAAAACCAACAAAAGATTGGTTTTCTTCTGAGATATGGAAGATTACCAAACTCACATCGGGAGCCTTATTGACGCTTAGTTTACAAACCTCTTTTGCAGCAGAGTTAAAAGAGAATAATTTCTCCGACAAACTGACTACTAATTTAACCCTGACAAAGAACGAAAGCACATCGTTTGCCGTAGAAAAACTAATAAAGGGTAAAGTAACGGGTACACAAGGCGAACCGCTTCCTGGTGTAAACATTTTAGTAAAAGGAACCAAAATTACGGCTGTAACAGACTTTGATGGTAATTTTACTATCGAAGTTCCAGACTCCAACAGTATTCTTGTGTTTTCTTATACTGGATTTTTAACAAAAGAAGTTCGTGCAGACGATGCTGCAAGCATTCAGCTTGAAGAGCAAAATCAGACTTTAAACGAAGTTGTTGTCGTTGGGTACGGAACACAGAAAAAAGCTTCTACAACGGGAGCAATTGCATCGATTAAAGGAGGGGTTCTGACTCAAAATGCATCTGCAAACGTATCAAATGGAATTGCTGGGCGTATGTCTGGAGTAATCGCTAACAATCGTTCTGGAAGACCTGGTGATGACAGTTCAAGCCTTTTAATTAGAGGTTTTAACTCTTTTGGAGGAGGAACAAGTCCGCTTGTAGTTGTTGATGGTATTCCTGATCGTGATTTGAACAGAATTAACCCAGATGATATTGAATCTGTAACGGTTTTAAAAGATGCGTCGGCAGCTATTTATGGGGTTCGTTCTGCAAATGGAGTAATTCTTGTTACCACTAAAAGAGGTAAAATTGGTGCTCCAACAATTAAAATTGACGGTTCTTATGGTGTTCAGCAGTTAACGAGAATGAGCGAAAGAGTTAATTCGTGGGAATACATGACGTATTACAACGAACTTAATGCTCATAAAGGGAGTACGCTTCCTTATACTCAGGCAGAAATTGACAAATACAAAGCAGGAAATGATCCTAATTATACCAGCACAGACTGGATGAAACAGGTTTACAGAAAAGATGCTCCACAAGCTAATCTTTCGCTTTCTGTAAATGGAGGTAATGAGCAGGTTAAATATTTCTTTTCTGGGCAATATTTGAATCAAGATAGTAATCTTAGATATAGTGACGAGAGATACAGACAGTTCAATTTGAGATCTAATATCGATGTTAATATTACTTCAAACTTTAAAGTAAATTTAGACATTGCTACCCGTAAAGAAGATCGTAACTACCCTGCAGTAAGCATTGGAAGTATTATGCACGAGACTGTTAGTATGTATCCTTTTATTCCTGCATACTGGAAAAATGGTTATCCATCTTCGGGTATTACAAACGGTAGAAACCCAATTTTAATGTCTTCTCCGTCCGCAGGTTATGACAAAGTGGTAAACTTAATTGTAAACCCTAAAATCGGTTTTGAACTAAAATTGCCAAGAATAACTGAAGGATTATCTCTAAGCGGATATGCTGCATTTGATTATAATGTCCGCAGTGAAAAGAAATTCACAAAACCTTGGGATGCTTATTCTTATGACAAAACAAATGATAGTTACAATAATGTAAAAAGTAGTACTAGCATAACAAGTGTAATGCAAGAAGAACGAATTGCTAATCAAAATACCTATTTCGCAAAATTAGCCTACGATCGTAAATTCAACAAACATGCAGTAAATGCTTTTGTAGGATATGAGCAGACTACAATGGACAAAACCCAAACTTATGCTTATAGAAGAGATTTATTGAGCGACCAATTGGATCAAATTTTTACTGGAAGCACCAAAGGACAAAATGCTACGGGCGGTGCATATCAAGACGGACGTGAAAGTTTCCTTGGGAGAATGGCTTACAATTTTGATGATAAATACTTTGCAGAAGTTACTGCTCGTTACAACGGATCATTCAACTTCCCATCTTCAACTCGTTGGGGTATGTTCCCTGCGATAAGTGCGGGCTGGAAAATATCTGAAGAGCCTTTCTTTAAAAATAACATCAAATTAATTGACCAGCTTAAAATAAGAGCTTCTTGGGGAAGAATGGGTAATGACGATTTAAGGGAAACTATTAATGGCGTAGAATATCTTAACCAATATCTTTTCTTAACAAGATATCAGTTAACAACAGATCAGCAGCTTTATACCTACTTTGGATCAGATTATACATTAAACAACAGTATTTATCTTTCTTCTACCCCGAACCCAAATATTACTTGGGAAATTCAAGACTCTAAAAACATTGGTTTTGATTTTGGATTCTTTGGAAATAAATTAACAGCAACTTTTGACTATTTCAGTAATAAAAGATCTGACATCTTAGCGGCAAGAAATGCGTCTGTGCCTTTGTACACAGGATTATCGCTTCCAAAAGAGAATATCGGAAAAACGGTAAACAGAGGAACTGACTGGTCTATTAATTATGCTGATAATATTAATAGTTTCAAATATAATGTTGGTTTTAATTTTACATATGCACAAAGTGAAGTATTGTTTCGTGATGAAGCAGCAAACATCCCTGCATGGCAAAAATCAACAGGAAGAGCTATCGATTCTTGGTTAGTTTACCAAACAAACGGAATCTACCGTACTCAGGCAGAAGTCGATAACTCACCTCATTTTGAAGGAGCAAAACCAGGAGATCTTTGGGTAAAAGATACTGACGGCGACGGAAGCATCACTTCTAATGATAAAGTGAGAATTCCTGAATCTGCAACGCCAAAAATTGCTTATGGTATTCCGATGAGAGCTGAATACAAAGGTTTCTCTGTAGACATGCTTTGGACAGGACAAGCAAAAGCACGACAAATGATATTGCCACAAGCTCAAGGAGCAATTGTAGCACCTCCAAGATGGTTATACGAAGACAGATACACAGCAGATAATCCAAATTCTAAATATCCTGTTGCCTTCAATGATTCTGATCCAAGAAACAATATTGATGCAGACTTTTGGTTAAAAGATGCTTCTTTCTTTAGATTAAAATCTTTAGAAGTTTCTTATACATTACCTGAAAAACTTCTATCACGATTCGGAATACTAAACACGAGATTTTATGCGGGAGGAACTAATTTGTTCTCAATTGACCACATGAAACAATACAATTTAGATCCTGAAACAAATAATAAGACAGGAATAATTTATCCACAAACCCGTATTTACAGAATCGGTGTAAGCATTGAATTATAACAAGGTAAAAGAACAAGACATGAAAAATTATAAAATCAATAATCTAATAAATATAAAAAAGAAGGCTCTTATAGCTGCTTCTCTTTTTATTGCTGTTGCCGCTGTAACATCCTGTAGTGAAGATCCTTTAGATAAAGTTCCTTTAGACTCTTATACTGATGAAAATGTGTGGAATGACTTAAAACTTACAGAAGCTTTCGCTAACAATCTTTACACAGTATTACCTAGCACACAGCACAACTGGAACGACAGAACCAACCGAAGCTGGATCTTATCTACTGCATGCGATGAAGCCTTTAATAATTTCAACGATTATGATGTGTGGAATATGAATTCTGGAGCCATTACTCCAGACAACGCAGGTAATTTCAACACTTGGAAACCTACTTATGCTACCATTCAAAATTGCAACATCTTTTTGTCTCGAATAGATAACGTACCTGGTGACGACGCTTGGAGGAACAGATTAAAAGGCGAAGTGCTTTTCTTAAGAGCTTATGCTTATTTCAAATTAATTAGCGATTACGGTGGAGTTCCTCTTGTTACTAAGCCTTTTGAGTTAAATAGTGATTTTAAAGTAGACCGCAGTTCTTATGAGCAATGTATTGATTTTATTGTTGGCGAATTAGACAAAGCTGCTGAATTACTTCCTTTAACAGCAACTGATCTAGGAAGAGTTACAAAGGGTGCGGCTCTTGCCATAAAATCTAGAACATTACTTTATGCTGCAAGTCCGCAATGGAATCCATCTAATGATTTGACAAAATGGAAAAAAGCATCAGATGCCGCAAAAGCAGTTATGGATTTAAATATATATTCGCTTTACGATAAAAAATATGAAGATCTTTTTACTACAAACAATTCAGAAGTGATCTTCTCTCGTTTGTCTAGCAAAGATCCGCAATGGAGCGCTTTCAATGGTGTAGAAATGTTTAATTCACCTAGCGGTTTTCATGGATGGGCAAATTTTGCTCCGAGCCAAAGCCATATTGATGCTTACGGAACAGCTGATGGAAAAGACATTACAGATCCAACATCAGGTTACGATCCTCAAAAACCGTATGTAAACAGAGATCCACGTTTTTACAAAAACATCGTTTACGACGGACGTGCTTATGGAAAACCAGAGTTCTTTCAAGATCGTTACGATGCAGGAAGTTCAAACAAAGCTGAATTCTACGAAGGCGGTTTAGATTCTCCTCAAGGATGGGATACTTGGAACGCTAGTAAAACACGTTACACTTTCCGTAAATATTGCGATACAACATACAATTACAATAATGAAACGCAAACTAATAAAGCTTGGATTATTTCACGTTTAGGAGAAATATATCTAAATTATGCTGAATCAGAATTTAAATTGGGACATGAAGGAACTGCAATTCAATATCTTAATTTATTAAGACAACGCGCAGGAATTACAAATCCTCTGACAGGTTTAACTGGAACAGCTTTAGAGAATAAAATCCGCAACGAAAGACAAGTTGAATTATGTCTTGAAGGATTCCGCTACTATGACGTACGTCGTTGGAAAATAGCCGAAGAAACTGAAAACAAACCTTTAATGGGAGTAATTATTACCAAAAATAATGACGGTTCTAAAACTTACACCTACTCCAAAGTTCAGGAAAGGATTTTCAAACCACAGCATTATCTGCTTCCTATACCGAGAGACGAGATTAATAGAACGGGTTTACCCCAAAACCCCGGTTATAATTAATTATAGCCAATTAAGCAAACCCATCTAGGGGGATGGGTTTGCTTTTAAAATGTATTCAGATCAAAATTCAAATCGAAAATAGCTTTATGAAAAATCATTTTTTAGTTTTACTGGCCAATTGCTGTTTCTTTTTGAATGCGTTTAGTCAAGAAACAGTTACTTTCAAATCTTCAGATGCTGCACTTCAGCTTGCTTTTGAGCGTGCCAAAAGTATGGCACTTAGTTATAAAGGAGATTCAAATGATCCTGTTGGACCATGGTATGAAGCAGCTCTTCCTTCTCGATCTGCATTTTGTATGCGCGACGTATCACATCAGAGCATTGGTGCAGAAATTCTTGGACTGAGTAAGGAAAATAAAAATATACTTTCACTATTTGCTAAAAACATTTCAGAAAGTAAAGACTGGTGCTCGTATTGGGAAATCAATAAATATGGAAAACCAGCTCCCGAAGATTATAGAAATGACAAAGAATTTTGGTACAATCTGAATAGCAATTTTGATGTCATATTTGCTTGTTGGAGATTGTATTTATGGACAGGTGATGAAGGTTATATAAATAATCCTGAGTTTGAGAATTTCTTTGAAAAATCATCAACGGAATATATAAAACGCTGGAATCTAGAATCGGAATCATTATTGACCAGATCCGAATTCTTAAACACTCCAGTTCCATTTGATATTAAAGATGATTTTCATAGATGTCGTGGACTGGCTTCTTATTCTGAAGGCATTCCTGGTTTAAAAATGGGAGTCGATCTTGTTGCAGCAATTTATCGAGGTCTGCTCACCTATTCTTTTATTTTGAAGGAAAAAGGAGAATTTGAAAAAGCTGTTTTCTTTGAAAAAGAAGCAAAAAAATATCAAACTCAAATCGAAAATGTTTGGTGGGATAAAAGCGAATTAGCTTATAATGTAATTTATACTGCTGATGGAAAATTTAGCAAAGATGCGGGCGAACTTTTCTTATTATGGTTTGACGCTTTGACAGATGAAAACAGAACTAAAAATACAATTGATCATATTATTTCTGGCAAAAGCAATGTCGAAAATGCTTCTTATCTTCCTTTTCTGTTATACAAAAATGGTTACGAAGATAAAGCTTACGAATACATTTTACACTTAACCGACCCTGAAACCAAAAGAAGAGAATATCCAGAAGTTTCATATGGTGTGATCGAAGGCATCATACACGGTTATATGGGCATAGAGCCAGATGCATCAAAAAAAATAATAACAACAGTAAATCGAGGAAAAAAAGATAGCATTTCTGAGGTCGACAATTTACCCGTGTTACAGACAACATTAGCTGTACAACACAAAAACCAAACAACAACACTACACAACAAAGGCGAAAATTTTATAGAATGGAAAGCTATGTTTACTGGAAATTATACTTCTATTTTTATAAATGATAAAAAAGCTGCCGTAATTCATGAAAAGGACAACAAGGGAAATCCCTACACTGCTATTACAATTCGTGTGAATCCTGGCCAGAAAATAACGGCAGCCTATCGCTAAAACAACTCGTTCAATGTACTACTAATACAATGGACACAATTTAAAATTAAACGCTATGAAGATATCTTCTAGAAAAAAACTTAAACCTATCTTATTTGTCCTTATTGCTTTATGCTTTATTACAAATACAGTATTTTCGCAAGACGATCAACGTTGGCAAATTAATACCGACGGTTCTATTTCTTGGCAAATAAATAATACAATTCCGCATGATGATCATATTGAAATGAGCGGTAAAAGAATCTCCTGCGTTCTGAGATATGGCGTGGCGGCAGATGGCTCATTTCATGCTACACGCAGTTTAGTTTGGCCAATGCTGAGAACCATTCCTAATAATACGCATGCAAGCTTAACGCGTCAGTTTGCACAGGATGCTTTTGATCTTGTCACAGTAAATTACAAACCAATTCCAGCAGAAAAAACAATCTCGCTGACTCTTAACGGAACATTATTCGTTAAAAGCAAAACCGATAAACTTGAACTTACAAGACAGTTTTTTCCCTCTACAGCTTTATCAGTTTATAATGAAATCTATACCATTAAAAACAGTTCTGATAAAAACTGTATCGTAGAGATTCCAAAATCTAATGCGGTTTATGCTACAGATCCAGCAAAAGGAACTGAAGGTAGTTATAGTATTCATGCAGATCTTATTAATAGTGGAAGTTTTAATCTGAAACCAAATGAAACCGTTAGTTTTTCTGTTATCTATTCGGGCATTAAAGCAAACGAAACAGTTCCTTCTGTAAATGCCGAAGAAGAAAAAAACAAACGTTTAGAATTGATCAGTGAAATATGGAGCAAATTGATTTTGGAAACGCCAGATCAGGTTTTGAATACCGAATTTGCTTTCGCGAAAATCAGAGCGGCAGAAAGTATTTTTGAAACCAAAGGCGGTCCTATGCACGGTCCTGGTGGAGAATCATATTATGCCGCCATTTGGGCAAATGATCAAGCTGAATATATTGGTCCTTTTTTTCCATATTTAGGTTACGAATATGGAAATCAAGCTTCACTAAATGCATATCTTCAGTTTGCCAAATTCATAAACAAAGAATATAAAGCGATTCCTAGTTCTATTGTTGCTGAAGGAACAGATATTTGGGCTGGTGCGGGAGATCGCGGAGACGGCGCTATGATTGCTTATGGAGCTGCACGTTACGCGCTTTCGAGAGGAAATTCAGATGAAGCAAAACAATTATGGCCATTAATTGAATGGTGCTTAGAATATTGCCATAGAAAAATAAATGCTGATGGCGTAGTCGCTTCTGATTCTGATGAACTTGAGGGACGTCTTCCTTCTGGAAAAGCCAATCTTAATACCTCTTCTTTATACTATGATGCTTTAAACTCTGCGGTTTATCTAGGTAAGGTTTTAGGAAAAAACGAAGCACAACTGAAAGCCTATAAAGCCGAAGCTGAAAAATTAAGAACCGCTATCGAAAAGTATTTTGGAGCTAAAGTTGAAGGCTTTGAAACCTACAAATACTATAAAGAAAATGATGTCTTAAGAGCTTGGATCTGTACGCCACTTACAATGGGTATTTATGATAGAAAAGACGGAACTATAGATGCGTTATTTTCTTCTAGATTATGGACTAAAGATGGTCTTGCAAGCGTTGCTGGAGATAAAATATTCTGGGATCGTTCTACTTTATATGCTTTAAGAGGAGTTCTTGCTGCAGGCGAAACAGATAAAGCGCTAGATTTCTTGCATTATTATTCCAATCGACGTTTATTAGGAGATCACGTTCCTTATCCTGTAGAAGCCTATCCAGAAGGCGATCAGCGTCATCTTTCGGCTGAAAGCGGTTTGTATTGCCGAATTTTTACAGAAGGTTTATTTGGTATTCGTCCGACAGGCCTGTACAGTTTCGATTTTACACCAAGACTTCCTAAATCTTGGTCTACTATGAAACTAAAGCGTATTCATGCATTTGAGCACGATTTCGATATTACAGTTGAAAGAGCTGGCAAAAATCTAAAGTTAAAAATAACTGACGGGAAAAAGCTGGCAATCAATAAAGTCATTAAAGATGGTAATACCATAAATATTAAGTTATAATTTTTTTTTTGAATTATTGTTTTTTGATACAAGCCTCCAAAATACATTTTTGGAGGTTTGTTTTTTATTTCAAAGCCTTAAACAATATTTCTACCGGATGCAATGATTTTCGCCCTGTTCCATCTGCAATTTGATGTCTACAACTTGTTCCTGAAGCAGAAATTAATGTGGCGTTTTCTTCTGCCCTAATTGTCGGAAACAAAACCAGTTCTCCAATTTTCATCGAAATATCATAATGCTCTTTTTCGTAACCAAAAGAACCTGCCATACCGCAACAACCAGTCGGAATATTCAAAACAGTATAATTCTTTGGCAGTGAAAGTATCTTTTTTAGCGGAACTAAAGAAGACAAACTTTTCTGAAAACAGTGTCCATGCATTCTCACTCTTTCTGTTTGATCTGTAAAGCTATCAGATGCAATTCGTCCCGCCTCCAACTCTTGAGCTAGAAATTCTTCAATTACAAAAGTTTTAGTTGCTGCTTTTTTTGCCTTTTCTTTTAAACCTCCACGGCATAAATCGGGATATTCGTCGCGAAAAGAAAGTATTGCCGAAGGTTCGATTCCGATTAAAACACCATTATTTGGAATCGCATTTTCAAAATCTTTGATATTCTGTTCTGCAATTTCTCGCGCTTCTTTCAGCATTCCTTTTGAGAGATACGTTCTCCCACTTATGCCAATTTTAGGAACTAAAACTTTATATCCTAATCTATTTAAAAGTTTGACAGCTGTCTGCCCTATTTCAACATCATAATAATTCAGGAATTCGTCATTATACAAATACACATTTCCGTTCCTAAAATCACTTATTTGACTATAGCTTTTTATCCATTTTGCAAAAGTAATTTTGTGCATTAAAGGCAATTGTCTCTCTGTAGCAAAACCAGTTCCTTTTTTAATCCAATTACCTAGAATTCCTTTGGTTGACAAATTATATAGCCACGGAACTGAAGCAAGCAACTGATTTACTTTTGGCGTATTTCCAATCAATTTAGACCTAAATTTTACACCATTTTTATCATGATACTGTTGTAATGTTTCAGCTTTCAGTTTCGCCATATCTACATTTGAAGGACATTCAGATTTACAGCCTTTACAGCTTAAACATAAATCCAAAACCTCCAACAGATTTTCATCATCAAATCGGTTTGTTTTTGTAGAATTTGTTATGGTTTCTCTGAGCATATTGGCACGCGCTCGAGTTGTATGTTTTTCATCTCGCGTAGCCATGTAACTTGGACACATTGTGCCTCCGCTCTTCTCTGTTTTTCTACAATCACCAGATCCGTTGCACATTTCTGCCGCGCGAAGGATTCCGTTATGTTCTGAGAAATCGAAATACGTTTCAGGCATTGGCGTATCTTGTCCTGCTATATATCGCAGACTCGTATCCATAGGAGGCGTATTCACAATTTTCCCAGGATTGAAAACTCCCCACGGATCCCAAACCTTTTTTATCTGAACAAATAATTGATAAATTTCATCTCCCAACATTAGCGGAATAAACTCTCCTCTAAGCCTTCCATCCCCATGTTCTCCACTCAACGAACCTTTGTACTTTTTGACCAAATGCGCAATGTCCGTTGCAATAGTTCTAAAAAGTGTAGTTCCTTCTTCGGTTTTTAAATCTATAATCGGACGCAAATGTAATTCACCAGTTGCTGCATGCGCGTAATGCACACAGTTTAGATTTCTCTCTTTTAATATAGCATTAAAATCTACGATAAAATTAGGTAGGTCATTAACGTCAACCGCTGTGTCTTCAATTACGGCAACTGCCTTTGCATCACCCGGAATATTAGACAATAATCCCAATCCTGCTTTTCTTAATGCCCAGACTTTGTTGGTATCTTCACCATAAACAATCGGGAAATGATATCCTAAATTTTTAGAACGCATTAAAGCTTCCATTTCTTTTGCAATGCTGTCAATTTCTTCTTGAGAATCTCTCAAAAATTCTACCGCTAAAATAGCCTGAGGATCGCCCTTCACAAAAAAACGATTCTTGCTTTGTTCGATATTTTCTTTGGTGCATTCTAGAATATAATGGTCAATTAACTCCACACTATCTGGGTTAAATTTCAATGCTTCAATATTAGCTTTTAAAGATTCATGAATACTTTCAAAATGAACGCAAACCAAAGCGGAATACGGTTTTAAGGCATCAACCAAATTTAGTTTGATTGCTGTAGAAAAAAACAATGTTCCCTCAGATCCCGCAATTAGTTTACAGAAATTGAACTTTTCAGCAGAATCATCAAATGGACTGCTGTCTGCCAATAAATCCAAAGCATATCCTGTATTTCTTCTTGGAATTGATTTTTTAGGAAAATTAGCTTCAAATAAACTTCGGTTATGTTCAGATGATAGTATTTCTTTAGCTTGAACATAAATAGCCTGTTCCAACGGACTAATAACATTAATTCCGTTGCATTTATCTTCAAACTCGGCATTGGTTAGATAACCAAAAACAACTTCATTTCCATCTGCTAAAAAACCTTTTATTTCTAGTACATGTTCTCTGGTTGATCCGTAAACAACAGATCGGGCTCCGCAGGCATTATTTCCCACCATTCCACCAATCATACAGCGATTGCTTGTAGAGGTTTCTGGTCCAAAAAAAAGTTTATATGGCTTTAAATGAAGATTCAATTCATCACGAATAACACCAGGTTCTACCCAAACCGATTTTTCTTCCTGATTTACCGAAATAATTTTGGTGAACTCTTGCGAAATATCAACCACAATTCCATTTCCAACGACTTGCCCCGCCAGCGAAGTTCCAGCGGCACGAGGAATGATACTGCTATTGTTTTCTTTTGCAAAAGCAATTATTTTCTGGATATCTTCTTTTGTTTTCGGAATGGCTACGGCCAATGGCATTTCTTTGTAAGCGCTTGCATCTGTTGCGTAAAGCAGACGCATGGTATGATCGTAAAATAATTTGCCCTCTAATTGCTTTTCTAAACCTTCAAGTTTAGCAGAAATCTTTGGAAGGATATTATTATCATTCATTTTAATATTATATTATATCGGTGTGCTTTTATCCGAAAATAGATTAAAGTCAGTAATAATCTTTGTTTGGTACTTTTTATTATTTTGAAAATACAATTCAGAAACCCAATGAAGATTTTGTCATTTCGACCGAAGGGAGAAATCACACAAGAAACTCCTCAATCAAAATCACCAATCTTTGTCGAATTCCGCGTGTGATTTCTCCCTTCGGTCGAAATGACAATATTGCGTTTATAATTCGCTCAATGCAATGTCCAATAACTCAACCATTTCATCAGCATTTTGTTTATTAAACGGCATTGGTGGTTTTATTTTTAAAACATTATGTAGAGGTCCGTCTGTACTTAACAAATATCCTTTGGCTTTTAGCTTCTCTACAACAATATCAATTTCAGGAACAGCAGGTTCCATAGTCGTTTTATCTTTTACCATTTCTGCTCCAATAAATAATCCGTGTCCTCGAACATCACTGATAATAGGATATTTAGCCATTAAAGCTTTTAATCCATCCATTAGATAATTTCCTGTTTCGAGAGCGTGCTGTTGCATTTCTTCCTTTTCAATTACCTCTAAAACAGCTAATCCTGTAGCCATAGAAACAGGATTCCCGCCGAAAGTATTAAAGTATTCCAAGCCATTATTGAACGCTTCTGCAATCTCCTCTGTTACTATTACAGCTGCAAGTGGATGCCCGTTCCCGATTGGTTTTCCTAAAACAACAATATCTGGAACTACATTTTGCAATTCGAATCCCCAGAAATGATCTCCAATTCGTCCAAATCCAACCTGAACTTCATCTGCAATACAGACTCCACCTGCCGCACGAACGTAGTCGTAAACGGTTTTTAAATAGTTTTCTGGCAACGGAATCTGACCGCCAACTCCTAATAAAGTTTCACAGATAAATACTGCTGGCGCTTTATCTTCTTTCTTTAAGTCTTCAATAATTCGCTGTACATCTGCTGCATATTTTTCTCCTGCTTCTGCATCACCATATTTATAAGGACCGCGGTACAAATCTGGATTTATTGCTTTATGAATCCAAGGCATTTGACCCGAACCGCCTTTGCTGTCAAATTTATACGGACTCATTTCCATTGCCACTGTCGAAGTTCCGTGATAAGCATGATCGAGTACGATAATATCTTTTTGTTTTGTAAAATGACGGCTCATTCTGATCGCTAAATCATTGGCTTCACTACCGGAATTCACAAAATAACAAACGCTTAATTTTTCTGGCAAAGTTGCTGTTAGTTTTTCGGCATATTCAGTTATGGCGTCATTCAAATATCTAGTATTTGTATTTAAAGTCGCTATTTGATGTTGCATTTTTCTAACCACAACCGGATGGCAATGTCCCACATGCGATGGATTATTTACACAATCAACAAAAGTTCTCCCTTTGTCATCATACAAATATTGTAAAGCTCCTTTTACAATTTTCAATTTGTCCTTGTAGCCAATACTCAGATTTCTACCTATTTTCTTTTTTCTAATTTCAAGCAATTCTGAGTAATCATCATTGGTAATTAATCCTTCAAAACCACAAGCTTTTCTAAAGGCATCTTGCGCCTTGATTGGATTAATTTTTATCAATTTATACAACAAATCCCAAGCTGGTTTTTCGGTCACAAAATGGTGTTCGTTGTTACTGTCCAGCGATGCATTATAGGCAGATTGTGTCACGCTGATGCAAAGTCTTCCTGCAATGAGATAATACAATAAATCTAATTCTTGTTCGGTAAGAGCATGCGAGTTATGATATCCTTTGACAATTTCTGTGGCTACAGCCAACGGATCTTCTTCGTCAAGCATCGCGTAAACACAAGCAATCGCTAAATTGTTGATTAAAGCGGTGTATACCATATCCCCAAAATCAATCAGTCCGCTAATGTGATTGTCTTTCACTAAAACATTATAATCGTTGGCATCGTTATGAATATACGCATGTCTTAAACGGTGTATTCGCGGTAATACTTCTGTATCAAACTGCAACAAAAAATAACCTGCAATACGCCTTCTTTCGTGATTTAAAATATACTTTAGATTATCGCCGGCCTCACTAGCTCGGCTAATATCCCAAGTATAATTTCGGTGCATTGCCGGATGAGAAAAATCAGCCAAAGCGTTATCCATTTTTCCTAGAAAAGAGCCTAAGTTATAATGCAGTTCGCTGTTTTTGTTCTTTTCATCTACCCAAAAAGTGCCTTCTAAAAAGTTGAGAATTCGAATATAATAGATTTGAGAATCTGTTACAATCTGAGTCAGCTCTTCTCCTTTTGTATTCAGGACGAAGTGCTGAAAACAATCAGAAATATCACTTTTGGTAAGATGCCTTATAATAGCGGCCTGCGCTTCCAGAAAAGGAAACGGATGGCTTTCATTTGATACTTTTAGAATATACTTTTCATTTTTCTCATTCGATAAAAGAAAATTCAATTCATCATATCCATTTAATGCTTTTACGGTTACTTCTAATCCGTAATGTTCTTTTACTAAATCCTGAATAACTGTTTCTGAAAAAGTCATTGTATTCTATTAAAATGTTTTATATTTTTTTTAGCCCCGACCCGAGCGAAAGCGAACAGGCAAAGCAATTGCACTAATTTACACGAATTACAATTAAAATATTATTAAAAAAAAATTAGTGCAAATTTGTGCAATTCGTAGCGTATTTATTGTTGTCCTCTTTATTTCCAAATAACAGCCTGAGCTGGTTCTAATGGATTTTTTCCAACTAATATTTTACTTCCTGCAGGAATTGGTAAATTAATGGTTTCGTTGGTATAATTTACACCCACATAAAAGCCATCACGCCATTCTACATAAACGCCTTTTGGTAAATCTTGAATAGCAACTTTTGCACGTTCATATACCGTTCTTACCACTTGTCTCTCCAGATTCCCATCTTTACTTTCAGCTCCAATATAAGTAACGGTTCCTTTTCCAAGTTTTCTAGTAATCGCAGCCGCTTTGCCTTTGTAAAACTGATCGGCATAAGAAGCTAAAACTTCGGTTCCTTGTTTCGGATTTAAAACATCAGCCCAAACATTCCACTTATAGGTATTGTTTCCTGCAGTTATGGTTCCGTTTACATCTTCAACCAACATATCAAAAAACTCAACATCTGCTCCGATTAAAGGTACAATTGGTCCGCTCCAATTTGCTTCGAAGAAATGACCATTTTTATCTTTCTGCCCTGTACGGCACGAAAGAATTAAATTTCCGCCATTTTCAACATATTTCGTCCATTTGTCTACCAGTTTTTGATCAACTAATTGATACGCTGGAGCAACAATAAACGGATAATCCGAAAAATCGCTTTCTTCTGTAATAAAATCCATTGGCGCACCCGTTGATTTTACTGCCGAAGTATAGGTGTTTCTATGTCTCCAAGTACTCCAGAATTCTGTTTGCTTCTGATTTTCTAAATCCCACAGATTTTCATGACTCCATAAAAATCCAGTCTTTCTTTTTGCAATTTCTTGCGGAATAACTGCTTTTGGGTTGTATTCTTTACGAAGCAATTTCATGTCTTCGATAGACTGAACAAATTCTTTTCCTCCTGTGGTTAACGTTACGCCATCTGTACCGACAATTCCGTCATGATACATTTCGCTACTTCCAAGCGGATGTCTGTATCTGTAAGTACAAGTAAAAGAACAGCCTCCACCAAAAGCCTGAGAAATCCACATGTGGGCTGTTCCAGGCAGTAACTGCGGATTAATGCTTGCCCAATTTACTTGTCCTGGCTGCATTTCCATTACTCCAGTAACGCCATTTATAGATCTGTAATAATCATTGGCTTCCGAAATTTTATTAGGATGTCCCATTCTGAAATTTTGTCCACCTAATTGATTTCTTCCGCTTACAGGATACATGGTATAGGTTGCAAAATCCATTTTATCCGTTCTTCTTGGATCTGCTCCATAAACTACATTAGTGTAATTTGTAGTAATCCATTGTTTTGGGTCAATGTATTTTCGAAGTACTTCAGCTTGTAAATTCAAATATTCTGCTTGAGAATCTGCTGTGTATCTTTTGAAATCTAAAATAGCATGAGGGCTAAGTTTGTCTTCAAAATAAATCTCTGCATTTGGAATCGCAATCTGTTCAAAATTATTGTATCTGATGCTCCAGAAACTGGCTACCCATTCCGTATTCAATTTTTCGATTGTTCCATATTTCGCTTTTAGCCATTTCTGAAATCCTTTTTGTGCTGAAGGACTAAAATCGTCTGGCGCACCTGGTTCATTATCAACCTGCCAGCCAATAACATTTTTATTATTGCCGTATCTTTTTGCTAATTCAGTTACAATTTTGGCAACAAATTCTCTGTATTTTTCATTAGATACAGACTGATTGGCTCTATTACCGTGCTCTCTGCGTCTTCCACTTGCATCAACAAGATAGATTTCAGGATACTTTTCCCCCATCCATGCTGGAGGAGTTGGCGTTGGTGTACACATGATTACTTTCAAGCCTTGTTTTTCTGCAATTGCCAAAGCATCATCTAACCATTTAAAATCGTATTTTCCTTCTTCAGGCTCCATATAAGTCCAAGCAAACTCAGCAAAGTGCGTAAACTCAAAACCGAGTTTTTTAATATTTTTTAGATCACGCTCCCATTGTTCTCTTGGCCACTGTTCTGGATAATAGTATACTCCGATCTGCATTAAATCTGGCTTTGAGAAAAATCGTTGCGGATCTTTATTTTCTGAAACTGTACTTTTCTTATTTTGAGCAAAAACAGGCGTTGAATGGCTGCCTGCTATAAGCAATCCAGCTGTAATTATTTTTGTGAAAGATATATTGTGGTTAAACATAGTTAGTATTGTTATGTTCGTAATTGTATTTGATAGTTAGATTCAATTATTTATCCTCCAAAAGCAACATTAAATAATGAGAAGCCGACCAACTGAAATTGAACGCCTCTAATCCTTTTCCTGTAACTGGCTGATAATTTTCTCTAATAGAAGTTCCTTTATCCAAAACTCCTTCAGCATTATGCATAAGTTTATGTGCCAATTGATTTGCTTCATTTGTGTAACCGTACTTCTCTAAACCATTGACTCCGAAATAACTTTGATCCAACCAAACTGGCCCTCTCCAGTATCCGTTATCAGGTTTAAACTTCGGATGATTTGCTGCTAATGTCGGCAAAGGAACCAAAGTATTCAAACTAGCCGAATCAAGCATATTTGCTTTTGCAGATTTGGCTTGCTCAGCAGATGCTACTTCTGCCCAAATCGGACAATATCCTTCGCATCCCATTGCTTTTATCAATGTTTTGCCGTCAATTGTCGTGTCATAAAACCAGCCTGTCGCTTCATCCCAAAATTGCTTTTGAATTTTCGTTCTTAAAGCAACACTTTCTTCTTTCCATTTTTTCGCTTCATCATTCAGTTTTAGAATTATTGCCATTTTGTTTAGAAAGTTTTTCTCAGCAAATAAAAATGAATTTAAATCAACGCTTTCCTGATCTAACGAATAAGCTTTCTCTGCATTTTTAAGGATTTTACTATCATCAAAACGAACGGCATTATCCATTCCGCTTTCCCACTTTGCTGCAATTACAGTTCCGTCTGTTGATCCAAATTCGCATAAACCATCCTGATCGTGATCGCGTTCTTTATACCACCAATTGTGATATAATTTAAGCTTTGGATAAAACTCTTTTAAAAAATTAATGTCTTTATTCTTTTCATAAATCTTCCAGATTGCCCAAGCTGCAAGCGGTGCTTTTGTATTTCTGTAATTGTTTTCTTCAAGAAGATTATTTCTGTAAATACAATCTGGAATAAAACCATTTGGTTCTTGATAATCAAACAAAGCGCGCATTTGATTTTTAGCTAATTCGGTATCATAATTAGCTACCGCAACAGCATGTTTCCAACTGTCCCAAGCCCAAAAGCCATGAAACCATTCATAATTATAACTCGGAAAAAGGCCTCCATGTTTTAATCCTTCTGCTGCAATTCTTGTATTGGTTTGTAAAGTCAATACTAATTTTGCTGCCAAATCTGAATAAATCTGATCTTTGTAAATGTTTTTCTTTTTGGCATTTAATTGTGCCAATTGATTTTCTTTTTCTTTTTGTGTGTTGTCTAACAGTGTAGTAAAAACTGTTTTTTGTATAGTTTCATTTTCAGTTTTCCATGAATATTGCGGAAAAATAAAACTTTGCGAAACTATAATTTCTTTGGTTTCATTTGGTTTTAAAACCAATTTTTCTGTCTGCGCTCTGTATCCTTGTTTAGAAATTTCAATTGATGCTTTCGATTTTAGGAATTGAATATAACCAATAGCTATACTTTTGGATGAAGTTATTTTTAAAGTATTGTTTTCATTAGAGAATTGTAAATCATCTAAAAAAAGAGACGCATTATAAGAAGGAAAAATAGTGATTGATTTTCCACTTTTATTTGTAATCATTGTTCTTTGCAAAGCCGAATGGCCAGACAAAAATACTAATTGCTGTTTTACTTCTAATTTTTCATTTTTAAACTCCTGTTCTAAATGGCTATTGTAGCTGTTTTGCGATACAAATGAACTTTTCCAATTGATGATATCTTGTTTATTTTCGTCATTTAACTGTAACGAAACAAAAGAAGAACTTAACCATACGCCATTTTGTTCTGTCATCAAAAAAGGTCCGGAAAACCCTGCCTGAATTTGAGACGATTCCAAAAATCCAAATCCGAACCAAGCGCCTTTATCAGAAAACGCCAATGCTTTTCGGTCTGTTGCATTTACTGGATTTCCTTTAAAATTAATACTATTTTTAGATGATTCTAAGTTGGAGTATTTTTTCTGGGACCAGCTTAATTGTATTATAACGAAGGAAGCAAGAATGAAAAATATTTTCTTTTTGTCCATGTTTATTTTTTTTAATTGTGTGTTATTTAGATAAAGATCAATGCTTTTTAAATGCAAAACCGATATTTATAGATGAAAAGAATAGCCCAAGAAATATAGGCTATTCTTTTGTTAAATTAAAATTATTGCAATCAATTAATTTGTCTGCAATTCTGTTAATGGAATTGGGTAAAAGTTATGCTTTGCAGCATCAAAACCTGTACGTCCAACAGCATCAAGCGCTTCTTTTGTTTTACCCCAACGGCGTAAATCGTAAAAACGGAAATTTTCAAGAGGGAATTCTAAAATTCTTTCGTGTTCAATTTGCGCTTTTACCTCCGCACCACTTGTTCCTATCATTGCTGGCATATCTGCTCTAGCACGAACTTTATTGATGTATGGAATAGCTTCTCCAGGTCGACCTAATTCATTTAAAGCTTCAGCCTGCATTAACAATACATTTGAATAACGCATTAAAGGAATGTTGATTGCTGTAAATTCCTGATCCATTTTCTCTTGTGTACTCGGAATAAATTTGCGGTATACCGGTTTGTCAGTATCTCCAAATTTATCATCGTATGTTGTCCCCAATACCAACGGATTATCAGCATCATTAAAGTAAGGATCTTTAAAGAAAATTGTGCTATAAAGACGTGAATCATAGTTTCCTGTAGTCGCAATTTTTCCTTCTTTTTTAAATTCGTTTACCAACATTGCACTCGGAAGAATTTCATCCCATCCACCAAGTTCAGCAGCTGCCATCCAATAATGAAGTGCATTACGGTAGAAAGCACCATTTGCTGTAGTTTCTGAGAACTGAAGTTCGAAAATAGATTCTCTAGTGTTTTTGGTTGTTCCGTCAAACATAGAAACATAATCTTTAACCAAATCATATCCTTGCACTTTGTTAAACGCTGTAAGCGCTTCATTTAAATATGTTTGTTTTTGAGCTGTTTCTTCATAAGCTCTTGTCAAATATGAAAATCCTAAATAACTATTGGCAGCGCCGCTAGTTGCACGACCTGTTTTATCTGAAGATTGTTTTGCAGGTAGAATGTCAGCTACAGCTTTAAATTCGCTTGTAATAAAGTCCCAAGCTTCTGCACGGCTTGCCAATGGAATGTTTAAATCGCTTTCATTTGTAACATATTTATTTCTGATATAAATTTTATCCCAGTTCAAAATCAATTTCATGTGATAATAAGCTCGCAAAAAACGAGCTTCTGCTTCAATTTGTTTGCGGTCTTCATCAGTTATTTTTGCTGAAGGAACCTGTGGCAATTTATCAATAACCTGATTGGCATTACTAATTCCTCTGTAGTTAATTCTCCAATAACTAGTAAACTGGCTATTTCCGTTTGTATAAGTAAATGTAGAAAGTTCTACCCAGTTTTGATAGTTTAGAGCGTCGCTTCCTAATTCGTTAATATCTTCACGATAAGCCTCTACAGGCCATTTTACTTCGGCAAAAGCCCATTCATCTACAGCGCATTCTAATTGAGAATAAGTTGCTGCCAAAGCAGATTCGGCATCAGCTTTACTTCTCCAAAAATTCTCTGATGTAAGTTCATCAGGAGATTGTTGATCCAAGTAGTCATCACAGCTAGCTAAAGTGAATAAACCAATAGAGGATAATATTAAAAATATCTTTTTCATGATAATGTCTTATTAAGTAGAATTAAAATATAAACTGAACACCAGAAACAAATGATCTCGTAAATGGATAAACAAAGCGATCAACGCCTGTATCAATTACTTTGTCACGTGAGAATTCTGGATCAATCCCCGAATAATTTGTAATGGTAAACAAGTTTTCGGCACTTACATAAAATCTAATTTTGTCGATTTTTGCTTTACCTAACATGCTACTCGGAATAGTATATCCAAATTGCAATTGGCGCATTCTAATAAAATCTCCGCTTTCAAGAAAACGATCTGATTCACGGCTGTTTCCATTAGGATCTTGTAATACCGCACGTGGTATGTTACTGTGATTTTCTGGTGTCCATGAATTTAATGTTGAAGCCAGCATATTGGTTCCAGAATTCATAGATTCATAAAAATATCTATTTCCGTTGTATAACTTATTGCCCCATCCACTACCAATCAAAGTAGAAAAGTCAAATCCTTTGTAGCTTGCTCCTAAACTTAAGTTTACTTCTAGTTTTGGCAATCCAGTTCCTGCATAAGCTTTATCTTTTTCATCAATAGTACCGTCTCCATTTAAGTCTTTAAAGCGGATATCTCCTGGCTGAGCATTTGGTTGCAGTAAAACTCCATCTTTGTTGTGTGCTGTAACTTCTTCTGCTGATTGGAAAATACCATCTGTCTTGTATAAATAGAATCCGCTAATTGGGCTACCTACACGAGCTTGAGTTGGAAAATGTTCATCTCCATACTTTAATCCTTCTCCATAAATAGTTTGTCCGTCGTTTGCCAATTCCTCTACTCTATTTTTAAGTGTAGATAGGTTTAATCCTGCATTGTACTTGAATTCATTAACATTATCGCTATAATTCACTTCAAATTCAAATCCGCTATTGCTGATTTTTCCAACATTCAATACAGGGTCATCAATTCCTGCAGAAGGAGCCAGTTTTTTTGTAATCAATAAATTGTCCGTTACATTATGGTAATAGTTCATCGAACCGCTAATTTTTCCTTTTAAAAGCGTATAGTCGATACCAATATTTTTAGAATCTGTAGTTTCCCATTGCAGGTTTCTATTTTCTAATGCTGTCGCAATACTTCCTGGCCAAGGGTTACTTCCTATTCCTTGAACATATCCATTTCCTAGCGTATTGCCAGTTTTAATCAAGGTATTGGCTGAGTAATATCCTAAAGCGGCTTCGTTACCCAATTGTCCCCAGCTTGCACGTAATTTTAAAGTAGAAAGAATCATATCTTTTGGGAAGAAATCTTCCTGTTCAATTTTCCATCCTAAAGCGATAGATGGGAAAGTTCCCCAACGGCTGTCTTGTCCAAATTTAGATGAACCATCTTTTCTAACTGTCACTTGCAATAAGTAACGATCATTGTAAGAGTAGTTTAACCTGCTAAAGAAAGATACTCTGTTGTATTGGAATTTTGAACCATCAGCAGAATAAGTTCCTCCTCTTCCTGCGCCAATGGTTTCAAAACCAGGGTCAAGAAATCCTGAAGGACGATCGATAGAAACCAACTGTCCGTTTTCTACAGTATAATCAGTTGTTTTTCCTTCAACACTAACATCATTCCAATTTGATGCCTGACTGTTAAACGTATTTCCAAGCATTAAACCAAAAACATGTTTTCCGAAAGTTTTATCAATGGTGATAATATTATCTAATATTTGCTCATTCCAAGTTGTTCTCAACTCTCTTTGCACAGGATAAAGATGCACTTCTTTTGGGTTTGCAATGTATGGAGGAAAATGAAACGTTTGCTGATTATTCTTTACACGGTAAGAATAAGCCAGCTTGTATTTTAACCAAGGTGCAATATTTGCTGTTGCAGAAATGTTTGCTGTTATATCTTGCCCGATGTTATTGTTTTTCTTAAAATATTCTTCAGCAACTGGGTTTGTTGCCGCTGGTAAACCATTTTTATTTGCTAGTCCGAAACCGTACTCCTCATTTTCATCATAAACAGGAACCAAAGGAGCCATCGTATATACTTCTTTTAGCTGGAAACTAGGCAATGCATTTTGCGTTCCCATGTAAGCCATTTTTCCATCGATGTCAAAAATTGATTTTTTGAAACTAACTCTCGCGCTACCTGTTTGCTGTCCAAATTCGTTATCTATTACAATACCTTTTTGCTTTACGAAATTACCGTAAAGTGCAAACTTGAAGTCTCCTTGTCTTCCTTGAATTCCTAAACCATAGTTTTGTGTAAGCCCTGAACGGAAAACTTCATCCTGCCAATCTGTATTTGCATCAGATGGCGCTGTAATGTAAGCTGGAAGTGGTTTTGGCGAAGTTGCATATTTGTTGTACTCATCATACATTCTTTTGTTAACAGTACGATAACCATCAGCATCTAACATATCTAATGTTTTTGATGGATTTGTAACGCTTAAAAAAGAACTAAAATCTACTTTTACACCTTCTTTCTTACCATTTTTAGTGGTTACAATAATAACACCATTCGCCGCAACAGATCCGTAAATTGCTGCCGCTGCACCATCTTTAAGAACCTCCATCGATTCTATATTTGTTGGGTTTACTGTGTTAATTGATCCCTGAAATCCGTCAATGATATAAAGAGGTTCTGTTGCTCCAAAGGTATTTACTCCACGTATTTTCACGCTTACAGATGCACCTGCAACACCACCGCTTTTTTGCACGTTTACCCCCGCAACCAAACCTTGAAGCGCTTCAGCTGGATTTGTTGTCGCTCTGGTTTCGAGACTTTCTTTTTTAACTGTAGAAATTGCTCCCGTCACGTTGCTTTTTTTCTGCGATCCGTAACCAATAATAACTACTTCATTCAGTTTATTGGTTTCTTCTTCCATAGCCATGTTAAGCTGTGTACGATTATTTATTTGCTCACTTTTTGCGGTAAATCCCACATAAGAAAAAACGATAACTGGATTTGCTAAATCTGACGAATATTCTAAAGTATAATTTCCGTCGAAATCTGTTGATGCATTAAACTTCGAATCTTTGATAGAAACACTTACGCCTGGTAGCGGATTATTTTTATCATCGGTAACTTTTCCTGAAACATTTTTTTGGGTTTGCGCAAAAATCATGCTTGGCAACCACAGGCATAACAGTAAAGGAATAAAATTCATCCTCCTAATTAGTCTTGTTTTCATTTTAGGTTTGGTTTTTGTTAATAATTAGTATTCTTTTTTAGTGTTTGATTTGTTTTTTTGATTTATAAAGGCATAATTCGTCTGATGATGTGCAAAACATCACCAGACAAAATGTGGTATTAAATGTAGGGGCGACTTTTTAAGTTAAGCTCTAATTTCTTTAGCTTATAAGTCAAATTTTATTCCTTGCGCTAATGGCAAATTAGTAGTATAATTGATTGTATTGGTTTGTCTTCTCATGTAAATTTTCCAGGCATCCGATCCAGATTCACGTCCGCCGCCGGTTTCTTTTTCTCCACCAAAAGCACCTCCAATTTCGGCACCAGAAGTTCCAATATTCACATTTGCAATTCCGCAGTCAGAACCTGTAACTGATAAAAACATTTCAGCTTCTCTTAAATTATTTGTCATAATTGCAGAAGACAGTCCTTGCGCTACATTATTCTGCACTTCGATAGCATTTTCAACCGTTCCCGAATATTTTAAGAGATATAAAACTGGTGCAAAAGTTTCATGCTGCACGATTTCAAAAGAATTGTCAGCCTCTGCAATAGCTGGTTTTACATAACAGCCACTTTCATATCCATCACCTGAAAGTACACCGCCATCAACCAAAATTTTGCCTCCTTGCTCTACAACTTTTTTCAAAGCATCATTATACAATTCAACTGCCTGTTTATCTATAAGAGGCCCAACATGATTTTTTTCATCTAATGGGGTACCAATTCGCAATTGTTTATATGCAGCAACCAAAGCCTCTTTTACTTTATCATAAATACTTTCGTGAATAATCAAGCGTCGTGTAGAAGTGCATCTCTGTCCGGCAGTACCAACTGCACCAAAAACAGCACCTATGATTGTCATTTTTAAATCAGCATCTGGCGTTACAATAATTGCATTATTGCCTCCTAGTTCTAACAATGATTTTCCTAAACGTCCTGCAACTACCTGTGCAACTATTTTCCCCATTCGAGTAGACCCAGTAGCAGAAATTAAAGGAATACGTTTATCATTGGTTAATAACTCCCCTATTTTGTAATCTCCATTAATTAAACACGAAATTCCTTCAGGCAAATTATTTTCTTTTATCACTTCTGCCATTATATTTTGACATGCTACTGCACAAAGAGGTGTTTTTTCAGATGGTTTCCAAACGCAAACATCCCCACAAATCCATGCCAAAGCTGCGTTCCAAGCCCAAACCGCTACCGGAAAATTAAATGCCGAAATAATACCAACAATTCCCAAAGGATGATACTGCTCGTACATACGGTGTCCTGGTCTTTCTGAATGCATTGTTAATCCATGCAACTGACGTGAAAGACCAACAGCAAAATCACAGATATCGATCATTTCCTGAACCTCTCCGTAACCTTCCTGCAATGATTTACCCATTTCATACGAAACCAGTTTTCCTAATGCTTTCTTGTTTTTACGTAATTTTTCTCCAAACTGGCGTACAATTTCGCCACGTTGCGGAGCAGGCATCAATCTGAATTCTAGAAAAGCAGCATGAGCTGAAGCCATTACTTTTTCATAATCAGCTTCTGTTGCAGTTTTTACTTTTCCAATTTGTTTCCCATCAACAGGAGAATAGCTTTCTAAAATTTCTCCGCTAGAAAAATTATTCTGCCCTGTAGAAGTTCCGTCGTTGATGTCCTTTATATTTAATTCTTTTAAAGCTTCTTGTATTGTAAATTCTAATTCTTCAATTACCATCATGAATTTTTTAATCTTGTTTATGTCAAGGCGTATTTTTGGTTAAAACTGATTTCCTATAAAGTCTTTTGCAACTTTACATCAGTGCTTTCAAAAATCTTATCTGCCGATGATGCTACAAAACCTTGATATAATTCGCCGTTTGCCATTGGGTAACGAAGAGCAAATTCATAATAACATGATGGCACTTTTAATGTTCCTTCTTTAAACTCCACATCATATAAATCTGCTAATGTGCTAGATTGTTCTAATAATTGTTCTGGATTTCCTTTAATTTTTCCGCCAGATGCATTAAGTTCCCATCCATTAGCTTCCAAAAAGTTATTCAATTCTTCTAATGTCTGAAAACCTTTTAAGGCATTAGTATTGATAGTGAAATGATTTGCTCTAAAACCATAAACATACATCCATGCTGCATATTCAGATTCTTCAAGTAAAGATTTGTAAACTGCTTGTGAATTTCCGTTCCAAATTGCTCCATTCAAAACCAAATTTGGATCATTGAATTCGTTCTGATCACAGCTATCTAAAAGTTGCTTAACTGTTGCTTGCAATTGATCAGAACATTTTTCCAATTCTAATTCAGAAATAAAAATTCTTGGGGCATCTTTATCAAGAGCATTTTCATAATGTTTTGCATATAATTTTTTGCTTTCAAAATAATACTCTCCTTTAGCCTGATAACCAACATTTAAAAAAGCTTTTTCTAATATCTCGATATTGACACGCTTATCATTAAAAGTACGAATTGCAATATGGTCATTTTTTATTTCTTCGCCTTTTTCTTCTAGGAGTTCATGTATTTTTAGAGCAGATGGGGTAATATCTATATATTGCTCCCAAAGTTTTGTAAGTAGTTGATTCTTATCCATCTTTAAGTGTGTTAAAATAGTGTTAGTATGACACAAACATATACATAAAGATGTTATTATAACAGTTATCAGGTTCGATTATTAAGAATTCGACATTTTGAACAGATTTTTATGTAATTTTGACACTTAGAAAACTAGTTTTACAATTAGAATTGTCAAAATTATAGAATACACAAATCAACATTGTTTATGGCAAAGCTTAATAAGAACGAAAATACTGATTATTTAGACCGCGAAATCATCCAGAAACTCAGTGAAAACGGAAGAATCGCATTTTCTGATTTGGCCAAAGAGTTAAATATTTCTAATTCGCTGGTGCATCTGAGAGTTAAAAAATTGCAAGAGGCAGGAATAATTAATAGCTTTTCTGTAAAATTAAATCCAAAAGAACTTGGCTTTGAAACTATTACCTATACAGGAATTGTTACTAAAGAGGCTCATTTTTCCTACTCAATCGCCGAAAAGCTTAAAGCAATTCCTGAAGTAATTGAATGTCATTGGGTTTCCGGAAAGTATGCTTTGTTTATTAAAATTGTAGCAGCCAATAATGAGGAACTTCGCAAAATACTATATGAGCAAATTCATCAAATAGAAGGTGTTGGAAGCACAGATTCCTTTTTTTCTTTTGGATCTGCATTTGAGAAAAATCTTCCGGTATAAATACAAAATCCCGATATACGCTACAGGACTATCTTTACGTGCAGAAATATAAACTTACTCGGTCTTATGATGTATATTAACTAAATATTCTTTCCATGTCTGTTTACCACCATTATTTTCTGGGCACAAATTTATTCCTGTAGTAAATAATTTATGGCGAATGTCTTCTGGTTTATTTAATGTTAGATTTTTATTGTTTTGAATTACTTCGAAGTACGTTTGAATCATTTCTTCCAAATGAAGCACTTCTGGACCTCCAAAATCTCGCATTAAGCCTTTTGGAAATTCAAATACAAGAGAAGCTAATAATGCTGCTACTTCTTGTACAGCTACAGACTGAAACCTCAACCCAGATGGAATAGTTATCGAATCAAATTCTGCACTTTGGCTCTCTAATGCCTTTATCATATTAAGCACAAAATCATGGAATTGTGTAGTTCTAAGGATTGTAAAAGGAACGCCACTATTGGCGATGATATTTTCAACTTCCAATTTTCCTTGGTAATAAGGATAATCGCTTTTATCAATTCCAACAATAGAGATGTAAATGAAATGTTTGATAGAATTTCTATCTATTGCTTGAAGCAAGTTTTTGGTACCTTCTATATCGATCTGCTGAAAATTTCTAGGATTACTTGCACAGTGAATAACTACCTCTGCTCCTGCCGTAGCTTCTTTTAAACCATGATTTTCAAACAAATCTCCAGTAAAAAACTCTATGTTATTTTGAACAGAATTATTTGTTTGAGTTGTTAATACAGCTGTTTTGAAACCTTTTTCTAATAATGCATTAACAATATATTTTCCTAGATGTCCATTTCCGCCTGTAACTAATATTTTATTCATCGGTTTGCAATTTGAACACTATATTAGAAAAAAACCTCGTAAACTCAAAAATGTTTAGGCATAATTGAGCCATTATATTGATCTAATTAAAGAAGAATTAATCGGCTCGATTTAATGTGCGTTGAACTTTCGATTATCAACCGGACTACTCAAAATATAAAAAGTGGTACATTTTGATGATACAGCAAAACAATACATTTGATCAAAAATCATAAAGCATTAAAATAAAAAATGAGCACTCAAATTAGACACGACTGGAAAAAAGAAGAAATTCAAGCTATTTACGATCAGCCATTATTAGAATTGGTTTATCAGGCTGCAACCGTACATAGAGAGTTTCATAAACCTTCAGAAATACAGGTTTGTACGTTGCTTTCTGTAAAAACAGGCGGATGTCCAGAAGATTGTTCGTATTGCGGACAAGCGGCACGTTATCATACCGATATTAAAGTTCAAGCGCTTCTTCCGACAGAAAAAGTATTAGAACATGCACAAAAAGCAAAAGATGGCGGTTCTTCTCGTTTCTGCATGGCTGCTGCTTGGCGCGAAGTTCGTGATAACAAAGATTTTGATCGAGTTATTGAGATGGTCAAAGGTGTTAACGATCTCGGACTTGAAGTTTGTTGCACATTAGGAATGCTTACAGAAGAGCAAGCTATACGTCTTCAAGAAGCAGGTTTGTATGCTTATAACCACAATTTGGATACCTCTGAAAGTTATTATGATGAAATTATTAGCACGCGCAAGTTTGATCAGCGTCTGGATACTATTAATAATGTGAGAAAAGCTGGAATCACAGTTTGTTCGGGCGGAATTATAGGTCTTGGAGAATCTAATGCCGATAGAGTTTCTATGCTGTTAACTTTAGCAACTATGCCTGTTCATCCGGAATCTGTTCCTGTAAATGCTTTGGCAAGAGTAAAAGGAACGCCTTTAGAAAACAACCCGAAAGTGCCTATTTGGGATATGGTTCGAATGATAGCTACAGCTCGTATTGTTATGCCAGCTTCTATTGTTCGTTTGAGTGCTGGAAGAATTGAAATGACCGAGGAAGAACAAGCTTGGTGTTTTATGGCAGGCGCCAATTCTATTTTTACAGGAGAACGCGAAACTTTGCTGGTAACACCAAATCCAGGATTATCTGAAGACATGCAGATGTTTCAAAATCTTGGGCTTAAACCTTTGGTTAAAGAAAATAAAAGTGCTTGTTCTGTAGTTTAAAAAGTAGATATATTTCTAAGATAAAAAATTGTGCAATCCTGAAAGCTTTCGGGATTGCACAGTCTTTTAGTTATCTTTAATTTTACAAAGGAAAAGAAAAATAGAGAAACTTATGCTAAAAAAAGCCCTTCAACCATTAATAGATAATGCTACAGTAATTCTAATTATGGGTACAATGGCGGGCGAGCAATCTATTGCTAAACAAGAATACTACGCCAATAAAGGAAACCTTTTCTGGAAAATTATGTTTGCAATTTTTAAAGAAGAATTTAGCACCTCTTATGAAGATCGTAAAGCACTGGTCAAAAAATACAATATCGGACTTTGGAATGTTCTTAAAAGCTGCAAAAGAGAAGGAAGCAGCGACGCCAAAATAACAGAAGAAATATTAAACGATTTTGAAAGTCTGCACAAACAATTTCCGAATATAAAATATGTCTTTTTTGAAAGTAAAGCCGCAGCAAAATACTTTCATAAACATACTATACCACAGGAAGGAATAACTTATATAACTTTGCCCTCCACAAGCGGACTAAATGCAGGTTTAACTAAAGCTGAAAAAATGGAACAATGGAAAGTTGTATCGCAAGTTAGGCTTTCAAAACATCAAGATTAATTTTGAAGCAAAGAATTACCTATTTCTCATAATATAGAAAAGTATTTCTTCTTCTAATTCTCTCGACAGATTTTCAAATTTCATTCTGCGTCGGAAATTTTTTTCGCTTCTATCCTTATATAACTCCGTTTTGGCAGTACTTGCGCAGTAAGCATCACATATTACCTTAAATTTTTGATCGAGTATATACAATTCTTTCATCGAGTCAAAATATGCTGCAAATTTCACATTATACAATTCGTCAGGAATAGCGGCCATAGGTTTAGGTGTATTTAAATTAATACTATAATTTACCTTAAAGGTTCATAATACAAATACTTAATTTTAAGCACTTAGAGTTTCAATTAGATCTTATCTCCTCACCTATCAAATGACGGTGTCGATAAGGATATTTAAAATTAAAATGAAAAACTTTAATCTTTTTATTTGAGCCTCTTGAAATGGTTTCAGATTATAAACTGAAACCAGAAATTGTAAAATGAACCCTTAGCCGTTAAAATGCAACATGATAAATTTCAGGTATTTTTTACATCATATACGTAAATCTGTACCTCATCATCGCTGGCTAAGATTCTGCGGTCAGCGGCGCATTGCTGCCCGATATCTGACTTAAAAGATTCCATCATTGTTTCTAAAGATTCGAAATATAAATTTGCAACAAGATATACATCTGAATGTCCTGTCGTCGATCGAACTGTTCCATTGCTAACTTCATACTTCAGTAGTCCTGGAAGTTTTTTTGCTAATGGAATATGAACTCCGTAGTAATGTTTTTCGAAAGAGTTAATGTCTTTTGGAGTTTTGTAGATTACTGTCATTTTTGCCATGATATTGATCTTTTTATAATATTAAAAATTGTTTTAAAGTAAATTTAAAAGCAAATCCTAAACTGTTTAATATATAAAATAGACATTCTTGCTGGTGTATTTGGACACTAACTTTTAGTACCTTTATATTAAAAAAAGATAATGAAACAGCTTACCATTATAGTTCCTGAAGGAGATAATAATCTTTCTAGCATTTCTGGCGCATACGAAAT
This sequence comes from Flavobacterium tagetis, assembly GCF_016735615.1. GTDB lineage: Bacteria > Bacteroidota > Bacteroidia > Flavobacteriales > Flavobacteriaceae > Flavobacterium > Flavobacterium tagetis. The sequence goes on from NZ_JAERSF010000006.1 coordinate 166,277, forward strand.
CTTTAACAAAGCAAACGCATTTAAAAGAATGAATGGCGGAACAGAATTATTTCAGATTCAGCTTGCAGGAATTTCTGAAAAAGTGGAATTCAATGGCGGAATTTTTACCGTAAAACCTCATATTCATATTTCGCAGATTGCAAAAACGGATCTTATTATCATTCCATCATTAAACCATAATTATAATGTTGCTCTTCAGCATAACGATGAACTTGTACAATGGCTTCAAAAACAATATAAAAAAGGTGCCGAAATTGCCACAATCTGTACTGGTGCCTTTATGCTCGCAGCATCGGGACTTCTTGACGGAAAAAGCTGTTCTACACATTGGTCTGTTAAAGAAAACTTCAGCAAAATGTTTCCTCAAATAAATCTTCAAATAGACGAATTAATTACAGATGAAAAAGGTATTTATACGAACGGCGGAGCGTATTCTTTCCTAAACTTGATGATTTACCTTATTGAGAAATACTATGGCAGAACTACCGCAATTTATTGTGCAAAAGTATTTCAAATTGAAATGAACCGAAGCACGCAATCTCAATTTATAATTTTTTCAGGACAAAAGAAACATGAAGACGAAATGGTATTGGACGCACAATCTTATCTTGAAAAAAATTTAAGTGAAAAATTATCTATGAGCGATCTTTCTACCAAATTTAATGTGAGTAGAAGAAATTTTGACAGAAGATTTATTAAAGCCACAGGAAACACGCCAAGCGAATATCTGCAAAGAGTAAAAATCGAAGCCGCAAAAAAAGCCTTTGAAACGGATCGCAAAACGGTAAATGAAGTTATGTATGAAGTGGGCTATTCTGATGTAAAAGCATTTCGAGATGCTTTTAAAAAAATTACTGGAATTCCGCCAATCGAATATAAAAAGAAGTATCATAAAGGTGCTGCTTAAAAACCTTTTTCAAATTTTTCATTAATTCAGGTAGTTTAAAAGAAGTTCATGTAAAGCCTTTTTATGAATTTTTTGAAACTTTAAATCTTAAAATTGTTAATTAACACAATAAATACAAAAAACACGTAATACTACTTATAATAATATTCCTATATATTAAATAAATTTACATCCCTTTTAATTACAAGCCACAATCATCAAAATATCTTTAATTCTGTTTTTAATGATGGTGCCAGAAATGAGTTTGTTAATTGATAAAAATTCTATAGAATGCCAAAAACAGTTTTATAAGAAGAAAAATGTTATTATTTATTTTTCATTTCATATGTGCTACTAGAAATTAATAGTACATACAAAAGCAACAAACTACCCCAAAAATGCTCGAAAAAAAATCTATAGTAATTGGATGTGACGATATCACCATACTGACTATGATATTGAATGCAATATCAATAGTGTCGGATTATACATTTTCGACAGTTTCAGTTTCCCGAGGAGTCGATTTAAAAAATACCATAAACTCTCTAAATCCCGACCTAGTGATTTTGGGATTCAAGCAAAATCAGCTTGTATTGAATGATACTAATTTCAGTTCTGACAAAAGAGACATTCCGATCTTATATCTAACTCAAAATTATGAATGTGAATCATTATGCTGGTCAAAACAAAACATTGTTTTCACTTATCCCTACAACCAAATAAAGAATACTGATTTTTTAATTTATAGAATACGATCTATTTTTCTACTTAAAAAAACAGAATCGCAAATCAAAACACCAGCATCATTTGCTGAAGCGGCACTTCTAAAAAATAATCCCGACAAATTAAGCCATTATGTAATGGAATTGGATCAAAAGGTGGAAGTGCTTTTAAAAATAAAAGAACGCATTTCTTATCTCTACCCCAACGTAGACAATGCGACTAGAATAGAATTAATGTCGATTGTAAATTCTATAAAAACTGTTGCAAACGACAATAAACTCTGGGATGATTTCAAAATCTATTTTGAACAATCCAATCCTAATTTTCTTTTGGCTCTTGCCAAAAAACATCCTTCTTTAAGCTCTAGAGATTTAAAATACTGCTGCTACATTAAAATGAATATGAGCAACAATGACATTACCAATCTTCTTGGCATCAATCAGGAAAGTGTTCGAACTCATAAGTATCGTCTAAAAAAGAAATTAACGCTTAAAAAAGAAGATGATATAATCTCGTACTTAAGAACGGTTTCTTAAATTATCTTTTTCTCATTTATTTCTCAAAGAGCAACTTTATACTTTAACTTTTTCTCCATTTTAAATTTGTGATAAAAGCGAAGCACAACGCTTTTCAATAATTTATAACCTCTAAATCTATAGCATTTTTAGAGGTGTTTTTATTTTGTATCACTAAAATGTGCGACAAAATTTAGGAGTTTATCTTTCTATTTGAGACAAAGCGTAGACAAAGCTTTTTCTGTCTATACTTTGTCTACAAAAACACAAAATATCTTTTGTCTCTGTCTATGAAAAGTATATAGCTAAATTTTCGTACAAATCTAATTGTCAGTTACTTTTACAATTACGAATAGCCCATTCATTAGCTATTGCGCTTAATTAATTTAAGAGTTAAATACGATGATCCATCAGTCACTTCAATTTACGAATAAATTACTAGGTCAGTTTTTAAAAAACCGTTTTGGGTTGACTGAAGACAAAACCGTTGTGAACTATCTTATTGAACCAAGTGGAACTTTGCCTAAAGTAAATCAGAATAAAGTTGTTTTATCGCTTATAAATATCGAAAAAGAAACCAATCAGCCTTTTTATATCAGAAATCAGAAATTAGAAAACGGAAATTATTCAAATTTCAATCCGACAGAACGATACAACATCGACTTACTGATTAGCAGCAATTTTGATGATTATACCGAATCTTTAAAATTTCTCGATGCCATAATCGTCTTCTTTCAGATTAACAATTATATCGATGCGTCGTCCTCCTCTTCTATTCCAGATGGCTTAAGTAGATTGGAATTTGAGTACGAAAAGATCTCTTACCATCAAATGCACAGTTTGTGGACAGCAATGGCAGCAAAATATCAGCCTTCTATCATTTACAAAATGAAACTGATTAAAGTTCAAAGTCATGAAATTATGGAAATCATTCCTTCTGTAAAAAGCACAAATAACACCATCTCAAAATGATACAGAGCAATTACATAAAAACCTTTGGCATTGCAGCTTATCATACTTTTTTTGATAGCGGAAAATGCAATTGCCTTCATTTTATTCCAAACCATAAAACCGATAAAACATTCAAAAAATTTGGTTTTAAAATAAATCCTATTTCTAACGGATTCGATTTATACTCGAACACAAAATCATCGTTCTCAGACTTATTAAACTATATTGCTCAAACAACCCAGCAAGACTATTTTGAGTTTGATATAAAATGTACCAACCCTAATTTCATTCTCTTTACCACATTGCCTATTAATTGGATTGGAGCCGTTACATATTCTAGTCAGGATCCTAAAAACCTAAGCAATAATGGAAAAATAGTATTGAATCAAACTTTAGAAAACAAACCTGTATCTACTCATTTTGGTCATTTAAAAATTTATTTTGAAGATATAATAACTGCTAATACTCCTCTTTTCCAAATAAACTTTACTGCAAGAGCCACGCAATGGCAATATTACTTTATCAATAAAAATGCGGTACAGCTCAACAATCCTTCGATTACAGAAAAAGAAAACATACAATTTGAAGGTCCGCAAAATGTAACAATTCCAACAGGAGAATCGGCATTATTGTTTACTTCAAACAAAACTTATATCACGCTCAGCGAAAAGCCTAAATATAAATTTGATTTAATAAGTAGTTCCTCATCTTCAAATCAAAACAATACAAAGCCAAAAGTAATTATAAAGGGATTGCCCAATCCTGATGTCTCCCGAATAGGAATAATCGAAAATAGTGACCAAAATCAAGTTGCGTCACCAATGTATATCTATTTATAAAAAACTATTAAAAATGAACATTAAAAACTAAAATCAATGAATTTATCTACCATTCAAACTCCTGGTGTTTACATTCAAGAATTAAATGCTTTTCCCAATTCTGTTGTTGGAGTAGCTACAGCTATACCAGCATTTATAGGGTACACACCACAGGCCTCTTACGAAGGAAAATCGTATACGAATGTGCCAGTAAAAATCACATCATTTGCTGATTTTCAGGCTTTTTTCTGTTTGCCAGATCCACCTGCTCCTGCAAGTCCGTCTAAACAGTACAAACCTGAATACTACTTAGTAGCAGAAAAAAGTCAACCTTTAAAAGGAGACTACATGCTAATTTCAGGAACGTACTACTCTATAGTTCCAGATCCTAACACGGTTTATTATTTATACAATAGTGTAAGGCTTTTTTATGAAAATGGCGGTGGAGATGCTTATATTGTTTCTGTTGGTTCTTATGGACCTGCATCACAAAAACCAGGAACTCTAGGAACTCCGGTTGTAAACCCAAATGTTCAGCTGAATGATTTGACTAAAGGCCTTTCTTTATTGTTGAATGAGCAAGAACCAACAATGTACATTTGTCCTGAAGCAACTTTATTAAGTGTAGAAAACAATGGTACGCTTATGCAATCTATGCTTCTTCAGGCTACGCAAATGCAAACTGCGATGTGTTTGTTTGACATTATTGGCGGTGATGCTCCAGATCCTATTTTGTATACGGAAGATATTACCAATTTCAGAATGAACACTGGTTCTGTTGGGTTAAACTACGGAATGGCTTATTACCCTTTTGTAGGAACTACCATAATGCAAAATTCTGATATTGATTACACTAATTTATTTGGCGGAGATGTCAAACAACTAGAAGCCGTTCTTAATCCGCCTAGTGCTCCTAACCCAGCAGTTGCATCAATTATTGCTAATATCCAAAATCCGTCAAGCACCTTAACAGTAACGCAAAATCACAATGCATTGCTTATAGCAAGTCAGACGTACTCGTTAATGATAAAACATATTTTGGCAGATGCTAATATTCTTCCTCCAAGCGGTGCCATGGCAGGAGTTATTACAACTGTAGACAATGCCGTTGGTCCGTGGGAAGCTCCTGCAAATACTTCTATAGTAGGCGTATCTTCATTGCCAATCTCTATTTCTGAAAGTCAGCAAGCCAATTTAAACGTTGATGCTGTTTCTGGTAAATCGATTAATGCCATTAGAACATTTAACGGTTTGGGAATTTTAATATGGGGGTCGAGAACCTTAGACGGAAACAGTCAGGATTGGAGATATATTCCCGTACGCAGAACCATGATATTTTTGGAGCAATCTTGTAAACTGGCAGCACAAGCGTACGTATTTCAACCTAATGACAAAAATACTTGGGAAGCTGTTATTTCTATGATCAGCAGTTTTCTTAGTTCGATCTGGAAACAAGGAGGTTTACAGGGAGCAAGCGCTTCTGAAGCTTTTTCTGTTGCCTGCGGATTGGGCTCTACAATGACGGCAGATGATCTTTTAAATGGTTTTATGAATGTAACCGTAAAAGTTGCAGTTGTTCATCCTGCTGAATTCATTGTCTTGACGTTTCAACAGCAAATGGCAACTTCTAGTTAATCATATAAATACTCACTTAAGTAAATTTTAATTTAAATATAAAACAATATGGCAACAGATGACGGAAGCGCACAAGGCGCAACATGGCCCATGCCAAAGTTTAGATTCGAAGTAGATCTTGGAACAGAATTAACAAAAGTAGCTTTTCAAGAAGTTACCGGAATGGATGTCGAAAATCAAATTATAGAGTATCGCAAAAGCAACAGTCCTCTTTTTTCTGTAGAGAAAATGCCTGGAATTACTAAATACGGAAACGTAACAATGAAACGTGGAATTTTTGTAAACGATAATACTTTTTGGGATTGGCATCAGCAAGTCGTAATGAATACGATTAAAAGAAGAACGGTTCTGATAAAATTATTAGACGAAAAAGGCGGCGTAACCATGCAATGGACTTTAAACAATGCTTGGCCAACCAAAATTACCAGCACCGATTTAAAATCTGATGGTAACGAAGTTGCGGTAGACACTATAGAAATTGCACACGAACAACTGATCATCAAAAATGGCGGTAAGTAATGATTATCCTGTAAGCTTTTATTTTACACTCTCTTTTGCGGGTGTAGATGCGGCTTTCAAAGAGGTATCTGGAATTTCTAAAGAACTAAGCGTAGAAGAAATTGTTTGCGGAGGCGAAAATAGATTTAAATATCGCCTCCCAACTATTTCTAACAGTCAAAACTTAGTGCTTAAAAGAGCCATGGTTCCTGCAGGATCTCAATTGGTCAATTGGTGCGCCAATTGCATCGATCAGGGATTATCAAACCCGATACAGCCTAAAAATGTGATTCTAAAACTGCTCGATGCATCGGGTGTTGTATGCATGCAATGGACTTTTAACAATGCTTATCCAGTAAAATATTCTGTTTCTGACTTAAACTCTCAGGAAAGCAATATTGCGATCGAATCTATTGAATTGGCTTACACCTATTTTGACATTTCTAAGGACACCAAATTTGATAAACTTTTTACATAAATCATTATGCCAATAGAAATAAGAGAACTCGTTATTAAAACAGAAATCGTAACGAACAACAATAAAAATTCGGCTCTGACTAAAGAAAGGGAACTGTCTCTATTGAGAAAACAATTGCTCGAAGAATGCAAAAGATTAATTGCTGAGAAAAATCAAGACAACAGCTATAAACGTTAAAGAATACCCCAATGGCAACTTTAGAATTAATGAAAATTACGGGCTATACAGATGAAGAATTTCAAAACAAATTCTCTGGTAATCCGTATGCATTCATGATTAATCCTGACAATATCAAAATACAAAAAAGCATCGAATACAACGAACAGCAAGCTCCTGCAACAAGTTCGGCTTCGCAAAAATACAAAAGTACTCCAAGCGATAAACTGAGCTTTGAAATGGTGATAGACTGCACTGGAATCATAGATGTCAAACGTACCGATATGGCCAAAGAAATAACAGCATTAGAGACGATAATTTATACTTATAATGGCAAAATACACCGTCCTAATTTTGTAAAAGTGCAGTGGGGTCAGAATATTACATTCAACGGAGTTCTCGATTCTATCGACATCTCTTATACCCTATTTAAACCAGATGGAAGTCCGCTAAGAGCCAAGATATCTTTGTCTTTTAGTCGTTATATTTCTCCAAAAACTGTAACTAGAACAGATGCTCCAGAATCTCCAGACCTTACGCATATTGTAAGCGTCTCAGAAGGAATGTCTTTACCGCAATTGTGCCAGAAAGTATGGAATGACGATTCGTTTTACATACAAGTTGCGGAGTACAACAAACTAAACAAATTCAGAAACCTCAACGGTATCGACAAATTAATATTTCCACCAATAAACCCTTCTAATTAATGAGTGCTTCAACTGAAATAAAAAGTGGCGGAATTGCAACATTCGCAGTCAAAGTTAATGGAAAAGCTATAGCCGATGAACTAAGCGTGCTTTCTATTCATATTGAAAAAAAAGTAAATCGAATTGCTTCTGCAAAAATTATAATTCTAGACGGAGAACCCAATACAGGTAAATTTGATGCTAGTTCTTCTGCGACTTTTGCTCCAGGAGCATCGATCAGCATTGAAGCTGGATACGACAATACTAATACGATTATTTTCTCTGGCTTAATTATGAGTCAGACCCTTCGCGTTGATAATCTTGTCGGATCTGCTCTAGAAGTAGAATGCCGTGACAGTGCCATAAAAATGATTGTAGGCCGCAAAAGCCTTACTTTTTCTAAACAGAAAGACAGTGATATTATAGCATCAATTATAGGAACTTATTCTGGGTTAAGTGCAGATGTTACTGCCACAAGTACAGAATGGCCTGAACAGATCCAATTTTATGCTACCGATTGGGATTATATTATGTCACTAGCGGAAGCAAATGGACTAATTGTAACCACTTTAAACGGAAAAATTTCTGTATTTCCTCCTGATAAAACTACGACATCGGTGCTTACGGTAACTTATGGAGATAATCTACTTGAGTTTAATGCCAAACTAAATGCAGTAACACAATTAGGAAACGTAGCTGCCAATAGCTGGGATTTTAAAACCCAAGCCGTTTCAACGGGCAATGCTGCACCAAATGTTTCAGGAGCTGGAAATTTAACTACAAAAAAATTATCTGATGTTATCGGACTTTCTACGTATCAATTGCAGACTTCTGCTCCATTAGAAACAGCAGATTTAACCAATTGGTCAAAAGCCCAGATTATTAAAAGTGAATATTCTAAAATAATGGGTGAAGCTAAATTTCAAGGCACAAATTTAGTCGACCCTGGAAAATATATGACCTTCGCTGGTCTTGGAGATCGCTTTAATGGCGATTACCTCATTGGAGGCGTTGTGCACGATTTGTCTCAAGGAAACTGGGTTACTGAAGTAGCACTTGGACTTTCTCCTTTATGGTTTACCGAAGAACCAGATGTTATGGCACCTCCGGCATCTGGTCTTGTTCCTGGTGCAAAAGGTCTCTTTAACGCAACAGTAAAACAGATGTATGAAGATCCCGATTCTCAATATCGAGTTTTAGTCGATGTTCCATTATTAGACCCAAAAGGTCAAGGAATCTGGGCGCGTCTTACCAATTTTTATTCAACAAGCGGAGCTGGAGCCTTTTTCATGCCCGAAGTTGGAGATGAAGTCATTTTGGGTTTTATAAATGAGGATCCGCGTTATCCTATAATTCTTGGAAGCGTTTATAGCAGTACAAGCATAAAACCTTTTACAGGTTTAGATCCAAATCAGAAAAACTCAATAAAAGCGATTGTTTCCAAATCAGGAATCTCAGTACAATTTGATGATGATAATAAAGTATGGACTGTTGCCACTCCTAATAAAAATACAATCATCATAAGCGATAAAGACAAGAAAATCACCATTCAGGACGAAAACAATAACAGTATCGTAATGTCTAGCAGTGGAATTGATTTATCAAGTCAGAAAAACATCAACATCTCAGCCAATCAAAACGTTACCATCAAAGGAAACCAAGGCGTCAACATACAATCAAGCGGTGGAGATGTCGCAATAAAAGGCCTAAACATAAAAGAAAACGCAGATATGCAATACAGCGCTCAAGGCGGACAAATGGCACAAGTTTCTGGAGGAATGCAATTGACTCTGAAAGGTGCAATGGTCATGATTAATTAAGATGAAAGATGCTAGAAGCAAGATTCGCTAATCGCGATTAAACAAATAAACGATTAACCAATTAAACAAAATAAACTATGCCACCAGCAGCAAGACTTACAGATTTTCATCAATGTCCGATGGTTACTCCTGGAGTACCACCAATTCCTCATGTAGGCGGACCGATAATTGGCCCATGTGCGCCTACTGTTTTAATAGCAGGATTACCAGCCGCCAAAGTTGGCGATACATTGGTTTGTGTAGGGCCTCCAGATTCTATTATAAAAGGATCTGCAACGGTTATGATATGCGGTATGCCAGCCGCAAGAATGGGAGATCAAACTGCTCACGGAGGATCCATTATGCTAGGAGCATTTAATGTAATGATCGGTGGATAATATAGCACATAATGACACTGCCTTTTTAGGTTCAGGATGGGCATTTCCTGTTTCATTCTCTGCAGATAATCATCAGTTAAATCTATCTGCTAATGAAACCAATATTAACGAGTCGATCAATGTCATTTTAAATACTCGTAAAGGCGAGCGAACACTTGAAGCTGAATTTGGTTCTGGAATTCAACAATTTATGTTCAAAAAAATTGACAGTACATTGAAAGGCGAAATTATAGAAGCCATCAAGTTTGCTTTATTACGTTACGAACCGAGAATACTTGTTCAAGACGTTAGAATTGCATCTACCGATATAGTAAACGGAACTATAGAAATACTGATTAGCTACATCTATTCTAAAACCAATACAAGACACAATTATGTGTTCCCATTCTATTTAAAAGAAGGAACCAACTTAGACAAGAAAAAATGATTTTAATTGATCAAAATAGCGCCATAAATTCTCTTAACGAAGCACTCGTTCCAAATCCGCATTTAATAGACGGAAGAACCGAGCAAGACTGGCTTTACTTTTTGACAGAATTTAGCAAATTGATCAATTTCTATAATGACAGCAATACCATTGACGGAAACTGGAGTCCATTTTTACTCAAAGATCCCGTTTTTTTGACAGCTTCGATTTCAAAAACAAATTACAAAAAACTGTACGTTGACTATAAAAATGGTTGTTTAGAAATTCAAAACTTAATCCTAAAAAAAGTCTTGATTCCGAACTCAAGAGCTTTAAATAACTTGTTTGATCGCATTACGGCTATCTATCAAATTATAGAACGATGGACGCATTATATGCAAAGCAATAGTGAAATATACGATCTCAAAACGTATATGTTGCAAGAAGTAAAAACTAGATTAAGCATTGATTTTTGGGCTATTCAATCCTATCGACAATATTTGTACAAACTAAATGTCGATGGTTTATTTATTATGTCGGCTCCTTTTGAAGAATTCAAATCTTTTGACAAAAATATCTGGTATATCAATAAAGATAAAATTCCTTTTTGGCAGGTTTTCGGATTTGAAAAAGAACATCCGATTTTGCAGGAAACTAAGTCCGTACTGATTACTAGCTTGGATATTCTAACCAAAATCGGCGATAAGTTGTTTCAGTTTTTAGAAACCATAATTCATCATGCTTCAAAAGAATTTAAGAAACTAAACCTTAAAAAAGGACATTTTCCAGATACTGTTTTGTTGCGTTCATTTGTAAATATTCTAAAAATTCAGCAAGAGCAATTAAATGGACTTTCAGAGAAACATCTTGATTTTTATTATCAAAATATCCTGAAACAAACCAAATTACCTGCAGTTGCAGATCAGACGTTTTTGTGCGCAACACTTACAAAACCAACATCTGTTTATACTTTGCCTAAAGGAACTTTGTTTAACGCTGGAGTTGATGCAAATAAGAATCCTATTTTGTTTGCATCACAAAAAAATGCAACCCTAAATCCTGCTACGATTGCAAGTGTACACAAGCTTTCCTATCAGAATAAAAACAATGCGTCTTACAATTTACAAACTATTGTTAAGCCGACCGAAATTCAATTAGATGCAGAAAATAAGGCAATCAGCTGGGAAACTTTTGGTTCAGATGATCTTTCTCTAACCCCTTCTTTAATCGGAATTGGGTTTGCTTCGCCAATGCTATTATTACGTGAAGGAAAAAGAAAGATAACCTTGACACTAGAATTTGATTCGCCAATAGATTTACAAATTCTTCAAAAAGCCAATTATTTTCTAAGCACGCAAAAAGATTGGCTAAAATTGGATTTGGTTCCATCAAATTTTACAATCGACGCAACAAGACAGAATATCGTTACCATTGTTATCAATCTTGACGCTACTGTCGCTGCAATCGAACCGTTCTTGGTTAATCCAGACGGACTCAAAAGCGATTGGCCCATGATGAAGGTTTTGTTTCAAAACGTTCCTAATCCCCAGAATCCTCCTAAAGTTATTTCTATCACTATTGCCTTAAAAGTAACAGGTATGAAAACGTTTCAATTATACAATGATTATGGAGAATTAAGCACCAAAAATCCATTTCCTCCTTTTGGACCAATTCCGTTGGTAAATGCCAATTTTATTATCGGAAACAATGAAATCTTAAGCAAACCTCTTGATAGTTTTATTGTAGAAATAGATTGGGATAAAAGACCTAATGATTTTTCAGTGTATTACAAGGAATACAACCTTTATTTAAATCCTCCTCCAAAAAAAACGTCGCTTATTGAGGAAATCGAAGAGGGAATCAAACACATTTTTTTTCCAAAAGAAGAAGAAAAAATAATTGTTCCCGAATTTTCGAATGCCAGTTTTATGGTTGATTTTAATATTATGAAGAACAAATCTTGGCAAAATGTCAAAATGAGCAAAATTACCAGCAGTGAAGTTGATAAAGTATTTGTTCCCAAAGATCTTATCCCTAAACCTCTTTATCTGTTTGATCTTGAAACTGGAGATCCTAGCAAGCCTATTCTCAATGCATCTAGCAGTTATTATCTGTATTGCAAACCCGATTCGACTCTGAATACTATTGCGTCTCCAAAAATTCCTAAAATCTGGAAACCTGACCCAAACATTCAGAAAGAGGTTTTAAAATTTACAGAAGAAAGTTCATCTGGATTTGTAAAAATGACTTTGTCTAGTCCAGAATATGGTTTTGGTTCAGAATTGTATACAAATGTTGTGGCTAGCATTGCTTTGCAAAACGGCAATAAACTTGCAATGGCTAAAGATCAAGAAGTAACCGATTTTATTGCTGCAGCCAATGTTCCGTTTGTTCCAAAAATACAAGGTTTTTCAGCTATTTATAATGCCAGTGTCACCTACAAACTTGATGGCACTGCAGGCGATTATCCGCTACAATATTTTATTTATGCTCCATTCTCAAATTATACGGTTTTTGATAGTGCTACGGCAGATAAAACCGAAACCAATCTATTCAGTACAGAAATCGTAGGGAGTTCTGAGAATGGTGCTGTAAAAGGTTTTCCGCTCTACCCGTCTTTCAATTATAACGGAGCATTGTTTATAGAACTGGATAATTTGATTTGCAACAGCACTTTGAATCTCTATTTTGAATTGGCCAGAAATTCGACTGCGCTAACCAACCAGAATAGCATTTCGTATTATTATTTAAGCGAATCAGGTTGGAAAAACATTCAGCCATTGTCAGATCAGACCAACCAATTTAGATGTTCAGGAATTATAGAAATTCCGATTCCAGCAGATTGCAACAATGACAATACTATAATGCCTGGAACTAAAAATTGGATTTCTATTGCGGCTATTGGCAACCTTGCTTCTTTTTCTAAAACCACTTTTATGCAAACCAACGGTTTTAGCGTGCAAAGAACAGGAACTGCATTTCTGACCGATACTGAAAGTCCGCATATTGATGCCAATACAATTACAAAACCAGAAAACAAAATTCCGGAAATAGGTACAATCCTTCAGCCTTTTGCTTCTTTTGGAGGAAAAGCTGCCGAGGACAAAACTGATAGAAATAAAAGAGTAAGCAACAGCATTAAAACCAAAAATAGAGCAAGCACACCCTCAGATTATTATACTCTGATTGCTGAGAAATTCAATACCATTTATTATTCAAAAGTTGTCACTAAAAAAAATGATAATAGTACAAATGTTTACCTGATAAGAAAAATAGCATCAGATAATGATTCAAACGCTTTTATTCCTTTGGTGACCAATGCTCTAGAAATTCAGGTGCAAAAGTTTTTAAGTGCTAACTCATCGCCATTTATTAATCTAAAAGTTTCCAATTTCAATCTAGAGTACGTTTGCATCAATATCACAATTCAAGTCGATCCAAACTATCAGACGACATTGGTCAGCAAGAATGTAAATCTAGCTCTAAAAAAGTATTTGTCGCCTTGGATTTCGAATTGTCCATCTGAAATAGCAATTGGCAAACCTCTTGTCGATGCCAAAGTGAGCACATTTATACAAAACATAAAAGGAGTTCTTACTGTCGAAAATGTAACCTTTTCGAGCTATTATATCGATCCTGTTACAGGAGCTCAAACTACCATAAAAAGCGAAAAAGAAACTTTAATGCCGTATGGTTCAACGACGCTTTTAGTTTCGGCGCCCAATCATAATATTTCATATCTGATATAAAAATGGATACTAATAATCAAATAACAAGACTTCAGCTTCCACCGTATCAGGATTTTAATTTCCTGAAAGACGAGGCTATTGATTATATCCAAAATCATATTGGAAATGAATGGACAAACTTTAACCCCAGCGATCCTGGAATGACCATTCTTGATCAGGTATGTTATGCATTGACCGAATTGGGCTATTGCACCGATTTTTCGATACCAGATATTTTGACAGATTCTACTGGAAAAATGGAAATCGAAAATCAGTTTTATATGCCTTATAAAATCCTGACTACGTCGCCCTATACTATTGATGACTATAGAAAATATATCATCGACGGAATTGAAGATGTATATAATGTTGAGATTGCAACTTACAATGATAATATCTTGCCATTTAGCCGAGTGTATCAAACTTATCTCTACATCAATCCAGACATTACAGATGTTAGCACATACAATAACATTTGCAAATCGGTCTTTTATTACCTCAATCAGAGCCGAAATATTGGAGAACTTTTTAATATGCCGATTGTGTTACAGCCCCAAAATTGCTGGATTGGAGCAAAAATAGAGCTCGAAAAGGATGTTGATGAGCATACAGTTTTATTAGAACTTCAAGATAAAATTCGCACTTATATATTTCCAAAAATAGATCAGGTGAATTATGATGCTATGAAAGACGACGGATATGATTCTGCCGAAATATATGATGGGCCTTATCTTAAAAATGGATGGATTTTAAATCAATCTTTATCCGATAAAAAAGATATTATAAAAGCCATTGATCTGATTCCTGTAATCGAATCAGTAACAGGCATTATTTCGGTTTCAGGAGTGCAACTTTATCAAAATACAAATACTGTACAAACATTGCAATCAACTGAAAGCCAAATATTATCTATTGACATTATGGCTTCTTATAAAGAGAAAAAATTAATATTGAGCAGTAACGGAAAACAAGTTGCTGTTGATCCTTTTGGTCCGTTGCAAATTAATATTGGCAAATATCAAGATACCTCGACAAGTTTAAACAACAAGCCAACTATAAAATTGCCCAAAAGCAGTTTTAGAGACATCAACAGTTATTATTCTATCCAAAATACATTTCCGCAGCAATATGGTATTGGCGAAGATAAAATCGAAGACAATTCTGCGCCAATTCAAGTTGCGCAATCGCGTCAATTAAAAGGTTATTTAACCTTATTTGATCAGGTTTTGGCAAATCAGTTTTCACAATTGGCAAATGTTTCAAAACTATTTTCTTTTACTAATTCGGTATGCGGAGCACCTTCAGACAATGAAGCTTTTTATGCCTTTAAAGATAAGTACGAGAAAAAACATCTAGAATATCCTGTTCCGTACAAAATGTTTTCTCCAAGTTATTTCTATCAGTCCTTGTATAATATTCCTCATATAAAACCTTTATTAAAAAATAATGCCATTTTCGAGTACAGTTATGGAGACGAAACCAAAAAGGAATTGAAAGAAAAAAGCTGGCGAGAATATCAGCAAGATCCTTATAATGCCTACATTTTTGGAATGATGAAAATCATGGAGGAAGAAGATGTAAACTTTGAAAGACGCAATAAAATACTTGATCATCTGCTTGCTAGACATGGTGAATCTCCAAAGGTAATTGATGCCATAATTCACGATACAATCTATACCGGAAACAAGAAAAAGGATCAGATTATCCTAAAGAGCTTGTATTTGCAGAACCTTGATTTATTGTCGTATAACCGACTAAAAGGCTACAATTTTCTGACTGCTGCAAAGATAGATCAAAACAATGATGCTGGTTTGCAAAACATTAAAAAGGAACATTTTGACCATATTAGTGAAAACACCTCAGATTTTGTTTTTCAATCTAATAAAATCAATAAAAAGGAAAAGCTAAGCAAAACAGATTTCAGTAATTTTTCGGGTTTAGAACTAAAACTTAATTTACTTTTCGGATTAAAAAACATATACGCCAATTTTATTACAACTCAATTTGAAACTTCTCAAAATTCTATCGAAGATCAATTAAACAGCAACAAAACGATACAAAAAATATATTGGTTTAAAGAAAAAAGAAAAGGCTGCGTTTTTATCGAAACTTCTATTCTTTTAAGTCAATTAAAATATAATATTGAAATTCTAAAACAAAGCAACAATTCATATAACCGAATTCAAAACATAGATTTTCAATCAATTGCTAACTTAAATTATATTTTAAATACAACAAGCCAATCTATTTTGGATGCTCAGCTTTTGAAAGGTTATTTAGAATTTTCTAATGAAAAATACTCTTTGATCTCTGATGATTCTAAAAGCATACTTGCTTCAGAATATACAAAAAGTAAATTATCTGATTATGCTTTCCGTATTACGGTTTCATCTGGAAACGGAACCATTACAATAACCGATGAGGTTTTTAAGAAAAATGCAATTTTAGTATTTCCAGATTTTATTCCAGAATTGCAAACGCCCCAATTCAAAAAACGCTTAAAAGAGTTTCTTACAGTCAGCCTTCCAACAAACATAAAATGTGAATGTTTATTTGTAAGACTTCAAGATCTTGAAACTTTTGTGCCTAATTATAATAGTTGGCATGAAAGCTTACGCTTCAAAAACACTTTGGATGTTCTCGATAAAGAGAGAAACAACTCAGAAACAACAAGTTCAAATGCTGAACAATCAGCAGTGAATTTAATCAATAGTCTAACCTCAATTTTAGAAACAAAAAATGGAAGAAATAAATAGCCATATTGTATCGAGTCTAAAATGGGACACGACTTTTGATCAAAAAAAAGAAAGTTACAGGCTTCAGGAGCGTTTGAGCACTTGGAGCAAAATTACTTTGCCAAGAGAAGTCAACGCCATTTTTAACGAATTATGTCCGCAAGAGCAAAGCTGGCGTATTGAAACGCTCGAACTAGATTTAGGTTCTTGTGATTATAGCGATCTTGAATTTGATCTTAGCCGAAAAATACGAAATCTATTAAGAGAAAAAATTGCCGAACTAATTCTGTATCAAAACAGTCAAAAACAAAACGGAATTGCAGTTTACAATAAAGAAAAATCGATTCTGGAAAACCTGATGATCTTTCTTTTAGAAGGTTATCTGCCTTGGAATTATCAAAATAAAGAAGGTTCTGTAAATCAGATTATGGCAGAATTACTTCAAAATAATCTAGCTGAGGTTATTGCCATTATTAAGGAAACCGGAATGACACATGAAGAGGTTAGAAAACGAATTGCATGGCAGTTTGAGGAAAAGAATATAACCAAAATAATTGCAGCACTTGAACCTAACAATAGTAGTTCTATTATTGAATTTAGCGCAACGATGGTTAATATTCAGGTTAAAGAAACCATTATTCAAACTAGCACGGCAAGTTTTAAAAAGAATCTGTGGTTCTTTATTCTGAACTTTTTACTACTAGAACGCGGAACTCTTTTTAATAAACTCGCTTTTATGAAAAGCAGTATTCTACAAATGGCTAATCATTACAATATTGCTTACGCAGAACTTATTATCTTAATTGAAAACACGATTATAAAACTCTCAGATAAAACGTCTCAGAATAACGATTTCATTGCTTGTCTTAAAATATTGACTCAAGAATATGAAACTCAAAAAAGTGAAAATTACAAGCCAGAAACTGCTACAAATTATTGGAACGTATTAGACCAATTACTAAAAAACAAAAACAATAGAAAATTTAAATCCGACAAAGACAATCTGAACGAGTTGATTATTGCATTGAGTATCGAGAATAAAACAAAGTTTAATGCTCTTATTCAGCCTATTTTTAAAGACAAAACCCAGATTGGATCTCTACTTCAAGATTTAAACGAGACTTCTATAAAAGTACTTTTCTCAAGATTAGACTCTACTCCATCGCTTCTTCAAATGGAATCAATAATTTATTTGAATAAGCTGAGCCAGACTTTTAAACTTAAAACAAACAGTAAGGCTTTGTGGGAAATTGGAATGCTTTTTCTTATCAAAAATAAAAATGCTGACAATAGTGTGTTTCTGCTTTTCTGCGTTAAGGAATTAGGAAGAAAAAATAATCTGAGCCATGAACATCTATTGGCGATGTTTACCAATGCTAAAATACCAGCCGCAGTAAAAAACAATAATTCGGCAACAATTTATACCAATCTCAATGCTATTTATTGCAAGGAAATAAGCAATAATAATTCTAATTATCCCGCTGTTCATTTCAAAAATCTTGTAGCTAAACTTGAACTTGAATTACAGAAAAACAGTACCAAAAGCGTCTTTTTTATCGATTTGCAAAGATCTCTGACTAGAAGCATTTTATTGCATCCTAAAATGGCGTTTGAAGTCATGTTAACACACGTAAACAAAGAAGTTTTGAAAAAAATACTTCCGCTGGTTTTAAATCGAGAAATGCTTCAATTATTGGTAAAAACAGCCAATTATAAAAAAACAAAACTTGTGCAAACGATTCAAGTTGTTTATGAAATTCTAAATGAAAAAGATAAATATGATTTTCCTGAAGAATTAATAACAGACGATTTGTTACTATTTGGAATGCAAGAAATATTGTTTCATCCAGAACACAATTCTTCTTTATTTCTGGAAACTATTATTGTGCAACTATCCAAAAAAGTAGCCGATAAGAAACGTAACGATTATTTTCAGTTTATCGCAAAACTGATTCAGTCCAAACGAATTAAATCTTTTGGAGTTTCCATTAAAAAAACTTTTTTAAATCAGTTAAAAAATACAAAATCAATTGATACTGTTGCGCTTGCTTTACTCATTCAAAATACATCACAGCAAAACCAACAAGAATTAGCGCAATTATTGACCGTTAATTTTAATGATTCAGGATTTGTTTTACTGCGAAAACAAGATAGAAAAGAGAGCGAAAATATATTGCATTATTTCTTGACCAATGGAGTTGCACTGAAAAAGAATTGGATTCAGAAAACTACTTCTGTTATAACTCAAAATGCAAAATCGGTTTCAAAAACTAAGATTATTGCAGAATTAAACGAGCTTTTTTGGAACACAATTTTAAAATATTCAGCTTACAAAGGCAATGAGGTTTTATTTGAAAAACTGCTTCAGAAAGAGCTTAAATTGTATTTAAAAAAGAATGTTTCAAAGGAAAAAGTACAGTTTGAAAACGAAATAAAATCTTTTGAATCTACCAATTCTACACCAGAATTAGAACATTTTTTTGAAAGCGAAATGATTTCGGATTATATGGTTTCTAATAAAACTTCAGAATCTATCAATACAGATATATTGCTTGAAATTGAAAATTTATCTGAGAAAGAAAAATACAAATGGATATCGTCGATTCTTATAGAACGCCAGATTTCTTCTGCATTCAATATTTCTAAAACAATTGAAATTAAAGATATTTTGAATGCTATTATCTTAAAAGAGCCTAAAATTTTCTTTCGAATAATAAAAAAAGAATTTATTCCCGAAGCTCAAATGGATTGGCTTTGCCGCAATATCAGCTTTCATAATTTGTGCAATGCGGTAAGTCAATTAGATAAAAACAGAGAATCATATTTGAAAATTCTGGAAAAATTTAATCATGTGTTGGGAGGCGTAACCATCAAAGGTTTGGCTTCTAAAGAAATGCAGCATCTTTTGCTTCGAAAAGTTTTGAAAGCTGTAGTCAACGATAATTGGAGACTTATTGCAATTGATAAAATATGGAATGAATTGATTTGGGAAATTGTAACCAAAAAAGGAATTTCTAAAAAAAACTTTCTGATTGATATTGAAAAATATATCTATCAATTTCCTCCCGCGTTACAGCTTGGATTCAAGGAAATTCTAAGAACCGAAAAACAAACCTCAACTATTTTAAAACAACCTGAAATATTCTCGAAAATGGAACAAATTAAAATTAAAGAAAAACCAAAAACTAACCTCAAGCAAGGTGTTGCGGTTAGAAATGCAGGAATTGTACTCTTGAACAATTATATCGCAATGCTTTTTGAACGACTGAATCTAACCTCAGAAAATAAATTTATAAGTAACGAACATCAGGTTAGAGCCGTGCAGTATTTACAATATGTTATTACGGGAATACAGGAAACAGAAGAAGTTTATCTGCCTCTAAATAAAGTTTTGTGTGGTTTGCCATTGACAGATACTGTGCCTGATTTTATAGAAATGTCTGATCGGGATAAAGAATTAATAAACGGTTTGATACAAGCGGCGATTTCGCATTGGCCAGAAATTGGAGACTGCTCCATAGACGGTTTTCGCGGAAACTGGCTTGTACGTGACGGAATTCTGGTAGAACTAGAAGATAAATGGGAGCTTACAGTCGAAAAAAGAGCTTATGATATATTGATTAACAGGTCTCCTTTTGCTTTTTCAATTGTAAAATACCATTGGATGGATAAGCCTCTTCATGTCATTTGGCCTTATTAACAAAGCATTCGAAAAACTGCTTATCTAAACAAGAACCAGGAATACAATATTGAAATATAAATTAATCAACTAAAAAAACTATTATGAACAGTTACAACGAAAATCTGCATTCTAGTGTATTGTCATCATTAGAAAGTCAGGAGATGACCAAAAAACAATTGAGTTCACAATTGAGCAATTCGATGTTTACTCTTTATTATGCCGAAGGAGCTGAAATTGTTGCACAGGAAAAACTCGATGCAACAACAAAAATGTACACAGAAAAACAGCATATAAATGATGTTGTTGTGAAAAATAAGAACATGGCAGACAACTTGTTATTATCTGCAAATCAGCAAAAAACATATGTAACGCAAGCGGTTACCAATATGGCTGTTTGTGCATCAAACATACAGATTGCTTCCAATTCTATTGTTCGTTTGGCGAGTGATATTGGCAGTATTTACAGTATTGTTAATGCAGCTGATTATGGAACTCAGATTTATCAGCAGACTCTTGAAGCTTACAATCTGATTAACAAAACAGCTTACAATGCCGAACGCACTTCGCAATATGCTATGGAAGCCACTGCTGCGATTTCTGAAGTTTCAAGCTCAACAGTTGCCGACGGAGCTAAACTGACGAATACATCTGTCAACAATTTATTGCAGGTAACCACTTCTGACTTAACGGCTATTACGGCAGTCTTAACTGTAGATAATGACACAAAATCTAAAGCCAGTATTGCTACAAGAGCTGCAGAAGGTGCTATAAAATGCAGTGAAGTCGAATATGATGCTGCAAAAAAAGCATATACATTCAATAACGCACAATTTAACCAAAATCTAGTTGTTGAAGTTCCTAAACTTTTTGATCCTTCGTCAGGCAATTTTAATGTTTCATTTAATGCTTATAGAAGTCCGTTTTCTGCAGACGACAGAAATCCTGATACCCAAAATGTTGGATTAAAAAAACCTGTATTAAGCTATAATATCATTTTGGTTAAGGACAGCAAAAAATCATTGTTTAGTGCTTCTGTTGCAGAAGATTTAGTAGGCAATCCTGCCCAGTGTAAAAGCATACCTGCTACTCAAACTCCAGATGCTCAAGGAAAATATACAGAGACTCTAGCCTATAAACAATATAGAGATTCTGACAACGATCCGTTGGTTCTTGGAGAAAATTATGTGGCTTTTCTTTTAATCATGTTTACTGAAAGCTACAAAAAAGAGATTAATACGTTTGACGAATATCTGTCTGCTCCTTCTGAAGTTTTTTCATTAACCTATACCTTAAAAAATGCCAAACATATTGGCGCTTCTAGAGAAAATGGTTCTGAAGATTTGTCTAAAATTACTTTTAGCGTTGAAAAGGAAGAAGTCTTAAAACCAGCTGAAATTGATTACAGATGTTTCTTCTTGCCTTATCCTGATGATATGGCTACAAATGAGGATTTAGACACGCTTGAATCTAAAATTGAAACGCTTGAATTAGAAGAAGAAATTAAAACGGTTGAAGCAGAAATTAAATCTTTTAATGAAGAAATCGAAAATTTAAATGCTTCGGCAAATCAGCCGAATGCCGAAGGAGGCAAAAATGCTAAAGATGCCGATCAGGAAAAACAAAAAAGCGCAAGTTTGAAAAGTGCGTTGACAGATACTAAAGAAAAGTTACGTCTCGCAAAAAGCCAATTGGCAGATCTGAACACAAAACTGAAAGACGTTAAGGACAAATCGCCTAAGCCCGTTAAAAACACCAATGCTTTCTTCTTCAATTTAAACTTAGCCGAGAACATTCCTGCAGGAAACTTTACCAATGCCAAACAGCATAGAACTGCATCTGGACATGAATTTTTGGTAGATATTGATACTACAACTACTGACAATTTTGGAAATCCTTTGGTTGAAGATAAAAATTACATTCCAGTAGTTTTATCGTATTACAAAGGCACAGAAAACTCAAGATCGAAGTATACCAACAGTCTTTCTGATTGGCAAAATACACCGCCAATACCTTATTCTACAAAAGAAACTTTAAAATCATCAACTCTTTAATACCTCAGCTATATGGAAACTATATTATCACCAGGCATAAAATTGCAGAAGTACGGAATTACAGAAAAGAAAAAAGCTGAACTAGACACGCTAAAAAATCAAGTAATTGATGCAACAGCAATTGTACAGCAACAGCAGACAATTGTAAACTCGCTAACTGAAAAAGCAACCAGATATCAAGGGTATTTATTGACTTCTGAAAGCAATCGTACACATGCATTAAGCAATAAAAACTTAGTTGATCAGGTTATTCAGAATGCTTACGATTTGGCTTTAAATTCAAAAAATGCTTTTGCACAAACTGTATTGTCCGCTCAAGACACTACAAGAGTCTCTAATAACATTAGCGATTTAATCAGCAAATTAATTTATTCTGTAGAAATAATTAATAAACTGTCTAATCTAGTTATTCGCAAAAAAGCGCTTAATCCGCTGATTTCTGATGATTTAATTAGCCGAATTAATACCGCTGGCAATGACGCTAATAATGCTGTTGCACTTACCTTGGTTGCCTTAAAATCTACTTTGGCGGCTGAGGCTTCTATTTTAGAATCTGAAGGTGCCATTACTCTAGAAAGCAAACAGGCTACTAAATTGTATTTGACTTTAACCGATGAAAAATCTTTAGATACTGCATTGTCACCACAGCCAGCTTCTAAGACTTCGGCTAGAGCATTAATTTACGAAGCGTACAAAAACGCTCAAGTTGCCTACGAAAAAGCCAATACAGCAAATGATGAAACTGCAAGACAATTGAGCATTGCAACTTCTAATTTAAATAAAGCGCAGATTAAGCTTCAGTCGCTTCAATCTAGCCTAGCCGCAGCAACTGCAGCCGCTTACGCTTCTTAAAACAAATAAAATGTCCACTGTTTCGGTATTGCATTCAGTGGACTTTAATTCTAATTGTTTAAGGTTATGGATCATACTAACAAGAACTTCTACAGACAGTTTTATCTAAAAACCGTAGGATTTCTGCCTACAAAACCATTGAATAAAAGTCTTTTCCCAGGCGATTATTTTCAAATCAAAAATGGAGAAATAATCCTGCTGGGAAATATTTACCGCAATGGAATTATATCGCATCACGATGCTGATATTAGCGGTACAATTGCTTTGAATGATGCCAATTGGAATTTTAGCGACGGCATTTCAAAACCTTATTCTGGACGATCGATCGCTCACGGCTCTATTGAAGGTGATTTTGAATTCAGCAAGCTCATATTGGCTTTTGCTCAAAAAGGAAGTTTCATTTTTAAAGCCGAAGAACCAGAGTCTGTAAAAATTAATAATTGGAACGAAATCCAGCAGCAATTAATTATAAAACTGACCCAAACCTTATATTCTTTTAGAGAGCTTTATATCGTAACAGAAAGCGCTACTGCAAAAAGCACTACTCTAGCTACAGCTGGCGAAGCAAATGCTGAATTGGAATTGGCTTGTGAAGCAGAAAATTTTGGTCTGACAGATATTTTTGGACATCAAAAAACCAAAACAATTCAGTCAAAAGATATTGAATATTACCACAGGGAAACCAAAAGAAAGCCTGCTTATTTTAAAGCCAAAAAATTAGTGGTTCAGGATGAAAAACTATCTTATTTCATAAGTGATTTTATAGCTAAAGAAAACAATGTAAGCGCATGGACAGATTCTTTTTTTGATTCAAATTTTCATAATGATACTGATTACAATACTCAAATGATTATGCAAAATGCTCAAGGTTTTTATTTAGATATGATGCAATCCAACGAATTAAATCCGAATACGGCTTTATTATACTTTAAATGGGCTGATGCTAATTTGGACGATGTAGAAAAACTATTTGGGGCTTATGGAAACTAATTCCAATATCACGGTTTTGTACAATGAAATGGATTGGCTTCAAAAGGTAATCGATCAGGTTATTTGCAGTTATCTGCTTCAAGAAGGCCACGAAAATCGTTGGCAGGATATTCCGCTTCCCGAAGCTGATGCCAATACTGAAGACAGCGTTTATTACAAAAAAATAGAAGAATGGAATCTAAATCTCTACGAAAGGCTTTGCCTTGCTTTGATTCTAGCACCTCAAATCAAACCTGAAGTTCTAGATATTTTCTTTAGTAAAAATGCCATGTACGATCGCGGTTTTACTGAATTTGGCGGTGTTGTCAATAAAAATCACAGCGGGTTTCTGCCTACGGGGCAAACGCTCTCTTTTTTAATTACAGCTGTTGATACTGAATTACGAATTGAATTGCTAAATATTCTAAACACCTCAAACATTCTTTCAAAAGAACAGGTTTTGGTTTTAGAAAGTACGGAATCTAATGTTCCTATTCTGAATCAGGTTCTTTCGCTTAATGAACGCTGGCTTAACTATTTTATAACCGGCACTTTACCTAAATTGGAGCATAGCGTTTCATTTCCAGCGCAACAGATTTCGACCAAATTAAACTGGGACGATTTGGTTCTCGAAGAACATGTTATGAATCAGGTCATGGAGATTAATGCTTGGCTTAATCATGGTGAAACTTTGATGAAAGAATGGGGATTGGAAAATAAAATAAAACCCGGATATCGAACCCTTTTTTATGGACCTCCGGGAACGGGAAAAACGCTTACAGCAACATTGTTGGGAAAAAGTACCAATCGAGAAGTCTATAGAGTTGATCTTTCTATGATTGTTTCCAAATATATTGGAGAAACCGAAAAAAATCTGTCTAAAATATTTGATGTTGCACAACACAAAGATTGGATTTTATTTTTTGATGAAGCCGATGCGCTTTTCGGAAAAAGAACTACTGCCACATCTTCAAACGATCGGCACGCCAATCAGCAAACGGGGTATTTATTGCAAAGAATTGAAGATTTTCCTGGAGTGGTTATTCTCGCATCCAATTTAAAAGAAAATATGGATGAAGCTTTCTCAAGAAGATTTCAATCGATGATTCATTTTACGATGCCAACCGCTGAAGAAAGAATCTTATTATGGGAAAAAGCATTTTCAGGGAAATGTCAGCTTGATCCTAATATTGATATTGAAAACATCGCCGAAGAGTATGAATTGGCTGGCGGTGCCATTATTAATGTATTGAGATTTTGCGCTTTGGCAGCTATTCAAAAAAATGAAACAATAGTAAGTCAGCAGGATTTATTGGAAGGCATTAGACGTGAATTTAAAAAAGAGAATAAAACACTTGTGGTTAGCCATATGAATTGATATTCTTCTCTCTATTAAAATATTACAACTATTAATAAACATTGCAATTTAATTAACCAAAAACATTTTATTATGAAATCAACAACAAAGTGGGCGATTGAAAAGTACAAAGTTACTGTCAATGGCAACGCATTTTTTGGCAATGGAGTAAGCTATTCTCCAGTTCCGTGGGGTGGCTGTACAGCATTTGTTCCTTATGGAGATTTTACAATTGAAACTTGGAAATCTGTTTGGCAAAGAGATTTGGAGCTTATGAGATCAAATGGCGTAAATCTTTTAAAGACTTATAACACACTTGATGCCGCTCAACTAATAGCTGGCGGAGACCCAGAAACATGGGATCATGATCACACAGAATTTCTAAACACCTGCTGGAATGATGGCAATAATCCTATTTATGTTTTAATGGGTTACGCACCGCCAAAAAATCAACAAGCAGCATTTCTTTCTTCTTCATGGCAGAATCAGAGTAATGTGGATATGCGTGCTACTATTAAAGCTAATTTTATTGAATTGGCAAAATCTTGGGGAGCATTTCCTGCTGTAATGGGATTTGTAATGGCAAATGAACTTAATGCAGATAATGTTGTTAATAATCCATTGTTTTTTGAATATTGGAATGATGTCGCAATAGCAATAGGCAATACTGCGCCTGGCAAATTAACATCATTGGCAAATGTAGACGATTCAATGATAACTGTAAATGCTGGCAACCAATACATGCTATCGGGTAATTTCTTTTGGGGATACAATTCATATCGCGGCAATTGGACAAATTCTAATGGATTTGATAATTTATTTTCAACATTTCAAGATGCAACAGCTTCCAATCCAGTTCCGTTAATGCTAACAGAATGGGGAGCGCCTGCTTCTACTCATGATGCTAACGGAAACATGACAGAATTAAATGAGTCTCAAATGAACAATTTAGTAACCTACATTACAGGCCATTACAATAACATAGTGCTAAATCGTTCTGATATTGGATCTGGAGTTTGCTGTGGTGGAACCTATTTTGAATGGAGCGATGAGTGGTGGAAAGCAGATCCAGACGGTACACAATGTAATCAGCCTAATGCTGCTCCTACCTGCAACTCAGGCGTATGGAATCCGGGACCAAACATGAATGTACAGCCTAATTACCCAGGCAACTACTGGGATGAAGAAGGATTCGGATTATTTTCAATTGCCCCTGTAAGCCCATCTACAAGAAAACCCGTGACAGAAGGCGGATGCCCAGGACCTTGGAATCCTGAAACCAATTCACCGTATGCACCCGATACACTAACAGCCAGACCGCATGCCAAAGCATTATTTACAGCTATGTCAAGCTTAGGAAAATAAACGTATTCAATTCTTTTAATAAGTTTTGTGGTTGTTTAAAAATAGCGACCACAGAACTTTCTATTATAAAATTCAATTGTGAACTCAGAGAATCTATTCCAATAAATTGATATGAAAAAGAGTGATGAAAATACAGAACAACTTGCCGTTTCTAAAAAACGTGAGCACAAACATAAAGTTGTACTTAAAATAGGCAATTGGAGAAAACAATTCGATTTCAATTACATCAAAACAATAATAGCAATAGCCTTAAATCATTGCTGTAAAAGTCATGAACTTATTATTAATGGTTATTTAATAACAGATCAAAATCTTTATTTGATAGTTAAAACAAACGAAAAAACAATAGACGCAATCGTAAAAAAAGTAGAATTGCAAATTATTCTTTTACTTAAAATTAATCCTAAAGAACTAAAAGAAAGTAAATATGAAATCTCATTTATTACAGATGACGAGAACATTATTTATGCACCTCATAAATCATTATTCAAAATATATCCAATACAAGACGAGTATTTAATAAAGCTCATAACTGGAAAAAAAGTAACACTCCCCTACTATGACCGTAATCTTGAAGATTTAAAGTTAATGATTCACAATCATCCATTTTGTTCGGCTATTGATTATCTAGGGGCTATTGGCCCGGTGCACGTAACTTTATTAGAAAATTAATTATCTAAATCTAATTACGATTCTTAAAAAAAACAAGCAGTTATCTAATTCAAAAAAGAAGAAAATGACGCAGGAACAAAAAAAAATATCCGAAAACATAACATCTATTGCTGCTGCAAATACTGCTATCGGTAATAATACTGTTCAATTAAAAGATAATCGCGAATTATCTGTTGTACAAAGAAAACTTCAAGAGAGCATATTATCAGATAAAACGGTTACTCAGTTAAAAGGTGGTAATGGAAAAAAGAATCCAAAGAAAAGAAAAAGGCAAGACTCAGAAAGTGAAGATGACAGCGGCGATGATTATGAACCGCCACAAGCTAAAAAACAAAAAAGGTACCATATCCCAAATGACACAAGAGACCACGTTATAGAACATACCGCTCATCAACGCACTAATGTAAATGACAACTATGATGCAATCTATACTTGTCCCGGTTGCAGACGTCCACTTGCCTATAAAGAAAAAGGAAGCAAAAAACTTGAACTAACTCGATTTGCTTATACAAGCAAAGGAGGTAACAAACACGAACAACGTGCTTTAACATTAGATCATTATCCGACTTGGGCACAACGTGAACGTGATTTGAAATCAAAAGGTGCAAGCGATGCAGAAATGAAAGAAGATCATAATGATCCAGATCGTCTAAGAGCTTTTTGCAAAGTATGCAATGAAAGCCATAAATATGAGAAAAAGAAAAAAATCGATTACGAAAGTGACGATGATGAATCAGGATACCATACTCCAGATGACGAACCTGAAAACAAAGGATTCTATAAAGATTTCCGCAAAGATCCTGATCCAGGCTCAGGCGGTTCTGGCATAACAGTTTAGAAACTGTAGATCTCCTAGTTTACCTCATCGCAATTTTAATAAATAGAAAACATTATGAATCGCTATAGTAAAGTTCCAAAAGAAAATGATTATAAAGGAGCAGCAAACAGTCTTACTTCTAATAGAAATACTATTGGAAATACTTTTCAGCTGGTCGATAATCGTGTTTCGTCTTCAACTTTAACCAATAGCAATATTTCAACTACACAATTAAAATCTCATCAAGCTATTGCCAATTACAATTCTAATGTTGTTCAGTTAACGAAATTTAACAAAGAGCAACGAGCAAGAAAGCTAGCAGCGAATAAAAAGAAAAATGACGGCTATCATACCTGCAATCACTGTGGTTTTCAGCATTCACTAGTGCATTATGCGACATTCCAAAACAGACGAATGGGCGACGGACAGTTTCACATTGATCATATACAGCCTGCTTCAAGGGGTGGACGAAATAATATGAGAAATGGCAGAGTGCTTTGTGGAACTTGCAACACCTCTCGAGGAAACAGAGCACATGTTGGTGCAACTGGTTTTAAAAAATATCATGCACTGCATAGAAAAAAAGCTGCAAAAAATTATATGCGTAGACCAAGTAAGAAAAGAAGATAAAGTATTTAAATCTAGAAATAACTAATAGTACTTAAAATTAGTTTTTATGGAATATTCAACTGATAAAACCAAAACTCAAACTGCCGCGAATAGTTCTGGCGAAAAAGTTATTCAAAACAAGGCAAGAGAGCTTCAGGACAATCGTCCCGTTTCCATTTTACAAAGAAAAGTCAATAAAACTGGTTTGCCAGACAATCTAAAATCAGGCATAGAAAATCTATCTGGTCATTCTATGGATGATGTTAAAGTGCATTATAACTCCAATAAACCTGCACAACTTAATGCTCATGCTTATGCACAGGGAACTGATATACATCTTGCATCAGGACAGGAAAAACATTTACCTCACGAAGCTTGGCATGTGGTACAGCAAAAACAAGGACGAGTAAAGCCTACCCTGCAGATGAAAGGCAAAGTGAATGCAAATGATGATAAAGGTTTGGAAAATGAGGCTGATGTTATGGGGACGAAAGCTATTCAGTTTGTAAATTACAATTCTCCAAATCATGTTAAACATCATAATTTTTTAAACTCACAAACGGTTCATCAACGCGTTAGTATTAAACTAGACAACGGGACCTATTATCCAAATACTCATGAAACTGGAGAAACTGTAGAAAGCGACGATTTGACACTTGAACAGCGCACAAAAGCAAGTAATGATTTGCAAAAAAGTGCTGATTTAATTAGTCAGATGCAAGAAGGTTGGACACATCTCACACAAAATATAGACCCTATCATCGATCCGCTTTTATTAGCGGCAGATATTACTGATGAAGCTACAAAAATTAGCGCTAGACAATTGTATCAAGCGTCACAAAATACTGGACATGGACTAACTGCCTTGATTGAAGCTCAAAGAGAGTGGCAAGATTTTTTACATTACAGTGGCATACCGATGCAAGATATACTTACTGTACACCGCAGTTTTGGTTTTGAATACGAATTTGCAACATGGGAACTTGTAAATCCGAAAGCCACAGATGTTGCTTCACATACAGAAGTAGGGAAATCTACTTCTTTAAGCCCGCTATTTAATACCCCTTTTATATTGGAAACTGATGCTCAAAAGGAGTTGGAATTAGTCGCTCCTCCTCTTTTAGCAGGACACATAAATGGCGGCATAAATAAAGCCTTCATATCGCAGGTTCACACTTTGTTTGTTCAGGCTTTGTCAACATTTAGAACAACTCATTCGACGACAAATACAGTTGTAGAAAATTTACCATTCAATGACTATATTGGTACGGGTTGGAGCTGGGAGGGACCTGCAAAAAAAATTAGAGTTACAAGAGCAAGAAATAAATGGGCAACGAAAGTAAATCAAATAGGTTATCAATTAAACATTGTTCTTAAACCTAAAGAAATAGCAGAACGATTTCAGACAAATGCTTCTGGTGCAGATACCTATCATGAAAAGGTTTATAACAATATTCTTAAACGTTTTCATGATAGTGTCGTATACCAAGACTTAAAACCTCCGCTAACTCAAATAGATACTGCATTATTGTTATTGTCCAAAGGTATTTCTAATGCTATAGCCATTCCAACATTGAGTTTAGTAGCAAAAACAAGAAAGCCTTGGGTTAGCGGTGATTTACATTCTCACGTCAAAGATTTACATGGTATCTGGGTCAAAGATAATGTACCTAATATTACCTTTGCGGCAGTGAAAGGAAATCCTCAAGCTCAAAATGATTTAAAAAACATTATATTATCTGCAAAAGATATGATAGTAAGGGACATTTCAACAAACATACCTTCGTATAACCCTCCAAAAGAAGTTAAAAGTGAAACTGAGGGAATTAAAGATATGAGAAAAGCTCATTCTGAACTAGACACTGCTGTAAAAGGTGGTGGCGGTACTACTACTCTTAAAAAAGCTGCTGAAACAGAAGCTATTGCCTGTCTGACCAAAGTTTTAGAACGTCTAGAAAACCCTGACAAAGCGCCAACCATTAATGCAAAAACAGATTTCCTTGCCGAAAAATTTGGTACAGGAGATGGTGTCCGTAAAGATACATACGCCAATATACCAGCTTCTCACAATAATACTTTACACTTAGCCGAATTAAGAACAAATACAGCAACTGATGATTTTTTAAAATAGTCATTTTAACTAATTGTAAGGGCTCAATAATATATAATCCATTCAATATCAACAATTAAAATTTAACAAAGCATTATTATCAATAAAGAATATCCTATCATTTTATAAAGTATTGATTTATCTACCTACAGTTCGTACTTTTGCCCTCATGAGTGATAATTTTACAAATGAATACTTTGGTATAGGAATACAAAATGGTAAAACGCCTGAAAATTTAGGGGTTTTGTGGAGGTCGGCTCAGAACTTAGGCGCTACTTTTATATTTACCATCGGAAATCGATATGCCAAACAAGCCTGCGATACGCACGATGCAGTAAAAGCGATTCCATATTTCCATTACGATACTTTTGAAGCTTTTTTTGAAAATTTACCAAAAGGAGCAAGATTAGTTGGTGTTGAATTATCTGAAAAAGCTTCTGATCTCGAAACCTTCGAACACCCAAGACGCTGTGTTTACATATTGGGTGCAGAAGATCATGGTTTATCTAAAAAAGTAATGGAAAAATGCCATCATTTAGTAAAATTTAAATCAGAAAAAAGTTTGAATGTAGCTGTGGCGGGAACTATTGTTATGTATGATAGAAATTTGTCTAAACCGCGATCTTAAAATAAGTTATAAGAACAGATTAGGGATGAACATAATAGAAGACATTCTTTTGCCATTAGCCATAATTATAGTCGGTTTGTCTTATTCAAAATGGCTGTACAAAATAAACAATGGCTTTTTTAGAAAGAATGTTGATTTGTTTTCCAATTCAAAAGATTTGCAAGGATGGTTTGGTGCACTAGTTCTTATTGCTACAGGTTTGATATTTCTGCTGAAAGGAATTTTTAATCATACATTCTAAAATCATTACGAGAAAATTTTTATTGCCCAACATAACAAATAAAATATTTGTATCAACATCTTTTGAGAATAACATCCCGCATCTAAACTTCTTCCAATTTTTATAATAAATTGATTTACAATTACAAATCCTTCTTTCAAATTCACCCTCTTCGCTAAAAACGTCTAATTACCATTTTTTTAATACTTTTTTTACAGAAAATATTTTTTATTGCTTTTAAAACCATTAAAATATATTTTCAGGACTTTATTGCACCCAAAAATGTATTTTATTTCTTCTTCTAAAAACCATTATTAGTCAATTTTGCACACGAAATTATTCAAGATTTTTCATTGAAACGATCCGAAGGTAATTTCCAAAACTAACTATTCAATAACCAAATTACCAACCAAAATGGCAAATTTTAGCAGGATTAAAATGGGGCCTAATGGTGTGTCTGGATCTAATCTGAAAACAAAATTGATGGCATACTGTCTTTTGTTTTCTTTATTTCAACTCCACGGATACGCCCTTAGCTCGAAAGGTGCGACGCTATCGCAAAATGTACAACAACAAAAAACCATCACTGGACAAGTCAATGATGAAAATGGTATGCCGCTCCCAGGTGTGACGATTTTAGAGAAAGGAAGTAAAAATGCTGCCTTAACAGATTTTGACGGGAAATTTTCTTTAAAAGTAGAAAATGAAAATGCTGTATTAGTATTCTCTTTTATGGGTTATACCAATACTGAGGTTTCCGTAAAAGGAAAAACTACCGTAAATGTAAAAATGCAAAGAGCAACAGCTTCGTTAGAAGAAGTTGTGGTTGTAGGATACGGTAAAATGAAGAAAAAGGATTTAACAGGGGCAATTGCTCAGGTTTCTCCTGATAGATTAGTAAACCAAAACCCGCAGACTGTTCAAGATATCTTAAGAGGTACTCCTGGTGTACGAGTTGGTTATGATCCTTCTGCAAAAGGAGGCGGAAAAATACAAATTCGTGGACAGACTTCTGTATATACTGCAAGTACAAATAAGGATGAAAAAAGTGGCCCTCACAATGCACCACTTATTATTCTTGACGGAATGCAGTTTTATGGTGAACTATCAGAAATCAATCCTGATGATATTGCCCAGCTTGATATCTTAAAAGATGCTTCTGCTTCATCTGTTTACGGATCGAGAGCCGCGGCAGGGGTTATTCTTATCTCAACCAAAAAAGGTAAAACAGGAAAACCTATGGTTAGTTTTAGTACAAACACAACCATTAGCAATAAAAGTGCCTATCGTAGTGTGTATTCTCCAGAGGGATATTTAAAATATCGCGAAGATTGGGAAACTGCTCAAACCTATGGTGTTAACCCTGCTACAGGGCAATATGAAGCATTTATATCAGGAACAGTGGCAAATGGCAGACCTGGCTATTTTTCAAATCCAAATGATTTAGCTAAATGGGGTATTACAGAAGCGCAATGGCTAGCGTATCAGCCTGCTGCTCAAACAACAGGAAAAAGCAGTAAAGAAGTATGGGGAAATCGTTTAGGATTGAATTTCGATCCTTCATTAATGGCAAATTTTCTAGCGAATAAAACACATGATTGGAGTGATAGTTCGTTTAGAACAGGAATTAATCATGACAATAATTTAAGTATTTCTGGAGCAAGCGATAGAGTAAATTATTATATGTCTTTTGGCTATTTAACTTCAGAAGGAGCTATTGTTGGAAATGATTATAAATCTGCTCGTTCTAACATGAAAGTTGATGCAAAAGTTACAGATTGGCTTGACCTTGGACTAAACGTTAATTTCCAAGATCGATCAGATGGAGATGTTACGCCTTCTCTGGACACTCGTTCTGGCTTCAATAATATGATGAGAACTAGTCCGTTTGGAACTTTTATAGATGCAAATGGCAACTACGAGAGACAGCCAATGGGGAAAAATGTTTCTGGACAAAATTATAACTATTACTACGAGCGTCAATTTATTGATAAAGAGACTGGATATACCACATTGAATACTATTTTTAATGCTAAAGTAAGTCTGCCAGCAGGTATTACTTACACATTTAATATTGCACCTCGTTACCAATTTTTTCATGACCGTTATTTCAGATCTACACAGAACCCAAACTGGCCTGCAGCTACTACAGGGGTAAACAGAAATAATTCGACAAGATTTGATTATAACTTGAATAACACCATAACATGGGACTATACAATTGCTCAAAAACACCACATTATTGCCACTTTTGTTCAGGAAGCTGAGGAGCGCCGTTATTGGTCAGATGAGATAGATGCTTATAATATTCAGCCTTCAGATGCTTTAGGATTTCACTACATAAATACGGCAACAATGGCAAATAGTGCTATTAGATCAAATGATACGCATGAAACGGCAGATGCTTTGATGGCTAGACTTTTCTATTCGTTTGATAACCGTTATATGCTTACAGCAACTATACGCCGTGACGGATATTCGGCATTTGGAGCTTCAAACCCTTATGCAGTTTTCCCATCTTTTGGAGTTGCATGGAACTTTAAAAATGAAAAATGGTTTAACTGGGAAGCGATGAGTACAGGTAAATTACGTTTGTCTTGGGGACAAAATGGAAACAGAACGCTTGTAGATCCGTACGTCTCTTTGGCAAACTTAGTAAATACCGGAACAATGGGATATCTGGACGCTTCAGGAAAAGCGCTTGAAATAAAATATCTATCTCTTGATCGTATGGCAAATCCAAATTTGGAATGGGAAAAAACAACGTCTACAAACATTGGTCTTGATTTAGGTTTCTTACGTGATCGCATTACTGCTACTATAGATGCCTACAGATCATCTACTAATGATATGATTATGAGCCAATCTTTGCCTGGCTTTACAGGGTTTTCAACAATTGCCACTAACCTTGGAGAAGTGCAGAATCAAGGTGTTGAATTAAGCCTTAGCACTTTAAACATGCAAAAACCAAATTTTGAATGGCGCACTTCATTCGGAATCTCATATAACGAGAATAAAATTGTGTCGTTGTATGGCAATATGGTAGATATTAAAGATGAAAGCGGTAATGTTATAGGGAAAAAAGAGGGAGATGATTCTGCTAATGGATGGTTTATAGGAAGACCGATCACACAAATCTGGGATTATAATGTAACTGGAATTTGGCAGAAAGACGAATGGAAAGAGGCTCAAAAATACGGACAGCGCCCTGGAGATCCAAAAGTGGCTAACAGCTATACAGCAGATGACGTAGATGCAGTAGATGCAGATGGCAACCCTTATAAAAAAGCGGTTTATAATGAAAAAGATAAGCAGTTTTTAGGAAATTCAAATCCACCTGTTCAATGGATGTTACGCAATGATTTCAAGATTTATAAAAATTGGGATTTGGGCATCAGCATGTATTCTAATATGGGAGGCAAATCTCTTGACTCAAACTATATGAACACTTTCAACGATTCTAGTTTATATAAATTCAATTTCAATCCATATCTGAATCCATATTGGACACTTGACAACCCTACAAATGAATGGGCGCGTCTTGATGCTAAAGGCCCTGCAGGAACTCCAGTTGCGCCAGGAAGATTATATGACCGTAGTTTTATTCGTCTAGACAATATTTCGTTAGCTTATACACTTCCTAGAGATCTTATGGATAAAGTGCATATTAAAAGTATTAAAATCTATGCTTCAGTTCAGAACGTTGCAACATGGGCCGCATCTAAAGAATGGAAATATTATGGAGATCCAGAAACGGGCGGACTGGCGACAAGACAGTTTAATTTAGGTTTTAATTTCCAACTTTAAAATTATTCAACAATGAAAAAATATATAAAAAACAGCATTTCAAGACTAGTGCCTTTTGTACTATTGGCAGCACTTTCTAGTTCTTGTTCGAAAGATTTTCTCGAAGCAGATCCGCTTTCGTTTTACGAGCCAGAAACCACATTTTCTACAGAGTCCGGATTGCAGGCAACTTTAGCACTTTGCGATAAACAGCTAAGAAATAATTATATTCACTACGGTTATTCTGGGGTTAGTGTGCCAATTGGTACAGAATATCTTTTCTCTGACATGGCGCAATATGGAAAAACCGATACAGGCAGCAATATTGCCGATTATGCTAATACAATTGTACCTACTACAGATTATAGAAGAGATGCAGGTGGTGAACATTTATATCTTGGTTTTCTTTGGACTGAAGCTTATACAGGAATTAAGAATGCTAATACTGTATTAACCTATATTGACAGAGTGACGACTTTAACAGAAGATGTTAAACGTAAATATATCGGGCAGGCTTATTTTCATAGAGCATACCGTTATCTTAACTTAGTATATCAATTTGGAGACATTCCTTTGATTACTAAAATTTTAGAAGTTCCAAAGCAGAGCTATTATTCTACTAAAAAAGAAGCCATCATAGAAATGATTACAGCAGATATGGAGAAAGCTGTAGAATGGGTTCCAGAGCAAGCAAAAATTGGATATGTTGGAATGATTAGTAAAGGTGCTTGCCGTCAGTTATTGATTAAATGTTACTTAGCCTCTGGCAGATTTGCTGATGCTGAAGCGCAAGCTAATATTTTGATCAATCAATCTGGCTATGCATTAGTGCAAAATACTTTGGGAATTTTTGATCCAGGAGGAAACCCAACAGCATGGCCTATTACAAGAAATGTAATTTGGGATTTGCACAGACCTGAGAATAAAGTAATTGCTGCAAACACTGAGGCTATCTTGATAGCGCCAAATGGAGGAGCGCAATCATTCTTAGCATTTTCTTCAATGAGAATTTTTGGTCCAAACTGGAATGATGCCAACTTAATTACTCCTGACGGAAAAACAGCAGCGCCTCGTTTTCCATCAAATGATAAAACAAATTATAATGCAAAATATGATTATCAAAGAGCAATTGGTCGTGGTATTGGTACAATCAGTGGTTCTTATTATTCACAGCATCCTATGTGGGTTGTAAATGGCGTTGAGGATAAAGTAGATCTTAGACATAACAGTACTGTTGGCAACTGGGTAAACATGGAGAATTTGAAATATGCTCCTGGAGCTGGAGGAAGCGCAACATGGGCAGGACAAAATTTTAGAATGAAAGATGCATCTGGAAAATTGTTAGCACAAGATTCTATTCGTGATTGGTATGATTTTCCACATTATAAAATATTTTATCATGATGTTGTAGCAGAAGCAAATCCAGCTGCAAATGATTTTCAAGGTGCTACTGCGGGAGCAAGCGCGCATATGTACATTTATCGTTTAGCTGAAACTTATTTGTTGCGCGCTGAAGCACGTTTTTATCAAGGCAATGTTTCTGGAGCAGCTCAAGATGTGAATGTAGTGAGAACAAGAGCAAAAGCTTCACAAATGTATACTACAGTAACTATTGGTGATATTTGTGCCGAAAGAGGAAGAGAACTTTATATGGAAGAATGGCGAAATGTAGAGTTAAAACGTATCTCGCACTGTCTGGCTCTAAGCGGAAAAGCAGACGAGTGGGGAAATACTTATAATAAAGATACTTGGGATAAACAATCAGGGAAAGATGCTACTGGCGGAAGCTACTGGTGGCAACGTATTGTTCATTACACTCTTTACAATAAATATCCGGCAGGTATTGCTATTAAACCAGGTGTAAAGTTTTATTCTATGGATAAGCGTAATAATTATTGGCCAATTCCATATAGACTTGCTATCGAACCAAATATCAAAGGTCAGTTAAGCCAAAACTTTGGATATGATGGTTATGACGCAGGAGTAAAAGTTTGGGACAAATGGCAAGATGCTGTTGATGATGAAAGCAAAATTTAAATTTTCATTTAAATACATCTGAATAACAAAAAAACGAGTTAAATATACTTTAACTCGTTTTTTTTTATTCTTAAATAAAATCGTTCAATCAAATCTGTTTGTCGCTAATTGAAAGTAAGCTCATAAAAAAATTAAAAAAGCGGAAGAAAAACTTCCGCTCTTTTTTCAACTAACTTAAACTAAACTTAAAGAGATTAATACCCCGGATTCTGATAGGCTGCTTTTTCTTCTGCCGTCATTTGCATACCATCAAGCTGACTTGTTGGTATAGGACGTAGATAATTCTCAGGCGTAATTGTTCTTGTAAAGACTTTAACACTGTGGTCTTTCCAATCATTTGGATTAGTGGCTCCTGCAATTGAAAACGAATTTCCATACTCAGTCCATTTTTGCGTTCGCACTAGATCATACCATCTGTAACCTTCTCCAAAATATTCTCTGGAACGTTCAGCCAAAATATAATCAATATCTATAACTAAAGGAGTAGCTGCCGTCATTGCTGCACTGTTGTCCTGTGTTTTTACTTTGTTTCCATTATTATCAAAAGTCCATTTTCCAGCACGAGCACGAATCACATTAATTAAATCTCGCGCTGTTTTTCCTCCTTGCACAGATGCTCCTTTAACAGCAGCTTCAGCAGCAACAAAATATAGTTCTGAAAATTTTGCTATTGGAAAAGGACGCGTACTACTTCCGTTAGGAGATCCTAAACCTGTTCCGTTATCTGTACGGTAAGGGCCTAATTTCCAGTTCCCAGGATAACATATTCTTGAAATTACCCTTGGCTCAATTACAAAATCTGCTCTTCCTGGTAAAACTCCTGCACCAATTGAACTGTTAAACACCGAGTTAGAATAATCAATTCCTGGAGTATCATCATTTAAAAACGTTAGAACTGCGTCTCCGTTTGCTATTGGAAGATAATTAGCATTATATAATACTGGAGAGCTAATTCCTGCTTTTGCCCAGTTTCCGCGATAAACTGTGGTAAAGGTACCATCATAACGCGAATCATTTGTTTTATCGGCAAATGTCTTTTTAAATACTTCTATAGGTGGTGCTAACATAGTCCAAGGTCTTCCCAAATGCTGTTCTGCCTCACGTTGCACAGAACTTACAGATGCCCAGTTGCTGCTGCTTGAAGAGCTTCTTACCCCTGTATAGTTAAACTGACCAAACCATCCGGCAAAATAATCGGTGCTAAAGCCTCCACCGCTATAGCTAAGATCACCACCGTTGTAAAGAGAACTTGTCTCTGTGTGATCAGCATATAAGAGCATTTCTTTATTACGGTCATTTTTACCTACGCTTACTTCATAAAAAGAAGGAAGCAATCCAAAAGGACCTGGATTATTAATTGCTTCTACGGCAACATCATAAGCTTGCTGATAATACCAAGCCGCGTCATGTCCGTCTAAATCTTTACGGTCGCTTAACGGGTAAGTTGGTATATTATTTGGGTTTTCAAGCCACCATGCAAATGTCAGGTAGGCTTTTGCAAGGTAAAAACGTGCTGCCGTTTTAGTAAGACCTCCTGTTACACGACCCGAAACAGGTAAATCCTCAACTGCCTTTTTTAAATCTGGAAATATCGCTTTACTGTAGACTTCTGGAACTGTGTTACGTACAGAAGTTCTTACTGTAGAAGAATTAAATCTCAATTCTCCTGCCCCTAAGTCCAAAGGCACACCACCAAAAGTCTGTACTAATAAAAAATAATCAAAAGCTCTAAAAAATCTTGCTTCGGCAATAAGTGCTGGAGAGATAGTTCCTATTTTGGAAGCATTCTCAATTACTCCGCTTGCTGTATTGATATTTGGAAAAGTATTTCCCCAAACAATACCTGTATTACTGGTTTGAGCATTAATAACACCAACTCCAGAAAAATCAAGATTTTTAACATTTCCATCTGAATTCTGCCCCCAAGTTGACTCATCAGTTGCAATCTGTCCAGTATTTAAAAAATAACCACTTCCGTACATGTATCTTAAATGTCCATACATAGAAGTTATTCCTCCCATTACACCTTCCTGAGTAGAAAAATAGTCTGGCGTAAAAATAGCCCTCGGGTTCTCTTCTAAAATATTATCGGAACATCCTGCCAGAAAAATTGAAGCAAGTGCCGTTATAATGCTTTTTTTTACTTTAATATGTTTCATTTTCTGTCTGTTTAAAAAATTATATTAAGTCCCAAAATCAGGTTGCGCGACTGAGGCGTATTGTACCCCACAGTTAATAGACGGCTTAAATTTCCTGAATAGGCAACAGCCATATTTGATGCGTCATTTGCATAAGAGTTTGTCTCAGGATCCAGTCCGGATACTTTGTGATATGGAGAATAAATTACCCATGGATTCTGAATTGTGCAGTAAAGTTTTAGTTTTTCCATACCTGCGCTTTTAATCCATTGTTTATTCAAACTGTATCCAAGAGTAATAGTTTTTAACTTCACAAATGAACCATCAAAATAGCCAGAAGTCGAGCCATACTTAGGATTATTACTTTCTGTGGGACCTCCTGGTTTCGGAAATTGAGCATCTGTATTCTCTGGCGTCCAGTAATCCACATCAATTTGTCCACGTCGACCATCATTAATATTTAAATATCCATTAGAACCATAAAGTATACTATTTAAAATACCTCCACTTTGAAAAAGACCAACAACGCTTATATCAAAATTTTTATAGGCTACTCTAGTGTTAAAACCACCTTGAAAATCAGGATCAGCATTTAAAACCTGTCTGTCTTCTGCCCCAATCAATCTTGTTGGAGTTCCATCAGCATTATAATCTCCAGTATAAGCAACTCTTATCATACCAGCTTGGCCCGCAGGACCTTCATATTGTTTTGCTTCAGCATCAGTTTGCCATATTCCTACTTTTTTGTAATCATATATAACATTAAGAGGCTTTCCAACAAACCACCAGTTATTCTGATCTTCTGTCATGCCTGAAGCAAGAGATACTAATTTGTTTTTGTTACTGTAAATGTTAACGCCTGCATCCCAAGTCCATCCATTATAATTATCCAGAATTACACCATTAAGGCTAAGTTCCCAACCTTTGTTCTGGGTTGATCCCACGTTTCCAACATATGAACTAACTCCTGAAGTTACAGGAAGATTAACACTCAATAGAAGATCTTTTGTATCTGTAGTGTAATATTCAGCTGTTCCTGATAATCTGTTATTAAAAAGCGAAAAATCCAATCCGACATTAGTCGTTATAGAATACTCCCATCCTAAATTAGGATTTGGAAGAGTTGAAACGTAATATCCTGTTGCATTGTTTGCTCCAAAATTATAAGGTCTTGTACTTAAATATCCTAACGTTGCATAAGGAGCAACTGACTGATTAGAGGTCTGTCCATATCCTCCTCTAAGTTTTAATGAATTTACCCACTTCACATTTTTCATGAAAGACTCTTTACTAATATTCCATCCTGCTGAAAATGCTGGATAAGTATGCCACTGATTAGAAGGTGCAAGACGAGATGATGCATCCGAACGTACTGTCGCGCTTATCATGTAACGATCAGCATAAGAATACATTACACGCCCCATATAAGAAATTAAACCGCTTTGAGTATAAGTTTGATTTCCGTTATTTATTGTAATATCATCATTATCACCTGTAGAAGTTTGTCCTAAATTAAAATACTGGAAACTATCTCCCGCGATATTTCTTCTTGAAATTAACGAACTATTATAGGTATCCTGTGCTGATGAATACATAGCTAAAGCATTAATTTTATGCTTCTCAGCAAATGTTCGATCGTATGTAAGCAATGATTCGACGGTCCAGCTTGTAGATTGCGAATTTCCAATTGAAGCCACATTTGGGTTATCTGGATTTGCATTAAAAACTCCAATACCAGTATAAGTGCCTGAATTACTTGTTCTATAGTTGCCTCCTAAATTCACACGAGCTTTTAATCCCTCAACTGCAGGTATCTTAAGTTCGCCATAGATCGAATTATAAGAACCAAAAGCCTTATTTGTATCTGCCCATTTATCGCCAAGATTTCTCATGCTTTCTCTTGTATACACCCAGTTTTCGTCCTGAGGCATTTTTACTGTTCTTTTTAGCGATCCGT
The DNA here is from genome assembly GCF_016735615.1 of Flavobacterium tagetis. Taxonomy (GTDB): domain Bacteria; phylum Bacteroidota; class Bacteroidia; order Flavobacteriales; family Flavobacteriaceae; genus Flavobacterium; species Flavobacterium tagetis. The sequence goes on from NZ_JAERSF010000006.1 coordinate 207,939, forward strand.
CTTCATTATAAGGATTTGCAATAGGAGACATACTTAAAACCCCATACATTCCCAAACTAGCACCATCAGTTATGCTGTAATTATTATTCGAAGAAAATCCTATTTTAAAAATGCCAATTTCTTGATCTAAAGCTGCACGAATAGAATATCTATTATACTCAGATCCTGGAATGACCGCTTGATCTTTATAATAATTAACTCCGACATTATAATTTCCATTTTCTGTTCCTCCAGTAACTGCGATATCGTGATTGGTCACGATTCCTGTTCTATAAAACAGATCTTGCCAGTCGGTATTTACATCATCAGCTTCATCAATTCCGTTTACAAGATTCTTTCCTGCCAGTTTACGAAATTCAACATATTTTGGCCCCTCCATCATTGGATACTTTACAGCAGTCTTATATCCAGTGTAAGTATTATAAGCAATTGACGTTCGCTGTCCTTTACTTCCTCTGTTACTCGTTACCAAAATAACTCCATTTGCACCTCGAGACCCATAAATTGCTGTCGCTGATGCATCTTTTAAAATATCTACACTTTTGATATCTTCTGGACTGATATCTGCTAACGTACCTGAAAACGGAATACCGTCAAGCACTACCAAAGGATCATTACCCGCAGTTAATGAGCGAGTTCCACGAATACGAATTTGCATAGCAGCACCTGGTTTAGTAGAAGTCTGTGTAATCTGTACACCTGGAAGACGCCCCTGCATAGACTGAGTAATATTAGCAGAAGGAACCTCTCTTATTTCGCTTCCCTTAATTGAAGCAACAGATCCTGTCACAGCCTCTTTACGCTGGGCTCCATAGCCAATCACTACTACTTCTTTTAAATTATTAGAATCTTCCTCTAGCTTTACATTAATCTTTTTCTGTCCGTTTACCCCTATTTCACGGCTTGTAAAACCTAAAAAACTGAAAACAAGTACTCCATTAGAAGGCACGTCAATAGAATAAGTACCGTCGAAACCGGTACTAACACCAGTCTTTGTCCCTTTTACATTTACATTAGCTCCAGGTATTGGTCCCTTATCATCTGAGACTGTCCCGGTGACTATTGTTTGTGCATTCGACTGAATCGAAAAGACAAACATTATGATCAAAAAACCAAAGCAATTGAGAAGCTTTGATTGACTTGTAACAAAAAAGTTAGTCATAAAAATTGATTTAAAATTAAAATATGGTTTATGGTTTAGTTAGCGTATTAAAAACTATACTACCAACAGGGTAAATAGTTTTTGAAACAAATATATATCTTTTTTACAAAAAACAATCGGTTGTGTAATTATTTTTTTAATTATTACTCAAAAAAATACAATAAAAAAACATTATACATATTTTTAGTTTGAATTATTTAGAAATAAATCAATATACAGCTGCATAATCTTTTATAAAACGAATAAATATTATCTTAGAATTAAAGAAAAAATAAAAAGCATAAATTAAAGAAGAAGATATAAAGCCAATATTTAAAGAAAAAAACTGAAAAAGCTATATATAAACTACAATAACCTTAATTTTATTTAAAAAATTTTAAAAAACAGAACTTCACTGGCAATTACAAAAACAATCGGTTGCCTTTTATAAACATTTTAGAATATTTCTATATTATCAAGATTTAGAACTTATCAGGAAATCGAAATTTGAATAAAACAAAGCAACATTTTTAAATCATAAATATCCATGAAAACAGGTATTGCATCTGGTGTGTTACAATTGTAAATTTGTTTTATAATCTAAAGACTTACTAATGATAGCAAGACATTCAGTTCACATATAAAACAGAATTATTGTTTAAAGCACACAAGTGCAAGTAAAAAGAAGAAAGAAAAATGCCTACTATGTTAAACTTCGCTTCAACAAATGTTAAATATTAAGTAAACTCCCGTAAACTCTAATCATTTTGCTTATTTTTGTAATAGGTGTTTCAGGAAACGGACTTTAAAATTTCTTATAGTTGCTGATAATTTTTTTTTCAGATGCTATTAAAAAACTCTAAATTTCTTTTCCAAAACCTACAAGAAAATATGTAATACCAAATAGCCCCAAGACTATGAAAAAAATTACTCTAATGATCTGTCTGCTGTTTGCCGCAAGCGTAAACGCACAACAAGAAAAAGGAATTATCGGATATGCAAACTGGCTAGACAACTGGACAGAATTCAAACCGCAAAAATCTGATTCTAAAGAAGCAAACCAAATACTTGCCGGAAATATTACCGAGAACACTAAACTGATGAAAAAGAATGTATACATCCTACAAGGAAATGTATATGTTACTAATAATGCTGTTCTTACGATTGATCCAGGTACGGTAATCATTGGAGATGCTGCAAGCAAAGGAACTCTTATTATTTCTAAAGGATCCAAAATTATGGCTGAAGGTCAAGAAACCGATCCTATTATATTTACTTCAAATGCTAGCATGAAAAAAGCTGGTGACTGGGGAGGTTTAGTAATTCTTGGCGATGCACCTATCAACAAATTTGGTGGTGCAGGCTCATACAATATGGATCTTGATCCTAGTCTTACTGTATACGGAGGAAACAATGTTGCAAGTAGTTCGGGAGTTTTAAAATTTGTGAGAATTGAATTTGCAGGTCGAAAAGTAAAAGGAGCAGATAGTTTTAACGGACTTACTGTTGCAGGAGCTGGAAACAAAACCGTGTTAGAAAATATTATGGTGAGCTACTCTGGTGGCGACTCTTTCGCCTTTTATGGTGGAGATGTTAATGCTTCTCAATTGGTTTCGTATAAATCAATTAACGACGATTTTAAAATCACTCAAGGAGCACAATGCCGTTTATTCAATTCATTAGCAGTGAGATCTTCATACTTATCAAGTAACAAAGATGGTTCAAGATGCCTTGAAGTAAAAGCTTATGAAAAGAAAAGTGAAACAGACTTTACTAGAAAATCTACTTTTGTTTCAGCTTCTAATCTTACCATGCTAAATGATAGCGAAAATATTAAAGCCGATATACAATCAGGTTTAGTAAAAGAAGCAATTTATGTGGCTGATAATGCCTCTTTAGAACTAAAAAGAAGTGTTGTTTCAGGCTTTAACCCAGCGGTTTTATTAGATAGCCAGACTGCAATAAATGCTGACAACTTAAAGAAAATCAAATTTGAAGAAATGTTTTTTAACCAATGCAGTGGAAACATTTTTACAGAAAACAACAAAGATAATTCTGATTTAGAAAACTGGTACGGTAACAGCATTTTCTCGAATGTATATTCACAAACCGACAATAAAGAAACTTTTGTGGATATCTACAATGCAAGAAGACCTGACTACAGATTACAGCTAGGAAAAATTACAGCATCTAGCGGAAAGTAATTTTCTAAAAAATATCATAAACAAAAAAGGAAACATCTCAAAAGACTGTTTCCTTTTTTTGTCCCTTTTTATTCCTAAGAGCAATACATTACTTAAAAAAAACCTGAGAAATATCTCTCAGGCCTTTTTAAACTATTTACGTCACAATTACTATTTGCTGAAATCGTAACTAAGCGAAGCTCCGAGGCCAAATTGAAATGTTGATGCATAATCAGTAACTGCCACTGGTCCCCAATAGTAATCCCAATAATAATCATATCCAACAGCTGCTGACATAGACTGAAGATAAGCATGAAGATTAATTGACAAAGGCGAATTGGTCTTTACTTTTACACCGCCTTTAATTTCCCATGCAAAATAAGTTCCGCTGCCACTTTTTGGCGTTTCAAGAATAGCAACTCCTAAACCAGCACCAAGAAACGGAAGCGCCTTTTGAGAGCTTGATCCGAAATAATACGTATAATCTGCTAATATGTAATTAATAGCACCTTTATCGTCTCCAGCATTAACTTGAGTTCCAGGAGGAATAGGATTGCCATTATTAGGTATGGTACCCTTTGTATATAACGGCATACTTGTGTCTAGTCTATTGTATTTTAATTCTACAGAAGCATTATCCATTATAAAATATTCCAAACCAAGACCGTACTCAAAACCATCTTCTACTTTTCCGTAAGAAGAATCAAAATCTACCCTATCAGAAAAGGTATACCCTCCGTACAAATTAAGCAAAAATGATTGAGCACTTTGTGCCGACATCGCCAGCGAAAAGAAAAAAACAGCAACTAATAAATGATACTTTTTCATAATTTCTAATTTTAATTTACAATAAATGATTTTGTTTTGCATGGTGGCTACAGTTGGGTATTTTTTTAATGTAGCGCTTGTTAGGTTTATGATCAGTTTAATTGTATCAAAGTTATCTCACAAAAACATTTTATAACAAAAAAAAAAGATCAATGATGTTGCAAATTATAAAATGAAACCATTTTTTTAACAGTCCATTTAGATTAATCTTGAATGCTCTTTAGGAACGTCTTATAACTATATCACGAGATTCAGCGCTTATAATAACACATTTAGACAAATTCAAAACATTTATAGTAAAAACTGAAACAGGGTTTTCGTAGCCCATTTTAATTTCGCTTTAAAGATATTCAGCCAAATCCGAATATTGATAAACCGATTAAACTATGAAAAGAACCTTCAACTTATTTCTCGCACTTACATTTACTGCATTAAACGCTATAGCCAAGACTAAAGATGATCCTTCTCCTCTTTGGTTCAAAAAAACAACAGAGATAATACACTTTCAATTAAACAAAGCCGCTCAAACTTATGTGCCTGGAAAAAATCCAAGATCTGTTAATCCAGACGGAACAGTTCGTCTTGCAGGAATAACCGATTGGACAACAGGATTCTTTCCAGGAAGTTTATGGTACGGATATGAACTTACAGGCGATAAAACAATGGGTGAAGAAGCTAGGAAATTTACACTTGCCTTAGATTCTATCAGAAATATTAAAAATACTCACGACGTTGGTTTTATGCTGTTTTGTTCTTACGGAAATGCCTATAGAATTACAGGAGACAAAACATATCTTCCAGCATTAGCAGATGGCGCAGCAAATCTTTATGCTCGTTTTAGTCCGACTGTAGGAACCATCCGTTCTTGGGATTTCCCTTGGTTGCATTATCCTGTAATTATAGACAATATGATGAATTTGGAGTATTTATATTGGAGTGCCGATCAGTTTGACAAACCTGAATATGCTAAAGCAGCCAATACACATGCTTCAACTACTATGAAAAATCATTTTAGGAAAGATTACAGCTCATATCATTTAGTAGATTATGACCCAAAAACAGGCAAGGTTTTGCATAAAGGCACTCATCAGGGTGTTACGCATGAATCTTCATGGGCGCGCGGACAAGCTTGGGGCCTATATGGCTATACAATGTGTTATGCAAATAGTAAAAATCCAAAATTTTTAACTCAGGCAGAAAATATTGCATCTTTTATTATGAATCATCCGCGAATGCCAAAAGACAAAGTTCCTGTTTGGGATTTTGATGTCCATAATGCTTTAGATACGGCAGAACTAGCGCCAAGAGATGCATCTGCTGCAGCTGTTATTGCTTCTGCTCTTTTAGATTTAAGTACTCAGGTGAAAGACGGAAAAAAATATGTTGATTATGCAGAAGAAATTCTTAAATCATTATCATCAGATGCTTATTTGGCAAAACAAGGTGAAAATCATTTCTTTCTGCTAAAACATAGTGTAGGAGCTTTTCTGTATAACTCAGAGATTGATACACCTCTTGATTATGCCGATTATTATTTCCTTGAAGCATTAAAAAGATATGCTGAGATAAAAAAACTTGAAATCTAAATTAGATCAAAATGAGTCTTTCTGCAAAAACTTTCGTCTTTCTCTTTGTTTTACTATTAATGCAAAAAACTATTGCACAAGAAGTCCAGATAACCAAATCTAGTTTTAATACTATAAATCTTGATTATAAAGGACTTGAAAAAGTAAAAAAACTAGTTTCTTTATCGAAATATGAAGAAGCTGCAAACCAGCTATTAAATTATTATCGAAATCGCACTGATGTTCGGCATCTAAATTTTAATGAGAGTGATTTAGAAAAATTAAAAGGAAAAAAGGTTAATAACAATACCTTAGAACTTGCCAATAATATTCTGATACACAAATTTAAACCTCATAAAGGCTATCCAACATATGATTACGGACAAGACATTAATTGGCAATATCGTCCTGTACAAGATCAATTACTGTCTACCTTTTTACATAGAACTGCTTTTTGGGAATCATTAGGTATAGTTTACAATAGCTCTGGAGATGAAAAATATGCAAAAGAGTGGGTTTTCGAAACACGCGATTGGATTAAAAAGAACAAGCAAGGAACATATCCTGACGAAAAAGATTTTGCTTGGAAAGCTTTTGTTGTTTCTTTTAGGCTTAATCATTGGTCTTCATATTTCAATATGTTCTTAAATTCGCCAAACTTTACTCCTGCTTTTTTAATGGAATTTTTAAATTCTTATAATGAGCAAGCAGAATATGCATCTATAAATTATACAGATCTTGGAAATCATAGATTGTATGAAGCTCTTCATATGATGTATGCAGGAAGTTTTTTTCCTGAAATGAAGAAGGCCGCTGCTTGGCGCAAAAGCGGAATTACTGTTTTAAATGAAGAAATTCAAAAACAGCTATTGCCTGATGGGGTTCAATTTGAACTTTCTCCCTCCTATCATATCGGAACTATTAAAATATTTTTAGATGCTTTGCAGATTGCTCAATTAAACGGAATGGAAAATGAATTTCCAGAAAGCTATAATAATCTAGTCGAAAAAATGGTGCTTGCAGTTGGCAAATATTCATTTCCAGATTATACTTTTCCCTTATATGGAAATTCTTTCATAACAAATAAAAGCGCTATGTTAAAGAACTATCAGATTTGGGAAAAAGTTTTTCCAAAAAATGAGACTATCAAATATTATGCGTCAAACTTTAAATCAGGGAAGAAACCAGAATATTTATCAAGCAGTCTCCCAAATGCAGGTTTTTACGCTTTTAGAAATGGTTGGGATACCACCGCAACTGTAATGCAGATTAAAGCTGGACCTCCAGCTGAGTTTCATTCTCATCCTGACAATGGCAATTTTGTACTTTGGATAAAAGGCCGAAATTTCACACCAGATTCAGGCAGTTTTGTTTATGCAAATGTGGGTAATCAAGAAAATCCTAAAAGAGATTGGTACCGTTCTACTAAAGCGCATCAAACTTTAACACTTGATAATCAAAACATAACAAACGATGCTAAACTATTAGAATGGCAACCTGATGGAAACACTCAGATTTTGTCTTATAGCAATCCAAGTTATAAAGATTTAAACCATGAAAGAACTTTTCTTTTTATCGACAACACTTTCTTTCTCATTATTGATCGAGCAATAGGAGCTGCAACAGGCAATTTAGGAATTCATTTTAATCTTAAGGAAGACAGCAAAGCTTCAAGTAATTCTTCAGACAATACCATTACAACTCATTATCAAGATGGGAATAATCTGTTGATACAAGTCCCTAATAAAGAAAGAATTGCTTTAAAAGAAGAATCTAGCTTTGTTTCGTACGAATATCAAAAAGAAACACCAAGACCAGCTTTTGCTTTTGAAAAAACCAAAAACAATCAACAGTCACAAGGTTTTGTTACCCTATTACTTCCATTTGATGGGCAAAGAGCTCCAATAGTAAAAATTATAGAAAATCCAGAGCATAATATTTCTCAAGGAAAAATTGATCTAAATATTAATATCAATGGAAAAGAAAGGCACATAAAAAAAGACCTTGTCCATTAGACTTAATTAAAAGAAGAAATCAACCAAAACTATAGTTTTATTTGAGCTTTCACTAAAATTTAAAACAATACAAAGCTATCTTTGGTATGATAATATCATCCAGATAGCTTTTTAATTATAACCACAAAATTATCTAACTCAATTAATTAAAAACCTAAATGAAGAATTTTAAAAAAAATACCGTTTTATTGTTTTTCCTTTTGGCATCGTTCTTTAGCCATGCACAGGAAACTCCAATAAAGAAAGAAAGTTTTGCAATAATAAACCTGAATTATAAAGGCTTAGAAAAAGTGAACAGCCTTTTTAACTCAGCCAAATACGATGAAGCAGCACGAGAGCTTCTGACTTATTATCGCAATAGAAAAACCATAAAACATCCTGATTTTAATACAGGGGACGAAAATAGATTTCGCGGAAAAGAAATTGGCAAGGCAAATCAGGAAAAAGCAGATAATGCTTTAGTCCATAAATTTCAGCCTCAAAAAGGTTATGGATTTTATGATTATGGAAAAGACATTAATTGGGAATATTGGCCTGTAAAAGACAATGAAGTGCGCTGGCAATTGCACAGAGTTACGTGGTGGCTACCAATGGGAATGGCTTATCGCAGTTCTGGAGACGAAAAATATGCTAAAGAATGGATTTTCCAGTTTCGCGATTGGGAGAAAAAGAATTATCTGGGAAGCTCTAGAGAAAATGATTCTTTTGCATGGCGTCCTTTAGAAGTATCAGATCGCGTGCAAAGTCTGCCTCCTACATTCAATTTATTTGTAAATTCTCCGAACTTCACTCCTGCTTTTTTAATGGAATTTTTAAATTCTTATAATAAACAAGCCGCTTATATTCCGGAACATTACAGTAAAGAAGGCAATCATTTGCTGTTTGAAGCACAACGTATTTTGGGAGCTGGAGCATTTTTTCCTGAACTTAAGCAAGCTGATTCATGGCGCAAAAGCGGTATCGAAATCCTGAATCGCGAAATTAAGCTTCAAGTATTTCCTGACGGTGTTCAATGGGAACTTTCTCCTATTTATCATGTTGCCTGCATTGATATTTTCTTGAAAGCTTATAATTCAGCTAAAATGGCTGGTGTAGCAAAAGAGTTTCCCGATACGTATGCACAGACTATAGAAAAAATGATTTTGGCATCTATAAGCATGATGTTTCCTAATTACAACTATCCAATGTTTGGCGATTCGTGGCTGGCCGATAAAGAAGGCAGAATAAAGCAGTTTAAAAACTGGTCTAAAGTGTTTCCTGAAAATGCACAAATCAAATATTTTGCAACTGACGGCGCGGAAGGAAAACTGCCAGATTATCTTTCAAATGCGTTACCAAACGGCGGATTTTACACTTTTAGAAATGGTTGGAATAATCAGTCAACGATAATGATTCTAAAAGCTGGACCGCCTGCAGAATTTCACGCCCAACCTGACAATGGAACTTTTGAACTTTGGATTAAAGGTCGAAATTTTACGCCCGATTCAGGCTGTTATATTTACAGCGGTGATGAAGAAGTAACAAAAAAAAGAAACTGGTTTCGTCAAACCAAAGTCCACAGCACTTTGACATTAGACGATCAAAATATGGTGATCACCAAAGCAACACAAAACAATTGGGCAACAAGTAAAAATTTAGATGTTTTAACGTATACCAATCCAAGTTATACCGATTTAAATCATCAACGAAGTGTCTTGTTTATTGACAATAAATACTTTTTAATAATCGATAAAGCAATCGGAAAAGCAACTGGTAAATTAGGTGTTCATTTTCAATTAAAAGAAGACAGCAAACCCGTTTTTGACAAAGCAAACAACAAAGTATATACAACTTACGAAGATGGAAATAATCTTTTAATTCAATCTTTAAATGCAGATAAACTTGCTTTAAATGAAGAAACTGGAAAAGTTTCTTATGCTTACGCGAAAGAAGTAGCAAGACCAGCATTTGCTTTCGAAAAAGCTAAAAACGATGCAAAAACAGAATTATTTATTAGTATTGTTTATCCTTTTGCAGACAAAGCTCCAGATATTAAAATTCAACCGAATAAGGACAATGATTTCAATAAAGGAATTATTAGTTTGAACATTTTAATTGATGGCAAAAAAAGCGAAATTAAAACTCGTTTAAACTAAATATAAAAATCTTATTTCTCCAAAAAGCGCTTAAAATTAATTTTAAGCGCTTTTATATTTTAAAAATAATTCATTCTGTTGGAATACTTCGTTGGTAGAATTTGTAAAGATAATTTTACGTAACATTTTGCTTCATTTCGCTTAACTTATAATTTTTACGCAAACGATTTAGAGAATGCTCGTAATTGCTAGCTTTGCATCAAAAAATAATTTAGTAAAACATCATTAAATACTAATTAAACCCTGATTTTAAAGGACTTTAAGTATCGTATTAATCAAATTCAATAGCATTTTGGACGCATTCAAAACTGTCATGGAAACCCGATTTCTATATTTGTTTCAATTAAAATCAAAAAACATGACTAATCCAAAAAAAATGACCAGGCTTTTACAAAACTTATATTTATTGCCTAAACGTAAAATTCCCCTGCCCCTTTTCGCAAGTTAATTTATTGTTATAATTTTCTCCACAGCGTCAATATAAAAAATGTGGTGACTTACTAAACAAGATCAAAACCAACTTAAATAATATCAACAGGAATTCTACTTACTATCCAATTCCTCTTTAAAGAAAAATTATGAAAAGGATTATATTTTTATTCTTACTGCTAACCACATGTAAGATGATGTATGGGCAAAACAAAATTACCGTAACTGGTAAAGTAACCGATGCCCAAAATCTGCCAATGCCAGGAGCAACAGTTTCTGAAAAGGGAACTCAAAATGCTACTGTAACTTCTATGGACGGGGATTACCAAATTAAAGTAAAACCAAACGCAATACTTGTGTTTTCTTTTATCGGAACAAAATCTAAAGAAGAACATGTTAAAAACAGAACAGAGATTAATACCAAACTAATTGATGACACTAACAATCTTGATGAAGTAGTTGTTGTAGGTTATGGAACAAAAACTAGAAAAGATCTTACCGGAGCAATTTCTTCTGTAAAAGGTCAAGAATTAGCTAAAGTTCCTGTACAGAACGTAGCACAGGCGTTGCAAGGTCGCATTGCAGGTATGCAAGTAACGATGTCTGACGGAACTCCAGGCGCTGAACCATCTTTAAAAATTAGAGGAGGAACTTCTATCACACAAAGCAACGAGCCGTTGTATGTGGTTGACGGAGTAGCACAAACTGGCGGATTAAGTTTTTTAGATCCAATGGATATCGAATCTATTGATGTTCTAAAAGATGCCGCGTCGACTTCTATTTATGGTGCTCAAGGTGCAAACGGAGTGGTTTTAGTAACAACCAAAAAAGCTAAAGGCGGAAAACTTACAATAAGCTACGATACTTATGGAGGAATAAAAACCATTGCCAAAAAACTTGAAGTAATGAATCCTTATGATTACACCAAGTTAATATACGAATCTGCTACAGATGATGCTAGAATGCAAAAATTTGTAGGCGCTTATGGTACTTATGATGAGTTAGAAGGGCTTTACAAAAACAGAAAAGGAATTAACTGGCAAGATGAAGTTTTCGGAAACGCTGTTGTAAATCAATATCACAAAATCAGTATTAGCGGAGGCGAAAATGATACTAAATACAATGCTTTTTATTCTGTAAATGATGATGAAGGAATTATGCTCGGAACAGGTTCTGTAAAAAATATCGTGAAACTAAATGTCATCAACAATATCAGTAAAAAATTCTCTGTAAATGCGATTGTAAACTATTCGAATCAAAAAATTACTGGACTTTCTACCAATGATGGTGGAAATGCAAGGTTAAGCATGCTACAGAATTTATTGCAATACAGACCTACAATTGGAAAAACAGGTTCTGATGAAGATCTTAAAACTTTATTGGTAGATCCTTTAGACAATCAAGATTCGCCAACATTCCAAAGTCCGCTTATTACAATTGACAGTCAGAAAAGAGAGGCCATAAATAGGTCTATCAATATGAGCTTACAGCTGCAATACAATATTACACCAAAATTAATCTACCGCGGATTAATAAGTTATACAGACAATAGCAATAAAAGCAAATATTTCAATGACTCAAGAGGTATTCAGGCCATAAGAGCTGGCGGTGCAAATGGTGGAGTAACACACAATATCGGGACTCGTTTAAACTATAACAACGTTTTAACGTACAGCAATACTTTCAATAAAAAACACAAATTTGATGCTACTGTAGGGCAAGAATACATCTACAATTATGCAGAAGGCGTTACTGCAACAGCATCTGCTTTTCCGAATGTAAATTTAAGCTGGGATAAATTACAGCTTGGAACCATTGCTGGAATTCCGACCACTTTTGCAGAGGATGACAAATTACTTTCTTTCTTTGGAAAAGCCAACTACGCGTTCAAAAACAGGTATTTATTTGCTGCCAGTTTAAGAGCAGACGGATCTTCTAAATTTGGAACCGAAAACCAATGGGGCTACTTCCCTTCTGCATCTTTTGCTTGGAGAATTATCGAAGAGAATTTTATGCAAAAACTTCCTGTGTTTTCAGATTTAAAACTTCGTTTAAGCTATGGTGAAGCAGGAAATAACAGAATTGCCAATTATGCTGCTTTGGGAATTTTTAATTCAGGTTCTTATCCCTTAAACAACCAGACCAATATCACGGCTTTTCAAAACAATCTTCCTAATCCGTTCCTAAAATGGGAAGCTACAAAATCAACCAATATTGGTTTTGACTTAGGATTTTTTAAACAAAGAATCTCTTTAACGACCGAATTGTACGAGAATAAATCTAAAGATCTTCTTTACAACACACGTGTTCCTGCAAGTTCAGGCTTCAAAAAGCAGTTTCAAAATATTGGAGCTACTTCTAACCGTGGTTTAGAATTTACCTTGAACACTATAAATATTAAAAACGACAATTTTATCTGGAACACAACTTTCAATATTGCTTTCAATAAAACAAAAGTTTTGGCTTTAAGCGAAGGAGAAACTTCATTACTTACAAATAGTTATACAGACAAGAACGATTATATTCTTAAAGTCGGACAACCTGTTGGAACTATGTACGGTTATGTAAATGATGGATTGTATCAAGTAAGCGATTTTGATTATAACCCAACTACAAAAGTGTATACTTTAAAATCGGGCGTTGCAAGCGATAATATTGTTGTGCAGCCTGGATTTATCAAATTTAAAGACATAAGCGGTCCTGACGGAAAACCTGATGGTGTAATTAATGATTTGGACAGAACTATTATTGGAAATGCAAATCCAAAATATACTGGAGGTCTAAATAATACTTTCAGCTATAAAGGAATTGATTTGAGCGTTTTCCTTGATTTTACTGTTGGAAACGATATTTACAATGCCAATGTTTTAAACAATTCAAGACTTAACTTAGACAATCTAAACACATTTGCCATCTACGCAGACCGATGGACTACAATTAATGCCGCTGGGCAACGTGTTACCGATCCAGATGAATTAACGGCTTTAAATGTGGGCAAAAAATATCCTGCTTTTAATGGTAATACAACTGGACGTTTGTACAGCGATATCATAGAAGACGGTTCATTCTTAAGAATTAACAACATCAGTTTAGGTTATACATTGCCAAAAGATTGGCTGAAAAAATCTAAAATCTCAAACCTAAGAATCTATTTCACGGCCTATAACTTATATGTATTTACTAAGTATTCTGGTTACGATCCTGAGGTAAATGTTCTTAACAATGCTATCACTAGAGGAGTCGATTTTAGTGCTTATCCTAGAAGTAAATCCTTTGTTACAGGATTAAATATTTCATTATAATTTAAAGTTTAAAAAAATGAAACACAATATATTTTCACGCAAAGCAATTGTTTTAGCAGGCATTACCTGTCTTCTATTACCACTTAATTCCTGTGACAAAGATCTAGAAGTTACACCCTATTCTTACTTTACCACTTCGAACTTTTTCTCGGATGTAAACGAAGCCAATATGGCAACGCTTGGAGTTTACGAAGCTATGTCATCAATGGACAGTTATGGATGGAATATTTCATTAATTTTTGATGCTGATACCGATATTGAACAAATGTCGGGAATTGGAGCCGACGACTGGCGTACAATTGCACATTATCAAGGGATTTCGCAAACCAACACCTTTTATTTGGCTTGGAGCAAACTGTACGAAGGAATTGATAGGGCAAATGTCGTGATAGAAAGAATTCCGCAAATGGAATTGTACACAAACGGAACAGAAACTCAAAAACAACAATTAAACCGTTTTCTTGGCGAAGCTAAATTCCTTCGCGGATTTTACTATTCAGAACTCGTACGTTTATGGGGAGATGTGCCATTTAAAACAAAAAGTTCTCAAGCGGGAGATAAACTTAATGGTGCTCTGATAGATCGTCAGGAAATTTATACTCAGGTTATAAAAGACATGCAGGAAGCCGCTTTACTTCTGCCAGATCAGATGCCAACAGATGAGCGCATCAATAAATGGGGTGTAAAATCTATGCTTGCCAGAGTAGCTTTGTTTGCTGGAGGATATTCTTTAGGAGCTGATGGCGTTATAAAACGTCCAGCCAATTATAAAGATTATTATAAAATTGCACAGAAGGAAATCAATGAGGTTATGGCTCAAAATCCGTACAAATTGAATCCGTCTTATTCTAAAGTATTTAAAAACCAATGTCAGCACGTTTTAGAACCAACAGAAAATATTTTTCAAGTTGCTTTTTATAATCCTGCAGGGAATATTGGAAATGCACCGTGGGTAGGAAATTTTAACGGCCCAACAACAGCAAGCGGAGTATATCCATCAAATATAGCACGATGTCTAGTTCCGAAACCTTTTTACAGCAGTTTTAATGCTGCAGATCAAAGAAGAGATTTCTCAATTGCCACTTATCAGATTAATAATTTGGGGAATAAAATTCCGCTTTTGACTACCAATCAGGACGAAAGATGGACCGTTTCAAAATGGAACAGAGAATTTATGACCAATGCAACCGCAGAAAGAGTCTACACACACATCAATTGGGTAATTATGCGTTATTCTGACTTGCTTTTAATGCGTGCAGAAGTAGAAAATGAATTAAACGAAGGTCCAAATGCACTAGCTTACGAAGCTATAAACCAAGTTCGAAAAAGAGCTTTTGGCGCTGACATTCAAGGAAGTCGAATTGCAATTGACTTAAAAACAAAGGGAACTGGCTATACTAATGCTGCAAATGTGGTTATTCAAATTACTGGAGGCGGCGGTACAGATGCTGCTGCAGCAGTCGTTAACCTTGCCAGCGGAGGCGTAAATACTATTGCTATGCTTCGTTCTGGAGATGGTTATACTTCTGTGCCAACAGTAACAATTACTAGCACAGACGGAAAAGGTTCTGGCGCAACTGCCACAGCAAGATTATTGCCTAAACCAACAACAGCCGAAATAAACCTGCCAAACGGTCTTGATAAAGTTGCATTTTTTAAAGCCTTACAGCAAGAACGAGCTTGGGAACTTTCTTTTGAAGGAATGCGCAGAGCAGATTTAATAAGATGGGGAATTCTGGCAGATAAACTAGCTGAAACAAGTGCTGCTGTCAAATTAATTCGTTCAACATACTTTTATCCATCAATCACCAATTTTATAACAGGAAAACACGAGTTATATCCTTTTCCTCAGAATGAAACCGATGTCAATAAAAGCATCACGCGTCAAAACCCAAAATACTAAGTGCTTACTAATTTAGAAACCATTCATGTTTAATGTTAATGCAGGGCTTCGGTTCTGCATTAACTATTATTTCAAAAAGCAGATTTTAATAAAAAACAGTTGTTTTTAGCTAAATCTAATATCATTTTGAACAAATTCAAAACTGTAAATAGACAATGATTGGTATTTTCGTTTTTAGATTCCAAACATTGAAATAGAAGAATCCACCATTAAAATAGAGATGAAATTTCAAAAAAACATATTCGTTTTGTGCCTTCTAGGAATTTTGAATATTCCATTACTAAATCATGCACAAAACATCGACCGTCCAAATATCCTGATCATCATGACCGATCAGCAAACCGCTGATGCGATGAGCAACGCAGGAAATACAAACCTGCATACGCCAGCAATGGATAAACTGGCTCAAAATGGAGTTCGTTTTACTAAAGCCTATTGCGCACAACCTTTGTGTTCGCCATCACGTTCTGCTATTATGAGCGGTAAAATGCCTTATGAGACTGGCTTTATTGGAAATGCACCAGAAAAAGATGGACAATGGCCTGACGATTTATTGATGATGGGAAAAATTTTCCAGAACGGCGGATATAAAACGGGTTATGTCGGAAAATGGCATCTTCCCGTTCCTACTTCTAAAAAAAGCCAACATGGTTTTGAATATATAGAAAACACCAATTTTCAGGATTACAACGATGCAGCAACACCTTCTTTTTGCGCCCGATTTATTAAAGAAAACAAAAACGCACCATTTTTATTGGTCGCTTCATTCTTGAATCCACATGACATTTGCGAATGGGCACGTGGAGAGGACTTAAAAATGGATGTCTTAGAAAGTGCTCCACTTGCAGACCAATGTCCTCCGCTTCCAGCCAATTGGAAAATTCCTGAGCACGAACCCAAAATTGTACGAGAGCAACAGAAAGTAAGTTTTAGAACTTATCCAACTGTAAACTGGACATCCGATCAATGGCGTCAATATCGTTGGGCATACAATAAACTGATTGAAAAAGTAGATAGTTATATCGAAATGGTTCTGGCTTCACTCAAAAAATACGGCATCGAAAAAAATACCATAATTGTTTTTACTGCCGATCATGGCGATGGTTATGCAGGACACAGCTGGAATCAGAAACAAATTCTTTACGAAGAATCGGCTAAAATTCCGTTTATTATTTCAAAAATTGGAGAATGGAAACCAAGCACAGACGAAATGTTGGTTTGCAATGGAACAGACATTATTCCAACCATCTGCGGTTTTACTGGAGTTACGAAACCTTCTGATTTAAAAGGAATTGATTTGAGCAAAAAAATAGCTAACCCAACTTTAAAACTTCGCGACACTTTGGTTATAGAAACCGATTTTGCCGATAACGAAGAACTTTTAGGAATTAGCGGACGCGCCGTAATTACTCAAAATTACAAATACATTGTTTACAATAAGGGCAATTTAAAAGAACAACTATTCAATCTAACCACAGATCCAGGCGAAATAACAAATCTAGCTGTAAACAAAACGTATAAAAAAGAACTGCTTGCCATGCGTCGTTATTTAAAACAATGGTGCAAAAAGAACGGAGATTCATTTCAATCAGGATTATAAATCATTCAACATAAAAAATGATAACTAAAAAAACATATCCAATAGCGTTACTTCTAATTGCCTTTTCTGCTTTCAGTCAGAAACAACAGGCTGTCATAAAATTAACCGCAGAAAAATTACACTCAAGAGTACGCGAATGGCCTTATCCTGTTAATGGCATAACGGTTCCAACAAATGCTCCTGCCCTTCTTTGGCCTGGAACAAACGGAAAAGAAATGGTTAAACCAATGGAAAGCGGTAGTGAAGTTAAAGAAGATCCAAATATTGGTAACGTACGTTATAAAGTTATGCTTGCTAGCGATAAAAACTTCACCAAAAACCTCATTTCCAGCGCAGAACAGCGTTGGGCCGTTTATCCTCTACATCAAGCATTAAAAGCTGGAAAATGGTATTGGAAATATGCTTATGCCTTAAAAAACAGCAATCAATGGACATGGTCACCTACTTACGATTTTGTAATTGATGCCAAATATGCAAACGAAAAAGTTTCTCCGCCAGTAACCGAAGTTTTAAAACGAAATGAAGGAGCACATCCAGTTTTGTGGGATATGCGTACTATTGGGGACGATTTTTATCGCAACAACTTGAATAATCCTGAGGCGAAAAAGTTTATCGCTTTCGCGGAAAAATTAATGCTGGCTCCTCTTCCAACTGAGAAACCACAACGCGTCATTGATACAACGGGCAAAAATCCTTTAGAGAAAAAGATTATTATTGAACGAATGTATCATGGTTTTGGAGATGCTGTTGGAACTCCTGTTCGCAATTTATGCATTGCCTATCAGCTTACTAAAGACGAGCGTTTTATCTTAGATGCCAAACGTAGAGCGATAAACATTGCCAACATGAATCCTAACGGACTGGCAACGGGCGATGACTTTACAGGCGGTGCCGTACTCGAAGCTTTAGGATGGTTTTATGATGCAGGTTATGAATTCTTATCTCCGCAAGAAAAAGAACTTTTTAAAAACATTATTAAGCTGAGAGCCAAAAGAGTTTACGATCATTTGCCTAATCGTTTTGAATTGCACGTAAGCGACAATCACGTTTGGCAGATTACTATGCGAAACCTAGCTATTGCAACTGTTGCGGTTATAAACGATGTTCCTGAAGCAAAAGAATGGCTTACGTATTTGTATGAAGTCTGGTCTGCGCGTTTCCCGGTATTAGGCACAACAGATGGTGGCTGGCATGAAGGAAACGGCTATTTTAGAGTTAACTTTAAGTCGATTATTTATCTGTCCCAAATGTTTGGTGATTTTAGCGGAGTCGATTATTTCAAACTGCCTTGGATGCAGAATCTTCCTTACTATATGCTTTATACACATCCTAATAAATCGGCAAGCACTGCTATTGGCGACATGTGGGAAAATATTCCGTATATCGTAAAAGGTGAAGCTTGGTTTGCAGACGCGCTTACTTATAAAATTGATAATACGTATTTAAACTGGTATGTTGACGGTATAAAAAGAGATTATTCGAAGTATTATCACGGTACAGATGATTATCTTCTTTTCAGACTTTTAAATTTTAAAACCAACCGAAATTTACCTGTTTCATCTCCCACAGATTTGCCAAAAACACGCAAATTTGGAGATGTTGGCGTTGTTGCCATGCATGAAGATTTGGCAAATGCCGACAAAACATTAAGCAGCTATTTATTCAGCAGTCCGTTTGGTTCTTCTGGACACGGACACGCTTCGCAAAATGCATTTACAATTAATTATAAAGGAAAAGTAATCTTTGGAGGAACGGGTTATTACAGTAATTTTAGCGACAAACACAATCTTCTCGATTATCGATCAACAAAAGCTTATAATACCATTTTAGCAGACAGTTTAAATCAAAAAATTGGTGAAGAAGGTTACGGATGGATTCCGAGAGCGATCTCAGGAAAGCGCATTCAGTACGCTTTAGGAGATGCAAGCAATGCGTATGGCGAAATTAAAAGTGAATTTTGGCTGAATAGATTTGAACAAATCAAAGTAGTTCCGAGTAAAGAAAGCGGTTACGGAGAATCTGGTGTAACATTGTACAGAAGACATATGCTGCAATTAGAAGGCGGATATATTGTTTTATATGATGAATTGGAAGCTAAAACTCCAGTAAAATGGACAACTCAGTTTCATTGTCCTTATTACACAATTGAAGGTCAGAATTCAGAAAACCCAAATCAGCAGCAATTTGCAGTTAAAACCGATTTAGGAAGTGTTACGGCGAATGTTTATGCTGAAAGTCCGTTAAAAATGGCGGTACACAATCAGTTTTTCGAAGCTGCTGTAAACTGGAATAAAGTGACCAATGATGAAGGACAAATTAAAGATTTTAAAGATCAATGGCACGCGGGAATCACTTCTCAGCCAAAACAAAAATTTAGATTCTTAACGATCATTCAGATTAAAGATGGAAAAACCGAAGTCATAAAAACAATTTCGAACAAAGATGGATTTATAGATTTACAAGCTGGAAACTGGAATATAAAAGCGCAATTGAACGGAGAAAAACCTGCTACGTTGCAAGTTTCAGGAAACGCAGTAAAATCAATGTTTAGCTACGGAAATCTGCCAATTCAATTTGAAGGAAAAAAGTATGCGCCAAAAATTCCAGAAAGTTCTGTTTTACTTGAAATCGACAATGATAAAGTAAATCGACAAGAAGTTGTAGACGAACTGCCAGATGTAGCCAAATACGACAAAAATTAAGAATAGAAAGTGTTTTCTTTTTGTTTAAGTTCTTTTAAAACAAAAAGAAGCCAATAACAATTTATAATTAAACCTTTATGAAGAGAACGATTATTCTTTTTGCGTTTTTCTACATGACTCTTTTCGCCTCGAAAAGTTATGCCCAAGTGCAAGATCGCTATTTCCGAACCATTTCGGTTGATAAAGGCTTGTCGCAGAGTTCTGTTTTTGCCATTCAGCAGGATACTTTGGGTTTTATCTGGATTGGAACTCAGGATGGATTAAATCGTTATGACAGTAAAGGTTTTAAAGTTTATCGACCAATTAAAAACGTTAAAAATAGTCTACAATCATATTACATTCGAAGTCTTTTTACCGATCATAAAGGGCAATTATGGATTGGCGGCAATCAAGGAATTAGCGTTTATAATTATAATACGGACAGTTTTGCCAATTATCCATTGCCACGAAATATTGGCGAATGGTATATTTCTGCCATTACAGAAGACAATCAGCATAGAATCTGGGCATCTTCTATAGCTGGCGATGTTTTTGTGCTTTATCCAAATGAAAAGAATTTTGTTCCTATAAAGTTTAATGCGTCTTCACATGAAATCAAAAAAATCGCCTACATCGGCATTTGGCAAAAACAGATTTTATTGGGTACAGATGTTGGTCTTTTCCAATTAAATCCTAACTCACATCAGCTTACAAAAATAAATCTGACTTCAAAAAAGCCCTATATAAATGATGTTTTTATTGAAGGTAAAAAACTATGGGTCGCTACAGAAGGTGAAGGTGTAATTAAATATAATGCCGAGAACAGGACTCTAACTTCACTTCTTCATAATACTGCAAGCAATAGCATTGCCGACAATAATATTAGATGCATTAACAAAGATACCGAAGGAAATTTGTGGTTTGGCACTTTTAAAGGTTTGAGTATTTATAACCTTAAAAACAATTCATTCAGCAATTATTCTCATCAAATCTCACAGCCGTATACTATCAGTCAGAATTCAGTTCGCTGTATTTTTAAAGACAAACAAAACGGAATCTGGTTAGGAACTTATTATGGCGGTCTAAATTATTATCATAAAAACGATATCAAGTTTAATCTTTTAAGTCAAAATTTAGGAAACCCATCTTTAAATGATGAAGTTATTGGCGTTATCAAACAAGATTCTAAAGGTAATTTCTGGATTGGCAGCAACGACAAAGGATTAAATTATTGGAATAAAAATTCCAATACCATCCGTTATTTTTCTAATAGCGAAAACAATCCAAACAGTTTAAGTTCGAACAATATTAAAGCTATTGAATTTGACGGCAACGGAAATGTTTTAGTGGGCACGCATAACGGCGGATTGAATATTTTAAATCCGAATACAGGTTTGGTGCAACGTTTTCTCCACGACGAAAATAATCCAAACAGCATTGCAGGCAATTTAGTCTATAGTTTACTGAAAGATTCTAAAGACAGAATTTGGGTTGGAACACGATCTGGACTAGATCAGTTTCATCCTGAAACTAAAACGTTTACGCATATTCATTTGGATAAGGCCGGAAAAAGACCAGCCTCTGATGATATTACTTTTCTCTTTGAAGACAGCAAAAAACGCATTTGGATTGGATCCACAAATGGAGTTACGCTTTTTTACCCGGAAACACAATTGTTTGGCAATATAGGTCACGGAAAATTAAGTGATGATATTGTAAACTGCATTACCGAAGATAAGAAACACCGAATCTGGATTGGAACGAGAGAAGGATTACGATTGTATGATGAAGCACAAGAATCTTTCATCAGTTTTAAAGCAAGAAAAGATTTCTTTAAAGAAACAATTTATGGTATAATTCCGGACGAAGACAATTTATGGATCTCTACCAACACAGGATTAATCAAGTTTAACCCAGACAAAGGTTCTGTACAAACTTTTGATGAAAGCGATGGTTTGCAGAACAAGCAATTTAACGATTATGCATTCTGCAAAGCAAAAGACGGAATGCTGCTTTTTGGCGGTATCAAAGGTATTTCGTATTTCTATCCGTCTATGATTAAACAGAGTCCGCTTCCTTTAAAATTAAGTTTTACGGCTTTAGAAGTTTTAAATAAAACGGTTGCAGTAGATGACGAAACTGATATTTTGGAACAGCATATCGATCAGATTAAAAAATTGGAAATTGGACCAGAATATAAACAGTTCAGCATCTTTTATAATACTTTCAACTACATTTCTTCCAACAGAACATATTATTTCTACAAACTTGAAGATGTTGATAAAGACTGGCAAAGAACAGACGAATTGAAGGTAAGTTACAGCAATTTACCTGCTGGCAAATATAATTTTCAAATAAAAGCTGTTGGTCCAAATGGCGAAATGAGCACTGTGAGAAATTTGCAAATTGTAATACTTCCGCCGTGGTACAAAACAATATGGTTTTCTTTGTTATTGCTTGCTATAATTGGTACAGCAGTTTATATCGGTTTTAAAATCATTAAAGAAAGAATTCAAGCCGTACAGCAGCTAAAACTGGAAAGAATTGAGAAGGAAAGAGTGAGTTATATCAACCAGATTAAAATGGACTTTTTTACTAATGTTTCTCATGAACTAAGAACTCCTTTAACCTTAATTTTAGCGCCTTTAGAAGAATTATTAAAAATGCCATTTGCTGATAAAGTCACAAAAAAGAAACATGAATTAATGTTTATAAACACCAAAAGACTTTACAATTTGGTTGATCAATTGTTTGAGTTTAGAAAAACAGAAATGGGAACGCGTCCTTTAAAAGTGGGCAAAAGTGATATTGTTCGTTTTACACAGGAAATTTTTGAATCGTTTAAACCGCTTTCAGAAAAAAACAACATCCATTATACTTTCCATTCAGCCGAAACGCAACTTGTGTTTCTTTTTGATAAAGATGCAATGGAGAAAATTTTGTTCAATCTATTATCGAATGCTTTCAAATACACTAACGAAGGACAAAGTATTCATGTGGAATTATTGAAAAAAAATGATTTGGTACAAATAAAAGTCGCTGACACGGGAGTCGGAATTAGTGCGGAGAATTTATCTAAAGTCTTTGATCGTTTTTATCAAGTAAATAACCGCGAAATGAATTTGGGCTCTGGTGTTGGTTTGGCTTTTACAAAACGTTTGGTCGAATTGCATCATGGTGAAATTAGCGCTGAAAGTGCCGAAGAACAAGGAAGCACTTTTACAGTTGCCATTCCGATTTTGGATCAGGTTTATAAAAATGATCAGCAGATAGAAGAATCTTTATACGATTTGTCTATCGTAACCGATAATGAATTGGACAATGAAAATGAAATAGAAGAAGAAAATGAGGTAATAGATAACAATCAGCCTGTAAAATTACTGATTGTAGACGACAACAAGGAAATTCTGGACTATCTGCAGAATTATTTTAGTAAAACCTATGATGTAAAAGTTGCTTATAACGGCCAAATGGCATTAGATTTATTAGAAATTAATCCTTTTGATTTAATTATCAGCGATGTAATGATGCCTGAATTGGATGGATTGCATTTTTGTAAACGAATTAAACAAAACATCAATACTTCGCATATTCCACTAATACTTTTAACCGCTCGAAACGAAACCAGCCAGCAGATAAAAGGTCTTGAAATGGGTGCAGATGATTACGTTACAAAACCATTTTCGACGCCTTTATTAGCTGCAAAAATCACCAATTTACTGCGTTCACGTAAGCGATTAAAAGAATATTATTCGGTTGGAAAAGAAATGGTTCCTGAAAATATTGCTTTCAATACTTTGGACGAAGAATTCCTAAAAGATGCCATTCGCATTGTCGAAGATCACTTGGCTGATTCTGAGTTTACGGTAGACCATTTCAGCCGTGAAATTGGGATGAGCCGTTCGAATCTTTACATCAAATTAAAAGCAATTACGGGCGAATCGGCAATGGATTTTATAAAAAGAATCCGATTTAAAAAGGCTGTAGAATTAATGCAAAGCAAGCGTTATACTATCGCGCAGATTACTTATATGTGCGGTTTTAATTCGCCTTCTTATTTCTCGACAGCATTCAAACAGCATTATGGCTGTATGCCAAGCGAATATTTGGCCCGATTAGAAAATACAAAAGAATAATTTACAACAACACAACGAAACCCTAATGCAACATTTCGTCAATCGATCTTAAAAACCTAAAACGGTTTAAGCTAATTTTTTAAAACTCGAAAAATTTCGTCCGAAAAAGAACTTTTATAAGTCGGACAGCTCAATTTATGCCTTAACGGAACCTATTCATTCAAAAAATATTCAAAACAAATCTCATGAAATTTTCACACTTTATCTTAATGGTTTGTGTTTTACCATCATCTCTAAAGGCTCAAAACAAAGCTACCATTACTATTTCAAACAATTCTGTCCTAGACAGAAAAGAAACTGTTGCAGCTATAAAATGGAAAGACATTGTTGCCTCCTATCCGCAGATTGATACTGCCAATTTTACGATCATTAACAGTAAAACAAAAAAACAGATTCCGTTTCAATTAGAACATAAAGGACAATCTACTATTCAAAATCTATTGGTGCAAATAGATATTAAAGCAAAAAGTTCTTTACAGCTTTTCATTCAAAAAGGAAAGCCAGAAAAATTTATATCCAAAACTTTTGCTCGATTTGTTCCTGAAAGATTGGACGATTTTGCTTGGGAAAATGATAAAATCGCTTTTCGTACTTACGGGAAAGCTCTAGAAAAAACAGAAGGTGATGCTTATGGTTTTGATGTCTGGGTAAAAAGGACTTCAAAACTAGTTTTAAATGACCGGTACAAACGCAATGATTATCATATTGATCATGGCGACGGATTAGATTATTATCACGTTGGCTACACTTTGGGGGCAGGAAACATGGCTCCTTTTGTAAAAGACACTATCCGTTATTCTGGAAATTATCATCGATGGAAAATATTGGATAATGGTCCGCTTCGCACCACTTTTCAATTGATTTATGACAGCTGGAATGCTGGCGGAATCAAAGTTCAAGCTATAAAAACCATTTCTATTGATGCTGGATCGCAATTAAATCGTATTGAAAATGTGTACACTTTTGATGATAAAAAACCTTTGCCTGTTGTTGTCGGAATTATTCGAAGAGAAAAAGCTGGAGTTATTCTATTAAACGAACAACAAGGTATTATGGGATATTGGGAACCCACTTTTGAAAAAGAAGGAACTACCGCTGTCGCAACAATATTGAGTACTCCTGCTAAAAAAATGTGGGTAGATAAAGAACAGCTGCTAACCCTAACTTCGGTTAAAAATAACGAACCTATTGTTTATTATTCTGGCGCTGCTTGGGATAAAGCGGGTCAAATAACCAATTCTAAGCAATGGCAGGATTATTTAGATCATTTCAATCAAGAACTTCAAAATCCTTTCATTATAAATGTAAAAGACACATCAATAACAAAAAAATAATTAAGAATATTATTAACCAAAAAACAAAAAAATGTCAATTAACTTATTTGATTTAACAGGAAAAACAGCTCTAATTACAGGAGGAGTACACGGATTAGGAATGGCAATGGCGAAAGGTCTTGGACATGCAGGTGCCAAAATTGTGGTAAATGATCATTCCTCACAAGAAGCTGTAGACAGTGCTATTGCAGAATACAAAGCAGAAGGAATTGAAGCTTATGGCTATTTATTTGATGTTACAGATGAAACTGCTGTAATTGCTGCAATTCAAAAAATTGAAGCTGAAGTTGGTCCAATCGATATTCTAATCAATAATGCAGGAATTATTAAAAGAACGCCAATTATCGAGATGGAAGTTGGCGATTTTGAAGCGGTTATAAAAGTAGATTTAACTGGCCCTTTTATCGTTTCTAAAAATGTTGTAAAGGGAATGATTAACCGTGGCGGCGGAAAAATTATTAATATGTGCTCGATGATGAGCGAACTGGGAAGAGATTCTGTAAGTGCATACGCATCGGCAAAAGGCGGTTTGAAAATGCTGACTAAAAATATGGCTACAGAATGGGCTAAATTCAACATTCAAACTAACGGAATTGGCCCTGGTTATTTTGCAACAAGCCAGACAGCCCCAATTCGTGTAAACGGTCATCCGTTTAACGAGTTTATTATGGGAAGAACTCCTGCGGGACGCTGGGGAAATCCTGAAGATTTGCAAGGAGCAGCAATATTTTTAAGCTCAAAAGCCAGTGATTTTGTAAACGGACATGTCGTTTACGTAGATGGTGGGATTTTGGCTACTATTGGAAAGCCTTCAAACGAATAATTATTTCTGTATAATCTAGCGCATTAAACTATTCAAATTAATGCGCTAGCTTCTAATACTAATTTTGCTAAATTTCAAATAACTTCCTGAGTCTTATTTTTGTAACTATAGATGCTGTTTACATCCTTAAAACAGAGGTTCAGAAGAGATCTTTAGAATTTTAGCATTAGAAAAACTTTTTAATTATCAGATGTAGAAAATTCAAACCCATATAAAAACAGAAAACCCCATCCGAATTGGATAGGGTTTTCAAAAGAAAGGCGACGACATACTCTCCCACAATGATGCAGTACCATCTGCGCAGGCGGGCTTAACTTCTCTGTTCGGGATG
>NZ_JAERSF010000007.1 GCF_016735615.1 Flavobacterium tagetis
TTTTCAAAAGAAAGGCGACGACATACTCTCCCACAATGATGCAGTACCATCTGCGCAGGCGGGCTTAACTTCTCTGTTCGGGATGGGAAGAGGTGAGCCCCGCCGCAATAACCACCTTAAGGCTATTCGCTGCAAGCAGCTTTTCAATTAATAATTGATAATTGACAATTAATAATTAAAACAATATTTTAACATACTGGGATAAAGAAACAAATAAGCTTTTAAGTTAAGAAAGTTCCTTCCTCCCGATTGCTCGGGAGGAAAAGTCTGTGCATAAGCTTACGGATTATTAGTACTACTCGACTATGACATTACTGCCTTTACATCTGTAGCCTATCAACGTGGTCATCTTCCACGATCCTTAAAAGAAATCTCATCTTGTGGTGGGTTTCGCGCTTATATGCTTTCAGCGCTTATCCCTTCCCAACGTAGCTACTCTGCGGTGCCCCTGGCGGGACAACAGATACACTAGAGGTTAGTCCAATTCGGTCCTCTCGTACTAGAATCAGATCCACTCAAATTTCTAACGCCCGCAGTAGATAGAGACCGAACTGTCTCACGACGTTCTGAACCCAGCTCGCGTGCCACTTTAATGGGCGAACAGCCCAACCCTTGGGACCTTCTCCAGCCCCAGGATGTGACGAGCCGACATCGAGGTGCCAAACCCCCCCGTCGATATGAGCTCTTGGGGGAGATCAGCCTGTTATCCCCGGCGTACCTTTTATCCTTTGAGCGATGGCCCTTCCATGCGGAACCACCGGATCACTATGCTCTACTTTCGTACCTGATCGACCTGTATGTCTCTCAGTCAAGCTCCCTTATGCCATTGCACTCTACGCACGGTTACCAAGCGTACTGAGGGAACCTTTAGAAGCCTCCGTTACTCTTTTGGAGGCGACCACCCCAGTCAAACTACCCACCAAGCACTGTCCCCCGCAACACGGGGTTAGGCCTCAGATAAACAAAGGGTTGTATTTCAACAATGACTCCACAACGCCTGGCGACGCCGCTTCATAGTCTCCAACCTATCCTACACATCATTTATCCAAGGTCAATACTAAGCTATAGTAAAGGTGCACAGGGTCTTTTCGTCCCACTGCGGGTAAACGGCATCTTCACCGTTACTACAATTTCACCGAGCTCATGGCTGAGACAGTGTCCAGATCGTTACACCATTCGTGCAGGTCGGAACTTACCCGACAAGGAATTTCGCTACCTTAGGACCGTTATAGTTACGGCCGCCGTTTACTGGGGCTTCAATTCAATGCTTCTCCGAAGATAACATCTCCTCTTAACCTTCCAGCACCGGGCAGGTGTCAGGCCCTATACTTCATCTTACGATTTTGCAGAGCCCTGTGTTTTTGATAAACAGTCGCCTGGACCTCTTCACTGCGGCCCCGATTGCTCGGGGCGACCTTTCTCCCGAAGTTACAGGTCTATTTTGCCTAATTCCTTAGCCATGAATCTCTCGAGCACCTTAGGATTCTCTCCTCAACTACCTGTGTCGGTTTACGGTACTGGTTCTTACTGCCTGAAGTTTAGAGGTTTTTCTTGGAAGCCCTTAGGCGCACTATCTCTTTGTCCGAAGACTCCGAGTACTATCGCATTTCACCAAACTCTCCGGATTTGCCTAGAGAGCCTATAGCTAGGTGCTTTAACGAACTATTCCGTCAGTTCGCGGCGCTTTCATCACTCCGTCACCCCATCACAGCAATAAGAAGTACGGGAATATTAACCCGTTGGCCATCGACTGTCCCTTTCGGGTTCGCCTTAGGTCCAGACTAACCCACAGCTGATTAGCATAGCTGTGGAAACCTTAGTTTTTCGGTGTGCGGGTTTCTCGCCCGCATTATCGTTACTTATGCCTACATTTTCTTTTCTGACCGGTCCAGCACCCCTTACGAGATACCTTCAGCCCTGTCAGAATGCTCCCCTACCACTTTGTGTTGCCACAAAATCCATAGCTTCGGTAATATGCTTATGCCCGATTATTATCCATGCTCGTCCGCTCGACTAGTGAGCTGTTACGCACTCTTTAAATGAATGGCTGCTTCCAAGCCAACATCCTAGCTGTCTGGGCAGACAAACCTCGTTCTTTCAACTTAGCATATATTTGGGGACCTTAGCTGATGGTCTGGGTTCTTTCCCTCTCGGACTTGGACCTTAGCACCCAAGCCCTCACTGTTATCAATCATTATATAGCATTCGGAGTTTGTCAGGAATTGGTAGGCGGTGAAGCCCCCGCATCCAATCAGTAGCTCTACCTCTATATAACTAAAATAACGCTGCACCTAAATGCATTTCGGGGAGTACGAGCTATTTCCGAGTTTGATTGGCCTTTCACCCCTACCCACAGGTCATCCGAAGACTTTTCAACGTCAACCGGTTCGGTCCTCCACTGTGTGTTACCACAGCTTCAACCTGCCCATGGGTAGATCACACGGTTTCGCGTCTAACACTACTGACTAAAGCGCCCTATTCAGACTCGCTTTCGCTGCGGATCCATGGCTTAACCACTTATCCTTGCCAGCAGCGTTAACTCGTAGGCTCATTATGCAAAAGGCACGCCGTCACCCCACGAAAGGGCTCCGACCGCTTGTAGGCGCATGGTTTCAGGATCTATTTCACTCCGTTATTCACGGTTCTTTTCACCTTTCCCTCACGGTACTGGTTCACTATCGGTCTCTCAGGAGTATTTAGCCTTAGCGGATGGTCCCGCCAAATTCAGACAGGGTTTCACGTGCCCCGCCCTACTCAGGATACCGCTATCCATTACATTTGTTACCCATACGGGGCTGTCACCCTCTATGGCGCTCCTTTCCAGAAGCTTCCGGTTCCTCATGCATGAAATGTCGCGGTCCTACAACCCCGGCAATGCCGTAACAATGCCGGTTTGGGCTAATCCGCGTTCGCTCGCCACTACTTACGGAATCACTTTTGTTTTCTTCTCCTCCGCCTACTTAGATGTTTCAGTTCAGCGGGTTTGCCCACCTATCGGTGTGCTATATCTTCAATATAGCGGGTTGCCCCATTCGGATATCTGCGGATCAATCGGTGTGTGCCCGTCCCCGCAGCTTTTCGCAGCTTATCACGTCCTTCATCGCCTCTGAGAGCCTAGGCATTCCCCATGCGCCCTTATTTTGCTTATTGCACCAAATCATATGTTAATATGATCCGTTTTGTTTGTTTTTTACTGTTGCCAATAAAAAACGCTTTCTACTTTCTTATTATTTTCTTATCCCAATATGTCAATGAACTTTTATCTACCATTTTATGATAGTTTTGTGGAGAATAACGGAGTCGAACCGTTGACCTCCTGCGTGCAAGGCAGGCGCTCTAGCCAGCTGAGCTAATCCCCCATTTTTTAGTGATGAGTTATTAGTTATGAGTTATGAATTATTTCTCATAAGGCCTCAACCCCTAAAATTTCCTTTTTCTTAAGTTAAATAGTAGTCCCGGGCAGACTCGAACTGCCGACCCCTACATTATCAGTGTAGTACTCTAACCAGCTGAGCTACGAGACTCTGTTTTTTTTTACTTAAAAGTTTATTTCTTTAAATTAACAGCAAGAGTAATGCAATTTCAAGACCCAAAACCTACAGTCAGGCATCTTATTTCCCAAGCGTGCCTTGCGGCTAACGATTTGGGCTCTAGAAAGGAGGTGTTCCAGCCGCACCTTCCGGTACGGCTACCTTGTTACGACTTAGCCCTAGTTACCAGTTTTACCCTAGGCAGCTCCTTGCGGTCACCGACTTCAGGCACCCCCAGCTTCCATGGCTTGACGGGCGGTGTGTACAAGGCCCGGGAACGTATTCACCGGATCATGGCTGATATCCGATTACTAGCGATTCCAGCTTCACGGAGTCGAGTTGCAGACTCCGATCCGAACTGTGACCGGCTTTATAGATTCGCTCCCCCTCGCGAGGTGGCTGCTCTCTGTACCGGCCATTGTAGCACGTGTGTAGCCCAAGGCGTAAGGGCCGTGATGATTTGACGTCATCCCCACCTTCCTCACAGTTTGCACTGGCAGTCTTGTTAGAGTTCCCGACTTGACTCGCTGGCAACTAACAACAGGGGTTGCGCTCGTTATAGGACTTAACCTGACACCTCACGGCACGAGCTGACGACAACCATGCAGCACCTTGTAAACTGTCTTGCGAAAGATCTGTTTCCAAATCGGTCAGTCTGCATTTAAGCCTTGGTAAGGTTCCTCGCGTATCATCGAATTAAACCACATGCTCCACCGCTTGTGCGGGCCCCCGTCAATTCCTTTGAGTTTCAAACTTGCGTTCGTACTCCCCAGGTGGGATACTTATCACTTTCGCTTAGCCACTGATGTTGCCACCAACAGCTAGTATCCATCGTTTACGGCGTGGACTACCAGGGTATCTAATCCTGTTCGCTACCCACGCTTTCGTCCATCAGCGTCAATCCACTGGTAGTAACCTGCCTTCGCAATTGGTATTCCATGTAATCTCTAAGCATTTCACCGCTACACTACATATTCTAGTTACTTCCCAGTAATTCAAGTCCTGCAGTATCAATGGCCGTTCCACCGTTGAGCGATGGGCTTTCACCACTGACTTACAAGACCGCCTACGGACCCTTTAAACCCAATGATTCCGGATAACGCTTGGATCCTCCGTATTACCGCGGCTGCTGGCACGGAGTTAGCCGATCCTTATTCTTACGGTACCGTCAAGCTCCGACACGTCGGAGTGTTTCTTCCCGTACAAAAGCAGTTTACAATCCATAGGACCGTCATCCTGCACGCGGCATGGCTGGTTCAGGCTTGCGCCCATTGACCAATATTCCTCACTGCTGCCTCCCGTAGGAGTCTGGTCCGTGTCTCAGTACCAGTGTGGGGGATCTCCCTCTCAGGACCCCTACCCATCGTTGCCTTGGTAAGCCGTTACCTTACCAACTAGCTAATGGGACGCATGCTCATCTTCCACCGTTGTGACTTTAATCATATCCCGATGCCGGGTCATGATGCTATGAGGTATTAATCCAAATTTCTCTGGGCTATCCCTCTGTGGAAGGCAGATTGCATACGCGTTACGCACCCGTGCGCCGGTCTCAAATTCCGAAGAATTCTACCCCTCGACTTGCATGTGTTAAGCCTGCCGCTAGCGTTCATCCTGAGCCAGGATCAAACTCTTCATCGTATATTTTAATATTATATTATCGATGCTTTTCCTATCGGTTCTTTTCGAATCTCTCGATTCCATTACTCTTATTCTATTTTGCTTTAGCATCTCTGCTAAAGCGGCTGTCAATTCAATATGTCTACGAACGTAATTTTTTTT